>CAWIMY010000010.1:0-300733 GCA_963837355.1 uncultured Saprospiraceae bacterium | reverse complement strand
AAATGGTTTAGGGATATCCCCTGTTTACAAAATCAAGCGGAGGTTGTGTTTTGGGAAGGGTTAGTACATACGACGTTAAGAGCATGATCGTCATGTACATTGTTATATGCCTCTTTCTTTTTCTTTTCTTTTTATCCAATCTTGGTGAAGCTGAAACCATTTATGATTTGACCTTCCCAATTTCCCCGCTTGTCTAGGATGGACTAATGGGAGAATGTGATAAGTTATATTTTCTATTTGAATTTCATGGAATTCGCCATATTCTTTAAATTCTGATAATTTTAGATATTCTTTACTGAATTTATTGACAAATTCTTTTATCGGAATGTCTCCAAGTAAAATTATTTTTTTTGCTCCCGATTCTTTTAATTCTTTCACTATCTCTTTTAATCTTCTGTCGTCGCTAAATTTTGAAGGCACTTTTTCAATTGAGACTTCGGGCAGATTAAATTTATCTTTCAGAGGTTCGTATTCTCTTTTTATCGCTTTTGCTTGTCCAATATTTAATCTTGAATATGGTAGCAAGTCACATAACCAAACATCATTTCTTGTTAAACCCAATGGATTTAAATAGCTTTTGTCCAATTCTATTCCCGAAGGTCCATTGAAACTTGGATCCGCTACTTCTAATCTGCCAATTTCCGAAGGTATTTCTATTTTGGAAATTATCCTTTCTACTTCTTCTCTGTCACCTCTCCAAAATATTTCAGGTTCACTTGCAACTGCAAGAGCCTTTACTTTTATTTTATTATCCGCACCAATCCATTTTGCGTGGACAGCACTAGCATAAACGCCAAGGACAAAATATTTTTTTTGAGTTCTATCCTTTTGCTCGACTTTTTTGACTTTTGTTCCGAATGGATAGTTCATTTTATTTTTTCATTAGTGGCAAACAACGTCTCGCATAGCCGTGCATAGCGAGACGTTGTTTGCTAACTCTCTTTTTTATTCAAATATTGGCTTTATTAGTTCATTAAATCTTTTTTGAGCGGTATTCTCAATCAATCTTTCGGGAAATTTATTTATGATATTTTCATAGCTTTCTACTCCGATAACCTTACATATATATGCCTCGTGAACAAAGTTTAAGTAACCGACTATCTTCCCAATGTTCAAGTGGAAATCTTTAAAATTTATATCTGCATTAATAAAGGTTTCGACATCTCGATAGTTGGCTTTAATTCTTAATCGGTAAAGCATGTTACAAACAGTTGTTTGAGGAATGGATTCATATATTAAATCCCAATCTTGTTTTTTGAATTTTTTTTTAAAACTTCCCATCGCAGTACGAAATCTTTTGTCATTGTTTTTTTGCAATCTTTCTCTCTTATGTTTAGCGTTCTTTTCCCTTGTAGATTTCAAAAAAGCAGCTATTTGATTTTCAGCATCTTCAATGGAATTTATATTAGAAAGTACCGAAAAATCCGCAGGGAGTTCAGTAAAATTATCAAGTCCTGAGTATTCAAATTCTTTATGCAATCCTTTGCTGAAAAAACTTATTGCTGCGGGATAATGATTATCTTTTATTGAATTTCCGAATAATTTTATAGACTTTTCATGTTTGTCATTTGCTATATTTTAGGTTTCATGAAAAGCTGTCATAGCTAAATAAACGGAGTAATACGCTTGTGGAAAACTCCAATGAATAGAAAATTTATAGTAATCATTGTTGTTGACTTTGTTGGCAATTTGAAATGCATATTCAGTTGACCAAGAATTTCCCAATAATTTTTGCAGATTATCTATTTCAAGATTGGCATTTTTTGATGTTAAGTTGTTGAAATAATTTATTGTTTTTAAATTGTATTTACTGTTATCAGCATCAATTTTGTATGCTATCGCCGTGAAGTGATTAGCAAATACTCTTGACGGTATTGCTTTTCTGGCCTTCTCTTCTTGGTTTCTCATGAGTTCAAGGAAATTTTCAAACATTGGTTTTGTTTTTTCTTTTTTCTGCTTGCAGGCAACAGAGTCGGGGATATCCCCTGTTTACAAAATCAAGCGGAGCTTGTTATTTTGGAGATGGAGGATATTCCTAGTTCTAAGCCGTGGTACTCCCGTAGGGAGCTCACGCAGAACTAGGGGCTTGTCCCCGACTCAAACTACTATAATACCCCCAAGCTAAAAATTTAGTAATTTAGTTCAAAAAGGTTGGGATAACCAGCCCAAATAGTAGTTATACCACAACAGTGTAGATAACCAACCGTCTTGGAATTATACTAGAAAACTTCCCCAACCAAGAAATTTTCTTAAGTAAAGTCTAATATAGCAAATAAATTATTAGTCCTTCTATTTTGTATAGAATATTTTTAGAAGCACTACAGGATTCATAGTCAGTTCATTGTTTCATAGCCTCCCTATGGGCATCCAAAATGCGTCCTTTTATATTCTCATTACTTTCTTAACCCTGCTTTCTATAAAGGTTGATAGCGTCTCATTGCGCTTCTGAAAAGTAGGAGTAGATCGCTACTTTTGTAGAAGAGCGGTATCAATGTGGGCAAGCAAAATAAAGTCTAATACCCCCAAACACAAAAAAGCCCTCTCAGAATGATCTGAAAGGGCTCAATTTATAGTCAATGACTTAGTGTTCCGAATAGAATTAGAATTCTACATCTAAACGAACGGTAATGTTTCTAGGGGCATCTATTAGAGCAGGGCGAATCATGTATTCTTGGTTGAGTAAGTTTTTGCCCACCAAGGATAGCTTAACAGCTGCCGTTTCTTTTCCTTCGCTGTTTTTGAAGGCGTGGCGATAACCAATCCGCGCACTCATATTAATAGACTCTCCCGCATTGAAATTGTCGCGGTAATGACCGATTCCAAATAAATCATCGTCGCCGTCAAACTGAACCAGTAGGTCTTCGAACGCTTTGTCAATGTTGGCCATTTCGCTGTTGTAGTTCACAGAAAAACCAACAGAAAGCGCTTTGCTTTTCAAGAAAAAAGCTTCTATGTCAAATTTAACCGTGTGGACATTGCGGTATTTTAGAATGTTATAATCGGTGGTGGACAGTTGGCGAATCGTGCTGTCGTTGTCCCAGTTTTGGAATTGTGGAAATAACAAGGTGTATCCTGCCAAGACATTGAAGTTGACCCCACCAATATTACCTGTACCCATAATACTGAATTCTCCTCCAATAATACGGGTGTCGTCAATATTAACCGATTGGAAAAATAAGCTTTGGCCTGGGCCAATTCCCGTTTGAGAAGGATCACCTCCACCAAACGTAAATTCCATCATGTTTTGGTATTCTGTCCAGAAACCTGCCACATCAATAAAACCTTTGAAGTTGCCAATTTTGAAGCCTTGCTTAATTCCAATCTCTGCCGACCAGCCTGTTTCTGATTGCAATTCAGGGTTGGCCCAAATGGCTAAGGCTTGCCCGTCGCTGCCAATTAAAGTAGTAATGTACCGCTCTGCAATAGTAGGGTAACGGTATCCTTGTCCATAAGAAGCCCGCAGAAAGGTAAAGGGCGTTAATTCGTAATTTAAACCTACACGAAATACAGGTTTAGCCTCCTGGGAGAGTGGTTCTGGGTTTTCGATGAGGCCTTCTCCATCTGGAGACGGATCCACCAACACCGAGTCAGGGCTTTGAATGCTGTTGTATTCCAAACGCGCCCCTACAATCAAGGTTAACTTGGTGTTATCAGAGTTGGCTTCCTTAAAAAAACCTTGCTCGCCTTGCACGTACAAAGCGCTGTTGGCGATGTTGTACTCCGCATTACCAAATAGTTGTGAGTTAGCATAAGTATACATCCCTACTACGCCTGTGACCAATTTAAAATCTCCTAAAAACTTAGATTCTATTTTGAATTTGCGTTGGTATTGGTATTCTCCATAATAAAGATTGGAAGAGTTGGATTGGTTTTGACCATTCTGATTGTCTACATAAAAGAAGCGCGTCTGCAAACGGTGCTTGCCATCTTTGTTGTCGTAGGCAGTAAAATAAGGGTCAATATTAAAGCGCAGCGTTTTGGTCTCTGTAATACTACCTGCACGCGGCACGTAAATTTTATCACTGGTAGAATCGCCTTGGAATCCTAACGCGTAGGGCGACTCATTGGCCCACAAAAAGAAGCTGCCTCCAGAACCTGTATTAACATTCACATTCAATCCCACATTCACTTTGGTACTAAAGCGGTAACGCATATTACTGTTGATACGGAATTTGCGTTCGTAAGCTCCTGCACGGTAAGAATCTTGGTAGAAATAATTGCCGCCCAACGTCAAATCAAATTTGCCGATTTTGCGGCGGTGGGCAAATTGTATTCCCATTTCTATAGGCTTGCGGTAGCCCGCACGCCCTGACATAAAGGTAGGATTGATGGTATCTTGTGCCGTTGAATCATTCGTCGCTGCATCCCAGACACCAATCTGGTCTTGTTGCCACCAAGCCGTTTCGGCACGGCGCGGCGTCATGAACGAGGTTTGAAAAATAGACACTTTCGTATACGGCTCGTTTTTGGCGTAGGCCGTACGAATGTTGATAATTCCATTGAGGGCAGAAGAACCATACAAGGCCGAAGCAGCTCCTTTTACGACCTCAATTTGAGAAATGTTTTCTACGGGAATATCGCGCCAGTTGGGTTGACCCGCATCGCCTGTCAAGAGCGGCAAATCATCCACCAACAACAACACGCGGCTACCTGCTCCATAAGAGAAGCCCGAACCCCCACGAATGTTGGCTTGTCCATCAACGACAGTAACACCGGGTACTTTGTCGATGACCTCATCTACTTTAGTCGCATTGGTATTGTCTACCAACGTTGGTTGTACCACATCAATAGAAATCGAAGATTTACCAATGGGGGTTTCAAAGCGCGAGGCGGTTTTGGTGACGACATTCAAAACATTCACTTCCTCCGCCATGTTGATATTAAGCGTTAGCGTTTCTTTATCTTTAATCGTAACAGGGATAATTAGGGTTTTGTAGCCCATATAGCTGGCTACTAATTGATAACTGCCCGCAGGAACGGCAACGGTATAGGCGCCGTTGACAAAATCGGTAGAGGCTCCTGTGACAAATCCACCCTCCAGATTGTTGATGCGAATTTCTGCCCCCAATATGGGTTCGTTTTCTATAGAGTCCATCATAACACCGGTGATGGTTCCCTGTCCAAGTACTGAAAAGCTTGCTAATAGAAAGCTAAGAATTAAGAGCTTAGACCAAAGAAATTGTTTATTCATAAGTCGTTTTATTTTTTATTAAAATAGAAGAACAAGTCGTAAATAGGGAAGTAGTGCGCTAAAAAAAGGATGCTGGCCACTACTTGCAGTTTTTTAAAGTAAGCGCCCAAAATCAATTTTTTCTACTGAAAAATCAAGTAAATTTAGTACAATATTTCTTCTGAACAAATCAAACGTTAAATTTAACTTAAAGAAACGCGTCCGAGAATCAGGGCAATTGCTAGGAAGCTATCAAAAAAGAGAAACGAATAATTTTTTACTTGAAAAAAGGCGAACTGTCAAATAAAGCTTTAAATTTACCCTTACACTTAGACCGTTTTTTGAAAAACTAACCCTATTTAAGAAATAAAAAACTACTATGAACAAAGTAATTACTTCTATCACCTTGCCCCTTATTTGCTTCTTGATGAGCGCACAGATGTTCGCCCAAACTTGTTGTGCCCCAGGAACGACTGCCCCCGAGGTAACGACGGGATTTTATACGGTTAGTCAGATTGCTAGTAACACAAACACGCCGCTTCCTACTTTAACTATAACCGCAAGTGCAGATTTGCCCAACGTAGAGTATATTGTTACCAAACGAAATACGGTAGCCGTTGATGGGATGGGAGCGCCCGATACAACTGGTGGCGGTGGCGATGTCGTTTTGGGAGCTGATGTAGACGGTATTTTTATGCCGCAAAACATGACGCGTTATGGCATTACCCTCGTAACAGGCGATACATTTGACATCACCGCTATTGGCTACAACTTGCCTGTTTTACAGAATCTAGCAGATTCTTTGCTTAATGGAGAAAATGTAAACGGTCAACCTTGTTGTAATTTATTTGGCTTGTTAAGCGCAATGCTTGGCCAACCTGCTTTGGCTGGTTTTTGTGATAGTTTAAACAATGCAGGGATTTACAGTGCGGCGGATATCAATGGAATGAATGAGGTGTTGGAAATTTTTGACGTTTTCTCTGATGGAAGTATTTCTATTGGTAACATTACAAGCGTCCTAAATATAGTTAACCAAAATGGCGCTTTTATTATGCCCGACTGTGGTGGAACAGGAGCCAACAATTTTCTATCTTATGGTGTTAACCGAATGGCTAAATATGGCTATGAAATAGGCAATGTGATTGCTGTTCGCACCTTGAGTGCTGTTTCTTCCTTTATGGTTTTTCCGAATCCTGCTCAGACGGATCAAATTAATGTTCATTTTACCACAAGAAAGGCCGTAGATTTGAACATTAGCCTAATCGATGCTATGGGAAGAACGGTTTACCAAGCTGCCGCTAATAATGTGTTGGGTAACATCAACACGACGATTCCCGTACATAATTTAGCTGCTGGTGTATACCTGGTAGAGTTAACCGATGGGCACCGCTATCAAACTCAAAAATTGATGGTACAATAACAAACGGAATCTCTATAGCGGGCTGTAAAATAACTTGTTATAGGTGTATTATAGAATGCGATTTACAGAAATACTTCCTTTTATTTTTTAAAAAAAACGTTTTATGAAAAAATTACTTACACTAATGGCTTCTAGCCTTTGTCTATTAGCTTTTAACACTCAAATTACTGCTCAAACTTGTTGTGCTGGAAGCACTACAGCTCCTGAAATTACTACTGGTTTTCATGGTACCGTTGGTTTGAATGTATTTACACCTACTCCTAGTTTGTCTGTTACAGGTTCTGCTGATTTGCCGACAACCGAGTATATCATTACTAAGCGTGGTACCGTAGCCGTTGATGGTACTGGTGCCCCCGATACGACTGGTGGTGGTGGTGATGTGATTTTGGGTGCTGATGCTGATGGTATTTTTATACCTAGTGATGTAGCGCGCTATGGCATCACGCTAGCAGATGGCGACATTTTTGACTTGACAGCAGTAGGATATAGTTTGCCTATTATTAAAAACCTAGCCGATTCTTTGTTGAATGGTAGAAATGCGAATGGCAATCCTTGTTGTGATTTGTTTACTTTATTGGCTGCCTTTACTGGAGAGCCTGCTATTGCTGGTTTTTGCGATAGTATGAACAACGCGGGTATTTTTAGTTCTGCGGATATTAGTGGGATGAATGAAGTGCTAGAGATTTTCGACGTATTCACCGAAGGATCTATGTCTATTGGTAACATTACCAATACCTTGGCTTTGATTAACCAAAATGGTAGTGTAATTACTACGGATTGTGGTGGAACAGGAGCGAACAACTTCTTGTCTTACGGCATTAACAGAAGTGCTACACGTGGTCATGAAATAGATGAGAGTATCGCTGTACGCCAATTGAGTGATGTGTCTGTATTCATGGTTTTCCCAAATCCTGCCAACGAAGACAACGTAAATGTTTACTTTACTACCAAGAAAAGTGTTGATTTGAACATCAACTTGATCGATGCTATGGGTAGAACGGTTTACCAAACGGCGGCTAATGGCGTATTGGGTAACATCAGTGCTACTATTCCTGTAGCTAATTTGGCAGCAGGTCTATACATCGTAGAATTGACAGACGGTTACAGCAACCAAACTCAAAAATTGATCGTGCGATAATGTTGTGTTGATTTTTAGTCAAAATAAATTTCTATACCGCTATAAATAAGAACCTACAAAGGCTACCCAGCGTTTGTAGGTTTTTTTTTGAGAATGGGCAAGAGATTTGCAAAAGCTCAAAAAAAGCTTAATTTTATGAAGCAAAGTATTAGAGAGCTACAACAGGCGCTCTTTGCTGTATACATCAACGATGGCCGACACCAATGATCTTCTAAGTCTAGGAGCTTTGTTGTTAGAGCATCAAAAAAAAATAGTTGCAATGAAAAAAATAAACCTATTAGGAATCTTAGTACTGCTACTAAGTTTGGCCGCTAGTCAACGAGCCCAAGCGCAGTGTCCCGGCTGTACCATCGCTTTGCCTGCTGGTATTCCCGCAGATACCATTGTCGTGGATTCGCTCCCCTCTGCCTACAAAAATGCTTATTACCAAGAGTCCATGAGCTACCGTTTACCTTATACTACGGATCCATTGGCAGCGGTAGCCCCTCCTGGCACTAATGTACCTGCTGGTCTTAGCATTGACCACTTCAAAGTATTGAGTGTAACGGGCCTGCCACCTGGTTTATCTTGGATCGGAGACCGTCCTGCACCCATGTTGTACGATGAAGTTGCTCCACTGACGCGCGACGGTTGTATTACCTTGTGCGGAACCCCTGGCGCTTCGGGCGTGTTTACGGTGAACGTGAATTTTGAAATTCAGATTTCGGGCTTCGTTTTTCCTTCTCCGCCAATTCCTTTGCAATTTGAGGTGTTTCCTGACACGAATGCTAGTTTTGTAACGGATACAGGAATGGGCTGTGCGCCTTTTCAGGTGGTGATTACCAACTTGGTGCCTAGCAATGGCAATCCAGGATTTAGCTACAGCTGGGATTTTGGCAATGGTCTAACGTCTACTTTAGAAAATCCTGATACCGTTCTCTACGATTTTGGTATTGCTACAGACAGCACGGTAGCCATTACACAGCAGGTTATTATTGATACCTTTCCTTATTTGTTAGAAGCGGTTGTTGTGGCCGGTGATTACGGCAACTCTTGTAATGACGATATTGGAACGCCTCCATTGGGTATTGCTGGTGCGCCTGATATGTACATGATTTTGATCGGTAATGGAGATACCATTAACACCGATCCTAATTTCGGTCTTATTGGAAACACTCAAAATAACGAGTATCCACGCAATACAATGGTTTTCCCTGCCCAGTAGTCTTGGCTGATGGACAAAGCTACACCTTAGAAATTTGGGACGACGATAATGCGGCCTTTAATGCAGATGATATTTGTGGTAATGGTGCCGTCACGTTGAGCGCTGCTTTAGGAGTAGGAACCCACACGTTGACAACAGGTTCTATGACCATTGAGGTAACTATTTCTCACTTTATTGATACGGTACAGTTTGTTGATAGTGTAACGGTAGAATATTGTAATGTGAATGTGGATTATGTCGAAACCGTAGCGCGCACCTTGCAAGTATTCCCTAATCCTACTAGTAATCAAGTCAATGTTTCTTTCCGCTTGAATGGTTTGGGTGAAGACGTAGACTTGGTTGTAAGTGATGTATTGGGTAGAACGGTTTATACGGAAACGGTTAATAACGTAGCGGGACAGTACAACCGCGCCATTAATTTGGCAGGGCAATCCAACGGTTTGTATTTATTGCAATTGCGCATTGGCGACCAACTAGTTACTAGAAAAGTTATTTTACAACAATAAGATGTACAACTAATAAATTCACAGCTTCTATCAAAGCTGGTACTGTATTTGTTTTTTAGCTAAATCATTCCGAACCTTGTTCGGAATGATTTACTTTTTTTGGCTAAGCCGATAGAAACTATTACTAGTCATAGGGGAATTCCTTTTTTTAAAGCTCTAGTAGTAGAAGTCTTATTTTGTGACAACCTTTTGTAAGGTATCGAAGTTAGGCAAAGGGAAATTCTGTCTTTACTACTTTTTCAACACCATTAATCGATCGTTAAATTATGAAGTTATTCTTCTTAATAAGCAGCCTATTGTTGGCTGTTAGTTCTACCATAGCTGCCCAAGACCCTGTTGCCATTATGGCAAAAATGAAATCGGCCATTCACAATATGAAACAATCTTCTTTTGATTTGGTCTCCAAAGAGCGTTTTGGTAACGAGTATACCACTAAAAACTTGCAATTTCGCGTACAAGAAAGCCCGCGTAAAGTCTACATGAAAGATTTAGACACAGGGGTAGAAATGTTGTATGTTGTTTGGTTGGAACAACAACAAAGCATATATTAACCCTAATGGTTTTCCTTGGGTGAACGTTAGTTTGAGCATTTACGACTCCAAAGTAGTGGCAGAGAACCACCACACCGTCAAAGATGCAGGGTTAAGCTTTGTCAATGTATTGTTGAGTGGTTTTGAATCGACCGCAGAGAAAGCGGGGATAAGCATGGATCAGTTGTATACTTACAAAGGCGAGGTGCTATTCATGGCCGTCCTTGTCACCGCATTTATATTATCCGCCCAAGTGGCTTGAGTACATTTCTTATACCACAGATCGCGACGAGTACTGCATTTCAGTTATCTCGTCTTATTGTGGCCTCCGATTATCTAATCAAGGAAAAAAATAGCAAGGTTTCCTATGCGCGCCGTATTAAAAAAGGCACAACGCTGAGTGTGCCAAGTGCCTATGCCAGCAAAGTAGTGGTTTATATCGACAAAGAAACCTATATGCCCGTTGTGCAGATGCTGTACGATGAGCGGGGTATGTTTGAGAAATACGAATACACCAACATCAATCGTAGTCCTAATTTTGACAGTACTGAATTTACCACAGATTGCGAGGATTACGGTTTTTAGAGCCATCAACTTGACATTGCCCAATAAATGATTTATATTAATGGTTTTAACAGACGCTAGTGTTTGTTAAAACCATTTTCGCATTTTAGAGTTCTATAAGAGATCAACGCTGTTAATTTTTTGGTTAACAGGACACCAATTATCCAATGAGGTGGCGTTAAGCCCTTCAACATTATCAATCCATTCCAAACGATCTATTCTAATAATATGAGTACAACTACCAAAGCTCCCGAACTGACTGCTGAAGACGTGCAGTCTATACTACAAAAACAACGCGCTTACTTTGCTAGTGGCGCCACCAAATCGCTCAAATTTCGCAAAGAGCAATTAGAAAAGCTCAAAGAGCTGGTCGAGAACAACGAAGACGCGATCATCGAAGCCTTACACAAGGATTTGCACAAGCATGAATTTGAAGCCTATACCACAGAAGTAGGGTTCGTTATTACCGACTTAGACAAGGCTTTAAGTAAGTTGAACAAATGGCGAGGCCCCAAAAAGTGAATACGCCGCCGTTTTTAGCGATTGCTAGCAGCCACATTTATTCGGAGCCTTACGGAACGATTCTAATCATTGCGCCTTGGAATTATCCTATGCAGTTGTTGTTAGCGCCTTTGGTGGGCGTAATCGCGGCTGGAAACACGGCTGTTTTGAAGCCTTCGGAAATGGCTCCCCACACTTCTGCTTTGATGGCGCGCTTGATTAACAGTACGTTTGATGCGCAATATATCAAAGTCGTAGAAGGAGCCGTAGAGGAAACTCAATTGCTGCTGGATGAGAAATTCGATTTTATTTTCTTTACAGGAAGTACTAAGGTCGGAAAGATTATCTACCAAGCGGCAGCCAAACACATGACTCCTGTAGCCTTGGAACTAGGAGGAAAGAGTCCTTGTATTGTGGATACAGATGTGCAGTTGGATTATACCGCCAAGCGTATTGTTTGGGGAAAATTCATCAATGCAGGACAGACTTGTATTGCGCCTGATTATTTGCTGGTAGATCAACGAATTAAAGATGCCTTGTTGGAAAAAATGACCTATTATATTCGGGAGTTTTTTGGCGACGAGCCGCAACAGAGCGATAGTTTTGCGCGTATTATTACGCACGATCACTTCGACCGTTTAGCGGGTTATTTGGAAGAGGGGAAGATCTTAATTGGCGGTAAAACCGACAAAGAAAATAAATACATTGCGCCGACGCTTTTAGAAGGCGTGGACTGGGATTCGGCCATTATGCAAGAGGAAATTTTGGGCCTATTTTGCCCATCCTTACTTATGGTAACTTACGCGAAGCCATTGATATGATTAATGCACGCCCAAAGCCCTTGGCCTTGTATATGTTCTCTAAGACATGATAAGAAAATTGACGCGGTATTGGAGCAAACTTCTGCGGGGGGCGTGACCATCAATGATACCTTGATGCACATTGTCAACGGCGCGTTGCCTTTTGGTGGAGTAGGAGAGAGCGGAATTGGGGCGTACCACGGAAAGCATTCTTTTGATTTGTTTTCTCACAAGAAATCTGTCTTGCACCGTTCCTTTTTGATCGAAGAGCCTATTCGTTATGCGCCTTTCAGCCTCAAATTGAGCTGGATCAAGAAGTTGATGAAGTGGTCGTTGTAACACAACTGTTACATCATAAAAAGAAGCGGTCGAGGGGTGATTTTCTACCCCTCGACCGCTTAACTTAAAAAAATAGGTGAAAAATTACCCATTCGCGCGTTTATGGTCTGCCAAAAACTTAGCCAACCCTTGATCGGTTAAAGGGTGGTTGAGCAAGGCCAAAATAGCGTTGAGTGGACAAGTTACGACATCCGCGCCAATCTCTGCACACTTAATGATATGCAGCGGGTTGCGAATAGAGGCCGCTAAAACCTCTGTTTTGTACCCATAGTTGTGGTAGATGTGTACGATTTGGTCTATCAACTCCAACCCATCCCAAGAATATCATCAACCCGTCCAATAAAAGGCGATAAATAAGTGGCTCCTGCTTTGGCGGCCAAAAGTGCCTGTCCCGCAGAGAACACTAAGGTGCAGTTGGTGCGAATCCCTTTGTCGGAGAAGTGCTTGATAGCTTTGATGCCATCTTTGATCATCGGTACCTTGACCACAATGTTCGGATCTAAGGCAGCCAAGATCTCGCCCTCGCGCACAATACCTTCAAAATCGGTGGAAATAACTTCCGCGCTCACATCGCCATCTACGATAGCACAGATTTTAGAATAATGATCCAAAATGGCCTGCTCGCCACTAATGCCTTCTTTCGCCATCAAAGAAGGGTTGGTCGTAACACCATCCAAAATACCTAAATCATAGGCTTCCTGAATTTGTTCCAAATTAGCTGTATCAACAAAAAATTTCATTGCAAGTATTTTATAGTGCGAAGAATGAAGGCTGCCATAATGCCTCCTAGAATGGTAGCAAAACTAACGGTTTTTTACCATTCTCCCTAATTTTGCTTAATTTTGTGGTCTCTTTGTAAAAAAGTGTTCTTTATTTGTGAATGTTTGTCTATCTTTGTTCTTTATTTGAGTAAGATCAATTCGCGCCAATCTATGCCCAATATTATGATCGAGAAAAAAACACCCAAAAAGGCTGCGATTTATGAGGCCGCCGCACGTTTATTCAGGGAGCGGGGCTACCGCGCTGCTTCTATGCGAGAATTGGCAGAGCGAGTCAACCTCAAAGTATCGAGTTTATACAGCCATATTGGCTCCAAAGAAGAGTTGTTGCACAAAATATGTTTTGACAATGCCCAACAGTTTATAGAAGGGTTGGACAAAATAGAGCACAAAGGCGGCAACGCGTTGGATCAGTTACAAGCTGTGATTGGTCTACACGTAGATATTGCCATAACAAACCCTACCTCCGTTACCGTTTTTAACAACGAGTGGCGGCATTTGACAGAGACGAATTTATCCGCTTTTTTGGAGCTGAGAAAAACCTACGAAAGCCGTTTGCAAGGGATTATACAAACAGGCATTGAAAAACAAGAACTGCGCGACACCGACCCTAGAGTGGCGTTGTACACCCTACTAACAGCGGTACGCTGGCTACACTATTGGTACAAACCTAGTCGAAAAGTGAGCCCTAGAGCCCTTAAAGAACAGTTGACGACTTTATTACTACACGGACTAGCCCATTGAGTGAACTAGCAAGCTCCCCCTTGAAGACAACGTATTAAATATACCCTTAAGCACAACTCATTTCATAACTTTAATACAATTACATGAAGCTAATTACCACATTTTTTCTACTACTCCTAGTAGGCCTACTGGCACAACAGAGTACGGCACAGGTTCTTTATTCGGAGGATTTCGATAATAACAATGCGACGATTCCTGCCAATTTAACCATTATAGATGGAGATGTCGCTCCTGCCAATACCAATACAGCGGCGTTTGATTCTTGGACGTTGACCTTGAATCCTTACAATGGTAATGATACGATCATGGCCGTAACGTCTTGGCTAGATCCTGTTGGGGTAGCCAATGACTGGTTGATTACCCCGCAAGTAGCGGGCATCAATACCACTACAACGCTCTCTTGGGAGGCGATGGCCTTTAATTTTAATTTTGCGGATGGCTATGAAGTCTGGGTGACGAGCACGATTGCTGGTGCCGCACCTGTGATTACAGATTTTACAACTGGCGGAACTGTTGTTTTTGCCATTGCTGCCGAGGATACTTTATTTACGCCTCACACAGTAAGTTTGGCCGCCTTTGCTGGACAAAGTATCTATGTAGCGTTTCGCAACAATTCTAATGATAAAGTACTCTTAGGATTGGACGATATTGTTATTGAAAATAGTATCGCTTTAGCGGCCACTTATACAACCATTCCTGCGAGTTGTAATGGCGCAAACGGGTCTATTAGCTTGACTACTACAGGTGGACAAGCGCCTTATACTTACCAATGGGATGCGGCAGCCGCCAGTCAAACAACAGCTACGGCTAGCAACTTAATGGCGGGCACCTATGGCATTACGGTAACGGATGCAACAGGAGCGGTCATTACAGCCAGTCTTCCTTTGACGGGAGTTAATACGACTAACCTCTATTTTGAAGATTTTGAAGGTGCGAGCAATGTTATGCCTACCAATATCACGGTTATTGATGTAGATGCCGCCCCTGCTAACTCTAATATTCCTGCGGCATTTGATCAGTGGATAGTTGCAGAAAGCAACTGGATCGCAGGTTCTACCGATAACGTAGCGGCAGTTACATCTTGGTTGGAACCCTGCTGGAATTTCTGATGACTGGTTGATTACGCCACAAATTGTAGGAATTGATGCTACGACCAACCTTTCTTGGGAAGCACAAGCTGTTGATACGATATTTAGAGATGGTTACGAAGTTTGGGTGACGAGTAGTATTGCTGGAGCAATACCTGTTACTAGTGATTTCACCACAGGAGGAGCAATAGTTTTTAGCATTGCTGCTGAAAATTCTGTTGTAACAGCGCGTTCGGTTAGTTTGGCTGCTTTTGCTGGACAAAGCGTGTATATAGCTTTCCGCAACAACTCTAATGACCAATATGTCTTGTCTATTGATGACATTTCTATTGACAAAGCTTGTTCTTCTGCCCCTCTTGCGGTAACAATCAACAACGTGGTTGATGCTACTTGTGGCCTTGCCAATGGTAGCGCGACTGCCACTGCAACAGGTGGAACAGCCCCTTATACTTATTTGTGGGATGCCAATGCTGCTAACCAAACCACGGCTACTGCAATTAACTTACTCCCAGGGACATATACAGTGAGTATTTCGGACAACGCAGGAAATCTTGCTACTGCAACAGCTACAATTACTGGTTCTGCTACTGTAGTAACGACTACCACAGCAGTAACCTCTAACTACAACGGGGCGCAAATTAGCTGCTTTGGAGCAGCTGATGGAGAGATCACCGCGACAGCGGCAGGTGGAACTGCCCCCTATACCTATTTGTGGGATGCCAGCGCTGGTGGACAAACAACAATGGTTGCCAGTGGCTTACTTGCAGGAACCTATACCGTGACCGTTACGGATCGGAATGGTTGTACAACTACTAGCTCTGCAACATTAACTAATCCAATTGTCGTAGGAGCAACCATTACTAATAATAACAATAGTACTGCTACCGTAGTAGGAACAGGAGGAACGGGTGCTTATACTTATCTTTGGTCGGCCAATGCCAATAACCAAACGACGGCTACGGCTACTGGTTTGATGAACAACACAACGTATGGCGCTACTGTAACGGATTTGAACGGTTGTATGGGTACAGCAAACGGCTTTGTTACGTTTAACGCTCCTTCAATTACTACAACAAGCACCAATGCCACATGTAACTTAAACAATGGTACCGCTACGGCTATCGTAACGGGTGGTACGCCCCCTTACACGTATTTGTGGGATGCTGCCACCAATAGTCAAACAACCGCTACGGCAACCAATTTGACAGGAGGAATTACCTACACCGTTACCGTGACGGATGCGAGCGGCATCTCTAGCACAGCTACTGTTGGAGTAAACACCACTACTCCTGTAACAGCTACTATTGTTAGTACTATCAATGTTGCTTGCTTTGGCGACAACACAGGTACTGCTACTGTAGCAGGAGCGAACGGAACAGGTCCTTATACTTTTGTATGGGGAGTAACCACAGGTTTTCAGACAACGGCTACAGCAACAGGCCTTACGGCAAATACATCACATGATGTTACTGTTACCGATAGTGATGGTTGTACAGCAGTCGCTACTGTAACTTTAACACAGCCCGTTGCGGCAGTAAACGTAACAATCAACGATAACAACAATGGGACAGCCACGGCTGTAGTAACTGGTGGAACAGGGACTTATACTTACCTTTGGTCAAACAACCAAACAACGGCTACTTCTACTAGCTTAATGAACAATACGAATTACGGGGTGACGGTGACCGATTCTAATGGATGTACAGCAAACAGTAGTACGATCATTATTTTCTCTACACTTTCGTTGACAACAAGTACTACTAATGCTAGCTGTGGCTTGGCCAATGGTACCGCTACTGTAACCGCAAGTGGAGGAGCTGTTCCTTACACGTATTTGTGGGATGTGAATGCAATTAGTCAAACAACGACGACAGCTATTAACTTAGCAGCGGGTACTTACACTGTAACAGTGACCGACGCTAATAACGTTACGGCTACAACGACAGTAACGGTTAACTTAACGGCACCTATTTCTGTTGTTCTTATTAATAGCAACAATATTGCTTGTTTTGGTGGAACAGATGGTTCTGCTACTGTCGTTGGTACAGGTGGGACAGGGGTTTATACCTACGATTGGTCGCCCAGCGCTGCCAGCCAAACAACGGCAACGGCAACAGGTTTGTCTGCTAATATTAATTATACGGTTACGGTTACGGACAGCGATGGATGTAGCAGCAGCACGAACATCACGTTGACAGAACCTAACATTTTATTCCTCTCTCTAGTTGCTAACGGAAATGGTACCGCGACTGCTTCAGCAGTAGGAGGTGTTGCGCCTTACACTTACTTGTGGGATGCGAATGCCAACAACCAGACAACGGCAACGGCTACAGGTTTGATGAACAATACATTCTATTACGCTACCGTAACCGATGCCAATGGTTGTACGCAAACGGATAGTGTGGAAGCTCGATTTATCAGCATCACGAACTTAGAACTAGCGGAACAAGTAAACGTATATCCAAATCCTGCCAACAATACCCTTTGGGTCGGCTTTGATTTGAATGCTACCACTTCCGTAAACATTCGCTTGATGAGTGTACTTGGACAAGAAGTATTGAGTCGCCAATTAGAGGCGGTTGATAACAATACGATTGCCCTACCAATTGCACAATTACCTGCCGGCGTTTACGCGTTAGAGGTACAAGCGGCGAATGAGCACACGACGTTTAAGGTCGTTATCGAATAAGAATTATTAAAGTATAAATAGATGGGCTGCCTCGAACTAGTTTCGGGGCAGCCTTTTTTGTTAGAGGGTGGTTAGATACAAGGACAACCAAGTAGCCGCACCCTTTTACAGAAATGAAAAAAAAAGCTTATCTTATACGCCAACGATTAACAGTCTTCTAAGAAAGCTGTTATACCTTCTAGAGAACATTCGGATAGAAAAAAGACCGTGTAGTTTGCAAAAAGCGAACGGTTGTTCGTATATTGTAAGCCATCAAATAATCTGCTCAATAATTATGTCAAAGACGATCACCAAGGAGAACCTAGCTCCCAAAAACGGGAAAGAAAAAAGAAAAAAGAACGACGCAAAAAAGCCAAATGTAGAACGCCTAGAAGCGGCCTTTCGGCTAATGGCGACAGCCAAAAGTATGGCCGAAACCTACGAAGCCAATACTAAAATTGCGTCCAAATATGTACACGCTACTTCGAGAGGGCATGAGGCTATTCAATTGGCCTTGGGAATGCAACTAAAACCCCAAGATTATGTAGCACCGTACTACCGCGACGACTCTATTTTATTGAGCATTGGCATGACACCTTACGACTTGATGTTGCAAGTATTGGCCAAACGCGAAGATCCTTTTTCGGGTGGTCGAACGTATTATGCACACCCTAGTTTAAAAGACGATGATAAACCCAAAATTCCTCACCAATCCTCTGCCACAGGCATGCAAGCCATTCCTACAACAGGCGTGGCTATGGGCATTCAATATAGAGAACAACAAAATTTAGCCGAAGACTTAGCAGATAAGCCCGTAGTGGTTTGTTCCTTGGGCGATGCCTCGATTACGGAAGGCGAAGTGTCGGAGGCCTTTCAAATGGCCGCGCTCAAGCAGTTGCCCATTTTGTATTTAATACAAGACAACGATTGGGATATTTCGGCAAGTGCGGAGGAGATTCGTGCCCAAAATGCTTTTGAATACATTCAAGGCTTCAAAGGTATTGAGGCAATCCAAGTCAATGGCAGCGATTTTACCGAGTGTTATGACGCGATAGAACAAGTGCTAGAAACAATTCGCACAGAGCGCCGCCCGTTTTTGATTCATGCCAAGGTACCCTTGCTCAACCACCACACGTCAGGGGTGCGTATGGAGTGGTACCGCGACGATTTGGACGAGCACAAGACCCGCGATCCTTATCCGATTTTACGCCAACAATTGAAAGCGGCAGGTTGTAAAGAAGCCACCATCAAAAAAATAGAAAAAGAAAGTTTAGCCGCCGCTCAAGAAGCCTTCCAACGCGCCACAGAAGCGGAAGACCCGCGCCCAGAAGATTTGCTGACCCACGCATTTGCGGAAACGCCTATCTTAGAAGAAAAAGGCTTGCGCCAACCCGAAGGGGCAGAACCTACCGTGATGGTAGACAGCGCCTTAACGGCGGTCAATGAATTGATGGAAAAACACCCCGAATGCCTACTATACGGGCAAGATGTCGGCGGACGGTTAGGCGGTGTTTTCAGAGAGGCGGCCACCTTGGCTCAAAAATTTGGCGACAGCCGTGTCTTTAATACACCTATTCAGGAGGCTTTTATTATTGGTTCTACCGTGGGAATGTCTGCCGTTGGCCTAAAGCCGATTGTAGAAGTGCAATTTGCCGATTACATTTGGCCAGGTCTCAACCAATTGTTTACGGAGGTGAGCCGCTCTTGTTATTTATCCAATGGAAAATGGCCCGTGAGCATGATTTTGCGGGTTCCAATTGGTGCTTACGGCAGCGGAGGTCCTTATCATTCGTCGAGTATAGAATCGGTGTTGACCAATATCAAAGGAATTAAAATTGCCTACCCCAGCAATGGCGCTGACCTCAAAGGCTTGATGAAAGCGGCTTATTACGATCCCAATCCAGTAGTTATTCTAGAGCACAAAGGCTTGTATTGGTCAAAAGTACCGGGAACAGAAACTGCCCGTACCGTACTGCCCGCCGAGGATTATCAATTGCCTTTTGGAATAGCCGCCATTACTCAGGAAGCAGCAGCAGAACAAGTAGAAAAAGGCCGCTCGGTGGTGGTGGTCACGTATGGAATGGGTGTCCATTGGGCACTTAATGCCAGTAAACAGTTGGATGGTCGGGTAGAAATTGTAGATTTAAGAACATTATATCCTTTAGATACCGACACCGTTTACGAAGCCGTCAGAAAGCACGGGCGCTGTTTGGTCTTGACCGAGGAGCCAGTGAGTTGTACCTTCGCTCAGAGTTTGGCCGCGCGCATTCAAGAAAATTGCTTTGAAGCGTTGGACGCTCCTGTGCGCACCTTGGGGTCGGTGGATACGCCTGCGATTCCGCTCAACCAAGTTTTGGAAAAAACAATGCTGCCTTCTGCGGAGAAAGTACAGACGGCTTTAGAGAATTTATTAGCTTATTAGAAGACTATAAAAACGACTACTATGCAAAAAATAATTGTTCCCGTAGACTTTTCTATGGCCTCTAGTTGGGGCTACTATTACGCCTATGAAATGGCCAAGCATCTAAATGCCGAATTGGTCATTGTGCATCTTTATTGGCCACCGTATGTCGAATCAACTTATCCAATCGAGCAAATTCAGGCAATTTACAATGCCAAGGAAGAGGAAGTGTTGCAGCACTTACATGCCGCCACTCGTCCCCCTGTAAACGATACGCCCGACCAAGTGCGTTTGTCGTACGTCATCAAGCCAGGTTCGGAAAATACCCTTGTTTCGCTGGCGAAAGAACTGGAAGCAGAGTTAATTGTTATGGGGACGCACGGTTCGGGGAAAGCCTTGGACAAAATTTGGGGAACCAATACAGGCAAAGTCATTCAAGGGGCGACCTGTCCCGTTTTGGCAATACCTGAGGGCGCTGTTTTTAAACCTGTACAGCACATTGCTTACGCGACCGATTTTGATGAGAAAGACAACGAGTTGCTCTTTCAATTAGCTGTGGTCGCTACCGCCATCAAAGCAACCGTTCACTGTGTACACATCAATTTGGTAGAGGGACCGTTTAACGATCCTGACGAAGCAAGTTTTAGAGCGCGATTTGAGGAAGATTTTAAAGGCTTGCCTGTTAGCTTTTCCAATTTTAGCGCCGAGTCGGTAGAGGAAGGGTTGCAGACTTTTTGCCGCATCAATGACATTCATATTTTGGCTATGCTCACCCACCATCGAAGCCTTTGGGATAAGTTGTTTGGCGGGGGCAGTACCACCAAAAGTATGAGCCGCGCGACGCGTTTGCCTTTATTGGCCTTTCATAAATAACGGTTTGGCCTTTTTGTAATCCTATAATAACTAGAATAGTACCACTATAAATGAAACCAACATTCCACACCTTAACAGTAAGTGATGTCAACGAAGAAACGCGGGATTGCTGTTCCATTGCTTTTGAAGTGCCTAGCGAATTGGCCGCCGACTATAAATTTATACAAGGGCAGTATCTAACGCTCAAAGCGGAGATTGATGGCGAGGAAGTTCGCCGCTCGTATTCTATTTGCAGTAGCCCCAACAGCGCCGAATTACGCGTGGCCATTAAGCAAGTGCCCAATGGTAAGTTTTCTACGTATGCCAACAACCAGCTCAAAAAAGGGGATCAATTGGAGGTCATGACCCCTACAGGCAAATTTTATACAGAGTTGTCGCCCGACAATGAAAAACATTATGTCGGCGTAGCCGCAGGCAGTGGCATTACGCCGATTTTGTCGATTCTAAAAGCGGTCTTAGAAACCGAGCCCAACAGCCGTTTTACGTTGTTGTATGGGAATAAAAACACAGGGTCTATTATTTTTAAAGAACAGATAGAAGCCCTCAAAAATGTCTACATGAGCCGTTTAACGGTGCATTATTTTTTGAGTCGCGAAATGCTGGATGCGCCCTTAATGAATGGCCGAATTGATCGCGAAAAATGTGGTGCTATTTTTACCCGATTGTTGGACGTTACTGATATAGATGAGTGTTTTTCTTGTGGTCCAGAACCGATGATTTTTGCGGTGCGCGATAGTTTATTAGAGCAAGGATTTGATCAAGCAAAGATTCACTTTGAGTTGTTTACTTCGCCTTTAGGCAAACTAGGGCAAGAGCGCAAGCGCGCCCCCAAAGCCAAGGATAAAGGGAAAGTTACGGACGTAACCATCAAGCTCGACGGTAAAGCCTTTCAGTTTGAGCTGCCCTTCGACAGCGAAAATTTACTCGATGCGGCTCTCAAACAGGGCGCAGATTTGCCCTTCGCTTGCAAAGGAGGCGTTTGTTGTACTTGCCGCGCCAAATTGGTCGAAGGCAGTGTAGAAATGGAAGTTAATTACGCCTTGGAGCAGGACGAAGTAGATGCAGGTTTTATTCTCACCTGCCAATCTTTTCCCACGACAGAAAAAGTAGTGGTCGATTTTGATCAAGTGTAAGGAATAAAGAATATCGAAAGCCCTAGAAGCGGTTCATTTATGTAGAATTATTGTCAAAAAAAGCTTAAATAGCCAATTGTGGAAACGAAAAAGCCTATTTTATCCTTATAAGTAAAACCGTACGAACAGTTGTTAGCAAAATAGCCTACAGGAAGAGCACTAAAAGGCAGCTAATCAGCAATTAAAGTCTGGCGTGATACTTGCAATATAAGGAGCAAAGACTAGTACAAGACCGATAAAAGAACATCCGAAAAGAATAAACCAACGATATTATGGAAAACACATTAGAAAATTTAGAGGCCAAGTTTCAAGCAAAAATAGACGCAGAAATAAAAATTGAGCCTAAAGACTGGATGCCTGAGAAATATCGCAAGACATTGGTTCGTCAAATTTCTCAACACGCCCATTCTGAAATCGTAGGAATGTTGCCCGAAGGCAACTGGATTGCCCGCGCGCCCTCGTTGCGCCGCAAAATTGGCCTATTGGCCAAAGTGCAAGACGAAGCAGGCCACGGGTTATACTTATACAGTGCGGCAGAAACCCTAGGGACTTCTAGAGAACAAATGTTCGAAGATCTCAACTCAGGTAAAGCCAAATATTCTAGTATCTTCAATTATCCTACGTTGACGTGGGCAGACATTGGAGCCGTAGGCTGGTTGGTAGATGGCGCGGCTATCATGAACCAAGTAATGCTTACGCGGGCTTCTTATGGCCCTTACGCCCGTGCGATGGTGCGTATTTGTAAAGAGGAGAGTTTTCACCAACGCCAAGGGTATGAAATCACCATGAAATTGGCACAAGGTACACCCGAACAGAAAGCAATGGCACAAGATGCCCTCAACCGCTGGTGGTGGCCTTCGTTGATGATGTTTGGTCCAAGCGATGCCGAATCTACGCACTCTGCTCAGTCGATGGCTTGGAAAATCAAACGCAAATCCAACGATGAATTGCGCCAAGCGTTTGTCGATGCAACCGTACCCCAAGCAGAATTCTTGGGCTTAACGCTTCCAGACAAAGATTTGAAATGGAACGAAGAGCGCGGTCACTACGACTACGGCGAAATTGATTGGGAAGAATTTTGGCAAGTGGTCAAAGGCGGTGGCCCTTGTAATGCACAGCGTCTAAAAGCCCGTAACAAGGCTTATGATGAAGGTGCTTGGGTACGCGAGGCCGCGACCGCCCACGCCGAAAAGCGCAGCGCCCGTAAGGCCGCCGAAAAAGCGGTGGTTTAAGAGCCTAAACAGTAATAAAGCAGTTGAAGTAGCTCTACGCCACTTCGACTGCTTTTTGTAGTTTATACGAACAAAAGCAAGTGCTGGACGCCTCCACAACGATTATTGTAGGAGCTGGAAAGACCTTTCATTGGCTTGTTTTGCTAAAGAATTGCAACGCAAGCAGTCAAATTAAAAAACATTATGTCTAAGAAAGATTGGCCACTTTGGGAAGTATTTATTCGCAGTAAAGCAGGCTTACACCACAAACACGCAGGAAGTTTGCACGCGAGCGACGAAATTATGGCCATTGAAAATGCCCGCGATGTGTATACCCGTCGCCAAGAAGGCGTTAGTATTTGGGTAGTCGAATCCACGCACATTGTCGCTTCGGCTCCCGAAGAAGGCGATATGTTTGAGGCGGCCAAAACCAAGCCGTACCGTCACCCTACTTTCTACGATATTCCCGATGAAATCGGACACATGTAGGCCTAAAGTAGACACACCCAAAAGAGTAAGCAGCGTCATTTCGCTTGCTTTATTACAAGAACAAAAATAACGATTGTACTCGTGGAACATAAGGATGCTTTGCTAGAATATGTCTTGCGCATTGCCGACAATGCCTTGATTTTGGGACACCGCGTATCAGAATGGTGCGGCCACGGCCCCAATTTAGAAACCGATATTGGCTTAACTAATATTGCTTTGGATTTGGTAGGCCATGCTCGCTCTTATTTGCAATATGCCGCCGAAGTAGAAGGCCAAGGCCGCAACGAAGATGATTTGGCTTTTTTGCGCGACATTCGCGCTTTCAAAAATGTTTTGTTGGTGGAGCAGCCGAATGGCAACTTCGCAGAAACCATTGCCCGCCAATTCTTATTTGACACGTTCAATTACTACTTTACCGCTGCTTTGTGCAAAAGTAGTGATTCGCAGTTGGTCGCTGTTGCTGAAAAAGCCATCAAGGAGTTGACTTACCATTACCGCTACAGTGCAGAATGGGTAATTCGCTTGGGCGACGGCACCGACGAAAGCCACCAAAAAATGCAAGCGGCCATCAATGATTTGTGGCCTTATGCAGGGGAGTTGTTTGTGACTGATGAGTTGGACGACTATATGAAAGAGGTAGGGATCGGAGTTGATTTAGCCCCGATCAAACTGCTTTGGGAAGAGCGTGTCAGTGCCATTTTAGAACAAGCGACCCTGACGCGTCCTGCCGATGGTTGGGTACAGAAAGGTGGAAAGCAAGGGCGTCACTCGGAGCAAATGGGCTTGATCTTGGCCGAAATGCAATGGATGCAACGCGCTTATCCTGATATGGAATGGTAGATAAGTAGCGGTAAGGCGCAATTGCGCCTTACCGCTACTCCTATTTTTACTCCCGCATCACATTTTCTACGGTAAGCATACTCGCTAAAAACTCCTCCCAACTTTCTAAGTCAAAATCGGGCTGCCCGTGCAGTGGAAAAACCTGCTGCACCAAAGAAGGAGCGGTTTTCCAGCCTTGCTCAAAGCGGGGCCACCAAGCGCTCGAAATAGGCGCATGGGTGAACGGCGTTCCTTGCTTTTCATAATGGTGGCCAACAGCTGCGTCGCCTGTAAACAAGCGTTGCTGTTGTTGATCGTAATAGACGACCGAACCAGGGGTATGCCCAGGAACCGCATGAACGGATAATTGATAGGCGCTTAAAAAATTTCCCTGTTTGGTGACATCTTTTAACTCTTGGCCTTGGTGATCTGCAGGATGCGCATAAGCCTTGGCACCCAGCCACGTTTCTAATACAGCAATCTTATCAAAGGCTTGACCAATTAAATCACTGTGGGTAATTAGAAGGGCTACTACATTGTACTCTTGGCGCAAGGCATCAACAGCCTCCTTCGTGATGGCGTGTACGGCATCAATTAGAATCATTTCTTTGCCGCGTAAAAGGGCATACGATTGGCCGTGGCGAAAACGCTGCTTGGGCAAACGAAAAGCGTATAAATCGTTAGCAAGGGCAACAGATTGGCCATTGTTGGCCGTTTGTAAAGAGGCGATTGGTGTCATAAAGGTTGTTCTTTGTAAGAAACTATTGCTTCTACTACAGTGTATATCGGAATGAGCTAAATTTTTGCCTTGATAGAGAAAAAAATAACCTCTGTTGATCTATAAGGTTCAAGCGCTAGTTATTTTTCCAAGCTAGGGCTGCTGCGCCTAAGATCGCGGCATCATTTTCGGGAGCTGTCGATAAGGCCAAAATCACTTTATTGCGGAATAAATGGAGTAAATTTTCTTCCATATAACGTTGGGTAGGTGTGAGGATCAAATGTCCCGCATTGGCTAGGCCACCAAATAAAACAATTAGAGCAGGGCTCGAAAAAGCGACGGCATTCGCCAAACCTAGACCTAACTGTTGGGCGGTATAATCAAAGATTTCTAAGGCTAACGCATCGCCCTGCTCTGCACAATAAGCAATGCTTTTGGCGCTAATTTCGGACTCGCCGCGCAATAAAGTATTGCGGTCATAATTGGCTAGCCGCTCCACCGCCGTGCGTACAATACCCGTTGCCGAGGCATAGGTTTCCAAACAGCCTTTTCGGCCGCAGCCACATAAACGCCCATTTGGTTCTATAATGACATGGCCCAATTCGCCTGCAAAACCATCGTGTCCATAGACCAGTTCTCCATTGACCACAAAACCACTACCGACTCCTGTGCCTAAGGTTACCATAATAAAATCTTTTTGTCCCTGTGCAACGCCAAACTGTTGCTCTCCAATAGCGGCCGCATTGGCATCATTTGTTACAAAAATAGGCGCTTCAAAATACTGTTGAAACATCGCTTGCAGCGGAATAATCCCTTTCCAAATAAGATTGGGCGCGTTTTCAATCGTGCCGTTAAAATAGTTGCCATTGGGCGCGCCAATGCCAATGCCAATTAATTGGTAGTGGGGATTGGCTTGCAACAAATCCTGAATGGTCTTTGCGGCTGCTTGTACGAAGCCCTTGGCGGCAGCATGGTTGCGAGTAGGCCAATTACCTTTGTGCAGTACCTTTCCTTGGTTGTCCACAAGGCCCCAAACGGTATTGGTGCCGCCGATGTCGATGCCGACAGCTACTTTTATACTAGTCATAATAGGATGGTCTTAAATAGCGGGTAAAGTGATTTCGAAATGGACTTTGAATGGATCGTGTGGATCAACAGGGGGGCGATAGGCAATATTGCCGTTGTGATTGTCAACAATTTGGTGTACCAAATAACCGCCAATACCCGAGTGGCCTGTTTTGCCTGCGTAATTGCCGTAGCTGATAAAATCCTCGAAAGAAAAGTGGCTAGGAAAAGCCGTTCCATCGTTTTTATATTCTAACACCACCTCTTGCTCATCCGCCGAAAGCCCTACCTTAAAATGTATCGTATAATGCTTGCGGGCATTGCTGAATCCGTGGCGTTTGGCATTGTCAATTAAGTTGGTGAGTAAGGTCGTCATTTGAGTTTTGTCCAATGGCGCATAGATGGGAATCTCATTGCCATGTTGGTCTTCTTCTACTTCAATTCTAATGGTAAATACCTCGTCGTCGGCGTAGGTTTGCTGAATCTCTTCTAAGAATTCTTTGACTTTTATGCGTTCTAATTTGAGTTTGCTACGGTCGGCTTTGATGATGTCGCTGGTAGAATCTAAGCTATTGATCGAATGCACCAACATATACTCAATGCGGTCCATGACGGTTTTTAAACTATCAACGCTGCTGGCATCTTCGCCCTGAAAAATAGGAAAAATAGGCTCTGAAAAACGGATGCTACTGCCGTCGTCTTCCTTGTCGTATAAATAATCTTTTAGGTTCTTAATTTCGGTGAGTACCGCAGGCAGTCGGTTGCCCAACTCGTGTTGTAGCGAAGAGATAATTTTATGTTGTCTGCTTTGTGCCTCTTGTTTGCCCAAGTTGAGATCGGCGCGCAATTGCTCTACTTTTTGCTCTTCTTCTTGTAATAAGCGGATTTTGGTTTCCCGAACAACACGGGTTTGCTCTTCCAGCGAGGGTAAATTAATTTGCAACAGCTCAAACTGGCCTTCTAAAATGACCTTGTGCTGGTCGTCTGTTTTGTACATATTGAGTTGCTGAATAAATAAACTGTCGTGCAGCTGTAGCAACAAGTATTCTACTAAAATTTTTTCCTCGTCTACCCGAAAGGTCATAATGTCCTCATTGACCAAAATAGGCAATTGTTGGTACACAAAATAACTCGCTTTGAAACGCTTGCCCGACCGATTAATCAACAGCATGGATTCATTAATCAAGCGGCCTGCTACTCGCTTGACTTGACTGGTCGTTGGAATGTCGCTGGTTTCTATCAGATAATTAGTAATAGAAACACTTAAATTCTCTGGTTGTACATAGGGCAGATCTTGTTGGGGGGTCTCATCAAACCATAAATGAGGGCGCTCAGAGCGAAAAATTTTCTCTAATTGAATGAGCTGGCCGTGGTCGTCTAATGCTTTTAATTGAGCAATAAAAGGAGAGGCGTACCGCTTGGCATCGAGGTTGTAGTCGTTGAGAATGACTTGATGAAGTGGAACGACCGATACACAGGCGATTAGCTCAGGAAGCATCGGCACTTGTTGTTGGTGCAGAATGTTGGCAATCGCCTCAATGTGCTGGCTGTTGAGGCGGCGCTGTAGTTTAAATTGGGTGCTCACCTGTAAATTAGCCCCATTAATAAACAAAATCTTAGCCGCTTTATCTTCTGATTTATTCTTATTCAACACCAAAATACAAATGGGAATACCCGTAGTTTCCAACAAGCCATAAGGCAAGGTAATCACCGCCTCCAAGAGATCGCGCCGAATTAAAAACTCGCGTAATTTTCTATCCTCTCGCGCATTGGTAAGTGCTTGAATAGGCAAAATAGCCAATACGCGTCCTGTATCATTGACTTTAGACAACATCAACTGCATGAACAAACTGTTGCCTGCGACCTTAGGCGTATTGACATCAAATGGAATAAAGGTATAGGACTGCTGTCGAATCAAATCGCTAGGCAAATCTTTACCAAAAGGGAAATGTGCAATGGCAATGTCCGCTTTAGGCACAATATTTTCGGGCTCTAAAAGCGCATCGCTATTGACAATACGGGCACCATACGCCCCATTTGCCCACAGGTTCATTTTGCACAACGCCCAGATGTGAATGTTTTGCTCTTGTCCACAGACGTGTAGTTCAGGACACCGTTGCAAAAAGGCAATCAAGGTAGAGCCTTGTCCCGCTGTTGGGTCATACACGACTTCTTTGGCTTGTGGATTAGCCAAGGCAACCAAAAGGCGGTTGATGGATTTAGGAGTGGTGCGTTTAACGCCAATTTTACCCGCTCGTAAGGCCGTTTTATACAACGCACTATCAAAGAAATATCCAAATTCGGCAATAGAAATAGCACTTTTGGAGAAATCCAATTCTTGTAACAACAAGACTACTTGCAATAACAATTGTCCGTTTTTCTCTTCTTGGAGAGCCAAGCTAAAGGGGGAAAAAATATTATCTAAAATAGGATTGCGTCGCGTAAAACTTCTTAATGTCTGCGACAACTGATGAATAGCTGCGGTGGTGTCTTCGACCGCATTTTTCTTAAAATCGGCACTCCAATTATAATCCGCAGGAATGGCATTCAAGAAGGGCAATTCCCCTTCTTGATAGAGCGCTAAAACACGTTTGTAAAAAACCAAAGAGAGCAAGACACTACTGGCATTGTTGGTGTCCCAAACGCCTCGGAGAGCATCTAGATTAGAGAAAAAAAGTGTTTCTAAGGCCTGTTGTTGAGGGGAAGCTGTCATCGTAAGTGTTTATAACGCGGTGGCTCTATTTATAAGCCGTTAAATATAACAACATAATCCGAAAAATGCTACATTTAGTTCTTCTTGACGAAGAGGAGTTGGCTCTGAACATTAGCCATCCTGTTTACTTTACGCAATTCAAAACTATGCCTTCACCACCTTCCAACGATCCGTTACACGGCAAAACGTTGCTGATGATTCTAGAATATTTGGTCGATTATTACGGCTGGGAACACTTGGGTCACAAAATAAATATTCGCTGTTTTAACTTTGATCCGAGTATCAAATCCAGTCTCAAATTTTTGCGGCGTACTCCTTGGGCGCGGACACAAGTAGAGGAACTCTATCGAGTAACCATTCAAGCCTAAACCTATGTCTGTAGAACCGTGCCCGTGTGGCAGTAAAAAAGCCTTTGTCGTATGTTGCCAGCCCATTCTGGAAGCCCCCCAAAAAGCGGCTACTGCTGAGGCATTGATGCGGGCGCGCTATACGGCACACGTCGTAAAAAATGTCGATTTTGTAGTCGCTACTACCCATTCGAATACCTACCAGCCCGACCACCATGCTGCTATTGTAGAATGGGTAGACAGTACGACTTGGAATAAATTAGAAGTCTTGGAAACGCACAAAGGGCAGGCCAGTGATCAAGAAGGCTTTGTCTTATTTAGAGCCAATTACGAGCAGGATGGAACGGCCAAAGTGCATGAGGAAGAGTCTTATTTTAAGCGAGAGGTAGGGCGCTGGTACTTTGTTCAAGGGCGCACCCCTCTAGTCAAGCAAGCGCCTATTCGGCATCAAAAAATAGCGCGAAATGCGCCTTGTCCTTGCGGCAGTGGTAAGAAATACAAGCGTTGTTGCGGCTAAGTGCCTATGATTGGTCATAGGGGCAAAGCGCACGCTTTGCCATCTTTAGGATAGAATCTATTCTTATCACTAAATTCTAAAGACTATGAAACGTACTTATTGGTTCCGATTTTCAGCTACTGAACAACTGGCTTTGTATCAAGTGTTTCACCAACATCCTACTAATCGTTTGCTCCATTTTTTGGCGCTCCCTTTAGTGTTGTATAGTGGCTTTATAGTACTGGCTTTACTCACGGGAAATTATACGTTGAATGCGCCTTCGGAGTGGCCGCTGAGTTTGCCTTTGAATGCGGGCTTTTTTCTCCTAGTAGGTAGTATTGGTTTGTATGCTTTTTTGGACAAAGGAACAGCCTTGGCAGTGCTAGTTTGGACGTTGCCCTTGTGGTTGTTATCTAATTGGACGATAGAGCAATACTCTGCCGTGTTTTTAATTACTTTCTCTACCATATTACAAGGCTTGGGCTGGTATGTGGCCGTCTATTGGGGACACGAAAAAGTAGAGCCTTTTATAGAAGTAGCCCATGAAGAGCGCTCTACCAATTGGTATTTCAAACAACATTGGTATGTGCTGCGCAAAGTCGGTCGTCAACCAACGCGTTTAGATGCTTGGATGCAGTACAGTATTGCTCCTTTTGATTCTACCTTAGATCTGTTATTTGCCCTAGGTTATCGCCCTTCTTGGAAAGCCGAGATAGAAGCACTCTGCCAGCAAAAAACCAATGCTTTAGCCAATGGCGAAGTTCTTTTTGACAGCTTACAACAAGAACAACCTAGTTGGTAATTGGGATTCAAGAAGCGCCACTTTTCTATAATCTTTTAGAAAAAAAGTGGCAGACCGACTAAAATCCCCGCACAAGGAATTATCTTTCTGCTGCGGGGGTTACTTTTGTAACTACTTTATGGATAAACGTTAGACCAATGACTTTTTTAGAACAATTAGAAGCAGACGGCCTTTTTTATACCCTCAATATACTGGGCTTTGTGGCCGTCGTTTTAGTTACTTGGCTGCTGGCGCGCCAAAAACAGGCCAAGCGGCTTGGCAGTATTGCAGCAGCAGCAAGCCACGCTCGAAGCGAGCACCAACAGTGCCTTTGTTGGTTTGCAGGAAGCCATTGACAACGAAAAAGAATACTTGCGCCGCTCGGTGCAATTACTAGAACAAGCCTTGGAGCGCAAGGATGCAGAAGCGCTACAAGTGCGCCGCTATCAAATTATTCACGGCTGGATGCAACAGTACCGTCCCAAAGTAGCGCGTTTGGTGAAGCTGGAGCAAAGTCGTTATCAAGACAATAAAAAACAACAGCGCCTACAGGCGAAGAATACAATTGTTCCCTTTTTAGAAACGAGTCGCCAGCTTTTGGCTGCGGTCAATGCCAAGGCGGTCTTACAAGCGCTCCCTAATGACGTGCCTGCTAATAAAGCTTTTGTTGGCGAGGCGGTAGAGTTAGAATTTGCCTTCAAGGCGCTAGAGGCGTGCGGACGCAAGCGCTGGGCGATACAATACAAACAAGCGCTTGTTGTAGAACCTTTATCGGCTTAATTGCTGTCCTAGAAATGTTTACTTGACCTTAAAATAACGATACTATGAGCACAAGCAGCTCTACACAAGTGACTAAAATCTTATTCTGGCAGCGCCTGTTTTGGTTGCTGCTGATCGTGTTTTTTATCTCTTCTTTTGTTAGAATTTTCAGAATGTGGGAAAGCGTTTTGTATGAGTTTTCTGAAGGGAATTTCAACTATCTTTTAATTGCGGTTACCCAGACAGCCATTCTAGTCTTTTTGTTGTTATTTATACTGCGTTTGAGAAAAACCATCCACTTGGGGCAGGCTTATGTGGCTACCAATAGCCGAGAAAATTTTACCTATTGGGCGAACGAAATGCGACAGGCATGGGTCTATTTTGGAGCGGTGATTGGACTGACGGTTGTTCAACTGTTGTGGACGGCTTTGATTTATAGAGCGGGTATTTTTTCATTTACATAAAATTGCGCATGAGAGAAGAATTATTAGATGACAATGTTGTCTTAGAAGAGGATGATTACCAATACCTGAAAATCTTGCAGCAATACCACCCACTTTTAGGACGGCTGGCCGTAACACTTTTTGCCTATGTGAGCTTAAAATTCTTATTTCTAGCCCTACAGTTAGTATCCACAGAAAACTCCTTCTACTTTCTATGGTACGGAAGCGGGTTATTGGAATTGATAGCCGAGGGTTTGCTGTTGTTTTTAGTGTATCAATTTTGGCAATATAGAAAAGCCGGTGAGCACTTGACGCAACAAACGTTTGAGCGCAACGAAGCCGATTGGCTGCGCCACCAATACCGTGCTTGGCGCTTATTGGGTACCGTTGCTTTGGTGTTTTTAGTTCGATTTTTTATGTATTTTTTATTTTAATACGAATGGAATTTTACAGTATGTCTTTACCCGATCAAGCGTCTTATAAACTAGCCCTTCAAAAAACAGCCAATTGGCAACTCCTCCTCCTCTTAGCAATGGGGCTTTTTTACTTAGGAGTAGTCTTGCTGGTACTTGGAGAAATGACTACGTCTTACTATAGAGGCGATAGCTTTTATTTTGCTATGATACTCTTTACGCTTTGCTTGGCCTGGACAGGGTACATTTGGAGTAATTTGCTGCGTACTGTGCTGGCCATGAATCGTTTTTTGCGCTCCGAGGAGGAAGCCCACCTATTAAAAGCCTATCAGCAACAGCGTTTATTTTGGAGAAATATTGGAATTATTGTAGGAGGAGGCATTACGTTGGTCGCGGGGATATTTTTGTTTTTTGCGATTTCCTACGGAATTAGATAGACTATGGAAAAAGAGCCTAAAAAACTTGATAGCTGGTTGCGGCAAACTATTTTTTGGCAACGGGTTATCCTATTTATAATGGGCTTGCTGTGGCTAGTAGGGATAGTAGCGCTCTTGGAAATACCTTTCTATCGTATTTGTCCTCTTTTCTGTAGAAGACTCGTATCGTCCGATTCCTGCAATGGGTTTACTAATACTGACTTATGAGCAGTTGGGGACGTATGATTTATTGGCAACTTAGCAGGAGGCATTGGCTCACCAAACTCATCTGCGGCCAAGTAAAAAGTCCCAGCAGTGGAGTGGAGCTATTACACGTATAACCTGTGGCAAACCCTCCGCAAAAATGGCTTAACCAACCGAATTAGCTTTCCTTTATTTCTTGTCACCCAAGAGGCTACTTTTATCTTCTAAAGTGCCACCACTTCGTCCACGCCATAGATGCGCGCTTCCAAAGGCCGCTCTAACATAGCGCCCGCCTTCTCCATAAATTCCTTAAAATAATCCTGCGCTACATGAAAATCAATGGCCGCTTGATCGCGCCACTCCTCCACAAACAAAAAGGTATTGGGAGCCAACTGGTCTTCTGTAAAACGGTAGCTAATTAGGCCTTCTTCAGCGTGGGACAACGGGGTAATCCAACGGCACAAATCAATAAAGGCAGTACGTTTTTCGGCTTTAATAGGCCAAGTTCCAATGATGAGTTTCATTACAAATGATACGTTTAAACAGAATAAACAATAAGAGCGCTTAGTAGGAAGAAAAAAGCCATCCCTTAAATAAGAGATGACTTTGATAGTAGTTTATAAAAAACAGCAGAAAATTAAAATTCTGTCGCTTCCAATTCTTTTTCTTGTCCTTTGAAGGCCGCCATTGGCTTTAAGCCTAACAACTCAAACATCATCTTATCTTGGTTGACATCGGGATTGGGCGTAGTCAAGAGTTTTTCGCCTGCAAAAATAGAGCTAGCACCTGCCATAAAGCAGAGGGCTTGTTCTGATACAGGCATTTCTTGACGACCTGCGGAGAGGCGTACCTGCGACAAGGGCATGATAATACGAGCGGTGGCGATCATCCGCACCATTTCCCAAACCGAAACGCGTTCTTGATTTTCCAAAGGGGTTCCCTTTACAGCAACCAAGGCATTGACAGGTACTGATTCAGGATGTTTTGGCAAATTGGCTAAGGTATATAGCATGGTAACACGGTCACTTGGTGTTTCGCCTAAGCCAATGATCCCACCACTACAAACATTGAGGCCCGTTTCGCGGACATGTTCCAACGTATCCAAGCGATCTTGGTAAGTACGGGTGGTGATAATTTCGGCGTAGTGGCCTTCTGATGTATCTAAATTGTGGTTGTAGGCGTGTAAGCCTGCATCTTTAAGGCGTTCTGCTTGATCTTTGGTCAGCATACCCAAGGTACAACAAACCTCCATACCTAAAGAATTGACCCCCTTGACCATGTCCAATACGCGATCAAACTGTTTGTTGTTTTTTACGTTGCGCCAAGCGGCACCCATACAAAAACGCGTAGAGCCATTTTGTGCAGCAATACTCGCTTTAGTCATCACCTCATCCAAAGACAACAAGCGCTCAGGTTCCAAGTCGGTGTTGTGGTGGATAGATTGTGGGCAGTAAGAGCAATTTTCTGGGCAACCACCTGTTTTGATGGACAACAGCGTAGAGACTTGCACTTCGCTGGGGTCATTGTGTTGGCGGTGTACAGTAGCCGCCTCATAGATCAATTCTAAGATGGGTTTGTTGTAAATCGCTTCAATTTCTTCTTTAGTCCAATCGTTGCGTAAGCTCATAATAATGCGTAGTTTATGTGACGGTTTACGGCGTTTTATTGACCTGTGCTATTTTTAAAAGGGCATCCTAGGCCAAGCCTTGACTTGTTTCAATCTTGTTTGCAATGGTAGCAAATGTAACCAAATATATTTAATAGAGTGTTCCTCCAAGGGATAAAAAAAGTTGCTGGAAGCGCACTGGAACCGAATGATTAGCTTTGACTTTGAGTCGACAAAAACTTATTTAATGGTGTATTACCTGGAAAATCATCGTGATAAAGAACACGCTGTGCTTGTACAATGTGGCGCTCATCGTGGTAAACCAAGATTTTGAGCATATCGCCGAAACGAATACTCACCAAATTAAATACGGCCGCATAAACCCTTGTTTTTTCGATATTAATCGTCTTCGCTTCCGCTATAATACGGGCGAGCGTTTGCTGGTTTTCTACAAATCGGTCAAATGTATTTTTTCTATCCAATTCTTCGTGCGGATCCAATTTTGGCACGTACTTCTTTGGGGCTTCTATGGTCTTCTTGATTTGATTGTTAACCTTCAACCGCATTTTACTAACGTAACGGTGGCCCAGCCAACCTCGAGTAAAGGTTTTCTGAGGGCGAGCACCTTTTTTTTTTGCATGTTCCAAGGCTTTGAGTGTAGGAGGGAAGTAAAAATTAGCCACGTAGTTCAAATGGGCAATGTTCTCCAAGATACTCCATCTATAAGGCGTTTCATGCCAATTGAGTTGTTCCATAGAGAGCGGCGTGAAATCGCGCAAGGCAATCTCAGAAAGTCGTTTGTTTAAGCGTTCCAAGTCTTGTAAGAGTGCTTGGGCATCAACCGTTTTTGGCATTGATCAAGAAGTTAAATGAAGAGCTGTGAACCAGCGCAGACAAGAGAACCGTAAAATAGTTCTAAAAAGAAAATGCGTAGGCGAGTTAGAAAATGGCGATTAAAAACAAATAAATGCCCGTACCAATACCTACCAAGCCCGAAAGTATCTTATACGGGGTCAATTTTTCATAGATTTCCTCCCCCTTTTTGCGAGCTTTCTCATCCATTTCATCCAAAATCATCTCTTGAATCATTGGAAAACCCAACAAGAACCCCATGATGATACAGGCGGCAATGCAAGCGGTAGACATAGCCCCTAAAAAGAAGCCTAAGCGGAAGTAAAGGGTAATCTTAAACAGCGAAAAAATAGCCATTAACAGGGCTGCTGCTCCGATAGCAGCTTCATAGGGACGAATTTTTTCTATTAATTTAGACGCATCAGGTAATTTTCTAATGACGACAGAAGAGGCGGCTAATAAACCTGTGATAATAGCTAACAAAGGCAGTAAAACGGTCATAATGGGAGATTCTGATTGCCTGCCAACGGACAGGCTAAATCGATGAAAGAAGGATAGAAAAGAACGAAGAAGCGCTCTATGGTCTGTATTTTGCGAAGGTTACCCTAAGATTATTTGCCCGCTGTTTTCTAAGGAAAAGCAGAGAAGGCGACTCAAGCGAAACCTGTACTAAAGATAGGAAATAGTTTGGGCAAAGCAACCAAATACGAAGGCTTTTTATTACAAAATGCACATTCCTAAAGGCGGCACTCCTATATAAAAAAGGTTTTTTTTAGTGTAAACTACTTTTTTTGTAGTATTTTTGCGGCAGATTTAACAGCGGCTGCCTACTGGATTGTCGCTTCCAAAACACCAACCAAATAATTGAATGACGCCGCCTATTCATATTGCTGTTATAATTCCCGCTTACAACGAGGAAAATGCTGTAGGAAAAGTCGTCGCCGCTTTGCCAAAGGCTCTTATAACCACAATTGTAGTCGTGAATAACAATTCAAATGACCAGACGGCAGTGGTGGCCAAAGCAGCAGGAGCAACGGTATTGGATGAGGTACAACAAGGCTACGGGTTTGCTTGCTTAAAAGGCATGGCTTACTTGAAGACCTTGCCACAGCCGCCCGATATTGTGGTTTTTATAGATGCCGATTATTCTGACCATCCAGAAGAGTTGCCCCAATTAGTGGCACCAATTTTGGAAAGGGATGTAGCAATGGTCATTGGCTCTAGGGCACTCGGCGCAAAAGAGCGCGGTTCGATGGCGCCTCAACAGGTTTTTGGAAACTGGTTGGCTACTCGTCTGATTAAATGGTTCTATGGGGTTAAGTTTACCGACTTGGGCCCTTTCGAGCCATTCGCTATGATAGTTTGATGGCGCTTAATATGCAAGATCAAACGTATGGCTGGACGGTTGAAATGCAGGTCAAAGCGGCAAAGCAAGGCATGGTCGTGGAAGAGATTCCCGTGTCTTATCGCGTTCGAGTTGGGCAATCCAAAATTTCAGGAACCATCAAAGGAACTATTTTAGCAGGATATAAAATTATCACAACCATATTTAAATATAGATAAACGTGGAACTATTAATCATTACATTATACACGCTACCACTTCTCTTCATTTTCTTGTATAGCTGTATACAATTGCATTTAGCCGTTAGTTTTTGGTGGCGCCGCAGAAAATTGAATAACAATGTAGTGATGACCGAGGACTTTGTCCCAACAGTAACCATTCAACTTCCTGTCTACAACGAATTGTATGTGGTAGAACGTCTTATGGACGCTATCGTTCAGCTGGATTACCCCAAGGACAAAGTAGAAATTCAGGTATTGGACGATTCTACCGACGAAACGGTAGAGATCATTGCCAATAAAATCAAAGAGTTAGAACCATTGGGCTGGGACATCACGCACGTACGCCGTCCAGAGCGCGTTGGCTTCAAAGCAGGGGCATTGGCTTACGGCCTCACTATCTCTAAAGGAGAATTTGTGGCGGTTTTTGATGCGGATTTTATTCCACACGCGGACTTTTTAAATAAGACCATCCCACATTTCAAGAATGATAAAATCGGAGTCGTGCAAACGCGTTGGGAGCACATGAACAAAGATTATTCGTTTTTGACACAAATGCAAGCCTTGGCGTTAGATGCCCACTTTGTGGTAGAGCAAATGGGCCGCAATATGTCAGGACACTTCATCAACTTCAATGGTACAGCGGGCCTTTGGCGCCGCGAGTGTATTGAAGATGCAGGCGGTTGGTCTTCGGATACCTTGACAGAAGATTTAGATTTGAGCTACCGCGCACAACTCAAAGGCTGGGAATTCAAATACTTAGGCGATGTTACAACTCCCGCAGAACTGCCTGTCGCAATGAATGCTTTCAAAAGTCAACAATTTCGTTGGACAAAAGGCGCTGCAGAATGTGCCGTTAAAAATTTACCCCGCGTATTTAGAGCTAAAGACATGGGTTTTGTAGATAAAATTCACGCTGTTTCGCATTTGATGAATACAGGTATTTTTATTTGCATCTTCTTATTATCTTTGAGCAGTATTCCATTGGTTTGGATTCAACACACTTACGAGGGACAGGACGTATTGTATAGTAAAATACTCGGTTACGCTGCTTTAGGTTCTCTAAACATGGTAATGGTCACGTTCTTCTTTTGGCTCTCTTACGAACACACCCGTGGCGGTTTTACCCTCAAAAACCTATTCTCCTTTGTCATTCGTTTTCCTTTCTTTTTAGCGTTGTCCATGGGAATGGCGTTGCACAATGCTATGGCTGCAATCGAAGGTTATGTAGGTAAAAAAACACCCTTTGTGCGTACGCCTAAGTTCAACTTAGAAGACGTGAAAAAGCCAGGGTGGAAAAAGAACAAATACTTATCTAAGGGGGTTAGTCCTGTTGCTAAAGTAGAATTGTTGTTGGCCTTGTTATTTTTGAGCACCATTATCATCTCTATCTACTACGATATTATTGGCATGTTACCTTTCCACATTTTAGTTTTTGTGGGCTATAGCATTATTAGTGGTTATTCTTTTGTACACGCTAGAATGATGAACTAAGCCAGATCTTCCACTGTTAGACAGTGGACACCGCTTTGAATAAAGCATCCATTCAAAAATAGTAGGCCGCAATTGCAATTGCGGCCTACTATTTTTTATTTTTGTTGGAAACAACGCCGCTTTAGGCGGTAAGTAGGAAATAGAAGAACACCAATGAATCAGAAAAAATATACCATTACGGCAGCGCTTCCGTATGCCAACGGCGCATTACATTTAGGACACTTAGCAGGGGCTTACTTACCCGCCGATATTTACGCCCGTTTTTTGCGCTTGCAAGGCAAACATGTCGTGTTTATTTGCGGCTCCGATGAGCACGGTGCCGCGATTACACTTCGCGCCAAAAAAGAAGGCCGCACCCCTCAAGATATTATTGATACGTACCACCAAATCAATCAAAAAAGCTTTGAGGATTTAGGGATCTCTTTTGATAAATATTCGCGTACCAGCAAACAAATTCACCATGAGACAGCCCAAGAGTTTTTTACGACCTTGTCGGAAAAAGGTGACCAGTTTGAAGTGAAGGAGAGCGATCAGTATTACGACGAAGAATACGATCAGTTCTTAGCTGACCGCTACATCAAGGGAACCTGTCCCGTTTGTAGTTATGAGGAAGCCAATGGCGACCAGTGTGAGAATTGTGGAACGGCTTTATCGCCTTTAGAATTGGTCAACCCCCGTTCCGTTTTGAGTGGTAACGCGCCTATTCTAAAAACGACCAAACATTGGTATTTTAGATTGGACAAACACGCGGATTGGCTCAAAGAATGGTTGAACACAGGCGTTGTTGATGGTATTAAATTGCATGAACCTAGCTTGTGGAAAAACCACGTCCTAGCGCAATGTAACTCTTGGTTGGAACCCAAAATGGATGCGGAAACAGGCGAGCAGGTTGGCGGATTATTGCCGCGCGCTATTACCCGCGACTTGGATTGGGGGATCAAAGTGCCCTTGGAAGAAGCCGAAGGTAAAGTATTGTACGTTTGGTTTGACGCGCCTATTGGATATATCTCGGCTACTAAAGAATCGGCCTATGACAATGGGGCCGATTGGAAAGAGTATTGGCAAGATGAAAACACGGAGTTGGTACACTTTATTGGCAAAGACAACATCGTCTTTCACTGTATCGTTTTTCCCGCCATGCTTCGTGCCCACGGTGATTACATTCTACCCAAAAATGTTCCTGCCAATCAATTCCTCAATTTAGAAGGGCGTAAGTTTTCTAAATCCAAAGGCTGGGTTATTGAGCAGCACGAATACTTGAAGGAATTTGCGGACTTCCCTAATAAAGAAGATGCTTTGCGCTACGCCCTAATTCGCACACTGCCTGAAAATAAGGACGGCGATTTTAAATGGGAAGAATTTGTCGCGTTGCACGACAACGAATTGGTCGCCAACTTTGGCAACTTTATCAACCGTGTGGTTACGTTGACCCACAAATACTATGAGGGGAACGTTCCTACTTTGCACGACAACCAGTTATTTGAAGGCGTAGTAGAAGGCAGTCAAGTGAATGCTGATACGGTTTTGAAAGATATTGCCGTGAAGTTGGAACAACTGGAAAAACACCTTTTACACTACGAATTCCGTCAAGGCATACAAGTGATGATGGAAGTATCGGCTTATGCCAATACCTTGTTACAGCGCAATGAACCTTGGAAAGTTTGGAAGCAAGAACCTGAATCCACCATGGTGCAAACCGTGATGAATTTGAGTTTACAGCTGGCAACTACGTTGAGTGTATTGGCGCAGCCATTTTTGCCCTTCACAGCAGCTAAGTTGCGCCGCTTATTGCGTTTGGAGCCCTTGCAGGCAGGTGATTTTGAAGCCATGCAACGCCAATTGCGCTTAGGTAAAATCGTCATTACAGAAGGCCATGCCATCAACGAGCCCGAATTGCTTTTTGCCAAAATCAACGACCGCAAAGACAAAACACGCCTTGCATTAATTGAGCGCCAACAGGAAAAAATCAACTTGCTTCGAGCAGAGCAAGAGCAAGCAGAAAAGAAAGCGGAACCCATCAAACCACTGTGTACTTTTGAAGATTTTACGAAAGTAGACTTGCGTGTAGGTACCATTCTGACTGCTGAAAAAGTCAAGAAATCTAAGAAATTGCTGAAATTAACGGTGGATTTAGGGTTCGAAAAACGCACTGTTGTATCGGGTATTGCCCTGTATCATGCTCCTGAAGAGGTCATTGGTCAACAAGTGATGGTGGTCGCGAATTTAGCTCCTCGCAAAATGATGGGGATTGATTCGCAAGGAATGATCTTAATGACGGAAAATGCCGAGGGAAAATTGCTCTTCGCAGAGCCACAAGCTTCTGCGGTCAATGGAACCCCTATCTTATAATTTTTTGTCGTTGTTTTCTGCTGTTTCTCGGATCAAATCCGATAGGAGTGCGAGGATGCTCCAGCAGCAGAAAATAGCGAAGGAACTAGTTATTGTATAAGAATCAACACCATGCTCCAAGTATTACTTTGCTGTCTTTTTTGTTTGCTGCTACTGCCCATACAGGCGCAAGTCGAGGAGGAAGAACCTGAACTATTGAAAGAATACGTGCGTAGTTTTGCCTTACAAGAGCAAGATACCATCCTAATCGCGCTCAATGTGCCGTATGAAATTATCGAATGGGATCGCCGTCTAGTGCGTACCTTTACCCAAGTAGAAGCGTTTAGCTTGCCTGATGAATACTTGCGCCGACTGTCCAGAAAAGGCCGCTACAGCATTACAGGAAGTCGAAAAGACCATACGTTACAAGTGAATATGAATAAAATTGGGCATTATATCACGGTGCAGGGCATACCCTTGACAGATGAAGTGGCTGTCAAAATTTATGCGCCCGTCGATTTTCCGTTGAAGGTAGTTTGTAGTAGTAAAACGCCTACAGAGCAATTGGAAGAGTTGTGGTTGCAGCAAGAAGTGTTGACGAGAAAACTCAACAACCCGATCAAGCGGGCGATCAATGCCGATTTTTATCCCGATTTGAATTTTCAGGAAGGAACGATTGTAGCGGCTGCAATTGTTGGGCCAGGGACTCGATTTTTGGAATTGCAAGTAGAGGTGAACGGTAAAACCTACAACACAGTGAGCCGTGTGGGACAGCTTTATGCGCCTGCTGATCTGTTGGGTAAAAAAGTAGTCTTTGTGGCGCACAATTTTCGACAAGAACTGCGACAGCGCCTAAATGAAGGGATGGTATTGGTACAAGAAAATGAAAATGGGGAAGTGGCGTTAATTACCAAAAAAGACATCCCCGATTTTCTATTTCTCAATTAACAGGAAATAATATAAAACTATTTTATAATGCCTCGGCCATTCCCGCCACTTTGATAGATTCGTGAGACGCATTGTAAACGGCTTTTTCGTCTTTGACAACAATCATTTGAGGCGATTGGTGAGCAACTTCTAAGCGTTCTGCGATAGCATTAGACACGTCGCGATGGGCGATCAAGTCTAAATAATAGGCATCAATGTCTAAGTTCCAGTCACGTTCTACTAAACGCTTCGCCATGCTGCTTACGGGGCAGCGGGTACTGTGTTTAAATAAAGCAACGGCTTGGTTATTAGACGCGTCTATAGCTGCTTCTAAATCAGCAATGGATTCCAGTTTTTTCCAATTCATTGGTTGTTCTTTTTTCAAGGATAATATAAAGTAAAGACCGCCTATTAAGCGGTCATTTTTGGCTATTTTAGCTGTTTCAATAACACCCTCTACAAAAAAAGGTTGTAATAAAAATAAGGCGAGTGTAATGGACTATTTGGAAATAGGAAAAATAAAAAAGCCGCATGGATTAAACGGCGAATTAAAGGCTACGATTGATGAGCGTTATTACGCGGACATCAACGAAGTAGAAGCCTTTTTTGTAGCATTAGAAGGAGACCATGCCCCTTATTTCATAGAATCGCTACGCGGCAGTAGCACTATTATTCTAAAATTTGAAGACATTGACAGCAAAGAAGATGCGTCTCTGTTTACGAATAAACGCCTGTATTTACGCCGCCAAGATGTGACCTTATCCGAAGAAGAAATCAACGACACAGGCATGGAATACAGCTTTTTAGAAGGGTTTACCTTGCATGTAGAAGAGCTAGGCGAAATTGGAAAAATTTTGCGTGTAGAGGAATTTCCGCAACAGGAAATGGCAACGGTACAGTACCAAGAGAAAGAACTATTTTTACCCTTGTTGGAGCAATGGATTACCGCAGTAGATAAAGCACAGAAGATTGTTCAAATGGATTTGCCAGAGGGCTTATTGGATATTTAAACGAACCGTATGTTTCCTTTGATTGTATTGGGTTATCTATTGCTAATCAACTTGATAGCTTTTGTATTGATGGGTTGGGACAAACGGCAGGCGCAGCGCAAAGCTCGGCGACAGTCGGAGCGCTCCCTCTTAACGGTAGCCGCTGTTGGTGGAAGCTTAGGCACCTATTTAGGGAGCCGTATATGGCGACACAAGACCTATAAACAGAGTTTTAGACGGCCTTTTTATGGTATTTTGTTGGTACAGGTGCTTCTGATAAGCGCACTGGTCTATTTCTATTGGGCAAATTAAATGCTTATTTTTTTTGTGTAGCACCTGTAATAGAAGAAAAGGCAAAATGCTCCAATAAACATTTGATGTCCTCTAAGTTTCCTTGGTTGATTTTGACATCCGTTAAGGCGGGTAAGTGTTGTGCAAAGTAAATGTTGTTGTTGGCCATTTCAATAAGTGTCGAGGCTAAGGCACTAGGATAGGGGTATTGGGGGGCTTTTTCTAAGACAATACTAGCAATCGACTGGCATAATTCCTTGTAATTACTAAAATAGCCTTCCTTGTTTTCCTTGTCGACCAATTTGGTATGGTAAGCCTTACTCGACTCAGCGACAACAATGCTGTGCAGCAAATTCTCATCAACATAGTTAATCGCGGGATTAGTTTGCGACGATTCTACTAGAACAGAAAGCGCAATGCGCAAGCGCTTATTGACATCTTCAATGTTCATGGTATTAAAATCAATCTGGAATTTCATCCACTCCCAATACCAAGAAACCAAGTAGATCAACAAGTTGTGCTTGTTTTTGAAATACCGATAAATAGAAGCTTCGGTAGAGTCAATTTCTATGGCTAATTTCTTAAAGGTAAATTTTTCAAATCCTAAACGATCTATTAGAATAATACTGTGTTCTATGATGCGTTTTCCCAGTTTGGTTTCCTGTGGGTTTTTGAGGTATAAATTGGGATTGAGCTGGATTTGTATAGCAATCATAATAGTGTAGTCAGTCGTATATAGCCGATTTATTAAACGCCCAAAGATAGCCAAAATCCCCAAAAAAACTATCAAATAAAGGAGAATCTACGCCCAACAAGCCTTGGGGTTGGGTTTTATTTTCTGCCAAAGTCAGCGGGAATTTCTCCCCAAGCTTTGGTTTCCCATTTCAAAATTTCGGTTTCAAACGTATTGTTTTTTAACCATTTCTCTGCGCGGCGAATGAGGGTAAATAAATCGCGGTTGGCAGCGGTGGCAGGGACTTTTGTACGGCATTTTTTAGCTTTGATCCAGCCCATCGCAATTCTAGAATCGGTATAAATGGGCAAGGTGCTTTTGCGCTGCTGCAAAAAAGCCAAGCCGTGTACCAGCGCCAAAAACTCGCCGATATTGTTGGTACCTTGTTTTAAAGGACCTAAATGAAAAAGTTTTTCCCCTGTTTTGGTATAGACACCTTGGTACTCCATCAAGCCTGGATTGCCGCTGCAAGCGGCATCTACCGCGATGCTGTCCCAAACAGGAATGCCTGCTAAACTTGGGTCTATGGCTTTCTTTTTGGTTGGTGTAATGGCATCAAAATAACTGCCTGCATACGCTTGCTCGGCAGCTTGTAAGGTCGGAAAAGATTTATATTTAGCTCCGCCATAGCCTTTAATGTGGCGTTGGCATTCTTTCCAACTATCAAAGATGCCCATTTCGTTGCCTTCCCAAACAACATAGTATTTTTTCTTTTTGGCCATAACTCGCTTAACTATATTCTCTGCAATTTCTAAAAAGTGGTTAGAACGCGTAAAGGTAAACATTTTGTACCAACTGTTTCTTAGTCTACTAAAATCTCTACCGCATTCTAAAGAATAAAATAAACGACAAAAGTAACCACGGCTACTGGCTGTGCGTTTGTTCAGGGAGCAACCTGCTAGCGCCAAATACGGATAAACCGCTGTTGGGTTTCTTCTTTTCTAAACTCCATCCAAACGCCTCCAATCTGCACTTTCTCATAAGTAAAAGCAGTCATGCTCGCCATAGAATTTCCAATGGGCAAATCTTTCAGCTCCTCAATCGTAAAGGTATGTTGCTTAACAGAGCCAGCCGTCACAAAACGTTTGTTACCAACTACAAAACAAGTAGAATCGGCGTGTGCCACAAAAGTAGCTTCTAGGGTATAATTACGGTCTACATGAGCAACGGCATGGCAACGAAATAAACCCATTTGTGGCGATTGGACGACCGAGGCATAGGTAAAGGCAGGAAAATCAGCGGTTGAACTAACCGTCCAAATTACGGTGTCTTGTAGAAAAGGAGAGTAAGTATTAACTTGATAAAAATAATCGTTAAAAGACATAAGTGTCCCATTAGCTGTTACCACTCCGCCTTCTACCAAATTTCCTGCTTTGGTATAATAGGCCGAGTAATGGTGTTGTGGGTAGACATAATTGTTGTGCAATTCCGTTGTTATATTGGAGACAAAAGAAGCCCAAAGTGGTTGTTGGTAAATCAAATTTTGAGGCTCTAATTCCTCCACCAGTTCTTTTTTGCAAGCGCTAAATAAGAAGGCAACACTTACAAGTATCCATATTGTTTTCATGCTGATGGTGTTTATTGGTTTAATGCTTCTTAAGATAAGCAATTAAAACACTAGTTTAACGGCTGGAGAGGTGTAGAGTTGTGATTTTCTAGGATTTAAGTAGTCGCCTAACTGAAAGCAACGCGTTAAGGAGCAAAGCGACCTAAAAAAAAACCTTTAACAACGGCTGCCCGACTCAACAAGTATACGATGGCACTAATTAAATTATCTTATCTTGGAGCGCCTATTTAGTACACCACATTTTATCTCTTAAAGTATCCCTGTATCATGAAGCTTCTTGTCAGTAATTTGCCCGAATACGTCACTACCCGCGATATAAAGCAATTGTTTGAAACGGTTGGAAAAGTACGCCAAGTAGAAGTAATTACCGAACGACACCACGCTTATGCTAAAGTAGAAATGGACGATCAGCGCAGTGGCCAAAAGGCTATTGATTTTCTGAATGGGCTAGAAATGGATGGTGGATTGATTGAGGTGGCGTTGGATTCGTCAACTACTGTCTAATGCTTATTTTTCTGTCTTGTAATACCGACGTATACGGCAGTTAGGGATCTTCGATTGAGGCCAACACTTGCGCCACATTTACCACCGCAGTATTATCAAAGCTCGCTTTGAAATTTCCATAAGAAAGAACTTTTTCTCGGCTGGCTGCTCTTGCGCGCCAAACTGTTGCCACGTGGGCAACGACTATTTTAGAAGTTTTTGACGGAAAGTTCTACTCCAAGTAGTGTAGATACGCCTTATTCTCACCTAAAAACCTTAAATTAAAGAAAAAAACAAGCGTATGAGCACTTCCAACAGCATTCCCAGCTGGATTCAAAACCGAATCCTCAGCTTTTTTAACCGCGCCCAAAACATCAATGACATCTTAGATGGCACGATCCAAGATGATCCTTCCAATGGACCAGGCAATACGATGGGGCAGACCTTAGCAGCGCGTATTCTACGAGAACGCAACAATTTACCGTGGCAACGATTTACCACCTTTCAGCAACTCGACGACATTCGGGGGGTAGGAACAGGCACCATTCAAGACTTGGTATATAGTTTTGGAACAACTGCCGATGAAGCATTTAAACAAGCCATGTATTCGACAGGAACTATTTATCCCGTCAATTGGCCGTTAGAATACTTTCGCTACGAAATAGCCGATCAAGCCGCCTTTAATGCCTTGGCTACCAATGAGCAGAACTTGCGCACGTTTATCGTGGACAAAGTGAGCACAGAAAGTCAAAACAACAATGTTCAGGCCGCTTCAATCGCGGCGATGACAGGAGAAGTGACCTCGGCCTACATCGATTCTTTTAGCAACTCCACTCCAGAGGCAGGTTATGCCTTTGCGCTGTGGTTTTATCGTTTTGATGCAGACAATTGGTTCTCTTGGGAGCGTATTCAAGAACGGACGTTGGCGTATTTTGACTACCATCAAGGAGGCGCTACTTGGCAAATGGATTTTTATCTATTTAAAGGGTTTGTCAATCGGGGTATTGTGCCTCCAGGGATAAGCGCCAAAGATCTTCCTGTAACAGTCAACTGGGCAGAGCAAACGGTTTCTTTTTGGATTTCTGCGCTGTACGATTAAGCGCGTTTGTTGGTTATCAAAAACCAGAGCCTGCCCGAGCGAATTGCTTAGGCAGGCTTTTTAAGTTTTATTTTACTCCGTCAGTGATTTATTGAGTTGACTATAGCGAAGAGGGTTTATTTAATAACGAACAGAAAAATAATTGGGGAAGGAATAAAGCTAGCGCATAGTGGGAATAGGTCTTTTGTCGATCGTAGTTGATAGCGCTGTTTTTGAAAATTAATCAGTTGTAATTTTATTTTACTACGCCAATGTTTTATTGTGATTGGTAGCTAAAATTTAACTTGATAATAAAGCCGAAACACCAGCATAGACTAGAGCAGGAGCTGCACGCCCGCTGCTTCTAATTCTTTCAAAACCAATGCGCCATCTTCCAAGCTGTCCAAATTAGCTGCACCACATAAACTTTTCACTACTGATACACGGTACCCCAAGCGGAGGGCATCCAGTGCCGTTGCTCGTACTGAAAACTCTGTTAAGAAACCACCTAAAACTAGTTCGGTAATTGCGTGTTCCTCCAAGTACGTGGCTAAGTCTAAGCTAGCCCCCTCCGAAAAACAACTGTAAGGCGCTAAGGTAGGCAACAAACCTTTTTGTAATAACAAATCACATTGTTTGGTCGGAAAGTTTGGCATCCAATCTGCGCTAAAACTTTCTTGAATGCCATAGAGGGGCCACAAGCGTTGTGCTTGGCCGTCGATTGGGACGATTTGTTTGGGATAGCGAAAATAATGGTTGGCGGCAAAAAAGGGATGATGGGCAGGAATCCAATTTTGACTGGCGATACGCAGGGCAAATTCCTCGTTTTGTAATAAGATGCGGGCGCGTTCGACTATAGCAGGGGCTTGTGGAACCGCCAAGGCTCCAAAGGCTCCAAAATCGTTTTGAAAATCCAATAACAGCAAAGCTTTCATAAAGAGCAATTAGCGAAAAGCAAAAGAACCTATAACAGCGCGTACAAGGTTGGTTGACTAGGAGCAGCATCATTTTCGAAAGCTGCTAGTTGTAAATTGAGGACATACAAGCCATCTTGGACAGCATTGGGCACATAGATGAGCTCGGTAATGGTAGCGTCTAAACGTGGGGCATCGGGATAGTTCCAAAAAGCATGGTGCGCCGCCAAAATGCCGTCGTCCTCTTCGCGATCCACGGAAGGCGTATCAATCAAAAGATGCCGAATCCCCTGCTCATAAAGCCAAGCCGCCGCCGCCGCTTCCATATAAGGTGGATTGCTGTTGCTGTATTGGCGTTGTTTTTTATCGGGGGTATTGGGCAAGGTGCGGATGGCCAGTGCTTCCAACTGTGGGACATCGAGCAAGGCCGCTTGTACTTGCGCCAAGCTAATCACTCCATCGTCGCCCTGCTGTTCAGGCGTTACCGACCAGACTTGCGTCAAGAAAAAGAAGCGCTGGAGTAGTTGGTGAATGGAATAAACCGCTTTGGAAATATGCCCCACACATTCGGTATGCGTACCATTACCGTGTGGGTTAAATTTAATATCTCTAAAATTGACCGCTCCACCGAGCGCTACCGAGCCTACAAACTGCTCTGTCATCACAGGGGTAATAACCGTTGGATCGCAATACCAAGCACTCGCCGCCGCTACCGAAGCCTGTATCGGCAACGCCAAACTAATCGGCTGTGCTAAATCTAGGGCATAAACCGCGTTCCCAATCGTAATCTTAGCCTTCATTGGTTGCCGTTTTAGGTTTGCCCAAGCGGTCCAATTGCTTCCAGCGGCGTTTGCCGTAGGCCACTAAAATAAACCAACCAATAATGGGAATAAAGTAAGCAACCGTAATCGGATTGCGCCAAATCAAGCGGAAGATAGCACCCCATCCCATTGGAATATCAATGGGCTCTTGGGTAATGTACTTGCGCTCTACAATCCACTGGCGCTCAAATTCGTGAAAAACAAATGGCCAAAACATCGGCAAATTATAAGGGAAATAACGACGGTTTTGCCACATTTTTTGTAGCAATTCTTTGAAGTGAAACGGCGACTGGCCATATTTCTCTACCGCATCATCTAAGTCTTCTTGCATCATTCCATGAACCCGGTCACGCACTAGTTTGATGTCTTCCTCCGTCAATTCCTCAAACGGCTTGTCCACCCATTTGTAAGGACTAATACGCTTGCCGCGAACAAAAAACATTTTGACAGGAAACGCCAAGTAGAATGCCCAAGGAAAAATCAAAAAGAGCGTAAAAAAGCCCAAGGCCATATACGGCACCCCAACTTTCTTAAACTGCTTATTTACCCATTCCGACGCATACATAAACGGCACCACGTACTCTGCATTCACGGTCGAGTACGACAAAATATCCGTTTCGTGTTTTAAGCTCATGCGAATAAACGAAGTCGCGAAACGCTGCAACTCATACTTGCGGTTAAAGCCTTTTGCAATACCAGGTACGCCCTCAGGATAGATCAGCAAATGCCCACTAGGGTAGTGCATCATCGTCTCAAAATTCAAAAATGTAGCATCCACGCCACCAGACGTATGCCAAGACCCTTTCATAAAAAAAGGATGCATGGCAGGAATGCCCGACAGGGTAGGAGAAATAATCGGCCGAAAAATCTTATCAGGATCATAATCAAATTGCTTCATTAGCCCACAGCCAAATACCATTGCATCCCAAGGAAAAGCCATGCCCGAATGGTTGCTCGCCATGATCACAGGGTGGTCAGGGTCGTTGCGCTCAGGCATCTCGTCAAAGCCCACAAATTCCGCCCGAAAATAAGAGGCTTCCAGCATATCAAAAATCCCATTGCTCAACTGCTTGACGTAGTTGACATCAAATTGATCGTAGATAAATTTATTGGCTTCTACTTCCTCCTCCGTATAGTCTCGTCGGTTAGCATGCTTTTTGGGCAGCTCCTCGTGTGGCGAAGGCAAGGCCGAAGCAGGGGGCGTTGGTTTGTGTTGGGGCAATTGATCCATAAAAGGCTGTTTTTGAACAAGAAGACAGTATAATCGTACTTAAAGAAAGCAAAACTTCCTTAATATATCACTCTTGCGAAGGAAAAACAAGGATTTGGAGCAAGGATTTGCTCATAGAAGAAATACTCTGGTAAAAAAAACAGATGTGTTAGTTTTTTGAAAAGAGACATTAGAAATCTGAGTGCAGTTGGGATTAGTATTGAATAAAACAATATTTAGAGTTTACAGTGATAAAGAATTGGTAATTGCTTATGAGATAAAAAACCTGACTAGGCTCTGCAAGTTTCCAGTTGCATGTAAAGGTCGTGATGGCTACAGGCACTGGATGTTGCATTAAGAGATATTGATAGTTTTCAGGGATTTAGATTATTACAAGCTATCAGCTTCAGAATCACTATTAAAATTCAGGCTCGATCTAGGGGGAATCATCTAATCCAAAATCAGCCCAATTCTATTATCAGGATTTCTGTAACGGGAATTTTTGGAGACCACTAACATGCATATCATAAGGTTATGTAGCAGATGGGTTTACTTTTGAATCATATGTAATCTGGGTAAAACAAAAACAGTCATACTTGCTTTGAGATATTCGTAAGTCTATCTCTGTTACGTCATTTTCCATACCAAGTTACAGGATCAAGCTTTAAGAGCTTTGTAGCTGGAAGAATTCTTCTTTTTTGTCTTTATTGTCCGCTATTTGATGATTTAGATTAATCGCATTGAACACTAATTCTTCTGCGTAGATGGCTTTATTTAATTCAAGACAATCCCATATACGAAATTTGTCACTTATGTCATTGGAAAAAAAATACATGAATGAAAACTCCAACTACAATTGAAATGAATATAAGCAGAGTAAGTTTGATTTTTTTTTCTTCTATGAGTTGTTTCTCTGGCATTGTGGGTAAGGTTTAGTGAAAATACTAAATCTGAAGCTATTTGATTTATTATACAAAAGTATGAATAGTTTTAAGGAAAATAAAAATTAGATATGGGGATAAGAAAAAAATAATTTTTTCAACAAAAAGCTTGCAAGACTTAAAATAACACCCTATATTTGCACAGCACGAACGAAAAGTGTCAACCTATACTATCCGCCCGGATGGTGGAATTGGTAGACACGCAGGACTTAAAATCCTGTTTCCGTTGAGGAAGTGCGGGTTCGATTCCCGCTCCGGGCACCAACTGGCCTCGTAATCTTTGGATTACGGGGCTTTTTTGTATTTGTGGCGTGAAGGATTGGGGTTGTAAAGAGAATTTATGTTTCCTGTTATACGGTAATGCATCTATACCGAAATAGACGTGATATCTAAATTATCCATAAACCTTCCTAATGGATCTTCTACACAACAACAAACAAATCAACCGTTCAGGAAACCCTATAAAAGCCCAGCCCTTCAATCAAAAGATTCGAAGGTTTTTTTTGGAGTGAGTATAAGCATTTTCCTTGCTGGAGCATTTGTTCTTATAGCAATACCCAACCCAAGAAAGACCCGCTCTATTAAAACTTTATGCTACAAAATCTCATTATAGAGGACAACCCCGTTCTCAAGAAAGGCAATCTTACTAGTAAGAGCTTGGAATTGTCTTTTTAATAAGATAGGCGGGGGAGTAAAAAGCAACTAAATTAAAGCCCTTTATTAGAACATTCACCCCAAATAAAACAAACAACGTATGCCCTCGAAAATTTTAGATTTTAGCAATATTAAAGGAGACTTGACAGGCGGCTTGGTCGCGGGTGTCGTAGCCTTGCCGCTGGCCTTGGCCTTTGGTGTACAATCAGGTATGGGCGCGACGGCAGGACTGTACGGTGCGATTATGGTTGGGGTTTTTGCAGCGATTTTTGGTGGAACGCCTACTCAGGCTAGTGGCCCGACAGGCCCGATGACCGTGGTGTCGGCGGCGTTGGTGACAGCTGGTATTCAGATGACAGGAAGTTTGGAAGCGGCGATGGGGATTATCCTCTTGAGCTTTTTATTAGGCGGCGTTTTTCAGGTGGTGTTTGGACTGCTCAATATTGCGGGCTATGTCAAATACTTTCCTTATCCTGTGGTATCGGGGTTCATGAGTGGTGTAGGGTTGATTATTATCTTACTGCAATTGTTTCCCTTTGTGGGACTCTCTTCTGCTAAGTCTACCTTTGCTGTTTTGCAGGATTTACCAAGACTGTTTACGGAGCTCAATGTGTACGCGCTGGCTTTGGGTCTACTGACCGTTCTTATTTATTACTTGTTTCCACTGATAACGAAAGCGATTCCTAGTGCTTTGGTCGCTTTGATTGTTTCGGCAGTGGCTGGTTATTTGTTGGGCTGGGATGTGCCGATTATTGGTGATATTCCTTCAGGACTTCCTTCTTTACAACTCAAAACGATGTTTAGTAATATTCCGCCCGAAGCGTATATGCTCATTTTAGAATATGCGGCTGTGCTGGCTTTGTTGGGAAGTATTGATTCCCTGTTGACATCGGTCATTGCGGATAACATGACCAAGACGCGGCACAATAGTAACCGCGAATTGATTGGGCAGGGAATTGGGAATATGTTGGCGGCTATGTTTGGTGGAATTCCTGGTGCAGGGTCCACAAAAGGTACGGTAGTGAACATCAACGCAGGCGGAAAAACACGCATTTCAGGGACGGTACATGGCTTGGTCTTGCTAGCTGTTTTGTTGGGTTTGGGTTCCTTGGCGGCTTATATTCCCTTGTCGGTGTTGGCGGGTTTACTGATTCCAATTGGCTTCAAAATAATTGATATCAAAGGCTTAAAACACTTGCTGCGTGTTCCGAAATCGGATGCAGTAGTGTTGATTATTGTGTTGCTAATTACGACGTTTGGTAGCCTGATTCAGGCAGTAGGAATTGGAGTGGCGCTGGCTTGTATCTTGTTTATGAAAAAAGCGAGTGACTTGGGTGAAAAAGGTATAGTTACCGAATCTATCGACAATCTGAAAGACGAAAAGCCGTGGCAAGATGAATTGCCCTTCTATGAACAATACAAAGATAAAGTTCTCATTAAACACCTTAAAGGGCCTTTGTTTTTTGGATTTACTACCCATCTAAAAAACCAAACAGCAGCAATAGACAACAGTATTAAAGCATTAATTATTCGGATGGATCAAGTGCCGCTGGTCGATCAGTCAGGGTTGTACACCTTAGAAGACATTGTGTTTGATTTGGAGCAGCGCGGCATACAAGTATTGTTTGTCAACTTGCAAGAGCAGCCGATGGATAAATTACGGTCTATTGATGTGATTCCCGATTTGGTGAGCGAAGAACACCTTTTTGCGACGATAGCAGAAGCCTTTGCTTATTTAAAAGGAACGATTATAGCGGAATAATTAAACAGGTAGTATAAGATACTAGTTGCCCTGTTGGTAACAACAATAGTTGCGCCCTCTGATCGTTTGATTGGAGGGCTTTTACATTCTTAAGGGATAGAAGGGAGCAGATAGGAAATCAGACGTGGCGCTATCAGAGTTTTTATTGGCCTTTTGCGCTGATAGCGCGTTAAAAACTCTTTTTATCTCTATACCATCCCATTCGTAATAACCGCTATTCTCATAGGCATTTTGGTGTTTAATAGTTGGAGAAGTTTATAGTATCTTTGTGATTAATTTCGATATTCTTGTAAACGACAACCAACATGAAAATCCAATTCAAAAGCGAGTACTTAATTATCTTCGAAAGTGCGTTATTCCGAACGACGACGACGTTAATTATTGGTAAAGAATACTTTTTGTTGGTTGATCCCAACTGGCTACCTCTGGAATTAGATTTCATAGAACAAACTATTCAAACCTTAGGTAAACGAGCAAACAAATACTTGCTTTTTACGCATTCTGACTATGACCACATCATTGGCTATGGACAATTCGACGATTACAAAACCATCGCGTCACAGAATTTTGTAGACCATCCAGCCCCCCATACAGTCGTGGAACAGATAGAGCAATTTGACGACGCTTATTACATAAAAAGAACCTACACCATAGTTTATCCGAGCATTGATTGGCCGATAGCAGGAGCGGGGCAAACGCTGCAATTGGGTGCCGATACCTATCGGTTTTTTCAAGCACGCGGGCACAACAGAGACGGCTTAGTGAGCTTCAATGTCACCAAAGGCATATTGATCGTAGGAGATTATTTGAGTAACATCGAATTTCCCTATATTTACGACAGCCTAAAGAAATACCAAAACACACTGGCTACTTTAGAAGAACTTATAAACGACCCCGCCGTACAATTTTTGATACCAGGACATGGCGATTACACAACCAACCGTCAAGAAATGAAGGACAGAATCCGAGAGTCGGAGGCTTATCTTACCGACTTAGAACAATCTATTGTAATAGGAACAGCTTTCGACGAAGCAAGCTTGTTGGCTCGCTACCAGTTTCCTAGGATCATGCAGCGGTTTCATCACAACAATATAGAAGTCGTAAAGACGTATCAGTGATACGTCTCAACAACAACCCATAAAGACGTATCACCGATACGTCTCAACAACGACCCGTAAAGACGTATCACCGTCACGCGCTACGCCACCCGCAGCATTGCCCTGCAAGGCAACGCCATTTTACTGCTCTATACTGAGCGCTACGAGGACTACAGCCTACCAGGAGGCGGCTTAGAGGTGGACGAAGACCAAATCGAAGGCATGCGGCGCGAACTCATTGAGGAAACGGGCGCGCAAGCCATCAAAAATATACAGCCCTTTGGTTGTTACGAAGAATACCGCCCTTGGCACAAGCCCGATTACGACATCCAACACATGATTTCGTACTGCTATACTTGTGAAATTAATCCCACGCTGGGAGCGTCTAAGATGGAGGCGCACGAAATTAGCAACGGCATGAAAGCGGTCTGGATCGACTTACAAACCGCCATTGCACACAACAAACGAACGATGGCAACCAGCGCTAAAAAAGGCATGTCGATTGAACGCGAAACCTTTTTGTTGGAGTTGATTGCGGCGCAGTACCTTGGATGAGTTGCCTCCATAACGCCCCTAAAGATTCGCCTTTTTGACCGATAAAAAAGCGCCCAAAGAAAAGTATTAGTATTTTATTCCTTATATTAGAAGCGCTTTAGACCAATCAATTCTAGGAGGAATTGTTAAGCGGCCTATATTGACCTATACGGCGCGTTTTACCACTTTCTAATTAAGGCATTGACAACCATAAAACTACAACTAACTTGTTCGAACAAACTTTTAGGAATATAGACGACCTCTTGTACAAAGACGCAGGGTCGGATAGTGAATTAGATTACATTGGGCAAACCTCTTGGGTGCTGTTTCTTCGTTATTTGGACAATGAAAAATTACCTAGTTTATTAGAATTAAAATACCAGGCTCTTGCCGATGCGAAAAGAGCATTGGGGAGTATAACATCCATTCGAGCTTCGTTTATAGGCTTTCAGGAATATCTGTATAAAGATAAAGCGGGTTAATTGTTAGCCCCCATCGAGAAATTATTTTTTTGAAAGGCTGACATATCGCCTGAATTTTGTCAGTTTTTAACTAATTTATAGAACCTAACACTGTTGAGGCTACTTAAAAAATTGACGGCCTCATAAAATCTTAAAACACATGGAAGAAAGTTTATTTTTAGATGATGGATTCAATGAAAAAAAGTTGGATAACAACACCGATATTGCTGAAGCAAACCGCGTGCGCCGAGACATTAACGAGAGCATTCAAGGTATCAATAGGGGCAAATACGCCGTTTTTGCCATCATCGGCTTCTTACTCTTTGGTACCATCGTTGAAATAGCGACCGAACCTGATTTAATGGTCGCGTCCTCTACGGGCTTTGTTTTTTTTGCGGTACTCTATGGCATTGGCTTGTATTTAATGCGCAAACAACCAGTAGCAGGATTAGTCTTCTGCTTAGTTGTTTATATTCTATTTATAGCGATTACGGTATTTATAGAGCCCAGTATGCTGTACAAAGGGTTTATTGTTAAGGGACTTCTTCTTTATTTCCTTGGTAGCGCCATTCAGCAGGCGCGAAAATTGCCTCAAAAGATCAACGAGTTGAAAGGAATTAGCCTAACGTATGAAGACATGGAAAAGATCAAAAAGAAACAGGAATTGCCCAAGATTCACTATGTAAAACCGAATCCTGTACCATAGTAATTGGTTAACAACAAGCTATCGTTAAAATAGAAAGTGCCTTCTAATCAGTCGATTAGAAGGCGCTTTTTTTAAGGATTACTAATGGAACAGTTAAGTAGGCGATCAAAAGTAAGCGCATTATAAAAAAAGGAAGATTTTTTGAGACATTCAAGGCACTCGCGCAGCGATCTGATTACAGGATACCGTGTATCCTATAATCAGCTTCAAAGCTGTAGCGGGCTACAGCGCACTCGTGAAACGATCGGATCTATTGGATACGGGGTATGCAATAATTAGGTTCAACGCAGAACCCGCAGGCTCAGCGCAGCTAAGTCACGGAAAATAGCCGTTTTTTATTGTGAAAATAGTTGTGAGACTACTTAAGACTTAAAAACAGGTTTGCCCGCCATTACATAACTGATAAATTCGTAGCGATCAAGGTACTCAAATAGGCTTTCCTTTTCGCAAGCATCGGCCAAAAAAATCGGGTTGTTTTCAAAGCGCGCTGCTTTTTGAAGGTTGTCGTGTAAGAGCGGTACAAAATCGCCCAAGGGACGCGCGTTCCAATTAAAGGCAGCACTGTTTTGATTTTCATTCAACCGCCAAGAGTTGCCAAAGGCATAGGTGAAATTAACGGCTCCGTTGACTTCAAAGAAATACTCTTCGGGATGGAAGAATTTAGCGGTTAGGTCACCTTCTACGATAGTAGAACCGTGGTTGTAATCTCCCAACAGGCAATTAGAGACAGTCAAGTCGCCATACACCAAAAGGGCACCACTTATCGTCACATTATTAGCGGTCACATTGCCTGTCACCACCAAAATTTCCATTAGATCATCGTTGAGATCAATGCTGCCGTCTACGGTTAGATTACCCTCTATGATAAGGGCGCCAATTTCTAACTGCTCCAGACAATATAAATTACTCAAATGCAAATCGCCTGCGTGAAAAACAAAGTCTCGTTTACCAACGATGGCCTCTCCCGAAATGTTATCCACCATTCCTTTATGGGGTTCTTTGACGAGCGGCAAAATGGTTTCTAAATAAAAGTCTTTGTCGAATTGATCCCTCAAAAATCCTTTTCCTTTGGCATAAATGCTGGCTTCTATTTGCGCGAGTTCTTCCGAGGGCACCAGCATGTCTTCGTCCGTAATCAAGGGTTGTTTTTCGAGGCGTGGATTTAAGTGCTGTCCATCTCTGTCGTAATAATCGAAGGATACGGGTACGCCTGCTCGCTTGACGGCTTTGTATACGTTTTTATTGTTATTGCCATAGGCAAATACCTCCGTGGTTGGTTCAGTCGACTTTAAGTAGACATCTTCTATTGGCTGGCCGTTTTCGTACGTGCCATATCTGGATACCTCTCCGTTGGGATGAAAGCGCTTGAAGCTCAACAGTTGGCCTTGGTCGTCAAAAAAAGTATGACAGCAGAGGTGGCCTGTTGGGGCGAGCCACCATTTCCATTCTCCAATGTATTGTCCTTTATCATTTTTTTCGCCTAGTTCCCACTCTTTTTGGGAGCCATTCCAACTGGCTTCTGCGGGTACGGTTACTGGTCTGGGGGTTGGTTGTTGCATTGTTGTGTTCGTTTGGTGTTGATTGTAAGGAGGGGAGTTCCATTAGGCGATTTCTATGTAGAGGTAAAATATTAATTCTTAAACAAAAGAGTCTACAATTAGCCGTTTATATTTCTGCGAGCATGTTTTCTTATTCTCTTTAGGAATAGCACGGTGTAGAGTAGAAGAATGTGTCCAAAAGTATCTTGAAGATCAATCCTATTACCCAAAGTACTTGTAGTCATGAAACTAGAAGCATTTTGTATTTTTAGAGATAGAAAAAGTAGCGTAGGATAGAATTGGCCCTACTTCTGTAGGTATATATTCAGGTTTTTCTGAGTGTTTTGTAATTTTTTAGTAAATTAATAGGAATCAGATTCTTACAAAACAATAAAATAAATAAAAACATGAAAACTATATTACTGCTCTTGCCCGTATTGGGCTTGTTTTTCTCCTGTTTTCCTAAAACAGAGATGTCCCGTGCTCATGGATATACGGATGGAGGGGATGTTACTGATAAAGTCGATTTTACGCAATCATTTGATTATGAAGATGACGAAGCCGTTCTACTATTCTCAGAAGAATCTAGCCCAATAGTAACAAATTTAGTCTCTTTAGAAGAAGAGATGGTTAAGTTATTTAACCCTGATGAATTTGATTGTGGTTGTGACGAGCGGCTAAAGAGAAAAATAAAGGCGAACAAAGGCAGTGATGAAATGGAAGGGTTTATTCCAAAAGTCATTAGAAACAAAATCCCTAATACTCCTGTGATCTTGATGAACGAAAGAGGCGCTAACTTATTAGTCCATAGTTTCAAAGTACAAAAAAGCGATGGTTCTTATACCAAATTGATCTTTGCAGGGACTGCGCCAACCGTTAATAACTTTAACCAGTTGGACTACTTGGAAATGAGAGAGGGGGTGCATGATAATTTCAGTTATAGCTTAGACTGTACAGGTTATCTAACAGGAGTTATAAGAGCTGGAATAGGTGCGGGCAACAATGCTATCAAATCCTCTGCTAATGCTGCTTCGGGAAGCGAAAAATCACTAATCGTCATCAAAGGTATTATATATTCGCCTTTGTACATGGCATTCAGCAATGAAGGCCTTTGCAAAGACAACGATTCACTGAGATTAGAAATTCTGGAGTCCATACTAGCAAAACTGCCCTTCTCAGCGAGCGATACCAACATGATACAACTAAACGCTAGTTATAAGGTCGTTGTAGCCTCGAATACAGGGAATTCAAGTTTCAATGGAGAAGCGCAATTGAATGCATCTGCTGACGCTAACTTTATAATCGGGAATGCTGCTTCTCAACTTGCTGCTAGAGGCAAAATAGGCCGTGTTAGTAGTTATTCCAGCTACAAAACGTACATTATAGAAAAAAACATAGGGGTGGCTGACGAGAATGTTTCCTTCCCAATAAAGCTGATTCGGGATGAAATTACCAAAATTAAAAATAAACAGTAGCCTTTGTTAGGCTCAATTCGCTCCCAAATCCAACGTATCCAAATGTTCAAACATCGCACTCTTTGGAAAGGCGACTTTTGCTTCTGCCAACGTTGTCCGAAAGGCTTCATCGGCGCGCAACTGGTAATAACAAAGCACCAAATTGTAATAAATTTCCTCGTTTGGTCCTGAAAAACTGATCGCGCGCCGAAAGTAGACCAACGCCGCTGGATAAACTCCCAAATCGTACAAAACACCTCCTATCTCATACGCTAAATCGTAGGGCTCTTTGATGTTGAAATAAAGAGCCCATACTTGGTGCAGCGTCGCGATTAGGCGGGTACGTTGGTTGAAATCAATGCGTTTAGAAACGTTTTTGAGCTGGGGTAGAATGCGGATAAAAAAGGTAGAATCGTAGGCACTCAATCGAATCAAGGCCAGCAGTTCCAGTAGGGTGAGCTTGGAGAGCATTCGATAGGTCATTTTCTTTAGCGTATGAAAATCGTCGGGGCCAAAGTCGTTGACAAATTTTTGGTAGGCGGCATTGGTGTGGTGGTAGGCACCAGCATCTGATAAAAACAGAAGACAGCCGAGTTCTAAATGGAAGGTAGAAGAAGAGGAAAATAGGGCTTTGCCGCCTTTTTTCTCGCAATATTGGCCGAGGGCATGGTAGTTAACCCAAAGCGAAAAACTGCCGTGGGTAATGATTTCTGGTTTTGACTTGTGGTCAAGATCGTGCAGCTCATGAAAACCTTTGTCCAAAGAAAGCAGTAGAACGCCTTCTTTGGACAGCGCTATCAAGTTGTCTAGGCAATCGAAACTTTTTTTAGGAAAGAATAAATGCGAGTCTTGTAGGGTTGTTCGGTAAGTTTCTAGAATTTCGTCGGCGATGGGATCGTTATAAAAAGGCGCGACAACGGGTTCCTTTTGATAGGTTAATTGCAGGCCTTCGATGAGCTGGGCCGTGTCGGTCTTATTGGGATGTTCCTCCGCGTGTAGCGTAACAAAGAAGGTGGATAATTTTTCCTCTTTGACCAAAAACAAATCAGGGGGAATAGAATCAAAAAAGTAATTCGCTATGGCGATAAGTGGCTGCTGTAGCTCCTTGGGTTTAAGGATGGTTTTGGCATGACGCAAGTGCACTTCTTTGCTCCCAATAGCATCAAAATAAGCGACATCTAGTACACCTTGTTCGTAATAAGACTGTAGTTGCGGGTGGTTTTTTAGAAACAACAAGTTGTCTTCCACAATATCACTAACCACGTAACAATAAGGAGGCAAAGAGGTGTCCAACAAAGCGATGGCTTTCTCTAGGTGTTTTAAGACATGAAACGTTAGGCGGCCATGTCCTGTTCCCAATTCTAATAGATAGACCGTATCCGTAGTATTGCCCTTAGCGGCAATATCCTTTAAGCAACCCAAGATAAGTTCGGCATAGGTTTTTCCGACGACGGCATTGCTGGTGAGGTGGTGGGGTACGACTTGCCGCTGCCAAGCGTCCATCCCTACTTCTTGATAGTACTCGCGGTTGAGCTGCCAAATCAAACTTTCGGAAAAGGGTGTAAAGGCTTCTAACTTAAAATGGGCATCGTCCATAGTATAGGCTTGTTTAAGAAGGAAATCATTTTTCAACTCAGCAAGCGTTTTACTAGAACTAGTAAGCACGAACAAAATTCAAATGTTCCGCGAATGTACATCTTTATTCCTTGGTACAAGGTGCCTTTTCTTAAAAATAAATTTTATGTTTAAATACTTGGCAAACATACCAATATAAAAATAGAAGAACGCGTGTAACCGATGGGCAAAACAAACCTGCCACAAACAACGATCAAATAGAGCTCGGTTTATTCCAAGCTTTTTTGTTGCTGCCGACGAGGTGCAACCATTTGTTGCTTTTTATGTAGTAGTAAATGGTCTACAGCACGCAACATCTTGCTTACAAGGGATGAATAGCCTACCGTAAGACGCACCGTGATGGCCAAGCTATAAAAAAGGCCGTTCTCTTCTCATCAACCAGTACCCGTTTTAATGTCCAATAAACCAACGACCGATTCCGAATTACAAGGACTTATTCGCTTAATCGCCGATGCCACCATAGGCGTAACCGACTTGGTAGAAAACGTACACCACAAGGTGATACATCCTTCCTTTTTTCCCTCTACACCCATTCAATACCTAATTACCAAAATTGCAGGGGCTACCTACGATAGTATTCGTTGGGGGACGCAACTCCTTAGCGGGGGCTTAGACCGAGCGGCAGGAGAATGGTTACCCTTATGGGACGAAAAGATCGTGAGCGAAGAAAAGGAAACCATACGAGCGGCTTTAAATGGTGTAGTAGGCGATTATTTAGAAGAAAAGGACAACCCCTTGCAGATCAAAATGCAGTTTCGGCAGGAAGGAATACCGTTGCCGCTGAATGCCGAAGCCCTCCACGCCGCCTACCCCAACACCAAGGGCAAAGTATTGGTGCTGGTGCATGGCTTGTGTATGAACGACCTCCAATGGACACGCAAAGGCCATAACCACGGTAGCGCCCTCGCCGAAGCACTGGATCAAACGCCCATCTATTTGCATTACAACAGTGGCCGCCACATTTCTTCGAATGGGCAAGGTTTTAATGAATTGCTAGAAGCATTGGTGACCAATTGGCCCGTTCCTGTTGAAGAATTGGTGGTGGTGGCGCACAGCATGGGCGGCTTAGTCACCCGAAGCGCCCTGTATTATGGGCAAGCCCAACAACAAACATGGACAAAAGCCCTCCAAAAAATTGTTTTCTTAGGCACACCCCACCACGGCGCGCCCTTAGAGCGCATCGGCAATTACATCGACCTCAGCTTGGAGGCCGTTCCTTATACCCAACCTTTTGCGCGCTTGGGCAAACTCCGAAGCGCGGGCATCACTGATTTGCGCTACGGCAATCTATTGACCGAAGATTGGGAAGGCAAAGACCGTTTTGAGCAACAAGAAGACAACCGCCAACCACTGCCTTTGCCCCAAAACATTGCTTGCTATAGCATCGCGGCAGTAATTGGTACGGCCAATACTTGTGTTTCCACTAAATGGGTAGGCGATGGCTTGGTGGATGTGTACAGTGCCCTAGGACAACAAGAAGGAGCTGGACGGAACTTGGATTTTGAGGAGGAAAATACTTGGGTGGCTTATGAAACGACGCATTTTGAGTTGTTGAGTGCCGCCGCCGTTTATGAGCGGGTGTTGGCGTGGTTGCGGTAGGGAGGATTTTTTTTAGCGATAGTTAGGCTGGCTCCAGAAAAGTTTTTTTTATTGTTAGGAGGTCAACTTTAGGTTTCTCAAAAGAATAAAAAAAGGCGCCTTATTTCCTCCCGTTGGAACGAATAGCGGTAGAAAAACGTAGGGAGTAGAGAAAAAAGCCCTGTGTACTACCAAAAAGAAGACCGATGAGAGAAGTCCTACTGATAACGTTATTATTGTTGAGTGGATTATGGAGTGTTGCTCAAACGGATGCGGCTTCCGCTCCCCCACAGCTCTATAAAATGTTAGTTGGAACCGATCATGTGTATGCGTTAGATGAGAAGGGGCAACTTCATGCTTGGGCATTAAATACCCTGCAAAAAATTGCCATTGACCAAGACAGCACGGTACACTATTCTTCCATTGCCAAAGACAGCTCGAATACCGTTTACTTAGGCACCAATTTGGGGGATATTGTAGAACTAGATCCTACCGATTTTTCGACTAGGTTACACCTGAAACTGAAAAAAAAGTATAAAGTATCGGAGATTTTCTTCAATTCCGACAACGAAATTTTCCTAATCGTACCTTATGCTGTTTATGACCCCATAAGAGACAACAACTGGCAACGCTTCAAGCACCAACCTAATGGCATGGTCACCAAGAAACGTTTCCTATTTTTCTTTCAACGAAAGGTCAAGCGCTATTTTACGATGCCTCAATATGCTTTTATGGACAGCCAAGATAGAATTTGGATGACTAGAAGCTATGGAGAATTTGGAGCAGAAATACAGATTTTTGATACGAAGAAGCGGAAGATTATAACGGCACCTGTGGATAGCTTGAACGTTGGGTTGTTATTTCCAAAATCGGTCTTTGAAGGAACGGAACAAACTATTTATATCACTTCAGGGCTACAGCATTTTAACAACTCTGGCGAGATTTATAGCATCAAAGACAACACGGCTTCGGAGATTTATGCTAGTAGTGATTATGAAGCGTCTAAAAATGGACTTTTTGTTGGCCCAGGAGCATATAATTCAGTAGAGGATAAGATTTACTTTGCAACCACCAATGGATTCTTTCGCGCGCCTGTTCCTACAGAAGGGAAGATGGAAGCCCCTGAATTTTTATTTCAACCAACATTGTCAACGGAGCAGGAGCCCTTGGCAGTAGGTGTCTCGATGACTATCAAAAAGATAGCGTTCACCGCCGACAATCGCTTGCTATTTCTGACATCTAGTAATGGAATCGGTTTATACGATAAAAATGGGTTGGTTATGCTAAGAGAGGTGTACAGTCAGTAGTAGTCGTTGGAGACTAGAAGCTGTTATAAGGAGTGCTGCTGTGTTTTGCCAGCCATCGGATTGTCGCCCTAACTTAGAGAAGGATAAAGTACTATCATCAGTGGCATTTGCTACTAATTCTAAAATAATTTTTACTCCTCCAATGTTTTCATTCGATTTGTTCGAAAAATGAAAATCTATTGAATTACTTCTCCAAAACCGTAACAACCTAAGGTTGTTACTAAAGTAGTCCACTAAGGTCTAAAAATTCCACTCCACATAAATCAAGGTATTCAAACCCATTATTGGATTATGCTCCCAAATGCCTTCAGGACAATTATGTTTCTTCAAAACTTCCGCAACCACAAAGGAGACAAAAGTGATTAAATCGTCTCTATTGTTCCCAAGGTCATCATACCCCAAAAGTATTCTTGTGCTATGCAAGCGCCGCCATTTTGACAACCTGCATTTTGCAGTGGTCAAGTTTGGTGCCTATCGTTATGCCGCCATTTTAGGCAATAATAAATAGTCTTTTTAATGGATTTCTCTTTCCCGGTTTATTGCTACGAAAAGGTGCATTCAATATTGTAATAATTAAATTAATATAGTAAATCACATGTACTGATGCTGAAAAGAGAGAGAGCAGTAACAAATAGCGATCACTGGGTATTGATTGCTAGATAAACGATAAGACTAAAATTTATTTTACTCCTTCTGCATTTTCTTGCAAAGAGAAAGAAAAATAAGAACCAATCCTATAACCGCTGTTTCTGACGAAAAGCACTTCAATGATAGGTATAGGAGAGGGTAGTAGCCTAATAACATCCTACCCCAAAAAAATAGGTCTCCTTTGACAATGTCAAAGGAGACCTATTAGTATTACTTAAAACGACTTAGTACTTCCAAGTTACGTCTAGTGTTACATCTAAATCGGCATTTTTGAGGTTGATCGTTGAAGGGTTGCCAGCGCCTAAAGCAGTAGGACTGAATACAATATTAGCCATTGCTTCGTTAATATTGCCCGCATCAGCATCCCACATGCTAAGTGTCCAGTTAATAGTGTGGGCACCGCCCGTGTTAGTAGGCAAACCAGCATTGTAAACTAGGGTAGAACCTGTTACGTTATTGATAGTTTCAGAACTGTAGCCATTAGTACTAGGAGAAGAACCGATTGTCAATGACATAAAAGCATCGGCACCATCGGCTACATCCCAGCTTTGACCATTCGCTCTTGTTGTAGGGTAACTATTGACGGTGATTTTATCGATGGTTAGTAAAATAGACACTAATGTATCTCCGCAATTAGCGCCACCAAAACCATCGGGACAGTCACAAGTTCCGTTATCACAGGTTCCACCATTCATACAGATTACGGCAAAGCAAGAATCGTAAACGGCACAAAGTGTTCCTGAGTAACCATCGGGACAGTCACAAGTTCCGTTATCACAGGTTCCACCATTCATACAGATTACGGCAAAGCAAGAATCGTAAACGGCACAAAGTGTTCCTGAGTAACCATCAGGACAGTCGCACTCTCCATCGTCGCAAGTACCCCCATTAAGGCAAAGAATGTCAGCGCAAGCATCTGTTTTGTCATTATCACAGGCTGTAAAAGACAACGCTACCAAAAGTAGAGCTGTTAGTAGGAAACTTAAAGTTTTCATGTTTTAAAATTTAAAAGTAGTTTGATGAATTATAAGACTGTAGCAAATGCAAACTATAGCATATACTATAGTTTTTTTTTGACTGCAAAGGTACTTTTTTTCTTCAAAAAACAAAAATGGATTATACTTTTATTGTATAGTAAGATAAAACAATCCTTCGGCTAGTAGATTACCTGATAAATGTTGGTAAAGCTATCCTATTATTGTACTTTAAAGGATACCTACTTCACCAATAATTCGAGAACCTACAATGAATGTCGAATATTTAAGAGAATACTGTTTGTCAAAAAAAGCAGTTACGGAGGGGATGCCTTTCGGAGAAGAAACACTCGTTTTCAAAGTGGCCAATAAGCTATTTGCCTTGACTAACTTAGAAGCGGAAACTTTTACCGTGAATCTAAAATGTGACCCTGACCGAGCCGTAGAATTACGGGAGCGCTATCCAGAAGTCCAACCTGGTTGGCACATGAATAAGAAACATTGGAATACGGTAGATTTTGAAGGTAGCCTCAGAAAATCGCTGCTCTTAGAACTGATCGATCATTCTTATGACATGGTGATAAAAGGCTTACCCAAAAAAACGCGAGCGGCCCTACAAACATTGGAGTAAGAAGCGTAATGCTCTACTCTAAGGCGTAAGCTACTGCTAAGATTTAAAAGGAAATTCCTATCGGCTATGCTCAATAAAATGTCTGAAAAATGTCAACAGACCTACTTTAAAAGAAGCCTATCAAGTAGGTAGCATTTGTTTGACTTTCAAGGTTCGTTATAGAGGTTTTGAAAATAGCGCTCAGACTTTTAAAATTTGCCTAAAAATAAATAAGAAAAAAGGTGACCTTTCCTTTGTCTTTATCCATAAAGGTAATAAGTTTATAAATGCCTTAAATACTCTTGTGGTCGCTCCTACATCACACGAGTATTTAAAAAATTACTTTTTTCTGTTTTAATAATTACCCAAAGCATCCTTTTAATTGATTAGTTTTAGTCGTAGATAAAAAACGTACAGTCATTTCTTTATTACCAAGTTCAAAATTCTTAGAAAGCATGATTTTTTCATTGACATCCTTAGCTGCTCCACAACATTTGTTGAGGCGGCTTACTTTGATTTGTTGTTTGTTGTGGCCGTTATTGGGGCAGGGGCAGGTTGCGCCTGGAGGTGCTACCTTTAATCTCCAATTGTGGCATATTGCTGATTCGATAGACGCCGTTAGCGGAGCACCATCAACGCTACCTTGGCCAGATGAACGCCCTGGTGTCGCTACATCAGCTGAGTACAAAGGTAAACCATGGTGGTGCCTTTTACCGTATCCAAGGGGAAGTTATTAACGGACATGATGTTGTTCCCTTTGATGATGAGTATTTTGAAACGACCTTAGACCTTCGGTTACAGAATGAAGTCCATGTTTTTACAGTTTACAAAGTAAAAGCTACTAACGATCAATCCCTTTGGGGAAATGGTAAAGGAAATAATGATAGTAAAGGACGTCAACTTACCCTGCGAAAAATAAATGATGGAGCAAGGAGATAGAGCCTAATTATCAACATGCGCCAGGTAATCAATGCTCCCATTTTGATAGTAGTCTATATTAGTCATGTTGCTATAAAAGAAGGGCAACAATCCTTTATTTACAGTAATGGGTTAGAAACATTCAATTTTACAGCTGGAAATACGATAAGTCCGTAATAATGATATTGATACCATGAGGGCTCTTATTAGGCGCCCGTAAAGCTGGAGAAGAAGCCAATGGAGTACAAATCGCAGAGTTTATTGTCTACTCTGGAGGCAATGACTGAATCAAAAAGAAAACGTATTACCTCCTATTTGGCTATAAAATATGGTTTGCCGATTTATCACGACTATTTACTGTCTGATGCAACGGTTCTTTGGGATAGAAGTGTAGCTGGAATTTATGATAATAATGTCATTGGTATTGTCAACGATAAGCTAGCAAAATTTGTGCAAAGCAAGTCTAAAAGTGAACATCCTGGCGACTATATAGAAATTAGTGCAGCCAATACTACTACCTTTGGCGACACTAGTGCGGGTAATGTGAGTCGCGCCCTCTTAGTAGGACACAACAATGTAGCTACTACTACTAGTGTTCCATTCGATCCAGGATTACACTTGCTAGATAATGGAGAAAGACTAAATCGAGTCTGGAGAGCTCGACAGTTAGGGGGATATGACGATTATGATGTTGTTTTTGACGAGGATATACTTACTAATTTACCGACTGACTTTAAGAGTGGTAATATAGTACTCTTGGTTTCTAGTTCACCTACTTTTGATTCCAATACAGAAGCGTATCCGCTTTTTAGTTTTGGCACAGGTCGTAAGGCTACTGGGATTAATTTTGGTACGGCGAACGCATCTACCAAGTATTTTACAATCGGTATTTTGGAGACAAGTACTTGGATAAAGAGCTATGCTGCTGATAATTTACATGACACAATCGGTGGTAACATTCAAGTGAGGGTTCTAAAGGATCAAGCGATGGGTGTCAATGACATGGAAGGTATTGCTATGTCTGGTTCTACCCAGAGTCCTGCGCTAATTCCTTCTACCAACAATGAAATGAATTTTCAACCCTATATCAAGTTCAACCAAGGGGGACAACGAAACTACATTGTACGAGAAGAATATGCTGGCTTTGGCTTTCAGGAAAGTACGGTTTTTATGGTGACTCGTCACGACGGATCAGGAGGAACTGACCAAGCATTCATCTCCTATGCTACAGTAGATCCTGCCACCTAAACCACTCGAGCGGGTGGTAATGATTTACTGATTTTAGATCCTACGGATATTCGTGTTCGGATTGGTCAAGGTGGAGGTGGTAGTTTTGCAGCCGCAGGAGTCAATATGACCGATAACCGTCCCTTTATTTTATCTAACGAGCAGGGGGCAGGAACTAATAATACCATAGGACTAGACGGACGACTCTTTAGTAGCTCCTATGCCAATAACCAACGAGTTTTTGATGGGGGAACACTTATTATTGGGCAGGAGCAAGATATTATGAATACTCCCAGTAGTTTCTTTGATCAGCAACAATTAGAAGGGGATTTTGCGGAATTGATCGTTTGTTCTAAGCGATTAGATCCTGTTCTTGTCAATAAAATTCGCTCTTATTTAGCCATCAAACACGGTATATTCCTCGATCACAACTATATCGCTTCTGACGGCAGTATGATTTGGGATAAAACGGCTGGTAACAATGGTGATTATGACAAAAACATTGCGGGTATTGGTCGCGATGATGATCTACAACTGGATCATTACAAATCACGCAGCCAAGATACCAATGCCATTGTAACGATGCACAATACAGGGGCGTATGCCAATGACCTCAGCTTTTTACTATGGGGCTCTTCGTTGCTTGCTCCTGGTGGTGGTGTGGCTGAGTACGACAGTATTAGCACTACGGATGCTCCTTCTGATTTTACACTTTCGGAGCGCCGTTGGAAAGTCTCGAATCCAGGCAATAGAGTTAAAGCCGTGGATGTTTACATGGATATTCCCCCTTCTATGGTAGGAGGAAACCTTGTAGGCGTTCGTTTGGTTGTTAGTGGAACTGATGTTTTTGCAGGAAATACGCTTTATACGGAATCAGGCACGCCTAATCTAACGACAGGGGAAATTCGGTTTGAAAATATAACGTTTTTAGATGGACAATACTTTACGATAGGATTTGATCAAGATTTGTCCTTTACGAATAATGATCCAGGAGCACCAAATAATTTTGAAGCTTGCGCAGGATCTAATGTTACCTTTAGATACGATACGCTAACAGGACAACCTACAGTGGTTCGCTTTAATAGCAATAATCCTAATCGCTTTACTGACGTGCCTGTAACAGCCATCAATACTGGTGCAAGTTCGACAATGGCAGGAAGAGTAAAAGGAGAAATTACGCTTGCTATTCCTCCTGATGCAATCACTGGAAACGTACTGTTTCTAAGTGGAGCCAATGTTATTTACAACAGCAATGCCTTTATTACTATACATAATCCAAAAATAAATTTTCTACCAGAAACTAATCCTGTTTGTGCCGATAGAGACATTCGTCTTTTTGGTTTTCCAGCAGGGGGGGAGTTTTATAGTGTCACACCAGGGCTTATCAGTCCTACTTTCGATTCTTTATATGGTGGGGGGGCTCCTTGGGGCACTGCTCATCAAGATTCTCTAGTAGTCAATGTCACCTACAGCTACAAAGCGGAGTATTCTAATGGCTCTAGATGCTTAGTTGCTAAAGAAATTACAGAACCGATTACCATTCGAGACAATCGCTTAAAGGCACTTACTTACACGACGCTTGTAAAAGTGCCAGGCCCAATGATAAGCCTTTAGGAGTAGATCCTTCGACGATTGCTTCTTCTGTTCCTAGACTTACAGGACTCACACCCGCGTTTCCACATACCAACAGCTTTACTGGTACGTATGTGACGCCTTCTCCTTATACTCTTTTAGGAGATATTGCTCTGCCAAGTAATCCAGTAACTTTTAGATTCAACAACAAAGGTTGTAGAGCAGAACAAACGAGCGACATCGATGTATTTGATCCGTTAAGTATTCCGGGGGTACCCGATACCTTGTGTGTAGAGTCGGATACGATTTTCTTCTTTAGAGATCCTACGCCTCAAAATGCCTATAAGCGTATTACTAGTGGTGGTGTAACGGTTGACTCTAATCTTATTGTTGGTACTTATGCGTTTGATTCTACGCATCAAGCCGCTATTTTATACTTAGATTCGATGCCTCGTGGGAGTGAGAGATTTGGTCTATTGCCCTCTTTACTACCTCCTGGAACAAATTCTATACGCCTCACCATGGTTTACCGAACCACAAGAACCACAAGCACTGGAACGGTAACACTCAATGAATTTAACGCTGTGGCCAATGTGGTCATTGTACCACGTCCGACGGTCGATTTAGGGTCAGCTATAGATCCTATTTACTGTACAACAGGAGCCCCCGATACGTTGCGGCCATCTCCTGCTTTTGATAATATAAATACAACCTACTTTTCCCTATTAGGACAAGATACTTTTGGTAATTATACACTCTTCGATTCTCTATATCAGGATAGTATTTTTGTTGCTAGTATGCACTATGATTCTTTAGTGCCTAAACCTATTAGGAATTTACCTGTACAACTGGCCTATACCGTCAACCGATACGGTTGTACCGACAGTGATACGGCCTACACCCTAATTCGTGCACCTTTGCGTCCGTTCTTCTTTACCAAACCAGAATATTGTAGAAACGAATCGCCTTTCTCTCTTACGGGGACATTGCCTGGAGGAATATCGGGGCGTTTTATTCCTGCCATAGGATTAGACGACAGTTTAGGGGTATTTGATCCTACCAAAGCGGTAACGGATACGACGCGTGTTACTTATATCCTGACCGATCAATTTAATTGTTCCTACGATTATACAGGAAATATTGTTGTTCGGGAGCCTCCGGGATTACGGTTGACCTTAGATGGACGAAGAGATATTACCCGCTTTTGCGGTAGTGTGACTTCTGTTGATATGCGTGCTACGCTCATCACAGGAACGGCAATTGATTCTATCGCTTATTTTGGAGCAGGGGTACTCGATAGTACACTCAATCCAAACAGTGTCTTTGTTGGTGCTCCAGGGAGTCCTGGCCCTGGTACGGGGGGAACTGCCCCTATATGGGCACAGATCACCGATACCTTTGGTTGTAAAGGCTACGATACTTTAGTCGTTACGATTATTCAAGCACCCGTAGTTGACATTGATAGTGTGTTCAATAGAGATCGTACGAATTATGGTTCTGGTGCTACCGCAGGTGTTTCTGACCATACCTATTGTAAAAGTGCGCCTACTTTAATCGTCGATGGAAACCCAAGACACCGCCGCAATGGCACCTCGCGTGGAATAATTAGTGGGGCGGGGATTGTTTTAATTGATACGACCTATTTTTATGACCCTAGTCAAGTAGCTGTTGGTGTGGAAGTCGATACGGTAGTTTATACGTATACCGATGATGTAGGTTGCCAAAATACGGACATTGCTATTATCAAACTGGATTCTGTACCGATTGTTACCCTCAGTGGTTTTACAGCTACTAATTACTGTCCCAATTATCCAGTAGTCCAATTGTCAGGGACTCCTACTACAGTGAACGCTGCTGGACGAGGTATTTTTGCAGGGCCAGGGATCAACCCCAATCTTGGAATCTTTAATCCAGCTTTAGCTGGAACAGGTACCAAGCTAATTACTTATAAGTTTACCGATAACAACAACTGTGAAAGTACCGATACGGTGTCTATTGTTGTCAACCCTCTACCGACTATTGTTTATGACGTTAACTATGGTGGACTCAATCAAAGTAGACAATATTGTACGGCAGCAGCCGATGATACCTTGTTTAGTTTGGACGATTTGAGCACTGGGTACTATCGCTTTTATGGAGATCTAATAATAGATTCTACAGGGATTTTGAGTCCAGGGGCAGACACCACCACCTCTACTACAACAAGAACACAGATTATCTATTATTCTTATACTGATTCGATGAATTGTACCAATACAGGAAGTTCTCCCGTATTTATTCACCCAACACCTGAAATTGAATTATTTGGATTGGACTCGGCTTATTGTTACAGTGCCCCTGCTGGGGTAATAACGGTTTCTCCTACTGGAGGGGGGTTTATTAATAGTGACCCCGCCTTCTCTAGTGGAGTTGGTAGCATTACCTTGAACCCAAGTTTGGGTATTTCTGGTATCAAGACATTCACCTATGGATATACCGATAATAACGGTTGTTCGGATACAATCACTGCTCGTACCTTTGTTTATCAACCTGCCCTGCCTTCGGTAGTAGGATTAGATTCTTTGCAATGCGAAACAAGAGATACCTTGCCAATTTTTGGTACTCCTAGCTGGGGAATCTTTTCAGGAAGAGGTATTTATCAGGGAACAGTAGGCGTCCTTGGGCATTCGTGCCTAGTAGAGCAGGTGAGGGGTTACATCCAATAGCCTATACGGTTGATGATACCCTGCCTGCATCCGTCTACACCTTAGCTAATGGACAAGCAACTAATCTAATTTGTCCTGCTACAACAAAGTTAACCGTGAATGTTCGCTCGTTGCCGATTCCAAAAATGACCGCACCGACGAATAACAGTTCTTTCTGTAGTAACGATATGTTACAAACACTAATTCCTGCTATTTATGACAATAGAACTTGGAATTTCTTTCAAGACACTGCTGGAGCAGTGAGTTTTCGTATCGATAGCATTTTGATCCCTGTGGGTGGTGGAAACTTGCGCTGGGTTGTTGATACGACGTTCTACTTTGATCCAGGAGTTGGGCAAGGAACCTATTCCATTACTTATTTCGCAACGGATAGTACTTCTGGTTGTAGCGACAGCCTTGATTTTACCCTTCGGGTGGATGGCTACGAAGACGCCTCTTTTGTTTTAGACTCCGTTCATTGTGAGTCGGATGATCGAACACCACTTACTGGCTCACCAAGCGGGGGCGTATTTACTAGGAATGGGAATCCAATCGTTGGAGTACCGCCCACTATGGCACTGTATTTTTATCCTAATCAAGGATACGCCAGCGGACAGTTCTTATCCTCTGCGGTCTACGATACCATCGTCTACAGTTATAGCAGAGGTGCTTGTTCAGGAGCCGATACACAAACGGTAGTGACTTACCCTGTTCCACAAATTAGTTTCACGACTGCCTATGCACACAATACTTACTGTTTGGGAGGCGATACCGTGTGGTTAATGACAACCGATACAGGAGGTGTTTTTAGTGGTAGCGGAGTACCGTTCCAGTCTAACTACTTTATTCCAGACCTTGCAGGTGGAGGCGAGCATGCTATTTCTTATTACTACGTTGATTCTATTTCTGGTTGTGACAATAGATTCACCGATACGCTCTTTGTATACAGTATGCCTACTTTGGATTTTGCCATTGATGGAGGCTGCCAATTCGACAGTATTTACTTTAAGCCTAATAATGGCCTCTTAGGTCTTATCAACAACTCACAAGTAGTCGATTCGCTTACTAGCGTACTTTGGATAGTGAGTCCAACGGATTCTATTATAGGCTCTACGCAAAATGGAGCAACGATTGATACGGTTGGTTTTTCCTATAATAGTGCTGGGGTTTATTACCCACAATTGATTGTAGCGAATCGTGTTCATTGCGTTGACACCCAAACCGTGCGTTTAGTCATTTCTCCCAAAGTGGATAGCTTTCCTTATGAGCAAGACTTTGAAGCGAATGATGGCGATTGGTTTGCAGAAAGTAAAGACAGCAGCCACCGCTTATTGTGGCAATGGGGTTTTGATAACAATAATTTAGGGGTAGCACAGGACTTAGACAATAAGATATGGGCTACTCAAACAAGCAATCCCTACAGCCGAGACGAAGCGGCTTGGGTATACAGTCCTTGTTTTGATATTAGTACGTTGTCGCGCCCAATGATTAGTATGGATTATTGGTCACATTCTCGTGCTGGTTTTGACGGTACCGTCTTAGAATACCAACGGGAAGATGGTACTTGGGCTCCTTTAGGAAAAGAGAACAGAGGAATCGATTGGTTTAATACATCATTCATTGCGGGACAGCCAGGATCTAGTGACCACCGCGTTTTTCCTTTAGGATGGTCGGGACTTGATACAGAATGGCAAAATGGCCGTTATAAGTTGGATGACTTTAGAGGAAGAGATAGCATTGTTCGTCTGCGGGTTGCTTTTGCTTCTTTGGATATTGATCCAGGAGGGTTGTACGATGGTTTTGCCTTTGATAACGTAGTGGTACGCAACCGTACCCGTAACGTCCTCTTAGAAACGATGGTCAACGATGGCCATAACAACATGGAAAACATCAACAATGCCCTTTACCAGTTGATTTTCCACACCTCTTTAAAAGAGGATGTTGTCTTGTTACAGTACCACATGGAAAGTCCGAATGTTAATGATGCCTTCTATCTAAATAATCCAACCTTGGGTAGAAATCGAGCTTTTCAATATAGCCTCTCTCCAGCGGGACGCTCTTTCATTGACGGACTAGATTCTACCGTCACTTATACGACCAATACCTTAACAGATGCTGATTTTGAGCAAGACATGTTAGAATCGCCTAAGTTCAAGGTAGAAATTACTAGAACGTTGCACATCAACAATACCTTTGATGTAACCGCAAGGGTAGAAGCCTTAGATAGTATGCCATTAGCTAACTATCGAATTTATACCGTCATTTCGGAAGATTCGTTGAGGTACCCTAATGGTAGCAGTTACACCAGCGAGGTGCATGCCGTTGCCCGAGAGAATGATCAATTTCATTTAAACTCATCGGTTAATGCAACCACTTATGAACAGAGTTGGGCTAAAAATGAGACCAAGTTTTCAAACTTCCTTTGGAATCATTCTGGACACGCCTTTATCAATTACGATCCAGGAGATTTCCAAGTCGTGGTCTTTATTCAGAACACCGATACTAAGGAGGTCTTTCAAGTAGCCACGACCAGAGATGTGAGCGGCTATACTACGGTCAATGTAGACCCTATACAAGCAGCTAAGGAGTTGAACGAGATTGAAAACCTCGTATTGTATCCCAACCCTGCCCACGATTATTTCAATGTGAAATTCGATCAAGCACGTTGAAGAACGATTACCAGTGGAGATTGGTGGATATGCGCGGGGTGGAAGTCCGTCAGGGCGAAGTGCGCGCAGGCAACGACCAACTCCAAGTAAACAACTTAGATTGCCCTTCTGGGACTTACATTTTGGTCTTGTACAACGAGAATGTCTTTGTACATCGCAAAGTAACCTTGGGTAGACCTTAATTAGAAAGCCTTCGGGCAGTATAAAAATGATCGGCAGCAGGGCAACCTGTTGCCGATTTTTTTGTTGGGGGAGGGAGGTCTAACAAAGTAGTCAGCTGATTGTTGCCGAGCTATAATAGAAGTCGTCGTTTGTGTACTAGAAATAAAAAGGAGGAAAAGCCTTAGGCTAGTCTTTTCCTCCTAAATGTTCAACTTCTATTCTTCTATTACTGGTGAAGGGGGAACTCGTCCAAGCGCCTCAAATAAGGCTATGGAGAAAGGTTCGTCTTTACGGACGGCTTTGTAAACAGCTTGTTTAGCAACCCGCTGTATTAAGTCGGAGTAGCTATAGGCAATCTTGTTTTCACTTATAGTTGTAGCTAATTTTGTTTCCAAAAATGTTGACCAACTCATTCAAAACGCTCTTGTCACTCTGACGCTATAGTTTTTCTGTGATTGTAATTCAAAATAAAAGAGAGGGCAGCCCGTACGGACTGTCCTCTCTTTGTAATACATAAGGTAAAACTTAGGCTCTCTAATTCTTCCACCCCTTCAATTCCTGCTCTCGATGCGTCAATACTACCCTCACATCATACGTTGCCTCCAAAAATGCGGCAATTTGATCGGCCGAGTACACCGAACGGTGTTGGCCGCCTGTACAACCAAAGTTGATCGTCAAATGGGCAAAGTTGCGTTCTAAATAATTTTCTACCGCAGGCTGAATAACCGATTTGACGTGGGCAACAAACTCGCCGATGTTACTTTTTTCTACTAAAAAGTCAATAACAGAAGGATCGCGGCCGGTGAGGTGTTTATAAGGTTGATAACGGCCGGGGTTGTGGATAAAACGGCAATCAAAAACAAAGCCGCCGCCATTACCCGAATTGTCCACGGGAATACCTCTACGGTAAGAAAAGCTTTGTATCGTGATGGTTAGTTTATCGGTCGTACCTGTATTCTTTAAGACACTCGCTTGTTGATTTTGCTCAATCAGTGCTTTTAGAACGCTGGTCAAATGAGGTAAAGGAACTGGAAAGCGATTGGTTTCTATCAGCCATTGTATGTTCTTCAACGCATAAGGAATACTTTCGATAAAGTGGGTTTTGCCTTGGAATAAGCCTTTGAAGCCATAAGCGCCCAAAACTTGTAAACTACGGAGGAGTACAAAGCCATAAAAAGTAGCCTTGAAGGCGCGTTGATCAATTTTTTGTAGTTGGGATAAAGCCCCCAAATAATGATCTAGGAGCTCTTCCCGAAGTGCTTGTGGTAGGTTCGCCTTGGCTTGATAGAGCAGCGATGCTACATCGTATTGTAAAGGGCCATATTTGCCTCCTTGGTAATCAATAAAATAAATATTATTGTCCTTGACCATAATATTCCTAGCCTGACAATCACGCATCATAAAAAAATGGGTTGGTACATTTCCCAAGTAGTCAATTAATTTACTAAAATCTCGCTCCAACGCGGCTTCATTAAAGGGGACTTCTTTAGGTTTTAGGAAGTAGTACTTAAAGTAATTTAAGTCCCACAACATATTATCTTGGTTGAAGTGGCTCGGCTGCTGGTACTGTCCTACAGGCAACCCCTCAATCCCTTTGATTTGTAATTGGGCTAAAGCCTCTAAGCTTTTTTGGTAATAAACAATGGTTGGCGCGGCTATTTGCTCGTCTTGGCGGGTTTGCTCTAACTGCTGCAACAACGTCCGCTCTCCTAAATCTTCTAGTAAATACAAATGTTCTTCTGTAGGAATCGTGTACAGTTGGGGTACGGGTAAGCCTTTTTGTAGAAAATGCTGGGTATAGGCTACAAAAGCCGCGTTTTCCTCTGGATTAGGATTATAGGCTAAGAGGGCGCGTTTTTGGGCTCCTGCTACGCGAATATAGCGGCGCGCAGATCCCGAAGCGGGTAGCACTTCTAATTGTTCCAACGGTTCGTTGGCCCAAGCTTCGTAGTAGGCTTTTAATTGGGAGGTAGCTGGTAGCATAACGGACAAGACGGATGGAGGGTAAAACATAAATAAACGATCAAAAGGACTAACTCAATTCTTTAAAGGCGCGGTAAAGGTCAGCCCATTCTTTGCGCTCTTTGACAACAGTTTCTAGGTATTCTTGCCAAATAGCCCCGTCTTGGATGGGGTCTTTGACCACGGCACCAATCACTCCAGCAGCCAAGTCGCGGGCTTTTAATTCCCCATCACCAAAGTGCGTAGCGAGGGCTTGTCCACTGTTAATAACGGAAATCGCTTCGGCAGTACTGAGCGTTGCCGACGGCATTTTTACTTTAGTACGGCCATCGGTGGTTTGGCCAGAGCGCAACTCTCTAAAAAGCGTAACTAAGCGTTGAATTTCTTTAATCGGAGCTTGCTCGGCTTTGATGGCTAGGCTTTTGCCCAATTGCTGTACTCGTGTGGCTACAATCTTTACTTCTTCTTCCAAGGTATTCGGTAACGGCAAGACCACCGTATTAAAACGACGGCGCAAAGCGCTAGAGAGTTCATTGACCCCTCGGTCGCGGTCATTCGCGGTAGCGATGATGTTAAATCCTTGCCTGGCCTGTACAGAAGTATTAAGTTCAGGAATGGGAAGCATTTTTTCGGATAAAATCGTGATGAGCGTATCTTGTACATCGGAAGGAATCCGTGTCAACTCCTCTACGCGGGCTAGTTGGCCTTTCTGCATGGCCATCAAGACGGGAGAAGGAACCAAGGCTTCCTCGCTGGGGCCTTTGGCCAACAAACTGGCGTAATTCCAACCGTAGCGCAAGGTATCTTCGCTAATTCCTGCGGTCCCCTGAACCAATAACGTGGAGCTCCCACAAATGGCTGCCGATAGGTGCTCCGAAACCCACGTTTTAGCAGTTCCTGGAACGCCCATTAGTAATAAGGCGCGGTCAGTAACTAAGGTAGCTACGGCAATTTCTATTAACCGCTGGCTGCCGTAATATTTAGGGCTGATAACCGTACCGTCCTCCAAAGTACCTCCCATTAGATAAGTGACAACGCTCCAAGGAGAAAGTTGCCAATTGGTGGGGACAGGGTGTTGGTCTTGAGCTTTTAGCGCCTCTAATTCCGTAGCGTATGCTTGTTCTGCTTGGTATTTTAATAAAGAGTCCTGTGCCATTATTATTGATAGAAGTAAAAATAATCTGTTTGTACGGTAAAAAAGGTAGCCTCCACTACGGGAGGGCACCTACCTTTGATATACCGCTACAATATAGGGTTCTTTATTAGGTTCTTGAAAGAACTAGAAAAGTATTTCTGCGAAAGCAATCGCCTTTTGGACTTAGAACAAACGGTCTTTGCGCTCGGCAAATTCCCGCTCGGAGATAATCCCTTTGACCATCAATTCGTGGAGTTTTTCAATCTCATCGGCGATACTAATTTTGCCCGTTTGGTCTTCGGGGATTTCATACCTACGCTCTTCTTGAGCATAAGGGTCTTGGTTGCGACGAGGATTGCGCGGGCTACGTTGCTGTTGCATTCTACTCAAGTACCGTTCCTTGTTGTATTTGTAATCAAAGTCTTCGGGCTCTTTTACCAATAATAGAATGCCTTCTATAAAAGCAATAATACTGGGGATCATCGTCCAGAAAAACACTAAGTATAAAATACCCAACCCCTTATTACCCAAATAAAAATGATGGGCGCCAAAAGTGCCTAAGAAAAAAGCAAACAAAGCGGCTACTAGTTTTTCTTTGGGGCGATAATAAGGATCATAACTGTTATCAATAAGATCGTTGTGCATGAGCGTGAAGTATTTCAAATAAAAGGAATAAAAAGTGGATGTCTTGTACAACGATACCCACCTCTAATAAGGTTCCAATTTATCATTAATCTCCCTTTCTTTTCGTTACAACAGTCGATTTTTTCGATCAATAAATTCCTTTTCAGAAATAATCCCTTTAACCATGAGGTCGTGAAGCTTTTCAATTTCTTCTGCCGTGCTGTGTTTTCCTTTTGCTGTGTTGTTATTGAAACGGTCGTATTGCTCGTAAGGGCGATTAGGTTCATAGTTGTTATAAATGTTAACGCTGCTCGTGGAAGCTTGATGTAAGCGCTTTCTATTGTACTTATAGTCAAAATTTTCTTTGTCGGCGACTAAAAATACAATGCCATCTATGATAGAAATTAAAAAAGGAATGCCTGTCCAAAAGAAGAGCAGGTAGATAATCCCCAATCCTGTTTGCCCTAAGTAAAAACGATGGATGCCTATTCCGCCTAGAAAAAAAGCCAATAAAGCGGCTACTATTTTGTCCTTCATGGTACCGTGGTTTTGTTATTTATAAGGATACAAATTTCCACGCAATATACTATCACTATTCTATAACGTCAAAAAAAAATTGATAAATTATCAAATTAATTAAAAAACAAGTCTATTAGAGGTTATTACGAATGGGGTTGTATAGAGATAAAGAGAGAGCTTTTTTTCACAACCGAGCTTGCGAGTTCACAAAGTAATCAAGACTCGCGAAGCGATCTGATCTATTTGATACTGTGTATCGAATAATCAGCTTCAGCTCATCCCGATTTTATCGGGATGGGATCAATTTTTAACACTCGCGAAGCGATCTAGTTAGTTTGTACAGTGTACAGAGTTACTAGCTTAAGTGAGGGAAAAAGATACTTTTTTCGCTGCAAAGCTATTCGTAATAACCTCTATTAAAGGGTAAACAAAAACAGGTAGAAGCCACTTGCGCAACTTCTACCTGTAAAAAAGATGTTATCGAGTACTAGGGGCGGCCTAAGACTACTTTGCGTTGCACAAAAACTTGGTCGTTGTACAAGAGCATAATGTAAGCTCCTGAAGGACAATCTAACCCATCAACAGTAAGCTGCTCTGCTCCTCGACGGACTTCCCCTTGACGGATTTCTACCCCGCGCATATCCACCAATTTCCACTGGTAATCGTTCTCCAATGCTTGATCGAATTTCACATTGAAATAATCGTGGGCAGGATTTGGGAACAAATTCATCGTTTGAATTTCGTTCAATGCGGCGGCTGCCTGAATCGGCTCTACGCCAACCCAATAACCTGCCACGTCTCTAGACGTGGCTACTTGGAAGACCTCCTTGGTGTCGGTATTCTGAATAAAGACGACTGCTTGGAAACGCTGTGGACTATAACTGATAAAATTTAATCCACTGTGGTTCCAAGTAAAGTTGACTTGTTGAACGGCACTTGGCGTATTGGGTGTCCAGCTCTGGTTAAAGATTTGGGTGGTATTCACCGAAGGATTGAGATGGTATTGATCGTTTTCTCTAGCAATCGCATGCATTTGGCTTCTATAGCTAAATCCACTTGGATAAGACAACGAATCCTCTGAAATCACTGTGTAAATTCTATAATCGCCCATTGGCATATTCTCTATTGCAGTTACGGTAGCCTTAATGGTAAACGTATTGTTGACGTGTATAAAGGTGTCAATCTCCACTTCAAACTTGGGAGACGCGAGCATATCCTGCTCAAAATCAGCGTCGGTCAAATCTTCGGTCACGTACGTTGTCGTAGAATCGTCGCCATCAATAAATGCTCGCCCTGCTGGAGAGCCGCCGTACTCGTATGCTCGGTTTCTACCTAAGACTGGATTGTGGAGATAAAAGAAATCGTTCGTATTAGGGTTTTCCATTTGGTATTGTAGCAACACCACATCTTTATTGATAGGCGTATGAAAAATCAACTGGTAAAGTCCATTGTTGATGACCTCCATATTAGTAAATCCACCGTTTGACATGGTTTCTAGCAATACATTACGGGTACGGTTGCGTACCACTACGTTATCAAAGGCAAAACCATCGTAAAAATCATTGGGTTGAATAGCAGGCGAAGCGAAAGCAATCCGCATCCGAAGTGTATTATCATTACCTCTAAAGTCATCCAACTTATAACGACCATTTTGCCAGCTTTGGTTTTCTCCTGACCAGCCCAAAGGCGCTGTCCACCCCGTGCCGAGTAAGTTGGCCGCGTATTGGTCACCAGGTTGCCCTGAAATAAAAGGAGAGTTGAACCAATTGACTCCACGCTCCATAAAGCCAACAGGTGCCCATGTTCCATCAGGTCGTTGGTATTCAATAACCGTCCCATCTACAGAAGCGCGGGTATCGCTCCAGTAATCAAAACTAACCATCGGACGATCAAGGGTTGTCAAGTCAAAACAAGGACTGTATACCCATGCATCTTCATCGCCATTGTACTGCCCATTGGTTTGTGTGGCCCAAATGTGATTATTGGCATCAGCGGGAATGCCTGCAGGCGTGTTGTCGGTTCCCCATTCCCACAACAGGCGGTGGCTGCTGTCTCTACTCTCTGCATACCAATCACCTGCCGTTGTCTCAAAATCCTGTTCGTAGGGAAAGGTATTGACTTTGGGAGAAATAACTAGACGTACTATCTGTGTATCTATACAGTAAACTCTATTGGCTATAATAAGCTGAGTCAAGTAAACACCCGCTGCGTTATAGCTATAGCCAATGGTATCAATTAAATTAGAATCGACCAAGTTACTTTGGCTGCTTCCTGCGGTCGTGTAGGTAGGGCTAAAAATCCATTGTACACTGGTAATGGAATCAATAATACGATTTTGAAACGTATTGCGTAAACCTAAGATAGCGTTGTTGGGTTTGAAATAAACCGTATCAAACTGACAACCTCCGTCTACGGTGAAATCTAAATTTGGCATTCCGTACACATGTAACGTATCAGAGAACGTATTAGAACAACTCGTAGAAGAATCCATATACGCTAAGGTAACTCTGTGAGAGCCCACACCTGCTAAATCGGGCACAAACGTTTGTCGACCAGCTAATACCCCTGGCGAACCATCAAAGGAGCCGCCTGTCGTCGTTGTATTCAAAACGACATCTGCCCCGCCTAAGCAATAGGTATTGTGTGGAAAATTGATGGTTGTAAAACTAATTTGTGGAATGGGGTTAATCTCTATCACCTTTGTTAAGGTATCTTCGCAAGCACCATATTCAATCGCGTAAGTCAACGTGTCGTTGATAGTGGCGGTTAAATTGATATCAAAAGTAAAGAAAGGACTCTGTCTATTTGGATTGAGAATCAAATTATTTCTAGTAAACAAGCCCCCTGCAGGAGTCCCGACCAATAAAACAGATGGATTAGAGGCACAGTAGACCGAATCTAAACTGAAATCTACAGGGATGTATTGATCAATAATATAGGTCAGCTGTATGCTATCTTGACAGTAAGAAGTCGTATCGGTCGCGATATAAGTAATGGAATGAATTCCTGGGCCAACTACATGAGGGTCAAAATAAAAGGTAGTATCCTCCACCAAATCAAATAATCCACCTGGCACAGGAACATATATCGAGTCCGTTGTGAAACTGACTCCCCCAGACGTATCCCTAAACGCATGCCAAACAGGATTCAGCGAATCGGGCTTCAGCTCTATAATATTGTCATTACTACAGAAACGCGTATTATTAGTAGGAGTCGAAAACTTGGGATTCGGTAACTGCCGCACATTGATCGTCATAATACTATCCGCCGCACAAACTAGGTTGGCGGGTTGGCCATTTCCTAAAATATATCCATTCAACGTATCGTCCACACTGTAGATAATCGTCCGTGTTCCAATGTTGGTCGCAGAAGGAATAAAACTCCAAATACTGTCAATAATCTGTGTGGTATCGGCAATAATCCCTGGACCTCTAAAGGTGCCCCAATTGGGAATACCCCTAATGGGAATGGTATCATTGGTCGCACATTGAAACAAACTAAGACCAATAACTGAAGGTTGTACTGGTCGATGTACATACGTTCGTACTTGAATATTATTTTCGCAACCGTTGTTATCGGTGTATCCATAAACAAAGGATTTTATCCCTGGTCTTCCCAAGTTTGGAGTCAGAATAATGGTATTGACCCCAGTAGAAAAAGCGGTATCGCTACTGATTAAACTTCCCCCACTTCCCGCAGGAACGACAGTAATAATATCACTTGGTGCGTTGTAACAGTAGGCCGAGTCTAAACCATAAATTTGAATGTCGGGCGTTGGGTGAATGAAGATGTTAACGCTGTCTACGTTGGTACAGTTATTAGAATCCACATACGCATAGTAAACATTTTGTGGGCCTGTAGTAGAATCATTAGCATTGAGAATGCCGATGCTATCGGTAATGATGTTTCCGTAGAAATAATAGGAACCAGTTATGGTATCGTTTAAACTCCATAGACGATCAGCAGAGTCCGCCGTACAATATTGGTACTGGTAGCCTGTGAACATAGGAATGGGCAAGGGATTAACCACAATATCTACCGTATCCGAATCTTCACACCCCTTGGAATCAATAAATTGATAGACAATGGATTTTCGGCCAGTACCCGCTGTAGCAGGCGTAAATAAGCCTGAGTTGGGGTTGACTCCAGGACCTGAATACAACGCAATTCCCTGCGCCGTTGCTAAGTTTGGAATACCTTGTAATTGTACGTTATTGTAATTTGGGCAAAAAGCCGTCCCCGTAAAACCATTCAAAGAAACCAAAGGAATGGAATCAAGTTTCACAATCGCCAAGTCGGTATTGATACAGCCGATAGAATCCGTATAAGTATAGCGTACGGTATCGACCTCAATACCCGCTGCGACCTGTGTAGGATCATAAAAATAATTGGTATTGATTAGCTTAACGCCTAAGCCTGTAATAATACCTCGAACAACGGTACCATCTCGGTAACTAGGGCGGCCATCAATTCTTAGTGGATCATCGCTTTTGCAATACGTATGTTCTGCCCGTAAATTGTTTCCTGGCCCATAGTTGCTAGGGGTATTGTTAAAGAAAGTATCAATATCAATAGACGGTGCTTGTACAATCCTTACGGTTAAGGTATCAAATCCTTGACAACCAAAAATATCGGTTGCCCTAGACCAAATAATAGAGGTTCCGCCGCCCCCAGAAAAGACACTGTTAGGATTGAAGGTACTATCAATAACCCCTGCTCCAAAAAACGCTATCGAATCTAAGAGATTTCCAATCAATAAGCGAGAACGCAACGGAACTGATACAGGATTGGCACAGAAGCTCGTATTGGTTCTAGAACCATCCAAGGTCATTTCGATACGCGGGGGCTGGCGGACGAATAAGGTGTCGGTGAACTCATAACGACAACCAAAAACATCTACCAGCACATAAGTTACAGGAATATCACCCGCCCCTGCTAGTACAGGGTCAAAAGAGCCTGTAGCTGTATCCAAACCAGGAGCGGGCAAGAAAAATTCTCGTACGCCTCCTACTACCACGTTGCGTTGTAACAAACTAGGGGCTTCGTTTCTACAGTAAGCAGCTTTTGCTAAGAAGGAAGGTTCTAGCGGTGCGCGAATGGTGAAGTTAGCGCTAATATTATCGGTACAACCATACTGATTGACGGTATACGTTAAGCGCAGGGGTAAATCACGGTTGCTATTCGGTACTAAAGCATTATAAATTACATTGGGCTGAAGAATGGTATCCAAAAATAGACTGCTTGGTAAATTATAAACTCCCGAAGAATCGGCTCCTACTAAGGTAAAGGAAGTAATGCTAGGCGCTATAAATGCAGGATTGGGACGCACCGTATCGGAGGAGCCATCAATGCAATAAGCAGGCGCTAGTCCAGGGATAGAGAGGACTGGACGTGGAATAATAATTACCGTGTCTAGCGCTTGGAAGGTATCTGCACGGCTGAGGATAATATTTCCCAAAGCATCTTCTATACTGGTATTATTTCTATACAACATAGATAATATTACCTGCTGCGTACCAGTAGGCAGTAGTGTTGCATCAATAGTAAACTCTTCATTTCCTCCTGTAGTATTAACAAAATTTATAGATGTTTGGTGAGCGGGGTTGATTGTTTCAACTCCTATAATTTTGTTGGTTTCCGTATAAATAGTAAGACCTCCATTAGGAACAGAGACAAAACTATAAACCAAGGTAGAATCTCCAAAAAAAGTAACTGCACTCGCATCTTTACAAAGGGTATCAGGTAAGTTGGCAATTATGATAGGCTCATAAACTTGTAAGTCTGTTGTAATTCGTCCAATACAGCCATTGTTGTTAAATTCTAAAGTAACAGGATTACTAGCTCCTGCAACATTTCCTAAAAACTCCCCACTTCCATTCACAAAAGTGCCAGAAAAATTATAAGGATGGATAGGAGTTGCGTCCGCTAATAGGTTAGGTTCTATCGCCGTAACCACTCGGTTAATGGTGGTGTCTAAAGTTAATAAGCGCGTATTTAAGGCAGGGTTAAGAGATTTAACCAGTGGCGCAAAATCTAAGCTAGTAAGACGGTTGTCATAAACATCTAGGTTTTTGATGACATCTATAGAACTAGCACAAGGGGTACCATCCGAATAGGTGGGAAGATAACGGTATTCCACGCTCACCGTACGAACGGTATCGTGCTGGGTCGATGACCATCTTGCTTGGGTCGCATCAAAGATGGAACCTGTTATTAGTCCTGGCGTAGGACTAATAAAACTTCCTCCGCTAGGAATACCTAATAGCTGTAAGGTATCATTGGTGGCACAAATAGTAGAGACCTCCGGCAGAAAATCTACTTCAGGATTGTAAATCACTAAGTTGGGCAGATAAAGCAGGATGTTATTATTCCCTCTTCGCAGTTCAACCAGCCCGCTAGCAGCATTGGCAGGAATGGTAAAACTAATGTCTCCTCTGTGATTGCTCCCGCCGCCACTGGGACTAGTAAAGTTAGCGCCTACATTAAATAGCTGTCCATTTTTGTCGGTCAGCATCACCCTATTAGGGTGGTTAGAAAGCCCCCGATATTGTATAGTTATATTAGTGCCTCTACAGGCTTGGTAGAGGTTGGGAGCCACTCCATTGTTAAACACAGCAACCGTGTCTCCACCGATTAATCGAAAGTAGACTTGCGCCGTAAGTTGTTGATTGGATAAAAAATAAAGCAGCAATAGCCAGCAAAAAAAACGTTTGGTAGAAGTAGGATGAAAGAACATGAGTAGTGTTTGATGGATGAAAAATGGAAAGTACTTGCTGTATAGGCAATGGGAAATTTAAATTAGGGGCAATAAGTTTACTAACTCATTGCCCCAGTAGTGTCTTACTTTACTCTTTGATGGCGCTAAAAGTAGCCTGTCCTAATTCGGTGGTTACCCGAATATGATAGAGGCCCTTGACAGCAGGCAAAGAGAGGGTGAGTTGCTCTTGCTGTTGTTCGTAGGTACGGTAGACTTCTTGTCCTAAGCTGTTGTAAAGGGTTAATTCTATGGTAGCACAGACTTGCCCCAAATCTACTTGAACGGCACCAGTGCTAGGGTTGGGAAAGAGCGCGGTATTGGGAAGGTCGGGAAGCGTAGTGGTGGAAAACCAAATGCTAGCACAATCATTAGCAATGGTGGTTTGCGCATCCAAGGTCCAGTTATTAGTAGCATTAGCGATGCTCCTATTAGTGGCGATACATTCCAAAGCAGGATTTCCACTAGCATCTAAGGGAAAATTGTTGTCTACCATAAGGTCATTATTGTTGACTGTTAATCGGTCTAGTCGATTGTTGGAAGCATCTAAGTATCTTAATTCGGAGTAAAATACAATAATATTTCTTATTAAATTGTCACTACAATTTATATAGTGTACAGAAGAACTCTGTAAAAAGATTAAGCTGTCCAACTGATTGTTTTGACAAAAAATCGTGTCGATTGAATTACCCACATTAAGGTATTGTAATTGGTTACTATCACATTCTACTCGAGCCACATTTCCCGTAACCGTTAAACTATCAAGTTGATTATTACCACAATTAAATCGAATAGCAGCTTGCAGCGTTCCCACGGTAGTGAGTTGGTTATGTTCACAATGGACATAATCGGCAGTAGGAGGCAGCCCAAAACTGGTTAATTGATTGTGATCTACATACACATTTAGCATGCGGTTGACACCCGACAAATCTAGCGTAGTGAGTTGGTTGTACGATAAAAGCAGCTCTTCTATTGTATCCAACGCAGGAGGAATGATAAGACTCGTTAGTTGGTTGTTTCTAGCATAAAGTATATTTAAAGAGCTCACATTAGTCGGTAAGATTAAACTTGTCAACTGATTATTATCGACAGAAATTATTTGTAGTTTGTCTAGCCCAGTCAAATCTGCTGTAGTAACATTATTGTTAGGAAATCCGATTACTTTTAAGTTAATGAATTCTTCTATTCCTGTTAGGTCGCTAATGCCTCTATTGGCGAAGATAAAGCTCTGCGCATTTTGGGCTTCGGATAATTGAATTTCACTATCGCTATTGGTATTAATAAAGGCATTAGCCAGCAGCGCCGCTTTGAAATTGGCATCGGGGATATTGACAATTTGTGCTTGTAGTCCCAGAGACAGCCACACTAGTAAAAAAGTAAAAATGCTAGTTTTCATAATAATTTAGATTTTAATAGAGATATGAATAGCTCTCAAAAGTAGTTAAAATTTTGTACGCTATAAAGATAGCCCATTTGCTTTAGTGTTATACAATTTATTGGTCATTTTCGGTAGTCATCCGTCTAACCAATGCGTGGTGTGGGTTATGGTTGTATTGTACAAATGGTGAGCCGCTGCGAGGACAAATTGAACAGTAGAGATTTTAAAGTGGATGTGAAGAAGCTAGCCAAGCAACTGGAAGCACCTTTAGACTTCAAAGTCAATGGAGAGCAGGCAGGAACGGTTTTCTTGGAAGCGTTGATTAATAAGTTGCCTAAGGAGCGAGTAATTAGTTTCGAGGTGCTTAAGCAAGCTTGGAAGCAAGCCATCACTTCCATACAAACAGAGACCTTTGTGCAAACTATTTGGCGTACCACGATACTGCACCCGCAGGCAAAAAGTGGGGTAGAACAAGCCATCGTAGACTTTTTTACCAATGCGCCTAATTTGGATGAATTTGTTTCCGCCTTACTAGATGCGCGCTACCACTCATCCTCCTATTTCGACCGCCGTGTCGGCCTCTCTAGTGGTCGGCGCAGAGGTGGGCATTACCAAAAATCCTCGAAAATCATCTATTGATTTTCGAATCGACATAGAAAGTACTTATGATAAGGTAAGCGACAATTATAGGGTTGTTTTTGTAGCCAAATCCATCGATGCCGATGATGTTGGAGCCATTATACAAAATATCAGCGCTAAAGCACATAGTCCTCTACAACTAAAAGTACACGAGTAGAATAAACGTTTCAAAGCGGCAGATTACACAACCCGTCTTGTGTAATCTGCTAATGGAAAAACACGTCCTAACAATGAAAAAAACGGCGCTATTAGTAACAAAAAAGCCCTCTACGCTGTGTAGAGGGCTTTTTATCCTTTCTATGCTAAGCAAAGCGCTCAGGAACAAAGTGACCCAAAAGTGACTCCCATTCAAAACAATACCCAACACCCCCGTGCCTACCAACGAGGCCTATTATTACACCTAGACCCTGATACCGAAGCGCGGACGTTTTTATCATACTTTTATTCCCAAATTTTTCTAATATACCCTAGGAATAATCCGATAGGGAACACGCTGCAAGTACGCCTCCCATAAGGAACCGTACTTCAAGGCACAACGACGGTCGTCGTCCAACTGGCGTGGAAATAATAAGAGCACATAATACAGTGGATATAGCCAAGGCCAAACCATACTTGGATGACCAACCGCCAAGGCAATTCCTGTCGCCATCCCAATTTCTCCCAAATAATTGATGTGTCGGCTCAAGCCCCAAAAGCCATTGACCAAAAGCGTGCGTTGGCCATCGCTAATGGACTCAGGCGTAATGCCCAAGAATGCATAGCTTGGATCACGTTTGAAGAAATACTTCTGCATATTAGCCCCCCTTGCTAAGCTCCAGCCGCTTAGAAAAACCACTGCCGCGATGATTAATAAACCACTAGAGGGGGTAGGATTTGCAAGAGATACCGTTGCCCACAAAGGAATCGTATAAAAGAACGGATAAAATGCCAAACAGCCCCAGCCCAACTTAAAGCCAACTCGTTCCGCAAATAAATCGTAAGTATACAAATGTACCTCCTCGAAAGTCAAATAATCGCAAATGAAGTAACTGAGCATCGCAGTTGCTAGCAAAATACCCGGTGAGCTAGCCGCTCCATATAATAAATAGTGATGCGCTGCAAAACTCAATACGTTGAGTTCTAACAAAACTGCACCTACCAAATACAACCACATCTTAGCATCAATCCGCCCACCCCAAAGTTGTAGGTTCTCTGCCCGTCCTAAAAAAAAATCAAGGGCAAAAGAAGACCGCACCGCAGAATAACGCATAACGGTTATCAGTGAAAACAACACCCCAAACGTACACGCCCCGCCCAAGGCATACCAGCGTACCGTATACAACCAGTCCCATGGCAAAACACCAATGTAGCACAAGCCACCCCATAAGGCCACCGCTGTCACCAAAACCAGTAACCCATTGAGCCGATAACGCAGCTTTTCCTCTGAATGCTCCTTGGTAGCATAGCCAATTACCCAACGGCCAGGCAATAGAGCATTCAACAAAAAAATGAGCGCATAAATAAAACTGGGAGTAAAGAAACCAAGTAGGTTTTCGATAGTAAACATAAGGAGATCAATTTTATCGGATAAGAAAAGGAGCAAAAGTAATACAGGGGGCTAAATATAAGGGCTGTATCGAGAATTCTATCTTTTTTTCAAGGAATCCCCTCTAAATAGCGCTATTTTAGAAAAGAAAGTGATGCCATCAACTCCCCTTATTCTTACTTTATAATTCAAGTATAAACAACTGAAAATCAATAAATTAAAATCAAAAATCGATTATGTATCACGTTCTAAAAGTAGCTTTAACGCTCTCTTTATTAACACTTTATGCCTGTTCAGGGAAACCCAAATTGCCAACAATCTATGCATTTGAATCGGCTGGAATGTTGGATACGATAATTAGTGGCTTTGCCTTGACTATTTATAGTACGGATAGTATGGTGGGAGAGTCCTCTGAGCTAGTAATTAGTAGGCCGGCAATAGGCTTATTAGATACGGTTACGATTACCAAGGGTTCACTGTACAAGTACCATATTGCGGACTTAAATGAAGACGGCATCAACGATGTTATTCTAAGCTTTGCAGCGGATGAAATAGGTGCTTATGTGTTGTTATTACACGATACTGCTTACCAAATCTTCTTCGATTATGGGCATTCTAGAGAAATTTATCCTATAATACTTAACAAGCAGCTTCATTATGCAACCTATAAATTAGGAGGCTGTGCCGATGCAGTCTGGGAAAGCGAATTGCTCGCGTTTGCGCTAGATACGTTTAGTGTGCGATATCGGTACGAAGCAGATTGGTGTAGCCCTAAAAAAGGAGAACGAGGAAAAGAGTCCCTGATAAAATTTAAAGGCAACGATAGCAGCTTTATAAAACTCCATCACCTTACCGAAAGTATTGACACTAAGGACGTACAGGAATTATGGACAACCCTTTCTGAAAACGGGCATATCTTCTTTAAATGAGACAAAACCCCTATTTTGAGCTTTCTAGCCTATTTTGCCCATAATTAACGTTATGTTAAGTAGAGATTCGTAAAACAAAGCTCTCTCGAAAAAATGACTCCCCTAGGGTGTAAAACTTCTTCTAACACGAGTTCCTGAAATAGCCCGATACAAGTTGCCCAAGAGTATTTTCGACTGCGAGTTTCCTTAAACCAACTACCTGCTAAAATGCAACTCCCCCAAAACTTCCAGCGGCTGGCGCTTTTCACGCCTATAGAATGTACAATCCTCTAGCAAAAAAAATCTATGCGCCTCAGAATCGTTTACTAGACTGCGATCAAGTGCTTTTTTGCTTCAATAAACTAGCTCATTCAAACTGCTAAACGCCTTTTTAGCACAATATCTTGAAAATTAGCTGCTTAAAAAAACAAATGCCTTTCCAAGCTACTTGGAAAGGCATTTGTAAGGCTAAAAACTTGTGCGGTGCTTATTTTTGCAAACGCTCTACTTTAGCTTTGTATTTCATGTAGTTATTTTCATCGTTTTTGCGGCTGTACACCTCTTTCAAAGCGATTGCTACTCCAATATCATCTCCTTGGATTTTCTCTGCATTAAGCAAATGTACCAAGCCTTTGTCTAACAATTGGTTGTAAGCAGCATCCAACTCTTTGTACTTAGGATCTTTCATATTGGTAATCTCATTCATTGCCTTAGCAAAAGAGTTTGAATAGTTGACATGCAACGCTCCCAAACTGTATAGAGAATTGAAGTGTTTCGTATCAATTTCTGCGGCTTTAGAATACCAATTAACGGCTTTTTTGAAGAAATCCTCTGCTACAGCACTCTCGCCTGCTTCTAGTTTCTCTCTAAAAATACCATCATAGACATTACCCAAAACAAAGTGCAATTCTACGTTCTCTTTATCTGCTTCTACTGCTTGCTTCAATTTGCCTTCCAATTCCTTCAACTTACCTTCTGACAAAGCAATGTTGATTTCGGCGATTAGCAAACTTTGATCGGCAGGATACAATTTACGGGCTTTAGCCAAAATATCCTTGGCTTTGCTCATGTTGCCCGCTTTTTGGTAAGCTCCTGACAACATGCTGTAAGTAGTAGGAATGTACTGCTCATCTACTTTTTTACCTTCTAATAAAGGCAATAACAAGCGCTCTGCTTCCTCTGGTTTGTTCAATTGAACGGCTGCCATTCCTCCCAAACGAGCCGCTTCTTGCTCCATGTTGATTTTGTTAACCGTGATCAAATTGACAGGTTTCTTAGCCAAACCCTCTTTTACCTTAGGAGTGATTCCCAAAATACCGACAAAAGAATTGTAGGCCAATTCATAGTCTTCTGTATTGTAGGCTTCCGCCCCTCCATTATACAAAGCACGGGCAGAGGCTTCGTAGCCACTTTGAAATTCTGCTTTAGCAGGCAATTTAGAAATGTCTTTGCCTTTTTCTTCCAATTTTGCCACTTCTAAATCCCAAGCCTTGTCAAAAGCCTGTAAGGCTTGTAAGCCTGCATCTTTGTTTTTGCCCTTCAACTCATTGTTGAAGGCTACTCGATTGTAAATCTTACCTTTGAACCGCCAAACTTTAGGATCATCCATTGTTTTTTCATGTCCTGCTGCAAAATCAATATCTGTTTTTGCCTTTTCTAATTCTGCTGTATTGGTTGGGTCAGTGTCGTATACGCTTAAGCTGGTCGCTGCATTTGTCAAAGCCGTCTTAGGGTTCTGTGCTTGCATAGTAGCCACGCTCGCCAAAGCCAAAAAACCTAGAAAAAATTTCTTCATCTTGTTCTGTTGTTCTTTTTCATGAAATAAAAGCGAAAGGTTACTCCCTCAACTCTCAGTCCTTTTCTTAATAAATTTGCGCTGATTCAAACAGCTGTTGCTGCCTGTTGTGCAAAAATAATGAAAATACCTTGCCATTTTTTATGCACCTTACTTTTTTTTAGAATAGATATAGCAATCTCAAGAAAGTCGGCACCGCTCCATCCTATTTCAGCAGCCTATAGTTTCATTTTACTTAACTTTTAGTTAGATGCTATTTTTGCTCCTCTTGGTGCTTTTGAGGCGTAGTTTTTTTATGAGCCTTCAGATACACGCATACAAACGCCCCTATTCCTATAGAGTGCTCCGCGAACCTATTCTAACCCACAAAGGTAACAATGAAAAAGCAGCCCCGATAGTCATCGAAGCTGCTTAGTTAACTATTATTCAAAAGAAGGTCTATTCCTCTTCGTCTATATTTTCATCGTCCGTCACTGGATCAACAGTAGTCCCCGCTTCCCCTTCAGGATGGAGCTGTAACGCATCCCCTTCCATCTCTAGGTCTTCCTCTACTTGTTCCAATTGGCCATCAATAATCAACCCAACATCAGCAATTGCATCGTTTTTGCGTAGGTTGATAAGTTTTACTCCTTGCGTAGCGCGTCCTGTCGTAGGGACATTTTTTACTGCCAAGCGGATCGTCAGGCCAGAGCGGTTAATAATCACCAAATCATCGTTTTCCGTTGTTGCTTTAATTGCAATCAACTTACCCGTTTTCTTGGTTACTTTGATGGTTTTTACCCCCATTCCACCACGATTCTGAGGCGAGTATTCTTCCAATTCGGTTTGTTTACCAATACCGTTCTCGGCAATGGTTAATACTTTCTTGTGCCCGTCTTCCGTGACGCAAATCATACCAACTACAAAATCATCGGGATTTTTCATTTTGATTCCCCGAACACCTGTTGCCGAACGCCCCATTTCGCGCACATCTTGCTCGCTAAAACGAATGGCTTTCCCTTCGCTAGTTGCTAGAATGATGTGGTTGTTACCGTCCGTTAGTTTTACTTCTAACAATTCATCGTCTTCGCGAATCGTCAAAGCATTTACCCCATTGGTACGAGGACGCGAATACGCGGTAATATCGGTTTTCTTGACAATTCCTTTTTTCGTAGCAAAAATCAAGTTGTGCGACTTCAAGAATTCTTCGTCTTTCAAGTCTTCGATTGGAATGTATGCCTTAATCGTGTCACTGCCTTGTAATTGCAACAAGTTCTGAATGGCACGACCTTTAGAGGCTTTGGCACCTTTAGGTACTTCGTAGACGCGCAACCAATGGCAGCGGCCTTGTGCGGTAAAGAGTAGCAAATAATTGTGGGTATTGGTTACAAATATATGCTCTACAAAATCCTTATCGCGAGTCTTGGCCGCACTGGCTCCAACCCCTCCTCGGGTTTGAGTACGGTATTCTGAAACAGGCGTACGTTTGATGTAACCTAAGTGAGAAATGGTCACCACCACTTGCTCATTCTCAATCATATCCTCAATACTAATTTCCCCTTCGGCAAACATGATATCTGTACGGCGCTCGTCGCCAAACTTATCGTTCAGTTCTGTTAGTTCTTCTTTAATAATGGTATAACGACGGGGCTCATTGTCAATAACATCTTGCAAGTCCTCAATCATCAACATTAATTCGGCGTACTCGTCGACCAATTTACCACGCTCCAAACCTGTCAAACGCTGCAAACGCATATCTAGGATGGCTTTGGCTTGGTCTTCCGACAAATGATTACCGTCAAGGGGATATTGCCCCAAAAAGCTGTCTAGAGCATCCCCCTGTGGCGTAAAATCAAATGCCATCAAGCCCTCTTTGGCTTCTTCGCCATTCTGAGAGGCGCGAATCAACGTAATAATTTCGTCCAAGCGATCCAAGGCTGCTAACAACCCCTGTAAGATGTGGGCACGGCGCTTCGCTTTGTTCTGATCGTATACAGCACGTTTGTAAATGACCTCCAACCGGAACTTTACAAACTCACTGATGATTTGTTTGACATTCAATAACTCTGGACGGCCATCGACCAAGCAAATGTTATTTACTCCAAAAGACGACTGAAGGCGGCTGTATTTAAACAACTTACTCAAGACGACATTAGGGCTCACATCGCGTTTGATCTCAATGACAATGCGCATTCCACGACGATCCGACTCATCGCGCAAGTCCGAAATGCCCTCTACCTTCTTAGAGTTGACTAAGTCGGCAATTTGCATAATCAAACTGGCCTTATTGACTTGGTAAGGAATCTCTGTAACAATAATACGCTCCTTACCTGTCTTAGTGACCTCAATTTCAGACTTAGCCCGAACCACTACCCGACCTCGCCCAGTCGCCATTGCTTGCGCCACGCCTTCTGTACCATAAATAGTACCGCCAGTTGGAAAGTCAGGGGCTTTGATGTATTCCATCAACCCTTCAATCGTAATATCTTGATCCTCAATGTAGGCCAAAATACCATTGATCACTTCCGTTAGGTTGTGGGGCAACATATTGGTAGCCATACCTACCGCAATACCAGAAGTACCATTGACCAACAAGTTGGGCAATTTAGTAGGGAGTACGGTAGGCTCTTGTAAGGTGTCGTCAAAGTTAAACTGGAATTTAACGGTATCTTTACCCAAGTCGGCTAGCAACTCGTTACTAACTCGCTCCAGACGTGCCTCTGTATAACGCATAGCCGCAGGGCTATCGCCATCAATCGAACCAAAGTTACCTTGTCCATCGACTAACGGATAGCGCAACGACCAAGGCTGTGCCATACGCACCATCGTATCATAAACTGATGAATCACCGTGTGGGTGATACTTTCCCAAAACCTCTCCTACAATACGCGCGGATTTTTTATGGCTTTTAGAAGCCGTTAATCCCAATTGAGACATGCCATAAAGCACGCGGCGATGTACGGGTTTTAACCCATCTCTAACGTCGGGCAAGGCTCTAGAAACAATCACGGACATAGAGTAATCTATGTAAGCCGATTTCATTTCATCCTCAATATTTATCGGTATTATTTTTTGGGTTGAATCCATATTATTTGCTTTGTTTTTTTCTAATAACGAGCACACTTTTGTGTCGGTGTAAACAACTTGACAAAGATACAAAAAAAATAGGGTTCTGCCTAATTATTATACAACAAGAACAACAATCAAATAGCTGAACAACAGTGTCTTACGAATTTTTTATAATCGCCTTCTTTTAAGTTGTGAAAATTGTGCTAAACAAGGCTCTCATTGACGCTCTAATCCACTCAAAAATACGTTAGATAGCCAAAACAGTGACCGTTATCTTTTAAGTAGAAATAGCGGCTGTTTATTCTATTCCACCCTAGCATGTCATAAAGTTTTAAATGAGGTTGATAAGAGGATATTCTAAAAAAGGAACCGAATAGCGAGGCAACGGCCAACGCAGAAAGACTTGACTCCCCAACAACCTGCCAGAGTAGGCACACCTAGAAAGGCTTGTTTTTTGTTAATAATTCGTTGTATCTTGGCATTACTACGCCTAAGCTCTACCTTAGCGTTTATTATTATTCCTTATCGTAAATTCTCATTATATGCGTATTCTTTGCCTCCTCCTTTGCTCTTTTCTATGTTCTACGGCTCTATTGGCTCAACCAAAAGCCTATGCTATTTATAACCAAAAGGGAAAAGAGGTTACCTACAATAAAATGCTCAACGATCTACAAGAGGCGGACATTGTCTTCTTTGGAGAATTGCACAACAACCCTATTTGCCATTGGTTAGAATTGGAAGTGGCTAGAGATTTGTACACTCAAGAAGACCAAAATTTGGTGATGGGAGCAGAAATGTTAGAATCTGATAACCAATTGTTAATCAATGAATACTTTCTCGGTTTTATTTCGGAGAAAAACTTTGAGCAAGAAGCGCGTTTGTGGCCCAATTATCAAACAGACTACAAACCCTTGGTGTCCTTTGCCAAAGAGAATAACCTGAGCTTTGTGGCTACCAATGTGCCGCGCCGTTATGCGTCTGCCGTCTTCCAGAGTGGGTTAGAAAACTTAGAAAATCTTCCCGAATACTCTAAGGTGTTTATTGCTCCTTTACCAATCCAAGAGGATTACGATATTAGTGGCTACAAAGAAATGTTAGAAATGGGCGCGGCGCACAACAACGGGGCTAATCCTAAATACTTCCCCCAAGCACAGATGGTTAAAGATGCTACTATGGCGCACTTTATCTATGGGAATTGGAACGAAGGCGAGTTGTTTTTGCACTTTAATGGCAGCTTTCATTCTAATAAAAAGGAAGGAATTATTTGGTATTTGCGCCAGCTCAACCCCAATCTCAACATCGTGGTCATCAGCAGTGTAGAACAAGATCAAGTTGATAAATTAGATCAAGAACACCGCAACAAGGGCGATTATATTATAGCTATTCCCGATCGCATGACCAAGACCTACTAATACACTTCGTTTCTTCTATGGGGGTAAATGCTCGTTTGCTCCCATAGAAAAACCTTATCGTGCTACAATGGCTTGTTTAGCCATCCATTGATTGATGTCTTCGTTCTTGAGTGCCGCCGCCATTAAGTTGGGAAATTGATCGGGTGTACAGGCAAAAACAGGAATTTCTAAACTGTTGAACTGTGCCGCAACTGTACGGTCGTAAGCGGGCGCGCCTTCATCGTTGAGGGCTAACAAAGTAATAAATTGTAGCCCCTTTTGCTGTAGTTGCTGTGCTTGTTGAAAAAGAGGCGCATTAGACCCACCTTCATACAAATCGGAGATTAAAACCAAAATCGTATCATTGGGTGTTTGTACTAACGTCTCTACATAACGCAAGGCTTTGTGAATGTCTGTACCACCCCCTAGTTGCGTACCAAATAAGAGTTCTACAGGATCTTCCAAATCCTTAGTCAAGTCGGCTACCGCCGTATCAAAGACCACCAGATGGGTTTTTAGTGCAGGCAAAGAAGCGAGTACCGCCGCAAAAATACTAGAATAAACGACCGAGCTTGCCATCGAACCACTCTGATCCACACACAAGATAATTTCTTTGAGGGCTTGCCCTTTGCGACCATAGCCCATCAATTGGTGGGGAATGATGCTTTTGTATTCTTTTTGGTAATGTTTTAGATTGAGGCGAATCGTTCGGTGCCAGTTGATTTCTCTAAACTTGGGGCGGCGGTTGCGCACGGATTGACTCAGCGCTCCTTGTACGGCTTGCAGCAAAGGATATTCTAGCTGTTTGGTGAGTTTATCCACTACTTTGCGTACTACTAAGCGCGCCGTCTCTTTTGTTTTTTCTGGAATAACGCCATTGAGGGAGAGCAGCGTACCCACTAAATGGACATCCGCCTCTACACTTTCTAGCAATTCGGGTTCTAGGAGCATTTGCTTTAAACCTAGGTTTTCTAGGGCATCGCGTTGCATAGCTTGCACGACAGGTGTCTTGAAGTATTTGCGAATATCGCCTAACCAGCGATTGACTTTAGGGGCAGAGCTGCCCAAGCCTCCTTTAGAATTGCCCTCTTCGTAGAGCGCGGCCAAGGCCGCATCCATTTCCATTCCTTCTCCTGACAAGTCCACACTAGAACCGTCTTTTTGTTCTTCCGCTTCTTGTCCCAACACTAAGCGCCAGCGTTGTTCGCGGCCAAATTCTACCTCTTCCATTGTTGCTAATTCCTGAGCGTTCTAGAACGCTTTTAAGATGATTAGGGCATTTCGACGGCTAGTAATTGGCCGTTGCTGTATTTTTCAGAGCGTGTTACTTTGCCTTCAAAATAGTAAGTCCAGTAGCCAGTGCGCGTTTGTGACCATTCGTGTATACTGAGCGAAGTAGGCATCGCAGACTTACCTTTCATTTTGATGCTGCCATCAGGCCAATAATTCACGACTAGTATTTTATTCTCATCCGTCAATTCTGTAATTTCCCATAATAATTTCCCATCCTTGTTCCATTCTTTGTATTCGCCACTCATGACATTATTAATAGAAAAGAATTCGCGTTGTTTGTTACCATTAGGATACCAAGAGCGATAAGAGCCGTGGACGCGGGTGTTTTTCATCATAACATCTTCTTCGCGTTGTCCATTGGCATACCAACGTTTGACACGGCCAAACTGCTTACCTTTTTTGTAGGGTATGGCGGCTTTTTTTTGTCCGTTTTCGTACCATTCTATTTGTACGCTACGCTCGTTTCCTTCGTTTAGCATTTCTTGTTTCAACCAGCCTTCTTTGGCCCATATTTTTTTGGCGGTCACTTTATCACAAGTACTGTAGTTGCTCTGTTCCATTTTTTCGCCCGTTTTATACCACTTGATCAACTGCCCATTGGGACAACCATTTTGGTAATTGATACTAGCTTTGGGTTGGCCATTGGTATAATAGAACGTCCATTTGCCGTGGCGCACTACACCATCGTCGTCGATGGCTGAATCGCGGCCTTTGCGTACCAAAACGGGTTGTGCTGGGGCTAGTTTTCCATTGTAGGAGCCTTCTGCTTCTAGTTTTCCGTTAGGATAATAATACTTCCATTGACCTGTTTTTATTTTGGCGGAACTGTAGGCACCTTCCGATTTTGTGCGCCCGTCTTCGTATGTTTCTTTTCTAACTTCTTGGGCACTTAATTCTAAAGAAAATACACACAGCAGCAAGAATAACAACCGTTTCATTATAAGGGGTTTATCATGACAAAATATAATCGTATTGGGACAATCTAGAGCTACTCTTTCTATCGCTTGGCGCTTGGGAAGGATGGCCAAATTCAACGTTTCTCTAGGGAAGAGGTGCTAACAACTTCTCTGTGAAAATACGCTTTTTTTCATAGAAAAAGACCTTTTTAATAACCTTAACTTAACGGAGGTAGATGGAATGTGATTTTTATAAAATAAAAAGCCGCTAATAACGCTGTTATCGTCCTGTTGGCTAAAACTAGGCAAATACAGCAGCTATCAGCGGCTTTTGATAGGCTATGGTAAACGCGTTGGTAGAAGGCGCTTACTGGTCGGCTCTTATCAAATGAATGAATCCTTTGAGTGGTTTTAGAGCATCACAAGACAAGCATTTTTGCTCGACAGTACACGTGTAATAGTAAACCCCTTCTGGCAACTCCTGTCCCGTATTTTGATCGCGGCCATCCCAATTGATATTCGGATCATTCGTTTCAAAAACAACCTGCCCCCAGCGATTAGTCACGGTAAATTCTACACGGTTGATGTAGCGATAAATCAAACAGGGAGTAAAGAGGTCATTTGCTCCGTCGCCATTAGGCGTAAAGGTATTGGGTAGGTCGTAGAAAGGACAGTTATCCGTACGAATGGGAGCACTTGGACTACTCTCGTTGCCGCCGCCATTGACTTCTATAGAATCTATAGAAGTAATGTAATAACAGCCTGCTAAGTTGGTCGGTGAAGGCACATGCTGGAACGATGTATCTTCCAAGCCTTGTGACTCGTAGACCAAGGTATAATTACCATCACAGAAAGGCGCAAAGTAAACGTTAAAGCGCGCCACATCCTCGCCACAAGAATCCGAGTTATTAGACCAAGTAATTTCATTGTATAAAAAGTCGGGCTCTGTAATTGTCCCTTGACAAGGCAGCCGCTCTGGATTATTGGCATCGTCTTGGATTACGTCACAGCTCGACAGTGCTATAATCGCCGAAGCATCAGGCGCACAGGGCGGAATCGTATCCAAAGGCGTTCCACAAGCAACCTGTGACTTATTGAACAAGGTATCAGGTGTATTATCTGTATTATAAGACCCTAAACTACGGATGCGATAACAATACTCTTCGCCATTGGTCAATCCTGTATGCACATAACGGCGACGGGTAACCACTCCCAGTAAATTGAAGTTATTACTCCCCACAGGCGTTTCCTCGTAAACCTCATAAGCCGTGTTCTGCCAAGGTACATTTTCTGTCCAAGTCAAGGTGTTCTGGGCATCACTAGAAGCCACTGAAAGGTAAATAGAAGAAGCTACTTTAGTTCCTCCAACAACATCATTATTGGCATAAAAGACGACTTTGTAACTATAAGGATCGTCCTGCGTGTTTAAGTTTTGTGCGGTAAAGCTGGTATCATTAGCCAAATAGAAGGCTGGATATAAAGGCGATTGATAAATGGGCGTAGTACCAAAGGCTGCTCCCGCCTGTCCAACCGATTCGTACAATTCGTAACGATAAGGAGGCGCATTAAAGATGGTATCCAACTCACTACCCTGTGGCTTTGTCCAACGCACAAAGATTTCTCCTGCGGTAAGACTAGTTGCTTCAACATCCACATTGATAATAGTGGGTAAATCCTCTCGGGTTTCTATACAAGCCTCCTCAGAAGTACGGCTAGACACAAAGTTAGAATAATTGACAATATTGCCATTGAGTAAGATTGGAGTTCCGAACTCGCCTAAAATACGGTAGCTGTAAGCGGTACCCGACTGAATGGTGTTATCGACAAAGGTATAACTGCCCCCTGTCGGCGTATTGATAAAGCCCGTATTGATTTGCGTATATCCCAATCCTGCTAATCCTACCTGACAACTATCAGGTGTAAAGTTATCACAGCCTAGCTTTCGCCAAACCGTAAAACCAAAGAAATTAACCGAGCTCTCGCAGGGATAAGGGCTGTCCCAAGTCAAGGTGGTCGCATTGCCCGCTACCGTTGCTTGTAAATTTTGTGGGGCTGGTGCGACAATGCTAATACGGACTACTTTAAACGTTGCCAAAGAAGCGTCATTGCCGTTTTGTGTATAACTATCTTTTGCCTTGAACACCAATTGCCAAAACTGTGGCTGCACATGCTCACAGACCGTTTGCCAACGGAAACGACTACGAAGTGGAAAACCGGGAGGTGCGGTACCCGACACGCTGGTAAAGGTCGCAGGCGACACAATCGTTGGGGACAAAGGCCCGCCCGTTCCTGTCAACGTAACCAACTGCAAGGGAATATCTTCATCCCAAGCTTCTACATCAAATTCAATGAGTTCTCCTGCCTCCACACAAAGATCTGCAATGACTTCTAATTTTGGTGGTTCATTGATGGCGTTCTCAATTTTGATTTGGATATCTCGAACAATCCCGCCTAAGTATTGGCCATTACGGTAAGATTTTACTAGAATAGCAATGTTGTACTCGCCTGCTACTTGAGGAGCATTCCAAGTAAACAAGCCCGTAGTACTGTCAAAAGAGTATTGATTGTTTAGGCCAGGGCCAATATCGGTGACCAATTGATAGCCTGGTACATTGCTGTTGCGGTCTTGCTTGGGTACGATTAATTCGTAAGCAATGCTGTCGCCATCAGGATCAAACCCGTTGGGTGTATGTTGGAAAATCTCCCCTACTACCCCAAAATCAACGGGTTTCTCTAGTAGAATGGGAGAACTGTTGTACCCAAAGAACGCTGCATTAAATAGAAAGACTTCCGTTTGTAGGAAGAAGGCAACGCCAATAGAATTCCCGTTATTAATGTTTAAGATTCGGTCGTTACGATTGGGATCTTGCATAGAGATCACATAGGGAGCAGTAGTTGTTGCCCCTGGATAGGAATGTACCCCCACATAAACATTCTCTTGAATGTCATTGAAAATCATTGTTCGCGCTGTCCGTATCAATTGCTCTGTTGGCGTGCCATCTCCCCAATCTACATTGAGTTCGTTGCGGTCGGCTTGATCACTGGGCGGACTAACTTTAGTATACGTCGTAATTGTCAGCTCAATATCATTGGGTCCGATTTGTCGATAGGTCATTTCGCCAGAGCGATTATGAGTCGCCCAAACACCAAGTGGCAAGCAAAACAAAAAGATAAATAGAGAAAGCAGTTGTTTCATCGTAAATCTCTTTAACGAAGTTGTTGTTGGGCGTAGACTTTCAGGGAGGGAGTAGGCCGCCAGTTTTTAAAAGCAACTTCTATTAACAAATTAGTGGCAGCCATTGGTGCGGCTGTTGATACATTGGGGCAATATTCCGATAGTACGACAAGGAACACGCTAGTTTCTCAAAACCACAAAAACCAACCCAAAAACGGGTTTCTTTTACAAGTCCTTGAACTTATCAATATCGCGGCGATCGCGTTTTGTTGGTCGGCCAAGACCTTTGCTACGGCTTTCGGTGACGGCTTTGTTGCGCACATACCAGTCTTTGAACTTATTCAGTTCGTCTTCGGTTGTCAGATTTTCATAACAAGGCTCTGCTAATTTGGCAGAAGCACGCTTTTCCAATAGATCAACAATTTTGTAGCGCATATTATAGCCCTCTTTCTTGACGTGCAAAATCATCCCCCGCTCCACGCTGAAGGATGGTTTCAATGCCACTCCATTCAAGAGCACCTTATTACTTTTGCAGGCATTGCTAGCGAGGGTACGGCTCTTAAAAATACGCACCGCCCATAGCCATTTGTCTACCCGTACTTTTTCCAATGGTTGATTCATGATGTACAGAAAAAAAATAGAAGTTGTTTAAAAAATAGGGAGTATTCTCCAAAAAATAAACCTGCTAGGCCTATTCAGCGCTAGCAGGTTTATAGCAAAAATGCCTCTTGGAGGGTTATTCACTGCTACTTAAAATAGCCAATAACTTTAGTATTTCGAAGTAAATCCAAACGACAGTTACTAATAATCCCATAGCAGAGACCCACTCCATCATTTTGGGCGCACCCATTTGTACTCCACGCTCAATGTTATCAAAGTCTAAAATCAAACGCAAAACAGCGATACCAATGATAAACAAGCTGATACCAATACCAATTGGGCCAGATGTATGTAAATAAGGTATTTGTATATTAGCAAATTGAAGACCAATAGCAATCAGATACATCATCATAATGGCACCTGTAGCCGTAGTGATAATGGAACGGAATTTCTTAGTGGCCTTAATCAAACCAAATTTGTAACATAAAAGCATAGAAACTAAACACAAAGCGGTCAAAAGTACGGCATTGAAGATAATTCCTACATTTCCTGCATAAGCGGCTAACATGTATGTAGCCGTTCCCATTGCAATACCTTCTAAAACAGAATAAATAGGCGCAGTAATGTGTGCAATATTTGGCTTAGAGTAGGTAACAAACGCTACCCCTAAAGCTGCAAACATACTTCCGTAAAAAACAGGTAAAGAGAAAGGGATGTAAAAGAAGGACACCATTGCTGAAGCAACAAGAATAAGTGCTAAGAGGAGCGTTTTGTTGGTCGTTCCTTGAATAGTCATTACCCCATCTGCACGGGTAACCCCTAAATCAACCCCTTTATTTGCAGTTTTCACAAACTGCTCGTCGCCGATAAAAGGGTTAGAGGATTTCATAAAGCGATTATTTGCCATGGTAGTATGGTAATTTATTTTCTAAATGAGGAAAATGGTTAATTTAGGTGTTGTTTTGGTGGCTACGCCTTTTTACTATAAAATAGCCTTAGAATAGCACAACAGTATAATCCAATTCTAGTATAAAAGGTTCCACCTCCATCTTTTTTTTTGACACAAAAAAAAGCAGTCTTTACTAAGTGCTTCAATAATAGCGTACTAGAGCCCCATTAAAAAAAATAGAAAAAACAAAACCGCTAGCAGCATTTGCCAATCAGTACTTCTCTTGGGGATATTGAAAAATACTTTTACCTTTAAGACTTGTACTTTTATATTCGAGTCATCAACTACCATTATGCAAACAGAGCGCCAAAAATTGCTAGAAGTCCGCAACTTAAAGACCTATTTCAAAACAGAAGAAGGAGTCGCCAAAGCCGTGGACGGCATCAGCTTTACCCTATACAGAGGCGAAACCGTGGGCATTGTGGGCGAATCGGGTTCGGGCAAGTCCGTTACCTGTTTGTCTATTTTAGGGTTGATTGCGCAACCTCCTGGCTATATTGAGTCGGGAGAGATTTTGTACCACCGCGCCAATGGCAGTGTGGTTGATTTGGTGCAAACGGATTTAAAAACGATGCGAGAGTATCGAGGCAACGAGATTGCTATGATCTTTCAGGAGCCGATGACCTCGCTCAATCCCGTGTATACTTGTGGCAACCAAGTATTGGAGGCTATTTTACTACACCAAGATATTGATAAAAAACAAGCGAAACAAGATACGTTGGCCTTGTTTGAGAAAGTACAGTTGCCCGATCCTGAGCGTATTTTTAATGCTTACCCCCATCAACTTTCGGGTGGGCAGAAACAACGCGTAATGATTGCTATGGCGCTTTCTTGTAATCCTCAGATTTTGATTGCAGATGAACCAACAACAGCACTTGATGTAACGGTACAGAAGCATATTTTGGAACTCATGGACGAATTGCGCCGTAGTATTGATGCTTCTATTTTATTTGTTACTCACGATTTGGGAGTGGTGGCTGAAATTGCCGATCAGGTTATTGTGATGTACAAAGGCCATATCGTAGAGCAAGGGACGGTCTTGGACATCTTTTCTGCCCCAAAACATCCTTATACCAAAAGCTTGCTGGCTTGTCGCCCTCCCTTGGACTATCGCTTATCGCGCCTACCTGTTGTTAGTGACTTTATGGAGGTGCGGATAGATGCGCAAGGCGAACGGCACATTACGGCAAGAGCAACCACTACAGAAGCCGTTATTTCTAAATTCAGAGTACAACCAGCGGAGACGCAGCAGCGTTTGGCCGCCTTGAAGCGCCAGCAACCCATTTTGCAAGTTCGCAACTTAAAAACTCATTTTCCTGCTAAGAAAAATTTCTTTGGGAAGACCGTCGCATGGACAAAAGCCGTGGACGGGGTGGATTTTGAGGTTTACCCTGGAGAGACGTTGGGTTTGGTAGGCGAATCGGGCTGTGGCAAAACTACTTTGGGAAGAACCATTTTGAGGCTGACTCGTGCAACAGAAGGCGAAGTGCTGTTTGAGGGAAAGAATATTCTGACGATGAATAATCAAGAATTGAAAGCACTGCGCAAAGATGTACAGATTATTTTTCAAGACCCCTACTCTTCTCTTAACCCCCGTATGACCATTGGTAATGCTATTATGGAGCCGATGCGCGTACATGGTTTACTAGACGATGATAAAGCGCGCAAAGCTTATGTGATTGAGTTGTTGGAGACCGTCAGTTTAGAAGCAAAGCATTTTGACCGCTACCCTCATGAGTTTTCGGGAGGACAGCGGCAACGCATTTGTATTGCCCGCGCCTTGGCACTAAAGCCCCGTTTTATCATTTGCGATGAGTCGGTTTCTGCCTTGGATGTATCCGTACAGGCACAAGTACTAAATTTGTTATTAGAACTACGCACGCGTCTCCACCTAACGTACATCTTTATTTCACATGATTTATCGGTCGTCAAATTTATGAGCGATAGAATGATTGTTATGAATCAAGGTAAAATCGAAGAAATTGCGGCAGCAGATACCATTCACGCTAATCCGCAGAAAGCTTATACCCAGCAGTTAATTTCCGCCATTCCTAAAGGCGATTTAGAAGGAATTCGCGAACGACAAGCAATAAAAAAACAGTAAAAGAGCCACAGTAAAAAGCGTTAAAGTGCTTTTTTAGTCCTTTTTTGAACTTTTTTGAAAAAAAATAGATTATTGTTGAACCTTTTGGGCGACTTGTTGGTTTCTTAGATTAGTGCCTTCTGCACAAATATGCTTCATCCCCCTTTTACAGAAGCTTATTAAATGTTCTAAACTATCTTATTTTGCCTATTAGCTGTATTGATTTTGCTGCTTTTCAATTTTATAGCACCACTGTTACTCAAAAACAGGGGTTTTCGCGCATCAATACCTGACTTCTCTAAGTCTACTTATCTCCCTAATTGGCCGCCGTTTAGAACGGCTCACTACGTTTTTATTCCCTTTTACCTTCCTATTTGTCTACGGGAGAGTTACCGCTATTTTATAATTTTTCTTTTAGAAAAACCTATGTAATAGTAATGTATCATCTGTTAGTGGGGGTTTACTTTCTTGCACTTTGTGCATTCTACTTCCTAGAATCACAAAGCGGTCTTAATTACTCCTTTTTGCATCTGAATATTTTATTTTTATCGTTATAAAAAGTTACTGTCTATGTCTACTACCACTACTCTTCCTGAAACCATCGCCCCTACTGTTGTTGCGCTGAACACCTTATTGGCTAATTATAAGATTTACTTCCACAAGTTGCTCAATTATCAATGGCTCATTCAAGCCTCTGCTAACCCAGAACTCAACGAAGACATTCATCAATATGCCGAAGAAGCAGAAGTGCAAATGGATGCTATCGTTAACCAAATTGAAGCGTTGGGTGCTCTGCCAGTAGGCAACTGGTCGAAATGGCAAAAACGTGCCTCTATTAAGTTTAAAATCCCTGCTCGCGGAGCACGCAATATTCTCAATAAGATTATTGAAGACACCGCGCAATTAGACGAATCGTCTAAGATCGTCTACCGTTCTGCTCAACAACGGCAGCAAGCTCCAGCTTATCGCTTGGCCAGCAGCATCCATCAGCGTTTGAGTGAGCGTATGGAGACCCTGCAACAACTTCGATACAGTATTTCCTGCTAAATCGAATTGTATGTCTCCTTTATTTCATTTTTTCCCTCCATTTTTTTTCAACAAAAAGCAAACATCAACATGAAAAACAAGAAAGAAGCGTTCTATCAGAAAATAACCAATTGGGCCAACAAGAAAGGATTTGAGAAAATCAAGGCGAATACGGAAGGTTACGAAACTCCGAAAAGTTTTACCCGCCAAACGGGTACTGAAGAAGAATCAGCGGTTACGCCCGATGTTACCGCCATCAACCACGGTGCTAAGTGCTATTTTGAAATTGCGGTTAAGCCGAATGACCGAAGCCTTCGCCGACGTTTGGTCTCCAAATGGAAATTGTTGAGCTTTTTGGCCGAGCGCAAAGGAGGCCAACTGTATTTGTTTGCGCCTCATGGCAACAAAAGTTTTACCCAAGGCATTATAGAGCAATACGGCATCAAAGCCCGTTTTGTTTCTCTATCAAAAGTATCTTCGCCAAGTTCTTAAAGAAGCATTGGCCCCATATAAAACTAACTTATAGACCGATTTATCGGAAATAAGTGTGTACTAGAAGTCGTTGTAGCTACAACGACTTCTTTTTTTGTGGGAATCCCGTATTTTGGGAACAAAGCCTTCTTGATGAAAAAAAATTATTTGCAACAACTCTGGAAACGCGACAAGAAACTAGGCTTGTTGGTGCTACTATTTCTAATAGGCCAAGCCTTTTTTTCTTACAAACAAATCGAGACGGTTCCCTTCTTCAACTATGGGATGTATGCCCGTCCTACCTCTCCTGCGGCTAGCTATAGCAGTTATCGGCTTTACGATGCCCAGCACATTCCTATCGACTTAACCCACTACAAAGCATCGCATTTCTTAGCGTATCAGCTGCACTATTATGCTCAACTCAACAGCCAATCGTTGATAGACCGCCCACTCCGTCAAACCATCCAGCAGCGTTTTTTTACCACTCCTGTTTTGCAGGCTTATCTTGTGGAGCACCTCACTAATAAAGCAATAGCCCTCCCCCACGCTCAACGATGGTTATCGAGTCAAATTAAAAAAAATAAATTATCACTATGGAAAGAAAATTACGTTTGGGTAAAAAATAACTTCGTCTTATTAACTAAAGAATTAGTTTACTAATGGGCGCTCAAAAAGAACAGCAGCAGCTCAAGCGTTTATTATGGTTGGCTGCCTTAATGATATGGCTTTGGCGAGCTTGGCAAGGATTACTATTATCCAATTTATATGAAGCACCTTTTATATTTGTTGGAGCAGATAACAGCTTTTGGTTATACCATGCGTTACAGATTCCCGCTTTGGTGCTACAGCATTATAGGTTAGCTTTAGGGTTGGATGTAGCTTGGTTGGTATTGGTTCTGTATGGCTTTTGGAAAGTACCAAAGGGTATTTTTGGGGTGTTGTTTTGGGGGCTTTATGGTAACTACTTTATAATTTACAACAGTGTGGCCACCCACCATGAGCACATCTTAATAGCGGGGCTTTTTTGCTTTCTATTACTGCTTATTGATTCCTTAGAGCGCTTTGTGCTTGTTTTTGTAGGATTGCGCTACTATGCGTTGTGGGTACTATTTAGCGCTGCGCTTTGGAAGTTTGGTTTGGGCAGCTGGAATGATCCCAATCATTTGGTAGAAATTTTGAAACAGCAGCACTTGGATTACTTAGTTATGCAACCTGATAGTTGGTATGCCGAGGCTATTCGATGGTTAATTACTCATCCGAATTACACCCACGCCCTTTGGTGCTTAGGTTGGCTAGTAGAACTGAGCTTTGGAATCGGTTTTTTAACACGGCGCTTCGATCATTGGTTAGGAATTTTGTGGGTGCTCTTTTTTGTACTAGACTATTGGCTCATGGGGCTGTGCTTTGCTGAATTTTGTATCTTTGCCTTAGTTTTTTATCCTTGGCGGGAAATTTGGAAGCAGTATGAACAGTTTTCTTTCTCTGCTACTACTCCTAACTAATCAGTGCATTATGAACTATAGTTTGCTTACTTTACTCCTCCTCTTTAGCTCACTTATGTCTGTTTGGGCGCAACCTGCTGGTAAAATCAAGCGACAAGCGGAGCAATATTTTGAAGAAGGCCAATACGATAAATCTTTGACGGAGTATTATAAAATTAAGGAAAAGTACAAAGAGGATGCTACCGTTTGTTATAACATGGGAGTTGCCTTGTTTGAGACCCGTGCTTATTCTAAAAGCATTCAGCAGCTACAACAGCACTTAGACCAAACGCGCCGCCCCGAACCAATGGCAGCGTACTACCTTGCCCGCGCCAACCACTTACAAGACAGTTTTTTAATTGCCGCACACTACTACAAACGATACTTGCGCAATTTGGAGGAAGATGCGCCACAACGCCCGATCTTTAAACGGCTTATTTTGCAGTGTACCAATGGTCTCAAAGTGCAACAAATCAATTCGCGTGCGATTATTACCCGCTTAGGCCAAGAGATCAACAGCCCTCAGGATGATTACAGAATCTGCTTCAATCCTCTGCATCCCAACAGCATCTTTTTTTCTTCCAAGCGCCCGTTGTCTTCTCCAAAAACAGAAACCAATCTCTACCGAGCTGACCAAGAACAAGGAACTTTTCTAGCAGCACAGCCCTTGCAAAAACGCTACAATACGCCCCTCAGCGAAACCCTGCTGGCTTTCTTTGATAAGGGGTACCAATTGTTACTTCTTAAAGAACTATCCAATGGGCAAACAGGTGTTTTCAAAGATAATTTTGATGCCGATAGTATAGAGGTCTTACTGCCTTTTGCTACGCCCTTATCTTCTACAGCTTGGGACAGCGAACATTTTTTTGTGAATGACAGCATGGTTATCTTTGCAAGTAATCGGTCAGGCGGTTTTGGAGGCAGTGATTTGTATTACGCGACTAGAAAAAGTGGTACTTGGCAATTGCCTATTAATTTAGGCAGCATGGTCAATGGCCCCAATGATGAAACAGGACCATTTCTAGCCAAGGATGGCTTACATTTATATTTCAATTCTAATCGCGCTGAGGGCATGGGCGGCCATGACATTTATCAGGCCACATTTGACTTAGCACAACAGCGCTTTTTGGAGGCGCAAAATATGGGCGTTCCATTGAATTCTAGTGCCGATGACAAGGATTTTATTTTGTATGACGATGGTAACAAGGGCTATTTGTCTTCTAATCGCATCGGTAGTTTGGGTGGTTTAGATTTGTACGCGGTTTACTTTAGAACACCCGTAATAGCGCAGACAACTAATACCTTGACTTCTTTCATTGAGCAATTAGAACAAAATGCCGCCACGACCACGGCTAATGCAGACAGTGTGCCTCGCCCTATTCTACCCAATCCTAATCCTATAGCCACCAACGAGCGCTATACATTAGGCCCTATTTATTACGATGCCAGCACGGGACAGCTCAATGGCTCTAGAAATACGTTGATTAACCTAGAAAAATTACTCTTAAAATACCCGCAGCTTCGCATTATTCTATCAGCACATAGCAACAGCGAAAGTGATCCCAGCACCGATTTATACCTCACCGTCAAACAAGCGGAAGTAGTCGCCAAAAGCTTACTCGATAAAGGGGTACGCAACCAACAACTGTTCTTGCGAGGCTGTAGTCAAAATTATCCTTTAGCAAGTTCCAAAAATTTTGACGGCTCCAAAAATCCCCTTGCCAAAACGATCAACCAACGCATTAACATCACCTTATACGGTCAAAACCAACTTCCTCCTCAAGTGGCCGTCGACCTGGTAGAGCCAGAAATCAATGCCGTAATGCAAAGCCAAGCAGCCGCCAATTATCACAAAAAGCTAAAAGGGCTCAGCTACAAAGTCAAATTGACAGAAAGCCCGACTATTTTTCAACATGTGGTCTTGCAACAGTACCAAGATATTACGACCGAAAAACGCCCCAACGATAACTATGTAACCTATCTAGTAGGCTTAGAAAAAAACTTCATAGACATCAAATACGCCTACAATCAATTAATAGACAAAGGTTTTAGTAAAGTAGAAATCGTAGCGTATATAGATGGCTGGCCAATCACAGAAGCCGAAGCCCAAGTTTTATTCGCCGACTACCCCGATCTCAAAGTTTTTTTAGACTACCGCGCTAGCGCTAATTAAAAACAGAAAATCCCTTTTAGCCGTTGGCTAAAAGGGATTTTCTAAATAATGCTGCCTTCCCAAAAGGGTGCTATTGCTTCTAACCTAGAATTCAAAAGTAACCCCTGTCAAATTCTCGGAGACTTCCCAAAGGCGCTTTGCCACCCTTTTATTCTTAGATAAAGTCGTAGACTCCACCTTACCAGGAGCACCTTTCATTTCGCGGAAGCCTGTTGGGCCAAAGTAATCACCGCCATCAGCAGGCCCCAACGCAGCCCATAAGGTAGGTAAAGCTCCTTTCTCTGGAGAATGCGTAAACAGAGGCGCAATTAATGGGGCTATTTTTTGTACAAGCGTAGGCAAATGCTTTCCAAGGTTTGTAACTGCCACCCCAGGATGCGCAATCGTAGAAATGGTATGTCGATGCCCACTAGCCTCTAAGCGCCGTTGCAACTCATAGCCAAATAGCAAGCAAGCTAATTTACTTTGAGAATAGGCTTTCATCGCCGAATAGCTCTTTTTGCTTTGCAAATCGTCAAAATTAATTTCTCCCTGTCGGTGAGCAATGGAAGAAAGGGAAACGATTCTAGAGTGGTGGGTCTTCAAGAGCGTAGGCAAAAGGAGCCCTGTCAATAGAAAATGTCCAAAGTAATTGGCGGCCATTTGTAACTCCAACTCATCTTCTGTTTCGGTATATGGTGGAACCATCACCCCAGCGTTGTTGATGAGTAAATCCAAGCGGTTGTACTGCTCCATAAATTGCTTGGTGCATTCGCGCACACTCTCTAAACGACTCAAATCAATCTGTAGAACATCAATTTCCCCTTTGGGCACTTCACGTTGCAGGGATTCCTTCGCTTGTTGAGCTTTATCAAGATTGCGACAGGCTAAGATCACTTTGATGTCTTTGCGCAACAGTCCTAAAGCCGTTTCATAACCCAAGCCGCTGTTGGCTCCTGTCACCAACGCCAAGCGTCCGTGTTGAGAAGATATATTTTGAAGATTAAAACTCATAATTGATGATGCGTTTTGTAGTGCAAAAAGTAACAAAATAGGATGAAAAAGCTGCTGAATAGAGGGCTTCTGCTAGCATTCAACTAACAGCAACAACGCCCACTTGTTCATTCATTTCAATTCTACGCCTTAGAAAGTCAACTGTTCTATGCCCTTCTTGTTTACACGTCCCATTCTTCTATTTAGTCCGTATTACTTTGAATGCTCCCTTATAAAAGTGTAGCTTTGCGCGCTCTACTCCTTCAATTGTACCAATGAAAAAGAATGATCCTTACGCCGCGTTGCGCTTTCCAGAATTTAGAGCCTTTACTGTAGTGCGGTTCGCCTTAGTTTTTGCTTGGGCCATGCAGTTTGTGGTCATTGAATGGGAAGTCTACCGCCTCACCAAAGATCCCCTCTCCTTAGGTATTATTGGTTTGATGGAAGTCATTCCTGCGGTGTCCATGTCCCTCTTTGCAGGGCATATTGTTGACCAGAGCGAGAAACGCAACTTGTTACTGTTTAACATTGTCGCTTTTTCGGGCTTGAGCTTAGGGTTGTTTTTTATGACCTTACCGAGTTTGCAAGCCACCTACAGCACGCAAACGGTTTTGTATGGTATTTATGGCTTGGTATTCTTAGGCGGCTTTGTCCGCTCTTTTATCTCTCCTACCTTATTTTCCCTCATGGCATTGATCGTCCCCAAAGAGCACTACCCCAACGCGGCGACGTGGAGTAGTTCGGCTTGGCAAATGGGCGGTATGTTGGGGCCAGCGTTGGCGGGATTTAGTATCCATTGGATCGGTGCCCATCAAACACTCTTCTTAATTGTAGGCTTTACGGTGGCTTCTTTTCTAGTACTTTTGACGATTGAAAAGAAGCCCATTCTCAACAAAAAAATTGGCGAGCCCGTGATGGATAGCTTGCGCGAAGGGATTCGTTTTGTTTTTTCTACTAAGATTATTTTGGGAGCGATTACGTTGGATATGATTGCCGTTTTGTTTGGAGGTGCCATTGCTTTGTTGCCTATTTTTGCGACCGATATTCTGGGCGTAGATGCACAGGGTTTTGGTGTTTTAAGAGCCGCCCCTGCGGTGGGTTCTTTTATCATTATGCTCAGCGTTGCTTATTTTCCCATCAACAAGAACGCGGGAAAGAAATTACTGGCGGCTATTTTTGGCTTTGGCTTGTGCATCATTGTTTTTGGGGTCTCCAAAATCTTTTGGCTCTCGGTTTTTGCCCTGTTTTTGAGTGGTGTCACCGATGGCGTGTCGATGGTCATTCGTCAAACTATTTTGCAGCTCTATACGCCCGATGAAATGCGCGGCCGCGTAGCCTCTGTCAATTCGATGTTTATTGGCTCTTCCAACGAATTAGGAGCGTTTGAGAGTGGCTTCACGGCCAAACTAATGGGGCCTGTTGTTGCCGTCGTATTTGGCGGTTGCATGACCTTATTGACGGTTGGCTTAACAGGTATTTTATCGCCTGCGATGCGGAATTTAGATATTGCAGGAGAAGCTGGAGGAACAGGAGGTAGTGGATTAATTCTCTGCGCTTTTATCCATTCAGGGGCGTATGGTTTCCATTTTTTTTTCATTGGATCGCAGGTAAAGGATGGGCAACAATGCAGCCGCTACCGCAGGGTGTTATCTTAAAAAATAGACAATTCCGTTTTTGTTGTAAACTCTTCCAGAAACTTCATTCCTTTATAAGAATTTCCTTTTTGGTTCAATTTAGGACTCCAAACAGCTATGGCATATTGTTTTGGGTGTACTGCTACAATGCCTCCCCCTACACCACTTTTACCAGGCAGTCCTACCTTGAAAGCGAATTCTCCCGATTCATCATAAAACCCGCAAGTTTGCATAAGGGCATTGATTCTTTTGGTTTGACTTCTTGTCAAAATTTGTTTGTTCTCCTCTAAGGTAAATCCATCATTGGCCAAAAATAAGAACAGACTGGAAAGCTCCTCGCAACTCATTTCAATAGAGCACAAATCAAAATAGAAGTCCAAAACTTCTGAGGGCTCGTTTTCTAGGTTTCCAAACGACTTTATCAAGTTGCACAAGGCGGCATTTCGGTAACCTACATTTTTTTCAGAGGTTGCTATTCTATTAGAATAATAAATTTCTTTACTATTGGAAAGGTTTTTTGCAAAGTTTATAAAATCATCTTTAGGGTACTCCAAATTACTCAACAGCACATCCACAATAACCAGCGCTCCAGCATTTATAAATGGATTTCTTGGTATGCCATTTTCTAATTCCAGTTGAACAAGAGAATTGAACGCCGTTCCAGAGGGTTCCACCTTAACCCGCTCCCATAGCTTTTCTCCCAATAAATCATAGGCCATAATTAGGGAGAGCACCTTGACAATACTTTGAATAGAAAACTTCTCCTGACAATTTCCAACCCCAAAATTCAAGTTATCAATAGTAGAAATATGCACCCCAAAAAAATCGGCATTAATGCGCTCTAGTTCAGGAATATACGAAGGCAGGCTTCCTTTATCATCTAGCACCTTTGTTCTATTATACACACTTTTAATCACTTCCTTAATATCCATTTTTTATTTTTACTGATGTGCTTGTAACTTGTTGATACAATTCTACTAAGACAAACATATCCATATTTAGAACAGTACTGAGCGGATGTAGAGAACTATTATCCACATCTTCCTCAAAATCTCTCTTTTTGTCTCTGTACAATTTTGAAGGGTTGACTTCCTTTTTCTTCTTTTTAAAAAATCCGAACACCGTTGTTGAGTTAGAGGGAGTAGAATATATAAAGACGTATTAAAATATGCTACCAATAAACAAGATTGTCATACTCGTTAACATCGTTTCTCCCCTAAAAAAAACATTCTTCCAACTCCAGCACCCCACGCATCGCCTTACCCAAATGCGACAAATCCTCCCAGCTACTACAAAAAGGCGGCATCACATAAATCAGTTTCCGAAAAGGGCGAATCCAAACCCCCTGTTCTACAAAATAAGCCTGCGCCTTCGCCACATTGACCAATTCTGTGGTCTCAATAATTCCAATTGCTCCTAGAACGCGGACATCGGCTACCCGACGATGCTCCAAGGCGGGGAACAATTCCTGCTGTAATTGCACTTGTATATCGTTTACTGTAGCACTCCAAGGCGATTCTAGCAACAAACGGATACTTTCAGCCGCGACGGCACAAGCTAACGGGTTGGCCATAAAAGTAGGGCCGTGCATCAACACACCTGCCTCACCACGGCCAATGGTATCGGCAATGTGGGGCGTACAAATCGTGGCAGCCAACGTCAGGTAACCTCCTGTTAAAGCCTTGCCCACGCATAGAATGTCGGGTTGAATATTGGCGTGCTCTACGGCAAATAATTTACCTGTGCGCCCAAAGCCTGTGGCGATTTCATCCGCGATCAACAGCAAATCGTATTCTTGACAAAGTACCTGAATCGCCGTTAAGTAAGCAGGGGAATAAATGCGCATACCGCCCGCGCCCTGAACAATGGGTTCTAAAATAAAAGCGGCGGCTTCGTTGGCATGAGCCTCAAAAAAAGCAGTGAGTTCCGCTTTCTCTTCCACCCTTAGCACACGGTCAAATCCTTGTTGGGGCTCCGTCATAAAGTGATGTTCAGGCAAAAAACCGCGAAACAATTGGTGCATCCCCGACACAGGATCACAAACCGACATTGCACCTGTCGTATCGCCGTGGTAGCCTTTGGCTAAAGTCAAGAATTTGGAGCGGTGCGGTTGTTTTTTCGCGTGCTGGTATTGCAGCGCCATTTTCATGGCTACTTCTACCGCAATGGAGCCACTATCGCAAAGAAACACGCGGTCTAAATCGCCAGGGGCACACTGCACCAACAAGCGTCCCAATTCAATCGCAGGCTGGTGCGTAATCCCTCCAAACATGACGTGTGCCATCGCTTCTAATTGCTTTTTCACGGCCGCATTAAGGCGGGGATGGTTATAGCCATGAATGGCTGCCCACCAGCTCGACATTCCATCTGTAAGGGCACGCCCGTCGCTGAGGTACAACTGGGTACCTTCGGCGCGAACAACGGGATAAGTAGGCAACGGGTTTGTGAGGGAAGTATAGGGGTGCCAGAGGTGTTTGTGGTCAAAGGCTAAATCTTCTGGCGCGATGTTCGTAGTGGAGAGGGAGAATGACATAGTAGCGACGGGATTAAAAAGCGTGGAATAGAGCAAGAGGCTTCCAAATGGTCTTTTAAAAGGCGTTAGAGGAGTTGCCAAAATAGAACTTTTCTGCTTAAGCTATCTCCTTTTTTTGTCAATTGCCCCTTGATCGTGGGGGAATTGCTGCTGCTACTCATCAAGCTAGTGTAAGAAAAATAGATTTTATAAAAAGCGACAAAAAGGTTCCCCAAAAAAATGGTACCTTTGCCGCTTAAATCGCTCTAAAATATCCGATTACTTTTTAGGGCGCAACAAGTAGCCGACTATAAGTTGGGCACTTTTTCAACAAACAATTTGATAGCCATCATGAGAGATTTTCCAGTTATTACGGATCCCATTCATACCCCAAAACAACATACTGGCCTCAACCAGTTCTTTGTTCAAAAAATTAGAGACGAGCGAGATTTGCCTTTTGTGCATTTGATGATTAAGTTGAGTCTTATTATTATTCCCTCGGCGATTTTATTATTTACTCCACTCTTGCAAGGCGCTTGGTGGTGGGCTTGGGCAGGCTTGCACTTGGTATTGGTAATTGGGGTCTTTTTGGGGCCTTATACGTTAATGTTACACAATACTAGCCACCGTCCTTTTTTCAAGAAAAAACAAGAGCGTTGGAACAAATACATTCCTTGGGTACTCGGCCCTTTTTTGGGACAATCGCCTGATTTGTACTTCATTCACCACATGGGCATGCATCATAATGAAGGTAACATGCCTGAAGACAAAAGCTCGACCATGCCTTTTCAGCGCGATAGCTTTTTTGACTTTTTGCATTACTATCTCCGCTTTCTATTTATTGGTGTGTTGGAGTTGATGCAGTATTTCTTTGGCAAAAAACGCAGTTCTATGGGCGTTAAAGCCGTCCGTTTAGAATTTACTTACCTCTTGGTATTGGCCTTGTGTGCGATTTTTCTCAACACAGGTGCTACCGTCGTTGTCTTTATTGTTCCGTTGTTAATCATTCGCTTGGCAATGATGTCGGGCAACTGGGGACAACATGCCTTTGTAGATGCGGAGCAACCTGACAACGATTACACCAGTAGTATTACTTGTATCAATAGTGGTTATAACAAGCAGTGTTTCAACGATGGTTACCACATTGGCCACCACTTGGTACCCAATATGCACTGGACGGATATGCCAGGCGAATTACAAAAAAACATACAAAAATACGCCGATAACAAAGCGCTGATCTTTGAAGGATTAGATTTTCAAATGGTTTGGGTGTTGTTGATGGTCAAGCGCTATGATGTTTTGGCAAAGCACCTTATTAATATCAACGGCACTACCTTTGCATCCGACGAAGAGGCCATTGCCATTATGAAACAGCGAACCAAGCGCTTCTCTAAACAAGCCTTGGCAACCTTTGCGCAATAACGCCTCTACTAGTAGTTATAATTATCTTTATCCAGCAAGCTGCTCTTCCTACAGGGAGGGCAGCTTGTTTGTTTATGAACCAAGAATAGACGGTTATGATCTAGAAATACAGTTTTATTAAAGGTGTGTCTATTTTAAAAACCATTAGGCGATTTGTTGTCGAATTGCGAGAAGACACCTATATTGGTTCTAAGAAACAACACTTGATTAAAATTCAACAACCAATACCTAACCAAACCAACTATGAAAAGATTACTGAATACCCCCACCTTTTTGACACTCTTGTTTGCGAGCTTGCTTGTTTTTTCTAGCTTCTCTTCTGTACCTGTATTGGATGTCCGAGACGACAACCCACCCGTGGAAAAAGTCAAAAAAGACCGCCGCCAACAGCATCTCAACAAGCGCTACAACCGCTTGTACGAGCGTTTTGATAAGGCTACCAACACCAAAGAGCGCCACCGTCTACAGAAGAAAATTCGCAACATTGAGCGCCAGCAAGCGAGCGGCCCAGTCCTATTTTAGGCATTATTGGCCTTGGTTTAGCGGTTCTCTCCTTCCTCTTATTTGTTGCTTCGATTAGTATTTTAGGCAATATCCTTCGCACCTTTGCAGAAACAGGGGCTGCTGTTACGGGCGGCTTGTTTGCGGTTTATCTCGGTGGTCTAATAGCTGCTATTGCAGGCATTGCTATTTCTATTGTTTCTATTATTTTTGTTAGTAATAACCCTGATCGCCACAGCTTAAAAGGATTTGGCATTGCAGGCATTATTGCAGGAGGTGTTTTCTTTTTTATCTTATTAATTGCCCTATTCATTTTCATGGCGATTGCTCGTACCTTCTAACTGTTTTTCTGCCATTGGTCTCAACAACTTATAAAGGGCATTTTTATAACCTAGCTTTCTAATACTTGTTGTGATAAGGGTGGCACTTCCACCAAAGAAAATGGGTTCTTTGGTGGAAGTTTTTTTATATCTGTTATTGCTTTTCTATCTAAAAGGATGCCCCATCTATAGGACGACGCTTCTCTTAGAGCAGATAAAACTTCCCACTTTCTTTCTAACCTCAATTTAATTGATTGCTTATGAAAATCTTTACTGTATCTTTCAAATCGCTATCTTTTAGCGCCTTACTACTCTTTTTTGTCTGCACGTTGTGCAGTTTTTCTTCGGTATCGGCAGATGTTCGCGACGACGAGCCCCCTGTAGAGAAAACGCAAGAAAGCCGCCGCCAACAGCGCTTAAGCAAACGCTACAACCGCTTGTACCAGCGCTTCGACCAAACTACGAATACGAAACAACGCCACCGTCTACAGAAAAAAATTAGAGCCGTGGAGCGCCAGCAAGAAGGTGGAGGCTCTCCCGCCTTGGGCATTGTTGGTATGACACTGGCTATTTTAGCTTTTGTCTTACTTATGTTGAGCTTTTTCTTCTCTATTAATCTTGGTAACACTGGTAATGGCGTTTTCGGTTTGGGCGCTTTAATTGTAGGGATTACGGCACTTGTTCTATCCATTATCTACGGGGCAAAGAACAGCAAAGACCCCGAGCGGTTTCCCTCAAAAGGATTTAGCATCGCGGGCATTGTCGTGAGTAGTGTCGTACTAGGCATTTTATTGGCCTTTTTCATCATCGTCTTGGCTCTCATTGCTTCTATCTAGTAGCGCAAGGTTTTAGAACACAATAAGGACTTCCGTCGGAGAAAATCGCTTCTTCGGTGGAAGTTTTTTTTATTGCTCCGTGTCTTTTTGCTTCCTTGTAACGTCTATAAGGTGATTTTTCTCTGGAGAGGAACCAGCTTGTCCATTTTTTACTGCCTTTTTTAGAATTAAATACGTTTTAGAAAAGAGCATGGATTTTGTGGTAGCAATTGCCTTAGGCATTACCTTTAATCTTTTAATACTTCCTTTCATCCAACTTATACCAACTATGAACGCTAATACTGTCGTTTTAAAACCTCTATTCTTCTCTTTATTATTAATAATCGCTAGCAGCTTGTGTAGCTTTTCTTCGGTGCCTGTTGCAGAGGAACGAGACGGTGCCCCACCTGTTGAAACGAAACAGGAAACGCGTCGCCAGAGTCGCCTAAACAAACGATACAACCGTTTGTACCAACGCTTTGAGCGTACCACCCATACAAAACAGCGCTTACGTTTACAGAAAAAAATTAGACAAGTAGAGCGTCAGCAAAACCGACCTGGAAGTGCCGCATTGGGTGTGGTAGGCTTAGGTTTAGGAGTCGTATCGTTTATGTTCTTCCTTGCCGCGAGTTTTTCCTTTCTTCCTGGCTACTATGCCATGGCCTTACTCTTCGCGATTGCCGCCTTAACTGTTTCTATCACCTTTACTAGTTTGAGAAAAAAGTACCCTGAGCGCTATATCCTCAAAGGTTTTGGTATAGCAGGTATTATCATAGCTAGTGTTTTGTTAGCCTTTTCCTCTCTCGCTGCGGCTGCGACTGCGGCGTTTTGGTAGTCCCTTATTAGTAGCTATCCGTGTAAGTTTGTAGAACCAACTGGGAGAATAGACCTTTTTATTGCTAGAATAAAACGCTAGTAACTATTTTTAAAGTCTATTCTCTTCTTTTTTAGAGTGTTCCTGCGAGCAATAGAGGTTATCATTCCATCATTTTTATTTAAGGTTTACTAGACCTTATTCTAAAACCATTATTCACATTGTAACACCTTGATTTACAAGGTTTTTTTTTAACAGAAAGATCTTTAGAATAACCTCTACTGTTTATGGCTCTCCCTTTTTCCAATTTTTGCGCGGCTTGCTTGACCCTATTACTTTTTCTAAGTTTGAGTAGTTTTTCGCTAGCTCCTGCTGTGCAAAAGGAGCATCCCCCCACTAAAAAAACAACTAGTAGCCAACGCGAAAGCCGTCTCCAAAAGCGCTACAACCGCTTATATCAACGCTTTGACAACGCTAAAAACAGTCGCCAACAACGGCGTTTGCAACAGAAGATTCGCCATGTAGAACAGCAACAAAACAGCCGTTCTCTAGGAATTTTTGGATCCTTAGGGATGATTTTTGGATTTTTTAACTTAGTTGTTTTTTCCTTAGGGGCCTTGGTTACTTTTTCGAATCTGCAAACTGCCTTTCCCTCCAGTTCTTTATTGATTTCCTTGGTGATTTCAATCGCTGGACTGCTCTTTTCCCTCGCTTCCTTGTTGATGAAAAAACGCCTTTATGAAGAGGGCGCTTCTATTGTAATAGAGGTTATAGGGCTTGTGATCAATAGCTTGCTGCTTATTTTCTTATTAATTATTGCGCTGACGGCTCTATTCACGTAACTTACTGGACGGCAATTGCCACGACTCTAGTGGTACGGCTACTTTTCCTTACCTTCTACTTAATCGTCTTTTATGAAACCGACTTCTTCTTTCATCTACCCATTGCTTATAACGGCATTTTTGCTGCTTCTTGCGACTAGCCTTACTAGTTTTTCGTTGGTTCCTATGAAGGAAGTCCCGCGCGCTAGCCAACAGCAGCAGCGCTTAGAAAAAAGAGCCCACCGTTTACACCTTCGTTTACAACAAACAACCTCTACCCACCAACATCAACGCATCCAGCGCCGCCTAAAGAAGATTCAGCAAAAACAAACCACCAAAGCAGCGCCGAGCTTTTTATTGGGTGTACTTTCTATGATTGCAGGTATTTTAGGACTAGTCCTTTTATTCATTGCTATTGTCAGCAGCGTTGCCTTGGCCTTTTCGATGGGTGCTAGTGGGGCTCTTATTGTTGGAATTTATGTCGCGCTCACCTTAGCCTTTGGTATAACGGGGTTGATCTTATCCATCTTGTACTTAGCCAAGCGCAAAAAAGATCCAACGGCCTACACCAAACCTGCTTTTGCCATTGTAGGAATGGTTTTATCGAGCATTGCCGTTCTATTTGGTTTCATTCTAGTATTTGGAGCACTTTCTACCCTCTAAGGATTCGTTGCTAGAATTACCAAAGACAATTATTTTCACAACTATACCAATAGGAAAGGCCAAGTATCTTTCCTGATTTTCTTCCATTTCTCCTTCCAGATTGTACCTAATGCTATGCCTACTCCTTTTCCCTCTACCTTTGCCTCCTACCTATTTTTAGGATTATTCGCTATTTTATCCTTTAGCAGCTTTTCTTTAGTGCCTGTCAAAAGGATACCGCAGCAAAGCAAGCAAGGACAACGTTTGGCAAAAAAAGAACAGCGCTTGCGTCTACGCCTCTCCCAAACCAAGCACAGCACGCAGCAAAAACGGTTAAAAAAACGGCTAAGAAACCTTGAAAAGCGCCAGCGAGTAGCGCCCTTTTCCTTACTCTCCATCTTTTGTTTTGTAGCAGGGATGCTTGCTTTTTTCCTGATGGTATCCAGTGCTGCAGCAGCAGGCGCTATGGGGGGCACGGTAGAACTTGCTATATTAATAGTCCTGTTTACCGTATTGGGATTAATTGCATTAATATTGGGCATCCTCTACCACAACAAGCGCTACAGAGATCCCGAAGCAAACCCCCAACCTGCTTTTGCTACCTTGGGAATTATACTTGGTAGCCTTAGCTTTTTAGTAGGCTTTATCATTCTACTGACTGCCTTGATTGATCTTGGATAAGGCGATAAATCTTTAAAAATATGCTCTTTACTCGTTTTTTGCTCGCCTTAGTCCTTTTACTCTCTCTAAGTAGTTATTCGACTATTTCAGAAAAAAAGCCGCCAATTCTAACTAAGCAAGAACAGCGTTACCAGCAAAAAAAACAACGCCTGATACGACGTTTTACCAAGGCTCAACGCCCTCAGCGGAAAGAGCGGCTTCAACAGCAGCTTCAACGAGTAGAACAACAACAACTCAGCAAAAAAAAACATCCACTAGCCCTTTGGTCATTCGTTATAGGTGTGCTATCCATCACCTTACTATTTCCTTTACTAATCCTTTTTTTTGTCATCTTATTTACCGCTTGGTCTAACTCCGCTCACCTCGCTATGGCGCTTGCACTGGCTCTTACGATAGCCGTAGGAGTACTCGGCTTAAGCGCTATCATTTTGGCTTCCTTTTATTTTGGAAATCCTCACTCACGCTCCAATCAATATCAACAAGGGCATGCGGCTTTGGTAGGTCTAGTATTGGGAATAATTGGCTTTCTAATTTTTGGAGCACTTATGGCGCTTAGGATTTGAAATAGTTTTGCGCCAGCAAGACCACTACCGCTATAATCAACTAGGCTTTGCTATCGCGGGATCATTCTAAATGGCTTACTCCTTGGATTCTTACTACTTGCTACCTTAGGAGGTTCTGTCCAAGTGATACTAACACTTCGTATACACAAAAAACTAAAAAGACTTTCAATAACAGTATTGATGGTCTCTTTTTTTTACCCAATGGTTCACTTTTAGAGCTGTTTTTTCTGTTAAAGATAATTAAATTCACTTTTCAATGACAATCACTCTTCATTGAGTAGCTTATAGCACGGTTTTTGAATAAAAAAAGAACAATCATAGGGTAGTTGCCATTATAAATAACTTAAATTAAAATTTATTAATAGCTCTGGGAGCTTAGAAGTATTAAGAAGTATTAATAGTAGTTCTACTCATGAACTCTACTCCATGAACAATTTATTTTCTCACAATTATATACCATTTACTCTTACATGCTATCAACAAACAAAAGAATCCTATCTATCTTAGGGCTGAGCTTGAGCCTTACTTTATTCAACAGCTGTGGCAACAAAGACAAAGAAACCACTGTAGAAGAAGACAAGCAAAATGTGGAAGAACTATTTGACAATGTTGTCGAACAAGCAGAAGACCTGAAAAATGGTTGTGGCATGAGAGGCGTCGATAATTTTTTCAATATTGAAAACGGCGAAGCCCTGAACCAAGCTTGGGCGGATGACATTACTCGTGCCCTTGAGAATGCCCTTGATTACAGCTACGTTGACCAAACTAGACAGTTTGATTTCAACAGACACACAGGCACCTACAATTGGGATGGTGGTATGGGTATGTTTATGCGTACAAGTACTCCTAACGACAAAGTTGTTGTAATGGCTCCTGCTAGAATGGGACAGTCTACTAACAATGCAACCGCTACTATCGGTGGTTACACCCAACAAAGCACCATGTTTGACGGGGCCCGCTACTACCTGCCCAATACCGCAGAGATGAACGTAGCAATTGACGGCCAAGAATGCTTGGCGCTTAAATTAGAAGAAGCCAAATACGATGTAGGTACGTTTATGATGCCTATTAGCATGAAAATGATGGCAACAATGGCACCATTCAATTTCGAAATTGAATCGGAAAAAGTTGATGGCAATACGTTCGATATGGACATTACTGCTAAAAACGACGGTAGCGAAAAATTTAGCATCAAAGGAGATTTTACGTTTGCAGACAACGATTTCAGTGACGTTACTTCTGAGGATGTAGAAAAAGCAGTAGGCGAATTTACTTTTGGTGACTTCACCATGCCTTTTGACGTTAACATCAAAGCACTACAGGATCTATTGAACCCTAGCCAAACTCAGATCAATGAAATGATCAAAGTAACGGTAGAGTACAAAGGCAAAAAAATCGCCGATTTAGAATTTCAAGATGCTAGCACAGAAACCATTATCATCGTTTACAAAGATGGTACTAGAGAAGATTTATACACCGAATACGAAGATCTAGTAAGTCGTTTAGAAGTTGTATTTTCTGACTTCTTTTTCCAATAAGACTAGGTTTATTTTGAACAACCTTGCATAATACCAACGCACAAAAGTCTCCTCTCATCAGGCTACTTTTGTGCGTTTTTTTATTCGCCCTTTCCTTCCAACTCTTCCTATGAACCGTCTCTTTTTTGCTAGCTTATATTGTTGTTGCTGGTTGTTGAGTACGTCTGTTGTTGCCCAAACACCCCGCTACCGCATCAGCGGCACCATCAAAGAAGCCGATAGCGGAGAAACCTTAATTGGAGCAACGGTCTACAACCTCTATGACAGCACAGGCACCACTACCAATACCGACGGTTATTTCACCTTAGCTACCCGAAGAGATTCTGCCCTTTTACAAATCTCCTACGTGGGCTACAGCCCGCAGCTCCTCCCACTCCGTTTGACTAAAAATCACACCCTTGACATCGCCTTAGAAACAGCGATTGCTATTGGGGGCGTTGTCGTCGAAAGTAACAGCAACGCCCAATTGCTAAAAGATCCACAGATGAGCGTGGAAGAAATCACAGCCAAACAAGCCAAAGAAATCGCCGCGCTCATGGGCGAAGCCGATATTGTAAAACTGCTTCAACTCAAACCAGGTGTTCAAGCCAGCATCGAAGGCAGTAGCGGCCTTTTTGTACGTGGGGGCAGTAGCGACCAAAACTTATTTTTACTCGATGGGGCACCGCTTTACAATCCCAGCCACTTGCTTGGTTTATTCAGTACCTTCAATGCCGATGCGGTAAAAAATGTACAGCTCTACAAAGGTAGTTTCCCCACGCGGTTTGGAGGGCGCTTATCCTCTGTTCTAGACGTGCAAATGCGCGAAGGCGACCGCAAAACGTTCCGCTTATCAGGCGGCATTGGCTTGATTGCCGCGCGCTTACTCGCCGAAGGCCCTCTAGCAAAAAACAACGGTTCCTTCTTGATTTCGGGACGCAGCAGCTATGCCCACCCCTTTCCTAAAAGCACTCAATCAGGGCAATCGAGATAACCCCAGTTAGACCGTTTTACCAGAGTATCATTTTTATGACACTAACCTAAAAGCTAACGTAGCACTAAGCCTCAAAGATCGCCTGTTTCTAAGTGCCTATTCAGGCAATGATTGGTTTGATTATGATTTTGGAGATAGCAACTTTGGGGTGCGTTTTAATTTGCAGTGGACGAATCAGGCGGCTATTTTACGCTGGAATAGAACGTTGTCCTCCAATGCTTTTCTCAATACTAGTATAAGCTATACCCGATACAACAACGAAGTGAGTACCATCTATTCGGGCATTGCACTCAGCTTGGGTTCGGGCATAGAAGATGGACAATTCAAAAGTGACCTGACGGTCGCCTTAGGTAATAACCATACTTTTCGGGCAGGGGGCAGCGGCACCTACCATTATTTTTCCATTGGCCAATTATCGGCCGAAAGCGAAAGCGATCAAGGGGTTAATTTTGAACGCGGCACCCTCCTGCCTGCGGCAGAATGGTCGATTTATGCTTCCGACGAATGGCGCATCAGCCCTAAACTAAGCACTTCTTTTGGTTTGCGAGTCAATAACTTTCATGCCGAGGGCCAGTGGTATACAGGCTTGGCTCCCCGCTGGAACCTACGCTATTTAGCCCACAAAAATATCTCGCTAAAAGCTTCTTACGCGCGGACGTATCAATTTATGCACTTGGTGGCACCTGCTGCTTCTACCCTTCCCACCGATCTGTGGTACCCTTCTACTAAAAACGTTGCCCCACAGTTCTCCGACATTACGGCAGCGGGTATTTCCATTGCTCTAGGCAAATCGTACTATATCAATGTAGAAGGTTATTATAAATGGCTACATCAACAGCTAGATTTCAAAGATGGCGCGCGTATTTTCATCAACGAGCGGTTGGACGAAGAATTCATTCGGGGGCGCGGCTGGAGCTACGGAGGAGAAGTTTATTTAGAAAAAAAGAATGGCTCTTTGCGCGGCTGGATTGGGTATACCTTGTCTTGGACTTGGCGGCAATTTGAAGCGACCAACAGCGGCCAGCCCTTTAATCCGCCCAATGATCGCCGTCACGATTTATCAGCCGTTCTCCTGTGGGATTTGCCCTTTACAGGGCCTAAGTTTCCCATTACCGTTAGTGCTGCTTGGGTATACGGCTCTGGCAAAGCCATTACGCTGCCGAGATCACGCTACATTCAAACGGATATTACGGGTACTGATTTGTTTCAATTTGTTCCCATTTATAACAAGCGAGGTAATTACCGTTTGCCTGCTTACCACCGTTTGGATTTGGGGTTGGTCTGGAAATTATATCCCTTAGATAAGAAGCGTTTTAAGAGCGATTTGACCATCAGTATTTATAATGCATATGACCGCCGCAATGCCTTTTTTATGTACATCAATGCCGTCTATTCTGACCAATCCAATGTTTTCCCTGATCGCTTAGAAGGCCGCTTAGTTTCTTTATTCCCCATTATCCCAAGTATTACTTGGAATTTTTACTGGTAATTTTCTTAAAATCCACCTCATGAACTATTGGCTATTATTGGTTGGTTTAGTCGCGCTCTTTGGCAGCGCCTGCCAAGGCTTAGAAACCATTATTGATATTGAATTAGAAGAAGAACCCAGCGAGCTGGTCGTGGAATGTTACCTACAAGATGGACAGCCGTACCGCTTGCTATTGACAGAAACGAAACCGTATTTTGACCCTGTTAATGCTTGCCCATTTGTGCGCAATGCGTTGGTGGTAGTGACCCATCAAGGGCAGCGCGACACCCTGCGCGAGGCAACTTTTACTAGTAAATCTTGTAGCAGTATTTTGCCTTTTTTTGATCGGGATTCTATTCGCTTTTATAATTATGGGAGCGATAAAATCAGTTCCTATACCACCAATGATGATTTTTTGTTAGAGGTTTGGGATATAGAAAACGACCGCTATGTAACTGCAACAACGCGTTTTATGCCGATTGTTCCCATCAATGAATTCAGCTACGGAGCCTTTACCAACGAGGCCGAACCTCAAACCATTGTGACCCTAAGCTGTAAAGATGATTTGCAGACGCGCAATTATTACCGTTTCACTTTACACAAAAATAGCCTTTGGGAGCAAGATACCTCGGGCGGATTGTTTAGCCGAACAGCTACCAATCCAAAGTTTGATGTGGTACTCTTTGACCAAGGGGTGTATAATGACGGAACTATTGTGCAGCGCAGCAACTACGACTTTTACAATTCTGATGTGGCGATTGGTACGGTTTATCACATTGATCGCGCTTATTATGACTATCTCCTCACGGCTAGAGCGGCGCGCGATGCCAATCTAAATCCTTTTTTGCAACCTGCTCGCGTTATTTCTAACATACAAGGTGGAGAAGGTATTTTTACTGCCCTGTCGTTTGATCGGGATTCGCTGTTGGTGCGGCGGTAGTTAAATACACTGTAACAGAAGTTTTAGTAGTTATAATCGTAGGTAGTGGCAGCTTGTCTTTTCTTTTTTCCATTACCGAAAAAAAGAAACAAAAAAAGGCTACTGATTACTTATAACTGGTCTAAGGGAGTTTTCGATAGCGGCTGTTTTTTTGTTCCTGTATGGCATGCCAATAAGAATTCTAAAAGGAATAAACGAATGTTTGTTTTTGGTCTTGGCTAAATAATTGTACTTTTGCAGCGTTTGGCAAGAAACCTTTTTACAGGCTAGGTCTTGGTTTGCCATTCTACCACAACCGTCGTTGAAGCAACGGCTTGTTTTTATTGTAAGTTCCTACAACTTTTCTATAGGCATTTCTATTCTACCAACGCCTTTTTTAGAACGATGAAAGGAATTCATTCACACCGTGAAGTTGCCGACAGCACAGCTGTTTCACCTTCCATAATACACCACCTACATGTCTTTAAAATGCGGCATTGTTGGCCTACCCAACGTCGGAAAATCTACTCTTTTTAACGCGCTTTCTTCTGCCAAAGCATTGGCAGCTAACTATCCATTTGCCACCAAAAAACCTAACATTGGCGTGATTACGGTACCTGATGACCGCTTGGTACAATTGGAGGATATTATTACCCCTCAACGCGTCGTCCCTACTTCTATTGACATTGTCGATATTGCTGGATTGATTCGCGGAGCGAGTAAAGGCGAAGGCATGGGCAACGAATTTTTGGGCAATATTCGCGAAGTGAACGCGATTGTCCACGTTGTACGTTGTTTTGATAATGACAACATTGTCCACGTAGACAACAGCGTTGATCCTGTTCGCGATAAGGAAACCATCGACTTAGAATTAATTTTCAAAGATATGGAAACGTTAGAAAAACAGGTTCAAAAGCAAAAAAAATTAGCAAAAGGAGGCGATAAATCACTCCTGAAGTTAGTGGAGCTGTTGGAAAACCTGATGGTACACCTAGATGCAGGCAAACCTGCCCGTAGCTTTAATGACTACGATAGCGAAGAGGCAGAAATCATGGTTCAACGCCTACAACTGCTTACGGACAAGCCAATTATTTACGTGTGTAATGTCGATGAAGGGTCGGTTGTTGAGGGCAATGCCCACACCAAAGCATTTGCAGAAGCTGTTGCTGATGAAAATGCAGAAATCATCTTAGTAAGTGCCGCTATCGAAGCCGATATTGCGGAATTAGAAGACTACGAAGAGCGTATGGAATTTTTGGGAGATATGGGTTTAAAAGAACCAGGTGTCAACAAATTGATCCGCGCTTGTTATAATATCCTTGAGCTCATCACTTACTTTACTGCTGGGGAGAAAGAAGTTCGCGCTTGAACCATCCGTAAAGGAACCAAAGCCCCTGGCGCAGCAGGCGTTATCCACTCCGATTTTGAACGCGGGTTTATCAAAGCCAAAACTGTTTCTTTTGACGATTTTACCGCACAAAAAGGCTGGAAAGGCGCACAAGAAAATGGCGTTTTGCGCCAAGAAGGCAAAGAATACGAAGTACAAGACGGAGATTTACTAGAGTTTATGTACAACGTGTAACATTACTTTTTTCTGTTTTTTTCAAGGCCGTTCCGATTCGTCGGAACGGCCTTGTTTTTTTTTAGGGATTAATGCAAAATGCAACGGCTTAACCCGCTGCTTCTATTTTTTCTAAGAGGGCTTTGCTCTCTTTTACGTGTTCGTTAGCAGCTTTACTGAGCTGTACTTGACGATTAGCAATTTCCCAAGCTTCTTTTTGACGACCCAACTCTAGTAGAATCATCGCCTTGGTTTCTAGCGTGTAAATATTTTCTTCTAGTAAAATCGCGCGGTCAGCCCATTCCAAGGCGCTAGTGAGTTGGGTTTTGTTACCACTGTGCACGTCTAGCATATAGCGGGCTAGTGCATTGAGGCTACTGGCATCCGTACAGTGTTTTTCATAACGACGGGCTAAGCGAAAATCGCGTTTCTCATTGCCTTGGTTATAATAAAAATCAATACGAGCTTTAAAATAATCCAAGCGCTCAGGCATTAAGCTTTTTACATCTTGCAGAAAAGTGCGAATTTCTGCTTTTGAAGCAGCATTTTCTACCAATTTGTAGCAACGCACATTGAATGCTCCTGACAAATAAGTGTTGACGCGTTTTTCGCCTAGAGCGTTGTTGAATAGTTCTTGGTTGCTCGCAACATACAAGTAAGCACGGTGGCGGTAATCGTGATTGATGTATCCTTCTAAAAATTCAAAGTTCTCTGGCTCTACCAAAGCAGGCAAGCCCACGGTTTGTACCAAGACATCGGCGACCAACTGGTATTGTTCGTTGGCTTGATTCAAAGCGCGCACATACTGTCTCAAAAAAGCAGGGGTACGTTCTCCTCCTTCAAAGCGTTTTTGCAGGGTATAAATTTGATGCTCAGGCAGTAAGGCATCTTGGCTTTTTTTGATTAACTCTTTGGCTTCAAAGGCACCAATTAAACGATGTACCAATTCCCCCTCGGGATTAAAATACAACAAGGTGGGATAACTGTAGACGCGGTATTGTTCTGCAAAAACAAGCCCCTCCCCTTGTTCAATGTCTAATTTATAACTGACATAGTGCTGCTTAAAAAATTTGGAAACCTCTGATTTGGAAAAGACATTTTTGTCCATCCATTTGCAAGGCTCACACCAAGCCGCATAAGTATCTACAAAAATAGGTTTGTTTTCTGCCTTAGCTTTGGCTTTAACCACTTCCCAATTACTTTTTTCAAATTTTAGCGATTGCGCTCTGCTGCTTGTCGCTAAGAACAAGCAAACTATTCCTATTCCCCAACTCCAATATTTCATAGTGTTCTTTTTTCTTCTTTTTGTAATGTTTTTTATTAACGATAACCATGCTTTTACCCTTTTGTTCTAGCTTCTACTCTACAATAAGTGTTCCTACACACAATATATAAACATTCTCCCTTGTATTGCCTATCGGCTACAAGACAATAACACAAATATTGTGCATTTTTTAATGTACCTTCGCGATAAAATAGCTTTTTTATCCTCTAACTACCAATATTTGTCATGAAATCAAACGAGCTGGGAACAGAAAAAATTAGTACACTGATTGTGCAACAAGGCGTACCTGCCGCAATTGGTTTTATGGTCATGTCCTTCTACATGATTGTAGATACCATCTTCGTGGGGCGCTGGGTTGGAGCAATGGGTATCGCGGCCATTACCGTAGTTTTACCCATTGTTTTCTTAATTGCATCCGTAGGTATGTGTATTGGTATTGGAGGCGCGTCTATTATTTCTAGGGCATTAGGAGCAGATGATGAAGCACTAGCACAACGGGTCTTTGGCAACCAGATTACGCTTAATATGTCTTTGGCCTTCTTATTTGTAATTCTAGGTTTTTTCTTTGAGGAACCCCTATTGGCGCTCTTTGGAGGGCAAGGAGAAATCATGGCACCTGCCAAAACCTATTTTCGAGTCATGGTGATTGGCATTCCTTTTTTGGGTTGGGCGATGATGAGCAACCACGTCATTCGGGCACAGGGCTTTCCTAAGATCGCGATGAATGTGATGCTATTGCCCGCTTTGTTTAACTTGGTCTTAGACCCTATCTTTATCTATGTATTAGAATGGGGAATGGAAGGTGCAGCACTCGCTACGATTTTATCCTATTTCTTGAGTGCGTCTTACACCCTTTGGTTTTTTGTGATGGGCAAAAGTGACCTAAGAATCATTCGTTCTAATTTGTTCTTGAAATGGTCAATTGTAAAAGAAATAACCGCCTTGGGTTTTGTGTCTTTTGCACGGCAAGCTACCTTAAGTTTTTTGGCCATTATTCTCAATAGTAGCTTGTATAACTACGGCGGCGAAATTTATGTGTCGGTCTACGGCATCATCAATCGTCTAATGGTTTTCTCCTTTTTTCCCATTATGGGAATTTCTCAGGGTTTTTTACCCATTACCAGCTACAACTACGGGGCAAAATCATACGACCGTGTCCGCGAGGGCATCCGAAAATCTATCGTTTACGGAACGGGCATTGCACTGTTGATTTATGCCATTATTTTATTGGCAAGAGAACCAATTATTTACATTTTTACCGACAATCCTGCTATTTTAGAAATCACCCCTGAAGCGCTAGTGATTGTTTTTGCGGCCACGCCTATTGCCCTTATTCAACTGATTGGTGCAGCTTATTTTCAAGCCATTGGACGGCCATTACCCGCGCTGTTACTCACTCTTACTAAGCAGGGGTTTTGCCTTATTCCCCTATTATTTATTTTACCCACATTTTGGGGAATTTACGGCATCTGGTGGGCTTTTCCCATCGCAGATATTTTAGCCGCTATTATAACGGGGTATTATCTCCTCAAAGCCTACCGCCAATTACAGGGAGAGGAAGACGTAACCATTGATTTATCTACACATTTAATGGAAAGTAAAGGAAACTCCTCGCTGTGAGCGCATCGCACTAACTTTTTGTCTTCCTAATAAAAGATACCGTTTCGTACTCGGCTACCGCCTATAGGCAAAATTACTTTTTCCTACCAACCATCGCATTGGTAAAATAATTAATACACATTGATAGGATTGATACCAAAGGTGCCGTGATAACGCGGTGTTCTGATTTTTTGACCTGTTTGATAAAGAAAGGGCATTCCGTCTCTGTCCACCATAGGGATATGGGGGTTGCGGAGTATAAAGGAATCATGCACCCATTTATTTTGTAGTGTATGCCGAATCTGTTCTGCGTCAACGCCTAGAGCGACACCTAGTGTTTGATTCAGCCAACCAGTGTGATACATGGCGCGCAAGCGCAATATCCCTGCACTGTGTTCGCGATAACGTACATGTTCCATAGCTCGATAGCCATATTTAGCCTGTTCTTGGGTATAATTGGGATCATCGGTTACGGTACTCGTTCCTTTGGCATAAGGGTCAGCTGTCCAAGAAATTTGCTGCAAGGCAACCTGCCAAGGCCCCCGTTGATAATAAATGGCAATTGCTCCCGTTCGGTATTTATCTTCTTGCAAAAAGGCCAAAAAATCGTTTTCCAAAAGAAAGCGAATGGGGAGCACTTGCACACTAAAGTTGCCTGTACATTGGCTAGTTTTTTGGGTATCCCAATACAAATTATAACTATACCCTACGGCATAGGGCCGATTGGTTTGTTGCTCCGTCGCGCCAAAAAAAGGATTCTGCCACAAGCTGTCTTGCTTTCCCCAAGTACCCACTAATCCAAATTTGAACTGCCCTTCAAGCCCTCTCTCTTCCGCTCCAAGGGAACAACTGTTGTACAGACCCGCAACTTCGATGTTGAACTGAACGTGCTCCCAGTGGCTATAAGCGCGTGCTACAAAACCTATACGGTTTTGATGGCTTCCCAGTTCGATACATAATCCCAGCTGTGCGCCTACCCCTTTAGGGAGCCAAGTAGCTTGTCCATATAAAGGAGCAGCTTGCACCATCCACCAACACAAGAGCACAAAGAAACAAGAGCGACATAAGCGGGGAAACAATAAAGTCATAGGCAGAGGATTACTGGAGCTGAATAAACTGTCGGTTACTGAACTGGTAACGATGGTCGCCAATTTCTATGGTTTCTCCTTCTTTTATGGCACTGAGATGTAGAATATCTTGCCGCAAGGTATGAATAGAACCGTTTGTTCGGTGAGCAATAGTCAAATACTCTTCGTTAATATCTGGTTTCAAATGTGGATAAAAAGCATTTTGTTCCTCTGCTCCGCAAAGAATGATACGCACAGGTAGGTCAATTTTGTATAATAAATCCATATCGCGGACACGACTGTAACTGTCCGCAATCAAAATTAATTCTTGCACGCCCTGTTTTTGCTCTTTGCCAAATAAAACTGCTTCTAAGTCATTTTCAGGAGGCTCGCCGCCACCTAATCCCTGCTGCATAGCATAGTGCATCGTGTGCAGTACAGTATCTAAATCCTGCCACGTTCCTTGACAAGCATAGAGCCCGCCTGTTGCGCCCACTATTTTGGCACTAGCCATTTTACTATTTCCATCGTTGAAAAACACGTAAGAGGTGGGTTCCCCTTTCTGCAAACGCAATAAATGCCAAATTAGGACTTGATCCAAATAAGGACGCATACTTTCCGTTACATCAGTGACAACCACTTTGCCTTGCCATTGCACAGCATGACGCTGTAGGACGGCTAAAATAGGCAATGCTTGTTCTTCAGGGTAGTTTGGGTTGAGCTTCAACTGCTGTTCTACTAGGCGCGTTTTGGCCTCAATGGCTTTCCGAATACGCAATGTGCGCTTGATGGGAATAGCGCGCTCCTGTGCTAACAGTTCTGCTAGCCACACCTCTTCTGCCGCTTCATCTTTGATCGAATCTAGGCGCGCCGCTTGTAACAGCCGTTGGACACGCGCTAAGGAATCGCGCGCTTGGGTACGCGCAGCTTGCTCGGCATAGCGTTTTTCGCGAGCAACACTCGACATAGATTCATAATAAATGGTTTCTACCAAAATATCGCGGTCGGGAGCTAAGTTAGTAGTATAAGTAGCAAAATGTCGATTGTGCGTAGCGTGCAAATCATACGCTCGATACAATGGCGCTAAAATTTGTGCAACGCCAAAAGCGTTGGTACGCCCTTCGTAACGCTGCCCTGTTTCTTTGTCCGACAACCAAAACAACTCATCGGCTACACGCGCCCCTTTCAAATCAGTAAAAATAAAGTTGAATAAAGCTTTGTTGGTAGAGGCATAAAGTGAGCGTCCTGGCAAGCGCTCAAACCATACGGTTTCTGTCCAGCTCGCATAGGGCTTATTGGGCAAGTCAAATTTATAATAATTGGGCGCTCCAGATAAACTTAGGATATATTGGCAACCAATGGGCAAATTGAGCGTCGCTTCTCCCCTTGCATTGGTGGTAACATTATAAGGGCCTTTCCCGTTGTTACTGCGTAACAATAGAGCTTCTGTTAACAAAGAAGGGTTTCCCAAACTATCTACTAATTGTATCTGTACAGGAATGGAAACCGTCCCAGGAACTAAGGTCGCCAAATCATAACAAGGCATCGGAATACGATGTCGACTAAATGCTTCTTTGGGAATAGAAATTTGTGCAAAGTTTTCCCAATCCGACAAGTGCAAGGCATAGTCTTGCGCAATGGGCAATAAAAGGCTGGCTTCTCCTTTTTTATCGGTTGTTAATGTCCAGCGTTTTCGAGTGCTGATTTGCTCTACGGCAAATGTCTTTTTAGGCCAAGCTTGTTCATCTACGGGATTGGTAAGTACAAAAGTAACGACTGCGCGCTGTTTGGTAGGATTCAATTGCGCCCTTAAACCCTCCGCAAAACTAAAGCAACAGTATAAAATAAGCCCGATTACATAGATTTTACTGTTCTTCATAAACAATATAGCTGGTTTTTAGCGTTGTATACAGTAAGCATTATCGCAAAATAAACTTCACAGGATCAGGAAGTGGTCTATCAATTGCAGAAGTATACTTTGTAATAAAGTCTATCACACACGGATAAGATTTAGGTAGGTATTTTTTGGGGGGTCTCCAGTAAACAAGATACAAAATAGTTGTTCTAGTTTTGAACAGAGAACTGTTATAATTGTCTAAAATAAGAAAATAAAGCCACAGCAAATTTGGTTTTTATCTTAGAATCACTTATTATTGATAACGGCTACTGCAAAAAAAAAGAGCAAGAGCCCTTACATCTCCTACCATTATCCCAAAAAAATAACTTGCGGTTTTGGAAAGCGTATGACGTCCCTTATAAACAGCGCATAGCTACTTCCTTTTCCCTCGTTAGCAACATGACGTTACAAGAAACCGTCGCTTGATGCCATCAAGTTCCGTTAGTTTTCTTGTCAACCTTACTAAAAAAGAAACTCTTACTACACTAAAAAAAAAGAGAATGAAGGCTGCCATTAGTATTGTGTTTGTTTTATTTCTATGCCAATTTTTAACTGCTCAAACTTCTACCGCTTCTATTACTAACTCCCCTGCCTCTACCGATGCCATTGATTGGGCCAATTTTGAAAAAGAACTCTACAAAGATGATTGGTCGTTTCATACCAATAAAGAAAATAAACTCCTCTACATCGACTTCGAAACCCTTGGCGGTAAAATGAGTCGTTTGGTTCTCAAATCGGCCAAAGAACAAGTGGTTGTAGAAGATAACCACCTTTTTGACCTTCCTATCAACACTATTTATGAGGTAAATTTGGAAAACTTAGAAAGAGGTAGTTATTTTGTGGAACTCTATACCTACGATCATCACGTTATTAAAAAAGAGATCACGGTACAATAAGTTTTTTTTAATACACACACAAGCCCTGTTTTTTGGATTTAGCTACTTACATAGAAGAATTGCTTTACAAAAATGACTGTGTCATTTTGCCTACTATTGGAGGTTTTATTGTAAATCCAACCACAGCCGTTATCGACTTTGTGGAACAACAGCTCTGCCCACCCAGCAAAAACGTTTCGTTCAATCCCAAATTGGTAAACAACGACGGTTTGCTTACCCACTACATTTCGCAAAAACAGCACATCAGTTACAAACAAGCACAAAGTAACTTAGAAAGCTATACTAGAAAGATAGAAACCGAGTTGTTCAACAACCAAATTGTCCATTTCAAGGGCATTGGAAAATTGTACTTCAACTCCGATTCCAAATTGGAATTTGTTCCTGAAGAAACCAATTTTTTGCGCTCCGCTTATGGTCTGCCTACGATTTCTTGTGCGCCTATTCTGCGTAGCAAAGATTATTTGCAACAGCCCAAAACTACTGCCGCACCTCCGCGTCGTAGCAAACGCAAAAAAGTAGTAGCATTTACGCCTATACGCCTTGCCACCGCTGTTGCGATTTTACTCTTGTTTATCAGCCTACCCTACCTACAAAAAACACTGTTTAGCAGTGAAGCAACTCAGAGTGAGGTCTTAGCCGAAGAATCAAATAAAGAATTAGCAAAGAATAAAATCGTTTCGGCCTCTATCCTGCCCAGTACCAGTAGTAACGAAACACCTCCTGCTAAGGAAGAAACTGCCGCTCCAGCAGCGGAAATCATTCCTATTCCATTGCCTACAGCAGATGTCGCTACAGCAGATTACATTATCGTACTCGGTGCTTTTGGAAAGGAAAAAAATGCGTATCGTTTAGCCGATAGATTGGCTAAAGACAATTACCTGCCTGATGTTACCGTCAAAAACGGCCTCAATCGCGTAGGGGTACAACTCAACTGTACGCCAGAAGCGCTCGCAACACACCTACAATTCCTACAAGATAATTACAACAAAAAAGCTTGGGTAGTGGAGTAAACAACACTTGCTCATTCCCCTAAAAAAGTCAAACAAGCCGCCACAATGAGTGCTGCGGACTGTGCTTTGATGGAGAGGTCTGCTTGCTCGTAAATGGGTCGGCGCGCTTCTAGGCGCTTCAAAATTTGGTATTGCCATTTCTCAGGCGCTAATTCCGCAATTAGAGGGCGCTTGGCCTGCTCTCGTGCTAGGCGTTCCAACAAGACGGCCTCAGGGGGGTCTAGGAAAATACTATCGCCGTTGGCTTTGATCCAGTCCATGTTGTTGTGGTAGATGGGCGTTCCGCCTCCTAAGGCTACGATCTGCGGTGCGTTTCGAAGCGTTGTGTACAACAGCTTCGTTTCTAAGGTGCGGAAATAGGCTTCGCCCTCTTCTTCAAAGATACGACGGATAGATTTACCCGCTTCAGCTTCAATTAAAGCATCTAAGTCCACTACCCTTCTATTAGTATAGTGACCCAGCTGTTGAGCGATATAGCTTTTGCCCGCTCCCATAAAACCCAATAGGTAACAATTACGCATCGACGTGTTGCTGGATGATAGTTTGGAGATCACTGTCTTTTTCTTCGTGGAAGATAGGATTGTGAAAGTCATTGAGCTTGTGCAACAGTTCCAACAAACGTCTTTTTTCAGAGTCGTTGAGTGGTGCTGTCGCAATTTTACTGATACCATCTAAGGTAGGCAAAGCGCGGTGAAAGACTTCTAAACCAAGTCGAGTTAATTGAACACGGCGAGCACGGCGATCCTCCTCATCTAAGAAAGATTCAATAAGCCCATTGCGTTCCAAACGGCGAATAACTTCCATTCCAGAGGTAAATTCGCTGGTATTCGCTTGAATTAATTCATTTTTACGCATGTCTCCGAAATGTTGGAGCGTAGCTAAAAAACCAAAATCTTCGGTGGTTTGTAGAAGCGATTGTTTGAATCCTTTCTTGTAAAGAAAACGAATATACTTGTGGGACAATCCAACCAAGTGAGCAATTTGAACATCTACCTTTGCCGCTTGCGAAATAGCCGTAGAGTTAGAATGATCTGTAGTAGTCCCCAAAGAAGGGGCTTTTTGCAACCAACCGATAAATTCACTGACAGAATTACTCTGCTCCGATTTCTCGAATGTTTCTAAGTACGGCAGCAAATTGGCGAGTAATGTATAATCTATTCCCATTAATTTTATTTGTTTTGAGGAGGCAAACTAACTACTAAATTCCATATACATAGGGCAGTATACTGAGAATATATTTTAGATAACTGTTTAGCAGTCAATCAAATGTAATAATTTAACACTAATTAACTTTATAAAAACAGTCTTGCTGTCTGATTTATTTCTACCATACGCGTTATGTAACACAAATGTAAGAATTTTGTTCAATAGGTGTTCAAAGAATTAAAAAACTAACTCAAATAGCAAGAAAAAACACCTATGTAACTCTCAAGCCCCCTCTTTCAATTAATAATTCATCTTTGTATAAAAAATAGTAAGATAGGCGCCGCTTTCTTCACTCTCTTATTGATAGTAATACCATTAATAACTAGTGTAAAGCAATAACACTTAATTTTGCTAGGTGTTTATCCTCCTTCTATTTGTTCTTCTCCTGTTGCTGTGTAGCAGGTGTAGGCTGTGGCGACCAATTATTACGGTAATTTTTTAGAACCTCCGCCTTCTTTACAGCAGCTAAGTCAATCTTACCATCCGAATAGCGTGCCAATACTTGAAAGACAGCAGGGCGCTGCTCTTTCAAAACGATCAAGGAAGCATTCGCTGCCGACTTGACAGCAATCGGCACACCTCCCCCCAAGTCTGCCCAATGCCCCCCTAAAATGAGGTTCTTAACAGGTGTTTGGTAATGGGCAATTTTGGCTTCCATATTGGTACGTCCAGGGCGAGCCCCCATAATAGAGCCACCACGATTGTAACTGTAGCGCCAATGGGTCACTGGCGATGCGATATCCATAAACAGAATATGGCTTCGCAAATCAATAGCTAGCCGCTCCTCTATCCGATCCAAAATAATATTGGCAAATTCTTCTTTAATCTTATAATAGGCCTCCGTGCGCTCGTACTTTCCTTGTGCATCAATTGTGCAGCCCCAATTGCCCTGATAATCCATATAAGCCGAAGAATACACGGTTAAAGTCCCCTTGCCCTCAGGTGCTAAAGATTTGTCCCGCAGACTAGGTGGGATGATAGAAATGGCCGTTGTATGAGGATTACCCGAATCGTGCTCGGCGCGGCTCACGCCCTCTGCCTGAATCATAATTAGCTCCTCCTCAAACCCTAACGCTTCTGTAGGGCAATCCAAGGCAATAGAAATAGCAACCGCTGAACTGTATAGTTCGGCTTTTTTCAAGTTATCCTTGAGCTGTTGCGGAATCACTTCAGGAGGCAATAACCGTTCGTACAACAACTCCACATCGCAGGCAGCAATGATTTGTTTAGCGCGCACTTCGTGTCGTTTTCCTTTATAAGTAAAAGCAGCCCCAACCGCTTGATCTCCCTCTAACAAGATTTTTTCTACGGTAGCTCCATAAATCAAGTCATTCTTATAAAACTTAACTACATGAGCTAACCATTCTATAAAGACTTGACTTCCACCAGCAGGAGGCAGTTGATAATCACCAATATACGCCCATGCAATCGGAAATAAACAAGACAACAAATCGTGCTCCGAAGCCCAGTAACGATGTAACGCAGGATCTTTGAAGAATAAATTTAACCCTTTGGGAACGCCTTCCTCGCCGTGGTACCAAATGTAGCGAATCAAGGGTTTGATAAAGGCCATTTTTTTGAGGCCGTGGGAAATTTTATCTAGAGCAGACATGGTATCCGCAGTACGGAAATTATCGGCATACAATTCCCAAGTCGCCGCAATCTTTTGTGCTGCTTTGAAGAATTTTTCAATGCCCGCTTTTTCGTGGGGAAAATCGCGAATAAATTGTGCTTTGAGCTCGTCGGGATTATCGGTCAATACATAGTCGTGCCCTTCGGCCTTATTGCGGTAAATCCGCCCTAGTGGTTGGGGCTGTGGACGATCGTCGCCAATCAATTGGAATACTTTGGTAACAATTCCCCGCTCTCCGCACTGGTTGAGCCAGTGAATAGCAGAGTCGAAGCGAAACTCCTTTCGGCGAAAGCCTGCCAAGTAACCGCCTGCGTGAGGTTCTTTTTCTAAAACGACAACCGAAAGGCCTGCGCGACTCAACAGCGCTGCCGCCGTCATACCCGCTATTCCTGCTCCTATAATGAGGACATCATAATTTGCCCGTGCTACAATTTCGCTCATGCGTTGTTTACTTTTTTAGTGGCTGATGAAGGTGCTGTAAATTTAACAAATTGCCAAAACTTCTGACGGGCTTCGCCCGAGAGTTCCTGTATAATCTACTTAAAATCCTTAGGGTGTTGCCTTAAAGCGCTTCCTTTAACAACACTAGGGGCATTTAATGGTTATAAAAACGGCAACAGATACTTGTTGTTGTTCTTTAAAAAAAACTACTCTCCTATGACAACCGATTTGATTGTGTATTGCTTAGCGGGTCTAGGTCTCAATTCTGCTATTTTCAAACATTTAGAATTGACGGCCGCAAAAGAAGTGCATTATTTAGAATGGTTACAACCAGAGCACTGCGAGAGTTTGGATGCCTATGTAGATCGAATGGCAGAAGGCATACAGCACATCAATTCGCCTTTAGTACTCCTTGGACACTCTTTTGGTGGTGTAGTGATGCAAGAAATCTCGAAGCGAATTCCTACAGTTCGCATCATTCTCGTCTCCAGTATCAAAGCAAAAAAGGAAAAAGATATTGGTATGAATGTGTTGATGCGCGCCTTCCCTGTGAACCGTATTCTGACTCAAAAAATGGTGCTCCATTCCTTCAAATCATGGGGAAAAGCCCACGGCTACCACACCCCTGAAGCGCAAGAAATTTTTCTACAAGCGGCGGCTCAACACAGTTCGTATTATTTCCGCTGGGCAACGTCCGCTATTTTTGCATGGGAATCGGATGGCGTGACCACCCCGATTACGCATTTGCACGGAACCAAAGACAAAACGTTTCCCTTCAGGCGTGTGTTGTCCCCTGTCATAGCGATAGAAGGCGGCAGCCATTTTATGGTCTTCAATAAAGCGCCTTTGATTACCTCCTTGATTAACCAAACGCTAGTAGAAGTGCAGGAAAGCCTTTAAGCTTTTTTTGTAACTATTTGGAAGTCTTTTGATTCTTTCGATTTTACTTCAATTTCAAAGACTAGTATTCAAATTCCATATTGGGCGCTGGAAAACCGAACAAATGGTTGGTTTTGATGTACCGCGCGATTTTAGGTGTCACGAAGTCATCCCATCCTTCTTCATCCTCTCGAAGACGGTTGAGGACATCAATGGAGTAAATGCGAAGTAAGGCAGGATCGTAATGCTTAATGTCAATGACATGACGGTTTTCCATGATGTGTTTGTACAAATACCGAATCCCTTCTGGAATGGGCAAATTCTTACACGTCATCAATTCGCCACCACCTTCTCCATAAGCAGGATAAACTAAAATCCGTACATTAAGTGTAAAAATTTCGCCATACGAAGTAATCAAGCGACCATCTCGGTTGCGGTAATAATTTCTATTGATAATATCCAACAAACTCTTGGCACTAATAACAATCCCTAATTTGGCGACCCGATAAGAGGACAAATAATCAATCAGGCTTTTGTATTGGTCACAATTGCTAATCATGACGTAATGCCCCAAATAATTGAGCAGTGCAATTCGATCCAAGTAATCTTTATAATCTACTTTTCCTGTATCTCGTGAAAGGTCTTTAAGCGTCATCTCCGTCAACACTGTAGTTCCGCGCGGCGACAAATCTTCCTCGGCCTCAAATTGTTGGGCAGCCGATTTGATACGGTCAAGCGTACGCAATGTAGCAGGGCGAAAACTGCCTCTTACTACCAAAGCATTGTGTTTGTACATAAACTCGGAAGGGTGTACGGGCATTCCATTCGCATCAATCATCGCTACTTCGGTCATGCCTTGTTTTACCAACTCCAAGGCCACTAAACGGTTGTCTACTAGCTGAAACTGTGGCCCTTCTAAGCGCAACAAATCAATTTTTACCCGATTCTGAATGCCTTCTAGTAGGGAGCGCATCAATTGGGTATAATCACTGTTGTAATGATAACAGGCATAAACGATGTTGACACCTAACATCCCTACCGCTTGCTGCTGTAAGGCCGTATCGTTGTCCAACAACTCGATGTGCATCACCAACTCATTAGGGGCATCTTGGGGATGCAACTGAAAGCGCAAACCTAACCAACCTTGGCCTTTATTTGTTTTGTGATAATTGAGGGTTTCGACGGTATCTGCGAAAGCAAATAAGCGACATTTTGGGCGCGCCGCACTGAGGCGTTCTACCAACAGCGTGTATTCGTGGTCAAGCATTTTATACAAGCGGGATTCACAGACATAACGGCCCATTTTTTCTACCCCATAAATATCATCACTCACCAATTTATCGTAAGCCGAAATTGTTTTTGCGATGGTTCCCGAAGAGGCTCCTGCCTTGAAAAAATACTGCGCCACTTCCTGCCCTGCGCCAATTTCGGCAAAAGAACCGTACGTGTTGATGTCTAAATTAATTTCGAGGGCTTTCTGTAACGGTTCGAGGATTTGTGTTGGCATAGTGTTGACTACTGACTGTGTGGTATTTTTTCGTAAGAAATTTTGCTGCTGCTCAATTTATGAATTATATAGCTGTTCTACAAAAATAATTCCCAAACAAAATAATCCTTTGCAGTAGGCCTTGTTGTGATTAATTGGAGAGCAGTTCTCTTAATCGCTTAGTTCTGTTCTACCCTTGTCTTACTACTGGTCTAGTTATGCAATACTTATGCGGCCATGACCACTGATATTTCATGGTAACACATTTCCACAAAACGCTTTTTTACTCCGCGTGGTACTGCTCCTCTCGATCTACCCAAATAGATAAGGGCCGCTTGGCAATAATACGCTTAAGGCACTGGCTGAAAGCTGTACTCTCTTTGTCCATACAAACTTCTTCTCGGTCAGTACCTTCGGCATTGAGTTGCCACCAAAGAGCAGCAAAATCTTTGTATAGCTTAATTTCTACCGTATTCTTTCCCTTTTCTCTTAGCGTAGCGATGTCGCCGTGCTCAAAATTATCGTCTAGAAAACTCGCCAATTCTTTCTCAAAGTTACTTTTGTCTATTTTTTGAATAAGATCAGGGGGCTGGTCAATTTGAGCGTGCAGACTGTTGGATAATAAAGCTACTAAAACAAATAAAAGGTGAAATGTTTTCATTAGTCTAATGTGATTTTTGAAAGTTTGGAAGGCTGTTAAAGCGATTAAAAAAACGTTGAGGGACTTGTTTTGTATCCTAATAAAGCATTTTTGCAAGCAAATAGTTGTGTTTTTTTTGGATGTCACTACAACTTTTTCAGGACACTCTAAGCGTCTCTACTCGCTTATAGCCCCTCTAACTGTTGATTTATGAGGTAGAAACCGCCGCTTTAAACAAAAAGAATTACCTTTGGCGATTCTTGTATAACCCCGCTTGTTCTAAGCAAGTCTTAAAGGTCTTTGTTGTTGAATTTTTAGTAGTATGGAGAACGTGAATTTGAGCATTGTCTTGCCTTGTTACAATCCTTTGCCCGATTGGGCCGATACGATTATTACCTCCATGCAAGCACTGCAAGACCGCCTCCCACACGTTACTTTTCAATTAATCATTGTTAATGATGGCTCTAAGTACCCTATTTTGCCAAAAGATATAGCTGCCATTGATGCTGCGGTAACTGATTTGCAGTTCATTGCTTATAAAAAAAACCGAGGCAAAGGATATGCGCTTCGTCAGGGTATTGCTGCGGTGCGCAACGATCTTTGCATTTACACGGATATAGATTTTCCCTATACTACCGATAGTTTTATTGCCTTATTCGAGCAGTTACAAGCATCTGATTGGGACGTAGTTGTGGGGGTACGCGATGCCAACTATTACGCGCAAGTTCCAGCTTTTAGGAAATTTATTTCTAAAGTATTACGCTTTTTCATCAAACTTCTATTACGGATTCAAATTACTGATACGCAATGTGGTATCAAGGGGTTTAATAGTGCAGGCCGCGCTACTTTTTTGCAAACAGAAATTGATCGTTATCTATTTGACTTAGAATTTGTCTTCTTAACCTCTAATGACAAACGCCTTCAGATTACGTCCATTCCCGTTACTCTAAAACCAGCCATTGTTTTTTCTAAAGTCAACCTAACCATTTTGTTGACGGAAAGCCGCAGTTTTTTGAAGCTGTTCTTTCGATCTTTTTTTAGGAGAAAATCTACTAAATAATCACCTTCATGCGTGCTCGTCTATTCTCTAAAGATACTCTTCTTGTTCTAGTTTTACAAGCCATTTTATGTGTCGTTGCCTTTAATAAGTTCTTTGTACATCCAACGGAAACAATATTCATGGATTTGTTTGATGGCATCAAGAATTACTTTACGTTTCAGAGTTATTTGCAGCAAGATGCTAGTGCGGGCTTGGCCTTGGTACAGGGTCATGCTTACCCGTTTGGCGATTATTTGTTCTATGCAGATCTGACACCGACGATTGCTGTGCCTATGCGTTTGTTCTCTGTTTACATCTATGACATTTCGGATTACGGCATTCCTATTTTTAATTTTATCATTATCCTCTTTCATTGGATCGCCGCGCTGGTGGCCTATCGCCTGATCAGATATTTTGTACAAACGCCTTGGTTGGCCATGTTGTTGGCCATTAGCTTGACTTGGATCAACCCACAATTGCCTAGGCTCGGCAATGGACATTTCAACCTGAGTATTGCGCTATTTATCTTGCTCACCTTGTTGCTCTTGGTACAGATTTATAAAGGCTATCAAGAAGATCCTGAGCGTTATTTCAGCAGCCACAAAACTAAGCTAGGGGCTTTATTAGCTACCCTTTATTTGGCATCTTTTACGCACCTATATTTCTTGCCTATTTTAGGGGTCACGATTGGTTTTTTTGCGCTTTTTCATGCCTTGGAACTAAAATTTTATCAGCAGCAGAGTTGGCTGCTTAGCTTAAAACCCTTGGTTGTTTTGGGAGTTGTTTGTTTAGTTGGTTTGATCTTGGTATTTGGAACGATCTTCTTTATTGATGACTACTATGCGTTGCGGGCAGTGGGCAACAGTGCCTATGGATATGCCGAATGGGAACTCTCTTTTGTGTCCTTATTTACCGCTAGACCCTTTAATTATATTCTGTATTTTTTCTCTTATGCCAAGCCTGACGAAATTCATTACGAGTCGAACTTGTACATGGGTGCCTTCACGCTTTACAGTTTGACGTTCTTGCTCGCGCTCAAACTCTTTGGAAAATCACTTTACTTGTCCACAAGCAGTATTATCACTAAAAAACCCTTGCTTTTGCCCTTATTGGGTATGGCATTTTGCTGTACGTTTATTGCCATAGGAGATGTGTATTACTTTATGGACAACCAGTATTACTTCAAAAACTATTTCAATCCCTTCTTTTACTTGCGTAAGTTCGTGAGTCAGATAGAACAATTCCGCTGCTTGGCGCGCTTTTACTGGCCTGCCTTTTGGGTCTTTAGTATTGGAGTGGCCCACTTAGTAGATTATTACTATAGAAACCATTCTAGTAAATGGATAAAAGGTGGAATAATCGTGTTGGCACTTATAGCTGTTTCTGATACCAAAGATGTAGTAGCCTTTCAGAATGGCAACTATCGGAACAATCATTTTCATAGAGAATGGTCGGAAACGCCTTATCAGGAATTGGCGGAACTTGATTTCTCTAACTATCAAGCACTCTTACCGTTGCCTTATTTTCATAGCCATGCCGAAACGGCGGGGCTTATTTTAGGAGGTGGCGTTTATTATAATCGAGAAACACAACTCCTTAGTTTGTTGTCTAAGTTGCCAATGATGAGTGTACAAAGTTCGCGCTTGCCTGTTAGTCATACCAAGCATTTGTTTTCCCTCTTTATGCCGCCGTTTCCCGACCAAGAATTACTCGATCAGTTTAATGATAAGCCTATTCTAGTGTTGTACCACAAAGCATTTCATGAGCAAATGGAACAGTTTGGCGACTTTGATTTTCCGACAGAAGGGCCCGTTCGAGAAGTGATTTTGAATGGTAAATATTTGCCCCAGCAATACAACATGAAGAAAATTAGCGAAGGCAATACCTATATAGTCTATGAATGGTTCCCTAAGAATTTGAGCGATGGAGCAGGGCATAAAAGTACGTATACTTGGGAGGTAGAATCCCCCCTTGCTACGGCGCTCCCTCCAATGGATAGCAGTACTGCCAATCGCTTAGCCGCCGTAGGCACCAACCAAAAAAGCAAGACGCAAGCCCGCTCTGGCCAACAAAGTGTCGTCGTTGATCCCGCTAACCAGCGCGCTTTTCAGCAACAATTAACCAATATTATTAAAGGGAGCAGGGTGAGTATGACTGTTTGGCGACATCGTTCGGCGACGGTCGGCGCGTTTGTCGCCGAGGGCATCAATTATTATAAAGTACAGGAAAATATTGTGCAAGAAGAGGGCGATTGGCAACAGGTAAAAGCCTCTTTCTTTATTCCTCCCGATTATGAAGGCGATAGCCTCCTCTTCTACTATTGGAATGCAACGACTTATACGGTTTATCTAGATGATTGGTCTTTGGAGATTACTTATAAACAGTAATCATTGGCGCAACCAACGCTCTCACATAGAGTTTTACTACCTTGATTATGATTGTTAGCTGGTCGTTTTGCTGTTGTTGCTTGTTATTACTATTTTTTTGGTATTTAGGCAATTTGTCTTTTTTGCCTGTGCTACTGACAGCCATTACCGTAAATTTGGCCATCCTTCAGCTGATGCTCCTATCGGTACGGGTTGTTTTTTCTTTAAAAAGATGCTTACCAATGGCGCGTTTAGCGGTTTTGAGCGGTGCTATGTTGGGCGTTAATTGCTTCGCTTTGATCATGTACTTATTGGAAATAGCCATAGCTTGGCAGAAGGGCTATTTATACGATTAATACCACTTCTATCAGCGGACGTTAGGGCCTTCTTGGCTCTTATACGGACTCTTTCTGTTCGCCCCTTGGATAGCGCCACAATTATTTTGGTTTCGTAGCGTGCGGCATTCTGTCCGCTGCACTTTTTTGGTAGCATTCCTTATTCTTGTTGGCTTCTGGGTAACAGATTGGGTATATTGGATGACGACAAAGCACCGTGACTTTGTTCCTTCTAGTTGGAGTTATCAATAGACCTTTACGAATAAGTTTGGTTCGCTTTGCTCGTGAGCGCCTCCCCCTGCTAATGCCTTACACCAAACCGCTCGTTCCCTTCGGGTTTGCCTCCATTACTTTGTGAACTCGCAAGCTCGGTTGATAGAAAAACAGCTTCCGCGAGCCAGCAAGCGGAGTTCAGATTTTCTCTTTTTAATCCCTCTATAACTCCATTCGTAATAACCTCTAATTCATAGCGAAAGAATGACTCGTTTACAAAACAGAAGATAAAAATCTAGTCTACGAATTGGCGAAATAGAAGCACATAAAATTAAGGCGGAGTAAAAATTTTCTTTGTCATAGTAATTCCTTATTTGTCAATTGCACAGGGACTACGTTTATAATTCTTTTAGCGCACAAACACGCGTATGCGGAGCTACCTTCGATGTTCCAGTGCCACAATTGCCAATGGCTGGCCTGTTCTTCCTCTGGCAATTTCACAAAAGCTTCTTTTAATCCTACTAAGGTCATGTCCAACAAATGCCCCAATCCCAAACCCGTCGCTTTTAGAACTGCCTCTTTGGCCGTCCAATGCAAATAAAAGGTGTGCAAGCCCTCATCCGCTATAATTTGATCCCATTCGTGCCAACTAAAACTCGCTCTAAAATGAGCTCTGTTCAAATCGCGGGGCAATTCTACATCCAATCCAACTGCTTGCTCCGTCGAAAAGGCACAAGCCACCCATTCTTGGGAGTGAGTAATGCTAAAATACAAATCGGGTAAGGTAGGTTTATCAGCAGTGGTATAATCAATTTCGGCCAATCGAGTAAGGGGCAAATTACTTCTCAACAATGCTTGGCGCAACAGCAAACGTCCCAAAACAAAATTGTACGCGTCTTGTGCTTGGCGATAGCGTACGGCTCTAGTAGCAACAAAATCAGGCAACAAAGGTAATAATTTGGTCAGCGAGTAAGCCGCTTGTAAGTGGGTAGAATTAGCGTAAAGTATTTGTATCATGTATTAATTTTTTGTAAAAATAGGCATTTGGAAGGCAACAAACTTGCAAGTCTGCCGTTATTTTTAGACATTTGCATGGTACTGGTGAAACTAGAATATTACCGCCAGTTCACTTTTAGTAGATAAAACAAGCCCCATCTTATGGTTTCTAAAGATAAAATAGTAGAAGTTGCCTCTTTACTTTTTGTAGAACACGGCGTAAAGACCATTACGATTGATCGTATTGTCAAACAATTGCATACCTCTAAACGAACGATCTACAAACACTTTGAAGATAAAACTTCGCTTTTAGAAGCTTGTTTAGCTGCTTACCACGTCACCATTCGCAAAGAAAACGAAGACATTATTCGCGCCTCGGAGAATGCATTACAAGCGATGGGCTATTTGCACCAGCGTATTATATTTAGAGCCAGTCAAACCAACCCCAATTTTTTCAACGACATTTTGCATTACTATCCAGGTTTGCTACAGAAATCCTATCGAGAAACAGGCAACTTTGCCGATCAGCAACTGGAACAACTAGCCGATTGGGGTGCTAAAGATGGCTTATTTAGGGATGACATTGACATTCAAGTCACGAGTAAAACGGTCTTGGCCTTGTTAGAATTACTAAAGAATACCAACCGCTTTCCCTTAGAAAAATACAGCAAAGAGCGCTTAACCTTTGGCATCATGTTGCCTTACTTGCGCGGCCTTTGCACCAAAGAAGGGGTCAAACAATTAGAAAAACAAGAAGAGTTGTTCAAGGTAATGTTGTAGTTCCTTACCTCCATCGACCAACTTCTATCACCATAGTTCTGGGCATCACCACCCATCCATCAATCAATCACAACAATGAATTTAAACAATTCTCTCCGCAAAACACCCATCGCCGTTATTGGCATGTCCTCCCTTTTTGCCGATGCCAAAACAATCGATCAGTTTTGGAACAACATCATTTTGGGCAAAGACAGTATTACTGATGTGCCTGATAATCGCTGGCGCATCGAGGATTATTATGATCCAGACCCAAGCGTACCTGACAAGACCTACTGCAAGCGCGGTGGTTTTTTACCTGATATTGATTTTAATCCTATGGAATTTGGCTTGCCGCCGAATATCCTAGAAGTAACCGATGCTTCTCAGTTGTTGGCTTTAGTCGCTGCCCGCGATGCCTTTGAACAAGCTGGCTATGGAAAAGCGTCTGGCAAATTGACGACCGCCTTAAAAGCTAAAACAGGTGTTTTGCTAGGTGTTGGTGGAGGACAAAAATTGATTACGCCACTAACAGGGCGCTTGCAGTACCCCATTTGGGAAAAAGCCTTGCGTTCTTGTGGCATTGCCGAAGTAGATATTCCGCATATTGTTGATAAAATGAAAAAGGCCTACATTGGTTGGAATGAAAATTCCTTTCCAGGAATGTTGGGCAACGTTATTTCAGGACGCATCACCAACCGTTTCGACTTAGGGGGTATAAATTCCGTCGTGGATGCGGCGTGTGCTGCTTCGTTGAGTGCCGTCAAAATGGCGTTAAGCGAATTGGTGGAAGGCCGTGCCGATATGATGTTGACAGGGGGTGTCGATACAGACAACTCGCCGTTTATGTACATGTCTTTTTCTAAAACGCCTGCTTTTTCTAAATCCAATGTCATCAGCCCTTTTAGTGATAAAGCGGATGGAATGTTGATTGGCGAAGGCTTGGGCATGTTAGTCTTGAAGCGTTTAGAAGATGCCGAGCGCGATGGTGATACCATTTATTCTGTCATTAAAGGAGTGGGAACGTCTAGTGATGGTCGTTTCAAATCGGTCTATGCACCGCGTCCTTCAGGGCAAGCGATGGCGATGAACCGCGCTTATGAAGAAGCAGGGTTTGAACCCAAAACAGTCGGTTTAATTGAAGCGCATGGAACAGGAACCAACGCGGGTGATGCTTGTGAGCTAACCTCTATGGGAATGGTTTTTAGTGCGAACAACGATCAAAAACAACACATTGCTCTAGGCACGGTTAAGTCGCAAGTAGGCCATACCAAAGCCGCCGCAGGCGCAGCGGGCCTAATCAAAGCTGTTCTAGCTCTACACCACAAAGTATTACCGCCGACCATCAATGTCGAGCAACCGACCAACAAAGTAGATTTAAGCAATTCGCCATTATACGTCAATACCGAAGCACGTCCTTGGTTGACGAAAGGCTATCCGCGCCGCGCCAGTGTAAGCGCCTTTGGTTTTGGGGGCATCAATGTCCACTTGGCACTAGAGGAATATACGCCCCAACCCAAAGATCAAGCTTACCGCTTGCACCAGCCTTACCAAAGTGTTTTGCTACAAGCCAATACGCCCAACGAACTCGTAAACCTTTGCCAAAGCCACTTAGAGGCGCTACAAAGTGCCGAAAGCGAACGCGCTTTTTGGAGCTTAACGCAAATTGAAAAGAAAACACCTGCCGCAAATGCTGCTCGTTTGGGTTTTGTAGCCCAAGATGCCACGGAGGCCATTGCCTTTTTAACTTTAGCCAGTAAACAATTGGCCAGTAATACCAATGCTTGGACACATCCAAAAGGCTTGTACTTCGCTCCCAACGCTACCGCTACCAATGGTAAAGTAGTAGCGCTGTTCTCTGGGCAAGGTTCTCAATACGTGGGTATGGGCAAAGAGTTGCTCAATGCATTCCCGCCGCTCCGCCAAACATTGGCGAAGCAAGACGAACTAATGCAGTCAACCAACCAAGCGCCTTTATCGGCTACCGTTTATCCCATTCCTGCTTTCAATGAAGCAACTAAACAACAACAACAAACAGCCCTAACCGCTACTCAATCGGCTCAACCTGCCATTGGTGGTTTTAGTATGGGCCTCTATAAAGTATTACAACAAGCGGGTTTTCAAGCTGATTTTGCAGCGGGACACAGTTTTGGAGAATTGACCGCTCTTTGGGCAGCAGGCGTTTATGACGATGCGACCTTCTTGCAGCTAGCACAAGCGCGCGGTACGGCTATGGGCAAAACCAATCCACAAGGCGACGCGGGTACCATGTTGGCGGTCAAAGCCGATCAAGCACGGGTAGAACAAGCGATTGCTACCTTACAGGGTGTGCGTATTGCGAATGTCAATTCAGGACAGCAAGTTATTTTGGGAGGCAGTACAGCCGCCATCCAAACGGCGCAAACCGCGCTACAAGCACAAGGATTTTCGGTAGTGCCCTTGCAAGTATCGGCAGCTTTTCATACTGAATTAGTACAACACGCGCAGCAACCCTTCGCGCAAGCAGTACAACAATACCGTTTTCAAGCGCCCAAAATTCCTGTTTATGCCAACAGCACCGCCCAGCCTTATCCAAGTGCGCCTGCCGCTATTCAGCAACTCTTACAAGGGCAGTTGTTACAGCCAGTCTTGTTTAAGCAACAAGTAGAGAATTTATACCAAGCGGGTGGTCGCATCTTTGTAGAATTTGGCCCCAAGCGCGTCTTGACCAACTTAGTCAGCGATATTTTGGCCGATAAAGAGCACCACGCCATTGCGCTAAACCCCAGCGCTAACAAGGACAGCGATCTACAGTTCCGCCAAGCAGTTTTGCAATTACAAGTATTGGGCATCGACTTAAACCAAGTAGATCCTTATTACAAAGTGCCCGCACAACCTGCCGCCAAAACTAAAATGACGGTGCCAATTGGTGGACATAATTATGTGAGTAAAGACACTCAAAAAGCCTATTACGAGGCGTTGAACGATGGCTATCAGCTATCGACCAGCACTAACACGGTTATCCAAGAAAGAATCGTCGAGGTCATCAAAGAAGTCCCCGTCGAAAAAATTGTAGAAAAAATCATAGAAGTGCCTGTTCCTGCTGCTTCTACCGCCCATTCTAACATCATCCAATCAGAAGAAGACGATATTATGAACAAAGAGATCATCGAAACGCTGAAAGCTACCGTAGAAATGGTAACTACGCAGCAAAATAAATCGCTTGAGCTTTTCCAAAGCTTCTTGACGGAACAAAACCGCCAGTCGCATTTGCTCATCCAAGTACTTGCACAGCAACTTAACTTGGCAGGACAGCCCCAACAGTTGGAGCCGCAACAAGTCTTTTTACAAGAAGAAAAAAAGAGCCTAGCTCCTAACACTGTTGTACCTTCTCAAAAACAGCCATCAGCGCAAGCACCAACAACGCCTAAAGCAACCGCGACCATTAGTACACCTGTTCACGCCACGGTAGCGACAGCAACGGCAACAGCTCCTGCGAACACGGGTCTTTCTACTAAGAAGTTAGAAACGATCTTAATGACCGTGATTAGCGAAAAAACAGGCTACCCCACCGAAATGTTAGAATTGGACATGGATATGGAAGCTGATTTGGGCATTGACTCCATCAAGCGGGTAGAGATCTTTGGCGCAATGACCGAGGATTATCCAGAAGTTTCTGGTGTCAATCCACAAGAGCTAACCGAACTCCGTACACTAGGTCAAATTGTTGATTACTTAGCTTCTAAAGCAGGATCTACTACGCCCGCAACACAAGCAAGTACGCCAACTACAACAGCTACCCCCGCTGCTCCTATGGCTCCCGCTGCTAATGGTCTTTCTAACGAAAAACTAGAAAGTATTCTAATGACCGTGATTAGCGAAAAAACAGGCTATCCTACTGAAATGTTAGAATTGGACATGGATATGGAAGCTGATTTGGGCATTGACTCCATCAAGCGGGTAGAAATCTTTGGCGCAATGACGGAGGATTATCCAGAAGTTTCTGGTGTGAATCCACAAGAGCTAACCGAACTCCGTACACTCGGCCAAATCGTTGATTACTTAGCTTCTAAAGCAGGATCTACTACGCCCGCAACACAAGCAAGTACGCCAACTACAACAGCTACACCCGCTACTCCTACGGCTCCCGCTGCTAATGGTCTTTCTAACGAAAAACTAGAAAGCATTCTAATGACCGTGATTAGTGAAAAAACAGGCTATCCTACTGAAATGTTAGAATTGGACATGGATATGGAAGCTGATTTGGGCATTGACTCCATCAAGCGGGTAGAAATCTTTGGCGCAATGACCGAGGATTATCCAGAAGTTTCTGGTGTGAATCCACAAGAGCTAACCGAACTCCGTACACTCGGCCAAATCGTTGATTACTTAGCTTCTAAAGCAGGATCTACTACGCCCGCAACACAAGCAAGTACGCCAACTACAACAGCTACACCCGCTGCTCCTACGGCTCCCGCTGCTAATGGTCTTTCTAACGAAAAACTAGAAAGCATTCTAATGACCGTGATTAGTGAAAAAACAGGCTATCCTACTGAAATGTTAGAATTGGACATGGATATGGAAGCTGATTTGGGCATTGACTCCATCAAGCGGGTAGAAATCTTTGGCGCAATGACCGAGGATTATCCAGAAGTTTCTGGTGTGAATCCACAAGAGCTAACCGAACTCCGTACACTCGGCCAAATCGTTGATTACCTGGCCGCGAAAGCAGGCGCTAAAAAAAAAATCCTAAGCTAACAACAGCTTCGGCTGTCAAGGACGTTGTTGCTACTTCTGGTAAACAAGTGGTGACAACGTCCTTTCACGGCGTAGAACGCAACACCGTTGAATTGGGCTACTTGCCCCGTCCAGATTACTTGGACTTTAGTTTGCCCAGCACCCACATTGCCCTATTAACCAACGACGGCTCTGCCCTCACACAAGCTGTTTATGAAGCCTTAGTTGCCAAAGGCAACCGCGTAGTAGTCCTCAATCTCGCAGGCATCCATACAAGGGTTTCTACCAATAGCATTAGCCTTTCGGCCAACAGTGACAACGCTATTGCGGAGGCCATCCAACAAATCCAAGCACAATACGGAAAAGTTGGCACTTTTATTCACTTACACCCACACCTCACCTTTGCCAATCATCAATTTGCCCAACACTTCGATTTAGAGCGCGACTTGGTAAAAGCTGTTTTTCTAATCGCCAAACACGTACAAGCTGACCTCAATGCATTGGGCGAACAACAACGCGCTAATTTCTTGACCCTAACGCGCTTAGATGGCCGTTTAGGCTTGGGCAAACGCTCTAATATTTCTGTAGTTGGTGGTGGTCTCAATGGGTTAGTCAAATGCCTGAACTTAGAATGGTCGTCCGTATTTTGCCGCGCCATCGATGCTCAACCAGAGTGGGATAATGCACAACTCGCCCAGCACCTAATCGCCGAATTGCACGACCCCAACCGCGCAGTGCCCGAAGTTGCTTTATCTGATGAGGGACGCGCTACGCTAATCGCTACGCATGACCCAGTACAAGCAGGTCAGAAGATCCAAACAGCCGTCACCGAAAATTCGGTATTTTTAGTAAGCGGCGGCGCTCGTGGAGTTACGGCTAACTGTGTTATCGAAATGGCGAAAGCCTTTCAATGCCAGTTCATTTTGCTAGGGCGCTCCGATGCTACCTTTTCAGTGCCCGCTTTCGCTAAAAATGAAGCGGATCCCAGCGCTTTGAAACGCGCCATCATGCTCGACCTAAAAGCACAAGGCCAAACGCCTAACCTAGCCGAGGTCAAACGCAGCTTTAACAACATTATCGCTAAGAAAGAAATTGACGCTACCATTGAGGCCATCGAAGCTGCAGGCGGTCAAGCTGTTTATATCAAAGGCGATGTAACGAAACTAGCCACGGTCAAACCGCAATTACTAGCCATCACTAAAAAGTGGGGGTCAATCACGGGCATTCTACACGGTGCAGGACGCTTGGCCGATAAATACATCCAAGACAAAAGCGAGCAAGATTTCATCAACGTTTTATCTGTCAAACTAGACGGGTTGTTGACCTTATTGCAATGTGTCAATATCCAACAATTGGAACATTTGATTCTCTTTTCCTCTGTCGCTGGTTTTTATGGCAATGTAGGACAAACAGATTATGCGATTGCCAATGAGATTTTGAGTAAAGCCGCACACCTGTTTCGCACCAACCACCCCAACACCCAAGTATCTGCTATTAATTGGGGCGCTTGGGATGCAGGCATGGTCAGCGATGCCCTCAAAAAGAAATTTGAAGCCATGGGCGTTTCCTTGGTCAACAGTGAAGGAGGCCCTGCTTTATTGATTAATGAGTTGAGTACGGCTTATGCCAACCAACCCCAAGTTATTTTGGGCGGTACTTTACCCGCCGCTATTTCGTATACCGAAGGTGCCTTAACCACCCACCAAGTGTATCGCGAATTGGAGCCTAAAGACAATCCGTTCTTATACCACCACGTCATTCAAGGCCAAGCCGTATTGCCTGTAGTGAGTGCGATGGGTTGGATGGCGACAACAGCCGAACAGATTTTCCCTGACTTCCGCACCTACGAGGTCGCCGACACCAAGCTATTCAAAGGCTTAGTTTTTGACGGTACACAGCCTAAGGCTTTTGTAACAACGTTGGTAGAAAAAGAGAAAAATGCAAGCACGGTTGTTCTGGAAGCAACCATTAGCAGCCAAGCGCCGACCTCTAAGTTACCGACCTTCCACTACCGCGCTTTGATTACCCTAAAAGCGAAGAATGTAAGCGTAGAACAACCTACTTTTAAAGCGGCTTTGAGTGGTAATTATCAACCAACAGATGGTGCTGTTTTGTATGAGAATGGCGCGCTCTTTCACGGTGCCCATTTCCAAGGCATCCAAGAGATTTTAGATTGGAACGAACAACAAATTGTTTTGCGCTGCAAAGCGCCTGCGGTTTCCCGTTCGGAGCAAGGCCAATTCCCTATTTTGGGTGTGAATACCTTCTTTGCAGACATTCAATACCAAGGCATGGTCATTTGGGTACAACGCTACCACGAGGGGGCAAAGTCCTTGCCCTTAGCGACCAAAAGCGCACAATTGTTCGCGCCTATTCCTTTTGACAAAGAATTACTCGTACACATTGAAATTGTAGACAATACGCCGTTTAAAATGGTTGCGCATTGCACCACCTACGACGAACAAGGCCGTGTTTATTGCAAAACGGAACACGCTGCCGTCACCATCTCTAAAGACCTCAACTGGTAAATCATACCCGCTATCAAAGTAAAGCACGGTCGTATTGAATGCGGCTAAAACAAGCAACTAACAATGAAAATAGCAATTATAGGCATGGCTGGGTTATTTCCAGGTTCTTCGACCAACGAAGAATTTTGGCAAAACCTGTTGGACGAAAAAGACCTGACCAGCTTAGCCAACCACCAAGATTTTGGCGTTGATCCCGCCATTTTTTACGAAGATAAAAAAGGAGCCGTCGACCGCTGCTACTCCTTGCGCGGCGGCTACATCCGCAACTTTGACTTCGATCCCGAAGGCTATCAACTGTCGCCCGATTTTTTGGCGCGACAGGACAAGTTGTACCAGTGGTCGCTTTATGTCGCCAAAGCAGCTTTAAAAGAAAGTGGCTACGCCGACAACCAACAAATCTTAGCCAAATGCGGCTTGATCTTAGGCAATTTGTCCTTTCCAACAGGTTCCTCGCACCGCTTATTGGCCGATTTATACACCAAGACGACAGAAAAAGCCTTACAGGAATTATTAGAGGACGATAGTTTTAGCATTCCTGCCCAGCAATTGCCGTTGCCCGACAACGAAGTCTTGACCGACACGCCTTCACAAATGGTGGTCAAAGGCTTAGGTTTGGGAGGGGGGCATTATGCGCTTGATGCCGCTTGCGCGACCTCTTTGTACGCCATTAAATTGGCGTGTGATGAGCTGATTACAGGCAAGTCGGATTTAATGTTAGCAGGCGCAGTTTGTGGTTCCGACCAATTGTTCATCCACATGGGCTTTTCGATTTTTCATGCTTATGCCCCGCATGGCGAAAAATTTGCGCCGCTGGATGATACCTCAGGTGGGTTGGTCTCTGCGGAGGGCGCGGGCATGGTTGTCCTCAAACGCTTGGAAGATGCCGAGCGCGATGGCGATACCATTTTGGGGTTAATTGGTGGCATTGGCTTGTCCAATGATGGACGCGGCAAGTTTTTGTTGAGTCCCAATCCCAAAGGCCAACGCTTGGCTTTTGAGCGCGCTTATGGCTTAGACCCCGCTATTGCCAACGCCAACAGCGAGATTTTGCCTCAGAATACCTCTTATTTAGAATGTCACGCGACGGGTACGCCCTTGGGCGACGTTACCGAGATGAATTCCATTTCCGATTTCTTTGCACAACATCAAACCAAGCCTCTGTTGGGTTCGGTCAAATCTAACATGGGCCATTTGCTCACAGCGGCAGGAATGACAGGCTTGTTCAAGGTCTTGTTGTCTATGAAAAAAGGATTGATTCCACCAAATATTAATTTGGACAAAGCGGTGCAAGCCAAAAACCAGTGGATCAAAGATGCGCAAATCATTCGCAAAGCCACGCCTTGGCAAGGCCATCAAGCGGGCATCAATTCCTTCGGTTTTGGAGGGACACAACGCCCACATGGTGGTTCAAAAACCGACCACCTCTACCCTAACAGAAGCAACTACCTACACACCCAAAAAGCTACTTCCCTTAGCCATTGTTGGTATGGAGGCACATTTTGGGTCTTGTAAGAACTTAGAGGATTTTTACGCCACCATTTACAATACGCAACAGGCTTTTCACCCACTGCCTGCCAAACGCTGGAAAGGCTTTGATGCCGACCAAGACTTGTTAAAACGTTACGGCTTCGAAGATGGCCAAGCCCCCAAAGGCGCGTACATTGATCAATTCGACATTGATCTCTTGCGGTATAAAATACAACCTAAAGAAGCGGAAACCTTGGAGCCGCAACAGGCACTTATTCTAAGTGTCGCCGACAAAGCCTTGCAAGATGCCAATGTAGATGAGAGTCAGAATATTGCGGTATTAATCGCGATGGAATCAGAATTGGCGATCCACCACTACTTGGCCCGTTGGGATAGTGTTTGGCAATTGGAACAGGCGTTAGAACAAAGCAATATTTTATTGACGGAGGAAAATAAAATAGCGTTAAAGGAGTATAGTAAGAATGCGTTGTACTACCGCGATGGCAGCCAAACGCCTAGTCAACATACCAGCTTTGTAGGCAATATTATGGCAAGTAGAATTGCCGCGCTGTGGGATTTTTCAGGGCCTGCCTTTACGGTTTCTTGTGGAGACAATGCCGTTTTTAAAGCGTTGGAAGTGGCGCAAAATATGCTTTCGCTAGGCGAAGTAGATGCAGTAGTCGTTGGCGGTGTCGATTTTTGTGGTGGCTTAGAAAGTGTTTTATTGCGCCAAGCCAAAGAAGCCAGCAGCAGCAATGCCGCACCTAGCTTGTCCCTCAATAAAGGACAAAAAGGTTGGTTAGTCGGCGAAGGCGCAGGCGCTATTGTCCTCAAACGCCAAGCAGATGCCCAAGCCAGTGACGAACGTATCTATGCTGTCTTAGAGCATATTGGAGCGCCTCCACAAAATCTACAGGTAGGCTACCAAGAGCTGGTGGCCAGTGGCTACGCCGAGCAGGATCAACAAGAATTACAGCAGCTCTTAGCTACTACACTGCAACAAAAAACGGCCTTGGGGTCGGTCAAAACAACTATTGGCCACACAGGAGCAGCCTCAGGTATTGCCGCACTCATCAAGACGGCGTTGTGCTTGCACCACCGTTTTATTCCTGGCATTCCCAATTGGAATGCTCCCCAAGAAGCAGCCGCTTTTGAGGTGACCAATTACTACTTCCCTGCCGAGTCTAGACCTTGGCTACTCAACGAAGGAGAAACGCGCCGTGCGGCCATCAATGGCTTAGACGGTTTGCAACTACAACTCTCTGAAGGCAGTACTGCCACGCCCAAAGACAGCCCCTTACTACAAGGCCGCTTGGGCAGCTTATTTGTTCTAAAAGGCGATAGCGAAACCGAATTGCGCCAAGCCTTGGAGACGCTATTAGAAGAAGTGGGCAGCTCCCATTCTTTACCCGAAATTGCCGCTCGTTTGTATTATACCAATAAAACGGCGACTAGCTATTGCTTAGTCCTCTTGGCCAACAACAAAAAAAGCCTCCAGCAAGAAATTCGCTTTATGCAAGTGGGCTTAGAGGCAGCTTTGGCCGAAGGCCATCCCCTCAAAACGCCGCGCGGTTCTTATTTTACAGCGCACCCCTTGGGCAAAAAAGGCAAAGTCGCCTTTGTCTATCCTGGCTCTGCGACGGCCTACCGTGGTTTAGGGCAAGATATTTTTCAGCTGTTTCCACAACTGCACACGCATTTTGGAAATAAGCTGTCGGACGTAGCGGATTTTGTAGGCACCGAGTATTTGCACCCAAAACTACAAAGCCGCACGCAAGCCGCGCCTAGTATTCATAACGATGCCGTGAGTATGATGTGTGCTGGTGTTTTTTCGTCGGCTATTTATACGCATTTATTTAAAGATTTATTTGGCTTACAGCCCAATTTGGCCTTTGGCTATAGCATGGGCGAAAGCGCGGGTATGTGGTACTCTTTTGATGTGTGGAGCCCAAGCAATACCGCAGTTTTTAGAAACTCTGACTTGTTTGCCAACCAACTTTCAGGTGATTTACACCTTTTGGCGGATACGTGGAATATTTCCTCGGAAGAGGCCAAAGCCCGCTGGGTAAGCTTGGTCTTATTGGCCGACCGCTCAGCAGTGGAGGCACTCGTCGCACAAGAAGAGCGCTGTTATTTGAGCTTTGTCAATACGCCACAAGAAGTTATTATATCGGGAGACAAAGAGGCTTGCCACCGCGTTGTCCAAGCCTTGCAATGTGCGGCAGTGGCTGTACCCTTTCAGAATGTCATTCACCATGATTTTTGTAAGAACATAGAGCAAGAGTTGTTTGAAATGCATCATTTTCCGTTGCAGCAGCAGCCCGACTTGGATTTCTATTCTAGCTTGACCAAAGCACCCTTGCCGATGGATAGCCGCGTTATTGCTCAAAACTCTACTGACGTTTGCACACAGTTAGTGGATTTTCCTGCGATGGTGCAGCAGTTGTACCAAGACGGAACGCGAATATTTATAGAGCTGGGCGCAGGGCATACGTGCAGCCAATGGATTGGTCGCAACTTAGAAGGGCAAGCCCATTTGGCTGTAAGCAGCACGCAAAAGGGAAAGCCAGAGGGGCAGGCCTTGTTGCAAGCACTTGCGCAATTGCTCAGTCATGGATTACCCTTAGATTTATCGCCGCTCTTTGCAGCGGATTTATTACAACCTTCGCCCCGTGCTTTTTATAAGAGCATTGTATCGGGCGGAGCGCGGATATTTGATTTTTTACTACAACCCGAACATCGGGAACAATTTGCAGGCTTAGATCGGGTAGCACCTGTCAAAACCCTTGCCCACGCCTACAGTATGACCGCCGCTGAACCTGCCTTGGTTTCGGCGAGCTACGACGCTGTTCATTCCTTTACTTCAACTAAAACATCTGTCCTTGTGGAAACAACACAACCAACACCTACGGCTACCCAAAACACACAACCGCGTCTGGGAGAAAATGGCCTTCAATTACAAGATTTCAACAACCCCAATCACCTGAAAGGGAAAAACATTATCTTTTCACAAGCAGACCTAGAAGAGTTTGCTACGGGTAAAATTGCTAACGTTTTTGGCGAAGAATACGGCATTATAGACAGCTACAGCCGCCGTGTGATGTTGCCAATGGATCCTTATTTATTGGTGAGCCGTGTCACTGGTCTAAACGGTAAACGGGGTGAGTACAAGCCCTCTACGATGCAAACCGAATACGATATTCCTTATAACGCTTGGTTTACGACTGATGGGCAAATTCCTTGGGCCGTATCCGTGGAGTCGGGACAGTGCGATTTGTTGTTGATTTCTTATTTGGGAATTGATTTTGAGAACAAAGGCAACTTGGTCTATCGGTTATTAGATTGTACGTTGACGTTTGTCGATGATTTGCCCTTTGAGGGGCAAACCTTGCGCTACGATATTTCTATTGATTCCTTTGTACGCAATGGCGATAACTTGTTGTTTTTCTTTAGTTATAATTGCTATGTGGAAGACCGTTTGGTGTTGACGATGCGCAACGGCTGTGCGGGCTTCTTTAAGGATGAGCAATTGGAAGATGGTTTGGGGGTGGTTTATTCTAAGGAGGAATTACAGGCGAAAATCAACGCTAAAAAACCTGCCTTTACCCCTTTATTAACCACTAAAAAAACAAGCTTTAGTAAAGAGGATTTGCGCCACTTGATTGCAGGCGACATGGAACGCTGTTTTGATAGTAAAGCCTACTTTGCCAATGGTAGAAATCCATCCTTGCGCTTGCCCCCCGAACAAATCTTGATGATTGACCGCATTACTTCAGTGGATTTACGAGGTGGTGCTTATGGGTTGGGCTATGTTATTGCAGAGAAAGATTTGGCACCTAATGATTGGTATTTCCCTTGCCATTTTAGAGACGATGAGGTCTTGGCTGGCTCGCTCCAAGCCGAAGGCGGCGGCAACTTATTGCGCTTTTTGATGTTGATGTTGGGTTTACAGCGCTTGACGAAGGACGCGCGTTATCAACCGATTTTTGATTTGCCCCAAAAAGTGCGTTGCCGCAAACAGGTCACTCCTTCTAAGGATACCAAATTGGTTTATCGTTTAGAAGTAAAAGAAATTGGCTTGGTACCTAATCCTTATGTCATCGCAGACTTAGAAATTCTATCAGATGGCGTTATTACCGTTCACTTTGAGAACTTGGGCTTGCAGTTGCGTGAAAAAGACAACCCTCGCTACTTAGAAGAGCAGGAAGGCGTTGCTATTTCGCCCCGCTCCAAAGAGGCGTTATTGACGGAGTTGGACATTACCAACTTTGCTTTGAATAATTTGTCGGAGGCATTCGGCCCTGACTTTGCTTGCTACGACGGCCGTACGGTTTCGAGGCAACCCAACACGGATTTACAATTGATTTCGCGGGTCTTGCGCATCGAGGGCGAGCGGTTGCAATTTAAAAAGCCTTCTACGATTTACGCCGAGTACGACGTGCCCGAAGATGCTTGGTATTATGAGCAAAATGCGTCGAATACCATGCCTTATTCTATTTTAATGGAAATTGCACTACAACCTTGTGGTTTATTGGGTGCTTATTTGGGGTCTACCCTCCGTTTTTCAGATAAGAATCTCTTCTTTAGAAATTTGGATGGTACGGGCGAAATGCTAGACTTGCCAATGGGCACGGACTGGCGCGGAAAAACGATTCACAACAAATCAGTCTTGGTCTCCTCTGTTTCTTTGGGAGGTACGGTGTTGCAAAATTACACCTTTGAATTGAGCATGGACGGGCAGGTCTTCTACCAAGGAAAATCATCGTTTGGGTTCTTTCCTGCAGAGGCTTTGGCGCAGCAAGTGGGACTAGACAATGGCACTGCCGTGGCGCCGTGGTACCAACAGCACAACTTGGCTCCCAAAGATTACATGAGCATCAAGTTGGACTCGCTGTATGGAAAAATGAAACTGTACCAAGCTCCTGCCGATCGACCTCATTTCCATTTAGCAGGCGATCAGCTGTCTCTTCTCAATGATCTAAAAATTGTCAAAGAAGGTGGCCAATATGGCAAAGGCTATATTTATGGACATCAGGCAATTAACCTTTATGATTGGTTCTTTACCTGCCATTTCTATCAAGATCCTGTTATGCCGGGTTCTTTGGGGGTCGAAGCTATTTTACAAGCCATGCAGACCTTTGCCTTGCAACAAAATTTGGGTAAGGAATTCAAATCCCCTAGATTTGTGCAGTTGCCCAATCAAAAAACAGTTTGGAAATACCGTGGACAGATTTTGTTGGGTGTAGAAAATATGCATTGCGAGGTGCATTTCAAAACGATTGAGCGCCGAGGGGCGCAGTTGGCTCTTATTGCCGATGCTTATTTGTGGAACGAAGATACGCGGATTTATCAAGTGACGGATTTGGCCTTGGGAATTGAGGAAGCGTAGGCGTTAATTTAATATTGATACTATAGGGCGTAATCGGCGCAAAAGTTGGGCGCAAAAGTTGGGCGCAATTGCAATTGCGCCCAACTTTTACGCCCAACAACAATTACGCCCAACTAATTAAGCACCTTCTTCCAACGATAGGTCAAGAAATCCTTAACGACACCAATTAAAAAAAGACTTTACAATTTATATTATGATACAATTTACAGGAAAAAAACAAGCGATTTATTGGAAAGGCTCGCCTAGAGCGATTTCCTTTGATGCGGCAGGAATAGCACAAAAGCTAAAAAACACGGCCGCACACTGTTTTGTGGTGCAGGATTTTGCAGGGCGCTACGGCGTGGCCAATGCAGGGGACTTGACAACAGACAGCAAAGGCTTACAAGTATTGGCGATGGTCGCTCCAATGGAAGCTGAACAATTGGGAGATCCTACATTTAGAGCCGATTACCGATTAAAATATGCCTACAAAACAGGAGCTATGGCCAATGGGATCGCCTCAGAAGCGCTCGTTATTGCTATAGGAAAGGCTAATTTGTTGGGCTCGTTTGGAGCAGCGGGATTAGTTCCTGCACGTGTTGAGCAAGCCATTGACACCATTCAAAGTGCGTTGCCCACCCAAAGCTATGCCTTTAATTTGATTCATAGCCCGAATGAGCCTGCCCTAGAAGCAGGAGCTGTCCAACACTTTTTATCAAGAGGGGTAAAAGTAGTAGAAGCGTCGGCCTTTTTAAGCTTAACTAGCAACATCGTTCATTACCGTGTGGCGGGCTTAAGTCAGGACGCTGACGGAAATACCGTAATTGGCAATCGAGTTATTGCCAAAATTTCGCGCCAAGAAGTAGCGCGGCACTTCTTACAACCCGCTCCAAAAAAATACTTAGACCAGTTGTTAGCAGAAGGCAAAATCACGCCTTTACAAGTGCAGTTAGCAGCGACGGTGCCCATGGCCGATGACATTACCGTGGAAGCCGATTCGGGTGGACACACCGACAATCGCCCATTGGTCGCGCTATTGCCTTCTATCATTCGCTTACGCGACCACTTGCAAGCACAACACCAATTTGCCACACCGATTCGGATAGGGGCAGCAGGCGGCATTGGAACGCCAGAGGCGGCCTTGTCGGCCTTTATGATGGGTGCCGCTTATATTGTAACAGGTTCTGTCAATCAGGCTTGCGTAGAAGCAGGCACGTCGGAGCATGTCCGAAAATTATTGGCGAATGTGGCACAGACCGATGTGATGATGGCGCCCGCCTCCGATATGTTTGAGATGGGCGTAGAATTGCAAGTATTGAAGCGCGGAACGCTTTTTGGCCCACGCGCTAAGAAGCTGTACGATTATTACATGCTGTATGATTCTATTGACGACATTCCTGCCGCTGAACGCGAAAAATTAGAAAAACAAACGTTCAAAAAATCGTTGGAAGAAGTTTGGCAGGGTTGCATTAGCTTTTTTGAAGAGCGCGACCCAACTCAAATTGAGCGCGCTAAGAACAATCCGAAACGCAAAATGGCCTTGATTTTCCGCTGGTACTTGGGCTTGTCTTCTAACTGGGCAAATGCAGGAGTGAAAGATCGCTTGACCGATATGCAAATTTGGTGTGGCCCCGCTATGGGCGCGTTCAATGATTGGGTAAAAGGTAGCTATTTGGAAGCCTATGAGCAACGCCAAGCAGCGGAAGTAGCCTACCACCTCATGGAAGGGGCAGCTTATCTCTATCGCGTACAAGCCTTAGCAACACAAGGTGTCAAATTGCCTCTAGAATGGACAACCTATCAACCTCAGCCTATACACAGCTTGTCTATGGAAGCGCACTAGTTTGCAACCTTTTCATTAACAAATTGTTACGTTTTTAGTGTAACGGTTACTACTTTAATTAGTAGTAACCGTTTTTTTTCCTTTTTTCCCAAAAAAAAAGTACCTTATAAATAGAAACTAACTCGATAACCCGTTATCATTAGTAGTATTTTTATTATTTAATAAGATTAAACACAATAGAGTATGCTATTCAATATACACTTTGTTGCTTATTAACGGCGGTTATTTCTCCCAACACGCGTTTAATCGCCCGACGTAAGCTGTCTTCCCAAACAACCTAAATTCAAGCTTATGTTAGCCCAACTGATTATCTCTATATTACGGCAGCTTGGCTGTCCATTTTTACGGAATTCCTCTAAAAAAGAGGAATAAAACCAACCCCAATAAGTGCTGTTCGCTTCTGCTTTTGTCTTCCCACAAATATAGCAAGGTGAATGGCACTTATCTTTTTTTGAGTATATCGCGAATAATTTTCACGTGGTGTAAGCTGTGTATTTCTATAAAGCGCAAAGCGGTCTTTTTCTTCATTCCGCCAAACATGGGGTGCTCAAAATAAGCATTCGCAGGAAGCATTGCTGCTTTGGCTAGTGTTGCTCTGACCGACTGGAGTTGCTGGGTCAAGAACTCAGGAGTCAATTCTTCCTCTTTGGGTAACACCATTTTGGGTGCGCGGGCGGCTCCTCTGGGAATGATTTTGGTTGCTAGAATAACTACTTTTCCAAGACTAAACTTCCCCTTATACGCTGTGGGATCAGAGGCTTCCATGCTATAGACAATTCCCTTCATCACTTTTAGGGCGTGGGCCACTTGCCAGCCAACCGTACTCTTGGAGACAGCTAGGTTTTCTACTTGGTACGAGGAAATGTAGGTTTCTAATTCATCAACTAATGCTGTTAAACTCATGATTATCCGTTATAATTTACTGGTATCCGTCGTACTAGGCACCACATTTTCTCCGTAATTTTGGGGTACTTTTGCGATCACTTTTACCACTTTTACAGGGTATTTATTTTCTACCGTTGTTTTGAATCCGCTCTGCTCCCATTTACTTAAATCTCCTTTCCACAGAATCAAGTTCCTTTTCGTTTTGGTATTTACTAACTTAATCGTGAGGTTATCTTCTCGATTGACGCGGATTTTGCGATTAAACTGTGTTTTGTTTTTACTAAACTTTTGACTTAACGGCTCCTGTACCAATACGTCATTGCCTGCTAGTATAACATATTGCCAAGGAAAATTTTGGCGTAAGCTCGTATCTCTTAATACGTTCTTCTCAAATTTACAAACTACTAGGTCAACTTCAATTTCCGTATTGAACAACTCTCTAGGGGCAGTCCAACTCCAATAGATAGAATCGCTCATTACCCGTTGGGTTTTTCGATTCAAAACATGGGCTTGAATCGAAAAAACGCTACTGGGGGTTGCATTGCGGTAAGGCACCACCAAATAAACCAAGCCACTATCATTTTTCAACGTATAACTGTCATCCGCTTGTAGCGCGGCACCATCTACTAATATCTTCTTCGAAATACGATCGTCCTCCTTGAGTTCTAGGAATAATTGGCAATTTTCTCGATAGAAATCAGGAATATCCATTTTCAACATAACGACCTGCCCATAGTTATCCGAACGGAACCGTTGCTCGGCTTTTACCAAGCGCAAATTGACATCCTTTGCTTGTCCCTTTCCCGTTAGAATGGGCGTGAATTTTTCAAAGATGGTCATCGCCACATCAGGCACCAATTCTGCCCGTACGGCTACGACTTCCTCCTCCAAGACACTGTAGGGAATAAAATAGGATAAGCGATCACTGGCTTTTGGTTCGTCTATTTGATGTTCTCCATTGATGACGGAAGTATTGTATTTCCTCTTTATATAGTATACTTTAAAGGGTAAGGCGCTGCCATCAGCTCGATAAAATCTCACAAACAAAGGCGCATTTTCATAGACTTTTGTCAATTCATAACGCACTTGCAATTCTACGCCGTTGGCTCCTTGGTATCGAACGCCTTGTACCACCGCGAGATCAGCATCTATTACCCAACTCGCAAATTGTATAGGCTGGCGCAAGACATGTCGTGCTGCGCGGATGCGTTCTTCCTCTCCTCTAGCAAACGAAAATTCAATCGCTTGGCAAGCCTCTTTCCAAACATAAAAGGGAACAAAATACTGCACCTGTCCGCGACGTTTTAAGGTCATTTCCTCATCGAGTGCGGCGGCACCATTCAAAGGGTAAACAACAGGTATATTCAATTCAATACCGTTCTTATCATAAAATTCAAACACAGGTTGCGCTTGCTGCCCAATATAAGCTTGAGGCAAATCGTACTTAACGGTTAAAGCCACGCCTTTTTTTCCTTGGTATTCATAATTGGGATCACTGTAGATATTGATGGCTTGCGGTACTTGTGCTTTGCGCGCATAAGTAAACTCTAGGTTCTTGATGGCTCCAAACATCTCCCCATAATAATCTTCGTAGAACGTTCCTTTATTCACAAGGGCATCATAAACACCTAACAACTCATCCTCTGCACCATCTCTATCATAAAAAGACCACAACAGGCGTTCTCCCTCCAAGACATAAACGGAAACAGCTGGTGTCGGCAACTGGTATTGGTTAAAAGCCACCTTGGAGGTGTATAGGGGCTGTGTCCCGCCATTGGTAGTGAGGGCAAAATAAGGGTCGGGCAACCACTCTTGCATCGGCCCACCCTCATCATAAGGCGTTAGTTTTTCCTTGACCGCGCCATTGCGTACTTGCAAATCAATCTTGTACCGCAGCGGCTGTTCATAGCTAATTTGTGTTTGATACGTCCACCAATCGTTGAGTTCCACTGCAATGGTTAGGGCTTCTTGTACCCCTTGAAAAAGGTTTACTTTGCGATAAGGAATAAAAATTTGTGCTTTTGTCCACTCATTCGCCTTTAAAGGCAATACCGTACGCCCTTCACTATATACATTAAGCCCATTTTGATACAACGTTACTTTGGGATAGTGTAAACTAAACCGCTCGCTTGTACTTTTGTAATAATACTCAAAGGTTAATAGGAGACCTGTTGTTCCTAGCGCTTCATCGTAAACATCTTTTTTGATTTGTTCCTTTTGAGTAGTAAATACTCCTGTTGGATCTTGCGCGTGTAGACTAGCCACCCACCCCAATAAACCTATTATTAGTAGCGTGATTTTCATAGTAATTTGTTATAAATACAATAGAAGGGGCATCGTTCAAAGCGAACGACATCCATAGGACAGCGGGGGTATTGTGGCCTACCTATAAGTTAGCTATAAACCTGTTGCACTTCTTCTAATAGATCAAATACTTCTTCGGCATTGTCAGCCGTCACCAACTGTCCTCGATAAGCTTTGACACCATGTAGACCTCTAAAATAGTTGGTATAGTGGCGGCGCATTTCTAAAATACCCAGCTTCTCTCCTTTCCAAACAATAGACTTTTCTAAATGTTCCTTGGCAGCAGCTACGCGCTCTTCAATAGTTGGTGGAGGCAAGTGCTCTCCTGTCGCAAAAAAGTGTTTGATTTCTCGAAAAATCCAAGGGTATCCGATGGCCGCGCGACCAATCATAATCCCATCAACACCGTATTTGTTGCGGTATTCCAAGGCTTTTTCAGGACTGTTGATGTCGCCGTTGCCAAAAATAGGTATGTGGATGCGTGGATTATTTTTGATGTTGCCGATTTTTGTCCAATCGGCTTCGCCTTTGTACATCTGCTTGCGGGTACGCCCATGAATGGATAACGCTTGTATCCCGACATCTTGCAGGCGTTCGGCGACCTCCTCTATAAAGATCGTTTCATCGTTCCAGCCTAAGCGTGTTTTAACCGTCACGGGTTTGTTGGTCGCTCTCACTACCGCTTCGGTCAATTTGACCATACGAGGAATATCTTGTAAGATCCCTGCTCCTGCCATCTTACACACCACCTTCTTGACGGGGCAACCAAAGTTGATGTCAATCACTTCGGGATTGGCTTCTGCTACGATCTCCGTGGCTCGAATCATAGAATCGAGGTTCGCTCCAAAAATCTGAATGCCTATAGGCCGTTCGTAGTCAAAAATATCCAGTTTAGCCACGCTCTTGTCTGCATCGCGAATTAAGCCCTCTACGGAAATGAACTCCGAGTACATCATATCGCAGCCTGCCTTCTTGCACAACGCGCGAAAAGGAGGATCACTAACGTCCTCCATAGGAGCCAACAAAAGAGGAAATTCCCCCAACTCTACATCACCTATTTTTACCATAATAATTGTCCTTCTTTTACAACTTTTAATGAAGCTGCTTAAACAAATTCAATGCCTATTCACCTGACTAGATAGTTGTATATATTACAATAACTACCTATTAGACGCTTTGCGGCTACAAAGGTACATTTTTTTACTAAAATAAAGGTGTTCAAAAACGCCTAATGGCCGTCTTTGCTGGGCTAAAAACCGTATAATCGTGCCTTTATTGCGCTGTATTGACGGAAGTCGAGCTGTATTGTTGCAAGAGTCGTAACAATAGATCATTGAGGTACTCTACTTGGTAATCGCCGATGGTCGGTTCAATATGGCCTTTACCAATACCACTATGATCGGTAATGAAGACATACGTTCCTCCTGTTAGAATAGAGAAAAAGCGCATCAAAAATTCCGTTTCTTTGTCGATTCCACTAGAGGCGATGGGAATAATACGAATACCTTTGGCCGCAGCGGCTCGCAAGGTTTCTTGTAATTGTGTTAGGCTCTGTGTGTTGTGGTGCGCGGGAGCATCTAGCAACAAAAATATCAAGCGAGTAGCGTTTGTTTTAGACCATTGTTGATCGTTGACAGCTTCTGACAAAGCGGCTTCTACGGCTTCTGCAAAATCACCGCCACTACTAGCTCCTTGTTGATTGATAAAATCAAACGTCGCTTGAAAATTGTCCGATAAATTGACCGTCTGCGTCACGTAATCGGCTTCTGGCGCGTAATCTCGGTAGAAAACACTACCCAAGCGCAGTTTGGTATCAGGCTGTAGTAATTCGTATTTTTCTACGACATCTCTCAGTTCGGTTTTCAAGTAGTTGATCTCATCTTCCATAGACCCTGTTGCGTCTACAACAAATAAGACTTCCAATTGATGGGCACCTGTGGCGACTTTTGGAGAAAGTTGCCATTCTGCTATTCCTTCTGTAAAGGGGATGGCGGAACCAATAAGCGTTCTTTTTTTATTGTTTATCAACACCAATTCTAAATCTGGCAAGGCGACTTCTAAGGGGTCGAAAGGCTGTGCCCAAAGGGTGGCAATGCCTGCGTGGTTGGTACGCGCCTCCCAAAGCGCCCCTGCAATAGGATCAGCCAATTGGACGGCCATATCACGAGCGGGTTGCCCCAAGGCATCTAGTACTCTTACTTCATAGCGTTGGATGGGGTACATTTTCCAGTAATCTTGGTAATCTTGGTAGCTTGATTCGTCAACCAATAAGCGCCAAAAATCCCATTGTTCTAAATCATTCCAAGCCCCTGCTGTTAAGGTGCCTGCTTCGATTTCTAGGGCAGTACTGTCTAGGCTGGCGACATCACTGTTTAAAATATAGTTATCCTCTCCTCGAATGGTTAATTTATCTAAAGGGGCTAAGTCGGTCACTTTGGCGGGAAAAGGGAGATCAGAACAGGCGCTTAACAGCAACAAAAAGCACCCGATACTAAGGCACAATAGGAGTTTCATAACAATAGTGTTTTTATTCGGTAGGGGTTAAAAGGGCAATCTTGTTAGTTTTATATACTTATCTATACAAAAGAACCGATCGATCAAGCTTTTGTTCAATCAAGGAGCTTCATAAGGCTCGTAAATCTAGGTATAATGCATTAAACTTAGGTAAATTTGAGGAAAATAGAAGTGTTTTTGTTCGATTTCCGAACAATGGCCTCTCATTCAGGCACTTTACGGGGGTTAGGATAGCATTTCTTTGGGTACAATGCCCATTTTTCGCATTAAGAAAGTAGCGTTTTTATTTTTAGCGATACCTCGATTTAATTGATAATCAAAATTCAACTCATCGTCCTGAATCGTACTTTCGAAGCACAAATTCGCCACCTGTTCTGGCAATTCTTCTTGTAAATCGCCCAATTCTAAATCATGGGTGGCGACCATTGCCAACGCTTTGAATTGCAAGAAATAACGCACCAGTAATTGAGAGCCGAGCAGCTTATCTTCAGAATTCGTTCCTTTCAAAATTTCATCTAAAATAATGAAGGTCGGCTGTCCTTTTTTCAATTCCCCAATGATGTATTGCAAGCGCAACAATTCGGCTTGAAAGTAAGAAGTATTGGCATTGATGGAGTCTTGTACGCGCATAGAAGTTTTGATGTCCATCAAAGAACACTCAAAATCTTGCGCACACACGGGTGCCCCGCATTTGGCCAATAACAAATTGATGGCCACACAACGCAGGAAGGTACTTTTGCCCGCCATGTTGGAGCCCGTCACTACATAGACTTGATGTGGGCATCCCAGCGCCACGTCGTTGTCAATCCGCTCCGCAGGATCTATCAAAGGGTGGCCTAAATTCTTGGCACTAATATAAAGCTCCTCTGATTTTTTTACCTGAGGAAAGGTAAACGCAGGATGATTATAACTAAAAGTAGCCAAGCTCAATAAAGCATCCAACTCCGAAACACTTTCCAGCCAGCTTCCCAAAGCGGTTTTGTTATCTTTTTTCCAGTACTCTAAGGCAAACAAGCAGTGAATATCATATAGAATGACCAAATTAAGCCCCAACCCTACAAATATATTAAGGCGCTGGTCAAAATAACTCACGATGTTTGATAAGCGTTTAAAGGCGGCTTTGGCATCTAACGCGGCCTTGCTAATGTCGCGCAACTGTGCCGTCGCTTCAAAATTTTGGGCTTGTGTCAGTTGCAACAACGCCACGTACAACCGCAGTACGTCTTGACGCTTTCCAATCAAAGTATGCTCTGCTCCCACATACTTGCTTCGCAAGCCCAGCAAAGAAGCATTGAGCAAAACGATCCCCAAAAAAGGAACATAGTTATAGGCAAACACCCAATAGAGCAAACTAGCGCTGCCTAATAGGGGCATGACGAGGCGTATAATTTTCCAAAAGGTATTATTAATAAAAGCGGGGGGCGTTTCAGCCCATTTTTTCAGGTGGGCGCTGTCATTGAGGGTGTAGTCTTTGCCAAACCCTTGTGCCAAAAATTCCTGTCTAAAATCTAGCAGAGGAGCAAGGGCTTGTACGGTTTGTTGTTGTTCTTCGATGGCCGCTTTCTCGTTGAGGGGATGCTGGAGCAACTGCCCCAAAGCGCGTTTACCGCTTACCGTGGCTGTTCGATTGAGGTGGGCAAAAAGGCCGCTTTCGCCAAATAAATCCAAATCGGCATTGTAATCGTGTTCCAGCTCTTGCAATTCTATGCCCCCATCAAACTGTGCTTGGTAATTCTCTTGCGCCGCCAACTCTTTGGCATTAATTAACACCATTTGATCCAACAGCGTTTTGGCATCAATAGCCGTTTGGTGCATTCTCAACAGTAGCACAAAAACAGGTAGAATTCCTAGCATAGTATATAGGTAAAACGGTGCCTCGAATTCTGATCCAAACCAACGGACAACACAGTAAACCATGGCAGCAAATAAGAACAAGCGCGCCGTACCAATGTTCCAAATGCGTTTGGCTTTTTCAGCTTGTTGTTGCTGGTAAGTCTCCAATCTAGTCTTGTAAATATTGTTTAAATCCATTTTGCTGTTTTTTAAAGCAGTTGTTGAGGCTGCAATATCTCAAATCCTTGGCACTCTCCCAACTATTCTTTGGCTAACTGTCTTTTTTTCGCCAATCGGAGGACGGTTTTTGCCCCCTCCCATTAACAAACCGATGTCAAAGAAAAAAGTTATCCACAATCCAAACAAAAAAATGCGCCGTACAAAAATTAGTTTTTTTTTCCATTCTTATGAGAATCGTTTTTTTACCACGGCTTAGTAGTCCATAGCCTGTTATTCGTCCTATAAATAGGCTCAAACGGCCTTCGTTGCAAGGCTTTGGCACTTATGCACAGCTATTTTGTGTATAAGTCAAGCCAAGCAGGCAATTGTAATTCTTCTAAAAAAATAAAGCTTCAATTTTCTGAAAAACAACGCTTTACAAAAAATATTTTTTCTATAAAAAATGGTTAGCTTGTTGGATCGAAAGAAATAAAGTAACTTTGAGGACAATCAAAACTAACTACACTAGGTCTTGTTGTTATATGCCCAACTGGCAGGGGAAAAAGACCCCTAAAAATAAGACTTATCCACAACAAATTGTTTTATACCAATGAGTAATAAGGAACTAATTTTAACAGAAACCAACGATCGCTTTGTTTTGTTCCCCATACAGCATGATGCTATTTGGAATATGAGAAAGCAAGCCCTTGCTTGTTTTTGGACAACTGATGAAATTGATTTAGAGGCTGATCTTGTCGATTGGAAAACAAAATTAAATGATGATGAGCGTCTTTTCATTAAACATGTCTTAGCCTTTTTTGCAGCTAGTGATGGAATTGTTAATGAAAATTTGGTTTTGAATTTCTATAAAGATGTCCAGATTGCAGAGGCGCGTTCCTTTTATTCGGCACAGATTCAGATTGAAGATATTCACGCAGAAGCCTACAGTTTATTGATTGATACCTACATCAGCGATACCCAAGAAAAAAACGATTTGTTCAAGGCGATGAATACCCTACCTTGTGTTCAGAAAAAAGCTACTTGGGCCTTAAAATGGATCGACGAAGCGCCTTCTTTTGCTCACCGTTTGATTGCTTTTGCCGCCGTAGAGGGCATCTTTTTCTCTGGTAGTTTTTGCGCCATTTACTGGCTCAAAAAACGCGGTTTAATGCCTGGTTTGACTTTCTCTAACGAGTTGATTAGCCGCGATGAGGGCATGCACTGCGACTTTGCTTGTCTCTTGTATTCTATGTTGGATAACAAATTGGATCCCAAAGAACTAGAGGGTATTATTACGGAAGCGGTAGAATTTGAAAAAGAATTTGTAACCGATGCGTTGCCTGTTTCTTTAATTGGTATGAATGCCAGTTTGATGACTGAGTACATTGAGTTTGTCGCTGATCGTTTATTGGTCTCTTTGGGTAATGAAAAAGTGTACAATACGCAAAACCCGTTTCCTTGGATGGATTTGATTTCTCTACAGGGAAAAACAAACTTTTTCGAAAAGCGCGTAGGAGATTATCAAAAAGCTGGAGTAATGGCTAGTCGAGAAAAGCAGACGTTCTCTTTGGATGAAGATTTTTAATGCCTCTATTTATATTATTAATTATTAACAACAAGACTATGAGACAGCTACTATTACTTTGTTTACTATTAATGATTTCCACTACTGTACGGGCACAAGCACCTTATTGGGGGACTATTTTTATGGATCCAGATATTATTACTGCTTCCGACCCGTCTGCGATACAAAGTACCACTTACGCAGGAAGAGGAATGGTTACGATGTATGACCGAAGAGTTCCCGGCTGGGTGAGCGTTAATGCTTACTTATTTAATGTAGTTTGGAACGATGGCCTCACTAGTGTAGCACAGGTCAATCCCGAATTTGGAACCCTTGCCAGTGCAACCGTTCAAGCTCAAAAATATGCGTTTTTGATTGGTCAACTCCCCCGCTGCTTGCGAGAAGATGTTAATGAGATATGGATTCACCAAGGGGTGCAGCCTTTTGGCGGAGGAAATAATTCTATACTTATTCATACAGGGCAGAGTGTTCAGTATGAAAATGCTGGAATCATTGAAGAAACATTAGTACACGAGGCTTGTCATACGTCCCTCGATGCGCTTCACGCTGCTAATCCTGCTTGGATTACTGCACAAAATCGCGATGGAGGTTTTATTTCCACCTACGCACAAGGCAATCCAACGGGAGAAGACATTGCTGAAAGTTATTTAACGTGGTTGGCGGTTCGTTATCGGTCTAGCCGCATCTCTTTTTCAGATTATTATACGATTGTGCAAACAATCCCTAATCGATTAAATTATTTTGATGGCATTACTTGTGACCTTTATCCTTTTTATAACAATACACCAACTATAACTAGTATAGAGCGTCCTGAGACGACTACTTATACGATTTATCCCAACCCTACAACAGATGTACTTCACTTTGAAGCGGAGGCAGTAGCTAGGGAAGAGGTTAGAATTATCAATGTCCTTGGGCAAGATTTCACGCATCAAACCTCTTATAAGCAAGGTCAATTAGATGTCTCTAACTTACCCAGTGGGCAGTATTATTTAATAATAAAAGACGTTGCTCACAAAGTATACAAGCAATAGTCCCATTTACTAGGACATAGCTTTATACGCTCTTCCTCACTTGACTTGATCAGTGGCTATCAAGGTATTGTCCCTTTTGGACATTCCTCAGGATAGTTACTCACCTGTTTTTTGTGCCGTTGCCAAAAAATGGGCGTCCTAACGATGTCTGTATTATTGAAAACAGGCATTATATTCTATGATCGGGTAGCTTACACACAGCCTTTAGCGCCCACTAATAAAACGACATGCAAGTAGTAAAAAGAAATGGAAAGAGAGAAGAAGTCTCTTTCGACAAAATTAAGCGCCGCATCGAATACCTATGCAATGGATTAGACCTGCGTTACGTCAATTCCATCGAGATTTGTAAAAAGGTTATTTTGGGCTTGTACGATGGCGTTAAGACCACCGTTTTGGATAACTTGGCTTCTGAAACTGCGGCTACGATGGCCACACAACACCCTGATTATGCTATTTTGGCGGCGCGCATTGCCGTTTCCAACCTACACAAAAATTCCGATAAGTCCTTCGCCAAGACCATGAAGGCCTTGCATGAATACATTGATCCCAAAACAGGCGAAAATGCTCAGTTGATCTCCAATGAGACCTTTGCCATTATTTGGGAAAATCGCAAAGTATTTGACACGGCTATCAAGCACGAAAATGATTACGAATTCGATTACTTTGGATTCAAAACCTTGGAGCGGTCATACCTCCTGCGGATGCACGGCATCATTGCCGAGCGCCCTCAATATATGATTATGCGGGCGGCAATTGGCATCCACGGCGAAGATGTGGTGTCGGCGTTGCAGACCTACAGTTTGATGTCGGAGAAGTGGTTTATTCATGCCACCCCTACCCTCTTTAACGCGGGTACGCCCAAGCCACAATTGTCTTCTTGCTTCTTGTTGAGCGCGACCGAAGATTCCATTTCAGGGATTTTTGAAACCTTGACGCGTTGTGCGAAGATTTCTCAATCGGCGGGTGGAATTGGTTTGAGCATTCACAATGTCCGCGCCCAAGGAAGTTACATCAAAGGAACAGGCGGCACTTCTAACGGTATTGTCCCCATGCTACGGGTCTATAACGACACCGCGCGCTATGTCGATCAGGGCGGAGGCAAGCGCAAAGGGGCTTTTGCCATTTATTTAGAGCCTTGGCATGCCGATGTATTTGATTTCTTGGATTTGAAGAAAAACCACGGAAAAGAAGAGAAACGTGCGCGTGATTTGTTCTACGCCATGTGGATGTCGGATTTATTCATGCAGCGCGTCGAGGAGGATGCCGATTGGACGTTGATGTGTCCGAACGAATGCCCTGGTTTGTATGATGTGTATGGAGAAGATTTTGAAGCCTTGTACACGCGCTACGAAGCCGAAGAAAAAGGCCGCCGCACCATCAAAGCTCGCGAATTGTGGACAAAAATCCTAGAATCGCAAATCGAAACAGGCACGCCTTATATGTTGTATAAGGACCACGCCAACAGAAAATCGAACCAAAAGAATCTAGGGGTCATCCGTTCCAGCAACTTGTGTACGGAAATTATGGAATATACGTCGAAGGACGAAGTAGCGGTCTGTAATTTGGCTTCTATCTCCCTACCCAAATTTGTCATTAACGGCAAGTTTGATTTTGATAAATTATACGAAATCACGCGCATTGTTACGCGCAACTTGAACAAGGTGATTGACATCAACTACTACCCTGTTCCTGAAGCTCGTAATTCTAACATGCGCCACCGCCCCATTGGCATTGGCGTACAAGGCTTGGCCGATGCGCTCATTCTGATGCGCTACCCCTTTGACAGCACAGAAGGTAAAATGCTCAACCGCGCCATTTTTGAAACCATGTATTTTGCCGCCGTAACGGAGTCTAACGAATTGGCCAAAGAGCAAGGCCCTTACCAGTCTTACGAAGGCTCTCCGATTAGCCAAGGGCTTTTCCAGTTTGATCTTTGGGACGAAACGCCCTCTTCTAAATGGGATTGGGAAAGCTTACGCGCCGACATCAAGGAACACGGTATGCGCAACAGCTTGCTGTTAGCTCCAATGCCCACGGCTTCTACCTCGCAAATCTTAGGCAACAACGAGTGTTTTGAGCCGTACACCTCGAATATTTATACCCGCCGTACCTTATCGGGCGAGTACATCGTGGTCAATAAACACCTTTTGAAAGACTTGATCGAACTCGGCCTTTGGACAGAGGACAACAAAGAGCAATTGATGGCGGCCAATGGTTCGGTACAGAACTTAGATATTCCGCAAGAGCTCAAAGACCTCTACAAAACCTCTTACGAGATCAAACAACGCCACCTCATCGACATGTCGGCGGATCGCGGCGCGTTCATCTGTCAATCGCAGAGCTTGAACTTGTTTGTGGAAAGTCCCACGTTTGCCAAATTGACCTCCATGCACTTCTACGCCTGGAAAAAAGGCTTGAAAACGGGGATGTATTACTTGCGCAGCAAAGCCGCTGTTGATCCTATCAAATTCACGCTCTCCTCTAAGCACCAAACGCAGTTTGCGACAGCTGATGCCGTCAATGCAGCGAATACGGACGAAGGGATTGCTTGTAGTATTGACAATCCTGACGATTGCTTGATGTGCGGGTCTTAGGACGCACTAATTTGTTACGCAGTGGTTGATAGAACACCTTTCCAATATTTTTGGAAGGGTGTTTTTTTTTGTGGGAGGGACTTTATAGCCATATTTGTTTGTTAATTATTTTCTATATTGGGTATATATATTAGCTGTATTTTAACTAAAAATAGCTAATGATTATTATCCATATTATTTAGCAGTCATTCCGAAGGAAGCAATTTTAAAGAAACACCACTTGTTAAGAAATCTACTTCTAGTTGGAGCCATTAAAATTTAATCCTTATCTTTAGAATTCATAACCAATAATTCAAAATAAATAGCAGGAAAAGGTTTTAGAAGCTAAAAAAGTGGGTAAGCGGTACAAGATGGTCGATTCTTAGGCTAAGAATCGAAGGCCACCAAGCCTCAAAATGTTGTTCCCAATCGCTGAAAGGGAAGCAAAGGATTTAATTAAAAAAACACAAAACGGCACTACATAAATGGCAAAGAAGAAAGAAGAACAAGAAGAGCAATTAGAAAAACAGCTTTGGAAATCGGCGGACAAACTCCGTAAGAACATAGACGCTGCCGAATACAAGCACGTCATGCTGGGGTTGATCTTTTTGAAATACATCTCGGATGCGTTTGAGGAATTATATAGTAAACTGAAAGCTGGCGAAGGGGAATATGCGGGCGCAGATGCCGAAGATAAAGACGAATACAAAGCGGAGAATGTTTTCTTTGTGCCTCCTTCTGCGCGCTGGTCGTTTCTAAAGAGCCACGCCAAACAGCCTACTATTGGCAAAACCGTGGATGAGGCCATGGATGCCATCGAACGGGAAAATAAGCGACCTCAAAGGCGTGCTCCCTAAAGTCTATGCCCGACAAAATTTAGACCCGACTACCTTGGGTGGCTTAATCGACCTCATTAGTAACATTGCCTTGGGCGATGCCAAATCCAGAAGTGCCGATGTCCTCGGTCATGTCTTTGAATATTTCCTCGGCGAATTCGCCTTGGCGGAAGGCAAGAAAGGCGGGCAGTTCTATACGCCAAGAAGTGTTGTAGAATTGCTGGTAGAAATGCTCGAACCTTACCAAGGAAGAGTTATGGACCCCTGTTGTGGTTCTGGGGGTATGTTTGTACAATCGGAGAAGTTTGTCAAAGACCATCAAGGAAACATCAACGATATTTCCATCTATGGACAAGAAAGCAACCAGACGACGTGGCGACTGGCAAAAATGAATTTGGCGATTAGAGGGATCGACAGCTCGCAAGTGAAATGGAACAACGAGGGGTCTTTTTTGAACAATGCCCACAAAGATGTCAAAGTAGATTACATCATCGCCAACCCGCCTTTTAATGTAAGTGACTGGTCAGGGGATTTACTCCGCAAAGATGGCCGCTGGAAATACGGCACGCCGCCTACAGGCAATGCCAACTATGCTTGGATTCAACATTTTATGTACCATCTAGCACCAAGCGGACAAGCGGGCTTTGTCTTGTCCAAAGGCGCGTTGACTTCCCAATCTTCGGGGGAAGGCGACATTCGCAAAGCGCTTGTTGAGGATGGCTTGGTTGATTGTATTGTCAATCTGCCGGCCAAGTTGTTTCTCAATACACAAATTCCCGCTTCGTTGTGGTTTATGAGTCGCAACCGAACCAACGGCCAATTCCGTGACCGCAGCCAAGAAATCCTGTTTATTGATGCTCGAAATATGGGGCATTTGGTTAATCGCAGAACTCGGGAATTGTCCCAAGAAGACATTGCAACAATAGCGGATACCTACCACAATTGGCGTAATCCTGATGGGAATTATGAAGACATCAAAGGGTTTTGCATGGCTGCCCCGATTGAGCGCGTCAAAGAATTGGATTATGTGCTCACGCCTGGGCGCTATGTGGGCTTGGAAGAAGTGGAGGATGATTTTGATTTTACGGAGCGATTCACCCGCCTAAAAGCGGAGTTTGAAGCGCAACTGAAAGAGGAGGCGGTTTTGAATGAACGTATTTTAACTAACCTTGCTAAAATAAAGCTCCATGATGACCAAGCTAATCAATAGGGCGTGCCCCTGCGGGTCGGGCTATCCAGCACTCTCTCCGCTACGCTCCGTTCAAACAACACTTCCTATCCCTCACGCGGTAGGGTTTGTTCACCTTTTTAAAATTGGAAGTTATGAGTGATTGGAAGGAAGTAGAATTCGGAAAAATACCATCGAACTGGGGCTTGCAAAAATAATTTCTTTAAAAGCTAAGGATCAAAGAGCTATTGCAATGGCAACTTTCGATTCTCATATAAAGGCAGAGAATTTCTGTTACTTCGGATGTCCAAGTCATTCGTGGAACAAACATAAATAATTACAAGATGTTTCTGAGAAATATTGTCTATTTAACAGATGAAAAAGCTGATGAGTTAAAAGAAAGTAATTGTAAAGTAGGAGATTTTGTGTTCACTCACCGTGGAACAATCGGGCAAGTTGGGTTAATTACAAAAAATATCTTTAATAGATACGTTATCTCTCAGTTTGGAATGAAACTTACAGTTGATAAAAACAAAATTGGTAACCAATTCTTATTCTATTTCTTTATTTCAAAATATGGGCAGTTTCAACTCTTGAAGTTTGAATCTCGAGTAGGTGTACCGTCGATAAGCAATCCTGTGACCTCGTTAAAGACAATTAAAGTTCCTGTCCCCCCACTCCCCGAACAACGCGCCATCGCCGCCGTCCTCAGCAGCTTAGACGACAAAATAGACCTGCTGCACCGCCAAAACAACACCTTGGAAGCGCTGGCGGAAACGCTTTTTAGGGAGTGGTTTGTGGAAGGGGCTGAGGAGGATTGGGAGGAAAATAAATTAAGTGAAGTGACTGATATTGGAATTGGAAGAACACCACCAAGAAAACAGTTTCAATGGTTTACAAAAGACAATAGCGATGTCAAATGGGTTTCAATTAAGGATTTAGGAAATAGTGGAATTTTCGTTTTTGATACATCTGAATATTTAACTCAGGATGCCGTTGAAAAATTTAATATTCCAGTCATTCCAGCTGAAACAGTAATTCTGAGTTTTAAAATGACATTAGGCAGAGTTGCGATAACAACTGAAAATATGTTGTCAAACGAGGCTATTGCTCATTTTAAATTTAATTCTGATACACCATTTTGCAAGGAATATTTGTATTTCTACTTAAAAACGTATCCTTATCAAACGCTAGGAAGTACTTCTTCAATAGTTACATCCATAAATACCCAAATGATTAAGAATTTGATAATTACAAATTCCAAATAAAGAATTATTAATAAAATTCGAAAGTGCTTCAAAAGGTTTCTTTGGTAAAATAAAAACTAATCAAACCCAAATCCGCACCCTCGAAAACCTCCGCGACACCCTACTCCCCAAACTGATGAGTGGGGCAATCAGAGTGTCTGAATTATGATTTTTAGGATTAGAGGATGGTAGGATTAGAGTGTCCAATAATCTTAAAATCTTTTTATCCTAAAAATCCTACTTCTGACAAAGAGTAAAAAAACGCTAATCTTAGGATTAGAGGATAGTACAATCAGAGTGTCTGAATTATGATTTTTAGGATTAGAGGATGGTAGGATTAGAGTGTCCAATAATCTTAAAATCCTTTTATCCTAAAAATCCTACTTCTGACAAAGAGCAAAAAAAACGCTAATCTTAGGATTAGAAAATAGTACAATCAGAGTGTCTGAATTATGATTTTTAGGATTAGAGGATGGTAGGATTAGAGTGTCCAATAATCTTAAAATCCTTTTATCCTAAAAATCCTACTTCTGACAAGGAGTAAAAAAACGCTGATCTTAGGATTAGAGGATAGTACAATCAGAGTGTCTGAATTATGATTTTTAGGATTAGAGGATGGTAGGATTAGAGTGTCCAATAATCTTAAAATCTTTTTATCCTAAAAATCCTACTTCTGACAAAGAGCAAAAAAAACGCTAATCTTAGGATTAGAGGATAGTACAATCAGAGTGTCTGAATTATGATTTTTAGGATTAGAGGATGGTAGGATTAGAGTGTCCAATAATCTTAAAATCTTTTTATCCTAAAAATCCTACTTCTGACAAAGAGCAAAAAAAACGCTGATCTTAGGATTAGAAGATAGTACAATCAGAGTGTCTGAATTATGATTTTTAGGATTAGAGGATGGTAGGATTAGAGTGTCCAATAATCTTAAAATCCTTTTATCCTAAAAATCCTACTTCTGACAAAGAGCAAAAAAAACGCTAATCTTAGGATTAGAGGATAGTACAATCAGAGTGTCTGAATTATGATTTTTAGGATTAGAGGATGGTAGGATTAGAGTGTCCAATAATCTTAAAATCCTTTTATCCTAAAAATCCTACTTCTGACAAAGAGCAAAAAAAACGCTAACATAAAAAAAGAGAACATGAAAGACAAAGACCTTACCCACAAAATAATCGGTTCAGCGATGAAAGTGCACAGCACCTTGGGCAATGGCTTTCAAGAGGTTATTTATCAAAGAGCGATGGTGATAGAGATGGAAAAGCAAGGATTGTCCTTTGCCAGAGAAATGGAGATGGAAATTTTTTATGATGGCGTGCAAATCGGAACAAGAAGGGTTGACTTTTTTGTGGAGGATAAAATTATGGTAGAACTGAAAGCCTTGATAAAATTAGAAGATGTGCATTTGGCACAAGCGATGAATTATTGTCAAGCCTATAATTTACCGATTGGCTTATTAATCAATTTCGGAGCAAAAAGTTTGGAATTTAAAAGAGTCTATAATGTCAATCATCCCGAAAACAAAAAATCCTAAAATCCATCAATACTATGAATACTAATTCAGACAATTAACCCGCAATGACCAAAATCACAGAAAATACCATAGAAGCCTTTGCTATAAAATTATTGGAACATTTGGGCTACCAATACCTCTATGCGCCCGACATTGCCCCCAATACAGCCAATTCAGAGCGAGCCACTTATGAAGAAGTGTTGCTATTGGGAAGACTAGAAGCCGCCATCCGTAGGATCAACCCAAGCATTCCTTACGACACGCAGACAGAAGCCCTAAAAGAAGTACAGCGGATAAACTCCCCTGAATTGCTCGCCAATAATGAAGCCTTTCATAGAATGTTGACCGAAGGCATTAAGGTGACCTATCAAAAAGATGGCCACCCAAGAGGCGATTTGGTTTGGTTGATCGATTTTGACCATCCAGAAAACAATGAATTTGTCGTCGCCAACCAATTTACGGTTATTGAAAATGGCAACACCAAACGACCCGATGTGCTGCTATTTGTCAATGGCATTCCTTTGGTCGTACTAGAATTGAAAAATCCAGCCGATGAAAAAGCGACGGTAAGGGCAGCCTTCCAACAATTACAAACCTATAAGGCCATTATACCAAGCTTATTTACCTATAATGGTTTTATGATAATTTCTGACGGATTGGAAGCGAAAGCAGGTTCGTTGTCCGCAGGAATGACGCGTTTTATGAGTTGGAAATCAGCCGACGGAAAAGAAGAAGCGTCTCATTTGGTTAGTCAGTTAGAAACCCTCATCAACGGCATGCTCCACCAAGAAACCTTGTTGGATTTAATTCGTCATTTTGTCGTATTTGAGAAATCTAAAAAAGAAGATACTAAGACAGGCATTGCAACTATTTCCACCGTCAAGAAATTAGCCGCTTATCATCAATATTATGCAGTCAATCGAGCGGTAGAATCTACCCTACGGGCAACAGGTTATACGCCGTCCAAAGAGACACCCGTCAGTATGGCCATGGAAGACCCAGCCAGTTACGGGGTGGCAGGCGTAAGAAGCCAACCCAAAGGAGACCGAAAAGGCGGAGTTGTTTGGCATACGCAGGGAAGTGGAAAATCGTTGTCAATGGTTTTCTATACAGGAAAGATAGTGTTGGCCTTGAACAACCCCACGATTTTAGTCATTACTGACCGCAATGATTTGGACGACCAGTTATTTGACACGTTTGCTTCTTCTACCCAATTGTTGCGACAAGCCCCCAAGCAAGTAGAGAGCAGAGACCATTTAAAAGACCTATTAAAAGTTGCTTCTGGCGGCGTTATCTTTTCTACCATTCAAAAATTTCAACCACAGGAAGGCAATGTATTTGAAACCTTATCGGAGCGGGAAAATATTGTTGTCATAGCGGACGAAGCCCACCGAACGCAATATGGTTTTAAAGCCAAAACCATAGACGATAAAGATGCCCGTGGAAATGTGATCGGTAAGAAAATCGTTTACGGCTTTGCCAAATATATGCGGGATGCCTTGCCCCAGGCAACTTATCTGGGGTTCACAGGAACGCCCATAGAAAGCACCGACACCAATACCCCTGCTGTCTTTGGCAATTATATTGATGTCTATGATATTGCGCAAGCCGTGGAAGATGGGGCAACGGTTCGGATCTATTATGAAAGCCGATTGGCAAAGGTACAACTGAGTGAAGAAGGTAAAGAATTGGTGGATGAATTGGATGAGGAGTTGTCACAGGAAGACATGACCGATACGCAAAAAGCCAAAGCCAAATGGACACAATTGGAGGCGTTGATCGGTAGTGAAAATCGAATAAAGAATATTGCGAGAGACATTGTTACACACTTTGAACAACGGCAAGAAGTTTTTGAGGGCAAAGGGATGATTGTGTCGATGTCGAGAAGGATAGCCGCAGAATTGTACCACGAGATTATACAACTAAAACCCGAATGGCATTCCGATGATTTGAATAAAGGGGTGATAAAAGTGGTCATGACTTCTGCGAGTTCTGACGGCCCTAAAATAGCCCTACATCATACGACCAAGTCCCAAAGAAAGACATTGGCCGACCGAATGAAAGACACGGAAGATGAGTTGAAATTGGTCATCGTTCGGGATATGTGGTTGACGGGTTTTGATGCCCCAAGTATGCATACGTTGTACATCGACAAACCCATGAAAGGGCACAATCTAATGCAAGCCATAGCCAGAGTCAACCGAGTATATAAAGACAAACCTGGTGGATTGGTCGTTGATTATTTGGGCATTGCCTCTGACCTAAAAAAAGCCTTGTCTTTTTATTCGGATGCAGGAGGAAAAGGCGACCCAACGATTCTGCAAGAACAAGCGGTAGACTTGATGTTAGAGAAATTAGAAGTCGTGGCTCAACTGTATCATGGCTTTCCTTATGAAGATTATTTTGAAGCTGACACCTCTAAAAAGCTATCCACGATTTTGGCAGCCGAAGAGCATATTTTGGGATTAGAGGACGGCAAGAAACGATATATTAAGGAAGTTACCGCGTTGTCCAAATCATTTGCCATTGCCATTCCGCATGAACAAGCGATGGCTGTCAAAGATGAAGTTTCCTTTTTTCAAGCGGTAAAAGCTCGGTTAGCAAAATTTGATGTTACTGGAAGTGGAAAAACGGATGAAGAAATAGAAACCACTATTCGACAAGTCATCGACAAGGCTTTGGTCTCCGAAAAAGTCATTGATATATTCGACGCAGCAGGAATCAAGAAACCAGACATCTCCATTCTTTCCGAAGAGTTTTTGTTGGAATTGAAAGGAATGGAACATAAAAATGTGGCGCTGGAGGTTTTGAAAAAACTGCTGAATGACGAGATCAAATCAAGAACTAAAAAGAACTTGGTTAAAAGTAAATCTCTAATGGAAATGTTAGAAAACTCCATTAAGCGATACCACAATAAAGTATTGACCGCCGCAGAAGTTATGGAGGAACTCATAAAATTGAGTAAAGACATTGTCCAGATGGATAGTGAAGCAAAAGAAATGGGATTAACAGATTTTGAATATGCTTTTTACACGGCAGTGGCAGATAATGAAAGTGCCAGAGACTTAATGCAGAAAGATAGATTGAGAGAACTAGCCGTTGTTCTAACCGAACGAGTAAAAGCAAATACCTCCATAGATTCGACCATTAAAGAAAGTGTCCGAGCGAAATTAAAAGTCATTATTAAACGAACGTTGCGGCAATTTGGTTATCCACCAGATTTACAGCAATTAGCCACGCAAACGGTGTTGAAACAAGCGGAATTGATTGCTAATGAAATTACTAATGGATAGAGCAGCATGAGCCAGTATTGCCCCTCTATCCTACCCTAAAAACTAAACCTCTATGAAAACCTTAACCCTACTGCTTCTTGGAATAAGCCTCCAAATTTTAATTTCTTGTGATGGCGAGGAGCCTAAGAGAATAAATACAACGCCCTTTGTTCCTGCCAAACAATTGAGCAATAACTATCGTTTACCGAATTATTTTAGCCCTGATTTTAGCCCTGATTTTAGCCCTGATTTTAGCAATAATTTATCCTCTCTTTCAGAGGGACATTCAGCCCCTTTTACTCTTGTTGAAACAGATGAAGGAATAGGAATCCTGGATAGTAATGGAAAAGAAATAATCCCTTGTAGGTATGATGACATTGAGATGCACTTTGATCTTGACATTTTTCAAGTTACACTGAAGGGAGAAATGGGCTTGTTCAATAGTAATGGAAAAGAAATAATCCCCTGTAGGTACGATGATATTGAGATGCACTTTGATCTTGACATTTTTCAAGTTACCCTGGAGGAAAAAATGGGCTTGTTCAACAGTAATGGAAAAGAAATAATCCCCTGTAAATATAGGAGGATTATTTATTTTGAAGATGGATTAGCGGTTGTGGAGATAGCAGTGGATGAAGATGATTATCATTACGAAATCATTAATAGCAAAACACAAGCGCTCATTTCTGGAGTTTATGACAAGCGTAGTTTTTATACCAAGTTCCAAGATCTTACACAATATGGTACATATGGCCATAGATTTAGAATAGCTGAAAAAGAAGACCTCTTTTATGATGGATACGGTATTGTTGTCAAAAATGGTTTGCAGGGTGTTGTTGACTCTATGGGAAAAGAGATTATTCCTTGTCGTTATTACATTGATGATTTCTTTTTTGATAAAGAATTCATAATAATTGAAAAGGACGAAAAATACGGACTAATTAATTTAAAGAATCCAAAAATGTCCCCTCCTAAGTATGATTATATATATTATGATGCTGAGGAGGAAGTTATCGTCGCCTCCAACTATGAGGAAGAGGAAGATATCAAAGCGCATGTAATACTTGATTTCTATGGAAATAAGATCTCTCGTACCTATGATAGAATGAATGATTTTAAAAATGGAGTAGCGGTAGCACAAAGAGACGGTAAAGAATTATTAATTGACACGAAAGGAAAAGAACTCTCTTCGAAATATAATCATATCCACATTTTTAGAGATGAGTTAGCCCATGCAAAAATTTCTGGGAAGGAAGTTTTAATTAATACACAAGGAAAAGAAATTTCTTCTAGATACGATATTATTTATATGTTCAATGATGGCTATGCAGCGGTTATGAAGGATGGTAAATATGGTGTGATTAATAAAAAAGGAAAAGAGGTCATTCCTTCTAAGTACAAAGCCATACGACAACCTCGATATAACCCTGATTCTACCGTTAAATTCACGGTCACTAAAGAGCGAGAAGAGGATCAGAGAATTATTGAATTGCCCAAGCAATAACTTTGCGTACACACGAAAACGGAGCCTGTACATTTAATAGTATAATGTTTATCACATTTACAAATAACGGATGAAATAATTAATCAATCTACCCAGAATTCAATTTCCGACTTTATAGTTCTTACTGTATGCACTCTACCTCCTCCTCTCTATACATTGATTTATTAAAAAAAACGCTCATTGATTATTCAAAAATCAACACTTACGAATACCATCCTCTAGAGCTGGTCAGCCCAAGTTGGAAAATACGTCTTATTTCGGTCTTTGATAAACTATTGAGGATCAGAGAATTTGCCATTTGCAAAATGAAATTTGTTTCAGAAAAAAACAGAATAAACGGATATGATTGGCCAGTAAATGCAGACACGATGTGGCGGTAGTGCTGTGGAGTTTTTTTTATAGTTCTCAATTTTTTAAATTGATGCTGGGTTTTGTTTTGGGGGCACTCGCCTATGGACTCTTATATTTGATCCCTGCAATGCCTGCGGAGCAGCATCTACTGTGGTACATTGCCGCGCTGTTTTTGTTGAGTGTTTCAGAAGTCCACATCGCCCCCATCATCCACTCGATTTTAACACAATATTCCAACCCTAAATACTTAGCCATTTTCATCAGCTTGTCTTTTCTTCCGATCAAATTATTAACGTTGATAGGCAGTCATTTTAAGGAGGATCTGTATGAAAAACCGATTGCTGCGGCATTAATAGCCCTAGTCGTTATGACGATGGTGAGCATAGGGCTAGTCGTGTATAATATAGTGCATAAAAAAGCTCTACCATACGGTAACCTCTCCGAGCTTAGCCCAGCTCCCACTTCCGAATAGCTGCTGTAAATCCAGTACTACCAAGCCATAGATTTTGCAAGTTTCCAAATAAAACCACTAGCAAAATCTGTGGTTTTGCTATATTGGGGCGCTTGTTTTTTTTCCATTGCAACGTGCTTATTAAGTCCCAAGCAATGAAAGAATTAGCACTGTTCAGAAAACAATTAATACATTACCAACCTATCTAAAGGTGGAGATCATGAAAGACAATAAAATACTATCCTATATAAAAGTAGTGTTAGACAACAGACCAAAAGACTGGCTCCTCCTAACCACCCATCGACTGGATATTTACAACGAAGAACTCGCCAAAACGCAGTTCTTAGATCAATTGGAACGCTTATTTGAGAGCAACAAGGCAGATACAGCCCTACTTCATAAGTTACCTACCGCATACGATTACATTCGATTAGGCCATCCACTGTCTTGTTTGTTGGAATGGGGCCTTGCTAAATTGAACCAGCTAGATCCCGAACAAGTGATCAGTTTTTCCTCCGAGACCGTTCCTTTATTGGCCGTTCTAAGAAAAAATTTATTCGATCATAAAAATACCCAAATTTGTTATACCAAACTCCCTACTTTCTTTGAAGCTGCAACCGTACGGCGGGTGTATGGTTATCAATTTGAGTTGAAACAGGTTAAAAATATAAAAGAAATCACTGCGTTTGACGGCAGTACAATTTTCGTGACGGAGGAAGATAGCATTGGGGCGATGGAGCTTTCTCCGAATATTGACTTTTTTGTTAACATCTATGCGCCTCTTGGAAGTATTCTGGTCGTCAATGGTGAACAAAACAAAGCGTACATTTCTGATATCCAGCATGTCCGTCGGAGAGAAACCATTGCGATGACCCCTGCCGATTCTCTGACAGCGTTAGAGTTGCTAATAGGCAAAACGACTACGGCTAAGAAGGACGATAAAACAGCAGCAAACAAAGCGAGCGTCCAAAACTGTATTCGAGAAATCACGGGCGCAGTGACAACACCCTTAGTCGGTTCTAGTGGGTTGTCTATACAATATGCGATTATGATGGGGCTCGTTCAGGATGCCCTCGACCAACATCCAGGCAAGGCCATTAAGTTTATTGTGCCGCCCAATTGTTATGGTGGAACCAACGACCAAGCGCGGCGCGTCGCCGCTTGTTTGGATGCTGTGGAAGTCGTAGATTTGCCCGTAGATGGAGACAACGACATGGTGCGTAGTATTGCTAGGATATTGGATCAAATGGCGCAAGAAGATGCTGTTCCTTACATCATTGCTGAAATCCCAACCAACCCAAGAGTAGAAGTACCCGATCTTCAACAACTGAAAGCCGCCCTGAGTGCCGCTCGTAAAACGCCTTCAGGCAAAGCAGCTATTGATCCCGTCTTTATTTTAGATCAAACCTTTTGCCCGAATGTCCATTTTCTAGGAGCGGGCGAAATCCTCTCGACCATTCGAAGTATTTCTTATGCCAGCGGCTCTAAATTTCCGAGTGGGGGGCGCTGCACGGCGGGCTACTGTGTAGGCAATAAAAAAATGGAAAGCGTAATGACCACCATAGAACGCCATTTGCAACTCTGCGATAACGAGGCCACGGCGCTGCAACTAGAAATATTAGCTGAGCAGTTGCCTTCGATGAACCAGCGCATTCAGGACGCATATGTCAATACCCGCGAGTTCGTAGAATTTATAAAAGAGACGCTACCTGCTGCAAAAATCAACTTTGTTTCTGAGGAGTTGGCTCAACAAGGCTTTACCCCCTCAGTTTTTTCCTTAGACCTTCCTACAAAAGGCCAGACAGCAGAGGAAAAAGAGACCTACAAAAGAGCCCTCAACCATAAGTTGATTCACCTAATGATTACTAAGATTCCTACAGAGAGCAAATATTGTGTCAGCTACGGGCAGCTAAAAGGTTGTTATTGGACGATTCCTGCCACCTCTACGCAAGGAACCACCAAAGAGGGTGACAAGGATTACATTGCCCGTGTTTCGCTTTCCGCAAATATGGATTTGGAATTGCACAAAAAGGTCTTTTTGGAGTTTGCCGAGGGGATTGTGCTGTAGGGTGGCCCTTGCTGTATGTCCGATTCGGACAAATCCACCTTGCACGCAAAGCCGCTAAATATTCCCTTGCTTTTATGCATCTTTATTAGGAAACTTGCTGTTATACCATTTTCTACTCCGCTAAGCCATTCACTACATTACCACTATAAAGAAACTATGAAATTAAACTTATTATCTTGTGATGATCACAAGCCCGACAAAAGAGCCATCGCTCGCTGTATCGCAGAAATTGATGCCAACATAGATGAATTTTCGGCAAAGGAATTAACCGATGTTCTCTTGGATGGCGATGCAGTAGAAATTGAGGTAGAAGAGAACAATTTCAACTCGGCGTTGAGAGCTTTGCGCAAACTGAGCATTGATTACGAAATATTAGAATAAGGTAAGGACGGCCATTCTAGTCCTAAGGAACCAACGATAAGCAAAGCGCTCCCAAACGAAAGGCACTAAAACAATACAGGGGTGGTGTTGACGCAAGGAAAGACCACCCACTTCTCCCTCCCCGTTCCCAACGAGCAAAAAAACTCGCCATGAAGTTAATCGACGAAGTCGCCAATGCAGGCTTAAAATTGTCTATGGAATTTGGAGAGCAGTGGCTGGAGCCTATCCATAACCGCCTTGCAGCGCGCTATCCCACCCTCACTGACCGAGTATTGGAACGCTATGACAAGCTTTGTAAGAAAATTAATAAAACAGGCCACGCTTACGTTCGTAAAAACCCTGTAAAGGTCGAGGGACGTGTTGAATTGATGTCTATGGCTGTTTTTGAGGCTTTTATGGTACAGCAATACCCTTGGATCAATGACGATAATTTAGGCCAGCTGTATAGCCAGAGTTGTTATTATGCGTTGAAGTAGAACGTTCGTTGTCCATCTAAGCGATATCCCTTCTTTGCTTCCAAGGCTAGCACTCTCCTCTCTTGTAACGGAAGAAGGCTCAAGCGTTTATTTTACCCTTTTTCTTGGCCTATACGGTTGTTGTTTTTTGTTCATAAAACGACCCTTGGACTCCGTAAATAACAAAGACTCCCACCCTTTCTAAAGGAACAAAATTAATTCTCGTAAGCAACACCATGCCTGCACTTGATTTATTGGACGGCAATCTAGATGCGACCTAACAGCCCCCAAAGGTCTGAATCAATACGCCTCCCTTTACGACCTTGATATTAATCGTACTCATACTATGCTCGTCCTTGAAATCAAGTTGCTCCTCTGTAGCAGACGATAACCGCATTAAGTAAGCCGCCTTCTTTTCTTTTTTTAGTTGGGCTTCGAACCCAGTGACCGAATTAAAGAATAAGAAAGCCTCTGCAAGGCTCACGTCCTTGATAAAAATACGTTGTGTCCCAGAAAAGCTTTCCTCTATTGTTTCGTAATAGGAGCCATTTTGAAAAGTCAATTTGTAGAAAGAGGAGCGCCCTTTATCAGGATCAATACTGTAGGAGGCATAATTAATAGTGGAGGTTTCCTCCGCTTTGTCTAAGCCCCCCCAATGCTTCTTACCGTACTCTCGGAGGAGGTCTAATTGAAAACCAGGGTGCTGCTGCGGGCTCTCGGTAATCGTGGGGAACTTACTCAAATAGCCATCAAAAACATAACCTGTTTGCCCATTATAGGCTACTTTTACCCAGTGCCCATTGATCCTACATTCGGCTGTTTTACTGGCCGCCATTTTATAAGTAAATGGGTGCATTTCTGCGTCTTCTACCAGCGTTACATGGGCTCCAAAAGGTATATTATTTACTTTTTCTGCGTTGACATTGGGCGCCGTTCTCAAATTTAAGCCCGATTCCGCCCAAACATAGCGCTGTTTTCCTTTGGGAACCCCTTTTATTCCAAAGACAGAGAACGAACAAAGCACAAGTAGGAGATTAAGTAGTAACGTTCTCATAAAGAGAATTTTAGAAGTAGAAGAAACCTTGAATATAGCCCTAAAAAAGCACTTATCAAACTTTATTTATCTCTGTACGGATAGTATATTAGAAGTCATCAGAAAAGAAGTACTATTGTTAGAATTGTTTTCGCCCTTCACAACCCCAGAGTTACCTTTAGAAAACTCTACTTTGCTAATTCGTAATAACCTTTAATGAATCATAAACTTTTTTGCTAACTTTACATACCTGTTGAATAGTTGTTTTGTTTGTAAAGTAAGCAATCTGTTAAACTTTTCGACGCCTTCTTTTTGCGCTTTACGCTCCAAGTACTAGCCTCTTTTTAAACAACTTCCATAGCTGAAAAAGCATTGTTCCTATATTGCCACTTTGCTATAAGTACAACTTATCCCTGATGAAAAACGTCTACTTGATCGCTGGCCTACTCTTACTATTCCTACAAAGTTGCACCGAGCAAACAGCTACTCCCGGCCGCCAACCACTACCGCTGCAACGAGCGATTACTTGGACTACTCCAATCGAGACGATCAATGGAGCGGCGGCGTTAAGATGATTCCCATAAAAACTTCTGTCGGGGAATTCAAGGTCTGGACAAAACGGGTAGGCAACAATCCTACCATGAAGGTGCTCTTGCTACACGGTGGCCCTGGCGCAACCCATGAGTATTTTGAAGCCTTTGATTCTTATTTTCCGAAGGCAGGAATAGAATATTATTACTACGATCAATTGGAATCGGCCTACAGTGATCAGCCCAACAACCCTGCGTTGTGGAGTGTGGAGCGTTATGTAGACGAAATTGAGCAGGTGCGGCTAGCATTGGGGTTGGACAAGAGTAACTTTTATTTGCTCGGTCATTCTTGGGGTGGTATTATTGGCGTAGAGTATGCGCTGAAATATCAACAACACCTCAAAGGCCTTATCATTTCCAATATGATGGTATCTATTCCAGCCTACAACCAATATGCAGAGGAAGTCTTGGGGCCACAATTACCTACTGGTGTCTTGACCGAAATCAAAGCGCTAGAGGCCAAGGGAGCGTTTGACAATCCAAGGTATTTAGCGTTGTTGTTTGAAAACTTTTATACGGAGCATATTCTTAGAAAGCCTTTAGATCAATGGCCTGACCCTGTCAATAGAGCTTTTGCGAAAATCAATTCTAATTTGTACATCGCGATGCAAGGCCCCAGCGAATTCGGCATTACCAAAGACGCTAAATTGATTAATTGGGACCGCACCAAAGACCTACCTAAGATTACGGTACCTACGCTCAGCATTGGTGGCCAACACGATACTATGGATCCTGAACACATGAAATGGATTGCCACACAACTGCCTAATGGCCGTTCTTTGCATTGTGCCAACGGCAGCCACATGGCTTTCTATGATGACCAAAAAACTTACTTTGGAGGTTTGATAAAATTTGTCAAAGAGGTGGATAATGGAACGTTTAAGTAATTTTTAAAATAGGATGGTTGTAGCCATTCTTTGCGAATTATTTAAAACCGCATGAATTTAGAAGACATTGGAGGGAACTACCGAAATTTTGACAATTGAAAAATTGCTTCGGAACAGGCCGCTTCTTTGCGGCCAGAAGTATTGGATATACTAAAAGCAGAAATAAAGAGAAGAAATTTAAATCTAGGGTTAGTCCCTACGATAAAAGAAGAAAATTGCGTCAACGCCTTTCCCACCTGTGTGGGGTGCCTTCCCTTTGCAATAGTAGAGCTATAAACCGACCTCTTTCCTTACAACTTTCTGACAGATTGAAGCGTTACAACAGTATAAGCCGCAGGTCTATTTCCTTCGCTTACACTATTAAGAGAGGCTTTTTTCCGAATAAGGCTTTTTTTCATTTTCCCACACACTTCTAATCTTAACGCATGAAATTAAAGACAGTACTACAACTTTTCGGATGTTTATGCATTCTTCTCACGATAATCCCCTTTGTAGTTCTTGACTACTGGTGGATTCGAGTGTTTGATTATCCACATGTCCAATTGACACTACTGACCCTAGTATCTATCTTAGCTTATCTGATTCGATTTGATCGTAAGAGTTGGAGGGATTTCGTCTTTTGGGGTATTTTGGTAGGCTGTTTTGCCTTTCAACTGGCTAAAATATATCCTTACACCCCACTTGCTAACTTTGAGATACTCAACAGCACACCCAATAGCTCGGCGCAACAACTGTCTGTATACGCGGCCAATGTCTTGCAATCCAATGAGAATAAGGATAAGTTAGTGTCCGTTGTTAAAACGGTGGAATCTGATATTTTGTTATTTATGGAGACCAATGATCCTTGGAAGGTGGCGATTGATAAGGCGACTGCTGGTCGTTACCCTTACCGCCAAGGTATTACGTTATCGAATAGCTACGGTATGTTGCTCTATTCTAAGTTTCCTTTGCTAAACCCAACAGTGAAATTTATTGTGGACGACAGTGTTCCGTCTATTCATTCCTTGTTTGTTTTGCCCACAGGCGATACCATTCAGCTGTTTGCGATTCATCCAAGTCCTCCCATGCCGCAACACAACCCTCGTTCTACCAATCGAGATGCAGAAATGATGAAAACTGCCCTTCTGTCACTAGAATCCAAATACCCTGTTATAGTCGTAGGTGATTTTAATGATGTTGCTTGGTCGGTATCCAATAATAATTTTCAGATTGTCAGTCAATTGCTAGACCCCAGAAAAGGGCGAGGTTTATACAACACCTATCACGCCGATTATTTTTTTATGCGCTGGCCGTTGGATCATATTTTTGTATCAGAACATTTTAGAGTGCTCAATATGAATCGAGCACGCGATGTTGATTCCGATCATTTTCCCATCTCCGTTGACTTGACCTTTGAGCCTGATAAAGCGGCGGAACAGATTGCTCCTTATCCCTCCAAAGAAAATGTGGAACATGCATTGGAACAAATCCGAAAAGAAGAAAGAATAGAACTGCATTAGTGTAAAAATAAAAGAAAGAAGAAAGACAAAAACACTAATTAGTATCTACCCCCATGTATATTTCGAGTTCGCTCTGTGTACATGGGGCATTTCCTTCTTAAATTCCTCTGTAATTTTATACCAGTGGGTGTTTTAATGCCTGCGGCAGCAAGCATATCAACAAGGGAAAATAGCATTCTTTTATGGAAATTATAAACGCGCTCTGCTTTGTCGGGTACCACCAAGCCTTTCATTAAGCTAGGATTAATGCTTTGGTGTAGTGAATGGCGCTGCTCTTAGAAACAATTAATGCAGGTGTCCAAGCAGGCTAGCAGATTATTAAGAGCGGGTAGTTTGAGGTAGTAATAAACACGCTGTCCTTCCCGCTTGCTACCCAAAATGCCTTTGAGTTTCATATTGGAGAGGTGATGAGAAGTCAAGGACTGTTCACTGTTGATGCGCTCACAGATTTCGTTAACCGACAAGCGATCTTCTTGATCTAACAATTGCAAAATACCCAAACGAATAGGATGCGCTACGGCTTTTAGAATAGAAGCAGCAAATTCTAGTTCCTCTGGAGAGAGGGAGGTGTGGTCTTGAGATTGAACCTGTTCTTTCATTGGAAGGGATTGACAACCGACGTAATAATTACTATACGGTTATCAAAAACCGTGTTCTCCTTATAAAGATAGCCATTTTTAGCACTTGTACAAAAATATGAACACATTATCATAAACATTTCCCATCCCTCTCTCTCCTACTACTTGGTATGTTTTAGTTCGAAATAATAATCTCTACCCGACGCTTTTGGTGGCGGGCGATATCGCCCTTAACGATCCCCCCCCCCTTCGTGGCTCACCTGTGACGCATCTAAACCCAGACTCACCAAGTAATCGGCTACTTTTTTAGAGCGTTCGATGGATAAGGCTAAGTTAGAATCTTTGCTGCCTACGTCGTCGGCAAAACCTGTCACCTTAAGTTGTATGCTCGCTTTGTCTTCAAACTGGTTGACCATGCGCTCCAGCTGTTCTTTTTGAATGGCGGTGATGTCCGATTCGCCAGAGCCAAAATAGACCGATAAATTCTTGCGCACTTTGCGCTGTGTCGATACCTTTCTAGGGGCACTGTTGACGTTGGGAATTAGAAATACCTCAATTTTTCGGGTAGGTTCCCCCTCTTGTCGTTTAAAGAATTCCGCGCCTACATACGTTTGGTAATTGGGATTCATTAAAATATAAGAATAAGAAGAATTGTCGGGCAAACAGGCAAAGAAACGGCCATGTTTATCGGTTTCAAATTCTTGCTTATCTTGTCCTGCCTTTCCAATTTTCACTTTGACCAACTCAATAGGCTCTTTGGTAGCCGCATCGTATACATACGCATCGACCATTACATTGGGCTTTTCAGGAGCGATTTCGCGTTGCATGGCAATTTCGTAGACATCTAAGCCGCCGCGTCCGCCATCTCTAGCCGAGGAAAAATAAGCCATCTTCCCGTCAGGGCTAATCACTATGCCCGCTTCACGAAAAGGCGTATTGACGGAAGGGCCTAAGTTAACAGGTGTTGTCCACCTTCCGTCCTCCTTCAAAACCACTCTAAAAATATCGGCTTCTCCCAATCCAGGATGTCCATTCGAAGAGAAATACAAACTCACCCCATCGGGAGCAATATAAGGCGCTTCTTCGTCGCCAATCGTATTCACTTGGCTGCCCATATTCACAGGAACTCCCCAAACATCATTCTTATCTAATTTACTCATCCACAAATCAGTACCACCTTTTCCACCTTCTCTATTCGAGGCAAAATACATGGTTTTTCCGTCGCAACTAATGGCGGGTTGAGAATCCCACTCTTTGCTGTTCAAGCCTTTAGAAGGGCGCACTTCGTCCACGACTCCAAAGTCATTTTGAGTATCAAAATCCGCTTCATAAATATCGCAGCCTCCTTCTACATTTTCCCAACCACAGGCAGAGAAATAAATCACCCGACCACAGACACTGAGCTTGGCCATGCCCTCATTTCTAGGGGTATTAATTGCCTTAGAAATAGAATGGGCAGCTTCCCAGTTTCCTGCGGCATTAGGCTTACTCATTAAAATGTTTTCGCCCCCTCTATTCGACGTAAAAATCAACCAGCGGCCGTCACCTGTTAACGTTGGCAAATACTCATCCGCCGAAGAATTGATGGCGGCACCTAAATTGATGGCCTCTTCTCGCATCGCGTCAAAATCGACCGTTTGCGCATAACGGCAGTTGGCCATTTCTTGCTCCAATAGCATATCGTAGCCAATTTGTACCGTTTGTTCGTCCGTTTTGTAATCTCTAGAATTAGCATTCTTATACAAGGAAAAATAACCCAGTGCTTCGTTGTATTGATAATTGCGCATGTAGGACAACGCACATTCGTAATAGGCTGCCTTCGATAAACTTGGGGACAACTCAAACAACCGCTCGTAAGACTGGATTGCCGCTTTGTGGTTGCGCAATTGTGATTCGACTAAGCCGAGCAAACGATGGGCAATGACAAATTTCTCCTTCTGTTTGATCGCTGCTTGTAGAACAGACCGTGCTTGTGTAAACTGTTGCCGATTGATGTACAACTCGGCATCCTGCAACAATTCTTTCACGTTTTTAGCAGAAGCAGGGGGATCGGTAGGATTGTTATTGGGTTGTGCCCGCAAAGAAAAAGTACTTGTTGTTAGTATCAACAAAAGTAAAACAATTGTTTTCATGCTGTTATGCTTTATGAATCGGTGTTTATGGGTCTTTTTTAAATCAAATCTGCTTGTGCAATTTTCAATCCAGTTTAACAGACTTCCTTTCTCTAACGTTTACTCCCCGTCTTTTAGTGTTATCGGCGGGCAATCCAAGGCACTTCTTTAACTTCTAATAACACCGCCGCGTAACGCCCCAAGGTGAATAAGTAATCCGACAAACGATTGAGGTATTGAATAACAACGGGCAACACGGGGGCATTGTCATTGAGGGCAACCGTCATGCGCTCGGCACGGCGACAGACGCAGCGCGCTACATGGCAAAACGACACAGTAGGATGACCACCCGGTAAAATAAACGTCTTTAGTGGTTCTAGTTTTTCTTCCATACGGTCGATTTCTTTTTCTAAAAAAAGGACATCACTGTCGTGTAAATCAGGTGTTTTGAGCTTCTTTTTGTCCTTGCTAGGATCGGTCGCTAAGATTGCCCCAAGTGTAAATAAACGGTCTTGGATCTCTTTAAGCGCCGCTCGTACCTGTCCATCGGCCAAGGAATCTCGTACCAAACCAATATAGGAATTGAGTTCGTCTACCGTGCCATAGGACTCGATTCGAATGTGATTTTTGGGCACCCGTGCGCCGCCAAACAAAGCGGTAGAACCTTCGTCTCCTGTCTTGGTATATATCTTAAAAGCCATGCTATTGGTAGTTTTATTGATGAGGATAAGCGCTGCTAAATTGCCTGCAAAAGTAGCAATAAATCAGTCTGTAGGCTAATTTGAACCCGTTCTAATAACAGTTCGAATAAGGAAAAGTTGAGGGCGATTTTTGCGCCCTTGTTTCTACTCGTTAAACCTTTGTTAAAAAACTTCCTATTTAGCTACTTTGTTCGTCTTATTGACTTTACTCTATTTAATACGTTAACCCTTTCCTCTTTATAGGAGCTTCGTACATTCCTTTTTACTGACAATTGAGTACATTGTAACAAAAGTTTAAAGTAATTGGTATTGTGTTATTAAGTAGATTGGGTGTTACTTTTTTTCATTAGCTGCGCTGCTACTTACTGCGTGAGCGCTTCGTTTGTAGTTCGTGGTACAAAAAAAAGTAACCAACTTAAGTATGACCGAAGGGAACGAGCGGTTTGGTGCAAGGCACCAACAGGGCTGCCTGCGCACGACCGTAGGGAGCTAAAAAAGGCTAGAGCCAAAGCCAAGCATCGCCCTTATGATTTAATTGGCGGTAAGTACAAATTACTAAAAGACAACCCTTGGGGGTTCTAACGCACTAATAATCCCGCATCAAAGAAGCATCTGCTGTTGACCAAGTGTGATAACCTTTGGCATAAGGTTTTTGAATTTGCTCTAGAATAACTTGGTAATAAACAGGGTTTTGTATAAAATCCCAATCTCCTACATCCAAAACCAAAATAGGCAAGTCTTCTTTTATTAGGTTGAAAAAATCAAAGTACGCCTGCTGAATCCGCTGCAAATAATCGCCTGTGATGCTTTTTTCATAGTCGCGCCCACGCTTAGCAATGTTCGCCAACAGCTGTTCTACAGAGCGGTGCAAATACACCAACAATTGGGGTTTTGGAAAAGCAGCATTGAGCGTATGAAACAAGCGTTGAAACAAGCGCAACTCGTCGTCTTTTAAATTTTGGCGGGCAAATAATAAGGTCTTAGAAAATACATAATCCGACACCACCCGCTCCTGAAAAAGATTGCCCTCTAACAGCAATTGCTGTAACTGCTTATGCCGCTCGGTCATAAAAAACAGCTCAACAGGAAAGGCGTAACGGTCAGGATTATCATAAAAAAGCGGTAAAAAAGGATTGTCCGAAAACTCCTCTAAAATAAGCCGCGCTTCCCAATCCGTCGATAATTGAGTGCTCAAAGAGGTCTTCCCTGCACCAATATTACCTTCTATGACGATGTAGTTTCCGTTGCTAATATGCATGATCGTATAATTATAATTTAGCGTTGCAATTCAAATAGGCTACAAAGGACGAACGACAAGTTGATCCGCACAAGCCTCCAATAATTCTAGTTGGGTCTTTCCCGAAACAGGATGCACTTTTTGAGGCGCGATTTCGACCAATGGAACCAATACAAAACGGCGCTGCGCCAACAAGGGATGTGGCAGGGTCAGGGCTTCGCTCTCTACGACTTCTTCATTATAATACAATAAATCAACGTCGATGATCCGCGCGCGCCACTTCTCGCCACGTACCCGCCCCATTTTTTGCTCTATAATCTGACATTCGCGAAAAGCCTCTAACAGAGACAAGGTAGTTTTTACCAGTACGACTTGGTTGTAATAAGCAGGCTCATCCCCTTTGCCCCAAGCATCAGTTTCATATACAGCCGATTCTTTGCTCACTAATCCGAGACGGCGACGCAACAAGCGTAGCACCAAAGACAAATTGACTGCCCGATCTCCTTCATTCGTTCCTAAACCTAAATATAATTCATTCATCTACAATCTATTAAGCACGTCTACAATGTTTTTATAAATGGGTTGTTGAGCCAACAATTCGTCTAAAGGCATCCATACTACTTTTTCGATGCCTTCTTCGGTCTGTGGGGTTAAGTCTTGGTCACTGCTGGTCATTTTATACCAAGCCGTGTCCTTGAGCAAGCGCTTTCCTTTTTTGTTGGTATACGTGTGGTAAGTATGTCCTAGGAAGTCCCCTAATTCTAGATTGACCACGCCAGTTTCTTCTTGAACCTCGCGTAGCGCATTTTCTTCTAAGTTTTCGCCTTCCTCTAGTTTTCCTTTGGGTAAGTCCCAACACTCTAAACGGTAGATGCTTAGAATTTCGCCCGCTGGATTCTGTACAACCCCCCCTGCTGCGGGTAATACTTTATAAATAGAGAAAAAATCTTCCCGCAGTTGTGCTAGATTATTCGTCACTATTAGAACAGAATCGTACTTTGCAGACCATTTTTCTAGATTGTCAACAACTTGGTATAAATTGTTGCGCTGCTTGCCTTGGTGGTAAACCACTAAATCGCGCAAGGGGTCTTTTTTGTGAGCAGATAAGTCTTTGCGTTCTAGAAGCAATACAGGTACTTCTCCAATGTATATTTTGTACATTTAAGCCGTATTTTAGGTGGGGCTAAAGAATAGCCTTAAAGTAGTTGGTTTAAGAAGCCCCAATATACTACATTTTTTGACGGATCAACTTTAAGACGCGTATGGATATTGAACAACGCTTACAAGTTTTATTGGAGCGGCGGCAGGCAACTGGCAACTGGCGTTCCTTGCAACACAAAGCGCATTTAATAGATTTTTGTTCCAACGATTATTTGAGCTTGGCTAGGCTACCCCTTGGTGCCAAGGACAGTAGGGCACTTTCAGCAGGCTCCACAGGCTCTCGTCTTTTGAGTGGGCATTACCCGTTGTTAGAGGAACTAGAAACGTTGTTAAAAACCTTTCATCGCGCCGAGGCAGCCTTGGTATTGAACTCTGGATACAGTGCTAATTTGAGTTTATTGAGTTGTATTCCAAGGCGTTCCGATATCATCTTGTACGATGCCCTTATTCACGCAAGTATGCACGATGGGCTGCAATTATCCGCCGCGCAAGCTATTCCTTTTCCACACAACGATGTTACCGCCTTGGCGGAACTTTTGCAGCAGCAGCAGGGAAAAACAATTTTTGTATTGGTAGAATCCATCTACTCGATGGATGGAGATGCTGCGCCCTTATTGGAACTCGTAGCGCTATGCCAACAGCAACAGGCACACTTGATTGTAGACGAAGCCCACAGCACGGGTTGTTATGGGATCCAAGGAGAAGGGCTCTGTTGTGCGTTGGGGATCGAGCAGCAAGTTTTTGCCCGTATTTACACCTTTGGAAAAGCGATTGGAGCTTATGGAGCAGCTATTTTGGGTTCTACGGTCTTGCGTGATTTTTTGATTAATTATGCCCGGCCTTTCATTTATACCACCGCGCCAAGTCCGTCCTCAATACAACGCGTGTTGCTAGCCTACCAAGCCTTGCAGACAGAGGGAGAACAATGGATAAAAGAATTGCAGGAGCGCATTCATTTTTTTAGAAACAACCTTCCTTCTTCGCGCCAAGCACTACCCAGCCAAAGCGCCATTCAAAGTATTTTGGTACCTGGTAATGAGGCGGTAGTAGCCTGTAGCCAAGCCTTGGAAAAACAAGGCTTTGATGTGCGCCCCATTCGACGACCGACGGTTGCTGCGGGCAGCGAACGCTTACGCATTTGCTTGCACCGCCACAATAGTCTAGAAGAGATTCGCGCCTTGTTGGCCGCGCTGGCCTAGCCGCCTTTTAGTTTGTTAATTTGCGCTTTGAGCTGCTCTTTCATTGTCGTACCTTTCTGAAAGACAAAATCGTGGTAGCTCAATTCTAATTGTACCCCTTCATGAGGGCCGCCTTCTATTCTAGGCGTTACTAAGTTACCGCCAAAAAGAGCAATTCCTTGGGTAGCTTGTGTATGTTCTAAGCCTTTGGCAGCGAAGCGAAACCCGCCGTGTCTCCACTCGGTATCTATATTTTCAACCTTTACTTTTCCTTCGCTCGGTTGGAGCGACAACCGCCCCTCGCCTGTTACCAATACATCAAAGGCGCTGGCTTCTTCATAGGACAAGGCACCGCTAATGGTCAAATTATCCAATAAGGATAAATCTTGATAAATTCGCTCTCCCTTATTTTTTTTCTTCGAGGTTTCTAAGTTAATGTTTAGTTGGTCTAGAATATCTTGATTGGCGACCTCAAAGCCGATGTTATCTTCCAGTAGTTGTTGTATCTGGTAAATTTCTTCTTTTGAATCTTCTTCTAATTCTTCCCAATCGCGTTGGAAAACTTGTTCTTTCTTAGTTTCGGTTCTTTGATCTACTCCTTTATCTCGTAAAGCGCGTTCAAGCTCCCGTCTTTTATCTTGTAATTCTTCCCTCTTGGCGGCATCTGCCCCCTGTTCTTCCTCCTCCAATGCGTTCAGTTCTTCTCTTATGGCTAATATTTCAGAGGCAGCTAAGGTCGAAGGAGCATCTTTGTCGTAATTACTAGCTTCTTGATGGTTTTGCAAGTCTTCCAATTGCTCCGCCAAGCGGTTTTGATGATCTTGTAATTCGCGCTCTAGCTCATAGAAACGATCAATTAATTCAATGCTGTCCAAAGAAAAATCTGCTTGATTTCCTGGTGAAAAGAGCGCTTCTAATTGCTCCATCAATTCGCCGATTTCTTGATCTACATTATCCCGAACACCATTTTCCGCTATTCCTCGTCCGTCGATAGCCATAGTCATGGTCAAATTGGTCATCTCTACACTTGCTCGACTCTTGATCGCTTCGTGAATACTAGCATACGTTTCCTGAAACAATTGGGCATACGTTTGCTGTTTATCCAGTGGAAGATCGCTTAAAAGTGCCGTCACTTTTTCTATACCTAATATATCTCCAAGTGTGCCTACAGGCTCTAAGTTAGGTAAGACATAAGCCACCTCGGGATCACTCGTTTTTCCATCGTCAAGGAGTGTTTTTACAATAGGTAAGCTAGCATAGCGGCTATACAACCCATCTCCGCTATTTATTAGCGATATTTTTTTCAAAAACTCTAGCGCAGGATATTGTTCCTCCGTCTCTCGGGCGAGTGCGATCACTCCATTCTTCCAAGCGACATCTTGAACAATTCTTTTTAGTGCTGTCTCGGTATCTAGGTTTTCATCTGCACCGCGCTCAGTGGAGCCTCCCTCTACACCAGAACGTACCGCCTCACACCCAGAAGTAAACCCTTCGTTGAAAGCAGTTTGGTCATGGATGGTAACAGTTGTTGGGGAAGTTACTGGATTTTGCACCTCATTTTCAACAGCGCCGCCTCCTTCCGTTTGTTTGACCCCCATAAGATGCCCATACTCGGTATCGTGTTTTTTCCAATATTCAGAGAAAAACCCTGTGGTATAGCCTCTTTTTTCCTCTGGTAAGACATCGGCCTGTGTAATGGCAACGTGCTCTTGCAGCGTAGCTAGATCTTTATAAGCCGCCCCATCTTGAGCAGCCGCTTGGGCATTTTCTATAGCAGCAGTATTCCCTGCTTCTTTGCCCTCTGCATACCCTTTAATATAATCCTGACTTTGTGATTCGGCTAATACATCTTGATTGAGTATGGCAATACCACTCTTAATGCGTTGGGCGAGTTGTAATCCCTCTAAATGCCCTTGCTGATAAGCCGTAGACCCTTTATCCCTAGCTTCTAATTCCCCTGCGGGGATATCCTCAGGAGCAGCCATCATGGATACAGGTCGAGAGGGCACTTGCAATTGTTGTACCTCTTCCTTATCGCCTAATTGCTCTTTAAGTCCACTAATGAATCCTAATTTTTTCTGCCAAGCTTTCAGTTCTGGCTCTACATAGGGTTCTTGATTGGCTACGGGAGCAGCCAATGAACCACTGTCGTAGCTCGTTTCTAACAACATCAAGGCATTGTTATCGGCTATATCTCCCTCTTTAGTGGCGTGTTCGGTATGGGCGCGATAATTGGCGGGCGTTGTTTCCGCTTCGGTACTTTCTGGCGTTCTGTCCCGTTGTGCTTGGATAATATTATCTCTAAAATTTTTGAAACGTAACTCTTTTTTACCCGCCTTATAACCTTGCTTAAAGGCATCGGTTCCAGTGGCTACTTTACTGGTGTTATCAACAGTATTGGCGGTTGGTTCCCCCATACCTGATGCAGCGCCATTAAATTCTGCGTTTGCCGCTTGAAGCCCTGCCTTGAATTCTGTAGCATCTTTTACACCTTTTGGAATACCATAACCACAGTTTTTGCCCTCTCCAACAGCAAAGCCCTTCATAAAGAAATAAGCTTTGGCTTTGCTATCTTCTCCTGCTGCGGTAGCTTTCGCTTTTACCTTTTTGGTGTATTCTTCCAAGGCACCTGCTTCATTTGAAATATTCTTTTCGGGATCTGGATCGCCTGTATAGCACAATCGATAGCCTTCGGAAGCTCCTAACTTGAACGCTTCCCGCGCTTCTTTTCCGCCTTCTTTATCGTAGAAAGCACTAATTTCAGTGTTGGATGCCTTCACCTCTGCCAATTTGTTAAATACTCCTACATCTGCCCCTGCTTTAATCGCATCAGTAGCCTTCTGCAATTGCCCTTCATCCAATTTGTTGCCCAAATCGGACTCATTGGCTTTTTTCTCTTTTTCTCGCAAGGTATCCGAGTAACCTCGGGCATACCCTCTAAAAAACATATTGCCCTTCGATTTGCTATAATCTCTAGTCTTCTTCGTCAGCGCATTCAACTTAGCATTCTGAGCGGTAATATCAACTCGATTACGACGCAAGTCTTTGATCTTTTGTTTGGTCTCGAAGACTTTTTCACCTACTTTCTTTCCAAAAATCCAACCTCCATAATAGTCGGGATCGTTAAAAACAGCGGCTTTTTCGGCGGCTTTCTTCTTTTTCTCTTCTTCGCCTAATCCTATATTGTACTGTTCGAGTACGCCACGTTGGTAATACTCACTTTGCTTGTTGACTTCGGCATCTAATCCCGCCAAGGCTTTGGTATAAATGCTCAGCTTTTGTTGCTCCGCTTCTGTGGGCGCTTCTTTAGCTTGTAACACCTTTTGTTCAGCGCCCAACTTAGCCTTTAAGCGGCCCATGTTCATTTTCACATCGTTTCCATCTACATCTTTCTCTATGTACACGGTTTTTAGTGCTTGCTGATAATCGGGATGCAACTTAAATTGCTGGCGCTTAAAGCTAGCACGCGATTGCTCTCCATCCAAAAAACCTTTATTAAAGCCTTTGAGCCAACCTTGACTAAAGAGCTCTTTCTGAATGAGTTGTTGCACCGTCGCATCGCCACCAACGCCTAACTTGGCTTGCATATTGGCACGGATGGCATCGGGAATAGGGAAAAAGTCGGGAATTCCCGCTTCTTTCAATTTTGCGCGGCTGGTGCCTGCAATCGCTTCCGCTAAATCTTTACCAGAAGGCACTAACAAGGCTTTTAGAAACCCTTGCATATTGCCCGTAGCGTACCCCGACATAAAGACAGGGTCATTATTACGCTTCTCTTTCTCTGCTTGTTTAGCATCTTGGGTTTCTTTTTCTGCGTTGTAGATTCCCTTATTATACCCTGCAAAAAAGCCTATTTTTTGTTGTTTCTGAGGCTTGGCAGCCTCTTCTGGAATGTCGATAAAAGCTTGTTTTTCTGCTTTTTGCTCCTCGGTTAGACTCTTGGAATTCTTTCCTATCTCCAGACCTCGATCATACCCTTTTTGGTAATCGACGTCTTTTTCAGGCCCCTGCTGTCGCTGTTGATTAACTTCTTGTTGAGCAATGTTGTAATGCTGCATAAAAGCCCGTGCAAGTGCCTCGCCTTCCTCTTCTTGTCCGCCACCTTCTTGGAGTCCAACTAACCCATCAGGGGTTCGTTTGTCACTCATAATCGAGGCTCGTACAGGAGCTAGAGGCCCTTGTATCACTTTTTCACCGCCGCCATTGGGCAAGGTGTAAGCGGCATCAATATCCGTTTCGCCTTTGGCGGCCGCAGCTCCACAAGCCAAGCCTAGAATAGCGCCAATTTGATATTCTGGGCGCTTCTTTTCTTCTTCCAAAGCTTTCTGACGGGCAGCGACATCCGCTTCTTGTTTGAGTACGATCCCTTCCGATCGCCCCTCATTGTACGCTATTACATAGGCATCGTAATAAATCTCGCTTTTGCTTTGGGCACTGGCGTGTTCACTATCTCTGTATTGTTGCAGTTTTTCCAAAGAATCGGCCTCATCGGTTCCAAACTCTTCTACTGAGCTGCCATTGTCTTTTATTTTGGCACCATAGCCAACACTACGGCCAACATCTAAACCGTGGTCAGTGGCTTGCTTTCTTACTGGGCCATTCTTATCATCTTCTTTCTTTTGAGTAGCATCGACCTCGCCCTCTAAACCGTCCATATCTGCCAGCAATTGATCTGATTGGGTAAGAGGCCCTGCAGGTGCAGGCGGTTGCTCTGTAGTTGTCGCTTCGGCATTGGTATTTTCTGCGGTGGCAACAGGCTCCTCTGTAGAGGTTGCGGCTTCCTCACTCCTAGATCCAGCTCCCTGCGATAAATCACTAGAGCTGCTGTTGTTTTGATCTATCGCTTTTTTAGCCTCTTCCGTTTCCGATTCGCCGCCACTGTCTTCAGCTTTTTTAAGTTCTTCTACGCGCGCTTTTTCTGCTTTGGCATCGGCCAAGTTTCCTGCACCGATAGTAGCACTGTATTCTCCTAAAAGTTGTTTGATAAATCCAAAGTTATCCGCTTTGTCGTCCTCTCCTTCTGATTTTCCTGTATTTTGAGGATCGGGACTCTCTTTGTCTTTTCCAGCAGTAGCCTGAATTTCAGTATCAGCTTTTGCCGCACTTTGATCGGCGGCTCCGTTAGACGCTCCATCAGAGGATGGATCATCGTTACTCGACAGATCACTGCTGTCCTCTTTAAAAGCACTGATGCTCTCTGGCGTCGCCTCCGCCTCTGGCTCCTTTATTTCTGTGATGGTATCTTCCGAAGTAGTTCCCTTGTTGGGATCTCCCATCATACCCGATAGCGACTCAGGCGTTGTTCTAGGCGCTAGTTCTTTTTTCAGATTTTGATCGTCTAATTGCTGGTTGTTTCCAGCAGTAGCATTGCCTACGGCCATGGAGTTAACCGAGGAGGTGTCGTTGATATTGGTCGGGCCTTCCTCTATCTCGTCTACATGCGCTTGTATATTATTAATATTTACTGCACCTTGCTCCTTTTTGGTGGATGCATTTATTTTTCCTTCGCGTTCTCCTTGTTTGTTGGGATCATTGCCATTATCTGCCATGCTGCACTGTGGATTAACAAACGCCGTGTTTTGACGTTTAGAGTATTGAAAATGCTACTGAACTAAATCCCTTCTAAAATGAGCGATTTATTCCAGCATTAAATTACGGATTAAATGTAACTTCGCCAAGGATTATTTTTTAAATGGGCTTGTCCAATAGTTTTTTCTTATAAGTTCCCCTTGATACACTATTTCCTAAAAAGATCAAATCGACATACACAACCCCAACATCTTGTAAAACAGTGCTAAAAATAATACCTATTATAGCATATTAAAAATAAAAAACAAATGCAGAATAAGCATTGGCTCTTAGTTTTTTTTCTTCTTGTACAAATGACGGATCTTTCTGCGCAAGCAAATGTCAACGTCTATTACATTCGCCTCAATGAATTGATTTTTTACGTCCTACCGTTTTATGCCGTCACTATTGCAGGACTAGGCTTCTTTATACAGAAACTCGTTCGCCCTAGTTTTCCTTCTAAATGGCTCTACTTGTGTAGTATTGTAGGCATCTTGGGAGCGGGTTTAATCGCCTATAAATTTAAAGAAATTCGCACCACACAGCTGCCACACGCGGAACCATCGGAGATCAACGTCCGAGATATTTCGCCCGAGCTACAAGCACAGATTCAGGAGCGAGAAAAAAGCGAATTAAAGGAAACCATTTCTAATTATTGGGTAGTAGCCATTCCTAACTTCATCCTACTTTCTTTGGGTTTAGCGCTTGATTGGCGACAAAAAAAAGAGCAAGAATCACCTTATTAAGCGATGCTTACTCTCTATCAATAGACATTTTATGACAAGATTTAACTGGTCTAGCGCAATCGATCGGCCGAACGAACTAGTTTTTCGTCCTTGTTAATGTTTCTATTTGCTAATAGTACAAATACAAAAACCAAAGCGGGAATCATAATTCCTAAACCTAGACTAGTAGTAACAGATAGGGTTCTAAACAAGTACCCTGCTACGCCAATTAATCCCAATAACAGCACAATATTTAGTTTGCCCAGATTCATTTGCAGAACGCGATTGTTGTACAAGAAAATTGTTACAAAAGAAAGCAACACAATCAGTATCGTCATCACAAGTAATGCATAATGATCGTTGATATCAAAAGCACCATCCTGAAGCATCCCATCGGCCTGTGCTGGCGCTGTAGCAAAAGGAAGGGCAAATAAAGCACTGCTTGTAATGCCCGCTACTAATAAATAAATGGATTGTACTCGTTGTATTTGACCCATGATAATATTTTATAGGTGATAATAATGTATTAACGCGACTTAACCAAAGGCTGTTCTAAAATACCGAACCCAGCTTTTTTATTTAAACAACTTCAGTCATAAAGAATTACAAAAATATAGATAGAAGGTTGAAAACTATAGCAGCAGATCGCTAAAGACAACTAATTATTACCCGTTGCCTCAACCACTCTGTAAACACTTGCAAAAGTAATATTTTGCTCCGAATGAACAACAAAAGACAAGCAATATACCTCGTGGAAGCCTTACGCACTCCCATTGGAAAACTCAACGGGGCCTTGGCTCATTGGCGACCTGATGATTTAGCCGCAACCGTTATGCAGCAAGTTCTTCAAAAAGCAAAGTTAGCGCCCGAACTAGTGGACGGCGTACTACTGGGCTGTGCCAATCAAGCAGGAGAAGACAACCGAAATGTGGCGCGCATGGCCGCCTTATTAGCAGGGCTGCCACATAGTAGTACAGCGCTCACCGTCAATAGCTTATGCTCTTCTAGTGCCGAAGCAATTTTTGCGGGGCTACGCCAAATTGCCTTAGGTGAAGGCGATTGTTATTTGGTAGGAGGCATTGAAAGCATGAGCCGTAGCCCCTTGGTTACCAGCAAAATAGACCAAGAACAAGTCGATAGTCTCATTGGCTGGCGCTTTACCAATCCCCGCCTTCAACCATTGAGTTTATCCATGGCCGAAACGGCAGAATTATTAGCGCAAGAATACGGCATTTCGCGCGCTGCGCAAGATGCTTATGCTCAGTCTAGCCGACAGCGGTACCAAAATGCGTTGGAGCAACAGATTTGGTCGGAAGAACTAGCAATAATCACTACTAAAGAGGGCTACCCCTTGACAAAAGACGAGCAACACCGAGTGTTGTCTGCGGCTTTATTAACCAAAATGCCCCCGATTGTCAAAGGAGGGGCTTATATTACAGCAGGCAATGCAGCACGCGTTGGTGATGGAGCCGCGATGTTGCTACTCGCTTCGGAACGATTGGTGCGCCAACAACAGCTGCAACCACTGGCCAGAATTAGTCATTGGGCAAGTGCTGCTTGCCATCCTAGTCGAATGAGTTATGCGGCTGTTACGGCTAGCAAATTGCTCTTAGAACGCGCCCAATTATCTAGTCAATCCTTGGATTGGGTGGAGTACAGTGAATCTTTTGCCCTACAAGTGTTGTTGGGGATAAAGGAACTGAACTTGTCCCCTGCTTTAGTCAACCCACATGGTGGGGCGCTTTCTATTGGCAATCCTATTGCGGTTGGCGCTGTCCGAACCGTGGTTTCTTTGGCCAAACAGCTACAGCGCGCGCCCAATTTGTACTACGGGTTGGCCGCTACCTCGGGGGGCTTAGGGACAGGGGCGGCCTTGCTGCTGGAACAAGCTTAAGCTTCGTTTTTGTAAAAAAATTGCTTTTCTTTGAAAATAAGTCAAGGGATTTTTCTCATTATTTTGGTATAACCTATTGATCATTTATATGGCAACTTCTTTTCTTAAAGCAGTAAAAAAGCGGCTTCATGCGCTGGTAAGGAAATTCTATTACCACAAGTTGCTGTACCCCATAGTTGATCCAATTTATACGATCCTAAGAGACACGATCAACAGTTATAATGAGCACCGAGTCTTTCGATTGGGAGCAGCCCTGGCTTATTACACCATTTTTTCGTTACCAGCACTAATTATTGTTATTGTGGGGTCAGTGGGCTTTTTTTTGGGAGAAGCGGCTGTTCAGGGAGAAATCTACGATGCCATTGTAGGGTCAGTAGGGCCTGATGCGGCATTGCAAGTAGAAAAAGCAGTTATTAATATTGGTACGCCCGATACTAGTTGGTGGGCAGCTATGATTGGTATTGTTGTCTTGATTTTTGTAGCAACAGGGGTATTCTATGCCCTTCAAGATACCCTCAACTTTATTTTTTCTGTGGAGCCCGTGCCAGCCAAAATGCGCATTTTGGAGGTCATTATGAACCGCATTTTGTCCTTTGCAATGGTTCTAAGCATCGGCGGTCTTTTGTTACTCTCCATTATTTTGAATGCCTTAACCCTCAAGGTTAGTGACTTTGTGATCGAAAATCAATACTTACTCTATGATCGTTTACCCGAATCGGTGGTGCCGTATATGGAATATTTGACCGATTACTTTTTTGTCGGTCTCAACTTAATAATTACCGTTTTTCTGTTGACTTTATTTTTTGCTTTTTTGTATAAAATCTTACCTGCGGTACGGTTGCGTTGGAAATATGTTTGGATTGGTGCCTTTTTCTCTGCCGTCTTATTTTCTTTGGGACAGATTTTAATGGGCATTTATTTGAGCAAAACCAACATGATTTCGGCTTATGGGGCAGCAGGTTCGATCATTGCTATTTTAATTTGGGTCTCGTACTCGGCACAGTTGATTTTTCTAGGGGCTGAGTTTATTATTGCGGTTTGTAAATATAGACATGTAGACATCAAGCCCAAGCGTTTTGCCTATGCCTTACAAAAAGGCACCAGCCGCCCTACTAACGATCTGTCTCGCAAGCAATTGGATGAATTATCAGGAGCGTATATTACTGCTGCGCCTCCTTCTCATTCTCAACTCCGAGAGATGATTGAGTACGTAGGGCTTTCTGATGATCCTGTAGAGAACGACACCATTATCGAAGAGATGGTGGAGGATTTGCACCACCGCCAAGAATTGGACACGGAGCACAAGGGCGAGATGCCCCCGATGGAAGAAGATATACACCCGCCCGAATAAGCATTCATCCAAAGCTGGAACGATAGTTGAATTTTACTTCCTTATTGCCTGAAAATATGAGAGAGTTCTTGTATTATTGTGTACGATCTTTTTATAGAAGGTCTTCCAAAAGGCCATCGTCTACCCCCCAACAACATCATTTAATCAGCTTAATTACACTGCCTTATGAACCTTGGTTCTACTTTTTTTACCGTTATTTTATGCCTTATTTTTATTCTGACACAAACAGAGGTGCAAGCGCAACGCGGCTGTACTATCGGCGATTGTGAGAATGGTAAAGGCCGTTTTATCTATAAAAATGGCGACAAATACATTGGGGAATTCAAAAACTCAGTACCACATGGCCGAGGTGCTTATTATGGCGAGAACGGCAGTGTTTATAAAGGCCCTTTCGTCAATGGAAAACGACAAGGCTACGGGACATTTATTTGGTCCACAGGGGAAAAGTACATTGGCGAATACAAAAATAATGTGCGCCACGGAGAGGGTATTTATACCTTTAATGATGGAACCGAACAAAAAGGGGTCTGGAAAGATGGAACGTTTGTACAAGAGGTGGTCGAACAAAAGACGGAAATCGTCGCTGCCAATTCACCCGATAAGCCCAATACCCCACAAACTGCCCCTTTTGGAGTGACCAGCCGTTCCAGTACGTACGATGGTAAATTTTTCAAAGCATTGGCAAATATTGACACTGCGCTCGTCCGCACTGCCCTCATTATTGGCAACAGCCAATATACCCAGAGCCCTCTAAAAAACCCCGCTAACGATGCTTTGGCGATGGCCGAAGAACTACAACGCTCAGGGTTTGACGCTTATTTATATACTGATTTGGATCAAAAAACCATGAAAAAAGCCATCCGCGAGTTTGGGCAACAGCTCAAAGAACGTGGCGGTGTTGGTTTGTTCTTTTATGCAGGCCACGGCTTACAATCTGATGGGCGCAATTTTTTAGTGCCTGTCAATGCCGAAATTCACAAAGCACAAGATATTGAATTTGAATCGGTTGATCTTGGACGGGTGTTGTCAGAATTGGAATACGCACAAAACAATATGAACATCATCATTTTGGATGCTTGTCGCGACAATCCCTACAAGGAAGAATTTGCTAAATCTAAGCATTCTAGCTACAATGGCCTTGCTTCTATTGGTTCCGCGCCTTATAACTCGTTCATTGCTTTTTCTACTGCCCCAGGCTCTGTGGCGCTAGATGGCACAGGTACCAATGGCCTCTACACACAAGAATTGCTCAAAGCTATGCGCGAGCAAGGGCCAGGACTCGAAGATGTCTTTAAGAAAGTCCGCAAAAACGTACGCAAAGCATCTAGCGGACAGCAAATCCCTTGGGAAAGCTCTTCTGTCGAAGACGATTTTCATTTCAAAAAACCAGAGTAAACTCATAATTTGTCTTTTTAGTGAGGTGCCGCGACCATTGTACCCCACTAAAAAGTTAAGCTTTTAGAACATTCAACGTAAAAATAAGCTACAAAACGTCTTCCAAAGTTGCACGAGTCATTTTTAAGTTATACCTTAGTTTTATTCCAACACGACAAGCTAACTTTAGTATGAATAAATTGACCCGCGTAGAAGAAGAAATCATGCACATTATTTGGACACTTGGCCGCTGTACGGTTCGCGATGTCCTAGAGCAATTACCACAAGACCCTAAGCCTCCACACAGTACTATTTCGTCAGTCGTGCGCATTCTCGAAAAGAAAGGTTTCTTAGACCACAAAGCTTACGGGCGCACGTATGAGTATTTTCCAATAATAGATAAAGAGGCTTATAGCAAGGAAAATTTGAGCGATTTGCTACGCAATTATTTTGGGGGCTCAGCCAAACGGCTGGTATCTTTTTTGGTCAATAAAGAAGACTTGTCTGTCGATGATTTGTCAGAAATGGCGCAGCGGTTAGAGGCGCACGACAAGGAAACGTCGTCAACGGATGAAGAATAGACAAGGATGAATAATGGGTTGCTTTGAGTATTTTTTAAATTGGTTATTATGTGGAATTATTTATTGGAAAGTAGCGGTTGCTGGATCGTTTTGTATGGGTTTTATGCCCTTTTATTGCGTCGACAAAAGACCTTTGGGTACAACCGTTTTTACTTATTATTCGCCCTTTTTCTAGGCTTGTTGGTACCACTGCTCACTCTAGAAGACCGCGTTGCAACGGTTTTATTAGCTCCTATTGATTTGGCAGCTATTGCTGCGCCTACTTTTGCCAATTTAGAACAAGCAGCGGGCTCCAATTCCAATTGGGCGTTATTGATCTTTCTTTATGGGACGGGGTTATTGGTGTTTACAGGGCGTTTTTTGTGGGGATTATCTCGTATTTGGAAAATATATGCCAATAGCCAGGTAACTCCACAAGCGGGCTATCAACTCGTTACCATGTCCGAGAATTATCCACCTTTTTCCTTTCTTCATTGCCTGTTTGTTCCCAAACATCTAAGCCAAAACCCAACGGCGTATCAATGTATTCTTACCCACGAAGCGGCGCACATTCAGCAAGCACACAGCTTAGATATTTTGATGATAGAGCTGCTGCAAATTATTTTTTGGTTTAATCCCATTTTAATATTTTATAAGATGGCCTTGCGCGATCAACACGAATATTTGGCCGATCAGGCGGTTTTACGCAACACTTCGGTAGCGCAGTATGGCCACTTATTGCTCGACCAATCCGTGTCTACTTTTTTGCCCTTGGTGCATCCTTTTTTTCATTCTTCTTTAAAAAAACGTATTCTTATGATGACCAACACCTCCACGCGCTTACCTTGGAGTAACTACGCGTTTAGTTTATTGGCTTTTTTCCTTACTTTTTGGATGATTGCCTGCCAAAAACCTGCCGATACCACCACTTACACGCTTCCTGATGAGATGCCTTATCTAGCAAGTTGCGAAAATGAGGACAAAGCAGAACAAAAAAAATGCTCTAATCAAACCTTGCTTGACTTTGTCTATAAGGAAGTTGCTTATCCTTCCTCTGCTAAAGAGGCAGGAGCGGAAGGTATGGCAGTACTAGATTTTATTGTAGAAAAAGACGGCCGTATCGGAGACATACAAATAGTTCGCTCTACAGGCAACGCCGCCTTAGATGCAGAAGGCATACGCGTCTTAACCCAACTCAAAGAAAAAGGCAAACTGTGGAAGCCTGGCATACTAGAAGGAAAAGTAGTTAGAACTTCCTATAAATTACCTTTGCGCTTCAAATTGGAGTAACTAGTAAGGGATTAGCGTTCTGACCCAACTGTTTTTTTTATTCCATTCAACGTATTTATACGTCAACAAACGATAACTTACGTTAAAACAATACATTTCTTAATTTTCATCAATTCTATTTATTATGACAACTACCCGCTCGCTTCGTTTTTACCAACCAATGCTTGTCCTGCTCTTCTCCTACTTTGGTGTGCTTACCACAAGTACCGCCCAGACAATTGTTCCCAGTGAGGAATTAGACAGCAAACCTTACTTGACTTCTTGCAAAAACAGTGATTCGCAGATTCAAGAACAGTGTTCTAATAAAACCCTGCTCACGCTTGTTTACAGCAACATCAACTATCCAGAAACCGCCCTTGCTGCTAAAGCCGAAGGCATGGCAGTCATTGAATTTGTCATTGGCAAAGATGGCGCGCTAGAAAATGTCAAAATCATCCGTTCTTCTGACAATGCGGACTTAGACGCAGCCGCTGTAGAAGTGGTCAATGCTATGAAAAATACGCCTCAGCTTTGGGAGGCGGGTCGAAAAGATGGCAAAGCCGTCCGTACAGCGCTAAAACTCCCTGTAAAATTTAAGCTGAGTTAGCCCTGCATTAAGTAATTTTTTGGCGTGCTGTGCTGGTTTCCTTTAAGGAATGAGGGGACTTTCCTCTGCTAGCACAGCACGATTTTAGTAAAAGTCATTGAAAAATAAGTAGGGATTCTTGGTGTTGGGATAGCTTTTTGCTAGTATGGTACAAATTATGTGCAACGCATCGCTATGACGGATCTCAACGCTTCTAAACAACTTACTTTTCGCCCGATTTTGTGGTGCTTACTCCTTTCAGTACTCGGCTTTTCTGGCGGTCGAATCATCGAAGGGTATTCCCACCAACCCCCTGATCCTGCAGTTTATATCCAACAAATCGAACAGGAGTTGCACCGTGCAGAAGCCGAAATAGAAGACTTGTTTAACAATGGAGCACTGTTGTTGAATGCCGTGGAAGGCGAATTGATGGGCGACACGGTCAACAAGTATGTGGATAAGCCGTACACGTTATTGATTTATAACCATCGCGATTCGGTTGTTTATTGGAATAATAACAACATTCTTCCTTACCAGTCAGACATTCGCTATTCGCGCCAAGATACCATTGAGCGCTACGAAATGAATGCTTCGGTCTACCTCAAAATTCACCGCCCCTACGATTTTATTATTGACAACAAAACCTCTTCCTACAACCTAGAGGCGCTGATTCCAATTTATCGGAATTATTCCATCAATAACAGCTATTTACAAGATCATTTTGACTTGGTACCCAAGCAAGTATCAGATTTTATTACCATTAGTGAAACTCCAACCGATTATGCGGTTAAAGACCGATTGGGGCGACCGATTGTCTATGTAGAAGCACAAAAATATTATCCGTATCAATGGTATATTGTATTTAGCACCCTCTGCTATTTTTTGAGTAGCTTTTTATTTTTGATGGGGGTTTATCATTTGGCGCGGCAGTTGAGTCGCAAAAAGGGCTATGTAATTACAGGAGCCCTATTATTGCTCGGTAGTTTTTTACTGTTTAGAATGGTTAGTGTCTTTTTCGACTTTCCATTTTTGGCCAACGAATACGCTATTTTTAACGAGCGCTTATCGGATGCCAACCACATTTGGTTTTACTCTCTAGGGGACTTTCTTATTGACATTAGTTTGCTATTTTGGTATGCCATTTATATAACCAAAACCGTACGGTATAGCGATATTAAAGACTATTTACCTTGGCAACAAGTGACGTTAGGCGGTGTTGGCTATTTGTTTTTGGTGGGTGGCTTGGCAGGCATTCAATTTGCCTTGCGCGACATTGTGATGTCTTCTTTTATTTCGTTTGAATTTGACGATTTTTCTAGGCTGGATTTATATTCTTTGCTGGCGTTAACGGCCATTGGTTTTTTACTCCTGTCCTACTTTTTCTTGACGCTGCACTTTACAAAATTGTTTCAGAGTTTTAAACTCCCGCTTAAACTTCGTGCCGCTCTTTTTGGAGGCGCTTGGTTGCTGACGATGGTTTTTTCTCTAGGGGTGGAGGATTGGGTCATGGATAGATTTGTTTTTACAATAGCCGTTGCGATCCATGTAGTTGCCTTGTATTTCTTTACGCAGCAGCGCAGCACTTCCCTTGCTTGGATTAGTATTTGGTTGTTGCTCTTTTCGGTCTTTATGACAATGGTCATTGAGCGTGCCAATATAGACAAGGGCATTGCCTTGCGGGAACAATATGCGCAAAAATTAGCCACCGAGCGTGACTATGAAATGGAGGCTATTTTTAGCTCCTTGGTTCCTAAGATTTTAGATGACGGCTCTCTAAAAATTTCCATTAACAGTCCGTTGTCTCCTTCTCCTAGACGCCAAGCTGTCAAGCTGTTAACGTATCGTTACTTAGACAACTACTTCTTTGGGCGGTACGATTATAGCGTACATATTTATACCGCTCAAGGGCGGCCGTATCGCGGAGAAATACGCCCTTATGAAAATGTGCTAGAGTTCATGAACAGCAGCACCAAAACCAATGAACCTTATCTACAATTTAAATCCTTGCCTGATGGCCAATACGCGTATCTAGCCAAGTTACCCTTGACGGAAAATGGAACGCTGCTGGGGTTAATTGTCATTGAGTTTATCCCTCGCAAAGACTTTAAAAAATCCAATATTTATGTAGAATTGTTGAGCCGCAATCAAGATAAGTTGGAAGAGCTGAACAGCCAATTCACCTATGCGTTATACAAATACCAAGAGCGGGTCTTAACCAATGGTTCTAATTTTGAAGCGCAGCTGGCCTATGATATGCCCCTACCTGAAGCAGGAGAATTCAAGCTGCTCAAAGACCAAGGGTTGAAAGGCAGTGAGCGTTATTTGGTTTACCGCAGTCCGTCCCTCCCCGCTAATGTATCTATTGTCACGGTTCCGATTTTCAATACCTTTAAAGCCTTTACTATTTTTGCCTATATTTTCTGCTTTGGTATCTTTTTGCTGCTCTCCTTGCAGATTACCAATGAGCTGGTATTCAAGTTGACAAAAAAGCGCTTCATCCGAACCAACTTTGAGAGCTCGCTTCGCGAACAAATACAGCGAGGTATTATTATGGTGACCTTGGCTTCTTTTGTTGCCATTGCCATCATTACGATTCTCTATTACAGCAGTGAGTATGATGATTACCACAAGTCGCGGCTACTCCGAAAAATTAGTAGCACGGCACGTACTGCCGTGTGGCAAATCCATGAAGGACAAGATTCTATTCCCAAACTGCCTGATGCTCGTAGCTTAGCCGATATTCATAAAATTGATGTTAACATTTACGATTTAGGGGGCAATTTATTGAGCTCTTCCGAGAAGGTCATCTTTGAACGGCATTTGATTAGTCGGAAGATGAACCCGATTGCCTTTCAGCTTTTGCGCAATGAACAACAAAACTTAGTTTCTCAAAAGGAAGTGATTAATAATTTTAATTACCTCTCGGCCTATGTACCACTGATGGATAAAAATGACGTGACCATTGCTTACCTCAATCTGCCCTACGATTTGGCTGGTTCACGCAATATTGGCTCGCAAGATGTCGCTGAATTCTTGGGAACATTGCTCAATGTGTATGTAATCTTCTTGCTCATTGCAGGAGGCGCCGCCTTCTTTATTGCCAACTCGGTGACCAATCCCTTGTCGGTCATTGGTGCCAAGCTCGACGCGGTAAAACTCGGCAAGAAAAACGAGCCACTGCTCTGGGCCAACCGCGACGAAATTGGAGAGTTGGTCGATCGCTACAACCACATGATTATTGAATTGGAAGAAAGCACCAAGGAGCTGGCGCGATCCCAACGCGAAAGCGCCTGGCGAGAGATGGCCAAACAAATTGCGCACGAAATCAAAAATCCACTCACCCCGATGAAGCTCAACATCCAGTTGTTGGAGCGTGTTGTTAATACCAATCCAGAAAAGGCGCAAAAGATGGTCGAGCGCGTTTCTAAGACCTTGATTGAGCAAATTGATAGCTTGGCACACATTGCGTCAGAGTTCTCCAATTTTGCCAAAATGCCCAAAGCCAACAAAGAGAAATTAAACATCAATGAGTTGGTTAGCAATGCCTATAGTCTTTTTAAGGAAGAGGAAAACATGCAGGTGTTTTTGGATATGACGGAGGAAGAATGCTTTGTTTTTGCCGACAAAACGCAGATTATGCGGGTGCTTAATAACTTACTCAAAAATGCCATTCAAGCGATTCCAGATGATCAGCCTGGTATTGTCAAGGTGGCACTGACCTGTATGAGCAACAAGGTATTGATTCGAGTATCAGACAACGGCTGCGGCATTCCCAAAGCACAAGAAGATGATATTTTTGTACCTAATTTCACAACTAAAAGTTCGGGAACGGGAATTGGCTTAGCCATGTCTAAAACAATTGTTGAAATGGCTAAAGGAAGGATTTACTTTACTTCGGAAGAAGGAAAAGGCACCGACTTTTTTGTCGAATTGCCCTCTATGCCTATCGTCTAACACTTACTTTTCCGCTCTAAAATACGGAGCAAAAAACAGCTATTTTTACTACGGCAGACCTTTGTTGCTTACGCGAGCCAGCAAACTGGGTTCCGCGTTCGTGCCCGCTACAGCCTCCGAAAGCTGACTAGACAAGACACTTTATTATCTAGATCAGATCGCTTTGTTGCTTTCGCGAGCCAGCAAGCTGGTTTTGCGAGTGCCTTGAATGCTCAAAAAATCTTCCTTTTTTTATACTGCGTTTACGTTTGATCGCCTACTTAAGTTTTTTTTTGAAAAGGGAGGGGTAATAAAAAACTGATTATCTGCTTTTGGTGATCGTATAAGACCGCTTAAAGCAAATAACCAGTTTAGTGTATTTTTTGAAACATTCGCTGAAGGGCCCCAAACTTATTCGTTGCAACTTACTTCTACTTCCACCCGACGGTTCTTTTTGCTGCCTCCCTCTTTGCCTGGCAAGGGCTGGCTACTTCCGTGGGCAACGTAACGAATGCGATCACTGTCTATGCCTCTAGTAACAAGTGTATTACGTACAGCTAGCACACGTTTTTTGGACAATTCAAAGTTGTTAATGGGACTACCCATTACATCAGAATGTCCATGTAAGATAATAGAAGATTTGGGATAATATTCCATGTATTCTACAATAACCTGAATGGTTTTGAGCGCTTCCACTCGTCCTGCATAGCTGGCCGAATTATCATCAAAGTAAACGTTTCTTAGGTTCACTCGGGTATTGCAGTTCAAATCTTCAGAAGAACGCAACTGTTCGGGCGTATAAGTGACGGGGTTAGAGGCTTTCTCTAGAACAGGATCTGTTTCTTCTTTGGGATGCGCAATCGTCACCGTTTCGCGCTTGGCATCCACCCCCATTTTATCATAAAAATAGTCAATATTAGCACGCATTTGGTCTTTTGTTCCCAACATAGGGTTCCGATCGTCCTTGATGAGGATATCATTACAAACAAACAACTCGCCTGCTGCAAAATTAATCGACGTGACATTTCCTGGCAGACGGTCAAAATAGGCAACGCCTGAGATGACGGTTCCCTTCTTAGGATTTAGGGCCAGGGATTCATCTGTCCCCACTTCTTCGGTTTCTACTTTTCCATCCATCACGATTTCTCGGAGGGTAGCAAATTTTTCCAAATTACCAGACGTACGGCTTCTAAAAGAAGAGAATAATTTCCAAGGGGTATCCGTTCCTGCCCCCGAAAATTCGATAATAGTATTGTCGCTCTTACTCACATAAGTAAAGTAGATCAACATTTCACGTTCTGTATAAGAAATTTTTGTCAGAAGCAAATTTTCGTGTTCGCTTCTATACTTGGGCATGAAATCTACATACTTGGCAGGAGATGCCTGTACTGCTGTAGCAAATATCAAGAACGTGATAATAGAGAGTGTATAACGAACTAATAGCATAATTAATAACGTTTGATGGACAATGGAGGGGTGTAAAGAAAACGTTGTTGCACTAAACTAGACCTCCTGATTACTCTAATAACGTAAAATAATTGCTAAACGGTGGCAGCCAAGCATTATTTTTATGTTATAATCTGTTTGAATAAGGTGTTGGGATAGTCTACCGCTTCCAAGGAACGTACCGTATTTTGAATTCCTCTTGCTTATGCAACCAAAAAAACGGACTATTTGTTGCGTTTTTTATAAGCAGAACTCCTCTAAGCCTTATCACCCTGCTTCAGTTGTTATTTTTCATACAAAGGATTTATTAGTTGTATTCGTTTGTTTTTCAATCAAATACCCCCCTTTCTTGCAAAATAAAAAAAGCCCTGCGGAGGCTGTCGGAGAAGTCCAAAAGTCAATCAAATTAATAAATATTATCACTTTTAACGCTCTTTAAGATTGTCATTTGTGAATTTATTTTTAATGCAATTGTCTTAAAAATTTACTTTTTCGACAGCCTCCGCAGGACTAAAAACAGAGGCATTTTAAGAAAAATTAAAAAATATTAAATTTATCTTAACGTAGACTGATGTTGCCAAAGTTTGCCTTCACCGATAGCCCGATTTACAAGCTACACGCTTAGGCTTTGCGTCTTTAAATTTAGAAGAATTGGAAGAAGCCGTGCAGCTGAAGCGGTCTATTGTCTGGCGAATGCCTTGATTAATTTTAGCATTCTTCCAGTATAGATTGCCCCTTGGATTGATCGCTCGAAGTCCATTGCCACGACTCATGGAGACGAATTTTGCCGTTGGGCAGCCGTTCTGGACGCGAATTGCAGTGCCCTGTCAACAACTCCCCCTTTACATTGACTTGGTGGTAACGCATATCAATATTGCCTTGGGCATCCACTAGTCCTATTAGGTGGCCTTTTACTATTGCCCCACCCGTATAGCTCGCCGTTAGGATGTTCCCTTCTTGTTGATAATGAAAAATAGTGGCTTCAGAGGTTTCGCTGTTGTCACTATTGCTCACAGGACGGAATTTTCTGTTGTTATAATTGATACTCATAATGGAAGTTAAGTTTGGGTTCTCTATTTTATAAAGGAAAACATAAGTCAAAGCATTGCACTTGATTCTCTACAAAAAAAATCGGCAGAGAAAAATTTTCCCTGCCGATTCGTATAATAACATCCAATAATTATATTTTATTAGTTGGATTATTTTTTAGATGTCATTTCCTCCGCCATTTTCAAGGCCGCGTAAGCATTAACAACACCACTAGTACGAGACAAGGTATTGAATTCTACTTGCTTCTCGCCACCAGAACCAGGCAAGTTGACATAGTCTGCTTTCTTGATTGTAGATTCCATCAAGATTTTTTTCAATTCTTGTACAGTTAATTGTGGGTAGTAAGACCAAACCAAAGCCGCTACACCAGCCGTGACAGGAGCTGCCATACTAGTACCGCTCAACGCTTCGTATTCAGAACCAGGCGTAGTCGCATAAATATCTACTCCTGGCGCAAACAAATCTACGTTTTTCTTACCGTAGTTAGAGAAGGTAGCGGGTGCATCAACACCAGGCTTCCAAGACAAGGCACCAACTTCGATCCAGTTGCTGTAAGGCTTAGACTCGTCGTCTTTTTTGTAACGGTTAGGATAGTTGTCTTCCATATCCGTGTTCAAAGAGCTGTTACCAGCTGCATGAATCAACAAAACGCCTTTTTTCTCGGCATAACGAACCGATTTATCAACGCGTTTTTTGTCGTAAGAAAAGCCTTTTCCAAAGCTCATATTGATAATTTTTGCGCCGTTGTTGACGGCGTAGCAAATTGCATTGGCAACATCTTTATCGCGCTCATCACCATCGGGTACCGCGCGAACAGACATTAAACGAACGTTGTCAGCAACACCTTTGCTACCCAAGTTATTGGTACGCACTGCGCCTACAATACCTGCTACGTGTGTTCCGTGTGTAGCATCGGGACCAGTTACGTCGTTGTTCCCGTAGTACATTTCTTTGGACTTGCTGTAGTCATCACCAACAATATTTCTAGGGTCAAAATCTACATTGTAGCCATAATCCAAGCTACTTTGGTAATAATCCTTAGCTCCTTTGATGCCTTCCATCATTTCTTCTAATCCAAGGTCTTCTGTTTCGGTTTTACCGCCGTCCAATAGCTGAGGTAAGAACGCCGAGATAAAAACCTGTTTAGCCATCTTGGTCTTGTCATCATTCGCTTCAATGGCTTTGATGTTTTCTGCGGTAGCAGGTTTGCCATTTAGACCTGCTTGGATGCTCGTTAGAACCCCTGTAATCATGGTCATTTGCTGCAAATTCTCTTGCATCCCTTTTACCTTTTCATCAAATTCTTCTTTGACTTTTTGGTAACGAGCCTCTTCTTTTTTATTGCGTTTTTTGTTCTTTAGATAGCTGTAAACGCGCGTTAGTTCGTAGCTGTCTTTGTCTACGTTCTCGCCGTTTTTGCCACCAATAAAGTTCCATCCGTGGATGTCATCAATATAGCCGTTTTTGTCATCGTCAATGCCATTGCCTGGAATTTCATCTTTGTTGACCCACATGACATCTTTCAAATCCTCGTGCTCTTCGTCTACACCAGAATCAATAATCGCCACAACAATAGTGGTAGATTTTTTACCTTTCAATAATTCTTGGTAGGCTTTTTCCGCGCTCACTCCTTGGACTTTGTCGTCGCCCATATCCAAGTTATACCAGTTTTCTGGTGCGGTATCTTGTGCTGTTAACGCCAAAGTGGGAAGCACTAAACAGGCGGAAAACAGAATATTTTTTAACTTCATACTGTTATTTAATAGTGTTTATGATAAGGATAAGGACGTTGTTAGAACGATTATATGTGCTCTTCCGTCCGTGTATAGCATTTACTGTACATCTCTTGCTAGTCAAGTCTAATGCCGAATAGAGGGCGAAGAAGTTAGTTTAACAAGATTTTAAAGCCGTACTTACCAGCGAATAAGGGCACTTGCCCAAGTAAATCCACTGCCAAAAGCAGCCAAGCAAATCAAATCGCCGTCTTTTACTTTTCCTTGTTCCCACGCTTCGGTCAAGGCAATTGGGATAGAGGCAGCGGTCGTATTGCCGTATTTTTGAATGTTATTGAATACTTTTTCATCAGGCATTTGCAAGGTTTTTTGTACAAACTGCGCAATGCGTAAATTCGCTTGATGAGGTACTAATAAATCAATATCTTTTATGGCTAAATTGGTTGCTTGTAGGGCTTCACCGATCACTTCAGGAAAGCGGCGCACCGCGTGTTTGAAAACAAATTGCCCATCCATATTGGGATAATGCTTGCCTTCTTCTACCATCTTGGGTGTAATCATTAACGAGGCGTAGGGATCTTCTTCTACCGTTGGAAAGACATCCAAATCCTTGGTGTGTACACCTGCATGAGAACCAGGGTTGATAAAGGCCAATTTCTCAGCATGGGTACCATCGGCATGCAAATGCGTTGTCAATACTCCTTTGCCCTCTTCTTGGGTGGGCTGCAAGATGGCAGCTCCTGCCCCATCTCCAAAAATAACGGTTACATCACGACCACGGGTACTGAAATCAATCCCTGCCGAGTGAACTTCCGAGCCAATCAATAGAATGTTTTTGTAGGTGCCTGTGCGAATATATTGATCGGCAACAGACAAGCCATAAAGAAAGCCTGAACATTGATTGCGAACATCGAGACAGCCACAGTGGCCGAGCCCCAACTCACGTTGTACCAAAACACCTCCTCCAGGAAAATAATAATCAGGGCTCAATGTTGCAAAGACAACAAAATCAATATCTTCTGCTGTAACGCCAGCGCGTTCCATAGCTATGCGAGCCGCTTCAGCGCCCATCGTAGCAGGAGTGTCTTCAAAACGGGTAACGTAACGGCGCTCTTCTATGCCCGTCCGTGCGCGAATCCATTCATCGCTCGTGTCCATTACCTTCGCTAGATCATCATTGGTAACCACATTTTTAGGAACGAAGTAGCCTAAACCTGCAATTTTAGTTCTTATTGGTGTCATAAGTAGCCTTTTAGCGCTGAAGTTGCTTTGCAAACAACCTCTCAATTATCAAAAGTGGGGTAAAAATAACTTTTTTTTTGAAAAAAGGAAGCTATAAAGCAGACGACTAGTAGGCAACTATAGATTATATGGAAGACACCTTGGTTCTTAAAACAGGGGACTCACTTTTTTCTGGACATAAAAATAAGTTTTTGGCGAATAGTCCTTGTGCATTTTTCGACCTAGCATTAGTTCTATTCGATCAATAGACAGCCGCCTGCTTACGGCTGCTCTTGTTGGAACCATTCTTTGCTGCTGCGGTAGACCGTTCCTTTAAAAACTGCTATTAATTTCTGCTCTTGGTTACGAACGACAATGCGGTACAGGCCAATTTTATGACTCAGATTTTCCTCTGTGGCTGTGGCTGTCAACACGTCGCCTACATGAGCAGCATTGGTATGCGAAATCGCCGTTTCTATAGACAAACTTTGCCGCCCGTGGGCATTGGCAGCAAAAGCCAATGCACTGTCTGCCAAAGAATAAGCAATGCCGCCATGCGCCAAGCCAAATCCATTGGTCATATCGGGTCGTACCGTCAAAGACAGCACCGCGCTGCCCGCTTCAATGTGGTGCAGCGCAATGCCTAGCCATTGGCTAAACGCGTCTTGATCGTACAAATTTTTCTTGACTAGTTGGTAAGCGGGCGTGTCGGACATAGGGGATATATAAATTGGTTAAAAACACCTTATAAGGCAATTGTTCCATTCGCCAAACGGCGCAACAAAGGACTACAACGGTAGCGGTCTTCGTGGTATTCTTCGTACAAGGCATCAAGGCGTTCCACGCAAGTGGCATACCCGATTTCTTTCGCCCAAGCCAACAAGCCTTTGGGATAATTCACTCCTTTGGTCATCGCCAAATCAATATCTTCGGCAGAGGCAATTTGCCAAAAAAGGGCATCAACCGCTTCGTTGATGAGCATGACCACAATGCGGTCAACAATTTGCTGTCCCAAGATCGGGTCTTCGTTGGCAGTAGGATTGGTCGTATTTTCAGCATAATTGTAATAACCACGCCCGCGCTTGCGTCCCCAGTAGCCCGCTTCTGCTAGGCGTTTTTGAGTAAACGAAGGCTTGTATCTTGGATCGTAATAAAAGGCCGCAAAAACGGTTTCGGTTACAATGTAATTGACATCATTGCCAATATAATCCATTAGCGTAAAAGGCCCCATTCTAAAGCCTGCTAGACTCGTCATCGCCCAGTCAATGGTAGCGATGTTCGCAATCCCTTCATCTAATAGGCGCAAGGCTTCGCCATAAAAAGGACGAGCCACCCGATTCACAATAAAACCGGGTGTATCTTTGGTCACAACAGCGACTTTATCCCAGCTATTAATCAAATTTCGTGTATTCTCTAGCACCACAGGGTTGGTCTGTACCGCAGGAATTAGCTCCACCAATTTCATCAGAGGGGCAGGATTAAAAAAGTGTACCCCCAATACCCTAGAAGGCTGCTTGCAAGATGCAGCAATAGCGGCTACTGATAAAGAAGACGTATTAGTGGCCAAGACGCAGGTTTCAGAGACGACTTCCTCCATCTTCTGAAAAACCTCGCGCTTGATGCTCAAATTCTCGACGATTGCCTCAATAACAATATGGCAGTCGTTAAATTCATTCATAATGCCTGTTGGCTGTATGCGCCCAATAATCGCCTTTACTTCTTGCTGTTCCATCCGCCCTTTTTCTACTTGGCGGTTCAAAATGCTTTTGAGGTTATCCAAAGAGCGCTCCATTGCCGCGCCGTTGTTGTCACATAAAATAACTTCGTGTCCATTGGTCGCGGCAATTTGAGCAATGCCGATTCCCATAGAACCAGCGCCCAGTATTCCTACTTTTATTGTCATTATTGGTTAATCGTTGTTATAGTGGTGGTAATGTTCTTATTTTAAATAAGCAGCTTTAATTTTCTGGGGGGCATGGAATTATTTACCGATGAATTTAGGATGGCGTTTTTGCAAAAAGGCGTTAACGCCTTCTTTGTAATCGTGGCGTTTGCTCGCGGCCAATTGCATTTCGCCTTCGACTTCCAATTGTTCCTCTAAGGAATTGGTCATACTTTGATTGAGCAATTGTTTGGTCATTCCCAAAGCACGAGTAGGCATTTTGGCTAGGCGTTCGGCCAATTGCTTGACCGCTTCTTCGTAGTCCTTATCGGGCACACATTTGTAAATCAAGCCTATTTCTACCGCTTCTTGCGCTGTCACTTTATCACTCAGAAAGGTCAACGCCGTAGCGCGCTGCATCCCCACCAAACGCGGCAAAAAGAAACTCCCCCCACTGTCGGGCACTAAGCCGATTTTGCTAAACGCTTGCGTAAAGCTCGCCGACTCCTTGGCAATGGTCAAATCACAAGCAAAAGCGATATTTGCCCCTGCTCCTGCTGCGACACCGTTGACAGCGGCGACCACGGGCTTAGACAAGTTGCGAATGGCCTTGATAATGGGGTTGTAATGCTCGTTTAAAATTTGTTCAAAGCCGATACCATTATCGTCGGTCACTTCGCGCAAATCTTGCCCCGCGCAAAAAGCTTTTCCACCACCTGTCAATACAACAGCGCGTACGTCATCGTTTTTGGCAGCTCCCTGCAAAGCGTCGATCAATGCCAAAGACATTTCTCTATTAAAACTATTGTAAGTATTAGGGCGACTGAGGGTGAGTGTCAAGACGCTTTTGTGTAGGTTACTTTGGATTGTTCTGGACATAGCTAGTGTGTTTTATTGTTGGTGTTTAATGGCATTTAAAATAGTCAAACGGTTCCTTGCAGCTGCTGCATTGGTACAAGGCTTTGCAGGCGGTCGAGCCAAATTGACTGAGCAAATCTGTTTCGCGAGAACCACAGCGAGGACACTCAATTTTTTTGGGGGCGCCAAACAGTACACTCTTATCAATGGTTTTTCCCTCAGGAGGAGCGATGCCGTAAGCTTTGAGCTTACTTTTGCCTTCCTCCGTCATCCATTCGGTCGTCCAAGCAGGGGACAAAATGGTGTGTACGTGTACAGGATCGTAGCCGTGCTGTTGCAAAATGGCTTTTATTTCTACGGCAATCATATCCATAGCAGGACAGCCTGAATAGGTTGGAGTAATGTCAATGTGCCATTGTCCTTCTTCTTGCCGCACGTCGCGCACGACCCCCATGTCGGTAACCGACAAAACAGGAATTTCAGGATCAAAAACTTGCTCCATCAAACTCCAAATTTCTTGTTGTTCTTGTGCTATCATACCAAAATGAGATTTAATTCCCCTTCCATGGTTGTTCTTTCAACAGCCATCAAAGAGAGGTGACTACCGCTTGTTGCAGGCTTCCCCAAGGTATTGAAAAGAAGCCGTTGCAGCTTTAGCGCAGCTAGGTAAAAATACCTAAAAATAAATGCAAACAAAGTTTGAGCGCTTGAATTTTCTTCAAGGCATCTTTTGATTAACACAAATGTGGCCGTTATGTTGTTGCATTGTTTTGGCAGATAATGCCTTATTTTTGTTCACATACCTCTACTGAGAAGCCAAGGTTTAGAATGGGTGTTTTGTACCAACTGGATTGGCTAGAGAAACGCACATAACTACTTTTGCCAAATAAATTGCTTCCAAAAGTGACCCCTTCTTCTTTATCCGATTCTAAAGCACGCACATATTCTAAGGCCACAAAAATATCTTGCTCATAAGACAGCCGATAGGGCTCTAAGTCAATCGCTACGCGTTCTCCACTAGCGGGAATGGTAATAAAAATATTCTCTGTCAATAAATTGTCGCCTGGTCGCCCGTCTTCTACGGCATAGATATTCAATCTAAAAAATAGGGTATCGTGTTCATGGCTACCAATCCACAAGTGCAGTGTTTTGAGGTGACTTTCTCGCTTTTTACGGAGCTGAATTCGGGTGGCAATCTCTGTTCCCAATTCTTTAGACACAAAACTCATCCAGCCAATTGGTGTTTTTTTGAGCACATTGCCTTTGTGTTTACGCGTATCCAAACTACAATCCGTCACCGTTATTTCTTGTATTTTGGTAATAACCGCTGCCAGTTCTACCAACATCGTAGTGTTGGGTTTAATGTCTTTCCAAAAAAAATCTTGTGTGGCATAGCCAATCATCGAAAAACGCAACACGGCGCTATCGGGCAAATTCGCAGGTACTTCTAAACGAAAATGACCTTGCTCATTAGAGACCGTTCCCAGCTGTCGATCCACCCAACCAATATTGACATACCCTAGAGAGTTTTCATACAAAAGATCCTGCACGGTTCCCGTTAAGGTGATGGATGGTGCTTGGCTAAAAGAGGCATTACTACCCAACAATAAAGCGAGCAGTAGTAGGAAGAGCAATTTCATAAATTTTTTTTTTAAGATAAAAAAGGCGTGAGAACGCCTGCTTGACGATTCAATAGCGTAAAAGTTACACTGTTCAGTAAGAAAAACAGCTATTTTTGATAATTTTTTACCTGAATACTTGAACAAACGATAAACTATTCATACATTTGTATTATGAAAACAAGCAAACGACAATTTTCGCCAGAGAAACTAATAGCAGTAGCCAAGATTTTGAAAACTATTGCACATCCTGTTAAATTAGAAATTATGGAGCTCTTAGAAGCCGAAGAGCCGATCAATGTCTCTACTATACACGAGCGCTTAGAGGCCGAGTGTGAGCTCTCGATGCTTTCGCACCATTTAGCAAAGATGAAAGACAACGGTATCTTGACTTCTCAGAGGCGGGGCAAACAGGTTTATTATCAATTGGCGGATCGCCAGCTGCTCCGCATTTTTGATTGTATGGAAAAGTGTGATTTTTTATAACCTGATAAGCAAGTAGTACAAAGCGATGTTAGAAATTTTTGGTTACGGAATGGCGCTAATGATTGGGCTTTCCTTAGGATTAATTGGCGGAGGGGGGTCTATTTTGGCCGTGCCTGTATTGGCATATTTATTTGGTTTAGACGAACAATTGTCCACGGCTTACTCTTTATTTGTAGTAGGTGCGGCGGCGTTGGTCGGCGGCTGGAGACAGCACTTGCAAGGTCAAGTAGATTGGCGCACAGCGCTCGTTTTTGGAGGGCCTGCCCTAGTCGGTGTTTGGGTGGTTCGGCACTTTGTAGTGCCTGCTTTGCCAGAAGTGCTGTGGACGGTGGGCGGCTTTGAACTGACCCGACGCATGGCGATGTTTGGTGTTTTTGCTGTGTTGATGTTGGTCGCTGCCGTGTCGATGTTGTCGGGTAAAGAACGACAAGGTGGTACGGGCGAAGTGCACTACAATTACCCCCTCATTGTTGCCGAAGGCTTGGGCGTTGGTGCCTTAACTGGTTTTGTGGGCGCAGGCGGTGGTTTTTTAATTATTCCCGCTTTGGTGATGTTCGCCAATTTGGACATCAAAAAAGCGATTGGCACCTCGCTAATTATTATTGCCATCAAGTCCTTAACAGGTTTTTTGCTGGGCGATGCCTTGCAGTTGACCATTGACTGGGTCTTTTTGGTAAGCTTTACTAGCTTAGCGCTGCTAGGGATTTTCTTAGGGGTGTACCTCGGTCAACGCATTGACGGGAAACGCCTCAAGAAAGGCTTTGGTTACTTTATTCTAGTAATGGCTGTTTTCATTTTTGTCATGGAATTTATTATACAATAAAATTAGGTTGTACTAAACAACTACAAGATTACATAAAAACACAAAGACATGAACGTCGAACAAATTTATACAGGTTGCTTGTCGCAAGGCGCTTATTATATTAAAGATGGAAAAGAGGCGGTGATCATTGATCCTTTACGCGAAGTGGCTCCTTATTTGGAGCGTGCTAAAAAAGATGGGGTCACGATCAAGTATATCTTGGAAACCCATTTCCACGCAGATTTTGTCAGTGGACACGTCACCTTGGCCGAAAAAACAGGAGCACCTATTGTATACGGCCCTAGCGCCAATCCTAGTTTTCAAGCGCACATTGCCAAAGATGGGGAAGAATTTAAAGTAGGGGAATCGACCATTAGAGTCTTGCACACACCAGGGCACACCTTGGAAAGCACTACTTATTTGTTATTAGATAAAGACGGCAAAGAGCAGGCAATTTTCACAGGCGATACGCTTTTTCTAGGCGATGTGGGCCGCCCTGATTTGGCGCAAAAAATGGGCAGTTTGACCCAAGATGATCTGGCGGGAATGCTTTACGATAGTTTGAGAAATAAAATCATGCCTTTACCCGATCACATCACGGTTTATCCTGCCCACGGCGCTGGTTCGGCTTGTGGTAAGAAAATGATGAAGGAAACGGTGGATACGTTGGGCAACCAAAAAGAGATGAATTATGCCTTGCAGGCCGATATGACCAAGGCGGAGTTTATTGAAGCGGTTACTGATGGCTTGACCGCACCACCTAAGTATTTCCCGCTCAATGTAGCCCTCAATAAAGGTGGTTATGATAGCATTGACAACATCATGGAGAGAGGCAATAAGCCCTTGACTGCCGATGAATTAGAATACATTGTCAACGAACAGGGTGCTTTGGTTTTGGACGTGCGTACGCCCGATGAATTTGCCGCAGGACACATTCCCAACAGTATTTTTATTGGCCTCAAAGGCAGCTTTGCTCCTTGGGTCGGTGAATTAATTGTAGATGTACAACAACCTTTAGTGTTGGTTGTCGGCGAAGGACAAGAACAAGAAGCGGTAACGCGGTTGTCTAGAGTAGGCTTCGATCATACCTTGGGTTTTCTAAAAGGGGGCATTGCCGCTTGGAAAGCCGCAGGTAGAGCCGTGCAACAAGTGACTTCGATTAGTCCAGCAACTTTTGCGAGGGAATACCCCGAACATAAAGCGCCAATTTTTGACGTGCGCAAACCCAGTGAATTTGAAGAGGCACACGTTAAACAGGCCAACAATACGCCCTTGTCTGACTTGAACGATTACCTCAATGATTTTCCGAAAGAGGAACCGTTTTACGTGCATTGTGCAGGCGGCTACCGCTCTATGATTGCGTCTTCGATCCTTTTGTCGCGCGGCTTGGCCCATCCGATTAATGTCGAAGGCGGTTTCAAGAAAATTAAGGAAACGACCGTTCCTACGACGTAATCCCTACTACTTTTTTGGTAAAAAATAAGTCTCCTGCTCCGATTCAACTTCGGAGCAGGATAAGGCTTCCTATGTTCTAATTTCTACTAATTCTTCTATTATGTTGACATTCTTACAAGGCGCTTGGCCTTGGTATTTTTCGGGGCCGATGATTGCGTTGGTCATGGTTTTGCTTTTGTGGTTGGGGGGCAGCTTTGGCGTGAGCAGCACCTTGCGCAGTCTTTGCGCCATTGGAGGAGCAGGAAAGCAAGCCGCTTTTTTTCGCTTTGACTGGAAAGCGCAACGCTGGAATTTAGTATTTGTGCTCGGCGCTATTGTGGGCGGCTATTTAGCAGGCGTTGTTTGGCCCAATCCAGCGCCCTTGGCCTTATCTGCAGCCACAGTGGCCGATTTGCAAGCCTTGGACATTCCTTTTGATGGCGGACTAGCGCCCAAAACGCTATTCGATTGGTCGAGCTTAACCACCGTGTCGGGATTTTTGGTACTGGTGGTTGGTGGTTTCTTAGTCGGCTTTGGCTCCCGCTGGGCAGGAGGCTGTACTTCGGGACACGCCATTAGTGGCCTTGCCAATTTACAAGTCCCTTCTTTGATTGCCGTTATCGGTTTTTTTATAGGGGGCTTGCTGATGACGCATATCGTATTTCCATTAATTTTCTAAGTCTTTTTATTTTGCGGAGCCACGCCCGATTGTCTATTTTATTTGTTATAAAAAAATTGTCTTATGCGGTTATTGCATTTTTTTGCGGTTGGGATTTTATTTGGTATTGTTATGACCAAATCAGAAGCTATTTCTTGGTATCGAATACAGGAAATGTTTCGCTTTCAGGCCTTTCATATGTATGGCATTATTGGTTCGGCCTTGGCTATTGGCGTAGTAGCCGTACAGCTCATCAAGCGCTACCAAGTGCGCACGACAGAAGGTACTCCTATTACGTTCACGGACAAGGACAAAAGTGTTGCGCGCTATTTATTGGGCGGTAGTGTATTTGGGTTGGGCTGGGCACTTTCTGGTGCTTGTCCAGGGCCGATGTATACCTTGTTGGGCAACGGCTTTCGGCATATTCATAGTAGTTATTGGGAGTGCCCTATTAGGTACGTTTACTTATGGATTGGTACGGGATAAGCTGCCTCATTAGAACGGTAGAAAAGGGTTGTGCAACAACGCTTGTATTAAAACAAAAACCGCCAACAGAAAATATAAAAGTGCTGCCAATAAGACCTGCCAGGTCGTTTTCAAAACATAAAAAGCCAGCAAAGGCAAGATTTGCAGCGCGTGCATCCCAATGAAGTGGGCAACGCGCAAATCGCCTACGCGCCTGCTCCAATTTAAGAAGGGCAACCCGTCTTTACCATCAGAAAAACCTACGGTATGCGCTTTGTTTTCGCCCATTACATACCCTTCTAAGGCAAAAATTACAAAGATAAAAATTCCCAAGCGCAGCGCCCATAGGTAGCGTTTAGACAATTCGGGAAAGGACTGCGTACAGAACTTAATACCAATATATCCCGTTGCCAAACTCGCAATGGTGGCCGCTAAGGCCATTAAAGTAAATAAGGCCGAATAGTAAGGCGTAGTATCGTTGTAATGAGAGGCTAAGCCACGGGCGGCTTGTGCCGTAATATAGACCACTTCAAAACCTAAAGTAATAATAATCACCCAGTTAAATACCCGAATATTCTTAGGAAGCACCGCTCCTACTTTTGGGAAGTACCCTGTATACCAAGCCATTGCCCAAGCATAAAGAATCGTAGACAGCATAAATTTAATCGGCTTGTACCAAGCGTTGACCCCTGCAAATTCAAAGGGGTACCATAAACTGATGACTCCAAACAAGAGCGCAGCAATTCCATTCATTAAACCAAATCTATACAAGGGACTATTGCGCCGTTTCAATTCCTGCAAAAAAGTCATGTTCGTTCTTTGTTTGTGTGTTATAAAATGCGCGCTATCGTTCAATTGCGCTTAAACAAAGATCGAGGTTGTCTTCTCCAAAAACGATAACAATTGTTTAGGTTTTGAGGAACGCTTGCTTCTTTAGACGGCTCAAATGCACGGAGCTAATACCTAAATAGGAAGCAATCATGTGCTGTGGAACACGGTTGTGGATATTGGGAAAAACGTCCGTAATAGCGTCATAGCGTTCTTTAGGGTTCTTGGTGTAGCTGTTTTTTATTCGATTATCATAATAGATAAAATAAAATTCGGCGATGCGTCTTCCCATTCGATCCCCTTCTGTTAGATGGGTATAGCTCCACTCAATAGCTTTGCGCGGCAAGATGACCACTTCTGTATCTTCTAGCGCCTCTAAGTAATACAGAGCAGGAGTCTGTTGCATAAAGCAAGCATAATCACAAATAAATTGCCCTTCCAAAGCAAAATGCATACTATGCGCCGTCCCCCCCTCGTCTTCTACCACCACTCTTAATAATCCTTTGGTGATAAAAAATATCTCTTGTGGAATTACTCCCACACGGGTTAAACGGGTTTTCTTTTTGATTTTTTTGGAGTAACAGTAACTCGAAAAAGCAGTTATTTCTGTTTCAGAAATTGCAATGATTTGCCGTAGGGCATCAACAAAAGCCTTCATATAGGTCGTTATTTATAAAATTTGAATAGCTGCTAGAGGCTATTTTTATCCTATGCATGTAAAATACTATGGCAAAATACTTCTTTTCTAAGAACAAAACACTTATTATTGCCTAGAATACTATACACAACCACCCTACAATACCCCTATTATGCTTATCGAGCAATCTACTTTTGTCAACGAACCACAAAAAGCACTCTCCCCACGTATTATCAACCACTTAGATACCACCTCCAAATGGGTGCGTTTTGTGGGCATACTGGGGCTTATCTCCTCGGCGCTTTCTGTAATTAGCATTGTTTGGAATCTCGCAAAACCACTAAGCGTTTATATTCAATACGCCTCTAAAGAAGCTTTTTTCTGGCTCTTTTTGGGAATAATTTTCTATATCGCGATGACTGTTTTTAGTTTTTATGTCTCCTATGTTCTTTACGACTATGGGAAACAGACCAGTAATTTTGTCAAAACGAAAGATTATGACAATCTAGCAAAATCATTTGAGCGCCAGCTTAGTTATTGGCGAATTGCCGCCGTTTTGGTATCGCTTATGCTCTTCGTATACCTCTTAATGCTTGCTTACAATATAATCGTTAGCCGAAATGCCGCTTTTTAAGCGCTCTTTACTTTTTTCTTTTAACCCCTTCTCCTACCCTAACCCCTCATGGAAACAATCAATTTATTAGACGACGATAATAGTAAAAAAGGCAATTCAGGCATCACGGGTGATATGATGGAAGACCTCATGAATACGGCGGGTTTTCTCCGTTATTTGGGTATGCTGGGCATGATTGTTTGCGGACTGCTTACCTTGCTTATGTTTATTGGAGTATTTAATGCTGCTGGTATTTCTAAATCAGGTCGATACCCTGACAATAGCATTATTATGCTTTTGTTTTTGGCGATGATGTTATGCGTTGGTGCTGGTTTTGTCAGCTTGCTGGTCTATCGCTACGGTAGTAATCTAAAAAAATACACCCTCTACAAGGATATCCGTTATTTTGATGAAGCGGTGGAAAACAACAAAAACCTTTGGGTGATTATTGGCTTTTTTATACTCTTCACGTTCTCGATTTTCTTTTTTGTCGGCTTGTACGCAGGCGCTAGTAGCTAGTCTATTTCAGGAGCATTGTCCTCCACTTCAGAAGGGGGAAATTCCTCTATCAACATATCTTCTTCGGGCATTTCTATTGCTTCTTCTACCTCTAATTTTGGAGTGTATACGGGATAGTTGCTATTGTATCGACGGTAGTACCGCTCCAGCTCCTCTACGATAACTGGCCCAAGGGCAATGCCCAAAGCAATAAAACTTAAGGCACCTAAGCGCCAAGCCTTTAGACCAATTTTTGCCGTCTTAGTTTTCCATGCCCAATCGTTTTCTTCTACTTGTGGAATGCGTAGGCTTTGGGCATATTGCCAGCCAAAGTAGGCAGCAGGAAATGCTAACAATCCTGCACTAGAGAAACCAATTAGCAGCACCAGCTCAAATAACCGCATGTGGCTCATTCTAGAGTAGCGGAATCCATCATTGAGGAACCAGCCATATTGATTGACGTAAGCATAGTAAAAGTAACCCAATCCAGCGGCCAGTATAAGCAACACTAACGTAGTTACTCTTGCATAAAAGCTCCCCTTAAGTGCTTTCTTGACGGAGAATACCAAGGCAATCAACCAAAGAAGACCACCAGCAAATATCCCTACCTTGTAAGGTATGTTTCTACCGAAACCAAGTTCTAAACCAAAGATATAAGTAAAGAAAACCAAGCCTGTACTTGCAATCAACAAAGCAAGCACACAAACAAAGCGCACCCAATAGCCCAATTTCATCCGCTCGCGGTTCAAACTCCTGGGCTGATCCCCAAACAGCTCGTGGTCTAATAAGTCATCGTCTTCAATAGCAGCTCTGAAAAATTTCAACATGGTAGGGAATTTTGATTACTAAGAACGAGTCATTATTTGTGTTTCGCCAGTAGGTGGAACATCGACCAAAATGCACTCTTTGAATACCTGAATTTGATTCAAATCACCTAAAATCACTAAACTCATTCCTTTTTTGATAAACAAATCAGGTTTGGGGTTGACCACGTAGTCGCCATTGGGCAACCGTGCCCCGATGATGTTTACCCCTGTAGCAGCGCGCAAACTTAGATCGCGAATAGTCTTGTTTCTATATTCTTTTTTGAGTTGTTCGTAGAAGACCTCTTTAAAATGAATGGATACATCGCCCATATTGGAGATGATGCTAAAGAATTCTACCACATTGGGTTGGTGAATGAGCGTGGCCATATAAAAACCACCAATTATCTCGGTCATGACAACGTGGTTGGCACCTGCTCGAAGTAATTTTTTCTCGGCGGTACGGTCTGAAGCGCGGGTAATAATGCGCAAATCAGGGTTGAGCTGCCGCGCCGTCAACACCGTGTAAACATTTAAAGCGTCCTCGCTATAAGTCACAACAACGGCCTTGGCTCGATCAATCCGCGCTTCCAGCAAAAGTTCATCCGATGTAGCATCGCCGTGCAACCAACGGTAAGAAGGATCGCTAATTTCTTCCAATAAATCATTGTTGATTTCAATGACCACAAAGGGCAAATTACTCTGCCTCAACTCCTCGCAAACTTGCCGTCCATGCTTCCCATAACCGCAAACAATAGTATGGTCTTCCATCTCGTGAACCTTCTTATACATCTTATACTCTTTTAAAAAAGCGCGTAGATCTCCTTCTACTATGAAATTAGAAATAATAGTAATAGCATAAGCGAATACCCCTAAGTTAAACAAAATTAGGAAGGACGTAAAAATACGCCCACCTTGCGACAAGGTATTCACCTCCCCGTACCCTACTGTGGAGAGGGTAATAATAGTCATATAAAAAGCCTCCCAAAACGTATAATCATCAATAAGGATGAAGCCAAAAATACCCGTTATGGTAGTGGCAAATAACAAGACGACCCCCAAAACAATTTTACGGATGTATTTATTGACCCGCTGAAATCGAATTAAGCGTACCGAATTGCGTTTTAAATCCCTGTCTATATTTCGTTTTAAACTAGTATGTAGCATCCGAGTAGGATTTTCAAACCTATTAAATTAAGCCTTTTGCTGATCCCACTTTCTCAACTGGTTGAGCGTTGCCCGCATATCCTTAGGCATAGGGCATTCTTGGGTAATGGTTTCGCCAGAAATAGGATGCAACAATTGCAAGCGGTAAGAATGCAAAGGTACCCGACTCAATAAAGGCCGTTCGTCGCTCTCTCGCTTCAAATTAAAGCGCTTGCGCTTAATTTCCGATAAGTATAGACCATCAGGGCTACCGTATAACGGATCAACGACCAAGCCGTGCCCTAGATGTTTGAAATGTATCCGTATCTGGTGCATTCTTCCTGTTAAAATCGTTGCTTGTAACAAGGCATAATGTCCAAATTCTTCGACCACTTCGTACGCCGTAATAGAGGGCTTCCCACGCTTGGCATCAATGCGCATTCCTCCCTCTTTTTTGGAAGACAGGCCGATTTCTATTTTTCCTACTCGGTCATAAGGTACGCCCTTCACCAAGGCATAATATTGCTTGACAGGCGTACGCGCTTCAAATTGCTGACTCAACAAACGATGTGCTTCTGCTGTTTTAGCAAAGCACACAATACCGCTTGTCCCTTTGTCCAAACGATGAACGACGTACATTTCGCCATACTGTTCTTGCAACAGGTTGTATAAATTAGGTAAATCTGCCCGATAACGGTCAGGAATGGTCAAGAGCCCACTGGGCTTATTTACCAAGGCTAAATGATCGTCCTCCCACAGAATTTGGTACTTCTTTTTTGTCATAATAATCAAATACTAGAGCATGGTGTTGTCGTTCTAATAAAAAAGAACGTTCTTAGTTTACAATTTAAACAAAGCTAGCTATTTCTAAGAAACTAGCAGAACCTACAAGATAGGAACAAAACAACCCCCAACAAGTTAAGTCTACTTAAATTTAAGTTTTTTGTCCTGCTACTTTCCATTTTTTATGAATAACTCTTTGCAACAGCGTTACCACAGTAGCCTCGGTTTATTAACGGACCTTTATCAATTGACGATGGCTTATGGCTATTGGAAAGCAGGGCGCATCAAGGAACAAGCGGTGTTTCATTGGTACTATAGAAAAAATCCTTTTCAGGGAAATTTTGCTCTAGTAGCGGGGTTAGAAGACGTAGTGAGCTGGTTGCAGCACTTTCAATTTACAGAAAGTGACCTAGCCTATTTGGCAACGCTTCGCAATGCCCAAGAGCAGCCCTTATTTGAAACGGCCTTTTTGGATTACTTGCAGCAACTCCGTTTTACAGGGCAATTAGCCGCCATTGCCGAAGGCACCATTGTTTTTGCCAACCAACCTTTGTTGCGCATTACAGCGCCCTTGATCGAGGCGCAATTGATTGAAACGGCCCTGCTGAACTTGGTAAATTTTCCAACGCTTATAGCGACCAAAGCTGCACGTATAGTACAAGCTGCCCAAGGCGCTCCTGTGTTGGAATTCGGTTTGCGGCGCGCACAGGGAATTGATGGAGGGTTGACGGCTAGCCGCTCGGCCTATATTGGCGGCTGCACAGCCAGTAGCAATGTGCTGGCGGGCAAGTTATATGGTATTCCCGTCAAGGGCACCCACAGCCACAGCTGGGTCATGAGTTTTGACGAGGAGCAACACGCTTTTGAAGCGTACGCGCAAGCGCTTCCTGCCGATTGTATTTTTTTAGTAGATACTTATAATACCAAGGCAGGCATTGCGACCGCTATTCGAGTAGGAAAGTATTTGCGCACCCAAGGCTATGAATTACAAGGCATCCGCTTGGATAGTGGTGATTTATTGGCCTTGAGCCGCTACGCTCGTCAAGCCCTTGACGCAGCTGGCCTATACGCAACTAAAGTAGTTGCCAGTGATGGCTTGGAGGAGTATAAAATTCGACAACTTCGACAACAAGGGGCGCCTATTGCTGTTTGGGGAGTTGGTACCAACTTGGTGACCGCCTTTGACCAACCGAGCTTGGGCGGAGTATACAAACTAGCCGCCATCAAAAAAGGCAGCGCCCCTTGGGCGTATAAAATGAAAATTTCCGATAGTGCCGACAAGATTTCTACCCCAGGTATTTTACAGGTGCGGCGCTATTTTTTGAGTGATGGCCGCCCCTTTGGCGATATGGTCTGGAACAGTGACCAGCAGAGCCCTTTAGGACAGTTGAAGAGTCAAGATGGGCGTTCTGTAGTAGTGCAAGGCCGCGCTTATCAGGATTTGTTGCAACCTGTTTTGGACGGTCAAGAGTTGTGTACGGCGCTGCCAAGCTTACAAGAGATTCGACAACACGCGCAGGAGCAACTAGCGCTATTTGCACAAGTGGATTTTAAGTGGTACCCCATTGGTTTGGAGGGAACGCTTAACCAATTGAAATTAGATTTGTTACAACAGTATTTTAAGCCCTCTTTATGACTGCTCTTGATGCCCCTTTTCGCCCATTTATAACGGTAGATTGTGTCGTATTTGGCCTTGACAAAAGTGCCGAACTACGGGTCCTTCTCATTCAACGCGCCTATGATCCCTACAAAAATACTTGGGCATTGCCTGGAGGATTTGTTAAAGAAGCGGAGCCTTTGGAAACTGCGGCACGGCGCGAACTGAAAGAAGAAACAGGCGTAACCAATATCTTTATGGAGCAGTTGTACACCTTTGGTACTCCTGCGCGCGATCCTAGAGGACGCGTTATTAGTGTCGCTTATTTTGCCTTGATTAATTTAGAAGAACACCCACCAACAGCGGCTACAGATGCCAGCGATGCCCAATGGTTTCGACTATCCGAGTTGCCTAAATTGGCCTTTGACCATGCCGATATCCTAGCGCTAGCGCGCAAACGCTTAGATGCAAAAGTGCGCTACCAGCCCATTGGCTTTGAGTTGTTGCCCAAAAAGTTTACCTTAAGCGAGCTACAACAACTGTATGAAACTATTTTAGGGCAGCCGCTCAACCGTCGCAATTTCCGTTCAAAAATTATAAAAATGGATATTCTAGAAGAACTAGAGCGTCAAAAAGATGTGCCACATCGCCCTGCTCTATTGTACCAATTCAACGCCCAAAAATACGCCGAATTGACCAAAAAAGGATTTGAATTTGCTATTTCTCCACCTAAAGAACGCGCTCAAAATGAGAAATCTTCTTAGTTTCTGTTGCTGTTGTTGTTGCTTCTTTCTACAGGCACAAGACACCCACTACTGGACCAATCAATATGGCGCACGCGCGTCGATGTTGGGTGGCGCAGCCATTGCAGGGCTGGATGACAACAGTGCTGTCTTTTACAACCCCGCTAACTTGGCTTTTATCAAAGAAAGTACGGTTTCGCTCAATACCTCGGTCTATAAATATACCGATTTGTTTTGGGGCAATGGCGCAGGACAAGGCTTAAATTTACAATCCCAGCGCATTAGTTTGTACCAACAAATGATTTCAGGGCTACTTACTAAAAATCCAGAGATTAAAAGTCGGGTTGGTTTTAACATTATCACTCGACAACACGCCAACATCAGTATTACTCAACGCTACGAGGGCAGCCACGAGCTCAACCCGACACAGGATGGGCGGGAGCGTTATTTGGCCAATGTACAACTCGACAACAACATTACAGAGACTTGGGCTTGCTTGGGTTGGGGCTATCGCCTCAGTCGCCATTTTTCGGTGGGCCTAACAGGGATTTTTACTTACCGCGCCCAACGCTACGGCTTTTTTTATACGACCCGTGCCGCTCGCAACGATTCGATTTCTACGACAGGGGCACTCAATATAGCTTCTAATGCCTATGATACGCATACACAATCTTATATCATTGGAGCCTTGCTCAAAGCGGGCTTACACGCGCGCTTCGGGCCTTGGCGTTTTGGCTTAAATATTACTTCGCCTTCCATTTCCATTTGGAGCAATTCTAATATTCAACGAGAACTGAGTCAAACCAATCTCCCTGGTAACAACGACCGTATTCAAACAGGCGAACAGCGTGCCTTACCCTCACAGTATAAATATCCTTTGACGATTGGTTTGGGCGCAGCGTATGAATACAAAAACGGCGGCATTTATACTTCCTTAGAATACTTTTCAGGGCTAGCCCCCTACAAGATGATCGAAGCACGAGACGAAAGTTCGACCTTCTCCGTGCTGTTCAATCGGCCTTCCGTGGACTTTTTTACTGTATATAATGCCGCCAAACCTGTCTTAAACTTTGCGTTGGGTTGGGAACAGCATCTAAGCGAACGCTTGTATTTACACTTGGGCTTTCGCAGTGATTATTCTTATACTAGAACAGATAGGCGCGATTATTCGCAAAAGCTAACCTTACAAAGTATTCCCATGAATTTGTGGCATGGTACGGTCGGGTTTTCGCTCCGCCGAAAGGCCAGCTTAGTGAGCGTTGGAGTACAATATTCTTATGGCCACCGCAAACAGGGGCTGGTACAATTGGTCAACTTTACAGAGCCTGTGGTAGACGCGCCGCTCTATTTGGAAGGAGCCCGTACGGAAGAAACCTTTGCCAATTATCATTCGGTAACGCTGCTCATTGGTTATACCTATTATTTTGTTCTGAAATGAAGTTGTATTAAGCAGGAGTTTGTGTATTTTTACGCCTCTCATTTTGTCTGAATTAGCCATTTTATTAGATGACCTCCATCACACGATTATTACACGCTTACCAAGATAACCAAAAGGCGCAAGATGCCATTCGCCTGATTGAACATACCAATACCTCTGTTTTTCTGACAGGAAAGGCTGGTACAGGCAAGTCTACCTTGTTGATGGCCTTGACGCAATACTTGAGCAAGCCGCACATTATTTTGGCACCGACCGAATTGGCTGCCCTACAAGTTGGTGGAGAAAACATTCATTCCTTTTTTGGGTTTGAATGGCGGGTCTATTTGCCCGATGATCCTTCCCTTCCCCCCTTGCCACCTACCCGTGTGCAGTTGTTGGAGGAGGTAGAGTTGATTGTCATTGATGAAATTTCTATGGTGCGGTGCGATTTGATGAATGCTATTGATTTTTCTTTGCGCCACCACTTGCGCAGCGATTTGCCTTTTGGTGGCAAGCAGTTGCTGATGATTGGGGATTTGTACCAGCTTCCGCCGATCATCGACGAGCGCAACAAAGAGGAAGTCAACCAATTGCGCAGCCATTATACCTCGCGCTATTTCTTTAGCGCCAAAGCCTTTGACACCGATTTTCAATACCAAATTGTAGAATTATCAAAGGTCTACCGTCAAAAAGACCGCAAGTTTATCAGCTTACTCAATGCCATTCGAGTCAATCAAATGGATGAGCAATTGCTGGCGACCCTTAACGAGCGCCACAATGTCAAAGGAGGCTTAACATCTAATTTCAAAATAACCTTGGCCTCGACCAATGCGGTCATCAATGAACTGAACGCCGAAAATTTGGCCAAAATTGACGAACCACTAGTTATTTTCCATGCCGAAGAGCAAGGGAACTTTGCCAATGTGGGCAGCGCTTATCCCACCGATAAAGAATTGCGGTTGAAAGTGGGCGCACAAGTGATGTTTGTCAAAGATGACGAGGAGGAGGAACGCTGGGTTAGTGGCACCATTGGCCGTGTCGCGGCCATTGAGGAAGAACAAGTTATAGTAGAATTAAAGGAGGGAAAAGAGATGGTTGCCCACGCCGTGAAACACCACACTTGGTACAAATACATCTACGAATGGGATCCTTCCACAGAAAGCGTCGCGCGCAAAATCATAGGCTCTTTTACTCAATTTCCTATCAAGCTAGCTTGGGGAATCACCATTCACAAAAGTCAAGGGCAAACCTTTGACCATGTGGTGATTAATCTCGGGCGCAAGGCTTTTGCAACAGGACAAACTTACGTCGCCTTGAGTCGCTGTACCTCTTTCAAAGGCATTACGCTTAAGCGGCCTGTCAGTCCTGAAGATATTTTTGTAGACAAACGCATCACCAAGTTTTTAGAAGCCCAGAAGCAGTACCGCGCCGACAAAAACAGCTACATTACAATGCTGGAGCATACGGAACGTTCTATTCAGCAGCAGCATTTGATCATTGCCTCTTTAGAGGAAAAAAATATTCAAAAAGTAGAGCAACAGCAGCAGCTAATCAAAACTATTGTAAAACAAGATCAAAAAGTAGATTGGCTTTCCACAGATTTAGAAGCGGCCAAAAACAACCTCAAAGAAAACGAATCGAAGCTGGGCAATGCATTATCAGAACTGGCGCATCGCGAAAAAGAAATAGAAACCGCCTTAGGTAGTAAAGGTATTTATCAAATTTTAATTTTATTTTTAACTATCGCATTGTTCTGGGCGTTGTTCTTTAAGTAGCCTATTGATTCGCTACTCCTTTACTTCCACACACTCTATATAAGACATACATTACTATGGCAGGTTCTTCTAAAACCGCAATTTACGGTGCTATTATTGCTAATACGGCTATTGCAATCAGCAAATTTGTCGCCGCGTTTTTTACAGGTTCTGCCTCTATGATGTCCGAAGGCATCCACTCGTTGGTCGATACGGGTAACGGAGCACTCCTACTCTTAGGGATCAAAAGAAGTAAAAAACCTGCTGATAAACAACATCCTTTTGGCTATGGCAACGAGATTTACTTTTGGTCGTTTATTGTAGCGGTGCTTATTTTTGCTTTGGGCGGTGGCATTGCCCTCTACGAAGGGATCGAAGCGTTGATCCATCCACATGCCGAAGTGAACCGAGAATACATTATTTGGAATTACGTAGTTCTTATCATGGCTATTGCTTTTGAAGGGACGGCTTTGTTTGTAGCCCTCAAGCAATTCAATTCTACGCGCCGAGAAAAATCCTTTGTCAAGGAATTGGTAGCCAGTAAGGATACTGCCACAGCAGCGATTGTGATTGAAGATACTGCCGCGTTGATTGGATTAAGCATTGCTTTATTGGCAGTTTTCCTGTCGGATATTACGGGCAACGTCTATTTTGACGGCGCGGGTTCTGTTGCAATTGGTATTTTATTAATTTCTGTAGCGCTGTTCTTTGCCGTAGAATGTAAGGATTTGTTGGTAGGTGAAGGTTTGGTGCAGGAAGACGTAGATTTAATCAAGCAAATTTTGGAAGCCGAGGTCAATATTGGTTTCTACAAGCGCCCTTTGAGCCTGTATTTTGGCCCAAACGAAGTGTTGATTAACCTAGATGTTAAATTTGCCAACAACCTCACTTCCTTAGAAATTGAAAAAACCATTGATCGAGTAGAGAAAGCGATCAAAGTAGCGATTCCGACTGTCAATCGAATTTTTATCGAAGCAGAAACCATCAAAGAAGCCATACAGGCTACGCCTAACGTCTAGCAACCAACTGTATATTATTAAAATATTATTTAAATAACTAAAAAGGCAACTCTTCGTCCACTATCAGGACGTTGTTAGAGTTGTCTTTTTATTTGTCCTAAAAACAATCCCATGCGCTTTCCCTATCAAGAAAAAAGCTACCAATTTGAGCGTTATCCACAAAAGGGCAACCGCTCTTTGCAAGCTTGGAGCGCTGTTGATGAACACTTTCTAAAACATCAAGCCATTGAGCCATGTGCCAACGATACACCATTAGTACTATACAATGACCGTTTTGGCTGCTTGGCTTGTCTCCAATTGCCTAAGCCTGTCCACAGTGTAGTCACCCATCGTTCTCAGTTAGCGGCCTTGAATTATCACTTAGCAATCAATGAATTAGATAACGAATCCTTACAAACGTCTAGTCCTCTAGATCCGCTGCCTACTGCTGTACAAACGGCTTGGATTAAGTTACCCAAATCGCTAGAGTTGTTTCAATTATTTTTGCAACAACTCTCTACCCAGCTTGTCCCTAAAGCCGAAGTGGTGGTTGGTTTTATGACACGGCACTTTAGTCCACAGGTGTTATCGTTGGCGGAGCTGTATTTTGAGGAAGTTGAACAAAGCCGTGCTTGGAAAAAATCGCGCTTGTTGTTTTTGCGGCAACCGAAACCTTATGTAGCGCGTATTTTGCAACAGGAATTAAGCTGGCAGCAACAAGCATTTAAACAGTATTATGGTGTCTTTTCGGCAAAGCGAATTGATTTTGCTAGCCAATTCTTATTAGAACAATTACCGCCCTTATTGCCCCATTCTAAGGTACTGGATTTGGCTTGTGGTAATGGCATTTTGGGATTGGCAGCAACGCAAGGAATAGCCGACGTAGAATTGCATTTGTTGGATGATTTTAATTTGGCGGTAGCTTCTGCGCAGCTCAATGCCTCAGAGCGACAGGCACATTTTCATTGGGATTATCACTTAGAGGAACTACCTGCGGCTTATTTTGATTCGATTTTATGCAACCCGCCTTTTCATACCGAACACGAAGTGACAACAGCTGTGGCCAAACAATTGTTTGAAGGAGCACGCCGCTGTTTGCGGGATGAGGGGTATTTTTGGGTGGTTGCCAACCGACACTTGCATTATTTGCCTGCCCTTCAAAGCCACTTTAAAGAAGTGCGCTTGCACCGACAAAACAAAAAATTCATACTTTATAGATGCCAATAAAATATTGGCAGAGTAAAATTTAACTATAGAACAGTAATTTCGTTAAAATTTACACGCTGAGAAAAGATAGTTTTTCTCTAATAAAAAGCCGCTTCTGAAATTACTGCGAATTTGTTTTCTATATGCTCTTAGCAGCGAAACCCTTTTAGCTGCTGGCTTACACGTTTCTTTTTTGTATGATTTTAAGAGGAGCCGTCTTTTAAGTAGTCACACAAAATTTTTCGCACCAAAAAACGGTTACTTTTCCTTACTTCTTCGTTAAAAATACTCGCTTTAGCCCGCTAAAGCTCCGTTTTTCGCCTCGAACTAAGAAAAACTATTCCATTTTTTATACCACGATTACTTTTGTTTGCCTACTTATTTTTGTCTACAAATGGCAATTCCCAAAAAATAGCAGAGAAATTTTTACCTACGGGAATAAATATTAATTATTTTAGACGCTCCAAACAGCTTCAATTCTTGTTATTTGAAGCATATCAATCGATCGTAGTATTATGAGAGGAAAGAAAATCTTTATTGTTGAGGATGACATGATTATACAGATGTTTATAGAACGCATCTTGAGCAATCTAGGACTGACCATCATCGGAGAAGCCCGAACAGGCGACGAAGTGATTGATTTTTTGAAACAACAACAACCTGATTTTATTTTGATGGATATTGGACTGGCGGGTAATAAGGATGGTATTGAGACGGCAGAGATCATTAATCGCTCTTACAATATTCCTATTATTTTCTTGACGGGCAATTCAGACAAGCCTACGCTGGAACGCGCTAAAAAAACAAATCCCATTGGGTTTATTAACAAACCCATTGATGAGACCAGCTTAAAAAGCGTCATGAAACAGTATTTTGAAGAGCAATAGTTAGAAATGCACCTTGTATTGAGGTGCTCTTGTGGGTCGGGCGCGAATAGCCAATCCTATCCCTGAACTAATTTGTTGGGACAATGGGTCGTAGTGCAAACTGGGTTTGATTTGCAAGCTCAAATCGTCGTCAATGTCAAAGCGAATTAAGTGCGCATCCACAAACGCATCAATAATGGTCAATCCATAAAAGATAGTAAAGCCAAAAATGAACAGCTCGGAATTACTGCGGGCGTTATCGCGTACAATTTTGAGGTTAGCATCGGACAAACTGGTGTCACTCACAGCGCACCTATAATTGGTTGTTGGATCGTCATCAATGTGCTCTAAATAGGTTCGTTTGTGGCATTCAAACTCTATTTTGTTGCGCACCATAAAGTAGCCCAAGGTACCAATCCCTCCCAATACAATAGGAAGTTTCCAATAACGTCGGTTATAGAGTTGCCCTGCTCCTGGAATTAGAGCCAAGAGCGTAGCGGTACGCGGATTGTGGTTTTCTGGAAGGCGATCTAGGAAACGTTGCTTCCTAGCTTTTTTTCTAAAGGCGCGTTCTCGCGCCAAACGTCCTTGTACCAATCGGGCATCTTGATAGGAATCTTCGGTACGGAGTGGGAAGGAATCTTGAGGATTGCGGTCTGGAGGAGTCGTATTTTGCGCATAAATAGTGGTATTGACGATTAAAAAAATAACCGTAGCCCAGTAATGCCAAGGGAAAATAAGGGGTTGATTCATAACAATGTCTGTCCAAAATTACCCTGTACAATTGCGGGCAACCAATCAGAAAATACGATACACAGACAAAACTAAACAATCCTTTCAATAACCAAAAGCATTCTTAAAGATAGTCAACCACTGGTGCTTATAATAGCCAATGGTCGCTTGGTTAACTACGTGGTATTACCAACGCCGTGGCGGTGTTTGAAGTTCCCTGCAAAGGCACTCTTTTTCTATCGAGCTAGATTTTCTATCACTTCTAACGCTTTGGTTACATGCTCTTTGGCTTTTATTTCTGCTTGGTAGCGAAATATCAAGACCCCTTGTGCATCAAAAACATAAGTAACCCGTCCAGAAATCATGCCTAATAAGCCCTTAGGCACTCCAAATAATGCCTGTACCGTATTGCGACTATCACTCAACAAATCAAATGGCAATTGATAACGAGAGGCAAACTGGCGGTGAGAAATCACTGTATTAGGACTAATGCCCACTACGCGGGCATCTAGGCGGTCAAAATCCTCGTGGCTATTTTTGAAAAAGCAAGCTTGTGCCGTACAAACCCTAGTAAAGTCACTCGGATAAAAATAAACGACGACAGGGCTTCCCTTCCAATCACTGCTATCTACCCATTGCCCTGCTTGATTCTTCAAAGAGAAGGAAGGCAATATATTTCCTAATTGTATTTCTTTCATAGTTATGGTATAATAGCTGACTGTTGTGATTTGGGGGTAATTAGATTCAGATAACAGCCTGTAGCCTGCTTTGTTTACCGTTCTTCTACTTTCGTTAAATATTTATTTCTACCATAAAACATTCTTTCAAAAAACCTTTAAACAGCCTTAGTAGACTCATTTACAGCCTCTAACAAGCATTAACTATTCTGTACGCTCTTGTGAACGCCGCTATCAAAAAGATATTTTTCTGCTGTTCTGTGACTCCTTTTCTACAAAAAAAAAACAATGCCTCTACTTAAATACTTTTCGGATATGCGTTAGGAAGGCGTCATTTTTTAGCTTCTATTTTTCTTGATTACACCATCCTAGTGTATTGCAATAGGATTTCAAGGCTTGCCTTTCGGATTTCAAAACAAATGGCGTATCTTGGGGTGGGTTTTGAAAATAGGCTAGTCACTACTGGCTGTTTTTGAATTGTATTATCTACTGGCGCAAGACTTATTATCTAAAGATTGCCCTCAAAAAATAGTATTAACAGTTATGGGAAGAGCGTTTGAATATCGCAAGGCAAGAAAAATGAAACGTTGGGGGCAGATGGCCAAAGTATTCACCAAGATCGGTCGAGAGATTGCACTCGCCGTCAAAGAAGGCGGTCCTGAGCCGACGAGTAATCCAAAACTTCGCTTGGCTATCCAAAATGCCAAGATTGCCAACATGCCCAAAAAAAATGTGGACGCGGCGATACAACGTGCCACCTCTAAAGACGCTGAAAACCTAGAAGAAATGGTCTACGAAGGCTATGGCCCGCACGGTATTCCCTTCATCGTCGAGTGTTTGACGGACAACACCACCCGCACTGTGGCTAATGTGCGGTTCTATTTTTCCAAAGAAAAAGGTTCTTTAGGTACCTCAGGCTCTGTCAGTTTTATGTTTGACCGTAAAGGCGAATTTATTTTTGACCTTGGCAACCGCGATATCGAAGAGCTAGAATTAGAATTGATTGACCACGGTGCCGACGAAATTGACGAATCAGAAGGCAAGGTGTACATCTATACCGCCTACGAAGATTTTGGTATCATGCAATCGGCTCTAGAAGCAATGGGCATCGAAGTAGAAGAAGCCTCTTTGCAGCGTTTTCCACAAGTCACCAAAGAAGTCACGGACGAAGAGCGCGAAGATTTAGAAAGCTTGATTGAACGCTTCGAAGATGACGAAGATGTCCAAAAGGTTTTTCATGGAATGGCCTAGTATATATAACCAACGTTTTTGATCCTACCTTATTCTAATAACGCCCAAACCTCCCTCTTGCGCAAGGCACTTTTCTTTGCATTGGAGTGTGGTTTGGGTGTTTTCTTTTTCCTACTCCTCCTTTCTATGTCGAATACTTATTTGGAATTACACGATTGGCTCAACGAGCAAGTCAACCGTCACAACCGCCCTAATTTTATTCAAGATGATCCGATTGGGCTGGTTCATCAATTCGACCAATTACAAGACATTGAAATCATCGGTTTTTGGGTGTCTATGCTGGCTTGGGGCCGCCGCAGTTCCATTATCAAAAGTGGCCAGCGCCTCATCGACCTCATGGATGGTGCCCCCTACGATTTTATTAAAAACCACCAAGAAAAAGACCGCGCGCGCTTTGAGCAATTCAAACACCGTACCTTTCAGCCTTTGGATGCGCTCTATTTTTTAGAATACCTCCAACACTATTACCAACAAAACGAAAGCTTAGAAACCGCGTTCAGCCAACACCTCACCGAGGAATCCGAAACCATCGAAGCGGCGCTAATTGGCTTTCATGAAGACTTTTTTAGCCTACCCGATGCGCCACACCGCACCCGCAAGCACATCGCTACCCCTGTCCGAAAATCTACCTGCAAACGCCTCTGTATGTTTCTCCGCTGGATGGTGCGTCAAGACGACCGAGGCGTTGACTTTGGCCTCTGGCAAACCATTCACCCGCGCCAACTTTTAATGCCGCTAGATGTCCACGTAGAGCGTGTAGGCCGACAAATTGGCTTGATCGAACGCAAACAGCGCGATTGGAAAACCGTCTTGGAATTGACCGCGCGCTTGCGCGAATTGGATGCAGAAGATCCTGTGAAGTATGATTTTGCCTTGTTTGGAAGTGGGGTCTTGGAGAAAACGGGGCTTGTTGTAGGGCAGCCGAACATTGTAAATCTTATGGAAACGGTCGTTTCTTTTTTTATAAAAAAATAATTCTAATACCCCTCCCCGCGCTCTATCCGCCGCAAAAACTCCTGCAACTTCACCGTCGCGCGTCCACGATGCGAAATCGCGGCTTTTTCTTGTCCTGTCATTTGCGCAAAGCTACGCTGGTAGCCCTCGGGCTGAAAAATGGGATCATAGCCGAAGCCCTCGGTGCCTTGGCGGGCTTCTAGAATTTGGCCGTAGACAATGCCTTCAAAGGTAAACGTCTTGCCGTCTAAAACGATGGCAATAACCGTTTTGAAATGGGCGCTGCGGTTGGTTTTTCCTTGTAATTCTTGTAAGAGGCGATCCATATTGGCGTCGGGGTCTTTCTGGGGCCGCCGAAAAGGGCCGTGTCCACGCCTGGCAAGCCATTTAAAGCATCAACTAGTAAGCCCGTATCTTCTGAGAAGCAGTTGTAGCCGTAGTTGTCGTACACATATTGGGCTTTTTGGAGGGCGTTGCCTTTGATAGTGCCTGTTGTTTCTGGGATTTCTTCCAGACAATTGATGTCTTTTAGGGATAGAAATTCGTAGGCATCGCCTATAATCTGCTGAATTTCGCGGACTTTATTGGGGTTGCCAGTGGCAAAAACAAGCTGTTGCATGACTAGGAAATCAGAAGGTGGTTAATTTTTCTCTAGCGCCAATTCTTTTAATTCATCCGCCACTTCTTTGCCCAAATAGCCTTGGATAACGCGATGAATAAGGTAGAGTAAAGGAATAAACAGAATGGCAATACTTACTTTGTATACGTAATTGGCTGTTCCAATAGAGAATAGCTTTTCCATCGTCCAATCTGCCCCCAAGACAAAGGCAATGTACAACACCAAGTAACTGTCGATCAACTGGGAAACCAAGGTAGAGACCGTAGCACGGAGCCAGATATTTTTTTGGCCTGTAATGAGTTTGATGCGTCTAAACAAAACGGCATCTAGTACTTGCCCTATCAGAAATGCGACTAAAGATCCGATGATAATCCATAGACCTTGTCCAAATACGCTCGAAAAGGCCGCCTGCATGGTCGGAACGCCTTTTTCTTCATACGCTACATCCCACCAATCGGCAGGCGCTAAGCCAATTGCTAAAAAAACCATAACAAAAGCATAAGCAATCAGTCCAGCAGTAAGATAGGATAGGAATTTGACCCCACTAACACCAAAATAGTCGTTGATGACATCAGTCAAAATAAAGACCACTGGCCAAAGCAAGACACCTGCGGTAAAGTTCAGTGGCCCCGCCCCACCCATAGGATCTAATCCCCAAGGTGCGGTTTGTAGTGTATCCTCTAAGGCAAAAATCTTGACACCAATAAATTCTGCAATAAAAGCATTGACTAAGAAAAAGCCGCCCAAAATAAAAAACATCCGATTGCTCTTAAAATCGGTTACCCGCTTGCGCAACACTTTTGCGTTTGTCAGTTGTCCTTCTATTGTATTTGATTCATCTAAGCTCATGAGGAACACGTAAATTAGTCTCTTAAAACAGCAAGTAATCGTCGGATGTTATGGGGTAGATCGATAAGGTAACACCTTTTTTAGAAATCACCTAACCACTTTCGGTATAAGCTCTAAAGATATAGGATTTGTCAGCGAAACCAACAGATTTTGACAAAAAAATAAATCAATTCCAAGGAACTAGTTTTCTAAGGGCCAAAAACTACTTTGGGATAACTTTTGTTCTCACTACTCGTTTAAAGTAAGAACGGGTTGATGAAATACTGCTAATAGTTTAGTATTTTTAGGCCTAGTCGCAGTCTCGTACTGCACCACTCCAACCCCAATTCTACTGTAGCCTGCTTATAGACGCTATGGTTTTCTTTTTAATACGCATCAAGAATAATAACGGTTTGAAGAAATCACAGTATACCCTACTCCTCATTTTTATCGTCCTTTTATTAGATCAAACTCTCAAAATCTGGGTTAAACTCAGTATGCCGCTGGATGATTTTTTTCCAGTCTTAGGGTTGGACTGGTTTCACATTCATTTTATTGAGAATCCGGGTATGGCTTTCGGCATTGAATGGGGAGGCGATTATGGCAAATTGGCCTTGAGTCTTTTTCGGATCGTTGCCATTTCTTTCATTGGCGTTATGCTCTTTCGATTGGTTCGCCAACAGGCTTCTTATATCGTCTTGACTAGCATTACCTTAATTTTTGCGGGAGCAGTGGGCAATATTTTAGATTCGGTGTTTTATGGCGTGTTGTTTTCTGAAAGTACCTCCTTGCAAGCAGCGACATTTTTGCCAGACGGGGGTGGCTACGCGGGGGTATTGTATGGACGAGTAGTAGATATGTTTTACTTTCCTTTGATTGATACTACTTTTCCAACGTGGTTTCCCTTCTGGGGTGGCCGTCCGCTGCGTTTCTTTGAATTTATATTCAATATTGCCGATGCTGCTGTTTTTATTGGAACAGCTATTATATTTGTCTTCTACAAGCATTTTTTTAATCAGAAAGATGGCCAAGCCATCTCGGAAAACGAAGCCGAAAACGAAGATAAGTTATCCAACGAAAATTTATCTATTAGCGAATAAGCTTACCCTTTTCTACTATCTAGCCTTCAAAATACCGTTAACTACGTGAAAAAATCCCACTTTGTTCTCTTGATTATCATCACCTTACTCGTACTTGACCAAGCCCTCAAAGTATGGGTCAAACTCAATATGCCTTTGGGCGATTCTTTCAAAGTTTTTGGGTTAGAATGGTTTCAAATTCGCTTTACAGAAAATCGAGGAATGGCCTTTGGAATGGAACTAGGCGGTGATTGGGGCAAGTTAGTCCTCAGTGTTTTTAGAATTGTGGTCGTCTCTGCAATGGGGTATTTTATTGTACGCTTGGTACGCCAAAAAGCCAGTTATTTACTGCTGACTTGCATCGCTTTTATTTTTGCGGGCGCACTTGGCAATATCTTAGATTCTATTTTTTACGGGGTTCTATTTTCAGATAGTGGAACCTTTCACTCTCCTGTAATTGCGACCTTTATACCCGAGGGTGGAGGCTATGCCCCTGTCCTATTTGGCGAGGTGGTAGACATGCTCTACTTCCCCTTGTACGAAGGCAATTGGCCTGAATGGATGCCTTTTGTTGGCGGAGATTATTTGCTTTTCTTTCGGCCTATTTTTAACATTGCTGATTCGGCTATTAGCGTTGGCGTAGTGCTAGCGTTGTTGTTTTATCGCCGCTTGCAAGCAGAACTCGAACCTACATTTGCAGGTACTTCTACCACTCCAGCAACACCTTCAGAATCATCAGAGGAACCGCCTATTTTGCCTTAGGTTGTCGCCTACATTTTCTTAAACGTATAGACGCGATAGCCCTCTTTCTGTTCAAATCCATCAGGCAAGTAGCCTTTGCCCAATATTCCATCCATTATAATGGCCATATTAACGCCTACAGGATCTTTCAATTCATCCGAAAGAATCAATATTTCTACTTCTTCGTCAAACGATTTCTCCACATAAGCCTTGGCTTCTTCTATGGTTTTTAGGACGGTTACTTTAGAAGTATGGGCATTGCAAGCCGATAAGAGTAGCAGTATTAATATAGGATAAATGTACTTCATTTTGTTTTTTTATTATATAGGGATCCTCCTTCTTTTTAATTCATTCCAAAAATCAACTGTAACAGCGGACGCATCGTCGCCACTCTATCAGCGTCCCAATCGTTGTGCAAGACGCTCTTTTGTTCCACCACGCCACGTCGCACCAATTGCAACATTTTCTGACGCTCGGCAGTCGCAAAGGCCGCAAAGGTTCGCCGCAAAGCAGGCAGCAGCTGTTGAAAATCGTGGTGGTTGAGCTGTGCCATCCAGACATCAATCAGGGCCGATAAATCGGGATTGTGTAGCAGCAGTAGCCCACTGCCATGTAAGAAGCCTTCTAACCATCGACTAGCCGTGTCATTATCGGAACTTTGCGACAGCGCATAAGCCAGATAATCGGCCGCTTGCGTCACTTCTAATTCTTGGCTGTCCAACAGTAAACGGACGGCAATGCCGCGCAAATTCGGCGCTACACTATCCCACTCTACCAACTGATACAGCGCGCGGTGCCACTCCAATAAATAAGCCGCATCGTTGAGCAACAGCAGGGCGCGGTTGACCGCTAACACCTGTTCAAATAAAACGGCGCTGGCTTGTTCGTCCAAGCTATTGGCCGCCATTGGCAAACCAATACAAATCCTTGGCAACATGTTTTTGAGCAACAGCTCGATCATTCCTGAGGCGGTATTGCGCACATCGCCGTAGCGTTGTATGCGTACCAAAGGCGGCAAGGCCTGCATCAAATGTTGTATGTCTTTGGTAACGGCTGCTTGGTGTTCTAAGGCTTTGACCAATACTCCGAGCGCCTGCGGCAAATCGGCATGAATCACTTGTTCCAACAAAGCCGTCAATTCTTGTAATTGCTGTGCGGTCGTCGCTTTATTTTGTACCAAGGCATTGGCCGCCTGTTCTACGGTATTGCCCCACATACCCGCTTCTATAATCCGCAAGGCAAATTCAGGTCGCCATTTCAATTGCCAATATTCGTTTTTAGTACTTAGTTCTCGTCCCAAAGCCGCCCCCAAGGTTCCCCAAGGAATATTCAACAGCAATAAACGGTGTAGAAATTGGCTTTGTTTTAAATCATGGGCTTGCCGCAAATCTAAGCCCCCTTGCGCCTTATTCGCGGTAGCTTTGAGCCAAACCGACTCTGCTGTACGGTATTTTTTGAGTTTTAACCCCTTGATATTACTTTCTAAATCTTGCTGCAAAGGGATAATAGGAATCGTATCGGGCACTTGTCCCATCAAATCCCCAATAATTAGTTGTTGCCGCACCAAATCCAATTGACTGCTATATCCATTAGAAAAAATAGTTTGCACGGCCTCCGTCAATTCGTCAATCCCAGGCATTTGCAAGCCGCGCATAGCGGCTAGTGTTTCGGCTAAGCGCACGCCTTCGATGGCATGGGCAGCGCTGCTTTCTAAATCTTCTTTTTGAAACAATTGGGATACTTTGGTCATCCAACGAATGGTGGCTTGGTCATAATTCTCAAACAACAGCGCATACCAAGCAGGCGACAACACCCCTGCCCCATAACCACTATTCGTAGCAATTCTATCATAGGTTCAAGGAATCCAAGTCGCTTTAGTTTTTATTTTAGGAATCCCTTTTAATAAGGCGTTATCGTCTCGTACTTTATGCGCGTTCAAATCGGCCAAAGCGGGCGTATGCCAAGCACCGCAAATGACGGCAATGCGCTCGTATTTATTTTTGATGGCTTTGCGCATGATTTTGCGCATATAGGCTTCGCGCAACAAGTTGTCCGCTTGCCCAAGTGTTCCTATTTCTTCGCGCAAGCTCTGCATCAATTCTACGATTGCCCCAAACACCTGCTCGTCTCCAATCCCCTGTTCGAAATACACTTCCCACCAGCGCTCGCTATCCGTGTAGCCTGCTAGACGCGCCAAATAGCCCAAGGGATCTCGCGCAATGTCTGCGGTTAGGCGATCAGGAGTTTCTGGCCCTGTCAATGCTTGGAGGCGTTCGGGCATTTGCTCTAGACCAAGGCGCAACGACTGTGGTAAGTCCATTGCCCAAATTGGCAGCTGCCGCGCTTGCGCCCAGCGGAACGCTTGCCATTCAGGCGAAAAGTTAGTAAACGGATAATAAACGGCTTGTTTAAGTGCTTTAGGATTATAAATCAAGGCCGCTACAGGCGGCTCCAGCCCCTCGTCGTTGACGTGAACCAAAAGCGGTTCGAGTTCTTCAGGTGCTTCTACCAAAATGATGTCGGGCTGAAAACTCTCTAGGGCTTTTAGTAGACTTTTGGAAGAACCTGGGCCGTGGTGGCGAATGCCGTATAGTTGTATATCCATAGTTGCAATAGGCGTTAGGCGGTAGGAGAAGAAACATCGGGAACCGTAATTGTAATGGTACCGTCGGCTAAATGAAGGGTGTATTGTTCCCCTGCTTTTAGATCGGCGATGCTGGTAATCGGCTGGCCATCCAGTTGTGCGACGGCCGCAAAACCCCGTGCTAGAATGTGTTGTGGATTGAGCAAGCGCAAGCGTTCTTCTAGTTGTAAGAGCTCCTGCCCTGCTCGCTCGATGTGGTTGCTGGCCAAGGAAGCCAAGCGGTCTTGCAACCGCTCCAATTGCCGCTGTTGTTCTTGAATCTGTGTTAAGGCACGGTCTTGAATAGTTTGGGCATATTGCAATACGTTACTTTCATAAGTCATCAGTCGTTGTACCAAATACTCGGCGACGGCAGTGGGTGTTTTGAGGCTGTTGTAAGCTACGGTATCGGCTAAGGTATCGTCGATGTCATGCCCAATTCCTGTGAGTACAGGCAATTCACAGGTAGCGATAGCTACACACAAATCGTATTGATCAAAGCCCATCAAATCTAAGCGAGCGCCGCCCCCGCGTACAATCACGACGCAATCAAATTCCTCTTGCCGCGCTTCAATCTTAGCTAACGCCGCCGACACTTCTGTGCTGACATTTACCCCTTGCACCACAGCGTTAAACAATTCATGCTTAAAACTATACCCATACGGGTTTTCTTCGAGCTGTTGCAAAAAATCCTGTAGCCCCGCAGCGGTAGACGAAGAAATTACCGCAATGCGTTGCCAAGCGACCTTGGTCGGCACTTGGTTATTGAGGCTTATGAATTGCTCTTCGCTTAGTTTTTTGAGGGTCTGGGCACGCTGTAATTCTAGCTGTCCGATGGTGACACTAGGGTCAATATCCTGAATGGATAATTTCATCCCAAAATATTCATGGTATTCTACCTGTACGAGTACCAACACTTGTCGTCCTGCTTGTAAAATAGACCAAATGGAATCGCCTATTTTTTGGCGCAGCTCCTCTACCACCCTTCCCCAAATAACGGCCTCGGCACGGGCGGCCACCTTAAAGTCATTGCGCTCCACCAAGGACAAATAAACACTGCCTTTGCTACTCCCAACGTCTGCAATTTCACAGCGAATCCATAGCTTTTCGCGCATATTAAAAGCGATGACCCGTTTGAGGTGTTGATTGAGTTCGAAGAGCGAAAAGGAAGGTACTTCAGAGGCCGTCGCCATAATTTAAGAGGTCTATTTTTGAGAAAGATGGTTCATCAAAGATAAGAAAGATACGTTATCTCTACCCAACTTCTAAAAAAAACCATCCCGATTTGCATCGAGATGGTTTCTTAGTATTCTGATAAACGCTGTTGGGCGTTTTGTCTATTATTTATGGAGTTACATTTACTTCGATGTCGTACAAAATCATGTCATCAGCTACGTTACCGTAAATGTTCAAGCTAGAGGCATAAGCAGGATCTACTTTTGCTTTAGCAGAATCAAATTTGAATTTGATAAAGCCTTTTTCGCCTGGCTTCACGACTCCTCTTGTCCAATCAGTAGGCTCTGTACAAATACAACCACCTTCCAAGTGAAAGATTTTGAAGTCGTTTTTACCAGTGTTGGTAAATTCGATGGTGTATTCTTTACTTGCGCCGAATTTCAATGGACCGATTTTCATAACAGGGTTTGCAAAACTCAACGTAGTTTTGGCTTGACCACTATTGTTCATGTCCATTTTTCCGTCGTTGTTGACATTCATTTTGTTGGAATTGTTCATGCCCATTTTTCCATCGTTAGACATGTCCATTTTTCCATCGCTACCCAATGGTGTAGAAGCCAGTGCTTTTTTCTTAGCATTAAGGTCATCATACCCCAAAGTACCATTTACGATTTTGAACTCTACACGACGGTTTAAAGCACGACCAGCAGGGTTATCTTCTCCATTAGGCTTCTCGTTATCTGCTGCAGGAACATTTTCACCCAATGCTTTGGGTTGTAAGCGGCTAGCCTCAATACCTTTATTAGCCAAGTATTTGATAGCGGCATCAGCACGTCTGTCCGATAGACCAATGTTGTATTGTTCGCTACCTTTAGCATCCGTGTGTCCGCGTACTTCTACTACCATTTCTCGATTTTCTGTCAAGGTACGGTAAACGATGTCTAAAGTATCAGCCGCACCTGGGCGGATGTTAGATTTATCAAAGTCAAAGTAAACGTTGTAGAATACAGGAGGAGGAGTCAAGTACATTTTTTGCACATTGCCCAAGTCATTTTTAGTCGCCAAGCGCGTATCGGCTATGAATCCATCGCGGTTAGCAAAGATTTTATAGCTTTTATCTCTAGGTACGTTAAAAGAAAACTCACTGCCTTGTCCAGATTCTGTTTTCACAGCTTTGCCAGTAGCCGCATCGTATACGGTTACGGTAACACCTTCTAAAGGAGCATTGGTTCTTTTGTTGAATACTTGAACGATCAAGCCTTGATCTTCTACAGTAATAATTTCTTGGATCGTCATAGGTTTAGTAATGTCTAAACCAGCACCAACCAATGTTTCTTTTCTAAGATCTACCGCTTCTCTACCCGCTTCATCTCCTTCTTTGTATACTACCAAGTCATATTCCTTGTTCATAGTACCACTAAATTGGAAATCATTACCAGCAGTATTAGTTTGCTCGTCTACCACTTCTCCAGTAGCTCTATCAATCATCTGCACGGTTGCACCAGTCAACGGCTCTCCTGAATCTTTATCTTTTACAGCTACATCAATAACGATGTCGCAACGCTCAGGCATAATAACAGTAAAGATGTCATCACAACAAGTAGAACTTTCTTTTACTGATTTTGTACCTACACGGTTAGACAACAAATAAGCGTAACAGTCGTCATTGCCTTCTTTGTTAACGATGAAGTGAAAATCATCCACGTAGGTGTTAAAACCAGCACCCATGTTTTTGATTTCGCTCATGGTACCATCGGCATTACGTGTTGTTTCGAAAATGTCCCATCCACCGTAACCAGCCAAACCATCTGTACTAAAGTACAAGTTGTTGTTGCGCTCGTCAAAGAAAGGCGTTACTTCGTCACCAATTGTATTGACAGCTTCTAAGTTCAACGGCTCTTTTGTAGTTCCATCGGCGTTCAATTCGGCGTACCAAATATCAGTGCCTCCTTTTCCCCCTTCCATATTAGAAACAAAGAGTAGGTAATCTCTACCATCCCAAGTTGCTAAAGCAGGGTTTTTACAAGAGTAAGCGTTAGAGTTGAAAGCTAACATGTTAGGGTTGCTTACTGATCCATCACTGTCGTTGTAATCGGCTACATAAATACGGGCATTGTCCAGCTGGTTGCCAACTAACTCTGCTCTTACAAAGTAGAATTTCGTACGATCTTTGTTGATAACAGGTTGTACAACGTGGGTACCTTCTTGCTGCAACACTTCCGTATTGTATTCTGTTTTGGCTTTCCAAGTACTGTCCGTATCGGCTTCTGCCATAAAAATTTTGGCGCGCTCATAATCTTCTCCTTCTTCTACCACGATTTTCTCATCGGTATTCAAAGAAGTAAATAAGATTTTTTGGCGACCAATAGGAAAGGCACCGCCCTCCGTAGAGGCGGTATTGATGTCTCCTGCATTGCGCATGATGAGTTGTTCCATTGGCTCCATGTTCCCTTTGGCCCATTGTGCGCCTTCAATTTGAACACGCGCCATTGCTTTGTAGTAATCCGCTTTGGGAGCATCATCCGCATAATCTTTCAAGAAAGCTTCAAAACCAGCGATGGCACCATCATAATCGCCTGTCATTTTCATGGCGTTGGCATGTTGGTACTTGCTCAAAGGAAAATCGTCCTTCATATCGAGCGCAACTAGTTTTTCATACCACGCTGCTGCATTTTTATAATCTCTTAGCAATTCGTGAGTAGAAGCGATTTTGTAAACGATGTTGCCATCGGTCTCGTCCGCTTCGTAAGCGTTCATATACCACTCCAAGGCCGCTTCGCCGTTGTTTTGCTCGCGCTCCTCGTCCGCGATTTGTTCTTTCTTCTCTGTTGAGGGATTGTTGTTCGTCGGTTGTGCAAACGCTGTTTGCGTACCGCATAACAAAGCAACCAAGAGAAATAGATTTAATATTTTCATTACTCGTAATAAGTTTAGATTAAGTGTTGGATTATCTATCTAGTGAGCTGGTCTTTTTGGGAGGCATTCCATTAATTGAAGGAGGCAAAGACCAATTCTGCTATCGTTAAGCAAGGTTAGCAGACAACAGCAAGTTGTCTGCTAACCTACACTTGGAGTTATTTTAGAAACGAGGACAAACGATGATCAATGGTGGATCAATAACTTTGTACAACTTGGCAATATAAGATAAACCTAATTCAAAGGCCATTGCACGGTTGTTACTGTTAAAGACATTGTTATTCAAACCTTGATTGTTAACGTTAATATCATACGCGAATCCAAATTTTAACCCTTTGATATCTAACCCTACGCGAGCGATGGCATCACCGCTAGCGCGGTAACCACCTCCTACATACAACGTAATATCTTTTAGGTCGTTGAAGTGAACGCCCAACAACAATTGTCCATTGAAGTCGTAAGCGCCAATACCATCAGGCGTACCTTCGGTAGCTAATAAGTTTTGGAAAAAGAACATGGGCTTTAAGAAGACTTTGGCATCTTTGCTAATGGCAATTCTAAAGTTCATATTAGCAATCAACGTCATTGGCAAACGCGCCTCTCCATCTTCGTTGGTTTCGGGCGTAATAAAGCTGTAGTTCGGATTGGTAAAGTGATTGAGAGATGCCCCAGCCTCCATACCAAAACGGCGGCCTCGGTGGCTAAGCATCAATCCACCTGAAAAATCAGGTAAAGTCTTGGTCAAGGCTCCTCCTGTAAAAATAGGATCTGTTGTCACAGGAGCCCCACCGACCAATTGATCTTCAAAAGTAAACCCATCTTGCAATCTGCGCTGTAGGATACCGCCTTGCGCTGCGATTGAAATGATTGTGTTTCCTTTTTGGCCTAAGCCCAAGTGATACGCTAGGGACAAACTAGCTGCTAAGTTGGATAAGCTTCCGACTACATCGTAATAGAAAGATACACCTACACCAGCCCAACTTTTCATGCCTTTGCCTTTTGCTCTTGGAATACCGAAAGGTACATCAATATAAGCAGAAGGTGTTTGGTAACCAGAGAACTGGCTAGAACTGTTGTTCAAGGAAGGTGCTTGCGAAACTGACAAGCCCGCCCATTGTGTTCTGTAAAGGCCTCCCAATCTAAATGATCCAGCGTAGTATCCCGTATAGGCGGGATTTAGTTCGAGGGGAGCCATATCGAACATCGAATAATGGATGTCCTGTGCTTGACTGCTGGATGTACAGAAACCTACTGCTATGAGTAGGCATACACTCTTTAAAATTTTCATCGTCTAAGAGGAGTTTTTAAGTACGAATACCGTAAATGAATTCAATAATGAGATTTATACCGCTATAAATAACTTTGGCGAAATATACAGTTTTTGTAAGCCGAAAGTAAGTAAACTTACGTTTTAGTTTGAAAAATCATCCGCGTTTAGTGCTATTTTTTGTCTAAAGCAGGCTTTTTCTAGAATTGGTCACACTTTCGTAAGCCGTTTTGGCGTTTCTTTTTAGTAATAAGTTGAGGCTTATCGTACTTACGAGGGCGATCCTTTCTTTTCTTCGACCAAACAACCCCTTGCTACTTGCTACCTTACTATAAGGTGACAACAGGGTCTGCCGGCACAAAATAACTAATTTAGAGGACAATACTATCTATTTCGTTAAGTAATTCTTAACAAGCTAACTAGTTCTTTTCTTTCTATAACGTGTTGATAGCTTGTTTTTGCTGCTTTTATTAGGTTTAGTCGACTAATCTTAACGTTTACCTAAGTTTAATCTAACGCTATTGTTTTAACTCTTTGCCGCTCCAATTGTTTACTTTGTGTTAAAATGCTTTGATTAGTACCCATCAATAATTCTTTTTTTCCGTTTTTTAAATTCAGAAATAAGGGCTTCTAATAGAGCCAGTCAAGCTATTTTCCCGCTCCTGATTATTTTCACTTACTTCCTATAATTATGCACACTGTTTTACGTTCGCCCATTTTCTTTCTGTTCTGTTTACTAGTTGGTTGCTTTTTATCGGCTTGTACTACTGAGACAACGCCTGCTTCTACGGTCGAGTTATTAGAATCTCCTCCGCATCAAACGCCTACTTCTTATGACGACATTCTACTACAAAATTATACCTATTCGCAAGGAAAAATGATATTTAACCCTCAGAATATACGTTTAGGTGGACAATCGCCCCTTGATGCGGCACGTCCTACGGCAAGAACTCGCAAGGGAACGCACCTGCATTTGTTTGTCAACCAACAGCACCACTTGAGCAACGAAAACATTTTCGACTATGCTCTTGAAGACGGGGAATATGATTTATTTGCCTTTATTGCTCGGTCCTATTACGAGTCGATCAAAGTTCCCAACGCCATTATGGGGCGGCGGATTAAAGTCAAGAATGGTAATCTAACGGCTAGTCGTCCTATTGAGCAAATCGCACTTATTCCAAGCGCTCCTGTGGGCACCCACACTATTAGTGCAACGGACTCTCTTTTGTTTGATTTTGTCCTTTATGGAACCACACTAAGTGCACAAGGCAACTATGTCACCTTAGAAATTAACCAGCAAGCCCCTATGAAAATAGACACTTGGCAACCTTATTATTTAACGGGTTTCTCAGAGGGCGAACAAATCATTCGCTTGACCTTGAACAACGCAGCAGGCAAGGCGATTGCAGCAGCGGTAGACTATAGTTTTACGGTAGAACACCCTAAACCTATTGTTAAATAATTCAACTTTTTCAACTTTTTTAGCCTCTAATTTGTATCTATAAAAAATCAAGGAGTAAATTGGGTAAGGTTATTGCTTCTAAGAAATTACTACATAGATCTTAAGACGGGATGTTTTCTTAGCAAACTGCCTATTCACAAGGACATTTATTTCACGACCCCTTAATTTTATACATATGGCGACTTACAAACTAGTATCTGTGGTACTTCTCTTTTTGGCTTCTTTTTCGTTAAAAGCCGCTCCTATTGAGAGCTTAGCGGACTTTTTTGACCAGACCGATGATTTTTTTAAGAATTATTGTATTGATGGCGACATTAAGTACGAGCAATTAAAAATTAGTCCAATTGCCTTATCGCCGCTAGTCGAGTTTATCGGACAACAATCCATTGACAAGGTAGACACGTACCGCCGCAAAGCCTATTTAATCAATTGCTACAATTTATTGGTTATTCACGCGGTTCTGAAAAATTATCCTATTGAACGGGTAGAAGATACCGAGAAGTTTTTTAAGCGGGACAAATACTTAGTGGGTGGTACCTTAATTACATTGGATCACTTGGAGTACAAAATTATTCTAAAGAATTACAAAGACCCTCGACTACATTTTGTCTTGGTTTGTGCGGCCAAAGGTTGCCCTCCTATTCCTTCTTACGCTTATACGCCAGGTAATTTGAACGAACAAATGAATTTGCAATGCCAGCGCACGTTGGATGATCCTAATTTCTTAAAAATAGCAGGAGAAAACGAAGAAACTTGTTCTATACAGCTCTCTCCTATTTTCAAGTGGTATAGAAATGATTTTATACCGTCTGTCTCCGAATTCATCAATGCCCATCGCAGTCAAGCGATTTCTACCGATTGTCCTGTGGATTTTTATGAGTACGATTGGACACTCAATGCGTGGAAAGAACTCTAAACCTTTAGTTTATCCATCTATGAAAACCTCCTTGAAACCTACGCACTTTTGGACGCTGTTGGTTGTTGCAACAAGCTTTTTAGCTTGTCAACAACCAACAGTTTCTCCTAGCCAGACGAGCGCTGCCCCGACTCTCCCGATTTCGGTACCAGTCGCTCTGTCTAGTCCTACTCCTCGCTCGCTTCCTCAACCGCCAACCCTACAGGACAGCTTGCCGCCGCCCAATTATCCTTGGCAAACGGTTTCAGCAAATCAAGCCACGCTACAAGAAATTCCAGCCCCTACAGGTTACAACCGCTTGGTAGTGCCTCCCCATTCCTTTGCGTTTTGGCTTCGCCATTTGCCCTTACAGGCCGCAGGAAGCCCCGTTTTATTATACAATGGCGCGGTTAAACCTTATCAAGAGGGCGCTTATCGCGTATTGGACATCGACATTGGAAAGCGGGATTTGCAACAGTGTGCTGATGCTGTGATGCGCTTGCGAGCAGAGTATTTATACAGTCAAGAAAAGTATGCAGACATTCACTTCAATTATACTAGTGGGCATACCATTCGCTTTTCTGACTGGAGCCAAGGCAAGCGCCCCAAAGTGAGCGGAAGTAAGGTCTCTTTTACTGCCCCTACTGGTCAACAAGATGTTTCTTATGCTCAATTCAAACGCTATTTGACCAATGTATTTAGTTATGCGGGTACGGCTTCGTTGAGCAAAGAATTGCCAACAAAAGCCCTCGCTACTATTCAGGCAGGCGATGTATTTATTCAGGGAGGCTTTCCAGGCCATGCCATCTTGGTGATGGATGTGGCCGTCCATCCCCAAACGGGAGAGCGCCTTTTTTTATTGGCTCAAAGCTACATGCCCGCGCAGAGCATTCACATTTTGCGCAATCTTCAGCAGTCGGATTTGTCTCCTTGGTATAGCAATCGCTTTACAGGGCTATTGGAAACTCCTGAGTGGAACTTTGAAGCACTGGACTTGAGGTATTTTGATCGCTAAATCCTTACTCCCTTTCATATCCTACAAAACAAAAAACAATTTCAAGTGTTTGCCCTGTAAGCAGTTAAAATACAAGCACTTGCAAGCCAATTGGTGCTTAATTTACCCCTGTTGATAGAAAAGATTTTATAGAGAAGGCTTTTAAACTGTCTATTTTTTCCTAATTTTAGAAGTTTTCTAGGCTTACGGTAACGAATATCGTAACGCAATTGCTGCGGCTCCTTCTAGTGTGCCTTACTCTATTCAATCATTCATTCAACTACACCTATGTCTAAAAACATCTACCAATACCTCTTATGCTGTTGGTTGTGCTGTTGGCTATTTACCAATCAAACTTGGGCACAAGCACGCGTTCAAGTGCGTATCCTACCGTAGAAGCAGTCAATAATCAAGATTGCGATGGTCTTTTTTCTGGAGACAGTGATTTTGTTTGGGAATTTGTTGCCACAGACAATACGCTAGGAAGAAGCAACAACAACCCTTCAGCATTAGGAGGACTCTTAGGCGATTTTAACCATGCCTTTGACAACAACAACAACGGCCCGTATGTCCTATCTTCTCCTGGTGGCGAGTTTCAACCCCAATAGTGGCACCTTTTTCGATCATGATTACGTCTGTGTATCGAATGTTCCTACACAAATAACGCTAGATTGGCGTGCTTACGAAAACGACGATCCCATTTTCAATTGGAATTTAACAGGTCTTTTTTCTGATGGCAATACGCCCAATCAAAGTGCGCCTTTGGTTGTTCCTGCCTCTGGCTTGAGTACGCCTCAAACCTTTACGGCTTCTGGAACAAGTGGTGGCTGTAACCAAACGTATAGAATTACGGCACAAGTGGAGGTGACCCCTTTGGTGCTTACCCCTATAGAACCGCTTATTTGTGATGCGTTGCCGCTAACCGTAGGAGGCCCGATCCAACAATTTTCTTGGTGTGGCAATTATCCGCTACAAGCTGGAGAGCCACGCGAAGGTGATTTTACCAACCACGGTTCGGGCTGGTTTTACTTTGTCGCTCCGCCTAATGGTCAGGTACGCATTGAAACCGATTTAAACGAAACAGACTTTGGTACAGATTTAATCGTTTATCATGCTGCCGATGGCATTGGTTGTGTACACGGCAACAACAACTGGGTGGGGTTTCCTGCCGTGCTCAACCCGATCAAATCTAAGTTCAATTATTTGTCCTATCAAGGTATCTCGCGCGATGATGTGATTCTGACTGCAGGCAAGGCAACGGCGCACTTTTCTAGTGTTGGTAATGCCTTTCCAGGAACGCCCGACGGCCACGCTCTAATTGCAGGCGAGGTCTATTACATACAAATAACGACCGACGACAGCAATGAAAGTGGCTATATTGGGTTGCGCATTGATGATGTAGGCGGCAATCCTTATTTGCCCCACGATATTCCCTGCCAAGGTACCGATGTTACGACAGACGCGCAATCGCCGATTGTTCGGACAGAGTCAAATGGTTTGCCTTTTTCTACGCAATTGCAGCGCGGAACGTTCTTTGGCGGAAGCCGCACCAGCGACGAAGAAATTGGCGCGCCCTACAACGGCACCGATGCCGACCGCTACAAAGCTTACGATTATGTGCCTACGGCGAGCAACAACCTCAATGGAAGTATGTGGGTGCAGTTCACGGCAGCAAACAGTGGCCGCATTTACTTTGAAGCCGATTTTGATAATGCGATTGCCAACGAAGGTGAAAACACAGCGTTATATGCTCCTGATCCGCGCTTTGCACCGGGCTTACCCAACGATTTATTTTGTTCTAACATCAACCAAATTGCAGACGCAGAAGGCGGCGGCCTTGGGAGCGGCTCCAACAATACCGCGATTATTTTAGAACGCTGCTTGGAACCAGGTTACACGTATTATGGTATGATTGACCCTGTGGCAGCCACTACGGCTGATGAAGGAGAAGTTTGGGTCTATGATCCCAGCGTGTCTGACCCTGCCAATAATCCTCCTCCAAACGATATTCTATGTTTGGCACTAGCCGATACTATTTTTGAAGTACCCGTAAAACCAGCCAACCAAACCATTCCATTTTCGGCGGTAGCAGGAAACAATACCAATGCGTGTATTGAAACACTGGCGGGAGAACCTACTCCTACTAGTACGGGCACGAATAGAGCGGGCCAAACCGTTTGGCACTATTTTGAAGTCCCGCCTTCAGGCGTTATCGAAATGAAATTACGGGCGTATATTGGTATGGATTCTTTGAATTATGCCATTTATCCCTTGTTTCAAGATAGTCTTTGTTACGGTGGTTTACAACCTGCTACCTACACTTTAGATGGGACACAAAACACTGCCGCCATTGAGCCTATTTTTACAGGCATCACGGGCTTTAACGGCGATATTGTCAGTCTTTGCTGCTTGGAGCCTGGTACCAACTATGCCATTCAATTAGATGGTGGTAGCCCTGGTGACGAAGGCCAATACATTATAGAATACATCAACGAAGTAGAAGTCTACGCAGGAGACGCGCAATACAGTGTCAATAACGACACTTTCAATTTCATGTCTGTTGATACGGGCTATATCTGTTACAACGATACCTTATATCCGAGTGTTATGGTGGATGGCTTAGGCAATTCTACAACGGACATTGCAGATTGTCTAGATATTGGATTTGTTGTGCAAGACAGCGTTAACATTCCCGATTCGATCATCAACGGCAACTTTCCTTTTATTGATTCCGTTTATAACCGCCCTCGTTACTGGGTGAACAATGGCGCGAATCCTATTTCACAAAATGCCGTTCACTATGTTAGTCCTATGGCCGATAGTACAGGTGGCTGGGGAACGTTGCTGTGCCCAAGTGCTAGTGCCGAAAATGGCGCTGCTTTTGTCTTTTTATCCGAAGTCCTTATTACCAGTACGTATAACTCCAATAACTGTGTAATTGACTTTTCTATTTCGGGAGGTTTGCCTACTTATAACAACAGCCTATTTGACTATGTAATGACAGATGCCGCAGGCGATACGGTCTTGGCAGGTCAAGTAGCGGATGGCGCTAATGTCAGTTACTCTATTGCTGTAGCGGGTGTCTTTACTATTGTGGTTGTAGACGGCGCAGGCTGTGGCCAAACGGTCGTCATCAACGCAACACCTTGTTTAGATCCTTGTATTAACAATCCTGTTTTCTTTACGCCTGACCCTGCTGATAGCTCGGTCTACAGCTGTTACCCTGGGGGTGATTCTGCTTTAGTGACGCTTTCGCTAAATGGTGGCGCGCCTTCTATTACGGTAGGGGAAAACTATACCGCGATTGTTAGTGGCGCTACGACCCCGAACGGCAGTGGAACCTATACCGTCTTGGGGACAGGAGCTCCTGCCCCAACGGCCTTTTCGTTCAGCGTATTGGATGGCGATACTTGGACGGTTATTTTGTCCGATAGCAATGGTTGTCTGGATACCCTTTCGGGAACCTTTGATTACAACCTTATCAATTGCCCTGACTACTGTACTTTGAATCCGATTACCAGTAGCTTTGCCTACAGTTGTAACAGTGACGGAACAGCACTCGTGCAAGTCACTCTCAACGGTGGACAGCCTAGTATTGATGGTTCTAATTACTTGTTGGATGCGGTGGGTTCTACCATTATTGGACAAACCTTCCAAAATCTTCCTGTAGCAGGAAATATTGGTGGGGCTGCTAACTTCTCGTTCTTAGTAAATGACGGAGATGCTTGGTTGGTAACGGTATTTGATTTGAATAACTGTACCGATACCTTAGATGACACGTATACGTTCGATACCTCGAATTGTCCTATTTGTAGGATGAATCCTGTGGCGTTATTCCCTAATCCTGTGGACAGTACCATTTACAGCTGTAACCCTGACGGCACGGCACGAGTGACCTTGTTTGTAACGGGTGGAGCACCTAGTATAAACAGCAGTTTGTATACGATTACCACAACGGGTTCTACCCTAGCAGGACAGAACGGCACAACAACACAAGATGTCGGTTTGTATGCCTTTGATGTCAATGACGGCGACAGTTGGTCGGTTATTGTGACCGATGATAATGGCTGTGCTGACACCTTGTTGGGAACCTTCCTTTTCAACAGCCTAGATTTAGACATCAACGTCTTGCCCTATGTCTGTAACCCCAATCAAACGGCAGTGGTTAGTGTTCAATTGAGCGGTGGCCAACCTGCGGTGGATGGTTCTAACTACTTGGTAACGATTATTGGAACAGCCAACGGTGGCAGCACAGGGTACCAAGTGCCTGTACCTGGTACGATTGGCGATACTACAGTTTATAATTTCATCGTACAGAGCGGCGACAACTGGTTGGCTGTCGTGACGGACAACAGTCGTTGTGCGATTACGGATAGCATTCGCGGTTCCTTTATTTGGGATCCTGCTAATTGTGGCAATTTGTGTAATGATCCTAGTTATAGCCCAATTGTAGTGACTCCATTTGGTAGTGCCAACGGTTCTATTATCTACGATTGTGATACTGCTGGTAATGCCCAAACGAGGGTATTTATGGACGGTGGTTTGCCTGCCTTGACTACAGGTGGGGCTGATTTTACGGCACTCCTTACTATTAATGGCAGTACGAGTACTCAAATCGTAACTGGTACAGCATTTGGCGCTATTCTGACCTTGGATTTGAATCCTGGCGATGTTTGGTCGGTCTTGATTACTGACGATTTGGGCTGTGATTCTGCTACCATTGACGACACTTTTGTAGGTGTACAAGCGGTGGCCAATGTTACCACGCCCCCCAATATGTTGATTGGACAAACGGCTGTTTTAGATGGTTCTAACAGTACAGGTGCCATTGTTAGTTACTTGTGGATTCCAGCAGTGGGCTTAGATAATCCTACAGCTTCCATTACGACGGCCTTACCTGTTCAGAGTGGTTACTATGTCCTAGAAGTAGCCGATACTACGGGCTGTCGGGATACGGACTCCGTTTGGGTAGAAGTTGGTAGTTGTATACCTGCTCATGCGGGCTTTACGCCCAATAGTGACGGGGTCAATGATCTGTGGGAAATTCCCTGTTTGAATCTCTTTGCTAACCGCGTACAGGTGTTTAACCGTTGGGGACAGTTGGTTTTTGAAGCTGAGAACTACGACAGCACCTGGGATGGGACTAACTTGGGGCAAAACTTACCCGATGCTACTTACTATTACATCATTGCTGTAGATGATCCACAGTTGGATAACCCGAAAATCTACAAGGGTACCGTGACTATTATTCGATGATTTTGAGGGTAGTCCGTCCTTCTGTTCTGCTTCTTGCCAGAATGGAAGGACGGGCGATTCTTGCTAACTATAAACCATTATGAAACATTTTTTTCTACTCTTTATAGCGCTGGTAGGCAGCAGCCAACTCGCTCTTGCCCAGCAGGAGCCTTTGTTTGCACAGTACAACAGCAATCCTTATTTGATTAATCCTGCGGTAGCGGGCTCAAAAGGCAATCAATCGTTTACGTTGTTTCACCGTTGGCAATGGGTCACTTTTCCAGGGGCACCACAGACCTTTGGGATTACTTATCAGGGGCTTTTTAAAGACTTGCATGGGGTTGGTGCCGTGTTGTTTGGGGATATTACAGGGCCGAGCGCACGCTGGGGAGGTAAGGTATCGTATGCCTTTCATATTCCCTTGGCCGACCGAAAAATTCGTTTATCCATTGGCCTTGCGGGTCGTGTTGTGCACAACACGATCCGAACCGATCAAATCCAGCTCATCAATCCCAATGACCAAGCCATTGTCAATGCTGACCAAGGCGTAACCAGCGCGGATGCCGAATTTGGAGTATATTTATATACCAAAAAACTACGCATTGGATTTTCTGCGCCCAACCTGTTGCAAACCCGCATTGATTATGGGGAAATGACACAGGGGCGTTCCTTAGTGGGTTTTGGTTCTCGGCACTATTTTTTGACAGGAGCTTACAAGTTTCCCATCGCCCAAGAAAAAATCTTTTTAGAGCCTTCTGTGATGGTCAAATATGTACAGGGAACAACGCCACAAGTCGATGGCGGATTAACCGTTCACTTGCTACAAGAACAATTGGCCTTTGGAATATTCTATCGCTCCCCTGCCTTTTTATCCTTCCAAACACGCTTTTTGTTTGACAATAAAATTCCTGTGTTGATTGGATTTGACATTGCGCTCAACAACTTTCAACAGCACAGCGTAGGTTCTACAGAGCTTATGTTAGGTTATGAAGGACCTCAGGCCGATTTATTTGGCGAGTATATCGAACCCAATGGAAAGGAAGGCGTTCCAACAGGAGATTTGTAAAAAAAGCTCCAAAATACTAGGCTCCACTTGAAGACATGCTTTTTTTTCTGTCTGTGGAGCCTAGTTTTTTCCTTAAAAGAGCAAGACCTGTGAACGCTAATAAGCAAGCGGTACACTATTTTAAATTATATTTTAGTTGCTAAAAAGCTTCCGTTTTTGTTGCAAATACTTTATATTAGCTCAAGAGTCTTACCCAACACTCTATTAGTTGAAGTCTTCCAGTGCCCACCACCTATAACTGCGTCCTTATCTCTTTGAATTATTTGGATTAGAATAGATTCCTTTTCTTTGTTCTCTAATAATTCTTATTCTTGTAATGACAATTCTATCGTTGTGCATTGCAAGAAAAAATTAGTGTTTGTTAAGCCTCAAACAACGTGCTTTGCGTTAGCGAAACAGCATCCCTAATTAACGGTTTTTTACATTTTACGAGAACAGTCCGCATGAAACATTTATTAGAAATTGCCCGCATTGTTACAAAGAAAAAAGTCAAAAAAATAGAGATTTTTGACGACCACTCTTTAAAACAAAAAAACTCTAGATTTAACGACTTTTATGAGCTTTTGATGAATGGCTCGCTCATGACCGACAAAGAAGCTGCACAATTGTTGTACGACGGTCGGCCGACAGACGACAAATATCGCCAGCTCAAATCGCGCTTCAAGAAGCGACTCCTCAATACACTTTTCTTCTTAGACATCAATCAATCGGCAACTTCCAGCTACAATCGCGCCTATTACAGCTGCCACAGAGATTGGACATTGGTAAAGATTTTACTCTCCAATAAAGCAGAAGATACAGGCGCACAATTAGCCCGCAATATTTTATCTGTCGCCCTCAAATTTAGTTTTTCTGACATTATTGTTAATGCCTCTAGAATTTTGCGCCAGTACGCTGCCAAAACAGGCAATGACAATGATTACGAGGAATACAATACACTTTGCAAGGAATACAATACTATCCTCTATGCAGAAATAGAAGCAGAAGAATACTTTCAACGTGTTTTTATGCTCCAGCATTTACCACTCCATAAACTAGAACCCCATTTGGCCGATGCAGGCAAGAATTGTCAGCGATTAAATGACTTATCCAGTGCTCACCAATCTCCCACTATCTTTTACAACCGCTTTCTAGCAAATGTCTTTCATCAAGAGGCTCTACAAAACTACACGCAAGTGTACGAATTGTGCCTAGAAGCAGAAGCGTACATTGAAGAGAACCCCCATTTTTATCGCGCGGATCAAATGGCAGAACTCGCTCAGAAAAAACTATTGGCCTTATTGCACTTAGGCCATTTTGAAGAAGGCTATGCGCAAGCCGAGCAATACGCCAATCTCTTTGAAAAACATCCTGCTTGGTTACCTATTTTAGAAACTTATTTGTTGCTAGCACTACATGGACGCGCCTACGAAACGGCACATGAAGTCTTTCGCCGCGTGTACGCTGATAAGCGCTTCAAGACGATGAGCGAAGACGATGCCGCCAAATGGAATGCCTTCGAAGCCTACTTGTGCTTCTTGCGTTGGTATGAGACCAACGAGGATGGCTCTAAGCCCAAACGCTACAAACAATTTCGTGTCAAACGTTTTTTGGAGGAACCCATTATTTTTCCAAAGCAGCAGCGTATTTTTACCATTGTCTTAGTCATTGCGCAAGTGTTGTTTCTACTAGAAGAAAAAGAATGGGGCGAGGCTTTTGAACGCGTAGAGCGCCTCCGCGACTATGCCGCGCGCTTATTGAAACCCGAAGAACACTACCGCATTTTGCAGTTTATTCGCCTCTTACAACAGCTGGCTAAAGCCCACTTTGATTACGATAAAATTGGCGTTCACCTCAAGTACTTAGATCGCTTAGACACCCATACCATGCACTACCGAGGCACCATCAACGAATTAGAAATTATCCCTTACCAGCATCTTTGGAGCATAGTATTGCATTTATCCAAACAACAAACTGCCGAGCAGCAATAACCGTTGCTCTTCCCTGCCTAACGCTGTGTATCCAACACCACTTAGCGTTAGGCTTTCTTATTGGCCAATAGGCCTAATTTATTGATCTGTTTTTTAACTCTCTTTTTCATGCCACTGCTTCCTTCTGTTACCCAAGAAAGTATTCGCCTATGGGCCAATGATACCGAGTTGTACTTTAAAGCCTTCGGTGAAGAAGCTTTATTACAACAAATAGAATGGCTCCCGCTGCTCATCCAATTGGCAGCACAACCTGATTGCCCGCGTCAATTGACAATTCAATCTATTATAGAAGGCTTTATCCAACAAGCATTTTTGAACCGCGAGGCAGAAACCTTAAAAGCGATCCAACAGGTCTTGGAGCAAGAGCGCCAGCATTTGACGACCCAATGGTTGATCTTGTTAATGGTGACGTTCAGTTATATCCACGGTATTTTTAACGTCCCACAGCGCATTACCGATGCTGCTTGCGATAAGATTGCCAAGGAGTTGTTGCAGGGTTCTCAATCAACCGTCAGTTTTGCGAAAGAAGACCCCTTGGCAGATGGTACCCATGTTTATAACACAGCCTTAGAAGGTCTCAAACAATATTTCTACATTTATCCTTACACAGGAGAATGGAAAACCTCGAAATATCTACGTTGGAAGAGTTTTACAGATGCCACTACTCTCTAAATCAGCGAGCATCAGCGTCTTGATGCCCGTACGCAATGCCTTACCCTATTTAAAAAAATGCTTGAATTCGTTGCTCGCACAGGATTGCTCCGACTGGGAATTGATCGCCATCAACGATCATTCTACCGATGAGAGCGCTGCGCTTCTACAGGCTTACGCCCAAAAAGATCCTCGAATTGCTGTTTATGAGAATACAGGCCAAGGCATTATCGACGCGCTTCGATTGGCCTACACCCATGCAAAAGGCAGTTATATTACCCGCATGGATGCCGATGATTGGATGCCCCCTAATAAATTATCGCATTTACGCGCACAGCTTTTAGAGGCAGGTTTGGGCCACTTGGCCACAGGTTTGGTACATTATTTTAGCGAACAGCCTCTAGGCGAAGGCTACCAGCGCTATGCCGCTTGGCTCAATGCTCTCACTCGCAGCGGACGCAATTTCGAAGCATTGTATAAAGAATGTGTTATTCCTTCGCCTTGTTGGATGCTGCATCGCAATGATTTAGACGCTTGTCAAGCCTTCCTTCCCAATCGTTATCCAGAAGATTACGATCTCTGTTTCCGTTTCTACGAAGCTGGCTTAGTGTGCTTGCCGTGCCAAACGATCTTGCACCATTGGCGAGATTCAAGTGGACGAACTTCTCGTCATGATCCCCATTATGCCAATAATAATTTTTTATCCCTCAAAGTAGCTTATTTTTTGCGCTTGCATTACGATAAAATGCGGCCCTTGGTTCTTTGGGGAGCAGGCAAAAAAGGTAAAGCCGTTGCCCGCCTTTTGCAAGCTGCTGGGGTCGATTTTCATTGGGTGTGCAACAACCCCAACAAGATTGGGCACAACATCTACGGGCAAATCCTTCGTCCTACGTCTTTTGCGGAAATGCTCGACCGCCCCCAACGCCTCTTGCTCGTCGCCGAACCATTGGCACAAGCACAAATCCACACCCAACTAGCCGCTCAAAACAAACAGCCTTTAGTAGATTATTTCTTTTTCTGTTAAGCAAAAGCCTTTCGGCAAAAAAGTCAAAACTGAACCATTCCTTCATTTGTTCTTAAAAATACAAGAGTGAAGCGGCAAATTCCGAACTAATCTTTTTACTTTTGTGAGCCAATTGGCAGCTGTGCTGCTCCCTGACAATATTCCTAACGCTACTCAATTCTTCTCTATGCCCACTGCTAAAATTACAATTGCTGTAGATGGTTATGCTGCTTGTGGTAAAAGCACCCTTGCCAAAGCTTTGGCCACAGCCCTTGATTATGGTTATGTTGATTCGGGAGCCATGTACCGCGCCGTCACCCTCTATTTCTTGGATAACAACATTGATTTAGAGGACGATACAGCGGTCACTAAAGCATTGGAGGACATCCACATTCATTTTGGAATGGTAGAAGGTATGAATCATACTTTCCTGAATGACAGAAATGTAGAAGAAAAAATCCGCAGTATGCGCGTTTCCAAAATGGTCAGCCCCGTAGCCACCATCTCTGCGGTACGCCGCAAAATGGTCGCCTTACAACAACGCTTGGGCGCGCAAGGGGGCATTGCTATGGATGGCCGTGATATTGGAACGGTCGTTTTCAAAGATGCCGAACTAAAGCTCTTTTTGACCGCGTCGATTGAAGAACGCACCCGCCGCCGCCTTTCCGAGTGGGCCAGCAAAGGCGTTCATGACATCACTGCCGAGCAAGTACAAGAAAATCTATTGAGCCGTGATCATATTGATTCTAGCCGTGCCGATAGCCCGCTGCGCCAAGCTGATGATGCCATTGAAATTGATAATAGTTTGTTGACCCCCGAGGAGCAATTGGCTTATACCATCCAGTTGGCCAAAGAAGCCATTGCGGAGAAAACGCGTAAGGTGGTGTCGTCGTAAAACGCTGCTCTCGACTTCGCTCGATCAGCTTGTGCCTCCAGCTGGACAGCTTTTTTGGCTGTAGTCTGCCGTGGAATAAATATGAATGCTGTTCTTGATTCGCTCGATCAGCTTTTTTGGCTGTCTTTTTAGAACGTAAAACGCTGCTCTTACTTCGCTCGATCAGCTTGTGCCTCCAGCTGGACAGCTTTTTTGGCTGTAGTCTGCCGTGGAATAAATATGAATGCTGTTCTTGATTCGCTCGATCAGCTTTTTTGGCTGTCTTTTTAGTCTGCTGGCTTTTGAAAAAGCTAGGTTGAGATAGAGTGGTTTAGGTTTATACTATTCCTGTGTCCTCTCCGTCTAAGCTTGTGCGGTTCTTTTCTTTCCAGTATTCCCGCATTTTGGTACGCCCCTGTTTTCTCGACCATTCGCGCAAAATAGTCCGCTCTTCTTCGTACGTCATCAGAGGCACGGCATAGCCGCAAGAGGTTTGTACCAAATCAATATCCAAGGTAATAATTTGCCGTGCGCCTGCATCTGCTTCAAATAAATTGATGTATTGGTGGTAGGTCTCGTCGCGCTCGTGGTAGACTTGGGCCTGTCCGTAAAGCCGCAAAATGAGGGGCTTACCCTCAAACGCACAAAACATAATCGTCATGCGGGAATTTTCGGCCAGGTGAGCGGCTGTTTCGTTGCCGCTTCCTGTCAAGTTAAGCCATACAATTTTGCTGGCATTCAAAATTCTAAAGGTATCCATGCCTTTGGGCGATAGATTGACGCGGCCCTCGCAGCGTGCCGTAGCGACAAAAAACAAGGGTTGGGCGCGGATAAAATCTTCTAGAACAGGGGTAAGTTCTTCTAGTAATTTGCTCATAATAAGGAAGGATAGTGGCAAAGAGGACTTGTAATGCGCGTCTAGCAGATAGAATAGAAATTTACCGCCAAATTGCGCGACTTATATCGTAGAAAATGTACCTTTGTGGCTGCATTCGGGTACAAAACAAATGTACTCAAAATAATGGAGACTGCAAGGCAGCTTTTTGCTGGTCTTATAAAAAGAAACAAGCACTTGCGGTTATAGTTAACCTATAAAATATACTCGAAATTATGAACTACGATGTAATTGTTATTGGAAGTGGTCCTGGTGGTTATGTAGCAGCGATTCGCGCCGCACAGTTGGGTTTAAAAACGGCCGTGGTCGAACGAGAATCCCTCGGTGGAATTTGCTTGAACTGGGGTTGTATTCCCACTAAAGCCTTACTCAAAAGTGCACAGGTATTTGAATACATCAGCCACGCTTCCGATTACGGCATTAAAACTAGTGCGCCAGAAGCTGATTTTGCTGCTATTATCCAACGCTCTAGAGGCGTTGCGGACAAAATGAGCAAGGGCATTAAGTTCTTAATGAGCAAAAATAAAATTGACGTCTTAATGGGCGAAGGCAAATTGGCCAAAGGCAAAAAAGTCATCGTCAAAGACGACAAAGGCAACAGTAAAGAATACACCGCCAAACACACCATCATCGCCACAGGTGCCCGCGCCCGCCAATTGCCCAACTTGGACATTGACGGCAAAAAAATCATTGGCTACCGCGAAGCTATCGTCATCTCCGAGATTCCTAAGAAAATGGTGGTCATGGGCTCTGGTGCGATTGGTATCGAGTTTGCCTATTTTTACAACACGATGGGCACCGAAGTGACCATTATCGAATACCTAGACGACATCTTGCCTAGAGAAGATCAGGACGTTTCTAAGGAAATGAAGAAGATTTTCAAGAAGGCAGGGATGACTATCAAAACAAGCACCGCCGTTACTAAAGTAGACAAAAGCGGCAAAGGTTGCACCGTCACCTTCAAACACAATAAAACAGGCAAAGAAGAGAGCTTGGATTGTGACGTGGTCTTGTCGGCAGTCGGCGCGGTTCCCAACACCGAAAACATCGGCTTGGAAGAGTTGGGTATCAAAACCAACAAATACGGCCACGTAGTTGTAGACGATTATTACAAAACAAACGTAGACGGTGTTTACGCTATTGGCGATGTCTTGGAAACCCAAGCTTTGGCCCACGTGGCTAGTGCCGAAGGTATTACTTGCGTCGAAAAAATCGCAGGCCACCACCCCGAACCCATCAACTACGGCAACATTCCAGGCTGTACTTACTGTATCCCTGAAATCGCCTCTGTGGGCTTGACCGAAGCCGCTGCCAAAGAAGCAGGCTACGAGCTCCGCGTCGGTAAATTTCCTTTCTCTGCCTCTGGAAAAGCCAGCGCTGCGGGTGTCAACCAAGGCTTTGTAAAGGTGATTTTTGATAAAAAATACGGCGAATTCTTAGGCTGCCACATGGTCGGCAGCAACGTGACGGAGATGATTGCTGAAGCGGTCGTTGCCCGTAAATTAGAAACTACAGGCATGGACATCGTCAAAGCCATTCACCCCCACCCCACGATGAGCGAAGCGATGATGGAAGCCGCTGCCGCTGCTTACGATGAGGTGATTCACTTGTAAGATACGATGAGTTTTTGTCGCTAGACGACTAGAGATAGTAGCACCTGTTCCTTTGTTGGGGCGGGTGCTTTTTTTGTCTAAGAATTGGAAGCATTGGTCTAGAAGCAGGAACGGATTGCACTCGAATAACGGTTATTAGGATAAAATACTCTTAGAGGAATTACGATTAAATAACTCCTCGCCTATTTTCAACTACTATGGCTACTTCTGCTTCATTTTACATTCTATTAAGCAGGCTTTTTACCTAGACAAAAACAAAAAATAAAGCGTTCAATTGGCCGTTATTGCTCCTTCCTTCTAACTTAGACTTATCATGATTCAATTTCTCAAAAAACACAGCATAGTGCTCCTCTCTCCGTTTATCGGAGTTGCTGTTGGACTTGGAGTAGGTCGATTAGACATTTTTGGTAAAGAATCCGTAGTAGACCTCAATGGGTGGTCTGTGGTAGTGTTCTTGCTGCTGCTCTTGCTGGTCTTACTGGTACATGAGCTGGGGCATTTACTTACGGGACTATGGCAAGGAAACAAATTTATCCTGTTGGTCATTGGCTTTTTAGGAATTAAACGAACGGAAGAAGATACCATCCGTCCTTATTTCAATACGGATTGGAGCTACTTTGGAGGCGTAGCCGCCTCTTCTCCTGCCACTTACCAAGAAAACAGCGCTCAAAAGTTTGCAAACGTTGTTATCGCAGGGCCATTAACCTCTTTAGGGCTGGGACTAGGAGCTGGTGTAGTCGCTTATTTTTTACCCCAACCTTATGCTTTCTACAGCGCTTTTGTCAGCTTCTCCTCTTTTCTAATCGCCTTGGCGACCCTTTACCCTAGCCATAGTGGCAGTTTTTATAGCGATGGAAAACGCTACCTTCGCCTAACACGCCCTGGATCTGCCCAACAAATAGAGCTCGCACTCTCCCAAGCCAGTCAGTTAGTAATGACGAAACAACCGCTTACAAGCATGTCCTTAAAAGAGTTGCAAGGGATCACACAGGATGCCTCCCCAACCTTTCAAGCCTTCGGACATTATTACCTCTACCTCTACCACAAGGGGGCACCTGAAGCGCAACAAGCAGCGCGAGAAGCGATAGAAGAACTAAAACCTACTATTCCTAAAACCACGTACTTATTTATAGAATCGGCAATGAAAGAACAAGATGCCTAGGTTGTTTTATCAGCGTTTGAATTCCGTATTTACAGCGTATCCAAATTTATTTAGAACATCGAACAGTTACTCGGCAACTCTCCTCCATACTTTAATGTTGATAAAAACGATTGTCCTGACTATTGCATGAAATGTTTCTATTTAAAGCACCGCTATAGATTTAATCATAATTTCGAAAGTTTCTTCTTTTTGATTCCCAATTAGCAATTGCATCTCTACAATATTTTCTCCTGCATAATTGGGTACGTCAACAGGTTCACCGTGAAATTCAGCTTTCATAGCATTGAAAGGAATAGAAATAGTTTCCCAAGTATCATCCGTATTAGTGGAAAACGTATAGCCGTAAGAATGCCGTCCTTTGGGTGTTCTTACGCGAAAATTATACTTTTTTCCATCTCCCTTTACTAGTAATTCAAAAGCCTCCGATTTCTCTGAAATGGTATAGGGATTCTTTTCTGTCGTTTGATGGATCGAGCAAAATCCACCATCGTTTTCTAAAGAAACCGTACCTGAAAAATGCGCATAATTGTCCGCTGTTATTTTTAGTTTACTATCGGATTGGCCACCCATAACCACATCGTCTTGTACCCGCCATTTACCTTTACCTTGTTCCTGAAAGTTGTAGAGTATCTCTTTAGCAGATTCTGATGTTATATTATTTTGATTCGTATCGTTGGAATCGTCTTTTTTATTGGAATTGGACATACAGGAGGTGATTAACATTAATAAAATAATTGCAACTCTCATTTATAAAGGTTTTAGATTATTTTTTTGCAGTAAGTTATTGAAAGCGCATTGATGGACTCCAATTATACCACCACAGCATCAAGGATATACGCTGTCATTTCGTTAAGTCTGCAACAACACACTAAGATGAAAGGATGAACGCGCCGAATGGCCTTGAATGGTTAGTATATGGCCTGCCGACCAAATAGGAAACAGGGACATTATACCCATTGTTCGCTGCTGGCCTTTTTTATTCATAAATTTTCAGCATTGGGGCACCCCGCTATCCTCTTAATTTGTTTAAAAATCTACTTCTAATAATTGCCCGTTTTTCTTTAACCAATTTTTTGCTTTTTCGTAATTCGGTACTTGAATTGAAAGGATGTTCCAAAAACGTGGGGTATGGTTATTTTCTATAAGATGTACTAATTCGTGCGCTACCAAATACTCTAATACATACATTGGAGCCTTAATGATTCTCCAATTGAATATGATATTATTGGCAGGTGTACAAGAACCCCATCTGTATTTCATTTCAGAGGTCTTAAATTGATTGTACTTCACACCTAAGCTTTTTGCATATTTTATAGCTAAAGGTTCTATCTTCTTTAATGCCTGACCTAAATACCACTCCTTAAATAGCTTATTTGCCTTTGGTTGGTTGGACTTTGAGATTTTAAATCTTCTATCAAAATCAATGCCTTCAATCTCTTCATCAGTAACTAATAATTGATAATTCCTACCTAAGTACATTAAGGTTTCACCCGATACAAACTCTTTACTTTCTGAAACAATGGGGTATTTCTGTGCATGGTTTAGTTTTTCCTTAATCCATTGCCGTTTTGATTGAACGGCTTTATCAATCTTCTCTGCTGTCAGATAATGTGGAGCACGAACAATAATACTTCTATCCCGCTCAACAGAAATGTTGAGGGTTTTACGATTAGAATATTTTATTTGGTATTCAACTATCATTAGTCGTTGATGATTTTAAAATGATTGGTTTTGGCTAATTCCATTATTCTAGAAATAATTTCCACTCTCTTAGTAATGATGTTTGGTAAATCTTTGAACGTAGGAGATAAAAGTATTTTTTGTAATTCGGCTTTTAGTTTTAACTGAGCTGGTGTGCTATCCCAAAAACCTGTTAACCTTATTTCATTAGCTACTAGATTAAAGATATGCTGCGTTAGGTTTACATTTTGAGCAATTTCATCTTCTGATAAATCTCTATTATCAAATAATTCAGCTTTGAAAATACGGAAGAATGGCATTTGCTTTTTACGGTCTAACCCATACGTTTCTTCCTTTTCTCTGTTCCTGATTTTCTCCCGTAGTTTTTCCAACTCTTCATAGATTACTTTCCAATTTCCTTTGAAATTTTTCAATATTTCTTCTAAAGCCTTGGCAAAGGATGCAAACAATTCAGGGTCTTCATCTATGTTTAAATCGATGAAATGACGAATCGCGTGTTCTACTTCTGCCGCTTTGGTTTTGATTCTTTTCTTGGTTTTGACCTTATCAAAGAAATCATCCGCAATTATTGAAATAGGAGCAATAGACTGGTCAATACCCTTTGAAATTAAATATTCATCTGCAATGCTTCTTAGTTTAGGCGGTATCCCTTTCATACTAAACCTACCATCCCTAAAATGTTTATTTGCTAAAGCATTAATTTCTGTAAATGACTTCCAATCCTTAAAGAAGTCTAAGGCTTCCTTTCGTGGTAATACATTGTTGAAACAACTTGTTAGGGTATTGTAAAGTTTGATGTACTCAAAGCGAATATCTTCATCATAAAACACATCAAAAAAAGCATCTGAATCTGACAAGTCTTCTAAATCATATACTTTGAGAAAATTCCAAATGTCTTTATGAGCTTTTATTAATTCGTTTAACTCTGCCTCATCATCTGAAATACAATCTATAATCTCCTGTAATTCTTTTTCTGCATAGGTGTCTAAAGCTCTTTTTAAATGGTGACCGACACCTACATAATCTACGACAAAACCTTTGTCTTTACCTTCTGGACCAACACGATTAACTCTGGCAATACTTTGAAGTAAGTTGTGTGCTACAATAACTCTATCTAAATACATTACCTGCTCAATTGGTGCATCAAAACCAGTAAGCAACATATTGTTTACGATTATAACACCTACATTTCCGTTTATGTTTTTATGCTCTTCATCTGATTTACCAAAAGGCATTTTAAACCGTCTTGATACTCTTTTTATGATAATCACTATTTGTATATGCTTTGATTTCTAATTCATCATTATGGCTGCCCGATATTACAACTGCGGTTTCTAAAGTTTGTAATATTTCTATATTGACCAACATAGGATTATCGACTAATTAATTCAGCAATCTTATTTTTTAATGCCTCGTCAATAGCTGCTTTGTAACGCACTGCTGCAATACGAGAATTGGCAACAATTTGAGCCTTGAAACCTCCTGAAAAAATATGTTCAACATAGTGATTGACCATACTTTTTGCTTTCTCTCTGATGGTATTCATATTGTCTAAATACGCATCACGAGAACCATAGCCTAGGATTTGTAACCGTTCGGTAAGTTGATAATCGCTAAATACATCCGCAAACTTATCGTCCATTCCTTTTTGGTCTTCCACCTCTGCATTGTGGGTAAACCCTTCATATACAATTTCTAAAGTAACACCATCATCTATTGCTTGACGCATAGTGTACTTATCAATGTAGTCTTTGTATTTTTTTTCTGTTTTGCTAGTAGGTGTTCCTGTAAAACCAATTGAAGTAGCGTTTGGCATGGCACGGTCTAAATTGGCTGCCAAAAGCGAATATTGCGACCTGTGCGCTTCATCTGTCATTACTAAGATGTTGCTGCTTTTATTCAATTCAGGAAATATCTCTAATCCAGTTAAATCTCCATTTTCTTGGAACTTATGAATCATAGCCATGACCAAATCAGAATTATCATTGCTTAATAACTCTTTTAAACTTTGACCATTGGCTGGGTTCTTAGGATTGATAAAATTGGCGGACTTAATCGTAAAGCCAATACTTTGCCCTGTACCAGATAATTGTTCTTCTAATTGGGTTCTATCCGTTACAAATATGATTTTCCAAGACATTAGCTCTGGTCGTAGCTTCATTTCCCGAACCATAAACATCATCGTCAACGACTTGCCCGAACCTTGTGTGTGCCAAATTATACCGCCTCTTTCTATTGGGTTCTTGCCTTCAATTAATCTCTGGGTTGCTATTTTAACCGCTCTGAATTGTTGGTATCTACCAACTACTTTTATTTTTCTGCCTTTATCATCTGTTTTGAAAGCGGTGAATACCCTAACAATATCTAATAAGTTGCGAGGGTCTAACATACCTGCCACCAAACGTTGTTGGTCGTTGGGTGATGATTTACCGTGAACTAAATCGTTTAACGTTTTAGGGTAAGGGTCTGTCCACCTGTAAAAGTGTTTTTCTATTTTAGTCGTAATGGTTCCGAATTTAGCTTCTGTACGACAGGTAGTGATTAAAAACTGATTGTAAAAGAAACAGTTCTTTGTTCCCCTCTCCTGTATCCCCTCTTTGTTCGGAATACCGCATCAACTGGTCTGATGGCTTCTGGGATAGGTTCTTTTACTTTGGATGATTTGGCTTCCACGACCACCAAAGGCAACCCATTGACAAACAAAACCATATCAGGAATGATATGGTGGTCTGTACCTGTTACCACTACCTTAAATTGAGAAATAGCCGTAAAGCTGTTGTTCTCTAAATTTTCAAAATCTATAAAACGTACGGTTGGGCTTAACTCTCCCGTTTGTTCATTTTTAGAAACGGTGGTGTTTTCCAGTAAGTAATGCAAGACTTGTTGGTTGTTTTCTATCAGGCTGTTTTTTTGAAACGTCGTTATTTTACGCTCCAATTCATCTACTTGAGCATCTGTAAGGAAAGGATTTATTTTAACCAATGCTTCCCGTAGTTTGGGTTTTAAAACCACTTCCGAAAAAGACGTTCTAAAACTTTGCTCGGGCTTCTGTTGCATCTTTAATTCCAACACATCCCAACCTAAACCTGCCAATTGTTCTAAAAAAGGCTTTTCTACGTGGTTGTATTCGTCTAACTTTAAGGTAGAACCTAAGTTGCCTCTGTATTTATTGTCGTTACTTAGTATCATACGTTTGTAGTTTGTTTTAGGAGGTGGTTTACTCTTACCTTACCACTTAATAAGTCTTGCATTAAGCCTGTTTTTAGGGATTGGAGTTTTAGCAGATCTAAGTTTCAATTTCGCAATATTCATTCACTTTTTCAAATTATCAATGAATATCTTTCTGTTCATTTTTAGTTTAGGCAATAGAATTGGAAAGTAAGAAGACTTCCTTTTTTCGTTTAAATCTTCCTGTCACCGATATTGTCAAGTAAAATGTGAGTCTCTGATGTTTGCAAAATTAATGACATTTTGTAAATATTTGACATTCTTAAACACCATATAAGCAATCGTTTTTACATTGAGTTTCGTTTGCTAAAATAGTGTTGTTCCTTGTGTAAGATATGACCTTCTAGTTCTTTAAGTAAAATTGAGATCTACCAATTGTGCTCCTAATAAAAACAATATTCTCCACTACTAACTTTTGAACTTATAAATTTTGAAGCTATAAATCAATTATTCTCAGTATGCCTTTTATTAAAGTTCATCACCTGACATATCACCAGTTCATATATGGCACCTATTCTTCAATGACTGGACTAGGCTTTCACAATTCTCATTGTGAGTTCAATATATTATATATCTCCAACTTTTTACCTCCCACTCGTTCGGAATTCTACCCAAAGGACTATCTTTAAATTCGTGCGTTTCTTCACTACGGATATTGCCATTTTCGTCTATACCTTTAGTAAGCAAATCTTGCATTAAGCCCGTTTTTATACGGGTGTATTTGGCTATGAGCTGCTCGGTTTGGGTAATGGCTTCATCAACTTTTGAGAGGATTGTGGCTATTTGGGTTCTGTTCTTTTGGCTCTTAGAAAACGAACTTTAATTTCATTTTTCAATTTTAGCATTTAGATTGCTCTATGTTCTTTGGCTGTATGTGTCTAAAATTGAACTCCGTTTTTCAAGTAATTGATAAAAAAGAAATTCAAAACTTATCTTTTGTTCATCAGGTATAAATTTAATAATCTAAGTTTGTTGCTGCTTCAATCAAGTTAATTCTTGGAACTCCAAGAGTTGCATAATTGAATACATTATTGTATTTACAGGAACTAACCAAGTCGCAAATTATTTAATCCTTGTTTGGTGATATGACTTTTGTGTTTTTTCTAAATATTTGTTTGCAGAAGTCAAATCATCAATTTCCACAAAGGAATTTTACCATTATAAAATATTGGATTATCGCTTTTGGGTGTACCACCTGGAACGCATTTTTAAAGATATAACCCTTAAACCTCATTTTAAACCACCCCTCAGGAATATGTACTTGATTTTCTTCCATTAGTCGAGATAGTTTAATTGGGTTAGAAAATCATTAAGTTCTGCCAAAGTGCTTTCTCTTTTTTGCTCAATAGCTTGGGCAGAGTTGTAGTATTTATCAAAAAGGTTTTCAAAGGCACTTACCAATCCTCTTTTTTCGGCATTTAGGTAGCGTTGCAGTTGGTCGTTTATAATATCAAAATGCTTTTTAAGAATCAGTTTTTGGCTTTCTTCTGTGGTAATCATTCCGCCAATCTCTTCTAAAAGAGCATCTAAACTATCCAATTTGGCTTCTAAAATACCACTGTCTTTTATACGAGGCATTGTAGGTTTTAGTGATGTCTTTGAATTGTTTTTTCAGCTTCCAAACTACCAGTATAGTTTGGGCTTCATCTTCTTCGACTTCTTTAGTTCTTTCTCGTAAGCTGGTAACCGATTTTGATGTGGGCATAAAAGGAAGGTCTATTAAATTCGTCTTAAAATTTGAATTAAACGTTCAATGTTTCAGCCTTAAGTTTTGTCAATTTCCTTTTGTGCAGCTAATAAAAGGGCATTGCTTTCCGCTTTTACTTCTTCACTACCATAGCGTTTTAACTCAATTTTTAATTCCAGTACTGCCTGTTTTTCCTTGTTTAATGCTTTACAGTCTTTGATAGACTTTTCAAGGTCTTTAATTGTAGCCTCTTGTTCTTGGAAGGGTTTGGCTTCCTCAGGTTTGTTTTTTTCCGTCAAGAAATAATCAATATTGTGATTTCAACTCGCTTTTAGCTAAAGTTGGTGTTTGTTTTACTTCGCCTTCTTCTTCGTCTGGTTCAAACTCAACTAAATTCAGAGGCTTCTTCCACCGCTTCCTCCAATTGCGATTCAAAGTCGGCTTGTTTAATTTCAATTTGCTCTATTTCAGCCTTCTCCTTTTGGAAAAACTCTTCAAGGAGGTATTCATCAGGTATAAGACCTGCATCCCAACCATTTTGCATAATGGTTTTTAGGTCGTACTTAATATTATCCCACCAGTTTACAAATACGCCTGCTACTTGAAACTTATCTAATACCCCAACAGGTACAAATTTTTCTTTAAGAGTGGCAACTCTTTACGAACTAGGGAAGGTTTCCGCTCCTCATAACTGCTGGCAAGTTAGCTCTTGAGCCATTGCCATTGGGTGCGAGGGTAGAAAAATCTTCTTTGGCCAATTGCCACCAATCTGCTAGGTGAAGCCCTAATTCGGTCAGCGTTTCAATGACCTTGTTGTCCTCCTCAACGGTTGTTTTGATAGTAGCCTTATTCTCCACGTTAAAATCTTTGTAGATTTCGTTTTTATCTTGGAATAATTGATAGCCATCAAATTCAAATTTAGGAGCTAAAGAATGCTGTACTTTTTCAATTTCATTGGTAGGAACACCACCAATTAAATGAGCTTTTACATCTTCGGGTTCAGGTGGTGGCGTATTATCTACATATCTTCTAATATTAAGTGTGTAGTCGTTGATTTCAATGGTATCTAAATCAACCAATTTTGAGTAACTGGCTTCTTCCATCTTATTTGTGAATACATAGTCAATCTTCTCTACATCTTCGGGTCTTAATGTATTTTGTTTTTTACCCTCTGCATAGTCTTTGTCAGCATTTAGAATAAAGACTTTATTCTTTAGCGTGTCGGGTTTGTTCTTATTAAATACCATAATACAGGCTGGAATACCTGTACCATAAAAAAGTTGAGGAGGCAAGCTGATAATACCTTCCAAAACATCTGCTTTGAGCATATTCTCACGAATCTCTTTCTCCTTACCACCTCTAAATAATACTCCGTGAGGCATAACAACAACTACTTTACCTGTCTTTTTGCAACTGGCAAGCATATGTTGTACAAACATTAAATCCCCTTTTTTGCCTGTTTCAGGAGCAAAACCATAGCTAAACCGTGATTGGTATTGCATGGTAGCTTTGTTGTAGTTTTGAGAGAACGGTGGATTGGCAATTACTCTGTCAAACTGTATAATTTGTCCCTCTTTTTCATTTAAAGGTTCATCTAATGTATCTCCGTATTCAATGTTGTATTTAGTAATATTATGCAGGATGATGTTCATTTTACAGATAGCCACTACAGTAGGGTCATTTTCTTGACCAAATAGTTCTAAATCATCTGCATTTTGCCCTTGCTCTTCAATGTATTGATGTGATTGAATGAGCATACCTCCCGAACCTGCTGTTGGGTCATAAATTGACATACCAGATTCAGGCTTCATCAATTGCACCAATAAACGAACAACTTGGTTGGGCGTATAGAATTGACCGCCTTTTTTACCACTTTCGTCCGCAAAGTGTTTTAGTAAGTATTCATAAGCTGCTCCTAATAAATCAGGAAACTCAAAATTTTCATTAACCAGTTTCGGGAACTCATTGAAGTGGTCAATCATTTTCTTTAGGTCGGCATTTTTTACAATCTGCTTTCCATCCACTTCCTTATTAAAGTTGATACGACCTTTAAAAATCCCTGAAAGAGTATCAGGATTTGATTCTTCAATGGCATCTAATGCTTTATTCAGCATTTGCCCTATATTATGTTGAAGATGTTTTATTTCGGGTTGCTGTACACCATTTTCATCAATGAATTTCTCATTCCATCGTGCTCTTGGCGGCACAAAGAAGGTATCACCAAAAGTTAATTTATCTTCCAGAATCTCATTTAATGTATCAGTATCTAAATGCTTGTAATCATTCTTTTTTAAATGCGCTCTTTTTTGGTCGAATACATCAGACATTCTTTTAAGGAACAGCATACCAAAAATAAACTCTTTGTATTCTGAGGCATCCATTTTGCCTCTTAATATATCGGCTGCTTTCATTAAGAAGCCTTCTAATTTTGATAATTTTATTTTATCGGTTTTCATTTGTTTTTTTTCTCTTCTTTAATCAAATCTTTCACATCCCCATCAAGGATTTTTGCAATCTGAAACAGAATTTCAAGTCTTGGTCGTTGTCGATTCTGACACATAAAATCCCCTATTCGCCCCCACTATCAGGATAAACAATCCGCACATGGTTCATACTCTTAAGCAGCTTCTTAAAAACCATTTTAACCTTCTCTAATTCTTTAAAAGACAGGTTGGTATGTTCTAATTGCCCGCCTTCTATTTTGCCCTTGATAATATTATCTACTAACTTATTGATGTCCTCTTCAGTAGGTGCTTTTAGACTTTTGGAAGCGGCTTCTAAGGAATCGGCGATCATCATGATGGCTTGTTCTTTGGTGGTGGGCTTGGGGCCTGGGTAAGTGAACAGCGCGGGATCAATGTCCTTGTCGGGGTGTTCTTTTTTGTACATGCGGTAGAAAAACTCTACTCGGGTAGTGCCGTGGTGCGTCCAAATAAAGTCAATTAAAACACTGGGCAAGCGGTGCTTTTTGGCCATTTTTACACCTTCTGTTACGTGCTGAATGATGATTTTGGCACTTTCTAGATGACTGAGTTGGTTATGGGGATTAATGTCGTTTTGATTCTCAATAAAATAATGCGGCTGGTGCATTTTACCGATGTCGTGGTACAAGGCCGCGACTTTTACCAACAAGGCATTGGCTCCAATGGCCTTGGCGGCAGCTTCTGATAAATTGGCGACTTGTAGGGAGTGTTGCAACGTTCCAGGGGCTTTGATGGATAGTTTTTTGAGCAAGGGGCGGTCTAAATCCGAGAGTTCTACTAAAGTAATGTCCGAGGTTAACCCGAATACTTTTTCTAGGAGCGGAATCAAGGGATAAGACAGTAAGGTTAGCAAGACATTAAACAAAATCCAGCGCAACATTTCCCAACGAACGCCTTCTTCTACCACGGTTCCGTTATCGGCCAAGACTGGAAAAATGGTTCCTGCATGGATGATTTCTAAGCTTAAAAATACGGCCGTATAGGCAATACCGATGTAGAGCAAAGAGATGAAAAAATTGGAGAGGTGCCGCGTTTTTAGTTTGGTGACCACGGTAACCATGCCCACTAAAATCTGTGTGAGAATAAAATGATAATCCAATGACAGCAACATGCTGACCAACAGAATGGTAATGACGTGCGTCACTAAGGCCAATTGCGGGTTAAAGAAGTTGATAATGATAATGGGAATGATGCAAAACGGCACCAAATACAAATCGAGAATGTGAATGTTGCCCACCACATCCGCAATGTACGCATAGGCGGCAATCAACAAAACAATCAAGAGCAAATGCCGCCAGTTGTTGAACACTCGCGGCGAATAGAATTGTACAAATAAAGCAAAAATTGCGATGAGTGCAATCGTTAGTGCCAAGTAGCCTAAGTAGATTAAAATACTGTTCTTGTGCTGGTTAATTTCTGCGTTGTACTTGTCTTGGTAGGATACAATTTTGACATACGCCGCCGAATCAATCAAGCGATCCCGCATGACAATGGACTCTCCTGCCTTCACCATGCCTCGATAGGGCGAAATGCTGTTGTACGCCGCTTGCAAGTTTTTGGCCGTCATACTGCTATCGATCACAACATTAGGCACACTGACGATCTTTTCTAGGACATTGAATAAGAACTTAAATTCGGGCAACCGTCGCTCCACTTGGTGTAGGGTATCGACCAACCATTGAATGGCCTGTTTTTGAGTGTACACATCCTCCAACGTATGTTCCCCTAAATCGACATTGCCATCCAGCAACTGAAAGACAAACTCCTCTCCTTGCGCCGCATCGCTTTCGGTCAACTTAATCAAGCGCTTGTTATAAATCTCCTCAATAGCTTGATACCCCAAGCGTAGATAACGGCTCGAATCCTTTAAATTGTTAGAATCAATAACCGCATTGTTGTTCCAAGCACTGTTAAAAACATCCCGAAAGCGTCTTTCTTGAGCTTTCACTAAGGTTTTATCAAGCCGATAATAAGGGATGACCTCTGCTGCGACCAAGGCTTGTTCCCGCTCCATTTCACGGGCTGTTTTCTTGATGGGAAAGTCGAAAGGCGCTTTAATATCGTGATGCCGCCACCGTTCGCCCTGCTCAAAATCGTAATCGAATTGGAGACGATTCGGAAAAAATAGACTAATAAACAAGACCAGTCCGCCCAATAACGCAAAGCGCGTTAGATAAGGCAGGGTTCGCATAGAGCGTCGAAGCAATTTGATTTTCATGTACAGCTGTTACCACTTGATTTAAGGCGCAATTTAACCATTATTCTTAGTTGTTAGCAAAGATGCTTCTCAGAAGTTCTAGTCGAGGTGGTATAAATGCAATTTATACCCGTTTAAAGCCAGTTAATTGTTCTAAGTGGTGAACAAAACGGCTTCCAACTGTTGTATAGTATTCATGTATTCCCACTTTCCTTTCAACGATTTCATTTCTATTCTTTATGGTTCCTCGATTCCTCTATGCAGCGCTGCTGCTCTTTTTTGTGGCTTGTGCCGTCCCCGCTGTCAATGACGAAAATCAGCCCGATGGCACCTTTTTTGATCTAAAAGGCTTTTTTGAACAGGAAGCGGCCTACTTAACCGATCAAAATATTCAAGTACAAAAGACCATTCGACAAAACGGTAAAGAGGAAAAACAGCAAATAGCCATTAAAGACTGGACGCAAGAATTGAGATTTTTTGCAGAAAGCGATATCAACAAGCCCTCTTGGCGAGACCAATACACCATTGATACCCTTCATGGGGAAAATAAGATGACGTTGAAATACAGAAGCAAAGACGAAGACCTGAGTACACAGGCATTAGACATTGAACTCGTAGCAGGTACCGTGCAACATATTTTGGTAACAAGAAATGTTGACAACCAAGTCTACAATTCGCAGCAAATTTTGACCTACGTTCCCAAAAAGCTTTATAAAATTTATCAAACTCAAAATATCGTTCTCCTTTCAGAAGACGATTACAGCATAGAAGCCAATTATGTCTATGAATAAACTTTCTAAAATCGTTCGCGGTATTTACAAACTGCCTACTTTCTTACAACCTACCGCGCTCTCCCTCACCTTGGGCAACGTCGTGAAATTTGTAGGCACCGCCAATATTCGCTTTGAGCAAATGCAGCCCCAAGAAGTGGTGGTTACACTCGACAACAAGCGCAAAGTACAAAACCACATCGGTCAAGTCCACGCAGCAGCCACTGCTCTACTCGCCGAAACGGCAACAGGCATGGTCGTCGGCATGAACGTTCCCGATGACAAAATCCCCCTACTCAAAAGTATGCGCGTCGATTACCTCAAACGCAGCCAAGGCCAGCAACGCGCTGTTGCCACCCTAACTGCCGAGCAAATCGAACAACTTAAGACCTTAGAGAAAGGCGATGTAACGGTTGCTGTTACGGTCACCGACTCTGTCGGTACCGAAGTAGTAGCGGTAGAAATGGTTTGGGCGTGGATTCCAAAGCGGCGCTAAGAATGGAATATTGCCCCCACTGCAACCGCCCTTTGCCGCGTGCCAATGCTTGGCACTATTGCGCCGAGGTCGATATGGACGATTTGTTCGCCAATAAGAAAAAAGAGTTGGTATTGATCTTTGATAAATTGCTTTGCGAGTTGGTCAATTGGCCCGATACGCTGGTCAGCGCTACCAAAAACTGTATTGTTTTTGTACGCAATAAAACGTTTTTAGTGGTCAAGCCCATGAAAACACAGCTCGATCTTAAGTTTTATCTAGAAGAATTTACCGCTGATTTTCCTGTTTCTAAATGTACGTTGTGGAATAGTAAGTACGAAACGCATATTCGCCTCCAAACTGTTGAAGAGCTCGACCAATTGGTTTTCAAATACTTAAAACAATCTTACCAAATTAGCTAGCTTTTTTCTTAGGAAAAACAGATAAAATAAAGCAAAAAACTTGTGTGGCTCAATCTATTGATGTATCTTTACATCGCTTTCGAAAATATGGTGCCCGTAGCTCAGTTGGTTAGAGCATCGGTTTGTGGTATCGAGGGTCGCGGGTTCGACCCCCGTCGGGCACCCTAAAAAGCCTTCAAGCGTTCTGATATTCATCGGAACGCTTTTTTTTGTCTATTTTTATCCTCACTCTACCCTTTAACCCCAATAATCCATGAATAGCTATTTCTATCTTTTCGGCGGCTTTATGGCCGTTTTTCTATTAGATACCTTAGGTTCCATTGCCTCGCGCCAATTCAATTTTAATTACGGCATTTTATCACCGCTCTCGATGCTCCTTTATGGTCTTGTAGGAGCTTGGACGGCACAAGTAAGCGGTTTTTATACAGGTATAGCGGCAGCAATGCTCGTAGCGCTGTTTGATGGAACGGTAGGTTGGAAAATTTCTATGGTCTTAGAAGCCAACATAGGCGAGGCCGCTAAGAGCGATAATACGGCCTTAGAATGGAATACGGTGGTGCTTACCGTACTGTTTGGCTTAATTTGTGGCGCACTAGGAGCATACTTCTGGGGTTAAGCGAATCAATCGAAGCGCGTTTCTCTATAATAGGGTACGGTTGCTCAATAGTTTACGCTCTAGCCCGCTCTCTTTTTATTAGGTATAATTGACTCAGCAGTTTTTTTCATCACCTAATAATGTTTTTACCATGAATTACTTGTTAAAACCACTTTTACTGTTGGCTACTGTGCTGACTATTTTTTCCGCCTGTCAAGATCAATGTGCAGACACCATTTGCCTCAATGACGGAGTCTGTGAGGAAGGCATTTGCGACTGCCCCGCAGGATTTGGCGGAGACGATTGCTCTATTCGCAAAACGCCTACCTCCTTTGTTATTCGAAAAGTTATTGTCCACAAATTTCACTACACGCCTTTTGCTTGGGGAGACAATCGTAGCAGTTGGGATGTGGATGGCCCCGCTGATCCATTTATCGCTATATTTGGCAATGGCGAAAACTCTATAAGTTCTTCGATAAAGGATGCGCCTGCCGATGAAGATTTAGTCTTCAACTTGAAATCTGGTCACCGTGTCACTGACATCAATAGCAGGATTACAATTTGGCTACGAGATAGCGACCCCATACACGATAATATGGGAAATATGTACGTTGATGCCAGCCTTTTCTCTGCGGATACCCCTGCTTCTGTTAGAATAGGTTCCTTCCCTAATGATCCCTTTGAAGCTACTATTTATATGGTTTGGAAATTTGCCGATTAATCGGTTAATAACAAAACAGGCCATTCCAAAATCGTTTCGGAATGGCCTGCTATTTATAAAAGGGGTAGAAAACCTGCGACTAGTCGCGCAAGTCAATTTCTACTACGCCAGGATATTTGTCTTTATTAAACGTAAAGGTATCGCTAGAAGGCTTTACATTTTTGATGTCTTTGATTAGGAAAGTCATACGGCTACCATCTTCCGAGAAAACCTTGACGGACTTGATGGTCTTTTGAGTCGGGTCTACCAACAAACGCACTTTTTTAATTTCAGAATCGCGGTCACGCGGCTTGAATTCAATGCGGTAGCCTTCGCTGTCTTCGCCTGTAATGACGTAAACAAATTCGTCATTCTCCCCCATTCTAAAGATCTTGGTTGGCGTAAAAACATCCTCTTCTTCGATGTAATCGTTGATTTGAACTTCGTTTTGTTTTTTGATGTACATCCAAACGGTGCTTCCGTCGTTGATAATCAAGTTGCCGTTATTATTGATGTAATATTTTTTTCCTTTTTGGAGAAGACTTCCTTTCTGTACCTCTTTGTCCTCGCCGTATTCCATTTCTAGGATATAATCTAAGGAAATACCATCGTACTCGCTATAATTTTTTTGAATCTTCTGCAAAATTTTGACGGCATCAGGGTCTGACTTTTCTACAAAAGCAGTTTCGGGCTGGGCATACGTTGCACCCGCCATTAGGGCGATTAACAAATAAAGGCTAACGATGCGGTTTACAATTTTCATACAATACAATTGGTACGTCTAGGACGTAGGTTTAATGTGAATAAATAATCGGGTAAAAGAGGCCGCTAAAGAATCGTAGCGCTCCAAAATAGTGCGGCAATTAGGTCGTCGCTTCTCTTACATTCAAATGGAGTGCCAAAAGCGGAACAGCCGGGCTTGTGGAAAGGTTCTATTAACAACAGTACTTATTAAAATAAGGTAATTCCTAATAAAAACGCGCTATTCGATCAAGTTAGTATTTTCATTGCTTGATAGCTTCTCCATAAATGCAAAAAAAGCGCCCAGACAACATGTCCGAACGCTCTCGCTTGCTCTCAACAAGCCGCTCCTGTAAACAGGAACATTTCTATAAAAAGACTTTTTAGCCCCGTTTCGTTTCTTCTTTTCCATCGCCATACTTGGCAAAGCGCCCCAATGCTGGGTCGTGTACTTGATCGTACTTTTGCCAAGGCCAGCCCCCAAAACGCGTTTGTTGAAATTCGGCAAAAGCCTCCTGAATTTCTTGACGGGTATTCATAACAAATGGCCCGTGTTGCACGACAGGTTCAGCAATAGGCCGTCCTTGTAACAACAAAATCTTAGCGCCATCTGGCCCTGCTTTTAGGGGCAACGCTTGATCGGGGTGGACACTGACAGCGTGGTACGCGGCAATTTCCTTGCCGTTTATCTGCAACTGCGTTCCTTCGTAGAAATACAAAGTGCGGTTGACTCCTGCTTTACTTGGCGGTATGGTCCATGTGGCGTTGCTCTCTAAGCGCAAATTCCATACCGCGACTTCGTTGTCTGGAGTAGCGGCCCAAGAGTTCGGCGGAGGTGCAGGAGCGCGATTTTCTCCCAGTTGTCCCGCAATCACTTCCACTAATGTAGTATTTCCCGCGTTATCTTCAAAGGTTAACTTAGGAACATCTTCGCCCCAAAGCATTTTATAGTGTGCATCGACCATTTTATTTTGGCGCGGTAAGTTGAGCCAAATCTGAAACAACTCCATCGGGTTGTCTTTTTCCTGCTCTAGCAAGGGGAACATTTCAGAATGCTGAATGCCTTTTCCTGCGGTCATCCACTGCACATCTCCATTGCCATAACGCCCTGATCCTCCTAGAGAATCGGCATGGTCTACCCAACCTTTGCGCACCACAGTAATCGTTTCAAAACCTCGATGGGGATGGCCGGGAAAGCCAGGTACGGTTTCGCCGTGGTACATCCGCCAACCATCTTTTATTAGAAAATCCTGTCCAATATTCCGCCCTTTTAATAAATCAGACGCAGCCAAATTGGGCGTTCCTTTCGGAAATTTATCATCGTGATGCACACAAAACAGAAAAGGATCAGCAGTTTGCCACTGAAAACCTAGTGCTTGTGTTGTAATAACGGGATGTGGTTGGTTCATAGCTTCTTCCTTTTGTTGTGTTGGAGAAGCCTCTTTGGCCATCCCCTTGTAACCTACGCCCAAGCTTGTTGCCAAGCCTAACCCTAGTTTTCCTAAAAAATTTCTTCTTGATTTTTTCATAACTACCTAATTCTATGTGAAGTCCTTCCTTGCAACACGATCCTTCTAGCAAGGTTCATTAACTACTGCTATATTTAATGTATCTACATCAATATACGACCTTCTATCAAAATCCCCGCTCTTTTTTGATATTTTCGTACGCTTTCTGGACTTTTATAAACTTACTGGTAGCGGCTTGCTTGACCCCTTCGCCTAAATGTTCGAGTTTATCAGGGTGGTATTTTTTGAGCATTTGGCGATAAGCGTCACGGACAGCTTCATCACTAGCAGATGGAGGGACTTCTAAAATGGTATAATAAGCGTTCATCTCCTTGTAGAACATGGCTTTGATGGATTCAAATTCGTTGTTTTCTACACCTAAATGCAGGCTGATTACTTTGATGGTGGCTATTTCTGTATCATCAATGGTATAATCGGCATTGGCAATTCCAAATAGAAAGTAAATCAATTGCAAACGCGTTTCATAGCTGGTCGTTTTCCGAATCTCCTGGGTCGTTGTTTTAATGTCAAATTCTTCCTTGATAGCTTTTTCCAAAATGTGCCAATAATCATCCATTTGTGCCGTTCCAAACTGATCAGCCAGAAAAGAGCGCACATAACTCAATTCTAAGTCGTCCACTTCCCCATCGGATTTGACCACTACTCCCGCTAGCAAAATTGCTCCAATCACAAAATCATTGGGATCGGTATCGGCGACGGAGTCGGGCGCACTTCGATTGAGCCATAATTGCCCCCCATCTTGGTGGATTTTATCCAAAATAGAACCCAAAATCAAACCGATGATGGCTCCCCAGAGGCTGCCGATGAGTCCTCCGATAAAAGCGCCGATTATTTTTCCGAGCCAAAATTTAAGTTGGTTCATTCTTTGGTAGTCTGATGGTGAATTAGGTGACAGGTTCTCGCCTTTTGATTTGCCTTAATTTAGAAACAAATAATTGCAAAACAGGCGAACAGCCCTAGCAATTTAGACAAAAAAATTGTATCTTAGAAGTTGGATTCGCGCTAAGCGAAGTTCCACCGCGAAAAGACTTTGATCCACCCGACATTAAGTCGGAATCATTAGGAAGCGTTCGCTCCTTTTCTCAACCTTTCTTTGGGAGGAGCACCCTGTTTTGATCTATTATAACAAGGGTGCTTGAGAAGCACTTCCATATAAAAACTAACACATGCCCGAGTTTGTACATCTCCACTCCCACACCCAATTTTCGCTGTTGGATGGTGCTTCTAACATTGATGTTTTGATGCAAAAAGCAGCGGACGACAACATGAAAGCCGTTGCCCTGACCGATCATGGAAACATGTTTGGGGCGTTTAAGTTTGTGGCTGCTGCCGAAAAACATGGTATTAAACCCATTGTTGGCTGTGAATTTTATTTGGTAGATGATCGCCGCAAGCAATCGTTTTCCAAAAGCAAAGGAGAGCGCGACCGCCGTTACCACCAGCTGATGCTCGCCAAAAATCAAGTGGGCTATCAAAATCTGTGTAAGCTTTGTTCTCTAGGTTTTATGGAGGGATTATACAGCAAATTCCCGCGTATTGATAAGGACTTGATTCTACAATACCATGAAGGACTCATTGTGACCAGCTGTTGTGTGGGGGCGGAAATTCCACAGGCCATTATAGAAGGAGACTTAGAAAAAGCGGAAGAGCTCTTGAAATGGTGGTTGAATATTTTTGGAGAAGATTATTATATTGAAATTCAGCGCCACCGAGGCTTGGATGATTTAGATATCTACAAAGATGGCAGGCGGGTATTGAGTGGTGTTAGCCAAGAGGATGTGAACCAAGTCTTGCTCGGCTTTGCCAAAAAATACAATGTCAAGGTTATTGCTACTAATGACGCGCATTATGTAGAAGAAGAGGATTGGGAAGCACACGACATGTTGTTGTGTATCAATACAGGCTCTTTGGTAGCCGATGAGAAACGCTTTAAATTTTCTAGCTCTGACTTCTATTTCAAGTCACAGGCAGAGATGAACTCGATTTTTACCGACGTTCCCGAATCTATTGCCAATACCATAGAGATTTACGACAAGGTAGAAAAACTAACCTTGGCGCGGGACATTTTATTACCCGCCTTTCCGCTGCCGCCCAAGTTTACTACGCAAGATCAATACTTGCGGCACTTGACTTATGAGGGAGCCAAACGGCGGTATCCCAATTTGACCCCCAACATTACAGAGCGGTTGGATTTTGAATTGAGCGTTATTCAAAACTCAGGGTATCCTGGTTATTTTTTGATTGTACAAGATTTCACTACCGAAGCGCGGCGTATGGGGGTTTCAGTAGGGCCTGGACGGGGTTCGGCAGCGGGTTCAGCAGTAGCTTATTGTTTGGGGATTACCAACATTGATCCTATTAAATACGATTTGCTATTTGAGCGTTTTTTAAATCCAGAACGGGTTTCCATGCCCGATATTGACATTGATTTTGATGATGTAGGCCGCTCCAAAGTAATGGACTATGTTATTGAAAAATATGGTCGTAATCAAGTGGCACAAATCATTACTTACGGTTCTATGGCGGCCAAAACCTCCTTGCAGGATGTAGGGCGCGTAATGAACATTGAGCGAAAAGAAGTTGACATTGTCAAGAAGCAATTTCCTGACGACCTCACGGCTACGCTCAAAAAAGTACTGGCAGAAGGGGATGTTCATCCTAAATTAAAAGGAAAACTCAACTCAGAAGAACTAGAAAAGGCTTACCAGTTTCGCAACATCGCTAAGGCGGACAACGAAATTGGTATTATGATTCGAAATGCCCATAAACTGGAAGGCTCGATTCGAAATACAGGAATTCACGCTTGTGGGGTGGTGATCACACCCGATGATATTACCAACTTTGTCCCTGTAACCGTCGCCAAAGATTCGGATTTATTAGTGTCGCAGTTTGATAACTCGGTGGCCGAAGATGCGGGCTTATTAAAAATGGATTTCTTGGGGCTCAAAACCCTTACCATTATCAAAGACGCTTGTAAGATCATCAAAGCCAAGCACGGCGTTGATATTGATCCTGATGAGCTGCCTTTAGATGATAAAAAAACCTATGAGCTGTTTCAGCGCGGAGACACGATTGGCGTGTTCCAATATGAGTCGGCAGGTATGCAAAAATACATGCGGGAGTTGGCTCCCACCGAATTTTCGGATCTCATTGCCATGAACGCCTTGTATCGCCCTGGCCCATTGGCCTATATTCCTGAGTTTATTGACCGTAGCCACGGCCGCAAAGAGGTACTTTACGATTTGCCAGAAATGGAAGAATACCTCAAAGAAACCTATGGTATTACGGTTTATCAGGAGCAAGTGATGTTGCTGTCGCAAAAACTGGCGGGTTTCTCCAAGGGGCAAGCGGATATGTTGCGTAAAGCGATGGGTAAAAAGAAAAAGAAACTCATCGACCAGATGTGGCCGACCTTCAAAGAGGGCTGTGCTAAAAATGGGCATACCGATGTGACGATTGTAGAAAAAATTTGGAAAGACTGGGAAGCCTTTGCTTCTTACGCCTTTAACAAATCGCACTCGACTTGCTATGCTTTTGTGGCTTTTCAAACGGCTTATCTCAAAGCGCACTACCCTGCCGAATTTATGGCCTCTGTCTTGACGCACAACAAGAAGGATATTAGCAAGGTTAATTTCTTCTTGCAAGAATGCCGCAACCAAAATGTCGAAGTACTTGGCCCTGATGTGAACGAGAGTTACATGAATTTCTCCGTCAACAAAGATGGCAAAATTCGCTTTGGCCTATCCGCGATCAAAGGCGTGGGCGAAGGCCCTGTAGAAGCCATTCTAGCTACCAAATCAGAAACGGGCGAGCCTTATAAAGATATTTTTGATGTGGTACGCCGCGTTAACTTAAAAGTAGCCAACAAAAAATGCTTTGAAAGTTTGGCGTATGGTGGGGCTTTTGATGCCTTTGGATTAGAACGCGCCAACTACTTTACTAAAGAAGACGGCAAGTATACGTTCTTAGAAACGGTCTTGCGCTACGGCAATGCCTACCAAAAACAGAAAGCTGAAATGGCCTTTTCGTTGTTTGGTGCCGCCGCTGCCGACGAAACTATGCCTGAGCCCAAAGTCCCTGAGAAATTCAAGCCTTGGAGTTTGATGGAACAGTTGAAGCATGAAAAGGAAGTCACAGGAATTTATCTGAGTGGCCACCCCTTGGACGATTATCGTTTGGAAATTTCCAAATTCACCAAAACCATTAATCGCCTAGACGAGTTCAAAGACCAAGAAGTAGCCATTGCAGCCATTGTCAACAGCGTCAACCATCGCGTGAGCCAAAAAGGCAGTCTGTTTGGTTTCTTAAATGTCGAAGATTGCGAAGGCACGACCTTAGAGTTTGGCTTGTTTGGCAACAGTTACTTGGAATTCCGCCACTTGCTGGAACCCGATATGGTGCTCTATATCAAGGGCAAATACCAACGCAGTTGGCGTGACGAGTCGCAACATGAACTGCGCATCAATGAAATTCAATTGTTAGAGGAAATTGGCAACAGCAAAATCCGTGGGGTGAATATTTTATTGCCAATTCAAAACCTCACGCCACAATTGATGAAGCAGCTGGACGAGTTGTGTACCAAATACAAAGGGGAGCAACAGTTTTCGGTGACACTCTTGGATGGCAACAACAAAATCAAGTTGCAACTGGATTCGGGCAACCGTAGAATCAACGCCGATACGCTGTTTATCAATGCGTTGGAGAAGTTAGACTTAAAACACCAAATGCTGGGGTAGATTATTCCATTAAAACATGTTGTTATGAAAAAGAAGCGGATTGCATCCATTCATTTAAAGGCTATTGGCGTTTTCAAAGATGTTCCTTTTGCGATGCCTTTCCTATGCGCTCTATTGCAGCAGAAACCATCGAGCATTTTCAACCAAAAAGCCAATTTCCTAATCTTGTTTGTGATTGGAATAATTTATACTTGTGTTGTTACAATTGCCAGAAGAAGGGAGAACGATACTCTCCTCTCTTGCTTAGACCTGAGGCCCTAGATTACTCCTTTGAGCGGTACTTTCTGTATAATTCAAGAACCAACGAAATAGAGGTTAATGTAAGGGCGACCAGGTTAGACCAAGAACGCGCTGCGGTTACTATTGAATTGTATCAACTCAATGACTTTGATCGACCAACTGCCAGCGGTATGTTTCTAGATAAATACTTAAAGACAACAGCTCCTATTATCAACGACTTTCCGTTTCGTTATCTATATGGCTAATTTCCACTAATCGACCAGTTCC
>CAWIMY010000009.1:0-221718 GCA_963837355.1 uncultured Saprospiraceae bacterium | reverse complement strand
CCACGTATTGCTAGCTTCTACATGTTTAACATTAGATATGGCCTACAATAATGCTAGACTCCTAGCCAGGCCAGATAGAGACTGGTTAAGACCATAAAAGGTCAAAAAGGAGAAAGGTAAAGTGGTGTTCCTCCTCAGGAGTCAGTCGACCAGTAGCGCGCCAGTAGTAGCCAAAATAGTCTATGTATAGTTTAATTATTTTAAAATGAGTAAAGTTTTTAGTTTAAGTGGAATTGGAAGTGTTGCGTCTATAGTGGCACTAGCTTTTTTTGTCTATTACCAATTTTTCGTAGTTGAGGCTTTAATCTTAGAAATTAAGACTATTAATGAAGAGGAATTAACTAAAGTGCCTGAGATTAAGAATTTCAAAGGTACTTTTACGTATCAAGATAGTACAGTAAATAGTTTGTGGAAAATAAGGCTTTCGATTAAAAATATTGGAAGTAAGACGTTTGTAGGCGAAGGAAATAATAAAGATATCATTGGAGATACATTGGGACTCTATGTGCCGAACGAATTTAGGATAATAGATATCCAACAGAGGCAGGAAAAACTCTTTTTGAACATTGATAGGATAAACAGTAGTAGCTATCAACTAAAATTTAAGCAGTGGAAACCAACAGAATTTGTGGAATTAATAGCTTTTGTTGAAGGTGAAAATAGAAACGGAGAACCACTTCTTAGATTTAATATCAATGAGAGAGAAATACTCAATGGAGAAGTGAAAGCAGTTGATTTTAAAGTAGCAGACACATATAAAGATAAGAGCTTTATGAGCAATTTTTCTAAAGGTGTGCAAACTGGTCTGTGGTGGTTTGTTGTAATAATAAATATAAGCGTATTTATATTAATATTAATTACAAACTACTCAAATGCATCTGATGTGAAGCAGGATAGTGGAACCATATTACTTATAGCAATAGTTTCGTTATTGCCATTAATTTTCCTCTTTTAAAAAGATAAAGCGGCGTTCTTTTTCTGAAGCCTGCAGGCTAGTACCATGCCAATAGTAGCAAGAGACTGGCCGCTATTCCATTCCGTTACTTTGTAATTATAAACTATATTTTAAAATTTTTAAAAAAAATATTTATTGTGAAGGAAAAATTAGTAAATGTAGCTGAAAGATACGGATCAGCAGTAGAACATCTAAAGACCAATCAAGAAATAGATTTATGGCACTGTGCTGTTTTAGATGAATTATCGTCTTTACTAGGAAATAAATCGTATTTAGTTAACGAGTTAAGAGATAGTTTTTCTTATGAGAAGGATCAATTAAAGAGATCAATGGACCTTTTGTTGATGTTTTCAAAAGAGCAGTAAAAAGGAAAGCGGTGTTCCGCCTCAGAAGCCAGCGGACCAGTAGCGCGCCAGTAGTAGCCAAAAGGGCTAGCTATCACTTGTTAGTCACTTCCATTACTCCCTTCGGTCATGAGAAAAGTACTGTCACGCTTCTGGGGCTGCCATGTTCGTTGTCACAGCTGTTCCCATCCGCACAGCCCCTGCTAGCGCAAGTGTTCCAAATGCAACGGGACTAGTTCAAGTGTTGAGCGAAGCGGTCTGTTTTCGATACGCTCAACAGGCGCTTGGACGGGGTTACGTGTTTCATGGAATGCGGGCACAAGTCACCGCTTATCCACTAGTGCAAATTTTACGAGCGGTGCAAGCTCAAGACTTGCGCCAGCGGGGGGAAACAAATACTCATATTGGTATAGAAACAGAATAATTTATGACTTTTGAAATTGTATCTTGGGGGGCTTCATCCCCTGACTTTGATAGCTTTACTGAGTCAAAACAACAGAATAATTTCTGTTTTGAGATAGAGTTTGATGTATCGTCAAGCGAAGGAGAAGGAATTTTACAGTACTACTTTTTGTATGCTGACAAAACTGGTTTGCTCAATTACATTGATAAAAATTCTTACAAAGGAGTTTTGATATTAGAGAACTGTTTAGTCGTTGCAAAATATTCTTTGATTGATCTGGAAAATTACATTTGGAATGATGTAAATAGTAGTTTCAGCAAATTAAGTACTTGGGAAGAGCTAGTAAGATTTCTAGACAAACATTTTTCCGAAATAGAATAGTAAAGCGGTGATCTTCCTTGTAAGCCATTAAATTAGAGGATCATTAGTGGGCTGATCTCAATGATGATATATCACTAAATAAATTATTTTTTACCCACCACTAGCACAAGTGTTCCAAACACGAGGGGGGCTAGTTCAAGTGTTGAGCGAAGCGGTCTGTTTTTAACATGCTCAACAGGCGCTTGGACGGAGTTGCGTATTTCATAGAATGCGGGCACAAGTGACCGCTTATCCACTAGTGCAAATTTTATAAGTGGTGCAAGCTAAAGACTTGCGCGAGCGGGGGAAAACGCTGTTGAACCTTTCTCAAAAATTCAATTCAATAAAAATTCAGTACACAACAATGTATATCTATTCATTCAGCACATCGGGAAAAAGCCAAAACTGTAATTTGGCTACTTAAAAAGCTTGACTTTTATTCCTACCTTTACGGCACTATGCATATATGCTAGCGTTGCATATCAGCAATGTGTAATTAGTTATTAAGAAATTTAACCATGAATAGTAACAAAGATAAAATAGAACAACTCATTCGATCCAAGCAATTGGAAAATATAAAGTTGGCTTGCGAACTAGACAAAAATGAAGCCTCTAGTTGCCTGACTGCTTATGAAAAACTTTATGACTGGCTATACAAGGTTAAAGTCATAGATAAAAAGGCAAGAATTTATACCAAGATAAAATCTATGGTAGATCTTACTGAAATCTACTTGATCGAAAAAAATGTTGCTAGTATTCCAATAGAGATTGATAAGCTTATTTCATTAAAAACCCTAGCTGTCAGACAAAAAAATCCGATGCGTTTACCGAGCTCATTGGATAACTTGACGAACCTTACCACACTAAAAATAGAAGAGGCTCCTATTACTACACTTAGTCCGAATTTATCCAATTTAAGTCAACTAGAATCAATCACGCTAACTATAAGGGATAAAAAAGATGTCAAATCGTTATTTACAGCTCTTAAAACATTCGAGAAATTAGAGGTGTTGAACTTGAGCAACTCTAACTTGGGAGCATTTCCAAGTGGCCTTGCAAGTAGTAAAGAATTATTCAGTTTAAATCTCAATAATACAGGTCTAAAATCAATTTCTGACATAGGAAAGCTAACAAATTTGAGATCGCTCGATGTTAGCAATAATCCACTGAAAGAGTTACCCAAAAACATTAGCCAATGTAAGGAGCTCCACACCTTAAAAATTCGTAAAACCCAAATCACCTCTCTGCCTAATGGAATTGTTGCTCTATCTCTTTTAAAGCATCTTTCCGCCTCGGATAGTCCATTAACCAAACTTCCAGATAATATTGGTAATCTTGAAAAGCTTCGCTACCTCTATCTAAATAATACTGCGATCAACTCCTTACCTTATCGTCTCGGAGAACTCCATTATTTAGAGGAATTATTTTTAGAAGGTACCCCCATAAAAACCTTGATTCCTTACGAAAGTTTTGAAAATCTCATTCATCTCAAATATTTAAAGTTAGCCAATTCTAAAGTAACTGAATTACCTAATAGTTTTGAGCATCTCAAGAGCCTAATCTTTCTTGACATTACGAATACAGCCGTGGAGACCTTACCTCCATCAATTACTTCTTGCACATCACTACTTGGCATCTTAGCCAAGAACTCTAAGCTAAAAACTTTACCCGTAGATTTAGGCAAATTAAAAAATCTACAAGAGTTGTCTATTACAGGTACCCCAATAACCATATTGCCTGAAAGTATTGGGAAAATGAGCAAGCTCAAAAAAATTTGGATGGCTGATACCGCTATAGAGCGCCTACCAAAAGGTGTTAGTAGCATGAATGCACTACACTATTTAGACTGTAGTAATTCTAACCTAAAAACACTCCCCAAAGGCATCGGTAAGATGAAAAAACTCGTTACCTTTTGGTGTAACAATTGTCAACTAATAGATATTCCTGAAGAACTTGGGGATAGTAAAACTTTGAAATGGCTTATTTTTGGCGACAATACCATCAGCGAAATTCCTGATGCACTTCAAAAACTCAAACAATTAGAGGGCATCTATATGAATAATAATAAACTAACGAGCTTACCCAGCTTTGTTGGTAAATTAACTAAATTAGAAGAAGTCCATGTAAAAGGTAATCCCATTTCAAAAGAAGAGCTTAGCAAAATGAAAAAAATAATCCCTAAAAAATGTAAGCTAGTTTCATAATAATTAAGGAATTGAAAAAAAACGACACCCAACAAAGGGTATAGGCCAATCGTTAGTAAAAGCTGACAAGACGTTACCTGGAAGCGTAATGAATGACATGGCGGCATTTAAACGGTTGACGAAGGAAGAAGTCCCCCCGCTAGCGCAAGTGTTCCAAATGCAACGGGGGTAGTGCAAGTGTTGAGCGAAGCGGTCTGTTTTCGACGTGCTCACCAGTACTTGGACGGGGTTGCGTGTTTCATGGAATGCGGGCACAAATCACCGCTTATCCACTAGTGCAAATTTTATAAGCGGTGCAAGCTAAAGACTTGCGCCAACGGAGGATAGTTTATTATTATGAAAATATATTTAGATTGGAACGTATTTGATAGAATTGAAAAAAAAGAAAAACTTGAAGAAGGGGATAGGATAATCTACTCGGAGCTACTCACTACGTTGAATAAAAGCAGTAATCAAACACCTTATTCAAATGCTCATCTAAGAGATTTGCTTCGAGGTTATAAAAAGAATCCAAAGTATATTGATGGTCATCTTAAAATATTAGAGGCCGTAACTAACAATCTATGTATCTGCCATTACTGGAACCAAAAGAATGTTACACTGCACTATAGATCAGTAGTGGACTTTTTCAATGAACTAAAAGACGAAAAAGAATTTGAAATTGATAACATAGATGAAGTAATAGAAGCTGATACAACAGGCTTGATGAAAAGCGTATTTGATCTTCTCAAATTTTTAGAAGTGCCTAAAGAGTTTGCTTTGATTTATAGAGAAGATCCTATTTTCGGAGTGATGTATCCTAGAACAAGGGAAGAAATGACTCATTATGCTTTAACAGCTGATTTAGTAGCTGTAGCGTTTATGATGAATAAGGATTATTCCCTCTATAGGAGTTTGAAAAAGTACATTAATAAAGCTAGAGTTAAACTAAAAAAGAATAGAAAACTACTAAAGCTAGATAATAATAAGTTGAACATTAGTGGAGGAACTCACAAGTATCTGGAGATGGATACTATTATAGACGATCATTTACCAAATATGTCCGAATCAACTAGTAAAAACTTCGCTTACAGAGACATATTCGACGTGTTTTTAAGGTGTGATTTGAAAGGTTATAAATCTGACAATATGTTTACAAATATGATAGATGATGGCTTGCATACCTTTTACGCTTCTTATTGCGATGTGTTTATTACCAATGATGATAAATGCCATTACAAAGCTATTAAGACCTATGAACGTCTAAAATTACGTACAAAAGTATTTACGGCTAAAGAATTCATTGAACAGTAAAGCGGTGTTCCTCCTCAGAAGCCAGACGACCAGTACACTAGGGCAAATTTTACAAGCGGTGCAAGCTAAAGACTGGCGCGAGTGGGGGGGCAAAAGAATAAGTCTTTCTTACTAAACAGGATAACTAATTGTACTAATCGCCTATTCTAACTACTTGTAGAATAGGCGATTATCGTATTATAGTGTTAAGAGAGCTATTCTATAAAAGCTTTCTGCCAACCTTACTCCGCCAACTGGTAAATATCGTTGTGCTGGCGACCCCAGCCATCATAATCCAACCCATAACCGACCAAGAAATAATTGGGAACTTCAAAGCCTACATAATCTAGGGGAACGTCATACCGTAGGGCATCGGGTTTAGTGAGCAAGGTAAAAACGGCGACAGAAGCAGGTTTCAACGCTTGCAATTGAGGTAGAAATTCGTGCAGTGTTTTGCCTGTATCCACAATGTCCTCCACCAACAACACATGTCGTCCTTCCAAATCCATATCTAAGCCCAACAAGGTACTGACCTCGCCTGTGCTGCTGGTTCCCGAGTAGGATTTGAGTTTTACAAAACTCACAGCACAATCGACTTCCACGTAGCGAAACAGATCGCCCACCACTCTAAACACCCCATTGAGGACACTCAAAAAAACAGGATTTTTCCCTTCGTAGCGCTCGTTGACCTCTTGGGCTAAGACCCTTAGACGGGCTTGGATGTCTTCGTTACGGAGGTATAATTCAAATTGCTTGTCGTTACAGGTAATCATGTTGGTGCTTTAATTTTGGAGATGGTAGAAGTAAGTCGCCAAAATACAGTTTTATCAGGAAGACTTGGGAGAATAAGATTCTTAAAATTAAAAAATCTAAGACCTAGAACGGAATAATAGCTGGTCTTAATCCAACACTGCTTGCAAGGCGACGGGATCTAGCAAGACGATACGGCTACCTTTTAGCGCAATCCATTGTTCGTCTTTGAACTCGCTCAAGGTTCGGGTAACGGTTTCCTTGGTGGTGCCTACCAAGTTGGCCAACGACTCGCGGCTGCTGTGAATCTCGGTCGTATTGGAAGCGCTATATTGCGCTTGGAGCCGCAACAAGCCCTCGGCTACGCGCTTGCGCACCGAACTGTAGGCCATCTGAAGGAGTAGTTGGTCTGTTTGAACGAGTTGCTGGGCCAATAGGCGCATAAAATGCTGGGCAATGCTGGCATCTTTTGCTAGCCAAGCTTCTACATCGGTTTTGGGGAGCACGTATAAGCGGCAAGGGGCACTGGTGCTTGCACTGCTCTGGTAGGCACTTTGTTCCAACAGCTCGGGTAACCCTACAAAATCACCTTCGCGATAAAGCGAGAGGGTCAATTCTTTGCCAAAATCAGTACTGCTATTGCGCTGGATGCGCCCTTCTTGAATGTAATAAAGTGCCACGGGGGTATCGCCTTCGCTGAATAACAATTGATTGGCCGTGTACGACCGCAAGGCATGTTGTTCTAGGAAACTAGGCAACTGCTCCTGAAAATACTGCGCTGGATTAAAAAAGCTTTGCCCACTATTCGTAGAGGGGCGTGGAGTTTGACGGTCTTGTTTGTGTAGGCGCAATTCTACAGCCTCCAACAATTCTACATCAGTAAACGGTTTGGTAATGTAATCATCTGCTCCCAAATTCATGCCTGCCCGAAAATCTTTTTTCTCTGCTTTGGCCGTCAAAAAAATAAAGGGAATGTGTTTGGTTTTGGGGTTGTTGCGCAACACTTTGAGCGTGCCGTAACCATCCAACACAGGCATCATCACGTCACAAATAATCAAATCAGGCAGCTGCTCTAGTGCAATTTTAATTCCCATTTTACCTTGCTCGGCTTCGGATAAATCGTATCCCGATAATTCCAGCAGTTCGGCGATATTTTCCCGCACTTCCAAATTGTCCTCAATGACTAAGATTTTCTTCATGCTGGTTGTTTTTGGGGAAGCGAATGGTAAACGTAGTGCCTTGGCCTTCGGCGCTTTCAAAGGTAATGTTGCCGTGCAAACTTTCTAAATATTTTTTGACAATGTATAAGCCTAAACCTGTGCCTTGAATGGCGGTAGCATTGTCGGCTCTAAAGAAACGAGTAAACAGGTGTTTTTGTTGATCTTTTGGAATGCCCATGCCGTTGTCTTGAATGCTAATGGTGGCGGTACTGGTATCGCTGTGGCTTTTTATGAGAATGATAGCGTCTTCAGGAGAATACTTAATGGCGTTAGATAACAAATTGAGCAAGATATTTTTGAGGGCTTGGGCGTTGGTGTGCAAGGCAATGGGCGCGCCTTGATGCTGCCATTCAAACTGCTGTTGGGATTTGGCCATAACTTTGACTTCATTTAAGACGGCCTGTAGCCATTCTTCTAAATCAAAGCTCTGTTGATGCTGTGGCATTTTGCCTTCTTCCAAGGAAGAGAGTGATAAAAAGTCTTCCAAAATATGCGTCAAGTTCTTGACCGAAGATTTAATTCGGTTGACGTGTTTTAATCGTTTTTCTTGTTGCGCCTCGGTCGTATACCGCTCGATGAGGGCTGCCGAGGATAAAATACTGCTCAATGGCGTACGAAATTCGTGGGAAGCCGTCGCGATAAAACGGGTTTTTAGGTCGCTCAACTCACGGGTGCTGTCTAGAGCCGATTGCATATTGGCTTTGGCGGCCAACAATTGTTGTTCCATCGCTTGGCGCTCTAGGATTTCTTGCTCCAAATCGCGCTGGTGTTGTTGCAAGCGTTCCAACGCTTGTTGCAAATCGCGCTCGCGGTGGTTGACAGCAGCTTGTAAATGGGCTTCGGCTTTCGCCAAATAGTCGTTGAGAGGCGGCTGCTCGGCGCGGGGAATGAGCAAGACCAACTGTAAAGAACTTTCGGCTTTGTGGAGGGTGTGCACACTACAGCGCAGCGAAAAAGCTTGGCCATTATTATCATAAAACAACCACTCTTGTCCCTGTTGTGTGGCCTGTTGCCAATCCAAGATCAGTTGGTTGGGGTGGTCTTTTTGTTGGCACAAACAATCAAAGGTTCTACCCATTAAATCGGCAGTGGAGTAGCCCAATAGTTGGGTTAGGTGGGTGTTGACCTGTAGAATCTGGCCGTTTTGATCGAGCAATAAAGCAGGTTCTTGTAAGGCTTTTAACAACGTGCTGGCTGAGAATTGGGTGTTCATAAGAAAGTTGTGTTATTGATTGGTGCTATCTGTGGGAACCTCCGTAGGCGGCGGGGGATTGGATTTCTGAAACCACTTCTTTTTTTTCCGTTGCTTCGTCGTGGTGGCGGAGGGTTCTGGTGCAGGAGTCATGCCCATTTTGTTGTTTTTTGGGCGCTCTTTTCTACCCTTTTCCGTACCGTTTGTTGGCGGTACTCCTTTTCCCTTTTGCTTACCCATGCCCATTTTGTTGCTAGAAGGGGTAGCGCTACTATCACTCTTGACAGTGGTACCTAATGGATCCATCAAAGTGCTGTCGATAAAGAAACTATCGGAGAACGCGCTGTCTAAATCCATGCTATTGGTGAGGAATAAGCTATCAACAATCGGAACGGGCTCAGGTACACCCCAAAGTTCGTATTTGCTCTTGATACGCAAGCTGTCCACCCATCTAAACCCTTCTAAAAGCAGGCTAGTATGGTTGACTTGGTGCATGGGATAGACTACGGCTTTGGGTTTGCCCAAATACTTGATGCGCTTCAATTGAGATTCAGCAAAGTACAACGTCATGTCCGCACAATCGATGTCGTTGACAAACATGTACCCGCCTTTATCATCTGTAGCATAGTAAACCGTTTCCCCTTTTTCGCGCACATCCATTGTGGAGAGTTTGCCCGCTTTGAATAGGGCAACAGCATTGCGGCCTTTGATTTGGTTGAAAAAAGTATCTTCTTTGGTACTAATAACCAAGGATTTTTCATACAACAAGACCTGATGTAGTTTAGATGCTTTGAGGCGCATCTTGACCGTATCGGCGGTAAATTGATTCTCATTGACCCATAGTTTGGGATCTTCATAGAATGTAAACATCGAATCCACTCCATCATAAAACAAGGAATCACAAAGCGCTTGCATGTCGGATTTATACACCCGCACATGATGAAACGCATACAAGTGGCGCTGCTCAGGAAAAGCCGTATCGGGCAGAGAAATCAACGTGTCGGCACGTAGCCAAAGGCTGTCGTTGTCAATGAGCGTCGTAAGCATTGGCTCGTCCTGTGCCAAGAGAAAGCCCGTACTGTCTTCGTAGAATGCCTGCCCGCAATTGATGCGCACATTGGCAGCAGTATCGATCCACACCACATTGCCCCGTGCTAGACCATTTTTTTCTTCTGTATTGTAATCCAAGCTGTCTGCGAAAATAATTTGGGAGCCTTCATAAACCACTACATCACCCCGAAAGAGCATGGTATTATTAATGGCATCGTAGTCCGATTGCAACGCTCGAATGCTTTGATTGCTAGTGGTATCTTTGCTGCGAAATTTTGGATCACCCAAGAAAAAATACTGTTCGGTTTCACCTTCCATAATAATGGTATCGGCATCGACGACCTGTTCTTTGTTCTCAAAGTGGGCATTGCCAATCAAGTAATACCGATCAAAACGCCCATCGTAAATAATAGTATCGCCTGTCGCCACTTCTTCTTTGTCATTTTCATAATTCTCAAAGCGCGCATTCTTGTACAGCTCGGCATAGTTGCGTTTACTGTCATAATACCCATCTTCGCAATAGACCATTTTTTCGTCGTTATAGACTTTGGTCGGCCAAGAAGGTCGCGACTTCTGTTTGGGTGTTGAAGGCGAGTGAATCGGCGGTCAGTTTGTAATTGGGATTGGTAATGCGCACAGAATCTTGAAAGTACGCTTCGTTGGTATTGGCATTGTAGGTGCCGCGTTTGCTGACAAGGGTAGAAGAGTCGCTTTCGATGAGCGATTGTTCGGGAAAGTAGGCGATGCGGGTTTTGAGGTCGTAATTTAATTTTTCTGTAAACATCGTCATGCTCGTGTCGGTGAGCACAACGTTTTGGCGCAAGCGCGCAAATCGGGTAATCCCGTCGTAATAAAGCGTATCCGAAAAAATGCGAATGCTGTCGTCTTGCAGCATTTCTACATTATTGAACGCTTCAATTTGTTTATTTGGAAAAATAAACCCCAAATCGCACCACAGGTGCATTTCCTTTTGGCGCAAATGCACATTGCCTGTCAGTTCGCGAAAAACGCCGTTCCCACTACTAATTTCCTTGTACTTGTCGATATTGAGAATATCAATCCGAGAACTATCTTCCTCCAAAGCAGGGGCGGGCGGCTTGTCAAAAACCTGTGCTTCGCCTATTAGCGAAAGCGAAACAAAAAACACCAACCAAAACCAATTCAAGCGCGTCATAAATAGCATATCGTAGTCCAATCAAAAACAACTTTCTAGGGGATCGCAAAGGTAAATTAATTTCTTTGACTGCCCACGGTTAGTATACGCTATAATTGGTGCCAAAGTTGGCAGGGCTCCACAAAGGCGCGTGATTTTAGGATTTAATTAGGAGTTGAGGGAGGATTCTAGCCCCGTACTAAGTATTCTTAGCATGATAATTTAAGACCAATTGCCGTACTTTTTTGAGGCGTTTGAGGTACAAAAACTGAAAAGGCCCTAGTATAAGTCCAGGTAGAATTAATGCCAAGTACCGCAGCACATGGTCCCAAGAAATAAAGGTGCCCATTGTGGCATTATAAATAAAAATAGAGAGGTACAATCCCCAAAAAAACAACGCCATCCCCGCCAGCATCAACGCAAAACTAGGCTCCAATTCTTCTATTAGAACCACCTCATTGGTCTTTTCATAGGCGATGGTTTTTTTGCGCCAGAGGTAGAAGAAGCCCGCTATACCACCAAACACCATCGCAAAAACATAACAGACAAACCAAGTGACGCCAAAGTCGCCATTGATAATAGCGCGCAAGGCCAAATAATTGACCAAGGCTATAAAGCACAAGTTGGTACCAATTAGGAGAAATTCTACTCCATTGCTATGGGGGCGACGAATAACAACACGGCCTGCCTGTGTAGGTGCATCCAAGGGAGAAAAGGGAGCCATAGAAATAAACACTGGTTAACGAAAAATAACTTCCCTAGAAAGATAAGTAAGTTTTGGGGGTTGTAGGAGGTTTGTAGAAGAAAAACTGAAGGCGAATTCTATTTGGAGGGATAAGTATTTATCTTTTGGAGGTGGAGAGCAATAAAGAAAGTGCTAAATTAGGAGGATTATGTCACCAAGTAAAATAACTATTAAGGAGTTAGGTGTAGCCATCGGCAGCACAGAAGTCCATACCTTAGGCAGCCACCTATTCTTTATTCTCCAAACCAAAATCGAACGGGTACTCCAACGAATGAATCAAGTATAGGCCGTCTCAAAAATCACTTAAAAAGAACGCCTGTTCCTCACAACTACTAGTGCCTATACCGTGTTAAGGCAGCAAACAAAAGAACACAACCAATGAGAAAGATCACCGTCCTACTGGCCTTTGGCTTACTAATCGCCTGTGCCACAGAACAAGCCAGTACTTATGAAGAAGATAATGCTACAAGAAGTAGCACCGCGAATGCTAAAAAAACAATTCCCATTGACAACGATTGGTCGAAAAAAAACCTCAAAGGGGCGGTGAAAGAACGCACGGTTTGGGTGTATAGTCCAAGCGCAACGGGAGAAATAGATAAAAAAGCCTTGCTGGGCGGCGTGGAAGTCGTCTATAACGAAGCGGGCAATAAAGTAACCTGGAAAAGTTACGACGAGAAAAAGCAACTGCTGGATGCTTGGGAATACCATTATAATACGGCGGGCAATTTGAAAGAACGAAAGACTATCAACGGGCCAGTAACCCGCCTGTTTATGTATCGTTACAACAAAGAGCAACAACTTGAACAGAGCATTGAGCAAACCAATGGTAGCTTGGTAAAAACGACCAATTATCAGTACGATGACAAAGGGCAATTGGTTACAAGCGTGAGTTTGTTCGACGAATCAGACAATGAAAACAAGCGTCAACAACGCTACAACAGCAAAGGGCAGTTGATTGAGTTGCAGGTATTTGATGAGAACGAGGTGCTGCAATTGAAGAAGCGTTATGCCTATGATGAGCAAGGGAGAGAAGTGGAGCAAGCGATTTATTCAGGAAGTAACATACCGAGTTACAAACGCAAATTTGTTTACGATGAGCAAGGAAACTACGCCAAGGATTGGGCTTATTTAGAAGATGGTACACTCAACGAAAGAGATGCCTTTACTTACCAATATACTTATGACAAGCAAGGCAATTGGCTCACGATGACCAAAACCAACCAAAGTGGTCAGCCGTTGGAATACAGTACACAAACCTTGGTTTATTTTAAGAAATAAGACCAACTAAGAACTGCGGCTGCAACGGCGCATCCAGTTGTCAAACGATTTTTTGTGGGCAGAGCGTGCCGCCGATACAATGTCAGTTCCATCATGAACGGGACTGATTTCTAGGGTGTCTTCTAGCCAACGCTGGTAGCTTCCTTGTTGTTCGCCAGGGGCTTGGCGCGGATGAAAACGCACTTGTCGTTCGGCAATGGTGGGCGGCACTTGCAGGGCTAGTAACTGCAAAAACTCACGGCTGTTGTTGGCGATCGGATAGAAGCCTTCTTGGGGATCAAAAATAACTACGGGAGCATCGTCTAAGCTCCAATGAGCGGCTGGTGTCCAAAGGGCATAAATAGCGCCGCGCCCATCGGCCTGTGCAAAAGCAATCAAAGACTTTAAAAAGCGCTGGTCGTCGGAAAAATGTTTTAGGCTAGATTTATCGCTATCCAATGTGATTTTAAATCCTTGATGACATCCAATACCTTGGTTAACGTGAATGAAATCAAACAATTGCAACAGTACCTGTGGCGCTCTAAAGGGCTGAAATACTTGGGAAAAATCATGCTTGTTCATCCTGTGATGTTTTGTTGGGTGACGAAGATAGAGCCAAGTTTCTAAATTTGATACCAAAAACAAAGCTCCTGTAAGACATAAACCGTATCTTGCAATCTTTTGTTTGCTAAAACAACCCTTTTACTATAAATAAATAGACTACACAACACCAAATTATGGCTACCAATTCCAACTTTATTGACTACGTGAAAATCTGTTGCCGCTCAGGAGAAGGGGGAGCAGGATCAGCGCATTTCTACCGAGATAAGTTGACGAGTACAGGCGGGCCCGATGGTGGCGATGGTGGCCGTGGTGGGCACATTGTCGTTCGCGGCAGCAGCCAAATGTGGACGCTCTTGCACCTTAAATACAAAAAACACGTTATTGCCACGCGGGGAAATCCCGGTGGTTCTAGTCGCTCTTCGGGGGCAGAGGGGAAGGATGTTATTTTAGAAGTGCCTTTGGGTACCCTCATCAAAGACGCTGAAACAGGCGAAGTGGAACACGAAATTACCGAAGATGGACAAACTGTTATCGTAACGCGGGGCGGACACGGTGGACGGGGCAACTGGAATTATAAATCGGCAACCAATCAAATTCCTACCTATACCTCTCCTCCAGGAGAAGGCCGTCGCGAGTGGAAAATTTTCGAACTCAAAGTACTGGCTGATGTAGGGTTAGTGGGCTTTCCCAATGCAGGAAAATCTACGCTATTATCGGTTCTATCGGCTGCAAAGCCCAAGATTGCCAATTACCCATTTACAACACTGGTGCCCAATTTAGGAATGGTCGCTTATCGCAATGGACGTTCCTTTGTCATGGCCGATATTCCTGGAATCATTGAAGATGCACACAAAGGAAAAGGCTTAGGACACCGATTTTTGAGACATATCGAGCGCAACGCAACGCTTTTGTACATGGTACCTGCGGATAGCGATGATATTGCTAAAGAATACCGCATTTTGGTAAAAGAATTGAAATTATACAACGAAGAATTACTGGACAAACCACACATTTTAGCCATTTCCAAAGCTGATATTTTGGACGATGAACTAAAAGAACTCTTAAAAGCAGAACTGCCTGAGGATGTGCCGACCATTTTTATTTCGTCAGCGGCTCAAACAGGGTTAACAGAGCTCAAAGATTTGTTGTGGGAATCCATTCAAGCAGAAGTAGAGTAAGTGATCGTTTAGAAGTTGAAGATATGGATCCGATTGATTTTTGGATTTGGTTGGCCAATTATAAAACAACCTTAGAAGAGTTTTTGCACAGCGATTTTAGCGACCATACGCCTTATCAAAATCTATGTAAGGAAATGGAAGCCTACAGCGCTTATCTAATTCCCGAACTGACCTTGACGGAAACAGGGGAATATTTGCTGATTATTAGTTGTGACGGGCAGGTGAGTGGTGTCCCCGATGCGGTCGCTTTGTACGAGGCTTTTCCTGTGATAAAAGGCTGGAAAGCCCAATTGTACCGCCAAGGACAAGGCTTTTTTAGAGCGCAAATTGAAGGCGTTGAATTCATGGAAAATGAGTTGATGGTACGTTGCCAAGTTGTCCCCGAATCCAACCAGTACGATGTTGTCATGCACGTGCAAGGATTACAACCCCACGATCGCCGTTACGAGCGCGCGGCCTTGATTTATCTCGACCACAGTATTGGAGAATACGAAGTGATGACCAAAATTCGCAAACTTTCCTTGGCCGCTCTAGAGCCTTGGCAACCTACCAAAGGGCTGATGACCTTGCGTCAATTTGCGGCCTTATTACAACAAGAATAAAGGAGCAACTAGGGAGAATAAGTAGGAAAACCAATGACCGTTATTCCGTGGCTTGTACGCTGGCGCGAAATTGCAACAAGCTTTGCAGTTGTTGTACTTCCTTTTGCCAAGAAGGCCATGCCGCACTTTCGGTAGGCCAACCCTGTTGAACAACTGCCTCCGCCTCCGCAGGGATAGCATAAGCCGCGCGCTTGAGGACTGCCTTGAGCGTCCAATGAAAAACATAGCTTTCGCGCTCAATCGTCAGTTGAATACGGCGCAATACAGCTTCACTAAAGCTTTTACTCCAAGCTTGCCCTTCCACCAACAACAGCGTAAACAAGGGATGATGATCGGTAAAGGGGCGTTGTCCCTCCAAAGCAATCGCCTGATCGGCGAGTTGTTGAAACAGCTCGTTCGGTAAATTATCGTACAAAAACTCAAAGGAAGCCGCGCTTATTTCGTGGCGCAACGATTTGGTGAAGAACCACTCTTGGCAATCCAATAACCAATCGGCCGCTTCAAATGTCTGTGCTGCTTTTGCCCAGCCAGTCATGAATACCGTCGCCCATTCGTTTTCTTTTGCCCATCTGATCCACTGTTCACGACTCCAAGGATAGTGGGTTGTCCACCATTGCGGGGGGACAACGGCAATTACTTGTGCCAAAATATTGGCGCGCAAGCCTTGGTTGGCCACCCAGTTGGGCTGTTCGACAATGCCATCGTGGCGCAAGGCAGAGGTAACGCCTTCGGGCAATTCAATGGTAGGGGTAGGGGCTTCTTTAGAGAGTTGTACCCAAGTGCCTAACTGCTCTTGGAGACGCTCGATCAACGAAGAAGTGGGAAAGCGTTGGAGTAAGTGAATGGCTTGTTGGCGTACTGCTTGACGGCTGTCTTGGGCGGCTTTTTCCCAAAAGGGCAAGGCTTTTTCTAAAGGAGCCAATGGAATGAAAACAGTTAAAAAAGCAGCGCGTAGGTCGTGGCCTTCTTCTGCCCAAACTTGTTGGACAAGCTCTAAGGCAGCTTCGGGTTGCTGCTGTGCTAATTGGCGCAAATACTGTAACCGCGCTGCACGATCGCCATAAAAGAAAGCTTCTTGCTGCTTGATGTCCAACTGTTGTGCATATTGCCAGTCACTATTTAGAGGAGCCAACCATTGTCCGCGTGTTCCTAAAACAGGCAGTAGATAAGGTTGTAAAACGCCGCGCTTGCTGCAATAATTTAAGAGTTCGGGCAGAAGCTCAGGCAATAAAACTTCTTTGGCCGCAGCAATGGCATGTAGCCATTCTATTAAAATTTCATCGTGTTTGTAGCGAAGAATGGAACGCAGTTGGGTAATGCGCTGCTCGCTGCAATAGGCTTGGGTTTCTTCAGGGGCGGCAGCGGGAGGCGGCGAATCTGGTGTGCTGGGTAAGCCCGCAGCCGCATGTAAATGCTGTTGCAAGGCAGCAGCTTGTAGAAGCCGCCGTTCAGGAGCTTGTGTTTTATCAATTACAAAACCATAGACCTCCAATTGCTCTAGTAAAGCAAAAGCATCTTTACTGCGTACATTATTACCAACTAGTGCCTGACGCACTAGTGCTTCCCAAGCATTCATAAGCAACTTATTAGAGGTAAAGAGAAGAGTAGCCGATTAAAAGTCAATACTGATAAGCCGCTCTCGGCTAATACCTAAACGTTTCAGGGTTTCATTGGTAATGCCTCCTTCTTCGAGTAAGTTATCCCGTTGGAATTGGAGTAAGTTGCGTTTGGTTTGCTCGTCAAATTTATTGGTCACAGTGACTTGATAATCTTGTTTGCGCAAAGCTTCTTGGATCTCTGTAATGGAGGGATCATTGAATTCTCCAAAAGGACAGGTGATCTCTTGCCATTTTTTCCAGCTTCCTACAGGAATTTGAATTAGTTTTTCGCCTGCAGTTGTATTGATGGCACTAGGAGTAGTTAAATAGTAAATACGTCCTTCTTGACTCAATACTTTGCGGGTAACAACGATGTTGTGGGCAGGAATAATGTAATCCGTCGCCGTGGTATCGTAAATGGTTTTGAACGGAAAAAACTTGCGGTGAATGATTTTGTATTCAGGGGTTGTTTTGAGCAAGCAGAGCGCTACATGTGGTACGCCATCTGAGGGGCGGCACATTGGCGAGATCGTCGCCGTTTTCCAAGCTGCTCCAGGTTCTTTGAGAACCAATATTTCTGTTTGGATAAAATAGTTACTGGTGTCTAAGTTGCCGTTAAGTGCAGGCGACAATTCTATCGTATCTAGAATTGTTTCGTATATCGGCGGCACCAAGTGGATGTAGTGAACCTGTGTTTCCTTCACTACGGTTTGATCTCCCGATTTAGCTTTGTATAAAGCATACGTTTTACCCGTCTCAACCATATTCAAAAGCGACTCCAAGTTATTCTGGGCTTTTAGTAGACTACTCATAAGGAAAAGTAGACTTATGGTGATAATAGATGGTACGTTCATTCCCTGCAAGTGTTTATTTAGTGTGCTAAAATTCGTAGAAACAAAATAATGAAAAAAAGGTTAAAAAATGTTAAAGTTAAGACGATTTTTGTATCGAATTAGTGACTATTTTATTTCCTAGACTTTTTATCAAACAAGTAAAAAAATATCTATAGGGCTATTGGTTAGCGTATAAATGATTCTTTATAGGAGGCTTGTGGAGTGATTTTAGGGTGATTCTTTTCAGGAGATTCACGCAATTATCCTTTTGTTCTAAAACAGATGCCTTTGGTCAAGTAGAATAGAGCGGCGACAAAAATACCAAAAAATAAAAGTTTACAAGCTACTTTTGTCAAAATATATGCGTCTATAAATGGTCATGCTTAAACAACAAACATAGTTCTGCGTACAAAATATTACTTTCTTCCTAGAACTACCTTATATTTGTTGTGGAAGTTGTGATAATCTTTAACAACCTCTTATTCTATTCTTACGATAATTAGGGCTCGTCCCGTTAATTTTTTAGTGGTGTTGCAACAAACTAGTATACTACCTGATTACTTGACCTTGCCCAACGTGGCAGCGGCTCAATTTGGTGCGCGAATTATTTACTGTACCGATCAACATTTCGCCGCAGCGAATAACTTATTGAAAGAAGGCCGTGGAGGCTATGGCGACACCACCGTTGATGGCTGGTTGTCGCGTCGTCGCCGTGGCGAAGGCCACGACTATTGCATTATAGAGCTGGGGGCAATGAGTTCGCTGCGCGGCTTAGAGTTGGATACGCACGAATTTGTGGGTAATTATCCTCCCTATGCTTCCGTACAAGCTTGTTGTTTGCCCCTTCATACTTCTTTAGAAGAAATTTTGGTGCACGAAGACTGGGATCATTTGGTAAAAAAAGTAGCCTTAGGCCCCGACCAGCGCCACTTTATTGATATGTACTCTGATTATCAATACACCCACCTCAAGCTCCATATTTATCCTGATGGTGGCTTGGCGCGCTTCAAAGCTTACGGCAATCTGAACATTGATTGGTCGTATTACGAAGAGGAAAAACAAGTAAATTTGGCGGCAGCCAACTTAGGCGCGGCAGTAATCGCTTACAGTGATGCCTTTTTCGGAGCGGCTGAACAGTTGTTATTGCCACAAGCGGCTACCCATTACCAAGAGGCCTGGATCAGCCAGCGCAACCGCTTGCGCAGTGATTGTGATTGGGCGATTGTCCGCTTAGCGCAAGTTGGAAAATTACAAGCCATTACGGTAGACACGCGTCCGCTTTCGGGTAATTGTCCCGCGTTTTTCAGCTTAGAAGGATTGTATTTGCCTGAGCAAGATTCTAGCTTGGCAGGAGGAGAAGCCTTTGATGTGCAGCAAGTCGACCATTACCACTGGGAGCCCTTAGTACCTCAACAAGCATTAGAAGAAAACACTTGTGTACAGCAGTTGTTAACGGCTATAACCCAACCGCTGACCCATGTTCGGCTGCGTATTTATCCCGATGGGGGCGTAGCACGCTTGCGTCTATTGGGGCAACCTATCTTGTAAATTTCTTGTCAAGAGCAGCGGTGCCAAGGCTTACTAAGGGGATTGTTTTTGTTTATGCTTAACTACGATGTATGTTATACGATACTTACCAACGTCCCCACCAATATTTGAGAATTTCGCTAACCGAAAAGTGCAATTTGCGCTGTTTCTATTGTATGCCCGAAGAAGGGGTGGAGCACTCGCCTGCGGCTAGCTGGATGAATGCTGACGAGCTGTTGCAAATTGCAACCACTTTTGTGGAATTGGGGGTGAACAAAATTCGCCTAACAGGTGGCGAACCGCTCTTGCGCAAAGACGCTGGACAAATCATAGAAGCATTAGGGCAGCTGCCCGTTAAGTTGACCTTGACGACCAATGGAATTTTGGTAGATAAATACATAGAATCCTTCAAAAAGGCAGGCGTGAAATCTGTAAACGTGAGTTTGGATACGCTTGATCCTGACAAATTTACGATGGTCACCAAACGCCCAAGTTTTCAACGGGTTTGGTATAACATACAATTGCTGTTGCAAGAAGGCTTTCGAGTCAAGCTCAATGTAGTGTTGATGCGCTCAATCAACTGGACGGAATTGCTAGATTTTGTCGCCTTGACCAAAGAACAACCGTTGGCGGTGCAGTTTATTGAATTTATGCCTTTTGATGGCAATCAATGGGACTGGAGCAAGGGCATTAGCCTCGCCGAAATTTTGACGCAAGTTGAAGGGCATTATGGTACAAAACAGATATTGCGTATCCAAGACCAACCGCACGATACCTCAGTCAATTATCAAATTAAAGGACACCAAGGCAGCTTTTCAGTGATTAGCACCATCACGAATCCCTTTTGCAGCACCTGCAACCGCATCCGCCTCACAGCCAATGGCCGCCTCAAAAATTGTCTTTTCTCCAAATCCGAAACGGATATTCTCACTCCCTTGCGTCGAGGTGAAGACCTCCTTCCGCACATCCACGCCAATTTAGCAGCCAAGGCCAAAGGGCGTGGGGGCATGGAAAGCTTTGAAGACTTTGCAGACCCCCAACAACACGGTCAAAACCGTTCAATGATTTTAATTGGAGGGTAACAACTTATAGCGCGTACCAAGCCATCGCCATAAATAAAAATTGAAAGGGAATTCTAATCCAAGCGGCTTTGTTGCTGCCAATCGCTGGCTTGTCCAAAAACAAATCTCGAAGGTGAACGGGTAGCAGCAGGATTAGCAAGAGAATTGTTCCCTGTAGCGCCCACGTGCGGTAAGCGGGGATAAATATACCAATCGCTAAGCTCATTTCTACGAGCGCGATCACGATATGCACCAATTTTTTAGGAAAAAAATCAGGAATAAAAGCATCTGTAAATTTAGGATTCAGGAGATGCCCAACGGCCGACAAAGCCATTAGAAAAGCCAAAAAAGCGCCTGCTATCCATTGTACGGTAGTCATGTTGGTAGAATTAATTAGAAAACTAAACGGTTGCTAAACGTGAAGGAGCGCTACAAAAAAACGCCCCGAAACTACTTCGAGACGTTTGTTATTGGACTAAAATTTGTTTTTCCACATCATCGACTCGACAGGAAGAATCGTGCGTTGGTTGTATTTAGCGTTAGCTTTTTTATTGTAATACGTATTGATTTCGCCATCTACTTTGAAGTAAATCAATTGCCCAATTGGCATACCTTTGTAAATGCGGACAGGGTGTGTACAGGAAATTTCCAAGGTCCACGTATTACAAAAGCCCACATCGCCTTTGCCCGCAGTGGCATGGATATCAATTCCCAAGCGCCCAACACTTGATTTTCCTTCTAGAAAAGGTACCGTAGCATGGGTTTCGGTGTATTCTAGGGTCACGCCCAAATATAAAATGCCCGCTTGCAAAACAAATCCCTCTTCTGGAATTTCGAAACTCTCAATAGGGTTGTGTTTTTTTGCATCCAATACGCGTTCCTGGTACGTGGCTAAATAGCTACCCAAATGCACATCATAAGAATTGGTGCCCAAACAGCTCGCATCAAAAGGCTCAATGATGATTTCTTTGCGGTCAATGGCGTTTAAAATTTCTTGGTCGGATAAAATCATAAGAATTGGTAAAAGACGAGTGATTAGAAACAGTTGGCGAGCACAAAAAAAGGTTAAAAACTACCAAAAACCAAACTTGCGCCAACATAAGGCCCCGAAAACATCGTCGGCATTTTTAGCAAGTCGCCATTGCGGGTATTGCCATTGATGATGGAAAGGTGGTAACCGCCTTTGACACCCATTTTTAGAAAGCCACCTACTTTGACTTGTAAATTGACTTCGCAGGAGGAGTTGCCTCCAAACATGGTGTACAAATCATCTACAAATCGCCCGCCTGTTGGTAAGGAAGGATCTTCAATAAAGGTGATTTCGCTAAACGAAACGGTACTTAAGCCCAGCATCCCATTAAACGTTACCTGAAAAGGCTTGTCGGGCATAATGTTAAAGCCGATATTAATGCCTGTTTCGGTATTACTAGCAATGGTAGAAATCGCGTCGTCGTTATTAGAAAAAGGGTGTTCTTCTTCGATTCCTCTTGGAAATTGCGATCCAAAATCATCAAATTTGTAAGGGCGGTTAAGAGCGCGTAAAAATATCCCAAATTGGAAGTTATCATTGAGTACAATTCCGCCACCTGCACCAATGTACACATCTCTAGAAATCGCACCGACTACATAAGTGATCTCAGAATGGCCGTAGCCACTGACCCCATTTTTTTGGGCCAGCATAGGCGAGGTGAGAAGGAGAAATTGTAATAGCATAAAATAAATAAATAAATAGTTCATTTTAGTCGAAGGTTAGGTTAGAAGTGATGATTTTGGTACTTTCGGCCTCAGGAGCCTCAGAACTTTTGTTGCGGCCACGCCAATACAAAGAGGTCTCTACATTGCCGTGCTTGATGCGGGCATTGGAGAACTGCACTAGGCTAGGATTGGTTTCGAGCATGGCAAAGCCACTTTTTCGCTTGGCAAACTCTGCTTTCATGGGGGCAACCGAGAAGTTTTCCATTCCGTTGTTCCAAGCCACTACTTTCATATTCACGTGGCTTTTCATGTCTCCTGTTTTGGCATTGTAGCGCAAGGGAGTAACAAAGTTGTTCATCTGCAACAACCAATGCTCTTCGTCTAAAACAATACCCAACCCTTTAATCCCCAAACAAGCGGTTGGGAAGACCGTCCGCTGTCCAGAAATAGTTAGCTCTTTGCTCAAGTCTTCTACTTCTACAGAGGTATCCCAAGCATAATTTCTGGTAGTATAAGAATCGCGTACTTCCCCCGCATTGTCTTCAAATCCAATGATAAGCAAGTGCAAGGTCAATTCATAGGCCGTTTGATTTTTGAACAATTCGCATTCTAAGGTTCTACAATTAGTGACCAAATTAAAATTAGCCGTCAAATAAATTTGTTGGGTTTCTTTGGTGTAAACAGGGTCTTCAACTAAAAAACGCAAGAGTTGGAGCTGGTCAGCCTTAATCATTGATTTTACTTCAAACCCATTTACCAAAACATCATAGTGATTCTTGTTTTGCATCCACTCATCTAGATTTAAGTAAACTTGTGCATTTTTGGTGAGCAAATCACCTTCGTGTCCATTAACTAAAATCTTAATTTCCGTTTCTTTGAAGACCACATCAGGGGATTCTACATAGGTGTAGTGGGTGCGGGCAAAGGTGCTGTCTGAGCCCAATCCTGTAGCACTGTAATGCATACAAGCGCCTGTCCCGTCTTTTAGGGAGACATGGCTGCCAATGCGATTAATGCGATGGTTGTAGGTCCAGCGATGTTCAAACCCTCTCCAAATTAAGGCTTTGTTGTAAGATTTGAGCTCGGAGACCGCATCTTGTGCTTTAGTAGGGTTACTTGTTAGTAATAAGAATAGAAAAGGACTTAGAAGAAAAAATCTCAAAAGTGGTTGATGCATAAACGTAGTAATTAAAAATTAATGAAATAGAGAGTGGTTCTTAAAACGGGGATCGCTAAGGCACTTCCTGTTATACTATCCAACAACAAGAATGCCTAGGAGGTTACAAAAAAAGTATTTCAAAGAGTATTCTTCCTATTCTGGGCTGTTTGTTTAGTTTCTTTTTATTAGATATTAATTTATGTTACACTGTATTTAGTAGGACATCGAAATTATCTTTAAACAATTTATTAGCCTTTTGCGCTGATAGCGCGTTGAAAATACTCGCTGTAGCCCGCTACCAGTCCATCCGTAATAACCTCTATTGTCTAATCAAATGGTTGAAAAAAGAGCTTCCACTTAAGATACAAAAATTAATCACCACTACTACGTTGCTTTTTGCTCTCCATAGCAGCCTTCCCAAAGGGGATAAAAAAATGAGTCATTTCCAGTAGTAGGGAATGACTCATTTCAGCAACTAAGCGTAAAATTAACGCCTAATACTCATCTTCTGGGAAAAAGAAATCGGATTTGGTTGGAAAGTCCGCCCAAATATCTTCTATCCCTTCGTAAACTTCGCCCTCATCTTCTAGTGCTTGAAGATTTTCGATAACTTCAATAGGCGCACCGGAGCGAATCGCGAAGTCAATTAATTCATCGCGCGAAGCAGGCCAAGGAGCATCTTGTAGATGTGAGGCCAATTCTAATGTCCAATACATAAAAACTTATAATTTTAGTCGTGTAAATTTAGTTGCACTAGCAACCGCTGTTTCTAAGGAATTCGCCAGGCAATTGGTGCCTTTGTGTATGCTATTGATAGGAACGGCTGTGTGAAATTCGTGCAAATGTAAAAAAGTTCGGGTCAAGTTGTATGCCTTTAATCGTTTTTTTTTTGCTTATCTTTTCCCGACTACCTTCTTAACACCTCTCCTTTCAAAAGCGTTCAAACACACAATGGTTTACTACTCTTTTTTGTTTAGCAATTGGGGATAAAAATCTAGATTCTTTTTCCAATAGTGATTTTATGGGAGCAAAACCTATTTTAGGCTTCTATTTCGTACTGTCGAATTTTTCGGTACAACGTGCGTTCCGAAATACCCAACTCCTTCGCCGCTTCTTTGCGCCGTCCACGATGTTTGGATAGGGCTTTGCGGATGAGCTCCTGTTCCATATCTTCTAAAGACAAGGATTCTTCAATCTCTTCAATGGCACTGTATTTATCTTCTTTAGCAGGACGATCACGGTCGTCATGAATAATAATGGGTGTTGTGAGTTCTTTATCTAAGTCGTACTCCTCTTCGTAATCGGAGGGCTCGTAGCTGTTGTTAGGGGGCGATTGAAAATTAGGCATTGGGGTAAGACTGGTATTATTTCCTTTGCCAGAAGCGGGCATTTGCAAGTCGTTGGTTCGAACCAAATCCGCAATCAAGGTTTTTACATCGGCCAAATCGCGGCGCATATCGTAAAGAAACTTGAATAGAATTTCGCGCTCGTAATGGCTGGCACCTGCCGCGTTGTCAAAGCCGCCACCAAACTGATTTTGAACAGCGGGCAAGTTGCGGTCTAGGGCTTTGGGGATAAACTTCAAGAGCGCTTCAGCGCCTACATTTTTGTCTTCTGACAGGGCAGATACTTGTTGAGCAATGTTTTTGAGCTCGCGGATATTACCAGGCCAACTGTAATTTTCTAGCAAGAGCTGAGGCTCGTCCAGACGGACGGGGGAAGTGCGGTAGCGCTCGGCAAAGTCAGCGGCAAATTTGCGAAAAAGCAAATGAATGTCGTCTGGGCGCTCTTTGAGTGGTGGCACCTTGATCGGCACCGTATTGAGACGGTAGTACAAATCCTCCCTAAATTTGCCTTGACGAACATTCTCTATCAAGTTAACATTGGTCGCCGTAATCACCCGCACATCGGTTTTCTCTACCTTATTAGAGCCCATTTTTACAAACTCTCCCTGCTCCAACACCCGCAATAAAAATTGCTGTAAGCGCGACGGCATTTCGCCAATCTCATCCAAGAAAATAGTTCCGCCTGAAACCGTTTCAAAATAACCCTTGCGTTCTGTGGTCGCTCCTGTAAAGGCATTTTTGGTGTGCCCAAATAGTTCTGAATAAAGCGTGCTTTCAGGCAAGGCACCACAGTTGATGGCAATAAACTTTTGGTGCTTGCGCGCCGACAAGTTGTGAATAATTTTAGAGAACGATTCTTTTCCTACGCCACTTGCCCCCTGAATAAGTACCGACAAGTCGGTTGGAGCCACCTGAATCGCTATTTTTAGCGCGTGGTTGAGAATAGGAGAATTACCTATGATGCCGAAGCGTTGTTTAATGGTTTGCAGATTCATGTATCAATGACTGGACAGAAAGTAAAGTAGGATTAATTAACGTAACTATTGGAGACGTAGAAATGGTCGTTTAATAAGCGCGAATACCGTCTACGCTGCTGCTGTATAAAACTTGCGGATTGTTTTCGTCTAACGTGCGCTTATTTCTAGCAAATACAATAATGGTGGGGGGAGTAGGCGCGTCGACCATCTCGTCGGGATTAACATACGTATAAATACCGTAACCATTGCCGTAAACCGACCAACCTTCTACTTGTTCTAAATGAGAAATAGAATAGTCCCAAGTCGGCTTTTCTAGCACACTCTTGGGGCGGTAAGTCGCCAACAAACGCTTCGCTTCTTGGGCGACATCCGTCACCTGAGAAATATCGTCTAAAATGATAAACGTACCATATTTGAAGAGTACCCAGTTTTTGTAAACAGGAATAATGGCGCGCTGTACTTTTTCTAATAATTGTTCGGGGGATAAGAACAAATTTGGATTCATAATGACTTGCACGTTGTCCAAATTTTCCATCGTCATCGTCCCATTATTGCCAGGTTTAGCCCCCGTGTTAGGAGCTGCTGTAGGCGTGTTGGGAAGTGGCGCATTTTGGACTTGCGGCATGGGTTCGGGAACCTCCGCAGGGGTAGGTTGGGGCACTGCTGGTCTAGGACTGTTGTCTACCGTAGTCGTGACGGGTACTTGTTCAGAAGGCGCAGGCGCATCGTCACAGCCCAAGAGGCAGAGAAACAAGAGCAAAGAGAAAAAATAAGGCATGGATAAATTGTTATAGGTGGCCAGTACTGGCTTAATATTCATTTCCTTCTAAGTCGATATAAACGGATTTACCCTTTGGGGTTTCCGCTTTCGCTAAATGATAATGGAAGGGCTCTATGCGCTTGTAAGTTGGTTCTACCACTCCTAGAATTCCAACTAGGTTTTTGTTTTTAGTTTGTAGTGGCCTTTAGTTGTTTCGTGTCCTGAATGACTACCTCGGTGGGTTGCGCTAACAAGTCGCCTAGAAGCATTAAAAAGAGACCCCCTAAAAGTATAGCTTTCATTTTCTTTGCTTTAATAAAAAGGAATAGCCCTGTTTTCGCCATCGACAAAAAAACAACACTATTCCTTTTATTTATAGGTGGACGCTATTGAGCGTTTGCCAGAAACTCTTCTTTAGAAACCAAGGTGCCTTTTAAAGTAGCCGAGGTAAAATCGTGAATCTTTACATAGGCGTAGGTGCCAATTTGGACATCTTCTCTAGGGAAAACGACCATTTTATTCTGGGAGGTACGGCCTGCCAATTCCTCATCGGATTTTTTAGAGACTTTCTCGACTAGAATTTTGTGGTATTGCCCTACTTCTTTGCGGTTGTGCTCAAATGATAATTGGTTCTGTAGACGAATGATTTCGCTTAGACGGCGTTTTTTGACCTCCAACGGCACATCGTCCTCGTATTTTTTGTGCGCCAAGGTGTTGGGGCGTTCGGAGTAGAAAAACATATACGACATGCTGTAGTTAGCAATGGGCATAATGCTCAACGTCTCTTCGTGTTGTTCCTCTGTTTCGCCGCAAAAACCTGCAATCATATCCGAAGAAATGGCGCAGTCGGGCATAATTTCGTAAATGCGCTTGATTTTGTCAATGTACCAAGGGCGGTCGTAGGTACGGTTCATTTTCTTCAACACTTCGCTGTTGCCTGATTGAACGGGCAAGTGGATGTATTTGCAAATGTTTTCGTACTTCGCCATGTTGTACAAGACCTTGTCGGTAATGTCCTTGGGGTGCGAGGTCGAAAAGCGAATGCGCAAATCGGGATTGATGTGCGCCGCTTGCTCAATCAAGTCGGCAAAATCAATCACTTCGTCCGTATCGGGGTTTTTCCAAGAGTAAGAATCCACATTTTGCCCCAACAAGGTCACTTCGCGAAAGCCCTGCTGAAACAAATCGGTACACTCCGCCAAAATGCTAAAGGGGTCGCGGCTGCGTTCGCGGCCACGGGTAAAAGGCACTACACAAAACGAGCACATGTTATCACAACCCCGCATAATGGTTACAAAAGCAGTCACGCCATTGCTCCCCAAGCGCACAGGATTGATATCCGAATACGTTTCTTCTCTTGATAACAAGACATTAATACCCTTGTCGCCATCCTCGGCAGAGGCAATCAAGTTGGGCAAATCGCGGTAAGCATCGGGGCCAACCACCAAATCCACTAACTTTTCTTGATCCAACAGCTTCTTTTTCAGACGCTCGGCCATACAGCCCAAAACGCCTATCAACGTGCCAGGACGCTCTGCTTTCATCTTATCAAAGACGCGAAGGCGCTTGCGCACGGTATCTTCTGCTTTTTCCCGAATGGAGCAGGTATTGATGAGAATCAAATCCGATTCTTCCATGTCGCGAGTCGCCGAGTAACCTACCTCACCGAGAATAGAGGCTACAATTTCGCTGTCGCTAAAATTCATTTGACAGCCGTAGCTCTCAATGTAGAATTTTTTGTGGAGCGGCTCACTCGTCGGTAGCACCTGCTCTTTGAAAAAAACATCGCCCTGTTTGGTCTCGTCAAGGTCCTTTAGGGTTGGATTATCGTTGTACATAACTAGTAATTCAGCGGCTGTTAATAAAAAGAAAGGCAAGATACGAAAAATTGGTTAAGCTGCCAATATGGCAGCCCTATAAAGTAAGATGCGTTGGGATTATTTCAAAAAACAAACACTAACAACTACAAGTCCCTATAATTTCCGCCATTTTCTATCCATTGCTCTACTAATAAGGAAGTGAAGCTATCTTTGGGGTTCTTGTCGAGCCACTCGATTAAATAAGGCTTAATAAAAGCATTATCCTTTGTCTTTGTTAACCATAGTCTGATTAGATATTTAGTGTTTTTTCAGCGGCATAATTGGAGAGCCATTGATGTAGAAAAGGCTTTAACAGTTCTTTGTCCTGCTTTGCTTTTTTTAGATAGGATTGGTACACAAAGGAACTGCTTTCTAGTGCAGCATGTCGTTCTAAATACTGGTAGATAAAAGGCCGTATAAAATGGATGGCTCCCTGTTGATCCAACCAAGCTTTGAAGACAAACGTAGCCTCTTTGTCGGCAGCATTGACGGTTAGGTATTGTACTAAAAAGGGTTGTATAAAATTTTTATCGCCCTGTTGATCCAACCAAGCTTTGAAGACAAATCTAGCCTCTTTGTCGGCAGCATTGACGGTTAGGTATTGTACTAAAAAGGGTTGGAGGAAATTTTTATCGCCCTGTTGATCCAACCAAGCTTTGAAGACAAACCGCGCTCTTTTTACGCCACTAATGGCATGTTCGACGGTAATTCTGCGAGCCGGAGATAGCGATTAAACCATTTTTTGAGGGGAGATAATTCTTTTTTTGGAGGTTTCTTAAAGGGTTGCACGAGATGGACATTCTCAGGGCAGTAGCCTTGAAAGCCACTATCTTGAAAAAGGTGGAGGTTATTAGGAAAAACAAGTTCTTGCTCATCGGCCATTTTTTTGTCGTGTACCGTACCTTGTTGAGTTGGGCTTAAATACACAATAAATTGACTAGGAGTCGTTAAGAGGTTATTTTTTATCGTGTGTCTTTTTTTTACCGCTATAAAACTCTTCTTGAACGTTCTTATCAGCGGGCCGATTGATGAGTCTTTCGGTAACGTCTTGGAAGCATTTTGTTGCGCCTAATTTTTCGAGTATAGGGGCAACTTTATGTCCTTCGCGAGCGGGAAGCAGTTGTAAATCGTTCAACGCCTCCAATAATAAAGGGCGCAATGCTTTAGACCACTTACTGGCTTGACTTTGGGAAAAACCAAAACTTGCCGCCATCATTTCCTGCAAGGAATAATTTTTCAGGTAGACCAAAATAAAGAATAATTTTTCTTCTATGCTCGGAAGGGTTTTGGTATCCTTTTCGGGATTGCTAATAGGTGCTTTACGCTTTTTGCCTTCAAATTATGAATGCGGTAGTAATTCCTCCATCTAGCTGAAAATAAACGAGTCAGACAGTCAAATTCTTCTACTTTTAATCTGGTTACACTCTGAAATTGAGTGGAGCGAGTTCTAACTTTGTATAAGACTTTCGACAATTGCCCAATAGCTTGATTTGTCCTTCGCGTTTGTTTTTTACTAAATAACGAGCCACCTCTTCAAAACTTTCGCTCTCTTCGATGTAATCAAAGATTAGAAGGCAGGGCTTGTCTTCTTCTATATGAGCAAGAAAAAAGTTAACTGCTGTAAAATCTGCTTGAATTACAAACGTTTGCCAGCCAGCCTGGTGGGCTAGGTTACCCACTTCATACATGGTTCTAGTTTTTCCTATTCCACCCTGTCCAAGAATAATACAACCCAATTCATTTTCTAATTGACTTAAGATGTCAGTTTCTGTGATAAATTCAGCGTCCCTAGCTCAAGTGTTTCTCTGTAAGAATTTCTACTGGTATAGGGCAGAAGGTCAGCATTCAGATAATCTTGATAATTCCTCTTTCTCGTTTCTGTGGTGATTTTTTTGGAAAAGCGCTAAATAAGGAACGGAAGGGATTTCAAGGACTTTGCTGCTTTCATAACGAATTTCTACTTAGTAATATAATTAACATCGTCACCGAATCGCACCAAATTTGCACGAATATCGCTGTTGTAAGCAACGTTCTTACTATTTTCAATAGTATGCTGCTCGGATAGATCAATATTGGAATTACTAACCCCCTGAATACTCTTGTTTCTGTTCCCTCGGTTGTTGTTCTTATACATAGCTTTCTATTTCGTCTGTGAGGTTGAAATAGTCTAATACACCTTGTCCTCTTAGAGTTAAACAGTAGATAGAAAGGAGTTTTATTGATACAGGGTATATTTACATCTAGGAAGATAGCTTAAATTAAAAAATAAAACTCAAAGAAACAATTAGAAGAACATGAATTTTTGCCATTGCAAGGAGGTACTTTATAGGCTATTGCAAGGAGTAGGGCTATTAAAAGTGTTGATAAGAATTACCTCAAAATCTAGGTGAATAGCTTGGTTAACAGGAAGATAAGCCCGATCAATACCCAAGGCATCACCAGTCCGCCAACGACCCCAAAAACAGGTAAAATCCAAGCGCGTGCATGATCTCGCCAACTGTCTTGCTCTACTTCTAGAGGTGGTGGGGAGTCCTTGTCCAAGTCATCCAAAATGGGATCTAATTGTTCATTGGGTAGAGCAGCCATAGGCAGAGGGGGAGCAACGCTTATTTCAAGCGCTTGTAAATCGGCGAATTGAGCAAGCCGATTTTGTTGAATAAATGTTTGACGGAAACCGCCAAAACGCCCAAGCCATACTTGATAGAGCGCTGCAAATTGATCGAAGACGCTTCTTCAAAATATTTGGTCGGACAGGTCACTTCGCCAATATCGAACCCGCGTAAATGATTTGCGACAACATTTCGTTATCAAAGACAAAATCATCGTCGTTGGCGTTAAAATTAATGGCTTCTAAGACCTCGCGATTGAACGAACGATAGCCCGTATGGTATTCCGAAAGTTTGTAACCTACTAAAAGATTTTGTGTAAAGGTCAAAAAGCGGTTGGCAATGTATTTATAGAGCGGCATGCCGCCTTTTAGCGCTCCCTTGCCTAAGATTCTAGAACCCAATACGACAGGGTACAACTCTTCTCCAATAATATTGACCATCGAAGGGATCAACTTGGGTGTATATTGATAATCGGGATGCAGCATAATAACAATGTCTGCACCGATTTCTAAAGCCTTGTTGTAAAGAGATTTTTGATTGCCGCCGTAGCCTCGATTGTCGGGGTGAATAATGATGTGCTCAATGCCCAATTGTCGCCCGACTTCAGCAGTGTGGTCTTTGCTGGCATCATCGCACAAAATAACCTCATCTACTAGGTCAAAAGGAATCTCCTTATAGGTCATCTCTAGGGTTTCGGCTGCATTGTAAGCAGGCAATACGACCACAACTTTTTTATCTTTATACATAGAATTGTTCAGTGAAAACTTGTCCTGCGAAGGAAACATAAAAAACACGCTATCTCTACAACGTAGAATTGTTAGGTGACGTGCATAAAAGTAGAAAATAAATGCAAACTGCCCTAATAGTCGCTTGCTAATCCTTCGCGTTTCCCCGTCAGCAGCACGTCAGAGTTGGCTAAATTTTGGATAGAATACTAGTACGCGTAGTCAATTAATAGTACTTTCGTGTCCGTCTATTCGACCGCCGTATTCTTTCTAAATAACTACCTAACCATCGCGCTTTATGCTGTTGTTGTTATCGCCTGCTAAGACTTTAGATTTCAGTCCCACTGAATTTTCTAGCCATACACAAGCAAATTTTTTGGAGCAAAGCCAACGTTTGATTGATTTGCTTCGTCCTAAGACTAAAGAGGATATACAGCAGCTCATGAAAGTGAGTGAAAAAATCGCCCAGCTGAATGTGGAACGCTATGAGCAATTCCAATTGCCTTTCAGCGAAGACAACGCCAAACAAGCGATGTTGGCGTTCAAAGGCGATGTGTACCAAGGGTTGGCTGCACACGAAATGAATGCGGAGGATTTGCAATTTGCGCAGAAGCATGTAGGTATTTTATCGGGGTTGTACGGGCTCTTAAAACCCTTGGATTTGATGCAGCCGTACCGCTTGGAAATGGGTACCAAGTTGTCTAATGAGCGCGGAAAGAATTTGTATGAATTTTGGGGCGATCAATTAACGGAGTACATCAATGCCGAGAACCCTTCGGCTGTTGTTAATCTGGCTTCTAATGAATACTTTAAGGCAGTGAATACAAGTTTGTTGAAGGCTCCTCTTTGGAAGGTAGATTTCAAAGAAAATAAAAACGGAACGTATAAAATAGTAGCCCTTTATGCAAAACGTGCGCGCGGTCTAATGACGCACTACGCCGTTAAAAATCGCCTAGAAAATCCCGAACAATTGAAAGGATTTGATTTGGATGATTACCGCTACAACGAAGTGCTCTCGGAAGGGCAACAGTTGGTTTTTACCCGATAAGGGCAACCGATTGCTGTTTACTAGTCAAAAAAATAGTCCAGTATGAAAATTCTCCAGTTGTGTAAAAAATTCCCTTACCCGCTCAAGGACGGGGAATCCATTGCGGTAACCTACCTAGCTAAGGCGTTGCAAGAATTGGGAGTAGAATTGACCTTGTTGAGTATGAATACCAGCAAGCACTATTTTGATGGCACAACCTTACCCGAAGGCGTGGGCCACTACAAGGCCGTCCACTTGGTAGAAGTGGACAATCGTATCAAAGCTAAAGCGGCTTTATTTAATTTATTTACCAAGGATTCGTACCACATTGCTCGGTTTGTCTCGGAGGCGTTCAACACTAAGTTGATTGAATTGCTCACGAGTACGACCTACGATATTGTACAGTTAGAGACGCTGTATTTGGCACCTTACATGGATACGATAAAAAAATATTCTAAGGCTAAGATTGTTATGCGCTCGCACAATGTAGAACATGAAATTTGGCAACGCATTACCGACAACACCAAATTCGGCCCCAAGAAATTGTACCTCCACTTACTCACACAACGGCTAAAGCGCTTTGAATTGGCGCAACTAAATCGCTATGATTTGTTGGTGGCCATTACTGCCCGCGATTTGAACTTTTTTCAGCGTATGGGAGCCAAAACGGAAAGTCATGTAACGCCTATTGGCTTAGATTTGGCAGATTACGCGTACCAATCAGCCGTACCGAGCCATCAACCAAGTTGCTGTTTTATTGGTTCCTTGGATTGGATGCCCAATACCGAAGGAGTGGAGTGGGTATTGCGGGAAGTCTGGCCCAAAGTATTGGCGCAACAGCCTACAGCAACGTTGCACTTGGCTGGCCGCAATATGCCTGCGGAGTGGTTGACCCAGACTTGGCCGAATGTAACGATTCATGGAGAGGTGCCAAGCGCGACCGAATTTATTCAGGCGCATGAAATTATGCTAGTGCCGCTGTTTTCTGGTAGCGGAATGCGGGTCAAGATTTTAGAAGGGATGGCCTTGGGCAAAACAGTAATCAGTACAAGTTTGGGCTTAGAGGGGATTGCCGCCAGTGACGGTCAGGAAGTATTGATCGCGGATACAGCGGAGGAATTCGCTAAAGCCTTGTTGTATTGTTATGCGCAACCACAAGAGCTGCTCAGAATAGGAGCCGCAGCCAGAACTTTTTTGCAAGCACATTATGAGAATGTGCGGGTAGCGGAGCGCTTGCTAGAGCGTTACCAACAGTTGGTTCCACAGAGTAAAAAGGCAGCCTTTTCTTCCTAATCAACACTTTTTGAGTGTATAAAAAAGAACAACTTGTATAATTGGTAGGAGGGTAGAGAGTCGCGCCTCTACTACTAAGGTCTTGCTATGTCCTCTAAGGAGCTGTTTTAAAGGGATGTTAGGAGTGCTAACCTACCTGTGTCCTATAAATATGGTTTGTTTAAAAGTGGACTATACGTTTCTGAGAAGGCGCTAAGAAGTGGATTTTAGTGTTTTGTTAAACAATTGGTGTATGGGCGTGGTTATATAAGAGAACAGCAATGGGCGTATAACCAAAGTTTTAAGAAGAAGGCGCTTGTTTTTAGTCTTCTTTTCTTTGGAAAGAATTGAACAATCTTTTATTTATAGGTCTACTATCGATCACCACACACACACACACACACACACACAAACACACACATTATGAGAAAATTATCTATTTTATCCATGCTATTGGTGCTGTCTATTACGACGACCTTTGGACAGGATGTAGTTGTCCCAGCTGATGCTGATTTTTTTAACGCGCCCAGTTACGTCATCGTTGTCATCTCAGGGGTTTTACTGGCGTTTGGTTTTCAGTTTTTACTAACCGTGCTCTCTGTTGCCGCAGGGATAACAACGATTGGTAATTTAAAAGAAGCTTATGTCGAAAGTAAGTACAGTGACTTAGGAACCGACGATGAAGACGACGACGACGATCGTTTGGAAAAAGAAACACCAATGGGAGTGAAAGTAACGACTGGTTTGGGTATTTGGAATGTCCTTACGTTAGCGATTTCCCTCTTTGGGGCGACCTACTTAGCTTTAAAGTTGATTCCAATTACTACAGACATGACCAAAGTAAGTTTGGCACTGGTAATTTGGTCGGCTTTTTTTATGTTAGTGTTCTACTTAGAAGGCAAGATGATTGGGACCATCGTCGGTGGCTTGGTGAGCACAGCAATCGCTGGTCTAAAAGCTTCTGGTAGTGTGGTAAGTTCTATCTTTACCCCGACACCCGCTTCTCAGGTAAAAAGCATTACTAATGATGCCATTGAAAAAATGAGAAAAGAGTTTAGTGCTGAATTTGATACCGAAAGTGTTGTCAATAGCATTAAAAAATACGTTAACAAGCAAGCAGAAAAAGCGCCTGATTACAAGACGCTTAAAAGCGATTTAGAAGAAATTGCAGTAAAAGCGGCCAAAGCAGGCAAAGGCGGTAAAAGTAACGCTAGCCGTTGGATGGCTATTCAGTCGATTATTAACATGGGGATTCAAGCCGCAGCAAATACCGACACAGAAGAAGGCCAGAAAAAAGCAGATGACCTAAAACAGTTGTTAGCAGATGTTAAAGAGGCGTATGACAAAGGAGATAATCTGCAAGAAAGCTTCAAAAATGTAGTAAAATTAACTCCTGCTGATGAAGAAAAAGTAGATGCACAAATTGACGACATTAAGCGCAAATTGCAAACCAGCGACGACAGCAGCATGAATGTCGAGCAATTGCAAAAAATGTTTGACGACTTTAAGAATAACCCACAAGAGCAGATTCAACACGCGATCGAAAAAGTGAAAACTTGGGACAGAGCAACCGTTATTGATATGCTGAATGAGAACACAGCATTGGACAAAAGACAGTTGAACAACTACGCTGACCGCATTCAAAATGCCATTCACACAGCGAGCGAGCGTTTTGGAATCACCAACGAAGATCCTTACATCGACAATATGATGACTTCGTTTGAAAGCAATGTACGCAACTATGTCAACCACATGAATGCGCCAGGTATTCGCTACGATTTGTTGAAAAACGATCTAAAACGCGCTATTAACGATCCTAGTCAAAGCATGGCTATTGTTAGCAATCGCCTAAAGACCTTTGACAAAAACACGATGACAGCTGTTTTAACAAGTACGCCTTGGATCAATAGAAGTGATATTGAAAACTTGGCAACAACGGTTGAGGAAGCCAGAAATGAAGTATCTACACAATTGGAAAAAGTAAATTCCAAAGTTACCAGTACCATCAACAACGCCGAGCGCAAAGCCGTTATTCAGGCCGAGCACTTGCGCCAAACTGCCGCTGCCGCCGCTTGGTGGTTAGTTGCCGCAATTATTATCTCTGCGGGGGCTGCCATTGCAGGAGGTATGTTGAGCGTCTAAGCCATAAAAAACATAGGTTGACTTTTTTATAGCAAGTCGTTTCTTTTTGTTCCGAATTTATGTTGGAATGTAAAGGAAACGGCTTCTTTTTTTTAGAAAGAAGTAGTCATATCAATTTTATAAACGATGTTGTCTAACCAATTGCCCGTGTGTGCATAAGGGCCATAACGAACAAACACCCCTGCGCCCAACCCAAAATAACCAATGTTGAGAATCGGTAAACGGATCAAATCGGAGAGCATCAAACCACTTTCAAAATACCCCTTTCGCATATCGATCAATGTCAATTCTTGGTGTGCTTCGGCATTGTTGAGCCAACCAAACCCAACGGCTTGGTACAGCTTTAATTGCGGCTTAAAACTGCCGATTTGCAGCAGCAAATTTCCAAAATTATGTTCTATAAAGCCATAAACAAACTGACTGTTGGCAAATTCATTGGGCCCCATCGTCTGAAAGGTATTCAGCACTAAAAACAGGCGGTTTTTCTGGTAACTGCCTCGCCCATTAAACAAAATAGGATAAGGCACCTCTCCTTGCACCGTTCCCGCTTGCAAGAGACTACTTAACCGCCCTACCCCCTTCATAAAGAAGCTGCTCTCCATCCCAAATACCAATTTGTGAAAATCAAACTGTCCATCAAGCAGTCCTGCAAATCCCTTCGTATAACTTAAATAGAAGGTAGGGTAGCGGTTGGTCAAACTCAAACTCGTGGAACCCATTTGAACCAAGCGTTCCTTATAAGAAAAACGGAGTTGTACGCCCAATCGCGCCAAGCGAAAGGATTCCAAGCGCTCTTCTCCTCGTTGGTAAGCGTACGCATAAAGCGGCTGTCTAAAGCTCCAATTTCCAAAAATACGGCCCTTAAAATGGCGAGCAAAGCGGGTATAGGCCGAAATTTCCACTTCCTCTGTACGGTCTAACTGGTTGAGAATATTGCGTCGAATAAAGCTTTGGGCAGGCAAGACTTTTTTGGAGAGACTATGGGTATTTTGAATAATAGCAGCAGGTTCCAAGACATCATTGACGTAGCTGATTTGAAAGCCTGCATCTTGGAGTGGATCGGGGCGAATGGTGAGGCTGCTGCCGTATTTCCAGCTGCGATCGCCAAACCCGTAAGCAAAATAACCCCCAACCGTCAAATAAGGACACCATTTGTAGCTGGTATACAAGCCCACGCCTAAGCGGAATTTCTCATAGACATTAGCCTCTAAAATTTGCGTGTAATTAAGGGAAATAAGACCAAGTTGAATCCGCTCTTCTTCCAATTCATTGACAGCATTGACCATCAAATTAAGTAGGCCCGCCATAGGCGACTTTTGAATCGCTTCTCGATACACTCGATAGGTTTTTTCTTCTTTTTTGCTCAACGCAGCTACGCGCTGTTGATTCCAAAAACTACTGTCTCGCTCGTGGGCATCAACGGCCATGGTGACCTTGTTAAAACTAAAATCCTTGGGTTTTAGAGCAGGGGCAAAGTCCACGTTGCGTAAGTAGCGCCTGCCTTGAATGGTAAAGGTATCTTTCTTGTTGGGCGAGAGGGAGAGCTCAAAGTTGAGTTGCTGGGGAAACCAATACTGGTCTTGTACAAAGGCGTATTGTTGCTCGATGCGCAGCGTAATTTTAGGATTGTTGGCAGGCGCGGCGCGTACGGTTTGTATGGCGTAGCCATTGGTATTGATTAATAACACCCCTTGCAAGGCATCAAAACTCTTTCCTTTTCTAGGAAAAAAACTAATGCGATAAACGGTATCTATGCCTTGGTATAAGGTATCTTCTAAGCGGAATTCATACCAATTAATACTACCTCCCGCAATCGGATTGAGGTATTCTCGGTCTAGAATTAAGAAATTTTCACGATAGAAATTTGTCGGCTGAATTTCGCTGACAGCAGTGAGGAAGTTCGCTTGTTCCAATCCTGTCATTTTGCTTGCGACAATGTGCTCGTTGTATAAATCAGGGGCTTTGTGTTGAATAATAGAACTGATTTCTATCAGCGTATAGAAAAAATCCAAGCGTTGAGCAGCAGCGGCAACACTATCGGCGACTGGAACAGGATTGTCTTCGTTTGGGGCGTTGAGTTTGTCATAAACCCGCAGTTTTTGGTAGCTATCGCAGCGGTATTGAGGAATGCGTTCTGGATTGTTGCGCTGACGCTGGCGGCTGGCTTCGCGGACGATGCGGTAAGCAGGATTTTCGCCTGCTACGACGACCACTTCGGTTAACGCCAAGTCCGTTTTTTGAAGGCGTAGGAGTAGGGCTGGTTGTTCAGAAGCGAGCGGAATCGTTGTAGACGCGTAGCCCACATAGCTTAGGCGTACGCTGGTTAGGGCTTGGGTGTGTTCAATATGAAACACGCCATCAATATCGGTTGTTGTCCCTAAATGTGGATCGCCGTTAAAAATCAAACTGACAAAGGCCAACGGACTGCCTGTTTCTTGGTCAATGACGGTACCATTGCAAGCATGTTGGGCGTAGCTATTACTTATTATAAAAAGAAAGAAAAAGAGGGAAAGGAGCCGAGGCATGGCGGACGGTTTTAGGAATAAAAGGAGGATAAAAGTAAGCAATAGTTTTAAAACGTGACTTTTTTGAGTGGGAAGTGCGGGCAATTTCTTCAAAGACAGTGCCCGTTCCTACAAAAGAAGGTTGCAAAGATCCCTCCAACCAATGGCTCTTAAGAACAACCATACAATAAAATCTATCAAGCCCATTTTGTAATCTTTAGGAACCTTTGTACCTTGCCCTATCGTCCATCTATCGCAGAAGCCGCTATTCATATGTCTCAAAAACGTGGATTCCGAGAATCCTTATATCACATCATAGATAACGAAGAGGAACAAAATTTCGCCAGTCAAGCGTTTGAAATTTTTATTACTTTTCTCATCCTAACCAGCATTGTTAGCATTATACTCGAATCGTTTGCCAGTTTGCGGGAAGCGTACGGCCTTTATTTTGACCTATTTGAGAGTGTAACTTTGTGTATTTTCTCCGTAGAGTACTTGTTGCGCGTCTGGACGGCTGATTACAAATACAAAGAAGCCGATTCTTGGGCAAAAGCAGCTTGGGCATTTATGAGCTCGGGAACAGGTATTGTGGATTTGGTGGCGATTTCGCCGATTTTCTTCCATGTGGCGGGCTTGTTTGGCTGGAGCAACATTATGAAACAGAGCGATTTCCGTTTTATTCGGATTTTGAAAATCACGCGCCTGCTTCGGATATTTAAAATGAATTCTTTTACGAATTCGATTGCCGTGGTGGCGGATGTGTTTAAGGAAAAACGGCACGATTTAGGAATTACTTTGTTTGTGACCTTTGTGTTGTTGCTGGTGTCTTCGACTATTATGTGGTATGTAGAAGGCGAGGAACAGCCAGAACAGTTTCCCAATATTGTCGCCTCGTTTTGGTGGGCAATTGCTACCCTAACGACAGTGGGCTACGGGGATGTTTTTCCGATTACCCCACTGGGAAAATTTTTATCGGGGTTTATTGCCCTGTTGGGAATTGGTTTGGTGGCGTTGCCTGCGGGTATTCTGAGTTCGGCTTTTATTGAAAAGCTAGAGAATGGTACGATTAAGGAAGAGGACGTAGACGACTATAAGGCTAAGGGAATCATGCCCCAAGCACAGTTTCAAACTGTCATCGGAGGAAAGAAAAATGAAGCACCTCCTCCAACTACGGTTTACAGCGCGGCACCAGTCGTCTCCAAGGATCACGCGGAATGCCAAACGCATTTTGGAAAAGCCTTTGTTTATTGCCCGTATTGTGGCAAAAAACTAGATGGATCAGACAACCACGACCACGCTTAGGCGGTTGTTAACAAGAAGGGTACGTTAATTTTACTACAAAAGAAAACAAACAGAAAAACGTGAAGAAAGGGCTGTTGTATGGGATAGGATTATGTGGGCTGCTATGGGCTTGTGAGGCAACTACGCCTAATGGGGAAGGGTCGCTCAACGAGACAGGAGGAAGCCGCAGTGAGGCGGTGGAGTTGGTAGAGGAAAAACCCGAGGTAAACATGCCTAAGTTTTTGGAGGAGTACGATCAATTTATTCGCGAAAAAATGGACAGTCTAAAACTACCTGGTTTGGCGTATGCTGTTGTCAAAGATGGCCAAGTGGTTGCCCTCAAAACCTATGGTGTTCGGCACAAAGGCCGCTCGGCAGTGATTGACGAACATACGACCTTTCGTTTGGCTTCTATTTCTAAGGGGTTTGCGTCAGTTTTAGCGGGGTTGTTGGTCGAAAAAGGCTACTTGTATTGGGATGACCCGATTAAAAAACACCTTCCTAATTTCCGTTTAAAAGACAATTTGCACACCAGTACGGTAACATTGCGCCACACGTTGAGCCATACTACAGGATTGACTGAATATGCAGGGGTGAGCCTGATTTATAAAGATTTATCTTGTTCTAGTATTTTGGAAGGGTTGCGTTATTCTACTATTGCCGCCGCACCTGCTGATAGTTTTACGTACCAAAATGCGATTTATAGCGCTATTGATGTGATTGCAGAAGCAGTGACGCAAAAGAGCTATACGCATCTAATTGATTCTTTGCTGTTGCAACCCTTGGGCATGCAAGATGCTAGCATGGGCTATAGTAATATGGTCGCTCGAAAAAACAAGGCAATGCCACACACGTACAGCCGTCGTTACGGTTGGAATAGCAGTGGCAGCATTCGCAACAAATGGTACAATGTAGCTCCTGCGGCAGGAGTGAACGCCAGTATTTCGGATATGGCCACTTGGATGCAAGCCATGCTTGGGCACCGTCCCGATGTGGTGCCTCCATCTGTGTTGGCCGAAATTTTTACGCCCCACGTCACCATTAATGACGATTCTAAATACTATGAAACTTGGGCACCTGGCATTACGCAAGGTTGGTACGGGTTGGGCTGGCGCGTTTTTGATTACAACGAGACCAGAGTGGTCTACCACGGTGGTTATGTGCGTGGGTTTCGTCCTGAAATGGGATTTTGTCCCAGCGAAGATATTGGCATTGTATTATTGACCAATGCTTCCAAGAATGATTTGTCCACGCTTTGTGTTCCCGCTTTTTTTAATCGCTATTTTAATCCCAATGCTACCCCCCAATTGGATTATATAGATAGTGTGAATGTTGAGCCGTCGAAAGCTGGCCCAGGACTTCCGAATAGTAAATAAATTAGTAGAATGGTCTGCTCAAACCCTTGTGTCAACCATTTTATATGAAACAATCAATACTACTTTTGACAGCGGCGCTCGCGCTGCTTGCCGCATTGGGTTATGGGCTTCCCCGAACGGATTTTGTACCCTTTATAGGGTGTTATGCGGCGTTGTTTGCGCTGTATGGGTGTTGGATTTATCGAGCGCCCACCACTTTCAAGGTGGCGCACTGGCGCTATTATTTGGGGGCGGCCTTGTTGTTGCGCTTGGTTTTTGGGGCGGCATTACCTGAATTGTCGGATGATTTTTGGCGTTATCTATGGGATGGGCGATTGCTTAGTCACGGAATTAATCCCTATCAATATCGTTCCCTCGGCGTTATTGGATGCTCCGATTTATGAGCAGGCACATTTGGCGCAGTTGTTTCCCGCTCTCAACTCTCCTGAGTATTATTCGGTCTATCCTCCATTGACACAGTTGCTATTTGCAACCGCTACGTTTTGCTTTCCTGAAAGCGTTGTAGGCAGTGTGCTGTTGTTGCGCCTGTTAATCATTGCTTTAGAGATGGGAACCATTGTTTTGTTGGGACGTTATTTGCAGCAGCAGAACAAAGCGCCTTATTTGGCTTTTGTTTATGCGTTTAATCCCTTGATTATTATAGAATTATCAGGAAACTTGCACAGCGAGAGTTTAATGCTATTCTTCTTGATGTTGCTGTTGTATTACTGGTCAAAGGAGCAGTACTATCGCTCTGCTTTGGCCTGTGCGTTGGCGGTTGCGGCGAAGTTAATTCCGCTCATGCTGTTGCCGTTGTTGTGTTGGCGGTTGTGGTTTAAGCGCGGCGTTGCCTATGGGGTAATTGTAGGCAGTGTGAATCTAGCCTTGTTTGCCTTGTTTTATGATTGGGAAATGATCCAGAAAATCAGAGCGAGTATGGCGCTGTACTTTCAACATTTTGAATTTAATGGCAGTGTGTATTATTTTCTTCGATACCAAGTTTTAGCCGAGTATTGGCGCTTGTGGGAGTACCACGAGTATTTTATGAAAATGTACTACGTGGAAGAAGCGTTGCGGCTGGACTGGTATGTACTGTTGCGGAAATTTTTACCCTTTTTAACGGTCGTGGGAATTTTTGGGGTCTCCTTGCGGCATCAGTCTGTGGCCAGTGTGCCCAATAGCTGTCTCTGGGTTTTTACGCTTTATTTCTGCTTTGGAACAACCGTACATCCTTGGTACATCAGTAGTTTGGTGCTGTTTTCTGTGTTGTCCGAATATCGGTTTCCCTTGGTTTGGTCGGCTATGATTGGTGCCACTTATATCAGTTACCAAGGGGGAAGTTTTGAAGAGCAGACTTGGGTTATTATACTAGAATATGGGGGGATAATGGGTTTTTTGTGTTGGGAGTTGTACCAACGAAAAATAGCTAACAAAGATGTCTTAGCGGCAGCGTTGCAAAAAACTATTCCTTCACGGACATAAAGTTGCCTTTTATGAAACTATAATTTGTGCTTGCTCGTTGAAGGAATATTAGTTAGAGACTGTTTTTTAAGGATTATATAACAGTTGAAACCTGCAATAAGCAGTACTTGACTGTTGAAAGTCAGCTAAAAGCATTATATTTAGGCTATTATTCCTATTTATAACTAGGAAAAAATAAGAAAGTACTATAAATACAAATTGCGCACAGAAAGTAGACCCTATTTATTGTCTTGCGCCTCATTAAGATCTAGGAAGTTGGTGTTTATGAACCGCTTCTATGTTTATCAAAAACAAACACGATATGAAAAAGACGTTTTTTTACGGAGCTGCTATCTTGGCTACTTCTTTATTGATTGGTTGCAGCAATAGCGACACCCCTGCTGGTTACCTATCTAACAACGAGTTGCGAGAAGATGCTATCCAACTACAAGGCCCTCAAAAACTACAACAACCAGGCAAAATCTATGTCAAAGACGATATGATTTTGATCAACGAGTTGGGTAAAGGTATCCACGTGGTTTACAATGAGAATCCTGCGGAGCCCAAAAAAGTAGCTTTTGTCAAGATTCCAGGAAACATTGATGTTGCTGTAAAAGGAGACATTATTTATGCGGATAACTACATGGATTTGGTAGCCTTGAATACCAAAACAGGAAGCATCAAGCGTGTAAAAGGAGTATTTAAAAACTTCGAAAGAGCGCGTAAAGAGCAATTGTTGGCAATGGAAGGGGGCATGAACCTAGACGGTATGCGCAACACGCAATTTCAAGCCGTTTCACACGGTGCTGCTGGTGGCGGTGGAAACCCTGTTGGTGCAGGTGGTTCTATGGCACGTTTTACTATTGTAGACAACAGCTTGTATGTATTGGATGGTAACTCTATGATCGTGTATGATATTTCTGACATGGAGAACCCTAAGAAAATGAATACTATTGCTATGGATTTTGAAGTAGAGACTGTATTTCCTCACGAAGGCCAACTGTTTATTGGTGGTACAGAAGGAATGTATATCTATGATAACTCTAATCCTAATGCCCCTCGTTTCTTGAGCAAATTTGAGCACGCTGTAGCTTGTGATCCTGTAGTCGTTTCAGGCAACTACGCTTATGTAACGTTGCGCAGTGGTGGCCCTTGTAACCGTGCGATCAACAAATTGGATGTGGTAGATATTTCTAACATCAACCAACCTACTTTGGTAAGTAACTTTGATATGCACAATCCTCATGGTTTGAGTGTACAAGGCAACACGCTTTATTTGTGTGATGGTAACCAAGGATTAAAGGTATTTGATGTAAGTGACAAGCACCATATCTTGGACAATATGAAATTTGCTGATAGAAACATTCGCAAAGCGTACGATGTTATTCCAAATGCAGACAACAACACCTTGATTGTAGTTGGTAAGAACGGAATTGTTCAATACGATGCTATGGATCCAACAAAATTGGAGCGCATTAGCGAAATCACTATCGACGCCTAAAAAACTAAAAAGTACTTTTTAGTAAGCGCTTGGAAAATAAAATCAACAAAGTACACTTTTTTTTAAGTGGCTGCGTTACCGCTCTTTTAAAGAAGAACGATTTTTATAAAAGCTTCACAGTCAAAGACTGGGGAGCTTTTTTTTATACAGTTTGGTAGCTATATTGTCACAATATTGTTAAGAAAGCTTAAGAAGGACTAATTCTTTAGTTAAAAAATAGGCAGGAGTTAGCACATTTTTTGCAGCTTTCGTTTTCTTGAAAGAAGACCTGTTTATAGTGGCTGTTTTAGAATCTGCTTGCAGGTGACGAAGATAAACGGAACTAGAAACTAGACGCTTAAAAAAACGCATGAAAATTATATTATTATAGTTAATGAAGAAAATCCCTATAGTTAGGTAATGGTTGTGTAAAATAACACGGCGTCACTAGCTTTTCCTATCGTTTTACCACTTTGTTATTATTTAACTACTTAAACCAAATTTTATGAAGCATTTACCAAGTTTGCTCTTGGCTGCCATAGGGCTTTTGCTCTTTAGCACCAGTTGCGTAAAAGACAATTGTAAGCGAACACTGACGCACATCAAGTATGAGCCCGTGTACAGAACATTGGATCAAATTCGGGTTAACCCTACCGTAGAAGGGCCTAGAGATCTAAAAGATCCTGGAAAAATTTATCTGTACGGAACGACCTTGTTGATTAATGAACGCTCTGAAGGTGTACACATTGTAGACAACAGTAATCCCTCTGCGCCTATTCGTACCGCATTTATTACTATTCCTGGTAACGTGGACATTGCTATGCGGGGCAACACGTTGTATGCTGATAACTACATTGATTTGTTAGCCATTGATATTTCTGATTTGCAAAACATTCGGGTAACCAAACGAGTAGAAGATGCTTTCCGTGATTACGGTAACGATCCTGTAAAGGGCTTGTTGGTGGATTACAAAGAAGTAGAAGTGACAGAAACAATTGATTGTAATGACTTTATGAATACAGATCCCCGTATGAGTATGGATATGGATATGGGTGGAAGACCAACTACTACTGGCGGAGGTGCTACAGGCGCTACTGGTGGTGCTGGGCGTCAGGCTATAGGTGTTGGAGGCTCTATGTCACGCTTTGCAATTAATGGACAAGTCTTGTATATTGTAGACGAGAGCAACTTGCACGTTTATGATATTGCTAATGCAGGGATGCCTACTTATGTGAGCGATGTCAATGTTGGACGAGGTATTGAAACTATCTTCCCTTACCGCGATCGTTTGTTTATCGGTAGTACACAGGGGATGTTTATTTACAGCAACACCAATCCTTTAAATCCTACTTATATCAGTGAATTCCAACACGCTACGGCTTGTGATCCTGTCTTTGTAGAAGGAAATTTTGCTTATGTAACGCTAAGAGGTGGAACGCTCTGTGGTTCTTTCAGCAACCAATTGGATGTTATCGACATTTCTAACGTGTACAATCCCGTTTTGGTAAGCACTACCGCTATGGCAAGTCCTTATGGCTTGAGCGTGGACAACGACCAGTTGTACTTGTGTGATGGAAATGATGGTTTGAAAGTATACGACATTAGCAACAAGCAGCGCTTGTCGCAATTGTTCCACGAACCTTCTACACCTGCTTATGACGCGATTACTTTGCCCAATGCAAATGTAGTTATGGTGATTGGAAAAGATGGTTTTTACCAATACAATACTAGCAACCCAAGTAGCTTGCAGTTGTTGAGCCACATGGAAGTAGCTGAATAATAGACCGTTTATTAAGCACTGGTCTCAGTACTAGAAGTTGTTTAGACTTCTTATCAAAAAGAAGGAGCAGGGAACATTGATAGCCCCTGCTTCTTCCTTTTTTAGTAATCTGCTAAAGCCGAGATATTTCCAGCTCAAGTTCGAGTATCCGTTATTTTTACCAATAGTTTTGTTGGTTTCTCAATGCTATTTGTTCTCATAAAACACCTTATATATGCATACGACCAAATGGTTATCGACCCTATTTATTTTTGTTATTAGTTGCTTACTCAGTGCCTCTTTATGGGCACAAACCACCTTAGAAGACGTTGTTTACCTGAAAAATGGTTCCATCTTGCGCGGGCAAGTCTTGGAATACGACCCTAGTGCCAATATTAAAATCAAAATCAAGGGCGGTAGTGTCCTCGTCTACGCCTCTACAGAGGTATTGAAGATGGAAAAAGAAGAAGTTACTGAAAGTCCCGACGTTAAAGTGGTGCCTTTGGAAGCGGTGGAAAGCACCGAAACAGTGGAGGCAATAGAAGTCTGGGAACAGCATATTCCTGAAAAAGGCTTTTATGGTACGATCGCTATTGGCAATATTTTTCCCACTATTGAGAGCAACGTTCCGCTTCCTGGTTTTAAGTTAGATGCCGCAACAGGGTATCGGGTACACCATGCTTTTGGAATCGGTGTAGGGGCAGGTGTACTGCTTGATTTTACCCAATCCTTTCTCTATGGATACGGTACGATACGTGGCGACATTCTCAATAAAACTTTTAGCCCTTATTACGAAATTAACGTAGGGTACGGTGTCCCGCTTTCTGAGAATTCACTTTTTTTGCAGCAGCAAGGAGTCCAGCAAATTGATGTGATGAGAGGAGGTTTGTACTTCCGTCCTAGTATTGGAATGCGGTTTGGTTCTCGCAATCAAATTCATACCTTTGTCGATATTGGCATCCACATGCAGCAGGCGTATTACGAAGGCCGTACTTGGAACAACTTCTCTTATACAGAAGAATATACCTATTTCCGTCCTTCGGTACGGGTGGGAATGCTTTTCTAGGAAATGGCAATTACTATTAGAGGTTATTACGAATAGCTTTGCAGCGAAAAAAGTATCTTTTTCCCCCACTTAAGCTAGTAACTCTGTACACTGTACAAACTAACTAGATCGCTTCGCGAGTGTTAAAAATTGATCCCATCCCGATAAAATCGGGATGAGCTAAACTTTACTTCGTACCCTTCTGGGCTTTGCCTTGATTACTTTGTGAACTCGCAAGCTCGGTTGTGAAAAAATAGCTGCGCTGAGCCTGCGGGTTCTCTCTTTTTATCTCTATACAACCCCATTCGTAATAACCTCTATTTTAATACCAATAATAGAAACAGGAAGTTATGACCTAAACGCTTCCTGTTTCTTTCTGTTTTTACTCGATAGTAGTAGGAAATAGACCTTAAACCAACTTTTATGAATCTGTTACAATGGTTTGCTGTTGTACTGGCCTTTCTGACAAGCGGCATGTTTGGCAGTACGTTATTGGCTCAAAATAAGGTATACGATGTCGTCTATTTGAAAGACGGTTCTATTTTTTTTACCACACTAAAACAGGCCTATCATGCGGCATCCAATACAACACTACCTTTTATGCACTTTTTTATGGTTGTTTTGCCTATGGGCGAATCCAAGCCAAGCACAAGAGACCATACAATACGATGCTGTTTATTTCAAAGACGGTACGGTAATTCTGGGGCAGATTATGAAGTATGACCCTAATGGAAAGTTAGTATTGCAATTAGAAGATGGTTCTACTGTCGAATACGACGCTGCACAGATTCTAAAGACGAAAAAAGAAACGGTCGTCAAAGAAAAAATTACGGTAGTAGAACGAGAGCAAAAACAAACCGGCCCATCCTTAAAAGATCCCCTTCCTCAGAAATACCTCTATGGTTGGGGGGCTATTGGAAATGTTTTTTCTGATCGCTATGGGGTACTCTGGCCCGGCTTTTCGTTGGAATTTGGGCTGGGGCACCGTTTTAACCATGCCTTTGCTATTGGGGCGGGCGGCGGTATCACCACAGAGTTTTGGCAGTCCGTCGCTTATATTTATGGCAGTGTGCGCGGTGCCTTTCTAAAAAAAGCAGCTTCTCCCTTTTATCAAGTAGATATTGGCTATGGCAATGCCTTGGGACGCTATAGATTGCTGGTGCGGCCAGAAGCGCCAGGGGCTACGGTTTACAAAAAAAGTGGCGGATTGTATTTACACCCTTCAATCGGTTTCCGTTTTGCTTCTCGCAATACCGTACATACTTATTTGGCGGCAGGCTGCCTGATTCAATACGTCAACTACCAAGGTATTAATTGGAACAACTTCGATTTTTCAGAAAATCTACCTTTTATACGGCCAAGTTTACGAGTGGGAATTGTTTTTTGAGCGTAGTGAAAGCAAGGAATAAAAAAATGTTTTTGCTTGATCCTTGATAGCCAATTGCTTGCAAAAAAAGCTTTCAAAAAAAGAGATCTTTTCTTTAAAAAAGCTTGTTTAAGCTATAAAAGCGTCTTATCTTTGTATCGGAGTTGGAGGCGCATGGCAAGCTCCCGCTAAATCCCCCAGATGTGAAAGCAAGCAAGGGTAGGTGGTTGTAGCAGCTGGTGTGTCTCTGCTCTTTTTTATTTTTATCGTAGCTCTCGATTTTATTGAATTTACAATAAAAATAAAAACAGAAGTAACAATTGAACTTCGCTTTAAAATGCGTTCCGATATACATCGGGACGCATTTTTTTTGTGGTAGAACAACATCTCTGCGCTCTATTTGTTTTGCTTAAACAAGGTTTCCTATTGCTGTACTTTTTGGTAGCGAATGCTGTTTTTCTTACCTAAATAAATTACTGATGACTAGAATACTGCTGTGCTGGTGGTGGATTGGCTGCCTTTGTTGGCCGATCCTGCTAAGTGCCCAAGAAGATCAATTGCGTTGTTTGGATGTGATGCTTACTAATTATGACTATCCTTATGCGGTAGAGTACCTAGCGTTGGAAACACAACAGCAGTCCCTAAAAATGGCCTATATGCAGGTCAAGCCTGAAAAAGCTAATGGCAAAACAGTAGTGCTATTGCACGGCAAAAATTTCAACAGCGCCTATTGGAAAACTACAATGGATCAACTGCTCCAACAAGGCTACCAAATTATAGCGCCTGATCAAGTTGGCTTTGGTAAGTCTAGTAAACCCGATCATTTTCACTATACTTTTCATGCGCTAGCCAAGAACACCAAGCAATTGCTAGATCAACTAGGCATTGATAAAGCAGCTGTTTTAGGACATTCTATGGGGGGAATGTTGGCGACTCGTTTTGCGCTGCAATATCCCGAACTGGTAGAAAAACTGATTCTGGTCAATCCAATTGGCCTCGAAGATTGGAAGTTGAAAGTACCGTATCGTTCGGTAGATTGGTGGTACCGTAGGGAGCTAAAGAAAAATTATAACAGTATCAAAGCGTACCAAATTAAGAACTATTACGATGGACAATGGAAACCCGCTTATAATGAATGGGTTAATGTCTTGGCAGGATGGACTTTAAATTCAGATTATGAACGGGTGGCTTGGAACGCGGCCTTGACCTACGATATGATTTTCACACAGCCCGTACTATACGAATTTGGCAACCTTCGATGTCCTACTTTACTAATCATCGGCACGCGTGACCGCACGGCATTGGGCAAGCCTTTAGTCTCCAAAGAAGTACGCCGCACCATGGGGCTGTACGAGCAATTGGGCAAACAAACCCAACAAGCAATTCCCAACGCGCAATTGGTAGAAATTCCCAACATTGGGCACTTGCCACACATCGAAAGTTTTACCGCCTTTATACAACCTCTAGAAGTGTTTTTGGAAGCTCCCTAAACAACATTTTACAGGTTTGGATTGAAGAACGATAAGAGCGTTGCTCTAAATAACGAACTCCCATTCTGCATTAGGCGGAATGGGAGTTGTTCTATTCTAGGACAAGCGGAATGCTTGCTTCCTGTTCAATTTATTTTACTAGAATCAATTTTTTGACCCACTTGCTCGCACCATTAGTGGCTTGAACCGCATAGACACCAGCCGTCAATTTAGACGTTGGCAATTCAATCAATTGACCAGTTGCGGTATTTGTTTGGTCTAATACTACTTGACCAGTAGCGTTGATAATGCGAATGGTAATTTCTCCTGTAGCTATTGGCAACTCTAAGTAAGCATTGCCTGCTGTTGGATTCGGGAACAAAACAATCCCTTCTGTCTGAGGAACGGTAGTTGTCGAAACCAAGGCACTTGCTTGGAAAGAGAACACATCAGAACAACCATCAGCATCGGTAACGACCACGTAGTATACGCCGCCATCTACTAAACCTGTAGCAGTAGCTGTCGTTTGGTTGTTGGCGTTTGGATCCCATTGATAGGTGTAAGGGGCAGTACCACCAGTAGCACTAGCGACAGCGGTGCCATTACCATTATCTTGTACCATAGCTATCACAGCCGTAGGTTCTGTTAAGGTAAAGTTCTCTACCAATTCACAGCCGTTGGCATCGCTTACCGTTACACTATAACTACCTGCGGCAGCATTCATCAATTGTGGTGTCATGTTGCCATTGCTCCACATATAGGTGTAATTTGGAACACCTCCAGCAACCGTTACACTAGCCATTCCACTGTTATCTCCATTACAAGCTAAATCAGTACCAGCAGCAGCAAGACTCATCATTGGAGGATCAACTAAAGCTAAAGTAGCGACTGTAGAACATCCAATAGAATCAGTTACGGTCAACGTATAAGAACCTGCCATTAAACCACTAGCCGTGTTGGTCATTGTACCATTGCTCCAAGTATACATGTAAGGTAAAATACCATTTTGACCAACGGCTACGATTTCTCCTTGGCTGTCGCCCATACAGCCTACTTGGCTCGTTACGCTCGCGGCAACGCCTGTGTAAGACATTCCCATAGTAGCGGAAGTCGTGTCATCGGTTAGGGTTTGGTCGGCGGCTAAGAAGGTATAAGCGCTGATCATCGCATTAGAACCAGCGGGACCAACACCTCCCAAAGAAAGAGGAATGGTATCACTAGCATTAGGGCCTAAAACAGCAATAAAGCCAGTAGCAATAATATTTCCGTCAGACGCTACGGCCCAAGGAATATCGCTTTCTATATTAGAAGATTTATTTTCTACAACAATTCTAACATCAACAGCTCTGTTACAATAGATGGGTTGTACATCTAAGATCGCTGTAACACCTAAGTTGGGAGCTTCTTTAAGCTCAATATCATCAATAAGAATATCGTTGTAAAAAGAGGTACCTGGTGAGTTTTCTGTAACGGTAAAACGAACTTGAATAGGACCTGTGATGGTTAAACTAGCTAAGCCAATGGCAATGTTATTCCAAGTGGGGCCTTGATCGGTATTGATGGTTTGCATCAAGTTCCAAGCGGCACCATCATAGACCTCTACTTCTAACGTATTGTAGGTATTATCAGTGATGTTGTTAGAGAATACCCAGAAGGATAATAAAGGAGAACTCAAACCAGAGATGTCAATAAAGGGCGTGGTTAGTGAAGAAATTTGGTTAGCACCACTAGGAGAGGAACCATCAATCCATGCATAGTTACCATTGTTGCCAGTGTGGTCACCTGCGGTAGAGGCACTAGTACCCGCATTGGTATTATAAATCCAAGATTCTGAACCTGATTCTGTCCAGCAAATAGGGGTAGACGAACCATTAAAACTTTCTATCCAAGGGGCAGTAACGACTGCGCAATTGGTCGCAAAGGTAATGGTGCCAACCCATTGGCTCGTATCACCAGGGCCACAGACGGAACGGACATATACGCCATAAGTAGTACTGGCATTAAGACCAGTAACCGTGCTGGGGTTCGTAGTCGTACTAACAGTTGTACCTGCTCCTAAGCCAAAGCCTTGGGGGCCGTACTGAATCTGCCAGTTCGTAGCCGCACCATTTTCTACCCAATCTAGGTCAATACTAGAAACCGTCGGGTTAGTAGCATTAAAGTTAGAAGGTTTTGGACAGCTGGGGAGTTCCATTACTTCTACATCATCTAATAATAAATCGTTGTAGAAGTCAGATGTAGAGCCGCCAGATTCACAGCGGAAACGGAAACGTAAGTTGGAGCCACCATAGACATAGGAGCTCATATTAAAACCGTACTCATCCCAGCCAAAAGGGGTGTTTCCTTGAAAAGTATTAACAAGAACCCAAGTAGTTCCATCCCAAGCTTCCAAAAACATTAAATTGAAAGGAGATAAGATACCTGAGTAATGACTCTCAAAATAGAACTGCAAATAAGGAGTTGTAAGAGTCGAAACGTTCACAACAGGAGATTCTAAGATAACACCCGCATCAGTAAGAGAAAAATCTACCCAAGCGTAGTTGCCACCATTACCTGTATGGTCTAGGGTGGTGCTTACATCATAACCAGCACCCGTGCTGAATTTCCAGCCATCACCTGTTGTTTGTGTGCGTGTCCAACCAGCAGGGACGCCAGTACCATCGAATGTTTCCAGCAGGACAGTTTGGGCTTGTAGGCCAAGACTGCCAAGCAATAGAAGTGAAATTATAGTAAAGAGGAGTTTCATATTGAAGTATAGATTAAAAGTGATGAAATAACGTCTATAGATATTGAATTAATAGTTCAAAATAATCAATAAAAAGAAGGGCAATAGAGTATTATTGTAATCAATTTATAGGGACAAGGTGAGGGGGATTTTAGCAAATCCTTAATGGTAAGATAACAGAATCTTCTCGTTTTTAGTAATAGAGACAATAGAATTTCAGCGATCCTTTGGAGATAAGCAGCTTTTTTACTTGCTGATGGTCAAATAAATAAATAAAAAAGCAGCTCCGCCCCGAATTTACTTCGGAACAGAGCTGCTGTTAATTGACTAGTATCAAAAAGATATTGAAAAAATTAATCTCTTTGTACAATCAATTTGCGTGTAACAAGCTCCTCTCCAATCTGGAATTGTACTAAGTACAAACCACTAGGTAAGTCGCTCGTTGATAATTCAACACGTTGCGTTTGGATAGTACCTAACGCTTGTGTGCTCACCAATTGGCCAAGAGCATTCGTAATGTTGATCTGAACCGTAGTGGCAGTTGCCAAGTCCAAGTCTACAAATACTTGTGCGCTAGTCGGGTTGGGGAACATAGCTAAGCTGTTCACATTCGCAATGCTCTGTACATTAATGAACGATACATCAACAGAATCCATCGCTTCACAGCCATTGGCGTCTACGACAGTTACCATGTAAGTAACATTGTTCATCAAGTTAGTAGCCGTAGCCGTAGTTTGGTTACCAGAGTTCGCACTCCATTGGTACGTGTAAGGCATTACACCACCCACAGGCATTGCTGTAGCAGAGTCATTGTTGTTGTGCATGATTGTCAACGTCAAAGCCGTAGGCTCTGTTACCGTATAAGTAGACATAGTCATACAGCCATTAGCATCCGTTACCGTTACCGTGTAGGTTCCAGCAGGGACATTCATAGCGTTCATAGTCATGGCACCATTGCTCCACATGTACGTGTAAGGAGCAGTACCACCAATAGTAGATAGGATCATTATAGAGCCTGTAGAGTCACCATTACACAAGACGTTGTTAACGGTATCAGTAATAGTAATTGCGTTGGGCTCAATAACAGTGTAAGAAGCCATCGTCATACAACCATTAGCATCTGTTATAGTAGCACCGTAAGTGCCAGCAGGAATGTTCATAACGTTCATAGTAACCGCACCATTACTCCACAAGTAGGTGTAAGGAGCAGTACCATTAGTAACCGAAGTAATCATAATGGCACCAGTAGAATCACCATTACAAGAAGGATTAATAATCGTATCCATTACCATAATAGCAGCTGGTTCTGTGATCGTAATCATCGCAGAGTCCATACAACCGATAGAATCGGTTGCCATAACACTGTACATGCCAGCAGGCAGGTTGTTGATAGAAGCAGTCATCGCACCGTTGTTCCACATATACATACTCATGCCATAAGCATCCGTTGTACTTGCTGTTAAGCTACCTGTGCTGTCTCCGTTACAAGCAATTGTACCGTTGTTAGCAATAGCGGCATCGATGTTAGAGATGTATACCATTTTGCCAAGCGTATCGTTACTGTTATCCACGTCTCCTGCAAAAGAGATAGACGCTTCGATGAATCCTGAACCTGTTACAACAGGAAGTGGACCCACAGCAATCGTATCAGAAGTATTGGCTGTTAGAACAGGAATTACGCCTGTACCAATGATAACACCATTGAGCGTTACGTTGTAAGTTACGTTAGTTGCATCACCTGCTGTATTGTTTGTCACAATAAAAGCACCTGATACTGCCGCTGTATTACAGTAAACCTCGTCTAATAACAAGGTATCTACCATTACGTCAACAGGAATAGGACAACCATTGTCCGTACCAGGACTAGCTAAGATGGTTTTACCATTCACAATAACATTGATAGAAGTGGTACTAGCTGACCAGTTGGCACCATCCGCATTGTCTGAATTAGGATCACACAATACGAGAGAAGCACCACCATTGTCAGGGCCACCTTGTGCAGCACCACTTGGCCATACACCACCATCGTCATAATCAACAGAATCAACCGTGTTACCAGTCGGATCTATTAAAAGAAGCAATCTTCCACTGTTGCTCAATCCGCCTGCGAAGACATCATCAGCGGCAAAACCATACACAGTGTTGAATGCGCTAGCGTTGATTGCTAGTACATAGTAATCACCTGCGTTCAATGATGTTGCTGGGAACGTATACGTCGAAGCAGCGTCAAGCGTCATGTTTGTCAAATCAACAGTTGTTGGACCGTTGTTGTAGATTTCGATAAACTCTAAGCTATCCACACCATCTTCTGGTGGGTTGTACATGATCTCAGAAATCACTAAGTCACCGTATTGTTGTGGTGCTAAGCGGACTTCAAAGTTGTCAATAAAAAGATCGGTGTCTCCAGTAATAGAAGTAGAGCGTTGGTAAAAACCAATTTTCACAACACCAGTGTAACCTACTAGAGAAAGCGTAACGTTATCTCCAGTATTACTTGGTTCTGTACCTTGTGTCCAAGAACGCAATACATTGGCATCGCTCCAAGTAGCTCCGTTATCAGTAGAAACAACTACCGATATGATATCATCAGCATCTAGAACGCCTTGAATAACGTCATTGTACTCGGTAAGGGCAATATCAAAGTTCAATTCATAAGGAATCGCTCCAGTACCTAAGTCAATAGAAGGGCTAATTAACCATTCTCTATCAGTAGAACCATAAACATTGATATAAGCAGCATCGCTACCCGTAATTTGGTTACCAAATAGCGCTGTACCCCAATCAGAGGTGGTTGCTGTAAGGATACTAGAAGCACCTAAAATACCATCTGCCTCTTCCCAACAATTGGGGAGGTAATTGGCAAATTCTTCGCGGTAGGTTGGCGTAACTATACCACAGGCAGTATTGAAGCTATGGGTACTAGACCACAAGCTAGTATCACCAGGCGCACAAATGGCACGAACATAAACATCGTACGTGCTAGTAGACATCAACCCAGTTAACGTAGTAGGGTTTAGTAGTGTAAACTGGTTCATTCCTGTACCAGGAGTAAAACCAGTTGGGCCATATTCCAATTCCCACTGTAGAGCAGAACCATTTTCCGTCCAAGTGATTTCAGCTGTAGTTCCAGTAACGTTAGAAGAAATTACAGTAGAAGGAGCAGGGCAAGTCTGGAAAGGTATAACTGCAAAATTGTCGATGTGTACATCGTAATCAGCATTAGTAACAGTAGAAGCGGCATAGAAGCCGAACTTCACGATACCCGTATAACCTGTAAGGTCAAATACAGGACGGTCACCTGCATTGCTGGGTTGGTTAGCCGTTGTCCAAACTTGTAGAGCATTAGCACTAGTCCAAGTGACTCCGTTATCAATAGAAATAACAAATGCTACCGTATCATCAGAACCCATTACACTCGGGATCTGTACTGTTGAAATCCGTCAAGGCTACATCAAATTCTACTTGGAAAGGGCCACCTGTCAAATCAATACTTCTAGAGATGATCCAATCGGCACGGCTAGTAGAGTAGATGTTGATGTTAGCACTACCATTGTTACCAACGTTGCGATAACCATCTTCCAACCACAAAGTAGGACCGTAGGTCAATTGTGACGATACGCCTAATGTGCCTTTAGCTCCTAGCCAACAGTTACCTAAAAAGTTGGTAAAGTCGTAGGTGTAAGAAGGAGTAGCGGGGGCACAAGGTGTTGTGAATGGTCTTACAAACGACCAAGCGCTCGTATCACCAGGGCCACAAATGGCACGGATAGCCAATTGATAGTCTGAATCATCCATCAAGCCGCTCAAGTTCACTACGTTGATAGCAGCACTTGCACTAGGCCCTGTGCCAAGAGGCGTACCAACAAGAGAAGCATTCACTTCCCAAGTTAACGCTGTTCCTTGACCCATCCATGTAACATCTACATCGTTAGAACGAATGGCTGTTATTGTGGTCATACTAGGAACTAGACAAGAGGGCATCTCGCTAATCATAATATCATCTAATAACAAGTCATTGTAAAAATTATTAGCACTAAGGCCATCTTTTGTTACAAAGCGTACTCTCGCACTATCGCCGTTGGCGTAAGTGAATCCAGTAAGATCATAGTACAAAACATCCCAACCATAGGGCGTGTTGCCTGTCAAGGTGTCAATAGATGTCCAACTAGTGCCTGTCCATGCTTCTATAGAAAGGAAGTTGAAATCACCAGGTACAAAAACAACCCCGCTGATATGACTTTCATAAGCAAAAGAGAGGTAAGGCGTTGTCAAAGCACTGACATCTACTCCTGGAGCCGTGAGCGTTACCGCATCATCAGTACTAGAAAAGTCCATCCAGACGTAGTTGCCTGCATTGCCAGTGTGTTCGGGCAAGTCTGCTACGGCATAATCGGCAGAGTTAGAGTTGGGGTTACCAAGTACCCAAGGGCCTCCAGAAATAGCTGTAGAGGTCCAGCCTGTAGGCAGCGTAGCCGCGTCGAAGGACTCGTTCAGGACTACCTGACCGAAAACCATCGAACTAGACAGCCAACAGGATAAAAATAAGATTAAATATCTATTCATGTTAGTTTGTTAAAAAATTATTAATTAAAAAATGAATTAGTAAAGTAAATATTAGCGCAAAGTTAAAGAATATTAAACAAAAAAAGAAGCAAATGTTGCGCTTTCTTCGTATTGTCCTTGTCTTAAAAATAGCTGGTTGCTCTTTTTATCCAACTATTGTTCTATCTGTTTTTTATCTCTAAATGAGCTAAATAAGACAATTTATAAAGATCAAATAATATTAAGAACGGGCGCCTAGACTTCAGTTGTGCCAGTAATAACTGATGGGTGCTGTGATAAAATAAATTGGCTAGCCTTAACAAACGATACCGTTTCAAATGCGTATGCCAGCGCAACAACTTAGTTGCTGTAGCTGGGAGTAGTTGGTTTTGGTGCAAAAACCAAAGGTTGTGCAAAGCCTGTTTGCTTTTACTAAGAAAAACAGGAGCAGGCTCTAATCCCAAGTGCTCTAATGGACTGTCCAAATGTACAATAGGATGCTGGCGGCGTTCTAATTCTAAGCCAAATAACGTGTCTTCATGGCCGTAGAGCGTGAGCCGTTCTTCGAATCCAATGGGCAAAAAGAGCGCCTTTGGGAGTAGAAAATTATTGGTCATAAACGCATGGTAAGGCTGCCGTTGTCGCTGCTCGACAGATTGTTGTTCGCGCTGCCGCCCATAGTGCCAATGGAGGTATAATTCTTTCTTATGGGGCGGATGGTCTTTGTAACAACGGCCACCGTAAAGCACGGTATCGTCTGCTAAAGCGTTTACATACTGTTGTATATAATTCTTTTGGGGCGGCCACGCATCACAATCCATAAATAGGAGGAAGGGATACTGGGCGCGCTGTGCTAGTAAGTTGCGAATTTTGGAGCGGCCTACATTGTCTGCTAATACCTCGTATTGGACATAGGGCAATTGACGAATGCTTTTGTTGTGTACAACAAAAGCAGGGTCAGAGGCATCCTCCAAACAAATAAGCTCAAAGGCGATCGAACAGGCAAATGCTTGCTCATGCAGTTCTTGCACCAAACCACGGACATCAAAATTATAGCAGGGAATCAATATAGATAACATAACACAGTATCGCTAGTGAATAAGAGAGGCGCAAGCACCTCTTCGTACCGTACACTGGGCAAATTTAAGGGGGCAACAGCAGTTAGCGTTTGCGAAGAATACTCTTAGAGAAGGCAAAATGCACTTCTACCATTTGAGAAGGACTGCGTTGGCTCTTGCTAGCCGTTCTTTTTGCCAGCGCGGTATTTACCCACGAATTAACTTGAATGGGACGCTCTTTGGCCAAAGCAAGGGGACGCTCGACTTTGGCTGAGGGTCAATTGAATACTGCTAGGGGACTGGTTTTTCATCTTTGCTAATTTGGTCAATCAAAAATCTTGGGACATTGGTGGTGTAGACTGGGAAGTTACACAGGGTGATTCTAGACAAACTTGGTGTAGAATTGATAATACATTAATCTAATGTAATCAATAGTCGGCAGAAATGCAATCGAAAACAACAAAATTATCGTTAATTACTACAAATTGGGTCTAACAAAAAAAAACGAGAATTGTTCAAAAATAATTTACCTTTACAGACAAACAAAACGACTACTCCAAGCACAGTGCTTTTGAGCAACGCGAACATAACGGCCGCATATAAGTAGCTCTTAAAGCACCGTAATTTTTTTTCAATGAGCATAGAACCTCCCTCCGATTACAGCGTAGAGTTTAGTAGCAAAACGATACGACTTTTACAATTTCTAGTCTTTGCACTCCTCTGGGGGCGTGCTTGGCAAGGTCTATTTTGGGACTTGCCGCTGCGCGCTTTCTTCTGGGATCAGTTTTGGTTAGAGGGCATTGTCACAACCTTAACACAAGATACGTGGCAACAATACGTAACCAATCAAAGTATGCCTACCGATCAATTAATAGACGGTTTGGGGGTAGGATTGGGTCTGTTTTGGGCGTTGAGTGGAATAGGAGTCTTCTTTCTAAAAAATTGGCCTCGCTTAGGCAAAGCAATTTGGTACGCCAACAGCGTCACCCTATTTTTGTTGGCGCTATTGTATTTCAAGGAACGTTACTGGCAAATTGGGCAATTGGTAGAATACAGTACCCAAATTGCAATGCCTGCGATCTTGGCTTATGTCTGGTACAAGGGCAAAAATACATCGCCATTTAGAACGGCTCTAAAAGGAGTAATCGCTTTGACTTTTATAGCGCATGGACTCTATGCCATTGGTTATTATCCACAGCCAGGGACTTGGATAGAATGGTGTCGCAATATCTTTGGTTTTGAAGGAGATGAGAGCGTTCGCTACTTTTTGATGACAGCAGGCGTATTGGATTTTGCAGCAGCAGGAGCCTTATTTTTACCCTATCGTTGGGGCTATCGACCAGCCCTGTTGTATTGTATTGTCTGGGGTTTTGCGACGGCCTTTGCACGGTTGGCAGGCAACTTTTATGTGGATGTCTTGTTTCAATCCCTACATCAGCACCTTTATGAAGTCGCCTATCGATTGGTACATGGAGGTTTACCGCTTTTGCTGTGGTATTGGCTGAAAGAAGCTGAAAAGCAAAAGAATTTAACCTAAGTATTAGACGTTATTACGAATAGCCTTGCAGCGAAAAAAGGATCTTTTTCCCTCACTCGGCGTTAAAAATTAATCCCATCCCGATAAAATCGGGATGAGCTGAAGCTGATTATTCGATACACAGTATCAAATAGATCAGATCGCTTCGCGAGTCTTGATTACTTTGTGAACTCGCAAGCTCGGTTGATGAAAAAAACTCTCTTTTTGATCTCTATACAATCCCATTCGTAATAACCTCTATTAAATACACACTCATGGCTACTATTTACGCGGTTCCTGGATTGGGAACGGACGAACGTGTTTTTTCTAAGTTATTCCCCTTGTTAGAACAAGGACAACACCGTTGTGTAACATTGGCCTACTTGGAGCCCGTTCACCGCGAAGAGTCTATTGCGGACTATGCCCAACGGTTGGTAGAGCGCTTGCCCGCTCCGCAAGAAGCGGAGCCGTTGGTATTGTTGGGGTTTTCGCTGGGAGGCCCCATTGCCATTGAAATGGCGAAGCTGCGGCCTGATGCGGCTGTGATTTTACTGTCAACGTTTAAGCAAGAGGTAGAGACCCCCTTTATTTTTAAGGTGGCGCGGGTATTGCCATTGTATCACTTCGTTCCTGTGTGGTACACCCACCACATTGTTCCGCGCCTGATGCGTTTTTTAAAAATGGGAGAGCAGGAAGATCGCCAGTTGATGGGGGAGATGTTTCGAGCGCGCTCCGCAGCGCATTTTGCTTGGGGGCGGCATGCCATTGTGCGTTGGAAAAACGAAACATTACCCGCTAACCATTGGCATGTCAATGGAGATCGCGATCATATTTTTAACAGTGCGTTGCCCTATACCAACCACCGTATAGCAGGGGGCACCCACGCCATGCTGCTAGATCGAGCCCAAGAAGTGGCGACCATCGTATTGCCTATTTTACAAAAAATACAACTTGCCTAATAGCGTGTATTGTCTCCGAAGATATTTTAAGGGCTCTTGTTTCTGATGCTTACGCTTGCTAGCGAAGGCCGATTGTTACTAGATATAGATCATCTATGAATTTATTATTTGTAGGAGGCACTAAGATGCCCTAGCATTAGCTTTTAAGCCATAAAATGCGTACCTTTGCCCCGTGGTAGCATCGTGCAGGCAAGGAACACTAACAACATTCAACCTAATTGCCTAAGCGTTGTTCTATTACGAATCAACAACCAACAATCTATTTTTTATTACAACACAGGACTTTCTTCCTATAAAGTCGCTTTAATGGGCTTTCAGCATAACCGTAATTTTTTACGAAAGGAGAGGAAGACTTGAGAAGCACTTCAATTTTAAGTAGTCTCCTAAAAGTTTTCCCTCTAAAAAACGGCTATTTTACCCTACTTCTTCGTTAAAAATACTCGTCTTAGCCCGCTAAGGCTCTGAAAGCTGACTAGACAATACACTGTATTATCTAGATCAGATCGCTTCGCGAGTGCCTCGAATTAGTAAAAAATATTCCATTTTTTATCGAGCGATTACTTTTATTCGCCTACTTAAACCCGATTTAGAAGGAAGCAATTAAAAAACAACAAGCAATGCTTAACATCATTCTTTTTGGCCTTTCCCGGTAGTGGCAAAGGCACACAGGCAGCTAAATTGGTCGAACAATATGATTTGGTACACATTTCTACAGGCGACCTATTTCGCAGAGAGAAAAAAGCGAACAGCGATATTTGGAAAGAGGTTATGAGCTATGTCGATAAAGGCTCTTTAGCGCCCGACTCTATTACTTTTCGCCTGCTCAAAGCAGAAATGGACAAAACGCCTAATGCCAAAGGATATATTCTAGATGGTTTTCCACGCAATGTGGAGCAAGCTAAATCTTTGGATGCGTTCTTAGCGGAGCAAGGCACTGCTGTAACACGCTTGGTAGAATTGATTGTCGCTGACAAAGAAATCATTGGACGTATTACCACTAGAGGGAAAGAGCAAAATCGCGTAGACGATCAAGATCCCGCTATTGTGCAACACCGCATTGATGTGTACAAAAGCCACACTGCCCCTGTTGCCGATTACTACGATCAAAAAGGCAAAACTAAGCGCATTGACGGCATTGGAAGTAAAGAAGAAATTTTTACTAGAATTTGTACCGTATTAGATGCCGTAACGGTATAAAACCAGCTTTGTTTCTAATGGCTACTCGGAATGCTACAGTATTCTTAGTAGCCCTTTTTTCTTGAATTTAGTTGTTGAAGCTATGATGCTTTTTGGCGAAATATTATTGTGGTGTTGCGTCTACGGCTTGGTACATTCTTATGTGGTGTATCCTTTGCTGCTGCGTTGGGCTGCCGCCAAAAAAACAGGCAACCAAAACTGCTACGAGCGCACAGCACTACTACCGCAAGTATCGTTTATTATGTCGCTTTACAACGAAGAAAGCGTCATCGAAGAAAAATTACGCACCTTATCCGAAAGCACGTATCCCAAGGATCGCTTGCACCTTTATATCGGCTCGGACTGTTCGTCGGATGCAACCAACGTCTTGGTAAAGGCATGGGCAGCCACCTATCCACAGGCACATTTTTTTCCTTTTGAGGAACGACGGGGCAAACCTAGCGTAATCAACGACCTCATTGCTACGGCCAAGGCTCGGTTTGCTACAGCCGATCAAGAAACGCATTTGCTTATTATTTCTGATGCCAATGTTTTGGTAGAGCCCGATACCATTTACCAACTGGCCAAGCATTTTAAGAACACCGCCATTGGTCTAGTCGATTCCAACATCCAGCACCCACAGCAACGTACCCTCGCTGCTGAAGGTATTGCGGCTTCGGAAGATCACTACATTTCTAGAGAAGTACATATAAAAAACCTAGAAGGCCGTGCTTGGGGCAGAACGATGGCGCCCTTTAGGAGGCTGCTACGCCATTCGAGCCGATTGGTTTTCGCCTGTTCCACCCAATTTCTTAGTGGACGATTTCTATATTGCCATGAAAGTATTTGAGGCAGGAGGGCGCGCCATTAATGAACTAGAAGCCGTGTGTTATGAAGTTGTTTCTAGTGATTTACAAGAAGAATTTAGAAGAAAGACCCGTATTTCGGCAGGCAACTTTGCCAATTTAGCGGCCTTTAAACATTTGCTTTGGCCTTTGACCAGCAGTTTGAGCTTTGCTTTTCTATCGCATAAAGTACTGCGTTGGTTTGGCCCTTTTTTTATTCTAACCGCTTACGCTTGTCTGTGGTTATTAACGGTTGTTTACGACAACCTATTTTATGGAACCTTGTTGCTCTTAGCAAGTATAGGTTTGTTTGGTGTCCCCCTATTAGACGGGCTCCTGAAAAAGTTAAACATTCATGTAGCTTTGCTGCGTTATATTACTTATTTCAATGCTATGAATGTAGCATTATTCAATGGATTTTTTAAATACCTAAAAGGAGTACAAAATGGCATCTGGCAACCCACAAAACGAAACGTCTAATCGCACGTTGGATACGATAGAAGACGCGTTGAAAGATATTAAAGCGGGTAAACTAATCATTGTAGTTGATGATGAAGACCGCGAAAATGAAGGGGATTTTATTTGTGCCGCCGAGCTGGTGACCCCACAAATGATTAATTTCATGGCAACTTATGGTCGTGGCTTAATTTGTACCCCCCTCACTGCCCAACGCTGTGATGAATTGGAATTGCGCCCTATGCAGCAGCAAAATACAGCCGTACACGAAACGGCTTTTACCATTTCTATCGACTTGTTAGGCTTTGGTTGTAGCACGGGTATTTCTGCTTATGACCGCGCCACAGGCATTCAAAAATTAACGGATCCCACGGCTTTGTCTAGCGACTACGCTCGCCCTGGACACATCTTCCCCTTAATTGCCAAGGATGGGGGCGTTTTGCGTCGTGCAGGACATACAGAAGCAGCCGTAGATTTATCTCGTCTAGCAGGCTTAAAACCCGCAGGCGTTTTGGTCGAAATTCTAAATGAAGACGGCAGTATGGCCCGTCTACCCGATTTGTTTGACATTGCTGACAAGCACGATTTAAAAATTGTTTCGATAGAAGACCTGATCAAATACCGCTTAGAAAAAGAGACCCTTATCGAAGAGGTATTGCGCGTGCAGTCGCCCACAGAATATGGCGACTTTGAAATTGTCGCTTTTGAGAATAAAACGACGGATAAGAATTTATTTGCCTTGGTGAAAGGGGAATGGAAAGAGGATGAGCCCATTTTAGTACGGGTACACTCTTCGTTTACCACTAGTGATATTTTTGGGGCGTTGTTGGGTGATTCAGGATCACAGTTGCACGCTGCCATGAAACAAGTGGGAGAAGCAGGCAAAGGGGTGGTGTTGTTTATAGAACAAGATGGCGGGAGTATTGACCTAATGAACAAGCTCAAAGATTACGAGCGCATGAGCCGCGAAGGGTTAGATTTAAAGGAAATCCACAGCCGCTTGCGGGCACGTTCTGACCAGCGCGATTATGGTATTGGTGCCCAAGCACTCCGCCACTTAGGGGTTAGTAAATTGCGCTTGATGACCAACAACCCCCAACGCCGCATTGGTTTGATTGGGTACAATTTAGAAATTGTAGAAAATGTACCCTTAACCAGCGTTCAAGGACGTCGAAGCCAGCCAATAGACAACACTATTGCTGCCCAAGATGGCATCAAATAGTTGGGCAACAGCCTAAAGAAGGGATAGACAATGACTGTAAAGAGAATAATTGTAGATGAAAGAAAAAAGTGAGACCAACCCCTCCGTTATCCGTGAAGCCGTGCGGGTACAAATGCCCACCGAATATGGAACCTTTGAACTGGTTGCTTTTGAGCAAGCTGCTGGAAAAACCCTGTTTGCATTGGTCAAAGGAACATGGACATCGGAAGAGACCATCTTGGTACGCGTGCATTCTTCTTGCATTACAGGCGATATTTTGGGTTCAATGCGCTGCGATTGTGGGCCACAACTACACGCTGCTATGCGCCGCGTACAGGAAGTGGGCAAAGGAATCATCTTGTATGTAGAACAAGAGGGTAGAGGGATCGGCTTTATTAATAAAATGAAAGCCTATAAACTACAAGAGGAAGGTTTTGATACGGTAGAGGCCAATTTACACTTGGGTTTTGCTGCCGATCAACGGGATTACACCGCCGCCGCCGCCGCCTTGGCGCACCTACAAGTAGGGACGTTGCACTTGCTGTCCAACAATCCTCAAAAAGCGAACGCCCTCCAAGAATTAGGGGTTAATATCATCAAAACAGTCGCCTTGGAAATTACGCCCAATGAGCACAACCGTTTTTACCTAAAAACAAAGCGCGACAAGATGGGGCATATTCTATTCGATGCCCACTTGAAGTAAGTCTACGTTAACAAAAAAAATCATCGGGCAGTTTTTAGCTACCCGATGATTCTATCTTTTATGGCTCTACAGAGTTCCTGTAACCTTTCCTACAAACTGCCAAAGCGTTCTTCTAAGAATTGATGGCGGTGGTCAAAAATGCCTTGTAGTTGCTTTTTGACAAACAGGGCATGAGCAATATTCCCCAAAGGCCCCAAAGGCAAGCGATAATGAACAATGTCTTCTACTTCTACCCCGCCTTCTACTTCTCTAAAAAAGTGTTGGTGGTGCCACATATTGTAGGAACCGACTCGTTGCTCATCAATAAAAAATTCTAACTCTTTTACCTGCGTAATTTCTGTCATCCAATACATCGGAATCCCTAGAATAGGCTTTACCGTGTATTCAATGATTTGTCCAGGGTACATTTTTCCATCGTACTCTGAGCGGATATGGAACCCCATGTAATCAGGGGTAATTTCCTTAAGGTTTTTAGGACTAGAGAAAAAATCCCATGCTTCTTGTAAGCTAATGGGCAAGCGTTGCTTGGTATGCATATTATAGGTTGACATAATCTAGTGGTGTGTTTTGGCGAAACAATACTAGTACAACAGTCCTTTTTACTTTAGGTTGAGGGGAGGAGCTAGCTTTATGATTTATAATGAAATAGCCACCCCCCAAACTTGCTACTAGGAACTTTTTATGTCCCGTAAAACAGCGCCAAACGCTATTTTATACAAGGAGCTTATGCCTATTCCCCTTCTAATTCCTCTAATTCAAACGCGGCATTTTCCCATTTTGCCATGGTTTCTGCCAACTTTTGCTTGTTGGTTTCGTACTTAGAGACCAACTCATCATAAGCAGGAGTGCCCATAATAGACATATCCGCCATGTTGGCTTCTAGTTTTTTGTTGTCCTCTTCTAGTCGATTGATTTTGCGTTCTGCGTTTTGTACGTCTTTGGTGACTTGTTTGAGGCGTTGGTGGTAGGCTTTGCCTTCTAGTTTGGGCTTTTTCTGTACAGGAGCGGCGGCGACAGCCGTTTCGCTTTTGCCCTCTTTTCCTAAACTAACCTCTCTAAACGTATCCAACTCCCGTTCTTTTAGGAAGTATTTGACATCTCCTAGGTACAACTTGAGTTGCTTTTTATTGAATTCAATTACTTTGTCTGTCAATCCCTCTAAGAAATCACGGTCGTGCGAAACGACAATTAGCGTACCATCGTACTGTTGAATGGCTTCTTTGAGCACCTCTTTAGAACGGATGTCCAAGTGGTTGGTCGGCTCATCCAGTACCAATAAGTTGATGGGGCGCAACATCATACAGGCCAAGGCCAAGCGCGCGCGTTCTCCTCCAGAAAGGACAGAAACTTTTTTATCAACATCTTCGCCAGAGAACAAGAAAGAGCCCAGAATACCCCGCAATTTGGTGCGCATATCATAAGGTGCCACACTGTCGATGGTTTCTAAGACGGTCAATTTAGGATCTAATGTTTCGGCTTGATTTTGAGCATAATAACCTACTTCTACATTGTAACCCAATTCTGCTTTTCCTTGGGCAGCAATATGACCGAGAATGATTTTGGAAAGGGTAGACTTACCCTCGCCATTTTTTCCTACAAAGGCCAAGCGTTCGCCGCGAATTACTTCTAAATTGACGCTATCTAAGATGTTTTTATCCCCGTATGTTTTGGTGAGGTTTTCTACTTTGACCACCACTTCTCCAGCGCGCGGGGCAGGTGGAAAGACCAAGCGCATTTTATTGGCGTTGACCGTGTCCAATTCGATTTTGTCCATGCGGTCCAACTCCTTCATCAACGACTGCGCCATCTTAGCCTTGTTGGCTTTGGCGCGGAAACGGTCGATGAGTTGCTCCTTACGGGCAATTTCTTTTTGCTGGTTCTCAAAAGCGCTTTGCTGTAAGGTGCGGCGCTCTTGTTGTAGCGTGAGGTAGCGGGTATAGTTGGCTTTATAATCGTAAACTTTACCCAATTCTAATTCTATCGTACGCCTAGTAACGTTGTCCAAGAAGGTTTTATCGTGCGAGATGACCACAACAGCTCCTTCGTAAGTATCTAAAAATTGTTCTAGCCAAATGATCGACTCAATATCCAAGTGGTTGGTCGGCTCATCCAGTAGTAAGAAATCGGGGCGCTGCAAGAGCATCTTTGTCAGCTCAATTCGCATTTGCCAACCGCCACTAAACTCGTCGGTCAAGCGGTCAAAGTCGCTGGGCATAAAACCCAACCCCATCAATATTTTTTCCGCATCTACTTGAATGTTCTTGCCTCCCAAAACACGGTGCCGCTCGTTTAGCTCATCTAGCGTATTGAACAACTCCAAGTAAGATTCACTTTCGTAATCAGTGCGCGTCTCAATTTGCTGGTTAACTTGCTCAATAGTAGACTCCAGCTCTTGTATTTCAGATAAGACACTTAAGGTCTCTTGCAAGACGGTTTTACCTTTTGGCAAACTCATATCTTGGTGCAAAAAGCCAATCGTACTTCCCTTCGGAAGCACCACATTGCCCGCATGGGGCACCAAATCGTTCGCAATGATCTTCAGTAACGTAGATTTGCCCGCTCCGTTTAAACCGACCAAACCAATTCGATCACCATCGTTTACCGATAAAGAAATATAATCTAAAATAACCCGATCGCCGTATTTTACAAAGACGTTGTTAATCCCAAGCATAAACCAGTTCTATCATAAAACCTCTATCAAATAATAAGCTGAATAGAGGTGCAATTAAAATAATGGAGATCCTCCCTGTCTATTTTTATTCTTCCCTAGGGGGCTCAGGGGGCAAAGGTAGACAAAAAATAGCACATTCTTAGTGCCCGCACTTGTCTGTTGAAAGATTAGTTATAAGACAAATGTACCACACAATCCTTTGGCAGAAGCGCTTTCAATTGCTGCTCATATGCTTTAGCGGTTTCTAGCTCGTGTAAGCCATCGTCATAAAAGCGAATGGATTTGAGCGACCGCATTCCTTGCCAAGATGTAGGTAAATCTAAGGGGCTGTCGGATAATAGGGGTTGTTTTAAGGCATTGACAAAGTGCAACTCTTCCAATTGAGAAAGTTCACCCAATACTTCTGGAATGTGTGACAGCGAGTTGCTACTCAAATCCAACCAACGCAACTGTTGGAGCTCGCCCATATTAGCAGGCAAACTAGTTAACTCATTGTGTTGTAAATCCAATAGCTCTAATTGTTTCAAGTTTTCAATCGACGGAGAAATTTCAGTCAATACATTATGCGAAAGATCTAAACTGCGAATTGATAACCAATTAAAAAGTGTTTTTGGTAAATGACGCAAGCGATTGCGCGACAAATCCGCTATGCGAATATCCGTTTGTGAATGCAAGGCTTCAAATACTTGATCGATGAGTGCTTGGTCGGTCAACGACCAATGTCGGCGCGCACTTTTACTTCCAATGGGGTAATGTTCTATGCCCAGGTAAGACCCTCTCAAATTCAATTCTCGAATGGGATACTGCTCTAATATAGTGGGCAATTGAAGCAACATGGTTGATTTTAGATCAAGATTTTTGGTTTTCTTATCGTAAAACTGCTCTTCGAGCAATTGTTTTAACAGTGCTTCATCTTTGCTATTGGCAAACAGATACAACAGCCCTTCACTGCCGCCATTTTGTTCGTAAGCAAGCTTTGCCAAAGACAAAGGATTTAAATCAAGTGGTTGTCCGTCAGTGCTTTCAACCAATTTGAAGTTTGGAAACTGGCTGTAATTCACAGGCAATCCTTGCGAGTAGCCCGTGTAACTATCGCTTAATCGCAGTTTCTTTAGGTTCTTTAGTTGACTAAAAGCAGGCGGCACTTCGATGTATTCTCCCAACAAGAGGTGGTTAAGCCGCGAAATGTTCAACTGCTCTAACTGTTCTAACTCTGCTAAAATAGATGGAAAGGCGGCAAATTTATTGTTAGAAATATCTAACGTGTGCAATTGCGGCAATTCTTTTAACGCAGGCGATATTTTGTTGATGCAATTGTAAGAAACATTCAAAACCTGTAGGCGTTGAAATCCTCTAATTCGATTAGGAATAGTCTTTATATTGTTATGAGACAAATCAATTTCTGTCAACTCTTTCCAATCGTATAAGTCCGTTGGTATCGTAGTCAGCGCGCAATTGTTAAGTTTAAAAGTTGTCCCAACTATAAAGCTGCGTAAGAGTGCTTTGCGCTCCTTGGAAGGCAAGGTGTCTAATAGATACTTAAGCCCTACCTTGTACTTGTGGTACATGGCCAAAGCCATTTTAGGGCCTTCCAAGTGTCCCTTGCTCATAGAGACATAGCGATCTATATTCCTTTTAATAGTTTGCTCGGTTGGAGCCAAGCCATTGCGGTGCCCCAATTGCAAATTACTGTTCATCAGTAAAGACAGTTCGGGCAGGGAATAGCGCCGCAATAAGGTCGCTGCTTTTTTTCGTACAGGTTCCTCTTCGGCTAATTTATATACGACAAACACTCCCGTGAGCAACTCCTTTGGCAAGGGATGCGCGTCCAACAACTCAAATGCAAGGCGAGTATTACTGTCGTTGGTACTCAACAGTAGGTTGGAGAGGTGGTTGATTTCTTCTGCTAATAATGCCATAATTTTGGTCTAGGAAGCTTGCTTGAAGAAAAACAAAAATGCGTAGGTTGGGGTAATGCTGAAAAAACTAAGAAGCGGTAAAAAGAGGATTCAGCGTATACAAGCTTCGCTACCAAATATACAATAATAAGGCCAGTTTATTGTTGATCCATTCAATTAAAAGACGTTCTTATCTTTTTTGATAAGAACGTCTTTGCAAAGTATAAGCAGCTGTTAATCAGCGTATATTAAGGCGTTGGTGTCTTTTTTACAGCCAAACTCAACTCGTCTAATTGATCTTCTGCTAGCGCTGAAGGAGCATCGATCATCACGTCTCTTCCTTGGTTGTTTTTGGGGAAGGCGATGAAGTCACGGATAGACGTAGCGCCCTGCATAATGGAACACAAACGATCAAATCCGAAGGCAATTCCACCGTGCGGCGGCGCACCATATTCAAAGGCACCCAACAGAAAACCAAATTGTTCCTCGGCTTCTTCTTCCGTGAAACCCAACAGTTTAAAGTTCTTAGACTGCAAAGCGCGATCGTGGATACGAATAGAACCACCACCAATTTCCCAGCCATTGATTACTAAATCATAAGCATCGGCGCGCAGCGCCTTCATGGTCTCGTGATCGCCATTCAACATACGGTCTACATCGCCTTTTTTAGGAGACGTAAATGGGTGGTGCATGGCGTGGAAACGCTCTGAATCCTCGTCCCATTCTAAGAGGGGAAAGTCGATTACCCACAAAGGGTTGAAGCCACCCGAGCGCAAGCCCATACGGTCTCCCATTTCTAAGCGCAAATCGCTCAATTGGCTGCGCACTTTGTCCGTTTCACCTGACAAGACCAACAAAAGATCACCTTTTTTGGCAGCCGCTTTGTCCAACCAAGCCATCAATTGCTCGTCAGAATAGAATTTCCCAACAGAAGATTTAACACTTCCGTCCATATTATACTTAACATAGACCAAGCCTTTGGCACCAATTTGTGGGCGCTGTACCCAGCTGGTTAAGCTTTTAATGTCCTTGTTAGAATAGGCATCGGCTTGTCCTTGGGCACAAATACCCACTACTAGCTCTGCGGCATCAAAAACAGGAAACCCCTTGTCTTTTGCCAAGTCATTCAACTCTACAAATTCCATCCCGAAACGCGTATCGGGTTTATCCGAACCATAGCGACTAAGGGCTTCGTCATAGGTCATGCGTGGAAAAGTGGGTAGCTCTACCTCTAAGCAGGTTTTGAACAAGTGCTTTGTCAAGCCTTCAAACGTGTTCAAAATATCTTCTTGCGTTACAAAAGCCATTTCACAATCTATTTGTGTGAACTCAGGCTGGCGGTCGGCGCGCAAATCTTCGTCTCTAAAACATTTTACCAACTGAAAGTAACGGTCAAAGCCCGAAATCATCAGCAACTGCTTAAAGGTTTGTGGCGATTGCGGCAACGCGTAAAACTGGCCGTCGTTCATACGACTGGGAACGACAAAATCCCGTGCGCCCTCAGGGGTACTCTTAATCAACACTGGCGTTTCTACTTCGACAAACTGCTCCTCGGATAAATACTTGCGTACTTCCAACGACAACTTGGAACGGAAAAATATATTTTCTTGCAAAGGGCGGCGGCGCAAATCCAAGTAGCGGTATTTCATCCGAATTTCTTCGCCACCATCTGTCTGGTCCTCAATGGTAAAGGGCGGTGTTTCTGATTTATTAAGCACCGTCATTTTTTCGACAATGATTTCTAAATCACCTGTTGGAATATTGGGGTTTTTGCTAGAGCGTTCGGCCACTTTGCCTTCTACTTGCAAGACGTATTCTCTACCCAAGCTCTTACTTTGCTCGTATAAATCGGCGCTGTATTCCGTATTAAAGGCCAATTGCGTCAAGCCATAGCGATCCCGCAGGTCGATGAAGGCCATGCCTCCGAGGTCTCTATTTTTGTTGATCCAACCCGATAAAACAACGGTTTCTCCTACGTTCTCTAGGCGCAAGGCGCCACAATTGTGCGTTCTGTACATTTATTTTTCTTTTGGTAATAATGTTCTCTTCTAAGGGGCAAAAATATGCCTTTGCCAGCAGCAAACCAAAATTGTTTGACAAATATTGTTCAATAACAGAAAAGCAGGGTAGAAGCAGCAAAAAAATAGGAGCCTTTCTAGCTAGAAAGACTCCTGAAACAATTTTTCTTTTTAAAAAGCAAGTCGCTCTTGGGGAGACTATTTACTTAACAACAGTCGTTTGGTCATACCATCCAAATAGATAGTCATGTAATAAATACCTGCGGGCAACTCTGCCCAATTGGGAACAGTTTGGTACCACAAGGTACGTTCATATAGACTTGTCAAGTCGCTATTTTCAGTAAACAGCAATTGACCCTGTGCATTGTGCAAAGTAACTTGCGCACTAAAGGCTTTGACGGTACTCATAAAAATATCCAACCGCTCAGAGGTATTCACCGCCTCCGTGTAGTAGGCTTGTTCATGGTTCAATTCAATAACAGAACCACTCAAGCGTTTGTAAGCGGCATAAAAATCGGGTAAGCCGTATCCATAAGCATTATCGGGTTTGTCGTTGCGGTCGGCGCTGTTTTCAATGACGGCCAGCAACTCCAAATTGCTGTATTGGGGCAAAGCTTGCCAAAAAGAGGTGACCGCTCCTGCGATGATTGGCGAAGCAAAAGAAGTACCGTTGCTATAACTGGTATCATAACGTTTTTTGGCTGCAACTACAGCAATGGCACCACGTGCGACGACATTGGGCTTGATATAATCGCGGTCTTCAAAGCCGAACGAACTAAACTTGGCGTGAAAGCCATCTCTATCGACCGCTCCAACGGTCAAAATATTTTGAGCATCGCCTGGTACCGTAATGTGTTTCCATTTACCATTCCCTTCGTTGCCCGCACTGTTAACCACAAACAAGCCTTTCGCTCCTGCAAGATTGGCCGCTCTAGTCATCGCTGAGGTTTTGCCATCCAATTCTACATAGCCATAATCCATATCGTTATCATCAAAATCATAATACCCTAAGGATGAGTTGACTACATCCACACCCAATTGATCGGCCTTTTCTATGGCCGCAATCCAATTGTACTCTTCAATCAAATACTCGCCTTTAACATCTTCGGTTTTAAACAAGTAATACTTGGCTTCGGGGGCAGTGCCAACAAATAAGAAAGGCATATTGCCCGCCATGCAAGAGAGAACATTCCTACCGTGGCTCGACGATTCAAATACGTAGTCATCGCCTTGTACAAAATCATGTGTCCCTAAGATTTGACCTCGGATAAATAAACTGTCAAAGGCGGGGGTTTCTCGAATGCCTTCAAAGCCACCATCTAAAATAGCAACGTGCATGTCTTGGCCTTTGAACCCCATTTTGTGCAAATACTGCCCATTGAGCATAGAAATTTGATTCTTTCCCAAGCCATAATAATGGTCTTTTTTGCGGTATTGGTTGCTGTAATCTCGCTCCCCGACCTGTGACGTGCTGGGTTCTACTCGGCGTTTAAAACCAATTGGGATAATATCTTTAATAAACTCGAACTGCTTCAAATCCTCAATATTGGCACTGGCAGCTTCGGCAATAACAGCTACTCCGTTGAGCCATCTAGAACGACTGTGAATTTCAAACCCCTTGATGCTAATCGGTTCTAGGTATTGGGGAGTGATTGGTAAATCCGTGCTGTCGATTGGAATGTTGTAACGGGCACGGCGCTCCAAGGCTCTAGGCGATAGGTACTCTTGGGGGCGCAAAACGCTGTAAGGGGTATTTTGTTTGTCTTTAAAACTGACCCAATAAATATCGTATTGGCGCTGAGCGTGGGCAGTATTTTGCCACAGCAAAACCGCCATAAAAATAGAAAAAGCAGAAATGGAAAACCTCATGTTAAATGATTTATCTAGTCGACGATGAGCACCAATGGCTGCTCTAATCGACTAGCGTACGACGCTAGTGATAAAATGGTTTAGTGGTATTTGATAAGGGTAATAAGCAGGGTAGGTGCTTATAATCAGAGGCTTACACAGTGCTTGTTTCTAGGGAAAATGTTTGCAGTATAGTTTTAAAACAAGAGCTAGAGCCGTCTAGATTTCTAATGTAACAAACTCGTACCAACTATTCAAAAAAGCTAGACGAATTACCCAACAGAGCCGACCAAGAAGAAGTTCTTTAAACGAAGTTCTTTTATTGATCGCGTTGGTGCTTCCAGCGGCGATGCGACCACAACCACCACTCGGGCGCTTCCTCAATTAGCGCCTCTAAACGCGCGGCATACAACGCTGCCAATTCCTCTGGCGCATAATCGCGCGGCTCTTCGGCCAACACTTCTACGCCCATGCTATAATAGCCACGGCGTAAGCGCTTGATGGACAAAAATAACAAAGGCATATTGTAACGCTGGGCATAAATGGCGGGGCCGCGCAGAAAAGCAGTGTCTTGATTTAAAAACGGCAACCAATAGGCGCGCTTGGGATTGCTCGGTGATTGATCGGCAATCAGCACAAAGGTGACCAATTGATCCGCAAAATCGCGAAATACAGGCATGGCCTCCAAATAACTCACCAAACGAGTATCAAATTGCCCCCGTGCTTTTCGAAGATAGACATCAATATAAGGATTTTTGACGGGAGAATATAGAATGATGACAGGGGCTTCACTGCAAGACGCCGCACGCAAACTTCCCCATTCCCAATTGCCATAATGCCCGCCCACCATCAGCGCCGAACGGCCTTTGTCAATAATTGCTTGCGGTAAATTTGGGGTGTGGTGCTGTTGTCTACGCAATAATTCTGCCCTAGAAAAGGACAAGCCCTTGATGCTCTCTACCAACAAATCAAACAAGTGGCGATAGAACCGCTGTTCAATGACAAGCCGTTCTTGCGCACTTTTATCGGGAAAAGCACTGGACAAATTTTGTTGAACTACTTTTTTGCGGTAACCAATGCCGCGATAAACGACCCAATAGAGCGCATCAGACAAGCGATACAGCACCCAAAAGGGCAGTAGTTGGAATAAAAATAAAAGAAGGCGAAATCCAAAATAGGCTAGTCGTGCCACAATAAAGGAGGAGTAAGCTTAAAAAATAAAGGAAGTCTATACGGTCGGCTAACCAACCTGTTGTGGCTTAAAAGAAAGAAACGTTTTATCGGGCAAATGTCCCTTGGGCAATGTTCGGCCTCTCGGTGCGCGTTTGCGTGTAATTTTAATCAGCTGCTTTTCTTCCAAGTTCAGCAACGCGTCAATATAGTTGTTTTTTGTCAAAGAACGTCCCCAGTGCTGTTCCTCATACAAATCAATCAACTGTATTGTTTGGTTGCGATACGTCGCTAATAAATGTTGTTCCAATTCAAACATAGGCCCAAAGAGGGTAGGGCTACTAATGCGGCGGCGCGCTCCTTGGCTTGGCGCATAAGCATGGTTGCCGATGCCGTCTTCAATCAACTGGCTCTCGCCATTCATCACCTCGCGCATGGCCGTGTAGGCGGTAGGATTGTTGGTCAAGAAATACAGCCAGCGCACCAGTTTGTCTTGTGCATCATAGAAGGTAAAACAAAGTAAGCCAGGACTATCGGCACCCAAGACTTCTAGTAGGCGTTCTTCCAGCAAGGCTTTCCAATAAGCCGCTTTTTCGGGAGCGCGCAAGCGTTTTTTAAAGGTTTCTTTGAGGGCGTTGGCGGCCTGCTCGCCCAACACGCGGTGTAATTGGTCTTGGTCGCGTTGGCGCTTTACCCAACCCGACAGGCGTTGGTAATCGACCCAAAGTAGGCAATCAGCGCGGTGTTGTTGCACCAATTCACGCAGCCATTCCCAAGTCAAGCCCTCATTGCTGCATAAATCGGCTGATAAAAGCGTGGGCAAAGCGCGCACACTGGCAACCATTTGCCGTAAGGCGTTATCAATGGTAGAATGGTGTAGTTGCGGCACAAAGGTGAAATGTTCTAAGCGCGGCAAGCTCTTCAGACTGTCGCTCCATTGGGCGGCTTTTTCGGTATCACTTTCGTTAAATAAGGGATAGAGCTGAGGCCGAATAGTACGCTGTCGGCTCGCCCACTCCAAGGCTACATAACAAGGGCTATCTTCTGGCAAAGTATCCAACTCGCCCGCTGCCAAATCAATGTAGGCAAATTTCTCTTCTAGTCCTTCCTTGACAATGCGCATAGAAACACCTTGTGCCCAAGGCATAAAATACCGCCCCAACAGATTGCAACGCACCTGTCGTTCGTTCTCGGGATTTGGAAAACCAATCGTTGAGGCCATAAATAGGACAAATATTTGCGTAAAACGCTACACAGAGAGTTGATAAATCGCAAACTTTAAGAAGCTTATTCTTTATAAAACAGCTAACCAAAAGGGTGCATTTTTTTGTTTCTATACGTCAAATGTAACCGTTTTTTGTGGACAACGCAAAGAAAAAAATAGGAAAGTGGGTAAAAAATCAAAAAATGACGAAACAATTTGTGGTTTTGACCGTAAATAGAAGTTTTTGAAGCTACCCTAAAAACGCGCTTTTCTTATGCCAGCGAACGAATAAAAGAGTAAGCGGTGCGCGGAGATTGCATGGACGAATCTAAAAGTATCCAATTCCTCCATTTCCTTGTGCTAGCAATAAGCTTTTTGTACTTTTGCGCTCTCAACAACGACCAATTACTATGCGCTATTTTCTCTTTTTTTGTTTTGGCTGTAGCCTAATAGCTTGCCAAGAAAATAAACCTACCCACTCCACTGCGTCTGCGGCGACTTGGGACACGGTGGCGCTGCAATACGCTACTAATTTTACGGTACAAAAAAAGGGTGCGTACACGCTACTTAGCATCGGAGCAGCTTGGAAAAACGCCGAGCCGAGTTTCCAGTATTTGTTATATCCCAAAGACAGTACTCCTCCAGCAGATTACCCACAAGCGACACGCATTGGGGTTCCTGTGGAGCGCATTTTGGGCAGTGGCAGTGTGGATGTCGCCTTTTTGGAGGCGTTGGGGGCTAGTGATCGTCTTGTTGGATTGAGCAATGGCACTTACATTTATGATCCAATGATTCGAGAGCGCTTAGCTGATGGCCGTATTGTTAACATTGGGCAAGATCAAGGCATTGATTATGAAAAAGCCCTGACGACCAACCCAGATTTGGCCTTCGTCTACAGCATTGGCGACCAGCGTTCTTATAAAAAATACGAAACCCTAAATATTCCTGCGGTCATGTTGTCCGATTTTATGGAAACGACACCTTTGGGGCGGGCGGAATGGCTTTTGTTTGTGAGCTACTTTGTAGGAAAGGAAGCCGTTGCAAACGCCTATTTTGAGGAGGTGGCGCAACGCTACCGAGCAATAAAAAGGCAGGCGGGTTATTATTCTTATAAACCTAGTGTATTGACAGGCGCGGTCTATAAAGGAACTTGGTACGTGGCAGGTGGCCGAAGTTTGATGGCGACTCTAATTGCCGATGCTGCTGCAAATTACTTGTGGCGCGACAACGAAGAAGTGAGCGGCGTTCCCTTGGATTTTGAGGCAGTGTACGTCAAAGCCTTGGAAGCTGATTTTTGGATCAACCAATCGCATTATGCCGACCGAGCATCTTTGTTGGCGAGTGAGGCGCGGTACCAAGATTTTAAGGCGGTGCGCGACAATCATTTGTACAATTATTACAAAAGAGCTAGCGCCGAAGGTGGTTCGGATATTTTTGAATCGGCTATTGTGCGGCCTGATCGTGTTTTACAAGATTTGGTACACGTCTTCCACGGTCGCCCTGTAGAGACGGATAGTTTGTATTATTACGCTCCCCTGACCACTCTTTCAACTGAAAAATAAGCCGATGCGCCACACCCGAAAAAAAATGTTGGGCTTAGTGCTGCTCTGCTTGGTGCTGATGGCGGCCAATTTGTGGCTGGGGTCGGTGGCTTTCTCTTTGGAACGACTATGGGCCGCGCTCGTTGGAACACCTTGGGAAGCGAGTGACCACACGATTGTTTGGCAATTTAGAATGCCTAAAATTGGGGCGGCGTTGCTTTGTGGAGCTAGTTTGAGTGTGAGTGGATTACTGATGCAGACCTTTTTTCGGAATCCGATTGCAGGGCCTTTTGTATTGGGTATTAGTTCGGGGGCATCGCTCGGAGTGGCCTTGGCCTTGATGGCGACGGCTAGTCTGTCGGCGCTAGTGGGGGCGGCTTGGGCGCAAAGTCCTGTATTTATTTTAATAATGGCTATCTTGGGAGCCAGCTTTGTTTTGCTGCTGCTTTTACTGGTTTCTTGGCGTATTGCAGATGTTAATACCTTGTTGATTTTGGGCTTGATGTTTGGCAGTGCCAGCAGTGCGTTGGTGGCCTTGTTGCAATATTTTAGTAACCAACAGGCTTTGCAGCAATATGTACTTTGGTCGATGGGAAGCTTGACGGGCTTGACCGCAACAGAATTGTTTTGGCTGACACCTGTTTGTTTGGTGGCCTTGTTGGGCGCGCTGGCCTGTAGTAAATGGCTGGATGCCTTGTTGTTGGGCGAGCAATACGCGCGCAGTATGGGCGTTCCTGTGCGGCGCTTGCAGCAAGTAATTTTGATTCTTACTGCCCTGTTGGCAGGGGGCACGACGGCTTTTTGTGGGCCCATTGCTTTTGTGGGAATTGCTGTGCCGCATTTGGCGCGCTTGCTTTTTCGTACCCATCAACATTTGGTGTTAATTATTGGCAGTGTCTTGATGGGAATGGTGGTTTTGCTGGCTTGTCAATTACTAGCACAATTGCCTGGAAGCGAAGCAGTTTTGCCGATCAATGTAGTGACTTCTTTTTTAGGGGCACCCATGGTCATGTATTTGGTGCTTTCTAGGAGAACCATACAAAGTTGAGTTTATTAAACATCTTATATACCACGCTGTTGCAGGAGAGGAAGGTTTCTTTGAGCGTTATTTCCAAGAAGCTGGAAGGGGTGAGCACCACTTATTCCTATAAATAAATTATACTAATAGAAATGACAAACAAAAAAACTATACGCTTAGTCATAGGCGTAGTATGTTGGCTTATCGCCGCTTATTTGGCTTATAGCATGTACCAATTGGCAGCGCAGGAAATTCTTTGGAAACAACAACCCTTGTGGTTTTGGCTCTTGCTTTGGGGTGGCTTTTTGGCGTTTGTGGGCAAGCGATATGTAGCGCATGAAAAGAGTGTACAATTGTTGGCGGCTAGTAGTCTGTCAGGGTTCTTGCTGGCAGGAGGGTTTATGCCCATGCCCACCTTCTTTTTGATGTTTGTAGCTTTTGTACCCCTGTTGTGGGCAGAGAATGAAGTGGCAAAAACGACAGAAGGAACTGATCAATGGGCAATTTTTAAGCTGGCTTTTAATGCTTTTTTGATTTGGAATTTGTTGAGTACTTGGTGGATTCAGAACAGCTCGTTTATAGGAGGGATTATTGGCAATGCCTTGAATGCCGTGTTTATGTGCGTCCCTTTCTTGCTCTATCACATTACCAAACGACACATGGGGCAACGAGCCGCCAACTTGGGATTTGTGGCGTATTGGATGACCTTTGAATTGGGACACCTGAACTGGGATTTGTCTTGGCCTTGGCTAACCTTGGGCAACTCGTTTGCGCACTTGCCCATAATGGTACAATGGTATGAGTTTACAGGTGTTTTTGGTGGCGGCCTTTGGATTTTATGGCTTAATATAGCACTTGCTAACCGTGTTTTGCCGATTGGAAAACGCCGCTACGAATTGCGGAGTTGGGTGACTTGGAGTAAGCCTTTGGCAGGTGTTTTAGTGCCAATTTTAGTGTCGGTATTACTGTATTATCTACACGATAGTCGCGATGGAAAGGCAGCTGAAGTGGTAACTATTCAACCCAATTATGAACCCCATTACAAAAAATTTAAAACTCCTCGACGAGAGCAATTTGCACAGTTTATACGCTTGTCAGAGAGTCAATTGACGGATACTACGGCTTACTTAGTCTTCCCCGAAACCTCTTTTTGGGCAGGAGAAGTCGAGGGCTTAGAGCAAGCGCCTATTATTGAACGGTTGCGTGCGTTTTTGCAGCTATATCCTACGACCCAACTGATTACAGGACTCAATACGCGCACAAATTTAAAGGAATACCACAACTCGGCTATTCAATTGAACGCGCGCCAAGAAAAGATTCCCTATTATATAAAATCAAAACTAGTACCGGGGGCGGAAATTATGCCCTACATCGGCAATATTGAACTCTTCAAAAATCTAATTTTAGATCTAGGTGGGATTGCAGGCTTGAGTCTAGGACGGCAGAATAATCGCGCGGTCTTTCAATCGGCCAATGGGGCAATTGGCCCATTGATTTGTTACGAATCTATTTATGGAGGTTATGTAACGGATTATGTAAAAGAAGGCGCACAGGCGTTGTTTGTAATGACCAACGATGGTTGGTGGGGCAACACCCTTGGGCATCGCCAACACCATTATTTATCAAAACTTCGTGCTATTGAAACACGTCGCTATGTCGTACGTTCGGCCAATACTGGTATTTCCTGTTTTATTAATAGTCGGGGGGACACCTACCAAGCGAGTAACTATGAAGAGCCCGCTGCGTTGCGCGATACTATTTATATGCGCGATGGGCAAACCTTTTATGTACAGTATGGTAATTTGCTAGGACGGGTTTCTATTATCGTCTCTATTTGGCTGGTCATTTCGATGCTGTCGAATAGCTTACGCGGCAAATCAAGAGAAGGAGAACTTTAATAAAGAGGCATTTTAGCAAACCTTTTGAGAAGAAAGTTATTCCTATAACACGATTAATCATCAATCATCAACTATCAACATGAAACGCATAGGAATTAAGATCCTCAAAGGAATTGGTATTTTCTTCTTGCTTTTGCTCGTGGGCTTTGGCATTTTGTATTTAATTTATAATGAGCCGTTGCCCGAAGGCAGAACAGGTGCAGAGGCCGATGCCTTGCTAGAACGCTTACACCAAGCTGTTAATAAAGAGGCATGGGATAAAACACGCTATGTCCAATGGAGTTTTGCAGGGTTGGGCGCACACGATTACTTATGGGATCGCGAACAACATTTGGTTGAAGTGAAATGGGGCGACAAACGCGTTTTGCTTGACCCTACTACAAAAACAGGTAAAGTCTACGAAGATGGGGTAGAAGAAACAGAAGATGCCCAAGACGATTTGGAAACAGCCTTTGCTTATTTTACCAACGATGCCTTTTGGATGAATGCCTTTGTGCAAATCGACCAAGCAGGAACCAAGCTCGAAGCAGTAGACTTAGAAGAAGGCGGACAGGGTTTATTAGTAACGTACATGGAAGGCGGGGTCACTCCTGGCGACGCTTATCTGTGGATTCTGGATGAGCAAGGCTTACCCAAGGCTTGGAAAATGTGGGTGACCATCATTCCTATTGGTGGCATTACCACGACTTGGGAGGATTGGGAAACACTTTCTACGGGGGCAAAAGTAGCGACTAGCCACAATATGGGGTTTCTAGATGTAGGAATTGACAACCTAAAATCCTTTCAAACATTAGAAGAAGGCGGCTTGACGGTTGATCCTTTTGCACCCATCACTAGATAAAAAAGAGAAATCGTTCAATAAAAAGGGGTATTATTTCTGAATATGGCAAGATAAAGAGCGATATGGCAGGAATGGTACCCTCCTTTTTAGGGAAATAGGGTACATTATACTGGAAAGTGAATCACAAAACTTGATTTTGTCACCCCAGATAACCGTTCCCATTATGAAAAATTTACTACTCAGCTTTTTTCTCGCAAGTTGTGGCGTTGCTACAGCAGCCCCCCCAACCACCAACCCTCTTCCCATCCAAGCGGCTATTGAAAAAGCAGTCCATCAAGAAATGCTCACCCAGTGCATTGCGAAATCCTATCTCTGCGTTACGTTAGATTTAGAAAAAGAGCAACAACAGACCACGCTACAACAAAGCGTACAGCTTTTTGAGTATCAATTACAACTCCTACAAGAACAGCGTTATAACAGAGCCATCAAAGAACAACTTCAAGAAGTAGAGAAGCTTTGGAAAAGTTATAAATTTATCTGCGAGGGCAACCATACGACGAATAATGCTCTATTAGTATTGGAATTCAACACACAAATCCTAGGCGCTTGCCATCGGGTAGCCCTCTTATTAAAACAACATGCTAAAGTCAGCAATGCCTACGGGCAGGAAGTCGCCTATGTTCCAACAACTCCCTTAGGTGAGCAAGAGCAAATTGTGCTCATGCAACGGATGTTGTTGTATGCCTTGGCCAATAGTTATCAGTTGGGAAGTAACGATGAAAATAAAGAAGAGTATGCTACGGCAATGACCGACTTTTTGATGTTACAAGAAAAAGGTAAGTTAAGTGCGGCTAATGACCATGCTAATGCTACAGCTTTTGAGAAACAACTAACTGCTTTGGTAGCAGAGAAAGAAGCAGCAATAGCACAGCAGCGATTACTGCCTTATATCTCTTTGGCCGATGCTTTTTTGTATCCCTTAGACCAATTATTGTCGCAGCGGGAGGATTCCTCCGATGAGTAATAGAGGCCGCTAAGAATAGCCATCGCGCAAAAGCACTAGAATTACTAAAATAATAATTTTTTAGTAAAAAAGTAATCAAAACTGTTGAACTGTTCAACTAATAAAGCCTACTTTTTGTTATGAAACCATAGCCCTATTCTACTTTTTACTAGTACACATAACAGGGGGAGGCCGCACTACAAGAGAAAGAATTTTACAGGATTTTTGCACAGGACTACATTGATTTATGAGAAGTATAGGATTATATTTATTACTACTGATGGGATGTTTATCTACGGCTTCTGCTACACCCAACAACAGGGAGCTAGGAACACTTTCTATTTACGAGGCAATCAATAAAGCAGGCTATCAACGTATGTTGACCCAGCGGATGGCCGCTTCTTATTTGGCTATTGTTGCCGATATTCGGAGCGACCGCTACCAACAACAACTGTCGGGCTGTGTTCGAATTTTTGAACGCAACTTGGAGGATTTACAAGAAAATATTTCTTCTGCGGCTATTCAAGACAAACTGAAGCAAATAGGGGCTTTGTGGCAAGTTTATAAAAAGGCTTATAAGGAAGCATATACGCTAGAGAATGCTGTGTTGGTGTTTCGCTCCAATGATCAGCTCCTACAAACTTGTGAGGAAGTGGTTAATTTGTTACAAAAATTAGATGAAACGCATTTTAAAAAGACCTCTCAGATACCTATGGCGGGGCTTTTGACCTTTTCTACACTCATTGATAAAGCAGGCAAACAACGAATGCTCACACAACGAATGCTGCTTTTTACGTTGGCTAAACACTTGAATTTGGACAGCGAAGAACGGATTGAGGAGGGATTTGCTAATGCCTTAGGTGTTTTTGAGGGAACGAATGGCTTGATGGAAACCTTTCAGGGAAACACCCTGCAAATCAACACGGAATTGAGTATTGTCAAAAATAAATGGCAAGAAGTAGAAGCGCAATTGCTCGCGGTATTAGTGAGTGACCATCCTGATGCTGGCGAAAAAGAGACCTTGAAAAATGCACTAGAAAAAAGTGAACGGGTATTATTTACCCTAGATGAGATTGTTTTCTTGTACGAGAAAAAAGCGAAAAAGGAGAAGTGATTAGCTGTATTAATAGGATAAAATAATAAACAAAAAAGCTCAATGACGATCGTCATTGAGCTTTTTTTGATGTTTTTTCTGAAAAAAAATATTGATAGGGTTAAATCCTAGAATAAAAACTAGGTATTAATAGCACTTAATAGGAGCCTTTTTCGCCGCCCAAGAGGCAATAGGCAAAAAAACGGACTCATTAGTCCGTGGTTTGGCAGAAATGGGAACCCCTATTTTATTCGAACCCCTATCTTTGTAGTCGTAATTAGATTCTCCCCTCTACTTATATAACTATCAATACAAAACTAAATCAGCTTACAATGAGCAAATTACTTGTACTTTTTATTTTTTTTATAGTAGGAGCTACGACTGTAGAAGCTAGTCCTAAAATGTCTATTCACGAAGCAGTTAATAAAGCAGGCTATCAGCGGATGCTTACCCAGCGCATCGCCAAATGTTACATTAGTATGGTAGCAGGCATTGCCATTGAGAAACACCGCACTCACTTGTTGGGTAGCGCAAAAACATTTGAAAGTAATCTTCAAGAACTCAAAGGTTATGCTCCGACAGAGAAAATAAGAGACCAATTTCGCTATGTAGAAGTTTTATGGCGCAATTACAAATTTATTTACAATGACAATGTAGCTATAGAGAATGCTAATATTATTCTAGAATTCAACAACAAGATCCTAAAAGCCTGCCAAGAGGGGGTAGTTTTATTGGAAGAATACGGCCTAGAAAATAAACCTTATGGCGATCAAGAAGTGCGTGTAGGAGATCAAGACCTACTACAAGTTATCAATGTATCGGGTAGACAACGGATGCTTACTCAGCGGATTGCCCTATATGCCTTGGCAAAAGCGTATAATATTGGCGATCAAGAAGACAACCTCAAGAATTACCATACTGCTATGGTTGAATTCTCAACGAGCTACCAACAGCTCATGGCATGTTCTAAAAACACGACGCAAATAGATGAAGAATACAATAGAGTTGGAGGTTATTGGAGTGGGTTAGAAACTGCTTTTGGAGAGATTACAACTGCTGCTGCGATTACTGCCGTGTTAGAGGAAACCATAATAAATGCCCTTAGAAATACGGATATGCTCTTATTCGCATTTGATGAAATTGTTTTCCTATACGAACGTGAAAAAGAAGATTAAGTCTCAATGAGGCTTCTTCTGTGTAGGGCGACCTTGTCTGTGACTACCTCTATAGCCCTAAGAACAACTAGTTTGTTCTTAGGGCTATTTTAATAGTTTCTATGAAAGTAGCCGTTCCTCTTTTTATACCTTGTACCAACTTACTAAATCGTAGGCTCCTACTACAAAATTATTGTTTCATGTCTTTGTTTGTTTCTCCCGCTTTTCTTTCAAAATTACTTCCTCTCGTTTTCCTCCTTTTGTCAACGTGGACATTGTATGGGCAAGAAAATTCTACCTTTTGGATTGATGGACAGATTCGTCCTCGTTTTGAACTCCGAAATGGTTACCGCACTTTACAGTCCGATTCTTCCAAGGCTTATGGCTTTATAGAGCAGCGCAGTCGCTTGGCATTGGGGTATAAAAATGATTTTTTAACGCTCTTTATACAACCCCAAGACGTGCGCATTTGGGGCGGCACCCCTTTGGTGAATAACAGCAATGGTTTTTTTACCTTGTTTCAAGGCTGGGCAAAATTGCGCTGGGGTAAGTACTGGAGCCTTAAAATCGGGCGGCAAGTGTGGTCGTACGACAACCAACGTATTTTGGGAGGCTTGGATTGGGCGGCACAAGGCCGCGCGCATGATGGGTTGTTGTTGGTCTATAAGAAGGACAGCAGCAAAACGGAACTACAGCTCGGCGCGGCTTACAACAGCGCTTCTAACACTAGAAGCGTATACAACATCGGCGGCAATTATAAAACGCTGCAATTTGCGCGCTTTAGCAAAGTTTGGAAAGCCTTTGATCTCCGTTTATTGGCATTGTCCATAGGGCAGGAGCGCTTGGGCGGTGGTCTTGATTTAGAATTGACCGCAGGTGGTTTGATAAACGTAAATGTAGGAAAGTTAAAGATGCGTTTGGAGGGCTATTATCAGTTTGGAAACTGGTTAAGTGATCGCCCTAAACAAGCCTTTTTACTGGCGGCCAAATTTAGTTATACCGTTCAAAAATTGCGCTTGTCTGTAGGGGCTGATTGGTTGTCAGGAACAGATGAGGCCGTGCGGGGAGTGGTGGATAATAGTTTTGACCCTTGGATGGGCACCAACCATATCTTTTATGGGCACTTGGATTACTTCTACGTGGGGAGCAGCCACCAAGGTGTAGGCTTGATTGATGGCTACGCCAGCTTGTTCTATCCCTTTGGTAAAACATTCAAAGCGGAGATGACCTATCACTATTTTCAGGCACCCAATGCCTTTACAGAGCGTTCTAGCAACCAATTGTTAAACACCGCTTTCTTAGGCCATGAGTTGGATTTAATCGCTCATTTTCAGCCCCAAAAATACCTTAAACTAAGTTTTGGTTATGCGCAATTATTGGGTGCCAAGGCACTAGAAACCCTCAAGCCCTCAGGGGAAGTAAGCAATTTGAACAACTGGGCTTGGTTGATGCTGGATATTAATTTGGAACTGTTTCGCTACCGCCACCAAGCTACGTTGTCTAAGAAATTGGAAAATCAGCGGTTTTGAGGCAACCTGAAATTTTATCTAAAAAAAGTAAGTAGGGTAACTGGGAATTACTTCAAATAGCGATTGTAACTATCAGTGAAGCCATAATGGAGTCCCCACCCAAACGAATAAGTCTCGTCCAATAAGGCTTTACAACGAGCTTTAAACATTTTTTCTAATTTTTCTGTCTGAATTAAGAGGCAAGCATCTGCATAAGAACTTTCTAACGAGTTATAAAAAGCCTCATTAATATCTCCATAAGCTTTTGTGTACTCCAACATATTTTCTACCCTACATAAAATAAGCTCTATTAAGTCTTTTTTGAAAATAGATATTTTTTTGAATTCAGTAATTACTTTTCGACTTTCGCTACTCCGTGCCTTTCCGTAACCTCTTGATGGAAAGTATTCTTTTTTTATACGTTGTTTATATTCTTCCAAAACAGCACTAGTATCATCACAAAGTTCAATCTCGTAGTGTTTTTTAACTAAGTCAAACTTTGTATAAAGTTTCTTGATTTCTTTCTCTAGATCTGCTTTGGACTGCTCTTTCAGATACTTGTTCAAAGCTGTTTTTATAGATTTTCTCATAATGTTAATGTGTTTTTAGCGCTTTTAGGTGTTGTGAATAAATTTTATTTTTACAATTTAACCAACTCCATCCAATACGGCTGGTTATTGATCTCTACTTTCATCAAATAAACCCCTGCTGGATAACTCTGCAAATTAGGAATGCGAATTTCTTCAATCGTACTCGTTTGCTTCGTTACTTCCAACTGCACCTGCTGCTGCATGAATTTATTATAAATAGTCACTCGAATCGGGCTACTGCTGTTGCGCTCTACAAAAATGTGCAACTGGTCGCCGATGGGTTTGGGCGTGTAATAAATATCGTTGGCGCGCGTAATGATAATGCTGGCATCCAGCAACATCGTATACGCAAAAAAGAAGTTGGGAATTCCATAGCCCAACGAAGAATCGGGTTCGGTAGCTAGGCTGCCACTTTGGCGAATGGCCTGTTTGATGTTCTCACTGGATTCCTCTGGAAAAGCAGCGCGCAAAGAAGCCACCATGCCCGCCATGACAGGCGAAGAAAAAGAAGTGCCATTGGTACGCTCTACGTCGTACTTATTGATAGAAGGGACCACGGTAAAGCGTCCCTGTGCAGCGACATCGGGCTTGATACGGCCATCAGGAGTTGGCCCCAAGAACTAAAACTGGCGCGATTGCCATTTGGGCGCACTGCGCCAACCGTAAAAACACCAGGGGCATCGGCAGGTGTACCAATGTAATGCCAAGGGCCATCGCCCTCATTGCCAGCACTATTGACTACTAAAATTCCTTTGCTGGCCCCAATATTTGCCCCGCGACTGCTCAACGCCGTTTGGCCATCCAATTGGGCATAGGTGTACGACATGGTCGTATCATTAAAACCCGTGTAGCCCAGCGAAGAGTTGACCACATCTACGCCCAAGCTGTCCGCTCGTTCCAAGGCCGCCACCCAATTAAACTCTTCTGTTCTAAATTCCCCTTTTACATCTTCTGTTTTAAACAAATAATAAGACGCATCGGGCGCGGTTCCAACCATCAAATAAGGCGCTTTAGAAGCCATTGTTCCCAGCACATTGGTGCCGTGGGTGCTACTTTCATACACCATATCGTCACCTTCCACAAAATCATGCGTGCCCAATAAACGGTCATCAGCATAGAGGCTATCAAAGACAGGCATGGCATGAACCGACAAAAAACCACCGTCAAAAATGGCAATATGAACGTCTTGACCACTGTAGCCATACTGGTGGAGCAAATCACCGCCTAGCATTTTGATTTGGTTGGCGGCATCGCCGTAATAATCAATTTGATGTTTCTTGGGATCTACCTTCGGACTAGTTGTTTTGAGTTTGGGCACGCTTACCAACCTAAATTTACCCAACGGGCGTACTGCTTTGACAAAAGGCAACGCTTCTATTCTTTTTAGAACGGCTTTATCAGTCGTATATACAGCAATGGAATTGAGCCACTTGGAGCGAGCGTGCAAAGGTGCGCCCAAGGCCACAATGGTGTCGATGTAGGCAGGATTGATGGGTAAATCATCTTCGTTGATCGCAATGCCCATTGTTTGGCGACGCTCTATCGCGCGGGGCGACAGGTATTCTTGGGGTCTAAAAACACTGTAGGGTGTCTTGTCTTTATCCGTTAATTCGACCCAATGTAAGCTGTGATTTTCATGGTTGTAATCTACTTTCTGAGCAGAAAGAGTAAACGTATAGCTTAGTAAAACAAACAGTAACAATAGTTTCATAATATCAGTTGTGACGGGGATCAAGTGCTGAAAAGTTGTTTAAACAACTTCTATATTTCTAAGATAGAATTAACAGCGCCTGTCTAAAAATGTTTTGTGTGTAATGTCAGTAGGATAACGAATCAACGCGTTAGCGAAGCAACTTCAACCAATGGGTATGCCCTGCATAGTCCAAGCGCAGGGCCAAAACACCCGTACCACAGCTTTCCAGCCCCGCTAAACTAACTTTATTAATTCGTCCCGCCTGCAACCAAGCGCGTTTTTCTCCACAGACTTGGCCCTGCCAATTGAGCACCCGAAGCGTCAGAAAAGTATCGACGGCCTCTGGGTGTTTGTATGCTACATAAACGTGCAGGTGTTGATTGATCAAGCGGTATTTTTGGTCAATTTGCCCTTGGCTATTGATGAAAATGCTAGAATCAGCCAAGCTTTTGAAGGCTTGCCAAAAATTGGGTAGACCATAACCCAATAGCGTATCGGGTTGCGCGGCTTGGTGCCCGCTGTTGCGAATAGCTTGGCGCAATTGCGCATTGTTGACTGTAGGATACGCTTGTTTGAGCGCGGCGGTCAAGCCAGTAATAATAGGGCAAGCATACGAAGTGCCTTCTCCCAAACCCACTTCATAACGAACCATACTGGCATAGGCCGTGGCCGTCCCAAGTGCCGCTACATCGGGTTTGAGGCGATGGTCGGCCGTGGGGCCTACTGCACTAAAACTAGCGCGGCGGTTGTCGGGACTGCTGGCCGCCACCGTTAGTACCGCATCGACATCAGCAGGCGCGGCTAAGGTTTGCCAAGCTTTGTGCCCTTCATTGCCTGCCGCATTGACCACTAATAAGCCTTTGGCGGTAGCCCAAGCGGCTGCTCGACTAATTAGCGTAGTTTGGCCGTCTAGGTCTTTTTTTTGGTAAGAAAAAGTAGGATTGCGAAAACTGTGATAGCCCATAGAGGAGTTGATAAGATCGACCCCCACACTATCGGCATATTCTGCGGCAAGCAACCAATAAAATTCCTCGGCAGGATATTCGCCGCGCACATCTTCGGCTTTAAACAAATAATAACTAGCATCAGGGGCGGTACCTACCATCAAATACGGGCGATTGGCGGCCATGACGGACCAGACGCTGTTGCCGTGGGCACTACTTTCGTAAACAAACGTGTCTCCTTCTACAAAATCGCGATGCCCCAAGACGCGCCCTTGCCAATATACACTATCAAATACTGCCATCCGGTAAGCATTACTAAATCCCCCGTCGACCACCGCCAAATGAACATCCTTTCCCCGAAAACCCAACTCGTGCAAATAGTGGCCCTTGTGTTGCTTGATTTGTGGCCCAGCCAAACCGTAATAATTATTGCGGTGTTGACTGCTGTCTAATGGTGGACGCTTGGTGTATTTTTTTCCTGCTCCTACCTTTCGGTGAAACCCTAAAGGCGCTACTTTTTTGACAAAGGGAAGTGCGGCTAATTGTGTGAGCAATTGGGCATCGGTGGTGTGGACGGCAACAGCATTGAGCCACTTAGAACGTCCTTTTAAAGCCGCCCCTAGTTGGGTGAGTTGCTGGCAATACTGTTCACAAATGGGCAGGTCTTGTTGGTCTATAGCAATGCCCTGCAACTGCCGCCGCTCCAAAGCGCGTGCGCTCAAAAACTCTTGCGGACGCAAGGGGCTGTAGCTTCCGCAAGCTTTATCGTTGAAATACACACAGTGCAAACTATAGCGAGTGGGAGGCGCAACCTGTGCTTGCAAGGCGTTGGCTAATAGGCTAAATCCGAGCCATCCCAATATAAAAATCCATTTATTCATTGCTGAAAACTTGTTGGTAAACGTGTTCTAGAGTCGCGGCTTCTTTCTCCCAAATCCAAACTTGGCTAGCTGCCCGACAGGCTTCCTGAAAAGCATGGTAGCGCTCAGGACTTTGGGTTAATTCTTGAAGGGCAGTGGTTAGGGTAGCGGCTTGCAAATCAGGTAGGGCAACGCCCACAGCGTGTTCCTTTAATAAGGCGGTATATTCAGGAAAAGCCATGTTGACCGAGGGCTTGTAGGCTTGTACATAATCAAAAAATTTATTGGCGAGGGAGTAATAATAGTTCAGCCCCTTATTTTGCAATAAATTTAAGCCAAAGTGCGCTTTTTTGGTCAGCTCTGCTAATTGATCGGGGGGCACGTAGCCCCAAAACGTAACTTGTTGCTCTAAGCCTAGCGTATCAACCAGTTGCCGTAGGGATTGTGAACAGTCGCCTTCTCCTGCTAACCAGAGCTGTATTTGTGGCAATTCGGGCAGTACTCGAAGGAGTTCTTCTAATCCACGTCCATCATTTAAGACGCCTTGGTACAAGAAAATATAAGGAGCCGTGAAGGGAAGTATTTCTTCGGGTGGCGCTTTTCTAAAAGGAACATTTCTAACTACCGCAAAGGAAGTACCATAGCGTTCTTGAAACACTTGTTGTAGGCTGCCGCAAACTGTGTAGGCATGTGTTAAACGAGGGATAATCCATTGCGCTAAGCGCTCCCAAACCCGCTGCACGGCGCGCCGTTCGACTACTTCAGGTACTTCCGTGAAATACTCGTGCGCATCGTAAATACAGGGTTTTCGCTTCCATTTAGACAGCACAAAACCCGCTAAGAGGGTATCTAAGTCAATGCTTCCAATCGCATCCCAGCGTCGAAAAAGCAAGTAAAAAAACAGCCGCCAGTTGTATTCTATATAAAACAACTTGCCTTTGTCAAACCAACAGCGCAAGCGTTTTTGAGCAAATGGCTGTACTTGAAGCGCTTTGGAATTGGCGCGCAATCGCCCGATCAGACAGACCTCGTACCCACTTTGTACCAAGGTGCTCGCAATACGAATCATCCGTTGGTCGTAGGTCAGGTCGTTGGTGACCGTGAGATAGATTTTTTTTGGCGGCATAAGCAGCAGTTAAGTAGGCGAATGTAGCAATATAAAAAAGCAAGAGCCGCCTCTTGAATAAAAGGCGGCTCTTGGGGGCAAAAGTCCGAATAAGCGAGGCTACGAATGTAGCCAAAAAATCTTAGATGTTCTTATCTTCTACCATTTCCTCTGCTTCTTCAGCAGCTTCTTCAAATTCTTTTTCTAGAGCATCCATTTCTGCATCTAGGTCTTCGTTATCCATGACATCTTCTAAAACATTATCCCAAGCGCCATCTTTGTACATTTTTTCCCAGACCAACATACCACTTTTTAGGGAGTTCATGTTTTTGTCTTTGTGGTTAGCGTAGAACTTCATGTTTTCGCCTTTACCAATAATGTAAGCTGTTTCGATGTCTTGGTATTTGATGCTTTTAGAGAATTGAGCCAATACCATTGGATCGAGGGGTAACGCTCTAGCAATGACATCAAAGTTCTCGCTTAATACACGGTAGTCGATGAACATACCCAACCAACCTTCTTGTAAAGCAGTGACGTTTTCGTTAGTACTGCCGCTTAAAGCTTGCTCAAACAACGTATTGTTATTGCTGATGATTAAAGCATCATCTTGAATTCTAGCATAGAATTTAGGCATTTCGTTGCCCATCATATCGTTACCACGAGAGAACACGTAGTTGTCGCCTTCTTTTTGGATAAACATACCCGCTTTGGCCAATAAGCCTTCCATAAAAGCTTTATCTTTTAGACCCAAAGCGGCTACCATAGTAGGCTCTGTGCTACCTGCAGCAGGAGGGTATAAACCCGCTGCCAAGTCACCTGTAATGCCTTCGTCAATAGCTCCTAAGCTTAGACCAAACATGCCCAATTGAGCATCTACTTGCTTGTCTAAACCGCGTTTAGTCATGAAATTCAAAACACCTTTGCCATTTACACCAAAAGAAAAAGCTGCTCCTAAGTTACCTTCTGGAAGGTATTTAGCATAGTTAACGGCCATTTTATCGGCGACTAATTCGCCCAATTCTTTTTTGAGTTCGTCACTAAAGGTAAAAGATAATTCTCCTTCTGATTTTCCTTTTTTGAAATCACTGTATCCGTACAAGCTGTTATTTTTCAAACCTTCTGTTGGGATATTAGCACCAGCCATAGCACCTTCTACGCGCATTCTAGCGTTAGGATCACTCAATAGCGTTTCTACAACAGGGTCGGCATCCATCCAGTAAACCAAGTCTTTTCCTGTAGGAATTTGTTGGGCGTATTTTTCGTTGTCGCGAATCCCTTTCCCTGTAGGCGATACCATTGCTTTCACTTTAGCGTCGTCATTGAACGTAGTAAAGGCGATAATACGGTCACTTTGTACTAAGTGGGCATTGTCTTCCATCGTATAAATGGTGTAACCATCTTTGTCGGCAGTAGTAACGTCTTTTTGATCTTTGATCAGTTCCGCAATAGCCGCTTTTGCTTTTTCTACATCGGCCACAGGCATTACAATGGCGAAATCGCTCTTGTCAAATTCTTTGGCAGCTTTGAAGTACATGCCCATGTTGCCCGTTACATCAATACCAGCTGCGGCAGGGTCTTTGATAAAAGGAACTAGAGCAGGGTTTTCTTTTTGTACGGATTCTACGAAGTTGGCAAAAACTTCGGTTTTCTGGAAAGCTTGGTAGTCTGCTTTTTCCATCATGCTTTTGACATTGACAAGCATAACACCAGAAGCGTCGGCAGGAATAGAACTAGAGACGTCGTTAGAAGCACCTGGTTTAACGCCATCACTACAAGCGCTAAAGAAAATAGCCGCCATCAAAAGAATAAGGGTACTTAATAGTTTGGTTGTTTGTAACATTTGTAAATTATAAAATTTGTTGGTTAAAAGAGTAGACCGATAGAACAATGTGTTGATAGGTCTGTATAGTATAAAACAGACTGAAAAATCAGTCAATGTCTATAGGCACAAAAATACGAAAAGCTATTGCCTTTACGAATTACATGCCCTGTAAACCCAGTTGTGTTGGAAAAAATTCGCAATTTTGCTATTATTTTTCATTTCTAAAGCTATAATTCAATGAAACCAGTAGTTTATGGGTCGCTTTTACTCTTATTAAGTTTTTTGTTTTCCTGTTCTTCTGACTCTAATTCAGGAACTTCGAGCGATGGGACAGGGACAGGAAATTTGGACACCACGGTAGGATATTGTTACCAAACGTACAACGATGTTCTGGAAGAAAATCTGGAAATAGAGGTTAAGCAAAACAAACTATCGGGGCAGGGCAGTCGTCTTTATATGGAGAGCCAGATGCAATACAGTTTGCGTTTTGAAGGGACATTGGATGGGAATACCGCTGAAGTAACCATTTATGCGCAACCGACAACTAGCAGCAAGGAGCTTATTACGCATCGAGAAGATTGGACGTTAGGAGAAGATCAATTATTAATAGAAAGGCGTAAGATCGAGGGGCAAGAAGGACAATTTACCTACCCCCGAACTCGTTGTCAATTATATAATAATACGGATACTACCTTATATGATTTATTGGGAGCGTATAACGAAGGTTATGCGGTAGTTGGACGCGATGGCTATTACGGCCTAATGAATGAGGCTGGTGAGTTGACTATTCCAATGGTACACCGCGACTTAGGTAATGTCAGTGAAGGCCGACTGGCTTTTTATGAGCCACAATTGGGCTTATATGGCCTAATGGATGTCAACGGCAATATCATGGCCGAGCCCCAATACGTAGAGTTGATGACGTACAGTGAAGGATTGTTGGCCTTTATGACAGAAGACGGAAAATGGGGCTTTTTAGACAAGAATTTAAAAGTCGCTATTCCCGCGACATTCAATGGGGTCTACTTCTTTAAAGGCGATCCTACCCGCAAAGCTTTTCAAGAAGGTTTGGCAAATGTGCAACTAGAGAACAGCCGTTGGAGTTTTATTAATAAGAAAGGCGAAGTGGTGATCCGAGGAGATTTTATTTATGCCGATCCCTTTAGACAAGGCCGCGCTCGTGTTTTTAAAGACAACAAGTGGTATTATATTAACAAATCAGGCGCGTGCGTAGAGAATTGCGACGAAGAATAAGCTTGGTTACTAAAGAACAAGAACACACACTAAATTTATAACAAACTATCAATCAATATGAAGCAATTTATCCTATTTACCTTAGTATTAGTAGGGAGCAGTTGGGCACTGCAAGCACAACCGCCCGTCGGACATGGCGAAAACCTAGTCCCCAATCCTGATTTTGAACAGCTCGTGGGCAGCCGCCCCGAGGCAGACGTTGATGGCTCAGGAATTTTTCGGTACAATATGGTGGAATGGAAAAGCCCCACGATGACTACGCCCGATGTCAAAATTTCTTTGCCTTCTGAAATCAAACAGGCCAAGCGCTTGGGGATTAATCCCGATGAGGCACGTTCGGGCTATAAAATGGTCGCTATTCTGACGCATAATCCTGATTCAAAACGCTCTGATACTTACCGCGAGTACATTCAGGTAAAGCTCAAGCAGCCCTTGATGAAAGGAGAGGAGTACTACTGCGAATTTTGGGTTTGCCGTGCGCGCCTATCCAAGTACATTTCTAACAACTTAGGAGTCGTGTTATCGCCTACACCTTTACAAGAAGAAGGCTGGTTGCCTTTGACGGCTATTACGCCTGATTTTAACTACGGCGAGCTGATCAACGAAGAAAAAAGAGAATGGCAACGGATTTCCTTCACCTTTACTTCCCCCAACCGCTCCGAATTTTTGTGCATTGGTAATTTCTTTGACAATGAAGCCACCAAAATGGTAGAAGCCAAAGATGCCCCTGATGTCACCGCCGATGAACAAGCTTATGACAATGCCTATTACCTCATCGACGACGTAATGTTGTGTCTGACTCAATATGTTGAGCCAGAGCCCGTTGCGGCTCCTGCTCCACCAGAAGTAGGTGCCGTAATTAAGCTTGACCGTGTTTATTTTGAAACGGCCAAATGGGCTTTGCTCCCCGAATCGAACGAACAATTGGACGAATTGGTTACCTTAATGAACGAGTATCCTACCATGCAAATCGAGATCCACGGACATACTGATAGCCGAGGGGGCGAGAGCTACAACCAAAATCTATCGGAAAACCGCACGAAATCGGTCTATACATACTTAGTAGACAATGGCATTGATGCTGACCGTATGAAGTTCATCGGTTACGGCGAAGAAAAGCCGATTGCTGATAATAAATACGCGGATGGTCGCCAATTAAACCGTCGGGTGGAGTTTGTGGTAACCGCCATTGAAGCGGAGAATACGACGATTGAGCACGTGAATGAAGTAGAGCCTTATACGGATAATGATTAATTGATCCGCTGTTTTTTATACTAGTTGTTAAACTAGAGAACGCCTCCCAAGCTATTGTTTTGGAGGCGTTTTTTGTTTAGAAGGTAGGTAGCTGCTATTCTACTAACAACACCACATAACCAATCTTAGTCGCCCCAATCGCCGCCTGTTCCTCCACGTATACCAACCAACCGCGCAACTCCTCCAACAACTGCGGCACGTTATAAACATAGGTCAGAATAGAATGGCGGGGTGAATGCAGGCAGTCGCCTTCCTCTAAGCAATAGCGGCCTTCTTCAGGGCAAAATTGGCAAAAGCCTACTTCTTCGAAATTTCTAGGAGGCGTGAATTCCGCCATCTTTTGTTGGATGACATATTGATAATAGGGCGCTAAAGAAGTTTGCAGCAAGGTATTGGTCAATTGTTGGGTAGAAGCATCTTGATCGAGGTGCTTGATCCAAGCCGTCAGGATTTCTCGATAGGACTCTAAGTTGGCAGCCAAGGCCAATTGCTGAGCCAAATTCTCCCAAAATAGATCGAGTTGGTTGGTTTCTTTATGCAAGTCAAAGACCGCTTGAATGTCCTTTTGTTTCCCTATGTCGGCATAATCAGGGGGCGCAAACAAAGGATGTAAACTAAAATCCAGTTCTTGTTCTAGTAAATTATGCCGCTTATTGTCAATTAGAAAGGCTAAGGGTGCGGAAATCGGAAGGTGGTTAAAATCACAGCGATTGCTAGAGAGATGCAACTGAAAGCTCATGCGTACGTTCAAATTAAATAGCCCAAAGGGCATAGATACTAGAAGGCGTGTTTTTCAAACAAAAACCGAATTCCTTTACCAATAGGCAAAAGAATTCGGCGTAGTTAAGGGGACAAAGCGTTCCGCTATTTTCTTAAGAAGCAGGCGGATTAAATACCCCGCGCTCTACATTTTGTAATTCATTTTTCAACTCCTGCGCCATTTTATTGTACTGCTTAATTTGTACATTTTCTGACTGCAAATGGTGGTCAAAATCGGCAAATTGGTCGTTGATTTTTTCTTTGATTTGTAGAAAATAACTGCTGAGACGCGTTTGTAAATCCGTTTCAAACTCTTGGCGTTTTTTGGCGAGGGCATCCTTGACATCGTTGATGTACTTGCCTTTTTTGGTAACGGCAATGCCGCCAGCCACCACCAAGCCCAAGCCTGTCGCAATACCGCCTGTAATGTCTAACACCGAAGCGTTGGCAATCAAGGTCAAGGCACCGCCGACAGCGGCTAGGCCGCCTGCGACATTCACGCCTGTGTAATCCACTTGGGCATTTTTCTGAATTTCATCGCCTCTGAAAACAGGGGACTGGTCGATGAAATCCGTGAGGTTGCGTTTGAGGTCGCGCACGAGTTCTACGCGCTTCTCATCTATTTTTTTGAACATCTCTGCCGATTGGAACTGGCTGGTCTTGAGTGCGTCGAGTTCTTCTTTGACCCCCACCACCATATAGGTGATGTCGCTTTTGAGACTTTCCATGCCCGAACTGAGGATCATATTGACATCGTCATTGAGCTGGTCTACATGATCGCGGTTGACTTTTTCTAGCCAATCCTTGGTGCTTTCGCCACCAAAGGCCGAACGAATAGATTTGTAGGTAAAGCTAAAGAAACCAATGCCTTGGTGCAGCTTGGTGAGTGTGCGTTCGGTATTGACATCGTAAGCGTCTAGCGATTTGCGCAGGAGTGTTTCAATGTGCGACAACGTTAGGTTTTCTTTGCTGCTGATAATGCCATTGATGCGCTCGCGGGCTTCAAAATCGGTGCTGTATTTCTGCTTGCGCAAATCAAACTCCTTGTTGATGCTTTCCCGCAGCTTTTTGATGACTTTAATGTCTTCAATAATCTTGTTGAGGGCGGCATCTTTTAAAATATCTTTGTTAATAAACTGGCGAATGGGTTCAAATCCACTATTGATTTTATCACCGTCTTGTTCCAACTTAGAAGAAGTAACATAAATTTGTGGCTGCTCAACGTGCTCATTAATGGCATATTGGCGGAGTACATTGGTGTAGTTTTCGCGCTCTTCGGGCGAATAACGGTCGGCTTTGGTGAGAATAAACACCACCTTTTTAGACCATTCTCCCTTGATTTTTCTAAACAATTCCCACGCTGATTGGACATGGATATTATCCAATTGAAAGACAAATAGCACCAAATTACACTTGGGCAAAAAACGCTCGGTAATAACTTGGTGGTCGAGCTCGCGGCTGTTGGTTCCAGGAGTATCTACGACTGTGATTTGTTTGAGAATATCGGCAGGATAGGTGCGCGTAGTAACGCGATCACTGGGATTGCTGGTCAATTGCTCCGTTTCCCCATAGATAATTTTTTGCACGTCTTGGGTGCAAATTTCGTGGCTCGTGGCGCAAACATCGCTTCCCAATAGGGCATTGACAAAACTACTTTTGCCTGCGTTCACTTCTCCTACAATGACAAAAAGAAAATTTTCATTGATGTTGTCGATTTGCTCTTTGAGAATTTGGCGGGTGTCTTTGCTAGCGCCAAACTCGCGGGCAGCTTCTAACAAATTGGAACCCATCACTTTTAGAGAAAATTTTAACTCCTTGATATGCTCGCTAACTTCTATTTTACTCATTATAATTGGTCAATTGATGGCTGTGGTAGGATAATCCTATCTCTTAATTAAAGCAAAAGATAGACTATAGTAAGTGTAAAAGTATAGTAATGGTTGTTTTATTTACTATTTTTTGGCTGCTAAAACACGTATGTTGGGGATTAATCCTTTTTGGAAGAGGGTTTTCCTCCTTTTATGGATCGAAAAAGAGCCTACTTATGATTATTGATTTGCGCAGTGATACCGTTACCCAGCCCACGTTGGCGATGAAATCCGCGATGATGAACGCGCCTTTGGGCGATGATGTTTGGGGGGACGATCCCTCCGTGTTGGCCTTGGAGGAGCAAACGGCAGATTTGTTTGGGAAAGAGGCGGCGGTATTCTGTCCTTCAGGAACGATGACGAACCAAATCGCCATTAACATCCAATCTAGCGCGCCAGGAGAGCTCATTTGTGACCACTATTCTCATATCTATCAATATGAAGGCGGCGGCATTGGGTTTAATTCGCGCTTGGCTACCCAAACCCTGGTGGGAGATAAAGGGCGCTTGACGGCCGAGCAAATTGAACAGGCGATCCGTTCAGAGGACATTCACTTTGCGCCAACGCAGCTGGTTTGTTTAGAAAATACCTGTAATAAAGCAGGTGGAACAGTTTACGCGCTAGAAGAAATAAAAAAAATTCGTCGTTTGTGCGAACACAAAGGCCTAAAATTACATTTAGATGGGGCACGTGTTTTTAATGCGATAGTAGCCTCTGATTACACCACGCGAGATTTAGGCGAACAATTCGATAGTATTTCTGTTTGTTTATCGAAAGGCTTAGGCGCGCCAGTGGGATCGCTCTTGTTGGGAACTGCCCAAGCTATGAAACGCGCTCGCCGCATTCGAAAAATCTGGGGGGGCGGTATGCGCCAATCGGGAATTTTAGCGGCAGCGGGAACCTTTGCCTTGAATAACAACATGGAGCGCTTGGCAGAAGACCACGACCGCGCACAGCGTTTGGGAGAATTACTAGGAAATTGTCCTTATGTAGAAGAAGTGTGGCCTGTTTATACCAATATTGTTATTGCACGATTTAAAAACACTTATCCTGCGGCAGACATTATCGAACAGTGGGCAGCACAAGGATTGAGAACGGCTGCTTTTGGGCCGCAATTGGTACGCTTGACAACACATTTACAAGTAACGGCAGCGCAGGTGGAACGAGCTGGAAAGATTATGCAGGCGCGTATTTCGGAAACAAAAGCAACAAAATAAAAACCAACAATCCCCTTCTAGAGCCAGTAAAGGCACCAAGAAAAAGGATAAAAAAGCAGTTAAAAGTGCTTTTTGGTGGGTTTAAACACTAAAAACGGGGTTTTTATGCGTAATAAGCTAAAAAAAATAGAATGCCCTATTGGATAGTTTGAATGTTGTTGTACATTTGTTTGCTCACAAAGATAAAGGTTAAAGGTTCTTTTTATAAGAATTAAACAATACTAGAAACTTAGCCAGAAGTCAATTCTAGGCGGTTTTATATGGTTTGCTAGCAATAGCAGGCAGTACTTAATAATGTAAGGTAATTACCAATTTTAAATAACACCTTTTGCAAAACACAGCCGTTTTGCAAAAAAAATAATGAAACTATAATGGACAAGTTTAAGGAGTTGAAAAGCATCGTTGATTCTCTAGAAGCAGATTTTGGAAAATTCTACAATGACAAAAACAATGCAGCGGGTACTCGCGTACGCAAAGGCATGCAAGAGCTAAAAACTTTGGCTCAAGACATTCGTTTGGAAGTTCAAGAAATGAAGAACAAAGAAAAGTAAATCTTCGATTTACTTGACGTATACTCAGCGATAGTTGGTTCCTGCAAAGGGATCAACTTTTTTTTGTCGTTGCTGCTAGTTTCGACTTCGCTCAACTAGCACTAGCAGCAACGACAAAAAAAGTTATAAACTGGCGGCTAGGCGCGCGCCTTGATTGATGGCGCGCTTGGCATCTAGCTCTGCCGCGACATCAGCTCCCCCAATGAGGTGGGCAGAACTGCCTGCGGCTTGCAAGGGCTCCGCTAACTCTTTGAAAGGGACTTGTCCTGCACAAATGATAACATTGTCCACTTCTAATACCTGTGGTTGATCGTCTACCAAGATATGTAAACCTTGGTCGTCAATTTTGACATATTGTACGTTGTTGAGCATCTGCACCTTGCGTTTTTTGAGGCTGGCACGGTGTCCAAAACCTGTGGTTTTGCCCAAGCGGCCTCCTACTTTTCCTTCGCTTCGCTGTAAGAGGTAAATTTCTCTGGGTGGTGCAGGCACTTGGTAATCGTCCAACAAGCCCGCGCGATTTTCTAAGGACATATCTACTCCCCATTCTTGCATATAGGCTGGGACATTCACACTAGATGCCACGCCTTCGTGCGACAAATATTCGGCGACATCAAATCCAATTCCTCCTGCTCCAATAATAGCGACCCGTTGGCCGACAGGCTTCTTGTCGCGCAAGACCTCAATATAGGTCAATGCCTTGGGATGATCTTCGCCAGGCAAGTTAATCACACGGGGCAAAACACCTGTCGCTAAAATTACCTCATCAAACTCCTGCGTTAGATCAGCGGCTGCTACGCGGGTATTGAGTTGTAAATTGACCCCTGTCAACTCAATTTGCTTACCAAAGTAGCGGATCGTTTCATGGAATTCTTCTTTCCCTGGGACAGCTTTTGCCATGTTGAATTGGCCGCCGATTTCTCCGCTGGCTTCAAATAAGGTAACCTGATGTCCACGGCCTGCAGCAATAGTTGCGGCAGATAAACCCGCTGGACCAGCGCCAACTACGGCAATTTTCTTAGGGGTTTTGGTGGGCAAATAGTTGAGTTCGGTTTCGTGGCCTGCGCGCGGATTGACCAAGCAAGAGACTTTTTTACGTCCAAAAACGTGGTCTAGGCAAGCTTGGTTACAGGCAATGCAGGTATTAATTTCGGCCTCGCGCCCTTCTTTGGCTTTGAGTACAATTTCTGGATCGGCTAAAAAAGGCCGCGCCATAGAAACCATATCGGCTTGCCCCGAAGCTAGGATATCTTCTGCCACTTGGGGCATATTGATGCGGTTGGTGGCTACCAATGGGATCGAAACTTCTTTTTTCATTTTCTCGGTAACCCAAGCAAAAGCCGCTCTAGGTACGCGAGTAGAAATCGTTGGGACGCGGGCTTCATGCCAACCGATTCCTGTATTAATAATGGTGACTCCTGCTTCTTCTAATGCTTTGGCTAGTTGTACCACTTCTTCCCAAGTAGAGCCTCCTTCTACCAAATCCAACATCGAAAGACGGAAGATAAGGATAAAGTTGGCACCGACACGTGCGCGAATTTTACGGACAATCTCCAAGGCAAAGCGAATGCGATTTTCATAACTACCGCCCCATTTATCCGTGCGCTTATTCGTACGCTTGGCAATAAATTGGTTAATCAAATAGCCTTCAGAACCCATAATTTCAACGCCATCGTACCCTGCTTCTTGCGCGAGGCCAGCTGTATTGGCGTAATCATTAATCGTCCAATTAATCATGAAATTGGGCAATTTCCAAGCTTTAAACATGGAAATGGGGGCTTTGCTCGCCGAGGGAGCCACAGCATAAGGCACATAAGCGTAGCGCCCTGCGTGGAGAATTTGCATACAAATTTTAGCTCCTTCACGGTGTACGGCATCGGTTACCACTTTGTGGTGGGCTACTTGACTTTTGTTGCTCAAGCGAGCGGCAAAAGGTTTAACAACACCCGCATGGTTGGGGGAGATGCCCCCTGTAACGATCAATCCTACGTCTCCGCGCGCCCGTTCGGCAAAATAAGTGGCTAAAATTTCTGGATCGCCCTCTTCGAGTCCTGTGTGCATAGAACCCATGATAACGCGGTTTTTTAGCGTGGTAAATCCTAGATCGAGCGGCGCAAAAAGATGTGGATATTTAGTGTGAGTCATAATAGTAAATCGCTATAAAATGGTACAGAGAAATGATGGGTATTAACGCTATGACAAATTTACATATTTTGGACTAACCAAACGATTGTTTGGTAAAAAAAATAAAAACCCTTGATTGTTGGGGAATAATTTAAGAAGATTAGCAAAGGATATTAGTTATTTTTTGCTTTTTTTGTTAAAAAACTGTTAAGGACAAGTTGCTATTCTGATTCAAATACCGTATATTTAGTAAAGCCTTAACGACTAAATAAGCAATTAATTTGGTGAAGAATAGTCCATTCACTTCAAGCTTACTACCATAGTGTTAGGGCAAGTACAAATTGTTTAACTTTAAATTTATAATCATGAACACAAGAAAGATTTTTACACAGGCTTTGTGTGTGCTGAGTTGCTTCTTTTTGATGCCGCAAGCACAAGGACAAGTTAAAGTTTGGGGACATAGTGCTTCTGCTGGACAAGCAGAAGGCGAGTTCCAAAATGGATTTGTTCAAACGGCTACAGCGAGTAATTACTCGGCTACTCAATGGACGGCGCTATCGGTAAGCGAAGCGGATGGTACGGTGCTGCCTGGTGCAGCTTATTGGACGCGCGTTACTACAGGGCTATCCCAAGGCGCTTATGCTACCAATATGACTCCCTCTGCTGCTGCTACTTCTAGCAACGGCGCAGCTATTTTTGATTCCGATTTTATGGATAATACAGGTGTTGTAGGAGCGTTTGGTACAGGGACTTCTGTAGCGCCACACCGTGGTGAGTTAATTTCTCCTAGAATTGATTTAACGAGTGTTAGAAACACTGCCTTAAATCTGAGCTTCCATTCGTACTACCGTTTCTTCCAAATTAACGAATTGACCGTTTCTATGTCTATTGATGATGGGTTGACGTGGACACAGGTGGGAGATTTAGTTGCTTTGCAAGGTGGTTCCCAAAACAATGGGGTAGAAGGCCGTGTGAATATTTTGATTCCTACCCTTATGAACACCACAGGAAGCTTGACGCAGTGTCGTCTAAAGTATACCTTTGATGGTAATTATTACTATTCTCTAATTGATGACATCACTATCGAAGTGGCTCCTAAATACAACATGGAAATTGGAGTGGCCGATATTGGTGGCGCTACTTACTATTCTATTGGCAATACGATTCGTATGGGAGGTGAGTTTGCAGAATCTTACTGGAATATTGATTATAACAATCCTGCGGGTTGGTCTTGGGGAGCAAAAGTGATTAACAAAGGTTATGAGAACATCGTTGCTACGGGCAACCCTCGATTGATTTGTGCCGTGGATAGAGTTGATTTAGCTACAGGTGCCGTCACGCCCAATGTTTTTATGGATACGGTAATTACGACTGATACGCTTTTTTCTGGGGATTTGGAAGGTATTGCCATCGAAACGGACATGACCGCTGCTGATATGGATTTCATTCGTTTGCAGCAGCGTGGCATGCGCGCCCGCTATGATGTGCGTTACTGGGTAGAGCACGACAGTACAGACGGAAGTGCTGACAACGATACGATTGAGTACAATTTTGTTATCGACCACAGTATCCCAAACGCGGTTAACAGTCGTTTTGAAAACCAATACAGCTCTAAAGCGCGGTTCTCTAATGCCGATGGTCGTGTGTTTGCTCGCACGTCTATTTTCCCTGGAGGCGCTCCACACGCTAGTTTTGAGTATGGTGCGGTGTATTACTTTCCGCGTGGTGCAACCGATAATGTGACCATTGATTCTATTGACTTCCGTTACCGTTTGGCCAATGCTTTTACTGGGCAAGCAGCACAAACTATTTTCGCGAATGTTTATCGTTACCAAGATGGTAGCAATGGCGGTGCTGCCAATGGCTTAGTTTCTGGCGATGAGTTGACGTTGATCGGATTGAATGTTGCCAACTTAACCGGTCTAGGAACAGCCGCAGGGGTGCCCGCTGGTGATTATGGGGTAACCATGTTCCCCGCTCCAATAGATGCGTCTACAGGGGGAGCAATGATTCCTTTGGTAGACGGAGGCTTTTATTACATCTCTGTAGAAATTAACCCTGCTTCTACTTCTACGGTCACTAGTTTTGGTGTCAATGATGTGCCTTTGCACGGAGTAGATAACTTGAACTATGCTATGAATATTGGTAAACGAACCTCGGCTGTTCCTTTTGCGCCTTCTACCATGCGCGTGGTGGATGCTGCTGGAGCCGAAAACTGGTATGCAGGGTTCACAGGCTTTGATGAAACACCTTCTATTGGTGTCTTCTTTAGCACAATGGGCCCCATTGCTATTACAAAACTTCCTAGTACTTTAGATGGTACTTTAGCGGTTTACCCGAATCCTGCTACGGACCTATTGCAAGTAGAAATACAGTTAGAGAACGCGGCAGATGTACAGTACATCATCACGGATATGACTGGACGAGTTGTTTACTTAAACCAAAGTGCCAACATCAACCAAGAAGTCGTTAGTGTTGATGTTAGCAACTTGGCGGCAGGTGTTTATATGGTAAGCGCTCAAACAGATAAAGGCGTGACTACCAGGCGTTTTGTTAAGAAATAAGCTATTATTTTTAGTAAGATTTACTAGAGTATAAAACTCCTTCTGCGTGTGTACGTGGAAGGAGTTTTTTGAGAGTGAGTATATTAAGTGAACATCCAGAAGGAGAATAATAGGAAGTATTATAATTATAGGGTATCTTAGAAGAAGAGGGGGAAAACAGTGCTTAAGCGATACCTAGTACGTATAAAGCTAGCTGTAGACCCTCCTACAACAGTACTTTATTGCTTCCTTAACTAGTTTATCATGAAAAGTAACTTATCCTTATGGATAGGTTGGCTATGCGCCAGCTTTTGTTTACCGAATGTAAATGCCCAAGTTATTTGGGGATATCAGGCTCCTGTAGGCCAAGCTGCAGGCGAATTCCAAGAATCTTTTGTAGAAGATACGACCGCAGGAAATTACCACGATAGCCTTTGGACAGCCTTGTCTATCAGCCACGATAGTGGTCGGGTGCAGCCTGGTGCTGCTTTTTGGACACGGACAGTGGTAGGCCATTCGCAAGGGGCTTTTTATGCTACAGGGAATCCTGTTTTAACCTCCGCTACTGCAACGAATGGGGCAGCTATTTTTGACTCGGACTTTATGGACAATGCAGGCTTGCTCCTTTCTTTTGGAACGGGTATAGCCCCTGCGGTGCAACGCGGAGCACTGATTTCACCCCAAATCGACCTGAGTGGTTGGCGTGATAGCGGTATGGTCGTAAGTTTTCATTTATTTTACCGCGCTTTTGATTGGCACGAATTCTCTTTGTCGGTGTCTACTGATAATGGGGTGACTTGGCAAGCGCCTATTGATATTCGGAACTACTTGACTATTCGACAAAACGTATCTAAGCAGCAGCTACTGCGGCTACTGTTGCCGAATTGGACATCAGGATCGAATACCTTATCCCAATGCCGTCTGAAGTTTACGTTGGAGGGCTTTTATTATTTTGCTATAGTAGATGATTTGAGTGTGGAACTTGCACCCGTGTATGATCTATCCATCGGACGACCCGATTTGACAGCGTCAAGACTCGCCAATAGAGGAAATATCATCCGCATGGGAGGCAATGCTTACCAGAGCAGAGAAAACCTTGGCTATAATACGCGTTGGTCATGGGGAGCGAAGGTAATTAATAAAGGAACCAAAGATATACTTCCGAGTGCCCGACCAAGATTAATGTGTCAGGTGGACGTTATAGATAGTATCACCCAAATAGTACAGCCCAATGTCTACAGCGATAGTATTATTTATACCGACACTATTTTTGCAGGAGAGAGGCAAGGGGTTATTCTTAAAAAGGAACTGCTTGATCTCGGATTCATACTTGCAAGAAGGGGAAATAAGCGCTATGTTGTTAAGTATTGGGTAGCACAAGATGGGGTAGACGGTTCTCCTTTTGGAGATACCATAACGCATTCTTTCGTAGTGATTGATGGCGCTATAAGCTGGACGATGGGTACGAAAGGGAATTACCTTTCCAAAGCTCGAAGGGATCGTTGGCAAAGGCGCGTTACTGCAACCGATTATTTGAGTTGGCCTGATGGCGATTATTATAACGCTATAGAATATGGTTCGGTCTACTACTTTTCTTATGGAAGGCGGGATGATATTAAGATAGATTCTATTGATTCGGAACCTACTACATTCCTGCTGATTTCTCTGGCGATAGTACGCAAATAGTAGTAGTTAATATTTATGAATATGGTGAATTAGGAATAAGCTCGAATGGTGCTATTAATTCATCAGAATTGACTTTGATAGGCTTACAGACCGATACCCTCCGTGGTTTAGGGTTGGCTACAGGAACTCCTTTGGGAACCTATGGATCAACTACTTTCCGTACGCCTTTGAACGCTGCGACAGGAGGAGCGATGCCCTCACTTCGGGATAACAGCTTTTACTATATTTCGGTGTCAATTTTCCCTCAGCTTTTTGGTGGGGCACGCAGTTTTGACAATAAAACAGTTCCTTTATTTGGAGTGGATTGGCTCAACTATGCGATTAACACCAGCGAAAGTACGGCTATGTACCCTTATTCTCCCATCCTCAAAAGCCTAGTAGATACGGTAGGCAATCAGGTTATGCAGCTAGATTCTGCCAATATAGATAAAGTACCCTCCTTAGGCATTCATTTTCAAACTAGGCTACCTATGGCGACTCAAACACTTTCGAAAACGCTAAACGGTACCTTGACGCTACAGCCCAATCCCGCCCACGACGTGCTCCAATTGGCCGTCACTTTAGAGCGAGCGGCCGAGCTATGCTACCTCCTCACCGATGTGACAGGACGTGTTATTTATCGCTATAAACAATCGACAACAACTGCTGCGACCCATCAAATCAATGTCGAGCCGTTGCCCGCAGGGGTTTATTTTGTAACAATTCAATCGGCAGAGGGGGTATTGACCAAACAGTTTATAAAGGACTAGAAAACAAGGAAAACAAACCTCTTTTTATACTATTCTAAGACCATAGATAGAAGCGTATAAATAGAGGTTTGTAAATGAAAAGTAGGAAAGCGGTAAAAAAAATTGCCATTCTCTAGCAAATAGTGTATCATTGAAGTCTAAGACCAACTTCCCCACAAATACTTGCTGCTCTAATTACCCTTCTCCCCAACACTGCTGCTTCTCTACATTTTAGTAATGCATTTATTTTCCAATTAAAATCTAGTATCATGAACACAAAAAACGTTCTAGTAGTTGCTCTATGCCTATGCAGTTCCTTCTTTATCCAATTTTCAGTACAGGCTCAAACAACCATCTGGGGTTTTGGTTCTTCCAACGGTCAAGCTGCGGGGGAGTTTCAAAATAATTTTATACCCGTTACTACAGCGGGTAATTATTCGTTGACCGATTGGACGGCGCGTTCGATTAGTCATTCTAATTCTACGGTAATACCTGGTGCCGCGTTCTGGACGCGTAGCACGACGGGGATTTCTCAGGGAGGCTTTGCGGTTAGTATTCCTACGATTGGTTCTTTTACTGCCTCTAATGGATCAGCAATTTTTGATTCCGATTTTATGGACAATGGGGGGGATCCCAATAGTCCTGGTTCAGGAGCGGCGCCTGCTGCCCAACGTGGCGAGTTGATTTCTCCAAGAATGGATTTATCTGCTGCTGCTAACAGTGCTATTGTCTTGGCTTTTCATTCTTATTACCGTTATTCTACCCTTAACGAATTGTCGGTGGCCATTTCTAGCGACGATGGGCTGACTTGGACTACGATAGATGTTCAGGCGCTTCAAACAACGGCTCCTGATGTATTGCGAGAAGGACGGGTACGCATTTCTTTACCTGATTTTACGACAGGTGTCCTTAATTTGAGCCAGTGCCGCCTTAAATTTACCTTTGACGGAGATCTTTATTTTTGGATGTTGGACGATGTTGCCGTACAGGTGGCCCCCAATTACGATATTGCGATTGGGACTCCTGATCCTAATGCGTTTAATTTGTTTGCTGTAGGTAATCTTATTAGAATGGGAGGAAATGCCTATCAAGCCTATGAAAATATTGATTTTGCCAATCCCTTGACGTGGTCTTGGGGCGCGAAAGTAGTGAACCGAGGGGCTAGAAATTTGCCTCCCAGCCTGCGTCCACGCCTGTATTGTAGTGTTTCGGCCAAAGATTTAGCAACGGGTATAGTGACGCCTACTATTTATCAGGACAGTATTATTGCCACAGATACCCTCTTTGCGATGGACACCGATGGAATTCCTATAGAGAAAGATATGACGGCGGCCAATATAACCTTTTTACAAAGCCAGTTGGATCAGACGAGGATTGAATATACCGTTCGCTATTGGGCTGCACAGGATGGGATTGATGGCAATGGATTTAATGATACCACAGAGCATTCTTTTATCGTTGGCCGCGATGACGCAGGCGTGAAATACCTCTCCAAAGCAGGTTTAGCACCCGATGGCCGCGTAACTGCCCGCACTTATCTTTTTCCAACGGGAGGACCTTATGCTGCTTATGAGTTTGGATCCGTGTATTATTTTCCCTTCGGAAGTGTAGAAGATTTGAAAATTGATTCTATAGACTTTCGGTATTACTTATCCAATGATTTTTCGGGGGCAAGTACACAGACTATTTATGCAAAGGTATATGAATACAGAGATGGAGTAGGGGGTAATCCAGCTGACGGGAGAATACAGGACACAGAGTTGAGTGCCGTAATTATTGCTCTCGAAACCTTGACGGGGCTGAGCACTTCGATTAACACAGTCAATGGCCACTTGTTGACGTTCGATAACCCAGTGAATATCATCTCAGGTGGGCTATCGCCTACTTTATCTGATAATACATTTTACTATGTTAGTGTCTTGGTACAACCTGACCTAGCGGGGGGCAACAGTAGTTTTGATTTTGATGATGTTCCGCTTCATGGAGTGGATGGGATCAATTATGCCATGAATATGGGTAAGACTACTAGTACGGCTCCTTTTGCACCTAGTACCATTTTTCTCACCGATCCTTCGGGGGTTCGAAGTGGATTTGCGGGCTACGCTGGGTATAGTGATGTGCCTTCTATCGGTATTTTCTTCAGTACGGATATATTGAGTACCAATAAACTAAAGAGCCAATTGCAAGGAACATTACAACTATATCCCAATCCAGCTCAAGAGCAATTGCAAGTGGAGGTGGTATTGAGTAACCCCACAGACGTACAATACATCATCACGGATGTGACAGGCCGCGTAGTTTATTTGGATAACAGTACCAATATAAGCCAAGAAGTAGCAACCATTGATGTGAGCAATCTAATTAGTGGGGTCTATATGATTACCATCAGAGCGGACGAAGGTGTGCTAGTCAAGCGCTTTGTCAAGCAATAAATAGTTGTTTGGAACATTGCTAAAACGCTCTTTCTGCCGCTGGTGGGAAGAGCGTTTTTTCGATAATAGGCAGTGCTCCTTTTTCTGAAAAATCGACTAAGGAACTTGCTTTTCTTCTCTTTTAGTCGTATGTTATATGCAAATAATCCCCTGTAAGATAACCCAATATTATATTATGAAAGACTACTACTTATTTTGCTTCCTGCTCCTCTGCGGGCAGTTGGTCAGTGCCCAAACGTATGATTTGGCCATTGCCGTAGGAAACCCCCAAGCGGCTACTTATTTGGAACAGGGTAATGTGATTAGAATAGGCAATGCTTATCATGTGGCGACACAAACAATTCGGTATGATGACCCCTATTGGAACTGGGGTGCGCGGATTGTCAACCATTCGACCAATGATATAACCAGTAGTTTAAATCCGCGCTTGCGTTGTCGGATGAAAATTGGCGGGTTGAATTATATCCATCTCGATACGGTTTTTATGTCGGTATTGGATACACTAAGGGGAGGAGATTCTATTGGTTTGGTGCTACACAAACAATTACATTTAGATAAGACCGCCATTTTACGGCGTACCCATTTTCAAAACCCTACGCGCTGTCAGGTACAGTATTGGATAGAACACGATGGAGTAGAAAGCGATTACAGCAACGATACCATCCATTATGAATTTATTATAGAACCACTAACTAACATTACCTACCCTTCTTGGTCGGCCTCTTGGCGGCATGTTTCGCAATACCTATCCAAAGCACGTTTATCGCCTCTAGACGGAAAAGTGCAAGCCGTAGCCACTTATTTTCCTGATCGAAGAGATATTTTGGGGGTAGAGTTGGGATCGCTGTATTACTTTCCTGCGTCTATGCACGACAGCTTGATGATTGATTCTATAGACTTTCGTTATTATGTAGACAGCAGCTATGTGGGCGATGCTAACCAAGAGTTTTTTGTGAAGGTCAGCACTTTTGAAGATGGTAACGGAACGGGATTATTAGACGGAAAAATACAAGCAGAGGAATTAACTTTATACAACATTTTAGTTGATTCGGTGACGGGTATAGGGACGCAGGTTTCGCGTGGCGCTTTTGGCCTAAAAACTATTGATGGCGCCGATTTTTCCGACATCAATACCCAAGCACCACCGACCATTTTTCCGAATGGTACGTTCTGCTTCGTTTCTATACACATAGAACCGAGCTTGCGTAGGTCGGTTTCGTATACCCTCAACCCCTCCAATAGCTTGTTATTTGGCATGGACAGTGTTAACTATGTGCTCAATAGGGAAATTAGCAGTAGCGAGCGCCCTTTTTCGGCAGCGACTTGTCTGCTCCGAGATACGTTGTATCAACTAACTACACACTCCCTTGACAAGGGATATTGGGTGCCATCTATTGGTCTGCACTTGGGTTTTCATGCCCATTACATGGCGCTGTCTACCGAAGAGAAACCGCCTGCAACCACTTTCAATGCGCAACTTTTTCCCAATCCCACCAGCGCGCAGCTACAGGTTCGCCTTTCGGCAAATACGCTACCTTTGGAAGTGCCCTTACAGTACATTATTACCGATGCAACGGGTCGTGTATTGTATTATACCACCGACTATGCCAACGTTTCTAAGTCTCCAAACCATCGACGTGCAGTCCTTGCCCGCAGGCGTGTACTACTTGCATCTAAAGAGTGGGCAGCGCGAAAAGTACCCAAGCCTTTATCAAGCAATAATAGTCCCTATTAACCACTAAAAATATCAACCAATGAAAAAAATATACCCTTACTTGCTTTTTTTGCTTTTTGGAACCGTCGCCAGCGCCCAAACGTATGATTTGGCGATTGCGGTTGGTGATCCTAATGCGGCTACTTATTTGGAACAAGGAGATGTTATTAGGATAGGGTATGATTACCATATTGCCATACCAACCATACCTAACGATCCTTTTAAATGGAGTTGGGGCGCGCGGGTTGTTAATTATTCGGCCAACGATATGACCAGTAGTTTGAATCCGCGCTTACATTGTCAAGTAAAAGCCAATGGTGCTAGTTGGGGGATTCGAGATAGTGTTTTCTTATCCTCTACGGATACTTTGGTAGGGCAAGACCGTACAGGAGTTATCTTGGCAAAATCATTGTCCTACTATATGTTGGGCCATTTGTATCCCAATGACATTCTAGCGCCAAAAACTTATAGGGTCTCTTATTGGGTGGAACATGATGGGATAGAAACTGATTACAGCAATGATACTGTCCATTATGAATTGGTGATGGAAGGAGCGTATTACAACACGGGGCTTACCTCGCCTTTGCCTTTTTTCTACGTTTCCCAATACCTTTCCAAAGCCCGAACCTCTCCTGTAGATGGCAAAGTCCAAGCACTCACCTCGTTTTTTCCTGCGGAAACGAATTTAGAAGCAATAGAGGTTGGCTCTTTGTATTATTTTCCTGATGCGCTTAACGACAGCTTGAAAATTGATTCTATAGACTTCCGCTACTATGTGGATCCTAGTTTTACAGGCGATACGACCCAGTGGGTGTTGGCAAGTGTATATTCGTTTCAAGATGGGGTCAATGGCGGTCTTGCTGATGGACAGGTAGAACCAAGTGAACTGGTCTTACACAATATTTTGTTAGATTCAATAACAGGGGTGGGAACACGTGTCGTACCAGGGCAATATGGACTAAAAACACTCCGTAATTTTGTTAATGCCTCTACTGGGGGGACACAATCCATTATATCGTATGGGGATTTTTGTTTATTGACTATTTGGCTACAGCCAAGTTTACTATCCTCCCTTACAACAGTGCCTGCCACCCTACTGCCTTCTAACAGTTTATCATTTGGGATGGACAGTATCAATTACGCTTTGAATAGACACCAAAGCAGTTCACAAAATCCCTTTTTTACTTCCGTCATCTTTCTCCAAGATACGACTGGCAGTAGAATAATAAAATCCCTTGACAATGGGCATTTGGTGCCGTCTATTGGTTTGCATATACATTATAGGAAGCATTATTTGGCTTTAGCAATGGAAGAAAAACTACCTACAACCACCTTCGAGGTGCAGCTTTTTCCCAATCCCACCAGCGCACAACTACAGGTTCGCCTTTCGGCTAATACGCTACCTTTGGAAGCACCCTTGCAATACATTATTACCGATGCGACAGGTCGCGTGCTGTATTATACCACCACTACGCCAACGTTTCCAAGTCTCCAAACCATCGACGTGCAGTCCTTGCCCGCAGGCGTGTACCACTTGCATCTAAAGAGTGGGCAGCGCAAAAGTACGCAAGCCTTTATCAAACAATAATGGCTCTATTAACAAAGCGGTTGGAAGTTTTTTCTAAAAGGAAAAACCTGCCAACCGCTTATAAAGAATGGTTAAAATAGGAGCTTAAAACCCTTAGCGCAAGACGCTTATTTTTTCGCTAAACTGTCCTGCTGAAGTTTGCAATTGTAAAAGATACAGTCCCTCCGCCCATTGTTGTGTGGCTAATTGGTAGTGGTAAACATTGTCTAATTCTATGCTTTGTACCAACTGTCCTGTAGCCGTGAAGACTTGTATGCGTTGTAGCTCGGCCTGTTGGCTGCGCAAGTGCAGTACTGCTTGAGCAGGATTGGGAAAGACCAAGATGCCTGCCTCCTTGGTTAGGCGGCTAGTAGATAAATTTTCTTCTAGGATAATATTGCCTGTTTTAGGGAAAGTTCCAATGATTCGGTTGCGCTCATCGATTAAGCGGACGTTGCTGATACTGATCGGCGAAACAATGCTGTCCCCTGATAAGCGTCCCATAACCAAATCATCTTTGATCGTAAAAGAAACCGCTCCAATAGGCCCTAATCCTGTGATGGGCTGTCCATTAATTCTAGTAACGGCCACTTCAATTTGTCCGCGTTGGCGAACATCTTGTTGTACCTGCAAAAGGTTGTTGCCCATCCAAGAGTTATTAAAATTCACTCTAACGGGATCTCTTTCTAAGAAATCGGGGTCGTAGTTCATGGTAAAGGCAACGCCGTAGACGCTTGTTGCTGGGTTGATGCTATCGCCCAAAATAATATTGGCCGTTACGCTATCACCTGCTAACCCAGCACCACTTTCTACATAAAAAGGAATGCTACCCAATAAGGAACTACCAGCATGGCGCGCATAAGTAGAGCCGTAGTTGGCTTGGATGACTTGGGCATCTGCGCTGTCGATAAATCCATCCCCATTACAATCAATGTGCTTGCGATTGGCAAGACCAAGAAGAGGTTGAACAGGCCAATCGAATGCAGGAACGCCTTGCCAGTTGGTTGACACGGTACCTCGTGGGGGACCATTATCACCATAAACCAAACCAACGGAGAGTAAATCGAAGTTGTTCGCAACGCCATTGTCATCGGCATCGCCTGGCCAAACACAGCCTCGGCTACCAATGGTTACCAAACGACTTACCGTATTATTAAAACCATCGGATACCGTAAGAAAATAATTACCAGCCGTTAAGTTATTTACAAATGCTGTTGTTTGTCCTGCACTCCAAGTATAGAAAAAGGGGCCAAACCCACCAATAACTTGCACTGTGGCAGCACCCGAACCCAAAGAGATACTATCACAGGCCATCGTATCCGAAAAAGTGGTGATGTCCAAACTAAAGTTGAAGCCTCCTTGGTTACAGCCCCCTCTTGTCCAACTTTGTACGCCTGCTCCATATTCCGCTATACAAGCATTTCTATAGGTGATGCCATCACAACCACAAACGGGAATAAACGCATCAGAACAATAGGTATAGGGCGTTAATACACTAGAAGAAACGCAAGTATTATTAACACAGCCTGCCGTAATCGTTAGTTCGTAGCGATTGTTAGCATTATCAGTAATGGTTAATAAATAGGGTTGATTGGGGCATAAATTATTTCGAAAAGAACTGTTGACACTTGTATCTGCCCAGAAAAAATTCAAGTCGTTAGCGAATAAAGTATCGTTGTACGGCTGGCGGATGAGGTAATCAAACGAGTAAATACCGTTACAGTTGGTACAGGTGGATGCTTCAGTGGTCGAATCCTGAATCACAACCAAGCTGTTGGAAGCGCCACAATAACTGAAGGTATCGATAATCTCCACCAATACTTGGCAGCTATCAAAACGTTGGGTAAAACCACTGTCCAAGGACACAACGGTTAGATATTGGTAGCCTATATCAGAGCAGTCAAAATTATAGCGATCAGTGATATGATCCTCTGCGTCCACCAAATAATCTATTCGGCTATTAAACGTGCTCGCACCGATGAGTTCTCCAGGGCGAACTTGGGCTTGCCCATTCGCATCTAAGTAGCGCGTGACAGTCGGAAAACAAGTAATGTCTCCAGGGGCTCCGCAAAAAATCTCAAAGGTTAGGGTGTTGTAATTACCGACAGAATCTGTTACGACTACAGAATAGGTTCCTGCACATAAGTTGACCCGTTGTTGAAATAAAGTATCCGTAGAGACTAGTCCATCGCTCCATTCAAAAGTATGCATTCTACCCGTCGGATTGATTAATGTAGCATTGGCACTACCTGTACAGAGCGTGCAGTTACTGGTCGGTAGGCTAATTGCCGAAACCAGTACCACGCTAGAAGAAGGGATTACTGTATAGCAACTAGAAATCACTGTAGTGGTGTAAGTATTTCCCACGTTGTCCAATACTACAATGGTGTTGGTCGAGTCTGTTTCATTGCTCAGATCGACCCGCCAACTCGCCGCCGCATTGCTGTTTCGTTGTATAGTTTGATTAACTTGCAGTAAATAGGGCGCTTGGGCACTCACTACACTCCCTGTACTATCCACTAAGCGAATAACCAAGGTGCAGGTAGAATCTATTTGGCTCTCTAGAACGGGCGATTGCGCCGAGAGTGAGGAACCGAGTAAGAAGCTCCATAAGAGTAGTGGTAATAGATAGATATTTTTTGTCGTCATCATAAGATACGTTTCTATAGATTTGTAGTTGGTGTGAATAAGGAATAAGTACCAATAAGAGGCGTACTTCTGGTTGCTAATTAGGCCTAAGTAGGACATCAAAATTACCTTTAAACATTTTATTAGCCTTTTGCGCTGATAGCGCGTTGAAAATACGCGCTGTAGCTAAGGCTACAGCTGTGTTTTTCACCTCCTCTCAACACAAAACTCTGAACAAAATTAGTTTAAACTAATTCAGCCTCCTACTTACTGGGGAATAGTTTTAAGTGCAACAGCACCTTTACACCATCAGCAATGATACAAATATGCCTAGAAATTAAGGGCTTTGCAAGAACAAAATAGACCCTTTCTTACAAAGTAGCTTTGTTTTTTATTTTGTAAGTAGTTGTAAAACAGTAGATTTTAGTAAATTAATGGGTTTAAAACTTTTTGTAAAATCAATTAAATTGAAAAAAAAGCGTAATTTACTGCGGGCAACGGTGACCTTGCTTTGACAACTTCCATATACCCAATACACCTTATTGAATAATAAACTCCTCGCTCATGCAACAAAGTAAACTCGTACTCTTACTTAAGCATTTGAATTCTAGAGAACTGTCACGTTTCTCGGATTACGTGCACTCGCCCTTCTTCAACAAGCATCAAGAAGCCCAAAAACTTATTGTGTATTTATCCAAGTACTTGTTGGATGAACGCAAACAGCATTTTCTAGACAAAGAACGAGTTTCCAAGCATCTTTATCCTGACCGCCGTTATAATAGCAACATTCTCAATACTACCGTGTCAAGGTTGTTGACCTTACTACACGATTTCTTGGTGTTGACGAATAACGAAGATAAGTACAACCAGCACCTCATCAAAGTATTGGCCGAGTTGCGAAAGCGCAAGCAAACCAAAGATTACCGCGCCATTCTGCGCAAGATTGACCACAGCCCTGAGAGTGATTACCGCGACATTGAGGATTTATACTGGGAAAAGGTCGCCTACCACCGCGAGTTGGATCGGCAATTTGTAACGCAAGGAGGCCGTACTTATAATGAGAATCTACAACTCAAAAACGATTACTTGGATTTGTTTTTTATTACTAAAAAACTAAAAATCGCTTGTGATATGCTGAGCCGAAACATCGTAATTGGTAGCAATTACCGCTATCACTTGGTAGACGAATTACTGGAGTACTTGGATCGGCCTGATAGTGTGTATGCGGAAGAGCCTACTTTGATTATCTATGCGGGCTTGTTGCGCATGTTGTTGTTGGGACAAGAGGGCGATGAGCAATTTCGCCGCGTCAAAAAATCCTTGCTAAAACACCGCGATACGTTCTCTAAAGAAGAATTAAAAAACATCTACGATTATTTAGAAAATCATTGCATCAGGTGTTACAACCACGTCGCAGAAGATAAATACCTACACGAGATGTTAGAAATTTCTAAGTACTTGGTCAAACACAAAATCAACTTTGTAGACGGATATTTATCGGATGGAGATTATAAAAACATTGGCACGACTGCTATTAATTTGGGTGATTACGATTGGGCAGCAGCGTTCATCGAAGAATACCAACATAGCTTGGTTCCCAAAGACCGCCACAGTGCTTATTCTTTGTTGATGGCCTATTTATACTATGCCAAAACCGAGTACCGCAAAGCTCTTGGGGCACTACATGATGTGGTTTTTACCAATTATACCTATCACATTGGTGCGAAAGTCATTCAATTAAAAGTGTATTACGAAACGGAAGAGGGCGAAGCCTTACATTCCCTCTGTGATGCTTTTAGAAACTATATCCGTCGCAACAAGCGCCTCACTACTGCCCACAAGGCCATTTATGAGAATTTCATTCAACTGTTGAGCCGCAGCTATAAATTTTTGGAAAATTACCCCTACTGGAGTGACGAAAAAGTAAGCCGTGAATACAACGCCCTCAAAGAAGCGGTGGAAACAACCTACCCACTCGCCAACCGCAGTTGGCTTTGTGAGCGGGTGGCCGAATTACAGCCCAAACAGCCTAGCGAGGCTAGAAATCAAGTTGGAAGTTGATGACAGGCAATAAACCCGATTGATAACGGGGAATAAATTCCACATTGCGACGGTCATAGATAAAGAAACGAACGTTTTTGGCGTTGGTCGCATTTTGTACATCTAAGGAAATAGTATAGGACAAGTTTTTGTGGTCTTTGCGGTAAGCGATGCGACCATCTAACCGAAAATAAGTGTTGGCTGCTTCCTCAAAATAACGACTTTGATCGGGCACATAAATGCCTGCGGCAATGGATGCAGCTTCATCTGGTGGGGTATACCGCAGACCGCCAGAAACAAAACTTCTGATGCCAAACTGTAAGGTACCGCCTTTTTTGAGGGTAATTTCATACCCTCCCATAACCGTCGCTCCCCAGCGTTTATCCACGCGCGTACGGCGCCACTCTACATCGCCCAAGGACTTGTATTGCGACCAAAAAAGTGATCCTGTAACTAGCACAAAAAAGCTCCGACTAAAGGCCTTTTCTACCGTGGCATCTACCCCATAATTTTGGGCTTGCCCCTCGGAAATCATGGCTTGGGTGCCGTAGTTGTCCCGCTGGTTAAAGAGCCAATAACCACTGTTGAGAGCGGTGCCTGTCGGCTGGTCGTACCCATATTGATAATACCCTTCCAAATTGATGTTAAAGCCCTTGCCAATCGCTTGCTGGATGCCCAAAATAGCATGTTGCATCTTGGCGATTTCTAGCCCTTTGTTGGGTTGATAGGTGCCGCCGTTGCCGTCGGGCAATTGCAATAAGTAGGTGCCGATAGGCAATACTTTACCGTGGAAGGTGTAGGCGGCACTAAGCGTAGTTGTTTTGGTGGCATTGTATTGTATACCCAAGCGCGGCTCTATGCTGTAACTAAAGGCATCATCTAAGGCAAATCCAAGGGCATGAACTCCTAAGTTAATGGTTAGTTGAGCCACAGGGCGGTAACTGCCTTGCACATAAGCCTGACCGATAAAGGCCGTTCCACGCACGTCCTCCAAAAATTGATGATCGTTGACGTAATAATTCAAATCGTAAGTGTTCGCTGTCAGCGAAAGACCTGTTTTGAGGCGAAAGCGGGTGCTGATTTTGTTGCTGTAAGTTAGGTGCAGTTGACTGCGTAGCGTATAGTAATCGTAATCTTCTGTTACCGTCGGATCATCGGCATCAAAGGTGGTTAGGTTCGGGGTCAATTGCTTCAAAAAGATGTTGTTATAAACCGATCCTACTACTAGTTTGATGTACGATTTATCATTGAGTAAGCGTCTAAAACTCACGCCAACTAAACCTAGATTAGAGCCGTTGCGCTCGTCGATATAATCCAAGTAGGTGAGCCAATCGGCTGTATCTTCTTTCACAAAAAACTGTTCCTCACTCAAGCCCCCCATTCCAAAAACCTTCACTTCGTTCTTATTGTCTTTAGAATTAAAGGTCACATTAAAGGACAAATCTTGGAACGTATTCGCTACGTTTTCTCGCACTACATACAAACCCATTGCATTGAGAATACCCAAAGTAGAATAGCGGTAATTGATGAGGTAAGAGCTGCGGCCTTTTTTAATGGGGCCTTCAGTGGATAAACCCAAACCTACTAAACCAATTTTGATAGAATGTTCGCGCTCTACCATATTACCACGGCGGTTACGCATATCAAATACTCCTGAAAGCGCATTGCCATACTCGGCTGCAAATCCACCCGTTGACAAATCTGTATTGCCTAAAACAGAAGCAGAAAACACGGAAATTCCACCTCCTGTAGTACCAGGGCGACCAAAGTGGCTAGGGTTAGGAATTTCTAAGCCTTCCAAGCGCCACAAAACTCCAAAAGAAGAACTACCGCGAATGACGACATCATTTTCATTGTCTTGGTCGGTCTGAATCCCTGGCAGAGCTGCGGCCATACGGCCTGGATCATCGATGCTCGCCGCGTAGCGTTTTGTTTCTTCTACCGAAAAGGAGCGTGCGCTCACAACGGATAAATCGTTCAGCGCCTTGTTGCCTACTCCATTGGCACCGCCTGCCGCTGTCACAACAACCGTTTCCGTGGTTTGTATTTGTTCAAACAGCCCAATTTCTACATAACTCATCTTACCAGCGGTAATAAGGAGTCCTTCGGAGCGGTGTGGCTCATAACCCAAATACTGTGTGGTTAAGCTTTGTCGACCTACGGGGACTTTCTCTAGCACAAAGTTACCGTCTATATCGGTTGTTGTATTAATGTCTTGGTCTTCTACCAATACGACCACGCCAATCAAAGGCATTTGGCTAGCTTGATCGACCACTTTGCCCCGAATCGTTTGGGTGCTTTGTGCCGTGGTTAGGATACTGATAAACAGGCAGAACGTAAGGGTGAAGAGTAGTCGCATAAGGAAGTGGACTTGGTGGTCAAAACGATTATTGGAATATTCGGGAAGGAGGGGAATAGGCTTCGGCAAGTATGCACAAGGAAAGAAAGATAAAGAAAATCTTAGGAAGAAACTTATTTCTGTCAAATTTTATGAGCGCTGGGGCAGCTACACGGGGGAGTTTAGAAGTCTTGGGAGTATTCCAAAGAGTACAAAAACCAGTATCAACACTTTCTTTTAAAAAAAAAGCAAAAAAAAAGTTTCGAATGGTTACCTCTTCCAGCAAGCGTCCATATAGTAGTGTGTAAGTAATTATAGCAAAGGGAATAGCCCTCCCTGCTACAGTTTCTTTTAATTGTTCAGTTAGTATCTAGATAGTGTTCCAATCTTATGGATTGGAACATTTTTTTTGGAATAAGTTAGACAGCCGTGAACTAAGCCCCCTTCTCAATAGTTGCAACTAGGAATAAGAACTAACAAACAACTATGAAAGCACAACAAGAGAAAGCCATCGTCGATTATTTCAATAAAAAAGAAAATCAAAAAGCCTTGGATCCCAAAGGGCGCTATGATACCCTTACCTTCCAATCGGCGACCGTCGAAGAAAAGAAGGGCATTTTGTACTACCGCTTTGACCTGCGGTTAGATGACCGTGACGCGGTCTTTACTTACCAACCCAGTGTAATGAAAATGGTAGACCACCGCAACCATTTACACTTAGAGTTTATTCGGGAGCTGGAAACCTATTTCTTAGAATGGACAGCCCAAGGAGAATAAACTACCCTAGAGATAAGGGGCTTATTTTTTTATATAAAAAACTGCTCCCAAACCGCTACGCATACGCAACCGTTAGACTTTAAACGGCCTCGTTTTTGCCTATAATAGAAGCGAAAGCTTAAAATCACAACAATTAATGGTACTTTGTGTCTAATGAGATAAGCGGACAAAATAAGTTGCAGGTGAAAATTTGATTATTTTTGGTGCTCCTCAATCAGAAGAAAATGGAAGCCATTAGCGGGCTAAGGCGATTTTTTTGATGCAGCGTAGTGCAAAAAGAATTTATAAATGGATTATCACTTGTTTTAAACGATTACTTAACTACGGCGACTCTAGCTAGAGTTGTCCCTACACGAACGCGAAAACACGAGAAGAATACTATGGTAACTTGGAATTATATTGATACACAGGAGCAGTTAGACGATTGCACCCAATTTTTGGCACAGCAAACAACTTTGGCAATTGATTTAGAATTTGATAAGAATCGCTATCGCTATGGTTTTAATCTTTGTTTGGTGCAAGTATATGCAGGGGAGCGTTGTTATTTGATTGATCCATTAGTAGACGGTATTGATTTGAGTGGTTTGTACAAGGTGTTAGAAGATCCTGCTGTACAAAATGTGGTGTACTCGTTTGGAGAAGACCTGCGTTTGTTGCACTCCTTGGGTTGTTTTCCTAAGAACACCTATGATTTGGCCATTACGTTACGGTTGTTGAATTACCCACCCGCTTCGCTGGCGAATGTTTTGGGGGAGCAGTTAGACGTAGAAATCAGTAAAGCCGCCCAAAAAAGTAATTGGTTTACGCGTCCCTTATCGGAAAAGCAAATGGATTATGCTGCGTGCGATGTCCTGTACCTTTTCAAATTGCAAGCCTTATTAGAGAAAGAGGTAGCCGCCTCAGGAGTAGCCGACTGGATCGAGGAGGAAAATGCCTATATTGATACCTTGTCTTATGCGGATATTGACAACAACGTTTACCTGAAAGAAAAGGATAAATACGGCCTTTCTGAACACGAGTATTATTTGTTTGAGCAATTGATGGGCTTTCGCGAAGAATTGGCCAAGCACTACAACCGCCCCAGCTACCAAGTATTGGACAAAGAATACTTGCACGAACTGGCACAACGCCCCAATCAAATTCACCGCTTCGACAAAATAAGAGGCATTTACAAAGCGCTAAAAAATGAAGCCTTCAAGGATCGCCTGTGGGCTAATTTTGAGCGCTACGCCAAAGAATCGGAAGAGCAAGGCCTTTCTAAAACAGAAAATGCGTTCAAACGCCTCAGCATGGAAGAGAACCAACTGCGCCGTCAACACCGCAAAGAACGCGACGAAATTAAAAGAAAAATCTTCAAACCCATTCAGGCCAAGATTGCTGAAAACCAAGGCGAACAAGTCGTTACCTACATTCTAGGAAATCGTCTCATGGATGATTTGGCCGAGGGCAAAACCGAGGGGCTCCGCGATTACAAACGCCAACTTATTGAGCAATATGCCCAAGAGTTAGGCTTGGATATAAGCCCTTATTTAGGGTAAGATAGGCACGTCGTTCAAGGAAGAAATAGCCCAAGTTGGCCGCCATAAAAAAGAATAAATCGCCAAGTGAATTGGCTTTTACGACTCCGCCGCTCTCGAATTTATTCGGGAGCGGCGGAGTTATGTTTAGGACGCTCTTAGCGCAAGAATTAAGTAGTCTCACAAATGTTTTCACAATAAAAAATGGCTATTTTCCGCGACTTCTGCGTTGAAAATACGCGCTGTAGCCCGCTACAGCTTTGCTTTTTAGCCTTGAATTCTCAAAAAATCTTCCCTTTTTTATAATGCGCTTACTTTTGATCGCCTACTTAGTTGTCGTCAGATTGATCGGAGAAGAACCCTAATCACAATAACAGTTACAAGTCGTGTCCACCAACGACTGGCTCCAACTCAGGCGCTTCCTCTACACGGCGCATTTCACTTGCCAAATCCGTCGCTTGCAAAATCAAAAAACCTATCGCAAAAAACACCGCCATAAACAACATACTGTTGCGCATCGAGCCTGTTAATTGATTGATTAACCCAAAAGAGAAGGTGCCGATCACAATAGCTAGTTTTTCAGTCACTTCATAGAAACTGAAATAAGAAGCGGTATCAACGGTTCCTTTAGGAATTAGGCGCGAATAGGTAGCTCTAGAAACCGATTGAATACCCCCCATACCAATGCCGATCAAGCCCGCTAAGCCATAAAAACCGATCTTGGCTTCTAGGAAATAACTGGCGATACAGACAATAACCCAAATGCCTAAAATGAGACTAATAGAGAGTCGATTGCCGCCTTTTTGAGAAATAGAAGCAAACGCAATGGCACCTACCATCGCTAAAACTTGTAAAATTAAAACCACAAAAATCATCTCCGTAGACTCAATGCCCACAATCTTGGAGGCAAACAAAGGCGCTAAGAGCATGACGGTAGAAACTCCCATGCTGTAAGCAAAGAAAGAGCCTAAAAAGCGCTTGAGTACACTGCGTTGGCTAATTTTTTGTCCAATTTGTTTTAGCTCGTTGACACCACGTCCCAAGATAGAGCGGTCAAATTTCTTACCCGTTGGGCGATCTTCGAGGTAATAAAAGGCAATGTGGGCAAAGCCCATCCACCAAGCACCTACCAATAAAAAGCCAAATTGTGTGGCCGTTTTGGTGCTTTCAAAGCCAAAGGTATCAGGCATCATCAACAAGACCAAATTGAGAATCAATAGAATAACACTCCCAATGTAACCAAACGTAAAGCCCCGCGCACTTACACTGTCCATACGGTCAGGCGTTACAATTTGTGGCAGAAAACCATTATAAAACACCAAGGCACCTGCATATCCCACGCTAGCCAGCACGGAGCAGATGATCCCGTATTCAATATTAGGCCCCTCAAAAAAGAACAAACCCATACAGGAGATACTTCCCAAATAGGTGAAGAACTGCATAAAACGGCGCTTGCTGCCCGTATAATCTGCAATGCCCGATAAAATCGGGGAGGTAAAGACCACGATTAAGAAAGACAACGAAATGGCATAGGTAAACAAGACCGAGCTAGAAATTTCTAACCCAAAAAAACGAACCATTTCGCCCCCAAATGCCGCTATTGTTACGCTATCATAAAACGTAGGAAAAATCGCCGTTGTTACAATCAAATTGTAAACAGAATTGGACCAATCGTAAGAAGCCCAGGCATTAATCAGTCGGGGGGAATTCTTTGGTAGCATGTGCAGTGGTTATAATAAGTAGATAATCGGCAATATACACAAAAGTATTGAGGGGATACCCAAAGCCGTTAGCGCTTAAAAAGTCGATAGCGCAAAATATCCTTGCTCAGATGGGCATCTTTCCCATTAAAATAAAAAAGCTGTCGCAGCAAATTAATATCCTGAGGGGCATGATCGGTAATGATTTGATAGGCCAAGGGGCGCACCCACGCCTGTTGTTCCACTTCTTCGGCATAAACAAAGCGCAGAATATTCAAAAAGGTATTGATCGCTTTGGCTACGTGCCCCTCTGTATAAAACTCTTGCAAAAACAAGCGCCGTTCGCTCCAATTGTTTAAATTGTCTATGTAAAAATGCAAGCAATTTTGAGGATTGTGACCGTGTTTCCAGCCTCTGAGGGCTAAGTCTTTGGCACGTTCAAGGTCTTTGATAATATCTTTGCAGAAATTAGCAGCCAGCACATAGTTTTTCTTGATAATCAAATCCTCCAATGCTTTTTCGTAAAAGACCAAGGCCAATCCCTGTTTGCCCAAGAGCTCATAAAGGTTACCAACTTTGACATTGCGCTCTAGTTTTTTATACAAAAACAAGGCTTTCTCTAAGCGATTGGCCTTTTCGTAACACTCCGCCGCATTAGCTTCATCATTCAAATACTTGAGGTAAATCGAAGCGGCTTGCTCATACAATTCGCCCATTACCAAGACCTCGGCCGCTCTTTTTGGCTCGCGTAGCAACCGCAAATACACAAAGGCCGCTTTACTAAACTTACCTTGCTGAATTAAATCAGCGGCCGCCGCTCGATATTGCTGTTGTAATTCGTAGTATTGATTGTTGGGAACATTATACGAACGCCCAGAACCGTAACCGCCCCCTTGCTGAAACAAACTTGTACTTGCCCAACGGGGCATCCAATCCCAATTGCCGCCGTCTTCGTTTGACCCATAGCCACGGCCTACTTGACCATTGTTGAGGGGAATGGCATAGCGAAGTGCTTTTTCAGGATCTTCTTTTAATAAATCTACCAAGCGATTCATGGGATTTTGATAGCGTTTTTCTAGGGCATCCAGCTCGGTTTGTAAATCGTCGGTCCAAGGAGGGGTAGAACGTATTTTTTGTTGTAACCGTGCCCACAAACCCGTTGCAGGAGTGGACTGGTTAGTGCCTTCGTTGTTCAAGTGCGCTTCTCGCCAAGCGCGTAATTTGCGTAAGCGAAAGATTTCAGCGGCTGTCAAAGGTGCTTCTTCCAAGTCTTCTCGCTCGGGGACAGCGGCGTCTAACTGCCCCAAACTGTCTTCTATAGGTGCCGCTTCGACGGTAACAATACGAATGCGCTCAGGAATGGGCAAGCCTTCTTCGGGGGCTCTGCTCGTAAGCTGGTGTTGTGGGGGGGTACGCAGTACATTTGCCCAATTAATGGGCTCAAACAATTCTATCAAACCTAAAGTAGGATGTAAAAAGTGGTGTTTGTTATACAAAATACGCTCTAAAGAATCGGCACTTAAGACGGGCGATAATTGGCTATTTTCTGGTAAAAATAAGTAATTATGGGCACACTGTAACGCCAAATGAGGCGCTACGGCTGCTGCTTTGATCACCCGCGACAAGACGACCAAACAGCCCCAAAGTTGATTGGGCTGGCGGTCAGGAATAGCATAACAAACGACTTGATTCTCGTCTAAGTTTAAGTCCAACAAGGCTTGTAGCCAACTACTAGGAGAGGAGCCCTGAATTAGAATACCCTGAAGGGGGTAATTGTTACGCGCGGCGGGCTCTAGGTGTAGTGTTAACGAAAGTGGATCAAACATAAGCGGTCAAGGTATTAAAAACGATTAAATTAAGGGCAACTTGTCGGTCGTTTTGCTTTTAGTTAGGAGACTACTTAAACGACAACACGATCCACAATAGCCTCTACAAAAGGCTTGAGGTACTTGGTAAAAAAGAATTTTGGCGTTACCTCATTGGCATTGTCATCAAAACTATTTTTACTATAATAAGTATTGCCACAAAAATGCGCGTCGGCTGCCAACCCTAACGGTTTGTTTAAAATCATGGGCAAATAAATTTTGGGCAGCTGGACATCACTACTAGTCAAAACCATCATTCCCAAGGAGTTGGTGGACACTGTGCTGCCATCGGGAAACGTAAACTGCCGCAAGTGGCGTTTTTTGTAATCCTGTCGGGCGGCCACTATGGTCGGGCTATTTCTAGCAGAAATTTTAAGATCGCCCTGTGGGCTAATGCTCAGTTGATGCCGTCCATTGATCAGTAAATGACCACTTTCTGTAACCGATACACTGTTGATGTTTTTTAGAATTTGGTAGTGGCGGACTAAACGGCTTTGACTGGTTTGTTCTAATATAAAATCTGTATGCGTTTTGATTAATTTGGTAACGAGGGTAGGATGTGGGTAGGGCTCTAGCGTAGGTTTTTGCTGTAAGTCTACCTTCCACGCCCGCTCTTTATTGTCCATCGCATAAAAGCAATAGGCTTCCTGATCAAAGGCGAAGCGTTGTAAGTACCAATTCTCTTCTTCAGGCAACGCAATGGCTACTTGCGTTTTAGTCGTCAAGTTGATCAAATCCAACCGAGCAGGCGAGCGCATCCCTGCCAACAGCATGAACTCCCCACCAAAAAAGCCAATTTCCACTGAGGTATAATCAAACGAATTGCTATACAACCACTCCCAACCCTTGACCTCTAATTGGTCGGGGGTAGACAATTCCCGTGCCCAGCGCAACACATGTCCGTGGTTGGTAAGCATAAACAAGTGGTTGTGTTCGTTGTAATCATTGTAATAATAAAGCCACAACAACTGCTCGTAATGCTTGGGCTCTGGCACTAACAAAGGGACCTCTTCAGGTAAAAAGTCTTTGCTTGTTTCCGTTGTTTTAGTAGTGGGCAGTTTGTCCGCTGCCCAAGTATCATTTAAAGTCAACTGAAATTCGTGCAGTACTTTTTTGCCTGTATAATAGTGATACGTGGTTATTTTTCCTTTTGCCGTTGGGGCAATCCAATAGTGCAATTGAGGTTGGTAGTGGCGCATGACTTGCTGCATTGGCGCTGGCTGCACAGCATCGCTGCTGCTAATCAAAATAACTTCTTGATTGGGTTTTGGTCGATTTTTCTTAAAAAAATCTTCTAAACCTTCGGCGGCGTGCAAAAGCGGAGAGAGCTGTCCCAACTCTTTGCCAACTTGCTCTACACTGTTCCATTGCAACAATGTTGCCTCTTGTCCGAGGGCATAAATACGGCTGCTGATGTTCTCCTTGTTCGTTTGTTCCAAGGCCAAAGCCAGTCCAAAGGCAATTTGCTTGATGCTCCCCCAATTATAAATGGACGTATCCAAGAGCAAATGCCGTGTCAAAGCAGGGCGTTCAGGCGAGGCTTCTCGTTGTCTGTACAGCGCCTCTTTGTTTACCAAACGGGATAAAAACAACGTTTTATCGTAGGCAAATTCCGAAATTAGCAAGCGGTCAAATTCTCCTTTATTGCTCAAATCGGCCGTTCCCCCAAAGGCTTCTTGCTGTTGCAAACGCTGTCGAGCGGGCAACGCTAAGCCCGCCTGCAATGCAGGCAACAAAGCGGCCATGTAAAAGGTCTGTGGATCTTCCACCAATTTATCGCGCCAAGTGCTGTCCACATCCTCTAACGGCTCTTCCAACAAGGGGGCTTCGGCGCGTTGTCGCTCCTCTAAGGCATCCACCAAGCTTTCAAGCGTCGGAAAACGCTGAGCCAATTGCTTAAACAAGTGCAAACTGCGAAAAAGCATTTTGGGATTCAGGCGGCTCCCATCATCCGTTACCAAGCCTTCAAAAGTGCTAGGGCTAAGCTCTTTATATTGGGTTAGAATGGCGTGCATGGTATCTTGGTCAAAAGCCTGTTCGCTGTTGAGAAAGATGGTTTGCAGTAAGAATAGGCGGTCTTTTTGTTGGTGGTACTTTTCGGGGAGCGCTTGTAATAGGCGCAAAAAGTCGAACCCTTGAGGGATTTCTAAACTTTTTTCTATGCCGCCATACAACAGTTGCATCAAATCCTCCTGCACTTGATCCAACAAGCCATTGCTTTTAGGTTTGGTGGCCACCAACGCCAATAATACGGCTTCCAATGGGGGCGTGTCGGCTAGTGCTAGCGCTTCTAATACCTCTATCAAATATCCCTTATACACCAAAGTACTGCTGTCACTCAAGGCAATAACCTCGGTTTGGTCGCGCCAAAGCCAAAACGATTGTTGGTGTTCTTTGAAATATTCCTGTAATGTAATCATAAGGAGGAAGAATTAGAAGCCTTTAAAAGCGCTTGGGTATAATAAAAACTACTTCGGCTCAATGGTTTGAAGTGGTTCTTGGGCAATAGGCCATAATGACTGTTTTTTTGCCAAAAAATCCAGTGGTTTTGCGCAGGGTCGAGGTGTTGGTGGGTAGCTTGCGCCAACATAGGCCATTCCAAATCCAAGCCTAAAGGCAAAATGTGAGCACCGCGCCGCCAATAGGGCGTGCCGAGCAGAGGCGCCATTGGTTTTCCTTTTAATAAGGCGTGGTAATTGCCAATCACCATCCATTGCAACGCCGCTAAGCGCCAAGCCGCTGCCGTGGCAAGATAACGTTCTAAATCAACCAAATTAACCAATAGAAATAGCGCCGTTTCAGGAGTTGCCCGAGGCACTAATGCCAAGGGGATTTCTTCCTCCATTCCAAAATAATTGGGGTTGATTGGAGGGAGCTCCACGGGCAAACCCTGTTGAAGGGGCAACCAAGTTAAATCAGGCAAATTGCCAATAGGAATCAATTTACCATAAGGATACAACAGCCCCTCTGCTGTCGCGTAAATGCGTTGCGAAGGGATGCGCTGAATCGCCGCTGTTAGAAGTAACTTTTCAGAAATATTTTTTACCCAAACCAAGTTTTCTTGTCGAGCTATTTTTAGGAAGTCATAGCGATGAATAGCCGCCAGAAGCTTGCTGTCTTCTTGGTTGATAACCAGTATGTTTATGCGATCTCCAGTAGCTGTTGCCATAGCGTTTCAATTTGCGTCTGCAAGTGTTTTTGTTGTGCTTCTTCTTGGATCCAATGGGCGCGATTTTGTAGGTGTCGGAGCTGGTCCTTTATCGTGTTTTTCTCTTCATAAGAACAGCCTTCCATGTTTAGGCGCTCACCTAATTGTAGCAATTCCCGAAGCAGTTGTTCGGCATTGGGCAGGTTGTTGGCGTAAGCTTGTGGATGCGCTTGCTCGTTTTGGTTATTTTTTAGTAAGGTATCAATAATACCCGCTAAAATATCAATCTGCTCTTCCGTATCCCAGATGTATTTTATCACCCAAAAATCGGAAATCTGTGCCTCTTTCCGCCCTGCCAACAAGGCACTAGCAGCGAACAAACTTTGCAATTTTACCGCTCGTCGATCGGAGAAGGCCAAGCCCGCATTGCGCAAGCGATGCACCAAATCCACAAATGGCGCTTGAATGGCCGACAAGTCGACTTGTTGCGCTTGTTGTTGTAGCCCTTGAATCTGCTCAGGAGTAATGCTTGGGCGGGTATCGTGTTCTTGAACCGCCAATTTCCAGCCTGCTTGCAAGACGGCTCCTAGCTGTTCGGGGGCGACATAATTGCAGGGAATGCGTAACAAAAAGCGATCGAGTAGAGCCGCCAAACTCGGTTCTTCGGGCAGCTGGTTACTCGCACCAACAAACAGCAAGGCAGGTAGGTCGCGGCGTTCTTTGCCTCGTCTAAATACCCGCTCATTAAGCGCCGTCAGCAAGCTGTTCAGAATCGCCGAATTCGCGTTAAAAATCTCATCCAAAAAGACTAAGGAGGCTTCAGGCAACATACCCGTTGTATTAGTCACCAATTCTCCTTCTTGTAATTTTCTAATATCAAAGGGCCAAAGAGTTCGTTGGGCTCCGTAAAACGGGTCAGTAGGTATTCAAAGTTGTTGCCGCCTTTTATGCAGTTGGACAGTTCGCGCACCAAGGCACTTTTGGCAGTACCAGGAGCCCAACAAAAACGCATTTTCTCTAGCTACTAAGGCAATGCCCAATAAATCTACAATGGCATCTTTGCCTACAAATTGGCGTTTCACAAATTGCAAAACGTCCTGTAAAGCATCTATCGTTAGCATGATGGTCTATATTATAAGTAAGTGGTAGTAAGTAATGGTCGAAAAGATAAGCAAAATCGGGCGCTTTAGAAAGCTTCTTTAGCCAAGGGCGTTGTCGACAAAAAGATCCAAGTCTGGCCACACGGTTTTTTGATGCGCTCCCAAACTCGCTTGCACGGCTTGATACAAGACAGGTAGACTTAACAAAGCCACTGCTTTTTTTGCAATAATACGGTTGGCATAACACTGCAATAAACAAGGATTGTCCAAGCCCAGAGGGGGGGGGGTGACCAACTCATAGCCGATTGCCGAGTAAGGCCATGCTGCCAATTGTTGTTCTAACAAAAGAATCAAGCCATCATCAGGGTTGACGATTTTTAATTTGTCGATTAAATCAGGTAAAAAGCGCAGCGATAAATCAACGGAAAATACCGCACTAGCCGTTACTTGACCCGTATAAGACTCAAACAACGGCATAATTTCTTCTAAGGAAGCGCTTCGATTGAGAATGGCTTGAGCTGCGTAATACAAGAGGAGGGCTCCCCATGCAGCAGCGGCAGGGTCAAACTCAGGGGTTTGATGGGGATGCTCTAACGCTTCTTTTTGGTATAACTCGTGTAAATAATCCAAGGCGACCGCTTTTTCTTGTGGGTCGACTTCTTGCCATTGATGGGCGAGGTGGATGGTTTCAAAACGCAGCTCTTGCAGAAAGTGGAGAAAGGGACGATTCACTAGTGGGTGTTTTTTTGGTGGTGTGGGCAGCTAAGAAAAGTATAAGCTTTCTACTACAAAAATAGTTCCCTATTGGATATAAAAAACCGTTCCCGATAGGAATCGGGAACGGTCTACTATCAACTGTGAAAAAAAGCGGTGAGCAAACAGTCCAGCTTACTGCTTAATCACTTTTCGGACGAGTTGTTCTTCTTCATTATAAAGAGTAAGGAAGTAAACCCCTCGGTTAAGGTTATTCAATTGGATTTGTGTGCGCTGCAACAACCCTTCTTTCACTACTTGGCCTTGTACATTAACTAAGCGGTAATTGGTCAAGCCTTCAATATTGGTATTGATGTTCAAGAAATCGTTGAACGGATTAGGCGAAACGGTCAAGAAGGGCTCAGAAGAAAGCTCGTCTGGATTCGATTCGGTAGAAATGCCTCCATTGGGATCAATAACTATCAAGCCTTGACGGACACTAAACGCATCAACGGCCATGTCGCTAGTAAAAGACGTTCCAGTGGTGCCTACGAAACGCAATCGGGCGTTAGTAGCGTTGGCATAGCTATTTAGGTTGACATAGGCGGATCTCCAACTATTGCCTTGGTCGCCCTCTTGTTTCCAAATGGTCGTCCAAAGCGGACTGTTGTTAATACTGATTTGTAATTGCAAGAGTCCCATTGTTGACCCATACATGTGGTAGCGAAACGTCGCTGCGGGAGAGCGAACACGGGTTAAGTCTAAACAACGACTAGTGATAATTGCTTGCTTACCTCCAAAATTGGGAGAAGAAGACTCGGTATAAATATAATAACTGCCCTCGTCAGCAGCTGTTGGCCCTGTATTAAAGGAGCTAGTCGCCCCTGTTTGGCGGGTCCAATCGAAGTCATCGGTAGCACTTTGTGACCAAATGCCAAACCCAGTTTCCCAACCTTCTGTATAAGGATAGACAGAAACACAACGGCTTACAATTGGAATGGTATAGACCGAAATAGTCATCAATGGCAATATCGCCTGTAAAGCTGGTGCCTGTTATTCCATAGAAACGGAAACGTACCCCGTTGGTATTGATATAACTACTTACATTGACCGTCGCGGTCAACCAAGCGTTTCCTTGATCGCCTGATCTACTCCAAAGAGAAGTCCAAGAAGTGCCATTATTGGTACTCACTTGTAAACGCAAAGAACCTGTAGTAGCACCATACATGTGGTATCTAAACCGTACATATCCATTACTAACACTAACGTTGAAACAAGGACTGTTTAGAATGGCTTCTTTGCTGGCATAGTTTGGAAAAGAGGATTCCATGTAAGCATAATAAGCTCCTTCAGCAGCGCCTGTTGGCCCTGTGTTGACGGAAGGCGTAGAACCTGTACGGCGTGCCCAATCAAAATCATCACCACTATCGTTGCCCCATATACCAAAGCTAGTTTCGAAGCCTTGGTTTTGTGGGAGGGCAATGACAGAGGCTAAACAGCCCGTGCCGCCACTACAAGAGCTATAATCCACCCCTGAGTTAGGCATATCTGTGCCGATGTCTGCAATTAATTTATCACAACGCCCATAAGAACCATTGGTGCAACCACCGGTGTTGTGAATAGAATAAACTAAGTTAGACGAATTAGAAAGAACAGGAGAACCTGAACTGCCGCCTTCTGTATCGGCAAAGTAGCGCATCCCATTTGCAGTCAAGGTATTGACTTGTGCAAAACCGCTAACATCTTGGTCAGAATTGACGGTTATTTCCTTGCGGCGTCCACCAGGGTGACCAATGATGTAAATGCGGTCGCCAACAGTAGGCACTACCGAACTCAAACTCAAATACCCATAAGTAGGAGTCGGATTAGTAGGCAGTTGGAGTAAGGTATAATCTAAGCCTCCAGAAAACGGATTGGTCTTGATAAACGTTGCAGAGGTCGCTACGGTGGTAGCGGTCAAATTGCCTGTGCCCGTACAAGCACTGTATTGAAAATCAAAGAGAAAATCCGTATTGGCGGCACTAGCAGCCGTTCCCACACAGTGGTTGTTGGTCATCACGTGGCCTTCGCAGCCCAATAACCAGCCTGTACAAGAGCCAACGCCTCCAATGATTAGTTTACAAACGGCTCTAGCGCGGGTCGCTTTGATGGTACCATTGTAGCAAGCGACGCGTTCTTTGTCGTCGGTACCGCAAATACTTTTGTTGCCACTAACAATGGCATCAATGCGCGCGGCGGAATAGCCATAAGCTACTTTTGAAATTTTGAAGCCATAGTGATTGGACGCGGCTTGGGCGTGTAAACGAACAGTGACTCGTTCATCCAACAAGACTTGCGACCAAAAATCGCTGATGATGGTTCCTTCTTTATCAATAATTTTTCCTTTGCCTGCATAGATGATCGATTCGCCCGTGTTATGGGTAGAAATTTCGATATAATCCTCAGGGCCTAGGTCAAAATCTTCAAAGTAGAGCTTAATATATGCCGAGTTTTTGTTGTAAAACTCTTGTTCAAAAACGACACCTATTTGATTGGCGGTGTTGTAAGGGTGTGCGGTTTGTAAGTTTGTAGGTACTTCATCTCCGATTATAGCAGGAGCGTGAGAATGGGAGGTCGTTGCGGTGGTTGTAGGGTTGTTGCTGTGCTGCGCATAAAGCACGGTACTGCACAAGAGCAACAAGATAAATATTGGATTTTTCATGTGTCAATGTGTTTGTTAAAGTTTGAGGTGTACAAAAGTTGGCGAAAGATAAAAGCCATGTAATTACTACACAAGACAGCCTTCGAACAACTTATGAATTTAGATTAAGTAAAGATGCAGCTGCTAGTAATTAAGGGGAAGAACAAGCTTCTGCAAATGGGAAATTCAGCGTCCTGACGTTTCCGCTATTTTTAAGCTAAGAATTTTTTTGACAAAAACAGGACAGTTACGAGTTTAAATTTGAAGTATTATATTTTTAGAGCTTTATAATAAAGCAGTAAAGAGGAGGTATAGATGTTATTACATGATTCATTAAATAAAATTTTATTTGGATTAAATCAAAAAGGCAGTAGAAAAAATTACAACCAAAGGAGATTTAAATGAGAAAGAAAATTATCCCTTTTCGCGAAGCTTGTTAATACTAAGCAGTCTTACGGCAAATAAAAAAGTGAAAAGGTTAAAAAAAAATTTGGATTACTGCTTTTTAATCAAGGTAATCTACATTTTGAATTATAGCATTTATAGGATGCTTCGCTCGGTGTTCCTTCAAAAAAAACAGGGTGGAGTAGTAGGGCTTTAGCAGAGGGTATTGCCGCCAACATACAAGGGTGTTTTCCTCTAAGAATTGCCCGCTTAAACTAGTAGATCGGCTAAAAAACAGTTAGTTTGTGAAGGTTTCACAAGAGGTTGATAAACGACCTGTTGCTTCCTTTCTTTCTTCTAAAGCTGCCTAATTATGAAGCGCATTCATTTGATTTCTAACCCACGGAATTTGTCGACCGCGTTGATGTATGCTTTTGCACAACGTTCAGATACCCAAGTGGTAGACGAACCCCTTTATGCCCACTATCTCACCCGCGTAAACGTCGATCATCCAGGACAAGAAGCGGTGTTGGCAAGCCAAGCGCGGCATGCCACGGAGGTTATTCCAAGTATTTTTCTAGGGAAGTACGATCAAGAGGTATTGTTTATAAAAAACATGACGGCGCACTTAATCGACTTGGACGATACTTTTATGGAGCAGTTGACCAATGTATTGTACATCCGCGACCCCCGCCAAATTTTGGCTTCCTTTGCAGAGGTGGTACAGACGCCTACCGCTTGGCAAATCGGTACTTTGCGCCAAGCAGAAATTTTTGAGCAGCTCCAACAAAAAAGACAACCGCCGATTGTACTGGATGCCAGCGATTTGTTGGCGAACCCTGAATCTGCCCTGCGACGGCTTTGTAAGGCCTGCGGCATTCCTTTCGATGTAAATATGCTTACTTGGGAGGCGGGGCCTCGGCCAGAAGACGGTGTTTGGGCAAAATATTGGTACGCCAACGTGCACAAAACTACAGGTTTCAAAAAACAAAAAACCAGCGACCGTACTTTGCCCAGGCATCTAGAACCGCTTTATGAAGAATTGCGCCCTGCTTACGAACGCCTCTATACGCATCGAATTTAAAAGCATTTCCATAAAATTTAACTAGCTCATTTTATAAGAACCAATCCTTATGTTACAAGAATTTAATCCGAAGAATAAAGATTTACAGGTGTATGTAAAAGATGGCCTTTACCACCGCGATGCGGCTAAGGTGTCTGTTTTTGACAGCTCGGTACAGGGCGGCGATGCCGTTTGGGAAGGTCTACGCGTCTACCAAGGGGGTATTTTTTGTTTGGATCGGCATTTGGATCGAATGCGCACTTCCGCCAAAGCGCTGGCTTTCGTCGATATTCCCAGCAAAGCAACCATCAAAAAGGCTATTTTCCAAACCCTAGAAGCCAACAACATGCGCGACGGGGTACATATTCGCTTGACGCTCACTAGAGGTGAAAAAATTACTTCGGGTATGGACCCCCGCCTCAACCAACACGGCGCTTGCCTCATTGTGTTGGCCGAATGGAAACCTGCTGTCTACGACAATAAAAATGGAATTTCTATCATCACGGCGCACATCAACCGCAATTCGCCTAAGCATTTAGATTCCAAAATCCACCACGCTAATTTATTGAACAATATTCTAGCAAAAATACAAGCCAATGTAGCAGGGGCAGACGCCGCTTTGATGCTGGATGCCTACGGTTTTGTCGCTGAACTCAATGGCACCAATATTTTTATGGCTAAAGATGGCGTGCTGTATACGCCCCATGCTGATGCCTGTTTGCACGGCATTACGCGCGGGCTCATTCTCGAATTGGCTAAGGCCAATGCTCTTCCAATCGTTGAGCGCAATTTGTCGTTGACCGAATTTTATGGCGCAGATGAGGTGTTTTGTACAGGGACGATGGGAGAGTTGACCCCGATTGTTGCCATTGATGGCCGCCAGATTGAGAACCAAGCGGGAACACAACTTTTGGAGCAGTTGCAAGCGCTTTTTGTAGCGCAGATTCCCAAACACAGCGAGGTGCTGCCGTTTTAGTGTTTTTTGGGGCGTACATAGTTGGGCGCAATTGCAATTGCGCCCAACTATGTACGCCCTAAAAAAATCAATACTCTGCAATTACGCCTAACAAAAAGAGGCTGTCGAAAAAGTAAATTTTTAAGACAATTGCATTAAAAATAAATTCACAAATGACAATCTTAAAGAGCGTTAAAAGTTACTATATTTATTAATTTGATTGACTTTTGGACTTTTCCGACAGCCTCCGCTAAAAACTTATGAATATTCCGACGAGTCGGAACAGGTGCCTTATTGTTTAATTAATTTGCGAACGATTTGCTCTTCCGCATTGTAGAACGTGATGAAATAAACGCCCCGAGCAAGGTTACCTACTTCTAGGTGGTTGCCTTGGAGTACGCCTTCTTGCACCACTTGTCCCTGTACATTGACCAAACGGTATTGCATGCTGCCTTCTAGGTTGGTGTTGATATTGAGGTGCGTGTTGAATGGATTAGGGGAAACCGTCAAGAAAGGAGTTTCGCTAATGCTTTCTACTGTAGCGGCTTCTGCGGTACCAGAAATAGTAAAGGCATCAACGGCCATATCTCCCTGCCAAGTCGTTCCTGTAGTACCGTTCAAACGGAAAGATACATTGGACGAATTGAGATAGCTGCTAAGGTTGACAGCGGCAGTTTGCCAGCTGTTTCCTTGGTTGCCTGAACGGCTCCAGATGGTTACCCAACCGCTGCCGCCATTGGCTTCTAGTTTCAAATTACCCATACTAGTAGCTCCATAAAGGTGGTAACGGAAAGAGAGTGTTGCACTAGCCATACCCGATAAGTCGAAACACTGGCTGGTCAAGATCGCTTGCTTGGTAGAGTAATTAGGGGCAGAAGATTCCATGTAGATGTAGTAGCTGCCTTGATCGGCACTTGCTGGTCCAGTGCTACTAGAAGGGGTGCTACCAGAGCGCAATTCCCAGTTGAAATCGTCGCTGCTGCTTTGCGTCCAACCAGTAATGTTGTTTTCAAAATTTTGTGTGTAAGGGAAACTGCTGTAACAACCGCTACCACTACCGCCACCAATAGCAAATTTGTCGATGGCCATATCACTTTGCCAGCTACTTCCTGTAATACCATTAAAACGAAGTTGTACACTGCTGTTGCCTGCCAAAGAACCTACGCTTACACTAGCTGATTTCCAGCTGTTGCCTTGATCGCCAGATTGTGTCCATAACGTAGACCAAGAAGAACCACCATTGGTACTAGCTTGTAGACTGACGCTACCCATGCTGGCACCATATAGGTGGTACTGGAAAGTAATGCTACTGCTACTGTTCAAGCTGCTCATGTTAAAGCAAGGGCTTGTTAGAATCGCTGATTTGCTAGGATATTGTGGGCTAGAAGACTCCACGTAGATGTAGTGGCTGCCATCAAAGGCACTCGTCGGGCCAGTACTGCTAGATGGAGTACTACCTGTTCTTACTGTCCAGTTGGTATTGTCGTCGCTGTTTTGTGTCCAAGCGCCAAGGCTACCGTTGAAGCTCTCATTGTAAGGAAAGCTACTAATGGCATTGGTACAACCACCAGTATTGCCGCCACCGCCATTGTTGATGTCGTCTACGCCACAGTTGGGCATTAAGCTACCGATATCAGCAATCAATTTATCACAACGGCCATAAGAACCATTCTGGCAACCGCCTGTATTGTGAATGGCATACACCAAGTTAGAGGCATACGAAAGTACGGGAGATCCAGAGCTACCACCTTCTGTATCGGCAAAGTAACGGATACCGTTAGTCGTAATCGTATTGACAGCAGAAAAACCATCGGCTGTACCACCTTGGTCGGTATTAACCGAAATTTCTTTGCGGCGCCCTCCGGGATGTTGCACAATATAGATGCGATCACCGACAGAAGGAGGCGTAGAACTCAAACTCAAGTAACCGTAAGTCGCCGTAGGATTAACGGGCAACTTAACTAAGGTATAATCTAATCCTGTACTAGAAAAAGGATTGGTTTTCAAAAAAGTAGCCGAGCTAGCAACAACAGAAGAGCTGGCATTAGCGGTACCTGAACAACTGCTGTATTGGTAGTTGAACATAAAATCTGTGTTGGCGGCATCGCTTGCTGTACCAATACAGTGGTTGTTGGTCATCAGGTGGCCTTCGCAACCCAATAACCAACCAGTACATAACCCAGACCCGTTAATCAATAAACGACAAACGGCTTTGCCTTTATTAAACATAGTAGTACCACTGTAACAAGCAATACGCTCTTTATCGTCTGAACCACAAATGGCTTTTCCTGCCACCGCTAGTGCTTCAATACGTGCTTCGGAGTACCCGTAGGCTACTCGCGCAATTTTAAAACCCTGATTGTTGTACTGGCCACCTACTGCGTGTAAACGTACGGTAACCCCCTCATCCAACAATGCTTGTGACCAAAAGTTACTAATCATCGTCCCATTCTCATCAATGATTTTTCCTTTGCCCCCATAAATAATGGACTCTCCTGTATTGTGGGTAGAAATTTCGATATAATCTTCGGGGCCTAAATCAAAATCCTCAAAGTAGAGCTTGATATATGCCGAATTTTTGTTGTAGAATTCTTGTTCGAAAACAACGCCTTGTTGCCCTGTTTGTGCGTAGGGATGGCTGGTTTCTAGTTGGAGGGGGAACTCATCACCAATGGTAATAGGAGCATTGCTGTGCTGCTGTTGCGCCGTAGATATCGCCGTATTTTGCTGGGCAAATAGCGCTGAGGAGTAAAAACAAAGAAGTAAGAATAAGTTTCTCATACTAATAAATTGTTGGTTAAAAATGGTGTTCGGAACAATCAACGATTTGCAATAATTATACGAAGGGGAAATAGAATTACTGCTGACCAATTGTCAAAGAAAAGTCTGGTCGTTGCCCAACAATAGTAGGAATAAAAAACCGTTGTGCCTCTTTTTATTTTGCAAAACAGGATAAATGCCACAGATGATTTTTGTAGTAAAAAAGGTGTAGAGCTTCCGTATAAATGTTCGCTTTTGTTTAAATATAAAGAACTTAATTTTGCTAATCTTATTTTTAGTTAGTTTTAATAGTTTTTAAAGGCTATTTTACAGGCAATAAGGCAAATTTTATTTGCTGTTTTCTTTTGTCATAAAAAGGTCTCATAGCAGGAGAAAAGAAAGCCTAACGATTGGCTAAACGAACAGATAGGCTGACTATTTAGAGCAGAAAAATAAAATAAGCCATTAAAAAATTAGCTAAGTGCTGTGCTAGAGGAGCTTATGTCAACAGTAAAAGGCAGCATTTTGACTACCTCATTTTATGCAAGGGTACTTAAGTGATGGAATAGCCCTTTTTCAACAAAAAATCCGTTCCGACCATAAGTCGAAACGGAAATGTTGCTAAAAACAAGGAACAAATTCTAATAAAGTCTAATAGAAGAATCTGATTGTATGGTGTATAAGTAGGATGTCAAAATTAGTTTAAACTAATTCAGCCCTCCTACTTAGTATTAATTACTGCTTGATTAATTTACGAACCACCTGTTCTTCGTCATTGTAAAAAGTCACGAAGTAAACACCACGGTTCAAGTCACTTAGTTCGATGATATTTCCCATCAATTGACCTTCTTTGACAACTTGGCCTTGGATGTTGGTAATGCGGAACTGACCCAATTGAATTCTATTAGTAGAAATGCTCAAAACGTCCACTACAGGGTTAGGAGAAACATGTAAGAAGGGGGCACCATCTAAGTCTAATTGATCGGACTCTTGACGATCCGCATCTACCATTGTTGTGTTGCCAGCATTTGTGGGCTCGTCTGTTAAGCTGTTGGGAGCGATACCATTAGAAGGCATAGAACTACCAATGCTGCTAATCAATTTATCCGAACGTCCTGAAGAACCATTGGTGCAACCTCCTGTGTTGTGAATAGCTAGAACACGGTGGTTGAAGTAATCAATAACAGGTGATCCAGAGCTACCGCCTTCTGTATCTGCGTAGTAACGCAAACCATTAGTCGTCACTTGATCAATGGCTGATTTACCGTTTACGCCTCCGACATCCGTATTTACTGAAATCTCTTTTGGGCGACCAGCTGGGTGCTGAGGAATGTAGATGCGTCGGCCTGTACTAGCTGCGGAACTGCTTAACTGTAAGTAACCATAGGTTCCTGTCGGGTTGCTAGGTAATTTTACAAGTGTGTAATCGTAGAAGCTGCTTGTTTTTACAAAGCTAGCACCTGCAATAGTCGAGTAAGAACCACCACCGCCTGTACAGTTGCTGTACTGGTAGTTGAATTGAAAATCAGTGTTTTGTGCAGAAGAAGAATTGCCAATACAGTGGTTGTTCGTCATTACGTGGCCTTGGCTACCCAATAACCAACCTGTACATAAGCTAGAACCATTAATCACCAAACGGCAAACGGCTTTAGATTTGTTGAACATGGTAGTACCATTGTAGCAAGCAATGCGCTCCTTGTTGTCAGAACCACAAATAGATTTGCCTGAAACTAGCGAGTTGATTTTGTCATTAGAATAGCCGTAAGCGACGCGAGAAATCTTGAAACCACGGTGGCTATTGCTCCCTGCAACAGCGTGTAGACGAACGGTAACTTTCTCGTCCATCAAAATTTGCGACCAAAAATCGCTAACCATTGTTCCTTGTTGATCGACAATTTTACCTTTCTCGGCATAAATAATTGACTCTCCTGTGTTGTGCGTAGAAATTTCGATGTAATCTCCAGGACTTAAATCAAAATCCTCGAAATAAAGCTTGATGTACGAGGAGTTTTTGTTGTAAAATTCTTGTTCAAAAATAACCCCTTGTTGGCCTACTGCATTATACGGTTGCGCCGTTGCCAAGTTTAATGGAAGTTCGTCCCCAATAGTAATAGGTGCCTGTGTAGGCGCTTCATTGGCAAGCGACGTAGTCTGTTGAGCGTAGGCTGCTGTGGAACATAACCACAACGCGATTAGTAAATTTTTCATACAGAATTGAATAGTTTGGTTAGATAAATGAAATGATACGAATTGCCAGTCTTTTTATAAAGCTCATTGCTAAGGGGATAAAACAAACTTCAATAGCCATTGCCAGTAAAATTAGTTTAGCTGACTGCGCTACAATAGTACTAATAAAAAAAGGATAAATCCATAAAGGACTTGTCGGAAAGCACTAAAATATAGGATATTTATTTACAATAAAAAAGGATCGCTACAGGCGCACAAACGTTCGCTTTTAATTTGTTTTTAAGAATAAAAGTATGACTTTTACTGGTTTGGGGATTTTTTATTCTAAATGTGGGCTTGTTTGGCTAATGATAAAAAACTATATTTTTACTTAGAAAAAAACATAAAAAGGTTTCTAAAGGCTAAAAAGTAGTTATAACTAATCTCAAAAAAAAATAGAAAGTTGTTAGAAAGTAGACAAAAGATAAACCATTAGTTGGAGTAACTAATCCTAAAATGATATAGAGTAAGGATAAAAAAGAAGAAAGACAGTAGTCAAATCTTATATAGTTATATTACATAGGAAGGTTTTGCCTGATTTTATCCTCTATGTTGGTCTAACCAATTAGTTAGAAGGAGGTAATACTACTAAAAAAGGGACTAATAATTAGCTAGGGTATTGACAGCTAACTATTAAAAGTCCCCCAAAAAAGAGCAGGCTAAGCATAAAATAACGTTCTTATAAAACAGCAACTAGCCCACTATTTCTGTTTGTTAGTACGGCTAATAAAAATTACAAAAATAATAGTAGATAGCGCATAAAACACGATAAAAGCAGGATTCTTCTTAACAGGGCCTTCCACGGCTACCCCAAACGCATCCCAATAGACAATGATGGTATAAAGAAGTATCTCAATTAGAATGTAACTCAAAAATAGTTTTGCAAAATATTTACCCTCAGAAGTAGAACTCATACGACAATAAAAATTAAAGTGATAAAGACTGAATAAAGATGGTTGCCTCGGCTAGGCGTTCGGGTTTACCGACATCAAACCAATAATCTTGATCGTGTACATAACCCATCAATCGCTCGGAAGCCGCCAATTCCAAGTACGTTTCTATAATAGAAAACGCCCCCTTGGGTGCGGGCAACAGCCGCAGTAACACTGGCGCTATAATATGAATGCCACTGAAGGCATAAGGTTGCAAATTATCGGCCTTACGTTGTACGCGGCGCTCTTTTGTAGACACATTGGTCCAGCCACTCAATCGCTTTTCTTCATCGAATAACAAATAACGGCTGCTTTTGCGTTGACGAATGGCTAGGGTAGCGGTGGCTTGTTGGGCGTGGTGGTAGTCAAGCATGGGGCGCAAGTCTAAATTGGTCAACACATCTACATTATAAAGCACAATCGGAGTATCGCCCGCGAGCAAAGGAGCTGCTTTAACCAAGGCACCTCCTGTTTCCAACAATTTGCCTCGCTCATCCGAAATCTGTATCCGACTTCCAAAATTATTGTTCGTGGCCAAAAAATCCAAAACCAACTCTCCAAAGTGGTGAATGTTGAGGACTACTTCATCAATACCCTGTCGTTGTAGGTACTCGATAGCGTGTTGTAGAAGCGTTTTTTGGTCAACTTCTACTAGGGCTTTTGGACGGTCATTGGTCAGTGGGCGGAGGCGGGTACCCAAGCCAGCGGCAAAAAGAAGAGCTTTCATACAGTTATTTTAAGAATGTTTAATTTTTTTGCGGACATTTCCAATATCTTTTGCTATTTCTTTTAAAATAATAGGGGCTTACTTTTATAATAACCAAAAGGGCAACGGCTAAATCCTTGGCAGTAAGGCGATCCGATAGACCTGTTATAGTTTACCCTGCTAGATAAGGAAGTTGTGGAGAAAATAAGCTATCTTCTTCTTAGAAATTACATTTCCTTATAGAAGTCGGTGAAGCCACTTCCCAAAAAAAGAATGCATTTTAATGAGCGAATTACAAACAGTAACCAACAAAAACAAACTGCCTAAAGAAGGCCGTCCTGCAGAAGAAATCTTAGGACAATTGAAGGGGCTTAAACAGCATGATGTCGCTTGGGACTCGGGCAAAGTCTTAGCGTATGTTTATGAACCTAAAAAAGAAACAGAGCAGGTCACTAAGGCCGCTTACAGTATGTACTTGATTGAGAATGGCTTAGATCCAACGGCTTTTCCCAGTCTATTGCAATTAGAAAACCAGCTAATCGGTATTGCCATTGATTTGCTAAACGGCGATTCAGAGACCGTTGGGAGTTTTACTTCAGGGGGAACCGAAAGTATTATTCTGGCGGTAAAAACGGCGCGAGATTATTACAGAGATAAACGCCCCGAGATTGCCGTTCCTGAAATGATTGTCGCCGAGACAGCCCATGCCGCTTTTCATAAAGCAGGACATTATTTAGGGGTCAAAGTAGTAGTGGCTCCTGTTAACAAAGAAACGTTCAAATTAGAAGTCCCAGCAGTAGAAACGTTAATTAATGATAATACTATTTTATTGGTCGGTTCGGCGCCGTCTTATGCGCACGGAGTCATCGACCCCATCGAAGAACTCGCCGCGTTAGCACAACGCGCGATTTGTTGTGCCATGTCGATGCTTGTGTGGGCGGGTTTTATTTGCCTTTTGCCAAAAAAGCAGGCTACGAGGTTCCGCCCTTCGATTTTAGTGTAGAAGGCGTGACTTCTATGTCGGCCGATTTTCACAAATATGGCTATGCGGCCAAAGGTGCCTCTTGTATTTTGCAGAAAAACAGAGATTTGCGCCGCTATCAAATTTTTGCCTGCTCTAGTTGGGCAGGGTATACCATTATTAATCCGACCGTTTTGTCGAGCAAGACAGGCGGCCCTTTGGCGGGTGCTTGGGCAACCATGCAGCATATTGGCGAAGCAGGCTATATAGAGATGGTCAAAGGTTGCCAAGAGGCAACGATGCGTTGTGTTGAAGCGGTAGCCAACATTCCAGAATTGGAAATCATGGGTACGCCTGAACTTAACTTAGTAGCCATTACCGCGACTGATCCTGCGATCAACATTTTTGGCATCAGCGACTACATGGCCAAACGCGGCTGGCACATTCAGGTACAATTGGCCTCTAGCTGTGGCAAGGAAGCTTTGCATTTGAGCATTAATCGCGCGAACGTGGCATTCATTCCCGAATTGATGACCTTGTTACAAGAAGCCGTGGCCGCACAGCAAGCCGCTCCAAAAGAAGAAGGTTTTGCAATTGATCCAAGTATGTTTGCCCCCATGTTAGAGAATATGAATGCTGAAACCTTTGATAACCTCGCAGAAATGCTAGGGATGGGTGGGGATGGCGAAGGCGCAGGCCTGCCCGATGATCTAGAAATGATTAACAATATGCTCAATCAACTACCGCCTCAACAGCGCAATGTATTGTTGACCGAGTTTATGAATAAGCTTTTTACTGTTACCGCTTAGTGTAACAATAAGAATATAATAACCAGTTAGTTTTAGTTAAGCTTCGCACAAAGGTGCGAAGTTGATGATGGATGATCCCGGCCCAAAGTCGGAAACTTTAGGACAAGCCTGTGATGGGGCTTGTCCTTTTTTATTGCCTTTCGTACTTGTTGGGCGCAATTGCAATTGCGCCCAACAAGTACGAAAGGCACCCAACACTTCCGAAAGGCACCCAACACTTCCGAAAGGCACCCAACACTTCCGAAACGCGCCCAACACTTCCGAAACACGCCCAACACTTCCGAAACACGCCCAACACTTCCGAAACACGCCCAACACTTCCGAAACACGCCCAACAAGTACGAAACACGCCCAACACTTCCGAAAGAAGAAAAATTCCTATAACTTCGTCAAGCGCAAGGTCTGCACTTGCTCCGCACGGCGCAAACGGATAGAATATTGCCCCGCAGGCCAAGCTGCGATAGACCAACTCCAAGTAGTTGCTGTCAAATTTTCTTGTTGATAGACCAATTGGCCAGTTAAATTATAGATCGAAAGATCATACGGACTACCCGCCGCCACGGTCAAATGAACAGCATCTTGGCTGGGATTGGGAAACAACTGTGCCAAGGGCGTTTCAGGCAGCGAAGAGGTAGCCGTTAGCAAGAGAATGATGCAATCCGAAAAGGCCGTACAATGGTGTTGTTGCAACTCTACCAAATAACTACCTCCCATAGGAGAGGGCGTAGCATAGGTAGCATTGGTGGCTCCTGATAAAAGGGTGGGCACAGGCGTACTACAGTCAAACCATTGGTATTGTGCGTCCACCGCGTTGGCCGTCCAGACAAATCCCGTAGAGGTGACCGTCGTATCAATGACCATTCCTGGGGTGCAGTCCTGCTCAAAGGTAGTTCTAGCCGACAAGGTCAGGGAATCTTGTAAGAGCGCGCCCGCCGCACAATCGTATTTCAACCAATAATCTAAAAACGGCTCTAAATAATCCAGTGACATCGCTTGTTGCTCTGCTCTAGTCACCGAAATACCCGAAGAAGAAGTGCCTTCTCCAAAATCACAGTTAAAATTAGAATTAGCAAAATAACAATGCGCGCCCCCTGTAATACTTACGAAGGTTTTGCATGTCGATGCCAAGGAATCGTACATAGGAATATGGTGATTGCTGGGCGGTGTAACCCCGTCCTGACTACCCGACAAAATTAAGCTCGGCACGGTTACCGTTCTAGCCGAATTAATAGAAGAAACCCCATTGCTAGTCGATTCTGCGGGAGCTAGTCCAATCAAGGCTTTCAAAAGTGGAGAGCCATTCTGGCAAAGAGAATCTGCCGCCAAGAAGCCCGCGCCGCCGCCCATCGAGTGGCCCATAATCGCGGTAGAAGGCGCTACGCCTTGGTACAACACCGAGCTGCTGTTGGCTCCCTCTGTCTGCATGGCTCCGACCAAGTATTGCAAATCCCAACCAAAACGCTGGTGGTTGGTCGAGAAGGCGTTGCCCTCTGTTCTTGGAAAGGCCATGATGTAGCCGCGCGGCACCAATGCCGTCCAAATATTTTCATAAGCGCTCCAAGCCATCACAAAGCCATGCCCAAAAACAATAACAGGAAAGGTATCATTCGCAATCGCCACATTGTTGCCTGCGGCTCCGCTTGTAGGGTAGTAAATTTCCGTTTGGATGTTGCGGTTGCCCCGACTAGGATCTTGAAAAGTGATGGTCGTGTGCCCAACATTATACTGTGCTTGTAGGGCATTGCTGAGCCCAAAAAGCAAAAAGGCCATTAAAAGGTAGAATACTTTCATAAACGTGGTGTTTGGTAAGGAGAAAAAATAATACAGGAAGTTATCATTTATAACTAGAATACACAAGGGCAAGTAAAAAAAATGCGGATGGTATTTATTGCCATCCGCATCTAATTGATACAACAACTACGTCTCAAAAGACTATAGATCGCTTACTCTACGGTAATCCGAATCCCTTCTGAATGCGCGGTGAACTCAGGCGCATACATACACTGAATTGTTGTTACCCCATTCGAGAATTCTCCCTTGTGATTAACCCGCAAGTCGTATTCAAATACATACGTTCCTTTGGACAAATAACCGAAGAAGAAGTTGGTAGAAGCATCACGCGTACTTTGATAATACCCCAAACCATCTTGATATTGATACTGGCTCAATACATTGATGGGCTCTAACCCTGCGGCGCGCATATCCTTCATGTGGACATACTCCATGTTCCGATCTACACGCAATTCGATGCGAATCGTTACCAAATCACCAGGCGTTATCGTGGTTTTGCCCACAGGCTGTAAAACAGGCCCCTTATCGGTGTTTATCTTCTTAAAGACCTTTTTGTCTAGCTTCAAAGGCGTTTCTTGAAAGTGGGTAATCTTGTCCAAATTTTCGAAATACTGCCAGTAAAGCGCGCCCCAAGCCACTACGGTATTGGGATTGCGGACTTTGATTTTTGACATACTTGGCGTAATTTCTTGGCCTTCCCAAGTCGTTTTGAAGTAGCCCGTGCCTGCTTCTTTTTTAATTTGTGATTGATCTAATTTTTTATCCCCTAAGGTAATGTCTAATTCTTGATCGTCTAATAACCAATTATCGCCTGTTTTTAATAACGCATAACAAGCCGCGGCAGTCGCTTTGGTCGTCTTCCAATGGGTCGTTTGTTTGGCTTTCAAGAGCCAGACTTTTAACTCCTCCACGGCTTTTGCATCTTTGGCGACTACGTCAAATAACTCAATCATCAACGCGTGCGTTTCGATGGGTAATTGATACCAAAAGTAGCCCGAAGGATATTTCCAATACATGCCCATTTCCTCGCTGTACAGCGCATTTTCTCTAGCTGCTGCGACAATTTTTTGAACGGTTTCAGCATCCTTTGTCCCAACGGTGCAAGCCCAAGGCCAAGAGCCCTTGCAGGTAGCGCGATTGTTCGTTCCAGTACGTTTTAACTTGCCCTTCGTAATAGGCCAGTGCTTTCTTAGTCGTACTATTAATAATGGCTTGATCGGCAAAAAACGAGCGCGCATAGAAGTAATGTACCACGATTTGACTCAAATGGTTGCGCTCCAAGTATTCTTTTTCATTATCGCTTTGCTTCGCCCATTTCAAGAGATCCTTGTAATGGCTAGCCAATTCGTTGTCAATATAAACAACGGCGCGCTTCAATACATTTTGCAGTTCGGTATCGTCCTTGAAATCTTCTACACCCAACTGCTCCAAACGGCCAAAACCCTCTACTAAATATTGGGTGATGTACCAACTGTCGCGGCCTCCAGGCATCCAGCTAAATCCACCGCTGCCCGATTGGCGCTCCATGATTTTGCGCTTGGCTTTGGTCGATTCATTGCCCATGCGGTTGAGGTCAAAGAGCAAACCGATATTTTTCTTCTGCGTCTCTTCACTTTGCGCATTCAACACCCAAGGCGTTTCTTCCAACAACGCGTACTTCAATTCCTCATTCTTAGACAAATTGCTTTTTAAAGCGTCTGTATCTATGTTTTTCCATTGGTCAAATACCCGTTTGATTTTAGGATGCGAATTCGCTACATTGCTCGCCAAGCTATTGGCGTAATAACGCGAGAAAATTTGCTCTGTACATTCATAAGGATATTCCATCAAATACGGTAGCGATTGAATAGCATACCAAGCAGGGTTTTGAGTGAACTCTAAGGTCAATTTGTGCTGTGTCAGGGTTTTAGATTGGCTAGCCGTACGCATCCGCTCAAAATCAAAGGTCTTGGTTTGCTTGCCGCGAATGGGCAGGGGCTGTGTCTCGGTGACCAACATTCGATTGGTCAACACAGGCAACGTCGATTCTTCGCCATCGGAGAAGTTGCCCGACTTGGCGATCACGCGATGCACCACTGGACGCGTCCAACTAGCAGGTACCTTAATGTTCCAACTCAACGCATCCGAGCCACCTGCTTTGGCGTTAAAGGACAAAACCGTATTGCCCAACCCAAATTGTTTATCGAGGGGCTCCAAAGTGAGGGCATCCAATAAGACCAATTTAGCCGTTCCTTCTAGAGCCTTTTCCGTAAGGTTACTCACCTTGGCGGTAAATTGAATATCGTCTCCCTCTCTAAAGAAGCGGGGGGCATTTGGCACCACCATAAGATCTTTTTGGGTGAGGATACTTTTAGTAGAATAGGCATTGCTAAGGTCTTTGGTGTGTCCAAACAACTGAAAATTCCAGCGGGTCAAGGCCTCGTTCATCTTGAATTGAATCAATAAGTTGCCGTCCTTGTCGGTCTTCAATTCAGGAAAGAAAAACACCGTTTCATTGAGATTGGTACGAATGGCGACATCGTCTAAACCACCTTCGTCACTGTTTGTTGGTGCAGGACTTGGCGCTGGTTCAAGGTTGGCTTGTTCCGACTCCATCACCGCTTCTGTTTCTTCCACGATATTATTTGCTGCTCCGTTCGCTGCATCCATCGCTCTACTTTCTCTCTTCATAGGCGCCGCTGATTTCTTTGTCCTTACTCCAGGGCTACGACTAGCCGATTCGGAAAGGTAAACCATGCCTCCGTAGTAGGGAGACATCTGAAAGGGGAAACCCTGCCAGTCCAATTCGCGGTATACGCGTGATAGCGTAGCGTAATTTTCATTCCAGTCTTTGCTCAATATCTGCCCTTGCACTTGCTGAAAGCTGCGATAGCCTTGCAAGCCTAATCTAGGGTAAGTAGTAGCAAAGAAATTGGTATTCCAACGATTGGCCGCAAACGCATCCAAAGAGGCATCGTACATGCTCGCTAGCAATTCAGCGCTTACTTTTTCGCCATCAGGTCCTGAAATCTTGAGTGTCCAAGTCTCGTCCTGTCCTGGATAAAGCTTATCGCGGAACGTCGCGTATTCGATGTTTAATTTCTTGTTACTCCAAGGCACATAGACCGTTTTGGTAGTCGAGTAGAACCGTCCTTGTTGCACGCTACTCAGATGTAGGTGCACGTTGCCGCGATGCTTTTCGCGAATTTCCAGCTCGACTGCTTGAATGCCCTTGGGTTGTAGCCAACGGCGTTCTACGATTTTTCCATCGTGTTCTATTTCATACAAAATATAAGCGGCTATATCGGCACTGCCTATTTGTACGGATAGGGTGGTGTCGGGTTCAATGCCCAAGAAGGATTGCGGCGCATACAGAGCCGTATTGTTAGGTACTTTAGTGGCTTTTTTATCATACAAGGTGAAAAACTGAACCAATTCAACGGCCTCTCCGTATTTGTCTTGGCTTTTGACAGTTATTTTATAAACACCTTGTGCCCAGTTTTTACTGTTTTTAAGCGCTACCTTCTTATCTTGTTGTGTATCAAAAGATGTTTTTATAACCGTTTTTTCTACTGCCCACGTCTCTTTTTTATCCTCGTCTTTGTACGGAAAATAAGGAAATTTCTTATCAAAAGTAGCTTGTGCCAAAACATAGTAATCGGGTTTTTCCCAAAAGCGTTCTTTGTAGATTTGTTTGGGCATTTTCAACCGTTCTATCAAAATATCTCCCTGAGCTGCTTCAAATTGTCCATTCAGGTTACGGCTCTCCAAAGTAATGTCCTTGGCCTCGCTTTTTTCTAAGAGTTCGGGGACACTAATGCTCAAATCTAAGGCAACATACCCCACGCGTACCGTACTAGTGGCGCTGTGGGTTTCGCCTGTAATGTCTACCACATCGGTATAAATGTAGTACGTAAACGATGGTTTTTTGTCAGCAGGAATAGAGCGGTCAGGCTGCGCTTCAAAGGTGATGCTGTATTCCCCTTGATCGTCAGTGACGGTTTCCCCAAAGGTCATTTGTTGTTGCTCTTGGCGGTAGGGAATGTACCAGCCCCAGCGCCAATTCCAGTAAGGGAATTGCACTTGTCGCACGACGCGATAACGCACTGTTGCCCCATCAATGTTGTTGCCTGCATAGGCTTTGGCTTGGCCTTTGATGGTGACAGAATCGCCCACTTTGTAGGCTTCTGTGACAGGCATAGCTTTCACTTCAAATTTGGGACGCTTGTATTCTTCTACTCTAAAAAATTGCTGACTCCCTGTAGCTTCGTCTTTGATAAACATTTGTCCCAACAAGCCACTAGAGGGCGCATTGAAACTGCCGTTAAAGCTTCCGTAGTCATTGGTTGTTAATTCTACATCCGTTACTTTCTGATAATTGGCATCGTAAAGCGTTACCGTGCGCTTAGTGTTGGTCACCAACTCAGGAATTTTTTTATCGGGACGGCTGAGCAAGACCAATCCTTTGAAATAGACCGTTTGCCCAGGGCGGTAGATGGCGCGGTCTAAGAAAAAGGAGGTTTGTGTGGTGGCATTTTGCGTTCGGTCGTAATTGTAGGAATAATAGGAGTCATCCAAGTGCAGCACATCGTCTCCCTGCGCTACTCGAATGTAGTAAGAGTTATTGTTCGCCTTATCGGCCAACCCCTCATTGTCAAAGAAACCGTCTTGGTCGCTTTTCTTTTCGGTTACGCGCTGCTCATACTGGCGACCCAACGCATTGCGCTTGTAGACATAAAAGCCCACATCAGCATTGGCAACAGGAATACCTGTGATCCCATTCACTACACAAAACTGCTGCTTGTAGTCGTTGTCTCGCTCAAATAAGCGCAAGTCAGAGACATAGAGGTTAGCGTAAGCAAAGGCATTGTTTTTATAACGAAATTCTTTGTCGGTAGCCGCTACAATAAGGTAGCGTCCGCCCGCTAAGGGAGGTAAAGCAATCTCGGTACGGTGGTCTTGAAAATCCCCTTCATTGGGCAATTTGTGTTCCCACGAATAACTTCCCGAAATAGTATTGACATATTTGATGAATTCTTCGCCATATAATTCGTCCAATTTCTGACGCACGCGGGTATTGGTTGGAACGGCTTTAAAGTAGAGGCGATCAACGTTTTTATAGGTGACGCTAGCGAGGCCTTCTTTTTTGATGGAGATAATTTTCTCTACTTGGAGCTGGATGCTCTTATTATCAATTTGCCCTCGTAGGTTTTTGCACAGGCTAGCGCCGTAGCTTTTGGGGTGTTGCTCAATGATTGTATTGCACAAGTTGCGGGCTTCTTTGAGCTTCCAGCGGTTGGGATCTTGGTCGCCGCGTTGGTATTTTTGCCCTTGAGAATAATACAAACTGGCCAACTCAAAGGCGACACTGGCACTAGCAGGATCTTTTTTGTGTTGCTCGTATAAAGTTTTTAAACGCGCTTCAAACAACGCGTCTTTATCGGCCAAAACACTGTTCTCGTGCACAAACTTTAAGCGCTGTACATTTAAGTCGATGAAGGCCGCAGGGTCTTTATCTCCTTGGTGAAATTTTAATCCTTCCTGAAACAACAGCATGGCCTGAAACTTGGGCGATACGCTGTCTTTGGCCGTTAATATTCGAGCAGCAAACACCTCGACCGCTGCAAAATCTTGCTCGTCATCTAAGTAGAATTTATATGCAGGTTGGGTGAGGTAATACTGGTCGCCACGGTAGAAAGTCCAAGGCACGGTGCAGTAAGAAGTCGTATAACGTCGGTCGGAGGGAGGCGGTATTTTGAGCCTCGGTAAGAATAGGATCAAATTCTCCAAGCGCAATCTGCTGGCTTTTTTTGTTGGACAAGCTAGCTTGGTAAAGCGTGTAAATCTTATCCGTTAAGCGCCGTAAATCCCAGGTCTGGACATCTTCTGGATTAAAATCTACGGTCGCTGTTCGATCGCGAAATTTCTGGACATTTTGCCGCAAGTAATTGCTGTACAATTCGCCGAGCATGGATTGCAAGACGGCATTCATAGGAAACTTGGCGTTTTTGGCCTCGGTTTCCAAACGGGCAATCGCTTTGACCAACCCGTCTTCTTCCAATTCGACTTGTTGTTTGTTCATCAATAGCAATGCCTTGATTAGATAGGCCTCGTGATTGGCTTCATCAGGGTTCTCTTGCATTTTTTTGTATAATTTTTGGGTGGCTTCTAGTGCAGATTGGGTCAAGCCATCTTGCTCTAGTTTTTGAATGGCCTTCCAATCTTTTTCGTAAGGATCGTAGTTGCCTTTGGGCTGGGCGCAGGCGCTCGCACTCCAAAGCACGAGTAACGTCACAAAAAAAGAAAGCCAAGAAGATGCTAATTTCATTGATTAATGGTTTTTAACTCTTAGGAGTTCCCCAATACTTGTCGGTGTCAGTCAACAGGCGATAAAAGGAGAATTTAGAGAAATTTTTATCGAAATAATCGGTGCGTTTTTGAGCCTATAGCATCCTTATGCACTAGCAAAAAAACGTTAAAAAGGGAAACCCATTTATTGTTATAAATACGATAAAGGTTAAATTGGATTCAAAAAGGCCGCCGTTTCTACCAAATGATAATAGCCATTCCAATAAATAACGGTAAAATCATAGGTGTACGATTGCCCTGTATCATCTGTTAACCGCAAGGAATACGCTTGTTTAGAAGCGGGTGATCCTTCTTCGTAAGGTTCATTGCCTGCGAGTTCTACACCTGTATTTTTTAGACTTGCGGCCTCGCCTGCCAGTTGCTTGGGGAGCGCGGCAGAGAAAAAAGCAAACAAGCGTTGTTTTTGCGCGATGCGCTCTACGCTCATGGCGCGTTTGCCTTGAGGCGATTGCAAGTGCGCTTTAATTTTTTGAGCGTTTTCTGTTTTGGAGTTCATAATCAGATCGCTCAACAAAGCTTGGTTGTCTAATAGGGACAACAACAAATCAAGGTCTTCTGTTTGGAGGCTCTTGACAATTTGTTGGGTGAGCTCGTCCATAGATTCAAAGGCTGTGTATTGCTCTCCGTTATAATGGGGATCGCTACAAGCTGATAAAAGGACAGCGAATAGAAGAGAAAAAAGCCAAGTGGTGGTGCTTTTCATGTGGTGGTGTGGATTAAATGGTGTGTAAGAATGCTTCTTTGTTACTATAGATGAGCCCTTACCGCGTTTTGGCGTATAGGGGCTGTTTTCGTTTTGTTAAGGTACTAGGTAGGGATTTTGTTTAGCTCTGGCAAGGTTTTATGGCAAGAGTAGGCCATCTTGTCTATAAAATAAAAAAAAACGTTCCGTTCCAACACATAATTGGAACGGAACGCCTGTATTTTTTGCTCCTAAGAAGGAGTAAGTAAGTTGGCTTAACGCTTAATGACTCGAATACTTTGTCGGCCAATACGGACAAAATAAATACCTGCAGCCCAGTTGTCGCCCAAAGATAATTGGTCGGCTTGTTGGCTTAAGCGGCGTTGTTCCACCACTTGGCCCAAGGCATTCGCAAACCAATAAAACGGGTTGCTCTGTTAAGGTATTTTCAAACGCATAATCAATTGTGATGGATTGTCCAAAAGGATTGGGATAAGCAGTAAGTATAGCCCAATTATCGGCCAAACGCTGTATATTAACAGTGGTGGTGTCAGAAATTTCGAAGGCATCAATCAACATTTCTACCGAAGTTCCCGTGCTGTCATTGGCTTGAAAATACACGCGCATATTATTGGTGATCGGCAAATAATTAGCAATATCATAGGTTTTCTTAGCCGACCAATCGTAATTGGGAACAATAGTGCTAAAGATCGTCGCGGTATCTGTTCCATTTGTCATATAAACGACTAAGCGCTCTGAGCCACTCACCGGCCACCTCATATTGATAAAATAGTGAAAGTTGAGCGACGGACGACCATAAGCAGATAAGTCCATGACAGGGGATACGGCTGTAGTAAACCCATTGTCTACGTCGTCTGCACCTGCTTGTCCATTGCCATTGTTACCCGTAATTAGACAACCCTCGCCAATATCACCCTCCAAGTCACCCTCATCAGGCAGTACATTGCCATTCCACGCCACTACAGGGTCAGGAATACCCACTTCCCACTTACCTGTGGTGGCATCGCCAAATTCTCCCCAACCGTAGTCAAAGACAAATTCATCACGGTAGCCCTCCTGAATGGCATACGTCTGCCCTGAAATCCCGACAGAATCTAGCCCTGCAAAAGAAAAGACTTTAGCGCGGTGCCCCCATTGTCCAGCAATAAGGTCATAGCTAACATCAGGGTAAATCTGTGCGGTAAAATTACCCGATCCATCCGCGCGTACATCGTATTCGTACAACTCACTTTTCAATTTGACATAAGCATTGGGAATGGGGTTGAGGGTAGCACTATCTAGCACTTGTCCTGTAAATTCAAACTTAGAAGCAGGAACCAATTGCACATTCTGTATAGTAACTTGGCCATTGACCAAGGTCACCGTAATTGTCTGTGGATAATAACCTGCTTTGCTCACAAACAAATCATAGGTGCCTGAAATACCAACGCCTGTTTTGTACGTGCCTGCCAATTGGGTTTCGTCGGCAGCATTGGTATTGACCAAAGCAACGGTCACCCCAAATAAATTACCACCTGTTACTTGATCGGTCACCAAGCCTTCTAACCAACAAGCGCGCTGGTAATTAGGCTGCAAAATGTGTAAGCCAGTATTGATGTCAGAAACATAGACCAATCCAGAAGGCGCATAAGGATACGCTCCCCATGCACCATGAAAACCTGTGGTAGGTGTCAAATTATAAGTATCATAACGGCCTACCTCAATCAAATTATCAGGGCGACTTGCATCTATGATAATCAATCCATCCGTATAGTAAGACGTGACTAAGAAATCATTAAACGTATGTACGTTGTGTGGAATGGTATTAGGGTTAGGCGTGCGATAGCGATCCAATTCCCGAATATTACTCAAATCCGAAACATCGTAGGAGCCAATCCAAGCATCTGCTTTTTCGTCGGTCGTAAACAAGCTTCGTCCATCGTCAGAAATCCAAGCATTGTGCGTGAAAAATCTAGGTGTGGATTGGTTCGCCAGTAGGACAGGAGCTGTTTTGTCGCTCACATCATACACTGAAAACATCCCTGCGTTAATATCCGAAGTCCATAAGGTGTCTCCTCTGGCATAGACATCGTGTGCGTAAATAGGATTGACTGCCCCTCTATAAATAGGAGTGCCAGGGGTCGTGTGTACATCCAAAATAAAGGGCTCTCCACTGCCAATATTACTGCCAGCAATATAGCAGTAGCCCGATTCGTCAATGTACAAATTGTGTGCTTTGTTGAATTGTGCGACTGAACTATTAACAGTCAGGATAGGCTGCCAAAATTGGAAGGTGGGAGTCATCCCCAAATGCACGCGGCTTAGGTCAATGATAAGCAGGCCATCTGCTCCTTGATCGGTGGTGACATAAGCGTAATCTCCCCATGTCTTGATGTCGCGCCAAATAGAGGCGGCTCCTGGAATAAATAAAATTTCCACAGGTAGGGCAGGGTTGGCTAAGCTAACAATAGATGTCCCTGCACGGGTACCTACTAAAGCATATTCTGTTCCCAATTGATCGGTATAGCCCCAAATGTCATTCAGTTCTGAGGTATAGGACAATTGACCAACGGGAGTAAGATTAAAATCTTGCACTGGAACCTGCTGTGCTTGAACGCTAGTCCAAACAAGCATCCACAATAAACAAGTCCATCCGTAATTCTTAAACATAAATTGTATTGATTTGATTAGAAAAGTAAAAGGCAGTAACAGATCATTATGCCAATGGATAGTTGCGTGGGGAACAACGGAAGGGTCAGAAAGCGGGTTGTTATAAATGTCGACAAAAAAGTGGGAAAAATGAAAAAAAAGCGCCAAAACTTTTGAAAACAAAAAAAGTGCTTTATATTTGCCCTCGCCTTAGGGTAATCAGCGAAAATAGCTCAGCTGGTAGAGCACAACCTTGCCAAGGTTGGGGTCGCGAGTTCGAATCTCGTTTTTCGCTCCAAAAGCTTTTGAGAATTATCTCAAAAGCTTTTTTTGTGCCCCTATGGGAGCTGTTAAATTAGGCCGATTATGCCGACTTTTCAGTTAGGTGTTCTATATTTGACTAGCGCCTTTGACGCAATTTTTATCCCCGACAATTAGGAGTTATGGAACAGATAAGTGTATTTGATATTTTCAAAATAGGCGTTGGCCCTTCTAGTTCCCATACGATGGGGCCGTGGGTGGCTGCCCTATCGTTTTTAGACAGCTTGGGTACGCAACGCCTACTGACATTAGAAGTCGAATTATATGGTTCCTTGGCCAAAACAGGAAGAGGGCACGGCACAGACATTGCTGTAATGTTGGGGTTGTCGGGGTACCACCCTCGTACCATCAAGACCAATAAAATTGAGGAGTATATCCAGAAAATACAAGACTCTTGTCTGTTGAAAATTCGCAATGGCTATGCTATTCCCTTTGTTCCCGAAGAGCACATAAAATTTATTTATAGAAATCTACCCGCCCATCCCAACGCTTTGACCTTTGTAGCCGTATTGGAAGACGGAGAGCGCTTGCGCCAAACGTATTATTCTATTGGGGGCGGTTTTGTAACCCAAGAGGGCGAAGAACTGGCCGTTGAGCCAGCACACAGCGTTCCTTTTCCTTATCCAATTAATAGCGAACGCGATATTTTATATTGGGTGAAAGAAACGGGGTTGCCGCTATCCGAGCTGGTTTTGCGCAATGAATTAACCATGCGTTCCCGCAAGGAAATACGCAAAGGTTTGCTCGATATTTGGGATACCATGCGTGCTTGTATTCACCGAGGGTGTCATACCCAAGGAATATTGCCTGGTGGGCTAGAAGTAGAGCGCCGCGCTTATCGGTTCAATCATAAATTACTCAACGGGGTACAGACCAAAGATATTGACGATTGGATGCGGTTGATTCAAGTAGTCAATCCGAGTTTTAGCAACGTAGTGAATTGGACGAGCTGTTTTGCCTTGGCCGTCAATGAGGAGAACGCCGCTTTTGGACGGGTAGTTACAGCACCTACGAATGGTGCTGCTGGTGTGATTCCTGCGGTGTTGATGTTTTATTTGTGTTTTTATCCGAATAAAGGAAATAAAGACATCATCCGCTTTTTGCTCACCGCTTCGGAGATTGGCTCGCTCTTTAAAAAGGGCTCCACCATCTCGGCGGCAATGGGTGGCTGTCAAGCCGAAATAGGCGTATCCTCGGCAATGGCGGCAGCTGGTTTAGCGGAGTGCATGGGCGGAAGTCCACAACAGGTGTTGATTGCCGCAGAAATTGCGATGGAGCATCATTTGGGCTTGACTTGTGATCCCATCAGTGGCTTGGTACAAGTGCCTTGCATTGAACGCAACACAATGGGCGCTATGAAAGCTTTGACGGCTTGCCAAATCGCCTTGACGAGTGACCCAACAAAAGCCAAAGTAAGCTTAGACAATGTTATCAAAACGATGAAGGAAACCGCTATGGATATGAGCGACAAGTATAAGGAAACCTCTGAAGGAGGCTTAGCGATGAATGTTTCGGTAAGGGTGCCTGAGTGTTAACGATAAGTATAGGGAGAAAGGCATGTTGATCGGAATTGCCGATAGAATAGACTTTATTACGAATAGCCTTGCAGCGAAAAAAGGATCTTTTTCCCTCACTCGGCGTTAAAAATTAATCCCATAGCGCTGCTATGAGCTGAATTTTACTTCGTGAGCCCTTCGGGGTTTGCCTTGATTGATGAAAAAAACTCTCTTTTTGATCTCTATACAATCCCATTCGTAATAAAGTCTAATAGAAAGAAGATTTTTGAGAACGGCCTTCGAAAAAATAAAAATTGGCCTATAACTTGTTAAACAATCACCTTGTACAGCAACAAATACACTTAAATAGATGTTCTTATGCTGGATTCCGAAGTCAAAATATTAAGTTTGTAGCTATTGTGAGAACATTTATAGCTATTGTGAGGACATTATTTCTAATAATAAGCCTTAATAACACTATATTTGTAAGCAGACATTTTGGAGTATTTTAACGGAGTATGTAACAAAGCTGTCAAAAGATTATTAGCTTTGCTGAGTCTTTAGATTGTTCTACAACTTCACTTTATTATTAATTTTAAATAAGAACATTTCATGAAAAAAAATGTAATTACTTTCTCGGCAGCACTTCTAGTTGTTGCCTCTTTGGCGAGCTGTGGTAGCTCTATGACAGAAGAGCAAATTCAAGCAGAAGCGCAGAAACAATTCGACGAAAAGCAAACAGAGCTAGCAGAAAAAGCAGTTGCTGATTGTGACGAGAACAAAGCTATGTACATGCAGAACTCTCTTGATTCATTGAAAAATGCTAGTGGAATGTAAACTTGCCTCACGGTAAGGTACAGTCAACTATTAACAATCACTTTAAATTTACTTAATCGTATGAAAAAGACAACTTTCTATAAAATCGGTGCTTTAAGCTTGGCTCTATTGAGCGCAGGTGTTTTTACTTCTTTTGATGATGCCATGACAGATGAACAAAAAGTTCAAGCTAAATTGGATACCATGGTTATGGAATTCGAAACAGCACAAACCGAACTATGCAAAAGCCAAGCATTAGCAATGGCACAAGCAGAGTGGGCGAGAATGCAACAAGAAATGGCCGCTGGCGATGGTACCGTCCCTCCATCTTATACTGGTGGTAGTAGAGGCGACAAGCCTGTTACTGGTGGCAACAGCGGAAGCGAGGAGCCAACAACTAGCACAGGTGGTAACACTGGCAAAGACGGCCAAAAAATAAACATGAACAACACTGGCGACGGAGGAAAAATGAAAATGGACAACAATAACGACGACGGTACTAAGAGCGGCGGTAAGATGAACATGAATAATGACTCTAAAAGCGGTGGTAAAATGAACATGAAAAAAGGTGGATAATCCTTCTTTTGTAGTTCTATAACTTATAAACGCCCCTTCGATCTTGTATCGCAGGGGCGTTCTGTTTTTGGGAATGTTCTAGTCAGTTTTCGGAGTCTTAGCGGGCTACAGCGCGTATTCGCTCCTTTCAGTCGTGAGCGGGCAGCCCTGTTGGTGCAAGGCACCAAGTTGTGCGTTCCCTTCGGTCATGCTTTAAGTTTTCAATGTAGAACCCGTAGGCTCAGGGCAACTAAGTCACGAACGCCGAACGCCTCACGTAGTAAAAATAACCGTTTTTTATGGTGAAAATAAGCGTGTAGCAGGGCTTTTCTAGAAGGGTCTAACAAAATGCTCTATGGTTCTATTGCCTTAGAAAGTAGTATAAGGAAACAAACAGCAATGCCTGTTGGACGAAAAAAAAGCGCGCCAAACGCAGTATAGGAGACAGGAGAAGGAACAAGAATAAAAAGTAAAAGGATTGCTGAAAATTAATTCAGCAACCCTTTTTATAAACAGCCTATCGATTCGATCGGCAGTAGCTTATTGAACAGTGTCCTACAATGGAGACAAAGTAGCAACACAGTTGTCTACACCCAATACTGGGTTATCGACTTCGTAAGTAACAGTGATGCTTACTGTACCTGTAGCGTTATCGTATTTACCTGTACCAGAAATAGTACCTGTACCGAAAGTTGTACCAGCAGGGATAGAGAACTCAGTACTGTTGATCATATCAGCAGTTACAGCAATTCCTTGGTTGTACAAGTTGCTCAAAACAACTTTCATATTACCTTGGCTAGAAGCGGCGATAGCACAGTTGTAGCTGTCAGAACCAGTAGTACAGTTTTCTACTAAAGAGTAGTTACCGATGAATTTTGCACGCATTTCTGTGTTACATAGGCCGTCAGCATCTTGCTCGTAACCAGCTTCACAAATACAAGTACCATCATCACAAGCACCTTGATCACCACATAGTACATCCTTACAAGGATCTGGATCGCCACAAGAGATGATGAACAAAGCGAAAGTCAAGAAACATAGATTGATTAAATTCTTCATAGTAATTAAAATTGATAAAAGATTAGAAATGTATTATAATTGATTGTAATTTTTAAGTCAATGATTTTTTCCAATCACAGACTATAGCGCAAAACTATAATTTTTACAGAAGGTTTACAAGATTGTGCCGAAAATTTGTTTTCAAATAAAAAAAATGTCTTTACAAGAACTCAGAAACGGCATTTCTCAAATGTCAAAGTAGTTTTATGCCTTGTATCAAAAACCATGCAAGGAATCGTAAATTATCCCTCTTATAGATAACATTGCGTGTTACGACCCTAACAATCCATTGTACGATATTGTTTTTCTAAGACGGACTTTCTATACTTTTTATTGCTTTTAGACTAGCGCAAGCGCAATTTTTCTACTTATTTTTTTAGAAGACTATAATTGTCAACGTCAACACGTAGCGTCTTTGTCAGTATGTGGCCGCTAAAGTAAGGCTTCTTTTTATATTAGGGCTATTTTTACTTAACTTTAGTCTATAAGCTCTTATAGAATGGTTTACTTTTTCTAGAATCCACTAATTCCGATTCCTAGACGTTTGCTATTGGATAGAGGTTGGAACGAAAGAATCTTTTTTTTGAATTTCTTACCAATTAATCACTGAATTTCTTTTGTGGTATCCTAAAACTATTGTTAAAAGAATGCCCTTTTGCTCTCCGAAACTACCTGTTTTTACCTTCAACTATATTTATTATGCTACGTCCTAGTCCTGTTATTCTTTGGGTGTATGCCAATAAGTCCCTTGTTCGCTCACTAATTCACCATTATGACTCTCCTAATAAAAATTACAGGTCTTTTGTTGCTCCTAAGTGCCCTTATGGCTTGTCCAACAAGAAAACGCGCTGTTGCTGCTAAAAATAATGCTGCCTCAACGCTGCCTTCAACCGCATCCATTCCTAGCAGTCCTTGCCAAGAAGCCCTAAAGACGGGTTTACTGGCGGATAAAATGAATGGTATTTCCTTGGTTGCGCCGCCTAAGGCTTTTCAATCTGATCCGATAAAGCCCTTGCAAGAGTTGGGTGCGGGCTGGGTGGCGTTGTTGCCTTATGCCTATTTCCAGAAAAATAACCCCAACTTTAATCCTGCGCCTAAGAATGGTTGGTGGGGGGAACGCGTAGTTGGTATAAAAAAATCGACCGAATACGCGCACCAACAAGGTTTACGGGTGATGCTCAAACCACAATTGTGGACGCACGATCAATGGATTGGTGACTTGATATTTGAAAATGAAGCAGACTGGACAACCTTTGAAGGAAATTACCGACAACTATTGCTGCGTTGGGCGCGGGTAGCAGATAGTTTGTCCATAGAAATGCTCTGTGTTGGTACAGAACTGCGGCACGTGGCCAACGAACGGCCTACATTTTGGCGACAGCTCATTCATGAAATACGCCTCGTTTACAAAGGCAAGCTCACCTACGCCCCCAACTGGGACAGTTACCAACAAGTCACTTTCTGGGATGCCTTGGATTATATCGGCGTTGATGCTTATTTCCCTTTGTTAGAAAATGACACGCCAAGTGTGTGCGCGCTCAAAGCAGCTTGGCAGCCCTATGTACAGGAATTGGAAACCTTTGCTGAAAAATGGCAAAAGCCGATGCTGTTTACCGAATATGGCTATTTAAGTTTGGATGGCGCGGCGCATAAAACTTGGGTGTTAGAAAAAAATAGACAATCGGCCAATATCAATGAATTGGCACAAGCCAATGCCATCCAAGCTTTATTAGAGACCTTTGGGGAAAAGGCATGGTGGTCAGGTGGTTTTTTGTGGAAATGGTACCCGACTTATCACTCGTCGATGGGAGAGGGACATTATGGCCGCGATTACACGCCCCAAAATAAACAAGCGCAGCAGGTCTTAAAGCAATTGTTTCAAAAACCCTAAGGGTTAACTTTTGAGCACCACTTGTCATTTTTTGAAAAAAAATACTTATCTTATAAACAACTTTAACTTTAACCCTGTTGTTTTTTATTACAACACAAAAAAACAGACTCCCATGAAACATTTTTTTTTACAGCGTCCCGCTTGGGTAGCGTTGTTCCTCTCTTTTTTAGGACTATCTAGCTGCCGCTCCGACAAATTAACGCTGCCTTGTGATGCAACTATACCAAATGGCTTACTGGCGCAACACATTCGCGGTATGGGGCTCGTCGCCGCCCAAAGTCCCATTCAAGGAACCCCCATTCAAGACCTCAAAGCTTTGGGAATGAACAGCGTGGCTTTAATGCCGTATTGTTATTATACCCCTGGTGACCCTAGTATTGATGAAATATCGCGTTGTACTGATCCTACTTGCCCTCATGGGCCAAGTATCCGTGCAGCAGTATTAGAAGCTCTCCAACAAGCAAAAGCGGAAGGATTAGAAGTGATGCTCAAACCACAGTTGTGGGCAATGGAAGAATGGGTGGGTCACTTACAATTCTCCAATGAGCAAGATTGGCAAAATTTTGAACAGAACTATACCAACTTCATTATGGATTGGGTGCAAACTGCTGCCGCTAATCAAGTGGCTTATTTTTGTATCGGTACCGAACTGCGCAATTTTGTTGCCCAGCGTCCTGCCTATTGGCAGCAACTCATTCCTCAAATTCGGGCTGTCTATGCAGGCAAACTCACTTATGCTGCCAATTGGGATGACTACCAAGAAGTGACGTTTTGGGCGGACTTAGATTATGTGGGTGTAGATGCTTATTTCCCATTAGTGGATAAGGACGTACCAACTGTTTGTGAATTACAGGAAGCATGGGGGCCTTATCAAGCGCAACTCGCGGCTTATTCTGCCGAGCAGCAAAAACCTATTTTATTTACCGAATTTGGCTACTTAAGTGTAGAAGGCGCGGCTTATAATACTTGGGATTTAGAAGCCAATATTCAGAATATCAACGCAAATGAAGTAGCACAAGCCAATGCGTTACAAGCACTATTGGTCGATTTTTCTGAGGAAGACTGGTGGGCTGGCGGCTTCCAATGGAAATGGTATGCCGATGCGGTAAGTGCGCAATGTGAATGGGATTTGGCCAAGGATTATACGCCCCAAGGCAAGCAAGCAGCGGAGGTATTACAACTTTTATATCAATAAAATTGCAACCGACCTAGAAAGAGGTAATTAAAATAAAGGGTTGCCACATCCAAGTGCTGTTTTTTGTGTTATTACAAAGAAGGGTTATAACGTAAAACAACTGGATGTATGAAATTTGGACGCGTCAGCAATCTTAACGCTATTGATTTTTCTATGCCTGCTCCGCCGCAAGCGACCGAAGACCTGTTGGACGGACTGCCTGATCCAACTGCTCCGCCTGCCATTTATTTTGGATGCACAGGCTGGGCGATGAAAGAATGGGTGGGAACGTTTTATCCACCAAAAGCCAAACCTCCAGAATTTCTAACACATTACGCCAAGCAATTTACGACCATAGAACTGAATACGACCCACTACCGTGTGCCTACTCCTTCGCTGGTACAAGCGTGGTACGATATGACGGATGATAATTTTGTTTTCTCTCCCAAAATTCCCCAATCGGTGAGCCACGATCCAGAGTTGGGCTTGCGTGGGCAGGATTTGGGGTGGTTTTGTGACTCGATTGTTGGCTTGCGCGAAAAACTAGGCACTTCGTTTATGCAGTTGCCGCCCAATTTTGGGCCAGCGCGTATTGGGCAGTTGGAGCGTTTTTTGGCGCGTTTTCCCTTGGCAGAAGTGCCGTTGGCCGTGGAAGTGCGGCAAGAAGCGTGGTTTGCAGACGAGGCCGCCTTTCAGGCGCTGCTAGATTTGCTGCGCGCCCACAAGGTCGCGACGGTCATTACGGATGTGGCAGGGCGACGCGATGTTTTGCATTTGGGTTTGACTACGCCCCAGCTACTCTTGCGTTTTGTGGGCAATGGCTTGCACGAAACCGATTATCAGCGCCTAGATGACTGGATTTCGCTCATCATTGATTGGTTGGAACGCGGCTTGCGCGAAGTCTATTTTTTCTCCCATCAACCCGACAATATTTTGTCTCCCGAAATGTGTATCTATTTTATCGAAGAACTAGAGCGACGCAGCCCAATTGAGTTTTCTAAAAAAACAAGGCCACTAAAAGATGGGCAGATAAGTTTATTCTAGTATTTTAAGGCCTCTAATGAGCAGGCCCATTGGTTCCTGCTTAATTCCTATTCATTGCGTGGTAATTTTTATACAAAAAGGGCGTAGGCAGCAAAAGCGACCTCACCAAACCACGGCAGCACAGACGTATGAATTATATAGAATGTACGATTTCGGGAAAAACCGAAACGCTTAATGACGTATTAATCGCTCAATTGGTACAAGTCAATTTTTATGGTTTTGTAGAAGAAGATAACCAGTTGGTCGCTTACATAGAAGAAGCCGATTATACACCCGACACCCAACAGTTTTTGCAAGAGCTCCAAGAAGAGCAGGAGTTACAAGTGCAGACTAAAACGATTGCCGATCAAAATTGGAATGCGCAATGGGAGGCCGATTATGAGCCCGTTGTCGTTGAAGATTTTTGCGCGGTGCGGGCGAGTTTTCATCCACCCATTGGTGGCGTACAATACGAATTGGAGGTTACTCCTAAAATGTCATTTGGAACAGGCCACCATGCCACCACCTACATGATGCTGTTGCAATTGCGGGATTTAGAGGTGCAGGGCAAGCAAGTATTGGACTATGGCTGTGGAACAGGTGTCTTGGCAATTTTAGCACAGCGTTTAGGTGCCGCGCACTTAGATGCGGTAGATATTGACTATTGGGCTTATGAGAATACGTTGGAAAATATGCAGCTCAATGGCGTCTTAACAAAAGACATGCAAGTATACCACGGCGAATTAAGTGTGGTGCCTGTACAAACCTACGACCTTATTTTGGCAAACATTAATAGAAATGTTATTTTAGGAACACTATCCGATATGCGCCAGCGTTTGAATAAAGGGGGGCAAATTCTGTGTTCGGGATTCTTAGAACAAGATATTCCTTTGGTGGTAAAGGCCGCGACGGAACAGGGCTTGGCTTTGGTACGCCAAGAAGCCCGCCAGCAATGGCGCTGTTTACTGTTTACCTTGTAGGGGGAAATAGTGTTCGGGTACACCCGCCCTAACAAAAAAATGTTAAAGCCCTTTCGGAATTGGAAACGGTACGTTTATAGTGTCGTAAGTAGCTACTAGAACTATTACACAACTCATTCATTATATTATGCAAATGATCGTAAAATTACTACCCCTCGTTTTATTTTTATTCTTGGGTTGGACAGTGAACGCGCAAGACGAGGAGATTGACGAAATCCCCACAGATCCTGAAGCTTGTTACAAGTACATGGAGGAAATCATGTTGTCCATCAAACGGGAAGAGTCAGAGGAAATAATGGAGGAGTGGAAACAGAACCAAAAAGCGGGAAAGTGGACACCTGAATTTTATCAAGGCTTGGCAAGTCTGGGCAACGAAATGATCAAGCGCAAAATGAAGCGGTATAACTTTTTTCGCCATGTACTAGATGCCATCAACACTTTTGCCGACGATCCTGGCTTGGCCTCGCAGCACTTCGACCGCTGGATTACTATTTCTAAGAAAGTATTAGAGAGTCAAGCAACGGGGAAGACCGCTGAATACGAACAGTACCTCAAATTTAGCCGTACTTTTTGGGAGACGGGCAACTTATATGATATTTCTAAGGGAAGCCACAAATGGCGCTCGGAGTCGCGGGTATTTACCATGAAGTACGAAAAAGACCGCCTGTCGATCAAGTATGATAACACCAACTTAATTTGTTACAATAAGAGTGATTCACTAGTAATCAAGGATGCGAAAGGTATTTACTACCCCTTGGAACAAACTTGGTATGGAGTCAAAGGAAAAGTAGAGTGGATGACAGAAGGCGCACGCGATGCCTATGCTTTGCTCAAAAAATACAAAATCGAAACTCGAAGCACAACTTACAGTGGCCCCAATGCTACCTTATACTACAATTCGGTATTTAACAAGCCCATTGAAGGGATGTTGGTGGATAAGATCTTTAAACACGACGCGTCCAATTCGCGCTACCCACAGTTTACCTCCAATGCCCGAGACATCGAAATGGATGACATTGGGGAAGGGGTTAGTTATCAAGGGGGATTTAAAATGGCGGGGTCTTCTGTACGGGGGTATGGCGACCAAAAAGGCCTTTCTACCGTTTATATTTCTAATAAAGAAGGCCAGCGCATTGCCAAAGCAGAGTCTAAGAATTTTGACATTCTCAAAGGTCAAAAAGTAGTTTCAGAGGATGCCGTAGTAACCTTGTACATCCACGGGGAAGATGGAAAATTAGATTCTATTTATCACCCTTCTATCAACTTTTTATACAGCATTGTCCACCGAAAAATAGATTTGACGCGCAGTGAATCCAGAATTTCTAAAGTGCCCTTTCACAATTCGCTCCAACAAATGGATATGAAAGTCGCCTCGCTATCGTGGTTTATTGATACCGACCAAATCAATTTGGGCGATAACAAGCAGGATATGGAAATGGCCTCGGAAAACCACTTCGATCAGCTCTTGTACGAGAAATACCGAAACATCATTTCCATTAATCCACTGGTCAAATTTGCCGTCTACTCGGATAAGTTGAAGGAGTCGATGGAAGCGTTGGAGGGTGGTTTTGTACCTGTAGACGACGTTGTGGATGACAAAGGAATGGGAGATATTTGTGAGGAAGCACCTTGGTTGTGTGATGAGGATGGTAAGCCGCTCCCTTTACCAGAGCCAGAGGACGATTCGCTTTTTAAAGAAGAATTTCCCACCGATTTTACGGCGGATGACGAGCCCACCGATACCGAACCCTTAGAAATTGAAGAATTTGATCCGCGTGTTATTGATGCCGACCTCTTAGCCAAGTTGTTGGACAAGCGCATGGAGCGCATTAGTATTCTAACGGCGCAAGAAGTAGAAAAAGCCAGTCGCAATCCTTCGTTTAAGATTGTGAAAAATGACCAAACTTACCGAGATTTTGAACGCGGTTTTCCCAATGTATTTAAGTTTGGGGCAATGGATGTGTACGACCTAAGCAATGTGGTGCGCGATCCTTCTTTTGATAGAAAAACGACCTTGCCGCTTTATTTAGAAATGGTCAAAGATGGGTTTGTGTTATACGATGAAGATAAGGGAACGATTACCCTACGGGAAAAATTATTTCACTATACCCTGTCGGTCAATACCAAGAAAAAAGACCACGATTTTGACAAAATTCGCATTCGCTCGGTGCGTTCGCGCAACAATAAAAAACCTGCCAACGCGATTTTTGACTTGAAGAAAGGAGCGATTGAAACCTATGGGGTCCAAGAGTTTATTTTGAGTGATTCGCAGCAAGTTATCGCGCGTCCCTTTAATGGGCAAGTGAATATGTTGGCGGGGCGCAATATGGATTTTAACGGCGTGATGTCGGGTGGTTTCTGTAATTTTACGGGCACTGATTTTCACTTTATTTACGATATTTTCCACGTAGAAATGGACTCCATTAACTACTTGGACATGTTTATTTTTAAACGAGCGCGCCACGGCGAGGATGCTCCTGAGTGGCAAATTGGCCGTCCCAAAGAAGAGCGCGCCACCGTAGAGGCGACCGAGCGGCTGACTAACGAAAAAGAACCGATTAACAGTGTCTTGGAAGGCGGAAGCGGCTTGATGTTGATTGATGTGCCGAGCAACAAATCGGGACGGATGCAGAGCGATCCGATCTATCCTTCTTTTGAATCTACGAGCCGTTCAAGGGTCTATTACGACAAGCGAAACCGCCAAGGAGAGGGCGTTTATCCACGCGATAGTTTTTATTATGAAGTAGAGCCCTTTATTCTTAATGGAATGGATAATTTGGAGCCCGAGCAATTGGTTTTTGAGGGCAAATTGTATGCGGCAAATATTTTTGAGCCCATCAACGAGCAGCTGCGGGTGATGTACCACGATTTGTCTTTGGGCTTTGAAACTCAAACGCGTGGCAATGATCCCAATCCCATCTATATCCGCGACGACAAGCGTGGCAAAGGTACCTTTAAAGGAACGATGGGGATTTCTAACGAAGGCTTGATTGGCCGTGGCCGCTTGGATTATTTAGGCGCTACCGTAGAATCGGATTACATTGAGTTTTTGCCCAAGCAGTTTCGGGCCGAAGATGTGGATAGTTTTAACTTAGCAGGATCTAGCCGTGATGGCGTAGAATTTCCAGATGTGAAAGGCGAGCAAGTACAAATCGACTGGGCTCCTTATAGCGATAGTATGTACATCGAATCGACGATAGAAGAAGGGGCACCATTCCAGTTTTTTGATTCTACTGACTTTTACTTAGATGGTTCCTTGACCTTGACACCCGATGGGTTGTTGGGACGCGGTAAGTTTGATTGGTACGGCGCTACCTTAGAGTCGAACCCTGGAGGTGATTTTAAATTTGGGAAACAATCTATTGCGTCCCCTTCCTCAGCAGTAATTATCAAATCGCGCGGCGTACAAAAGTTTGCTTTTGAGAATGAGAACGTGGATTTGAAGATTGACTTTGAGGCGCAAACAGGGGACTTTATTTCGCAAGAAGCGGATCTAGCGACCGACTTGCCCTACAACAGTTACCAAACCTCGCTAGACCAGTTTCACTGGGACATGAAAACTGACCATATTTTTATGGATGCCCAAGAGGGAAAAACGGGGTTCTTCTTAGCGACCGAGCAGGCACAAGATTCGTTGGTTTTCTTAGGAGAAAAGGCGGATTATGATTTGAATACAGGATTGTTAAAAATTGATGGCGTAGAAAATATTCGCGTAGCGGATGCCTTCATTTATCCCAAAGACAAGCACATTGAGATTGAAGAAGCCTCACACATGCGCACGTTAGAAGATTCGCGGATTGTAGCGGATACCCTCAATCAAAACCACGTGATTCAGCGCGCCACCATCAATGTATTGAGCCGTAACGAATTTAAAGCGGATGGGTATTTGGAGTTTAACGTGGAGGGCCACAAAGACCAAGAAATTCGTTTTGACAACGTGACTTCTGCCCAAGAGGAGCCCGGTATGTTTGTGACGGTCGGAAGTGGAACGGTGCAAGACACGGCTAATTTCTTCTTGGATAAGCGCACGCGTTTTAAAGGGGAAGTGAACTTGAACTCGAAGTCTGAATTGTTGACGTTTAACGGGTTTGCTAAGATTTCTTCTTCGGTCATTCCTACGCAAGAGTGGTTTGGAATTGATTCTAAAATTGACAAGCGGGATGTATCTATTGTCTATGATAATCCTAAAAACCCCGATGGGGAGAACCTCTTTGTAGGGCTGTATTTGGATTTAGATACCATGGATTTATACCCTGCTATTTTGTCGCCAAAGCACAATGCCAGCGATCGTAGTATTTTTTCTACGACAGGCGTGTTGAAGTTTGATAATGAAAACAATCAATACCTATTTGGCGACTCGGCGCGTGTTTTAGGAGACGCAGAAGCAGGACAGTTGTTTACCGTCTCCGAGAAAAATGCCAAAGTAGTGGCTTCTGGTCGTTTTGACTTTAATAGAGGTTTTCAAGGCGAAGGCAACCCCAATTTCTTGGTCGATATCGTAGGCGATTTTACCTTCTTTTTGAACACCAAATCGGACTACTTATTTGAAACTTCTACCAACTTGGATTTTTATTTGCCACAGGTATTGCGGGATATTATTGTCAACGACTTGCAAAGTAATGATGAGTTGATTGACAAAGTGTTATACGCTAGTATTAAGAACGAGAAGTTGCACCAGCACATGAAGAATTACATTCCCGACGAGAAGAAATTTGAAAAAATGTGGAAAAAAGTCAAAGACGATGAACGCTTGCAGTTGCCCAATGATTTTGCCCACACCTTCTTTTTTGTGAACAACAAATTGTTGTGGAGCCCCAAAACAGAGTCTTTTGTTACCCAAGGATCGCGCCTACAATTGGCCTCTATTGGCGGCAAGCACCTCGGACAAAATGTAAAAGGCCACCTAGAGATTTTGAACGACCCTGCCCGCACGGATGCGATGACGTTTTACATCATCTCGCCCAACGGCGACTGGTATTATTTTTCTTACCAAAGAGGCTTCTTAAAAACAGTATCGTCTAATCCTGATTACAACAACGCGATTGCCTCGTTGAAAACCAAAGACCGCCGTGTCAAAACAGACAACGGCAACTGGATGGAAATCGTGATTGGTTCTCCGGGCGAGTACTCTAGCTTTAAAAACAAAGCCTCTGCGGCGCACAATTAAACTATAAGATTTGCCAAGAACAAAAAAGCTTCTTCCTCTTGTGGGAAGAAGCTTTTTTTTTGGTGTAGAAAGTGTCGACAAGCCACTTGGATAGGAGCCTTTTTTTTATCTTTAGGGCATGCAAACAAATCAACATACACGCGTGCCCGCCCTGCGGTTTCCCGAATTTGAGGGGGATTGGGAGGTGAAAAAATTTGGTGAAATTTATACATTCTACTCTACTAATTCTTACTCTAGAAGTAAATTAAATTACGAAAGTGGTTCAGTAAGAAAATATTCACTATGGTGACATTCATAAGAAACTACGTGATCTATTAGATATAAATGAAGAGACACTGCCTTTCATCAACGAAGAGGTAGATTTAAGCAGAATTAAAGAAGAATCCTACTGTCAAGTAAAAGATTTGGTGATTGCAGATGCTTCTGAAGATTATGCAGACATAGGAAAGTGTACAGAAATAGCAAATCTAAATGGAGAACGTGTTCTGGCTGGACTTCATACTTTTTTAGCACGTCCTGACAAAGCCCCTATTGCACTTGGTTTTACTAGTTTTCTTGTACATTCTTGGTTTGTGAGAAAACAAGTTCTTACTATAGCGCAAGGCTCTAAAGTGATAAGCCTATCCACTAAGAGATTAGCAAAGGTTAAACTACCCATCCCAACCCTCCCCGAACAACAAAAAATAGCCAACTTCCTTGCTAGCATCGACCAAAAAATAAGCTTATTAGAGGAAAAGAAACAGCAACTAGAAGCCTTCAAAAAAGGGATGATGCAGCAGTTGTTTAGTCAGCAACTAAGGTTCAAGGACGAGAATGGGGAGGATTTCCCTGCTTGGGAGGTGAAGAAATTAGAAACAATTGCTCATAAGGTAAATAGCAAAAATAAGGATAATAAATTCAGTTTTGTACTCACTAATTCTGCTACTCAGGGGATTATTAGTCAACAAGCCTATTTTGATAAAGAGATAGCTAACAAAAATAACTTAGGAGGCTACTATATTGTTTCTATCAATGATTTTGTTTACAATCCTAGAATATCGGCTTTTGCTCCAGTCGGTCCAATTAAGAGAAATAAATTTAGACAAGGTGTAATGTCTCCCTTGTATACTGTTTTTAGATTTACAACAGGCAATTTAGATTATTTAGAGTACTTCTTTGAGGCTACTACTTGGTACAAATATATGCACAGCGTTGCAAATTTTGGAGTCAGACATGATAGAATGAATATCTCTAGTAATAATTTTAATAAAATGCCTATTCCTTTTCCTTCACTTAGAGAACAAGATAAAATAGCCAGTTATCTTAATAAATTGAGCCAACAAATTCAAAACATTCAAGAGCAACTTACGCAAAACGAAGCCTACAAAAAAGGCTTATTACAACAATTGTTAGTTTAAACAAGGAGGCAGCACGCCCGATAGATTACAAGATCGACACCCCATTGCTATCGGTCGTCAATACATCGGTCATGTAATCAAAAAAGGGACGAATGGCCAAAAACGTTTCGGTCATTTGGTCGGCAAAATCGGGGCGGATTACTTCCGAATCGGCAAACGTTTTGTAGGCATAGAATTGTTTTTTGCGAATCCAATGGATGTTGGGATGCGTTTTGTCAAAGCCTCGGGGCGCTGTTTTTACGCCGTCGCCTTGTAATTCGCCAAAGTGTTGAACAAACTCGGGGGCTTCTACGATTTGCCGAATACTGTCACCGTCCAATTCAAATTCGCGACGAATGCGCAACAAGTCCTCGGCCTTGGGGCCAAAAAAGCCACCTCCTGCACGCGATAAACCAGGCTCAATATCAAACGCATAACTGCCCCGTCGATCAGCGCCAAAGCGCCGAAAATAGCCCCCCAAATAGCCTTTGTAGGGCAGTTTGTTTTTAGAAAAACGCACATCGCGATAAATGCGAAACAACTTGGCGTATTCAATCACATCCGTTTCATCTAGGTTCCGTTGCACCTGTTGCATCAAGGCTTCGATTTCTTGTTTGGCTTGCAAATAAGCGGGTTTGTGGGCTTCAAACCAAGGGCGGTGGTTGTTTTCTTTTAGTTGGGCAAAAAAATCTAGACTGGCGGTAGTGATCATACAATACTTGAAAATGGGGTGAATAATTCCAATAAAAAGACAGCAACAAGGGGATTTTGTTTAAGAAGCGCCCAAAAAGCTCGTCGGTGAAAGGGAAAGATTCGTCTACAATTCCAACAATCTGCTGGAAAGGCTCCGAAAAGAGGAATTTATTCCTCAAAAATGCCGTTCTTTCTATACATTGGATCAAACCAAAGGATAAGGGATTATTAAACGAGCAGGTTATTACGACGCAAAAAGCTCTTTTATCCCTTACTCTCTCCTGAAAATTACCACATCAAAATCATACAACAATGAGAACATTACTATTATTAATGGGACTTGCCTTTTTAGCAACAGCCTGTACCACTGTTCAACCTGGCCACAAAGGCGTAAAAGTTTACTGGGGTGGAAAAACGGAAATGGATTACGTCTTGCCCGAGGGCATGGATGTTGGTTTTTCTTGGCTCTGGAACAAATGCGTAGAATACGATGTCCGCGAAAAAACCTTAGTGGAAAAATTTGTCTTCAACGACTCACGGAACATGGAAACCCAAGTAGAAATTGCCTTGGATTACAACCTCAATCCGAACCAAGTTAACTTAATCCACACCCGCATCGCGGACATTGAAACCAAAATATTGAAAACCCTTAAATCCTCAGGAAAAGAAGTGGTACCTCAATACACGGCCTCCGAACTCAACCTCAAAAAAAGAAAAGAAGCGGAAATGGCTTTGCGCGATATTATTCAAGCCGAGCTACCCGAATTCTATGTAGAGTTTGCCCGCGTCCAAATCACAGATGTAGACATTCCACAAGGCCTTGCCAAAATTGCCGAAGAAACGGCCATCCAAGAAGGCCGCAACTCGCTGGCTTCTAAAAAAGAATTGGAACAAACCAACCTCGCCAAAGCGCGCATTGCCGAAGCAAAAGGAAAGTACGACGCGGCTCTATACGATGCCAAAACCAAAGACATTATGTCTTCTCCTAAGATGTTGGAATTGAAGAAATTAGAAATTGAAATGGAGTGGGCTAGAAAAGGCATTAGCAAATACGGCAGCAACAATGTGTTTGGCGCTGGCACGGCCATTATCAAAGGCATTAACTAACGTTAAGCTCGATTCGGCAGTTTTGCCGAATGCCTATTTTACTACCTATAAAAAAACGCACACGGTGACCTACGGTGTGCGTTTCTTCTTTTTGGGAACAACAGGCTAAACTTACAACCCATTGGGCAGCCCAAACCCATCCAATCCACTCAACGGGCGAAACGCCCGTCCATCCCATTCCCCAAACAGCGGAATCGGATGCCCGCCACTGAGCGCCAAAATTTTCCATTGCAGGGCAGGACGCAGCTCCACTAGAGGAATGGCTTGCCCATTGTGATCGAGCAAAAGCAAATGGCCATCCGTTGTCCACTGTGCGGAAATGTCTTCGAGCAACATCGGAAAACGTTGCAACCAAGGGTTGTTACTCAACGCCTTGCTGTAGGCTCCAAGAGCCGCCTGGAAAGTAGTGGAGGGCAAAGGCTGTACCGCAGAAAAGTTAGAGAGTGGTTCGGCCATGACCCAAGTAGCGCGCTGGGCAAAGGCAGGGGAGTAGTAGGCCAGTTCGCCCCGCCAAACGCTACCCGTCCAGTATTGGTGTTCGTAACTCACCGAACCAAAGGCATAATCTAAAAGTAAGGCACGGCGGCCACTGTTCCAGCCATGCAACCACACCCGCCTAAAATCGCGTCCTTCTACATCCACATCTTCAAAACTACCTAACACCAACCATTGATCGCGCTGTGTTTGTCCTTCTGCAAGAACGGCAGCTTTGGTGGTGGTTTTGCCCAAGCGGGCAAATAAAGCGTGCTGCAAAGCAGGCGGCAATTGTTCGCGCTGCTTAAAGGCTTCGACCCAACTGTACAAGGTGCCCAAGCGAGCGACTACCAATTCCGACCAATCGCGCTGGGTGTGCATGAGCTGTTGGGTTTCTTTGAGAAAAACGCCTACACTGGGTAACTTGGCATCCACCATTTTGGCGGCGGCGGCATTCCAAAACGCAGCTTTGGTAGCATCCGTATTGGCAATACCTTGGCGAATTATATCTTGTAGCCATTGTTCCAACTCTAGAATGCCACTTTCCATGAGCAACAAACGTTGTTGCCAGCGCTTTTCCTTGGCTAGTTCGGCTTTTTCTAGGGTTTCTTCGTTTTTACTGGTAGGGGGGCTTTGATGATTGTCGGCGCTGCTGGCGCTGGGGAAATGTTTAGAAAGCCAATTGGCGACATCGCTTGGCGGTGCTTGGTACCTAAAAACAGCGCTGCTATTGGCATACAAAAACAACAAGCCCAAACAGTGTTTGCAAGGCAACTGTCGCACCGGGCAGCTGCATTTGAACTTAGGGCCTTTTAGGTTGATTTGTACTTGATAAGGTTGTGCGCCTGAGCCTTTGCATTCGCCCCAAATGGCTTCGTAATTGGTAGAGCGTTGCGGCCATTTAGAAGAATTAGCCAGCATTCTGCCACGGCGTTCGGTAGAATCGTTGGGAGCCAAAAGGCTTATTTTGTCGTCCGTCCATTGCATGATAGGCGTAGTGTTTGGTCTAGTAATAATGCCCTTGATTAGGCGGATATTAAGCGCATAACTGCCGTTTTTCTAGCATTACCAACCCGAAAAGGCTTTGTTAAATACATCGTCCATAATCTGGTCGTAAATTTCCGTGATAAGTTGATCTTCGACGGCGGATAAATCTTGATCGGCAGTGAAATTAGCAAATCGAGAGAAGTTTTGAGACCAATCCTTACTGCCATCCTTGATGGGAGGGCTTTTGTATTGCACCGTGATTTGTATGGTGAGCCGCTGTAAGGCCACTGTTTGATCGGCTTGTGGTGCCAAGGCTTCTACAATATAACCAACAACATCTCCCGAAAATAACACATCGCCGTCGCGTTCTTCTTGTACATAGTTCAGCTTAGTATTGTTGAGTACCCGCGTTTTGAGCAGCTCCGAAAATTGTTGCCCAATAATGGGAGGGGCATTAGGTGCTTTCACGCCAAATTGATCAATGTTAAACGTTTTTAGGACATCGTAATCAATACTGCGGTTGATAAAACTTACCGTACAACTTTGCACTAAAAACCAGCATAAAAGTACTTTGAAAAGCGTATATTTTGCCATGCTTAATTTGATTGAACTAAAAAGAACACCCCTTAGATGCTTGCCGTATGACACTAACGATCACTTTACTCCAAGAAGCCTTACATTGGGAAAACCGAACAGCTAATATAACATTATTTACGAAAAAAATAGCTGCTTTGCCGCCTACGGATCTCGTTATTCTACCCGAAATGTTCTCCACGGGTTTTTCTATGAATGCCGAAGCCTTGGCCGAACCTGCCGAGGATTCTCCCACTTTAAGATGGATGCAAAAACAAGCCCAAGAACATCAAATAGCGCTCACAGGAAGCCTTATTATTAAAGAAAGTAACCAGTATTATAACCGTTTATACTGGGTAACTCCCGATGGCGCGGTACAGCAGTACGATAAAAAACACTGTTTCAGCTTGGCTAAAGAACACGAGTATTATACCGCAGGGAACAGCCGTTTAACGGTGGAATACAAGGGGTGGCGTATCGCGCCCTTTATTTGCTATGATTTGCGTTTTCCTGTTTGGAACCGCAATGTAGCGCCGTATTATGATTTGGCTATTTACGTGGCGAATTGGCCCGCTGTGCGCGCCCAACATTGGCGCAGTTTGCTCACGGCTAGAGCTATTGAGAATCAAGCCTATGTCGCAGCGGTGAATGTAGTTGGAAAGGATGGTAAGGGGTTTGAATATGCTGGGGATTCTTCGGTTATTGATCCTTTGGGGACTTTAATGGCGCACCAAGCACAGCATTCGGCAGCGTTGACCGTGGTTTTGAGCAAGGAGCATTTGCAAGCGGTACGAACGCGTTTTCCATTCTTAGCAGATCAAGGAGCTTTTGAGTTGTTGTAGAATTGCTAACGCCTGATTAGATGGTAAATGGCATTACCAATCTTTTAAGTAGGAAACGATTCCTAAAAAAGGCATCTAGATGGCGGGAGCCTCCAAATGCCTTTCGAAAAATAGCGTTTTGCTAACCTTAACTACCTGACTTAATCAGACGTAGAAGCAGGGCGCATCAAAAAATTAGCTTGAAATAACAAACGGTTGTTGGCTTCAGCGGGACCATCGGGGCCTTCAATTTCATAATACCCCATCAAATCCTCTGCCGTAAACTGGGTACTTACTTGCAGACGCAGGTTCGCCTTCCTTATTGATAAGGGGTTCAAACTGAGTGCTGGCAACCACCTCGCTAGATTTACCGAGCAGGGTCAATTTTCCCTTAACCTGTACGGTTGTCAAACGACCTAGTTGCAAGTTCAAATCATCCCCTAATACTTCTTGAAAGGTCAAGGTGGCTTTAGGATTTTGGCCAACCATCAAGACCGTTCCTTTGACATAGCTGTCGAATTCGGCTTCCCCCATTTGTAGAGAACTAACATTTACTACAAATTGACCTTGGGCAGCAGCCAAGGTAGTGGCGCTTTTCAGCAGCACATTGCCCGTTATTTCTTTTAGCTCTCCTCCATAATGTCGCAAAGGAGCAGGAAAATTAAAGGTAAGCAACGGCGCATTGGGGCTAACTGCGCCTTCTAATTCCCAGGCAGTAGGCAGTTGAATAGCTGTATTGATGGTTGTCGCACTTCGCTCAGGTGCGTTTAGGACAGGCAAATTTAAGGCTTCCCAAGCGGTGAGCGCCGTTTTTTTGGTTAGAAAATTCATAGCATCTCCTTGCTCAGAGTTGACCAGTTGTTGCTGGATTTCTGCCAGCATTTGTTGCGCGGCTTGTGCAAAAGCTGCTTCTATAGAGCTACCTGTAGCAGGCGTTTCGTATTGGCGATAAATTGGAGTGTGGCAATCGTAATGCGCGTACAGTTCTGAGCTGACATAAACTTGGCCCTCTTTGCTGCGGTAAGGATAAAAATTGACGTAGAATAATTCATCCGCATCCGAAACGGCGTAACTGTTTTCATAACTCCATTGGGCAAAGCCTTTTTTTAGTCCTCGAAGGGCTTGCTGTTGGACATCTTCCTGTTTTATTCCCGTATCCGTACCTGCCAAGGGCGTTATTTTAGGTTGTAATAATAATGCTCCACGGCTATATTCGTGTACAAAAACTGTTTGTTCTTTGTAATTAATAGCCGTCTCAGGTAAGCGGCGTACAGTGCGAATAAAATTCAGCAAACGCTGGTGGGTGGTGTATCGCCCTTTGTACACCTTGCGGCCCAAGTGGTTGCGATAGACTAAAAAAGGGGTAAATCCCACTTCTTTGGGGGCTCCAACTTTGGAAACATCTACTTGCCGTACACGAATTCCTTGCTCTTTGAGCAGCGCTTCTAAGGATTTCAGATTGTTTTTAGTAAATTCGCTTTGTTGTTCGGGTTGAACAAAAATAAGCAACTCTTCTTCTATGGTTTGCTGGGCATTGGTCGAAAAAGCAAGCAGAAGCAACAAGAAAATAGTATATTTTGCCATAAGGTAAAGTGGGGATTGTTTGAAGGAGAATAAAAGGTTCAGTATTCTTCAAGTATAAATTTACTGGAGCTTGGTACAACTCTTGAACAACAAAGTAAAGGAAGGGTTGAAATCTTTGGAGGAATGCAGGAAGAAAGTTTCTCTAAGAAAAATTGCCAACTTACTACGCAATAATAGCATAAAAGTAGGCTGTGGAAATAAAAATAGAAACCGCTCAAAACTTCCCCTAAGATATAAATAGCCCTATTTTGTCATAAAAATTATTGAGACAACTATAACAAAGTTTGTACAATTAATGTACCAACGGTTATTTTGTCGAATCATTTAAACATAACTTAAAGAATGAGGAACCAATGGAAGGTAGTAGCGCTGTTGTGCTGCGGTTTAGTCGGCCAATTAATGGCACAATCGGATCGCTGGCAGCAACGCGTAGCCTATGAAATGGATATTGTTGTAGATGCCGAGAACCACCAGTTTGAAGGGAAGCAGAAGTTGACTTATTACAACAATTCTCCCGACGATTTGAGCAGGATCTTTTATCATTTGTATTTCAATGCTTTTCAGCCGAATAGCATGATGGATGTTCGTTCTAGAACGATTCAGGATGCGGATTCTAGAGTCGGCGCGCGTATTTTGGATTTGAAGAAAGATGAAATTGGTTACCACAACATCAAATCATTGCGCCAAAATGGTCAAGCAGTGAAGTATGAAGTGGTGGGCACGGTCTTAGAAGTTGAATTGGCTACGCCCATCAAAGCAGGAGAAAGCGCGATTTTGGAAATGGAATTTAGCAGCCAAGTGCCTTTACAAGTGCGCCGTTCGGGGTGGAATAGTGCCGAAGGCATCGAATTGTCGATGACCCAATGGTACCCAAAATTGGCGGAGTATGATTACCAAGGCTGGCACGCCAATCCTTATGTAGGCCGAGAGTTTTATGGCGTGTGGGGGGATTATGATGTTAAAATTACCTTGGATAAAGATTATTTAATTGGGGGAACAGGTATTTTGCAAAATCCTAACGAAATTGGTCACGGTTATGAGGACATCGGGCAGAAAGTAGATCATTCGGGCAAAGAAAACCTAACGTGGCACTTTGTAGCAGAAAATGTACATGATTTTGCTTGGGCGGCCGATCCTGACTACATCCACGACATTCAGGAAGTAGAAGAAGGTTTGGTGTTGCATTTTATTTACCAAGACGATGAAGAGTATAAAGAGGTTTGGCAGAAGGCACAAAGCAAAGCTGTTCAAGCCTTTCGATTTATTCAAAACAAATACGGCGATTATCCTTACGCGCAATACACCGTTATCCAAGGGGGCGACGGTGGAATGGAATATCCAATGGCAACCCTCGTAACAGGTAAGCGCAACTTTGGTTCTTTGGTAGGCGTAATTATCCACGAGGCGATGCACACGTGGTACCAAATGCTATTGGGCTCCAACGAGAGTTTGTATGCTTGGATGGATGAGGGATTTACCTCCTATGCCTCTAATGTAGTACGCGCAAACTTGTTTAATAGTCGCGGTTCTTTTCTCCATGATGGTTCTTATAAGGGCTATGAATACTTGGCTAAAAGTGGGGCAGAAGAACCTATGAGTACCCATGCTGATCACTTCAATACCAACTTTGCCTATGGACAAGCTGCCTATTCTAAAGGGGCTGTTTTTTTAGGACAATTGAACTATATTATCGGAGAAACGGCCTTTGACAAAGGAATGTTGAGCTATTACAATGAGTGGCGCTTTAAGCATCCAAATCCCAATGATTTTATTCGGGTAATGGAAAAAGAATCGGGTTTAGAATTGGATTGGTACAAAGAACATTGGGTCAATACAGTTAATACGATTGACTATGCCATTGTAGATGTACAAAAAGGCATCAAAAAGTCAACAGACACCACGGTCGTCAAAGCCACCGATGGCCAATATTACTTAGCTAGTAGCAAGCGCGATCGTAAAGGGACCACGGTTTACATCGAACGCCAAGGCCGTATGCCGATGCCGTTGGATGTGGTGGTGACGTACAAAGAAGGAAAATTGACCCAGCTCAAAACCTTCAACATTCCATTGGAAATCATGCGCGGCAACAAGCCCGATGAGATGCAAAACGGTACACAAACTGTCATGCCCGATTGGAAATGGACCCATCCTGTTTATGAGTTGAATTTACCGATCAAGTACGCCGATATTGAGAAAATAGAAATTGATCCTTCGTTGCGCTTGGCGGATATTGACCGTAAAGATAATGTTTGGGAGAAATAAAAGAGGCTGTAAGCGTGCTTAAAAGAATAATTAGAAGCAGTGTTCTAGGTCTTACAAAGGCTTTGGACGCTGCTTTTTTGTTGGGGAAAAGGAATGTTAGTCAGGAAGTTTACTCACTATTATTTTTCTATTTACTAGATTGCTTTCAAGCTTAATGTTTCCTAATTATATAAAGGATAGACATCGTATACATCAAAAGAGTTTTTTAGGCGTTCTGATAAAGCAGGAGCAGGCGTTGCCTCTGTCCAAAATGCTACTAGTTGTTTAATAGAGGCTTCTATTTTGGAGTAGTCATAGCGCTCCATAGAGAAAAATGGACGTTGTTGAGTGAGCTTAGTACCAGTTGAGGGAACCGATAGAAAAGAATCAGGGTTTTCTAAGAATTTGTTTAGGGTAATAAACGTAATCCCAACGTAAATAGGAGAGGTGGTTGCCAAAACAGAAGCTTTAATTTTCACTTCAGCATAAAAATAAACTTCACAAAAATCAGTTTGCTCAGGCGTATAATTATTGCTATTCCTAGTAGAGAGGATGTTTTCTCCACTGTCTAAACTTATCTGAACAATGCTGGTGATCGTATCTGTTCTATCCATGTAATCTCTCATAATCAAATAAGACAGGTTTTCAAGGTGTTCGCCTTGATACCAAGCCAAAGTATCCATTTTCAGCGAAAAATCTCGAATCGGTCTCATTACTGTTGAGGGATAAGCTTGGCCCGCTTCTATGGCCTGTTTCAGTTCTTTTGCTGTAGATTTATTTAAGAAGGGGGATGCATAGAATTTCTTTATTTTTTTTAATAAATGATCATAAAATAATTTTATAGTATCAAGAGAAATAGTATCTTCTTGAAGAAAGAAATACTTTTTGAAAGAAAAGAAATAACGTTCCTGATTAGACCTTGTAAGGTTCTCTTCAATAAAAATAGACTTCTTATAGATTTCTATAGCATAAGTATCTATGAATTGATGCTTCGTAAAGTGTAGATCTATTGTTATGACTCCCTTGCCAGTGTTTATTAGCTGTTTGATAATCGCTTCTATATCACTTATGGAGAGGGTCAATTCTTCGCTTATTGTTTCTTTCATTAAATTACATTTATATGGTAGTTGCAATAACCCGTATAATCACCATCAAAGTTAGGATGTTTACGGTCATAAGCGTGCCAATTTTTTGATGCTGGTTTTATCTCTAAATTTATTTGCGTGGCTCCACCTGCCCGAACTTTAGTAGCAGGCCCTCTAGTTCTACGATTTACTGTATCTCCCCTTACAAAGGCGTTTTGAATGGTAGTAGCAGCAGTAGTAGAAATCTCCACATGTCCTGAAGAACCACTAGAATTAACCCATGCTAAATCACCTGAACTAGTCACAATCAAGGCATGACCAAGAGCATTATCATTACTCGTGAAAGTTGTCGAGGCTACAAATTTTATAGCTTTTTCATCTATAATTTCTTGCTGGAATTTATCAAGTCGTTCTACTGCCTCTCTAGATAAATCATCCAAGGTACCTACTGGTTTGCCTGAATCTCTATCTACAATAACTAACTCGCGTATTTTTCTAACAGTTGTATTCGCAAGCTCAGAAATTTCATCTTTTGTTTTGTTTTTATTGCGATTTTTTCCTGAACCTTTGCTAATAATCTTTTGCGCTAGTCGGGATAACTCCTGTAACTCATCTGATGCGAAGCTATAACTATCTAGTGCTATCTTGGTATCTCTTAGTTTGTCGATAAAGTCACTTAATTTGGAAGCCATCAACAGCTTTCCATCCCTAAAATACAAGGTATGCTGCTCCCCATTCATTCGGAATGGAATTTCTATGTCGATAGTAGTATTTGGACGCTTTACCGTTTGCGTAGCATTCTTTTTATCAACTTTTCCCGATAAAGTCCAAGTTTCAAACGCCTGTTTTCTTTCTTTTAGGGTGGCATCTAGTTTTGTCAGAGGATACTTTCTCTCATACTCTTTGAGTTGATCGATAATATATGCTGTTGTGGCAGCAGGATCTTCTATTATTTTTTTGCCCCTTTTCATGCCTTTTTCAAGGGCTTTTTTCTTCTCCGCCTCACTGCGGGTATCTTTTTGATCCCCGTCCTTCTTTTTCTTATCTGCGTCTGCTTCCGCCTTTTTCTTCTCCTTCTTCTCTTTGCGGCGCCCTTTTTTATCTTTAAACCACTTCTTGCCTTTTTCGATGAAGCCATCAATGGCATCCGTTATTTTTTGCTTGATCTTCTTAAAGATGTTCTGCACCTTTTTGGCGAGGTCGCCAACACCCGCTAAAGCGGCTAAGAAACCGATAAGGACAGGAACAGAAATTTTGAGCGCGGTGGTGATGGCACTAGCGACTTGCGAGACCTTTCCCTCGGCCATGGCACTAATGGAGGCCGTAAAAGCATTGACGAGCTCAACCAATTGACTACCTTGGTTAATGAAAAACTGGGCGAGGTCAACGATCATCATCGCGGCTTTGACAAAGGCACCCGCAGGGGTCAACATAGCCAATAAGGCTTTAATGCCTGCTTCTACCACCTCTCCAATCAACATTCCCATCATAGAATCCATGATCGTCTCTTGTAGGTCGGCAAAGCCTTCTTTGAGGTGCTCCCAAGCACCAACAATGCCCTCTTTTTGGATGACTTGAAAGATTTCAAACCCCTCTTCCATGGTTTGTACAGGGCCTTCACCCATCGCTTTGACAGCGCGCCCGCGTACAAAATCCCACGTCAGGTTAAGTGCTTGGCTGGCAATGCTAAAAATACCTTCTAAACTGAAGACATCGGCGGGCATTTCTATGCCCTGCTTACCCATGCTATTGGTCAACCACTCTACAAATCCACCTGTCAAGTGCTCCTGAATCCCCGATAAAAAAGTAGAAAATCCCTGCTTGACACCCGCTATTAAGTTGTCTAAAAAGCCAATAGGATCGAGTATGATTTTTTCAATGGCCGCCGCCGCCGCATTCAAGGCGCCCGTCAACATAGCTTTGACTTTCTGGATTTCCTCCCAGGGGCCTTTTACTTGCTCCAACACTAGATCAATCGCCGCTCGATTTTCTTGCTTTATTTTCTCGGCATACGCGTCTATTTTTTTGATGTTTTGTGTATACTTTTTGGCCAGCATATCCACCAAGCTTTTTTGCTTGTCATCGACTTGGCTATCTAAAGCGCTAAATTTACTATTGATTTCTTGAGCTGCTTTCTTGCCTACTTTACTTAGGTGACTCGGCAATCCTTGAACATAATCCGTGACGGTCTGTCGGCCTAGTTGTACTTGTTTTTTAGCGGCGTTTAGTTCACGCGCGACTAGTTTGGCAATGTTTTGAATGACGCGCCGCATATAGCGAACGTAGTTGTTGCGTCCTTCTACGAAAAAGGCATCCACCTCGTCGGGCAACCCCACCCAAAAATCTTTGGCATATTTGAGCGTTCCTCCTGTAGAATCGTACCGCTCCTGTTTGTACGCTTGCATTTTGCCCGCTACAAAACGTTCAAATTGGCGTTGTCCAGCGGCTGCACCGTTATCAAATTCTTGTTGTACGCGACTGTCCAAGCGACTCAGGCGGCGTTCTACCTCGCCTTTGGTCTTTTCGTATAAGCTATTAATCTTCTCACCTACGCCTTGTTCTTCTACCGTAAAACCACTAGTAGCAGCTTGTTTTGTACTATGTACCTCCGTCATAGCAGTGCGGCGATTTTGGTGCATGGCATCCATTTGATCTCCGCCGAGTTGTTCTAGTTCCTTTTTATTTTTAGTTCGGTGCTTGTTTTCTTCGTCTCGTATCTGCTGAATTCGTTCTTCGCTACCCGCTTCCGCACTTTTCTTTTGTTCTAAAAATGCTTGAAATTGTGGCTCATTGGACGTTTCCAATTGTTCGTCGGACATATCGTTGTTAGCCAACACTTGATCCAACTCTTTATTATCATTCTGCAAGGGTTGTTCTACCCGATCTTTGCGTAGCCGCATCGGAATAGCTCGTTTGGCCTCGATATTTTGTGGTTTTCTCCCAACTTCAGCGGCTCCAAGTGGCGTAATAGACTTGTTCGCAACACCTGATACGTTGGGTTGTTGCTGTGTAACCTGTTCTAATGGTTGCAAGGATTTTTTCTTGGCTGTCGATACAGTTCCTGCTACTGCTTGTTTTACTTCTTTTACTTTGCCACTGCTTTTAAAATTCTCTGCTTCGTCTTGATTACTGGGCATGATGTTGTCCACCTTTTTCATCAAGGCATCTACAAAGGTATTGGTCTCAAAAGCGGGTGTTTTTTTCTGCTCGATTACGCCCAAGTGGTTGCCCTGTGCGACACTGTTTTTTCTATTGTTGGCTTCTGGTGCCGCTTTTTGGGCTTCGCTAACTTCCTTCTTGCTGCTTTGGTGCTTTTGTTGCAAGTCGCCCTGCTTTTGGATGTTGGAACTTACCGCTTTGAAACCACTATCACTAGTAGCACGTGGCAAGGCTCTTGGTGTAATGGCCACAGGTTTTTCGTTGTTAAAGATTGCCCCTTCAGGAGCAGCATCTTCCTCCGCAACTTGTTTTATAGGAACCGTTTCAACTTCTTCTGATGGCTCGTCTGTCTCGGTCGTAGGGATTTCGGTTGTTAATCCTTCTGTTGGAGGTATGGTAACGGTAGTAGGTGTGGTGGGGACTTCTGCTGGAATTGCATTTTCCAAGTCTGCTACTTGCGCTATGGTAGGCGTGGCAACAGTAGCGGCGGTATTTTGCTCCTCTTGCAAGGTTTGCGCTACCTCCTTTAAGGCTACTCCAAGTTCTTTCTTTTTGCCTGTAGCAACATAGATATTCGGATAGTTACTAACGGTAGCCATACCCGCCTCTAGTGCCTTAGGCGAATCGTAGTAGACGCGCACCTCCTTCAAAGAGATGTTATAACTATACTCTAAACTCGTTTGTAGATTGTGTGGAATCCCTGTCTCTTGCGGCGTTGCTACTGGCGATTCCCTGTCTGCCTTTTGTTGAGCAGAAGCTTTTAGTTGCGCGCCCTGTTGGGCTTGTGGACTGGTGTTAGCAATGGCTTGCCAACGCTCCGCCTCCCGCGCTTGAATACTGGTATCCGAGAGTTGTTTGAAGTGTCGGGCGCGGTCGTTGGGATCCTCTCCTGTGGCTCCGCCACTACTTGAACTGGCACTATTACTGGCAACAGATTGTTGGCGCTCAGCGGTGCTGTTAATCGCCTGTTGTTCTACAGGTGCTTCTACTTGTTGTTCTTGTTCCATTGGTCAGATGGTTGTCTACTTGGTTTGGTTAAGGTGCTTCAATTTAATAAAAAAAATCTACTTTGAGAAGAGATAGGGGAGCAAAAGTAAGCGCAGTATAAAAGGGGAAGTTTTTGCTGAGCTTTGCTACTACTTTATGGTCGTGAGTATTTAAGAGATTCGTAAACCCTGCTGACTGACTCGGGTAAGCAATCAAAGCGCTTGGATTTCGTCGGCATTTTATACCCAATAGCCATTTATAGTAGGCTGCATAGTTACCATTGTTCAAGTCAAAAAGTGAGCCTTGTTGAGATGGCCTTTAGACTCTTCTACAAAATGTTAAAACCTGTGCTACTGTTTTTATTGGAAAAGAAAATGGAAATGGAGTTGCTGAAAATTATTATTTTTGGTGCTAAAATAATGACATTATGATATGTTTAGTTACCTTTAAATTTTTACTTTGTAAACAATATTAACTCTTTATGGCTTCTTATAATCTTGACACTGGTAAAAAATACGTGAAAGAAATATTCTCACCAGAGAGTTTTTATAGTATTCCTGATTATCAAAGGCCTTATGTGTGGGGAGAGGATCAAATAGAATCTTTGCTCAATGATATTAGTGGGGCAATGAATAGAGATAAGCAGAAAGAATACTTTTTAGGGTGTATGATTTGGAATACCAAGCATGTACAAGAAGACGGTATTGAATACCAAAAACAAGACATCTTAGATGGTCAACAGCGATTCATTTCTTTATATCTGCTTCATGGAGTTTTAAGAGATCTATCTACCGATCAACGTCTTAAAACTAAAGTGGATGAACGAATGCGTCAAGAGCAAGACGAGTTTGATCAGATTCCAGAACGCAATCGTATTGTATTTGATATCAGGGATGATAGAGACTTTCTTAATACTTATTTGGTGCCAAGAGGAAGCACCAACCAAGTAGAGGATATTATTAATTATTCTAAAGATAAAGAGTCTTCCAAGTCCGTTCGTAATATAGCTTTTGCAATAGCTTATATGCGGCGCTGGTGGACAAACTTAAAACATGATAATAAGTGGACGGAAGAAGAGTATCAGAAATATATTAATGGTTTTTTCTCCTATCTTTCTTCTAAAGTCTTAGCCTTGTATTTGGCAACGCCTGATAATTTAGACGATGCGTACAATCTTTTTACGGTACTTAACAGTCGTGGACTTCAGTTACAAGTTAGCGATATAATACGCGCACAGAACTTGCGCCTTATTAGTAATAAAGAAGATAGAAAAGTATACGCTAGAAAATGGTCTGCATATGAAGATTCTATTGGATTGCCTTATAAGAAATTTGATGATTTTTTATGGGCATTCGTTCTTATTATACAAAAGTATAGGAGTGTAAGCAACAAAAGTTTGCACGATGCTTTTAATTTTATTTGGTCACAAGGTTTAGTAGAAAAGGGAAAAGACACCTTTGATACGATTGGTAAATATGTAGAGCATTATAAAATATTAACTACAGGAAATTATCACCATCCTCAAGTTGGAGCCTTATTAGCTAACGTGAATACAATACTGAGTTCTGTTTATGGCAATAGTTACCTGATGCCTTTAATGCACTACCGTTTTCTTTTTGGGGATTACAAAATAGAAGAAATGTTTGTGAAGGTGGATAATCTGTTTTCCATGATGTGGTTTTTAGGTAAAAAAGGGATCGCTACTAGAGTATTTATTATACTTAGAAAAATGGAAGAAGCGCTAGAAAAGCACGGAGAGCGGGAGGCTGCCGCGGCAGCATTCTTAGCAGAAGGCTCTTTGAATTATACCTATGATGATCCCAAAGCAACAACTAAGTTAGATCCCGAGGAGTTTTATCATATGTTATACCAAGAGGAGTTTGGTGCGTATTCAGGAACTCGTGTAAATAAGATTCGTTATCTATTATTGAAGCTCGACCTGATTCGCGGTGATTTAACTAATGTATTGCAATTTAATCGTTACCAATCAACAGTAGAACATCTAATGCCACAAAAAATCGTTCAGACAGATTGGTTAGTGGCGCCAGACGCTCACGGACACTGGCTGCACCGTATTGGTAATTTAGCTTTGTTAGATCGTAAAAAGAACTCTTCGTTATCTAATCGCTTGTATCAAGAGAAGAAAACCATATATACAGGAAGCATCGAATCTAGACCACATACTACTTATTTGTTTATGAACTACGAAAAATGGGGAATAGAACAAATAAGAGAGAATCATGAAGATTGTATAGGCTTACTTCGTCGCTACTACGAAGGAAATACTATAGAAACCCTAATGGATATACAAAAAGATCTAAAGATGGTGCACAAATAATTTGAATAAGGATATAGTACTAAAAAATACCAGCACACCCAAAGGCGTACTGGCATCTAAACACATTATTGAAAAGCAAAACTATCAATTAGTTTTGGTGGGGGGCGTTAATTTCCTACTTATATGTTAGACCGATTGATCTTGTTCCTCGTGCTTGCCTTCGGCAATTTCTTCAATTATTTTATCGCAAAAAGCGGGAAGATCATCAGGTGTTCTAGAGGTCACTAAACCTTCATCAGTGACCACTTCTTGGTCTACCCAGTTGGCTCCTGCATTCTTTAAGTCGGTACGGATAGAAGAAAAGGAGGTCATCTTGCGATCTTTCACGACATCTGCCTCAATGAGCAGTTGCGGGCCGTGACAAATCGCGGCAACGGGTTTTTGTTGTTCAAAAAACTCTCGAACAAAAGAAACAGCGCTGTCTTCTTGACGCAAGGCATCGGGGTTGATAACGCCGCCTGGTAATACTAGGGCATTGTAATCTTTAGAAGAAGCTTCGGCTAAGGTTTTGTCCACCTTGATGGAGTCTCCCCAGTTGTCGTTGTCCCAACCTTTGATTTGACCAGCTTCCAAAGAGACAATGTGAACTTCGGCACCTGCTTCTTCTAGGCGTTGTTTGGGCTGCATCAATTCGGATTGTTCAAAACCGTCTGTTGCCAAAATAGCTACTTTCTTATTCGCTAAGGTTTTCATGCTGTGTGTGTTGTTTTTAGATTAGAAAATAAACTCCGAGGAGTTGATAGAGTAGAAGTTTTTAGAAGAACTTCTGTGTGTGTCTTCTAATTTAACAGTACAAACAACAGAAAAGTTAGGAGAAAGAAGGACTTTTGAAAAAGCGGAACCTTATTTTTGGGGTATACGCAAGGCTCTTTTTAAGGGAGTCATTGTCCCTTAAACCAGAAAGAAAATCAAGCGGGCAGTACCGATAATTGGAAGGGCTTAGTGTAAGAATTCAGCGATGGTTTTGGCCACTTTTTCGCCGTCCATGGCCGCAGAAACAATGCCACCTGCAAAGCCTGCTCCTTCTCCACAAGGATACAACCCCACGACATCAGGGTGCATCAAACTCACCGAATTTCTAGGAATACGCAAGGGCGAACTGGTGCGGCTCTCGGTGCCTACAATTTGTGCGTCATTGGTAAAGTAACCTTTTTTCTTCTTGTTAAATTCTGGGAGTGCTTTGCGCAAACGATCTGCAATCCAACTAGGTAACAGTTCCTGCATGGGCGCGGCATAAACTCCTGGAATGTACGACGTGCTAGGTAAATCTTTGGAGAGTTTCCCATTGGTGAAATCCACTAAACGCTGTGCGGGGGCTTTTTGACTACCATCACCTGCCTGAAACATGGTTTGTTCTACGTACTGTTGAAATTTCAAACCATTAAAAATAGGATCTTTAATGCCGTCAAACTTTTGGTTGTTGTAGCTTTTTAAGTCCTCTAATTCTACGGCGACGACTAAGCCTGAATTGGAATAAGGAGAATCGCGGCGCGATAGCGACATGCCATTGACAACAAGCTCATTGGGAGCAGTAGCAGCGGGGACAATTAGCCCGCCAGGGCACATGCAAAAAGAAAAAACACCGCGCTTTTGAATTTGCGATACTAAGCTATAACTGGCTGCGGGAAGGTGTGGGTCGCGCTCCTTTTGGCGGTATTGAATTTGATCAATCAACGGCTGCGGATGCTCAATACGCACGCCCAAGGCAAAGGCTTTCGCTTCTAAGCGAATCCCTCGGCGGTGCAGCAGCGTATAAATATCGCGGGCAGAGTGCCCCGTTGCCAAAATTACCGCTTTGGCAAACGCTTCTTGGGTGCCATTGATGACCACCCCTTTGATGTGGCGCTCGCCGTTATTTTTTTGTTCTAAAATAAAATCCGTGACTTTGCTGTCAAAATGGATCTCGCCGCCGTGTTTTAGAATGGTTTCTCGCATTTGTGCGACCACTTGGGGCAGTTTGTTGGAACCGATATGCGGGTGGGCATCGACCAAAATATCCGAGGTCGCTCCGTGTTCTACCAAGAGGCGAAGGATGTTTTCAATTTTACCGCGTTTTTTGGAGCGGGTGTAGAGTTTTCCGTCCGAATAAGTTCCCGCGCCACCTTCTCCAAAGCAATAGTTGGAGTCGGGATGTACCGTGCCATCTTGCTGAATGGCGCGCAAATCACGGCGACGCTCGCGGACAGGCTTGCCCCGATCATAAATGATGGGTTTTAGGCCTGAGGCAATCAACTGTAACGCGGCAAAATAACCCGCAGGGCCGCGCCAACCACAATCACTGGTGAAGCGCTTGCTACTTGTCCGTAACTCTGTAGAATGGCAGGCGGCGGCGTGTAGGGCTCGTCAATATAAGCTTCTACCAACAGGCGCACCACAGGTTGTTTGCTTCGAGCATCAATAGAGCGACGAATAGGCAAGACGGCTTGTAAGCGGTCGGCTTCTTCTAAGTGCAATTCTTGCAATACTTGTTGATGAACGAAGGTCTCTTCTGCCGCTTCGGCAGGGGTCAAAACCAATTCTACGCGTTGAATCATAGGAACAAATAAATAATAGTGATCGATTAGGCAACCGCCTTTGTACATAAACGACTAGTAAACGCGCATACTTTTATCGACTTCTCTGGCATAGGCAATAATACCGCCGTTGAGGTTGAATAGGTTGTCGAGTTGGTATTCTTGTTGTAAAAACAAAATAGCCATGTAGCTGCGTTTGCCACTGCGACACAAGAGAATAGCAGGTTTATCCGAAGGGATTTTTTCTATGTCTTTGTCCAACATTCCCAAAGGAATATTCACACCACCCAAATTACAAATATCCAATTCGTCGGGCTCGCGCACGTCGATGATGACAAAATCATCGCCCTTGTCCATCATTTCTTTTAACTGGTCGGGGTTAACCCCTTTTACTTCGCTTGAATTCATAGTAAACTATTCGCTTAAAATGAAGTTATCTACGGATAGTACAACTTCAAAGATTGAAAAATACGGACGGCATAGTCCTAAAAAATGACACTTTTTTGCTTGTTTCTACTACAAAAACGGCAGCGTCTTTGTGATAGGATAAGCAAAGATATTGAAGTTGTTTCAAAATAAAGCATCGTAGCCAATTTTCTGTACACCAGTACTGCATACTGTTGTACAGAAGACTATTTTTACCACTTAAATTAACCGTTGACGCGTTTATGCACACATTAGAGCCTCATTACAAATGGCGGTTGGAATACATCGCTTCGGAAGATCCTAAGTCTCCTTTTTTCAACCGCACGTACAGCGAGTTTGAGTTTTCGACTAAAATTTACAACTACTACATTCATCCACAATGGGATGACTTTGGTTCGGAAACGTTGTACGCCAAAATCCTATACGCCAATTATGCGGATGGCTACGCCATCATAGAAATGATCGGGGAGTGGAACGATTGTTTACACAACGACATTATGTTGCTTAAGCAAGGTCTAATTGACCGCTTACAAGAGCATGGGATTTCGCGCTTTGTGCTTATTGTAGAAAATGTCCTCAATTTTCACGCTTCGGACGATTGTTATTACGAAGAATGGTACGATGATATTTCGGAAGAAGACGGCTGGATTTGCCTCATTGGTGCCCGCGACCATGTGGTGGAAGAAATGGAAGACCACGACATTCACCACTACCTCAATTTTGGCGAACGCTTTGACATTAGTTGGCGGCCTTTGAAACCGCAATTGGTCTACGAAACCATTCGCTACGAATTAGAAGGGCGGCGGCTAAATCCTTAGTACAAGCTTGTAAACTATAAAGGTTGATTTACTGAGTTGATTTTAATTTTTACTCCTTCTGAGTTTTATGGGTTGTGGAATGCGTTCTTTATGATGGCAAAATAGGTTCAATCGGCCATTGCAGGTAATAATGCAAAAAAGCGGCTAAGAAGCCTAATAATAGCACAGCCAAGGCATTTTGTCCAATCCCTTTCCATAATTCTTGCCGAGTAAATGTTTCAAAAGTAGCGCATTCTTTGGGCGAAAATACTTCGGATAATTGGGTGGGATTATCAAGTTGGTATTGTACCCGTAAAGGTTGCTGGCTCAACCGTAAACCATAGTCTCCAAAGGAATAATTAATGCCGCGCCAGTGGTAGTAATACTTACATTCGTAGACCACATCGATTGCATTACCAAACAAAACCTTTACTACTCGCTAACGTATGGGATGTTCCTGAACTGCCCGATTTCGAAACCTTGCGTCAACTCGGCATCAAAAGACTGAGCATGGGCAATTTTGCGTCAGAACAACTCCACCAAGGACTCTATAAAAACCTTCAACAGGTATTACAAGCACAAGCCTTTAATTCTCTATTCTAATATGTTAGTAACCAACACCAGCACCATCGACCAATACTACACGGCTTTGATAGAGAAGAATCCCAGCTTCGTAGGGATTTTTTATGTGGGTGTAAAAACGACGGGGATTTTCTGTATTGCCACTTGTCGCGCCCGAAAACCCAAGCGAAAGAATGTAGAATTTTACACCACGCTCAAAGAAGCGTTAGACAACGGCTATCGCCCCTGCAAAATCTGTCAACCCACTCAAAACAGCAACACGGCACCTGCGCCCATTGAGGCCGCCATTGCCTTGGTCACCCAATACCCCAAAGAGAAAATTAGCGATCAAGTGTTGCGCGAGCAGGGGATTTCTCCCGAAGTGGTTCGCCGTTGGTTCCAAAAAAACTACGGCCTGACATTTCACGCTTACCAGCGGATGTACCGCGTCAACAACGCCTTTCAGGAGCTGAAAAGTGGCAAAAAGGTGACTAGAACGGCTTTTGAGCAGGGGTATGAGTCACTCAGTGGCTTTGGCTATACCTACAAAAAACTCTTGGGGCAAGCCCCGCAGCACAGTCGGGGCGAGGCGATTGTCCGTCTAAAACGGTTGACTACCCCCATCGGCCCCATGTTTGTTGGCGCTACCGACAAAGGAATTTCCCTATTGGAATTTGTAGATCGGAAAATGTTGGAAACAGAGTTTAAGGACTTGCAACGCTTGCTCCAAGCGACCATTATCTTTGGTGAAAATGCTCCTTTGCTTCAAGCAGAACAAGAGTTAGCCGAGTATTTTGCAGGAACGCGGCAGGTGTTTGAGGTGCCATTGGATACGCCCGGTACGGCCTTTCAGCAGGCGGCTTGGCAAGCGCTCCAAAGTGTGCCTTACGGGCAAACGGTTGCTTATAAAGAGCAGGCGCAGAAAATCAACCACCCCAAAGCAGTGCGCGCGGTTGCCGCTGCCAATGGAGCCAACCGCGTCGCGATTATCCTACCTTGTCACCGTGTGATTGGTGCGAATGGAAAACTGACGGGCTACGGCGGTGGTTTGGAACGCAAAAAATGGTTGTTAGCACATGAACAACGTCATCGCCCAATGTAGTCCTTGATGACCGCATAGCGGCGGCTTTTTTTGATAAAAAAGGCGAGACGCAAGCTAATTAAATAATACGAATCGTTGTTTTTAGGGTTTCCGCGCTGCTCTTCGGGGGCAGAGATGTAGCCATAGCGCTCGGTAGGATCGTGCTCCGCCGAGCGGCGGGCGAGGGCTTGCGCCAACGCAGCCTTTTCGGGCGACAGGTAGCGTTCAAACAACTCAGGGGCAACGTAATTGGTAGATACGTCATCCAAATAATCGGTAAAGGTGATTTGATGGCGGACTTCTACGGCCAAGACAAATTGGTGGTTGTGTTCCCACTGTAGGCCGATTCCTACAGGAATAAAAAATTGCGCCACGCGATAATGGGGGCGACCCTCTACCCAATCTTGGCCTTCGGTGTGCAAGGGCCGAAGGTTGACCCAGCGGCCTTCATAGCGCGCTTGGGGATTGTGAAACAGCACTCCCGTTCCAATTAGACCATAGGGGGCTAGGCGATTTTCTTTCTGTTGGGTGTATAAATTGCCCGAGAGTTTGAGGTTGAAGGGCGTATATTGAAAAAAAGGCGCAATTTCAAAGACTTGGTTTCTAAAATGTAAATTGCGATAGAACCGAAACCAACCTGCTGATTCTTCTTTTTGAGTAGCACTGAAATCCTTCCCCGTATACCGATCATTTCCCGACAAGTAAACATAGGAAAAATCTAAACGAAAGGAAAAGTGCCCGCCCATGCTGTAGCGCGTCGAAAGGCCAATAGCAGGCCGCGTACTCTCTACATCCGTGTCGTATAGAAAAGCGCGCCCCAAACCGCTTGTGCCGCCCAAATCACCCAAAAATTGGCTACTGCTCACATGAAAACCGAGTTCGAGCGGATAGCGCGGGACATAGTGCCGTGCTTTGTTGTCTTCCTCTTTATTAGAGGATTGTGCTTGGAGTAATAAGCTACTGCATAAGAGCAGCAGTAAGAGGGGAAATTGGTTCATTGGAGGCAGATTGGTCATCAAAACAACGGCCAATGGTATGGGAAGTTGACCGCGTCTTTTTCAAAAATAAAGAAGATTGTAGAGTTTATAAAATAATCCCCGCCTTATTTAAGACAGTACAAATCCATGTTTTGCAGATGGTTATCAATTATGATCGTAATCCTTATACAAAAAAAAGCGCCGCCTGCTCTCTAAGGAACAAGCGGCACTTTCGGAATACTGCCCTCCATTTTTGATTGGGAAATATAAGAAGAAGGTCTGGATGACTCGAACAGGGTTTGAACCTGTGAATTAATGCCAGGCTAGTTTTAGGCTTCTTCAAGCTAAAAAAGCTCTTTTGTGTAGAGAAGGCTTTTTTAAATTTAATTGTGGTAGGGGGCTTTAACTTTGTTTGAGTCGATTCGAATGGAGGGAGGATGGACTTGAATGGGTCGGCCACACGCATTTTGGTGTAAAGTGAAATTTAGCATAAATTTCGCCGTCGAGTGAAGATCGAAAAAGTCTGCTAAATAACCAAACCAATTGCCGCTGTAGCCACTGTTGTGTGTTTGGCTTTTGTTTTTATCGGGATATTTTTTTCCTTTTAAAAACAATATCCCAATACTTATTAGGAATTGTCTAAGATTGTAACTAAGGATGAAAAGAACCTGAAACCTTGTAGCCCTTAGGTTTTAGTATAGGCAGTTCTTTTAGTGATTTTAATTCTCCTTTTCGTGTATATATATCAAAAATACATCTTTCGTTCGTGCCTTGAATGTATTTACCTTTTTTTCTTTCTAACCAGCAACTTGCTACAACTCCAACAAATTTTCGATAATGACTCCGATTTGCCAATGGTTTAGATAAACCGAAGCACTCCTTCTCGATTCCTTTAAGATTAGCTTGTGGATGTTTGTCGTGATTATATTTCCACCAAACGGAAATGTGTAATTCTCCGAACTCTATATTACGCCAAATAATTACTGAATTATACCCAAAAAGGTTATGAAAAATATATCCTTGTTCATCTTTCTCTTTATCTAATTTTAATGAAATATGGTTCTCTTCAATTAATGCATTTACCGCACCTACAAGTAAATTTCTATAAGGGTTACGTTTTTCATTTTCAAAATATTTTTTCATTGAAACATTTTTTATAGAGTCTAAATTATTTGTGTTTTATTTAGGAAGTGATTCCAATTACTGAATCCTAAATTTTAGCGATTTGGTTAAAGCCTGAGAGTGCGAGAGGTTTTGTTCTCTTTTAATCTTTTTAGCAAGTCTTTTTGCATAATCTATATTTTGTTATTATTAAATTTTTTTTTCATCATAAAGTGTACTTTACTCACTAGAAAAACGCTAATCATTGGTTGTCGTGCATGAGTTATAATATATTTATATATAAAATATAATTGGGTAAACGGGGTTAATACAACTTTTCTATGATAAGTGGAAAGCTTTCGAATTGAGCAATGTGAATCTACAATCAGTATTTATTAATTAAAATTATATTAATCATAGTTTATAGTTTTATGAGAAAATGCAACTGTTTATATTTTCTGATGCTTTCATATAACGGGGCGTATGTGCACTGTATGCCCGTATTACGCCAGTGGCAGTCGCATATACATTGTTGTAGCCAGTGTTACTTCTTTTGTCCGTTCCGATTTTTATTGGGGTTTTGTTGTTTTCCCTTGTTGCCCTGCGCTTGGTCATATTGTTTATTAGTCCCTTTGTTAGGGTTTTGCTGATTGGACTGATTATCCTTCGGACTGATTTTTTTACTCATTTTTATTTAGTTTATAAGTGATTAAAGGTTTACCAGTTGTACAAACCTTTTCGGTCTGTGAATTTATTTTTATGAACTGTTACTTGTTGTCTTGCTATTTCAAACCCAACCTTCAAAATAGGCTCGCTATAATGATATTTACCCTCTACGTTATCATAAAGCCTGCCTTGTGGGTCAATCATTAAATAGCTACCCGTCATCAAGTCATTGTCTTCGGGAATAACCTTAATGTTGAAATCCTCAACTATCCTGTGCCTATTAATATAGCTTTCAAAATCTTGTTTTGAAATCAATAGCTCTTCAATATGATTATCGTTTTGCCCAATCATAGGTAATACCTGAAATATCTTCCATCGTTCAGGCTTTATAATAATAATAAAATCCGACATATTATCTGAGAGATTTGCAGAACAAACAACAGTATTTAGCTTAAATCTTATTCCGTTACTTTTAATCCAGTTTATTTTTTCTAGATATTCGTCCTTACCAATAACCTTTTTTCCGCTAGAACGCCCAATAGTAAGTTGATTTTCATTATCAATACTATCAATGCTAAGCGTTATCCAATCCAAATTTCCATTTTGCTCCTTAATCCACTTTTCTGTCAGCAAGTAGCCGTTAGTAACAATCATTGTAGTTAGACCGACTTCCTTTGCGTGTTTAATAAGATTTGGCAACCATTTGCATAACATAGGCTCACCTCCTGCAAATGTTATTTTATCTATACCTTGCTTTGAAATTTCGTCAATAATACGCAACATCTCATTTTCAGAGAGATATGATTTTTGCCTATAAAGTTCCCGTTCATCTTCATAAGTTGCAAAGCAAAACTTGCATTTGAAATTACAATATTTCCAAATATGAAAATTGATTGCTGGAATTGAGTCTTTTTCCATTCTTTTTTAATTGTTTACAATAGTTTGGCTATGCGTAGTGCGGGATTAGAAAGCACTTCACTGTCCGCCTACCGAAATATTTGTTAATATTCATTTACTTTCAATTTAGCACCAAAACCCGCATTACGTATAGCTTTTGTTATGCCTAGTGCTTATTTTTCCACTATGTGTCCGCATAGTTTTCCAATAGTTTCCGTCAATGAACTTTCAAATGCTCTTGTTACATCGTCTTGTCCAGTTTTAGCATGGATTAGCTCATGAATTAATGTCCCTGAATAGTCAGAAATTGTTTTTAAAGTCTTACGAGATAAAACAATTGAACTTATTGCTTCGTCCCAACAACCTAAGGTTTCAACATCTGCAAAAAAGTCTTTTCGCATTGTCGAGGAAATCCTAATTGATTTTACTTTTTTCGGTTGTCCACCGAATAATTCAATTATTTTCGGAGTTAGCTTATAAATAGCTTTTTCCTTATCGTTCAATTTGTTTGGGTCTATAAAAGTGAAATCGAAACTGTCATTGTAGTTTGAAACAAATTGTCCAATATCAACTATTGGGTTGCCCGATAAATCTATCGATCCTTGAATTTTGTATTTTAAATTTTCTGGGATTGTAATTATTTTATGCCCACTATTTCTTGCTTGGTCAATCATATCTGGATACTGCATTGCTTCCAAAGACGTTACAAATAAATATTTTTCTTGCTGGTTTAGTATTTTTACTGAATGTTCTTGAACATCTATCCAAGTAAGTTCGTCATGTGCTGTCCCACGATTTATGTTTGTCAAATCCTTTGCAAGTATTTCAGCAACATCTTTAGAAGCCGAAGCCAATAAAATTTTCTTCACCGATTCCGTATAAGCACTTCTTCCAACATTTGTTCTTTCTCTATTCAGAGTTTTTTTAATTGCGGCATTCATTACGGTTATATTGTAACTGAATAGAAAGTTCGCTTCTTCTGCTACTTTAACACCATTGATATAGATATTTCCAAGTTTGCCCTTTTTTTCAACTACCTGTCCCTGTTTGGTAGACTCAATTATCTGTTCACCTGAGAATTTTAAGAATAGACTCTTTGCCTCTTCAATGTCCTTGTCAGTAGCACCAACAAGTTCAAATTCTGTTCCTATGAAGTTGGTGTCTATTGGGTCTTCAATAATTGCATGAAGGGTGACAATATCTTTAAAGCCTTCCTTCTCATATTTTTCAATAGTGATTTGGCTATGTTTCGATTTGGCAATCACATTAATTTTTTTTCTATCGAATGTCGCCAATGCATCTTTTAAACCAATTCCAAATTTTCCAATGACACTTGTGTTCTTTAGTTTTTCTTGGTTTTCATTTTGAGTCAAATGTGTGTATTGTAGCCCACGTCCGAAGTCTCGAATTAACCATGAATTTCCATTTTTGAAAATTTCAACTTCCTTTGACTTTGTCAGAAGTTGTTCGTCAAGAGCATTTGCAATAAGTTCTCTAACTGCATGAGAAGTTTCCCAGTTCTCCAGTATCTTTTCTATGTTAAGGTCAAATTTTTTCATATTGTCTATGTCGTTTGTTGTGTCGTCATTGCATTGGACTCGAACGGGTCGGCTATGCGATCGTGCGACGAAGGAGCATGTGCGCATAGCCATTGTTCTGCGCAGTTTTTACTCAATCAAGGTTTCAATTCCAGCCAATGTTTGGACGAATTTAATAAGTTCTTTATTTCTGTCACTTATAAACTGTTTTACTTCTTCTAAAGATGACCAGTTTACAGTTTTCCCATTAAGCTCGTTTTGTGACATTATTGGAGCTTTATTGTATTCTATTATTTTTTGATCAACATTATTGTTCCCTTTGCTTGAATTTGGTGCTTTGCTATCTATTACAAGGTTACCTAAAGAATGTAAATAGTTTTCTTTAAAGTCATCATCAAATAACAATTCCTTACTTTTTTGAGCAGTAATATGTTCTATGCTGAATTTAGCCCTTTCATCAGTCTCAAAATAATTTTTTATAGTTAAAAGTGGATAACCTTTAGTTTGACGCAATGAATTTTCATACTCAAAGAGGATGTATTTTACTATATTTTTATTTACATACTCATAAAAGTTCGTGTAAGTTAAGGCATTATCAAATCGAGCGTTCATATTCCACCAATTCGACATTACAGGGGCTTTGAATACTTCGAAAAGGTCATGATTATCTCTTATATTTCGATAAAAACTTTCATTTTTATTTTGTAAGCCAATCATTGCAGCTTTAAATGTAAATTTATTGAGATGGTAGATGAAGTTCTCAAGTTTTGATTTATCGCTGTCATAAATAATCATTAAGAAAGGGTAAAAAGGATTTACTCGACCAATCATAAAGAACTTGTCTAGGGTTTTACTTTTAAGAGAATTAGTTTTTATGTTTTTGTAAATATCAAAGCTCTTTTTTAATCTTTTTACATAGTTCACGATTTCTGTCTTAATTTCATTGTCAGGAACAGAACTATCAAACATTGAATGAATTTTGCTCTTAATATATACAGTAGGTTTGTTGTAATCTTCTATTTTGGTTTTTTCAAAAGCAATTGTATGGAATCTAAGTACTTCATTTTCGTTTATAGAGTATTGTTCAATAAGTCTATAAATTGAAGAAAAATTACCTTGAATATCATTGATTGGCTGTTCAAATTCCTTTAATCTCAAAGAACTAATTTTGTACATTAAGAAACTTTTTATTCCTTCGAGAGGAGAGAGTCTACGACCTCTGTCATTTAACAATTCAAATATTTGTGTAGCATCGGATATTTGATTTACTACATACAGAATAATATCTGCTTTAGATAAAACTTCAAAAATTTGTTCCAACTTTGGTTGTTCCAGTTTTGACAATTCTGCTCTAAAAAAAGTCTGGGCTGCCAAAAGTTTCTTTTGAGAAGGTGTTTCAATATTTGTTACTTCTTCTCCGTCTAATATTGAGTTGTGGAGAAATGTTTCATCATCATTTTCAAGGTCAAGTTTATAAACTCTATCTCTATCTTTTACAAATCTGCCATAAGTTTTTTCTGTAATTTTTGTAGATTTTTTGGATTGTAAAAGTGTAATAAGTTCTTTTTGAAATAAAATTGTAGTGGTTAGCCTTTGTTGCCCATCTACTATATCAATTACTTCATAATCACCTCTATTGCCTTTTTGGTGAAAAAGAAAAGTTCCTAAAAAGTAACTTTTCTCTCCTCTATGATTTAATAAATCAGTCAAGAAATCGGTTAAATTTTCAATAGTCCAAGTATATGCTCGTTGATATTTGGGAACATTGAATATTCTATCAGCATTGAAAAGATCTTCTATTTTACTATTACCAGATTGCATATTTTTGTGTTTAGGATTTTACAATTAGTTGCAAAAGTTCAGAAGCGGCAACTCCGACTAATGGAATTGACCCAAGTCCAGCTTTGGCGATTGCATAACCAATATCTTTTTTTTTGTCTTTATCCATTGTTAGTCATTTATGAAATCCCAAGGAATTTCTTTTTTATAGGTCTGAATGCATTCCTCCATTAATTCAAGTGAGATATTTTCCTTGAAAATCCGTATTGTTCTTGTTTTTTCTGTGTCGTCTCTAAATATTTCCGCAATCAATTCGTCATTTCGATAGATTTCAACCCCAATTCCATCACGTTCATTTACGTCACTCGCAATTATAACTCTATCTTTATTTTCTTTCATTTGCGTTCTGTTCGGATATTGTGCACAATGTTTCGTGTATGGTGCGTATCCCGCAGGTATGCACTATACATTTTGTTGTGCCTCGTTTTCATTAATTATAGATTCCAAATAAGGCTTCATTTCGGAAAATACTTTCTCAAACTGATCTTTAAGTAAGAGACTTCTTTTTTCATTCAATTCTATTATATCACTTTTTTCTATTTTATCAGAATCTGGCAATTCTTCAAGTGCAAGTATAAGCTGTGAGTCTTTTGGTTGCTCCGATAAAATGAAGTCTATCAAAATTGGTAAATTCTCACTGTCTTGACCCTGCTGATTTGGAGAATCAATTACAATAGGACAAAATGCAGAAGAGCCTTCTTTTCGTATTGTGTGTAGGATGCTATAGTAGTAAGCCATTAAAGCTCTTGGCATAGCACTACCTGACTCCTTTATACTAGCATCAATTCTAGAATAAGATTTCTCAGATAAAGAATGAACATTAAGCTTTTTCAAAAATCGAGACATTAATTCTCTATAATCTGATTTAATCCTATTTGACCTTTTACGGTCTTCAAAACTTTTAACATCTGTTTCATATTGTTTTTGTAGTAATAGTTTTGATTTCAGTTCTTCTTCATATTCACTAATTTCGCTTTCGAACAATTTTCTTATTTCCTTTTTACCCTCACTTTCAATAACATCTTTAAGTTTTACTTTCTCCTTTTTACTTTCTAACTGCTTTTGAATATTAACTATAGTTTTATTATTAGTTGAAAACTTGTTGTTAGTTTTTTCGATTTTAGCCTTAACAATAGATAATTCTTCTTTTAATTCTATAATTAAATCTAAACACCTTTGTTCATCTTTTGCTATTCCAAAACGTTCTGAAAAATTATTTTCATAGTCAGCTCCACAGCTTGGACAAGAAACAACTTCCTCTAAATTATTCACAGCAAATTCATAATCACTATTAGTCTCACTTAAAGTTTTTTGAGTTATGATAAGTTGAGATTCCAAGTTGATTTTTTGATTGTAAAGATGTGTTAAGTCTTGTTTCAGCTGATTTTGAGATTTGTTTAAAACCTCACAGCTCACAAGTAGTTCAGTTATTTGAATTTTAAAATCTGCAATATCAATATTGAAATCAATCTTAGATAATTTTTCCTTTAAGTTTTTTAATAAACTGCGCACAATAGCTAAGTCTTTATCTATTTCTGATATTCCAACCTTAACTAGGCTTAATTCATTTTTGGCTTCGTAATATTTATTAGGTCGAATTCCAGTATGATAATTTACAATACTTGTTTTAGCATTAGGAAGGTATAATCTAGAGAATGACGACCAGTTTGCCGTCCAACTTTTATCTTGGTCAGCATAGTAAGGTAGTAATAGGTATGCCGGAGGAGGAGTTACTATTTCACCTTTTTTATTTGGCAACTGAATTTTAAAATCAAAAAGTGAAGTAAAATATTCGGACAACTCTGAAACCTTACTAAAAGCTTTTAATTGATTTGCTTTATTATCAAAAATACTGTAACTCTTACCATTTCTTAAAATGTAGAGAGTTTCATTGTCAATAGAAAATTCAATTAATGAAATTACATTTGCATCCCTCCAATTAGGGTGAAGGTTCTGCGGTTCAGCACCAAAAGTTTGATATATAGATTTTAGTAAACAGGATTTCCCCGTACTATTTCTCCCCAGAATTATCGTTCTTTTGCTGTTGAATTTTACTTCTCGCGCCTTGTCTTCTTTTAGAGACAATAACAGCATCCTCTTTAATTTGAACTCCTTCATTTTTCCAATTTCTTAGGGTTCTAACTAGTTGTTTAAAATTCCCTTTATTCATAAATGATGTATAAAACCATAGCTGCAATTAAGTCGTTATTGAGACTGTTGCTTACAAGGTTTGTCGTGTTTAATTCAGTAATTATTTGCTGTTGACGGTCTATTAGACTTGAATTTTCAGCAAAAGTCAGTTCAGATTTTGTTTTTCTAATTTGATCTTCAACCTTCTTAAATGCCTTATCGTTATAGGACATTTTTTTAAGTTCATAAATTCTTGATTGTGTCTTAAAAGACTGAACAGTTTGAAAATTTACATTCTCAGTGTTTAACCTGTGTTCAATAGATAAAGTGGTGTTAGGTATAGAGTTTGAACTTTCTAATTCTTTTATGTATTTATCAAAGTCACCTCGACTAATGGATTTCTTAGCTTTTAATTCTTCAAAATTTGTCACTGATTTTTCATGATATTTACATTGGATTGCTGTCTTTTCATTCGCATTCTCAACATCAATATCTTCGATACCTTCAACTACAATTGAATCATTATCATTTTCCAAATTACAAATTTCTAATATCTTTTGTCAAATTGGTCGAAATAACCTGATATTGTATCTTTCTGCACTTCTTGTGCTCATCTGTTTTTGTTTTTATTTGTATATGTACCGTTGTGACCAACGGGAACAATGGTACATATACAAACGTTGTGTTTCAGTAAAAACAGTACTTTTGGCAGGCATTTGTAAATGCTAAAAGAATAGTTTTACTCAGTCAGCTATCTGCTTTAAATATAAAAAGTCATAACTTATCATCACTACCTTTCCAATATGAAATATATACCTGTATATGTAGCCTCTTTGAAAGGTAAAGCTTGTCCTTAATATTTAAATAATTGGCTAAAGACTTGATTTTCTCAAAAAAAATAAAGACCTTCAGCAAGTTTTTACACGAACTCTCGTATTTGATAGTGTAACTCTCACACGATTTTATCGCAAAACTTGTGCGGTAAGTTTTATAAGTAAAACCTAAGCCTATTACCTAAATCCAGTATAGCTTTTGTGCTAAGAAATGTCCTTTGCAGATCGCTTATTGAACATCAACAACTATATACCCACCACCAGCTTAAAATTCAGTAATCCATTCCAAAAAGGTCGGGATAACCAGCCCAAATAGGAGGTATACCACAGTAGTATAGATAACTAACCGTCTCGGAGGTATACTAGGAAAACTTCCCCAACCAAGAAATTTTCTTAAGTAAAGTCTAATATAGCAAATAAATTATTAGTCCTTCTATTTTGTATAGAATATTTTTAGAAGCACTACAGTATTTATAGTCAGTTCATTGTTTCATAGCCTCCCTATGGGCATCCAAAATGCGTCCTTTTATATTCTCATTACTTTCTTAACCCTGCTTTCTATAAAGGTTGATAGCGTCTCATTGCGCTTCTGAAAAGTAGGAGTAGATCGCTACTTTTGTAGAAGAGCGGTATCAATGTGGGCAAGCAAAATAAAGTCTAATACCCCCAAACACAAAAAAGCCCTCTCAGAATGATCTGAAAGGGCTCAATTTATAGTCAATGACTTAGTGTTCCGAATAGAATTAGAATTCTACATCTAAACGAACGGTGATATTTCTAGGGGCATCTATTAGAGCGGGGCGAATCATGTACTCTTGGTTGAGTAAGTTTTTTCCCACCAATGATAGCTTAACAGCCGCCGTTTCTTTTCCTTCGCTGTTTTTGAAGGCGTGGCGATAACCAATACGCGCACTCATATTAATAGACTCTCCAGCGTTGAAATTGTCGCGGTAATGACCGATTCCAAATAAATCATCGTCGCCGTCAAACTGAACCAGTAGGTCTTCGAACGCTTTGTCAATGTTGGCCATTTCGCTGTTGTAGTTCACAGAAAAACCAACAGAAAGCGCTTTGGTCTTCAAGAAAAAAGCTTCTATGTCAAATTTAACCGTGTGGACATTGCGGTATTTTAGAATGTTGTAATCGGTGGTGGACAGTTGGCGAATCGTGCTGTCGTTGTCCCAGTTTTGGAATTGTGGAAATAACAAGGTGTATCCTGCCAAGACATTGAAGTTGACCCCGCCAATATTACCTGTACCCATAATACTGAATTCTCCTCCAATAATACGGGTGTCGTCAATATTAACCGATTGGAAAAATAAGCTTTGGCCTGGGCCAATTCCCGTTTGAGAAGGATCACCTCCACCAAACGTAAATTCCATCATGTTTTGGTATTCTGTCCAGAAACCTGCCACATCAATAAAACCTTTGAAGTTGCCAATTTTGAAGCCTTGCTTAATTCCAATCTCTGCCGACCAGCCTGTTTCTGATTGCAATTCAGGGTTGGCCCAAATGGCTAAGGCTTGCCCATCACTACCGATTAAAGTAGTAATGTACCGCTCTGCAATAGTAGGGTAGCGGTATCCTTGTCCATAAGAAGCCCGCAGAAAGGTAAAGGGCGTTAATTCGTAATTTAAACCTACACGAAATACAGGTTTAGCTTCCTGCGAGAGCGGTTCTGGGTTTTCGATGAGGCCTTCTCCATCTGGAGACGGATCCACCAACACCGAGTCAGGGCTTTGAATGCTGTTGTATTCCAAACGCGCCCCTACAATCAAGGTTAACTTGGTGTTATCGGAGTTGGCTTCCTTAAAAAAACCTTGCTCGCCTTGCACGTACAAAGCGCTGTTGGCGATGTTGTACTCCGCATTACCAAAGAGTTGTGAGTTAGCATAAGTATACATTCCTACTACGCCTGTGACCAATTTAAAATCTCCTAAAAACTTAGATTCTATCTTGAATTTGCGTTGGTATTGGTATTCTCCATAATAAAGATTGGAAGAGTTGGATTGGTTTTGACCATTCTGATTGTCTACATAAAAGAAGCGCGTCTGCAAACGGTGCTTGCCATCTTTGTTGTCGTAGGCAGTAAAATAAGGGTCAATATTAAAGCGCAGCGTTTTGGTCTCTGTAATACTACCCGCACGCGGCACGTAAATTTTATCACTGGTAGAATCGCCTTGGAATCCTAACGCATAGGGCGACTCATTGGCCCACAAAAAGAAGCTGCCTCCAGAACCTGTATTAACATTCACATTCAATCCCACATTCACTTTGGTACTAAAGCGGTAACGCATATTACTGTTGATACGGAATTTGCGTTCGTAAGCTCCTGCACGGTAAGAATCTTGGTAGAAATAATTGCCGCCCAAGGTCAAATCAAATTTGCCGATTTTGCGGCGGTGGGCAAACTGTATTCCCATTTCGATAGGCTTGCGATAACCCGCCCGCCCTGACATAAAGGTAGGGTTGATGGTATCTTGTGCTGTTGAATCGTTTGTCGCTGCATCCCAGACGCCAATCTGGTCTTGTTGCCACCAAGCCGTTTCGGCACGACGGGGTGTCATGAAGGAGGTTTGAAAAATAGACACTTTCGTATACGGCTCGTTTTTGGCGTAGGCCGTACGAATGTTGATAATTCCATTGAGGGCAGAAGAACCATACAAGGCCGAAGCAGCTCCTTTTACGACCTCAATTTGAGAAATGTTTTCTACGGGAATATCGCGCCAGTTGGGTTGACCCGCATCGCCTGTCAAGAGCGGCAAATCATCCACCAACAACAACACGCGGCTACCTGCTCCATAAGAGAAGCCCGAACCCCCACGAATGTTGGCTTGTCCATCAACGACAGTAACACCGGGTACTTTGTCGATGACCTCATCTACTTTAGTCGCATTGGTATTGTCTACCAACGTTGGTTGTACCACATCAATAGAAATCGAAGATTTACCAATGGGGGTTTCAAAGCGCGAGGCGGTTTTGGTGACGACATTCAAAACATTCACTTCCTCCGCCATGTTGATATTAAGCGTTAGCGTTTCTTTATCTTTAATCGTAACAGGGATAATTAGGGTTTTGTAGCCCATATAGCTGGCTACTAATTGATAACTGCCCGCAGGAACGGCAACGGTATAGGCGCCGTTGACAAAATCGGTAGAGGCTCCTGTGACAAATCCACCCTCCAGATTGTTGATGCGAATTTCTGCCCCCAATATGGGTTCGTTTTCTATAGAGTCCATCATAACACCGGTGATGGTTCCCTGTCCAAGTACTGAAAAGCTTGCTAATAGAAAGCTAAGAATTAAGAGCTTAGACCAAAGAAATTGTTTATTCATAAGTCGTTTTATTTTTTATTAAAATAGAAGAACAAGTCGTAAATAGGGAAGTAGTGCGCTAAAAAAAGGATGCTGGCCACTACTTGCAGTTTTTTAAAGTAAGCGCCCAAAATCAATTTTTTCTACTGAAAAATCAAGTAAATTTAGTACAATATTTCTTCTGAACAAATCAAACGTTAAATTTAACTTAAAGAAACGCGTCCGAGAATCAGGGCAATTGCTAGGAAGCTATCAAAAAAGAGAAACGAATAATTTTTTACTTGAAAAAAGGCGAACTGTCAAATAAAGCTTTAAATTTACCCTTACACTTAGACCGTTTTTTGAAAAACTAACCCTATTTAAGAAATAAAAAACTACTATGAACAAAGTAATTACTTCTATCACCTTGCCCCTTATTTGCTTCTTGATTGAGCGCACAGTTGTCGGCTCAAACTTGTTGTGCCCCAGGAACAACTGCCCCCGAGGTAACGACGGGATTTTATACGGTTAGTCAGATTGCTAGTAACACAAACACGCCGCTTCCTACTTTAACTATAACCGCAAGTGCAGATTTGCCCAACGTAGAGTATATTGTTACCAAACGAAATACGGTAGCCGTTGATGGGATGGGAGCGCCCGATACAACTGGTGGCGGTGGCGATGTCGTTTTGGGAGCTGATGTAGACGGTATTTTTATGCCGCAAAACATGACGCGTTATGGCATTACCCTCGTAACAGGCGATACATTTGACATCACCGCTATTGGCTACAACTTGCCTGTTTTACAGAATCTAGCAGATTCTTTGCTTAATGGAGAAAATGTAAACGGTCAACCTTGTTGTAATTTATTTGGCTTGTTAAGCGCAATGCTTGGCCAACCTGCTTTGGCTGGTTTTTGTGATAGTGTAAACAATGCAGGGATTTACAGTGCGGCGGATATCAATGGAATGAATGAGGTGTTGGAAATTTTTGACGTTTTCTCTGATGGAAGTATTTCTATTGGTAACATTACAAGCGTCCTAAATATAGTTAACCAAAATGGCGCTTTTATTATGCCCGACTGTGGTGGAACAGGATCCAACAATTTTCTATCTTATGGTGTTAACCGAATGGCTAAATATGGCTATGAAATAGGCAATGTAATTGCTGTTCGCACCTTGAGTGCGGTTTCTTCCTTTATGGTTTTTCCAAATCCTGCTCAGACGGATCAAATTAATGTTCATTTTACCACAAAAAAGGCCGTAGATTTGAACATTAGCCTAATCGATGCTATGGGAAGAACGGTTTACCAAGCTGCCGCTAATAATGTGTTGGGTAACATCAACACGACGATTCCCGTACATAATTTAGCTGCTGGTGTATACCTGGTAGAGTTAACCGATGGGCACCGCTATCAAACTCAAAAATTGATGGTACAATAACAAACGGAATCTCTATAACGGGCTGTAAAATAACTTGTTATAGGTGTATTATAGAATGCGATTTACAGAAATACTTCCTTTTATTTTTTAAAAAAAACGTTTTATGAAAAAATTACTTACACTAATGGCTTCTAGCCTTTGTCTATTAGCTTTTAACACTCAAATTACTGCTCAAACTTGTTGTGCTGGAAGCACTACAGCTCCTGAAATTACTACTGGTTTTCATGGTATCGTTGGTTTGAATGTATTTACGCCTACTCCTAGTTTGTCTGTTACAGGTTCTGCTGATTTGCCGACAACCGAGTATATCATTACTAAGCGCGGTACCGTAGCCGTTGATGGTACTGGTGCCCCCGATACGACTGGTGGTGGTGGTGATGTGATTTTGGGTGCTGATGCTGATGGTATTTTTATACCTAGTGATGTAGCGCGCTATGGCATCACGCTAGCAGATGGCGACATTTTTGACTTGACAGCAGTAGGATATAGTTTGCCTATTATTAAAAACCTAGCCGATTCTTTGTTGAATGGTAGAAATGCGAATGGCAATCCTTGTTGTGATTTGTTTACTTTATTGGCTGCCTTTACTGGAGAGCCTGCTATTGCTGGTTTTTGCGATAGTATGAACAACGCGGGTATTTTTAGTTCTGCGGATATTAGTGGCATGAATGAAGTACTAGAGATTTTCGACGTATTTACCGAAGGATCTATGTCTATTGGTAACATTACCAATACCTTGGCTTTGATTAACCAAAATGGTAGTGTAATTACTACGGATTGTGGTGGAACAGGAGCGAACAACTTCTTGTCTTACGGCATTAACAGAAGTGCTACACGTGGTCATGAAATAGATGAGAGTATCGCTGTACGCCAATTGAGTGATGTGTCTGTATTCATGGTTTTCCCAAATCCTGCCAACGAAGACAACGTAAATGTTTACTTTACTACCAAGAAAAGTGTTGATTTGAACATCAACTTGATCGATGCTATGGGTAGAACGGTTTACCAAACGGCGGCTAATGGCGTATTGGGTAACATCAGTGCTACTATTCCTGTAGCTAATTTGGCAGCAGGTCTATACATCGTAGAATTGACAGACGGTTACAGCAACCAAACTCAAAAATTGATCGTGCGATAATGTTGTGTTGATTTTTAGTCAAAATAAATTTCTATACCGCTATAAATAAGAACCTACAAAGGCTACCCAGCGTTTGTAGGTTTTTTTTTGAGAATGGGCAAGAGATTTGCAAAAGCTCAAAAAAAGCTTAATTTTATGAAGCAAAGTATTAGAGAGCTACAACAGGCGCTCTTTGCTGTATACATCAACGATGGCCGACACCAATGATCTTCTAAGTCTAGGAGCTTTGTTGTTAGAGCATCAAAAAAAAATAGTTGCAATGAAAAAAATAAACCTATTAGGAATCTTAGTACTGCTACTAAGTTTGGCCGCTAGTCAACGAGCCCAAGCGCAGTGTCCCGGCTGTACCATCGCTTTGCCTGCTGGTATTCCCGCAGATACCATTGTCGTGGATTCGCTCCCCTCTGCCTACAAAAATGCTTATTACCAAGAGTCCATGAGCTACCGTTTACCTTATACTACGGATCCATTGGCAGCGGTAGCCCCTCCTGGCACTAATGTACCTGCTGGTCTTAGCATTGACCACTTCAAAGTATTGAGTGTAACGGGCCTGCCACCTGGTTTATCTTGGATCGGAGACCGTCCTGCACCCATGTTGTACGATGAAGTTGCTCCACTGACGCGCGACGGTTGTATTACCTTGTGCGGAACCCCTGGCGCTTCGGGCGTGTTTACGGTGAACGTGAATTTTGAAATTCAGATTTCGGGCTTCGTTTTTCCTTCTCCGCCAATTCCTTTGCAATTTGAGGTGTTTCCTGACACGAATGCTAGTTTTGTAACGGATACAGGAATGGGCTGTGCGCCTTTTCAGGTGGTGATTACCAACTTGGTGCCTAGCAATGGCAATCCAGGATTTAGCTACAGCTGGGATTTTGGCAATGGTCTAACGTCTACTTTAGAAAATCCTGATACTGTTTTGTACGATTTTGGTATTGCTACAGACAGCACGGTAGCCATTACACAGCAGGTTATTATTGATACCTTTCCTTATTTGTTAGAAGCGGTTGTTGTGGCCAGTGATCCCGGCAACTCTTGTAATGACGATATTGGAACGCCTCCATTGGGTATTGCTGGTGCGCCTGATATGTACATGATTTTGATCGGTAATGGAGATACCATTAACACCGATCCTAATTTCGGTCTTATTGGAAACACTCAAAATAACGAGTATCCACGCGATACAATGGTTTTCCCTGGCCCAGTAGTCTTGGCTGATGGACAAAGCTACACCTTAGAAATTTGGGACGACGATAATGCGGCCTTTAATGCAGATGATATTTGTGGTAATGGTGCCGTCACGTTGAGCGCTGCTTTAGGAGTAGGAACCCACACGTTGACAACAGGTTCTATGACCATTGAGGTAACTATTTCTCACTTTATTGATACGGTACAGTTTGTTGATAGTGTAACGGTAGAATATTGTAATGTGAATGTGGATTATGTCGAAACCGTAGCGCGCACCTTGCAAGTATTCCCTAATCCTACTAGTAATCAAGTCAATGTTTCTTTCCGCTTGAATGGTTTGGGTGAAGACGTAGACTTGGTTGTAAGTGATGTATTGGGTAGAACGGTTTATACGGAAACGGTTAATAACGTAGCGGGACAGTACAACCGCGCCATTAATTTGGCAGGGCAATCCAACGGTTTGTATTTATTGCAATTGCGCATTGGCGACCAACTAGTTACTAGAAAAGTTATTTTACAACAATAAGATGTACAACTAATAAATTCACAGCTTCTATCAAAGCTGGTACTGTATTTGTTTTTTAGCTAAATCATTCCGAACAATGTTCGGAATGATTTACTTTTTTTGGCTAAGCCGATAGAAACTATTACTAGTCATAGGGGAATTCCTTTTTTTAAAGCTCTAGTAGTAGAAGTCTTATTTTGTGACAACCTTTTGTAAGGTATCGAAGTTAGGCAAAGGGAAATTCTGTCTTTACTACTTTTTCAACACCATTAATCGATCGTTAAATTATGAAGTTATTCTTCTTAATAAGCAGCCTATTGTTGGCTGTTAGTTCTACCATAGCTGCCCAAGACCCTGTTGCCATTATGGCAAAAATGAAATCGGCCATTCACAATATGAAACAATCTTCTTTTGATTTGGTCTCCAAAGAGCGTTTTGGTAACGAGTATACCACTAAAAACTTGCAATTTCGCGTACAAGAAAGCCCGCGTAAAGTCTACATGAAAGATTTAGACACAGGGGTAGAAATGTTGTATGTTGTTGGTTGGAACAACAACAAAGCATATATTAACCCTAATGGTTTTCCTTGGGTGAACGTTAGTTTGAGCATTTACGACTCCAAAGTAGTGGCAGAGAACCACCACACCGTCAAAGATGCAGGGTTAAGCTTTGTCAATGTATTGTTGAGTGGTTTTGAATCGACCGCAGAGAAAGCGGGGATAAGCATGGATCAGTTGTATACTTACAAAGGCGAAGTGCTATTCGATGGCCGTCCTTGTCACCGCATTTATATGATTCCCCCAAGTGGCTTTGAGTACATTTCTTATACCACAGATCGCGACCAGAGTCTAGTTCAGTTATCTCGTCTTATTGTGGCCTCCGATTATCTAATCAAGGAAAAAAATAGCAAGGTTTCCTATGCGCGCCGTATTAAAAAAGGCACAACGCTGAGTGTGCCAAGTGCCTATGCCAGCAAAGTAGTGGTTTATATCGACAAAGAAACCTATATGCCCGTTGTGCAGATGCTGTACGATGAGCGGGGAATGTTTGAGAAATACGAATATACCAATATCAATCGCCGTCCTAATTTTGACAGTACTGAATTTACCACAGATTGCGAGGATTACGGTTTTTAGAGCCATCAACTTGACATTGCCCAATAAATGATTTATATTAATGGTTTTAACAGACGCTAGTGTTTGTTAAAACCATTTTCGCATTTTAGAGTTCTATAAGAGATCAACGCTGTTAATTTTTTGGTTAACAGGACACCAATTATCCAATGAGGTGGCGTTAAGCCCTTCAACATTATCAATCCATTCCAAACGATCTATTCTAATAATATGAGTACAACTACCAAAGCTCCCGAACTGACTGCTGAAGACGTGCAGTCTATACTACAAAAACAACGCGCTTACTTTGCTAGTGGCGCCACCAAATCGCTCAAATTTCGCAAAGAGCAATTAGAAAAGCTCAAAGAGCTGGTCGAGAACAACGAAGACGCGATCATCGAAGCCTTACACAAGGATTTGCACAAGCATGAATTTGAAGCCTATACCACAGAAGTAGGGTTCGTTATTACCGACTTAGACAAGGCTTTAAGTAAGTTGAACAAATGGGCCAAGCCCCAAAAAGTGAATACGCCGCCGTTTTTAGCGATTGCTAGCAGCCACATTTATTCGGAGCCTTACGGAACGATTCTAATCATTGCGCCTTGGAATTATCCTATGCAGTTGTTGTTAGCGCCTTTGGTGGGCGTAATCGCGGCTGGAAACACGGCTGTTTTGAAGCCTTCGGAAATGGCTCCCCACACTTCTGCTTTGATGGCGCGCTTGATTAACAGTACGTTTGATGCGCAATATATCAAAGTCGTAGAAGGAGCCGTAGAGGAAACTCAATTGCTGCTGGATGAGAAATTCGATTTTATTTTCTTTACAGGAAGTACTAAGGTCGGAAAGATTATCTACCAAGCGGCAGCCAAACACATGACTCCTGTAGCCTTGGAACTAGGAGGAAAGAGTCCTTGTATTGTGGATACAGATGTGCAGTTGGATTATACCGCCAAGCGTATTGTTTGGGGAAAATTCATCAATGCAGGACAGACTTGTATTGCGCCTGATTATTTGCTGGTAGATCAACGAATTAAAGATGCCTTGTTGGAAAAAATGACCTATTATATTCGGGAGTTTTTTGGCGACGAGCCGCAACAGAGCGATAGTTTTGCGCGTATTATTACGCACGATCACTTCGACCGTTTAGCGGGTTATTTGGAAGAGGGGAAGATCTTAATTGGCGGTAAAACCGACAAAGAAAATAAATACATTGCGCCGACGCTTTTAGAAGGCGTGGACTGGGATTCGGCCATTATGCAAGAGGAAATTTTTGGGCCTATTTTGCCCATCCTTACTTATGGTAACTTACGCGAAGCCATTGACATGATTAATGCTCGTCCAAAGCCCTTGGCGCTGTACATATTCTCTAAGAACGATAAAAAAATTGATGCCGTGCTGGAGCAAACCTCTGCTGGAGGCGTAACCATCAACGATACCTTGATGCACATTGTCAACGGCGCGTTGCCTTTTGGTGGAGTAGGAGAGAGCGGAATTGGGGCGTACCACGGAAAGCATTCTTTTGATTTGTTTTCTCACAAGAAATCTGTCTTGCACCGTTCCTTTTTGATCGAAGAGCCCATTCGTTATGCGCCTTTTAGCCTCAAATTAAGCTGGATCAAGAAGTTGATGAAGTGGTCGTTGTAAAGGAACCTTTACACCATAAAAAGAAGCGGTCGAGGGGTGATTTTCTACCCCTCGACCGCTTAACTTAAAAAAATAGGTGAAAAATTACCCATTCGCGCGTTTATGGTCTGCCAAAAACTTAGCCAACCCTTGATCGGTTAAAGGGTGGTTGAGCAAGGCCAAAATAGCGTTGAGTGGACAAGTTACGACATCCGCGCCAATCTCTGCACACTTAATGATATGCAGCGGGTTGCGAATAGAGGCCGCTAAAACCTCTGTTTTGTACCCATAGTTGTGGTAGATGTGTACGATTTGGTCTATCAACTCCAACCCATCCCAAGAAATATCATCAACCCGTCCAATAAAAGGCGATAAATAAGTGGCTCCTGCTTTGGCGGCCAAAAGTGCCTGTCCCGCAGAGAACACTAAGGTGCAGTTGGTGCGAATCCCTTTGTCGGAGAAGTGCTTGATAGCTTTGATGCCATCTTTGATCATCGGTACCTTGACCACAATGTTCGGATCTAAGGCAGCCAAGATCTCGCCCTCGCGCACAATACCTTCAAAATCGGTGGAAATAACTTCCGCGCTCACATCGCCATCTACGATAGCACAGATTTTAGAATAATGATCCAAAATGGCCTGCTCGCCACTAATGCCTTCTTTCGCCATCAAAGAAGGGTTGGTCGTAACACCATCCAAAATACCTAAATCATAGGCTTCCTGAATTTGTTCCAAATTAGCTGTATCAACAAAAAATTTCATTGCAAGTATTTTATAGTGCGAAGAATGAAGGCTGCCATAATGCCTCCTAGAATGGTAGCAAAACTAACGGTTTTTTACTATTCTCCCTAATTTTGCTTAATTTTGTGGTCTCTTTGTAAAAAAGTGTTCTTTATTTGTGAATGTTTACCTATCTTTGTTCTTTATTTGAGTAAGATCAATTCGCGCCATTCTATGCCCAATATTATGATCGAGAAAAAAACACCCAAAAAGGCTGCGATTTATGAGGCCGCCGCACGTTTATTCAGGGAGCGGGGCTACCGCGCTGCTTCTATGCGAGAATTGGCGGAGCGAGTCAACCTCAAAGTATCGAGTTTATACAGCCATATTGGCTCTAAAGAAGAGTTGTTGCACAAAATATGCTTTGACAATGCCCAACAGTTTATAGAAGGGTTGGACAAAATAGAGCACAAAGGCGGCAACGCGTTGGATCAGTTACAAGCTGTGATTGGTCTACACGTAGATATTGCTGTGACAAACCCTACCTCCGTTACCGTTTTTAACAACGAGTGGCGGCATTTGACAGAGACGAATTTATCCGCTTTTTTGGAGCTGAGAAAAACCTACGAAAGCCGTTTGCAAGGGATTATACAAACAGGCATTGAAAAACAAGAACTGCGCGACACCGACCCTAGAGTGGCGTTGTACACCCTACTAACAGCGGTACGCTGGCTACACTATTGGTACAAACCTAGTCGAAAAGTGAGCCCTAGAGCCCTTAAAGAACAGTTGACGACTTTATTACTACACGGACTAGCCCATTGAGTGAACTAGCAAGCTCCCCCTTGAAGACAACGTATTAATATACCCTTAAGCACAACTCATTTCATAACTTTAATACAATTACATGAAGCTAATTACCACATTTTTTCTACTACTCCTAGTAGGCCTACTGGCACAACAGAGTACGGCACAGGTTCTTTATTCGGAGGATTTCGATAATAACAATGCGACGATTCCTGCCAATTTAACCATTATAGATGGAGATCTCGCTCCTGCCAATACCAATACAGCGGCGTTTGATTCTTGGACGTTGACCTTGAATCCTTACAATGGTAATGATACGATCATGGCTGTAACGTCTTGGCTAGATCCTGTTGGGGTAGCCAATGACTGGTTGATTACCCCGCAAGTAGCGGGCATCAATACCACTACAACGCTCTCTTGGGAGGCGATGGCCTTTAATTTTAATTTTGCGGATGGCTATGAAGTCTGGGTGACGAGCACGATTGCTGGTGCCGCACCTGTGATTACAGATTTTACAACTGGCGGAACTGTTGTTTTTGCCATTGCTGCCGAGGATACTTTATTTACGCCTCACACGGTAAGTTTGGCCGCCTTTGCTGGACAAAGTGTCTATGTAGCGTTTCGCAACAATTCTAATGATAAAGTACTCTTAGGATTGGACGATATTGTTATTGAAAATAGTATCGCTTTAGCGGCCACTTATACAACCATTCCTGCGAGTTGTAATGGCGCAAACGGGTCTATTAGCTTGACTACTACAGGTGGACAAGCGCCTTATACTTACCAATGGGATGCGGCAGCCGCCAGTCAAACAACAGCTACGGCTAGCAACTTAATGGCGGGCACCTATGGCATTACGGTAACGGATGCAACAGGAGCGGTCATTACAGCCAGTCTTCCTTTGACGGGAGTTAATACGACTAACCTCTATTTTGAAGATTTTGAAGGTGCGAGCAATGTTATGCCTACTAATATCACGGTTATTGATGTAGATGCTGCCCCTGCTAACCCTAATATTCCTGCGGCATTTGATCAGTGGATAGTTGCAGAAAGCAACTGGATCGCAGGTTCTACCGATAACGTAGCGGCAGTTACATCTTGGTTGGACCCTGCTGGAATTTCTGATGACTGGTTGATTACGCCACAAATTGCAGGAATTGATGCTACGACCAACCTTTCTTGGGAAGCACAAGCTGTTGATACGATATTTAGAGATGGTTACGAAGTTTGGGTGACGAGTAGTATTGCTGGAGCAATACCTGTTACTAGTGATTTCACCACAGGAGGAGCAATAGTTTTTAGCATTGCTGCTGAAAATTCTGTTGTAACAGCGCGTTCGGTTAGTTTGGCTGCTTTTGCTGGACAAAGCGTGTATATAGCTTTCCGCAACAACTCTAATGACCAACAACTGGAACAGAAAAACAAACGTCAAATGGATGAGATTCTGTCTCAAACCCGTGAACAATTAGCCAATACTTTTTAATCAACTTTCCAATGAAGCATTAACACGCAATAACACCAGCTTTTTGCGACTGGCTGAAGAAAATCTGAAACGCTTTCAAAGTGAAGCAAAAGCGGATTTGGGCACCAAAGAAAAAGCCATTGAACAAATGCTCAAACCAATCAATGAAGCATTGCAGCAAACCAGCAAGCAAATTCAGGAAATTGAAAAGGATCGCAAAGAGGCCTACGGCAGCCTGACCTCAACCATAGCCCAAATGAATTTAAGTCAACAACAGTTGCAACAAGAAACCCAAAATCTGGTGCAGGCACTGCGCCGTCCTGAGGTACGAGGTCAGTGGGGAGAAATGACCTTACGCCGATTAGCTGAACTAAGTGGCATGGTCGCGCATTGTGATTTTTATGAGCAAACCCACACCGCCACCGAAACGGGTAGTATCCGGCCCGATATGATTGTCCGTTTACCGGAAAAACGCGAAATTATTGTCGATGCCAAAACACCTCTGGATGCCTATTTATCCGCAATTCAGGCCAAAGATGATGTCACCCGTAAACTGGAATTAAAGCGTCACGCTCAAATCATTCGCGGCCGAATTAAAGAACTGTCCCGCAAAAATTACTGGGCTGAATATTCTCAGTCCCCTGAATTTGTCGTGTTATTTATTCCCGGCGAACAATTTCTCTCCGCTGCACTTGAAGTAGATCCAGCTCTATTAGAAGACAGCATGAGTCAGAATATTATTCTGGCCACCCCCACGAACTTCATTGCCTTATTACGCGCTGTTTCCTATGGCTGGAAACAACAGGCTTTGGCAGAAAATGCTGAAGTAATTCGTGAGTTTGGGTGAAACCTTATATAAACGGCTTTCTACTTTTGGAAATCATCTGAGCAAGTTGGGTAACAGCTTGGGTAGCAGCGTCAATCATTTCAATAGTGCAGTCGGCTCTCTGGAACGGCAAGTACTACCCGGTGCACGCAAATTTACTGAAATGGGCATCAGCAGCAAAAACGAGATCACAGAATTGCCCCAGTAGAACAAATGCCCCGACAGGTTCAAAATTTGAGTGATGAAGAGTAAATCCGAGGTCGGTAAGGCCTATGCATTTTGTCTAAATCTTGCTAAGTCGCACTACGAAAACTTTCCCGTAGCATCCATTTTTTTACCTCGTAAGTTACGTCAGCCGATTGCGGCAATATATGCTTTTGCTCGCACAGCGGACGATTTTGCTGATGAAGGCGACCATCCTTTAGCAGACAGACTAAATTTACTGAATGATTACAGCCAGCATCTAAGTGATATAGCGAACCAGGATTATCAGGCAATAATCAGATTTTTATGGCCTTAGAAGACAGTATTCAGCGCTTCAATCTCCCAGTTTCCTTATTGGAAGATCTGCTGATTGCGTTCAAACAGGATGTGATCAAATCACGCTATACCACGTTTGACGCGGTACTCGATTATTGCCGGTTTTCAGCAAATCCAGTGGGACGTCTCTTACTACATCTACAAGGACAGCCGACAGAACATCAGCTTGAGCAGTCTGATGCGATATGTACTGCTCTCCAGTTAATCAACTTTTACCAGGATATTGTTCAGGACTACACTGAACAGAACCGAATTTACATTCCACAGGAAGAATTGGCGAAAATTGGAATGAATGAAATTGATCTGCTACGTCCAAATACACTAGCTCCCTTACTACGTAATCTTTATATACGTACTGAAAGTATTATGTTTAATGGTGTGAACTTGGCTTAACAGTGTCAGGTCGCTTGGGCTGGGAGATAAGAGCCATGACCTTAGGTGGTATCACCACCCTTTCAGCACTAAAACAACAATCAGATGCATCGCTTTTACAGCGACCGAGACTGTCGCGTAAAACAATATTTGGGGTGCTCATAAACAGCGCGATAAAAATGCGTTATAAACAAATTATTCATAAATTTTCGTAACGGTTTATATCAAACACACCGGCTTCTAATGGCTGCTGCTCTTTTTGCCAAGCGGTAAAATCATGCAGAATTTCCCCAAACTGAGGGTGTAATATGCGTATTCCCCACTGTAAGACTATGCTGTCAAAGCGCTTTGAGGTATCTGCCGATTTTAATTGCTGACTAAATTCAGAAATTTGCGAAGCCGGTACATCAAAAATAAAGTTGGGGTAACTACCGGCAATGCCCGGATAAATGGTCAACGTATCATTTTCTGGCTGATGTCTTAATGACTCACCAAACATGAACGCGACATTGGTATGAGCACGATTTCGGATAATCGAATAAATCGTCCGCTCTCCTTGACTATTACTGACTCTCAAAAATGTCATCTCCGGCAAAAAGTTTAAGCCTGAAATAAATTCTGGTTTTTTGGCAGTCAGCTCTGCCAATTGTGCGTCGACATTATGGATCCATTCTGCCTGATCATTACGATAACACCGTTTTGTCTCACAGCGGTTTAGTCTATCTTTTGCCATGGCATTGATATCTGCTAAATCTTGTAGAATGTTTCTCGCAAGCTCTTCTTTTACAGATTCCGTTTCATACTCCTCTACTGTGGGAGTCTCTATATCCAGAGGCGCATACGTTATATGAGTCTTTAATTTTCCTAAACCGCTATACCACTCGTTAAGCATTTCCTGACGTTTATCTGGGGGCAGTAAACGCAAAAAATTATACTCTGCCCCACTACGAATCAAATCAAAGTACATACGGGTTTGTAGCTGATGTGCGACATTACCAAACACATCAAAATTGACCACTAATTCGTAATAAGTTCGCTCAAATAATGGGTAGTCCAACCACCAAATTGTTTCAGGGATATCTCCAATGAATCCTTTTTGTACACTGGCACTATCAAAATGACGAAATACTGTCAGCAAAGCATTTTGATTATCTCCCTCACCGTCCCAAATTGAGGAACGAGAAGCCCACTCAGGGGAATATCCACGATACTTTTCATTACGGTTAAGATGGTATTGGTTACGTTTGGCTTTGTATCTTCCCGAGTTTTTACCTGTTTTTAACAAATCATCATTTTGCCCAGGGAGGCCGAGTAATGGGGCAACCTGATCATGATATTTTTATCCGTAATAAATAAATCTCGCTCTGGATCGCTGAAACGTTACCCAGAAATGATCGCGAATAACATCTGTAGCGATTTGTCCCGACAAACAGGACCACGGATAAAAGTCGCGGGTAAAGTACTTCGGCATGCTCAAGCATGAATTGGTAACGGGCATACGCAGGAATATCGGAAAAGGTTATAAAGGGATTGGCGCGCTGTTCATATTCATAACCTGGTGAGCTTGCTTACCGAGCCGGAGTCAATTTTAAAAAATAATGCCTCTATAGTTGGCGCAATTTTTTATCCAACTTAAAAGTGATATGCCGTTTATGAACAATCGCTCCCTCAATTGCTCGCAATCTATAATAAAAAGTTTTTTCAGGAGCGTTGTTTGGTAAGCAGGTATCTACAACTCAATTGGTTGGCCAGGGGCGGAGAATAATCGAACAAGTTCGAAAAACTGTGGTTCCTTTGCCGTCTCATCAAAATAGATATGTGCCAGGAATAAGTATTCGTATAACCAGCGAGCAACCAACTGGGATTTGTTGGATGATTGATTAAAAAATACTCCCCATTCCGCTATTGCTTCAAGATGCTTGCCTGTTAGTTTTATATGCTTTGAATCAATTGAGCACCTTGCTAAAGCCGACCGGCTATCGACTAAAATTCTGTATCAGTCAAACTTGCCACAGCCAATGGCATACCCTCTAATGGATGCTCTTTTGCATAAGAAGCAAAATCATTATCGGTTACGCACATATTTTTACGACGAATCCCGAGCTTAATGCTGTCTGGAATTCTTTTATTGGCCGACAAGGGATAGGTTTTCCCTAATGCCAGCATGTTGTAGAGTAATGATTTTTTCTCGTCGGTTTGGTTCAAGAACAGAATTAAAGCCAAGCTTTCGCCATTCAGCTTCATCGTTCGCATCAATCCCAAGACGTGTCGGTGATTGTGCTTCGGTTCGTTTTCCATCATAAACTTCTTCGTGATGAGCACCACGAAGCAACCCTGATGCCGATTCTAATTTAAGCTGACATGGAGCATCAAAACAGCCGTGACAAGCAAGGCATTTTTTTTCAATTATTGGACGAACTTCATCGTGGTAAGAAACTATATAAGTTACAGCTTTGGGAATTTGAGCTGGTTCAGGAAGGTCATATTTATCACTACTTCATGTGGTGACGCCAAACTACAAGGAAAATAACTATAAGAATTTGTACATGGTATTTCCCTGCAGCACAACACCAATTTTATTGGGCTGAAAGCTTGACCAAATAGTAGTTAAAGTTTGCTAAAAAAGACTGAGCACAATACCTTGACTACAGCATGCATGCAAACAGTTAATCTTTATAAGAGCCTTTTCTTTTATAACAATTAATGCATAAGAGACCAGCTAGTGAAATAGCTTTATGTTATCGTTTTAAATCTTCATGGATTTAGTTACTTAGGAGCTTTTTTTATTCTCGTATATATACTTATACCATTGGTATTTTTTCTCTATTTTCTGCGACTGCATTAAGCTTGCTAACATGCGAAAAATCGTAAATACGTGGTTTTGATTTTCCACGCGATGCAATTTTTATACTGGGATGACATCATACTATTTACAGAATTAGTCTTTCTTGATTACACAAAAATAAGCTTTTGGATGTTTGTTCTACCAACTACAGTGGCTTTTTGTTATCAGCTTTGGTGGATATTACCTTATACAAAAATTTACCCGAAAGAAGTTGAGCAGACCTATGTCGAGGATCCAGATAACAAGCATAAAAATAATAACGGCTAATGTTATTATGTCGAATAGAAATGTCGATAAGCTCATTAGTTTTGTTAAAGAATTACCCCCGATATTCTGGTCACTTTCAGAAACAAATCAGTGGTGGGAGGAAAAACTCCATCCCCTAAAAAATGAATACCCTCATCAGATAAGTTGCCCTTTGGATAACTTATATCAAATGCATGTCTTTTCCAGATATGCATTATCAAAATCTACAATCGACTTTCGTTATTGAAGATGATATCCCTTCGATACATACACTTTTAACTCTCCCATCGGGCCAGGATATTCGACCATGCATCTCTTACATCCCGCTCCTCCAGTCCAACTGAAAATGAAGAATCATCAGAACGCGATGCAGAGTTAGTAATGGTGGCGAACAGTGTTGTGGATTCAGATATTCCAGTGATTGTTACTGGAAATATAAATGATGTTGGCGCATCGTCTACCACCACCCATCTGTATTCCCGCAAAATGAGTAAATTATTCCGATCCCCGAATCGGGAGCGGAATGTTGACAATACATATCATGCAGATTATTGGTTTATGCGATGGCCAGTCAGATCATTTATTTCATAGTCCACATTTCGAACTTTATGATATGCGTCGTTTATCCCATTTTGGATCTCATCATTTTGCATTATTTACGCAATTAATCTTTGTAAATGCACAGAATAAAGTTGAATCTTCAGGACTAGATGCTGATAAAGATGATGAAATATTAGCCAAAGAAAAATTATCTTCGGAAGGGGTAAATAAAAATGACGTCCCCAACCCAAGCTAGTATCTTACTTTAAGTACAATAGCCCTAAATATAGAAGGATTACATTTTGAAATTATCGAAGCACGCATCAACCTTATTGATTTTAGCTTTCTTCTAATGTCAGGGATGCGGCCGTTGCAAGACGACACGTTCCACCAGGTCATGACCCTGCTGGGCCAGGAAATAGTGAAAATGCGCCACGGTCATAATAAAGATAAAAAACATTGATATCTTAAGCGACTATTAAGATCAATCTTATGTGCATTGTCCTGCTCAAGTAAGGACAATGCCCATCTTTCACAGATAAAAAGCTGTCTGTCATTTAGATGGATGCGAGTGTCACTAACGCATCCTGCTATCGCGACACTAGAACAACCCTGTTCTTCGTATATCGGTTTTGCAGGCGAAAAAAACCGACCACTTCGTTCACGTTTGTCACATTGTCTAAACGACAGATAAGAGAAAAAGCCCATCCGATTGGATGGGCTCTTTTTTTGGTATTAAAGCCTGGCAGTGACCTCCTTGATGAGATGACTCCCTGCATCTCACCCCT
>CAWIMY010000008.1:395000-549797 GCA_963837355.1 uncultured Saprospiraceae bacterium | reverse complement strand
ATCACCGTGGTGGTAATGGTTTTTGTTCCCATAATGTACCCGCTTGAGGTAGGTATTGGTCACATTCCCTGCATTTCTATTTTTCTCATAGACCGTCGGTAATACACCTACTAAATCTTCCTCTTTGTACTCATATACAATAACATTACCTAAATTATCATAACTATGAGATATTTTCCACTCAAACACCTGTCGGGTGTCTTGTGGATTGGTAATTTTGCTCTCGTCCGTATCGCCGTAGACAGTAATCGTATTATTAGTACTAATCGTGCGCCAGTGTATGGCTCCATCTAGGTTGGTCCATTGCTCAATACGCAGCCAACTGCCCTCTATTCTCGGGCGGTATTCTTTGATAGTAAAATCTACCTCCTGCCGCGTCACTGGAAGCCAGGTGCCTGTACTATTTTCTAATTTGGGCACCAGTCTTCGGCACCTGCTAAAATAAACGTATCGGACTCGATACCATCTTGGTAACGGGGCAATTCTTGGTTGGTTTTGCGAACAATACTCGGCAGAGAAAGTCCCCAGCCCATCCCAAAAAGGCCATTGCCGCCGCCAGAGCTGTAACTAATCGACAACGCAGGACTAAACCCGCCCCGCGCAGGTGCGACAGGCAATGGAATACTGGTGCCGCTGGTTCCTGTGACAGGATTGACTTGCATTTTTTCATCAATTCCTTTCAACGCGCCGCCGCCTTTGGGCAGGGCGATTTCAGGGGCTTGATGCTGGTTGGGTTGTGCCAGACTACTGGCAAAGGGTTTTGGGCCTTCGTCTTGATTGGCGCTGTTATTAGAATTATTGCTGTTATTTGGAGGAGTATCCATTAGATTCATCGGTTTGTTGGTTCCTAAGACTGGATTCAAAGAATAGGAAAGTAGGTTACCACGTTGACTAACAGCGTGGCAACCTTCAAAAAATACTAGATTTTTCCTTTCCTTTCCACCGTAGTGGAATAAGGTTTAGTTTTCAAAAAATGCTTAATGCTAAAGGTTGTCCACACTGTACTTCAAAATCAAGAAGACATCGTCGATTTTGTCTACGCTACTGTTACTAGTGCTAAAATTTAAACTCACATTTCCTACATCTGCAGCAGGTAGAGTAATAGCACTTACGGCATACAACTCTTCCGCATTAACCGTAATAGTAGTACTATCAACGGTATAATCCTCATTAGCAATTGGCGCTTCTTTCAATAAAATTCCAACCTCCGCCGCCACTATTGTTCTATTCTTAAAGAGAGAGGAGAAATAGGGATAATGCTTGTTAAGCAATTCAAAGTTCAATAAGTGATCCGTTACTGCCAGAGGCGATTCAGGGTGTAAAAAGCGATGCCATGCCGTTGGAAAGGCCGATTTGAGGCTTAGTAGCACAATAGGTGGCGTACTACTTTGAGCGGTTTCTAACTCGTTTCTTACGGCAAGAGTAGCTGCTTCGGCCTTCGTTGCGCCCCCATCTTTCGCCATATATCGCATGTGCAGATACATCCGAAATACTTTGGTAATCAAAGCTGGCAATTTCAGGTAACTTCATCTCCATTTACTCTCCGCTCCTGCCCCTTCAAAAGGTAAATAGCGCTCGCCATTGAGGTTAGGTTCAAAAACACCTGCATCATTTTGCGCCGAAGAAGTGGCAATGGATGTACTTTCGTAATTTAGTCTTTCGTTGTCGTCTTTGTCTCGAAATCGTATTCTGCGTCATGGTCAGTGTACAATTGACATTAACATTGGGCCCTGTGACACAAGGAATAGAAACCGATACTGTTTTGATACGGCGTAAGTAATGGCCTGGATAATCCAAATCGAACCACCATTTTGGAATGTCTAAAATACAGCTGCCTTTTGTTTTAAGCTCAATCAATGCGTTAGGCGCTAGTTGGTGCAAGGAAATATGCTTGGTCAACTCCAACTCACGGCGGTTGTGCTCTACGTACGTCGCTTCCATTTGGTTGATGGCTAGCATCAACTTATCACCCGCCAACAAGCCTTTTTTCATGCTGTCCCAGTAACCAAAACCAATCATACTCGGGATAGATCGTCTGGCAAGGCCAACTCGTAACGCATACTTTTTTCAGCCTTTTTAGCCATATCATACGCCAACTGGTACGCTTGGAAATAAATCCCCGAAATCTGCCCGACCATCCAAGAATACAACTGCTGGTTGGTGTATTTCGACTGCATATACTCGCGCTCCGATTGAGCATTTCTATTTGCTACTGGTGATTCTCCAAATCTTTCGTAGCAATGTCCACCCGAATTGCAGCAGTAGCAATTTGCTGGTTGATTTGTTCGATGTCTCTAGTGGCTAAGTCGGCTTGGAAGTCCCATTCCTCTTGACGACGCTCGTACGAGCCTTGTGTAGAGGCCATGCTGGCTTCTTTGCTGATGATACCTGAGGCACGGTAAATAACGACTACTTCCTATTTGTAGTATATCAGTTAATTGTTCACCTGACGTTAATTTCTGTCTCAGCACCGCTCAAAGTACCTATGAAAGCTGCTATTCGAGGTACCAATCTCAAAAAAGCAGCAGTACCATCCAAAGCCATCCCCGTACTACTCTAAACTGATACTCTTAGCATTCTTTCGTCTCTGCATTTTTCTCTAATTCATTCATGAAGGCTCTCCCCTCATAAAACTCCTTTCTAAACTCCGCAGCTGCTCTAGGCAACTCCAACGATTTGATGCTCTCCTCCGCCTCTTGAATTTGTAATTCTTTTAGGGATACGGTAGCATCTAGTAAACGCATGGCATTACTTGACTGCAAGAGCGCCATGCCCTCGGCATCTTTGCTTTGCAGCGCCGACAACATACTTTGTCCCAATCCTTTGACCTCGCCACAAAATTGTACTGCCAAGCGGCCTAAGGCTCTGTATTTGTAATGGTAGCTTTGGCAAACTTAAATCGTCTAGAACCGAACTCAAATCAATGCCGTTGGCTGCCGCATTTACCAATAAAGCGGGATCAATAGGCGGTGCAAAAAGTGGGAGTTGGCGCACCACGCCATCAATGTTCATACAATTGCGAATCTTGAATAGGCGATCACCTACTAAATCCCAGTAGCCTGCTAATTTCTCATTTTTGGGAATGCAGAAGTATTTTCCATCAATAATGGGCAAAGGTATATCTTTACCAAAGTTTGGTTCGTCCTGTCCTATCGTTAAAACTCCTCCCTGTAAATCATCATCGTTTATGGGCCAGGAGTTGGAAAAGTGGGCAGTGTTGGCTCGCTTGATGCCCCCGATTACCTTGTGTAAAGCTTTCTGGAACAGCACCATTACTGGTAGTATTAGAGCCATTGGTATTAATAGTCCAGTTCTCTAGCTGCACCAACAAATTACCATTAGAAAATTCGTCTAGCGTATCTTTAATCGTGGCATAGTCCTGATCGTTCACCTTTTTGCTTGCCAGTATATTTGGCTGATCGCCTAGAATTTCTGCAGCCATGATGTAACGCAGAGCTGCTTGGTTGATGGATTCTAAGGTTTCTCTTCTAAAGAGTTGATCGCCCCAAGCCACTAGATTATCAATGTATTTCATCACTACCGCCTTTTGATACGCGACTGGGCGCATGCGCGCTATCGCATAGGGCATAAACGGATTCTTGCGCCATACATTGATAGCGTTTCTCGTCTCTTCTGACAACTGTCCACCCAATAGGTTTTGAATTAAATTTTCTTGATAACCAGCATTAGTTTGCTCAAAAAATGGTTTGGTAATCCAGTATCGGCTCACCTCTTCTGAACCTGCAGTATTCCGATTATAAGGTACCCCTATTGGATTAAAAATAAAGTGGAACCATTGCATTGCTTCTTCGAAGCGTTGATTTTCGCTTAGTTCTGTGGCAATCATCAAAGGAATATGGAAGAAGATTTCTTGGTTGTAAATACCATAGCCGTGGTAGTTCTCAAAATTAACTTGTTCCCTAATAATATCGGTGGCTTGCTCTGGTACAAGATGGCTGCTATTGGGCTGATAATAAGCATTTAAGTCCTCCCCGTCCAAGTACTGTGTTTCTCTGGTATACAGTCTTTCGAGACCGCCACTGCCTAATTCTCCCAAAAATTCTCTTGTAAAAGGGTGGTAAATAGCGTGGATGCTGTATTGTTGTCTTGCTGCATCTTTTTCCTCCAAATAGAAGGAGCGTAATTTATCTTGATACAGAACATTATTGTACCGTTGTTCTTCTGACATATTACCACTAAACGGTACGACAAGTTTATACTTCAAATTTTCTTCCAGAATAACAACTCCACCTGACGCGTTTGTCAAAACAGCCATAGACCTAGCGTTTGTTACCTGGGTTGGACTCGTCGCCTTTTCAGTATCTACTGTCGATAAATAATTATGCTTGTAGTAATTCTTCCAAGGTCTGGACAACTCACTACTAGGTTCCAGCAATCGGCTCAATCTTACGACCATCTTCTCCAAAATTGTTATAAATGTATTCGTAAGAATTAGAATCTTCTATTTTTACAAAACTACTTGGATTAGGAGCACGCAGTAATTGTCCATTGTATTCAGCGGGTATAACCGTTAGTTTCCAAGGTCTACTCACAGGGTTAGAAGAGGTATTATTTCCCGATAATCCATTTGTGATTAGATTATTAAGATTATTCACTGGCATCCCTACATTACCTCTACCTGGTATATTTACCATAAACCTTCTGACATGATCCTGTCTACTTCTATAGGTACCCCATATACTTACGGTAGGGGCATTTGCGTGCTTACTCTCATTGATGAGCTTGGTAAACAGCACGCGCTGAGCATGATAATGCAAATCAAATGAACCATAATTAGTTTTGACCCAGCCATTTTCTATTTCGTGATATTTCCTGAAACTACTATAGCTTACTCCCGTTAAGGATTCAATCCAAATAGGTCCTTCATTGACTATACGCCCCATTCGTTTTGTGCCGAAGCAGTTAGAGCTCTTTGCCAGCCCACATACCAATACGCTCCTTCTACTGGTCTTACTTTTATCGCCTTCACAAATCCATCAAAAACAAAAGAAGCAGCATGTACAGGCCTGTGGTCTAACTGGTCAAACCTGTGTTTTACTACAATCCCATCTTTATCTTGATTATTGAGTGTCTGGTACTGATTCTCAAATTGGTTATAAAAATGGCGTCCATTAAGCTCGATAGCTGATGATACATAAATATCCAGCCACATATCTTGTCCCTTTTGTCTAGGGCGCAAGTGTAATGCATAGTCAGGATGGGGCCAAGGATGAATAAGTTTGTCTTTGGATAGGGTTGGTGGAGACCAGCCTGTATCGTACAGCACCATCCAAGAGAGTTTAATTTCTCTGTAAGAGGGCGGCGTGTGTTTAATAGTTGTATTGTTTGCATCACCACCTTGTCCATAACTATTAGTTGTCATATTGAACTTATTCCTAGGAGGCGTATCGTGTTGCAGAATAATCTCTTGCGGCTTCTCCAAAATCTCTAGCCAAAAGATATGCAAGCGCCCGTTGTACATCTGCAAAACAGGGTGTTCCCCTTTAATCGCGCCTTCTATTTTTTGCCATCCCGTCCAAGTACCTGCCGTTTTATCGAGCTTGCGGTAGTAGTACTCTGGTGGTATTTCTTTGGTACGAGCAAGTACATACACGCTGTCGCTCAGGGTATCTTCACAGATACTCATCATATCTAAGTTGGAAATGTGGTGCAGTTTCACCAAATACTCCTGTAGGTTGCGTTCGACGTTTTCATTGGTTACTTCGGCCTGCAACATTTTATCTTCAAACTCTTTGAACAGCTCGGTTTTGTCGTCGCGTAAAGCAGGTTCGATCCAGTTTTCTGGGTATAAGAACACTTTGCGGTTGGCCTCCCATACGCGGTAATTTTGCATCCATTTCCACTGCTTGGCAATGACACTACTAACGCTGACTTCTCCTTCTAAGCCCATCAAACAGCGTTGAATAAACAACTGCACGCTGCTAATGGCTTGTTTAATCCTAGACGTATACTGGCAAGCGCCCATGGCGGGATCAATGAGGTAGTATTTGTACAATTCGGTAACGGATAAAAGTACAGGGTTGCCTGCTGCATCAAAGTTTTTGGCGTGGGCTAACAAGGCATCGCGCTTCTGCCCACGGATATTGTCTTGGATTTTTTTGTAGTCGCCTTCCCATTGTTCAGGTGATAAGCGATTTTGTAGGCTCTGCTTGGCCTGTGCCGCTATATTTTTCTGATTGGCCAAGTAATTGGCAGTTGATACGTCAAAAATAGCAGGCCAGTCTTTCACAAAAGCAAAGGTTTCTCCACTTTGCTCGACCCATGTCATCCATTGCAGCATTTTGTCGTAGTGCTCTGGGTTCAAATAATCAGCTACAGTCCAGCCAAAATGCGCGTTCAACTCTTCCAACAATTCAAAATTCCAAGGGAAGTGCTTCTTCATTTGCTGAAAGAAAGCCCCGACGTTATCGGTAGTACCATTGGTGGTATTTAACTCCTTGAGATCTGCCAATAATTCTAAGAAAACAGGCAACTCTACTCTGTAGTGTCGGCACAATGCTAGAATGGCTAGGGTGTTTTTCCATTGTTCTAGGCTCCATGTTCCACCAAGATAGATCGGTAAATCACTGGGTTTTAGAAGCTGCGGATTAAGCAAATCATGGTGTTGCTCTAGCGCCTCAACATCTGCTAAATTCAACTTCATGGCATCTATCCACAACTTGAATTTTTGTATATAGCGGTATCGTTGAGCCAAATTGCTAGCTGGAATAATTTGCTCATAATCGGACACAAACTCATTGGCTAACAACCCGTTACCATTATAAGTATTGTGCTGCATAAACCAATGCAACAATTCAGTATCTATGTTTAACTTACTGCTTAAGAAGTCGTAAACAACTTCTCTATTGAGGTACGCGTGTAGCGCTTGTTTGACCAAGGGAATAGCTGGAAAAGATTTAGTGGGGAAATCTGCATTCGATGCCTCTGTTACAATTGCATCCTGCGCATCCGTAGAGAGGTAATCAAAATAAGTCCTCACTTGAACTTGAATAGCCAATGCACCAATCGATTGTTGGTTAGTAATAATATCTAAGAAATCTTGAATTTTTTCTTCCGTTTCAAATTTTTCTGTACGACGTAACAAATCCGTCAGTAACACACGCTCTACCTCTGTGCTTTCAAATAAGGTCAGATAAGCCTCGTCCAACACGGCAGACAATTCCTCATTCCATTCTTGTACCGTAATTTCGTCTAAAAATGCTGTCGGCTCGTGGTGTCTTAAGATGTACAACAAGGTATCTACAGGAAGGCGCAGGGCTTTCAACTGTTGCAGATCTTCAATAAATTGCTGAAAAGAGGCAGGGTTGATAAGGATAATAGACCCATTATAGAGTAGATTGCCCAATGCTGGCAACGTCTCTAAATCTAAGTCAAATGTTTTTGCCAATAAGCTATAAGCATACAAATTGGACAACCCTGTGAGACTAGAGGCATTTTTGACTAGGTCAAGACTGGTATAAGGAGGGTTGTGAAACTGCGTCAACTGATCCAAAATAGGTAAATTCAAAATAGTATCGACTATTCCCACACTAACACCTAAAGCGGTGGCTATGTAATTGGTTTGTTCACTCGTCAACGCTGTCAAATCCAGCGTCAGGTTAGAAGAATCAAAGGCAGCGCGCATGGCTTTATCAAAATGCTCCGCCATATAAACCTGTTGATAAAAGCCCACCTGTTCTTTGTTCTGTGCATCTGTCCAAACAGCTGTATCCATATCTCCAAATAGAGTCAATAAAGGCGCTACTCCTAGGCGCAATTGCTGCTGCACTTGATGGAATTTTGCTACCTGTTCTAACGCCCCTGCAACTAAAAACCCACCGCCAACACGAGGATGGCGCACCACATTGTTCAACTCTCTTATAGTCCAGCCCGTGTATTTCCACAAGCGCAAAAAGTTCCAAAGATTCGTATACGCCACATTCGTCAGGCCATCAATCTCCATTTCCGATAAAGTACAGGTATTGGCATTGTTCCCCTCTATAACTTTTATGGAAAGCGCAATGCCCCCTGTAGCGACATCACACTGTAACAATTCTACCAATTGCGCGTAAGTCAACTCGTGTTGTTTTAAAAATTGCTCTACCTCAGAACTGGCTGCTGCATGGCTACCATAATCATAATCGTTGCTTGCTATATCGAGTACCTCATGACTAGGCATTTTGAAATACGCGGCAGCCTCAGCGATCATACGGTTCTAGTATTGACCCATATTGCCCCCATTGCTTGACCAGCTCATAGGTATCAATTCCTAAACGATCCAAATACAAATGGAATTGAGCTTGCCACAAATTAAACGCACTGTAAGAAGCGGTCGGTGCGTAAGAAGTGGAATTGGGCAAGGTGACCAACTTCTCATACACCAGATCTAACTGGTACTCTGGTTGTAAGCGCAAGACTTCTGCTGACCAAGTCGTATTACGCTTTTCATAACCCTCTACAACTTGGCTCGTAGCGTCCATATTTTTACCAATAGCATATTCTAAGACCTCATTGACTAAATCTATATAAGGCAAGGGCGTATGGGCATTCTTACAATTGAGCAAAATATGTTCTAAATCAGGACGGCGCGCTAGTAGAGCATCTAAAGGTAGCTCGCTACCCTCTACGTCCGTTCCGTTATTCTTTATCCATTGTAACAAATCTGTTAGATAGGCCGCAGGGCTGTAAACGGAGCGACAATGTTCGCAAGCGCAGGTATCCGTTGACCCAAATAATTCTTCAATATTGGCTAAACTGGGAAGTACATTGGTAGATAATTGATTGTTTCCAAGCAATTGAATAGCTACGCCTACCCCCATAGCATCCCCTACTTGCTGCTGTGCCAAAACAAAAGTATGAGCGGCATGACCATCAGCTGTAGTGCTATCTAAACCAGCAGCTTGTAGGCTTTGGCTGATGCCTGCGGCGCCCATTCTGAAGGCTTGCTGTGCACTTGTCACCCCTTCATCTATTAACAAGCTGCCTATTTCAGCCGAGGGAGCTATTTTCTGAACGCGTTGTACGGTTTTTAACTCTTCCAAAACTGCCTCTGACAACTCTAAGTCTGGATTTTGTGCTACTGCCAATAAAGGAATCTGTAACAAATTGGTCCATTGCTCTTGATCGATCACTTCTCGCAGTGTAGATAAGTTTTCCAACGCTTCATTATTGCGCCGCTCTAAGCTGGCGAGCAGTGCAACGGTAGGTGCTATACGAGTAGCTTTCTGATACAGCACTTGAGGATCTATAGTAGTCGGTTCTACACCCTCCATAACAGGCTGTGAATCTGCATAAATTTGCCAGTCCTCTTCCGTCCATTTAGCAAAATCACTAATGCGCTCTACGACTGCCGAGTAGCCTTCCTTCCCAAATACAGCCTTCAAATTACTAGCCTGCTCTACTTCACGATTTCCCAACTCCAACAAAAAGTATTCTTTTTCTAATTCTTTTTGAGCGTTTTCACTGATGGTACCCGATGTGCCTAATCTTTGAATAAAAGCAGGGGAAAAAGAAGGATCATTAGCAAAGGCCTCTACGATGACACTTCGATCGTCATTCGCTATACTGGTATCTGCCAACACGTCGTTGAGTGTAACTCCGTTACCCACAATAGGCGCCATTTGTGCATAATGTGTCCGCACCTCATCCAACTGATTTAAAATAGCTTCCAATTGATTATACCGCTCGATAGGTAGAATGTTGGTGGTTCCCGCTTTTGCCAAAACTTCTTCTTGCATTGGGCGCGGCAGAAGGGCTAAGGCAATCGTCTGTGTTTCTACCAAACTGCTTATCCAAATTGACCACTCGCTCAAGGTGTCGGGCAAGAGAGAAGATGGCAAACTCTGTGGCATTTCTTGCTTAAAAAAAGCGTAGATTACACTCGGATCAATATTATACGCTGACAATTGTTCTGCAACACGATGCGCTAAAGAGAGTTTTATAATTTCATTAGCTCCCAAACCTGTCGAAGCATTTAGATATTCCACATCGCGGTTCAACACACTCTCTTCTATTTCCTTTAACTGCAAACCCACCTAAATACGGTTCTAACAAGGCCATATTCTCTTCATAGACAGACTTACTCAGAGAAGGGTATCGCACCCGTCGTATAATTAAACCAAGTGGTGGAGTCTACATTAAAAAAGGTCATTTCCTTGAGCAAGGTACCTTCGGCGTCATTGAGGCGTATTAACAAGTGGAACCGCTCTTTTTCTTCTTGCGTAGCGGCATCTACTGGCGCAGCGTAATTAATGATGTAAGAACCATCTTCATTGCGTGGTACCTTGCTCCAATAAAGCTTGGCTCGCCGCGCAAAATTTGTTCGTAGACCTCTACCCTTGCGTTCGCGATACCTTTCCAATCAACATCTTTGATGGCGCCACGCACAGCATACTGCTTGTCATCCAACAAAGTCGGTTTAGACACTAACAAACGCTTGTTTATATGAGCGGCATCAGCTTCGTTGACGTTCTCCAAACGCCGCTAAGGCATTGTCTTTCTGATAATTGACCAGCGCCACAGCGGGTAGATTCTCCAAAAGTCGCATCTCGGTATTCGTTGTAATCAATTGCATAGTCCAACCAAGCCAAGGCCAATTGCAAATGCTGTACCCGCTCACCTTGGTCTTCTGGGCTCAAGGGAGCGACAACTGCTTGTAGGCGGTTAACATCATTTACTTCGAGCCATTGTTGCTCGCTGTCAGCAGGGGGAGTATCGTCAGGATTTTCATTATTACTAATAGCCGTTTCATAATCGCTGCGCAAGCGCATCTTCTAACGCTACAGTTACAGTGCCTGTAAGTGGTATTTGATAGTTTTCTTGGGCTTGCTGGATGGCATCGTAGGTTGTAGAACCAATGATCATTTGATCAACCTCTTCTTGGTCAATTCCATAATAGAGCGCTTGTAGCCAAGTGTGCAGCTCGCTGATGTATTCTGGGTAGGTATATTTTTTGGTAATCCAAGCGGCATTAAGCGCGTCGATGACATTGGGAGATAAGCCATCTTCTTCATTCAAACCATTCTGCGCTTTGAATTGGTTGATGTAGTCCAAAGCTTGCGCTGGAATTACTCCTTCTTGATATTCTTCAATACCAAAGGGTTCTTGGCGGATAAATTCAAGAACGGCAACGAGATTTTCAATAGCGGACAGGCTATTAGGATCGAAATCCTGACGGATTGCGTACATAGGTTATAGTGGTTTAGTTTACAAATCCAGACTAAAATAGGGCAAAAGGGGGTTTAATGCAAGTTTTTATTTGTTACCGTTTTCTTAAATAATGGTAAATGAGAATTATAAAAAAATGTAAGCTTTTGACTGATAAAGCGTTGTGCCTCTTTGATTGTAAAAAACTTGTAAAAACTATTAAAACAAGGCAAAAACCCCTTTAAATCCTTGAATACAAGGCTATAACGAGCATCATATAAATTATTAATACTTTTCTAATAGGCAAAAACTAGGGAAAAATAATAAGGAAACCAGTAAGAGAAAAGCCACCCTTCCTTTTTTTGACAAACAAAACAGTCTTGAAAACAATTTAATAAGTACGGCGTTTTAGGAACACTTAGTTGGCGAATCCTAAAGAGGCGTTATCTTTGGTGCTCGCTTATCTGAAAAGATCTCCTTGCCAACCCCCAACCGTTTCCTTATTAGCAGATTTATCTAAAAAAAAACGTATGAAAATAGGAATTGTATGCTACCCTACTTATGGTGGTTCTGGTGTCGTAGCAACGGAATTGGGAAAAGGCTTGGCCGAACGCGGGCACGAAATCCATTTTATTTCTTATCGCCAACCTGCTCGCCTAGATACTTTCCACGAAAATATTTTTTATAAAGAAGTACGCTTTGCCAGCTACCCTTTATTTGATTACCCTCCTTACGAAACCGCTTTGGCTAGTAAATTGGTGGATGTCGTGCGCTATGAAAAATTGGACCTGCTCCATGTACATTACGCTATTCCCCATGCCTCGGTGGCTTATATGGCCAAAAAAATCTTACTGACGGAGGGAATTTATATTCCCGTGGTCACGACACTGCACGGCACCGACATTACTTTAGTGGGCAAAGATCCTGCTTATGCCCCTTCGGTGACCTTTGCGATGAACAAATCGGATGGCTTAACGGCAGTGTCAGAGAGTCTCAAACAAGACACACTTAATTTTTTTGCGGTTCAAAAAGAAATTCGTGTCATTCCCAATTTTATCGACTTTGCACGGTTCAAAAAAACCAATAAGGATCATTTCAAGTTGGCCATTGCCCCCAACGGCGAAAAAATTCTTACCCACGTTTCTAATTTCCGCAAAGTCAAACGGGTGGACGATGTTATCCGTGTTTTTGATTTGCTACAGCGCAATATTCCTTGCAAATTAATGCTCATTGGAGATGGCCCTGAGCGGCAAAATTTAGAACAATTGTGTCGACAATTGCATCTCTGCGACCACATTACCTTCTTAGGCAAACAAGACGCAATAGAAGAATTACTCGCTATTTCTGACCTTTTTATTATGCCTTCTAGCAGTGAGAGTTTTGGATTATCCGCTCTCGAAGCTATGGCTTGTGAAGTTCCTGTAATTTCTTCTAATGCAGGTGGATTGCCCGAGGTTAATTTGCATGGCGAAACAGGCTATTTGAGTGATATAGGAGACGTAGAAGATATGGCGGCCAATGGTTTAAAGATTTTACAAGACGAAAAAACGCACCGTCGTTTTAGAGAAAATGCCCTTCGACAAGCTAAGCGGTTTGACATTCACAATATTGTTCCTATTTATGAAGAATACTACGAACAAGTTATCGAAGAATCGGTCTATACAAAGGCAAAAGAAGGCTTATAACGGCTCTCTTTTATAAAAATATTCTCTGCCCGCTGTACTGCTTGTACAGCGGGCTTTTTTTTAAGGTACTTTTTTTCGTGGAGAGTGGACATAAGTAGGCTTTCCTACGTTTACCTAATTATACTGTACTGTTTAACAGCCAACTAACTGTTGATTTAATCAACTATAGAATCGCTAAAAGTCCCTTTGTCACGCTATTAAAACAATCATCTATGTTTAATTCTCCTTACTTCCTTCTTCGTTTCGTGGGTGTTGTGCTGCTTCTTTGCAGTTTTTCCCAACAAGCCCAAGCGACCCACACGCTGGGTTGTACCATCAGTTACCGCTGCTTAGGTGCTGACCAGTACGAGTTCACCGTCACCTGTTATTACGATTGTAATACTAGTAGTGGATTGGGGAATTCCCAATCGGTACGATTGACTAGCACTACGCCAGGCTGCGTACTTTCACCCAACACAGTTCGACTAGATCGAGTGGATAGTCTGTCCAATGTCGATGTTTCGCCCTTGTGTGATATCACTACCTCTACGTGTAATGGGGGAACTCAACCAGGAATTGGACAAATGTTTTATAAGGGAATTATTACCCTGCCTTCGGGTTGTGTGTGGACAGCGTCGATCACGAATTGCTGTCGTACGGGTGCCATTACCAATCTACAAAATCCCACCTCCAGAAATACTTACGTATCTACGACCATTGATACCCGTGTCAATCCTTGCAACAACTCGGTGCAGTTTTCTAATTTACCGACTTTTTATACCTGCGATAGTGTCTGGACCTCGTACAACCACGGGGTATTTGACCCTGATGGCGATACCTTAGTTTTCTCGTTGGTTGCTCCTGCGATTTCTGCGGGTGCGGGTGGAAGCCCTATTCCTTTTGTGGGAGGACTCAGTGCCACTACACCGATTGCCATCGAACCAGGAACGGTGTTCCAATTTGATTCTACTACAGGTGTAATGACTTTTTTGCCCCTAGACAACACCACCCAAATCACGATGGTGGCCGTCAAAATTGAAGAAATTCGCAACGGGGTAGTTATTGCGACTACCTACCGAGAAGTACAAATTACAGTACTAACCAATTGTAACAATACCTCTCCCACTGTTGCTCAAACCAATAATGTACAAGGGTCTATTTTCACCTTTGACAGTTCTAGTTATAGTATGTGCCGCAATGCACTGGCCTCCTTTACGATTTTAGCACAAGATGTCAACGGGGATTCTTTAACCGTGACTAGTAACGGTACTTCGTCTATTCCTAATGGTGCCATGACGTATATCGTAGATAATTCAGTGCGTGATTCTGTCTTGATTACCTTTTTTATTGACCCTAGTTTGCTCACGCCAGGTATTTATCCCTTTACCGTAACCGTCAACGATAATTTTTGCCCCATTCCTTCTATCAATTTTTCTAGTTTTGCTCTGCGCATTAATGGCGCGGACTTTAGTCGAAGGACTTATTGTCAGAACGATCAAAATCCAGTACCCATAATTATAGGGGATTCAACAGGAACCTTTGTCCAGTCGGTGCTGAATGCCCCTGGCTTAGTGATGGATTCTATTACAGGAATAATTGATTTGAGTACCTCCCTAGTAGGGGTCTACGATGTCATTTATTTAGTCGATACGGCCTTAGCCATTTGTCCTTCGGATTCTATTCGAATTACCATTGAGCCAGCCCCCGATCCAACTTTCACCTATCCGCAATTGTCTTTTTGTAAATCTTCTCCCAATCCATTGCCCATTATCTTGGGAGATCCAGGGGGCGTGTTTTCAGCGAGTTTTGGGGCTGTAGTAGATCCTGTTACGGGTTTACTAGACTTGACAGCGACGGCATTAGGTAGCCATGTTATTTCTTATACGGTTGGTTTGGGCAATTGTATAATTGTTTACCAACAAACCATTACCCTCACCGAGTTGGCGGCGGCCTATCCTACCGATCGCTATTGCCAAAACCAAACAGACCCCATTCCTTTTATTAGTGATCCAGGAGGGGTATTTTCGCAAGTAGCTACCAATCCATCAGGGTTGGTGCTCAATGCTGGAACAGGGGTTATTGATTTAGATGCCTCTACAGCGGGTACCTTTAATATATTATACACGCCAGGGCCAGGTTCTTTTTGTGCCGAAGATACCCTAGAGGTAACCATTGATACGGTTCCAGATGTATCGTTCATCTATGCACAAGATATTTGGTGTCGAGCGACAGGTCTTCCTGCTACGCCGATTATTTTGGGACAAACAGGCGGTACTTTTTTGGCAGGTCCCAATACAGCCGTTGACCCTGTTACAGGAATCGTGGATGTAGATACAGCAACCTTAGGTGGGCACTTTATTCAATATACCTTGACCAATGGCCTCTGTACCTCAGTAGAAACCTATGTAATTGATATTACAGATATTGTAAGTTTCCAACCACTTTCCGACCGTTATGCTATTTGTGATAATGTCATCGACACGTTACAGTTTGGAGTATATATTAATTACAATGGGGTCGTGCCGCCTATTGCGACCTACCAATGGTCACCGAGTACAAATTTAAATGATCCTATTATCGCCAACCCGCAAGCTATTTTACTTGCGCCACAGGATTATATCTTACGTTACAATGATAGCATTTGTCCTGAACAAGTGGATACGCTAAAAATAATAGCACCCTACCCTGCTCAGATCCTCCCCACCAATGACATCGTTATTTGTAGTGGAAGCAGTGGTCAAATCGGAGCCGATGTATTGCCTAGTAACCCCGATCAAATATTTACCTACTCAGGGACTAGAGCCATTCAGGCACAAGACACGACTTATTTTACCATGAACGTGTTTGGAGTAGGCCCCAATAGAATTGACAATACCTTAATTAATAGTCTAAATGTTAGTTTAGGGTTCAGCATGAACTCCCTTAACTTTTCAGCCGTTTACCTGATTGCTCCTAGTGGCGAGACGATTCCGCTTATGGTTAACCGAGGGGGCTTAAACCTCTCTTTCCCCATTAGTAATTTTTCTTTGTCTCCAGGTAATCTTCCTATTGCTACTCTTCCTTTTTCACCACCACTTACAGGTGGTCTAGATTATTTTCCTGAAGGAGGGCCAGGTGGCTTTAATAATTTATTGGGCGCAACGTCCAATGGTACTTGGACATTGATGTATATTCATAATAGTGGTGCTGTCGGTGGCGGTATCGGTAACTTAGCCGATTGGTCTTTGAATTTCAAAGATTTATCTGCCTCTAGTTTTTTATGGTCTCCCAATAATAGTACAATTAGTTGTACGGTTTGTGATAGTCCAATTGTCAACCCAGCCGTCAATACCACTTATACTGTTACTTCAACCAACTTGTTTGGTTGTAGCGACACAGCAATGGTCAATGTAACCATTGATACGGCTCTACCTGCCGCGATTACTACTTGTGGTAATTTAACCTCTAATTCTGTGACCTTTAATTGGGCTCCTGTTTTTGGAGCTTCGGGTTACAGTGTCAGCATTGACGGGGGACTTCCGCAAACTATAGCGGCTACTCTAGATTCTTTTCAAGTAATAGGTTTAGCACTCAATCAATGTGTGACAATGGTCATTATCCCCTTGTCGGGAAATACCTGTGCCGATGGAGCGCCTGATACGATTACTTGTTGTGCTTTAGGGTGTACCAATATTACGCCAACCATTACCCCTTCTGGTACCACTATTTTGTGTGCTGGCGACAGTGTTGACTTAGATGCAGGAGCAGGATTTTCCAGCTACCTATGGTCTACAGGTGCTATTACACCAATCATCCGAGTAGGGGCCACCGATACTTATACACTAACGGTTACAGATGCCAGTGGTTGTTTGGGTTTTGATACCCTTTCGGTAACGGTCGGTACTCCTCTAACGGTTAATTTAGGGGTACAGGATTTATCGTGTAATAATATGCTCACTCCCGACGGACGCTTAGTGGCTACGGCCTTGGGCAGCTTTGGAAGTTATGCTTACAACTGGTCAGTAGCAGGCAGCAGCAACGATACCTTAGCGGGTCTTGCTTCAGGCACCTATTGTGTCACCGTAACAGACAGCCAAGGCTGTAGCGTAGATACTTGCGCTACGATAGCCGAACCCACCGCCATCACGTTTACGAGCACCCAAACAGATGTCACCTGTTTTGGCGGCTCAGACGGCTCGGCAACGTTCATCGCTATTGGCGGAACAGGCTCCTTAACCTATGTTTGGTCAAATGGGCAAACCACTGCCACAGCCACCAACCTCACCGCAGGCTTGATATGTGTAACGATCACCGATGTGAACGGCTGCGCAGCAGATACTTGTTTAACAATTATTGAACCGACGATGACCGTCACGGCCAGTGCGAGTCTTGTCACGACCTTTGCGGGGGCACGAATGTAAGCTGTAACAGCGCTTGCGATGGGATGGCTACGGTAGTTGCGATGGGGGGAAGCCCTGCGGCAAGTGGTTATGTCTACAGCTGGTCAACGGCTCCTGTTCAAACGACGGATAGCGCCTTTACCTTGTGTGCTGGAACCGTTATAGTGACGGTGACCGATAGCTTAGGTTGTAGCGCCGTCGATAGCGTGACGCTCAGCGAGCCGAGCGCGATTACGGTCACAGCAGCAAGTATCCCAACGCTTTGCAACAGCAGTGCAGACGGAAGTGCTTTTGCCACTGCTTCGGGCGGGGCAGGAGGTTACAACTATGCTTGGTTCCACTACACCGACTCAAACCAGTGATACCGCTCGCGGCTTAGTAGCAGGCAACTATATTATTACGGTAACGGATGCCAATGGCTGTACAGGATTTACCAATGTAACGGTCACCGAGCCCAGCGCAGTGAGTGTCAGCACGACCATTGCAAGCGATTATAATGGTGCAGCGATTAGTTGTAATGGCACTTGTGATGGTGCCGCCGCAGCGATTGGAGCAGGTGGAACGGCTCCCTATACTTACCGTTGGTCCGATGGCCAACTCACGGATACGGCTGCGCGCTTTGTGTGCAGGCGTGTACACCGTAACCATTACCGATAACAATGGCTGTTTTACTAGCAGCAGCATTACTATAACAGAACCGAGCTTAGTTAGCGCGGCGGCCACAAGCACCGATGCTTCGTGTAATAATGGCGCAGACGGCACGGCCACAGCGCTTGGCGCAGGGGGAACTGGAGCCTACAGCTATACGTGGTCGACTACGCCGACTCAAAACACCGCCACAGCCACCAACTTGGCACAAGGCATTTATACCGTAACGGTAGAAGATAACAACAACTGTGCAGCAACTGCTAGCGTCACCATCAGTGAGCCGAGTGCGATTACCGCTACGGTGGCCACTACCCCTGCACTTTGTAACGGCGCAGCCGACGGGATTGCCCGCGCTACCGTTCTTGGCGGAACGCCTGGCGTTCCTGCTTACACCTACAATTGGGGCAATGGCCTAACAGCGATTGATACCCATGCCGTAGCCGCAGGCAACTACACGGTCACCATTGCCGATGGCAATGGCTGTACGGTAACGGCCAACTATACGATTACCGAGCCAAGCCCAATTGTCTTAACAGGCAGCACTACTCCTGCCAGCTGTAACGGCACGGCCGATGGAACGGCCAGTGTGAACGCCAGTGGTGCAATTGGCGGCTTTACTTATGTCTGGACAGATGGTCAAATTACTACTACGGCAACAGGTTTGTTGGCTGGCGTTCACTGCGTAACGGTGACAGATGCGAACGGCTGTACAACCGATACTTGTTTGACCGTGACCGAGCCCGCTGGCTTTACCACTCCTGTCTTTCACGACAACAGCCGTGCGCTGCGCAGGTGGAGCCGATGGAACGGCTAGTGTCACCACCAGTGGCGGCATTCAGCCCTATACTTACTTATGGTCGAATGGCGATGCCACTGATGTAGCGACAGGCTTGTCTGCTGGATTTAGCTATGTGACCATCACCGATGCAAACGGCTGCTTTGTGATAGACTCTGTTACTATTAGTGAGCCAATAGCTTTATCGGCTGTCCTTTCGGTCGATTCTGCGCAGTGCAAAAACGGCAGCGATGGACAAATTACCGCAACCCCTTCAGGGGGCATCTTCCCCTATACCTATCTTTGGGGAGCCAATGCCGCTAATCAAAATACCGCCACCGCAACAGGTCTACGAGCGGGCACCTACACGGTGACCATTACCGACTTCAACGGCTGTACCTTGCTTCAAACCGCACAGGTCTTCGAACCTGCCAGCGCCTTAACCGCCACGATCATTGCCCAGCAAGATCCAAGCTGTAACGGCGGCACCAACGGCCGCATGGAAGTAGATGCCCAAGGCGCTACGCCCAACTACACCTACCGCTGGTCGGATGGCCAAATTACTAGCTTAGCCACGGGCTTACCCGCAGGCGCTTATACCGTTACCATCACCGATGCAAACGGTTGTAGCACCACCGCAGGGTCGGTTTTGGCTGAGCCTAGTGCGATTCAATTAAGCCCACAAGTCTTGTCCAACTACAACGGCTCTCCCATTACCTGTGCTGGCGCAGCCGATGGCTCCGTTGGCGTAGTGGTAGCAGGCGGCAGCGCTGGCTATAGCTATACGTGGAGTCCTGGCGGACAAAACACTGCCAACATCTCGGGTCTAGTCGCAGGAACCTACTGTGTGAGCGTGACGGATTTGCAAGGTTGTCAAGTCGACACCTGCCTTACCATTGCCGATCCTATTCCCTTGGCCGCTACCATTGACTCCGTCAATGTGCTTTGCTTTGGCGATCAGAACGGACAGATCCTAGCCAACGCGGTGGTTGGAACAGGAACATTGGGCGTGAATGGCTATGAGTACCGCATCAGCGGCCCTGGCCAATCGGGCAATGTCTTTAGCGCCAACAATGTCTGGAACAACTTAGCCGCTGGCGCTTATACCGTCACGGTGAGAGATGGCAACGATTGTGTGATTGCTATTAATGTACAATTAGAAGAGCCTGCGGAGGTCTTAATCGACTCGGTTGTGGCAACGCTTACCGACTGTAATGGCGATAGCACAGGCACTGCCACGGCATTTGTCAGCGGGGGAAGCAATACGTATACCTACAACTGGTCGGATGGCCAAACTACCCAAACGGCTACAGGGCTTGCAGCAGGCTTATACAGCGTGACGGCAACGGATGCCAATGGTTGTGATCGCGTAGAAGTGATTAACATCCAACAGCCCACTGCCCTACAAAGCAGCATTGCCGCGACCAACTTGGCTTGCTTTGGCGATGCCAACGGCACCGCTACGGTCACCGCTACAGGCGGAACGCCGATTGGCCTAGTAGGCTATGCGTTCTTATGGGACAATGGGCAGACGAGCCAAACGGCTATTGGCCTTGCGGCAGGACAGCACTGCGTCACGGTGAGTGACTTCAACGGCTGTCAAAATAGCAGCTGTGTGACCATCACCCAGCCTAGCGCCCCTATTTCGGGTAGCATAACAGGCGTTGATCCTGCTTGTGCAGGCGACAACAGCGGCACCGCTACCGTAACGGCAGCGGGTGGAACCGCGCCATACACGTATAACTGGTCAAACAGCCAAACTACCGTCACCGCGACAGGACTTGTAGCAGGCACCTACAGCGTAACCATTACCGACAGCCTCGGCTGTACAGGAAGTGCGAGCGTCACGCTAACTGATCCAAGCGCGATATTGCGCGACGATCAGCAGTAGTGCAGGCGTGGCTTGTGCAGGCGATAGCAGTGGCACGGCCACCGTCACCGCGACAGGCGGAAGCGCTCCGTATACTTATGCTTGGCCTTCGGGCGAGGTAACCGCTACGGCCACCCGCCTTGCGGCAGGTGCCAATACCGTGACGGTAACGGATGCCAATGGCTGTGCCGCCACTGCCTTAGTCAACATCAACAGCAGCAGTTCTATTAGCGTGACGAGCTTGACGAATACCAATGTCAACTGCCTTGGCGGTAACAACGGTACGGCTAGTATCTTAGTCACAGGCGGAACACCTGCTTATAGCTTTACTTGGAGTGGGGCAGCGGGTCAAACAGGGCCGTTTGTCACTGGCCTTTCGGCGGGCGTGCAGTATGTCACCATTAGCGATGCGAGCGGCTGCTCGATCGTCGATAGCTTTGTCGTTACCCAGCCCGCACAGGGCTTGACAGGGCAGCTACTGACGCGCGACGCGCTTTGTGCCAATCAAGGCAGCGGACAATTAGCCGCTGTTGTGACTGGGGGAACCACGCCTTATGCTTTCGCTTGGAGCGGAAACACCAACAATACCACCACGGCAGTAGCCGATAGTTTATTGGCGGGTAGTTATACCGTAACCATTACCGACAATGCTGGTTGTAGCTTAGCCCTTACGGGAACGGTTGGAGCGCCACAGCCCTTGCAAATTACCGCACAAATTGACCAAACGATTAGCTGCCAAGGTGGCGCTAGTGGCGCGGTGAGCGTGCAGAGCGTCACGGGGGGAACACCCGCCTACCGCTTTATCTGGAATGATGTTAACGGCTCGACCACCACAAGCGTGAGCAACCTGCCCGCAGGCACCTACAGCGTGCTGGTGACGGATGTCAATGCTTGTTTTGCCTCCGATACGGTAGTGTTGAATGATGGTTTACCCATCGTATTGAACGCTACGACTACGCCCATTACTTGTAATGGACAAACGGACGGAAGCATTAACTTGGGCAACAACCCGAACATTGCCAGCTACAGCTGGTCATCTGGACAGGTGTTGTCACAAATCAACAACTTGGCCGCAGGGGCTTACCGCGTGACGGTCACGGATTTGACCGGTTGTCAAGCCAGCTTTGGCTACACCTTGACGGAGCCCAGTGCCATGAGCGTGACCGTCGCCACGGTTAATAACTTGACTTGCTTTGGCTCACAAGACGGCCGTCTACAGGCCAATGTAACGGGCGGCACTGCGCCGTACACTTACCGCTGGTCGAACAGCCAGACCACTAGAACGGCGATTAACCTTCGGGCGCTGCGCTACACCGTCACCATTACCGACAGCAGAGGCTGTACGATGGATAGCGAAGGCACCTTGACACAGCCCGCTGCGCTACAGATTACAGGGGTGACCACCGCAACACGCTGTGCAGGCGATGCAACGGGCACCTTGACGGCCAATGGCTCAGGGGGAACCGTGATTAGTCAACCACTGGAATACCAAGTAGTGGGCGCAAGCAGCAGTGGCTGGACAACGGGCAACTTCTTTGGCGACTTGGCAGCCGATGTCTACACGCTGAGCGTGCGCGATGAGAACGGTTGTACGGCCGACACGCTACTCACCGTAGACAGCGGCGATCCGTTCTTGATTGCCAGCATTACGCAAGATACGGTGATAGAATACGGCGACAGCATTACCGTAATGGCGCAATTGAACGACACGACAGGGGTGCAATACAGTTGGAATCAACTTACCAGCCCGCTGGGCTTAGTGACGGATACGAGTTATCAATTTGGCGTGAGCCCACTGGACAATGTTCAATACCAATTTGCGGCGATCAATGCGGCAGGGTGTAGTGTGGAGGCGATTGTGAGCATTGAGGTGCGTAAGTTCCGCCGTGCGAATGCGCCGACTGGCTTTACGCCGAATGGTGATGGGGTGAACGACTACTTCTTTATTCAGGGAGGAGAACGCGTACAAGAAGTGACCATCTTTAGAGTCTATGACCGTTGGGGAACCTTGGTGTATGAAGGCCAGAACTTACAAGTTAATATTCCTGAACAGGGATGGAATGGTATCTTTAGAGGTAAACCCGTTGGATCAGGAACCTATAGCTGGTATGCCGATGTCTTGTACCGTGATGGAGAAACCATTCAAATTAAAGGTAACGTGACTATTTTGCGCTAAGCAAACAATAGCTACCGATCTAAAAAAGGAGTTGTCCCGAATTTGATTTCGGGCAACTCCTTTCTCTTTTTACAACAGTAAAAAACTACTTAATCATTTTTCTCTTCCTTTGGTCGAGCATAATCGAACCGTGCTAATTGCTGGGGCAAGTGGTAGGCATCTAAACCACTAACACATACTGTTTGTGCCGCATTCAAATCAATAAAACCATCCTCTCCTTGGTATAGCTCAGGAAAGATCATTTCTTGAATTTCTCCTAAAATTAATAAGGTTCCATTGGCCTTAATCGGAATTTCTTCGCGAAAGGCTAAGCCGATCTTCACAACGGCTTCTTGCACATAAGGGGCGTAAAAGTCCCCTTTAAATTCAGGCGTTAAGGCTGTTTTATCAAACTCTGATACCGCTTTGGGATACTTGGCCGAGGTATGGTGGGCATCGGCAATGATGTGCTGATTGATGTGATTGATGGTATAAAAACCCGTTTCTTTGATGTTATCATAGGTATTGCGCGCTACAGTTGTAGGACGGACAATGAACCCAATCAACGGAGGCTTAGACCCCACGTGTGTGACAGAACTAAAAACCGCGACATTCAAGACACCTGCTTTATCTTTGGTTCCAATTAGCGAAGCCGATTTATACCCAGTAATGCTGTTGACTAAATTGATGCGGGGAAGATGACTCATTTGATTCAACTCCACCTGTGTAATTCTTTTTTCTTTTATCATTACTCCCCTATTTTACAATTTGCGTACCGCAGACATTCCTCCGTCCAAGCCAATAATTTGCCCTGTAATCCAGCCTGAAGAAGGTTGCAATAAGAAACTTGCCAAGGCCGCGCCATCTTCCGCTTGACCAATTCTGTTGAGTGGGTGGCGCTCTTCGGCAGCGGTAATTTGTTTTTCGTTGCGCAATAGACGCGCCGCCAACTCCGTTTGCATAATAGAAGGCGCAATGCCGTTGACGCGGATCGTGGGCGACCACTCTGCCGCCAAGGAACGCACCAAGCCTTCGACTGCTCCTTTAGCAGCACTAATAGAGGCGTGAAAAGCCATTCCTGTCTGTACCGCAACGGTGCTAAATAAGACCACAGAAGCTTTATCCGAGTCTTTTAGTTGTGGATAATAGTGCTGCAATACGCGCACAGCGCCTAAGACATTGATGTCAAAATCTGTTTGAAAATCCGTTTGTTTTAGCCCTTTGAATGGCTTTAAATTAATACTGCCAGGGCAATAAATTAACCCATCTAATCCGCCTTCCAAATCAGGTAAAGTGCCATCGAGGACATCTACCGCATGAAACTGATAGCCTCCTTCCCAATCGGGAGCCGTACGGGCAATAATATGTACGCGATGCCCCTGTTCCAATAACAGTTGCGCGGTCGCTTTTCCAATTCCTTTACTTCCTCCTACCACTAAATAACTTGCTTGCATGTCTCTTGTGTTTATTCTTACAATAGTTGGATAACAGTCCTTGCCAAACTAGGTTGACTTAGAACCCGCTTTTCCCTAGAATTAATTCCGACTCTTACTCTAAAAAATTATTTTATAAGTAACTAATTGACTTCTTCTACTTGCTCTTTCTGAAATTAACCGATAAAATCAGGCAGCAGACGCAACTTGGAAAACGTTTTGTAGAGTAGGGTGTTAACTAAGCCATCGAACAAGAATTCCTAGTTGGCTGTTATGCTTTAATAATTGAATACTACTTTTGCAGCGAAATATAAATTTCTCTTCCATTGTTATATCAATTAAGCGTAGAGACGCGTTCTCTACTTACCTGTTCCCTTCAATTAAAAATATTTTTCATAATTCCTTCTTATGCGACAACTACTCCTTCTATCTCTGCTGTTCCTTTTGCCTTTTTTATCCAAGGGACAAGATGCTAACACCATACAACAGCTCAAAGCATTAGGCTATGAGCAAGTGGATTTGAACGCACTGCGCCAACAGCAAACGGCGGTTCCTTGTGCGACTTGCCCAGGCAAAGCTACGACCACAGTAATTGCACAAGCGTCTATTTCTCCTACCGAGGAATTGGAGCGTTTAAGGGCCAACTTACCGAAGTTAAAACAATTAGTAGCCGATAGTCATGCTGACCCTACTAGTAGTTTGGCGATGCGCCAAAAACACCAAACGGCTTTAGATCGGAGTTTGCAACGCATTCAGCAACTCGAACAAACGATGCCCCCTGCCACTTCTACCAAATAATTGTTAGGGATTTTTGCTTTTACTACTTTGCCTTCTCTTTTTAGGCATCATCTTATAGCTTCTTATTATGAAAACCTTATACAAACATCTATTTCTGTTTGTCTTTTTGACGATGACGCAGGTACTCGCCGCGCAGAGCCCCGACTGTTTGGGCGCAACGCCGTTTTGCGACAGTGTCAACCAGTATGCAGCGACAACTAGTGGCATCAATGGCCCTGTAGGTAATAACTATGGTTGTTTGGGAAGTACCCCCGACCCAACTTTTTTCACTTTGACCATTTCTCAGTCAGGGACTATTGATATTACCTTGCAGAATACGGCCAATGTAGATATTGACTATATTTTGTGGGGACCTTTTCCCAACCTAGCTTCTGCCCAAAACAATTGTGGTAATTTAGGGAATGGTACTATTGCTAATGGCAATTTAGTGGATACTTGTAGTTATGATGCCGCTTCTATAGAATTTGTAACCATAGATAACGCCATAGCAGGATCTGTTTATATTTTAATGGTGACCAACTTTTCTGGGCGATCGACTAATATTTTTAGTTCTTCCAACTCAGGATCAGGAGAGGTTGCTTGTCCTTGTGATTTGTCTTATAACTTAGATACCCTTCCTTTTCCTGCTAATAATGGGGGAACAGTGGTTGACACAACAGGAGGGGTAGGTCGTTATGTGGTTTGTCCTGGCGATCAATTGGGTATACAGGTTACTTCTTCGGGGATTTTCTCCGACACCTTGCGACTTTACGCCCCGTATACGACAGTTGATACGGTTTTTCCTGGAGCCTTGGTTTTTACCGCCTCTGGGTTGCCCAATGATACCATTAGTATAGGAACAATTATTAGCCCTACCCAAGCCGATGTAGGCATTTATGATTTTGATTTAGCTTTTGAAGTGACCAATCCAACTAATGCCTGTCAAGCGCGAGTGCCCATACAGGTGATTGTACCAGGTATTAATATTTCGGATTCTACGGTTTGTTCTGGTTCTAGTATTGTGTTGCCAGTCGATACCTTTCCCACTACTTCAGCTGGTTTTGGGCAGTATTTATGGACGCAAATTGGAGGGGTAACGGGTACTATTTCTAATAATACGATTGCGCGCCCTGTCCTGACAGCACCTGTCTTGCCTTTGACGACTGCTTTTGATTCTATGGTTTTCCAAGTACAATTCACGTACGGCGGCTGTTCTATTATAGATACGGTCAAGATTATTGTTATTGGAATTCCCGATGGCAGTTTCAATTATGCCGATCCTGTTTATTGCCAACAAACCAATACCAATCCTATTCCTACCATTACGGGTACTCCAGGAGGCACCTTTACCTCTAGTACAGGCGTTGTTTTTGTAAATGCCAATACGGGGGAAATTGACGTTGCGAATTCGCCAACAGGCAACCATACCATTACTTACTCGTTGTCCAGCCCAGGCGGTTTGTGTAATGCCCAGAGCAGCGTCAACTTAGAAATAATCGGCATTACGGCCTTTAATGCTACTGCTGATCGCTATTTTATTTGTGATAACCAAAGCGATACTATTCAGCTCAATGTAGCGGTTAGCTATGGAGGAACCGCTCCTAGCAGTCCAACGTATAACTGGACGCCTACTGCGCCCTTGAATGATCCAACAATTCCTAATCCTATTGCGATACAATTAACACCCGATACGTTTGTTGTTGTTTATGATGATGGCATTTGTTTGCCCCAAACAGACACGGTACAAGTTGCAGCGCCTTACCCAATTAGTTTGACGACTAGTCCTGATGTAACGCTTTGTAATGGCGGCTCTACACAACTAGGTGCTAGTGTGAGTGGAGCTTCTGGTGGTCAATTTGTACGCATTCCTGCTCCTATTTCCGTACAACGGGACGATACAACTAGAATCACCTTGAACCTTTCAGGAGTTGCTCCTAATATCATTACCCCTGTTCTACTTTCTTCTTTAGAGGTGTGTTTTGATATTAACATGAGTTCCCTCAATCAAATAACCGCATTTCTAGTGGCTCCTAGTGGCCAACGAGCTATTTTGACACAAGGCAATGGTGGGTTTAACGCTGCCTTAGTAGGGGCTACGTTCTCTACTGCCACAGGTAATACGCCCATTACGAGCTTGCCATTTACGCCTCCCATTCCACCCAATGTCAACTATTTCCCGCAAGGAGGAGCCAATGGCTTTAATACCTTATTAGGGGCTACAGCCAATGGTACATGGACATTAGTAATTGTACACAACAGTATTATTCCAGGAGGAACCGCAGGCACCTTGAATGATTGGTGCATGAACTTTCAAGATTTATCAAGTGCGACCTTTGATTGGTCTCCCAATACTAATATTAGCTGTACACAATGTGACAGCCCATTCGTCAACCCTCCAACAAGCACGGTGTATACAGTGATTGCTCAAAATGCTTTTGGTTGTAGCGATACAGGCAACGTATCCGTGACCATTGGTTCTAGCATTGCAGCAACAATTATTACTAATGGTTCAACCATTTTATGTGCAGGTGATAGTGTTGACTTAGACGCAGGCACTGGTTTTGCCACGTATTTATGGTCTACTGGAGCCGCTACCCAAACCATCCGTGTAGGCGCTACGGACAGTTATAGTGTTACGGTAGACGATGGGTCGGGTTGCTCTGCTGCAGATACCATCGCGATAACTGTGGGCACTCCGCTAACGGTGAATTTAGCAGTGCGAGATCTAACTTGTAATGGCACCACCCCACCTGACGGGCGCTTAGTCGCAACCCCTTTGGGAGGCTTTGGAAGCTATACTTATAACTGGTCAACGGCTGGCAGTACCACCGATACCTTAGATGGACTTGCAACAGGTACTTATTGTGTGACTATCACAGATGCACAGGGTTGTACGGTGAATACTTGTGCGACTGTAGCCCAACCTACCGTCGTTACGGCGGCGGCCACAAGCACCGATGCTTCGTGTAATAATGGCGCAGACGGCACCGCCACAGCGCTTGGCGCAGGGGGAACTGGAGCCTACAGCTATACGTGGTCGACTACGCCGACTCAAAACACCGCCACAGCCACCAACTTGGCACAAGGCATTTATACCGTAACGGTAGAAGATAACAACAACTGTGCAGCAACTGCTAGCGTCACCATCAGTGAGCCGAGTGCGATTACCGCTACGGTGGCCACTACCCCTGCACGTTGTAACGGCGCAGCCGACGGGATTGCCCGCGCCACGGTTGTGGGTGGAACGCCTGGCGTTCCCGCTTACACCTACAATTGGGGCAATGGCCTAACAGCTATTGATACCAACGCGGTAGGAGCAGGCAACTACACGGTCACCATTGCCGATGGCAATGGCTGTACGGTAACGGCTAACTACACGATTACCGAGCCAAGCCCAATTGTCTTAACAGGCAGCACGACTCCTGCCAGCTGTAACGGCACTGCCGATGGAACGGCGAGCGTGAATGCCAGTGGTGCAATTGGCGGCTTTACGTATGTCTGGACGGATGGTCAAATAACGACCACGGCAACAGGTTTGTTGGCTGGCATTCACTGCGTCACAGTAACGGATGCGAACGGCTGTACAACCGATACTTGTTTGACCGTGACCGAGCCCGCTGGCTTTACCCCTCCTGTCTTTACTACTACAGCCGTGCGCTGTGCAGGTGGAGCCGATGGAACGGCCAGTGTCACCACCAGTGGCGGCATTCAGCCCTATACTTACTTATGGTCGAATGGCGATGCCACTGATGTAGCGACAGGCTTGTCTGCTGGATTAAGCTATGTGACCATCACCGATGCAAACGGCTGCTTTGTGATAGACTCTGTTACTATTAGTGAGCCAATAGCTTTATCGGCTGTCCTTTCGGTCGATTCTGCGCAGTGCAAAAACGGCAGCGATGGACAAATTACCGCAACCCCTTCAGGGGGCATCTTCCCCTATACCTATCTTTGGGGAGCCAATGCCGCTAATCAAAATACCGCCACCGCAACAGGTCTACGAGCGGGCACCTACACGGTGACCATTACCGACTTCAACGGCTGTACCTTGCTTCAAACCGCACAGGTCTTCGAACCTGCCAGCGCCTTAACCGCCACGATCATTGCCCAGCAAGATCCAAGCTGTAACGGCGGCACCAACGGCCGCATGGAAGTAGATGCCCAAGGCGCTACGCCCAACTACACCTACCGCTGGTCGGATGGCCAAATTACTAGCTTAGCCACGGGCTTACCCGCAGGCGCTTACACCGTTACCATCACCGATGCAAACGGTTGTAGCACCACCGCAGGGTCGGTTTTGGCTGAGCCAAGTGCGATTCAATTAAGCCCACAAGTCTTGTCCAACTACAACGGCTCTCCCATTACCTGTGCTGGCGCAGCCGATGGCTCCGTTGGCGTAGTGGTAGCAGGCGGCAGCGCTGGCTATAGCTATACGTGGAGTCCTGGCGGACAAAACACTGCCAACATCTCGGGTCTAGTCGCAGGAACCTACTGTGTGAGCGTGACGGATTTGCAAGGTTGTCAAGTCGACACCTGCCTTACCATTGCCGATCCTATTCCCTTGGCCGCTACCATTGACTCCGTCAATGTGCTTTGCTTTGGCGATCAGAACGGACAGATCCTAGCCAACGCGGTTGTTGGAACAGGAACATTGGGCGTGAATGGCTATGAGTACCGCATCAGCGGCCCTGGCCAATCGGGCAATGTCTTTAGCGCCAACAATGTCTGGAACAACTTAGCCGCTGGCGCTTATACCGTCACGGTGAGAGATGGCAACGATTGTGTGATCGCTATTAATGTACAATTAGAAGAGCCTGCGGAGGTCTTAATCGACTCGGTTGTGGCAACGCTTACCGACTGTAATGGCGATAGCACAGGCACCGCAACGGCATTTGTCAGTGGTGGAAGCAATACGTATACCTACAACTGGTCGGATGGCCAAACTACCCAAACGGCTACAGGGCTTGCAGCAGGCTTATACAGCGTGACGGCAACGGATGCCAATGGTTGTGATCGCGTAGAAGTGATTAACATCCAACAGCCCACTGCCCTACAAAGCAGCATTGCCGCGACCAACTTGGCTTGCTTTGGCGATGCCAACGGCACCGCTACGGTCACCGCTACAGGCGGAACGCCGATTGGCCTAGTAGGCTATGCGTTCTTATGGGACAATGGGCAGACGAGCCAAACGGCTATTGGCCTTGCGGCAGGACAGCACTGCGTCACGGTGAGTGACTTCAACGGCTGTCAAAATAGCAGCTGTGTGACCATCACCCAGCCTAGCGCCTCTGTTTCGGGTAGCATAACAGGCGTTGATCCTGCTTGTGCAGGAGACAACAGCGGCACCGCTACCGTAACGGCAGCGGGTGGAACCGCGCCTTATAACTATGCTTGGTCGAATAGCCAAACAGGCATAACAGCGACTGGTCTTGTCGCAGGTACCTATAGCGTGACCATTACCGACAGCCTCGGCTGTACAGGAAGTGCGAGTGTGACGCTTACCGATCCAAGCGCGATTATCGCCACGATCAGCAGCAGTGCAGGCGTGGCTTGTGCAGGCGATAGCAGTGGCACCGCCACTGTCACCGCGACAGGCGGAAGCGCGCCGTATACTTATGCTTGGCCTTCGGGTGAGGTAACGGCTACGGCCACCCGCCTTGCGGCAGGTGCCAATACCGTGACGGTAACGGATGCCAATGGTTGTGCTGCCACTGCCTTAGTCAACATCAACAGCAGCAGTTCTATTAGCGTGACGAGCTTGACGAATACCAATGTGAGCTGCCTTGGCGGTAACAACGGTACGGCTAGTATCTTAGTGAGCGGTGGAACACCTGCTTACAGCTTTACTTGGAGTGGGGCAGCGGGTCAAACAGGGCCGTTTGTCACTGGCCTTTCGGCGGGCGTGCAGTATGTCACCATTAGCGATGCGAGCGGCTGCTCGATCGTCGATAGCTTTGTCGTTACCCAGCCCGCACAGGGCTTGACAGGGCAGCTACTGACGCGCGACGCGCTTTGTGCCAATCAAGGCAGCGGACAATTAGCCGCTGTTGTGACTGGGGGAACCACGCCTTATGCTTTCGCTTGGAGCGGAAACACCAACAATACCACCACGGCAGTAGCCGATAGTTTATTGGCGGGTAGTTATACCGTAACCATTACCGACAATGCTGGTTGTAGCTTAGCCCTTACGGGAACGGTTGGAGCGCCACAGCCCTTGCAAATTACCGCACAAATTGACCAAACGATTAGCTGCCAAGGTGGCGCTAGTGGCGCGGTGAGCGTGCAGAGCGTCACGGGGGGAACACCCGCCTACCGCTTTATCTGGAATGATGTTAACGGCTCGACCACCACAAGCGTGAGCAACCTGCCCGCAGGCACCTACAGCGTGCTGGTGACGGATGTCAATGCTTGTTTTGCCTCCGATACGGTCGTGTTGAATGATGGTTTACCCATCGTATTGAACGCTACGACTACGCCCATTACTTGTAATGGACAAACGAACGGAAGCATTAACTTGGGCAACAACCCGAACATTGCCAGCTACAGCTGGTCATCTGGACAGGTGTTGTCACAAATCAACAACTTAGCCGCAGGGGCTTACCGCGTGACGGTCACGGATTTGACCGGTTGTCAAGCCAGCTTTGGCTACACCTTGACGGAGCCAAGTGCGATGAGCGTGACCGTAGCGACGGTGAATAACTTGACCTGCTTTGGCTCACAAGACGGCCGTCTACAGGCCAATGTAACGGGCGGCACTGCGCCGTACACTTACCGCTGGTCGAACAGCCAGACCACTAGAACGGCGATTAACCTTCGGGCGCTGCGCTACACCGTCACCATTACCGACAGCCGAGGCTGTACGATGGATAGCGAAGGGCACCTTGACACAGCCCGCTGCGCTACAGATTACAGGGGTGACCACCGCAACACGCTGTGCAGGCGATGCAACGGGCACCTTGACGGCCAATGGCTCAGGGGGAACCGTGATTAGTCAACCGCTGGAATACCAAGTAGTGGGCGCAAGCAGCAGTGGCTGGACAACGGGCAACTTCTTTGGCGACTTGGCAGCCGATGTCTACACGCTGAGCGTGCGCGATGAGAACGGTTGTATGGCTGATACCTTACTTACGGTAGACAGCGGCGATCCGTTCTTGATTGCCAGCATCACGCAAGATACGGTGATTGAATATGGTGACAGCATCACGGTGATGGCGCAACTCAATGACACGACTGGAGTGCAATACAGCTGGAATCAACTTACCAGCCCGCTGGGCGTAGTGACGGATACGAGTTATCAATTTGGCGTGAGCCCACTCGACAACGTTCAATACCAATTTGCGGCGATCAATGCGGCAGGGTGTAGTGTGGAGGCGATTGTGCGCATAGAGGTGCGTAAGTTCCGCCGTGCGAATGCGCCGACTGGCTTTACGCCGAATGGTGATGGGGTGAACGACTACTTCTTTATTCAGGGAGGAGAACGCGTACAAGAAGTGACCATCTTTAGAGTCTATGACCGTTGGGGAACCTTGGTATATGAAGGCCAAAACATGGACATCAACATTCCCGAACAGGGATGGAATGGTATCTTTAGAGGTAAACCCGTTGGATCAGGAACCTATAGCTGGTATGCCGATGTCTTGTACCGTGATGGAGAAACCATTCAAATTAAAGGTAATGTGACGCTGGTACGCTAAGTAACACTTATCTAATACAAAGGGCTTGCTCGAACATAATGTTCGAGCAAGCCCTTCTTTTTTGTAAAAATAGTAGACATCTATTTTAGTTTGTAGGTATAAATACGGCTGTCATTGGCAACGACTAATGTATTACTCTGCTCTCCAAATAAATCCACTACTTCAAAGGTAGACGTTCCTGCCAAAGGAAACCCTTTCTGCAACACGCCCCTAGCATCAAGCAAGCCTATACTGCCTGTACTGGGCTCCCAATACCCAATTAATGCTTTCTCTGATTCTCTAAGGTTGACTGCAAAAACTTGTCGATCGCTGGCTTCTGGAATAGCATAGATCGGCGTTTGCAACAACACCTCTTTTACCTTTCCTTTTTCGTCCGTCTGTTTTTCATAGTAATTGATAACCATTTTATCCGCGTCTAAACGAATGTAATCCTTGCGGGCATCGCCCAATACATCGGCGTATAAAAACTGTACGGGCTTTTTCAATTCTTTAACAGCGCTCAACCCAAAACCACCACCCTTACTATTCAAGACTCTTATTTTTCCGTTGGGCTGCCCTGCTACAATCCGCCCAATTTTAGGGTCAACGCCCCAATTACTAGCAGTACCTAATTTGGCATGTTTGAAATGCGCCTGTGCGGAAAGTTCATAGGCATGACAGTGCCCTGCCGTTGTCGCTAAAATCAAATAACGCTTGTCCATATACTCCATGTATTGCATAGGCTGCGCGGCACGGCCCACCCCTTTGAGTGGCTGCCAACCCGATAAGGGTTTTCCTGTTTCCTCGTACCCATATACCGCTCCATTCTTACAGGGAATAAAAAAACGCGGCCCTTTTCCATTATCCACCACCAATACCCCACTAGCTGCCCGATGAATCAATGGAATGGTCATTAGTCGTTGGCCTTCTTTGGTAATAATATAAATGGCTGAATCAGTACTAAAGGCATATTGAATTTCATTGTTGTTATAATAATCCACCTCAAATACTTGCGAATTGATGGGGCGATTGGTGACTTGATGGGTTGGCCATTGGTTCTCTCCATTTCTGTCAAAGAGGTAAATTTGTCGGCGTTCATCCTGTACAAGCACGTAAAAATCCCCATCGTGCGAGCGAAGCGCTTGCGGAGCCATTGTAGCTTTGCTATTGAGGTCGGCTTGCCAAGCAGCGGTAGCCGTTACTTGCTCTTTCTCTGCAATTTGATTAAAACTTGCCGATACAGTGGTTAAGAAATAACTACCTTGTCCGTGCAGTTTGATGCCAATCGGATATATCCCTTTGAAGCCCTTCCAGTTATCTTGAAGGCTCTCTAACAGATCGGGACGGCCTAAATACTGCACAAATTTATTAGTATTGGGCGTATTAATCAGCACATAGGCATTGGCCTGCTCGCTGCTCTGTCTTAAGAATGCTTGATATTCGGGTAACGACAACAACACCTGTCGAGTATTAAAACTCTTGATCCAGCCTTCCAAGGTAGTTTTTGAGTTGGCTAAAACGATGTATTCTCCAATAATTGTAAAATAAGGAGCTTGCAAAGGATTTAGGGTACCTCCAAATAAAGGTTTCAACACATCCTCAATGGGCAAATGCGTAATTTCAAAATTCTGGTACCCATAGCGCGTTACAGCGCCTGCCTGCTGGGCATATTGGTCTAATAATTTCCATGTTAGAGCCGTATCTTTGCTGTGTAAAAACACGAGTTTATCACGTGCAAAATCATTTTTCTCATCCGTAGGATCTTCATAAAATAAAGCAGCATCCTGTCCCAACCAAGGTTGTATATATTGCTCAAATTTGGCACGTTCCTCCTGCGTGGCTTTGTTGGCATAAGCTTTATAAAATTTCCCAAAATCACCCCACCCCAAATAGAGCATCGCCCCCAAATTGCTAGGTAGCAACTCTATCATACGGCTATTCTTAGGCGCGTCTTGCCGCGCTAACGCTTGCAAAAAAGTATTGTCCAAATCAGGGTACAAAGCTCCTGTCAAATTAAAATCCTTAGGGAGAAATTGCGCATCCAAGCGCATCCAGTCGCTCAACTGCCGCATGGCCAAAATCGCTTTGGGATTCGAGCGTGTGACTACATTGGTCAGCGTGGGTAAGGCTTTGAAATTCAAATAGATATTCCAGCTGGGTTTTTCTCGTTTTGAAGGGGCAGCAATAGCTTGAAAACGGGCATTACGGTGGACGCTATTGCGAATATTATCGAGTTGTTCAATACTGGATTCTACTAAAATCGTTGTCGGACTCATCAAGACTAAGCCACGAAAGAGCGCAAACGTCCACTGCTGCCCTTCTTCTAATTGCAAGGTATAAATCGTGTTGTTGCGGTAGGTGCTTTTTTGTAAGTGCTTTGGGCGTAGCGCCGCAATAAATCGCTCTGCATCAAAACGTTTGGCCGATATTTTTAGTACGTGCAACCAGTTCGCCGCTTGGTTACTCGTCACTTGTACCCCACTAACTACCTCCGTTTGCTGCAACATTTTTTGATAATCGGCATTGACCTGAAACAACGAATCCAGTAAGCGAATGCCGCGCTGCCATTTTTCTAAAACAGACAATTGTAGCAAAGCAGGAGCATAACTAGCCGACAATAAATTAGGCGGCAGCCCCATTCCCGAAGGCGTTTCTAACAACAGCGCCGTATTTTCTGAAAACGCCTCAAAGGGATTGGTAGCCACAAGTGGGCTTCTAAACCAAGCTTTTTGATGCCCAATACTCAAGCCCCCGTACACAAGGACGATCAACAGCAATAGGCGTTTCCAATACCGCGCAAAAAAAGGCTTGAAAATATAGCGGCCTATATTCTGAAAAAAATCAACAATCATAACAAGTTGCTTAGGATAAATATGGAAGTGCCTTGCAACAGCTTCCTAGGAAGAAAAAGGCTTCAATCGGCTACACACCGACAGGCATGGCCTGACAATTCGCTGTAATAAGTACGTCTAATCCCTTGTTCGCCGCGCTTCAATACACGTACCCAAACGCCCCCACTAGTATCGGAGCGGGTAGCCGTCCAAAAACTCGCCTGCTCCCCCAATTTAAAATAAGGCCCATAACTCGGATTGTATTCGCCTGTAGGTAAGGCTGTAAAATCATAGGTATTGGCATTCGTTTCGTCGTCCCAAGCAGCTTCGTCTTTGAGCTGCTGCCCTTGATCGCTGCCGCGTAAATTTACCTGATCGACTTCGGCCGCACTCATACCCAAACTTTGCTCTAGGGTTTTCCACTCGGCATCTGTGGGCAGGTGCCAGCCTACGGGACACGCTTTTAGAGCAGCTTCATACGTGTATAAGCGGCCATATTTTTTGGTGCCCTCATTGGATGCATTAGGATTTTCAAAACCACCCGCTTGCTCGTAGCGTATATTTTCACTCAGCCATTCTTGGGTACCAATGGTTGTCGAACAATAAACAGCCGCGTCGCGGCTGTCTTCAAAACCATCACCACAGAAGGGATCGGGCTCTTTCTCACCACAGCTTTGCAGGCTTCCTAGCAAGCAACTTAGTACCACTAATGGAGCTCCTAAGAGTGACCAGTGCGCGTTGTTTTTTTTCTTTTTATCAAGCATATTACAAAACTTCAAGGATTAGGAATTGGCTTCAAAAGTACGGCGATACAACATCAATTCGGTAGCATCATTTGGCAAACGAATATACTCTACAAACTGTAAACCCAATTTTTCTAACAAGCGCTTAGAAGCCGTATTAGATTCTAACGTAATACCCTGAACAGCAGGCAATTTCCATTGGTTTTCTGCGAGCTCAAGTAATTTTTCAGCCGCTTCTAACGCATAGCCTTTACCCTCATAATCAGGCAACAAGGCAAAGCCAATATCTACGCCTTCCAGCCCCTCTCTATCGTATAATCCACAGCTTCCAATTTTTGCGCCGTCCGCTATTGTAACTAGCGTAAAATTTCCAAAACCCAAGCGCTCATATTGCGGCATCATTCGTTCAGCAATGTATTTTTCGGCTTGTGCTATGTCGTGTACGTGGCGCTCGCCGATGTTCTCTATCCATTTTGGGCTGTTGAATAAGGCAAGGACAAAAGCGGCATCTTTTTTAGAGGCAGGATGCAGCTCTAGGCGTTCAGTGGTAAGGTGTGGGCATTGAGTCATAAGGAACCGTTGTTTGTTATACCAAAAAGTCGGCTAGTAAAGGTATTATTTTTTGCCGACATCTGATAGAACAAAAAAAGCTATCCCGATTCTAGATCGAGATAGCTAACGTTATAAGTGGTGCTCCTAATCGCTTACATCCAGTCTTTGTTAAGACGTTTGACAACGATTTGATTGTCTTTCTGTAGAATAACGGTGTATTGGTTGACCCCCGCTTGTTCAGGGAAAGTAATGGAGTAGCTTTTATTGATGGTCATACTTTTCTGCTGCACGATTACCTTTTCGCCCAATTGTTTAAGAGTAATATCGACATTGGTCAATACGTGTGGCGTAGAAAAATAAATTCGGTTGCTATTCTTATCCATTGTAATTTTCACGGTACTTAACTGATTGTTTTCTGCTTTTGGTACGGTGACTTCATGCGTCTCGGACGGTAGTTGAATTGGTCTCACAAAGGGGCGAGCTTGGGCTGCCAATAGGAATAGGAAGAAGGATAAACTGGTGATTAATATAAATTTAGACATAAGGCCTGTATATTTTAATACTCTAAAAGAGCAGTTGTGGGTCGCAATAGATAAAGGTCAGTTACCTGACTCTTCTCAATGAATAACTAAATCCATTCCAAAGAGAAAAATTTCTATTAAAATTACTAAAAAAGAAAATTTTAACAGTCTACAGACTTTTTTTAACACTTTTTAGTAAACTTTTTATTGTGCTAATAATCAGCCTATCGGGTACTTTTGATCAAACTGTCTAACTCGGGAACAAGAAAGGCAATATCTTTTAGAAATTGATCGACCTCTCCTTTCAGATCGCCTTCATAACTCCCCCCACAAACATAGCGCCGCGCCGAAAAGGTAGCGCTATCTACTTGAGCCGTATAGGCAATCTCGTGTCCTACTCCCCCTGTACACCCTTCCAAGGTTTTCTTTTTTTTGTGTTGCTGAATCCCATTGTCCCATATAGCTTGACCGATGCGCTGCAAGGCACTGTCAGGTAAAGGATAAGTAGCCGTAGCCAACGTATCCCCGTAGCGATGAACCGTTACTTGGACATTATTGGTATCTGCGCGGATACTATAACTGCGGTGAAAAGGAGGAGGGACCGACGCATCTTGAAAATGATACTGAAAAGAGGTAAGCGATTCAAGAACAGCTTTCATAGGACGACAAGTTAGAGAATGGTGACAACAACTCCCTAGAAGGAGGAGCCAACAAAGAAATAGCGACACACGGACAGGGCTCATATAGAGTATCATCTATAAACTACTACTCGGATAAAGTCTTAGCGGCAGCTTTATTTTTTTTGAGTTTAATTTGTTGAGGAGCAGCTTCAAACATCCAACCGTTGCCATTACTACCAAAGAGATACGTCAACATAATTTCGTGGTTACTGCCTATATAAGGCGACAAATCGTTGATCGGCACACTAAAGGCATAGCCCACCCGAAAACGCTGCTTAATTTGTACGGTGGCATCAAAACCTAAGGTTCCATCGGTAGATACCGAGACCCCTAACCCCACTTGCTGCCGCCACAAATAACGCAACTGCAAGTGTACATTTAAAGGACTATTGGGCGCGTAACGAAACCAAAAAGAGGGTAAGAGCATATGCTCTGCTCGCTCGTACATACTACTGCGCGACATTGCCTTATCGGCAGATTGCAATTTGATCTTTGCCCCTGCATTAAAATAGAAATGCGCAACGCGACGCATGTTCGACAACGCATTGTCACTATCAAAACGCACATTCATCGAAATAAGTTGTGGCACCGAAACCCCCAAATAATACAAGTCATTATAATAAAAGAACCCCAATCCTGCATCGGGCAAAATAGTCGTCGCTTGACTGGTAATAATCAAAGGATCATCAACATCGTTGTACTTTAATTTGGAGCCATCTAGGCGGTATTGGTTGGCCGACAAGGACAAGCCAATAGACAAGCGGTTGCGCTTTTGGCTCCCACGGCGCTCGGACTTGAATTTTAGATGATAAGCATATTGTAAATTTAAGCCCGTAAAAGAAGTCGGGCCGGTTTGGTCGTGGGTCAAGCCGCCGCCAAAAGCCATGTTGCGCTCCTCGTCAAAGTGGCGAAAATTGAGCGCAAAGGTGATCGGATTATTATCCAATCCCGTCCACTGGTGCCGATAAGCGACCGTAATGGCGGTCAGGTCTTCCCAACCAATCATAGCGGGATTAATCAGCGCAGGACTGTGCAAAAACTCGCTCAACAGCGGCATTTGTTGCGCCTGCAAGCGGTTACCCGACCAAAGAAGCAGGGCTAACAAGTAAATTTTCTTCATACATTATTCTCTTAAAATAGTCACGTCGCCTTTGAAAAATCCCCAGTCATCGCCCAAATCTAGGATGTAATAATAAGTGCCTGCGGGCAAAGGAGCGCCCCCATAAGTACCGTCCCAGCCGTTGCGGTAGTTTTGGCTTTGATAGACCACATCGCCCCAACGGTTGATAATTTGTACGCTGTTTCTAGGAAACAGTTCTACATTTTTGATGAACCAAGTATCGTTGTACCCGTCGTTGTTCGGAGTGAGTACATTGGGAATAAATAAAATCTGATCAACGTTTTCTCGCACTTCTACCAAAACGCTAGCGGTATCGCGGCAACCGTCCATATTTTCTACTTCTACTTGATAACGGCGAGTACTAGTTGGGCTTGCTTGCGTCGTAGCACAAACCGCACAAGTCAACGCACTATCGGGCAACCAATTGTAAAAGTCGCCACCTGTGGCCGTTAAACTGGCAGCCGTCCCCGCTACAATGATAGTATCTGAAAAAGCGGCAGCAATAACGCTGTCCAACACCGTTAAGAAGAAGGTATCGCTTTGCGTCCCACAATTGGGCCAGCTACCGACGACCCAAATTGGCACCTCCCCTGAGCGGCTTGCCCGAATGACATATTGGTCACTCGGCCCTGATTGGACTAAAAAAGTATCCACATAAAAATCGTAATTGCTAAACGTCCCTCGGCTCGCACTAGCTGTTACAAGAGCCGTTTCGTCGGCGCAAATGGGATTGGGTGCCACGGTTATCTGTGTACTTGGACTTCTGTCCAACAACGCAAAAAAGGGCGGCACAAAGCCGTTGATGGCCTGACTACTAGTTAGCGTAGCTAAATTATACACAGCACTTGCTCCAGCAATCCCCTCTTGGGCATTGTCCCAACGAAACGCACTTGTCCACTGCCCGAGACCATTCCAACTCGTTGTCGCATTATCATAATAGAACAACAAATCGGCAGCAGGTAGTCCTGCACTGCGTTCAATGCGGTGATAAAATTGATCATTGATGGTACAAATCTCAAAGTTGCGGCGTTGGCGGTCTAGCCCTGCGGCGCTGGGATCTTCATGCGCTAAGCGCGCCTTGAAACGGGCGGCACTGTTGGTAGTTGGGCGCACAGCAACAGGGCGAAAAAAGTTTTGGCCTTGCACCGAAGAGCCCAAGGGATAAAAATAATAGGCTACGCTGTCTGTGGCACGAAGCAACCCGCCTTCGCCCAAAGCACTCACATAGCCCCAATAAGCCCCTTGGCTATGCTCCACCGCTAATAAATCGGGATTAAAAACGTGTACGGTGTGGGTGTCTACGCTAAATTCGCGGCTATTGAGTCGCAAAAAGCCATCGACGTAGACATCTATTGTAGCGTAAGCAATGCTATCTTGTTCTAAGCGCAAGTCGTAAAAACGGGTAATGGATTGGCCTTGGATGCTGGGCGTATTGCCGCGCAAGTAGACCACGCCTTCTCCCCTGCTGACAAACGCCTCGTTGCTAGCGTTATTTTCCCAATCTCCTGTCACATAGATGTCGCTGCGGTTATCAAATGTTCCGTTGGCCTCATTTTGCACGTTGCCGTGTACAGCCACAAAAGCGCTGTCTTGCACTGAAATTAGCGCCCCTTGATTGCTCAACATGGGCGGTTGTGCCGTGGCGGGCTGGGCGATCAACACCCATAAAAGAAAGAATAAAAGTACAGTCATAATGATTGATCAAGCTCTGTAAAAAAAGGGGAAGCCCTTCGCGTCTATCCCTCAATATAGAACTTTTTCGGGAGAGCTTAGGGTGTTTTTTATGAAATCCCTTGAAAACTAAGTAGGCAAAAATAGTGTTACACTAGCACAGTAACCCCTATACAATTATCGGTTGTCCCTAGGAGCAGTAATTTTATGGCGCTTCTTTCTTCTATTCTTAGTAGTTGTTGTACTTTGCAACCCTTGTTGTTGCCTGTAGACAACAGCCTTGCTGGTTTATATACTCCTTTATTTCGATTAATTTTTCCATGGATGTTTGGTAACAAAAAAACAATAACGGATCGTGTCAAAGACTCTTTGACGGATTACTTAGATGAGAAATTTGATAACTATCGCGGGCAAATTGCCTTGGATCTCTCTCGTGGTTTGGCGGCTTTGGCTGGTCTAATTGCGATGTGGAGCATTGCCATTATTAGCGGCGTATTTTTGGCGGTCGCCTTAGCTCTGTTGGTGGGTTGGCTGCTGTCTTTTGCCCTGCCTGCGGGCAGTTATGTGGTAAGTTTTGCGCTGATGTCGGTCATCATTTTTGGAGGCACCTATTATTTGATAAAAAACAGAGACCGCTACATCGAAGAGCCCGTTTTCAACATCATGTCGAAGATGCTTAGGAGTCCTGCTATTTTAGCCCCTAAAGAGGCGACTACTACGATTCCTGACACTAGTGATCCTGTTCATGTTGAGCATTTACCCATTACAGCTAGCCAGCCGATTACTCCCGATAGTCCTAACCCTCCAATTGTCAATGAAAAGGAGGACAACAATACCATCTAGCGGTACTAGGGCTGCTTACTTCTTGCCGTTCCTCAATTACTATTATTTATTATGACAAAGCCGCCTAAAAAGGATTCTTCTAAGAAAAATGCTCCTTTCAGCAAATTTTATAAAAAAAAATCATCCAAAGATGATGCTTGGGATGAACCGTCTTATTATGCCAAAGACGAAGACGAGACCCCTGTAAAGCGGAATCGCAACCAACGCCCCTCCAAAGACGAGCCGTCTTCTACCAACAAGGAGAAGAAAAAATCAGGGGAGCGAGATTTTAAGAAAAAATTTGGAGAGCGCAACCAACGCCAACGTCCCAAACCCAAGAAAAAAGACAAAGGCTTAACGTCTACCCCTGCCCCCGTAGAGGAGAACATGCGCCTCAACAAATACCTAGCCCATGCTGGTATTTGCTCTCGCCGCAAAGCCAGTGAACACATCAAAAATGGACAAGTCACCGTCAATGATGCCGTGATGAACGAAATGGGGTATAAGGTACAAGACGACGATGTGGTGAAATTTCAGGGCGAGGTCATTATTCCTACCCGCAACCACGTCTACCTCCTGCTCAATAAACCCAAGAATGTTATCACTACCTTACAGGATGAGCGCGAGCGCCGTACGGTCTTGGATTTTGTGGGCGAGCTCACCCAAGAACGCATTTACCCTGTTGGGCGCTTAGATCGCAATACCACGGGGTTGTTGTTGCTGACAAATGATGGAAGTTTTGCTCAAAAATTATCCCATCCAAGTTTCAATATCAAAAAAGTATACAAAGCAACGCTCGACAAACCACTCGATCCCGATGATTTGGAAAAAATTCGCCAAACTCTAGTGTTAGAAGACGGCCCTGCTCCTGTAGATGCTATTGAATATGGCCCTAAACCGACCGTGATTGGCTTAGAAATTCACATCGGCCGCAACCGCATTGTCCGCCGCTTATTTGAGCACTTGGGTTACCAAGTCGTCAAACTCGACCGCGTCCGTTATGCCTCCCTCACCAAAAAAAATCTGCCCATTGGCAAGGCGCGTTTCTTAACCGCCAAGGAATTGATTATACTAAAACATCTCTCGTAGTGCCTTTGGTCGCTACGAGCTAACCTTTTATGACAAGATATTTCATGAAAAAAATCATCACCACCAACCAAGGCCCTGCTCCTGTCGCTCCTTATAATCAGGCAGTTGTCGCGAACGGCATCGCGTATGTCTCTGGACAAATTGCCCTTGATCCCGCTACGGGAACACTCGACGAAGAGGCCATGCAGAGCATTGCTACGGAAACCGACCGCGTACTACGCAACCTAGGCGCTGTCTTAGAAGCCGCCAACAGCAGTTTTGAGCAGGTATTAAAATGTACCATTTTTATGGCTGATATGAACGATTATCAAGCCATCAACGAGGTGTATGCTCGTTATTTCAAGCCCGAAGGGAGTACGACCAACAATGCCCCAGCGCGGGAAGCCGTAGCCGTACGCGAATTGCCCAAGTCGGTCAACGTAGAGATTTCTTGTATAGCACTCGTCAACACATAACTAACCTCTTGCTCCAATGTCCCACACTATAGGCGGCGGAGTAGGAAATTTCCATAGAATTTCATCATTCACCTTTTAAGTCTTTTAATATGCTTATTGAAGATATTTTTGCGAGAGAAGTACTCGATTCTAGAGGCAACCCTACCGTTGAAGTAGAGGTATTTACAACTGGCGGAATAATGGGGCGGGCAATTGTACCGTCTGGAGCCTCTACGGGCAAATACGAAGCCGTGGAGCTGCGCGATGGCAATCCTGAGCGCTATATGGGCAAAGGCGTATTGGGCGCTTGTATCAATATTATGGACACCATCGCCCCCGAGCTGATTGGTTACAGTGTATTAGACCAAAGTACCATCGACGAAATCATGCTGGATATGGATGGGACGCACAACAAAGAAAAATTAGGTGCCAATGCTATTTTAGCCGTCTCTATGGCCGTTGCTAGAGCAGGCGCACAACAGGCAGGCTTGCCCTTGTACCGCTATTTGGGCGGCGTAGGCGCTACTACCCTTCCTGTTCCCATGATGAACATCCTGAATGGGGGTTCTCATGCCGACAACTCTATTGACATTCAAGAGTTTATGGTCATGCCCATTGGTGCCGACACCTTTCACGAGGGGTTGCGCATGGGCACGGAGATTTTTCATCACCTCAAGCAGGTTTTAAAATCTAAAAACCACTCTACCAATGTAGGTGATGAAGGCGGATTTGCGCCCAATTTGGCCTCTAATGAAGAAGCCATTGAAACTATTTTGATGGCCGTAGAAAAAGCAGGCTACCGCCCCAACGAAGATGTATTAATTGCTCTGGATGCTGCTGCATCAGAGTTTTATAATGCGGAAGAACAGATGTACCACTTCCACAAATCAGATGGCCGCAAATTATCGTCAGGCGAAATGGTGGCTTATTGGGAAGAATGGAGCAACAAATACCCCATCGTATCCATCGAAGATGGCTTAGACGAAGATGATTGGGACGGCTGGAAATTGCTAACCGACAAAATAGGGCAACGCATGCAAATTGTAGGCGATGATTTGTTTGTCACCAATACGGAACGCTTGTCACAGGGCATCGAAACGGGTACCGCTAATTCTATGTTGGTCAAAGTTAACCAAATTGGTAGCATTACAGAGACCATTGAAGCCGTAAACATGGCGCATAAAGCAGGTTACAGCACCGTTATGAGCCACCGCTCAGGCGAAACGGAAGATACGACCATTGCAGATTTAGCGGTTGCCCTCAACACAGGACAAATCAAAACGGGCTCGGCTTCGCGCTCGGATAGAGTCGCTAAATACAACCAATTGTTGCGCATTGAAGAAGAACTCGGCAACTCGGCTTATTATCCAGGTCGTCAGGCGTTTAAGTTTTTGCGCTAGTAGTTAGGAGTAGGGCGCGACTGCGCCCTACTCCTAAAATAACCCTTCCTTTCTCTCTTATTTTTCTCTTTAATTTGTCAACTATGAAATTACTAGTTACCACTGCATTTATCCTTTTATGCTTACTTTCTTCCTCTAGCTTATTTGCTCAAAAAGAAATTGTTGTCTTCGAATCGTACGGTGATTATGTCAACAACACGGGTGTAGTCTACGATTCTTATGAAGGGTATATCCACCTTATGGGTAACGTATCGCTGCTATTTCACGATGGTAAAAAAAAAGGTAGCTATCAGCTACAAAAAGATGTGGGGTTTTACTCAAGCCAATACCCTATTTAGAATAGAGCAGAAGCAGCATCTGCCTGTGGATGGATTTGGGCAATGGCCCTTATTGTTTCTCTTCTAAAACCATTGATTCAGCTATTTTTGGTGGACGAAGTGGTGTCAAGGCTTTCAAAAAAAGCAACCCACAATATGCAGCGTTGTTTGCTTGCATTGGCCGAAAATTGCAGCCCTTACATGTTAGACGTTGTTTTTATTGAATACTGCCGAAAGGGAGGACTAACAACTCTCCGTAGAGTGCCGTGGCACTCTACGGAATACTTAATCATTGCTTCTCCCCCTACCGCACAATCAATAACTTCTCCTGATACCAACGCGTCCCCTCTTGCACCGTTATCCAATAACACCCCGCGCCCAACTGGTCAACGGACAAGTTCGTACGGTCTCCTGAAAAGGCTCGCTGTAGCAATAATTGCCCTGTGGCATTATACACAGAAAGCGTCCCTTCCTCGATGGTAAGCGCGGGCAAGATTACTTGTATCGACTGGCTAGCTGGATTGAGACTGGGTACTATAATAGCCGCGTGTCCCACAAGCAGTATCTGTTGCGGTCGCTACAAAGGGCTGCACATAATAAGAACTAGCAGGCTGTAAGTCGGTCAGCCATACTATTCGCGTATTTTTGCTGGCAACTTGGTTAGATTCGTGTACAACTCCTAATTCTAATGCAGGAGTTTTACCATAGAACAAACCGACCGTACCCATAGGAGCGTGTTCATAGGCAAACTGAATGCGGTGTGGCTGAATGGCGGTTGGTTGCACCAAAAAGGTGCCTTTTCCCTGTCCAAAAACAGGGCTACTTATCAAACATAAAAAAAACGATAAAATTAATAGCATAAATGATGGTTGAATGGTATACAATTCCTTGCACCTAGCCTCTTTTTAGGCTAAAAACTGCACGGTTGTTGTGGTTATAATGACGATAGATTAGGAGGATTCTACTTGTTTATAGTGCTACTTTTTGACCTAATAATAAAGCAAAGTAATGTAGCAAGGGTACAAATATACAGCCCCCTGCGTTTTATAAGTCCCCTCTTCTGTCTTAATTGGGTTAAATAATATCCTTCGATCTCCTTATCTTGTAGGCTTGATCTTCCATTTCTTTAACTATCATTCCTTTATGCGTATTTTATACAGTTGGTTAGCGATTCTTCTTTTAATGACTAATACGGCGTTGTATGCCCAAGCTTTGCGTACCAGTTGGATTTCGACCATCCAAGGAAACCGATTTGAAGAGAACAACAGTTTGGCGAAAGCCCCTTGTGGCGACGTGTATGCCGTTGGCTTTTTTCAGGATCGCTTTGGCCCCTTGTCGAGTTTTGGGATCAATGATGAAGATGGATTTATTGCCAAGTACAACGATCAAGGCGGCTTGCAATGGGTGCAACAATTGCGCGGCAGCAGCACCGACCGCATCAACGGCATTGCCATTACCGACGACCATTCGATTTATATCACAGGGGAGTTTCGCAATACCTTATATTATAATAATGACAGCTTAGTTAGCCAAGGACGATTGGATGTTTTTGTCGCTAAATTGGACAGCAGTGGCCAATTCCAATGGGCGTTCAGTGCAGGAGATATAGGCGACGACAGTGCCCACGACTTAGACATTCTACACAATGGCAATTTGGTGGTGACGGGCTATTTTGAAGTGGCCCTTCCTTGGGGCACCGATACCCTTGCCTCGACCACCTCCCGCGATGTATTTGTGGCAGGCGTGGCTCCCACAGGGGTGCCGCTTTGGACGAGTGCCCTCAAAGGACCAGGTGTCGATGAATGCCACTCCGTTGCAACCGATACCAGTAACTGCTTCTATATCATGGGCTCTTTTAGGGATGTTTTGTATGTCAATGGGGGATTCAAAAATTCCTTTGGTGGAGTGGATGCGTTTTTAGTAAAGTACGATAGCGTAGGGCAATTACTTTGGGCACAAACGATGGGCGGCCCTGCGGGTGACCAAGGGCGTTATGTCGCCGTAGATGCCGCGCAAAATGTAGTGGCAGGTGGTTGGGTCAACAACTCCTTTGCCATTGAAGGCACCCTGACTTACCTGACAGGCGAGCGGGAGGAAGATGCTTTTGCCGTGAAGTATGCCTCTGATGGGCGCTTGATTTGGGCGAAGATTATTGGCCGCGACAACCGAGGAATTGGCTCCCCCGATGGTGGCTTTTTTGATGAGCGCATTTATGGCGTAGCGACGGATGAACACAGCAACCTCTATTTCATGGGAACGCTCGACAGTTTGTTAGTCCTCAACGGGGATTCGCTGCGTAATCGGCACCTCAATCGTCCAACGGATATTTTTATTCTAAAATACGACTCCACGGGCTCCTATAAATGGGGGCAAACATTGGGACATTATTACAATGATTTTTGCTATGATTTGCTGGTGCCGAATAGCCGCGAGCTATACATTGCAGGTAGTTTTCAGGACACCTCTATTTTTGTAGGCGATACCTTGATTAGTGATTTTGGTTACGATATTTTTTTAGCTAAGTTTAGTATGGATACCAGTTTGGGATTGCGGGCTTTACCGCCGAGTGCGCCCCCACTTTCAGCCAGATTATCTCCCAATCCAAGTGCAACCCACAGCTTGCTAACGGTAGCATTAGAACGCCCTTCGGCGCTTCGAATCGTAGTTTGCGATGCCTTGGGCAAAGTAGTTTATGAACAAACGACCGCGCTTTTGCCGCAAGGCCAACAACAGTTTCCCCTTGCTCGGCGGGGGTGGCCTGCGGGGATTTATTTTGTAGCGGTACAAAGCGCCGAGAAGGCGACCGTGCTTTCTTGGGTGTTAGAATGATGCCTCCTATCCCTTTCTTTTCTCTAGTTATCTCTTAAAAACCTTCCACTATGCGCTACAGCTATTTAGTTACGTTTCTCTTATACAGCAATTTTTTCTACGCTCAGAATGCCTTGCAAACGGAATGGATTTCGACTATTGGCGGCAGCCAATCGGAAGAACAAACCAGTTTGGCGAAAGCCCCCTGCGGCGACCTCTACACCGTTGGCTTTTTTCAAGAGCGCTTTGGCGGCCTCAACAGCTACGGCATTTCCAATGAAGATGGCTTTATTACCAAATACAATGCTCAAGGTGTTTTGCAATGGGTACAACAACTGCGTGGCACTAATGCCGATCGCATCAACGGCATTACGATCACTAGTGATAACGAAATTTATATCGTAGGCGAATTTCGAAGTACCTTATATTACAATACAGATAGTTTAGTTAGTGCGGGGCGCATTGATGCGTTTGTAGCAAAGCTAGATAGCAGTGGGCAGTTTCAGTGGGCTAGAGCGACTGGCGACCGAGGTGATGACAGTGCCAAAGATATTGATGTACTGCACAACGGGACCTTGGTGATAACAGGACATTTTAGCGAGTCGTTGCCTTGGGGCGCGGATACGGCGCGTTCCACCTTTTCGCAAGATGTTTTTGTGAGTGCGCTCACAGCTACAGGAACGCCCTTGTGGGCGAGTGTTTTAAGCGGCCCCTCCCCTTCTGACAACAGCTATTGTATTGCGACGGATACTAGTAATTGCCTCTATATTATGGGCTCTTTCAGAGATTATTTGTATCCCAATGGAGCGATTGTAGCGGCAGAAGGACGCATTGGAATAGATGCTTTTTTGGCAAAATACGATAGCGTAGGGCAATTGCTTTGGGCGGAAACGATGGGTGGGGCAGGCGATGATGAAGGTCGCTATGTGACGGTAGACGCTGCTCAAAATGTTATTGCGGGAGGCTGGATTACCGATGGCAACGGCTCTAATCCTTACTTATCCATTCCTACTTCGTTGACATTTATTCCAGGAAAAAGAGAAGAAGATATCTTTGCCGTAAAATATACCCCTGATGCCACTTTGCTTTGGGCTAAAGTACTAGGCGGCAACTTTGATGAGCGTATTTATAGCATTGCGACCGATGCCAACAACGACATTTATTTTATGGGCACCTTGGATAGCTTGTTGGTCATCGACGGCGATTCGTTGCGCAATCGGCACCTCAATCGTCCTACCAATATTTTTATCACCCAATTCAACAGCGCGGGCGACTACCAATGGGGGCAAACATTAGGACATTATTACAATGATATTGCGTTTGATTTTTTGGTGCCTAATAACCGAGAATTGTACTTAGCGGGTAGCTTTCAGGATACCTCTATTTTTGTAACGGATACGCTCCTGAGTGAATTTGCGTACGATGTGTTTGTGGCTAAATTCAGTCTAGATACGACAACAGGCCTCCGCTTGTTGCCTCCTACTCCTGCATCGTTGCCTGCGGCCTTATTTCCCAATCCTACTGCTGCGCAAAGTTGGTTATCCGTCACCTTAGACGCACCTTCGGCCTTAACAATCGTAGTGAGTGATGTACGCGGAACCGTCGTTCACCAAGAGACAACAACCGTACTTTCTGCTGGGGAGCAGCAATGGCCACTTTCACGGCAGGACTATCCACCAGGAACTTATTTTGTGGTGGTACAAAGCGCTACTAAAGCACGGGTGTTGACTTGGATACTGCAATAGTTTATTTAGACATATTGAAAATGGAAGTCTGATCGCCCCAATGCCAACGCATAAAAGGTTGAGGAAAGAGTTTTACCAATGATTGAAAAGGCGCGGTCTTGCGCGAGGTTCTCCAATCGGGATAAACGCGCACCGAGCGAAACCCTGCTTTCTTGAATTCGTTGAAAATGCGCTCGATTCCTGTATCTCCTTCGTAGGGTACATCAATATCGACATCGATGGGCGGCATCCCGAGCCCATGGCTAGGAAAGATCCCATCTTTATCAAAAGTGGCGATTGCTTCATGAAAGCCAATTCGATCCAACCCACGGGTGGTTTTAGCGAGTTGTAAAGCATTTTTTTCGGAAATTTGAGGTAGTTTTTTCTGAATTAATTTCAGGCGTTGGGGGACAAATTCATGCTTTTCACTGGTTTCCCAAAGGGCTTGTAAGCGCCGCAACATTTTGGGAGAGTCTGTATTTTGTTGGCGGGAGATAAAACGGCCGTTGGGGCGTAAATCGTGGTAAGCTGCCGCCACTAGCGAAGGAAAAATACGGGGGGTGATGTGCTCTAGCGTGTCATTGAGAACAACTAAGCCCGCAGAGGCAGGCGGCAACCCTTCAAACAAGGTGGTATCCCCTACTTGCACAAAAGAGGGCTTCAACGATAGTTTTCCTGTGGGTAACCGTCCTTCTTTTGTAGCTTGTTGGTACAAGCGATCAATAAACCCAATTCGTTCGGGATCACCAATAGAATAAACGTTCGCAGCGCCTGATAACAACAACCAAATGGTTATAAATCCGAAACCACTCCCCACGTCAATGACCGCCTCTTCTTTGTAGTACTCCACTAAAAAATGGCTTTCTAGACCTTTGAAATAGCGCAGCATAGTGGGTGTCACTGTCAGTGCTTTATTCTCAAAAACGGCTTGGTATTCTTCTTCGGATAGTATTCCTAAAACTTTCCAGTAGCGATAAACACTGTTACTTTCTGGTTGGCCCCAAGGCTCCCAGTTATCGCGTAAGGGAATAGATAGAATAGCGCATAATTGTTCAAGACGAGTAGAAAGATTCATAAGCAAAGTGGAATAAGTGAAAGAGGTACCAAACAGTTAAATTATAATGACCATTAATTTACTTATTTATCTCTAAACAGCACGATGCGCACGCTATTATTTATAATAATATCCGCTTTTCTAGGAGACTCTTTTTCAATTAAGAATAAAAATAGGGACTTAGTAATAGAGGTTATTACCCTTATTTTCTTTTAAATTTTGAACGATTCTTATCCTATACTCTGTCGAGTGACTAATGCAAACAGGCGTTCTTCCACTGAATTGGAAGAACGCCTGTTTTTATCAAACGATTGTATCGTGTTCTTAACGGTATAAAAAGTTGGGGAGCCGCAAAACGGGTAATCCTTCTTTGCTCTTGTCTAGAATAAATTTGAGCAATTGCACATCAGGTAAGGGGCTTCTATCTTCTTCAAACTCCTCTTTATCTTTTTGGGATGGTCTTGTTTGTTCTGTAGTAGGAGGAATAAACCTGTTGTTATGGGGCATTTCTGTAGAGGTATTTATGCGAGGGTAACTGTGCAAGTGCTCATTTTTGTATGCCTGCAACGCATTGGAACGAACCTGTAAAAACCAGTAAGAGCTTCCGCTAAGTAATAACAGGAGCGGAAAAAGAGCGTATTGAATAGAAAAGGTTCTCATATACTAGTAATTAAAAGTCCTTTGAATGGCAGGTATAGCCTACAGAGCGCTATAAATATACGGACAAAATTTTACGTTAAATAGTTCCTGAAAGGCTTTTTTACTGCTCTTATGTTAAATTTTATTTAATACTCTACCTCATTGGCCGCTTCTACTAATAGTTCTATGTTAGATAAAGCTTTTTTATACACATCGCTATAAATAGGTTCTTGTTCAATGGTGAGCAATTGTTGTTCAAAGAACGGCAGTACCGTTCTCAGCCGCGCTTGGTTGTCTAGAGTCGTTTCAAAAACAACTTCTTTGAGCGCTTCTACGTCTTCGGGAGAATTAATCTCGATTAATCCTGCATTGATGGCGCGTTTCAGACGGGGTTCGTTGAGCCCTTCCACATAAATGGTAAAGGCATCAACCGTTATCATCACTAGGCTAAACGCATAGGGACTACGCAGGTCGTTCTGTTTCACCTTCTTCCAAAAAATCGGGGTTTCCTGTGTGCGGTCTTTATGGTAACCAAACGGCTCCAACAAAGGCTCTAGTTCTTTCAAGGCTTCTTCTACATCCATAAAACGGTACTCAAATTTATACCTCTATAATTGGCCTTTTACTAGCCTTTCGTAGGGTTTCGTGTGCCTCAATATAAGGGCTTATTTTAGAAGTTTTTTAACAATTAACCGTATACTATTGCCCAACGTAGCAACGTTGTACTGTTATTGTTCCTACAAAGTACTTCTCTAAGAGCACTTCGTTGCTAAATGGTAACAAAAAATAGTACTTTTGGGCTTCTAGTATAGAACAATATTTCTAAGAAGCGGTTCCACCCACTTCTATTCTTCCATTAATTTACGAAGCTATTTTGAGGGCTTCTTTAGCTGATTTATCCATACGTGTTTTCTTTTCTTCTTTGTTTTTTACTTTCGTTGGGGTGTAGTTGGGTGTCGGCACAAGCGCAATTGACTACCCCTCTGGAGATATTGACTTTCATGGAGGCTTCCCCCACTACTTATGAGTTTGAACAACTTTATGGTACTCCTCCCCGCAAAAATCGTACTATTTTAGCCCACGGCACCTACTTGACCTTATTAGAAGGCAAGGAGCATCAAGCACATTACCAGCAGGCTTATTCTCCTAGTGAAAATACTTGTTTGGAAAAAGCCACTACTTGGCTCAATACCGAACAACCTAATTACAAGAAAGTACGGCGTATTTATCAAAACCTCCTCCAAAAGCACCCTGACGATGCGGCTTTGCATACCTTAATTGGAGTAACGCACTACGAGGAACGGCAATGGAAGCCTGCACAACGCTGGTTTGATAAAGCCTTGGCACTAAATCCCATTGATTATAAAGCACGTTGGTTGTTAGGAGAGTTATTTTTGCAACAAGAACAAGTAGATACGGCTTTGTATACCCTCACGATGGCGCATCTGTTTAACCGTAACCACCCCCGCTTACTCAAACGTTTGGTAGAAGTATACGAGCAGGTACAACAGCCTTATTATCAAAATTGGGGATTTGATCCTTTGATGCAGGTTTATAAGGATGGAGAAACAATAGTGGTGAGCGCAGACGGTATTTGGTTAACTTATGGCCTGTACAAGGCCGTTTGGGCGTATGATACAGATTATCTTTACATCAAAGCACAGCAATCAATTAGTGATTATCTTTTTCAACAAGAAATGGAAGCGGCTATTGGCACTTACATGACGTATACGGAGTTGAAACAGGATGACCCGCGTAACTATCCGTCTATGAATGCCCTGGGACGCTGTTTAGATCGAGAACTGGTAGAGGAGTTTGTCTTTTATGAGATTCTACTGGTTGACCAACCCGCCTTGGCGTACCACTTAACCCCCGAATTCATGCAACGCATTATGACTTACATCAAAACGATTCGCTCTATGGATTATGTGATTGATGAGGACTAGGCATAAAAAAAGTAGTGCTACCTGTAACAACACTACTTGATGACTCTTAATGTCTATTTCTTAGTTGGTGGCCGATTAGGCGGTTCTTACCAGTACGTCTTTGTAGTTTTTGGAAACAACTTCCTTCAATTCTTTGCGCGCAAAGAAAATACGGCTTTTGATTGTTCCTAAGGGTAGTTTCAATTGATCCGCTATTTCTTGGTATTTGTACCCGTAATAATGTAACATAAAAGGCTTACGGATATTTTCGTCAAGATTGTTAATCAACGTTTGCAATTCATCCATCATAATAGAAGAACTGGCACTGTTGACCACTGCTGGCCCTCCAGAATTAAGGTAAAACTGATTATCCGTAGAATCTAAAATAGTATTTTTCTTAATTTTCTTACGGTAATTGTTAATGAAAATGTTACGCATAATCGTAAACAACCATGCTTTCAAATTTGTACCTTCTCTGAACTTTGATCTGTTTCTCAATGCACGGTATGCCATTTCTTGATAAAGATCTTTCGCGTCCTCGCTGTTTTTAGTTAGCTTGAATGCAAATTTTAGCAGTACTGTTTCTAGTTTAGAGATTTCACTATTGAAGTTTATCGTAGACATATAGATTGGTTTTCGTAAATGGGCAATATTGCTCCGTTTGTTTAACAAAGATAGGTAAAGTATAAACAAAATGCAAGTTTTGTGGCACTTTTTTACACCAAAGGTTAAACAAAAAAAATACAGCAGTTCATTTTTTGGACTCAACTCACTGAATATCAATACTCTACAATAAGTTAAACAACTTTCAAAAAAAGCTCAACAAAACCTACTTTCTTATCTTGTAGAGCTCACTCCCCTACCTCCTACTATATGTTAGGTACTTCTTCCTATTACAACAATAAAAAACTAGCTACCCCAAGATTGTCCTGAAGTAGCTAGTTCTATTGTATAATTACTATTGTATAATTGCTGCTGTTGTTAAGCTGTTCGGTGTTTTAGGTCTTTATAGTTTTTGAGGAGAGCTACTTTTAGCTCCTTACGCGCAAAGAAAATACGACTTTTGACGGTGCCTAGAGGCAAAGTTAGCTGTTCAGCGATCTCTTGGTACTTGTAGCCATAGTAATGCAACATAAAAGGTTGGCTAATAGAAGTATCTAACTCATCGATAAATCCTTGCAACTCTTCCATCAGCAAACTAGAATCTGCGCCGTTAATAACGGTCGGGCCAGCCGTATTGAGAAAAAACTGGTTATCGGTAGAATCCAAGATGGTATTCTTCTTGATCTTCTTACGGTAATTATTGATAAAGATGTTGCGCATTATCGTGCACAACCAAGCTTTTAAGTTAGTGTCTTCTCTATATTTAGTTCTGTTTTTTAGTGCCCGGTAAGCCATTTCTTGATACAAGTCCTTCGCATCATCTTTATTTCTGGTGAGCTTGAAGGCAAATTTTAACAAGGGGGTTTCCAATTGTGCGATTTCGTGGTCAAAGTTATTCATAGCTAGTAAATTAGTTCGTTACTTAATGTAAAATCACGCGTTCTTTTGTTTAAACAAAGATAGCCTATAGTTAAACAAAATGCAAGCTTTTTCTAGTTTTTGTTTTTCATAAAACACTTAAAGAAACAACATTTGTGACTTCACAATCAACTTAAGTATTTATTGTTCAACGTAATACACCCTTCACACCATTACTAAATACTATAAAAAATAAAAAGTGTAGGTAGTAGTTAGTTTTTTTCTGTTGAACCGTGAAATTTAAGGGAGGAAGACAAAAAAATGGTTCCTCTAGTTAGAGCAACCATTCTAATTATTTTGTTCGTATACAAGGATCTTTTTGGGGCAACTATTGAAGGCACAGCCTCCAGTTATTCGTAATAACTCCTTATCTTTTCTTGGCGTATTTCGTTTTTAATTCTCTTCGAGCGTCCATAATCCCTTGTTTGACCACGGCTACAGGAATCTCTAATTGGACAGCAATTTCTTGATGGCTATACCCGTAATAATGCAGCGTAAAGATTTTTCGATAATGTTCTTCCGTTCCATCGACAAAAAGCTGGATGTCATTCATTAAAGCAGCATAATTGGTACTCTGTGGTGCAGGACCTGCCTTTGATGCTGGTTCTTTTGACAGTAATGGGCGCTTTGATTGTTTACAATAGTTGCTAGCACAAATTCTACGCATGATAGCAAATAACCACAGCTTCAAATCTCTATTGGCAGGAAACTTATCTTGTTGTTGCAAGGCACGTTGAACGGTATCTCGATAAAGTTGTATTGCCGTTTCTTTGTCTTTTGTTAGCTGGTAAGCAAACTCTTCCAGAGGCGCTTCCATACCAGTGATCTGGTGGGTAAAATTAGTAGTTGCCATAATGGTTGAGTTTGTTTAAATAGAGGTTGAAGTTGAGGGAATACCTTTTGGAATCCTCCCTTCCTGTTTAAGCAAATGTACAACAAAGTTAAACAGAAAACAAGTATTTCCAGCATAGAAAATATTTTTCTTGCGCTAAAAAAGCATTACTACCACTTTATAAATCATACCTAACTAACTAAAAAACAAAACTTTACAGTCAAAAAACAACAAATAGCCACTAGTTTATTTTTGAAAAATAGTTGAAGAAATCAACGATGACTGTTGAACAAATCAACAAATAGGTTCTTTTGCGCTTCACTTCAGGCTATGTGTAAGCTCAAAAAAGCCCCCGTTCAACTTTAGATTTGAGCGGGGGCTTTTTTGATAAGTTATATTTTTAAGGTGTTTTTGTTTATGCCTTACACCTTATCAAAAACCACTATGCTGTTCTGTTGAGTACACCTTTATAGCTCTTCATAACAGCGCTTTTTAATTCTTTTCTGGCGAAGAAAATTCTACTTTTAATTGTTCCCAATGGCAACTCCAATTGATCGGCAATTTCTTGGTATTTATACCCGTAATAATGCAGCATAAAAGGACTTCTAATACTTTCATCCAAACGGTTGACCATCTCCTGTAGCTCATTCATCATAATAGAGGAATTAGCGCCATTAGCAATGGCGGGACCAGCGGAATTGAGGTAAAATTGGTTCTCGGTAGAATCAAGAATGGTGTTCTTCTTGACTTTCTTGCGGTAGTTGTTAATAAAGATATTACGCATAATCGTGAACAGCCATGCTTTCATGTTTGTCCCTTCACGGAATTTGTCCTTATTTACCAGTGCTCTATATGCCGTTTCCTGATAAAGATCCTTAGACTCTTCCTTGTTACGTGTAAGTTTGAATGCAAAATTCAAAAGTACACCTTCCAACTTAGATACTTCGCTACTAAAATCAATCTTAGACATAATTGTATAGTTTTCTGTTTTTGAGCAAAATTACTCTCCTTTTGTTGAATCAAATATAGACGATGCTTAAACAAAAAGCAATTTTTGTAGAGCTTTTATTAGCAATAAACTAAACAAAAAAAGGACAAAAAAGTCCTTTAAAAATATAACCTGCTAATAAACAAGCATTTAGCAGATAGAAGTGTTTTATCAATAATTGACCTATTCAACGGTATGGCAATATTTTGACCATAAAACGCAAGAAACTAATTCGTTTCCACATAAATAGAAATGCCCCTTGTCCAAAGACAAGAGGCATTCTATTACATTAAATAACCTTTCTGTTTATCGTATAGCAACGTTTTTGAAAACGGCTAGTTCTATGCCGAGCGCTCAATAGCACCAGGGTAATTGGCTAATACATTAGCTTTAAGTTCTTTTCTGGCAAAGAAGATACGACTCTTAATCGTTCCTAAAGGCAAATCCAATTGATCCGCTATTTCTTGGTACTTGTACCCGTAGTAGTGCATCAAAAAAGGTACTCTAGTATTGTCTTCTAATTTATTGACGATTTCTTTAAGTTCCGTCATCATCATAGAGGAATCTGCATCATTTAAAATAGCAGGACCTCCTGAGTTTAGATAATATTGGTTGTCCGTAGAATCCAAGATGGTGTTCTTCTTGATTTTCTTGCGGTAGTTGTTGATAAAGATATTGCGCATGATCGTAAACATCCATGCCTTAATATTCGTCCCTACTCTAAATTTGTCCTGGTTGACTAAGGCTCTGTAAGCCGTCTCTTGATACAAATCTTTTGCATCTTCCATGTTGCGCGTCAGCTTTAGGGCGAAGTTGGTTAGAATATGTTCTAACTTATAAATTTCAGTGCTGAAGTTGATTGTAGACATGTTCGTAATTTTTTTTGCACCAGCAATATTGCCTTCTCTGCTTGTTTAAACAAAGATAGTTCTTAATTAAACAAAAAGCAAATTGCTGTTTAACTTTTAAGCGGCAAAATATAAACAACAATACATGTACCTACACCTAAAACCCTTGTAAGTAATTATAAAACAGTCTGTTGAGGCGTTTAAAAATATTTTACTATTTTTTAGTTTTTTTTTGAGTTTCAACAGAAAAAGGTTTTTTATGAACAAAAAGAGCTACTCTAAGTCTTCTACTTGTTGAAACAAGGTATTTTCAGGAACGATTTGCCCCTTAGTTTTAAACTATGCTTAACAACTTGCCGCAAACTTTTTGACCCTTTTCTTGCGTTTATTGTAGTAACGAACGCATAACCAAATTTCTAGTAAGTTTTAACCAGACCTACAAGATTTAGACGATAGTTCAGAGTCACCTACTCTGAACTATTTTTTTTGTCCCCTTACGGCTAAAATTCCCTCTACCCTTTCAACTTAACAACAGGTATTTCACTAACACTTATTAAAAGAGAGCAACATACACATGCCAAAAAATATCTTGCTTGTTATTTTGCAATCTAACTATACTGTTGATCCATCTAATTGCGCATTTAAACAATAAAATCTTGTTTTTATTGAGATAGAGCCGTACATTTAACACTTCTTTCACGTTCTTAATTTATAAGAGCCTGATAGACAGCTTTTATAGTGAATTTAGGCTCACTATCCCCCAACTTTTTTTTCACATTTAATCCTTTTTCAACCTCCTTAATTACAAGTTTTATGATTAAATTATTAACCAGGCATTGGCAATGGCTCTGTTTATTGAGCTGTTTACTACTCTGTTCGCAGAATGCCCAAGCGACCCATGCTATGGGTATGGATCTAACCTACAGTTGTATAGGTAACGATCAATACCGCGTCACATTAACCTTTTACCGTGATTGTAATGGTATTTCCCCACAACCCAACAATGTCGTCAATTGGACGGGATCTTGTGGTACAGGCAGCATTACTTTGAGCAATCCCACGGTAGAAGAAATCACCCCTTCTTGTCCAGGTATTGTCGGCTCTGCTTGCAATGGTGGCAATGGCATTTTTGGCATTGAGAAGTACACCTACGAAGGTATCTTGACACTGCCTAGCAACTGCTCCAACATCACGTTGAGCAATACTATCTGTTGTCGTAATGGAGCAATTACGACGCTCAACACGCCTCTATCGGACAGAATTTACATAGAAGCGAATCTTTCTAATTCTAACCTTTGTAACAATTCTCCTATTTTTACGAACAACCCTGTACCTTTTGGGTGTGTTGGACAGCCTGTGTTTTATAACCACGGGGCTACGGATGTAGATGGAGATAGCTTGAGCTACTCTTTCGTAGATTGTTATTCTAGTGCTAATGTTCCTGTAGGATATGGTGCTGGATTCAGTGCAACCAACCCCTTAGCTGCTACTGGTCTAACAATTGATCCGAACACAGGTGCCATTACGTTTACTCCAACAGTGGCACAAGTAGGTGTTTTGTGTGTTGCCGTACAAGAGTTCAGAAATGGCGTAGCCATCGGACAAGTAGTACGCGACATTCAATTTACGGCGGTTCCTTGTTCTAACAACATGCCCGTTTTGAGTGGTGTGGATGGTACGAACGACTTTACCGCTACCGTAGAAGCGGGTACACCATTGTGTTTTGATGTTGTTTCTAGCGATCAAGATGCCAACCAAACAACAACCGTTACCTGGAACAATGGTATTGCTGGAGCGACCTTCACGACTGCGGGTACTCCTCGTGCAACAGGTACGTTCTGTTGGACACCTACTGCAGCTGATGCGGGTGCCAATACCTTTACGGCTACGGTAGTAGATAATTTCTGCCCTATCATTGGTCAGAACACCTACACCTATACTATTAATGTTACTCTACCTCCTCCTCCACCGCCTTCTTGCGATTCTCTCATGGTCATGTTAGTCGGTACGACTGACCTAGCCTGTGACAGCAGCGACGGAACGGCTACTATTGTAGCCAGCAGTGGGGTAGCCCCTTACAACTACCAAGTGGTCAACTGGTCAACTGGTATGTTCTACAACAACACGGATGGTATTTTCACAGGCTTAACAGCAGGAAACTATACGATTTGGGTAACAGATGCCAATGGTTGTACCCCTTCTTGCACCGGTCAAACCTTTACTATTGATGGTAATGTCGTGACCTTGGGCGTAACAGCAGTAGCTGACAATGTAGATTGTCCTTCTAACTCTATTGATACACAAGATTCTACCAATTTGTCAGGTATGATCGATGTTACCGCTACAGGTGGCACCGCTCCTTTCTTGTATTCTATAGATGGTGGTAACACCTTTGTAGCCAACAATAACTTTGACTTCTTATCTGCTGGGACTTACACCGTAGTAGTAATGGATGCCAATGGTTGTACTGCAACAACAACGGCTACGATTACAGAGCCAGATCCTATCCAGATTTCTATTGCCAGTATTATGGCTGCTATTTGTGGCAACAACAATGGTAGTATTACCTTGTCTGCTTCAGGTGGAACAGGTGCTTTCTTGTACTACATCAATGGGGTATCACAAGCTAGCCCAACATTTGACAGCTTAGCAGCAGGCACTTACAACTTCCGCGTTTGCGATGAAGCCTACTGTGTATACGATACGACGTTCACTATTCCTGATAGTATTGTTACTTTAATGGTAGCAGCGAACAGTCAAGATGCCGCTTGTAATGGCGACAACACAGGTTCTATCGTGGCTACTGTTGCCAACGGTCTACCTATCTACTCTTACTCTATCGACGGTGGTGTTACCACGCAAACTACTGGTAACTTTGATGGTTTAGCGGCAGGTACTTATACGGTTGATGTAACAGACGGAAATGGTTGCACAGGCTCTACTGCTGTAACAATCAATGAGCCTACTGCCCTTCAATTGACGGCTACAAACATTGACGCGGCTACTTGTGGTCAGGTAAATGGTAGCATTACGTTAACAGCAGCAGGTGGTACAAGTGCTTATACTTATGCTATCAATGGTCAGTCTCAAACTAGTGCGACCTTTAACAACCTAGCACCTGGTACTTATAACTTTAGCGTTATTGATGCTAACGGTTGTACACAAGCTAGCAATTTCACTATTCCTGACGTTCCAGGTATCGTTGGTATGGGTAACAGCACTTCTCCAAGTTGTGTTGGTGACTGTGACGGAACAGCAACGGTTTCTACTGTAGATTCTAATGGTTATACGGTCGCTTGGGATAACGGTGCCACTACTGCTACTATTACTGATTTGTGTGCAGGTACTTACGCTGCTACGTTGACAGCTGCTAATGGTTGTACGGATGTAGTAACGGTAACCGTAGCCGATCCAGCTCCAGTTAGCGTAACCTTAGTTTCTACTACAGACGAAACTTGTGTAGGTAGCGACGGTTCTGCTGTCTTGACAGCAACTGGTGGTTCTACTCCTTACACGTTCAATTTGGCCAACTTTACGGCTCCTGCTAATTACTCCAACGTTACTGGTACCTTCACTGGTTTAAATGCTGGTCAATTTGTAGTCAACGTAACGGATGCCAATGGTTGTAGCGCTGATTGTTCTACTAGCTTCCTTTTAGCTGGTTGTAATGATGACGACGATGATGATGACGACGACAATGACGATGATGGAGGAGGAATCCTAGAGCGTGCCAACGTGACTACGACTACCCCTATCACCTTGGACGTTAATCCGAATCCAGCTTCTAGCATCGTACAAGTACGGTACCGTACTGTTTCTAAAACTGTTCAAGTGAGCGTTATTAGTGGTAATGGCAAATTAGTTTACAGCCAAAACTCTAACGAAGCAACAGGCAGCCTAGAAATCCCTGTTAGCAATTGGGCCAACAGCACTTACTTTGTTTTACTAAAAGATCAAAATGGTAAGATTCTAAAATCTACTAAATTGATTATTAGCAAATAAACTTTGCTGTATTTGAAATAGAAAAAGGGCTTTCGGGATATTCCGAAAGCCCTTCTTTATTGTCTATAACACTCATTGGTCAAGGTGCTACAGCAGTTCTAGCAAAGCCGACAACTAGTGCAATAAATACCCTCCAAGAGCAACAACGCCTTAATCCAAGCCGCCAATCATATCTTCAGGGCGTACCCATTCGTCAAACTCTTCTTCGGTTAAATACCCCAACGCTAAGCCTGCTGCTTTAAGGGTACTGCCTTCCTCATACGCTTTCTTCGCAATCTTAGAAGCCTTATCATAACCAATTTTTGTATTCAAAGCAGTAACTAACATCAACGAATTGTTGAGGTTTTCTTTGATCACTTCTCTATTAGGCTCTAACCCAACAGCACAATTTGTATTAAAACTAGCGCAAGCATCACCAATCAATTGTGCCGATATCAAGAAATTATAAATCATCATCGGCTTAAAGACATTCAACTGAAACTGCCCTGTCATTCCACCAATATTAATCGCTACATCGTTGCCCGCCACTTGTGCCATAGCCATGGTCAAGGCTTCAGATTGGGTAGGATTGACCTTTCCAGGCATAATAGAAGACCCTGGCTCATTGGCAGGAATAAGATATTCACCAATACCACAACGCGGCCCAGAAGCCAGCATTCTAATATCATTGCCAATTTTCATCAAAGAAACAGCCGCCGTTTTTAGCGCGCCGTGGGTTTCTACGATAGCATCGTGTGCTGCCAAAGCTTCAAATTTGTTTTCTGCGGTCACAAAAGGCAAACCCGATAGGTCGGCTATTTTTTGCGCCACCAATTTGGCATAGCCTTTTGGCGTATTAAGGCCTGTTCCCACAGCAGTCCCTCCCAATGCTAATTCGGACAAATGTTCCAAGGTGTGGTTGATCGCTCTCGTAGCATGGTTGAGTTGAGCCACAAAACCCGACAACTCCTGCCCTACCGTTACGGGTGTAGCATCCATAAAGTGTGTGCGGCCAATTTTTACCACATCTTTGTAATCCGTCGATTTTTGAGCCAAGGTATCCCGCAAGGCTTTGATCCCAGGCAACGTAGTGTCTACAACCTTTTGGTAAGCAGCAATGTGCATCGCAGTGGGAAACGTATCGTTGGAAGACTGCGATTTATTAACATCGTCGTTTGGATGGATGGTTTTCTTCTCATCCAGCAAATCGCCGCCTTGTAAAACGTGCGCACGGTTGGCAATCACTTCGTTGACATTCATGTTCGATTGTGTCCCCGAACCTGTTTGCCAAACTACCAATGGAAATTGATCGTCCAGTTTGCCTTCCAAAATCTCATCGCATACACGCCCAATCAACGCTGCCTTGCTCGCGTCCAACACGCCCAATTCTGCATTGGTTTGTGCCGCCGCTTTTTTTAGAATCGCAAAGGCGCGAATGACTTCTCGCGGCATCGCTTGACCGCCAATTTTGAAATTTTCTAGGGAGCGCTGCGTTTGTGCTGCCCAATATTTATCAGCAGGTACATCAATGTACCCAATAGAGTCCTTCTCTTTACGAAAAGCCATAATGTTCGTTGTAATTTATAGTGATAAAATAATCGCTGGCACTCTTTCAAGATAATTCAAACATACTGAAAAAGGCTGCGCTTAGTAAATGTCGCAAAATTTGCTTGACCGACCAAATTGTCGTTTTTATAAATTAAAACCACTTCTTTACCAAATGAAGGGTTAAAAACCGTTAAGAATCGGAGCAACTATTTTTATAGTTAAGAAAATTGCCGTATTTTTGTTCTATGCGTAACCGATTTTAATACCAATTAATAGGTAGAAACAGTCAGGCGTTAACTTCTATTACAAAACTATCACATTAAATACAATGGAAAACAAGGAAAATCTAATTTTAGGTGGAATGGCGGTAATGACCGTTTGGTTACTAATCTTAACGTACAATGTTTTTGCAGGTGGTGCCCCTTCTAGCACTCTAGCAGCAACGCGCGCACTTAGTGCCCCCGTTACGCCTGTTGCCAATACCAGCAACGCCAGCATTAATCCCGCTACAGGACAACCTGCCATCAAGCCTATTGATGCCAGTACACAACCGATACAGCCTGTTGTTGATCCTGCTACTGCTGCTCAAATTTCTTTCAACGAAAATGCGTTTGATTTTGGCACGTTAGAAGAAGGAGACAAAGTAGAGCACGTTTTTAAATTCACCAACACCAGCGACAACCCCTTGACAATTAGCAATGCGAGAGGTAGCTGTGGTTGTACCGTTCCCGAATGGCCACGCGATCCTATCGCTCCAGGCGAAGAGGGCGAAATCAAAGTTAAATTTGATTCTAAAGGTAAAAAAGGAAAGCAAAACAAAACGGTTACTATTACAGCAAACACAGAGCCTGCCAACACGATGTTGACCATCAGTTCTGACGTTATTGCTTTAGAAGGAGGAGAATAATCGTTCTTCTTACCAATAATATGCTATAGCCTCTGTAGTCCACTTTTGGATTACAGAGGTTTTTTCTTCCCCTCCTTATGTTTCTTAGCTATTTTATGAAAAACTACCTCTCGTTGATTAAATTCAGCCACACTATTTTTGCCCTCCCTTTTGCTTGTATTGGTTTCTTTTTGGCCAACACACAGAGCGACGAAGCAGTGATCTCTTGGCTCTTATTCTTAAAGATTTTAGCCGTAATGGTCTTTGCCCGCAGTGCGGCAATGGCCTTTAATCGCTATATTGATCGAGATATTGATAAGAAAAATCCTAGAACGGCTGTACGAGAGATTCCTGCGGGGGTTATTTCCCCTACAAATGCTTTGTTGTTTATTATTGGAAACTGCATCCTATTCGTTCTGACTTGTTACTTCATCAATCCCCTTTGCTTTTATTTGTCACCGATTGCCCTTTTGGTCATTTTAGGATACTCCTTAACAAAACGCTTCACCGCACTTTGTCATTTTGTTTTGGGAGTGGGGTTGGCCTTGGCTCCTATAGGAGCTTATTTGGCGGTCACGGGGGTATTTGATCCCAGTAGCCAACTGGCTATTTTATATGGCTTTGTGGTGCTGTTTTGGGTCGCGGGATTTGATATTATTTACGCGTTGCAAGACGAGGATTTTGACCGAGAGTTGGGCTTAAACTCTGTTCCCGCCGCGTTAGGCAAAAAAGGCGCACTCTGGCTTTCTAATGGCTTACACCTCTTGGCCGCTGGCATTGTGGTATATATTGGTCTACAGGATAGCACAAATGCCTTGTACTGGGCAGGCGCTGTTTTATTTATCAGTTTGTTGGTTTACCAACATCTATTGGTCAAGCCAAATGATTTGTCGCGGGTCAACTTGGCCTTCTTTACTACCAATGGTGTTGCAAGTGTCTTATTTGGAATCCTAGTTATTACTGATATGTATTGGGTGCTGTAGCTTATGGTAGAATGGCCTTTTCTTAGAAGACCTCTAATAATTCGTAGCGCTTTCCGCGAAATTCAAAACTAGCCCCTGCGGCTTTACCCAACAACAATTGCCCCACAGGCGATGCCCCTGTTAGGGCATAATAGACCTCGCCGTCTACGGTTAATTTCCCCAAGCCAATCGCCAAGTAGAACTGAGTGTCGCTGGTCACAACAACACTCCCTAAACGAACAATCGTGGTCTCGCTGACAGGAGTAATAGCCGCGAGTTGTTGCTGTTGTTGCAGTACGACTGCCTTTTGCTGTAACAGCTTATCCCGCTCTTGATGAATCATCGCCCGCCCTGTTTCATACTTATCTCCTACACTACTTTTAGTTTCTTGTGTCAACGCACGATCCAAATCGGCAAAGCGGCTTTCTAATTGCTCCAAGCGCTGTTTCAATTGCTCTTGGCAATGCTGGTAAAGTTGCTGTTTTCGCGAAAGCGGGTTCATAACGATAGGTTTATTAAGCGCATAAAAAAAGCACAAACTGCTGTTAAACAACAGTTTGTGCTTTAAATAGTAGCGAGAGGGAGACTCGAACCCCCGACCTCAGCATTATGAGTGCTGCGCTCTAACCAACTGAGCTACCTCGCCGTATCACCTAAGTGCGGAGCAAAGATAGGGCTTTTGTAAAGAACTCCAAATTTTTAGGTACCTTTTTATAAAAAAAGCCTTTCCGAACAAGTTCAGAAAGGCCTAAAAGTATCTTTTAGTAAAGGTTGTCTTAGTTAAAAGCGGGACAAATCTGTCCTCTAGAGTATTTTCCAGAATGGGTATAAATGAGAGAAAATTCTAAAGAACCCAAACCATTAGAAGCCGCCACCAAGGTAGATGTGTTAATATCATAGCTCAATGCAAATTGAAACGTCTGGTAATCTACTCCCACAGAAACCACGAGGGCATCGTTATCAATGTCTATCTCTTGGCGATTCACCAAACGCGTCCAAAGCCCTAAGCGCAAAGCAAAATCATCGTAACGTGGCGCTTGGTATTTGGCTCCAATTCCAAAATTAACTTCCATACTCGGCCCTTGGAACATCCCCACAGCACCAGGCAATAAACTGATAGGAGAATTACCTCCACCAATCAAAAACTCCCCTCCTGCGTGTACCGTAAAACGGCTGTATAAACGCTCCAAAGAAGCACTTGTAGCAGAGCGGTTAATTAGAGAAATTTCAGGGCGGTTGATGTGAAACATGCCAAATCCAGCATAAACGCTTTTGCGCTCGCCCATCACTCCATACCACAAGACTCCTGCACTCAAGTCAGGGTAAATCTTAGTATTGCGCAAAGAACCTAGATCCTCTCCTGAAGAAGTATTTGGATTATAGCTGTTGTTATCCACCACATACTGCGTACTATACGTCAAGTTGACCCAATTCACACTGCGTTGTCCAAAGCCCAATTGAGCACCAGCCACCAAATAAGAAGTCAAGGCAGGACGATAACTACGGCCTCCGCCTGTTAATTTTTTCTGATAAGTGGCTCCAATGTTAATATCGGTCACGTTGTATTGTCCACCTCCTGCTACATCGGTCAAGGCAGAAAAAGAGAGCCCTACAAAGTCCGAACGAAAGACAGGCACTTTGTATTCAGCTCCTAAAGAATAGGTATAATAAGCGTTTTGACCGCCTACGACAGATCCCCACTGTGTTCTAAAATTAGCTCCTGCCCGCCAAATGCCATCAAAAACACCTGCCATAGCAGGATTCAAGCGCAAAGGGGCTTGATAATATTGCGAATATCTAGGATCTTGGGCTTGTAGATCCTCTGTAGGCAGAGCAATAGCCGCTGCGCTAACAAACGCGAGAAGGGAAAGTCTAAAAAGTAGTTTCATAATCGATGGATTGACAATGGTTACACCAATATTTTTATATAGAACCAACGAATCCAAAAGGATTCTTCAGCTCTTTGGAATTTAAATGAAGTTGTAAAAAAAAAACGGCACAAAGAGGCTTATTACTATAACGTAAAGAAAGCGCCGATCTTACAACAAGTATACTGTTTATTTGAAAAAAATTGCAGAGACTCTCTAACAAAGTCTCTGCAATAGTTTTTTTTCTTCTATTTATCTCAACAAAGTGACGTTACCTTTAATTTGTAATGGTTTCTCCATCACGGTACAAGACATCGGCATACCAGCTATAGGTTCCTGATCCAACGGGTTTACCTCTAAAGATACCATTCCATCCCTGTTCAGGAATATTAACTTGTAAGTTCTGGCCTTCATACACCAAGGTTCCCCAACGGTCATAGACTCTAAAGATGGTCACTTCTTGTACGCGTTCTCCTCCCTGAATAAAGAAGTAGTCGTTCACCCCATCACCATTCGGCGTAAAGCCAGTCGGCGCATTCGCACGGCGGAACTTACGCACCTCTATGCTCACAATCGCCTCCACACTACACCCTGCCGCATTGATCGCCGCAAATTGGTATTGAACGTTGTCGAGTGGGCTCACGCCAAATTGATAACTCGTATCCGTCACTAAGCCCAGCGGGCTGGTAAGTTGATTCCAGCTGTATTGCACCCCTGTCGTGTCGTTCAATTGCGCCATTACGGTAATGCTATCGCCATACTCAATCACCGTATCTTGTGTAATACTGGCAATCAAGAACGGATCGCCGCTGTCTACGGTGAGTAGCGTGTCGGCCATACAGCCGTTCTCATCGCGCACGCTCAGCGTGTAGACATCGGCTGCCAAGTCGCCAAAGAAGTTGCCCGTTGTCCAGCCACTGCTGCTTGCGCCCACTACTTGGTATTCCAGCGGTTGACTAATCACGGTTCCCCCTGAGCCATTGGCCGTCAAGGTGCCCGTTGCATCGCCTGCACAGCGTGTTGCGGTGGTCACCCCTGTAATCTGTAGCGCAGCGGGCTGTGTCAAGGTGCCTTCGCTATCCATCGTACAGCCTCTGCTGTCGGTAATGGTGACGGTGTAGCGCAGCGCCCGAAGGTTAATCGCCGTTCTAGTGGTCTGGCTGTTCGACCAGCGGTAAGTGTACGGCGCAGTGCCGCCCGTTACATTGGCCTGTAGACGGCCGTCTTGTGAGCCAAAGCAGGTCAGGTTATTCACCGTCGCTACGGTCACGCTCATCGCACTTGGCTCCGTCAAGGTGTAGCCAAAGCTGGCTTGACAACCGGTCAAATCCGTGACCGTCACGCGGTAAGCCCCTGCGGCCAAGTTGTTGATTTGTGACAACACCTGTCCAGATGACCAGCTGTAGCTGGCAATGTTCGGGTTGTTGCCCAAGTTAATGCTTCCGTCCGTTTGTCCATTACAAGTAATGGGCGTAGTCGTAGCGTTCAATACGATGGGTAAACCATCATTCAACACGACCGTATCGGAGGCAAAACAAGCATTGACATCCGTCACCAGCACGCTGTAGGTGCCTGCGGGCAGGTTGCTCACGCTTGTGGTGGTCGAGCCGTTAACATCATTCCAGATAAAGCGGTAGGCGGGTGTTCCCCCCGTGACGCTCTGCACGCTCACCGCGCCACTAGCGCCACCTTGGCAGCTAATCGTTTGGTCAATTTGTGCGGTAATTTGCAAGGGCTGTGGCGCTCCAACCGTTCCCGTAAGGGCTAAGCTACAACCAGCATTGTCGGTAATGGTTACGGTATAACTACCCGCCAATAAACTATCGGCTACTGCCGTGGTGGTATTGTTGGTGTTTCCGCTCCAAGCGAAAGCATAAGGCGTGGTTCCCCCAGTCACAACAGCGGCTAATTGTCCGCTGCCTTGATTGGCACAAAGCGCGTCGCGCGTCAGTAGCTGCCCTGTCAAGCCCTGTGCGGGCTGGGTGACGACAAAGCTATCGACGATCGAGCAACCGCTCGCATCGCTAATGGTCACATACTGCACGCCCGCCGAAAGGCCAGTGACAAACGGCCCTGTTTGACCCGCTGCCCCACTCCAAGTAAAGCTGTAAGCAGGTGTTCCACCGCTCACTAAGATACTAGCCGTTCCATCATTACCGCCAAGGCAGTTGACATTGGTATTCGTCAAGCTCGTCACGCTAATAGAACTGCTGCTGTTGATGTTGACTAAGGCGGTGGCGGCGCAACCATTGGCATCCGTTACCGTCACGGTATTGGCCCCTGCCGCAAGGCGGGTGGCCGTAGCGGTTACCTCACCCGAAGGCCAAGCATAAGTATACGGAGCGCTTCCGCCTGTCGCGGTAACGGTGGCGGTGCCACTGCTATCGCCTGCACAAGCCACGCCTGCACTACTGCTGATCGTCGCCAATATCGCGCTTGGATCAGTTAGCGTGATGCTCGCACTTCCTGTACAGCCGAGGCTGTCGGTAATGGTTACGCTGTAGGTGCCTGCGATTAAGTTGATGGCCATTTGCCCTGTCTGGCTGTTCGACCAGTTGTAAGTATAAGGCGCAGTTCCACCCGCTGCGGTCACGCTTGCGGTGCCGCTGTTGTCGCCTGCACAAGCAGGATCAACGCCTGTTATGCTACCCGAAACAGAGGCGCTAGGCTGGGTGATGGTCACACAGCTGCTATTTTGACAGCCGTTGAAGTCACTCACCGTGACGCAGTGCTGTCCTGCCGCTAGGCCAATAGCCGTTTGGCTCGTCTGCCCATTGTCCCATAAGAACGCATAGCCTACTAGGCCAATCGGCGTTCCGCCTGTAGCGGTGACCGTAGCGGTGCCGTTGGCATCGCCAAAGCAAGCCAAGTTGGTCGCGGCAATACTGCTTTGTAGGGCAGCGGGCTGTTGGATGTTAATCACTTCTACGCGATCACAACCATTGGCATCCGTTGCCGTCACGCTGTATAAGCCTGCTGCAAGCCCTGTAGCCGTTTGGGTAGTTTGGCCATCCGACCAGTTGTAGGTATACGTATTGCTTCCCCCGCTGACAAATGCCGTGGCAGTGCCTGTGCTATCGCCATTACAGTCGGTAAGCGTTGCCACAACCGAGTCGATTAAGACCTCCGCAGGCTCTTCTAATTGTACATTAATAGCAATCACACAATCGTTGCCATCTCTCACCGTGACGGTATAAGCGCCTGCGGCTAAGTTGTTCCAAACATTGTTGGCGCTAAAGACATTGCCCGATTGGCCAGGGCCGCTGATGCGGTACTCATAGCCATTCACGCCCAATGTTCCTGTTCCAACAACCGCGTTGGCGAGGATCTGTCCGTTCTGATCGCCAAAGCAAAGCACATTGACCGAGTCAATGGTAGCGGCCAAGGGAATAGGATCGGCAATGGTAAGGCAGGTGTCGACTTGACAACCTTGCAAATCCGTCACGCTCACACAGTAGGTTCCTGCCACTAGACCCGAGATGTTGGCAGTGTTTTGTCCGCCAGGACTCCACGTATAGCTATAGCCAGCGCTGCCGCCTGCTACCACCACGCCAACGGAGCCATCGGCTGCGCCAGCACAGGTAATGGGAGAGCCGTTGTAGTTGGACAAGACTTGTGGGCTTAATTGAATCGCACTAGGCTGAGACAAGACCGACCCTGCGGTGGTGCTACAGCCGTTTGCATCGGTGATGGTGACGGTGTAAGCGCCTGCGGGCAAGCCCGTGGCTAAGCTAGTAATTTGGCCATCCGACCAGCGGTAGGTGTAGTTGGGCGTAGCGCCTTGGGCATCTACTTCCATGCGGCCGTTTGTGCCGCCGTTACAGCTTGGATCTTGCTGGGCAATGATCGCGGCGGTTAAGGCGCTGGCAGGTTCGAAGACCTGTGCGGTTTGAAGCAAGGTACAGCCGTTGAAGTCGGTAATGGTCACCGTGTAGGTGCCCGCTCGTAGCCCTGTTGCGGTGGCGGTATTTTGATTAGCGGCATTGGCTCCCCAAAGATAGGTATAGGGGAAGATGCCCCCTGAAGGGGTTGCGGTAATTTGTCCATCGCTGCCGTTTTTGCACTGCGCAGAATCGACCGAAAGGACAGCCGATAAAGCTATTGGCTCACTAATAGTAACGGAGTCGATCACAAAGCAGCCGTTTGCATCGGTGATGGTCACATAGCTAAATCCAGCAGACAAGCCTGTCGCTACATCAGTGGCATCGCCATTCGACCATAAGTAAGTATAGGGCTGAATGCCGCCACTGGTGGTGACACTAGCCGTTCCATCGGCTCCACCTGCACAGCGCACGGCTGTAGTAGTAAAGACAGGAGGGGTAAAGCCAGCGGGCTCGGTCACGGTCAAACAAGTATCGGTTGTACAGCCGTTCGCATCCGTTACTGTGACGCAGTGGATGCCTGCTAGCAAACCTGTTGCCGTGGTCGTTGTTTGACCATCCGTCCAGACATACGTAAAGCCGCCAATTGCACCACTGGCGTTCACACTGGCCGTTCCATCGGCAATGCCGTTACAGCTCGCAGGAGTAGTGCTGCCTGTTAAGACAATCGGGCTTGGCTCGGTAATCGTATAGTTGGCCGTTACACTGCACCCATTGCCATCGGCAATGGTGACGGTGTAGTTGCCTGCGGCTACGGCATGGGTATCAATCGCTGTTAGGCCATTGCCCCAATTGTAGGTGTAAGCAGGAACGCCAGGCGTGCCGCCTACTACTGTAGCGCGGGCAATCCCGTCGGCTGCGCCGTTACAAAGTGCAGGGGTAGTGGCGATCGTGGCCGTAATAGCACTCGGCTCACTGATCGTGACGCTAGCAGTTGCTGCACAGTTGTTGTTATCTTCTACCGTTACGGTATAAATGCCTTGTGCCAAGTTGGTGGCTGTGGCGGTGTTTTGAGTCGGCGTAGTCGACCACGTATAGCTGTAGGCGCCTGTTCCCCCTGCGCCAAGCGCTGTGGCCGTGCCGTCTGCGCCATTATTACACGAAGCATCGGTGCTTGTGGCCGCCGCCGCTAACTAACGGTAGGTTCTATTATAGTAATGCTGCTGCTAGTAAAACAGCCATTGTTATCGGTAATGGTTACGGTGTACACGCCTGCACACAACGCGCTAGCCGTATCCGTCACTTGGCCATCTGACCAACGGTAAGTATAGGGAGCCGTTCCACCTGCTCCAATCGCTGCGGCGGCACCATCACAAGTGCCATTACAACTAATCGCTGCACCATTATAATCGCTTGCAATGGTCGTGCTGACACTCACTGCGCTGGGCTCGGTGACCGTTACATTGGTAAATCCTGTACAGCCATTGGCATCCGTTACCGTAATAATATAGTTGCCTGCTACTAAGCCGCGAGCGGTATCACTCGTTTGAGTCGGTGTAGTAGACCAAGCATAGTTGTAACCGCCTGCCCCGCCCGAAGCAGTGGCAAAAGCACTTCCGTCTGCACTGCTGTTGCAAAGCGTTGGGATACTTGCTGCTGTAACCGTAATCGCGCTCGGCTCGGTGAGCGTCACACTATCGACGGCGCTACAACCTAAGCTATCGGTCACCGTCACCATAACCGTTCCAGCACACAACGTAAAGGCGCTATCCGTCGTTTGAACAGGAGCCGTTGACCAGCTGTAGACATAACCGCTTGCCGCAGGGCTTCCCCCCATGGCTACTACCGTAGCCATCCCATCACAAGCGCTGTTACAGCTCACATTGGTACCACCCGCAAAGGTCGTGACTATACTCGCATTGGCAGTGACGGTCATCGTCGGTTCAATAATTGTTAAACAAGTATCTGCTGCGCAGCCGTTCACATCGGTGATCGTTACACAAATCAAGCCTGCGGTGAGGTTGGTGGCTGTGGCAGTAGTTTGCCCATTGGACCAAACATAGGTTAAGGAGCCTGTTCCGCCAACAGCGATGATCGTTGCCGAGCCGTCTGAGCCGCCAAAACAGGTGACATCTGTTTGGGTGCTCGTAAACGTGATGGCGGTGGGTTCGGCTATCGTAGCGCAAGTATCTACGCTACAGCCTTGGCCGTCTGTTACGGTGACACAATAGGTGCCTGAAGCAACACCCGCTAAGGTATCGTTGCTGCTGCCTGCTACTGACCAGTTGTAAGCATAACTTCCGAAAGCTGCCCAAAGCCGTAGCCACTAAGCGTCCGTCGGGAGTGAGCATATTATTACACGATAAATCCTGTACCCCTAAATTAACCGTTAGAGGAGTACCGACCGTTACCGAAAGGGTATCAAAACCTATACAACCACCGGCATCATTAACGGTAACGCTGTAAGCATCGGTAGCCCCTACTCGAATCGTTTGCGTCACCGCTCCCGTTGACCATAAATAGCCTGCAAAAGCTCCTGCATCTAAATCAATACTGTCTCCAGCACACAAAATAGTGGTACCAGAAGGGGTAATGGTTGGCGTAAGTCCTGGAGCCAAATTAATGGCAATAGACCCTGTATCCAAACAACCATTGATATCCGTAGTAGTCACACTAAACGTACCTGCTGTGGTAGCAGTTATAACTTGAGTTGCTGCACCTGTTGACCATAAGTAAGTGGTAAAACCAGCGCCTGCATCTAAATCCACCGATTGTCCTGGACAGAATGTCGTAGGCCCGTTGGGGGTTATAACAATTGGGTCAATAGTGGAACAACCCGAGGCACAACAAATAATGGTATCAGGCGCTCCATCGGCACAGGTATTCCCCGACAAGGGAATGATGACCATTGTCACACATTGATTAAGTATCAACCCTGTGACTTGGAAAGAATCTTGCGCCGCAGGTATATTTTGTGGAAGACCACCATCAATACTTACGCTGTAACCAGAGGCTCCAAAAACAGGAATCCAGTTGAAGGTAACCGAACTATTAGTTGTGGTTCCACAAGTAGTAATTGGAGAAGGCAAGGCCGTATCAATAACTACATCAACGGAAGCAGTATCACGGCAACCAAATAAATTAGTGGCTACTACATTATAAGTCGTATTTACAGCTGGGCTAACAACAGGGCTATCACAGGCGCTACAACTAATCGTTGCGTTGTTGGGTGTCCAAACAAAGCTAGCGGGAGACAAATCGCCGAACGTCAAACACCAATCTAGTAAGTTACCAGAGCCAGCACTTAGTCCGCCATTGTTGTGAATAACAATTAATTTCCAAGTCCCATTTGCCGCTGCACCCAATAAGGTATTAAAGCCGTTGACCCCTCCTTGAGGAAGGTAAGTACGGTTGGGGGCGATCGGTGGAATAGGAGATAAACTTGTAATAGGAACGTTGCTTGGGTCAATAGAAAAAGTTGCCCCATTGAGCGTATTGTTAACCAATCCATTTCTATTACTCAAAATCGCTTGCTCGCCACTAGGTGCTTCTAGGATAACCGTAATTAGTCCTAATGAATTGATATTAATATCAAAGCATACACTCAACTTAGACAATAAGGCAGCGTTGACACCACTTGGAGCGACTCCTGACACATTCAGATCAAAAGTAGTTCTGTTCTCTGTTGGTACAACAGTAGGCCCTGCATAGGTAAAGGTTTGGTCACCTGGTCCTGGAGCTATTCCCGCACCAATTTGGGCACTGTTTCCATTACACAACACCACATTAGACGTGGGTAGGATGTTAACAGGATAAGGCGCTTCTATGGTTACCGTATCCGTCTGTGTAGGACAAATACTATCATTATACGTCAATACATAAGTATCGGGGTTCAATAGTATAATCTGTGGATTAGGAATGGTGGTATTATTAATATTGGTATTGGGTGTCCAACTGTAGTTTTGAATGGGAGGCACCGTTCCATTATAAGATACGGTACTGCTCAGTTGAAAAGTATCTATTTCGTTTCCACAAATGAAGAATCTAGTCTCATCTGCCCCAAAAACATTGAGCTCCATAATGTCAATGACAAAACTATCGACCGCCGCACAGGTTCCCCCAACAACATCGTAGTAAATAGTATGTAACCCTAATGCCGAAGCAGAAACATCCACTACCCCTGAAATAGGATTGATGGATAAACCAGGTCCTGAGCGAAATAAGCCCCCTGGCGTTCCCGTAATAATCGGCGCAGCATCTACCCCCTGACGACACCAAAGTGGCATCGGATAATTAAAACTAGGATCGGGAATATCAACAATGGTAATTTGTATAGAATCCGATGGACAAATCGCAATCGAATCCAATGTATAAACAATATCAAATGTTCCCAGTTGGGAAGAATCCAAATCAATAATTCCTGTAATCGAATCGATGACCAATCCAGGCGGATTCGTTAAGAGTTGCCTAAAAATCCCTGAAGAGTCTCCCACAATAATGGGAATAGGATCATTGTCATTCCTACAGTAGATGTTATTGGTATAATTAGACCCGTATACTTTCAGCGCATAACCCAGAAATTGCAAGGAGGGCACAGGACAAGCATTATCATTAATTGTAATCGTGAAGGGGTAAATACCGGGTGTCAAGTTGATAGAGTTAACGGTAAACGTCAACACCACAGAATCAGGGCGCGTTGTATCTAAGAAATAACTGACTACCGCTCCAGGAATCGCCGTAACGATATTACTGCTCACAGAAAGAGAATCACCATTTGGATCCTGTATAACTAAGTCAAAAGAACCAAAGGTTCCTCTACACAATTCCAAGTTTGTTCCGTTAATGGTCAAGGCCGTTCCTTGTACTCCATTAGAATCTACGGCTGGTGGATCATTATTACAATTGGTCAAAACAACAATTTGCACTTCTCGTATCGTTGTTGCGATGACAATTCCATTTCTAATTTCTTCTACCTTAATCGTCGCCATACAGATTTGACCCGCATTATCAGTAGGACGGAAAGTCATTTGTCCTGTAGTCGAATCAAAGTCGAAAGTCGTTCCTGGCACTACATTAACAGGAGTAGTTCTAGTGGCACCACCAGCAAAAGGGATTGCCGTTCCTGGTGCAGGATCGTCTAGTGGATCTGTTAACGAAAAGACCAACGTATCACCATCAACATCAAATGCCCCGTGGTTATAAAAAGTCAAGACACTATCACAGGTATATATAATAGGTACGTTGGTAAATTGCACCGAGTTGTTACAAGGCACCACGTTCGTGTTGATCGTCGTAGAGACCAAGGTACCCGCTCCGCTAGGGTTCTGTAAATTAGTAATGGCTCCCGAACGACAACAGGTGCCGTAGGTCGCCGTCCAAACACAGCCCGCAGGGAGTGTCGTCACCCCAGTGTAGTAGAATTGTTCTACTCCTGGCTGCGTTCCCCCTTGACAGGTGGACGTAGTAGGATCACATAATTGGGAGACATCGACATTGGATAAATTTCCAATCGTATCTAAACGCAAAGTAGGGCTGGCGTTACACCCAGGGGTACTACTAGTAAAGTTGAGCGTAGCAGAGGCCGATAAAGCCGCACTACCTGGCGCACAATCCCCATAACAAATCATGGTGAATCGGTACTGGTTGTTTCCCAAACATTCGTAAGTTATAGTACAGCCCAAGTTGTGGGTCGCCGAAGCTTCACTGTACGTGCCTAGTATAATTAGACACAATAAACTCACTCGTAGAAGAACTTGAAGGAGAATTTTCATCTGGAGTAGTATTGTTGTTATATGCTAAATAGTTTGGTAATTAATATATGGATGATAACACCTGTTTTTTAAAAGACTTATAAACTATTGTAAAACTCTAACTATAAGGGAATTACAATGGGACAGCGTCTAAGTCTTATATAGAACGTGAAGAACCGAGGAATTGTATTTACTACTGTTAAAAAAATAGTAAAAAAAACCTACCGCGCTCTTAAAGCTATGTTTATCAGTGGCTAGATGCTTCTTTGCGCGCTTCTATGATTGCCATAAAATCTTGTGCTTGGAGGGCAGCACCACCTACAAGAGCCCCATCGACATCTGGTTGGGCAAATAAATCGGCGGCATTAGACGGTTTGCAACTGCCGCCATACAAAATTCGGATACCCTCTGCGGCGGTCTGTCCATATTGATCGGCCAAGCGTTGGCGGATAAAGGCGTGCATGGCTTGCGCTTGGTCAGGGCTGGCCGTTCGGCCTGTGCCAATCGCCCAGATGGGTTCATAGGCGATTACAATATTGTCTAAATCTTTTTTGGTGCGTTGAAAGAGGCTTTCTTCCAATTGCTGCTGTACATGAGCTTCTTGTCCCTCTTCTTCGCGCACTTCAAGAGGTTCGCCACAGCAAAAAATAACTTTTACGCCTGATTCTAGAGCAGCGTTTACTTTTTTGGCCAATAAGGCATTGTCTTCTTGACAGTAACTACGGCGCTCCGAGTGTCCCAAAATAACATAGTCGATGCCCATCGCTTGTAGCATGGGCGCAGAAATTTCTCCCGTGTATGCCCCTTTGGAAGCTTGGTGACAGTTTTGAGCCGATAGTCGAATGTTTTCGTTGGCTTGTGTTAATTTTTGAAGCGGATGTAAATATAGCGCGGGCGGCGCTAAGACAATTTCTACAGCAGTGGATAAATCAGCGGCTTGGGAAAGGAGTTCTTTAGTTAATTCTAACGCCTCCTGCACGCGTTTATTCATTTTCCAATTGCCTGCAACTAAGGGATGGCGGCTCATAACGGTCAATTTTTTGCAGCAAATATAGTTTTGAAAAAAGAAGTATTTCAACTACTTCTATTGGGAGAGGAGAAGATTATTGGTTGATAACTTCCCTAGACTATTTGGCTACAAAAGTACATTTTTTTTTAAGAATTCCTGAATTCTTAACAGTTGTACACTTATTATGACGGAGAGCAGGCTTTTGCTAATTGCTAGTTTCAGTAAGTTAGTTTTTTTGATAATGAGTACATTAAACTCTAATGTCTACTTTGTCCCCTAAAAACTTAGGCTGTGTTCCTAAAATGTACAAATCCAATAACGCTTTGGGACGCGCTAAGTACTCCCGTAAAGTGACTTTGTACGTGGCTTGATCGGGCATCGCGGCATTGTAAGCAACGGCATCAATGCCATAGTATTGTGCAATAAACAGCGCACGGTAGTTGTGAAATCCCTGAGAGACAATCGTAATGCGTTGTTGTTGAAAAATCTTGCGGCTGCGAACAACAGAATCCAAGGTGCGTAACCCTGCAAAATCCATAGTAATGCAACTATCGGGCACTCCACGCGCGATCAATGCCCGGCGCATATCTCTTGGCTCATTGTAACGCATCGAGCTGTTATCGCCACTCACCAAAATATGCTTTACTTTACCACTAAAATACAACTCGCTAGCTGCTTGAATGCGGTGTGTAAAGTAAGGATTCTCCTCTCTCCCATTCACACTACTACTTGTCCCCAAAACTAAAGCAACGTCACTATAAACGACGTTCTCCAAACTATCATACGTTTTATCAGAGACCGAAGCCATCATCCAAAAATTAAGTAACGCAATGACTATCCCAATAATGGGCAATCCGACAAGGCCATACAACACAGTACGACGAAAAAACGAAAAAGGATCGAAAATTTGTTCCATGAGATACTAGCGATTAGGTAGTAGGGTTAGTAGTGGACTAGCTGTGGGGGAGGTATTTATCAAGTTAACAAAAATAAGGCCGTATCCTTAAAACACCATACAAAGTATTAAGTTACGAACTTCTAGCCTATTTTTTAGTGCTTTTTTTAAACAAACTCCCTTTTTTTATTACAATGTCCTCAATTCTGCATTCAGATTGGCGCGGGCAGCCACTTCATGCTCTAAGGCAAATGCTTCACTGAAATAAATTTGTGGCCGCTCCAAAAAATGACGAAGCACCTGCTGCCGCCCTATTCGATAAACCTCCTTGGGATAAAAAGAGCAATATTCTTGTTCAATTGCCTGACTATAGGCTTGGTACACCTGTGGCTCGGCAGCCAAAATAGACAAATCCAAATCCAAAAACAACCGTTCGTCACTGTCCGTGGTACGGGGTTGATGTTGGGCGGTGGCCAAAATATAAGCCTGTAGCTGTTCGTTTTGCGCAAGCGACAAGCCTTCTTGCCAATGCCGATCAGCCAACTTGGCTGACAAAGCTTCATTGTCTTTGCGATCAGCGGCATACACGCTGTCGTGGTACCAAATAGCCAAGCGCAGTAAATCGGGCTGGACACACGCTTGTTCAAACTGCTCTAACAAGCGTAACATATTGTGTAAATGGGAAAGATTGTGGTAATGGCGATGCGGCGCTTGATGTGCGTAAAACAGGGTCTGCTGGTAGTCTTGACTACTGTGAGTGGGACTATCATAAGTGGTACAAAGCTGCTCAAAATTCGTTTGTAATTCCTGTAATTCTGCTGGAGAGAGCTTGGGGCAAACTTGTAAATTGGTTAAGTAGTTCATACTCTATGGTTGACATTATATAAACGAAATAGGCCAAAATAGCAATAGTTGAACACCCCAAGGGCATTCAACTATTGTCCTTATAATAAGGTCAAACTTTCCAAAAAAGATCTTAGTTAGACATTTGGTCGCTGCTTTTTAGTCCTCTTCGACACCAATGTAAGGCTTCTTTTTACCGCTCAAAATCGTACGGTAACGCTCTGGGTGTAGGCGAATATCTTGTACCAATAAATTGATGTTATCCAAGGCTTCTTCTACATCCCCTTTGAATCCCTTGTCGTTAAACAAACTAGCCATTAGGCCTTCTTGGTTTTCAAAATCGGTAATTTTATCCACATTAGCAATAACACCATCTGCTTTGTTCAACGTACTTTCTAAGCTGTTGACAACAGCGGCAATATCTTGCAATGCCTTTTGGGCCGACTCAATGGTGGCTTTCAAATCAGCGTCTTCTACTTGTTTGGTAATCGCATTGAGGTTTTGCAACATTCCTGTGATTTCGCCATTGTTGTTCTTGATGTTGCCTGTGATCGCTTTCAAGTTCGACAAGGAAGCCGAAATGTTGACGGAAGAGCTTACCAATAGGTTATTGACCAAGTCGGTCAAGACCCGTACATTGCTCACTACCCCTTGCAACTCTTGGAAAGTACGGTCAAGTTGTTGGTTCTCATCCATTGACAACTTAGAAATAGCGCCTAAGATGGTGTCAATTTTTCCCATGTAAGGATCAGCCACTTCTAGAATACTCTCTATCATGCCCGATACATTACCGTTTAGGGTAGCTCCTGACTCAATACAGTTATCCGTACAACGGCCTGTGAATTTCAAAGAAATCTCCTTTCCTCCCATGAGAGAAGGTTGCACCAATACGGCTACCGTGTTGGTGGGAACTTCTGTTCCGCTATGAATATTGAGCTCCACAATAACTTTGGAATAATCTTCCGAAGGCATAATGTTCGTTACGGCTCCTACCTTGTATCCATTGATGGTTACAGGCGCAGCGATGTTGAGTCCGTCTACAGATTTAAAAATAGCATTGACAACAATATCAGTAGAAAAGACATTTTTGCCTTGCAAAAAGTTGTAGCCCCAAAATAGAAGCACAATTGTGACGGCACCTAAAATACCTATTTTAACTTCGTTACGCACGGTCGTTATAGTTTAAAATGAAAGAAGTTTGTTCTAAATGTGTGGAGGACAGCAAGCCTCAAGGACTTGTCATTAACATTAATGGTGTCCTCTTATTTTTTTAAGGATAAATACTTTTCTGGATGCTCTCGAATATCTTTTGCCTGCTTGGCGACATCGCGGGCAGACTGTTGTGTACTGTCTTTGAATGCTTCGTCGTACAACAACTTGGCCACAGTGCCCTTGCTTCCGCGTTGGTACGGTTGAAGTCCTACGGCTATCTTATCCAAGGTTTTATCTGCACTTTTGACCCCTGTTTTTACTTTTCCCAGTTGTTCAGGAACCTTTTCAGCCATTTCGTAAGCGCTGTATAAGACTTGTGTCATACTGTCAATATCGGCCTGAGTCAAGCTGGATATATTATTGAGCATAGTGTTTAAGGCCACTGCCATCTCTTGATTACTGGCTACATTATTGGCAATGGTCGCCGAGCGATTAGGAGTAGCCTGCAACAAAGTAGTGGTTAATTCTTTAAAATTCTTGACACTGGTAGGAAGGCTACTTTTCATGCCGCGCAATTGGCGGTTGGTTTTATCCGTACTTTTCTTGAGGCGGTTGAGGGAGTTATACGCTCCATTCAGTACTTTATCCATTCCATTGGGTCCAGCGATGGTATCGGCCAAATCACTAATTTTTCGTAAAATGGGCTCGGCTCCTTCGGCTACCTGTTCTTTCATGGTATAAACCGTTCCAGGGATCACGTCGCCTGTTGCTAGACAATCACTTTGACAAGCTTTTTCGTACACAATAGAAACGGTGTGTCCTCCCATTAGCGAAAGCTCTGAAATAACAGCTGTAGCGGTTTTGGGAATCTGTGTTCCTGGCTCAATATCTAAATCGACCAACAATGCGTCGCCTTCTTTATAAATAGCGACTACAGTACCATACTCCCGTCCTTTAATAAGAACTTTTTCTCCTTTTTTAATAAAATTAATATCCTCGAATGATGCTGTAATAATGAGGTTCCTAGAAAAGACATTTTGTCGATTAAGGTAATTAAATACAAACAGGATCGTTACAAAAACGACAAATCCGAGGATTCCTATCTTCGCTTCTTTTGTTATTTCCAAGGTATTTATTTTATAGGCTATTCCCCTTTCTACGCTATTGGTTGCAGCAGTTAGGGAAGGATGATTGGCTTAGATAATGAAGTAGTTAAAACGACTTCAGCGGCACATTTCGCCGCTTTGACGGTCAAAGTAAGTAAATTCTTTGGAAATGAAGTTGTTTAAATAAAGCTTTGTAGAAAGCAGCTATCATTTGGTTGACGACGGTATAAACGCTGGTCTTGTCCTTCGTTTTTCCTTCTAACAGCAGCTTCACCAGTGTCTCAACACGAAAGCAGCCCGCTTTGTTTGCGTCGAGCGACAATACTTCCTAGCTATTTCGTCAAGAAGCCGCTCCGCTGGTCAGCAATTGCCCATTTTTAAAGGCCACCACAAAAGCATCTACAAAGCCAAAACGACGCCAAGCGGCTAGGCTAGCGACGGCCTGTGCTCGGTTGTGATACGCCCCTACTAAATATTTGTAATGCCGCCCTGTCCAATGGTATTCTAAGGTTTCAATAGATGCCCAAGGCTCTTGCCGTGCAGCAGGCTTGCTGGTGGCTGCCGCCAATTGTACCTTATAGACGATGGCCGTTTGTTGGGAAGTAAAGGGGGCAGCAGCAGGGGTTGTGTTTTCCTTTCCATTCACCCATTGGTGTTGGCTGTTTTGGGGCTGTTGCACTTGTGCCACGTAGCTTTTCAAGGCGCGAAACATCGCTGAAGCAATATAGGCTTGCCCTTGTTGCGAAGCTAAATACTGTTCTTCTTGGTTGTTGGACAAAAAACCTGTTTCTACCAATACCGCAGGCATGGTTGTTTCTCGCAGCACCAAAAACCCTGCTTGCTTCACTCCTCGGCTACGGCGTTGTATGGTGTTTGCAAATTGGCGCTCTATCTGACTAGCCAGCGCGAGACTTTGCGTCAAATGCGCATTCTGGTACATACTCAACATAATATGGCCTTCCGAAGAGTGGGGATCGTAGTTCTCATAATGGTTATTATAATCCGTCTCTAGTAAGATGGCTTTATTTTCGCGTTTGGCAACGGCCAAATTTTCTTCCGCACGGTGCAAGCCCATGACAAAGGTCTCCGTGCCCTCCACGGCATTGTTGCGCCAATCTAGTGAGTTGCAATGAATGGAGAAAAAAACATCCGCTTGGTTGATATTGGCAAGGCGCACGCGTTCGTGTAACGGCACAAACACATCACTGCTACGGGTATAAAGCACGCGCACTTCGGGCAAGTAATTTTCTAAGTAATAGCCCAGTTGCAAGGCCAATTGGAGCGCAATGTCCTTTTCTTGTACTTGCAAGCCTTGAGCGCCGCCATCTTTGCCCCCATGTCCCGCGTCTAGCACTATCGTAAAGGGGCGAGGAGCAGCGCGAAAGCCACCCAATAGGAAGGGCAGCACTAGAAATAAACTCACAAAAAAGGGGGACAAGCAACTAACAAACGGGGGACGAAAAGAAGACACAAGAACTATTTTTTTAAGAAAGAAAAGCCCCCTCACTCTTGGAGACTGCCTAACTACTGCTCAGAAAATGACGTTTAATAAAGGGAACGGGAGCGAAACGGGGTCGTTCGATATAGCAAGCTACTGATAGATTCGAGAATTTTGACCTTTCCGAGGTGTTTTTTCCTTCTTCCCTTGAATAGTCGTACTTTTGAACTTTATGGAAAGGTTTTAGCAACGCCAAACTTTGACCTTACAACCTTGTCTCTATTCGAGACGTCTTTTTATGGTTGGATAGTCTTATTGATAACAAGGGTTTTAACACTGCAACCTCACTACTAGTGGCTTTGATTCTACGAAAATATTACAAACTTTTTTTCTTCCTAGCATTCTGTAGCTTTTTTTGCAGCAGTTGTGGCTTTCCGTATAATACGCCCCAAGCTAGAGCCGCGCGCAAAATGCAGCGCATCGCCAAAAAGCAGGTAAACCAAGACCTCAAAAACAATCCTGCTCCCGCAGAGGATGCCCTTGCCAACAACAGCGGCAAACCTTCTATGACGATAGGTAAGCCCAACCTCAACCTTCCTGCTGATTCTACTACTGTTCCCGCTGATTCCTCCACCCTTGTCCTACCTATTATTGATAGTAGTGTGGTAATTGTAGATGTTTTGGGAGCAGATAGCCTAAGCAACCCCTCCGACAGCTTACCCCCCCTTATGGATACAAGTGCTGTTGTCCTAGACAGTTTGGCGGCGCTAACGCTCGCCGATTCCCTGCGCCAAGATTCTTTGGATCAAGTGGCTATTATTCAGGGAATGTTGGATCGACAAATTAACTATTCTAATGATTCGGTAGATGCCCCTGTTCAATACGAATCAGCGGATTCTATGATTTATGATTTATCGGCGCGCAAGGTATATTTGTACCACAATGCCGAAGTTCTTTATGAACAATACAACCTCAAAGCGGGCTATATTGAATTTAATTTCTTGACCAATGTAGCGACGGCTACTTGCCTCCTAGACAGCGCGGGCAATGAAGTAGAATGTCCTGTTTTTGATGATAAAGCACAGACCTTCACCAGTCGTCGAATTGAATTTAACTTTAAAACTAAAAAAGGAAAAGTTTACGATGCCTCTACCCAGCAAGGGGATGGCTTTCTCCTATCGAACGCCACTAAGTTTATTAGCAAAGGTGCCGACTCCACAGGCAGCACTGAGCAAGATATCCTGTACAGCCAAGGCTGTTTGTATACGACTTGTGATGCGCCCCACCCCCACTTTGGCATCCGCGCTTCTAAAGCCAAAATTATTCCTGGAAAGCTCATTGTTGTAGGGCCGTCTTTCTTAGAAATCATGGGTTCTCCCACACCAATTATTCTACCATTTGGCTTCTTTCCGATTACCAAAAATAAACGGTCGGGATTGATTTTGAGTATGGATGTGGACTTTGCGCCGCGTATTGGCCCAGGTATTCGAGGGATTGGTTTTTATTATGGAGAAAACGAATTTTGGGATCTTAAGGTAACAGGTGATTTTTATATGCGCGGTTCTCTTCGAGGCGAGGCCACATCTAATTATAATGTGCGTTACAAAAGTAATGGTACGATTACGTTGGGCTATACCCGTTTGCAAGGCGATTATAGAGGAACGCCTGATTACTTTTTGGAGCAGAGTTTTAATTTGCGCTGGACGCACAACCAATCACCACAAGCCCACCCCAGCCAGACCTTTAATGCCACCGTAGATTTTGGCACCTCTGATTTTTATCAAAATACCTACAACGATGCGGAGAGTGTCCTTAAACAGACCTTCATGTCAAGCATTGGCTATACCAAACGTTTTTTGGGCACCCCCTTCACACTTTCCGTGAATGCATCGCACAGTCAAAACGCCCAAACGGGAGATATGACCATTACCTTACCGCGCTTGAGCTTTCGCATGAATCAAATTTTTCCCTTCAAACGCACTATAGGGGGTGGTTCGCAGCGCTGGTACGAGCGCTTAGGTTTTTCCTATGGGTTAACAGGTACTAATGTTATTACTACGGTTGATTCCTTATTATTTGCGCCTGGCGGTTTGGAGGAGGCGATGAAAACGGCTAGATACAGCCTTACGCATAGCCCTACTCTCAGTTATTCGCTCAAACTGTTCAAAGACGCGTTGAACATAGAGCCTAATGTTCGTTATTCACAACAATGGTTTTTCTACCGCAATAGACAGACCTTTGATACTACGCGGATAGTTGATCCATTAAATCCTGAAAGTATCACTTATGGCTCCATTGAGGAGTCTAGAGAGTATGGTTTGTTCACCACCCATAATTTTAGTGCAGGGGTCAATGTCAATACGCGAATTTATGCCACGGGTATTCTAAACATAGGCAGCTTGCGGGCCTTACGGGCAGTATTTACCCCTGTTGTGGGTTTTAGTTGGTCGCCCGATTATACCAATGCTTTTGATTATTACTATGATTCTGTGCGGTACGATTCGCGCACGCAAGAAAAACGCCGCTACAACTACTTCGAATACTCGCCCCCCACAGGACGAACGGCCGAGTTGACCTATAATCTTAATATGTTGTTGGATGCCAAAGTCAAAAAAGGCCGCCGCGATTCTTTACTCAAAGACCCCTACAAAAAGATTGTTTTAATTCCGACGATGAATATTCGAGGTAGTTACAACATGGCAGCGGATAGTAACCACCTCTCGCCTATTCGCTTTGATGTGACAACTAACGTTTTTAAGAAAATTTCGCTGCGTTTCAACTCTACGTTTGATCCGTATCAAGCAGACATTGCCACCAATAACCGCCTAGCAGCCTTTGAATTTGAGCGCAGTGGCCGAATTGTACGCGTGTCTTCCATGAGTTTTAATGCAGGTACACAGCTTACGTCTAGGGACTTGGTTATGCTGTTTGCAAAAAAGGGAGACGAAAAGAAGCCCGATAAAAAAGAGTTTGATTTGTTGCGTAATATCTCGTTGCAATACGATTTGAACATTAGCAACCGCTTTGTAGAAGGGATCGATTCTAGTGTCATTGATGTCCACCAAATTGCTTTTTCGGGCGGGGTCAACCTCTCTAAAGGCTGGTCGTTTAGCATCAACCGTATTGGCTATAGTTTCAAAGACAAACGAATCACCTTTCCCGATTTCACCTTTGCGCGAGATTTGCACTGTTGGCAAATGGGGTTGAGCTGGCAGCCTGAGCGCCAAACTTGGAATTTCTTTTTGCGCGCCAAGCCTGGGTCTTTGGGCTTTTTGGAAGTGCCGATAAAGCAGGAATTTTACGATACGTTTTAATGGGGCGTTCTCGCTGGTAATTTATAGTTGGTGCTTGCATTTTTGAATAAAAAGGATTAACTTTCCGCTTTATTATTAAGAGAAACTAACCACCTATGCCTGTTAGCAATACCCTCTTAGAACGATTGAGTGCTTTAGAAGCCCCTATCAAGGCGTATCAAGCCAAAGCCAAAAAGTTGGGGGAGCACGCCTCCATCAATGCCCAACAACTAAAAAAGCTCCAAGCGCTCTATAACGCCATCCAAGCCGCAAAGGCCACACAAACGGAGCAACAACCCCAAGAGGACGACTGGTTGACCCTTGTTGACCGCTCCAAGCTGCCCGAAGAAAGCAAGCAGCTCTTGAAAGCCTTCTTAAAGGATAAGCCCGATCAAGAACAGGCCAAAGCTTACGTGATTTTGGTCACTAAATTCTACCAACAGCGTTATACCAACCACCTCAAGCACTTGGAAAAGTTGGATTTGGGCATTGACATTTCAGAAGAGCAATATTTGGCTTTTTTGAAAAAGGCGATTGCCTATACCATTGAAAAAAAGGGACTCAACGCCAGTTCGCAAGATTTCGCCTTGCATTTAATTTTGCTCCTCAAAGGCCGCTTAAAGGACGTTCCTAACAAAGAAGGCGAGATGCAGTTGACCTTAGGACATCAAACAACCAAAGGAACCCAGCTGGAAATTGCTGTGGGAGAGTAAGGGCGTGGACTTAGAAAAGCCCAAAGAATTCTTAAACAAGCTTCCCCTTTTCAAAAATACGCCCTTTACAATAGATAGTGCTACGGCTACCGCCACGTTGACGGGCGTAGTCACTGTAGACCAAGGCAAAGTGGCCGAAATAGATACGCGTTCTTTGGGGAACGTTTTGGTAGGTGGAGCCGAGGCGTTTAGTCGCTCTATTGGCGCGGCCTTGTCCACTACTTCATTAAAAAAGTCGTTTAGCACCAATGCCGCACTGTTAGCGTTCAAAGTTACCCTAACTGTCTTGGACACTCCTATAGAAGCGAGTGTCAAAATTGCGGATTTAGTGTTGGGAACAGGAGCTACCGACGCCTCACAAATAGGTAGCATTACCCCTATTGAAGTTAGCTTTAAAATTAATTGGGATCTAAAGACGCTTCTAAAATTATTACCCAACGAGGAAGTCTTAAGTCATTTTCTAAACGCCAAAGTGGAGGTTGGATTTAAGTTGACCACCACGCTTGGTGTTGATATGACGATCAAAGGGGTGGATAAATTAGACGACCTCGCGAAGAAAGCCTTGCGCGCGCAAGAAAACTTGGTCGATGACAAGTACATCGATTTTCTAAAAAAGCAGGATGCCTTTGGGGAGTTGTTGGATCAACAAAACTATATGCGCCGCCTGCAAGAAGAGCGGAAAGAGTTAAGCAAACGCATTGCCAAAGAATTTGATCCTAAGAAAAAGAAACAGTTGCTGGTTCAGACTGGCCGCCGCCGTTTGGCCTTAGCCAAAGAATACAAACTGCTACAGGAGCGCTTACAACACCAAGGCGTAGAAAATTTGCAGGAGCTGCACCAACACTTGGATCAACAAGGCAAACAGTTGGAAAAAGGGTTCCAAAAAGTAAAAGGCCAATACGACGAAGTGCTACAGAAACTGACAAAAAGCACTCAAAAAGTATGTTTCGAACTCCTTCAAAAGCAGGGCGCTAAACGCCTAGTAAGCTTGATCGCCAAAGCCGTCCCTGGTCTCAACATCATCTCTTTTGCCGTAGATGCGGTCGATGTCTACTTTCTGGTAAAAGATGTATACGATAGCTACAGTAAAACCGAAGCCGACTTGGCCTTCCAGCTAGAAGCCGAGGTAGAAGCTTTAATTAACGCTCCTGTTGATCTTACCACCTTGTCCCCTCGGGTCACCGATTTTTATGGCTATTTAGGGGCTGGCGGCAAGATGGCAGCGCTGACACAGCCTGAGGCGGATCGATTGGCCGTATTTTTTGATCATCAGTTTGAGGATGAGGCGGAGTTTGAGGGGTTTATGTTTGCTTATGGGGATTATTATTCTTCAAATGAAATTAGAGGTTTTAGTAATGAGGAACTTATTTATTCTTTAGAAGAATATAAGCTAAAATTTAGTGAAAAATTAGTGCTGAAAGAGGGTATAGCTTTGGATCCTAAAGAAAAATCTTTTGAAAACGGGCAAGTGTCTAATTTTTTCGAAAGGGCAAAGTATACTATAGTAGAAGGAGACCCCGAAATGGTAGGTGCTATATTGAAAGTAGATGCTACATGTATAGATACTAAGAGTGGAAGAAAAGTGCAAGTAAATTTTCCAGATGACAACTTACTTACTTTGCAGGTAGTACAAAATTTAGGCGATGGGGAATACAAGCTTAAGCCAATAGAAGATTATATAATTACAGTAGAGGGTTTCAAAACGTACAGACTTAGAAGCACATCTATTTACATATACAACTCAGAATATGACAGAATATATAGAAGACCTAAAAAATAGTAACATACTAAAATTACTTTATGCTACACTATTTTTCTTTACTTATAGCTCTTGTACCTCTGGCAAAAAGTTCATAGACACTAGAGACAATAACACTTATAGATATATAGCTCTAGAAGGCAATTACTGGATGACTGAAAACATACGTTACAATGTAGAAGGATCGAGGTTAAATCCCGATAACCCTAACGTTTCGTATGGTAGGTTATACAATTGGGAACAAGCCATGCAAGCATGTCCCGAAGGTTGGCGATTGACTACAAATATAGATTGGTTTACTATTGAAAACTTAGTAGTTACTACTAGAGACAGTCTGTTCATAACAGGCGTTCCTAGAGGACACAATGCCCGTATTTTAAAATCAAAACAAGGATGGCCTATTCCTGGAACCGATTCACTACAATTAAATATTCTTCCCGCAGGTTCCGCGAGTCATGGAAGATTTAATAATCTGTATAAAACAGCTATGTTCTGGACCTCTACTCCTCCTCTTGAAGTAGGATTTTCTAGGGATAAATACGCTTATTATAGAGTTTTTTCTAATAAGAGAGCAGGAATTTTTTACGACTACCAACACAAACCTAACCACTACTACTCCTGTCGTTGTGTAAAATCCATAAAGCCCCAGATAGAGTAAAAATTACAGTAGAATGAATGCTTATCCTTTGATCTTATTGTTTGCCATACTTAGTGCTTCTGCTTGTCAGAACAGTATTTATCAATCGGCCAAAGCATCTAAAACCTTTCTAGACTCCAGAGACGGCGAGCGCTATAGCTATGTAGAAATTGATGATCTCTACTGGATGACCGAAAACATCCGTTATAACGTAGAAGGCTCTAAACTAAATCCCGATAACCCTAGTCCCTTGTATGGGCGCTTATACAATTGGAAACAAGCGACGAAAGCTTGCCCTGAAGGTTGGCGTTTAAGTACCAATTGGGATTGGATGTCCTTGGAAGGCATTTTTATCTTCAACAAGGATACTTTAGTAAATTTAGGAGTAGTATAGAGGTCATAATGTCAAAATTCTAAAATCTAAACAGGGTTGGGAAATCCCAGGTAGCTGACTCGTTACAGCTGAACATTCTTCCAGCAGGCGGCTTTGCATTTGGATCTTTCAATAACCTAGGAACTGGAGCTGGTTTCTGGACTTCTACTTCTCATATATTAGGGGATAAACTAGCCGAACGATTTGCTTATTATAGAATTATAACGGATGATGAAGATGGAATTTATTATGACATACAAGATAAAAAACTTTACTACTCTTGTCGTTGCGTTAAAGACCTAGAAGATAACCCCTACAAAGATTTGTAATACTATGCCTACTTGTTCTCTTCCCCTTCTGTTGTTATTCCTTGGCTTTTCTGCTTGTCAACGGTATACTCGTGCACCTGTTAAAGCCTCCGAAACGTTTACAGACCCTAGGGATAATAACACTTATGGCTACATAGCTTTAGAAGGCAATTACTGGATGACGGAAAACATCCGCTACAATGTGGAAGGCTCTAAGCTAAACCCCGATAATCCCAATGTTTCTTACGGTAGGTTGTATAATTGGGAGCAAGCCATGCAAGCCTGTCCTGAGGGATGGCGATTGACGACGAATATAGATTGGTTTACTGTTGAAAATTTAGTGATAAATACTAGAGATAGTTTATTTGTAACAGGGGTTACTAGAGGGCATAATGCCCGTATTTTAAAATCAAAAAAAGGGTGGCCTATACCAGGAACAGATTCGCTACAGTTGAGTATTCTTCCTGCTGGCTCTGCTAGCCACGGAAAATTTAACAGCTTGTATGGATCTGCCTTTTTTTGGACCTCTAAAACGCTCATACAAGGAGGGATTATCTCTCATAAACATGCCTATTACAGAGTATTTGTTAATGACCGAGCAGGGATTTATTACGACTACCAACACAAACCTAACCACTACTACTCCTGTCGTTGTGTAAAATCCATAAAGCCCCAGACAGAGTAAAAATTACAGTAAAATGAATACTTTCCCTTTGATCTTATTGTTTGCCATACTTAGTGCTTCTGCTTGTCAGAACAGTATTTATCAATCGGCCAAAGCATCTAAAACCTTTCTAGACTCCAGAGACGGCGAGCGCTATAGCTATGTAGAAATTGATGATCGCTACTGGATGACCGAAAACATCCGTTATAACGTAGAAGGCTCTAAACTAAATCCCGATAATCCCAGCCCCTTGTATGGACGCTTATACAATTGGAAACAAGCGACAAAAGCTTGCCCTGAAGGTTGGCGCTTAAGTACTGATGGGGATTGGATGTCCTTGGAAGGCATTTTTATCTTCAACAAGGATACTTTAGTAAATTTAGAAGAGTATAGAGGTGACAATGTCAAAATTTTAAAATCTAAACAGGGTTGGGAAATCCCAGGTACTGACTCGTTACAGCTGAACATTCTTCCAGCAGGGGACTTTGGATTTGGATCTTTCGATAATCTAGGAACTGGAACTGGTTTCTGGACTTCTACTTCTCATATATTAGGGGATAAACTAGCCGAACGATTTGCTTATTATAGAATTATAACCGATGATGAAGATGGAATTTATTATGACATACAAGACAAAAAACTTTACTACTCTTGTCGTTGTGTTAAAAGCCTAGAAAATAATACCTTCAAAGATTTGTAATACTATGCCTGTATGTTCTCTCGCCTTCCTGTTGTTGTTAATTGGTCTTTCTGCTTGCCAAAACAGCGTTTGCCCCCAACAAAAAAGCCCCTCCCTTTCTATGCGTACATAGAAAAGGAGGGGCACTTTATTCTTAACCACTTAAAAAAAGTAGCGGTTTAAATTATTTAACGGTACAAAACCTCTTTTACGGCCTTTATAACGCGCTCGGTATCGGGCAAGAAAGCCTCTACCAAAGTAGGGGCGTAACACATGCTTACATCCAAACTATTGATACGGGTAACAGGCGCATCTAAGTAATCGAAGGCGTGTTTTTGGGCGCGGTAGGCGATTTCAGAAGAAACCCCTGCAAAAGGCCAAGACTCATCCAAGGTGATGAGGCGGTTGGTTTTTTGTACCGATTTGATAATCGTCGCTTCGTCCAAAGGACGAATGGTGCGCAAGTCAATCACTTCTACCGAGATGCCTTCTTTTTGCAATTCTTCGGCGGCAGCCATGGCTACTTTAACCATTTTATTGAACGCAGTGATGGTCACATCGGTACCTTCTCGCTTGATGTCTGCTTTGCCAATAGGAATCAAGTACTCTTCTTCGGGTACTTCTCCCATATCGGAATACATCATTTCTGACTCCATGAAACAAACGGGATCTTCGTCGCGGATGGCAGACTTGAGTAGACCTTTGGCGTCGTAAGGGTTAGAGATGGAAATGACTTTGATAGCCGGTACATTGGCGAGCCAGCTTTCAAAGGTTTGAGAGTGTTGTTGTGCCAACTGCCCCGCAGAACCTGTTCCCCCTCTAAAAACGATGGGGCATTTGAATTGGCCGGCTGACATGGAGTTTACTTTGGCTGCGTGGTTGACAATTTGATCAAACGCCAACACCGCAAAATTCCACGTCATAAATTCTACAATCGGGCGAAGACCTGCCATAGCCGCCCCTACACCAATGGCTGTAAAACCCAATTCAGCAATGGGGGTATCAATAACGCGCTTGGCGCCAAATTCATCCAACATGCCTTGGCTGATTTTGTAAGCCCCGTTGTATTCGGCGACCTCCTCTCCCATCAAAAACACGTTTTCATCTCTACGCATTTCTTCAGACATCGCTTCATTCAAAGCTTCTCTCATGCGGATTTTTCTCATTGCCATAGTAGCGTTCTGTTTTATTTCGTGAGTACTCCATACGCTTGGAGCTAACGGATCGGGTGCAAAGAGCGCCCTTTTGGTTAGTGGTGTTGTTTATGCGCCTTGAAATTACAAAGCCTCGGCAGATTCTACAAGTTGTAACGATTGTTTTTTTTATAATCTAGACATTCTCTTTCCTAGAAGTCGCTTATGACTCCCTATGGCTCCCATTAAAAAAAACGCTCCAATACAAGATTGGAACGCTTCCTCAACTTCTCTAAAGAAGGTATTATTAATGTTCTAACAGAACACAACTCAGCCGTTGGAAATAAAATGGAGGGGAAACAATTGGGGAGTATTTCCCCCGCCATAGGGTTTGTATGCAGGTATATACGTTGTTATCAAGTAACAATAAGTGGTTATTTTACGTTGTTTATTGTTCAAAAGTAGGGCTTTCAAAGTAATGAAGTCGGGGGCAACTTCCGAAATACCCTTTTCAACTTCCGAAGTAGCACTTGTTCTACCCACCCTACTGCTCTAGCCTAAAAAAGGCTGTCCCACCCTGAAAATTAATTCGGTGCAGAACAGCCAGACACTATCGCAAATCCTTAAAAGAGATAGTTTATTAGAACGTTGTTTCCATCTTATTGCTTCACAAACTTTTCGGTGACTTGCTCGCCGTTGTCTGCTTTCAAGGTGATGAAATAAACACTAGGGGCTAACTCGCTCACGTCAAATTGTAGGGTATAAGCATTAACCGTTTGGCTTTTGATTAGGCGGCCGTGTAGGTCGTATAATTCTGCGGTCGTCCAGTTGTTTGCGTTGTCGGTAAATTGTACACGCACGTTGTCCGTAGCAGGGTTAGGCAATACACGGAAGTTGCTGTTGGTTGTTTGCTGTAGGGGGCTCGTAGTTTTAGCCGCCTTTTGGTAAACATTAACAGGGTTGTAGCTAAAAGTGTACGTTGCAGCAGTATAGTCGTTGAGCAATTCGCGCGCCTCGTGGCGATAGTTGCCATATTGCTCCGCCAATACTTTCAAGTCAGCTAATAAAGTAGCATCGTTGAGGGTAGATTGCTGTGCCGTAATAATCGTTGCTTTAGCAAGCGTCAATTTTGCCGCGTTGTCAGCGGTAACATTGATGTTATTCAAGGCTTGTGCCGCAGCCGTCCAGTTTTGCAAGCGGCTGTAGTAGGCCGCGTCTAACCATTGGCGTTGGTCAGCTGTCAAGACTAATTGTTGCGTGCTGTGGTACAAACGCTGTACCTCGCTAGTGTCTGCTAGACGGGGCATACATTCCATAGCCAAAACAGCAGCTTGATCGGTATCTTCTTCTCCCATCTTGGTCAATACATCTTGGTAACTCGCCGCCAAGGTCATCCCTGTTGCTGTGCGTTGTAGAATGCTAATTCCTGTAAAGTTTTCGTCGTTACAACGGAACATCCAGTCTTGCTCTTCAGCAGTCAAAGTAATGCTTCCAACATCCATTCCACCACAAGCGGTAAATGGTTGGGCGCTGGTTCCGTCCTGGGAATAATAGTAATTAGGTCAGGATCATTGGCATCTGTGCTGTAGGCCAACGTATTGGCTATTCCATCAACACCATAGTAGTTATCGTCCATACTCAACTGGGTAGCTGATCCACCACTGTTTGCCGTAACCACATCAAAAGCTCCTGTTCCAAGACTTCCTACCCCATTGGGTTGGTTGCTAATAAACGCATTGCGGCGAATGAAGCGTCCTTGGGTTCCATTGCTAATATAATTGTTGACAAACAGCCCTGCCTCGGTATAGTTGAACAAGTAGTTATTTTGTACACGCACCTGTCCAATCGTATAATAGCTAGGATTGGTTGCCGCAGGCAAATGGCCTAAGAACACGGCACGGTCGGTGTTTTTAACACAGTTGCCAAAGACGAAGGTTTGCGTAAAGACAGTTCCCGTTTCAGGCATGACCCGAATACCAACAACGCCTGCCTCTCCTACTACATTAGACTCTAAGTCCATCGTAATTTCATTGCAGCCATACAAACCATCGGCACGCAAGGCATAAATACCGTAAACGTCCGCACTAATGGTGTTTTTCGTAATCAAATCATTTTTACCACGTTCGGTATAGATCCCAATTTGGAAACCACTAATGTCATTTTCTATAATTTTGACAGCGCCACCGACACCTCCAAAGCTGTAAATGGCACCTGATCCTTCGGTCAAGTAAGTATTCCCCTCCAATGGCATCACTGGACTCAATCGTTGAACATCAGAAGAATTTCTGAATACGTTCCCTTTGATCAATACCGTAACATCAGGGTTAGGACTGCTGTTGTCAGGACCATAGCTCACTACTTGGTAGAAATTTTCATCCACTGCTGAGCGGCGCGTTACTTCAAAAAAGTTATTCTCGATAGATGTTCCTCTAGAATAGTGCGTAACAACACCCATATCGTTGTTCGTGAAACGGTTGTCGGAAACGTCTACCTCCGCTGCTCCACTCAAGACAACGCCATTAAAACGAGGATTGCTGTCTAACTGTAAGCTCAAGCCGTTAACAAAGCTGTTTTGGCTGATCAAACTATACGATTCTTCTTTAACTCCAGAAAAGAAACCTATTCCAACATGTTCTAGCGTGTATCTAGAAGTCATTGCTGGCACATTAGTGTGCGAAAACCAAGATTTATTATTGGGTAATTTAGCAGCATAAGACAACCCAATGGTATTATCGTCAATCTTAAAGGTATTGTTCGTAATCGCAACATTGTAGTTAGCGGCGGCGGCGGCTATCCCATAACGACAGTTGTGAAACAAATTATCGGTTAGGCTACCTTCTATGATATTATATAAGGCTAGGCCGTAGTGGGCATTGATAAACGTACATTCTGTGAAAGAAATGTTGGGACTCAAAGTAAGGATCTACAACAGATGCTGGGCGGGTAGTTCTACCCTCTACTCTAACACCATTCCAAGTCTCGTTGTCATCACAAGGGCGCAAGACGGCATTATGACCAATAATTTTAGAAGCCGTTTCTACAATAATTCCCGAATTACGGTTGAACACCAAATCTGAATTGGTGATGTCCATGACAGTAGGAGTAGGCGAATTATTAGCCGTTCTTACATACAAGACAACGTTTTCTGCAAAGCGCATACGGGCAGGCATTCTATTGTAAGCAGCATTGCTCATAATGTAGGAGCGAGAGTTCGAATAGCGTACGATACCATAATCGGCCAATCGTGGATCAGTATTGTCGGGATCTAGTTGTACATAGTCGTTGCTATTTGCCGTTACTTGGCAGCAGCTCACGCCTTCTACGGTCGTAGAGACTTCAACGGTACAACCTTCTGCACTAGTGATCTCTACACTGTAGACATTATTACCAAAATTAGCGACGGCAGTTTCCAAGTAGTAGTTAGAACTTGCACCTACAACCCCAAAGGTATAGCCTGCATTCGCTGACCAAGCATAGTTGGTGGCGTTGCTAGGACTAGCCGTCAAGTGGAAAGGCGTATTGGTACAAGTATCGGTTACGGCAGTTAAACTAGCGTTTTGTAAACCTGTCAAGACAGTCACTGTAATTTGCGCGCTGTCGATACAATTGGTAAGGGTGTCTTCTACCACTATCGTGTAAGTGGTGGTAATGGTTGGGGTTACTGAAATAGCAGTGGTTGTTGCCCCTGTACTCCAGTTATAAAGAATACTAGTAGAATTAGTCATTACCCCAGCCGTTAAATTCACCGTTTCTCCAAGGCAAATAGTCGTATCGTTGCTAGTAATCAACAAGGTATCGGGGCAGCAACTGGCAAGCGTTTGACCTTGGCAACATTGTACCTCGTCTGACCAATTGATAGCGTTTGTGGTCGTTGTGGACGCAGTAAGTGTTGTAGAAATAGCATTGACAGCAGCGTTCAACCCATTAACCGTCGTCGGCACATCACTGTGGGTCAGCGTACCACTATCCATACAGCCAGAAAGGATGTCAATAGGGAAGCGATTAACATCTACTCTATTGTTGTTGTAGCTTAGGTGTACGGCCGTCATTTCATCAGCTAACGCGTGTATTTTACTCGCTTGGTTAGTGGAGGCAAACGTTGTATAACGTAGAATTTCTCCTGTCAAATTGACTTGTATCATTTGTGTTTCTCCCACTGTTGCCTCTTGGCGTAAGAGTAGTAAATATCCATTGTGTACCCCATTTTGGTGGGTAGGTGAAATATCAACAATACTATTATAAGTAGCGTCTACGGTATTGTAATACCGAGACACGGGTACCGTTCTAGTAGAAGGTTGAATAAGCATGAAGAAGGGACGTGCATCTGGATTTGTGCGACTCACTTCTCGAGAACCACCAACTACCGCAATGGTATTATCATCGGCCAAAAACATACGGCGAATACCGCCCACTACGTTAACTAAATTATCGTAACGATCAGAACGAAAAATACTTCCGTCCGTATTCAGCGTTAGTAAGTACAACGATGTTTCTGCGGATGCATTACCTCCTAGGTAAATCGTTCCATCACTCGCTTCTACGGCACTATACGTCCAGCTGGCAACACCTGTATATTCGTTTAACCAAACCAAGGAGCCATCTTCCCGTACACGGGCCGCATAGACATCGTTAAAGTTACTAGTGGGGCCTGTAATAACATAGGTAGGAGCACCGTTGCTGGTGGTCACCGATTCTACAATCTGTGTAATCGTTGTCTGGTCATCTCGACCAAACGTACTGCTGTTTAGCAGATTACCGTTAGCGTCTACGCGCAAAAACCATTTGTCGCGTGTTGTTCCTCCTACGACACTTCCACCTGCTATCAAATCACCATTAGAGGCTTGAATAACGGCCGAAATTTCGTCACTAGACGTTACATCATATGCTTGTGACCAAATAATGGCTCTAGTAGTAGGATTAATTTCCATTAAAAAACCATCTTGTCCCGAACTCGCCGTCGCACCATTTTGGGTATTGCCCGCTATGAGTAGGTTGCCATTGGCCAACTGAATGGTTTCGGTTCCCTGATCGGCACCTGTTCGGTCGAGTGTTAGACGGTAATCCGTCTGCGCCCAAGTGGTTGGCAGTTGCCACAGCATAACGGCTATGAGCACTAATAATTTGTTGTAATTCATCATCATCTATTTTAATAAAAGGTGTAAAGTAGAACAAGGCCGTTAGGAAGGAATTCGATGGGTTCCAAGGCCAGTGACCTGCTCTTTTGTCCTTACAAAGATGACTCAAAAGATGGATGGAAAGGGGGGTAAACTTCCAACACTCGTGTATGGGCTTCCGAAAGAAAAAACGGGAAAATCCCCTTGTGAGAAGAGGGGGGCGTAGACCATATTCAGCCCATAAAAATGCCCCGCTCCAGCTATAGAATACAGGGCATAGGGCTATTCTAAAGCCTTTTTTAGCCAGTTTTACCGACAGAATTACTTTTAGAAAACGGCAGTTATACCGTTTATTGGGGGAGCAACTTCCGAATGTAGCCTCTCCACTTCCGAAGCAACATCACTGTAACAATTCAAACAATTCTTTTTTCTTATCCTTGGACACAGACACCATCTGTCCATTGTCCATCAAAATGTAACCGCCGTCTTTATTGACGTATTTTTTGATGTATTGCAAGTTGATGAGGTACGAGCGGTGGGGGCGGTAAAAGTATTGAATGTTTTCTAAGTGTTTGGCAAAAAACTTCATGGGTTTGCTCACTATAAAGTCCCCGTCGTTTTTGGTGTAGACCTTGGTATACATACGGTCGGCTTCTAGTGAAATCAGTTCGTCAAAAGCGACAAACAACACCCCGTCGGACAAGGGAAAAGCGACTTTAGAAATGCTGGGGGCACTCAAACTGTTGCGTAGCTCTTCTAAACGCTGGGTCAATTGTTTTCGCCCTACTTTTTCCTTTACTTTACTTACGGCTTGTTGAATTTGATCGGGGCGCAAGGGTTTGAGCAGGTAATCAATGGCATTGAGCTCAAAAGCCTTTAACGCATATTGGCTGTAAGCCGTGGTAAAAATTAGCTCAAACTGAATGTCTTTGGGATCAATGAAATCTAAGATCTGAATGCCCGAATAGCTTGGCATTTCAATGTCTAAAAAAACTAGATCAGGTTTCTCTTGATGAATGAGCCGTACACCTAACGGTAAGTTTTCGGCTTGATAAATGTGTTCGACTTCGGGGCAATTCTCCTCTAATAAAATTCGCAAAAGCGTCCGCGCCTTTTTTTCATCATCTATAATTACTACTTTCATTGTTTATGGTCTATTAGACGTTATTGGGATAAAATAAAAGGGGAATTATAAAAATACAACTTTTATCCTACAGTACGGGGGCTGACTTCCGAACCGTGCTTTTTAATTTCCCTACTCCACCTCCCAATCCAAGGGAATGCATAAATTCACTTCTGTCCCTACCGCATGCCCCGCTTCGTTGGTCAAATCTTTAATCGTTGCCGTAATCAGTTTTTTCTTGTTGTAATTGAGCAACTCCAAACGGCGTTGTGTCGCGGAGGAGGCAAAGGAACTGTGGTGAACCTTTTGGGCATGCTTGATGCGGCCTGAGGTAGCGCGCCCTACTCCATTGTCGCGAATGGTACAGCACAACAGTTGCTCTTTCTCTTCTAATACAAAACCGATATATAAGTGTCTATTGGTAGACAAATGCAACAAACCGTGCTTGAAAGCATTTTCCACATAGGGCTGGATCAACATCGGCGGCAAGGTAAATACATCGGGCGACAGCGTAGGACTCACCTCTAATTTAATGGTCAAACTGTCCTCAAACCGCACTTGCTCTAATTCTAGGTACAATGTCAACGCTTCCAATTCTTCGGCCAACGTAATACTTTCCTCGCGGCTCTGGTTGAGGTACAAGCGCATCAAATCAGCAAATTTCCCTAGATAATTACTCGCCGACTTCTTGTCATTGATCATAATCATCTCTTGGATAGAATTCAAAGCATTAAACAAAAAATGCGGATTCATTTGCGACCGCAAAGCCGATTGCTGAGACTCTACCAATTGTTTTTCAATCGCTTTTTTATCTAAGAGCAACTTGTTCTGCTGTTTCAAAAGGCGTATTCTCAATAAGAAAAATAGACTGACTAGCAAAACCACGCCAACGATACACAAACTAATAAACCACCACGTTTGCCAAAAAGGCAAAGCAATGTAAAAGCTATAATACGCAATAGGTGCCGTCCAACGCTTTTTATCTAAGGCTTGTAGTTGTAGTTGGTAATGCCCTGCCCCTAGCGCGTTGTAGCGAATTTGATGCTGCCCAACGGGCAACTGTATCCACTTTTTATCAACGCCCAACAGGCGATACTGGTAAACCACTTGGCTTCTGTCCCGCAGGTAATACAAATCAAAGTTGGCCTCCAATTCATTCTGATAATAAGCAAAATTACCTACTAACTCCTTGTCCACTAATTGTTGATCTACATAAATCGACTCAAAAACTGCTTTTAAAGGTGCCAGTGGTTGTTTTAATAACTCGTACGGGATTTTCTGCAAACCTTGGCTCGTCAGTAAATAACAACAGTGTTCCAACAGCGCAAAATCAAGGATTTTATTGGAGAGCAACCCATCCGAAAGGGTTAAGGTATGCGCTGTTTTAGTAATTAAATCAATACATTGAAACCCCTCACTGCTCATCACATAAAGCCGTCCATCCCGCTGTTCGATGCGGCGAATTTTATGCAGTAGCGGCACATTGCCTGCTTTTAAGGTTTCGGTGTAGGTCGTTCCCGCAAAGACCAGTATTTCGTCGGCAGTCGCCACATAAGCCGTATCATTCCAAGAAGTAACGGACAACGCTACAATAGGCTGTTGATGGTGGGTCAACTTAGTGGTATCGCCCTTTTCTAATACAAAAAGCTGGCTACTCGCTCCAATCCAAAACCGCTGCCCACTGGCTTGATAATGCGCCTCACTAATTCTACCAAGGTTGATGGTTTCGGGTTTATTCTCCACCTTTACTGGAGCGAATAAAAATTCATAGTTATCCAGTTCTTTTTGCAAGGTCGCTGGCTTTTCATCCGTGCTATACAAGAGTATGCCCGTGTAATCACCCAACAGCAAATTATTGGGGGGAATCACTTGGGTAGACTTAATAGCAACCGTTACAATGGGTACAAATTGTTTCTTTTCTAAGTCGTAATAGGTATCGTTAAAATACAAGCGTTGGGAGGCCGCCACGTATTGCAGGCGATTTTGAGGGTCTTTTTTGGCAAGTGCCAAGGGCGTTACTGCATTCTGTTCGTCCACTAGATACAATTGCCCTTCTCCTGTGAGCGCATACAAGGTATCTCCTCCACCTGCCGACAAGGCCATCGGCTTGTTCTTATTGACAAAATCATTGTTGCGAAAATCTAGAAGCGCTTGGTTCGGTATTCTCAACAGGCCTTTTTTAAAGGTACCCAACCATAAATTACCTTCACTGTCTTCGAGATAGAACGAGATATAATAGTCAGGCAATAGGCGCTGTGGGTCTACTGTTTTTGTATCAATGTGGTAGCGATAAATGCCCTTATCCAAACAACTGCACCAAAAATCTTCGGCTCTTGGTAAACCCGTAAGCCAAACATTGTTTAGTTACATTTTGGGTCGTTTCCATGTTAAACACCGATACCTCCCATTTGTCCCCTTCTTTTTTGAGCAAGTGATCCCCGCGTCTATTGACCAGTATCACATCTTCTCCATTGTACAGGAATTGATGATTGGCCGTTTCCTTGGCTACACTTCCCGTCACCTCATAGGGTTTGACCTTTAGTTCACCCGCTTTCCAAGTCGCCATCAAGCGTTCCTGTCCCAATATAACCGAGACGGATTCGTCTTCCTCTTTAACCATTCTTCCCGAAAACGCATAATCCAACCGATACAGCAGCTGCATCTTTTGATTTTTGTCGATGCTAATAAGATGCTTACAAAAGACAATGAGGTCATCTTGGTCATCCACATTGATGTCAATTCCCATGCCCATCAAACTATCAGGCAGCTCATAAAATACCTCCAAGCTATCTTGGTACACCTTCATAATCTGCCCCGAGAAATTACAATAATAGATGCTTCCTTGACTGTCGTAATGCAAAGAAAAAACCGAGTTGTTTTTCAAGTCAGGATTATCATAACTCCTAAATTGCGCCCCATCATAAGCATACAATCCATCGTCCGTCCCTACCCAAAGCGTTCCCGCTTTATCTTCTAACAAATTGTAGATGTCCTTTCCCTCCAAGTATTCCGCGCCCACCTGTTGGTAACTGGGTTGCTGCGCCTGCAAAAAAGTACTAGCTGCCCCCCACAAGAAGCACACTAAGAAAAGCGCACGCGTTGAAATGAAGTGTGATAAAGTAAGCATAGAAAGGAACATTAGAGGGTGTGCCCTAAATTAAGTAGAATAATAGTTTTAGCGGCATTTATTGTCCAATTTCATGAACTCTTTATTGTTGATTTTCCTTTAACTGGTAAGGTTTATGGTACCCTTATCACCACTACTTTTTTCCTTTGGTTCAAGCCCCTGTAAAATGTCATTATTCTATCGCCTTACCGTTTTTTTAGTTTTGTTTAGCCTCTCCCTAAGCGCCCAAAAGCGGGTTACGCTCAGTGGATACGTCAAAGATGCCAATACTGGCGAAGACTTGATTTATGCCAATGTCTACAACGAGGCCAACACCTTGGATGGGGTCACCACCAACCTATACGGCTTTTACTCCCTTTCCCTCCTCCCTGGGAAATACACTATTATCGCTAGTTATATCGGGTATCAGGACACCAAATTTGAATTGGATTTACAACGGGATACGGTGTTCAACATGGAGCTGTCGATGGGGGCAACCTTTGATTCGATGATTGTGGTGACCGACAAACGCGGCAACACCAATGTAGAAAGCACCGAACTCGGCACTGTTGAATTGTCGATGGCCGAAGTCAAAAAACTGCCCGCTTTTATGGGCGAGGTAGATTTGCTCAAAACCATTCAATTGTTGCCTGGTGTCCAGTCGGGAGGTGAAGGAACGGCGGGCTTTTTTGTGCGTGGAGGAGGAATTGATCAAAATTTGGTGCTTTTGGATGAGGCCGTAGTGTACAATGCAGGGCATTTGTTGGGTTTCTTTTCGGTCTTTAATGCCGATGCCATCAAAAAAGCCACGTTGATTAAGGGCGGAATGCCTGCCAATTATGGAGGGCGCTTGTCCTCGGTCTTAGACATACAAATGAAAGATGGCGACGACGAGCGCTTCGGCGTAGAAGGGGGCATTGGCTTGGTCTCTTCGCGCTTGACGCTAGAAGGCCCTATTGTTCCCAAAAAAGGCTCCTTTATTATCTCTGGTCGTCGTACGTATGCGTTCGATGTAGCACAGCCTTTTTTGACAGAAACGGCCTTTAGCGGCACCAATTACTACTTTTATGACCTTAATGTAAAAGCGCGTTATCAAGTGAGCGACCGCGATCGCCTGTTTGTAAGTGGTTATTTTGGACGTGATGTGCTCAATTTGAATAATCCCAACCGTGGCTTTTCCATTACAATGCCTTATGGCAATGCCACCGCTACTTTGCGCTGGAATCATATTTTTGACGACAAATTGTTTATGAATTTTGTGTTGGTATACAACGATTATGATTTCTCTATTGGAGGGGCCAAGAACAATTTTCCTTCAAACTCAGTTCAGGCATTCGCGATTATAGTAGTAAAATAAGCTTTGATTTCTACCCTACACCGCGCCACCAACTAAAATTTGGAGCCGATTATACTTACCACACCTTTACGCCTAACCGCGCCGAAGCCTTTACAGGAGAGGATGCGTTTATCGTTGATCCCGATCGCAAGCGCGCCCACGAAGCAGGTGCTTATTTGACCGATAATTGGAAAGTCAGCAAGCGTTGGAGTATGAATCTGGGGGTCCGTTTTTCCATGTTTCAACAGGTAGGGCCATACGAGGGCAAAGTCGATACCGCGCGCAGTTACGGCAGCCTAGAGCCTGTCAAAACTTACTTTGGCGTAGAACCCCGTTTTAGTAGTAAATATACCCTGTCCGAGCAGTCTTCCCTCAAATTAGGCATCACTGTTGGCCGTCAATATGTCCATTTGGTGACCAATTCTACCAGCACTTTGCCAACAGATTTATGGGTGCCCAGCACAGAAATTGTACAACCACAATGGGGTGTTCACTATGCCTTGGGTTACTTTCACAACTTCTTTGATAACCTCTTAGAAACCTCTGTAGAAGTGTTCTACAAGGATATGTACAACCAACTGGATTACTCAGAGAACTACACCCCGACCATTGATACGGATACCGAAGATCAATTTATTGCAGGGCGAGGACGCGCTTATGGCTTAGAATTATTTGTTCGCAAGTCTAAAGGCGATTTTACAGGTTGGGTAGCCTATACCCTCTCCCGCTCCGAGCGTACGTTTGACGGCATTCGCGGCGGCACTTTTTTGGCGGGCTTTGACCGTACCCATGATTTATCCATTGTGGGTAATTATGAGATCAACCGCTGGGTGAGTGTCGGCGCGAGTTTTGTGCTTGGCTCTGGCGCACCTTATACGCCGATCAAATCGGTATACGTCGTCAATTTCTCTCCAACAGTCGAGTACGGTCTACGCAATTCTGCCCGCTTGCCCATGTACCACCGCCTCGATTTGAGTGCGACCTTTGTATTGAGCAAGAAGAACAAACCCTTCCAAAGCAGTTTGGTGCTTTCTGTTTACAATGTCTACAACCGACGCAATATTTTTTTCACCTACACAGCTCCTGAAACCAACGCCCTCTCAGGAGAAATTGAGCTGAACTCCTACCAAGTTTCGCTATTTCCCATTATTCCTTCTGTGACGTTTAATTTCAAATGGAAACAACCCAACAAGGGGTATTACAAAGAACAACGCGCCAAGCGCCGTGCTGAACGGCTATAAAAAAACCGCAGCTGACCTTCGTCAGCTGCGGTGCAACAAATTTAGCCTTCCCCCGAAAGCTATCTCTGATTGGTGTACTATATGTACTATTCACAATCACAAAGTAACTGTATCCCGACCATTTAAAACGGTCACATTTACTTTCAAAACGGCCATTTGTCCGTTTGAAGCGCTTTGGGAGGCTTTATTGTCCGTTTTAGAACCTTATTTCTAAAAAAAACGGCCGCTTTTCTTGCTTTTTATTTAGGTCGTGCTTGTTTTGAGCCTGACAGGGGCAGATTTGATAAGTAGTAAAGCACGTTTACAACCCTCCACCTTCCTTCGCTTGGGATAGTTGTTCTCCCGCACTGCGTGTGCGCTCTACTTTATACCATCCTACTACTTGAATAATTCCTACTGGAACACATACGCTTTACCAACCTACAAAAAAAGCCAGCCCACTCCGATAGCTATCGAAGCAAACTGACCTTTTATAATTTTTGTGAAGGAAAAACTAAGCCTTAAGCATTAGTCGTATCGTCGTTTCTTTCTACGTCGATTTTGATAGTCTCTTCACTTTTGATTTCGATTTTTTCTTCTTCTGGCAATAAGCCCATTTCGCGTCTCAGATCGTCCAAGGCTGCGCTAGAAGTTAAGGTAGTGTCTGACAAGGCCGCATCAATTTCTTCGTCAATGCTTTTTCCTTCGTCGGCCATTTCACCATACGCATCCGACAAGGCTTCTTGCTCTTCTACGCGTTCTTTCATTTTTTCTAACATAGACAACGTGCTGCTAGAATCAATGTTTGCCAATTGCTTGTTGAGTTTTCCTGTAGCTTTGCTGACTTTGTCGCGTGCTTCCAAGGTTTTTAGTTCGTTCTCCCATTTGGCTACTTGGCTTTTGAGGGTACGAATTTTAGTTTCCATTTTAGAAACTAGCCCTTCAAATTTATTTTGATTAGTCAGTGCCAGTTGGTACAATTTGAGGGATTCCTCGCGGCGAGCCATTGCTTCAGCTGCTAAACGGTTGGCATCCGCTTCGTCTTTGCGGCCGTCCAATGCCATTTGCAACAAGGCTTTAGCTTTTTTCTTGTAATCTTCAGCCGCTTCTTTGTGGTTGTTCGCTTCCCTCTTAGAGCGAATAGCCGTTGCTTTCACTTCTGCTAAGCTCTTTAGACTTTCGTCCATATCTTGTTTGAGGTCGCGAATACCTTGCTTGGTCATGGTAATAGGACGCTCCAATTTATCAACGGCTGCGTTGGCTTCTGCTTTTCCTATTCTAAATAATCTCTTAATAAAATTCCACATAACTGTTATAATGGTGTTTGTTAGTTTACAATTGAATACAAAAAACCCGACATAAGGTTGGGTACAAGGGGATTTTAGTTGGCCCAGCTCAACAACTCATCAGTATTTTCTACCAACGCCATTGCTAAAGCATTCAAAGAGCCTTCCAATTCATTGGCATCCAAATTAGCCAACTGTAAGGTATCTCTAAATAACAATTTATTGCCTTGCTCGTTGAGTACAAAAGCACCGTGTACGACTTCGCGGTTCATCTGCAACAAGCGTTTGTAAGCTTTGTTGCTTCCTTCTTGTAAATCCAACACGTGTTGTTCGATGACTAAAATTTCGCCTTCGCATTCTAACATGGTGTTGATCAATCCACTATCGGTATTAGTAACTACAAATAGGCCATCTTCTTCATTCTCCGTAGTAATGTCGTGTCCCATTTCTAATAAATAACCTTTTACTTTCTCTTGGTACTCTGACTTCATAATGTTTAATTGGATTTCTTTTTAAATAATAGCAATCTCCCTTGCCGAGTTGGCCAATAAATAGGGTTAGCATGTCCTTCCCACAAAAAAAAGGGCGACACTTGCCGAAATTTACCCTTTTTTTGTTATTAATTGCAATAAGCTGTTCCCTTATTTTGGGAACTAATGACTTTTCTAAACAAATAACAGCGAAAAGCTTTCTGTCTCCCGAATATTATGTTTGACACAACGCCGAAGCCACAAAATTTGTTCTCTAAATCCATTACAATTGCTTTTTTTTAGACAAAGCGGCTATCTTTCCATCTTTTTACCCTTAACCACTTACTTTTGGACTTAATTATCCCCCACCTAGAGGCTTTAATTTTTGCTAGCGAGCAGCCTATTAGTCTCAAAGAACTACAACAATGCCTTGTACGTGCCTTAGACGAGCCGATTGACCGAGATACGCTCCGAGCGCATCTACAAACGCTCCAAGAAAAATACCAGCAGTCCCAATTTTCCTTCGAAATTGTAGAAATTGCAGACGGCTACCAATTTTTGACAAAGCCTGCCTACGAAACCACGTTGCAAGTCTTGCTCCAAGAACGCAACAACAAAAAACTAAGCAAAACGACCTTAGAAACCTTGGCCGTCATCGCTTATCGCCAACCCATCCCAAAAGGGGAAATGGAACGCATTCGCGGAGTGAGTTGCGACTACGCCGTCCGAAAATTGCTAGAAAAAGACCTTATCTACATCGCAGGCCGCTCCAAAGATTCAGGCCGTCCCCTGCTCTATGGCACTAGCGAAAAGTTTATGCAGCACTTTGGGTTGAGCTCCCTCAAAGATTTGCCGAAGTTAAAGGAATTTAAAGTAGAGGAGAACCAGATTGGAACGATGAGTGGTGAGGAGTTGTGATTTGTTCCACTTCACTTTTTAATCTAAAATATATCTCTCCAATCCTTGTACCCTCGAAGTGCAAGTTGATTTCGCACATAAATCAGACAACGCCTTTTTTGAACACTGATATTATTGGGAGTAGTTTGCTGGATTTTAGCAATCTCACGCACACTGTACCCTTTTGATAAGTAAATAAAAATAGTCTTGCACGGCTCTTTAAGCGAACTTATGATTTCGTCACATATCTCTCTGTAAGTGGCTACTAAATTTTCATCATTCTGATTTGTTTGGTCATGTTTTATTAAGTGCTCAAAGAGCAATTTTCGCCTTTTCGTTGCCTGTTGTTCCTTGTAGGCCAAGTTATGCAAGATGGTTTGGAAGTAAGTAAACGTAAAAGTTATCAGGAGTACACACAGCAGAGTCGAAAATACATATTAATTGTTGCTTGGTCCACTATACCATATGCTTCCTCGTCAGTAATTCTAAATCTATTTCTTACGTACATCATGTGCTTTTCTCTGTTAGCTAGCACGATGTCCTGTAAGAGTATTTCTTTTTCGGGGTTCCACATCATACAACTATTTTTTTTAACAGATTACTAAATTTCTATAAGATCTAAATGTAGTAATTTATAAAAAAATCTAATAAACTGTCACTTTTTTCATCTCTTTAAACTCTATGTCATTGAGTTTAAGTGTAAAAGCGTTTATACTCTTATTTTTATCCTATTTTTCACCTAAAAAGAGTTATATGATTTATCAATTTTACTTTCTCAAAACACAGTTTATTAGTAGAAAAGTAGTTTTCCTTACTTTCTTACTGCTTTGTTTTTCTTCTTTGAGAGCAAATGCTTGCACCCCTTACTTAGATTTTGTTTCCAATACTCCGACTAGTACGCATCAAGGTCTAGGCAGCCATGCCATTACTTATCGGTTAAGCAACCGCTACAACTCGTGCATCGGACAAGGTTTCAGGTTAGGCAATCCACAAGTGTTCAGACAATCTGGGAGCAGTTGGGTCTCTGTCCCTAATAATGGGGGGGTTACCGCAAGTTTTCCTAATTTTTATCTCAACTCTGGAAGTAGCAATTATGCAGCTGTTCAGAATCTGAACCTATCTAATATCACACAAACTGGTTTGTACCGTATTTACTTTGAAATTATAGGTAATGTAGCTGGGCAACTACCCAACCTTTGCTCCTCTTACCCTGGTAGGTGTCGCCTTTATATGGAAGTAAACGTCACTTCTTTGCCAACTAGTTGTCCCACGCCTACCAACCCTCATATTAATAGTGGAATGACTTCTACTAATACTACACTAGATTGGTACGGAGCAACTAGTGTATCTTATTACGAAGTGCGCTATCGCAGATCAGGTACTTGGTCTTGAGCCAACCGAACGAGCAGCAGCAGCAGTCGTTCCCTCTCGAACTTGCTCCCTGGCACTTGCTATCAATGGCAAGTCCGGGCAAATTGTGGTTCTACTCAAAGCTCTTGGACAACATTTCAGCAGTTCTGTACACCCAATACTCCAAGCTGCAACATACCAACCAACCTACACCTCAACTCTTCCTCTGCTACAGAGGCTAATCCAGATTGGAATAATAGTGTAGGGGCAGTATCGTATAATTTTCAATACCGTATTTTCAACGGCTCTTGGATCAATTACTATCCGACTTCCAGCACGCAATATTTATCTAACTTATCTTCTGGTACTTGCTATCAATGGCGCGTACGAACACGCTGCAACAATTCGGTTTATAGCAATTGGTCTTCAATAGAACAATTTTGCACGCCTTCTGCTTCCTGTGTAACGCCTAGTAACCTTCACTTAGATGCAGGATTTAACAGTACTACTGCTCCTCTAGATTGGAATGGTGTGGGGAGTGCCAACGACTACATACTACAGTACCGTACTCAAGGAAGTAGCTCTTGGAATAACCGCTATCCATATTCTAGCAGAGAAACCCTCTACAACCTCTATCCAAGCACCTGCTATGAATGGCGGGTTGCTACCCGATGTACGAACGGTGCGCAGAGCAGCTGGAGTACTATCCGACAGTTTTGTACGCCCTGGATCCGCCACTATTTACGACACATCCTATCTCTAAGAATTTTTGTCAAGGAAACGCTCAATTGGTTCTCGATGTTGATGGCACGCAGATAGCAGGTGGACGATGGGAGAAAAACGGTAACAGTTTAGGTATCTCTGGAATAACACTAGTGATCAACAACCCTACTGCGGCCGATCAAGGAAGTTATCGATATAGAGCTTCCAATGGTTGTCAAGTAGTTTATTCAAATACAGCGAATGTCTCCATGATAGCCACTCCCAATCCGAGTTATAGTACGTTTTCTTCTACTAATGTTGGTCGTATAGTAGCATTACAGGCGGCTAGCGTTAGCGGTAACCACACTTGGCGAATACAGGAGCCACAAGGAGCGCTAGTCACCTTGCAAAATGCTACCCATCCTAACCCTTCTTTTACCCCTACTAAAGCAGGTACTTATCGCATTCAGCATACAGTAGGTAACTCAGGCTGTAGTGCGGTCTTCTGATGAGACTTTGAAACACAGCTTAGAAGAGGGTTTAGAACCCTTCATCTACATTTTTGAGTTTAAAAATCTAGAGAAAGCTTCTCAACAAGTCACTCGCGTCACGGCTCCAGGGGGACATTCGTCCACTTTAACTATGGTAGTCAATATTTATCCTCCGTTACCAACCAAGATAACCAAGTCGCTTCTTTTTTGCATGACAATCAGGGTAATTTAACACGAATCATAAGTACTAGAGGAGGACAGTTTAATTTTGTTTACGACTATGCTAATGCCATCGTTAGCGTACAGGATCCCCTGCAGAATTTATTAGTGCAGAATGTGTACGACAACCAACATCGAGTAGTTCAACAAACCGTGGCGGATAATGGGCAATGGAATTTACAGTACGATGCTCCTGTTACCAAGGCAACTACAGTGACTGATCCGTTGGGCAACGTAGAGATGGATTACCACATAACGATTGGAACTTGATTAAGAAAACTGATGCACTTCAACAGACTACACGCATCGCTTACGATAGGCGACACCTTCCGATACAGTACATCAATGCCGCAGGAGATACTAGCCGTATGATTCGAGATAGCCAAGGTAACCTCTTGCGTTCCAGCACTCCTTTAGGACGTCAGCTAAGCGCAACTTATAACCGATGGAACCAGCCCAGTGCGGTGTTGAATAGCTTAGGACAGACAACAGGTATCCATTATAACACAACGGGAAACCTTACTAGAATTGACTTACCCAATACGGGAACAATCACCCTCAATAGAAACACTGATGGTACCGTAGCTAGCCTACTAGATGCCGAAGGAAGAACACTACAATATGGCTACAATTCTCAAGGAGATGTGACTACTATTACTACTCCTACGGGAATTATTACGATGAGCTATAATGCAATTGGAAGACTGCTCGCCGTAACCGATCAACTGGGTAGACGTAAATTACGCCTATGACAGTTGGGGGAACTTGATTCAAATCACTTACCCTTCAGGATCTACAGCTACTTTTGTGTATGACCTTAATGGCAACTTGACAAGCCAGACCGATGCTGCAGGAAATACGACCACTTATAGCTACAATAACAAAGACGCCTTAGTAATTGTCCGCGATCCCATGAATAGGACAACTCGTTTCACTAGAGATTTGAACAATCAAGTCACTAGAATGGATTATCCAAACGGGGGCTATACTAATTACACCTATACGGCCAATGGACAAGTAAGTACACAAGACTATAATGGCTATATTACCACCTATACTTACGACAACTTGGGGCAGTTGCAAACTGTTGACTATCCAAACAGCTATCAGCAGTCTATTACTTACAATAAGGACGGACAAGCAACGGTGTATCGAGACAACTTAGGTAAAGTAGATTCTATCTACTACGACCAAATAGGGCAAGTTTATAAAACTAAGAATACAAGAGGAGTCGAAACCTTCTTTACGCTGGATAACATGGGACACCTGACTACTGTTAATCATGCTAATATGGCCACGAGTACCTACCAGCTCAACTTGAACGGCGAAGTAACTAGTTTAACAGATCCCAATGGACATACTACTACTTATACGTTAGAAGCGAGTAAGGTCGACCATTAAGTATTACCGATGCAGAGGGTAATACCACACAGTTTACTTACGATGCAGTAGGCAATTTGATAACACGCACCAAAGCAGACGGACAAAGTAGTACGCTAAGCTATAACAGCGATGGGTTTCCCATTAGTACTACCTATTCCAATGGTTATTTTGAACAATATACTACCACCGCGACGGGAGTATTAACAGGTATCCTTGCCCCTTCGGGATCAACTAGCTTTACGCTAAACGCCAACGATGAGCCTACTTCCATAATAGATCAGCATAGAACAACCAAATCGACTATACGGTCGATGCAACAGGACAACCTACTCAACTAATCATCAATGGACAGACTATTCGTAAAACTTACAACAGCGCTGCTCAAGAAACCCATACTATCGATTGGCAAAATGACGCTTATCAGACTACCTATGACCAAGCAGAAGACCAGCGCCTTTCTTTATCCCAATGGGTCACTAAACAAGTTCATTACCGCCCAGATGGCTACCTTGAACACCTGCTGTACTTGGGTGGCAACGGCGATACGCTCTTCTATCAGCTGCAAGCTCGTAATACAATAGGTCAGATTACTGCGGAACAGAAACCGCTTTTATTTACAGTAAATAATACGATAACTAGAACGGAACAATACACGTACCTAAGACAATGATGCTCAAGACAATGGAGTCTACACCTCCGACAAGAAGGGTAACATAACTGCCTTTCCCGATGGTTTGGGAAATCGCGTTGCTGCTAGCTACGACCAGAAGGATAGAATAGATACCTTGGTTCTTGGCGCAAGAATAATCCTCAACTACTATGACGCTGCCAACTTCTTGATCAAACAAGTAGACAATGGCGTAGCCACACAATACGTTTGGGATTATGCTTATGGATTGCCTAGAATAGTGGGGGAAAAAATATGCCGCAGGCATCTGGACAACCAGTTACATTTGGTCAAAGGATTTGTTGGTCAGCCGTATCGACCACCTTTCTAATCAAAAGCTCTATTACTTGCATGATAGCAAAGGAAATGTTGTCGCTCTAGCTGATAGTACAGGGCACTTGACGGATACTTATACCTGACGGAGTCTTTGGAGAAAATATGTCCCACACGGGGCCTACTCAACAACCTTTCACATGGCTTGGAGCACACGGCATCATGCACCAACTAGGTAACCTCTATTACATTCGACAGCGCTGGTACGATGCTAGTGCTGGACGCTTTCTGTCTCAAGACCCTTACCCGTCAGAGGCATCTAATAACCAGACTCTAAATCGGTACGTCTATGGGCTGAATAATAGCATGGAGTATATGGATGTTACGGGGTGGTATCCGCAGGCACTTAAACAACAAAGAGAAATGGTTTGTGTTTTTGTATCCTAGAGAAAGTATAAGGATAAATGCAATTAATACGGAAGTGAGCAACCTCGCTAGATGGGCGACATACCCCACCTAAACGATGGGATATGTGAAACGAAGTAACGGCTATGCGCGCACGTTATGGCAAGCGTGGATTACTGCGTATTACGATCCTTTTAGGGCAGAGATGATAGGAAATGCTCACGAGAATTTGTCTTTCACACAAGAGAGTTCTACAATCTGGGAGAATTATTCGTTTAAGGAAGAATGGGAAGCTGATAGGGCTGTTGACGTTTTGAACAACAGAATAGGAAGAAAATTAGGAGAAACAGAAAAGAAGTGATGACACTTTACCTCAGAATCAGCACGTCAAAAAACTCATGAAAACTGTAATCAATGAATTTTACACCAACGGACTTTGGATAGGCTATAAGGAGGGGGAATACTATGAAATAAAGAAAAGAAAATTGTCAAAGAATAAAAGAGATAAACTTCTAAAAGCTATAAAAAACCTATAACATGAAAATATTAATTCTAACCTTACTTTTTGTACTATCAACCACCCTTCAAGCACAAACAAATTACACCTACGACGCTTTAAACCCATCCAAAACAACGATGCCAATGGTCACCGCAACTACACCTCCTCCAACACTAACAGGATGATGAGCACGACAGCGGCGGTAGGGAGTCTACCTCTAGAATCAGCGCGTTTAGGGCCAAAGGGTACCGCTCCGTTAACTGTGAGGACACTTGGCCGCAACCGAACAAAAAATCACCGTGCCAGTTTGAAGTAGAATGGAGTGCCGACAACAGGAGTACCTTTAATATTATTGGTATAGTTCAGGCGGTGGGAACCACCTTAGACGCCCAACAATACGAGTTATGGCATGATCTACCATACCGATGGTCGTATTGTCGAAGACATCAAGTTCAAAAAAGTTTCCAATGATCTCCAAAGTGGGGCATGTGTATTGTTGAAATCGTAGTTATGTTGCCCAAAAATATCCCAGTAAATAACCAGTAAAGAATCAACGCCCAACACCAATATTGGTAAAGCGCTATTTATCCGCATCCATTTCAAGCAACCACACACATGGCCAAATTCAAACAAACTACCGCTGCTGCGCCCATCAAACGTTACTCCATTATCCGCGCTTGGATCACGGGCACACTCTGCGGTGCCATTGCCTTAGGCATTGGCTACGCCATTGATACGAAGCTAATCAACAGCCCTTGGAGTATTCTATTTGCGCCTGCGGCTGTCGGTATTACCTTGACATTTTTCAACATTAAGCCGTTGTCCAATGTAGCGTTTATTTTACTGCCGCCTGCTTTTGCCCTAAGTGGTTTTGCGCTGGTAGCAGGGCCCTTACTGATGCATTATTTTGGGGTGGAGAAAAGCCAAGTAAGCGATGGTTTGGGTATTTTAGTGGAAACGGTACCATTTTTTATCATCATGAGTATGTTGTACCGTTGGTACAGTAGCTTGGCGCGGCAGCAATCGTTTATAGTGTATCTGGTGTATGGGATTACAACCGTGGTGACGAGCTTGCTCATTTTTGGAGACAACTATGATACGTGGATGATTTACGGGGGCTATTTGGGCTTTATTGCTTTTCTATTTAGTTTACTGCATTTGAATCGGCCTTTGGAGCGCCCACAATAGAAAAAGCCCTTCCAACTGCTTGTTGGAGGGGCTTTCTAAATAAGTCTTATATAATTTGCTTACACCGCTTGGCGCATAACGGCTAGCTTAGTTTTACCCAAATGTGCTTCCGCATATTCGGCAGTAATTTCAAATGCTGTAATGCCTTCTTCTGAGGGCAACTCAAACATCGCGTCGTTCATAATGGCTTCACAAATAGAGCGAAGACCACGCGCGCCTAGGCTGTATTCAATGGTTTTATCGACAATATAATTCAACGCCTCTTCCGTAAACGTCAAAGCGATGTCTTCCATTTCAAACAAGCGTTGGTATTGCTTGATTAACGCATTCTTAGGCTCGGTCAAAATACGGCGCAAGGTACTTTTATCTAATGGATCTAAGTAAGTCAACACAGGCATACGGCCTAGCAATTCAGGAATCAACCCAAAGGACTTCAAATCTTGGTGCGAGACGTATTGCAACAAGTTTTCCGTATCGACTTTCTCTTCGTCGTTGCCTCTAAAACCAATCACTTGCGTATTGATTCGCTTGGCAATTTTCTTTTCGATGCCCGCAAAAGCACCTCCACAGACAAACAAGACGTTCTTCGTATTAACTTTGACTAATTTTTGTTCGGGGTGCTTACGACCTCCTTGTGGTGGCACTAAAATATCCGTTCCTTCCAACATTTTGAGCAAGGCTTGTTGTACGCCCTCGCCCGAGACATCTCTAGTGATCGACGGATTATCATTTTTGCGCGCTACTTTGTCGATCTCATCAATGTAAACAATCCCGCGCTCAGCAGCAGAGACATCATAATCACAGGCTTGCAATAAGCGCGTGAGCATACTCTCCACATCCTCTCCGACATAACCGGCTTCGGTGAAGACCGTGGCATCTACAATAGTAAACGGTACATTTAACAAGCGGGCAATGGTACGTGCCAAGAGCGTTTTTCCAGTTCCTGTACGACCGACCATAACGACATTGGATTTTTCAATCTCTACCCCGTCATCTTTGATCTCGTTCTGTTGCCAAAGGCGCTTGTAGTGGTTGTAAACGGCTACCGCCAATACTTTCTTGCTGCTGTCCTGCCCGATCACATACTCGTCCAATCGCGCTTTGATTTCTTTCGGCTTCAGCATCGCCATTTCTTTGCCTTGAATGGGGCTCACCTTGATGGTTTGCTCTTCCTCAAAAGACATCATTTCATCCTCTATAATGGCGTTGGCTTGTTCTACACAAGATTCGCAAATATAAGCATCCAAACCCGATATGAGTACATCGGCTTGCTCTTTAGGCTTACGACAAAAAGAACATTTCGCTCCTGGTTTTGTCATGATAATTAGTTTAAATTAAGTGGTGAAGTTGCCTTTAAACAACAGCAAAAAGGGAATTAAGTGGTCTTCGCCTGAAAGCGCGATTTTATCTCTAACAAACGCGCCAAAGCTCGGCAAAGATACACTATTTACTAAAACAAAACAAGTTGAACCTTCTACGAACGTCCAACTTGTTTGTAAAGTCTACTCTTCTATAAAAGAAGAATTATTTTTTACGTTCTAGTACTTCGTCTACCAAGCCATATTCCTTAGCTTCAATAGCCGTCATCCAGTTATCACGCTCACAATCTTCCTTAATTTTGTCATAAGGCTGTCCGGTGTGCTTCGCCAAAATATCATACAGTTCTTTCTGCAATTTCTTAATCAATTTGTAAGAAATCTCCATGTCTGTTACTTGACCCTGCATGCCTCCCAAAGGTTGGTGAATCATCACGCGGCTGTGGGGCAAACAACTTCTTTTACCCTCGGCACCAGCGCATAATAAAACCGCTCCCATAGAAGCCGCCAATCCTGTACAAATCGTACCAACGTCAGGTGTTACATATTGCATGGTGTCATAAATTCCCTGTCCAGCAATGACCGAACCACCTGGGCTGTTGACAAAAATCTGAATGTCGCGTTTGGGATCCGTAGATTCCAAAAATAGCAATTGTGCTTGCACGATGTTGGCAACATAATCGTTGATGCCTTGTCCCAAAAAGATAATGCGGTCCATCATCAAACGAGAAAATACATCCATAGAGGCAATGTTCATCTGACGCTCCTCAATGATATAAGGCGTTAGGCCAGTAACATTAGGCATCCCCATCATCGCTTGCTGCGATGTTCTCTCGGTATAAGTATCTACATGCATACCCGTCATGCCCATGTGCTTAACGGCGTACTTTCTAAATTCATTTTTATTAAACATCTTGTTCTATTTTAGTGGTGTGAATTGAAGGGGCAAATAAGTTGACCCACTTCCTTCGTTGTTATAATGGGTAGAAGGGCTCATTGTTCAATCAAATGTTGCCCTAAATTATCAAAATCATAAGTTCCTGCCTTTGCCTCCCGCAAAAGGCGTAAAAAATCTTGCTTAGAAACGGCCAATTGACGCATCTCCCACAAAAAAGGGGTTCTAAATAGTGCCATCACGATGGTCATGTGCCACTGGTAAAGTATTCGTTGCTCTTTGCGAAGCAGCTCATTCGGATCATGTAACAGCGGACGCACTACTTTTGTTACCAAAAAAAGGCTCCAACTATTGATCTCTTTGACCGATTCCCAAGGAATAACCCCAAGTTTATAAGGCTTTGTATAATCAATAAAGCCCTCCGCACTTACCAACAAGGCAGGCAATTGGCCACGAAACTTAGCGACCAACTTTTTGCAGGGCCGCCCCATGTAATAAAGTGCAATTGCGCCCAAAACAACCAGTGCCCAAGCCCCGTTCATTACTTGTACCCCAATAAAAAGGCAGATTAATAACATAAAAATCACCCGTTGGGCTAATAATTGTGCAATGTGCCGTTTCTTATAAGTGACAATAATGGTGGACATAGACATTTTTTAGAGGCAGGATTAAAATCCTACAATATTATACCAGAGCTAAATAATACGCCAAAATAACCGATTTCTAGCAATTTTGACAGGTCTATGCCGCTTTAATTAGGGTTATTTTTTAACTCCCAGTAGTACCTTTACATAATTTTCGAAGGTAATTTTTTTGTAGCGCTCTACTTTTGCTAAATAGGCTTCTACTTCACGCGTTGATGCGGCGAGGTCTTGTTCATAACGTTCTAACTCCTGCAAGCCAAGCTGTGTTTTTTTGTGCTGCAAACGCACTTTTTGTTCTCGCAAGCGCTGCTGCAATTGATCAATATGCGCTTGAGCCACCGCCGCTTTTGCTTCACTGTCGGCCATAATGGCTTCGTATTGAACTTGGTATTGGTTACTGACATTTTTCTCTTCGACCAAATACGCTTCCTCCAATTCCTCTACATAGCCACTTGCTGTTTCATAATGCTGTTGCAGTTGTTGATAAGGTTGCCCCAACTCTTCGACAGGCACCAACACCTTGACGCGCTGTAACTGCGTTTGTTTGGTCTTGCTCCAATTGCTTAATTTCTAGGCGCTCGTCATCGACAATCGAATCCAAGCCCATCTGAATGCCCAAATTAATTTTACCTTCCTCCTCGGCCAATTGTTCTTTTTCATGCCTAATTTCATCCATCCAATGCAGTAAGTTTCGTAGAATTTGTTTGGCAGGCGAAAATGAACGCAACAAAATACGCTGCCCATTATTCAACTCAATCGTCGTGTCATTGAGGTCAATCCGCGCGATTTGGAGCACTGATGTCAAGCCTGCTTCGTGGAACCGTACTTGCAACGCTTTGTCTTGGTTGCTACTGTTATTAGGAAGGCCATTCCAGAGCCGATCCCAATGGCTCGAAAGGCGGGCATCTTTTTCGAGGCTGCGGTGCAGTTTGCCAATGGCCATTTTCTGAGCGTTGCGCAATTGGCTTTTTTCCGTGTCTTTTTTCTTTTGGACATTGATACGGCGTTGGTCGTACAGCTGTTCAATGGCTATTTTTTCTTGTTGGTATTCGGAGCTTTCATCCTTGGCCGCGTGGCGGCGGCTCAACTCTTCCACAGCTTTTTGCTGCTCGGTGAGCAAGGCGGCTTTGATTTGTGCCAAGCTATGGTATTGATCTACCTCTACCCGCGCTACGGCGCGGTTGGCTTTTGCTTGTTGCATAAACTCCTCGTTGATGAGGCGGTATTGCTCGTTAGCGGCTTGGTTGAGTTGTTTTACTTTCTCGTCTTGCTCTTTTAAGTAAGTTTGGAGCGTTTGGATTTCTTTTTTTAAGAGGTTGAGAATATTTTCAATATGCCGCGCTGTTTTGCCCAAGCGCCGTTTCAATCGAACTCTACTAATGTGTGTTCTTCTTTTGGTAGATTTATATTTTTTCTGTGCTTTGTGCAACAGCACCTTATCGCGGCGAAGACTGCGGAATTCTCTTGTTTTTTTAAAATTATCATTGACTTTGGATAAAAATATGGCCACCATAATGATAGCCACTATTCCCAAACCAACAGCCGTCATCCCAATAGCCAAGCCGCCAATTAACAAGGCGTGCCAAGTCTTGTATTCCAAAGTTTCCTGAAAGCTGAGATACTGGGCAGAGCTTAATTGAGGCGTGCTAGGGTCTTGAATCTTACTCCCTTCTAGCAATGCTAACGTTTTATTGTTGTTGTCAACACTCGGAAGGGCAATTTTACTAGATGGCAAACTCATATAGATACGCCGTGCGCCGCGTTGCTTTTTCAAAATGTGCCCGTAACGCTCGTAAGCCGCTTCGTCGTCAGTGGCTAACAAGAGCGCGGCACACCATTCTTCCGCCGTTGGGCGCACATCGGGCTGCTGGTGTCCATCCACAAAACAGCGCATAAACAGCGCTTGCAATTCTTCATTGGCCTGATAAAAAGCTTGGTGTGGTGGCGGCACAATACTAAAGGCATCCGAATGTTGGGGACTGTGTACAAAAAAACCATGCTCCACTTTTTGCGCCAAAGTCGTCAAGTGTTCATAAGGCGCGCGCGTGCTTGCCGCAAAAGGATGAATCCCAAACAACATTTTATACAAAATAACCCCCAATCCAAATAAATCCCATTCTTGGCGTTGTGTAGGATCATAAGCCAAGTTTTGATAATGCTCGGGCGGCGTGTATTCTGGTGTCGCTACAGGCGCATCAAACAAAGTTTGGTTGTGCTCAACTACTTCTACTGAGTCCGTGTCTACAATGGAAACCAAGCCATTGGGTTGTACTACAATATTGTCGGGTTTCATATCCACCAAAACATAGCGCTCCATTTTGTGGACTTGATGAATGGCCGTACAGAGGTTAAAGGCCAACTTCATACGGTAAGTCAAGGCGCTCGCCCCTGCTTTGAAATCGAAGCGCTGCCAAGCCTGTCGCTGTTTGCGTGGAATTTTGGGCGTGGTAAGAATTTCTAATTTTTCCCCTTTTGTAAAAGGCATAATAAAGCCCACAAAACGGTTGTCTTCCAGCAATACATCCGTACACCAAACCACAGAGGAATGGCCGTCGGCATTGCTCTCCTCCAATTCGGGCGGATACGTCGAGAGGTAATCTATTTTTCGGGCGCGCTCTTCGGTCAGTTTGTGAGGATGGTAAATTTTGGCAACGAATTTTTTGTATTTGGCGGGAGACACAATGTGGTATAAGTTGCCTTCCCCGCCGCCTGCGAAGGGTTTTTCACTGAGATAAATGCGCTCTCCAGCCTGTTGCAACAGATAGGGTTTGCTGCGGCGCTGCTCTGTTTTCCGCCCTTGTCTATGCGGGTTATCCTCTTCCCATTTACCAAACATAGTCTTCGTATTACTTTATAATATTTTACCGCGCTAAGCGGCTAGGAAACCACCTTGTGCTACAGGGTAATCTACATTATGTAACTGTTTTTTTTTTAACAAGCATTTTCTATCCAACTACCGCTCATTTCTATACGCCGTTAATCCAGTAGCAGAAGGCTACGTAAACGCCGCATCCGCGTCCCCGTCTTGCAAACGAATCTCCCCCGTTGCAGCCAACGCCTCGCGCAGTGCTACTCCAATAATATAGTGGCGCTGAAAAGTGCGCAAACGAAAGAAAGGGTGGTGCCTTTTGGCTAAATGTCCAATCAAGCGCGGCTGAAACACCGTTAAGGTCTCGGCCTTCATGGCCAATAAATGCTGGTCAATCAATTGCCAAACTATTTCTTCCCTGCCTGTCTCGCAATAAACATACGGCAATTTCACCGCACCTTCTCGATAACTCAACAACACCACTGCCACAACATTTAGTTCTTTGTCGTACAATTTGATCGCCAAAAAATAAAAGGAGGCTGCCACCGAGGAAAAATGATAGCGCTCGGCATTGCGGTCTTTTAATGGTGCTTGCAACAACCACGGATGACGCAGCAACCAATCTAATTCTGCCCGATCGCGATGAATCAACTCTCCCGCTTGTTGTTGTTGTATAAATTCCCACGCTTCGTCATCCAATTCCGACAGATATTCAAAAGAATACCCTTGTTCCTGAACAGCAGGTGTTTTGTACGCCCACAAACGCAAGGCATTCGGTAAATGCAGCAGCCCATCGGCCAGTTGTAGCAAAGGTATCCATTTTTTCCAACGCTCGTTTTTTTTCGGAAGCAAAGTGGCCAAATTAGGACGCAAATAGCCCCGCCAGCCCTGCGGCTGTGCCAAGTCCATAAACCGCTCGCTGCGGTCATACAAGCCTTTGGCAGCGGGCGTAAATTCCGTCACCAAAATTTTGTAGTCCCACGCTTCAAAAACCGTTTGCAACAGTTTTTTGGCAATGCCTTGACCGCGCATTTTGGGATTGACCCACATACAACTCAACCAGCCCACATGCTCCAACCCTGTTTGAAAGTGCAAGTCGTCTACAAAAACCCCCAAATAGGCCACCAATTCATCGTCCTCATACACCAGTACCAAGACCACATCATCGGCACGCGCTCTAGGGTTGCGCAGTTGGGACAAAGCCCGCTGCTTACTGATCGCAATGTAATCTGCCTGTTGGTACGCCTCTGAGTAAATATAGCCTTCCAATGCTTGTAGCGGTAGACTTTTTATGTGCATAGTTCCTCCATTTTTATAGGGCGCAAAAGCGCTCGCAAAAGCACAACAGCGCTTGTTTTTTTTACAAATAAAACGGGCTATTTTTATTAACTTGTATAATCTTGTAGTCCGCTTGATTCCTTCTCTTTTTTTAGTAAATTAGCTAAATAATCCACTTCTTTCCACCTCAAACACACTATAAGTTATGGGTTTTTATGGTAACGCTACTCAATTCAACGGAAAAAAGGTTGTTAACTATCAACCTGAAAAAGGCATTCAACAAACGGATGCCGCTTACCGTTTTTATACCAATTATGACGGCGAGCACGATGTACTAGCCAATTTAACAAAATTCATTGAAGATGGCAAAGCCAGTCAAGTAGACAGCTTGGTATTTGGAATGTGGAATGAAGAGCACGACGAAACACCTGATGGTATTTTGGAGTTGCTGATCGAACGAAAAGACCAATTAGGGCAGCTCAAAGCTATTTTTGTGGGCGATATTACCCAAGAGGAAAACGAAGTTTCTTGGATTGAAAACACCAGCTACGAAGCTTTTTTCAAGGCTTTCCCCCACCTAGAAGTCTTTCACGTCCGTGGTGGTAATGGCTTGGCCTTAGGTATTCTCGACTTGCCCCATCTCCGAAAGTTAGTGGTAGAAACAGGGGGAATGCCCAGCAATATTTTCAGTGAATTAGCAGAATCGAAGTTGCCCGCTCTAGAGCACTTGGAGTTGTGGTTAGGAACAGAAGATTATGGCTTTTCGGCATCGCCCTCAGAGGTGGTCGCGAGCTATCGCGGCAGCCACGCCGAGCACTTTCCTAGCTTGCGTTATTTGGGGTTGCGCAACAGCGCCATTATCGACCAACTCGTAGAAAAGTTATTGGATGACCCCATTCTCAACCGCATAGAAATTTTGGATTTATCCGAAGGAACGTTGAGTGACGAGGGAGCAGAGGCTTTAATTGATAACCCAGGGATCAAACACCTCAAAGAACTAATTTTAGACCACCATTATGTATCGGAGGAAGTCGCCCAACAGCTCAAAGATTTGGGTATTAAAGTGAGCTTAGAAGACAAACAAGAAGATGATGTTTATGGCGATGAAATTTACCGCTACGTCGGCGTGTCAGAATAAATTCCATGAACAAAAATTTGCAATTCCTATGGTTGGGAAATCCCGAAAATCGCCGTTGTCAGTTTTTTTTAGAGGCCGCACAGCGCGAGGGGTGGCCACCGCCATTGGTCGTTTCTTATGAGGCATTGCTCAATGAGCGCATAGATTGGGAAACGCTGTTGTCTAAAGTAGCTTTTCTACGCATAGAATCGCCTGGCGAAAATGCTACCGTCGCCCAAGGCTTGTTGCATCGGGGTGCTACGCACCCCCACTTATCGGCCACGATGCTACCCGATGTTGCCCTCCCAAAAGGGAGTATAGCGGGCTTACAGCAACAGCACTTGGGTTTTATGCGGGTATTGGAGGAAGTAGAGCAAGCTTTGGCTAATTTTCCAACGGTTCGTTGTGTCAACAGCTTAGATAGTATTCGCTTGTGTTTTGATAAGGAGCGTTGCCATACTCGTTTGGAGGAGCGCGGCGTGGCCGTTCCTGCTGCTTGTTACGGAATTGACAGTTACAGCAGTTTGCGGAAAGCAATGATAGAACAGGGCTGGACACGGGTTTTTATTAAGCCCTTGCATGGTTCTTCTGCTTCGGGAGTGGTAGCTTTTCGCGTACAGGGTGGGCGGTTACAGGCGACTACTTCGGTAGAAATGCAGCAGCGGGAAGGCCGTTTGGAGCTTTATAATTCGCTGCGCCTACGTCGTTACGACCAAGAAAAAAAAATCGCGGCGCTGATTGACCGCTTGGCGCAAGAAGGTATTTTGATAGAACAATGGATTCCCAAAGCGAGTTTGGGCGATGCTTTTTTTGATTTGAGAATTGTGGTCGTTGGCGATCAAGCCCAACACACGGTGGTGCGCCAAAGCCGTTCGCCACTGACCAATTTACATTTGGGCAACCAACGTGGTTCCTTATTACAATTGCAAGAAAAAATAGGGGTCGAGCGCTGGCAATCGGTACAGCAGTTAGCCGAATCGGCAGCAGCAGCCTTGCCCCCTCACCACTACGCCAGTTTGGATGTCTTGCTATCGGCAGACTGGACACGGGCTTATATTTTGGAAGCCAATGCCTTTGGCGACTTGTTGCCTGGCGTCTTACACGAAGGCCGCAATACGTACGCGGCGGTTTTACATCACTTAAAACAAGCTTCTTATGTTTGAGGCGGTTACTTGTATTTATTTCGATTTAGACAATACCTTAATTAACCGCAATGCGGCTTTTATGGCCTGTTTAGAAACGTTTTTTGAGGAGTATTTACCCACCAGCTATTTTTATAATGAACAGGCAGAAATTGAAGAAAACGACGATTGGGGCTATACCAATCGCAGTGATTTCATTGCTTGGTTTATTCAGAAATACCAGCCCTGGGGTTGGGAAGACGATAACTTGTGGAACTACCTCAAAGCTAATATTGGCGCTTATGTGCCCCCTATAGCAGAGCCACTGCGGCAACATTTATTAGCCTTAAAGGCGCGTTATACAATGGGGATTCTTACGAATGGTTCTATTATCAACCAAAGCCGTAAAATCAAACGCGCTCAACTCGATACGCTCTTCTCTAGCGACCGCATCCATATTTCGGAACAGTACCAGCTTGCGAAACCTGACCCCCGTATTTTTCAACGCATTTTGGAAGAAGAGGGCTTGCAACCTGAACAGTTGTTGTATGTTGGGGACGATCCTGTTAATGATATCTTGGCAGCTTCGGCACTGGGTATTCGAACATGTTGGGTAGGCCACCATCGGGAGTGGAGTTCTGAAATATTGCCTGATTTAGAGGTAGAGCGGGTGTTGGATTTAGTGCTTTAGGACAGCACGCTGATTGGTTGTTTGAAGGGCAAGTTCCGAGTCATCGCACAAGCGACTAGGTCTGCTACAGCTTGGGTGTTTTTTCTTGAAATTTATATTTGTTATGCAATACGATATGAACGCCGTAGTGGCGGAGAGTGATGTAGTGTTGGTAACCTTGGATACCTTGCGCTACGATGTGGCTCAGACAGCTTGGAAAGCGGGAAATTTGCCTCATTTTTCGGCGTGGCTCTCCCCTTCGGGTTGGGAGAAACGCCACAGCCCTGGTAGTTTTACTTATGCGGCGCACCATGCTTTTTTTGCGGGCTTTTTGCCAACCCCTGCGCGCCCTGGTAAGCATCCACGTTTATTTGCAACCACCTTTGCGGGCAGTGAATCGGCTGTAGCTACTACCTGTGTACTGGAAGCAGCTACAATTGTAGAAGGGTTGGCGACACAGGGTATGACAACCGCCTGTGTTGGCGGGGTAGGCTTTTTTAATCAACAAACGCCGTTGAGTCGGGTTTTTCCTGCCTTGTTTCAACAAGCATTTTGGACACCTGAGTTGGGCGTGACCAATCCTACTTCTACACAAGTGCAATTTGAACAAGCAGCGGCCTTCTTAGAAGCGCACTCGGAACGCTGTTTTTTGTTTGTCAATGTATCGGCTATTCATCAACCCAACTATTTTTACCTAAAGCAGACGGCGACCTCCGATAAACGCGATACCTTGGACAGCCATGCCGCCGCCTTGCGTTATGTGGACCAGCAACTGCCAATTTTACAGGCCGCATTGGCAAGGCGCGGACGACCAACTTTTGTAATTTGTTGTGCCGATCATGGAACTACTTACGGGGAAGATGGTTACCAAGGGCATCGCTTGGCACATGAACAGGTTTGGACAGTTCCTTATTTAGAGGTGTTGTTGAATTAGTTGAGCGAGTTGGACGGAGCGAGTTGGACGGAGCGAGTTGGACGGAGCGAGTTGGACGGAGCGAGTTGGACGGAGCGAGTTGGACGGAGCGAGTTGGACGGAGCGAGTTGGACGGAGCGAGTTGGACGGAGCGAGTTGGACGGAGCGAGTTGGACGGAGCGAGTTGGACGCAATTGCAATTGCGCCCAACTCGCTCCGTCCAACTCGCTCCACGATTAAATCCATATAAATTTTTATTTTTTCTACTAATCGCATTAGGCATGTCTACTTTGTTAGAGTTATTGGAGCAACGCAATTATTTTCAAGGATATGCCTATTCATATCCTCATAAGTCGAGTTATCGGCCTTTAGAAAAACCGCGCCTGCTGCGGGAAGTGTGGCAAGAGGAGGAAAAGCACCAATTGTTTTTGTATGTGCATGTACCGTTCTGTGAAATGCGTTGTGGCTTTTGCAACTTATTCACGACCGCTAACCCCAAAGCTCCCTTAGAGCAGCCTTTTTTGGGGAGTTTGCAGCAGCAAGCTGTACAAGTGCAGCAAGCGTTGGGCGAAGAAGCGCGGTTTAATCGCGTGGCGATTGGTGGCGGAACGCCTTCTTTTTTATCGCTCAGCGACTTAGAAGGGTTATTTAAAGTAGTCCACGAAACTATGGGGTTGGCCGATCGAGCAGTGCCTTTTTCCGTAGAGTTATCACCAAAAACCACCACCCCTGAAAAATTGGCCTTGTTGCAAGAGCAAGGAACTACACGGGCAAGTATTGGCGTACAAAGTTTCTTATTGGAGGAAACCAAAGCACTGGGCCGTCCTCAAAAAATGGAAGAAGTGCGGCAGGCATTGACTTACATTCGCGATTCGGGTATTCCAAGTATGAATATTGATTTAATTTACGGTATGGAAGGCCAAACTACGGCTTCTTGGCAGCGCTCGCTAGAGGAAACAGTGGCTTTTGCGCCCGAAGAAATTTTCTTATACCCCTTATATGTACGCCCTTTGACGGGCTTGGACAAACGCGCGCAAGACTGGAATGACCACCGCTTGGCCTTATTTCGTTTTGGACGTGCTTTTCTCTTGTCTAAAGGCTACAAACAAGTGACCTTACGAATTTTCAAACGAAGTAATCTACCTGAAATAGAGCTGCCGCCCTATAATGGCCCCGAAGATGGAATGGTCGGCTTGGGAGTGGGTGCCCGCTCCTACACTAAGAATTTTCATTACAGCTCGGATTATGCTGTTGGCCGCAAAGGAGTGCAACACATTATCCACGATTATCACCAAAAAACGGCTACTGATTTTGCGAAAGCTAATTATGGGGTCTCGCTCAATGGCGAAGAACAGCGCCGCCGCTACGTCATCAAGTCATTACTAGAAGGGCAATATTTAGACTTGGCCGCCTACGAACGCTTTTTTGGTAGTGCGGCCCTACAAGATTTACCCGAACTGCACCAACTGCAAGAGCTGGACTTGCTCCTCCCCTTGGCAGGACGGTTGCAGCTAAATAGCCAAGGTTTAGAATGCTCGGATGTTATCGGCCCTTGGTTGTATTCTGAACCCGTGCAGGAACAAATGCAAGCATTTGAGTGGAGTTAAGCCCTTTTTTTCTAACGGTTTACTGTTTCTTTTTATTAATTCTCCTTATGGCATCTTGGTCTATTCTCTATCGCGGTCCTTTATCTAGTTGCAATTATAGTTGTACTTACTGCCCCTTTGCCAAAACAAAAAATACCCGCGCCGAATTGGCCGATGATGCGCAGCGCCTAGAACGCTTTGTGAATTGGGTGGCTACTCGAAAAGAAAGCATTGGTATTTTGTTTACGCCTTGGGGCGAAGGCTTAATTCGCAAAGCATACCAACAAGCCATGACCACCCTTAGTCATCTGCCACAGGTGCGTCGAGTGAGCATTCAAACCAATTTATCCAGTTCCCTGAAATGGATGCAGCAGGTGGATAAAGAGGCTTTTGCTTTATGGACAACCTTTCATCCTAGCCAGGTTTCTATAGAGCAGTTTGTGGCGCGCTGCGAAGAACTAGAAGCGATGGACATTCGCTACAGTGTGGGATTTGTTGCCTTGAAGGAGGATTTACCGTACTTGGAGGCATTGCGGGAGCGCTTGCCTGCGCACCGTTATTTGTGGGCCAATGCGTACAAGCGCGTCAACGGCTACTATAGTGCGGCCGATATTGCGCGAATTGAGCGAGTTGATCCCTTATTTTCTTATAACAATCACTACCACGAGAGTTTGGGACAGGCTTGCCAAGCAGGACAAACGGCCTTTACGGTTGATGGCGAAGGCGATGTGCGGCGCTGTCATTTTATTGGAGATGTACTAGGCAATATTTACACCCAAGAAATCACTGATTTATTAGCGCCTCGCCCTTGTAGTAATGCCACTTGCGGCTGTTACATCGGCTATGTCCATTTGGATCGGCTCCAACTCTACAACACCTACCAACAGGGCGTTTTAGAACGCATTCCCCCAGCGTTTCGGTAGTAGATCGTATCTCCGTTTGGTTTCCTTTATTAAAAAGATCGCTAGTTATTCTCTCCCCTCAACAACTCCAACGTTTCGGCTAGGGCTTTTAGCTCTATTTTATTGCGAGCAAATTCTCGGTCTACTCGAGTAGACAATGGGGTGTGCATAAAACTCAAGCTGCGCAATTTGGGCAAGGCCAATATAGTAGCGGGGACACTTTGCAAGGCTGTATTGGACAAGCGCAAGCGTTTTAGCTCAACAAGTTGTTGCATCGAAGGCGGTAATTCTGTCAATGGGTTTTCTTCCAAGTCTAGATAATGCAGTTTTTGAAGCGCTTGCCACTGGTCAGGAAGGGTAGTCAGTGCATTGTTATGCAAATACAAGGCACGCAATTGCGGCAAGCGAAATAAATTAAGCGGCAGCTCGCTCAGCTGATTGTTGGCCAAATATAGGTTGTTAAGTTGAGATAGTTCAGCCAGCCAGCTGGGGAGTTGCGGAATGGTATTGCTGGATAAATAGAGCTTAATTAGAGCAGGGCAATGTTGCAGGCTTTCGGGAACTTGTTGGAGTTGGTTGTCTCTCAAATCTATACTTTGCAGTTTAGGCAGTGGTTGTGTCAATACAGGCAAATCGCTCAATTGGTTGTCGGATAGATCGAGTTCTTGCAGCAGCTGCCATTGACTAATATTAGGGGACAAGGTCTTTAATTTATTGCTGCGTATGTTGACCACTTCTAGCTGGGTCAATTGGCCGATGGTTGTGGGCAAGGATTGCAGCTGGTTATTTTGTAGGGATAAGTGTTTCAATTTAGACAATTGCCCAATACTATCGGGTAAGCGAGTGAGTTGGTTCTCCTCCAAGAGCAATTCGGTTAAGTTTTCTAAAGCAGCCACTTCTTCGGGAAGCTCTTTCAACAATACACCGTTGAGATTCAAGCTTTTTAAACTTTTTAGATACGCCAACCATTTTGGAAAAACAGGCCAAGCTTGGGTGCAGAGGTATAAGTTCTCAATAGGGATCGTGGCTAAAACAGCTCGAGTAGTGGCACTAGGTGCCCAATCGGGGGCGGCATTGTCCATCAAGCGTTTTCCCCAATCTGCGGCCAAACGGGGCAATTGCTGCAAGGGTGCCTTGGCGTATTGTTCCTTTTCGTAATCGTGAAGCAGTGCCAAAATCAGCTCTTGGTAACGGTCTTCCAAAACTTCGGCTACTTCGGGGATTTCTTTGGCCACATACAACATATTAGTCAAGCTATGCGACAACCAATTGGCTTCGATGATTTGATGGGCGTTCTCAATAAGGTATTCCCGCAAAGAAGGGGTTCCTTGGGCAATGGTTGCTCCCACTATCACATTTTGTTGATTAGAGCTTTGAAGCAGGGCGTATAAACTTTCTTTTTGTTCTTCTAATTCTTGGTTCACCGACTGTTCTTTTTTGTGTGGATAACTAGGTTAATAAGAGGAAAGCATCTTGAAAACACTAAGGACTGTTACGCATTATTCTACCAAGGCGAGTACGGCAAATTAGCCATCTTTTGCCACTTGTTGGGTAGTTTTTGCAAGGAATTATTGAACCAATCATAAGCGCATTAACGGCTGAGGTCTTCCTTTTTTCTTACGCTTCTTGATTTTTTATAAAACAAGTAAAGACGACGCAAAAGACTTTCTAAGGTAATTACGACCGCCTGAAAGAAATGTTACAACTAAGCGTAAAAAAAACAAACCTGTCAAGAAGGACGTTAAGTAAAAGCGCGGTAGGGATATAACTGACAAATTGACACAAAAAACCACTTGGTATAGGATGTGTTACAACCGCTATTGAACGGCCGAGCCATCTATGGGCGGCGGCTGTTATTACTATTAATTTTCTAACACTACAATAAATAAACTTACTATGAGACCAATTAATGATAGAGTCTTGGTAAAACCTGCACCCGCAGAAGAAACAACTAAGGGTGGTATCATTATCCCTGACACTGCCAAGGAGAAACCACTACGTGGCACTATTGTCGCAGTAGGCCCTGGCAAAGAGGATCAAGCAATGACCGTTAAAGTAGACGACATCGTCTTGTACGGCAAATACGCTGGTCAGGAAGTAAGCCACAAGGGAGAGGATTATTTGATTATGAAAGAAGACGACATTTTGTTGATTCTGGATTAAGCCTTCCTACCCTATACCCAGTCCAACTATCCAATTATTCAAACAAGAAGTTGTTTTGAACAACTCCTAAAAAACGAACAAAGAATCATGGCTAAAAATATTAGCTTTAGCACAGATGCTCGCAATAAGTTGAAAGAAGGCGTTAACGCCCTTGCCGATGCCGTAAAAGTAACCTTAGGCCCCAAAGGTCGTAACGTTGTTCTACAAAAAAGCTTTGGCGCTCCACACATCACTAAGGATGGTGTTTCTGTAGCTCGCGAAATCGAATTGGAAGATCCAATCGCTAACATGGGGGCACAAATGGTAAAAGAAGTTGCTGCTAAAACGGCCGACGTGGCTGGTGATGGTACAACTACGGCTACTGTTTTGGCACAAGCCATCGTTAACGCAGGTTTAAAAAGTGTTGCTGCTGGTGCCAATCCAATGGATTTGAAGCGCGGAGTAGACAAAGCCGTTAACAAGGTTATCGAGCACCTAAAAGAAAATTCGGAGATTATTGGCAACGACTTTGAGAAAATCAAGCAAGTCGCCTCTATCTCTGCCAATGGCGATGCTGAAATTGGTACCTTGATTGCAGAAGCGATGCAAGCAGTAACCATCAACGGTGTTATTACCGTAGAAGAAGCCAAAGGCCGCGAAACCTACATGGAAAAAGTAATCGGGATGCAGTTTGACCGTGGTTACTTATCGCCTTACTTCGTGACCAACACGGAGTCTATGGAGGCAGAGTTTGACAATCCGTTCATTCTTATCCACGACAAAAAAATCTCTAATATTCAGTCGATCGTTCCTGTTTTGGAAAAAGCCCACGGGGCGGGTCGTCCGTTGTTGATTATTGCAGAAGATGTAGACAGTCAAGCACTAAGTACCTTAGTGGTTAACCGTTTACGTTTGGGCTTAAAAGTAGCCGCTGTTAAAGCGCCTGGTTTTGGAGATCGCCGAAAAGCTATGTTGCAAGACATCGCCATCTTGACAGGTGGTACGTTGATTGCAGAAGAGACTGGTCACAGCTTAGAAGCCGTAGAACTAGAGCACTTGGGTAGTTGTGAGCGCGTTACGATCGACAAAGACAATACTATTATTGTGAATGGTGTAGGAACAGAAGCAGATGTGCAAGCACGCATCAACGAAATCCAAAACCAAATTCAAAATACCACTTCTGACTACGACAAAGAAAAGTTGCAAGAGCGCTTGGCTAAATTGTCTGGTGGAGTAGCGGTATTGTATGTGGGTGCTTCTACAGAAGTAGAAATGAAAGAAAAGAAAGACCGTGTAGACGATGCGTTGCACGCTACACGCGCTGCCGTTGAAGAAGGCATCGTTGCTGGTGGTGGTGTTGCCTTTGTACGTGCCATTGATGCCCTAGAGAATTTCGAGGGGGCAAATGACGACGAAACTACAGGTATCAACATCGTGCGTACCTCTCTAGAATTGCCCTTGCGTACCATCGTTAACAACGCTGGTTTGGAAGGTTCTGTAGTGGTCATGAAAGTCCGCGAAGGTAAAGGTTCTTTTGGTTTCAATGCCCGTACAGAGAAATACGAAGACTTGAAAGCAGCTGGTGTTATTGATCCAACAAAAGTATCTCGTGTAGCACTAGAAAATGCTGGCTCTATCGCGTCTATGATCCTAACAACAGAGTGTGTCATTAGTGATATTCCTGAGGACAACGCAGGAATGTCTGGTGGTATGCCTGGCGGAATGCCTGGTGGTATGCCCGGTATGATGTAAGTCATTCTAAGTAAAAATAGTTATCCGAGGGCTTTTTCTGAGGATAACCCAATAATACAACGTCCGTTCGATACTACATCGAGCGGGCGTTTTTTTTGTATCTTATGCTACGCGTTGCCTTTTGAAGATGCTTCTTATTGAATAATTTTTCTTCCTTACCTTACAACTAACTACCAATGAAAACAAGTACCTATTTTTTTTGCAGCGTCCTCCTACTCCATTTTTTTTCCTCTTGTGATTTTTCCACGGTGACTGAACAGGAACCGAGCCCACCGCCCTCCAGCAGCACCACTGTTCCCGAACCGCCCATCGTAGCAGCTATTCCCACCGACGATTGGAAGCCCAGCAGCGCTGCTTTTATCCAAGAGGGACAACGTATTTTAAAGGAAGTCGAAGGCGACTTAAACAATGACGGAGTACCCGATAAAGTAGTGGTCATAGAAAATCCAGCCAGTACGGCCAAAGCCGATGACCTTTCAGCCGCGTACCTTGATGATTCTACAAGCCAACCCGCAGGGGCAATACCGTTTGTGGGCAAAAAATAAGCGCGTCGTTTTATGTGCGGCTTGTGGCGGAGTGATGGGCGATCCCTTTCAGGCGATCAACATCGAAAAAGACATCATTCGCCTACAACACAGTGGCGGTAGCCGCGAAAAATGGGAACGAACGATTGATTTAGCCTGGCATTCCACCAACGAAGAATGGATGGTAATAGGCGATCAAATGGAGGTAGTCGATACCTATGAGCCGAAGAACAACAGCAGCAAAAACTTGCTAGAAATGGGTGCGCGCTCCTTAAAGCAGTTTGATGTTTATCGAGATCAGTAATAGCCATTAGAAGGGTATTTGCCACAGAATCTAAATTCCACTTGTTTTTTTAATTTATAATGCTTAATTTGGGTCGGTTTCGAGGCAGCTCCCTTTTCAGAATTAAAGAGGGAGGGGTGCTGACCTCCCCCAACTAATCCTCTTTATTTCAACTATCGAACCACCTTTATTATGGCGTTGTTAGAAAAATTAACTCACTTAGAAGAGCAAATCAACAAATTTTTAGCCCTGCATGACAATCCCTATGATAGTTCTGCCTACGATGCTATTGCCGAAAAAATGCGCAAATTATTGCCTGCTCTACACAAGGCAACCGCTTCGGACACCACTGCTACAGACCATACAGGCGCAACAGCCAGAAGCATCACCGCTTCCGTTGGTGTCAAAGGAGAAAACAAAGCTGCTGATGTCCGCGTTGTGCAGACCTTATTAGAAATTGTTGTGGATGGTGATTGCGGGCCTAAAACCAAGAATGCCATCAAAGATTTTCAGCGCCAAAACGATATTAAACCCGTTTCGGGATTAGTGGAACCTGCTGCTACCACGTGGAATAAATTGGCAGGGGTTAGTGATAATACTGGATGACAGCAGTTCAGATAGTAACGACGATACTTCAACAGGCAGTAGTACTAGTTTGAGTGCTTCTGTTGGTGTCAAAGGAGAAAACAAAGCCGATGATGTTCGTATTGTGCAGACCTTATTAGAATTAGTCGTTGATGGCGATTGTGGCCCCAAAACCAAAAATGCCATCAAAAAATTCCAGCGCCAAAACGACATTAAACCCGTTTCGGGATTAGTGGAACCTAATGATGCCACCTGGAATAAATTAGCAGGGGTTAGTGATAGTAGCAGTGATGACAGCGGTTCGGATAATAACGACGATACTTCAACAGGCAGTAGTACTACTTTGAGTGCGTCAGTAGGGGTAGGTGGTGACAACAAGGCCGATGATGTCAAAGCAGTGCAAACTATTTTGGAATTAGTGGTCGATGGCGATTGTGGCCCCAAAACCAAGAATGCCATCAAAAAATTCCAGCGCCAAAACGATATTAAACCCGTTTCGGGATTGATAGAGCCCAATAGTCCAACTTGGCAAAAGTTGACAGGCAATTCGGGGACAGGTTCAGGAAGTTCGGATGATGACATAAACACTGATACAGGCAATGATACGCCCCCTTCGGAGCGCTGTATTAAGCAAGCGGTTGGAGACGGCGGCCAAAATGACGAGAGCGATGTACGCATTATCCAAACAATGCTCAATAGCAACGGCTATGAATTAACCGTTAATGGCCAAACAGAAGCCGACACCATTAGAGACATCAAAGATTTTCAGCGCCGCAAACAACAAAATCCTACTGGACTCATTGAGCCTGATGACAATACCTTTTTGTTATTGGATGGGCAAGAATTGCAACGCGATACCAGCGCCCCTACCGTAGCCGTCAACAGTACCCTACAGAAGTCTGTAGGACAAGGCGGGGACAATGAAACCGCCGATGTTGCTTTAGTGCAGCAGTTGTTACGCGATGATTGGGGCTATGACCTGCCCATTGATGGCGATCCACAAGATACGACCATTCAAGCTATTCGTCAATTTCAGCACCGTTTTGCAGGAATGATTAGCAGCCAAGATGGACGCGTAGATCCCAACGGCACCACCCTCAAATACCTGACAGGCGTATTAACGCCAACAGAAGGGTATACCGAAGATGGCATTATTGGAGGCGCAGAAACCGAGCTAGAAAAGCAAATGGCTGATTTTACTAAAGCTTTTTCTGGTATACGAGTAGAAGTCCGCCCAGGCGAATGGATAGCTGTCCGCCCTCCCTATCACATCAACTTGGGCCATCGCAAAGAAAATGCAGAACGGGAACGTAACAATAATAGTAGAGTAAAAAGAATTGCACAAAGCTTAGGCTTTAATGGTTATTCTGGGAAAGCTACTATTACACAAATCGAAGATTTTCTCAATCAATGTTTAGCAGCAAACTTAGTTCCTGAAAACAAAAAAACCTCTCAAGGCCTCAATCAATTTCTAGCGCAATATGGTATTTCTATGGACTGTTCGGGCTTAGCTATTCAAGCAGCAAACTTTATTATTGAAGACGATCTGCACCGCGATAGCGATGCTAGTGAGTCGGTACAGATCACCAATACACGCGGCATTCAACACGAACAAGGTAACCAAACCATTGCCAATCCTACCAATTTACGCGCAGGGGATATGATGGTCAATAATAAACGCGAAGGTACTAGTACTTATCATGTTCGTATTGTGATAGATGTAGATGTAGCAGACGACCATGTATTGTTTACTACCGTAGAATCTGGTGCCACCTCTGTAATTGGAGAAGGCGGTGGACACGGCGTAGGGCAGCGCCGTTGGAAATGCCCCAACAAAACCAACTACGATAACTTAAAAGTATTGATGGGAAATGACTGGCAAACAGCTAATCGTTCGGATCAGGCTTATACCTATGTGCGTATGCGCCAATTAATAAATGAAGCTTAAATGTGTACTTTACAGTAACCTGTTGATTCATAGTAGTTATGGCCCCGTTTGTATCATCAAGCGGGGCTTTTTTAGGCCTGTATATTACATTAAAAAAATAAAAATTCCAAAAACAAAGGCTTTCCGTGAACCTTTATACCCCTTTTGCTGTTTAAAGGTTCGTAACGTCATTTGAAAAGACTTTTTAAAATAGGCTTCGTCGCCAAAAGTAATGCCTTTAAACACTTGTTCGTTCTCTGTCAGAAAGCACTTCGCTTTCTTTTTTTTGCCCTATTGCGAATGGGAATTACTATTTAAGTAGTAATCTGCTGCATGGCCTGCTCAATGGTCGAGTACTCAAACGTAAATCCTGCTTCTTCCAATCGTTTAGAAACCACTTTCCTGCTTTTCAGAATAAGCTCTGTTTGTGTTTTCAAAAACACCGCCCCTATCTCTAGCATAGGTTTATTGGCAGGTAAGCCCCAAGAGCGACCAAGTTGTTGGCGTAAGGTGGCCATAAACAGCTGGTTGGGTACGGGATTTGGGGCAGCTCCATTGATAACGCCTGTGAGAGTGGTTTTATTAATTAGGAAATCTACCAAGCGGCCAAAATCATACAAGTGAATCCAGCTAATATACTGCTGTCCACTCCCCTGTTTGCCGCCTAACCACCATTTTGTCAAATTGAGAATATATTCCATGGCACCGCCTGGCTCTTTGCTAATCACAATAGAAGCGCGCAACGCAATTTTGCGAACGGTTGTAGGGGTTGCCGCTGCTTCAAAGCTTGCTTCCCATTGCTTGCAAACATTCATTGAAAAATCATCCCCCACCTGTCCAGTGTACTCATCATTTGCAGCGGCATTGCCTCGAGTATCTTGATAGATGGTAGCCGAACTGGAATTGATCCAAACTTCGGGAGGGTTCGCAGCTTGTGCAATAGCTTGGCCTAAGATCGTCGTAGAGTTGATGCGAGAATCTAAAATAGCCGCTTTGTTCGCTGCTGTGTATCGACAATTAACGGAGCGGCCTGCCAAATTAACCACTGCTGTTGCCCCATCTATTTCCCTTGCCCAATCGCCGAGCGTTTTCCCATCCCAAGTTACATAACGCGTCTTACCTTCAGTGCGGGCTTTCCCTCTTGATAAAATCACTACTTCCCAAGCTTGTGTTTCAAAGTATTGTGCTAAATAGCGGCCCAAATAACCTGATCCGCCTGGAATAACTAATTTTTTCATGTTTTATATGTTTTAATAGAACAAAATTAACAGGTAAAATATCTTCTATTTTTCTGTTTTTAAGCTCCTTCAACTAACTGTGGTAGCCTTGAAAAGCGGAAAACTAGTACCCAAGGTGAGGGTAATTTACAACAGTTCGTGCAAGCGCCGAACAGTCCACGCTTGGGCAGGAGCGGCAAATCTAGGCTTAGTCATCGACCAAGTTTTTTTAAAAAAAGCAGAATGGCGATAAGTATTTAACGCCGCTTCATCTTCCCAGTGGCTGTGCGAAAAAATAATATTAGGATAGCGGATATCCTGTACTACTTCTAAATACAAGCAGCCAGGGAAAGCCCGTATAGCAGCTTGTCTTGGGGCTAACATGGATAAAAAATCGGTTACTTCGTGCTCATGGAAGGTCATTTTGACCCATCTAATAATCATATTTTTATTGGCTTAACGGTTGTAAATAGAGGACTTGCGTATTGCTTCTTATCATTTTTAACCAAATGGTTAATTCGGAACAGTTTTTGGATAAGGCTAATGCGGCGCCAAAGAATGAGTGCCGATTGTTGCCAACTCTATCCATTGTAGTTGTCGGAAGATATAGATTTATTTTTGAACTTCTATTCTTTTTTTTCTACTTTCAAAGGGTAAAAATTGGACGGATGTAAGGCATTATTGCAACTAAAAGGCGGCAACTTCGTTCTCTTTATTTTATAATAGCCTGTTGGAAACGCTCCGATTTCTTGATAGTTTTGGGCAGAGCACCAAAGGCTTCTTTTAACCGCTAGGCAAATAATAGTTGTCGCTTGGCTTATTTATTGAACACTTGAATAATTTATTGTCTTCCCATTTATAAAAACAAGCAAATAATAGGTCTAATCAGTTATTTTATCGTATCTTAATATTCCTACGCCCGTCATACCAATGAAACCATCTATCGTTTTAAACTAAAAATTAAGTAGCCAAAAGAGGCTATTCTCGGAAGGTTGCGAGTGGCCCCATCATAAATTAGGGTAACAGTAATCAATATCCAACTATCATCAAAAGTAATACTATTAATAGTATGGAAACGTATAATATAAATCTTGAAGATTCGCTAAAGCAGTTTTTTGGATTTGATAAATTTAAAGGTACTCAGCGCGAAGTTATTACGAGTGTTCTTGATGGCCATGATACTTTTGTCATTATGCCTACGGGTGGTGGCAAGTCGTTGTGTTATCAATTGCCTGCCCTTATGGTCGAAGGCACTGCCTTGGTTATTTCACCACTCATTGCACTGATGAAAAACCAAGTAGACTCTATTCGCTCTTTTACCGATTCAGATTCTAGCGCGCATTTTCTCAATTCTTCGCTGACGCGTACACAAATTAAAGCCGTCCGTAAAGATATTCGCGATGGAAAAACCAAGTTGCTATATGTCGCTCCTGAAACACTTACAAAAACGGAGAACATAGAGTTTTTCTCAGAAACCAACATCTCTTTTATTGCCATCGACGAAGCGCATTGTATTTCGGAATGGGGCCACGACTTTCGTCCAGAATACCGCCGTATCCGTTCTATGATTGAGAGCATGAATAAAGATATTCCAATCATTGCGCTGACCGCTACCGCTACGCCTAAAGTGCGTCTAGACATCGTCAAAACCTTGCGTATGAAAGACCACAACGAGTTTGTGTCCTCTTTTAACCGCGACAACTTGTATTACGAAGTCCGCCCAAAGGCCAAGGAAGAAGATGTACGAAAAAATATTGTGCAGTTTGTCAAAAGCATGAACGGCCAATCAGGCATCATCTATGTACAAAGCCGTAAAACAACTGAACAAATGGCCAAACTGTTGCGGGTCAACGACATCAACGCTGCCCCCTACCACGCTGGGCTAGAGGCCAAAGTTCGGAGCGATACCCAAGATAAATTTTTGATGGAAGACATCGACGTTATTGTGGCCACCATTGCCTTTGGAATGGGCATTGATAAGCCCGATGTTCGGTTCGTTATCCACTACGATATTCCTAAGAGTATTGAAAATTATTACCAAGAGACAGGCCGGGCAGGACGCGACGGCTTAGGAGGAAAATGCATTGCTTACTATTCCCACAAAGACATCTTGCGCCTAGAAAAATTCTTGCGTGACAAATCTGTTTCGGAGCGTGAAATGGGGACGCAGTTGCTTTCGGAAATTATTGCTTATGCAGAAACGCCCTCATGCAGACGCCGCTTTTTATTGCACTATTTTGGAGAAGAGTATGCAGAGGAGAGTTGCTCTAAGGAAAAAATGTGTGATAACTGCAAGTATCCCCGTCAAAAAATAGAGGCCAAACAAGATGTCTTACTCGCCCTACAAGCGACGGAGCAGCTGTTAGAAAATTGCCACCTCAAAGAAATTGTCGATTTTATACTAGGAAGTAAGACTAAAAATATCCTCGATTTTAAATACGACAAGTTGTCTCTTTTTGGAAAAGGGAAACACAAAGATGGCCATTACTGGAATTCTATTTTGCGCCAAGCACTCCTCAACAACTTGCTGGTTAAAGACATCGAAACCTACGGGATCATCAAATTGACTCCCAAAGGCAGAGCCTTCATCAAACAGCCACAACCATTTGAGATTGCCCTCAACCACGATTTTGTCAAAGAGGCGGTAGCCGCCGAAGAGGCAGCCGAAGCCGCACATTCTGCTGCCGATGTATTGGACAAAACCTTGTTTGATGTATTGATGCGCTTGCGCAAACGAGTGGGCAAACAGAAAGACGTGCCTCCTTATATTGTCTTTCAGGAGGCTTCTATCAAAAGTATGGCGACTCGCTACCCTCTTTCGATTGAGGAAATGAAACACATTTATGGGGTCAGCCAAGGTAAAGCACGCCGCTATGGCCGCGAATTCATTAAAGCCATTCAAGACTATGTTGAAGAAAATAACATCGAACGGCCTGTTGATTTTGCCATTAAATCAGTTGCTAAGAAATCAAAAAATAAAGTCACCATCATTCAAAGTATTGACAAAAAAATCCCCTTTGATGACATCGCCGCTACGTTGGGACTCTCAATGGAGGATTTGCTGCACGAGATGTATATGATTGTCAATTCGGGTACTAAGTTGGATATTTCCTACCACTTGGAGGAAACCTTGGACGAAGAGGTGCAAGAAGATATTTACGATTACTTTATGACAGCATCCTCTGATTCCTTGGATCAGGCACTAGAAGAATTGAAGGAAGATGATGTTTCTATAGAAGAAATTTCCTTAGTGCGTTTGAGTGTCTTATCAGAAAAGGGCAACTAAGCTTTTTAGAAACCTATTCAACTTTAAAAAGGTAGAATGCTCTGTGCGTTCTACCTTTTTTTATACTTTTTGTAATCGTTTTTATTGACAGAAATTCCTTGTCCTTAACGCTGTATCGTTAGCCCTTGACGATAAATCAACTGTCCTTTTGGATCTTGTAACATTAATAAGTAATGTCCGTTAGTCAACTCGGTTGTTTTGACTTGGTGTAGCTCTTGACGAATCGCTGTTTCTTGCTTTACTAAACGGCCCAAGGGATCAACAATCCGCAACGTGTACCCATCCACAGGAATAGCAGCTAATTCAACTTGCACCGAAAAATACTCTTGTGCAGGATTGGGATAAACCTGAGCATCAATCCCGTACGTTAAATATTGAATGGCGTTGTCAATCGCATAAGTAGTATCCATGTATTCGATGCTTTCTACATTGGTTTGAGCGCTGTCCATCGTCAAGCTAACCAGAGGTTGTTTGATATTTTCCGCTAGAAAATCATAGCGAACAATCGTCCCTGTAGTAGGAAAAGGCAATTGGATAAAAGCGGTTAAATCAATCCATTGTACACCTACAAAAGGAAGATTTGCACTGACCTCTATTCCAACACTAAAGGTGCTGGTTACCCGCTGGCGCAAAACCTCGTAAGTGCTATCAGCCAAAGCGCACGTTCCCCAAGCATCAATCAAACGGCTGTCTGTGCCATCTAATTTTAAACGAATAGAATCGGGATCAATCTGGATAGACCCAATTTGAATTTGCCCCGCTAAAGAGTCAATCAGTTGACGCAAAAAAGGCACACTATCAATGTGCTCGGTAAAACGAAATGCATAATCATCGCTATCGGCATCGTTGTAAGTTAAGGGAGCCGTTTGGCGAATGTGTGTATTCGTATAAGCATTCACAAAAGACAATCCAAACAACTCAATGCCACCGCCCACACTAGTAATGGCGGTCGTGGATACTTCGGTATACGCCACGCCAAGGTTGCCAATAGCAGGGAGTAAAATATCAGTTGTAGGAAAATCTAAAAAATTGGCTCCATCAGAAGCCGCTTGTAGGGTGTCGCGGCGCGTATTGAGAGCAATGAGCTGCGAAAAATCCCATGCTTGTGCCGTAGAACTGGCAGGTGTTACCACTACCGTGGAATCTTCTGCTGTAGCCACCACCAATACATCCCCTGCTACAGGAAAACTATTGCTGGTATAATTAATTTGCGCTTGAGCGCCAAAGGATAATAAAAGACAACAAAAAAGGGAGCTGTAAACTTGTCTCATAGTTTTTGGTTTGAATAGTGGTAAAAAAATTGAACGTTAGAAAATACAACGCCCTTGGGGAATTGTCCTGTAAAATACACAATCTCTACTAGATAACCGCCATAAAACTACAATCACCTCGTATTTATAGACGCTAACAGCCTGCTATTCTGCCATAATCTATCCCTATCCTGTCATCTTTTTTGATAAAAAATAGAGATTTATAAAGCTATTCCTTGCACAGCGTTTATAATCTTCTTATCTTCGCCAACCGAATTTGTGATTTGTAGACAACAATCTAATTAAAAAAATGTACGCAATAGTAGAAATTAAAGGACAACAGTTCAAAGTGAGCGAAGGGCAAGAAATCTTCGTACATCGCTTAGAAGCTGCTGAGGGTGATAAAGTTACTTTTGACAAAGTACTCCTCGTAGCGAAGGAAGGAGACTTCCAGGTAGGTATTCCGACCGTGGCTGCAACAGTTGAGACAACTGTCCTTGAACAAGTAAAAGGTGACAAAGTCATCGTGTTCAAGAAAAAACGCCGCAAAGGATACCGTCGCAAGAACGGTCACCGTCAGCAATTCACAAAAATTAAAGTGGACAGCATTCTGTAATGCCCACGCTTACTTAATTCATTTAAGTCAAGAACTTATAAAAAAGTATAAATTATGGCTCATAAGAAAGGTGCAGGTAGTACGGATAATGGACGTGACTCTAGAAGCAATCGCCTCGGGGTTAAATTGTTCGGCGGACAATCCGCTATCGCTGGAAACATCATCATCCGCCAACGTGGTACGAAGTACCACCCAGGCAACGGCGTAGGTTTAGGTAAAGATCATACGATCTTTGCGCTAAAAGATGGCACCGTAGAATTCAAGAAAGGTTACAACAACCGTACATTCGTACACATTGTGTAACGTTAGAAAGAATAACCTAAAAGGCCATTCCGAACACGGTTCGAAATGGCCTTTTTTGTGTTGTTCTTTGATCTATTTAATGATACCTTTTAAATTTTGCAACCATGGGTAATGTAGTGGCAATTGTAGGCCGCCCCAATGTCGGCAAATCGACTTTTTTCAATCGGATGATTGGCATGCGTAAAGCTATTGTTGACAACGTAAGCGGGGTAACTCGTGACCGTCAATACGGCTCCTCAGAATGGAACGGTCAGTCTTTCATGTTGGTAGATACCGGTGGTTTTATCGGCGATTCAGAAGATGATTTTGCAGCGGCCATTCGCGGCCAAGTACATATGGCGATCGAAGAAGCCAACCTCATCCTATTTTTGGTCGATGTAAGCACAGGTGTAACCGATTTAGATGAGCACTTAGCCGAAATCTTACACCGCTCTGGCAAGAAAATTTTGCTAGTCGTCAACAAGGTAGATAACAGTGCGCGCCACTTGGATGCCCACGAATTTTGGTCCTTGGGTTTTGAACAGCTATTCCCTGTTTCTTCCAATTCAGGTAGTGGCACGGGCGACTTGCTAGATGAAGTAGTCAATTCGCTGCCTAAGAATGACTTAATAGAGGACGATTTGCCCAAATTTGTAATTGTAGGCCGCCCCAATGCAGGGAAATCTTCGTTCACCAACGCACTGTTGGAAGAAGAGCGGAGTATTGTGACGGATATTGCGGGCACTACTCGCGATAGTGTTCACGCCAAGTACAGTAAGTTTGGCAAGGAATTTTTGTTGATTGATACTGCGGGATTGCGCAAGAAAAAAAATGTCCAAGAAGATTTAGAATTTTACTCGGTCATGCGTGCGGTGCGTTCTCTAGAGAATGCCGATGTCTGTATTTTGATGTTGGATGCGACCAAGGGAATCGAAGGACAGGATTTGAATATCTTCCGTTTGGCCATCAAAAACAACAAAGGCGTTGTCATTTTGGTCAACAAGTGGGATTTAGTCGGTTCTAAAGAAACCAATACCGCGCGTGATTTGGAAGATAAAATCCGTGAGCGGATTGCTCCGTTCTCAGATGTGCCGATTCTGTTTATTTCTGTGTTAGAAAAGCAACGTATTTTCAAAGCCATTGAAGTAGCCTTAGAAGTGTATGAAAATCGCTCAACGCGAATTACCACTTCCAAACTCAATGAGTTTGTGCAAGAAATCGTAGCCGCTCATCCACCACCACCCCACCGAGGACACTTTATCAGCATCAAATACGCGACGCAGATTCACACGCCTTATCCTTCCTTTGCGCTGTTTTGTAATTATCCCAAACAGATTAAGGAACCTTATCGCAATTATCTGGAAAACCGCTTCCGCGAACGCTTTAATTTTACAGGCTCGCCCATTGCGTTTTTCTTTAGACAAAAGTAAGAGTAATAGCTTTTTATAATAAGCTACAACGATTTTCAGCCCTTCCAAAACAAGTTTGGAAGGGCTTTTTGCTGTGGGGAAAATTTCTATTTTTTGTGTATCTTGTCGTCTATACTATCTTACGATTTTTTAACCAACTGTTGTATTTTTCCTATGCTAGTAACTGCTACGATCTTACTCTTTACCCTTATAGTTGTCCCTTATGTTTCGTTTTATTATGGTACTGATTTGAGTGCCTTACAATGGGAATTGCTAATAGAAAGCAGCTATATCCTATTGGGCTTAGCCTTGACCTGTTTTATTTTGGGAGAGCTGACAAAGAACTATAGCCAAGTCGATAAAGTGTGGAGTTTAGCTCCACTGGCTTACGCTTGGTACATTGCTGCGGGGGCCAATTGGGATCCGCGCATGGTGTTGATGGCTATTTTGGTCAGTATTTGGGGTATTCGCTTGACGCTCAACTTTGGGCGGCGCGGAGGCTACTCGTGGAAATTTTGGACAGGTGATGAAGATTACCGCTGGTCGGTGTTACAACAAAAACCCGGCTTTGAACGTGCTTGGGTTTGGTCGTTGTTTAATTTCTTTTTTATCTGCGGCTATCAAATGACCTTGATTTACTTGTTCACCTTACCCATTCTTACAGGTCTAGATGAGGCCGCTCCTGAGGGCTTAATTTGGGCAGATTATGTGCTAGCGGCTGCCTTTGTTTTCTTGGTGGTGATCGAAACCCTAGCCGATCAACAACAATGGGTTTTTCAAACCGAAAAATACCGCCGCATCAATGCTCAAGAAGAGCTCGGCGAATACCAACATGGCTTTGTTCGTACAGGACTTTGGGGCTTGGTTCGCCATCCCAACTACATGGCCGAACAAGCCATTTGGATTGTCTTTTATCTGTTTAGTGTGGTCGCTACGGGGCAATGGCTCAATTGGAGTGTTGCAGGCAGTCTGCTCTTGCTCATTCTTTTCAAAAGTAGCTCCGATTTCTCGGAATCCATTACCACAGAGAAATACCCTGCTTACAAAGACTATCAAAACACCGTACCGCGCTTTTGGCCCTTGATTGGACGCAAGTAAAGTGGCTTTTTTCCTATCAATAATGGAGCAGTTAGCGCTCTGCTAAACAAGTGTCGCCCTACTTTCCAATGGAGAGTAGGGCGACTTATTTTTTAAGCGATCTTGCTTACTAATCGCTACACCGTCTGCGGCGTAATCCGATGAATTTGTTGGTCGAACAATTGCTTGCCTTGGCTAAAGCTGTAAATTACCGCCCCTACAATTAAAACCATTCCACCAATGCACGCATAGACAATGGGCGTATACGCTTGATTCTCGACAATTAATCCTCCTAGCGCCCATACAATCGTCAAACTGACGACTTGTCCACCCTTAGTACTGATCCATAAAGCCACTCCGATCAACGCGGCAATCACGCCAACCGTTATATACACTTCTATCACCATCTCAAAAGCGACTCCAAAAGTATCGCGCAACATCAACCCTGTAGCCACCGCTGTGGCAGCCGAAATCCAGCCTAAGTAGAGCTGTGTTGGTAGATAATACCAGTGTGTTTTGGGGTCTGGTTCTAGCTGTACCTGTTGGTATAAGGCACGATATAAGACAATTAGCGATACCAAGTGCCAAATAATATTCAACCACCCCAACCATTGTAGATCAGTATAAGAAATCGGCACAAAGGCAATCGAGGCAATTCCTGCTGAAATAGCCGCCTTAGTCGCCAAATCCAAATGCGGCGACTCTACCCGCTCCATTTTTAATTGAAAGACGCTGTAAATGAGCATTCCCAAAAAAATAAGCCCCCAAATAGAGAAAGCATAGCCTGCTGGCTGAATCAGTACCGTTGGGTCGTCGTCAAAGGCAGAGGGATAAAATAACTGCACCCCAAAATTAACTAAGGGAACAAGTATAAAGACAATTAGCTGTAGCTTCCTCATGGTTCTTATTTTTATAGTGCGCAAACAACAATTAAACAGCTACTACGCCTATAAGTTGTTGTCCAGCCCTACTCTAAGTCTTTTTGTACCAATTTTCTCCCCCAATAAGCACACTCTACAAAATCTGTTTGCTATTGTCTCGATTGAACAATTTCCCCCTTAATAATGTACCTCTTATAGAGTAACGTTGTGGCGAAGGCGTTGCCCTTATTTATTTTCAGCCATTCTAAAAAAATAAAAAACACTATGAGTATTTATACCGCTATCAAAAAAGACCACGAGATTCAAAGAGAATTGTGCAGTAAATTATTGGAAACCTCAGGGGATACCAAAGAGCGCCAAGAGCTTTGGCAGGAACTCAAAAAAGAGCTTCAAGTACACGAAGTTGCCGAAGAGCGCCACTTCTATGCCCCCCTCATTGAAACAGATAAAATGCAAGAAGATGCCCGTCACGGCATGGCTGAGCACCACGAAATCGACGACCTCATTCGGGCGTTGAGCGATACAGAAATGAGCTCACCATCGTGGTTGATGACCTTCAAAAAATTGGCCCACCAAGTAGACCACCATTTAAAAGACGAAGAGAAAGAGTTTTTTGATAAGGCTAAAAAAGTGTATTCTTCTGCTGAGGCGGATAAATTGGCGAAGGAGTACAAAAACACAAGAGACGAGTACCGCGCGGGCTGGCCTGACTCTATTGCAGATTTAGGCGAAAAGGAAGAAAAATAAGCGAGAATTTATTACTTTGATTTTCATACCTTTGTAGCGCTTCTCTTTTGTGACACTGTATTTATCTTGAAGTGATGCCTTTGCGAGAACAGATGAACAAGCAAGGGAAATTGAGCGTGTGCAAACAGCAGGGCAATAGGCGTTTGAGTATGGACGGTAAAGGTGATGGTCGTTTAGTTTGCTTAAATAATAAATTAACAATGCTCTCCTTAAGGGTATAGTTCCTTTGGAGGTAAACAATTTAAAAAATGGGTTAATCTTTTTTGGAGGAAATTGGTTATTCGAATAGATGGCTTGTTCTATTACCAAAATAATCAACTCAATGTATAGATTCAAACTACTTTACAGCCTGTCCTTCTTACTACTCGCTGTAAGCAGTTGTACCGACCCCAACCCACTAGACACCCCTGCTACTGTAGCAGAAAATCAACTGCTACAATTGGTTAACAAAGCGCGTATGGCGGGCTGTAATTGTGGCAGCACTTACTATCCGCCTGTCGCGGCAGTTACTTGGAATGATTTGTTGGAAGCGACGGCGCAGCAACACAGTGAAGACATGCGCGAGCAGGATAAGTTGAGCCACCGAGGCAGCAATGGTTCTGACCCTGGCGACCGCGTTACCGAATCGGGCTATCGTTGGCGCACCTATGGAGAAAATATTGCCGAAGGATACACTAGTGAAGAAAGCGTCATCAAGGGATGGTTAGAAAGCCAAGGCCATTGCAAAAATATCATGAATGAAGGCTTTACAGAAATGGGCGTGGCCACTAGTGGAAAATACTGGACACAAGTATTTGGAGCGCCGCGATAGCTTATTTTTTGGAGGGCTTGGAGCCGCTGGCTTGTGCTTCGTGGGCTTTTCGGATGTTGTTAATAGAGCGTGTCCATTTTTTATAAATGGCTACTGGTGTTGGGTAGCCATTGGCGGCAGGTAAATCGTACTCCTGCAAAAGCCACGGTGCCATCACTAACGGACTTTCGATAGCTGGCAATTCGGGGAGCCATTTTTTGACGTAGGCAGCTTCCTTGTCGTATTTGAGAGACTGGTGTACTGGATTGGTGTACCAAATTTCAGTGGCTTGGGTGTTCCAATTCATCCAATTGCTACACACATCATAATCTAGCAATTGGGCTTCAAACCACGCCGCCCCCCAACGCCAGTCAATTTCGTAATCGCGCGTCAAAAAGCTCGCGCAATTGACTCGTCCCCGATTAGACATAAAGCCCGTTTGGTGGAGTTGACGCATATGCGCATCTACAAAAGGAATACCTGTATTGCCCCATTGCCAGCGTGCAAATAAGTCCTCGTCGTATTGCCAATCGACTTCCCGATCTTTTATCCCCCCTTCAAAAAATATTTTATTGCCGTGGCGCAAAGTGCTGTACTTAAAGTAATCGCGCCAAACCACTTCAAAAATCAACCACCAAGTACTGATGTTCTTCTTGATCTTTTTTTCGTAGTCTTTGACTTGCCAGTAAATTTGGCGGGGAGACAAGCTCCCCAAGGCCATCCAAGGCGAAAATTTAGAACTGTAATCCATTCCCAAGGAGCGGTTGCGCGTCCACTTGTAACTCGTAGCCAATTCTGATTCAAAAGTATAATAATCCAATCGTGCCAGCCCTGCGCGTTCCCCTCCCTGAACAAACTGCTGTTCTGTGGGAATAATTTCGGCAGCCGCATACCCCATCTCTAGGCCGTAGGCAAAATGCCCCAATCGTCTACAGCGACCATTGGCGGCAGTTGCGTAGGCGTTGCTATTAAAGGGCGAACTTCCGTTTGTTTGGTCAGTTGAATGCGGAATGCCTTGGAGGTGAGTGGGGTTTCTGTAGGCACAAAGGGGGCATCGGCGATGTGGTAGAGGGTGAGCCCCCAAATGGGATGCAGTGTACAGGTACTGTCCTTTAAACGCGCGGTTAAGGCCCCTTCTACGGCTGTTTCCTCGCTTGTTATTTCTTCTTGATAGTACAATTGGCTGACTTGATGGGTTTCGACCAAAACAGGCAACACGTCTTCGGGCAAACCAACCTCTATTAAAATATCCCCTCCAATAGCTTGCAAAGCTTTGCGCAACTCGGCTAGCGTTTCACATAAAAAATGAAAGCGCAAATAACCTGTTTTGCGAAAGCCTAAGTTTAGAGCTCTCAAACTGTCGGAGATCAAAACAATAAACCAATAGCAACGGCTTTTCCTGTTGAATCGCCAATTGTAAACATTCGTTGTCGTGTAATCTCAAGTCGTTGCGTAGCCAGTAGAGGGTAGTCATGGTATCGTTGTATATCATTAGGAATACCCCCTACAACAAATAAAGTCCACTAGAAGTTGGAAATACTATACTTGTAAATCTTTATAGATCGCTACCATCTCTAAGCGCTGCTTCAATTCGGCTTCTAGGGCTTCGAAGTTTTCCAATTCATAAGGCAAGTACAAAATGTCTTTTCCTGTGAATGTTTTAGCGGCGCTCCCTTTAACCATCAAATGCTGTTTGTCGTATTTTATAGCATCCAACTCTTTCCAAGCAAGACTTTTATACTTACCCATTTGATGATACAGCTGGCTGTAAAAGTAACGCACTATAAGATTGGGTTTTACGGTCAAGGGTTCCATCTCATAGCTTATTTGCTGTTCATCTACCGTTATTACCAACTGTTGCAAGAGTAGCACTAAAGCAGCTCGCGCGATCGCTATGATTCCTATTAATAGCCCCCCCATAAAACCGAGGATCATCAGATCTACCTCTAAAGGCACATCTGTTTTATTGGTCATAATATTGAGTCCACCCATCACCACTAGACATACCCCCAAAATAATCAACATCCGTCTAATTTTATGTTTGGCATAGGATCGGGCGCCTTCTTCTGTTAATCGGTACTCTTGAATCATGTGTCAGTTTTTTTGTAGTTTACTACTATTTATTACTACTTGTAATTTACGACTCCTCCTCTATTTTCAATAAGGTATAATAGAGGTTATCAGTCTACTTTTTTCTATACAGTAACGGTACTTTCTTCTTTCAATAATTCCTCTAGATCCAAAGGAATGTTGTACCAATCTAAATGCGGTGCCCATTGATTACAAGGGTAGGCTAAGCACTGGGTATTGTGCCATTGATGTTGGCATTTAGGACACTTGCCTTGGGTATCAAAGGTATTCCAAGAGTGGCCACAGGTACAGCCCCAACGAGCACTAGCATCGGGTTCCCACTGACAGTGAGGGCATTCTATTTTGATGTCGTCCATAGGATATGGTTGTTAGGAATTGATTAATAATAGCCTTAGTAAATCCAGTTTTTCTACCTTATTCATTGGCGCTTCTAGAATAAAGTAGTGTGATTCTGCTTATTTCACAACTTTCAAGGGAGATTATCCGTTTAATTAATAGAAACAAGAGTGGCGCTTAAGAGCTAGTAGGTTTCCACAGGAGCGGTTAAGGCAACTGTCAAGAAAATACTATCATCCTGTTATTGAAATCTAAAAAAAGACATTTGCCCAATTTTCATTGAATTTTGGTACAGCAATTGCTTTTTACTGAACAAATAAAGGTTTTAATTGGGTGTTCTTATAGTGTGGGTCTCTCCGAACTTCGGTTCGGAGGGACTTTTTTAATTTAGCTTAAAGCGAATGGGTATATTGTATTGTACGCGAACGGGTTCTCCTTTTTGCTGACCGGGTGTCCACTCTGGCATCATTTCCAAGACGCGTATGCATTCTTCTTCCATACTTTGGCAAACCCCTCGTAAAGTGTTGATGTCACCAACGTGGCCATCTTCGTACACGATAAAACTCATCACGACCATGCCTTCTACTTGCATCATACGTGCTACAGATGGATATTTAATGTTTTTGTAAATGAATTTTAATAATTTTTGATCGGCACAAGCTTTCTTATCGTTGTTATCGCCTTCTTCTTCTTCACAGCCAGGGAAACGAGGCATTTGCTCTACAATGGCGTAGTTCCCCTCTTTATTCGCTTCTAAATAGGCCGGTTTTTCCTCTTCTCCCAATTTATCTTGCTGTGCAATTTCGTCGTTCTCGTAAGTACCTTTGTTATAAATACTACCATCTTCGTCGTAAACGGTGAAGGCACCTTGCTTTTTACCTGCTTTCCAAGTAGTTGTTCTAGAAAGTTGACCATTTTCATAATAGCGTTTATGAATGCCCTCTTTTAGACCTGCTTCATAGAACTCCTCGTCCGATAGGGTACCTGTCTCGGTATTGTAGCTCTTCCAAACACCTATTTGCTCTCCATTCTTATAATTACCTTCTATTTTCAGCTTTCCATGGTCATCATAGTGTTTATAAGGCCCATGTAGCACTTCTCTATCAGCTGTTTTGTAGGTTCTAAGCAGCGTTATCGCCAAGCGTTCAGGATAAAACGTACGGACGATGTGTACACCGCTACGCATTTTGGAGACGATTTGTACATAATTACTAGATACTTTTTTCTCTCCTTTATTCAGAAAGGAAGTATAATTAGGCATTGATTGTGCTTGTATACTGCTTGTCGTCGCTGTACAAAGGAATAGACCGACTAATAAAGTCGCTATCAAAAATTTCATGGTTTTGTTATTAATGATAAAAGAATAAGATTGTTTAGTTTAATTTAAAGCGAATAGGCAAATATTGGCGGACGCGCACGGGTTTGCCTTTAATTTGGCCTGGATTCCAAGCTGGGAGGCTTTCGATTACGCGCAGACTTTCTTTTTCCAAGCTTTCGCTAATGCCGTGTATAACTTCTATGTCGACCAAACTACCATCCACGTCTATGGTAAAAGCAATCACCACTTTTCCTTCGATTTCCATTTCTCGCGCAAAGTCAGGATAGGTTATATTTTCGTTGAGCCAACGCAGCAAGGCTTTTTGAGAGGTTTTGAGGCGTTCTTCCTTGTCTTCGATTTCCTCCAAAGCTTTGAAATAGGGCATGTCTCCTAATCTCGTATAAGTAGTACCCGCTTTAGCATCGTCTTCCACTTCTTGCTTGGGGTATACGCCATCGTACTCTTCATTCGTTTGCTGTAGGAGTTCCCCCTTTCTATAACGCCCTTGATTAACAATGTTCCCCTCCTTATCATAGCGTATAAATGTACCATGTTTGATCCCGTTCTTCCAGTAAGATTCTCGCTCTAGTTTTCCTTGCTCATCATAATCCAACCACTTCCCTTGTCGCTCTGAGTCTTTAAACGTTCCTTCTGCGGTTAGTACGCCTGTCTTTTGGCTATAATAACGCCAGTAGCCTACTGCCTTACCATTTTGGTAACGGCCTGCCGCCCGTCGGTGTCCATTGTCGTACCACCACGCTGCTTGGCCTTGTAGCACCTTTAAGTCTGCTGTTTTATAAGTGGCAAAGGCGGTAAGGAATTTGCGCTCAGGGTAGAAGGTTCGCTCTAGATAAGCCCCTTTTTCTGTTTTAGAAATAAGGTATTGATACGTACTCTTTATCTTCACTTCTCCTGCTTCTAAAAAAGAGTCATAGTTGGGAGAAGTTTGGGCATAGAGAAAATGGCTAGTCAAAAAACAGAGCAAAAAGATCGCCTTAGGGTAATGGGTATAGCTCATAGCTTTCATAGTAGTAGAGGTATTTATGTGGTTTTCAGCAGTGCAGTTATCTTCTTTAAGGTTTTACTATCAAGATGTTACCAAACTCTCAAAGGTACAGCCTCGCAAAAAGTTGGTACAGCAATTGCCTATTAGTAAATCAAATAAAGGTTTTAATTGGGTGTTCTTATAGTGTGGGTCTCTCCGAACTTCGGTTCGGAGGGACTTTTTTTGTTGGGGGATATTTGTAGTCTCGTTTAATATCTTTTCAAGGTAACCGATAGGAATGGACAACAAGTTTTAGAGGGTTATTTTCTACAATTCGCTCTCCCCCTTGGGTTAAGATGCCTATTTGAGCATTTTTCAAAAGTCCTACCCAATCATAGAGTAGAAAAATCAAAGGCTATGTGTTGCTAAAATAAGAAAAAGTGTTCTAAAAATTAATTTTTAGAACACTTTTTAAAATAGTTGTTTTATCCTATACACTTTTAGTCCTTCCCTTATTTTTTCTTCAAGAGAAAACAGTAAACTTTTTGGCAGAACTTGGTAAATAATTTTTTGTAAAGTAGAGGCAGGATAGCCCCACAAAAAAAGCGCGTTATTACCGATGTGGTAATAACGCGCTTCTATAGATTTTTAAGAGCCTACTTCTACTTCTTAGCAAAAATTAGTAAAAGAAAAAAGAGGGCGGTGACCTACTCTCCCACCTATTGGCAGTACCATCGGCGCTGAAGGACTTTACTTCTTTGTTCGGAATGGTTAAAGGTGTTACCCCTTCGCTATTGCCGCCCACTATTCTTTCGTCTCTTATCCCCTAGCTTTTCGCTAGAGCTATTTCTTTGAACTTCTTAGTTAACATAGTTGGAGAATAAACAGCTGCTTATAGCTTTGATTATCGTACTTGATTTTCTAGTCCGTAGACTAGAAGTCTGTTTGTTGTTCTTCTTATCCTACCCCATTGCTGAAGTAAAATAAAATAGAAAGCTTTCGGGTCATTAGTATTGCTCGGCTCCCTAACACATCACTGCGCTTCCACCTGCAACCTATCTACGTCATCATCTTTAACGTCCCTTCATGGAATACTCATCTCGAAGTTGGCTTCGCGCTTAGATGCTTTCAGCGCTTATCCATTCCGAACATAGCTACTCTGCAATGCCCACGGCTGGACAACAGATACACTAGAGGTTCGTTCAACTCGGTCCTCTCGTACTAGAGTCAAAGCTTCTCAATATTCCTACGCCCACAACAGATAGAGACCGAACTGTCTTGCGACGTTCTGAACCCAGCTCGCGTGCCACTTTAATGGGCGAACAGCCCAACCCTTGGGACCTTCTTCAGCCCCAGGATGTGACGAGCCGACATCGAGGTGCCAAACCTCCCCGTCGATGTGAGCTCTTGGGGGAGATCAGCCTGTTATCCCCGGAGTACCTTTTATCCTTTGAGCGATGTCCCTTCCATTCAGAAACACCGGATCACTTAACCCTACTTTCGTACCTGTTCGACTTGTTTGTCTCGCAGTCAAGCTCCCTTGTACTTATACGCTCTTTGCACGATTACCAACCGTGCTGAGGGAACCTTTGGGAGCCTCCGTTACTTTTTAGGAGGCGACCACCCCAGTCAAACTACCCACCTAACAATGTCCCCCATAGGGTTAGTCTCTAAGCAATTGAAGGGTGGTATTTCAACAACGACTCCAACACAACTAGCGTTGCACCTTCGCAGTCTCCCACCTATCCTACACATCAACTACTCAAAGACAATGTTAAGCTATAGTAAAGGTTCACGGGGTCTTTTCGTCCCGTTGCGGGTAATCGGCATCTTCACCGATACTTCAATTTCACCGAGCTCATGGCTGAGACAGTGCCCAGATCGTTACACCATTCGTGCAGGTCGGAACTTACCCGACAAGGAATTTCGCTACCTTAGGACCGTTATAGTTACGGCCGCCGTTTACTGGGGCTTCAGTCAAGAGCTTCGCCGAAGCTAACCCCCTTCCTTAACCTTCCAGCACCGGGCAGGTGTCAGACCCTATACTTTGCCTTTCAGCTTCGCAGAGTCCTGTGTTTTTGCTAAACAGTCGCCTGGGCCTCTTCACTGCGGCTAGTTCTTACACTAGCGACGCTTCTCCCGAAGTTACGCGCCCATTTTGCCTAGTTCCTTAGCCATGATTCTCTCGTGCACCTTAGGATACTCTCCTCAACTACCTGTGTCGGTTTACGGTACGGGTTGCTATAATCTATAGTTTAGCAGCTTTTCTTGGAAGTCTGACTAATGGCATTATCTATCTACTCCATAGAGCTTCTAGTACTATCGAGATTCCTGCACCGTGCGTACTTCACTACACAGCCTACGTCCTCTCTTTAACGAGCTATTCCATCAGCTCGCAGCCAACCGCCTTCTCCGTCCCTGCTTCACAACTATAGCAAGTACTGGAATATTAACCAGTTTGCCATCGATGCCCCCTCTCGGGTTTACCTTAGGTCCCGACTAACCCAACTCTGTTTTGCATAGAATTGGAATCCTTAGTCTTTCGGTGAACAGGACTTTCACCTGTTTTATCGTTACTCATGCCTACATTTTCTTTTCTAAGCGCTCCAGCATGCCTCACAGCACACCTTCTCCGCCCTTAGAATGCTCCCCTACCATCTCTCGATCCACAGCTTCGGTAGTGTATTTGATGCCCGCGTATTTTCCGCGCAGAGTCACTCGACTAGTGAGCTGTTACGCACTCTTTAAATGAATGGCTGCTTCCAAGCCAACATCCTAGCTGTCATAGCAACTCCACCTCGTTCATTCAACTTAATACACATTTGGGGACCTTAGCTGGTGGTCTGGGTTGTTTCCCTCTTGGCTATGGACCTTAGCACCCATAGCCTCACTGCTGGTTCTTTGTACTGGCATTCGGAGTTCGTCAGGGGTTGGTAGGATTTGACTCCCCCTAGCCCTATCGGTAGCTCTACCTCCAGCACAAATTAACTCCAACGCTGCACCTAAATGCATTTCGGGGAGTACGAGCTATCTCCAGGTTTGATTGGCCTTTCACCCCTACCCACAAGTCATCCAAACACTTTTCAACGTATATTGGTGCGGTCCTCCATTGTATGTTACTACAACTTCAACCTGCTCATGGGTAGATCACCTGGTTTCGCGTCTACCTCCACTAACTATCTCGCCCTATTCAGACTCGGTTTCCCTGCGGCTGCGGTACTCTATACCTTAACCTCGCTAGTGAAGTGTAACTCGTAGGCTCATTATGCAAAAGGCACGCCGTCATTCCGCCAAAGCGAAACTCCGACCGCTTGTAAGCGTATGGTTTCAGGTTCTTTTCACTCTGCTCCTAGCAGTTCTTTTCACCTTTCCCTCACGGTACTTGTGCGCTATCGGTCTCTCAGGAGTATTTAGCCTTACCAGATGGTACTGGCAGATTCACACAAAATTCCTCTGGTTTCGTGCTACTCAGGATACTATCACTATTGAATCGATACAATTACGGGGCTATCACCCTCTTTGGCCTGGCTTCCCATCCAGTTCTTTTTCCCTATCAATTAGCTTATATAGTCCTTCAACCCCCTATCAATTACTCAATAGGGTTTGGGCTCTTCCGCGTTCGCTCGCCACTACTTACGGAATCATTTTCTTATTTTCTCCTCCTCCAGGTACTTAGATGTTTCAGTTCCCTGGGTTTTATCTCTTTCGAGTATCTAGACTTCATCTAGATGAGTTGCCTCATTCGGACATCTACGACTATAACGGTTATTTGCACCTCATCGTAGCTTTTCGCAGCTTATCACGTCCTTCGTCTTCTCTGAGAGCCTAGGCATTCCCCATACGCTCTTATTCGCTTTCTTACATAATAAAGCTTCAATCAAATCTCCTCCTAAAAGAAGACCTAACCAAATTATTCTACCTTGTTTATTCCTAAACAAAGTCTGCTTTCTCTTCACCACCCGATATGGTAGTGAAAAGCGCACTCTAATCTTTATCTATTTGCTTTTGTTTATTCTCCAGTATGTCAATTAACTTGTTCTTTGTAGTCCTCTTATGAACTACTCTTGGTAGAGAATATCGGAGTCGAACCGATCGTATTTCGTTGCTTTTCAACGACATAGCTCCTTTAGCTAAATCTCTTGTAATATGGTGGAGGATATCGGAGTCGAACCGATGACCTCCTGCGTGCAAGGCAGGCGCTCTAGCCAGCTGAGCTAATCCCCCATATTATAGTGGTAAAAGTAGTCCCAGGCAGACTTGAACTGCCGACCTCTACATTATCAGTGTAGCGCTCTAACCAGCTGAGCTATGGGACTATTTAGTACTCCAATGAGTACTATAATGTCTTTATTGTAAAAAAAAGCAGGATAATTAGATAGATAAACAACAAGCCTAGTTGAGTCGTGTCACACGATTCGGTCTAGCGCTCTTTAAAGGAGGTATTCCAGCCGCACCTTCCGGTA
>CAWIMY010000008.1:0-392500 GCA_963837355.1 uncultured Saprospiraceae bacterium | reverse complement strand
TTTGGACAACTGGCTTACCTTTATAGTATAGATTACCGCTACCCGATAGTTGGGCAACCAGTTGCTTGGTGGTATGGGTTTGCACACTCCCCGATCCTGTAATAATAATAGTACTACTATTAGTCTCTAGGTTGCTAGCTTCGTAGAACCCCGATCCACTCAAGCCCACTTCAGAGCGCTCAGCCGTACCACGTACCTTAATACTTCCACTTCCTGTCACCTTTGCCGTGAGCAAATCTTTGATTTGTAGCTCTCCTGTTGTTATAATACTACCAGAACCACTCGCTACTAATTTTAGCCCTTCAAGATTAGAGGAAGAAGCAATAGAAATATCCCCTGCTCCTGCCGTTGTTCCCGCTTGGAGCCGAGGTAAGGTAATGGTCACTTTCACCTTCTTGTTCTTAGCATTAGAGGTTATTCTAGAATAACCTCTAATAGAGTTGCTTCTATTCCGAATAAACTCTAAAGCCGCGTTTCTGCTGGATGAGTACAGGCATGGCAGTGCTTCTACCCTTGCAGGTTGTGAAAGCATCGACTAAAGAGTATCAATAAACAAAGTAAGAGAACAAGATTGCTTACAACGGTTGTTCTAGCGAACAAAGGGGACGGAATGGAGCTGCTGCTTTGTATTCTTGAAAGGAGGAGCACACGCGACTAGGACAGGGGTAAGTTGTTGTAAGGTAAATTCTAGCGAAAGACTAGGGTGTTATAGAAATTAGTAAATTTGGATTGATATTCAATGTAAAACAAAACAATAATTATAGAGTGATTAGGCTCTGCTAAGTATCTAATCCTAACGTCTTTCAATGCAGTTGGTTAGTAGGCGATAACAGATTGTTTTAAGAAAACTACCACTATCGTCTATATACTAAGATAAAACTGTTTATTTAGTTTTACAAGATTTTGACTTTTATTTTTTAAGAAAAATAAACATTTTTCTGTTTTAATTGCTCTAAAGCCTCTTTTACCCCCTAAACAGCGTATTTTAGGCTTTTTCTTTTGTGAAGTAATTACTTAAAATTTTTCGTTATAGGATAGTTACTAACTCTTTATACTCCTAAAAGTCTGTTTAAACATACTTTATATGGCTAATTAGCTATTTTTACTGCTATTTTAAAACAACCTTTTTCGATATACTTGATTTTTTTGGCGATTAGTCGCCTCTCCTTTTCTTTAGCGCGCTAATTTATTTCTACGTCCTATGGTTTACCCTTCTAAAGTCTTGCTCTTCGGCGAATACACCATCATCCAACGCTCCTCTGCGTTAGCGGTACCTTATTACAAATACCGCAGTTATTGGAGTGATGGCGAATTGCCCACGGATTTTGTCATTAGCTTACCCAAGGTACAATGCCAAGCTGGGCTATGGAAAATCTACGGAGAGTTGATTCAAAAGGGAATTACAGGCTTGAATCTGCCACTTTTCAAAAAGGAGCTAGAAGGAGGCTTGTGGTTGGTCTCTAATTCGCCGATTGGTTATGGACTAGGCAGCTCGGGTGCAGTCTGTGCCGCCTTATATGACCGTTATGCCCTAGCGCCTGAGGAAGATTTAGCCGCATTGCAACAGCTTTTAGCAACGTTAGAAGGAAGTTTTCATGGCAAGAGTTCGGGGATTGATCCCTTGGTGTCATACCAACAACAACCGTTGTGGGTGCAGCCAAATGGCGTCGTTTTGCCTACGCATTTATCCAATTTGACCAATGCTTGCGCGTTTCTAATCGACAGCCAACACCCGCGCGTCTCGACCCCGCTCATCAACTTCTTTGTAGAACAATCCAAAAACGCTTCTTTTATAAAGCATTTTGTTGCTCCTGTTTCTCAGGCAGTAGAGCAAGCCATTGCAGCTTGGCAGCAGGACGATGGTACCGCTTTATTAAAAGCTGTAGCCTTGATTTCTGAAAAGCAATTGGCTTATTTGACCCCGATGGTGTTGCCCGAATGGCGGCGGCTGTGGGAATTGGGCTTGTCTACAGGAGATTTCTACTTAAAAATTTGTGGCGCTGGCGGCGGGGGTTTTCTATTGGGCTTTGCCAACGATTGGGAAAAAGCACGGGAATACTTAGACCTTACCGTAACAGAGCGCTTGATCTTATAAAAAGACCAAGCGCTCTGACTATTGTTGTATTGGATAGGTGACTTAATCCTTGCGGAAAATCCACTGGATAAACTCTCTCAAGGTCGTTTTCTTACCATACATTAAGATACCAACGCGGTAAATTCTACCTGACAACCAAATCAAAAATAGACAGGTTAGAATGAGAATCACTACCGAGGCGACTAATTGCCACATAGGCGGATCAAACACCAAACGGGCAGGCATTACAATTGGCGCAAAAAACGGGAACATTGATGCCCAAACGGCCATCGTGCTCATCGGATTTTCTACTGCTGCAAACCCGATGTAAAACGCAATAACGATGGGTAACGTTACAATCAACGTCAAAGACTGTCCTTCGCCCCAATCATCGCCCATAGCTGCCCCTACTGCCGCATACAAAGAGGCGTATAAAATATAGCCTAGCAAGAAGAAGATTAGGAAAAAGCCAATGATGTAAAAGTAATTGAAGCTCTGTAGGTCATTCATCACCATCATAATGGTGTCGTTCATGTCTCCTGTAGAAGCCGTAGAGACATTACTGGCCGCTTGCATCTCTTGCAGTTTATCGGAGAACAAAAAGCCCATCCCTAGATAAATCAGCGGAAAAACAATCCCCCAAATGGCAATTTGCGTCAAGCCGACCGCCCCTACTCCTATGATTTTACCCATCATCAAATCGAAAGGTTTGACAGAAGAAATGAGCACTTCCACAATTCGGTTGGTTTTCTCCTCCATGACGGAGCGCATGACCATATTACCATAGAAGAAAATAATGAAGTAGATCAACACCATCATAATTCCTCCCAAAGCAGTAGCAATTTCTACTTTGAAATTATTTTCTCCTTTATCAGTACCGTCTAAACTGGGTGTCTTGACCTGTACATCGGTTTCTAGGCGATCTAGTGTTTCTTTTTCTAGATTCATGGCCGTCATCTTGATCTTCTTGGCCTGCAATTCAAAAGCATCTTTGATGCGCTTCTTGGTATTAACGCCCAAATCTTCATCAGAGTAATACTGAACGTTGATGGTTTTGGTTAGGCTATCAAGATTTTGCTCGGGCAAATACAAAATACCTTTGTATCCCTTTTCTTTGAACTCCTTTTTGAGAGTCTCTAAATCGGTTTTGGGATATTGATAAGAGATCATCCCATCTTTGAGCTTGCCGCGTTCATCCAATTGTAGAATATCATGCGGATCTAACAAAGCAACTTCTTTGCGCTCTTCGCCTGACGTCATGATAAAAATCAGGGCCGCCCAAAAAATGATAAATCCAATGGGGGCTAATATAGTGGTTAGAATGAACGTTTTTTTCTTCACTCTCGACGAGTATTCTCGTCCTGTAATCATCCAAAGTTTACTCATCTGACGCTCCTCCTACAATTTTAATGAAAATTTCGTTTAACGTGGGCAAGATTTCGTTGAAGGCTTTCACCGTCGTGCCATTACTCAATAGGTACTTCAAGAAATTATTGGCGTGCTCATCATCGCGCAATTTTACCACAATTCGGTTGTTGGCGTGCCGCTCCAGCTCTATGTGCTGCGCTATATCAGCAGGCAATTCTCCTGCATAATCCAATTGAAACAGGTGTTCCTTGAACTGTTCTTTTACTTCCTGCACCGTTCCTTGCAATACACTCGTCCCTTGGTTAATCAACACGATGTTCTCACAAATCTGCTCTACTTGCTCCATGCGGTGCGTAGAGAAGAGAATGGTTGTTCCTTTGCGGTGCAGTTCATAAATCTCATCCCGAATCAAGTTGGCATTCACCGGGTCTAATCCTGAAAAAGGCTCATCTAAGATGAGTAATTTAGGTTGGTGAATGACCGTGGTAATAAACTGGATTTTCTGCTGCATTCCCTTTGATAACTCATCGACGTTCTTGTTGTGCCAGTCTTTGATGTCAAATTTGGTCAACCAATAATCCAATTGGTCTTTTGCTTGCTTTTTGCTAAACCCTTTGAGGCGAGCGAGGTACATGATTTGTTCGCCTACTTTCATTTTTTTGTACAAACCTCGCTCCTCGGGCATATAGCCGATTTGTGAAGGATGCTTGCCACTCAAAGGCTCTCCCCGAAAGAGAATCGTACCTGAATCGGGCCTTGTAATCGTGGTTATAATACGAATAAGGGAGGTTTTGCCCGCTCCGTTGGGGCCTAGCAGACCAAAGAGTTTGCCTTCTGGCACCTCAAAAGAAATATCGTTGCAAGCAACGTGGTCTTGGTACGTCTTTCGTACATTTTGGAGTTCTAATACATTCACTGAATCTGTTTTTTTCCGTTTTGTTGCGCTTGTCAAAATATGGGTGAAAATTTCTGTCCAAAGGCAACTAAATAGCCTAAAAGGCGAAGTTATGGATTTCAACTAAGATATTCGGTCTTTAGTTTCCGCTTTCCATTAAGGCGGGTAAAATTTCGACCAAGGTTCTAGAACCTCCAACCAAAATCATTGTAGATTACTACTTTGGCTATAAAAAGCCTATATTAAACAACTTTTGTTTTCTATACTATATAACATGGCCACTTATTTTCTTCCTAATGATTTTGCAACAGGAGCCGAAGCACCTGCTGTTTTTCAATACTCTTATAAAAGCCATCAGGAGAGCCACCGCAGCCAAGTTCAGCTGAGTCATCACCTCCTCAGCTTTTTGCAAACAGGAAACAAGACTGTTTTTCTGCCACAGCAAGCCGTAACAGTTCCTGATAACCATTTCTTACTTCTTTCTGAGGGGCACTGTTTGATGACCGAAACCCTCTCTACCACACACACTTACCACAGTCAATTGCTATTTTTTAAGCAGGGTATTGTTGAGGCATTGTTGGCGCGCCACAAGATTTTGTTGCCGTCCAAAATGACTGCCCCAAACGTTCAGGTCTTGCCCTATGATGCGTTTGTGCGCCACTTTGTTCGCTCCTTGGCGTTGGTGCCTACTGCCGCTCCACTGTTCTTGCAGCACAAGGTAGAAGAATTTTTATTGTATGGCTACCATACTTACGGAACGAGCTTCTTTTCTTTTCTAAAAACACCTCCCCTACCGGCTGCCCAGCAGTTGGCACAAGTAGCCCAACAAGCCATTTATCAAAAATTGACGGTCGAACAAATGGCTTTTTTGTGTGCGATGAGTAGTTCTACTTTTAAACGGCGGTTTGCGGCGCAATATGCGTGTACGCCGCAAGCTTGGTTGCGCGAACAGCGGTTGCAGCGCGCGGTGCAGCTGTTGCGCCAAGGCCAGCACCGCCCTAGCGAATTGGCGACTGTCTTGGGGTTTCAGCATCATTCCAGTTTTACCGCAGCCTTCAAAAGCCGTTTTGGAAGGACTCCCAGCGCTTATTTACGCCAACAAAGAACCAATGGCCTTACTTTTTGAACGTTTGGCCTTCTTTTTTTTTGAGGGACGGCTTATATTTGTGGGGCACTGCTGCTTGTACTATTCGTCTTTTTTTTGAGGTAGCATTCTTTGAGCAGGCGTTGATGGGGCAGTCCTTAGGCGTTTGTATTATAAAATCTATTCTATCATTTCTATAAACGTTATCTAATTATGAAACAATATACCTTGTTATTGCTGTGTTGGACACTTTTTGGCTGTACCTCTACCGCTCAGAACACCGCTACGACATTTACACTTAAAAGTAACCACCTTGGTGGGCAAGCCACGGCGCAAGAAGTATTTACAGGTTGCGGAGGTAGCAACCAATCGCCACAACTCTCTTGGGAAAATGCCCCTGAAGGGACGAAGAGCTTTGCTATTTTGATGTATGACCCTGACGCGCCAACGGGAAGCGGCTGGTGGCATTGGTTGGTGGTCAACTTACCTGCAACAACCAGCGAATTGCCCCTCAATGCAGGCGATCCCTTAGCAAAATTATTACCTGAAGGAGCGGTGCAAAGTAAAACGGATTATGGCAAAGTAGGTTATGGAGGCCCTTGCCCGCCCGAAGGACACGGCCTACACCAGTATACGATTACCATTCATGCCCTCAAAACAGATAAATTGGACATTAAGCCCGATGCTATTCCTGCAACGGTAGGGTATCAAGTAAATGCCAATACCATCGGCAAAGCCTCTTTGGTTTTTTATCACCAACGTTAATTTGTTCTTATGCAAGCGACTAATTATTTGCCCTCCACTATCAAACAGTTAGAATATTACCGCCAATTGGGCGAACAAGCCCTACAGCAAGTAAGCCCCGAACAACTTTTCTACACGCCCGATGCGCTCAATAATAGCATTTCGATTATTGTGCAACATCTTTGGGGCAATATGCGCTCGCGCTGGACGGATTTTCGCAACAGCGACGGTGAAAAAACTTGGCGCAACCGCGATGAGGAATTTGAGGTGGTTATTCAGCAGGCAGATGAGTTGTGGCAAAAATGGAACGAAGGCTGGGATATTTTACTCGCTGCCCTGCGCTCCATTGAACCCGACGAACTGGCCGAACTCGTCTACATCCGCCAACAAGGCCATACGATGGTAGAAGCCATCAACCGTCAACTGGCACATTATGCTTACCATGTGGGGCAAATTGTGCTGCTGGCTAAACTCTTTTGTGGAGAGCGCTGGCAAAGCCTCTCTATTGCGAAGGGACAGTCGAACACCTACAATGAGCAAAAGTTGGTGCAGGATAAGCACCGTGGCCATTTTACCGACGATTTTTTGAAGTAATTTTTGCAATTTTATTCTTTAAAGCGTCTTTTCTAGCTTGCTCCAGCGGTTAGAAAAGACGTTTTGTTGTAGTAGAGTCGTTTTGTTTAATCTAATCTATCCTAAACAATTAGCCCTCTAAAAATGTCTATATAGAGGGTTATGCAAGTAGCTATTGTGGTCAACTAAGCAATAGTAGCGTACTACTTTTTTGATGCTTCTTTTTGTACCTTCTGTAAGGCTAGCGTCTTATACGTGGTCATTTTTCATTGAAAATCATAGCACAGCGGCTTGTATCACTTTATAAAAATAAAAACCATTAGCTAATTTAAAATTACACATGAACAACAGTTTTATAAAAGCAGGAATGATCGTTGCCTTAAGTTCTTTAACCTTTATGGCTTGCGACAAAGAAAATAAGGACGACGATAAGGACATGGAGCGCACCCAGTTGTATGTAACCAACAACAACGACGGCAACGTGACCATGTATGATTTAGACGCAGACGAAATTACCACTTACCGTACGACTTCTACGATGACAGAAGGCGTTTATTATGATGGTGCCCTAGATGAAATGATCGTCGCCTCTCGTTCTTTTAATTATCTCAGTGTTTATGATGGTATGATGGAGGTTACGGATAACAGTATTATACCTGCTGCTTTCTCTAGTGCTGCTGACTTATCCAGCCCAAGAGACATTGCTGTCAAAGGCAATCTAGTTGTTGTAGCGGATAATGCGGATGTGGACAGTGACCCCACTACTGCGGATGGACGCTTGTTTATTTATACCAAAACAGGCAATTCTTTAATTTTGCGCAACACAGTCACCACTGATTTTGCTGTATGGGGAATTGAATTTGTGGACAATAATTTATACGCTATTGTAGACAAGACCAATATGTTGGCCGTCTTCAACGATTTTTTGGATGCCAATAGAACGGATGCTACCGTAAGTGCCAACAAAAAAATCATGATCGAAGGCATTGTCAGAACCCACGGGTTAGCGTATGACGACGGTACTATGATTTTGACGGATATTGGCGACGCGGCGGTCGATTCCGATGGTGGATTTCACATCATCAAAGACTTTAAAACTAAATTTGTAGGGGTAGCCGACGGCGCGATGTTACCCGTAGCGGGCAATCAAATCCGCGTTGCTGGCCCTGCCACTTTATTGGGCAACCCTGTTTCTGCCGAATACGATGCAGCCAATGACATGGTTTACATTGCCGAAGCTGCCAATGGTGGTGGCCGAGTATTGGGCTTTGCTACAGCTAGTACAGGTGGAGATTTAGCCCCTACTTGGAGAAGAACTTCCGCTAGTGCGTCTTCCCTTTATTTCTACCGTGATTAATCCACTACCTTGATTCGTACTCGTTCAACATAAAAATAGACAGCGGCTAACTCTTGGAGAGTTAGCCGCTTTTTTATGTTAAACATTTTTTATAATAAATCCACAACCCTACCATTGATTGAATGCCGTGCGGGTAATAACAAAACCGAACTGTCTTTAGATGTAGACGACGGTATTGGGCAAGATATTTCTGATCTTTTCTTGCTCTGATTTTTTCAAAGGATTGTGACTCAGGTAGAGTATTTTGAGGTTGCGCAACGCGGTGAGGCTATTGGGCAAGCGTGTCAATTGATTTTCGGATAAATCCAGAATTTCTAAGTTCTCCAACCAGCATAATTCTATGGGAATTTCGGTCAGCTGGTTGCTGCGCAAAATTAGTTTTTTCAATTCACGCAAGCGTAACAAACCTCTCGGAAAGGCCGTTATATCGTTGTCAATGAGCGAAAGAATTTCGAGGTTGGTCAACTCCAAAACGCAGGGCGGAAAGGCTTTTAGATTGTTGCCCACTAGGGACAATTCCTTTAATTTGGGCAGTTGTCCTATACTGGCTGGAATACTTTCTAGTGGATTGTAGTTGAGAATCAATCGCCGCAACTGTCGTAGCTGATTGATGTCTGTAGGTATTTGTGTTAAATGGCAATGGCTGATACAGCACTCCTCCAATTGGCGCAACGATGTAAAATTTGCGGGTAACTGAGGCAAATATTCGTAGCGGTATTCAATCTGTGTAACCAACGCTAGCAGCTCGTCCCAGCCATTCTCAATACAGCGCCAAAGGTATTGTGGACGTTTGCTCAATAGTTCTGCCAATACCCGATTAGGACTTGGACCGATACTCTCTAACAACTGAAAAGCCAACTCGTGGTTCACTTCTTCTTCGCTTCGGAATAACGCAATAATAGATTCGTAATCGTCGTCGTTAGACATGGTTCATTTTTGGGTATCGCTAAAAAGGGCAATGTCTGTCTATTTTTAGCGTTGAGGTGTTGTATTTGTATGATTATTGCGGGGGAGAATCAAGGTAAGTTATTTTATCGTAAATTCGTTGTTTTCCTTTTATTTTTCCCAATAACTGCATTAATTTATCGTTCCTTTTATTTCTGTAAAGATAGGACAATTAAGCTATTGAAGGGGCATCCATTATTACTACAATATGCTTGATCTTGCCCTACAGTGGGCAGCAGCGAATAAACCATTATCAACTATCACACTAGCTTCTATTTTGTTGTTTATTAATAAATAATCCCTCTAATAAGCGTTCACATAAGACAAATCATCTTGCTTATTTTATGTTATAAATTAGAATAGTAGGCTATAAATCAACCAATTAAAATCCTATAGAACGGTGCTATCTTGAACACTTTATGCATCTAAAGCGTATAGCATATAGTAATGTTTTGTTCTCTATAGCGAACCACGGTCTACTGGTTTAAAAGTAGACGTACCATATCCTCGGGTTTGGTAGTTTTAATCCGTTCCTTAGAACCACTTGTTCCGCTCCAACGGAACCTTCACAACCATCTGAACATGAGCATTGAGGCTGAGCAGTATATGCGTCTTAAAAACAAAATATACAGCGATCTAAACACTAAAACTTTCTCAATCAATTACTGGGAAAAACTGAAAGAAATTCCGCATGAAATTAGCTTACTACAACAACTCGAACAATTGAGCGTCTATAAGAACAAATCGATTAAAAAATACCCTAAGACGCTAGCAGATCTCCCCAATCTGCACCACCTCTCCCTGCGGTTCAACCACCTCAAGCACTTGCCTGAAGTGTTGGGTGATTTACAGCACCTAGAAACGCTCAATCTCTCTAACAATCGTTTTTCGGCTGCTTGTAAATGGGGCCCCTTGACTCGGTTACAGAGCCTCAAAGTACTCAACCTCAATAACGCCCTCCAAAATCTATCCGAACTCCCCCAAGCAATTGGACACATTCCCAATTTAGTAGAATTGCACATCTCGGGCAACAAACTGCACCGCCTTCCCGACAGCCTCAGTCAATTGGAGCAGCTGGAACGTTTTTATTGTGACACCAATGACTTTGATAGTTTTCCTGTAGTTGTTACCCGATTGCCCCGTTTAAAATTTCTGCAAATTTCTGCCAAAGCCCTATGGGATTTGCCCGACGAGGCCTTGGCGCTGCAACACATTCAAGAATTAAAATTCACGACCAAAAGTCATAAAAATACTCCTTATATTTTTGCTTTTGAACGCTTATTAAAAAGCATTCGAATGCACAATTTTAGTCGAGAGTTACAACTGTTCTATTTGGCCATCATTCGCGGCGATATTCTAGTAGAAAACCTCTCTAACAAAGAATTGCTTACCGTACTCAATTGCGGCATTCCCGCTTATGCCAACCAAGCCTTATTAGAACTCGACCAACGCATCCACGAAGGAATATTTGGGGCATTTGAATGGCCTAAAGCAGGTGATAAGATTGTTATCAAAGGGAAATTGAAGGGCAAAGTCTCTGAATTAAAACATCGCTTACAAGAAATCGGCGTACAAACAGGCATCAAAGTGGGGTCACAAGCCACCCATTTGTTGTTGGGTAGCTTACCTGGATCGGTGGCCAATATGACCGAATCGCCCCTAATTTTATTGACCGAGCAAAGTTTGGTCGCCCACCTCAACCACTTGCAACAGCCTTATTTGCTAGCAGGTTCTGAGTCGAGCAACTTGGAACACATCCGCGAGTTGCTTCACAGTGAACGCCCTGAAAATATTTTGCTTGCCTTAGAGATTTTGAAAGGGGGCGGCTTGCCCATGAGCTTACTGACCGAATTGTTCTTGGTGTACAAATTTACGCCCGTGCAAAAAATCAAGCGTATGATCTACGAAATTGTAGGACAATACGCTTCGATGGGTTTTGTAACTGCCCTCAAAAGCCGCAAGCCAATTGGCGACCGCTTGTCGGAGATGACGCGCTGTCAGAACTTGGAGTACTATTGCCAAACGGGCGAGCTGGACAAACGCTATATTGCTTTCTATTTGTATAATAAAGGCCGTTACGGATTGCTCTTTGCACTGCTGCATTTGGATACTGCCGATAAGAAACGCTACTTTTCAGAAATTCTAAAAACGGGACATTTGTCCTTGTCAGGATTGGAATTGAGTCGGTTGCCCGAGGATATGGGCGAGCTTTCGGGCTTGACGCACTTGGATATTTCTTACAACAAATTCACAGAAGTGCCCGCGCCCTTATTCCAATGCAAAGAACTCAAAAGCCTTTATATTAGAGGGCTTTATGATATACACAAAAAACCCGATGATCTGTGGAAAATTCCCGCGTTAGAGACCGTTTATGTAGGGTATAACAACAAATGGATTGGCTACAGCCACGCCAACAGTGTCCTATTGAATGGCTTACAAATTATTGGTCGCTAGGAGTTTGGCGAATCATTGCTTTCAAGCGGCGGCCATCTACCACTAGAATAATTCCCCCATACAAGATCATCAACCCTACACTCATGGCATAAGACATCCAATTCGCTGCGCTCCACATTGGGCGCAGCCATTGGCTATAGCCCCCATAAATAAGTACCGCTAAACCAATATAACTGACCATTCTTCCAATCGGATAAGGAATAGGATAGTGTTTTTGTCCTAAGATATAGGCCATCGCCACCATTACGACATAACAAGCCAGCGTTGCCCAAGCAGAACCAAGATAGCCTACTTGTCCTGCCTGCACAAACCAAGGTATTAGGAGTAAATTCGCTGCAATCGTCACTCCTGCCCCACAGAGAGCAATCATAGCTCCATAACGTGTTTTGTCACTCAATTTATACCAAACGGCCACGTTATAATACAAACCCAAGCACAAATTGGCCAATAACAATAGGGGCACAATGACCAATCCTTCGCGGTAATTGGGGCCTACAAAATACTGCACCACATCCATAAATAACAAAATTCCCAAAAACCCCAAACAGCCCACCAAAGTAAACAGCAAGGCAATATTGGCGTACAACTGTTTGGCGTACGCCTTCTCTATATTCTTAAAGAAAAAGGGCTCTGCCGCATAGTTAAACGCCTGTGTAAACAAATTCATAAAAATAGCAATCTTGTAACAAGCACCATAGACCCCCAGCTGTTCCAGCACATTCTCTTGGCTGCCTGGCAAGTAGATTTTGAGCAAAATCCTATCCAGTACTTCGTTGATAATTCCTGCAAAACCCGCCACCACCAAAGGCAGGGCATAAAGCAACATACGGCGCAAAAGGGCGCTGTCAAATTTAGCGTTTTCGGCTTTCGCTTTCGCGGAATAGGTCACGCGGTAATAATCGGGCAACAAGACCAAAAAAGTCGCTGCACTGGCGATCAAATTGGCTAAGAAAACATACCCAATGCCCATAGTAGGGTCGTACCACGACGGCCAATAATGAGGCAAAACATACAAAAAAGTCAAAACGCCTCCCAAATGCAACAGCAAATTGAGCAACTTTACCAAGGCAAATTTTAGAGCGCGCCCTTGCAACCGCAACAACGCAAAAGGCAGAGCTGCCAGCGCATCAAAACCCAAAATAAAGCCAAACCAACGGATGTAATGCGCCTTGTCGGGATAGCCCAAAGCCTGCGCGATGGGTTGCGCCAAGCCCACCAACAGCCCCACCCCAATCAGCGTAGTGAACAACATAAGGCGTGTGGCTGTTTTGTAGGCGGTGGCACGCATTTCTCGCTTGACACCGAAGCGAAAAAAGGCGGTTTCGATGCGGTAAGTAAAGACGACCATCAAAAAAGCAGCCCAAGCATAGACATCGGTCTGAATCCCCATCTGCATCCGATCTTCGTTGAAAATGTACGTTAGAAAGGGGGTCAAAAAGACAAAGGTCAGCAAGCGTCCAAGGATGCTACTAACGCCATAGAGGGCGGTTTGTCCCGCTAGTTTTTTGATGAGCGACATGGGCTAAAAATTGACCGACAGTGTTTTAAAAAAAGCTTCTAAAAAGCCGCAGCGAGCAGTGCGAGAGGCAAAGGTACAGTACTTGTAGATAAAAAAGACCTGCTTTTGATAAAAAGTTGCTAGATAGAGGTTACCTTAGTAAGCCTCTACCATTTATTCCTATACAAGAGTTTACCCCTTGTATACCAGCATAATTATTCACTGATCTATCTGGCCTATGCCCTCCGACGCTAATTTGATTGTAAAACAACTGCGCTCTTCTGACAGCAAAGCTGCTTTGGCAACCCTCTATCAAAGTTTTCCGATGATTCGTCAGTTGATTCGGAATAATGGAGGCAATGATGCCGATGCCCAAGATATCTTTCAAGAAGCGTTGTTGGTCTTCTATAGAAATGCGCAAGCACCTGACTTTCAGTTAACTTGTGCCCCCAGCACTTATTTGTACAGCGTTTCGCGGTATTTGTGGAAAGATGTACAGAAGAAGAGACAGCGCGAGGTGCCCTTGGAGTACGATGTGCGGCAAGAAACCTGTATCGAAGAAGACATCGAGCACCATCAAAATCAAGAACAGAAAGCTGCCCGTTTATCAGCAGTATTCCAACAATTGGGCGATAAATGCCAAGCCATTCTAAAAGCCTACTACTACCAAAAACAGTCCATGAAAGAAATAGCTGCTGCCTTGAATTATGGGAGCATTAACAGTGCTAAAACCCAGAAATACAAGTGCTTGGAACGCGCCAAAAAAATTGCGTCGCGTCAACTTTCATCGACCTCTAAATTACAATAGTCATGCGGCAAGAGCTTCAGAACATCGAATACATTGAGCGCTACTTGGAAAACGCTCTCAGCCGAGCAGACAAACGCAAGTTTGAGCAGCACCTGAAAGAAGATGCCCAATTTAGGGCCGCCGTTAATTTGCAGCGCCAATTGGTCGAGCAAATCAAAGAGCAAGCTTTTTTACAAGAAATCACTCAGCAGCATCTCCATTTTGTTTCCCAAGAACAACAACAACGCAAAAACTTTTGGTGGCTATTGCCTATTGGTAGCTTGGTCGTCGTGGCCTTGCTCGGTGCTTGGTGGTACAACCAGCAACTCCCTGCAACTCCCATCGACAACTTGGCAGAACAAACCGTGGCCACTAGTCCTGTGGAGCCCGCCCCTATTTTGGGAGTTGCGCCGCAAGCTTTGGCTCCTGCCCTACAAACAGGATATACCATTGTGCCGCTTTCTGCTAACAGAACCGCTACCATCAAATTTGAAGGCACGGCCTCTACTCTAACGATTCCAAAGCACGCGTTGGTGAATGCAACGGGCGAGGTAGTCAAAGGCAGTTACGAACTGCAATATCGGGCACTAAATAACCCTGCTGACATGGCAACGGCAGGATTTCCCTTGTTGAGTACAGGCAGTACTGCCGAGGGCATTGAGTCGGTTGGTGCCTTTGAAGTGCGAGCCTTTCAGAAAGGAACACCACTTTTTGTAGCGCCAGGTCAACAATTGTTGCTGGATTATGAATTAGAAAAGCGAATGAGCCAAGCGACATTGTATCACTTAGAAGATAGTAGCCGTACTTGGTTGGCAAGCGCGCAAGCCCTTACCTTGCCGAGTAAAGGCGCGTATGAAGAAGTAGTCGATACGGTTGCCTTCGGCGAGGCCAATCGAGTGTATCAAGCAAGTCTGCGCGCCGCCAATCCTGAGCAGCCACAACGCCGCAAAGATACGTTAGATGCCGGTACTATTATGATGATGCCCAAGCGCCTTGAAAAACTATCGGATGCCACGCCACCACAGCCCAATCAATACTTGGTACGCCATTATAAAAACCCTAAACTTGTTCGTGCCTTGCGCTTGCGCTCTTTTGGAGCCTATAACTGTGGCAAAGCGTACAAAGTGCCTAACCAAATCGCCATTGCGGCGGAATACACGGATTTGCAAAAGGCAGTGATTGAGCATGCTCGCACTTTGTCGGTCATTGATCTCGATTATCAAGCGGCTTACAGTTTTATGCCCGACCAATTTATTTGCAACAGCCAAGCCAATAACGTCTTTCTTTTATGGACAGAAGATGGCAGCTTGTATTCCTTTGTTAAGCGGGCAAGCCTTAATTTACAAACAGGGACCTACTCGTTCCAAATGGAAAATTTATCGGAGCGTATCAGCAATAGTCGAGAGTTGAAAGGCTACTTAGAGCGCTTAGAAGCGAAAATGGAATAAGGCGTACCGCCTCTTTTTTGCCTAGACAACCCTATAAATTAATAGGGCACCATATTATGTATGGTGCCCTATTTCTATTGTAGCATACTGCTTTAGAATGCCCTTTGTATTATTTTTTGTGCTATTAGACATCGGATGTAGGACTTATGCTTCAAAGATAATATCCCCCAAATCGGTATCCGTCTTATGGGCTTGGCGCAAATCATCAATGTCATTGAGTTCTTGTGCAATAAGATCAAAGCGATACATCACTGCTGCTTCCTCATTGACATAGGCTTCGCCTCCCAAATCGGCTAAGGTATCTTTCATTACTCGATCAATAGTCACGGCATCTAAGACTTCTTCCGTCGTCCGTTGCTCATTGGCGACTTTCGTCAAGACATCTAATGGAATTTCATGGACGTGGTCTTTGCCTTGGTCATAAGTCTGAAAAACGACACGCATAAGGCGTTTTCGGATATTAAGTTCGTGTTGTTTGCGGCGCAAGGGGCGCACACGTAGCCAGCGCAAAAGAGGAATTAAGAAAAAACTCGTCGAGTATATCAAGGGAAAGATACTCAGTGCAATCCAGCCAAACCAGCCTAAATTAAGTCCCAATGGCCCCAAAAAGCCACTAAAAAGCAACCAGCCTGAAACGATTAGATTGAAGGTATTAATGGCAATTATAATCCCGTTACGGCCTTTGGAATTACCTGTCAATTCGTATTCGGGCTCATACTCATCCCAATACCAAACTACAGGTTGTTCCCCCTCTCGGTTCTTGGAGCGAATCAATTGTGCAAAATCACCGTATAAAGTACCATTATCCGACACCTTGGCTTCGCCATCAAACAAGGCCAAACATTCGGTCATAAACTCTTCGGACTCCTCGCGGTGCCAGCCTGCCAAGGCCTGCACTTCTGACGTAGTAATTAATCCTTTTTGTTCGCGTAAGAAGGTGGCGATCTCTTGGTTGTTTTCCAGTGGATCTAATTCTACCCGAGGTGGGCCAAAAATAAAATCATAGATAGAGGCGACAAAACTTTTCTCATCCTTGGGATCTTTGGATTTACGGCGGCGTTTGAGAATGCTCGGCCGCTCTTGATAATGCTGGTACGTGTATCCATAGCCATCTTGGCGGTAATAACGGCGGTCATAGCCCATGATCGTATTCCATTGAAAAATAGAAATGAACAGGCGCAACATTACCGCAATGGCATCGCCGATTCCATCACCATCCTCTGAAGCGACCGCCAAGCCGATCAAAAAGATCAAAAACACGACAAAATAAATCACTAAAAACAAGGAAGTCAACAACTTGTAGAAGACCTGAAAGCCTTTCCAAAGGAGCTGTAAGACTTCTTGTGTCCGCTCGCCCAATGTCTTGCGGTGGCGACGCTGTAGGCTGCTGCCAAAATCATAAATCAAATCGCCATTCTCCGTAACTTTTAACTTGCTGTCGTATTTTTCCAGCATGCTTTTAATCGCCTCTTCCGTTTCGATAACGGGCAAGCCCGTCACCGAAGCCGCATCTTCTAAGGTGAATTGCTTGGTGTTTTTTTGAGCGTATTTTTCTAGAACAGCTAAGTTAACTTTTGGATCTTGGTAGGCCATGTATTATAAAAAGACGTTGGATAAGATAATGTACAAAAAGAAAAGGCGTACTAAAGAAGGTATTGTTTGGTATCGGAAGAAGGATTGCTCTATTAGACTTTCTTACTGTGCCCAGTGTCACTTAGTTTTCTCCTCCCCCAATCGTTGCAGTTGGAGCAAGTTGGGATAAGTGTCTCTTTTTAACACCTGTTTTGCGGTCTTGGTTCCGACTTTTTTTCTCCCCCTTTCTGTTCAAAGATAGCTTTTCAAAAGGGTAGAACAAGGTTGCTAGCAGGGCAACAACGATTTAATCGACCGAGTTCAAAGAATATTGGTCTTATCACCCAACAAGCCCCCTAAAATTTGTTACCTTCGTGGGCTCTTTTGAGCCCTAAAAGCATCCCCTACTCCTTTTCTTCCAACATTGATTTGTATTGTATGACGGACTACCATGTCAAAATGGCTTTTACACTGACTATTCTCGCGGGATTATCGACGGGAATTGGCAGCCTAATTGCCTTTTTTATTCGCGATAGAAGTGTCAAACTCCTTGCTTTTTCAATGGGTTTGGCAGGCGGGGTGATGCTTTATTTATCCTTTATGGAAATGCTTCCGCACGCTACCCACGCCATCGGAAAAACATTGGCGCACGCCCACGACGGCAGTTGGTATGCCTTAGTAGCCTTTTTTACAGGCATGGCTATTGTCGGAGCCATTGATCGCCTAACGCCCCACCACCACGGCCCGCAAGAAGATTTTCTGAACGAGGAACCTGCTTCCCAAGAGAAACGGCGGCTGCTCCGCGTTGGCACCATGACGGCCATTGCCTTGGCCATTCATAATTTCCCCGAGGGGGTTGCCACTTTTGTAGCGGCTTTAGAGGATCCACAGTTGGGCGTTGCCATTGCCATTGCCATTGCCTTGCACAATATCCCCGAAGGGATTGCCGTCTCTATGCCTATTTATTACGCCACAGGCGACCGTAAAAAAGCTTTTTTATATTCGTTTGGATCAGGTTTAGTAGAACCACTAGGAGCCATTTTAGGTTACTTTGTTTTGGGGGCGTACCTCACGCCGTTTGTTATGGGTATGCTCATGGCAGGGGTAGCGGGAATTATGGTCTTCATTTCCTTGGATCAACTGCTGCCTGCGGCACACGAATACGACGACCATCGCCTGTCTATTTATGGGGTGGTTTGTGGAATGTTTTTGATGGCCGTCAGCCTCAATATTTTGGTCAGCCACCACGCTCACGTCCACTAATTCCCCCATTCTAAAAACCTCTAAAGTGGTGTGTTTTTTGCTAGTCTAAGACGGGGTCTAAGGAGCTTTCTAACAACCTCTTGTATGATTTTTTTTTGTAGAACCAGCTTTGTGAATTTACGCTATGAACTTATCTTCCAAATTACTAGAGAATGCCGTAGAGGCTTTTGCTACCTTACCGGGCATTGGTAAAAAATCGGCTTTGCGCCTAGCGTTATACTTATTACAGGGCGAGGACTTAGCTGTGGTACAATTTAATGAGGCCATTCTCAACATGAAGAAGCACATCCAGTTCTGCAAAATTTGCCACAACATTGCCGACGAAGAAACGTGCAGTATCTGCCAAGCTCCTAAGCGCGATAAAAGCACAATCTGCGTGGTCGAAAGCATCAAAGAAGTTATGGCCATTGAGAATACGCAACAATTTCACGGCGTGTATCATGTCTTGGGCGGTGTTATTTCTCCCATCGAGGGCATCGGCCCCAACGACCTCACCATTGGCCACTTGATTCAGCGCATCGAAGCAGGCAACGCCAAAGAGTTGATTATGGCGATTAGCCCTACGATTGAGGGCGAGACGACCATTTTTTATATCTCCAAACAGTTAGAGGAACATTCGGTGAAGATTTCGACCATTGCGCGCGGCGTGTCGTTTGGGGGCGAGTTGGAATACGCGGATGAATTAACGTTGGGGCGTTCTATTTTGTCGCGGGTAAGTTACAAGAAGTAGGTCTCGACTTCGCTCGACCTACTTCGCTCGACCTACTTCGCTCGACCTACTTGGCTGGATTTATTGGTTCTCTCGTCTACATGCGGGGTAATTTATCGTCTGAGCTTTCGTATCTAACAGGTAGTAGCCGTATTCCCAATCAACCGTACTTTCATCATCGGGTTAGCTTTCAAAAACTCCGCAATCTCCTTTAATTGCTTGTCGTCCTTCTTTGTAATCTTGTTTGACTGCCGTGCAAAATACACCTCCAGCGCTAACGGCTTCAAACACTCCTCAGGCAAGCCTAATAATAATGGTAACTATTGAATATACTGTAAGGTGATTGTATAGTTAGTCTACTTTGTTATTGCTCCAAGCTGGATGATCTTCCGTGAAAGCAGCTCCACATTCTTTTGCCAATAACTTTACTACGCTGTAACAGAAGTTATTATCAGTTGTATAAGAAGAATCGCTACTCCAATTAATCCTTATGAAGGTTTGTAAAGGCAAAGAAAATAGTGGGCATAGGAAGGTGCTGGAGCAGTAAGCTGTTTCGCGGCGAGCCGCTATTTTTAGCCTTTTGCTAAAAATAAAACCTTCTTTGTTTGAGCCCGAGGCGAGTTAGCTCCCTTCGGTCGTGAGCGCTGCAGCCCTGTTGGTACAAGGCACCAAACCGCTCGTTCCCTTCGGTCATGCTTAAGTTTGTTTCTTTTTTTCGGTACCACGAACTACAAGCGAAGCGCTCGTATCTTAGCAAAAGGATGAAAAGAGTTATCTTAGAAGATAAGCCTAGAGCAGGAAGCCAAGCGAAGCACAGATAAGTAAAGCACTATATCGATCGTGAGAAAGGCTCCTGTTCTATATATATATTCTCAAGAGCAAGAACAGTACTTAAAGCAACAAGATAAGTTAGCTAGGATAAAAAGACGAGAGAATGCGGATAGGGCAAACGCACCAAATTAAAGAAAGAGTAGTTGTAGAAAATAATCATTGTTCAAAGCCGCCCTAAAGCGTCTTTTCTTCAAGCTTAATTTGTCCTCCATTTTGGAAATTCGATGAAGCGCCATTTTTCGGAGAATGGATAAATTTTCGCCTGCATTTATTCTTCTAGCTCGGCAAGCATCTTCCTTGAACGTAACATCTAAGTGCCAATGCAACTGGTTTTTAATTCCCCAGTATCTACGAACTAACCGATTGAAATAGATTGGATTATGTCCTTTTTCACTGCTAATATAATAACGCGTTTTTCGACTTTCTTTTTCACCTCCCAACCTCAAAGACTCCACTTTAACCAAGGTTTCCAATCCAGTCCATTGAGCACAAAAGTCTTTCGTCCAAACTTGGGAGGCTGACAAAATTTCGCATTGACGTTCTTCATAACGACCATGCCCGTAGTCCCAGTTTTTATCTGCGCTATCAACCCGATTATCTACAAAAGCCTCCTGTATCATTTCCAAAAGTGTTCCCTGATTGCCTTTGACGGCTAATAGATAATTAGCCTTCGATTCTATGATTTTACTGGCTATAGACCGTTGACAACCAATGGCATCTATCGTAACTGTTGCTCCTGAAACATCCAGTTCATCTAACGACTCAGGAATCGCTTTGATCTCGTTACTTTTTCCATCTACCCGAACTTGACCAATGCAAAGTTTATTTTCTACAACCCAAGCATTCAATATCCATAAACCACTATTCCCTTTGCTTTTTGGGGATACGCCTTTCAACTTTTTCCCGTCTATAACTAGCTGCTTATTTTCCAAACAATCCAATAATTGACGACCATCTCGATCCAGTAATTGCTGGAGTGAGGATAGATTTATCGCTTGAAATACTCGATTAAAAGTATCATGGGAAGGTATTCCATTCGGTAACTCTAACACCTCTTTAAACCAACCTTCTCGTTGATAACCAAACTCTTCCATGTCCTCAAAATCTTCTCCATTCGATAACAAGGTCAAAAACTTATGAATAAGATATCTGATAACTTATGCAAACACCTGCCAAACTACACGAGGATCTTCTATGCCTGAAAAAATCCACTCTATCTTCTTCTTTGTATCTTCCATCTCGCTAAAATAACACTTTTATTTTTGGTGCATTTGCCCTAGCATCAATTCCGTATTATTGATCCAAGCGAATAAATAAGGGTTAGCAGCCTTTACTTTTTTATACCATCATCGCTAAATTTTAGCTTTTCAACTAAAATCTCCTGATCTTTTTTACCTAAGAGAATTCCCCATCTCTCAAGAATCCCAAACAACAGATTAGCGACATACGTCTTCCCGCTCCCATTCTCTCCCACAAATACCATAAAGCGTTTATCCAAGTCAATAGTGCTAGGTGTTTTAATCGGTCCTAACTGATTTATTTGTATTTTCATAGTATCAATAATAGTGGTAAAAACAGTGGTGTACTTACTTAACAACAATTATACACCTTTCGCTGCAAACACCCAAAAAAATAAGCGGCCCTGAGCTTATCCCAAGGCCGCCTACTGTTAGGAATAAATTGTATAGTCTAAGCAGTAGCTTCTTCCATTACCTCCGAGGGCACTTGCAAGTGCTGTACCAAGCGCTGAAACAACTGGCGCGCCGTCGGATGATGGCGTTCTGGATAGATGCCCAGCTTTGCCAAATCAGCAATAGTACGGTCATACCGCACGACTTTGGTGTCGTTGTGTGCAGGGTCGGTGATGACGGGACTGTTGGCGTACGCCCACAAAAAATACTTGAGCGGCCAAGATTGGCTTTTGGGATCGGCAGTGAGTGCGGTTACCCAATCGGTATAAGGTAAGCGTTGTATCGGCAGCCCGTTTTCCATCAAAATAGCACTCATCAAATGAGTGGACAACTGCTCCGCCCCTCGATGGTGAAAGACTTGCCCAAACGGCTGCGGCTGTTGGCAAAGCGCCACAATGCTTTCCGCTAAATAATCTACGGCCACCACATCCAAGTGAATAGCTTCTTGGCAAACGCTGTTCAACTGCATCGCATCACGCACCAAGCGCACCAAAAAATCCCGCTCGGGAATAATGCCCGTTTTGGTACTCCCCACTATAAAATCCATGCGGTGGCTTGTGGTTGGAACGCCTAATTTTGCCGCTTCCAAGACCAGTTTTTCAGCGACCCATTTGCTTTGCGCATAGCCGTTTTCTAGCCCTCTCCAATCGGAGCGGTGCGTCTCGTCGTAGTTTTTGTATGTTTCCGTATCCGCTCCAGAATTGACTACCCACATTGTTGAAATATAATGCAAGGGCTTTAAGGTCTGCGTTACCGATAATTCCAGTAGCGTACGAGTACCATCTACATTGGTAGCGCGTAGACTAGTGTAGGGTTTTACCCAATCCACTTGTGCCCCACAATGGTAAAGCGTGTCTACCTGAGCCCCCAAGTCCGTAAAAGCCTCTTTGGACAAGCCCAAACGAGGACGCGCTAAATCCCCATAGCACAATTCTATTTTATCAAAAAATTCAAAAGAAAAACGGTGCTTGACAAAGGCCTTTATCAGGCGTGCTTCTGCCGCTTTTAAGTCTCGATTGCGCACCAAAACCACTACTTTTTTGACCTTTGGTAAGGACAATAATGTATGCAATAGATAACGCCCCAAAAATCCTGTTGCTCCTGTCAACAAAACGTTTTTATGCTGTGTCGGAGCGGCGGTTAGCTCGGCAATTTTTGCCGCCTCTAAAGACAATTTACACTCATGATCCAAATTGATGGAGGCGACTGTCATTTGGCGTTTTTCAATAATGCGTGCCATCGCCGACAACACCGAATTTCTATAAATCATATCGGGCGTTACTAAAAAATCAAACTGCTCTTTGATGGCTGCCGACAACTCAACCACGGCAATAGAATCACCGCCATATTCCATGAAGTCGCTAGAGCGCTCGACGTTCTCCACTTCGAGCAAGCGTTCCCATACTTTTGCTAATTCCTGCTCAGTGGCAGTTTTGGGCGCATCTTTGGTCAAAAAATTCGCTACTTTATTGTGGTGTAAGACTTGGAGGGTTCCACTTTTCCAAGCTTTATAATTGTTGCGGCGGCTAATTTTCCCCGATCCTGTTTTGTGAATGGTTCGACGGGGAATAAGCGCGAGTTCTGATAATTGTATGCCGTGTTTTTCAGCTACCGCAATCGAAGCGGCTTGGAATATTATTCGGATGGCTTCTGCGGACGGCTCTATGGTATTGTCTAGAATTTCTTGCACCACCACTAACCGCTCTCCAGACACATCCGCCACGGAAAAAGCTGCACAAGCACCAGGAACAAAACTAGCGTGTGCCTGATTCACCGTCTGCTCAATATCTTCGGGATGGTAATTGCGGCCCCGAACAATAATCAAATCTTTTAACCGCCCTGTAATAAAAATCTGCTGATCGCGGATAAATCCGTAGTCGCCTGTTCTTAAAAAGCCCGTCTCTTGCGTTTCCGCTAAGGTAGCCCCCAAACGTAGCCGCTGTTTTTTCTTCATCATTCCAATAACCCTTACCTACACTATTTCCCTTTAGCCAAAGTTCTCCTGCATAATCTTGCTGACATTCCTGTAAAGTAATCGGATCGACAATACGCACATCAAAGCCCTCAGCGATACGCCCACAGCTCAATACCGTTCGCGTCTCTGGCGTTTCCGCAGGCAATTCGATGATTTTTCGATTTTTTTCCAAAGCTGCGCGCTGTACAAAACGGGGAACAATCGTCCCTTCAATACCTCCCGAAACCATATTGGTCGCCTCGCTCATTCCATAAGACAAACAAAAGCTCGACGACTTGAATCCATAGGGCTCAAAAAGGGTGATAAATTTTTCTAAGGTTGTTTCTTTGATAGGCTCTGCCCCATTTACCGCAATTTTCCACGCACTCAAATCCAATGTTGGGAACGTAACGGGTTTGAATTTTTTAGCCATAATCTCGTACCCAAAATTGATGCCGCCCGTCGCATTCCCCTTAAACCAATGCATCGCTTGTACCCAACGATTGGGATCGGTTAAAAAATCCATTGGCGATAAAATAAAGCTCGTTCCACCCACATACATCGGGGTAATAATCCCTGCAATCAAGCCCAAATCGTGGTAAGGCGGCAACCAAGAGACAATACGCAAACTATCGTCGTATTGATGCGCCACGCAAATGCTCTCTAAATTAGCCGATAGATTACCGTGGGTCAACTGTACGCCTCTAGGTCGCCCTGTACTGCCCGAAGTATATTGAAATAAAGCGACCTCCTCTGCTTTAGGGGTATAACTTTTATAGGCCGCAGCTTGTGCTTCCTCTATGTTAGTCGATAATAAAATAGGAACTTGCTCAAAGCCCTCCATCGTAGCCAAAAAACTGATAGCCGCCTCCTCAAACGGTGCATTAGTAAGGACTACTGAAGGGGCAGCATCTTGAATAACCGCTAAAAAATGGGGCAGCGTACGTTCCAATCGAGCGGGATTTGGTGGGTAGATGGGTACCGCGATCATTCCTGCATACAAACAGCCCATAAAAGCCGTCACAAAATGTTCCCCAGGTTCTTGCAAAAGTAGAATACGAGCGCCAGGAGAAGCCACGCGTTGTAAAGTCGCTGCCACCGCTCTGAATTTGGTGTCCATCTCGGCATAAGTATAGCCTTTGTGTAGGGTGGAAAGTCGCTGATCTAAGGTGTTCAGAATAGCTTGATTCGCGAATAAAAAAGCTTCTCGATTGGGAGAGGTTTCTCGACGTAGCTTGATGACCTCAAGAAATAGTTTCTTTGACATAATACATTAATTTTTCAGACGTATACGGCATAGAGCGCCTACGTCAAGTTGGGACAGAATCATACTAATCGTTGCAAGGGAAAAATAAGCAGGGCTTGCGTTTTCCAAACAAGTAATACTTTAAATAGATAGAGGTATTAGGTGGCACAAAATGCACTTTTTTATCACTGAAAAAGACATAGCAATGCCCTTACAGTTAACTGTTCAATAAAATAAAACCAATTGTTTTCGGAACATAGGGCTGCCATGATCCGCAGCCCTATAAAAAATATACTACTTATAAAAACTGCTCCTAAGCTGTCTTTCGTTTGCGCAACCGTTGCACACCACTAAAAAACAACCCAAACATCATCATGATACAGCCGATCCAAACCAGCTGAATACCAGGGAAGATCAAAGCTTGTACGACCACATAATCTTTCTTAGGCGCTTTCTCTTTTACTTTAAAAACAATCTGCCCTTCTCGGGTTTCCTCGTCTACCAAAATGCTCGTCATTTTGAGTTCTAAACCCAGTTCGGGAAGTACCGTTGGCAAACCAAATTGCTGGCGGCCTCGTATGTAATATAATACGCGAGCATCTTCTACTTTATTGCCCGTTGGGTCATAAATACCTAAAATGCCTGTTAAGGGCATATCTCCTTCTTCGGGCTGATAATCGGGATGTTCATACGTCACGCGGTCGTTGCCTTCATACACCACAAAATAACGTTGGGTATAAAACGTATCGCCCATCGAGATGGTCACGGGTTGCCACGCATTGGTATCGACTTTCGCTTCTTCCTCAGGGTCGGTAAAAGCCCAATCAGGAACGGCTAAGGTAAAGACATCGCGGTCTAAGTAATGTTTGGTATTGGGGTTGGCGGTACGAAATTTGAGCGCGCCACTTGGCAGCGTATCGTGCAATACATTGGGCGTCGTGATAAAGCGGTCAATAATATTACCCTCTCTATCCTTACGAATAAAATTGAGCTCGTAATAAAAGGCATTGCCTTCGGTCCAGCGGTTGGTATAGCTCACGGTAAAGCCCTGTGTCAAAGGAATCGTTTGGCCGTAAGGCACTAAGATGTTTTTGTTGGTTTGCTTGTTCAAATCGCCTAGAATACCCGTCAAGTTTTCCGAAGCAAAAGGATCTTCTAAGGCCGTTTTTAGCGCCCCCGAAAAGACGACCCCTACCAACATCAACCCAAACCCACATGGGATAAGGCCGAGCCTGCCAGTTTCAAATTGCCTTTGGCAATACCCAAAATATAAGCGATGTTGGTAAAAACGGCAAATAAGGCACAACCAATAAGCAACCAATATTGCCACGCTTGAATACCTGTGGCCAACATAATCGGAATGGTCAACCCAATAGCTAAGATCAAAGAGCCGCCTGCATAAAGCGCGAAGCTACGGGCATAATCGCCTTGCATACTCGCTTTTTTATAATTGACAAACTGTACCACCCCCGATAAGATCGCTACCAAAATGGCAATCCACAATTGGAAATTATTGTGATGCGCAACCACATCCTCAGGGGGAGCAATTTTTCCACCTTCCAAATTGGCAAAAAACTGATGAACACTATTAAAAGTGCCCCCATCCAAACCACTTGTCGCGCCACTCATCCAAGCGATGACCGTTTCAAAAGGCTCAATCGTCGCTATGGCATTGATCACAGGAATAGAAGTGGTAACCGTAATCAACCCCGCTGAAAACAACAAGACCAAAGAACCTACAAACATCCAAAATTCTCTGGAATAAATGCTCTCCTCTCGTTGTGGTGCAGGAATTTCTTTTCTGCGATGACGATAAAAGCCAAAGCCCAAGGCCGCCAACGTACCCATAAATAAAACCAACTGCCATTCTAAGCCCATTTCTGTAAAAGCATGAACTGAGGTTTCCCCCAAAATACCACTACGAGTCAAGAAGGTAGAATAAACAATCAGAAAGAAGGTCAACAGGTAAAAAATATAGCTACTCTTGGTAGAATAGCCCGTAGCGCGTGCAATCAACGTCGTATGAATTCCCGCTATCAAGGTAATCCAAGGCACCAAAGAAGCATTTTCTACAGGATCCCACGCCCAATAACCGCCAAAACTCAACGCCTCGTAAGCCCAAACACCACCCATAAAAATACCTATTCCCAAAATAGCCGCACTCAACAACGCCCATTTTAAGGCGGGCTCCATCCAACGCTTATGCTCCCCTGTCCAAAGACCTGCAATCGCGTAAGCACAAGGCACAATTGTCGTGGCAAAACCTAGAAATAGCGTAGGAGGGTGAATGGTCATCCAATAATTTTGGAGCAGTGGATTTAGACCTGTTCCCTCTATGGACATCAAGTAATTAGGCGTATTGAAAATAGGCGCAAAATGCACATTCCGCAGCAACATAAACGGGCTTCCACCAATGCGAACTTCGCCCAAATGGTAACAGCCTGCTAAAATAAGTCCCAGCAAAACCACCGTAGGCAACACGCCACGCCCACGCACCAACGCGCGTTGAGCGGGCGCTACTTTGCGCGCCGCAAAGAACAAGCCCCCTGTCAACAACAACCAAACAAAGCCACTACGGCCATAGATATTTCCTAAAAAGGCGAAGTCAGTCCCGTCGGGATCGCCCCCATTAAAATACAGCCCTAGAATGAAAAACACAAAGAAGATTTGTGCAAAAGAAAGCACCGCCATTACAGGCTGCTCCCACTCGTTGCCGCGCTTGATGAGTACAAAACCCAACACCGAATGCCAAAACAACCACAGCAGAAAACTCCCTTCTTGACCTTCCCAAAATGCCGCAAACGTATAGCGGAAAGGCAAACTATCAGAGACGTGGCTCCACACATAATCGTACTCGTAGTAGCGATTAATCATCATAAAGAAAATCAGGCCAATGACCGTCATAATCGACAAGCCATGCACAATAAAAGCACTGCGCCCTATAGTGCGCCAGTTGTCCTTGTCTTCCGCTTTCGTTGCATTCGTACCTAACGCAAAACTAACAGTCGCTAAAACCGCTGCCGCAAAAGCCTGAAAAATAAGAAATTGCCCCAACTGGCCTACCCACAAATGTTCTCCAATATAGTCGATCATGTCTTTTCTTTGATAACTAACAATGGATTTTTCTAAGCTGGTCGCCTAGAAAAATCCACCTTGTTACGAACTAGTCCCCCCACAGGGTTGTTTGCTGTGTCAGTCGCTTATCTAAGCGTCTTCGTAAATAATATTTTTATTCTGAATCATCTCATCTTGGTATTTAGAAGGGCACTTGAGTAAAATATCATGCGCCACAAATACCTCTCCTTGCATCTTGCCTTTGAGAACGATCTGCTCCGAGCGTTCAAACTCCGCAGGTTTCTCTTTCTGACAAATTACCTGTAGCTCGGTGCCGTTGTCGTCTTTCATGTAGAAAGAAAAAGAATTGGCATCTTTTTCAGGGTTGTAAACCACAGGCTTGTCTGTTGACAAATGCCCCACCACTTGATGGTTTTGGTCTAGGCGCATTTTGGCCTCGGTAAAATTCGTGTAAGTGCTGGCTTGGCCTGCTATTGAGATCAAAGCGCCAATGGCAATGGCAATGGCAATGAGTCCTAAAATATGTGTCTTTTTCATGCGTTGTTTATATGATGAGGTGTCGCACCGTCAATCAACGGTCGTTATACAAAACAAGTACAAAATTCATTCCCACAAAAAGACTAACTTTGCACACTTCTTTGGTCACGAAATTACGAATTTTTAAGCACACCAACTTACTGTACTGCGCAAACCTTTTATTTAGATTGATTTTTAATAATAAAGCTCTACTTTTTCACTTTTTGATAACATTTTTCTCGGCTTCTTTGCAGGGACAGTCCCCCCTTTGGCTCCATAATTCGGGAGCAGTTGAGGCCACTCATATTGTTATAAATGACAGCTTTATTACCGTAGGGGGAAGTTTTCAGCAAGAATTGCAAGGGCAAGTTGCCAAAGGTGGTAGCGATCTTTTTTTGTATCAATACAACGAGGCAGCTCAAATTATACGGCGCTATTATTTGGGGGGAGCCAAAACGGAGCAATGGCAAGCCTTAGCAACGTCTTCCAAAGGATGGTTGTATGGCGTTGGCAGTTTCAAGGATAGTTTGTTTGCACAAGCAAAAACGCCCCTCTTATATCAAAAAAACAGCAGTATTTTTATAGGACAATGGCAGGCTGATCTATCATTGAATTGGCTGCGGAGCTTGCGCAGCACGGGGTTGGTGCAAGTATTAGACGCGAAGAGCGATAGCGCGGGCGCGCTGTATGTGACGGGGAGCTTTCAAGACAGTTTGTTTTTGGATCAGGCTCCCCCTTTGGTCGCGCCTTGTTTCGAAGCACCTTTTATACTAAAATTAGATGCGCAAGGAACCATTCTGTGGGGCAAAACTTGTGCAGCTTGCCAAGGTGCGCAGGGCAAAACCTTGGCTTTAGATGGGCAAGGACAGTTGTATTGGGCAGGAGAATTTCGGGGGCAGTTCCGTTTGGACAGTGCCTTTTCGCGAGCCCATCCCGTCTATCGCGATTTATTTTTGGTAACCTTGGATGCCGCGACAGGACAGCAGCGCGCACAAAAGCAGTTTTCAGGGGTGTATGACAACCAATGTACAGCCTTGGAGTGGCAGGACAGCTTTCTGTATTTGGCAGGGCACTTTCGGGGCTTGTTGTACTTTGATAGCGTACTGCTCCGCACAGGCTTTAAAACCTTTTCCAATGCTTATGTGGTGCAGTTAGATGCGCAAGGCCGCGCGCAATGGGGCCGCCAAACAACGGCCTTTGCAGAGGCAGAATGCCTAGATTTAGCGCTAAGCCCCCGCCGTGTTTACCTCTGCGGTTCTTATAGAGATTCTATCCAATGGGGCAAGGCCAAAGCAGGGGCAGTCCAAAAAACAGAGGCATTTCAGTTGTCTATTGGTAGTAACAATCAATACGCAGAATTGATAACGGGGCAAGGAGAAGGTTTTGATGTAGCACGTGGCGTGGCCGTCGATCCATCGGGTGCGCCTTGGGTGGTGGGTGGTTTTCAGAAAAATATACGATTGGGGGATTCCTTGGAATTGGCTACTGGTTTTTCAGATGGGTTTGTTTGGCCGCAGTGGCCGTATGGCTTGGTGTTGGTCAATGGGGTTGGCACCTTTCCGCCTATGGTTATTCCAGAGGTATTTTTTCCTGTTGTTCAGCTCTCGCCCAATCCTGCTAAGGATAGTTGTATAATCACTATTTTGGGAGGGGGCACACTAGAGCGTTGGGAACTCTATCATCGAAAAGAAAGAAACGCTATTCCAAGAAAACCGCCTTACGAACAGGTAGCACCCCTGTCGTTCCTACTACAACGCTGCGGCGTGGCCGTTATTTACTTCATGTCAAAACCGATAAAGGAGGAACCGTAGCCATACTCCGTGTGAAATAAAACCCGAGCACCACCAAGATTCTAAGTTCTTTGCTTTAACTTTGTGGCTAAGGCGTTCTTCTGCCACTTCACTCTTTCATTTAATTCTATTATGGCAACAAAAAAAACGACCATCCAAGGCACGTTTCGCGTTCAGGTAGTCTACGGTTTCAAAGAAAAATTAAAAATAGTGCTACTCGGAGCGCTAGAATCGGGTAAACTCCACGAAAATTTGGCGGTACAAGCTAGGTTGGACAGCGGGGCGGCAATGGGCACCTGGGATATCTTGGAAGTACTGCACACCAGCTTCATCAACCAACACGAAGATCCCAACTTCAAGGGTTTGATGCTCAAATGTAAAAGTCTAGATGATTTTGAACTTCTCAAATCCCTACGCGTTTACGATGAAATCATTCACCTCGTCGAAAAATAGCGATTCTTGAATCAACCGACTCCACCTCCTTCATATGCGGATTGGGCTTTATCCAAACGCATCATCAAATTGGCCGCTCCTTATAAAGGTATTTTTATTTTAGCGGGAACGCTCTCCATTCTTTTGGCGCCCATTGCCATCTTGCGCCCCTACTTGGTGCAACGCACGGTAGATGAGAGCATTTTGAGCAATAACGGAGAAGGCTTGTTATTTATGGTCAGTCTCTTATTTGGCATCTTGATTTTGCAGGGCATCTTGTACTATATTTTTTCTTATTCGACCAGTTGGTTGGGGCAATCTGTCATTCGCGACTTGCGGGTACAGGTGTTTAACCACATCAACAGCCTGCGCTTAAGTTATTTTGATAGAACGCCTATTGGCACCTCTACTACCCGTACGATCAACGACATCGAAACCATCAACACGGTCTTTTCTGAGGGTTTTATTACTATCATTGCCGATTTACTGACCTTATTTTTTGTGCTGGCCATCATGCTTTGGACGAGCTGGAAGGTAACGTTGGTTTGTTTGGTCACGGTTCCCATCCTCATCGTTTTTACCTATTGGTTCAAAGAAGCCGTCAAAAAGGCTTACGAAATAGTACGGACACAAGTTTCGAATATGAATGCCTTTTTGCAAGAGCGTATTACGGGGATGCGTATTGTGCAGACCTTTAATGCAGAAGAGCAAGAATTGGACAAATTTAAAGTGATTAATAAAGAATACGCTAAGGCCAATATCAATTCTATTTTTTACTACGCGATTTTCTTTCCTACCGTAGAGATTTTATCGGCAACTTCTTTGGGATTGATGGTCTGGTATGGCGCGCGTGGCGTGATTGGCGGCGAAGTTACCTTGGGGGTGTTGATCGCTTTTCCTTTGTATTTGGAGATGTTGTTTCGCCCGATTCGCATTCTAGCTGATAAATTGAACACCTTGCAAATGGGGTTTATTGTTGCTAAACGGATTTTTGGGGTGTTGGACAATACCAATACTATTGAGAATATAGGGACAGTTATTCCTGAGAATGTGCAAGGCAATATTTCCTTTAAGAACGTTTATTTTTCTTACCAACAAGACAAGCCTGCTGAGGAAATTGAAGACTGGATTTTGCGCGATGTTAGTTTTGATATTCAGGCAGGAGAAACAATGGCCATTGTCGGCAGTACAGGCGCAGGCAAATCGACGGTAATCAATATCCTGAGCCGTTTTTATGAAACGCATAAGGGAATAATCACCATTGACGATACCAATCTAAAAGACTATGAATTGTTTGCGTTGCGCAACAGCATCGCAGTCGTGTTGCAGGATGTTTTTCTATTTTCGGGCTCAGTGTTGGACAACATTACGCTCAAAGCGCCACATATCTCACGGGCGCAGGTGATCGAGTCGGCCAAGATGATCGGTGCCCATCCTTTTATCGAAAAATTACCAGGGGGGTATGATTATCAAGTCATGGAGCGCGGCGCTACGCTATCTATGGGACAACGGCAGCTGATTTCTTTTGTCCGTGCCTTAGTCTTTGATCCTAAAATTCTAATTTTGGACGAAGCGACCTCAGCCATTGATCCAGAGACAGAAGGCATTATTCAGTACGCCATTGAGCGCCTGATTGCCAAACGCACGTCTATAATTATTGCCCACCGTTTGTCTACGATTCAACACGCTGATAAAATCATGGTGTTGGACAAGGGCGAAGTACAGGAATTTGGTTCGCACCAAGAGTTACTACAAATAGAAAATGGGCATTACAAAGATTTGGTAGAAACAGCTTATGCCTTAAATGGGTAACGCCTGCCTTCAAATAAGCCCTTCAAAATACAGGTAGCAGTGAATAAGAAAGTAGTATTGGCGCATATCGCTATGTTTTTTGTGGCCTTAATCTATGCCGCCAATTTTACCGTGGCCAAACCTGTGATGGCAGCGCCCACGTATTACCTTGATCCCTTTGGGTTTATTATGCTTCGCTGTTTGGCGGGAACAAGCCTGCTTTGGATTACGCACTTTTTGTTTGTGCGAGAACCTATAGAGCGCAAGGACTTGCTGCGCATGGCTCTTTGTGGGGTATGTGGCATTGCGGGCAACCAGCTCTGTTTTTTTTATGGCCTCAACTTGACTACGCCTATCAATGGCTCTCTAATTATGTTGGTCACCCCCATTTTGGTGTTGCTGCTCTCTATGGTGGTCTTCAAAGAAAAACTGACCCTGGCCAAGAGTCTAGGAGTCGCGTTGGGTTTATCGGGGGCGGCCTTGCTTATTCTCACGGGCAAAACAGGCATCCAAGACGCGCCTAATCCAGGGCTAGGCAATCTTTTCATTGCTATTAATGCTGCTTTTTATGCGGTCTATTTGGTGTTGGTCAAACCCTTGATGAGCAAGTACTCTCCCATTACCACCCTCAAATGGGTATTCTTATTCGGCACCTTCTATGTTATCCCTTTTGGTTGGGCTCCTCTACAAACGGTAGACTTTTCGGCCATGCCCCCTTCTATTCTGTGGAGTATTGGTTTTGTGCTGTTCTTTGTTACCTATTTGACCTATGTTATGAACGGCGCGGCGCTTTCGGTGGTAAAGGCTTCTGTTTCTAGTACTTATATTTATTTGCAGCCGTTACTGGCTAGTGCGATTGCGATTGCCGCAGGCAAAGACGAGTTGACGCGTTATTTGTTTATTGCGGGGGGGCTAATTGCGGCAGGTGTTTATCTAGTGTCTAGACGGCCAGCTGTCGAGTCCAAGCCCTCTTGACCATGTTGCCGACGCGCCAACATATTCCCATCATCGAAAGCCTACGCGGCTGGGCGGCAGCGGCTATTTGTTTTTATCATTTTGTTTGGGGAACCGTCGATTACATCGACGCTGCTTGGGTACGCAACTTGACCTATTGGGGGCAATACGCGGTCACTTTATTTTTTGTTTTATCGGGGGTTGTTTTACCGTTGGCATTGTTGCGGCACGGGTATACTTGGCGGTATTTTGGACGTTTCCTCTGGCGGCGTTGCTGGCGCTTAGAACCACCCTACTTCCTATCTATTGTAATCACACTTGGCTACTTAGGTGTACAAGCTTGGCGGCACCAACAAGCCCTAGATGTTTCTTTGGGAAACGTGCTGTGGCATATAGGCTATTTGGTTCCCTTGATAGAAGGAGAGCGCTGGCTTAATCCTGTTTATTGGTCACTAGCGGTAGAATTTCAATATTATAGCGTATTAGCAATAATATTCCCTTTTTGGGTAAACCGTAAAGCCGCTTGGCGCTATGCAAGTTATATTTTATTGTTTGGGTTGAGCCTAGTTAGCGATCAAAAGGACTTGATTTTTAGGTGGTTACCTCTTTTTGTAATGAGTGGAGGCTACGCTTTATATAGTCAACATAAGATCAAGGGCTTAGAGTTCTTTTTACTGCTTTTTTCGGGGGCATTAATTTTGCTGTGGCAACTACACTGGGTACATACCTTAGTGGTATTAGGCAGCTTAGTGCTGCTTCATTTTTTCCCACTTTACAACCCCAATTGGTCGGCTTGGCTCGGTCGTTGCTCTTATAGTTTATATTTATTGCACTGGCCCATTGGTCAGGCACTAGTCAATGTGCTCTCTCATTATTATCGGTTGCCGTTTCAAAAAGTTTTAGTACTTTTGCTCGGCTATGGGAGCAGTGTCTTTGCAGCCGCTATTTTATACTATTGGGTAGAAAGAACGAGCCAGCGAAAAGCCGCTAGTATTAGTTATGGGAAGCGGGATGACTAAGAATATTTATAGCGATTCTATAGGTTATCCCTAGATTCTTTTTTATCTTTCGGCGAGCCTTCTATTGATTGCTTCAACTAAATTAGAGCGGTTCCAAACTATTGCACGTTTGCAGCTGTTTAATAAATTATACAGATAATAGTTCACACCAAATCGTGCCTATTTTTGAAACTTAGCGGGAATAATCCAGTAACTAGTTTCTATTTATAAGCTATCCTATCATGAAAATGTCCTCCTCTATTTATTGTCGCTTCCTCTATACCTCCTTGCTCTGCTGGTGTTGTATGAGCTACGGCTATGGACAAATGGCTAAAAAAACATCTCAAACGGTAGAGATAGGACAAGCAGAAACTCTACGCTTAGATGTTCCGAATGCTAAAATTCTTTGGCGAACTACCAAAGGCAACCGTATTATTATCGAAACCAGTGTGGAGCTCTCTGTTCCCAATGAAGCCCTCCTCAATTTCATCATTAACAACGGGCGCTACGAGTTACTTTGCCAAATTAATGAGCGTACCAAACAAATGGTTTTGTCCTCTAAACGCAATCGCAATATGCTGATTGTAAAGGGCGAAGAATGCCAAGAACATGTCGTCTATACGATTTTTATTCCGCCATCGCTGCGCTCTCCTGAGCAGTAGCCCACTACAGGTTCCCCAACAAGTTGGGTACCCCCATCACTCCAGCAACACTTCTAAGGCGCTAAGCGCTCAATTTTCCATTCTTTAGGATCTAATTCTGTTAAGGTATAGCGCAACCGATCGTGCAAGCGACTGCTTCGCCCCTGCCAAAACTCAATTTGGTAAGGACGTACCACATATCCTCCCCAGTTGGGCGGCTTCGGCAAGGCTTCTTTGTTGGCATATTCTTCTTTTAAGGCTTCCGCTTTATCTTCTAAGCTGCTACGGTCAGGAATGACCATACTTTGAGGAGAGGCCCACGCGCCAATTTGGCTGCCTTTGGGACGGCTATGAAAGTAGGCGGTGGAAGCCGCTTCAGGAAGACGTTGGGCGGTTCCTAGGATGCGTACCTGGCGTTGTAAGGCTCCCCCAAAAAAAAACAAGGGCGACGTTGGGGTTTTCGGCGAGTGCCTGCCCTTTGTCGCTGTCGTGGTTGGTATAAAAGCGAAAGCCCTCTTCGTCCAAGCCTTTTAGCAGGACAATACGAGCCGTTGGGATGCCTTTTTGGTCTACCGTGGCAAGTGTCATTGCATTGGGTTCTAGTTGGTCGGCCTTCTGGGCTTGTTGGAACCACTGCTCAAACTGTTGAATAGGTGAAGCAGCTAAATCACTGCGTTCTAGCGTATCTAATTTATAATCGACCCGCAAATCTTCTATTGACGGCTGCTGCTCTTTCATATTCTAAAAGTTATCCATTGTATCAAAAAGTCTTGTCGAAGTAGAACAACAACAACAGCGGAATGTTCGCGCCTAAAAACGCTGCTCTTCAGCAGACAACTGTAGCGCCAAAGCAGCACCATATTCCCCCACAAAAGTTACTTGTCCTGTAGGACTAACTAAAAATTCCCAATAGTGCAATTCTTGACGCTCTGTAGGACAACTGTAGAGAAGTTGATAACCTTCTTTTGTCACTTGTAGTTGAATGTCACTAGCAATGCTACTCTGGCTCGGAATTTCGACCAACCAAACCTCTTCTAAAATAGACAGGCCATTGGCTAAAAACTTCATATTAAGTGCTTGTTCACTCTTTAATTCTAGAATGGTATATTCTTCTTGGCGTTCTAAAACGCTCAATGCAATGTCTTGTCGATGAAGCGATAGTTGGACGGGATTATTATATTGGAGTGGGTACAGCCAAGATGCCGCGTTGTCAACTACTAAATGTAGGCGGTGGGTACTGCTACGAGTGGCCGCATGAATGGCATAGTGTTGCGCCACAGCCGTTGCGGCTTTATAGGGGCTTTGAGCCACCGACAAAAGCGCATCTTCTATGGTATAAATTAAGTGTTGGGAAAGCTCTGGAAAGGCTTCCTCACTGCTTAATCGAGCCGCTAGTTGCACGGCATCGTTGTAATAAATTCCTTGCTGAGCGCGGACGGGAAGCGACAAGAAAAGGCTTCCTAGGACAATTCCGCATAATAGACGTAGTAATAGTATCAACCCTTTGTACTCGTTATACAACTAAAATTAAAAATTTGGTGTTGAAGAGCTTTGAACAATTGCTCTATGGAGGCTTGGTAGGTTGAGTTGGTGTTACAACCATTCCTTTTCCCAAAATACTCTTTTTCTAATCTTTGCCCAATTATTTTAATCTCCAATTTTATGTTCATCGCCTACTCTTTATTTTCAGTAGTTCTTTTGTGCAGTTATCTGCTCGTGATTCTGTGCTATATTTTCTATTGGAACAGAGTGGCACGTTGGGAATTACCCGATCACTTTCAGCCTACTACAACGATTGCCGTTATGATTCCCGCGCGCAACGAAGTCAACAAAATAGAAGCGTGTTTAAAAGCCGTCTTGGCACAAGATTATCCTACTAATTTACTGAAAATTTACGTCATTGACGACCATTCTGTCGACGACACTGCCCGCCTTGTCAAGAAATACACCGCCCAATACCCACAGCTACAACTCTTGATGTTACCCAAAGGCCAAGAGGGAAAGAAAGCAGCCCTTGCAGCAGGCATCCAAGCAACCTCCCAACAGTTGATTGTTACGACAGATGCCGATTGTACCATGAAGCCGCAGTGGCTGTCGTATATCGGTAGTTTTTACGAAGAGTCGCGGCCTAAATTCATTGCCGCTCCAGTCGTTTTTCACGAAGAAACTAACCTATTAGAGCGGTTCCAAAGCTTAGATTTTATGGGCATGATGGCTATTTCGGCAGCAGGCATAGAAGGGCGCTTTATGGGGTTGTGCAACGGTGCCAACTTGGCCTATGAGCGGCAAGCCTTTGAGGCGGTCAATGGCTTTGAAGGCATTGACCACCTGCCCTCTGGAGACGATATGCTGCTCTTGCAAAAAATTCAGGCGCGTTATCCTAGAGAGATTGCCTACCTCAAAAACGACCACGCCAGTACCTTTACCCATGCCAAAAGCAACCTCGCTGATTTTATGCAGCAACGCCTGCGCTGGTCTTCCAAATCAAGTGCCTACAAAGGCTGGCAAGTCTGGTTTATGCTCGGAGTGGTCTGGTTACTTTCTATGGATATGCTATTTGATCTACTCGCGGGTTGTTGGAATCCCTTTTTCCTATTCTGGTTTGCAATGAAATTTACGATCAAAGCGATGAGCGACTTTTTCTTCTTAGCAATGATGGCCTTTTTCTTTGATCGACAGGACTTGATGAAGTACTTCCCCGCCTCTACTTTTCTACATTGGTTTTATATAATGGCGGTGGGTACTTTAGGGTTATTCAAGCGCCGCGTAGAGTGGAAAGGTCGTTTTTTTTCGACTAAGGAAGCCCACTAAAGTAGTGCTTCAATCCTTACTACCTATATATTTTATTTTGACAATAAGAATAGATCTACTCTTGCGTGTTCTTTTTTTAAGTGCTATTTTATAATTATTTCATTATAAAAACATACGGAATATTTTACTCGCCTATAACGAAAAAGCCGCCTAGGTTTTTCCCTCCTTTCTTTGGCAGTCCTATATTTTTTTGCTTTCTTTAACATCTCATACACACTATTTTAACAATAGTGTGTATCCCCCTTTTATACTTTTATCACTCGTTATAATCATTTCAAAAATGAACAACCTCTACAAATGGGGGGCAAGCACCTTGCTTGCTCTTAGTACTTCTTATGCCCTACAGGCACAAGTTGTTGGAATCGGGACTAATACACCCGACAACAGTGCAAAATTGCACATCGTAGACAACAACCGAGGTATTCTCATTCCCCAAGTTTCTATTCCTAATATAAATACGGCGGCTCCTGTCACTGCTCCTGCTAGGGGTTTGTTGGTTTGGAACAATAACGCGACTACCATCGGTGGGGCGGGTCGTGGATTTTATTATTGGAATGATACCCAGTGGGAACGCTTGTCTACTGGTACAGGTACTGATGATCAAAATCTAACAGGTGCGACCCTTTCAGGGAATAACTTGACCATTACTATTGAAAACGGTGCCCCAACTACCGTAGATTTGACCAACTTGGTCAATGATGCGGATGCGGTGATTGGCAACGAGTACAACACGGCATTTGCCCTGTCGGGAACCGATTTGCGGTTGACTGATGGTGGTGGAGTTAGAACCGTCAACTTGGCTAGTCTAGTCAACGATGCGGATTTTGTTATTGGTAATGAGTACAATACTGGGTTTGCCCTTGCGGGTAGAAACCTCACTCTCACTGATGGTGGAGCTGCTAGAACCGTCGACTTAACCAGCTTGGTCAACGATGCGGATTTTGTTATCGGCAATGAGTACAATACTGGGTTTGCCCTTGCGGGTAATAACTTAACCCTAACCGATGGTGGTGGTGCTAGAACAGTTAGTCTAGCCAGTTTGAATAAGTCTGGCCGTAACGGCTTGCGCAATGTAGGTACCTTCATTCACTTGGGTGGCCCACTCATTGAAAACACAACCGTTTCAGCGGGTGTCTTTGCTATGAATTTCAATCTCAATAGCACAGGAGATTTCAACATTCAAGACAATGGTGTTGGTAAGTTTACCGTGTTGGATAACGGTACCTCTAGATTTGGGGGCGATGTAGAGTGGAGAGATGAGAGCACAGGGGGGACGATGATCGCCCAACTGTTTGATGACGGAAATGATGGTCGTTTTATCATTAGAGAAGACAATCTTATCGCCATAGATTTAGATGCTAATACTCAATTTGTTTTTAATGAGCAAGGGTTGGACCGCGATTTCCGTGTCGAGTCCGATGCAGATGCCCACCTCTTTTTTGTAGATGCAGGACTAGACAGAGTAGGTATTGGAACTAATCTTCCCGCTCAACGCTTGCACGTATCTGGTGGAGCCAGAGTTTCCTCCTTAGCAGGCGCAGGTAACCGTATGGTCATTGCCAATGCCAATGGAGATTTACTAACAGGAGCTATTCCTGCCAATGGTGACATTACAGGGGTAATTGCTGGTTTTGGATTGACTGGCGGTGGTACTGCTGGTACGGTTACTTTGAATGCTGCGGCGGACAATGGTCTATACATCAATGCTGGACAAGACCGTATCCGTTTGGGAGGCAACTTGTTGGAACCAACCGTTATTACTCAAAATGGTCACCCTATGCGTTTTAACCTCAATGGAACAGGAGATTTTGATATTCAAGACAATGGCGTCAACAAGTTCTCTATCGTAGATGACGGAACAGGTTTGTTTGGTGGTGACGTGTATTGGAGAGATGAAAATACCTTAGGGACGAACTTAATGCTTCTTTCTGATGACGCTAACGATGGCCGTTTAAGAATTATGGAAAATGGCATCACCTCCATTGACTTAGATGCCAACACCCAATTTGTTTTCAACGAGCAAGGATTGGATCGTGATTTTAGAGTAGAATCAGCCATCAATCCCAATGCGTTGCGGGTAGATGCAGCCAACGATCGTGTAGGCCTTGGAACAGCTGCTCCTGCAGAAGACTTGCACATATTTAGACCAGATAACGATATAGCACGAGTTTATGCAACAGGTGGTGCTCAAGGTTCAGGTATGTTTTATGCAGGACAGAGTCCTACTTATGGGGGTGGTTTTGGCTACGATGGAGATGGTGCTCCTGCTATGATCGGAGGTACTGACCGAATCACCTTCTTTCGCCGAGACAATAATACCGATGCAGAAGTAATTTCTTATGCCTATAACAACAGTACCGTGAGGGTTAATAGCCTAGCGGGTGGAGGAAATCGTATGGTTATCGCCAATGGAGCTGGTGATTTATTTACACAAGCTATTCCTGCCAATGGAGACATTACAGGCGTCACTGCTGGCATTGGATTGACGGGTGGTGGTGCTGCTGGTACTGTAACCATAAATGCTGCCGCTGACAACGGTTTGTACATCAATGCAGGCGCTGACCGTATCCGTTTGGGAGGCAACTTATTAGAACCGACCGTTATTACTCAAAATGGTCACCCTATGCGTTTTAACCTCAATGGAACAGGAGATTTTGACATTCAAGATAATGGCGTCAATAAGTTCTCTATCATAGATAATGGAACTGGCTTATTTGGAGGCGATGTTTATTGGAGAGATGAAAACACCTTGGGAACCAACTTGATGATTCTTACCGATGATACTAACGATGGCCGTTTACAAATTATGGAAAATGGCATTACTTCCATTGACTTGGATGCCAATACCCAGTTTATTTTTAATGAGCAAGGGTTCGATCGCAACTTTAGAATTGAATCAGATGGCAATGCCAATATGTTCCACTTAGATGCAGGCCTCAACCGCGTTTCTATAGGTACCAACGCTACAGACGGAACCTTCAATGTACAAGGAAACTCATTCTTCGCAGATGACCTTTATTTGAGAGATGGCGCGGTCAATGGCGGGGATGTCTTAGTGAGAATCCACGATTCAGCGGATGATGGAATTGTTGATGTTTACCAGAACAACGGAATCAACCACCGTATTCACGGGAACGGTGTTACCGTCTTCAACGAACAAGGAAACAACAACGGTGACCTCCGTATGGAATCCGACACTAGAACCAGTATGTTTTTCTTAGATGCTGGAGAAAACTTGGTGCGTTTTGGTACTGATGATATCAATTCAGATTACCAAAATGGCCAAACGATTGCAGGCGTTGTTGTAGACTATGTAGTGGATTTTGATAGAAACAATGGTTTTACAGGAACGGCTGTAGGAATTGGAACGATTGAGTACCTATTGGACAATACTGCTGAAACGAACATCAACAACTCTTTTGCACCCACCACCCACCTTGATAGAGATTTAGGTTTTTCTACAGGGGCACGCGCTTGGGATGATGTGTATGCCGATAACTTTGTAAACGTTTCGGATATTAGAGAAAAAGACAACATTCAAAACCTGAACTACGGCTTAGCAGAAATCATGCAAATGCGTCCTGTTTCTTATGTTCTAAAAAGAGATCCATTCCAAGAAACAAAGTTGGGATTGATTGCCCAAGAAGCCTTGGTTTTAGTACCCGAAGCGGTCAAAACACACGACCACAAAATCTTGGACGAGAGTAGACCAGAAGAATTTACCAAAGTAGAAATGGATCGTATGGGAATGACCTACCAACAACTCATTCCTGTTTTGATTAAAGCCACCCAAGAACAACAAGCACAAATCGAAGCCCTCAAAGCGGAAATTGAAGCGCTCAAAGCAGATAAAAAATAAGGAATTCCTTTTTTTTATTTAGCGTTCAAATAATTTTTCTGATTTTTAAAGCCCTTTGTTCCGAGCATTATTCGGAATGAAGGGCTTTTTTTAGTGGTAGAGAACAGGAATCAATTAGTTTTCTGTCTATTTTCTTAGAAAACTATTTTAAACCAATTTATTTTTTTCTCGAAATCTTTCTATTTATTAGTCAAGCCTTACAATAATTTTTAAATCACCTTCGTTAAGATTAAGTAGACACTTACCCGAGTGTTCTGCTGTTTGTTAAAAACAACCCTTGAAAAAACTAAACCCATTTATTATTTCCGTATCAACGGAACCTTTACCCTGAAGAATTATGCTTATCAACCCTTAGTCTAAAACGCCCGCCGTTTTACCGACTTCCTATTTCCAATACCCTGTTCAACCATAGAGCATCCGCTGTCGGACAAGAATTTTCTCTGTCAGGAAAGTGCCCTACTATGCTCTAAATGAAACTTAAAGAAGACTAAATTTTAATATTTTTTTTAAACAAACCTTAATAACATTTTTTATGAGTGATTATGCAATCGACACCGCAGCACGCTTCGGTGACATCCCCTTTGTGGAATTTTCAAAGGAACTAATTACAGGCATCTTCGACGCCTTGGTCGAAGCCCATGTATTACAAATGGAAGAGTACGCGCAATTTGTGGAATCTCTTTCGCAAGACCTAACGACCTATATCAATAACACGGTAGATGGTGTCAGTTTTGAAGAAATTTCAGATTTTGTTCTCAATTATGACTTGCCTGAGGCAGATACCACTATTGTTGGAGCAGCCTTAGACCAGTTACAAGCCCCTGATGCAACAAAACCTACGTTAGAAGCTCCTGGAGGAGGCACAGCGACCAACGGACAATGGTGGAGTGCGTTGATTACCACCTTGGGCCTGCCGTATCTAGCTTAGTAGACAAAATTGACGATCCTTCAGAAGCGGCTTCCTATAATGCCTTGGCGGATTACAACGACAAAGTACTATCGGGGGCGACCATTCTTGCGGAGGATGTCCCCTCCTACCAAGCGATTTACGATTCTATAGCGGCTTTAATTGCCTCCAACAAATACGCCCTCTTGCAAAACATCGTCAATCAAGGCATGATGCGCTTGGTCGTAACCGAAGGAGAAATTGAAACCAAGATTACCTTTTCTACTTGGAACAACACCTCTACAGGCTCTTCTAGTAGCTATAGCAACGAAGACAAAGTCAAATCCAAAAGAAAACGCAAAGTGAGTTTTGGCTTAGCAGGGTTGTACCGCAACAAGCGCAAAGTAAAGCGGAGCCAACGTACGGTCACTGTAAATACGGCCAAATCCTACCAACGAGACAGCAGCGGTACCAAAGTAGACATCTTTGGACGCGTCTTGATTCGTTTTAAAACTGATTATGCACCCTTAAACGGCTAAAACCCATGCAAAATATACAAGAAGTATCGTTGGGGTTTGCCGAGTTTGTATCCCAACTTATTCAAGAGACCTTTGATGCCATTTTATCGTCTCAAAATTATCAATTGGAGCGCTATGCCGAGTTGCAAAGTCGTCTAGACCTCCCCAACGAAACCTACCGTAAAGTCTATAGTATTGACGACAAAGTAGGCCAGCGCATTCAGCAGTATTTTGGGTTCGCGCTAGACCGTGGGGTATTGGTGAATCAAGCCCTCAACGATTTTCTTGTAGAGAATTTTGAGGAGACCAAAGGATTTATTGATGAAGACAAGCGCCTGTCCGATGCAGGTTTTGAAGCCGTCGAAACGGTTATTGTAAATCTGATTATAAGCGAAGAAAAGACACTGCTCAACGCTTTGATTAATCAATCGGATGTCTCAAAACTAGTAGTAGATTCTGGCGAGATTACGGCTAAACTGGAACTCTCTAGTTTATTTTCTAGCGAAGAGCCAGACGGGGAACAAAATGGCACGACCCAACAATTTGGGGCAGGAGAAAAAGACTTTTGATAACCCCTTGATCCGTGATCCTAAGCTCCCCAATTTGGGCAACTTAGGAAATACAGGCGACAAGGGAGATGCGGGTATGATTGAAAGTACCAACATAAGTACTTTTGACCCCGACCGTGTCAACGAGCTGCTGCTGCCAAGCTATAACCAAAACATCAAAGTGTTCACGTTCCAAAACAAAACCACGGGACGCAATACACTGCTGATTGATCGCAACCAGTTTGATAGCCTCAACAGTTCTAATGTCTTGATTCCTAATGTCCGTTTATCGGCTCAGCCTACTAAGATGACGACCAATAGCAATCTCTATTCGGAAATAAAAATCTCCTTCAAAACAGTATGACGCCCACTACTGCTCAGCTCCTAGAAGAATTACTTTTGGCTTGGCATCTGCTCGGCATGCGTGCCCAGTTTATCCAACGCATAGAAGTCACGCTTCCAGATGGCAGCACCTTAGTGCTGCGCTAACTACCGTACCAATGATGAAATAAGCTGTTTGATCCTGTGCCTTCTATTCCCAATGTAAAAACGTTGTAGGAATAGAAGGCCTTTTTTTTATTATCCTGAAACAGAATTTGCTAACAACACAAAAGCCCACCTTACTGCGTGAGCTCTTCGCTTGTAGTTCGTGGTACCGAAAAAAAGAAACAAACTTAAGCATGACCGAAGGGAACGAGCGGTTTGGTGCCTTGCACCAACAGGGCTGCCCGCTCACGACCGAAGGGAGCTAAAAAAGGCTAGGGCTGGAGGAAGGGGCTGGGTAAGCAGTCCCCCTACTCCCCTAAACCTTCTCACGACCGAAGGGAGCTAACTCGCTTTTCCGATAAATTGGGACAAAGAACGCTCAAACAAAGAAGGTTTTATTTTTAGCAAAAAGCTAAAAATAGCGGCTCGCCGTGAAACAGCTTACTTATCCAGCACCTTCCTATGCCCACTATTTTCTTTGCCTTTAAAAGCCTTCATAAGGTCTAATTAGAGTAGCGATTCTTTTTATACAACTGATAGTAACGCGTGTTACACGGTACTTAATTTGTAAGAACCTCTATTTATCGCTCTAATTGTTCTCATTCTTCTTGGACTATGTTGACTAAATGGTTTCTTGGGAAATAACAAAGGGAATCCAAAGCTCTACCCTTATACCTTGGGGTAATAGCCAATAAGCTGCCCAGCTTGCTGGTTTTATTCCTCCTAAGAATAGTACAATAAAATACCTTATACAACCCATCTTTCTAAACAGCACACTTCAAGGGATGAGCGGGACAAATTACTTTTTAAAAGACCTTCCGACCTTGTCCCCCCTCGCAAAAAAAAGCCCTGACAACAACTGTTGTCAAGGCTTCTCTAAATCTGAAATTACTTAAACCGTGCGGCTTCTAAAATCTAGAAGTCGAAGATTTATTGTTAGAACTTTGTAGATTATCTACGGCAATATGGTCTCCTAAATAAGCCCCATAGTAAGCCGTTTTTATAGTGTTATCTTTCTTCGTCAATATAAAGTCAGCAGGAATAATCGGGACGGCTACTTCTTGTATCCCACCGTAATCATTGTTATATTTTTCGTACAACTCCTTGCCATCCTTGATGTATTTCAACGCTTTTTCCTCTTCAAAAGCCATCTCAAACTTTTCTCTAGAGCGCTCTACTTTGTACAAACGGTACAACTCGCCATCGGGATCAGAAATAACAGGAAAAGGAATGTCTAAATCATTGACATAAAACTGCAACTCCTTGACAGGAGAAGGATATACGGCAATGATTTCATACCCTTGAGCCTTCATCGCTTCATAATTCTGCATCAATTCATAAGTACGCGCATTACAAATAGGACACCAAGCAGGGCGTAAGAATGTTAACAGAACATTGGAGTTCTTCAACGTTTTTCTGAGGTTTACTTTGTTGCCTAAAACATCTTTAGTTACAAAATTAGGAGCTTTCTCCCCCTCTTTCAAAAAGTCATCGTCAATAGCAATAGTAGTAATACTAGCTTGGGGAGATTGCTCAAAAGCGCTTAAAGCCAAAGCGACGAGTAGTAAAATAGGTAAAAATATTTTCAAATACATAATGCTTGTTTTTTTTGGTTATCTCTCTCAAATTTTAGAGAAATTGAATGTAGAAAGTACACTTTACCTAACAACAAGCCGAGCGTTTGTGTTGCCACTCTATTCACATATTTATAATTACACCTTATTATTTTTCAAGGCATTACTTTTTCTTTACCCCAAAAAGCGAAGGCTACTCCAATGGTTTGGAACAGCCTTGCTTGGTGTCTATTCTAAAAAAACTATCCCGCTAGCCTTTATTTTTTTGATACTGTGTATACTCTTGCTCTACATAAGCCCCTGCTTCTTTAGCCGATCCAAAACGATCAAACAAGGTTTGCAATTGGTTATGGCGCTTCATCGTTGGCAAAACAAAACTTTCGACATCAGCGTAAGTAATCTTTTGTTCGCTCAGGATAATCAACCGTTCAATCACATTACGCAGTTCTCGAATATTTCCTGTCCAATCCACTTCTTGCAGCAGTTGCACGGCTTTGGCTTCAATCTCCTTTTTAGGACGGCCATACTCGTTGCATACCGATTCTACAAAGTGATCGACCAACAATGGAATATCGCTTTTGCGATCATTGAGGGATGGAACCTGTATAATAATAACGGCCAAACGGTGGTATAAATCTTCGCGAAAACGCTTGGCTTCAATCTCCTTGCGCAAATCTTTGTTCGTAGCGGCTACGATACGCACATCCACACTAATATCCTTGTCGCCTCCCACACGGGTAATCCGCCCCTCTTGGAGGGCGCGCAACACCTTGGCCTGAGCAGAAAGGCTCATATCACCAATCTCATCCAAAAATAAGGTACCGCCATGCGCTTGCTCAAATTTCCCAATGCGCTGTTTGTGCGCCGAGGTAAAAGAACCTTTCTCGTGGCCAAACAATTCGCTTTCGATCAACTCAGCAGGAATAGCCGCACAGTTAACCTCTACAATTTGATTTTGAGAACGCTCACTTTTTTCGTGAATCCAGCGAGCGACTAATTCTTTTCCTGTTCCGTTAGAGCCAGTGACCAATACACGGGCATCAGTAGGAGCTACGCGGTCGATGGTGGCTTTGATTTTGCCAATCCCCTCAGACTCTCCAATGATGGTTTGTACGCCACCGCCTTTTTTGATTTTCTTTTTGAGCACCTTTGTCTCTTGTACCAAACTCGATTTGTCGAGGGCATTGCGAATGGTAATCAGCAAGCGGTTCAAATCTGGTGGTTTGGCAATGTAATCAAAGGCACCTTTCTTGACGGCCTCTACTGCTGTGGCAATGTTGCCATGCCCCGAAATCATAATCACGGGCGTATCTGGACTAAGGACATTGATGCGCTCCAATAGCTCTAGGCCATCCATTTTGGGCATTTTGATGTCACAAATTGCAGCATCAAATTTATATTTTTTAATTTTAGAAAGTGCGTCAATGCCGTCTTTGGCCTCTTCTACACTATAGTTTTCCATTTCTAGAATGTCCCGTAATACCGTTCTGATACTGGGTTCGTCATCGATTACTAGAATCTTTGCCATAATTTATCGTCTTGTGCTAAATTGGTTGGTCGCCACAACGGGACAATTATCCTGTTGTTAGTGACTTATTGTTTTAGTAGTTGAAGGTACTTTCTTTGAGGAGCTTGTTCCCCAGTTTTGAGAATCTCTTTTAAAAATAGTATTTTTTTGAAGAACGAGCAGCTTTTAAAGGCTTGTTGTTCAAATTTGTCCTACTTCGCCAAGGCCCTATTTTGAAGAAGCATCCAAATAATCTTCTTTATAATTGCCTGCGGCCAACATCACCAAAGTACAGGCAATTTCGATTTGAGTACCAGGCGCTTTTTCCCGCAGTAAGCTGTACAGTTCGGGGTTCTCCGTACCAGGGTTGAAAATAACCCGCGCTGGTTGTAATTGTAAAATATAGTCGTAATAATCGCGCTGTACTTCCCGATTGATGTATAAGGCAATGGTATGCACGTCCTTAATCATAGGGCGACCATTCTCAATCAATAATTCCCCCGCCGTTTGGCCTTTGCGAATGCCGAGGGGAACGACTTCAATTTTATTACTTAATAATTGATTGACGGCGCGATACGCATAACGCTGTGGATTGGTCGTTGCGCCTAGGACGATGGTTTTATAATTGGACATATTAGAAAGTCTTTTAAATTTCGAAGTAGTAAAGGTGGTATTTTTGCTTTAAAAAGGCTTTTATCACCGTTTTCTTTAATAAACCCAAAACAGTCCCTAAAGTTTGAGTAAAAATAGAATTCTTGTCAAACACAATGCCCTTCGTTATTCCAAATAAGAAGTCTAGCAGTAAATAGAAGAGGCATGGCAATCCAAAAGAACATTTTTTTAAAAAATGACACGTGTCATTTGTATTTATGACACGTGTCACTTACCTTCGTTTCATTACCTAATCTTATTCACTATGCCAAAAGAAACTTTTTACAATCTATCAACCGATAAGCAAGCGCGTGTCTATCAAGCTGCAATAAAAGAATACTGCCGCGTTCCATTTGAGCAAGTTTCTATCAAAAACGTGGTGGTAGATGCGGCGATTGCAAGGGGAAGTTTTTATCAATACTTTGACGATAAAGCAGACCTATTAGCTTATCTAATTGGGCAAATTCACGAAGAAGTAGTTTTACAACAACCTACTAACCAGCAGGGATTTAATTATTTCTCTTGGTTGGTAGAACAAGAAATTGAACAGCTCGCTTCTCTGCAAGCAGAGCAAAGTATTCCCGCTCAACTCTTGAAGCAAATTGCTAAAAGTCCTATTGCCTTGAAGGTTTTTGAGACTCAATTAGTAAAACGGTTGCAAGCTGCTTCTTTTCTGAAAAGTGATTGGATGCTTGCCTCTCCCCCCAAAGAACTCCGACAAGCGGCGCTAGAACTAATGTTCTACGCTGGGCGCACCGCCCTTTTAGAAGTTTTATCAGGAGAAAACTCCACACAGGAAATCATCAAAAAATTACGCGCTAAGCTTTTACTATTAAAAAGAGGCTTACAACACACTTAAAAATAAAACTTATGTTTATTTGCAACCACGTACAACGCCAAGGGATGATTCGCAACAAAACCAAACCCTTAGCAGGCACTCAAATAGTCGCCCCTTCTGCTACCGATTTGTTTCAACCTGGTAATCTATTGGATCATTTGCCCGTTACCTTAGATCGTTGGATTGTACAACGGCTTACCCAACGGGATTTTTGGTTATATGCCTCTGTCTATTCGATTACTGTTCATATTGGGGACAAAGGTGTCTTGTTAATTGACTGCCCTCCTTTTATGACCGCGCAAGGGATTCAAGACCAAGTGGCTCAATTGACTCCTTTGCCTATTACGACGGTTGTCTATTCTCATCCACATGCAGACCATATCGCTGCCACTCGTCAGTTGATAGAGTTGTCTAAGAATAAAGGCATTGAGCTAGAGATTATTGCCACCGAAAAGTGTCTCTCAGAATTGCAGCGCTACCGCGAGCCCTGCCCGCTTCCCACCAAAGTTATTCCCAATGGCTATAGTGGTTTTGAGTTTGAAGGACGCCCTTTTAAAATGGTCACTCCTGTTGTTTGGGCACACTGTGGGGGAGATAGTTATACCATCACTCCAGAAGGAGTAGCGCATTTTGATGATTTTGTCTATCCTGGCGCTTTGCCTTTGGCCAACATCAGTAACCTAGAAAATTGGGAGGGTTACATTACCTTTTTAAGGTGTGTGGCTGGAGATGATTGGCACCTAGCCAACTTGGGGCATAATAACATTGGGTGCAAAGCAGATGTGTTGAGAACATTGGATTATTTTAAGGACATTTTTGAAGCTACACGCGACTACTACGCCACAGGCTGGAATCCTGAGCTTTTTAAAAAAGTACCTGCTAGTATTCGCAAAAATACCGCTGTAATGCTCAAAATAGCCATGGATATGCAAGTCAAAATAATTGCCAAACAACTTTATCCCAAGTGGCACCATGTCCCTCACTGGGAGGTAGCACGGTGCCATATTGAGCATGTAATTACTGACTATGGAATGTATTATGATGCCTCAAAAATAGGGGGAACAGGACTCTCCTTTACGCCCATTGCCCCTCCCACTACTTAGTTTTTCCCTTTTAAATCCAATAGCTTATGTTTTTTAATGCCCGTTTTCGAGCAAGGGCTTCCTATGCCCTTTTGATTAGTAATAATCTAGCAGTAGGTATTATTTGTGGCGCTACGCTTTATGCCGCTGTTGTCATAGAACCCAACTGGGTGCGTACAGCTTCGGCTGTGCGAGCTTGGTGGGGAGCGCCTATAGTATTGAACGGGTGGAGCTTTTTGGCTGTTTTTGGGAGTTTCATCAGTTTGTCTTCTCTATTTATTTTGAGGTGGGGATGGCTGCAAAAATCACTTATTAGGCACTGGACAATAGCTTATTTTATAGCGATTTCTTCTTTAGGAGCACTTTCTTTACTGTATGTACAGCCCTTAGAAATAATTATTCAACAGCAATACAACAGCTTGCCTGATCGGGAGTTGATGAAAATAGTTGGCAAATGGGTATTTTGGAACCAGTGTCGGGTTGGGGTGGGCATTGGCTGCTTTTTTCTACTGGGACAATTGTTCCATTTGTCGAGTGCGGCTTCGGAAAAACGTACTTTGACGAAAACTCCCTAGCTTCTTTAATACGTTTAGCAGGCCTTCTTAAGTTGCCCCGACAGAGCTAGTTTCTACTTTTACCAAGGGACGAGGAGGCGATTGCCGTTGCGTCAGCCTAGAAACCAAAAGACTACTTAGTAAACCACAAACCATCGCCAATGTTCGAAAAGGAAATAGAATGGTCACGCGCGCCCCATCGACAATTTCTACTCCCGCATCTAAAATGGGATAAGGCAGAAAGGAGGGCAATCCCAACGTCGCATCGCCCCCACCAAACCGCAAGAACGCCGCAACCACTAAACCCGCTACTGCTCCCCTCGCATTGCTTTTATCATCAAACAATGCGCAAACCAAGGCAGGAAACAACAAACAATAGACAAAGTCGCTACACAAATACCACAGCTCATAAATACTTTGCACCTTCAAGGCAATCAACAAAGCCGCTGTTCCCACCAGCCAAATACACCGCCGAATGACTTTAGCCAATTGCTGGGAAGTAATTTGAGGATTGACCAAGGGGCGATAAACATTCCAGCCCGCCATCGAAGAAGACGACAAAATAGAAGAATCCGCCGAAGACATTACTGCGGCAGCAACAGCTCCCAAACCAATCGTCGCCACCAAAGGCGGTGTCATCGCCCGCATAACAGTGGGCAACACTTCTAAGCTCTTTGCAGGCGCACCCCCTAAGGCCGTCCAGTCTGCCGCCGCTCCCACGATGCCAATCAGCACAGGCGGAATAGCCGCCAACAAACAAACGACCCCTGCCAAAATAGAGAGGTTGCGCGCTGTATTTTCGTCTTTAGCCGACAACACCCGCTGAAAGTAGACCTGCCAAGGAATACCCCCAAACACTAAAAGCAAGGCGTAATCCCACCAGTTCCAGTAAGAACTCCCCAAGGCTTCTTTGGAGGGTAAAAAAGAAGCCGCTGCCCCAAATTTAGCTTGATAAATGATCCAAGCAGCATCAAACCCACCCACATAAGCTAGCGCGTACGGAATGGTAATAAACAACCCCAGCAGCAACAACAGCATCTGTACTACATCGGTCAAAGCCACCGCCCACAAGCCGCCCAAGGCCGTATAAGCAATCGCCACTACGGCCGACAGTACAATGGCAGATTGAAAATCCAACCCTAGTACCACCCCAAAAGTAGAGCCCAAGGCCGAGAGAATCGCCGCTGTCCAAAACAATTCGCCCGTCAGGGCAGGCAAAAAAAACAACGCCGCGATTTTTTCGCCGTAACGCTGTGCCAAGGGGTCGAGCATGGTGCGAAACTGGTAACGCCGCATTTTTTTAGCAAAAAACAAGCCGCCGATTACCAAACTCAGCGCATAGCCCCAAGGTGCTTGTACCCAAACCAGCCCCGAACTATAGGTCATTTCAGCCGCGCCATTGATGTAGCCGCCGCCTACCCAAGTTGCACTCATGGTAAAAATGGCGATCCAAAGCGGAATCGAGCGCCCTGCCAACAATACTTCTTCGTCACTATCTTGCTTGCCCTTGCGTGCAGCAATATAACTGCCTAGAAAAAAAATTAAGCTGTAGAAAATCAGCATGGAAAGAAAACCACCCCAAAATACTTCTTTGTCCGTAAAGAGGTACAAATAGCAACCAACAAGGAGCATAAAGCCTATCAAGGCAAAGGTAGGCAAGAGTAATTTAAGGGTGCGATTCATGGATAGAAAGACTAAAGCAGAAAAACGTTTATTGGGAGAAATTAAATCCTAAGGTAACAATTGAACCGCGCAATGGGGTAACGCTTTGGTGATCCCCACAGGGCCATCAGGGCCTTTTTCATAAGGACGATCACACAAGATGAGTTTTTCTAGTTGAGCCATCTTTTTGATTTTGGGCGTATTCCAATACGGAAAACCATATAAGTTAAGATCCCGTAAAGCGGGCATGTTCAACAGGCGATCACTCAGATCACGCATTTTATAATTCATAGACAGATCCAGCTGCTCCAACAGAGACAACTTGGATAAGACAGGCGGCACCGTCCCAAAATGATTACCTTTTAATAGCGCAGTCTTGATGTTTTTGTAGTCGGCAATTTCCTTGGGCAAACAACTCAGCCCTTTATTACTCAAATCTAGGACATGGTCTTGGATAAAGTATTCTAGCACTTGTTTTCTTAGGGCTGCGTCTTTGGAATGTCGCCAAATGTACTGCATCCCTTTCCTGTGGTATTTACACAGTTGTTGAGCGATGTCTAGCCCGTCTAGGTCAGGGGTGTTTTTACAAAACTTTGCCAGTTTTTTGGCTAACTTATCTTCGGGTGTGTCTATAGAAATCAAGAAAGTTTTACGAATGGCTTTCTTGCCGTTTGGTGATAAGTATTTATCTAAGATGGTTTTTAATTCCTTATAAATCAACTTATTCCCAGAAGCTTTCATCGCCCAGAACGCTTGGGGAATTAATTCTACAGGAAAACCGCCGCCCTTGATAAGCTCTATGGCGAGTAAGATATTATCGTGGTCAGACGACATTAATAAAGTTGATAAATGCTCTAAATTTTCGTGGGCAGTGGCTTCCTGTAGATAGGGTTGCTCCAACCGATCCAAAGCTGCTTGCAATTGGTGGTCATTCATCAAGGTTCCTGCATAGTGTTCTAACCCTTTGGTACTACTAGGGCTCCTGCCTAATAATACATGGGTCGTTTGCTCATCAACGCGCCTCGAATACCCAATTCCCAACGCTTCTAAGCGCGCTTTTAAGGAAGTTGCTTTAAACGCAGAATAGCCCCACCATACTCAACACAGCCCCTTTATTCAAAGGATTTTGCTCCAAATTGGGCGTGGAATACTGATTTAGTAAGGTTTTTTGGGCGCGCTGTCGCACTTCTCTATAATAACGAGGGCTTTGTGCTCTAGGCAGCTGTAGTAGCGCGACCAAGGTAGGGTAAGGCAACCGTTGCAGTTGTCCCGAACACAAATACTCCCGATAATCAATGACTGTTTTCATAAAGGCTCTAGATTCAAGCATGTAAGAATTCGCAATTTGGTAAAAGAGCTTTCAGTTCTTCTAAGTAGACATTGGGGCGTTTGTACGTATACTTTTTCAGCGTCAGTTGCTGTAACTGGGGCATTTCTTTTAAAACAGGGTACTGCCAATATTTGACATCTCCCAAGATATTTAAATGTGTCAACTGTTTCAGTTCTTGCAAGCGTAGATATAATATTTTTATTCTATTGCTCGACAAATCTAAGTGTGTCAACTGAGGTAATTCTAATAAAACAGGGAGTATAGTGGTAAAACAATTCTCCTGTAACCTTACTTCCGTCAACTGTTTATAGTCGGCAAGTTCTTCTGGTAGAATACTCAGCTGCTTACCCGCTAAATCTAAACAAGTTAAATTTATATGGTCTTCTAAAATACTTTTTTTCAGTCCTTTATTGTTAGAATGCTTCCAAATATACTGCATTCCTGTTTTGTGATAACGATATAATAAAATCGCCATTTCTTCCCCATCCAAATCGGGCACATTTCTACAATAGGCATATAGTTTTTGTTCTAGGTATTTTTCGCTTATACATAGTCTATATTCAGAGAGGTTGCTCGTCGCTTTTTTTAGTTGCTTCTTCCAGATAACTTTTACTCATATAAAAACTAAATTCCGATATATTGCGCATCATACTTTTACCCGCTTCTGACAAGTGCTCCTCCAAAATAGCTTGTAACTGTACCCTAATCGCTTGGTTATCTACAATTTTTAGAGCCAAAAATGCGTGTGGAATCAAGGATTTTGGAAAACCACCTTTATTTATAAGTTTTAAAGCCAGCTGTATGCTTTCGTCGTTCAACGTCATCAACAAATCCGATAAACGCTGCACCCTATCCAATTTTTTCTTCTCTTCTTTTTGCAAACGCGCCAGTCGATTCAATTCTGCCTGTAACGCTTTCTTCTCTTCTTTTTGCAAATGCGCCAGTCGATTCAATTCTGCTTGTAACAATTGGTCGGTCAGCAGTGTTTTTCGATACTTTTCTAGGCCCCTAGTTCCTCCCCTAGGGTTCAATCCAATCAGCACGTGTGTTGTTTCGTCGTTCAACAGCTCACTCACTTCAATTCCAAGCGGCACGAGTTGTGCTTTTAGGTCTCTAAAAGAAAGATTGGTATAGCCAACTCTACTCAAAACAGAACCCTTTTGTAAGGGGCGGTCAACAATAGTAGGTACAGAATGAAAAGCCAACAGCTTTTCTAATGCCCGTCGTCGAATAACTAAATGCAGCCCTCGTACTGGCAACGAATGGAGACTCAGCAAAGATAGAACTTCTGCATAGGGCAAGTCTCCCCAAACAGCTGGTTCGTCGGAAAAAGCTAAACGATGATATTCTTCCTGACTGTACTCTTTCATAACTATAAACACATTTTTTTTCCAATTAAGCAATAGCCTTCGCTAGAAAAATCGTTCTAGAAAAGCCCAGCTCCATTTCTCTCCAAATGTAATAAAAAACTGGCAGTACTATCCTTCCTATTACTACTTTGCGCAATTATTTGTACTTTCACGTTCAAAATAGTACCTATGCAAACCAACCACTCTCCTAGTTTTTTAGAAAAAGCCGCCGCTTGGTCGGTACACGCCTTCACCGCCTCGGGCATTGTCGCAGGTTTTTGGGCCATCGTTTCGGCCAGCGAAGGACAATTTGCCATGGCTTTTGTCATGCTTATTGTGAGTGTTATTATTGATGGAGTCGACGGCACGTTTGCGCGTTTGGCACGGGTAAAAGAGGTCTTACCGCAGGTGTCAGGGCAAACAATGGATTACGTGATTGACTTTGCGACCTACGCCATTATTCCCACCTATATCATCTATGAAGCCGATTTGCTACCGCCTGCCTTGGCATTGCCAGGAGCCGCGATTATTTTAATTGTTTCGGCCTTGTATTATGGCAAAGAGGGCATGGTCTCCAATGATTATTACTTTGTCGGCTTTCCCGTCATGTGGAATTTGGTCGCGTTCTATTTATTCTATGTCTTCAACTTGTCACCTGTTGGCAATTTTATTACCGTAGTTGTTTTTGCTGTGTTGCATTTTGTTCCCATCAAATACCTATATCCCAGTCGTAGCAAGCGCTTTATGGGTTTAAATATTTTAGCGAGTACATTATTAATTCTCAGTACAGCCGCGCTGGCTTTTTTGTTGGGCAATGACCCTAGTTATGTTGGAGCGACTACTTGGATGCATGTTGCGCGGTGGGTAGCGATTGGTTCCCTCTTATATTTTGGTATCTTGAGTGTGTACCATACGTGGTTTGATCCGCAGACGAAAGGCTTGTAGGTTACCAATAAAACAAACCAGCATAGGATATAGTAATCCCATGCTGGTGTGTTATAAAAAATATTTATCTTTCCAAGTAAGCCCAAGTGAAATTTGGGTGATGCCCATCCCTTCTTACCATTTTTACCCAAAGCAACGTCATGTGTTCTAAATGGAGCGCTTGAGATAAATTTCCAGTATCCAGCGTCTCAAAACCTAAATCAATATTTAGTAACTGCACTTTTTCTTTACTGGCCTCATCATCTCCTGCTATCAACATGACAGGTTTTACCGTATATTCCTGAAAGACAGCATCTTCTAAATTTTCAAACCCATAAATGGTATAAGACTTTACCACTTTTGCACTTTTAGCCCATTCTTGCACTTTTTCCGCTCCTGATACGTTGCTTTCTAAGCCATGAGAAATGCCTGCACCAACAGGATTGGTACAATCCACTAAAATTTTCCCTTTAAAATCTAAAGGTTTTAAAATAGCCTCATTGACCTGAAAAGGAGTGGCCAAAAAAATAATTTCTGCCTTATTAATGGCTTCTTGTATTCGCAAAGCACTAAAATTACTATTTCTACTTTGAGCCTCCACCACACTTGAGCTGCCTACATCATCGTGAGCAATAATAATTTGATGACCTTTTTTTTGCAAATTGTTAGCCAATGCAAAACCTACATTCCCTATTCCTATAAATGCTAATATCATTTTTTATTATTTAAATATTAAATTTTACCCATGAACATTAAGCTGTCTTACTACCAATTTAGCAGCCGCGCCTCCTGAATTTTGTTGTTGTCCTGTAATCAAGTTCCCATCTTGGATAGCATAGGAAGATAAAGGGGCAGCTACCTTAAAAGTTGTTCCTGTCAAGCGCTTAGCTTCCGTTTCAATTCTATAAGGCTGAATAACTTGCCCTACAGCTTTGTCTGCATAATCCTCTTCTGCATCTGAAAAACCTGTCCAAGTTTTTCCATAAACCAACAGCTCCCCATTGGATTTTTTAGCTTCTAATAACAAAGTAGTGGCATGGCAAACAGCAGCGCTAGGCTTACCTGATTCATAAAAAGTAGCAAATAATTGTGCTAATTCCTTATTTCCTCTAAATGTATACATCGGCCTTGCCCGCCTACCAAAAAGACCGCTGCATAATCCTCCACATTTATTTCTTGGATGGATTTGGTTGTAGCAAGCATTTCCTGAAAAGCTAGTTGCTGTAAATAGCCCAAAGAAATGATGTCATGAGCAGAATAACCACTAGCATCAGTAGGGTCAGAATAGCCGTCCATTTTGATCGCTCCCCCTTCTGTAGAAGCCAACTCTGTTTCATAACCAGCTTCCTGAAAAACAAGGAGAGGGTGGGTCAATTCTGCTGCCCAAAAACCTATAGGCCAACCTGTTTGTTTAGAAACACTAGGACTACTAGCTACTAGCAGAATTTTTCCCTTACTTGGTGCTCCATGAAAGTGAACATATTCTAATCTCTCTTGTACTTTTTTCATTTTTTTCTTTTTTATTGTTTAATTGTAGTTTGCTGTTTGAAACAGATGAGTCTAATAAGCAAAGCCGTAAAATGACAATCATTTTTTATGGATGATTTCAACTAAAATCCGTGCTACAAACATATGCTTTTCACGCCCTTTTATCAATATACTTACTCTTTAGTGCGGTACTAACTGTTTAGAAAGTATACTGATAATCAAAACTTTAAGAAATGCCTGATTTTATGTATGATGGAAAAGTCTACTACAACCCTGTGGAATTTGCTATGGACAGATTGGGAGGTACTTGGAAAATGCCCATTCTCTGGCGACTCAAAGACAAAATTTATCGTTATAGTGAGCTAAAAAGAGCGATCCCTCATATCTCTGATAAAATGTTGACTTCCCAATTAAGAGAACTCGAAAAAGATAACTTCATTCACAGGAAAGTTTATGCAGTTGTTCCACCTAAGACCGAGTACAGCATTACTGCAAAAGGAAAGTTAGCCATTCCTATTGTAGAGACATTGCGTAATTTTGGGATAGAACTCATGGAGCAAGCAGCTATTGATATTTCTTATTACCAATAAGAACCCAAAGACTTAAAATCCTTACTTCCTCATTAATTAGGTGGGTGAGTAGCCCTCAAGAACAGTAGGGATTGGCTCAAATTGTGTATCTTTGGCCTTCTACAATTGACTTATAATCTAGACTATGAATTACCTAACGGTAGAAGGCGTTTCAAAGGCCTTTGGCGAGCGTGTTTTGTTTGAAGATCTGACCTTTTACATCAACGAGGGCGACCGAGTGGCCTTTATTGCCAAGAATGGAACAGGTAAGACGTCCTTGATGGACATCATCATGAAAAAAGCCGAGGCAGACGCGGGAACCGTGTGGCTCCATCACAAAATTTCTATTGGTTACCTCAGCCAAGATCCTAACCTCGATCCCGAACTAACGGTTTTTCAAGCGGTCTATCACTCGCCCAATCCCGTCATGCAGGCGATTTTGGCCTATGAGAATAGTTTGCTGCGACCTGATGACGTAGAGGCCATGCAAGAAGCGATGTCGGCAATGGATCGGATGCAAGCTTGGGATTACGAAGTCAAAATCAAACAGATTCTCTACCAACTCAAAGTCGATTACTTAGATCGTCCGATAAAAATGCTCTCAGGAGGACAGAAAAAGCGCGTCGCCTTAGCCAAAGTGTTGATTGATGCGCCCGATTTCTTGATTCTCGATGAGCCGACCAACCACTTGGATTTGCCCATGATAGAATGGTTGGAAGATTACCTAAAACAGGCCAACCAAACCATTTTTATGGTCACGCACGACCGTTACTTCTTGGACAGCGTTTGTACACAAATACTAGAACTGGATCAGGAACAAATTTTCAAATACTCGGGGGGATATGGGTATTATTTAGAAAAGAAAGCCGAACGAGAAAGCAGCTTTGCGGCCAGTACTGAAAAGGCTCAAAACCTCTACCGCAAAGAACTCGACTGGATGCGCCGCCAGCCCAAAGCGAGGGGCACCAAAGCCAAGTCACGTGTCGATGGCTTCTACCAAGTAGAAAAACGCGCCAAGCAACAGACGGACGATGACGAAGTCATGTTGGACATCAAGATGACGCGGATGGGCAGCAAGATTGTGGAGCTGTACAACTTACACAAGCGCTACGGCGAACAAGTGATCCTCAATGGATTTGAATATAAATTTAAGCGCGGCGATCGCGTGGGTATTATTGGCAACAATGGTGCGGGCAAAACCACGCTGTTGAATATGTTAGTCGGCCAAGAGCAGCCCGACGCGGGCAAGGTAATCGTAGGCGATACGATTGTGATTGGTTACTATACCCAAAGCGGCATGAAACTCAAAGAGGACAAACGCGTCATTGAAGTGGTTCGCGACATTGCCGAGTTTATTCCCATGCACAAAGGCCAAAAATTATCGGCGGTGCAGCTTTGCGAGCGCTTTTTATTCGACGCTAAAAAACAATTGACCTACGTTTCCAAACTCAGTGGAGGCGAGCGCCGCCGTTTGTACCTGTTGACGATTCTGATGAAGAATCCCAACTTTCTAATTCTCGATGAGCCGACCAATGATTTGGACATCCTGACCTTGCAAGTCCTAGAAGAGTTTCTATTGAGCTTCCCTGGCTGTGTGGTCATCGTGTCGCACGACCGTCATTTCATGGATAAAATCGTCCACCATACCTTTGTATTGGAAGGGAACGGCGTGGTGCGCGATTTTCCTGGCAACTATACCGCTTGGCGCGAAGTCTCTAAGCAGGAATCCATCGAACAGAAAGCTGAAGCCAAAGAAGCTGCTGCCGATCAACCTGTGGTAAAAACAGCCAGTAAAATCTCGCAAGAGGAGCGCAAAGAACTCAAACGGCTAGAGCGTCAAATTGCCAAACTAGAAAGCGAAAAAACCACGATCACGGCCAAATTCAGCGACGGCTCCCTCAACAACGAAGAGATCACCAAGCTCTCCAAAAAACTCAGCGAAATCAATGAGCTGTTGGAGGAGAAAGAAATGACTTGGATGGAGTTGGTGGATCAAATCGACTAGTTTATTTCTGTGCTTTTACGGCCTCATAAATTGCCTTTACTTCCGCTTGGTCAAATTCGGCCAAGGGCCCGTTGTCGTGCTGAAGGTATACGCCTTGTTGCCTTGCACTACAAAATAAGCAAAGTTGTAGTAGGTCGTCGTGTCGTTGTCCACTTCAATTTCATACAAAAAACCGCAATCCTCCTGCTCGACCACGCGCTTAAACGTCGCATCAGTCGTCTTGTAATCGGTCAACGCGTCTTGCGCCAATTGTTTACAATCGGTTGTGCTCGCACTCGTTCCATAAATCTGCACATAATAACCCTCGCCCTCTATCCGCACATCTTGCAGGAAGTTATCGGAATTGTTGCGCACCGTCGCGCCCTCAGGAGTGGGCAAGGTGATCGGGATGCCGTATTCTAGTAGGTTGGTTGTGCTGGTGAAGGGAGATTCTGGGGCGGGTGGGGTGTTATCGCAGGCGGTGAGGGTTAGGAGGAGGCAGGCTAGAGCGAGGAGGCGGTGTTGAATGGTCATCAATGGCTTGTTTTGTTAGTCGAGATAATAGTTTGTACTTCTCTAAAATTAACAATCTGTCGCTAATAAATATAACACTGTCACCCACATTAAGAAAAATAAAACAACCTTAGGTACTATTTTTGGAATATAAAAATATAAGTACCAGCTTTTATAGCCGAGTACTTACTCTACAAAGTAGATTTAGTTAAGTGCATCAGAACAGTTGTTTCCTAAATCACTACTTTAAGTTTGCCTCCTTTTACTATAATTGTCTTAACTTGTTGTGTCTAACTGCAATTAAGAGTAAACACATTCTGTGATAATCTCTATAATGCTTCCATATGTTAAGAATAAAATGAACATTTATGAGCTTTAAAGGACAAAATGAATTATTGGCAATTCTATCAACTAAGGTTAAACCTTTTGATGCCAATAGAATGGATTCCGCAAAGTATGAACTTTCGCTAGGGGAAAAATATTATACTACAGACAATGACTCTTTTAAAGTTCAAAAGGCTTCTGATGATCAAATCGTAATAAATCCTGGACAATTTTGTTTTTTAGAAACACTAGAGACTATCAATATTCCAGATGATTGTTTGGGTCTTATCTCAATAAAAGCAAGTAAGAAATTTCGAGGGCTAATAAATGTTTCAGGATTCCATGTTGACCCAGGATTTAAAGGTAAGTTAATTTACTCTGTATACAATGCAGGGTCAAATCATATTAATCTTACTGTTGGAGACCCTCTATTTCAGTTATGGTTAGCAGATGTTTCTAGTCCTTCGCCTTATTCAGGGAGTCATCAAAACCAGATTGGTATAACAGGAGATCTGATTAGTAAGTACTTTACTGGTAATAAGACTGCCTCTCCTTCAGAGCTCAAGAGAGAAATTGATGAGCTAAAGTCTATAAATAAGCGAAATGACTGGTTATTTAAATTAATAATTGGATTATTTATAACAATTGTAGTTAGACTATTATGGGGCTGGATACCCCCAAGTAAACAGTCTATAATAGAGGAAGTAAAGTTAGAAATATTTAAAGAGTTAAAAGAAGAAGAGCTAAAAGCAATTAACATTGAGGCAATGTTGGATAGTATGGTTTCAGTGAAGCTTAACTCCTTAGAAACTAAACAAGATGAAAAATAAAACGCAATTTGAGACGATACCTGAACAATACTCAGTAGCGTTTGTACCAGAAACCAAAGATACTGTAGCCATTTATTTCAACGGTAAAAGATTTGGTGACACCTTAAAAGATAACTCTTATGAAGTTGACTATTATAGATATCATGATGTATTTCATTTCTCTTTTGCTACCGTTCTAGGCTGGTCTCCCTGCATCCGTCATTTATTAGGTTTAAAGAGAAAATCTAATAAAATTATAGATGAAGTAGAAGATGGCGCAAGGGCAAGAAGCATTGAGGAGGGTATTTCAGCTATTATTTTTGAGGAAGCTCTCAATAATGATTTTTTTTCATGCAATAGCATTAGCTCACAAACATTAAATTTAATAGCGAAAAGTGTAAAGCGCCTTGAAGTTGGAAATAGAAGTTTAGAAGAATGGAAAGAAGCTATTTCTAAGGCATATACGGCTTTTAGATTTCTCGTTGAAAATGGTGGTGGGTTAGTTGAATTTGACTCAAGTAAAAAAACTGTCACTCCAAAAAATGCAATATGACACAATTTATAAATAATCTTAATATTGTATAATATAAATTAATAGGAACATTAACAAGTAGAGCAGCGGTTGTAAACACTTACCAGCACCATGAAATCATTGGGCATATGAAGGTGCTGGAGGAGTAAGCTGTTTCACAACGACCCGCTATTTTTAGCCCTCTTGCTAAAAATAAAACCTTCCTTGTTTGAGCCGTAGGCGAGTTTAGCTCCCTATGGTCGTGAACGGGCAGCCGTACATCCCCTATAAATACTACTTTTGTCAGACACTAAGTTATGTAAGCTTTTTTGTAAATTAACTAGGTCTGATTTCTTAACCGTATTGTGTTTATTCTTTACTTCTGCAATTATTCTCCGATCCTCATTGTACAAATCAAAAGTACTATTGTTGCCTACTAAGCCCCAGCCATCTACTTTACTCAAAATATTTTCATGGAAACTTCCAATTTGATTTTGAAGTGTTTTTTGAGCTTGCCTTTTTATCTCGCTGAGATACCATTCTTGGTAAGATAAATCTAATCCAATCATAGTGTATAAAGCTGAAAATGGATCAACAATATTCCTGTTAAACTCTTTCTCTTCTTGCTTTTTGGCGATCGCGTCTCGTCCGACTGTTATTAAGCGTAGAACTTCTTCTTCTAAATCTTTATCTGCTATCCAACTCAATCTTGGCATAATTGTCTATTTTTTTGGTTTAATCCAAAATATAACTTTTATCCCATTTTAAAAATGCACAAGAAGATTTATTTGTAAACTTTATTTAAAAAAGAAATAATAGAATAGCCGATTTCGCGAGCTAGGTTAACAGGTACAGCGTTTCCTATTTGCTTGTACTGCTGTGATACAGACCCCTGAAAATCCCACTCATCGGGAAACGTTTGTATACGAGCGTATTCTCTTACTTGGAACGGGCGAGTCTCATCAGGGTGACAACGTTCTGTTTGTTTTTGTGCTGGACTACAAGTTAGTGTCAAGCAAGGCTCATCCCAACCTATTCTTCTTGCCATTCCTGTTTTCCCCCCGCCTAGATAAAAGCTTTTCATCATGTATTCCTTTTGGATGTCTAGTGGTAAATCTCTCCAGTAACCTTTGGGAGGGACTAAGTCCAATACTTTTTTCTTGTGTTCAGGGTATTTTTGCCCTGGAGAATCGGGAACATCAGAATCATACAATTCTCCTTTTTTTAAAGCGTCTTCTAGATTGTATATTTTGTTAGAAGGCAATGGGTATTCATAATCTACTGGTAAATCTTTCCGAACACCGACTAATATAATCCGTTCTCGTTTTTGAGGAACATGATAATTAATGGCTTTTAGAACCTTAACAGGAGTGACTACACGGTAACCAATTTCATCCAAAACAGAAATCATTCCTTGCAATGTTCGGCCTTTATCATGATTCATTAAGCCACGTACATTCTCACCAATACAAATATCAGGCTGTACTTCTTGAACTACTCTGGCAAATTCGTAAAAAAGCGTTCCTCTAGCATCTTCTAATCCTAATTTTTTTCCAGCATAACTAAATGCCTGACAAGGGAATCCACCAGTAACAACATTGATTTTATCTCTATATTCTGTGAAAGAAAAATTCCGTACATCTCCTTCTAAAACATTCCAGTTAGGCCTATTAGCTCTAAGTGTTTGACAAGCCCATTTATCTATTTCATTGAGCGCTTGACATTTTAGTCCTGCCTTTTCTAAACCAATCCCTAAACCACCTGCTCCTGCAAATAATTCTAATACTGTATAATCTTTCATAGGTTCTACCTCATTGGAGGGCTCTTCTTCGTTGAATAGCTGTTGAAATTCAGGAAATATAGTTAATGACTCTTTGTTATAAACTCTGTAATTACTAATCGGTTCTCGTATTGCCTTCAACTTTCCTTCTCTATCCCAACGCCTTATAGTTTCCTTGTTCTTATTCAAGGTTTTTGCGACTTCTGTTAGGGTATAATACTTTTTCATAACCACCTTATTTAACGTTACACATGGTTACAATGATAGGGCTATTTTGTTGAAAAGGCAAGATAAAAAAACATTTTCTTGCAAAAACATACATAGCGGCTGACGCTTAGAAGCAAATTCGTGTACTTTTTTGTTTTTAAGGCTGCGCTGTTTTTTTTGGTAAAAGTACCTCGCGTTTATACCAAAAGCATGACTTTAATTTATAAAAACCAATCATTTTAGATGCAAATGAATGTTTTTTGTGCCTCGACAAAGGTAAAAAACTTCTTAGAGTTACAGAGAGCGACAAGTTGGGAACTATTTGGCGTAGAATCGAGTTGATTTGTCACTTCTATCAGAATATTTTACGGATTTCCCTAAAGGCGTAGCCTATACCCCTGTGCTCATCCGCCACACGGATAAAAAATAAAAATAAATCGCCTCTCTAAACACAATCACCACCACCATGACCCGCATTAACAATAAATTCTTACTCCCTTTTATCCTACTCGCCTTTGCCCTTCTAAGCAGTGCCTGCAACAGTGGAGCTGCAACAGAAGACACCACAGCCGAAGATCGCTTGCAAGTACGCGCAGCCTTCAACAATTATAAGCGAGCGGCCTTAGCCAGTGAGGGAGAAGTCGCGGTAGCGCAATTGTCTAGCAATTCCTTAGCCTATTACGACCAGTTATTAAAATTGGCGCTCGAAGCAGACAAACCCAACTTGTTGGCACTTTCTAGTGGCGATTTAGTACAAGTTTTAGCCATGCGCCTTGCGTTCACCAAAGAAGAATTGTTGCAGTACAATGGCCGACAAATTTTTCAAGCAATGGCGGATAACCAAATGATTGTAGACGACCAGTTGGAAAAAATGAAACTTGGGGTGATTGTAACGCAAGGCAAAAAAGCCAAGGGCCGCTTGATCCTCAACGACAAAAAAACACCTATCTTTTTTGATTTTAAGCAAGAAGCTGATGGTTGGAAGCTAGACGTTACCACTACCGTTATCATGACCACTAAATATGTCGAGCGCCAAGCCCAAGCCGCCAATCTGCCCGTTCCTGTCTTTTTAGAAGAAACGCTGCAATTGACAGACGACCAAAAAGCGGCTCTTTGGAACCCGCTATAAGCAACTTCTCCAGAATGTACAACCACGATTACCTTGTTACACGCATCATTGCACGCGCAGAATGCGATCAACAAAGAGGGGACTTAGAAAAAGCCATTGTACGCTATGAAGGTTTTTTTAGAAGTGATCCAACCAATTTGCTCCTGCACGATAAAGTAGCAGCATTGTACTTAGCCACTAATAACCCGCAGAAGGCAGGACGGCATTGGTATTTTAAAGCAGCCCCCACAGAAATAGAGCAAGCTTGCATCCACTCCTTTGAAAAATCTTACGGCAATAGCGCCCTTTTAATCTTACGGAATATCTTGTACAAAGATTCCCCTAGCATTAAAGATTGTCCTTGGCATGTCCAACAACGATTAGAGCAGCTCATTGAGCGGGCTATTGAGGAGTGTGGAACAACCCCTAAGTTTGTACAAGGTTATAAACGGTATTTTGATAAAAAAAACGCTCTAAAGAGGCCGCTCCTCTAATTATTGTCATAACTAGTAATAAGATGATTTAATGGTGTTCTAAAGAACCAATTCTAGTACTTCGAGCATTACTTTTCCCTATTTTATGCTTATACTGTGCTCTTAGTTTATCCTACTGTAAAGACGGTGGTGCCCCTTCTTTCTTCTACAAACAGCCCCCTAATGGAGCTGGCCAACCTTCTCTCTCAAAATACCGACAATAATGACCAACCAAGAAAAAATCACCCTCGCTCTTAAAGCTTTAGACGATCATTTAACGACGTATGCCGAAGCCGATCACGCGCCTACGATTCCCCAACGCCTCCGCGATTTTTGGGCAACGGGAGAAGCTTTCAAATACGACAACTTATGCTTGCCCAAAGGTACCGTATTGCCAGGTTGGGACGAGGAATCAACCTTTCGACTGCATTTGATGGCTCCCCGATGGGACAATCTGTTGGTAGAATTAGATGATGCAGTAGTTGGCCCTGAGGGCGACTGGGAACAAGCTTACAAATATATCCCTATTTTTGTAGGTGGGGTACAAGGTGATTTTTGTATTGTCGTGCGATTGGATAAACCGAACTGTCCTGTGGGCTTATTTGAGGAAGCGAATTGGGATGACAACGATGAGGAGACACCCGACGGCATTTATCCGTTGGCGAATTCCTTGGATGCATTTTTAGCTTCCTTGACGGAATTGGACGCCGATGTAGATATGGATATGGACGAGACCGCAGAAAAAGAAGCTTATTATTCGGAGGAAGATCTGTATGGCGAGGAATAGCTCTAATCTTGGGCTTTTCTAACGATTAGTAGTTTTCAACTTAGAGTTGGATGCTCCATGAAGCTTCTTTTTAATAAGATGTACGCTGCCACACACAGTAAATTGAACGAGCATGAGAATTATCTTAATTCCTGGACTGGGCTATGATACCCGTATTTTTGGACAGCTTGATTTATCGGGCTACGCAGTAGAACACCTACAATGGATCGAACCCAAACCCAAAGAAACCATTCAAGACTATGCCCGACGCTGGTACGCTACTTTGCCCACCTCTACTGAAAAAACGGTCTTGATTGGGCACTCAATGGGTGGTGTCCTTTCACAGGAAATAGCAGGACTCTACCCCATTGAGCAAGTCATTTTGGTATCTAGCCTAAAGGCACGGAGGGAATTGCCTTACTACTTGCGCCTCATTCAACCTCTACGCTTAGAAAAGTTGTTTACTAAAAAAGGCTGGATTGCTACCGTAAAAATTCGGGGGGCAGCTAAAGGACATTCGTCTAAAGCCGACAAGGCATTGGTAGCCAGTATGCTCAACCAGCAATCCAACAGCTACTTACAATGGGCGTTAAAAACGCTGTCTGCTTGGCAAGGGCCGCCGCCTTTCTTATTGCCGCACACCAAGCGCATCCACCTACACGGCAATGCCGATCAAACCTTGCCGTACAAATTTATTCACCAACCTGATTATACGATTGAAGGGGGCAGCCATATTTGTGTCCTAAAAAAGGCCGCTCCAATTTCTACCATTATACGAAGCCTGCTCCCCCCTCCCTCTTAGACCGTCTTCTAACAAAAAGCAACGCGCTCAAGAGCAAAGCAAGCTAAAAATTCTCCCTCTAAAAACAGTCCCTTTTTTATGGCATAATTACTTTCATTCACCTACTTACTACACTGTAAAAGAAGTCAATATCAGCCGTATAAAAAGAATCGCTACTGCAATTAGACCTTATGAAGGCTTGTAAAGGCAAAGAAAATAGTGGGCATAGGAAGGTGCTGGAGCAGTAAGCTGTTTCACGGCGCGCCGCTATTTTTAGCCTTTTGCTAAAAATAAAACCTTTCTTGTTTGAGCGTTCTTGATCCCGATTTATCGGGAAAGCGAGTTTAGAAGGTTTAGGCGAGTAAGGGGACTGCTTACCGAGCACCTTCATCCAGCCCTAGCCTTTTTTAGCTCCCTTCGGTCGTGAGCGCGGTGCTTAAGTTTGTTTCTTTTTTTTGGTACCACAAACTACAAGCGAAGCGCTCACGCAGTAAGTAGCAGCGTAGCTAATGAAAAAAAAGAAAAGACAAGCTGCTACTATCTACGATTACAACTACTAAAACTTCTGTTACACGGTATTTAATCACCAAAGGACAGCGTTTTTTATCCACAGATAAAAGAATTGTACAACCCTAAAAAATTGCGTAAATTTGCCACCTGCCACTACCACGGGAACGATTTATACCCTCTAACGGTTGAACGGCAACTACTACAGTTATACAAAAAATAGAAACATGAGTTTACCCACCGCCTACAGCGCCCAAGAGGTTGAATCCAAGTGGTATGCCTACTGGATGGAGAAAGGTTATTTTCGTTCGACGCCCGATGAGCGCGAACCCTATACCATTGTCATTCCCCCACCGAATGTGACGGGGGTGCTACACATGGGTCATATCCTAAACAATACCATTCAAGATGTCTTGATTCGCAAAGCACGATTGGAAGGAAAAAATGCTTGCTGGGTACCTGGCACGGACCACGCCTCTATTGCCACAGAAGCCAAAGTCGTTAAACAACTCAAAGAGCAGGAAGGCAAAAAGAAAAGTGACATTACGCGAGAGGCGTTTTTGGAGCGTGCTTTTAAATGGAAAGAGGAGTACGAAGGCCGTATTTTGGGACAGCTCAAAATGATGGGGGCTTCTTGCGATTGGGAGCGTACGCGCTTTACCATGGAAGACAAATTAACAGACGCTGTACAAAAGGTATTTGTTGATTTGTATGACAAAGGCTTGCTCTATCGGGGCAAACGCATGACCAATTGGGATCCTGAAGCCCAAACCGTTCTTTCCAATGCCGAAGTCGAATACAGCCAAGAAAGCTCGACGTTGTACCATGTGCGCTATGCCGTAGTAGGTGCCCAAGATGAATGGGTGACCATTGCCACAACACGCCCCGAAACGATTTTGGCAGATGCAGCTGTTGCGGTACACCCCGACGACGAGCGGTATGCCCACCTCCAAGGTAAAAAAGTAATTGTTCCTTTTGTTAACCGTGAAGTACCGATTATTTTTGATAAATATGTCAAAATGGACTTTGGAACGGGTGCCCTAAAGGTAACGCCTGCCCACGATATGAACGATTACGACATCGGACAGCGCCACCAACTAGAAGTCATCGAAATTCTAGGCAATAGTGGCCGCCTCAACAATGCCGCACAGTTTTATGTAGGCATGGATCGCGCTGTTGCCCGCAAGCAAATTGCCAAGGACTTAAAAGCCCAAGGCTACTTAGTAAAAAAAGAAAACTATACCAATAATGTAGGCCGTTCGGAGCGGACAAAAGCCGTCGTAGAGCCTAAGTTGACCTTGCAATGGTTCTTGAAGATGGAAGGCTTGTCGGCCACTGCTTTAGAAGCCGTTGAAAATGGCCCTATCGACTTTTTGCCCGATTATATGTTGAGCACCTACCGCAACTGGCTCAAAGAAGAGAACGTCCGCGACTGGTGTATCTCGCGCCAATTATGGTGGGGACAGCGCATTCCCGCTTGGTATTTAAAAGAAGACGATTCTAAGGTTTTTGTCGCCTTGACGGCGGAAGAAGCCTTGGCTAAAGCCCAAGCTGCCCTTGGCAACAGCGCCTTGACCTTGGAGGATTTAAGACAAGAAGAAGATGTTGTGGATACATGGTTTTCCTCTTGGCTCTGGCCCTTGTCCGTTTTTGATGCCTTTGAGAATGCAGAGGAATTCAAATACTACTACCCTACTAATGTCTTAGTAACAGGGTGGGATATTATTTACTTGTGGGTGGCACGGATGGTGATGGCAGGCTATGAATGGGCTCCCGAATTGCTCGGCGAAGAACTCGCCAAAGAGAAAGGTGTTCACCCCTTTAAGCACGTTTACTTTACTGGTATGGTGCGCGATAATTTGGGGCGCAAAATGAGCAAGTCGCTCGGCAACTCCCCTGATTCGTTGGAGTTAATTCGCAAATATGGAGCGGATGGCGTTCGCTATGGTATTCTGTCAGCTGCGGCTGCGGGAGGCGATGTTATTTTTGATGCTCCGTTTGTGGATAAGACACAAACGGCCATTAAAAATGAGTCGGATTTGTGTGACAATGGCCGTAAGTTTTGCAATAAATTGTGGAATGCTTTGCGTATGTTGAAAGGCTTGGAAGTCGTAGAAAGTTCTGATAATGCCCAACAGACGCCAATCAATGCTTTTGCCGCTAAATGGTTGGAACACGCTTACAACAGAACTCTACAGAGCGTAGAAGAGAGCTTTGCCAGTTTCCGCTTATCGGAAGCCGTCAAAACCTTATACAGCTTTGTTTGGGACGATTTCTGTTCTTGGTATTTAGAGTTGATTAAGCCAGATTACCAACAACCCATTGAGCGCGCCACTTTAGAACAAGCCATTGATTTCTTTGAAAAAATCATGACCTTGCTCCACCCTTTCATGCCGTTTGTCACCGAAGAAATTTGGTCGAACTTACGCGACAATAGAGCCGAAGGAGACGACTGTACTATTAGTACTTGGCCAACAGCAGGCGAGTTTGATAAAGCCTTCTTATACAAAACCAAGATTTTTGCAAACTTGGTCGGTGCCGTACGCGATGCGCGCAACAAAGGCCAATTGGCCCAAAAAACATTGTTGCCCTTGTTAGTACAAGAAAGCGAAGCAGCCCACAGCTTCTTAGAAGATGAAATGGGCTTGCGCGAAAGCATCGAAAAGATGGCGTACCTCGCTAGCTTAGACTTTACCACAGAGAGTGACCACGAAGGCGCAAGCTTTATTGCAGGTACGGAGCAATATTATTTGCTGTTTGAAAAGCAGGTAGATGTCGCTGCGGAACGCGAAAAGCTAGAAGCCGAGTTGAAGCAAAAACAAGGCTTTGTTAAAGGGATTGATAAAAAACTGAGCAATGAAAAGTTCGTTGCAGGAGCTCCTGCTGCTGTCGTAGAGCGCGAGCGCAAGAAGTTGGCCGATGGTCAAGCACAAATTGCCCTCTTAGAAGAGAGTTTGAAACAACTAAAATAAGTAGCTCTTCTGTGTCCACTACACTATAAAGCGGTTATCGGAACATTCCGATAACCGCTTTTTCTATAACTGAGGAGTGTAAATACCCTGCGTTTTCTTATCGCAAATACTCCGAGGGTTTCTTTCCAAAACGATTGCTGTAGGTCTTAGAAAAGTGGCGTGTCGACATAAAACCAATGGAGTAAGACACCTCCTTGACTGTACTACATAGCCCCTCCTCCAACATACGCCGCGCCTCTTGCAGGCGAATTTCATTGATGAATTTGAGGGGAGTGAGACCTGTATTCAATTGCATAAAGCGGTACAATTGGCGCTTGCTGGTGATCAAGGCTCTTGCTAAATCATCCACAGAAAATTCGGTATTGTCCAGTTGTTCCAAGACTACTTGTTTTGCCTTGTCGATCTTCTCTCGCTCAATTACAGTCATGCGCTGTTCCTTAACGGGCGCATGTTCGACCGTCTCCTCAGGAATAGCCTCTATCGCGGTATTGGTATCACTCTCTATTTCTTGTGCAACTTGCTGCCGCACCTGAGCATTCTGAATCAAGTTCTTAACGTGAATCGTCAATTCCTCTACTGAAAACGGCTTGGTCAGGTATTCATCAATACCAATCGTAAGTGCTTCTAATTTACTTTTGCTGTCTGCTCTAGCCGTCAATACGATCACGGGCATGCTCGTACCCCAAGAACTCCCTTTGATGTGGCGCAACAGCTCAAAACCGTCCATTTGGGGCATCATCAAATCGGTGATAACCAAATCGTATCGTTGCTGCTGTTTGTTGAGCGTTTCCCAACCAATAGCGCCATTGGCAGCTAAGTCAATATTATAATCATTTTGCAAAACCAACTTAACAAATGCCGCCATGTCGTAGTTGTCCTCTACGACCAAAATAGAGGGCTTTTGCGGATCGCGCTCACTCAGTTCAGGTAACCCTGCTTTTAGAGCTATTTGGGCGGGACTTACTGCGGCAGCTTCCTTGGGCATTTTAAAGAACAAACGAGTCCCTTTATTCAATGTACTTTCTATTTCTAAGTGGAAGTCATGCAACTGTGCCAACTCTTGAGCCAAGGCTAAGCCGATACCCGTACCTTTGGCAGAAATTTGTTGGGCATTCTTACTTTGATAAAAGCGCTCAAAAATATGGGGCAATTCGTCGGCACCAATCCCCACACCTGTATCACTCACTTCAACGTGTACAAATTCCCCTTCCTCCCGTACCAAGAGGCAAATACGACCTCCGTTGGGGGTGTATTTAAAGGCATTGGACAATAAGTTATTGATAATTTTTTCCATTTTTTTGGAATCAAACTGCACCACTAACTCCTTATTAGCTTCATAGAGCAGCTGGTACTCTACTTCACGGTAACGCTTTTGTAGTTCAAACCCTTGGTAAATACTTTGTATGAAGGTATACAAGTGGTTGTCATGCAATTGCAGCTCCAAGGTACTGGAATTGAGCTTGGCCAAATCCATAATATCGTTGATGTATTGCAGCATTTTTTTGCTGTTGCGCAAAACCATTTCTAAAGACTCGCGCCCGTCGGTTGATAAACCGTTGGTTGACTCATTTTGTAACAAGGCCGACACGGGGCCTACCACAAGCGATAGAGGCGTGCGCAACTCATGGGAGATATTAGTGAACAATTGGTTTTTAGCTAATACAGCAGCTTCGGCTACCTCTTTAGAAGCAGTTAAGGCGGTTTCATATTCTTTTTGTCTACGCTGTAGGCGAATGTTGCGCAAGACATTGCCGCAAGTGGGTAAAAAGGGGGCAACCAATTCGGATAAATTGTCTTCGTAGTTGTTTTTTTTGGCAATCGCCATCATTCCAATGACCTCATTATCATATAGAACAGGAAAACAAACCAGTTGTGCTAGCTCATTTTGTAAAGCGGGTGTCATATCAATTACTAGAGGCGTACGTTGCGCAACGGCTTGTTCAAAAAGCTCTTCTAAGCTGTTGATACCTTGGCTGCATGTCCAGTAACTCGGTTCAGCAAGTAAGGCTTCGGAGAGGGCGGCCTGTGCATTGCGCAGGGCAATTACTTGCAAGGTGCGGCCTTCTCCCTCTGAGCTAACTGTTTTAATCATAAAGCCAGCCTGACTTCCTGTTGTCTCGATCAGTAAGGCCAATAATTGTTGAGGACCTTCTTGTATGTGTTCTCCCAAGAAAGAGTTGGTTTGTAGTTCTTTGAGCTGATCGAGTAACTTTTTCTTAGCTTTTTCTTTTTGCTGCAATTTTTCTAGGGCAACCGTCTTTTCGAATGCCAATGTTTTTTCGGCATCATAACGCTGTACAATTAAACGGCTTACCAGCGTGACTGTCACTATCATACAAATAAAAATCACCGCTGTATCGAGCGATTGTGCAAACGAACTCTCATACGGTATAACCCACTCTGGAAAGTAATATTCTAAAATAATATTAGCCAAGGTAGTGGCCATCACAAAGCCACCAATCATTCCATAGCGTTTCTTTACATCTACCAATAAATAAATAAACGTAATGGTGAGGTTGAAGGCAATAGCGGGACCTCTTAATCCTCCCATCCCAAACCATAAGAAAAAAGAGCTGATTTGGGTGATTATAATAAATGGCCAGATTATAATCGTATAATCTTTCAAGCGGAAAGACAAGACATAACTGACCAAAACTGCTATTCCTGTCAAAATGTCGGCGACGGCGGGCACCCACCCATTGCCAAACCATAAATTGGTTAATAGACGTATAGTGATTACGAGTAACCCATATTTACAGATGGTTTGAAATACCTTTCGGTGGGCTTCTTTTGTTTTTTTGAGGGAAGGATCAATCGTTGACGTGTTGGTCATAATATATTCTTGCGTACAATAGACTTTATTACGAATAATTATTCCAAATAGCTTGTAGCCGATGGATGTTTTTTTTGGCACCACTCTTCCTCCGTAAATCTCCGTAGAGGCACTAAAAATAATCGAAATTTTATTTGCAACTTATTTTACTCCTTTACTTAGGGTTATAAAGATACAGTCTTTAGAGCGGTTTTAAAAAATACTTATCAAAGTTTTTTTATTACAGTACCTACTCTTTACCGTTTCTCTCTACTCGCTTTACTCGCCAAAAGGTGTTTGACCATAACTTGCAGCTCTTCGACTTCAAAGGGTTTGGTTAAATAGTCATCCATACCAATCCTCAAATTGCGCAGCCGTTCATCAAATTGTGCATTTGCCGTCAATACAATAATGGGCAGATGGTTGACGACTGTACTGGTTTGCAAATGTTGCACCAACGTATACCCATCCATCTCAGGCATCATCAAATCTGTAATAATTAATTCAAAGCGTTGGGGATATTCTTGCAAAAATGCCCAAGCGACACGGCCATTTTCCTTGACGACGACCTCATACTCCCCCTGCAAAATTTGTTTCAAAAAAGCGCGCATATCTCGGTTATCCTCTACGATCAGTAAGCTTTTCTTTTTTTCTATTGGCGAGTTATGAGATACTACAGCTGGTATGGCCTTGTCCGTATTTACTTTTTCGATCATAGGGGGCGCTACTTTTCGCCATTTATCAATAGGAAGATGTAGGATAAAGCAACTACCCGCGCCTACCCGACTTTTTAAAGTAATGGTGCTCCCTAGCAAGACGGACAACTCTTTGCACAAGGCGAGCCCTACTCCTGTCCCTGAAAAAATACTTTTATTGGGTTGCTCAATCTGATAAAAACGATTAAAGATGCGCTCAAAATGTTCTTGCGGAATTCCCGCTCCACTGTCGCAACAAGAAATTTGCAGCTCATTTTCCAGTTGTTTCACTTGCAAGGAAATATACTCCTTGGGGCCATCTCTAGTGTATTTAAAAGCATTGGACAAGAAATTATCAATAATTTTCTCCAATTTATCGGCATCAATGTGCAGCCCTGTTGTAGCGGGTAATTGATGTTCTAAAGTAAAAGGCAGAGCGCGGTGCGCATATTCTTTTTTGGTACGTTGATAAATTTGTTCTAAAAAAGTAGTCAAGTTGATGGTACTTGGTTTCACTTCTAAACTATCCGAATTGAGTTTGCTCAAGTCTACAATGTCCTCAATATAGGAGAGCATTTTTTTGCTATTTTTCTCAATCAAATGAAGCTGTTGCCGCCATTGTGCTTCTCCTAGTTGCTTATAATCGCTCTGTTGCAGCAAATCAATAGGCCCTAAGATTAGAGAGAGGGGCGTTCGTAATTCGTGAGAAATATTAGTCAAAAATTGGGACTTGAGGCGATTGCTTTGTTCGGCCAATTCTTTGGCTTGGCGCAATTCATTTTCGTATTTTTTCTGGGCTCTTTTGAGGCGAATGTTTTGGATAATCGAGCCATAAGTAGAAATAAAGGGAGACAACTCTTCGATAATGGTTTCGTTATAGCCCCCTATACGGTTGGCTAAAACGATAGCGCCCACTACTTTATAGTTATAAGTAACAGGGATTCCCAAATAGTTAGATAACCCATATTGCCGCTCTAAGGGAATCGTTTCTTTCATTTTATTATTAATAATCGGTACACTCCCCTCATATACCTGCTTAAAAAAAGCACTAAATCGCATATACTGTTCTGCTTTCGGTAGTTGTCCAAACAAAGGCGACAAAACATGAGCATGTGGCTTCGTCTCCCAAAGTGTAGAACGATCAATGTACAATTCTCCCATAAAACCGTAGTCGCTATTGGTCACCTCTAACAACTGCTGTAGCAACTTGTTAAAACTAGGTTGTAAATCTTGTTCTAAGAAAAAATCAGATTGTAAATCTTTGAGGTGCATCAACAAATCGCGGCGCTGCTCGGCGGCTTTTCTAGCTTGGCGCAATACATTGGCCTGCAATTGGGAGCGGCGGCGCTCTTCTGCTACCCGACTGTTCACAATGCCCAACAGTAGTACAACCATTGCACTAATATAAAGCGTCATATGAGTATAAGAGGCCCAATTTTGTCGATAATTTAGTGCAAAATCATCCCCCTGCCATTGTAAATAAGCAATAACGCTCAAAATCAAACTACTTTGCAATAAAGCCAATTGTCGGTACCGCAGCTCTCCTAGCACCAGCATATAAATCAGGATAATGAGTGCAAATACCAATGCCCAAATGCTATTCCAATCGCCCCAAAAAATCCATACGCCTGTAATTGCCAATTGCTTCGTGAGAATATCCCATTGAATAAGGCGGGTTAGAGAAACAGGGGCATAACGGGTCAAGGCATAAAAAACAAAAAAGAAACTAGCTAAGAAGCCATCTACGACAATGGGTGTCCACTCTGCTTCTTGCACTAAATAGAACACACAACGCATAGCCACTGCAATCGCCGTAACTAGGCAATTCAGTTCAAATAATTTGGTGGTCGAAATGGATTGTTCTTTCATTTCGGAATTAGTTTACTTTTTTTCTATTATTCATCATAGCACTCTTGCGTTACACAATGGTTTTATTTTATTTGTTGGGTAGTGCAATTTAGCAGAATATTTATTCAATCTAGCCTTAGATTTCAAGTTATCATAAGGCAAAGCGTGCTTTGGCAAAAAAACAGTAGTGGAAGGCATAAACCGCCTACTCCTATTACCGCTCTATCCTATGATAATCTTTTATTTATACCTTCAATTTATAAACCACTATTTCTACCGTCTCTTTTGGCACAATAATTCGTGCTTATAACAGTAGCTAAGTAGGGTTTTTTAGTAAGTTTTTTTAAGAAGATCTCCCTACTACTAGCAAGGCCTTTTGCCGTTTTTTTACCTGTTTAAATTATACATGCCATGAGTAATTTATATGCTGTTACCTTGACCGTTGTTACTGCTATTAAAGAGTTTTTCTGCCCTACGCCAAAACGCGCTCGTGTAGTTGCTCGCTGCAATAATCAAACGCCTTTTCAGTAAAATAAGGCTTAATCTATATAAACGTTGTTCAAAGATAATCCTTCTTTCAAGAGGCTTTATCTTTGAACAACATTGTTATCAAGTGCTCGCCAACTCTGGCCAGCATCTTTTGTTTTATCACTTTTTTTGCCCCTGTTAAGATTTGAATCTAATTCTTCTTTTTTTGAAGAACTTCTGTTATTTTTTAATGTGTATTTTCATTTGGTGGCTATTAGTGAGCTCATTGGGCACGATTCCCCCTCAATTTGATTCTTTAGAGCGTGTTTTAGGTATTTTGGATAGCCTACACCAAGGCATTGAGATGCCCCCCCCTGTTCATCGACCAAAATCTTGTCATCATGCAAAAAGCATTTGATACAAACGCAGAATTTGCGGGGCAAACGCTACTGGCTTATGTCAGTACACAACCTACGACGATCAAAAAGCATCTATTAAAAATTTTACATCAGTTGGGCATCGACACCAATGATCCCGTTGCTTGGTACAAGTTGGAGGCCGCTATACAATTCTATGCGCGAGTACGAAAAGACTTCGGCCCTAACACCGTGTTTAATCTTGGTTTTATATTTCTTACTTTTAATATTTATTTTACAACCCTTTAAATAATACAATTTGGAACAGGATTATTTTGATACTGCGTTACGTCCCTTTAATTATGACGCAGAGTTTTTAGGCCAAGCCATATTTCCATCTGTCCGTGCTTTGACCTCTATGGTCAGCAACAGGCTGTTGAAAATTTTGGAAGAGTTAGGGGTCGAAGACCCTAGAGACGATCAATGGTATAGCGTTAATATTAGTACCAGATTTTATAACCGATTAATTAAAGAATACGGCCCTAATACGGTCTACGATTTGGGTAAAGTGATAAAAGACTATGCCGTCTTTCCACCTAACATTACCAATTTCCCTGAAGCATTGGGTACATTGCATCTAACGTATGAGCTCAACCATAGAAATGGGTATTTAGGCTTCTATAGAATGATTAGCCATGACGAAGCCGCAAAAGAGATTGTATTTCAATCTTATAGTCCCTATCCCTATGATATGGACAGAGGGTTAATCACTGGTCTAGGCCGAAAATTTGCGAATACGGTGCGGGTTTACCCTATGGACAACAAGCCTTCTAAACAAGAGGGCGGAAACGAGTCTTGGTTTCGTATCCAATATACCTAGCGCATACTAGTAACGAGATAGTAGCAACAAAAAAAGGGGACAATTCTGACTTGCTGTCAGATGTCCCCTTACATTTTACGCTAAAAAATGTATGGTGTGTGTTTTTTGCTCTTCTTTTCTTAGAGGGCGGGGCCTCCTGTTAGGCTAGTAACGCTAACAGCAGCAACTTCTTTAACAGATATTTGGTAGCCCGCAGGTGCTTGTACCTCGAAACGCAATGTCTCTACTAAGGCAGTACCTTTTACCCGAACTTGATTATTAATCTTTGGCATATGAACAATAATGGTTCCTGTTGTTTCGTCCAACTCAGTCTCCATGTTGTAACGACCAACCAAAACCAATTGCTTCACGATGTTCTCGTTCATGTTTTCGACGGTCAAATAAGTAGTAATACGAACAAAGTCGTTGTCCCACTCACTGTTCTCTACCAAACCAGGTAAGTCGATAACCATTTCTTGGGTACCAGTTAAAGCCAATGACTTCACCAAGGTTTTGCTAGCTTGTGCTTGCGTCATGGTTACGGTGGCGATCATTAAGGCGACTAGTAAAATTAAAGTTCTCATCTTGATTCCTATTCTATATATTGTACTAAAAATTGTTGTTGTGTTGTATTGCAGGTGATTAGCGCCGCGTTTATGAGAATGCAAATGTAAGGCCATTAATTTGATTTAACAAATCCTAATACAAAATAAAATTCGGTAATTTAGGTCTTTTTTCGGTTTCAATCAAAATTAAATTTCCCAAAAACAACTAAAACAAAACAAAAAATAGCAAGAAACAGAAAAAGCAGAATATCGCTGCAATGAGATTCTGCTTTTCGGAATTTAAAAAAGTAGCGTTATTCTATAAAAAAAATTTACGGCGTGTATAAAAAGCTTTTTTTTAACTAAATATAAACATCTCCAATCTACGGAATAGGCAGAGGACTTGCGCCAAAAGAAGCAATTCCCGTAAGCACAGTAATTTTGACACCTACGGGAATTTTTATTTTACAACCTAATAAAGGTTAGTTTATGAAGCTTCCAAGATAATATTTTTCAAGCCCTCAATCCAACGCGGATGATCGTTCAAGCTCTCCACCAATTGGACGTGCTCGCCACCCAACTCTTCAAACTCTTCCATGTACTCCACCGATACCTCAATCGTGGTTTCTAAGCAATCGGCCACAAAAGCAGGACAAAAAACCAATAATTTCTTATCGCCCGCCTTGGCGCGTTCTTCCAAAATATCCGACGTGTAGGGCTGCACCCAAGGGTCTCTGCCCAAACGAGACTGAAAACAAGTCGTGTACTGGCCTTCTTTTAAACCCAATTCCGCAACCAATGCCCGTGTGGTGGCATGGCACTGTGCACTGTAGCAGTGTTGATTTTTATCGTTTAATACTTGGCAACAATTTTCTACCTTTTGGCAATGGCTCTGAGAGCGGTCACTCTTGGCCAATTGACGTACGGGCAAACCGTGGTAACTGAACAACACATGGTCATACTCGTCTACGTTGTGTTCTTTGGCGCGCTCCATAATGGAGGCAATAAACTCGGGATGCTCGTAATAAGAATTAATAAAACGCAGTTTTGGAATGGCTTGTTCCTTGATCAAAATACGCATAACTTCCTCGTACACCGACCCCGTCGAAGCCGATGCATAGTGGGGAAATAAAGGCACAATAATCAATTCCGATACGCCTGCATCCAGCAAGGCATCTAATCCTTGCTCAATCGAAGGACTTTGGTAACGCATCGCCAATTCAACATGGTACTCCTCGCCCATCATTTCCTGAAGTGATTCTTGGAGCTGGTAGCCGTACACTTTAAGCGGCGAGCCTTCCTCTGTCCACAACTGCTTGTATAACTCCGAAGCCGATTTAGAACGGAAGGGCGCAATTACGCCACGTACCAATACATTTCGGGGTACTGCCCCAATGTCGATCACCCGTGGATCAAGTAAAAATTGTTTCAAATAACGGTAAACCGCCCCTCGGGTCGGCTCATCAGGGGTTCCTAAATTAACCAGTAAAACACCTTTCTTTCCCATAAATTGTAGGTCGTTGTATAAAGTAAAAGCTAAAAAGCGCTCAAAGATAGTGATTGCAGAACAAAGCGAGTAGGATAAGGTTGAGGGAAAATGACAGGGTTTGGTCAAAGTGGGGCGTATAGAAAGTTTCTTTTTATAAAAGCAACAGCCGAAGGCAGCTATATTTTTAGAAGGTCTAAAAGTAGTAGAAAGCATTTATTTCTATTAAATCCTTCTATTTCAATTCGTTTAGGCAACAAAAACAACTTATCATACGTTACTACAAAGTAAACCCAATGTTAAGTTAGTGTAAACTCATGAACAATTCGTAATACCGCATAAATTCTACTTATTATGGCAAAGAAAATTTACAAAGAAAAGCAACAGTATGAAAACTACCTCATTCTAGGAATTCTAGGACTTACGAGCGCACTGCTCGTTCTTGGAGGCATCCGCTTATTATTTGACCCGCAAGGTGACTATTTGAGACCTATCTCCCTATTTATCATCGCCTTATCAATGGGCGGTTTGATTTGGTGGCTCACTAATTTACAATTAAAAGTGACAATTTCTAAAAAGAACATCAAATTCAAACTCTCGCCTATTCATCCCAAAAAACAGGCGATTGCTTGGGAAGACATTGAACGCTGCACCTTGGTCAAAACCTCGGAAGCCGCGCAATGGAGCGGAGGCAACATTACCTTCAACCACGAGAAGAGAGTTACCCTCTCGGGCCGAAATGGTTTGTCCATTAAGACCAAAAATGGAGAATTTTATTTCATCGGCTTCAAAAATCTTTCTCAACTCCAACAAGTATTGGATGATATTGCTTTTCAGCCAAGCGCCCCGCTAATCGAGGCTTAACCCCATAAAGAAACAAGTTGGCCGATAAGCCAACAGCTGCCCCCGTTCCTTGCGCTAGTTGCGCTGGGCGGGGGCTTTTTTTAGGTGCGCTTTTACGTAGGCAGATTCTTCCAAACAACCCTGCCTCAAAAATACAGCAGAGTAAGGGAAAATTAAGCACAGGTCAGGCAATTTACTGTAAAAAATAACGCCCTACCAACTACGCCCTACGCTTCTCCCTGCTAGGCATCCAACACTTCCGTGACAAAAGGCGCTGTTCTAGCACTCTTTAGCGCCAGCATAAACAAGAGGGTCGCCACACTCAGCGCCGAGACCGACATAATCACCAACGACCAGCCCAAAGCCATTTCATCTTTAAAGAAATAATCCGTTAATAAGGCGACGCCTGTTGGCCCAAGGGTCAAGCCCAAAAGGTTTTGTGCCAAAATCAGCATCGCCGAAGCCACCCCGCGCATCCGATTGGGCATAATTTCTTGAATGGCCGCCGCCGCAACGCCCACCGTCGCACTCACCAAGATACCATAGGGAATCAGCGCATACAACACCCCTGTTGTCGTTGGCATAAAAGGATAAATCGCTGTGGCGGGAATAAAGGCCACCGTTGCCCACAACGACCAACGGATTTTAGCATGGGGAATGCCCTTTGCCGTCCATTTATCAGCAATAAAGCCGCTGCCCAATACGCCAATGGCAGGAAAAAGCAACAAACCTACTCCTGCAATAATTCCCACTTGCTCTTCACTCAATCCGTGTAAGCGTACCAAATAAGTTGGAATCCAAGAACTCGTCGCATAAACGGCCACATAGAAGAAAGCAAATGCCCCACAGAGTAAAAAAAACGTCCGCCCATGCTCCTTCAAATAACTCCACACCTCCCGAAAGGGCAAAACCTCCTCGGCTTGGTTACCTTGGCGAATTGGTTCTTTGATGAGTAACACCAAGCCCGCCATGAGCAAGCCAGGCAAGCCCACAATCACAAAAATCAATTGCCACGCATAAATCTCTCCGACCAAGGGCAGCATAATATTATCCATCTCTGCCAAAACACCAATCAGGTAGCCGCCGCCCACGTATGCCAAGGCCGAGCCGATATAAATTCCCAGCGAATACACGGAAATAGCGGTAGCTAGTTTTTCTTTAGGAAAATAATCGCTAATCATCGAATAGGCCGCAGGCGACAAGGCGGCTTCTCCTACTCCAACGCCCATACGCGCCAAAAACAACTGGCCATAATTCTTGGCCAAGCCACACACCGCCGTCATAAGACTCCAAAGCGCAACCCCGACCGCAATAATCTTCTTACGGCTATACACATCCGCCAAGCGTCCCAAGGGAATCCCTAGAATAGAATAAAACAAGGCAAAACTAGCGCCCAACAACAGGCTCACTTTCGTATCGCTCAAGCCCATGTCTTTTTTCATGACCTCGACTAATAAAATTACAATATTGCGGTCTACGAAGGAAAAAACGTAGGCTAACATTAAGACCAAAACAACGATCCAACCTTGGCGCTGGTTATTCATGGGTACGAGGAGTTCAGGGTATCACTAAAAATGTTTGTAGTAATAAAAGTAGAAGATTGTTTAATAAAAAAGAAGACTATCGAACTTAATTCAATAGCCTTCTCAGTATTTATTTAGGTAACAAGTGGTTTATTTGATCCCTAATTTCTTAGCCAATTTCTTGGGCAACGCATCTTTATGCACCATCAAATTCATGGTTTTGTACTTGAAATAAGCTTCTGAAGCGTAGAAATAACCATCGCAGTCATTGCCTGTTCCCCAAGAGTTTTTCACGATAAAATACTTAGTACCATCTTGATCTTTTACCATTCCTGTAACGTGCATTCCGTGGTCGTCTGTGGTTTCATAGTTGTCATAAGCCACTTGGCGCATTTCTGCGGTAATGGTCTTTTCTTTAACGGGTTGCATAAACGCATCGCCAATTTTTTCGGCACCTGCATCGCTAAAGTTGCGGTTGTCAGTGCCTTTTTTGCGAATGGTCGATTCGTCCTCAGGGACAATCGCTAACCCATCGCGGAAAGAGAAGCCTTTTTCCGATACATCGGCTGCCCAAGCCCAACTGTACCCGTTCATTACCGACGCTTCGGCTACTTCCATCAACTCGTTGAGGGGTAAGTTATAGACTTGGCCAAATGCCCAGTTATCAGGCACCGCCAATACAAATTGCTCATAATAAGGGTGGTGCGTAAAGGAACCCAACACGACATAATCGTCCATGTTTAAGCCCAACTCTTTAGCGTAGCTTTTACCGTCGTATTTCTTACCGTCCACTTCAAATTCGGTCGGTTTTTCCCCTAAGTAAGCATCCAAGACCCCGTCTAAGGCATTCAACCAAGAAGGTGTCAGGCGCTTGTTTTGAGGACTTTTGATGACCACATCGACCATGGCTTTTAGCATTTGATCCATTTCGGCGTGGTTGTGTGTTGTGCTGCCGTAGTTGAGACCTTCGTAAGCCGAGGCAGGCACAATACCATATTTTTTGATGACGTAAGGAATGTCATGAAAAGCGCCTCCTGGGCCAAAGTTGAACGTTCCGTGCATACGGACATAGTTCACGGCTTTGTCGTGGTAGGCGTTGCGGGCAATCCACATTTCAGACAATTCGTGTTTGCCCTTGCCCATACGCAGGAGTTCCGATTCTAAAAAGGAAAGCGCGGAGAAACTCCAACAAGTGCCGGTACGGCCTTGCGATTGGACGGGAGTGGCTTCTAGGTTTTTGAGTACTGTAAATTCATAAGTACTACCATCTTTGTTACTTACGCGCTCCGTCTCTTGCGCTTGCAGGGCGAACGAGCAGAGAAATAGCACAAGAAGGACTATTGGTTGATACATGTTGATAACTATTTAGATAAAAGAATAAAGAACGAGCTGTTCTTTTGTAGGCTCCTAAAAATACGAAAAATTGTGACAACTACCGAACGCGCGCCCTCGATGTCCTGCCATTAGAACAGCAAAAAACAATTTCTTAACGTTTTTTCGGGGTGCAGGCTAATCGCACTCAAATCCAAAACCCATACGTTGTTTTTCGATCAACTTACCAACCTATTGAAGTTATCAAAGCAAGGAACGGATAAAAGTTGCACAGAGTTGAGGTCGGCAGTTTGTTATGACTAACTTAGCAATTATTTCATTTATACTCTACTAGAATCTGCTCTTGTAGCATACGGTCTACCAATTTACCTTCTATAAAACCCCAACCATGCTAGAAACCAATAAGAAACAAGCTAAGATTTTACAGGATGCGTTAAGCACTTGGCAACAGGAACAACTCTTGTCTGAAGAACAGGCCGAGCAATTGCGCAACAGCATTATTGTACAACATTTTGACTGGGCAAAACTGGCAAAATATTGTTTTGTCATTGCGATTTTGTGTGTCGTAGCAGCGGTCTTTTCCGTCATCGCCGATGATTTTTTGATACGGTTTATTTTTGATGTGATTGGTACCGAGTGGGGAGCCGTCCTAGTCTCCTTGTTGTTGGCTACAGGTTTTTTCTTTTGGGGAGGTCGGAAGAAAACGCACTCTTTGGAGCGCAAATTTAGTAGCGAAGCGCTGTTGACCATCGGCGGTATTTTTGTGGCGGTGGCCATTGGTTTTTTGGGTAATGCACTAGATACGGGCAGTGGGCATTTCTCCCTGCTGTTTTTATTAGGCGCGGTGGTTTATGTACCGTTAGCGATTTATTATCAATCCATTCCGCTGTGGACTATGATGCTACTCAGTATCAGTATTTGGGTGGGTACAGAAATGGCCTATCAAACCAATTATATGGAAAAAGTACTGGGGATCAGTTACTTTATTTGGTATTTGGTATGGGGTGGTTTGTTGTTGTTGGTGCATTACTTTTTGAAAGACAGCAAGCCATTGGCCTTGTTTTCCGCTGTGACCTATTGGATTGGTTTGATCGTCGTGTTTGGCAATCTTTGGTTGCTTTCCTTAGACGTTTTCGCTTCGTGGCCTAGAGAGCAGCTATGGACAGGTTGGCTATGGGCGGCTATTTTAGCGTTGGCTTCCTTTGCCGCTTTGGTTTGGGGCATCAAAAAAGAGGACTTCCCCCTCAAAGTAATTGGCTTGTCCTTCTTGTTACTCGATATTTATACCAAGTATTTTCAGTACTTATTTGAGGAGTTGCACAGTGCGATCTTCTTTTCTATTTTAGCTTTGTCCTTTTGGCTTATTGGCTCGCGCGCAGAGGATATTTGGAGCGGGCGTTTTTGGAAGGGTTCGGAGGATTTATTGGATCAGTAGGAACCGATAAAGAATAGCGGTCTAATAACGCCACAAGTTGAGATACTTTTGAAAAATTTTTGTCAAGTTGATAGCATCGTCAATGCCACGGTGCATCGTTCCTTCAAACTCAAAGCCCTCCAACGTGAGGGCTTTGTTCATGCCTACAGCACGGCCCATATTTTTGATGCGCGGGTATTGGTGTTTGAGGCTGATGTGGTGCTTCACCCATTTATCATCCATCTTGTGGTATTGGCAATCTTTGGCTAACGCCGAACGGTCAAAAAAGCCCCAAGAGCAGAGCAAATATTCTTCGCCATCGTGTAGACCAATCCAGTCTTGAAAATCGGCAATGACTTCTGGAAATTTGTCCGCTTGATTAACATCCACTTGAGAAATGGTGGTCAACTGTTGGCAAAAATCGGATAGCATGGGATGAATGACGGGCTGTACAAAACTCTCGAATTGGCTTTGTACCTCGCCATATTTATCCACCAATACCCCACCAATTTCTATAATTTCACGCCGCTTGCCCCGCGTTTCTAGTTCCGTCTCCCAACAAGTTGCTTCTAAGTCGTATATAATGTAGTTCATGTTCTCTTTTTCTGACCCTATTAGAAGAATTGTTCAACAATTACTGTTCTAATAAGCATAACGCGCTAGAGGTACGATGTCTTGGCCTACAAATTCTCCGTTTAGGTATTTGTAATGTGCCGTCATGGCAATCATAGCAGCATTGTCTGTACAATAGGCTAATTTAGGGATAAACACCTGCCAGCCCTTTTCGGTTCCCAAAGCTGTCAAGCCTTCGCGCAATCCACTATTGGCAGAAACACCGCCTGCAATAGCAATTTGGTGAACGCCTGTTTGAGCCGCTGCTTTTTCGACCTTATTTAATAAAATAGAGACAATCCGCGCTTGCACCGAGGCACAAATATCCGCTAAATTTTCCTCTACAAAATTGGGATTTTGGCGCTTTTCTTTTTGCAAAAAGCGTAAGATATTTGTTTTTAAGCCGCTAAAGCTAAAGTCCAAATCAGCAATATTCGGCTCTGTAAAACTGTAAATCGGTTGTCCTTTTTTCGCCATGTTATCCATCAAGGGGCCTGCGGGGTAATCCATGCCTAACAATTTACCCGTCTTATCAAATGCCTCCCCTGCTGCGTCGTCAATAGTACTACCCAGCAAGGTCATTTGCAGCGGTGCTTCAACCAAAACCAGCTGCGTATGCCCTCCCGATACCGTGAGGCACAAAAACGGAAAGCTAGGGCGCGGTGCTTCAATAAAATGCGCCAGTACATGCGCTTGAATGTGGTTGACCTCGATCATTGGGATGTCTAAACTAAGCGCCATTGCTTTGGCAAAAGAAACGCCCACAAGCAGCGCGCCCATCAGTCCAGGCCCTCGCGTAAAAGCGATGGCATCCAGTTCGCTAGCCGTTATGCCCGCTTGGCGCAAGGCCAGCTCTACCACAGGAACAATGTTGGCTTGGTGCGCTCTAGAGGCGACCTCTGGTACTACCCCGCCATACTCCTTGTGAATGCTTTGGCTGGCCACACAGTTAGACAGCAATTCGCCGTTGCGCAAGACGGCCGCGGCAGTATCGTCACAAGAAGATTCAATAGCGAGAATTAAAGGCGTGTTAATGGCAGTCACTTTATTAGTCTTTTTGTAGATTGAGAACGTTTTAGAGGAGTAAAAGCGAGTAAACTTATTTTAATCCCTTTATTGTCCTTATTTTAGCGGTTACTATAAACTGTTTTGGCTCAATAATGGTTTACTAAAGTAGTGTTTTTTACCTTTCTTGAAGGAGAAAACTGCTATGCTCCTAACCTTACAGCCCTACTCGCAACTGCCTTTTGTAGCGCCAAGATAAGGTTTATTTTATAAAAACATACCACCAAAAATACTGTCCTTATCCAACCAGCCAGCGAACATAACGACGATGCCCCAAAAGGCACTGCTCCTTCCAAAAAGGAAGCCACTCCAAAAAAGAGTTTGCCACGACGTATTGTGTCCAAGCTTTGGGGCTTTTTTAAAGGCTTGACTAAAGTCTTGCTGGGTTTGATTGTCTTAATTTATGTGCTGTTGTGGATACCTTGGGTACAAACCAAGTTGGGCCATGCCGTCGCCGATTTTTTATCCGATGCTTGGGAGACCGAAGTGCGCATTGATAAATTACAAATTCACCCGCTGACTGATTTTGTCTTTCACGATGTTTTTATCCGCGATCACGACAACGATACCCTCATTTACGCAGGGCGTATCGAAGCACAGGGCTACAATATTTTTGCACTCCTTAATAAAGAGATTAGCATTGCCAATTTCAAAATTGAAGATGCCGTTTTCAAAGTACAGCGCCGCCCCTATGCCGAGTTTTTCAACATTCACTTTTTAATCAATTTCTTTGAATCAGGGGAAGTCAAAAATCCTCGTCCAGAGAAGTTTAAGTTTTTCTTGGGAGGCGCGCAATTGGTTAATGCACGGGTGCATTTGGCCGATACGGCCATTGGTACGTCGGCACTTATTACTTGCGATACGGGCTACATTACCAGCCACAGCACGCGTGGAGTAGATATGATTGGAAAGAACGTGTGGGGAGACATTGCTCACTTATCTAATGCGACCATCACGGTGCGCCTATTCGATCCTGTGGCCATCCCCGACATAGATTCTATGCTATTGCTAGCTCCTGTAGAGGTCGATTCAACACTCCCCGATTGGGATGTGGGTTGTGAAAAATTTAAGCTGGACAATGTTAATTTCCGCTTGATTAATACACGGCTCAACGTAATTACCAATCCCGACTTACCCTTAGATTTTGCCAACATAGACTTTAAAAACATCAACTTAGACGTAGACACCTTTCGCTTGCAGCACGAGGTGTTTACGGGCTACATTCGCCAACTGCACGGCCTCAACCACGGCGGTTTTGAACTCAAAAATCTATCGGGCAATGCCTTAATTAGCCCTAAAAAGGTCGCCATTACTGACTTTAATTTAAAAACGAACAACAGTAACATCGGTCATAAGTTGATTCTGTCGTATGACGGTTATACTTCTTTTTACGATTTTCCTAATAGAGTACACATGCAGGGTATTTTTGATGATCGTTCGGTGTTCACCTTCCGAGACATTGCCGCCTTCGCCCCCTCTATTGCCAGCAATATTTTCATTGGAAATAATTTAGACCACCCTATAAAAGTCAAGGGTAGTTTCAGTGGGACAGTTAATAATCTACATGCGCAAGATGTTTCCCTTAAAATTTTAGAATCTACTATCAAAGGCAATATTTCGCTCAATGATATTACGAATCCGAGTGCTGCTTTCATGGATTTGCAGCTCAAGGAGGTCAGTACCAGCTACAACGATTTAGAAAAAATTATTCCTTTTGTAGATTTACCCCGCAACTTAGCGCGCCTTGGACAAATCAACTTTAAGGGCGCTTATACGGGCTATTTTAATGATTTTGTGGCCTATGGACAAATTAACACGGCTATTGGTAGTGTAGAATCCGATCTAAAACTCAACTTACAAGGAGGCAAAACAGGGGCTTTTTATAATGGTGGTATTATTTTAAAGAATTTTGATTTGGGTGCCTTTTTGGACAACGATGACCTTGGCCGTTTGTCGGTGCAAGCAGATGTTCGCGGAAGCGGCCTTACGTTGCAAGCACTCGACGCAACCTTACAAAACACTAAGATTGACAGCCTAATCTTTAAAGGGTATAAGTACGAGGATATTTTAATTGATGGTCGCTTCGAGCAAATGAAGTTTGACGGAGATATTCTATCCAAGGATGCCAACATGGATTTATTTATCCGTGGTATTGTGGATTTGAGTGGGGAGTTGCCGAGTGTAGATATTTTGGGCAATGTCAAAAATTTAGATTTACAGGCGCTCAACATTAGCCAAGAAGCTTTGGGAGTACAGCTGGACACTTTTGATATTAATGCCAAGGGAAGCAACATTGATAATTTTGTAGGCGTAGCTTCTATTCGAGGCATTGCAGGGCATCGCGGAGATGTTTATGCTCAATTAGATCGCATCTACCTCAATGCTCAAAACATCCCCAGCGATACGCTTTATACCGATGCCCGCGATTCTATCTTATCGGTACAAAACACACGCGTTATTCAACTTAAAACGGATGTCTTAGATGTCAGTGTTTCGGGTAAGTACGATGTTTTAAACTTGGTTCGTTCGATCAATAAGTTTATAAAAGACAACCACCCTAACCTCTACCGAGAACTATACAAAGTCCCCGAAGAGCCGTTAGATTCCATCAAATTTGGCGTTGTTCCACAACTTGCTAACCTCTCTGTAGATTCTTCTTCACTTGACGACGTTCCCCATCAAGAATTCAACATTGTTATTAGTGTTCCTGACAATACCCGCAACCTTACCCAACTTATTGACACCAATTTTAAGTACTTGGAAGAAATTTACTTGGTGGGCTATTACGATGGTAGCGATGGGTATTTAGAATTGACGGGGGATGTAGGCGAAGTGAGTATTGGCAACATTGCCATTCAAGACATTGTCATAGAAAAAGGAAAGGCGGACGGACCAACGTTTGCCCTTAATTCTACGATTGAGGCACTGCTCCTCAATGGACAGACCTTTGTACCCGATATTGGTTTGAGCTTAGGAGCCGTAGGCGATTCTGTGCATTTCAACGTCTCTGCGGATGCCGTAGGAGAAATTGCCAGTATGTTGTCCATCAATGGCCAATTATCCATAGAGGAAAATAAAATCATCTTAGCATTAGATACTTCCAGCTTGTACATTCTAGATCAGAAGTGGACGATTAATGACAATAACCAAATTAAGATTGGACAAGGAGCCTTGGAAGTTGAAAATGTAGTGTTGTTTAACCGCGACAAGCGTGTGGCGTTGAGTTCGGTCAATAAAAACCGAGGAGCTAAAATCAAGGTAGAGAACATTAGTTTGGGTTGGCTCTACAGCTTTATGGAACCGTTGCCGATGATTGAGGTTGACGGGGAGTTCTCGGGGGAAGCCACGATTAGTAATATTTTTACCCAAGAAGAAATTACCGCTAATATCCTATTGGATACCCTGTTGATCAACGGGGATTATTGGGGCAGTAATTCGCGCCTAATTGTCTCTGCTGACAGCCTCAATTCGGTCTTTAAAGCCCGCTTCAATCACAACAGTACGTTTGTAGAGGATTTGGCCGTCAATGCCACCTTCACCCCTAGTACAGCCACGGAGGAAGTCTTTCAGAAAAACTTGTTGGATATTCGCATCAAAGCGACCAAGGCCAAAGCTAAAATTTTAGAATACTTTTTGGGGGAGCAAATCTCTAATACCGAAGGCAATGCCTTTGCCGACATGCGTATTTATGGCAATATAAAAGGCAAACAAACCGTCCTAAATGCCGAAGGAGAAGGAAAGATGACAGGGGTCAAAACCACTGTTAATTTCCTACAGACACGCTATGTTTTAGACGAAGGTAAACTTAAAATTGATAACAAAGGATTTCATATTGTTCCTGCCCTCAATCTGGATATTTACAATCAACGCCTCAGTGGTGGCGTTGGGGTCACCATCTTGGGTGGCACTGACAACAAGGCGTACATTGGCGGAAGCCTAACGCACAACCACCTCAAAAACTTTGGCTTAAATATACAGGCCGTGTTCAAAAATAACTTAATGATGAACACCACCTTGGCAGATAACAATACTTTTTATGGAAAAATATATGCCACTGGTCTTGCTTCTTTTGTCGGCCCTTTGAACGGTTGAAACTCAAAGTGAATGCTCGAACAGAGGAAAACACCACGTTTAACTTGCCACTAGGAGGACCGTTGACGGTTGCTGAAACTAACTACATTAATTTCATCAATAAAGAGGCCGACCCTGATTCTACCATTGTAGAGGAAACGGAGCCTGTCTCTACAGGCGGTTTGGATATTGAAATCATTGCCGATATTCAGCCTTCTGCTATTGCACGCTTGATTATTGACGAACAGGCAGGTGATATTATTGAAGGCCGTGGGCGCAGTGATAATATGCGGATTACCTACGATCCGTCGGGTGATCTCAAGATATTTGGTACTTATGTAATTGAAGAAGGCAATTACCTTTTTACTTATAAAAACTTAATTAACAAGCCTTTTGATGTCAAAAAAGGAGGAACGGTGACTTGGGGCGAAAATGACGGCGACCCTACCCGCGCCCGTTTAGACATCCAAGCGGCCTATGTCAAAAATTTAGGGGTCGCCAACTTGGTAAAGAGTTACACAGCAAACAGTCCCGATTTGGCTAGCTTGGCCAATACCCCCTGTCGAGTAGAGCTATTGATGGACATTAAAGGTGCCTTGTTTACGCCACAGATTGATTTTAAAATTAGTGTCTCGGATGTACCACAGCGCTTACAAAACCCTGTTTCTTTGGCCTTACGCGCCATTCAAGCAGATAGAAATGAGCTAAACCGACAAGTGTTTGGTTTGATTGTCTTGCAACAGTTTTTGCCGTTAGAAAATGGCAGCGATGTCAATGTGGTTTCGTCGGGAATCAACACGGGGATTAGTACTTTGACAGAGTTGGTGTCGCAGCAATTTTCGCGTTATATCAACGATTTATTGGTGGGTGTGGTCAAGGATGTGGATTTCATTTCTAGTTTAGAATTTGATTTTAATTTTAATATTCGCGATAGCGAAAACCAAAGCATCCGTTCCCGCACCTCTAATGTGCGCTTGGGGAGTGATGTTAAGTTCTTGGACGACAAATTGCGCGTATATGCAGGTGCTAATCTAGATATTGCTAGTGAGAACGACATTGGCTTACAAAATAACGGCAACTATTTTGGAGGAGATTTCATTATTGAATATTTCTTAACCCCTGATGGACGGCTACGGATAAAGGCCTACAACCGAACGGAGAATACCATTCTAGGACAGAGTATTCGTACAGGAGTAGGTATTTCTTACCGAAAAGAATTTAACTCTTTGGAGGAATTGGTCGAAGAAGCAAAAGCCAGCCGTTTGGGAAGTACTCGCACGCGTCTGGAAAAACAAGACAAAGTGATTGATGAAAAAGTAGCCGCCATTAATACAGCTTTGGAACTGATGGCCAAGCAAGAAGATCCTGAAAAACAACGCTTGATTGCTAAGAAAAATCGCTTGCTCAACAAAGCCAAACGCATAGAAAAGCGCCGCAAGAAATTGCCCAAAGAAAAAGAAGAGTAAATGGGAAGTTCAACTACCCACCAAAAAAACGAGTCCTCCTGATCAATTCAGGAGGACTCGTTTTGGTTTCCGACTGGCGCTGAGGACAGAGGCTACTCTTCTATTACCGCAGACAAGCCACGATCAATCAAAGCATCTTTGAATGGTTTTAATTCTTTTTTAGAGCCCGATTTGACGGTAGCTTTTCCCTTGAAGTGAATCAAGTAGCTCAATTGCTCTGCTTGGGCAGCGTTGTGCTGACAAACTTCTACAAAGGATTGAATCACCCAATCAAAGGTATTGTGGTCATCGTTATACACAACGATTTTAGCTGAATTACCGATCAATTCTAGCAGGGCAATTTCTTCTTCTTCTTGCCAAGTGGATTTAGTGTTAAACTCTAACATAATACGTTAATTTATTGGCGGATAAAGTGGAATAAATTAGTGTAGTAGCGCTCCTAAGCCTATAATAAGAAACTTTTCCTACACAAAGATTCCTAAAATACGATTTCTAAGGGATTTATCCTAATGCCTCGCCATAAAAAGCTGTTATCGTCCTTTAAAACAAATAAAAATAAGGTACTTTTACAGCAATTTTACCCACTTTACGAAGTGGCTGTAAGGAAGACAATGGCGTTAAACTTAAACGCTTATTTTTTGTCTTATCGAAAGATACCGTGCCTTATTCACCTTATTGGATGGCCTATTGGAGCTGTCTATCGTTCATTCATCTTGCTTATGCGTTATTTAGTTTATAGTCTATTAATTATCTGTTTGTTAAGTAGTTGTTGGTTCATAGAAAAAGGAGATGCGTTCAACGGCATTGCACCTGGTACTTGGCGCGGGGTGTTCAAACTGAGCCGCCAAAGCGTTCCTGTCTTGTACGAAGTCAAGAATTCAGACAACGACCTGCCCTTACAACTGTCTTTCCAAACAGGGGCGACCACCGTCGTATCAGACACAGCCTACCTTTTTGGAGACACCCTACTCGCCTCCTTTGCCCTGACACAAACCCAACTCAAAGTCGTTTATCAAATTGATCAAATGAACGGCTATCTCTATGATTTGACCGAACAGCAATACCCCATTGAGTTTGCAGGCATCAAAGGCCCGCGCCATCGTTTTCCCGATATTCGTGAGCAACCCTTGGTAGATTTGACAGGAGAATGGCAGGTAACCGCCAATGCCGCAGAGGACACTAGCATCACGGCTACGCTACGCCTATCCGCTGACAACAATAAAGTAACAGGTACCCTAACGCGGGAGAATGGAATGACTTATTCCTTGGAGGGTACGGTACAGGGTAGCCAATTGTACCTGTCTGGATTTGATGGAAGGCAGGTGCTTTGGGTCAATGCTAAGATCAAGGACAACCAACACTTGGAAGCGGGCAGCCTGCGTATCAATGGAGAGAGTTTCTTTTGGGAAGCGCAGCGCAAAGCTGGAGTAAGTGGCTTTTAATTCTTGTTATGGATTTTTTATAGATAAAATATAGACACTTGGTAACCGTTATTAAAAACGATATCTTTACAGGACATATCTTATCAATAGCCGCCGATGATCGTTATAACCCTGACACCCATTCGATGGAAATGGATTCCTTGGAGCAAGCGTTGGCTTTTGTGCGAGCGGATAGTGCGGTATCGTTTAATGTAGAATACCTCCTCTATGACACCAATAAGAACGTTATAAAGACGTTGTACTCGCCAACTAGAGAACGGGAATGGTTGCTTCCTAAAAAGAAGTGGTGGCAATTTTGGAAGTAGGCACTCCCCTACCATTAGAATTGAAAAACAGGGACAACAAAAGAAACCATACTGTAAATCTTCCTAACGTCAAGTCATTGAGTCCATTAGCTTACAAGTAGGAGCTTTTTATAAGGAAGAATTTGTTTTTGACGATTATGCTTTTATCTTTGCTGCCAATGCAATTATTTCATTCAGTTTTAGTGTTTTTAAGCCCTTACATCCATATCCCCATTCTCTTCCACAACTCAGCAGTTGATGTTCTAATGTATATTTAGTGACTAGGAGTGGTTCCCTGTGTTTATTACGCTAAAAAAGATCCTCACCTTTATACATTTAAGATTATGAAAAAGAGTTTAAAGTTCCTACTCGCCGCTTGCCTATTTATCAATGTTGCTGCTCTTACTTCTTGTGCCAAAGAAGTATGTGAAAACTGCTCTGCTGAAGTCGTTGTTTACCAAAATGGTAGCGAAGTAAGCAGAAGTTCCGTATCGGCTATAGAATACTGTGATGAGGACTTAGAACAACTAAAAGAGAGTTCTCCTATTGAGACGAATCAAATGGTTGGCTCTATGACACAACGTTCCGTAACTACTTACACTTGTAACTAGTTGTTGGTATCCCCCCTTTGATGGGCAATACTAAAATTCCCCTATGTGGCTTTTGCTACATAGGGGAATTGTTGTTTATACCACGTTACTTTTGCGTTACTGCGTTCGCAATTTAAAGGACGCTTCGCGGTAGCCAGGACGCTGTGGCGATACTTCTGTCCCATCAAAACGATTATTGATGGCAATGCGCTCGGCAGGTACAAATAAGAAGACATACGGCTGTTCGTCATAGATAATTTCTTGTACGCGCAAGTAGAGTTCCTTTTGTTTTTCTTTTTCTAACGTCACCCGAATTTGGTCAATGAGGCGATCCGATTCAGGAGTTCCAAAACCAACGCGGTTAGATCCTCCTTGGCGATCGGCTTCGCTGTGCCACACCTGTTTCATATCGTCCAAGCCAGGCGTTTTGACCCAAGCCAAGGCCACCATATCAAAATTGCGTTCGTCGGCATCACTGAGTAGTTTGGCAAACTCTACAGGGGTTAGGCGCACCTTAATCCCTACACGGGCAGCTTCGTCCTTTAGGATTTGACCAATGTTCTTACGCACGGTATTTCCTTGGTTGTATTTGAACTCAATATCCATATCCACCTTCTTTCCGCCAATTACTTTGTCGAGGATGTTGTCTCCGTCGCTGTCTGCCCAGCCTGCTTCTTTGAGCAATTCGGCCGCTTTTTCAGGATTGTATTCTATGTCTTTTAGATTTTTGTTGTAATAATCTTTGTTGGGATTAATGGGCCCATTTGTTTTTACAGCCATGCCTTCAAAGATGGCTCCGATCATTTCGTCGCGGTCGATGAGATGAGCAATAGCGCGGCGGACGCGTTTGTCTGAAAACTGTGGGCGCTTCATATTGAACCCAATGTAGTGGTAGGCAAACTGGTTGGGTGTACTTAGATCAAAGTTACTACTGAACTTAGGGTCGTCCTTCAATTCCATGAACTTGGTAGGTGGAATTGTACGAATAACGTCTACTTGTCCGTCTTTGGCGTTGGTAATGGCCGCCGTCATATCAGAAATAACGCGGTAAATGATTTTAGGCGGAAAAGCCTCTAAGGTAGGTCGTCCTTCTACGTTATCTCCCCACCAATCGCTTTTACGTTCTAAGACAATACGCTGGCGGACACTCCATTCTGTCAGCTTATAAGGGCCACTCCCCACTACCAATTCAGGATCGCGGTTGAACTCTGGTGCATTGAAGGACTGGGCAAAACGGGTAATTGTCGGATCGCGCAACAAGGCTTCTTGGTTGGCAGGATCACTCAATTGCTCAATGGTATACCCCTGCATCAAACCCTCTGGATCATAATGGTACTCTGGCAAAACAAAGGCTTCTTGGCCAGACGATTCTTCCGCTCTAAAATAAAGGTTGTTAGAATAAACCGTGAATTTTCGGTCGTTGTCGGGATCTACTTTTATGGCCACTAAGAATTCAAAATAAGGGCGGATTTGCGCACTGTTTACTTTTGGATTTTTGATGGCTTTGATGGTAAAAATATAATCGGCAGCAGTAATCGGCTGTCCATTGTCCCATTTCGCTTCTGGATGAATTTCGTAGGTCAATGACATCCCTCCTGCATAGGGGCCGTCTTCCAATACTTTGATTTCGGGCAAAGCAACCGCCAATTGTGGCGTTAGGTTAAGCGTTTGTAAATCGTAGACCAACAATTTACTAAAGAGGTTGTTGTGTATGTACAACGAATTGGCCGCATTGGCGGTAATCGGATTCATCCCGTCGGGATCGTCGATTTCGTGAATAACCAATTCAGCTTTATTGGCATTGGTGTTCTCCGTTTGTTTAACAGATGGATCGGCATTCGTGGGAGGAGTTGCCTCTTCACAAGCCACCACAGCTAACAAGAGGCTAGCAGCCAAACCTATATGTCTCAATGTCTGGGAGATTTTCATACGGTACATTCTTTTTTAGCAATACAAGGGGCAATAGTACCCGATTATCTTGCTGTGTTTGAGGTAAAATAAGCGCGCCATTTCCAATCAATCTGTCTGCACTACACATTGCAGTAGACAGCTGTTATGAGGGCACTAGATTATTATAAAAAGTTCATTTTAATAGGACTCCACATAGGGCGTTTATATTCTTATAAATAGGAAAGCCGATAGGCTACAAACCAAGTACTATAAGCCTCCCAAGATAATTAATTATCGAGCAAATACAACATATCAAATGTCGATAGTTGACTTTTTTAAACCCAAACCAAGTATTTATCATACATAACAAGACCATTTACAAACTATACGCGTCTAAACAAGCTTTAAAAAGAACGGCTTGTAATAGAGGTTACTACAGGAAAAATTAACAAGAACAAGTCCTTATAAGCATTCACCAACTTACTATTTAAGTATCATGAACACTATATTAATTACAGGAGGCACAGGCTTGCTAGGCTCTCGAATAAGCGATCTACTCCACGATAAAGGCTACCAAGTACGCCACCTCAGCCGCACCGAAAACCTAACCGCCAACTATCCCGCTTACAAATGGGACATTAAAGCCAAAACCATTGACCCCCGCGCTTTTGAAGGCGTACACGGCATCATTCATCTAGCGGGCGCAGGCATTGCCGATGCGCGTTGGACACCTGCCCGCAAGGAAGCCATCATAGAAAGCCGTGTCGATTCTACCCATCTCCTATCCGAGTATATCGCAAAGCTAGAACAGCCCCCCAGTGTTTTTGTCGCCTGCTCTGCTGTCGGTATTTATGGCAATAAAGGCGATCACAAATTAATTGAAAAATCACCTCCTGGCCAAGATTTCATGAGCGAGGTCTGCATCAAATGGGAACGTTCGGCCGATAGCATTCGGGAACAAGGTATTCGTACGCCTACCGTGCGTGTAGGGGTCGTGATGTCTACCCAAGGCGGTGCCCTAGAGAAAATTAATATGTCTTATGGGTTTCGGATAGGTGCCTATTTTAGTGATGGGCAACAGTATATGTCTTGGATTCACATCGACGATTTGTGCAATATCTTTATCCGCGCAGTAGAGGATGAGCAAATGACCGAGGTGTACAACGCCACTGCCCCCGACCCAGTGACCAACAAAGCCTTAGTCAAGGCTCTTTCTGCGGCACATGGACAAAGCACGTTATTGCTGCCCGTCCCTGCATTTGCCTTGCGCACAGCGATGGGTGAAATGGCCGATGTCGTCCTCAACAGTACCCGTGTCCTTCCGCAAGCGCTCTTGGATCTGCAACACGATTACCAATATCCTGAATTAGTAGGGGCGCTATCCGATTTGCTACAGCGCAAAATATAACGCTGCCTTTGAGTTGAATAATGCTATAGCCACTTTTCTTTTGTCTACTTTGACAATGAAGTTGTTTAAAAAAGACAAATCGCTTCGCAGAGCCTTTGTTGCTTCTGCAAACCAGCAAGCTGGGTTCGGGTTCCTATTAAATAAAAGGTCTTTATCTGGCGCTTGACTGAAAGAAAAAATCGTCTACTCTTATGCCCCCTCCTCTCTATGCTCTCTAAATTTAGAGAGGCTCTTGTGAGATTAGCAGGAGGAATAATAAATGCCCCTGCTGAACGAGCAGGGGCATAGAAAGTTTAGGTATAAAGCACGAGGCCTTGCTTGAGCCTGCTTGTAAAACCTACTTAATTCTACTACAGCTTAAGGAAGTGGTTTATAGCTGTCGGTATCTTTTCCGAGGTGCTGTACCTTGTATTTTGGGATAATGACTGATTTGATCCAATTGGATAACACGCCATCTTGTGCGCGGTGTTGGTCTGTTTTAGGCTGTGGGTTGACGCTGATAAATCTTAACGGTCCATCGCCCTGCTGTAAGAAGTCGTAAATGTAACCATAGCTGGTATTACTACCATCGTTGGAGCGGTGGAGTCCAAATTCCACCCGAACCCGCATATCATACGGCAAATTGACTAAGGAGTGAGCTGGGGTATATAAATCTGCTATAACTTGATTGGCTCCAGTCTGATGAGCTACATCATCCAAAAATACCTTGCCGTTCCAAGAGTTGAGTCTGCTTAGTGGATCGGCTCGTGGCGTCAAGTACGAGTCATTTGGATCCCCACCTCCCATAGTCTCTTTGAGGTACAAACAGACGTACCCAGCCACATTCTGTAATCCGTGGTGTTGGCGGTTCGTCGTAAGGTTATCTCTATCTTTACTCTCCGTGACCCACTTATTCATGAAGCGTTTCTTCATGTCTGTCGGGGTCGGAAGGTAGCTTAGGAAATCAGGTATGTAAGCCACGATTCTTTCTACGGGCCAGTTGCGCCAAGCTTCGGCACCTTCCTCATTTATAAAGAAGGTTCTAAACGCTGTGACAGGTATTGTTGGCCCTGTCCATGCTCTTACCCATGCGTTGTAAAATCGTTCTAAAGACAAACCGTTGCCTGATTGAGGGCTATTGGCTACAACTTCATTGACTAAGGTCGTTAAAGCTGCCGCCGCAGGTCCCGTGCCTCCCAAAAAGCTAGAGACTACTTTATAAATAAGGGTGTCTTGTACGCCACCTCCTGTATTACCAGATCCTTCTTTGAGGGTTTTGAATACGTCGTCTATGGCGTCGTGATAGCCAGCGATGTGGGCATCCAACTTTGATTTAAAATTAGTCGTAATCACGGTTGCTCTGCTTGCACTGGCTACTAGGGTGCCGTCTGTTTTCAACCCTATGCTTGAATCTGGTTTCCCATTTCCCTTCTCTTGGCTGACGTTCTGCCCACCATAGTCGGTATTTTTACCTTTGGTTACTTTCCCAACGGACTTATTGCCCGAAACCTTCTCTTCCACTTGAGGCTCCAAGGCTTGAATTTCAGCCATCAGCGCATCTAGTTCTTTTTGTTCGTCAGCATCGACAAAGCCATCGGCTTCAAATTGAGCTTTGATGTTGGCAAACTGTTCTTTGAGCTTACTGAGGTTACTTTTAACTTTATTATAATCCATGAGATGTATTATTTATAGAGACTTAAAGTCTTCCTTATTTTAAAAATGGTAGCCAGGGGTAGTAGGAAAAGTATAGTTTTAGCTCGCGGCCTCGGTCATTGCTGCTTTTACTTTTTCCAAGTAAGCTCTGGCTTGGGTCAACTTATCATTGACCACTTGGCGGTTCTTAGGCGTCATTTTAATTTTGCGATCCCCTAAGCGCTGCTGGTGTTCTTGAATGCCTTGAATTTTGGCTTTGAGGGTATCAATTTGAGCTTGTTCTTGCTCATCTACTTCGCCATCGGCAGCCGCTTCTTTTTCGAGTTCCGTTAGTGCTGCTTGAAGTTTTTCAATACCTGCATTAATTTGACTGGCATCTGTTCGCCCAATAGCTGATCCTAGTTTATCCGCACCTTGCTGTACTTTATCCTTTTTCGCTTGGCGACGTGCCCGATTTTTTTGTACTGCTGTATCATCGGTAGTAGCTGTTTCGGTCGTTTCCTCATTAGGAGCAGTTGTTGCTGGGTCGGTACTCGCTTCTGTGTCGGTGATCGTTTCCTCCGCTTGGTCAGCCAAAGGCGCTTTGTCGAGAATAGCAAAGTTACTTCCGATTACTTTTTTAACAATTGGAAGTAGTGTAAGGTCTTTTTTCAATAACGCTCTTTTTAACGTACCACCTTCGACTAGAAATTCATACACCCCTTCGCCGTTGAACGTCACCTGACCATAAGCGACTTTCTTTTTATCTATTTTGACTATTTTACCATTTTCGTCCTTGCCTTGTCCTTTGGAACGCTGCTTTTTAAACACGCTGTGTATCTCTTTGGCAATACCAACCGAGAAAAAAGGAGTACCGTCATCAAAGTATCCAGATTCGTACTGAAAAGGAAGTGGTGTACTGGGGTTCTTCGCCAAGAACATTAGCGCTTTTTTAATCTTCGTCTCAAGGGTCTTTTGCAAGGTTTCCTTATCCAAAAAATCTTTAAGCTTAATATTTGTTTTCATAATGTCGCGTGTTTTATAAAGAAATGCAGATGGGCGTAGAAAAACTAACACCTTTTGATTTTTCAAGTACACATCCGAGGAGGAAGACTCCTCTTGGTATTGTAGATTAGATAAACACAAAGTTATAAGGGATGCTCTACAAAAAAAAATGCAAAAAAATAGAAATATTAAGACTTGGATTGGACACTAATCAGCTTATAGAAAGCTCAAAAAGAATGATTAATTAATTGATTAAATACCTTCACAGTAGCCCCAAAGGCAGCACTGTTGGCTATAATAAATTAAAAGCCAGCCATATAAGTGCTTTAAGCTGCACGGCAGTTAATAGAATTAATAAGGGAGGGACTTTCAAAAAATACGCTTAACGAGTAGGAGTAACTCAACAAAGCAGTAGTTCCATCGCATAAAAACTTAGCAGTGACAAGAATATAGCGAGACTTACACCTGTTCATTTTTTGACAATAATCGGACAAATAATCCCTGTTTCCTAGCTTCTAGAGCGCTCAACAAAGGCTGGGTAGCGGATTCTATAAAGGAAGGGCTGGACTTATATAGGCTAGCCCAAAAACAGATTGGAGCACAGCAAATGCTGCCCATCTTAGAGCAACAAATTCGGCTGCGCGGCAAATCCCACTGTATTCAATTAAAAATCCCGAATTTTATACTTAGATAAAATTCGGGAAGACTATTATTTTTTGACCTAGACGACTCGTATGGGCTATTCTTTTTCTAAGCTAGCCAAGTGTCTACTCATGAAGTTGTACGCATTTAAGCTCATGATTTTGCTGGTAATCTCTGTTGGTGTCAAGTCAAACATCAAGGCTCTAATGTCCTCTTCGGAGAACAAATCATTGATGGCTTCAGGACGCTCCAAAAAGCGCTGAATATCTACGGCCAGTTGGGGCAAATCTTCTGCCGTTTGATAAGGATCCAACGGAGCGGCCATTTCGTCAAAGTCAGAGCCGATGCTGATAAAATCCCAAGCCGCAGGGTCATTTACCGACTTTACGATGGTCAATATGTTAGACATAAGCAATTTCACACAAGCACGGCGGCGTTGTACGGTATGGGGCAAGGTCTCGCTGATCTCCGTCAAAGCCGTCTGACCACCTAGTACTGTCTTGTCCAAAGTAATCCCAATCAAACCTTTTGAAAGGAAAATTTTACCGATGTCTTCTAACGACAAGTTTTGTTGCCAGTGGTTAAGGTAGTAATTGTTGTTCTTAGAATCCTCATCCCGCTTGCGATACAGGGCGTTGTTCTTCGCCAATCCACTAATGCCACAATGGCTACAAACGATGGGCACCCCATCCCCTAAGATTTCTGAACGCTCAATACTCTTGTAATAACGCGTTCTAAAAAATAGACTCATGTGTTTGATGTCAATCAAGACACGACGGCCCTTGTCTTTGGAGAGCAAGCGCTCAATAACTTCGATTCCTAGTTTGGTTTCTTTTGCATTGACCCCGTCAGGTTTGTTGTAAATACTCTGAAAAGCTTTGCTTAAAGAGTTGGCGCTGCCCCCAAACCCATTGTTGTAACTTTTGCAAAGAGAAATCCACATAATCGGCACATCCAAAACGATATCCGATCCATCAATCAATGGACGCGCGCCTTTTAAGCGATCTACATTTTCTAGCACCAAGGTCTTGTACTCATCTAAGTCGGTAATTTTATCGTTGATATAAATGGAGTGTCCTAAGGCATGCCCGCCCTCGACGGTCAACAACATCCCTAAACGGTCATTGTCCAGTGCTATTTCTTGTAACTCTTTACGGGTTCGAATCAAGGTAAATTCATAGGAAAAGCCATTCACTACATAAGGGCGCTCCTCAAACCGCTCTATGAAATTGATGTGCTCTACTAAATCCTTGAAGTAGTCGATCTCCTTTCGGCGCAAAAATAGCTCGTTGGCATTGACCCCCGATACACAAGACACGGTGTGTTTCTTGTTTTTATCCGAAAAAGAACTATTGGAACTGATGAATTGCTGCTCAATAGGAGAAATATTCAAACAAGCAATGCGCGTGTTTCCTTTTGCCAAAGCCTCAAAGTGCGACTGAGATTGCTTGGGCACCAAGTCCCCAATGTTCTGCATCACCGTTTTAGACCGCTGGTCTTCGTTCCCACATTCGTGGAACATCGGCTCCCACAAACTATACTGTAGTCCTGCTGAGCGCGAGTTAAACGGTTTTTTACTAGCATTGATATGAATGTCTATGAAGGTGGCATTCTCGATCTGTGCCGTGGCGGTAGAGCTGATGCTCATACACCCAACCAAACAAGTCATCCAACAGGTCATTTTCACCAAAGAGTAAGAGGTATCTAAGTTCATAATTATCGTTGAGGTACTAAAAAATTATCTATAGAATGCTTTACTAACTTCATTCCAAGCCTAGTTCATGGTATACATCTAGTAAGTTCTTTACCAATTATTTAACAGGAATACTCAATTTTTGACCAATCGAGATCTTTGTGCCTACCAATTGATTCGCTTGTTGTATCGCGCTCACGGGTACATTATAACGGCGATAAATCGAGTACAGCGTCTCCCCCTTTTCTACAATATGAACGATTCCGTTTGTAGTCGTCGGCGTAAAAATCGTGTTGTTTACGGTATTGGGGAATTCATTGGGAGTGTTAATAACTGGCGTTGTATTTTGGTGATAATCGCGGGTACTGCCCGAATTGTTGTAACCAGTCGTATTGTTTGGCCCTTTGTAATCTTGAGGCAGTCCCATATTATCATTCGGATTAACCGTTGTATTAATAGAGGTATTGTTTGTATTGGTATTCGTGTCAGGTCTTCTAATGACGCTGTTGTTCGGCGTGTTGTTATTGGTAGCAGTTACCTTGTCGCTCGGCTGAAACAACGCATCTTGGTTGACAGGACGACGCACGACGGTGTCATTGTCGTTGTTGGTTGTATTATTCGGTGTTACGGCCGTGTTGTCTGGACGACGAATGACTGTTGTGTTATTAGTTGTGGTAGTAGTGGTTGTAGCATCAGGGCGGCGGCGGACTACCGTTGTGCTGCTGCTATTGTTAACAGAAGTTCTATTGGGTGTAATTTGCGCATTCAAAAAATCTTTATCTTTCGATTTAGCGGTGTTAATCGTAGTGGTATCCGCATAGATCACAGGATCATAAGTAGGTGTATTTGTTACTAAGGGCTGTGGTTTTGGGCGCTCCACCGTTGGAATATTAATCGGTGTCATAGAGCCTTTAACAGGTGTTTTGAGCGGTGATTTTTTATCTTCTTCTACATAAGGAGAAGGCAGTTGATCGACGTGCTGTCTAGGACGTAACTTAGGTTTAGACAACGCCGTTTCTTTGAGTTGAATACTTTCTCCATTCTGTGGCTCCTCCCCTTCCTTCAGTAAGTTGAGGGCAAGCAAACTGGATAATTTTATGCCAAATTCCTGCGCAATCTCATACATGGTAATATCTTTTTCTACCTTATACAGATCTTCCTCTCCTTTGTAAACGGCTTTTTTAGGCTGAATATAAGCGGGCTGATAATCCATCAATTGGTCGCCATCTTCCAAATCATTAAACTTCAAAAAACGTTGATAAGGTATGCCAAACCGTTTGGCGACAGCCAATGCCGACTCTCCTTTTCTAGAAATGGCATAAGTAGCATCGTTGGTGCGAAATAGTCCTGGTTTGTAGCCCTTAAAGAAAAACGAACGCGGTTTGCGGCGCTTGCCTACCACAACGGCATCAGGTACCACTAAGCGAGTAGTATCATAAGCCAAGGTTCCTGTAGATTTGTCATATTGCTGCAATTGGTACAACTCAATCGTCTTGATAAGCTTTTCGGGATAGCGTGGATCAGTAGCGTAGCCTGCTTTTTTGAGACCTTTGGCCCAGCGGCGGTAATCCGTTCTATCATAACTGAATAAAAAGGCATAATGGCGACGATTGAGCAAAAAATCGGTGTGGTCCACATAGGAATCTTCTGCCGAATTATAAAAGCGAAAACAAGACTTCTGTGCCTCATCGTCCCACTTGTACATAGTTTTTCCTTGCCAATCTTTGGTACACTTAATCCCAAAGTGGTTCTTGGCTTTGCGTGCTAGTTCACTGTTGCCATAGGCCGATTCGTGGATGCCTTGTGCTAAGGTGATACTAGCAGGAATACCACTGCGCTCCATTTCTTGGATCGCAATGTTCTTATAATAATCAATGTAGTCGTTAACATTGACATCTTCGCTATCCTTCTGTGCATAGCTTGTTGTCCAAAGGGCACTGCACAAAAGCAGCACAATACAATATTTTGGCATGTATAGTTGTAGTTTAAGCGTTCTTGACTCTCCAATGAAACCCATCGAAAAGCCAAACAGCCGTGTTCTATGTATACCAACGCTCTTGGTCTCCGTGAAGTTGTTTGAGCAGCTTCCCTTTTTAGAGCATTTGGGTTAAGTTGTTCTACAAAGCACTCCAACTATGAACGGTTAGAGTCTTCAAAATTGTTCTAGCACCTAAAAATACAGCATTTTTTTGAAAACTGCCTTATCTCCTATCGCTTGCCTACTTTTTGTCCTTATAATCGTCTACTCCTTAGACAAAAAAAAGATGCAACCCCTTGGGCTGCATCCTGTATACATTCTTGATAACAGTGCCGATTGAATTGGCTTATCGTTGTCCTGCACCACCGCCGCCAAACTTCGTATCGAAGTTACCGCCTTCTCCATGTGGTTTCAAAGCAGGTTGTTTGTCATTGTTCTTATTTAGGAAAATAAATTCTCCCAATTGTGGTTCTTGGCCTTTTCTCAAATGGTTGCGTTGGTATAGTTTAGAGGATCTGATTCCGTAACGTTGAGAAATGCTGTGCATCGTCTCTCCAATAACAACTTGGTGGGGTTTGTCTTGATTTTTCACATAACTGGCCTTTGCCTCCAAGTAAACATAATACCCGTTGGGCAAGTTTACATCGTCTTCTAAATCATTGTTTTTCAACAAATCTTTGAACGGAATTTTGTAGCGTGCCGCAATTTCAAACAAGTTATATCCGTCGCTAACAATTGTTGCTTTGCGGCCACTTTGATAAAAGATACCTTCGCTGTTCAATTTTTGACTAGGAAAAATAGCTACCTTATCTTTTAGGCTACCATCTTCGTTAAAATAATTGGCTAAAGGATCGGTTTTGATCATATCTTGCTGGATGTTTTCTACGCGTTGTAGGCGTTTCTGCAAGTTAGCAATCATATCATATTGAATCGCCAAGTTACCATCTAGTAACTGAATTTTCTCTTCCAACTGACGTTTTAAATCCGCTTGTTGTGTTTTCAAACGAGCTACTTCTTGTTGTCTATTATTGAGCGACTCTTGCAACTCGGTTCTATACAGCTCTGTTTGAGACAAAATCGACTCCAAGGTGCGAATACGACTTTTGAGTGCGGGAATGTCTTCTTTGTATTCTTGTTCTACTGTAGAATTATTAAAAGCGAGAACAGTATTGGTATATCCGTCGTATTTGTCTAACTGATAGGCTTTGATTGTTTTGATTAACTTAGCAGCATAAGTAGGGTCAGTGGCATAACCTCCTTGGAGTAGTCCTTGTGCCCAGACTTTGTAATCGGTATTGTTATTCAGAAATAAAGTAGAATAATTGGAGCGAGAAGCTAAGAAGTCCGAGTGGTCTGCATACGATTCTTCGATGGTCGCATAAGAACGAAAGCAAGAGTTTCGAGTAATGTTGTTGCCATTGGCATTTTCTTTACTTCTGTGAATGTACGTTTCGCCGACCCAACCTTTGTGGCATTTGATCCCAAAATGGTTGTTGGCATAAACAGCTAAATCGCTGGTTCCATAGCCCGATTCTAACATACCTTGAGCCAAGGTGATGCTAGCAGGTATAGAAGTGCGCTCCATTTCGGCTACTGCCAAATGTTCATGAGTGCGAATGTATTTATCAGCGAGCGGGGAAAATTCTTCTGATAGGTGGTTAGTAGAAGGGATGGGTGTCTCTGCTACCAATCCGTTGGATAACAATAAGGATATTATTGCTAATAAAATTGGTTTTAATTTCATCCTGAAAGGTATTTTGCTAAGTTCACCTACAAAACTAAAGAAGTTTTGCGTAATAGGAAAGAATAGTTGCTTCTTATTTTGTAAAAGGTAAGCAAGGTGTTGTTCTCCACCAGTGACAATTGGTTGATTAGACCAACTAACAGGAAGTTACAACATTTTCTATGATCTGGAATATGAGCGCCTATTTCTCCATTCAAGGTATCTCTATTTTCTGAAAAAAACAAAATATGCCTTAATTACATTCCACCAAAAGAATAAAATTAAGGCTAATTAATCCTAGTTTTTGTAAAAAAATTAAGCCAATTGAGAAAAATAAACGGACAATAGAGTCTGCCAAGCCGTACCTTTGCTAAGACCTAAACGAGCATCACAGACCCGTTCAAAATATTAACAAAAACACCTTATAGTAGAAAATTGTTTTGCCTCCTTCCCCTCTTCTGTCATTCTGTTACCTTTTCGATCATCAATAAGCCATCCCGCAAGGGCAACAAGACATTGTTCACCCGTCGATCCTCTGCCACTAACTTGTTGAATCCCGCTAGGGCACTGGCACGTTTTTCATGACTTCCTGCTGCTACCTTACCTTGCCACAAAACATTATCGGCAATTAACAGCCCTCCAACCCGCAAACGCGGAAAAATCAGGTGGTAATAAGCCGCATAATTTACCTTGTCCGCATCCAAAAAGACTAAATCCCAAGTTTCGTCCAAGGTGGGAATAATTTCCAACGCATTGCCTTGGTGTTGCTGAATTTGCGCAGCTTGTGGGGCTTGTTGCAAAAACTCTGTAGCAACCACTTCCAATTCTGCATTGCTGTCAATAGTGTGCAAGCGTCCCTCAGGAGGAAGCCCCTGTGCTAGACACAGCGCAGAATAGCCCGTATAGGTGCCGACTTCTAAAATGCGTCGTGGCTTTTGCAAGCGACTCATCAACGCCAAAAATTGGCCTTGCAAGTAGCCCGACAACATTTGTGGGCGCATCACTTCCAAATGGGTTTTGCGCTCCAAGGCATGTAATAACTCCGCCCCACCTACTTGAGTGTGGGCAACCGCATAATCATCAATGTATTCAGGTAACCATTTCATAATTCTGAGGCTTTATTGTTCTAGACTATAGGCGTTATTGCTCCACAAAAATACAATAAATTCTAGCCTTCAAAAGTTTAGGCTAGAGAACTTCTCCCTGTTCTAATCGTTCCTCCTTGTAGAGAAGCTTTTTTTCGCTAAAAATAATTGGCACAATTCTAGGATATTAACAGCTATCCTCTTAGCTTTTCTTACGCTTAAAGCGACCAACACACAAGAACCATTTTTCTACCTTATTTTTAGAATAAAAACGACTCTCTTATGCGATTACTACTTTTTGGATGCCTATTTCTGTTGAGCATAACGAGCCGTCTTCAAGCACAAAATAATACTTGGGCGGTGGTGATGACCGAAAAAAGCGGCACACAAGCTTATGACAGTGGCGCTGATTTTCCTGCTGCCTTTATTGAACGCCAGTGGAACAAAGGACAATACATCACCAACATTACTTACAACCGAAAAGAATGGCTGGTCGTCACCAGTACAATGCCCTATAGCGAACAACGCTATTTTGGGAGCCAAAAATTTCCAAGTGACTGGATCGAACAGCAATGGAAAGATGGCTTCGATATTACCAAAACCGTTTATGCGGAAAACCGCTGGATGGTGGTCATGTCCAAAGGCGCAGGTCTAAGCCAAGAGAGCTGGGTAAAATACAGCAACTTTGACGACATTCAAACCTTTATTCGCGACAAGTGGAACGACGGAAGAGCCATCGTTGATTTGGCTTATGGCAATGGCGAATGGGTCGCTGTTTTGGCAAAAGGCTTGCCTTACAACCGCCAAGTCTACAAGCGCGATACAAAATTCCCTGCCGATTGGGTCAATCAACAATACAAACTGAGCAAGCAAATTTCTAGCATCGCTTATGGTGCGGGTAATTGGGTCGTGGTAATGTCGAATTACAACGACCGTAAGGGAGAGCAATACACGGTTTCTACCCAATTACCCAAGTCGTTCATTGAGGACAATTACAGCAAAGGCCGCAAAATTAGCACCATCCTATACAATTACGAGCGCAACCTTACCCAATCGTTTGATTCCTATTATCAAGCAGGGTTGGCAGCAGCCAAACAAAAAGACTTTGATGTAGCGATTTATAATTATACCGAAGCTTTAAAAATAGATAGCCGCCACGCAGGAGCTTTCAATAACCGCGCTTGGGCAAAATACCAAAATGACAACTGCTTAGGCGGTGTCAGCGACGCAACTCGCTCTATTGAAATCGTACCAACGGCATTTAACTACCATACGCGTGGTGTTTTGTACAATTGCTTGGGACGCTTTCACGAGGCCTCGACGGATTTGACCAAAGCCCTAAGCCTTATACGCCCCAATACCAACACGGCTCCCTTCTACGCTAGCCGTGCCGAAGCCAAAGCTGGCTTGGGTATGACCAGCGATGCAATCGCCGATTATAAAAGTGCTATGGCCGCTGATCCCAGCAAAAAAAATGTCTATCAACAACAACTGGCAGCTCTTGAGCGCAACAAAGCACAGCGCCCTACGGTCACGTGGGATTATCCCTTTAATGCCTTTGTTTCTAGTACAGAAGATACGTATCGGGTCAAAGCTTGTATTAGTGCCGAAGAAGATATCCGAAGCCTCAAACTAAGTGTCAACGGACGGTCTTTTGCCATGCGTGGATTTGGATTGGCCTCTGATTGTAGCGCCAGCATTGACCAAACCGTTAAGTTGCGTCCTGGCAGCAATGAACTGCTGATCGAAGTAGAAACGGCTTCCGCACAAGTTGTCTCTGAGAAACGAGTGATCGAATATAAGGCGAGTTCAGGTGGCAATTACCATGCGCTTTTAATCGGGGTGCAAAATTATGAAGATTTTGCTATTGATGATTTAAATGAGCCTATTGGCGATTGTGAGGAATTGGCGGCTACCTTGACCAATGATTATACGTTTGAGCGCAACAATGTACACACGCTTAAAAATCCGACCAAGGATCAAATTATTGACAAACTAATCTACTTACAAGAACGCTTAAACAAAGATGATAAGTTGTTGATTTTTTACTCAGGGCACGGCTTAGTGAAAAACGAAATCGGCTATTGGTTACCTGCCGATGCAGACAAGAGCAGTCGCTCCAAGTGGTTTTCTAACGCCGAATTGCGCGATTATGTCAACAGCATCAATACACAACATACGTTAGTTATTGCCGATGCCTGTTTTAGCGGCTCCATTTTTACTGGAGGCTACCGCAATGTGACCGAATTTGCTTGTGCCGAAATGGAGAAAATTCCAAGTCGCCGAGCGATGACCAGTGGCGCGAATACTGTGGTGCCTGACAACAGCATTTTCTTCGAGTATTTGATTAAGAAATTGAAGGAAAATGACAGCAGTTGTTTATCGGCAGAGAGCTTGTATTCTAAAGTAAAGCCAGCTGTTATTTACAACAGCCCCAACAACCACATCCCTCAGTTTGGCGTTATGCCACAGACAGGCGACGAAGGCGGTAACTTTATTTTCCGCCGCCGCTAAACGGCTTTTATCTTATAATCCCTTTTATAATCCCGACCGATTTTTATCGGACTATATAAGAACATGAATTTATGAAACAGCTTCTTTTCATCAGCTTTTGTTGGCTTTTTTTGGCGATGCCCGCGATGCAGGCGCAGCCTGACGGTTTTCCTTTTGGAATGGGTATCCCAGCAGACCCCGACCCCGCTTATGAAGAGTTGCCTACCAAGGCGCGCTTAACGACGGGCAATTATCGCTCAGTTGATTCCCGCGCTTCTTTGGAAAAATATTCGCCCAGCCCCCAGAGTCAAGGCCTTTATGGTACTTGTACCTCTTGGGCAGCGGGCTACTGCGCCCGCACAATTTTGGAGGCACAACGCTACGGCTGGACAGACAAAACCAAAATCAACGCCAATGCTTTTTCGCAAGGCTTTGCCTACCGCATTAGTTCCAACAAGGACGATTGTAATGGGGCGTACATTTCCGAGTGTTTGAAAAAAATGCGTGACGTTGGTATTGTCAAGCAAAATAGCTATCCTGAGGACTGTCCACAAAGCCCCATTACCCGCGATTTATACACTGAGGCTACCCCTTACAAAATCAAAGGCTTTGCCACCTTGTGGAATTCTAACCAACCTGCCAACGCCAAACAAAAGGTGCAACTACTCAAAAAAAGCGTCGGCGAAGGCCATCCCGTCATTATTGCCATGTACATTCCGATGTCCTTTTGTTACAACCGAGGCGAAGTTTGGGCACGCAAAAGTACTGATGTAGCCAACGACAACCAAGGCCACCAGCACAACCGCCACGCGATGTGTTTGATTGGTTATGACGACGAAAAATTTGGAGGCGCGTTTAGAATTCAGAATAGTTGGGGCCCAACTTGGGGCGACAAAGGGTACCTTTGGGTACGTTATGCCGATGCCGCTGAATTTATTTATCAGGCCGTAGAAATGTTTAAACTTCCTGCCGTGCGCCAAGAACAAGTCGTTCAACTAGCAGGTTCTTTGCGCTTAGTGGAAAACACGGGTCAGCAAATGAACGCGACTTGGAAAGGCGACCACTACGAACTCAACAAAGCCTACCGCTCTGGAACGCGTTTCAGAATTTATCTCAACAACCAACAAGCGGCTTATGTCTACGCCATTGGATCGGATTTAACCAATAAGGTTTATCAAGTCTTCCCCAATGCGCCAGGTGTCAGCCCTGTTCTTAATTACAGCAAAAACAGCGTCCCAATTCCTAGCGACGATCAACACATTCGCTTAGATGGTACCATTGGTACTGATTACCTCTGCGTCCTCTATTCAGAAAAACCACTCAATATAGATGCGATCAAACGCTCCATCGCGCAAGAGAGTAGTCGCTATACCTTTCAACAAAAAGTACAGCGGGTATTGAGCAGTGATTTGATGCGCCAGCAGGAGGTGCGCTACGACCAATCGGGTCGACAGATGACCCTTGCAGGGCGCTCCAATGACAAAGCTGTAGCGGCCTTGTTTGTGAGCTGGGCACATACGAAGTAACTGTATTACTAAGGAGATAACAGTTGTCTTAGACGACGAGCCACCAACTTCCTAAGTACTTTTCCAACCCAATACAAGGCCAGTTTAGCTATTTTCCTTACATTCGTTCTTGTAAGACAAATAGACGTAGAACTTAATGATGTACTAGCGATGAAGACCTCTTTGACTAACTATTTTTGGATGCTTGTTTTGGCGGTTGCGCCCATTTTGTTGTTTGGACAAGAAGTCCTCCATAAAGGCGAGGCGGATGGAGCCGATCCCGATGCAATTCCGCACGATGTACCCTCTGGTTTTATTTACGAATGCCTAGAATGGGTAGAATTTATCGTTGATTTATTCGGGATTATGATCCTCATTATTGGTTTTGTGAAAGGGGTGTTTGTCTTTATCAAATGGGAAATTGACAAGCTACGTGGCGGGGATGTCTACGACGACATTATGTCTCTACGCAGTACCTTGGGTTGGTATATTATACTTTCCTTAGATTTTTTGATTATTTCCGACATCATGCACTCCATTATCAAACCAGAGTTCAATGACTTGATCAATTTGGGAATTATTGTCATTTTGAGAACCTCCATTGGTTTTTTCTTGGGCAAGGAATTGATGGAATTGCGCCACGCCGAAAAGGAAGAAAAAGAAGCGGCTAAGAAAGTAATTCAGCATATCGAGTAAGCTCCCTACCCCTAAAATACTTCCTCTACCTAAGAAGTCCTTGTCAATTCATTATTGACAAGGACTTCTCTATTTTTGTTGAAAATGTTGTAGCGCCTAGCGCATTCCTTTTGGAAATAAAGAGGTTTTGCCGCGTTTGGCCGCTTTGGGACTCAAGGCTGCCTTTTTCTTGGCTTCAATGTCTGCTTTGTTGTTGTTCTTGGCGCGGGCGGCGTTATTGGGGTTGTAACCATAATCGCGGGTATTGTGCACGCTGTTGTAAGCAGGGCAGGCAGGGCCTTGGTTACAAGCGCTAAACGTGGACAAGGCAGTTAGGAGTATAAAAAATGCAAGGAATTGTTTCATGATGTCTATGCGATTGGTGAACCAACAAAATGGCGATTGAAAGTAGTAAGATACTAAAAATAACAACAGGCTACAAATGGGATAGTTGTTAAAGCGTTGTTTTATATGGTAGCAAATAATAGTCCAAGGCTTTTTATAACATCATTTTTTTAGTTAAAAAAATTGTTTTTTTCATTATTAATTCCTATTTTTGCGACACTTTTCTTTAACAAAAAATAACTAAACCATGAAAAATTTACTTTTCACTTTACTTTTTAGCCTACTTACATTCTCTCTATTCGCTCAAGAGATCCCTAGCCCAGAATTCGACGATATTCCCTATCTATGGAACAAAACTTCTAATGAGCTCATTATGCCAACCAAGGTGGTTTCCGACATGAAACTGGCAGGTCTCAAGATTGTCTACAAATTCAAAGGGATTACATCCGAGACAGCAACTCCCGTTGTTGACAAAACAAGCCTATTAATGTCTACGAGTAATACTACACTCATTCCGACAATGAAAATCTATGAGCTCGACGTGAAAAAGAAACATAGACAAGCAGAAATCATGAGCGCAGGATATGGAGGTGGTTCCAAAACTAATACAGAAGGTGTGATAGAGTTTAACTCTAAGAAGGTAGGTGACAACCTCTACGAAGTCGTATTATCGAAGTCTTTGCCAGCAGGAGAATACGCCATTGTACTAGGCACTTACAGCTATACATTCTCTGTCAAATAAGCATCAATTTTATTTCTATACTGCTGTAAGGTAATCTTATTCTAGACAAATCCCCAAGTACAAATTATTTGTACTTGGGGATTTTTTTCTTGTAAAACCGTTAAACTTTCCTTAACTTCCTTAGTCTAAAGAACAATCCACCGTTTTAAGTACCACTAAGGACAGCTTTTTGTACCCTTTTTTTCTTTCTCACAGCATCTTTTCTTCTCTTTGACCACTATTTTTATGAAACAATTCTTACTACTAACAGCACTTTGTTGCTGGGGTTGGGGGCAACTCGCCGCTCAAACCTACGCCGATGACATTGCGCCGCTCTTTTTTGACAATTGTACCTCTTGCCACCACGCAGGCGGAATCGCGCCTTTTTCATTGATGAGCTACAGCGATGCGTCTACGCGAACCGCGATGATTCAGTCCGCCGTAAACGATGGCCGTATGCCCCCTTGGTCTCCCAACAATAACTACTCGCAATTTGCACACGACCGTAGTTTGACCACCGCTGAAATTGGCTTAATCAACAGCTGGATCAATGCAGGTGCCCCACAAGGCAACCCTAATAATACCCCACCCGCTCCCATCTACGATCCCAACAACTGGCGCTTGGGCACCCCTGATTTGAGCATTCGCATTCCTGATTATGTCAGCAAAGCCACCTTTAGTAATGACGACTATGTCTGTTTTTCAATCCCAACGAATTTAGCCGCAGGCCGTGTCATTCAAGCCATTGAAGTCATTCCTGGTAATTCTTCGATCGTACACCACGCGTTGATTTACATTGATGCCGCAGGTACCTATGGCACTGATACCACCAGCCATGCTTGTGGCGGGCCAGTTAGCTTACCGTTGATTGCAGGTTATGCCCCTGGCAGTGATCCCGCGCAATTTCCCAACACGAGCAATTTTAAACTAGGCATTAACTTGCCTGCTAATTCAGAAATTGTATTTGCGATGCATTACCCCTTAGGAAGCCAAGGGGTGTTGGACAGTACGCGGATCAATTTTCACTTTTATCCACAAGGCACCTCAGGCGTACGCCAAGTAAGCGCTAATCCTGTTTTGAACGATTACGGTTTTGTCATCAATGCCAATACAGTGCAAGACGTAGCTGCGTGGTTCCCTTCGCCTAATTTCCCTGTCAATTCTGATATTTCGCTCTTCAGTGTCTTTCCACACGCGCATTTGCTCGGTCAAAGCTTCATTGTGTATGGGGTCAACCACTTTATGCCGTATGATACCATTCCGTTGATTCATATCCCTAAATGGGATTTTGATTGGCAGGGCTTTTATGTGTTCGATCGCATGAAAAAAATCCCTGCGGGGTACAAATTATATGGCAAAGCTACTTATGACAATACAACCAACAACCCTTTTAATCCAAACAATCCTCCTCAAAATGTAGGCTTTGGCCTCAATACGAGCGATGAAATGTTCCTAGTGTATTTCCAATATTTGCCTTACCAAACAGGCGACGAATTGGTCAATATCGACAGTTTGCTACAAGCACAAAATACCATTTTCACAAACAACAAAGAGCCTTTGGCGATCAATGAGAATGGGCTGTTTCTAACGGCTTATCCCAATCCAACCGCCGATCTTACAACGCTGCATTATTACTTAGATGCTGATAACGAAGTGCAGTTGACCGTTTACGATGTACAAGGGCGCATAGTGACCCAATTAGTCCTAGAAGAACAGGCAAAAGGGCAACATTATTATCAATGGGATGGCCGCCAACAGAATGGGCAAGCGGTGCCTGTAGGGATGTACTCTGTGCAGCTCCGTGCAGGGCAACGCATCGCCAACAAAAAAATTATTCGTCAATAGGCCAACCTAAGCCCCCCCTTTATTGTTCCGCCATAGCAGGACGTGCTTTTAAGAGCGCCCTGTTATGGCTTTTTTTTATTTCCATAAGAACACCCGCCTACTTCTGACACCACTGAAGAGGCTCACCCAATAATAGTATGAAGAAAATAGCAGTTTTTACCTCTGGAGGCGATGCACCAGGCATGAACGCTTGCATTCGCGCGGTCGTCCGCGCCGCGTTGCATTACGGTATCGAAGTAGTAGGCATTCGCCGTGGCTACAAGGGCATGATTAGCGGCGATTTTAAGCCGATGACCGCCACTTCTGTTAGTTATATTTTGCACCGAGGAGGCACGGTCTTAGGTTCTGCCCGCAGCGAAGAATTTCGTACGCCCGAAGGCCGTAAAAAAGCCTACGACCATCTAAAAAAGGCAGGCATTGAAGGGGTGGTCGCCATTGGCGGCGATGGTACCTTTACAGGGGCAGAAGTGTTTATGAAAGAATACCCCGACATCGCCATCGTGGGCACTCCAGGTACCATTGACAATGATTTATACGGCACTGATTTTACCATTGGCTATGATACCGCCATCAATACGGCAATGGAGGCCATTGATAAAATCAAGGATACCGCCGACGCCCACGACCGTTTATTTTTTGTAGAAGTAATGGGGCGCGACGTAGGCTTTATTGCCGCTCGTGCAGGTATTGCCGCAGGTGCCAAGGCTATCTTAGTACCCGAAAGCAAAACCAACATTGATGAGTTGGTGCAGCAATTGTTGGACAATGCCAAACAGAAAAAATTGTCCAATATTGTCGTAGTAGCAGAGGGCGATGATGAAGGCGGCGCGATGGAAATTTCTCAAAAGGTAAAAGCCAAAACGGATTTATTTGATATTCGGGTAACCGTACTAGGCCACATGCAGCGGGGCGGCTCTCCAACTTGCATGGATCGAGTCTTGGCTAGCCGCGTTGGAGTCGCCGCTGTGCAAGCCTTGCGCGATGGCAAGAAGGGCATTATGCTCGGACAACTGCACCGTGAAATCAGTGAAGTCCCTTTCCAAAAGGCCATCAAACACCACGTAAAAATGAATTCAGAATTGGAGGAGTTGGCTAAGATTATTGCTTATTAGAAGTGCTATTAAAATAATTCTAATTGCCTGCCATCACAATGTTCTTTTTTAATCCCATCTTGCATTAAAAGTACATCCATAATTTGATTAGCAATCTTCTCTGCAAATATCACGGGCACTGCATTACCAATTTGTAATTGAAATTCTCTTTTATTTTTTCCACAGAATATCCAATCATCTGGAAATGTCTGGAGGCGCGCATATTCTCTAGCCGTAAAACTTCGCAGATGACTCGCTTCTATTCTCCATAAAGGTGCTTTCGATTTTGCACTTCTAACATATTGACCATTTTCTCTATCCTTTTGAATTTGGAAGGCTCTTATATTTCCTTTTGCCCAGCCCCATACCGTTGCTGTATCTACAGCAGGCATAGGCTCCGTCCATTTCCGAATAGGATTTCCAACAGAAGCAGTTCTGCTGAATCTTACTGGTATAGCAATATTGTTTTCATAAGGTGCTTTCGTTTCTTTATGAGCATAACTCTTGAAGCCCCAAACAGGATTGTGGTTGGGTAATTGAATGGACTCATCTTGCCCCAAGGCAAATAAGAAATCTTTTATAGAAGTAATTTTTTCAATTTTGGGCATAGAAAAATAAGGGGGAATTTTACCTAAAAAAGCTACAAAGATAAATCTACGCCTTGTTTGTGGAACACCATGATAACATACCTTGAAAAAATCGTAGGTTGTTTCATAACCTATTGCGGCTAACTCTTCTGTGATTTGTTGAGCAAATGGCTTACCTGTTTCTGGATGCTTCATAGTTCTTAAATTTAATACATTTTCTAGAACTATTATTCTCGGTAGATTTTCCTTTGCTATTCTAATTACCTCTCTGTACAATTCATTTCGACTGTCATTGGGATCTCTATTCCCTCCTAATGAAAAGCCTTGACAAGGAAAACCTGCAAGAAGCACATCTACATCACCCTTATATTTGGGATTATACCCTCTTACATCTCCCTCTATAACATCCCATTTAGGTCTATTTTCTTTTAGCGTTTGGCAGGCATAACTCAGTAGTTCGTTACTCTCTATGTGACAAAAACCTGCTCTTTCAAAGCCAAGATCAAGTCCACCTGCTCCAGAAAATAATCCTAAATAATTATACTTTTTCATAACTCTTGTTTCGGGATTTTTCAGCGGCTATCACGACAAAAGGTATTATAATTATAATTTAAATTAAACTCAATAACTTTAATGCACTAACAAACAGACGCTTACAAATTAAGACTAAATAAAATATTTATATAAAATCAAATTACATAAAATACTTTAAATTTATTTTCTAGAAGTGCAAGTACTTTTAAATCTAATAACCTGCAAATTAGCGCTTTAGAGTTATTTTCATTTAAAATAATTTCTTTATATTTTTATAATTACTTTATTATTACTCTTAACAATATTTTTTGCCTTAATATTATATTAAAAAATTTTTTTCACTTTATCTAATCGCTCCATACGCCACAAAAGAAGGATTCAACAAGTCTTTTTTATTGTATTGTAACGGCGTGGTACTTCCGTGCTGCAATACTTTTCCACCTGCCTCTTCCAAGACTGCTTGGGCAGCAGCCGTGTCCCACTCCATCGTAGGAGCCAAGCGCGGGTACAAATGGGCATCGCCTGTGGCGAGCAACAAGAATTTGAGCGAGCTGCCTTTGGGCACCAAATCAGGCGTATTGAGCGCGTCTACAAATGCTTGTGTAGCTTCATTGAGGTGAGAGCGCGAGCAAACCACCTTCAAGCCGTTGTCTGTTTTTTGGAAAGCGGGAGCATTTAAGCGCTGCGTATTGCCGTCTTTTTTGAGAAAAGCCCCTTGGCCTTTAGAGGCGTAGTACATTTCGTCTAGTACGGGAGCATAGACAACGCCCATCACGGCTTGCCCGCCATGAATCAAGGCAATGTTAACGGTAAATTCGCCGTTGCGCTTGATAAACTCTTTGGTGCCGTCCAACGGATCGACCAGCCAATAATAAGCATAATCTTTACGCGTTTCGTAAGGCACGGCTTTGTTCTCTTCCGAGATAATAGGATAATGCAAGGGCAAACTTTCTAAGCCTGCACAAATCACCTCGTTAGCGGCTTTATCGGCAGCCGTAAGAGGCGAGTCATCGTCTTTTTTACTAATTTCGATGTCCTTACTATTCTCATAAATAGTCATAATTGCCGCTCCTGCGGTACGGGCAATTTGACATAGTTCATCAGTCAAGTCGTGGTAAGTCATGTTCGTTTATTTTGTGTGTAGGGTATTTTTATAGTAGATAATAGACCCTTATTTTTTCTTATTGTGTCGTCCCTTTTTGGACGTAGATTTTCGGCCTTTATTGGCTTTAGATACATAGCCTGAATTGCTTTTTCCTGTAAACTTTTTAGGGCGTTTGCCTTGCTTGTTTTTGATCTTACTGATATAACTCGTCTTCTCATGAAAAGCGCCGTTATAAGTAGGATCTTCTTTCATTTTTTGCGCATCCACGGCACGATCCATCAACTGCTGCTCCTCAAAGGGCGTTTGAGCAATTTCTACGGCTTCTGGCAAAGGGTAACTCGGAATTTCCATACGGATTTTTTCCTCAATTTTTTTGACGTGGTAACGATCGGCAGGGGTCGAAAAAGTAAGTGCTGCTCCTGTGCGATAGGCGCGGCCTGTACGGCCAATACGGTGTACATAATCCTCATAAACCGTTGGCACGTCAAAATTAATCACATGGCTCACTTCCTTGATGTCAATGCCACGCGCCATAACATCTGTTGCCACTAAAATACGAATTTCACCGTTTTTGAAATCTTCAAACGCATTGATACGGGTGTTTTGCCCTTTATTAGAATGAATCAAACGAATGCTATCCCCTTCGCGCTTTCTTAAGCGAGTAAAAACTTGGTTGGCCGTTTGTTTGGTTTTCACAAACACAATAATACGGTGGTAACTTTCTTCGTCTTCCAACAAGTGAGAGAGCAAGTTGAGCTTTGTAAGGAAGTTAGGCACGTCATAAAGCAGTTGCTCCACGGTTTCGACGGGCGTAGCCTCAGGGGTAATTTCTATTTTGATAGGAAAATCCATAAAATTCCAGCTCAGTTCTTCCACTTTGGGAGAAAAGGTCGCCGAGAAAAGAAGATTTTGTTTTTTAGTAGGTACCACTTCTAAAATAGCATTGATCTGCCCCATAAACCCCATGTCCATCATTCTATCGGCCTCGTCCAAGACCATTATTTCCACCTTATTGAGGGGAACATTTTCCTGTTCGTATAATTCTAAGATGCGTCTTGGTGTACTCACAATGACATCCACGCCTTCCAACAAAGCTTTCGCTTGTGCTTTGCGCCCGACCCCCCCATAAATACCTTCGATTCTAAACTCGGTATAGGTAGCCAATTCTTTGACTTGGTTGGTTACTTGCACGACCAATTCCTTTGTAGGCACGATAATAATTGCCCGTGCAGCGTTGCCTTTGGGGTAACTGAGTTTCTGCAAAATCGGCAACACGTAGGCAGCCGTTTTGCCCGTACCTGTTTGTGCAATACCAATGACATGCTGCCCCGAACGAATGGCGGGAATGGCTTTGATCTGAATGGGGGTGGCTTCCTGAAATCCTAAATCCTCTAAGGCATTCAGATATTGCTTGGTTATTTTTAGTTCTTCGAACGTCGTCATATACTTAGTTGATTACTTTTTTGCACGAGCAGAATAGGGTTTGGGGCACAAAGGTACGTTTTTATTGGCAATGCCCTGCAAGACATATCCGTTGTCTGCAACGTCTTTTTATAGAAAAATAGGCCGTTACTATATTTTTGTGCTTACCTTGATGATCTATCTGCTTTTTATCAACAACAATATTATCCTTCACCTGTTAAAACAAACGGTGAGTTACTTAATTGTGTTCCACCTTTATAATTAAAAATATTACAATACAATAATTTCGTTTTTATACCATGGATGAACAAGATTCCCTCCAATTACTGGACTCGCTACAAGTACAAAGCTTTGTACAAGCCAAAGACTCGATCAATGTCAATGTATTTGTTAATATAAAAAATGGCGCGGAGGCAGTCGAAAAAGCCATAAAAGCTCGCTTGGATACGGCACGCAGCAACGAGCCTATCACCGAACAAATGACGGCTTCGGTCAAGACTTCTTGGGAAAAAATTACTGATAAGTTGTCGGGCTGGGTAGAAGACATTGTCTTGAATCTGCCCAACTTTATTCTAGCTCTCCTCCTCTTTCTTCTGTTCTACTGGCTCTCTCGCCATGTCAAACAATGGATTAATAAGTTGTTGACCCATGCCGTACGCCAAGCTTCTGTGCGGAACTTGATTGCTAATTTTGCTTCTATTGTGATCCTCGCTATTGGTTTTCTAATGGCGTTGAATGTCCTCAATCTAAATGAGGTGCTGACTTCTTTACTAGCGGGTGCGGGGGTTGCTGGTTTGGCCATTGGTTTGGCCTTACAAGGCACCTTAGCCAATACCTTTTCAGGTATTTTCTTAGCCATCCGCGATGTCATTAGCATTGGGGACTGGGTAGACACCAACGGGTATTCAGGGGAGGTGATTGACATTGATTTGCGCAATACCCAAATCAAAGAAGGAGACAATAATATTGTGGTTCTTCCCAACCAAATGATCCTCGATAATCCTTTCAAAAATTATGGTCTAACCAAACGTGTTCGTACCACCATCAATTGTGGGGTTGGCTACGAATCTGACTTGGAACAAGTACGCGACGTGGCTCTCGAAGCAATGCGCGAACTCTATCCACCTGAACCCAATGAGAACATAGAATTCCATTACCTAGAATTTGGTGCCAGCTCTATTGACTTCCAATTGCGGGTTTGGGTCAATTCTAAACAAGCGCTTACTGCTTTTGAAGCCAAGAGCAAAGCTATTGTCGCGCTCAAAAAAGCCTTTGACAAAAACAACATCAATATTCCCTTCCCTATTCGTACGGTCTTATATCATGATCAAACCGCCAAAGCGGGCGAAGATTCGGAGACAACAGAGGAGCAAGAGAAGAAAAACGATCAACAATTATAAAAAAAGGATATAGAACAACTCTTAAAAATAGATATTTTTTCTAAAATATTTTATTATAAAATTCGCTATATTATAGGGGAGAATAATCGAATAGAATCTAAAGCAGAATTAACTGATGGATTAGAAAAAGAGGTTGTTGCTTTCTTAAATAAAGATGGAGGAGAACTATATATAGGAGTTAATGATGATGGTCAGGGAATTGGGGTCAATGATGTTGATGGCGATATGCTTAAAATAAAAGACCGTCTCAAGAATAACATCTTACCTTCCGTTATGGGATTGTTCGATATTATAGAAGAACTACGAGACGAAAAAGGAATTATTAAAATCAATCTTGCCAGTGGTCCAGAAAAACCCTATTATATTAAGAAGAAGGGAATGTCTAATAAAGGTTGTTTTATCCGTCTTGGCACAGCAGCGGAGCCAATGACAACAAGAATGATAGACGAATTGTATGCTAAACGAACCAGGAACTCTATTCGTAAAATAGACTTTATTTTGGACAAGACCAAGTAATCAAACGTGGGACGAAACATTTTCGACCCAACACCAAGGTTTATTGTGTTCCACAATATGCGGGGTCTGGGCATGAGTCTATTGTGGTCGTTGGCCCTACTCGCAAAAGTCGTCGAATCATTACAATTACTATAGAGACCAAGCGTCTCAAAAACTTTCGATTAAAGCGCGTCTATCAACCGCCGATTTTACGACAACTCCGCGCCTACTATGAAGCCCGCTAACTGGCAGCCTCCTGTCGCTGACCTAGAGCTCTTAGCCAATCAATTAGGTCATTATACCGAAGAATTGAACCACTTAGAGTAGGAATTGTCCTGTAGCAACGCGTCCTCTAACAAAAAAAAGGCCTTCTGAGTGTATTCAGAAGGCCTGTCATTATTTAAAACAAAGAAGGAATTACTTCACTAAACTCTGCAACACCTCGTCATTTATCGTTACAGTGAATTTTTCTTTTAGACGAGTAATCAACTGCTTTTCTAGTGCATCTTGATAATCGGCTACGACATAACCACGAGATTCTTCTAGCGTTTTGACAGCGGCAGGAATAATTTCTTCGATTTTAGTAAAGTAGTACGAGCCTTCTTTTTCGTAACTTTTGCTAACGGTACCCGCTTTCCATTTGAGTTTGTCTAGCTCGGTATTTTTGCCTTTTTCATAGACTCCCGTCGTAGTTTGTACTACTTCGCGGTCTTTGTTGTAGACGGCTTTGATACTTTCTGCGCTCTTTTTACGCGCTTTTTTACCAATTTTATTGACCATTTTGCTATCGTCTGTTCGTAGAGTATAGAACGTCACGTTGGCGCGCTCTTTCCATTTGTATTGATCTTTGTTGGCTTCGTAAAAAGCTTTTAGACCTTCTTCATCGCTGGCCGCTTTGTCCCAAACCAATTGCTTTTTCACTTCAAAAAGCAAGATGCCTTCTTCGTATTCGCGCATCAACGCTTTGAACTCAGGGTAGCGTTTTTCCAATTGGGTTTCCTCATAAGCCAAGGCTTTTTGTGTTTCCAATTTTTTTAGGATGCGTACGACAGCCGCTTCCAAAGTGCGGGGCTGCATGTTCATACGCTCACTGTGGGCGCGTTGAGCAATAGATTTAAATTCGCCAATAGTAGCGCTGGTATTACCAATGGTAAACAAAACTTTGTCGTCGAGTAATTTACTTTCATCCGCTTTCCAACGGTAAGTTAAGAAGGTACCTTCCTTTGTCAATGCTTCGATCAACGTTGCTGCATTAGCTGCATTTTCTTTAAAATCACTTTCTTTCTTAATCTCTTCGACCAAAGCATCTTGGATAATTTCAAAGCGTGGTTGGCGCTTGATTTTATTAGTAATTTCCGCCTTTACGTCTTGATATTTGGCATTTTTGATGCCTTGGTAGCGCTTTAGAATGTGCCAGCCAGCTTCTGTTTGAAATGGCTTAGAGATGTTGCCATCTTGTTCTAAACTAAAAATCGCCTCTTCAAAATCCTTTGCATATTTATTGATGCCAACCCAGCCCAATTGACCACCTCTATTTTTGGTCGCATTGTCTTGAGAATACTTGCCGACCAATTCTTCAAACTCTACTCCCGTCTTAAGGGTTTCGTAGATCGAATCAATGGTTGCCTTAACTTTGGCAGGTTCTTTTTTGTTGCGCAATAAAAGGTGCGCCACTTTGATTTGTCCAACAGCAGGGCGAACTTCGTCTACCCGAACGATGTGGTAACCATAGCGTGTTTTTACGATGTCAGAAATGCCGCCTTTAGGCGTTTCGTAGGCCGCTGTTTCTAGCGCATACGGCAATTGTAGCGCCGTGAAGAAGCCCAAGTCTCCCTTTTTAGCATTGCTGTATTGGTCATCCGAATATTGTTTCGCCAATTCGTCAAAGTTCTGTTTGGTGACTTCTCCTTTGATTTTTTTGGCGCGCTCAAAAGCTTCGCGTTGGGTAGTGGCATCGGCCTCAGGGTCAACAGCCACCAAAATGTGGCTAATACGGCGATCTTCTTGGCTACGGTCGTAGGCTTCGCGCACTAATTTTTCAGTAATTTCTCGGTCGATCAAGTAAGTACTTGCGAGTTGGCGTTTGTACTGTTCTTGTTCGCGCACCACAGACGGCTTTTCATCCAAGCCAGTGGCTTCGCCTTCCGCAACTTGCAATTTGAAGTTGATGTACAAGTCTAAGTACTCTTGCAAGGAAGCTTTGTCATAGCTTACCTTTTCTCCATTTGTTTTGTTATAAATGTACTGGAATTCAGAAACGCGTACTTCTTTGTCGTCTACCGTGAACAAAACAGGATCGTCCTGTGCTTGGCTTTGTACCGCCAATGATAGAAGGGCGGCCATACAAAGTACCCCTATACGATTGAGCATATTTGTTGGTTTGTTTTTTATTGGAAAAATAACAGCCCGTTGAGCGGCCTGTCTAATTGGGAACCTAGAAATTGCTACAGCAATTCCCTAAAACGGGTCTATTGTATATAAGAACGCTGCAAATTTAGAGAAATTCTAGCAAAGCCCCTATAATTCCCTGCGTTAATACCAATAGAAGCTGACTAAGCGGCGTAGAGATCGTGCTTTCGCTAAAAGATTCCTCTAAACGAGAGGCTAAAGCCTTCTTTGCTGCTAGCTTGTGCCGCAATTTTGGTATCTTGGAGGCGTTTACTAAAGCTATTCATTTTTATCGTTCTACTTTTATGAAAGTTATTGTTCTAAGTTTGTTGCTCTTGCTCAGCCTTGTTTTTGCCGCTTGTAACAGCAGCACCAATCCCAGCAAAGATGCCCCCCCAGAGCGCTACGGCTTCACCAAGGTCAACGCATACGTGCGTTACATCGAAAGTCAACGCGAGTTAAAAGCCGATATGACCTTTCGCACCGACTCCACCAAAGCCATTGAGGGCCTTGTCGTTTTGAACGACGAGTTGATGCAGTTCAAAAAGCGTCCCAAAGTGGGCTTACAATACCTCCTCACCAAGCGCGTCAAAGAGTTTGACCGTCAACAGACCTTTGCGTATCTGGAAAAAGACGGCAGCCAACAAGAGTTGAGCCTTACCCTTCCTACGTTTGATAGCCTGCGCTTTCTATCCGATGGCCTCCACCACCAAACAGGCGGGTTATTAGGCTGGAATGGCCCTGCTTTTGACCAAAAAGACGGCATGGTACTTATTCTCACCGATGCTGACGGCCAAAGTTTTTCCATCAACCATACGGGCATTACCAAAGGCAATCGCTACGAAATTCTACCCAGTTACGCCCAGCGCATGGCTCCAGGCCCTGCCACCATCGAGGCGACCCGCAAACGCACGGCCATCAGCCAAAGTGACAGCAGCACCACCCAATTAATTACGATGGAATACTACCTCCGCCCTATTTCTTTTGAAGTCAAAAAATAAACCAAGCGATGTTAATCATTGATAATAAAGTGGTCTCTCCTGAGATTTTTAACGAAGAATTTGTTTGTAATCTCGATGCCTGTAAAGGGGCGTGCTGTTGGGAGGGCGACTATGGAGCTCCTTTAGAACTAGAAGAACTAGAAATTCTGGAAGCAATCTACGAAGATGTCAAACCCTTTCTTACTCCCGAGGGTATCGCGGCCATCGAAAAACAGGGGGTAGCCGTCTATACGCCTGCCGAACGCGAGTATGGAACCACTCTTGTAGACAACGCCGCCTGTGCCTTTCTCAATTACGACGACAACGGCATTGCCAAATGCGGCATCGAAAAAGCCTACGAAGCGGGAATTATTGATTACCCCAAACCCATTTCTTGCCACCTCTACCCTATCCGCGTCGAAAAATTACCCAATTCCAGTTTTGAAAAGCTCGAATACGACCGCTGGGAAATATGCTCAGCAGCCTGTACCAAAGGCGCAGAGCTGAATGTTCCCGTGTACAAATTTGTCAAAGGGCCATTGATTCGGAAGTATGGAGAGGAATTTTACGAGCAGTTGGAAGGCATGGCCGAGCATTTGGGAAAGGCAGAGGAGTAGCCTGATGTTTAGGGGAACTGTATTATCTCTTAAAAAACACGATTTAAAAACTGACCCAACTGAGATTTCTCATCACTTAAACCATAGAATATTATTTAAGAATAACATTTATTACAACTACAATCTTGCCCATTAAACTATATTGAAACAAATAGAGAGTCATTATCCATTGATCACTACGTTATAAAAGCCCCCTACAAGAATAATTATTGGTTCGGGCTTGAAGAATCTAGAATAGAACAATTTAAGAGTCAGAAAGGTAATAAATTCATCTCCTAAACAAGAGTATTTGGACTATCATAGAGTCCATATCTATAGAGGTTAAATACACTGTAACAGAAGTTATTATCAGTTGTAAAAGAAGAATTGCCACTCCAATTAATTCTTATGAAGGCTTGTAAAGGCAAAGAAAATATCGGGCATCTGAAGGTGTTGGAGCAGTAAGCTGTTTCACGGCGAGCCGCTATTTTTAGCCTTTTGCTAAAAATAAAACCTTGCTTGTTTGAGCGTTCTTGATCCCGGTTTATCGGGAAGGCGAGTTAGCTCCCTTCGGTCGTGAGCGGGCAGCCCTGTTGGTGATAAATGGTTAAATAAGCCTTTCTCTGTTAAAAGCTAGTTAGAAGATAAGAAATAAGTCGGAATGACGTTAGTATAATAAAATACCTTTCTTAATACCCAAAAAATTACAGCAATGAAAAACACCACCATTTTCTTAACCGCTTTTTTACTCCTTTTGCTGACTTTCCAAAGCTGCACCAAAGACGAACCCATTAGCGATGCCACCGAATTTCGAGAATACTTGGAAGACGAAATGGACGATCAAAACATTCCAGCCCTATCGGTGCTGTTGTTCAAAGAGAATCAAATTTTACAGGAAACCTATTTGGGCCAATCCCAAGTCCAACAAAACATTGAGTTACAAGCCGATCATCTATTTTTATTGGCCTCTGTTTCTAAAATGGTAACGGCTACGGCTTTAATGCAGTGGTATGATAAGGGCTCTTTTGGCTTAGACGACCCTATCAACAACTATTTGTCCTTTAACGTAACCTCGCCTTTTCACAACACTCCGATTACTTTTCGGATGCTATTGACGCATACGTCTGGCATCGCCGATGGCGCTGCATTGGACCAGCAATATTATGACAATATGGATTCTCCTGTGGCCTTGGCGGATTTTCTAGAAGACTATTTAGTCCCTGGCGGGCAGTATTACGATGCTTCGGACAACTTTGAAAGTTTCGAGCCTGGAACAAAGCATGAATATTCCAATACGGGCAATGCTTTGATCGCAGTTTTGGTAGAACAACTTTCAGGAATGGGTTTCAATGACTATTGCAAGGCCAATATTTTTGCGCCTTTGGGAATGACCAATACGTTTTGGCGCTTGGACGAGATTACGGGCACGATTGTGCAACCTTACGATTATAGCAACGGCCAGTATCAAGCCATTGCCCACTATACCTTTACCGATTACCCCAATGGAGGGCTGCGCTCGACCAGCAAAGACCTGTTCAAATTCTTACGCGCCTTTGCCTTGGGCGGACAGTCCAACAATTACCAGTTGCTAAAAGCAACTACGGTGGACGCGATGTTGACCCCACAAATTCCTACGCTAGACCCACAAGTTGGCCTGCATATCTTCCGACTAAGCGATACTTATACCTTGTGGGGACACGATGGCGGCGAAAAAGGCGTAGCGACAATCATGGCCTTTAATCCTACAACCAAGGTAGGTGCCATTATTTTGACCAATCAAGGGGAAGCAGATTTGGACAATATGTTAGAAGAAAGTTATCAATTTGCTTTAGAATTATAGCTTTTCTAATAGAGATAGCTTTTACAATAAAGATAACCTTTAATATTTTCCGTAGAAAGTGACTTTCTAAATAGTGGCTTTCTACGGAAAATTAGGTATTTATACAGCGCCGTAGAAAACGTGACTTATGCCTTGATCCTTGATTCTCCCTTCTCTCAAAAACAGCCTCCAATGTATATTCTAATTGCGCTGACCTTTGTTCTTGGATACCTTTTTATTGCTTTGGAACACCGTGTCCATGTTGATAAGGCAGCGACGGCTCTTTTTACGGGGGTATGCTGTTGGGTACTGCTCATATTGGGTCGAGAACATATTTTTGTCCCAGCGGTCGAACTAGAATTTATCAACGAAGCGGTTTTGCACCACATTGGAGAGATTGCCGAAATTTTATTCTTTTTGATAGGGGCAATGACGATTGTTGAATTAATTGATACCCACGATGGTTTCGAGGCCATTACGACCCGCATTACGACGACTAGCAAGGTGCGTTTGCTGTGGATTATTTGTGGTACTACGTTCATTTTCTCAGCCATTCTAGACAACCTTACAACAGCTATTGTTATGGCTGCCCTGCTCAAAAAGATAATTTCATCTAAAGAAGAGCTATGTTTTTTTGCAGGCATGGTGGTTATTGCTGCTAACGCGGGGGGAGCTTGGTCACCCATTGGAGATGTGACCACCATCATGTTATGGATTGGTGGACAAGTGACGGCAGCCAGTATTATTACCGAAGTCTTCTTACCCAGTTTGGTTTGTCTTTTAGTACCACTTTTGGTGGTCTCTTTTAGAAGCACAGGAACGGTAGAACGCCCTGCCGTTACTACTGCCGTGGAGCAGGAGCGTCCAACCGTGGCCAAAAACGAGAGCAATCTAGTTCTATTTCTTGGCGTTCTAGGCTTGTTGTTTGTTCCTGTTTTCAAAAGTGTTACGCATTTACCCCCCTTCATGGGTATGTTGTTCAGCTTATCCATCCTTTGGATCACCACTGAATTGCTTCACCATAAGAAAACAACAGCGCACCACCACCAGCTCAAAGTAGGAGCCGTGATTCGTAAAATTGACATGCCTAGTGTTTTATTTTTCTTAGGGATTCTATTGGCCGTTGCTAGCTTACAAACAGCAGGACATTTACGACAATTAGCTACCTTGTTGGACGATACCTTTGGTAACATTTACTTGGTTAATCTCTTTATTGGCTTGTTGTCCTCTATTGTAGACAATGTACCCTTGGTGGCAGGGGCAATGGGTATGTACGGTCTCGACACATACCCGCAAGATGCTACTTTTTGGGGAATGCTGGCCTATTGTGCGGGTACGGGCGGCAGTGCCCTGATTATTGGTTCAGCGGCAGGCGTAGCGATCATGGGTATTCTGCGCATAGATTTTATTTGGTACTTAAAGAAAATTTCTTGGTTGGCGTTGTTGGGTTATTTTTCGGGAGCCGCCGTCTATTATTTTATGAATAGTTAATTCAAGTTGCAGTAAAAAAAGGAAGTCCTCCAAAGTTTGTAATTTAAAGTCGCTAAACAAACTACAAGATGGAAGACGTCACAATTGCAATTTACTGTTTTATCGACGATTATTTAAAAAGCAAAAAGCTAGTCCAAAGCGAAAATACACGGATGCCCAGATCATTACAACAGCCTTGATTGCAGCTAGATATTTTGGGGGTAATTATACCAAAGCAAGATGCTATCTTAGAGAAGTTCATGGCTTTAATTTTCCAGATAAATCTAACTTTAGTCGTTTACTCACTAAGCTCTGTGATACGATTTCATCCATTTTTTTTGGCTTAGGACAACGCCTAAAAGAATTAAATACAGATAGTGACTATCTAATAGATTCGTTCCCTATTACAGTTTGTAGGAATATTAGGATTCCAAGATGCAAATTACTTGATAATGAAGCTTATAGAGGTTTTAACAGTTCAAAGGAAGAGTACTTCTATGGCTTTAAAGTACAAGTCATTACTACCAAAGATGGCCTCCCAGTAGAATACTTTTTATCTGCTGGCTCCTTTGCTGATATAACTGCATTTCAGAGTATGAATATTGACTTCCCTGCTGGATGTAAATTGTGTGCAGATAGTGGTTTTATACCGATTATCAATTAGAGGATGCTTATAGAGATTTAGAGGACATTCAAGTGCTTGTTTGCTGTAAATCTAATTCTAAACGTAAAGACCATCCTTGTCTTTATTTTTTGAAAAACTATATGCGAAAACGAATTGAAGTAACTTTCTCTCAAATCACCAATTTCTTTCCTAGAAAGATTCATGCCGTGACGACTAAAGGATTTATTTTGAAGATTATTTTATTCATTTTTGCTTTTACTTTGGACAAAGCTCTATAAACCGCAACTTGAATTAAATAGTAACCACGTTAACCACCAAAAACTACTCATCATGAACCAACTATTCGTTTGCCTACTACTAGCCCTGCTCTTTATCGGATGCGACAAGGGTGCGACACCTCTCGGCACGCCCCCTTGCGTCAACGAAGGAATCGACCGCATCTTAGCACAGAACCCTGAAAATCCACGCGCACAAGTTCATCGCTACAACTACGAGGGAAAAACTCTTTTTTACGTCCCAGCACCTTGCTGCGACATCGCTGGTGTAGTCTATGACAAGCAATGTGGTACGTTCTGCAACACAGCTGTATATCTGGCAGCCAGTACTTGCGAGGATTTTTTCAGGGAAGCGACCAACAAAACACTAATTTGGGAAGACCCTCGATAATAGGTCTATGCTTGGATATATCCTAAAGTGCTTGTCACTTGACATACACGGTCAATCCCCTCCTTACAATAGGGAAAAAGTTGCCGCACACAAAAAAAGCCTCTACCTAATGGTAGAAGCTTTTTTAATTTCTTTCAAAACGATTCTAATTCAACCGAATCTCATCTTCGTTATCGTCAAAGAAGCAGTACTTCGTCATGTGGTACTTACTTGATGTTTCTAGTTTGAACCACTTGCGGTATTCCCAGCGCCATTGCATCAAAATACTCCAAAAGCCTTGTTTGATATAGGCGTGGATGTAGGGGTGCATTTTGATGGTGAGGTTGGTCGGGTTTTGCCCTTTCATAATAAAATCCAAATCACGCTTGATGTCGTCCAACAATAGGATCGAGGCGTTGATTTTACCTGTCCCTTCACAAGCGGGACATTGTTCTGCCGTAGTAATCGTCACCGCAGGACGGACGCGCTCACGGGTGATTTGCATCAACCCAAACTTACTGAGCGGCAAAATCGTGTGCTTGGCGGTATCGTCCTCCATAAATTTCTTCATGGATTGGAACAGCTTAACCTTATTTTCGTTTTTGCGAACGTCAATAAAATCAATCACAATAATCCCCCCTATATCGCGTAGGCGCAACTGGCGGGCGATTTCCTCGGCCGATTCCATGTTGACGCGCAACGCATTCTCCTCCTGATCGTTGCTTACCATCTTGTGCCCACTATTTACATCAATAACATGCATGGCTTCGGTGCTCTCAATAACAAGATAAGCCCCCGAGTTCATGGTAGCGGTTTTGCCAAAGGAAGATTTGATTTGTTTGGTAATCCCAAATTGATCAAAGATCGGCTTGTTCCCTGAGTAATAGCGGACAATATCCGTCTTTTTGGGAGCCACTTTACGAATTTCGCTAATGACTTCCTCTTCTACTTTCTTGTCGTTAACGACTACTCTAGAGAACGATTCGTTCCAGAAATCACGGATCAAGCTTTTTGTTTTGTTGAGCTCGCTCAAACACTTGATCGGCCCTGTCGCACCGTGCAATTCCTTGTAAATCATTTCCCACTTGGCCACCAATTCGGTGATGTCGTCGTGTAATTCTGCTACGCGTTTTCCCTCGGCAGCCGTGCGCACAATAAAACCGAAGTTTTTAGGGCGGATGCTCTCCATGAGGCGGCGTAGGCGTTCGCGCTCTTCGTCGCTGGTCACTTTCTTAGAAACGGCAATGACATTTGTAAAGGGTGTCAAGACCACGTAGCGTCCTGCAATGGTAATTTCACAGCAGAGGCGCGGGCCTTTGGTAGAAATCGGCTCTTTGAGGACTTGCACCAAAATTTTCTGCCCTTTGGAGACCACTTGATTGATTTTTCCTTTTTTGGAAATCTCCGCTTCAATTGGAAAATCCTTGAGCAAAGGCGTAGTCAAACTGCCGTCGATAGCGCCGTTGGTGAAGTTGATGAGCGATTTTAGTTTGGGACCCAAATCGGTGTAGTGCAAAAAGGCATCCTTTTTAGAATGGCCGATGTTGACAAAAGCGGCGTTGAGTCCTGGCAAGAGCTTAGTAACTCTTCCAAGATATATGTCCCCAACAATCAAATTGTTTTTGAGGGACTGGTTATGCAATTCTACCAACTTGTTATTTTCAACAAGTGCTAACTGAATTTCTTTTTGGTTAGAATTGATAATTAGTTCTTTATCCAAAGCTATAGTATTCTTTTTTCGTGATACTGTGTAGAGGCTTGGTCTTACTTAACGCCCTGCGTTGAGGTATCAATCGTCGTTGCTAATTGTAGCAATGGTATCGTACGCATCCGCTATGCTATTTTTGGGTATAAATAATCATTTGATAGAGATTATCTAATGAAGCATAGTGACGAAGAAGCCAAGTCGCTAATCCACACAGCAGCCTTGTTGAACAAACAACAGGACTGACAATATTTTTTAGTCGTGCTTTATTGGGATAGACTTGCTACTTTCCTACATAGCGATGCCATCCATTGTGACAAACGGCATAAGAAGTAGGCACCAGCAATAAGCAATAGTCTAGTAAGTAGGGTCATAGATTACCCGCAAAACAGACTGTTGCGTACGAAAGAATAGGAGAGAATAATAGAAGTATCGTTAATAGAGCCACTTTATTGGCAATCTATCAACAACAAGGTATTTTTTTTTAAAAAAAGTTAGCAAACAACAAGCTCTTTTGCTGAACTTGCTGTTTGCTGACTCGAATAAATAGTGCTGCAGTATTGTTTGGACAGTTATTGCCCTACAGCTTACAGCAGCTACGCCCCTGAGGGCCTATATTGTCGAGAAGCTAAAAGCGATAGCTTATTTCTTCTTCTTGTGACGGTTCTTGCGCAATCTTTTTTTGCGTTTGTGCGTCGCTATTTTATGTCTTTTACGTTTTTTTCCACAAGGCATATTACTAGTATTTAATGTTAATTGGTTAATTTATTTTTCTTGCTTTGGGCGATCCAAATACTGCTGCTTGGCGCGTATCATTTGATCTTGCATAGCGGGTTGACCTTCACTGAGTGCGATCATTTTGTCGTAATGATACAACACTTTTTCCGAATTTTCCTCCTGCTTGTAGCAATCAATGAGAAAGTAGTGCGCTTCTAGCTGTATTTCCTTGGAAATTGGCTTAGATTCTGCAATTTCCAGCACTTTTTCAAAGCGCGGCTTTGCCTTTGCCAAATCGCGGGTACGCGTAGCCGACAAGCGGCCGAGCGTCATATTGACTCGTACATTATTGGGAAACTCTTCGTCGAGTCCTTGCAACAAACGCACGCCTTTCATCGGCATAACGGTTGCATCGACACTACTCAACTCCAACAACATGAGCCCTTCATTAATGCGGTGCTGCAAACTATCGGGTTGTAATGCCTTTGCTTGAGCGATGGCCTCGATAGATTTTTGCGCCGCCAACTTTTTTATGTCATTTTTTTTGCCAGCCTGAAAAGCTTCTGCATAAGTCGTGCCTGCAATACTCCAAGCATCTCCTGTCTGTAAAAGCTCTGCTACTTTCTTTGCGTAGTAGCCACTGGCTAGATAGTTACCATTTTCGTACCAAGTTCTAGAAATCAATTTCAGAACCTCTGCTTCCTCTTCTACCGTAGGGGCTTGCGCCTTCTCGCGGTCTAGGTAGGTCAGCCAAGCTGTTTGACTTGAATCTAAAGTATTTCTAGCATCTGCTAGAACAATTTCTTCCGTCAGAAAGTCTACTGGGTCGTCTGCCGTAGGCTGACCTTTTTTAGTGGTGGGAACCGTGTATCCCATTAGGTTTAGCACCACCAAGATCAACAGCAGGGAAACCGCCCCAGCAACAACTGCAATTTGTATTTTAGATAAATTCATACTGCGACTAACAAAACAGAGATTCTGAAATGATTACTTACCTTAAGTGAATTGTCTATTTGGACTCTTCCTCTACTTCTACTTGGTCTTTCACCTTGTTGACGAACGCTTTGGCAGGTTTGAACGCAGGAATATAATGCGCTGGAATAACCATAGCTTTATTTTGCTTAATGTTGCGGCCTACTTTTTCGGCGCGTTTCTTAGCAATAAAACTACCAAATCCACGGATGTAAACGTTTTCTTTGTTTGCTAGACTTTCTTTTACTTCTGTAAAGAAACTCTCCAACGTCATCAAAACATCTACTTTAGGAACGTTCGTCTTTTCAGCAATTCGAGAAACTAAATCAGCTTTTCTCATCTGTATACAATTGATTTTTACGTGTTAATAAACTAATTATGCTATATACTCTTTTAAAGTGAGGCAAATGTCCTACTTTTTTTCTTAAAAGCGAAATGCCCAACGATTAATTTGCTCTATTTTTTGGAAACAATAACATATAATGCCTTAGAAGTGAGCTTTTAAGATTTAATTTAACCAAAAATAAAGAATGATGGTCCATAAAATCCCAAAAGCATATCCCGCTAGAACATCTGTTAAGAAATGTTTTTTTAGAAAGATGCGCGAATAGCCTACTGTTAGAATGACCATTAGACATAGGCCTAAGACCCAACTGTTGCCAATTTGGTAATGCATGATTCCTAAAGACAGATAAACAAATGAAATCCTAGAAGCGTGGATGCTCGGAAAGCTGCCAGCGTCTATTTTTTCAAAGCCATTGACAAATTTTTGTCCGTTTGGTCTAGGCTTATGCCATAGGTATTTGATACCTGAACAGACCAACTCATTGACAAAAAAGCCAACTAAAAGTGGGGGGAAGAAACTATTGAATTGTGGGTGGTTGCTCAAGGCCATCAAACTGACCAAAAGCAACAAAAACGGATTGCCTAATGCGGTAAAATCGTGAATATACTCTGCTGTCTTCGTCTTGCGCAATGACGGTTGCCCGCCTACCTCCTCTTCCTTCATTTACTCGTAAGTTGTTACTTCCTTTACGGCTTTCCAGTTTTTCATAAAAAAACGCAATCCTGAGCCAACAGTAAGCGCCAAAGATGCTAAAATCATCAAGTGCATCAACCACCACATCACTACAGGCGTTCCAACAGGGTTACCCTCAGGGTAGAGGTCGAGCATTAGATATAAATAAGCGAAGGGCAGCGTAATCATTTGCATGACTGTTTTGGCCTTTCCTGACCACGATGCTGCCACCACGATTGGTTGTTTACGCAATAAAAATATCAACCGGTAAATGGTAATGACCACCTCCCGCAAAAAAATCGGAACAATCCACCAGATGGAATACATATTCTCAAAAAAAACGTCAGAAAGGACCACAAAACTTGCCAAGACAATAATTTTATCGGCAATTGGATCCAAAATCTTACCTAGCTGAGTAATCAGCTCATAGCGTCTAGCATACCAGCCATCCAACCAGTCTGTGAAAGCCGCAATGGCGAAGAGTACAGCCGCCCATATTCGCAAAGAAAAATCTTCTTGCAACATCATATAAGGCACTATAAAACCCAGCACAATCCGTAGAGAGGTAAGCGCATTTGGTACATTCATAAATAGTTCTTTCTATTTCAAAAACACCTAAGAATACTTTACCTCCAACATAGGGTCTCGAAAAGCATTCCAAAAAATTAAAACCCTGTCTTTCAGGCTGAAAATAGGCATTATTACTAACACTCTCGCCTAAATAAAGAAAAAAATCACAATTCTTTTACGAATAACCACGACAAATGCCCCCCCCAATTACTCAGGCATTTCTAAATCATTTGTTTTATAACTAAAACTGCTGCGGTGATGAAGACAAGCCCCATGCACGACTATCGCTTGTCGATGCGCTTTGGTTGGATACCCTTTGTTGCCTTTCCAATCGTACACAGGGTAGCGTTGGTGCAAGGCGTACATGTAAGCATCGCGGTGGGTTTTGGCTAAGACCGATGCGGCAGCAATGGATAAAAACCGCTGGTCGCCCTTGACCAAACAGCTGTGGGCAATTCCCTCGTAGGGGTGAAACCGATTGCCATCAATCAGCAAATGTTCGGGCACCACAGACAACGCCTTCACCGCACGATGCATCGCCAAAATAGATGCATTCAAGATGTTAATAGCTTCAATTTCCCGTGCATCTGCGATGGCCACCGACCAAGCCACTGCTTTCTCTTCGATGATCTCGCGCAGCATATTGCGCCGTTTCTCGGTCATTTTTTTAGAATCGTTGAGCCACGGATGTTCAAAATCGGTCGGTAAGATGACAGCAGCAGCAAATACCGCACCTGCCAAGCATCCCCTTCCTGCTTCGTCGCAGCCCGCCTCTATCCGATGCGGTTCCAAATATACTTGCAACACCTTATAAAAGTTTTTTCAACGCCAAAATGTACCCATAATGGATGCCTTCGTGGATATTGTTAAAAACAATCGCCTCTTCTACATTGGTGAGATGAATGCCTAAACCGACGGTATAAGGAGTATAGGTTTCAAACTTTCCTGCTTGCCAATCGCGTTCTAATTCCTCCAAAGAAGAGAGCAAGAGCCCTTTGGTGTGGTCGATCATCGCTTGATCGACAGGCCCCTCAGGTTGGGTACCTTTTCGATAGCCTTTGACAATCGCCTTTTCTACCCGCCAAGTTAAACCAGAAAGCCCATAACAAAGCGCTTGTTGTACCGCGATGCAATGGGCAATATTCCAAAATATATTGTTATTGTGCGTTGGAGGCACATGATTGAGTTGTTCTAAGCTAAGGGTTTCTAATTCCTGCGTTAGGGCGACTCTTATTTTTTTATTTAAAGAAAAATGTTGTTCCATAAGTCGTTTGGCGTTTTTTATCGACGCTGTTTCAAAGACCTTAGGTCTTTTTAGGCAACGGCTGCTTGATAGCGCGCTCAAAATACGACTTTTCAACACTAAAACAAAGTTCCCTGTAGATCTCCGTCCTGCTGTGGAGCAATCCCCAAGTGCTCGTAGGCCTTAACGGTTGCTTCTCGCCCACGCGGGGTACGCTTGAGGTAACCTTGCTGAATGAGGTAAGGCTCATGCACTTCCTCCACTGTTCCTGCCTCCTCCCCTACAGCCGTTGCGATGGTGGTTAGGCCAACAGGCCCCCCGCTAAAACTCTGAATAATGGTTCGCAAAATTTTATTATCCATCTCATCCAACCCACGTTCATCTACATTGAGCGCATCCAAGCCATATTTAGCAATATTGGCATCAATGGTTCCGTTGCCTTTAATTTGCGCAAAATCGCGGACACGGCGCAAGAGCGCATTGGCAATACGTGGCGTTCCTCGGCTACGGCGGCCAATTTCCTGCGCGCCATCTTCTGTAATCGGCACTTGAAGAATGCTCGCCGAACGTTTAACAATACGCACCAAGGTTTCTTGGTCGTAATAATTGAGCAAACAAGGAATACCAAAACGGGCGCGCATCGGAGAGGTCAGCAAGCCCATGCGGGTCGTTGCCCCTACCAAGGTAAACGGATTGAGGGCAATCTGTATCGTACGGGCATTAGGCCCCGAATCAATCATAATATCAATGCGGTAATCCTCCATTGCCGAGTACAAATACTCCTCCACGACCGTGTTGAGGCGGTGGATCTCATCAATAAAGAGCACGTCGTTCTCGCCCAAATTCGTCAAGAGCCCCGCCAAATCACCTGCTTTTTCTAAGACAGGGCCAGAAGTCATTTTTATATCGGCTCCTAGCTCATTGGCGATAATGAGCGACAAAGTGGTTTTGCCCAAGCCTGGAGGGCCGTGCAATAAAACGTGGTCAAGGGCTTCTTCGCGCAGTTTGGCCGCTTCAATAAAGACCTTTAAATTATCCACCAACTTCTGTTGGCCGCTAAAATCCTCTAGCATTTTAGGACGCAGCGCCCGTTCTACCGCTATTTCGCCATCGTTGTAGCGCTCGTTGGTTGGATCTAAATGTTCGTTCTTCATACTACAAAGGTAGAAAAACAAAACAATTTGTTTTTAATTGGCCGTACTTTTTTTATCGAACCTTCATTGACTTTCGTATTATAATTAGGATAAAATGAGAACGAAGCGAAACCATTTAGGGGAGTTGTTGTATATTACGGCGTTTTTAAGACCTCTCTTTAGGGCATAAATCCCTCGTACGTTGTAGTTCTGAGTAGCAAATGATAACAGCTATAGCGACGTTCCCCACATTCATTGACTCTAATTTTATATTATGAAATTGCTTTTTTTGGCCTGTTTATTAAGTCTTTTGTATGCCTGTACTGACCTCTCCGAAGCACCAACGCCTCCAAAGGCATTGCCCATGATTCCAGCAGGTGACTGGCGCGCGACGCTCAACATCCATACGGTAGATAGCCCGCTGTTATTGCCCTTTACCATAACCGTTATTGAGAAAGATAGTGCCGAAGGCGATTTGCCGACGTTTCTCATTCACAACGGAGAAGAGACGATCAAGGCCACAGAGGTGACCCGCGACCCTAGCAGCCCGCGCTCGTTTACCATCAACTTACCTGTTTTTAATTCTACGATAACTGCCCGCCTCAAAAACGATACCTTGACAGGCAAGTGGAACAATTACGCCAAGAAAGACTACAGCATACCGTTTCGCGCTATTCACGGTTCTACCGAGCGTTTTTTAACGACCCAAGCGCCTACCCAACAACTGGCCAAGCGCTGGAAAGTAACCTTTAGTCCCAATACGCCCGATGCCTATCCTGCGGTGGGCTTATTTGATGTAGCAGCCGATGGCCGCACGACGGGTACTTTTTTGACGGAAACAGGAGATTACCGCTATTTGGCAGGTCATTTTGATGGCCAACAGTTGCAATTGTCTTGCTTTGACGGTGCCCATGCCTTTTTATTTAAAGCAACGCTAAATGAAAACGGCGATTTACAAGGCCGTTTCTGGTCGGGCAAACATTGGCAAGAGCCGTGGAGCGCCACTCCGAGCCAAGATTTTGAATTAGCAGACATGCAAAGCCTCACCTATCTCAAAGAGGGCTACGAGCACTTGACGTTTGCGTTTCCCGATATGACGGGCGACACCGTAGTATACGACAGTAGCAGATTTAAAGACCGAGTAACAATTGTACAAATCTCTGGTTCTTGGTGTCCCAACTGTATGGATGCCAGTCGTTTTTTGAGCCAATTGTACCAAGAATATCAAGAAAAGGGCTTAGAAATCGTCGCCATTGATTACGAATTGTATAATAATTTCAAGTTGTTTCAAACCAATGAGCGCAAAATGCGCCGCGATTTAGGCATTAATTATCCCGTCTTATACGGCGGCGTTGCCAACAAAGCAGAAGCGTCCAAAACGTTGCCGATGCTCAACCAAATCTTGTCTTACCCTACGTCTATTTTTGTAGATAAAAAAGGAAAGGTACGCGCTATTCACACGGGTTTTTCAGGCCCTGGAACAGGCGCTATTTACGACAACTACACCCGCAAGACAGAGGCCTTTGTCAACGACTTACTAGCCGAATAACATGGCCAAAAAACATTCGTCGTTGCACCACGCCATTCTGTGGCTAGCGATTCCCAATGTCATCAGCAACATCTCCGAGCCCTTATTGAGTTCGGTGGATACAGGCTTGATGGGAACGCTTTCTGCGCGGCACATTGGCGCGGTTGGCCTTGGCGCGATGCTCTTCAATTTTCTCTATTGGAATTTGAGTTTTCTGCGCATGGGCACTACGGGGATGACGGCACAGGCTTTTGGTCGCCAAGATCAATCGGCGATTGCTTATACCTTGTTGCGCGCCTTATTGCTCGGCAGTGTACTGGGTTTAGTCTTGCTTTCGCTAAAAACGCCCTTGCTCTATTTGGGCAGCAGCCTCATGAACGTCCCCAACGCGCAAGCGGCGTTGGTAACGGAATACTTCTCGATTCGGCTGCTGGCCGCCCCTGCCACGTTAATTTTAATGGCCTTGATGGGTTGGTTCTTTGGCTTGCAAAATGTTTGGTTTCCGCTGCTGCTGACGCTCATCATTAATACGACCAATATTTTGCTCAGTTATTGGTTGGTAAAAGTACAAGGCTGGGGCGTAGCGGGCGTCGCGTACGGCACCGTGGGGGCGCAATATTTGGGCGCACTGGTCGGTTTGGGCTTGGTGGTCGCGCGCTATCGCGGCTACTTCTACGGCAGCACCAACGCCCAACGTTGGAATTGGCCTACCCTCCTAGAGCCGCAAGCCTTCAAACGCTTTCTCCACATCAACAGCGACATTTTCATTCGCACCTTCTGTTTGACCTTGGTCTTTGGTTTTTTCTACAGCCAATCGGCGGTGGCAGGCGGCACTATTCTGGCCGTTAATACCATTTTGATGCAGTTTCTAAACTGGATGTCGTACGGCGTTGATGGTTTTGCCTACGCGGCAGAGAGCTTGGTGGGCCGCTACACGGGCGCGGAAGAGCGCACCACAACGCGCCGTGTGATCCGCTTGTCCTTGTACTGGGGCATGGCCTTGGCCGTACTCTTTAGCTTGCTCTATGCCTTTGCAGGGCCATGGCTTGGTCGGGCTCTTTACCCAACAAGCGGACATCCGCGCCGCCACCCTCCCCTATCTCCCGTGGTTGATTTTGTTGCCGCTTATCGGCACGCCCTGCTATATCTGGGACGGCATTTTTGTCGGCCTTACGGCTGTAAAATCTATGCGCAACAGCATGTTGTTGGCACTGTTGGCCTTTGTTGGGGTGTATGCGGGCTTGCGCTGGGGGACTTCGTTGGAGTTGTCGCACGCGCTTTGGTTGTCGGTGCTGGTGTTTTTGGGGGCACGGGGAGTGGTGCAGGGGGTTTGGTATTCGCGGAAGGGGTTGGCGCTCGACTAGCGCTTGCTGCGATGGGGTTGGATGATTGGTGGAGGTGTTTTTAGGGCTGTCTAGTGGAGGGAATCCGAACAGGATTCGAACCTGTGACCACAATCAATAGGAGTCCTTAGAGGGCCTTAGGGGCAAAAAGAAAGCCTTTCCTTTGGAGGAAAAGCTTTTGATTTATTAATGGAAATAGGGGGTTCGGTTCGGAGCGGGAACCGTGTTTGGTGTGCCTTTGTATACCACTTTTTGGGGTTTTGTGACAAATGGTTTTGTTGTTTAAGGCATAGAGTACGCGACCGTTGACATTTATGGCGCTATATGCGTCCTCTAGTTGTTTCTTTATTTTTAATAATTCAGCGTTTACATTCATTAACCCAGTAAGGCATTCTCTTTTCAAAAAACCTATTGCTTCGTTCAATCCATGTATGTATAAACATAAAGCTCTATACGCATGTAGAAAGTTTACTTTATCTGATTCTATATAATCATTCCTATCTAAATCTAAAAAAAGACTGGTATCGTGAGAATTACAAAATCCATAGAAAATGGAAGACTTTAATTTTCCCTCCTCAACGTGCTTTTTGATTCGTCGAAAGTACAAACACTTCGTTTTCTTGTCAACTAAGGCTTATCCTGTGAAAGAAAATCTTGCGGCTTGTTTAGCATCTTTTTCTTCTAAAAGTGATAATACTCGTTTCTCCGATAAAGTGTGAGAGTTTATTGTTTCTCTTTCACAACTAGGATACAAGCAAATATCTTGATTTGAATTAATTTTTTTAAGAGTACTTTTTACTCGTTCAAGTTTCTCATATACGGATTTCATACAGCAATATTTTTCTAGTGAATTGTCTCCTCCACCCACACTAGTGCAAGTCTTAAGCTTGTACGCCTTTCGAAGACCTCCACAATTGATAAGCGGTGACTCACAAGCATCCCGTGTAAATACGCAACACCGTCCAAGTGCTGGTGAGCACCGTCCAAGAGACCGCTGCGCTCAACTCTTGAACTAGCGGGCTTATGTTTGGAAGACTTGTGCCAGCAAAGGGACGATTGGCTCTTCTTCCATAAAAATTTATATTTCTGTGCGCCAGAAAAGATAGTCTTTAGAAGTCTGCTCCCCCTCTTCATCTTCCTCAAAATATAGGAGATCAAAGTACACTCCTAATGTCAATAGTTGCTTTTTCAGTGTTTCCAAAAATACGATGAGTTCCTCCTGATCGGCAGTTAAAGCAATATCTACGTTGTATTCTTTTTCGTTATAAGAACTTATAAATAATTCAATATTACCTTCCACTAACTCTATATCATAACCAATTATTCTTGGCCTATAGGCTATGTTAGGATATATTTTTTCTAATTCTTTTGCTAAAGATTCGGCAGGAACATCTTTTATTTCACCTACTATTCTGTACATGTTGAATAAATATTAAATTTTAAAGAAAGGCTCTAGATCAAAATTTCCTCCAGACGGCTGAGATCAAATAAATCTTCTATTTCTACCTTTGAATCAGTACGAAGTATACCTGTATTGCTAAATATACTTTCACTTAATATAACTAAACTCCTATCCTCTCATGAGGGTTAGTATGCTCAAGAGTATTTATAATTATCTTTTTAGCGTTTTATTTCTTGTTAATTCGTCCAGCAGGGACACTTCTAAGAATTATATGTCCTATTTCTTTTGTTTCTTTTTTCCCAAACTTGTATCCAACATAAGACTTGCACCAGCAAAGGAGCTATTCTCTCTATCTAATCAACAACACTTCTGTTACACGATACTCCTAATTCCACAACACCACTTATAACACTGCATTTATGGCCTAATTAAACTAGCAGAGGCAGCAACTACTTAGTAGCATCTCTTTTCCATACTCCATCTCTTTCCGTATCAATAGTGCCTGCTTCGTAGCCACATACGCCTACTCTTGGAGAGTTTACGATACTAACCTCCGCATAATCGGCAAAATCACTGCACTGTTTGGCATGAATATCTTTGCAAGAGTTACAAAACGTCGAGCCTTCATGATGCCATACGGAACACATTACTTGCGCAGGTTCTTTTTTACATAGGTCGCATAGAATTTTAAGGGGCTCGTTGCGACTTAACAATAAAATCTCCTCTTCAGTTTGTATAAGGTATTCGTTCAAAACATTAATTTCCAGATAGGTAGTAGAGCCAAAATCATACTGGTAATCGAGTGTTAGTCCTTTCTCCAACAAATCACCTATTTTAGTAGTAGGATCAATTCCAAACTCATAATCATTAGTCAACCAATCCTGTGTTGTAGGAGCACCTTTTATCTCAAAAGAACTCATGTGCCCGCAGCACTCTAACCAAATATTTCTTAGAAAGTAATCTAGACGTTCCAAGTCACTGTTTTCATCCATTAATAAGTGAAGGAAATATAATTTTCCTGCTGTGACTTTAATGTGATAAGATTTTTTATTGGTCTGCTTGTCTTTTTCTATACTTTTTAAGTGCGTACTCAAGTGGCGACTTATACCACTTCCTGTAAAGAATTTATTACAATAAAAGCACTTTCCTTCTGGCTTTAATTTACTCATTGTTAATTAGTTGTACTATTATAGTCCTTAAATATATAAATCATCCTATCCCCTTCTACGCAGTCGTTATTTGATGCTGTTTATAGTAGTATAAAATAAAGATCATCTGTACTTATTGCTTCTTTATTACCGTCAGGGCAAACTCCATAGCGCCTGCTGTTTCCATCCAAAACTGTTTGTTTCGCTGCCAAAAATCATACGCTTCGTACTTACTTCCCCTAGCTGCTCCATAGCCATAGGGCGCTTCACTTTTTGGTCTTGGGTGCCGTTTTTTTAGCATCTCCTTACCTCCAAATGGGAATTCTTGACAGGCCGCTGTTAGCTCTGTGGTAGCTTTTTCGGTACTTCCTAACTGGAAGTTCACTAGTGCTTTTCCGTAAAGAAATTCTATGGAATATTCATCGGGATACTTTTCCAATAAGGCTAGAATAGCCTCTGGCTTTTTTAGATGAAATAGGCATTCTAATAATAAATACCGTAGCCCTTGATTATCATAGGGATTGACCTCTAAAACAAAATCAAATTTCTTCGCGGCAGCTCGATAGTTTTGATCTTTCATCAACTCTAGGCCAATTCCGTGAAACGTTCTTAACAGTGGCCGATTTTCTAGGATTCCCCAAGCAATATTATGGTGGTGTTGATCAAACTCTTTAGGAATTGCTTCTAAGGCTATTAGATGTGCCTTGTAAATCAGAGCGTTTCCTTCTAGTGGTAAGCCCATGTCATTGTATAAAAACCCGAGATGTAAAATTGCATCAATGTGGTCGTCTTTACAGACTTTTATTATGCCACGCAATTTTCTTTCCGCTACGTTTGGAATATGGTGGATTGCTTCCATGGCTTGCCAGTATTCTTCTGCCTGTTGATCCACACATGATGGGTGCCTTAGCTGCCAATCCGCTCCGAACATTGGTATTAATTCTAGTTTCATCGTCTTTATTTTGGTTAACGGCCTTTATCCCTTACAATAAGAAGCCTATGCCTCTTCGCTAATTTAACTAAAAAAAAACAATCCTCCTACCCAAATATCTCCCCACTACAAACCCTTGCGTCAACACCTCCAACCGCTGCCCAATTTCCAACTTAATATCGCGGTAATCCTTCAAACTCTCCTTGTAGGCTTCTCTTTAGTTGGCTCATTGTCTAGCTATTTTGATTGATCTTCACTAACGGAAAAGAGTTCTGGAAGTTGTATAAAAATGCTCTTATCACCATAAAGCTTCCCCTACCCATAAAACCCCAACAACGCAGGAAAAGGCCCTTTCAACACCTGCCCCAACTCCAACCCTCTTTCGGCCAACACCTCCCCCAACAACCCCCGAAACCCAAAAGCCACACTTCCCACAAAATGCAACGGCAATCCCTCCACGTCGGTATAGCCCCCCACCTGTCGTTCCAAAAACAACCCAAAGCGGCGCTTAATCAATTCCTGTATAAAAGGATGTGCCTGTTGGGCAATCGCAAATTCGGTGTATTGTGCCAAATGGCGGCTTGGTTGGGCGGCCTGTTGCAAGGCTTGTAAAACGGTGTATTTGTCCGTGTTGTATTGGGCTTCAAAAGCCTCTTGCAGAGCGGCGGGCAATTGGCGGTAATAATACGCGCGGAGGAGTTGGCGACCAAGGTCAGCGCCCGACCCTTCATCGCCTAAAAGGTAGCCCAAGGAGGGCACTTGATCGACGATGTGTTGACCATCGTACTGGACGGAAGCGGAGCCTGTGCCTAGGATACAGCAAATGCCTGCTTGGTGTTGCGCGGTAGCTCTGGCAGCAGCTAACAGATCGCTTTCAATATTGAGCTGGGCGCTGGGAAAGAGTGCTTGTAAGGCAGCTTGGACAATGGCGCGGGGTGCCTTTTGGCTACAGCCTGCTCCATAAAAATAAACGGCTTCTATAGACCCCTTGGGCAGTTGTGGCAGGAGTTCTTCTTGCAAACTCTTTGTAAGTTCCGCTGTTGTCCAATAATACGGATGGCAACCCTTGGTGAAGTACGGTTGGTCGGGAGCATCGAGGCGATACCAAAGCGTTTTGGTGGCGCCGCTATCGGCTACTAATTTCACAGGCTTAGAAGGTTTTAAAGAGTGTAAAAAAGAACAAAGTATCTTTATCATTTAATTAACAACGCTCCTGCGGAACAAAGTTTGGTTATCTCTAGGCTTAGGCCTATCTTAGTGCAATTATAGTAGACGGTTCTATATAGGTTATGGCACCCCTACTCGCCCCTAACAATACTACATTTTATGGAGGATTACAATCCCCTCTCCAAAAGAGAGAAAATAACTATATTTTTGCCACTCGTTTTGGCAATGGCACTGGCTGGTGGTACTTGGTTGGGGTTTAAATTGGCCACTGGTCAACAAGCCCCTTATGCTGTGATTTCCGAAGGTGGCCGTACCTACAGTGGTAAAACAGGCAAAGTAGAAGAAATTTTGCGTTTTATTGATGCGCGCTACTTGGAGAACGAAGACAAAACGGCCTTGGAAGAGGCTGCGGTAAAAGGTCTCTTAGACAAGTTAGATCCACATTCCAGCTATATCTCTTTAGAAGACATTCAAAGTGTCAATGAGTCGTTGAGTGGTAATTTCAACGGTATTGGTATTGAATTCTATGTGCTGGAAGATACTATTTATGTGGTGGGCATCATCGAAGGCGGCCCTTCTGATAGCGCGGGTTTGCGCCGTGGAGACAAAATCATTGCCATCAATGACAGCATCATAGCAGGCAAACCGATTTTCAACAGCGATGTGATTAGCCAACTCAAAGGCACGGCAGGCAGCGAAGTTAAATTGGGCATCCAACGCGCAGGTAAAAAGGGCTTGGAAGAAGTGACCATTCGTCGTGGACAAATTCCAATGCGCAGCGTCTTGGCCGCTTATATGGTTACCGATAAAATAGGCTTAATCAAAGTCAATCGCTTTAGTGGCACCACCCACGAGGAATTTGTCGCCGCTATGGGGGCATTGGTCACCGAGCACGACATGGAACATTTAATTCTGGACTTGCGCCACAATCCTGGGGGCTACCTCAATGCCGCCACCGAAATGCTCGACCAGCTGTTTGACAGCCCTAAATTGATGGTCTACACCGAAGGGCGCAGCTATCGCCGCAAAGAATACAATTCTAAAGGCCGCACGCAGTTTGATATTAGTAAAGTGGTCGTTTTGATCAACGAAGGCTCGGCATCGGCCAGCGAAATTATGGCAGGCGCCATTCAAGACAATGACCGTGGTTTAATTATCGGTCGCCGCTCTTTTGGTAAAGGCTTGGTGCAAGAACAATACAAACTCAGCGATGGTTCCGCGTTGCGCTTGACCGTGGCGCGCTACTTTACGCCCTCAGGGCGTTACATTCAAAAACCGTATGAAGACACCGAAGTGTCTTACAGCGACGATTTGCGCCAGCGCTACGAGTCGGGGGAGTTGTACTCGCGCGACAGCATTCGCATGACCGATTCTACGGTTTACCGCACGACCAACGGCCGCATCGTTTATGGCGGCGGGGGCATCGTGCCCGATATTTTTATTCCGTTGGATACCACGCGCCGCAATGGCTATTTCCAAGGCATGAGCGTATTGGCTAGGGAGTATGTCTACAAATACCTAGACGACAAGCGCGAACGCCTCGCCCAACAATATGCTACTTACGACAAATTCTATAGCAATTACCGTGTGTCTGATGCGTTGTTAGAAGAAATTATTGCCTATGGTGAACGCAAAGAAGTGACCCGCGATGAGCCCTTGTTTCGCCGCTACAAACAAGCCTTAAAACTAGAAATTAAAGCCTATCTGGCCGATCAAATTTACGGTGACATGGCTTATTACCAAACTATCTTTACTGCGGATGAAATGGTTAAACGCGCCGTACTAGAAATTGAGCGAACGGGAGCAACGACCGAGGCACCTTCGGCTTTGAAAATGGCAGATTAAGTGGTGTTTTTTTATATAAAATTGGAAGCGCTCTTTTATATGGAAAAGAGCGCTTTTGTATTGTATAGAGCATTATTATTCTCCATCGAGAATGGAAAAAATTTCTTCTGCCCTTTCACAAGCATCTACCGCCTCTCTCTTGGTGAATGTTTTTGATCCCTCGTAATCTGCCGCGTTACGCTCAATTCTTAAGGCATCTAGTTCGTTTCCAATATAGATAATATCGTCTTCTGCCACGTTAGGCAAATTATCTAAAACATTATCAGATAATTGCTTCAGCTCTAGAATAAATTTTTTGTGAGAGGAATGCGCTCCTTGTGATCGAGTATCGTAATTAGCTCTGATTCGCAACGTATGAAATACAGCATAGTAAACAGTTTCCATTGCTCTGTATGCATAAATCATCCCAAAGTGTTTTATCATGGGTACTGCCTGTGTAAGAAGCACTTAAAAAATGAATGTATCCATGCTCATCACATAAGGCTAAATTTTTCTCTGTATGTTGATGTTGTTTGCCGCTATAGTCCTCTTTTTGAGCCGCATAGCATACTTTTCTAGGAATAGCTCGTTCCGTCACATCCGCCGCTAAATAGCAGGACTGTTCATTGGAATGGCTATAATACTCTTGATAACAGGGCATCATGCCTAATTGCTCCAAGCTCTCTTCTAAGACGGGCAGCAAATAACTGATCCATTGAGATACTTTAGGTTGGCTCATGCTATAAAAGTGTCCAAGCGTGTACTGGTTCATCTGTTCTTTCAAGTACAACAGCAAAAAGGTTAACTTCTTTGCGCTGCCTAGCAAACTACTATTTTTCGACTCTTGTGCCTGTACTCGCTTCCGAATATGACCTTGTAGCGTATATCTACGCCACTTGGAATAGAACTTCCTGTCAAAAACTTCTAAAATAGCGCTATTCTTGCTCTGTTAACTTCTAATAGTTTCTGAGCTAGCGTAGATAATCTTGCCAGTTCACAAACTCATAGTGCACGTTAAGCCGTTATATGCCCCTAACATAGGTATTAAAATCCGCTAACTTCGCTAAGTCCCTGTTACTGATCACTCTAAGTTTTCCCATAGCTTTATTGAGTTGCTTTTTACCTTTCCTAACTCTTGTCTGGGAGGCTTTTTGAAGGGAATTAGAATGGTATTTCGTCTGATTCCGCCCCTAAAAATCCTGAGTCCATTAGTAAACAACTTCCATTGCTTTGAATGCATAATCGGCCCAAAGTGTTTTTTCATGGGTACTGCCTGTATAAGAAGCACTTAAAAAATGGATGTATCCCTGCTGATCACACACTGCTAAATTCTTCTCTGTATGCTGATGCTGTTTGCCACTATAGTCCTCTTTTTGAGCTTTATAACATATTTTTCTAGGAATAACTCGCTCGGTTACATCTGCTGCTAAATAGCCCTCTTGTTCTAACACATGACAGTACTGCTCTTGATAGCAAGGCATCACGCCTAGCTGCTCTAGACTCTGCTCTAATACGGGTAACAAATAACTAAGCCATTGAGAAACTTTAGGCTGACTCATCTTATAAAAATGCCCAAGAGTGTACTGGTTCATCTGCTCCTTTAAATACAACAGTAGGAAATTTAGCTTTTGTTCACTTCCTATTAAACTACTATTAGGGGGCTCTTTCTTCTGTTTGTACTTTCTTCTTACTCCTTGAAGCGTGTAATTGCTTAACTTGCTACTCACTTGAACATCGAATATTTTTAAAATACTCCTGTATTCTTGCTCTGTTAAACTCGTTAATTGATTAACTTGGAGCTTGCTGTTATTGGTTCTTTTGTTTTTCACATCTCAAAGGTAATACCTCTAACAGCATTTTTTGCCCCTAATGCACTCTTTTTCCCTTAATCCTTTTTCGTAATAGCATAGTGAAAAGTAGTTAATTCTAAAGAGCGTCTATTCAGTGTTCCAAAGTCGGCAGACAAGTCCTTAGATTCTTTTTTGTATACAAATATATTTTGCTACTCTACAAGCTCTAAATTTGATTGTGGTGGTGGTGTAGAAAACATAGGAATTCTTTTTTATTGAAATTCTTGCTTAGCAGTTGGTGTTAAAGAGCATTCAAAAGCTTGATGAATCGCTTCATTAGCCTCTTCTAACCATTTTTCAAACTCTTCCTCTTTTACTAATTCAGTAGCGTCTGTACGGAGATAACTTAAATCAAATAATAGACTTTATTACGAATGGGATTGTATAGAGATCAAAAGAGAGTTTTTTTCATCAATCAAGGCAAAAATTCAGCTCATAGCAGCGCTGTCGGATTAATTTTTAACGCCGAGTGAGGGAAAAAATCTGATTCTTCGCTGCAAGGCTATTCGTAATAAAATCTAATACAGGAGCTAGGTTATCTTCCTCGGAGTTAAGGGTATGTTGTTGTATACTTAGGATACTTTTTTCATCAAGTGACCTAAATTCTAACATCATTTGCACAGCATATAAACTATCCTTTTCAGTTTGCATTTGTACGAAACTGATCTAAATTAGGTCTAGTATTAAAAAAGTTAGAAATAGATTGATACGAATGATGGGTACCAACATTAACCTTATTCCTGTATTTTAAAACTATTCGCTTTATCAGAACAGGTTGAACTACTTCTTTATACAGCTCCAGTACATAAGATATTATTTCTTTGAAATCTTGCCAGCCTGTATAAGGAGGAACAATAGTCACACCTAGAAAATTCTCTCTAAAAGTAACCAGCAAGTTGCCTTCCTCGTTCTTACATTCTAGTTTTGTTCTCTTCTCAAGAATAGGCTGTTGATTCTGCCCTATTACTATTCCTGTGGGAATAATGTATTCTTCCGTAGCTATTTTGTGAGGAAATCGTTCTTTTATTTTTTCATAAAATTCACTATAGAAAAAAACATTCCAAGATTCGTCTGGTATAAAAGTCATTTCACAGGTAACCTCGAACAATGGGGGTTTATTATACTGTTGGTGCATGATTTTTATTTTGAATAGTGCTTTTACAAAAAGCAAACATTTTTTAAAATTTCGTTTCTGCTTTTTTTTCGATAGATTGCCTAATCAAAATACATCCATTAATTGACATGATTGGTTCTTTTGTTTTCTTACTCCTCTCGCTCTCCTAGTCCAGCCTTCGCTCCCAATCAGACAATGCTTCTATAAACGCGGCTAGTATAGGGTCGATACTCTAACACCAATGCTTCTGGAGCATACTCCAAAACCCGTTTGAACGCCGCCTGAATTTGCCCATAGTCATCTATATAGAATGAGAAAATGAGTAGAGTTACCAGTTCCTATTTTGCCTAAAAAGGGCACCACTGCTCTTCGCAATAGTGCCCACCGTTATTCGTTTTTTGGTCGCCTTGTTTCTTAATTAAACTCCGCCAAACGCTCGGCAAAATCTTCCAAGGTCAACCGCTCGTAGGTCAAAGCGATGTCCATGCCTGTTTTAGGATGGAAGGTTTTGACTCCTAGCGCTACATGATCGTCATCAATAGCATAATAAGAAATAAGCGTGTGGGATTGGTTCCGAACCACCTTTTGATACTTGCTTTGTCCCGCGCTGCGTTGGCTGGGGCTTGTCATGGCTTTGGTATCGCCATAGATCAAAAAATCTTCGCGCATCAAGGGTGCTTTGACATGAACCGTTTGCACCAACAAATCTTCTGGAGGTAGTTTGCTCAAATAATCTAAGTTCATCCAACGGCCTAAGGATTTATTACTCAATTGCAAGGTATAAAAGGTGTTTTGTAAGCGGTCGCGCTGGGCTTTGAGTACTTTGGCCTCTTCAAAAGTTGGGACGTTGTACAGCAACAAACATACTTCGCGCTCGCGCCCTGGGAAATATTTTTCCAACCCTTCTACGTTGTACGCTTCGCAATAGCGCATAAAAATACGTTCAAGCTTCACTTGTTGGGCCTCGGCATACGTGTTGACCCTGTACAACCGCTGACATACAAGCTGTTCCCGCTCTGGAAATTCAGCAGCGAGGCGTTCTAGATCCTGCGCATAGCAATACTTCTCGTAACGTTGTTCCCGCTTCGCTTCGGGATAGGTAGCCACGTTGAATAATTGCTGACAAGCTTCTGCTTCGCGCTCTGGGTAGTACTGTTCTAAAGCCTCTAAATTACGGTCGGCATAATAACTCAAATAGCGTTGTGCTCTGCCTGCCTCTTTATAGGTCGCCACTTGATAAAGTCGTTGACAAATCAAGGCTTCGTGTTGAGGATAATAATGGGCTAGTTCTCCCAAATTTTGCTGGTAATACAGGAGTGCTAAATGGCGATCCGCATCGGCATAGGGACGCAGGGAATCGGGCATGGTAGGATAGTAACAATTTTTGAGGAGGGTGCCCGTCATGTGATAAGAGGACCGAACCATTCGATCGTACTGTCGCTCAAAGTAAGTCGACTGTACCGTTGTTTCTTGTTCTCTTTTGACAGCAGCCTCTAACCCTTTATAGATCTCGCGCAAACGGCGCTGCTCTGCAACGGCCTCGTCAATAATTTGGCGGTGGGCGTTTTCTAGGGCGCGCTCTTTATCTAAACGCGCTTGCAATAAGGCTAGCTTTTCGTCGATGGCAGCTACTTTAGCAACGGTCGAGTCTTTCGCAGCTTTGGTGCGGCGTCCCTCAAATAGCTTCCCCAATTGGCAGAAAAAACCCTTACAAGGCTTGTCGTAAACTCCATTTAGGTGCTTTTGTTGCTCTACGTTCATAGCCATCACCCGCGCAATAGAATCTCCCGCAAACAGTTTTAAGCTAGGGATTCTGACCGCTAAGTAAATGCTTTTGGCACTATCCGCGCGCTCCTGCAAAGGCGTCCGCTGTCGATGTTCGGTTAATAACGACTCCAAATTGCAAGATACTTTATGCTCAAATTGTCGTCTACTCGATTGCTGTAAAGCAGGCGGCATAGTAAAGGAACGAGGGTTGACCCAGTTGACAGCTGTAGTGGTAGTATCCATTTCGTACAGCTGCATTTCGGCCAATACACTGTCTGTTGGCACCTGAATAGAGAGGCCTTTTCCATCTTTCAAATACACCCTTTCTCCTTCGCTAGTCGCTTCAATTTCAAACATACCCCCTGTTGTCAATAGTGCGCCATTAGAAGTCGTGGACAGGCCATTCAACAACATATCCCCAAAGGTATACGCTTCGCGCAAAGCGACCGTCACGGTTTGTCCCTCGGCCACATCAAAGGCTTGAGCAGGGATGTATAGACGGGTGCCCGAAGGGGTCACAAAAAAAGTATCGCAGCTAGAAGAGCCCAACGCAAATTGAGCAGGTGTGGGGCGCAATTTCTCTAGAATTCGTTTGTTTTTGAGTGCTTGGGTGAGGTGAATATGCTGTACTTTGTCCGTAATAAATACCTCCACACGACGGTTGCGCTGCCGCCCTGTAACATAGTTGTTATCATACAAAGGATAACGCTCGCCTAAGGCTTTGACTTGAATCCGCTCGGGGGCAACTCCTGCTTGTACTAAAGCTTGTTTAATCGTTAGGGCTCTAGCCTCAGAGAGTTGCAAATTACTCAACGTATCGCCTTGATTGTCGGTATGTCCTTGGACGATAAGGGGTTGATCGGGATTGCTTTGGCTGTAGGACAATACAGTCGCTAGGGCGGCGGGATCCACTTGGTAGTTTGTATGGTTAGCCGTTTCAAAGTAGAACGTCGCTTCAAAGGGAATTGGAGCGGGAGTTTGGGCGGAAGACAGGTACGGCGAGGCCATAACAAGCAGCCATCCCCATAAGAATAATGGACGCATAGGTTAGTGGTTTATGAGTGTGATAAAAAGTAGGGCGACCAGCAGATAGTTAGAGTATCTAAATGTAAGGTTGCCTTTTGGGTAGTGGTTATCGCTTTTGCTAATGACCAAAATTATTTATTCATAAAAACAACGGTACTCGATGTTCTCCTATTGTTGCGTTCTAAATATTTATTTTTCGTCAATATAACAACTTATAAGAGTTCTACCGCCATTGTCAATAGCTCGGCGGCCTCCCCTGCTTCTAAGCGCCCCTCTTCGTTGATAACGACATCTTTTTGATGCAACGGCAATTGAGTCACTATTTTTGCATCAAGGGCTTGCAAAGACCAAGTTAGGGATTGCATCGTGCGTTCGCCTCTAGGCGGATGGGGCGTAAAGGTAATGGGCAAGACAGGTTTACCGACCAATTCGCCTGAAGAGGCCAACCATTCCAAAGCATTTTTGATCAGCGCAGGTAAGTTGTGTAGATATTCTGGGGTGCAAATAACGAGTGCATCGGCTTTTGTCAGCGCAGTGCGCCAAGCTAAAACGGCAGGTGGCCAAGGATGTCGATCCAGATCGGCCTGAAAGAGGGGCAATTCCGCTATCATAGAGGCATGTACAAAGTCGTGTTGCGGCAGCAAATGCGATAAACTTTCTAATAAACGGCGATTGCTAGAACTGGATCTAGACGAACCACTAAGAGTATATATAAGCACAGTAAATAGTTTTTGATGGGTGTAAACGCTAAGCCATACGATGGAGCCAATAAATCGGTCGGCTCTACCAGAACCCCGCCACTTATCGACACTTTTTTGTGTTTCTTTGGCAGAGACAAGCATTAGTATTGCTCGTTATAGTTAAAGTCAATATAGAGTAAATCAGTTCCCCACGCCAAAAAATCCCCCCTAAATGGTCTTCCGAATACGGCAATTTTAGCGTGCGGTATCTTCAACTTCTCACTTTTATGGGGATTTTTTTTCTATTGTCCTCTCAAAAAAAGTACTTTATTTTCCAGAAACGCGTTAAGAATTCTTCAAATGGTATTTTTGCTACAGCAATATCTCGCTCCTATTTTTTGGGAATTTCGAGCAAAACCAATCTATACATTGTATATACATCCATTTTTTAGTAAGAATAGCACACTAGTCGAAGTCTTTTTATTTAATTATAAAATCTTATTCTAAATTTTAAAATAATTCAACTCATTGGATACTTTTAGCCTAGTTTTTTAGTTCTAATAAGTAAAGTATTATTGTCTATCATTGAGGGGAAGGCTTGGTGAAAATCTATAGGGATATTTTTTTGAGAATTAGAAGAAAATATTTTTGGGATTTATTAATTCAATTTACACTCCATTTGCATTTTCTGCAAAAAAGTGCTGCCTCAACAACTGTCAAAATTGTCAGTTTATCCGCCGAATTACCCTCTAACAACAGCCAAAAAGTCAGTTTGTCAGCTTTTGTGGGGGGTGGAATAATAGTTGTTTATCTGCTTTCTGATTCTTGAAGTCATCAAAACAGCTTCACTAACCATACAATCATTCACCTACATAAATAATTTTTATCATGCGTAAGGGTAGTATTTCCGTAGAAACGGAAAACATATTTCCAATCATAAAGCAATTTTTATATTCTGATCAAGAAATATTTTTGCGGGAGCTTATCGCTAATGCGACAGATGCCACCAGCAAATTACTGACTTTGGCTAGACGCGGCGAGGTAGAGCAGGAAGTGACCGACACCACGATAAAAGTCCTTATTGATGCGGAGGCCAAGACCTTAACGATTGCAGATCGTGGAATTGGGATGACCGAAGAAGAAGTGCTGAAGTACTTGAATCAAGTTGCTTTTTCTTCCGCTACAGAGTTTGTAGAAAAATACAAGGAGGAAGCTTCAATCATTGGCCACTTTGGGTTGGGATTTTATTCCGCCTTTATGGTTGCCGACAAAGTAGAAGTCATTACCAAATCTTACAAAAAAGATAGTCAGGCGGTTAAGTGGTCTTGTACGGGCGATCCAGCCTACACCATCGAAGAGGTAGACAAGGCAGAGTATGGCACCAACATCGTCTTGCACATCAGTGACGACAGCGAGGAGTTCTTGCAACAGCACCGTATTGCAGAGTTGCTCAACAAGCACTGTAAGTTCTTACCCATTCCTATCGAATTCGGTACCCGTACTGAGTATGTAGACGATGAGGCAGAGAAAGATGAAGAAGGCAACCCTGTTCAAAAAGAGGTAGAAGTTCCCAACATCATCAACAACTCTAACCCTGCTTGGAAAAAACAACCCGCAGAACTAAGCGATGAGGAGTACCGCAATTTCTACAAAGAGTTGTTCCCTACAGGCGAACCGCCGTTGTTCTGGGTACACCTCAACATTGATTATCCCTTTAACCTAACGGGTATCCTTTACTTCCCCAAATTGGGCAACCAGTTGGAAGTACAGCGCAACAAAATTCACTTGTATTCTAACCAAGTCTATGTCACCGACGAGGTAAAAGAAATCGTACCTGAATTCTTGACCTTACTACATGGGGTTATTGATTCTCCTGATATTCCACTAAACGTCTCGCGTTCTTACCTTCAGAGTGATCGCAACGTCAAGAAAATCACCGAGTACATTACCCGTAAAGTTGCTGACCGTTTAGAAGAAATGTTCCGCAAAGAGCGGGAGCAGTTTGACAAGAACTGGGAGAACATGAGTGTCTTTGTGAAGTACGGGTACGTAACCGAAGATAAATTTGCAGAGAAGGCGCATAAATTCATGCTCTTGGAAAATGTCGAAGGGGAATACTTTACCATCGAAGACTACTTGGAGAAAATTGCCGCTACGCAAACGAACAAGGACGAGCAAAAAGTTATTTTGTATACCAATGACAAAGAGGAGCACGATGCGTACATCAGTGGGGCTAAAGAACTGGGCTACGATATCTTGTCTATGGATACGTTGATTGATGTGCATTTCATTCAGGCGCTAGAGCGCAAACTGGAGAAGGTAACCTTTGTACGGGTTGATTCCGATACGCCTAGCAATTTGATTGCCACAGACGAAACGCGCGAATCAGTGCTCACAGAAGACGAGCAAAAGAACTTAGAAGAGTTGTTTCAGAAGTTTGTGACCCAACAAGGGGCTACTGTTAAAATGGAAGCCCTCTCTCCCAATGATTTACCGATTGTCATTACCCGCCCCGAGTTCATGCGTCGTATGCAAGAAATGTCGGCCATGCAAGGGATGTCTATGAATATGGGAGACATGTACAATGTCGTCATCAACACCAACCACGAAGTAGTGGGCAGTGTCCTTCAAGAGAACGATGAACAAAAAGCACAGCACTTATATGACTTGGCGCGCCTACAAAATGGCTTGCTAAAAGGAGCCGAACTGACTTCCTTTATCAAAAAATCAGTGAACATGATGAAATAGGACAACGTCCTATCCATCGGTTCATCTAGCATAAAAATGCGCGGTTTCGAGCTACTCGAAATCGCGCATTCTATTTTTATAGAAAAAGGAACCGACTACAGCACTTTTATTTGCTCTAGCAGCCATTGTTTCTCAGGGAGTCGCTGAGTATCTTTGATCTCCTTTTCTAGCTTAGTGAGGGCATCTTTGTCAAAACTCGGGAGCTGTACCAACTTTTGTACGATGCGCAAGAAATTGCGGTACATCTCTTGGTGGTAGGCCATAATATCTTTGCGGCGCAAGAAGACCTTAAAACTATTGATAAACGACTCTAAGACATCGTACTCGCCCAAATGGTAATATACTTTGATCAGTAACAATTTGGCATCTAGCGCGATGAACAACTCGCGGTAATCCATTTCTTGCAAGCGCTCTAACGTCTCCGCATAGTTGCCTCTAGCAAAAGAGAGCATGGCGTAAGCATTGTTGACATAGGTCGCACGGTAAACAGGGTCAAGTAAGTTTTTGTATTTCTTGATAAAATTAGCCGTCCATTCAATTTTCTCCAACCGCAGCGCCAACTTGGTAATGTTGTTAAACTTAAAAGGATTGAGCTTGCCATTGTCGGTCAATAGTTTCCGCTCCAATCCTACACGATGCCATTCAAATAACTCCTCTTGATAGGTCAACTGTCCCATGTTCGCTTGTCGTACACAGTAGTTTAGAGCTAGGGTATACAAGTCGCGTTGATCCTCTGTAGAGAACGCTTGTGTAGATGCTAAAAATACGCGCTTAAATTCTCGGTAGTAGTCTTCACTGCCCTGTTCTCGGGTGGCGGCTTGATAATAGTAGTAGTATAGGCCAATTCCTGGGTTTTCTAACAACTCGGGATGCGCTTCTAAGTAGGGTAATAGAGCCTCTAATAAACCAAAATCATAACCCTGCTTAGCTACGGCTTGGTGCGCCAACAAACGGCAACCATCTTTGAGCTTTTGAGCGAGCAACATCAGGTCCAGTTTTTTACTAACGGCCTGTAAATTTTTATTGGCGTCCCTTTTTTGGGTAGTCATGAATTGGTACTGTTCTACCTCAATGGCAAAATCCTTCTTGTGGTAGTCTATATCGCGGCGCTTGCTTCTCTGCTGGCGTTTACGGGCGATGTGTAGGGCTTGATTAAAGTGTTTGGTTAAGCCCAATTGGCGGTAGCTTTTCATAAGCGCCAATTCCGCTTGGACTTCGTCTTCTATGCTTCTTTGATGAACGAGGAATTGTTCAATTAATTTATTGAGAAACGACATGGTATAATCGACTTTGTCTGCACTATATTTTTCGTTGCCGAACAGCTTCACAAACACTACTTCTTTGCGCAAAGCGGTACGGTTTTCTAAAGAAGTCTTGTATAATAAATCAAACAAATCGACTACATCCTGGCGCTTATTGAAGTAAGGAGATCGTACAAATTTGCGCAGCGCTCGCAGTTGCGTCTTCGATAGAGAATAAAATAAATCGATTAATTTACTGCTATACATCTTGATTTTTTTTTGGGAAAATTGGTCTGTAACGACTATGATACCTACAATTTAATGCAAAACTAGTAGAGAATTGCCGTTTTTTGTCTTTTTTTATCCAATTCCTTAGTTGGATATTTGTAGTAGAGAAGATGCCCCTTAGTTGAAAAAACTGGGTGGCAACAACTGGAACAAGTCTGGTTGTTTTGCTTTTGTGTAAGCGGAGCTTGCTTCGCTTAAATCTTACAGAAAATGTTGGTTATTTTTCTTTGGTACTTGGGCGGTTTTGCTCAAGCGGAGAATGGTCGAGGAAGTCTTTGGACGACTTGGAGCAACCTCTTACAAAAGAAAAATGGATGCCCGCGTGGTTGCGGACATCTAAACAGGAGCTAAAGTTTTTGTTGGGGAACGGACTTTAGCTCCCTTTTTTTCTCTTTTACTGTTATCTCCCTACAGTATTATGTTTCGTAGTTATTAGAAAATACTTTTTTTGAAACTGTTGGAGATCCCGATACCTATTGCCCCTAGGTAGTACGGTTTTTGATACTATTACATGAACCTTTTGTTGCTCTATGCTCTAACCATTCCGTCCCTGATGATAGGCAGCATACAAATTATTCTCCTTATGATGAATTCTTTAACTCCCACCCTATGCTCTTGGAGCGTACTTGCTTTCTTTTTCATCAACGCAAGCCTATTTGCACAAACAACTCCCGATACCCAACTGCCTGTTGAGCGCCCTCAACAAGCCCCCATTTTGATGGACTTCGAAGGGTATCCCTTACTATATACCAATCTTATCGACAATGCCGCCAATAGCCAACGCTTTGGAGGAGATACTCCAGATCCTAGAGATGTTTTAGTCAATGATCCCTTAGATTTAAGTGGGGGACATACTATGGTTAATTCTAGCGGCCAAGTCATCAATTCGATTACTAGCTCTTGTCCTAAGCTTTTAGTCGATGTTAATATACCTTTTATACAGAGTTGCTTGGCTTCTACGGCTGTGTTGACTTATTGCAACCACGGCGGCGAGGACGCCTTCAACGCGTATGTAGAAGTCCGATTGGATTCTAACTTACAATTGGACAGCGCTTCTTTTACTTATGTTCCATTGTCTGCTAATCTATATCGTATAGATTTGGGCACCGTTCTAGCAGGAGTTTGTGCCAGCATTGATTTGCACCTTACGACAGCCTGTGATCCTGCTCTTTTGGGAGCTACCCACTGTATTGATGCTCATATTTTTCCCGATACCCTCTGTACAGCTGTACAAAATCGCCCCTTGCTAGAAGTAAATGGCGAGTGTTTGGGCAATGCCTTGCGCTTTTCAGTGCGTAACCACGGTACTACCGTTACAGCGAGCCAACACGTTAGTTTCACGATTATTGACGATCATTTGATTGCAGGCGGACAACGTAGAGTTATCCAAAGTGGCTCGTTACAGATCAACCGCCACGGTAAATTCATAACAATTGTTCCAGTGGCTTATGCTAACCATATGGATTATAAAATGGAAGTGCGCGACAGTCGCAACGACATTATTGCTATTGCTTTTGTAGAATTATGTGCCCCTAATCCAGCCATCACGCCCATTTATTCTGACTTTTATGCCAACTATTTTTGGAATGGTAGCGCGCTGCCTTTCACTGATCGAGGTTGCGGAGTCAATGGAAAGTCTGTGACTAACGCGAGTTTGGGAAATGGGACAACGACAATAGCAACAGAAGATGACAACGACGACGATACGAGCAGCGATGCAGCAACAATCTTAGACGACATCCACTTACAAGTACCCGTAGAAGTTCAAATTGCCCCCAATCCTGTAGGGGCTATTGCTACCATTTCCTTAAAAGGAGCAGAAGACGTAATCTACCTTTTTGAATTGTACAGTGTTACAGGGCAACTAGTCCGTACCTTAGCCGTTACAGGCAATAGCAGCAAGCAACTCGCCCGTCAAAATTTACCCGCAGGGTTCTATGTCTACCGCGTTTCTGCCAAAGGCATGCCTTTACAAGAAGGAAAGATCCTCATGCGTTAAAGTTTGTTATAGTTCGTTAAAGTTTGATTAGAAATTTGGTTAGAGAAAGGTTCCGACCCTCTCCATTCCTGCTAGTAGGGGTACTAGCGGGAATTTTTTTTGGGGTAGATCACCAGTGCGGTTTATCCCAAAAAAATTACTTGCCCAACGCCGCCAACAACGTCGCTTTATCCTCCGCCGACAACACTACCTGAATAGGCAGCACATAAATCGTCCATTCCAACTCGGTGGCTTGCTGTAATAGCGGGCGCAGTTTGGGCGCGTCCTTTTCGGTCGTCACCACTATCCGTTGAGTGGCCAAAGGCTGCAATTTCCGCAAGTCAGCTAAACTAAACGCATGGTGATCGGGAAAACGTTGATGCTGAACATCGTGTTGATATTGCTCTAAATAGGCTTGGAGCGGTGGAGTATCAGCGATACCTGTTACCAATAGTAGTTGTAGCGGCTGTTGTTCCAACGAAGGCCCTACCGCCCCAGTTTGTAAGTCGTATAAGGGTTGGTAAGCCAACCAAGAAAACAGCAAAGCCTGTGTAGAAAGGGGCTGAATCGCAGCGCGGTAACGAGCACGGGTAGCCGCATCAATGTCTGGCGGACATTTAGTCACCATAAGTACCGTTGCCCGCTTATACGCATTTCTAAATTCGCGCAAGCGCCCAAATGGCAGCAGCTCTTGCTGAAAAAAAGGTGCTGCAAAGGTCGTGAGCAAAATGGTACAATCTGCTTGTACACCCCAGTGCTGCAAGGCATCATCCAGTAAAACATAGCGCAAATCAGGGCGATGAGCCAACACTTCCCGAATACCCTCGGCTCGCTGCTCCGCCACCACCACCGCAGCAGCTGGAAAAGCGCGCTTAAACTGCAAGGGCTCGTCGCCCACTTCAGCAGGTACGCTCTCCAACTCCACCCAGCGCAAGCCTTTGCTAGAACGGCCATAGCCACGACTAATCATAGCACTTTGTTCTACCGCTCCCAAGAGCGCTTGGAGATAACACACATGTGGACTTTTGCCCGTGCCTCCTACCGATAAATTGCCAACGGCAATTACCAACGGTTCAAAGTGCGCACGCTCCAAAGGCCCGTAGACATAGGCTGCCCGATGTAACCAAGCTCCCATCCCATACAGCCAACCAAAAGGCCGACCGAGCAAGCGCCAAGGTTTAGAAAAGGGGGTTCGTACAGGCATTGTCACAAAGATTCGGTTATAAATAGTCTACAGCAATTTTCTTCAACTCGTCCGACCACAAGATAGAATAATGTCCCAAGTTGTCCAATTCGATAAGGCGGGCACTTGGTGCCAGTGCTTGTTGCACTTTTCTAGAATCTTCAATGGGTAGGATTTTATCACTTTTAGAATGTACCAACAAGGCATCTTTAAAATTATCTTTGATGCGCACGCTGTAGTCATCTACGTTGATAACGTCAATGGACTCGCCCGTATCTTTTTCAACCATCGTAATCACTTTGTCGATTGTACGATTGGTCACTCCCAAAAAGTCTGCAACGCCTTGTATACGGTCTCTAAAATTATAGGGCGTAGTGACGATAAGCCATTTTTGGATAACTAAATCAGGGTTCCCAATTAGGCCATACATGCTAGCAACACTGCCAAAAGAATGACTCACCAAGGTAGTCGCGCGGTATTTCTTAATAAAAAAAGCAGCGACCGCGCCCAGTTCAAACATGCTCGTATTGCCCTTGCTACTCCGTCCGTGCGAGGGGCCATCGTAAGAAATCACATAGTAGCCTTTCTCTAACAAAACATCAACCAACGCCCCAAAATTGCCCGCTTGCCCTTCCCAACCGTGTATCAACAAAATAGCTTTGTTATTGGGGTTCCCCCAAGTATAACTTTGTAATTCAAAATCCCCAAAGGCGAAGCGCTCGCGTGTTGCTTGATCTAAAATAACTTCCTCAAAATCGCGCAGTTTCCGCACATTGGGATTAGACATAAAATGATACACCTGTTTGGCTAAGAAACTCGGCCATAGACGATCCATTACTTTGAAATACAAACCTTTAATGTTCATTGTAGAGGGGTTAATTATTAGAAAGGATTAACCTAAAGCTATTGAGAAGCGACCGCTTTGTTTTTCTTATTCTCTAAACGCCAATAAGCTTGGCGCGCTTCAAAAGTGGGCTCTTCTACAGGCAACAACACCTGCCCAAGCAAGTCCATCAAATCCGCAGGATGCTCCATAACGCGCTGCTCACGAATGCCTACCGCCACAAAACGCACCCATAAAAAGGCTTTGAGTTGTGTTTTTTCAGCATCCCACATCCGAATTTCTGCTTCTAAGTGGCGCTTCGAAAGCTGGGTCAATTGGGAATCAATGTGCAAGGTTTCCCAAGCGTAAGCGGGTTTAATATAGGCAATTTGTTGCTGGGCAACCACCCAACCTAGATTTCTTTGCTGGGCAATGTCCACAAAATTTAACCCATAAGCGGCTTCTACTTGATCCTCCCGCGCATTGATTAAGTAATCAATATACTTACTGTTGTTGAGGTGCTTATAGGGATCTGCATCCTGAAAACGAACACGGGTTTTGCTGCTTAAAATCTTGGGTAAATCACTCATAGTTTTTTCTTTTTGTTCTAAAATATACCGATCGGTATATATCTAGTTAAAAAAATGCGCGGCTGTTTTAGACGCGCCATTGTTCTTCGATTACTTGTCGCAAATGCGAAGTCATTTGCTGTAAATACTGGTCATCTTTTAGGGTCATTGCCATAAATACGGCCCCTTGTAGACTGGTATAAAAATGCTTGGCACAAGCCAGCGTTTCTAACTCAGGGTGAAATTGCTGGGCAGCGATCCCCGCTTTAAGAATATTTTCTATGCTTCGTTCTAACTTAACAATCACCTTTTGCACCCGCCGTAGCAATTCTTCGTGCTGGTTGTTAGCGTCCACGCCAATGTTAATAATGGGACAACCGCCGCCTGGTTGCTTGTGAGAACGGTAGTAGGCATAAAAATCTAAGATGGCAAAAAGCTGCTCTACAGGGCTAGATTGTGCTTCTATAAATTGCGTCAAACGCCCCATTTCTAAGCGAATGTTGTAATTGAAAGCAGCAATCGCCAGTGCTTTTTTATCCTTAAAATTACCATAAATCGCCCCCTTCGTCATCCCTACAGCCTGCACAATCGTCGCCATACTAGTCCCCATATAACCCTGCTGGTTAAAAATAGGCGCTACTTGTTCCAAAATAAACTGCTTTGTACGGTCTGCTTTGATCGTCATAAAAAGAAGGATTGAATAAAGATGCACTCGCAAAATACAAAAAAATACCAGTCGGTATATTATAGACGCTAATAAAAATACCAATCGGTATAAAAACTTACTTCCGTACCCAAGTTTGTTCGCCACCGGGAGCGTCTCTATATTCTACACTCGTCAATTTGAATTCTAAAATGCTATCCCCAACAAAGTCTAAGACAGCGAGTTCGGCTTCCCAACGCCTGTTATCGGCACTTTTGTCCGATAGCGTAAAATCTCGTAGACCCGTCGCCTCTCTAATATTTGTCCATTTTAGTTCATTGTTCGAAAAATTACTAGTTAAGGGAGCGTAGAGGACGATGGCACTGGTTCCATCGACACGCAACTGCATACTGTCGGCATCGGGATTATTACTAGAAATGCGCTGCCAATCGCCTTGTAATTCGCTCAAATCATGCGTGGGGCGTTCTTCCGCGCAAGCGCTTATCCCAAAGAGTAGTACACTTCCTAAAAAAAATCCAAAGAGTTGCTTCATCATCGTGTATATTGGTTAATATTCGTTCTTTTTTTGTAATAAAGCGTAATAAGTCATGGCTTCCGCCAAAGGCACGTTGGTCAACCATTGAGTGGGTTCATAAGCAATAGCATTTCCTGCTTTAATGTCTACTAATTCTAAGCCTGTACCGTTCAATAACAATTCCAAATCCGCAGGGCTATAGCAGCGCAGCGACTGTTGTACCACTTCTTCAGGAGCCGCCTTGCGCCACCAACGGTCAATCAAACGGCTATGCTCTACGTCAAAATCATATTCGCGGATGCCAATTTCTAAATCCATCTGTCGCCCCTTGGCAATTTCGTTCCAATACCAAGGTGTTCCTACCTCTACGACTACTTGCCCATTAGGCTTTAGCCAAGCTGCCATTCGCTTCAGCAAACGCTGCTGATCGGCATCGCTACCAATTCCAAAACTGTCAAAATACAGCACAGCATCAAACGTTTGCGGCAACGCTAGGGTATAAAAATCGCCTTGTAAGACGGTCAAAAGCACTTGTTCTGTTGTGGCTAATGTTCGAGCAAAGTCGCTGGAGGCTTGTAGCAATTCGATCATGGTTACCGTATGGCCCGCCTTGGCCAACAGAACCGCCGTCTGCCCGCCGCCTGCGCCAAGTTCTAATATAGAGCGCGGTGGCGTGCCTAACAATTCGTGGACAATGCCAACCCGTTCTTTGTGTTGCTCATCAATGGGCAATAAGTAGATGCCAAACCAGTCGTTTTGTGCTTGGTAAAATTTACTGACCCAATCCATATTGGGTGTTGGTGCTTTATTCATGTTACAAAACTAGGGAATCCAAAAAACTATTGCTTATTTCAGGCGCTTATTTATCCTATTCTCAACAACGCCCCTCCGTTTAGAGTTTAATACGGGATCTTATCTTTTGACTATATTCTCTTTTATGAAACACCCTAAAGCGGAACGCACGCTTGTTATTGGAGACATCCACGGTAACTTAGCCGCCTTGGAAGGAGCTCTTTTGAAGGCGCAATATCATCCGCAACGAGATCGCTTAATCTGTTTGGGCGATTATATTAATGGCTGGGAACAGTCTTTTGGCGTTGTCGAAAGTTTGATTGGGTACCAAGAAAAATCCCCTTACAAAAACATCTATTTGATGGGCAACCACGACAAGTGGATGTACGATTTCCTACAGGAGGATTTAGAAGATTGGCGCAACGAATCATACATCACTCAAAAATACCGCGATTGGATGCTACACGGTGGCTATCGCACTTATCAAGAATATTTGTACCGCTCTGACAAAGCCCTCTACCGCCATAAAAAGCGGTTCTTTGACAAACTCAAACTCTACTTTTTAGAGGATAACAAGTTGTTTATTCATGCCGGTTTTGATGTGGATATGGGGTTCGAAACTACCCTAAATAAACAGCCCAAAGCCTTGTATTGGAACAGAAGTCTATTCCGAAAAGTAATGCAATGGCATGCCCAAGAAGCAGCGGCTATCAAGTCCTCTGACCAGCCCCTGCAAATTGACTCTTTTGATAAGATTTATATCGGCCATTCGCCGACTACCAAATACCAGTTGTATGAGCCGCTGAAAATTGGCAATGTGATTAATTTGGATCAAGGGTGTAAATTGTTGGGTACACTGACGGTTTGGATAGAGGAGACGGATACATTTGTGCAGTACCTGTAAGTGGAGCGTTTTTTGGGATTGTTAGGAATTGCATTCCTAAGCCCGTGGGAGCAGGCGTGTTGGTTGGCGGCTCAATCCTTGTCCACCAAATGGTCTACAATGGCTTTTTCTTGTTCCTCAGGTTCTTATTTTTTGTATAAAAAAGCGGCTGTTATTAGTGCAAAAGCCAAACCGCGTAGCCTATCATTAGTTTATCAACACGCGCACCTCGAGATAATAAACTTGCTACCTTTACTAATCCATGTATAAAAAACTCCAAACCTGTAGGTTGATCCAAAAAAGGCAAGGCATAACTGAGCAGTTGTAACAACAAACCTGCTAATAGTAATTTTTGAGCCTTGGAAAATCGCTTCATAGTGGGTATATTAGAGTCTTTTTACCGCTAGCAATTACATTTTCAATTCTTCCTCTACACATAGGGTGTTAATTAACCTCATAAATAGCTGTTTAAGTTATTTTTGAACCAGATATAAGGTAAAATAGTAAAAATCCCTAACTTTGTCCAAACTGTCTCCACAGAGGGGCTATATTATCAATTAGATCAAGCACAAATTATGTTAAAAGGATTAGTACACGCCCACTCTGGGCTACGTTGGGTGGTTTTAGGCTTATTACTTTGGGCAATCGTCGGTGCGTTTAGCGGCTGGAGAAACAACAAAAACTACACTGCTGGCGACCGCAAAGTACATTTGTTTGCGATGATCTCTGTACATGTGCAAATACTCCTTGGCTTTGTATTGTACTTCTTGCAATGGGGAGGCAAAGTGAATTTTAGCAACCTAGCAGATGCCATGACGCGATTCTTTACCGTAGAACACATCTTCATCATGTTAATCGCAGCGATTGTCATTACCGTTGGGTTTAGCCGTGGCAAGCGCTTGACCGATACCAGCGCCCGTTTCAAGTTTATTTTTTATACCTACTTGGTTGGTTTGATTTTGATTTTAGCGGGCATCCCTTGGCCCTTCCGAGAATTGGGCGCAGGCTGGTTCTAAGTACATTATAATATAAGGTTCGATTTTTATTGCCGCGATTGTTTGATAAGGTACTACTTCGGGATTAAAAACTTAGGTTATAATATACGGAGCCTTTGCTGTAGTAATTTTCTCTATTAATTGCGAATAAACGCCTGTAATGCGAATAACACGAGGGTTTTCTATATACATAAGCTATAGTATTTTGGGGGTATGTCTACTCCTTTGGAGTAGTTGTCAGCGTCCCATTCAACCAACACCAACAGTAGAGCTTCCAGATCTTCTTTTGGGAGTCCCCACGGACTCTTTGAAGGCAGTATGGGCTGCTCAAACGAAAGGAATGCAGATGTATGGACAAGAAGAGTTTTGGTATCAACACCTGAGCCAAGCCCCCAATGCCCCTAAGCCCACTGTAGGAGAACAAGTACGCATTGATTATACCTTACAAAAAGGGGATAGCTTATTGGATCAATCCTACAACAACTATAATCCTATTTTGGTACAAATTCCCGAGCCGCGCTACGATAATTTCTTTACTAAAGCCCTTCAATTGATGGGCGAAGGGGATAGTTTGAGACTCTTAATTCCTGCTAGAACAATTCCCCAATTGTTAGGACAACATGCGGCTTCGTTTACCGCTGATGATTTAGTAACTTTTACTTATAAACTGCATCAGATCAAAGATCCCGCCACCTTACAGCAAGAAATTATAAACGAACAAAAACGCTTGGACTCCATTCGGCAAACCATTCCTACCTTGATGCAAGAATTTGAACAGGGCACCTTAGCAGGTTTACAAACGACGGAACGGGGTTTGTCTTATTTAATTTTTGACGCAGGATCATCCAGTAAAGCCCAAACAGGGGAAGCGGTTACCGTGCATTATATTTGCCTATCGGACGCAGGGTTGATTGTAGATGATTCGTATACCAACATGGTTCCCCTTACGTTTGTTGTGGGTAGTCAAACACTAATTGAAGGGTTGTCACAAGGGGTACAGGTGTTGGGCGAAGGCGGCAGCGCATTGCTCTTCATTCCCCCTCATCTAGCTTACGGAGTACAGGGCTACGGCGAAGTTATTCCGCCCAATTCTTGGGTTACTTTTTATATTGAATTAATGGACATTGAAAACAACTAACTCCATGCGCTATCTCAGCTTATTGCTCTTGATTTTATTTCTAACCGCTTGTAATACAGCGCGCAACCAACAACGGGAAGTCATCCAAGGATTGGAGCAAGCCGTAGAGCGCAATAGCAGCGATGAATTTTTGAGACCACTTATTGCCAACTACTTGCAATACGTCAAGGAATTCAAAGAGGATGAAATGAGTCCTATTTACCTGTATCGTTGCGCGGTTATTTATTATAGAGCACGCAACTTTGGTCAGGCTAGAGTCAACCTAGAACGCATTCTACGCGAGTATTCTAATCCCCCAATTCTCGAAGATGTTTACCTGTTGTTGGCAATGGTAGAATCAGGCCCTACTGGCCGAGAAGGCCGCGCCGAGGAATTGTATGAGCTGTATTTAGAAAAATACCCCGATGGCAAAGGCAAAGCACAAGCGGATTATTTTTTCTTACCAGAGGAGAAAAAAATACAGCAAAAAATTGATCAAATCCTAGCAGAAATTGATGCCCTTCCTAGAGGCGTGGAGCCCGAGGAGCAACAACTCTTACAATTAATGTTTGCGTATGTCAAGTTGGTGACTGCCAACCCAGAAGATCCTTTTGCTCCTCTGTATTGCCTCAAAGGTGCCCGCTTAGCCATTCGCTTAGACGAACACTTGATTGCTACACAATTCTTAGAACAAATCTACCACCGCTACCCCGAGTTTGATCAGTATCCAGAAACCTTGTTGCTTTTGGCAACCGAGTACGATACCAACCTCACCCTCTACATCCGCGAAGATCAATTGGTCACCTCTACCTTGACCGATTACATCAACCTCAACAATATAAAAGAAATAGATCCCATTGCACGCGGCAAGGTCTTGTACCAAGAAATTTTGCAGCGTTTTCCCGATCACGACGTGGCGGATTCGGCCCGCTACGGCCTAAAAAACTTAGGCAGACATACCAATGAAGTTGTCGAAGAATTCATTAGACGCCAAGACTCCATTCAAATAAAATAACGTTTTGTTAAACCCCGTATTAAACCTTCGCTTTCACGCAAGGTCTATGGAGTGGCGCCCTTCGCGCTACTCCATTTTTTTGATGGCTCACACACTAACTTTGTCCTCTAATGCCATTTCCTTCCTTTATTTAATGTTTGGGAGTGGACTAGCGATAGCTTTTTAGTGGAAGGGTAAGCGGAATACTGTCAGAAAGGCGGCTCATTTATGTGCGAGCAGCATGTTTGCCACGGCTATCAGACTAGCGCTTCCGCTTCTTCTGCGCTGTTTCATGTGGGGTTTCGCTGTGTGCAGGATTTGTAGGGCTTCTTTTTAGGTCTTTGTGGAGTGGTCTTCGTTGGGTAGTTTTCGTTGGGTAGTTTTCGGTAGTTTTCGTTGGGCGCAATTGCAATTGCGCCCAACGAAAACTTACCCCCGAAAACCCTACGAAAAACCCTTTTAGTCTTTATTTAAAACAGTATTTATTCTCTGCCAACAAACGCTGGGCAATGTCGCGACGCATGTTTTTAGTGTTTAATAACTCGTGCTTACTAAAGCGCTTAATACCCAACAACAACATTCGTTTGGTATCGCCCTCGGCCCAAGCAGCAACCGCATTTTTAGAGTGTAAGGCACAACGCTCAATCGCATCGTTGATATAAACACGCGCCATCGTCAATTCCCCTTCGCAAGCGGCTTCGCCACGGACAGAACAGGCTTTGAGGGTAGAAAGTACGACCGACTCACAAATGTAAATTTCCGAGGCTAGATCGGCCAAGTTCATCAAGATTTCTTGTTCCGTTTGCAAATTTTCCATCAAATTCTGTACAGTTGCTCCTGCCACTGCCAAAAACATTTTTTTGAGGTTGGCAACATACCCTTGCTCTTCGGCTAATAAGCCTGTTGCTTTATCGTCAAATTTAGGCATACTCATGAGCTCTTTCTGAACAGCCATAGCAGGTGTCATTAAGTCTACTTCCCCTTTCATAACCCGTTTGAGCAACATGTCGATGGTCAACATTCGGTTGATCTCGTTGGTTCCTTCAAAAATACGGTTGATTCGAGCATCGCGGTAAGCACTCGCCATGTACATTTCTTCGGAATAGCCCATTCCACCGTGGATTTGCAAGCCTTCATCGACCACATAATCCAAGCATTCTGATCCATAGACCTTCAAAATAGCACACTCAATCGCGTATTCTTCAGCAGCACCTAAGAGTGCTTCGGCCAAGGATTGACCCTCTTCCATAAGTTGGTGTTCCATACGAGAAATATCCCGTCCTGCACGGTGTACCGCAGCTTCTACCGCATAAATACGAATAGCTTGCTCCGCCAATTTGTGTTGAATAGCTCCAAAGCTCCCCAGAGTTTTCTTGAATTGCTTGCGCTCGTTCGCATAGTTAACCGACATAGTACTCAATGCTTTGCTAGCACCCAATACCCCTGCGGCCAATTTGATACGACCAATATTTAGAATATTAAAGGCGATCTTGTGGCCTTTTCCGATTTCTCCTAACAGGTTTTCTACGGGTACTTTTACGTTCTCAAAGAATACTTGACGGGTAGAAGAACCTTTGATGCCTAATTTTTGCTCTTCTGCGCCCAAAGACACGCCTTCCCAATCACGCTCTACAATAAACCCTGTAAAGTCTTTGCCTTCTACTTGTGCAAATACAGTAAAGACATCAGCAAAACCAGCATTGGTAATCCACATTTTCTGACCACTCAATACATAATGGCTGCCGTCTTCAGACAAGGTGGCTTGGGTTTTCGCCGATAAGGCATCCGAGCCAGAAGTAGGCTCTGTCAAACAGTATGCTGCAAATTTATCCCCGCGAATACAAGGGGGTAGGTATTTCATTTTTTGTGCCTCGGTACCAAAATATAGAATGGGCAACATGCCGATTCCTGTATGTGCCCCCAAAGACAAGGAGAAAGAGCGAGTCACCGAAACCACAGACGTGAGCGCCATATTGGTTTCAAAGTTCTGCATATAGCCGCCATACTCCTCTGGAAAAGAGGTCCCCAACAAACCCAAATCACCTGCTTTTTTAAGCAATTTGGTGGTCAACTCAATGTCCAACTTTTCAATTTGGTCAGAAACAGGCAAGACTTCTTTGTCTACAAACTCTTTGGCCATAGACAACACCATGCGTTGTTCTTCTGTTAAATCTTCTATTATAAATACGTTGGAAGGGTCTGTCTCTTGTACCAAGAACGCCCCGCCTTTTAGCAATTGCTGATCCATATCTGTTACCATAATATTTCCAAGTTTATTCATTTTTAAATTGCTCTAATTCGGTCGTCTACCCCGATTAGCCTCTTATATTTTGCCGCTTAACTTTTTGGTTAAACTTTCTGTTTTACAAACGTCCAAAAATAATAAAATGTTTCGTCTTCCGCTAACTTTTCTTCTAAACTTTCAGTAATTTTTGAAAATAAGATTTTCTATCCCTTTTAATGACCTAAAAAACACAATACCTTGCCCTGAACGAACTTCTTTTTGGTAGGAATGGTTACTTTGGGGAATGGAGCGGTCGGCTTGTTTGATCGCGCCTTTCTTACTATAAACAAACAAACTGACAATCAACTAATTATGTTCATAGATACGCATACACACTTGTATGCCAGCCAATTCGATAAAGACCGTACCGCCGTCGTAGAACGCGCTATTGAAAAGGGGGTCGAACAATTTTTTCTGCCTAACATTGACATCGCGTCTATTGAGCCTATGTTAGCGTTAGAAAAGCAATTTCCTGACCGCTGCCATGCCATGATGGGCTTACATCCTTGCTCGGTTGATGCCGATTACAAGAAGTCCTTAGCTACCATTGAAGCGTGGCTTGGCAAACGAAAGTTTTGTGCTGTTGGAGAAATTGGCCTAGATTATTACTGGAGCAAGGACTTTATTGCACAGCAAAAGGAGGCATTTAAGATACAGTGCCGCTGGGCCAAGGAATTGGATGTACCGATTGTCATCCACGCGCGAGATTCAATCGACGATTTAATCGCTTTGGTAAGCGCAGAAAAAACCGACAACTTTCGCGGTATTTTTCACTGTTTTGGCGGAAGCCCAGAACAAGCGCAGCAGATTACCGACTTGGGTTTTCTATTGGGTTTAGGTGGCGTGCTGACCTTTAAAAAAGCGCGCCTAGAGGAGGTCATTGCACCAATTGATCTAAAACATCTCGTCTTAGAAACAGATGCGCCTTATTTGAGTCCAACACCTTATCGCGGCAAGCGCAACGAGAGTGCTTACATTCCCCTCATTGCCCAAAAACTAGCCGAAGTAAAAGGACTCCCCCTTGAAGAAATTGCCGCTGCAACAACTAAAAATGCACTGGACTTATTCGGTCAAGTACGCGTCGCTTAGCTATTCTATCGTTACTTTATGCCCCGTCAAGCAGCACTAGGAGACATTAGACGCTTCGGATTCTGATGCTTCTTCTGTGGCTGCCCCTCCGTCGCCTGCCTCGCGTAGGCGCGGATCTAAGGCATCCGTTAATCCTTCTCCGATTAAATTGAAGATGGTTACGGTAATAAAAATGGCAAAACCAGGAAAAATAGCCAACCACCAAGCCGAGAACTTATCTTGCGACAAGCGCAACAAGGAACCCCAAGTCACTTGGTCGTCGGGAATACCCACACCAATAAAAGACAAAAAGGCTTCGGTCAAAATAGCTGTTGCAATGCCAAAAGCTAGCGCAATTAATACAGGGGCTAACGCATTGGGCAGGGCATGGCGCAAAATAATACGAAATTCGCTGTAGCCCAAGGCTTGCGCCGCTTCGATGTATTCTAAATTGCGTACCCGCAACAACTCCGCGCGTACAAATTTAGCAATGCCCGTCCAGCTCACCGCGCCAATAATCACCATAACAAACAGTACCGAGGGGTTTTCTACAATTCCAACAATAGCTAAAATTAGAATCAACAAGGGAATAGAGTTCACCACTTCGATAAAGCGCATCACCAACATATCCAAGGGAATACGGATGCATTTCCCCAAAAAAGGCACTCTTTTAAGCGGAAACGCCAATAGATTTGCCAAGACAACAGCCGCCGTTAAATAAAACAAAAACGTTGCTAAAGCACCTAGTAAATTCCCGCCGCCTATGGTGTCGCTAATTACATAACCATTGGTAACGAAGGTATAAAAGAAGGCGGTAATGATGGCCAATAGATTCAGCAGCACGCCCACAATGGACAGCTCTAAGCGATCGTCGCCAAAGTAGCCCGAAATCGCCCCTAAGAATAAGCCAATAATCATGGCAATAAACATCGCTACCAAACCGACCAACATAGCCGTTCGGGTACCGTGTATCATCCCCGCCGCTACATCTTGTCCGATGCGCTCTGTTCCTAAATAATGCCATCCTCGATTGTCCTTCTCTTCAAATTCTTGCTCTCCAAATGGACTTTTAAATTTACCATTGGCTGCATCACGCGTAGTAGCAGAATAAGTGATGGGCGGAAAAACGGCTACTTCATAGTCCTGTTCCAGCCATTTCGTCGCTACAAAACGATTGTCCCAAGTAGCCCAGCCCGCATCGACCAAGTATTGTCGAAAGACGGGAAAATAGGTTTCTACAATGGTATCGACCTGTGTCACTGTTGTCAAAGCAATGATCGTATCTATTTTTTGCCAAACTTGGAAGGAATCTGTTAGGAGCGTATCTATGGCGGTGTAAGTCGGCTGCTGCGTCGTTTCTACCGTAGTGACAATAGAAAGACCATCTTTGGAAATGATGGTTTCTTTGGTGCTGTTGCTTTTTTCGGCACTAGGGGTTTGGCCTTTCGGCAAACGAATGGAATCAATCCCCCCAATGCTCACGACCTTTTCGACAGAAATGGTTGTCGGAGCTTGCGCCATTTTTATTTTGCAATAAAGGGGACGCTCATTGGCTAAAAAATCTGCCATCAAGGCAATAAACAACAAAAAATAAAAGATGCGCAGCGACCATACTGCCAAGCGATTTTTATAAAATTCGCGGCGTACGACCTTCCAGTAATTCTTATCTTTTAGCGCTTCTTTGCCCTTAGCAATCCGTGCCGCTCTTCTCTTAGTTAAAAACCTCATCTCCCTCCCTATTTAAACTTGATACGACACCCGTGGGTCAACAATAGCATACAAAATATCGGCGATTAAATTGCCAATCATCGTCAAAATAGCCACAAACATAACGATGGTAAATACAACAGGCCAATCGCGGGCAGTAATAGAAGATAGCACCAGTTGTCCCATTCCAGGAATGGCATAAATCAATTCTATGGCAATAGAACCCGATAAGGCTCTTGGAAAAACCGAACTGAACAGGGTAATGATAGGAAAAAGAGCATTTCTAAAGGCATGTTTCCACACTACTGTTCGCTCCTCCAAGCCCTTTGCTTGAGCCGTTCGGATGTAATCTTGGCGCAAAACGCCCAGCATAGAACCGCGCATCTGTCGCGACAAGTAAGCCAACGTACCATAAGTAATACAGAAAATGGGTAGCACTAAGTGGTGGGCGGCATCCAATATTTTCTGCCAAGTGGTCGTATCTGGCGCGCCCGCAAATTCTAAATCCTGTGCGCCACTGGTCGGAAACCAATCTAACAAAGGGCTGTATTCAGCCGTGGTCAAGAAGACCAACAAGAGCGTTCCAATCCAAAAACTAGGGAGCGAATACAGCACAAACAACACGGCAGTGTTGGTGGCATCAATTTTTTTTCGCCCTCGCATTTTCCAAATAGCACTGCGCACACCCAACGGAATCGAAATACAATACGCAATTAAAATGGCAAATAAATTCATAATCAACGTCCAATACAAGGCACTGCCAATTTTACTCGCGACGGTCTTTTTGTCGGTATAAGACAAGCCAAAATCGCCCCGCAAAAAACCTTTACTAGCGTAGCGCGGTACCACACTCGATAAACTATCACGCTCCTCCCCTAGCAAATCCAACCTCGATTGATACGTCTGCTGGGTGGTGGTGGCGGTTTGCATATCCAAGGACAATTGTCCCAAAACCGCTTGTAAACTGTCGTTGGATGCCTCTTGCACACTCATCTGCACCCGTTGCAACTGTCCCCGTAAGCGGCTAATGTTGCGGTCGTTGGCGCGCTTTTTCGGCACAATGGTCTTAATTTCGTCGGCTAGTTCTTCTATTCTAAAATAGCCCGAACTATCTACCGTCGATAACCAAGGGTAATCGCCAAACATCCAAGTGTGGTATTGGTTGTTCATTCCATACCAGCGTATGGTAGGGATATAACGTTGCCCCATCGTGGGATTACTCGTCAGGTAATTGTAGCGTTCGTACAACTCCTCCCACTTGGTTTTGAAGGCTTGAAAAGCCACAGGGGCTTCCGCCAAAGAATCTTGTAATTGCTGTAGCTTATACCGAATCGCGCCATCGTCGTACTCGTTGAACAAAGCTTCAATATTCACACGCGCTAAGCGCTGCAGGTCATAACTCCCCTCCTCCAGATCAGCCGCTTGGTATTGTACTGCCCGAAGCGTATCATAATAGGCCATGACGGCCTCGGTATTCCCATACAAATCCAATAGGCGACTTAACGTTTCGCGGTGGTTGGTTTTGCTGATTTTGTATAAATCCTTGGGGTAAGCAGCAGAGGTTAACAAAAGATAAAAAGCAGGCTTGTCCAGCCCTAGTTGTGCTGCGACAGAAGCATAAGCCTTTTCGCTGTTGACCAAATCCGCGCGTTGTCCCATCCCATTACTATCGTTCGCTCCCATAACAATCAACACAGGATCGCCAGGGGCTAGTTTGCTCAAGCCAAAAATTAGCAGAGAGATAACAAAGAAAGTCGGAATGAAAACTAATATCCGTTTGACTATATATTGAAACATTCGTTGGGGTTAATGTTGCCCATAAGGGAATGTTTTGAGGATCGTTAAACGAAGTCGTGCTAGTGGCGACTACTCGAAAAAAGCCTCCCCAAAACAGAAACTTTTCCTAAAAAGTCTCCAAAAATAGATAATTCCTTTTGCATTTTAGTGTTATTCCTGACTTTCAAGCAAGGAAAAACAGTTTCTTTCTCTCCTACATCTCCCAATGCCCTTTCTTTATCTATCTCAGCCTTAATTAGTGCTAATAAGATAAAAAGCTCTTAGGTGGTACAACAAGAATTTCTACTCCTATTAGCACCACCTAAAAAGCCCGCGCTACACTATTCTCTGTAAGTAATCATAAACCACTGATCATTCTCAGAATCGAGGCGCAAAGGATGATCCAGCAGCTGGTTGACTTGTACCATAGATCCATACTGTCGTCCAAAGCCAGTAAGAATACCTTTGGTCAACATAGCTGGATAAGGGGTATAGGCTCGTAGAAGCATTTCTTGTGTTTCTTCCGAGTGCTCTACTACTTGATAGAAGCCTGCATAGCCCTTGCGATGATTGGCTTGATAAAGCAAATCAAAGTCTTTGTAAATAGTAACTATGTTGGGATTTTCAAAGGGGAGCGGAAACACCTCTGGCCCAATTTTACCAATATCAAATATAGTATGGCCACCAAATTTACGCTGTACGCGCTCGTAAAAGCCCAAAAGATTGATCATAGGCACCCAACTGGGTTCTACCGTTCGTTGTATACCCGTTTCTTCCAGCGCCGTTAGCAACGGTTTTTGGATGAAGGTAGGCATGGCATCTACATAGTGGTAAACAATACTGCCTATGACTTCTGTATCTCGGCCAAAAGGTTTGATTTCAAAGGTCGAAGAAGGGGACTGCTTCGCGTTTTCATTACTCTTGTTCATACAATAAGGGGACTTAAAATTATTAAATAATACTAATCTGTTAAGAATGGCCGTTCTTTTTTATTGCAAGAGGGCGCATACGTAAAAGCACCTATCAGGGACGGCGATAGGTCATTCTACAATAAGGGCAAATTGGGAAGGAAATTGGGCGGATCTTCTGCTTTGTGGGCTTGTATTGGGATACAAAACTGCAAAACGATCGACTCTAAGGGTGGTTTGTTTTGCTTAGTTGGCAGTTGATTGGGCAAATAATATACTGCTTTTTTTGTACTAGTGCAATTTGAAGGCCTTTATTTTTATGGGACAGGCTTTCTTACGAGTTTTTCCGTTTCTTAAGCACTAACAAAGGAATTAGCGTTTCGAAAGCCATTTTTTGAGCTTTGCTGTATTGGAGTATTTTGCGCAGGGTACTGCGCACAGAGGCCAAGGTGACGAGCAAGTGCAAATTGGCATTGTAAACAAAGGAATGCAACGCTCCAACGTAATTTTCTAGCACCACGTGTTCTGCGCCTTTAAATTCTTCGGAAGGTGCTTTCTGCAAATGAGTGACGTATAGCCGCGCTTCAAAAATTTCAGCAATTGCTTCTAGTTGGGGATAAAGATGCCGCCAATCTTCCACAACAGGCGTTACATAGGCCATATTTTTGATGGATTGAAAAACAATGCCTTTGGGGATGATGAGCACAGGGCAATCTACATTTTCTATCGTTTTGGAAATGACCGTTCCACGAATCATTTTGGCAAAGCCATGGTTATCAGTTGAGCCCATCGCAATCAGCTCAATGTCTTTTCTTTTGTTCGCATAAATAGCAATGGTCTCTTTGGGGAAACCCAATTCTACCTGCCCCTTTACGATTACCTCCTCACAATCAAATTTTTTGAGCCAATTTTGCAAGACAAATTCCGCGCTTTTTTTCTGCTCTTGTCCCAATTGGTACCGCAAAATACCTGGTACCATGACCCCTAAATTTAGTTCGCAGACATGCAATACCTCTACCTGTGCCTCAAATTTTCTGGCAACAGCCAACGTATATTCAAAAGCCTTATCGTCAGCGGGTTCACAGCTGGTAGGAAATAGTATGGAATGGATAGCAGCAGTCATAGTGTAAAACAAAGGTGAGCACAAAACCAATAGAAAAAGTACATAAGGAGTGTTCAGAGAACAAGCCAGATAGCGCAGCGGTTTAAGCTGTTGGGCGCTTTTCTACTATAAAGTACAAAATCTATTACAATAAAAGCATCTCGAAGGCTGTTCGAGATGCTTTTAATATCTTTTTTATAGTTTTTGGCGGCTTATTTCCCCCCTCTACTCCTCAGTTTGATAATGGGGATGATCATTTCTTCTAGTGAAATTCCACCGTGTTGAAAAGTATTTTGATAGTATTTATTGTAGTGGTTGTAGTTGTTGGGGTACAAAAAGAACGTATCGTTCTTGGCAAAAATAAAGGTCGAACTAACATTGGGCGATGGCAATTTCGCATCCGAAGGGTTGCGGACATCCAATACATCGCGGCGGTCATACTGCAAGTTTTTGCCTACTTTATAACGCAGATTGGTGGTAGTTTCGCGGTCGCCAACAACTTTGGAGGGCTGGTGAACGCGGATGCTTCCGTGATCCGTTGCAATAAACAACTGCACATCGTGCTCGGCAATAATTTTGAGCGCTTCCCAAATCGCTGAGTGAGAGAACCAAGAACGCGTCAAGGAACGGTAGGCGGTTTCGTCGCTGGCTAACTCTTTGAGAATTTCCATCTCGGTACGCGCATGCGAGAGCATATCAATGAAATTGTAGACAATAGCCGTAAAGTCATTGTGTAGGCAATTTTGAATGGTATCCACCAATTGTTTGCCTTTTTCTACGGTAGTTATTTTGTAATAAGCGCTTTTGACAGGGCGGCGGAAGGTACGGCGGATGTTCTCCAACAACAAGGCTTCTTCGTGCATGTTTTTGCCGCCCTTCTCATTGTCATTCAGCCAATAATCAGGATAATACGCCTGAATATCTTGGGGCATTAATCCAGAGAAAATAGCGTTGCGGCTATACTGGGTAGTGGTGGGTAGAATGCTGTAAAAATAGTCTTCTTCCTCAATGCGGTAATACTCCGAAATAATCGGCTCAATCACTTTCCACTGGTCGTAGCGCAAGTTATCCAATAATAAGAAAAATGTCGGGTGATCTTCCTTCACATCGGGAAAAACCATGGAACGCAATAAATCGTGCGACATAACAGGCGACTGGCTTTCTTCCTTGATCCAATCCACATAGTTGCGTTCGATGTATTTGCTAAATTCCGAATTGGCTTGCTCCTTTTGTGTGGACAAAATTGCAGCCATACTGGTGGTATTGGACTCGTCCAGTTTCAATTCCCAGTGTACAATTTTTTTGTAAATATCTGCCCATTCTTGGTAATCAAGGCCACTGTTGATTTCCATAAAAATCTTGCGAAATTCCTGTTGGTAATCGGTCGCCGTTTGTTCCCGCACCAAACGATCCGAGTCGATGAGTTTTCGAATAGACGTTAGGATTTGAACAGGATTGACAGGTTTGATAAGGTAGTCACTGATTTGCGAACCAATGGCTTGTTCCATAACCCCTTCTTCTTCGTTTTTGGTAATCATTACCACAGGGACATTGGGCAGAATTTCTTTGATACGCGGCAGAGTTTCTAGTCCTGTAATGCCAGGCATACTCTCATCTAAGAAGATCACATCAATATTACCCATGTGTTCTTCTACCTCCTCAATGGCATCGTGTCCGTTGGTAACGGTGATGACGTTGTACCCTTTCTTTTCTAAGAATAAAATTTGCGGTTTGAGCAGTCGTATTTCGTCGTCTGCCCACAATATGGTGATCTTCTTATCCATTCCCCTTGATCGTTTGAAAATATGATGGCGTTGCTTCGCGAACGCATCCCTAAAGATACTATTCTTGCGAACAACTTCTAATGCCGTTCTAAATTAAGTGTATAGTTGATGCTATAGCAAACGATTTTCGGAAAAACGTGAAGGAGTAGTATTGGATAAAACAGCGGCCATAAGAAGCGCCCTGTATAGGTGAGCCGAGTTATCTTTAGAGCCGTCAATTTTCGCGCCACTTTGTCATTTTTACGTCCGTTTTATAAAATTAGAAAGGCCTCTATTGGCAAAAGTAACTACCGCTACTCTATAAGACCGCAACGAGAAAGGAGGTGTTCAGGAACTTTTCCTGAGTAAAGAGTAGTTAATAAGCTACGCTTGCTTCTTGGCAAGTACACCTCAAACTACTACTATGCCTGGAGAAGGATTTATGTCCCATGCCGCTAACTCTCTCAAAATGAACCGCCGTGATAAGGGTAATTTTTTAGCCCTTGATGTGGAGGATTTGATAGAAACAGATGAACGCCCTTTTGTTTGGGAGAGAGCATCGCCCCAAGAACTTCAAGCGATTGAAGAACGAGTTGCCCGTTTAGCTCAGCAAGAGCGACTTCGCGTCTACGCCTGTATTTTAGCTTTTCTTTTGCTAATAGCTGGAGTAGGCATGAAAATTTTCCTAGGCTACTTTTAAGTAGGCGATCAAAGGGAAGCGCAGTATAAAAAAAGGAAGATTTTTTGAGCATTCAAGGCACTCGCAAACCCAGCTTGCTGGCTCGCGAAAGCAAAAAAGCGATCTGCTCTAGATAATACCGTGTCTTGTCTAGTCAGCTTTCGGAGGCTATAGCGGGCTACAGCGCTTGTTCAATCGTTCCTGTCCCCGTTATCACTTGGTGAATGCTCGGAGCGCCTTTGTAATAAACAGTTCCTACCCCTGCAATATCCACATTCAAAGTATCAAATACCTCTACTTGGCACTCGCCCCTTCCCGAAATATTGATCAACGCCTGCTCTATAGGCATCTCATAAGCCCGACAAAGCCCCGCACTTCCCGATAAGGCCACAGACAAGTTCTCACTGCTTCCGAACAGATCAATCACTGCTAAATCTCGGTTAGAGGAAATGGTTGCCTGAATGGATTGAGCATTGTGGGTGGTTAGTTTGATGTGCCCTGTACCTGCTAACGTCAAGTCGGCGTGTTGTACGTTGGCAGCCAATAGCATCGTGCTATTGCCCAGCTCGTTGATGCTCAGTGTTAAGTGGTTGCCCACTGTAATCGGCTGCTGTGCCCACACATTACTACTACTATTGACTTGTATTTCGTCTAGAACGGGCACCGTCAAATAGACTTTTACTTTACGAATGTCATTAGGCCACATACAATGCTGCATAGCCACTTGGATAATACCATTCTCTACATAAATATTCATATTCTCTACCATGTGGCTTGGCCTTTTACGAGCAACTCAGGGACAGCGCCCTCCAAAAGATACAAATCCGCGCGGGCATTCATAGCAATTCGGCTAGCTGTACCAATGGAATAAGAACGCTGAACAGTGGGCCCTTTGGGCAAAACACAGGCATCTTTCTTTCTGCAAGCAGCAATACTGCTTAATAACAAGATACCATAAAGTAAATACAGGAGAGTAGGACGCATAAAAAACGACAAAAACACCCTTTGAATAATAAAAGGTGTAGGGTAGGAAAATAGGATAACAATCCCATAAACGAGCAAAAAATAAAAAGCGTTGGTAGGGCTTTAAATTTTCTATCGACAATTTCCTTTTTTGAACTTAATAAGCGGCCATTAAGGCCGTTTAGCGCAATAATTTTTCGATGTGTGGCTTCACCTCCGAATAAGTATAAGTCGCATCATCGGCACTAGCGCCAATAAAAACCTCTTGAATTACTCCACGCGTATCTACTAAGAAAGAAGTAGGGAAAGTCACTACTTTGAGGCGTTCGGCTGCTGCTTTGCCATTGGCAGCAACGAGGTAATCCATGTTGCGGCGTTCGGCAGCTTGCTCGGCGATGCGTTGGGCATCTGTACTCACAGACAACACCACAAAATTATCGTTCTCAAATTTACGTTGCAACTCGTTGAGGCTAGCAATTTCTGTGATGCAGGGTTTGCAAGCCGCAAACCAAAAGTTGAGCAGTACAATTTTACCTTGCATTTTGGCGGGGTTGTAGACTGTTCCGTCAATGCCTTGCAAGTTGAGGCTAGGAATGCGCTTTCCAATAAAACTACTGCGTTTGCGATCTAGATACGCTTGAAATTCTTCTTCGCCCTTGTGTGTACTATAAACCGTTTTATCGTCGCTGCCGCTGCCCTTTTGGCTTGACTTACAAGCCGTCCAAGTGATACACAAAAAAGCAAGAACCAGTAGTTTGTTCATGAATAAGTAATTAAGTGGATAACAACTAGTAGTTAGTTATTGATCAAATTTCCAATAAGGTTGGTCAAAATCAACGTCGGGTAGCCAGTCTTTGAGGGCATCGAAGTTGAATTGAGCCACCAATTCAGGCAACTGCAAATCGCGCAAGCGGTACAACCGCCCCAACAAACGCGGCTCAATATCCTTCATCGGATTGCCCTGCAACCGCAAAACCTCCAAACGGCGTAAACCAGAAATAGGTCGTGGACAACTCTTCAACGCATTGTTCCTCAAATCTAAGACACGCAATTCGCTTAATTGTTCCAACCGTTCGGGTAATTCCGTTAATTTGTTATCCCCCAAATACAGTTCTTTGAGTTGTGGCGCGTCCACCACTGCATCGGGCAAAAAATTCATTTTACAAGCCGCGAAATGCAAAATCTCTAAGCGCGGCAATTGGCTCGCCGCCACCAAAATAGGATGTTGATTCCAATAATGCTTGGCTTCCCAATACAATGCTTTTAGGTGAACTAATTGGGGCAATACCGCAGCAAACTCCGCAATTTCGCTGTATTGTCCAAAAAAGCCAGTCCCGATGTGCAGCTCCTCAATCGCGGCCAAAAACTCCGCATTGTCCTCTTGGCCCACCCAAAAAGTAAGCTTATCTGCTTGGTGAACAACAGAAGCATACATCTCGACATCCCAATGCTGTTGCAGTCCGATCAAAAACATAGCAGCCAACTCGTGGTTGCTCAAATCGGGACTGGCGAGCAATTCTTTAATTTGCTGGCGCTGCTGTTCTTCTTCCGATAAGGGAACCACCTCAGGTTCGGGAAGGGTGGTTGCGGGCATCGGCGTGGCTTCCACAGGAGTAGGGGTAGGCACCTGAGGTACCGCTTTGGGCGTTATCCAATTTCTTATTGTTGACCACACCCCCATCCTACTGCACGATTGAGTTCGAAGCGTAATCGTAAGCTTTAACCGTATCGACAAACACGCGGACATTGTCCAAGGGCGTATCGGGATAGACCCCGTGGCCTAAGTTGGCAATGTGGTGCCCGCCATAACCTTGTAGCATTTTCTCCGTCATTTGACGAATGGTCGCTGCATCGGCATACAAAGCACAAGGATCTAAATTGCCTTGTACCACCTGCTTGTCGCCCAACAAAGCACGCACATCTTTAGGTGTTTGCGTCCAATCTAAGCCCACAACATTGCCGCCTGCTTTGGCCAATTCTGGCAAGGCATACCAAGCGCCTTTGGCAAACAACGTAACAGGTACGTCGGTAATGGCTTGAGCGATGCGCTCCATGTAGGGCAAAGAAAAACTAGCAAAACTAGTGGGCGACAACGCGCCTGCCCAAGAGTCAAATACTTGGATCAAATCCGCGCCTGAACGAACTTGTTCTTGCAAATAAGCAATCGTAGAGGTTGTAATTTTATCGAGTAGCAAATGGGCTAGATCGGGGCGTTTGTATAAGAATTTCTTAGCCTTAGAAAAGGTTTTGCTGCCCTGCCCTTCTAGCATATAGCACAAGATTGTAAACGGTGCGCCTGCAAAACCAATTAAGGGTACACGGTTGTCCAATTCTTTTTTGGTGAGTTTGATCGCGTCGTAGACATACGACAACTCTTGTGCGGCGGCCTCTCCTTGGATCAATTCTTCCAATACTTTTTCGGAATCAATCGTCTTAGGAAAATAAGGGCCTTTGCCAGGAATCATCTCATAGGGCAAGCCCATTGCTTCGGGAATAACCAAAATATCCGAAAAGATGATGGCCGCATCTACGCCCAATTCATCAACGGGTTGAATGGTCACTTCACAAGCCAAGGCAGGGGTTTCTACCAATTCCTTGAACCCTGACAAACTGGCACGCAACGCGCGGTATTGAGGCAAAATACGCCCTGCTTGGCGCATTAACCACACAGGAGCACGTTCTGTTTGCTCTCCCCGAGCAGCCCGCAAGAATAAATCGTTCTTTAACATAGTTATCGTATGAATCGTCCTTATAAATGGATCGTGTTGATCAAATTGTTCTATTTTCAAAGTGGTTGACCTCACTTCAAGGTCAAGCCCCCAAAGGTAACGAAGAAGAGGCTGTTTATTCGTCTATTTTAGGTAATAATTGCTTTTGGTAATAAAGGTATAAACGGTGTTGCGAGCGCCAAGGCGACGCATTGTCTTCCTTATAGGCATTCGTCAATTTTCCGTCGATAATTCTAGCCTTAACATTGTCTTTTAACTGAATCTCTAAGAAATCTTTGATCTCGCTGCGCAATTTGTCGTCGTATATTGGAAAAGCACACTCAATGCGATAAAATAAATTGCGGGTCATCCAGTCAGCCGAGGACAGATACAATTGATCGGCTCCATTGTTGTAAAAATAATAGACTCTAGTATGTTCTAAATAACGGTCAACAATACTAATCACCTCTATGTTTTCGCTATAGCCAATTTGCTGCGGCACCAAACTACAAATTCCCCGAATAATCAACTTAATTTGCACCCCTGCATTGCTGGCCTCGTACAAGCGGGCAATCATTCTTGGATCTTGCAAGCTGTTAAGCTTGACGATAACTAACGCTTTGCGTCCTGCTTGGGCGTGCTTTATTTCTTGTTCTATGAGCTGGTATATATTGCGGCGCATTCTAAATTGTCCCACCAATAAGTGTTTGAAGGGACGCGTAGGACGGCGTTTGTATTCTAAGAAGTCGAACACCGTAGCCACCTCCTCGGTCAAGCGACGATCGGCAGTCATCAATCCAAAATCACTGTAAATCCTAGAGGTACTTTCGTTGAAATTTCCTGTTCCTAAATAAGCATATTGGCGCTTGCCGCGCAAAATAAGCAACATTTTACCATGTACTTTTAGCTCGGGCAAACTATATACTACCTTGGCTCCCCAAGATTCTAAGCGCCCTGCCCAATACAGATTGGCCTCTTCATCAAAGCGGGCTTTGACTTCCATAAAAACCATGACCGATTTGCCCTGTTCGATGGCCGAGCGCAACGCAGCGATAATACGCGAATCTTTGGCCACGCGGTATTGCGCGATTTTGATGGTGGTTACTTTAGGATCGTGAGCGGCTTGCTCCAACAAACGAATAACGTATTCGTATTTCTGGTAAGGAAAATGCAAGAGCAAATCCTGTTTAAAAATCACAGAAAACAAGCGATCCTGCCCTGTCAATTGTGGATGGCTCAATGCAGGCAAGGGAATATCTTGCAAATGTTTGAGCTTAAAGGTCGGAAATTTAAAGAAATCAAAATTGTTATGATACCGCCCTTGCGCTTGCAAGTCCTCTTTTTTGACATGGAGTGTAGAGGTCAGAAAGGCCAACATCGCAGGTGCCATTTTGCGGTCATATACAAACCGTGTCCCTTTACCAATGTTGCGTTTGGCAATCCCTTTTCTAATTTTATCAATTAAATTCCCTGAATATTCATCCTCGATATAGATATCCGCATCGCGGGTCATTTTGATAGAATAAGCCGTACGGATGCTATAGCCAGGAAAAAGACGCGGCAGACAATAGCGCAGAATATCATCCAAAATCATAATTTCGCGGCGGCTACTCCCTCGGTTGGGCAATTCGACAAAGCGTGGTAGGGCTTCGGTTGGAATCTTAACTACGGCGTAGCGGTTGGAATTGCCCGTGGTTTTGAGCCGCACGGCCAAGTGAATGGCATTGCTCGGTAGAAAGGTGCGAATTTTGTCTTTGACTAACAAAACAGGCTGCACGTGTTGAATGAGTTTTTCAGAAAAAAAACGATCTAAAAACGCATGGTGGTAGCTCTGTATGTCTTTTGGTCGAATAACATGGATGTTGTGGCGAGCGAGTTCGGGAAGAATTTCGTTCTTATAAATAGCGCCAAACTCCAATTGTTGATAAGAAACAATCTCACGGATACGCTCCAAGATTGATTCAGGAGAAAAATCCATTTGCTGCTTGGTCTTTTTGCCCAATCGAATCAGTGTTTTGATAGAAGCGACACGCACTCTAAAAAACTCGTCTAAGTTTGAGGAGTATATTCCTAAGAACTTGATACGCTCCAACAAGGGCACGGATGGATCCTTGGCCTCTTGCAAAACGCGGTAATTGAAGGACAACCAACTGATATCTCGATGCACAAAAGGCATGTCTTTTTTGTCGAACATAGCAACAGGTAGATTTTAGTGTGGATTGGTAGATGTATTTGCACCAAAAGTAAGAAAGAACTGGCGTAGTAGTTTCATTATGGGACTATAATTAAATAATTTTATATCGTTGATCGCTTACCCGCCTATTTTTTTTTACTACAAAGACTGTTTATTTAGCTTATACCGCTTCTAGAAATAAAATGGCAAGAATTTGTACCGCTTTGGCAGTGAGATTGCTGCTTTTTTATTAGACTATTGTAACTTTGTGGTATGTTTGGATAATTTCCTGCTAGCCATTTACTAAGCCTTATACCACATAAACAGTGACAACAATGCTTCCTAATTATGCCCGCATTTTGTTCATGTTCATACTAATCCAATATGACCAAGCTACAACGCTACACTATTATTTGTATTATTTTTTTGGCCTTCCTACCGTTGGTGTATCAGTTTATACGCCCTAGTTTAAGTGCCGAAGAGCTGTTCTCTAAACATTTCGTCGCTCAAAAGATTTTGGTCACGCGGGAGGGCTATCGTAGTAACTTGTCTAAAGAGGAGCATCCTGAGAAAAGAAAACAGCTAAGACAGGAAAAAACGTTGTACTATGAAGCTGTCGAGTCTTATTCTAAGGAAGAATACGCCCGTGCGGCTCTACAGTTTGAACAGTATCTAGAAAATGCTCCTAACAACCGAAAAGACGTAGCCTTGCACTTGGGAATAGCCTATTTGAGCACCACTCAGTTAGAGGCTGCTGAAGAGCAGTTCCAATACCTCTTGAAAAATGGTTCTGCTAATAAAAAACAAGATGCCGAGTGGTATTTGGTATTAACTTTGCTTAAGAAAAAGGACGTAGAGCAAGTGCGACAAGAATTGACTAACATACTAACTCAACTCCAACCACATGCCTATGAAGAGAAAGCACAAATCTTGTTAGAGGAACTCCGACAGCAATACCAACCCTAAAAACGTTTAATTTGCTTGCCATTTGGGCAACAAACTATCATTTTAACCGTTTATGAAAGAGTATCTATAAAACAAGTTGGCGCGCTCTACAAAGAGCAGTTGTTACAACGCTATTAAAATTTCAAAAAAAGGCTCCTTGGCTCACCAATTAAGCTACATTTTGCGTTATTAATAGGGAGCAACGATACATTGCTGTAAAAGCAGTCATTTTTTTGTACGAGCTTATTACTTTGAAACACAAATATAAAGTGTTACCTTGTACTAAAGAATAACACTTCTTTTAATCGCATAGATTATTTTTTTGATTAAAAACTAAAATTTTATGGCTGTAAGAAACATACTCCACTCTAGCATATTCCAATGCTTCGCGCTAGTCGCTATTATTGTTTTATCAATGGCTGCTGATGCCGACGCTCAGCGTCGTGGTAGAAGAGGAGGTAACAATAAGGGGGAACTCGAAATCATGAAGGATCTCCCCGAGTTCTTTGTCAATGACAACCTTTTACCAAAGTACCTCAAAGTAATCTATCGCAAAGATGCTGCTCGTTTGGCCTTGCGCCTCATCAACAAAGAACAGCGTATTTCTAAGCAAACGGTACGTGTACCAGACGAATTAGTAACGGCTGTTTACAATGCCTTAGTAGCTGTGCGCACCTCTGATTATGGTGCGATTGATACCATTGCTGCTAAGTACAATGTTCGCTCTTTTCCTGTGCCCAATGTAGAAAGCATTATCCTAGTATTTGAACACGATGCGCCTTGGGTAGAGCCTTTGAAGCAGCGTAAAGATACCACAGGAAGTGTTTCGATCAATAATTTGATCCGCGAATACAACCTCGTGATGACCCGTATGGTTTATCTAGATGAAGAGCGTGCTGGTTTGGTCTTGCAATCGCGTGAGCCCCTAAACATGCCTGCATTGATGATGAAATTTTTTACCAGTGAGGGCGTTGGTTCTATCGAAGAGATTCTACCTTATGGAGATGGCAACGATATTAGCATAGAGCGTACCAAAGAAGGTTGGGACATGGTCTACAGCGTAAAATTTGGTAACTGTGTTAATCAATGTCAGAAATTTCACGAATGGAAATTTACAGTAGCCGAAGATGGTGAAGTAGCCTACATTGGCGGTTCTGGACACACGATTCCACCATGGATTACGCCTAGCAAGCAGTCGGCTAAATACCCTGATGTGCTAAAACGCAACTAAGACAGTAACAATGCCATTCCCTCAAAAGGGTTTAAAATAAAAATGCCGTAAAGAGAATAACTCTTTACGGCATTTTTTTGTGGGCTTGTTTAGCTGGTGGTTATCTTTTGAATTATAAGTAGTCTCCTAACTAAAAGTAAAGCGACCTAAAAGTTTTTCCTCTAAAAAATGCCCTAGGAAATAGAACAGATAGGATTCTATCTACTGCAATAAAGGTAAAAATTCACCCTACAGTACAAATCAATTGCTAACTTTTGGCTCGGTGCAACCACTTCTATCAATCCATCTTACTTGCTAATCATCTAGTGTACTAAATTGTGCCAAGCTTTTTTGCAAAGGATCTTTGGCATCAGGAGTGAGGTGTAGGGCAAAGGGCTCGTGAGGCAAATGGTAATCATGGCTGGTGAGTTTCCAATAGAGTAGCCCTTCTAAATTAACATGCTCTGCGCGAACTACTTCATAGAGAGCATCCATCGCTAAGCGGCGTTCTTGCCAGTTTTTAGGCTCTTTTTGCCAGCGGATCAAGCGTTCTTGGCTTCGGCTACCCACTACCGAAAAGCCAAAACCCGCCCAAGGTTCGATGGTCGAATTTTCACGGCTAATGTAGCCCAATTCGGTAAACAGCAAAGGCTTGTCTTTGAGTTTATTTCTAGCAACGTAGCTTTCGATATTGATAAATACTTGCTCCCAACCGTCCAGCAATTGCTCTTTAAGTTTGGCGCTGTCCTCATAAGTACTGTTGGCATCGCGCAAGCTAAAATAGGCATTGATACCTATAAAATCCAACTGTTTCCAGAAAGCTACTTCTTCGTAATTGTCAAAATTAGCGGCGTAAGTGAGTTTTCCTTTATAAACGGCACGGACAGATTTGATGAGCTTTTTCCAAGCGATTAAGCATTGCACGCGGCGTTTGTTGACACGCTTCAGGCGCTTGTCCTCCTTGGCGTAGGTGGCCATTTGCGCCCATTCGTAATGTACTTGTTGGCGGTCACTTAAATAGGCTTCTAAGTCAGTATAATTGTCAAAATCACGTACCCATAAATCTTTTTTATACAGAGAGTCTTGGTACTTAAAAGCACGGCTTTCATATTCCTTGCGGCCTTCTTTATCGTTGTAATAAACATACAAGGGCGGCATGGTACGCACTTGGGTTGTGGAAGAAAGTGCATTCATTTCGCTGCCAATGCCAAAAATGTCGACGTTTTCCGCCTCAGCGATGGCCGCCCATTGCAACAAAAAAGCTTGGTAGTGCTCAAACCAGCGTTCCAATGTAGCGTCATCTTTTGGGCGGATCATACCATGCCAGATGAATTTATTTTCTGCGAAGGTACTGTCTAGATGGGTGCGCATCAGCAGGGCAACATGTAAGCCTGCTTGCTTGGCAGCGCGAATTTCGTCTAGTATGCGCTCACTGGGAGGGTCAAAGTGTAGAGAATCGCTATGCCAAGCTCCCTGTCTAGCATAAACCGTTACTTCTACGGTATTCATATTAGCCGCTTTCAGGTTATTCACCCAATCTCTATTATTTGCTTCATGAATTTGGATGCCTCCTAAATAGAAGATCGCAGGTTTATACACCATCGTTTTCTTCCCGTTGAACAACAGTAAGGTAAGGGGGAGCAGACAACACAATAGAACAATCTTCTTCATAGTGAGTAGGTAACTAAAATAGTCAACAGATGGTCGACAAAGAAATGGGGGTTAGACAAAGTTAAGATTTCCAAGTAATTATTTTTTAAATGTTGACCAAAAAACCCGTACAAATAAAGCAATTCATTGCAGCAACACAACAAGCGTCATTTTTTGGTGAATTAAATCACTCTCTTTATCATCAAAAAAATCATCTTTTTTTATTGCTATTAGCGGTAATTAGGGCACTACCCCACTGGCTCCTCAATTCTTATATATGCCCAATTGGGCGGTGGTGGAATTGTTATATACTGGAAATGTTCCTTGGGAAAAGCGGGGATAGAGCCCTAGCCCTATCAAGGCGAAAAAATAGCCCCCCACCTAGAAGTCCGCCTACAGCTTCTCCCTATAACTGCCATGAACAAGAAAAACCCAAAGGTCAACACTAAAAAAAAGTATCGCCATTTTGAGGAAGAAGAACTAGCGAATATTCCTTATTTTAGATTGCAGTTTGGAATGATGGCCTTAATGTAGGTTTTCTAATCGATTCGGAGTAGAATAACGTAGCCAATAAATGGTATTGCCTCTTGAATGGGAGTGATGGGTTTGGCTACTCTTCTATCAACTTTCAAACATACTTGCAGCAGCTTTTTTATGATAAAGGTTTGTGGGACTGGCAATATCCCTACTTAATGGAGCAGAGCGAGCGGGCAGGTTATTGCATTCATAAATCATTCAATCAAAACAACTTTGTATTATGGGATTCTTTGACAAAATGAAAAAACTCGTCGGAAAGACAGGCGTAAAATTGAGTTATCCTTGGATTGAAAATCCATTCCCTTTTGGTGATCCTATGATTAAGGCGACCATTGAGGTAGAGGCCGAAAGCCCTGTTACTATTGTAGGAACAACAGGTATATTCGTCGCCATTCGATTGGACGACGAAGGCGATGAGGAGGAAATTATTTTGGGAGAAGAAAGCGAAGACAGCAGCAACTGTGCTAGTGTCGATCGGGATGGTGCTTCTGTGGATGAATTTCCCCATACTTTAGGGGCAGGTGAAAAAGGCAGCTATGGCTACTTTGTAGGCGATATGGATTTAGCAGAAAGTTTGTCCGAATGGGGTGTGACCGATGCGGCTAGTGCTCGAGCAAAAGGCATTCGCTTTGTTTTTCGCGGGGAGATAGACGTTAAGGAAACCGTTGGGTTATTTGATCCTGTCTTGGAACAAGAGATAACTGTAATATAAAACTATTGATTCGCCTCTATGAAAAAAGAGAAAAAAGCGGGGTGGAGCTTCGCTTTTTTCTCTTTTTTTACAATGTTTGCCTACTAATTGAGGCATATATCCAAAGATTTTCTTTTCTGCGTTCGTATAATCATTATTAAAGCTGTATCTTTAACCACCATTAAAAACTTTTATTCCTATTTAAAACATTTTAAACTCATGAAGGTAGGATTTTACGCCTTGTTATTCACTCTTTTGTATAGCTTCTCTCCCGTTGAAGCACAAAATTTTGACGATTACCAATTATTAGAGAGTACCGGTACCATTCCCAGCGACTTTCTCACACTCTCCTCCGAGAAATACAAACTACAATTAGAAAAAGCAAAAAATTCGAAAGAAACTTCGACTATCGAAAGCACGGATAAATTCTTGCTAGAAAGTAATTTTCTAGTAGATAATTTATTGCGCAGCGCCCGTGTTCTATTTAATGATCCCATTACGGATTATGTTAATAAAGTGGCCGATAAGCTCTTAGAAGACGATCCTGAATTGCGTAAAAAATTGCGCTTTTATGCCGTTCGTTCTTCGGCGGTCAATGCCTTTGCGACCAACCAAGGGATTATTTTTGTCAACGTTGGTTTGATTGCACAATTGGAGACCGAGGCACAATTGGCTTTTATATTAGCACATGAAATGTCGCACGTTCGCCACGGCCACGCCTTGGATATGTATTTAGAATCGGAGCGCATTGATCGTTATTCAGATAGAAAAAAAGCCCTTACTGCATCGGGTATTAGCGGCGATTTAGTAGCCAAAAATCATTATTCTAAGGAATTGGAAACCCATGCCGATGCCGAAGGCTTGGAGCTTTATTTGGATAGTCCTTATAGCCTCAAAGATCTAGACGGCACGTTTGATGTCTTGCAATATTCGTACTTGCCGTTTGATATTGTAGTGGTAGAGCGCGAAGCATTGGAGCTAAAAACTTTACACTTACCCGAACGACTCTTTCTAAAAGAGGAGAACATCAATCCCATTGATGGGGAGTACGAGGAGGACGAGTCCAAAAGCACCCACCCTAGTATCGACAAGCGCCGTGCAGCTACTGCCGCAGTAGTGGATAAAAATTCTAACAAAGGCCGAAAATCGTATGTCGTTGGTTCTAAGGAATCCTTTGAAACTATGCGTGATGTAGCGCGTTTTGAAGCCGCCTATTACTACTTGCACCAGTTGCGTTTTCAGGATGCCGTTTATGCTACTTATATTCTACAACAAAAGTATCCCAACAGCAAATACTTGCATAAAATTAGAGCCAAAGCGCTTTATGGCTATACCAAATTTCAGAATGAACTCTCTGCCGTAAAGCCTTATAGCGAAGCGTATACTTCTGATGAGTATCCCAACGGGATGCAGAAAGATGTACACGAAGGCATCGAAGGGCCTTCTCAACAAATCTATCACTGGTTGAGCAAAATGGATCCCAACGAATTGACGATCTACTCCTTGCGTTATGCTTGGGATGTAGCAAAGCTCTATCCTGAAGACAAAGAATTGAAGACAATTGTAGAAGATTTATTCAATGAGTTGGCCTATCATTATGAGAAGCGCAGCGAGTTTTCAGCCGTCTCTTATGAAGAAGCGCTCGCCTATACCAAGAAAAAAGAAGCAGAAGACGCTATTGCTGAAAAAGAAGAAGCGGTGGAAGAGACAGCCGTAGAAAGCGAAGAAAAGGCGTTGTCTAAATACGACAAAATCAAACGCCAAAAGAAAGAACAAGAAATAGAAGTAGTGGCCGATTCTTCCGTGAATTATTTCAAATATGCCTTTGCAGATATCCACGGTGATACGACCTTCAAAAAAATGTTTACCAAAGGACAAACCAATAAAGAAAACTACAAAAAACGCCGTGAGTATTACCGCTCTGCGGAAGGACAACGCTACTTGGCGAACCTACGCAATCGCCGCTTTGTAACGATGGGACTTGATTCTATTTTGGTCTACAACCCCACTTATTGGAATGTTTCTGGTGGAAAGGATCTCAAAGTAGACTACCTAAAAGGTGAATCGGAGCAAATCCAATTGGTGGATAAAATTAAAAATTTGGCAGAACGTGCAGATTTGTATGTCAAGGTACTGACACCAAACGGCTTAACTACTGCCGATGCTGTTTCGTTTAACGAATTGCGGGTATTGGCCGAATGGTTGTCGCAACAAAACGACTTTGGAGGCAACATCTACGCCGACGGTTTCAACCAAGACAAAGTAGAGGAAATTATTGAGAAGTACGGAACCCCTTATCTCCTCTTTACAGGAGTCGTCAATGCCCAAGAATACACCCGAAAAAGCGCCTTTCTTTGGGCAGTCGTCTTCGATTTGAGAACAGGTGGCTATCAAGTAGTCAAAGATGCCATCTATCGCCGCAAAGCAGGCCGTGTATTGCTCAATGCCCAGTACTACGATGTGTTGTTACAAATCAAAACCCCTTCTAAAAAGGAAAAAGAAGCCAGAAAGCAGGAGGGTAGTATAACAGAAGAAAAAGACACGACAGTAAGTACAGAAAAAGCAGCAGAAGGTAACAAATCTTAACTGCGATAAACCTTGCTGTCATGAACGTATTTTCAACCCGCCTTTTATTGGTGCTGCTGCTGCCTCTACTGTCTTCGACAGTAGAGGCACAGGTAATTCCTGGCTATATGGGCAGGCGGCTTTTTTTGGAAGCAGGAACAACCTTAGGTGGCCTCGGCGACGGTGATGACTTGGCTATTTTTCCCTTTTCTGCCAGTTTAGATGCTAGCATACACTATGTTTTTAAACGCTCTATGAGTGTCAAAGCGGGGTATAGTTATGCCAGCCTCTACAACGATAGAGTGGGTAATCAGGTGTTGTATTATCGTCCTACTCGCTATGCTGATTACTCGGTGGATTATACGACGATACTACACGATGTGCATTTGGGCATAGATTTCTATTTGTATCCAAAGCAAAAGTTTGCGCCCCATAATTGGTTTATTGGTTTGGGGATACGGGGCGTATACAATGTTTCTTCTGCACAAAGCGAAGTAGGCGCTCTTCCTGACTTTCCTTCTCTCGTTGCGCCGCCTTCTTTCTTCTTTGTCGGGGTGGAATTTTCCTATGGCTACCGAGCAGTTATTGCCGATCGTTTTCTGCTCTCTTTTAATGCCCAGCACGCTGTTTTTCCAACGGCATTTGGTCATACTGGTAGCAGTACCCTCGTTTACACTACCCCTGATTATCAAAATACGAATACCTATGCGTCTACGATCAAATCAACTATCAACAAGCGCTACAGCATAATGCTGCGCCTTTCTTTAGGCGTATTTTTAACTCGATAATATATACCCACTATGAAAACATTTTATTTATTTTTTTGCTGTTGTATCAGCACCATCACGCTCCTACAGGCACAAGTAAATCCTGGTTTTATGGGGCGCAAGTTTTTCTTAGAAGTAGGCACTACAATTGGCCCACGTGCCAATGCCGTTGATTTTAATTCTTTCAATGTAGGTTCGCAGCGACCACCGCTAATGCCTCGACTAAATGTGGACTTGGCTTATACCCTAGGACGCCAAGTAGTAGGACGATTGGGTTGGTCGCATTTGTATTTTGATGTGTTAACTGCTACCGATGTGACACCATCAGGCGGAGGTATAACAATATCCAATGAAGCCACCCACGCCGTGTATGCCAATGACATCCACTTTGCTTTCGACTTTTACTTCTCTTCCAAATATGGAAGCATTGCGCCGATTGGCGCTTATTTTTCTATGGGGGCACGAGTAGTACATACCGATCGTATTTTAATTGATGGCACGACGGGAATAACGCGTTACCCTAAGTTTACCGCAAAACAGCCCCAACTTTCCTTTGGGTTAGATGCGGCGTATGGTTACCGTATGGTTATTGCCAATCGCTTCTTGCTCTCGCTTGGCATTTCCGGGACGCTATTTCCGCAACACCTTTTTACCAGCAACATAGATAGCTATGATCCTAATACAGGTGACTTGATCCCCGTTGAATACAGACAGTTGGTCGGTAAGGGTCTTACCCAGCGCTACAGCGTGGGCGGCTACTTGAGTGTTGGCGTCTTTTTAACGCGTTAATTTTTTCTTTTGAATCCTTATTTTTTACTCTAAAAATCCTTGTTATACCATGAGATTGTTCTTTACCTTATTAACTTTTTTAGTCCTTTCCTCTTCTACTTTGGAGGCGCAGGTAGTACCTGGTTATATGGGCAAACGCCATTTTATTGAATTGGGTACTACTTTAGGTCTTAATAACTCGACCAATTTAATTTCTAAGCCTCCTGTAGCACTTCGAGGAGAAAGTAAGTTATAATTATGTCACAGGGCGCAAGACAAGTATCCATTTGGGCTATGCCTACAGTAGTATGACGGTCATAGAGAACATAGAGGGCTTTAGCTTTTCTAATATCCCCTATAGAGTATTTATACATGATATTTCTGTTGGGCTTGATTGGTATTTTGTTAAGAAATAAGCACTAGCCCCTATGGGTTCTCATATAAAACTAGCCATTCATGCTTTTGCTACTGATAGAACCAATGTTAGTGAAAACATAGTTAGTGAGAAGTTACTGTATGGAACAGTAGGTTTTGAAGTTGGTTATGGTTATCGCGCGATTATAAGTAACCGTTTTTTACTATCTATGAGTATAAAAACTTGTCTTCTTCCTCTAGCGTCCATAGGGGGTGGCTATAGAAGTGAAGTAGGAACGAGTTTACAGGAGCGTTATGGAATAGGCCTTAATCTATCGCTTGGCGTACTACTGTAAGTAATCTAAGGCAGTCTTACCCCCAACAGGGCGCTAAGGAATAAATCCTTAGCGTCCTGTCATTGTTAGAGGGGTGGATGTTGCTGGTTTTTCCTAATAAATAGCGACAGCTTTTAGCCATTCATCAATGGTGGTCAAAACTTTAGGCGCGAGGGTTTCTTCTAGGGTGCCGTACTCTTCGATGGCTCCTGTTTCGGTGGTTTGAAAGAGGTGGTTGAGGTTTTTCAAGGCAAGGGTTTTATGGGGCGGATTTTTTCCTTTTTTTAATGCCGTTTCGATGGCGGCTAAGTTGTTGACGTGTACTTGTAGGTCTTTGTCGCCATTGATTGCTAAGACTGGGCAAGACACTTGTTGCAAGTAAATGGATGGATCAAAAGCCAAGAAGTAGTGCATCCAAGGTGTCCGTAGTTGGGTCACCATCGCGCGCAGTTCTTTTTCGGTCAAGCCTAATGTGGCTCTGTTTTCGGCGGTAATAGCCTTCCAATCCTCATCCAATAACGCTAGAATTTCAGTCGTACTTTTATCGGCATTTTCCTTTTTTAAGGTGGTTTTGTATAGGGTTTCGAAGAAGTCGCCGCGCTGCTTGGCCAACGTAGCATCTTTTGTTTGTTGTAAAAACACATCGTAATTCTGTTGACGCATGACTTCGCCCCCCGTATGCCCTGGCCCTGCCATCAAAATCAGAAAAGCTACATCCGAACGCTGGCTCGCCACCAAGGGCGCAATCATTCCCCCTTCACTGTGTCCTAACAAGCCCACTTTTCTAGCATTGACGCGCGGGTGTTTTTTTAGATAATCCAAAGCGGCGGCTACATCGCTGGCAAAGTCGGCCGAAGTCGCACTGGCAAAATTTCCACCCGACTCCCCTACTCCACGGTCATCGACGCGCAAGACAACCATGCCTTGTCGTGTGAGATAATCCGCTACTACTAAAAAAGGTTTGTGCTGCATAATCGTCTCGTCGCGGTCTTGTGGCCCTGAGCCTGAAATCAAAATCACAGCGGGACAGTTTTGTTGGTTGGGGGGGAGGGTGAGCGTTCCTGCAAGACTAATATTGGCCGTACTGTTGCTAAATTCAACCGTTTCTACATCATAAGGGAAAGGCGCTTGGGGGGTTTGGGGGCGCTTGGGGGCGGTAGAGGTACTTGGTGTCAGCCGTAGTGGAAAGGAGCCCCCCCCCTTGATTCCAAGTGCCGTCGATGGCTTGCCCATTCTCTACCAAGGCACCTTCGTACTGTACTCCCGCCGCCTGAATCCGCATATCCAATTGCAGTTTTTCTAGTTGTACCTTGTCAAAAGCAATCCCATAGGCCATTTGTTCTGGGCTATCAAAAGTAGCCTTCCAACTGCCGTCTTCTTCTTGGGTAATATGAAAAATAAGGGGAATGTTCTGTCCGTTGACCGATAGAGTTCCTTCCCAATCACCAGCGGGAGCATTGGTCTGAGCAGATAGGCCATTGGCAAAGCCGATTAGTAGCAAACAGAAAAAGCAATAAGATAAGCGGGTCAGTAGCGCGTGTCAAGACATTCATACACTTAAAATTTAGTCGTTCAATAATAATATTTAGACATTTGCCTAAATATACAATAGTAACGGAGAACCCCCAACTTTAGTTCGTCCATTTGTATTTTTTATTCGCTTGACACAGGAAGTTTTCTTACTTCGCTACGCGAATAAAAAATTTTCTGTATCTTAATTCCATGAACGTCTGGATTGCCTATAACGACCTGCCCCAAGAAAAACTCACCTTAACAACTCCCGCTTTTGCTAGTGGTGGAGAAGGTAGCCTCTATCATATAGAAACGGAGGGCTATGAAACGGTAGTGGCCAAAATCTACCATGAACACAAACGTACGCCGTTGCGCGAACACAAGATTGGTTATTTGCAAGAGCATCCGCCCAAAGCCCTGTTTAAGGAAGAGGGCATAACTTTGGTTTGGCCACAACAACTGTTATTGAATGAAAAAAATCAGTTTATTGGCTTTTTGATGCCTTTTGTACAAGGCGAAAAGTTAGAAATTTTGTCGTTGCCAAAATTAGGCCGCCGCTACCGCGATCAGTGGCAGCAGTACGATTTTTCCGTAGATACGCGCCGCCGCAATCGCTTGACGCTATGTTACAAAATTGCGCGGGCAATTGAGCAACTGCACTACACCGAGCGTTATGTAGTTATTGACATGAAGCCCGATAATATTGTTATTCAACCCAACGGGCATATTGCTTTAGTAGATTTGGATTCTATTGAGGTGGTGGAGAATGGACAAACGATTTACGATGCGCCTGTAGCGACACCGGAATACACGCCGCCCGATAGTTATTGGAAGAACCCCGAAGTAGATCCTACACAAGAAGAGCCTTGGGATCGCTTTGGTTTGGCGGTGATTTTCTATAAAGTTTTGTTGGGCATTCATCCATTCGCTGCCTCTACCAAAGGTATTTATGCCGAGGCCACCAGTTTGTCCGAGAAAATCGAAAAAGGTTTATTTGTACACCATACAGCATTGGAGCAGTACTTTGATGTCATTCCTGCCCAGCACGAGGAGTACCAACGCTTGCCATTGTCTATTCAACAGCTTTTTGAGCGCTGCTTTATAGCGGGACATACCCAGCCTTTTGCACGACCTAGCGCCGCCGAGTGGGCACAGACCTTAGAGGAGTTCAACAACAGTGCGACCTTAGATGGCGACCGCTTAAAAATTCCTAATTTTGCGTTGCAGCAATTGCCTGACCAACTCCATTTGCAGCAGCTTCTACAAGTGCCTAGCGTTACTAGCTTTACCGCTCAAAGTCAGCTAAAAGTTGCTTTACCTTTGGAAAAAAAGGACTTACAAGGCGAGCATTTACCCAGCGATTTACAAAATTTGGAACAGGTCAAGTCTCAGCGTTTTTTCAATTTTATGATCTTGTTGCTTATTGTGGTGATGGCAGCGGCGGTCTCTATTGCCATTCCTTGGCCGTATGCGGTCATAGGTGCCCTGAGCTTGTACTTACTGTTCAATTATAGCACCTTCAAAACCCGTAAATCTGCTGAGCGCAAGCAAACTGTAAAAGCCTCATTGGATCAACAAAAAAGCTATTTTACCGAGTTGTTGGCTGCTGCACAAGGCTATGAAATCCGCCTTTCTGAATTGGTTGACACCCTCAAAAGCAACATTGAAAAAGCGCAGAAGCTGTCGTTGACGGCAGCGTTGGACGATCGGGGGCTCTTGCAACAGCAATTGGACAATTTTCAACAATTTATCAACGAGCAAAAACGCAAATTGCGCTTGTTGCAGCGTGAGCAGCGCACACAATACCAACAACTCAAAGAATATTATCAGCAGCAAGTTGCCGAGCGTACGGTTATGGTAGATTTCAATTTGCCGACCATTCGCCAGCAAATTCTTTGGCTACAGCGCCAAAAACGCTTGGGGCAGCTCTCCCCTGCTGCTTTACAGCATTACTCCAGTGACTTAGAAATACTCGAATCTCTACAGACTCAAGAGCAAGTTGAACGAGCGGATATCCAGCATCAATTTCAAGAAAAAATAGAAGATTTGCTTTACCGCTGCCGCGAACACCACCATCGCCTCGTGGAGGACATTGAACGTTATCACCAAAAGGTACCCCATGACAAAGCCTTGGAATTGAAGAAGATGCTGCAAGAGCAGCGCCAGCATTTGCAGGAGTTGGAGCGCGTACAATACGATTTGCAGCGTTTAGAAAAGCCTTTGGAGGAGCAAATTGAGGCGTATCGTCGAGCCCAAAAAACGGCGGCGCTCTATAACAAGATTAATTATGGCCGCCACTTATTAGAAATGGTGGGCTTGGCAAAGCCGTTGTAAAGTTTGTAAAACCACGAATAGGATAAACTCAAAAACACCACCCTTCTAGGAAGAAGAGTGGTGTTAGTATCCTCCGTACCTACTTAAAAATAGGCAACGTTTATTTTATAAATTTATACGACACCTTGGTCAATCATGGCATCCGCTACTTTTACAAAGCCCGCGATATTGGCACCTTGCACATAGTTCACGGCATCCCCTTCCTTGTCACGGCCATACTCGACACATTGCTCGTGAATGTCTCGCATAATTTCCTGCAATTTTTCGTTGACTTGCTCTCTAGACCAAGAGGTCCGCATAGAGTTTTGAGACATCTCTAGACCTGAAGTAGCCACACCGCCTGCATTAGAAGCTTTACCAGGTGCATACAAGACGCTAGCTTTTAAGAATACTTCGACACCTTCAGGGGTGACGGGCATATTCGCGCCTTCGGCGACACACATACAGCCATTATCGACTAAGGTTTGTGCTTCTTCTTTGTTCAGTTCGTTTTGAGTGGCGCAAGGTAGCGCAAGGTCTACTTTTTCTGACCAAGGGCGCTCGCCTTCGTGGTAGACAGCATTAGAATAAGTGTCTACATATTCTTTGATGCGGCCACGGCGCTCGTTCTTCAATTCCTTGATGAAGGCCAATTTGTCTTCGTCGATACCTTCCTCATCGTAGATGTAGCCTTTAGAATCACTCATAGTAACTACTTTTGCTCCTAGGGCAATGGCTTTTTCACAAGCGTATTGGGCGACATTGCCTGCGCCCGAAATGGCGACGGTTTTGCCCTCTAAGCTGTCCTCTTTGACGGCTAGCATTTCTCGTACAAAATAAATCAAGCCATAGCCTGTTGCTTCTGTTCTCAATTTAGAGCCCCCCCATTTTAACCCTTTTCCTGTTAAGACGCCTGTAAATTCGTTGCGCAAGCGGCGGTATTGTCCGTAGAGGTAGCCAATTTCGCGCCCACCCACTCCAATATCTCCTGCGGGAACATCGGTATCAGGGCCAATATGGCGTTGCAATTCTGTCATAAAAGACTGGCAGAACTTCATGACCTCGTTGTCGGATTTACCTTTGGGATCAAAGTCTGACCCACCTTTTCCGCCGCCCATTGCTAGCGTAGTTAAGGCATTTTTAAAGGTTTGCTCAAAGCCCAAAAACTTAAGAATCGACAAGTTGACACTGGGGTGAAAGCGCAACCCTCCTTTGTAAGGACCAATCGCTCCGTTAAATTGGACACGGTAACCGCGATTAGTTTGTATGTTACCTTCGTCATCCAACCAAGGTACCCGAAACATAAGCACGCGCTCTGGTTCTACCATGCGTTCTAAAATCCTTGCTTCTTTGTACTTGGGGTGCTCTTGAATAAAAGGGATAACGGTGTCAGCGACTTCTTGCACGGCTTGTAAGAATTCTTCTTCATGCTCGTTTTTATCGCGCACCAATTGCATAAAATCTTCTATCGCTTGGTGCTGTTCCTTATTGGAGCTGCTCATAGTGTTTTGTTTATTTTTATGTAAATAGGAATGCTGCGGGTTGATTCACAACTTTTGATTGGGGGTCATTGCTGCTAGAACAAAAAACTCTTTGAATAGTTCTTTCTAATCCTGCGTGGCACCTTCTACTAAAAACAGCTGTTTACCTGTCCATTCATAAATTTCAATGCTTTTTTTGGTATAAACGGCTTGTTGTTGGCGGTTGTAATAGCCTTCTTCGCGGTATAATTCTAGCAAATTATTTCCTCGCTGGTGCTCCGTTGGATATTTATAATAAGCATTGGAAAAGGCATTATCACCAAAACCCTGACTGAGAATGTCCAATGGGTGCCAGTGTTGCCCATCCCACAATAAGGTAGCCGTAGCGGCTACGCCACCGCAATACCCATCGTTAAAGGCTATTTCTAACACTTGATGAATCCCTGCTAAGCCTTGATGGCCGCGTAGTTGGGCGCGGGCTTGGGTATAAATACTGCCAACAGCATCCAAGCGAGTAGAAGCGACTACTTGCCCTTGACGACTGGCAACAATTAATAGTTCGAGCTGTGGCTCCTCGTAGGTCTCGCGTTGTACCAAACGGATTTTATCTAAGCCATAAGTAATTTGAAGGGATGGCGCACAAGTTTGTATTTTTTCTAGGGCGAGATCGCCGCCCCAAACAAAGCCCTCTCCTAGATCGGTTGGACTAGGATCAGCGTAACGAACGCGGTACCAATTGTGGCGAAACCCTTGGCGGGTTTCCGTCTCATCAAGGCGTTCTAATAAAAAGAGCGGTCGCGCTGCCGCCAATGTTGTACACAACGCCGTCTTAGCATGGGGCCCTACATAAACCCCTGTCTCTGCCCGCAACGTCCAGCCAATACTCCCTTCCACCAAAGCTCGATAAGGACTATCAGCCGTATAATCCACTTGCCCCCAGCCGACCACAACGGCACTACATTCCAACAACAACCATAAAATAAAGCGGGTCATAAGCAAGGGAGATAAGTAGAAGAGTCAGCAGATTTTATTAGAACAACAAAAAACAGCCCCGTTTATAGGGGCAGGGCTACTCCCCACCTGCCAATTTGGTGCGAAAATTCTTGCTGTCACCATAGTGTACCCCTTCAAAAGCAGGATTATCCAAGTAGCGCTGTAGCGCAAAGTGATTCGAATCAAAGGCAAGGTCTTTCCAAGGTAAATCGGCAATAGAGAACAACCGCACATCGGTCGTTTCGTCGCCTGCCATAAATTCAGGGTGCTTGAGTTGTGCCAAGAACAAAAAGTAAACTTGATTGACGTGTAGAATATTGTAGACCGCATGCAAGCGCTCGATGGTCACTTCTGCGCGGGTCTCTTCCCAAACTTCGCGGAGCGCCCCTTGCATAACCGTTTCCCCATTCTCCATAAAGCCAGCAGGCAAATTCCACTTGTCTTTACGCGGTTCGATATCGCGTTTACCCAATAACACTTTGTCCTCATGAAAGACTAAACAGCCACAAACGATTTTGGGATTTTGATAATGCACCGTGGTACAACCAGCACAAATAAAACGAGAACGCGTATCGCCTGTAGGCACTTGAAACGACAATGGCCCATGACCACATTGACTACAAAATTTCATAGAGGGAAAAGTTAAATGGTTGCCAATAACAGCACAGGTAACAAGATACATTATTTTGGGTAGGAATAAAACCAAGAAAGCACACTACGCCCCAAAAGAAGCAACAAGTTATCTGTTTTATAACAACAGTCCCGCTCTAAATTGGTTGTAAGGGGAGCTTAGAAAACGATTCTGCTAAAAAATATGTTCAATAGCACTAAAAATATTTTTTAGATTAGTCTAAAAATTCTTTTAGATTGTGCTATATTAGACTTTATTACGAATAGCCTTGCAGCGAAAAAAGGATCTTTTTCCCTCACTCGGCGTTAAAAATTAATCCCATAGCGCTGCTATGAGCTGAATTTTTGCCTTGATTGATGAAAAAAACTCTCTTTTTGATCTCTATACAATCCCATTCGTAATAAAGTCTATTTATCAAAACAAAAAAATGACGCTATTACCATTGACTATGAAATATCTATTGTTTCTCCTGCTTTTTAACTGTTCTCTCTCTATTGCCGCGCAGACGGGTAATGTAGCAGGTCGCTTAGTGAATTCTGACCAAGAGGCTATTTTTGGAGCTACCGCCGCGCTGTGGGTGGGTGATAGTTTGACGGGGCATTGGGCAACAAGCGACTGGGAAGGTTATTTTGAGATAACCGATGTTCCTTATGGGACTTATCGCCTTAAGACTTCCTACGTGGGTTTTAAGGGGCACCAAGAGCATATTGTATTGGCCGCTGACCAACTGGAATTGGGACTCTTGCATTTATCGGTCGGGCAGTTGGAAGAAGTGGTGGTGCGCGCCGATACGATAGCAGGACTTTCTTGCTGTAATCCCGTTTGCTGTGCGCCCAATATACTAGCGTCCACGGTAGCCACCAAATTCATTGTCGATCCAGACATTCTAAATAAAATCAACTCTCCTACTAATCTAGTAGAGGCGCTGACCTTGGTGAGTGGCGTACAAGAGGAAGTGGCTTGTGGGGTCTGTTTTACCAATACTATTAGTATCAATGGATTGCCTGGGCAGTACACCGCCGTATTGATTGATGGTACCCCGATGTACGGTAATTTGGCCGCCGTTTATGGTCTCAACGGCATACCGACGACCATGATTGAACGCATAGAAATAACCAAAGGCCCAAGCTCTACTATTTTTGGTTCAGAGGCAGTCGCGGGTGTTATCAATATCATTACCAAAAACCCACGCGAGGAACCATTGATTTCGCTAGACATTCGCGGCACCTCTCATTTAGAGAGTTTTAACAACATTTCTATTGCCCAAACTTGGGACAAATGGAGTAGTATGGTGGGTGTGAGCCATGCTTATGTAGGGAGTAACCACGACGACAACGGGGATGGTTTTGGCGATTTAATTAACTTAGATCGGGTATCTGTCTTTGCTAAATTGACGAAGAAGCGCCCTAAAAATCGCCGCCTGTCGCTGTTTGCACGGTATTATTATGAAGATCGCCGCAACGGGGTAGAGGAGTTTGTAGAAGGTCGCAATTATTTGCGGTTACGAGGCGATGAGGAAATTTATGGCGAGAGCATTTTTACCCAGCGTTGGGAAGCATTGGGCACCTATGATTTGCCGACGGAAGAATACCTCAAACTGGATTATTCCTTTTCGGGGCATTATCAGGACAGCTATTACGGCACCGATCATTATGTAGCTACGCAATATGTGGGATTTACCAATTTTAACTGGAATAAGTACCACAAAGGACATGGCATTACAGCGGGTTTGACCTTGCGCTATCAGTATTATGACGACAACACCATTGCTACACAAGACAGTTTGGCGGAAACCTTGGGCGACCATCAATTCATTCCTGGCGTTTATTTACAGGATGCTTGGGATATTTCCCGAAAAGTAGCCGTATTGTATGGCTGTCGTTTGGATTATTACCAAAACCACGGATTCATTCCTGCCCCTCGCTTCAACCTCAAATACCAACCGAGCACTTGGAGTACCTTTCGTTTGAATACGGGTACAGGGTTCAGGGTGGTTAATTTATTCACAGAAGACCACGCATTTGTCACAGGAAACCGCCAAGTAGAAATTGCCGAAGCCTTGCAGCCCGAACGCTCGTACAATGCTTCGCTCAATTTTAACCATATCTTTGCTTGGGGCAAAAGTAAGGGCAGCATCAATGTGGACGCCTTCTATACTTACTTTAGCAACGCCATTTTTCCCGACTATAGCGACGCTAATAAAATCGTTTACAAAAACCTAGAGGGGTATGCTCAAACTCGGGGCTTCAGTGCCAGTTACAGTCAAGAAATGGTATTTCCGTTGAGTTGGAGCCTTTCAGGCAACCTACAATGGGCTTCTCAAACAGGAAAAAACGAGCGAGGACAATGGACTACTACCCCTTTAGAATATGCCCCTTTGTATACGGCCAATTGGACGATACAATACGACTACCGCCCTTGGGCGTTGACGTTTTCTTATTCGGGTAATTTGACGGGTACGATGACGCTGCCAGAAGTGTTTGATGTAGATGCACAGGGCTTGCCCCGCTCTACTGCGCGCCCAACTACCTCCCAGCCCTTTTCTATACACGGTTTTCAAGTGACCAAGCTCTTTCCCAAACAGCAGTTGACAATTTATGCAGGCGCTCAAAATTTGCTGGATTATCGTCAACAACTATCGCCCCTAGTAGGATACAACGACCCCAACAGTGCAGCGGGTTTTAGCACTTATTTTGATACGGCTTATGCCTATTCGCCCATTCATGGCCGTGAGTTTTACCTGGGCATTCGTTGGCAATTTTCCCGTACCTCGCCAAAAAGCACTTAAGCCGATTCTTTAAGGATTGGCTTCGATTAGCGCCACCACCACTTCTTCTGACAAGCCCGTAATGCTTATAATCTGCGTTAACGCCAAGCCTTCTTCGTAGAGGTGGAGCGCAATTTCTTCTTTGTCCTTGTAATAACTGGCTTCTAGCGCCTGCTTGGCTTCCTCTACGGCTTCTTGTGCTAAGGCTTCGGCTTTCTGAATGGTCAACGGAGGGGCTTCGTCCTCAGCCATTCCACGCAGTTCTTGCAACTTACCCGCCTGCATCAAGCTATAATAGCCATCCGTTTTCAACACTAGATAATCTAAAATCGGCAACCTGATGAGATAGCCCACCTTTAGTAATTGACGAATAAAGTAATAATCATCGGGAGCCAATTCAAAAGCGGCCTCACTGGGTCGTTGACAGAGCAACAGCGTCGTGGCACGTTTTTGCAGTGCAATTTGAAAAACTTCGGTGGCGTGAATCGTTGCTAAGTTGTCATTGGGCAGTTGTTCTACTAACAACAATTGATGGTATTTACTCAAGCAAATGATCCAAAAACAGCTGCTGTCCTCGTCGGGCTCTACCCCTTGTAACAGTAGTTCTTGAACAATTTCATACAGATCACTTAATAGCAAAGAGTTATCTATTTCTTCCGTTGGTTCGTTTTCTTTCATACAAGTATTCTTATACAACGTTTGGTTTTGATTATTCTTTACAATGCTATGCTTTTTTTAATAAAAAGTCAAGTAAATTTTATTCAAAACCTCTTTTTTAGATGGAAAAACATAAAAAATGCCAAAATTTTCACTCTTTATAACAAAATCCCTCTATTCTTGTTTCATTTGAGGAAGCGTAACTATTTCAAAATAGAAGGCAGCCTGCCCATAAAAAAATGCACAAAGGATTAAATCCTTTGCGCATTAATAGTTGGTTAGCCAACAAGCCACTCCTTTATAGGCGCATTGTTTTGCTGCCCTTTGCTATCGCCTCCGTAGCTCTTAGGTTACTTTCGATCTTTTGATTACTCTATTCAGTAGTTTTGGAAAATAGCGTTTGAGGTAAACGCCAATGACTTCTTTCTTGCCTACATAAATTTCTTCCTTGTTTTTTGCGAGGGCAGTTAGTAGTTCTTGGGCGACTTGTTTTGCCTCGATGCCGTTGGCCGTGGCCTCATCCATCGTCTCTTGTTTAGAGCCATCGCCCGTCAAGGCATTTTTAGAAATATTGGTCACGACATAGCCAGGGCATACCATCAGGACATTGATTTGATCTTGCTCCAACTCTAAGCGCAAAGCATCAAAAAAACCGTGTAAACCATGCTTAGCGGCGGCATAAGTAGACCGCAAGGGGGCTGAAAATTTGCCCATCAAACTAGAAACGACAATGATGTGTCCCGATTGTTGGGCAATCATAGAAGGAAGCAAGGCTTTGGTCAAACCAATAGTACCTAGCAGATTGGTATTAACCAACTGTTTATCTACCTCAAAGTCGGTCTCAACAATTAACGAGCGCTGGCTAATTCCTGCATTATTAACCAATATATCTACCCTTCCAAATTGCTCTACGGCTTGCTTTGCCGCTGTGGCTAAGGTGTCGTGTTCTGCCAAATCAAAGGGTACAATAGTTACGGCAGCAGCTTTGGTACAGTTATTTTTTACGATGGCTAACGTTGCTGTATTTCTACCTGAAAGCACTAAGCGGCACCCCTGTTGGGCGAAAGCATAAGCAATGGCCTCTCCTATTCCAGACGACGCGCCTGTGATCCATACGACTTTGTTATTTAGTTTCATCTTGTCCGTTCGTTGTTAATTAGTAATTCCATAAAAAAGGCACCAAGAATGTTTCTTCTCAGTGCCTAAGATAAGGTAAAATCGTTCATTTTATTGTTTCAACAAGCGCTCTTGCCACAAGGCCGCGCCCGTTTTGGGATCGTAGACTTGCAGCCAGTAGGCTCCCGTTGGTAAAGCAGCAGTAGATAAGGTTGTTTGATTCGCCGTTAAGGTCTGTTCTATCAAAATCTGTCCTAAAGTATTCACTAGACGAACTGATTTGCCGTTAGGAACTTCTACGGCTAGCGTAATCGCTGTTCCAAAAGGATTGGGATAAGCCATTACTGCGGTCGCATCGTCGAGAGAATTGATTCCAATAATACTGTCGTTGTCGATGATTGTAAGGTTGGTACTATCAGTCATCCCCGCGCTACCTCCATTGGTCACATTGACCAACCGCAACACCAAATTCTCTGTACCTTCGGTTAAGGCATCGTCGGTAATGGGAATATTAAGCGTCAGAGGCGCACTAGTATTGGCACCAAAAGTAAAGGTGGCAGGGGTAACCAACCCCACATCATTGTTGTCTGCCGTCGAACTACTGCCAAATACGACATCTACACTAGTAGCACTAGAGGAAGGATTGGTAATTCTAATAGGAATAGACACGCTGCCGCCGCCTTCTGAAATGGTATATGCTGCGGTATCAAAATCAATAATAGGCGTTCCAAAATCATTGTCTACGATATTCACCAATAAGGTGTCATGGTTTCCCAAAGTAGCAAAATTGGTAGGATTGGTCAACGCGATGGCAAACTGCTCCGCGCCTTCCACAATGGCATCGTCAGTAATCGGAATCGCAATGTTTTGTACCGTGCTATTGGCAGGAATGGTAATCGTTGTATTAGGCACTACTAAAAAATCGAGGCCATTGTCAGCGGTCGAAGAAGCCAATAATTCCAACTCTACGGAAATAGGCGTAGCGCTAGGGTTGGTAATAGTCAGCCCTACGTTGAGGGTGCCCACCGCTTCACTGACCGTTATACTGGTACTGTCAAAATTGAGAATAGCGGCGGCGCCTGTGGGAGAAATATTCTCATAATAGACAAAGCCATTAGAGCCATCTATCGTTAGTAAATCTTCATCGCCATCGCCATCTAAATCGCCGAAAATCAAATCCACGTAACTGTTGTTGGCAGGAAGGACGATCCCATGCAAACTGGTTGCCAAGGGGGCAAAGGCAGGAGCGGTCGCAGTACCTGTATTTTCAAAATAGCTGAGAACAGGCTGGTAAGTCCCGTAGTAGTCATAGTAATTAACATACATATCCAAATCACCATCGCCATCCAAATCTGCAAAGTCCATCATGGTCTTTTCCGCTCCTACAGGAAAAGGGTTGGCTGGTAGAAAGGCATTGTTTTGAATGGGGCCAAAGGCGGGTACGGTTGCCGTGCCTGTATTGGGTTGATATTGGACTCCCGAAGCGCTGTAGCCATACATTTCCCCTGTAAACAAATCCATATCCCCATCGCCATCAATGTCGTGTAAATTGACATTGGCAAAGCCGTAGTTAGAATTGAGAATACCAAAGGGATTCAGTAAGGGAGCGGCAAAGGCAGGAGCTGTCGCGGTGCCTGTGTTCTGAAAGTATTCCATCCCGCCAATGTAGCCGTAGTAATCGTAGTAAGTAACCATTAGATCCATGTCCCCATCGCCATCCATATCGGCAAATTGAGGCGCGGGGGTATTGCCCCCAGCATTGATTACAATACCATAAGGATTGCTTGAAACAGCACTAAAGTTAGGAACCGTAGCGGTGCCTGTGTTCAGCTGAAAGTTCAGGGTAGGGCCATAACTACCGTAGGCAAAATCCAAATCGCCATCGCCATCAATATCTACAAAATCACCCGAGTACAAATTAAAGCCCGACACCGTGAGGTTGTAAGGGTTGTTGACGGGAGCAGCAAAGGTTACTTGTGCTTGGGCTTGGTGGATTCCAAGCGATAAAGCCAGCGCAAAAGCAGTTTGTTTAACTTTGTAAGAAAGCGGCAACAGGTTGCGCTTGGCATACAGCCGTTTAAAGCGTTCCGTTAAGGCTTCGCGTTCGGTAAATGGCAGGGTACGACTTTTTTTGGGAAGCAATTGTCGTAGTAAATACTTAAATTGACGCAGTTTGCGTTGCTGTGGACGAGGTGATGTAGCCATAATTTGGGAGTGCTGATTAATAGAATGAACAATTCTACAATTTACGGTATTTTATGCTGTTTTTCGTTCATCCACCCAACTATCTTTTCGCTGTACAACAAATTAAAGAGCTGTTGCTCAAACAGTAATAAACCCGACTATCTTACCCTATTGGGGTATTCCCCATTACATTCCCCAAGTCAATCCAACCGCAGCATAGTGAATAAAGGTGAATGCGGTGCTCTCGTCAGGCATTACATAAAAATGAACGTCATAATTTGCCATTGCTAACAACAGCCCTTATATTTGCTTGGCTACAACTACCTAGTGTATGTGACAGCGTCTAGAGGCATTTTGAGTCATCGTTCCACAGCGTTGACCGTTGCTATTTATTGCCGCACAAGGATAAGATACATTGGGTGCCTGTGTATGGCCTACCCGTCTGCTTAAGATGGCATCTACCTTGGCCTCCATCGCTGCATATTTATTCGCCAAAGCCAAAGGATAATCGTACAAACTGACTAAATACTTATCTAACTTATACACATAGCCGATCTTTCCGTTAATCCCCACTTTATAGTAGCCATATTGATTTTTACCAAATACCGTTATCTCTTGTTCATCTTGTAAACTATCGACTACTGCGCCCAAAGTTGGATAGACTTTTTCATGAATTGGAAGTACAATTGGATCTTGTAAGACCACTGTTAGATCATACCCTTGTTCTTTCAAATAATCCATCAAGTTATCCTCTGCTTTATAAAGCTTACGGCGAGTAGCCCGTTTGGGATCTTTGGTATAAGCTGCTTGCGACTCTTGCTGGAATTGCAATAAATTTTCGAATTCGGACTGCGCCTGTATCCTTCCAATTACACAGGCTCCTAAAATTAGCAAACTAATAATATACTTCATAAGTATAATTTAATAAAATGAAATCGCTTTGGTTCTCTATTTTGTTTGGTCTTTCATAAAAACTAACATCTGTTCGTTTAATGAAAAAGTTACCGATATATTTATGTTCTGTTAAAAATAGTTAACTGGTAATGTTTTTGCATAATCCTAGGTTGTCAATAGGAATATGCAGCTGTCGATATAGAATTATCTTATTTATCAGTAACAGATAATCAAAGCTTTCATCGACCGTTACTGTTAATAGTAACCATTGTTTTGAACTATCACACTAAAAGGTTCTTTATTAATTAACTTTTAATTTGTTTTATGGGTTATCACGTAAAATATGGTCATCGGTTCATTAAACGTACTCGAAATAGACGGATCGATACAATTGACGCTATTCTTGGAACCAAAAAGCAAGCAAAGATATATGGCTCAGAGCGCGACGCTAAAAAAGCTATCACTACTTATATGTTTGCTTACCGAGAATTAGAGGGACGCTGTCAAATTGTCCCTGCTAAACCTATTGCACGCGCCAAAGGCGAGTCTTCTGGAGTTGATCAAAGAGAGCAATAGATGCCATACATCTACTAGTCAAAAATCAATAATTGAGGGAAAGAGGATTTCATTTTCACCGTATTTTGCTTGAGCTCCTCTTTCGTACTCCTCGCTATCTTATCTAACACTCAAAAATGGTCAATTGTAGGGCAATTGACCTTTTTTTGTTCCCTTAACGCTCCTTTCTCCGTTCGAGCAAGTACACGTTGTTGCTAGTATACTATAAGAAAAAACAGGCACTTTTCCCGATTCTTTCCCAAGAATCGTTTTTTTTTCGCGTAGCTTTTCCAAAGCAGAAGCGCGAGGAGATAACGCAAACTCTAAGAAAATTTGTATCTTAGCCGCTTGTACAATTAGCAGTGCTTGAACCGCTCCCAAACAACCTACTAAGCAGCTGTTTATCAGCTGGTTCTTATAAAAAAACTGCTAGTTTAATTTGATCACTATAGACGACGAAAGATGAAGATTTCTCTCGATTGGTTACAACAATACGTCCATGTCACCGCCTCTAAGAGCGCTGTCAGCGACATTCTTACAAATATTGGTTTAGAAGTAGAAGGCCAAGAGGCTTACGAAACTATCCCTGGCAGCTTGGCGGGCTTCGTTATTGGCCATGTTAAAACAAGGGACGCTCACCCCGATTCCACTAAACTTTCCTTGACCACAGTGGATGTGGGTGGCCCAGAATTGCTCCCCATTGTTTGTGGTGCGCCCAATGTGGCCGCAGGTCAGAAAGTAGTAGTCGCTACCATTGGCACCCTACTCTACCCTGAGGGCGGCGAGCCATTCAAAATTAAAAAGAGTAAGATTAGAGGCGAAGTCTCTATGGGAATGATTTGCGCCGAAGATGAATTGGGTTTAGGCAAAGGCCATGCGGGAATTATGGTATTGGAAGAAGATGCCCCTGTTGGGCAAGCCGCCGCGCAGTATTTCGCCGATCGCCTTGTCAGCGATACCATTTATGATATTGGCCTAACGCCCAACCGCTCGGATGCGACAGGACATTTGGGGGTAGCTTTTGATTTGTCCGCCGCCTTACAGGCCAATTATGATGACCAAGGGGCTTTTAAGCGCCCCGAAGTAGCCGAATTAAAAGGCAGCAGCAACAGCTTAGACATCCAAGTAACGGTAGAACAAACAGCCCAATGCCAGCGCTATGCAGGTGTTTGCTTAGAAAATATCGAAGTAAAACCCTCGCCCGAGTGGCTACAACATCGCCTCCAAAGCATTGGCCTAACGCCAAAAAACAATGTCGTAGACATTACAAACTTTGTTTTGCACGAATTGGGGCAGCCCTTACACGCTTTTGATTATGATAAAATAGGCGGTCAGGGTGTTGTGGTGAAGAATTTGCCGCAAGACAGCGTTTTTAAAACCTTGGACGAGCAAGAACGCAAATTGAGCGCCGAAGATTTGATGATTTGTGATGCCAAGGGCAACGGTCTATGTATTGCAGGGGTGTTTGGTGGCCTTCATTCAGGGGTGACTGAATCAACTACCCGTATTTTCTTAGAATCGGCTTACTTTGCCCCGACGGCGGTACGCCGCACCAGTATGCGCCATTTATTGCGTACCGATGCCGCTACTCGTTTTGAGAAAGGTGTAGACCCCAATGGTGTTTTATTTGCCTTGCAACGTGCTGTTTTATTATTACAAGAATACGCCAACGCCAGCATCGCTTCAGAAGTCGTCGATTGGTATCCCAACCCTATTGCCCGCCAAGAGGTAACCGTGCGTTTTGACAAAGTGACGCGCTTAATTGGGGCCGATATTCCCAAAGAGAACATCAAAGCGATCTTGGGTTATTTGGATATGACCATAGTCGAGGAAAGTGCTGAAGCGTTGACCGTAGCTGTACCCACGGATAAGGTAGATGTAACGCGCGATGCAGATGTGATTGAAGAGATTTTGAGAATTTATGGCTATAATAGGGTAGAGACACCCAATACCGTCAATTCGGTCTTGTCTTTTGCCCCTACGCCCAACCCGTTCAAAGTCAAAAATCTATTGGCAGAGCTGTTGACCAGCGTTGGTTTTAATGAAATGATGGCCACTTCTATGACACGTTCGCAATATTACAAGGATTTGTGGCCACAAGAAGAAGAGAGTTTGGTGTATGTTAATAATACGTCTAACCAGCACTTGGACTTAATGCGCCCCAGTATGTTGTTTAGCGGTTTAGAAACCATTACCCACAACCAAAACCGCCAGCAACAAAATCTTAAATTGTATGAGTTTGGTAAAACGTACAAGAAGTTACGCGTCGGCAAAGAAGAGAAACGCGATTATGTAGAGCAGCAGCATTTGACGTTGTTCTTAACGGGTCAGCGCATTGAAGAAAATTGGCTACAAGCCCAACAAGCGACTAGCTTTTACAGCCTCAAAGCTGCCGTGGAGCATGTCCTAAACCGTATTGGTGTCGATACCAATAACTTACAGACAACGGCTTTGGAAGAAGCGCCATTTACCTACGCCTTGAAGTACCACCGTGGCAAACAGACTATTGTTCGTTTTGGCCGTGTAGATGGCACGATTGCACTAGGCATGGGTGTCAAACAAGAAGTATTTTATGCCGACTTTGATGTGGATGTATTGTTGCAACTACTCAAGAAACATAAAGTGAGCTACCAAGCACTTTCTAAGTATCCTGCGGTACGCCGCGATTTGGCGTTGATTGTAGACAATAGTGTGCGTTACCAAGATATGCTGGGTGTTGCCATCAAAGCAGGTGGCAAGCAATTGCGGGCGACCAACTTGTTTGATGTGTATGAAAATGCCGAACAGGTGGGTGAAAACAAAAAATCTTGCTCTATCAGCTTTATTTTCCAAGATGATGACAAGACGATGAAAGATAAAGACATTGACAAAATCATGTCTAAATTAATCAGCACCTACGAAAATAAACTGCAAGCACTTATTCGTAAGTAAGGGGTTCTATAAGAAGTTGTTTAGAAAAAGACCGTACTATCGTCTTGATTACTAGCAGTTGGTTCTTATCGAACTATAGAACTAATACCAACCGCTAGTTGTTTAGCACAAGACGCTCTAGGCCAACCGACCTTACCAGACGATTGACTTAGGGGATTTATAATTTTTTAGAATTGGTAAAAATGAGTACCTTAGAGGATAAGTTAGAGGGGATTGAAATAAAAGTGATGAAGCTAGTAGAGCAAAATCTTCAATTCAAAGAAATTTGTGAGGATTTGCTACGAACACGGCGACAGTTGGAAAAAGAGAACAACGCGCTTAGAGAGCAGTTGGCGCAGCAACAAGGCCGCACCCAACAATTAGTACAAGACAGCTCCCAACTAGCCCATACTTATGCAGTAGATAAAGAAGGAACAAAACAACAGATTGATCAATATATACAAGCGATAGATAAGAGTATCGAATGGCTTCGCGCCCTATAAAAATCCGCTATGAACGACGATTCTTTTCAAAACATCTCCGTTGTACTAGCAGGCCGCACGTACCCCGTGCTGGTCAAGCCTGACGAAGTTGACCGTATTCAAGCCGTCAACCAACGTTTGACGCAAGAATTATCCGAGTTGCAAAGTCGATACAGCAACCAACTGCATACCCAAGATTTATTGGCTATGCTTTTATTAACCTACGCCAACCGCTTGGCAGAAGAACAGCACAACAACGACCTGTCTCCTGTCGAAGCGCGCATAGAGGCGATAGAGCAACTTTTAGGGCAGGTTTTTGATCAATAAGCTGCTTTGTTTTCTCCTTTCCATTTATCCTTGCCTTTTCTAAAGAAAAGCGGGATACTTCTCCTGTATTTTTTATTTCCTGTACTTTTTTCTTTTTAGAAAAAGAAACCCCTTCCTGTGAATTGTTGAAGGGAGTCTTCTTATTGTTAGAAACTAATTTGGGGCGATGCTGCCCTGTAATGCATATATAAATTTAATAAATCATGAGTATACCCGTAGCCATTATTCTTGGCGTTGTTATAGGTGTTTTGCTGGGCTTTGTAGCTGGCCGTTATCTGTTGGAAAAAATCAACAAGGAACACCAGTTGGAACTCGATAAAAAAGCGGATGATATCTTAAAAGCCGCCCGTGCCAACGCCGATACAAAGATTTCTGAGGCTGAAAATAAAGCACAACAAATGATCTCCAAAGCACAAAAAGATGCCGAGCAGATCAAAAGCAATAAAATGGCCGATGCTAAAAAGCATTTTATAAATAAGAAAAAAGAATTTGAAAGCAGTTGCCGTAGCCGCGAATCGAAGCTCAAAAGCAGCGAAGATAAAGCCCTAGAACGCGACAAAATTTCCTTGACGCGCGAGCGCGAAATCCTCAAAAAGGAAACAACCGTAGAGAAAATTCGTGAAAACCTCAACCAACAATTGGCCTTGGTCGAAGTCAAAATTAGTACGCTAGAAAACAAAGAAAATGATTACTTGGCGCAATTAGAGAAAATTGCCAAACTCAGCGCACAAGAAGCGAAAGATGAATTGATCAAAACCGTAAAAGATAAAGCTGATACCGAAGCGATGGTCTACGTCAAAGATCGCCTCGAAGAAGCGAAAATGAACGCCAATAAAGAAGCCAAAAAGATTGTGATCCAATCTATTCAGCGCATGGCCGCCGAGCATACTATTGAGAATACCGTATCGGTATTCCGTCTTGAGTCGGACGACTTGAAAGGTCAAATTATTGGACGCGAAGGCCGTAACATCCGCGCATTAGAATCGGCTACAGGAGTAGAGATCATTGTTGATGATACCCCAGAGGCAGTGATTATTTCGAGCTTTGATCCTATCCGCCGCGAGATTTGCCGCTTGTCTTTACAGCGCTTAGTCGCTGATGGCCGTATTCACCCTGCTCGTATTGAGGAGGTGGTTGAAAAAACGAAAAAACAGATTGAAGAGCAAATTATGGAAATTGGTCAACGCACCGTCATTGACCTTAACATCCACGGCTTGCAAACGCCCCTTATTCGTATGGTTGGTCGTATGCGCTTCCGCTCTTCTTATGGTCAAAACTTACTCAAGCACTCTATCGAAACCGCTAAACTGTGTGCCATTATGTCCGCAGAATTAGGGTTGAGCTCTCGCGAAGTCAAATTGGCCAAACGCGCAGGCCTCTTACACGATATTGGTAAAGTGGGCGAAGAAGAAACGGAATTGTCACACGCTCTACTAGGTATGAAAATGTGTGAACGCCACGGCGAAAAAGCCTCCGTTTCTAATGCCGTTGGAGCCCACCACGATGAGGTAGAAATGAAATACATCATTGCTCCCATCGTACAAGTCTGTGATGCTATTTCTGGGGCACGGCCAGGAGCCCGTCGCGAGATTTTGGAAAGTTATATCGAACGCATCAAGGAGCTAGAGCAAGTAGCAATGGCCCACGAAGGTGTACAAAAGGTCTATGCCATGCAAGCGGGTCGTGAATTGCGCGTCATTGTAGAATCCGAGAAAGTATCGGATAAAAAGGCAGAAGATCTGTCGTTCCAAATCTCTCAACAGATTCAAAACGAAATGCAGTATCCAGGACAAATTAAAGTAACGGTGATTCGCGAAAAACGCGCGGTTGCATTCGCCCGATAATTAGTATTAGTTTTACTGTATATATCTTATAATAGCATTCCGATGAGTCATCGGAATGCTTTTTTTGTGGCTCCTTACCTCCTTTTTTATGCGCTGTTTTATTGGTTTCTTGTTCCTTGGGCTTTGCTGGTCGTGTCAACTTTCTCCTTCAGAAGAAGAAGTGCCCTTATCCGTGGCCGTCTTGGATAGCGTTTCGTTGCTGTCTCCACAAGCCTTGCCCCTTTTTGCTCCTCCTGATAGTACTTTTTTGGTTTACTTTCCAGCCCTTCCCCAACGCTCCATGCACACTAGTCAAGTAGATATTGGTACGTTAGAATTGGTGCAATGGGTGGCCGCCGATGCTGGGGGAGCCTCCTATGTATTGAGCTATGCAGACTATCCGTCAGCGGTATTGCAATTGGGGTCAGCGGATGAATTGCTCCAAGGCGTGGAGCAAAGACTCTTAAAAGCATTGCACGCCACAACGTCCAATAAGCGCCCGCTCTTGCTCCAAGAGCGGCATCAAGGTCGAGCCTTCAGCGCGCAAGCCAAACGCCGCCACTGGCACCTTCAATACCAGCTTTATTTGGTCAACAACCGCCTCTACCAGCTGGGTATCCACTCTGCCACTGGACCCATTAGCGCCCAAGATTCCATTGATTTTTTTGGGAGTTTTGAGCTTTATCGGTAGAGCCAGCGCCTACACTACAACAAATAACACCCCTCATCTGCCCAAGGAGCAGGTAGATTCTCCTCCCCTAACAGTTGCCGCAAATTGATCTCCATCATACGGGCAATCGCACTGACAGGGGTATCAAAGGTAGCAATCAAGCAGCAAGGACAGGGGTTATAAAATTAAGAGGGGCAGATCAATCCAACCATTTCTTACGCTTAAAATAAATCAATACCAGAGAAGCCACCAAGGCCATTATCCCCAGAATCATAAAATAACCATAGCGCGTTTTCAATTCGGGCATAAATTCGAAATTCATCCCGTAAATTCCTGCAATAAAGGTCAGCGGAATAAAAATCACGGACAAAATAGTCAACGTCCGCATCACTTCGTTAAGACGGTTGCTTTGAATGTTAATAATCAACTGAATAGAGCCCTCCAGTTGTTGCCAACTAAAATCAATGTCATCATTGAGATAACTAATTTGCTCGCGCAACTCCATCAGGTATTTATTATTAAAATTGGGCAATTCTGTTTTTTCCAAACGTCCCAAAGCATCTTTTAAGGTATTGGCGACCTTTTTTATTTGAAACAACTCTGCTTTATTTTCTTCTACCAAAGCGGCAAAATCAGCGGTCGCACGGACATTTGAATAATCTTTGAGGCGGTCGTTTTGCTCGGATACCTGTTCATAGACAGCGTAGTAATTTTCTACTACCGCCTCTACTAGTAGATAAAACAAGTAATCGGCTTTTTTCTGGCGTACCAAACCAATATTCTTCTCGATACGCGTACGAATATGGTCAAAGTGATCGCCCTTTCGCTCTTGTAAAGTCCAAATAAACGGCATTTCTGTCCCGACAATAAAGATCATTTGCTCAAACTCTAACGGCTCCTCTCGTTTGCGCACAATTGGTGCTTTTAAACTGAAAAAGAAACAGTTGGATAGCTCGATGATCTTGTTACGGTGATTGGACTCCACCGTCAAATTTAAGATAAACTCATCCAAGGAATTTTGGGTCACAATTTGGCGAATGGCCTTTTGTTCCTCTAACCCGTAGACATTGAGCCACACTACTTGGGGGGCATATTCAGAAAAAATAATAGGATCTACCTCCTTCACGGTTTCCTTACTCCAAACTTGTTTGTTGTAATGCCACAAGTCACAGATTCCTTCGGAAAAAGACACTTTACCCGTTTTGGAGAGTTTAGGGATCAGGTGTACCGTTTTTCTGGTTTTGCGTTTCATTATTTTTTCTTTTTAGAATGCTTTTTTTTAGTCTTTTTAACCGCTATTTTTTGGCGACGTTTGATTCCCAAGTAGTCTCGGATCGCGGATTCATTGTGATAATATGTTAGATATCCCCAAATCCACCAGCGACGTCTAGCTTTGGGGGGATGTATCAAATCTACATTCAATTGTTCATCAACCATCAGCACCCCAATATTACGAGCTTTACAAATTTTGAAGAGATTTTGTCGCAGCTCTTTTTTGATCATATCAAAAGAATCCATCGACAGCGATAGCCACTGCTCGTTGGCAGGATATTGAAACACTTGGTGGATAACGCTCATTTCTTGGTATTTATAGCTGTTTCTAAACACCAAAAGATGTAATAAAGTTGCCCCCAGCCATACTCCAAAGGGCAACAAAAAACGCAGCAGCCAGCCCTCTTGTCGCCATACAAAGAATAAAACGCCTGAGGCAAGCGTCAGCAGCAAGCCTTTCCAAATACTATCCCGAATCCAAACTTTGTTGACGCGATAAGGACGCAACGCAGGAAGTGTTTTATGCGATTTGGCTTCCATAGACACCACATAGGCGCGCCGACGATTGAGTTTATACGCCAATAACCCATCGGCGCGTTTCATTCCAAATTTCTTTTTAGTACGTTCCTCTAGGTTAGAATAGAGGTGCCTTTTGCCATGCTTGATCTGGTAATACCGCTCTAAATAAGCCTGTGCTTTTTGCTGTACCACCAACTCGGTCAAGCGCTTAGCACCTGCTGTTTTTCTCTTTGCCATAATTATTTCTACTTAACCTTGTCGTCTCTTTTTCTTGATAATAGACCCGTCACTACAATTAAGATTGAAGCAATTGATCCAAAGACTGTCCGCCCCAATTTCCCGAACTCATCATCAATATAGTAGCCCGTGCCGTATTGATCGTCTCTTGTTGAAGCTGCTGCCAAAGCAGTTTAATGTCTGTGTACACTTTTATATTGGGATGAAAAAAGGCTTCTCGCACATAATCGGGGGATAATTCGGGCAAGCGTTTGGCAACCAAGGTAGCAGGATTGTAATAGACATAAGCCTTGTCGGCAGCCCCCATTGTTCCTTCATAATGCTCCAAAAAATCCTTATTCAGCGAGCTAAACGTATGCAATTCTAACACGGCAATCAACGGGCGTTCTTGGTATTGTTTTTTCACAGCCTTGATACTGGCGCGCACCTTGGATGGCGCATGGGCAAAATCCTTGTACACCACTTGTTGAGGGGTCTCTACTACAATCTCCAAACGCTTGGCAGCTCCTTTAAAACTTTGAATACCTGCCAAAATTTCGCCATCGCTCAGCCCTAACTCTCGTGCCACTAGCCGCGCGGCCTGAAAATTCTGTAAATTATGTGCTCCAAAAATCTGTAAGGGGATTTCTAATGTTGCTGTAGGCACTTCGCGGTTGTAAGGCACCGTTAAATACGTTTGGTTGTCCCGAATAACATGTGGAGGGGTATCGTAAGCCGTTACTTGATGCGGGGCAGCAACGGCCAATTCTGCTAGTTTTTTATCTTTTTTGTAATAAAATAAACTGCTCTTGGGCGCTAGCCGCTTGATAAAACGTTTAAACTGTTTGTTGTACCGCTTGGCCGTTGGAAAAACGTTGATGTGATCCCAAGCAATGCCCGTTAGCACCGCCAAATGAGGCCGATAATGCAAAAACTTAGGCAGCGCATCAATCGGGGAAGACAGATACTCGTCCCCTTCTATAATAATCAGCGGCGCATCAGACAACCGCACCATTAAGTCAAACCCTTCTAATTGAGCCCCAACAGCGTAATCAAAATCTATTCCCTGCTCTTGTAATAAGTGCATAATCATGGCCGTAGTGGTAGTTTTGCCGTGGCTTCCGCCGACCACTACGCGTGTTTTTTCTTGACTCTGCAAATACAAATATTCGGGATAAGAATAGAGTGTCAAGCCTAGTTCCTGCGCTTTGAGCAATTCGGGATTATTAGCACGAGCGTGCATCCCTACAATAACTGCCTCTAAATCAGGAGTAATACGGTTGGCATCCCAACCCATTTTTTCGGGCAACAAACCCGCTTTCGCTAAACGAGAACGAGACGGTTCATAGATATCATCGTCCGAGCCCGTGATCGTGTAGCCTTTTTGTTGTAGCGCGAGCGCCAAATTATGCATCAATGCTCCACCGATAGCTATAAAGTGTAGTTTCATTTATTATTTCAGTTAAAACACCTTAGACAGAATCAAACCGCTTCTTATGTCTGTGTTTCAAACAATCCAAAAACAATAGTTCAAAATGTACAAAATTCTAACAATAATGTGTACTTTCGTTTTTCAACAGTTCAATTATTAAATATTTATTTCAGCGGTTTAATACCACAATTAGGAAGATAGTAAGAGTATCCTGTTTTTTCCAAAAAAGATACAGAAACTATTTAAATACTAAAAGCATTATAGCAGTACACCACAACGTCCCCTGTCTTCTGTAGTTGCTACGCCATGTTGCACCAAATTGTCTGTTTTATTAACGCTATTTCTTTCATCATCATAGAAATAGGTTCTCAAAATGACTCCTTCGATGATCGCCTACCCCTAATCTTAGGCGTTTGGAAGTACACTCCTCCATCGAGTGGGAAATCAGAGAATGCCAAATACTATACTTGCATGAAATCATGCCATACTCACCTGCTCATTAATGCGCCAATTGCTTTGGTTTGGAATATTCTAATGGACGTAGAACAATATCCAGCCTGGAACCCTTCCATTGTCAAAGTGTGGGGGACGCTACGCGAAGGAGGAATTATTTACCTCCACCATGCTCCGCTCCACTTAATTTTACCTGTCCGTATAGAGCGCTTACACCCCCGTTCTCAACTCGTTTGGCGCGGCTTAGCTACCTTTTCCCCCATTGTTCAAGGCGAGCACTATTTTCGCTTGATAGATATGGGAAATGGGCAAACAGAATTGCAACACGGCGAGAATTTTTCGGGCTGGTTGAGCCAAATTCTCCCCCTTTCCTTTTTCTCTAAACTACGCAGTAACTATGCGTATCACAATCAAAAACTAAAAATCATTGCGGAACAAAGGCAGCAATTGGCGCTTCTATAGCGCCAAAAATGTATCTTTGGGGTTATTCTTTTGGTTAACCCGTTCTAACTACTTGTTGTAGCAGTATATTGTTCTCTATCAAACTACCAGCTTGTCCCCTTAGCAGGTTTAGAGAACACCAAAATCAGCACCACTCCCCATTAAAAGAGGCGTTACTCCCATTAGGTAAGAACATTATATATTTAATCATTTGTTTTAACCAACCATTCCTCGTTCACTTTTTTGATCTTCTACAGCTATGAAATGGCTCAATGCAGTACTCAAAACAGCGTTTAATCGACACGTTAAAAAAGTTCAACAAGCTGTTGAGCAGCCCCACGATGCACAGGCCCAAGTTTGGCAACAGTTACTTCGTCAGGGGGCACCTACCCAATGGGGTAAAACACACGGTCTAGCGCTAGGACAATCCTTCGATCAAGTCCGAGAACGCCTCCCTGTTCAATCCTATGAATCGTTGTACCCTTGGATAGAACGTATGTTGCACGGCGAAAAAAATGTTCTTTGTCCTGGCAAAGTAAAGCAATTTTCGCGCTCCTCAGGTACTACCGCCCAGCGCAGTAAATACCTTCCCGCCCCTCTTCAAAACATTAAACATTGCCATCTCCGAGGGCCACACGATACCGTAGCCATTTGGATACACAACAACCCACAATCGCGCTTATTTGACAACAGTCGCGCCATTGCAATGGGTGGCAGCATTGATTGGTTTGATACCAAGGCAGGTACACAAGTCGGTGACATTTCGGCCTTGATGCTGAAAAGTTCTCCTTTTTATGGCGCTCCTTTTATTACACCTGACATTCCAACGGCCTTGTTAGCCGATTGGGAAGAAAAAATAGAACGCATTGCCAACATAGCTCTCCATCAAAATATCAGCAGCCTTAGTGGAGTCCCCACTTGGACGTTAGTGTTGCTAAAAAGGATGTTGGCCTTATCAGGTAAAGACAACTTATCACAGGTTTTTCCACGCTTAGAAGTCTACAACCACGGCGGCGTTGATTTTTCGCCCTACCGCACCCAATTCGAAGCGCTATTTCCCGATCATCCTGTGGCGTACCGCAACAACTATAATGCCTCTGAGGGCTTTTTTGCAGCACAATTTTCAGAAGCCGATAAGGGCATGACCCTATTGGTTAACAATGCTATATTCTACGAGTTTATCCCCAAGGAAGATTGGGAAGCGGAATACCCAAAAACCTTGTTGTTAGAACAAGTAGAGGTGGACGTGGATTACGCTATTGTCATCAGTACCAATGCAGGGTTGTGGCGATATAAAATAGGCGATACGATTCGCTTCACCCAACTGCACCCCTATCAAATTCAGGTAACTGGCCGCACCCAGCAGTACATTAATGTTTTTGGAGAAGAAGTGATGGTTTGGAATGCCGAGCAAGCGCTACAGCAAACCTGCCAAGCCCTGTCTGTCAGTGTTAATGATTTCACGGTAGCGCCTATTTTTATGGAACAGCAAAACGCCAAAGGTGGCCACGAATGGGCAGTAGAGTTTGAACAATTTCCCAAAGATATAGCCCTCTTCCAGCAGCTCCTTGACCAACACTTGCAAGCCGTCAATTCGGACTACCAAGCCAAGCGTCAAAAAGACATCGCGCTACAAGAATTGCGCCTTCATGCTGTCCCAAAAGGCACCTTCCATAGTTGGTTGAGGCGCAATAATAAGTATGGTGGTCAGCACAAAGTGCCCCGTTTGTCTAACAAACGCCACGTTTTAGAAGAAATTTTGGCTTTATCTGCTGGTATTCTTCATTAATCCCCAAAAAGAAACCTAAATTTGCCAATAATAATTGAATATTATGTTAAACTATCTCGTTATCCTCAGTGTTGGCTTGGCAGCTGCCAGCATGATTATTGTCCTAGGTGCAGTCAGCTCTAGATTGTACAATATCAAGTTCTTCTACTGGAGCATTTGTTCTTTTGCCGTGTACCTAGGGGTCAGCTATTGGGCGACCGTTACCCTCACTCCAATGGCGGGTATCACCATCGTTGGACTGATCGGTCTATTCGAAGCTACGATTGGCATCAAACTGGTCTTGCACTTCCGTGCAAACATCGATCATGTGACCGATAAGGAGGATAATGTCTTAGTTCAAAACTACCCTCCCACACCTACGTTAACACTAACCATCGTTTTCATTTATCTCTTTATTGGTTGGCTCGGCACCCTACTTGCCTAGCTCTTTGATAAGCGGTGGCGCTCCAAAAAAGGCCGCAATAAATCGAGGAATTTCTGTGGGTATTCCATCATAGGAGCATGGCCACAATTCTCAAAAAAATGCAACTCTGAGTGGGCTATTTTTTCTTGGAAGTCTTCCCCGACAAAAGCGGGCGTAATGTTGTCTTCTTTTCCCCAAATTAGCAAGGTTGGTGCTTGGATACGGTGCAACTCATTTTCTAAATTATGACGCATCGCCGATTTGGCCGTAATGATAATTTTTAAGCCCTTCTCTGGTGTATTGATAATTTCAAATACCTCATCGACAATCTCCTTGGTGGCTACTTCGGGATAATAAAAAGTGTTCTCCACAACTTTGCGTACAAAATCATAGTTTTGGCGGCGCGGGAACGAACTTCCCAAAGCATTCTCAAACAAGCCTGAACTTCCCGTTAGAGTCAAACTCTGCACGAGCTCTGGCGCTTCTAAGGTCAACAACAAGGCAATATGCCCGCCTAGAGAATTTCCGACCAAATGCACGCGCTGGTGGCCAAGATGCTGCAACAACTCTAGCACCTGTTCCATGAGCGATATAATCGACAATTCGCGTTTGGGAGTGGAATAAATGGGTAACATAGGTACCAACAATTGGTAGTCATTTTTTAGATGTTCCATGAGCGCTTCATAATTACCCATGCTTCCAAATAGGCCGTGCAATAAGACGACCACTTCTCCCTCGGCTTTTCCTTCTAGGAGATAACGAAATTTCCCCTCTTCTCGAATATCATAATTCATATCTTCCTGTTTTAATGGTGCAATAGGTGTTGACGTTATTTACCAGCGACTCATGTCTGCCTTTGATTCTATTAGTTCTTTTTCCTGTGCATCTAATCCTGGAAAAAAATTGATGCCTGTATACGCTTCGACGCGTTCTATACTAGTAACAAAACTTTCTAGTGGTTGGTCGATATCCTTGTTCTTAAACATAAAAGCAATGCCTTTGCGCTCTGCCCCTTCATAATCTACGATAATTTTGTAAAAGCCCCTAGGGATGGTTGGCCCTGTTTTTTTCAAGCGTTGATCACTGCTTACGCGCTGACGCAAGAGGGGCCCTGTAATGATAAAAAGGCGGCGCTCTTTTATTGCCCATTCTCGCACACGACTCTCCAAGCTCTTCCAAATTCCACGATTAAAGTCGGGCACCTGTGGTGTTACATTACTCATATAAAAACTCTCGCGCATGGCCTGCTCATTAAAATTCATATCGTGAGCGGGTACCAAATGCCCTCGATCATACCCCGAGTGGCTGTAGATAGCACTGGAAGGGTCGTTTGCTTTTGGGTCATCGCGAAAATTGCCGCGCTCTTCCTGATTGGCTTGTTCTAACCAAGCACCCCGCAACTCATAGGCCGCCCATTCAGGGTTTTGGTGTTTGGTAGAATAAGAAACCGTGTAATAACGCTGGCGCAATAATTGATCGCCTAACACTTGAGTGGGTAAATAATTGAGCGAACTGTTGGGCAGGTTATCGTCTAAACGAATGGGGGAAACCACAGGTGGTGGCGGAATATCGCCTCCAAAGGGATTATTTCCAATAACCAAGGCTACAATACCAGCAATAGCCGCTAGTAATACAGGTAGTAGCTTACGCAAATCTTTCATAAATTAATGTCTTTGACCAAAATGTACCAATAAAAAGTTGATGTCAAGAAGTGTGTTACTAGGTATACGATTATTTTGGTTCCCCAAAGGTAACAGACCTAATGGAGTTAGACAACATTAGCTGCCTAGATTTTCAGCTTAGTTGTTCGTGGAGTAGGCGACTTTAATTTCTGCTATAAATAACGTATCTTGTATAGTGGCTTTTTTTAGCAGTGGTCTATCCTTAGAGCGGCTGTTCTCCCCAGAACATTCCCCAATCGTTCCTTCCACGCTTCCAAAAAGCCGAACAAGGCCCCCTGCGTTCAAAAAACAATGGTTATGAAATCTTATAAACACTATTGGCTATTTCTATGGGCCATGCTCCTCCTTTGCACGGGTTGTTACCCCGATCAAGATCCAAGCTACAGCGAATTGGGAGGGTCGCCCACTTTGGGAACGGATAGCTTGCAAGTGCGCGAGCTCTTTGATTTGCAACAAAAACGCCTTAGCATACAAGAGGCTTTCTTACAATTGCCTGAATCCGCGTTAGTATTGGAAGGACTACGCAGCCTTTCTAAAATTGAGCGCAAGCTTTTGTTACAAACAGGCTATAGCCACCGCTACGTCTGCACAGTAACGGGCAACTACTTAGCGATCCAAGAAAAGGCAGATAACCTAGATGACGAACAAGAACAATTAGAGCACTTTACCTTAGGGGTCTACAATGCCTTGACACACAAAACAATTGTTTTTGTTTCGCAAACCTTAAAGGAAGAAAATCGGCGACAACAGCAAGTAATTCAACAACAATTCTTAGAATACCAGACAGGACAATGGAAAGAAGCGGGGCAACAACTCCCCACTATCGACACCAAAACTTTCTTTGAAGCAGGCAAGGTTCCCTATTATGCGGAGCAGCAATTCATCTATTTTGAATTACAAGAAATGGATGTCAATTATCTGCAAGCCCACTTACAACACGACCGTTATTCCAACAAAGACAGCGTGGCGCTACAAGAGGCTTATGAAGTGGCCTTGGTTTGGACAGGGGACGGCTTTCGCCTAAATCGCCAACCAATGGTGCAGTATGAAATTAGCGAACATCATTCTAAGTAATAGCCCCTGCTAGTTCTTAGAAAAATCTTAAAAATGCGGGAAGCCTATAGATTCAACTAATAAGTTCGTACTTTGGGGGATAGAAGTTGTTCTCCTAACTTCTTATTGTACATCTAAAACCACCGTGTTTTTTTATTCCAATAGTAGCATGAATAAGTATCTTCTATTTTTAGCCGCCAGTATGTTCTGGTTCAGCTGTACAGACAGCACTCCTAGTACCGAAAACGAGCCTGTGACTCCCAACGCCCCAGCAACTTCTGTAGCCAGTACGACCACTATGCCCGTGGCAGCAGAAGGCAAAGCCACCCTAGTCTCTGGAGACATTGAAGGCTTAGATCCAGGTCAAAAGTTGTTTTTTGATAAAAAAACCTTGGATGCCACCAATGTAGTGGGCAGCGTAGCAGCCAATCCAAATGGAGCGTTTGAAATTTCCACAGCAGTCGCCAGCCCTGGTATTTTCCGTTTGCGTATTGGTGCGCGCTCCTTGTACCTCTTGTTAGAAGGCGGTGAAAAAGTTTACTTGACCGCCAAAGTAGAAGACCGAAAAATAGTCGACCACAACATCGAAGGCAGTTTGTATGCCAAAGAAATGGCAGCATGGCAAGGTCGAATTGATCCAGAAGCAGCCAAAGCTTATTTGCAAAAAAGTACCGAATCTCGTCCACTGATGGATTTGTATTTGGTCGAGAAGTTGGATTTAGCCAGCAACTTAGACTTATATAAAAAAGTATTGGTCAGCTTACAAAAAGCGTATCCCAACGATTTATACACCAAGCAATTCAACTCCAAAGTCTTGTCGATGGAAGCCAAAATCAATGCCCAGCCCGTTGCCATTGGCCGCGAGGCACCAGAAATCAACCTCCCCGACCCCAATGGCAACAAGATTGCCTTGTCTTCTTTGAAAGGGGATGTTGTGTTGTTGGATTTTTGGGCGAGTTGGTGTCGTCCTTGTCGTTTTAGCAATCCACACGTTGTGGATATGTATGACAAATACCGCAAAAAAGGCTTCAACGTGTACAACGTTTCGCTCGATGGGTTGGACGATAGACGCTTGGCCATGTACCAAAACAATACCGCCACGATCCAACAAGCCACCGATTTAGAGCGCGAAAAATGGAAAAAAGCCATCAAAGACGATAAATTGACTTGGAAAAATCACGTTTCCGAATTGCGCAGTTGGAGCAGTTCCGTCGCGGCATTGTACGGCGTTAACTCCATTCCAAAAACCTTCTTATTGGACCGCAAAGGCATTATTCGCTATGCAGACCTACGCGGCGACCAACTGGAAGCAGCCATTAAATCCCTCTTAGCAGAAAAATAAAAGTGGTGGTAATACCAAGTAGGTCTATCCAATAAGCCCCTTTTCTCCCAAAGCTTTGTTTTTTGTTTAAAAAACAAGGGATAATATATTGTGGGAGTTTCTTTTTTTTTCTACCTTTGCACGGCGTTTTTAGAAAAATCTGAACCAATGAAAGTTCTTAAATCTTTCACCATAAACTTTGCAAGTTTTGCAGATGGTGAACATGTATTTGATTATCAGATTGATGATAAGTTCTTAAATCATTTTGAAGCCGCTTTGGTCAAAGAAGGACAAATTAACGTTCGTCTTTCTCTGCTAAAGTACCTGAATAGCTTGGAATTAAATTTCGACTTACAAGGAACCATAGTCACACCCTGCGATGTGTGTGCGGAAGTGTTTGACTTGCCGATTGAAGGCAGCGATCAAATCATGGTGAAACTGGTAGAAACAATTCCCGAACAGGACGATGAATACAATGTCGTCTATCTAAAAGAAGGCTGCAACTCAATTAATATTGCCGAAATGCTCTATGAATTGATTATGCTCAGTATTCCAATTAGAAGAGTTCACCCGCTAGATGAGAATGGCAATTCTACTTGTGACCCTGCGGTCTTAGCTTACTTGCAGCAACACAGCGTAGCACCCAATGAGCAACAGAATGCTCCGCCAAGCGGAGACGATCAAGATGATGGCCCAACGGACAGTATTTGGGACGCATTAAAAAACTTAAAGTAAATAACAACATTTAAATAAACAAAAAATGGCACATCCTAAGAGTAGAATATCAAAGCAGCGTAAACGCAAACGTCGTACACACTACAAGATTGACAATCCTCCTCACGTACTAGAATGTAGCAACTGTGGTGGACACGTGTTGAGACACCGTATCTGTGGTGCTTGTGGCTCTTACCGTGGTCGTACAATCATCAATAAAGAAGAAGCAATCGTTGCTGTTGATACAGAAACTACCATTGACGACGTACAAGTAGAAGATTAGACCCTACTAGGTTTACTCTTTCGAACACTAATAGATAACTCTTACTCCTTCTCAAAAAGGGGTAAGAGTTTTTCTGCGTTTCCTATGCGCTTCGCTCTATTCTTCTAGTCCTACAAAACATCCCAGATGCCTTACTTCTCTACTGGCTACGCCAACTTTTTTAAGGGCCTAGCGGCCAACAACCACAAAGACTGGTTCCACGACCACAAAAAACAGTACGAACAACAGGTCAAGCAACCCTTCCAAGCGTTTGTAGGGGATGTGATCAATGCTATACAGCAGCGTTACGACAAAGACTTAGATGTCCTGCCCAAAGAAAGCATCTTTCGCATCAACCGCGACATTCGTTTTGCCAAAGACAAAACCCCTTATAAACTCAACCGCAGTGCAGTTATCTCTAGAGGCGGGCGCAAAAACAAACAGTACCCTGGTTTTTATCTACAATTTGGAGTCGATGAGAATTGGCTGGGCGGTGGCGCGTATTGGCTAGAAAAAGAAAACTTACAGGCCGTACGACAGGCTATTATGGCAGCGCCTACGCGCATCGACGCTTTATTAAATGACCCAAAACTGCTTCACCTATATGGCGGCATCCAAGGGGACAAAAACAAGCGCTTGCCCAAGGAATTTAAAGCCGCCCACGAGCAGCAGCCAATTATTGCCAACAAGCAGTTTTACTTTATGAAAACCTATGAAGACGACGAAACCATTGTATTGCGCGAGGATTTGTTAGAATGGGTCTTAGAGCATTACGAAGCAGGGCTAGCTTGGAATACCTTTCTAATTGATGCGCTGTATGATAAACGAAAGGAAGTCGAGTAGTTTTTATAAGAAGGGTGCCGCAGCACCCTTCTTATAAAGGAGTATTATTCCCCTGTTTTCAGGGCTGTGTAATACTTGTAAAAGTAAGGAATCGTTTCAATTCCCTTATAGAAATTGAACAAGCCAAAATGCTCATTGGGGGAGTGAATGGCATCCGAATCCAGCCCAAACCCCATCAAAATAGTCTTGACACCCAATACTTCCTCAAACATCGCTACGATTGGAATAGAGCCACCTGAACGCTGTGGAATAGGTGTTTTACCAAATGTCGCTTCATACGCTTTCTCTGCGGCTTGGTACTCAATGCCCGTAGTGGGCGTTACCACAGGATGACCACCGTGGTGGGGCGTTACTTTTACGCGAACCGCGTCAGGCGCAATGCTTTCAAAGTATTCTGTGAAAAGCTTTGTAATCTTATCGGGATCTTGGTGTGGCACTAAACGCATCGAAATTTTGGCATAAGCCTTAGATGGCAAAACCGTTTTGGCACCTTCTCCAGTATAACCACTCCACATACCGTTTACATCCAATGTAGGACGGATAGAAGCCCGCTCCAAAGTGGTATACCCCTCTTCTCCTTGAACGGCTTTGATGTTCAAGTGCTTTTTATAATCGGTCAAAGAAAACGGCGCTTCGTTCATCGCTTTGCGCTCCTCTGCAGATACCACTTCTACATCGTCGTAAAAGCCAGGAATAGCAATGTGGTTCTTATCATCGTGCAGTTGGCTAATCATTTTTGCCAAGATATTGGCAGGGTTGCCGACGGCTCCACCATAAATACCCGAGTGCAAATCGCGGTTGGGCCAGTCACTTCTACTTCGACATAACTCAACCCACGCAAACCTGTACAAACAGAAGGTACATCGTTGGCAATCATGCCTGTATCTGAAATCAAAATAACATCGCAAGCGAATTTGTCAGCATTGTCTCGCAAATAGGGGCCTAGATTGGGGGAACCTACTTCCTCCTCCCCTTCAATCATAAATTTAACGTTGCAAGGCAAGGCATCGGCGCGCAACATTTGCTCAAACGCTTTGACGTGCATATACATTTGTCCTTTGTCATCGCAAGCGCCACGGGCGTAAATCGCTCCTTGTGGATGGGCCTCTGTCTTTTTTACAACAGGCTCAAACGGGCCTGACTCCCACAACTCCAGTGGGTCGGGCGGCTGCACATCGTAATGTCCATAGACACAGACAGTAGGTAGTGCTGGGTCAATGATTTTTTCGCCATAAACAATGGGGTAACCAGCTGTTTGGCAAAGCTCTACCTTGTCGGCACCTGCGGCTATTAGTTTATTTTTAAGAAAGTCGGCGGCATCCAACATTGCTTCTTTATAATCCTCATCCGCACTGATAGAAGGGATGCGTAAAAGGGCTAGCAATTCGTCCAAATAGCGTTCTTTGTTGGCCGAAAGTTGTTCTGTCAATTGTTCCATGTTGTTATTTATTATAAAAATCTTCCAATGGCTAGGAAAGAGAGGCACCTCCTTCCAATAAACAAACCATTGCTATCAAGAAAAATCAATTTCTGTATTGTCTCCAATATTTAGGCTCAAACTGAGTCCTTTAATGGAGGCATCGCTGCCGATAATCGACTTTTGTAAGACGGCCTCGGCAATGTGGGCATAACTGCCAATAATAGAATTGCTGACAATCGCGTAATCCAATTCACAATTATCCCCAATACACACATTAGGCCCGATAATCGAGTTTTTGATCTTACAATCCGCGCCAATGCTCACTGGTGGTATAATAATGGTGTTTTCGTAACTGGGATGATCTTCGGTGGCATTGCCTTGACGCTTGAGCAACATGGCGTTGGTATCCAACAAAATATCTTTTTTGCCACAGTCGTACCAATTATCTACTTCAAAGGTGGTAAAAGCCACCCCTTGTTCTACCATCCGCATCAGCGCGTCACTCAGTTGGAATTCGTCAATGGTTTGAATGTTGTTATCTACAATATACTCCAACGCTTCAATGAGTTGGGGGACTTCCGATATTTTGTATAAGCCTACCAAAGCCATGTTCGACTTAGGAATACGTGGTTTTTCGACTACTCGGGTAATAATTCCCTTATCGCCTAGCTCAACCACACCAAATTCGCGAGGATCGTCTACTTTTTTAACACCCAAACAGGAATGTGGTTGTTCTAACAAGTGGTTTTAAATCTCCCTCTACAATCGTATCGCCCAATACAATGAGTAGTTCTTCAGCATCCCTAAATGCGTCAATCCCTTTGTAGATAGCGTGTCCTAGACCTTTGCGCACTTCTTGGTGTACAAATTGAATATCCAAATCAGGATAGCGTTGTTCGATGTAATGCTTGATTTTATCGCCTAAATAGCCAATGATGAGAATAAACTCTCGAATGCCTAAATCATTGACCAGTTGATCAATAATCGAAGCGATGATGGGTTTTCCCGCTACAGGAATAAGGGGTTTGGGCTGCGTATAGGTATGGGGTCTCAATCGGGTTCCAACGCCTGCTACTGGTATGACGGCTTTCATGTGCTCCACTAATTTTGCGATAAGCAAGACCCAATAAGTGGCAGAAAAAAGAGTCTTCTAAAGCCGATTATTGGTTGCTCTTTGGTTAAGACCTAATATAACTAAGTTGTGGGTTTAACACTAACAATAAGGTTTATTTTTTAGAAGCAGATTCTCCAGACAACGGCTATTCATACGGCAATAGTCCCCCTGTTCATCCCTATTGCAAGCTGTTTGCGGCTATTCTATTCAAAGATCGATGGGTACTAGCTTACAGCTGATCCGTTCTTTCGCGCGTTCTAGCTAAAAAGTCCACCAAAGCACCAACAAAGCTTTTTCAATTGCGTAAAAAGTTGTATTTTTGTTAGGCAGAAGAAGGCCTAAGAAAAATGCCCATCACTTTTTTTCCAAAAAGCTACTCTTTTCCCTGCCTTATTTTAGGCAAACAAACATCCTTATACAGCAGTTTACCTCCCCCACCTTTTTCTAACTGCTGCCCTCTTTCAGGGCCAACAACTATTTCTTGATGGAGGAATCAACCATCAAATCAATACGCCGTCTTTTTTTGGAACAACAAAACAGCCATGTCCTTGGTTTGTCTTTTAGGGTCAATAGACTTTTGTGCCCTTTTATTTTTGACGAACCAACCACCTGTCGTACTTTTGCTGTTTGTATTTAATTTAACCATTAACCAACGATGAAGCAACCCCAAGATTTATTTGCCGCCTTTGAGGCCGTATCCGATGAGCAATGGCAGCAGGCCATTGAACGTTTTTTGAAAGGGCAACCGTTAGAACAGCTCGACTGGGAGGCAGAAGAGGGCGTGCGCATATCACCGATACAACGCCATGGCGATGCCCCAAGCATCTCTACAGGATGGACTAGCGCCCAAGGAGGCAACCAATGGCGGTTAGCAGAAGCGGTCATTCTAAACAGTAGCACCGACCTTATAGCCGCCAATGGTTTGTTGTTGAAGGCCCTAACGATGGGAGCCGATGCCTTGTCTATACAGTGGCAGTACTTGCCTAGCACGGGCGATTTAGAACAGCTTTTTGAGGGAGTTTTACTGGATTTAATTACGGTGCATTTTGAAGGGCGAGCGTTGGATGCCGCCGCGTTTATTGGCGCTATCAATGGTTGGGCAGGAGCCGAAACCGTACAGGGTAGTGCTGCGCTTGCCGTGTTATCACCTGCCGACCTGTGGCCCATCTTGCAAGCTGCTCCCAAGCTTTCGCACTGGCGTTGGCTCAATTTTAGCATCACCACTAAGGACAGCAAAGGATTGGCTAATGCCTTGTACCAAGCGAGCTTATGGTTTGATTTTTTATTAGAAAAAAACTATTCCAGTACACAAATCACCGAGTTGATGCGTTTTGACTATGCCATAGAACCGCGCTACTTTGTTTCCTTGGCGCGTTTGCGAGCATTCAAACGCTGTTGGTTGGCGCTGCTAAAAGCCTACGAAAGTGAAACGGTTTGGCCTTGGTTACACGCGTATACCGTCAATGATCCTCTGGCAGATCAATACCGCAATATGTTGGTAGGAACAACCCAAGCAATGGCAGCGGTCGTAGCAGGTGTTGATAGTTTGCGCGTAGAGCCATCTAACGGTTTGGCAGAAGCCACAGAATTTACCCGACGAATTGCGCGTAATGTCCAACATTTATTGCAGTCCGAAAGTTATTTGAACCGAGTAGTAGACCCTGCTCAAGGTGCTTATTACATCGAACATTTGACCACTCAACTCACCGAGCAAGCTTGGCAACAATTTTGCGCACTCTAGTTTTTACTTGCTAACAAGGAATGGAAGATATTAAAACATCTTTCTAAGATCAATTACCCAATCGGATGAATCGCCCTTGTTAGCAAATTCCCATTATGAAAATACTATTCTCATATAACCCTTCTATTTTATTAGCCATTTTATGGCTTTGCGCGCCATCCTTGCAAGCACAGCGGCTATCGAAATCTACCTATGGGGCATTGAATAACTATGTTATTTATGCCAATGAGGCGACGCATGCCATCAATTTAATGTATTTTGATTTTCTTTACTTAAATAATCAATTTCATGCTTATGTGGAGGATAGTATCACAACCGTTGTTTATACCAAGGACAACATTCTAACTAATCCAGAGTACTTTCCCATCTATCCAAGGGATCTATATCCTGTTATTATTAGTAATAACATCTATTTGCCCTACGACAAACGTGGGGAGCCTTTTCAGTTAGTGGGTAAAGTGTTGAATGTATTGGAAGAAATGGAGCGTACCCGCAAGGAGTTGGCCGATTATATTAGCTCGGGGAACTATCAACAAGATACGAATTTGGTAAAAGGGTTTGCACGGCTACGGCGCATGGAGGTCTTGTATTATGATATGTTTACGCTACAGGAAAAGCTGCATTGGAACCTCACGTCTATTGCACAATCTTATACCTACCCTGCCCTAGACAGCAATGCCTTACGCACCACTCGGCAGCTGCATCCGTTGGTACAACAGACCCAAGTCGTTATTAAAGGCATTCGCGCCAAAGACAATACCATTGCCCTCAGCGCCCACTGCAACCAGTTGCGAAGCATGGTGTTGCGTCTAGAGCGCGAAAAAGCCACTGTTTTGCAAGGCTTAGCCTTAGAAGAGGGCTCGCTGCGCTCTCCTGACAATCGCTACGACTTGATGCTCAATCGCGCACGGCAAGTATTGTCGGCTGCCAAAGAATACTTGGATGCTCCACGCTATCAACGGTTAGATTTTGAGCCGCCTTATTATTATTATAATATTGATTTACTGAACCAATACAACCGTACGGGCAACGGGATGGCAACCCTGTTTAATAAGTTCATTCAAGAAAACGATGTCTACTGGCTGTTTGAATACGAGATGCCCCATTTATTTAAGGTACGTTATCCGAATATTGCCGCCTTTGAGCAATATCAGAAACCCGATTTGGACATTGAAGCCATTCTGGCCAAAACCTTAGCAAAACAAGCACTTCAAGACAGCCTCCAACAAGTACAGGAAGATAGCTTGGCGGTTATCGCCCAACAAATTGCAGATAGTATTGCTTACCGCAACGCTAATCCTGAGGTTGGCGATATGAATCTAAACGGATTTGCCACCAATAATTTGGTCTTTTTATTAGACATCTCCGCGTCGATGCGCGATACCAATAAGCTCCCACTGCTCAAAGAAGCCTTGGTACAACTCTTGGATCTGATGCGCGAAGAGGACAACATTACGTTTATCACTTATGCGGGCAAGGCACAGTTGGTGTTGCCGCCAACTTCTGCCACTTCAGAGGCGGACAAAGCCAAAATCTTGGGCATCATCGACGGTTTGGCTTCTAATGGCTTGAGCGATGCCAATAAGGGTATTCAACTTGCTTACAAAACCATTGAAGAGAGCTTCATCAAGGAAGGGAATAACCGTATTATTATGGCGACGGATGGCGGTTTCAAGGTCAGTAAGCGCATCCAACGCATTATCAAACAGGCCACGAAGCGTAAAAACCCCATTCGCCTTAGCACTTTCTATTTTTCTCAAAAAGAATTTTCCCACCACAAAAAGTTGTTGCAAGACCTGAGTAAAACAGGAGCGGGACGCTATCGCTATATCCAACGCGAAAATGCCAAGAAAATATTGGTCATGGAGGCGCAAGCTGTGCGCAATAAAACAGATGAAGAGGGCGCAAAAAAATCGGTACAGTAAACAACGATTTTCCCAATAATGTTCCGTCTTTTGCGACGTTTTCTGCTCAATCCCTTCATTTTTACTTTTTATATGGGTTTTCCTTCGGGCGAAGTGGGCAATTTGAGTGTATTTTGTTACCTTCCATTTGATTTTACACAAAAACTACTTTTCTGAGTAGTTCGCCTCTTCGGTGGCCGCCACCGTCTATTCCAATCCCAAATATATTCTAATGGTACTTGATAACGCTATTGATCCTATTCCTCAGAAAAACATCTTTGGACATCCTATCGGATTATTCATTTTATTCCTAACAGAAATGTGGGAGCGTTTTTCCTATTATGGAATGCGGGCCATTTTGGTGCTTTATCTTGTTAGTGAAACAGGCGGCGCCAATCCTGGATTGGGTTGGACAAATCAAAGCGCTATTGCGCTGTACGGATGGTACACCATGTTTGTTTATGTGGCCTCTATTCCTGGCGGGATCATTGCCGATAAGCTCTTAGGGCAACGCAAAGCGGTTTTTATTGGTGGCTTATTGCTGGTCGCAGGACATACGATTTTGGCAATTGAAGTCATGTGGGCCTTCTATATGGGGCTCTTGCTCATCGTTTTGGGAGTTGGAATGCTCAAACCCAATATTTCTACGATGGTTGGGGGCTTGTATGGCAAAAATGACCACGACCGCCGCGATATGGGTTTCTATATCTTCTACATCGGCATCAACTTGGGTGCCGCTGCCGCCGCTATTATTGTTGGTTATGTAGGCGAGGTAATTGGCTGGCACTATGGTTTTGGCCTAGCGGGAATCGGTATGGCTTTCGGACAATTGACTTACTGGTATGGACAGCGCTACTTGCAACACGTTGGCAATTTAGTGGTCGTGGAGCCTAAAGCACAAGAACTAACCGAATCCAAACCAAGCAATAACTTGCTTTTAGCTATTTTTCAATCTACCAATTCCATTGTTGGTTTTGTATTGACCTTTGGGCTGGGGCTGGTGATTTGGCTAGTCGGTGGCTCGTTGAGTTATGGGCTGCTGGTGATGGGTTTGGCTTTTGCCGTAGGTGTTGGGGTCGTGGTGTACAACGATGGCAACAAGGTAGAGAAAGACCGTATTTTGGTGACCTACCTTTCTTTCTTGATTATTATTATCTTTTGGGGAGCTTTTGAGCAAGCTGGGGGATTGATGAGTATTTATACCAAAGAAAAAACAGACCTTGCCTTGGGCGGTTTTGCCGTGCCTGCGAGTTGGTTTCAATCCGTCAACGCTATTTTTATCTTGATTTTTGCAACGCCAATCGGGGCTTTTTGGATCTGGTGGAAACGTAAAAAATTAGAGTCGTCTGCTCTTTTTAAAATGGCCATTGGGGTTGTTATTATGGGTTGGGGCTTCTTTTTTATGGCGATTGCTAGCGGAGAAGTGGCTTACGATGCAGCAGGACAAATTGTAGAAAAATCAGGTATGCAGTGGTTAATTTTAGCTTATCTGTTCCACACCTTAGGAGAGCTTTGCGCCTCCCCTGTTGCCTTGTCTTTTATCACTAAATTAGCCCCCGAACGCTGGATGGCCTTTATGATGGGTTCTTATTTTGCCGCGACAGGGATTGGTAATAAAGTAGCGGGCTTGATTGGCGAATCGGCTTCTGAGCTAGGCGAATTGAGCATATTTTTGGGAATTGCTATTTTCTGTACCATCTTTGGTATCTTGGTTATTCTCCTTCTCCAACCACTCAAACGCCTCATGCACGGGGCAGAAGAGGAGGGAGAAATTCACCCTGCCAACGCAAAAGGAGCACCAGAATAAGTATTTTTCTTTCTTATAAACCAGTACAACAATTTTCACACATAAAAACTAGCTTTGCTATACCTACAACACAAAATTTAACAACATGAACAAAGACATTGAAAATTTATTTAAAGACCAGGTGTTGGGACATCCCGCTGGGCTATTCATCTTGTTTTTTACCGAGATGTGGGAACGTTTTTCCTTCTACGGTATGCGTGCCTTATTGGTGCTTTTCCTTACCGCCTCTATTGCAGGGGATAATCCAGGTTGGGCTTGGTCGCAAGAAATGGCCCTTTCTCTTTTGGGAACATATGCCCTAATGGTCTATTTGACACCTATTGTGGGAGGTTATCTGGCCGACAAACACCTTGGCTATCGCAAAGCAGTAGTTATTGGAGCGTTACTGATGACGCTGGGACATGCCTCCATGGCCTTGGAAACACCTCTATTTCTATACATTGGTATCGCTTTTCTAATCGTCGGAAACGGTTTCTTTAAACCCAACATGACATCCATTATTTCGACGATGTACGAGGGCAAGGAAGATAAAAAAGATGGTGCCTACACCATTTTCTATATGGGAGTGAATGCAGGAGCTTTCCTAGGAATTATGCTTTGTGGCTATGTTGGGGAAACAATAGGCTGGAGCTGGGGCTTTGGGTTAGCAGGTATCTTTATGTTCTTGGGAATGTTGCAATTTGTTTTTGCACAGCCGTTATTTGGCAATATTGGAGTAGATCCAGCTGGTGCTGAGGGCAACCAAGAAAAGTTAGCTACCCCTACCACGGAGAGTGATCCTATTCTAGATCATCCTACCACACAGCCTATCTTAGACAAGCGCAATCCTTTTACGGTAGTTGATAAAGCCTTGATTGCCTTATTTGTGGTGTCGGCCTTGATTTATATTATTAATGATCCACTTTCTACCATTGGAAATATTGATACCTTCAGCTTCACCATTGCTGGCTTAGAAGATTCTAACTTCTTTGCGGTCTTAGCGGGTATAGCCTTTGCTATCTTATTAATTATCCGTATTCCACGCTACTCGCCAATCGTACGCGATAGGATGATTGCGGTGGTCATCTTTTCCTTAACTACGATCTTCTTTTGGGCAGCTTTTGAACAAGCTGCAGGTACCTTGCCTATTTATACCCGAGACTTTACCCAGCGTTCTTTAGAGGGTTCTGGAGCCATTATCTTCAAAATTGTAGATTTACTAGTAACCGTAGGTCCCTTGCTTATTATTACCTATGTGCTTTTGGCGCTCTTTAGAAAAACTTTTAGCCGTATTTCTCTCTCCAATATTATCTTGGCAGCTAGTTTTGTCATTATTTGGGGGATTGTTATTTATAAAGTTTACACGCAGTTTTCTTCTGATAAAGCCGAAGTGCCGATCACTTGGTTTGGCATCCTAAATTCCTTGTTTATTATTGGTTTTGCGCCCCTCTTCTCCAAACTTTGGGAAAGTAAGTACAACCCTTCTGCCGCTATCAAATATGCGATGGGAATGGTTTTATTGGGAATTGGTTTTGCCTTTTTGGCCTTTGGTGCCAGCAGTATACAACCTGGAGCCACTAGTGCGCAGTTGAGTATGTTTTGGCTCATTGCCGCTTACTTGTTTCATACCTTGGGCGAGTTGTGCTTGTCTCCTTTGGGCCTCTCTTATTTGAGTAAATTGGTACCTGCCAGAATGATTGCCTTTATGTTTGGGGTGTACTACCTCGCCATTGCTATTGGTAATAAAACAGCGCATACCTTCGGTAGTAAAATTGAGATCATCGCTGAAACGTATGGTATCAGTACCTTTTTCTGGATTCTAACCGTGATTCCAATTGGCTTAGGTATTTTGGTTGCTTTGCTCAATCCTTTGTTGAAAAAACTAATGCACGGGGTCAAATAATCCTGTTCCATTAAATCCGCTTAACATAAAAAAAGGCGCGTTGCTCTGAGAGCAACGCGCCTTACTTGTAGGATAAAGCCTACTTATTTTTCTTACTTAAAGTTTCCTCGAATCTGCGCTGCCAAAGCGGCAAAAGCATCCTGCTCCATAGAAGCGCGTTGACCAAAATCAATAAACTGTACATTAATCAAGGGCACCAAGTGGATGTGTGCATGCGGTACTTCTAGCCCTAAAACCGTTTGCCCAATTCGCTCACAAGTAATCGTTTGTTCCAACGCTCTCGCAACGCGCTTGGCAAACAAATGCAAGCCCAAGTACAGCTCTTCCTCCAAATCAAAAATATAGTCCACTTCCTTTTTTGGAATCACCAAGGTGTGGCCTTTTTCAATGGGAGCAATATCTAAAAAAGCCAAGAACTGCTCGTCTTCTGCTACTTTGTGGCAAGGAATTTCTCCTTGGACTATTTTGGTAAAGATACTAGCCATGATAAAAAGGATCTTAGTAGAAGAATAGAAGAGAATCAATTACAAGTTAATCGCGATGTTTAGAATTTCAAATTCCATCGAACCACCAGGGGTAATTACTTCTGCCGTATCGCCTACCACTTTGCCTAAAAGACCTTTGCCGATGGGCGAATCTACCGATATTTTACCTGCCCGCAAGTCTGCTTCTGACTGAGAAACAAGCGTATAGGTAAATTCCTTGCCTGTTTGCTTTTGTTTGATTTTGACGGTACTCAATACGACTACAGAAGACGCATCGAGGTCTTCTTGTTTGATAACACGCGCCATAGAGAGTATTTTTTCGGATTCCGAAATTTTCAACTCTAGCAAGCCTTGAGCTTCTTTGGCCGCATCGTACTCGGCATTTTCAGACAAGTCACCTTTTTCTCGCGCTTCTCCAATAGCTCTGGCAGCTTCTTGGCGACCGTTAGTTTTCAGTTCTTCTAATTCTGCTTTTAGCTTATTGAACCCTTCTTGGGTCATGTATGAATATTTAGACATAATCGAAGTCTTTTAAATCGGAAAGAGCGTGGCAGGTCTTGTTCTTAATAATAGGACACTAGCCAAAAACAGCTCCTTCTCGGAACGGCTTTCTGAACAGTTATTAGCAAGTTTCGAAAGCCTTGTAATGATAAAAATAAAAGCTGTTCTAAGACAGCATTGGAAACCTAAACGATTGACACTATTAAATTGTTCAAGCGATCCCCACACAGAGGATTAAGCAACAAAAAGAACGTTCCTCTCTGTTGGGAGAGGAACGTCCTTGACCACCTTGTGGTACAAATATACGCAATATTATAGATAAATGCCAGTTCTAGCCCGCAAAATTCTGCGAGCTAGAACTTTGGATTTGTCACAACCGCTGTGCATCAAAGGCACGATTGATGATAAAACTTTTCAGAACTCTTGAACCGACTCCTTCTACCTTGACATGAATTAAATACACGCCACTAGCAACAGGCACACCTGCATAGTTTTTCAAGTCCCATTCTACGGAGGTCAGAATTTGAGCATCGGCATTGGGCCCTCGCCGCCCTGCCCGATACGGGCAATTCCGTTGCGACTTGGATGGTTATAGCCCCGCGCTAGGTTGTAGGTACGCACAAAACGCCCGTCCAAGCTGTAGATTTTAACTTCACAAGCCGCAGGAATGTTGATAACCTTAATCACCGTTTCCTGTTCGTCTACTTCGTATTCGGAATAGGCATAGTAAGGATTCGGCACAACACGCAACAGATCCAAGGCACTAGTAGCCGTGGCATCTTCCTGTTTTTGAGTAGCCAAGCCATCCAAAGCAAATTCGTACAACGGATAACCCAAGCTTTCATTGGTTCCCACTTCGATTTCATACGGGCGATTGACGCGCAATTGAATGGTTGCTTTGCTCGGGGGAATAGTCCCCAAAGCGCCGTCCATCCTTGTCGGTACGGCCATTGAGGCCCAAGTAACGATGCCTTCCTTGTAAAGGAACTGGTCTTGTGTGAACAAGATGGGATTGATGACTTTATTGAACACATCAATTACGCTTTGACAAGAGTCATACGGTTGTCGCGTCACATAAATGACGTGTTGCCCGCCTTGTACATTTTGCAGCAGCTGTACTTTTTCATCAATGCTAGGATTGCCTACAATTTGCGTCGAGGTAGGATTAAACAGCATATCATCCCCCGTACTCGCTCCCGCATTTACTTCCACCGTTATACTTTGTCCATTATAGACCGAATTTTCTCCAAAGAAAACATTCAAGCGCTGCCCTGTCTCTACGTCGTACGCATAGCCAGGAAACCAAGAAAGGCCTTTAGAACTTTGGTCTTCGCTGCCGTCTTTATTTCTAGAATAATAATCGGGCTTGCCTGCTCCTGTGCTGCCTTTCCATTCCAATTGGTCACGGCCAGAGGGAATGCGCCACGAGGGCGCACCTGCGCCTAGATACGTTCTAGTATAGTATAAACTAGCCGATTCTACGACTACACAGCGGCTCCACTCTGCTTCATTCGGTGTCAACACCACATTGACATTATTCAGCCAAGTCAGCATCGTATCGCGTACACTGAGTGCCAATTGGGAGGAACTATTTCTGAAACGTGCCCCTGAGGAGCCCACACTTCCCAAGGCCAAGTAGTAGTTATCTCGACGCTCTTCCGCATCGCACAACATAAAGGGATACCATGCTACGTTGGCGCTCGAATACAACTCCTCTGGATCAAAGGCTTGATCGTCTTCACCAGCACCTGTTTTGAGCAGGTTATAAATCCCTTCGCCTTCTTCTAGACCTCTGTACCACGCTCCTTTTGTTGGGTCTTCATAAACAATGTCTGTTCCGATAAACCCGACACTGCCTTCGTGGCTGGGCTTGGGCTGTCGGTAGGCGGTAATAGAAATCCCCAAGTCAGGCAAATACTGTTCATAATTCCAATCTAAGGTTTGAGAAGAAGTCCAAATGGTACTGGGGTCGTTGTTGTCGGTCAAGACCCAACGAATGTCATTTCCTAAGGCCGTTGTCGTGCCAAACTGTCCATTGTACTGCTGGGTAACAGAATCATAAATCCACACACACCGTTCATCACAAACATGCAATTGATACGTGCTAGACGTTACCCGCAAAGGGTCGACCACTTTGATGCCTACAGGAGCGCTTTTTACTTGGTATTCTATGCGGCCTACGTTTTCCCCCGCCAAAGACTGGCGTTCGACTTCACGCTGATTGGCAAGGCGCAAAAACTCTTTGCTAGCGCCCTGCCCTTCTAGGCGTGTCACCATAGGTGCATCGCCGTACTCCGAGGTGGCAACCACTCCATTAAATTCTGGGTCATTGATTCTAGGAATGGCGGTATAAATTTTAAAATTACGACGGCCTTGTAGGTAGGGTTTAGCTTGTCCAAGGTTGGTATTCGGATCATACGTTTCGTAATTGTTATACGCATAAGCGACCACGCAGTAATAGTAAGATTTATGATTAATTAAGCCTTTTTCTCCTTCGGCGAATTCATCTTCTGTCACCTGAAAAGTATGTCTGATCCCTTGGTTTTCGCCCTCTACTTTGATGGTCGGAATGGCAATGTCAATACCCAAATCAGCATCGGTAAATCGATCCCAATTAGCGATTTTATCAACATCATCTTCCACATCACATTGAAAAATCAAGCGAGCTTTGTCTTCCTCTTCTAGTTCCGTTACCGAAACATTGGGGCCATTGACTTGATAAATTTTGTAGCCTTGAAAATTGTAGGTCGTATCCAAGGGCGCAAAAGGTTGCAACTCCGCAGGAGATTCCTCGTAGGAAATACCTGTTTGGGTCTCCCCATAATTTAAATTCAACACCAACTCTTCGTCCATCTCCACGATCTCTATATAAGGAGCATCGGGCCATTGGTCAATTTGAAACAACTCTTGAAAAGATTCTGTGCCAATTCGTCCGCTTCGATTAACGGCTTGATACTGGGACAAGGATATTCCAATTCAGGCACCCATACGACACCCGAAATCATTTCGTTGGTGGCTCCTGGTTGCAAAACAAAAGGTCCAGAAACGTGCAAAAACCGCTGATCCAATCCACTGAGGCGTTCGCTACACATCGACCAAGCATCAGGACTTTGATCGTCAGGAGCAGAGGTAAAAACGTAGCGTGTTTCTTGAGCGGTAGTAGAATTAGGGTTATAGCCATTGCCTCCCACTGTTACGGGTGTTCCATCCGTCCAACGCCCCGACATGAGGTTGTAATACGACAATGCGCTTTGTGGACCAGCGATTCCAGGAATAACTCCTACGCCTCCCCCAACGTAGTACTGAAAGCCCGAAAGACCTATTTCATTACCAGCAGAGTCCAAAGGCCCTTTAAAATAATCTACGCCCAAAGCAGGGATGTCTACTCCATAACCCGCAGAGCCCACTGTTCCACAAGGGTTATCGTCTAAGGCATCTGCATTGTATACATAGCCCATTCCTGTGGCACTGTCACAACCAATATAATCGTCAGAAAAGCAACCCAAATCGGGATCTGACCACAAGGAAAAGTAGGTGTCATTCAGGTTCAAGCTATTTCTATTTAATAATTTATACCGATAGAAGGTCATGTTATTAACGGCATCTGTCGTGCTGTACGCAAAAGCCAAGGCTTGAATTTCCATTTGCATGGGTTGTCCATTGGTTTGTGTGTGCAAATTACCGTTGTCGTTGTAGACCCACCACGTCATTTGATCGGCATATACGGGGTCGTTGTAATCTTCGCGTCCACAGCCCGTCACTTCAATGATTGGATGGTCACCATCCATAGGGTTGTAAATTTGGTCTTTATTGACATCAATAAAGGGGGCGAGGTCTTGGTTGTAATCCAAAATATCAAAGCCGTGAATAGCAGCAAAATGCACATTGCCCCTAGCTGGCCAGCCCATAATGTCCCTAGAAGGACGGTTATCTATCCCTGGTGATAATGGGTCTAAAAAGTCGGCGCGTAGCGCATCTATGTCCCGTCCATAAACAGTAAAGTGCTCATCCCAGCGCTCACATTCTATTGTATTAATCGTTCCTGTTGATGGATCTAAAGGCCCTGACCAGTAGTCATTGCCCGCATTGCGGTAAGTTTGCGCGGCTACGATGAGGTTGCCCCCTCCATCGTAAGCGCCCAACCAAATGGCACCTGAAAAAAGTGCAGAAACGGGGGTTTCTCCTGAAGTGGGATCGACGTTGGGTACAATATATTGCGCCTCGTTGCCATCCCACCACATATCCCCGCCACCCCGTAAACGCGCGCGGACATTGTTGATGTTGAGATCCGTTTGAGAACGGGAAGCCGTACAAGATTGTCGGTAATTAGCTCGACTTTGGGTATTAGGGGTGGCGTTGGGATGGAGGTAATCCCGCGCTGCTAGGCTCTCGGAGAGCAAGAAGCAGCTGCAAAGCCCTATCAGTGTTATAAAAAGATGATTCATAGTCTGTTTTATTAATGATCAGTAATGGACGTAGCAAGCCCTACAAGGTCTTTTTCTTGCCTTGTCAACGAAGCTATAAGCCTACAACTTCGACGCTACGAACCATAGAGTAGTAGAGAAATCGAGGTGCGCACCTTGATTAGTTACAAAGTCTTCTTTTTAGGAGAGAATAACAACGACAGTTTTGAGGTTTTACCAAGAAATTTACTCTTTCTATAATAGCATTCATAGAGGTTATAGCACTTATTTCCCAATAAATTCAAGCATTTTTTTTGATAAAATAGGCTCAAAATATGGGCAATTTTTACTTAAGGAGTCGTAAAAAAGTTCTCCTAACAAAGAAAGAGCCACCACCATTGAAGGGGATAGCTCCTTTTTGTCCATAAGTTTGTACAAGCCAAATTCGATGGTGTTATAGCATTTAGGAAGAACTAGTAAAGAGAAGTAATCACCCCACAGTTTGTCCTCAGACGTTTATACTTCGTCGTAGTTAGTACCTTCGTTCTCATTAATATAGACGCGTATTCTATTGATATAGACTTGGTGTAGTGTAATGTAAGCATCCTTTGCCGCATCACTGTCTATTGCATCAAGGGCACCAATATTAACAGCAGCATTATAATCGGCTCCTAACGCTGTTCTTATCTCCCCATCTATACTTTTGGCATGATCTAAAATACTTATGCTCAAGTCTATGCGTTCCGTAATTAAAGCAGCAGCGGCCTCCGCAGCAGCAGTAGCTGCTAACGCAGCATCTAAGGCAGCTCTATCCGCTGGAAGATTGTAACGGGTGGTATAGCCCATTGTTCCATTTATTCCGACATTGGATTCTAAAATACCTATTCTTTTTAATAAATGGGTCACTTTTCCACCATCATAAATTCCTGAGTGGGCAATTTTATCACCGCTCATAAAAACGGCTACTTGTGCGCCTGCCCCAATGCCTGCTAACATTTCATCAGGATAATTAAAGTGCGTAGCATCTTGGTTTAGTGTGTAGCCATGACAATTTGCATGGTCATCTCCCCAGTCCTTGTCCCAACGAGTAAGGATTTGCGAGTTGGCTAAGGTAAGACCGTTGCCTAATGGTGCAAGTCGTGCTGTTATTTCATCATCGGTAAGTTCTACGCGTTGTATAATTCCCTCTTGCGGAGTTGTCTGTTCTAACGCTTCGGTAGGGGGATTAACTTGATTGGGAACGTTTTTATCTGCTTCCTGTTCTTTGCCTTTTCGGGTGTCTACCTTTTTTCCATTGACTGTTTCAGTGGCCTTAGCTTCTCCTTTCATTTGTTGCACGACATGCCAAAGCTCATGTGCTAGGTGTTTTTCTTGACCAGGAGCGACATACACATGGAGTCCTTCGGTATAAGCATGGGCATCTACTAGAGCAGGTTTTTCTGAATTGTAATGGACTCTTACTTCATCCAATGAAAAACCTGAAAAGTATTCGATAACCGTTTTCAAACGATCGGGAATGCCTGTTTTATTAACGTTGCGTTTGGGGCCATTTTTGTCGGCGTGCTCTTGAGCTCCTGCTTTCATTTTGCGGCCTTGTTGGGCTTGAGGGCTGTTTTCAGACTGCTCTTTTAATTGGCGGCCTTGCTCGGCCATCGCGCTTTGGTCGACGGGAAGGGTTTCTTGCTGCTGTTGGGGAGCGTTGTTAGTTTGACTATTAATAGATTGCAACGCTTGTTCTCTAGTTTCCGCTTGCTCTTTCATGGTGGTGTTTTTTTTAGTATAATTTAGCTATAATAGTTCATTCAGTAGACCAGTTAAAGATAGGACAAATCGGGCATAAATACAACTAAAAATCACATTTGTCCTACTATTATGTGCCCCAGTTGCCCTAAACACGCTAGGAGTCCACACAATTTATGAGCAGACTCCTAGCAAAAAATTCGACCTATTTTAAAGCATTATAAACGTTGAGAATCCAAGGCTCTATTAATAATAAAGCTCTTTAAAACTCGACTTCCTACACCTTCCACATTAACGTGGATGAGGTACACCCCACTAGCGACAGGTACTGCCGCATAGTTTTTCAAATCCCAGTCGATAGACGTCGTAATTTGCTCCTCACTAGAGGGGCCATTTGTGCCTTGACCTACCCGAGCGATGCCATTACGCGCGGCTCCCGTCTCGACGGTCTTACCATACACTTGCCCTGTCGTATATTCGCGTACAAAACGACCATCAATAGAATAGATGCGGAGTTTTGCATTAGCAGGTAAATTAATCACCTTAACGGCATTGTCCATCTCTGTCACTTCGTAATCGGAGTAAGCATAGTAAGGATTGGGCACCACTCGCAAGAGATCCAACGCACTTTCTGCCACGTCTCCTTCTTCTTTCGTCGGTGCAAAACCATCCAACTTGAATTCGTACAACGGATAACCTAAATTCTCATTCGTACCTACTTCCTTCTCATAAGGTCGATTCACCCGCAACTTCACCGTCAATTCTGTTGGTGGGATCTCCCCCATGCTGCCTTTCATGCTTGTCCCTGGTGCTAATAACGCCATCGACGCCCATGTCACATCTAGACTTGGTACAATCTTGTTGTCTGGCCAGAAAATTGGGAAAATATTGCTGTATAAATCAATCATACTCTGACAAGAATCGTATTTCTGACGCGTCACATATACAATGTGCTGCCCACCTAATACCGAACGCAAAAACTGGACATCTTCATCAAACGTCAACTCAGGACCTGCAAAGGCCGTTGATGTCGGATTAAATACCATGTCGTTGCCCGTACTTACCCCTGGTGTGATACTCTCTGGTAGAATTACCCCGTTGTACAACGAGTTCTCTCCAAAGAAAATATTCAAGCGCTCTCCTGTCTCTACGTCATACGCATATCCAGGGAACCAAGACATTCCTTGACTACTAGAATCTATACTCATGTCCTTGTTTCTAGAATAGTACGTTGCCGCACCACTCGTATTGCTTCCTCTCCATGTCATCTGACGACGGCCTGATGGCGCTGTCGCATTCAAATATCCTGATCCGTGGTAGCGGTTAAACGTCTCCGTTACGATACAACGGCTCCATTTGCTCTGATCTTCCGTCAGCACGATGTTCACGTTGTTCAACGCTACTAACATCGTATCCCGTACACTCGTCGCCAAATTAGACGACGCATTTCGGAAACGCGCACCCGAAGAACCAATGTTCATCAACGAGAAATAGTAGTTGGTTGTCCGCAATTCTCCATCACACAACATAAACGGATACCAACCTCCTTCGCTAGTAGAAAACTCTTCGTTCGGATCAAACAACTGATCGTCTTCCTCGTTGCCGTTCTTAATCATGTTAAAGATCCCCTCACCTTCTTCTACTCCGAGGTACCATTTACCTGATGTTATACTGTCTGAGTACACTAAACGGGTACCAATGCTTCCTTCGTTGCCATTAATATCGGCTTGCCCTTGTCCACTTGGACGTGGAGCTTGTTGGATGCTAACAGAAATACCCAAATCTGGAATGTACTGCTCGATGTCTTGCTCCAAGGTCTGGAACGACGTCCAGAAACTAGTTGGATCAGCGACATCCGTCAACGCCCAGTAGATAGAATCTCCCATCTTACCTGAACTATCTTTCATCGCCATGTAGACCCCTGTAGCACTATCCCGTGTCCAAACAAAGTCTTCATCCCCAATGTACAAGTTATAAGTCCCTGCCGTTACCCGCAATGGATCTACTACCTTTACATCAATGGGAGAACTTCCTGCCGCATAATCAATCCGCTCTACATTCTCTTGATTCACAATCTGATCCACAATAGAACCGAGGTTAGTAATTTCTAAGAACTGCTTAGAACCCACTCCCTGACCATCCAAACGGGTGACCCCAGGACGATCGCCGTATTGAGCATTGAGTTGAATCCCGTCGTACTCTACATCCGTGATTCTAGGAATAGCGGTGTAAATCTTGAAGTTGCGACGACCTTGTAAATAGGGCATCGCTTGCCCTGCTTTGTTTGCGGCACCTTGTAAAACACTATCAGGTTGGAATTTTTGGTACTCGTTGTGGGCATAAGCAACTGCACAGAAGTAGTATGCTTTGTGATTAATCAAATCTTTTTCGCCTTGTGCAAATTGATCTTCGGTAATACGGAAAGTGTGCTTGACCCCTTCGTTTTGACCTTCTACTTTGATGCTAGGCACAGGCACTATAATTCCTAAATCCTCGTCAGTAAATAATTCCCAGTTGGCAATTTTTTCTACCTCGTCGTCCAAATCTGTTTGAAAGATCAACCGCGCCTTAGTTTCGTCCTCCAATTCTGTTACAGAGACATTGGGCTCCGCAACTTGATAAATTTTATACCCTTGGAAATTATAAGTGGTATCAATGTCTACAATCCCTAAAGCCGAGAGCGAACGCAGCTCCCCTGGCGACTCTTCATACATCAATCCCTCATTGTTAGAAGTTGGTCCATTGTATAAGTTCAAGATCAACTCTTCGTCTAATTCTACTACCTCGATAAAAGGCGCATCAGGGCCATCGGTGATTTTAAAACAGTTGTCAAATAAACTTTGCGCCAATAAGTCGGCTTGTACAAGTGGTCGTAAGCTTGGGCACGGGTAATCAGGGATGCTAGGCACCCAAACTACTCCTGAAATCATTTCATTGGTTGCGCCAGGCTTTAATACAAAGGGCCCAGAGGTGTGCAAGAACCGTTGGTCTAAACCATTGAGACTTTCGCTACACATCGACCAAGCTCCCGCACCTGACTGGTCAGGAAAAGAAGGAAAAACATAAGAAGTAGGCGTAGCGGTGGTATTGGTAGGATCATAGCCATCTCCACCAGCGGTGATGGGTGTTCCGTTTGGCCAAAATCCAGAGATTAGCCGATAAAAACCTAAGGCCGCAGACGGATCGCCTCTAGGATCAGAAGCACTATTGATGTGGTATTGGAAAGAAGACAAGCCAATTTCTTCGCCTGCTGAGTCCAACGGCCCTCTAAAGTAATCTACCCCCAAAGCGGGAATATCAGAGCCATATCCAGGAAACTGTCCCTGCAAACAATTGCTCTCATCATCAGTATCTTGATTGTACACATAGCCCATTCCTGTTGCCGTATCACAACCAATGTAATCATCAGTGGGACAGCCCAAGGCAGGGTCTGTCCACAACGAAAAGTAAGTACTGTTCAACGCAAGTTTATTCCGATTGAGTAATTTATAACGGTAAAAAGTCATATTGTTGATGGCATCCGTACTGCCGTAGGCAAAAGCCATCGCCTGAATTTCCATTTGCATGGGTTGACCGCTGGTATGGTTGTGTAGGTTACCGTTGTCATTGTAGACCCACCACGTCATTTGGTCAGCAAAAACAGGATTATTATAATCGTTCTTTGCGCATCCTGTCACTTCGATAATAGGGTGGTCGCCTTTGGTTGGATCATAAACCCCGTCCTTATCAAAATCAATAAATGGGGCTAGTTCTTGGTTGTAATCTCGAATATCAAAGCCGTGTATTTCGGAGAAAAAGGGGTTGCCTCTCCCTGGCCATCCTTTTAGACCTCTAGAAACAGGGTTTTGTACCCCTGGATTGAGGGGATCAAGGTTATCAGCGCGCAAATCGGCAATGTCTTTACCAAATACAGTAAAGTGTTTATCCCAGCGCTCGCACTCAATCTTTTCAATGGTTCCCAAGTCGGGATTCAATCGGCCCGTCCAGTAATCGTTGCCACGACTACGGTACGTTTGTGCCGCCAGAATCAGGTTGCCCCCGTCATCATAAGCTCCTAACCAAATCGCGCCTGCAAAAAGTGCAGAAATCTCTGGCTCCCCCGAATTAGGATCTACATTGGGTACGACATAGTGCGATTGTACTCCATCCCACCAAATGTCGCCGCCTGCCCGTAAGCGCGCGCGCACGTTGTTGATGTCTACATCCGTTTGCGCAATAGATCCGACGCAATCTGCTCGAAAATTATTGGCGGGAGGTGGCGGGTTGGACTGCCCTGCCAAAGGGATCAGTTCCTGTGCATAGAGGGAGGTACTCCCCAATAGGGCGACCAAACCAATTATCCAAATATAAAAAACTGCCATTGTAATGATTTTGGGAAGTATGAAAGGAAATCGTTCTTGGGAGAATACAGGAAACTGTTTTATCAAAACAGCCTTTTGTTAGTAGGAGATTCACCCGTGGTTTTCGTAAGTAATAGTAGTAATGGGGTCAGCTCCTCTATCTGTTAGGGGCTTTACTAAAATAGTATTTTTTGTATAAGCAGCCAAATTCTCTCTGGTGTAGGATGGCTAATGCCACCAATAAAAAAGCGCTTTTCCCAAGAAGTCTGGGAAAAGCGCATTGGTTGTTCTTAAGCAGAACAAATTATATGTTTATGCGTAAGCTCAAAGCGTGAGAGCCTGCAAATTCTTTTTGTAATTCAAAAGCGTAGTCAAAGGCAATTTTCTTAGAAGAACCTTTCTTGAAGGGCACTTGGATAGAGAGTCCTGCTGTAAAACCATTACTGATCGTTCCTGCATTTTCCATGTCAAACATCAACCCCTCATAGCGGAAAGCAGCGCGCAACATCAACATTTCTTTGAAGCCGTACTCCAAGCCCAACCCATATTGGTCCCGAGCAAAAGAGTTGGCGGTAAACATAGCGTTAACAGATAAGCGGCTAGTTTTTCCTTGGCGGGCTTCTGTTTCTCCTGGAAACCAAAAGTCATAAGACGCACCAATATGCAACAAAGAAGGCAATTCAAATCCTGCTACCCGTTGTTCTACGGTCAAGGTATTTCCTCCATTAGGAGAAGTACCAACGAAGGACAAACCATCGCCACGGAATTTCATTTTGGTACCAATGTTACGCAAAGCCAAACCGAATTTGATTTGTTTGTCGGCTCCTGTTACATACTGTACCCCTGCATCAAACCCTACGCCCATTGCCGAAGCATTGGCGATAGATTCAGAAACCACCCGTACTGCAAAACCGACAGAGATTTTTTCGTTTCCTTTTTCATCTTTAAAAACGTGGCTGTAACCCAATCCGATGTTAAAGAAAGAAGGACTAAAGTTAGTAATCCCTTGTGGTTGATTCGTAGTCGTTAATGGAATGTCTCCAAAGTTGAAGGCCATCAAAGTCATGCCGATGGCACCATTCTTTCCGATTTTTTGAGCCAAGCCACCTGCGGTCATGCTCATACCTGTACCAACCATGTATTGGGTATGAGATACGACTACTTCTGTAGCGCTGCCCATGCGGCCAATTCCTGCGGGGTTGAAACGCATAGATTCTACTCCTGTGATACTAGATACTACCAATCCGTTGAGACCTGCCGAACGCGCCCAAGGATTGAGTAACAATTCATACGCGCCTGCTTCCCCTTGTCGGTCTGGGTTTCCTGCCCAAGCACTTTCTGGCAGCAAGAATGCGCCCAACAAACATAGCGCGACAATAGATTTAAGTCTATTCATGATTTATTATTTTTAATAGGTAGTGGTTCCGAACTTGCTTCGGAACCACCCCTTTTTTTTGTCTATAATACGATTACAAGCGTTGAGCATCAAAGGCTCTGTTGATGATAAAGCTCTTCAGCACTTTGGTTCCTACACCTTCCACATTAACGTGGATGAGGTACACCCCACTAGCGACGGGTACTGCCGCATAGTTTTTCAAATCCCAGTCGATAGACGTCGTAATTTGCTCCTCACTAGAAGGCCCATTTGTACCTAAACCGACACGAGCGATACCATTGCGGGCACCACCTGCCTCTATTTCACGACTATAGGCCTGTGCCACTTTGTACTCGCGCACAAAACGACCATCTAAAGAGTAAATTCTAATTTGACACGCTGCTGGTAGATTAATTACTTTCACTACGTTATCAATCTCTGTCACTTCGTAATCGGAGTAAGCATAGTAAGGATTGGGCACCACTCGCAAGAGATCCAACGCACTTTCTGCCACGTCTCCTTCTTCTTTCGTCGGTGCAAAACCATCCAACTTGAATTCGTACAACGGATAACCTAAATTCTCATTCGTACCTACTTCCTTCTCATAAGGTCGATTCACCCGCAACTTCACCGTCAATTCTGTTGGTGGGATCTCCCCCATGCTGCCTTTCATGCTTGTCCCTGGTGCTAATAACGCCATCGACGCCCATGTCACATCTAGACTTGGTACAATCTTGTTGTCTGGCCAGAAAATTGGGAAAATATTGCTGTATAAATCAATCATACTCTGACAAGAATCGTATTTCTGACGCGTCACATATACAATGTGCTGCCCACCTAATACCGAACGCAAAAACTGGACATCTTCATCAAACGTCAACTCAGGACCTGCAAAGGCCGTTGATGTCGGATTAAATACCATGTCGTTGCCCGTACTTACCCCTGGTGTGATACTCTCAGGTAGAATTACCCCGTTGTACAACGAGTTCTCTCCAAAGAAAATATTCAAGCGCTCTCCTGTCTCTACATCATACGCATATCCAGGGAACCAAGACATTCCTTGACTACTAGAATCTATACTCATGTCCTTGTTTCTAGAATAGTACGTTGCCGCACCACTCGTATTGCTTCCTCTCCATGTCATCTGACGACGGCCTGATGGCGCTGTCGCATTCAAATATCCTGATCCGTGGTAGCGGTTAAACGTCTCCGTTACGATACAACGGCTCCATTTGCTCTGATCTTCCGTCAGCACGATGTTCACGTTGTTCAACGCTACTAACATCGTATCCCGTACACTCGTCGCCAAATTAGACGACGCATTTCGGAAACGCGCACCCGAAGAACCAATGTTCATCAACGAGAAATAGTAGTTGGTTGTCCGCAATTCTCCATCACACAACATAAACGGATACCAACCTCCTTCGCTAGTAGAAAACTCTTTGTTCGGATCAAACAACTGATCGTCTTCCTCGTTGCCGTTCTTAATCATATTAAAGATCCCCTCACCTTCTTCTACTCCGAGGTACCATTTACCTGATGTTATACTGTCTGAGTACACTAAACGGGTACCAATGCTTCCTTCGTTGCCATTAATATCGGCTTGCCCTTGTCCACTTGGACGTGGAGCTTGTTGGATGCTAACAGAAATACCCAAATCTGGAATGTACTGCTCGATGTCTTGCTCCAAGGTCTGGAACGACGTCCAGAAACTAGTTGGATCAGCCACATCCGTCAACGCCCAGTAGATAGAATCTCCCATCGTACCTGAACTATCTTTCATCGCCATGTAGACCCCTGTCGCACTGTCCCGTGTCCAAACAAAGTCTTCATCCCCAATGTACAAGTTATAAGTCCCTGCCGTTACCCGCAACGGATCTACTACCTTCACATCAATCGGAGAACTTCCTGCCGCATAATCAATCCGCTCTACATTCTCTTGATTCACAATCTGATCCACAATAGAACCAAGATTAGTAATTTCTAAGAACTGCTTAGAACCCACTCCCTGACCATCCAAACGGGTGATCCCAGGACGATCGCCGTATTGAGCATTGAGTTGAATCCCGTCGTACTCTACATCCGTGATTCTAGGAATAGCGGTGTAAATCTTGAAGTTGCGACGACCTTGTAAATAGGGCATCGCTTGCCCTGGATCACTGGCACCAGCTAATGAACTATCTACATTAAATGGTTTGTACTCATTGTGAGCATAGGCTACTGCACAGAAATAGTACGATTTATGATTAATCAAGTCTTTTTCGCCTTGTGCAAATTGATCTTCGGTAATACGGAAAGTGTGCTTGACCCCTTCGTTTTGACCTTCTACTTCAATCGTTGGAACAGGGATTTCGATGTTCAAATCGTCATCAGCAAAGATGTCCCAGTTAGCAATTTTCGCAATATCATCGTTCAAATCCGTTTGGAAAATCAACCGCGCCTTAGTTTCATCATCCAATTCTGTTACAGAGAGATTAGGCTCAATTACTTGGTAGATTTTGTATCCTTGGAAATTATAAGTGGTATCAGGGTCAACAAGTGTTCCTGCACTTAATGAACGCAATTCCGCAGGCGACTCTTCGTAAGTCAACCCTTGTTGTTAGATGTTGGTCCATTGTATAAGTTCAAGATCAACTCTTCGTCCAATTCTACAACCTCAATAAAGGGCGCATCAGGACCATCCGTAATTTTGAAACAGTTATCAAATAAGTTCTGTGCTAAGACATCCGCTTGTACCAATGGCTTCAAGCTCGGACAAGGATAATCAGGAATAGTAGGTACCCAAACTACCCCAGAAATCATTTCATTAGTCGCCCCAGGCTGTAATACAAAAGGCCCAGAGGTGTGCAAGAAACGTTGATCTAAACCAGATAAGGTTTCACTACACATTGACCATGTTCCAGGACCGCTTTCGTTCGGGAAAGAAGGGAATACATAAGGTGTCGGTATAGCGGTTGTATTGGCAGGATCGTAACCGTCACCACCAGCGGTGATGGGCGTTCCGTTTGGCCAAAAGCCAGAAATTAGACGGTAAAAACCTAAGGCTGCAGATGGATCCCCTTTAGGGTCAGAAGCACTGTTGATGTGGTATTGGAAAGAAGACAAGCCAATTTCTTCGCCCGCCGAGTCCAACGGCCTTCTAAAGTAATCTACCGCCAGAGCAGGAATATTTGTTCCATAACCTGCTGATCCTTGTGTTCCACAAGGGTCATCATCGTTAGCATCTTGATTGTACACATAGCCCATTCCTGTCACTGTATCACAACCAATATAATCATCGTTGGCACAACCCAAATCTGGATCAGACCATAAAGAGAAGTATGTATCTCTTAATGATAATTTGTTTCTGTTCAATAGTTTATAACGGTAGAACGTCATGTTGTTGACCGCGTCTGTAGTACGGTAACCAAAGGCCGTTACTTGCACTTCCATTTGCATGGGTTGACCATTGGTTTGCGTATGCAAGTTACCGTTGTCATTATATACCCACCACGTCATTTGGTCAGCAAAAATAGGGTTATTATAATCCCCTGATTTGCTAGCACAAGCACCCGATACTTCAATAATAGGGTGGTCACCATCTCTTGGATCGTAAATACCATCTTTGTTGAAATCAATAAAAGGAGCTAAGTCTTGGTTGTAATCACGGATATCAAAACCGTGAATTTCAGAGAACAAAGGATTTCCTCTAGCGGGCCATCCTCTCAACCCTCTAGAAATAGGGTTTTGCACCCCAGGATTTAAAGGATCCAATACATCCGCTCTTAACGCCGTAATATCGTCTCCAAATACAGTAAAGTGTTGATCCCAACGCTCGCACTCTATTTTTTCGATGGTTCCCAAGTCTGGATCTAATGGGCCAGTCCAGTAATCATTACCATTACTACGGTAAGTTTGAGCTGCCAAGATGAGGTTATCCCCTGCATCGTAAGCACCCAACCAGATGGCTCCCGCAAAGAGAGAAGAAATCTCTGGTTCTCCTGAAGCAGGATCTACATTTGGTACAATATAGCGGGCCGTTTGGTTAAGGTCCCACCACATATCACCACCAGCCTGCAACATAGCACGTACGTTGTTGATGGCCAAATCCGTCTGCGATCTAGAGGCAGTACAATCGGCACGATACGATTTTGTAGTGTTTGTTTTGTGTCGCACAGGATCTCCTACAAACTCTCTTGCGGTAGCCGAAGACAAGGCCATCAGGGTGAGTAGGAATACTGCTATACAGCTTATTTTATTCATTGTCTATTTTATTTATACTTGATAGAATAGGCGTTCCGACGTTGAAAGCCGGAACGCGTTCTCCTTATAGTGTTCTATTAGAATCCGAAGATTAATCCTACGAAAATTCGTCTAGGTCTAGAAATATTAAACGGGTTGTTCATACGCAAATCATACAGCAACTCGTAAGAAGCAGGCTGAGAAGCGGCAAAACCAGGACCAGGACTACCTGCTGTTGTCAAGAAACCATCATCCGTTGTCGACCCTGTAGTAGAGTAAACATTCAAAGGATTCTGTGTATTCAAGATGTTTTGGACACGCACGTAAACATTCAAACGAATAGGGTTTTTAGATTTTTCACCAATCACAAAATCTCTATCCAATTTCAAATCAATACGGAAACTCCAATCCAAACGGGCACCGTTGATGCTTCCGACAGTGATTCTGTCTTGGAAAGAAGCATTTCCAATACCACCAGGAATTTCTTTACGGGTGTAAGGACGACCAGAGTTTACGTTAAAAGCAGCGTTTAGACCTGTGTTTTCTAGTACGTCAAATTTTCCAATTTTTGGACCATTGTACTTGTCTCCTTTTCCATAGCGGTAATCTGCCATTAGATAGAAGGTGTGGCGTTGGTCAAAAGCCAATGGGAAAACATACTTCAACTCTCTTGCAGCAATCCCTGAAGAAGAAGTAGGGCTAGAGCCTGTTCCTTCTGTAAAGGCTAGCGTATAGTTAGCCAAAATACGCAAGTTGTTGTTAGAACGCATGTCATACTCCAACTTAAACGCTTTAGTGGTAGAAAAATCACTGTTACCGTAAGAACTATAAGTAATTGGATAAGCGTTGATAAAGTCTCTAATTTGGATCAAATCACGCTCTTCGCGGTACAGCAAAGAAACTTTGAACTTAGAGAACTCCGTCAATTTCTGCTGGAATCCTACTTCGTAGTTAATGGTACGTTGTGGCTTCAAGTTTGGGTTACCAATAAAGGTATTCGCACGAGAAGCAATTTCTCTAAAGTTATAGTAAGTCAATGGAGATGCCAATACCCCAGCAGGTGGACGCTGTGACAAGACATCGTAGTTCGCGTAGAAGTTCGCTTCTCTAGAAATAGGGAAAGAGAAAGCAACACGAGGCATAACAATCAACGTTGGTGTATAATCACGGAACGCCAATGTTGGGTCGTAGTTTTCTCCTTGTGGATCAATTTCGGTAGTACCAAATCCTTTCAAAGCAGGAAAGATGATAGCGCCCAATTCGTTGGCACCACTTACAGGACTCCCCTGTGCGTTGTACCATTGTTCGCCGTCACGGTAACCCACTACGCCTGCATCTCTACTATTGTCGTTTACATAGACTGCAAAATCGTCGTCAATGTTAGTTGGACGGAGTGTATTTCCTCCCGCAGAGTAGCGAGAATCTTGACCGTAAAACTCGGCGGCTGTTTCGTATCCTGTAATAGAATAAGGATCGTTCAATACTTTTGTATTGGCATCGTAGCTATCAAAGCGAACACCAATGTTACAAATGATATCTTTGTAAGTAAATTTATCTTGGATGTATCCCGCCGCATAAATGGGGCTAAAGGGAGCAATCGGACGAGTTTTAATTTCTCTACCATCTTCCAACGTCTGTGTTTCTGTAAAGAAAGAGAAGAAATCAACATCAGTTCCCAATACATTACCCAAGTAATCGTATCCGTAGTAAGAAGTAACGGCTTGCTGTCCTGTAATTAAGATAGTAGGATCAAACCATTCCAAATCCATTTGCTCTGGTGTAAATTCGTGAATGTTTACCCAATCACGTTTGTCCAAGTTGTTCGCTTCTCTCAAGCGCTGTGCAAATAGAGACATCTCTACCTCTCTGCCTTCCTCATCGGTACGAATCAAGGCATCATACAATTGGTATTGACGTTGGAACAAAGGATCATAATAAGTTCCATCCCCTGTTGGGCGGCTACGGTCTGTTGCGTTAGAGATGTGGTTGTTCACCGTTTGATCAGCCAAGTTCCACAATTGGAAAGGGTTGATGCGGTAAGAACGGTCAACACGTTGCTCAAACGTACCTCCCATTTGGATGGTGTGGCGAATAGGATTACCGCTAGCGCGCGCCATTACCAAGTCAAAGTTAGCTTTGATGTTGGCACGTACTTGCGTGAAGTTAGTTTTTCCAAATCCTGGTCCATCGTCTCCGTTGGTATAGTGAGGCGCGTTAAACAAGCCATATACAGAAGTACGGGCACCATTATTTTGACCATTTACTACTTCCATTTCCCCAATACTATTAGGAGAAAAAGGATCGTTGAAGTCACCAGGCTGTGAGAACAAGTTATTGTAAGAGGCCAACCCTGGATTAATGTCATAGTTGAGCTCGTATCTGTCAAAAGAGTTATTGAAGGCCGAGTGTCCAAAATCGACAGTCGTTCCAATGGTATCTCCTACAGAGTTAGTTATAATAGTAGTATCTACGGGTCCAATAACAGGCACACGGCTTCTAAAGAATTTGCCGACATACCCATACTCCCACAAGCGATCGCCATAACGAGGATCTTCTACGGTACTGTTTGTAGCGCTATAATCTCCTTGCAATTCATAACTAAAGTTCTGAAATACAGGTTGTAATCTTGTAGAGTCTGCTTCTCCACTATCGTCCTCTCCACCTGGTTGTGTAGAGCTAACAGTGTGACGGAAACGCCCAGAAACACGCCAAGTATTACTAGTTGTGTTGGGGTTGTAGTTATAGTTGAATAAACGGTTGGCAACAGCAGCAGAATTACCCCAATCAAACTGGGCATTACCTCCTACAACAAAATAAAAGTCTCTGCTGGGTTTAAAATCCAACTTACCGTTAGCAATGGCATACGATTGTCTAGCGTTAGGGCGAACAGCAGTAGGCTCTAAATCATCCTCGGTCAAAAAATCTGCCGCAAAGACAGATCCAGAACCGCTGGGGTTACGAATCAAGGGATTGGCTAAAATCTCGTCCAATTTCTCATCTTTCAATTTGAAAGACCCCAAAGCAGAAGGACGGTCATCTAAGGTGGTAGAGTATACCCCTGCAAAACGATAGCCTAAAATTGTTGCTTTGCGCACTTTTCCATCTTCTTTCTTTAACGTATCTCCTAAAGCATTGAGCATAGGACGCGCAATGATCGGACCAGCCAAATAAACGTCGGCACGGTTAGCAGCAAAAGCGTCCAAAAATTGAGACGTCTCTACGCGTACTCCTCCTGTCAATTCTGAAGAAGGCCCTTTAGTGATAATGTTAGTAATTGCTCCTGTGACATCGCCAAACTCAGCGGGGACACCAGAAGTAATAATCTGTACTTGATCGATTTCTGTTTCAGGAATACCTAAGTCTCCAATAACACGAACACCATCTACATAGACGTCGTTACTAGAGCTACGGCTACCATTAGAGTTGAGATCCTCGCCTTCATCCGATTGGTTAACCCCTGCTGTAGTAGCAGTGATACTCGCTACATTACGAGTCGCCAAGTTTTGGATATCTTCTGCGCCCAATGTTTGACCACCAGAAGTAGCATCTTGCTCAATCAATGGAATACGATAGGCGCGCACAACAATCTCTTGCGGCCTCCCTGTACTATCTGATCCAAAAGTCAAGTTCTGACCTTCTTGCATTTCTATGTCAAATCGAACGACTTGCCCCAATTTGATGACAACACCATTGGTCTGTACGGTTGGAAAACCAACATACGAAACCAGTACATCGTATGTACCAGCGCTGACATTAGAAAAGTTGTAATTACCGTCGAAATCCGTTTGGGTTCCCGTGACTTGCACGCCGTCCTTTTGGAGCACGACGTTTGCAAATGGAAGTCCTTCGCCGTTGCCAACATCAATAACCTTCCCTTGCAAACTACCTGTCGTTTGGGCGAGCAACGAAGTGCTCCCTACAAACAGCAGGGTTAACAAAATTATGTAACGAACCATAACCATAAGAACTTTAATTAGAGTTAAAAAATAAACGTTGTGTTATATAGCACGACTCTTTAGCGGTGCTATGCGAGAATTCGACGCTAGGGATTACTATCCAACAATAGCGCATGCCGTTGCCTGTTTTCTCCAAACAAGAAAAGGGTAACCAACACCTCTTCCTATCCTATTCGTTGTTTCTTGCGAAACTATTATTTTAAAGCAGTGACCTATTGGTAACCAACCTCTACGCCCGCTTTTATTACGTCTTAGTGACCTTCTTTTAATCAAGGTCTTCTTTGTTGCCTCTTAAGTAAGGCTGTTTTATTAGAAAAACACTTGCCCATAAGAACCTAATTTTAACAGTCCTAACACAAAATTAACAAACTCCAACTTGCTAACTATCAGCTTATTGGCACCTTATTCTCTTATTTAGAGGTGCGTACAGTTTATAATTTGGTGTATTTGTTAAGGTTGTTGAGACTAACAAAAGTATCATCAAATTTCGACAATTCCAAGTCTATAGCTTCATAATTCGGTGCAATAACAACTTAGCCAAACGTTCTTTAGATTCCTTTGTCCAACCAGCTACATGGGGCGATAACTGTACATCTGACCGCTCAAACAAGCGCTGAAAAAGGGCAGTTTGTTCTGCGGTATAAGTAGCTGGCTTCTCATTCTCAAAAACATCTAAACAAGCCCCCTTCAACTGCCCCGCTTCTAGGGCTTCTAATAAATCTTGGGTAGGGACAATATTGCCGCGCGAAGTATTGACGACTACCAAGCCTTGCTGAAAGCGGTTCCAATAGGTGCGGTTAGCGAGTCCCTTTGTTTCAGCCGTAGCGGGTAGATGCAAGCTTAGAATTTGTGCTTCGGCGAATACTTGTTCCATAGTAGTTTCTTGTACATGTGGCAAATCGCTGGCATAATTACTTTTGTACTTGTCATACGCCAATACCTTCATACCAAAACCTGCTAATCGTTGGGCAAAGGCCCGACCTGTATAGCCAAACCCTACAATCCCTATGGTTTTGCCTTGCAATTCCCATCCTCGATTTTGTTCGCGCTCCCAAAGGAGTTGACGCACTTGTAGATCTGCTTGGCGCAAATTGTTGGCTAAGCTCAGCAACATTCCCAATGCATGCTCGGCTACTGCATCACAATTCCCATCGGCAGCTCGTATGACCGCAACACCTTTTGCGCGGGCTGCGTCTAGATCAATAATTTCTAGGCCAGAGCCCAATCGCCCAATAAAGCGCAAGCGCGGAGCCGCCTCCAAAAAAGAGCGGTCTACTAAGATTTTACTGTTGATAATCAAGCCATCGTACGCCCCTACTAGTTGACGAGTGGTCGCCAAATCTATTTTGGGCAAATACGTGCAGGTATATCCAGCAGCGTTAAGGCCTTCTAGTAACAAAGGATGAACGCCATCGGTCACCAATACCTGAGGCGTTGTTTTGGTATTCTGCTGTTTTTCCATGCTTTTGAGCCATTTTGTTGGTCGTATTAGTAACTAACAAATGTAGACTTTATTCACAAAGGCCAAAGAATGCACACACAAAAAATGTTTATAGCGTCGTTGTCTTAGGCAGAATATGGCCGTAAGATTACTTGCTATAACAAGTTCTTAGAAAGAATTCGAAAATTTAGAAGTGCGTTGGTGAAACCACGACAGAAAATGGTGGGGGTACGGCAGAGTTATCCGTGTGTTAGCCATCATTGTTGGGGAGGATGGCCGTCCTGATTTTGTGACCATTAGTAATTGGTCGTTCTACAATATAGTTATAAATATTGAGAAGCACGTTGTGTTAGCACAATAAATTCTGAAACAGATAAACTTTCTGGGCGACGTTGGAACAACGGGTCTTCAAATAAGACTTCTTTTGGAAAAAATTGTTTCATAGAATTGCGCAACATTTTTCGGCGGGTACCAAAGGCAATTTTTACAATGGCTTTGAAGCGCTTGGGGTCACAGCCCAATTCCTCAAAATCTGGCTTTCGGTGTAAACGAATGACGGCTGATTGCACTTTTGGGGGTGGGTTGAAATTTTCGGGGCCGACGGTGAAGAGGTATTCTACGTCGTAATAGGCTTGCACCAAGACGGTAATAACCCCATAAGCTTTGGTACCTGGGCCAGATGCTACACGTTCTGCCACTTCTTTCTGAAACATCCCTACCAGTTCGGGCACCTGTTCACGGTATTCGAGCAACTTAAATAGAATTTGTGAAGAGATGTTATAGGGAAAATTACCAATAATGGCATACGGCTCTTGAAAGTACTGCTTCATCTGCACTTTCAAAAAATCTTCGGCAATGATGTGGGGAAACAACGCAGGATAATGCTTGGATAAGTAGGTGACCATATCGCGGTCTGCTTCTACTACATTTAGGCGATGTTCGGGAAATTGCTCCATCAAGTGCTTGGTCAACATCCCCTGCCCTGGGCCAATCTCCACAATTTGCTGGTATTGATCGTTCCAATTGAGCGCCAAGGCAATATCTTGTGCAATGGATTCTTTGTTTAGAAAATGCTGGCCGTATGATTTTTTTGCTTTCATAATAGTATAGTAGCGATAGTACACTCCAAGGAGAGGGTTGTTCCGTTTAAAGCCATATTAAACACAGCTCTATTCCCAATAGATTCTCCCAAAGATACAACAAATATTTAAAACTGTTTTGGAGGGATTTCAAAAACAGTCTAATTTACACTAAGCGAAAAAAGGAGCTTTCTGCAAAGCAGCTACTACAAAAAAACAGCAGAGTAGGCCCTCCTACTGTCCTAACAACGTAGAACTTGCTACTTCAAGAGCAAAATATTCCCCAATTTTCTCTATCTTTAGCTTTTAGATGATTCTATTGTGGCAGACTCTTGTCCTCTTACTACCGTCTAAAATCATTTGTCTATAGGGCATTTCTATAAGATAGTTGTTATTACAACACTTTTCTATCATCTCCAAATCATTCATTTGGATCAATAATACAGGCGCGCAGCTCCTGTTCTCACGTTTATGACCAACAAAAAACTAATAATAGGCATTTCTTCCGGCGATATTAATGGTATTGGTCTAGAAGTAGCCCTCAAAGCGCTTTCTGACAAACGCCTACTAGATTGGTGTACTCCCGTTGTCTACGCCTCCACTAAGGTCGTCTCTTATCATAAAAATATTGCAAATATAAAAGATTTCACCTTTCATAATACCAATAGTGTAGAAGCACTCAACCCTTTGTCCGTTAATGTGATTAATTGCTGGATGGAGAATGTAAAAATCACCTTGGGACAATGTACGGCTGATGGTGGCAAGTATGCTACGTTTGCTTTAGAGCAGGCCACCGAAGATTTGCGCTTGGGACATCTGGATGCCTTAGTTACCGCGCCCATTAATAAAGAAGCGATGAAGGCTAGCGGATTTGAATTTCCGGGCCACACCGAATACTTGACCCACAAATTTCAGGCTCCTGAAAACCTGATGTTATTGGTCAACGACTCGTTGCGTGTTGGGTTGGTCACCAACCACCTGCCTCTTGGTCAAGTCGCGACTACCTTGAGTACAGAACTCATTCTAACAAAAATCAAACTCATGCACGAAAGCTTAAAGATGGATTTTGGTATTGATCGGCCTGCTATTGCCATATTGGGACTCAATCCGCACGCTGGTGATGGAGGGGTTTTGGGTACAGAAGAAGAAAGTATGATTATGCCTGCCATTGCTGCTGCCAAGCAACAGGGTATTTTGGCCTTTGGTCCTTATGCTGCTGATGGATTTTTCGGCTCGGGGAATTACCTCAATTTTGATGGAATTTTAGCCATGTACCACGATCAAGGTTTGGTGCCCTTCAAGGCACTTTCTTTTGGTAAGGGCATCAACTTTACCGCAGGCCTACCGATCATTCGTACTTCGCCCGACCACGGCACAGGATTTAATATTGCAGGCAAGAACTTAGCTGATCCACAGTCCTTCCGCGAAGCACTTTACTTGGCCTTGGACAGTGCCCGCCAACGCGCTTCCTACAAAGCTATGACGGAAAACCCTCTAAAAGAGTTGATTACTGTAGCGGCAGAAGTAGAGGGAGAAAATCAATCGCCGAAACGTCAAGGTGACAAAAATCCTAAAAAATCAAATAAAAAAGACCGCCGCGACAAATCGCCCCGTCCAAAGCGCGAGGATGTCCCTCAAAAGCCTTCGGAACAAGATGCCCCTCCTGTTACTAATAGAGAGCAGAACGCTAAGTTTACTAAAGAGCAAAAACACAGCAATACGACAACTACTGACCAAGAGGAAAAAAGCCTAGTTACCAAGAGGTTGTCCGTCGAAGAACGCTTAGCCTTAGCAGCTAATAAAAAACAGGAAGACTCGCCAATGGTAGAGCAAGAGCCCCTAACCATTCCAACAGAGCCATCCGAAGAGCTTTTTAAAAATCCCCCCGTAAATGTGGAGATACAAGGCGGTGTCATCGAAGAAGTGCTTCCTACTCCTGAAGTTTTAGACCATAAGGACACTCCTGCCCCTTCTCCTGAGGACGATGTGCCCTCTAAAGAAGTTTAAGTAGTTTTATCAAATTGCAAAGGCGCTATTCTTAGTTGGAATAGCGCCTTTTTTTATGCCGTATAGTGCCTCAATGGGATACTACGTAATTTCTATTTTTGAGGGGGTGAAGTCCTTAAAAAGTCAATAATTCTCTCAAATCTGCCGCTGATTCGGGTAGCGCTACAGGGCGCATAGACAAGACAGCATTAGCGCTTTCAGCAGGCTTATCTTGTGCTATTTCTGCTACTAATAATTCGCCTTCGGCACTCATCGCCCAAATTTTTTGCTCGCTCGGCTTGTCATACCGCAAGGGCACTTTGGAGCCGTTGTTTGTGGTGGGTGACGAGTAGTAAAACTGCTGCTGCTCCGCAGCGACAAAAACCTCTTGCAAGGCAATCGGTGCCCCTTCTAAATCGACAAACTGCGTGTTAATAGCATCGCTTTGTTTCCATTCTACAGGCTTGCCACAATTCCATAACCCAAAGCGCTTGATGTCAAAACGGTTGACAATGTTTACCAATTCCTTGATAGGAGTAATTTGAGCTTGCGCCAAAACCATTATATGCTGTTCCCACGCTTCTAATTCCGCTTCGTAACGCGCTTGCTCTACCTCATATTGAGCTTTGGCTTCGTTGGTGGCAATAACCACTGGTTCTACATCAAACTGTCGAGTAGTCGTCCCTACTTCGTCTTCGTATTCCAAAACCATTACATACCCGTCTTTCTTATTGCCCGTCAGGCGCATATCGCTCCAAATAGTATCAAAAGTACTAGGAGTCAAGTTACTAGACGCTGACATGAGGTCTATATCTTGATTGTACTGAGCCAATTCAGGAGCTGTTGTTAAATCAATATCAAAGTTAAAAACCTGCATTCCACTGGGCAAGCCAGGACGAATGGGTGCCACGGGCTTAGACGCGCGCTGCTCCTCTTCTAGTTGGGCAATCAAGGGGGCTAAAGTAGGATCAGTTGGATCGAGTGTAGGCGAGGTATTGGGAGTTGGTTGCGTAGGCGTATTGTCTTCCAAGATTTCTACGTCATCTTTACTATTGTACGCCCAAGCATCCTCTTGTTGGCTGTATACATACGCCCCCAAATCCTTAGTGGGCATATCCGTCATCATTTTACCTTTTAACTCAATGCTCAAACTTTTATCCATAGTCAAATAGACAGGCTCGCCATTTTGAAAACCCTTGATTTCCATCATTCCTGTAGACTGTAGGTCTTGGTGTTTATTGAGTTGTTTGGGAATACCTGCCAGAAACATATCCACGGGATCATTGAATTCTCGGTAAGTAATTTCTACTTCGCCTTTGACGGGTAGGCCTTGTTTATCTACAAAAGCCGCAGCGGGAATGGTAACTTTGGAGCCTGACGCGTAAGTTAAGGTCTCTCCTTTTTCTGCTTGTACCGTTTTGCGCTCGACAGGTTTGGCCAACGTTGGCATAGGGCTGTTTAATGCCAGTACTTCGTTGATTTGGAGGGTGGGCGGCTGTGCGGTAGGAATTTCTTCTAGGGGTTGTTGGAAAATGGAAAAGATTAAACTGGCAGCGATTAAGGTAACAATACCACTAGCGATATACTTCCAGCGGCGACTCTTGGAGGGGACAAGGGCGACTACTTTGGTCGTGTTGTCTTCTTCAGAAGCGGTAGGCGCTTGTTCAAAGCTTGCCAGCAGCGCATCAAAATTTTGATGCTGTTTTATTTGTTCCGAACTCAGCTCGGGAGGATTAACTTTTATATTGTAATTGTCTTTCATGTCTAAACTATTTGAGGCGCATTGGGATGCAAAGAATTGGGTAAGCGACGTGGTTTTAGTCAGACCCCTTCTTTTTAACAAATTTCTTTTTCATTTTTTGCAAAAGGCGATAAATCTTCACCTTCGCATTGTTCTCTGTAATTTCCAAAATATCAGCCACTTCCTTAAAGGGGCGTTTTTCAAAAAAACGCAACTCTAAGAGTAGTACTTCGGGCGGTTTCAAATCTTGAATTACGTCTTTTAATACCTCTATATTGATTTCCAAAGTCGCTTTGTCCTCGTATTCCTCTTCTATTTCCTGCACTCTATTTTCCTCTAAGGAAACGACGCGCTGTTTTTTTATTTTTCTATAATGTTGGGCAATTTCATTGCTCGCAATTCTAAACAACCAAGCAGAGAATGGTACACCTTTGTAGGCGTAATTGGATAAATTCTGGAGGGCTTTCAAGAATACTTGCGCCGTCAAGTCCCCCGATAACACTTCGTCTACGGTTCGTTTAAAAATAAATCTAAAAATAGGCTCATGGTAGCGCTCATACAACCCTCTAAAGTGTGCAGGATTCTGCTGGGCACGCTGCACCTCCTGCCATTCCGCCTCAATTGCCTCTTGTGTAAGCGTGTGTTTTGATGTCGACATAACGCGTAGTAAATAAATTCTCTAAGTAGCCCTGTTGGTTGCTAATGTTGCCAAAAGACGGTTGCCCCGCTCCCTAATTTTTTAGAAAGGCCTTCCGTTCCAAGATAATGAATTTTAACTAAATTCAACCTAGACCACTGCTTTCTGATCGCAAATTCCTATCCTATTCTTAGACTTTATTATTCCATAAAATACGAGTATTCTAAAATCGTTTGTTGCTGTTCTTCTTCCGTAATGTGCCGTTCTAACAAACCATCGGCATTGTAAAGAAAATATTCTACCTTATAAATGGCGGGCTCCAACAACAGTAGTGGAGCAGGTACCACAGGTGCTTCTGCCTTCTTCTTGGCGCGCAGCTGCTTCTTTTTTGGAGCAGTGCCTTCCACTTCTTGGGCGGGCAAATCTTGTGTTACAGCAGCCTTACGGCGCACCCAGTGTACTTTTTTGGTGAGTTGCTCCCCTTCATAGTGATAATCAATCGTCCATAGTTTTTCCCCTTTGGCATTGCGTACCTCCGTCAAGATTGGCTGTTTGTTGGCATTTAAAAAAGTCTTTCGGTCATCCAAAATGATGTGTAAATCCATGAAGAGCTTTTTGGTGATGACGCTATCCGTATACTGCGCGCTGAACAACCGTTTTTCATCGGCTTTTAAGCCTAATAAACTATCCATATAAGGAGAAAAGCCCACTACGGTCGATTTTTGACGCGTTAAGCGATGTGCTTCATCAAAGTCGAATTCATCCAGCACCCGTACGCGGCTATTGGGCGGGCCATACAACTTGGTACGTTGAGCGGGGGCATCCGTAGTTTTATAATACAAATATTGCAGCGCATACTTTACCTTGGATTCTTGCAAAGTATCGTACGCCAACACCTCGATGGCCGACAGCAAATTCTCCCGATAGAAATACTCCATAGTTTCTAACTTATTACCTGATGGCAAATAGGTACTAACCAGCTGTGGTTGCCCGCTAGAAAACTGGTACCGTTGGTATTGGTAGGCATCTTCTATGGGTGTCCTCCAAACCTGCCCTGATTCATCGCCCTCTGCGCGCTGGTAACGGCTTTTCCAAACACTGCATTTGTTGTTGCCCGTAGCCAATACTTGCTCTATGGCAAAAGGCCATTCGGGATAAGCCGCGCGGTACTGCTGCCATTGTGCCGCTATATTTTCTGTAATAACGAGTAATAGGCCAATCAATAGCCCTATTTTGATAGAATTTGGTTTCATATACCTTACCTTAAACAAGTTTGTTAAAAATACGCTCGTGGTCTTTTGCCCTCTCTAATACTACAATTGCGCCATTTATGGGTACAAAAATACAAGTTCGTATCTAATTGGCTTTAACCAAGTCTTTTTTTAATTATCTTGTCTCAATAGGCCTCCTTTTACAAAGAACTTTCTCTATACTGTTCTGATAAGGCCGTTTTCATAAAAAGATACGACTCTCTTTAACTTTTTTTAGAAACTTTATACGAACTCCTTCTTTAAAAGCGTTGGCGAGCATTAAGAAAAAAAACTACAATGACAGCAACAAAAAAAAGCCTAGCCTTACACTGGCAAATTCTTATCGGTATGATCATCGGTCTTGCCTTGGGTTTACTACTCAAACGCTTAGACTGGGGGGCTGGTTTTATCAATGATTGGATTTATCCCATTGGCAAAATCTTTGTTAACTTACTTAAACTCATTGCAGTACCGCTAATTATTGCTTCCTTGGCTAAAGGCATTGCGGATTTACAAGATATTTCTAAGCTCTCTAAAATTGGTGGGCGCACCATTGCTATTTACCTAACCACCACGGTTATTGCCGTCACCTTGGGTTTGCTCGTTGTTAATATTGTAAAACCCGGAGAAGGCATGACGCGGGAGAGCATGAGTTCGATCAGTGCCATGAATGCGGATGCCAGTAGTGCCAAGGTAGCCGCTGGAGCAGCACAAGCACAAGCAGGCCCTTTGGATTTTATTGTTGATATGGTACCTGATAATATTGTTGGAGCGGCTAGCAGCAACAGCAACATGCTACAAGTTATTGTGTTCATTCTCTTCTTTGGAATTTGTATGCTATTAATTCCTAAAGAAAAAGCTAAGCCTTTACACGATTTCTTTGACAGTCTTAACGAGGTCATTCTCAAAATGGTAGACATCATCATGCTGTTGTCCCCTTATGCCGTGGCCGCGCTGTTGGCGAATTTGGCAGTGAGTACCGATCCGTCGGTTTTTGGAAGCCTGTTAAAATATGCGGGTTGTGTGGTTTTGGGTCTTGCCCTAATGATTGGCCTCTATATGACTGCTATCAAGGTGTTTACAGGCCGCTCCCCTATTGGTTTTATCCAAGCCATTAGCCCTGCCCAGCTGTTGGCGTTTTCGACTAGTTCTAGTGCCGCTACGCTGCCTGTGACGATGGAGCGCGTGGAAGAACACGTAGGCGTAGAAAAAGAAGTCACCAGTTTTGTCTGTCCGATTGGCGCGACCATCAACATGGATGGAACTAGTCTCTACCAAGCAGTTGCCGCCGTTTTCATTTGCCAAGTTATTGGCTTTGATTTGAGTTGGGGCGACCAATTAACCATTGTTTTGACTGCTACAATGGCCTCTATTGGGTCCGCCGCTGTTCCTGGTGCAGGGATGGTGATGTTGGTGATTGTACTGGATACCTTGGGGATTCCCGCCGAGGATTTGGCCTTTGGTATTGCTTTGATTTTTGCGGTCGATCGCCCGTTAGATATGTGTCGTACGGTCATCAATGTGACAGGGGATGCCACCGTTGCCACCTTAGTTGGCAAATCTGTGGGTAAATTACGAGACCCACAGGTCAAGAACTGGGATGACTATTACGAAGGCAAGATTATCTAGTATATCGCTTGCTAAGCATGGGAACTGCTACCTTCTGATACCATATCTTTTTCCAATAAAAAAAGCATTCCGACGAATGTCGGAATGCTTAGTAACTGTTATTGCTGGCGGTGTTTTATAATTCGCTTTTTGCTCTTTTTTGTTGTAGGAGTGCTTGTTCGTCTTCTGTTAAGAGGTTCAGATGTTCTTTGAGTAAAAGCATCATTTCATCCACAACTTCTTTACTCATTGCTTTTATTTCTGGGGTAAGGGGAGATACTTTTATATATTTCTCTAGATCATTTTCCTCATTCCACTGTACCGTACTCTTCGAATCAGAAAATATACTCTCTAGTAGTTGGCTCTTCATCGCTATTATTGTTTGTAATATTTCTGAAAAAAATGTTTATTTAATGTCGGTTCAAAATAGTGCTTACGTTTTATCCATATAAACCCATCGCCTTTAGTGATTACAGCTACATCTACGGGACCACCTACACTCTCCTCTACCATTGTGAAGCGACGCTTAAGGTACGTTAAATAGATCAAACTTTCTGCCATTTCTGCTAAATCCTCTTTATCTAGATGCGAAACTGTATCTAACATAGGTTTATTATGGCTTCTATTTATTTCTTCGTATAGTTTTACCATAAAAGGTCTAGAAAACTGTTCCATCTGTTCAGGAGTAAAATTTGCTAAAGCATTCCTAATATCTAAAGGAAGATTAGGCACTTGTTGTGATTCGTTTATTATGTGACTAATAAAACTATTAAACACCTCTTTAGTTGCAGCTAAAATATCTGGACTTACTCCTTGTAAAATAGTCTGGATAACATCTTTCTGAGCAAATGGCATCACAGCAGCACTACTAGCGATGCTAATAACAGCTTCATTCTGTCTATCCTTTACCATTCGTAATTGATCTCCAAATGCGATAGAAATATTTATTGGTAAAACTCTAGGAAACAACTCTTTGTTACCATATCCAACAAAAACAAGTCCTGTATAGTTTAGAAATTGATCTCTCAATAGGTATTGAAGATAAACACCTAGTAAAATATCCGTTTCATCTTCTGTCAAAATTATAGTTGTATACTTTTCTATTTCCTCTTTAACTTCTTCTCGATATGAGAGTAAATTTTCTAACAAAGCGGGCGAGTCCTCTAGTAGAACTTCATATTGTTGTAGTTTATTACCCACATCCTCAAAAGTAGCAATAAGATTGTCCTTATTTAACGATTCCTGCTGTCTGACACGATTGATAACATCATTTAGTATCTGGTAGAAATCTTTAAGTATCGCGCGCTCGAAACGATCTGATCGGAACAAATCCCGCTCTTCTTTCATCCATTTAATAAAATCATCTCGATACTCCGCTACTGTTTCAAAAGACCTATTACCAATCCACTCTCTATATTCCTTAATGATTACCTCCCAAGGAATTCCCATAAAATCAGCACCACTATACAAAGCTACCCCTATAGGATGGTATTTGGAAATCGTAAATATTTTATTGGCGGAATTGTAAACTTTTCTGTTGTAAGTAGAAGCAACAGTCACAGCACTATCTGCTGCTACCGCTACCCCCTTTTTATTCAATATACCTACGACTGCTGTCATAATGACCTAATTTAATGCGTTAATAAAGCGTCAAGTATTACTAGCTTTACTAAAATACGACAATTAGATAAAAAATTCAAGTCTTTTTCCTATTGAGAGTTCAAATTCCAATCATAAACACGATAAACTACTACTGCACTATCAGAAATTGTACTATCTGCATATTGCTGGAAGTAGTCCACTATGTTCCCTGCGCCCCCAAAATCCTGCGCATACCAATCAAAGACTTTAGAAACAGCCAAGCTGTCCATAGAGACATAATTGTAAGTAGTGTCATTAATAAAATTGCTGGTAGCCGTAGTGTAATACTGTTGTACCGTCGTTTCCGTCCAAGCCTTGTTGAGGAGTGGAGGACAAGAAGCAGCGGCACAATTGACGGCGAAGTGTACTCTTGGCTCATTAAATGCCGCGATAAGGCGTTCTTTCTCAATTTGGTCTAGGGTATAGGCGGTATCACCGACCACGGCTTTACGCTGGGTCCAGATGGCTCCATTGTCAATGTCTAGAATACTGTTGACAGGCGATTCTAGTAAGATGTTGTAAATGGTGAAGGCATTGTATAAGTTAATCCAATAGGCCATCTTTCTTATTGTCCGACCAAGTAGTAGTGGGGGCATTCTCTCCCAAGTAATCTAGATAGTCCTTTCAGGGCACTTTCGTCTGCTTTAAAAGCAAGATAATCTACGTTGCCCTTGGCATCAACATGTTGCAAAAGCAACGCATCAAAAGCGCTGTGACTAAATACAACTTCCTCTTCCTTGTCTTTTGCCTTCTCACACGCTCCCATAAGCCCCCCTATGAGTAGCACTAACATTCCTATGATAATCTTATTCATTTTTTATTCTGTTTTTGAGCTATGAATTGATGGTTAAGTAGCTGTTGCCTTTGGCACAGGGGGCCACTGCTAGCGGCTTAGTATCTTGGTTGCTAACAGGATGTGCTTAGGTGTGGGAGCGAGGTTACTCCTCTTCGTCTATATCTTGGCGGTCTTTTAGTTTTTTATCTTCAACGTTGTCATTCAAAAAATCGTTGAGTTGTTCTACCGAATAGGTGGAAACGATTTCACCAAACTCATTGATACGGATATCAAAGCCCTTTAAATCTTCGTGTGTTTTAGGCTTCTTTTTATTTTTGTCACTCATTTGTTGCTCTATTTAATGGTTAAAATTATAGCTTCCAATTGGCCGTCTATGATCCAAGAAAAGGACACCCCAAATAATTGGAATGCCCTTTTGTATAGAAAGCTTCTTGGTGTATTAGTTTAAGCGTTTTTCGAGGCGAATTTGTGTGCGTTCTGCCTCGCTTCTTTCCATTCCAATTTTGTCAGCAAAGGCATAAATTTCGTCTCTGCTCATCTTTCCATTGGCACGGATATAAGCCTCAATCGTATAATCCTGAGCGTAGCGCAACAATTCTTCGTGCTTCTCTACTCTAAAATCAAACATTTGAGAATACTCGTCTAGCTTTTGCTTTTCTTCTTCTGAGAATTCATTGTCTGTTAGAGCCACAGCCGCTACGATCATAAAGACGTTTTCACGAGCTTCTTTGTTGACTTCCTCACATTCTACCATAGAGATAGCAGGGGCGCGCATCAAATCACGCAATTGGCCTGTTTCTTCATTCAAGAAATCATCAAAAAAAGCTTTTTCCTCTTTCTCAATCGTTCCATCAGCACGCGCCATTTCTACCAACATTCTAGCCAAGATTTTCTTGTCATAAGCTTTGGTTAATGGTTGGCGACGAATCAATTTTTCAAACTCTGAAAACTCCGTAGCCAAGCGCCAGCGCCCTCCTTCGTAAGTGATGTCCGTAGTGATTTTTTCGAAAGCTGCTACTACCGCTTTTTCGCGATCTTTTCTAGAGTGCTTGATGCCATCTGTTCCTTGACGGACGACTTCGTTACCAGCCATAGAAATTGCGGTGCCTGCAAAGCCACCACCGACAGCTCTACGTAATACTTGCAAAACAGTAGAACGCAGACGGCCAATTGCAGTATTCTTGACCATGCGCGTTACCCGCTGTTTTCCATCTGATGTATCGGTTTTGATGGCTCCTGTAGATTCAAAGATTTGGTCGTCTACTTGAAATTTGGCGAAGACTTTTGATCCTTGCACTTTTTCTTCTAGGATATAAGGCTTTATATGCTCGTATGTGATTTCCATGATGTTACTTACTTGTACCCGCTTATCTCGAAAAATAAAGCGCGTTGGATTATAATGCTAATAAAGATGTCTCTAAATGTAAGGAAAATCCGCTTAGTCTAAAAACAATTATTCGGTAAATTAAAGCGCAACGGATTCTTATTTGTTCAACTTGACCAATCCAAGCTGGTGATTGGTTCCCAAACCGAAGGTTCCTGTAAAGGCATAGCCCGTTAGTGTTTGCCTTGTGGAACCGCTAACCGCTTCTACCACAGGGATAACAGGGCCTGCCTTTTCTTTTGTTGTAAATACGCCACTTCCACTCGATTGACCATAATTAAAGATGTATGGCCAATCTTGTCCCAGTTGAAAAAATTCGTCTACTTTTATAATATTGATGTTGTGCTCCAAGCTACTTTTTTCGTGGGTAGCAGAAATAATAAACCCTTCGTCATTAGGCAATACGTTAATCGAAGCAGAAATAAGAGGACTACTAGTACTAGCCGTTCCATTGACATCCAAGTAGGTAATGTCTCTACCATTCACCATTTGCGCTACTCCACTTTGATCAATTTTCACCAACGCCAAGCTGCCTTGGTCGCTGCCGCCACCTTGTACACTTTCGACATACCCTAAAATGGTAATGTAGCCATTGACGGCATCATACGTCGATTGTCCTCCTTTGAAGTTGTAACCATTTAAGCCGTAGTAGGTAGGGCGGATCGGCACGCCCTCATCTTTACTCAAAATAACCGATAACAAATCCGCATAGGGGACAAAATTACTCTGGTCACCATAGTTGTTTTCAACTGTTCCACATACCATATATCCTTGAGGTAAAATTTGAATAGAAGTGCCGTAGTCTTTTCCTACAAAACCATAATTCCAGTTTCCTCTTCTCCAAAGAATAGTAAATTGCTCGTCCAATAGAACAGTAAAAATATCCGAACGGTCACTGATCGCATTGTCATTTGTTCCTATAGTGGCTTTGGCTTTCACATCCGTCGTCATACCCGTCAAGACGTATTTGATAACTCCATTAGAGCTATCTATCTTCATATCAGCCACCATTTCTGTGAGGGTATCAGCCGTGTTACTAAGCAACTCAAATCCCTCTTGTGAGGTCGGCGCTCCTGTCGTCGCATTAATTTTGTACATAACGACCTTCGTTTCCCCGCGTGTTCCTACGGTAGCAGTAGCACTGGTATAACTAACATAAGTACGGTTACAAGCAATGGCGTAGGCATTGGCATTCGGCATTTTTGCCAAGCGAATTCCTGCTTCATCATAACGGATGTAAGTTCCTTCGAACGGCGAGCCAAGTTGACCATAACTATCTAAGCGACCAAAAGACGAACTCCATAGTTGATTCCCTAGAGAGTCTGTTTTGACTACTAATATATCGTTTTCGTCTCTACCGCTGTAAAAATTGGTAGAACCCAGTAAGATATAACCACCGTCATCGGTACGCAACAAATCGGTGGCAGATTGTGCCGCTACTTGTCCGTAATATTCGACAAATACTACGTTCTGATTCACAGGCATACCACTCATCATTTTTTTTACAGCTATTTAGGCATACTAAGGCAGCTACTAGTAGCAAAATGCTACAGCTGTTACTAATTATATTTTTCATTTGTTTTTTGATCTTTAGGAGAGTACGAAACCATTTTTTAATGAGAAACTTGATTGGAAGGCAAGGAGTAAGGTAGACGAAGGAATACCAAGCGTCTATTTCTACTCGACCTCTACCAAATACAGCTGTTCGTTCTAAGCAAACGCTCGCTTACAAGAACTACTGGCTAAAAGCCTTCAAAAAAGGCACTTTAACGCAATAAAAAATTACTTGGAAAGAACACCTATTTTGCGAAATTAAGGCGTAAAAGTGCCTTTTTCATTCAACTTGACTAAGCCAAGCATGTCATTGGTACCTAAACCAAACGTTCCTGTAAAGGCGTAGCCTTTTAGTTCCTGCTTGCTCGTTCCGCTAACGGTTTCTACTACAGGAACAACGGTTCCTGCCTTTTCTCTAGTAGCAAAAACACCGCTTCCTCCTGCTTCATTATAGCCGAAGAAGTAAGGCCACCCTTCTGCCACTTCAAACTCTTCATTTACTCTGATTAAGCAAATGTCGTACTCTACATTAGTTTCTCTATAGGTAGCTGCTAAAATAAATCCTTCATCGTTAGGCAGTTGGTCAATTGACGCAGAAATGTAAGGACTACTAGCACTGGCTGTTCCATTAACATTTAGATAAGTGACTCCAATGATACCATTGATCGTTTGGGCAATACCACCTTCATCAATTTGGACTAGTGCTAAGCTACCTTCATCAATACTACCACCGTCTACCTTCTCCACATATCCCAAAATGGTAATGCGTCCGTTTACTTTATCGTAGACCGATTGGCCACCTCTGAAATCATAGCCATCGCCATAGTAAGTAGGCGTAATCGGCACTCCTTCATCTTTACTCAAAATAACCGACAGTAAATCTGCGTGGGGTATAAAATTACTCTGGTCGCCATAGTTGTTTTCAACGGTACCACAAACCATATAACCTTGGGGTAGTATTTGAATAGAAGTTCCGTAATCTCTTCCTACAAAACCATACGTCCAGTTTCCTCTTCTCCAGAGAATCCTATAATCCTCATCTAATAACAAGGTAAAGACATCGGAACGATCGCTAATTTTATTATCATTGGTGCCAATGACTGCTTTTATCTTCACATCCGTCGTCATGCCTGTCAAAACATATTTGATAATTCCACTAGAGCTATCAATCTTCATATCCGCCACCATTTCTGTTAGAGTATCGGCCGTATTACTGAGCAACTCTACTCCTTCTTGTGTGGTAGGGGCTCCTGTCGTTGCATCAATTTCATATAGAACGATCTTGGTCTCCCCACGTCTTCCTACGGTCGTAGCTGCATCCGAATACGTTACATAAGTACGATTACAAGCAATCGCATAAGCACTTCCATCGGGCAATTTAGCCAGTCGTACTCCTGCTTCATCAAAACGCAAGTAATCGCCCTCAAATAGACTTCCCACTGCTGCGGGTCCGTCTTGGCGACCAAAAGAAGAACTCCACAATTCATTACCTAAAGAGTCTGTTCTGACGACAAATACATCGTGTTCTTCTCCTGTATTATACGAGTTCGTAGACCCCAATAGAATGTAGCCACCATCATCGGTACGCAACAAATCGGCTGCTGCTTGAGAGGCGACGTGTCCGTAATATTTGACAAAAGCCGTACTTTGATTGGCAGGCGAAATATCACTCTTTCTACAGCTGCTAAAGCCTACTAAAGCTGCCATAAGCAATAAACAGCTCCAATTATTATTAATTATATTTTTCATTGATTTTGATCTTTTTGAAAACGCTAAAACATTTTTTAATAATTAGCTCTCTAGAAAATGGAGGCTAATTTAAAGAAAGAAATAAAAGGGAAGTCTATTCGTACTCGACCTCGACCCGAACGCGTTTGTTCTTAATATCATCCAACTCGCGTTTTCTATCGCTGAGATATTTATCGCCTGATGTTTTTCCTTTCTGAATGTCTTCAATCAAAGAAGGACGTTGTAATTCCATGTCTTTAATAGCACTATTCAATTCGCGCTTAAGATCTTCATCCGTTTCTTTTTTGATGTAGTTACGCTCTTTCTCTAACCACTTGTTGTAGCGGTTACCCATTACGATAGGGTTGTATTGATGCTTCTTTCTGGGTACGTAAAAAGCTTTGATAAACCCAATAGTAAGGGCAAAGTTATCCATTCTAAAATCGTTGTCTACGTGTGCGTAGTTGTACAATAATTCTGGGTTGGAATAACGGTTGTTAATGTCTACCGCATTTAAGAACATCCGTGTGTAGCGGAAATCTGCAAAGAGGAAGTTACGTCCCAATCTGAATTTCATTCCTGCACCTGCCACCAAGGATACATTGACGCGCGTTCTCATCGAAGGCAAGATGTCTTCTGTAGAGGTTTTATTACGAGTAATATTAATGTTCGATTCAGGAACGCTTTTGTCTCGGATGCCTGTCTCCGCAGTAGTTGAACGGCTAATGTCTTGCAATCCAGCATGCAGCAAGAAGTTAGCGGCACCCCCCACATACACATACGGCAAAAACCCTTCAAACTTGGTGATGTTATACCGCAACATTAACGGCACATCAATCCAATATTGGTTCTCTTTAAATGTCAACACCGAATACAAGACAGGTTGCCCTGCACGCGAGCCCAAGTTGGTGTTGGTAGATTGTCCTGTAGGATTCACAGTACCGACAGACATATACAAGGAGTCCCCATAAGCATAAGAGCGATAGCCAAATGTCGCATCAACGGTCAAATCAAAATTGTACAACAACGGCAATTCAAAGCCTACTGTACCATTAAAACCAAACACGTTCTTACGCAAATAACTTTCGTTATCCGAAATACCAGATGTATTATCGGTGCCGTAATTTTCTAATTGTTCTACTAAAGTGAAGTTCATACCCGCGCCAAAGTACATCGAGAAGATGGGGCGGCGGCTATACGTTTTGGAGAGATAAATCAAGTCATAAGACTCTTGAGATTCTCCTGTTAGATCGGGCTCATAAAGTGGATCAATGCGCAACATCTCCTGGAAAGAGCGATCGGCAGCACCGATATTGTCCCGATAAAGATAACTCTCTGTAATAAGCTCAAAAGCCTCTAAACGCTTTTCGCTGGACATAGACTTTGGATCTTTAGCACAAGTCTCAATGGACTCTACTTGATCTAAATTTCCTTCTTCGTACCAACGTTTTGCCTCATCTAAATTGCAATTGTCACTTGAAGTGCCTCTATTTTTTTGGGCAGAAGCTAGGTAAGGTTGGGTAATAGCCAACAAGCAAGAAAGGGCGAAGCAACGAACCATAGAATCGTAAGCTTTCATCATTGTTTTTTTTGTAACCGTCCGCGCTCAAACATTATTCAGTTACAAACAAGCCTCTTCGCGGACAAGAAAGATTTAAAAATACACTCTAGACTAATGTATTATTAGCTGAGTAAGATTGCAAAGAATGCAGCAATTATAATTTTTAATCGGATCAAAGCACGTAGAGGAAATATGGGAGGGAGTGCTATGCTGTATTATAAAAAATAAGCCCGAGATAGCCAAGCTAACTCAGACTTATTTGATCATTTAATTTTTCTTAGAAATCTGCTTCTTCTAGTTTACGAGCGTCACGCATTTGGGGGACCATTTCTCCACAAGTAGAAAGCGGCGTACGACGACCACCATCGGCCGTTTCGATGTACAAAGTCTCTCCTGATGGATCATCGGTTCCGACATAACGTTTCCAGCTTTTGTCACTCATGTTTTGGCGAACAATATCACAGATTTGGTCCGCATACAAGGTCATATCTACTTCCCAAATTTTTAAGTGACCACTTGCCGTTCCCGTAATTACACGGGTACCGTCATTGCTAAACGCGACAGAAGTTACCCAGTTGTCGTGATCGGCCAATTTGATGGGAATGTATTTCGCGCCCAAGTAAGGAAATTCTTTCTCGTTGCCATAACCTCTGTAATCGTCGTTACGAATCGTCCAAAGAGTTGCCGATTTGTCCAAACTTCCCACAATCATCATCGTTCCGTCTTTACTAAATTCTATATCAGAAATTTTAGAACCATGTTGTAAGAATTTTTCTGGCAAATAGGTAGGATCTGCTTGTACCTTGTTCAAATCCCAAATCATTAGCGTACCATCTTGGTAACCTACGGTTACAAAACGACCTTGTGGGTTGAATTCTACAGCAGTAGCATCCTTGTCACTTTGTGGATCGTTGAGCAAGAACTCCCGACGTTGGTTTTGAATGTTCCAAATCCATACTTCTGATGATTTTCCAACTCCTGCAATATACTTGCCTTCGCTAGAAATATCCAATGCTGTTAGGCGATAAGGCGTTTTTCCAATAACAGGGGAAGCCGAACCACTCATGTTGGTATAGTTAATTGCTGTTCCACCAGAACCGTCATCTCCTGCGGTAATGACTCCGTCGCCTGTTGGCGTGAAGCGCAACGCCCAGATGCGTTTGCCTTTATGGGCATCCAATTCATTGACAATTTGTCCTGATTTAGAATCGGTAATCAATACTTTGTCGGCATCTCCTGCCCGTGCTAGCAAGCTACCATCAGGGCTGATATCCAACGTTCTTGAAACACCTTTATTACTAGATAGAATTTCTGGCTTACTAGCTTTGTCTTTTCTGGCGCTTTTGCTACCATAAATATTAAAATCCCATTTCAATAACAAACCATCTGAACCAGCGGTGTAGATTTTGTTATCTGTTGGCGAAACTTGAATGCTACGAATTCTACCAACACGGCTTTTGCCGTCGGGTGCTTGATCGAGCATATTAAAGTTCGGGTTATTTCTATTCACATCCTCTAAGCGGTTAAGCGCTCGGTAAACAGCCTCATAAATAAAGGCATCGTATGGGTCTCCTGCATTAGCAGAGTTCATATCGTAGGCTTCTTTCGCCAACGTTCCTTGGATGTCTTCGTTCTCTTCTTTCGCTGATTTTACGGCAATAGTTTGTGCCATAGAAAGACCTTTGATCTGTACCGCAATTTGTTTTTGGCGGACGGCCTCTTCTTTGGCCTGGTTAGCAACAGCTGTTTGGGCAATTGCAATTTGCTCATTGCGCAAGGCCTGTTCTTTAGCGATTAGGGCTTCTTGCTCTTTGCGCTTGGCATTACGCTCGGCATCTTTGGCTTGGCGGGCTCTCGCTTCTGCAATGCGAGCGGCTTCCATTGCGCTGATGTTGGCACGCTCTGCTTTGGTTTTTTCTTCCATTGCTTTGCGAGCACTCATTCCTGCGTAAAATTCTTGTTTATTAGCCTCCTCTTGACTCAAAGCGGCTAAGTAGGTTTGGCGCTGTGCTTCTCTAGCACTGTTGACGGCTTCGCGTTGACTTCTATTGGCATTGGCGGCTTCTAACAACGCCCAAACCATCATTCCAACACAGAATAGCACTACAAAAATACCAATATACGCCCAACGCTTACGGCGCGTATCTTGCTTGTTACCTGCTTCGGTCGCACGATTTTCGGCCGCTAGTGCCTCTTCGTGACTTTTCTCCAAAAACTCAATAGCTTTGCCATAATCGACGGCAATATCGGTATAGCGTTTTGACCAACCTTTGTTGGGGGGTAAGCGCCAAGGGTTATCTTCGTCATGCTCTTCTGGATTGTACCATTTGAGTCCCATTTGTAATTCAGGATCCACCCAAAGACCTCCTTTTCCATCGTAATACAAAGCAGCAGCCGTAGCTAGGCGCTTGTACATTTCAGCGGTTTCTACTTCTTCATTTGCCCACGCCTTTAGACGGCTCCAACGCTTAATTAAGCTATCATGGGCAATGCTGATAACGCTATCTTCGTCAATTTCAGCAATTGGAGGCGCTTTTAAGAAACGGCGACCTGACTGGCTAAACGTATAAATAACTAGGCGCACTTCGCGCACCGAGCGCTCTGTGATGTCCATCATCTCCCGAACGGTAACCGAACGGCTAGAAGCCGTCCCATCAGGAGCTTGTGCCACCATCGCACGAAAAATTCGCTCGCAAATGATGCGTTTTTCTTCTGTATCTAAATCGGCATAAGCTTCTTCTGCATGACGCGCCATCGCTCCTTTAACGGTACCAATGGCTTTATAATGAGACAGGCCAATGGGCACGTCGGTATCTTGTTCTTTATCGAGCCAGTAATTCCAAGTACGCAACATAGCGTGTTGGAGGGTGGCTAACTCATCCGTATTTTTTCCTAGATCCGATAGAATCGTGGTGACCACAATTTCTTCCATCTCTGGGCGCACCCCTGTCACCCGTACAGAACGATCGTGGCGAATAGGATTGAGAATAATACGTTTAATTTCCTCTGACTTTACGCGAGGAATCAAAAATTGTCCGTCGTTGATCGCCTCTGCCAGACCTCTAAATTCGGCACAGTCTCCAATATGATTGGAGCGCATCACTAGCACAATATAAATAGGCGACTCTTTTTGTCGACTAGCATTGAGCAGCAGGTTCACAAAAGTGGCCGCATCTTCTTCGTTGCGTTTATTTTTTTTACTAAAGTCAAAAATCTCCTCAAACTGATCAACAACGATCATCAAGTTTTCCCCACGATTGATTTCTGATTTCTTAAACGCCTCTACGATTCCTAGGCTTCCGTTGCGCAGCATCCCTTCAATCTTGGCAGGATAACTGGGATCCATCATAGAATCCCCGTGCAAAACATTGCGCTGGGCTAATTGACGACTTAGATTTTCTAGAGGGTTGTTGCCAGGAGTACAGTTAGCAATGCGCCAAGAGGAGCCCGCTTGTCCACTAAAGCCTTCTTGTAGCCTCGGAATAAGCATGGCATTAAGGAAAGAACTCTTTCCATTGCCGTTGCTTCCAACTACCGCCAAGAATCTATTGGAGCGCAACTTGCGCAGCAGTTCGTCGAGTTGACGTTCCCGTCCGAAATAAAAAGCGCGTTCTGATTGCTCAAATGAGCGAAGGCCGGGGTATGGTGCCTGAATATTGAGGGTTTCTACTCCTTGCATAGTTATCTTGTATTAGTGTAATTTGTGGGGTGACCAAAAGGCCTTATTCAATGCTTCCTCTGTTCTCTTACTTACATCGACTTGTAATATAGTAGAATTTGTTGGCAAAAAAAAGCCCGAAACAAAGGTTCCGACCTTGCTTCAGCAAAAAGGCATCTAAATATAGCAAAAATTTTACGGCTATCGAATTTTACCAAAAAAATAATTTCTACAATCTTTCATTATACATCAGCAGCAAAACAATGTATTTCTGACTAGCAAACAGTATTTAGCTGCTTTATAATTAGCCCTAACCGCCTCTATTTTAGACAAAAATGACGTTCCTATGATGCGTATAATCTATCGTAGATAGAGAATAACCCCAAACAATTACTGGCTTGGAATTGTTATAACTACTTGCGCACGCTCTTGCCTCTTCAAAGATACGGCGATCGCGTTGCCTCTATTTATCCTTTCTATTAACAAAGGATTAAACATCTACCCGTTGTATCTTCGCTCCCAAAGCATTCAAGCGCTCATCAATGCGCTCATAGCCACGATCAATTTGATTGATTTGCAAAATCTTGCTGGTGCCTTTGGCCGACAAAGCGGCAATTAATAGAGAAACGCCTGCGCGAATATCGGGAGAGGTCATGGTAATGCCTCGTAGGGGATATTGTCGTCCCAAGCCGATAATATTGGCACGGTGCGGATCACATAAGATAACCTGTGCGCCCATGTCGATCAATTTATCCACAAAAAATAAACGGCTCTCAAACATTTTCTGATGAATCAGCACGCTGCCACGCGCCTGCGTTGCAATAACCAGCAAAATACTCATCAAATCGGGTGGAAAACCTGGCCAAGGAGCATCGTAAATGGTCATAATAGAACCATCTATAAAGGTTTGAATCTCATACAAATCCTGTGCAGGAATATGAATATCGTCTCCAATTACCTCAAAATCAATTCCCATACGGCGATACATGGGCAAAATATTACCCAACGCATCTACCCGCACATTTTTGATGGTCAACTCGGATTGAGTCATAGCAGCGAGGCCCATAAAGCTGCCGATTTCGATCATGTCGGGTAATAAGCGGTGAGCGGTTCCAAATAGTTCGCCCACCCCTTCTATGACAAGCTTGTTAGAACCAACGCCCGTGATGCGAGCGCCCATCCCATTGAGCATTTTGCATAATTGTTGTAGGTACGGTTCGCAAGCCGCGTTGTAGATTGTTGTGATGCCCTGCGCTAAGCTGGCCGCCATCAATGTATTGGCAGTGCCAGTAACCGAAATTTCATCCATCAGAATATAAGCCCCAACCAAAGCGGGCGTTTTAATGCTGTAACGGTTGTTCTCCGCATCGTAGTTAAATTCTGCGCCTAGTTTTTGCAGTCCCAATAAATGGGTGTCCAATCGGCGACGGCCAATTTTGTCTCCACCTGGCTGTGGCAACACCGCCCGTCCATACCGTGCTAACAAGGGACCCAACAACATAACTGAACCGCGAATACGGCTGGCTTTAGCAGTAAAAGCGGCACTTTGCAAGTAGTCCAAATCAATATCTTTGGCTTCAAAAGTATAGCTGTGTTCGTCCAACTCGGTGACTACTACCCCCAAACCTTTGAGCAAGTCAATGAGTAAAATAACATCTTTAATGTTGGGTAAGTTGGTGATTGTCACGCGTTCAGCGGTTAAGAGCGTCGCACAAATAACTTGAAGGGCTTCGTTTTTAGCGCCTTGTGGGGTAATTTCTCCTTGAAGACGGTGACCGCCTTCTACAATAAAGGCTTGGTTTTTTTTGGACATAATGACAGGTGCTTTCAGTCGGTTGTTGTAAATTACTTGCCCTTTTGGGACAGGTCTGTGGCCCTAAAATACAGTCTTTTTAATGCTTTAAGGCCGTTTTTTTATGTATTTTTCAGTATTAATTAGTCTAGGGCTTCGTTCGTTGAGTATTCGCGCCGTTTTTGACTGACCAACACTATTTCTTATCGTTTATTATGAAGAAGCTTCTAAAACTCCTCTTATTCCTCAGCTTGATTTTTATCTTAGTGGGTAATGTTGTTTTGTATAACCACGCTTACAATTTCACCCATTTCTCCAGTAAAGATCTTCCTAAAATCACCACGCAAAGTGTCAAAAGCAAACCACTAGAAGAACGCTTGACGTTAGCTTTTTTTGGGGTTGAAATTCCAAAATCTAGGAATAAAATCCAGCCGCAATATGATTTCCAAACCCTCACTATTGGTCAAGAACCGCAACTCAATTGCTGGTTTATTCCTACGGATCAACGGGCAAAGGGTGTCGTCTTACTTTTTCACGGCTATACCTCTAAAAAATCTAATATGCTCAATGCCTCTTATGTTTTTAGGCGCTTGGGCTTTCATTGCCTACTCGTAGATTTCAGAGCACATGGTGATTCGGAAGGCTTAGAAAGCACCATTGGCTACAAAGAAGCGGAAGATGTGAAGCGCTGTTATGAGTCGATGAAACGCCGTTACCCCAGACTACCTTTACTACTAATGGGCACTTCTATGGGCTCAGTAAGTATCCTCAAAGCCATTCATGATTATAACCTCCAGCCTGACAAACTGATTATAGAATGTCCTTTCAAGGATATGAGAACGGCTATTGTGCAGCGATTCAAACGGTTTAAGTTACCAACTGCTGTGCTGCCTGATGTGCTACTCTTTTGGGGCGATTGGCAAACGGGTATCAAAAGTAGAGCACACAGCAGCGTCGATTATGCCGCTAGTGTAACGATGCCTACCCTGCTCCTCTACGGTGCCCAAGACAAACGCGTAGACCGTACAGAGGTAGATGCGGTCTTAGAGGCGCTGGCAGGGCCACGCCAATTGATTGTTTTTGAAGAGGCAGGCCACGATCATATCGTAGACGATGTCAAAAAGGAATGGACGGCAGCTGTTTGGAATTTTGTAGATCCCTAGCGTTTGTAGTATTTGAGCATGAAAGCAGGATCTATTTTCATAATATCCCATTTGTCGGGCTTGCCTACATCGTGCAGCGCATCTCGCTCTGTACCAATGTAGTAAACGGGCACGTCTACAGCATCCCCTGTTCCCGCTTGGGCAAATAAGGCATCTGCAATACGCGCCGAATCCTTGCGGTATTCTACTAGCAAATAATCACGGCGGCGATCTAGTTCATCGTACAAATCGTTGTAAATTTTGATGCCTATCAACTCTCCTTCTCGGTAATAATACGTTTCTGTGACCTTATAAGGAGGCTCGTCAGAATAATAGTCCACAGCTCCTGCAATACGCCCCTCTTCGTACATAACGACATCCGTTTTTTTGCTGCCATTTTCGTGGTATTGTACTTCAAATAAGATGGTACCGTTCTTAAGCGCTGAGTAGAAGTATTTGTGTCTAGGGTTGCCATTAGGCCAATAATAAACAGTGGAGTCGATGCGAATCCCGTTGTCAAAATGAGCGATCAACAAAGTATCCCCATCTTCATCATACTGGTATTGGGTGCCATGGATACGGCTGTTCTTATAAGGCGTATCTTTCATTTTATAAATGATACGCCCTGTCTGTTTGTCGGTCCAGTAATCGCTGGTGTGCTGTGTGCTGTCGCTATCGCGGATACTGACCTCACAAATTTGCGGTGTCAAGGAATTAATATGTACCGTTGTATCGGGAAAAGCGACCGCTTCGTGGTCGTCGAAGGGATTGGGGATGGAGCAAGAGGGTATCAGCCAAATCAACACAGCTAAGAGCAGCAAATATCTCATGAATTTTTCTATTTGTAATGGCAATGGTCAATCGGCATGTACAGGAGTACTGCCATATACATGGGCACCTTGTAGGGTTGTTGCTTAAAGATACCAAATTCCAAGATTTTATGTCCCTTCCTGTTAGAACTTTTTTATAATAACAATAAAGGTAGCGGGCAAGCATAAAAAAACGCTTTCTCGATGATTATCAAGAAGGCGTTCCTTAGTACTCTCGTACGGTATCGTAAAGCGTTTGTTAGGTGTCCCCCAAATCGGTGGCTAAATAACTTACTTTTCTAAAATCTATTTTGCGTAATTCTGTTTTTACGTCGGTTACAATACCCATTTTTACGTCTTTATCAATACGCAAAGCAGCGGTCATTTTATCCCGTAATTTGGCGGGAACTACTTTTTCCTTTTCATTGGCAATAAAGACAGGAATAGCAGACGGCTCGGCAAATTGATCGTTCAACTGGATACGGGGTGCATCTCCCATAATCGCAGCATACTTAGGCATCGGGCTTCCGATATAAATATGGGTCACTAGAGACTTTTTCTCTAGTTTCTGCAATTCGCTTGCATTGGGTACACTAATTTTCACCTTTATTTCGCTATCTCTCATTTTGGTAACAACCATAAAGAAGAACAACAACATAAAAACAATATCTGGCAAAGAAGCGGTAGTGATACCTGGTGCTCCTTTTTTACCTTTCTTTTTAAACTTAGACATAATTTCTAATCCATAAGGTTTTTCAATGTAACCCTTTTGTAACAGCCACTACTAGAGCGCGCACTTCAAAAGGATCTTTAATCTTATTCCTTGTCTATTGGGCGGTGACCCAGGGCGTTTCGGCAAAAACTAACGGCAATGCTTGGCGAATGTCTTGCTGTAAGCGCGGGGCTAAGTCGTCGTAAGAACGGCCATATTGGGCAATTGCTTTTTCCTCCCAGCGCGCGTTGTACACGGCTTTAACAGCATTGTAAACGGCCAAATAATTAGCGTAATCCACTTCTGGATCGTGTTTTAAATGCATAATGGCTTTTTTACCGCCTACTTGTGCCAACAATTGGTCAATGTAAAACGGCACCTCTTTCAAGGTAGCGGGATTTCCTTCTAGTAGTAAGGCTCCTTGTGCATTGAGCACTATGCTCAACACTTGTTGATCGGGCTTTAGTATACTATCCTCAGACCAAGGCGGCAAAGTGGTTGGCAATCCCGCTTCTGTCTGAATGGTAGTGGTGACTAAGAAAAAAATCAGTAACAAAAAGGCCACATCGGCCATAGAACCCGCATTAATTGGCGGTACTTTTTCTCGTTTCATAAGAACTTCTTTTAAAGGTGGTGAAAGCTAAATCCCCCACACATTGCTAGATAGAAGTTCTGTAACGTGGTAGTCGTTAGTTATTAATTAGGCATCCAAACTCGTTGGCTCGGCCTCTGAAATAACCAATGGTATATCGTTTTTAATGGCTTTTTGTTCCTCGCGTCCCAAATCGTCAAAATCACGTCCATAACGGCTTTGCGCCGCTTCTTGCCACAGCTCATAATAAGCTGCTTTTAGTTGGTTGTATACGCCGATATAGGCTTCGTAAGAAGTACCATTATCGTTGAGCAAACTCACAACAGACAACTTAGGTGAATCAGAAGAATTGGGATCTTTTCCATAGTTCATGATGAACGTTTTGAGGCGTTCTTTGATCTGTCCTACTTCTGACAACGGCAAGGGGTAGCCTCTAACCAACAATTGATTGTTGGCGTTGATTTGTACCGAAAAAACGTTTCTTTTGTTCTTTTTTTCTGGTGGTGGAGGCACCTCTACATAAGGCGGCAACAAAACATTAAGTCCTGAATCCGTCTGAATCGTAGTGGTTACCAAGAAGAAAATCAACAACAAGAAAGCAATATCTGCCATCGAGCCCGCATTGATTTCTGGAATATCTCTTTTAGCCATAATATTTAAGTGCTTATTGTTTAATGATATCGCGAATCATAGCGATCAACATAGCCACCCATGCTAGAATCAACATGACATACCCGTACTTAATCAAACCATCAGCCAATTGAAGACTGCTTGATTTAGTGACTCCTTCTTCAAAAACAACAGGTGTCGTAACGGAAGTGCCATTGATAACCTTTTCGGTGGTAGGCAACAAAGTAGCGTCACTGTTGATGAGTTCTTCTGTCAAATAAGCATCGCCCATGGCGTAAGTAACACCAAACAGTGCTAGTAGTATACCAAAAGCAATTAGTCCTTTGACAGATTCCTTAGGATTGCGGATAACATAAGCAATCGTAAAGATCAACACTAAAGCGCAAGCTACAAGGATGAGTGCATAGGTAGCGAAGATTCCAAAATTGAAGCTTTGCATTTTATAGAGCTCTTCCTTACTTGGATTGATCTCGGGGTAACTTACTGCGATGATGACAAAGGTTAGAACGGCTAAAACAGCTCCAATTCCAAAACCGATTGCCACGCCATATTTCTTGAGAAACTGATAGGCTCCAGTCATAACAAATCTAGATTTTATAAGTTAATCAAAAAATTATCCTTCGATCGTAGTCGTATGACCAGCTCTTGTATCGATAAGAATATCCATCAAATCCAAAGAAGCAGCTTCCATAGAAATTATCAAGCTATCTACTTTTGCAGTAATGTAGTTGTAGAAAATTTGTAGTATAATCGCCGTAATCAAACCAAATACTGTTGTCAAAAGGGCTACTTTAATACCCCCAGCAACCATTGATGGCTGAATATCTCCTGCTTTCTCAATAGAAGAGAAGGCATCAATCATACCTAATACCGTACCCATAAACCCTAACATCGGTGCCAAGGCAATGAACAAAGCCAACCAAACCAATCCTTTCTCTAACATACCCGCTTGGATACTTCCGTTAGAGACAATGGCTTTTTCTACTTCTGCCAAAGAACCATTGGCACGTTTTAGACCTTCTCCTAATACTTCCGCAGTAGGGCCAGGAGTAGCTTTACAGATGTTTTGAGCAGCAGCGTAGTCGCCTCTTGCGATAGCGCCTTCTAAATCAGCGACCAATTTGTTGGTATTAACCGTCGCTAAACTCAAGGTAATAATACGCTCGATAGCAATAGCTAAACCCAAAATCAAACAAACTAATACGATAGACATGAATAACCAACCACCATCGATGAAGTTTTGCTTAACGATTTGATGGAAAGATTGCTCCACGATAGGCTCAGCGGGAACATTCATAGCTTCTTCTGCGATTCGATCCGCCTCAGCTTGTGCAGCAGCAGCCTGCTCGGCAGCTTCAATACTGTCTGTATTAATAATAGTATCATCCTGCGCGATAAGCGTATTGTACGTGCAAACACTCATAAAGAGTGCAAGAAATAAAACGAAAACCTTTTTCATAACGTAAAGATGGTTTGCGAAAGTTTTAAACAAAAATTAGATTAGTTAGTAGCATAGAAGCGCAAACATCCGCCTTGGTGAGGGGCAAGTAACTGCACTGGAAAAAACTACGGCAACAAGGAACGTTGGGTGTACTAAAGTGGTTAAGTTCTAGGACAACAATTTCTTTGCAGTAGTCAAAAAAATGGCGGAGAGAGCGGGATTCGAACCCGCGGTACCCGCAAAGGCACACACGCTTTCCAGGCGTGCCCGATCAACCACTCTGGCACCTCTCCCTGAATTCTGACCCCGTCAAAAGCTTGGTTTGCTATTAACAGGATGCACAAAAATTGTAAATAAATAGGACAATACAAAATTTTCATCGGCTAATGTCCTATTATTTTTGAGCCTATTACAAATTCTCTCTCTACACTCCTCAAAGGCATTTTTTAAAGCCTATTTAAAGATAAGGTCTCCTTTAAGTTTGGCAGAGAAAAATAAATAGAAACGTTGAAGTGGTTAGCCTCGACGCTCCTTCCACCCGCACAACCAACGCATTACGTCAGAAAATGAAGGCGACCAAACAGCTACTTGTTGTTGGGAGCAAGCACCGCGTTGGTCAGTAGTATAGATGCGGTCGAAGTTGCTTTTGGTGTTTCCCCTCCAAAAAAAAATTGCTTAGTTTTTATGGCATCAAAACTAAGCAATTGACTATCAGTTCATTAAAGGCTAATCTTTTTTAATAAAAAATTAGACAAAAAAGTCAGGCATCAACTCTTTATTGGGATTTACCGCATACTTTTTTAAATCGGTGATCCCCTCTTCAGCCATCAACTCATCGTCAATAAAGAAATTGCCCGTGCATTCTTTACCTGAGCGGCGCAAGATATAATAAGCGGCATCAGCGATAATTTGAGGCGTTCTAGACTTCTCGGCCATTTCTGCCCCACCCAACAAATTACGCACCGCCGCAGTATCAATCGTAGTTCTAGGCCACAAGGCATTAACCCCTATCCCGTAGGGCTTAAATTCTTCAGCTTGTCCCAATACACACATGCTCATACCATACTTAGCCATCGTGTAAGCGACGTGTCCACCAAACCACTTTGGATCCATGTTCAATGGGGGCGATAGATTCAGCACGTGGGGATTACTGCTCTTCTTGAGATAGGGCAAACACAACTTGGTGGTTAAGAAAGTACCACGGGCATTGACACTGTGCATCAAATCGTAGCGCTTCATGCTCAACTCTTCGGTATTCGATAAATTAATGGCGCTGGCATTATTAATAACTATATCAATTCCCCCAAACCGTTCTACGGCTTTATCAATGGCGGCCTGCACCAAGGCTTCCTCCCGAATGTCTACTACTACAGGCAAAGCTTGTCCCCCTGCTCTTTCCATATCCTCCGCAGCCGTATAAATCGTTCCTTCCAGTTTGGGATGGGGTTGCGCAGTCTTGGCCGCGATCACAATATTTGCTCCTTCTTGCGCCAAGCGCTCCCCAATGGCCTTGCCAATACCACGGCTGGCCCCTGTAATAAATACGGTCTTGTTTTTAAATTCACTCATTGCTTATCGGTTCTAATTGTTCTTATTAAAGATTCTTTCGGACTTATAGGGCGGGTTATTGCTGATAATACTACTCTTTATAACTACTTGACGATAGAAGTGTTTATTTTTTGGAAAATTGGTACCTTAAAGGGCGGCAAGATAGGCGGTTTCTCTATTCCAACAATCTAACAGCCCCTAATAAGGTAGTGGGGCTCATCTTTTCCCAAAGTATCTATCAAATTAGTAGAGTCCACCAGATAAGAAATATACCCAAGTAGGTATTTTACAAAAATCGAAAAGCAGTAGCCAAGACTAAAAAAAGCACTTATCCAACTAATAATGAATAAGCTAGATCTTAGTAGCCTTTACACAGCAATGGGCAGCGTTTAACTGTGTTTTTACTTTGAACAATTCTTCCCTAGGTTAGCGGACAGACAACATCCACAGAATTTTCATGGAATCACGCCAATAGTGGGTTTATCAATTATGAACCAGGGGATTTTCAGGCGGTTGTTTTCATTCAGGAAATTGACACCAAAGAAGTATTTCAAGTCGCTAGTACTAGAGATGTAAGCGGTTATTGGTTAGGCAGTGCGCCTATACAGGCGGCCACCGAGCTGAACGAAATTCAATACTTAAAGGTATTCCCCAACCCTGCTAATGACTATGTTAATTTGTCCTTTGAAAATAGTTTGAAACAAGCTTATCAATGGAAATTAGTTAGTATTCAGGGAATAGAAGTAGCGCAGGGGACAATAGCGGCAGGTAATCAACAAGTGACTATAGAAAACTTAGATTATCCTTCTGGCTCCTACATTTTACTACTTTACAACAAGCAGGTTTTTGTACAACGGAAAATAATCATCGCTCGACCATAACGTTTTTTAGAGCCGATACACCACTTAATAGGGACGTATCGGCTTTTTTTATAGTACTACCTAAGTGTTTCGTTATCCCACCTCCGTTAATCTATCAACGACAACTGAATGCGCTTGCGCGCCAAATCAACCTCCAAAATCGTCACCTCCAATTCCTGTCCCAACTTCAACACTGTAGCGGGATCTTGAATAAAAGTAGGGCTCATTTTTGATTTGTGAATCAAGCCATTTTCTTTGATGCCAATATCTACAAAAGCACCAAAAGCCGTAATGTTGGTCACCACCCCCGGCACGGTCATGCCCGTACTCAGTTGCTCGATGCTGTGGATATTGGCAAAGGTGAAGACTTCGCGCTGGCTGCGGGGGTCGCGCCCTGGCTTTTCTAGCTCTCCCAAGATGTCTTGTAAAGTAGGCAAACCCACTTTTTCAGAGGTATACTTCTTCAACTCAATCTGCTTGCGCAAGGTATCATCGTTGATCAAATCGGTGACCTTACAATTTAAGTCCTTGGCCATTTGGCGAACCAAGGGATACGCTTCTGGGTGTACAGCCGTGTTGTCCAAGGGATTTTTACCGTTCTTGACGCGCAAGAAACCAGCGGCTTGCTCATAGGCTTTGCCCCCCAAGCGCGGCACGTCCAACAAAGCCTTACGGCTGTCAAAAGACCCGTTGGCTTTGCGATAAGCGACAATATTGCGCGCCAAGCTGTAGCCCAAGCCCGAAACATAGGTCAACAAATGTTCGCTTGCCGTATTCAAATCCACGCCCACGGCATTCACACAGCTTTCAATAACCGCGTCTAGTTTGAGTTGCAATTTCTTTTGATCGACATCGTGCTGGTACTGTCCTACTCCGATAGATTTGGGATCTATTTTCACCAATTCGGCCAAGGGGTCCGCCAAGCGGCGACCAATCGACACCGAACCACGCACGGTAATGTCTTCGTTCGGGAATTCCTTACGGGCAATGTCCGACGCGGAATAAATAGAGGCACCGCTCTCGTTAACTAAAAAAGTATCAATGGCACGACCAAAGTTTAAGCCGCGAACAAAGGCTTCGGTTTCGCGGCCTGCGGTGCCGTTGCCAATAGCAATGGCTTGGATGTCGTGGCGCTTGACGAGGCGCTGTAAAATCCGCTCCGACTCTTCGGTACGGTTGCGGGGCGGCGTGGGATAAATCACCGTATGTTCCAACAAATCGCCAGTGTCCGATAAGCACACCACTTTACACCCCGTTGCAAAACCTGGATCAATTGCCAAAATGCGTTTTTGTCCCAAGGGAGAGGCCAATAACAATTGACGTAAGTTAGTGGCAAAAATCTGAATGGAATAGTCATCCGCCACCTCTTTCGATTTGTTTCTAAACTCGGTGCTAATGGATGGTTTGAGCAGGCGCTTATAAGAATCCGTGATCGCATCCGCTACCAAATCTTCTACTTTGGGGTCTCCCCCTTTCAGGTAAATTTTGTCTAGGCGCTCTAAGGTGTAGCTCTCTTCGGGGGCAATATTCACCCGCAAGAAGCCTTCTTTTTCTGCCCGCAAAATCGCCAACAATTGGTGCGGCTGAATTTTACTCAACGGCTTTTCAAATTCAAAATAATCTTTGTACTTCACGGCTTCCTCTTTTTTGGAAGCCACGACTTTGGCACTGCCGCTAGCGTGGCGCTCAAACTGTTGGCGCACTGCTTGGCGCGCGCGTTCGTCTTCGTTGATCCACTCGGCAATGATGTCTTGAGCCCCCTGAATGGCCTCGGCTTCGTCGGCTACTTCTGCATTGAGAAAGCGTTTTAGCTCTTGGTCGAGGTTGCGGGTACGCTGGTCAAACAACAATTTAGCCAAGGGCTCTAAGCCTTTTGCACGGGCTTTGGCGGCGCGAGTGAGGCGTTTCTTTTTGTACGGCAAGTACAAATCTTCGAGCTGGGTCAGGTCGAAGGTCGTCTCGATACGTTGTTGGAGGGCGGGCGTGAGTTTGTCCTGTGCTTCAATGGCTTTTAGGATACTCGCTTGGCGTTTGACAATTTCTTTTTGTTGCTCCCACGCTTCAAAAATGTTCATAATCTGCACTTCGTCTAAACTCCCTGTGGCTTCTTTGCGGTAACGCGCAATAAATGGGATAGTGGCCCCTTCTTCAAAAAGTTCTAGGACACTTTCGACGCTTTTAAGCGGCAATTGTAATTGCTCGGCAATGCGTTGGATCATATTATTGGATATTTTTATTAGAACAACTGGTTCCCTCTTTCAATTGGAGGCAGCCCCAAAACTAGTACTTTTTAGGAGTAGTTCAAAACAAAAACGTGCAAACACTGATAAAAAACGGCCTTCTTCGGCTCTAATCCTCTGTTTTTACCAAGTGTGGTGTCCAAAAGCCGTGTGGGCGACTACTTGTCGAGTTAAGTTTTGCAAAAAAGTATCTTGATTCAAAGAGCGCCCCGAATGGGATTGGTAATGATCCCAAATATTGACCGCATCTTCTTGGACATAAGCGTCCAAGTTGTCGATTTGATACGCCTCCTCTCCTATGGCAGCGCTCTTGGCAAATAGCGGCTCCACCACGGTAGCCACTGTATCTACGGTCAAATAGACGATCTTTATAACCGTATCCGCCGCTTGAAAAAAGGTATCGATCTGTGTTTGATAACGCTCCAAATAAACCGTATCTATTACTGCTAAACGGTCGGTGTTGTTGGGCAAGGCCATTCTCGAAGGCCAAGCTTGCCACAAGCAAAACAACAGCAATGCCGCTACCGCCACCTGCCAAATAGGAAGCGCGTAGGTCGCGGCGCGTTGCCAGAGCGGCAACACCTTCGTTGCTTGGGCGCGCTTCTGCTCCAAAACGGCCAAGGCTGCTTGGGGCGGTGGGGCAGGCACGGCAAAGGTCGCCAGTTCACTAGCCCACAAGGCTTGACTAGCTAGAATGAGTTGGCGCTGGGCTTGGTATTCCTCCTGCGAACACTGTGCTACTACCACTTTTTTTTCTGCAGCAGTCAGGTCGTTAAAATCCTTCTCGGCTAATAAATCGTGCAATTCCATGCGGTTCTTATTATTAACGGTAGACCCGTTATTGGTGCAAAAAATAGGTTTTGTAAGGGGCTAAATGCTGCGCCAATTGCTTGGTGGCGCTGTGCAGCCTAGACTTTACCGTGCCCAAGGGGCAATCCAAGACGGCGGCTATTTCTGTTAGGCGCAAGCCTTCTTTGTATTTTAATATAAAAGCCTCCCGATAGACGGGAGCCAATTGCTGCAAGGCCCATTGCAACTGTTTGTTGGCCTCGGCGGAGGGTGCGGCGGGGGCTTCTGTTGATTCGGGGAGCGGCCATTGCGCGCTGGCTAGGCGAGCCGTTTTTTGAGCGCGGAAATAGTTTTTGCAGCAGTTGGCCGCTACGGTAAAGACCCACGTTTTGAAGGGGCGCTGTGGATCGAACTTTTCAGGCGCTTCGACCACTTTCAAAAAGACATCTTGTAACAAGTCTTGGGCTTTGGCTTCGTCCTGTTGCAGCATTTTGTACATAAAAAACAGCAGGCGTTGGCTGTACCGTTGGTACAACTCGTTGAAAGCAGGTTCAGAGCCGCGCTGCACCTGCTGCATTAACTGTTCGTCGGAGGAAGTTTTAAAATTTTTCATAACAAGAACCAGCTAGGGGCGTACGGCCCCTAGTCTGGCTGATGGCTTAGTGGTTAGTGTTGGAGGGATTGTTCTTGCTCAGTTAGTTTTTTGGCGATGTCTTGATGCTCCGACCAATCTCTACTTATTCTCAAAATAAGCATTTTTAGCTGTTGCTGCTCGCGCTGGTTATTCGTCAAGGCATAATGTTGGTGTAGCATCATCAAACTAGGGACATACAATTTGGCACACCAATCAAAGGCGTGGGGGTATTCCTCGGTATAAACCGAACATTTGAGGTGATCCAACAACAGGTTATTCTCATAATTAGACACGAGGTACGATAGGGTTTGTTCGTTTGATTCACAGTAGTGCAACGCCATTCCCACATTAAAGAGCTTGTCCGCGATGCCCCATTTGTCGGGGTCAATTGTCAAACTGGTGTAGAGGGGGTGATCACCTCGATGCTTTATAATGTGTGCAACGACCTCTTTAGAGGTTTCTGGGGCACTGGCTAACAAAGGGATGCCCAATTCTTGGAACAACAATTTGCGATATTCTGGGCGCTGTAGCAAGTGGACATTGATTACGGTTACATCCGTACGCACGTCTTCGGCCTGTTGCAATATCCAAGCAGGGTACGTGTCGTTGTCGCCGTGGGTTAATAGTATAGAATTGGGTGCTGTACTTACTAACATGTTGTAATTCCACAGCAGTAAATTGGGGGAATGGTCGCCACTCGCTTTCCATTTTTTAGCAAATTTCTGCATATTTTCTTTGTCGCGAGTCAATTCGTAATAAGCAACCAAGTCGTCGTATACGTCTACTCGTTCAGGGTCTAGTTCATACGCCTTAAAGATATGCGGCATCTGCTTAAGGTGATCCAGCTCGTGGTAACCTTGTATAAAATGGTATTCATAACTGTCTTTGATGGGTGTTTTCATAGCCTCAACTACCGCGTCCATCTTTTTTAGCCAATCTTCGCGGGTCGTTTGGTCGGGCGACAGAATTTTGGCCATACGAGCAGCCGTGTAATAGTTGAGCCAGCCAGCAGGATTATTCGGCTCCTGCTCCAAGGCAGTTTTCCAAAGTTGGTATTGTGTTTTGTACCAATCGTATTCGTATTGAACTTTGACAATCGAATGGACGGTTTGAGGACGGTTGTTTTCAGGCTGTGCCGTAAGTGGGCTACAGCTCATTATAAAGAGGCCCAAAAACAGGGCGATTACTACTTGCATAATGGCGTTTTTTCTGTTTAAATAATAAGTAAAATACAGAAGATCTTCGTTGTTTGTATTGTCCGTTATACCCGCGCCAAATTCAAAGGTTCGCCATTCGCCAAAAAATAAACAAAAAAAAGCACCAAAGCCTTTGAGGGCTTTGGTGCTGTCTTCTGTTATGTGCTATGGGTTAGAAGTTATACAAATCTACTCATACACCTCTACTTCCGTCAAGTAAGGAGTACAAGAGGTCACCACAATGGTAAAATAGCCGGTACCACCTCCACAAGAGGGATAAGCACAATCATTGATTTGCCAGCTACTAGCCCCCAGTGTCCAAAAATCAGCACCAACCACATAAGGACGTGTAGGAGGATCAGGATAGCCCGCCCCTAAAGGTATGTCTACGGTAGTGGAAGGGTAGATAGGAACGGCATAGTCTACACTGCCTGTAATGGTGACTGAACAAGAAGGGGGAGCACTAGTCGTCGTCTGTGCGCCTACTCTAATTTCGTTATTAGCATAGTTCGTTACTCTCAGAATACTACTGCTTTGCGCCATTGCTAGCGTCGTCATCAATAAAAAAGAGCAAACAAAAATTAACGTTCTCATGATTCAATATATTTAAAGGTGGGATGAAAAATTACTTTGATAATCAATAACTTTCTTATCACACTTTAATTGATTGATACTTCGGTTACATAATCATTACACGGCGCGATTAGCATGATAGTGAACGGGCCAAAACTATTAATACATGTAGGATTCCAGCAGGTATTTATTTGCCAGCTAGCCATACCTCCTGCCCAGTCATCTGCCCCAATTCTATAAGGCCGAATAGGAGGAGCAGGAAACACCGCTGTTCCTAAATAAATCAGGACGGATTCTCCTGGCGCAATAGGAGCACCATGAGTAGCACTACCTGTAACAGTCGCACAAGAACCATATCCAGCAGTAGTAGTTTCTGCCCCTGCATTAATGTAATGAGTAGTATTGTTGATAACTTTCAAAAAACAGTCTTGCGCCATTGCCAGCGTCGCCATTAACAAAAAAGAGCAAACAAAAATTAACGTTCTCATAATTCAATATATTTAAAGGTGGGATAATTGTTGAGTGATACTATAAGATACAACAATTATCCTATATCCAGCACTTTGCAGAGTTATATCTTCTAAATTAATTGCATAGAACGATAAAAATCAAAGCAGTTGCCTATTCCTTTTTCTATTATTTTACTAGAACCAAGCTATTTTGCCAAAAACTCCTGAAACCACAACCCCGAATCCTTAATCGTACGCTCCTGAGTTTCCCAATCAACATGTACCAAGCCAAAACGCGGATCAAAGCCCTCTGCCCATTCAAAGTTGTCCATAATCGTCCAAGCAAAATACCCCCGAATGTCGATGCCCTCTTGCTTCGCGCGCAGCACTTGCGCCAAGTAGCTTTGATAAAAATCAATACGACGCTGGTCGTTAATTTCTCCTCTGGCATTGACTTCGTAAGACATCGCACAGCCATTTTCTGTAATCATAATGGGCGGCAACTTCTCGTACGCCGCGTATTGTTTGATGATTTTATACAAGCCTTCGGGGCAAATCTCCCACCCCATTTCGGTAATCATTTCGGGCGGCACGCCTCGGTGCTGGGGCTTTTGCTCGTACGCCCAAACACAGGGCAACAAAGCGTGCTTGGCGACAAACTGGGTATAGTTTTGCAAGCCGATAAAATCAAAGTCAAAGGTTAGTTTTTCTAAATCGCCCTCTTTGACGTAGCGGTGGATTTTGTCTAAGAAAGGGAACCGTTTGGTCGGGTACCCCATCCCCAAATGGGGCTCTAAACACAAGCGATTGAGCAAGATGTCCATACGGTGCGCCGCCTCCAAGTGGCGTTTTTTCTGATTTTTGGGCGAAACGTGGGCGCAAGACAAGGCCGCCCCTATCTGCGCATCGGGGACATTGGCGCGCATGATACGCCCCGACGAAGCCTGACAAAGCAGCGCGTGGTGAATCGCCCGCAAAAACTTCTGTGGGGCATAATAACCTGGCGCATGGTACATCGCTAAATAGCCGCCCAAGGTAAAGCCAATCGGCTCGTTCTGCGCAAACCAAGTCTTGACTTTATCGCCATACTCCCGCGTCACCAAGTCGGTATATTCATCAAACCAATTGACCATATCACGGTTGGCCCAGCCGCCTTTGTCTTCCAAGGCTTGTGGCAAATCAAAGTGGTAAAGCAATGCCCACGGCTCAATCTCCAATTCCAAACAACGATCAATCACACGGTGATAAAAATCCAAGCCCTGCTGGTTTACGCGCCCTGTGCCCTCGGGCAAAATTCGCGACCAAGAAAACGAAAAGCGAAAGGTATCAAAGTTCAATTCCTTGATGAGCGCAATATCTTGGTGATAATTGTGGTAAAAATTATAGGAGGTATTGGAATTGTGCCGATTCTTAATCTTGTGGGGCTTGTTCTGAGTAAAGGTATCCCAAATGGAGAGCCCTTTGCCGTCTTCGTTCCAAGCACCTTCGGTTTGGTAAGCCGAGGCCGCAATACCCCATTTAAAATCGCCGCCAAAAGCAGCTTTAGTCAATCCTTCGTTGGCGGGCATACTTAATAATTTTGAGGAAGGCAAGCAGGCAGAAGCCATCGCCGCTGCTGACCATTGGAGAAATTTTCTTCGATCCATTATTATCAATACAATCTTTGATTGCAACTTGTACGACTAAAAGGGGGCATCTAAAAGGACAAGCGCAAGGTACGTTAGATAATCAGTTGCTAGCTGGGTGGGGCTTTGGGAAAGAATAAAATAAGGATATTTTCCTAAAAACCAACTATTAAGCCAGTAATAGTCCTTTTAGAAATAGATAACACTTTTTTTTTGAAAAATGGCGGTGGGAGCCTAGGCTACAAAAATGCCCTTTCTCACCAAAAGCGAGAAAGGGCACGGAGAACGATTATTCTATTGAGCGCAAGACGTTAGGCCGAAGGCACAATAATTAACTTACTGTCACGGATTTTTTTGTACACTTCATTAACCGCATCCAATTTGGCAGCTTCTTCTTTTTTGAGGAAGAGTTTTTTGGTGGTGTAAGTAGATTTGACACGAATCATGTTGGGTTTCAACTGCGTGGTTACACATTGGTAACTCGCAAACTCGTTGTCAATTTGTTGGTTGAGTTCGGACATATTTTCCAAGCTCACGTTCTGATCAAAAACCAAATAATATTCTTCGGTATCTTCGCCCAAATACGCCACATGATAATCCAACGCGCGGTTTTCAGGATTAACGACCCGACGAATGCGATGGCTTAAAAACTCATCGACATCGACCATAAACTTCCCTTCTTTGCTCTTCATCAAGCCTTCTACATCGACCTCTATACTGTACTTGAAATCGTAGTGGACGGTTGGAGAAATTTCAAATTTCTCTACGTTAGCACTTTTAACCGTGGCTTTAATATCGTCATACGCACGGTAAGTATAATCAATGGATTCTTGAATAGTTTTAGATAAGGTGTCGGCTTTCGAGCCAATGATAATGCCCGCCCGCTCACTGTTGGCATATAAGCCACTGGCGGAAGTACTGGTTTTTTGGGTGATTTTATTGTTTTTCAAATCTACCTGCACTTGGCTGCGGCTGAAACGCTTGTTGTGTTCTTTATCCAATAATGGCACCTCTCCAAAATTAATTTTCTGCAATTCAGCATCGCGGTCGGTAATGTCCCGCATATAAATATCGGTATTATAATATTGCCAAGGCAATTCGTTGAGTCCACCCATGCCGTTGATGGAGAAGAAATTCTCGCCGTATTTGAAAACAAAGAAATACTCGTCAATTTGCGAAGAGGATATAAACCCCAAATCAATGGGTCCTTTGAAGCGGCTCCGCGCGGCGGCTAAGAAGTAAGGAATTTCGAAGCGCTCAAAAAAGTCGCGGTAAATCCGGCGCAAGTTGCGGTTGTCTACGCGCTTATTGAGCAAGAAATACTCAATCCCTTCACTTTTCTCAAAATCTTCCAATTCCTCGCGGATGGGTTGTACTTCTTTGGCAATATACTGGTTGATTAAGTATACTTTTTCGATGTCTTCTAGTTTATCGGCAGACTTGCCAAACACCTTGGCACCATCGGCAAACAACTGCTCGTAAAACTCTTCTAATTTTTTCTTTTTGCGCACGCGCACCTTCATGTAATCCTCGGCATACTGCATCAAATAATCCGCATAGCTATTGACTTTAAAGGACAATTGGCTTTCGCGATAAGCATCGTAGTTCAATTCATAAATGAAGTATTCCAAATCCATTTGATAAATCGTACCTGGCGAATTCGCCTCGGGCACGGCCCGTAGGTTTTCCATTTCCCACTTAATAATGCGGTTGGTAGACGTATTGCGGACGCTCGGTTTGGGCATATTATTATAACTCTGTCCGTCAATTTTTACTTTCAAAGGGACAGAAACGACATAAGAGCACTTTAGCGTGGGATAAGCGTTGTATAAGTTGACGGTTTCTCCGCCAGCGCCGCCTGTACTGGGAAAGTTGATTTCTAATACAGTGACCGTTTCTAGTTCGTCCCCAATGGCCAAATCTGGAATTTCATAAATAAATAAATCTTCTTTGCTTCCGTACAAGTCGTCCTCAATATCTAACGTAGGCTGGTTCAGATCACGCACTTTGTAATCCGTTACTGTTCCATCGGGTTTGCGTACACGGACATCCACGTGTTTGTACTGTACAAAATCGCCAATTCTTCCTTTGTATCGGTTAAGAATAATCCGATTATTATCCTCTACTGCGGTTTGGCTTTGCAGCTTCATGTGGGTTTGTTGGCGAAAGGTGCTCAACTGGCTCAGGTAGGGAAAGGTTCCCGAAATAGTAGAGCGGCGATAGGTTTCGGTATTAATAATGACCGCTTCGGCATCGGCATATTCGGCGGGAATAACCCCCGCAGCGCTCATGTCGTCTTTCCATTCATAATCGCTAAAGCTCTGTGCCCACAAAGAGCCACAACTCATGGCACAAACAAGACTTACTAAAAGGTAATTTCTTTTCATAATACTACTACTGTTCTTGATTTAAATTTTAGTGAAGAAGAAGAAAAAAGCTCCTCAAAAGCCTCTTTTTCCCCCGTTGTCGTCTCTAGAGCCAACAAGAGCCCTAAAATAAGGATTTTACAACAAAAAAATACTGCTATTGAGAATACTATGCAACAATTTGACCAATTCAAAAGCCTTAAAGATGAATCCCCCCCCTGCCGCTGTGGCAAAAAAGAGATAGCCGCGCCTTTTTGTGCGTTAGAATTTGTATATTTGTGTGGGCTTGTTCTCCTCTATTTTTGAGAGTTCAAGTCTACTTTTTCTTCTATCAACGCAAACTAACATGGCAAAACGCAAAAATAAAGGCTTGGGCATTGGCGCGCTCTTGGGCAGCATTGACGCTGATATTGATTCGTCAAAAAACAAACAAGAAGTCGTCAAAGACTTAGCCAATACCGTGGCGTTTATCCCCTTACAGAGCATCGAGGTCAACCCCTTTCAACCCCGTGTAGACTTTGACCCCGAAGCACTGAAAGAATTGTCTGATTCCATTTTGGTTCACGGCCTCATTCAGCCTATTACAGTGCGCCACTTGGGCAACAGTAAGTTTCAGCTCATCTCAGGAGAGCGGCGTTTGCGCGCGTCTAAGATGGCCAACTTGGACGAGATCCCTGCCTTTATTCGCTTAGCCAACGATCAAGAGATGCTGGAAATGGCCTTGATTGAGAACATCCAGCGCCAGCAATTGAACCCCATTGAGGTAGCCATTACGTATGGCCGTTTGATGAAAGAATGCAACTTGACCCATCAACAACTAGCCGAACGCGTGGGCAAAGGCCGCACCACCATCACCAACTTTACCCGCCTGCTCTCGCTCCCCGAGGCCATTCAAAAAAGTGTAGAACGTGGCGAAATTACGATGGGTCACGCCAAAGCCTTGTTGGGAACCGATAATTATGCCTTTCAAATGGCGGCGTTTAAGTCTATTGTAGACAAACACCTATCGGTGCGCCAAGCCGAAGATTTAGTTAAATTGTACAAATCCGACAAGAGCAAGCCCACGCCCAAACCCACTTCGCCTTTCTCCAACAACTACAAAAAAGTACAATCCGAACTCTCCTCTTTATTCAGCACCAAAGTAGATTTAAAGGCCGATGAGAAGGGAAAAGGAAAAATTGTCATCAATTTTGCGAATACAGAAGATCTAAACCGAATTTTAGATTTATTGGAATCCGAACAAGGGTAAGTTTTTTTTGTTACTAGAATGATTTAATTCTCTTCATTCTATAAGAAAACGCCCTTCGTATTCCGTACAAACCCATCTCGCCAATGCGTCTTCTTTTTCTTATTTTTATACTATTAATAATAGTTGGCCGACAGAGCCATGCCCAAAATCTAGCCGCGCTGGATAAACAATTACAAAAAAGTATTGTAGCCTTTGAGAAAGGGCAAACGGCGAAGGCCGAACGCCTGCTAAATAAAATGATAGCCGCAGAAGGCAGCTATGCCCCCGCTTATGTTTGGAAAGGCAAATGCTTGCAAGAATTTCAAGAATATGGCGCAGCCTACGAAGCCTATTATTCCGCTTGTCAATTGCAGCCCGAAGTGGCCACGCATTGGTTGGCCTTGGGCGATTTCAAGAGCATGCTAGGGAGTGCAACGATCCGTAAGCCAGGCGCTTGTGCCGATTGTGGTAAGCAGTTTTTGCCGCTCAATGGCGAACGCCCAACGGCGGCGGCCTACTTTAGTAGTGCCTTAGCCGATTATAAAAAAGCCTTGGCGCTGGATGCCGATTTGGCCGTTGCACACTACCAATTGGGCTTGACCCATTATTCGTTGGGAGACGCTGCCGCCGCTTGTGCCGCTATAGAAAAGGCCGTACAACTAGCCTACCTCCTGCTTTGGACTACCAAAAAGAACATTGCACCACTACTAAATAAGTTGACCACATTACTATGGAAAAAGCACCCGTTATCATCGTTGGAGCTGGTTTAGCAGGCTCTCTAATGGCTATTTATTTAGCCAAGAAAGGTTTGGCTGTAGAAGTATTTGAGAGCCGTCCCGATATGCGCCAAGTCGATATGTCGGCTGGGCGCTCTATTAATTTGGCCCTGTCCAATCGCGGCAGCTGGGCACTCTCCGAAGTGGGCGTTCTAGAACAAGTGATGCAAGAAGGTGTCAAAATGCCTGGGCGAATGCTACACGCCAAAGATGGACAAACCCAATTTGCACCTTACGGCAAAGATGCGACACAATACATCAGCTCTATTTCTAGAGGGGGACTCAACCAGTTGTTGATGACTGCCGCCGAGGCTTATGAGGAAGTCAATTTTCATTTCAACCAACGTTGTACGGGAGTGGATCTAGACGCGGTTACCATTACGGTAGAGGATTATGATACCAAAGAACTAAAAACTATACAAGGCGACACCATTATTGGAGGCGACGGTGCCAACTCGGCTGTTCGACAAGCTATGTTGGAGCAAATAGAAGGTTATGAAGCCAACGTCGATTGGCTCGCCCACGGCTACAAGGAGCTCTCTATTCCTGCGGCTGACGGACAAGGGTTTGCCTTGGATAAAAATGCTTTGCATATTTGGCCACGCGGCGATTATATGTTGATTGCCCTACCCAATGCCGATGGTAGTTTTACTTGTACGCTATTTTTCCCGTATGAGGGCGACCCCAGCTTTGCTAGTTTGGATACGCCTGAAAAGGTGCAAGCCTTTTTTGAGGAAGAATTTGGCGATGCAGTACCCCATTTAAAAAACTTACAGACGGAGTACGAAGAAAATCCTGTAGGCAAATTGGGAACCTTGCGCTGTTATCCTTGGGTACAAGGAGGACAAGCGGCCTTGTTGGGCGATGCAGCACACGCGATTGTCCCCTTTTATGGGCAGGGTATGAATGCTTCTTTTGAAGATTGTCGGGTGCTCAATGCGTGCATTGAGAAGCATGGTGTGGGCAATTGGGCAGCCGCCTACGCCGATTATCAAGACTTACGTAAAAAAAATGGCGATGCGATTGGACAATTGGCAGTCGAAAATTATTACGAAATGCGCGACCACGTCGCCGATCCTACCTTCCGCAAGAAGCGAGCACTCGAACATCAGTTAGAAAATACGTACGAAGATTATCATTCTAAATACTCCTTGGTTACCTTTCAGCCAGAGGTTCCGTATAGTAGGGCACTAGATTTGGGCAACCGTCAAGATCAGTTGTTGATGGACTTGTGTGCTACGGTAGAGGAAGTAGACAGCATTGACCTCGAAAAAACCTACCAACAATTAAAAGCTTTACGCTCCTAATTTATCCTACCCCTACACAAAACACCCTCTCGTTGATTTGAAAAATAATACGAGGAAGTGCAAGTAAGGGTAAGGGATGTGATTGGACAGCCCATCTACCAAAAAACACTAGAAAACAACCAGTACTTGGACATCAAGGCCCCAATAGGTGTTTACTTTATGAGTCTCCTTGTTAAGTGGTCTCCTACCAAGTGGTCAAGCAGTAAAAGGCACTTTGTGTATTTTTAAGTTGATGTTGCCAATCGTTTTCAGAGTACAAACTACTTCTAGCAGCAATAGTACACAGTTGCTACTCTCCCTTCACACCAGACAAAAGGTATTAATCATTAAAGGAGCGCGCTGCGAAGAAAATATTCCTTACAAAACTTACGTGCCCAAAACCTCTACAAGTAACTAATAATCAAACCACTATTGCTACCGCGCACTTCAAATCATCCAACTCATTTAAAAGAATAATCTTCCAAAATTTGGATAGTATCCAACTTTGTTGTACTTTTGTACCACACAACGCAGAGTGGAGCAGCGGTAGCTCGGCGGGCTCATAACCCGTAGGTCGTAGGTTCGAGTCCTACCTCTGCATCTAGTGAAAGCTTTGAGCGCTTATTTAGCCTCAAAGCTTTTTTTTATGCCCTATTGGAAAATTATTTTGTGAAAAACTAAATAAAATTTGGGATTTTGAAAAGCTTGTTCTATATTTGTACCACACAACGCAGAGTGGAGCAGCGGTAGCTCGGCGGGCTCATAACCCGTAGGTCGTAGGTTCGAGTCCTACCTCTGCATCTAGTGAAAGCTTTGAGCGCTTATTTAGCCTCAAAGCTTTTTTTATGCCCTATACCAAGTAAGCGCTTACGCCATGACAAAAAAACTGCCCTCCCAATAAATACTGGAAAGGCAGTTGTCCACTTCTTTTTGAATGGATTTTATGGTATTTGGGGAAATACTTAGTTAGAATCGCCCCCAAAGTGTTTTTCTTCTAAAATATCGGCAATTTCGGCCACCTCCCACAAAATTTCTATAAACTCTTCTTTTTGCAAGTATTCCAAGACAGGGCTTGCTTGCACAACGACCGTTTCGCAGGGATTGCCCTCTTTATCTTTGTCAGGAACAATGGTGACGGTCGAATAAACGCCGTAGCCTGATTCTTTAAGCAGTTGGTAAAGATTGGCGTTAGGCGTATAAATCCCCGCCCGGCTAGTCATGTAGACACAATCTTTTCCTTTAGCGCGGCCCTCGGCCAACCAAATCCAAACAAACTGGTAACGGAAAGAGCCATCTTTGAGCTTCATAGCAATGTCTATGCTAAATTTGCCGTTGTCTAATTCTTTCAATTTGTATTTCTTGACATCCGAATACTCTGTCAAGACTTCTCGTAAATCAATCATTCGATTCCATAATTAAGTGAGTAGGTATAAATTTATAGCCCTACGCAGTGCCGCAACGCTGTTTCAAGATACAATTATTTATTTGGTTCTTAAGGCTAACCCTTCTTTTTTGCGTTCGTTGAGCGCTGGCTCTCTTTGTTGTAATATTTTATGTCCAAAATGACAATCTAAGCAACGTTTTTTATCGCAATATTGTTTTTTGAGCTGCAACAGAGCTTGCGTTTCTAAGGCACTTTTAGACTTGATTTTTAGTGCCTCCCAATGTTGTACGACGGCATTTTTTTCGGGCGCTACAGCTTGTAATAACTCTAAAGAACGTTCGGTATAATCCGTTTCTCCTTTGTAACGCCCATAAGCCATCAAAAAGGGAGCAATGGTATTGATTAGAATCAAATCAATGCTTCCCTTACCCAAACGTTTTTTTCTAGGCACCGCCTCGATTCCTAAGCGGTAATGCTCTACCCAATATCCTTGTAGTTCTACTTCGAGCAACTCGCGTAATTGCGCCACATCTTGCTCTTGTATGATCTTAGAAAACAAGTGGCTGGATCGGTGAATCAGCGCTGCAAATTGCGCCAGACGAATCGTCGGAAAGCTAGCAGGCCGCATTCTTCCGAATTTCCAGCTGCTCGCTAACAAGGGCTGTAAACGGTACTTTTTGGCCAAAAATTGATACTCTTTATCCAGCTGTTGCACATAAGGATCTTTTTCTTCAATCGCTTGTAGCAACCCCGCTTGCCCTAGTAATAAAGCTTCGAGCTGGAGCAAATTTTGCTTGTGCTTCGCCAAAATTTTCAAGGGAAGTGCCAGCGCCAACGCTTCAAAGGGAGCAGCATTTTGTTGCATTCCAAAACTACGCGCCAAAAACTGGTAAAAGGTTTGCTCCCAATGGTGGTGGTTGAGTGCCAACCGCTCCTCAATACCCACAATTTTATCTTGTAGGCGCTCTATTGCCAAGCGATCCAACCAAAGGGAACAATTTTGACTAATAAGAGGATGCATTTGTGCTTGACAAGGAATCCAAGTCGGGCTATTTAGAAGGCGCTCATAGCGTTGCAAATAGCGCGGCGCAATGCGTCCTCGCAAAACCAAGGTAGGGATTTCCTCCCCTGTCGCTCGATAAATGGGACAATCGTATTCGTAGACCACATGCAGTATCGTATTGTTGTAGGCCGCATCGTGTTGATGTTGGTGTGCCAACCAATCCGAAGCACGTTTATGAATTTCAACCTGTCCCGCCCAAAGCGTTTTACCTATGCGGATACGGGCATTGCTAAAGTCAGGCCCTGCATGGTGGTTGTGCCAGCCTTGGTGGCAAATTTCTAGTGGTTGGCCGCAAACGGTGCGCAGTTGTTGTTGGTTGTAGAGGTGGAGTTTCCAAATGTAATGCAAAAAGGCTTCGGGAAAAGCTAAACGAGCAGGAGGCATAAAAATCGGTGTTTAAGCAAGTGACGAATAAGGAATACGTCTTGGCTCAAACGAGGGCAGTTTCCAAAATGTTACACCGTTGTTGGCAAAGGGAAAGGCTTCTTATTATTACATAATAAGAAAGTTTTTGAAAAAAGAGGACTAGTGAATTTCCTTTTTGGTGCGCGCCTTCAACCCACGGTACCATTTTAGAGGCAACTTAATCGGTGAGAGAAGCAGTTCTTTGGCATAAAAGCCCCACTTACTGCGCTGGATAATCGCGCGAATTTCCTCATCGGGCAAAGCCGCGTAGTAACCTGTCATTTTTCGAACAAACTCACGTTGCTCCGACGTAATTTCGATACCTGCCTCAATTTCTGCGGCAGTAGGAGTAAACCATTCGTACAATTCGCCCAAACGGTCGTAATCCCGTTGTTCGTAATCGTCTTTTTCTTTGTTGGGCTCCTTGGCGACCACTTTATACTGGCCTACGGGGCCGTGCAAAAAGAAAGGGATCCCCATCTCAATAGCATAATAAAGATGTGATCCTAAATCATTTGCTACCACATATTTAAAGCCCGCCAAATGTTCATAAAAATTATCTACAAAGGTAGGGTCAGCCATGTGTCCCGACGTAATCACATCAAACCCTTCTTCGATAAACAACTCGTGTAAGCCCAATAAGTAATCCCGATAGTAGATACTAATCGTAATCGGATGGTACTGTTTGGGCAGTGCTTTATACTCTTGAATCAGACGTTGCCAGTCAGAATCGACCGTAATAGAATGAGTGGTATGGCTAATAATGGCTAAACTTCCTTTGGCATCAGGACGGGACTCAATGCCCTGTGTGCGTCTATAGCGAGGAAAAATGCTCCCTACAATATGCATTGGTTTCGTAATCGGCTTAGCTTGATAGTTCTTACAAAACTGCAGTTGCTCCTCGTTGTCCAAAAAGATAACAGGATAAGGGTTATTAAGCGTAAAATAATCGGGCTTTTGGGTGTTGTACATCATCACCGCGCCATGCTGCAAATGGCAACTGACAGGCTGTGTTTCGGGCAGTCCAATACTTTTGTACAGCGCGCGATTCATACCGTACCAATAAGGATATTTTGGTACGGCTTGCTGTTCAAATGCTCGAATTCGCGCGCCTTGTTCTTCACTAATCGCCATAGGGTAGAGTCTAGACCGTGGTAGTCGGCTTATTTTTAGGTTCTTTTTTATAATATTTAAAAATAGCAAACAATAGTAATCCAAGGAGCACGAGCGAAACAACTCCTCCAATTTGACGACCTGTCATCACCGAAGCAGGCGCAAAAATCATCGTAATCTTGTGCGCCCCTGCAGGAATTCGCAAACCGCGTAAGAGGTAATTGGTTTTGATAAATGGTGCCACTTCCTCCCCATCAATGTAGACTGTCCAACCTTTCTCAGGCGGGTAATACATTTCTGAAAAGACAGCAAAGCGCTCATTTTGAGCATTGGATTCGTAGACCATCGTATCGGGATGATAAGAGGCCAGTGCAATGCGATCACCAGGCGCATACGTGCTGTTCATATTGGCGACGTAGTCTGCGTATTCTTGCTGCACCACTGCCGTATTAAGCGTATTTAAAGCACCAATAGCAGCAATTTCCGCATCAGCGTCAGGTACGATGTTTATATTTTCAACAAACCAAGCATTGCCTAATGCCGTGGGATTATCCATGACTCGACCATTGGGCAGTAGAATGTATTTGAGATTGAGCATGTTAAAAATATTGATATTCTGCTGCAAAGATACATTGGGATTATCCATTTGATAGGTTTCCCAAAATTCTTGGTACAACAAAGGCTTGGCCGCAAAGTAGCCCCCAATACTCTTATGGAAAGCCGAAGCCATCGCATTTTGGCTAGGTGCGCCACGTGAATAATCAATCACTCGGTATACGCCATTGTCTTTTAATACATTTAAATCTTGTGGTGTGGGTTGTACATCCTCTTGTAGACTCTTACGTTTTTGGTAACTGCCTTCGTTGACGTATTCCTTATTCACCATACCCAAATCAACAGCCGCCAAAACAGCCAACGCCAAAGCCATCATTTCTAATTTAATGGTCTCTTTGGTGTATAAGAACAAGACAAAGAAAGCAGCTAAGATATAGCCAACCGCTTTGATAATATCCATTTTGGCCAAGGCGGCGCGGTCTGCTTGTAACGCAGCCACTAGCGTCGGGCTAATTCTTGCCAAACCTTCGTCACCAGGAGCGCCCAATGTTCCCATCGAAATGTATAAAAACATAAAGACACAAATTCCTAGAGCGATAACCGTCGCCAAAATCACATAGCCTTTCTTAGAAACCGTTTGTTTGAGTTGGGGCAATAGTTTGGCCGACCATGTATCCTTATATAAAGCAGGATCAAAACTCGCCAAGCGCATCAAACCCGCACCAATCGCCAGCATAACAATTGGCTGGGCAACCAATAAGGTCATTTTAGTATCTCTAAACTTCGCGTACAGCGGAAAATAGCTGTACATCAAATCACTCACGACAGGAAAATTCTGTCCGAAAGCCAAAATCGCAAAGAAAATAAAGCTGACAATCACGCCCCATTTCAAAGCACCTTGCAGCAAAAGCAAGGATAAAATGAACAAGAAGCAGACCACGACACCATAATACATTGGCCCGCCCGACATCGTTTGCGACCCTCTATACTGAAGCGTATAAGAGCGAGCAATGTCATTTAAAAATTTATTTACATCACTAATACCATTGGCTTTAGCAGCAGCGGTTAATTCTTGTTGTACTCTTGGAGAACGGAAAGCGGTATACGTGTTTGTCCCTTTGTTGTTCTCCCCTACCCAAGATTTTGCTTGTGTAGCGCCATAAAAATTTGGAAACATCAACGTCGCGATCTCTGCTTTTTCCATACTCAGACTAAAAATATACCCTCTGTCCAGCCCGCTTTTAGTTTCTTTGGTAGTCAATTCGGTTGTTCCACGAGTGGACTCTTGCCCGTATTCGTAGTTGGGCCATAAAAAGCCAATATTGGACAACACCGCCAAGAGTGTCGCGACAATCATGGCTCCTGCAAACTTAGCAAAGTGGGGAATTTGTTTTCTTTTGATTGATTCTATTAGGAATGCAATTCCTAAGATCGTCAGTGCAAAGTACATGTAGTACGTCATCTGGACGTGGTTCTTTGCTAGATTAAAGCTCAAAACCGCTGCAAAAATGCCTGTTCCCAACAGCAGGTTTTTCTTGTAAGCGTAGACAAACGCCCCCACAATGGCAGGGACGGTCGCCACCACCACCATTTTGCCCGTATGCCCTGCTTGTATATAGAGTATATTGGAGGTAAAAAGTGCCAGCACCACCGAAAAACCAATCGAGGCTGCCCAATTAACACCCATTAGGCTCAAGCCAATATAAGTACATAACATAATAAAAAACAGCAACATATATTCATTATACCCTTGGTATAATGTTATTACAGGCGCTATTTTTCCATCAATGTGGTTGATGTTTAAGTTGCGCATGAGCGCGGTAGGCATCCCGCCAAAGTATTGGTTGGTCCAGCGAATTTGCTCGCCGTTTTGTCGTTCTTGATAATCTAAGATTTCCGTTTGCATCGCCATACCCTGAACGTTATCATGTTGGCTCAAACTCTTGCCATCAAAGGCAGCAGGTTTGAAATAGACCATTGCAATAAGGAGCAGGATCAGATAGGCGCCGATGTGTTGCAACCACTGGCGTTTGGGATTAGGCGTAGCCTCTAAATTCTGTAGCTTGGTTGTTTTTTTTGTACTCGAACTCATGAAATTGGACAACTGTATTTGACAGGATAATAAAAGGGATGGATAGGAAATATTCTCCCTTGGGCAGTGTGTTTTTATATAGAATACTACCTTTAGGCAAGGTATCGTTTTTTAGTCTAAATAGCAAACATCTATTTCGTTATGCAAGCCCACCAAATTAAATTTCCGCGTACAGCTCATTATTATACCACAGGAGCCACCCCTGCCGCTTGTCGCCAGCTCCTTTTTGTCCTACACGGCTATGGCCAATTAGCCAGCCGAATGATCCATAAATTTGATCAATTGCCTGCCGATTATCTCGTCGTAGCCCCTGAGGGCTTTTCGCGTTTTTATTGGAATGAAAAAAAGGGACAGGTAGGCGCGTCTTGGATGACCAAAGCGGATCGCTTGTCTGAAATTGAGGACTACAGTAATTATTTACAGCATTTGTTGGAGTATTTTCAGGCACAAGTGCCTGCGGAAACGCCAGTGACGGTCTTGGGCTTTTCGCAAGGGGGGGCGACTGCCAGCCGTTGGTTGCAGCGCTTGCAACCCGCCGTCGATCGGTTGTTGTTGTGGGGGGCGGGTTTCCCCGAAGATGTAGATTATCGCCCGCAATTGGCCTATTGGAATAACAAACGCTTGGAGTTGGTGCAAGGCCGCCAAGATGCATATTTAACTGCCCAACGTTATCAGCAACAGGCGGATTTTTTGGCAGCGCAGGGGTTGGCCGTGCAAACGCATTGGTACGACGGTGGCCACGCCATCGACCGAGCCTTGTTGGGCAAATTATTGTTGTAAAAACGGAAACGTTTTGTTTTCTGTCAAATCGTTTTTTCTGTAGGAACGTAGCAATGCTACGTTCCTACAGCAATGCTACGTTCCTACAGCAATGCTACGTTCCTACAGCAATGCTACGTTCCTACAGCAATGCTACGTTCCTACAGCAATGCTACGTTCCTACAGCAATGCTACGTTCCTACAGCAATGCTACGTTCCTACAGAAAAAAAACCCGTTCCATCCAACAAATCGTCCTATTTGAAACTCCAATCGTAGGTATCAATGGTGAGAAGGCATTCTTTTAATAGATCAATGCCGTTGCGAATGTCCGTTTTATCTGACATTTCAATAACTTGGTGGACATTGCGACAAGGTACGGAAATACAGCCTGCAATAGAGCCATTGCTCCCACGGCGCTGAATACCCGCCGTATCAGTTCCCCCACCCGTTAAGACTTCGGGCTGCCATTTGATGTTGTTTTTATCCGCCGTCTCTTTCATAAATTGCACCATTCTATAATCACAAATGGTAGAACTATCCATGATTTTGATGGCACAACCTTGCCCGAGGCTAGTAATTCGCTCATGTGCTTGGGCACCAGGTACATCAAAAGCAATGGTTACATCAATACCAAAGCCAAAATCGGGATTGACCTGTTGAGCAGCGACACTCGCGCCGCGAATGCCCACTTCTTCTTGTACCGTAAAAACGCCGTAAACATCATAAGGCACCTCTACATCTTTCAGCTCCCGCAGCGCTTCAAACAGCATGTATACGGCCAAACGATTGTCCAATGATTTAGCATTCACACAATTACCCATTTCTATCAACTCGCGCTCGCGCGTAATAGCGTCGCCGACGCTGATAAGTGCTTTCACTTCCTCTTGGCTCATGCCTGTATCAATAAAATAGTCTTTGATATTCAAGGGTTTGCCGCGTTCGGCAGCAGTCATTAGGTGAATAGGTTTACTGCCCATGCAACCTACAATGTCTTTTTTGCCGTGTACAATAACACGCTGTGCCGTTAGTGTTTTGGGGTCAAAGCCCCCTAAGGTATGGAAACGGATAAAGCCGCCATCCTCGATATGGGTGACAATAAAGCCGATTTCATCCATGTGGGCACCAATCATCACCCGTTTAGCCTCCGCACCTTGGTGCGTTCCTTTTTTGACGGCGTATACATTTCCCATAGTATCGGTGTAGACCTCGTCCACTAAGGGTTTAACTTGCTCTAACAGGGTGGCGCGTAAGCGCTGTTCAAATCCAGGGGCGGCGGCGATGCGGCAAAAATCGCTCAGAAGGGCAACATCTATCATAGTGTGTCGGTTTGTCTATCCGTCCGCTGCTAAGAGCAATACGGCAAGAATGTGATGAGAGGAAAGGCTATGGACAAATTAAATAAAAAAACCACGCTTGGAAGAATAAAGATAAACCTGTTTTCTTATCGTAGCGTTAAAGTTGCTCCCTCAGAGGCTTATTTTAATTCGTTTAATCGTCGCCTGCCGAAGGCAGTGGCAATCCTCCAGAAGCAATTGTACGGCGCGTAGGATAAGCAAAATCCAAATCGTCCTCGTCCTGAAAAGCATCTAGAATATTTTCCCATAAAAAACACAGCGTACTACGGCGGCTTTTGGGTTTACACAAATAGCGCAAGGTGAGCAAAACACCACTGTCCTCTACCGTCGTATAAACAATAGGGGTTACCTTGTGGTAATAAATTAGATACTCCCCCGAGGAGGCTTGCAGCTCCTTTTTTGCATTTTCGCCTACCTTTGGCGCGTGTTCATCCAAGATTTCTTGAAGACATACTTTAGCTTTTCGCCAATTGCTCTCAAAAGTTACCAAGACCTTCATTTCATTCCAAATATAATCCAGCCCTTCGTTGTAATTGGCAAGGGGAGATTTGAAGATTTTGGCATTGGGAATATGAATAATGCGCCCTGTACTCTGCTCTTCACTCACCCAGTTGCCCACTTCTACAATACTAAATTGGAAAAGATTAATGTCGACTACATCGCCAATTTGCCCTTCTATTTCGATTCTATCGCCTACCCGAAAAGGTTTTTGCAACAGAATAAAATACCAGCCTGCCATGTTCACAATTGGATCTTGAAAGGCAATTGCCAAGCCCGCAGAAAGTAAGCCCAAATAGGTGGCAAACTCTCCAAAACGATTGGACCACACAAATACAATTGCCACCGTTCCAATTAAATAAATGGTGTAGGCCGCGCTTTTGCGCCAAGTATAGCGCACCGCAATATCCCTCTGTAGACGCATAATCGAGCGCAACACAATTCGCAGCAGCAACCACAAGATCAATACAATTGCCATAGTAGACAACAACTTACTTTGAGTGGGACTCACTCCTTCGGTTAGGTGGACAAACCACTGCTGTATATTTCCCCAAATCTCTTTCATTACTTCCTTTACTTACAAGAACATTGGTGTTTCGTGTCCAAATCAATTACCGTGATTACAATAGGATCGTCTATACAATCCCCCACTACAATGCGGGTACGCTGTCCATCGCGGGTACGCCCTTCATAAGCTAGGCTTTCGCAACGGCCATTAGAAGCGGGTTGGGATTTTCGGCGGTTGATGTTGTTTAGATTGATAATCTCTTGCACTTCATAAGCATCTATCTCGCGGCAATCCATACGGCAACGAGCGTGCTTGGTTAGCACCAACCGCTTGCCATTGTACGCCAAGTCTTGCTCGCGCAAGATCGTTTTGGGTACGTCAATGGCTTGTTGAGTGTTAGAAGCGGGCGGCCAATCTTCGCAACTTCCTAATAAGAGTAGTGTTAGTACATAGAAAGCGCCTCTACGGGCAAATAAGGGCATCAGGTGCAACATAATTCTTAGCTATTTTTAAGCGGGTTATTTGTTTGTCAACAACCTTTCCCCATAAATTAGGGCATAACGGGCGTTCGATTGGTCGTCTACTAAAATCTAACTCAAGAAACAAGATAGTTATTTTTTGTTAGCCTTTTATTCTTACTCTTTATTTCGCGCTAAGCGTCCTAAATTCAGTTGCAATTACAAATAGTCCTTGCTTTTTCGGGTTTAAAATTGTATCATTGCGTTTTACCCATTTACTTATTCCTTTCGACTAGGGCAACCCTTTAGCACTGTTTTTACTTTTATTTCGATTTTATTTCGACCACATGGCCTTCAAACTAAAAAAGCGGATTCACGAAATTTTGGACATGGACTTTGAGACCTATGCCAAGTTCCTAAAAAAGGAAATCAAGCGCGCAGCAAAGTTCGGTGTCTTGGATGCTGTCGTGTGTAGTGAGCATCAATTTTCTGATGGAAAAGTGTCGGCATTGGTGTTAATGGGCGCATTTGTAGGCGATTTGGCCAATTTTTACAAACAACATAAAACCGCCCCCGGATATGCCCGAGGCAAGTGCTATTTTGAAGACAGCAAAGAAGGCTGCACCTTGCACCTAGTACTAGAATCAGGTAAAGGAAAGCCCGATAAAATAGCCAAAGCAGGTCGAAAGTTATGGGCTAAAACGAAACTACAACCCACCTTTCACAAGGATCAATTGCCCGATTTAGCGCCACAACTCGAAACAGTTAATGTAGGAGAGGAAGATATGCAGATCACTGCCGATCAAGAAAACGATCAGCAAAAAATGGCACAAGTCAGCAAACAGTATCAAAAAGCTAAAAAAGCCTTACAAAGTATTGTTTTGCCCTTGCTCTCTAAAAGCGATGCCCCCAACAGCTCCTTTACCAACCAGCATTTTGTCATTGCCAAAGCCGCCTTAAAAGCCAACAGCAGCTGGACGGATAAAATCGAAGAAGCCAACCCAGAAATGCAAGCCAAACTGGCCCCGCAGCAACAAAAGCTAGTCGCGGAATATCCAAAACTCCAACGCATCGCCGCCAAAATCAAGCAAGCGCTCATGGCATCCAACACGGTCGATTTGAAGACCACAGATAGCCCCGAGCAATTAGCCAACGCCCTAGGACTCGTCAAAGAAGAAGCCGAAGCCCTACATAATGCCAAGGCCAATGCCCAAAAAGCCATCGACTTCTTGAAGCAACAACCCAACTAGTCTGTCCAAAAGAAATCACTGATAATTGCATCTGCTAAAAACTTTCCTTGGTCGGTCAAGACATAGGACTGTTCCTTCTTTTGTAGCCACCCCCGTTCTAAATAGCGTTGTGCTTGGGCTTCAAACTGAGGCACCACGCCTGTTCCCCACTGTTGCAAGCGCGCTAACTCTACGCCCCATTTTGTTCGCAAAGCTGTCATGATGTATTCATTGTGCCGATCTTGCACCGTCAACAATTCACTTTCCCAATAAACCCCGCCTTCGTTTAGGGCTTTTATATAACGTGGATTGTGTGCCACATTCCAGCGCCGTGTTTGGCCATCAAAAGAATGCGCGGCAGGGCCTACTCCCAAGTAAGGGGCACCCGTCCAGTAATTGGAGTTGTGGCGCGCATAGTGGGGCGGGCGGCAAAAATTAGAAATTTCGTACTGCTCATAGCCATTCGCACTGATTTGTGCCAATAAATAATCAAACTGCTCGGCGGCGTGGGCATCGTCTACTTGACTGCGTTTGCCCGTTTTGATTTGATGGGCGAGGGCAGTATTGGGCTCGACGGTGAGCGCATAGCAAGACAAGTGCGGCACTTGTAGCTCAAAAGCCGTGGCTAAATTAGCCGCCCAACGGTCGTGGCTAGTGGTAGGCGTTCCGTAAATTAGGTCGATGGTTAACTGCTCAAAGCCCGCTGCTTGGGCAATTTCTAGGCAAGCACGGGCTTGCTGTGCATTGTGTGCGCGGTTCATCCATTCCAAATCTTCCTCAAAAAAAGACTGGATACCAATACTAAAACGGTTAATGGGCGTATCGCGCAAACTCTGTACATAGACTTTTGTCAAATCATCAGGGTTGGCCTCTAGCGTCACTTCCAACGAAGCAGCCAATTGGTAATGCTGTTCAATAGTTGTCCAAAGCGCTTGAATTTCTTGTGACGAGAGCAACGAGGGGGTTCCACCACCAAAGTAGACGGTCTGCAAAGGCGTAGTCCAAGTGGCCGCGCGCTGTGCCAATTCTAAGTGCAACGCTTCCAAAAGTGCTTCTTTTTGTCCCAAAGAGGTACTAAAATAAAAGTTACAATAATGGCAAGCTTGCTTACAAAACGGGATATGGATATAGAGACCAGACAAAGGCTTGGTTTTAGTGGCTAAGAAGGGTACGCAATTACTAAAAAATAGAATTAAGTAGGGTACAAAGATACGTTTTTTGCCACAGCCCTGTGCTTTATCCCCATCAATAAACGGCTTGCTTTTTGTCCTTCCTTTAAAAAGTCCCTATTTTGCGGTGCCTCTAAGTAAGGGAGTGCCTAACAACAACCCACTCTTCCCTCTTCTTAATGACCTTAATCTTGACTCTTTAACTGAGATATAACATTCTATGAAATTATTATTTATTGTCCTAATGGCTGCTCTATTTGGTTCTTTATTTAGTTCGTTCAAACCTACCCCACCCACTACCCCTAAGGCAACACCTCCTCCAGCGGGATTTGTCACTGTAGAGGGGATGCAATTCAAAATCGACGGAGAGCCCTACCGTTTTGTAGGGACTAATTTCTGGTACGGAATGCACTTGGGCGTAGCCAAAAACCAAACGCGGCTGCTCAAAGAGTTGGATCAACTGCAAGCATTGGGTTGTAACAATTTGCGCATTATGGTAGGTTCAGAAGGGCCAGAAAGCGAAAAATACCGCGTGCAACCGCCCTTAATGCTCAAGCCCTTTCAGTACAATGAAGACTTGTTGAAAGGCTTAGATTTTTTGTTGGCAGAAATGCAGAAACGCGATATGTATGGGGTGATGGTATTGGGTAATTTTTGGCACTGGTCAGGGGGCTTTGCGCAATATTTATCTTGGTTAGATGACAAGCCGATCCCTTATCCCGATTTGGATGGAGGGGCTTCTTGGGGGATTTATATGGATTATACCTTCCGTTTTTACAACAATCCCCGTGCAAGAAATTGGTTCAAAGCATACGTCAAAAAAATTGTCACTCGTACCAATACCATTACAGGCAAAGCCTATACCGCCGATCCTACCATCATGGCTTGGCAATTGGCCAACGAGCCCAAATCAGGCGTTCGAGTGAGTGCTTACCGCAATTGGATTCGCCAAACGGCTAAATTTATCCGCAAACTAGATCCCCACCACTTGATTTCTTCAGGCAGCGAAGGCATCATGTCCGAATCTCTTTTTGGGAATCGCCGCAAGAATTTTGTTAAAAATCACACGGGGGAAATCGACTATTTGACGGCACACATCTGGATTCAGAACTGGGGTTGGTACGATCCACACAAACCCGCTACCCTAGAAACCTCTCAAAAAAAAGCCCTTGCTTATTTGGACAAACACATTGAGATCGCTCGCGAAATGAATATGCCGCTAGTATTAGAAGAGTTTGGTATTGCCCGCGACCAAGAGAGCTACGCCGCCACATCGGCAGTTTCTTACCGTGATTCTTATTATAAATTCATATTTGATTACTTGGCGAAGAGCATCGACGAAAACACTCCGTTTCAGGGAGCCAACTTTTGGGCTTGGGGAGGCGAAGGTCGTCCGCGAGTGCCGCGCTCTATTTATGAGCAAGGGGATGATTTGATTGGAGATCCTCCACACGAGTATCAAGGTTGGTATTCTGTCTATAACACGGATGTAACCACTCATAAAATCATTGCGCGATTTCAATAAAAAATACAATGCTAAAATGCCCAAAACGGCAGAGTAAAAAATAACCCAGAGCAACTACATTGCTCCCTATCTTTTCTAAAAGTGCTTGTTGTCGTCTATTTTTTGGAGGGCAGCAAGCACTTTTTTTTAGGCTCTTTCAGGGCTTAAATCGCCTCAGAGAGGGCTATGCCTTATATTGTCTAACATTTTTATTATATTGGGCTTTCACTTCTTTTAGACTACCTTAACTTTAACTTAACGATACACTGTTTATGAAATCACCCATAAGTGCCTTACAGCAGCGTTTTTTTCTGCTGCTCCTGACTCTACTCACTCCTCTGTTGGCGTTCTGCCAAGATGCACCAGCTAAGGGAATTGATCAACGAATTGATGAGGCATTCAAGCCGACTTCCGATTTTATTGTCGAGACTGTTTTCTATGCTATCCCAATGGGCAATGGCGTAGGTCTTCCGATTGTTTTAATCGTTTTGATTTTGGGGGCTACCTTCTTTACACTGTACTTTGGTTTTCCCAATATCAGACACTTGCCTTTGGCGATCAAGACGGTACGCGGAGATTACTACGACGCGGGATCACCTGTTTCTAGCAGCGAGCCCTTAGAAGACCTACCCGATACAATCCGAAATGAGAGCGTTGAGGGAGAGGTTACTCCTTTTCAAGCATTGACCGCCGCGCTTTCGGCGACAGTGGGCTTGGGTAACATTGCCAGTGTGGCCGTTGCCTTGAGTTTGGGTGGCCCTGGTGCTACGTTTTGGATGATTTTAGCTGGTTTCTTGGGCATGTCTTCCAAGTTTGCCGAATGTACTCTTGGGGTAAAATATAGAGAAATAGACGCAGACGGAACCGTACACGGTGGCCCATGTACTACCTCCGAACAGGCTTAGCCGAAAAAGGCTTTGCAGGACTCGGAAAAGTATTTGCTGTCTTTTTTGCCATTATGTGTATTGGTGGTTCTTTTGGTGGGGGCAATATGTTTCAAGCCAACCAAGCTGCCGTTCAATTTTTGAATGTCATTTATGGCGATCCTGCCATGATTCCTACGAGTGCCAAAACCATTTTTGGGCTTGTTGTAGCAGCTCTAGTTGGAGTGGTTATTATTGGCGGCATCAAGCGTATTGGACAAGTAACGGAGAAAGTTGTTCCGTTTATGGCTGTACTTTATGTAGGAGCTGCTTTGATTGTAATTGGTATGAATATCAGTTTAGTACCTACTGCCTTTGGTTTAATCTTTGACGGTGCGTTTGCTCCAGGCGCGATTGCTGGTGGTTTTGTTGGTGTTTTGATTCAAGGATTCCAGCGTGCAGCATTTTCCAACGAAGCGGGAGTTGGATCAGCAGCGATTGCCCACTCCGCCGTGCGGACTTCTCACCCTGCCTCTGAAGGGATGGTTGCTTTACTAGAGCCGTTTATTGATACCGTTATTATCTGTACCATGACGGCCTTGGTTTTAATCATTACCAACATCGAAGGACAATTCATGGTCTATGGAGAAAAAGCAGATGGGGTAAGCGCTACTTCTGCCGCCTTCGCTTCTTCCTTGCCTTATGCCGAATATATTCTTACACTAGCCGTTGTTTTATTTGCCTTTTCTACCATGCTATCTTGGTCTTACTATGGCCTTCAAGCTTGGAAATTCTTATTTGGAAAAGGTAGAATAACTGATTTGGTCTACAAAATCACGTTCTGTTTGTTTGTGGTGATTGGCTCTGCTGCTAGTTTGGGCTCGGTCATCGGTTTTTCTGATGCGATGATTTTTGCGATGGTTTTCCCTAATATTTTGGGCTTGCTCTTATTAGCGCCTGTCGTCAAGCAAGAAGTTGCCAAATATATTATACATACCAAAGCACTTGACAAAGAGAATTCCTAAAGGCTTCAGCTATTTAGTTTGTTGATAAAAATGTTCAAGACTGTTTACTAATGGTCTTGAACATTTTTTTTGTACTTTTATTCGCCTACTTAATACGGTATTTATTTCTACGTCCAACGACTCTACATGCTCCTTTCTCTCATTGCAGGCTTAGGCCACGACCGCGTAATTGGCAAAGACAACGATATGCCTTGGCATTTGTCGGCCGACTTGCGCTATTTTGCCAAGACGACCAAAGGCCACCCCATTATTATGGGGCGCAAATGCTACGCTTCTATTGGAAAACCACTGCCTCACCGTCAAAACATCATCCTGACGCGGGATCAAACGTTTCAAGCCGAAGGCTGCACCATTGTACATTCCCTAGATCAAGCGTTGGCAGAAGCCGCCAAAACCGAGAAAAACGAAGTATTCATTATTGGGGGAGGAGAAGTTTACCGCCAAGCGATGCCACAGGCTCATCGGCTCTATCTTACTTATATCGACGTTACCGTAGAAGGCGGCGATGTGTTTTTTCCTGAATTTGACGACAACAACTGGCAATTGATTAAAGAAGAAGCACACTCCAAAGATGAGAAAAACGCGTACGATTATACCTTTGTAGTCTTAGAACGGAAAAGATGAAACTGACAGAGCGCTTAAAACACATCAAAGGTCCCTTGAATTGGTTGGGAGTGATTTTGGATATCGCCATGATTTCCCTAACGATTTTTGATTTGTGTTGGCTGATGTTTGACGCGCTGTATAATATGCAGACCATTCAGCGCTTAGTTGATCCAATTTTGCCCTTCTACGAGCAAGTTCACGAGGATTTTTATTTCTATGATGGAATTATCGTGACGATTTTTGTCTTAGAATTATTGGTGCGTTGGAGTATTTCCATTTATAAAAGCACCTATGAGCGCTGGTTTTTCTATCCTTTTATTCATTGGTATGATGTGCTTGGTTGTTTTCCTACGGGCTCGTTTAGAATCTTGCGCTTGTTCCGTGTTTTTGGCTTGATTTATCGCCTGCACCACTGGGATGTTATTGATCTGAATAACTACATCTTATTTACCACCATTGGCCGATATTACAACATAGGAATTGAAGAAATCTCTGATCGAGTGATTATACAAGTCCTTCGTAGAGCGCGCGAAAAAGTAAGCGTGGACGACCCTTTGCCTGATGCCATTGTAGAACGCATTATTCAGCCACACCAGCATGAAATTGCTCAAATCGTTTCTCAGAGCATTCAAAATACCCTTGGTAATCAATATCCACAGTACCGCACGCTGTTACAACGTTATGTGGTACAAACCGTTCAAGAAACGGTCGTCAACAACGAAGAGGTACGCAACTTAGAACGCATTCCTATTGTTGGCCCCCAACTAGAAAAAACCTTACACCAAGCGACCAGCCAAATTGTTTTTGGAGTGGTAGACCGCTTAATCAAGGACGCTGCCGACCCCAAAAATGCGGAAACCATTTGCATCCTAGTCGACAGCATTATAGAAGTATTAATGAAGCAACAACTTAAACACACCAATTTAGGCAAAGGCTTAGCATTGGATACCATAGATTTAATTATTGAACGCGTTCGCGTCAAAAATTGGAAAGAAGAAGAAAAAAGAAATAATTTGTAACCTGTCCCACACACGCTGCTAGCAACACCGACCTTAGCTAAAACACGCAGCTCTATTATGACGACAAAAGAAATACGTGCCTTAGGCATTCAAGGAACACAAACCTACTACGACTACCTCGCCGAAAATGACCGAGGCTTGCAACGTATTGGCATTACGGAAATAGAAAGCTTGCCTAAAAACTTGTTTAAACTTAAAATTGCAGGCGTGCTAATTAATACGGAAGCTATTTTTTTCCGTTTTAGAACGAATAACAAAACCTATAGTACCAGCCATATTGAAGTGGTTTCTTACGATAAGAACAGCAAAATGCTGTTGCTCCGCCCTGAGGAAACTCATGTTTCGCTCTTTGAGGACTTGTTGCCCAAGGATTTGATGCTCATCATGGATTTAAAATTTTTGGTAGAACGAGTAAAGACTTGGTATGAGAAAAACGGCGGCTCTATTCAGTTGCCCACCAACCCTTCTGTCCTACAAGGCACCCACGATGAGTTGGAATATTTTGAGGACTTACCGCCGTCGTTGAGCCAACAGCAAGCCATTCGCACCATCTTTGACGCGCCATTGAGCTACGTTTGGGGAGCGCCTGGCACAGGCAAAACGCAAGGTGTGCTCTCTTACGCCCTGCTCCATTACCTCAGCAAAGGTAAAAAGGTCGCCATCCTTGGCCCTACCAACAACGCGATTGAACAGGTGCTGCGCGGAGTCATTGCCATGACGGATCGCGCCGACATTGCCCGCGACAAAATTCTACGCCTTGGTGTCCCTTCCAAAAGTTTTGCCGAAGCCTTTGCCGAAACTTGCGAAGCACGCGGCTTGCTTCAACGCCTAGAAGAGCTGGACGAGCGCGCCAAAAGCTTGCAAAAAGTGTTGCGTTACAAAAACTACGCGCAACTCGTAGAGGTCTTAGAACAGGGCGACGGCTTATTTGAAGAATTGCAACAGCTCAAAGATAGCTTGGACAGTTTGGTGATGAGTGAACGCCAGCTACTCGTCCAAGTCAATGGCAATAAAAAGAAAATTGAGCGCCGCCAAAAAAACTTACTAAAAATAAAAAGTGACCTGCGCACCATCGAACGGCGCAGTAGTCTGCTCGGCCCCAAAGTCGCCCGTATCTTTTCTAATGATAGCTCCCAACCCCAAACAGGAGCAAGAGCGCTTGCAGCGCGAATTTCGCGCCATTGAAGACGAAATTGATGATTTTGAAGCGGCCAACGAGCTGCTACAATGGGATTGGGAACAAGCCGAGGCAGCCGTACAACAGCAAAAGGGCAAGCTGGATGCGCGCATTCAATTTATAAAAATACACCTTCAAGAACACGAAGCGCAAAGCATGATTGACCACCTCTTATCGGGGCGAGTAGAATTGGTAGCCAATGCCCTTCAACAAATCAAAAAAGACTACGAAGCCAACAAAGTGGAGTTGGGTGCCTTAGCCGAATACTACGAGGATTTTACGGTAGATACCGTGCAAGCGGCTTATCAAGACATTCTACTACAGAAAAAAGCCTTGGAAAATTACACCACGGAAGAGCGCCTAAAAAGCGTACAGGTGGTGGCGGCCACCTTGGATGGCTACATTGGGCGCTTTATGGAAGATAAGCTCAACGTAGACCATATTTTTGTAGATGAAGCAGGGTACGCCAACCTCGTCAAAGTCTTGACGTTGTTCAATCATCGCGTGCCGATTACGCTGCTGGGCGACCACATGCAACTGCCGCCTGTCTGCGAGATTAGTGACCAGCGCATCAGCAAAGAAGCTGATTATCACGCGGCTTTTATTTGGTCACAATCGGCCATTTTTGTGGAAGGTGTATTCCATAAATCCAAGTTGGGCATGTTGCAAGACTACGTCAAAAATGCGCCGCTAACGCTGCGCCAAATGCAGCAAGCCAACCTCAATCAAACCTATCGTTTTGGGCAAGAGTTGGCCCAAGTACTGGAGCAATACGTTTACAAGAATGGCTTCTCCTCTGCACTTGGAAGAGGCAGTACAGAAGTCTATTATTGGCATGCGCCAAGACCGAGCAAATCGGAAAACAAGCGCGAGAATGCCGCCGAAGTGCAAGCTATTGAGCAATTAATCCCCGAGTTAGAAACAGGCGATTACGCTATTCTCACCCCTTACCGCAACCAACTGACCCTCTTGGGCAGGCACTTGCCCCGAGCGCGACGCAACCAGCAAATTTTGACGGTACACGGCTCGCAAGGGCGCGAATGGCACACGGTTATTTTGAGTGTGGTGGATACTTATGATAAATGGTTTACGGATAGTCAGAATGAATTGTCTAAAGGTTTGAACCTCATTAATACGGCCGTTAGTCGCGCCAAAAAACGCCTCATTATTGTAGGCGATCTCAACTTTTGGCACCGCCAACAAGGGCAACTATTGAAGGGGCTGGTAGAAGTTGGAACCGATTTCAGGAAGTTGCTATTGCTCTAATCTCGGTACTTAGAAGGGCAACTATTTACCCCGTTTTCTTTCATCCATTTTATAATAAATTACCATGAAACAACCCACTAGTATTTTCGCTGCTTTATTGCTCGTTGTTTTAGTTGCCTGTAACGACACGGCAAACACCACGGAGGAAACCCCAAAGGTGGTCAATGCTTCCGCCAAACTCTACGCTGGCGAGTTCATTTATGGTGCAGATGCCGCCGCACTCAAAGATTGTAAATCCAACAAACAATATCCCGTCACGGGTGGCGAGGCTTATCTTAACCTAGAAAGAGCCTACCTAGACAGTGATCACGATGCCTTTGAACCCGAGTGGGTGCAAGTAGAAGGGCATTTGGAAGAACAGGTCGGCAGTAACGGAGCCAAAGAATTGTTCTTAGTAGTCGATAATTTTATTGGCTTGGAGGAAGGGCGGCAATGCGAATAAGCATCTTTTTTAAAAAAACAGGTAAAAAAAAGGCGATAAAGAAAACAGTTTCCCATTAATGTCGTTACATTTGTAACACTTAGACCAAACGGTCTATTCTAATAACCAAGCATTCCTTCATGGGCTACAAGCACAACAGAGAAGATATTATTTCCATAGGTTCCGAACTCATTCGCCAGAAGGGCTACCACCACGTAGGCATCAATGAGATTCTGAAAGCCTGTGCCGTGCCCAAAGGTTCCTTTTATAATTTCTTTAGTAGCAAAGAGGATTTCATGGCGCAAAGCCTAGTGGCGTATGGCGAACACAACCGCCAACACATTGAGCAGCTCCTAAGCGATTCCAACAAAAGTCCTTTGGAGCGGTTAAAAGCGATGTACCAGTGCTTTATTGAGGCCAATAGTAACGAAGGGTGCAAGGCGGGTTGCTTGGTCGCCAACTTATCTTTAGAAGTTGGAGGCACCAACGAATACTTAGCGAAAGTAGCCAACGAACAATTCAATAGTAGCCTCGCTCCCATTGCCGCCTGCCTAGCAGAAGGACAGGAGCAAGGAGAAATTACAACGGCTTTTTCTGCCAGTTACTTAGCCGAATACTTACATGCAGGTATTAGTGGGGCGTTTTCAAGAATGAAAGTAGAGCGCAACCGCGTTTATTTAGACAAGTGGTATGAAATGACCTTTGCCTTTATTGCAGCGTAGTGCTTTTTGCTGATACAGACTAACAGCGACCTCAGGGTCGTTTTTTTATACTTTTTTAGAATTAAACAGACTGGTCTAATTTAGACCTATTATTACCTAAACAACAACCAACACAACAAAAACAATGAGTAACTTAACAGGAAAAATAGCCGTTATAACGGGTGGAAATAGCGGTATTGGTTATGCCACTGCTAAAGATTTTATTGCCCAAGGCGCTACTGTGATCATCACTGGTCGCAATGCGGAAAAGGTAGAAAAAGCCGCCAAAGAATTGGGAGCGACAGGCTTGGTAGCCGATCAAGCCAACTTAGCCCATACCAAAAAATTGGTCGAAGACGTTAAGAACCTTCACGGCAAAATTGACGTTCTTTTTATCAATGCAGGGGTGTTTTTTGGCACCTCGGTAGGGCAAATTGACGAATCCACCTTTGACACGATTATGGACATCAACTTTAAAGGAGCTGTATTTACACTAGAGAAATTTGTTCCCATCCTCAACGACGGCGCTTCGGTCATTAATTTATCATCGATCAACGCCTATACGGGAATGCCAACGACCGCTATTTATGGCGCGAGTAAGGCCGCTCTCAATTCCTACACCAGAACAGCAGCCAAAGAATTGGCTCCGCGAAAAATTCGCGTCAATGCCGTCAATCCAGGCCCTGTCAACACCCCTATTTTCGGCAAAACAGGCATGACAGAAGCTCAAATTCAGGGCTTTGCCGCTACCTTGCAAACAAAAATTCCCTTGGGAGAATTTGGAACTCCAGAATCTATTGCTAAGTTAGTAACCTTCTTAGCGTCGGACGATGCTTCGTTTATCACAGGTAGCGAAATTAATATTGACGGTGGTAGTAACCTTCACTCCTTGGTGTAATGCCCTTTGCCTACAAAAAATAGCAAGCTGGCTCTAACCCGCTTGTCCAATCCATCACGGTTGTTCTTACCTTTATCATCCATCATCAAGGGAGAACGACGGGCGCGCTACCTTTGGGTAGTGCGCTTTTTTTATCCCCCTCCAATCTTCTTTTCCTCAAAAAGCATATTTTTCTTACATTTATAGTCTAAGAAACAACAAAGCTATGGAGCAATACAAAGGAACACCTACTATAGAAGCAGTGGATATCGCCGCTTGGCGGGCATGGTTGGCACAACATTACGACCGCTCAGGCGTGTGGCTAATTATTTATAAAAAAGACAGCAACCGCGCCAGCATCTACTATCCAGAGGCCGTGGACGAGGCGCTTTGCTTTGGTTGGATCGACAGTAAACCCAACAAGCGCAATGCGGAGAGTTATTACCAATATTTTTCACCGCGTAACCCCAAGAGCAATTGGAGTCGTGTTAACAAGGAAAAAATAGCGCGTTTGCAACAGGAAAACCGCTTGCAGCCCAGTGGCTTGCGCTTAATTGCCCTCGCCAAAAAAACAGGCACTTGGACGGCTTTAGATGCCGTAGAAAACTTAATAGTTCCCGACGATTTGCAAGCGCTTTTTGAGAATGATCCTATTGCTTGGCAGCATTGGCAAGCGTTTCCCCCCTCTGCCCAACGCGGCATTTTGGAATGGATTTTTACGGCCAAGCGCGCCCCCACACGACAGAAGCGCCTAGCCGAGACGGTACGCCTAGCAGCACAAAATATTCGCGCCAATCAATACCGTCCTTAAAGACCTAAAACCTAGCTTTGTCATAATTGGCAGGACTTTGGTAAGAATTGACCTTGAAGTTACCTTATTGATGTCCGTATTTAATTATTTTTGTGTTCCTATAAATCAATAAATTTAGTCTTATACCGTTTAATTAGATTTTCAACCTCCGTCATCCATCACCTGAACTAACCTGTCGTCCCTTATTATGAATACGCTCTTGTCCCTTTTTTTTATCCTCCTTTGTTCCTGTACTAGTTTTTTAGCAACTGCACAAACTGATCCTTTTGGGGTGCGCTCTAATGTGGATGCAGCAGCTTTATCACCTAGTGAGTTACCTACCTTTGAGGAATACCGCAATGATCCTGAGAACATTAAGGTAGCCTTAATTAGCCCTCAAGAATTGGCCGCCACCATCAAAAACAGCCGTGGTACTTGCTTTCTTTTAGATGCCCGTTCTGACAAAGAATACTTGGTTAGTCGCATCAAAAACGCGCGCTCTATTGGCTTTGCTGACTTTTCTACCGAACGGGTTTGGATGCTGGATCGCTCGGCGCAAGTGATTGTTTATTCGGCCAACAAAGATCGCGGTTTATTGATGGCGCAATACCTTAAATTGATGGGTTTTTTGGATGTACAATTGTTGGATGGTGGATTGATTGCTTGGAAAAATGCAGGCTATCAAGTCTACGATGATGCAGGGAAAACCGATCGCATACACGTCGGCAAAAAAAGTAATCTCAAATTGTTAAAAAGTGGGTTAGCAGTTAATTAAATTACTTCTATGCCCGTACAAGACTCCCTAAATGACTTATTAGACGCTCCTACTGCGTCCCCCGAAGTCCAACAAGACCTCTTCAAATCCCTATTACTACAAATTCCGTTGTTCTTTTTTATCCTAATAGCACATTTACTTTATTGGGATCCTTCTGTGGTGGCGTTGGGCGGTACGGGGCTCCTGCTTTTGGTTGAAATGGCAACTAGTCGTCCACTGCGGCACTCCCCATTCCCTTGGTTGCGGCCTATTGGAGTGCTCTTGGGGTTATTTTTATTGCTGAATGTGGGCTTTTATTTCTCCGAATCTGTATTTTTTTTCAATAAAGCGCTTGACCTCCAAACTCCTTTGTTTTGTATATTGATGGCCTATCAGGTACTTTGGTGTATCCAACCCAACACTGCGACAGGAAGCCGACAACCGCCCTTTTTGCGCCTAGTCATGGGTGGCACCTTTGTCGCCTTGTACGTTCTATTTTGGGGATTTAGCACGAAAAAACTTTGGGCGGTTTTTTTCCACTTTTATTTCTTTTTGTTGCTGCTGTTTGTTGTTTTGGCTATCTTAATTATTCCAAAGTTAGTACGCGAAGAGCGCCGCGCTTGGTGGATTGATGACATCACTTGGTTACGTTTTCCACAATTGGGCTGTTTGTTACTAATAATGGTTGTTTTGTACAGCTATCATTCCGCTGCTTTGAGTCCCCTCTAACCTTTCTTCCCTTTGATACTTTGATATTATGCCCAACGCTCAACAGCCCTTAGATGCGCCTGAACTGCCACCCATTAAACCGTCGGCTATTCCCCCTTCCTTTTGGTGGCAAATGATCGTTGGAACCCTTCTATTATTTTTTTTACCTCTGCTGTATTGGGATTTCTATTCTATAGTTTTGGGTGGTTTAAATGCCCTATTGCTATTGGAATTATTTGGCCAACGAAATAACCTTTCCAAGGAGTTGCGCCTAGTTCGCCCCTTAGGGTTGTTGGGCATTCTGCTAGTGGCTGTGGGCTTGTTTTTTCAACTGTTGTTGGCCTCTTTTCCCTTCTTACTCCGCTTTGGAGCGCTCCTTGTTTTAATCGTCTTCCATCTTTTTTCTTCTACCTTCCCCTTGAAGGCGGATGCATCCCGTAGCACGCGCATCCGCCAAATAGCAGGGCTGTTGGTTGCTGTCTTCTATTTCATGCTGTTGACCTGTTCTTTCGAGGACTACTTCCTTTACTATCTATATTTTTTGTTATTGGCTATAACGGCTGTTATTCTCTTGCTATTTTCCGTTCCGTTATTGCGCAAGAAGAAAGATGTATCCAAAGTGGGGGATCGTTTATTTTTTGCTAGATTGCCGCAATTACTTTTTATAATTGTTGCCTTGATTCAGTTACTGATTTTTAATAGAATTTTTTATTAAGTGGTAAAACTAGCCGATGCCCTCCTTTCAAGACCCCTTAGATGCACCGACAAGTGTTCCCCTTTCACTCCGAACGGTTAAAACGGCGCTGTGGCTACAATTGGCTTGCTTTCCCGTACTATTGGTACTTTATTACCTTGATTATTGGAGTGCTTTTTTCACGGGTTTATTGGGGTTTACTTTATTATTAGGAGTAGAATTAGCGGCAACGCCCCCTCAAAAAAATGCCCATTGGTGCTCTTTGCGTCTTTTGGGTTATGGGGCATCTTATTAGCCATCAGCCTATTGTTGCAATTGTTGACCGACTATTGGGAGCTGGCGGAGCCTATACAAGCGTGGGGATTCTTACTAGCAATGGGTTATTTTGTGCTGTGGGGAATACGGCCAATTGTAGGGCAAAAAATATCCGTGTTGCGTCTAGCAGTCGGGGCTTGCCTCTTCCTATTTTGCTGGATAGCCCATACCTACTTTTCTTACAGCAACTTTGAATTCTTTTATCTACGGGTATTACTAGTGAGTGCGTTGTTTTTATTGCTAATCATTGGAGGTGTTTATTGGCTTGTTCCCAAAGAACGACAGACTCATTTGATAGATGCTCAAACGCTGGTGCGCGTGCCTCAATTGCTCCATATTGTTTGGTGCATGAGTGTGATTTATTACTGCTACGGGGATTTGCTCTTGAATTAATCTTGCTGAGGCAAAATCCATGTTTTGGGAGACCAATCATTAGGCACTGCTGCTAAATCTACCGTTGGATCAATTAGTTGCTGGCTGACGCGGCCATTGAGGGTGACGTGTACGGTTGCTTGCACTTTAGGCCGTTCCGTCAAGCCTTCTCGCACTTGATACACGTCCGCTAAATATTGAGCAAATTGCCAAATATGGTCTGGGCGAACCGCCATACGCTTTTCCTGAAAAGGGGTCAAAAATTCCAAATTATCCACTTCCCAAACGCGCCCACTGGCGTTGTCCGTTACCCGAAAGGTCGCCATGCCTTCCTTCTCCACCAGCATCACCCACCACGAAAAGCGGTAGCCCTCCTCCGTCCAGCGCGGATTCCCCGTATACAGCACCCAATGCCGCAAGGGCAGCAGTACTTGTACTAACAAATGTACAATTAAAATATAATTACCCCCGCGCCACAGCCGCGCAACCGTTGGCGTTGGCGCAAGCCGAATCCCCAAACGCTCCAACCAAGCTTGCTGCTGTGCAGGCGAAAAAAACAACACCGTGCTCGTAATCATCACCCAGGGAAACAACCCAATATTAAACAGTAATCCCGTAAAGCCATGAAAAACTAATACGCCCAAATAGGCCAAGGGGCGCGTTTGGCGAAAGCTCAATCCCAACACCACCAACAAATCAAACAGAAAGCCCAACCAACTCGCCAGCAGTGCGACCCAGTATTCCTTGAACCAAGTCCCTAGCAAAGGAAAATCCTGTGCCTGCAACAACCAAATCCGCAACGGCATTCCCCGCAACAGCCAGTCTGCATTGATTTTCCCCAACGCCGCAAAAAAATAAATCACGGCCACCTGCGCTTGCAATACAGTAATCAATCCGCGTGGAACTTGCGTCTTTCTAGCAGCTGGCTTTCGCCAAACATCCAAAGAAAAAGCGGCATTCGCAGGCATTAGTAATAGTAGAAAAGCCAGCAGCGAAATGGCATAATAATGGTTGATATAATTGCTCGCATCCAGCAAATGCAAATAGGTGAAAACCAGAAAAAAAGCAGCCATTGCCCAACGATAAAACAGCCCTAATACAATCCCCAGCCCTGCCAGCAACCAAACGGCGTACAACCCGTACAGGCCTGTTTCGCCCACAAAGCCCAGTCTTTCGAAGCCGTAATAATGAAAGAAAAATTGCGGCTCCAAGTAACGGACGGCAAGGTCGTCCTTGCTCCACGACCAGCCCCAAGCATACAGCACCAGCCCCCCAAATAGTAGGCGGTAGACGACTAGCGGGGCAATAGAAACCGAGGTTTCTAAGTAGGATTGTAGGCGTAAAAAAAGCTTGTTCATAAACGCAATTAGTTCAACAAATAAAAAAACAGTGCAATATACAACAAAGCTTAGGCGCGAAGTTGGTATTTTGTGGGCAAGCGTAGCATTACGCTCTACGGTTCTTATCAACACAACTTTATATGGACTTACCAAAACGGCCCACCACCAAAGAGGTACAGCAGGTGTTTCGCTTTTTCAAACCACTTTATTTTCTGACCGATCCTGTGTTTTATGGCGCGGAAAATATTCCGAAGAAAGGCCCTGTTTTGTTTGTGGGCAACCACGCCTTGTTGGGCTTGTGGGATGTGAGTATCATGTGGTTCAAACTTTACTATGACCACGACATTTTCACCTACTCCCTAGGCGATCGAGCGCATTTCAATGTGCCTGTATGGCGAGAATTGGCGCGGCGCTTTGGCCTAATTGAAGGCAACCGCAAGAATTGTACGACCCTGATGAAAAAAGGACAATATACCTTGGTTTTTCCAGGAGGTGCGCGCGAAGCCTTTAAGAACAAAGGCGAAGCCTACCAACTCAAATGGGAAGACCGTTCGGGCTTTGTCAAAATGGCCATGCAACATGGTTGTACCATCGTACCGTTTTCTGCTGTTGGTGCGGAAGAGTGTTATGATTTGGTGATGGATAGCGAAGAGATTCTCGCCTCACCTATTGGTTTTGCCTTAAAGAAAATGGGCATGCGCGACGATTTGATTATTCCCATCGCCACGGGCATTGGCATTACGCCCCTTCCCAAACCTCAGCGTTTTTACTACAAATTTGCCCAGCCTATTGACACCTCTGATTACAAAGGCTTAGAAAAAGACCCCGAAGCAGTAGCCGCGCTCAAGACCATTGTAGAATATGAAGTCCAGCAGGGCATTGCCGACCTGCACGCTATTCGGGCAAAAGATCCCAAACAAAACCTCACAAAGAGAATTCTTGCTCAAATCCTCCCTCGTCCTTTCCAAAAAAAGAAGAAAAAAAACTAGTCCCACTATTAAGTTTGTATTAAGAAATAAAAAACTAGGACTTGGGTCTAATTTTCTAAAAAACAGCTATTTATACTAATAAATATTTATCGACACAGCCATTTACCAGTACGGTAACGTATAAGTTTTCTCTTTTTTTGTGTTTGCATTGGGACAAACGCTCGCTTATATTTGTGTTAGATAGTTGAAATTAGTAGTTCTTCCCTAAGTGATCCCTTGCTTTTGTGGAGAAAACGTATTGCATCAGTATTTCTGATAGAATTTGCCTTTTGGAGTGATTAACCAAAAGGCATTTTTCTTTTTAATAAAGTCAGGTACAATGCTTACTTTTGTCTTATGCCTATTGACTATCAATTACAACAAAACGACACCCAATTGCTTATTTGGCAAAGTAGGGAGACCGAAGCCTTCTTTCAGGAAGCGCTAGCGTTGCTGCCGAGCCAAGCGGAACAACTGCAAGGGTACCGCCATGCCACTGCACGGCTCGATTGGCTGGCGAGTCGCCATGCTTTACAATTGCTCTGTGGACAGCATTGCTCCGTGTTTTACAAAGATGCGGTAGGTAAACTGCGGGTGCCCAATACGCCCTTTTATTACTCCATTAGCCACAGCGGCGCTTTTGTGGCTGCTATTCAAGCCCTCCAACCCGTTGGAATTGATGTGCAAATTTCAAACGCCAAGCTAGCGCGCATTGCGCACAAATATATTGCGCCCGATGTCTTGGCTATGTTGCAGGCTATGCCCGAGCAGTATCAAGATTATTTGCATTTTTATTGGGGCATCAAAGAAGCACTGTTTAAAGCGTATGGACAAGGCCAAGTCAATTTCATCCACCACCTCCATCTAGTCCCCTTTTCCGCGAGTTCCCAAGGCTATACCCTAGCTCGTTTACAAAAACCCCAGACAGAAGCTTGGTACAAAATTTTCTATAAAAAGACGGAAGACTATTATCTTTGTGCCGCTGTTGCGTTATAAGTAAAATTATTTAACCAAAATAAGCTACTACAATGAGATTATTACTATTGACAATCGGTCTATTAGGGCTGTTGTTGACCGCCTGTACGAATCAAGGCCTACCGTTGGATGACAAAGGACGCGAAGATTTTTTGGTCTTTCATGAGAAATTTTATGCTGATAGTCTCTTTCAGCTTCAGCGCATTGAATTTCCTTTGGCAGGAACAGACCCCGATGGTGTAGAGGAGCGCTTTTATTGGGATATAGATAACTGGCGCTATTTGCAACCCCTAGAAGAGGGACAAGACGTTAGGAAACTTCCCTTTGTAGACATGGAGACATGGATGATTGAACGACTCGTTATTCAAGAGCGCTTTGGTATGGAAAAGCAATTTACATTGATGGACAACAAGTGGTATTTGACGAGCTATTCAGGCATTGCGCCAATTAATTAGCCGCATTTTTATTACCACAGGTAGGGCAGACAGGCTCGATTACAACAGTACTATTTTCGGCCTGCCACAACTCATACGCCTGCAACTCTTGGGCTTGCTCTTGCAGGGCAGGGAGCGCCACAGCACTGCTCTGCCAAAATAAAACCCCCAATACGGCCAAGGTCAAGGCCCAATGGGGTTGGTAGCGCGGCGAGGGCTGCGCTACCAAGCGCACAATCCGCTGTTTGAATAGGCCTTGGGCAAAATGCAAGACTAAACTAAGACGCTGTTGCTGTAATTGCTGTTCTTTGGCTTTGAGCAACGTACGGGCATAGCGTTTGACATCGCCCAATTGTTGCGCGGCAAAATCATCCGCCACATATTCGTTGAGGCGGTCAAGTTCTTTTTGTAAATAATAATAAAGCGGGTGCATCCACCACAAAGTTTTGAGTGCTTGCAGTAAAAGTTGCTGCCAAGTATCCCGCTGTTGCAAATGCGCCACTTCATGCAGTAAAATAGCTTCCAATTCCTCGGTAGAAAACTGCGCTTCCCATGCGGTATCTAACAACACATAATGCCGCCACAAGGTGAAAGAGCTAATCGGAAAGGGCAGTGCTTGATTAGGCCGCAACAGGTAAAAAGTGGTGCCTGCCAACTGTAGACGCTCTTGCACAGCGCGGTTGCCCGCCACCAAATATACCAACCCCAACCAACGGAAGCACAATTGGAGCAACAGCAGCGTCATCGCTAATAAAAACAGGCCATAAATCGGTTGCTTACAAGTTAATAGGCAATTGTAATAAGGATTTGATTGATAAGCCAATACTTCGGCTTGCTGCTTGACCTCACAATGGCATTGCGCTTTGCTGTCGTCCGCGCCTGCATAACAACGCAATAGGTCGCCATCTTGAATATCCACTACATTCCAATCGGTATAATCTTGGTAATCTTGTAGATAATCTTGTTCTAAGGCAATGGCTTTAGCGGGCAAACTAGGTACCAGCATCGGAATGGCCCAACTCAATATCACCATTCCCACCAAGACATACTTAGCGTGCTGTACCCGCAAATGCTGGCGCAACAAAAAGTGGTACAACAAGGCACCCAAACTAAACAACAAGCAAGATAAAAACCAATAGGGCAGCATAGGCAATAGTGTTCTCCAACAATAGCAATCAAACCAGACTCTTTTGGGTTAACGGATAAGCCGTCGTAAATGTAACCCTCTAGCAAGGTCTTTATTCCTCTAACAAACGTTTTAGTTCGTCCATCTCGGTCTGTTCTACGTTCTCTTCATCGACCAGAGCCGAAACCAAGCTGGTGACCGAACCCGAAAAAACATTGTCAATCGCATTTTTCAAAAACGCTTTTTGGTAGTCGCTTTTGCTAATCAGCGGATAATACTCGTGCGTGCGGCCATAAGCCTTGTAGCCAATAAACCCCTTGTCTTTTTCCAGAATGCGGACAATCGTAGAAATGGTGTTGTAAGCAGGTTTTTTACCTTCTTTGTCTGTCGGCCAAGCCTCTAGCAAATCCTTGATAAAAACCCGTTCTTTTTGCCACAGCAAGTTCATCACTTGCAATTCGAGGGGCGTGAGTAATCGTGTCATAATGATTTATTTTTTTGCGGCTTTCCAACAACTAAACACTAAGTTACAAAACTAATTTTTAAGTTGATTAAAAAGGCGTTTTTATTTCTGTAGAAAGGCAAATATGGGTTCTCTTGTGTTTCCCTGACGTTTCCTTGTCCAAACCATCCAAGCAACAGCCCCAACTATCGCTCTAATTGGAACTAGAGGTAGTAGGTCGGGAGCGCGAAGTGGCGCGCGCATGTTCCGAGGCAATCACCTCAAAAGCCTGCCGTACGCTCCTTCCCTGCTCATCCACTACCGTAATGACGTGCGTACCAGGTGATGGGTTCAATTCGATGGTATGAATTTCTTGCGTACTTCCAATATAGCTATCGTCCAAATGCCAAAACAACTGCGTAGTAGGTTGGTTATGCTTGGCTTCAAAAACCGTTCTACTTTGTGTTTCATCGAGGTTGATGGGCACATATATTTTAACGGGCCATTGGGATAGACCAAGGCTAATTCGTTATTTTTTTGAGCTAGACTAGCTTCGCAATCAGCGCGATAAGGCGGCAAGATTTTGTAGTGCGGCTGTTGGCGGCGATAAAACCAGCTTTGAGTAGGGGGCAAGACAAAATAGCTGGCAGTAATCATCTTGCTTGGTGCCTCGCAATCACTATGGACACGGTACGCGCCGTCTTTTGACAAATGCACCCGTTGATGATAAGGGCAAGGCGGACTACTCTCGCCGCTACGCGGCTCATACCGCTCCACCACATCCGCACAAGTAGGACTAGCTAAATGTCCACTTTGTTGGCAAATGCGCATCAACTGCAAATCATCGTGCGGCTCCTCAAAACCCACTGCTCCCGTGTTCAATACTTGAAAAATATCAAATAAAATAGGAGCCGCAGCCCGCACTCCCACTAGTCCTGGTCGCCCTTCGCCATCGGCATTGCCTGCCCACACCGCCACGACATAATCAGGCGTACAGCCCACTGCCCAAGCATCTCGAAAGCCAAAACTAGTGCCCGTTTTCCACGCCACGCGTTGCGCCGAGGGAAACGCCTTCCAATTCACCTCTTGATCGGGCCGAATCACTTCTTTCATGGCTTCAAAGCTGTACCAAATCGCGCTCGCCGACAAGATCGAATGTTCCTTTAAATTGGGATCATCGCTCTTCGGCGCTTGATAGTTGTTGGCTTGTAAATAATTGAGCGGCCTAAAATTGTTGGCATCGTAGCGCCCATTATATCGGTTATAATTCACCAAGTTGCGCGCCAAGCCAGTATACATGGCTCCCAAATCCCACAACGAGGTTTCTGCCCCTCCCAAAATCAAGGTCAAGCCATAATGCGAGGCGCTGTTGGTTAATGTGGTCATCCCTAATTGGCGCAACTTGTCGGCAAAACGGGTCATACCGTAGCGCTGCAACATGTAGACCGCTGGTACATTGAGCGAGCGGGTAATTACATCATTCGCCGCTACCGCTCCTGCAAATTTTTCATCAAAATTCTTAGGCGAGTAGCCTCCAAAGTGCGAAGGAATATCTGGAAAAATAGTCTCGCGATAAGCTCTTGCCGTTGTCCAACATAGCCGCATACAGAAAAGGTTTGAGAATAGACCCACTGCTTCTAGGTGCCGTAATGACATCCACAGCAGGACTGTGTTGCTCGGCTGCTCCTGACACATTGCCCGTGTAGGCAATGACATTGCCTGTTTTGACTTCGATGATTAGGGCAGCCGCATTGTAGATTTCATTGGCTTGCAGCAACTGGTGATGCCGGTGGATAATAGTGTTGAGTTGCTGTTGTTTTTGTTGATTGATGGTCGACTGGATCAGCCCTGTACTTTTATTGGACAAAACCAATTCTTGGTGTACCCGCTCTAATAGATGCGGACAATGGCGGGGCAAGGGTTGGGGCTTTTCGGGCAAGGGCTCTAACTTGGCAAGACGGCAAGTCGTTTTGTCGAGGTGGCCTTGGGCTTGCAATTTGTCGAGCAACCAATCACGCTTGGTGCGTAGGCGCTCACGGTTGCGCCCCAAGTGAATCAAACTGGGACTATTGGGCAATACCGCCAACATACTCGCCTCAGCCCAAGATAATTGATTGGCACTGCGCTGAAAGTATTTCCAAGCGGCGGCATCTAAGCCCACTACATTTCCCCCAAAGGGTGCATTCGACGCATAAAACGCCAAAATTTCTTCTTTAGAATAGCGCCATTCTAAGCGCGTCGCTAGCACAGCTTCTTTCATTTTTTCCCAAAGGTTACGGCTAGGGTTGTGCTGAGCCATCCGAATGGTCTGCATCGTCAAGGTACTACCACCACTCACCCGCCGCCCCTGCTGGGTGTTAAGCTGCAAAGCGCGGGCAATTGCCCAAATATCGACTCCCCAATGCCGCTCAAAACGCTTGTCCTCAAAGGCAATAATTGCCGCTTTGAATTTTTCGGGCACGCTGGGATTGTGTGGAAAGCGCCACTGTCCATCTCGCGCAATCTTGGCACCAAGTAATTGGCCGTTCTGATCCAACAATACTGTTGAGACAGGATTGTTAAACAAGGTACGAGGCAGGCAAAAATAGTAGGCTATTCCTAATGAGCAGAACAGCACTAAAGCTATTTTTTTGCGGTGTTGTTGGAAGAATTTCATGGTAGGGAGTTATGGTACGGGCGGCTTCTGTTGTCTTGAAGGAGCAAAGGTTTAACACAGCTTTTCACTTGCTGGGCTTTTTTTCTAAATTACATTATTCTCACCAGTTCCTATACCTGATGGGGCTGCTTTTTGAGGGGTTTTAGTATTTGGTAGTTGCTTTCGCAAATTCGGTCAAAGAAGTGACTTTCGCTAATAAGTAGCCCTAGATAGGCTCTTATTTATACTTCATCGTTTATACGTTATTACAAACGTTATTTTTACCTTAGTGCTTATTGCCAATAAGCTTGTAGAAAAGGTTTTGTGGGCTTCTAAGCCAATTCGGATACAACGATGGTAGACAAGCCCAACTTCTTGAAAACTAAGTAATCAATAAGCTTGAAAAGTGGTACAAAGGCATTGTACAGACGCATCTGTCCTGAGGGGATTTGCTGGTTGCGCTGCAAGTAGCCCGAAATAAACCAAGCGGGGATGCCCATGCAGTTGAAGTATTCTTGGTGAATGGGGCGGTAGCCTTTTTGTCGCAGCAAAGCGCTGAGGCTACGCGTCGTGTAGCGGCGATAGTGGTCGAGGTTGCGGTCGAGCTGGTTGTAGAGCGCCTGATAGGACGGCACCAAAATAAGGAGTTTGCCGCTGGGTTTTAGGAGGAGTTGAGTATTTTCTAATGCTTGGGCATCGTCGTAAATATGTTCTAAGACATTGAGGGAAAAGATGGTGTCAAATTTTCCAAGCAATGGAGCGTAGCGATCTGCAAAGTTAGAAGCCGTCCAATCCAAGTGGGTCACGCCTTGGCAGTTGTTGGCGGCTCCAAAACGCGTTTCCAAAGCCTTGCAATAGTGCGAGCGTACATCTGTGAGGTGGATGGCGTGCCCTGCCGCTATAAAGTATTGCGAAATGTTGCCCATTCCGCTGCCTATTTCTAAAATGTCCCCCTTACAAAAAGGTACAATCCGTTGGTACGTCCATTTATTAAAGGCATTAGCGCTGCTGATGACATCAATTGTCTCCCCTCCTATCGGGTCTATTTCTTTGAACTCTATTTCCTTCATAGCACCAGCAAACTATCAAAATTTATGGCGGTGATTTGCCCCTGTGTATGCAGGGTGGCAACCACCGCCACAAATCCTTTATTTTTTCTTCTTGATACTATCTTGTGCCGTACCAAAGATACGATCCCAAAATACATTGCTCAAACCAAAGCCTTTGTCATGGTCAACATAGTGGTGGTCTAAGTGGTTTTTCTGAATCTCTCTGAACCATTTATTCTTGAACTTCGCGTAGTGCGTAGCGTAGTGCATCATGTCATACGCCACATACCCCGTTACAAACGATGCAAAAAAGGTATGTAGGGTTCCAGTAGAGCCTCCAAATAGATAAACGATAAAGAAATGGCAAGCCCAATAAACCATAAAGGCCAAGGCTAAACTCGCTCCTGTTGGAATCACCAAACGCATAGAATCGTTCGGGTAATCGTGGTGACACCCGTGAATCATAAAGTGGATGCGGCGCCCCCAATCGTTGTCCAATTGTAGGTGAAACAAATAACGATGTAAGAAATATTCGAATAAGGTCCAAATCAAAATGCCTAGAAAGAAAATTCCAACAGCGTTGAGGATGTTCATTCCATAAAAACTAAAGGCCGAGTAGAAGAAATACAAGACCATTGGAACAAAAATCAAAGGGACAGAAATAGGATGTGCTCTAGAAAAATAATCCAACACATCATTCTCAAACATTCTTGGCGATTCATTTTTTGCGGATACAAATTGATCGTTTCCTTTCATGTTTCTTTTTTTTATGGCACTGCGTTAATGACTGCAGCGCATTATGAATAAAATTAAAACGCTTAGTTAGTAGCGACTTTTGTCTAAAAAAAAGTAAGACAAGATGTCCAAGCGATTTGCTTGGGAACTACCGTTGTTAAGATGCAGCCGCTGCGCGGCTTCCCCTAGTACCAAGAGTCTGTTTTTGGTAATTGTTACTAATAAATTGGCGCACTCGCCGATTGCTTAGCGAATACCTCGCCAACAAATCTGTAAGACGGGGCAAAGATAGGTATTTTTTGCCCAATTGTGGAGTCCCTCGACTAAAAAAACGGGCTGTCTCCTTGTGGAGACAGCCCGTAGGGTACTTTGTTATCTAGCTTATTGTTAAGCTTTTGTAATATTTTCGTCTTCGATAGTAGGTTCTACCTCTTCTACGACAGGCGCATCAAAAATGTTGCGGTCTCCTGTAGTGTCTACCACAACAGGGGTAGCAATAAAGATAGAAGAATAGGTACCCACTAGAATACCAATCAATAAGGCAAAGGCAAAGCCACTAATGCCTGCTCCACCAAATAGGAACAAAATCAAGACAACCAATAGCGTTGTCAAAGAAGTAATACACGTACGGCTAATCGTGTTGTTGACCGCAATGTTTACAATCTCTTTGAAACTTGCTTTTCCTTGTAAGTCGCGTCCAACCTCTCTAATACGGTCAAATACAACCACGGTATCATTTATCGAGTAACCAATAACAGTCAGAATCGCCGCGATAAAGGCTTGGTTGATCTCCATAGAGAAGGGGAAAATACCTTGGAAAATGGAGAAGATCGATAAGACAAACAATACATCATGTACCAAAGCCGCTAAGGCACCAGCACTGTATTGCCATCTGTTAAATCGGAGTAAAATGTACAAGAAGATGAACAAGAGCGATAAGCCCGCTGCCCAACCAGCTGAGTTACGAATATCATCCGCAATCGTTGGTCCGTACTTTAGAAGAAGCACTTAGGTAGAACGCCCCATCGGCACCTCCCTCTATAGGCTCTCCTGCTGCAAAATCTTCATAAACAATGTCGTTGCCTGAGTACTGCTTGGCAGCTTCGTAGACTTTGTATAAGACAATCGAATCTGTTTTAGCCTCGATGTCCTGAATGTCATCGCCACTTTGCAAGAAGGAAGTCGTTATTTTAGCTTGCGTAGCTTTACTAAATTCCCGTACTACTACTTTGTCCGCGTTGGCTTTATCTAAACCCAATGATTCAAAGCTAGTTAATAACTCCCCTTTGAATTTAGTAACATCTACATTATCGGCAAATTGTACGGTATAAGAACGTCCCCCTTTCAAGTCAACGCCCAACTCAAATCCTCTAGTTAGCATAGAGATTACCCCTGCTGTTAAGATAATACCAGAAACGGCATAAGCGATTTTACGTTTGCTCACGAAGTCAATACCGGGATTGGCTAAGATATTCTTAGACCAGCCTGCCCATACCGTCACCTCTTTGTTGCGCTCCATCCAAGAGTCAAACAACATACGGCCAATAAGTACCGCAGAGAAAACAGAACAAACCACCCCAATACCCAATACCGTAGCAAAACCCTTGATAGGCCCTAGACCAAAACGGTATAGAATAAAGGCAACAATCAACGTCGTAATGTTAGCATCCAAGATCGCCGAGTACGAGTGGCTAAATCCTTTAGTGATGGCTTCTTTCCAATGCAACCCTGCGCGCAACTCCTCTCGGATACGCTCAAAGATAATTACGTTGGCATCAACCGCCATACCAATGGTCAATACGATACCTGCAATACCCGGCAAGGTCAACACGGTACCAAACGAGGCCAAAGAACCAAAAATAAAGAAGATGTTTAGGAACAAGGCAATCACGGCAATAACCCCCGCCATAGCATAGTAACCCAACATATACACCAATACCAATAAGAAACCAATAAAGAGCGACCACAAACCAGCCGATACCGTTTCGGCACCCAAACTTGGTCCAACAACTGCTTCTTCAATAATTTCTAATTTGCTTGGCAATTTACCAACACTCAAAATGTTAGCTAAATCCGCTGCTTCTGTTACGGTTTCAAAACCACCTGAAATAGAAGTATTACCATTTGGAATAGGCTCATTAACACGAGGCGCAGAATACACTTGATTATCCAAAACAACGGCTACTTGGCGATCTACGTTATCCGTAGTCATTTTTTTCCAAGCGCGGGCACCATCTTGATCCATGCTCAAAGAAACGGCGTAACCTGGTCCCGATTGGTTGGGAGTTTCTACCGCATTGATAACGCGCTCGCCATTTAAGACAGAGCTTTTTCTATTTTTTGTATTGAGCGCATACAAGCGCACATAGCGTTTGCCTGGCTCTCCTGTAATCGTGTTCGGATCACTTTTGAAAGGCTTGGCCTCCCAAGCAAAACGCACACTTCTTGACTTCGCACCCAAGGCTTTTTTAGCCGCTTCGCTCGTCAACAATCTCATAACAGCGTCTTTGTTCACAACTTCAGCAATACCCACTACCCCTGAACGCTCCGCAGAGGTTTGGGCGAAGTTAGGTTGTAGAACTTCAAACAAGAGGCCGATATCCGCAGAATCCGCTAAAGAACCAGTGTTGTCGGTTAAACTACCCATTGTACTATCTCCTAAAATGGTGCTGTCTTGCTCTTCGTCTAAGCCACTCAAAGTAACATCCGTGTCTGTTGGAGTATCCGTAACAGGCATAGGAGTTTCGCCGTTTGCCGCTCTTTCCAAACGACGCGCTTCTTTCAAGTCTTCGTTTAAGGCAAATAGGTCGTTTTGAATATCTACGTTCTCATACAACTCCCAGAATTCTAGGTTAGCGGTGGCTTGCAAGTATTGGCGCGCCCGTTTAGGGTTGCGCACCCCCGGCAATTCTACGGTAATTCTATCGGTACTTTCGTCCAAAGAAACAACAGGTTGCGCTACTCCAAAGCGGTCAATCCGCTCTTTGAGGAGTTTGTAGGTACTCTTTACCGTTTCTCCTGCAATTTTGCGAATGGCTACTAATACATCAGCGTTGCTAGATTCGATGTTAATCTCTTCTCTCAACTTGTCATTAGTAGCAAAAATACGCGCTAGTTTGCGGTCGCCAATCTCTTCGTAAGCCTCCCCAAATAGGGTAACATAGTCTGTTTGAGCCGATTGCTGGGCTACTTTGGCACGATCCAAGGCTTCCAAAAATTTGGGATCTTGGTTGTCATCCGACAACGCGATAATTAATTCTTTGAGGTCTACTTGTAGTACAACGCTCATACCACCCTGCAAATCCAATCCCCAAGCTAGTTGTTGCTTTTTCAACTCTTGGTAATTGTATGTTTTGCCAACTACAGGAATGCTAAAAACGGTCTCCGTAGAAACAGAATCTAAGTAGGCATTTCTCAATGAATCTCTCCGCTCTTCTTTAGCGGTTGATTCTTCTAGATTGGCAACGCCCTGTGCGGCGTAGTCCGTGGCAGCGTTCTCCACGCCGTTGGTGGGGAACCAAAGTACAAATTGATACGCTACGACCAATAAGGCGAGTATCGTAAAAAATTTGATCAGTGCTTTTCCTTGCATTGTTTGTTTGTATTTATAAAAATAATTAATAACCTATGAACAGCAGCAGGACACTATAAGACATAGCCGTGCTGTCCTTTTTTTGCTCGTACAAGCGCCAATACCCCAAAGGCTATTGGAACGAAGGCACGAATATAGATTTTTTATTGAAGAAAGTGGCTTTACGCGAGGCCGTCTTGCAAACGGTCGCTAAAACGGGGTAGGGTTAAACGAAGGGTAAAGGGGGGCCGCGGTTGCCGTGGCTGTGGGGGTATCCACTTGCTTGACAGGGCGGACGAGGACGATAGCTGCTTATAGAACAAAGCGGCAACGCGTACTTGGTCGCAACCGTCCAGATAGGCGCTGTAGGCGACTGAAAGGCAGCTACTTTAGCATTGTCTTTAGGGGTTTTGTGGTTGGTCGTACGCACCTGTGGCTCCTTGTCGGGCGCAGGAGGAGCGATGATTTCCAATAAGGTATTCCCCTCTTCACTAGGCTCAATATCGCTTTGCTGTACGGTTGGTTCTACGTCATTCTGTGGCGTGGCAAAGTAGCCCCAAGATTGGGAAACTAGCAGTGCTAGAGCCAGAAAAATGGCGTGTATGGCAGCCGTAGTTTGATGCATAGCAAGGAGTCTTGATGACCGTTGTAGAGCGTAAGTTATTGTTTCTAAAGACCTATCGTTGGTTATTAGTAGAACAAAGGTAATAAAATATTATCCCGCTGTTAGTATCTATTGGATATTTTTGTTGGCTCGTCGGCCTAATAAGTTCCACGTCCTAGGTAATGATATTAACCTCGGGTTCTAAGTGAACGCCAAATCGCTCCTGTACGGATGCTTGTATTGCTTGCGCTAATGCCCACAATTCTGCGCCCGTAGCTTCTCCATGATTGACCAATACGAGGGCTTGATGCGCGTGGACGCCTGCATCCCCTTGGCGATGTCCTTTCCACCCTAGTTGATCGATGAGCCAACCTGCGGCCAGTTTTACCTGACCATTAGGGGCAGGATACTGGGGCATGGTGGGATACTTGGCTTTAAGTGCCGCTGCTTGGGCTGCGGGGAGCAGGGGATTTTTGAAAAAAGAACCTGCATTACCGATTTGTTTGGGATCGGGTAATTTTTGTTGGCGAATCTGAATAACGGCCTCGCTGATGCTGCGCGGCGAAGGAGTGGTTTTATTTTTTTCTAATTGATTTTGAATAGCACCGTACGAAAAATTGAGAGGCGCGTTTTTGGGAAGCCGCAGAAGGACATGGCTAATGAAATAATGGCCTTTGAATTGTCGCTTGAATACGCTGTCCCGATAACCAAAGGTGCATTGTTCTAACGAAAAATGCTGCACCTCGCCCGTCGCCAAGGCGACCGCTTCCAACCCAAAAAACACCTCTTTTATTTCGGTGCCATAGGCTCCAATATTTTGAATGGGTGCCGCCCCTACAGAACCTGGAATCAAGGACAAATTTTCTATGCCGTTATACCCTTGCTCCAAACACCAGAGCACCAAATCGTGCCAGCGCTCTCCGCCGCCTACTTTTATATACACCGCGTCATCGGTTGTTCGCTCTAGCGCAATACCTTTGATTTGATTGTGAACGATCAAGCCCTCAAAATTTTTTGTAAACAAGATATTGCTACCACCGCCCAAAATCAGAAAAGGCTCCCGCAAGGGCAACAGAGCTTGCAAAGCATGCACGCTTGTAATCGCCACATAGGAGTGGGCAAAAACAGGCATTCCAAAGGTATGTAAAGCTTGAAGGGATTTTTTGTTGGAGCTCATTTGGATAAATAGCAATTAAAACTAGCGGCGGTAATACATTAGCGTAGCGCCACAAGCAGTGATAACAACCATGCAAAGGCTAGAAATACGCAGCGAGGTTTTCATACTACGCACGTGCGCCAAAATCAACTCTTTGTGCTGTGGATAGCGTTTCAAGACTTGCTCCTCCATCAATTTTGGATTAAACACGTGCTCTCGATTAAAATGAACCCCCGCTTCGGCCAATTTTTTAAAAGTTCTAAATGTTTTGACTCTAAAAAACACATTGGTTAAGAGTAAAACTCCGAAAGTAGCCAAAGTAACGGTAATTAAGGTATTCTGCATATCAACGCGTAGTTTATAGCCATTGTTTCGATCAATCTATTGAACAAAGGTACAAAGAAGTTGCCGGAAGCGGTATTCTTAGAAATGAAAAAGCGCCCCGCCCCGAAGTTGCCTTCGAGCCGTGACGCGGGAGTGGTGTTTTTACAGGCTTTATTTTTATTGTTCTATTTCTCTATTGATTTGCTCAATTAGACCTGGTAGGGCATTTTCCAAACGGTTGTAGATCACTTTGATCTCTGAAATGGAAGCCTTCTCGGTAACAAGGATCTCTATCTTATCGCTCCATGCGAAAAATTCATGCAAATTAAAGAGCTCAAAATTAGGTTTGATACGGTGCATTTGTTGCTGTATTCGCTGTACGTTGCCTATTCTAAACGATTCCTGCATATTGTTGATTAGTTGGAGCAACTCCTCACGGAATAAGTGCAATAGTTCTTTAGAAATTTTGACATTGGTATAACTCGACAACAAGGAAGGGGACTTTTCTAATTCTTTTTCGACTCTGTTGTTGTCTAAGTACTGTACTCTGGCCACAGCTCCTTTTGCATTTTGAGAAGGCAACTTGATGTACTTCGTCATGATCTCCTGCAAGGCTTCAACTTTGAACGGCTTAGAGATATAATTATTCATTCCAATTTTGAAGCAGCGGGCTCTTTCCCGTTCTAATGCATGGGCAGACATCGCGATAATCGGCACTTTGGTATCGATTTCTCGAATGGCCGCTGTAGCGGCCATCCCATCCATACGAGGCATTTGTATATCCATCAAAATCAAATCGTACTGATTTTTCTTAATGTAATGCAGGGCTTCTAAGCCATTTTCTGCCACATGGCAATTGCACTGTAGTAGGTTGAGGTAAATCAACACCAGTTCTTGGTTGACTTTATTATCTTCTACTACTAAAACGAGGGGGACATCAGCTTTGGGCTCAACTATTTTTTCGTTGGTCATCCTATCGCCATTAAAGCGCTCATCTGCTTTTTTGAAGGGCAATGTAAAGAAGAAGGTAGAGCCCTCTCCTAGTTTGCTTTCTACGCCCATCTCTCCTCCCATTACACTCACTAGCTTTTTGCTGATACTCAGTCCTAAACCTGTCCCTCCGTACTCTCGGGTGGTATAGTTTTCAGCTTGTGTAAAGCTCTCAAAAATAGTTTCTAGTTTATCTTCTCGTATTCCAATACCAGTATCGGTTACCTGAAAGAGCAGGCGTTCGTTTTTACGAGTGATGCTCAGTACAATACAGCCTGTTTTAGTGAATTTAATGGCATTACCCACCAGATTAATCAGCACTTGTGCCAAGCGATCGGGCACCCCAACAATCATTTGCGGAATTCTGGGATCAATGTGTATGCTGAATTTTAAGTTCTTCTTTTGAACCGAAACTTTTAAGATACTTAGGCTGTCTTCAATGCGTTTTTTGAATAAGAAAGGCATTTCATTAAGCTTGAAGATTCCTGATTCTATTTTAGAAACATCCAAAATATCATTCACAATCACTAACAAGTTTTCTGCGGAACTATAGATAGACTGCGCGTACTCGTGCTGCAAATTGGTCATTTTTGTTTGCAACAACAATCTAGAGAAGCCCAATACCCCATTCATGGGGGTACGAATTTCGTGGCTCATATTAGCTAAGAAATCTTCCTTGATTTTGGCATTCTTATCGGCTTCTTTTTTGGCCTCGCGCAATTTGTCTTCTAACTGTTTTCTGCTGGTAATATCCGACTGGGTCACAATACATTGAATCATCTGCCCTTGATCGTCTAAAAACGGCACAATAGACGTGTAAGTCCAGTAAACCACTTTATCGCGGGTGCGTTCCTTCAACTCCCCTTGCCAGATTTTCCCCTGTTGGATGGCCGTGTGGACTTCGTGCCACAGCCCTTCCTCTTCTTTATTGCTCAAAGTACCGTAGGGCTTGCCCAAAACTTCACTTTCGCGGAAGCCAGACGTTTCACAGAATTTTTGGTTAACGGAAATGATTTGTTCCTGTTTGTTCAAGACCAAGACCAACGTTGTTTGATTGAGAGTATGGGTAAAGTCTTCTGCCCGCTGATAGGTAATTCGTTCCTCTGTAATGTCTCTGGTAATACAATAAGAAACATCTGTTTCGGCATCCATCGAGGCTTGCCAAGACATCCAGCGATAGTCCCCATAAATATTGCGCCAGCGGTTAACAAAATTAACAATAGCGTTGCTGTCTTTGATGGTGTTGTTGGCAGCGTAGCTTTTTTCTAAATCGTCTGGATGAATAAAATCAAAGGCCGAACGCCCTATTAAATCCTTAGGGAAATAGCCCAGTGTTTTGGCAAAGGCGGGATTGACGCGGCTAATCGTTCCGTTGGCTTCTATAACGGAGATCATCTCTGTTGACAACCGAAAGAAACGATCCCATTCTACGCTGCGCTTCTCAATTTCTTGAATATAGCGCTGTTGTTGCTGGTATAATTTGGCAAATTCTGCTTCGTTGTTGCGTTCCAATTCGCCTTCCATTTGTTTTCTAGAAGTCGCATCGTATTGCAGGACAATGTATTTGGTAATATTTTTTTGTTCGTCTAAGAAAGGTACTACCGCCGTATCTGCCCAGTACGATTCGCCTGTTTTGGTTTTGCTCTTCAACTCTCCTTTCCAAACTTCTCCTCTCGCCGTGGTTTCCCAAAGTAATTTCAAAAACCATTTAGAATGGAAAGTAGGATCGGTTATAGCAAATACTTCTCCTACTAGATCTTCTAATTCGTAGCCTGTATGCTCAAAGAATTTTTTATTGGTAGAAAGTACTTGGCGTTTCTCATCTAACATCAACACCATGGTAGATTGATTGATGGCGTATTCTAACTCTAAGTGGTCAGCAGCATGTTTAGAGGGCACCAAATCATTCACTGGCTGTTTTTGATGGCTCACATCGCGCACGATTCCAACCACACGCAACAATTGTCCTTTCTCATCAAATTCTACGCTACAATCTTCCTCTATATAGCGGGGTACTTGCCCTTCCTTTATGATTCTATACCGTTGGTAAAAGCCCTGTTGATGTCTCCATAGGCCATCATAGGCCCTAGACAATTGTTCTTTGTCGTCAGAGTGCACATAACGGTGCAAATCTGTTCTTTTGGGAGTCTCTTTTGTTGCTTCACAACCCAAAATACGGTACAGTTCTTCAGACCAATATTCATTTTTAGTAGCCCAATCCAATTCCCAATGTCCAAAATGAGCAATGCGCTCAATATCTTTGAGGCGGTCGCTGCTCCGTTTATTTCGGTCATTGTCCTGCTTTTTTTTCTCCTCCAATTGTTGCAAGACAAACCGTTCTTGCAATTCCTTGGTAATATCTTTAAGGACAATACGGGTCAACGTTCGTCCTTCATACTCTACTAACGAAATTGTAACGATAGTGTGCAGGAGCGTCTCATCTGGACGCTGTTGCAACCAATAAAAAGAACACTCTTTTTGTTTTAGGAGACAGCGAATTTGTCTTTTCAGGACAACTGCTGAGCTTGTTCCATTAGGTTGTTGAGCAGGAGCAAGATCCAGTATAGTTAAATGAAGCAATTCCTCCTTGCTCTTTACACGGTACAACTCCAAGGCTTTGTCATTACACGCATAAAGTGCTTTTTTATCAAACAATAAAATAGCTTCCTCCGCCTCTTGAAACAGCTTCGTCTTTTGGACAAGCAACAATTGCGTCGGCTCTACTGCTGACGTTTTTTGCGCCACAGAACCTACAATAAATAAGGGCTCTCCCGACCTATCTTTAATTATATTTCGTTGGATTCCGTAGAACATAGAAGCCGACGTATAGGTCGTAGCATTTTGGTGTAGGCTTTCTTCTACTGCTTGTCGATCCAAACGGCGAATAGTAGCCGCGATAGTTGCTGGAAATAGCTCGTAATCGTTCTTACCAGTAGCATTTTCTACTACCGTCCCCATCAATTCACTATTGTCCTCATTCCAAAAAAGGATGCGGTAATCATCTTGTATATCCTTGACAAAAATTGCTTTGGGTAAAGCTGCGAGCAACAGCCGTAGGACTTCCATTTCCTCAGGTGAGCAAGTCGTTCCGCTCTTCCTTAGGCGTTCATTTTCAATCAATAACGCCAAATGGGCAATCTGTGTTTCTTTCAACAGTCGCCGCAACGCTACAGCATCTTGGTGAGAACTATCGACATTTTTATACGATTGTTCCCACTTGCGAATAGCTTGTGCTTTGTAGTCTTCTGAATCGCGATGTGGCATATATTTTAAATTAAATAGTAGGACATAAGCTCTTCGGAGGAGCCTTACTTTCTGCCAAATAAGTTGACCAATAGTAGGAGGGTTTACGAAAGTAATAAAATCTAAGGATATATGCAGGATTTGAAGACGATATTTTTATTAGTTTGCTAGTAAGTAGTCTCACAACTATTTTCACCATAAAAACGGCTATTTTACTACGGGAGGCCTGCAGCGTTCGCGACTTAGCTGCACTGTGCCTGCGGGTTCTGCGTTGAACACTTAAAGCATGACCGAAGGCACCAATAGGGCTGCCCGCTCACGACTGAAAGGAGCGAATACGCGCTGTAGCAGTCTACAGCCTCCGAAAGCTGACTAGACAAGATACGGTATTATCTAGATCAGATCGCCTACTTATAAAAATGATTGGGGTAGTAAATAACTTTCAACCGTCCTCTCTACCAGCCAATACGACCATCGTATAACTAGAGAGTTGCGCCATAAAAGCTTAGCGTTGACTTTCGCTCAAAAAATCGCCTTCCGTTAACAAAACACTAAAATACGAGGCTTCATATAGCTTTAAGACCTTATCCTGATAAAAATACAGATTTTTTACTATTAGACCTTATTACAGTGTAAAAGATTATCCTTATCTTTGTGCGACAAAAAATACCTCTAGATATACTTTACCTACACCCTTCTGAAACTGACCTGTATAATTGGCACTCCCCACACAAAAAGCTTCCTTTTTGTGCTGCTCATTGTGTGGCCTTTCGGTCCTAACCTAATCAATAAAATATTGCCAGTTCATGAAACATATCCCTACTAAGTTTAGGATTTTTGTCGTCGAAGATGATCCTATGCAAAGCCGTCTCATCAAGTATGTCATGGAGTCTGATCCTGACCATGAAGTATACCTCTTTAGTAATGGAAAAGATTGTTTAGACAACCTGCATTTAAACCCTGATCTACTATCGTTGGATTATTATTTGCCCGACATGAATGGAGCCGCAATTCTCAAAAAAGTAAGAGCAACCCTCCCAAATATCCAGATCATTGTATTGTCGGGTCAAAAAGACATTAACACCGCTGTAAAAATTCTCAAAGAAGGAGCAGACGATTATATCACTAAGGATGCGGGTATGGAAGACCGATTGGCCCACTCGCTGCGTTTGCTCAAACAAAATAGCCAACTCAAAGAAGAAGTCATCCTCCTACGCGAACAGTTATCGTTGAGCAACAACACCACCATTATTGGTCAAAGTCCTGCAATGAAACCTGTTTTAAATTTGGCTTCTAAAGCGGCACAGAGCAGCATTGTTGTTTCCATCACAGGCGAAACGGGCACGGGTAAAGAGGTCGTCGCCAATAGTATTCATTACAACTCCAGCCGAAAAGATCAAAATTTTATAGCGATCAATATGGCTGCTATTCCTAGAGAGCTCATCGAGAGTGAGTTGTTTGGCTATGAAAAGGGTGCTTTTACAGGTGCCATGACCGCCAGAGAAGGGAAATTTGAGCTAGCAGATAAGGGAACCCTGTTTTTAGATGAAATAGGAGACTTGGATTTGCCCCTGCAAGCTAAGTTGCTGCGCGCCCTACAAGAGCAAGAAATTACAAGAATTGGAGGCAACCGAGCGATTCGATTTGATGCGCGCATTATCACCGCCACCCACAAAAATTTGTTTGAAGAAGTACAAAAGGGAAATTTCCGCGAAGATTTGTACTACCGCTTGTTGGGCTTGTCTATTGATTTGCCCCCTTTGCGCAATCGCGGAACAGATGTCTTGATTTTGGCACAGTACTTCTTGCGCAATTATGCCCAAAAACAAAATGCCCCTGTCAAATCTCTTTCTAGAGCAGCCAAAGATAAACTACTAGACCACCATTTTCCAGGTAATGTCCGTGAACTCCGTTCTATTATTGAATTAGCTGTAGTTCTTTCCGATCAAGAACAAATCAAGGTAGAACACTTACAACTACGCAGAAAAAGCAAGAGTTTCAACTTGACACAAGATGAATTGACCATGCGGAATTATTCTAAAAAAATTATTCGCCACTTTTTGGATAAATACGACAACGATGTCACGTTGGTTTCACGTAAGTTAGACATCGGTCGTTCTACCATCTATAAAATGCTAAAAGAGGAAAACGAATCCCCCCCTACCATAAAAGGTGAATGACTAAAGCTCCTCCTTTCGTCATTGCGATGAGAGGGGGCTTTTGAGAACAGCTATCTCTATCGTACCATCCCCTTAGTCCACCTCATATACAATTGTCTACCTCATAGACAAAGACAAGGTTATCAAAATGCATAATTCATTGAAAATCAGTAATTATTTTCTTGGCACACTTTTCCTTTACTCTATAAGCAACAGTCAATAACCAAATGGGACTTGACAGTTAGTTTAATGGAACTTTTAGACTTATGTGCAACTGGCGATCGGATAAGCTGCCAAATAGAATGGGGATTCTTTTTGAGGTGCTAAATCGTAGGACAGTTTAGTATTATGGCAGGACTTATCTTGTTCAGTTGCACTTTTTTTTCTTCCTAGTTTATCCCTTCGATAAAATTCCTTTCAGGACACTTTTGAATACGATACGGCATAGAACCAAACTTTGATGCATACTCCGTTTTCTTTTAGTTGTACAATTGCTGTTATCTAATTTTGAGTATTCCGTATTTTTTAGACTACTATTAAGACAGCTTTGAGGTTATGCAAAAAGTTATATCAAAACGAACTATTTCGATACAACAGCAAGAAGATATCAAATTGTCGGCACATCTGTTTGAAGAGTTCGCACAGATTTATGGTATTCCCAAGATCACTATCAATCAAGTCCATCTTATTCTCTTAGAATTATTATCCTCTATTTGCACCAAACGAGTAAAAAACAATAAAATTTCCTTAACATTCAAATTGTTTGAGGAAGGTAGCTTATCTATAAAAATTGTTCACCAAGGACTAGCCTTCAACCCTTTCGAAGAAAATATACTACATTCCAAGTGTTTCTTTGGCGATTTTAGAATCAATACGTTGAGCTTTCACTTGACGCGTAAATACATGGATCTTTGTACTTACCACTATGCCTTGGACTACAATATCATTTACATGAAAAAAGAACGGGTATAGTCAATACTCCTCCTTGCAAAATAAAAAAAGCCTATTGTTTACGAACAATAGGCTTTTCTCTGTTTAAGCAACAAGTTATCCCTATTACTCTAGGGGCATTTCGGCAACTTCTATAGACAAGTCATCCACAAAAATCAAGGTACCGTGGTTATTCCAAACGTATACTTTGAGCAAGTCCGTAGGACGCAAATCCTGAGGTAATACTTGCCACCACTCTAGTTCTTTCCAAACTTTAATCACCTGTTCCCCCTCCTCCCAAAGTCTAGAGTTAATCCCAAAAGGTTGCCAATATAGGTTTTTTCCATCCCGCTCTACAGAGCAAATCATGGCTCCCACTTGCTCACTGCGTCTTATTTTATCTTGTTTGAGGGCAGCAAAGCGAATACGTAGGATACTCCCACTCTGCAATTGCGCATCTTGCAAGCTCGTTAGGTATGTTTTTCCATAAGCATTATAGTCTGGCAGGTTTCCCACCACATTAGAATACATTCCTCGATAGGCATATTGGCTACTAATGCTATTGCTATTGCTCGGCACTTCGTGTTCATACCCCTGATCTACCAATAAACGCATCTTTACCTCTTCTTCGGCCACAGGCGCTTTCTGCTCACTCCACGCCGTTACCACAAAATCGTCTAAGTAGATGGTACCACCTTCTGGATTCCAAACGTAAATTTTCAACAAATCTCCCTCTTTGACATCCTTGGGGACTTCCTGCCACAATTCTACCGTTTCCCATTTGTCAATTATTTGGCGGTTTTGTCTTTTCAACAACTCTTTGATGGAATAAGTAATGTAATGCGCCATACCTCCGCTACGCTCCCAACTCAACACCACTTGCCCTCTAGCAGAAAGGGGCTCTTCCATATCTTTCGATAATTTTAGCGCACGGAAACTGACGTGGTACCACGTTTTTTCTCTAGAGGGCGCTACAATAGCAAATACCCCTGGTGCAAAAGCACGATCATTAGTCAGTTTGTAGGCCAAACCAATCAACGCGCTGTCTAGAATTTCATTGGTATAATAGGCAGGGTCATCATCCAAAGGCACCCCATTATAATCGTTCTCATACAACAAATAATCAAATTTAAAAGAAGCCCCTGGCCCCTCCGCTGGCTTAGAACTAATGTCCTCTGGGCCATAATTTCTTTTGTAAGAATAATCACAAGCGGTTAAACAAAAACACAGACAACCAATCAGCAGTAAAAATTTCTTTGTCATAATGTAAACTAGTTATAGAGGCAGGTATACCACGGATCTTTTAAAACGCGTTAAAAAGAGGGATGGTTTAAGCTAAGGCTTGACAAATATCGCAAACTGGGATATAATTTGACCTATTCTCTTGGCATTTATTTTGAACACTACTTATATTTCAGCCCCTGCCTTCTATCTTTCCAGTAAGTGAGTAAAATAAACGGTCGCTAAAGTTTTGATTAGTTTTAGTGCCAATAGAAGAAGGAAACTAAAATTTAGGCGCAGCCTAACTTCTGAGGAGAACTTGTAAAAAAGCAGGCAGGAATGGATTATAAATGATTACTTATCTTAAGCTATGACCCACCAATTACTCAATCGAATTAGTTTTGGCCCTACCAAAGCGACCAAAAAGCGGCTTCAAAAATTGGGCTATGCAGCTTTTCTAGAAGAGCAACTACACCCCAGTGCTACCCCTGTAGCGGCTGTCGAAAAGCGCAAAAAGCAGTATAAATTTGTAGTCAAACGCTACCAAAACCGCTCTTTTACTTACTACGATGCGCCTCCAGAAAAATCTTGGGCATTGTTAAGTAAGAATAATTTCAAAGATATGCAGCAACCCGCAGCAGAAACCCTCCTCAACAGTTGTTTGCACGCACTGTACAGCCCTTGGCAATTGCAAGAACTAGTCGTACAGTTTTGGCACCACCACTTTAGTATTAGCATCACCGCCAACAACCAAGCAGCCGTTTCGCTACCGCGCTACGATAAAACCATCCGTCAACATGCCTTTGGCAATTTCAGGCATTTTTTGGAGGCTATTGCCAAAAGCCCTACCATGCTTTGCTATTTGGGCAATGTCAGTAGCCGCGCTAGTCCTGCCAATGAAAATTTTGCCCGTGAGCTCTTTGAATTGCATACGATGGGGGAAGAAGGCTACGTCGCTAATGAGTATACCGATTGGAAAGACGTGCCTGGTGCCAAAGAGGGAAAAGCAATTGGCTATCTAGAAAATGATGTTTACGAAGCGGCGCGCGCGTTTACAGGTTGGACGGTTGCTGATGGAGCGCCTACCCATAGCGGGGCAGAGAAAAAACCCAACACAGGGGAATTTCTCTACCTAGAAAGCTGGCACGACGATTACCAAAAACGGGTCATGGGTGTAGAAATCCCCAACCATCAAGCGCCTCTTCAAGATGGACAAAAAGTGCTGGACTTGGTCGCAGCGCACGAAAAAACCGCGCAATTTATTTGCACCAAGTTGTGCCGCTACTTCATTGCAGATACGCCGCCGCCCCAATTAGTAGCGCGCGCCGCAGCACTCTGGCAAACCCAACAAGACGCGCCTGATCAAATTCGCCAAGTTCTACGTCTTATTTTGAGTGCGGAGGAGTTTCATGCCTCGTTAGGAGGCAAATTTAAAAAACCCAATGAACTGCTGCTCTCCTTATTTCGCTCCTTAGAAGTAGAAGTGCTGCCAAATATGCACTTGCATTGGATGCTCAAAGAAATGGGGCAACCCGCTTTTGCATGGCCTGCCCCTAATGGCTTTCCTGATCGAGCTCAATATTGGTCTAGTGGCAACCTCTTGTTACAGCGTTGGAACGTCATGCCCAAATTATTCTATTCGAATTGGCATCTACTTTTCGACGATTTTGATCAACTCCTTCCCGATCCCGAGGCGAGCAGCGCCGCTGTTGTACAACAGTGTTTAGAGCGCTTACTTGGCCAAGAAGCGGCTGATAAATTTCCGCATCGCCAACGTCTTGTTGATATTTTGCTGCGCGAAGGGCGCACGGCTGACCAAGTGCCCCTTACCTATAATGAAGAAGATAAACGGCACCAGTTTGCTCAAATTTGGGCGTTTGTGGCGATGACACCCGATTTTCAATACCGTTAACACTAGAACGATGCACAGAAGAAATTTTTTAAAGGGTTTAGGCGCTAGTTTTGCCCTGTCCAGTTTTCCAGGAACGGCTAGTTTTGCATTCAACCCGCTTTTTGGAGCGCCAAATAACCAAGAGGTGTTGGTATTTATTTTTTTGAAAGGGGGATGTGATGCGTTGAACCTACTCGCTCCAATTGCTGACCGCCACTACCTCAACGCGCGCCCAGCCCTTTTACGCAGCAGCGAAAAAAGCGACTTAGTCCTCAAAAATGGCTTGTCAGGCTTGGATTTTAGTTTGCACGAAAAAGCCCGCCCGCTCAAGGAATTGTACGACAGCAAAGAATTGGCTTTTGTCCATGCAATGGGCAGCCCACACAATACCCGCAGTCATTTTGAGGCACAGCATTTTATGGAAATGGGTTGGGATGGAGCAGGCAGCGCCATTAATAGCGGATGGATGACGCGTTATTTTTCGACAATTACCCCTCAAGGTATTTTGCCTGCGGTGAGTATTGGCGAGCAAGGTTCCTCTGGTCTCTTATTAGAACACCAAGCCGCTTACAGCGTGAGCAAATTAGAGGCGGTCAAAATAAAAGGAGGAAAACATGCCGCCGCAATGATCGAAGCCTTTTATCAAGGGGAGACACCACTAGCAAAGCGCGCGCAACAAACTCTTGCCACTACCCAGCAACTCGCCCAAAAAGCGGAACAACTGCCCCACAACCACGGCGAATATCCCAGTGAATGGTACGTCAAAGGCCTCAGCCATAACTTGAAGGAACTGGCCAAGCTCATCAAACTCGATGCAGGGGTGCAAATGGCCGTTGTAGAAATAGACGGTTGGGACCACCACGACAACCAAGCAAGCAGCTTTGCTCATCTCGTCGATGGATTCTCTAGAAGCTTATCGGCGTTTTACAATGACTTGCAACGCTATCACAACCGCTTGACAATTGTGACCATGAGTGAATTTGGGCGACGCCTCAAAGCCAATAGCAACGGGGGCACCGACCACGGCCACGCAGGTTTGTCCATGATCTTGGGCGGACGCGTTAAGGGCGGGCGAATGTATGGGAAGTGGCCGGGTTTGGCACCACAACAACTCAATAGACGCGTAGACTTGGAGGTCACTACTGATTACCGCCACATCTTGCACGACATACTCAAAAAACGTTTTCAAGCACAACAGCTAGAACAGATCTTTCCCAATTTTGTAGCGACGGGGGAAGTGGGCTTTTTGTAAGGAGTTTTTATTGGTCATTGAAGCCGCAAAACGGCCGTTTAACCCTTTTGCGAAGAGAGGGCACCTTTTAAGCGCCGCCAGCCTTTCCAAAAGTAGATATTTGCCTTGAGCAAAATGTAAAAGACAAAGGCAAATGGTCGTAGGAGGTTGAAGAAGATGTTTTTGCGTAGAGAAATGGGCGCAACGGAATAATTGAACAGGCCATAATACAAATGCGTCTGATAAGACATAATAATGCGCCCATCTACTTGGTGGGCATCAAATAAGAGGCGCAATTGCTCCATTTGTAGCGCACTATCCGTACTGGTGTGCGCTTCGAGCTGGGTCAAAAAGTAGTTTTCCAACTGTGGCCAAGTAAGCCGTTGTTGAGTATTAAAAAGCTCCTTGGCATAGCCTTTTTCATAAAAATTAGTCAGCCGCTCTTTACTGGGCTCCTTCACTGCTGGAATGTCCGTTTGTGTTTGTAACCAATGTAAATAGGCCGTCGTGAAGGAATTTGGCAAGCCTACCCGCTCGTTGTACGTTACTAACACATAGCTATTGAGCCGCAAAATCCGCTGAAACTCCTGCTGCATACGCCCCTCATCATAGTGCCCAAAGGTCTCATCCAAAAACAAGCAATCAATCGAATCGTCGTCGATGTTTGTCAAGGTGGGCAGCGCGTTTAAGCTCAGAAAATTACTAGCATCTGCTAATTGCTCTTTCAAATAAACATGGTAAGAAGGATCGGTACAGAGGGAACAAACTAAGTGTACATGATTGAGCAGCAACTTACTCCACTGCCCATTGTGCGTATGTACTTCCATAATAGCATAGCGCTTCCCCAATTGCAATTTTTGTTTTAGAAACTGCAAAATCGGTAAGGGATAAGGCACCGCCAGGTGAAAGATGTTATCGTAATACTGTGCTTCTTCCATAACATTATAACGGTTCGCAACGTGGGAGAGGCGGATGAATCAACGGTTTGTTTTGTTTGTCTAACGACGGCCTAGTTGGTGCCAAGCACGGCGTATAATTTGCCCGTCGCTACTGCTCTCATAATCCTTGGCGTAATAGCGATTGAGGCGGTGTTTGGTACTAGCCGCAACGACCGTTTCAGAAAGACCGTCCGCAGGCGTCAATACAGCGGGTGCCAACGGAGGCAATTCATGGAGCTGGGGTTCAGGGACATAACCCACCCACGTTTTGTGCCCACGCAAAACGGCCCAAATATTAGGCAGCAGCCCACGCCCGCGTTCTAACAAAAATAATAAAATTGGCGCAGCTAGCAAAAACAAGCCACAGTAGAACAAATCTAATAGACGTTTGTTGCGCCGCTGCATACTATTAGCAATCGGATAGTTCATGTGAACCGTGTACCAATCACTTGCGCTGTCCTTGGAGTCTGACCCAATAATATAATCGCTGCCTGCGGGAATAATTTTGTAGCGTAAACGGGTTTTGTTATGCAGCATCTGCTGAATAATTCGCGTGTAAGACAAATCTGCCCCACAAAAAATCACCTCGTTGATGTCGTACAACTCTACCAACTGTGGCAACTCGTCCAAACTCCCTAGTAGTTCTTCGGTAGCACGGGGCTCAGTAAGTTGATCGGGACTGATGCGGCCGCGATAATTGAAGGCCACTTGCGCTTGGTACAGTAAATTTAAAACGCGCTGGCTCTCCGCCGCGCTACCAATCAGGGCCATTTGTCGCTTGCGGGCGTGGCTCCAAAAAATGGTATTGCGCCGTGCCAAAGAAAACAAACTGCGCGTCGTGTAAGTCGCTATGATTGCCCACAAACTCCCCAGCAGAATCAACATACGCGATGAGCGCAATTCTTGTGGAAAAAAGGCGTACAAAATACTAATCACAGCAGTACCTAGCAAGGTGCCTGTAATCAAATGCTTCGTACGGGCATTGGGGTCGTACCCGCCACGCAGATAAATCCCCGCAATCCACAGCACCACGTAAATGGGAAAATTAAAGTAGATCAGTGTGGGGGTGTTATCATAATAGCTCGCCTCTTGAAACCGAATCTGTGCCCAGCTATTCTTAATCAACAACAAGCCCCCATAGACTAATAGCAAATCAGCGAGCAACAGAGACCCCCGCTTGCCTGTATTAGACAAGACGGTCAAAAAAGCACGGAAATAAATCGCGGCTTGTAGCATCCAAACAAATACGCTGGCTTTGGAGCCTTGAAAATGCTTGCGCGCAAAAATAATCATCGCCTCATAAAAGGTTTTGACGTAGTTGAGGCTGCCTTTTTTGGTACTTTCTCCTTTGTAATGAATGATAGTTGTATCTGCCAAATAGTAGTTCTTATAGCCTGCTTTGACAATACGGTACGATAGATCAATGTCTTCGCCATACATAAAAAAGGCTTCGTCCCAATATCCCACTTCGTCCAAAACACGGCGCGGCATAGCCATAAAAGCGCCCGATAAGACGTCTACTTCGTGGTTTTGGTGTTGGTCTAAATAGCCAAGGTGGTATTGATTGAAGTGGGGCGAGCGCGGAAAGATTTTAGAGAGGCCAAAGGTTTTGTAGAACGCCACTAGCGGGGAGGGAAAGCCGCGTTTCGATTCAGGCAAAAAAGCCCCTGAACCGTCAATCATGTGTACACCCAAACCACCAATTTGTGGATTAACACGCATACAGGCTACAATTTTCTCAAAGGTATCTTCCTGTACGGCAGTATCGGGATTCAAAAATAAAATAAACTCCCCTCTTGCGCGAGTAATGCCTTGATTGTTGGCTGTCGCAAAACCTGTGTTTTCCGTATTGGCAATTAATTCTACTTGTGGAAATTGTTCCCGAACTAAATCGGGGGTGTGGTCTTTGGAATTGTTATCCACCACAATAATTTGAGTAGGCAGCCGCTCAGCTGCACGAAGGGCAGACAAGAGGGTTTGTTCCAGAAAGTAAGGAACTTTGTAGCTGACTATGATGACTGATAAAACAATTTCCATGATTAGCACAAGATACCAAAGAAATTAAGTAGGTCGATAAAAGTAAGCGCAGAATAAAAAAGAGATTTAAGTGCTGTTGCTTCTACTAACGCGGCTACTTAAAAAGAAATTCTTTTGTAGAGCACTTGTTTAGATGGTGGGTGCCGCTTGTAGGTGTTCGTCCTCTTTGGCTGTCATTTCCGCTTTATGGGGAGGGCTTTTATCTTCGTAACCCATCAAATGCAACAGGCCGTGTACCATCACGCGCTGCAATTCTCGTTCAGGGAGAATGCCATAGGTTGCAGCGTTTTCTTGGGTGCGTTCTACACTAATAAAAATATCGCCTTCCACTACCTCGTCGCTGTACTGAAACGTGATGACATCGGTATAGGTGTCGTGGTCGAGGTGCTCGACATTCATCTGGTGCAAATAGGCATCGCTACAAAAGATATAGCTCAATTCGCCCAGGTGCCAGCCCTCCGCTTTAATAACGCCTTTGAGCCACGCCTTGGCGGCCGTCTCGTCGGGCAATTGGACAGCAACGTCCTCCGCATGGAACGATATAGTCATAAAGTATTCAAAAAATTAGGGGCGCATTAAGTAGGCGATCAAAAGTAAGCGCATTATAAAAAAGGGAAGATTTTTTGAGAATTCAAGGCGAAAAACAAAGCTGTAGCGGGCTACAGCGCGTATTTTCAACACTCGCAAAGCGATCTAGTTAGTTTGTACGGTGTACAGACTAACTAGCCTAAGTCACGGAAAATAGCCATTTTTTATTGTGAAAACATTTGTGAGACTACTTAATAGCGTCCAAAAACAAAAGATTCCGATTAAAAGCGTGGACTTCTAATCGGAATTATTTTTTATTAAAACTCGTCTACTGTAAGGTAAATTCGAGAATCACAATTCGTCCTTCGTCGTCAAAGGTGACTGCATCGGAGAGCTGGCGCATCAAAAATACACCGCGTCCACCAGGGGTCAGAATATTTTCTGGGGCAGTGGGATCAGGTAAGTTATCGGGGTCGAATCCGCTACCTTCATCTTGTACCTTAAAACAAATTCTTTGACCTGAGCAGTTGGTAGAAACCAGTACTTTTTTAGCGGCTTTGGCGCTATTTCCATGAATGATGGCATTGCTAACGGCCTCGGTGAGCGTTATCAGCATGTTTCCATACAGTTCTTGGTTAATCTCGTACTGTTTCACTACTTCGCTAACATAAGGTTCAACTTGTGCTATATTCTTGGGGTGTGACTCAAGCGTCAAGTTAAGTGCAAGTTCGGACATCGTAGATCGTTGGTTTTTCAGCTTGTTAAATGGCTTTTTCAGGAGCCTTGTATAACGCCTATCTCTAAAGAGCGACAATTTGGTTAAACGTAGCCGCGCGCGGGATGTTTCATTTTTCCCGTTTTTTTTAGTTAAGAGCTCTAAAATACCTTTCTACGAGATTTTTGTAATAAGGTTTCAACGAAGGCGAAACAGTTTTAAACATTTCTACCTGTCCTTGTCTTTTCTTCAAATACTCCGCCATAGCGGGGGGCATTTTGGGTTGGTATTCATCGGGGCGTTCTGCTTTTCGTTTTTCATCCAATTCGCGTTCCCGTTCGGCATTTTCGGCTTGTAAGAGACGAGTTAGAATATCCTGTTGACGCTGTTGCATGTCGTTGGGCAAGCGCTTGTTGACCAATTCTGTTTCGACTTTATCCATCGCATCAATCATGTCTTGAATCTCTTTGCCGCCACCTTTACCATTTTTCTGCTTTTGCTTTTTAGCATCTTGTAAGGCTTTGCGAATGGCAGCTTGTTTGGCAGCCATTTGTGCAAACTGTTTGCCACCTGGCATTTGCCCTTGTTTCATTTGCTCCTTCATCCGCTCCAATTGTTGGTTGAGTTGCTCTTGCATTTTGCGCATTCCCCCCATCCCCGGTTTTTTGCCATCTTTTCCCATGCCTTCCCCTTGACCACCTGGTTTTCCCTGTCCTGGTTTTTCACACATTTGCTGTCCAGGCATTTGCTGTGCCATTTGCTGTTGCATTTGGTCCATCGCCTCGTTAAGCATTAGCGCCAAGTCGTTGACACCTGTCATGGTGTATTGTTGTTGAACAACCGCAGTACGTTTTTGGCGCTCTTCTAGTGTTTCTACACTCTTTTTGAGTGTTTTTTTCACTTCCGTTACCTTTTCCGTCACAAACGCCTCAATTTGGTAAACGCGTTTGCTGAGGGCTTGCAAGCTATCCTCAATGTGTTTAAAGTCGTCTTTGAGTTTGTCTTGCTGTTGTACTAGGCGCACATAAGTTGGCGTATTGGCAATGGTGATGTTAACACTTTCGATCAAATCTTCCTGATCGAACGACATATTGACAAGGTTTTCCAAGAGTTGACGCATACTTTTGACATCCTCTTTCATTTGCTCCATTTGGTTCATTTGCATCATGTCCTTCATCTCTTTGGACATTTCTTTCATTTTCTCCGAAGCATTTTTTTGCGACTTGGAAGCGCCTTTGTTGTTCTTTTTCTGTAGCTGTTGGCTACTGTTTTTCATATTTTCTTGGGCATCCTTTTTCTGTTGATCCAGCTCTTGGCTGTCCATATCCATTGGATTTTCCAGTTCTTCGTTCTTCTTTTTAGCATCTTCCATCTTCTCCATGATCTTCTCGAACTTCTCGTTGATCTCCTCCTGCTTCTTTTTCAGCTCTTCTTGCTTCTTTTTGGCCTCTTCGGCGGCTTTTGGATCGTCCTTGTTCTGCTCTGCTTCCTTGGCGGCTTCTTCGGTTTCCTTGCTCAATTCTTCTTGTTCTTTGGCCAAAGAATCCAATTCGCTCACGGCATCTTCCATTTGCTTTTCGACTTCCATCTTCTTGAAAAGCTCCAACATACGGTCAAGCTCTTTCTCCATTTCCTCTTCGCTCATTTTGATGTCGTCCAACTGTTCTTTCAGTTTTTCTTGATCCATTTCGTTGAGCATCTCTTCCATTTCTTGGAACAGGTCTTTCATTTCGTCGTTCATGACCTCTTCAAAGAGCTTCTGCAACATTTCTTGCTTCTCCGCAATTTCTTTACTTACTTCCTGATATTCTTCTTGTTTTTGGACATTCTCATCAAATTTTTCTTTGGCATCTTTGATTTCCTCTTCAATTTTCTCCCGCTCTTGGATTAGTTTTTCCAACTCGCGGCGATCTTGCCAATTCATTTCTTTTTTCTGTAGAATACGATTCTGTACTTTTTTTACATTGTCGCCCAGTTTCTTCATTTTCTTAATAGCATCCTCCAACTCGTTTTTGATTTCCGCATTGTTGGTAGTTTCTTGCTCTTTCAATGCTTCTACTGTTGGCATTTCAAAGTACATCATCGACGTTTTGGTAGATTTTCGACCATTGACACCATCGTTATCAAATACCTGAAAGTAATAGCTCAATTTGTCGCCAGGACGCAAGCCTAATTCTTTGACGTTCAAAATATGGTCATAGGTCGTTTGTTTACCTTTGCTAATCGCCATCGGCAATTTTTCTTCCTTCAAGGTTTGCTCGTTGCGCATGACTTTATAATAAAAATTCAACGCGCTTAAACCGTAATCATCGGAAGCCTCCCCTGCAAAATAAATCACCTTGTCATTTAAACTATCGCGGTCAAACTGTACTTCGATAGAAGGATATAAATCGGGTACAAGCGTCAAGGAATAGGAAATAGAATCGCCTGTTGGCAATTCATTATTCACCATGAACACCTTGTATTGTCCCTCTCTTAATACTTTCTTTTTAATGGTAAAATTAGACTCGCCTACTTGGGTAGTTGGGGTGGTTTCTTGCTCTCCTGGAAATTGCACCCGCACGGCATTAGTATTCACCGAATTAAACAACCAGTCAATATTGGTTCCTACAGGCACTACCAAATCTCCAATTCCAGTAATTGCCTCATCCTGTCGCCCTGTATAAGAAGGATAATCCAAGGTAATATCAAAGTCCGCAATCTGTGGTTTTTCTAGTACATCAATCGCATAGTTCTTAGAAAGTACTCCATTTGCCGACAGGCGAAAATCGGTATCTTTACGCATTTCTACAAACGTGTATTCGAAGGTATTGGGACTTGTTTTTTCTAACTTGTATTTATAATTATCTACTTCTACGAAGACTTCGTTGGGCAAGGCTTCGCCCTCGATGTTTACCTTCAAGGTATAATCTTCGTATTGTACCACTCGGCGATTCTCATCGGCTACGTTGAAGCTAAACAACGCTGCTTTCTCAAAGTCGCGGTTGTTGTTGATAATGCGCTCCGTACTGTCTTGTAAAATGGTCGTTGAAAATAACAACAAAAGTAGCAACAATAAGGGGGGCAACGCATAACGCAAATAGCGCTTATTCTCCTTCAAATCGACGGCTGCCGCAAAAGGCACAGGATTCAATCCTGCTATTTTTTGGTTGATACTGGCCTCTAACAAGGCCGAGTCCGCGTAATTCATTTGCTCTTTGAGCTGCAACACATTGAGCAATTTATCTTTTACATCGCTGAAATGTTGCCCAATAATCGTTGCGGCTTGCTCGTGCGAAATCACTTTTCCCAGCTTGAAATACTGCAATAAAGGACGAAAGACTAGCATTCCCAAAGTAACCGCACTCATTGCGATAAAGGAATAAAACAACAGCTTGCGCAACTGCATGGAGGAGGCCGTAGCATTGAAGTAATAATACTCCAACAAGGCAAAACCAATGAAGGCCGCTAATAACGCGCCTGTACTGTACAAAACCCCACGGATGAGGTTATTGACATAATACTTGCGGGTAAACTGATCGATTTTTTCTATTAGAGACTGGTAATTACTCTTTTGCATAATCGGTATGGATGATGTCCTGTAAACGGACTTACTTACAATAGGGTGCCACTTGATCGTGGCCATTGAGCATGCACTACAAATTTGATGGTTGCTCTACCTCGCGCTTTCAGCAGGACGTAGTTTTACCACCCTTTAAGATACTGGTTTTACCCCTAAAAAAAGCGCTTGTTTTGAAAACTTTAACTTTTTTAACAAGGCTTGGGGGTTAGCAGAAGCATGCGCACTTACTTGCTTGCCGCCTTCCTTTCTAGATCGTCCTATAAGAACGCAAAAATTGGGCGGTGTGCTCTTTATTTGGGGCTGTTGTTTAAATTTTAACGTTTTTTTTGTTGGTGGAGTTTGGGGGCGGGTAGTGGGGGGCGTGTGGGGGGCGTGTGTGGGGGCGGCGGAATGCAATTCCGCCCTACGGTGCGGGTACCCGTGGCGGAATGCAATTCCACCACGGGGGATATGGTTTATTGCTTAATTGTTGGAAAATTGTCTTGGTACATGCCTAGGGTTAAATTGCCTTGGTCGTCCATGAACGCGCGGTACATGCCGCTCGTATTGAACGGCATCGACACATTGCCGTCCTTGTCTAAGGCGATGACACCACCAAAAGCATCCATGCCTTGGATTTTTTCGTGAATGGCATTTTTACTGGCTTCATCTACGGTTTTACCGCCGTATTCCATCATCGCGCTGATGTCGTAAGCCACCATACGACGGATGAAATACTCCCCCATTCCTGTTGAAGAGACGCCACAAGTGTTGTTGTTGGCATACGTGCCAGCTCCCACAATGGGCGAATCGCCAATACGGTTCCACCGTTTGTTCATCATGCCTCCTGTGGAAGTACCTGCGGCGATGTTACCATTTTTATCTTTGGCGACACAGCCTACCGTACCGAATTTGGCATTGTCTATAATGGGGTTGTAGTAATTTCTCAGGGCGCTGGTGGGATTACTTTTGTCTTCCGTCGCTTGCTTCTCCTTGGCTTTCGCTTCGTCCTCTTCAATCATGCGGCGCAGAGCGTCGTAGTTGCCTTGCGTATAAAAATAAGCAGGATCAGTAAGCGCCATGCCGCGCGTGGTCGCAAATTCTTCCGCCCCTTCTCTAGAAAGTAAGACGTGGGGACTGTTGTTCATCACTTCGATGGCCAGCATAATGGGATTTTTGATGCGCTTGACACCGGCCACAGCGCCTGCATTAAGGTCGGCACCATTCATAACCGAGGCATCCAATTCATTCGCCCCTTCGTGGGTAAAGACCGCGCCTTTTCCAGCATTAAACAAGGGCGAGTCTTCTAGAATGGTGATGGTCGCGGCGACCGCTTCCATGGCGGTTCCCCCTTGTTCCAACAACACGTGGCCTGCGGTGATCGCTTCGGTCAGTTTGTCTTTATACACTTGCTCCATCGAATCGCTCAAGTATTCTTTGCGAATTGTACCCGCGCCACCATGAATAACAAGACCAAAACTTTCGGTATAGAGCCCTTGACGCTCGGCTTTTGGGGAGGGCGTTGGAGGGGGCGTTTTTTTGGGGGAATTGTCGCAGCTGCTGCACAATAAAACACCCAACAGACCTAGTAGAATAGTGATCGCTTTCATCGTATTAGTTTAGATCCTTAAGATACGGGGAATTCTTATAATCAATTCGTTTAGGTTGCTTTTTTTAGGAGAAATGGTGATGTTTTTGAGTTAATTTTAATTTTCAGGAGTGAATTTATTACCGATTGATTTCGCTCCGCTCATAAGGCAATTGTTTTTCTGCCTTTCTCTTGTCACCTCTTATAAACGCCCTGCCATCATGTGTCGCTATGCTTTCACTGCTTATAAATTCCATTATGCTTGTTGTGCTTGTCGCAAAAGCTTTAAGCGAAGACTCTTAAAAGATATTTCGGAAAAACATTAAAGGTTATTTTAGTAAAAATCTTGGAAGACATTATCGTGATTTTTACAAAAACTTCTCGCCTCCCCAATAAAAAAACAGCCGCCTCGAATTCCTTCGAAACGGCTGTACTACTTATTTCTAAAAACTAACGAATGCCTAAGCGTTTCCAGTAGTTTCTTTTTCGATCAAGCTGCGAATAGCAGAAGAAGTCAAGGACTTCGGACGCTCTAGAGGCATGCCCAAAGCGCGAGACCAAACACCAGAAGCCAGCACACCCATCGCACGAGAAACCCCGAATAGAACGGTGTAGAAGCTAAAGTCTTTGAGGCCGTAGTGCATCAATAAGGCACCAGAGTGCGCATCTACGTTGGGCCAAGGGTTTTTCACTTTACCCATGTCTTGCAACAACGGTGGAACGATGTCAAACAATTTCCAGACGATTTTTACAATAGGATCGTCGTTGATGTTGTCCTCTGCAAAAACACGTTGTGCCATGTAGCGCGGATCGGGCTGGCGGAGTACCGCGTGGCCGTAGCCTGGAATTACTTTTCCTTCTGCTAGTGTTTTATTGATGTAATCGGTAATTTGATCTGTCGTTGGTGTTTGCGTACCCAAATCTTCTGTAAGGTGCAAAATCCATTTAATCACTTCTTGATTGGCCAAACCGTGCAAGGGACCCGCCAACGCATTCATTCCACCCGACAAAGAGTAGTAAGGATCGCTTAATGTAGAACCTACCAAGTGCGTAGTGTGGCGAAGCATTACCTCCTTCGTGATCGGCATGGATCGTCAAATACAAGCGCATAAGGCTCATAAAATCAGGATCGTCGCTCACTCCTAGCATGTGGGCAAAGTTAGCACCCCAGTCCAAGTCCAAGTTGGGCTCAATGTGGTCGCTGTTGTGGTAAGTACGACGGTAAATGTAGGCCGCTACGCGAGGTAGACAAGCCACCAAATTCATCGTATCTTCATAGTAAGCATCCCAATAGTCAGACTTGCTGATGCCTTCGGCGTAGCGTTTGGCAAAGATACTTTCGGTTTGCATCGACAAGATAGCCGCGCTAAATTGAGTCATTGGATGCGCATCTACAGGCAGTGCATCCAACATTTTGAACGTATGGGCAGGTACGTTGCTTCGTTTCTTCCATTCCTCCGTCAACCATCTTACTTCGCGGTCAGTTGGAATGTCTCCGATGAGCATCAACCAAAATAGACCTTCGGGTAGAGGCTCTTTGCCGCCTTCCGCTTTGGGAAGTGCTTTGCGCAATTGACGAATGGAGTAGCCGCGAAAACGGATGCCTTCATAAGCATCCAATTCAGAGGTTTCCCAAATCATACTTTTCATACCGCGCATGCCGCCAAATACTTGGCCGACAGACACTTTATCAATAATGACCTCGCTATTCTCTTTGAGTAATTCTTTGTTCGATTTGAACAAGGCGTATGCTTTTTCTTGAAATTTCTGTTTTAAGATATCCATTTAATTATTTTTTTGCCTATAAGTTGACTGTGGACAGAAATACTGTCGTTTTTTAATGATTGCTTGTGTTGTGTTCCTGCGTCTTGCGCTGCTACCGTCCCAAGAGCGTTGGAGCTGTTGGAGGGGGTATTTTATAGGCAGATTGATAAGCCTGTAACCACGCCAAAAAAGCGCTTTGAACAGGGCGTTAGCAGGGGGCTTTGGTCATCTGGCAGTTCAACAACCATTGCAAAGCTTTGTTCGCCTAAATTAGTATTTTTTTACTTTATAAAACAAGAATTGCCGCCACAAATCTAAGTTCGTATGCATTTTGGCAGATCCCTTCGTTCAATCGTCCTCAATACTCCTAATAAAGTCTTACTAATTAGACTTTTAAGCATCTATTTCGGATATAGCGTTTAAAATTATTTTTAAGGCATTCTTGCTTGCTCCTTACTGAACATCCTCTATTGGACGGATTGATGCATCTTAAACCAAATCATCGCGCCATTCTAGCACTTTGTATAAGTATTGGCCGTAGCCACTTTTCTTGTATTTCTCAGCGGCTTCCTCTAGCTGTGTGGCATTGATAAAACCTTTGCGGTAAGCGACTTCTTCAATACAACCTACTTTGAGCCCTTGACGCTCTTCAATGACCTCAATGAACTGCCCTGCTTGCATGAGAGAAGCGTGGGTTCCTGTGTCCAACCAAGCGACTCCTCGACCCAACGGCATTACCTTTAGTTTACCTTGTTCTAAATAGTATTTATTAACATCGGTAATTTCATACTCCCCGCGCGCACTAGGCTTTAAATTTTTCGCCACTTCGATTACCGAGTTGTCATAAAAATACAAGCCGGGAATAGCATAATCCGATTTGGGTTGAGCAGGTTTTTCTTCGATAGAATAAGCCATGTTGTTCTCATCAAAAGCCACCACACCATAACGCTCTGGATCAGCCACGCGATAGGCGAATACAATACCCCCGTCGGGTTGACCACTCTCTCCCAACAATTGGTTGAGGTTACTTCCATAGAAGATATTATCTCCTAAAATCAAACAGACGCTGTCTTCCCCAATAAACTCTTCGCCCAGTACAAAAGCCTGTGCCAAACCATTAGGAACTTCCTGTGCGTGGTACTGTATACGGCAACCAATTTGCGAGCCATCGCCTAATAGTTTCTCAAAATTGGGGAGATCGTAAGGGGTAGAAATGATCAAAATATCTTGAATGCCCGCCGACATAAGCGTGGACAAGGGATAATAAATCATCGGTTTGTCGTAAACGGGCATCAGCTGTTTGCTGACGGCTAAGGTTAAAGGATGCAAGCGCGTTCCTAATCCTCCTGCTAGAATGATTCCTTTCATTGGCAATGCATTGATTGATGGTACTTACGGTAGGCATTTATTACCGCTCTACGTTGTCATAAGAACCGTTTGAATAGTTGTTGCAAACTTAAAAAAAAATTAGAGGGTGCTGGCAATCTCGGTCTATTATTCTTGGGAATGCCCTATGGGATGTTTTTTACAGTCATACAAAGAAATAAAAATAGGTAGACGACCTCTGCCTTTAAATTTGCTTGGGCAAGCATGATTTTTGGCACAAACTATGCTTTTTAAACCAAAACGATTTTGTTATTTGTACTAAAACACAAGCCTTTGTCGTTTAAATAGTTGCTACCAACCATTTTTTAGAGCCACAGGAGCCAAACGCTACTTATTTCTTCCTATTCAGCAACTTACAAGGAAGCTTGTTTTGTAGCTATTAGGGTTTATTTTTATCTTAGCGCAGCTACATGGCATCACCTCGTTAGCTAGCCTTTTAAAATAAGGGCGTTTTAACTCCAAACCGTTGCAGTGTGTACCGTATCTTTACAGTAGATATGTCCCGCTAAATTCAACATCAAAAATATTAACAACAACATGAGAAAGTTATACACCATTCTCTTTTTGTCGATTCTCTTCGTGGGAATGGCGCAAGCTCAAAAAACCTTGCCTTGGAAAAAGCGCCTAAAAATGGCACAAGATTATGAAAAGGCAGGCGATTACTACCAAGCCGCCGTTTACTATGAAGGAGTGTATGCCGAAAAAAGCGACAAGCCAGAATACATCTATAAGGCGGGCAACTGTTATTATCTATTGCGAGATTATGCCAACGCTATCAAGGCGTTGAAACCCGTCAAGGATATGAACAAGGAGTTTGATAAGCCGGGTTACAAGTATGCCTCTGCGCTCAAACAAGCAGGCAATCCTGAAGAGGCAAAAAAAGCCTTTGATTCTTTCCTACAAAGCTATCCCAATGACAAGGACGACTACGCCTTGTTAAAATCAAGTGTGGAGAACGAAATTAAAGGCTGTGAATTTGCCTTGAACAAAGAGGAACACACCAATGATGCGGTCAAGATATCCTTGCTAGATGCTAAAATTAACACCAATAGAACTGAGTTTGCGCCGATTCCTTTCGGAACCGATGTGTTGTATTTTTCCTCGTCGTTTTCTGGTGCGGCCAAAATCTACCACACCAAGCGCAACGGCGATAATTGGAGCCGACCACAAGTTCCGACGATTTTTGAGGGAAAAATGGTGCGCCCTCATTTTGGCAACGGTACGTTTACCGAAGACAGCGAGCGGTTTTATTTCACACAGTGTGATTTGCCTGGCGGCAATCCTTCTTGCGCTTTGTATGTGATGAATAAAATTAGCGATGACGAATGGTCAGAGCCAGTATTGCTTCCCAATTACATCAACGAAGAAGGTTCTAATACCACCCACCCTTGCGTGGTGACTATTGATGATAAGGAAATTTTGTACTTCGTCTCTAACCGCGAAGGCGGACGCGGCGGCTTAGACATTTGGTTTACAACCCGTACAGTAGGTAGCGCAGGCAATAACTTTACCTTGCCCAAAAACTTGGGCCGCAACATCAACACGCCTGGTGATGAAATCACACCTTACTACGATCAAGCAGAAGGCTTGCTTTACTTCAGTTCTACTGGCCGCATTAGTGCGGGAGGCTTGGATATTTTCAAATCCAAAGGCACTAAGTTGCAGTGGGAAGTAGCGCAGAACCTAGGTTTTCCCACCAACTCTTCTGCGGATGACTTGTACTATGTCGTTAGCGAAGCACACGGCGGTGGTTATTTTGTCTCCAACCGCTTGTTGGCTCCCAACAAAACAGCTACTACGGACGATGATATTTTCTATTTTGGAGAAGAAAAAATTGTGGTGACCATTAGCGGAGATATTACCGATGCCAACTACCCCGACAATGGCAACTTGGAAGAAGTCAATGTTAAATTGTTCAACGATGAGGAATTGATTGAAGAGCGCATCCTCTCCACAGGCGAGTACCGTTTCAAATTAGCACCTAAGAAAATTTATACCGTAGAAATTACTAAAGAGGGGTATAACATAGCCAGTTTCGATGTCAATACAGGCGAATTTCGCCACTCCGAGGATGTGGTTAAAGACATTGCCTTAGAGGTGCCACAACCCGATGTCCTATCTGTAGATTGGACAGCTATCAAATTCAAAATCGTTCCTGCGGAGTACAATTCTAGAGAAAACCCCTATACGTTACCGACGGAACCTTTTGACCCCATTACTGGAGACGAATACTTGGGTCCTTACTTAGAAATGTATGAGGAGATCAAGCGCGATGTGGCCGATTTATCGGAAACAGGCCAGTTGTATTACGATGGCCCCGATGGGGAATTATTACCCTATATGGGCGATGTTGTGGATGTTGTGGATGTTGATCCGCCTGTAGAGGAGGATATTCCCGCGCCGCCACCAGTTAGCAAAGTCTATCCACCTGACCCTCCAGCGCCTCCAGGAACCGTATACGTGATTCAAGTAGCCGCTGTACGTCGTTACAAAGCTTACAAATACGAGCCTTTGAAAGAAATTGGCAAGTTGCTGTTTGAGAACATTGACGATAATATTCGCCGTGTTATGGTCGTTCCTGAAGGACAAACCGACGAAGGTTTGGATGGTTTTAAATCAAAAGCCGAAGCCTTGAATACGTTGTCTTTTGTAATGAACAACACGCGTTTCGAAAATGCTTTTGTAATTAAAGTAGTCGATGGTGAGCGCGTAGGCGAAGGCTTTAGAGGCTGGGGAGAAGAAGAAGGCGAACTAGAAGAAGGAGAATCCATCAACGAAGAGTACGATGGGTTTTAGAAATAAATAAAGCGGTTTTCCGCCGACAATAAGAAGCCATTCTGTTCTAATAATACGAAACAGAATGGCTTTTTTTATGCTTAAAGCAGACAACTTTTAGGCAGCAATCGCTATTACTAAGATATTTGCTGTTCTCAAAAATAAATGCCCCTTGAAATTACTAGAAAACTATTCGCAGGTACATAAGAAGCGCACAAAAAAACCTAGTTTTATAGGGTTAACGTTACTTCATCCTAAGTACTAGAAACATGTTTAAGTTACTGATAAGCGCTGTTATAGCCCTACTCTGTCTCCAAGCGGGACAAGCACAACCCCTCCCCGATTCTTTAGCCCTTCAAAAGCGGGTCGCCTATTACCAAAGTGAATTGTACGATTGGTACCGAGGAACGTTTGATACCATTCCACAACAACCTATGGTTGCCTCAGATAGCGTACCGTGGCACTTTCCAAAAGCAAGTCACCCTCCAGTTGACTTAGCCGATCATTTGTACCTATTGGGAAAGAGTTTAGAGCTAGAGACAGAAACAGGTTACTATGGTTCCCCTTACTATGCTCCCAATATCACGGTCAGTTTCTTTTTTCCCGATACCCTGCCGTTGCATTTAGATTTATTAGAATGGCACTTAGAAGCCTATCAATTACAGGATCAAAAGGGTAGAAAAATCCATTTGAACTCTTCTGTTCATGGAGGAATGATCTCCTTCACCCGAATCCATCCACTGATTCGAGAAGAGGGTGGCAAGGAAGAACCTGCGCTAAGTAATCAATATACGGGAACGTTTTGGATCACAGATACCTTTGCCATTGCCCTGCCTATTGCGGGCTCTTTACGGTTTTCGTTGAGCTACGCCACGGCTTATGATACGCTTGTTTTTTCGGCGGCGGAAGTAGGGACAACCAAGTCTTTTCAGCAGGGCAGTATTACCCTGTTGGGAATGCAACAGCATGTGGTGGGGTACAGTATTCAGCCTCCTTCCAGCGCTGATTCCTCCTCGTTGGAGTACACTCAATTTATTGGGCGACAACACCAACAACTAGCGGCTTACACGCCTACTAAATTCTTCCAAACGCCTGTACAAAGTATTGTATACGCTAAAAATAAAGCTACCACCTCCTTTGACAATCGCCTTCATCGCGTTGGCCTTAGCCCACAGCAGCAGTGGCTAACGTTTCCATCGGATACAACGATTTATGTCTCAGATTATGCTTATGGAATGCCCCGTTCTATGTTCGAATTGCTGTTGGCAGCTCCCCATCTTTCCGAGGAAGCCTTTGCTATACAGACTAAAAATTTCCTTTACCACTCCCTAGCAAATAATGGTGCCGTGGAACTGGATGCGTTTCTACGCGTCTTCAAATTTCCTGTAGAACAAGTGCTTTTCTACGCTCCTGCTCCTAGCCCACAATATAGTTTCAATTTGAAGGTAAAATAGGCCATCGAGCAAGTCGCCTCCTAAAATATTACTCTTCGTGAAGAATAGAAAAAAATCCCTGTGTTAAAGGTTATTACAGCAATTCTCGATTTGAAAGATAATTTTGCTTTTGTTTTTTATTCAGAATAATATTTTGACAAAAATAATCTAGTTCTTTCCTAAAAGAGTTGTTTTCAAGCTAAAAACCGCTAGAAGTGTAAAAAATGCCTGAAAGTACATCTGATTTTTTACAAACCGAGAATTGCTGAGGTTATTACAAATAGGTTCTTGGAAAAAAAATCTATTAAAACGCTTTCAAATCAAGAAAGAAACCCAAAAAGCAACAACCCAAAACAGAAACAGGCTCAGAAAATAATTTTCTAAGCCTGTTTCTGTTATACTAATTGCAGGGGTGCTCTAAGCATCAACAGGCTTGACCTGTATCTTGGCACCAGTTGTGCCCCTCCTTTTACTATCTGCCAAGTATTGTTCTACCACCCCGCTATAGTCGGTGGGGCCATAGGGCGAAAAGACCTCAGCAAAAACGTTTGGCATTTTTCTCCACTGAGAAATGCCCAAGTCCTGTAGCAGAATATCCAAATGTTGTTGGTATCTAGTATTCACCCCCATATTAAAGGTAGATTCATAAGCAGAATGATCTTCTTTCCATTGGGTAACCCGTTGGGCAGAGGCCAACATCTCTTTCTTCGAGGGCAATTGGAGGTCTTTTTCATGAGCCGCGATCTGCCACAGGATGCCTACTTCACAAAGTGGAATGTGCAAAAAACCGTGGTTGTATCCTGCAAATCCAAGATTTGGAATGTTCGGATTTATTTGATGGCGATACAAAGAAGGCCCGCCATCAACGTTCAGGTACGAGGCGTATTCTTCGGGCATAAAACTGTAGGTCGGGGCTTCATTACCACAACAGATACAGATAAGATCCGCTTCTACTTGGCGACCGTCAGACAGCACGACTCCCTTTTCATAAAAAGCCTTTACCTCCCCTCGATAAGGGGTTATTTTTCGATGGGCAATATATTCGTAATATCTACTAGGAGCTAGCGCAAGTGCCGATCTTAGATCGGCAATAATCTGCGATTTTGGAGGAAATACAGGATCTAATACGCTCTTATCTAGTTTGCCCAACTTGGCATCTCTTCGATGTTGTATAGAAAATAAGGTCGCCATTGATTTCCAAAAGAAATTCACAACAAAGGGCATCTTCTTATGCAAAAAAGTTTGCATAGAAGAACTATTAACCCAAGAGGGAATCATATCACTGCCAATACGCGCAAAAAAAGGTTTGCTAAAATCAATGCCTAGCAAATAGTCGGGAATGGTTGCCATCTTGGCGTTCTAAAAATATGTTTGGTACTCTTGGCGAGAGGGGCGCTCCAAGTTGAAAAATCGAGTGCCGTTTTACCAAATCCAATGACGGCAACATCCTTATCTTTGAAATTGTCTGTAGAGTCGATGTTGATGCATATTTCTCCAGTATATAAGTCCGCGTCTTTAAAGGGGGGCTTGTACTTCTTCTCGCCACCAGGATATTGACCTGTCGCCACCACTACATAGGAGAAACTCTGTTCCTCTCCACCTTCGAGCGTTAAGTTCCATCCATGCTCCTCTTGGCGCATTTTGGTTACCTTGCAACCTAGTCGTACATCCAAATCAAAGGCTTCAACAGCTGCTTGGAGGTAGTCCAGTACATTTTGGCCAGTCGGATGTCTATCCGTCTCAAAAGGCCAAGAGAAATCGGTAAACTGATATTGAGGAGCCGTATTCTGTAACCGAACGTCAGGGTAGGTCAGGTTCCATTGTCCACCAACATGCTGGGAAGCTTCATAAACAGTAACGGAGTAGCCGCATTTTTGCCACACATTTGCTGCTGCAATTCCTGAGACACCAGCTCCTATAATCGCAATGCGTTGCGTTTTTTTGGGGGGTATACGCATAATTATTTTTATTTAGAGAAATTCATTTGTTAAAAATCGGCTACTAAGTTACACTATTTCAGGGCTTCTTTTGGAATAATTATCAATATTAAGAAGGAGAAGGTATAATTCTTTCGATTAGTTACCAAAATAGCTATTTAGTAGCCTGCTAACGAAGGCAAAGTATAGTAGCCCTTATTACGAACAGTATTAGCTCGCTAAGAATCCGAAAGCTGACTAGGCAATACACTGTACCATGCAGGTCAGATCGTTTTGGGAGTGTTTTTATGGAGTGCTTACGTTGAAACACTTACTTATTTCCTCCTTGCGCTTATTGGCTTCTACTCCTTTTGAAGCGTTATTATCTATCGGCACACGCTGTAATGGGTCAATTTGTAAGGCTTGTGCTTGTTTATTGTAAGAATAAGGCCGTATTTTCTTGCTATAAATGAATTGTCTTATCTTTGTGACGCTTGAAAGTGCTGCGCTTAATTTCCCTTGCGTAGTTGCTTTTATTTTAATGCTTCAAAAAACCTGTTTGCCTGCCGTTTTGGGGGTTAACAGGTTTTTACATTTCTTCTTATGAATAAGATTAACAACATACCGTTTTCCCTCATATTATTTGTAATTATACTTTCTGGGGTGATTTCATCTTGTGCTGTCCCAAAAGGCAATAAATTGCCTTGGCGCAAGCGCGCCAAAGCTGCTGCGGCTCTAGAGCGTAGCGGTGATTTGCAGCAAGCGGCCTTGCTCTATCGAGGTATTTATGAGGAAAAACCCGAAAAACTCGAATATCTGTACAAAGCAGGGGTTTGTTTTTTGGAGTATAGAGATTATAAGAATGCCGCAGCGGCATTTGCACCGCTCCAGAAAGAAATTGAAAACCCTAAATACGACAAACCTGCCTACAAATATGCCTTGGCGCTAAAACAATTGGGGCAAGCACAAGCCGCAAAAGAAGTATTCAATGATTTTTTGCTGCGCTACCAAGGCGCGGACAAAGAAGAATTCCGTTTGATTATTGAGAATGAAATAAAAGGCTGTAATTATGCGCTCAAAGCACGTAATTATACCAATCCTGCGGTTCGCATTGAGCACCTCAGCCCTAAAATCAACAGTAAAAAAATTGAATTTGCTCCAATTCCCTTTACCAATGATGTCTTGTATTTCTCGTCGACCGTTTCAGGGGTGGCGAGTATTTACCGCACCGTCAAGCAAGGAGATGACTGGATTCGGCCACAGGTACCAAGTATCTTTTTAGATAAAATGGAACGCACACACTTCGGTAATGGTACCTTTACTCTCGATGGCAGCCGTTTTTATTTTACACAATGTAATATTGAAAATGGAAAGCCGCAATGTGCGATCTATTTGATGGAAGACTTGGGAGGTGGCCGCTGGTCGACCCCAATTTTATTACCCGACTACATTAATCCTAGTACCGCTAATACAACCCATCCTTTTGTGGTTGATTTGGGAGATCAAGAAGTCTTGTATTTTGCCTCTAATCGCACAGGCGGGCGCGGAGGCTTAGATTTGTGGTACAGTACTCGCCCCAAGAATGGCGATGTCAAGAGCTTTACCTTGCCCAAAAACTTGGGGCGTAACATCAACAGTGTGGGGGATGAAATCAGCCCTTTTTATAGTCAAGCGACGGGTACTTTGTATTTTAGTTCCAACGGGCGGGTGAGTGCAGGCGGCTTAGACATTTTCAAATCCAACGGCCAAAAATTACAATGGGAAGTCGCGCAAAATATGGGCTTTCCAATTAATTCGCCCGCCGATGATCTGTACTACGTGGTTAGCGAGGCACATGGCGGCGGATATTTGGTATCCAATCGTCCCTTTGCTCCAGAGCGCATGAACACGACCGATGACGATATTTTTTACTTTGGTATCGAAACGATTGATTTAGAATGGTTGATTACAGTACATGAAGCTGATGATATTCAAAAAAAGGCTTTAGAAGTAGTCAATATGCAGCTGTTTCAACAGGCCAAAGACGGCACCGAGGAGTTGATTGAGGAACGGTTATTAACCAAAGGAACGCTCCGTCTAGAGGAATTATCGCCTAATACGCGGTATTTGTTGTTGATTAATAAAGCAGATTACGAGCCCTTTAGTTATGAATTTGAAACAGGTAGCGTTTCTAAACAAGAAAAAATAACCCTCCCCTTACAAGCGCGTCAACTCGTTGACAACCCACCTGCCATTGATCCGCAGCTAATTCGCTACTATTTGATGCCTGCTCAATACAACAGCAATGCCCGAGCTTACCAATTGCCCCTTGATCCCATTGATCCCGAATCAGGAGTTGCTTATGAAGGCGATACGTTGAAGATGTTTTTTGAGTTGGATGCTATTGCAGGATTAGGTGACCAACGCCGTTTGTATTATGATGCGAACGGCCAGCCGCAACCCTACCACGCCCCAATCATTGCCCCAGACAATCCACAAGAAGATTACCCTGAGGTCTTAGGCCCTTATCAACCTAGTGCCATCGCGGCTAAGAATGTAGTCTACAAGATTCAGGTTTCTGCCGTGCGTAATTTCAAACCCTATAAATACGAAGAATTAAAAGAAATTGGTCGCCTTACTACCGAAGAAACCAAAGGTGGGTTACAACGAATTTTGGTCATCAACAAAGAGGAATACATTAACAATATTGAAGGCTACAAACGCAAATCGGATGCACTCAATGCCTTATCCTATGTCTTAAACAACTCTAATTTTAAATACGCTTTTGTCATCAAGTATGTCGATGGGGAGCGCGTTGGAGAGGGCTTTAGAGGTTGGAACGAAGAAGAGGGTTTGGAGACAGATACCCAACCCGATGGGCGCATTAGCGAAGAGACCTATGAAGGATTTTAAGTACTACTCTATTACCCAACTATCAACCAACAAACCCTCTGAACAGCCGCCGCATTTTCTATTTGTCCGATAAAATGGAAACGGGTTCGTCGAAGGCCTGTTTTGTAATTGATGGAATAAGTAGTCTATCTAAGAAAGAGTACCCATTGTTATTCGCTTGTTTTAGAAACCTTTGGATAGTCAGTCGTAAACGATTGCTCCTTGGCTTGCCTTTATAAAAAATGAGTCATTCCAATAGATTGGGATGACTCATTTTTTACGCGATCAATGGAGCAGGATTTGCTCCTATTAGTTATGGTTTAGCAACGCTAATACTGTTGTAGATATTAAGCGTCAGCTTCTTCTTCTTCTTTGGCAGCTTTTGACTTTGCTGTTGCCTTCGCTTCAGTTGCTGCATTCTCAGTAGTTTGATCGTCGTCGTCCATACCTGTTAATTTAGCGCGAATTTTTGCTTCGATTTCTTCCGCTACTTCAGGATTGTCTAGCATAAACTGTTTGGCAGCTTCTCGACCCTGTGCAATTTTACCATCTCCGTAGCCGTACCAAGCGCCGCTTTTGCTCAAGATGTCGAATTCTGTTCCTAAGTCAACGATTTCGCCACTCTTAGAAATGCCTTCGCCATACATGATATCAAATTCTGCAATTTGGAAAGGAGGTGCCAATTTGTTTTTAACAACTTTTACTTTGACGTGGTTCCCCACTACTTTACCTTCGCGGTCTTTGATGGCACCACCAGAACGGCGAATGTCTAAACGCTGAGAAGCGTAAAATTTGAGCGCATTACCCCCAGTAGTTGTTTCAGGATTACCGAACATAACGCCGATTTTTTCCCGCAACTGGTTGATAAAAATGCAACAGCAGTTAGTTTTGCTGATAGCCGAAGTCAATTTACGCATGGCTTGCGACATCAAACGCGCTTGCAAACCCATTTTAGAATCTCCCATTTCTCCTTCGATCTCACTGCGAGGCACTAAGGCAGCTACTGAATCTATTACCAAGATATCAATGGCACCAGAGCGAATTAGGGCTTCAGCGATTTCTAGTGCTTGCTCTCCGTAGTCAGGTTGTGAGAAGATTAATTCATCTACATCAATTCCCAAAGATTCTGCATAAAAGCGATCAAAGGCGTGCTCTGCATCAACAAAGGCAGCTGTTCCACCGCTACGTTGGCATTGAGCGATAGCGTGTAGGGCAACGGTCGTCTTTCCTGAGGATTCTGGACCGTAAATTTCAATGACACGACCTTTTGGAAAACCATTGGTTCCGAGGGCGACATCTAAGGCGACAGAGCCAGTAGAGATGGTTTCAATTTTTTCTACTACTTGATCCCCCAAGCGCATAACGGATCCTTTACCGTATGTTTTTTTGAGGCGATCTAAGGTTGTTTGTAATGCCTTTAATTTGTTGTCATTTCCAGTTGTGCTCTTCTTGGCCATTCTGTTTCTAGTTTAAATGATTTACATTTACGTTATTCCCGTAGGATGTTATACAACATTTTGTTTTAAACGGGTTCTTTGTCAAGTCTACCACAAATATACGCGAATCTTGGACGCTTTGCAAGTTTACTAAACAAAAAATTACCATTTTTGCAAAATAATGTTTCTACAGCTTGTTTTAATCGGTTCTTAAATGAATGTTTTTGTTTCAACGGTTCCATTAAGGCTTTTGTATTTTAAAAGCAGCCGTTTGTAAGGGGGTATACTGTACATTGTCGAAAAATGTTTGGTTTTTGGTCAACTATTTGAAAAAATTATCGTCCTAATCTTGTTGGGGGCGGTATATTTGTGTGGAGGAGTTATGGCACTGTTGTTTTTTTATTGCTGCTTTGGACAACTATTTGCCCTTTATTTGCATCTTCTTATAACAAGGAAGTTGTTTTGATACACCATCTAATCTAACCGATCTAATGAGTCATTTTGCACGTTTTAATACTGGTAGTTTTTTCCACCACCTCCGACTACCCGCGACCAAAGGCGTAGTTTTGTTATTGCCCCTTCTTTTTTTTATCGCCAGTTGTACCAACCAGCAGCGTTCGCGCTTGGCGGTAACACCAAGTTCTTATGGAAAAGTAGACAATCTAATGGTCGTCGCCGATAACTACAATTGGACGACTACGATTGGCGATACCTTTCGCAATGCTTTTGAGGCGCTGTACCCCGTGACACCACAGCCTGAGTCGTTGTACGACCTACGCTTCAAGACTCCTAAAGAATTTAGAGCAGGGCAAATTTTCAAAACGTTCCGTTCTATTGTTATTATGGGCGTATTGGATGATGATAATGATGGCGCAACTAAGCTGATTAAGCAAGCCATTGGCGAAGACAATGTCCGCCGTGCTTATGAAGACCCTAACTATACTATTGCCATTCACCGCGACCGTTGGGCCAACGGACAAACCGTCGTTTATTGGTTTGCGCCGACGCGCTCGGCCTTGCTAAAGACCGTGGCAGAGGATTACCAACGGGTCATGAACCAGTTCAACGAAGCAGACACCAAGCTTTTTATTCAGCAACTGTATGCCGCAGGACAAAATGTCAATGCCAGTGAATCCATTTTGGAACTGTTTGATTTGAGCCTTCAAATTCCGCGCGATTATGTGGTGGCCAATGTGGACAGTGTGTCGATGTGGCTGCGCAAGGAAACAGACAAAACCAGTAGCAACATCTTTATCTACAGCTTGCCCATCTCAGATTCGACCCAACCCAATCCCGAGCGCCACAAATACATTCGCGACAAGCTGACCCAACAATACTTCTCTACCCACATCGAAGATTCGTACATGCGCATCGACGACCGCTATTTACCAATTTACTACCAAACCATGACGTTTGATGGTAAACCGACCTTGCAAGCGCGCGGCCTTTGGGGAATGGTCAACGACTTTATGGGCGGCTCTTTTGTTTCTTATATGATGCTGGATGAAGCCCACAATCGGGTATTGTTCTTGGATGGATTTGTGCATGCGCCTGGGCAGAAGAAACGGCCTGAGATGCGGCGGTTGGATATGATTTTTTCTACGTTGGCGGTGCAGTAGGGGTTTAGGGGAGCTTTGCACCTCCCCTTATCAGAGCCCTTTATTATTCTCTAAAAAAAGCAAGCCCTCTTCGGATAAGCCGTAAGGGTAGTTTAAAAATTGGGTTAAATTAGAGCTGCCTTGAAAATGGTTGTTTTTGAGCATAAAGGGCGCGGTGTAATAGGCATCGTCAACATCGGTATGTGACAATAACAAGGGCGAGTAAAAATCATCGTTTTTTCAGCTCCGCTCAGAGGCTTCTCAATTCTTCTTCTCCTCAATCAACAATTGCTTCACCTGTTCGTAATCTTTCTTCAACAAGCTCTTCGGATTCAAGAAATTGCGGCGCAACAACTTGTCCATCACTAAGGTAGAATAGACGGGATAGGTCAGTGGATTGAGGGTAAATTTCTTTTTGGTTAATAAGTGCAAGTTGTTTTGGGCAGAATAGATGTAGCAGTGGTGTTTTTTGGCCAACTCTTGTAAGGATTGGGCAGAAAATAAGGCGATGTGCTGTCCAATTTCAGGCGAAAAGTACCACCAATCGTCTGGGCTTTTGAACGTGGCTTGGGGCTGTAGCTCCGTGCTGAACAGAATGGAATCAGCAAACCCCAACATCCGCTCAACCTCGGACAAAGGATCTTCTAAGTGTTCGAACACTTCAAACGCCGTCAACAGATCGAATTTTTTATTGGGCGCTACGTTTTTATCCGTTACATCAAAATGTGCCGAAAATAGATTCTCACAGTACTTGTCTTCTCTATAGAAATCAAACCCGCGATCGCGCATCAGGCGCACAAACATTCCGTAGCCGCCTCCATAATCCAAGAAAGAGGCGTTTTTTTGGAAACTGCCTTTGATGAGTTTGCCCGTGATTTCGGCAAAGAAAATATTTCTCGTAACATAACCCAAATCCAAGTCGGTAATCGCTTCGACGTAGGATTCTTCTAACCAATGTGGCGGCTCGGTTTGAATGAAGGCACAATTCGTACATTGGTAATACTGCACGGGATATTGGAACAAGACAGTGGCTTGAAATAATTCTTTGGAGGCCTGCTGGCAAATTTTACACGTAGTCATAAGCAATTGGTCGTTACTAACATTGGTAGAGCCTCTAAGTTAACGAAAAAGCTCGAAAAAGGAGCTATTCTGGAAAGTCGTATTCCTCCTCGTTTTTGAAAGCCGCCCCCAATTCTACTTGGGTAATCTGCCCCTATTCCGAGTACAGTGTCAATAGTTGATCAGGGGCGCTATGGATAGCAAAAAAGTATTTATAAAAAGGCCGTTCTATTGCTCTAGCTTTCGAGCATAAGTTTTGGAAAACTTAGCCGCAATGGAAACGGCTACCACAAAATTAGTGTTCGTAGCTTGATTGGGTGTTTCGAATAGGCGGTCTTGGCTGCCCAACCAGCGGCCTTCTAAGCGGCAAACAACATTCTTTATAGGTGCGTAATCTATATTGAGCGACAAACCTACTGTTTGAAACCCGTTGGGCGTTCCTGTAGGGATCATGATGCCCGTCTTGTCTTGGTAATATTCTACCCGAACCCCCATTTTCCATTGTTCATTCATCGTCCACTGTCCAATCAAAATAGGACTAAACCAAACATCGTACGTGCTAATTCCCTTAACTTGTTGTTGCGCACCAATATCAAAGGCAGCGATTAAGCCTAGTCGCTTCGTGAAGTTGAAATGTCGTATAAAAATTGCTAAAATAGCGCATTCTTCGGGTGCTGTCAGGATCATCCGTTCCAATAAAGGTACTCCAGTTTAGGGTGATATTTTCGGAAGGTCTAAAGTTTACCTGCGTGCCGAAAGAAGGTAGGCTGTTGCCTGATAAACGCTGGATACGCTGCCACCCATTGACGACCAAACCCGCAATTTTCCATTTATCAGAAGGTTGGTAGGTGAGTTGGGCACCCGTGAGAAAGTAGGGCGAATTTTCGGCTAGTAACGACCGTGTCAAGGTGCCAATTGTCGGTAGACAGCGCACTTTCAAACCCAATGTGCGAAGGCAAGATGCCCGCATCTAGCCAAAGGGTATTTTTACGGTTTAGCGATAAGCCGATATTCGCTTCAAAGATATTTTTGAGTAGCCCTGGCTCGGCGGCGTAGTTGTCATTGGCATAAGTGCCTGTTTGTAGGGCTAAGTTAGCGCGGTATTTGGCGTTTTCTATTCCCGCTTTAACCAAGCCTAGGTTCAAATTAAATTCGTGGTGGCGGTTGTGGTTGTAAAGAAACGGCTGTCGAGTGGTTTCTTCGGGGCGATTAAAATCATACGCATAAAAGACATCTACAAAACCTAAAATGGTCAAGGCAAGCGGTTGTCGCCAAGCGCTATCGGCCTGCGCGGCTAATGGGGTACAATTTCCATAAAACAATAAAATACTACAGCAAAAAAATAGCGGGGTGATTAAGCGCATCATATTGGACGGTCTTTGGTGGATGTATAAAGGGAATAAGACTGTGATTTAGCAATTCTGAGAACTAGTATAGAAAAAAATGCCCGAATAGTTAGCGTCTACCCAATAAAAGTAAGCTTGTCCGCCTTGTATCACGGCTACCTCTCCCACCTCTGCCTCGACGCAAAAAAAGCCCAAGCAATGATTGCTTGGGCTTTTTTAAATATGTTTTTTTGAGCACTAAGTTTGTTATCGGCAGCCGCTTGTGAGGCCATAAGCAGCATAGCTAGAGTTGACTCCCATGCTTTCGGACAGGTATTTTTCAAATTTTTCTATTTCCATGACCATTTCGCCTGCTTGGTACTCCCTCTTATTGATGTACCAAAAGCCCTCTACTGACCAGCTAATGTCTGGACGTTTGCCTTCTACTTTGAAAGCGGTGCCTAGTAATCCATAGTACGTACTAGAAAACTTTCCTTGACTATCAGTTTTGCCTATTGCCACAACAGCCTTGCCTAATATAATTTCGATGTCCCAATTACAAGCGGGCTTGCCGTTGTACATCAGAGTGAATTCTACTTGGTGTCCGTCTTTGTAATCGTCAAAATACAGTTTACCATCCTTTTCAATTTCAGCAATTTCTTCTGGGGGAGTAGAGGCGTTTTTACTAGAGCCAATGCCTTTTGTAGGCTTGTAAGTAGCTCCTTGGCGACCTTCTACAGGAGTATGTGTGGCCCCTTGGCGGCCTTTGTTGCGTTCTGCACTCTCCGCAGCCCAACGATCTTCGGTTGCTTTGTCTTCGGCGGCCCATTTGGCATCTCTAGCATCTTCTCTTTCCTTCTCTTTGGCGCGATCTTCTGCTTTTCTCGCATCGCGTTCAGCCTGTTCTTTGGCGCGGGCATCGTCCCATTCTTTATCGCGAGCATCTTGCTCCGCTTTTTGTTTGGCCTGCATTTCAGCCAGCATTTCATCGGCACTAGTGCCGTACTGGTTCCCGTAAAGGGCTCGAAACGCAATTTGTATTTGCCTTTTTTACTGGTGACAATTCTATAATTAGCAGTGACATAGGTTTCTCCAATCGCTAAGCTTTTGGTAATGGTATTCCCATTGTCCAATTTTATAATCACAGGTACTAAACCATAATTAACGGTAAATTGTACTCGGGTAGCTTTTTCAGCGTTGAGTTGGACACCTTGCTTGGCGACCGTGAAGCATTCCCCTTCGGGGCTGTAAATGGTGATGCTAACAGGACTATTTTGGTCAGGGCTATTAAATGCGCCACAGTCTTGGGCACTCACAACGGTGCTTCCTAGTAGGAAGACAATTAAAAATTTAAACATACGTTATTTATTTTGTTTGAGAAATAATTGTTGTTGTTTCCGATAGCAAGAAACGCTTCTCTCCTCTTTTTCCTACGACAAGGCGGGTCTAAAAGCATTTTATTGACTGTGTTAAGGAAACATTAAGGACTGCTTTGCAAAGTTCAGTCCAACTTATTTGGGGAGTGAGATTCTTCGTTCCACGCTACGGCCCATTACCCTACCGCTACCGCTCCTGTATGCCTAAAAAAGAGTTGTTCAAAGGGCGCTTTGGTGATTTGGCTATCTATCCAACCAATGTAATTAAAATAGGTAAAAAAGTCTTTTTGGGAGTCCTCCAATGTGGCCAAGTCGGCTACTAATTCCTTTTTGGCCTGCACTAATAGGGGACGGTGTTCGGTCTCGGGAAGGTTGATAAGTTTGGCCATCAAGGAAAGCAACTTTCTCTCTGGGTAGAGCAGAGCGTTGTTTTTTCTTAGCAAGCGGGTAGTATTTTTGAGAATGGAGGCCAACAATACGTATGCTTTTTTCTCGTAGTGAATAACTATTTCTAAATACAGGCTTGGTTTTCTCAATACCATACTCACTTCTTTTTTTGCTAGAAAACGCTCGTAAATGTCGAGGGCTTGGGTATACTCTTTGGCTGCAAAATAATAGATCATTAACCGAATGTACCAAAAGTTGCGCACATATTGAGTTCCTGAATTGGTCAAAAAAGTAACGGTTTGTTCGTTCTCCTTTACATAGCGCTCAAAAACCTCAAAATCCCCTTTTAGAAGGTAGACATCTATCTTATTGATAAAGATACTCATCGAAAATTGCTGGTCGAAATATTTTGTTTTTCGCAGCATTCCCTGTTCTATTTCTTCTATAATAATACTCAGTTGCTCGACGGTTGGGGCGTAGGACATCTGGCTGATTAATGCCCCGTAATAAAACCCTTCATAGGTTTCAAAAATTTCCTTGGGTTGCTGTTTTAGAAGTGAAGAGAGCGCCGTTGCATAAGTATAGGCGCTTTTGTTATCAACAAGCATCGTGGTCAGTATTCTCCTAACCTGTAATTCCTGTACCCTAACAGAGAGCCTTACCCCTTTAGGGTTGGACTGGTATACGGGGAGGTTTTCTACCAAGTTGGTCAATTCTTGTTGTAATTCTTTGGGGCGCTCTTTTATCAAAATCAACCCGTCCGCTAAGGCCGTTCGGTAGCGTTGGTACGCCTTTAAATTATCAATAGAGCCTTTATAATTTGCCGTTTGTTGTGCTAGCTGAGCCGAAGAAATGGTATGACATTGGAAATGAGACACTTCTAAAACAAACCACCATTCGTACAAGCTCGGAAGGAAAAAAACCTTGTGGTGTGCTTCGGCTAGTTTTAGCAACTCCTCTAGGGTTTCTTGCACCTCGGTCATCAATTCCTTTTTATATAGAATGGATAAATCGGCTAGCCCTTCTCTCAACGTAACATCAATATCTTGATAGGCGGGCTGGTTGCGGAGACTCTTGAGAATTAGTTTGTAGAGGTAACTTTGCAGACCGCTCAAGCCCTTAACGGCCTGGAACTTCTGTTTGAAGTGTTCTCGATCTACGGCCTCTGCTTTATCTAGGTAATCAAATATTTGTAGGTAAAAACTGTCTTGCTTATCGTTTTGCTTTTTGGTGAATAGTTTAAAGAAACGCTTCTCTTCTTTTTTTAAAGAGAGTATTAACCGATGTAGTTTGACTGTGTTGATCCGATTCACGTCATATTCTTGTTTATCAGGGTTTTAGTTGAAATATGGGGGCGTTAAACATCTTAAAAGTGCTGTTTTTTTGGTTTGCTTTGGTGAAGCAATAGCCATAAATTTGCGCTATTGTAATACACAAAATATTAAGCCAAATAGGCTTTAGTATTAAAATAACCCACGATTCCCCCGTCGATTTATTACAAAAACCTTCATCAACAGCACAACAACATGTTAAAACTGAATTTATTATTTACTACTGTATTACTATTTCTGTGTCTCTTTTCCAGCGACCTACGAGGACAAACCAAAATTTGGGGTGTCGGTACAACCGTTGGCGTAGCAGAGGCCGAATTTCAAAATGCTTTTCTACAAGATACGATGGGGCCTTATAGTCCAAGTTCTTGGACAGCTATTTCTGTTTATGAGAGCTTTGGAAACGTAACACCGGGAAAGGCTTTCTGGGAAAGAAGTTTGCTCGGTTACTCTAGAGATTATTATTCGAATCCTCCTTTTGTAACAGGTGTTACGCCCTTGGCATCGCCTTCTCAAGCTAATGGAATCGCTATTTTTGATTCTGGTTACCTCGATAACGACAGCACGGCTTCTGTAGGGGTGGGAGCTTCGCCAGCAGGCCACCGAGGCGAACTAATTTCTCCTCGTATTGACTTAACAGGCTATACGGATACCGCGCTAGTAGTTAAGTTCTATTCAAAATTTTCGGCCAATACGCCTGCCAACACCAATGAGTTGAGTGTAGGTATGTCTACGGATGATGGCGTTACTTGGACTAGCTTTGATTACCGAGAAATCCAACAAGGCGAAGTGGGTGCTTTTATTGCCGTGCCCATGCCTACCGTGACGGCGGGTGTTACTAATCTAACCCAATGCCGCATTCGTTTTGTCTTTGACACTTATTACTACTATTCTATGGTCGATGACGTAACGATTGAAGTCGCTCCCGATTATGACCTCGCCATTGGTCGCCCAAGTGTATTGAGCAATTCTTTGCTTGGTAGAGCGGATATTGTTCGCCTTGGAGGAAGCCGTTATAGTGCGCTGTCCAACCTAGATCCTACCAATATGCAAGAATGGTTTTGGGGCGCTAAATTACTTAATTATGGTGGAAAAAATATTGTTCCAGCAGACAACCCCAGACTATATGTAGCAATTGACTTTTACGATGCGGCTAGTGCCGTAACAACGGATGTTTATTTAGATACGCTACCTTTGGATACCCTATTGGCAGGTCAGTATGATGGTACAATTTACACCAAGTCGTTAAGAGACCTCAACTTTATGCTCAATAATGGGGCAGGAAGTTATGTGGTCAAGTATTGGGTAGGCCACGATAATCCCGATGCCTTTGCCTTTAATGATACGGTTTATCACACGTACGACCTCACTAGCGAAGCCAATCCTTTTATTTCGAAAGGCGGATTGCGTTCTGATGGACGCGTTGGCGTGAGTCGCCCGTTTTTCCCTAGAGGACCACAGAGCAATGACATTTCACTCTTTGAGTGGGGTTCGGTTTACTATTTCCCAGAAGGGCAGACAAAAGGACTCAACCTTGATTCTATTGAGTTCCGTTATTACATCAACAACACTTATGCTGGCCCTGATTCTCATACGGTTGCTGTCAATATTTACAAATTGGTAGATGGTTCTGGTAGTACAGTGGCTAATGGTAATCTAGATTTAGATGAATTGACTTTAGTTGGATTTAACCAAGTTACGATTACAGGATTGTCTACGGCTCCTACTCCTAGCTATGGGGTTGGTGTCGCCTCTAATTTTGTAGAACCTGCCATGGGTAATCCATTTGCTGGATTAGACGACGACGGCTGGTATTATATTGCTGTTCGCCAAGAACCTGCTGCTACTGGCGGTCCTAGTTCTGTGACCTTCGAAACCGGCCTTTGGTTTGGAGCTTCGGAAACCAACTACGCGGCCAACATTACCAACAGACAACCAGGCATCCCGATCAATACGGCTCCGCTTATTGTAGGAGATATTGTAGCGCCCAATCCCGTTGTTTTTTGGAACGGTTTCTCTGAAGGAAGTTATGTCCCTTCTCTTGGATTGCATTTGACCCCCGATTCTACACAACTCCAAACTAGTAAGGTATTTACAACAGAAGCAGCTTCTTTGGTTGTTTCTCCGAACCCTGCTACCACCGCCATCAACATCTACTTAGAGTTGGAGACGATTGGAGACGTTCAGTACATCTTAACGGATGCCGCAGGACGAGTTATAGAAGTTGTTAATAACGCCCAAGTACTTGCCGAAAAACGCACAATGAACATTGCTCACTTGCCTGTTGGTCTTTACTTCTTGACGGTCAACACCGCAGAAGAAACCTTTACACGAAAAATTGTTAAGCAGTAGCTTTTGGAGCTGGCCTATGTACATTAAAAACGCGCTTCCTACAAATAGGAAGTGCGTTTTCTTTTGGATTATTCGTCTAGCTGGGTGTTGGTTGATCAATGCCAAAACAGAGACGGCACTTTATTTTTTATGATAACTCCGTCAAATTTTTCTCCTTTATCAGGTAGTAACTCTCTGGATAGGCTTGATTCGATTGGAGTTCTAAATCCATCTCAAAACGCGCCACTATGTAACAGCCATATTCTTCGGGGTCTTTGGTAATGCCTGCGGCCTCGGCGGCTTCCTCTACCACTCGACGAGTACAATGGTATCGTTTCACGTATTTATAAGCGCTGTCTTCTTTGTATTGATAAAATTGGTGGGGGGCTTCTTTCTCTAGGGGACGTACATCCATCAAGGTTTCTTCTGCTCCATCACAAGTTTTGAGCACAAAATCATTGCTCTTGATCTCTGGGTTATTCAGATCTCTTCGCATGATGTCTACTTCGGAATTTTCTAGGCAAATCATAGTGTTATTTTTATGGTTTTCAAATGTTCTATTTACTATTTAGGATACAGCTTGGCAGGCTTACGAATGCTTTTTTTTGTCAACTGAAAGCGGTTCTACCCTTCCCAGTTTAGTCAAAAACCTTCCTTATAATTAAGTAAATCTGTTGTTCCTGTAATAATAAAACAGATGAATCACCCTAGTTGTTCTTCTTTTCTATTTTCATTTATAATCAAGCTCCATTAGAGGTTATTACAAATGGGGTTGTATAGCGATAAAAAGAGAGAACCCGCAGGCTCAGCGCAGCTATTTTTTTCACAACCGAGCTTGCGAGTTCACAAAGTAATCAAGACTCGCAAAGCGATCTGACCTATTTGATACGAGGTATGAAATAGTCAGTTTTAGCTCCTCCCGATTTTATCGGGAGGGGATCAATTTTTAACACAGTACCTCACGAGCAAAGCGAGCTAAAGCTATTCGTAATGAACTCTAATAGAGTAACACTTGGTTTTCCTGTTCGTCAAAAACCACCTCTACCCCATTATTGAATAGAGCATGGTCAAGTTCTCTGTCGGAATAACGAACCAGCAATCCTGTGTTTGTTCTCACTCTGTCTAATATTACCTTTATAGAGGGTATTTTATAAAATGGAATAGTGTACATTTTGATCCCCATGATTACTTATTGACAGCCTAGCCTCCGTAGAATCATCTCTACGAGTATTTGCCAACACTCCCCAATCGCTATTGCTCCTTCAAGCCGACAAAATAGAATAAGCACCATACTTCCCGTGATGCGTCATGGAGCAAGCAATAGGAAGCCGTTGCCCCTCGTAGTAAAGTCTAGGAATACCCGCGTCCGTTTTTTGTAGATGCAGGGTAGCCATAGCTAAGCCATTGGTTGTAGCCACCTCCTCCAAAAGTTGCTGTTTTAGGAAACTGCTTTGCTGTGGAAGGCTGCGTTTTCCAAGCAGCAGAAGGCCTGTTTTTATTGTGCTATCATGAAGTTGTGCTGTGCTGAACAGATAAGAAGGGGTAATGATCGTCCGTGCTTTTAGAAGCAGGGCACCCACTTTTACTTCGCTGTTCTCTGCTTGTTGGCAATGGCATTCAATCTTTGTAGGATCCAAGAAGGGGGCTCCTCCTGCTTGCAGGAATACCTTGTAGGCACTTTCTTTGATACTCCACAACTTCCAAACAACCGTAAACGGATCGCTAGAAGTCTTTATGATGGCCTGCTCTTTTGGGGTAAAAACTTTCTGCAACCAACGGGGACGCTCCCAATTGGTCGTGCGTTTGGCTTCTTGGAGGTCTACTAGGTCATTGCCGACCATTATTGTTCTTCCATTTTTAAGGCAATGATTTCCAATGCCGCTTTTACATTGAGCATTTTATCCATGGATTCATTGTCCAATTCAATGTCGTATTTATCTTCAATATCTAAAATCACATCCACTAAGTTAGCAGAATTAATTTTCAAATCGTTGATAAAATCGGTGTCCTCGTTCAGGTTTTCAAACGCTTCTTCATCTTGAATATAGGGTTTGACAATCACTTTCAAGGCAGCTATCATTTCTTGTTTATCAGGCATTGGTCGTGTATTTTTTAAAAATTAAACAAGCGTTGACATCCCCAAAACCAAAACTGGCTTTGGCAACTACATTCACTTCTTTTTCTATTACTGTTTGTGGTATTTTATCGGTATCAATTAAGGCCGCTATTTCTTCGTTGAGGTCTTCGCAATTGCTATTTGGGAAGATAAAATTGTGGTAAATCTGCAACACACTCGCCACACTTTCTATCGCTCCTGAAGCAGACAAGCAATGGCCAATCATGGATTTCAAAGAATTGATATACGGAAAGTCTGCTCCTTTTCGATTTAAGGCAGTTGACCAGTTGTCTATTTCGGTAAAATCCTTGCTGGTGGCGGTCAAATGGCCATTGATCGCGTCAATCTCTGCGGCCGTTATCTTAGCATTTAGCAAGGCATTTTTGATACACCGTTGTACGGCTGTTGAATTGGGTGCCGTCATAGAACCTTCTTCCCGCTGCCCTCCAGAGTTGACCTCGCCGCCCAAGACTTCGGCATAAATAGGGGCGTTGCGCGCTAGGGCACTTTCCAAGGATTCTAACACCAATGCCCCTGCCCCACTGCCTGGCACAAAACCAGAAGCGGTAGCACTCATCGGTCTAGAGCCTTTTTCTGGCGTTTCGTTGTGTTTGTAGGTCAAGACGCGGATGGCATCAAATCCGCCCCAAACATAAGGGCCATGATCGCTAGTGCTGCCGACCAACATCCGTTGGGCACGACCCGCTTTTATTCTATCGAAACCCATCAATATCGCCTCAGTTCCTGTAATGCAAGCCGAAGAATTGGTCGTTACTTGATTGCCCAAGCCCAATAGGCCGCCTAAATAGGCACTGACCCCACTGGCCATTGTCTGCGGAACCACCGTGCTTCCCAGACGTTTGACGCGTTTAGCATCTACGTTGTAAATCGCCTCTCTAAATTTCTCCACCCCAGAGGTACCTGCGCCAAATATAGTCCCACTGTCATAATCAGGAGTATCTTGGATGGAGAGCCCAGCGGCTTTCCACGCATCCATCCCTGCCATGCACCCATACAAAATACCTGAGCTCTTAAATCCTCGAAGCTGTAATTCCGTAAAATAGTTGCGTTTCAATTCTTCTGACACCGTAGGAATTCCCCCAATGCAGCAGGAAAAACCCAACTCTTTCAGCTCCTCGTAGTATTGGATACCAGACGTGCCATTTTTTAGGGCATTGGTAAACGCACTTAAGCCAACTCCATTGGGAGCAACAACTCCCAAGCCCGTGATTACTACTCGTCTATCCATGTTGATCGTTTATCATGCCTGCTATTTGTCCTCTACAAACCAACTCTTCTTGAGCATTGTATAGGCTTACCCGACATTTTAATTTCTTAAATCTAAAGTATATTTTTTCACTTTTTACCACTACTCTTTCTCCAGGAAAAACGGGTTTGAAGAAATCTATTTCGGTGGAAGTAAGAGCAACTTGTAGGTTCCCTAGGCTTTGAGCAGCGTCCTTTAGCAAATAAATGCCGAAGGCGACCAACCCAATTTGAGCCATTGTTTCTGTCAAAATAACTCCTGGTGTTATGGGGTTATTCTTAAAATGACCTCGG
>CAWIMY010000007.1:0-2168314 GCA_963837355.1 uncultured Saprospiraceae bacterium | reverse complement strand
TCCTGTCTTTGGAGAAGCCATTACACGTCAGGATGGAGCGACGAAAAATGATTGTGAAAGAAATGCCTGCAAACAATTGTCGCCTCAAATTCGAGCGGTTTTGCCTGATGAAAAGATAGTTGTTCTTTTGGACGCGCTGTACGCTGATGGGCCAACTATACGCGCCTTACAGGAAAAAGGCAATGACATGGATTATATAATTGTCATTAAAGAAGGTTACGTGTTAGAACAAGTGGCTCAACAAGTAAAAAATGGAAGCTTGAATCGTCTTGAATTTAAAAAAGGCGAACGAGAAGTTTTGTCAATTGGAGTGGTCTTCTAACCTTATCTTAAATGGAGCTAATCAAGAAATTCAGGGTAAATTATTTAGCGTATAAAGAGATAGACATACAGACGGATACGATCAGTTAGGTTCTTTTGAATAAATGGATAACCAATTTAGCGCTGGATAGTTCTACGGTTGAGCAAGTCGCACAAGCAGGTAGAACGCGATGGAAAATAGAGAACGAGACCTTTAATACCCTTAAAAATCAGGGCTATAACTTGGAGCATAATTATGGGCATGGACAATGGTTTTTAGCCACTATATTTGCCTTAGTTATGTTACTAGCTTTTTTTGTAGATCAACTCACTAGAGCACTGGATGAAGATTTTAAGGAGGCTTTGATAGAAGCAAAAACGCTGCGGGATTGTAGGCAAAAGGTTAGAGTGCTCTTCGACTTTATTCCTGTTGTATCCATGAACCTTATCTATCAGATCATTGCTAGAAAAATTCTTATAGCCCCAAAGTTAGAATAACTCATCATATGGCTAATAATTTATATTATTGCGCGCGTCGTGAGAACCGCTTAGCATATACAGGATGTGTTCAATGTTTTTATGGTAATATTAAAATAGATATAAACGCAGATGAGCCATCTTGGGAAAATTTCAAAACAATTTTAAAAGGAGTAGCGGCTTATGAGTGAAAACCAGAATCAGAAAAAACTATGGAGAGACAGATGGTTAAGCTGTATAAATGAACTGACTTCATTTGAACTTCAACGAAAGTCTTGGGTCGATAAATCAAATACAAATCCACATTGGTCGTTCGTGGAATTTATGTGTTGCTATTTTGACGACTTAGGAATCGATAATAATTACGAGTTTCAATTAAAGAAAGGTTGGATAATAAAAAAGGAGTTTGACTCGATAGCAGTATGGCATCAACTACTCGATAAATATGACTCGCCCAAAAAAGATGATTATGATGTTGAAGCCATATTAACTGACAAGAAATGGCTGATGATTATCGAAGAAGGAGAAAAGGCAAAGAATGAATTGAGTGGAAACATAAGTGATGAAGAGAAACGTATTCTACTCGAAGAAATTGATTACAAACAATACTTGTGATTGAACTAAAAAAAATAAACGAAAGCACAACAACAGGTATAGTGCATACCCTTCGGGATAAGCACCATCGCCGACCCGTTGCCCACAACATGAAAAAACTGCTTCAAATGGTATCAATCGGACTTTTAACATTGAAGTTGTAGCTCGAAAAAGAAAACTGAACCAAAAACCTTTAAGGAAACGGAATTAACAAATCATAGCGAAGAAGACCGAATGAATAAATTGGAATATTTAAAAACTAAGGTGTTTGATGGACTTGAAAATCTGAATAACGGATTCGACTTGGAATCGATATATTACTTCTCGGAATCTGACTTTGAAACCGTACTTAACCGAATAGAAAAAAATAGAATTGGAATTTACGGAATTGAGCCTTGGCTGAACGGAGATTATTATGGAGTTATGAGTGTGGAGGATTTTAATACAGTTGCGACTGACCCAAAATGGTATCGAAAAGCATTTGCAGAATTTAAAAAAAGTGGAGAAAAACTTATATATTCTGGGAGTTACGAAGTGCCGAAAAATTTGCTGTCGGAATAAAATACTGTGGGCAACAACCTGTATAGTTAATAGCTCATTCTGTATGTACTCGGAAAATCTTGATAATTTTCCTACGCGGTGGTTTTATTTGCTAACTTAGTTCCAGCCAACACAACTAACCATACACGAACCCATTCGAGTCCCTAGTTCTCCACGAGCTTCACACAGGAGCACCGCCCAGAACCAGCAATATCCCCCATTTCCAAAACATATGCCGCCGCTTAATTTTGGAAACAGCAAAACACTCCCCGACTCCATTGGCTACAACTCCCCCGCTCCTCTCAAATTTTTAGAAAACTATTCCCAAACAACGCTTCTTTTAGATAAAACACGTACATTTGTATCGCGCACGATATAAACGCCTACGATAATATTTCAATGGACTTAGGACACCCACCTTAACACAAAATATTTTTAGAATCCTACTATCCCTTTTATGATTTATGCTGGATTCAGTCCCCTTGCGTTTAATGGAATCTACGTTTAGGCTCAGGTTCCTGATTGAGTTCCTTTGAGTAACGATTTGGTGTTCTACTATTTGGTATAGTAGAACATTGCAGAAGCTTTATAGTCTTCTGGTGCTTAGAAAGCATGGAAGGCCACTACAACTAAACACTAATGGAAAACACGCAGTTACATTTATGCAATCAAATTTGCTTTCCTATATATTCGGTTTCACGACTTATCACAAAAGCCTATAAGCCCTATTTGGAAAAAATGGGCATTACCTATCCGCAATATTTAGTACTTATGGTATTGTGGGAGACTGATAAGCTTTCTGTCCATCAGATTACAGAAAAGCTACTCCTGAAGACCAATACGCTTTCCCCTTTGTTAAAACGGATGGAAAAACTAGAGCTTGTACAGCGACAACGGTCACTCGAAGATGAAAGGAGCGTTATCGTTCAGTTAACAGAAAAAGGAAAGCTATTGAGAGAGAAAGCCGAACCTATTCCTACTGAACTCCTTAAAAAATTACTTACTGAAAACGTCAACTTATCGGAAGTTCTTCAATTGAAAGAATTGCTAAACGAATGGATTGAAATCCTCACTAAGGAAGATTAAAAACGACATCAATAAAAATAGAGCATTAAAAATAGAGTTGTTAGCCAAATTGAACTGGAGCGATGCTGCAAAAGCAATGAATGGAGAAAAAGTAGCTGCACCTGTAGAATTTGGAGGACAAGAGCATGGCTCTACCAATCCAGAGCAATTGTTTGCGGCGGGTTGAGCAGCGGCAAATAGCGTATGGCCCTATTCTAAGGCAACAAAAGGAAATATACCTGTTGAAATCATTCAACTTTAAAAATAATAAAATAAGACAATGAACAATTTTGAGTTTAAAAATCCTACTAAGATTATTTTTGGTAAGAACACCATAGAGCAACTAAAAGAAGAAATTCCTACCGATGCCAAAGTGTTGTTACTTTATGGTGGAGGAAGTATCAAAAAGAATGGTATTTACGACCAAGTAAAAACGGCTTTAGCCAATGTCGATTTGACGGAGTTTGGAGGTATTCCTGCCAATCCAGAATATGAAACATTAATGGACGCTTTAAAAGTGATTGAGGCTAAAAAGATCACCTATTTGTTGGCCGTTGGTGGTGGTTCTGTATTGGATGGCACTAAATTTTTATCGGCAGCAGCCGTATATGAGGGAGACACGCCTTGGGATATTTTAACGAAACACATTAGAACCGAAAAAGGAATGCCATTTGGTTCCGTTTTGACCTTACCAGCGACAGGCTCTGAAATGAATTCTGGAGCGGTCATTACCCGTAGAGAAACCAAGGAGAAGCTTGCTATCGGGTGAGCACTGGCTTATTTCCACAATTTTCAATTTTAGATCCTGAAGTCGTAAAATCGATTCCTAAACGTCAAATAGCAAACGGTTTAGCAGATTCGTTTACCCACGTATTAGAACAATACATGACTTATTCGGTCGATGCGAAGCTACAAGATCGTTTTGCAGAAAGCATTTTACAAACGTTGGTTGAAATTGCACCAACCATGCTGAAGGAGGAGTTTGACTATAAAGCCGCTTCTAATTTTATGTGGAGCTGTACGATGGCATTAAATGGCTTAATTCAAAAAGGAGTGCCTACGAGACTGGGCCATTCATGCCATGGGACACGAATTAACCGCTTTGTATGGGATAGACCACGCAAGAACATTAGCCATCATAACTGAAAGTCATTACAAAGTAAACTTGGAAGACAAACAAGAAAAATTGGCGCAATATGCTGAACGTGTTTGGAATGTTTCTGATGGAACCTTGGAAGAAAAGGCATTGGCTGGAATTGAAAAAACAACGGAGTATTTTAAATCGTTGGGCATCGACACAAAATTGTCTGATTATACCGAAGATTATTTAGGTACCGCTGAAACTATTTCCAAACGTTTTGAAAAAAGAGGGTGGAAAGGTCTTGGAGAAAAAGGAAAAATCACTCCTGCCCTAGTTGAAAAAATAGTGAAAATGAGCTATTAGGAATAAGATAAAAATAGACCTTATTATTGAATAGTTATTGTAAAAAAAAGTAGCTAACAAGGTATAAAAGCAATAGCGGTTTGGGTCTTGATCCAAACCGTTTTGCTTTTAATTAAGTGTCTTGTTATCTGAAAGTAGCGTCTGAATCCGCTACGGCGCTTATACTTACCATTCAAATCCATCTCCCCCTCGGTCGGATCGACTTGAACGGAATCGGGGCGTGTCTTCCAACTCCATTAGCGGATCACCGACTTTTCCATTGTTCTCATTTTAAAATAAAAAAACTTACTCACTTTTTATCTCAAACATCTCCGTAGCCGCACTGCGCTTGTTAATATACCGCAAATTCACTTTGGGAGGCATGGTAATTTCTACTACCGTTTCTTCAAAAGAAAACTCCTCATCGTCGATTTTTCCTGCCAAATCGCGGGCAACTTTTAGCGTGCTGAGGATCATTCCGAAGAGGCGCTTGTCGTCGTGTTCTTCTTTTAGGGCGGCTAGTTTTTCGGGATCGATCTCATGACCCATCAAAAAACTAACTTCGACCATTGGGGAGAGGGCTAGGCAAATTTTGAACTCTTGTACGGGGTAGCCCGCTTCTTCTAAAAGCGGCATGATGGCAACCAAATCATTGACTAAGGAAGCGGCTTTGTCTACCGCAGCGGGGCCAATTTGACCAATTTTTTCTACGCCTTCTTTGAGTAATTCGGTAGTTTTGGCTAGGCCATCGGCTAATTTTTTTCTGAAATCGTCCATTGTTATCGGTGTTTTTTATTGTTTTAAGCAGTTTTGCTTTTTTTTAGAAATTATTAACTGCTGTTATTACTAAAAAGCTAGGGGAAAAGTTGCAAATCTGCTTGCTTTATTCTTACTTTGTAATTCAAAGTACTTTTAACCCTTGTCTAGTATGGATCAATTTACAAAAGAAGAGCAGTTACAACAGTTGGCGGACATTCGTTCGTTGATGGAGAAATCCAGCCGTTTTATTTCTTTGAGCGGCTTATCGGGTGTCGGGGCAGGCATTTGTGCCTTGTTGGGCAGTGCGGCGGCTTGGTGGCGCTTACAAGCGTACCGTTTGGCGGATGGCACCTACCTTGTGCCGAAAGGCACCTTGACTTGGGAATTGCTGTTTATTGCGGGATTGACGTTGTTGGCCGCGTTGGCCGTGGCGGGCTTTTTTACTTGGCGCAAAGCACAACGACAAGGGCAAGGCTTGTGGGACCAGAGTAGTCGCCAGTTGTTGGGTAATTTATTTATTCCATTGGTGACGGGGGGCTTGTTTTGTTTAATTTTGTTGAAGCAAGGTATTGTGACGATGATTGCGCCTGCTACGTTGATTTTTTATGGGTTGGCCTTAGTCAACGCGAGTAAATACACGCTTAATGACATTCGGTATTTGGGCTTTTGCCAAATAATCTTAGGTTTGTTAAATGCTACTTGGATTTCCTTTGGCAATGGGTTGTTGTTTTGGACCATTGGTTTTGGTGTGTTGCACATTGTTTACGGCATTTATTTACACTATAAATACGAGTAACGCCTCTTTTTTCAATATGGATTAAGCAACGTTAAGCAACAAGGAGCAACAGAAGACCTATTCTATTATGATAGAAAATCTAAACAAAGTTTTTGAAAGTCGGGTGCGCTTGGGCATTATGTCCATTCTGTTGGTCAATGACTGGGTGCCCTTTAAGCAACTCAAAGAGTTGTTGAAGGTGACGGATGGCAATTTGGCCTCGCATCTCGCTGCGCTAGAAAAGAAGGCGTTGGTTGCCGTACACAAAGAATTTGTCAATAAAAAACCCCTAACTACTTACAAAGCCACCCAAGAAGGACAACTCGAATTTCAAAAACACTTAGCCGCCTTAGAAGCCTTAATCTACAAGAAACCCTAATTGTTAACCCCTTTTTTTTAGCTACCCACTTTGAATTGCAAAGTACTTTATCCCTCTAACTTTTAAATCAACGATCACATGAGTATCATTAAATTTCAGGAACGCCTAGCCGTCAAAATCCGCCTCGCTATTTTATTCTTTATTGTTTTATTGGTATTGGACAACTCCATGTTGTTTGATATACACCTCTCGCCTACTTACGAATTGTCTAGCAATTTGAGTACTTGGTTAACGGCTTTCTTACTAAAAGGTAATTTTGTAGATAGTTTTTCCTTTCACCTCGTGGGCATCAATTTATTGTTGTTGATTCTATTGGTTGGTGCCATCAAAGCGCCGTTTCGTAACATTTGGGTATTACAATGCACTTGGCTGACGGTGGCCGTACTGATAGCAGGTACGAGTTATCAAATCGTAGAACCGAGCAATGCTTGGCCTGTGCTGCTCAATGCCGCTTTTCAAAGTGTTAAGTTATTGCCCTTGGGCTTAGCTTACTATTGGACCAAGCAACTGGAATTGCCGTTGGTTTTCTTTTAGTAGCGCCGATTATTGTGCTTCTTTTGTGGGGTCGGGTAGCATTTTGATGTCTACCACTGCTTGGCCATTTTTATAGGAAATAAGGGTTTGCATGGGACGATCGACCATCCACCAAGGGGCAGAGGGTTGCAAAGTGATGGAAGCTTTGCCGTCGATCCATTCGACAAGGACGATGCCTGTTCCATTACTAGCTTGTCCATTCATATCCAATACAAAATCAGAGCGATATTGTCCTTCAAAATGCCGTCTAATATCGGGCAATGGTGGAGCAAAGGTAATGCGAGCACCTGCTTCTTTTTTGTTCCACTGCTGCACATAAGCGACTTCTAATTCTAGAAACTCGCTGCCCTTAAATTCATAATTTAGGGTTCTGAATTCATTAAGTTGCTGTACGGTAGTTTTGTTAGGGGTTTGTATAAATGTCCAATCTTGCTCAACCGTATTTCCATTGTTGTAATGGGTTGTTTGTAGCGTATTTTCATCCTTTTTTTTGAGGTCATAACGCCCGCTGCTCAATCCGCCCTGTGTTTGTTGGAGTGCCATTTGAAAAGGCACCAAGCCAAGGAGTTTATCCATTTTGTAAGGGACGCCGTCATAAGTAATGCTGGCTTTTTTGCCAAAATCGCGGTAGGGCAAATCCAGCCCAACCATCAATTGGTTGCGAGAGTGTCCCATCGTAGACCCATTGCGCTTTTTGAGCGCCGTGGTAGGGTATTTACCTTTGTAGTTGGCCTTGACCAACACCCCTTTTACATTTTCATATTCAAACTCAAAGTCTAATAATTTATCCGTACTATTGTCTATAATCTTAACAGGATATTGTTTGCGTACGACAGGCAATTCGGGCAACCAACTTTGAATGTTGTCAATATCCGCTACTATAAATTGATCTAAGCTTCCTTCTTCGGCATCTTTCATAATCCATAAATCTCCATCAACCGTCGTCAATTTGGCGTACTCGTGCATATTCCAATCGGGATGTTGAGAGACCAAAATCAAATCCAATTCATACGCTACCGCCCAAGCTTGTACAGGCATGACAGGAAAATCAACTAGGGCTTCCCCTGTGTAAGTAACGTCGTGTGGCGCTCTTTTATCCAGCGTTTCCGCGCGCTCCTCTTGGGTCAACGCAGCCCCTTCGGGCATCATTCGCTTTAAACTTTTGCAAGCCGTAAAAAACTGAGAAAATAGCATAAGAAAAAGTAGTGCAGTGAGCGGAGTAAAGGAGGGCGTACGCAATTGGGAGAACATAGTGTAGAGACTTGGCCTTGCTAGGCAACTCAATGTGCCCAGCAAGGCTTTGTTATAAGGAAATAGCCAAAATGAAAGGCTTATTTATCTTTTTGGAAGCCTAAAGAGACTCCGTTGATACAGTACCGCAAGCCTGTTGGCTTTGGCCCGTCGTCAAATACATGGCCTAAGTGTCCGTCACAACGCGCGCAAGTGACCTCTGTGCGCACCATACCATAGCTTTTATCTTGGTATTCGGTGATGTATTTGTCTTCTATTGGAGCATAAAAACTAGGCCATCCTGTTCCCGACTTAAATTTCGTCTGGCTATGAAATAGGGGCAATTGACAAGCGGCGCAGTAGTAGACCCCTTTTTCTTTGTTCTCCAATAATCCTGAGGTATAGGCGCGTTCGGTACCTTTCTGGCGCAAAATGCGAAATTCTTCGTCCGTCAATTCTGCCCGCCATTGTTCTTCTGTTTTTGTGATTGGTGTCACTTCTCCTGTATCCACATAAGCAACTGTTTGGGCAGTAGCAACGGTTGATGCAGACGGTTTACCGTTCTCTCCTACCCTTGCTTCTTTGGGCTGGCAAGCCATCAAAAAACTACCTATTAGCATAACTGCCCCTAAGTAAAGGCAGCACTTTTTTATCATTATCATCATTATCTATTTAGTAATTGTCCAAAATGTATAACGTTCCTTTTTGTAGAGAAAGCCTTTTTCCTTGCGGTAAGGCTGCTTTTTATGCCCTTGTTTGCTTGAAAACTAGTGTGGTAGCTCCACGAGCGTTCCGATTATACATTCGTTATAACAAGCAACACCTCTTTTTGTTATTACTTCCCCTCGCTTTATTGGCAGGAAAAGTCCGACGTTCCTTGACAGTCCTTTGTAAAATCTAGCGCTTTACTAGCTTTTATACCCTTGATGCACTACTTTTGTAACACGATTTTTTTATGCAATGGTGGTTTTCAGCCAACTCAATATCTAAGCAATTAAGCAATGAGCGAATTTAAAACCTTGTTTGACCAACACAATTGGGAAGTGGTCAAGAAGAGTATTTACGACAAAACAGCAACAGACGTAGAGCGGGCACTCTCGGCCAGCAAACGCACATTGGAGGATTTCAAAGCCTTGATTTCTCCTGCTGCCGCGCCTTATTTGGAGCAAATGGCACAGCTGAGTCAACAATTGACGCTTCGACGTTTTGGACGCACCATGCAGCTGTACATCCCTATGTATTTGTCCAACGAATGCCAAAACATTTGCACCTATTGTGGCTTTAGTTTAGATAATAAAATTGCCCGCCGTACGCTCAATGGCGCGGAATTATTGCAAGAGACAGAAGTCCTCAAAGCAATGGGATACGACCACGTTTTGCTGGTTACGGGAGAGGCCAATAAGACTGTGGGCCTGGACTATTTTAAACATGCCTTAGAACTAATCACGCCACATTTTGCACAGGTTTCGATGGAGGTACAGCCTTTGGACGAAGCTGATTATAAAGAATTAGTGCCGTTGGGCTTACATGCGGTATTGGTCTATCAAGAAACCTATCACCAAGAGGATTATAAAAAACACCACCCCAAAGGCAAAAAGTCTAACTTTTATTACCGCTTGGGTACCCCTGATCGCTTGGGACGGGCGGGCGTGCATAAAATTGGCTTGGGCACCTTGATTGGTTTAGAAGATTGGCGAACCGATAGCTTTTTTACGGCGTTGCACTTGGACTATTTGGAGCGCACTTATTGGAAAACAAAATACACCTTGTCGTTTCCGCGTTTACGGCCTTTTTCGGGTGGCTTAGAGCCTAAAGTGGCGATGAATGACCGAGAATTGGTACAATTGATTTGCGCGTACCGCATTTATAATGAGGAAGTAGAATTGTCTATTTCTACACGCGAAACGGAGGTTTTCCGCAACAATGTTATCAAATTGGGCATCACGTCCATGAGTGCAGGTTCTAAAACAAATCCCGGTGGGTATGAGGTAGCCAAGCAGTCCTTGGAGCAGTTCGAAATTTCGGACGAGCGCTCCCCTGCCCACATCGTGGAATTGCTAAAAAGCCAAGGCTATGAAGCCGTTTGGAAAGACTGGGAAACAATTTATCGTTAATAGTGACGTTTATTGTAGTGGCCAAACCCAAGCCCCCCGATCATTGATATAACCAACTTGATTGGCTTTTTCTACTCGAAATAGTCCATTGCCTACGGATTCGATTTGTTCGTAAATAGGTGCTAACAACACCTCGCCTTGGGCATTGACAATACCCCAAAACTTATTAATGGTCACCGTCGCCGCACCTTCCTCAAAATCGGTAATCGCATCGTATTTATCGGACAACATGGTTAAGCCTTGGCTATTAATCATCCCCCATTTATCGTTTGGTTTAACCAAAGCTACTTGGTGGCGAAAAGGCCGTGCAGCACGGTAAAGCAGTGGGGTTTGGGGCTTGGCATTTTCAAAAATATAGCCGTAGCCACTGTTGCGTTTTTTGAGTAAGGCGAGGCCTTGGGTATAGGCCAAAATTTTGTCGTGAATCAAGGGCATAGACAGTTGAGTACTGCTGTCTAAAACACCTGTTTTGTTATAGGCTTGCCAAACCACCGCCTTGCCCGCTTCAAAATCAGAGGCTTTGATGTAGGTGGCAGGGACAACAATTTCGCCTTGTTGGTTCAAATACCCAAACCGACCTTTGTTGTTTTTAAACTTGGCTAAGCCTTCTGAAAAAGCAGTAATATGCCGAAATTCTTGTGTCCCCACAAAAGCCCCTGTCGTATCAATCAAGCGCCAATTGAGATTGGCCTTAAAAAGAATAGACTGGGTTGTACTTTGTAAACGAACAGCTGCCAGCCCTTCCGAAAAGTCCTCAATGAGCCCAAAATTTCGCCGCCCCACCCATTTTCCTGCTCGATTAATTAAACGGTATTTTTTACCGACGCGTACTTTGGCAATGTTGTAGGCGTTGAACGCTTCGATCTTCTTATAGCGTTTTTTGGGTTTTACAACAATGTTGCCTTCGCTATCCAAGACTCCCCAACCCTTTTTAGAAATGCGCATAGTGGCACGGCCTTGGTGAAAATCTTTGAGTTGGCTGTAACGCCCTTTGAATAATAAATTGCCTTCGCGGTCGATGTATCCGCGTTCCCCTCGGGGCAATTGCACCCAAGCTTTTCCCTCTGAAAAATCGCCTACCCGAAGGTAGGTTGGAGCAATGATTGGCTGTCCGTTCTTATCATAAAAACCCCATTTATGGCCTTTTAAAAAAGCAGCACGGCCTTCTTTATAATCTCGTACCTGACGTTGTATTAGGGGCACTACGACCGTTCCTTTTCTATCCAAAAATCCCCAGCCACCTGTCGTATCTTGCACGGCAATACGGTCTTCTTTATAACTCCGCACCTGCGTATATTGGGTAGGAAAAATCAACTGCCCAAAGGTATCCACCGCTCCTTTCCATTGCTGGTTGATATGAATTAAATACAAGCTGCTGTCCGTATTTTCTAAAAAGTCAAAACCATCGTATTGCGGCGGCAACAACTCTAGACCTTCGCTATCTAATAGACCATATTTTCCATTCTTATTAACAATAGCATGATTTAGATGATAGCGCTCGGCGTGATCGTAGTGAAAACCAACTAGCAAGGCGTTATTCATATCTATATAGCCCCACTGCGGATTTTCGCAATAGAGTCTTCCCTGGCTGAGAAATTGGCGAAAGAAGCGAATGTCATCGTCTTGGTCAAAAGAATAATTGGCTAATAATCCCCTGTAGTAAGCACTTGCTGAGTTGATAAAAGGCGTTACTTTTTGTTGGAGATCAACTTTTAAACGGCCTTTTTGCGTGGCGCGGGCTTTCCCATTTGCAAATGTTCCAATATAGACATAATTGCGGGCGATAACTCGGCCACGCGTGTTAATTAGTCCGTGCTTACCACCAATAAAGACACAGCGCGCCACGGGCAAACTGTCCTCGGTAAAGTCTGACAGTCGAATGTCTAGAAATTCCATTTTTGTCACGGGCAGGCCAACTTCATTGTTAAAAATACCTAGGCGCTGGTTGAAAATCAAGTTGATACGACCAATGTCCTGTTTTCCGCCACTGTTTAGTTTTGTTTCAGCTACAATAGATAAGCCCTGTTCTGGCAAAATATAGACATTCGCCCACTGTGGCGTATATTTGTAGACATTGGTTTTGGTATTCATCATCCCCCAACGCGCTACCGTCTCATGGAATACCCAACTTAACGTATCGTTGATGGGATAAGTATCCATCGCGGAACGATTCCTGCTCGTTGTAGCCGTGCGCGCCCCACCTACTTTTAGAGAGCGTATTTTAGCGAATTGCTGTCGGCCTTCTAGTTCTCCATTTTCATCAAATTCAAAGAGTTGTAGGGGTTTTCCTTTTGGGCGATAACGCGCTTGATTGTCGCGTACGCTAAAGCTTTCTTCGTAGATTAAGGGCAGTACTTCTTTTCCTTTTTGATTAATAATCCCACACTTGGAATCGCGGCAAACCAAGGCTACGTTTTCTTCAAAGCGCCCTATATATTGGTATTTGGGAGCGATATGAAAGCTGTCCTTAACACTGACGATTCCATAAGAATTGTCTATTTTATACCTAAAAAATCCTTGCCCTAAGTCAGTTAATTCCTCGGCTTTTACTCTAAACAACAGCTGACCTAGGTTATTCATCAATCCTACATCGCCGCCATAGAAATAGACTTGTAAAAACTCTGCATTGTAGAGTCTGATGTCTGCAAAAGTAGTTTCCAGTAATTCATCGGTCTCCACTACATACAATTGGCGAAGCGCCCCTTTTCTCCATTCGTAGATACCAAGGCCATGATATTGGTATTGATCCCATTGATTGGGCACTAAACAGTGTCCATTGTCGTCATACAAGCCCCATTTGCCATTGCGTTGGGTCAGAAAAAGCCCATTTTCTTGTTCGATCTGCTCCATGGGGTGCGGTAATGCAAACTGTCCATTTTTATTCACCCATTGCCGACCTTTATTAGTATCCAAGACTTCTATCCAACGATTATTAACTACTCTGAACCCTGCATAGATCGGCGGCAAAACCTTGCCTGTTTCACAATGGGCTAAGCCAAGACCTTCTTCGTATTGATACGAAAAAAAACCAAAATTCAACAGCTCTATACTAGCCTCCAAGCTATCAAACAGCACCCTACCCGTTTCATTGATGACCTGCCAAGTGGCTGCTTTTCTAGCTGCAAATAAGTTTTGTCCCAAGTACATCAAGTTCTGGTACTCACAAGGTAAGGTCAAGGTACCTGCGGTATCTAGCGCGCCCAAATATCCTGCTTGTTCTACTAAATAATAATGTTGTTGTTGTAAGGTACCAATGTGATCAAAGTCCGTTTTAACCACCATTTTCCCTTGATTATCGACCAAGCCCCATTGTTGGTTAACGCGGACAGGAAAGAGCTGTGCTTGAACACTGAGGCTAATACTAAGTAAGATAAATAGGAAAAAATGGCTTTTATTTGGCATGGGTCGCTATAGTTTAAGTACTTCTATTGCTTCCTATTTTGTTGAATAAATTAGCAATGAAGGGTAGGGTTTGTGCTTGCTCTAGTTGGCCGAGGTCTTTGGTGCTCACTAGTTTTTTCCGTCAATTTGCCTTTGTCAAAGGCCGTTGTAATTGTTTTCAATTATTCCCGTTGGGCTTTAGTATCTCTTGATCTTGTTTTGATGGTTGGTTCCATTTATGCAAAAGGCACCACTATAGAACCGCGTTTACACATGCGACCAAGCTCCATTTCAACTCGTCCGAAAAACCGCTCAGCCCAGGAATATCGTTGTATTCTACCACGTGTAAGGTTCCATCTGCCTCCTCCAAAATATCAATAGCAATACTATCCGCTCCCACGTTATGTTGCAACGCTTTCAATTGCTGCGTCAGCATTTCTTCAGGAGTTAATACAGTAAAATCCGTCGTTTCTACGTTGGCTTTCCAGTACTTCCCTTTTCGAGACATGGCCCAAACACGGTCGCCCACTGCAATATAACGGATGTCCCTTACATAAGGGATATAGGGTTCAATGGTTACATAATCCGTGGTAATAAATAGCAAATCTTTTGCCTCTTGCCATTCCTGCTCGCTGCGCACCAAGATTTTCCCATAGCCACCGTGGTAATTCCCAACTTTCACGACAAAGGGAAAATCTCGCTGGATGTTTTTGAGCAAGGTGGATTTCGTCACCACATCAAAAGCAATGACGGGTAAGCCTTGTGCTTTTAAGATGCCCAACATTGACAGGCGGTCAAAGCCCAGCTTCAAGGTCGCGGGACTGTTTACACAGGGCACCCCTGCCAAGTCAATCAAGTTTAGGGCGGTTGTTTGTATGGCCGTTGGCCGAATGGCTCCTACTCGCCATAAAATGGCATCGGGCTGGAAAACGCCGTCTTTATCGGTGACATAGAGCTTGTTTTGTTTGAGAATCCAGTCGGTGTCTTGGATGTTTTTGCGAACGACATTGCAATTGGGGAAAAATTCAGGCCAATAGGTTTCGCCGTTTATGATTAGGAGGTTTTTCATGGTTTGGGGTTGTTTGCTTTCTGTCAAGCAAAGTAAGGTGATAAATACTTATGGGTAAAGTAAATTGGAAAAGGTTAAGTTCCCTTAGAATAGAAAAATCAGCGCGATCACTTTATTTGAGCAACCCACCAATCCACCTGCGTTGATTAGAAAGCTAAAAGAAGAGCGTAGTAACATCTAAAACCCTAAAAATCAATTCTTTAAACTCCAGTGCCATACTCCGCAAACCGCGCTCGAATCCCTGCATCCGTCCATCCAAAATCTTCGGCAGCATAGCGGTGTTTTCCTAATTTATCCTTGGGATTGTGGTTTATAAATTGTCCTAAACTAGCCTCATAATCGGCCGTCCATTCTAGCCCAAAATGAGCGTAAACCTGTTTGGTGGTGCCAAGAGGATCTTTGACAAGAGCTTTGTAATCTACGTCGCAGATGGTATGGTTAAGGGCTTGGCGCTTTTCCTTGTTTTTCTCATAGATCAGCTCCATTTGACGCAAGTTGGTTTCCACCATCTTATCGAGGTCGTAAGGCTTCATTTGGAACGAGTGTAGGGTATGAAACAAACTGTTGGCGCTGTTGATAACCTCTACTGGATCGCGGTGGGTTTGTACGATTAAAGCATTGGGTACCGCCGCTAGCAGCTCCGACAAATCGGCGGCATGGGGCGGCGACTTCATCGTCAATCGACGGTCGTCTTGGTGCTGGTACCAGTGTAACATGGAAGCGTACTCCTCATACATTTTGAAGCGGTCGGCCTGTTGGTACCACTCCAAGTAAGAATAAACAGGGGCAGAAGCATAAAACAGTAAGCTGTTGAATGACATACCCTGTACCATAATGCATTCCTCTGGTTTTTCGGGCGACAGATCGTGCTTTTTCGCTAATTCGGGTCTTAACCGTTGCATGATTTTCATATCCCGAAGCAAGTGCGCCAAGCGCTTATCTTTTCCTTTTAGAGGGGCAAAGGGTTTGATCAATCGCCACATAGGAATGGCTTGGTTGGCGGGGTCTGCGGCCAGCATTCGGTGCATAATGGTCGTTCCTGAGCGGGGCGCGCCCACCACAATCAACGGCGGCTTTAGAGACCCCTCAAAAGCTGCGGACTTCTTTTTTTGATGTTCTACCCATTCCAACCTAGACTGTGCACAGCCAATAGCCAAGGCATTGACAAGGAATTTCCCTATAAAATTGAGGTTGTCCTTGCGCGCCGAATACATCAACGCGTCTAGCCCTTCAAGGTAATGGTCGTCTCCAAAATCATCCAGTCCTGACAAGCGCGCTGCTTGCTCCAATACTCCATCTGTCGTTAAGGCAGGAAAATTCACGCCTAAGCGGTTGGCCCATCCTCCTGCTTTGTTCAACCAATTGAAGGGTCTTGCTATGTTGTCTTGAGAAAGCATGTTTGTTGTTTAAGTTGGAATGAATGTAGTCTTAACAGATTGCGAATTTACCTAAAAACATTTGTTGGTTTCTATCTGTGGCAGATATTTCCTTGGGACACCTTGCTTTTTATTGAGTGTTTTTACAGCCAGCAAACTAAAAAGCAAAAGAAGTGTGTTCTCAAAAGAAAGTTTCTCGAATCTATGAAATAGAGACTGTCGTTTCAATTGGCAAAAATCTAAAACAAGGAGTGGTGAAATATAAGAATCTAAATTATATTTTTAGGATATTGGAAGAAAAGTCAATTCTTCAAAAGGACTTGCGGATAAATTGAAAGATGAAAAGTGGTAAGACTACCGATAAGAATACAAGCGAGGCTATAGACCTCACTTGCCATGTAACTCAACCCTGTTTAATCACATTACTCACCCTTTTTCGAATTTCTTTTACCAACTCCTCTACGCGCGTACTCCCTGTAGCATAAATTGTAAAATTTTCATGTACTCGGTGACTAATGTATTCTACGGCAGAATCGATATCACCAAAATTTCTTTTTTCGCTCTGAGAACCTTCTAGCTTTAGCATAATCTAGTTGTTTTATAGTTGTTAATTTTTATTAAAATAAAAATTAACAGCAACAACTTCTAATTCTATCCAAAAAAAACGACCCACCAACCAAAAAGGCCAGCAAGTCGCTCAAAAATCTTTCTAATAAAACGCTAAATAGTACTTTACCCCTCTGTCATCAAGCGCTTCAAATCAGCGGCAGAAGTGATAATTTCCTCTGAAGTGACTAAATTAACCTTAAAACGGTCTTTTAATATTTTCTTCTCAAACGCCTCAAAAGCACTAGGTTTTACTACGGCGGCCTGTCCATTGGGTAAAATTGCCACGATGGTATTTTTTTCCTTTGGATTGTAAGTAAAAGCACTAAACATTTCTTTTCTAAAAGAGACCACAGAACGATTGTTACTAGATACTAAGTAATATTGGACGTTATCTGTGCCTGTCTTTTGAAGTACTTCTTGAGCTAAGATGTCAAAGCGAGGATCTAAATGGTACCTGCGATCTCTGCTGCTTTTCCAGCAATCCCAGTTATAAATCGCAAACTCGCTCACTTCAAAACTACGCATCAAATCCCCTTGACTTTTGTAGTATTGGCGAGAAAACTCTTGTTGTTCGTTAAAGGCGGCTGTTGCAGCAGCCGTGCGTTGATTGAAGGCTTCTAAAGCTTTGTCGTAATCTTTATCCGTCAACACAGGGCGTACAGTCGTGCGAAATTCTTGTGCGGAGTTGTGAAAGATCATTTCATAATAGCCATTGTCTAACGGCTCAATTTTTACGCCATCCCAACGCGTTCCTTCGCTAAAGACCCATTCATTTTGTTCAGGGTCAGCGCCCTCCCCTGTATATTCCCAAACTACATTTTTAAAAGTTTTCAACTCAGGTTGCCGTCTGTAATCGACCTCTAAATCAAAGACAAAATTATTGGTTTGGCTGCTTTTCACAAAGCGGGGTTTCGCCTTACTTTGTTGTTGCTTTAGTTCCGCATCTAGCTTTTTGAGCGCGGCTATTTTGGGGGTATTGGGCGTAGCTGGAGCGGTACCTTTGTCTTGCCAGCGGCAATCTTTGGCGCCAAGCTGGTAAAAATTGTATTGGTTGCCCGCTACTTGCGATACCATATCGATTTTGACAGGTTTGCTAGCGGACATAAAAATTTCTTCGCCGTTTTGGGCTCCTTTGATCTCAAACATCCCTGCCGTTTCCATATAATTCCCTGTTTCGGGCTCGTGCATGGGAATACCACTCGTAATAATATCAGCAGCCGTATGGAATTCCCGATAACGGATTACCACTTCTCCTTGCACTGCTTTTCCTGCTTGATCGACAAAAGCACTGGCTGGAATTTTAATCCGCGTTCCAGTGGGCGTAACGATTTCTTTGGGGTCTTCGGCGTTGAAACGGTAAGTTTGAAAGGGTACATCGACCCCTGCAATGGGGGGCGCGATGGATAGTTTTTCGATGGGCGCGGTGCTACTTGGAGCGCTTTCTGGGCGTGTGCCCTCGTCGGTCGTCGCAACATTCGTTGGGATCACAGCTAGAGCCTCCCCAATTTGTGGATTTTCGGGCGCGTCTTGCACGTGTGACGAATGCAATTCGTTTTCAGGCGCAGGAGCAGCTTGGTTACAAGCGCTCAAGAGTAAGCCAAAGGAGACCAAGCAACTCCATAGAAGATTGGGATTTATTGTAATAGTCATATCTTTTTTGATTTAAAATACAGGTTATCGGATAAAAATAAAGTAGTAGCACTAGTACCAAAGGCGCACAGTCGTATAAGGGAAAGAGGCCAGAAGGTTACACTAAGGAGGCTTGTTTTTATAAAAAATCAAAAGAAAAGCGGTCTGCATTAACTAGTAGGCCATAGAACTGTTGTATTCTTGCGTCCTAGAAAGGCTAATTTTTGGCTGTTTTTGAGTAGTTTAGAACGATAGATTAGCAAATTGAAGCAGCAAGACTGCGTTTTACCTTTTAAAACACACTATTACTTTTGAAAACACTTATCATCAACTTATTGGCAATGGCGGTTGTTTTGTGCGCTTGTTTGCCGCCCGACCAGCCCCGCGCCAACCCTGATGGCGATGCCGTTTTAAAACAGTACAATTCGACGACTAACAGCGATAGCATGCCCTACCGCGACACCGTTTACATCCCGATTTACTCCGACATTTACAGCGAAAGCAAGGATGTTAAATTTAATTTGACGGCGACGTTGAGTATTCGAAATACGAGTTTGTACGACACCTTGTACCTCGATGCCATTGATTATTACGATACGGATGGTGCCAAAGTACGCGCCTACTTACAACCCCAGCAAACCTTGGCCTTGAGTCCGATGCAATCCATTGAATATGTGATTGATGAGAACGATATGGCAGGTGGTACAGGGGCTAATTTCATCCTTGCATGGGCGGCTATTTCCGATCAAGTTAGACCTGTTTTTCAAGGTGTCATGATCTCTACGAATGGACAGCAGGGGATTTCTTTTTTGACAGAAGGAGTTTCCATTAGCCGCCGATAAAACAAATTGGCGTGCTTTTTAGGCGTTTAACGTTGTTGGAGCAAAATAAGCCCCTCGAAAAGACGTTATAGCGATAGTGCTAAAATTATTGTACAAATAATAGACAGTCCTTAACAGAATTTTTATCTTACGGCGGGCTAGCTTTAAGTACAGCTTAAGGGGAATCAGAACACCCCTATTCATTTTTTGGACCAACCAACTAACAACACTATGTTTCTCAATCCTTTGTTTCTATTTCAAACTGATTCTCTAGCAGTAGATGGTACTACGGAAAGCTTTTCGCTAATTGGTATTGTCGCCCAAGGAGGTGCCATTGGTATCACCATTGCTATTATCCTATTGCTCTTGTCTGTCATAGCCATTTATATTTTAATTGAGCGCTATTTGACGATCAAGCGAGCGGGTGAAGTAGACAGTAACTTTATGGATTCTATCCGTGGTTATGTCCAAAGTGGAGACATTAAGTCTGCCATTAATTTGTGCAATACCGCCGATACGCCTGTAGCACGCTTGGTTTCTAAAGGTCTACAACGTATTGGTAAGCCCCTAGAAGACATCAACACAGCCGTGCAAAACGTGGGTAACTTAGAAGTTTACAAACTCGAAAAACGCCTTTCTCTCTTAGCGACAATTTCTGGAGCAGCGCCAATGATTGGTTTCTTGGGTACGGTAACAGGAATGATTTTGTCATTTATGAACATGGCCGATGGGGATGTCAGTCCTGCTTCTTTAGCGGGTGGTATCTATCAAGCCTTGATTACAACAGCTTTTGGTTTGGTGGTTGGTATTATTGCCTTTATTGGCTATAACACGCTGATTGCCCAAATGGACCGCGTAGTTTTTAAAATGGAAGCCGCTACCGTAGAATTCTTAGACTTATTGCAAGAGCCTGCTTAGTAAATTGGCACAGAAAAGAAGGTTATTATTACAGCCCCTCCTTATCCTTATAAGCTTGTCATTTCTCTTAAATTGATGATGGTAATATAGGCTGTTTAGGTGTTGTTATGTTTGCCGTAATTGAGGCGTCCTGGTGGTAGCTGCTAGTTGGTCGCTGCTCTAATGGGTCTATCATTTACTTTATCGTTAACACAGAATAGCAGAAAACCGTAGCCCCTCTTCTACGCTCTCTATTTATTCCTGATTCATCATACTTATGGGATTAAAAAAGCGCAATAAATTTAACGCAGAGTTTAATATGTCGTCGTTGACGGACATTATCTTTTTGCTGTTGATTTTCTTTATGTTGACCTCTAGTTTGACCAGTCCAAACTCACAAAATTTGGATCGGCCAAAGTCAAACAGCACTACACCCTCGCCACAGAATGTAGCCTTGTCTATTACCCCTGATGGAAAATTTTTTGTCGATGCCGATGAAGTACCGCGTTCACAGTTAGAATCCAAACTGTTACAAGCCATCAACCTAGAGCGTCAAAAGAATAAAGAAAAAGATATAGATACCGAAGTAACTGTTGTTCTCAATGTAGAAATGACGGAGACGACAGGCACGATTGTCGAGTACATGAAAATGAGCAACAAATTGGGCGTACGTCTAATTCTAGCGACCGAAGCTGCCACTTAGACTTTTGAAAATTGTTATCAATAATAACACACCATTATGGGATTAAAGAAATCAAGCAAAGTATCGGCAGAATTTAATATGTCGTCTTTAACGGACATCATCTTTCTACTGCTCATCTTTTTCATGCTTACGTCTAGCATGGTGAGCCCAACTGCCATTAATTTGAAATTACCCAACTCTAGCAAAAGCGCCAAAAGTACCGAAAAAGTAACGGGGCCGATCAAGTTGGACATCAACAGAAGCAAGGAATTTACGGTCAATGGTCGTCGCTTGGCAGAAAGTGCCGTGCGCGGCAAACTAGTCAGTATCGTTAACAATGACCGTCGTAAGCCAGAGGATATTGTAGTCATCTTGTCGATCCACGAACAAGTCGATGCACAGACACTAGTCACTACCGTCGACATTCTCAACGACTTAGGCGTAAAGATGATTTTGGCCACACAATTAAATTAGGTTTATCCCTAAAAAAAGTAACTAAAAATTTGCAGGGTATTCAAAAAACACCCACATTTGTAAGCATGATACTACAAAACAACATATCAACTCTTGGACATACTCCCAAAAACGCTGTAGCAGCGTATTGGTGGCCTACTCCCCTTTCTTGGCGAGAGTAGCACATTCTTCTGTATAGACCAATAAGATATGGTTAAAAATATATAGCAACTTGCATTCCGCCTCTGTGGAATGCAAGTTTTTTTTTGTCTTTATCCTTCCTACTTTTATTTTTTCCAATCATTAAATAAAGCATGAATCGAATCAAACTGAATACCGTGTGCCGTACGCGTTTAGCCGATTTGCATACACCTGTGAGTGTCTACTTGCAGCTGCGCGACAAGATTGCCCACAGTATCTTACTCGAAAGTTCCGATTATCAATCCAAGGAAAATAGCTATTCCTTTATCTGTGCGGAGCCCATTGCAGAGGTCTTCATTCAAAATCGCCGTTTGGAATGCCACTTTCCCGACAAAGCTCCCGACTACTTAGACATTCCACCTAAGAGTAACGTTTCTAACCTCTTGGCCAATTTTTGTGATCAGTTTGAGTTTGAAGGCGCAGAGGAATTTCAGCGATTTAATGGCCTATTTGGACATACTAATTTTGATGCCGTCCAGTACTTCGAGACGGTAGAATTAGACGTTGATAAACGCCAGCAGGAGTTGCCCGATTTGCGCTACGCGGTCTACCGCTACGTGATTATCATTAACCACTACAGCAGCCAACTGTACTTATTAGAAAATCTACTAGAAGGCCAAGAAAGTGAATTGCCGCGCATCGAACAGTACCTACAAAAGGGAGCCTTGACGACCTACCAATTTGATTTAGCAGGCGAGCAAAGCAGTAATTTAGAGGACGAAGAATTTCGTACGCTCGTGCGCAAAGGCAAAGAACACTGTGCGTTGGGAGATGTTTTTCAAATTGTCTTTTCGCGTCAGTTTCAGCAACCGTTTAAAGGGGACGATTTTAATGTTTACCGCGCGTTGCGTTCCATTAACCCTTCCCCTTACTTATTTTACTTCGATTACGGCGACTATAAAATAATGGGCTCTTCGCCCGAAGCGCAATTGGTTATTCGCGACCAGCAGGCTATTTTAACCCCTATTGCAGGCACCTACCGCCGCTCTGGCGATGTCGCCATCGACTTACAACGCGCAGAAGAACTCCTTGCCGATCCCAAGGAAAATGCCGAACACGTCATGCTCGTAGACCTCGCGCGCAACGACCTTAACCGACATACCAAAAACGTACAAGTTGCTCAATATAAAGCGGTCCATTATTACAGCCACGTCATGCACTTGGTTTCCAAAGTAGAAGGCGATTTGCCTAAGGATGCCAATATTTTTCAAGTATTTGGCGACACGTTTCCTGCGGGTACCTTATCGGGAGCGCCCAAATACAGAGCCTTGCAATTGATCAATCAATATGAGAACCAGAGCCGTGGATTTTACGGCGGCGCTATTGGTTTTTTCAACCCAACAGGCCAATTGAATCAAGCCATTATGATTCGCTCTTTTATGAGCAAAGACTATCAACTGTACTTCCAAGCAGGCGCAGGTGTGGTGATTGACTCGGACGAAGAAAAAGAACTGCAAGAAGTAAACAACAAATTGGCTGCCCTACAAAAAGCCTTATTCCAAGCCACTGAATTATAAGCCTCTCTATCATGCGATTATTAGTTATTGACAACTACGATTCTTTTACCTACAATTTAGTCCAGTACTTACGCGAGCTTTCGCCGACTTCGATTGCCGTTTTCCGCAACGACCAAATAGCGCTAGAAGCCATTGAGGAATACGATGCTATTGTGTTGTCGCCTGGCCCTGGCTTGCCCGAACAAGCGGGCTTATTATTAGACATCATCCGCACCTATTCTGGGCGCAAACCTATTTTGGGCATCTGCTTAGGACATCAAGCCATTGGACAGGTCTTTGGAGCGACGTTACACAATTTGACAAAAGTGTACCACGGGGTTGCTACCCCCATTACACTAAAAACTACTACGGGAATTTTTGAGGGACAACCCTCGCCGCTTACCGTTGGTCGCTATCATTCTTGGGTCATTGATAACAAGGGTTTTCCAAGCTGTTTAGAAATATTGGCCGAAGACAAGCAAGGTCAAATCATGGCGCTAAAACACCACGACCACCCTACCTTTGGCTTACAATTTCATCCCGAATCGGTATTGACCCCTGCGGGTAAAGCGCTATTAGATAATTTTGTACAGATCGCCCAAGCGGTATTTGCCTAAGTGAGTTACAATAGATCATCAACCAACAATCATGAAAAAGTTACTAGAACAATTATTCCAACAGGAATACTTAGACCAAGCTACGGCTAAGAACACCTTACTAAAAATCACCCAAGGCGTTTATAACCCTGCGCAAATAGCGGCCTTTCTAACGGTTTTTCAAATGCGCCCAATGGCCTTAGAAGAACTCTTGGGCTTTCGGGAGGCGTTGTTAGAACTCTGTGTGCCCTTGGATTTATCCGATTTTGACAGCGTAGATTTATGCGGCACGGGCGGCGATGGCAAAGACACCTTTAATATTTCAACCTTGGCAGCCGTGGTGGTTGCAGGAGCAGGCTACCACGTGACCAAACACGGCAATTATGGGGTATCGTCTGTTTGTGGTTCGTCCAATGTGTTGCAACAATTGGGGTACCAATTCACCAGCGACGAAAGCCGCTTAAAACAACAATTGGAGCAGCAGCACCTTTGTTTTTTGCATGCGCCCCTCTTCCACCCTGCCATGAAAGCCGTAGGAGCCATTCGCCGCGACTTGGGCGTACGCACCTTTTTCAATGTCTTAGGGCCATTGGTCAATCCTGTGCAACCAAAGCAACAATTGGTCGGCGTAGCCAACTTAGAAATCGTGCGCCTGTACCAATATGTGTTGCAACAAAGCCAAAAGGAATACGCGATTGTTCACGCCTTGGATGGCTACGACGAAGTATCACTCACGGGAGCGTTTAAAGTAATTACTCCCAAACAAGAGCAGCACTTGACCCCCAAAAAAATAGGCCAACAACAGCACGATGCGGGCGCTTTACGAGGCGGCAGCACCATTGAGGCAGCAGCTAAGGTCTTCATGACCGTCTTAGAAGGGCAAGGAAGCCACGCTCAAAATGAGGTCGTTTGCACCAATGCCGGCCTCGCTATTCAACGTTTTAAGCCCCAACGCCCCTTGGTCGATTGTATTCAAGAAGCCAAAGAAGCCCTATTGAGTCAGCAAGCCGCCAACAATTTCAAGCAACTCCTACACTCTTAATCCAGTTCAAAAATCAATAACAATGCCTACAATATTAGATAAAATTATCGCTTACAAAAGAAAAGAAGTCGCTGCACAACAACTGCTTTATCCTATCCCACTGTTGGAGCAAAGCATCTATTTTGAAACGCCTGTAGTATCTTTGGTAAAATTTTTAAAACGCCCTGACAGTTCAGGCATCATTGCCGAATTCAAGCGTCAATCGCCCTCTAAAGGCAGCATCAATGCCTATGCCAATGTAGAAACCGTGTCTATTGGCTACATGCAAGCAGGCGCATCTGCCCTCTCCATCTTAACCGATCAACATTTTTTTGGGGGCAAATTAGCCGATTTGACTGAAGCTAGAAAATTCAACTACGCGCCCATTCTCAATAAAAATTTTATTATTGATCCTTACCAAATCATAGAAGCCAAATCCAGCGGCGCAGATATCATTCTATTGATTGCCGAATGTTTGAGCAAACAAGAAGTTCGAACGCTCGCCCAAGTTGCCAAAAGCCTTGACTTGGAAGTTTTGATGGAGCTGCACACTGCTGACCAACTAGACAAAATTTGTCCAGCAATTGATCTAGTAGGGGTTAATAATAGAAACCTAAAAACCTTCGAAGTTGATCTAGAAAACTCCCTACACATTGCCTCCTTACTGCCTGACAACATCGTAAAAGTATCGGAAAGTGGCATTAGTGACCCCGCTACGGTGGTCTTGCTAAAGGAGCACGGCTTTGAAGGCTTTTTGATTGGAGAGCAATTTATGAAACAAGCGCGTCCAGAAGAGGCTTGCGCCAAATTCATCCAGCAGGTCCGCCAACAAAGCAGCAAAACCGTCGGGCATGAAAGTTAAAGTATGCGGTTTGCGTCAAGCAGAAAATATCGCGGCGGTTGGGGCGCTGCCCTTAGATTGGGTAGGCTTTATTTTCTATCCGCGCTCATCGAGGTTTGTGGAAACGTTGCCTGTCATTGACTTGCCGACTTCGGTAAAACGCGTAGGGGTTTTTGTCAACACAACCATCGCGGAAATCGAGCAACGAGCGGCCTTGTTTGACTTGGATTATCTACAATTGCACGGTGAGGAATCTCCCGAATGTTGCCAAACCTTAGCGGACAAAGGCTATCAATTGATAAAGGCATTTGCGGTAGACCGTCATTTTGATTTTGAACAGTTGTCCCCTTATGAAGCGATGTGTTCCTTTTTTCTCTTAGATACGAAAGGCGAGGCCCACGGCGGCAATGGCTTTTCGTTCAACTGGGATATTTTGCAGCAATATCCTTCTACTACGCCCTTTTTGCTAAGTGGAGGCATTGCGCCCGATAGTGTAGCGGCTCTGAAAGCCTTGGCCATCCCGCAATTGTATGGCATCGACATTAACAGTCGATTTGAGGAAGCGCCCGCGCTCAAAAACGTAGCGCAAATACAGCATTTTTTACAACAATTACAATCAATCTAATTATACCATGACCACTACTTATCAAGTTGATCCACGCGGTTATTACGGAAATTTTGGAGGGGCTTACATCCCCGAAATGCTTTATCCTAATGTGGAAGAATTACGCCAGCAATATCTTTCTATTATGGCCGCGCCTGCCTTTGTAAAGCAATTTAACGCCTTGCTCAAAGACTATGTCGGGCGGCCAACGCCTTTGTATTTTGCCGAGCGGCTAAGCGCGCATTTTAAGAGCAATATCTACCTCAAACGAGAAGATTTGTGCCACACAGGCGCCCACAAAATCAACAATACCATTGGACAAATTTTAGTGGCGCAAGCCTTGGGCAAAACCCGCATCATTGCCGAAACAGGCGCTGGACAACACGGCGTTGCCACCGCAACAGTCTGTGCCCTCATGGGCTTGGAGTGCCTTGTATACATGGGCGCGGTGGATGTAGAACGCCAAGCGCCAAACGTCGCGCGTATGAATATGTTGGGGGCCAAAGTAGTGCCCGTATACAGCGGTAGCAAAACGCTCAAAGATGCTACCAATGAAGCCATTCGCGACTGGATTAATCACCCACAGGATACCCATTATATTATTGGCTCCGTAGTAGGGCCACATCCTTATCCCGATATGGTCGCGCGGTTCCAGTCGGTCATCAGTGCCGAGATGCGCACGCAATTAAAAGAACAAACAGGCAACGAATGCCCCGACCGCATCATCGCTTGCGTGGGAGGAGGCAGCAATGCCGCAGGTGCTTATTACCACTATTTAGACGAGCCACAAGTTGCCCTAGTCGCCGTAGAAGCCGCAGGACATGGCATTCATTCAGGCAAGTCTGCCGCCACTAGTGTCCTTGGTACCGAGGGCATTATACACGCTAGCCGCACCTTGCTCATGCAAACCGAAGACGGGCAGATCATTGAGCCACATTCGATTTCGGCGGGATTAGATTACCCCGGCATCGGCCCCATGCACGCGCATTTGATTACCAGCAATCGTGCTTTGGCCATTGCGGTAACCGATAAAGAAGCATTGGCCGCCGCGCACCAGCTAGCCCGCTTAGAAGGGATATTGCCTGCCCTAGAAACAGCGCACGCTTTAGCGGCATTACCCAAGTTAAATTTACAACCCCATGAGGTAAACGTACTTAATTTATCGGGGCGCGGCGATAAAGATTTGGCGACCTATCAAGCCAACTTAGACGCTTAGTTTTTCTCTTTTTCAACGATGATAATTAATTTATAATGAATAGAATACAACAGCTTTTTGAGCGGCAGCCACAGGGCATTCTCAACATTTATTGCACCGCAGGGTATCCCCAATTAGAAGACACCAAACGCGTTATTTTAGAACTGGACAAAGCAGGCGCAGATTTAATCGAATTGGGTATGCCTTACTCTGACCCCTTGGCAGATGGCCCAACGATTCAGGCTAGCAGCAGCGTGGCACTTGATAATGGAATGTCCATCAAAGTTTTATTGGAGCAATTAGAAGGCATTCGCCAAGAGAGCCAACTGCCGATTATTCTCATGGGTTATCTCAATCCAGTATTGCAATTTGGAATGGAAAACTTTTTGAAACGCTGCCAAGCCGTAGGTGTAGATGGTTTAATTTTGCCCGATTTGCCCCTTTTTGAGTACGAGCAACACTATCAAGCTTTATTTGCGCAATATGGGTTATCCATGATTTTCTTAATTACGCCCCATACTTCTGAAGAGCGAATTCGCCACATTGACCGCTTGAGCAATGCCTTTATTTATGTCGTATCAACAGCGGCCACCACAGGCAAACAAGCGGGTTTTGGAACAGAGAACATTGCTTATTTTGAGCGCATCAAAACCTTACAACTCCACACCCCCACCCTCATTGGCTTTGGCATTTCTAAAGCCGCCGATTATCAAACCGTTTGCCAGTATTCTAGTGGTGCCATTGTGGGCAGTGCGTTTATTAGAATGCTCGAAAAGAGCCAAGATTTGCCCGCTGACATCCATGCGTTTGTCAGCGACTTGCGTCAACCAACAGCTGCTAGCTAATTTCCTTTTCCTTCTTATCAGAATAGAACAACAAGCATCATGATTATACAATTAGAAAAAAATATCGCTCCCGAACAGTACAACCACTTGTTAAATCGCTTAGACGAAATCGGTTATCAACACAACAAGGTTAGTACTCAATTTCAAGAATACATTGTTGCCATTGGCAAAAAAGAATTTGACATCCGAAGCATTGGCGTTTTAGATGGCGTGCGGGATTTGCACCGTGTGAGCGACCACTATAAATTGGTATCGAGCAAGTGGAAAGTACAAAACACCGTGATTGATTTGGGCGATGGAGTACGCCTTGGGGACGGCGGCTGTGCCGTGATGGCGAGCTTGCTCCATTGAGGGTGAAGCGCAGATCGAAGAGACCGTGGCGCACTTAAAAGCCAACAACATTCGCATTATGCGCGGCGGGGTCTATAAGCCCAGAAGTTCGCCGTACTCCTTTCGGGGTATGGGGCTGGAAGGCTTGCGCTTGTTTTACGAAGCTTGCCGCGCAGCCGATATTAAAATCATTACCGAGGTGATGCAGGTTTCTCAAATCGAAGCCATGCACGATTATATTGACATTTTTCAAGTAGGTGCGCGCAATGCGCAGAATTTCAACTTGTTGGATGCCTTGGGCAAGATGGATAAGCCCGTCTTACTCAAGCGTGGTATTTCGGGCACCATTGATGAGCTTTTGCAAGCCGCAGAATATGTCTTCTCAAATGGCAACGAAAAAATCATGCTTTGTGAGCGGGGCATTCGCTCCTTTGAAAGCAGCTACCGCAATACCTTGGATTTGAACGCCGTACCCATTCTAAAACACAAATCTCATTTGCCCGTTATTGTCGATCCTTCACACGGCATTGGCTTGCGCCAATATGTAGACGACATGGCCTTAGCCGCAGTTATGGCAGGCGCTGATGGCCTCTTGGTGGAGGTACACCGCCAACCTGAACAAGCCTTCTCGGATGGGCAACAAACTTTGTCATTTGCGGAAGCGGAACGTTTGTATGAGAAGATTAGGAAAACGGTGGTGTTGCGTGAGGAGTTGCAACGCAGTTAGAGCAGCTCTTTTTCCTATTACAAAAGTAGCCTTCTAACGATGTGTTAGAAGGCTATTAGTTTGCAGCTTAGTTTTGATCTTCTATGTTTTTTCTATTCTCAAAAAACTTATTGCCGTGCTGTGATGACGTACCGCCCTTGAATGTCGTAGTGAACAAACCCTCTGGCAATCTAGGTACCGACTCCTCCTGCTGTAATCTTCCCTTCATGAACCAAGCGCGTTACTAAATCGGCGAGTTGCTGTGTACTGAGGTTCGGGCAATGAAAGTCAGCGGCCATACCTTGGATGTGGTAACTGTTGGTCACGCCCCCGATATCGTCATTGTGGGCTTGATTTCGGTACCCTGAAGTAAGAATCAACGGCCACCCGCCGCTCTACGGATCACTTCTAGGTTGTTGAATACCTTTTGGACATTAGCCCAAAGGTGTGGAGGTGTAAGCGTAGCATATTTGTTAGGAGAGGTAAATTCTTCTAACGTAAAATTAGCAGACGAAGGCCTAGAACCTGCCGCTAAGGGCTCCCCTGATTGCCCTCTGTTATAGGCATTGTAGCCTGCCAAACCACTTTCGCCTCCTCGAATGATCGAACTAACGGCAGTAGTGGGTGGTCCTAGGGGTAATTCTCCCAACAAACCTCTCCAAGTATTGCGGCCCGGTTCCACTAAGCCATCCCTTGATTGCCCAAGGCGCCGCTGAAATTTTTTAATTTCACTAATTAATCTGAGCCCCGACTGTCCATCTACTTCTAAACGACCGCCGTGGCTGTTGAACCAACCTTGCACTGTGCGAACATCTGTACTGTTATTGACGCCACCTTTCCCTACTGATCTAGAGATGGAGCGGGCAAGTATAGTGGCGAGCCGCTGAATAAACTGCTATTGCACGACTCTTTTGGTTATATGTATTTTGCTTCTTACCTCTTAAGCATACAAGTAATGACTTTATACATTTACAAAATACAAACATTTCTAAAATGCCCGTGCTTTTTTTGACTCTGTTGAACTGGTTAATTAATAGACTTTATTACGAATGGGATTGTATAGAGATCAAAAAGAGAGTTCTTTTCATCAACCGAGCTTGCGAGTTCACAAAGTAATCAAGGCAAACCCAGAAGGGCTCACGAAGTAAAATTCAGCTCATCCCGATTTTATCGGGATGGGATTAATTTTTAACGCCGAGTGAGGGAAAAAAATCTTTTTTCGCTGCAAGGCTATTCGTAATAAAGTCTATTGGTTGCAATATAAAAATCACCGCAATAAGTTGGGTGGATTCACAGTCTGACCTAACCTCCCTATACAAAATATCAATTTATTAAAATATAAATAAAATGCATTAATCAAGGCAGCTCTTTCTATTCTTTCAAAAAGTACAATAATAGACATTCCCCTCCGTTAATATTTTAATTGCTGGAGTAGTACCTATTTTTGTAAGATTTTTTATCTTCGTTCGATAAGTTTTTTAATCCTTAAGTTCGTTCCTATGTCCTTCCATTATGGCTTATAACAGAAACTTTGAATCCGCTTCTTCTAGTGACATGCGCCGCAAAGTGCTGTTATTGGTCGGTTGTCTGGTCGCTATTCCGCTCTTAGTCTATTTAATTCAGAGCCAATACGGCCAGATCCGAAGCGGGTAGACTTGGAGATGTTGTCTAATAATCGCTATATTGTGCAAGGGAACGCAACCAATTTTGATAATTTTGCATCTACCTTAAGGAAGGTACACCAAATGGCCCGCCAATACAGGACGGGATATGAAATTGATTTCATAATTGCCCCTTCTATACAAAACACCGACACCCTTCGCGCTGTTATTCAAGTAATCAGTGCCTTGGACGTTCCCTATACTATTAAAAAATAAGCGGTATGCAATCGAATAATTATAATAACTTAGAAGACTTTGAAAAGCCCGAAGACAAACAAAAGAGCCGTATTGTAGCGGGCCTTTTTTTAGTGGTGGTGCTGTTCTTTTTGATTTTCCCTTGGTTTGAAACCACCTTTCCCATTCCCGAAGCAGAAGGATTGATGGCCTCTTTTGGCGATGTAGAAATTGCGGGGGGAAGCGAAGATTTTGTAAAACCAGAAGAACCCGTTGCTCGCAGACGAGCAGCCTGTCGAAGAACCTGTAGAAGAACCCGTCGAGGAGCCTATAGAAGACCCCATTGAGGAGCCTGTCGAAACCGTAGAGAATACCGACGCGCCTGTAGTTGAAGACGTGAAAGTAGAACCTAAACCTACTCCGCCCAAACCAACCCCTACCCCCAAACCAACCCCTCCGAAACCCAATCCCAATGCCTTATTTCCTGGCGATGGCAATACCAACGGCCAAGGATCGGGTTCTGGTGCAGGCAAGCAAGGTACGCCTGATGGCAAGGACGATTTGGGTGGTACAGGCGCAGGCGAGGAAGGCCGTGGCCGTGGTAAGATTGGTAGCCGTAGAAACACGGCTAAATGCGAGGATTACAAAGCGGGAAGCGCCGAATGGCGAGAAAAAGGCAAAGCCGTCGTTTATATCTGTGTCAATGCCCGTGGCCAAGTCATCAGTGCTAAGATCAACCGCCGCAAGTCTACTATTGTAGACAGCGACTTGATCCAGTTAGTAGAAGGTTGCGCTAAAGAATACCGCTATGAACGCGCTCCAGGACAACCCGATGCCTGTGGAGAAATCACCATACAACTCGGCCTCAACTAAGGCTCAATAAAATTGACGAGTTTTATTCAAAGCATAACAAGCATCAATCTGTTCCTAAGATTGGTGCTTTTTTTGTGACATTCTTCTCCTCCTGCAACAACTATTATTCTACCGTTCTGTTCCAAGTAATATTATGAAGCTAAAACAACTAAAAGGCGTTGATATTCTATTCTATCTAGTCATTACGTATGTGCTAGTAGCGGGTAGTTGGTGGGCTTACTTGCTGTGTGTCAAGAATGAAGACGCTATGAAAGCCAAACAAGAGTTGTTGTGGATGCAAATGCAGCAAGATGGGGCGACCGATCGGCAGGCATTCGTAGAGTCGGCACAATACACCCGCTTGGTAGAACGCTATGGACGGCAGCGTTGGATGATTTTTGGAGAATCGTCCGTCTTGTTAGCGCTTATTGTCTTAGGCATCTGGAAGATTTCTAAAAGTCGGCAAAAAGAAGTGGCCTTGGCAGAACAACAACGAAATTTTTTGTTATCCATCACGCATGAACTAAAGTCGCCTATAGCCGTTATCAAATTAACATTCGATACCTTTAGTAAGCGAAAGCTAACCGAAGCACAACAAAAGATGCTGACTACAAATGCGTTAAACGATACGGAACGCCTCAATAAATTGGTAGAAGACCTCTTATTAGCTGCAAGGGTTGATGGCGGTTACCAGTATATTTTTGAACCGACGGATCTGAATGCGTTAATAAGAAAATGCATCCAACTAGCCGCGCCGAAGTATTCGGGCAAAATTGAATTCGACAGTCAAGTAGAGGACGCTTTATTAAAAAAAGCCGATCAAAAAACCTTGACTTTTGCTATTCTAAACTTAATCGAGAATGCTGTTAAATACGCCAAAGATACCTCTAAGATTATGGTCAAACTAGCCATGAGCAAAGACAATGCGTATTGTTTTGAAGTTGCCGACTTCGGACAAGGCATTCCCAAAATAGAACGAGAACGTATTTTTGAAAAATTTTATCGTGTTGGTAATGAAGACACCCGCAAAACAAAGGGTACGGGATTGGGACTTTACATTGCTAAGGAAATTGTAAAGGCACACCGAGGACAAATTGCTGTCCGAAGTAACCAACCTAAGGGTAGTATATTCAGCATTGTTATCCCCAAAATTTAACGAGAAGAATCTAGTCAACTTCTCTAAACCGTTGATCGCTTGTTCCTCAGCAGTGCTCAACTCTAATTAAAGACAACTATGGCAGTACGCATTTTTTTAGTAGAAGACGAAGTAAGCATCAGAGATGCCCTCAAACTTAACTTAGAACTAGAAGATTACGAAGTCGTCGCTACAGGCGAAGGCAAACAAGTTCTCCGTATGTTCAAAGAGCAACATTTTGACATTGTATTGTTGGATATTATGCTGCCCGAAGTGAGTGGGTTAGAACTCTGTGAGCAAATTCGCTTAGTCGATATTGACATTCCAATTATTTTCTTGACCGCCAAAGATACGACCGCCGACAAAGTAGCGGGACTCAAGCGCGGAGCGGATGACTACATTGTCAAGCCCTTTAACTTAGAAGAATTACTATTGAGAATCAACATCTTACTGAAACGTAGCCAGAGCCAAACCAGTACTTCTCTAGAGAGCTTTAAGTTCGGAGAAAACTCTGCGAATTTCAAGACTTATGAAGCGGTTGGCAACAATGGCTCTTTTAAGCTCACCAAAAAGGAAGCCATGCTCCTCAAACTGCTCATTGAGCGCCGTGGCGAAGTTGTTTCTAGACAGCAAATTTTGCAGAGTGTTTGGGGGTATGATGTCTATCCTTCTACTCGTACGATTGACAACTTTATTTTGTCCTTTCGCAAATACTTTGAAAAAGATCCTAAATCGCCGCTTTACTTCCATTCCGTTCGTGGCGTGGGGTATAAATTTGTAGCAGGCGAAAGCACCGCACAATAGTTCTTGGTAGTTATGAAAATATGGAAACAAGAATTCACGCTAGAAGGCTTACAAGGCTTTTCTACTAATACCTTAGGGGAATATTTTGATATACAATTTACAGAATTTGGCGATAATTATTTGGTCGCCGAAATGCCTGTCACGCACAAGAATGTTCAACCGATGCGTATTCTGCACGGCGGGGCATCCGTTGCACTAGCCGAAACCGTAGGCAGTACCGCCTCTGCCCTCTGCTTGGAAAACCTAATGACCTATCAAGCGGTTGGGCTCGATATCAATGCCAACCACTTGCGCTCTGTGCCCGAAGGTGGGCGCGTCAGCGCTAAGGCAACGGCTGTTCACATTGGCCGCACCACTCATGTGTGGCAAATTGAAATCACCGATGAAGCCAACAAGTTGGTTTGCACTAGCCGCTTAACGATGATGATTCGCAAGGCGCGCTAAGGCTTAAAAATAAAATTCTACCAAGAGGTTCTTTCTAGTTGAAAGAGCCTTTTTTTTGTGATGGGCATCCTACTCTTGTAACTATCTCAAATTCAACTATTTGCAAAAAATATCTTCTATTTATTGCAACTTCTGCCCCTTTTTTAAGACCTTATATTAACTATTATCCTCAAAAGGGCATATCCCTGTCCTCTTGCAATGTTCAATTAATCTATTCTTTCTTATCTATTCCCCTCCTCCCTAGACGCTACTTTTACCCTATCGCTTCACCCCTATCCCGCAGGGCTATATTGGGTGGCGTTGCATACCACATCGGGGCACTTGCTAGGACAACCCAAATTGATCACACAGTAATTAATACACCAAAAGTTTGGAAGTTCTGCTACTATTTCGGATTTTTAGACTAGAAATTACAGGAAGTAGGTAATATATTTTTGCCGACTTCGTAAACTCTAGGTACTAGAAACACCTTTATATAGGAGAAAGTCAGCTTCGGATTGACTTTCTCCATTTTTATTTCCATTGTTATCGCACATTTCATTATTACCGAATATTATGACAACAAAATACTTAGGATACCCCCTCTCCGACGATTTATTGCAACGCATTGAAGCCATTGTTAAAGAATTTGAAGAGACGGAAAACCGTCGCCCTCATGCCCTGCGCTTTTTCCAAATTGTCAGCGATTTGTCCGACGAAGGATTCGGCTTTTTCTTTATTGAATCCTTACGCCGCGCCAACATTGGCCGCATCAAAATGATGGCCGTTGAGAATTCCCTCAAAATTGGCAAAAAAGCGATCTTAAGCGTTGCCAAAAGTATGCTCAAGAATATGAACGATGAGCAATTGCTCGTTATGGCTCATATTCTAAAAGAGTCCATTACCATCCGTCCTGAGGAGGTATAAATTTCTTTTTGGTAAGGATGCTTTGTAAGGCATCCTTACCAAAAAAATCTAACTATCGGGCAAAATCGCGTCGTAAACAACTTCTTGAATGCGCGAGCGAATGTCCCGACGAATCAACGTCATATTCTCTCCAGAGGGAAAAGTACGATTGGATAAAAACAAGTAGATGATATTGTTATCGGGATCTGCCCAAGCACCAATACCTGTAAACCCTTGGTGCCCAAAGGTGCGCATCGAAGCCTGATAGGCTACATTAATAGATTGGTTGGGACGATCACTTTCTTCTTTGCGGTCAAAACCCAACGCGCGACGCGACTGCTCGGTCTGCTTAGCCGTAAACAAATCAATAGTTGATTTTCTGAGGTAGCGCTTGCCGCCATATTCTCCCCCGTTGATTAACATCTGAAATATCGCGGCCAAATCTTGCGCATTAGAAAACAACCCCGCGTGTCCCGAAACACCGCCCAACATCGCGGCTCCCATGTCGTGTACATCGCCCTGTACCACTTGATAACGAAAATATTGATCGTCCTCGGTCGGTATAATTTTACTTCTTGGAAAACTATTTTTTAAAGGATTAAACTGCGCCGTCAACAAGCCCATTGGACGATAAAACGTCTCTCCTGCGTAAACGTCCAAGCTTTTCCCTGTCAACTTCTTGATGAGGCGCGTAAACAAATAGAAGCCCAAATCGCTGTATTTGTAATTAGTGCCTGATCGTAAGTTTTGATCGTAAATTCGTTGCCAAACCACCGAATCCACTTGGCTTTGGGCAAAGTACAAGGCATTGGCGACCCGAATGTTATACGCGTTGTTGTATTGGGGAGCATAATAGCGCCCCATAATCGGTTTCTTCGACTCGTCCAAGGTTTTGGTATAAAAAGGAATCCAAGGTTTAAGACCTGCTTGGTGCAACAATATTTCTCGAATAGTTATCCTAGATTTATTGGTTCCCCGCAACTCTGGCAAATAAAAACTCAACGGCTGATCGAGTTCTAATTTTCCTTCATCGTACAAGCGCATGAGCGAAATCGTGGTCGCTGCCACTTTAGTGACTGAAGCCAAGTCGTAGAGATTGTCCCGTTGTACGCGCATTTTTTGAGCGTAGGTATAATGGCCGTAAGCGCGGTGAAACGCAATTTGTCCATTCTTAGCCACTAGCACTTGCGCACCAGGAGCAGCCTTTTCGCGAATCATTTCGGCAGCAATTTTATCAATGCCTTCTAAGACGGTGCTACTAAGGCCGACACTCTCTGGATTGCTAGCATAGGGCATTTTTTGCACTTCGGTATCTTTTCCCATTCCGTATTTGAAGGTTGGTGAGGCGGTTACGGGCAACCGTCCTCTAAAAGGCAAGGCTCCTGCAATGGCGCGGGCAGCTAGCCGCTGTGTAATGGTTTCGTCGTTGTAGGCGACCACCGCTCCTTGTGCCGTGGGGGTATACCGCAAAGCATACGGACTACCAAAGGCCACAACCAGCACCTTGGTCTGTTGGCTGAGTTGTTGGATAAACTGCTCGATGTTTTTAGAAACCCCAAATTGTTGCCCCGCCGAGCGGCTCATGTCGTGTATGGCTACAATGACGGTTTTCTGCTTAGCGAGTGCCTTTAGGCGGCTATTAGGTACGCTAGCATTGGCGGTATAATGTTCGCTGATGCCGTATTTTTTCAGTTCTTCTTGAAAAGTGGTCATCCCCTTGCGAGTTCCCACGCTGATACAAGCAGTGTTCTTGACAGAGAGCGGTAAAATATCTTGTGGATCGACCAAGGTCAAGGCTTCACTAATAATCTCTTGTTTGAGGGCTTTGTTTTGCGATAAGCGCAACCGATTGGCAACGCCTGTTGCCTCGACGGGCTCATACTGGTGTAGCCCCAACCGATATTTGGCGTGTAGAATTTTACGTACGTGCCCATCAATTTCCTCCCAAGTAATTAAATTGCTATCAATCGCTTCGTAAATGCGTTTTTTGGCGTTGGGAATATCCTGCGTCACCAACAATACATCGTTGCCTGCCAACAATGCTTTGACATCCGTTTCGCCATCTTTGAAATGTTTCGTCACACCACGCATATTGAGTGCATCCGTAAAAATCAAGCCTTTAAAGCCCATTTTTTCTTTTAATAAACCCGTTATCGTGGGCTTAGAAAGCGTCACAGGAAGGTTGGGCGTCGCATCCAAGGCAGGAATGTGTAAGTGTGCCACCATCACACTCTGTACGCCATGCTGGATTAAGTTCTTAAACGGGTACAACTCCACGCTGTCCAAGCGTTGCAAGCTGTGGCGAATAATAGGCAAATCCTTATGCGAATCTACGTCCGTGTCTCCATGTCCGGGAAAGTGTTTGGCGCAAGCCATCACGCCATGATCTTGCAAACCGCGAATATATTGATACGCCTTAGCGGTCACATTTTCTCTATTCTCTCCAAAAGAGCGATCGCCAATAACAGGGTTGGCGGGGTTGTTATTCACATCTACTACTGGCGCAAAATTAATATGAATCCCCATTGCTTGACATTCCTTTGCGACTGCCTGTCCAAATTCGTAAATTAACGCATTGTTTTGCAACGCGCCCATCATCAGCTGCCGTGGAAATTGCGTAGCGCGCGCCACCCGCATGTTGGTGCCCCACTCCGCATCCATCGACATCATCAACGGCACTTTGCTTTGGGCTTGATAGCGGTTGGTAAGGCGCGCGATTTGGTCTTCGTGTCCTCTAAAAAAGATAAGGCCACCTACTTCGTGATCTTGAATGGCTTTGAGCACAGCCTGTTCATCACTGCCGCCCTGTGTGGGATATGCGCCAATCATAAACAACTGCCCCAAACGCGCCTCTTGGGTCATTTTGGCCAATTGCGCATTCACCCAACGCTCTTCCTCGCGGCGGTTTTCCTCGGCTACTTTCAAATCAGCTTCTAATTGCTTGACCTCTTGGCGAATAAGCGTCTGTTTTATGGGATATTCTGCGGGGTTGGATTGACACATAAAAAAACTAGTCAACAATAAAGTAATGGCAGTAACAGCAGCTTGGCGGGTCATTCTAACGATGATTTGACAACAGGAGAAAAGGAGAATTATCTTAAAGGACGAGGGATGGCCACTCTTTTATAAAAGAGACAACAAGATACTACTTTTTTAAAAACAGTGGGATATAAAATGTGGGAGTTTGGAACTTATTCCAAGCAATCGGGCTTTATTCGCCTATGAAACTTACTATTACAGGTTCTTCCACGGCCTTGTTTTCTACGTGGTACTTAATTGAGGAATTGAATATCTTATTTGATGCGGGCGATGGGATTATTGCTAATCTACAACAACGCTCCCGCAAGGGGCAACATGTCTTTATTAGTCATGCCGACCGCGACCACATGTCTAGTTTGATGGCCTTTCGGCAAATGCACGCCCGCACTGATGGCTTTCCTAAAATTTATTACCCTAAAGATTCCCACAGCTTTGAGTATTTGCGGGATTTTAGCGAAAAATTTGCGCCGCACGCGCCGCCCACGCCTTGGCGCGGCTTAGACCATGCCGAAGAAGTCGCCATTAAATCCAATTACCTCGTCAAAAGCATTCGCAATGAGCATATTGAAGCTCCATCGCACCTTATCAAAAGCCTTGGCTATGAGGTCTTAGAGGTAAAACACAAGCTAAAAGCAGAATTTCAAGAACTATCGGGAACGGCGATAAAAGCCCTACGCCAAGCGCGCGGCAATGCCTACATCACGGAAGAAAAACGCCGATCACTCCTCACCTATACAGGCGACACCCCTGTACGCGATTATGATTTGTGGAGTGGCGCAAACATTCTTATTCATGAAGCAACGTTTTTGGAAGCGCCTGAAAAGAAGAGACGAGGAAGTGTTCATAGTGTCTTGGAAGAAGTCATTGCTATGGTGGCGCAAAGTCAAGTCCAACAACTGATTTTGGGGCATTTCTCAACACGTTATCACCAAGAACAAATCATAAAAGCCGTACAACAACACTGTCAACACTACCAGCTGGAAATTCCTGTTTTTTGTGTCTTACCAGGAGCAGTAGTGCAAGATATTTTGAATACGGAGCCTACTTATCGCCCTTGTTAGTAGGGTGGAGTATGTTGAGCAGGCTAATAAGGATTAAGTTCTGTTTCCGATTAACTATTGATCCACCACAAATACCCTACGGCCAACAGCGCAAAGGCCGTCCAAATTAACACCTTTGCGTAAAGCACGTTAGGAGCGCGTTCTTCGTTGCGCAATTGCACCAATTCTTTGGCGCTAGTGGCTTCCTCTTCTGTTACTTGAATCCCTCGTTCGGCCAGCAGCAAACGAATCAATTGTAGGCGCTCTCCTGTGGCGTGTTGCGAGCCCAAAGTTTGTTGTAATAAACTGTTGGACAAGCCCTCTAGAAATTGTCGCTCGACGGTAGCATAGCGTTTGAATTTATCAGGATGCGCCGCTAATAACGCTTCTGCTTTATCTTTCTCGTTGGGTTTAATGAGCAATACCCAACCGTCATAAATGCCTTTTGTTTGCACAAAATCAATAATCCGAATCGCGTCTTTATAATCGTAATAATACCGCTCTTTGGGAATCGCCTCCAAATCGTAAGCGATCAACCAATCACTCAACTCGGCTAAAGTAATGCCTTCTTCTAAGTAGAGATAAGGAACAGTAGGTTCAAGGTCAGACATAATATAGAACGGTTGTTAAGAAAATAAATCTACAGGAACAGCAGTATCCATAGAACCCTCTAACGGCTCAAAATGTTCGCGCAACCAAGCCGCATAGCCCAGCGAACCCAACATAGGCACAGGCCGAATGACAGGCAAACCGCGTTCTTTTTTCTGTAATAACGTTTTTAGCCCCGTATAGCGCTGGTTGGCGCGGTTATTTTTGATGGCCATACTCACGGCTTCTTTGGTACCAATGAGAATGACTAGGCGTTTGCCGCGCGTAATGCCTGTGTAGAGTAAATTGCGAAACAACAGGCGGTTATAGCTTTCGTGGATGGGCAAAATAATACAGGGACTTTCGCTGCCTTGGTATTTGTGCACCGACACCGCGTAGGCCAAATCCAAATCCATCAATTCCGCCCATTCGTATTCTACCAATTTGCCGTCAAATTCCACACTCAATTGTTTGTCGACTTCCGATACTTTTTTGACGTACCCAATGTCCCCGTTATAAACGCCTTTATCATAATTGTTGCGCGTCTGAATGACTTTGTCCCCTTCGACCAACTTGCGAGGGCCTGCGCCCATCTCTTCATTTTTCTTTTTGGGATTGAGGTGCTGTTGCAAAACGCGATTAAATTCTACGCTGCCAATTTTTCCTTTGTTCATCGGGCAGAGCAACTGAATATCTTTGAGGCGATCAAATTTATAAGCCTTGGGCAAACGCCGCTCGATTAAGCCCAAAACATGCTGCATTAAGCGCTCGGGCTGCCGCTCTGTAATGAAGAAAAAATCACTGTCTTTTTCGGTACTAATTGTAGGAAAAATTCCTTGGTTGATGCGGTGGGCATTGAGAACAATTTGAGAATTGGCCGCTTGTCTAAAAATCTCTTCTAAACGCGTCACAGGCACTTGCCCGCTGTCGATCAAATCGTTGAGCACATTGCCTGCGCCTACACTTGGCAGTTGATCCACGTCCCCCACCAAAATTACCTTACAGGTATCGGGAATTGCTTGTAAAAGCGCACTCATCAAAAAGGCATCAATCATACTCGCCTCATCAATAATCAATACCTCACAATCGAGTTGTTCGTACTTGTTTTTTCTAAAATAATGGGTCACAAAGTCAAAAATCAACAAGCTGTGAATCGTACTGGCTTCTCGCTTAGTGATTTCGCTCAGACGCTTAGCCGCGCGGCCTGTAGGTGCCGCTAAAATAATCTTACTGGTCGTCGCCAAACACACCTCCAAGACAATCTTAGTAATGGTACTTTTGCCCGTACCTGGGCCACCCGTGATAATGTGTACTTTTTGCTCGATACTCTGCGTGACGGCACGTTCTTGCTCCAAGGCCAGCGTGATGCCGTGCTTTTTAGTAGATTTTTCTAAAGCCGTTTCCCAGTCTGTTTCTTGACAGACATCCTCAAAAAACTGTAACCGCTGTAGTTCTCCCGCAATAGTCGTTTCGTGTTCATAATTGAGCTTAGACCAGACAAACGTAGCGCCCCGCCCCTCGTATTGTTCTAATAATTGCAACAAAACCCGCCCCTGAGCGGCCAGTTCATGTAGTTCGCGTTCTACCGATTCCAAGGCAACGCCTAACAAAACTGCCGCTTCTTTGATCAGGCGATCAATCGGGTAGCAGCTGTGTCCGTGCCGCGCCACTTGCTCCAAGGTAAATTCAATGCCCGAAGCAATACGCGATGCTGATTCAAGGGGCAAGCCCATTTTTTGAGCGACGGCATCCGACTTTTTGAAGCCAATGCCCTCAATTTCGGTGGATAAACGATAAGGGTTTTCCTTGACTTTCTCGATGCTTTGTTGGCCGTAAGCCTTGAAAATTCGCTGGGCGTAATTCGGAGAAATGCCGCAATTTTGTAGAAAAATCATGACTTGGCGAATGTCTTTTTGCTTCGACCAAGAGGCCTGAATCCGCTCTAGTTTTTTCTTGCCAATCCCCTCTACTTCTAATAAACGATGCGGCGCGATGTCAAAAATTTCTAAGGTCAATTCTCCAAACAAATCCACAATGCGTTTGGCGAAAGCCGCCCCGACACCTGCCACAGAACCCGAAGACAAATAGCGCTCAATACCGCGCGTGGTCGAGGGAATTTTTACTTCAAATTGCTCTACGGCAAATTGTTTCCCAAAGCGTTTGTCACTGCGCCATTGTCCTTGGCAAATCAAGGTTTCGCCCACTTGCACCCCCATTAAGCTGCCTACTATGGTGCAAACTTTGGCCTCTCCTACAGGCAATACCTTGCCAACGGTGTAGCCGTTTTCTTCATTTCTAAAGACGATATGTTCTAAACTTCCTTCTAGGATTTCCATACAGGAAAGTTACGACAAAAAATGATAGGAAGCAATGCCTGTAGAGTCGGTTGAGGAGAACAGGTAGTATTCTGTCCCTATTTTAATAGGCTATCCCAACCGTAACCATTCTTGTAAACGGCGTTCTTATGAATAGTACAACTCCCATTACGCCACTTATTATGACCCATTTCATCCCTGAAACCTTACTTATTTTCAAAACCAATACACCATACCAACAATTATTTCGTTTAGTAAGAAAGGGAGACCTAAACCAGCCTCCGAATAACCGACCAAACCAACCAGCATTGATAACCAAAACCACCAAAAATGCCAGAAAAGGATATTGTATTCAACGCCGATGCGTCTACCGAAAATAGACATGGCGAACACTTTTTGACAAAAGCAGCGGTCTCTTTTGAAGCCAGCGCCTCGGCGAGCATCGACTGCCACGGATTTAATTTGTCGGCTCAAGCTGCTCTAGAAGGCTATGCCGAAGCCAAAGCAGAAGCCCAATGGATGGATGCCACGATCCGCGCCAAAGCAGGCGCTTCCGCAGGTCTCTTACTCAAAGGTGTCCTCTCTCCTAACCTACTCGACGAATTTGGATTGTCCATTGTTGTCAAAGCTTGGGCACGAGCTTATGTAGAAGTACTGTTGCAGCTCGACCTAAAAGTGGGAGAACTCCTACTAATGGCCAAAGAAACCTTGATAGAAAATGAAGGAGGCGATGCTCATTTTTTAGTCGCTACCGTAGAAGATTTTGTACGCGGTATTGTCATCAAAGGCGCAGCTTTCGCCAAAGCAGAAGCAGGCTTTACCGCAGAAGGCTATTTGAAACTTACAGGACAGCTGATAGCCCGCGAGGAACAGGGCAAAACCATTGCGCCAGGTTTTGAAATTGCAATGGGCGGCGGTGCCTCTTGGTTTGCAGGCATGAGCTATGGCGCTTTTATAGAATTGGGCATTCCCGATGTTTCGACGTTGATTGAGCCCACCTTGGCGCAGGTTAAAGCGCGCTTAATTCAACGTTTAGCCACCACGACAGGCGATTCGCCTTTTCTCCAAGCTGTTGTCAGCAATGGGTTAGATACGTTGCTGGACGTTTCTATGGCCTTTATGCGCCCGCCCGATCAACGCCCTGACTTTTTTGAAGTCGGTTGGCAATACGGCAAAGGCGTTGTCGCCGATTTATTAATGGAGGGCATCCGCGTCTTGTTTGAGCGCACCATCAAACTCAATTTGTATAGCTTATTAGAGGTCGATCGCCCCGATGAAGCGCGGCAGCAGCTGATTGCTACGCTTGACCTAATCATTGCGCGGTTGGAGGAATTTGAGGCGCTGTTGAATAGTAATACGTCTAATTATACGCAAATCATCCAATCCTTTGACTTTATTATTCAGGTCTTGCAAGAGGAATTAGCAATAGATACCACTTTGCTAGAAGAAATCTTTACCGCCTATTGGACATTTGGCGTGTTACAGGATTGGGAGGGACACGAGGCAGCCAATTTGGCTGTGATAGATCGCGTGCGCTTGACCCTTCATAGCCGCGTTCCCGATTCAAAGGACAGGCTGCTTGCAGGCACGATTTCCCTGAAAGAAGTCGCCAAACGCTACTGGTTGGATTTTGGATTAGAGCGTGTTCTTTTTGGCATGTTCCCAGATTTAAAAGACTTAGTTACGACTATTTATCCCAATACAGCACCAGAAGTAGCGACGCAACAACTACAAGATTTGTTGTATAATTTGTTATTAGACGAACAACCTGTTAATGCGACCACCCGCCGCCAGTTAACTACGATGTTGGTTCAATTGATGAGTTGGGCACACCGTAGCTATATTAAGCCTGTTGTTCTAGAGCAACTAACCACGCTTAAACAAGCCGAACCCGCCTTGGCTTTTTTCATCGAACAGCTCTTTGTTCCCTTGGTCGAACATGCAGATGGTTTTATCTATCCGTCTATACAAGCGGCGATAGAGCAACCCAATGGCAAAGCTGCTAAAAACCTCAAAACGGTGCTTGTTTCGCTGCTTTATAAGGTTATTTCTAAGTCAGCTGCCGCCACCATTACCACCTTAATTGATTATACCTATACCAATATTCACAAAGGTTGTGGGCAGTTGTTGGATCAATATGCGACCCGCCAAACAGACGGCAGTTATGCCCCGCGCTCTTTTCCCCATGGACAAGACCCTTTGGACAAGTTAGCAGAGCGTTTTCACGAAAAATTACAAGAGGAAATCGGAGAATTGCTCGGCGTAGAACGTCAGCTCCCCATTCCTTTGTTGACGGTGAACGATGCGACAAAGGAATTATTAGTCGATTTAATTGCTCTTGGAAAAGTGATCTTTGGCCCTACTTATTACACGCCCCAAGTAAAAGCCGATTATCACCAAATTCTAACGAGTATTATGAGTCTGTTGGATAAAGATACGTTTCAGAATTTACAGCCCGATCAATTGGCGCAACAAGCGACCAGCGTTTTGCAGGAGTGGGAAAACTGCCAGTTTTTGCCGCCTGATAGTGGCTTACTATTGAGCAGTTTGCAACGAACAGGACGCATTACGTTTGCTCAATTTAGCGAAGTAGCACGCACCATGCCTGATATATTGAAGCGGTACACCCAAAAAACAGTAGAAACGGCTTTGATTGATCCTATTCGCCGACAGGTAGACCGCGCCTTGGCAGCATTAGAAGAAGAATGGGGCAAAGCTGTCGCGGCAGCTAAAGCGTTGCTACTAGCGTTGCAGAGTGCTTTGTGTGGCAATTTAGCGGCTTGGCGGCAACAGCTCGATGATTTATTAGATCAAGTGGTGGACAACGTTGTCCGTGCCTTAGACGCTAAAACTTGGGTTAAGTTAGTCTACGATGCTTCTCCCGTCCCACTTCCCGACCTTTCAAGATTGGGTGCTACGTTTGATAACTTATTTGGCCGTAGCTTAGAAGATTTTCGCAATGATATTAGAGCCTTATTAAAAGTAGTTCTACGTCAACTAACAGGCTTCATAGACAGTGCTTTAGCTCCTCTAGATATCTTATGCACCCGCTTAGACGATCATCCATTGTGGGACGATTTAGATAATAATTGGACGGGTACGTTGCCTTCTGTTACTTCTATTCGGGGGGCTTCTTTGCCCTTGCAAGGTGCTCTCACCAGCAGTCTTACCCGCTCTTTTAAACAACAGGTCAAACGCAATAGCATCTTTAAAAACTTGCCAAACGCGTTTGTTTTTCGGGATCCTGTATTCGATAAGGTATTGGTGCGCATTGAGTTTGATTCGATCGAAGAGAGCATACTCCGTTTGTTAGATAAGCTGTACCGTTCTGCCCTTAGTACAGTGAACCTAAACCCGCTTCTTACTACTATTAATCAAGCAATTGCAGGTGCTAAAAGTGACCGTCTTGTTCTCAATCAGGAAATCCAGCAAGTCAATCAACTACAAGGACAGCTTCAAAATTTACGAACACCCCAAGCAGTTTCTATTGATATTGTTCATCCGTTGTCACTAGAGCGTGCCTTTGCGTTGAAACGGGGCTCGGCCAAACACTTGGTCATTTATTCTAAAAACATTCATGCCGAAATCCGTTTAGAAGGCTTATCGCCTGAATTGCTCCAGCAAGACAACCAGCGTTATTTGGTGATTAAAGTCAATGAACGCGAAGCGCCCGAACTAACCGCGCGCGTATTGTTTAAAGGAACAACGGCTGTTGTAGCGGGAGATATTGGCCTTATATTCAACCTGGCATCAATAGCTTGACGTGTTTGGTGGTACTTCCTGGCAATCCAGCTGTGCGCCAACACATTACCTTCTCTGCTGATCCCAAGAATTACAACGAGCAATTCCATTCGGGCATCATTATCGACGAGGCGCGCTCTCAATTCAATGCTCCAGGCAACGACCATCGCAACCTCAATGAGGAGTACTTAACCTTGAAGAACATTTCCAGTCAAGCCATTGCTTTAAAAGGGTATCGCTTGCGCGATGCGATTGGTCACGGCTATACATTTGGAGCCGTGAATTTAGCGCCTGCCGCCTCTATTCGCCTGCACACAGGCACGGGAAAAGACACGGTAACAAAGCTGTATTGGAACCGCAAACGTGCCGTGTGGAACAATTCGCACGATGTTATTACCCTACTCAATCCTATAAACATGGTTGTCTTCGAGCATCCGTACGATTCTGGCTTGCGTTGGAACGAAGTCACTGGCCGTTATGAGCCTTCCGCGTCTACCACACGTTAACCAACCTCTCTGACCAAAACAAACCATTTATTTATGAGCGCAGTACTTATTGGCCAAGTTGTAGGCATCCTAAAAGATGTCCAGAATGGCCTTCAGCTAAAGCCTTTTCCAAAGACGGTCTTAGATGATCAACCGACGACCCCTGGACAGGGGCAATTAGTGGACTCGTTTACGTTCACCCACCAATTCAAAGGGATTTGGCACCTCAAGGAAACGACAAAGACCTACCTAATTACTGATTTTGACACGAATGAATTTGGTTTAAAAAAGCCACATACGGATATACTGGACAAGATTATCAACGACTTCAAATTTGTGTACCGCCCTGGTTCTACTATCATGCTTACTGCTTGGCAAGACTTCGATAATGGAGCATGGGTTTTTAATAATAAAGATGCTGCTAAATTGCTTACGACCGACCAAAAAGCTTTAGTGGAGTTGATTGACAAAGATATTTATCCCCATCCAAAATTTTTAGGGTTGCCCAAAGGCAAGACACAGAAAATAACGGCGGAGGAGTTTGTCACCACAGAGAGCATTCACTACGGCGCTATAAGTGATTTTCTGAACGATAGAAAGAAGGTTTTTGGTATTCTGCTGATTCGCGGTGCAGCTAGCACTCCAGGAAAAGCAACCCTCAACCAAACCCTTTCCGAAAAACGCGCCCAAAATATCCTCACCTATCTAACGGAGAAGGGAATAGATGCCTCTTATTTTTTCCAAGTAGACGGAGTTGGAGAAACACGCCCGCTTGTTCCCAGCGAGGAAAACGTGGGAGCCAACAAATATGGCTACATACAAACTCGTCAAACGGAGCGCTTTGCGCTCACCCTTAGCGATGACCAAATTGAAGCTACCGCCAAAGCAAGCTTAAAATGGCTATCGGATTTTAGTAAGAAATATCCAAAAAGCACAATAGAAGATGCCGATGAAACAGCGGCCAAAAAGATCATTAAAGAACTACGGGGGTGGTTTGAGGATTACGCCAACGGTAACTTTTTCCCTGATAAAACCGCAGGAGCCTTTGTCGATGCCGTAGGCTTTTTTAGTAACCAACGCTATAATTTGTGGACGCAGTTGATGGAAAACATGTTGGTTACCTTTAGAACTTGGTATTTAATCGCGCATTCGCTCAATCGTTTTCTACTGGATCATAAGGGCAGGCATCAATATGCCGACGCGTACTTTCAATCCGACGAACTATTTGACTTTAAACAGGATAATACCGATCAATTCAACGATGTGGTGAAGTTGAATCTAAAAGAGGCACAGGAGAATCCAACCAAAAGCAAAGGCTACTTCTTAGAATTAGCCAACGCACAACTCTATCAAAACATCCCTGTTGCCAATGTAATTAGTAAAGAAAAGGAATACAGCAAGCAATGGATTGATTTGTTAAAAGCCCTTCAGAAAAGCAGCTTGATTAAAGCGGCAGGTCGGCAAAGCACTTCAATGACCGCTGATCTTTGGCTTACCAATTCGCTCATTTGGACAAATATGCACCGCAACGATCAAGCGACACCTCATTTGCTTTTGAAGCAACTAACGTCCGATCAATTAAAATTAGCCAGCTACTACGCTAAGTTTGGGGGCAATCAAGTCATTGAGCTCTTCTCCTCGGTCACTGCCAAAATGATTGTCCAAGCTAATTGGTCTCCTTTCTTTCGCTATACGCACCACTTAGAATTTAATGATTCCAAAAATGCGATTGATACCTTTGATGTTTATTTTGAGAACATTAACAAAAAAGGCATTACCAACCTCATAAAAGCACTGGGCTTAAAAATGGTCGGAGTCCGAACTATGGAATTTAAACAATACGACGCACTGGTTACCCAACACGCCAGTCTAAAACCTTTCTGGGACTAAATCAGCAGAGGCGTTCTTGGACTACAGCAAGAACGCCTCTACAATTCCAGCCTCCCCTACGCCTCCCAACGCAACTGGTTGTTTCCTGTCCGTACAATTACTTGGTTATCCAACAAATGCTCAATGGCCTTCAACACCTTTTCTTGGCTGTTGTCGGCAAATTTAGCTACAAGCGGCTGCAAGGGAGAAGGGCTTTTTTTGAGTTCGTATTCCAATTTATTTTTGATGGTAAAATACTCTTGGTGTTTGACGTAGCGCTCGTGGCGGCCCAAGCACACATCACAACTGCCGCAGGCATCTGCCCCCATTTCATTAAAATAAGCGAGTAAGACTTGTTGCCGACATTGTAGCGTTTCGGCGTAATGGACAGCTTTTTGGAGGCGTTTTTCTTGGCGCTGTTGCAAAAACTGGTAGCGCTTTTGGTCGATGATAATGCCTTCTTCGGGGAGGCGTTCGCGGACAAACGTGAGCTGTGGGGCATCCTTTTGGGGCTTGTAGGTAATGAGGCCGTCTTTTTCCAATTTTTGGAGCATGGCGACCAGCTCTTCGGGCTTCAGCCGCAAGTAGCGCGACAGTTCGGCCTCTCGGACGTGGACAGGCTGGCTCAACGCTCCTTGGTAAGAGCGAAAAATGACGTTGACTAGGTGCTGTAGCTTGGAGTTTTTTATAATGTATTCATACAGCGTTTCTTTAGCGACAATAACCTGTAAAGTAGAAGGAAAAAATACCTGCTCACTGAGGTACAAATATTCCTCGTGCATGAGGTGTTTGAGCGCTTGCAGTGTTTCGCGCGGCGGCAAACTGTAGGTTCTAGCAAAATCGACCACATCTAAATCAAAGGTTTCGCCCAGTGCTGACCCTATGGCCAATTGGTAGTAGGAGCCCAAGGCTTGATACACACGGCGTATTTCTTGGAGCGTCGGAAAAGCTTGCTGTAAATTCCGTTCTTGGTTGATGCGGTCCGATTGGTTGTACAATAGAATGCCGTAGGCTTTTTTTCCATCGCGCCCGCCGCGTCCTGCTTCCTGAAAATACGCCTCCAAACTATCGGGCATCGTCAAGTGAATGACCACCCGCACATCGGGTTTGTCAATGCCCATTCCAAAAGCGTTCGTTGCTACAATAATCCGAATACGGTTATTAATCCACGCCTCTTGCACCTTTTCGCGGGTGTTGTTGTCGCGGCCTGCATGGTAATAATCAGCGTGTATATTTTGGCGGCGCAAGTAAGCGGCGACCTCTTGGGTTTCCCGTCTATTCTGTACATAAACGATCCCCGAACCGGGAATACGCTGTAGAATTTCCAACATTTTTTGCCGCTTATCCTCTTCGTATAACACAACATACGATAAGTTGAGGCGGGCAAAGCTCTTGCTAAACACTTGGCTATTCTTACCAAATTCCAACTTGTCTTGAATGTCTTGCACCACGGTTGCTGTGGCTGTTGCCGTCAAGGCAATGACAGGCACGTTAGGCCATAATTCCCTAATTTCGGCAATGTTGAGGTAAGCGGGTCTAAAATCATAGCCCCATTGAGAGATACAGTGCGCCTCGTCAACGGCCAACATACAGACGTTCATTTGTTGTAGGCGCGCTTTCGCTAATTCCGTTCCTAAACGCTCTGGCGAGAGGTATAAAAAATCTACTTGCCCATGAACGCAGTTATCTAAAATCCGATCAATATCGGTCAGGCGCATTCCAGAATACAAGGCATACGCCCGAATTCCTCGATCCACTAAGTTCTTCACTTGATCTTTCATCAAGGCAATTAGTGGCGACACGACCACACAAATACCCGATTGACAGAGAGCAGGCACTTGAAAACACAACGATTTGCCCCCACCTGTAGGTAGTAAGGCCAAGGTATCCCGCTTAGCCAAAACAGACTGAATGATGTCCAGTTGGAGTGGCCGAAAGTCGTCGTATTGCCAGTATTTTTTTAAAACCTCGTGCGGTGTCACGCTCGCGCTATTTGAAGCCATTGGAAGAAAAAAGAGAGGGATGAAAGAAGCGTACAAAAATACACTTTCTCTCTTTAGCGCTCTAATTTTTGCTGTAAGTTTTTGATATATTTTGCGGTGTGCAGCAAGCGGCTGCCATACCAAGAAAACAGTTCACCATCGACTAGTTCGATGCGCGCGTTGGGGCAGGCAGCAGCCAATTCTGCTTGGTGTTTTTCTTGGAATGGGTAGGGTTCAGAGGATAACAAAATAGCATCGGGCTGGGTGGCTGCCAATTCCTCTAGGTCAATAACAGGGTATCGCTTCTGTGCAGCAAACACATTCTCAAAACCTGCCAACGCCAACAAATGGTCAATAAAAGTATGCTTAGCCGCTACCATCCAAGGCTTTCTCCAAATAAAATAAGCTACTCGCTGCCGTGTCAACGATGGTGGAGCGAGTTGTCCCATATCGCGGCGAAGTTGCTGCACCAAAGCACTGGCTTTTTCAGGTACCCCAAGTAACACTCCTAGCTTTTGCATCATTGTATAGGCATCTTCTAAGGTATAAATATCGCTCATCCAAACAGGATACAACGCTTGTAATTGCTCTATATCTACGCGGTTGTTTTCTTCTTTGTTCCCAATAATCAAATCAGGTGTTAAGGCCGCTACGCGTTCTAGATCCACATTTTTTGTTCCTCCTACGCGCGTTTTCTCTCGGTACCAGCTATCTGGATGGATGCAGAATTTAGTAATTCCTACGACCCGCTCACCCAAGCCCCAATAGTGTAGCAACTCTGTTTGAGAAGGCACCAAGGAAATAATACGCTGTGGGAATTCAGGTAAGGTAAGTTCTTGTTGTAATTGGTCTTTATAAGTAGGCATAGCTAATAACTGCTTGGTCGATAGGGATAAAGAAGGTGGCGCACATGGTTGGCGAGTGCCCGTAAGAAATATACAGTTATCCAACCAATCAGGGGCATTTTTCCTATTGAACTTTTCAAACAATATTTTGGGGGTCGTCTATTTTCTTCCCATAAAATAGAGGTTCTTATAATAAAAACTATGCCCTACAAACAATCCTAAATATAGCGATTCTAAGCTACTTAACAACCTTCTTTATAGCTTTCTTGTCTTTATGGCAATGTATTAATCACCGCTTACGCGAACCTGATCTTCCTCCTCTATGAAGTTTATTTCCTACGCTTATCTCGTATTTTTTTGTCTACTGGGCAATATTTTATTGGCTCAATCTTCTTTGCGCGGTGAGTTAGATCGCGTCCAAGCATTCTTATACAACAACCGTACATCGGATGCCGATGAATTGCTACAACAGCTCGAAACGGAACAAGGCCCTGCCTTGGTAGCTGGTGATTTGAACGAGCAATTGTACCACACTCTACGGGCGCGAACCTTGGGCTTGCGCCAACAGTATGAATTGGCCATTCCGCACTTGCGCCGTGCCTTAGAATTGGTGCCCCTGCACCGTGACTCGGCCATACAAAGTAGGATGACGCACCACGCAGCCCGAGAATTGTACGAACAAGCCGAAGAATACGAATTGGCCTTGCAACAGGCTAAGATTTTATCTAGTATTTATGCTGTTGATGGCCTGAATAACCAAGTGGATTTGGCGCGAAATTACCACAAGATGGGGCATTTTTACCGAGCCAAAGGAGAGGCACAACAAGCCTTGGTCGATTATGAACAGGCGTTTAAAAGCTACCAATTGGCTCCTTCGACAACCGCTTTTGATCGCGCCAATATCCACCGCTCGCTCGCCTTGGCGGCAGCAGATTTAAAGCAAGTGGAACAACAGCAACAGCACTTGGATCAAGCCTTGGCCTTGGCTCGCCAGTTAGAAACAGCACGTGGCATGGCCTTACATGCCTCATTGCTCAAGGATTTAGGCGACTACTATTTTCAGCGCCGTGAATCTGCCAAAGCGATTAGTAGTTATGACGCTTATGTAGTTCTTACAACGCAACAGTATGGTGCACAGAGCTTACAAGCAGGCGTTGCTTGCATGGATTTAGCCTTAGCGTATGCCAAAAGCAATAACCTAGTGGCGGCAGAGCACTATTTTGAGCAAGCCATTGCCATTAAAATAAAGGTACACGGGCGACACCATCCCAACTTGGCCGTTGCCTATGGCAATTTTGCCTTGCTCTTGCAAGCAATGGGACGACACGAAGAGGCCGCCACCAAAAGCTTTCAGAGTTTTAAGGCCAATACGGCTAGCTATGAGGGCAAAGATGCTACAATTGCATTGGTGCCTATCATTGCCGCGCAAGCTATTTTGCAACCCACCACTGCCATTAATAATTTGCAGACGCGGGCACAAGCTTATTATAACCTATACCAACGCGATAAACAATTGAAGTGGTTGCGTTTGGCGCAAGAAAGTACACTCGCACAGTTGGCTATTTTTGACCAATCGAAATTACGCCTGACGGATCTTCAAAAGATACAACTGCTGCATCAAGACTTTGCACCTTTCAAGCTGGGGGTAGAATTGTCCGCCTTGTTGTATCAAAAAACAAAAGAAACCTCCTATTTAGAAGATGGTTTTGAATTGGCAGAACGTGCCAAAGATGCCCGTCTTACCCATGCTTTGAGCGATGGCCGATCCTTGAATTATGGCGGCATTCCCGATAGTTTACGCCTAGAAGAGACTCGTTTGCGCAAACGCATGGCGGCCATCAATCGGCGTATTTTGGAAGTGGAGCGCGGGAATGTCTTGCTCAATGATTTGGAAGGGCAATTGTTGGGCTTGTCAGAACGGCATCGCTTGTTGCTATTAGAACTAGAACGCGAGTACCCCGATTATTACCAGTTGACCTATCGCCAAGAAGTAGCGACCATTCGCAATCTACAGATCAATATTTTAGAGGAAGGGGAAACCGCTTTGGCTTATTACATTCCTTATCCAAAAGCCTATATTTGGACAATTAATAAGGAGGGGACACAATTAGAAGTGTTGCAATTAGATACCAGTTATCAACGTAAGGTACAGGCTTTTCGCGGCGCTTTGAACCAAGCGGGCGCAGTCGTACCTTCGGAATTGGCGTACTACTTTTACCGTACCTTTGTAGCCGCTAACTTAGATGGTGTCTTAGCTTCCCAATTGTATATTTTGCCCGATCACTGGCTTTGCCACCTTCCTTTTGAAGTGTTTGAAACGGCACCACCAAGTGCGACGACCAATTTAAACGAACGACCTTATTTATTGCACCAAGCAGCAGTGACGTATTCTTATTCTGCCAGTTTGTTGTTATACAATAAACAACAGCGATTTTCGGATGAGCGACCCTTGCGTTTTTTGGGCATCGCGCCCAGTTATACCCTTCCCAGCGCGACCGAGTTGGGCACGCCACGTAGCGAGGAAGATTTGTTGATGCGGCAATACCTTACCCCACTGCCCTATGCCAAGACAGAATTGGAAGCTTTTCAACAGCAGATGATGGGGACGTTTTTGTACGATAATAGAGCAACTGAAGCCGCTTTTAAACAACGCTTGGCAGAATATGGCGTTGTTCATCTAGGAGCGCATGTTATTTTAAATGCGCAACATCCCATTCGATCAGCCATTGCCTTTGCAGAGAGCACAGATTTGACGGAAGATAACTTTTTGAATATTCCTGAAATCACCTCCTTGCCCTTGCGCGCGCAACTTGTTGCCTTGACTGCCTGCCAAACGGGCTATGGAAAATTTGACTACGGGGAGGGCTTGGCCACCTTGACCCGTTCGTTTATGTATGCGGGTGCGCCGAGTTTGGTCGTCAACTTATGGCCCGTCAATGCCTCGTCTTCCGCCGTTTTAATGACCGAGTTTTATGCGCAATTGCAGTTGGGCAAACCCAAGGGTGAAGCTATGCGCCAAGCCAAGCTCAACTACCTCAAACAGGTAGCCCCACCCGCACAGCACCCTGTATATTGGGCAGGTTTTGTTGTCTATGGCAATGCCGATCCCTTAGATTTGTCTACGCACAGTTGGTTCAGTGTTTCGAATTTGTTTTTAGCGGGTTTTGCCTTGCTGTTGTTAATTATCATGCTGGCTATGATTCATCGCCGTCGCCGTCGTCCGCGTCTCCCTACGACCTATGATTTTGACTAAAGAGATGCCTACTTAGAAACCATTTATTATAATAAGCAATAAGCTCAACGTCCTTGAAGGAGGTTGAGCTTATTGTTGACAATACAAGCATTAAAAGCGTTTATTATTTAGCCTTTTTCTTGTGGATAGGTATTCTAAATCCTGAATATATATTTAAGCTATTCAAGGTATTGATGGCACCAAAGGTATTGATCAGATTAGCCGTTCCAAAATAAACAGGGCCTATTCTAAACCCTAATCCTACCCCCACTCCAGCATACTGGACATAGTTGATGGGCAAGGAAAAACCAAACCATCTAAAATCGTAGCGAGGAGTCAATTCAAAGGAGTTAATCCCCACTAATTTTTGACCATTGTTTCTACGGTACAAAGCCACATCACTCAAAAAAGAGACATAAAACCCTTTGGTGACATTGACATCTACAAAGAGATTCATTCTAGTAGGCGCTTGCATCAACAGCTGTTCTTTTTGCAAGCTATAATTGTATTCGGTACTATCGCTTACAACGTAATTATTGATGTCATCAAAATCATTGATGCCATCAAAGAAATTAACATCAATATCTTGCGCATCAAAAGTTACTTTATTCGATACGCTGTTGTCTGTTGTGGCCGCTAAAAACCCTATATCGTGAAACGACAACCCTGCTTTGAGCTTGTAGGTGCTTGCTCCCGCTGGTGTATATTCATAAATAGCCCCTACATCCATACTAAAACCAAAATTCTTAACACGCGGTCCTACACCGCCAAAGGGTACAAAACGATCTACTAAACTAGAGGGAATATCGGGAAAATTTCCCCCATAAGACATTGTTCCACTTACACTCGCAATCGTGTCTTCATCTTGAAATTCATACGATAGGTTTTCAGCGTGAAGATAGAATGAACCATTGCTTTGTAGTAGATTCAACCCACCTCCTACGCGGACGCTATGCTCTCCTGTATTGATTACTTCTGCTCCGAAATACACAGAGTATTCGTTCCAAGAAGCAACCGACAAAGACGTATATTTATCGGTAAAGGATTGGCCATAATAAGTAGAATCTTCCAAGCCAGAAGCACTCATCCGTATCAAATCTTTGTTGAATCCTTGGGCATTAATCAGCGCTCTAGACTTGATGCCGAAGCCAACCCCTATTTTGTCATTGATGGCGACCATTGCCCCTACCCAATTGATTTCGAAGTCGAAGCCTGCATTGGCATAATTAGAGGAGGCGTTTTTGTTCTCAAATCGATCAAAAAAATTGCCTGTTCCATTCACCAGACTATCTAACTTGATGCTCAAATAATCATTGACTAAGGAAGTGTTGTAACTCAGCAAATGTACATCTACTTTGTAATGCGGATTGACAATATTAGCAGGGTTGATCGTTGTTCCTAAATAGCCAGCATATTGCGATTCCGACACGCCTGAAAAGGTTTGGGCGATGATAGCACTGGTAAAGAATAAGGTGATTAAGGTTAAAGTCAAATTTTTCATTATAATATTTTTAAATTTAGTTAAGAATTGAAATTTAGTTTTCAGCATTTTTCTTCCAGCTAATGTCCTTATCAACTACTAACTGGCGTGGCGCTTCTTTGTCTTCATGGATAGGTATGATCTAACTAAAAGGCTGCACAAAATAGAAAAATTAAGCCATTTACTTCCTATCTTAATAATTATTGTCAAGTTCTTTTCATAACAAATTACTTTTGGCGTATTTTGCTAGCATTGCATTGCCGTAAACTTACTTCAGATAGTTTTAAAAAGGGGAAAAAGATATTTTTGATTATCTTGACAAGATATGGGGAACGTTTTTAATGTCCTTTTTAGTTCCTAAGTAAACCCAATTTCTTTCTTCTCCCATCCCCTCATGAATAAAAGTCAATTAGAACAAGTCTTACAAGAGAGCCTAAAAGACCTCGCCCCTGAACGCAAGCAATTGGTCTATCGCTCTAACCGCTATAATTTTTGGATAGTGTTGTTGACGAGTCTCTTTTTTGGAGGCTTTGTGTATTTTATGATTGTCGCGACGAGTACAGCTCTGGTACAGGGAAAAGGCAGTTTTCAGCTAATCGTGTTTGCCCTTCTTTTGGGCGCAGCGGTTTTGTTGGTGTTGCCTGCCTATATTTTTTCTAAATTGTTGGCCAACATCAAACCTTCTGCCACAGAAATAAAGGATTTTGAGAGTGCTGCGTTTGCATACATTTACCAGCAACTTTTAAAAGCGTTAGGAGAAGTAGTACAGTATCGAGCTGGGGATATTATTCCTGAAAAATTTATCCAACAAACGCACTTGACGGAACATTTGCGCTCAAATTTGCGCCGTTTTACAGGCCATCACTACTGCCAATTGCGCCTAGCTGATGGCCGCCTTCTAGAATTATCCGATCTGAATGTTGAAGGTTGGGTGGAGAGTAGTTCGCGGGGAGACGAAGGCTATCGAAAGCACCTCTTTCAAGGCTTATTTTTAACGTTGCCCCAAAGCGGCCCTACGCCAACTTTTAAGGCGCGCCTATCCGTATTGCCCAAAAACTACCCGCCTGATCTTGGTAAAACTATCGCTTCTAGCCTACCTACAGCAGCGGTTCAAGGTTACCACAGCAACATTTTGGATGCGGATTTTCCAGTCTTTGTAGCATCCAAGAAAAAACGCTCAACCTCCTTACAACTGGAGGAAGATTTTTTATTAAACACCTATGGGCAAGCTTCTTTGACAGAACAACTCTCTGAAGACTTTCGGGCAACCGTTCTTTATCTAGATAGTGTATTAAAAGAAAAATTCACGCTTGATTTTTGGAAAAACAATGCCCATTTGATGCTGTGGTGTCCACCGCTCAACGTCTTTCTTTCTTACCGCCAATTGCTGACAAACGAGCGACAAAAAACCATCTTCATCAACTATTTTTATTACCTTGTCTATTGCTATAGAGCAATTCTGTAAACTAACCTCCCCGTCTAAACCTTAGCCTATGATGCCCGATCTATTGTCCATAAAAAACAGTTTAAGAGCAGAATTAACGGTCTTGGAACAAGCGCGTTTGAATCTGTTGCGAGGGGCTAATTCTTCCAAAAAGAAACCTATTGGAGTACTGTTGCTTCTCTTTGCCGCTTCGTTTTTACTGTTATTTTTTATCGACCTCTCTACACTTCCATTGCTCTATGCGATTCCTGTAGCCACCACCGTGCTGTTGCTCCCGCTTCCTATTTATGCTTACATTCGATCTTATTTAAAATCTGCGAAGATGCCTTATGATGAGCTTTCTATTTTTGAACATCAAGTAAGCGCGGCAGCTTTTCAGCCTACATTTCAGCTTTGGAACAAAGCAGCTATTTACACCCCCCAAAAAATGGTTCCCAAAGCGGCGTTGGAGCAGACTTTTTTGAAGCGTGCTTTGCAAGCCAAGAACAGCACTTATCAAGGAAAAAATTACTGCGAAGGCCAATTACCCGATGGACGGGCGTTTTATTTTTCTGAAATTGCACTCCATGAGTGGAAAACCTACCGCCGAGGAGGCTCCAAAAAACAAGAAAAAATAAAATCCTTTGAAGGGTTGTTTTTTGTATTGGAACAAAGCAGCCCCTTTGAAGGCTTTACAGGGCGCTTGTCGCTCTATCCCAAAACCGATAAAATTGACCCACAACTAATGGCGGTTTCTACTGAAAAAAACGACCTTCCCAAAGGGTCTACGGAGCTGTTGGACGACGATTTTTTAAAACAGCTAACCCATGCGCCAACTACCACTGAGGCGGTAGTGCGTTTCCACCAACTTTACTACGTTGATCAACACGGACAAGCTCGTTTGCGGCAGCAACTATCTCCTGAATTTTGCCAAGGCGTATTGCAACTCAATGAGCCCTTGGAGCAAGGCATTCATTTGACATTTAATAAAGGAAATGCTTATTTATACGTCGCTCATCCTGCCGATTATTGGCCCTTAAATCTACACCAGCCGCTGCCCCAATCTTCCACCATTAACGGTTTAGCCCAGCAATTTCAACATATCTTTTTCTTAGTGGACACCTTAGCAGCCCTTACAAAAAAAAATGCCTCTAAATAAAAATAGTATGCTTGATACCTCTTCAATAAAAGCCTTATTGCTGGAAGAAGTACAACCGTTGGAAGTACAACGAAAACGAAGCATAAGCAAGATAAGAAGCAATAGTTGGTACAGTACGGCGATGGTGCCTTTAGGAATGGCGCTTTTTATTGGGCTGCTGGTTTATCTACCTAGTATGAAGACCTTAGGAGAATTTGCTTTCTGGTTCTATTTCTTCTTGGCCATTATTTTTATCTTAATAATTCGAAAAATACAAATCAACCTACAAGAGAAAAGTGACCTTCTGAAAGACCAATTTGAGAGTCGCGTAAAAAATGATCTCTATCAAGGAATTTTTAAGCGATGGAACGATACCATCACGTACTTACCTAAAGAGGTGATCGACGAAGAATTATTTAGAAAAGCAGCGTTGCATAATAACTACAGTATTTATAAAGGGGATGATTACTGTGAGGGCACTTTGCCCGATGGACGGCGCTTCCAATTTTCTGAAGTTCTTGCCCAACGAATTGAACACTACAGCGATGGTTACAGCCAGGACATTTCCAGTCATAACATTCCTGTTTTTAAGGGCTTATTCTTTGTTTTAGAAGACACGCTACCATTTAAAGGCTTCGATAGCCGTTTGAAAATATCGCCCCCTATTATCTCTCGCGATAGCACCCAAAAGAAAAAAAAGAAAAAATTGCCGCCGCCCAGTACTAAAAAACCAAATACAAGCAGTTACAACGACAACATTTTAGATGCTGGTTTTAGTGATTTTGTTCCCGTTCAGCAACCTAAAAAGACCGCTTCTGAGCCACAAAAACCCTTGTTTGACCGACTGTATGAAGTAACCACTTATGGCGATTCTTTTACAAAAGACAAACTTCCATCCGAGCTTTGTGAACAGCTCAATTATTGGCGTACGGTGAAGCAGCAGCAGATTTCTGTTTCGTTTTATGAGAATAAAGCTTATTTTACAACCCGTCATCAATTGGATTTCTGGCCCGTCTCGCTAGAACACTCGCTCTTGACCGATGCACGGGTACAACACTTGGCTTGGAACTTTACCGCAGCGTTTTCCCTCTTAGAAATGATGGCCAAACACACGATTGCTAAATTGAATGGCTCTATCTAAAAAATTGGCGGTATATCAAATGTAATGCTGAAGTCTTTCGGTATTGAGTTGCCAAAAGAACCAAGCAATAGCTCGATTGTGCCAACTATCTTTTTTAGAAAAGGATAGCGTCTTACGCACCAATCGGCTCACTCTAGCTCTAATAGTAGCATTAAATCCTTCAATATAGTAGGTCAGTTTTTTACTGGTTTTGTGCTGTGAAGCAGGAATAATAGCTTCATAAGCTTTTAGGTAGTCCGTTTCAAAACGGCAATCTCGTAAACAGACAGGAATCTTTTTCCAAAGCTTTTTAGCATCTCTTTGACTTCGTCCACCAATATGATGGGCGATAACAAGTCGATGTTTTATATCATAAACGAGCCAAATCCAACGCTTTCGCTTTTTATTTCGAACAAAAGACCACAGCTCATCTGCTTGTAATCGAAAGACTTGTAACTCTTTGAGCTCGGCTGCCACCTGACTAGTTATCCCTAAGTCTCTTGGCGTTTGCTGCCACTCTTGCTTGGCAAAAGCAGACAGCCAGGTCAAACTAACTTGGAAAATACGACTAATCGCCCGTAAGGACAACCGTTCCTTTAACGCCCTTCTTATCAACTCCTTGAGAGCCGATGGTTTTGTATGCTTATTCCCTGTTACAAACTGCCTATAACAGCTTTTACACTGATGATTTTGTTTTCCATAGTAAGTATGGCCATTCTTTTTTATATTTGTACTCGAGCAACTCGGGCAAGATAGATGCATAATTTGATTGTTTTGTCACTACCAAATTAGCACGCTTTCCGAGTTGTTCCTTTTTTTGACCTACTTTTAGCATTACATCTGACTCTCTGCCAAAAAATTACGCCCCAATGCTTGACAAATCCGAAATCCGAGCCCTCTTATTACCTTTATTAGAAAAACGAGAATACCGTCGTCGTTCTATTAAATACCTCATCAACAGTCGCGTATCAAGAGTGGTAGGGTGGATGTTAGTGGGGGTGATCGTTATCTTATTAACAGGCAGTCTTTATGGCATTAACAAAGAAAATTCGTATTATTTATTTGTAAGTGTTGGAATAGCCATCGTATGGGTCTATGCCGTTTATGCTTTTAGCCAACGAAATACAGGCGATCAAGACAAGCAACAGGAAGAATTAAAACAAGAAATTAAGAAAAATGTCTTCCAGCAAGTCTTTCGAGCTTACAATCAAACCTTGGAGTATCGCCCCAAAGAGGCGATTGCAGAAGAAAATTTTAAGACGGCAGAACTCTATAAAAACTACTCCCAATACGATGGGGAAGACTATGGAGTTGGACAATTGGAGGATGGGCGCTTTTTTCACTTTTCAGAGCTTTGGGTACAACAGAAAGCTAGCACTTTAGCTACTAGAACAGTGTTTGAGGGATTGTTTTTTATTATAGAAGAGGCTTATCCTTTCGGAAAATTCAAAGAACGCCTACAAATTAGCTCTACAGGATTGCTGCCTAAAGTAGCCCAAAAAGCAAAAAACAAGAAGTCGTCGCCACGGGCTTACAATGAAAACATTTTGGATGCTGACCTAAACAGTTTAAACGAGCAAGAAGCACCAGCAAACTTACTCGAAGAGCGTTATGCTATCTCCTGTCCTAGCCTAGAAAACCCTGAACGCTATTTATCCGAGGAGTTTTGTTCTATTCTCAATGGGATTACTGTTAAGATTGACCTCAGTTTTTACGATGGAATGGTTTATATGGCGTTTCCGAATAAAATAGATTTTTGGGACATCAATATCAAGAATTACTTGACGGATAAAAAGAATGTAGACCTCTTAGTCCAAAATTTCCACACTACCTTTGATTTACTAGAACGCTTGGCACGAGCAACTAGTTAAATCAACTAAGCCGCTCTATTTTGAACCGTTTTTGCCCTCGTGGAACGCTTCGCACACGCTACTCGTTAAGCAGCTATACGCCTTTACAAAACAGCCAATTCCCATGCGCACCATTCAACAAATCGAACAACAGTTACTGGCCGCACTCCAACCACTTGAAAAAAAACGGGCGCTAACGAAGAGAAAATTACAAGATTCTTTAGTGCTCGCCACCTTATTGACTCTGTTATTGGTCGGCATTGGGGCCGCAGGCTATCTTTATTTAATCAATAATTTAGATCCAACCACATCTTTCGCAAAAGGGCTACAAATCATCGCGATCCTGATTTTTTTGAGTGGACTGCTAGTTTACAAACCTTTTGTAAATAAACGCACGGCAATTGTTGAGACTTTTGAACTGGAAGTTAAAGAAACTGTTTATCACCAAATTTTCACTACATGGAATCCTACAATTACCTACCAGCCACAACATCTTTTGAGTCAAAAGGTCTTTGCCCGATCACAGCTGTACCCATTGGGCAATGGCTATGAAGGCGATGATTATTGCGAAGGAAAGTTGAAGGATGGGCGTTCTTTTCGCTTTTCGGAACTGTGGGTCTATCAAGGTAGTCCAAAAGAGCGCGCTGAAAATTCCAGCAGCTTAAAAACTCATTTTAAAGGCTTGTTCATTGTGTTAGAAGATAGTGCGCTCCTCCCCAATCAGAAGGGCTCCTTTATTATTCGTCCGCAATCGCACAAAGCGTTGGAACAGCGCGCACGCCAGCGACTTTCAAAGCAACAACTCTTGCAGCGTTTATCAAATGGACAACCCCCTTTACAAACAGATTTACTCGATGATGGTTTGTTACAAGCCAATAAAGAAGCCGCGCCGCTGCCCCTATTCGATCAATTATACGAGGTTAGTAACGCTACAACAACCGATTCTTCAACCCTACTCTCCGAGGAATTTCGTCAAGAGCTAAATCTTAGAAGAACCAAACAACGTCAAAGCATTTCCCTTAGTTTTATTAACAATACTGCTTATATTGGTCTGTCGCAGCAGCTCGATCTTTGGACGGTTGCGATTAACCATTCCTTGGTTCGTCCAGAATGGCTACGTCAGTTGGCGCATAATTTCCATGCAACGTTTGAATTGTTAGAGTCTTTGGCGCGTATTATTCCCGTGCATTTGCCTACAGGCAAATAGCTTTCAATTCTGTGGCTCCGCGCAGTTGCTTTTTAAATGTAACTCGTCTAACCTATTTTTAACCTTATTAAGTTACTTTATTATACCAGCAATGAATCAACAAAAGATTGAACATCTCCTTCTTCCTACCCTAGAAAAGCTAGAAATAGAGCGTTTAAAAACTGCTCGGCAAATTAAGTTTCAAAAAATTATACCTACCCTAGTGGGATTGTTTGTAATAGGGATAATGGTGGCCATCTTTTTTTCTGTCGTTCTTCAAGCAGAAAAATTTGACGAGGCGATTACTAAGATGGCAATTATGATGCTTGTTGGGTTTTCTGTTTTTGGGATCGTGGTGATTGCTATTTTAGAGGGCATCTCTAAGTCTCTGTCCCAGCCTTTGCGGGAGCGCCTTGAAGAGCAAGTTAAGAAGGAAGTTTACGAGAAAATTTTTCACACGTGGAATGAAACTATTGTCTACCATCCTAAAAGAGCTATTTCGACCAGAGATGTGAACCAATCTAAATTATTTAGCGGCGATGCCCAGTTCAGTGGCGACGATTACTGCGTAGGAAAACTCCCCGACGGACGTCCATTCTCTTTCTCCGAGTTACAAGCCCGAGAGCGTGTTGTTACTACCAGTAGTGACGGGGTAAGTAGCGTACAGCACAAAGAAGTGTTCAAAGGGTTGTTTTTTGTACTAGAAAACACACGCCCTCTTGTAGAAAATACCCGAAACCTCACCATCCGCTCTAGGGATCAAACGAACAACTACAAAACAAAAATAGAGGAGCCAGAAGTTAAACCCAAAACAATTCGTCCTGCTGCTTCCTATAACACCAACATATTGGATGCCGATCTAACCCCTATTGCCGAACCAGAACCCGTCAAAAAAGAAGCCCCGAAAGAAGAAGCCGTTCCGCTCTTTGACCAACTCTATGAGGTAAAAAGTCCCAAAAGCAATGCACGAGAAAACTTGCCAGAAGACCTATCTCAACACCTCAACCACTTACGCGCATCCATGCAACAAGCCATTGCCCTGAGCTATGAAGGAAATACCGTTTATTTGGCGGTTGCGCAGCAATTGGATTTTTGGATTGTGAACGCCGAGCGTTCTTTAGTAGACAAAAATCGCATACGCTACCTAGCCTGGAATTTTACCGTCGCCTTCGAAGCCTTGGATCGTTTGTCTAGAATGACTACCTCCGAAGGCCCTAGGTTCTAAGCTATCTTCGTTCTCTATTAGAGGTTATTATTCCCTATTTATACAACCGCCTATGCTACAACAAAAAGAAATTGAGCAATTGCTCCTCCCTGAATTAGAGCGCTTAGAAAAGGAGCGCCAGCAGGTCGCTCAACGAATCCAACGTAATAAAGTGAGCGCCAATGTCAGTAGCGTCGTTTTAGCCCTCGTTGGTATTTTAGTTGTGGTTGGATTTTACTTTCTTGAGTTAGAGGAAATTTTTGCAGCTGCCCTAGTTGTGGCTATGCTATTTTGGGGCAGTATTCCCTTTATCAGAAAAGGTATTCTCAGCGAATCAGAAACCCTACAACAAACCTTTGAGAGCCGTGTCAAGGGAGAAGTCTTTGAACATATTTTTCAAGCTTGGAACAGTAGCGTCCGCTATCAACCGCGCAAATTCATCCCACAGCAAGAATTTATACAAGCGCAGTTGTACACAGGGTTCAATAATTATCAAGGCGATGACTACTGTGCGGGTGTGTTGGACGATGGGCGTACCTTCCATTTTTCGGAATTATTGGTGCGTCATGAAAGGGAGGAAAGGAAAAATAACAACACGTATAAAACTTACAAAACCATCTTCAACGGTCTATTTTTCTGCCTAGAAGGAGCGCATATTTTTAGCGCGGTCAATACCCCTAGCCAAATCGTTCCCAGAACGCAAGACGATTACCTAGCCTTGAAGGCAAAATCCGAGCGCAAGGCTCCCAAACGCCCTTCTAAAAAGCAAAACGATGGTATTTTGGATGCTGATTTTACAGTGGACAAACCCGAGGCCGCGCCAAAAAAGTTATCGCAGTTTCAGCAATTGTACAAAATTAAAAGTGCCAAAAAAGCACTTGTTGAACAACAGCTGACCCCTACTTTTGAAGAACAATTAACCTATATGCGCACGACTTTGCGTCAAATGGCTTCCGTTTCTTTCCTAAAAGACAAAGTTTACTTGACCATTCCACATCGCTTCGATTTTTGGAGCGTCAATCCCCACCAACCCTTAATTAAATACCAACAGTTGAGCCACTTAGCTTGGAATTTTAAGATTACGTTAGAAACCTTGGAGCGCTTAGCAACAGCCACCCGCGTGGCCTAGCTTTTTGAAATTATCCCTTATAATCAACTCCCCTTTTATGCTTACTACTCGTCAATTAGAAACATCTTTAGAGACCTATTTAACGCCTTTAGAGTCAAAACGGGTTCAACTACGGCGGCAAATCTTTGTTAGTGCAGTGGTCTATCTTTTGTTAGCTGTTGCGGCAACGGGTGCTTGTCTCTTGCTTTTTTATAATGCCTCTGGTGTGGTCAATCCCGCCTTCAAAGAGCTTTTCATAGGGTTGTGTACGGTTTTTCCGTCGGCCTTGGTGAGCTTGGTACTGTGGCAACAGTTTAGCCTACGAAAAACTAAACTGCAAAAGGCCTATCGTTCTTTGATTCGCTCAGAAGGATTCTTGCCAGCCTTTAATACGTGGAATAAGTCCCTCACCTATCACCCCGAAGCAGTTATTCCACAAAAAGATTTAGATGACTCCCAAACCATTATCAACTATGATCTTTTGAAAGGGGATGATTACTGCGAAGGGGTTTTGGAAGATGGCCGCCCCTTTCGTTTTTCAGAAATTGAATTGTTAGAAAAGAAAACACGCTGGAACACAAACGGCTACGAGGAAACTTATTATGCTCCACTTTTCAAAGGCTTGTTTTTTGTCTTAGAAGACACAGAACCCTATTCTAATTTTAAAGATTACCTCAAACTAACGGCCGTTTGGCCCTTGTCTCCCACTAAAAAAAATAGCACACGTGCTTGGTTCAAAAAATACGATACGACTATTCTAGATGACGATTTTGAGAGAAATGCAGTAAGAGCAAGTAACTTTCAGCAGAGTTTTGTCTTTCAAGACAGCAACCAAGCCGTTATTGCTACTAAAAATGCGCCTATTGAAGCTTTTTCGCCCGACTTTAAAAAGCGGTTGCTCCACTTGAAAGAGGCGTTAGATGACAATTTATTGCTAGTTTTTAAAGGAACCACCTGCTATGTAGCCGCTGCCCACCAAGGAGAATTTTGGAAAGTTCCGATTCGAAATTCGTTGGCAGCAGGGCCGATTCGTCAGGAATTGGCGGCCAATTTCACGCGTTGTTTTATGATTTTGGATGAGTTGGCAGCAATGACTAACAAACGGGTATAGCTCGCTTTGTCTTCTTCTGTATAATATAAGGTATCCCTCCATGCAATTTCCTTCTCTTTACACGATCAACGAGCACTTACGCCCTGCTTTACAAGCGTTGGAAGAAGAGCGGCGAGCGCTACTTCAGCAACTAGCGCAGCATTTTTATAAGCAAATGGAGTTGTTGACTTATTTATCAACCATGCCATCGCCGTTGTTGCGCTAAGATTTCTTTCTCTAACGAGGTAAATCATTGCGCTCCTCCTTCTTTTTTGGGGTAGGCAGAGGCGACAATAGCGCCCTAACAAAAAAAAGCGCTATTTTAGCAGCTTCAATAGTGGTCTACTTAACTATAAAGCGTTGAGGAGCAGCGCGCCCTAAGGACTACTTCATCCATTCATTTTGATCACTTCTTCAACTTCCCCGAACGGAATAGTTATGAAATCAATCGGCCATTTTTCCCTTGTATGTTGTCTAGTCTACTGTTGTAGCAGCTGCATTGGCATAAAAAAATACAAAGCGTTAGAGGCGCAAAACGAAAAAATTACGACCACGCTACTCACTACCAAAGAAGAACTATCGGTCGCCAAGCGCGAACTCAACAAATTGGAAGATCGCTCCTCCTCTAGTCAGGAGGAACTGGATTCTTCCATTGAGTCCCTACAAATTAGCTTGACAGAAAGCCAACGGCAATTAAAAGCTACCCAAATCCAATTGCAGCAGCTACAAACAGAAAAAAGTGAGCAGCGCGAGCAATTTAACCAGCAAAGCAGCCGCTACGAGACGCAGCTAAAGCCTTACTTAACGGCGCAGAACAGTTTAAAAAAAGAACAAGAAAAGCTTATTGAGCTTTACCGTGCCATACAACAACGCTTATCGACGGATTCCTTAGCCGACGTGACCCTGCAATTAGAAGCAGGGCGTTTATTGGTGACCTTTGAACAGGAGTATTTATTTGGTGGTTCAGACCGCAGCGTATCTGCTGCTGGGCGCAAGAATTTAGAGGAACTTGTTGCTTTGGTGCCCCAATACCCCCAAATACACTTGGATATTTTGGGGCACATGGCCGAGAGTAGCGATGCCTTGGGAACTTGGAAAACCAGTACCCGCAAACCCTTGGTGGTTTTATATGCGTTGCTCAAAGCGGGCATGGCTCCTGAGCGCATTCGCCTACTCGCCTATAGCCAATATGCCCCCCTGCTCCCTGGCAATAGCCGCGAAGCAGCAGCGCGCAATGCACGGACAGAATTGATCTTCCACTATCGTTCGGAGCGTTTTGTACCAACGCTACTACGGCCATAAAGACAAACAAGGCCTTCTATTACAAAACAAAATCCTATTTTTAGCTGTTGCTAACAGATTGGGTTACCGTCGTCTTTTTTGGCCTTTTCTTTGTTTGAACCATTTCTAAATCTATTCATTTTTTATAACAACACCATTATGACAAAATACTTAAACTTCCTACTCTTAATGCTTGCCTTTAGCAGCCTATTTTCTTGTGTTGCCAACCGCAAATATCAAGAAGAGGTGGACGCTAAAAATACAGCTATGCGCAACGAACAAAATGCGATAGCACAAGCCAAAGAATCGAAAGAACAACTGTTATTGGCAAAGCAGGAAATCGAAAAAGTACAAGTAGAGTTAAGAACCATTGAGAAGGATTACAACTTAATCAAAACACGCTACGAGCAACAACAACGCTTGAATAAGGATTTACAAGATTCTTATGATAAGTTGCTCTCGCTCAACGAAAAACTCACCGCAGAAGCCGCAGGAAAACGCCGCGAACTAAGCGAGGAGCTGACGCGCAAAGAGGAAGAGTTACGCCGCAAGGAAGAAGAATTGCAACGCCGCGAACGCGAATTGAAAGAGTTGCAAGCCAAAATGAACGCGGAGCGCATGGAGATCGAGCGCCTGCAAGCTGATTTGGAGACCAAAACGGCTAATGTTAATAACTTACAAGGAGATAAATCGGCCTTAGAGGCGGATAAATCAGCCTTGATGAAAGACCTAGAAGCAAGAGAACAACGCGTCAAAGAGTTGGAAGCGGCCATTGCTGCCCGCGATAATAAGGCCAATGCGTTGAGAGACCGACTAAGAGAAGCTCTATTGGGTTTTGAGGCAGAGGATTTGAGCGTAGAAATGCGCAATGGGAAAGTTTACGTTTCTTTGAGCCAAAATCTGTTGTTTGCTACTGGTAGCTCCAAGTTGGATAGCAAAGGAGCCGATGCCCTCACCAAATTATCCGAAGTTTTGAAGAAAAACAAAGGCATCAATGTATTGGTCGAAGGCCATACAGATAGCGATGGCGAGGCCAAAATGAACTGGGAACTCAGTACAAAGCGCTCTTTATCTATTGTCGATTTGTTGACAAAAAACAATGTGGAGCCAAGCCGTATCACGGCTGCTGGACGAGGAGAGTTTGCTCCAATTGCTAGCAACGATACTGCGGCAGGAAAAGCGCGTAACCGCCGTACAGACATTATCTTGTCGCCCCAATTGGATGAAATCATGAATATTTTGAAGAAGTAGTGTACTAGGGTAATTACAAATGCTAATCGCGTATACAATGATCCCTTTCGCCTCTTTTTTGCGAGCATACGTTTTATAAAAAAGGCGTTCCGAATAATTCGGAACGCCTTTTTTAGTTTATTTTTTTGGGTAACAAAGGGAGAATTTTATTCCTCACTATCATCAGCTACCGCTACTTCTTCGTGGTCATCTTCTAAAGATAGCAAATCACGAGTTTGTAGATAACTGAACCATTTAATAAGCTTTTTAATATCACTTACTAAGACCTTTTCGCGGTTGTATTCGGGCAATACTTGCTCAAAGTAGCGCTTAATTTCCATCGCACTTGCTTTGGAATCCACGGGAGGATTGCTTTCGAACTGCTCTAACATATTTCTAAAAACAGTCTTTAGTTCCACAGTATCCTCTTCATTATCCGTATAGATAGAGATGGATTCTAGTGGGGTAAATTGGTGCTTTCTGCTGGGTGCAAAAATCTTCTTACCAGTATCTAAATCCTCAATAATCAATCCATTGGGTCTATTGGAGGCCATTTTGTAAATTCCTGGGCGGCCACTTACTGCCACCAACTTATGTAGGTTCATACTCGATTCTAATTTTGTACGGTTAACTATGTTCTATTACTGTTTATGCGCCTTATTTTGCTGACTTGTCCAAGCGCAACCTCGCAAAAATACAAATTTGAGACAACTCCCCCTATTTGAAGACGACTATTTACACGAAACTGCCCTATTAAACCTACTAAGTACTACTGTAAAGGTGCGCTTTGACAATTAAAAAGTAGCAGTTCCATCTAAACAATTCCATATAGTTTTCTGTTATAAATTCTGAATACTGTGACGATGATTTAGCAACTAGCATAAACCACAAACACATAAATTATAACTTCTATATTTTATACTCCTGAAAAAATCCAAAAATGAACCGTTATTTTTATCTCCTCGCCCTTATTTTGCTTCCCTTTATTTCCAATGCTCAAATGGCCGCTGCTACAACGGTTGACTATTGGAATCAAGCATTGAGCAAATTCAAAGCCAAAGATTTTAAACAAGCAAAGATTTTGTTTCAGAAATTGGATGATGTTGAATATGGTTCGGCAGAAGCGCAATCTTATTTAGCCGACTGCTATTACAATCTATTGGAAATAGATTCGGCAGTTGTTCACTACGAGGCGGCGCTTATGAATATTGACGCTCCCCACCAAGTTAGACGTTGTCGCGCACAAATTGTCCGCTGCTATTTACAGCAACAAAATTATACCCGCGCTTATGACTTGGCCATGCAAAATGTGCAAGAATATGCAGACAGCGAATACTTTCGCCAAGAGTTACAAGATGTTTGCCTTTGGGCTTATTTGATCGAAAATCAACGCCTTTCTGCGGATTATTTGAGAAACTTTCACCTCCAAGAAAGTTATATCGTAAACTCTGTGGCGGCTCAACAGCTGATTGCCCGAAACTTGCGCAGTAGTACAGGAGAACGCTTTGTTTTTGATACTCGCAAAAATGTGGGTTATGCCCAGCGTTGGTACGGCCGCTTTGCCGATGAAAAAGAAGAAACGAGAGACCTCTTTTTTCTGTTTGCTGATACGGATTTTGACGATGCGTTAAAGCAACAAGAAAAGCAAGCTATGGATATTTTTAAAGATACCAAACGCGCCACCTATGAACGCCTTGGTGCCCTATATTTCTTGACACCTTTGAGTGATCAGAAAATGAAAACGCTTTTGAAATACGATGATTTAGCGATCCGTTGGTGTGCTTGTAGCGAGGTTCGTCCGTATATTTCTACCAAATTCAAAAAAACTTGCGAGAGGGATGAACGCCAAGAAATACAAAAAGTAGTGGCTCTTAACAAAGCCTTTGAAGAATAGAAAAGTAAATCGATGGCCTTAGGAGCCTTTTGCAATATAAAATATAGTAGTCTAGCACGTCTTTCTCAAAAGGCGTGCTTTTTTTTGTAAGAATCTATAAGAATACTTCTTATCCCTCGCAGCGTGGGCAACTACATTTTGAAAGCCCTGCAAAAAGACTTATTTTTGCACTCCATACTCGGGACGGTTTTGTTTGTATTGATCGTTCCAAGCATTTTTTTAGGTTTATAGTTAATAATAGAGTGGTATGACGAAGCAGGTATTGTTGCATGAAAAACTAAAAGCACACTTTGGCTATGATAGTTTTCGACCACAACAAGAGGAAATTATCACCCATATTTTGGAGGGGAACGACACGATTGTATTGATGCCTACAGGCGGTGGTAAATCGTTGTGTTATCAAATCCCTGCGCTGGTTTTGGATGGCCTCACCTTAGTTGTTTCGCCTTTGATTGCCTTGATGAAAGATCAAGTGCAAAGCCTCAACGCCAATGGTATTCCTGCGGCTTATCTCAATTCTAGCCTCAACGCCCAACAGCAGAACGAGATTGAAAAACAGTTGGAACGCGGGGAACTGCGGTTGTTGTACGTTTCTCCTGAAAAGATTTTCTCGGCTAATTTTTTGTCTTTTTTGACCTTGCTCAACGTGCAGCTGATTGCTATTGATGAGGCACATTGTGTAAGCAGCTGGGGGCACCACTTCCGCCCTGAATACCAAAAGCTGTATCTCCTCAAAAATAAACTCCCAAAAGCTTGCCTAGTTGCCCTGACGGCAACGGCGGATAAAGCCGTGCGCTCGGACATTGGCGAACTGTTGGGGATGCACCAACCCAAAACCTTCCTTTCCTCTTTTGATCGCCCCAATTTATCGCTTTCTGTTTTGCCTGGACAAAAAAAGTGGGAGCAGATCAATCGGATTGTCAAGCAGTACGCGGGCGAAAGTGGTATTCTTTATTGCAGCAGCCGCAAAGCGACCGAAACCATGGCCGCCAAACTAAAGGCCGAAGGTGTTAAAGCCGCTTGTTACCACGCGGGAATGCCTTCTCGAATCAAGGAAAAAGTACAGGATGCGTTTATTGAAGGCGATGTAGATGTAATTTGTGCCACGATTGCCTTTGGAATGGGGATTGATAAATCGGATGTGCGTTTTGTCATTCATTACAATATGCCCGGTACCTTAGAAAGTTTTTATCAAGAAATTGGGCGTGCAGGACGCGATGGGTTGCCCTCGGATACGATCTTATTTTATAGTTACCGCGATGTGCAAACCCACTTGCATTTTGCCTCGGAGATTGACAACGAGCAGTACAAAGCCATACAGATTGCCAAACTGCAACGGATGCAGGAATATGCCGAAGCGCAAGTTTGTCGCCGCAAGATTTTGTTGAGTTATTTTAGTGAGACGATTGAGCAAGATTGTGGGCACTGCGATGTGTGTAAAAATCCGCCAAAGTTTTTTGACGGCACCGAATTGGCTCAAATGGCCTTGTCGGCCATTGCCCGCACCCAGCAAAAAATCAGCCTGAGCACCACTATTGACGTTCTCAAAGGCTTTTACACGGAAGTGGTGCGCGAACACAGCTACCAAGACGTGCGCACGTTTGGCGTCGGCAAAAAAACAACCGCCATCGCTTGGCAATTGTACCTCCAGCAAATGGTGCAACAAGGGGTCATTGAATTGGATTACAAAGACCATTATAACCTAAAACTCAACGCCTACAGCAGAAAAGTGCTAAAAGGAGAAACAGTAGTAAAATTGGTCAGTTACGACGTTATCAAAGAGCGCCAAGAAGCCCAGAAAACAAAGGCAAAAGAAAAAATAGTCGCTCCTGCCCACTCTCAAAATCCCGACTTGTACGAGCATTTGCGTACGCTGCGCCAAAAACTTGCGCAAGAAATAAAAAAACCTGCCTTTGTGGTGTTTAGCAATGCTAGTTTGAAAGACATGAGCGCCAAAGCACCCACCACGATTGAGGCGTTTTTGGATGTGAGCGGCGTAGGGCAGCACAAAGCAGCACAGTATGGGGAGCTGTTTATTCGAGCCATTCGAGCTTTTCAGAATAGTAATTAGGCCTCGTCCAAATCGTCGTCTAGGAGTTGCTCTTGAAAGGATTCTAGGGGGTTGTTGTAACAAAAATTATAGAGCCAACCCATTGCAATAGTATTGGCCACGAGCCATATCCAGTAGCCTTTTTCAGCGTTACTGAAATAGCTATCCATATGATAATCAATGACCATTACGAATAAAAAAGCGCCTATTGGAAGTAGATTTCCATAGAAAATGGTTTTATAAACCTTTCGTAAATCAACGATAATAGAAGTACCATTAACAATTAAAATAGTTATTATTGATCCAATATAAAACAGAGGCGGGAAGGGCGCTAAGTTTTTATGTAGCACATCTGTCCCTCGGTATTCGAGGACAAATTCCCCTTCTAAACTCCAATTGTAATCTCCCCCTGTCGCCCAATCCATTCCCATCGTTCCCAAGATTATTGCAAAAGCGGTTAAAGGAACAATAAAGGAAGAGTTACGGGTAGTTGCATTGGCCATAGTCTTATTTTTTAGTCGCGTGTACGGTCCATTCGTCTAAGATTTCGCTGTTGCTAGCAGGTTCTCTTTGTCTGCTTTGGAGATATTGGTATAACGTAACTATTAAAAAACTATTACTGGCTAACCAAATCCAAAACCCATCACCAATACTTAGGTATTCAGGATACGCTTCGGTATAATATTGCTGTAGGAAATTACCTACAAAAAACAAGCTTACGCCTATGTTAAGGTAAAAGACACCCCGATAGAATTTCTTGGCATACGCTTGAAAAGACCCTGCAAACTTGCGCAGGCGGGTACTTATAGCGCTTCGCCAATTTTTGTAAAGGCAGTAATTAGCAACCATGGCTGTAAGCAAGGTGCTTAATATAGCCAACATATAAAACACAGCAATGACTACCCAAATGTCGTTGTGTAGGATGTTGCGGCCTTTATACCCCATCGGATAATCAACTAGTCCATTATAGAAGAACAACCTCTCACTAGCGGCATATAAGACCAAGCAGAATGCTCCTAAAAGGAACCAAGATAACATGGATAAGTGCTTCATAAAGTTAGTAGGTTAGGGTATTGACATCTTTCCAATCGTCTAGTAAATTTTCTTCGCCTATAGGCAAATCCTTATTTATAGGAGCAGGATAAATAAGTTACCACAATAGTGCGCCTAGATTGGCCAATGGGCAACTCCAAATACCGCGCTCCAAATAGTGGGTATAGCACCAATTGTTCTAACGTCCCTTCAAAATACAAAAAAACACTATTCTTTCACTCCTCCGTTTCCAAGGAGCGGGTCAATAGCGTAAGTTTTAAAGACCGATGCCCATTTTTCGGCTACTCCTTGTTTGATTAAGACACTTTCTTCGTTGGCAACTAGCTCGCCCTCTTCTTTATTGAAAGATAAAAAATTGAAACTGCCCGTCAAGTAATAGTCGTCGTCTTTGAGTACTAGTTTGCGGTGGGTGCCTTGAGGCATTGTTAATGGTCTATAAGGAGCAGCATGAAATCTCAAATGAGTGGGCAAATGATACACGGTTAGGTGTCGGTATCGCTCGCTGAGGGCATTTAGTTTATCAAGTGCTGGCTGGTAGTGGTGATCGTTGCTACTAATGCCGTAGAGAATAACGATGTTCACCCCGCGTTCTAAGGCCTTTTCGAGGGCGGGAAGGTGCTTTAGCATAGCGCGTTTAATCCAAGGGCTTTCAATGAGTAATTTGGTTTTCGCCGTGCGAATAGCCTCTTCAAACTTAGCTTGGGTTTCCCAAATAGAGAGCACTTGCATCGGTTGATCGCCTACTTGTGGCAGTGGTTGTAGAAATGGTTCTACAACGCGTAAAGGTTTCTTGTTGCGTATGTCGGCTACTTCGCTACGCTCAGAATCAGACAAATCATATAACACTTGAAGAGCCACGCTCCATCAAGAGCTTACTGAGGCGCGAATCCAAAGAAAAAGCGGCATTGATAGTTCTAACTTCAATGAAAGATTCTAACTCCTCTTTCCTATCGACTTCTGCCTTATATTCAATGAAATAGTAGTCTTTCCATTTGTCATTGTCATAGATAATCTGCGGTTCGTAATCCACTAAAAAAGCCTTGCCTTGCTGCTCTTGTTCATATAAATCTACTAGCTGCTGGCGTTTTCCTTTTAGAATTTGAGGGCTTTTAAACGGCGCGGGATTAATGGGCTCTAGGTAGTTGCTTATTTTCTTGTCCTTCAAACCTTGTAAAGCTGCCGAGCAAACCTCGCCGCTTATCCCATCTAGCAGAAAGGTGTAGGTTTCTTCTTCTAACACTTTCAGCAAGCTGGTATCTTTTATGAAAGCATAGCCAGCGGCTTCGACCTGCCATCGGTTGTTGACAAAACTGAGGTAGCCGCGTTCTTCTAAGATCGTTAGTTCCTTTAGTATAAAATCTCCTTCGTACAGCCCTAGAAAGTCAATCAACATTCGTTCTTCGTTGTAGCCTTGCTCTATGGCACGCAAAAAGACCGCATAAATTTGTTGAATGGCTTCTTCTGGCGATTTGTTGACCGTGGCCTGAATTCTTATTCGCCGATAGGGATAAGAAAAAGTAATGATTTCGTTGATTTGGTAACCACTGGGGCAATAGTCAACGAGTTTTTTATGTAGCGCTTCGATGTTCATTAGAATAAATCTTGTACGTTTTTAACAATCGACTGGTTGTCAAGGGCTCTCAAATACTGTTGCAAGGGCACGCTTTGTCTTGTCCTGTTCTCTTTTCCAGGAGCCTTGGCGCGCACCAACCAATTGTAATTCCCCACAATAATCAGCAATTTCTTGTGCCTAGAAAGCGCGACATTGATGCGGTTGGCATTGGCTAAAAAGCCGAGGGTACCCACATTACTGCGCACCAAATCCAAGATAACGATGTCTTTCTCCAAGCCTTGAAAACGGTCTACGACAGAAACGGCTAGCTCTGATATAGCTATATTCTTTAAGACATGAACCTCACTCTTGTGGTGATTTTTTTTACCTCTGGGTGTATTGGTTAGTTGCGCTCGAATTTTACTTTTAATTAATCGCAATTGAGCGGTATACCCTGTAATAACGCCGATAGAATAGCCTTTCACCTGCTCGTATTGATCCAACTGTGCTAGTAATTCAGGAATTAGGCACGCACTTTCTTCATTTTTGGAAGAGCCATTGGGATCGGTGGTACTTTTGCAGCGCATTTCCTATATCGAGAAAAAAGAGACCACCTTCCCGCTTCAATGGAAGTCTGTGTTCTTGTGTTGCTGCTCTTTGAACGGGTTTGATGGGTTGATCTCCAAAGGGTTCGTAAAAGCAAGAAGACGTTAGCCGTACTGCTTCTTCAGGCATCCGCCGACATTCCTCCAATTGGCTTTTGTACTCCTCTGCGATGTCTTCGATCACTTCTTCAAAAAGGCTAGCACGGTTGAAATAATCCTCCCAACTGTCGTAATGGTCTACTTCCTTCTTGTACTTTTCTCGCAACCATTTTTCCACCTCTCGGTTCGCCGTCATCATCGGACGCAGTTGTCGATGATCGCCTACCAGCACTAATTTTTTGGCCATAACAATCGGAATCAGCGACTCGGCAATAGTCGCTTTGCCGCTCTCATCCATAATCACATAATCAAATGAAAAATTGTATTTGGCGTATTTTTTAGAGGCAACGTGGTTAGTGGTTGCCCCGAATACACCAATGCTATCCACCAATTTTTGGTTGAGTTTACTTTCTTCATTGAGCGTACTAATTGCTGTAAGCCAATCTAAATGCAAGCGTCTTTTTCTAAAAAAATCATTAATTCCAAGCTTAGACTGTGCCTGCAAGCTCTCTATACAAGTTGCTTCACTGTCTAGGTTAATTGTTGCATAAGCCGCTCCTTTGAAAAGGTGCATCAGTTTTTCTATTCTTACTTTTCGCTTGTTCCAGTCCCCTTTTTCTAAGAAATTTTCTAAAATGGGTGTTAATAGAAGGCTTTCTTTGTCCGATTCTACCTGTTGGAAGAACGAGGATTGGTAGGCCTTCCATTGAGCGCGGGCTTTTCTTTGGACTTCTTCTTTCCACCCCTGAATTTTCCGTTCCAACGTGTGTTTCTGTAAAGAAGGCTTAGGTTTTCGGACACCACTTAGGCGTATAAGGGGAATCTTTTCTTTTAATAAATTGTCTAACACATTATCAACCGCACTGTTAGTTTGAGAAGTAATTAGAATTCTAGCGTGGGGCTGTTGAGCTAGAATTTGAAAAACTAACTCCGTAATAACCGTTGTTTTACCTGTTCCTGGAGGGCCTTGAATGACGGTGAGTGGTTCGCGGTACAAAGCATTTAGAAGCGCGCGGGTTTGGTTGTCGCTGTATTGAAATTCCTTCCCAGTGTCATCCGTTTGATAAATCTGCTGCAACTCATACTCCGATAAAGCCTGGGCAGTCAGTTGGTCAGCGTGAAACAAATATCGAATCAAGTCTCTGTTTTCGACTTTATTCTGTTCCACTTTTTGAATTGCTTGCTGTTGCCGTTTTTTCTCTTCTTCCTGCCTAGCAATATTCTCCCACAAAAAACCAGCTTTGGGAATTTGATCAAACTTTACGCCCTCACAATCTTTGAATTTCAAAATGCGGCTTTGGCGGTCGTAGTTGTACGCCACCCCTGAAAAACGAACGGGATCTTTGAGTTGTTTTCTGTTGGAATTACCATGGAGAATGTATTCGAAGTATTCTTCGTTGGGCGGATTGGCTTTGTCAATATGTGTTTCAATATGATCGTCTTTAGAATACTTATTATTTTCTTTTAACGCTATCCAAAGTTCGGTCTCGCTCTGCTTCTCAAAAGAGGTATATTGAAGTCGAAGAGAGTTCTTTTCCATTACCTCCAACTCCTTCTTGATTAACTCTTTATAGAATTTGAGCTGGTTGCCAATTTTTCTTTTTTCTGTTTTGTATTCGTTGCCATGCTTTGCTTTTTTGATTCTGTTAAATACAGGAGTGAGGTCAAAGGAAGAATGACCGCCTCTTTGGTAACTTATGGAGAGACCAAGTTCTTGGCCGTACTTAAGTGTCTGCTGGTGCTTATTTTCTTTATCTTCACCTTTTTCTAGATCTAACTGCTCCATTATAGTTAGTTGCTTAGCATCCAGCAGCCATAAGCATTTGAGCCAATAGTTTTTAGTACTTATATACATTAAAATGTGACTCCCTTCAGAAGGGCTTAAATTATACTTAGGTCGCCAATCGGAATCGTTCAAGTCTTCTACCACTAAGGAGTGACCATCAATTACCACTACTCTATTTTCTTCTGGTTCCGAGGGGGGGATAGCACCTGCTATGGCCTGTAAATCCTCGATCAATTGCCCATAGCTCCCTCGCTCTTTTGGCTGCTCGCTGCAAATTCTATCTAAGAGCTGTTGTACCGCTGCTGGTTCCTCAATTTCTTTGGTATCAAAATACCACTCGATCAACTGACCGATTCCATAGATGTCTTGCTGGTAGGGAAAGCCCTTTTCAATCGTTTTTTGGTAAGTCTCGGGTGCCGCAAATTCTTTGTGCAATAGGTTTTGATAGACCTCTTGATCTTCGCGCTCAAAAGCGGCTAGTAGCCCTATGTCTCTTAGATGAAAATTTAGATCCTCGTCTAGATAGATGCTTTGTGGTGTGAGATACCCGTGTTGTAGCTTTGTCGCTTTGTTCAACAGACGCAAACTATCGGCGATTTGTTCCATTCCTTTTAGAAAAAGTGTGGGCGGCAACTGCTCTACCTGTTCGTCTAAGGGTTGCAGTTCTTTGTAAGTGTAAACAAAGCAGTAGGCATCTTTCTCTTCGTCCCAACCATCGTCGATCAATTGAGGCAAGTGTATAGAATAGCTGTTCCGAAGGAGCCTTAATTGGTCAAGTAATTTTTTGCTGGCACGAGAATCCTTTGGGAGTCCAACAACCCACTGCGCGTAGAAACGTTGTTCTTCTTCGTTTTCGATAATGGAAGACGGCCAGTTATTTCCATAGGTCGTTGTTGCGGTCTCTTGATATTTTCCTAGTAGCATTGGTGTAAGGTGTTCGTAAATTATACGCTATAATAAGCTAATTTTTTATTAAATTACTAATTTTACTCTGTTTTATTTTTATTATTTAACATCCATTTTACTTTTGCTTATTGATAAGGACTTTTCTTGGGTTCCTCGTACTTTCCTATTTTCCAGAATAGGAGGAGCGTTTCCTCCTACGTTTTTATAGTACGTTTATTCTCTTGTAGCCTATTTTTAGTATATTAGACCTTATCAAGCAGGCTTTGATTTTTTGGAGTACTTATCAAAGCATTCTATCTTTCGAGCGACCCATTTTTCCTTCTACCAAAAAAAAGACCGATGAAAATCACTGCCGTACAATTAAAGCATACCAACCCATCTATGGGACCTCATGAGCGGATTATTACCTTCACGCTCCACAACACGGCAGCACACGAAGCCGAATTTGAACAGTTATTGAACGCCTCTACGGTCAATGGCACCTGTCCATTGAGCCAATACCTCACTTACCACCAGCAAAATAATCAAGTGGCAATTCAGCAGGTATTAGCACAGCACGAAGATCAAATGTTGAGCTGCGGCGCAACGATTTCCACTTTTTCTCTTACCCTCAATGATGGAAAACAGGTTTCTTTTTATGATTTGAGAACGATAGATTTAAGGGGCTATTATGGAACATTTATACCCTATTTAGTAAAACATGGTACACGCGATGAAAGAGGCAACGCTTCTTTTCAAAAAGAGCCCTTTTTGGAGCAACCTCTCCCCTTTCTTCCTGATAGTTATGAAGACGAGTAGAGCTTTTCAGAAAGGGTATATTTAGTTACTAATTCCTACTCTTTAGCCTATTACTATGCGCCCAATTCTTGTTTTAGCGTTCTTATTCAGTGGTATCGCCTGCACCCCACGGCCTCAGGGTTTACCCAGTACGCACCCTGCTGTTGTTCTGTTAGAACAGATAACGGACGGGCAAACTGATTTAACAGTAATTGCTCAGGAAAGAATTGCCTTGGAATTATCCTTTAATACTCCTTCTCCAAAAGTATTGACCTGGTACACTAGTCAATTAAGTGCATGGAGAACCGACCTCCAACAGTCCTCCTATCAGGTATATACGTGGGAAGCGGCGCTTTGGCATTTCCCTGAACAGATTCCCTACCAACTCCTAAATAACAGCACTGGAGAATCTGTTTTTGTTATTCTAACCCACAAAAAAAAGCTTCGCTACCTCAAAATGAAGGGCGGAGCTTTCTATTCTTGTCTACCTTGGCTTAAAGGCAGCGTGCTTGCAGGGTGGTTATAACGGCCTAGTTGTTTACTGTCGGATAACTTTGTAGGTCCAAGAACTATCGGCTTGCTTGATTGTCAACCAATACACCCCACTCGGCCAGTTGGGTATTGATACCGCCGTTTGTCCATTCAAAACGCGCGTTTCTTGTGCTAATTGCTGCCCCAATACATTGCGCCACTCTAGTTGTACCTCTCCCAAAGCTTGCGTTGTTTCTAAATAAATCGTAGAAGAAAAAGGATTGGGGTAAATGCGGAGCTTGCCCACGGCAGGCAATTCGCGGATAGCGACATCCAAATCTGGGCGCACGCGCTTGATTGCTTCCACTAAGTTGATGCGACCATAGCCCACCATGTTGTTCGGAAAAACCGTCATAGGCGTACTGCCACAAGTATCATTTCGATAAGTATAAACGCTGTCAGCGGTCATTTTTAGAAGGGTTTCGATAGAATCTACTTGCCCTGCTAAACTGGGCTGGGCACTGATGAGCAGCGCTACGCCCCCCGCTACGTGCGGCCGCCATACTCGTTCCTGAGTAACTGGCATAGCCCCCTCCAGGAATGCAAGACCGAATACTTACCCCTGGTGCCACTACATCGGGTTTCATACGGCCACTGCCATCCACTAACACACTTCCTCGGCTACTAAAGTTCGCTAAGGTATCCCTGCTATCGGTTGCTCCCACTACAAAACTCGCTTCATAAATAGCAGCGGGATTGCGAATGCTATTGCAGCCGTCCCGACCATCGTTGCCTGCCGAAACAACCACGACTACTCCTGCATTTTTCAAGTTTTCTACGGCCAGCTGTAAGACGCTAAAATTACTGGTATTGCAGCCCTCGGAAGGAGGACAGCCCCAAGAATTAGCGATAACGTGTGGGGCTTTGCTTGGTTGTGGATTGAGGTTGTTGGTATCGGTTGGTGCCAAAAACCATTCAAAACACTCCAAGTAGGTCGCAGGTGTTCCCCAGCCATTTTCCATATTGCGGCAACCAATCCACTCCGCAGCGGGTGCGACGCCGATTTCATTACCTGCATTGTCATCGCCTGCCATGGTTCCCATCGTATGGGTACCGTGTGCATTATCATCGCAAGGAACCTTGCTGTCATAACCACATCGGTTGAAAGTATCGCTGCTAAGTTGCCCGTGGATGGCATCGTGCCAGTCGTAATTGTGGTCGCCCGCTTGACCTCGATACTGCCCGTTAATAGCAGGGTGCATCCAATCATAGCCCGTATCTTGTCCGCCAATAACGGTACCAGCGCCACGCACTCCCTCTGCCCACAATTCATCGGCCTGAATGCGCTCTATGCCCCAAGTTGTCGTTTTGGAGGAGATGCCTGTTACTGCTTTTGGAATATCATTTTTGATGTGTGGATTAGGAGCAACACGCGCCACAGAAAGCTGTTGTGCTACTTGAGTAATAATGTTTCGATTGGCTTTGATCCAAAACCCGTTCACAATGTAGTAAGGTCGATAAGGCACGTTTTCACGAATCAAAAACTGTCGAATGGGCGCTTGTGTTTCGTCGGCTTTGTTGCGTAACGCAGCAAAAACAAGATGAGCCTTTTCTTCTTTGGTCGCTTGTCGAGGTGTCTGTGTTCCCGCTTGTTCTTTTAATAGAATAAAACATTCTACTTCGGTTGCTTGGTCTAAGGCTAACCAGACTTCGGCATCTATTTTTTCTGTCCAATCCGATGTTTGGGCGTAGAGGCTGTTTATTAGTAGAAAACAAACTAAAAATCGGATAAAGAATTGTCCTAGCATAGCTTCAATTAGATTTAAAAAAGAAAAAATATCGCTTTATCAAAAGCACACAAAGCGCGCCATGTTTCTAAGGAGAAAAAGCCAATGTGTACAACCGCTATTCGATAAGCTATGAAAAAAGCCTTTCCGATATAATTATCAGAAAGGCTTCTTAGTATATAACTTCAAGGTCAATTAGACTTATAAACCTTGGTCTTTGCGAATTTTGTTTAGAGCAGACCCAGCGTGTACCCACTCAATTTGAGCAGTATTGTACGAGTGGGCTACTTCAAAAGAATCTTTGGTTCCGTCGGCGTGGTGCAATAAGACCGTCAAGTTCTTTCCTTCTTGGAAACTATCAAATCCTACAATATCAATTACATCATCCTGACGTACTTTTTCGTAATCACTTGGATTAACAAACGTCAAGGCCAACATCCCTTGTTTTTTCAAGTTCGTTTCGTGAATACGGGCGAAAGACTTTACAATAACGGCCTTTACTCCAACAAAACGAGGCTCCATAGCAGCGTGTTCTCTAGAAGAACCTTCTCCTAAGTTGTCTTCTCCAAATACAACCGTACCGATGCCTGCTTCTTGATATTTAAGGGCAGATTCTGGAACGGGCAAGTACAATGGTGGATCATGTGGATTGGCATAATGCGCCACATTGTTGGTCTCGTCACTAAAATAATTAACAGCACCAATATAGCAGTTTTGAGAAATGTTCTCTAAGTGTCCACGATAGGCCAACCAAGGGCCAGCCATAGAAATATGGTCAGTCGTACATTTTCCTTTTGCTTTAATTAAGAGGCGCATTCCAACCAATTGCTCTTGTTTCAAGGGCTTAAATGGCTCCAATAATTGTAAGCGATCTGACTTAGGATCAACAACTACACTGATCTTAGAACCATCCTCACAAGGCTCAATATAGCCTGCATCTTCTACGTCAAAACCTTTGGGAGGTAATTCGTAGCCTGTTGGGGCATCGAATTTCACTTTCTCGCCATCGGCATTGGTCAAGGTATCCGTCAACGGATTGAAGGTCATATCTCCAGCAATCGTCATCGCCGTTACGAGCTCAGGAGAACCCACAAACGCTTGTGTATTGGGGTTACCATCCGCGCGCTTCGCAAAGTTACGGTTGAAGGAGTGAATAATAGCGTTTTTTTCTTTTTTCTCGGCACCCATGCGATCCCACATACCAATACAAGGACCACAAGCATTGGCCAATACTACACCACCAATTTTCTCAAAATCATCTAAAATACCATCGCGCTCAGCGGTAAAACGCACCAATTCTGAACCAGGTGTAATGGTAAATTCTGCTTTAGAAGTCAAGCCTTTGTGGCTCGCTTGGCGGGCAATAGATGCGGCGCGCGTCAAATCTTCATAAGAAGAGTTGGTACAAGAACCAATCAATCCTACCGACAGTACAGTTGGAAAATCATTGTCTTTAACTGCTTGTGCAAATTCAGAGATAGGCCAAGCGCGGTCTGGCGTAAATAGGACCGTTCAAGTGCGGCTCTAACGTGTTCAGATCAATCTCAATAACTTGATCAAAGTATTTATCAGGCTGTGCATAAACTTCAGCATCTCCTGTTAGGTGTTCTACTAATCCGTTGGCTAATTCAGCAACATCGGCGCGGCCTGTAGACTCCAAGTAACGTCCCATAGAAGCATCATAACCAAACGTAGAGGTCGTCGCTCCGATTTCGGCACCCATGTTACAAATCGTTCCTTTACCCGTACAAGACATGCTCTTTGCCCCCTCGCCAAAGTATTCCACGATGTATCCTGTTCCGCCTTTGGCACCAATGATCCCAGCCACTTTCAAAATAACATCTTTAGGAGATGTCCAGCCACTCAATTTGCCTGTCAACTTAATACCAATCAATTTAGGCATTTTAAGTTCCCAAGGCAACCCTGCCATTACATCAACGGCATCAGCACCACCAATTCCAATGGCAACCATTCCCAAACCACCTGCATTCACAGTATGAGAATCCGTTCCGATCATCATTCCACCAGGAAACGCATAATTTTCCAATACAATTTGGTGAATGATTCCCGCACCTGGTTTCCAGAAACCAACGCCGTACTTGTCGGAGACAGAACTTAGAAAGTCGTAAACTTCTTTGTTGTTATCAAAGGCACGTTCCAAATCTTTATCCGCGCCAATTTTGGCTTGGATTAAGTGGTCACAGTGCACAGTAGAAGGTACCGCTACTTTGCTCTTGCCCGCCATCATAAATTGCAGTAATGCCATTTGAGCCGTTGCGTCTTGCATAGCGACACGGTCAGGCGCAAAAAACACATAATCATCGCCACGCTTGAAATCAGCAATGGGAGAATCGTCGTGTAAGTGAGCGAATAGAATTTTTTCAGAAAGCGTCAAAGGGCGTTGCAATTGCTCGCGTGCCGCTTGAATCTTTGAAGGCAAAGAAGCGTAATGCTTCTTGATCATATCAATATCAAATGTCATGCTGCTATATGATGCTTTGTTAGATTAAATAAATGTCTTTATATGGTTGTCTTTCTACCAAAAACTAGCTTGGTACAAGATGCGACAAAGTAAGCTTTTTTTGTGACAATTTGAAATTGAATCGGGACAGATATCGCTTTGAATTGTTAAAGATAAAAAGACAAGACAAGTAGCCGTAGAATTTCGCCCCATTATTGGCCGTCTTAAAGAATAAGATTTTTTCTTTGCGCTGGTTTTACTGCTTCACAATGACGTTGTTGTGTTACGCTTTTTTCAAGCCCATTTCTACTCCTTTTTTCAACAAAAAGGCATACGCTTCGTCGTAATCGTTCTTGATTTCGCCCTCTAAAATAGCTTCGCGAATGCAGTTTTTGAGCTGCCCTACTTCGCGCGAAGGTTGCAAATTAAACGTCTGCATAATCATCTCGCCAGTGATGGGTGGCTGCCAATTGCGCAAGCGGTCTTTTTCTTCTAATTCGGCTATTTTCTGTGTCAGCTCCGCTAAGTTTTTAGCGTATTTATCCAATTTCCATTGAAATTTAGACGTAGAATCCGCACCACAGAAAAGCAACAGGTCGTCAATTTCGTCCCCTGCCTCAAACATCAGGCGGCGCGTGGCAGAGTCGGTGACTTCTTCTTGCGTCAATACTACAGGGCGCTGGTGCAAGCCTACAATTTTCTGAACGTATTTCATTTCTTGTCCCATTGGCAACTTCATCCGACGAAAAAATTTGGGCACAAAGCGCGCGCCCATTGCTTCGTGGCCGTGAAAAGTCCAGCCCTGCCCTTCTATATACCGCTTGGTGAGTGGCTTGGCGATGTCGTGTAAGACAGCCACCCAACGCAACCAAATGTTGTCGCTGCGTTCTGCCACATTGTCTAGTACTTTTAGGGTATGGTCAAAATTATCTTTGTGGCCTTTTCCATTTTTGAATTCGATACCGTGCATGGCGTGGAGGGCTGGAAAGATGAGTGCTAACAAGCCTGTATCAAACAACAATTGATAGCCAATAGACGGCTTAGGCGCAGCCATTATTTTTTGTAATTCGGTAGTAATCCGCTCTTGCGAAATAATCTTGATGCGCTCTTTTTGGCGAGTGATGGCCGCTAAGGCAGCGGGATCAATCTCAAATTCGAGCTGGGTGGCAAAACGAATGGCACGCATCATGCGCAAAGGATCATCCGAAAAGGTCACATCGGGTTCTAAAGGCGTTTTTATGAGCTTCTGTTTCAGGTGCTCTATCCCACCAAACGGGTCTACGACCTGTCCGTAGTTGGCTTCATTCAAACTGATTGCCAAAGCATTGATGGTAAAATCACGGCGATTTTGGTCGTCCTCTAGGGTGCCATTTTCTACAATAGGCTTGCGCGAATCTTGGCGATACGATTCTTTGCGCGCTCCTACGAATTCTAATTCTACTCCTTCTGCCTGTAACATAGCTGTTCCAAAGCGCTTATAGACCACTACTTTAGGGCGGGGTTTCAGCTGCTTGGCTAATTGCTGTGCGAGCTCGATGCCGCTGCCGACACAAACAACATCAATATCTTTAGAAGGACGCTTTAAGAATTTATCGCGTACATAACCACCAATAATGTAAGTAGGATAATCTAACTGTTCTCCTGCCTTACGCAGTTGTTCAAACAGGTTTTTCTCGTTGGCTTCTATTTCTATTTGCATAGTAGTAACAGCTGTGTGAAGGGATATAGGACGTTTTTTGCACTTTTGTGGCAGCACTACGCAAGTGTTCTTTTGCTCGATGCGCGATTGGGCGCAAAGGTAGAAAATTTAGGCAAAATGCCAACCTTTATACCCTGCTAAGGCAGGGCTTATTTTCTAATAAAGATCAAATCTTCTCCATCTACTACTTTTACAATCGTAGACGGGCTTTGTGCCGACACCTCTTCTTGTCGATGCTGCGCCACCGCATTGACACCTTTTTTGATGCGCGGTTCAATGTCGGAGAACTGCTTAGGAAAAGGTTTGCCGCTTGTATTGGCCGAGGTAGAGACAATGGGTTTGCCCAAATCAGCAATCAATGCCTTGCAAAAAGGGTCTTGAGTTACTCGAATCGCAATACTGCCATCAGGGGCCAATAAACTGCTAGGCAAGTTTTTGACTTGCTCGTAAATAATGGTTAATGGGCGGCTGTGGTAAGCGATCAGTTTACTGGCTTTGGGTGGAATATAAGCCACGTACTCTTCTAACCGCTCTATGCTGTCCATTAGTAAAATGTAATTTTTCCCTTCTGCGCGTTTTTTCAAGGCATCAATACGCGCTACCGCTTGTTCGTTGGTAGCATCACAGCCAATCCCCCAAATCGTTTCTGTAGGATATAAAATAAGATTTCCTGCTGCCATCTGTGCCGCCAATCGCTTGCTTTCCCGTTCCCAATTCATAGGTTTTATTCCGTTATTTTGATTCTATGGTGTCAACTACTCCTTGTTTTTTTTGCGAGAAGTTGTTTATTTAATTTGAATAAACTCTAAAACAAGATGCTTACCTTGGCACAAACATACTCAAAAAAAAATAGTTCTATGGACAGTTGTTTTTAGCATTTGTCTTTGTAGCTTTCCTTTTTTGATTCTTTCCCTTCACCAGCATTCCCAGTAAGCATATGGCTTCCAAAAAACGTTCTTCTGCCTCTTCCAAAAACCGTTCTACTCCCTCAAAAAAGGCTCCCGCTAAAAAAACGGCCCAGCCTGCTCCTCCTTCTGTGCGCTCTAATCGCTATTTGTGGATCGTAGCGGCGGTACTAGCCGTCCTAACAGCTGTGGTCTATCACGGGGCGCTGGACAACGATTTTGTCGATTGGGACGATTACAAGTATGTTATCGAAAATGATTTGGTTAGAGCGACGGCTGATATTGAATCGACTACTGTTTTGCGCGGAGAAAACCGTGTTTTGAAACGCACGACCAGCCCCCATCGTACGGGCTTGGGCGATATATTTACTCGTTCTGTTGCCCTCAATTACCACCCGCTTACCGTGCTTAGTTTACGTTGGAATAACAATGCTGATCCTACTACCTTTCAGGGAATTAGTGCGCGTCCGTTTATTTTATGGAATTTGATTCTGCACCTTCTCAATAGTTTGCTAGTATTGCTGCTAATTTACAGACTGAGTAAAAAAAATCTTTGGCTTAGCACATTTGTAGCACTCGTGTTTGCCTTACATCCGATGCACGTAGAATCGGTTGCTTGGGTGTCCGAACGCAAAGATGTACTGTATAGCTTTTTCTTTTTGTTAGGGTTATTGAGCTATTGGCAACTACTTAGAAACGGCTGCTAAAAAGTGGTTTTGGCGCGCCTTCCTTTTATTTATTTTATCTTGTTTGTCTAAGGCAATGGCGGTGGTTTTTCCCTTGGTATTATTGCTGTTGCATTTTTGGAAAGCAGAAGAAAAGCCTGTGCCTGCGTTCTTGGCTACCCTCTCTTCTAAAGTCTGGCTCCCCCTCTGGCCGTTCTTGGTCACCTCCTTACTCTTTGGCTGGATTGCCGTTAATATCCAAGCAGGTGGCGACTTCTACGGCCTCATCGAACGCGGCACTCAATCAGTGGCAATTGCAGAAATGAATACGTTTAGTTTAGTGGAGCGTTTTCAATTTGCAGGCTATGGATTTATGCAGTACTTAATCAACTTTTTCTGGCCAAGTAACTTATCGCCCTACTACCCTTATCCCGATATGGAGGCCTTTAGTAGCAGCATCTATTACAAACTAGCCCCATTACTAATGGTGGCCGTATTAATCCTTGCGCTACTCAGTTTAAAAAAAACCAAAGCATTGGCAATGGGTATTGGTTTCTATTTTTTTACCATTGTATTGGTCTTGCAGTTTATTTCTGTCGGGGCGGTAGTTATGGCCGATCGTTATAGTTATTTGCCCTACATTGGCCTAGGTATGGCGGTCGCATTTCTAGTACAGCAAGCTGTTCCTAAAGAAAAACAAGCGTGGGCTTTTGGTGGCCTAATTGGATGGAGTTTACTCTTACCCGTAAAAACAATCCCGCAAATCGAAGTTTGGCAAGACAGCGAAACGCTTTGGACAACAGCAATAGAACAGCAAACCAAGGACGGGCAGCCTATTTTGGGCAATATGGTACAGCCCTTGAGCATTCGCGGCAGCTACTATGGCAAAATCGCACAGGCTAGCCGAGATCCCCAAAAACAACAGGAGTACTTAGACAAAGCTTTTCAAGATTTTCAGAAAGCAGCCGCCTTTGGCAGCACCAATGTACTTGTTTACAAAGGCTTGGGCAATAGCTATGGCATGCAAGGCAATAACAAACAAGATCAGGCTAGACGATTGCAACAGCAAGGAAAAACAGCGGAGGCGCAAGCTTTACAACAACAGTCTTATGAAGATTTTCAGAAAGCTATTGAGAATTACAACCAAGTGATGCTTTTAAAGCCTGAGGAAAGCGCAGAAGCTTATTTTAATCGAGGGATTACTTATAGTATTTTGCGCGATCATCCAAAGGCCATTGCCGATTATACCACCTTCATACAGTACAACCCGCCACAGGTACTCACGGCTTATCTCAACCGAGGAATCTCTTACTTTGAATTGCGCCAATACGCAGCGGCAAAGAGCGATTTTGAGACGGTACTACGGTATAATCCACAAAATAAACTGGCCCAACAATACTTGAATCAACTGGCTAGACAATAGATTTTAGTAGGATTATTTGTAACTCACTTGAAGTTGCAGGAAAAAGGAACCTTTTAGCATGCCCTACAACCCCATTTCTAATAAAAAACCGTCAAGAAAAGAAAAAAATAAAGTTAAGTGTTTGCAAAGCAGGAATTTTATGTATCTTTTTTCTTTCGTTTGACAACAAGCACCAAATTTTTGGTGGGTTCTGCGACACGTTGCACACTTTTATTTTCATCACAATACTGGGTTTGCTCCTTTACAGGGCGACCTGACACCATACAAACCGATCTGTACATGACTACCAACGACCGCATTTGGCTCTCTAGCTATGCAGAGGGCGTTCCTCACGACGTATCTATTGACCAGTACTCCTCTTTACTAGATTTTCTAGAAGGCAATTTTGAAAAATACAAAGACCGCCCTGCTTATACTTGTTTTGCAGGAAGCAACCAAGCTACCCTAACTTATGGGGAAGTGGACAAACGTTCCATGGCGATGGCCGCTTATTTGCAATCTTTGGGCTTGCAACGTGGAGATCGAGTAGCCATTATGTTACCCAACATCGTGCAGTATCCTGTTGCCCTGTTTGGAGTGATGCGCGCGGGCTGTATTGCGGTGAATACCAATCCGTTGTATACAGGACGAGAAATCAAGCATCAATTCAACGATGCAGGGGTTAAAGCGGTTATTATCGCGGAGAACTTTGCCCACGAATTGGAAAAAGTAGTCAAAGAAACGCCTGTTGAACACATTATTACGGCCTCTATTGGAGGAATGTTTGGCGGCCTCAAAGGCTTTGTCATCAACCAAGTGTTGAAATTTAAAGGCATGGTGAAGAAATTCAACCTGAGCAATGCCGTAACCTTTCCTACTGCCCTCAAAAAAGGCATGGGGAAACCTGTCAAAAAACATCCTGTTGGTCTAGAAGATATGCTGTGCATTCAGTATACGGGCGGAACAACGGGTGTTGCCAAAGGGGCGGTCTTGACCCATAAAAACTTGCTTTATAATATGGCACAGATGACCGCTTGGTTGTCTAATGTAGATATGAAATTGGGACAGGAGTCTATGTTGACCCCGCTTCCAATGTACCACATCTTTTCCTTTACGGTCAATTGTTTGTGTATGTCTAATTTTGGAGCACTCAACGTTTTGGTACCTAACCCGAGGGATATTCCTGGGTTGGTTGATGTCATTCGCCGCACCAAGCCTAGCTTAATGACAGGCGTTAATACCCTTTACAATGCGATGTTGAACAACGAAGAATTTAGACAATTAGATTTCTCCAATTTGAAATTTGCAATTGGTGGTGCCATGGCCATTCAAGGCCCTGTTGCCAAGCGCTGGCGCGAAGTCACTAAGAACGATTTGTTGGAGGGCTACGGAATGACCGAAACATCTCCTGTAGCCAGTGCTAATCCTATTGGTAATGTGACCGTTGGAACCATTGGTTTGCCCATGCCGTCTACTTACATGCGCGTCATGAGTGAAGAAGGCGTTCTACAAGGCCCTGGAGAAGGTCGTGGCGAAATTCAAATCAAAGGCCCACAAGTTATGAAAGGGTATTATAACCGCCCAGAAGCTACCGCTGAAACCTTTACCGAAGATGGTTGGCTAAAAACAGGTGATGTAGGAATTATGTTAGAAGATGGTGCCTTCAAAATCGTAGATCGGATGAAGGACATGATTCTTGTTTCTGGTTTCAACGTCTATCCCAACGAAATTGAAGACGTTATCGCCGCGCATCCCAAAGTTTTGGAAGTGGCTGCCGTTGGCGTACCTGACCCCAAATCTACCGAAGCGGTCAAGGTCTTTATTGTAAAATCTGATCCCTCTTTAACGGAGGAAGAAGTTCGTGAGTTCTGCAAAGAAAATTTCACAGGATACAAGAAACCCAAGCACGTGGAGTTCCGCGATGAATTGCCAAAAACTAACGTGGGGAAAATCTTGCGCCGTGCCTTGCGCGATGAAAAGAAGCCAGCGTAGTCCATCTGCTATAATATTATAAACGCCGCATTTCGAGTAATTCGAAATGCGGCGTTCTTTATTAACCTTTATTACTAAGCGAATTAGAATAATTAAAACTACTGCGCCAAAGGTGCCAACGTTCCATTGACTTCAATCCCAAACACCCAAGGCAATACAAAGTAAACATACAAGGCAAATAAGAGAATCGACAAGATATTGAGCCAAACCCCTGCTTTGATCATGTCCTCAATTTGGATGTAAGCTGACCCAAAGACAATAGCGTTGGGAGCCGTTGCTACGGGCAACATAAACGCACAAGAAGCCGCGCAGGTCGCCCCAATCATCAAGACATAAGGATGTACGCCTACAGTAATTGCCAAAGCTGCCAACACAGGTAAAATCATCGACACCGTGGCTACATTAGAAGTAATTTCTGTTAGAAAATTGACCATAGCAATAAGTAGGAGCAGCAGTAAAAATAGCGGCAAGGCGGCTAACAAATCAATTTGAGCTCCTATCCAGTTTGCCAGCCCCGTTTGATCAAAGGCATTGGCTAAAGAAAGCCCTCCACCAAATAACAGAATGACTCCCCAAGGAATTTTTACCGCAGTTTCCCAATCCAAAATCGTAGCAGGGCTAACGTCTATATCATCTAAGGATTTGTCTATCACTTCGCGAGTAGGGTTCGTTTTTTTGGTAGGAATAAGGAACAAGACAATCGCGCCTATCAGGGCAATAATCGTATCGCTAAGGTCTGGTAAAAATGGATTGAGCAAAAAAGCACGAGTCATCCAAGAAAATGCCACAGCTCCAAAAACAGCCAAAATCACCTTCTCCTCATAGCTAATTGGCCCTAGCGCCCGTTGTTGCGCCAGCAAATTCTCTAACCCCTTGTCGTTATCGCTGTCCTCTAAATCGGAGAGCTGAAAGCCAATATTTACCAAGTAATACCAACAGACAACCAGTAAAAACACGGCAATTGGCGTAGCAAATAACATCCAGTTGGCAAAAGAAATTTCTAGACCATATTTTTCCAGTACCACCCCTGCAAAAATCACATTGGTAGGCGTACCAATCAAGGTCGCAATACCGCCAATAGAGGCCGCATAGGCAATACCAAGTAAGAGCGCTTTTGCAAATTTATTGTCCAAATCAGGAGCTCGTCCCCCTTCCAATTGTTTGACAATTGCCACTCCAATCGGCACCATCATAATCGTGGTGGCTGTATTAGAAATCCACATCGACAAAAAGGCCGTCGCGACCATAAAACCCAACACAATGGACTTAGGGGCACTCCCAATCTTGGCAATAATGGACAATGCAATCCGTTGGTGCAAATTCCAGCGCTCAATCGCGGTGGCAATCATAAAGCCGCCCACAAAAAGAAAAATAATAGGATGTCCATACAGCGCGCCCGTCGTTTTGATATCCATCGCACCCGATAAGGGGAACAACACCAACGGCAATAAGGCCGTTACCGCAATGGGTACGGCCTCTGTTACCCACCAAACGGCCATCCACAACGTAGCGGCTAAAATGGCCTGTCCTTCTGGGGACAAGTCCTGAAAATCTATTCCGAAGGCCACAAGGGCATAGAGGAATGGACCGAGTAGAAGCCCTATTTTTTGTCTGTTCATAGATATTCGTTAGTATTACTACAAACTATTCAATTAACGAAAGGATAATATTATCTTGCTCTATGATGCCTCGGACGCGGTTATAATCAATTCGGCATTTAGGTTTTTTGAAATAACTTGGTAAGGAAAACGTTTTGTTGGCGTTTTGGTATATAGTTTTTTCTGCCGTTACAATTTGATTTATGGCTTGCAAAGCTATTCCGTAACTTGTTAACAAAGTAGCCGTAGAATGATCAGTTTGTTCTTGCCGCTCTTTGTAAATACCGTAACTCATCAGCTCATCAGCATGAGGAATGAAGTCGTAGAATTCTTTCTGTTCCCTTTTTTGTGCTTGCACCACTTGGTAGATGTGATAAGCCGTTAAGAGTTGTTTGTAAACAGGAGAATCTTTGTTACCATCAAACAATTTGGACAAAGGGTGTTCAGAAGTACTGGCTTCAAATACAGCCTCTAAAACACGGCGAATGCTATTTTTGGCTATTTCTGGGCGTTCATAGAAAGTAGCATACCAAAACTTTAATACCGTATCACTGTCAATTGAAGCACCACCTTGCCTACTTACTGTATTAGAAAATGTTTCCCCTCGCTTTGTGAGATAAGCAATATTTTTGTTCTTAAACAACTCCTTAGCCCAAAAGTTAAAGTCTTTATTACTAATCTTATCTCTAAAGTTGATTGGTGTTTGAGTGTTGGTAGCATCTGTAATTTTACTTACGATTTCTTCGTCATCCGTTTCATACAAACGAACGTTCAAATATATATTCTCCAGCTTTCTAGGATCCTCTTTATACTTCTCATAAAGCACCCGAGTGGTTTGCAGGCCATTTACAATAACTGGATTGACAGTAGGAATAAGATATTGAAGATTTTGCGGTTTGCTGGGAATAGTAAGCTTATCACAAATAATAGTTATCCCATTATTCAGAAATGGGAAGTAAATGGATTCATTAGGATCATCAATTGTAGTAGCCATACGCTTATTGGCTCGTGCCCGCATCCCTAGATACCCACGTATATTATCCGAGAATAAAAAATCATAGTGTGCATTAGCTGTCTTTTCGTCTTTAATAAGCTGACACAAATCTACCGCAGGAATTCGGAAATTCACGGCTCGGACATTTAATAAAGAGTAGCTATAAATAGCCTGTGGATCAGCTAGAGATATATTAGAGCTAGTAGGACGAAAGGTAAATTTGATTTGGTTGCGCTTACTTTGAGCCTTTGCTAGAATAGAAATTTTATTATACAAGGCATCAGCATCCCATATTTCAAAATTGGTTACAGGATCATGATAATTTCGGTAAGCTTGCCCGTTGTAAGCATATTGAGGGTCTTCATTCTGCCCGTTGTATAAAAAGTATAACCGTGGTTCGATAATAACTCCTTGATTAGTTAGTTGTTGATATTCTTCTATCTTACTGGTTAAATCTTCTAAATTGGGTCGATTAACACTATTGCCATGAGTAAACACATCATTGTAGTCATTCCTAAATTTGTCAATCTGATTAGGCTTTAGACTGCGAGAATTTTTACACTGAAATACATGCATGATATAGAAATCATCTTGTTGTTGAAAATAAACTCCATCTATTCCTCCGTCTTTACTTCCTTGTACGACTACCTCATTGTATATATCATAAAAAGAGCGGTCTAGTACGGCAGCAATAGAAAATACTTCAAAAGCATCATCTTTGCTAATATTTAGTTGTGCACCAATTCTCTCCAAGTATCCGTCTACAAATAATTCCCTATTGTTCATAGCCTATTTTGTTTCTTATAATTTGTACACAATGTACGCATTTTTCCTCAAATCACTCCCAATCGTTGCAACACCAGACCAACAATACGCTTGCGACTTGCCATAAACACATCATCGGGGAGCGTGCCTACTTGGCATTCGATATTATTAACAAAAACAAAGCGCTCGCCATCGGGTCGTTCTAGGTAGCCCACCAACCAACCAATGTTGCGGTTGTCTACAATGGCCCAGCCTGTTTTTCCGCGCATGGTTAAGCCATCTTCGCCACTCATCATCACCATGAGATCCTTCATTTTTTGATGCGTGGAGGGCTTGATGGGCAGTTTCTTTTCGACGAAGCGGGTTAGGAAATCGAGTTGTTCATAAGGGGTAATTTTGGAATTGCCGACAAGCCAAAAATCAGTGAGATTTTCGGCTCGAATGTCCATTTTTCCGTAGTCGAGGCGCTGCACGCCCGCTTGTAAGCGCTCTACCCCAATACGGCGCGCAATTTCTTGGTAATAAGGTACACTGGATGCCTGAAAGGCTGTTTTGAGGCTGTGGTCTTTGTTCCAAGCTTGAAATTGTCGATTGACAGAATCCCAAGGAATGATGAGGTTTTCGTCAGGGGCAACCCCTGTTTCTAAGGCCAACATAGCATTGACTATTTTGAAGGTAGAGGCGGGTAAAAAACCTCGTTCGCAACGGCGTGGATTGTAGACATAGAGTTGGTCGGTTTTGAGCGAGCGCAATAAAAAACAGCCTTCGACTCCTTCTTTCTCATACAATTCTCCCAAATCTAGATTCTCTTCTAGGCTCTTTTGAGGAGCATCGCAAGCGGTTATCATCCACAAGCCAACCAATAAGAGCCATCCGCTCCAGTATTTTTTTTGCACTAGCATAATTTAGTTTTATCCGTAAAAACAACAGCTGGTTAGTAAAATAAAAACATCCCGCCAAAACGCAAAGTTTCAGCAGGATGGTTCCTAAAAAGCAAGTTATTAATCGTGGTTGTCTTGACGGATTTTATTGCGCAACAACCATTTTTTTGGTAGCAATGACTTCTTGGTCAACGACTAAAGTGTACAGATACATGCCTGCTTCTAAATCGCTGGTGTTGAGCACCACTACTTGCTCCCCTTGCTGGTCAATGTTTTTTACCAACAACTGCTTGCCTGACAAGTCCGTTACTTGCAAAAAGGCTTGGCCGCTCGTTTCAGGTACAAAGACCTTGATTTGCGTTTGGCCTTGATGTGGGTTAGGGACATTTTGGTAGAGCTGGGCAGTGCTGCTGCTCACAGGCGTTTCTGTCGATAGGTTTTGTGCTTTTAGCAATTGGTTGATTTGCGCTTGCTGCTGCTGTACGATTGCTTTAAGCTCGTCAATGGTGGTTGTTTGAGCATCGTTTTGGGCACTGAGTTCTTGGACAGACTTGACCAACGGCACCACAAACTCGGCGTAGCGAAGGCCGTAGTGGTCGTTTTCGTTTTTGGGGGCGTCTACGCCGTGGAAGTGGTCAAAGCCTAGTTTTTGAGCCGTAGCCTCTACTTCTTGCGCGATGAAGCCTGTTTGGTAAGTTTTGGGCTGTTCGTTGACTAAGGTTTGGGTAGCCTCGTCTAATTTTACCCCTAAGAAATCGTTGATGGTGTTCAAGTTTAAGTGATAACTGACTGGACGCAATTCGTTGATAAAATCCAGCCCTAAAACATCCTCTGTTACTTCCTCTTTGAAGCGGCCGTCAGAAACATTCGTCCAATTTTGATAGCCTCCGATACTAGTGATGGCAAAGCTAGCTCCAACTCTGTATTTGAGCCGTTGCGGTTGCTCGTAGTATCGCTACCGAAACGTCCGATGAATAGGCTGTACAGAAGTTCCACCAGTGTGAGCCGCATAGCCTACACCAGTATTTCGTAATTTCCCGTTGTATTCTAGTAGTAGAGACATTGCTGTCCCAAGGCTACATTGTAACTCCCCGATGTGGTGTTTTTGCTGGAGTCTTATCTCCGAAGGCGTGTTGTTATTTCCCGTGGTATTGCCTACACATGGAGTGATAACCAATAGCAGTGTTATTATCGTCCCGTGTGTTGTTAACGTAAACCTGAATGCTCCTATCGCCACATTATTCTCCACCTGTATTAGCCTAAAGCGTAATTACCGATACCTGTACTAAAGTCCCAATAGTCTAATCTCCACTGTTAGCCGAAAACAAGAGTTAAACCTTCCTGCATTCCCTGCACTTCGCTCCATGCTATTCGCATTACTGTATTGTTGTCCATAAACTAGTCCGCTACTCATTAACTAGCCAATAAATAAAATAAATCCTTTCATAGTCGTTTTCTTTGTTGTGATTAAATTGATACCACAAAACTAGAACAGAAGAGAAAACGTACCAACATGAAAATATAGCCCTGTGATGAAACTGAAACCTACGCAGCGACAAAAAAATGGGCTAAAAAGCTTCTAAAGGCAATAAAAGAGGGTCTTTAGAGCTTTTGCTGTGATAAAAAAGCTTTTATATTTTGTGATAAGACCCATCAACTTCAAGAAACTGCTCTAATTCCTCAAGAACTAGGCACTATTAAAGAGCCGACTTCGGCTATTTCTTTCCCTACTGCTGGTAACTAACCTAACACAGCCGTACCAAAAAAGCGAGGGGCTCTTGCAGAACAAAATAAAAAGAAAGTTCCCCCTATAAGCAAGAGACCAGTAGAACAAAGCCCTTTATTATTAATGGCTTACTTCTACTAATTTTCTTTTACACATCTATTGTTAACAGGTAGAATAAAAAGTTTTGACGACGGCACCCGATAGCAGTTGCTCCCTTTTGTAAGCAAGACTTCTCCTTTTTCAGGACGTTGTAGTTAATGTAGAATACTCCTTGAAACACCCTTTTTCTCAAAAAAAAAGTTTTCCATTTTGAAAAATAATTATTAGCGTCCTCTTTTATAATATTGTTAATGCAGCTCCGCCCAGTAGTAGCTAAATAAATCACAAATAACTATCTATCAGTCTCTTAACAGGATGCACCCCTTCCTCAATTTATCCTAAAAGCACTTAAAACTATCTTAATCACTATTTTTTAGGAACTTTTGGTAGAAAAATAAATGTTAAGGAGAAGTAACTTGGTTGGTTTTTTGCAAAGATTAGTTGGTAGTATCACTTTTCTATTATTATATTAGTACAGCAAAGAACACAGGTGCCTTACTGTTTCCTTCCCATTCTTGACTTTATGGCACATTCCTTCACTATCACCTTCCAATAAAACCGCAACACATTTGTAACAATGATTCCCCCGAAGTGCTCGATCACAAGACACTGGCTACATTTGCGAACTGCCTGTTTTATTACTGATACTCTCCTATAGAGTTTTCTTGTATAATGCGTCCCAGCATTTACCTACCTATCATAATGAATCCATGAACCGACTCGTTGTCTTTTAGTTTTTGACTAAAGGAATAACACCGTCACTTTTAAGCATTATTGTTTATTCTTCTAACCCGAGAATAACAATAGATCACTGGTCTAGCTATTTTTTAACTCTTCTTAAAGTCCCCACTTCGAGAAACGGGAAAGGCATGTCCATTGATGAAGTGCTTACTATCTTTTTAATGAAAACTAATTCTAAATCCTTAATTGCATTGGCAACAATGCTCAAAACTATCGCAAATCATGAAAGAAAGTAATCAAAAGAACGTGTCCTACCGTTCTACCGCCAACAGCCAGAAAAATGAACTTGACGGACAGCCTACTCCCGCCCTATTTCATTCTAATCAATTTACCATTTCAACGCTCCCGATGGAGCACCATCCCCGCATAGAAGATATTCTCTCTGCCACAGGGCGTTTATCAGAGGCATTGAACATCCAATTGGGGAAAGCTTCCTATACCGCACATACTAGTATGACTGCTTTTTTGTATCCCAAATCAGGACGCTATAGAATCGTATTAGTCAATATATTCTACGATTTACTCTACTACATTGATGACCTTTTTGGGGAAGACATTGAAGGAATGAATGTGTCAGAACAACCCAATTTACAGGAGTTGATGAACATTTGGTTGACGGGTACAATTAATGATGATTACTACCAAAATGTAAAAAGTAACCGCATCCAATCGGTTTGTACGGCCATGCAATGGGTGCGTACCAAATTATTACAAACCTGCGAACCTACCTTTTTCAAAAAACTCTCTAAGTTGTTATTTGAGCATTTGAGAGATCAATTACGCCCTGACGGCTACACCGATATTCCTTCTTACATCGCCTTACGTAGAAATTTCTCAGGGATGTATGTCGCTATTCACTTAACCGAATATTGCTACGGCTGCTACTTGACACCAACTATTTTAGAGCAAGTGCCCAGTTTACAAGTAGCCATTGACAAATGCGCTGATATTGGAGGCTTGTCTAATGACATCTTTTCTTACCCCAAAGAACGACACAGTAAATTCAACTTGGTCAACTGTTTCCTTCACCTTAAAGAAGTCCAAAGCTTGGAAGAAGCGATTCAAGCTTCTATTGATTTGGTAAATGGTTGCCACAATGAATTTAATGAAGCCCTAGCAAAAGCACAGGTCGAAGCGCAAACCTTATCGGACGAAAAGCGAGCCGACGTATTGGAGTTCATGGAAGGACTTTGCTCTATCCTATCGGCTAGTTACCATTGGCAACTGGTTACCCAACGTTATCGGCACGAAGCGCATATTTTACAAGATTTAAAAATAGCAACCGATAACCAATAGATGCGGCCTAGTATAAATAAAAAAAGCGCTGTCCCTTTGATTAGGAACAGCGCTTTCATTTTAGCTATCTTGCTATTAAGTAGTAGCTTTGATTTGCTTAATCTTATCTTCTTTGATTTGCTGAAGAAGCCATTTTTCCGCCTCTTCCCGCTTGGCAAATATTTTGGTCGCTACAGGCGCGTTGCCCCCTGTTTTGGTGCCAATTAGCTTCAAAAATAAATTTCCAACAATTCTAGAACCAAAGGAATTGCTCAATAAAGCACTTGCTACATGTCCAATGTCAGCTTGCTTATAGCACTCTAATACGTCTTTTTCAACATAAGTGCCAGGCATGTGGCTCAACATAGCACGACCGCCATTCTGAACCGCCTTCTTCAACATAGCTATATTTTCTAGAGCGATCTCAACAGTATCGGGCTGGTTCCAATTCTCTTTTGTGTTGAGTTCAATAATTTCATCTGGTCTAACAGTAATAGACAAAGCACGCGTCTCCAATTTCATAAAATGCTTATTTTTTATACATACGAAAGAAAAATGGGCTACTTTTCTCGGGCATCGCAATATAAGCATTTTAATCACGGAATCCTAATGCATTATTAAACCAATCTCTAGAAGAGATGCCCTCCAAATCATGCTACTATTGTAATTTTGAAATTATCTGTAAAAATATTGAAAAAATACAAGTAAGCCTAAAAGAACGTTGATACCTATGACTACGACGTATAAACCGTTTCTTTTTAGAGAATAAAAGACTTAACTTTCTGTTTTCTAAGTGCTCGTTTAGTTTTTTCCTTAGAGAAAAGTTACTGATGTTTCATCGCGCCAGCAAAACAAAACCTGTTTTTATACGTCGTTGGAATTTCTGTTTCAGATTGTTCTTAGCAATACTACAACAAATGACAATTTATTGACAATAAGTAAGATCGTATCAAGTAGCCGCCTGTATAAGCTCTTGCAACCACTTAACCGCTTCTTCCCGCTTGCTAAATAACTTAATGGGATAATCTTTCGCTTTTTGGTCACCAGCAGGAACCATTGACATTATTTTGAGGTACAAATTGCCCACTACTTTTGAGGCAAAAGAATTAGTAACCATAGCTGTCGCCACGGTTTCTATTTTGGCCTCGTTATAATGTTGCAATACTTCTTTACTAACATAAGAAGCGTGGGGTTCTACTAGGAATGCACAGGGCTGGTCTTTAGTAATTTCTCGCATGATGACCACATTCTCTTTCGCCGTTTCTAGTGTATCGGTCTTATCCCACCCCTCTGTTGTAGCCATAGATATAATTCCGTCTGGAGTTCGACGTAAAGTCATAGAGCGCGTACTTAATTCCATTGCTTCCCTTTTTCTGTTAAAATATTTGATTCTATAATGTTTGCCATAACTAATGAAGTCGCTATGAAGTAAAATGCTTTCAATTAGCTTTCCATTATTAATAAAACAACTATTTACAGAATTAGTTTGACAGAATCATGACTTTTTTTACTAGATTTGATAGATCATATTACCTTCCTGCTGCTGTAAGCAATAGAGTAACCACTTTGTAGCAGCGTCTTTGTCTTTAAATAACTTAATGGGGCGCTTAGGGCGTTTACTACTTGTTGTTATTTGAGTCATCTTTAAGTATAAGTTTCCTACTATTCGGGCACCAAAAGAGCGGGTCAATAGTGCCGTTGCGGTACTTTTTTCGCCAACTCCTTGATAGCAAGCCATTACTTCTCTGGATAAATGACTGTTGGGGGGTTCTACCAAAATAGCGCAACACTTTCCTTCTAGTACTTGATGAAGCAATGCCGCATTCGCTGTAGCTGTTTCGACCGTGTCGGGCTCGGTCTCAGCTGCTGGGTACAGACATTTCTAAAATATCATCTTTTCGTAACTTCAACTGCATTGAAGCTGTACCAAAATATTCTACCGCAACCATAATTCTATATTTGTCATTAAATGAAGCGGGGATGCTCTTGAGTGATTATTCTTCTAATAAAATCCTAGATAATTTGTTTAAAAGACGGCCCCAAAAATGTAGTTGGAGTAAAATATACTCTTTTCGTGCCAACAGAAGTTGCCTCTTAAGTAAAAATAAACTACCTTTAAAAGCAGAAACAACAGCTTGGGGGGCAACTACCTTGTCCTCGTATTTCTTTGTCATTAAACTATACTATGAAAAAACAAAGTATTATTCGCGAGTATAATTTTCCCGATGCCGACTTGTATGCCCAATGCCGCCAGCGCATCGCTTTTATCAAACGCGACCAAGCAGAATTTGAAAGTTATGCCTACGAAATCAGCAAAGTAAAGCGCTTCGAAGCCTTGTGCGACCAGTTTGCCAACCAACCTGACGACGACGAGCTTGTCGGCAACCAAATGGAAGCAACTGGCAAAAAGAATGTAGCCCGAGAAAAATTAAAAACGGCCATTCGCTCCGTCATGACCCGCGTGGCGAGTAAATACAATACCCGCTCAGGACACTACCGCAAGTTCGGTACCGTCAAAATGAACGATATGAGCGATGCCAAATTACTTTTATGTGGTCGCCGCGTGGTGCGGGTAGCCACCAAATTATTAGATTTTTTGGCAGAAACAGGCTTGCGCCAAAACCACATTGATGTCGTTCAAAAAGCAGCCGCAGAATTTGAAAACACCTTGCACCTCCAACAAGATCGCATCTCTGATCGCGATATTTTTGTAGAAAAACGCATTGAACTCGGCAATGAGCTTTATCGAGAATTGGTTTTGGTTTGCAACATTGGCAAAGATGTTTGGGCCGAAACCAACAAAGCCAAATACGAAAATTACACCATTTACGACAGCAACAACGATCAGAAAAAAGCCCGTAAAAACCGGTTACAGACAGCAGAAAAACCTGTCAAAAAGTAGGATAAACTAACGAGCATCCCAATTTAGTGGATGCTCGTTATATTTAGGTATCAACTCTATGGCTATCTATAGTAATCTATTGTTTATCATGTTTTTATGGCTACGATAAACAGCCCTTTATTTACGGTGTCGCTTCTCCAAAACAGCCAAAACCTCTTCCAACCTATGGCCTTTAGCCACTAACAACAACAAATAGTGGTAGGCCAAATCAGCCGCCTCTCCCAAAAACAACTCTTCATTGTCGTCCTTGGCTTCAATCACCAGTTCTACAGCCTCCTCGCCTACTTTTTGAGCGACTTTATTGATCCCGCGCGCAAGCAGTTGACTGCTGTAAGAATCAGCCGACGGATTGTCCTTGCGCTCTTGTAAAACCTGTTCTAAATAAGCTAAATCAAAGCTGGGGGTATTGCTTTCGCCAAAACAGGTATCGCTGCCTGTGTGGCACACTGGGCCTTGGGGTTCGACTTGCACCAACAAGGTATCTTGATCGCAATCCAACCGCCAATCCACCAAGGTCATAAAATTGCCTGATGTTTCGCCCTTGGCTCACAAGCGTTGTTTGCTGCGACTAAAAAACGTTACCAATTTTGTTTCTAACGTTTGCTTCCAAGCAGCCTCGTTGACATAACCTAACATCAATACGCGCTGTGTTTGCACATCCTGCACAATCACAGGCACCAAACCTGCCCCCTTCTCAAAATCAATTTTCATAATCGGATAACTATATTTTGTTCTTGTAAATAAGATTTTAGATCAGGTAAAGCAATCTCCCCAAAATGGAAGACACTCGCCGCCAAGGCCGCATCGGCTTTTCCAGCTTCAAACGCTTCTTTGAAATGCTCCCGATTACCCGCGCCCCCAGAGGCAATGACAGGAATCGTACAGGTCTCCGACAACAGCGCCAAGGCATCATTTGCAAAGCCCGCTTTGGTGCCGTCGTGGCTCATCGAGGTAAACAACAACTCTCCTGCACCTAGACGCTCGGCTTCTTTCGCCCAATCTAGCAGCTGCCAAGCAGTACGCACTTGCCCTCCTTGGGTATACACCCACCATTCGCCGTCTTCCAATTGGGCATCAATCGCCACGACCAAACACTGTCGGCCAAAGCGCTCTGCCACGCCACGAATCAAGTCAGGATTATTTACCGCTGCCGAATTGATCGTCACTTTGTCTGCGCCTGCTTGCAATAAGCGAGCTACATCCTCTACGGTGCGAATACCGCCCCCTACTGTGAAGGGAATGTTGATGTGCGCAGCAATTTGCTCCACCAATTCCACCAAAGTTTGACGGCGCTCTTGACTCGCCGTGATGTCCAAAAAGACCAGCTCGTCCGCGCCTTGCTCGGCGTAGGCTTTGGCCAAAGCAATCGGATCGCCTGCATCGCGCAAGCCTTTGAAATTGATCCCTTTGACGGTTCTGCCATTCTTGATGTCTAGGCAGGGAATGATTCGTTTTGTTAGCATTTGTATTGCAATAGTTTTTAGTTAACAGGATGCCCGATGTGTATCGGGCACCCCGCCCTTTTTAGGAATGGGTCAAAAACAAACCACTCCGTTAATTGAGTTGGACGTTCTTAACGTATTTTTCTAGAATAAGATAAATGGCACTGAAGTCATTTCTGAGTTTAATTAATTGTTTTTCCATGTCTTGCGTGATGTGGTCAACCTCAGACGCTTCCAACAATTGCTTTTTGCGCGTCAACAAATCGTCTAAGCGGTCAATCATTTTCTCGATGGCCACTAATTTTTCGATGAGCTTAGCCTGGCTTTTGCTCTTGTCTTTTGGATTTAAGTCTTTGACGTGCATCGCTTGGACATCCTTCATAAAGTCGCCAATCATATTTTCCATAGCATCTATTGCCTCTTGGTAATATTTGTTCAAAAACTCATCTTGTTTTTTGATGCGGCGCTCGTATTTTTCGGTCGCCTGCTGAAGTTTTTGGATGTAAAATAAGGTATCCTTGTCTTTCATGCCTTTGAGCTGCTCTTTCAACGTCGGATCCTTCATTTTGTCTATCAATGTGTCTATTTCTAAGGTAGAATAGTCCCGTTTTTTTAGCACCTCAATATACTTGACAGTATCTTTTAAATAACGGGTATCCTTCTCTTGATGGCGGACAAGTTCGGTTTCAAAGGCTTTTTTATTGAGGCCTAATCCTTTCTGAATAGAGGCTGTCATCTTTACAATTTGGCTTTGATTGTCGTTCCAACTGGCTTTGAGCCTAATACTAGCCTTCTCCAACTCTTTTTGAAGTTCTTTGATCGGCCCTGCGATTAATTGAACCACCTCTGTATCGACAATGTGTTGGACTAACTTCTTAAAAAACTCCTTGCTCAAGTCGATTCCCTTATCAATATAATCATCTGATACGAGCGCACCAATGGATATTTTAATGGGTATAGTACCAAAAGACGTGGGTACTTGTACTTCTACAGCAAAAGTAACCGAAGTATATTTTTTGCCGTTCTCTACAGTACTTGCCATATTAAAAGGCGTAAATAAGACACCGACACCTACGCCATAGCCACTCCCTGCCGTAACACTTCCTGTTCCAATTTTGAAATGTTTGCCCTGCTCGTTTTTTTCGTTTTCTATAATATCAAACCCTACAGACACATCTACCCCAACACCAGCAAAAGCCCCTGCTCCTACAGATACCTCGATACCGTCAGTGGTTGGCCCAAAAGAAGCCGTGGCCTTGGCATGTGCACGGGCATAAACCTTGGCCGAAACAAAGGCTTTGATTCTAAATTTCCCAAACAGGCTAGGCGCTCCTGTAGCTATCGTGCCCCGTACTCCTGTTTCGGCTAAGGCTTCCGCTCGAAGACCTGTCCAACCTGCCGAAGCAATGGCATTGGCATGGGCATACACCTCCCCTTTTAGGGAAAATGCCCGCGTTTTGATGGTAGTACTTATACTGGCATTCATCCCCGCTTGCACCATTACGCCCACCAGAGTGGCCTGTCCGCGCAATAAGATAGCTACCTCCTCCTTTTGTTGAGCCGTCAGCCGACCTCCAACTAGTTTCAAAGTATCTTCACGTCCCAATTGAGCCTGACCACCAACCTTCACACCTGTGAGCGAAGCTTCTGTCAGGTTATGTAATTTAGCCGTATTATCGCTTGTGTGTATTTTATCTTGATCGCGGAGGAGTTTAGTCGCAGCCTTTTGCTCTTTTTTTATAATCTTCTCTATATCCTCTATGCTCGCCCAAAGTTTTTCAACGTCGAGTTCATGCAAGGCTTTTAAGTTCTCCCCCTCTTGCGTTGATAAGGGATGTAAGCCGTTAACCATCTCCTCTTTGTACAAGTTTTGTGCTTCCAATTTCGTCAACTCATCGAAATGCGCTTTACCATCTTGTTCATATAAATACCAACCCGCTTCGAATTCATCGCTGATAGTAGAGGCTAATTCTTGACGCACTTTGGATTTTTGCGTGTCATTAAAAAGTACGAGCAAATCTTCTGTTCTTCCCATGCTAATTTATTATTTTACAGATAATAAGATTTAGTTAATTTAATTCTTCCTGATACTGGCGAGCAATGACCAGTAACGGTTGGTCTTTGATAAAATCTGCGCGTTTTTCCAAGTCTTGTAGTCCTTCTAGTAATTGCTTTTTCAAGTCAATAATAGCGGGAGCATCCAAATTCTTAGCGTTGTTATACTGTTCCAGTTTCTTAAATAATATCTTCGTATCCTTATCAATCTGTCGATCCGTTAACAGAATCTTATTAGTCTGTGCCACCACTTTATCTAAGTGTTCTTTTACTGTTTTGAGAGGTGGTTGAAAAGCCGCAGGTAAAGCCTTATAGTCTGCCATCCATTTAGCACAACGCTTAGCCAACTGAGAAGCTTCTTTTCTGTCGTATTCGCCGCGCAAGTCTTTGAACGCACCCATTAACCCCTTAGCAGTAGTTGACAACGCTTGTAATGCTTGTGCTGACCCTGTCCGCTTAATGTTTTCTGCTGATGCAGAATCCTGCATCGGCTCTTCACTACTGCTAGAACCACTCTCTACGGGATCCACCACTGGCAGTTCCTCTACCAATTCTGCTTGAGCGCCTGTCGTTTTCAACAATTGCTTATTCAACGCCTTCAAAAAAATCGCTTTATCACCCTTACCCACTTCCGATTGTAATAAAAGTACTTTTTCCCCTTGTTCGTTAGTCGTTAGTTGAGCCGTGCCCGCCATAAAATCTTTTTCTTTTTTAGTGGCTTTGATGTAACTTTTCCAGGTAGCCGTCAACTCTCCCAAATAAATAAAGGGCATGGGCTCAGGTTCGGTAGAGTACTCCAGTTCCGCTTTGTAGATAAAAGAAACAGGCATTGGATCTCCTGCTTTTACGAGTTTCTTTAGAAGCGCAATGAGGGGTTTTGTTCCCGCCTGTTGCACATCTTCTATAGATTTGAATTTCTTCTTCATGTTGCTTTTTTTTAATTCATTGCTATTTTTTGAATAATAATCCACGGTCTTTCAATCTATAAATCTAGATCATAGATTCTGTTTATTGGATCAGTAACAGCAGTAAAAGTAGTGCAGCTTTAAGCACATAAAAAGGACGAAAAAGCATTTATTTCGGACATAGAGCATTCATTTCGGACATTTCTGTTATTTTTTGACGCTTTTTTTTGAGAATTGAAATTTATTTCTACTAAAAATTTCTTCTAAGTTGCTTCTTTTTGAAAAACCGTTAACGCCTCCAACGTAAGATGTCCCTCGTATAAAGCCTTTCCAATAATCACCCCATAGCAACCCATTGCTTCCAGCGCCTGCAATTCTTCTAGGCTTCGCACCCCACCACTCGCAATCAATTGTAGTTGGGGAAATTGCTGCCGCAATCGCTGGTACAATTCCAATGCGGTGCCTTGCAACAAACCATCTTTGGACACATCCGTACAGATACAATACCGCGCACCTTTCTCCATATACGACTTCAAGAATTGCTCGATTTTCTGCTCGCTCTCTTCCTGCCAGCCATGAATAGCTATATTTCCATTCAAGACATCCGCCCCCAAAATAATTCGCTCTGCCCCGTAACGCTCCAACCAGTCGGCCACCAAATCGGGCTGCTTGACCGCTAAACTACCTGCGGTGACCTGACTCGCGCCCGCGTCTAGCACCTTTTTCAAATCCTCTTCCGATTGCACGCCCCCTCCAAAATCAATCGTCAAGTTAGTGGCACGGGCTATGTTGCGCAAGACCTCCAAATTAACGACCTGTCGCGCCTTTGCCCCGTCCAAATCTACTAAGTGCAGTCGCCGAATGCCCGCCGCTTCAAATTCCTGTGCCATTGCAACAGGATCACTGTGGTATACTTTCTTTTGTTGGTAATCGCCTTGCGTCAAACGCACACATTGACCATCAATAAGATCAATCGCGGGTATTATTTCTAACATAATTTATAGAGTAAACTTTTGAATGAACTAAAAATATTCTAACTAATAACAACAGGCTGGCGTACCAATGTCAAAAAATTGGTCAATAACTGCGCCCCTAAAGGCCCTGATTTTTCTGGGTGAAACTGTACGGCATAAAAATTATCCCGTTCTAACATCGCGCTAAACGGTTGTCCGTGGGTACATTGTGCCGTTGTTTCGGCCACTACAGGCACAGCGTAACTGTGAACAAAGTAAAAGTAAGGCGCATCGGGCAAGCCTTTTAATAAGGGGCTTTTTTGCTCCTGCAAGGCATTCCAGCCCATGTGCGGCACTTTTAAGCCAAGAGCAGGCGGAATAGCTTGCACCGTTGTATCAAAAATGCCCAATCCCTGAGCGGCATTTTCCTCAGACGCTTGGCAGAGCAACTGCATTCCTAAACAAATCCCTAAAACAGGCTGCTTCAAGGTTGGAATAACTTGATCCAATCCACTCTCGCGCAATTGCTGCATGGCAAAACCAGCCGCACCAACACCTGGAAAAAATACCCCGTCCGCCGCTCGTAGCGTTGCAGGATCTTTGCTCAATTGGGCATTCACGCCCAATCGGCTCAAGGCAAACTGTAGGGAACGCGTGTTCCCCGCTTTATAATCTATAATGACGACATTCATTAGTCCCTGTTTTTGTGTGTTGTTATAATAACCTCTATTAAAGCACGCCCTTCGTAGAAGGCAACCGTTGCGATAAAGGGTCCAAGCGCAGCGCCATTTTGATGGCGCGTGCCCAAGCCTTGAAAATCGCTTCGATTTTGTGGTGCTCGTTCTGTCCACTCGCTTGAATGTTCAAATTGCATTGCGCCCCATCCGAAAAGGATTTAAAAAAGTGCAAAAACATCTCGGTCGGCATTTTGCCAATCATTTCGCGCTTGAAATCCGCCTCCCAAACCAGCCACGGACGTCCTCCAAAATCAATCGCCACTTGCGCCAAACAATCGTCCATCGGCAAGCAAAATCCGTAGCGCTCTAATCCGCGTTTATCGCCTAGCGCCTCTTTAAACGCTGCCCCCAATGCCAAAGCCGTGTCTTCAATCGTGTGGTGTTCGTCTACTTCCAAGTCGCCTTTTACTTGCAAACTCAAATCCACTCCTGCGTGGCGCACCAATTGCTCCAACATGTGGTCAAAAAAGGAAATGCCTGTACTGATGTGGGCTTTCGCCGAACCATCTAAGTTCAAGGTTACTTGAATGTCTGTTTCTTTTGTACTTCTACGCAAGGTCGCTTGGCGAGCAGGTCGTTTTAGTAAATCGTAGATGGCTTTCCAATCGGGTGTTTGTAGCGCGATAGAAGCGCGAGCGTCGCTTTCGGGAGCTTCTTCGCTATTCGGCTGTAGCCAAATACCTTGCGCACCCAAGTTCTTCGCCAGTTCCATATCCGACCAGCGGTCGCCAATCACATACGAGTTTTCCAAGTCATAATCGCCTGTCAAATAATCGGTTAACAAGCCTGTACGCGGTTTGCGTGTTGGCGCGTTGTCTGCTGGAAAAGAGCGATCAATTAGAATCTCTTTAAAAGTAATGCCTTCGTTTTCAAAGGCTTGTAGCATCTTGTTGTGAGCAGGCCAAAAGGTATCTTCAGGAAAAGAAGTGGTTCCCAAGCCGTCTTGGTTGGTGACCATCACCAATTCAAAATCCAGCTCTTGAACAATTTTAGCCAAGTATTGAAACACTTTAGGATAGAACTCGAGCTTTTCTAAACTATCCAATTGATAATCTACAGGTGGTTCTATAACCAAAGTACCGTCGCGGTCGATAAATAATACGTTTATTGCCATGATTTAGACAGAAGTTGAAGAAGTGAACGCGCGGGCATAAGCGCGCAACGCAGTTAATAAAGATTGATTTTCAGCGGCTGTCCCTACCGTAAAGCGCAAGCAGCCTGTACATTGCAAAACACGGCTTCGATTGCGTACCACAATGCCCTGCTCAATAAGGTATTGGTAAAGCCCATCCGCATCGGTTACTTGTACCAATAAAAAATTGGCATCCGAGGGATATATTTGTTGTACAAAGCCGAAGTTATCGAGTGCTTGACGCAACCCGCGCCGCTCTTCTACAATGGCTTTAATCCGTGTTTCCGTAACCGCGACTTCCTGCAAGGCTTCTAGCGCCAATTCCTGCGTCGCTACGTTTACATTATAAGGTGGTTTAATCGCGGTTAGCCATTGAATAATTTCAGGTTGTGCGAAGGCCATTCCCAAGCGCAAACCCGCCAAGCCCCAAGCTTTGGACAATGTCTGCAAAACCACTAGGTTTGGATATTGTTCCAACAAAGCAGTAGTACTTTCTGCTTCCGCGAATTGAATATAAGCTTCATCCACTACTACCAACCCCTCAAATCCTGCCAGCAATTGCAGTAGGCGCTCCCGCGACATAACATTGCCTGTTGGATTATTCGGACTACATATAAAAAGCAATTTTGTGCGTTCATTTTGGGCTGCCAAAATCGCCTCTACGTTAGGCTGAAATCCTTCTAATAACGGAATTTCAATCAATTCTACATTGTTAATAGCCGCCGAAACATGGTACATCCCATACGTTGGCGGCAGCGTAATAATCGCGTCTTTGCCCGCGCGGCAAAATAAGCGCAAGAGCAAATCAATGGCCTCATCGCTGCCATTGCCTACAAAAATCTGCTCGGAGCGAACGTCGTGGATCGCTGCCAAACGGGCTTTGACGGCTTGTTGCAACGGATCGGGATAGCGGTTGTAGCGTCCTTCGGGCGCTTCGTTGGCATCCAAAAAAATATCGGCTTGCCCTTTAAATTCCGAGCGTGCAGATTGATACGGCGCTAGGTTTAGGAGGTGGGGACAAAGTAATTCAGTGATTGTTTTCATGATTGAAAAAGATAGTAGCGTAGTCGTTTGTTATTAGAATTAGGAAGGTGTAGAGATAGAGGGAGCAGTAGCGTCGGCTTTTTCTAAAGCAGCAACGCGGATACTCACCGCGCGCTGGTGCGCCACCAATTCTTCGGCAGCAGCCATGGTCTCCACCACCCAAGCAATATTTTTCAAGCCTTCTGCTGTTGCTTTCTGAAAGGTAATTTTCTTGACAAAGGCATCTAAGGAAACGCCGCTGTATTGGCGCGCATAGCCATTAGTTGGCAAGGTGTGGTTGGTGCCTGAGGCATAATCGCCCAAGGATTCAGGCGTGAACGCCCCAATAAAAATAGAGCCTGCATTGACAATCAGTTGCGCTTGCCGCTCGGCTTCCTCGGTATTAATAATAAGGTGTTCGGGAGCATAAGCATTGATAAAATTCAGCAAGTCCTTTTCATTGTTTAGACGAATGGCACGGCTGTTGGCGAGCGCGGCGCGGGCAATATCAGCACGAGGCAAGGTTTCTAATTGCGCTGCCAAGGCCGTTTGTACGTTCGTTAAAATCGTTTTATCACTACTTACTAAAACCACTTGGCTATCGGCACCGTGCTCTGCTTGAGACAACAAATCGGACGCGACAAAATCAGCATTCGCGGAAGCATCTGCCCACACCAATAATTCTGAGGGGCCTGCGGGTAAGTCAATTGCGGTACCTTGCTGGCTGACCAGTTGCTTGGCACAAGTCACGTACTGGTTCCCTGGCCCAAAAATTTTGTAGACACTCGGTACGGTTTCTGTCCCGTACGCCATCGCGCCAATCGCTTGCACGCCACCAATCTTAAAAATTTGGCGACAGCCGACCAACGAAGCCGCATAAACCATAGCAGGGTGAATTTTTCCTTGCTTATTGGGCGGAGTACAAAGCACTTGCGTCGAACAGCCCGCCAATTGTGCGGGCACCCCCAACATCAACACGGTAGAAAATAGCGGCGCGGTTCCTCCTGGAATGTACAATCCGACCCGTTCAATGGCGACACTTTTGCGCCAGCAAGTAATTCCCAAAGTAGTTTCGGTACGCTCCTCGCGTTCGCGCTGGCTGCTGTGAAACTGGCGAATGTTATCATAAGCCACATCAATAGCTTCGCGCAATTGAGGATCTAGTTTCGAGATAGCTGTTTCGCGTTCCTCGGCGCTCAGCTCCAAGCCGTCTAGTGTCACGCCATCAAATCGTTGTGTCAGTTCTAGTACCGCTTGGTCACCCTCTTTTTGTCACCTGTTGCAGTAAAGCTTGTACCGTTGTTTCTAGACGTTCAGTGTTGAGCGTAGGGCGCTCCAATAAGGGTGTCCAGTCGTTGGGAGTATCGTAAATTGTTATCATTATTATCGGTTGTGAGGATGGACTAAACAATCATTTTTTCAATCGGGAGTACTAAAATGCCTTCGGCACCTGCGGCTTTGAGGGCATCGATGCGCTCCCAAAAAGCAGTTTCTTGTACAACAGAGTGCAAGGAACTCCAGCCGCTATTGCCCAAGGGCATGATACTGGGACTCTTCATCCCTGGCAACAAATCGCTAATCATTTCTATTTTGTCGTTGGGGGCATTGAGTAGAATGTATTTGTTATTAGCGGCAGCTTGATTGGCCCGCATTCTAAAAATCAATTGGTCTAAAAGTGCTTTTTTAGGGGCAGATAGTTTTTTGTTGGCGACCAAAACAGCCTCTGATTCTAGAATAACGGCTACTTCTTTGAGACCATTGCTCAACAAGGTAGAGCCTGAACTCACCAAATCACAAACTCCTTCTGCTAGGCCAATACTCGGCGCAATTTCCACAGAGCCACTGATCATTTGTACATTCGCTTTGACCTTATTTTTGGTCAGAAAACGGCGTAAGGTATTGGGATAACTGGTCGCAATTTCTTTGCCTTCCCAATATTGGACACCCGTATAGTCTTCGCCTTTTGGAATCGCCAACGACAAGCGGCATTGGGCAAACCCTAGGGGCAATACAGTTTCTACAGAAACCTCCTTTTCTAGCAAGACATTTTCCCCTAAAATGCCCACATCGGCGACACCATCTTCGACATAAGCAGGAATGTCAGAACTTCTCAAAAAGTAGACTTCCATTGGAAAATTGCTGGCAGGCGCTACTAGTTTACGTCCTCCCACAGGCAAGTGGATACCACAGTCTTTTAGCAATTCTAACGATTGTTCGGTTAAGCGCCCTGATTTTTGTAGGGCAATTCGCAATAAAGGTTGTTGGTCTTTGTTAAGCTTTGCGTTACCTCATTTCTTGTGCTTATTTATTTAGTTGAATTAGAATAGTTATAGGTCAAAAAAAACAATAAAAAAAGGCTTATCACCAAGTGATAAGCCTTTTGTATTGATTAGAACGGTTTACTTACTGTCTTCTATTGTGTAGATAATAAAAGCAGTGAAGCAGCGCCATGTCCAACTACAGCAGCATCACTTGGAAGGTTGCCCAGCCAATGATGTAGATGTGTAGTAGTTGTGAAGACGTGTTGCATGTGCTTATTAATAGTAAACTGTTGTTATTTGTTGTTCGAATGCTCCAAACCTAGCGCATTTCTAGTAAGCTGCCAAATTTTCAGCTTATTTTTTTGATTTTTTATAATAGAGGTTATTACGAATGGGGTTGTATAGTAATAAAAAAAGAGAGCTTTTTACATCAATCAAGGCAAACCCCGAAGGGCTCACGAAGTAAAATTCAGTTCATCCCGATTTTATCGGGATGGAGTCAATTTTTAACACTCGCGAAGCGATCTAGTTAGTTTGTACAGTGTACAGAGTTACTAGCTTAAGTGGGAGAAAAAGATCCTTTTTTCGCTGCAAAGCTATTCGTAATAACCTCTAATAACTAAGGTTTAACGAAAGGCAATTTTGCGTTTGCGTTCGTGCAAGGCTTGTAGAATTTGCTCCAATTCCATTTCATCCTTGATGTAAACCTCTCGTGCTTTAGAGCCTTCATTGGGGCCGACAATCCCTGTATTTTCCAATTGATCCATGATACGACCAGCGCGGTTGTAGCCCAATTTAAGGCGGCGCTGAATCATAGAGGTAGATCCCTGTTGGTTCATCACTACTAAACGCGCGGCATCATCAAAATGTTCGTCCAATTCGTTCAACACTTGATTCAGTTTCTGTTCGCTGTCGCTAGCGCTACTATTATCCTCTCCATACGCAGGCAATAAAAATGGCGTGGGGTAACCGGGTTGGTTGGCAATATGTTCAATAACGCGATCCACCTCAGGCGTATCGACAAAAGCACATTGCACCCGAATCAAACTTCCACCTGAAGAGAGTAACATATCGCCGCGACCAATCAATTGCTCGGCTCCACCACCATCCAGAATCGTCCGTGAATCGATTTTTGAGGTTACTTTAAAAGCTAACCGTGCAGGGAAATTCGCTTTAATAATCCCCGTAATAATGTTGACCGAAGGACGTTGCGTAGCAATAATCAAGTGAATACCAACCGCCCGCGCCAATTGCGCCAAGCGGCCAATCGGCAATTCTACTTCCTTACCCGCCGTCATAATTAAATCCGCAAACTCATCAATAATCAACACGATAAACGGCATGAAATGGTGTCCTTTCTCGGGGTTGAGGGTGCGTGCAACAAATTTTTTATTGTACTCATTGATGTTTCGTACAGAGGCTTTTTTGAGCAAATTGTACCGGTCGTCCATTTCTACTGTCAAGGAATACAACGTCTGTACGACCTTTGTCACATCGGTAACAATCGCTTCCTCTTCTTCGGGTAGGTAGCCCAAATAATGCGCAGAAATTTTATTGTACAACGACAACTCTACCTTTTTGGGGTCAATCAGAATTAGCTTGAGTTGAGAAGGGTGTTTCTTATACAACAAACTCATAATGATGGTATTGATCCCTACCGACTTTCCTTGCCCTGTTGCCCCAGCAATCAACAAGTGCGGCATTTTGGCTAAATCGGCAATAAACACTTCGTTGGAAATGGTTTTCCCTAAAGCAATGGGCAAATCCATCTTCGCGTCTTGGTATTTCTTGGAGGCCAATACCTCTTTGAGGGAAACGATTTGCTTGTTGCGATTCGGCACCTCAATACCGATGGTTCCTTTTCCAGGAATCGGGGCGATGATCCGAATACCTAAGGCCGCTAAACTCAAGGCAATATCATCCTCTAAACTCTTAATTTTAGAAATTCGCACACCAGGCGCGGGAATAATTTCGTAGAGCGTTACCGTTGGGCCAATTGTGGCTTTTATTTTTACAATTTCAATTTTGTAATTGAGGAGCGTTTCAATGATTTGATCTTTATTGGATTCCAATTCGGCGCGGTCAATGACAGGCTTCTGGTCCTCGTAACTTTCCAATAGATCAATGACAGGGTTTTCATAGCGGGGCAAATCAAGCGTAGGATCGTACGGCTCAAAGTGGTCTTTATTTTCCTCTACGATAGCAATGTCCAATTTATCGCCCTCTTTGGAAATTTCCATTTCCAGGTCTTCGTCTTCAGCGTTTTGCTTATCGCGTTCGGCTTTTTCTAAATCTAGTGCCAACTGGTTTTTGGTCAATTTCTTCACCTTGCTTTCCAATTCCGCTTTAGACGATTGCTCAATTACTTTAGGTACTTCTACTTCGCCTCTGGTTCTTTCTTCTGGCGCAGGAAAGTCCGCATTGTTAATGACTAAGCTATTGCCCGTTTCTGTTTTAATGCTATTATTTTTAGGACGTAGTACTTTGACTGTCTTTGTTTCCTCTTCCTCTAGCACTGCTTTGACTTCAGGTGTCAGCCTAAACAAACTTCTAAAGGTTGCGGTCAGATTACTCACTGAAAAGGCCGCTTTGATGTCTTCTTTGCTTAGACCATCCTTAAAATTGGGGTTCTTATTCCACACTACATAAGCGAGGAAAGCAAAGATTAGAATACTAACAATTCCAACAGACCCGACTAAACCATCTAGAGTGTTAACCAGCACCCCTCCAAAGGCTCCCCCCCAAGGAAATTCAGAAGTTTTGAAGATAAAAGCCAATAAGAAGCTCGACCAAAAAATAGTCAGTAGAGAACGCTTATAAATCGGCCACAACGCTTTGAGGCGTGTTTCTGTAATCAAACTCATTCCTGTGGTAAACAAAAGGAAAACAAAAATGAAGGACGGCGCTCCAAAACCCCAGTAAAAAAACTGGTGGGACACCACCGCGCCCAAACGACCCAACCAGTTCTCCATATCGTGCGGAGAGAGCAAAACGCTCCAATTGGCTTTGTCCATGTCTTCCTTCCAGGTAAAGAGGTAGGAGGAAAATGCAATAAATAAATAGAGGGTGAAGAACAGGCAAAGTAGTCCCATCAATTTGGGGAAACGATCATCTTTGACACCCCCTTTGAGCGCTACTTGCTTGGTCTTTTTTGTCTGGGCCATTAGTATTGTAATAAATTCAGAATTGGTCGTACCTCGTTTTCTACTACGGGCCGCCTTTTCCACGGTTTTTCAATGGTCAGTTGAAGTGGACTAGCAAAAATAAACAATTATGTGGATGTTTTAGGTATTTTGGGGAGACAAACTGTAATTCTTTTGCTGCTACTTAATCTTAGCTATACGCAAATATGTTGAGCTTGGAGATTTTGCGCGAGTCGGTTTTGATTTCGCGTTGTCCGCGCTTGTTCCACTAAAACATTTGAGGGAGATTGCTGTTATAGGTAGATTGTGTTTTAAGGCAGCTTTTTGTTGTCAATAACCTACCTTTGTTAGATGAAAGAATTAGCGTATCTCAATAAATATTTTCTCCAATACAAGGCTCGCTTTTTTTGGGGCTTTTTATTTATTGCTATTTCCAATTATTTCCGTGTGTTGCAGCCACAAATGGTACGCCATGCCTTAGATTTGGTGGTCAACAATGTGACCTTGTATCAACTGCATGAGGGGTTTGCCTTGCAAGAATCGCTGTTTGAGCGCATTGGAGGCACGTTATTGCTATTTGCCGCACTGGTCATTGGCTTTGCTTTGCTAATGGGTATCTTTATGTTTTTTATGCGCCAGACCTTGATTGTGATGTCTCGCTTGATTGAGTACGACTTGCGCAATGAGATTTATACGCATTACGAAAAACTAACCTTAGCGTTTTATAAGCGCAACAATACAGGGGATTTGATGGCGCGGATTACGGAGGATGTCAACCATGTGCGGATGTATTTGGGTCCTGCGGTCATGTATACCATCAACTTGACGATTCTGTGTATTATGGTGATCTATTCTATGATACAGGTGAGCCCGACCTTAACGTTTTATGCACTCCTCCCCTTGCCTATTTTGTCTATTTCTATCTATTATGTGACCAGCATTATCAATAAAAAAAGCACCAAGATTCAAGAACAGTTGTCTATGCTCAATAGCTTGTCACAGGAAGTCTACTCGGGGATTCGGGTGGTCAAGTCTTACGGACAAGAGCGCGCGATGGGGCGTTATTTTGAAAAAGAAACGGAGACCTTCAAAGATCGCTCCTTAGAATTGGCCAAAGTAAATGCGTTCTTTTATCCGTTGATGTTGACGTTGATTGGTCTTAGTACTATTATTACGTTGTATGTGGGAGGAACGCTGGTTATCAACGGTAGTATTACGGCGGGTAACATCGCGGAGTTTGTTATTTATATCAATATGCTGGCTTGGCCTGTTACCTCTATTGGTTGGGTGGCCTCCATCATCCAACGCGCCGCCGCTTCTCAAAAACGCATCAATGAATTCTTGCGCACCGAGCCCGATGTTTTGGCTGATGATAGCCTTCCTGAGACTCCCATTGAAGGCGCACTGACGTTTAATAACGTCTCGTTTACCTATCCTGACACAGGAATTAAAGCCTTACAAAATGTTTCTTTTTCCCTGAAAAAAGGCCAGCGGATGGCAATTGTAGGGCGTACTGGATCGGGTAAAACCACCGTCGCGGATTTACTTTTGCGTATGTACGACGTGACTTCGGGCGAAATTCTGCTGGACGGCAAGCCCTTGCCCCAACACAACTTAGCACACCTACGCGAGCGCATTGGTTATGTTCCACAAGATGTTTTTCTGTTTTCAGATTCTATTTATAACAACATTGCTTTTGGAAAATCGGACGCCTCCGAAGAAACCATTCGAGCATACGCCAAACATGCGTCGGTCTACGAAGACATTATGAACCTCCCCGAACAGTTTGACACGATAGTAGGGGAACGCGGTGTTACGCTTTCTGGAGGCCAAAAACAGCGCGTGTCTATTGCGCGCGCCCTGATTAAACAGCCCGACATTGTCTTATTGGACGATTGCTTGTCGGCGGTAGATACCAAAACCGAAGCCGAAATTACAGGCTACCTCAATACGGCTTGTGCCGACAAAACGACCATTATTATTACCCACCGTTTGTATGCGGCCTTGCAATTTGATTTGATTGTGGTGTTGGAGGATGGCGGCGTGGCAGAAATGGGCACGCATGAGGAGTTGTTGGAAAATGAGGGTTATTATTATGATATTTATGAGAAACAGCGCATGGAGGAAGTGGAGTAAGGGTTTATTTTTTCCAGTCTGACCGTTCTAATTCCAACCAACTTGTCGGTACTCCCTTCCCATTCTACGTCAGTGGCTTCTATCTTTTATAGTAACATTGCATTCAGTCTAGTTCTCGTTTTATAAAAAATAATGTAGTGGGTTTTCATGGCAGCTATAAATAATCAAAGGCCTTCAAAATCATAATGGTGCCCAATACCAGCATAATGTAATACACATAGTTTCTAAATTTGACGGGATCTTTAAACTGACTATTGATGTATTTGCCAATAGGCGTACCGATAAAAATTACAGGAATCGAGACCAGCCAGAAGTAGAACAACCGTGGATCTTTCATGTTGCCTGCATAGAGGTGTCCTAGGATAATAACACCATTAGCATAGGCAAAAAATGCTTGTAAGGTAGCCCGAAACACCTGCGGATCCCAGCGTTTAAACAAACCATAGATAACAATAGGAGGCCCAGTAATGTTAAACGCCCCTCCCATCAAGCCTGCCAAAAAACCAAAAATAGGCGTAGCTTTGTTACCTTTGAGAAGCGGAACAACAGGAACTAACAAGTTAAATAAAGCAATCCCAATGATTGAAAAACCAATAGTTGTTCTGACAAGTCGATTATAAAAGGGATCTTGTGAACTATAGGTGCCCATCCAAATGCCTAGGGGAATGGCAACAGTAGCGGCAAGTATCAAAATTACGATGCTTTTGTATTTAATTTCCTTGCGAGAGCGGTAGACTACTAATAGGTTAGTGCTCAAGGATAATATAGGGATTAGTGGCGCGACTAAAGAGAGCTTGAAATACAAGGTCAGCAGCGACATTCCTACAATATTAAAACCAAAACCAAAGGTAGAGTTCGTCAAGGTCGCTAAAAAAATGACGAGTGCTAATAGTACAATTTCTTCCATTGCTATTTTAATCGAAAATAATTACTCGGCAAGATAGATTTTTAACGGTAGTAATCCATAGACGAAATGAAAAATATCCTCTTCTTTTGCTGTATTCTTGGGGCGTTTTTGCTCTCGACAAGCTGTCAGAAAAAAGAAACGCCTGTTACTTGTGATGCGCCCATTCAGCAGGGGCTTTTGACCAATAAAATAAAAGGAATGTCGCTTGTAGCTCCCGCGTAACGAATGGGTCAACGACCCTCTAGCAGAAATGGCCGATGTGAACATTGATTGGGTGGCGTTGCTTCCTTACAATTCCTTTGAAATTGATCAGGCGCACATCAATTTTAACCAAAATACTTGGTGGGGCGAAAGTGCAGCGGGTATTGGAAAAAGCATTCAACTGGCCAAAGCACAAGGTATAAAAACGATGATTAAGCCGCAGCTGTGGTCGCGTGATTTGTGGATCGGCGATATGAATTACGACACCCAAGCAGAATGGGATAGTTTTCATGCCGATTATACGCAATTCATTTGCTACTGGGCACACCTAGCCGATAGCCTAAACGCGGATTTGTTTTGTATTGGAACAGAAATCAAGTATTCGGCGATGAACCACCCTGCGTATTGGAGGGGCTTGATTGACACCATTCGTCAACTTTATTCGGGTCCTTTGACCTACGCGCCTAATTGGGATGAATACGGATTTATTACTTTTTGGGATCAGCTCGATTACATTGGTATTGATGCGTATTTTTCGTTGTTGCCCGATAAAACACCAACTGTGTGCGCCCTCAAAGAGGCGTGGATACCTATTGTAGCAGAAATAGAAAAAGTACAGCAACAGTACAACAAACCTGTTCTGTTTACCGAATTTGGCTACCTCACCTTAGATGGCTGCGCTTATGAAACGTGGGTGTTAGAAAAAAATAGAGGCAGCGTCGAAATCAACCAACAAGCCCAAGCCAACGCCGTTCAGGCACTCTTAGAGACCTTTGGAGAAAAGACTTGGTGGGCAGGTGGTTTCCAGTGGAAATGGTACTCGGATTTACAGCTCAGCACAAGAAACTACGCCGACGATTACAGTCCTCAAAATAAGTTGGCCAGTCAAGTACTAAAAGCGCTATACGAGTAGTTTTAGCAATTCCAACAGTTATTCTTCTCCGCTTATTTTTGTACTATTGCTATATTCAACAATCACTTCAACTTACTTTCATGAAAAACAATTTCATCGCCTTTTTGACTTATGTTCCCTTTTTCCTACTCAGCTCTATCCTACTGCATTGGATTATGGTGGCCTATCAAATTCAGGCTTACCCTGTCTATGGCGAGTCGGACCCCAAGGAATTTTATGGCGCGTGGCATTCGGGCAATGTCAGCAGTGTTTATTTTGTCCTCCCTGCCGTAGCCGTTGTTTTTTTGGCCTTGTGGAAATTTACTTCTGCCACACAGAAGTTCGTTTTCTTTTTTCCGATAGTGTTGATAGGCTTGGCGGCAGTGACGGACTTTTGGGGGATTTATAATTGGTGGATGAATTAGGGAGCTTATGCTGCTTTCTTCCCAGTCTGTTTTGCGAATACAAACGGTGCCGTCAATCCATGTACCACAATGGATGTCAAAATAATAATCGCCACGACTGAATAAATGTACTCCTTGTCGGGATAGGCCTCGCCGAGCTTTACAAACGCCCAAGAGAGGTAAAAGAGCGAGCCAATGCCGCGAATGCCAAAGAAACTAATGGCTAGTTTTTCCTTGGTAGAAATTTGGTAAGCGATGAGGCTAATCATGCCTGTTAAGGGGCGGACAATGAAGATCAGGATAAGGCCGTAAAAGAAGCCCTCCCAGCCTGCTATGGTGAGGATGCCGTTGAGAATGCTTCCGCCAAACAACAAGATCCAAAACACCAAAATTAAACGTTCCATTTGATCGACAAAACTGTGTAGCTTTTGTTTGTAATGCTCGTGAAAGGTAGCGCTTTTGTTGAGGGTTAAACTGGCAATAAAAACCGCTAAAAAGCCGTAGCCGTGTAGTAATTCTGTTAAGGCGTAGACGGTAATCGCCATAGCAAAGGCCAACAATCCATCGTCGGTATGGACATTAAACGCCTCTTTTAACCAGCGGTATAAGGCAATTAAAGCTTTGGCTAGCACCCAACCCAACAACACGCCCAAGCCAATTTTGAGCAGAAACTCATCCAATACCCAGCCCCATAAATCAAAGGCTTCCCAGCTCCCCGCTTGAATCAACAAAACGGCCATATAGGTAAATGGAAATGCTGCGCCGTCGTTCAGTCCCGCCTCAGCTGTCAGTGCGAATTCGGTCTCGGGTGGCTCGCCCTCTTGGTTCTCAGGATCAGCCAGTTGCACCTCGGCGGCTAAAACAGGATCCGTAGGAGCCAACACCACGGCCAATAACAGCGCACTGGCGATACTCAACCCTAGGAACTGCGTCCCCAGCAAAAAAGCAACTCCCATAAACAGGGGCATTGCGATGACAATAAAGCGAAAAGGAATCCGCCAAAAGCTTAGTTTCTTTTCTATAGGAATTTTGAGCCCTGCCGCCATTAAGGACACTACTACAATAATTTCGGTAATGCACATGATGTAGTAATCAGGCCAGAAAGGATCGGGCCAAGGAATCGGCACACCCGCATAAAACAACACTACCCCCAACGCCAATAGTATAATGGGATAGGAAATGTTGATGCGTTTGGAGAGTGAGGGCAGCCAAGACATAGATAGCGCCACCGCGCCTATACTTGCTAAAATAATTAAATGGCTGTTCATACGGGGTATTTATGGGTATTTTTTGAAGACCTAGAGGGGACAAAACAGGGAATCTTTTGACAAATTATAAGCCATTGCAACAGCCCTTAACCTATCCATAACGGGTAGGCATTCAAACTAGTTGCAATAATCAACCAGATGCCATACGGAGCGACCAGCAACACTTTATTTCCTAATTCGCGGCGATAGCCCAGTAGGAAATACCACACCAAAGCCGTTAAAGCCGTGATGACAACTAGCGCAAGCCCCATTTGATGCCAGTTGAAAAATAAGGGGTTCCAAACGACATTCAAGACCCACTGTACCCCATACAACACGGCCAATTTTTGACGGTTTTCTACCCTATCCCACGCCATACCCATAAAGAGGGAAAAACACAGCATAATAGTAGTCCAAGAAGCACCAAAGACCCAACCTGGTGGTGTCCAAGGCGCTTTGGACAAGCTTTGGTACCATGTACTTTGCGGCCCCTCTCCCATAAAAAACGCGCCAATACCTAAGGCGGTAAAATTAAGGACTAAAAAAACAAGGATCATTGGAACTGGACGGAAGCGCATAGTGGTTGGTTGAGTATACAGTATCTAGTAAGTTGTTGTTGATAACAATCCCTTCTAGAAATAGTTTTTCTAACGCTTTTTTATCCCTTTGTTTCTATGAGAAGATCTCTTTGGCTACTTACCGCACTGCTTTTGTTCTCTGATAGCCGTAGGGGAGCCCATTACCATTATCGGGATTTGTTTACAACAAGATCAGCCCTTGGTATTTAAGAAAACATTGGTAGTTTCCAGTGCAAAACCCGTTGTCGTGCAGTTTGAAGCAGGTGATGTGGAGCAAGTTTTGAATACTTTTTAAAGGCAATTATCCTTCTTTAGTTGGGCGCAATTGCAATTGTTGAGCGCTTCTTTAGTTGGGCGCAATTGCAATTGCGCCCAACTAAAGAAGCGCTCAACTAAAGAAGCGCCCAACTAAAGAAGCGCTCAACTAATAGAAGCGCCCAACCAAAGATGCGCCCAACCAAAGATGCAGACACAAAAGAGGCTATTCTTTCCGAATAGCCTTTTTCAATTTTTATATCGTTGATAAAACCGTCTTACAGCTGCTCCTCTTCTTCATATTCGATGTGTGCCATGTGTCCCTGAAAGGGCAATTTCAATAAATCGACAACACTTTCTGTCTGTCCTTTGTCCATGTAGGTATCGACTCCGTACACTAATTTACTGTTATCTACCACGACATAAGTCCCAAATATCCGATCCCAAAAGGAGAAGATGTTCCCGTAATTCGTATCCGAATAAGGCTGGCGGTAGTGGTGGTGTACGCGGTGCATATTGGGCGTACAAAAAATAACGCGCAACGCTTTGTCTAACCCATCAGGCATTTTGACATTGGAGTGGTTGAATTGAGTGAGCACGACGGACATACTTTGGTACAAAAAAACCAACCACATTGGTGCGCCAACAATTAGGACAGCAGCAGTAGTAAAGAGAAACCGAATAACGCTCTCCCCTGGATGGTGGCGGTTGGCGGTTGTTGTATCGACGTTTTGATCGGTGTGGTGGATGACGTGGAACTGCCACATCCAAGTGACGTGGTGCTCGATGTAATGCGCCAACCAAGAACCTATAAAATCCAAGACCAACAGCCCAACAACGAGTTCTACCAAATGGTTATCCGTAATTAGGGGCAATAGACCAAAGGAATTTTGATCGACAAAGTAGGCCGCTGCCGCCAAAATGAAGGCCATGCTGAAATTGACCAGAATAGTCGTTACCGTAAAGAAGATATTCAGTCCCGTGTGTTTTTTCTTGTCGTAGGCAGCCGTAAACAAAGGCAGCGCGTTTTCTATCAAAAAGAAAATCGCTAAACCGCCAAATAAAATCGCCGCGCGGTGTAGCGAGGGAATCGTGGAAAAGTAATCAATTATTCCTTGCATGATGTCGTTGGTTTCTGATTTATTAAAGCTCTCTAAGATACGGTTTTGTCGGCATATCTACAAGTGTATAAAGGGGGGTGCCCAACTTCTTTCTTGTTGATGACAAAAGCCAGTCCAAAAGGCTCCTTATTTTTCGTGCTTTTTCCTATTCCAAGGAACTTATTAGGTTACTGCGGGGCTTTATCTAGTATCTGTCTATTCGTAAGCACTGTTTATATCTCCCCTCCTATTACTTATTTATCAAAATCCTACCCATTATGTTTAAGTTATTTTTCTCCTCCTTTCTACTACTCGCTTCTTATTCCCTCTGTTTGGCTAATGGCGTAGGCGCGCCCTTAAAGGAGGTCAAAGAAGGCCACTTTGCCTCTTTCTTCAACATTACAGAACAAAGCAGTAAAAAGCTAGTCCTTGGCCAAAAGGAAGCTCATTACAAAACTGGGGGATTCAAAGAATACATCGACTTATATTTAACCACTGCTCCCGATCAAACACTACAACGAGCGCGTATCCTAGTCAAATATCCGTTCATTTCGGAGCAGAGCCGCTTTGCGATTGATGTAATCAAAAGTTTTATTGGTGATTTTTGTCACGAAAAAGATAAGGCCGCTTGCCATACCTTAGAAATGCGCCTTTGGAACGGAGAAGGAGAAATAGCGCCCGAATTGGCTCCTATCATGAGCGTATTGAGTGGCCAAAAGAAACGAGCTACCGTAACATTGAATGGCTGTGTCCTTACTGTCGAAGCTAAGAAGGAAGGCCTAGAAATCGTTTACCATTTTATCAGTTGGGAAAAACAACCCTTGGCAGAAGCACTTTTTTTAACCGAGAAAGACCTAGCCTCCTATTCTTTTCAGAATATACAAACTGAACCAGATTTTAAGGTTTGGACTACTGAAGATAACGAAGCAGAGAAGTTGGCTTTTTCTAGACTCGTAGATGGCCGCTGGCAGTTCAAAACGCCTAGAGAAGCCGCTAACTATTTTAGCGCCTACCAATTGTTCCAATCGGAAGGGATGGAGATGGTGGAAAGCGAAGCCGCTCTTACTAGTGATGAAGCTATGGTTTATCAATCAGGGGCAGAACAACGGAAAATGATGGCGACATTGGGAATTACCGATCCACCAACTGGCTATATTTTTATGCTGCGCAAAGGAAAAACGATTGCTAAATTGTTTGTAATGACAACCCCTACAGGCAGTTTCGAAGAAGCCTTCAAGATTGCCCAGCAGGTCCTTGATAAACTATAAGACCGTTCCCCACTAGTGGAAACGGTCTTGCAATACCTTTAACTTATACTATGCCGAAGCCGTTACTTTTTGAATTGTTTGGCAACAACGGTTTCTTTGCTTCCTGCTTGGTATTCATAGAAGCCTGCGCCTGTTTTGCGGCCTTTGTACCCTGCGGTAACCATATTGACTAACAAAGGACAAGGGGCATATTTAGGATTGCCAAAGCCATCGTACAACACGTTTAAAATAGACAAACAAACGTCCAATCCGATAAAGTCAGCGAGTTGCAAGGGCCCATTGGGTGTGCCATACCAAGCTTCATCACCGTGTCGATTTCCTCTACGCCTGCCACCCCTTCGTACAGCGAGTAAATGGCCTCGTTGATCATCGGCATCAAAATACGGTTGGCAATAAAACCAGGATAATCATTGACTTCTGTTGGCGTTTTGCCCAAGCCTTTGGATAGTTCCATGATCGTTTCCGTTACTTCATCAGAAGTGGCGTAGCCGCGAATGACTTCGACCAATTTCATCACGGGCACAGGATTCATGAAGTGCATTCCAATAACGCGCTCGGGGCGGCTGGTAACGGCAGCTATTTTAGTAATAGAAATAGAAGAAGTGTTAGTGGCTAAAATCGCCTTTTTAGGAGCTACTTGATCCATTTGTTGAAAGATCTTTAACTTTAGCTCTACGTTTTCTGTAGCGGCCTCGACAATCAAATCAGCATCCGCAGCGGCGGCACTCATATCCGTTGCTGTCTGCAAATGGTCTAAGGTCTGCTGCTTTTGTTCTTCAGAGATTTTTTCTTTTTTGACCATACGGTCGAGGTTCTTGCCAATGGTAGCAATGGCTTTGTCCAGCGCACCTTGGGCGATGTCTACTAAGGTTACCTTATACTGGTGCATCGCAAATACGTGTGCAATGCCATTTCCCATTGTTCCTGCACCAATTACAACTATATTCTTCATTCTTTTTAGCTTTATAAGTGAGTCATTCTTCAATATTGCACAAAGATGCAGGAATAGATTTAAAAAGCCTATTATTTCAGCGGCAACTCTTGACTTTGTAATCAAAATAGTTTATCTAGAAGTACTGTATGTTCTTTTTTTACCCTTAGGGGAACATTCGTTTTAGTTGGTAATGCTACGTAACATACGCTATTAGGCAGTATAGAAATTGTCATTGCGGTAGATCAACCACAGGCAGCAGCCATTGATCTTCGCTTATTCCCCAACCCTGCTCATAAGCAGTTAACCATAGAAGGTTTGCAGGAAATAGAAGGAGAAATAGTGGTTCTAAATGCGTTGGGGCAACAAGTGTTGGCGCGCTCTTTTGCGAATGAGCAAGTTCACTTAGAGCTGTCGAGCTTGCCGACTGGCCTTTACATCTTGCATTGTTCTGATAAAAACACCCAACAACGACAAACGGTTACCTTCGTCAAATCAAATGACTAGTCCTTTTAATTTTATAAAATTGCCATAAAAAGCGGCAATAAAAAAGCCTATTCCAAACTGGTGGAATAGGCTTTTATTTTTTATTCTAAGTAGTATACCTTAGGATAAGCTGGCTTATGGCCAAATACCTAAAGCCGTGTAATCACTTCCGATTTTTTCAATCGCATAAACAAAGGCAGCGGTACGCAAGTCTTTGATAAATTTGCGTTTGCGCGTATTGCGAATACCATTGTAAGCCGTAATCATGGTTTCCTCTAACCCTGAGCGTACCAAATCTACTTCATCAGCACCAAACGTCAACACTTTGCGTTCTGCCGCACTCAATTTCTTACCAGTCATTTTGAGGACAAGATCCACTAACAATTCGTAGCGGTTGCTCTCAAAACGTTTTTGCATACGGCCGAAGCGCATGTGCGACAAGTTTTTCAACCACTCAAAGTAAGAAACCGTTACCCCACCTGCATTGGCATACATATCAGGAATAATCAAAATTCCTTTGTCCAATAAGATCGCTTCTGCTTCTGGTGTAACAGGGCCGTTAGCTGCTTCTGCAATAATTTTTGCTTTGATGCGGTCGGCATTTTCTTCGTTGATTTGGTTCTCCAAAGCAGCAGGAACCAAAATATCACATTCCAATTCTAAGGCAGCGCCTCTGTGTTCTAAAGCTACAGAACCTGGAAAGCCCATGATAGAACCTGTTTGCTTTCTGAACTCCAACAAAGCGTGGATATCCAAACCATCTTTGGCATGAATCGAGCCTTCGTATTCAGCTACTCCAATGATTTTCACATTTCCTTCGTCTTGAGAGATAGTCCCCGTGTACGATCCTACGTTACCCAATCCTTGGATAACCATCGTTTTGCCAGCGATACCTGTTTTCAAGCCCAATTCCTTCATGTCCTCTTCGTAGTTGCAGGCTTCGCGGATGGCGTAATAAACACCTCGTCCTGTCGCTTCTGTACGACCAGCGATACCATTCTGAGAAACAGGTTTTCCTGTCACACAACCAGCAGCATCAATTTCTCCTGGATTTAGAGCCATGTAGGTATCCATAATCCAAGCCATTTCGCGTGGGCCTGTTCCATAATCGGGAGCAGGAACATCCATACCTGGGCCGATAAAATTCTTGCGGACTAATTCAGAGGCATAACGACGCGTAATGCGTTCTAGTTGCTCTTCTGTATAATCTTTAGAATTAATTTTCACGCCTCCTTTGGCACCGCCAAAAGGAACATCTACTACAGCACACTTGTACGTCATGAGTGCGGCCAAAGCCATCACTTCATCTTGGTTAACGCCCAAGCTGTAGCGAATTCCTCCTTTAGTGGGAGAACGGTGGTTGGAGTGTTGTACGCGGTAAGCCTCAATTACCTGTACTTCATTTCCAACGCGAATGGGGAAATTCATACGGAAAACGGCATTACAGCCTTTGATTTGCTCTAACAAGCCATGCGGAAGATCCGTATGTTTTGCTGCTTTGTCAAAATTCTTCTCAACGCCTTCAAAAAAGCTATAATCTGACATAGTGTTTTTTGATTAAAGTTAGTTATAAACGGTTAGTATCGGTAGCCGTCCTGTTTTAAAAGGGCTACTTGCTTAATGGAGTGCAAGTAGCAGCCTTCGCTGTTGTCTTGACACACCGTAAGTTTTATTATAATAGATTGGATGCTATTCTTCAAAATCACGCTCCAAACGCGCCACTTTTCGTTCTAAATAAACTAAAAAAGCAATAATTCCAAGGAACAGAATCACGATGACCGCAACGGTGACATACATTTTGCCGATGTTGCTAAAAAAATCATTTCCTCCCTGCTCTTGGGCACTTGCCCACAGTGGAAAAAATAGACACACTACAAGATTACAAATTAGTTTCCTCATTATAGACCCTAAAAACGGTATTTTTTAAAAAAAAGAGAACTTTTAAATCGAAGCGCTTTAAACGGAATAGCCTTATCGACTAATTACTGCCTTCTAGCCCTGCTCCGCTGCTTATAGTTCATATTCTAAATAACGGCGACGCAAGCCTTCAATTCGACTGGCGATATCAGCCATCCAAATTCCAATCAAAATCCAACCAATAATAGCGGGATAAAACACCATTCGCATGGTGTTGTCCAAATCCAGTTTGCTAAAAGCAGGATTGCCGCCCATTCCAGGATGCAAGCTGTCAAACATTCTGGGAACAATATAAAGCAGTGGGATTAAGGTGGCAAAAGCAAAAATGTTATAAATGGCAGCGATCCGCGCACGCTTATCCAAATCATCGAAAGAGCTGCGCAAAACAAAGTAGGCTAAATAAATCAGTAACGCTACTGCTGTGGTATTTTGTTTTACATCAAAAGACCAATAAGCCCCCCAAGTGTGCTTGGCCCACATCGCCCCTGTCGCCAATCCAATCAAACCATACAAAATTCCCACCGCAGCAAATGCTGTCGCTTGTCGGTCGTAGAACTCCCGTTGGGGATGATTGAGGTATAGAATGCTGTATATGACCGAAACGGCCATCAGCAGCATCATGGCAAACCACATTGGCACGTGGTAATACAAATTGCGAATAGTTTCTTCTAGAATGTTTAAGAAAGGAAAAGTCATCCCTTGTTCGACGGTTGTTTCGTAAGCGGTTCCTGCACAAAAGTCACTGTCGTTGGCTAGAGGGGCTGTCGTATCATTTTGAAAGAAAATAACCCGCTCTAAGGAGCTGTAGCCGTTGTTGTCCCCTAAAAGTTCTAATAGAGGAAAAGGAGCAGTTTTGCCATTTGGAAGAACGCGCTGAATTGGTAAACGACCTGCGGGAACCTCAAAATACAGGGTCATACTGTCGTGGCGATGTACCTCAATGCGCGTAGCGCAAATGGCTTGATTGGTATTGAGACGAATGCGGCCTTGATAATTGTCTTTGTCGCTGGTAAAATTAGCGTTGTAGGCGTTGGATAACGTCAATGCTAAAGGAGCACCAGGCTGAGCGATGGTTGGAGAAACCCCTCGGATGCCTGTAGTAAGCGGAATGAGCAACCCTACAATTAGGCTGTATGTAACCAAAACTACCCCTACAATCTTCCAAATATTCTTCATACGATTGGGATTCTATCCACTGAGTAAACGTCCTAAAATCGGACAATACCTTGATACTATGGCGCTTGATGCGCAAAAAAGCTAAAATAAGACTGTCCGTACTGACGAAGTTCTACAAAATTAAAATGATTTGCAAAGTTTTGTCTAGAATCATGCTCTACAATCAATAAGCCTGCTGGCTTCAATAACGTCCCTGCTAGAATTAGGTTGACCAAAGTCGGGTATTTTGAGTCGTCGTACGGAGGATCGGCAAAAACAACATCAAAACTATCCTTGCTTTGGCGCACATATTGCAAACTATCTTGTTTGCTCGCTCGCATCACGGCTTCTAAGTCAAATTCCTTAATCTGTTGTTGAATAAATCGAATACAAGCGCCGTAGCGCTCCACCGACAGCACCCGCTCGGCTCCTCTGGACGCAAATTCATAGCCCATGTTTCCCGTTCCTGCATATAAATCCAAGACGCTGATGCCTTCTAACTCAATACGGTGCATTAAGATATTAAAGAGGCTTTCTTTGGCATAATCCGTCGTCGGACGTGTTTTCCATTTGGAACTGGGCAGCTCAAAGCGTCGCCCCTTCAAAAAGCCGCTTACGATGCGCATAATTTCAGGCTGTATAAATCAAAGAAAAAATGTTGGGGAAAATTAGCAGTTAGCTGTTCGCCAAAGCCATAGAAGTTGGGGCGATTGACAAAGTGGATGGTTTTGATGTACTTGTAGAGCAGTTGATGAATCTCCGAATCGACGACGAGTTCCCCTGCCATGTACAACGGCTGTTTTTCTGGCTTTAGACCCAACTGCTTGAACACCAACAACACATAGTACAGACAATCGGGGGAGGCTTTGAACTCAAACAAATTGTGAAAAATCAATTTGCCCTTATCCACCACCGTCAAACTAATGTTATTGCCATAAATATGCAAAAAGATATTCTTAGATGCTTCGCTGTCAAAGTGCGTGACAAAATTCTGAATCAACCCTGTAGAGACGTGGTGGATCTCTGCCACTTGAAACTGTTGTTGTAAAAGCGCGACGGTCTCTTCTGCGCAGGCATACAAGTTGACGGCTTCTAAAGCCGCCACTTTATCGTGTAATACGGTATCTTGCGCCGCCAAGTCTACCATCGTCTCTAAGTAAGAGCGCTTGGTGGCTGCTTCAAATAAGAGAGCGGGCAAGAGCGAAAAACGCGTCGAAAAAACACCTACAGTACGCTGTTTAAAGGAACTCCCCAAAAAGGCATCTTCTAAGAACAATTGCTGCAAAGCCGAGTACGCCGTCTCCTTGGGCAAGTGGTAAACACGCAGCACTAAAATCTGCTGTTGACCATCGCTAATCAAATAAGACAACCTATCTACTCCCAAGAGAATAGATAGGTTATAGGTATCGGTCAGACTTTTATTAAAATCTTCCTCTACAATGTTATGCGTTAGCTCTACCAATTACCGTTGGTTGAGGGTTTGTTTAAATCTCCTACCCGACGAATGTTGCTAGGATTGTATTCTGGATCGTAGATAACGTGGCCAGCAGAATCAAATTCTTGCATATACGTGCCGATGGGTGTTCCTACAACAAACGTAGAGGTCATCATAGAATCGGTTCCCTCAACAATCGCTTCACCTGTTTCAATGGTAAAACGTTTTCCATTAGGAAATTCGTCATTTTTAGAGAAAGGTACAATGCTCAAGTACGTGAAATACTCGTCTACCCCCATCTTAATTTTTTTCTTACGCATCCATCCCATTAAGGAGTCCTTGGCGGGAATAGTGACTTGCTCTGTAGTTACTGTTTGTGTCGTATCATAACGGTCTCCTCTAACCATGTTAACCACAAACGTATCGTGGGTCAACACATACTGCAACGAGTCATAGCTGCTAGCAAAATCCCCTTTAAGCGATTTATAAATCTTCTGTAGCTCTGCTGTTTGTGTCAATTTCTCCCGTACTTTCTCTTCTCTGAACTCCCGCGTTTCTTTGAATTGAATGGGTTTTTGGATAGATTTCACAAGCAAATACCCCAAGGCTAAGGCTGCTGCGATTAACAAGATGTTTAGTGCAATTTTCATTAGTCGTCTATTGTTAATAATAAAGTAGATGGTTGATGCCGACACGACAGAGACAAAGGATATGCCCAAGGGCTAGAACATCCAATAGTTAGTCTTAGCTGCAATAATACCTATTTTTTGTTGAAAGGAGATAAAGAACGTCTTTAAAAATAGAAGTTGTTCCTACAACTGCTCTCTGTACTTTTGGCAAAACAGTGCCGTCTCTTATAAGATGCCAAAACTACCCTGTTTTGGTGCCTACAAAAGCAGCTTTCTTTCTAATGTACTGGAAAAACGTCTGCGGCTTGGTTTAAGGCAGTGCCAAACGCGTCCATATCCAGTGCTATCTCTGCCTTTTTTCGTATAAAATACGTCAGCATTTTTTCGGTCGGCATATTCCCTGTTAAATCATCGGCGGCCATCGGGCAACCGCCATACCCTTTGATGGCTCCATCAAAACGACGGCAGCCATTGATGTAGGCGGCGTCTATTTTTTCTTCCCACTCATCGGGGCGGGTATGAAAGTGGGCCCCAAATTCCACATCGGGATAAGGGGGAATTAAATTGCTAAACAAATACTCGATGCTCTCGCGGTTGGCTACTCCAATCGTATCGGACAAGGACATAATCTTTACGCCCATGTCTGCCAACAAATTAACCCATTTTTGTACAATATCTACGTTCCACTCATCGCCATAAGGGTTGCCAAACCCCATCGAGACGTAAACTACCAAAAGTTTGTTGTGCTTTTGGGTTAGATTCTGAATGCGCGATAAACGCTGTAGAGATTGGTCAATGGTGGCGTTGGTGTTGCGCAATTGAAACGTTTCCGAAATGGAGAAAGGATAGCCCAAATAATCAATTTCTTCAAACGCGCAAGCATCTGCCGCCCCACGCTCATTGGCGATAATAGACAGCAATTTAGTGGCACTATTCGAGAGGTCTAACTTAGCCAATACATCGGCAGTATCGCGCATTTGGGGGATGGCTTTGGGCGACACAAAACTTCCAAAATCTATGGTATCAAACCCCACTTGGAGCAACTGGTTGATATAATCCGCCTTCTGCTGTGTAGGAATGAAGTATTCGTCAATGCCTTGCATGGCATCCCTAGGACATTCTATTACTTTTACCATTCTGTATTTGCTATTATTCGTCAGTTAGTACTAGGGTGAATTGTTGGGATAAGCGAATTTTGTTTCTCCCGCTTACTTAAACCATCCCGCCTTTTTATTGTATCACTAAAGAAGGAACGTTTCTCCATTCTATATAGAATTTTTACTCCTTTGTGTAGAATGTAAAGATAATTCTAAAGTTGAAAGAATTAAATAGCTGACGGTCTATTTGCAAAATTATAACGTATCTTGGATCGCCAAATCTACCAAAATTATTCAAGTATTCCATCTACCAGCACCACTTTCAAAGTTAGTGGTTCGCAATGGACTTCACTTTCTTAAAAAATTAGCTTCTCATGCTTGTACAACTCTTTGGCTTCTTACTTTTAGCAGGTATTATCTTCCTGACTACCATGACCGTAGAAAAGAAACCTGAGCTACGGATTTTATGGATGATTGTGGGCTGCATCATGTTTTTCACAGGTGTCATCTCCTTGGTTGTTAACTCGGTTGTTTTGACCCTCGGTTTTTTGAAGTGGGTAGAAGGAATGGGTGTTTTGGGCTCTTTTCTGTTTAAGCTTGGCTTGATCTTCGGCGGTATTGCCGTGGTTATTTTGGCCAACCACCGCCCCGAGGCCTATGATGAGTATTTTGATGGAAAAAAATACGAATAACGGTTACCTCTGTTCCAAATATTCTTGCATTCCATAACTAGCCAATACTCCTTCGCCAGCGGCAGCAGCTACTTGTGCTATTGCCCCTTGGCGGCACTCTCCTGCTGCAAAAATCCCCTCTACGGAAGTTTTGGCTTGCCCTGTGGTGAGCACATAGCCATCTTTGTCCAATTCCAACAAGCCTTCAAAGGCTTGGGTATTAGGCACCATCCCCACAAAAATAAAAGCACCTTTGGCTTCGATGGTTTCTTCCTCTCCGCTCTCCTTGTTTTTCACTTTCAGCCCCTTAAAGCCTTGGTTGTTGTCTAAGACAAATTTTAGGGATTCCCTTTGGTATAAGATTTCTATGTTGTCCGTCGATTCCGCTTTGTCGATGTAATTTTTATCGGCATCAAAGGAATCGCTGTTATTAACCAAAATAACCTTTTTGCAAGCGCGAGACAAAAAATAACTCTCTTCCAAAGCCGAGCGCCCGCCGCCAATAACTACCACCGTTTCATTTTTATATTTTGCGCCATCACAAGTAGAACAAAAGTGGATGCTTTCACCTGACAATTCTTTTTCGTTAGGAATGTCCAAACGGCGGTAATAAGAGCCTGTTGCTAAGAGAATCGTCTGTGCGCGGTAAGTCGCCAGTGGTGTTGTTAATTCAAAATGTTCTGCTGTTTTCTTGATCTCTTGTACCTCCTCGCCTGTTCTAATCGTCACGCCCAAGGTTTCTGCCTGCGCCTTCATTCGATCAATAAGCGCAGGGACCAGAGATTGATTCAAAACCTGGGTAGTTTTTGATGCTTTTAGTATCAAAAGCATTGCCGCCTACGGCTTGTTTTTCTAAAATGAGTGTGTTGTAATTAGCGCGTTGCAAATAAAGCGCGGTTGTTAAACCAGTAGGGCCACCGCCAATAACAATCACCTCATAGTTGTGTTGGTAGTTTGATTCGTCAATCCGCAGCGCCTTTTGCAGAATGGTCGTATCAGGATTGGTCAAGGGTTTATTGTTGATAAAAATAGTAGGAATGATCTGCTTGCCTTCATTCACAGACTCCACCACTTTCGCGTAAGCAACATTTTCTTCTACATTATAAAACGTAAAAGGCACCTCGTGCAGACGCAAATATTGCTTAGCGGCACGGCAATCAGGGCAAGTCTTTCTACCATAGAAAGACACCTCCGTCTTCTCTTTCACCTTCAACAAGCGCGCGATGTCTTCGTTACTAGGATTGGGAAAGAATACGCCATCGAGTTCTAAAGTAGGCAACACACAACGCCCGTCATTGCCTTGCTGTACGCGGTTGAGCGCGGCTTGGTTGGTCTGTACGTCTATAAATTGAACAGGAATACCCTGTTCTTTAATAAATCGCTTAGCCCGTTGATAAGCGCCGTTCCAGTAAGCACCATATAAAATTGCTTGTTGCATAACCTGTTCTTCTATTTAGTGGTCAGTGTGTCTAGTTAACTCAATTTGTTATAGAATTGTTTATGGTTTGATGGGACTCTTTTGCTGTTTCAACAACAAAGCACTTGTCCTAGACCAATATCTGCTTCTAACAAGGGTGTGCTAACTACGATTTGTCCTGTTCTTATTCATACATGGTATTCAATAACTACTTTCGCTCCGCACTTCCAATAAAAAAGCAGCTCCTTTTGCTCTATTCCTGTTAGAATTATGGAGCAAAAAGAACTGCTGTTAAGCCTATTTATTATTCAAACGTTTGTAATTTACAAACGCGCTGCATTACTTACTGGACATCCGTTGTATTACGAATATTGAGTTGGTAACTGGTAAATTGAGAAACAATCGCCGTCAAGTTGACCGCGCCCGCAGGCGTTGCTGTTCCAGAGAACGAAGCCGCAGGGCGGGTGTACATATCTAAGGTTCCGGTAACATCGGTGACACTCGTTACCCCAGAATACGTACCACCACCAGTGATCGTAACCCCATTGAGGCGCACCAACGTAGATTCCCACGCTTCTGCATTTAAGAGGACATCCGCCACAGTAGCTACACGAGGTGTAATGGTGTTACCAGAAGTAACCACGACAGCATTCGCATTGGCAATTCCGTCAATTTGCAACAAACCATTGAACTCACTCAAACCACCACCAGAAACGTCAACGGTAATGCTGTCGCCCAAGGCCAAGGTAGTATTGGTAGCATCCAACCGCAAGACAATGCCCGCGCCATTCGTTTGCTGTACAATTACGTTTCTGCCTGTAATGTTTCCTTCGTCTTTATCAGAAATCACAATCGCTCCAATAGACGTACTAGCAGGGATAGCGGTGCTACCACTGGCAAACAAGTTGCGCGCGTCTCCTACCGTAATAAAAGTAGTGGGACCGCCTCCGCCGCCTCCGCCACTGATGTTAACATCGGCTATGGTACGAATTTTCAATTGAGCGCCTGTAAAATCACTTAAAACAGCAGTTACATCGCCCGTTCCTGTAGGAAAAGGCCCTGCGGGAAAACTTCCAAAGGCATTAAAGAAAGAAATAGAGCCTGATGCATCATTCAACATAGCGTTAAAATCGCCGTAGCCTGTTCCTGTCAACGTAGCATTTTGTATGTTGAGGAGTGTGGATTCCCAAGCGTTGGCATTGGCTAGAATATCGGCCACAGTAGCTACGCGAGGCGTAATGCTATTGCCCGAAGAAATAAAGGTAGCGTTGCCATTCGGTACGCCATTGACTTGCAACAAGCCGTTAAACTCCTCTAAGCTCAATCTAGAAACAACCACTTCAATTTCGTCGCCTGTATTAAAGCTGTGGTTACTTGTAAAGCGGATGGTAATTCCAGCGCCGCCTTGTTCTTGGATCACTAAGTTTTGCCCCACCCAGTTGTTATTGGTATTGTCAGAAATTACAATCCCTGACACTTTAGTGGTATCGGGTGCCAACGTAGCACTGCCCATAAAGAAGTTGCGCAAATCTTGGATGCTAATCTGGTTAATAATTCCAGAGCTCCCGCCGCCGCCGCTGCCAGCAATATTTACATCGTACAAATCACGGATATTCAATTGAGTACCGTTGAAATCGCCTACGATAGCAGTTACAATGCCTGTGCCAGCAGGCAAGGGTGTAGCTGCAAAATTAGCAAAGCCACTAAATAGACTAATGCTTCCTGTTGGATCGTTGAGCATTACGCCAAAGTCACCGAACGTCGTTCCACCGTTTAGGTAAGCGTCTTTAACTTGTACCAACGTAGATTCCCACGTATTAGCGTTGGCCGCAATATCAGCTACCGTTGCAAGACGGGGAGTGATGGTTAAATTTGTTGGATTGGGCAACGCTGTAGCGTTACAATTGTTTAGATCGCTTACTTGCAACAAGCCGTTAAACTCATCTAGGGTACCGCCACCTACTTTTATCTGGACGTAATCGCCTGTCACAAAGTTTTGGTCGTCGTTAAACCGCACCATAATCCCTGCGCCACTTGGCTCTTGTACAATGACGTTGCGATCTTGCCATTGGCCACCGTTCGGATCAGAGATCACGATTCCTTTGATTTGCCCAGTGGCTGTTGTTGCAGAACCGTTGAATTGGCTACGCAAATCAGCAATAGAAACATCAGGGTAGTTGCCCAATGCTGTGCAGCGTGTTCCCGTCATGCTGGCAACATCGTTAGGATCGCGAATAAACAACTGTTTGTTGCCATTAAAAGAACTGTAGACAGCAATAATAGATCCGTTTCCAGTAGGCATCAATTCTTGGGCAAAGTCGGCAAAACCACTGTTGCGGACAATCAATTTATAGTTGTTAGCGTCACAGTTAATCAATTCCGCATCTCTGCTCTCTTGCGTAGAAGCAAAAGCATAAGAACTACCTGCCGAACATTCGTCAAATTCTACGTTGTCCAATTGGATCAAAGTGTAGTAATCTGCTGCACTCAAGGTAGGAATGGTCTTCAAAACAGGAGTTAGAGGCTGGTTCATTTCCGCACCAATGATAAATTTGCGGTAATTGGCCTGTGGAATACGGCTTTGGTTGGTGTTGGTGCTTCCCACGATTGCAGGTACATCACCGTCTCTCCAAATAAATAATCCATCGCCCTTGATGTACACTTTCCGTCCAACAGGGTATTCATTGTATAAACTAAAGGCATCGATGTCAATACGAACACCACCTGTAGCATCCTGTACAACAATTTGCTTGTAGAAGTTGCCCGAGCGGTCATCCGCGATCACAACACCTTCTAAGATTTTACCACTCAAAGAAACGGGCGTTGCCGCTGCTAGCGCCACTACTTCCGCAATGGTAGTATTAGGCGTTAAGCTGATGGGATCTTCTTCTGGCGGTTCGTTGTAGGTCTTTTGGCAAGAACCCATTGCCAACAAAACAACCAGCAATAGAAGAGCCGTTATATTAAAAGAACTAATTTTCATAATAATTTAAATTATAATAAATAGGTAAAGTGGTCAGAATAAAATGACGTTACTTACAAACACAGTGTGCTAATTACTGTACGTCAGCGGCATTTCTAAGGTTTAGCTGGATGCCGTTAAAGTCAGAAATAATGGCGGTAACGCTGACACTTGCAGCAGGCAACCCATTGCCTGAAAAGGTCGCTCCACCTCTAGTATACATAGGAATTGTTCCCGTTCCATCGGTTACATCGGCATTGCCTGAATAAGTGCCACTAGCATTAGAAATAGTCGCGCCTGTAACTTCTACTAAGGTTGATTCCCAAGCGTTGCCATTGCTCAAAACATCGCTTACGGTAGCTACACGTGGTGTAATACTGTTTCCAGCACTTACTACCGTTGCATTAGTATTAGGAACATCCGCTGCTTGCAACAAGCCGTTAAATTCACTTAAAGTAGCCGCCGATAGATCAATAAGAACGCTATCGCCTTGGTTTAAGGTGGTATTGGGAGCATCTAAACGAATCACAATACCCGCGCCGTTGGTTTGTTGTAGAACTATGTTTCGGTTGTTGATGTTTTCTGCATCTTTATCCGAAATCACAATGCCGCCAATGGTCGTACTTGCAGGAAGTGTGGCCGTACCTGTAGCAAAAGCGTCGCGTACGTCTTGGAGGGTAGCAATAGTAACGGGGCCACCGCCGCCACCACCGCCTCCGCCGCTGCCACTGAAGTCAGCCAAGTCGGTATAGTAACGCATTAATAATTGGGTATTGCCATTGTTCTCACTCATAACCGCCGTTACGGTACCTGTTCCTGTAGGAATGGGTGTAAAGTCACTGTACAACAAGAAACGGCTAAAGAAAGCGACAGAACCTGTTCCGTCATTAACCGCAATATTACTCGCGTCAAAGAAACCCGTCGTGCTAAAAGTAGCGTTCTGTACTTGAATCAACGTTGATTCCCACGCTTCTGAATTAGCATTCAAATCACTAACAGAAGCGACGCGTGGCGTAATTTTAAGTTGCCCAGGATTGGCCAATAACACCGCGCGGCACAACGGCAAATCGCTCACTTGCAACAAGTCTTGGTACTCGCCCAACGTTCCCCCTTCTACACCTACTTCTACATAGTCGCCTACGGAGAAGAAATGGTCGTCGTTGAAACGCAAGGTAATTCCTGAACCATTGGGTTCTTGAATCACTAAGTTACGTCCTTGCCATTGTCCATATTCCGAATCCGAAATTACAATTCCTCTAATTTTACCTGTTGCTACGCTATTGGCAGGAAACTGCGCGCGCAAATTGGTAATAGAAACACTTTGATAAGTGGGTCGGCTAGTGCAGCGCGTCCCTGTCATGCTGCTCACGTCTTCTGGAGAGCGAATAAACAATTGCGATGTTCCTCGGAAAGAATTGAATACGGCGATAATAGCCCCATTGCCCGTAGGCATTCTATCATTGGCAAACGTCGCAAAACCACTGTTGCGCATGATGATGTTTCCCCCCGTCGCACATTCTGTCATATCAACGTTTCGGCTTTGGTTGGGGTAACCGAAGTTGCTCCCTGCATCACAAGCGTTGATTTCTACATTGTTCAACTGTACCAAGGTGTTGTAGTCCGCAGAGGTAAGCGTGAGTAAGTCTCTAACGCGCGGCGTTACAGGCTGGTTGTATGCTCCACCAAGAAGGTACAAGCGGTATTTCTCGCCGTCAATTCTTGAATCATTCGTATTAGAACTACCAATAATAGCGGCGACATCACCATCCATCCAGACAAACAAACCGTCTCCTTTGATATAGACTTCCCGTCCAATAGGATACGTTTCGTACAAATCAAACTCGTCAATATCAATACGGATACCAGCGGTGCTGTCTTGTACTACCAATTGTTTGTAAAAATTACCTGACTCATCGTCTGCAATAACAACGGCTTTCAACACCTTCCCTTCCAAAGAGACAGGGCTAGTAGTATTAGCTACCAAATCAATGGCTTGTTGTATAGTAGTATTAGGGATCAAATCGGGTAACTCGCCTACAGGAGGGCGGTCAAAATTCTTTTGACAGGCACTAAAGGTCAAAAGAACTAAGCCCATTAATAATACTGATAATTTTAAAAAATTACATTTCATAATATTGTAATTATGTGAGGTCTATAAGTTATCTAAGAAAGGGACTTACTATATTCTAAAGCTCAAATTCAACATATAGTTGATTCCGTAACCATAATAATATTGACTAGGAAAAGCATCTACATCTTTAGTGACGTAATCAAATCGGAATTGCTCAAATCCTGTCGTACGGATCATCGTGTTATTAGTAATATTGTTAATTCCCAAGCTTAGTGTAAAGAACAACTTCTTGATTTTCCAAGATTTACGGATGAAGATATCAGCAGTAAAGTTGCCTCCTAAATTTTCTTGATCAAGGATTTGTCTACTCAAATCAGAATCAGCGGCTAAGGCACCTTGCGAGAAGGTAGGTATGTCTCCTGTTAGGGACACGGCACTTACGGTTCTTCTATTGAAATACATATCGCTGTAAGCACCTGCTGTATAGTTAATATTGGCACTAAATGACCAAAATTTAGGCGCACGCCACCAGATTCCCGTATTCAACGCCAATTGGGGCGTATTGGGGACATAGAAGTTTTTGATGTAAATCTTCTGTTCTTCTCGTACGGTAAAAGGATCGTTGTCCAAGTAAGTTTGTGCCGTTGGACGAGACGTATAAACATACTCTCCAATCGCCGCAGCGGCACTCCAAGTAACATTGCCTCCTAAATTCACTTCTCCAGCAATTTCTAAGCCCATGTGGCGCTTATTAACCCCTGACATAACATAATTGACAAAATTTCCACCAATACCTGACTGTGAACCACCAAAATCTTGATAGAAGCTACGCTGAAAAAATTCGTCTTCGAAGATAGCGTAATAGCCTGTGATATTGAATTTGTAGTTGGGTGCTTTTAATACATACCCCCCTTCTACCGAGTAGTTAGTAGAGCTTTGTAGGTTGTCTGCAATTTGATCTCTTGTTCTAGGAGAAATGTAAGCGTAGCGAAATAACGGCGCTTTAGTTTGGTGAACGGCATTCACAAAAAAGTAGTTACGCCCGTTGACTTTGTAAGTCGCGCCCCCTTTTACAGAGTGGTTCAAGAAATTCTTAGCGGGTGATTTTCCTAGAGAGTTGTCAGGAAATTGACCATTCTGTAGGTTTCCCTTGCGCCAAAAGCTGGTAAAACTTCCCATACCACTGACAAAGAAATCAATTTTGTCAAAGCTAAAGTTAAACTGTGCCCAAGCGCTTCCTTTGTGAATAAAGGCTTCGTAATCGTAGCCAAATTCGTCGCCTTCTTTAATCAATCGGTTAGGATTCGCTAAATCATTTTGGTAAGAGTCATTTTCTCCGACAATACCTGAATCACGCTCTACAAAGCGGTTGATGTCTAAGTAAAAATCAGCATCCATTAGATCCTCCATCACCTTGAAGTTACGGCTGTTGTAAAACTGGTAAGTCAACCCGCCATCAATGTTCAAATAATCAGTCGCGTTAGCGTTGATTAAGATGTTAGCATTTGCTTTTTGACTATCATAACGGCGTTGTTCTACTACATAACGCGCTCTTCTACCATAAACGGTGTTGCCTGCTATGCCGTTGACATTCTCTACAGAATCATACGCATTGCGGTTGATGTCGTACAAACGATCCCAATCTACTTGCAACAAATCAGGATTGCTAGTGTAATCATCAATAGCGCGGCTCTGCTGAGAAGGATCTTCTATATAAGAAGGCAGATTACGGTAATAACTAGGACGTGGATCCAAGGCATCGTACCACTCTAACGCCGACGTTCCATAGATACCAAACTGGTAACTTGCTGCCGTCGAGATGCGTACTTTTTCGCTTACTTCTGCTTCGTGGTTTAGAATAAATAAAGGCTGGTGAGACGTAGTGACACGAGAATTGCGCAATTGACGTTCTCCTGTTTTGCCATCTGTTTGGTAACCCCAGTTAGAGTTGTAATAGTTATCTCCTGTCAAGTCAAACATTTCTTGTACCGCTGGAGCGCCTTTACCGCGAACAGAAGGTGCGCCCATAGCGGTGAAAGAAAGCGAGTGCTTGCCTGTGCGTTTTTCTACGGACAAAAAGTAAGAAGCAGCATTGTAGTGCGCGCCTTTGACATACGCCCCGTTCTCGGAGTAGCGCCAAGAGCCAGAAGCCGATAAGGCCCAGCCACTAGGCAACAGCCCTGTGCTGTGTGTCAACATGACGCGGTGTTCGTAAGAGCGGTTACTCAAAGAGTACGTCAATTGTGTTCCACGACGTTGGCTGCCCGCACGGCTATCAATAGAAGAAGAACCTCCTATATCGCCAAACGTGTAGGCGGTATTTTCTAATCCAATACTTGACGCGCGGTTACGCATCACGTCGTTTAGACCAGACCAAGACCACCAAGAAGGACGGCCAGATTCCAAATCATTCATTGGAACATTGTTCATAAAGGCCACTGTATTCTCCGAACCATATCCGCGTATTCTAAAGCGCGAAGCACTCCAAGCAAAGGCTACCTTAGAGGTAAACACATCGCGGTTGGCATTCAAAATACCTGAAATAGATTGTGTACTAGCCGAAGCACCATCCAAATCTTCATCGGACAACATGATCGTAGGAATAATATCTTCCGCATCCGGATTGTCTTCTCCGATGTTACGAATAGGAACAATACCTAAATTTTTTACTTCGCCCGCTTTCAAAGTGACGGATTTTTCGATAGAAGCATAGCCCTCTGCCGTAAATACTACCGTGTAAGTACCTGCGGGAATGTCGGTAATTTCGAAAACGCCTGTAGAATTAGTTTGCGCATAGAAATCCGTGTCTTTCAATTCTACCAAGGCACCAGCCAAAGTAGCTTTGTTGTTCATATCCTGAATGGTACCTTTAATAGTGCTTTGCCCCAAAACCCAACCTGAGCAAAACATAAAGAACAGCACCAGCATACGTGGTAAACAATGTTGCATAATCTAATTTTGTAAATCGCAATCCAATAACCTCGTAAGGCATTGAATACGACGGTATAAGAATACAATGTATCAATAACAGGCGCAAGGTACAAATAAGGCTCGACTTTGTTCAGAGCACTTTTATAAACTTAATGAAAAGTTAACTTACGCTGACTTTTCTCCCACCCTGTCTTCTTGTATACTTACATCTCCGAATCAAAAAAAAAAGGCATCAAGGGGGTTTTCTGCGCGCTAGCCGCTACCTTTGCGCTCAGCTATTCCTTATTCAGCAAATTGAACAAGGTCAAAAAAAATAGTCAAATCCTTTTTTTGTAGGCGCAAGCAGTCCTGTAGTTTTATTTTTGGTATAATAATAGAATGTTCCTACTGTAATACGCCTGCTATGGCTTATCCCTTTCATCAATAAGAGGCCAACCACTATGCCTCTTTAATTTAATTTCGATCAATGAAAAAGAAGATACTCTTATCGCTGTTGTTATGGAGTTGTTGCTGGACTTTGACACAAGCGCAGAGCAAGGAAGCGCACAACGTTGTTTGCGTTGGGTTTTACAACTTTGAAAATTTATTTGATACCTTAGATACAGAAGGCAAACGCGATGAAGATTTTACGCCTACTGGTAACCTCTTGTACAACTCTAGAGTCTACCAAGAAAAATTAGGTAACCTCTCCCAAGTCGTGAGCGAAATGGGCACGGAATTGACACCTGACGGCCCTGCTCTATTGGGCATAGCAGAAATTGAAAACCGCGCTGTTTTGGAAGATTTTGTCAAACAACCAAGTATTGCCCAACGCCGCTACCAAATCGAACACTACGAATCCCTTGACAAACGGGGCATTGATGTCGCTTTGCTCTACAATCCCAAGTACTTTGAGGTTATAGAAAGCGGAAAAGTAACGCCTAAATTGTTCTACGATCGGAATCCCAATGCCGAAAAACGCGATACTGTTTTTACGCGGGATATGTTATGGGTCAAAGGACGCTTAGATGGCGAAGTGGTGCATGTGCTTGTCTGTCACTGGCCTTCTCGCCGAGGAGGTTCTTACTTGCGAGAGGGAGCCGCCCAAGCTTGCCGCGACTTTATCAAAACCATTCAAGACGATCAGCCTCGCGCTAAGTTTATCGTTATGGGCGATTTAAACGACGATCCCACAAGCCCCAGCGTCAAAGACGTGATGAAAGCCAAAGGCCAAAAAGCAAAAGTAAAAAGCGGAGGCTTTTACAACCCTTGGGAGGAATTGTACAAATCGGGCATTGGTACCCTCGCCTACCGCGATTCGTGGAACTTGTTCGATCAAATTCTTATCAGCGAGTCCTTCTTGCCCAAAAAACAAGACGGATATTCATTTTACAAAAATGTCATTTTTAATAAATCCTACTTGTTGAGCAAAGGCGGTCGTTTCAAGGGCTACCCTTTCCGCACCTACTCGTTTGGCAAATACATCGGCGGTTATAGTGACCACTTACCTGTGTACATGTTTTTTGTGAAGAAAGTGAAGGTGGTAGAGCCTTAGTAGGTTGACTTTTAGAGTCTATCCATAGGTTTCCAAAAAGCGCAATTCCAATAGGTTTTGCGCTTTTTTTGTTGAAAATTCACTATCAATAGAGGCTGTTTGATAATAATCAAAACGCTAAAAAAATGCTGGCCTTACTCGGGTAAAGTTTTTTGCCATTGAGTAAAAAATGCGTTAGTGGAGTGATCCGCAGACGAAACAAAAATCTATCTCCCCTAATCTTGCCTCCATCTCAACTTTTTTCCTTAAACTAGCTCTACAAAACATTCCATCCACCAACATGTCGCGCACTGGGTTCTTTATTCAGGTGTTACCGACTGTTTTTACTTGTTGCTACTATGTCTGACATCCAACAATTTGAATACAAAACGATTACCCATACTGTGAAGCGGTCTTTATTCTCGGAGCGCAAAAAAGCCAAAAAAACCAGTGCCTTAGAAGCACAATTGGACGAATTGGGTAGAATGGGCTGGGAATTATCAGGACAGTTTACCCAAGAGTACAACGGGTTTACTGATAAGGTGGTGTTTATTTTCAAGCGCCCTTTGTTGAGCATTGGAGACGAGGAAGAGTAAAAACAACCTGCTCTAGTTTTATTATTTTATACCCGTTGTGAAGTATTGCGTTAAACTTCTAGGCGGCCTCCTGAGTTAATACAAAGAACAGCCCTGTGTCCTGTTCTTTTTTTGTTGTATCTTTCCTTAGGAATTCTTTCCGCTTTTGCTCTATCAACTGTTTCTAATTATGCGTACACTACTTCTTTTTTTGTTGCTTGCCCTCAGTTTGTGCTCTTGCCGAGACGCAGAAATTCGGCAGCATGAAGCCGACATTTTAGAAATAGAGACCTATTTGCAACAGCAAGGTATTGCCGCAGAACGCGATCCCGATGCCGATTTCTTTTACAGTTTTTTACTAAAAAATGACCGCACGTACCAGCCTCCACGCAACAAGGACTTAACCTTGGAAGTTCGCTATCAAGCTTACCTTTTAGACGGCACTATTGTTGAAGATACAGGAATGTTGCCTGTTCGGGTAGAACTCGACGACAGTATTAACGGCTGGCGCTTGGCCTTGCCCTTGATGAGCAAAGGAGAGCGGATGTTGCTGTTCTTGCCTTCGCGCTTAGCGTATGGAGAAGAAAGCAGCGCGCAAGTTCCTGCCAATAGCATTTTGGCGTTTGATATTGAATTATTAGAAGTTTACCCCCAGTTTTAATCGCGTTTACTAGTTACTAGATGACCTAGTTTATATTTATCATGACAAGAAATAACGTTCTGCTGCTGGTCTTGCTCGGTACGTTGCTGCTTGGGATGTGGTTTTGTGCCCCCAAGAAAGCGCCGATGGCTGACCTTTCCTTTCGAAATATGCACGACTCTGTTGCCTTTGTAGGGATGCAGACGTGTCGCAGCTGCCATGCTAATGTGTACGACACCTATATCCAAACGGGTATGGGGCAATCGTTTGGCAAAGCGGATTGGTTTAAAACCTCGGCAGAATTTACCGACTCGTCTTTGGTATATGATTCCGAACTAGATTACTACTACAAGCCTTTTTTCCGAGATTCTGTATTTTATATTTTAGAATTCCGATTAGAAGGAACCGACACCGTACACCAACGCTTGGAGCGGGTCGATTATATTATTGGCTCAGGGCATCATACCAATTCTCACCTTATCAATAGAAACGGCTACGTTTATCAAGCGCCCATTACTTATTATACCCAAGAAAAACGCTGGGATTTGGCGCCTGGCTTTGAAGGCGGCAACAACAAACGCTTTAGTCGAGCTATTTTGTCGGAGTGCCTCACTTGCCACAATCATACCCCCACCCCTGCTTTTGGCGCAGCCAACAAGTACCATGAAATGCCCTTGGGAATTGAGTGTGAGCGCTGTCATGGGGCGGGTGGTCTGCACGTCAAAGAGAAATTAATGGGGATACGAGTGGACACCTCCAAGGAAGTTGATTATAGTATTGTCAACCCACGGCATTTGTCGATTGATCGGCAGATGGATTTGTGCCAGCGTTGCCATTTGCAGGGCGTTGCGGTGCTAAACGAGGGCAAGGATTTTTATGATTTTAAACCCGGAATGGCCTTGTCGGAAGTAATGAATGTCTTTTTGCCGCGTTTTACGAACTCTGATAAGCGTTTCATTATGGCCTCTCAGGCCGACCGTTTGCGCCAAAGTAATTGCTTTATTGCCTCTCAGCAGTTGTCTTGCATTACTTGCCACAATCCGCACCACGATGTGCATTCCACTTCCCAAAATAATTACAATTCGGCTTGCCAAAGCTGCCATCAAACAGGCAGTGATAAAAGCAGTTTGTTTGATTGCTCGGCAAGCAGTGCGAGTCGCCAAGCCATTAAAGACGATTGTGTGGCTTGCCACATGCCTCCCTCAGGCAGTATTGATATTCCGCACGTCAATATCACCGATCATTACATTAGTAGAAACAACATCAAAGGCCCCGAAGGCGATAGCCTTAGTGAAGAGCGAATAGAAGAAATTGCAGGCTTTTTGGGTTTGCAGAGTTTGGTGGTGCAGCATCCTGCGCCGCTAGAAATGGCTCGTGGCTATTTGGCCTTGTGGGATAAATTTATGGGAATACCTGCTGTTTTGGATTCTGCCCATTACTACTTGCAGCGCTCAGAGGCCAGTCCCGAAGAAAAATTTACTACGTTGGTGCATTATTATTTTAATAAAAAAGACTACCAATTGCTGCGCTCCATCGCGCCCCCTGCTACAGAAGTCAAAGAGGCTTGGGCTGCTTACCGCATTGGCGAAGCGGCCACCAAAACCAACGGCCAGCAAGAAGCGTTGGCGTATTTTCAGCAGGCGACCAATTTGCAACCTTACAACCTTGATTTTCAGGAAAAGTATGGCAGCACACAAGCACAGCTAGGGCAGCTCCAAGCCGCTGAAAAAACGTTCCGTTTTATTTTGCGAGAGCAGCCACAACGCAAAGTGACTTTGGCTAATTTGGGGCTAGTATTGGCACAAAAAGGGCAAATTACCGCTGCCTTGCAATACTATGACCGCGCGTTGCAGCTAGACCCTGACTACCGCAGCGCGTTGCTCAATAAAATTGGGTTGTTGGTACAATTAAAACGTACGGCTGAGGCACAACCAGCTATTAAACAGCTGTTGAAAAAATATCCTGACATGAAGCCGCTTTTGCAGCAACAGGGCTTGTTATAGAAAAAGTATGTCCGCTTACGCTACCTTTTACAAAGTAGTTAAAAAGTTGCTCAAGTACTACCGCTAAAAAATTTTGGCATTAAATTAGAATATTGTAGGGCAAACACTATTGGAAACAGGAAATTATAGAATAGCTATTGTCGTACATCTCGCTTAGTTAACTAGTTCTTCTTTAAATCAAACTTTAAATCAAAAATAGTATCTTGTAGCGTTTTCCCCTTTCAACGATCCATCATTTTACACACCTTATACATCATATAAAACAGACAGCATGAAAGCATTCTTACTGGTACTTAGCTGCCTTTTCTTAACCTTAGGGGCTTGGGGCAAGGACAAAGAGAATCCTACCAACATGAAATTTTATCACTTGGACATCGAGGTTTCGTTGGACAAGTCTTATATCAAAGGAAAATCTTACTGTGAATTTGTCGCTACTGAAGACGGTGTTACTAAAGTCGTTCTGGATTTGGCGGATGACCTAAAGGTCAGCAAAGTGGAAGGCGCTAGCGCCTTTGAACAGAAGGATGACCGTTTGTACATCACGTTGGAGGGCGAACCACTAGCGAACGAGCAACGTTCTAATGTGACCATTTATTATGAGGGGGTTCCACCTGTTGTTAAAGAAGAATCAGGCTTGCGCAAAGGACTCATCTACAGCACCCACGGCAAAAACAACAATCCTGTTATTGCTACTGTTTGTTATCCCGATGGTGGTTATTTATGGTTTCCTTGTGATAAGGGTTTGGGGGATAAAGTAGATTCGCTCTATATGGACATTACCATAGAAGATAGAAAGGTCAAAGAGATTTTCGATAATCCTAAGACTGGTGAAGAAGAAGAAAAGTCGATGCCCATCATTGCCGTTTCTAATGGCGTACTAGAGAAAGTGGCGCGGCCAGAAGAGGGTAAAAAACAATACCGTTGGAGACACCGCCACCGAATTGCTCCGCACCATATTTTAATTGCCATTTCTAACTTTACTAAGATCGATTCTAAGTTTCAAGGCAAGGGTTACAAATTCCCGATTAACTTCTATATTTTTCCTGAGAAATACAAAGAATCCTCCGCTATGATAAACCGTGTGCCCGAAATCATGGCTTGTTTAACTAGAACCTTTGGCCCTTATCCTTATAGAGATGAAGCGTTTAATGTAACACAGGTGGGTATTGGTTTAGGTGCAGACGGTATGCCTACACAAACCAATGTTTTGTTGGAGGATATGCGTTCGGTCAACATGTACAAAGTTGTTCACCAAATGGGTAATATGTGGTTTGGCAATCATATTTCGCCTAGAGATTGGCAAGATGCTTGGATCACCGAAGCGCTGGCGACCTACTCGGAAGCTATGTGGCAAGAGTACAAGCGGGGTTTAAATGTCTATCAGATTATTTTGGATGAGAAAGAGTATTTTGAGAGCGGTAAATTATACTTGGACAATGAGGACGATTACCTAGAAGAGCGCTTGAGTAAGAAGGGTTTTTATGCCATTCACATGTTGCGCGGGTTAATGACCGATACTTATTTCTTTGAAACACTCAAAGCCATTACTTCAGGCAAAGGCATGAAGGGACCTTGGTCGAAGACTTATTTGAGTACGGAAAACTTTAGAGAAATTTGCGAATATTACGCCAGTGAAAACATTGAGCGCGACTATAGCTATTTCTTTGACCAGTGGATTCGCGGGGAGCAATATCCTATTTATGAGGTTTCTTACAAGGAAGAAGGGGGTAATGTGGTGTTGTATGTCAATCAGAAAAAACGCGAAACAACACCTGAGATTTTTACCATGTCTTATAAAATAGAGATCGAATTGGAAGATGGCAGCGTGATAAAGCAAACCATCAACGACGATCAAGAGGCGCCTGTATTTAACCAAGCAGAGCAGCGTTTTGAGATTCCTGTTACAGGCAAAGTAAAAGCCCTTCGCTTTGATCCTTCCAACTGGATTTTCAAAGACTTGCGCTATGTTAGAAAGGAGTACAATGCGCGTTTCCCCTTAGAAAATTTTGAGATCGAAACCAGTGATTACCGTCGCAAAGTAACTATTTCTTATAACGTTCCTAAAAAGCAGGACGTAGAGATTGAACTCTTTGAAGTAGCGGATGGAGTCGCTTTATTAAAAGATAAATCTTTGAACTTACAGGTTTTCAAGAAGGAAGAAGGCGCGCAAAAGCACGTGTTCGAAATTCCGTTGGACAAACGCGCCCGTGGGGTTTACCGTTTAGAAGTACGCGGCAAAGGCGAATCCTATACCAAAGTACTGCGCCTAAAACGCATCGACGATGCGTTCTAACGTTTTTTTGTAGAGACTTTGGGGCTGCTTGCCTCTCGTAAAATAAACATTTGTTATCATTTTTGAGAAATCCTCTAGGGTAATGCGCTCCTAGAGGATTTTTTTGTGCTGCTATAGCCAAATTTATTTATATTGTACCAACATCGAATTTAGAACAACAACGCAATGAAACGAACAGAATTTTCTTGGAAGAATCCGAAAGGAATTAATATTTACGCGCAAGCGTGGTGGCCTGATACTTCTCGCTATAAAAAACCAAGCGCTATTATTTTACTCATACACGGCTTAGGCGAACACTCTAGCCGTTATGACCATGTGGCCGAGTTTTTTACTCAGAAAGGTATTGCTGTCCTTTCCTGCGATCGTGTGGGACACGGCAAATCAGGTGGCAAACGTGGGCACGTTAGCAAATATGCCCATTTTTACGACGACATTGAAAAGCTGCATACAGAAGCCACACGACGACAAGCAGGCATTCCGATTTTTTTGTACGGACACAGTATGGGCGGTGGATTGGTCTTAGATTACTTGCTTAATAAGCGTTATACAGGCATCAAGGGGGTCATTGCGACTTCTCCTATGTTGGAAGCGGCATTTGAAGAGCCTAAGTTACTTTTAAAAGTGGCGCGGTTTATTCGTCCTGTTTATCCTCGCTTTACGCAAAATCACGGTCTCCAAAAAGAGCACATTTCCAAAGATCCTTTGGTGGTACAAGCCTATATTACCGATCCTCTCAATCACACAAAAATTACAGTAGAAACAGCTTTGGGGATGTTAGACTCTGGCCAAAACAGCTTACAGGTAGTCAGCAAAGTTAAAACCCCTTTGCTCTTGGTACACGGCGACGAAGACGGCATTACCTCCCACCACGCCACCAAACGTTTTGCCGATAAGGCAACGGGCGATGTGACTCTTAGGATTTGGGAAGGGGGTTATCATGAGTTGCACAATGATCCTGAGAAGTTGGACTTTTTGAATTATGTATATGCTTGGATTAGAAAGCGCCTGTAAACCTGTGAACTTAATCCCTGCTTGGCTGTTTGTTTTGTGAAAGTTTTTTACTTTCTTTGAACGACTTGGAGTAGTGGTTAACGTCTTTTAACCGCTGTTTCCTCCTGTTTGCACACTAAATAGACCTTCAAAAAATAACAACACAATGACTGCAAAAGAATTTATCCTTGGTTTTAAAGATAGAGTGAACCCTGAAGCTTTAGAAGGCAAAGGCGACACCACTTTTCATTTCAAAGTATCGGGTGACGACGGTGGCGATTTTACCGCGACCATCGAAGATGGAAAGCTAGATGTTCAAGAAGGCTTGCACGGCGACTCTAGCTGTACGATTACTACTTCTGATGAAACCTTGATGGACATTGTTTCTGGAAAGAAAAAACCAATGCCTGCCATAATGTTTGGCAAATTGAAAGTGAGTAACTTAACCGAATTGACAAAGTTTGCGAAGCCTTTGGGCTTGATGTAGACGTTTCATTGACTACTGTTAATTTAGTAGTCTCGTAATCCGCTACTTAACTAAGTTGCTTCTCCATAAGGAATAGGCTTGGTTGGTTAGCGGATTTTTTTTGGAGGACTTTCGTTTTTTTTGGGGAACGTTGCGTTGTTGTGCTTTTTCGTTGTGCTGTGCTTTATTGCAATAAAGCACAACGTTCTTGTTGGACGGGGATGTAGACGGTCGCCGTATACAATACGACTTCCTTGTTTCTTTGGGGAACGATGCTTTTTCGTTGTTGTGCTTTTTCGTGTGTTGTGCTTTTTCGTGTGTTGTGCTTTATTGCAATAAAGCACAACGTTCCTGCACAACGTTCCTGCACAACGTTCCTGCACAACGTTCCTGCACAACGTTCCTGTTGGACGGGGATGTAGACGGTCGCCGTATACAATACGGCTTCCTTGTTTCTTTGGGGAACGATGCTTTTTCGTGTGCTGTGCTTTTTCGTGTGTTGTGCTTTTTCGTGTGTTGTGCTTTTTCGTTGTTGTGCTTTTTCGTGTGTTGTGCTTTATTGCAATAAAGCACAACGTTCTTGTTGGAAGGGGATGTAGACGGTCGCCGTATACAATACGACTTCCTTGTTTCTTTGGGGAACGATGCTTTTTCGTTGTTGTGCTTTTTGCGTGCTTTGTTGTGTGCTTTATTGCAATAAAGCACAGCAATAAAGCACAGCAATAAAGGGAGCAAGCCTAAATAAAGACGGCTTTAAAACCATTCAATAAATCCTGCCGTCCAAACTAGACTGACTTGTACCAGCATAGTTCCGTCGATCAAGCCTGTATAATAGTAATCTTGTTCTACGACTTGAACAGTTCCTTGGGTTGACTTTAAGGTACGTAATAGCAAATACCCTGTCCAGATCGCTGTGGTATAAAACCCTAGTGGCAGCGGCCAAGGATAAAGAAGCGTGGGGAGCAGCATCCAAAGTACAATTAATCCCAACCCTAGACGAATAGTGTTTTGAGGAGCCTAGAACAGTTGGAATAGTCTTCACAGCATGGTGAGCATCCAATTTCCAATCGCGCAAATCAAAGGGCAAGGTTATTATAAAAATGAACAAGCTACGCTCTAAAAAGACCCCTATTAAATGGAAGGAAGTTCCTTCCAAATGCCCCCCTGTTTCCAATACAGGCAGTATGACAGTAACATAACTCCAAACGCCAGCGATCAAAAAAATCTTCACAAAATGCAAATCGCGTAGCCGCAAGCGCTTTTGGCCAAGGAAGGGCAAAACATAGCCCAAGGATAACAGTGCAGGAAGTAAGAGCGCCAGCTGGGTAGCGCATTTTAAGTAGAAAAAACAGGCCATCGCACCAATTATTGAAAAACCTGCATAGAATTTAAGGTGGCTTTGGTAGTGGCCAATAATTTGGAAACGGGGAATGTCCAAGCGGGCGTTGAGTTTGCGCCAACTTACCAAGCGGTGCAGCGTATAAATAAACCAAGTAGAAAAAAAGACAAGTCCCAATAGAGCGGGACTTGTCGTTGGTTCTTTATCCAATAAAAAAAGCGTTTGCGCCGTCATTGCCAAGGCACACAAAGCAATAAAGACATTGCTGTACAGCAACCAATTTAGCAGTGGTATAACCTTAGTTTTTAATGGTGGCATGGGCTACGCTCCTAGCACGTTCTATTTGAAATATCTAAAGTCTTGTTGATCTTCGATGGCGAGTAAGGCATGGTAAATTAAGTTGATAACATTTTCTACATCATCTTTGTGTGCCATTTCTACCGTCGTGTGCATATATTTGAGCGGTAGAGAAATTAAGGCGGCAGGTACCCCCGAATTCGAAAAGGCAAAGGCATCGGTGTCCGTTCCTGTTACGCGAGAGCTAGCGCTTAGTTGGTAAGGAATGTCGTTGCTCTCGGCAGCTTTGCGAATCAAACTTAGTAAATTGTTGTGTACCGCTGGCCCAAACGTCAAATCAGGGCCCTTACCCCCTTTGATGTCCCCATGTTTTTCGATGTTTACTAAGGGAGTGTGGGTATTATGCGACACATCGGTTACGATGGCAACGTTGGGTTTGATGGCATTGGCCACCATGCGCGCGCCATTGAGACCTACTTCTTCTTGTACCGCATTAACGATGTACAAACCAAAGGGTAGTTTTACTTTATTTTGGTGCAATAAGCGCACGACCTCAGCAATACAAAAACCGCCAATGCGGTTATCTAAAGCACGGCCTACATAATAGCGGTCGTTGAGCACTTCGAATGTATCCGAGTAGGTAATAACACAACCAGGGTGAATCCCCATTTCTAACACTTCTTCTTTGCTATCTGCCCCTACATCAATAAAAATATTATCAATAGTCGGCACTAACTTCGCATCTTCTCCTTTGCGGGTATGGATGGCTGGCCATCCAAAAACACCTCGTACAATTCCCTTGCCTGTATGAATATTAACGCGTTTGGAAGGAGCAATCAAATGATCGGAACCGCCATTGCGAATAACTTTGATATAGCCTTCGTTTGTAATGTGGTGAACAAACCAAGAAATTTCATCGGCGTGGGCTTCGATGACAACTTTGTATTCGGCTTCTGGATTGATAATACCGTACGTGGTGCCGTAATTATCTACTTTATAATCGTCAATATACGGCTTGATATAGTCGAGCCACATCTTTTGACCGGGGCTCTCAAAACCTGTTGGCGAGTAATTGTTAAGGTAAGCTTCTAAAAAGCGTTCTGACTTCTCTGTGATTATAGACATGGTGTTCTTCTTAAATTTTTGTTATCCGATAAAGATACAACACTTTTACAAACAGCAAAGCAATCGGCTATTTTTGAAAGAGCCGTCTATTCGTTTTACTTGAACAATTGTCTAAAAGAAGATTAGTTGCGCTACTTTTCTTGCAACAAAAAAATGCTTTCTAAAAAGCCTAAGGCCATTTAGAAAGCATCGTAACGATTATCCGCGTAGGGATAATTTATCTATAGGGAATCAATCCAGTCTTTGACTTGTTCCTTGGTTTTGCCCATTTTTTCTTGTAGGCGACCTAGCAGCTCGTCTTCTTTACCTTCTTGATATTGCAAATCATCGTCCGTTAAATCAGCGTGTTCTTGCTTCATTTTACCTTTCAATTGATTCCAGTTTCCTTTTAATTTATCAGTGAATGAACTCATTATTTATGTGGGTTGTGTGTGTTAAAAAATAGATTATTCAGAAAAGAACCCTTGCTCAATATGCCGCTTAATTTGTGCCATCTTAAAGTCATTAAATCGGGATTGATTAAGGACATTATGCGTCCACAAAATCGCCGCAAATTGCAACTTTAAAAGCTTTTATCATTAAGTGACAAGTGCTCAAAGGGAAATCTTATCATACTTATTACTAATACTTAGTTTATGCTTTGCGTAGCATATTAGCAACTAACGAAATAACTAGTAAAATTAAAAAGACATAAAATACGATTTGTGCAATGCCTTCTGCAGAACCTGCAATTCCTCCAAATCCTAAAGCAGCAGCAATTAAAGCAATAACGAATAAAATGACGATTAATCTAAGCATAATAGTAGTGTTTTTATATCCAGATAGTAATTGGATGTAGTGAATGTTTTAACAGTTGCTACTCTTTTTTATTGCTAGAAAACATACCTAGTGTGTGTGGATAAGGCATTTACTTCTAACTATTAGCAACTTGGGTAGTGTGTGTTGGATAATAATCTTGGTTAGACTTTACTTACCATTTTAAAGATTACGGAGATCACTAGGATCACCAAGAAAACGTAAAATAAAGTAACAGCTAAACTGGAAGCAGTTCCTGCTAGTCCTCCAAATCCTAAAACGCCTGCAATGAGGGCAAATACGAGTAATACGACGATTGCTTTTACCATGATGTAGTGTGTGTTTGTTAGTTCAAAAAAGACTTACGCTCTAATAAATTTGTTATAGAAGGTGTTCCTTTATTAATTGTCACAAAATACAAGTTTGCTATGGCTCTCTTTTAATTAGAAAAGAGCAGGACAAAATTATTTTTTAAGCGACAACCAACTATTAATCAGAGAGTAATAATTTATTTATAAGATTGCAACCGTCGAACTTATTAAGTTGTCTATTGTCGCAAGCTCTTATAACTACTAAACATGATTGTCACAAAATTGTTTAGCTAAGTGACTTTTTTTTTGTCTTCTAAACGTTTTTTTTTCGTAGCGCTGGAACTAATTGGCTCGTTATGGGGTGTTTTAATAAACTCCAAGCTATACTACAACATTGGAGTACTTCTAATTGTAATAGAAAAGCAAGAAGATCTCCTCCAAAAGAGCCGAGGAAGGCAACTTTTTTTTTTCAATTTTGTATATTGACAGTATACTTCCTTATCAGGGGAGCTTAATAAAAAACCTCAATGGAAAATAAATTATTTAAAGCGGCAAAATTCGTACATAAAATGACCAATAAGAATAATAGTGAAGATTTGAATCAAAGAGCGGAAACCGCTATTCGCAGCCATGTAATTTGGTCGATGGGTGCAGGTTTTATTCCTATTCCCATTGCTGACTTTGTAGCGGTTGCTGCCGTGCAGCTGGACATGATTCGTACCGTTAGTAATATATATGGTGTAGATTTTAAAGAAACAGAAGGCAAGGCTTTAGTAACCTCGCTCACGGGGTCAGGCTTGTCGCGCTTAGGAGCGAATGCCATTATCAAAATGATTCCTGGTATCGGTACGCTGTTTGGGGGCTTGTCTATGTCTATTGTGTCTGGTGCTTCTACGTATGCTCTAGGACAAGTTTTTAAAACCCATTTCTCTGTGGGCGGCACTTTTCTAGATTTTGATACCGATCGCTTTCAACGCTATTATGATGAGCAATTTGAGAAAGGGAAGACCATGGCGAAAGACATCCAAAAAGAAAAAGAATTTGAAGAGCAAGTAAAAGAAGGACAAGATCCTACGATGTATACATCTACTTCTGCTCCCCAAAAAGTAGTACCTCCTGAAACCACTGTTCCTACTGCTAAAAAAACAACACCAGTTGCTCCACTGGCAGGCAATGCCGACTCAGAAGTGGTTCGAAAACTTAAAGAATTGGCTGAATTACGTGAAATGGGAGTCATTGACGATCAAGAGTTCGCCCAAATGAAAGCGCGTTTGATTGAGAACTATAAATAGGATTATTTTATCATTCAAGAAGGCCGTTCTAATTGCATTAGAACGGCCTTTTTTTGTACTACCTTTTACTGTATATGCTGATACGGGCTAATTTTTTATTCGTTGTTTGCTTCTAATAAAACACGAGCATTGGCGATACTATTACTCATAGCGACGTGTACTTGCTCTATCTTGGCCTCTTCTGCCTGTAAATAGGCTTCAATTTCTGCTACTGACATAACGCGGTAATCTTCCTCATACAAATCAAGTCCCTTAAATTCACGCATCCAAGTCATCATCCCCTCTCCCGCTTTATTGAGGGCAGTTAAGGCGGTTAATAGGGGTTCCTTCTCTCCTTCTTTTAGAGTAGGCAATCGTCCCCTTAAGGCATGTTTGGCGCGCTCTATATCGCTCATCAAGAGCATTGCAGTGTCGTGTTTTGCCCCAACAGTAGTATACAGAACAGCCAAGGTCTCAGGCAATTGATACGCCTCCTCAACAGTACTACTGGCTGGCTCCTTTTGGGCATCTGTTGTTGGTTCGCAAGCAAAAAGAACACACAAGAGCATAAATAGTCCGACTATTTTGAAGAAAAAAGAAGCCATAAATAGATTATTTTGAAAGGAGAAAATTAATTAGAAAAGATTCCTCTAGCGCAAAAATTTTGTAATGATAAGTAGTTATCCACTAAAAGCGTATTTACAATAAAGAGTCCTTAAAAAGTGTTAAAAATACCTTTACATTTAGTGTGTCTACATTTATTATTTATATTTACGTCGGATGAATTTTTCCTAACAGCAAAAGATCTTTTCGAAGAACAATACGAATGTCTTTAAGGTTGTACCAAAATAGGACTATCTTTACCGCTCTTATTACTCTTTTTCTAGCCTTACAACAAGATTTCAATCCACTATTATGGAATTAATAGCCAAAAAAATATCGGAGTCTAAAACAGTGATGACCGAGATGATTATGCCCAATGACACCAATCCTATCAATAACTTGATGGGAGGCAACCTCCTCAAATGGATGGATGTGGTGGCGGGAATTTGTGCAGGAAGGCACTGTGAAAGCTATGTTGTTACCGTCTCTGTGGACAATGTGTCGTTTGATAAACCAATTCCTTTGGGCGATGTGATCACGTTAGAATGTGTGGTCACTCGGGCTTTTTCTACTTCCGTAGAAATTTATGTCGAGGTTTTCTCCTCCGATATTAAGGGCAAAAACACCCGCCGTTGCAACGACGCTTACTTCACCTTTGTAGCAGTTGACGACGACACAAAGCGTCCTATAAAAGTGCCCCCTGTTTTGGCCTTGACCGCCGAAGAGAAAAAACGCTATGCAGAAGCCTTGCAGCGCCGCCAAATGCGCTTACTCTTTTCTGGGCGTTTGGATCAAGTAGCTGCTCAAAAATTAAAGTCAGAGTTACTAGCCCAATAATAAAGAAGCTAGTCACTATTTATCCATACGGTGTTCCTTCAACAACACCATTATTTCATTTTCTCCTTACTATTATTTTTATTATGAAACATTACTTTCTTACTGCTCTTTTATTGTTAGCAGTTACGTTAGGTGCTAGCGCTCAAAAAGCTAAGAACAATCGTTCCACTGATGCTCAACCTGCTTCTTACAAAGTAGATCCTTTACACTCTTCCTTAGTTTTTGTATTGGGTTACAAAATGAGTGAATTTCACGGCAGCTTTGGCGAAATGACAGGAACCATCAACATGGCAGATGAAGACAAATTCACGACGGCTACAGTTGAATTCTCCGTTCCAATTGCCTCTATCAATACCAATTCTAAAACCCGCGATGGGCACTTGCAGGGCGAGCGGTATTTTAATTCCGCAGATGCCCCCTTGGCGACGTTCAAAAGTAGCTACATTAAGAACTTGGGCGACAATAAATACGAAGTGACAGGCGATTTGACCTTGGCGGGAAAAACCTTGGCTCAAACCATTTATGTTACTTTATTAGATCGTGGAGAGGTAAAAGATCAAAATGACAAAGCAATGACACTCTTAGGCATCAATGCTAATTTCTCCTTTAACCGTAGCAATTTCGGCATTACAGGAGGCTTACCATTAGTAGCCGACAAAGTAGAGGTTACCAGCTCTCTAAGCATGGTCAAGCAATAAGTTACTCCTACTCGTAGGTAAAAATTCGAAGTCCCGATTTGCAGCAGCGAATCGGGACTTTTTATGTTCTATTAGAATGGTCTTTTATCGCTAAAAGGAGTCTTCTCCTTCCAAGTATTAAAATAAAATTTACAAGAACATTAGTAGACAACTAGCAATAGGTAATTGTTCATTAAAATAGGCTAAATGTCTATTTTATACCATTTTACTGATATTATTCTATTTTTTGAGCCTCAAAAAGCAAAGATAGTCCGTTGCGTTTACTACATTAGGGGTAGTATTAAAATTAGCTACACTATATTCTTTGTTTATCTCTAAAGCAGTCACTATCATGCTTGCCGCTCTACTATCTTCCCCCCGTAGGACGTTGTTTTTCATCGTCCTTTTTTTTGTTGCCAAACCGTAGTGCAGGCACAAAAAAATACAGCTTCTTATACGTTTACTAATCTAGATCTTATTTCAGGTACTTTATTTGAAGCTTGCCCAGGCTCTTCGATTATTATTTATTATGATCCTAATGCCTTTTTGGGAGTTCCTGATTTTATCTTTATTTCTGGCGCAGCAGGCGCTATTAGCGTTACTCCTGACCCTTTTAATGGTATAGGTTTAAAGTCCCACTCTATCTCTTTTACGATGCCTTCGAACATTATCCCAGGGATCGAATACCGTGACCGTTTATGATAATTCATTCAACGTACTCGCTAGTATTTCTGGATTGACCATTCACACCCCTATCTTAGACTTCCCGACACCAACGGGCCCTTTGTGCTCAGACAATGGATTAATTACTTTTGGAGCAACGCCAATAGGCGGAAACTATAGTATTGATCGTGCTGTCATTCCTCCTTATACCATTTCAGGCAATAGACTCGATCCTACGCAAGTAGCGTGGCCTGTCAATCACTTTGACTCCCTGCGTGTTAATGTTACTTATTTGCATCGAGCGACCTATAGCGATGGCACCAATTGTCCCTTCAGTGATTCTATTCTTAGTACAATGTACATCTATGATAATCGTTTGGACAACGTCACCTACTCGCCTATTACAAGAACACAAGCCAATGCCATCGGTAGTGTAGAATTAGACTTGGATATTAACACCACGGATATTGGTATTTCGACTACTCCCGATATGCTTTGCAACCCTCCTTCTATTAATTGTGTGCAGCACCTTTTTTCAGGAACCAATATCTTCTATGTAGGTAACAGTAGTTATTTTGACTGGCAAGCAGCTGGGCTCCTCACTAACGTGCTATTAAATATCAACAACAATGGCTGTACGGCCTCTGCGACGGGTACTTTTGAGCTCACTGGATCTTTGGTTACATCTATTCCGAGCTTGCCCGACACTTTGTGTCGAGGAGCAGCTCCTTTTCCCTTTTTTAGAGATCCCGCCCTTGCTTATAAGGATACGATCGTGTTGGGGGATCGAGAAATCACCAATGACCTGATTGATGTCACCACTGCTGCACCTATCAATTCGGGGTCTATTCGTTACACAAATACGGTGACAGGCTCAGAAACATTTGAAATCGATCCCGCTCTTATCGCGCTAGCTAGTAATTTTGTGATTGTTGAAATGACCTATGAAAATAGAACGCTGTCGATTCCTGGTGGTCTTATTTTAACATCAAATACGTTTGTTGTAGTCGATACTATTTTTTTAGTTAATATACCCCTTTCTCCTAGTATTACTGGGGTCAATTCTACTTATTGCGAAAATGATTTGGCTAGTACCGTGCAAGTTTCTCCTGCCTATAGTGGCGGGTTTTTTACCTTAGCGGGCTCTAATGATGGTGGACTTAACTTCAATTTGACCAGTAATTTACAGGCAGGCAATGTATTTGACCCTAGCTTCCAATACAATAGCTTAACAAGCCCCCCCAATGAACTTCCTATGCTTTTGAAGTACAGCTATGATTATTATGGTTGTGCGGAAACGGTTAGTGTTGGTATAGAGGTGTACGATAGCCCTATCGCTAGCTTTTTAGGTTTGCAAGCAAACTATTTGTCTAGTGATCCAGGGGACAACTTATTTGGCAGCAACGACACCTTACTCGGAACGGGTACTTTTTCTGGTAATGGAGTAGGCAATACTTCTAATGGACGAGCAATATTTTATCCCAGTCTTTCTAATGTAGGAACGAATACCGTTCAGTATATCTACACGACCTTTAATGGTTGTGCCGATACCTCTACCCAGTCAACCAATGTCAGCAGCGCCTCAGCATCTCGCCCCGTAATTTTTGGCTTGCCCAATGCCGTTTGTGACAATGCGGATACCGTATTTTTCTATAGAGATCCTTCTTATGTCGAATTAGGTTACACGTCTGGTGCCAGTAGCTTTGTAATAAATCAACTCACCCCCCCTCAAACCGTTGACCTTAACCACCAAGCAGCTATAGTAACCGTCAGCAATATTGTCAATAATGAAGTGTACGGTTTAGTCCCTTCTTTGCTCCCTCCAGGTACAACAAAAGTGATTATTCGACAAGATTATGAAGAAATAGAAGACGATGGTGTTACTCTTAATTTAATAAATAGAATAATAGTTCTAGACAGTATCACCATCAATTCTATTGGTACTGTTGACATCAATAGCGCGTTCAATTTTGTGCCCTATGGAGGAGCAGTTGGACACAGCTATTGTGCAGATGATCCCGCCTTTACGCTTGCACCACAACCTAGCGCTTTCGCTGGTGCGATCCAACGCGGTTTCATCACAGGAACGGGAGTTCTTCTAAGTGGCAATAATTATACTTATGATCCTAGTCTCGTTGTCGGTAACATAGATACAGTCATATACGATTATACCACCGCAGCGGGGTGTAATGCGGTTGTCATAGCTTATGTGGGAATTGATACAGTTCCGCAAGTTACTATTACTGGACCATCTCCTGCTGTTGTTTGCTCTAATGATTCTCCCATACAATTGATAGGAACACCTAGTCCTACTCCACAGACCACGGGAGTCTTTGCTGGGACAGGAATTAACGCTACCTCAGGACTTTTTGACCCTAGTATTGGTACAGTAGTCAATCGAACGCTCAACTACACCTTTACCGATAGTAAAGGCTGTACAGGGAGCACTAATTTTGCCGTGACCGTTAACCAAGCAACAACAGCAGCTATTGGCGGTTATCAAAATCAGTACCTTACGACCGATCCGACGGATAAAGTAAATAGTTTGAACGATACTATAAATGGTCAATATCAGTTCGGAGGTAATCTAGTTAATGCAGCAGGCTTTTTTACCCCTAGCAATCTTGCTCCAGGCACCTACATAATAGACTACATGTATGAGGATGCCAACGGCTGTATTGATACTTATACCGATTCTGTTGTTATCATCACACCACTAGCTAGCGCCAACCCCATCGCAACCTTCTCCAACAACGATGTAGGCGCGCCCAGCTTAGACGAAGCTTGTTACAACTCTAGTATTTCTTTTACTTATGACAATTTATCGGCGCACCCTGTTACTATTCGTATGAATAGAAAGGGGGGCAACGGACAACTCATCACGATCAGTGGAGCCGACTTGACATTTACTAATATGGCAAATGGTTCAGGTACAGGGGTACAAGGAACCGTAACATTTACTGTACCTGCCCTTGCTGCAACAGGCCCCGTTCTCTTTTTAGATAACACCAATCTACTATATACCACCACTCCTATTGTTATCCACAACCCAGCAATAGATTTCTTACCACAAACTACTCCTACTTGTGCCACCAACACCGCCGTTGACTTTTATGGCTTTCCTAGTGGTGGAACGTTTATTTCTAACAATTACCCGAATGCTATTTCCAACAACCAACTCGATGCTACGCGGCTCCCTTGGCCAAGCAGCCACGTGGAGTCCTTGACCGATAGCATTATTTACTTATATACACCCAGCTACAGCGACGGTACGAGTTGCGCCAGTCCTGTATCAAGAATCAAAAATATTACGATTTATGACAACCGCCTTGACCAAGTAGAGTTTGCGACCTTGTCGAAGCAGGATGCCTTGGCGGGAAATAAGTTGTTGACGATTGATACCAGTCAGACGACGATTGTGACAGGTACCCGCCCTGATCTATCTTGTAATGGTGGGGCGACGGGCTTACTTACTTGCACCTTCCCCTTCCAATTTTCAGGCGCTTTTGTCGATCAGAACAACAATTTCTTAAGTCCCATTGCGGATGGTAGAAATTTAGTGTTTTTAGAGTTTAATAACAACGGCTGTAGGGGCTCAGCGAGTGGCTTCATTGACATTTCGGGGCGTTTGACGATCAATAACTTACCCGATACCGTTTGTCGAAGTACAGCAGCACTTCAGATATTTTCTAGAGACAGCAACTTGGTTTTTGTAGATAGCTTTAGAACGAATAGCAATGGAGATATCAGAAGAACGATTCAAAACGAACTCTTAAATACCTATACCACGAATCCAGTTCACGGCGTTGCGATTAGCCCTAATATTCCCACGCCTGGGGCAGAGAGCTTTCTATTTAACCCGACCCTCTTACCTGGGGGCACCACGCTCATCGAGGTAAACATGGAGTATCAAAACCTAACAACCATTACCTCGACTACTGGAGTGGTACAGACCATTTTAGCAGATACCTTTACTGTTTCGCAGACGGTAGGCATTGTGTCTAGTAGTGCCACGCTTAGTATTGGTAACTTGAAGGCGCAATATTGTGCCAATGAAGTAGGCGATACCTTGTTTCCTTCACTCGGCTTTTTGGGGCCCAATTTCAATGAGTTGTTTTTACTTTCTAATGGACAACGCATTGATTTAGTCAATAACATCCTAGATCCAAAAGCCGTCTACGACTCGTTGGTACCTTCTGGAGTGGGTAATATAACTTTACAACTCGTTTATAATGGGTCTTTCTACGGTTGTCCCAGCCAAATCACTCGATCGTTTACGATTACGCAACCACTTAGCCCTAGCTACACCAGCAACAGTCCTTATTGTAGAAGCGATGCTCCCGATCTGTTGCAACGGGCACCTTTACAACCTAACATACAAGAATCCTTTCAATTAGCCGCTGGAATTGACGTTAATACAGGCATCTTTAATCCTGGCAATGCGGGCAACGGTGCCAATTACATTACCTACGTTTTGACAGACCTCAACAACTGCTCGTATACGTATTTGGATTCGATCTTTGTAGCCTCTGGTCCTGTTATAGACCTAACTTTAGACAATAATTCGGCCTCGCCAGCTGCTTTTTGTTACGACCATGGCAGTGTGGTCATCGGCGCTAATGTTACCAGTCAAAACCTAATCAACACGCCGCTTACCACCTATGGTGGCGCGGGACGATCGGGGCTTTTCTTTAATCCAAGCACGCTCTATACCACAGGAGTAGACACGAGTATCCTAACCATCAGTATGACGGATATAGCAGGTTGTACGGGAACCGATACCATCATTGCTACGATTGAGTCGCCACCAGTTATTGATATTGATGTTGCTTTTAATGGCGTATCGGGGACTTATGGCCCTGGTGGAGTGTTTCTTTCAGAGCACAGTTACTGCCGTAGTGCTACCCCACTCCTTGTAGATGGAGCGCCTAGTTACATTTCTGCCGCCGCTGCATCTATTAGTGGGAATGGTATTGTATTGGTTGGCAACAATTATCAATTTGATCCTGCTCTTGTGCCTGGGGCTTATGAAGCCGATACCATTGTTTATTTCTATCAGACAGCGCTGGGCTGCACCAATACCGATACGGCCATTATAAAATTAGATGTTACGCCTGTTGTTCAATTGAGTGGCTTTCCGAGCACCAGCGTATGTATCAATGCAGCGCCTATACAACTCATCGGGACACCCGCCGCCGCGACCATCGCTGAAGGGTTCTTTTCTGGCTCTTTGGGAGTAGATTCCTTGACAGGGGTATTCACCCCTATTTTAGCTGGAAACGGGCCTCATACTATTACCTATAGTTATGATGGTATTTCGGGCTGTTCCAACAGTACTTCTAGAACCATAACAGTTAGCCCTGTGCAGACCGCCTCGTTCTCTGGTATCATAGGCAGCTCTTCTTACTGCCAATCCGACGACGATGTAGTTTTAATTAGTGGCAATGCCGCGTCAGGCACCTACCAATTTTATGGTGATTTGATTGTACCAGGTACAGATACCCTTCGCCCTAGTTTAGCACCTACAGCAGGTACGTACACCGTTTACTATGTTTATAGTAGCGCCAATGGCTGTTCAGATACGATGTCTAGAAACGTTACCATTTATCCGATTCCTGATGTGCGCTTATTTGATTTGGATTCGGCTTATTGTATTAATGGCAATGTAGATTACTTCTCTATGTTACCTTCCTTGGGGGGAAGTTTAGTCAATCCCGATTCTGCTTTTTCTATTTTCAATGGCTATGTTAGAATTGATCCTACCAAAGGAATGGTTGGTACCAACACTGTCACCTATGCCTTTACCGATGGCAATGGCTGTTCGGATACGGCAACCGCACAAACTTATATTCAACCCATTGTGATTCCTAGCATTGTTGGTCTAGAGGATTTCTATTGCGAAGAGCCTGATACCATTCGTATTTCGGGTAACCCTGCGGGAGGCACCTTTGCCGGCCCTGGAGTAGATAACAACTTTGGCACCGATTGGTACTTCATACCCTCCAAAGCAGGCGTTGGTCTTAACGACATCACTTATACTACAGCAGGAACCAATGTTCCAGGGCAACCCTTGGTTTGCCCTGCGGATACGACCAAACAGGTACAAGTGCGCCCCAAGTTGGTCTCCAATCTTTTGTCACCGCTCAACAATTCACGCTTTTGTAGCAACGATTCGTTGTTGCGTTTTACCTTTGACACCCTCAATAGCTCTGTCATCCACACCTTTAGCAGTATGGATAGCAATGCCGTTATGCAAGTTGGATACTTGCGGTACCGATACCATAGGGGTCAATCGAGATACGATTATTGTACTCTTATGATAGCTCCGCATATTTCAATCCACAAGGAGTCTCTGCAGGGGCTGTCTTTGTAAGTTACACGGTGGAAGATACTTTAACAGGCTGTACCGATAGTATTTCCTTGACCTACATTGTAGATGAGTACATTATTCCTTCTATTAATGGGCTAGATTCTAGTTATTGCGAAGTCTTAGATTCTACGATATTTTTTGGAACGCCCTACTGGCTGTACCTTCACCAGAGATGGCGTACCCATACTCCCTACTGCGCTAGGTGCCCCCCTCTATTTCCAGATGAATGGCTTGCATTATTACCCTGTAGATACGACCATCAAAGATACCATTGTCGCCACCTATCAAAATGGGGTTTGTAGAGCAGAAGTAGAAAAAATCATTGATATTCACCCTGTTTTCAACGTCAGTTTCACTACTAATTTCCCTAGTGATACCTTTTGTTTAGGAGGAGATACGGTGCTTTTATACACGACCGATACGGGGGGTGTCTTTAGTGGAACAGGTGTACGAACAGGAACAGATTTCTTTGTTCCAGATTTGGCGGAAGCGGGTTTTCATACGATCAGCTTAGAATTTACCGATCCGATCACGGGTTGTTACAGCAATTATTTAGACACTTTTTATGTGTATGGTGTACCAACGTTAGATTTTGAGGTAGAAGGTGGTTGTCAGTTTGACAGCATCAATTTTCTCCCAAACAACGCCATTTTAAATCTAAATAACCTTTTCCGAAATAACTACGTCGATAGCATTACCAGTGTATTGTGGCAAGTGAGTGACAGCGTCACATTAACGGGCAGTGGTCGCCGTGATAGTATTGATCCAATTGGTTACCGCTACAACTCCCCTGGCGTTTACTTTACCAAATTGATTGTTGCCAATCAAGTATATTGTATTGATACGCAAACTATTAGAATTGTGGTCTCTCCAAAAATAACCAGTTATCCTTATACCGAGAATTTTGAGACCTCGGCGGGTAATTGGTTTGCAGAAAGTCGAGATAGCAGCCATAACTTACTGTGGGAATGGGGCATTGATACTACTGTTTCTAGCAATAGCCAACACGTTTGGACCACTAATACCAACCAATCTTATGATGGTGGCGAAGATGCTTGGGTCTATAGCCCTTGCTTCGATCTGTCCAACTTGAAACGTCCCATGATTAGTTTGGATTATTGGAGTGATGTCCGAACCTCTGATGGAACAGTGATCGAGTATCAACGAGCCGATGGTTCGTGGGCACCATTGGGCTTAGTTAACCGTGGAATTAATTGGTATGATGCTTCTTATGTAGCTGCAAAACCTGGTGATCAAGATGCCGTTAATTTAGCGGGAACAGGCTGGACCTCTCCTATTGGCTGGGCTAGCATTAGCAACAACTGGAAAAATGGACGCTATAAGCTCGATGAGGTATTAGGCGGTAGCAACTTGATACGTCTCCGAATCTCGTTTGCCTCTAACAATATTCCTCTAACTGATTTCCACAATGGTTTTGCCTTCGATAACGTCATCGTGCGCAATCGTACCCGTAATGTCTTGTTAGAAACTATGACGAATATTGGGCACCCAAACATAGAGGCGATCAACAATGCTTCGTATCAATTGATTTTCCAAACCAACCTCAACAAAGACGTAACAATGTTGCAGTACCATATGGAAAGTCCGAATGCCAATGATCTCTTCTACCTACACAACGAGACCTTGGGTAGAAACCGAGCTTATGAGTACGCCTCACCTGCGGGCCGTGCGTTTATTGATGGATTCGACCAAGTATCTACCTACACCACCGAGAATCTAACGGCTGCCGATTTTGAACAAGACATGTTGGAGACACCTAAGTTTTTGATTGAAATTGACACTTTTATCCATATCAATGGAACATTTACGATCCGAGCAACCGTAGAAGCAAAGGATAATATGCCGCTAGGAGATTACCGCATTTATACGGTTATCTCAGAAGATTCGTTGTACTATCCTAATGGAAACAGTTACAACAGTCCTCTACTAGCTGTCGTTCGAGAAAACGACCAGTTCCATACAAACGTTAGTGTTAATACAGCCAATTTATTCAACCGTACTTGGGCACCCAATGAAACCCAATCGGTAGAATTTATTTGGGACCATACCCGCAGTGGTTTTATCAATTATCGATCTCATCTTTTCCAAGCCGTCGTTTTCATTCAAAACACAGACACGAAAGAAATCTTCCAAGTAGAAAGTACAAGAGATTTAAGTGGTTTCCAGCAAGTGGGCATTAATTCCCTAGAAGCAGAAGCGCAATTGAGCGAGATTCAACAAATGAAGTTGTTCCCCAATCCTGCACACGATTATTTCCACTTACAGTTTGACCAAGCGTTAAAGCAGGATTACCAATGGAAATTAGTCAATATGCAAGGCGTAGAAATTAAGCAGGGTACCGTACGAGCAGGCAGCGAACAAGTGACTGTTGATGGCTTAGATTATCCCGCTGGGGCTTACATCTTGTTGTTGTACAATGAAAACGTGTTTGTGCAGCGTCAGGTAGTCTTGGGTAGACCTTAGGGTAGTTTTATTACCGTTCCTTTTAAAAGTAGAAAGTGTTCCGACAGGTGTCGGAACACTTTTTTTTCTATTGGAACTAGCTGGTGATAAAGTCATACGCCGATTGTAAGCTTTCTAGAATAGCGGTGCTGTCTCGCTCTTTAAATGCCTGAATCAGCTGTTTTATACTAAAATTACCCACATTGCCTCCAATTCTTACAATCTTATTAGACCACAAAACCCCCAGTTCTAGTTCATCGTCATCCATCTTATCAAACCGATAAAATAAGCGATGTCCTTCGGTTTTCGCATACAAGCCTTTTAATTCTATCGTAGGCATTTCTGACAAGACACTTGCTACATCGCCTAGGTCTTTGCATTTTTTTTCTGCTAAGCGCAAGCGTTGCCAATACCAAATCAAATACCGATTGACCCGACGAATTTGCATGTCGTCTAAATTAGCACCTTGGTCATCAAACGCCCACATCGTTGCTAAGGCGTAATCAATTGTTCTTATAAAAAAAGTACTAGCATCTCCCTTTTCTACAGTATCAATATCATACCGTTCTGAGTAGGCATACTCGTACCACATCGCCCAAACATCACTTTGGTAATCTGCTTTCTCCAGTATTTTTGGAAACCGACCAATCCCTTGTGTAGTAGACCCCTTTAGGTTGTGTTTCCAATAATGCATTCCTTCATGAAACAACAATAAGCGAATAGCGCGATTATTCTTCTCTCCTTCTTGTGCCAATTGATTGTTTATCTTATACCAAAGTATATTATCCAATAACCAAGTCTCTTGTATTCTGTCGTAATCAAAAAGCTCTTTTTTCGGCTCCTCCAAGGAAAATTTACTTTCCTGCAAAGGGGTTTGATGAATAGCAGGCAAATCATTCCAAAAGGAATAGCCAAACGCTTTCTTAATAGCCGCTCCTTCTTTCAAATTATAAAAATCATCTAACCAAGATTGCGCTTTTTTGTGATTCCGCCCTTGGTCTTTTATAAAAGATTGAATCTCCTTCCAATCTTTTTGCTGAAATTGCTGCTTCTGCGCGGCTACCATTTGCTGTTGTTCTTCTGTCAATACAAAAGGCACCTCTAACGCCTCCCCTAATTTTAAAACAGGAGTATAAACGGGGGTGGTATTTTTATCGTATTGATAAAGCTGTATAGAGCGGTGAACGTTCGCACTGACTTTGGTTCCCAACAAAAAGGCTAACCCGACAGGCACCGCTGCTACCAAGTGGATGGTATCAATGTACTTCAAATTATTAGTGACTTGGTGTAGAATGTCCCCAAACTCATCGGCCATTCCACCCAATAAAGCAACCTCAGGAACGTCCATTGTCAAAGGCTCTAACGATAAGGTGATTTCTTTTGCTAAATGGCTGCCTATAGACTCTTCCAATTCTTTCTGCTCAATGGAGTAAGAAGTCGTGATCGCGATGGAAATATCGTCCAGTGTTTTATTTTCTTCTTTAGGTACTCCTGTAGAAACAATTTTAGGTAGATCGGTTTCCTTGTTGCCCTCTTCGGATGTAGGTAGAAGTTGATACCAGTCCTTTTCACCGTGGTGATGTTGCAGGAAAATTTCTACTGCCTTCCACGTCCCAATTAAACTTCCCAAAAAGGTCGCTAAGGCAACAGGTGCCGCCCCAAAATATACAATTTTATAGTCAGGATATTTTTCCATTAATGGGTACAATTCCCCTTCTACAATTTTTTTGTGGTGATTAGCTTCCAGCTGCCAATGCAGCTGAGAAAGAGCGCCATGTGAAATAACTCCTTCTGTGACAGAGCCAATTTTTACCGATTGAAATGTAGACCGCTCTACTGCTGGATTGGCTTTTTCTATGGCACTTATTGCTTGTTCTTCCGTAATCGTTGTTAGTAAAGCGTGACGGATTATGATGTAGCCCTGTTTGGTGGATGTTTCCATTGGATGTTGTTGAGTCGTAATTAAGTAAGTGGAAAGTCTTCTTTAAAGACTACTTTTAAGCTTTTTGACGCTTCTGCTGCCGTCGTTGCTTGTCTGGCAACTTTGACAGCATGGCACAGCGCTTTCATTTGCTTGATGTATTTGGCGCGGTGGTTTGTCGATTGGTTAATGTCTTCAAACAAACTATTCTTGGGATTAACGGGTAATTTGATACTCAATCCATAGTCTTGACTTTTACACTGACTCAATACCACGTCCAAAGCCTTCAAATCATTAGGCTGCCTATTTTTGTAAAACTGTGGCTGGAATCCTTGATAAACCAAGACGGTGAGCGCAATTCCTGTAGGGGCTTCGTTGGTGGTTGCCTTGAAATTTTCATCCTTCCAGCGTTTGAGGTAGCAAATAAGGCGGCGGTATTGTGCGCGCTCTTCGCCTGTCAAAGCGGGCTTTTTCAGCTTTTCTTTTAGCTTGGCCGAAGGAGAAACTTCCCATGCTTTGTTGTGTAGTTGCGAGCCTTTCTGTCCTTTTGCAAGGTATTTAACTTGGTTGTTATAACCATAAACCGCCAAATCTACATGGTAGTTTTTGTAGTTGACGCGTACACAAGAAGGCAGCATTTCTACTACTCCTTGTGAATACCGTTGAATGGCTTGTACTACCCACCCCTTGACCACTGTTGGATCTTTATAAGCACTAGTTTTTATATCAAATACCAACGCAATGTCAATATCAAAATCACGGCCTTTAGTTGGTTTCACACCTGTACCCACGCCATAACTGCCTTGGTTATAGACCTCTTTAATCGTGGGAAGCCCGTTTTCTTTTAAGTAGCGCCTTATGGTGCTTTCCAGTTGCACTCGCTTGGCTGTTAGTTTGGGGGTAATACGTTGGTTGTCAAACTTGATGTTGTTGTAGAAGTTAATGAAGTTGGCTTGTACGTTCATGTTTTTGGTTGGTTTGGGAATCTATAGAATGGCATTGGAAAACTTTTTATACTTCTTTTTAGTTTTGCGCCTTTTTAGTTGTGTGCCTTTTTAGTTGTGCGCCTTTTTAGTTGTGCGCCTTCTTAGTTGTGCGCCTTCTTAGTTGGGTTCCTTTTTAGTTGGGTCCCTTTAGTTGGGTCCCTTTTTAGTTGGTCCTTTTTAGTTGGGCGCCTTTTTAGTTGTGCGCCTTTTTAGTTGGGTGCCTTTTTAGTTGTGCGCCTTTTTAGTTGTGCGCAATTGCAATTGCGCACAACTAAAAAGGGAAATCACTACCAAATTGACCTTGTAGTATTTTGATAGCTTCTTCTTTATTTTCTGTATTATTAGCCCTTTCTGCATCTAAACAAAGCTGATTCATTTCCTCCTTATCAAACTTGATAGCGTCGTGAAACTTTCTGAAGTTACTCTGCAAATCCATTCTACTTATTTTAGATTGTAGTTAATTTAAATTATTCATACACAACTACAACAACTCCCCCAAACAAATAAAAGTTCAATTACAAACTAAAAATAACAGATAGTTATAACCATAAACAAAAAAACATCCTCCCAAGCACAAAAAAAGCCGCCCCAAAAAGGACAGCTAGCAAACAAAACCACAAAAAATCAAGCATCAAGCACGATCACAGGCCTCAAAAGCCGTAAAGTTATCCAACAGCAAATTGCCGCGATAATACTCCAACACAGGTGTTTGGTAATAACACTCTACAATGATGTAAGGATAATCTTTTAGAGGCGCAAAGATAAACTCGTAGGTTTTCCACTCGTAATGGCTGATGGCCTCGGAAGTAGCGAGGAGTTCGCTGCGCTCGCAAGGGTTGGTACAGCCCCAAATGCGGAGGCAAGTCGGCCTATTGTAGCCTGCATAGGCAGGCGAAGTGGCCAAATCCACTTGTACTTTATAGCAGCGGTCTTTTTTTAGGGCTTGGGACAATTGTTGCCCTGCCGCTTCCCACGAATTATTTTCACGGGTAATCAAGCCCATAAAGCTGCTGCCGTGGGTGGGCTTTTGATACACGCCCCAAGGCCAGGTAGAATGTCGGGCGAAGAATCCAAGCCACACGCCTGCCAATCTCTCGGCGTGACGGCATCGTGGGGCAAGCCTTCAAAAGAGGCATTGCGCAGGGTAATCGACTTGACCTGAGCATTTGCCCATGTCGTGCAACCCAACAACAAACAACTGATTATTAGACGAAAAGATACCATGTAGTCAACTCCTTAAACTGCAATAAATAGGTCGTAGACAATCGCCAAAGACCCTATCACAAAACAGTAAAGCGAAAAGTAGACCAATTGCCCACGCTTCACCAAATTTATCATCCAGGTACAAGCGGCCAAGCCAACCAAAAAGGCCGCCAAGAAGCCAATTCCCATAGGCAGCAACGCTTCTGTTGGTAGGGCAAATTTGTCGTCCAAGACATCTTTTGCCACCTTACCCAAAATTAAGGGAATGACCATCAGAAAGGAAAAACGCGCCGCTCTTTCTTTATCAATATCTAATAAGACGCAGGTGGAAATGGTTGCTCCCGAACGAGAAATACCAGGCGCTAAGGCGACGGCTTGTGCGATTCCGACAATAAATGCCTGTTTCAAACCTACTTTTCCTTCGCTCGGCTTGGCTTTGTCCGCAAAGAACAACAACAAGCCTGTTATCCACAGCATCAAGCCCACTAAGACCGCAGAACCTGCAAAGGTTTCCTCAATCTGGTCGGCATAGAGCAACCCAATAATGGCCGCAGGAATCATAGAAACGATAATTTTAATCGCATACCAAAACTCTTCGTTCAATTTAAACTGAAACAGCCCTCGAAAAATTTCAGCGATCTCTTTGCGCAATACCACCCAAGTACTCAACACCGTTGCCAAATGCAGCAACACATTGAATGTAATGCCATAGGGACCGTTCTCCTCTTGCAAATCAATCCCCATCATCATCTTACCCAACTCCAAGTGCCCACTACTACTGACGGGCAAATACTCTGTCAAGCCTTGAATAATGCCCAAAATTAGCGCCTCTAACCAATCCATAATTTGTCTGCTCTAAAATCTATAAAAAAGCGCTTGGCTTATTGTTCTTTTCCTACCTGTAAGTGCTCTATGGTGTCGTTGCCAGAAGATTTAAAAATAGCAAAAATAACCACTCCCAAACCAAACAAGACCACAAAGGGCGCTAACGTAATTCTTCTAAAGCTATAAATTTCATCCGCGAGCCACTCATCAGGCGTATTCTGGCCACCCGACATCAAAAAGAACCCAACAATCACTAAGAATAATCCTACTCCAATAATGATATAGTTTTCTTTGGAAAGCAACAAACTTGCAGGCGCAACGGCGGCGGCGGCACGGCGTTGTGTAGTGGTTGCTTTTTTTGTGTTGACACTACTAACCCGACTTGTTTTTTTAGTTGGATCATTCAAACCGTCTTTATTCTCTTCCCTTTTTGCCATCTTTATTATATTATTTGAGGTAATGGTAATCAATTATTTATTTTCTTTTATTAAAACACCGCGAGCCGCCAACCAAGGCAAGGCCAAACCCGCCAACAGCAGCAACCCTGAAATCAACGTCACCCAAAATTCAAGGTGGTTTAATCCTAGCACCGCCCAGTCATTTTCTAACCAAATACGGGTGCCCCAAAGTGCTGCAATAGCCACTAAAGAACAGCCCAATCCTTTGCGCCAGCTCTGTCGCTGGTAGTGCTCTTGTAACATCTTAATAGAAACGTTGGCTTGCGGCAACGCTTCCCGTAGTGCCAATTTAGCGTTGTTTCTCAACAATACATACACGACGGCGACAAAAAGAAGCAATAAGCACAATAACAAGCCTTCTGCCTGTCGAATCTGTTCTTGCCAATCGGCCAGAGGGACATCGCTATAGGCCAACTCTGCAACAACGGCCTCCGCTTTCCAAGGCGTTACCAAATCGGGTAAATTCCCTTCATATTCTCTGGAAAGCGCCCAAATCAAAACATTGGGCAAGGGATTTTGTCCTGCAATCAACAATTCTTCTTTGCTAATACCCATTTCCTGCTCGTCCCAATCGGCCAGCGCCTGTTCCTTCGAAATATAGTGTACACTTCCCTGTTGTACCGCCGCTTGTTCTTCTAATCGTTTCTGAAACGTAAAAATGTCTGCTTGCTTCGCGTCATCCTTCAATTCTACATAAAACGACACCGATTGCCGCGCCTCTGCCAACCAAGCTTGGGCATAGACCCCCAATAACGCCGCCATCCCTAGGCCATACAACAGCAGGGCTAAACTGGCCCAAAGGGCTGGTTGGCGGAAACTCGTAAGGCGCAATGGAGAGGCAGTAGAGGACGGCATAAGTGGTAGTCTGCTAGGGGGCTGTAGTAAGAAGGGGGCAAGATAGTAGATTTTGGGAAATCGTGCAAATGGTCGTTGCTTGTTAACGTTGTTTTAGGGAAGTTGCTGCTTTTGTTATTCGACAAAGCCCCCTACTCTACGGCTACCTTCTCCAATATCAACAACCGCTTATCCAAATTCACTACCTGTACCCCATTCTCAAAAGTCGCCATCGGCTCCACTGCGCACATCGCCACTACTCCCCCGCTTCTCTGGACTCGAAAACAAATCCCTGCACAAGAATACGCCGATATGGGTAGAGGCATTTACAGCATAATTAAAAATTCAATAAATCTTCCGTTTTTGTCATTTCTGCCCAGCGTGCTGATAAAAATTTGGCATAAGGGACGGGCAGCATGCCATAACTCCCCAAACTGTGGCCGTCGTTGACTTCGATCAAATACTGCGCGCCTTGTGCATCCACTCCAAAATCTAAACTGTAGGCCGCAGGTTGAGTGGTATAGGCCGCTATTGCGTCTTCCACAGTAACTGTATCCAAGCGGCTATCCAAACGCCCGTGATAACGCCGCGCATCTAACAATTCGCCATAGCGCACAAAACAGCGCCATTCGGTCACCAACTCCACCACTTCCGAACACCAAATGGGAACGTCTTCGTCGTATTTCAACCCAATAAAATCGCCAAAACGCTTAATTACTTTCCCCGTAAACAACTTGGTGCGCTCAGGTTTGATGAAAATCCCATACTGCTCTTGCCGAATGACTTCCTTCAAAGTAGACCGCCAAACTCGACGTTTCAAAAACGGTTGCAATTCTGCGGGATACTCCAATTCTCCCGTATAAGGAACGCCTAAGGCACTCAAACGGTTACGAATGTTCCCAACTCCCCCTACAAAAATGGCTTGTGGGTCCATTTCTTCTACTGCTCGGCTATCTTGGTATTTTATGACCTTCCAGCCTAGGACTTCGAAGCCTTCGGCAGCGGTGTAGGCATTGACGTTGTAGTAGTTGTTTTTGGGATTGGCTTGGATGTAGGCTTTCATGGCAGTGGGCTAATTATTATTTAATTTTCATTTATTAAAATAGGTACTTCGCAGAAATTTCCCTAAGATTTTTGAAGGCAAGCAAGGCATGATACCCTTCTAAAATGATGAGAAATATTTTTTAGTTCAACAATCCTAATTTTATTTACTAATCAGGAGCGATCTACTCTGTGCTTTTTACTCTTCTATAAATAAAGTAAATTCGCTGTAGCTACTAAACAACCCCTTTAGCTAGCTGTTACACCCTAGCAACTATTAACAACACGACTACACCGATAACAAGCATGTTCGTACGCTACCCCAAGTTCATCCTCCCCTTTTTTATCCTCCTCAGCATCCTTGGCGCTTTCTTAGCCGTTACCCGTTTAGAATTTGAGTTCGATTTCGAGCAATTTTTTCCAGAGGGCGATGAAGATTTAGAGTTCTTTTTAGAATTTAAAGAGCAGTTTGAGCCTGATGATATTTATTTGTTGGTGGCCTTGCCAAAGGAGGACGGGGTATTTGACCAGCCCTATTTACAGCGCGTGCTAGACTTCTCGTTGGCGGCGCGGCGGATGTCCATTGAGGCGGGGCCGAAAGCGCAGGGAAAGTGGGTATTGGATAGCTTGTCAGGCGATTCCGTCAACATGGTCAGTCCTGTAGTGGCGGCGCAATCGCTCTTGCAGGTGGAGTATCCTGTCAAGAATCCCTTTACAGGCTTTACGGCCATTCCTGCCTTGCACTTGGAGGACACGAGCCGCTATGCGCGGGATAAAGAGCGGATTCTGAATGATGAGCGCTTGGTGAATAATTTGATTTCGGAAGATGCCAAAACCTTGGTGGTCGTGCTAAAAACGGTCGATGATTTGGGGCAGACAGGCGCAACGGAGTTGATTGGAGAGGTGCGGCGCTTGCTAAAAGAGCAGGGTTTTGAGGACTATCATTTGCTGGGACGGACGTATTTTCAAACCGAGATTGTGCGCTTGCAAGTGCGCGAGTTTATCTTGGCGACTATTATTTCCATTATTTTGGTTTTCTTGACCATGCTTGTCCTGTTTCGTCGCTTGTGGGGCATTGCGATTGCCTTGATTTCGATCTTGGTGGGCTTGCTGATTTTTATTGGCATTTTGGGCGCTTTTGGGCGCACGCTCGATACGTTGGCCTTGCTCTATCCGATCATTATGATTATTGTAGCGACGTCGGATGTGGTACATGTGATGTCGAAATACATTGACGAATTGCAGAAGGGCAAACCACGTTTTGAAGCCATTCAAATTACGATCAAAGAGATTGGTCTGTCTATTTTTCTGACGTCTACCACTACGGCGATTGGCTTTTTGTCTTTGGTCACCAGCCGTTTGGTGCCCATTCGCAATTTTGGAATCAATGCTGCTATTGGGGTAATGATTGCTTATGGCTGTGTGATTATTTTTACGTCGACATTTCTTGCTATTTTCCATAAAGATAAAATCATTCGCCCTCAGGATAAGCCGAGTCGATTTATTGGTTTGATGCATTGGGTACAACGCATTACAATCAGTCACAAAAAGCTTATTCTAGCAGGTTTTGTCGTCTTATTCGCATTTTGTGGTTGGGGCATCAGTAAAGTTTCGACCAATACACAGCTTGTTAAGATTTTGCCGAAAGGCCAAAAAGTAACGGAGGATTTCTTGTTCTTTGAGCAGAATTTTAGTGGTTTCCGACCTTTTGAAATTGCGGTAGATATTCAGGGCGACTATACCGTGAGTGATTACGCTGTTTTGCAAGAGATGAATAAGATTGAGGACTTCTTTAAGCAGTATCCTTCGGTCAAGTCGATGACTTCTATTACCAGTTTGTACAAGTCCATCAATCAAGCTTATAACAACAACCGCCAAGCGGCCTACGTCTTTCCAAGAGACGAGAAAACCTTCAACAGCTATCGAAAATTTGCCAAGCGCCTTAGCAACCGCGATGATTTTGGCATTTTAGTAAGTCGCGATAAAAAACAAGCGCGTATTTCTGCCAAAGTACTGGATGTCGGCGCTGATCGAATCACTGAAATTCGCGAAGCTAGCGAACAGTGGATGGCTGAAAACATTGATCCTAGTATTATTCAAACGCGCTTTACAGGGACAGGAATTATTATAGATAAAAATTCGGAGTACATTCGAGATTCCTTGTTACAGGGCTTACTCTTAGCCATTTTATTGATTAGTATCATCATTGCCTTTATTTATAAGAATGCTAGAATGTTGGTAATCACACTCATTCCAAACATCTTACCCTTAATGATTGCCGCCGCTATTTTGGGCTTTTCGGGAACGCCTTTGGAAGGGGGAGTCGCTATTGTTTTTGCTATTATTTTTGGGATTGCAGTAGACGATACCATTCACTTGCTGAGTAAGTTTAAGCTTTGTAAGGAGCGCGGCTATGACACGGAAAAAGCTATTGGTATTACCCTTGAAGAGACAGGAAAAGCCATTTGTTTGACCACGATTATTCTATTTTTCGGCTTCTTGAGTTTGTTGATTTCAGTTAATCCACCTGCGATTACTATTGGCATTTTGATTAGTTCGACCTTGGTTTCGGCCTTGGTCTGCGATTTGTTGATTATTCCGATTATGTTACGACAGTGGATGAAGTAGAGAATGACATATTGAGCAACTCTGCTAAATCGCCATCTGGATCTTTTAGTTTTGTACTGATCCATAGGCTGTTGTAGACGACACTGGTTGTTGGATATCCCCTTTTAACAGCGACATATCGTGGTAAACTATCTACCAATTCCGCCATTCCATAGACACTCCAAGGTGTGCTACTGGTTGTGTCACCACCTTGCCCAAGGTCTGCCGAAAATGCGTATCCATAGCTTCTTGGTACGCCCGCGAAAACCGAGCTTTTTTAGACCAGTCCACTACTTCTTTTTCTTCATAAGCACCGTTTAAAGGCGCTTCTTTTCAAAACCCAAAGAAATTTACAGCACGGGAAGTGCGTCCCGACGAAAAACTGTACGGGTGAATTGCATTCACCCCACACCCCCAAAAAACACCCCCGACAAATCCCGTACGGGTGAATTGCATTCACCCCGCAAAAAAAAACAAAAAATCCCGCACCCTAAAAAAAATATTTCCCACAGGTGAATACAATTCACCTAAGAAAGAAAAAGGAAAGCAACCTCAAAAAAAACTAAGAAAAATGAAACCTCTCCCCCAAACCGCCCGTAAACCACAATCCGAAACCAAGCAACAACGAACAACAAACAAACAAACAAACAAACAAACAAACAACACAACACAACACAACACAACAATGACCTACGATCCCAACATCCACCACCGCCGAAGCACCCGCCTCAAAAACTACGACTATGCACAGCCTGGACATTACTTCATCACGATATGTTCATATGAGCAACGCTGTATTTTTGGGAAAGTAAGAGACGGAAAAATGCAGCTCAACACCCTTGGCCAATTATTACAAGAAGAGTGGGAGCAAACACCCCTAATTCGTCCCAATGTAGAGCTAGGTACCTACTGCATCATGCCCAATCACCTTCATGCTATAGTGCACATCAAACAACAATTGTACGATTCGCCGATGCCTTTGGGAGCCTTTCAGAGTCCTTCTCAAACTTTGGGAGCCATTGTCCGAGGCTACAAAGGCAGTGTGATGAGACAACTTAATGGCTTACTAGATGACTATCACGAATGGAACCCAACCTTATTTAACTACTACCAAGTAGCCCAGCTAAAAGCAAAGCCGTCCATTTGGCACAAAAACTACCACGACCATATTATTAGAGGAAAGAAAGCCTATGAGGCCATCCAGAAGTACATCCTAGACAATCCACTCAATTGGCGAAAGGATTATTTAAACCAAGCAGGGTAAGCAGGAATCGCTTAGAAACGGCAGTAAAAAAATGGATTACAATCGCTCGTTGTAATCGAAGCGATGAAAAAGAACAGCAGAATCAAAGCGACTAAGTAAGCCCCTATAAGTTGCCAAGAATTGAAGCTGCCAAAGAACACCCAATCGTGAAACCATTTAAGAGCAGGCAGTTGAGCGAAACAGAAAGACCGAGTAGCACTTTTGGTGTGAGGAGCCTGACTCTAGTACAAGTGGTACATTAGATAAAAATCACTAATTGAACAGGCCAGTAAAATGGAGATAAATTTTGTTACCCCCCAGCGGTAGAACAAAATACTAAACAGCAACAATAGTGTATTCTTAGGTTGGTTACTACTTATAAAGTAAAGCAACAAAAAAGCAGGAAAAAATGCACTACGGCTAAAAACTATAAGCTAGGAAATAAGGAGAAGACAATCTCCCAAACCAGTACCGCACTACTAGCAGCACTATTTTTTCTTCGTTGTTTTTTTACTAGAACTTCTTTTATTAGTCTTTACCTTCAGGTCATTTTTAACCAAAATTTCTTCTGCTAAATTAAAGAAATTAATCGCTCCTTTGGAGGTAGCTTCATACATCGCAACAGGCATTCCTTCGCCAGGAGCCTCCGCGATACGCGAATTACGATGAATAATAGTAGTAAAAACGCGGGTACTAAAGAAACGACGCGCCTCTTGCACAACCTCTTTAGCCAAACGCAACCGAGCATCGTACATAGACAACAAAATGCCTTCAATATCCAGCTCAGGATTGAGTTGTGATTTTACCTGACGAATAGTATTCATCAGTTTCCCCAATCCTTCCAAAGCAAAATATTCACACTGTACAGGAATCAACACAGAATCTGCCGCCGTCAAAGCATTAACGGTCACTAGACCTAAAGAAGGCAAACAATCAATAATAATGAAGTCATAGGAGTCCACTACATTAGTAAGTAGCTCTTTCAAGACAAACTCTCTGCGAAAGCGGTTGATTAGTTCGATCTCTGCTCCGACCAAGTTGATGTGTGCAGGGACTAAATCTAAACCAGGTGTTTGCGTAGAAATAATGGCATCCGTTAGCGGTACCTCATTGATCAAACAATCGTATAGATTGTATTCTGAAGCATTTTCTGCCACCCCAATACCTGTGGTAGCATTAGCCTGAGGATCAGCATCTATCAACAAAATTTTGTAATCCAAAATCGCCAAGCTAGCCGATAAATTGATCGCTGTCGTCGTTTTCCCTACTCCGCCTTTTTGGTTGGCAATAGCAATTATCTTTCCCATTGTCTTGTTTCGATTGTCTGGTGTCTAATCGTTTGTTGTTCGTCTTTTACCAATAGCCAAAGATTCCTACTACAAACAGCTGCAAAGTTACAAAAATTATGCGAAATAGCTGCTTACAAAGGGGTTATTCTTCGTATAGCTATTTTGAAGAGCAAGCCCAGTCTGTCCAAGAGCCTCGGATAGTTGGCTCCGTTCTATTGCGCTCCAAGAGATCTAAAAAATCAGCGCGCGTTATAAAGCCTGCTCCTAAACTAGCCAAATGCTTAGTTTCTGCTTGGCAATCAATCAATTCAAAACCACGTACTTCCAAGGCTTGCGCCAAGCCAATCAATGCGGTCTTAGAAGCATTGGATACTTTAGCAAACATAGATTCTCCAAAAAAACAACGCCCTATAGAAACCCCATAAAGACCTCCAACCAATTGTCCTTCCTGCCATGCCTCCACAGAATGGGCATATCCGTAATGGTGCAAGCGCAAGTAAGCAGCCCGCATTTCAGGAATAAGCCACGTCCCCTGCTGCCCTGCTCGTTTAGCAACAGCACATTCCTCCAACACCTGCTCAAAAGCTGTGTCAAAGCGCAACTCAAAGACCTCCTTGCGCAACACTTGCCGCATACTTTTAGAGATCTTAACGGCCTTGGGATAGAGTACAAACCGAGGATCGGGCGACCACCACAGAATAGGTTCGCCCTCATTGTACCAAGGAAAAATACCATGTTGGTAAGCAAACAACAGCCGCTTAGGCGACAAATCCCCTCCCGCTGCTAACAATCCCTCTTCAGGAGCCTTTCTAGGATCAGGAAAAACCAATTCACTGTCTAACCAATACATCTATTACAATACGGTGAAAATTAATTAATATATTGGGTGAGAATACGGTACAACTCCGCTGGTTTAAATGGTTTCACCACAATATCATTCATTCCCGCTTCGTAGACACGCTCTTTGTTATCCATTAAAGCAGATGCGGTTAACGCAATAATTGGGACGGTTTGATAATGAAGACTATCTTTGCCCCGAATAGCTTTCGCTGCTTCGTAGCCATCCATATTGGGCATATGAATATCCATCAAAATCAGATCAAAAGCAAAATCCTTTACCTTTTTCAAGGCTTCTAAACCATCCTCTGCGTGGGCAAATTCTACCCCCCACTTTTGCAAGAAACGCTTGACGACCAAAACATTGACCGTATTGTCTTCGACAACCAAAATATGCTTGCCTGTTAGATCTTTTTTATCATTAGTAACAGGAATGCCTATAGCATTGGTGTTTTGTAAAGGAGCACCTTTCCCAAATTCTAAGACAAAAGAAAAAATAGAGCCCTCTCCTACCGTACTTTCTAGGTTGATCTCAGAGCGCTGTAGTTGTAGTAACCGTCTAGTAATCGCCAATCCTAAACCAGTTCCCCCATATTTACGTGTCGTATCGGATGCTGCTTGGGTAAACATATTAAAAATATAGAGTTTTTCCTCTTCAGAAATACCGATTCCCGTATCTTGAATGGCAAACGACAACATTATTTTTTCGTTGGTTTCTTCTATAACGTTAAGACGTAATTTTACCCAACCTTTATCCGTAAATTTAATCGCGTTGCTAATTAAATTATTCAGAATTTGCGTCAAACGATTAGGATCTCCCACTAATAGGTGGGACAAATCAAGACCCGCCTCTAAGAAAAAACCAATGTTTTTCTTGCGCGCATTCACCGCCATGCTGTAGCGGATACTGTCCAACAATTGCAACAAGTCAAAATCAATCGCCTCAAATTCTACCTTCCCCGATTCTATTTTATTAAAATCCAGTACGTCATTAATAATAGCCAGTAAATTGTTGGCCGAAAATTTCAAAATATTCAGGTTCTCTACTTGCCGTACCGCAGGGCTATCCTCTAATAGAAAATTGGTCAAGTTGACCACCGCATTCATTGGTGTTCGAATCTCATGCGACATAATCGACAAAAACTCGGCCTTAGCATGAGAAGATTTTTCGGCCTCCTCTTTGGCTTTTAGCAAATCTTGTTCACGCTCCAACAATTTTTGGGTACGATTGGCAATTTCCCGCTCCAAATACAACTTCTTTCGTCGGTTATTAATCACGTAAATCCGCGCAATTCCAATAATAATAGCAATTAATAAAAAAGCCATCAACGTATTAAACACCGTTGTTTTGTAGAATGGTGCCGATACCTCAATTGGGATTTTCAACATATTCTTTGACCACTGCCCATCAGGGCCTTTCCCACGGATAAATAGAACATAACTCCCAAAAGGAAGTTTGTTAATCCGCAACTCGTTGTCAGAAATCAATTGCCACCCTTGACCCGATCCATCAATTTTATAAGAGTAATGGTTTTGACTGGGGTTTCGGTAGTCCAATAAAGCAAAGGTCAACCTAAAAAACAAGTCATCAGGTTTCAAATGAATTTTACCACTCTTTATCAAATCCTCGTAGCGGTTTTCTGGTTCCTTATCCGACGCAGTTAGGCATTCGTAATCTAGAATATGTAAGGGGGTATTGGTTAAATCTTCCCGTTGAAAATCCTGTGGATAAAACCCTACAATACCATTCTCACTACCAAAGTAAAAATGCCCTTCTTCGGTTTTACAATACGAAGTTTTGCTAAACTGCTCGCTAGTAATGCCCTCTCTAGGCAAATAAACTGTGCTCCAGTGGTCATACTTATCAAACCGCATTAACCCATAATTACTACTCATCCACAAGTACTTTAAGTCATCTTCTAAAATACCATAAATGGTATTATCCGACAACCCCTTAGCAACCGTAAATTGTTCGTAATCACTTGTTTCAGGCTCCCATTTAATCAAGCCATCGCCATCGGTACCAATCCAAAGGACATTGCGTTCTTTTTCTTTGTGCAACGACAAAATATGATCCGAAGGTAAAGAATAAGGGAAAGATAACGTCGTACTATAGCGATAAGTAAAATATCCTAATTGATAATCGTATTGATACAAGCCCGTTGTACTCCCTACCCATAGCATTTGATTGGCAGTATCTTCTAAAATAGCATTTACGACGCTTTTATTAAGTTGAGCACATTGAGCAAACGCATTTGATTTGATAAATGCTTCCGTCTCTTCATCGAAGTAATACAAGCCCATTTTAGTACCAAGCCACATACGCAATTTACTATCTTCATAAAGCGTAACATTTCGATCATCCTCCTCCGTTGCATCATTCGCCAGAGCATATTTACAAGGAATACTAATCACTGTATCGTTCACGGGATCATACCGTTGTATATTATTCTGATTACCGCAAAACCAAATAAACCCCTTACTGTCTTTAATAGCATCTTCTTCCGAAGCCCGTCCATAATCTACGGCAGCGGCATCTATTTCTAGTGTTTCTACTTCTTTCGTTCGCAAATTGATGCGCTTACGCCCAAAATTAGTGCTCGCATATAAATAATCATTATGCTCTACAACACCCCGCACGACGTGTTGTTTACTTCCTGGCACAAACTCATTCTTATTCAAATAGCTCTGAAAACTATTTCTTTGTATCGTTAGAATATAAACACCATTGGTCGTACCAATCCAAGCATTATTATTATTATCAAAGTAAATATGAAAAATCCCCTGTAATACCGAGGGATCAAAGTAATCTACAAAATTATAGATCAACTTTCCTTCAGAATTATACATCGAAGCATTAAACAAATCATTATACCAAATCAGCCCATTAGATGCTTGCCAAATGCTACTCGTCGGGTTTAGCACTTGCATATTTCCCTCTTCAAAGTTGGGGGACGAGTACTCTACTGCTTTGTGTGGTTTTTTGGAGAAGTGGAACAAACTATCGCCTTGCAAATAACGCGCAAAACCTGCCAAGTGGTTGCCTTCGCGATGAACACTTAAAACGGCCTGAAAAGGCAATAAGACTTCTTCTTCTGGATTACCTTCCCGATCATATTCTAAAACATACCCGTCAACCACTACCCAAATTGCCTGTTCCGTTACTAAAATATTAAATAAAGTATGGTTGGGATAAGGCAGCGTAAAGCGCAATTTTAAACGCTTACCACTCTGATACTCGTATACTTGCCTAGATTTGGTAATAATAAAAACCGTAGAAGGCGCTACTTGGTGAACCTCAAAAATATCTTGTTGCTGAATCGGAAAGTCCTCTCCAAATTTTTCCTCAAAAGAGGTAACCTCTAACGTGTTTAAGTTGATTAAACTAATTTCAGGCAACGGATCTTTATCTTCATCCATAAACCGTACCCACAAGCAAGTATCCGCATCTTCGTACATCTGAAAAATACGGTTGCTCGGTAAGTTCTCTTTTTCTTTGGTAAATAGGCGAAACCCATAACCGTCATAACGGTTGAGGCCATAGTTCGTCCCCAACCAAATAAATCCTTTGGAGTCTTGAAAGGTGCGTCGTACAAACCGATTGGACAAGCCATCCTCGATCGAAATTTTTCTCAGCTTAGCCGAAAACGACTGCGCCTGTAAGTTGCTACTAACAACCCACAGCAAAACAGTCGTTATAAGCACATATCGTATCATATTCTTATGGATTCATTCAGAGAATGAGAAGACTCGGAATGAAAGAATACTGCCCTAACCCACTGGTCTAGAACAACAGTCTATTTACATCAAATAATAAAGTCTTTTTAAAAGCCATGGAGGCTTATCAGGTAATCCGATTCCCTTAACAACAAAATAACAGATTTGATGTCAATAAAAAAATAATTGCTCTTTTATCATTTTCTTTTCTGTCTACCCCTATTAATAAGAATAGATTACACTACTCTATATACTGTTTCAAAAGGCACCCGTAAACGAGGCCCATATACTCCTTTTTCAGTACGTTTGCCTACCGCTACCAGCATAGACAATTCTGCTCCTTTGGGCAAACCGAGCAATTCCTTTACCCGCTTTTCATCGTAACCTTCCATCGGACAACTGTCGTAGCCCTCCGCAGCAATGCTCCATAGGAATGTTTGAGCCGCTAAGGCAGCCGAGCGATGAGCCGACAAGCGCATCGCGCGACTAGTCACCGAGCGCATCACAGGCTTTTTCAAGCCTTGCCACCAAATTCGCAACTGCTTGAGGGCATCCCAAAACCCCGCGCCACTGCGGTGTAATTGCGGAATGTGTACTTCCCAATATTTCAACAAACGCCGATGTTTATCCGTCAGTTCACCACCTGCTTCCGCTTTAAATACTTCAATTTGTTGGGCCAAGACCGTTTCGCGGCGCATCGGCCACAAATCGCGCCGTACCACAATCGCCACAATTGCGCGCGCTGTCTTGGCTGCTTGTTGATTCAGACATAATGGAGCCATTTGTTTTAATACAGTACTATCTTGAATATGGACAAATTCCCATAACTGCATGTTGCTACTATTGGGCGACAAAACCGCGCGTTCTAGACTGCGGCGTACGACCTTTTGATCAAAAGGCGTCTCTTGTTCAAAAATGCGTACGGCGCGACGATGTTGCACCAGCTCCTCAAAAACAGCAGCAGTTGTCTTTTCCATTGTTTCTTGTTTGTAATGTTGTAATAGAATGCTAAATTTTAATTAATAATAAGTTACTCAACCCTTGCCTTTCTTTGTCGGTTGTACTTGTTATACCCATAGACTAACCCCACAAGGAGCACCAACACCACCAAACCTAGCCATTTATAACGGGCATAACGCCCCTCCAAGACAATCGGATTAGTATTCCCCAACTGTACAAACGGTGCCCAAAAGAAAGGATGCGCACTCAGTCCCCTAACTTGCTCCAAGTAACGCAATTTCGTTTGTTGCAAAGCAATATCTTTGGGTAAGCCTGTTGCCAACGCTTCGTAAAAAGCACCAATCATATACACACTAGCAGCATCATTAAGCGGCCACAAAGTCAAAAGCAACGAAGGTGCTCCCGCATACATAAAGCCTCGCCCTATACTCACCACCCCTTCCCCTCGTTCATACTTTCCAAAGCCCGTCTCGCAGGCCGAGAGCACGACCAAATCTGTTTTTAAAGGCAACAAATTCAATTCGTAAGCATGGAGCAAATCGTCTTGCTCTTTGTTATGAGAATAAGAAAACAGCAAACCCGAATACTCAGGTTGTTGGGCATCTACTAAGCCGTGCATGGCCAAGTGAATCACACTGTACGGCTGCGCGGCAATTTGCGTTTTAAAACGCTCTTCATTGGCAGCCATTTGATAATAATAATCTCCTGCAAAGAGCTGCTCTAATTGCTGCACTTCTGTCATCGCGCCAGGCAAATCCTGCATAGAGCGGCGGATTTTTTGCTGGCGCTCATTCAAACTTGTATCGTTTGCCAAACTAGGATCGTAGGAAGAAGCCATAGCCAATACCCCGCCCCCTGAAGAAGCCGCGCGTTGTGTCATCAAGTGCAAACTAGCCGAGTAGTGATAACTCACGCTATACTGGCGCAACAAATACGGTAAGGCAGCCAAGTCAATTTGTTCGTAATTGGGTTTCTCCGTCAATAACACCTCAAAGGGAATGTAATTGAGCAGGCCGTCAGGAATGATAATCAGTCGCTGCTTGGCGGGTTGTGGCAATGCCTTTTCTAAGTAGCGTTGGTAGACGCTACGGGCATAGCGTGCTAAGAGGGCACTTTGTTCGATCTCCTGCCCTTTCCATTGCAACATATTGGTCAAAGCCGTACGCAGCGCCTTGACGGAAATATCAAAATTAGCCCCTTTTTCTAAGGTCGTGCTCCAAGCACTATCAGCCGTTATACTAAATACATACAACGCATCTTTTCCAATAAAATATTCAATCAGTACCGTTTGTTCGTCCAATTCCGCTTGTACTTCTTGGATGCTGGCTGTTTGATTGTTGTATTTTAATTCATAATACGAAGGGTAATTGGCTTCAAAATGCACTTGTATTTTCTCTAGCGTACGCTTGGCGTTCAACAGACGCTGCTGGTGTAGTGCAATGGCTTTTTCATCACGACTTTGATTGGCCTCTAGGAGTTGTTTTTTATGGTATAACACCGCTCGGCTCCAACGCCGTTCTTTTTGGAGCAAACTGTTGGGTACTTGTCCAAACGTACGGGCTTTTTCTACCTGCAAAGCATCCAGCAGCAGCAGCGATTTGCTGCGCTCCGAAGCGGCAAAAGCCGTTTCTAAATAGGTAATTTGTTGGGTCTTTTGATGTAGGCGCAAGGTGGTTTGTACAACGATGTCATAAGTAGGCAACATCGTTTGTAACAAAAATAATTTAGAGGCCTTTTCTTGTAATTGTTGCCGCTGAGTTTCTAATAATTGCAACGCATTTTGTGCGGTCTGATAAGCGGCTTCCAACTGGTTTTCGGCCAGCAACAACTGCGCTTGCTGCTGCAAAATTTCTAACCAAATACCTGCGTGGGTGGGCACCTTATCATACAAAGAACCCTTGGCCCAATTCTTTAGCGATAAACTATCGCCTGCTTCTAGCGCTTGCGCGGCAGCTTCTAACTGCACGGCTCCTGCCACCGTGTTTTGTTGAGCCAAGTATAGCTCGGCTAAATTGAGGTAGCCTTCGGCAACTTTTGGGTGTACTTTTCCATAGAGGGCTTGGCGGGCTTCTAACGCTTGTTGGTGGTAGCGTTCCGCTTTGGCATAATCGGCTTGTTTGGTATAATAATCCCCTAAAATAGTAAACGTTTCTTCTTTTTTGGGAGCGTCTTGTTGGTGCAAGGCCAAGTTTTGAGTCAACGCCTCTAGGGCTTGTGGATAGCGCCCCAATTGAATCGCTGAAAAAGCAATGCCGTTGTTGAGAATCACTAGAGCCCGATTGATGCGATCCTTGCGGTTGCTCGTGCTTTTGTCTAAGCTAGCTTTTCCTTTTTTATAATAAGAAAGCGCATCCTTATGCTCTCCTTGGCGGTCAAAAAACTCCCCTAGATTGAGGTAGGTCGTTGCCGCTTCTAAGTAACGTTCCTGTTGCTGATAAAGCTGTAAGGCGTTGTTACAATAATCTTTTGCTTTATAAATATCCCCAAGTTCCATGTAATACAAGGCCAAGTTATTGTAGGATTGCGCTAGAATTTCTGAGTCTTGTTCCGCTTCGGGTTGTTGTAAGTTCGTCTCAATCGCTTGTAAAGTACGTTGGGCGGCTTTCTCGTAATCACCTGTCTGATAATAAACTACGCCATAGAGGTTCATGATTTTCTGAAGCGAGCCGACATCTTCGCGCAAATGCTGTTGCTGGGTACCAAAAGCACGGTCTAAAAAGACCTCCATGCGTTGGTAATCGCCTTGATAATACGCAATAGTTGCGCGGGTTGTCCCACTGCGAATGGCTTGCAACCAAGCTTCTTGCTTTTCTTGCAACGCTTCTGCTTGAGCAGCAAGCGTGTCGGCTGTCTCCCAATCGCGTTGTACAATCGCCGCTTTGCTCCCCAATAAAAGCAACCGCCCCTTAAAAATAGCTTGATCTTTATCTATAGGTTGGTCGTTGGCTATTAACAGTTCTTCATAGTACCGATGAAACTTTTCGAAATCACCTTGCGAAAACTGCATCCGCAAAATATTGCGCTGAATCCATCGAAGTTGTTCTAAACAAAGGTCGGCGGCCGTTCCCTTCGCACTTTTCAGGTCTTTTGACAGCGCGAACGCTTGCCAAAAGTAGCTTTCAGCTTGTCCAAAGTCTTTTTGGCTGTATGCCGCTAATGCTTTTTTAATAATGCTTTGGCTAGGGGCAGCGTCGGGAGAATCACAGATTGGAAACTCTTGCGCGTTAGTGACTGTCCAACAAAGAAAACAACCTACAAAGCATTCTAGTATTCTTCTCATAATAATAACATTCTAGCTAAGCGTTTGGGCGTCGCCTAGCCAAGGCCCAAAGCAACAACATCCCCAAAGATAGCTATTTGCAGGGCGCAAGGGAAAATGCCTCCTATAATCTGTCCTATTTCTCAAAAAAATAGCGCCTTTTGCCTGCTTATGGTAATTATTTTGAAAATAATTCCGATCAAAACTTGTACTTGATACCAAAATAGCCTTCATTTGTAAAAATGCAAGTAAGTACTTACAACTATGAACGACTACAGCGAAACTGCTTTACAAATCTTAGAAGCTGCCCGACAATTATTTTCAGAGAAGGGCTTTAAAGCCACCAGCACCAAAAAAATTGCCGCCGCCGCCAAAGTAAATGAGGTTAGTATTTTTAGACTTTTTGGATCTAAGGATAAGTTGTTTGATGCTGTTATTGAACAGTTTTTGTTTCGTCCCAACTTTCAAGTGTTACTACAAGCCCAAGAAACCCCTTTAAACAATTTTTTGCTACAGTTAGGCCGCTTTTTGAAGGAGCTCCTTTCTAGAAATATCGCCTTGATTAAAATAGAACTCAAGCACCAAGAAAAAATGATGGGAGAACGTAGCTTTTCGCGTTTTCCTAGAGAAATCAAGGCGCTGCTTGTCCAAAAAATTATCCAAGAAAAAGGCTATTCCCAACAGCAAGCCACCATAGAAGCAGTTTGCTTCATGACAGCCCTTCATGGCCTTTGCCTCAATTTATACCTGTTTAAAACGGTCGCTCAGGATGTCAATTTTGAAGATTGTCTAGGGACGATTGTCTCAAAATTTGCTTAACCGAGTCGCTGAAAAAAATTTGCTCATTCATGCAAGTAAGTACTTGCTTCAAACTTTGTAAATATGAACACTCCTGTCGTAATCGTAGGCGCTGGCCCTACTGGATTAACCCTAGCCTTGGCGCTAGCAACGTATGGTATTGATTTTAAACTAATTGACCACAAAGCAGCTATTTCTCCCCTGTCTAAAGCCTTGGGCATTCAGGCCCGTACGCTGGAGTTGTTGGAAGATTTGGGCGTGGTAGAGCCTTTTTTAGAAAAGGGGAAGCCCAATGGGATGATTAACTTGTATGTACGAGGAAAAAAGCGAGGGGCATTTGATCTATCCACCATTGGAGAAGGGTTTAGCGCCTATCCCTATATGCTCACATTGCCACAAAATCAAACGGAAGAAATCTTATACCAACACCTGAAAGAACTCGGGCAAGATATTCACTGGTCAACAGCACTCCTTGACTTTGAGCAGGAAAAACAAGGAGTGACAGTACATATTAAGAATGCAGAGGGAGTTATAGAAACCATAGAAGCTGCTTATTTGGTGGGCTGTGATGGGGCACGAAGTGCCGTACGGGAACAGCTAGGTTTGCCCTTTGAAGGTGATACGGCCAGCCGTTTTTTCTATGTCATGGATACTAAGATTGTTTGGAAGGGCGAAGTAGAAGCAGAAGCAGATATGTACAATTGCCTTTGCCGCAATAGTTTTGTCGCTATTATTAGAATGCCTGGCACCGAACGGTACCGCATCATTGGCATCCTACCCAAAGAATTGGATCACCCTACCAATACTAGTCGTGCCGACATTGTTCAACAAATTAAGACCGATAGCGAATTGGATATTGAGTTAGAAGAAATTAGCTGGCATGCCGTTTATAACGTCCATACGCGCAAGGCACCTTCATTTCAACAAGGCCGTTGCTTCATTGCAGGCGATGCCGCGCATGTTCATACACCCGCAGGTGGCCAAGGCATGAACACGGGCATTCAAGATGCTTATAATTTGGCTTGGAAACTGAATATGGTACTACAAGGGCAAGCCGCTGCGCCCCTGTTAGCTACTTATAACGAAGAGCGCGAGAAAAATGCGCGGCAATTGATTGCGGGAACTGATCGGGCATTTAATATTCAGTCAGGCGATGGCGCGCTGACGCGTTTTGTTCGGCTCTATGTTTTTCCGCCGATTGCAGGTTTCTTGTTCAGCCGCGAGATATTTAAAACCAAACTCTTCCCTATTTTTTCTCAAATTAATATCAGCTATCCTGAAAGTGCCTTGACACAGCCAAGTAAAAGTGGGCAGGTGCAAGCGGGCGACCGTGTTCCTTATTTTGAATGGTCGGAGGGGTACAAAATTTATGATTTGCTAAAAGGCGGACAATATCATTTGTTGGCCAAGTCCATTCCTGTAGGTATAGAACTGCCCACCTATGTTCGTTTTGTTCCTTTTGATGCCTTTCCGAAAGCCATTTTTGGCTCCCCATCAAACTTACTTCTACTAGTGCGGCCTGATAACTATATTGCCTATATTGGAACAGAAGCGCAAGCCTTGAGCGCTTATTTTGAGAACGAGTTGTTTCAATTGCCTGTCAAAAAAGCCTAGCAATACACCATAAAAAGCCATTCCGAAAGGGCATCGGAATGGCTTGATGGATGGCTGTGGTACAATGGTTGACAGCAATAGAGGTGAACAAAAACTATTGGTCTTCTAGTCCTAAACAATATATTTTTTCTATAAGTATATAAAAATTCTGAAAAAATAGGAATATAGAAAGAGGGGTCAAAAGGTACGTAGTTGACTTAAAAGTCTTATTTTAGGGCTGTATTTTGTTTAATCGCTTCCATAATGACACATTATCTATGAAATATTTTATCCTTTTGCTGGCCTTTTTTACCAGCGCTCCCCTGTGGGCACAGTACACCATGAAGCCCAAATATGAAGTGGCTTGTAGTGCTATCAAAAATCAACAAAAAACTGGTACCTGTTGGAGCTTTGCTACTTCTTCCTTTTTAGAATCCGAAGTCTTGCGCACCAAGAAAATAGACGTAGACTTATCGGAAATGTACAGCGTCCGTGCTACTTATTTGGATAAAGCCCAAAACTATTTGCTGCGCCAAGGTAAAGCAAACTTTAGCCAAGGCTCCCTCTCTCACGATGTCATTCGCGCCGTAGCCATTGGCGGTGTTGTCCCCGAAGCTGCTTTTTCGGGCAAGCCAAACGGCATGCAACAGCATGACCACGGTGAATTGGTGGTTGCCGTCAAAGGTCTTCTAGATGGCTTGAATAAACGCCGTGTATTGAGTCCCTTGTGGCGCTCGGCTGTTGCAGCCGTCTTAGACGTCTATTTGGGTACCACCCCTGAACAATTTACGTTCAAAGGCAACTCCTATTCGCCACAAGCATTTGCCCAGTATTTGGGTATCAACAGCTCGGAGTACATTAGCTTGACTTCTTACACCCATCACCCATTTTACAAAAGATTCATTTTAGAAATTCCCGATAATTACTCGAATGGTTCTTACCAAAATATTCCCCTCGCTGAATTGGAGCAAATCGTAGATTATGCCTTAGAAAATGGCTATACGATTGCTTGGGATGGCGATGTAAGCGAACCTACTTTTAAGCATAGTGATGGCTTGGCCATTTTGCCTGAAGATGGAGAGCGCACAGACCTTTGGTCTGTTCCTGGCAAAGAAATTAGCGTGACGCAAGCCTTGCGCCAATCTACTTTTGAAAGCAAAGCGACAACCGATGACCACTTGATGCACATCGTGGGCTTGGCGTACGATGCGCGAGGAACGAAGTATTACAAGATCAAAAATTCTTGGGGTACCGACAGCTCTTTAAAAGGTTATTTGTATATGTCACAAGCTTATTTTCAGCTCAAAACTGTCGGTGTTTTGTTGCACCAAGATGGCATTCCTAAAGGCATTCAGCAAAAATTTCAATAGGCTCTTTTGGCCTTGCTTTAAGTAGTAGAAAGCGCTCTAGCCTTGATGGCTAGAGTGCTTTTTTGGTTGGCTAATCCTTAGACCTTATTGGTATTTTTTAGAGACGAGTTTAATATTGCAACACTTTCAAGAATACGATTATTTGCCCTATCTTTGTTTCTCAAAAGTGGTTTCCTCCGCCAAGGAGGGTTCACAGAGAGAGTTGCCCATCGTCTAGGCATCGGTTTTCATGGAACAAGCCTCTCCTTCATGCAACCCTGCTCCCTTTTTTGCTGTTATATCAAGGTTCCTTTTTGACTAAAAAAAATTCCTACAATGACATTAGAAGAATATAGACAGTTGTTTACCAAAATACTAGATGGTCGCTATACCCAAGCACCTTACGATGATACTGCTTATCACAATTATGTGAAGCTCAATCAATCTAGAATGAATCGTTGGACGAAACGCGCCCACATCAGCAAGGAACTGGGTGACTTGCTCAAACAGGTGGAAGAACCCCAATATTGGATTATTATCACAGAACCGTGGTGTGGAGATGCTGCAAACATCCTTCCTTTCTTAGAAAAAATGGCAGCCATCAGCCCCAAAATTGACGTTCGGGTACAACTGCGCGATTCTAATAGCGAAATTGATCGCTATCTAACTAATGGTGGAAAAGCCATTCCGATTCTTATCGCCCGCAATGCGCAAGGCGAAGATTTGTTTGTCTGGGGGCCGCGTCCTGCGCCTGCTCAAGCATTGGTCATGGCACAGAAGGAATCGCCTGCCCCACAGGACGAAAAGTATGCCGAGGTATTGCAGTGGTATCGCGAAGATGATGGCGAGGTGCTACAAGCTGAATTGGGTGCTTTGTTGATGACAACCTTAGTGGATTTATAATCTCTTTTGTTTACATTTATACCATTATGCTTCACGGATGTTGCGCGCGTTTATTGTTTTCCTCCTCCTCTTTGTGCTTTTTCCAATGGTGGTGCTCAGTCAGCACCACGGTTGGGTATTGGGTGCTGTTGCTCCCTTCACTTATTTACTCCTGCTCTATGCTTTGAGTAGAGGGGCACTCAAAAGTGGGGACAGCCCCCTTACCGTAATTGCAGGCTTCTATTGGATGCTGTTGCCTTTTCTATACGCCTCGGCGCTGCTGGTAGGTGTTTGGCTAGCGGGCTTGTGGCTCTTGCTATTCAGTGTATTTCTGATACGGCGTTTCAATCGTAATTACCAACGCTTCACGGATCAACTGACCCTTGCGGAGCGTTGGACAGCATTGGCCGTTCAGCTGCCCGAAAAAGAGCCTATTTACACTTTTGAAGGGCAAATACATCTGTTTTCTGCACGCACGCACCAAGGGGTCTTAGTACCTGCTAAGAAATTTATAGTGCCGCTAGATTATTCCGTCAATGGGATTCGTTACCAACAAGATTTTGAATACTTATGAACTAGCCCTACTAGTGATCCTGATGACCTTTTAGAAGATTATGAAACGTGTCTGGGTGGGGAATGGTTTTCTATCTATTATAATCCTGACGATCCGCAAATCGTCCAACTGGCTATTTCTCCTTATTATGGTGCAGCTTACCAAACGTTTTTGCACCAAGAACGGCAGAAAAAGTGGCTGTTTCCTGTGATTGGGGTGTTGTTGGGGATTGGGTTAATGGTGGGTGATTTTTTCTTTTGATGGCTTGGTAGGCGGCTGTTGTGTACAACAGTGGCCTACCAACACAGTTCGATTCCCGTCACGTACTTGGAGTTTTTGGTGCTCTTAAATGGTAAAAACTGCGTAATGCGGTCGGCTTCCTCCTCAATTTCCTGCTCGTACTTCACTTCCAAAATATGGGTATTATAATCCTCTTGCTGGTACTTTCTAAACTGGCGCGTCGTTCGCATGGAAGCGTAGCGCAAATCCCAATCTAAGGTGACTCGAAATTTTTCGTCGCGCGTACTGAAATAAGCGCGTTTATAAGAATTTTGTAAGGCGGGTTGCAGCAACGCATACGTGCCGCTCTTTTCGTTGACTTCGCGTACTAGAGGGCGCAATTGGTCAAAACTAAACGGATTAAGTCGGTGTATCGTTTTAGTTCCTACATTATTGCGGCGGTGTTTAACTTCTAGTTGAGGGTTGTGTATTTCCAAGGGATCCCAACCATACCAACGCACGCGGTATTTGTCACGTACCGCCAAGCCCATCACATTTTCTTTGTAGGTGGTCAAACTCGGTGTGTCAAAGTAGATGTTATTAATCTGACGATCGGGATAGAGCTTAGATAAGCCTGCAGGATGCAGCAAGAGACTTTGCAGAATAACGTTAAGGTGTACTCCTTCAATGCGATATTTTCTCTCGTAACGCATTATATAATCAAATCAGGTTGGTCAATAATAGACACCTCCGTTCGATCAGACAGCGCCGTTACCGCATCTTTGGCAGCTTGTACTTGTTCAATAGAGGCCATTTTACAAATAAAACTCAAATCTAACCCTTTGTTGGGCAAGGTATCTAAGCGCTTTAACTCGACCTCCCTGAACGAGGCTTTGAGCGCCTCGTTGATGGGTAGAATACTAGACAAGTCTGTTGTTACATTGACATAAAAACGATCTTCCTTTTTGAAGGCGCTGTCGTTGGCAATACGTTTACTCAGGTATAAAAACAACAAGATAAAGGACACCACAATAATCGCAATCAACGGCTGGTCGGCTCCTGTTGCCAATCCAATAGCAATCGTTAAAAACAGATAAGTCAATTCTTCAGGATCTTTGATTGCGGCGCGAAAACGCACAATCGACAACGCCCCAACCAACCCCAAAGAGAGAGCCACCGAGGGTTTTACAATCACCATAATAGACATCGTAGTCAACGCCAAAGGCACAAAATTCGCCGCAAAGCGCGCACGATTCGATACCGCATTGCCGTAACGAACATAAAAGGAGGCTACTCCTAGTGATAAAAGGGTACAAACGATGAGGTCAATAACAAAACTAAGAGGGTGAATTAAATCTCTAAGTTGGTAAAAATAACTAGCTAAATGTTCAAAAAATACTTGCATAAATAATGGTGGAGCCTATGGATGTTAGTTAGCAATTGTTAATAAGCTTGCAAAGCTAGCAAATAAAGTATAAATCTAGAGGGCGTTAGACGGTATAAAGCATTTACCGCCCAATTTTGAGCCATAGAAGTGCTTCTATTAAGAAGGTTTCATGTGTACATCCATTTGTGGATAAGGAATGGTAATGTTTTCCTTGTCAAAGGCTTTTTTGACATACTCTTGCATAAAGTAAAACGTATCCCAATAATCCACGCCCTGCGTCCAGACCCAAACGGCCAAATCCACCGAACTATTATTGAGCTTTTCCACTAAAATTTGATGCTCCTGCCCTTCTTCATTGACCAAAAAAGGACAACCTTTTATCACTCCCCAAACAACCTCCCTTGCCTTATCAATATCATCATTATAGCTAATGCCAAATGATAAATCCACCCGAATAACTCCCGCACCAGTAATGTTCTCTACCACTTCACTGGTTAAGATAGAATTGGGGATTACAATCAGACGGCGATGTATAGTTTTGAGAATAGTGTTAAAAATCTGAATCTCTTGAACCACACCAATATTGTCTCCAATACTAATCATATCGCCTGTACGAAAGGGCTTAAAAAATAAAATTAAAATACCACTAGCAAAGTTACTCAACGACCCCTGTAAGGCTAAACCTACGGCAAAACTAGCCGCCGCCAACATTGCCACAAAAGAAGTGGTTTTGATGCCCAATAAATCGACAGCACTAATGGCCACCACTAACTTGAGCAGCAAGCCTAACAAAGTAATTATGAAAGGCCGCAAATCTTCGTCAAAACTATTGTGCCGCATTACCTTTTCCAACAGCAACATTCCTTTGTCAATCAATTTGAATCCAAAGTAAAAAATGATAAAGGCCAACAGGATCTTGGGAGTATAGCCCACCACCATCGCCCCAAAATCAGTCCAAATCTTAGAAGCATCTATGTTAAACATAATTGATATTATTTACGAAAGTGGAAAAAACACCTGTTAAGCATCTAAGTTGTCTTCAGCAGCTTTCGCTGCTTTTCTATTGCGCAAATAATCCCGCAAAAACTTCTGTCCTACAATTAATAAAAAGGCTAAGAAAGCCCCTAAAAAAGCACCCGCCACCATGTGTATGAATGGGCTAGGCTTTACTTTTGGCAAGGGATATAACGGTGGATCAATTGCCATAATAGAAGGCGTTTCCAACTGCTCCGCATAAGCCACTTGAGCAGCGTCGCGCGACTCTACTGCTTTAAAATAAGACTGAGTAGCGCGCTTCAGGTCTGTGGACAAAAACTGTGTTTCTATGAGCGTGTTGTTCCGCCCTGCCGATTCTGCCGAATGTGTATTGACATAAGTAATATAACCCGCCTCTGCTCCATTCAATTGTCGCCTCAGTTGATTGACACGCTCTTCTGCCATTTCTAAAAAACGGCCTTTGCGTTCCATCGTCTCGTTACTATAAAATCGCTCCAAAGCCCGATACATCGCATGCACCAGTTCATAAGAAAAATCTTCGGAGGTAGAGATGGCTTTCATGTGCATCAAGCCGCCTGGAGTAGGCTCTAATATCAAATGGTTGCGGACAAGGAGACCATGTACATATTTGAGTAAATAGTTGGCTTGTCGGTCATAGGGATCAATAGAATCTGATTCAAAGTAGAACCGTTTTTTTGCAGTCTCCCCTTCGAGAGGTTCTTGGTAGTAAAATAAGTTTAAGTAATGATTGATGAGTAAATCCTCTACGACGGGTTCTTGGTGTTTGAGCGAAATGGTATCAAAAAGCACCCGCAACATTATTTGTCGAGTGACTACCAATTCTTTTAAACGCTTAAACGTAATCGTAGAACCCGTGGCACTACCAGCACTGCCAAACAAGCTGGCAATATTTTGCTGTTTTTCCGTCGATACTTTATTCATCGTAAACGAAAAAGGAGCCGTATAAGTCGTTGGAGATTCCATTTTTCGGTTGCGCATATATGTTCCCAATAAAAACGCACAAATGGCAATTAGCCAGGAGAATTTTAAGAGTTCTATGGTGTACTCTTTTACAATTCCTAAAATGACGGTCATGTCAAACGACGTTTCTACCGCTACGGATTGCTGCTGCTCTGTCTCGTTTGCCATTGTTAAGGATTTTGGTTGCGGGTCACCGCTTGTACTAATACATAAAGAGATAACCCAGAGACCGCTAATGCCATCGTGTCCGTGACTACTTTATACCAATCAACAGGATTTCTATTAGGTTGCTTTGTTTTCTTCTCTTTGGCTCCCACATATACCATTGCCCCTTTCTCTACTTTTGGAAAAACCTTGAAAAATAGAAAGTGCCGCGTTTTTTTGACCATTCCATTGGCATAGCGTACATAGACCAGACGCTGGCGCCCCCCTAGTTTTCGGTCAATGCCTGCCCCGTATTCTTTGATGTAAAAATTAGCTCGTTTGGACTTGTGGAAAGGAATGTTGACTTTTAGAGGGTTCTCTATTTGTTCTTTGAATTGTTCAAACAACAGTTCTTTTTTAGCAAATTCCGTTGTTAAGCGCTCCAAATCTAAATCCAATCGTCGGTTGTTAATTTCTAATTTTTCTTTAATGGCAGGGTGGTTAACATAACCTGCGATAGAAACTAAATCTTTGAGTTTGGGGATAATAATTTCGTCGCCTCCCCGTAAAACATAATTGTACCGAGAATTGCGGCCTTCCTTTTTTAGTATTTCTAAATCTAACAACACTAAACCCTCGCCTTGACGCATAAGTTTAGCCCCTTTCAGAAAAGCAATTTCAGTCCAGCCTCCTGCGCGGTCAATTAAATCCATCACCCGTTCTTTGTCATCAGCCATCGTATAAATACCTGGCCAAATAATTTCTCCTCTAATTTTGATATTTTGAGGGGCGACAAATTCTTTAGAGCGGCGGACAAAGATTTGATCGTAAGGGCGTAAGACAAATTTATCAGCTCCCACTACGTCTAAACTGTCAGCGATACTAGCAATAGGTAGGCGTTTAAACGTAATTCTTGTGCTGTTGCTGTCGGCATCTAAGACTAGACGAGAAATTTCAATATAGCTATTAGAAGCCTCTCGCTTGATACCATTCGCCATATACAATACGTCTGCTAACGTCAAATTATCACTAAATTCAAACGCACCTGTTTTTCGTACCGATCCATATATCCTCACATCATATTTATCAATAAAATCCGACTTGTATTTTACTTCGATTTCATCAAATGGCATCAATACAATATTGTCAGGAGAGTCCGTGTTGTCTAGTATTTGGTCAATATTTATGGGAATATACTCCAAGGATAAATCTTTGCGCAAGCGCTTAATGTAAATCCGCTTCATGACTGCGGACAACACAATACCTGACTTGGAGAGCACATCGCTAACTCTTGTATTGGGCTCCAACTCATATGTTCCAGGCAACTTGACAGCTCCTGATACCGTAATATAATTGGCAAAAGCCTGCTTGATAGGATTGATGTTGATGCGATCCCCATCTTGCAGTTTAAAATTGGCTGAGCGATCCAATACCGCCGTTAAATTGACATCAATTAGTTTTTCTTCATCATTCTCATAACGAATGATTTGGATGTTTCGGCGGTAGGCATCCGCGCGCAAACCACCAGCATAAGCAATCAAATCAATTAAATTTTCGCCATCAATCAACTCGTAGAAATAAGGCCGTTCAATAGCTCCTGTTATTTCCACCACTCGTTCGGCCAAGGGGACAAATAAATAATCGTTGTTGATCAGAAAAAACTCATTGGCTACATTGGGATTGTTAATAAATTCATACACATCTAAGTTACGGGTTTCTCGATTGGGCGACACCACTTTGATCAAGCGCACACTTCCTATTTGAGAAGGCCCCCCCGAAGCCACCAAGGCATTAAAGGCGGTATTGACCGCTGGAATGGTATAAGAGCCAGGGTTAAAGACCTCTCCTGTAATGTTGACTGTCAGACTACGGGAATAATTCAACTCAATAGAAACTTGCGAACGCTGAATATCCATGTGTCTACGCAAACGATCAATAATAGCTTGCTTGGCTTCTGCAAACCGCATTTCTTTGATGTACAAGCGGGGAATATCAATCCCGCGACCTGGATTTGTCAAATCAATAAACCCTTCTTCATTGATGGATACATTAGCACTATAAGCCGCTGCCCCCCAAACTGTAATTGCTAATTCATCCCCAATTCCCAATAGATAACTATCAATAGCTTTGATGTCTCTTGAGCCTCTAAATATGGTAATTGTTTGATCTCGGAAGTAATTCTGTCCCCAAATTTTTGCCTCAGGCAGTGCCGATTGGCGCAAATCAAACTTAATTTTCTCCTCTTCCTCTTGCTTCTTTTTTATTTCTTTTTTATCGTTTTCACTATCTTCTTCCTCTGAATTAGCATTCCCATTCTTGGGCGATTCCTCTACTGGAGTAGAATTATTCCGTTTGTCCAAAGCTTGTTGTACCGCAGGATCAAGGACAGGAGCAATGGGAACAGTGGCAGGCTCTGCTGGCGCAGTACTGGGGGCTTCTTGCGCCCTACTAGGCAAGGCCAACAAAAGGCTCAATAAAGCCAACCACAATGTAGATAAAAAACCTATTTTCATGATCTTATTAGTTTAAAAGCGACATCGCTAGGGGAAGTAAGGAGTATTTATGTCGTTTCGTATTGCTTTTTATAATAACTTTGATAAGTGCCAGAAGTTACATTAGTTAACCACGTTTCGTTCTGCAAATACCAGCGAACGGTATGGCGCAAGCCCTCCTTAAAATCTACGGAGGGTTTCCAATCCAATTCATCCGCAATTTTCTGCGCATCAATCGCATAACGACGGTCGTGCCCTTGTCGATCTTTGACAAAGGTAATCAATTGCTTGGATTGCCCCAACGGCTGCCCTAATTCCTCATCCATGAGGTCACAAAGCAATTCTACCAAGTCGATGTTCTTCCATTCATTGTGTCCACCAATATTATACGTTTCGCCAATACCCCCTTCTCGATAAATCACTTCAATAGCACGTGCATGGTCATTTACCCACAACCAATCGCGGGTGTACTTACCATCTCCATAAATAGGCAAATCCTTGCCTTCCTTTATGTTGTGGATGCACAAGGGGATCAACTTTTCTGGAAATTGATTCGCGCCGTAGTTGTTGGAGCAATTAGAAATGACAACGGGCAAATCATAGGTGTGGTAATAAGCACGCACCAAGTGATCCGAACTTGCTTTGGAAGCCGAGTAAGGCGACCGAGGATCATAGGCCGTTTCTTCGGTAAAGAGTCCCGTTTCGCCCAAGGTGCCATAGACTTCATCCGTAGACACATGATAAAAACGCTTGCCTTCGTACTGCCCCTTCCAAACCCGACGAGCAGCATTGAGCAAATTGACCGTTCCAATAATATTCGTTTCTACAAATTCTAAAGGATTGGTAATAGAACGATCTACGTGTGACTCTGCCGCTAAATGAATAACGCCATCAAAGTCGTGCTCATCAAACAATTGTTCGATAAAAGCTTGGTCAACAATATCGCCCTTCACAAATTGATAATTAGACGCATCTTCCACGTCTTGAAGGTTTTCCAAATTGCCTGCGTAGGTCAATTTATCTAAGTTAACAACGTTCAAATCAGGGTATTGCTGCACCAATAAGCGCACGACATGCGAGCCAATAAATCCAGCTCCACCAGTCACTAAAACTTTTCCTTTTATCATTATTTATTCTCTTGTAATGGTCTATTTATGGTTGACGTATAATACTTCTAATAGGTAGTTAACTCCCTTTGGGAACGGTATTTTTTTCTGCCGCAGGAACAACCGTTTTGAAATACTCATAGGTTCGGCGGATGCCCTCTGCCCGAGAGACTTTTGGTTCCCAATCCAAGACTTCCTTGGCCTTGCTAATATCAGGGCGGCGGCGCTTTGGATCGTTGACAGGTAAGGGATGGTAAGAAAGGCTTCCATTTCCCACCAATTCAATGACTTCCTCAGCAAATTCACCAATCGTCACTTCATCAGGATTGCCCACATTGACAGGCATCGAACAATCACTTAATAACAAGCGGTAAATACCTTCTACCAAGTCGTCTACATAACAGAACGAACGCGTTTGTGAGCCATCGCCAAAAATCGTTAATTCCTTGCCTTGAATCGCTTGCGAGAAAAAGGCAGGCAATACACGGCCATCATCCACGCGCATACGCGGCCCATAGGTGTTAAATATACGTACAATACGTGTTTCTAAGCCGTGGTACGTGTGGTAAGCCATGGTAATGGCTTCCTGAAAGCGCTTGGCTTCATCATACACCCCACGCGGTCCAATTGGATTTACATTTCCCCAGTAATCCTCCGTTTGTGGATGCACCAACGGATCACCGTATACTTCCGAGGTCGATGCCACCAAAATACGGGCATTTTTCGCTTTCGCTAACCCTAACAAATTGTGCGTCCCCAAGGAGCCTACTTTTAAGGTCTGAATAGGAATGCGCAAGTAATCAATCGGGCTGGCAGGAGAGGCAAAGTGCAAAATATAGTCCAACTCGCCTGGTACATGCACATAGTTGCTCACATCGTGGTGATAAAACTCAAATTGCTCCAATTTATACAAATGCGCAATGTTGTTCATATCGCCCGTAATCAAGTTATCCATGCCAATGACATAGTAGCCCTCGGCAATAAAGCGCTCGCACAAATGCGATCCTAAAAATCCAGCTGCTCCTGTTATTAATACTCGTTTCATGTCTTGTTTTTGATCCCGATTGGTCGGGGTTTCTCCCTTGGTTATGAAAGTTGCGTGGGCAACTCCTTAGTTGTTTTTCAAGTAGGCCACTAAGCGGTCTACGTCGGTGAAGTCTTGTTGTAATTGGGTTAGGTTGAGGTATTCTAGCATGGTTGGCGCATGTTTTAGCTTGCCGTATTTCTGCTTTCCTTTTTTCTTTTTCTTGTTAATGGTACTGTAATAACGTCCTAATATTGTTCTTAATACTCTAGTCGGTTGAGGAATTGCAGGAATGCTCTTGCCTGCTAGACCACTGTCCTGTTGTATGGCTTGTTCGGGCTTTTCTCTTGTCCACCCTTCTATGTTTGCACAAGCTTCGATACAGCTACACTGCGACAAAATCCAAGCTTCCATTTCGCGTTCCATAAAGAATACCTGTGCTTGATGTTCTTCAATTGCTAAACGCTCCAATTTGTCCGCTTTAGTCTTATCGGCATAAACGTCAATCAGTAGTATACTTTCTTCGTCTTTTGTTAAGGCCTTTAAAAATAATTCCTTAGCATTCTTCTCTCCACCACCTATTCTTATCTGTAAATCAAATTCTGTAGGCTCGAATTCTTGCGCTAATAACTGATACATACTTTGTCGCAAACGAGCCGTGTTATTGAACGTCATCGCTTGCTGATTCGCATGGGGCAGCTCTCCCCCCTCCATAAAAATCGCTACTGTTACCACCGCTTCCCTCCTATCTCCCCATTTAACCACAATTGCCCTACCAAATGATCAGGGTTGGCCTTGTCAAAATCCTCTCCTGATTTCACGCAGGTTTGGTTATGTTCGTCTTTTTCAAAAATGATAACATCTTCTAGGTCAAAATCATTGAGTAGTAAGGGGGAATGGGTCGCTATGAAGAGTTGAGTACCGTCTGCGGCGGCGTTTTTTATTGCGTTGGCAATGGAATGAATCATGTCGGGATGCAAGCCTGCTTCTGGTTCGTCAAATGCTATGGCACTCCCCCTATCGGGATTACAGCAAATTGCTAATAAAAGTAAATAATATAACGTACCGTCCGAAATATGCTTTGCAGGAATCGTTTTAGCTAAATTATGCTCCCGCAAACCCAAATAAATCATATCTCCAAATACGTTAAAAGTTACCTCCTTAAACTGTGGATTAACTTTTTTCAGCAGTTTTTCAAGTTCGTCAAACCTTAAAGAATGATTGTTCTTGATGTGATTAATAATCGTACTAATATTAGAACCGTCGGGAAGCAAGTGTTTATCAAAACCAAATGAGCTAGCTTGACGTACAACTCCGTTCTTTGATAGATCAAAGTCATTATAACTAAAAGAATTAGAGCCGTAATTTATATATTCATTAATACTATTATCTAGTTCTGACCAATCAGTATAAAACAAATTATGCCCAGTAACAAAAAGCTCCGTAGGATTTCTAGGAAAGCGGTTTTCTAAACTTTCCCCTTTTAAATTCTTCCCTATAACATTTATATAACCTCCTTCACTGAGAGCATGTGTCATTTCATAAGGCTTACCTTTTGTCGTAAGGGGATGAGAAACATACATCTTCTCCAGAGCTTGCTTAATATTCGTACCAACACCACTCTCAAGTCCTGCGGTTATAGTCACATCATATTGAACTGTCCATTCTTTACTACTTTTGAATTCATAAGAAACCTTAAACCAATCCTTATTCCCCCCTGTAGTATTCAACACTTTATCTAGTCCTCCCCACTGCTTCCAGACCAAATCTTCTAAATCTCCATCTACTACAATGACCTTCAACAATTCCAACGCCTTCAAAAAATTAGACTTCCCACTAGCATTGATCCCAATCAGGAGATTAACCCCAGGATTGAGCTCAATCGTAGTCGCCTTTCCAAAGGAAAAGAAGTTTTCTAACGTAACGCGTGTCAGCATGGTGCCAAAAGTTGAAGAGAGTAGAAAAAGAAAAAGGGAGCGGCCTAAGCCTGCTCCTTAACGGGGACATTGACATCCGAACGACCAATGCTCAAGTAGGCTAAGCCTGCTTCTTCGGCCACTTCTAGGTCGTATAAGTTACGGCCATCAAAGATCACGGCATCGCTGAGTTGTTGTTTCAATTCGCCAAAATCGGGCGTTCTAAACTCATTCCACTCGGTCATAATGGCCAAGCAATTCGCGCCTTTTGTCGCGTCGTATTTTGAATTGACAAAGGTAATTTTGTCGCCGTATAGAGCTTTGACATTGTCCATCGCTTCGGGGTCAAACGCTTGCACGGTAGCCCCTGCTGCCAACAATTGGTCGATGGCCTCCAAAGCGGGTGCTTCGCGGATATCGTCGGTATTGGGTTTGAATGCCAAGCCCCATATAGCCACTACTTTACCCGATAAATTACCGTCGTAGTAGTTATTCATTTTATCAACCAAACGTAATTTCTGTCGTTTGTTGACATCCATAACGGCGCTCAAAATTTGGAAATTATAGTCATAGTCACCTGCGGTTTTAGCGAGCGCCTTCACATCTTTAGGGAAGCAACTGCCTCCGTAACCAATGCCTGCAAATAAAAAGCGCTTGCCAATGCGGCCATCTGCGCCCATTCCACGACGTACTTCGTCTACGTTTGCCCCAACGAGCTCACACAAGTTGGCAATTTCATTCATAAAGGAAATACGCGTTGCCAAGTAAGAATTCGCGGCGTATTTAGTGACTTCCGCCGAGCGCTCATCCATAAAGAAAATAGGATTGCCTTGGCGGACAAAAGGACGGTACAAGCGCTCCATGACTTCGCGGGCACGCTCCGAACTCGTTCCAATGACCACACGGTCGGGCTTCATAAAATCTTCTACAGCAACCCCTTCGCGCAAAAATTCAGGATTAGATACGACATCAAATAAGTCATCGCTCAGGTTCTTACTTAGAATAGCCGTTACTTTCTCGGCAGTTCCCACTGGCACGGTACTTTTGTCTACAATAACCGTATATTTAGTCAAAATATGGCTCAACTGCTCGGCGACACCCAAGACATACGATAAGTCGGCAGAGCCATCCGCACCAGGAGGGGTTGGCAAGGCCAAGAAAATCATCTCTGCACTCGCGACGGCCTGTTCTAAATTAGTAGTAAACGTCAATCGTCCGTCGTTGGTATTGCGCTCAAAAATTACAGAAAGGCCAGGCTCAAAAATAGGAACTTCACCCGCTTGCATACGCGCCACTTTATCCGCGTCAATGTCTACACAGACTACTTTATTGCCCGTTTCGGCAAAACATGTTCCTGTTACTAAACCTACATAGCCCGTTCCGATAATTGCTATATTCATTTCCTTTTTTTTGATGATTAATGTCGTTGGAATCGCGGTGGTCTTTTCGTATGACTACTTTTTCGTAGCGGTACTCACCACTCCACAAAGATACAGTTTTAAGGCAGAGAACGAAAAATTAACTTGTATAGATTGTCTAAGTGGTTGCTTTAGCGCGTCAACGGTTTATCAAACAAAAAACAATCGCCGAAGTCCCCTACTTTTCCAGCCCAATTTCTATCTTTGAAGGGTACACTAGCTAAGAGAAATCCATGAACCAAATAAAGGAAAAAACGTTTCTTTAGGCAATAGCAAAATGGAAGTGTATCCTTCAACGGGTTGAAAAAAAAGGGCAAGATGCCGTATTGGTCTCCAAAAACAAAAAAATACTCCCTTGTGCTTCTCGATGCTTTAATCAACTAAAATACAAGTAACTATATCATGGATAATTTAGAAAAAGCCGTTTTTGGCGCGGGATGCTTTTGGTGTATCGAAGCGATGTTTCAGGATCTAGAGGGCGTAGAAAAGGTGCAATCGGGCTATATGGGTGGACACGTAGACAACCCTACTTATAAAGAAGTTTGCACAGGAACAACAGGGCACGCCGAAGTATTGTTGGTCTATTTTAACCCCAAGGTTATTAGCTATGAGGATTTGGTATTGGCCTTTTGGTATGTCCATGACCCTACCCAGCTCAACCGTCAAGGCAACGACGTTGGGACGCAATACCGCTCTGCTATTTATTATTATAATGAAGCACAAAAAGCGACCGCAGAGCAGTCTAGAGAACACGCACAGGAGCGCAACAAGCGGCCAATTGTAACCGAAATCACCCCTGCCTCTACCTTCTACCCTGCCGAAGATTACCACACCGATTACTTTAACTTGCACGGAGAGAACCCCTATTGCAGCGCCGTCATCGGCCCTAAAGTCATGCGTTTTAGAAAGAATTTTGCGAACAAATTGAAATAAGGCCCTCAACAGTACTGGTTGCTGCTGGTTTCGATACTGGATAACTAGCAGCAGCCTATTGTACCGTTTCCAAGGCTCTAAAATCGACGGGCACCACCCTAGAAATCCCCTTCACCATTGTTACGCCGTACATAATATCGACCGCCTGCATGGTTTTCTTATTGTGGGTGACAATGATAAACTGCGAGTTCTTAGAAAAATCTTTGATGATGTTGTTAAACTTTGCAATGTTAGCATCGTCCAAAGGCGCATCCACCTCGTCAAAAATACAAAAGGGCGCAGGTTTGAGCAAATACAGTGAAAACAACAAGGCCGTCGCCGTTAGTGTCTTTTCTCCTCCCGATAATTGATTGATAGACAATGGTCGCTTACCTTTCGGCTTCGCAATGATGTCGATCTTCGATTCCAAAGGCGTTTCAGGATTGACCAACTTCAAATCACAGGTATCATCCTCGTCAAACAAGCTGCGGAAAACCTGTACAAAATAGCCCCGCGCTTTGTTAAACGCTGTCATAAAGAGCTCCGTTGCTTTCTCCTCAATTTCGGAAATCGTCGCTAATAAATTGTCTTTGGATTGCACCAAATCATCGCGCTGCTCCAAAATTAGTTGATGCCGCTCCTGAATTTCTTCATAAGCTTCGATGGCCATTAGATTAATCGCCCCATAATTCTGAATTTGCTTGCGCAACTGCTCTACATTCGAAGCCAAAACGGCCTCATCGTATTTAGGATTGGGTTGCTCATTAATTAAGTCGTTGATATTGACTTCAAATTCTACATTCAAGCGCTCCGCAATTGCGGTGAGTTGGAGCTTTACTTCGTTGAATTTCTGTTCCAACTGATGCAACAACTCTAAGGCTTGCGTTTGGCGACGCTGTTTCTCCCGCCAGTCCTTTTCCCGCGCACTGCTATCCCCTTTCCAAGTAAAGTAAGTTTTTTCGGCTTCTGCTACCGTCAGCTGTTGCGTTTTTCGCTCTTCTCGCCAAGTTTCCAATTCGGTTATAATCGCTTCTAAGTCGGCTTTGGCTTGCCCTAAGGTATCGCCCGATTCATGGAGAAGGGCTTCGTCGCGCTCGCGCTGCGTTTTAATTTCCTTGTGTTGGCGATAAGCAAAATCCAGCTCTTTTTCGATGGTGGTCATGGCGTTTTGATGCCGCACCTGCTCGATGTGTTTTTTGTTATACTCAGAAGAGGCTTCGGACATTGCCGTTGCCATTTCTTGGGCGACTTCGTCTTTTTCCGAGACATTATCGCGCAATTTCAACAAGGCTTCTTGCAGTTTATCTACCTTTTTTTGCACCTCGATTTGTTGCTCTTTGTGGCGCTGGGCTTGGGTTTGATAATTGGCAATTTGCGCTTGGCTATCGCTTTGGTATTGCTCAAAATTATCTACTTTTCCTTGTAGACCAATGGCCTGACGGATGGTTTGTTGCAACTGCTGTTCGGCTTGGCGCAATTGTTTTTGCTGGTTGGCTTGGCGCAATTGCTGTTGTTGTATTTTGAGGGCTTTTACCTGCTCTTGAATGGCTTGGGTACTGCTTTGCAACGCTTCTAACTGCTCTTTGAGTAAGGCCACGTTTTTCTTCCGCCCAATTTTTTTGCCCTCAAAAGCGCCGACAGAACCGCCACGCACTGCGTTTTGGCGCTGTATCCACTTGCCATCTTGTGTCAGATAAACATGCGCAGTGCTTAACGTTTCTATATCTATAGGAGTTTCTCCAATAAACACTTGCCCCAATAAATGTTGTGCTAGCCCTTGATAAATCGGCTCGTATTGTAATACCTCCAAGGCAGGTTGGGTGTTGGGAAGCGCGGCTGGAAGACTAGTAGTAGAAGGAGCATTTAATTGACTAAGCAAAAAGAAATTGGCCTTACCTTTTTGCTGTTCGTCCAATAAATCTATGGCGCGCAACGCTTCTGCAAAATCCGACACCACGTAGTAATTCAGGTAGGGCTCCAAGTAATTTTCGACCGCTGCACGGTACTCGGGGGCGCAGTAAAACACATCCGACAGCAAGACAATTTTCTCTGCCCATTGCCGCTGCTTGCTCAAAAACTTGACAGAAGCCGAGAAGCCTTCCATGTTTTCTACTAGGCTTTGCAGCAACTGGTATTCATTGCGTTTGGCATCTAAACTACGGCTTTGTTGTGCGAGTTCTTCTTTGGCCGTTTCTAAGTTTTCTTCGACCTCAGCGAGTTGCTCTTGTCGCTCTGTTTCGTCGGTTTTTAGCTGTTCTACGGTCTCCTCTTGGGCTTGTTGCAAGGTTGCCAATTGCTGGGCTTGGCTCAAAATCTGTTGCATTTCTTGTTTGCGTTGCTGCAACGTTTGCTGTAGGCGCTCTGCCGATTTATAAGCAGCGGCTTCTTGATTTTGCAGAATGGCCAATTGTTTTTCTTGCTCAAAAGAGGCTTTGCTAAATTGCTGCTGCTCTTCTACATATTCTTCAAGTGCTTGCTTGACCGAACGGTGCTGTTCTCGGATTTTTTCTAATTGGAGTTTGGCTTCTTGTAGTTCGTTGTTGAGCGTGCCGCCTAAGGCATGCTGGGTATCTAGCTTTTCACTTTGTAAATCAATTTGTTCTTCAATAGCGACAAATCGGCGTTTGTTTTCTACCAAACGCTCATCTAGTTTTTCTTTGTTCTGACTCAAAAACTGAATCTTCTGCGCTAGAATTTTTTGATCGTTTTCTTTGCCTTTGATGCGGCCAATCAAGCGGCTCAACTCCTTTTGTTGCGCCTGTAGGGCTTGCTCTTTTTCTAAGCTGCTAGCTTGATCGCGCGTAACGCGTTTTTCTAACTGGTCAATAGCTTGATCCAATTCCGCTTTGCTAGCCCGCTCCTTCTTGATTTGCTCTTCTAAGGCTTTGTAGCTTTGTTTATAATTAGCAATCCTAAAATAGCTCAATTCTAAGCTCAAGCGTTTATATTCCTCTTTGAGGGTGAGGTATTTTTTGGCGCGATTGGCTTGGCGCTCTAAGCTTTTGAGGTTCTTATCTATTTCAAATAACAAATCTTCTACCCGCGACAAGTCGGCTTCTGTAGCACGTAGCTTGCTAAAGGTTTCTTTTTTGCGGCCTTTGTATTTAGAAATACCAGCTGCTTGTTCAAATAGCTTTAGACGCGAATTGTCTTTGTCTTGCAACAAATCGTCTACCATTCCCAAGGCAATAATCGCATAAGAATCCGACCCCATCCCTGTATCAGCCAGCAAATTAGAAATGTCTTTGAGGCGGCATCTTACGCCATTGAGTTCGTAGTTACTCGACCCATCTTTGTACAACATTCGCTTGATCGTCACCTCTTGGTATTCTAAAGGCAATACCCCGCGATCATTGATAAAACTTAGAGACACTTCGGCCAAGCCCGATGCTTTGCGGCCGTTGGTTCCATTAAAGATAACACTGGTCATGCTTTCGGAACGCAACTGCTTCGTTTTTTGCTCGCCGAGCACCCAACGGATGGCATCTACAATATTGGATTTTCCACAGCCATTCGAGCCTACGACTCCAATGACATCTTCTCCAAAATTAATCACCGTTCGGTCGGCGAAACTTTTAAATCCCTTTATGTCTAAACTCTTTAACCGCATCTATATCTTTTCCTACTTCAGGGCTCACAATTCTTTTCAAAAGCTCAAAGATACGGGTTAAGGGGCACTTTTTCTTATTTGGACAAAAAAAAAGCCGTTTTTAGTCGATAACTAAAAACGGCTCTTAAGTGATATTTTTATTCCTTATTAGGTCTAAAATTTCAATTGGTCAACGGCCATTTCTTCCCCATCTACCATAATTTTAAAGGTAGACAAGTCGATTGCTTTGTCGTATTTAGAAGTAGACTTGATGCTTACTTCAAAATCCATATCTTCTTGAATAGATTTCATTTTTTTCAACATAGCAGCGGCTTCGGCAGCGTCGTTAGAACGCGCGGCGATCACTTCTTCGTTGATTTCTTTCGACAACATACCTTGGTCATTCAAAGCAAAATAACCAGGGGTCTGTACTTTGATGGTTATTTTCTCTTCTAAATCCTTGCCACCAATAGTAATAGTTTTACCCAAATTGGGAGCAGATACGATGTAAATTTCACCGTCTTTGCCTCCATCCAACGAGTAGCGGCCTGCTTTGACCAACTGCGCTAAAATGGCTTCGGGAACGTTGGCTTCGATCTCCAACTGTACACGAATGGTACCTTCGTCCCAGGGCGTAGACTCCATGCCTTGGTTGCGAATGTTGATGTGTACATTGGGGGCTTGATCTGGATTAAGCGTTTTTACTAGGGTTTTGTCGGACTCTTGTGCCCACAAAGCGGTTCCCATTGCCAAGAAGGCACATAGAAAAATAAGCTGTCTCATAGTTGTTGTATTTTGTTGGTCAAATAATTTTTATACGCCAGTAGTTTGGGCGGTGCGACCCTCTAAAGCTACTAAAAATTATAAAATGCTGCAAGTTTGTTGCCAAATGCTTCATAATGGGCATTTTATTTTTCAAGCTCCTTTTACTTCTTATAAGTGCTAGACCTACAGAAGCAGAAGCGTCAAAACGATTAATTAGCATCTCGGAGAGCATCGAAAAGACAAAAACATGTTCTTTTTAAAATCCCTACACATAGCATCAAAAGTAAATTATCTTAAAAAGCCTTTTTAAACCAAAAAAGTTTATATTGAGTATAATAAAAATAGCTGAAGCTCTACCTATTAACAGCTGCCTTATGCGAGACAACAGCGTAAGGCATTACCTTACTAAAGCCAAGGCTATAAATCTCTATAACCATGTTAAGAATATCCAACTTATATAAATTTAATTACTACAACCAACAAATTATGAAAAATCCAAATTACCTTATTTCAAAACTTTGCGCCTTTTTATTCTTCCTATCAGCGCTTATAGGCTGTAACCGCGAAGAACTGGCTATTGCTCCTGTTGCAGAGCCACACGACTGTTCTGCACATGCCGAAATTGCTTTTCCCAATACGCAGGGAAAAGTATCCACCATCAACTATGACGGTAAAGTCTTACAAGTTGAAAGAGTAAACGATTGTTATGTCTTAGAGGGGGACATTTTAATTCCCGCAAGTCACGACCAATCAAAAGCTACTGGAAGAACAACTAGCAGATGGCCAAATGGTGTAGTGGTATATGACATTGATCCTGCATTACCCAACCAATCTAGGGTCTTTAATGCCATTAGCCACTGGGAGCAAAACACCTCCATCCGATTTGTAAGGAGAACCAATCAAGCGGACTACGTGCGTTTTGTAAAAGGCGCGGGTTGCTCCTCGTTTGTTGGCAAAATAGGTGGTGCGCAAAACATCACGCTAGCAGACGGCTGTACAACAGGCTCTACCATTCATGAAATTGGACATGCGGTAGGCTTGTGGCACGAGCAAAGTGCTAAAAATAGAGATCAATACGTTGACATCCTCTTTCAGAACATCCAAAGCGGAAGAGAATTTAACTTCCAGACCTATCAACAGCAAGGTTTTGACGGCAACGAATATTCAGGCTTTGATATTGGTAGTATTATGATGTATGGCTCTTTTTTCTTTTCTAAAAACGGGCAGCCCACCATCACGTTAAAAAATGGCAATACGTTTAATGTCAACCGAAATGCCTTGAGTCCACAAGACAAAGAAGGCGTTCGACGAATGTATTTTAACGATGTTCTAAGAGCTGGGCAGACCTTGACTGCGGGGAATTTTCTAAATTCTAAAAATGGTGTGTATTACCTGTACTTGCAAGGCGATGGCAACCTAGTTGTTTATGCAAATGGCGTTGCAACATGGTCTAGCATTACTGCTGGCACCACCTCTAATCGATTAGTTCTTCAAGGCGATGGCAATCTAGTTCTATACAATGCTCAGAACGCCCCTACTTGGCATACCACCACCTTTGGCAGTGGAAGCAACAATTACCTAATCATGCAAGACGATGGTAACCTAGTACTCTATACAGGTGGTGGAGCGGCCTTGTGGTCTACTTATACTGGCTTGTTATAAGCAGCTCTTTAGATTTCTCATTGCCTAGCGTTTAGCAATCCACCAGTTTGAGCGGTGCTATTTTAACTCCGATTACCCATTTAAAATAATTATTCATCATTTACACCTCCCAAATTTTATGAAAAATTCAAATTCTATTATTTTAAAATCCTGTGCCTTTTTAATTGGTCTACTTGCTCTTACCAGCTGTAGCCGAGAGGAATTAGAGGTGGCTCCAATCGCCGAACAGCACGACTGTTCTACACACGCAGAAATCGCCTTTCCGAATACACTAGGAAAAGTAGCCACTATAAATTACGACGGCAACGTCTTACAAGTGGAGCAAATTAACGGTCATTATGTCTTAGAAGGTGACATTTTAATTCCGCTCAACCACGATCAATCTAAAGCCACAGGAAGAACTTCTGGCAGATGGCCAGACGGTGTGGTTATCTATGATATTGATCCAGGATTGCCCAACCAAGCAAGAGTTACCCAAGCCATTAACCACTGGGAACAATATACTCCCATCCGATTTGTAAGAAGAACGACACAGGCGGATTATGTTCGATTTGTAAAAGGGGCGGGTTGTTCCTCTTTTGTTGGTAAAGTAGGTGGCGCGCAAGCCATTACACTAGCAGATGGTTGCAACACAGGTACTGTTATTCATGAAATTGGACATGCGGTAGGATTATGGCATGAACAGAGTAGAGCAGACAGAGACCAATACGTCAACATTCTATTTCAAAACATCCAGAGCGGAAGAGCATTCAACTTTCAAACGTATCAGCAGCAAAACCAAGATGGGGCTGAATATTCGTCTTTTGACCTTGGTAGCATCATGATGTACGGTCCTTTTGCCTTTTCTAGTAATGGGCAACCTACGATTACCTTGAAAAACGGCAGTACCTATAGTGTCAACCGAGATGTGTTGAGCAATAAAGATATACAAGGCGTTGCGGCCATGTACAACGCGCTCCCATTCTATCGCTATTACCATCCGTCTCTCGGAAGACATTTTTATACTACTAATTTTAATGAATTGGGTACTGGAGGGCAAGGATTCACCTATGAGGGAGTGGCCGCATTTTTACGTCCTAATAGTTCTGGAGGGGGCCTACAGCCCTTATACCGATACCATAGACCTAGCACTGGCCATTTTTACACAACCAATTTCAATGAATTGGGTAATGGAGCGCAAGGGTATGCTTATGAAGGGATTACAGGATATGTCTATTCTAACAACGCTGCGGGAAGAGCGCCCTTCTATAGGTATCTTAATTTAGGCAATGGTGCTTATTTTTACACAACTAATTTTAATGAATTAGGAACAGGAAACAGCGTGTATAGATATGAAGGAGTGATGGGGTATGTAATTCAATAAGGGAAACCGTACAGCTCAAATTTCCGTTAACAGCTAAACGGCAGCCCCTTTATTACAACACTTATAATTTGTTCTATTGATCCAGTACACGGTAACAAACAATAGCTTATTCTACTTCGTGTAGAATAAGCTATTTTCAATTTAATAGGGCTATGGCTAAAAGTTAATCCATGTCCAAAGCCGCGCCATCAATAATAATGTCGCCATAACGCGCCTGTACTTCTTTTAAGCTAGCATCTTTGGGAATAGAGCGATCTTCTAATTTAGAACGGGTGTCGTTCATTCCAGCGGCAGTACGCGACTCTTTTTTGCTACTGCGGGCAGCAGGTTTAGCGGCATCTTTGGCATCGCCGTCTTTATAGACAAATTTGTACTGGATGTATACTTCGTCCTTAATTTGACGCAATTTCTGAATAATAGTCGCCGCTTCTTCCTTGTTAGCAGAACGCTCTACAAACATTTCTACTTGCTTACCTGTAAAGTTCTTTTGCAACATTCCATCGTCCGACACCGCGTAATAGCCAGGTGTTTTGATAAAAATACGCACCTGATCATCCAAGTCTTTTCCTCCAATGGTAACCGTTTTGTCTAAGTTATTGGCCTGCACTTTGAACACTTCCCCATCAATACTAGGGGTCAAGGTATAACGCCCTGCTTTGATCAGTTGTGCCAAGACTGCTTCTGGAAAATTCGCTGTAATTTCTAGCTCCACGCGAATAAAGCCTTCATCCCACGGCGCTGCTTCCACGCCCAAATTTCTGAAGTCAAAGGCAATCATAGACGTTCCTTTGGGGTCCATTGTTTTGACCAATGTCTTGTCCCCTTGAGCGAATAAATTTTGTGTAGTTGCTAATAAAAGAAGTGCAAACGTAAAGCAGAGTTGTTTTATCATTGTTGGATAGGTTATAGTGCTACTTAGCCGCAGCGTACTAAAATGAATAGTTGTAGTGAATAAGCTTAAATAGTCAAAAACAGTTCCGTTTTTGCTACAACACTTCTTGTTCTTTTAATAATAATTGGCAAGTGTTGCCGATGCGCTCTTCTAACAGTAGGGTACGTCCCTCTGTCATGCGCTCTAGCAAGTCCTCCGTAGTGTGTCGAATGGTGACTAATTTGAGCCCCTCTACTTTGGTAATGCGGTATTGCGCGTCCAATTCTTGGAGCAAAGCGACCAAGCGCACAGGGTCATTGTTCACACAGACAGAAAAAGCCAAGGCTGTATTTTGAGTCATATTTACCTTGATACGGTGCCTCGACAGCGCATCAAATAAGCGCGCAAATTTAGCTTCGTCTACAAAGTAAAAATCTTTAGAAGCCATTCTCAACAAGACTTGCTGCTGCTTGACAACCAACATGGGCGGATATGCCTGCGCATCATTGGTGGCAATTGTCGTTCCCGTTCCTGTTGGGTCTACAAAAGACTTAACGTGCAAAGGAATACTTTTATTCTGTAAAGGGCGGATGGTCTTGGGGTGAATAACCTGTGCGCCATAATAGGTCATCTCAATGGCCTCTTTGTAGGATAAGTTTTTTAATAAAGTGGGTGCCTCAAACAACCGAGGATCAGCCGTTAGTACCCCTGGTACATCTTTCCAGATCGACATGGATTCGGCATTCAAGCAGTAAGAAAAAATAGCGGCCGTATAATCGGAGCCTTCGCGCCCCAAAGTTGTCGTAAAGTTCTCCGTTGTTCCCCCCAAAAATCCTTGTGTTACAACCAAGCCCTCCTCTAACAAAGGCAGTACCCGTTCCTGAATCGCTTGTTCGGTGGCTTCCCACTGCACGTCTGCTTCGCGATAAGTATTGTCTGTTAACAAACAATCCCGCACATCCAGCCAAGTCGCTGCAATACCTTGCGCTTGCAAATAAGCGGCGACAATATTGGTAGATAACAATTCGCCTGTCCCCACAATTTGATCGTACAGATAATCGTAAGTATCCTGCGGCGCTTCTTCTAAAATCCACTCCAAATCTACAAAAATGTCGTTGAGCTCATCTTGTAAATCAGCGGGCGGCTCCTCAAATAAGTCTTGGACGAGTTGTTCATGTTGCGCGCGCACCACTTGTAGGCGTTCTTGCACCAACTCCGATTGCCGCTCCCAATAGGCTTGCAAAATGCCTTCCATAGCATTAGTAGTTTTGCCTGCGGCAGAAATAACTACCACCAAGCGCGTCTGTTGGTGTTGTTGAATAATCGCGACAACATTTTTGATGGCAGCGGCGTTTTTGATGGATGCCCCTCCAAATTTGAATACCTGCATACTAATATAACTACGGTTTAAGCACGTGAAGAAGATAGCTAAAAGAACAAAGCAAGTTTAGTAAAGTTTTTTGATAAGAAGGACGCTATGAGGAAGCAATTTTTGTCGTGCACAAAAATACAGGGCTGCTTTTAAGACCTGTTTTCCTCTTCCGAGTCAATTCTACCTTTAATTAGTGTTAAGAATTCTATGGATAGCGTTGCATTTCTTATTATTGCACTCTAAACGTTTTTTATACGGTTGTCGTCATTTCTGTATGACAAGAATATAGCGGTAGCTTAACAACCTTGATTGTTGCTTGGTGTTTATTCTCCAAACAGTTTCTCAAAGTTGTTTACTTTGGCATAATTTTAAGCCTTTTACTGCTGCATAGGGGTTATTTGCTTGTGAGTGTTACTTTTGCAAACAGGTGAATGGCTTACTCTAACTTATTCCTACACGCTAACTTTACCTTGATTTATGTATCGATATGTTTTCTTTTTCTGTACCCTGCTAGCATTTTTTTCTAGCTCTTTTTTGATGGCGCAAGAGACGCAAGTCATCTATTTGGAGAATCCTTCCTTTGAGGATCTACCTGGCCCTGGACGTATGCCGCGCGCTTGGATGGATTGTGGGGCACCACAAGAATCGCCTCCAGATATTCAGCCTTATGGTGGTTTTAATGTGACGCGCCCTGCCAAGAACGGCCGCACCTATGTGGGGCTAGTGGGCCGCGATAACAATACATGGGAAGGAGTAGCACAGCGTCTAACCGACCCCATCGCCAAAGGCACCTGCTACAAATTTTCTATTCAGGCTTGTAAATCACCGATTTACCTGAGTCCGACACGCAAGAACCAAACGCGCCCCACCAACTTCAAAGAAGGCATGGTGCTAAGAATTTGGGGCGGCAACAGCGCTTGTGACCGCGCAGAATTGCTCGGCGAAGTGCCCGAAGCTATCAACCACTACGATTGGCGGTTGTACAACTTTGAGTTTACCGCAAAAAATGCAGATTATACCTACTTCATTATCGAGGCCTATTATATGACCCCTACCTTAGCGCCATATAATGGAAATGTGCTGATTGATAATGCTTCAGAGATTTTTTCTTGCGAAATTCCAACTGATGAGCCGTTAGCCATCACTGATCCTAATAAAGTAGATCCAAAAGATCCTATTAAAAATCCCGATCCTTTTACACCCAAAACAGATCCTACTACAAAACCTAAAGTAGCGCCCAATACCTCAGCAAAAGATATTGTCTCCAAAGACAAAGGCAACTTTGATCTTACAACCATAGATGCTAAAAAGATGAAAGTAGGGGACAAATTTCGCTTAGAGAACCTGTACTTCCAAGCTGATTCTGCCTCGATTACTAGAAATGCGGAGCGCGTCCTAATCGACCTCTATGAGTTTTTGAAGGACAACCCCAGCGTTTCCCTAGAAGTCGGTGGTCATACCAATGGCCTGCCGCCTGAGGAATATTGCGACCGCCTATCGACACAGCGCGCCAAAAATGTTGTTGGATATTTACGCCAACGCGGCATTGATGGCACCCGCATGGGTTTCAAAGGATATGGCAAACGCCAACCTATTAGTGACAACGAAACGCCCGCAGGCCGTCGCCGCAACCAGCGTGTAGAGATTATTATTACGGATATTGATAGCAACGGTTAAGCAGTTGCCATCCCCCTATAAACTACGAAGACCTGCTCCGATGGAGCAGGTCTTTTTTTGTGTAAAATATTTTTGTGACTAAGACAATTTAGTAAATAGATAATACGGCTTTCTTAGATTCTTGCCATCCCTGTGCGTCTTTTTGATACACATAGTAAATCGTCGAACCACAGAGTACGCCACATTGATAATCGGCCAAAAATATAGCTGTTTTTCTGTCTGTAGAAATTAAGGGCGTGGACAAAAAGTAGATAGAATTGTACACTTTTTTTTTCGTTATTTGAATAGGCAACGGTTGGTAGTCCAGTTGCAACAACTGCTTTTTATGTCGTTCGTAAAGAAAAGAAGCTTCTTCTAAAGTAATTTTTTCTATTAGCTCTACTTGCTCCAAATAACTAGGATAAGCCTAAAGAATCTATTGTCCCTACGTCTTCTATTAAGGTCTGTAAACGCTCCTCTTCTAAAAACTTGAGCAATACACTATTGTGGTAAACAGGTTCGTAGTTGCTCTGTCGAGTCTAAACTGCCTTCAAAGATCTTGATAATTTCTCGGTAGGTGGCACGCTGTCCGTAAAGGAAGGTATTTCCTAGCAAACACAGACCACTCACCAAATTCCACAGAATAAGCTGTTGCTTAATGTTCAAACGCATATTGAACAATATTGGCACCCATGCGCAACGCTTGCGTCCGCATCTCTTCGGTATCGTTGTGTACCTCTTGGTCTTCCCAGCCATCGCCCAAATCCGTTTCATAGCTGTAGTAGCAGACGACGCGGCCTTCCCAGAGCAGCCCAAACCCTTGTGCGGGCTTGCCATCGTGCTTATGAATCTTTGGAATCCCTGTCTTGAAATCGTATTCTTTGTGATAAATCTCGTGGGTGAAAGGCAATTCTACCCATTCGACATCGGGAAAAACTTGCTTCATCGCAACGCGCACAAAAGGATCCATGCCGTAATTATCGTCAATGTGCAAAAAGCCGCCCGACAATAAATACAAGCGCAAATTCTCTGCCTCCGCAGCCGAAAAAACTACATTGCCGTGGCCTGTCATGTGGACATAAGCGTGGTTAAAAATCTCGGCGCTCCCTACTTCAATGGTTTCGTAATTGGGATCAATATTGGTATGCAGTTCTTTGTTGCAAAACTTAGCCAAATTGGGCAGCGCCGTTGGATTAGAGTACCAATCGCCTCCACCATTGTACTTGAGCAAGGCCAACTTAACCGCAGGGGCATTTTCTGTTGGCGCAAAGCTAGAAACGAGAACTCCTAGGAGAAGCATTAAAGATAGGGCTGTACATTTCATAAGAAGCAGTGCTAATAAGAATGGAAAAGAAGAAAAAGTTATCGCTGGCAAAGCAGCAGCACGTTGGCCTACCACCAAAAAAATGGGGCTTATAGTTGCCTACTTCCCCAAACTAAAAATTTGTCCCGACAAAGCAGTGCTCCGCTCTGTATTTTAATATTCTGCTAACAGAATACCAGCACGCCTAGCGGCCTTTTTTATTGGCATAAATCAATTTGTAGTCTGCCTCAATTCTGCCTGTTTTAATTTTATCTAAGCGTTTTTGAACGAAACGCTTTTTGAGCGGCTTCAATAAATCGACAAACAATACGCCTTCTAAATGGTCGTACTCATGTTGGATGACGCGGGCGGTAATGCCATCAAAAATACGGTCTTGCAGCTCAAAGTTCGCATCGTAATATTCCACCTGCACTTTGGGAGGGCGAGAAACATTGCCTCGAATATCGGGAATACTCAAACAGCCTTCTTCGTACTCCCAACGCTTGCCTGATTCATCGACAATAATGGGGTTGATAAAGACTTCTCGAATAAATTCGCTGGCTTCCTCATCGCGATCTTCGGTGTCCAATTGTTCCGTATCAACGATAAACAACCGAATGTTGCGCCCAATTTGAGGGGCAGCCAAGCCCATGCCCTTGGTATGGTACATGGTCTCAAACATATCGTCTAACAACGTCGATAAATCAGTGTACTGCTCGTCAATCTCTACGGTTTCTTTTCTTAGAATCGGGTGCCCGTAGGCATATATTGGTAATTTCATTTCTTATTTATACTACGACTTCAATGATTAGCGATAGACAAAAAAAGCATCCACTTTTTTCTGTCCCAAATGGCTGGTAAAGATACGCTTTTTTCTGGCTTTGGCAATAAGATTGAGCGATATTGCGCCTCCATTCTACCAACAAAATCGCTATTTTTTTGTTGGAAATTGCCGACAATTCCTAGTATAGAGGTAGGCTTATTCTACTCGTTCCCCACAATAGCCCCTCCATCTCCCTCGGTTATCTTAGAATTTACGTACCTTTGCAAGATTATGAAAGAAGAAAAAATAATAGACAATGAGGTCTACTTGCTACAGACTTTTGTAGCAGACCCCAATCAAGAGCCCTTGCGCTTAGATAAATTTTTGATGAATCGCCTAGAAAATGTAACGCGGAACCGTGTTCAAAAGGCGATTGAGGAAGGCTGGGTATTGGTTGATGATAAGAACATCAAAACCAACCACCGTGTCAAGCCTGGACAAGAAATCAAAGTGCGTTGGAAGCGCCAAAAAACGGAAGGTGGCCCTGCCCCTGAAGAAATGGAATTGGACATTCGCTACGAGGACGACGATTTCCTCATTCTACACAAGCCTGCGGGCTTGGTAGTTCACCCTGGTATTGGCAATGCCGATGGTACGTTGGTCAATGGCTTGGTGCATTACTTGCAAGGTCTGCCCATCACCAAAGATAACGAGCGCCCTGGCATCGTTCACCGTATTGATAAGAATACAACTGGCTTAATGATTGTAGCCAAGAACGAAGAAGCAATGTCGCACATTGGCAAGCAATTTTTTGAGCACAGCATACAGCGCCGTTACTATGCCTTGGTATGGGGCGATTTGGATCAGGATGAAGGTACCATTACAGGCCACATTGACCGCCACCCCCGCCACCGCAAGTTGCGCGCGGTTTATCCAGACGCGGAACGCGGCAAGCACGCTGTTACCCATTATAAAGTAGTGGAACGGTTTGGTTATGTAACCTTGGTAGAATGTCGATTGGAAACGGGAAGAACCCACCAAATTCGCGTACATTTTCAGCATATTGGGCACCCCTTATTTGGTGATCCACAGTATGGCGGCGACCGCATTGTCAAGGGAACCGTATTCAGCAAATACAAGCATTTTGTCTTGAACAATTTCAAATTATTGCCTCGACAAGCACTACATGCCAAAAGTATTGGCTTGGTGCATCCCACTACAGGAGAATTCATCTTCTTAGAATCCGACTTACCCAATGATTTTGAAGAAGTCCTTACCCGCTGGCGTAATTATACCCACGGGCGTTTAAAATTAAAATAAATTCGTTTTCACAAGCTCTATTTTATGAAAAATACCTGCCTTTTTTTTCTAGCACTTTCTTTGTTCCTCTTTTCGGCTTGTGCCAAGGAGAATGTTTCTGAAGAAGAATTGATACAAGGTTATATTGAAAACAACAACCTCGATGCCCAAGAAGGGCCTGAGGGCTTATACTATGTGATTGAACGCGAAGGCATAGGCGCACAACCTGCGGGCGTGTACAGCGAAGTCACCGTGCATTACACGGGTCGATTGGCCAACGGCAATGAGTTTGACAGTTCGGTCAACGGCGACCCTTTTGTCACTACGTTAGATCGAGTTATCAAAGGCTGGCAATACGGCATTCCATTTTTTAAAGTAGGCGGCAAAGGAAAGTTGATTATCCCATCAGCGCTGGGCTATGGTAGTACTGCCAACCGCTCTATTCCCGCTAACTCGGTATTGATTTTTGATATTGAGCTCTTGGATGTGAAGAACTAATCTACTGCTTCTCAAATAAGTGCTAATAAATACACTGCTTATTTTTGCTCGTTTCGACGCTATGGGGTCGAAACGAGCAATTTTCTTTTAGGGCTGGGTTAAGAGGGGCTATTTCTCAAACAAAGCAATACTCTCAATATGCGCCGTGTGCGGAAATTGATCGGCCAAACTAAAGCGGCGCAAGGTGTACCCTGCTTCTACCAAGGTTTGCGTATCGCGCGCCTGTGTAGACGGATTACAAGACACATACACAATGGAAGGCGCATTCAATTCGATGATGCGAATCAAGGCTTTGGGAACAATGCCGCCCCGAGGAGGATCGAGTACAATCGTTCCAATTTTGCCCTTGTATTGGGGGTAATCGTATAAAAATTTGCGCACATCGGCCGCATAAAAATCAATGCCTTCAATACCGTTGCGCTTGGCATTTTCTTTAGCATCTTCGATGGCTTGGGGGACGATGTCCACGCCAATAACTTTCCCGATATGCGGATCGTTGGCCAATAACTGCGCGATGGTTCCTGTCCCACAAAATAAATCCATCGCCACCGCTTGCTCGGTAGCTTTTTCCAAGCTCAACCGCACGTATTCAATAACCTTGGCGTAGAGCTTTTCGGCACATTGCGGGTTGGTTTGAAAAAAGCTTTGCATACTAATTTCAAAATCCAAGCCCAAGATGCGCTCTACAATTTTAGATTTTCCATACCAAAGGGTCGATTTTTCGGCGGGCTGCTTGGCTGTGTCACCTACTTCGTCGTTGCTGGTTTGAATCACGCCTGCTAGACGCTCGCCCAAAATATCTTTTAGCAAATTCACGAAGCCGTCGCGGTCAAACTCCTCCAACTGTTGGCTGGTCGTTACCAAATTAAACAACAACTCGTTGTGGATATAACTTTTGCGCACCACTAGAAAACGAAAGAAGCCTTCGCTTTTGGCAGGATTCCAAGCAGGCAAGCCACTTTCTTCGCAAAAAGCTCGAATTCGAGGCATTGCGGCTTCAAAATCCGCATCAAACAAACCCGAATCATCGTTGAGCTGCTCGACGGCCCACCACTGTCCACGGCGTTTAAATCCCAACGCAAAGCCCTCGGTTTCCTCTCCTGTATCTATATCGGACACTAAAGTCGAAAAGGAATACTCCATTTTATTGCGGTAGTGCCAAGCTGAGGGCGAACTGATGTAGCCTTCGTATTGCTCGCGGATATGTTCTAAACCACTGAGCCGCTTGAACATCTCTAAGGTCGATTCTTCTTTGTATTGCTCCTGTTTGGCGATGGGCAAGCGGGCAAAGGGCGCGCCTGGAATAGCCTGATAAGGCACCTCTACTTCGTCTGCGGCGGGCTGGGTTACTTTGACCAATTTGCATTTGGCAAAGCGTTTTTTCTTTTTGATAACTTTGGCCGTCACCACTTGCCCCGGCAAGCTGTTTTTGATAAACAAAATATAATCGCCCTGCTCGGTGGGCATTTTGGCCACGCCTTCGCCGCCAAAGGCCATTTCTTCGATCACTAGATTTTCTAAAGGAGCGCCTTTTTTGACAGGCTGTGTTGGTGTTTTCACGCTATGGAGACTTACTGATTGTTATAATCGCAGCTACACAAAAGGCCTTCAACACAAAGTTGAGGGCCTTTTAAGAGCAATTTATTTTCTGCGCGGCAAGATACGCAATGCTTAGGAATAAGCCGCGCCAACCGACCGTAAGTGTTGCACTTCCTCAGATTTTTTTTGAATTTTCTTCTTCAGGGCATATTGTGGAATGCCGTTGCCTGTAAATTCTTTGCCGTGTTTGCTGTAGCCGAATTTACTATAAAAATCTAGCGCCCCCACATGCGCGTGCAAGTGAATTTCTTTGTAGCCCTTGTCGATTAGCAATTGTTCAAGGGAGGCCAACACTTCGCGGCCTTTGCCCAATCCCTGTTGAGCTTTGGTAATAACCACTTGGCGCAGCAAACAAATTTTGCGTTTGTTCATCAATTCATCTTCTTCCTCGCACACCTTGGCGACAATCGCCCCAATGACTTGCCCCTGCTCATTGTAGACGGCCAAATGCACATCTTTGTATTCTTGGGCAAAGGCTTCAATGTCAATTTCGGCGTTTAAAGGGTGGTACAAGGCTTCTAAGCGCAGGGCCACCAACTGGTCGTACGTCGGCGAGGCAAACATAACGGATACAATATTCATAATTTTTCTTTTTTGCGCGCCCTATTGCTCTTTCTTTTTCTATCATAACAAGGATTCGAGAGTGCCGAAGCTCTCCCCTAAAGCGCGTTGGTCCATCAATGTTCTTTCAAGATAGGGATTTATAGCGAGTGCCTTTACAATATGCTAAAAAAACTATCCCGCAGGGAACCTTCTTTGACTGTTCCTAGTTATAGGGCTAACCAAGCGCTCAAAGGCCTTTTGATAATTTATTTGAGAAAAAACCCTGTCCTTTTTTGTTTTCTCTCAAAATATCCTAATTTTGCCCTTGCTTTACGTTTCTTATTCGCCAGAAGCAGTTTTACAACCGGCTCGATAGCTCAGCTGGATAGAGCATCTGCCTTCTAAGCAGACGGTCACAGGTTCGAATCCTGTTCGAGTCACTAAGTTGTTTATTTTCAGCGACTTATAAAATAAAAAGTCCTTTCAGGTAATTCTGAGAGGGCTTTTTTTTGTTTCTACATTCTCTATCTTGTAGACTTTTTTATCCTCGGTTGAGTTTTGGGGGCAACGCTTGCTTTAGGCGATAGTTAGAATACCCCTTTCCAATCTCCCAACTGTAGGCAGTCCCCCGCTCCCCTTCTCTAAAACACTTCAAAAATTCCACTCGATATGCTCCCTACAATAAGAGGCAAAGTAGTTGGCAGTCTACACCCTGGAACGATTGACATACACGTTGGCTATGGAATTGGTATGCTTGACGGCGGCTACTTACGACGATTTCTACGGCATGAAGTGCCTGTCACTGGCAGAATGCCCAATACTTATGTTTGGTTAACCCTAACAAAGGAGGGAGTCGTCTCTAAGATTGAAAAAATGACGGTTCTAGAGGCTAAGAAAGATAGCATGTAATGACAGCAAATGCTGGTTGATACTGGTATTCATTGGAATAGACATTCTTAAAAATAGTGCAATACAATAAGTGTACTAGTAATTTATTTGTTATATTAGAAGCTCCTTGAGCATTTGTATGAGTGGCTTTCTTGGTTTGGGGGGCTATTCTAGTATAACTCCAAGCGGGTTGGTTATCTACACCTATTGTTAATATCTACTAATATGGTTGGATATCGAAACATTTTCTAAAAATAACTCTTATTTTTTGTATACTTGGGTTTATACAGTTGTTCGAGTCCATCCTCCCTACGGTCGGATCGACTCGAACAGGTCGGGGACAAGCCCCTAGTTCTGCGCGAGCTCCCTACAGGAGCACAGCCCAGAACTAGGAATATCCTCCATTCCACACAATCTTCGCTTAGTGTTGGAAAAAATAACAGGGGATATCCCCGACTCTGTTGTATGCCATAAAAAATCTGTCCCAGAAAAACAATCAAATTAACATGCAAGAAGATAGAAACCAATTAATAGAGAAGACAAGAAGAGAAGACGAACGATCTGATTTAAAGCAGCATGCAGATGGGATGTTACGTGATTTCGAAAAGTTTAATAAAAACTCATCTAATCGAGCCATTTGGGAATTGGTACAAAACGCTTGTGACTTAACTACTCAATGCAAAATCGAAATTGATTATCGTGACAACAAATTTTCTTTCACACATAATGGCAAAGCGTTTACTACTAAGACTCTAATATCTTTAGTAAAACAGGTAAGTGGGAAATACGGTGATGAAGATATCCCTGAAGTAGGTAAATATGGTACAGGTTTTTTAACTACTCACACTTTTGGAAGAAAATTTAAGCTTAATTCATTTTTGGATGCAGGTGGGTATTATTTACCTATAAAAGATTTTGAAATTGACAGGACACCAAAGGTTTGGCAAGACTTAAGCGACAATATTTCGGAACAGAAAAAACGTGTTTACGAATTATTAAAGGAAGAAAGTGCAGTAGAAGTATCTGAATTAAAAACTACTTTTACCTATCTTCCTTACACAGACAAAGAGTTCGAGTATATAAAGGAATCATCAAAATATTTAGATGATTACATCCCTTTGGTTTTTTCAATAAATAACAGATTGCAAGAAGTTGTAATTCGTCAGAAAAATGGAGTAACGGATATCTACCGTTTCCAGAGAAAACAGAAAATAGGAAATGACAAAGGAATTAACTTACACCAATCAATTCTTCTAAAAAACAGTGAAGAAATTCATCTCTTTAGCATAAGGGATGAGGAGCATGAAATTGAAATAATTCTTCCAATAAACAAGGATAATGAGGTTATTCAGTTTAATGAGGACATAGCTCGGTTGTTCTATTACTATCCTTTAATTGGGTCAGAAGATTTTGGTGTAAATTTCATCATTAATTGCAATAAGTTCCTACCTACAGAACCTAGAAATACCATTCATCTTAAAAGCGATAAAGATCAAGTAAAATCGGATGAAGAAACAAATAGACTGATTATTGATAAATGTTCTAGCCTTATTTTTTCATTTTTAGAAAGCAACCTTATTGAAGTTAAAAATCCATTACTATACACCAATGTCAACTTTAGAACAGATAGCGATAATACTTTTTTGAACGAGTACTTTGTCGAACTAAACAAAAAATGGAATTCTCAATTAAGTGAACTTCCTTTTGTAAAAACAAATGATGGCTATAAACCTATAGATAGTGTTAGTTATCTATCGGAAGATTTTTTAAATAAAGAGGATTACCTTTTCGATTGTTTTTATGAACTCGTCTCAAAGTTTTATTCCAATATCCCGGTTAAACAGGATATTGTCAAATGGAGTGAACACGCCATTAACTGGAACAATGAATCCACCATTTTTATATCTCATAATGAGTTACTTGATAAAATAAGTGAATGTAGTCTTAAAGATTTTGACGAGAGTATACTTGTACAATACTATAAACACATCATTGAAATTGGTGACATCGCCTATTTCAACGATTTAGACTTAATTCCCAACATAGAAGGCAATTTCAACAAAATTGGAGTCTTACTGAAATCAGATAATCTCAATGATACACTTATTGAACTAGGTAAAGTTTTAATACCTGTATCCATTTCAAAATTGATTCACCCTGCTTTTTATTTCAGCTTTTCACTCAACTTATTTAATCGCAGAAATTTCTCTGATGAAGTTAAAAACGGCTTAGATGAAAAAAACATAGGCAATTCCATTTTTTATCCTGAAAATCTGAACAATGAATTTTATCATATTGATTTAGTGAAATCGAAAAATAAAGTTGACGAACTCTATTTTCAATCCCTATTAAAATTCTGTAAACTCACCAATAGTATTGATTCAACCAGTAAGCCAAACCAGCTATTAAAAAAGATTTCAACATACTACAATTGGGATGAAAGATTAATTCACCTTACTAGTTTAAGTGAAGACAGTGAAAATATTGAGTCACGCTCTACCCGAAAAGTGCTAATTAAAATTTTCTGCAATGTAATTGCATTGCACAATAACGATTGGGTAAAAGAGAATACCTCTTTTTTGAGCGATTTATGCTCACTCTATGACGATAGCTATAAAGAGGTTTACAAGGAAAGCAAAATCTATCCAAATCAGTTGTTCGAACTTCATCTAGCTGAAGATTTAAAAAGAGATATTGGCGTTACCTCTGAAATCAAAAAGTTTTATTTAGCAGTTGAGAAAAAAGACATCAACGAAATATTAAGCATTGAATCATTTAATAGCTTTTTATCAGAAGATAACTACATCAACAATAGGTATCTAACGACTATTATTGAAGAAACCTTATTTCAGGATAACATTAGTGATATAGAGAATCATCCTTTTAAAACCACAATACTCAAAATCATCCCACTTTTAACGGAGCAAATCTATCAACAGTTGTTTCCTCAGTTAAACGACAAAAAGGCTAGCATAATGATTTCAGTAGTGTCTAAAGAAGAAACCAAAGAAGACATATTTTCAATAGTGACACTAGATGATGAAAAAATAAAAAACATTGGTAACTTAGTAAGAAAATCGAATTTTGAAGAAATACTGAATAAAGCACTTGAAAGTATTGAAGATGAAAATCAATGTAAAGCTAATTTTCAATTCAAACATCAAATCGGTACTCACATGGAGGAGAAATTGAAAGAACACTTAAAACTGTTATTTCAGCCAGAAGATATAGAATGTGAAGTATTAGGAGAACAAGATGGTCAGGATATAGTAATCAAAATAAAGGGTGAAATCAGGTACTACATAGAGGTGAAATCAAGATGGGATAAACGAACTTCAATCAGAATGTCACGGAACCAAACCTTGAGATCTAATGAGTACCAGAATATTTATGCTTTATGTTCTGTAGACATGACTGACTATCATGAAGAAGACAGATTTGAAATCGCAGATATCAACAAAATTTTAGGCAAAATAAAATTCGTCAATAATATTGGTGAAAAAGTTGAACACCTCGTAGATGTATTTGAACAAACAAAACGACTTGACGAAATCCATCTAGATGGAGATTATAGAACATTAGTGCCGCAAAAAGTAATTGAAGCATTTGGGTTAAGTTTTAATCGTTTTGAAGATTACTTAGTAACTTCATTGAAAAGTAACGTAAATAGACAATAGAATAAAACGGCATACAACAATGCATACCTGTCCATGCTTCGCACGGCAGGTATGCTGACCGTTGGCTGTCATTGCAGAACGCTCTAAATGACAACTGAATAAGGAATACAAATGACGATTTGAAAAATGAAAAAAAAATTCTGGAAAATCCAAATTATCTCTTTTATAGTACTAGTAATTATTAGCACTTCTTGCGGTGGGAAAATTGAAAAGGAATCGACAAATGAAAATGTAACAAATAATTCATCTGCTAACCCTCAAAATTTAATTAAATCCCAAAGCTTGAATGAGGGCGACAATGTACATTGTGGTCTACAAGACAAAGCAGGTAATCTTTGGTTTGGGACTACAGGCGATGGGATTTTTAATTATGATGGAAAATCATTCACACAATACACGGAGAAGGAAGGACTGAATAGCAATACTATTTGGTCTATTTTTCAAGATAAAAGTGGTGTAATATGGATAGGAACAGATGCGGGCATTTGTCTGTACGAAAATAACGAGTTTACTAAAATTGAAGTCTCTCAGCCAAGTGATACGATATCAGGAAAATATGATGTATGGAGCATTATGCAGGACAAAAGCGGAAAACTATGGTTGGCAACAGGAATCGGAGTATATGTTTATGATGGCAAATCCTTTACTTCTTTTGATGTGGGTACTGCAAGTGGAATCGAATGCAAATTTAGTGTTGAAGAAATTTTAGAAGATAAAGAAGGTAACTTTTGGTTTGGTGGGCGCTGTAATCCTGGTTTATATATGTACGATGGAAAATCCATAACTCATATCAAACCAAATGGTGATGACTGGACTTGGCCTATTTTACAGGACAAAAAGGATAATATTTGGTTCAGTAGTTGGAAAGGAGCTTATCGATATGATGGTAAATCATTTAAAACTTTCACAAAAAAAGATGGCCTAAGTGGCGATATGGTTGCCAGAATTGTTGAAGACAAAAAGGGAAATCTTTGGTTTGGTGGCGATGGACTTAGCCGTTTCGATGGAAAATCGTTCATTAAATTCACATCAGAAGATGGACTGTCTAATACCTCTATATGGACCATTTTAGAGGATAATTCCGGTAATTTTTGGATAGGCACAAGAAAAACAGGTTTGTACCTTTATGATGGAAAAAGATTCACTGAGTATTCTGAATAATTACACCCCTTAATTGTAATACAAAAGTTTGAAAGCGGAAAAACAACGAACAGCCAACAATGTGTATGGTGCATAAGGGTTTCAGTGGTTTTCGAGCGGTATCACCCGCATCAATTTTGGGTGGTAAATTGATAGGTTTGAAGTCCGCAATCCCTTACGACACCATACACTAAACGTTGGCAGTCCATCCTCCCTCCGGTCGGATCGACTCGAACGGGTCGGGGACAAGCCCCTAGTTCTGCGCGAGCTCCCTACAGGAGCACAGCCCAGAACCAGGGATATCCCCCATTCCCAAAACACAAGCTTCGCTTGGTTTTGGAAACAGGGGATATCCCCGACTCTGTTAGGCGTAATTAGAACAAATGCCAAGAATCATCACAGAACCGATTAAAATTGAGTCCTTTGAGACGGACAAAATCACTTGCGAATTTGAGAAAATTACGTTTTTCGAATTGGTGTATGTAGAAAGTGGAAAAGGTATTCAGCGGATTGAAGAAATGGAATTCCATTTTAAATCGGGCGACTTCTTTTTGCTGATACCCAAAGAACATTATTCCCTCGAATTGCACGAAAAAACAAAAATCCACTTCATAAAATTTCAAAAAGTCTATTTCAACCAACCACAGCAAAACAAGGACGTGGCGTTTCGATTGGATGCTTGGTTCATTAAGTTAGAATACATTTTCAACAGCTACTCACGAACGAACCTGCCCATTATTAGGACAGAAGGTGATAAAAAGACCTTCCAGCATTTGATTTCAATCACTATTGAGGAATATTTCAAGGGGCAAGCATACTGCAAAATTGTGGTTCAAAATACCTTGTTCTCTTTACTTAGCATCATTGCCAGAAACTTGCAAGAGAATAGCTTAAGTTCGAATATCTCAGCAAAAAGACAAGACAATTATATTTTGGAATACATCCATTTCAACATCTACGAAAACGAAAAACTGACGATTGCTCACCTGTCCAACCAATTTCATATCTCTAAAAATTATTTCGGTAGCTACTTTAAGAAGCTGTTCGGTATTCCGCTCAGGCAATATATTCTCAACTACAAAATTGCCTTAGCCGAGGAAAAGCTCAAGTTTACTGACTTGTCGCTCAGCGAAATTGCATATCAGTTGGACTTCTCTGACCTTCAACATTTCAACAAAACCTTTCTCAAAATAAAGAGTACGCTTCCTAGCGATTTTAGGAAAAACGGCAACTTACCAAAAGATTGATTTTTACCAATTAACCATCTTTTCTTACCAATAAATCCTTCACCCATTCCTGAACTTTGCATAATTGATTCATTTAAAAGAGAAGAAATATGCAAGCAGTAGTAATTAAAAAGTTTGGAAATCCTTTAGAGGTCTTTGAGCAAATAGAAGTGGACATTCCAAAATTAAGTGCAAATGAGATTTTGGTAGAAGTCCACACTACCTCAGTAAATCCTGTCGATTATAAAATCAGAAGTGGAGAATTGGCAGATTTGTCGCCAGATTTTCCTGCGGTTTTACACGGTGATGTATCGGGAATAGTTGAGGAAGTAGGCACAGATGTCACCCAGTTCAAAAAAGGCGATAAAGTTTTTGGATGTGCAGGCGGTCTTAATGGTCTTCACGGAGCATTGGCGGAATATATGAAGGGTGATGCACACCTTTTTGCGAAGATTTCCAATGATGCAGACTTGAGCCAATATGGTGCAATGCCTTTAGTGAGCATTACGGCTTATGAAGCCATTTTTGAACGAGCAAAAGTCCAAGCGGGCGAGAAAGTCTTAGTTTATGGCGGTACGGGTGGCGTTGGTCATTTGGGTATTCAATTTGCGAAAATTGCAGGAGCAGAAGTCTATACAACGGTGGCAAATGAAGCTCAAGAAAAAATAGCCAAGGAACTTGGAGCAGATGCGACCATTCACTATAAATCTGAAAGCGTTGAAGATTTTGTAGAGAAATACACAGACGGTAAAGGCTTTGATGTCGTTTTCGATACTGTTGGCAATCAAAATTTGAACAACAGCTTTCAGGCGGTGAAAGTAAGTGGCAGGGTCGTTACCACCTTGGCGTTGGACACCTTAGACCTTTCGCCACCACACATCAAAGGACTTGACTTTCACATTGTTTTTATGCTTATCCCGATGTTGCATAATTTGGATCGCGAACGGCACGGGAAAATCCTAAAACAAGTCGCTGAGTACGTTGAAAGTGGTAAAATCAAACCGCTGATTGATGAAGAAACCTTTGATTTTTCACAAGTTGGCGAAGCACACGCAAGAGCCGAAAGCGGAAAAGCAACGGGTAAAGTAATCATCACAAAATCTTGAACTATGGAATTATTGGTGATTGCAAAAATCTCAGCCGAAGAGGCATTTGTAAAAGAAGTAAAAGAGGCATTAACCGCTTTTTTACGACCCACTCGGAACGAAACAGGAAACTTGGAATATTCATTATTTCAAGATACGACCCAATCAACCGAATTCTTAATGTATGAGAAATGGTCAACTCAAGAAGCCTCTGAAAATCATAATCAGATGCCTTATTTGACCGATTTTGTTGAGAAATCTAAGGATTGGTTAAGTAAAGAAATGTCGGTTGAAATAAAAAAATAACTACGCCTAACAAGGTGTATAAGCAATAGCGGTTTAGGTGCTTACCTGAACCGTTTTTGCATTTAAATCAGTATCTTGCTATCAGACAGTTTAGTGGTTTAAAATCCGCTACTGCTCATACACAGACCTGTTCGAGTCCATCCTCCCTACGGTCGGATCGACTCGAACAGATCGGGGAATTACGGGAACTATGGTAATGTCGGAAATTATGGAAATCCAGGAAATCACGGTTCAATTGGAATGATGCCTGGATTCAAAGACATCGAAAAAGAAAAATTGAAATAAAAAATCCTGTGCCTAACTTTGGGGTACACCGCAGTGCTGCTGCGAGAATATTCTACTATAAAACAGAACACGTTTCACGTACCTAAATACTAAACATTGGCTCTGTTAGTATGGCTTCTTTCGCAACCTCCAAAGAAATGTCCTCGTACATAAAAAGAGGGCACCATTTTCCTGTGTGTCTAAAATAGGAAAGGTTAAATTGATTTTCTCCACAAAATTCTAGACGAGCCAATCCGACTTCAAAAAATTCTGTGATGCCCCCTTCTCCCGTCTTAAACTTTTGTATGAGGTAGAAATAGTTACCGTGCCATTTGCTAAATATATCGATGCACTGGTTGTATACTTGCGGCGTCGGAATTGGGGGGAGGTTTTGTCTTAATTCTTCCACCAACGGTTGAAACTGTATAGAGACTCTATTTTTCTGTGCTTTAGTTGCCATTTGTTAGTATTATTTTTTAAACTCTAGATAGAGTATTGCATTGTCCTTTTCTTCTAATCTAAATTATGAAAAAAAATTAAATTACTTCCTCTTGTTTGGGGACTATTATAAGTTATCTACTTCGGATAATGTTAGATTCATAGAAGTATTTCTCTAACTAGTAGGCTTTACTAGGTTGAGAACTGGTGTAATTGGTAAAGGAACAAAATTCGAAGCTCTATGAAAAAGGAACTCGAAGAAGATGTACGTGGTTAATAAGGGTGGAGTATACAAAATCCTCTAAACAAGCTCTTTATCCAATACAGTACGTCCCAAAACATGAATCTAATCCCACTACTAACGTTACTCCTGCTGCTTCCCTTTTGTTGTCAGAGCCAATCCAAAGACAATTTCCTCCCTCCCAAATAAGCCTTTAGAAAATAAATCCTTGAATAACGCCTTCTAAGCATCTAAACCAACAACATAACTACCGCTATACTGTTTATTCACCACTACAATAAGGTGAACGAGGGAAGCCATCAATAATATGCTGTTGTGTTTGGTAACCTTATTCATCTTGTACACCAATTACCTCATCTCCCTTTAATCACAACTATGATAAAGTATTCTTTTTTCTTCCTATTGGTCATTTTCTTCTTTGAGAAGGGACAGGCGCAATCTATGTTAGATTCTATTCCACCGAGCAATGCTTTTAGCAGTCTCCAAGAGGCGCTAAAAAATCCTACGCAAGTTTATAAGCTTGATTTGAGCAACCAAAGCGTACAAATTCCTGACGATGTTTGGTCGAAATTTACGAACCTACGGTATTTGAGTTTGAAAAATGACCACTTGAAACAGATTCCAGGGGGCATTGGTTATTTAAAGAGCCTTGAAGTGTTGGATTTAAGTGGTAACGATTTTGAAGTATTGCCCGCCACTTTTAGCAACTTGACCAGCTTGCAAGAGCTGTTCTTGAATGACGAGCAGAACTTTGAGTTGGAGAAAAACATTCCTCTTCTGAGTCGCTTGCCCCAGCTACGCTCTTTGCACATTGAAAACGATGGTTTAGAGTCGTTGCCCGAAACAATTAACCAATTGAATAGCCTAGAAGCGTTGTACTTGAACAACAACCAGTTTCAGCAATTGCCTAGTAGCCTTGGTACGTTGAAAAACCTTAAACTGCTGGATTTAAGTGGTAATAACTTTAAGGTGTTGCCTGCTTCCTTTAGCAATTTGACTAGTTTGGAGGAGTTGTTTTTGAACGATGAGCAATATTTCAAACTTCGGAGAAACATTGCGATTCTTAGTGAACTTCCGAGTCTAACGTCGTTGCACATCGAAAACGATGGCTTAAAGTCGTTGCCTAGAAACATGAGTAAGTTGAACCAGTTGGAGTTTTTATACCTAAACAATAATCAATTCCGACAAGTACCGACTCAATTAAACGGCTTGAAAAATCTACAGTACTTGGATTTCCAGGGCAATGATTTGATACAAGCCAACGCAAGATATGCAGCATCCCAATGTAGGATTAAAGATTAAGTATTAGTCCAGCGCGATTGACTGCTTGCTTAACGATAACACTACCCCTCTCGGATTATTCTGGGAGGGCTTTTTTATGGTCTTTTTTGTTCAAAGTTTCCTTTGAAGAATCTGCGGTCGAAAAAGTGTACAGAAGTTTAATCGATAACTGTATAGTTGCTATCTTAGAACCTGATTATCCTTTAAAAAAGATGCCGAAGTAGTCACAAGGTTAGAGGCAACTTGCCTCTGGACAAAATCAACCAATGGAAGTATACGAAGTAGAATCCGATGGCAAAAAGTTTGTTTTTCAGGTCGTACAAAACACTACCGCACCCTGTCCTATCCCTGCAAAAAAACGATCTTAAACGCAGGTTTTGATGGAATAGAAGCGTTGCCTTGCTAGGTACGGACAAAACACTAGCTAATCGTCAGAAAAGAGTACTTAAACATCCCAACGCAATGACAGCAAGAAATCAGCAAACAATAAGTAAAACGAAGACCAGCCTCGTTTTTATTTTAACGGTTATCTTGGGCTATGTCCTTTTTATTATTCCAGATGTTTTCTTTGGTGTCACCAAAATTAACGGAGGAAAGATTGGAATCAATTTATTGTACATAGCTTTATTTCAGTTGATCTCCATTACTGCGTTGCTCTATGCCTCTCTTAAAATCCTAAAAAAAGAGGTTCGTTATATCGGACTTCAATCTGTAAATATTAAAAGAGATGCTTTGTGGGGGGCAACTTTCGGAGCGGCATGGACGATGCTTCAATTTGCGCTGATCATTCCTAATACAGGCGGAAGCAACCGTGCTGACATTCAGGGAATGATAACCTTGTACGATGGTAGTTTATTGGGGACTTTTTCTTTCCTTGCATTGGGGGTACTAGGCGGCGGCATTGCAGAAGAACTCTTTAACCGAGGCTATTTCATTAATGTCCTCAAAGATATTTTTGAAAATCCCCAAATAGGCTTGTGGGTTTCTGCACTTTTGTCTATTGTAATTTTCTCCTTTGGCCACTTGCCTAGTACAGCACTGGATTGGTTTGATATTTTGGTTCCGACCATTATGTACACTCTGTTATTCATAACCACTAAACGATTAACTGCCTCTATTGTAGCACACAGCGTTTACAATATGACAGCCATTCTATTGACGTACTATCTTTACTTCCCATAAATAGCTCTAGTCTTCCTTTCCTAACACTCCCTACTTTGCGTGACAGTATAAAACACAAAATCACATGACTTATATAATGATAGACATAGAGAGCGATGGCCCTATTCCAGGGGACTATTCCATGATTTCTTTTGGGGCAGTCTTGGTAAAAGAGGGCTTGGAGCAGAGCTTCTATGGGCAATTAAAACCAATTTCGGAAAACTGGCTTCCAGAAGCACTGGCCGTTTCTGGACACAGCAGGGCGGCCACCCTCGAATTTGAAGACCCCAAAACAGTGATGGAAAACTTTGCTGCTTGGATCGAAGAACAGTGCCAAGATCGCCCCCTTTTTATGAGCGATAACAATGGCTTTGATTGGATGTTTATTTGTTGGTACTTTCACCATTTCACTGGAAATAATCCTTTTGGCCACAGCTCTCAAAACTTGGGCAGCTTATACAAAGGTCTTGTAAAAGATACGTTTAAGAATTTTAAACACCTGAGAGTTACGGCCCACACGCACCATCCTGTGGAGGATGCAAAAGGAAATGCAGAGGCGCTGTTGACGATGAAAAAGGAGATGGGCTTAAAGATTAAGCTCTAAAAGACGTTGTAATGGTTTTCCAAAACGATAGCGGCTTCCTTCCTATAGAAAAACCTGTGCAACCAACACAAAAAAGCAATCCCCGCTTTTGCGAAAACTGCTTTTTGAATCACCATAGCTGTCTACGACTATGGCAATGCTTACTCCTTCATTGTTGGTGCAAAGTAAGTAATTTCTTCGGGGTATTATTTGCGCACACTTCTTCTTGTTTTGGCTTCAATGTTGTCTGGCATAACGGGTGTTCTATCATCCGTACCTGTTGAGCCATAAGTAGAAATCTGTGTATCTTCTTCTTTCACAATGGTATTGTCCCAGTTTACACGGTTGTATCCATCGCTAGTTCTAGTATCTACGGCATCTATTGGATCGTGGGTCAAGGCTTGATTATCACCATCGTTATCATAATTGCTGCGGACTTCATCATTGGCATCAACAATTTGGTTGGCTAATGTTCCACCGTTTCCATCTACGGTACGGATGTTTACATCATCTACAGGATCTACTTTAATGTCAAAAAGACTATTTCCTCCTATTGTAGTGCGTACGCCGACGGCTTCTTCTCCATCAACATTGGAGGTTACTCCATCATTGTCAACGGTGCCATCTCCAGCACCCAAATTAAGGGTCGTTCGTTGGTCTACAGGATCAATCAATTCGGTCTCATCGCAAGAAGAAAAGGCTAATAAAACCATTAGTGTACTGAGTAGTGTTAATATCGTATTTTTCATGTGTATGGTATGTATTTTATAGTTCTGAAAATGGCTAACCCTATTGGGTCACCTGTAAGTGTGGCGTATTCACTACTAATAAATAATTATCTTATCAGTGTTATAATCGCCATCGTCGTAAGCGTCGTCGCCATTATTATTTCCTTGTAATTGCAGGAAAATAAGTTGAAGGTGTAAAATAATAATTGAATATTTTAAAATCCGATCAACGTCCCTTCTTCATAAATGGCGAAAGTATATAAAAGCATTAGAATGCTTAAAGTTCCATGTTTTGTATTGTAGAAAATAGCTGGACATTACGCCGTCGTATTGGATATCAAATTGACAAACTAGTTCCTATCATTTTTCTATGCCTTGCTACTGCAAAACAACTCTTTAAATTAGCTGCTTGTAATGATGATGTCCGCGACATTCTACATCAATAACAACGCTAGAATAATGATAATTGTTTAGATAAATACACTATTTCTTTTTAAAAACTCTATTCATTTACCTTTTTTTCACCATTCTTACCTTTGGTCAAACTTTAGATAACTAACTATCAAACAGATCGTTATAAACCCATTAAAACTAAACACAGTGAACCTCAAAATGATTTTATAAAAATCACCCTGTCACAAAGCAAAGGCTACTAGAATGAAAAATTAAATCAATTGTGTTGCTTATTCTTCTTCCTCGGGTAAGGCTTGTAACACTATTTTCAGCTCAGCGGCAGTGGTCGTCTGTCCAATGCGCTCTGCTCCCTTGATGAGGGCTTTGTAGGCTGCTTTTTTGGTAGAGATACTGGTTTGCCAATTGTTGAGAATGGCTTGTGCTTTGTCTATAGCAACAATTTGTTGAGGATGTTGATCGTGGGGAGTGTCTAGTAAGTGGGTGAGATAAAGGAGTTGATGCTCGGGGGCTTTGATCGCTCTTAATTGAGTGGAGAGTAAATCAAAGAAAGCGATTTTGGATTGGGCGCTGGCTAACTCTCGATAGTAAGCGGCGGGACGCTCGGCATTGACAGTTACGGGCAAATTTCCTAACATAAAACGGCAGAGCATGGGATTAATAGTTGCTAAATAACGGATTTGGCGAACCACTACATTGGCCTCTTGACTTCGTTGTAGCTTTCCTAAAACATACTTTTCGGCGGCGGTGTAGTCTTCTTTTTCTAAATAATGGGCAACGAGCTTATCCTCCCATTCAGAGTCGTCTAAATGTCCAAAGTACCCCAACCAAGCCATAGCGGCATCGTATTGTTGGTTTTGCAAGTATTGCTCATAAACAACGACATCCAATTGTTCCCGCTTTACCTTGCCTTCGGGATCTTGGTAGCCTGCTTCTATCTTTGCCCGAGCGGCAGTGATCCAACCCTGAAAAGCGTCTACCGTCGTTGAATAATGCTGCTGTTGTTGCTGCCCCTGCTCTCCTAGCGCTCCCGTTCTCTCCGTAACGGTTGTTCCTGACCAAGTAATTTCCCAAAATAGTGCCGTTGCAGGCTGTTCCAAGTATAATTGCATAATGCTTATAATGTCAATTGATAATCCAATCCTTCTGTCCTAAAAACACGCTGTAAGGCTTCTTGTTCCAACAAATTAGCGGGTGTATCTACGATCCAGCCAGTGGGCTCAAACAAGATGACCTGCTGCGCAAATTTCAACGCGATCTCTAATTCGTGGGTAGCTAAAAATAACAATTTTTGTTGATCGATCGCTAATTGTCGAAGGGTTTGAAAAATTTTGACGCGGTTGACAAAGTCTAAATGGGCGGTGGCCTCGTCTAATAAAATCATTGGCGTGTCTTGCGCCAAGGCTCTGCCCAACAAGACCAGCTGCTGTTCGCCATCGCTACAATCGGCCAAATACTTGTCCCGCAGATGTGCTATATCCAAGTCGTTCATTATCCGCTCCAACAGGGTTCGATCAGTCGCCGTCAAGCGTCCCCAAAAGCCCAAATAAGGCTGCCGACCCAACGCCAACAAATTATAGACCGTCAAGTAAGGTGTTTGAATGCGCTCTGTAGTTACCACACTCAATTCTCTAGCAAAAGCCGTCGCCGTATAGCTTGCCAACGGTTGCTTTTTCCACAAAACCTGTCCCGACAAGGCAGGCAACCAACGCCCTAGTGTGCGCAGTAACGTCGTTTTGCCACAGCCATTGCGCCCTAGCAAGACGACCAACTGCCCTGTCTCAAAACAAGCATTTAACGGTTGTTCTTTTAGGGGTTTGCTGTGGCCAATTTGTAACGCCTCTAGTTCTAACATCTTGTCTATTCTAGTTTTTTCTGTCCATTTTTATAACAACGTTTACCCCAATACCGATTCGGTAGAGATGGATGTAGAAGAAGGCGTAGTAGGCATTAGTAAAGCATATTTCCATAATTTCAGTCCATAAAAGCCCAGCAAAAATAAGCTGCCATAGCCCAAAGTGACCCCCCATGTTCTTGGATAAGCCATTGGATGCAACAACTGCTCGCCAATTACTTGCATCAACGACCAAGGATTCGTTAATACCTCCCAACTATTGAACCGCAAAAAACGCCCCAAATAAATACCGTACCCGTTGAGAAAAAGTAACGCTATCAAAGCCATGTTGGTCCACCAGCTACTCCAATAGTGTTTCAAAATCGTTTCTAGTAAAAATAAGGTCGCATAAAAACCAACGAGCCCTGTTATCGCATAAGCCACCAACATCAACGTATCCAACCACAATAACTCTGGATGGTTGGACCGAACGCAAGTGGTACAAATCGGTAATTAAATAAGGGGCGTTAGGCAAAAAAGCAATCGTTGCCCCTACCAACAACACGATCCAACTAGTGGCTGCCCCCCGCCGTTGTAAATGGCGCGCTGCAACCACTCCTACCAAGGGCAACAGCGCCAAAAACAAATTCCAAACTAAAAATACAAAATACAGGTGCTGGGTATGATAAACCCGCAGTGCTGTCAATCCAACATTGAACAACACCAACACCATTAAGCAGACCCCCAATAGCAACTCTGAGCTCTCCCGATGCTTATTTTCTTTACTGACTATCATCTTCTCTCTGTTTTAGCGGTATAATAATCTACTTTGAATTTCAAAGTTCTTTGCTAAGATAGAAAAAAGCCCTGTTATTGCAAGAAAATTGCGGTGCGGCAGCGTATTTTAACGTTTATCTAACCATACCATTAGAAGGTTGCCGCCTTAGGATCCGCTTTTCCTAGCCAGCGCCAAATATTAGCACACCAGATAGCTTGTTGTTCTTGTTGGCTAATCAATTGTTCGGCTAACGCATCATCCAGCACTTTTCCAGGGTAAGAATCGGGTACATTTTCCATCTCCCCCAAAGGGTAAGGATCATCTAGACCTGCAATGATTTGTGCAGCACCACAGCGCTTTAATAATAAGGCAAAGGTATCTACATCGTGTACCAAGGTATCAAAAAATAGATTGGGATGGCCCAACGTAGCGCGGGGCGATTGCACGCCTTCAAATAAATCAGGACGGCCATTGTAGCCCTGCATTCGCCGTCCAAAATTGGCCTGTCCGAGCATACAGCCATGCGCAAAACAAGTACGGATATTTGGAAAACGATGGGGAATGTCCAATAAGGTATATAAATGCAGTGTGTCTGCCGTTTGTGCCATCATCCAAACCAAATGAAAACGCCAATATTGATCTTGCAAAGCAATCATTTTTTGCCCATCATACGGATGAATTTCTATTGCTAAGCCGTATTTATTGGCCAATTCGTAAATGGGATCAACACTTGGATCGGCCACGGAAGTCCACTGCTCCTTGGCGTTCAAATAATGTGTTGGCAAGCACAGCAGTTGTAGGCCATGTTCTTCTACACAACGCTCTATTTCGCGCAACGCATCATCGATGTAGCGCGGCTGCACCACAAATCCCGTCGTAAATTCTTGGGGGTATTGTGCCTGCACCCCTGCATTAAAATCGTTCTGAAATTGCAAGGCAGCTTTCGCATCTTCGCGCCCTAAACCATTGCCATAGAGCTGCGATAAGTTGAGAATAACACTGTGCTCAATGCCGTTGGTTTGCATCCAACTACGCTTTTCTTCTAAGAAAAAACTAGGCGCAGTAATCGGGCGCGACCAGTTTTTTTGCCGCATAAAGCGCTTATCGTCGTCAATCCAAAATAGTTCTTTTTCCTTGAGGAAAGCGGGAATTTGATGAGGCTCTGGCAACAAGTGGCCGTGTCCGTTAATTTTTCTACTAATCATTGTTTTTGTTGGCTGGTGGTATAATGGTGGGTGAAGATACGGTTTTGGTACGGAGGGTTGGGATTTTAGAGGCCGAAGCTTTTATCAGTTCCTTTAAGGGTTCTTGAGCCTGTTGAGTGCCTAGACATCCCTTCCACTATCTAAAAAATTGGCAGCCCCACTACTAATAGACTAATAGAACGGAGCAACAAACTACACATTTCGATAAAATTTAACGGAGTAAAAAATAACCTAATCGTACAGACTGATTATTGCTGTTTTTCGTTATACTTGCTTTTCTGCGTCTTATCCTTATTCCATCTCCAATAGCCCCTTTTATGAAAGCTTTACAATCCATTGGTATTATTCCTGCTCGCTACGCCTCTACGCGCTTTCCAGGTAAACCTTTAGTAAAAATTGCAGGAAAATCTATGATTCAGCGAGTCTATGAGCAGGCCGTACAATCGCAGTTGGATGATGTGTTGGTAGCGACAGATGATGAGCGAATTTATGAAGCGGTACACGCTTTTGGAGGAAAAGCCATTATGACGGGAGCCCATGACAATGGGACGGCGCGCTGTGTGGCCGCCTTTTTTGAACACGCGATGCGCTACGATATTTTAGTGAACATTCAAGGCGATGAGCCTTTTATTGCCCCCTCACAAATTGACGCGTTGTTGGGAGCGTTCGAATTGCCCAATACCCCTATTGCTACACTTATTAAACCCATTGAGCAACTAGAAGAACTACACAATCCCAACGTAGTAAAGGTGGTTTTTACCAAAGAAATCAAAAAAGGAATTCGCAATGCTTTGTATTTTAGCCGCAGCGTTATTCCCCATATTCGGAGTCAAGAAATCGAGCGCGCCTTGGCAGAAAAGCATTTTTATAAACACGTAGGCTTGTACGGGTTTAGCCGTTCTTTTATTACCCAACAATATACCTTTATGCAAGAGGGGCGCTTGGAGCAACTGGAAGTATTGGAACAACTCGCTTGGCTCGAAGAGCACAAAACCATTCGCCTTATCGAAACCCACCTTGAAGCCCCTAGTATTGACACTCCAGCTGACTTAGAAGCGGCGTTGGTTTGGTGGCAACAACAACAAGGTTAGCGCTGGTTATTCAGCACCCAGTAATCGTGGTGTTTTAATTGGTCATCGGTAGACCGATGCGCTACCCGCTGCGCATTTTTTGGAAATGCAATACCCGCTCCTGCGAAAATATCCTTCAAATGTTGCAAGTGCGCCTCCCCTATAATAATGATAATAGGTGCTTTCGTTTTGTATTTTAAGGCTGCTTCGTAAGGGCTGGTAATTTCGTAGCGTCCAAACTCCTGCTCAGCATAAAAAAGCAAACTTATCTTAAGTTGTTTACTGTCTAATCCCGTAATCAAGAGGGTCGTTTTTTTGGGATTAGGCGTTGTCTGTGCCGCTGTGGCAATTAAGTTGTCAAAGGATTTGATGGGCGATTGTTCAACCAAGGGAGCCACTGCCACCCATATCCCCAGCATAAAACCCCCGCCCAACAAAGCCAGTCCACGATAACTGTTTTCCACGGTTTTGGGCTGTCGCCAAAGGTAACCCAACAGCAAAAGCAAGACTACACTAAAAGGTACCAAATACCACAAAGCTTCTCCACCCAAAGCATAACCACCAACGATCGGCAATCCTACCGACACACACACAAAGATTATTCCATGTATCCAACGTCCTACCCAAAAACTCCTTGGAAGCGTCTCCCGCTCCTCCAATCGTTCCAGTTGCAGCGCCATCAACAGCGCTAAAGCAGGTTGCGCCGCCAGCGCATAAGAAGGCAGTTTGCTGCTCATTAATTCCCAGAAAAACCAACCAATGACGATCCACAAAACCAAGGGCCGTTCCTCTAAAGGCGTTTTCCCCAGCAATCCCCGCCCAAGTGCGCGCAAGGTCGTTGCCCAAAAGGGCAACCAAGTTAAAAAAGCAATGGTCAACACCACTAAGTGGTACCCCAAAAAGCCCGATTGTCCTAACACCGCTCCCCCTATTCGTTTGAGCACATACCAATCCCACAAAAAGGGCAATAAGTAGATTTTTCGGCCATCCGACGCCGTTTGGTTCCACCAAGTTGCAAAAGGCAATTCACTGCCACTACTACTCCACAACGCATAATCTTGTTGATAAGACAACCCTGCCCAATAAGCAAAAGGCAACAACGCCAACAACCCAAACACCCAAGGATGCGTCCCGATCAACCGTTTTCGCTGTGGATGAAAGAGGAACAGCAGCACCCACAATCCACCTGTCAACACAATAATTGGAGGGCCTTTTGTCAAAATCCCCAAGGCCATACTTCCCCAAAGCAGCACATTCCAGCGCCAGTGCGGCTGTTGTAGGTAACGCAACAAGCCCAGTACCGCCCCCGTTTCAAACAGCAGCAGCGTAGCGTCTGTAAAGGCTATCTTACCCATTAGGGGTAGTTGTATAGAGGTCGCTAAAATAACGGCAGCGCGCTCAGCAGTCGTATTTCCCAGCCAGCTCCGCGTCCCAAAATAAACCAGCAAACAAGTTAAAAAAATGGCCAGCGCACTACTAAACCGCACCGCAAATTCATTTTCTCCAAACACCTGATAACTCCCCCCAATCGCCCAAAAATGCAAGGGGGTCTTGCGATGGATCACGGATTGTGGATACTCGGGGGTCACCCAATTGCCTGTTTCCACCATGCGCTGCGCAAAGCCCGCATAGGCCGCTTCGTCCTCGTCCCACAGGCTCACAGCATGGTTGTTGACTAACAAATTGACCGCCAGCAACAAGGCGATGAAAATAGCAAACTTGGAAGGGGTGGCAGTAGTAGAGAGAGCAGGCATGTAGCAATTGGTTCGGTCATTCTAATGCCTCAAAAGTACGTTTTTTTGTGGGTTGGGTGGTAATCGGTTCGTAATCTTCTATTGTACCGTAAGCAAACGGATGCCGTGGTTATGGGAAGTCCTTGCCTTGGGAGGAGGTCATGCGTCAAGCCCTCTACCCCATCAAATTTATCAGGCGAAGCCACTGTCATTTTGTAATTCGCTGCTGCACAAGCCTGTGCCAATGCCGCGACCTCCTCCGCCGAGGTTTGCTGTAACGGCAAAGGATTTTTGAACGCGCGCTCTGTTGCTTCTTCGTGCTATTTGGGAGGTTGCAAATCAAGTAGTTCGTCTTCTCTACGTACATATACTGTCTCTACCAAGCGCTTGAAATTGTGTCGTACACAACGGCGACTCTTGGCGAGTTCTCGTTTCTTCTCGTCGTAAGTCACTACGGAAAATTCATATTGGCAGCTATCTACCCATAACAATCTATAAAAATGTGTAGAGAAGGTGAGTTCTCCGCCTTCTTCCGTTGCATAGACCTCTTCTGTATCTACATAAGGGTACTGTCCTTGCCATTTTTTAAGAGGAGATATTTTGTATCGTAGACAGCCCCCACTAGAGAAGTGGTTGGGGCGCATTTCTTCTCTGAGATAACCGTAAACTAGACTGTCATGAGCACTAATTGGTTGCGTTTTCAGGTATTCCGCTAGTTCTCTTGTCTTATTACCGTAAAATGGATATACTAATATATTGGTGCTAGGAAGATGGTAATCTACAACTTGCACTTTGAATTCGTAGTCTATAAATTTATATAAAAAATTAGAATCATAATGTACACTAGCAAATCTATTAGTAGGGAAAAAATCATATATTTTATCGTATGACGCAATAAAACCAACCTTATTACTTACATCAAAAGTATCCACAAAACACCTCTCCTGAGCAAATGTACGTTTACTTAAGAATAAAATAAAAATTGCAAAAAATATTCTCATTATACTATACTTTAAATATACTCAGTTGCGAAAAAGCCCCCGCTAAAGCTTGGTAAGAGAACTTTTGTAAAGCGTCAATTTTTAGACTTGTTGCTGTACCAAATCCCCTTCTAAAACTACTTTCAATAAATTCCTCTTTAAATTTTAATAATTTTTCGATAGTACCTTTAGCCTTCTTTTTATCTATCTTCCATTCTCCGTCTTCCTCCTCACATTTACTTAACAATCGATTCCATGCTTTGTTAATCTTCTTCAAGTTCACATCATTATACCCTCCTTTAGACATATCATCCTCATTCTTAAAGGGGAAAGGAGTTAGCGCGTTCTGCATGGCTAGTTTAGTTTGATCTGAAAACCTTTTTGAATCAGATGCTTTTAAATCCTTTTCCAGTTGTTTTAAACCAGCTTCCAAGTTAGCGGCTAATTCTATTAATGCTGGACTGTAAGTTTGCCGTCCAACTCCCGCACTATCCCCATGTGGATTAAGTAGCTTAATCTCGTTAGCATCTACTCCAATTACCGCATAAGCATGATTCAAGTGCATATAATTGTCTGCATCCACCTTCACCACATAATCATGCGTCAAGTCCTCTACCCCATCAAATGTATCAGGCGAAGCCACTGTCATTTTGTAATTCGCTGCTGCACAAGCCTGCGCCAATGCCGCGACCTCCTCCGCCGAGGTTTGCTGTAACGGCAAAGGATTTTTGAACGCGCGCTCCGTTGTTTCTTCGCTCAAATTGCCTTGTGCATCTAGGTAAAGTCTATTCGGGCTTTGTTGTTTCGCCCCCAACAAGACGCTAAAAGCGTATTGTGTGGTATTGCCCTCTATTTTGCTATAATCCGCTTCTTCTCCCCCGCCTTCTATTTTAGCGTAGGCTTTTTCAATTACAGCGACCCACAATTCTTTAGTAGGATCAGCGGCTAAATAACGGTCGATGACATAGACCCCTTCTACTTCTTTGGTCAAATACAACATCGCCTTATCCACGCCTACTTTGATGGGAACATTATTTTTGTAAAGCGTAACTTCGTAATGGTCGCCTTTGTCTACAATAGCGTTGGTAATCAACGCTTGACTTTCGCCTTGGGAAAGCGTTGCCAAACAAGCGAGCAGGTAACAATCGCCTACCGCTCCCTGATTGATGTCTTCGGGAGCTATGCCATCGGCGTAAAGGGGTACGTCAGGAGTTCTGAAACTCAACTTTTTACCCTCTACTTCGAACCGCTCTTGCTCACTTTTAGTGACGGTATTTTCTTCGGGTTGGTATTCTAAGGCACCATCACCGCCCGTATAGGCTACTGCTTCTTGTGGAGGGGTAGCTTCCTCTTTTATTTGGTCAATGGACCAAGCCATCGTTTCAGGATACTGTTCTAGTTGCGGGTATTGAAACTTTTTCCAACGTTGATAGAGGGGGCTTAACGGTTGTCCTTTCATTTGGGCTTCAAAAGCTGTTACGGCCGTTTCTAATTGCTGGAACGTGGTGGTCCATTGCTCTTGTAGGCGGTCTAGCTCGCGTTCCAGTGTGGCTAATTCTACTTGCCAAGCCTCGAAACTCTGATCCTTTTCTGAAAAAGAAGCCGTTTGTTCTTTTAGAGTGGCCAACTGGGCATCAATTTGTACCACCAACGCCTGAATCGTGTCGTTGCTAGCCCGTAGCTCTGGCGACATAGCTTCTTGTACTTTAGCTTTTTCGTAGACGGTTTCTACTTGTATCAATCCTTGTTCGTGGCGCGCAATATGCTGCTTTAAGGTGGCTTGGAGGGCGTTGTTTCGCTCAACAATGGCCGTATAGGACGCTCCAAAAGTTGAATCGGGTTGGGCACCTTCGTAATTTTGAGGCATATCTTCTAACAATTCATCGTATCGACTGCTGTCTTCCAATAAGTTCTCTAGGGCATTTTTTTGGTTATAAATACGTGTTTTTGAGGAACGGAGTGTTTTCAAGTCTTGTTGCTCCAACGCTTCTAGGGCAAGCGGTTCCGTGAAGTCTGTGCTATTTTCAATGGCAGCGACCAGTTCTGTTAAATTAGCTTTTACTCTTCCCTTTTGATCCGAAAACTGGAAATTGGGGAGCAATTCTTGTAGTTGTTCGGGCGCTCTTTGTAACCACAAGTTATCGTGTGACCACGTTTCGAAGGTGCCAATCGTACGTGTAGCTTGCTCAGGAGTCGCCATTTCCTGCGTCATGGGATAATAGGTCAACTCAAAGGTGTTGTTTAAGACATTGATTTCGGCTTTTTGTCCCTTCTGAAAATTTTTAGGCAATTCTAAGTTCCATTCTACTAAATAACGCCCCTCCTCTACTTTCAATAGGTCTTGTAAAGGAATCTTTTGCTGGGCTTCGGCAGTGTCTTTGAACTCTAGTTGAAACACTTTTTGGAGTTCTTCTGGCGTTGGCGCTCCCTTCGTTTGCAGTTCAAACAACAATTGCGTCTTGGGCAGCTTGATGATGGCCGCATGGTTGCCTTGACTTTTGAAGGGACGTAACATGGTAATGGCTTGAATCGTGTCCCCTTCTTGAGCAGGCGCATAATTGTATTGCTCCTGAATGTACGCAGGTTGAGTGGGCATAGACTGTTCCAACGCATGAAGGCGCTTCCCCGCTAAGTCCTGGGCTTCTATCCGTTCTCCCACCTCTGCATACCCACCCCGATTAAGTGGTGCTGTAGCATGCCCCACCGCTTGACTTTCCTGTTGTTCTGTCGAATCGTTAACCGTTTTGATAAGCACAAAAATTAAAAAAGAGGAAAAAGTCCGTAGACCAATTCCTCTAATATATCACTATTGCTATAAAAACAATATTTTATTGACTCAAAACTATAAAAACCAGTGCTGAATGATTTTTTCTACACCTCTAAGCGATTTCTTATCCCTCAAAGTGCAACGAAATAGCAAACCCTCTAGAAAACAATTGATCAATCACCGAAGAATATACCAACTGGCTCTTTCTAGAATGGATATTGTATACCCCGTAAGAAAATTTGACCTCGGGTGAGAGGATAAAATACGGAAAGAAAACTTGAAAGCCGACCCCAAACTCTACCGCTAAATCATGCTGGTTGATCCGAATGAGGTCTTCTGTTTGCCGCGCTCTCGAATTGGAGGCCAAATCAATACTGTATTTCGCACCTGCCACTACAAATACCCGAAAATCCTTGTAAGGCTTGGATTTGTAACGGAAGTGAATGGGAAATTCTAAAAAGACCGACTCCACGCGCTTTTCAACCACCGAATTATTGGTCATTTGATACAGCAATTTGCGGTCGGCAAAAGACAAAGTCGGCAACAGAAAGCGAAAATCAAAGCGCTCTCCTAGTTTTACATTGGCCACAATGCCCAAGTTGAATCCCGGGCCATAAACGGCGTTGACGCTGCGCACAGAGTCGTTGCCAATCAAAGCCAAATCCTTGTCAATTCGGTAACGCGTAGAATTAAACCCTAGCGTAATACCAAAGTAGTAGGCTTTTTTAGAAAATTTATTGTCGTAATTAAACGAACCTTTCTGAGCATTGGCCGTCGTGCCTAATAGGCCTAACAACACCAGGGCCAAGATTACTTGACGCCCGTATAAATCGAACAGATGCCCAACGAAAGCTTTTTGCATGTAGTATTTTTTAATCCGATGTCCGTCAACAAGTTGGTAAACTCCTGCCCTTCAGGAAATGCTTGCACCGACTCGTATAAATAGCCGTACGCGTGTTTGTCTTTGGAGGTGATACGACCGATAAAAGGCAGCACATATTTAAAATAAAAATTAAATCCTTGTCGGAACGGAAACATCGTTGGTTTAGAAAATTCCAATACCACCAACTTGGCATTGGGCTGCAAAACGCGCACCATGTCTTTGAGACCCGCCTCTACGTTTGCAAAATTACGTACACCAAAAGAAACGATCGCCGCATCAAATGTATTGTCTTCAAAGGGCAATTGTTCAGAATCTCCTTCTTGTAAGGTGATAACCTCGTCCAAACCCATCTTTTGCAACTTTTTGTCGCCCACTTCTAACATCTTGACAGAAATGTCAATGCCTGTGATTTTTTGGGGTTTTAATTGGCGGTACGCCTCAATGGCTAGATCGCCTGTACCCGTAGCCACATCCAAAATATGTTGGGGTTGGTCTTCGGCTAGGGTAGCAATGGCTTTCTTGCGCCAGCTGCGATCGACCCCCAAAGATAGAAAATGATTCAAAAAGTCGTAATACTTAGCAATGTTATTAAACATCGTCGAGACTTGCCCTTTTTTGGCGGCGGTCTCTTCATAAGGTTTTACCGCTTCTGCTTTTACTTCTTTTGTCGACATATATAATTGATCGTTAGTAAATTAATCAAAACAGGTAGCCTCCTTGGATCTCCCTGTCGTTATAGAGAGAACAAACCAATCCGTTCTCCGTTCATTTTTCGAAGACTTTGTAAGCCCTTCGATTTTTAGGGGTAATTGCTTACCTTAGCGCCTGCAAATTTACAGTATTGTCTACGAATATTGCGCCAATGGAGGACTCTTTAGCGCCTCTTTGCTTTATCTAGACAAATTCTATATTGAACAATTCCCTTGCCACCTTTCAACCCGATCCGTGCAAAGCGTTACCTTTGCTTTATTTTTCGTTTTGTCGATTACAATTTTATGGAAATATACCACCCAAAATACATATCCAGCCACACTAAAGTGAGCCAATGCCCAGAGCCAGACCGTCCAGAATACGCCTTTATTGGTCGCTCCAATGTCGGTAAGTCTTCTTTGATCAATATGTTGTGTAACAACAAGACATTGGCCAAAACCTCCAGTCAACCTGGAAAAACACAAACCATCAACTATTATGATGTCGATGAAGAATGGTATCTGGTAGATTTACCTGGATATGGGTATGCGCGTATTGCACAACGCACCCGCCAGATTTGGAAGCAAATGATTAGTGATTATTTTACACAGCGCCCTAATGTGCAGTGTGCTTTTTTGTTAATTGACAGTTGTATTCCACCGCAGGAAAAAGACATTGAGTTTGCCAACTGGATGGGGGAAAACCGCGTGCCCTTTGTTATTGTTTTTACAAAAAATGACAAAAAGAAATCGCACAAAAACAGAAATTACCTAGCCGATTTCAAGGAGGAGTTTTTGAAATACTGGGAAGTCATGCCCGACTCTTTTATTACTTCTTCCAAAAAGAAAACGGGCCGCGAAGAATTATTGGCTTTCATTGATGACATCAATGCTCAGTATTTTGAGTATTTAGAACACACCGATGACGTATAGCCGCTCTCCCTCTCTGTCTTAACAAAAATCGTTGCTCCATTTTGAAAACCAGTATTTCCTACGCCGATATTTTTAAGTTGTCGATCCCCATCATGATAGGTTCTGCGGTGCAGAATTTCATCACGTTAACGGATACTATTTTCTTGGGACGGGTCGGCGAAATTGAACTGGGAGCAATTGGTTTGGTGGGTGTCTTTTATTTGATGATTGCCTCGATTGGCTATAGCTTTTCTAAGGCAGGACAAATCATGATTGCGCGGCGTGTGGGCAGTCAAGAATTGGACAAAATTGGCAGTATTTTTTACTCTATGTTGGCCTTTGCGCTCTCCTTGGCCTTTTTTCTCTTTCTATTCATGCAATTTGGCGGCGACTACTTTTTTGCCTTATTCATTAATAATCAAGAGATTTACAAGGCTTGCATTGCTTATTTAGATTATCGCTCTTCGGGTATTTTCTTTAGTTATGCGGGGGTGATTGTACTCGCCCTCTACACGGGAGTTGCGCGAACGCAGGTCATTGTTTATAATGCCTTGATGTTGGGCATTGCCAATATGCTGCTCAATTATGCCTTAGTTTTTGGCAAATGGGGCTTTCCTGAAATGGGCATTGCAGGCGCAGGATTGGCCTCTACCATTGCCGAAGGACTCGCTTTTATCGTCTTTGTCGTCTATATTTTATTGGACAAACAAAACCGCGCTTACCACTTATTCCGCTTTCCAAAAGTAGACCTCGATATCATCAAAGCACAGCTCAAACTCTCTATGCCCATCGTGTTACAATCCGTTGTTGGGATGGGAAGTTGGTTTATTTTCTTCATTATTATTGAAGATATGGGTCAAACAGAGCTAGCGATTTCCAACATTATGCGCGCGGTCTATTTGCTCTTTATGATTCCCTGTTGGGGATTTGCTTCTAGTATCAATACCTTGGTCTCTAATCTTATTGGCAAAGATAAACTGGAAGAAGTCTTTTCTGTAACGACACAAACCGCCATTTTATCTTTTGGGGTAACCATGATTTTTGCGCTCTCGATGCTCTTTGCCCCCGAGGTGGTCTTGCGCGTGGGAACAGACAATCTAGCGCTAATCGAAGAGTCAAAACGCCTGACAGGGGTCTTGACGGCTATTTTAGCCTTGTTTTCTATTGGAGCCATCTACTTCAACGGCTTGGTCGGAACAGGCGCTACTCAAAAAGCCCTGTATTTACAGATTTTAGCCGTCGTGGTTTACTTGGCTTATATCTATTTGGCAGTACACGTATTTGATTGCAGTTTAGAAGTTGCTTGGATGGCCGAGCTGGCCTATTGGGTGGTTTCTTTGACGACTTCTGTTTGGTATTTGCGTTCTAATAAATGGCAACACATTCAAGTCTAGCTGTTTACCGTTGTTTGCGCAAGTATTTTGGGCCATACCACAACCAAAATCCCGTAATGGTAAATAAGAGCAGTGCCAAGCCCATTACACTCGTATAAAAAAGCTTAAAATAGCCTCTTGTCCCTAGCCACGTATCGACCAGCGACCCATCGTGCAAGTTCTCAATCCAATCCGAATGCCGTTTGGCAACGCTCAACGTTGCCCCCGTAGCGCCATCCAATTGTACTCCTACATGGTGCCCTTCAAACAATACTTTCAACATCCCTTTACTCGGACGTACATCCAAGCGCGCAATTTCCGTGGAGTAAGTAGGGTACGTTTTGTGGAGCGCCTGCTGGGCTAATTGCTGTAAGCTATCTAAGGGCAACCAAGTCTTCACGTCTTGGCTCGTCCCCTTCTGCGTATCGGGCAAAATCAATCCTTGGCTGTTTTTTTTCCATCCCAAAACCAAGCCCGTTATTCCCACCACAAAGAAAAACACAAACAAGCCTGCCCCCGTGAGGCGGTGCCATTTGCGAAAAAGGCGTAGTAAATGAACGTGACGTTGGCGGGAATGATCGGTAGACATACGAGAATGGGATTAACTACGACAGGTAATTTAATCCTCGAAGATACCAATAGCTATGGATTATTGGAACAATTTGATGCTTTTGCTTTTTTATGGAAGTAGATAGTGGCTGATCTAAAGTGGATCAAAAATTAAAATTCTATTTAAAGTTCTAATAAGGAAGGTTATAGATGTGTCATAAATTCATGTATATATTGGGCATATGAATACTATGGATTAAGCCCTAGCGTTTTTTAGCTCACTCCGTTCGTGAGCAGGCAGCCCTGTTGGTGCCTTGCACCAAACCGCTCGTTCCCTTCGGGCATGCTTAAATTGGTTCTTTTTTGGGACACCACGAACTACAAGCGAAGCGCTCACGCAGTAAATAGCAGCGCAGCTAATGCAAAAAAGAACACCCACAAGTAGTTAAAAGCAAAACAATAAAAGCCATTTCCAGTAATTCACCACAGCCGTTATTTTATCTTCAACACCTCATAAACCGCCGAAAGATCCGAGCGTCCCAAGCCCTTGGCCTTCGCTTGCGCAAACAACTCCTTCGCTATATGCGCCATAAAAATCGGTTGCTCAACTTCATAAGCCGTAACCGTCGCCAAATGTAAATCTTTGTGCATCAGCTCCAAGGGAAATTGAGCGGGGTATTCTCCCTGTTGCATCATCTCTACTTTGCCCTTGACAAAACCCGCCATCACAGGCGATTGCGATAAAGTATTCAACAGAAAATCCTGCTCAAATCCCATTTTCTCGCCCAACGCTATCGTCTCTGCAAATACTACCATCGACTGCGCCAATGCTGCGTTTACCAACATCTTAAACGCGGCTCCTTTGCCCAAGCTTCCAAAAGCAATAACCTTCTGTCCCATCATTTCTAAATACGAACGCACAGGGGCAATAGTCGCCTCTTCTGCCCCTACAAAAAATTGTAAAATAGCCGCCTCCGCTTGCGGCGAACTCCCCGCCACAGGCGCATCGGCAAAACGCACACCCAGCGCCTCTGCGGCAGCTCCCACGCGCTTGCTAAAACTCGGATTGACCGTAGAACAATCCAACCACAACGCCCCTTTTGGAATATGCTGCAACAAGCCTTCTTTGCCTAGAAATAACGCTTCCACCACAGCAGGATTAGACAACATACTCAACACCAAATCCGCCTCTTTGACGGCTTCCTCAGCAGTTGCTGCGGCGGTTGCGCCTAGTTTTTCGGCGGCCTGCACAGGATCTTTCGAGCGATTCCAAACCGTGACTGCTACGTCATTCTTCAATAAATTGGCGACCATGCGGCTGCCCATAATTCCCAATCCAATAAATGCAATATTCATGTTCTTTATTTTTATAGTAAAAAATACCTTTTATGTAGTGTTAAGTAGGCGATCAAATGAAGTAGGGTACCTTATCCTATCTACCCAATAAAAAAACGCTTAATCGCGCTTCCGAAATCTGTTCAGCAGCGCAATCAAGCGTCAAATTATTCTTGATGGAGCGACTAAGACTAGTGTTTTTTACAACTGCTCCAATTTTTTCAGTACTTCTTCTGCTTCTCCATTCTTTTTGGCGGAAGCCTCTCGGTCTACATGAGAGAGTCGGTAGGATTCTTCCATGAGCTTTTTGTACTGCTCTTCTAATTTTTCTTTCTCTGACTTCTTTTTAAAAAATCCAAACATACTTTTATCGTTTAATGTTAGGGCGCATTGCTTAAAAGTGCAGCGCTTTAGGTGTTACTTTTAGATGGTTCGTTATACGGGATAACGCCTTTGTTTTATAACAGCCGCTTAGACGCTTGGTTCAACTAAAAACAATGGTTTCCAAGCTTTTCTACCTTAATTCTGGGCAATGCCTTCTTTATAGCGGGCAATAGCGCGTACGCGGGCTTCTTTGTGGTCAACAATGGGTTCGGGATAAGCATCGCTCCCCCATTCGGCAATCCAGCGTTTGACATACGCCTTATCCTTGTCAAATTTTTCGAACTGTGTGGTGGGGTTAAAGACACGGAAGTAAGGCGACGCATCACAGCCTGTTCCAGCAGCCCACTGCCAATTTCCGTTGTTGGAGGACAATTCGTAATCCAGTAGTTTTTCGGCAAAATAAGCTTCGCCCCAGCGCCAATCAATAAGTAGATGTTTGCATAAAAAACTTGCCGTTACCATGCGGACACGGTTGTGCATGTAGCCTGTTTCGTTGAGTTGGCGCATTCCTGCATCTACCATGGGATAGCCCGTTTTTCCTTGGCACCACAATTCAAATTCCTTCTCGTTGTTTCGCCAATCAATGCCGTCGTACTTCGCCCGAAAATTGTTATCGACGACTTTTGGAAAATTGTACAAGATCTGCATAAAGAATTCGCGCCAAACCAACTCACTCAAAAAAGTAGCGTCTTTGTCTTGATCCAACTGCGCGATCACCTGCCGAGGACTCACTGTTCCAAATCGCAAGTGCGGACTTAGATAGCTGGTTCCGTCGCGCCCCGGAATATCACGCGTCTGTTCGTAGTCTTTTAGTTCGTCCAGTTGATAGGGTTGTACTTTAATAGAAGAAGCCTTAAAACCAATGTCTTCCAAACTCAAAAAAGGCACGTCGTTTTTCCAGAACTGCTCAAAATCGGGCAGACCTGTCGGGGCGTTAGCGGCGGCATCAAATTGTGCCAACCAAACTTTTTTGTACGGTGTGTAAACGGTATAGGGTTTCCCATCTTTCTTGACCACCTCCTTTTCTTCAAAAATCACTTGGTCTTTGATGCGGTGAAAGGGAATGTCTTTAGTGGCTAGCAAGTCCAAAATTGCTTTGTCACGTAGGCGAGCGTACGGCTCGTAATCTTTGTTGGTATAAACGGCTGTGATGTCGTACTCTTCTAGCAATTGTTTCCAAACGTCGACGGGGTTGCCCTTACGGCAAAGGAGACTACTGCCGTGCTTTTTCAGGGTTTCGTTCATCGTGTGGAGGTTTTGATGAATGAAATTCAGGCGCGCATCGTTCCGTGGCAACTCTTGCAAAATTTGTGTATCGTAAATGAACAGGGGCAACACGGCTTGTCCTTCTTTCAATGCTGCTTCTAACCCCTTGTTATCGCTCCAGCGCAAATCGCGCCGCAGCCAAAATACCACTACTTTCATGCCTGTTGTTTGTTGATAATTGCTTTTGATGGTAAGTATAACAATTGCTGCATTGTTTAGTTTGGTCGCCGCAGTCAAGTTTGGAGCAATAACTAAAAAACACGGTATTAGTAGTTGATCCACCTCTACACTTTACACTTTTAAACATTTATTTCCCTTATTTTAGATCCCACTTTATAATACAAGTAGCTATTTTATAGATAATTACAGGGTAATCTATTGATTATTAGTTTTAAAATTTGGTCGTTTTATTTTTTTTCTTTTAATTGAACTACTATTTAATTTTTAATCCTTAATCTACTTACCTAGCTTTTTTCTATCCGTTCTATTCACAACCGACAGCAGGCGCTTTCCCCCAATTGGCGCTAGGCGAAGCTTTGCCCTGCCGCTAGTAACGCTGCTGTCTTTTACACTTTCTTTTTTAACCTCTTAAATACCAATTATTATGAACCAATTATTATTAATAGTCCTCCTGTGGGGACTCGGCAGCGCTGTGGTTTTTGCGCAGCAACCCAAAAATGAAAAGCGTAGTTCTATTGAAATTAGCCAGCAAGCTACTTTTTATACAGTAGATAAACACTACAATTTAATTAAAGATACCATCTATCACAGCCCTGCCAACTTTAGAGTGTTCCCCCCTTCTAAACAAAAAACCTTCAAGCATGAATGTAAAACGTACTACCTTATACAGTATCCTAACTGGGCTGTAAATGATCAAAAGAAAATAGATGATCTGAGTAGAGAAACAAAAAATGTTGAAAAGAAACTCAATGACCTCATAGAGGCCGTCAATTCCACTACGCAAGCGAAAACAGATAGCAGTGGAAAAGTGATTAGTAACACACAAAAGAAGAAATTTTTAATAGAAACAACCAAAACCACCACTACTACTACCAAAGAAATAAGGAGCAATCAAGATACCCTCTTAGTCAGTAAGATGACCAGTACAGAAACTAGTACTATAGACAAAACTAGTTTAAAGAAGAAATCTCCCATCCACATTGATCTGTACGAAACAGATAACAGACGTCCAAGTAGTGAACAATATCTCAATAATCGTTTTCTAGCGATTGAGGTAGAAACCTTTGATAAGTTAGAGAAAATAGATTACTATGGGGTTGGCTTTAAAAATTTTTTTTTTACTTCTGGCATTTTAGCGATTCCTTTCAAAGTCCGTTTCAAAATAAAAGATGTTCCCAGCAATCTAACCACTGATGTTAGTGTAGGCCCTTATTTGGGATTTACTTGGCGTATCAATCACCGAAGAAAGTACTATATCACCTTTCCGATCAACCTTGGTTTGTCTATTATTAATCTAACCACTAATGGAGTTGCTGCTTATGATAGTACTGCGCTTACCCCTCCTGTAAAAAACACCCCTCAAATCGTTCCAGGAATCACCGCTTCTACGGGCGCTATTCTTCAGCTTGATGACTTCACGTTAGGGGTTGCTGTGGGTTGGGACTTTGCCCCTGGTTATGTCAAAGAATTTGACTACCATGCCCATACTTGGCTTTCCTTCTCTATAGGACACAACTTCTTAGCTAAAAAAGAAGATTAGTAACTACAGTTACTTCCGAAATAACCATGCCTTTCCATTACCACTAATGGGAAGGCATTTTTTTGTTATTTCATCTATACCAACAAGTTTTTCAACGGCACTAAGCAAACACAGGTTCTCTGGTCAGGTCTCCCTTCTTCCCGCTATCTGTCAACATCTAGACAAGTTTCTATAACCACTTGTTTTTTCGGTTATTTATTAATAGGTTGCAGTCTTTAACAAAAAAAATTTCAACTAATCTTACCAAACAAACGATGGCAGCACAAAATTTCGACTTTGAGGCCTTTAAAGCCCTTGCCCCTAACGCTTATAAAATGCAATATTGTAAGCAACCGATTCTAAAAAAGGCAACAGGAGCGATTTTCATGATAGATTATACACTCGGCAAGGCAGCCGTCAAGTGCGTAATGATCCCTTTTAAGAAATATGAAGAGGCTCGAAAAGCCTTCAAACAGCTCAAAGAAAGCAAAGAACACCCTCTCAATAAAGTCGCTCTAGCCGCTATTGAAGTACAGACAGAAGGGAACACAAGTAAGCTGCACGTCGAGTTAAAAAAAGGGAATTTAACCGCCGAAAAGCTGCTTGTTAAAAGCAAGATCTTTGCAGAAAAGATGATAAAAATGGACTTGGATATCACAATAGGTGTTGTGGCAGAAGAGGCCAACCCAGCGGAGAACGAAGCTACTACAGCGGAAACCAGCGCTCCAAAAGTAACACTCACGGAGGAAGAGCGCAGCGCGCATCGAAAAAAATTAAAAAGCATCACTAGCTTTTTTGATAAGCTCGCCAATATGTCCTAGTAGGTTGCGCCTTCAATAATCCATGAAGTACCCTTTACCATTCAATTAGTAAAAACAATAGAACAGTAGTATGCCTACGATCAAAGAAAAAATTGCCTTGGCACAAGCCGAGCTGAAAGCAACCATTAAAGCCCTAGAAGTAGACGGCTTAACAGAAGACGAAAAAGTAGAAATAGCAGAAGCCAAAGCAGCGTTTCAAAAATTCAAAGACTCCCTAGCCGCTAAAAAAGCGGATAAAACTCCTCCAGATGGGGTCACCTCCCCTACCCTGAAACTCCCTAGCATATTTCCTAAGTTAACGTTCTCGGAGAATAAAGATATAGAGTATAAATTTTCTAGCACTAAAAAGAACCTTCATGATACCTTCACGATACAGACTCCCTCTATTCCAATATGTACAGGGTTATCCATGCATATAGAGGGGGCGTTAAAGACAGAAGCGGAGCTAAGTGCTGCTATTATGGCCACTTACATACAAGAAAAAGCAGGACCAGAAAACGAATTTGAGTCTTACCAATTTGATAAGTCCTACATATCAGGCAAAGTGTCGACTCAAGCATCTGTCAAATTAGCGTTGACAGACTCGCTCCAAGTAGTCGCCTTGAAATCTGGTGTTAAGGCAACTGTAGATGTAGGAATAAAATTTACTGGTGCCGATTTAGAAAAACTGTTCACTAAAGGGGAAATACACCTAAAAGCATTAGTACTAAGCTGCAACTTAGAAATGTCTCTAGGGGCTGGTCAGTTACTAAATAAGGTCTACAAAGAAGTGTATGAGAAAGACTGTCCTAATATCTGCGAGTGGGCGGGCAAGAAATATGCTCTATTTAACGTAGAAATAAAGACCATAGAACGGAATGGCAAAATATATCCTCCTGAAATTAAATTTGGAGAAGCTCCTGGTATGGAAGTCCTTAAAGAGGACATAAGAAAAGCCTATGAAGACGCTAAAAGCAAGCTAGAAGCACTAGCCCCTGAGATGATGACCGTAGCCGTTCTTCCTTTTGGCCCTTAGCTTATCTCAATTACAAACTGCTAGAAAAAGTTTATGATGATTGGACGGAAATAGAATACAAAGACAATGAACACCTATACATCGCAGCGTACAGAAGTGCCATTGAACAACTGATAGATGCCGACCGCAAAGATCCTGAAAAATTGAAGATCTTTAATGCACTTGCCAAAGATAGCAGAAAATTACAGGAGCATTACCACGAAAGAACGAAAGACATCTTACTGCTCAAAAGTCTTTACGAAGAGCTTCGTAAAGAAACGAAAGAAGGGGTCGTAAGAGCTTCGGAGGCCAAAGATCAGCTGCTTACCAAGGTGGATCTACAATTTGATAGTATACAAACCATAGAGGAAGACACGGATTCGTACATCATCAAATTTCGCCTTAGAGTGATTACTGATGGTCCTGTAGTGATTCCAAAAATATCAACTCCTATTTATTGTAATAAGAAACTCCTCAACCAAGGCCAAGAGGAACAAGAACAGGACAGTAGAGATAGCTACGATGAAGCGACCAATGAAGTGTATGAGGGGTATTGGGTGGAAGTACCCAAAGAAAAATTAAACCAAGTACTTGGACAGAAAAAAATAGAGGAGTCCCAGTGGATTATTTCTTTAGAAGCCGATTATCCAGGTCACTTTAAAGACATCAAGAAACGCGTTAATATTAGTGCAGACATCCTAGAAACCTTCAAGAACAAAGGAATTTACTAGTAAAATTAGTCGGGAAGTAAAGGAGCATTGGTAGTCCTTTTTTGACCTGTCTATGGTATACCAAGCGCCTTTCCAATGTATGTTGGGAGGGCGCTTTTTTTGCTTAGAACGGCAGCGTTGGATTGAGGACTTTGCAGAAGTCTAGGAAGCTGCCAAAGGTGGCGAGGTGGTTGGTGGTTTGGCGGCGGTTGATTAGGGCTTGTAGGTAGTGGGGTTCGGTGACTTGGGTGGGGTCGTTTTTGTTATATTTTCTCCGAGTACGTGCTCTGTATACCTCATTGAAGTACTTTGCATGAAACTGTGCTCTTGTATAACAACCAAATAATTTCGATTTATTGACAGAGGTAAACTCTGCGGCCATTAGTTCTGGATCATTGATACCTACATCAAAGTAGTTCTTATATTGCATCAATAAATCACTGCTATAATTTGGGGTGGCGGTTGCCTCTGGATGATTAGGAACAAAATTCTGATTAGCTAAAAACCATGTTTCGATACAAACTTTTTGTACAATAATAATTAGCTCACAGTGTTCAGGCAAGTTTCTATATAGACTACTTTCGATATCTAAATGTTCCGCGATGTATTCTTGTAATTTTTCTTCACGACGTTGTACACTCAATTGGTCTGCATCCATCACTACCACCAAATAATCAAATCGTGCTGTTGCCTGATTAATGTCTAGTATCGCATCACAAACTACCTCGTATAACTTAGGCAGTCCTGCATCGCTAAACTGTACATAATTGTTCTCCACAACCTGTGTTGCAAAATCTACCTCTTGTAAATCGGGAACCAGTATATTCAACCAAGAGCGGTAAAGAACGGGCTCCGTTTGTCCTTCAAATACAAAATAACAGTTCATCTTCCACTATTTACGGAGTATCTTATTTAGTTGTATGAAGGCATCTTGACGCGACTGCCCAATCCCCAAATCTTCGGCATCTTCTACAGTGATTTTCGCTCCTTTTCTTTTTACTATTTTCCACTGTTGGTAAGGAATATTATTGATGATGTAAGGATGGTGGCTAGTCGCAATGATCTGGATCTCTCGATTAGCATGTTGAAGGTTGTGTATATAGTCTTCTAGGCAGTTGATACCTAGGCTATTTTCTACTTCGTCAATTAAGAAAATAGAACCATCTGGTGACAAATACAAGTCAATCAGAAGTGATAAGAAGCGCAACATTCCAGAAGACATCTTATCTTGGTGAATAGTCTGTTTTGAATTTATAGGTTTGATGAGCAGTTCAAGGTCATAAAATTGTCCACTAGGCTCACTACGTGGTTGCACACCAATCTCTTCTATTTCTTTAAATACATTGCGGAAAGTACCCTCTATTTCCTGTGCTACAAGCATTTTATTTTTTATAGCTATAAAAAACTTGAGTACACCGTCTACCTTAGAATCTCTTAGAGTACTCAATTTACCTTTATAATCTCCTAAAAATTCTTGCTGTTTAGAAGATACCCTAGTAGCTCTGCTCCTATTAGTATTATCTTTTAAAGTTATTCTAGTGAAAAATAATTTCATTTTAGATAAAATACCTTCTTCTCGTAAAATATTGATAGTAGAAATACCTTTAGGTAACTTTGGCATCTCTTTCCCCTCAAAAAATGCTTTCTCTTCTGTTCTATCTACAATGAGTTCTTCTTTTCCAACAACTGTTATTTTTTCTTTTAGTAAGCGATTATAGTCTTCTTCTTCAATTATAACATTTAGATCAACAGCCGCGAAACTTCCTTGCCATCTATAAGTTTGTTTGTTGTCTTCTAAATTGGACTGTTCATCGTTTAACTCGAATACTACATCCCATTCGAATCCATTGATACTAATTCCATCTACTATAACTTTGAGATTGTTTATCGACCGCAAAATTTGTGTCTTACCAGCACCAGATATTCCTACCAACAGGGTCAAGTTATAATCAAATACTACTTCCTCCAACTCCCAACCCTCCACCGTATTTTTAGCCGCCAACGATTTGATATACATAGTTTCTTCCTTCAGGTCAATAACAAACAATAAATCAAGCTCAAAATAACATAATATTTCAACATTCTCCTCTAAAAAGTAGCCCGAATCTCCGCCCGTCCCACATGCACCACATTATCCGCGCCGCCCGTCTTGCGCCCCTCATAACTAAACGTCAACTGGATGTTGCGCGAGAGCGCCTGCGACAAAGACAAGTTCCACAAATAATTGCTGCCTGCCTGTAGCCCCTCCGTCATGGTATAGCCAACGGGCGAGGTGGGATCGCCATCAAACAGCACTTGCACGACCGAGAAGCCGCCTTTAATATTGGTTTTGGCGGCTTGGTTGTAATGGATTTCGGTAGTAATGTCGTGGCTTTGGAGCTGGTCTAGGGTACCGATGTCATTTTTCTTGAATTGGTATTCGTATTTTAGAATGACGCGGAAGGCCTTTTGGTAGAGGGCGGTGAATTGGGGTTGGAGCTGGTAGAAGCGAACGGCGTAGTCGCGATCGGGAAAGAATTCCGAGCGGTTGCCTTGCTGCCCGAGCTCACCTAAGAGCGAGGCTTGGAAATGGAGGTCACGAAAAAGGGCGGAAGGCGCTTGCCCTGGTTTGCGCTTGCCAGGCTTGATGTTGAGCCGCTGGTTGAGGCTGTAGGCTTGGTAGCTGCGGGTTTCAAAGCCCGTGCTGAGGAGCGTTTTGCTGCGGTTGTCGCGCTGGCTAAATTCCCACCCATAAGTCCCCGTTCGGTTAAAGTAGACGTTGTTGTTGATGCCCGAACTGATCGTCACTAAAGCATCATTGGCTACGTCCAACTGGAAGGGATTGAACGCCACCACTTCGGTTGCGCCGTCAAAGGTTTTGCGGTCGATTTTGAAAATACTGCGGGTGGAAAAACGCTGCAAGGCGTCTAAGGCAAAGGGCAACTTTTCCTGTTTTTTGTTCTTGTTTTTTCCTCGGCGCTTGGCTTGGATCAAGACTTTGGGGCGAATGGTTAAGCTTTGGCTAAACAGCACGTTGTTGGTGCGAATGAACTCGCCTGTTAGGAGGGTAACGCGGATGTAATCAGCTTGGTCTTGAAATTGCGCTTGCTCAAATTCGTCTACTTGTTGCACTTCGTCTCCATTGCGGTCGACCCAAATAAAAGCCCCTTGCCCTTGCTCTACTTGTACATAATTATATTCAATTTTTTGTTGTTGCCCTGAGCCCAATTGATAAATTGTACTGGAGCGAATAAAGCCGCGCTTGATGTTCAAGAGGTATTCTAAGCGGCCCAAGTAAGTTTCTTTCGGCTCCTGAGTGGTGCGTTCCTCGTCGATGATGTTGAGGTTGCGATAGGTCATATTCCACTGCAAGCGCGAACTGCTAGACTGCGACCAATCGCCCGACAAGTTGATGGCATCCGCCACTGCGTTCACTACAAACCCATCCCGCTCGGGCAGGTAATCGTAACGGCGAGTGTAGGAGGCTTTGAGTAGAAGTTGGTCAGAAGCGGGCAACTCCATGTACGCTTTGTATAGGTTGTAAAAGAAGCTAGCTTGTTGTAAGGTATCCTTAATTAAATCTACTTGGCTGTTTTGTTCTAACTCTCCATACGCCCCTACTTTCCAGTTCAATAAGTCTTTGAAAGTGTAGGAAACATCTAATTTTGGACGGACAAAAGTACTGCTGTTGGTGGGCGTTTTGCTTTGTAATAAACTACTGTTGCTCTGCAATAAAAATCCGCCTTGGCGTACCGTCGCTTCTAGCGTTTGCATCGTGCCTTGGTAAAGGCTGTCTTTACTCAGACCACTAAATTGGTACGCCACGCGTCCCCAATCGGCATCTGTCAGGCCAATTTGAGCGCGGTACAAATGCTCTTGTGTCCGCTGTGGCAACTGAATGTTCCAATCGCGGGCAAACTCTCGCGTACGGTAGGGTTCTATAAATTCAAAGGCTTCTGCCAAATATTCATAATGTCCCTCTACTTGCAAGCTGGTTTTGACAGGCAATAAACTGTCTATGGAAGAGCTATCCCCTTTTCTCCACACCAACGGAATGGTATGGCTGTAGGTCAAGCGGGCGGCTAGACCTTGGTTATCGGCATTGCCCAAGTCCGAAAACGTATTCTCATCCAAATTACTCAAAGCGACATCCGCAGAAATATTACCGCGTTTGCCCAATTGATAATCAGCGCCAAAATTATACAATTGTCGTTGTTTGGGGGTACTGAGAAGCTGCACGGGCTCGTGGGTTCCTAGCCGTTGCCCCGTCAGTGGATCGGGCGCGACCCAACGGTACACCACCCCATTGGCAGAGCCTTGCACCCGAATGTAATTACCGCCCGATTGGATGGCTGAAAAACGCGCGCTGTAAATGGCTAATTCTTCGTTGTCCGAAAATACCAAAACACTATCGTACACCACGCCATTCACCAAGCTGTCTTTCAATTCATAAAAAATAACGCCCGTATTCTCCCCCGTTTGTTCAGGAATACTAATCCCCGAAACAAACGCTTGATCGGTCGCGTCTCCGATGCGCTGTAACACGGCTCTAGCCGAGTCCGTCAAGTCTTCGGCCACCGTCTGCCCTTTCGCATCTTGCTCCGAATAAAGGTTGAAGCGAAAACGCCCACGCTTGGTTTCGTACTCCGTATTGGTTGTCACCACAGTTCTCAGAAAAGGTCAAATCGGTATAACTAAACTCTAGTTGAATCCGCCGATCTTTGGTAATCAGTTGTTGTGGCGTGAAAACAATTTCGCCTAAATTATAATCTATGGTATAATCATTATCTGCCCCACGCGTCAGTAATTTTCCATCAATATAAACCCGCTCTGTTCCTGCAATTACAATGACAAAAGGCTCCCCATTGGCTCCTTTTAAGCGATAAGGGCCTTGGTTGCCTTCTTCCCCATCAAATTGCTGCCGCGAAAATTTCCCTTTAGAAACGGCAAAACTGGCATCGGTTTGCAAGCGCCCGCGTCCTATTTTTAGGTCGGTAAATGCCTGCCCGCCCTGCAAACGGCGGTAATAATTCATAAAGTAGCTGCCCTGTGGGCGCGAAATGTTGTAATCGCCCGCAATTAGACGCTGCCGTCCGTATTTAAACTGTACAAAAATACGATCAAATTCATCCAACTGTTGCGTATTGCCCTCTGGTTGTAGTGGAACATTGTTGTCACTGATCGCTCCCAAAATCTCTACATCGCCCAGCTTACCCGCTACTTGCAGATTAAAATTAGAATTCAAAATCAAATCTTGGTTGTTACCAATCGACAAACCACGGGCAAATACGCCGCTGTAATCCAAGTCCCCAAACTGAAAGGCATCGCCATTGCCCGCGTAGGGATTATAGCGGTAGCTCCCACCAATCAAGCCATTGTGCTGCAAGGTTTTACCGATGGCACTAATGTCTTTGTGCTGTTGCTTTTCTTGTAAATTATAAGGAAGAATACGATAGCGAAGTTGTAGAATGCTATCAACAGGGGGCTGTAAAAAAATCAAGCGGTTGCCTTGGATGACAAACGTAGAATCGGCAAGAGCAGGGGTGCTAGTAATAGAGGTCGGAAAAACGGGGCGTTCATCCAACAATAAGGTATCGCCTTGTACCCTAAATTCTTTAACGCGCCAATTGCTCAGTGGCTTCGCAGGCACAGTGTCCTGTTGGGCATACAAAGAGGCGCTGCTCCCGAATAGAAGCAGGACTACAGCTATCAAGAAGCCCTTCGATAAAGCAATCAACCGTTTTATAATAATGCGCTTTTGTGAAAGAGAATAGGGAGTTGCTCGTCAGATAGGCCGTTACCCTATCTAGTTACAACCGAATGCTTAATTGGTGTTCCTCTCTATCTAAACGTAGTGTGGTGTCGTTAGTGTTGGGGTGCGCCAGCAACCATTTGGCCAAAGGCGCAATAATTTCGTACTCCAAAGCTCGCTGCAAAGGCCGTGCCCCATACCGCTCATCAAACCCCGCTTCCGCTAAATACTGTTCTAGACGCTCTGTAAATTGCAAGCGAATCCCCCGTTTGTTAAAGCCTTCTCGCTGCTCTAAGGCGGCCAATTCTAGGCGGGTAATTGCCCGAATATCCCGCTGCTGCAAGGCATCAAACAAGACCAGATGGTCGATTCGATTCACAAATTCAGGGCGGAAAAATTTACCAATGGCTGACTCATAATTAGTACTATTGCCGCTTCCAAAGCCCACACTAGCGCGATTGGATGCCCCTAAGTTAGAGGTCATTATAATAATCGTATTTCTAAAATTGGTCACCCGCCCATAAGCATCCACCAATAAGCCTTCATCCAATACGGTTAGCAGGGCATCAAAAATAGAAGGGTCGGCTTTCTCAATCTCATCCAACAACAACACCGAAAAAGGACGCTCGCGGATTTCTTGTACCAACTTGCCCACTTCCCCGCCTGCCCCAATAAAGCGCGCCAACTGAGACGGATGCTGAAACTCACTCATATCCAACCGAATCAACGGCGATTTCTTCTGGCCTTTTCCAAAGAAATATTCGGCTAAAGCCTTGGTGGAGGCCGTTTTTCCAACGCCTGTTGGCCCTGCAAAGATCATAGTCGAAATGGGCTTGGAAGGGCTGTTCAATCCTGCTTTAAAGATTTTCACCACATTGCACAACGCTTCAATGGCGGCGCTTTGCCCAATAATACGGTTCTCAAAATAAGCGCGTAATTCCACAGGATCGAGCAATAAATCATCGCGTAGAAATAATTCAGGCATCCCCGTCTGTGCTACAAAGTTCTCTACCACAGTGGTTTTATTAACTGCCGAAGCATTGTCTTTTTGGGCTTTACTAATGCACTGCCCTAGAAATTTAATGGCTTTGCCAGGAAAACTCTCGTAAGAATAATAGCGCCGCAGCAAACGATAGCTTAGTGTTCTAGCTGATTTGGTCAGTTCTATTTTTAAATTTTGTTGGCAATACTCGGCGAGCTTGTCTAGAATACGCTGCACTTGATACTCGGGCATTTCATCGAGCTGTACCACTTGGAAATTTTCTACAAAGCCTGGCAATAAACGGCGCATACTTTCGAGCTGTGAGGGCGTTACCTCCCCCAATAACTGCAACTTACCCGCCTGCAAGAAAGACGTTAAAAAAGCAGCGACACTATCCTCTGGCCCTTCGCCCCCTGTTTGCAACAGTTGCGCCACATCCAAGACCCATAAAATGCCATTCGCGCGCTCTAACTGGTAAATCAATTGCTCCACTTGTTGCTGCCACTCGCCCAAATATTTAGCTCTAGCCGTAATGCGCTGCGCCACCAACTGCCAAAAGGTCAAGTTGATTTTAGATTTTTTATGGGTTATTTTTTTGATCGCTTGACGCAAGACCGCGCTTTTACCCGTACCATGCTGACCAACCAACAAGACATTGGAACGGGTGCTGACAATTTTGTCAATCGTCTCGTCCACTTGCTGCTCCAACTCCCAAGCGGCTTCTGGAAAAGCGGCGATGTTCTGCCGCGTTTTTTTATTGAGTGGGTAACGCTCGGCTAAGGCTTCTAACGCTTCAAACTCTTGCTTGCCCGTCCAACCATTGTTAAAGGTATAATCGCGCGCGTAATTTACCCGCAAAGCAATTTCATCTAAAGTAGGGCGCTTGCTCAACACCATTCTGTACAAAGCATCAGGCGTTTTTTGATTGAACAAATTAGAGGCAAAATTCTTTACCAATGCTGGTAATAACTTGGTATCGTAGTAATAGAAATTCTCCTCAAACAAGGGCAAAAAGCAGCAATACTGCCCCTGGTCTGTGGGACCATAAACAGCATCTACAGGCACCTCAATCGTCGCCCGTGATGGGTAAGAGCGGTTGTTCTCCCGATAAACAGGGCGCACTTTGATGTAGAATGTTTTGAGTTGAAAGTCCTCTAAGGGTAAATACGGGTAATCGTCGTATTTTTTATAATTGCGTTTCAGGTGCGTCGTCAATTGCGCTTTGAGGCGTTTTACATCACTGTCAATCAGCTGGTAAGACGTTCCGACCAACACTCCTAATACTTGATCGTTGGAGAGGGGGTAATTGAGTAAGGGATAGACCAGTTTTTCCATATAAATTAGGTGTAGTCTTATTTTTTATTCGATTAAGCTTAAAATCTCAATTGCAAATTTAGCTTAAAATAAAGGTTCTTATCTTTTTCCATATATAGTTGACCAAACCGATGCCTACTATTTGAAGGAGTATCCAAACGAATTTCATGGTATAAATATTCCTTTAATTCTTCCAACTGCACTATATGAAACCCTACACAATCGCCTGTTTTTTTCATAACAATGGTACCGTTAGCCAGATAGTTACCGTCCCATTTTGTACCTGCAAAAAATCCCAATAAAATGTTTACCAGTAGGTTTTTCAGTTTGATTTCTAAGGATTTTTTGTCTTTGTATCGAATATCTTCTTGAAGACGGCCTTCTTCATGTAAAAAATCAACTATTTCTGATAAACGACTGATTCTATTTTTGTAGAAAGCTAAAAGTAGATAACCAACAATGGTAGGCATTGCACTATCGCAAATATCTAAATTGTATTCCATTGTTTCTCTCTCGGCTCCTTGATAGATTAGCGTCCCTCCCAACTCTTCGATCCGTTGAAGTCGGTCTCTCATCTTTGTTTTAGTACTAATCGCATTAATTTCATCTAGGTAAATAGGGTCTAACCCCTCAACGCTAAAGATAAAATTAGTATTACCTGAGGCATTTAATAGTGTTGGTTTGCTCCCTAAATATGATTTTATACCGAAACCTTCATTAGGATGCTGTGTACCTTCGTACTCTAGCCCTAAAACTATATCAGCTTTTTGAGTACTAGTACCTCCTTTTACTACTGCAAACCCTAATTCCTTTTGTATTACTTCGAATTGAGGGACAGGAAATGTTCCCTTATTTTGGACAATAGTTTGCGTCAGTTCCTCCATGACTTTAGGGTTTAACAGTTCAGCTCCATTAATTACTCTACCTTCTCCTGTTTCTTGGTCTACAGCTTGTATTATATACTCATCTAGAAAGAAAAAATCCAAGTTCAAATTACGTGTAGTAACTTTACTCAAAGACAATATATCCGCTTTAGCATTCAGATTTGCATCTGCTAAATGCAGTTTTCTTTCTGCTAGCAATTTCACAAATACCAGCAATTCCGTCCATTCTCCCTTGTTCTTAGTTAGCATCTTACCTTCCTTTTTATTTTCTAATACATCCAAATAACGTAGCAGCTGCTGTCCTACTACTTGAACAGCATCTACGGCGACACTATTACCTAACTGCTTTATTCCTTGTGTATTACTAACAGGAAATTCATATTGTTCAGGAAATCCTTGCATCCGTTTTCCTTGTTTTATACCTAATTGTTTTACTTCTCCGTTAACGTAGTACGAATCCCAGTTTCTTCTATCCGTAATAGCTGATCCTCGCCCACCAACACGCAAGGTAAATCCTACTTCTCGCGAACATTCTCCTTCCCAAACATCGCTCATCGTATACTTAAGAGGTAAATTAGGAGGAAATTGAAATCCTTTCATAAAACCTTCCTCCCTGAATCCAATAATAAATACACGAGGGCGAAGCTGAGGCAACCCATAATCTGATGCCTTTACGACTTTATGGTAGAAAGAATAACCTAATTCCTTCTCTAAAATATCTTGAATGACTTGAAAGGTTTTCCCATTATCATGTTTTACTAAACCTCTGACATTTTCCAAAAAAAATGCTTTAGGTTTTTTCTTTTCGATTATTTCTGCGATGTTGAAAAATAAATTTCCGCGCTCTGAATTATGATTATCACTAAACCCTCTCTTTTTTCCAGCTTGACTAAAAGGCTGACAAGGAAAACCTGCACAAAGAAGGTCAAAATCTGGTATTTCCTCAGGATTTATCTTTCTAATATCGTCGTTGAAGTATCCATTTTTAAATAGATCAGGACTTATTCTCTCAAAGTTATGTTGATAAGTTAATCGGGCATATTCATCCATTTCTGAAGCAAAGACACATTCTCCACCGAGGTTATGCAAAGCAAGATGGAACCCTCCTATTCCTGCGAATAGATCAATAAACGTAAACTTATTATCCAAGATTAATTTGTATTAATTATTGTAATTTTTTTTATTGCAACTTATCTTTCAACAAACGATACACGGCCTCTTGAATATCTCCCAGCATCAGCGGATGCCAATTCACATCTTGGTACTTAATTCTACCTTCGGTATCAATTAAATAGATGCGCGGCACGTGCATTTTAGCGAAGCGATTGAACAAGGTACGCTCGGGATCAGCGACGAGGTGGTAGACGACATCGTTTTCTTTGGCCAAGCCTGTAGCTCTTCGGCGCTGTGGTCGCGGCCTATGGCTACCAATTGTAGGTGCTTTTGTAGTGGCTTTAGTTGTTGGCTAATCGCAGGGGCGGCCTTCTGACAAGAAGAGCAAACGGTAGTAAAGAAAAGCAATAAGGTAGGTAGGGTACTGCCCTGACCTACTGTGAGCGCCTCGCCTTCTATAGAAGTAAGACTTAATTGCTCCATTTGGTGCTTTTTTTTGATATTTTCCATAATCAGGGCACTATTTAAAGGGTGGGACGGTTTGTCGAACCGTAGCTAATGAAGGGCTTCGAATTCGCCCATTCCTGCTATTCTAATCCAACAAAGAAGGTCTACAAAAAAATGGTTATAAGACTTCAAATTACAGTAAATATTGAGGAAAGCCAAGTTTTGAATGGAAGAATGGCCCTTTTTATTTGTTTTTTAAGCCATTGAACGCGGAGGCTGTTGTATCTTTGTACCCTGCCTAGCTTTTGGCGCGTTACCTTTATATTTAACCTTTATGAAAGCCATTCGAAATCTCTACGCTCGATTGGGCGTCGATGCCTATTATCAGCAATATGGGTACGAATACCAAAACCCGCACTTGGAACAAATTGCCACCCTATTGGAGCAAAACCAAACCCGTTTAGATTACCGCCAAGTGCTTGATTTTTGTGCGGGAGGCGGCGAGGTAAGCTTGATTTTAAAGGAATTGGGATTTCCCAATAGTCAAGGCAGCGACCCTTATCTACAGGCATTGTATCAAAAAAACACGGGACAGCCTTGCTTTCCTTGGTCGTTTGAATCTGTTGTCAAAAAAGGAATAGAGGGACAATACAGTTGTATCATTGGTAGTTTTGCCCTGCACCTCTGCCCTAGCGACTTGTTGTACGCACTTGTTCTACAGCTCTTTCAACACACGGATTTATTGGTTGTCCTTACGCCACACAAGCGCCCTGCCTTGGAGCAATACGAAGGAGTGACACTGGCTTTTAGCGATTATGCCTTGACAGAAAAAGGGAAAAAAGTCCACCTCAAAGCGTATCAATATGCCTATTAGTGGCTGCTCGTCGCGCCTTTGCTCTTCACAAACGTTTGCGCACGCAACACGGCATTTTCGCGTACATTGACATAAAATAAATTATAATCGCCAGCATGGTAATTATCACGGCGAAACAAAAACCCCAAAAACAGATGCGGGCGGGTGACCCACAAGACACTCTCAGCTACCTTTGCCCCTAAGATTTTCTTGCGTATTTTATTAAAGCCAAACAACACCGCGCCTTTGTTTTCTTTGTGCGAAACAAAAATATCGTTGGTGCGCCAACTCAAAGGATTGACACAAACTTGGCCTTCCTTTGCCCAAGTAGGCTTATAGCCCTCGTCATACGTTCTCCAAGTCAAAAAACAGCCTGTTTCCTCGGGAGAGGTTCCTAGGGGAATGTTCTCAAAGGCATTGGTCTCTACACCCCAACCTACAATGTAAGCTGCGACCAGTTGCTCTTGCAAGGCTTTGCCGTCAATCAACTCTTGGAGCAATTGCTTGAGGTGGCGGGAGCCTTGGCTGTGTCCTGCCAAAATAAACGGGCGGCCTTGGTTGTGGTTTTCTAAATAGTGCAAAAATGCTTGTTTGGTATCGGCATAAGCCAGCGCCAGTGCTTTGTTACCTTCCACATCGTTGGGGGCATGAAAACTGCGCAAATGGGCTTGGCGGTAGCGGGGCGCGTAGATTTTTCCAGCGGCATTAAACAAACTCGCCTGCAACTTGATCGTCGTTTTATCCACTTGCGCATTGAGCTCCTCATCGTCCATCGCGGCATTCCATAAATAATCGCCTTTTACCTTGCCACTAAAAATGGTAGGGTGCAAAAAGAAAACATCTACCTGTTCCGTTACGGCCAAGGTATCGCCCTGCAAGGGCCTGGGAATCAAATCTGAAGGATCTTCTTTGTCGGGGTGTGCCGCCCAACTCGTTAGTTGTGTATAATCAGGAGCAGCGGGACGCTTGGCCGCCTCAAAAGTAGGCAGTTGATCCTGCGCTTGTTGCTGGGTGGGTATCATTAGAATAAAAATAGCGAATAAAAGATAAAAGCGCTGGAAAGCAACCATGAAGGACAATTTTGGTGATAGATAATAAAAAAGTGCAACAAGAATAGGGCGCTGATGTTTAAAACTGTCCCTGATAAACGCGAGTAACCCTTGTTTATCCCTCCATATTTCCCAACAGATGTATCCATAATTCTTTATAATTCGGGTCATTGCTCTGTACACTAATTGCCCCACTAAATTCTGTATCGCCAGAGGGTTTCCAATGCATAATCAACGCCGTCTGTTGGCCTTCTTTTAACTTCTTTTTTTTAATTCGAGCTTTGATACAGTCGCAACTGGCTTCTACCTTTTGAATGAGCAACGTAGCCGTGCCCGTATTTTGTAACAGCAGGGTCTTTTTATAGCCTTTTTTAGAAGGTTGTCCTTCAAAGATAATTTCTACATAAGGTTTCTCTTCTGTAATTTCATATTCCTGAAATTCGAGGCTTTGTGCAAAAATGGAGTGGGCTATGGTCGTGCAAAAAACGAGTACAAAAAAGCGCATAATGGTAAGTTGAAAGATTGTGATGAAGAAAATTATTAGGATAAAAATCGGGAACCATCTAAAGTACTCCTTCGTTTTAGAAAAACTACCACAGTACATTTCTTTAGGTTAGGTCTTGCCAGTTCGTAGACATTTTCTTAGTTTTATTGAATAAATGTACCCTTTTAATCCATTCCCCAAAAATTCAACCCACTACAACACCATCGACTATGAGCGAGCAATACAACCTTAACTTCATGCATCCGCAGTACGGAACCACACTCAATGTAGACATTGATGCCGGCTTTTCGGTACAAGAAATTTTGGAACAACTGGTACTCAGTGGTTTTGTAGGCAAGGCCAATGCACAATACGACTTGGAACTGATGGGAAAAGCCTTGGAGAAACAAACCGTATTTGCCGCCATTCCTGAGCTGTACGATGGCGCGGTTTTACGCGTGGTGGAACGCCTACATGCGAAGCCCCAAAAAGCGGCCATTCCTACCAGCCACCCCATTCAGTTACACCTGCAACACCCCGACCACGCGCTTCCATTTTCAGCGGCGTATGACACCCAAACCTTAATGGAGGAGGTGATTTTGCGCGCGATCCAGCAAGGTTTTTTGGTGGGATCAGTAGCGGATTTCCAAGTGTACAAAGGAAATAAAGCGCTAGCTTTTGGCGAAAGCCTACACGAACTTGGCCTACAAGAAGGCGACCACCTACAGTTGCGCCATCATCTAGCGACAGAGGAAGAGGGCGCAACCCCTCCAAGTGTTACCTTGCAAACGCTGCAAACACAAGTGCAGGAACTGCAACAACAATTAGGGGCGCAATTGCAACAATTGCAACGTCAATTGCCGCGCGAGCAAACCCTGCCCGATGTAGGCGAACTGCCTTACGAATCGCTAGAAAAAATCGTTCGCCGCTTACGCAAACAAAGCAAAGAGCCCATTTTAGATAGTCTTACGTTAGCAGGCACCCCAGCTTGGGTGTATGTAGGAATTGTCCTATTAATCTTGGCGGCTGTTATTGGAATAGCGGCGCTAATTGCCCAAAATATAGGCGCGTTCTAGTACTCGACTGCTCTGTCTCTAACTTATTTTCACAAGAAAATTCTACCAAGGACATAAAAAAAGGGCAGAATTTTCATTCCACCCTTCTACTTATTTTATAAGCAAGCATTCCTTGCTATTAGATCAATTTTACGGTTATAATATTTACAGGACAGGCTTTTTCTGCTTGTACATTGTCCTCATATTCGTGGTCGCCGACACGCGCCGTATAGAAGCCGCGTTTGTCTTTGCTGCCCAACAACACGGTTTTACCATCTTTTTTGGACATTGCCCAACGTTCGGGAGCCATTTCGCAACAATAGTTGCAGCCAATACACTTGGCGCGTTGTAAAGTGATGACAACCATAATTAAACAGTGGTTTCGGCTTCGGCTTCCGCCTCGGCTGCTACAAATTTGTACAACTTATCAGAACTGCGCATAACCTCTTGTAAGGGGAAGGTACACGTCATTCCACGAGTGGCTTCCGTCACAGCTTTGCTATCGACCATCAATTCGGTGATTTCCGTTTCAATAACACCTGTAGTTGGCCCGATGATCGCAATTTTATCGCCTACTTTTAAGCTATAAGAATTGATTTCAAAGTGCGCGATTTTTGCTTTGGGGTAATAGTGAATACCATTGCCCAAAAAGATTTTCTTTTGCTTGGCAGAAGAACCGTGTTTTTTGGCTCACTCGCCCATCTCTTGCCCTAAGTAGTAACCACTCCAAAATCCTCGGTTGTATACCTGTGCTAAGCGATCCATCCAACCTTTGACGCGCTCTTCGGTATAATTACCTTCGTAGTAGGCATCAATTGCTTCGCGGTAACACTCAATCACTGTTTTTACATATTCAGGAGCGCGGCCACGGCCTTCTATTTTCAATACCCCTACTCCCGTTGCAATAACCTGATCCAAGAAATCTAGGGTACACAAATCTTTGGGCGACATGATGTATTCATTGTCAATTTCAAATTCGTGTCCACCTTCTAAATCCACCACTTTGTATTTGCGGCGACAGTTTTGGATGCAAGCACCACGGTTGGCAGAGGAGTTCTGGGTGTGCAAACTCAAGTAGCATTTGCCAGAAACGGCCATGCAGAGTGCCCCGTGGGCAAAAATCTCAATCCGCACCAAATTACCACTAGGCCCGCGAACATCATCCCTAACTACCCCTTCGACAATTTTTTGTACTTGTCGAATAGACAATTCTCTAGACAAAACCATAACGTCGGCAAACAAGCTGTAAAATTTCACCGTCTCAATGTTCGTCACATTGAGCTGTGTAGAAATATGCACAGGCATGCCCTTAGATTTGGCATACTGAATTACGGCCTGATCAGAAGCAATAATAGCCGTAATCCCCGCCGAAATAGCGCGGTCGACAATACGCTTAGCCAAGCTCAAATCGTGGTCGTAAATAATAGTATTGAGCGTGATGTATGATTTTACGTTTTTGGGTGCGCAGCGTTCTGCTACTTCTTCCAAATCTTCCAACGTAAAATTCATAGTGGAGCGGGCGCGCATGCTCAATTGTTCTACACCAAAATATACGGAGTTTGCACCAGCATTGATAGCGGCTTGCATCGCTGCAAAATTGCCCGCAGGAGCCATTAATTCGATCATGGTCTATTGTATTCTTAAGAAGTTGATGAAAACATAAAGAGAGGAATTTTAAAATAGCCTCTTTCTACAAAAACCTTACACACAACTTTCGTTAATAGTCAAATAAAGGTACAAAGGTCACTTTTTTTTGTCACAAATCCGAAGCCGCGCTTGTATTTTTGACCCTCCTCCAACATTTGACGGCTGATTACTACAAAAAACAGCTTTTTCTATTCCAATAATGCGACTGGAATGGAAAAAGCAGTAAGAACGGTTATAGTATAGTGTACTAAAAACGCGGTTTATAATTTATCCAAATCAAGGTGGTCGCCTACATAATCACCGTAGTACGCCGTTTCTAAGATACGTTTGCGCTTCACTACAAAGTCCGCGTTGATAATTGTTTGAAAACGTTCTGTGCTCGCTTTATCATACTCTTTGCCATTGTGCAATTTGAGCCCTGCGGCATATTCGCCCATCGCATGTTCATTCTCTCTGGTTGCCTGAACTTTTTGCATGGAGCGCTCTATCGCGTAACGTTTGTACAATTCTTCTTCAGGATCAGAAATAACGGGAAAAGGAATCTTGGCATCTTTGACATATTGCGCCATAACCGCTGCTTCACTTGGGTAGATGGCAATGACCTCTATGCCATTTTTTTTCAGCTCATCGTATCGTTCAATCAATTCGTGGGTGCGCTTATTACAAATGGGACACCAAACAGGACGAAAAAAACAAATTAATACCCGATCATTTTTTCTGAGCATTTTTTGCAAATTGATTTTATTACCTACCGCATCGGTCGTGACTAGATTAGGCACTTTTACATTTTTAGTTAGTTTTTCTTGTGCTTGGATGACCCCTGCACTAATTAAAAAAACGGCTAACAAAAGGAGTATCTGTTTCATAATTCAAAAGGGATTTGTAAATAAAAATTCTATCAATAGAAACAAGGTAGTCTATTTACCCCGTATTCAAAAAGACCAATTGGTCTAATTTGAGAATGTTCCCCACAATAACAGTTTGTTAAGAGACGTAGAGACCTACTATTGCTTCGCTGTGATCAAATTTGATAACTCCTTGGTTGGCTTTCACCACCCCATCAGCTACTTCACAATACGCCTGAAAGTTCCACTGGTCATTTTGGTAACGGAATGTCATCCGCTCCTCTTTGCTTCCTTTCGGCCCTAACCCTTTGGTTCCTAACATCCAATCTATGTAAATTGCAAGTTCATCGTAGGATTTTGGCGTATAATCAACTACAAAGCAATCGTTTCTATTTAGGTATCCTTGCAAAAGCTCTGCCGTAATCGTACTAGTAAAGGAATCCATCAGCTTAGAGGGAAAGCAACTAACCGCCATTCTATTGGCTGCAAACGTCTTTGTCTCGTCAAACAGCAACAACTCCCATCCTAAGATTAGCAAGCGTTGACCGCTTTCAAGAAGCGCCAATTGTTCCTTAAAAAGAGGTTTTAGGGCTTTTGGAGAAGGGTTGCTATGTGGGTAAAGTTTCATGATAGCGTATTGGGTAGCGTTGGCATAAACTGTTCGCTGTTAAAAATTACTTAAATAACTCCTGTAGTTTCACCCAAAGGTGTTGTTTTTCTTTATTTTTATTAGCAGCAATAGCAGCCAAGTTGTGCGAAAAAAGCAATTGCGTTTCTTCGAACGTTGCCAATTGATAAGGGCGTAACTGTAGATGCAAGCCTAAATCGGCAGGAGACCAACCAAACACCAACAAGCGTTGGAGGTTGACAACCTGTTTAATATCTTTGTACAAAGCAGGCTGTTCTTGTTGCAGCACCAAACAGTCTTTTTTCAAATCTTGCTGCACGGCTCCTAGAATTTTATCTAATAGATGCCATGTTGTTTCATTGGCCTGCTGAATGACAACTACAGTCGTTGGACCAGCTGCTGCAATGGTCTCCATCCAAACTCGATCAGGTAAATCAGCGTATAGTTTGAAGTTGTAAAAGTCCTTGTTCGGTAAACGGTTCATAGAATAAATTTAGGCCAATGGACGATAGAATGATGAGCAAAAGGCAAAAATCATGCTTTTTTGCAAAAAAAGAGAATTTTATTAGAACAGAATTTTATAGTCTCTTGTTACCTAAGTGCAGAATTATATTCTAAAGTGAGGTTTGATAAGAAAATCGAAATATTATTCTATTCCTTAGGTAGTTATTGGTAAGATGCCCTGCAAAAATTTTGTTGTTTGGATTTATTCAGAATATTTAGTAATTTTGAAGCAATCAAAAGACCGCATATAGAACACTCCAATATAGTCCTATGATATTACTTAGGAATGGGCTGGCGGCAATCGTAATTGATGACCTTTATCTTTCGTTCTTTGCAAGTACGGCTACCTATTTCTCAAAGGCTCTCCCTCCTTTGTAGCTCCATCAGCGCTTTCCCCAGTTGGCTGCTCCCGCAGCGCTGACCGCCCTGATGCTACTTTCTTTTGAGAGAATAGAACAATTGGCTTGTAGAACGATTCTTTTCTAACTAATAACTTTTAGTTTTTATGAAATATCCAGTAAAAGTACAGCTCACAGAACAGTCTAGACGTGAGGGATTGAATTTTGACGATCTTCCTTTTGGTAAGACTTTTTCTGACCATATGTTTATGGCCGATTATATCGACGGAGAATGGCAAAACTGTCAAATTTTACCTTATGGTAATATTACCTTTGCCCCATCTATGATGGCCTTACACTATGGTCAAGCCGTTTTTGAAGGAATGAAAGCTAACATCAGCGCTCAAACCAAAGAACCTATTTTGTTTAGAGCCAAAAAGCACGCCAAGCGATTTCGCATTTCTAGTGAGCGTTTGGGTATGCCAGAAGTTCCAGAAGAGCTCTTCTTAGAAGCCGTTAATTCTTTGGTTGTTTTGGATAAGCAATGGATTCCTGAACAATCAGGAAGTGCGTTGTACATCCGCCCGTTTATTTTTGCGACCGACGAATCGCTTGGGGTTCGCGCTTCTTCTTCTTATAAATTTATCGTCTTTACAGGGCCTGTTGGGGCATACTATCCCAAGCCTGTCAACATCTTAGTTGCTCAAAAATACGTCCGTGCCTTTCCAGGTGGTGTTGGTTTTGCAAAAGCAGCAGGTAACTATGCCGCTACACTCAAGCCCGCTGAAATGGCCAAGAAGCGAGGCTACGATCAAATTCTTTGGTTGGATGGCATGGAGTTTAATTACCTCCAAGAATGTGGTACCATGAACATCTTTGTCGTTATTGGAGACAAAGTGCTCACCCCGCCTACTGCTGATACGATTTTAGATGGCGTTACCCGCGATAGCTTACTACAAATTTTAAGAGACCTTGGCAAAGACGTAGAAGTACGTCCTATTGGCATTGACGAGCTACTCGAAGCCCACGCCAACGGTGACCTAAAAGAAATGTTTGGCAGTGGTACTGCCGCCGTTATTTCGCACGTCGCTCAATTTTCTTACCAAGACAACGACTACATTTTACCTGCGGTAGAAGAGCGCAAAATTGGGCCAATGCTCAAAGAAAAATTGACCAACATCAAAGACGAAACCGAAAGTGAAGACAAAGGTTGGGTCAATACTGCCACGTCTAGCATTTTGGGCGAACGCGTGTAAAGAAAAGTGTTCCTAATGGCCCTACTATATAAAGCAGCCAACGTATCTTTTTGATAGTGTTGGCTGCTTTATTTTGGCTTTCGCTGTTCTCTTCTTTCCTGAAAGACACTGACATAGGGAGCAAATTAAGGGCACTCATTGCAAGTCTAATTAGAGAACCTTATCTTAGCGCCTTTCCTGACCTTATCTTAGCCTCTCTCTATGCGCCTTGCCGACACCTTCATTCGCACTGCTCAACGCGTGCTGCCCTCTCCTTTTACTATTGCTGTTCTCCTTACTTTTTTGACCTTTATTTTGGCGCTGCTGCTCACCGATGCTCCTGCTGAAGGCAGTCATACCATTGCCTTGCTGCTGCACTGGGAAGTCGGCTTTTTTGATTTTCTAAAATTTGCCATGCAGATGATGCTGATTTTAGTATTGGGGCATGTCTTGGCGTTGACCCGCCCTGCTGATGCGCTGTTGCGCCGCTTGGTGAAGCAGTGTACGACTACCGCACGGGCAGCTTTTTTGGTAACTTTAGTAAGTATTTTAGTGGCCTTTTTTAACTGGGGCTTAGGCTTGATTTTGGGCGCTATTTTTGCGCGAAAAGTAGGAGAATTTGCTGCCGAACATCAATTGCCCCTTCACTATCCCTTGATTGGTGCCGCAGGATATTCGGGCATGATGGTCTGGCATGGAGGCTTATCGGGTTCCGCCCCGCTCAAAGTTGCAGAGCAAGGCCATAAATTCGTTGATCAAATTGGGATTCTTCCGTTTAGTAGCACCATCTTTTCGACGAGCAATTTGATTTGTATGGGCTTGCTAACCGTAATCGTTCCAAGTGCCATGTATTGGTTGGGACAGCGCAGCACAGGGCAAGTCCCTCTCTTGGCGACTAGCGCTTCTTCAGAGACCGTCCTAGAAACGCCTACAGGTGCCGAGCGCTTAGACCACTCGCCTATTTTAGCCGTACTCTTGGGTGGACTTATGCTGTTTGTGGGACTTTATAAAGTAGTGTTAGAACCTGTCTTAGCGGGGCAAGGCTTTGATTGGAGTTTTAGTTTTATCAATCCCAATTACTTGATCTTCTTACTTTTTGGATTAGCCATTTTGCTACACGGCAGTTTCTACCGTTTTCAGCAAGCTGCGGCACAAGGTTTGGGCGGATCATTGGGCATTTTATTACAATTTCCTTTTTATGCGGGCATCATGGGTATTATGATCAATTCTGGGCTCGCCAATGTTTTTTCAGCGGGTTTTGTGGCGGTTTCTAATGCCACTACCTTCCCTTTATTTACGTTTATATCGGCAGGCTTGGTCAATATTTTTGTGCCCAGTGGTGGCGGGCAATGGCTGGTACAAGGCCCTATTCTCATAGAAGCTTCCCAAGCCCTAAATGTTCCTATTGAAAAGAGTGTGATGGCGTTGTGCTATGGCGATCAAATCACTAATATGTTACAACCGTTTTGGGCCTTGCCCTTACTGGGCATTACAGGGCTCCAAGCCAAAGAAATCTTACCCTACACCTTGTTCCTCTTATTGGTTGGAAGCTTCCTATTTTGCGGCGTTTTGTTACTTTTGTAAGGCTCTAAGAGACATTTGGAGTTATAGCAATTATCTCACTCTATAATCCGTTAAGCAAACGTATGAAAAAGAAGAAAATTTTGGCCTTAGTGACTGGCGGCACTTTCGACAAAGAATACAATATGATTACAGGAGAGTTGTTTTTCAAAGAAACCCACCTGCCTGAAATGTTTAATCGAGGTCGGTCTACCCTAGATATCACGGTGCGTACACTGATGATGATCGACAGTTTGGAAATGACGGATGGGGATCGCGATCTGATTATTAGAAATTGCCAGCGTTGCGAACAAAACCACATCATTGTTACGCACGGTACCGACACCATGCCCGAAACGGCACGTTACCTAGCTAGTGCCAATATAGAAGGTAAAACCATTATTTTGGTAGGAGCCATCATCCCTTACAAGTTTGGAACCTCTTCTGATGGGTTCTTTAATTTGGGGGCAGCGCTAGCCTTTGCACAGTGTATGCCTCCAGGGGTTTATATTGCCATGCATGGCGAATGTTTCAACTGGGATGATGTACGCAAAAATCGCGAAACGGGCTATTTTGTCCACCTAGATTAGACGTTATTACACAACAATGGCAGAACGGGCTTGTTCTTACCTAGCAGGAAGCTATAAAGTCCTTTTTTTTCCTTATCTTTGCGCTACTTTTTATAGCGTCAAAGCGCTACACTGTTCATCTCAACGCTACTTATTCCAATGGTCGGATTTTTTCGGTTTTTCACGATAGAACGTCAATTTATATTATTTATCATCGCTTTAGTGGCGCTGGTTCCCTTGCATTTGTGGGCGGGCTTTGCAGGCTCTTGGGTTTCCATTTTGGTCGTCTTAGTCTTGTTGGCCAAACACTTACTAATTGGTACCGTGAATGCGGCCGCTACCAAAATGCAAGAAGGAGATTTTGAAGGTGCTGAAAAAACACTGAACTACACGTGGAAACCACAATGGTTGCGGTTTACCTACCACGGAATGTATTACTGGCTAAAAAGCACCTTGGCTTTTCGCCGCAAGGAGTATAAAGAATCCGAGCGCCTTGCCAATGTAGCCTTGAATTTGGAATTGCAAGACGATTTTAAAGCAATGATTTACTTGCAACTCATCAACATTCATGGGCAGCGCAATAACCGCGCGAAAGTACAGGAGTTCTACAAAAAAGCCAAAAAGCTCAACGTTAGCCAAGAACTGGTGCGTCAGAACATCGTTGAAGTAGGCCAAATGTTAGACGGCAACCACGCCCAACAGAAACAAATGATGGGCAAAAAAGCACAGCGTTCTATGATGAACCAAGGATACATGCGTCGCAACCGAAAAAAGCGTTAATCCAATTCCTTTTTGGCCGATTGAAAGATAGAAGTTGTTCGAACAACTTCAATAACCAACAGCTATGTTCTCTCCCACTCTGCGCCTTCTTCTCATTGCCGTGTTCTTAATTGGTGGCGTTACGGCTCTAGTCGCTCAACTAGGCAACACCTTAGTGGTGGTGTTCTTTGCCACTGCTTGTATTATGCTATTAGGGCATTTTCGACACGGCCCTATGTTAGCTATACTCCTGTCCTTACGCAAGGGCAACATTGCAAAAGCGGAAGAATTGCTGCATAGTATCAAACGCCCCGAGTGGCTCAGCAAACGCTATAGAGGCTACTATTACTTTGCCAACTCTCTAGTGGCGACCCATCGCCAAGATCCCGCATCAGCGGTAGACTACGCCAACTTGGCGCTTGATCTAAATACCTTACACGATAAGGAGCGAGGAATTTTAGTCTATAATTTGGCTAGAATGGCTTATGAAGGCGGCGATCACCCCTTGGCCAAACAACATTTGTTGACCCTTCAGGCACTGCCCACCGATGATTTGCACCTCAAAAAACGCATTGGAGAATTAGAGGCGGCCTTGTTAGCCAAAGGCTTGTAAAATTGCTAAGGGAAATAGCGCCTTTTTGGGCGCTTTCGCTAACGTTAGTAGTTATTTTTTTTTATTTGGTTTTGGATAACAATTCTTTTTTTAGGAAAAACAACTACTTTTAGCGCTCTCGAACGGTTTGCGTCAGAAAAAACAGCACTTAGGTGTTGCCCTTAGCGACCGCTGATTACCTATAGCAAAGATTATTTTTCATGGATTCGACTAAGAATTGCCAAAGCTGCTACACCACCTTGCTGCCCAATGCGTTGTATTGCCACAACTGTGGTAAACAAGCAGATGGAGAGGGGGTTGTTTGTTTTGTTTGTCAGAATGTCAATCCCGCTGCCTCGCGTTTCTGTGCACGCTGTGGTACGCCTATCAACGTCAAGTACACCCCTAGCCCCAACATCACGCCTGTTTATAGTTTAGATTTTAATGACATTCCAACCTTGCCTACACAATTGCGGGAGGTCTTTCGCGTGTTTGTGAGCATAGCTATAGAGCTAGAAAATAACCAAGAACAAGAGCTGGCCATTTTAGCCTTGTTAGAGGAGAGTGACTTTCGACAGCAATACTTGGAGGAGGAAACGGTTTTGATGACGCAGGAATTTGAGGCGTGGTTTGAAGAGCGCGGGGTGGCTGCCTTTTCACCCATTGAGCAATTTATCGATCAAAAATTCATCGTCTTATTGGAGCGCTTTTTTGTCAGCTATTGCTCCACACTAACGCCTTTCCCTTTGCCCAAGGAAATCTTGCACTACCAAGAGGCCAGTTTGCATTACAGTAATTTACAACGCCTGCTCTTAGATTACTTGGCGGTAGAAGAAGAAAACGTCTTGGCCTATACCAATGCCATTGAAATTCCTCTCAAAAAGCTAAAAAATGCCCGCGCGGCTTTCTTTCAGCCCCAAGCAGGCGAAACCCCTTATCTCTTTTTGGATCAAACGCTCTTGCGCTCTGGCAAAGAGGGCTGTATTTTGACTAGCAAGGGCATTTACTGGAAAGCCTATTTTCAGCGCGCCGCAGCCGTGGCTTATACGGCCTTAGAGCGCCTAGTATATTACGACGACCACCTCGAAATCAACGGCGTTTATTTCAATGTTAACCCTAGTTTTAACTACAAACTCTACCGTCTCTTATCGCGGTTGAAAGCGTTGGGGTAACAATTTTCAAAAAAGTGCCCTAATCTAAAATTTTAACAAAACTCCTAGCTTACCTTTTGTGTTAGCTAACGGGGTTTTATGCTTCAGACAACACCTTGTGTGAGAAGCTGCTCGTTAAGCGCAATAAATAAACCCACGCTGCTAGGCTTGAACCGAGCAGAAGCAACCTACTGGTTAAATTGGTCTGTTAATTGCTATACGATTGATAAAACAGGTGTAAATTTGAGGCATTGCTAGGCATCGTATGTAAAAGCGCTGCTTTTTTTTGCTATCTTTGGTTTGCATCTTCCCAATAGAGTCTTCGGCTCTATTTTGTGTCTTTATCAATGACAAGGGCTGTTTTTCTCCAATTTTTTATCCGATTGCAAACTTACAACACTAATACATGAAGTTTTCAACACTTTTTTCTGTGCTCCTTTTTCTGTGGGCATTTCCTCTATTTGCGCAAGAGCAAACAGACGCGTACCAATACTCCGTCAACCTTAACAATGTTCAAGAAGATCAACTGTTTGTGGAATTGACGGTTCCGCTCAGTATTACCGATAAGGACTTAACCTATAAGTTTCCGAAGATTATTCCGGGCACCTATGAAATTTCCAATTATGGACAGTTTGTAAGCAGCTTGAAGGCATTTGACCGCCGTGGAAAAGAATACCCTGTAGAGCGCATTGACCAAAATACATGGAAAATCAATGGCAAGAAAATTACAAAAATAACTTATCGTATTCAAGATACGTGGGATGCAGAATTGCGCGAACCTGTATTTGAACCAGGGGGTACCAACTTTGAAGCCCTTAAAAATTATGTTTTAAGTGCTAACGCTTGTTTTGGTTTCTTTGAAGGCCGTGAAAAATTGCCTTACGAGATTACCTACGACCGTCCTGCAAATTTCTATGCTACGACTTCACTCAAGCGTATTGGTGGCGATTTTGATACCGATATTTTTAAAGCACAAGATTATCATGAGCTCGTAGATGCTCCTGTTATGTACTCTCCGCCAGACACGGTTCAATTTAAATTGGGTTATGGAGATATTCAAATCTCTGTTTATTCTCCCAATGGAGTAGTCAAGGCAAAAGATATTGCAAGCAAAGTGCGGCCTATGTTGGAAGCACAGATCCAATATTTAGGTAATATTTTGCCGGTAGACCGTTATTCTTTTATCATCTACTTGTCGCCTGATGGTTATACCTCGGGTACCGTAGGGGCTTTAGAACACTCTCGTTCTTCTATGTTTTGCTTATTGGAAGATAAAACGGAACGGATTTCTAAACTAGTCGTGAATATTGCTTCGCATGAGTTTTTTCATATTGTGACACCACTTTACATTCACTCCGAGGAAATTCACTTTTTTGACTTTGTGAATCCCAAGATGTCCAAACACTTGTGGCTGTATGAAGGAGTCGTAGAATACATGGCAAAGCACATGCAAGCCAAGTATGATATTATTTCTGACGAAGATTATTTGACTGAGATTCGCAATCAAGTGCGTAACTCTACCCGTTATAAGCAAGGAATTTCCTTGACAGAATTGAGCTCTAACTGTTTGGTAGAACCTTATTCTAAGCAGTACCAAAATATTTATTACAAGGGCTCGGCGATAGCTATGTGCTTGGATTTAGAATTGATGCGGCTCTCGAAGGGCAAATACGATATTCGGATGCTTTTGCGGGATTTATCAGGCCATTATGGTCAAGATGCCCCTTTTAAAGATGAAGAGCTCTTTCAAAAGATTATTGAAATAACCCGTTTCAAGCAATTGGGTGACTTCTTCGAAAAATATATTGAAGGTACAGAGTTTCCTGACTACAATAAGTTGGTCGAACCTTTTGGCGTGCAGTACTTCAACCGCACAATGGTAGACGATTTATCAGCGCTAGGGGGGATTGAGAATGGGGTAGTAAAACCCGATACCTCTGGTCGTTTTTACATCTCTAATGCTAAGAAATTGGATGAGTTTGGAACTAAGCACATCGGTCTAGAGCAAGATGATATTATTGTAGAGTGGGATGGTCGTCCATTTAACACAGGTACTGCTTCTTCTATCCTATTAAATTACCTCAATGCCGTACAAGTAGGCGATGATTTAGAAGTCATTGTATTGCGTAAAGATGAAAAAGGCAACGAGAAACAAGTAAGTCTTAAAACAAAAGTGGTAAAAATTCCAATCGAAAAGACCCATGTTTTCAAATTTGTAGAGAACCCGACCGAAGAGCAACTTGCTATGCGCAAGCGCTGGTTAGACCACAAATAATACAGAAACCTGTATAACACCGAAAAGCCCTTCCGACAATCGGAAGGGCTTTTTTTAGGCCGCTTACCAATAGTTGGTTTATAGCCCGCTCTCTACTTAAAAGAAGCAAAAAACCAGTAGTTAAAATTCTCGTTTCTCCCGCTTCAAAGCCCCCATCATCCACAAAATAACAGAGATGAGTGCATAACAAAGAATAATTAGACTCAGTGCCGCGCCCAGCTTAAAGAGCAACAGACACAAAACAATGACCACCATAAAAGACAAGCGAATTTTATTGCCTTTGAGCTCTAACGATTTGAATTTAAAACTGAACATGGGAATCTCTGCAATCAGCAAATAGGATAAAATCAATGCCGCAGGAATCAACACCCATTCGTTAATAATCATATCCTGCAAACCATACAGGTTGTTGTGAGACATCAACAACAAGCCCAAAACAAAGATGGTACAAGCAGGTGTATTGAGTCCTACAAACCCCTCTGTCTGCCGCGTATCCAAGTTGAATTTCGCTAAGCGCAAACAGGAAAAAATAGTCACGGTAAAGCCAGCGACCCCAACAAAAGTACTCGGGTCGTTGAAGTTAATTTGGCGAATCGCACAAGCTTGATTAATCATGTAAAATAACATCACTCCCGGCACAACCCCAAAAGAAACCATATCGGCCAGCGAGTCCAATTCTCGGCCAACAGGTGAATTCACTTTGAGTAGGCGCGCGAGTAAGCCATCAAAATAATCGGCCAAGAGGCTGATAAAAATAAAGATCGGCACCCATTGAATTTGGTTTGTTAGAATACTCAAAAGCGCTAAACAGCCGCAAAGCAAATTAGAAAGAGTAACGGTATTGGGAATGTGTTTTTTTATCATAATGTGTGTTTGAAGGATATGGTGGGAGCTTACCAATTAGCCTATATAACAAAATAGCATGGCATTGGTTACTACAAAAGAACGACTCCAGCAGTTTATCCCCACTAAAGTCGTCCTTCACTCAATGTTCTAACCAATGTGTTCTACTAATAATTCCTGCTCTTGTGAAGCAAACAAAGGAAAATCAGCCATGTAATCGTTAATTTCGGAGCGTACTTGTGCAATTCCTTCTTCGCTTTCGACATTCGTCAACACGCGATCAATCCAGTCTACCGTGCGCAAACAATCCGCTTCCTTGAAGCCTCGAGTAGTGATTGCGGAAGTTCCCACCCGCATTCCAGAGGTGACAAAGGCCGCTTCGGTATCAAAAGGCACCATGTTTTTGTTAACAGTAATATCGGCTTTGATTAAGGTGTTTTCAGCCGTTTCCCCAGTGACATTCTTTGGACGCAAGTCAATCAACATTAAGTGGTTATCTGTTCCTCCCGAAATCACTTTATAGCCGCGCTCCACAAAGGCGTTGGCCATTGCTCTTGCATTGGCAACTACTTGTTTTTGGTAGTCAATAAAGCTTGGCTGCAAGGCTTCGTGAAAAGCAACCGCTTTGGCAGCAATAACGTGCTCCAAAGGCCCGCCCTGTGTACCTGGAAAAACGGCACTGTTGAGCAAGACACTCAATTTTTTTAAATTGCCACTTTTTACCCAGCGTTTGCCAAAGGGATTATCAATATCCTCGCCTACGAGAATCATTCCCCCACGAGGACCGCGCAACGTTTTGTGCGTGGTGGTCGTTACGACATGGCAATACTCCAAGGGGTTTTTCAACAAACCCGCAGCAATCAAGCCCGCAGGGTGGGCCATATCGCACCACAAAAAAGCATCCATAGAATCGGCAATCGCTCTAAAGCGCGCGTAATCCCATTCTCTAGAGTAAGCTGATGCTCCACAAACGATCATTTTAGGACGCTCTTTTTTGGCAATTGCTTCTACCTTATCCATGTCGATCAAGCCTGTATCGGCTTCTACCCCATAAAAACAAGGTTCGTACAACTGCCCTGAGAAGTTGGCGGGAGAGCCGTGGGTCAAGTGTCCCCCGTGAGCGAGATCAAAGCCCATCACCTTATCACCAGGTTTCAGAGCCATCAAATAAACAGCTGCATTCGCTTGTGCGCCCGAGTGGGGTTGTACATTGGCATAAGAGGCACCATACAACTCACAGGCACGATCAATGGCGAGCTGCTCCACTTTGTCTACCACTTCACAACCGCCATAATAGCGTTTGCCAGGGTATCCTTCTGCATATTTATTGGTTAGGCAAGTCCCCATTGTTTCCATCACTTGACGGCTCACAATATTTTCAGAGGCGATCAATTCAATGCCCGCACTTTGGCGATTCCATTCTTCTTGAATAAGACGCTGGATAGCAGTATCTTTCAGCATAGCTAGGTTTCTTTTATAAAATTATGGACAACAATAATACTCCCCCCATTTTTATAGCGCTGGCACTTTCGCCAATTGGTGGGGACGATAGACCAAAGGTACAAAAACGGTCTTCAAGAATTTCATAGCTTACAAAAAATATCCACAAACCTTTTTATAACCACCGCGTTAATTAATAAGAATACCCTCCTTCTAACTATTCTAAACGATTATCTTTTCTGTTGCAGACTCCAATAAATCAATTCGGTTATTTTGAACGGCTTCCTCCAATTAATCCTAATAAGCCCTCGAAAATTTCTTGCAAATTGGTATCTTAAGAAAATTCCAACGAACACTATTTCACAACCAATAAACCCGATGTATAATCGGAACTATAAAAATAGCCATTATGAAAAAACGTGACTTTTTAAAAACAGGTGCCTTACTAACGATGGGTGCGGTTATCGCGCCTTTGGTGGGTTGTAACAACGAGCCCCCCAAGAAAGAAGAGACGCCTACCGATACTCCTAAGAAAACCCCTATCATTTACGAACTTCCTGCCCTAACATACGGCTTTGATGCGCTCGAGCCGCACATTGATGCCCGCACCATGGAAATTCACCACGATAAACACCACGCGGGTTATACCAAAAAATTGAACAAAGCCTTGGAGGGCAGCGAACGCGCCAGCGAGGATTTGATGACTATTTTTGCCAACTTAAAAGACGAAGACGCTGATACGGCTGTGCGCAATAACGGTGGTGGGTATTATAACCACAAACTCTTTTGGGAAGTCATTGGCCCGAACAAAGGTGGTCAGCCAACAGGGGATTTAGCGACAGCCATCGACCAAAGCTTTGGCTCTTTTGATAACTTTTCTACCGCTTTTAAAGACGCTGCTTCCTCGCGCTTTGGATCAGGTTGGGCTTGGTTAATGAAGGGGGAAGACGGCAAATTAGCCATCACGGACACCCCTAACCAAGATAATCCGTTGATGAAAGGGATTGTCGACAAAACAGGCACTCCGATTCTGGGCTTAGATGTTTGGGAACATGCGTATTACCTAAAATATCAAAACAAACGCGGCGAGTACATCAACTCTTTTTTCAATATTATTGATTGGGGATGGTCGGCAAAAAATTAGCAGGAATCTAGCATGTTGTTCGCAAATCTGCTTTATAAGTAACAAGATAGTTCTATCAGCCAAAGCCAATAGAACTATTTTTTTTTTGTAAAACAAGCTTTTTTGCTAATAATTTAGTACATTTGATTTTATTAACATTAAATCAAATGGCATGAATTCAATGAATTATCAGTACAAATGTGTGCAAGTTCCAGAAATAATCATTGTGGATAAGAAAAGCAGATCGTCAGGATTAGAAACCTACCAAAATCTTATCAACCAAGAAGCCCAAGGAGGTTGGGTCTTAGACAAAATTGATAGTTTTATCGTATCGAAGCCACCCGGTTGCTTTGGATTATTGACAGGCCAAGGAGCACAAAATTCCAATGTCAAGATTTTAATCTTTAGAAAAGCACGATAATTTTTTTTAGGGGAACCTTTGATCGTTTTTTTTCTCTTTTATAGAATAGGAGATTAAAAACCTATTTCAACCTTAGATTATGCCTACCATCATCCCCTACACCACTGCGTACAAAGATGCTTGCCTAGCAGTTTTTGATAGCAATTGCCCCACTTATTTTTTACGGGAAGAGCGGCAACCCTTCTTAGATTGGTTGCAAACCGAAGACGCTTTGGGGGGGCGTTATTTTGTTTTATTAATAGAAGACGAAGTACGAGCCTGCGGTGGCTACTTTCCACGACCAGCAGAAAAACAAACAGGTCTATCTTGGGGAATGGTGCATCAAGCCGACCATAAAAAGGGACTAGGAACGCTGTTGACAACTTTTCGGCTAAAAGCCATAGTGCAAGCATTTCCCGATTGGCCTTGTTGCATTAACACTTCGCAGTATACCAAAGCCTTTTATGAACGTCATGGATTTGTCACCAAGTCAGTGATTGTGAACGGTTTTGGAGAGGGCTTCGACGACTACTGTATGGTTTGTGCCTTTTAAGACTTTTATTAAAATTTTGTGAAAGTCAATTTATGCCGAATATCTAGCATGATTCTTTCTGTACCTTGCAATAAATTAACGATTGAATCAATAAACGCGGGCAATGTTTTAAAGTCCTGTTAAGAAGCAATAAATAAGCAACCTAGTTTTGATGATCTCCGTTTAACTAAACATTACACGCCTTAGCATCCACATTGGTAGAGGCGTTCTACTTTAAGCAACCTACATCATTATAAAGGAATCTCTTATGAAGAATAACCTATTGTCTTTAGTAGCAGCCAGTATTTTGGGAGGTGGTGTCGCCTTGGGTGGCGCGCAATTACTAAAAAGCGATACGCCGACTCCACCAGTAGCTATCCAATCAACAGTTTCAGCGGTCAACACCGCTCCACAATTGATCAACAACCACGGCCTCACAGGCGCGCCAACTAGCTTTGCGGATGCTTCTGCTCGTGCGATGCCTGCCGTTGTCAACATTACCTCTACGACGCAGCAACAAGCACGGAGCGAACGAGAACGCCGCTATTATGAATACTTTGGAGGCCCTGGAGCATCCAAATCTACGGGTTCAGGGGTTATTATTAGTAACAAAGGCTATATTGTCACCAACAACCACGTCATCAAAGGAGCTACCAAAGTAGAAGTTACCTTGAGTGACAACCGCTCCTACCTTGCTGAGGTGATGGGTACCGATCCTTCTACTGATTTAGCCGTATTGAAAATTGAGGGTGATAATTTGCCCGTGATTGACTTGGCGAACTCAGACGAAGCGCGCGTTGGAGAATGGGTATTGGCCATTGGCAATCCGTTTGAATTGACTTCTACCGTAACCGCAGGTATTATTAGTGCCAAAGGCCGTGATATTAGTATTCTAAATGGTAAAACTAGTATTGAGTCGTTTATTCAGACCGATGCGGCTGTTAATCCTGGCAATAGTGGTGGAGCGTTGGTGAATGCCCAAGGACAACTTATCGGTATCAACACGGCCATTTATGCGCCGTCTGGCACTTATGCAGGCTATTCTTTTGCGGTACCGATTAACTTGGTTAAAAAAGTTATGCAGGATTTGATTGACTATGGAGAAGTACGCCGCGCCTTTATGGGTATTATGATCCAAAGTGTTGACAATAACGTAGCCAATGAATTGAATCTAGCCGTTACAGAAGGGGTGTATGTCAGTGATTTAATCGAAGGGGGTGCCGCCATTCAATCGGATTTGGCAACAGGTGATGTGATTACACAAATCAATGGCATCAAAACCTCGACGGTTTCTAAATTGCAAGAACAAATTGCTAGCCGCAATCCTGGCGAAGACATTGTGGTCACTGTTGACCGCCGTGGACAACCCAAAGATATTACCGTGCGTTTACGCACCCGCGCGGACGAGTAACGTCGCGCCCCTCTTATGGAGATTAGAATTGTAACTATATACGATGGAGCTAGGCCATACAAAAGCCTGTTCTAACAACTTAAAATGTGCCCTCCTTATTTGGGGGGTGCATTTTTTTATGTTCTCTGTTTGGCGACTTCTTACCACAAAATCAATACTTTTGTAACTCTGTTCTCTGCCACTAGAAACCGCCCTTATGTTGCTATACTTGCTGTTTGTTCTATACAGTTCCTTTTTGATTGGTCTCTCCTACTTCTATGGTCGTCAAGCGACACCTGAGGAGTATTTATTGTCTGGGCGCAATCGACCGACGCTGCATATTTTGGCATCTAAATTTGCGGGCGCAGTTGGGGTGAGTACGTTTATTGTTTACACGGGCTATGCGTACGAATATAGTGCGTTGGGGGTACTACCCTTAATTTTGGGTGCGACGGTGGGTTACTTGGGGTTTGCGTGGTGCGGCCGCCCCCAAAGTTAAGCAGTTTTCATTGGGCCAGCAGTTTTATACCCAAGGCGATTTGGTGCGTTTTATTACCATCAATGAGAACAGTCGTTTGTTAACCGATGGTTTAACGATTGTTGTACAATTCTTTTGGGTCTTATTAGCGTTGGTAGGCGGTGCTAAAGTAATCGCTTATTTTGAAATTGTGTCTTACGGATCGGCCTTGGTCTCTACCGCTGTGGTACTGTTGCTCTATTTGCTCTTATCTGGTTTTAAGGCCGTTATCTTAACCGATGTGGTTCAAACCGTCATTATTTTAGTCTTTTTGAGTTTTTTAGTTACGCTCTTGTTTTGGGATGAGGAGGTTGTTTTGGTGGAGCTGTTGCAAACGCCCGCGCCTGCGCAAATAGGTTGGGGCAATATTCTGGGTTTGCTGCTCTATGGAGGCTTGTCTGTCTTTGGCTTGGCAGACCGTTACCAACTTTGCTATGCTGCCCGTGATGCCGACACTGCCCGACGCGGCATGGCCTTGGCGGTGTTGCCTGTTTTAGCGGTCGTATTGCTGCTGCTGTTGGTGGGACTATCGGCTCTAGCGCAAACGCCTACCTTGGAGCCCGACCAGGCTTTTCTGTATGCTATGGAGCATTTTTTATCGCCTACTTGGTATCCTTTTTTGTTATTGTTGTTCTTTGCAGGCTTGATGAGTTCTGCCGATACCAATATTTTTGCGGTCGCTTCTCACGGCGCTTTTTTATTGCCCACTAAAGATAAAGTCAAAACTACCAAATGGCTAACTGTCCTTGTTATCGTCCTAGCGACCTTAATCGCTTACTTTTGGCGGTCGATTGTAGACATTAGTATTATTGGTGCCGCGCTGCGCATTACGTTGGCGCTGCCAATGATGTACATCATTAGTAGAGGCAACAACACGGGACGTTTTATGACGTCTACCCTATTGGGCGTAGGCGCCTTGCTGCTTGGTTGGCTATTTTTAGGAGCCGAGCCCGTTCTCATTCTTCTCATCCTTGTAGCGGGAATGCTAGGCATGCTGTACAAAAGTAAAAACGACGAACGCTTCTGGTCGTAGACGCTTTTTTTTCCTTCTCAAAGAAAAAATTCCGATCAAAGGAACTTTGCCCCTTCTAATTTTGTATCTTTGCTGTACATCTCTGTTAGAGTGTTACTGCTTGCATAGCTCAACTGGATAGAGTATCGGTTTCCGGAGCCGAAGGTTGCAGGTTCGAACCCTGCTGTGAGCACCAACTAAAAGAGTGATTAGCATAATGCTAATCACTCTTTTTGTTTTTTAGGAGGTGGGAAAGTATTGTGCTTTTCCTTTTTCAAATTTATAGGTTGAAAATACCTCAGCAAATCCAAAGTCCTCTTTTTTGTTCTCTAGTAATCTATGTAGTTTTTCGTCTTCTGTAATGAAATAATTTAGGTACTGAAGCGCCAAATACTGTGCAATTATTTTAAAATCATCTTTGAAGCAAGTACTCTCCTCTAAATAGTTCCTCCCTACAAGCGCAATACCGCATCATACTCAAACAGATAGCGCTCCTCCAAACTAGCCACAGCAAACCCTGAACCTTGCTTATCACACTCCTCTTGAATCAAAGCACAACAGCGCGCTACATTGGCACTGTCTAAGTGGGCAAACGGCTCATCCATGATGAGAAAACGGAAAGGTTGGCACAACGCGCGAATAATGGCGATGCGTTGGCGCTGCCCGTAGGACATTTCGCCACATTTTTTGTCGAGCAATTGGGCAACATCTAGTTGCGCTGCCATTTCGCGAATGCGGTCATCGGTCTGGTAGTCGGTTAGTTTGTTTTTGAGTTGGAGGTTGTCCCACGAGCTAAGTTTAGGAAACAAGCGCAAGTCTTGAAAAACCACCGAGAGTTCCTTTTGACGAATAGCTGCCCATTGTTCTAAGCTCAAATCCCCCAATTCCCAGTTTTGACCGAGTGCATGGAGTTGTACACTGCCCGTATAATCTTGGCGCAAGCCGTACAAAATGTGCTGAAAGGTAGTTTTGCCTCGCCCCGAAGGCGCTTCTACAAAGTAGCGCTTCGAGGCCTCTAAGTGGCATTGTCCTGCCCAGACATCCGATTCACTAAGCTGATCGCTCAACGGGATAGGCACTAAATTTTCTAAAGTAAACATAGTATCAAGATTGGAAACGACCACTTATTTGTTGGCAAAAATTTCTTTGAGCTTGTCTTCCAACGCAGGGCCACGCAAGCGTGTTGCTAGAATCTTTCCTTCTGGATCGACCAATACGGTGTAGGGAATGCCGCGCACGCCATAAGGCTTAGATAAGTTAGAAGCCCAACCTTTGAGGTCACTCACGTGGTGCCAAGTCATGTTGTCTTGCTCGATGGCCTGCAACCAACGGGTTTTGTCGGTATCTAAAGAAACACTCAAAATATCAAAACCTTTGTCTTTGTACTCTTGGTACATGCGTACCACATTGGGGTTCTCACGGCGACAAGGGCCACACCAACTTGCCCAAAAATCAACCAAAATATATTTGCCGCGCAAAGAAGACAAGGACAATTCTCCGCCTTCTGGCGTTTGGCCTTTGATTTCGGCAGCGACTTCGCCGCTCCCTGCGGGAACTTTAAATTTGGCTATTTGCTCTTTAATAAACTTATCCAACATAACGCTTTCTCCTTCGTATTTGTCTAAGTAGACTTTACCGTAGGACAAAAATAACTTGTTGTTGCGGTTCATCATACCAAACATAGAAGCCACTATGGTTGATTTGTGCAAGGGGCTATTTTCGGGCAAGCGCTTGAACAAACTGTCTAGCGCCGCTGCTTGTTGGGCTTCGGTGAGCTGCAAAGAGGTCAACGCCGTGCTGTAGTTTTTGACATTCTCATAATAATAAGGCAAATGCACATAGACGGTATCGGTGAAATCAACGTACTGAAAAAAGGCTTTGGAGAAATATGCGCCTTTGCTCTCTCCTGCGGCACCATTGTTTTCATAGCTCTGAAAGGCATTAAATGCCATAATTCGGGCTAGTTCGGAACGTGTCTTACGCAACGAATCCAACAATTTTAAATCATTTTCATCTTCCTTCGCTAAACGCCCAACGATTATTTTTTGCTGCTCTACATCGCCTTTTTTAGCGTCAAACTCTGTCATCAACGCAACAAAACGCTCGTTGTCGCGGCGTAGGCGCATAATAAACTGCTCATATTCTTTGTTGAGCGGGCTTTTTTTGATTGCTAATTTAGTAAGGTCGCTGCTACTTCCTTCTAAAACCACTTCTTTTTCGGTACCCAACAACAGTGGCTTCAAGTCACTCATGCCTGTGCCGACATAATACATTCCACGGTCGATTTCATTCATTTTGAAGGTCGTGGAATAGCCCCCATTGTTTCTATTGAGCGCATTGACCGCTACTTCCTGCACCTGTATATCTTCCCAAACGTATAACCGTAGGCTGTCTAAGGACTTTACGGTATCGCTCAAATTGACTGTCAAATCAATGGATTTCACAGGTGTGTTACTAGTGTTTTTGGTAGAATTGCAAGCGGCAAATAGAGCTACTACACAACCGAGTATAATCGAGGTACGCATTCGTTAGTTTTAAATTGTACGCTAGGTTATGCATGGATAATACCTAGCGGAAATGATGTAGAAATAAGATTGGGAAACACAAGAATACAAAGAAGTTGTTTAAACAAGGCATCTATAGCCCGCTCTCCCAGCTATCCACGCAAATAAACGGCGTTTTTGCCACATCCATCCCTTGAAAAGTGGCTTATGGCTGTTCACCTACCCTTCTTGTGCTAGCAGTTATTCTTTAATAACGAATGCTAGCCCCTTATAGCTTCTTGTCGCCGTCTTCTAATAAACTCAATAAGCCTTTGACCGTCGTAATCATTGCTATAAATAGAAAATTAGCAATCAAAACCATCATAACAATAACCCGATAGCCCTTTGCATCAAAAATACTCGTGCTAGACAACAACGTAGCCAAGCCCACCACGCCGATCAGCAAAAACATAAAACTGTAGATGGACTGGATCAAATAGGTCTTATAATTGGCTGCAAAAAAACTCATTCCATTATTCATAATAGAAAAAAGCAACAAACAAGAAACGCCCATCAGCCAAATTGTCAATGGATTTCTAGCAATTAAACTCGCCCCTAGCATTCCACCTAAGGCCGCCGCTCCAAAAATAAGGACTTGCTTCTTGGGAGGAATTAAATCTTTCTTCGCAAATTGATTACTCATAAACTCTATGTTATAGCATTTTGCTAGGTGCTTTAATGGCCACCTTGCTAGAAGCTTTGTTGTAAAAAATAGCACGCTGCATGGTACGCATCCTTACAGCTTGCTTTGAACTCTTTTATTACAACAAACAACCTATATAGTTCGATGTGCCAACGGGCTAGTTCTGTGCAACATTTAGGCAACCGTTCCTTGACAACTAGAGCCCGCTCCTGCGGTGCAGCCATAACAGTGTTGTCCCAGCATAATATTACGCGCCGTCAACTCTTGTAAATTAAAATCTTCAATGTGCTGTGGGGCCGCTTTTTCTACTTGTAATTGCAACATTTGATTAAAATCACAATCGTACAAATAGCCATCCCAAGAAACAGACAAAGTATTGCGACACATCACGCCCTCCGCAGCAGCAGGATTAAACGACTCCAACAACAATTGCATGTAATCGTCCAACTTCTCTTCTTGCAACAAGTAATCTAAAAATCGACTGATAGGCAAATTCGTAATGGTGTATAAGTTGTTAAAAACTAACCCATAGTCATCAAATAACACCCGTTTGTAATCGGCTTCTAGTGCCGCTTGCGCGCCTGGCAAACTAGCTCCTCCTGGATTGAAAACCAAGTGCAACGACAGCCCTGTGCCCTCTTGTCCATAACCGAGGCTGTTCAACACTTTCAAGGCTTCAATCGAACGAACAAAGGCTTTATCACCGCGCTGTTTATCGGTATTTTCTGCGGTATAACAAGGCAGAGAAGCAATCACCGTCAAACGATGCTTTTTGAAAAACTCAGGATAGGTACGGTAGTGCTTATTCGACACCAAAATCGTTAAGTTGCTCCGTACAATGATATCAATGTCTTGACTAATGGCTCGAATCTGCTCCACAAACCATTGGAAATCAGGATTCATTTCAGGGGCTCCCCCTGTCAAATCTACCGTGTGCGCGCCCGACTCTCTAATCGCCTCCAAGCAGCGCTGCATCGTTTTGCGCGTCATAATTTCCGTACGGGTCGGCCCTGCATCGACATGGCAATGCTCGCAAGTCATGTTACATAGGTAACCAACATTGATCTGGAAAATTTCTAGGCTAGTAGGTCTAAAAGGCATCAGATTAATACCTTGTAATTGGTGGGCAAATTTAGTCACTTTGGGGGTGGTGTCTTCCAAAATGGCAATCTGAATGTTGGGCATAGCAAGTTTGCTGCCGCGCTTCTTAAGCGTTTGTAATTTCATGTACGGTTGTTTTTTGAGCAACAATAAGGTTGTCTCAATAAAAAGACAGAATGGACAAGGCGCTGTCAACAGCGATGTCAAATGGAAAGGGGGCCAACCATCATGTGTAGTCTGTCTTCAAAAATACAAGGAATCTGACACTTTTGCAAAGCTTTGCCTTTCAGAAATACGTTAAGAATAGTATAAGACGGTAAAATGACCAATTCCACTTACGAATCAATTGCCCCGAATACTCCTTGCCCCAGCTTTTTTTACTCTATAGAATAGGAAATGAAGCCTTAAAAGGCGTTTATCGGGTTTTTCCACAAAAGTCTAGTATTACTTGGCCTTTACCCCTATTGCTATCGCCAAAAACGCCGTCTCTATGTCTCCCAAAAAAGCACTTCTAAGTCTTGGTTTATTCTTTGTCTTTCTTCTCGTAGGCATTTTTCTATTGGATTGGTATGTCAAAAAAGTCAATCAGCAGCGCCTCTACCAAGCAGCGACTGATTTGCCTAAACGCCCAGTAGGATTAGTTTTGGGCACTAGCAAATACGTCAAAAATGGCCAACTCAATCGTTATTATACCTACCGTATCAACGCCGCCGTAGCATTATGGGAAGCGGGAAAAGTAGACCGCTTACTCCTCAGTGGAGACAACAGCCGCGAAGGCTACAATGAACCCGCTGATATGCAGGCCGACTTGATCGCACGCGGTATTCCCAAAGAACATTTACTCTTGGATTATGCAGGGTTCAGAACGTTGGACTCGGTGGTGCGCTGCCGCAAAGTCTTTGGATTTGACCAAGTGATTATTATTTCCCAACGCTTCCATTTAGAGCGCGCCGTTTTTTTGGCACAATACAAAGGCGTGGATGCCTTGGGGTTGATCGCCCAAGATGTGGATGGTGTCTACGGCTTGAAAGTACAGCTGCGCGAAAAGCTCGCCCGTGTCAAGCTGATTCTAGACCTATTGTTCGGTGTAGAGCCACATTTTTTATAACTTGGGAGAATGGATAATAAGAACTTTAGACAACAAGCCCACGCCTTGGTCGATTGGATGGCCGACTACTTGGAGAACGTGGAGCAATATCCCGTCAAATCGACGGTTTCGCCGCGCGCTATCTACCAACAATTGCCCGAGCAAATGCCTGCTAAGGGGGAAGCGTTTTCTAAAATCATGGAGGACTTTCAACGGCTGATTTTACCAGGGATAACGCATTGGCAACACCCTAATTTTCACGCCTATTTTCCTGCCAACAGCTCCTACCCTTCGGTATTGGGCGAAATGCTAACGGCTACGCTAGGCGCGCAATGTATGATTTGGGACACCTCGCCCGCTGCGGCAGAATTGGAGGAACGCGTTCTAAACTGGCTGCGCGATGCCTTTGGCTTACCCACGACTTGGGAAGGCGTTATTCAAGATACGGCTTCAACCGCTACCTTGACGGCACTCTTATCGGCGCGCGAGCGCTATACCCAATTGCAGAGCAATGAAGTGGGTATGCAAGGTGCTGCTTTGCGGGTTTACTGCTCCACAGAAACCCATTCTTCTATAGAAAAAGCAGTAAAGATTGCAGGCTTAGGCCGACAGAATTTAGTCAAAATTGCCGTAACGGGGCACGGCTGTATGGATCCCGTTGCCTTAGAGGCAGCTATTCAGGCCGATTTGGCCGCAGGGCACCAACCTATGTGTGTGGTCGCGGCCTTGGGCACGACAGGCACCACGGCGGTCGATCCGTTGGAGCCGATTGCCGCTGTTTGTAAAACACACGATATTTGGTTGCACTTGGACGCGGCTTTTGCAGGGGTGGCGTTGCTCCTTCCTGAGTACCACTATTTGCTAAAAGGCATGGAACAAGTAGATAGTTTTGTTACCAATGCCCATAAATGGCTCTTTACCAATTTCGATTGTTCCTTATACTATGTCAAGGACAAGGAAGCCTTGTTGCAAACCTTCGAAATTCTACCTGAATATTTAAAAACGGCAACGCGGGGCGTGGTGAACGATTACCGCGACTGGGGCGTTCCTTTGGGTAGGCGCTTTCGCGCGCTCAAATTGTGGTTTGTCTTGCGGACTTATGGCCTAGAGGGCTTGCAACAACGCTTGCGCGAACACCTTCAACTAACGCAAAATTTTGCGCAGTGGATTGATGACGCACCCGATTTTGAGCGCCTAGCTCCTGTCGAATTTAGCTTGGTTTGTTTTTGTTACCAGCCTGTCGGCGAATGGACAAAAGAGCAAGTAGAAAACCGCAACAAAGCGCTGTTAGAAGCGTTGAATAAGAGCGGCGAAGTCTATTTGACGCACACCAAAATACAAGGGCGCTACGCCTTGCGCGTAGTCATTGCCCAAACCTATGTCGAAGCACGACATGTGGAGAAAACTTGGTCTTTAATTCAACAGTACGCTAGAAAAAAATCCCCTATCGAAAAACAAACGCTGTAAATGGGTTATTTTTGTAGGATTATTTTATTGATAGAATGCCTGTGCCATAGCCTGCACGCGCTTTAATTGTCCCTTAATGAGTCACCAACGCATCTTAGACGAAGTCGCCAAAACGAGCATTCAATTAATGCTCAAAGAAACGTTTTACGGCCACTTTTTTACCAGCATCCTCAAAGATGTTTCCGAACGAACCGAGTCGATTGCCACCACTTTGGGCAGTAATAATATGATTAAACTCATTGTTAATCCCCATTATTGGGACAATGAATTGAAAGTACCTGACGACGAAAAAGCAACCAAAGCCTTACGCTACGGAGCCATCAAACACCAAATTCTACACATCGTTTTCAAACATGCCCTGCGCTTCCCAGAATTTGGCAATAAGAAACTATTCGGCATCGCCTCTGATTTGGCCGCCAACCAATACATTCAATCCGATCAACTGACCGACGATGCCATTCGAATGGAAGATTTTCCTGAGTTTGAACTGACACGCGGCAAAAGTATTGATTATTATTACAAACGCTTAGCAGAAGAATTGGAAGATATGCAGCAGGATGATCGCGGCGGCTCTGCTCCTTCTGATGATCCTTCAGAAGATTCAGCCGATGGCGATTCTAAGCAAAACGACGAGGATAAAGCCCTCAGTCAAGCACAACAACGCCTCAAGGAATTGATGGAGAGTGAGAACGACCAGCACTTGGATCAACATAAGTTTTGGGATGAGTTTGAAAAGTTGTCCAGCGCCGAACAAAAAATGATTGATGCCGCGATTAACGAATCCATTATCAATTCCGTCTCGCGCATCAAAAGTAAAGAGTATGGCAATCTGCCCGCAGGCTTACAGGAATACATCAACCTCTTGGTTGATTCGCTCAAGCCCAACGTCAATTGGCGACGCGTTTTGCGAATTTTCACGGCCAGTAGTAGCCGTACCCGCCTCAAAAACACCATTCGTCGCCCCTCTAAGCGCTACGGTACCAATCCAGGCATAAAAATTCAAGCCAAGCAGAAAATTCTGGTGGCCGTGGATACCTCGGGCTCCGTAAATCAAAATGAGTTGAAGGAATTTTTTGGAGAATTGTACCACATTTGGAAACAGGGGGCAGAGATTTATGTGGTAGAGTGTGATACAGAGATTCACAACCATTATCCCTACAAAGGCTTAGCGCCCGAAGTAATTAGTGGACGCGGAGGTACCGATTTTGATGCGCCGTTGCGTTTTGCCAATGAAGAATATATGCCCGATGCCATTGTCTACTTTACCGATGGTTATGCAGGGGCTCCAACGGTTACTTCCCGCCGCCCAATTCTTTGGATGGTAACGCATCAAGGCATTGATACCGACAGTTGGGATTTCTTGCCTGGCCGCAAGGTAAAAATGACGCAGCAACTGTAAGCGGCCTTGAAAAAAGTTGGGGAGGCGCAACATGGTTGCGCCTCCCCAAAAAATAATCAAAAGAATAGCCGTTGTTATTCTGCCTCTTTTTTGAGGTGAACATCCATTTGTGGAAACGGAATGCCAATGTTTTGCGCATCAAATTCTTTTTTGATGTGCTCTTGCATATAAAGAAACACATCCCAGTAGTGGGCGGTTTCCGTCCAAGGACGAACGCCAAAATTGACCGAACTATCTCCGAGAGAGGTAATCACCACCATCGTTTCGCTAGGGTTGGTCACATGGGGGCAAGTGAGCAGTACTTTATAAATCGCCGCACGAGCTTGGTCAATGTTGTCATCATAACCAATCCCAAACGTCATATCTACCCGACGCGTAGGCTGCAGGGTTAGATTTTGAATAGAACCGTTAGAGAGCGGGCCATTAGGTAAGATAATCGTTTGATTATCTGGTGTAAATAAGATAGTGTGGAAAATTTGCACTTCCATTACTTTTCCTGTGTAGCCTTGTGCCGAAATAACATCTCCTACTCGAAAAGGTCGAAAGGTTAGGATCATTACACCACCAGCAAAGTTGGCCAAACCACCCTGCAACGCCAAACCAACCGCAAAAGCCATCGCACTCAAAATAGCTACAAAAGACGTTACTTCCATTCCCAAGGTGCTTGCTACGGCCAATAACAGCATTACTTTAAGACCTGCGTTCATTATTGATTTTAGGAAAGGCTTGAGCGAAGCGTCCATCTTGCTACGCTCCATTGCTTTAGCAGCCAAATTAACTACTTTGCCAATAATAAAGGAGCCAACTATCCATACCAAAAGGGCTAAACCAACGGACTTTACCAGCCCTACAATGGTAGCGCCTTCTAGAAAGCCAAAAAAGTTAGCTGCTTCTGGATCAGCTAAGAAAATCAAATTCATCATCATTCTCAATTTAAGGTGTTTACTAAAAAGAAAGCGGGCAACAAAAAGCCTTGATAGGTTAATTGGTACACGGTATATTCCTATGACTTTTTTCCTGTCGTAAGACGCGATCAAGGTAAAAAAATATGCGCGATAATTTGGTTTTGTTGTGGCTGGTTCCGCAGTTTGGCACAAATTTGTCTTTAAAGAGTCAATAAATGGCATTATATTGCGCGTCAACCCTTTTTAAAGCGGGCTATTGGCTTACTTTTTCTTATCCCTCCACTATGGTGTGGATTCTACTCTTAATTAAATTTCTTTATTATGCTTCGATCTATTATTTTTTTATGTGGTGTTGTCTTGCTTTTTTCAGCTTGCGAGAAGGCCGATCCACCAACCGAAGAAAGTCCTAATGTGGTGTTCAAACTCCAATTAGATCCCAATCAACCACGCCTCAATGCGCTGGCACAGCCCGCACCATTGACCAGCGGCAACGCTGGTCAAAACCCTAGTTTCAATGGTTTTAGCGCACACAAAATAGAACTAGTGCCCACCATGTTTACGCCGATCAATGGCGGAGCAATGGTTTACAAAGGCGAAGAAACGGCAACAGGCGGTTCCAAGGCTATAAATTTTGACAAGGCTATTATTACCGAGAATGGTGAGGTGCTGGTTAGTGTTCCCATCAAGGACATTGCCGCAGGCACCTATCAACACATCCGCGTTTCGGTGAGTTATCAGAATTACGATATTTTGTTCAATATCAACAATGTGCCGTTGGGCAATGGACAAACCATTGATGTCCGCCAACAAAAAGGGACGGTCGCTTCTTTCTTGGGCTTCAACAGTTATATTGAGACGGTGCAACCCAATGCGATAACCAAAGTCGTCAATGCCAACAAAGCACAGGGATATTGGGCATTTGAAACCGCCTTAGACAATCCATACACTGCCTTCAACAACCTTTATACGGGGGAAGCAGCGGCTACAACGGTTGTTAATCCACTGAGTGCAACGGCACCAACCCCGTCTGGCTCTTGCTTGATAACGGGTAGTTTTGATGGAGCTGGCTTAGTTATTTCAGGCGAGGAAACCGAAGATATTATTGTTAATTTATCCTTTTCTACGAATAAAAGCTTTGAATGGAAGGATGACAATGGCAACGGGGAATTAGATTTTGATTTGAATACGAATAGCTTAGAAACAATTGTGGATATGGGCTTGCGTGGCCTCCAACCAAGTGTCCAATAAGACAGACAACTAAACCTCCTTAAGGACTGTTAAAGAAACAACGGCTACACTAAATGCCCGTTGTTTCTTTTTTTTTGTTTAAACGCTTACCTTGCGGCTCATTAATAAAATCAAGCGTCCTTCTTACACCCGATTATACAAACACACAATTACACGAACCCCCAGCTGCGCTTGCGCTTATGGAGTAATTAACACCACTTACACACTATGGATTTTGCATCGATTATTGAATTATTTAGCACTTCCCGCGCTTGGATTTCTTTAGGTATGTTAACCATGATGGAAATTGTCCTGGGTATTGACAACATCATTTTTATTTCTATTGTCGCTAATAAATTGCCTGAAAGAGAACAGGCCAAAGCTCGAAACATTGGGCTACTGCTTGCCATGGTACTCCGTATTATTTTACTCTTTGGTATCACGGTTATCATTGCCATGAAAGATCCTTTGTTTGTCTTTGATTTCTTTGGACAAGAAGCCAAGGTTACTGGACAGAGTTTAATTCTATTAGCAGGGGGATTATTTTTATTGTACAAATCGTCTACCGAAATCCACCATAAACTGGAAGGGGTCAATGAGCCCAATGAGGACGAAGCACAGCGCGCCAAGAACACGTTGAATGGGGTTATTTTGCAAATTTGCTTACTCAACATCGTTTTTTCCTTCGATTCTATTTTAACAGCAGTGGGTTTGACCCAAGATGTTGCCCGCACGCCCATGGTCTCCGATCCTACCCAGTTCTATGATCCCTTGCCCATTATGATTTTAGGGGTTGTCTTTTCGATGATTATTATGATCGCTTTTGCAGGGGCTATTGGTCGTTTTGTCAACAAACACCCTTCGATTCAAGTGTTAGGCTTGTCCTTCTTGATTTTGATTGGCTTTATGTTGGTGGTAGAAGGTGCACACAGCGCCCACCTCATGCCCGAAAATGTCAATATTCCCAAAGGCTATATGTATTTTGCTATTTTCTTCTCTTTGGGTGTCGAATTGCTCAATATCAAGGTGCGAGAGCGCGGCAAGCCTGTCCAACTCAAAGGCGCCTTGGAAGAAGCCAAAGAGCGCAAATTGTACGGTATTGATGAAGAAGACAGCGTTATCGAAGACAAATATCCTACACTAAACGGTCTTTTTTAAAAAAATTGTAAAAAACAACGGGAATTCATTGACCTTCCGTCGTGGGTTCCCGTTTATAGTAATAGAACCTGCTTCTTTTCTTTACTTATTATTTTTTTATGAAAAGTATTCTATTTACCATCGCACTCGCTGCTGGTCTGCTTATTCGTATCTTGTGATAAATCCCAAGATCAAGTCCAAAAAAACGGCTGCCAACCCTGTAAGGACTTAACGTACCTCGACGCAAGCGCCAACCTTCCCGATAATGTTAGCAAAACGATTGTGGAGCCCTTAGAAAAAACAACAAAAGGAGATTACTACCAAGCGGGACGTATCAATTACCATGAAAATGGCCGTCTTGTAGCTTGGGTAACGTACAAAAAGAAAAAAGGTACTTATATAGGCACCAAACATACCAGTGCAACGAGTGATAACGTTGCTGCCCATTCAGGTATTGCAGCAGGCGGCTGTGTCCAAAATGTACCCACTACCAGTGTGGTCTGTTGCTCGTTTAAACAGGAAACGGTTAAATAGGTACCTGTTGTCTCAACGATACAGCTACTATACAATCGCGGCACTAGGGGTTAAGTAGTTTCTCAAAAAAGCACTACAGAGTACTCTGCCTTCCTACCCATATCAATAGCAAAAAAGACAAGCGTTGTCTTTTTTCCTATTTTTTGAGGGATTGCAAAATAGAACAGCAATAAGCACCGTTACAAGTACATCCCATAGCTCATTGTTTCCCAGCAATTCCACACCTATGCACCACCGAATATTTCTTGCTTTAAGCGCCTTTCTGCTTCTCTCCTCTTGTACCAAACTAAGCGATTTACAAAACGCTTATTTAGAATACGAACAGTGTACCGCGTTGCAACCTCGTTTTCAATCCTTGGATTACATCGAACCCAATTTGCGGGTAGAAGTTGTCACGCCTTTAGAGGTAGCCCCTATTGGTGATTATTTTTTAGCGGGAGAAGTGCATTATTACGACCAATACGACCAGTTGTTAGCCATTGTGGTGTATGGGTTAGGGCCTGAAGAGCGGTGGGCTACCAAAGAGATATTTGCAGTAGCGAATACAGGATTGAGCGATGCCAGCAGCGAGGAGACGCAGGAGCTGGTAGAAGGATCGACCATTTGCCGATTTGATCAAACAAGCCTATTGCCCAGTTTATAAGGTATTACAGCGCGCCGTCGGCATTGTTATCTTTAAGCACATCATAAAGCAGTTCTTTGGCACGAAATAATTGTGCTTTGACCGTTCCGATGGGCAAATCCAACTGCTCCGAAATTTCTTGGTAAGACAGTTCTTCAAAAAAGCGCAATTCAATCATCACGCGGTATTTTTCACTGAGCTTATTGAGCAGGGTGCGCATAATGGATTGGCGCTGCTGCCGAATGTAGCGTTCCTCAGGATCTAGCGCTGTCGATTTTAGATTATTAGAATAATCTTGCTCCCCTTCTTGCGCCAACGGATCATCAATGGAAAGTAATTGAAGGCGTTTTTTGCGTAGAAAGTCAATGCCATTATTACTGGCAATTTTGAAGAGCCAAGTACTAAACGCATAATTGGGCGTATAGGTGTGCAGCTTGCGAAAGGCTTTGCCAAAAGCCTCTATAGTCAAGTCGTCGGCATCGTCTTGGTTATGTACCATTTTGAGCATGGTATGGTATACCGAATCGCGGTAGCGTTCCATCAAGGTTGCATAAGCCAACTGGTCTTGTTTGTCCACGGCTTGGCGTACCAACTCATAATCCTCGATCGCGCGTTCAGATAAATTTTTATTCATGGCTTGTTCTTTTGGAAGCCTTCAACGACGGTTCCAAGTCTTTGGCCGTACTGCTCCTAAGGCAGCCGCAGCAAAAATGAGATAATACAATGGTAAAAGAGCATCAAATAACAACACATAAGGAAACAAAGCTTTTTGTCGTAGGGTAAGTAGTACCCGATAGTATACAAAGAGCAATAAAAAGCTTCTTAGAATTACCATTACAATAATAGCATAATTCCAAACATTCCCCCTTATAATGACCAACAATCCTGTGTAAAAAATGAACTGTGTCCCTGATAACAAGCCTAGGAGCAATTGGTGTTGCCAACGGTAGTACCCACTACTAGAATAGTGCCGCGTTTTCTGTTGGTACAATCCGCGCCATGTTTTGGGCGGCTCCGAGTAGACAAAACTCTTTGGATGCAGGCAAAGCGCCGTGTTTTTACCTGTAGCTACTTGATTGACCAACAAATCATCATCTCCAGATAGCACCTCCGCATGACTTTTAAAACCATCTGCTTGCACAAATAAACGTTTTTCATACCATAAATTGCGCCCCACGCCCATATAAGGGTGCCCCCAAAGCGCCAGCGAAGCGTATTGGAGCACTACAAAAGTCGTCTCGAATTGCACCCAATGGTTCAGCCAAGTTGCCCCACACTCATAGGGCCCATAGCCCAATACCAAGGTCTTGTCTGTGGGCGTTGCCGCCGCTGCCATTTGCTGTACCCACTGCTTGGAGGCCGGTCTACAATCGGCATCCGTCAAGAGCAAGTGCTCATATTGCGCAGCAGCGATGCCTGCCGCCAAGGCTCCTTTCTTGCCTGCTGTCATCTTGTCGGTCAGCGAAAGGACGCGCAGTTGAGGATACTGTTTTTGAAAGTCTTGCAAAACGCTAGCCGTCTCATCACTAGAACAATCGTCTACAACCAAGACTTCAAAAATCGGGTACTCTTGTTGTAAGCAGTATTCTAAGTTTTTTTGTAAATTAGTAGCTTCATTTCTAGCACAAATCAGCAACGAAACAGGCGGGTATGTCCTCTTCGTTCTATTAACCACTTGATAAAACGCTAAGCGCATAAAGATCCCTCCCCAGAATAATCCTTGTACGGCAACAGCGATAGACCAACAAAGTAGTAAAATGGTCATAATTGAAAAGATCAGGCCAGTAAAACAATCACAAGATACAAAAACAAGCCATGAGGAAAACTTATTCGCTGTTACTATGGTATTGGGGAGGGCTATATGGGGGATTTATCCACGCGCAAGCACCAACTAATTTTATCCACAAACACCTATTACAGGAACTGGCAACGGCCACCAAAGAATTGTACATTTTTCCAAAAAAGGGAGAACAACTCGCCCGACAACTCTTAATCGCTTCGCAACAAACAGGCTTCGACCATTTAGAAGGCGCCTTATTGGCCGATAGCCTCACCAAATGGCTACGCCTACAGAGCGGCGATCACCACTTAGGAGTCTTGTACACCTCCGTACGCCATTCTCACAGCACGGAGGTACCGCGCCGCAAAGAAATTCAACTAGTCAAGGAGCAACGCCGCCCCTCCAATAGCCTCGAAGACGACCACGGCTTTGAGCAAATACAGCAACTGCCTGGCAATATTGGCTACCTGAATTACACGCGGTTCATGGATGTCAAAAGTTCTAAGCCACTGTTAGAACAAACGATGCAACAACTCGCTTCTACCAAAGCCTTGATTATTGATTTGAGAACCAACCACGGCGGCTATGTAGATATGTTGCTGCTGTTTTGTAGCTATTTTTTTGAAAAGCGGCAAACCCTTAGCAAAACCTATTATCGCTACGAGCGATGGACAGCCAGCGATAAAACGGTGCCCATCGCCCCCCGAAAAAAGTATCTCCACAAACCCATTTATTTGCTAACCAGTACCCAAACGGCGTCTGCCGCAGAAGCGTTGTGTTACCATTTGCAACAGCACGGTTTGGCTACTGTGGTAGGGGAAATGACCGCAGGCCTTGCCAATCCCGTAGAAATGCTTATTTTGAAGCCGCGTTTTTGGTTTTTTGTGCCTGTTGGCGAAATAAAAAGTACTTTAACGGGTAAGAGTTGGGAACAAACGGGCATCGTTCCCGATTTTTTTTGCCCTGCTAATCAAGCATTAGCGCAAGCACAAGTAACCATTCTAACACGACTCTTGGCTTCCAAAGACATCTCCGTGTCAGAGCGCGCCATTCTACAACAACAGATAAAAAGCTTGGAGCAATCCATAGAACAATAGACTTTATTCCATTATGAAGATGACATTTGATTTAGAGGGGAACGATCCGAATTCTAGCGCCCGCGTAGGCACCTTACATACGGCACACGGCGCTATTCAAACGCCGATTTTTATGCCTGTTGGCACCATTGCTACCGTCAAAGGGGTACACCAACGGGAGTTGGAGGAAGACATTAAGGCGCAGATTATTTTGGGCAATACTTACCACTTATACTTGCGCCCTGGCACCGATATTTTGGAACAAGCAGGCGGCTTGCATAAATTTAATGGTTGGAATAAGCCAATTTTGACAGATAGTGGCGGCTATCAAGTCTTTTCGTTGGCACACCGCCGTAAGATCAAGGAAGAAGGCGCGACCTTTGCCTCGCATATTGATGGGTCTAAACATTTGTTTACGCCTGAGGGCGTCATGGATATCCAACGCAAAATCGGGGCGGACATTATCATGGCTTTTGACGAATGTACGCCCTATCCTTGCGAATACAAATACGCCAAGCGCTCCATGCACATGACCCACCGCTGGCTCAAACGCTGCTGGAGTCACTTTCACCAAACAGAACCTTTGTATGGCTATGAACAAGCTTTATTTCCTATTGTACAAGGATCGGTTTATAAAGATTTGCGGAAGCAGTCGGCAGAAACCATCGCCGCTTACGACAGTGTGGGCAATGCTATTGGCGGTCTTTCCGTGGGAGAGCCACACGAGGATATGTACGAAATGACCGAGTTGGTCTGTGGGATTTTACCCAAGGATAAGCCCCGTTATTTAATGGGCGTTGGCACACCTGCCAATATTTTGGAATGCATCGCGTTAGGGGTCGATATGTTTGACTGTGTATTGCCTAGTCGCAATGCCCGCCACGGATTAATTTATACCAAAGAAGGCTCCATCAACATCAAAAATGCCAAGTGGAAAGCCGATTTTTCTCCTTTGGATGCGGATGCGCCCAACCCTACCTCAAAATTTTACACCAAGGCGTATGTTCGCCATTTGTTTGCGGCCAACGAGTTGTTGGGTCCTCAAATTACGTCCATTCACAACCTCGCGTTTTATATGTGGTTGGTGGGAGAAGCTAGAAAACATATTATTGCAGGCGATTTTACTGCTTGGAAAAATGAATTGGTACCCAAGTTGAGCCGTCGTTTGTAAGGAATGTCCTAACCCTTAACCTTTTTTTATTTTTTCTGGAAATATTAGACCACACCCCGACAAATACGCCTTCTGCCATTGGAGGGGAAACCTATTTTCGTTACGCCATCCTTATGTTAATTCTTATTGAGGGCACTTTTGTGGTGGATGGGTTGGGTATAAAGGTACTTTTTCCGTTAATCGAACATCCTGCTGGGTTAATTATTACACTAATTTCCTTTATGTTATTGCTTTTTCTGTATAGAAAACTTGTCCAACATCCGCTAAGGTTACTATTTGTTACAACAATTAGTTGGTTTATAGGGGGTTTTCTAGCAACCTTTGTAGTGGATAGTGTAAGCGTAAGTAGGCATTTTTATTTTCTGACTGGTTTATGCTTCTGGCTGTTCTATGTATTGGGAACGTTGGGCTTTTTTGTAGGCATACAGGCCTTAAAAAAGAGAGCAGCCCAAGAATAATTAGTGGGCTTTAAGACTTGGAATTCAGCCGTACATCGTGAATAATAAGTATTAAGGACAGGACAACCAATGCCAACAAAACACCTAAGTATAGGTAATCCAATTCGCTTAGCGGTAATTCTGTTTGGTAACGCTGGGTGTATAGATAGGCACCTAAGAGTAACGCAGACCCTAAGACGAGAAAGGCAATAATAAGACGTAATTTCCCTTGGCGAGAGCGAGTAGATTTGTTGGACAAGTTGGACATAACGGCAAAGATCATTAAAGAGAATATGGTAGCGCAAAGAGCAGTCTTCGACAGCGTACCGTTGGGGAAATAGTTTGTCGCTCTTGGAGCGTACCTTTCTGTATCAAAAACAGCTAAATACCTAGCCTAATCCTCTTCCTCGGGCAATTCTTTGGAAAACTTCTTTTCTTGAGCCGCCCAATCGGCGAGCCTGATCTTTTTATCGTGCTGTATAGCCAAAATCACATAAGTAAGCAGGATCAAGCCATAAACGATGCTCATCGTTAGAATGATAATAAAAAGCAGCGCTAAGTAATCTGTCCAAGCAAAAGGCGCTCCTACTGGTAAGTTATAGCTGTAAAAATAACTCGGAAGAATGATACACAACAAAAATAACACCCCAAAAATAGTTAATTGAAGGGAGGTGACGTTGCGCTTGCGCTTGGGTAGTCTCTCGGAATTGGATAGCGATGTGGTGGACATAATTAGCAGGAGTAGCAGCGTTGAAATTAAAGTCAAAACGACAACAAAACAAGAACCGTTTAGAGGTATGTTCTTGTTGCCCTCCTAGTAGTACAATTGAGCTTCAAAAAAGATTAACAGCTTGTAAAAAAAGCAGCTATTCTAGACATTCTCCTTAGAAAATCCTCTGTAAAAGTTCTTTTAGAAGGCAAAAAACCGCCTAAACAGCTCTTTTTGAGGAATGCTTTTATAGCCAAAGAATCGCTTAAATCAGCAGCACTTCTATCCGTATTAAATACAGATCGGACGACGGGTTGTAAGTACAAAAATGCCCACTCTACCAAGGCAGAGCGGGCTATTTATTATTATCGTACAACCAAAAAACCTTAGCTGAAACGCAGTAATAGTCTACAAACCAAACGCCGCTTTCACTTCGTCTACACGGTCTAATTTCTCCCAAGTAAAGGTAGCGTACTCTTTGCCGTTTACGACCACACTACCAGGCGTACGCCCCATGTGTCCATAAGCAGCCGTCTCTGAGTAGATTGGGTTGCGCAAGCCCAAGTTGCGAACGATAGCCGCAGGGCGCAAATCCCATAGTTCTTTGATTTTGGCGGCGATTTGGCCGTCGTTCATGTCTACTTTGGCCGTGCCATACGTATCGACAAACAAACCAACGGGCTGGGCGACACCAATCGCATAAGCGACCTGTACCAAACATTGCTTTGCCAAACCAGCAGCGACCATATTTTTGGCAATGTGGCGCGTAGCGTAAGCCGCTGAGCGGTCTACTTTAGAAGAATCTTTTCCAGAAAAAGCACCACCACCGTGGGCACCTTTACCACCGTAAGTATCCACGATGATCTTACGACCTGTCAAACCCGTGTCGCCGTGAGGACCACCAATAACAAATTTTCCTGTAGGGTTGATGTGGTAGATGATGTTGTCATCAAACAACGCTTGCACGCGGGCAGGCAATTCGCTGATTACTTTGGGAATCAAAATATGGATGATATCCGCTTTGATTTTGGCCAACATTTTTTCGTCTTCGTCAAAATCATCGTGTTGAGTGGACAAAACGATAGTATTTACGCGGATGGGTTGGTTCTCATCATCGTACTCGATGGTTACCTGTGACTTAGCATCAGGACGCAAGTAGTTGATTTGGCTACCATCACGACGCAAGCGCGCGAATTCTTTCAACAAGCGGTGCGACAAATCCAAGGCCAACGGCATGTAGTTGTCAGTCTCATCCGTTGCGTAACCAAACATCATACCTTGGTCACCTGCTCCTTGCTCCTCTTCTGATTTACCAACATCAACGCCTTGGGCGATGTCTGCCGATTGTTCGTGGATAGCGGACAATACCCCACAAGAATTGGCATCAAATTGATACTCAGATTTGGTATAACCGATTTTGCGAATGGTGTCGCGAACGATCTTTTGAACATCAACATAGGCTTTGGAGCGCACCTCGCCACCGATGACCACTTGGCCTGTCGTAACGAAGGTTTCACAAGCCACTTTTGACATAGAATCTTGCGCTAAAAACGCATCAATAATAGCGTCTGAAATTTGATCAGCCACTTTGTCTGGGTGACCTTCCGAAACAGATTCGGATGTGAAAAAGTATGGCATAACTAAGATTTTTTTAGTGAAGTTGTTAACGCTTTTTTAGAATAATGGGCTATTGCTAGTAGGATGTCTTTTTCCTTGTTCTACCACTGCCCCGTGTTTGGCCAACAACTTTGGTGTCTGGTATAAAATTCACGCCAAAGATAAGCAAATAATAGACACTAGAAAGAAAGCGCCTTCTAAAACAGTAGAACCTACTAGTCACTTTAGCTCCTTTAACTGCACTATAATTCTAACTATTTAGCCTATAGCAACTCAAAATTCCAAACTCTTTCTATTCTGCAAAATTATCATTGGTTTTCAATAAGGTCATAAAATAAAAAGAGGCTATCTTTTGGCCTCTAAATACCTCTTTTTGTCCCGCTCAAAGGCTGTTTTTTTACCTGCACGCTTCTTCTCCTCATCTAAAAGACAGAATAAAGCATCCCTTCCACCGTATTTTACTTATCAAACAGGGTATACGTTAAGTCACCAAAATATTTGCTGGCTCTTATTGGCACACTTTATACACCTTCTTTGAGCTGTTTTTGAAAAAAAGTTTATTTTTAATTTTAAAATTGCCTTTTTCATCTTTTCCTCAATCTACAATTATGATCCGCACTGTTATGTCCAATTCTTTTGTTGTACTCTTGACCCTCTCTTTGGGCAGCAGCATGCTCTTTTCTTGCGAAGACGGTAAACCAAGCACTACTCCTAACACAGAAACACCTGCTCCTGATGCCCCTACTACCAGCATCGAAGCGCCTGCCGTAGAACCTCGGAAAACCTTAGAAACGTTTGATTTTGCAGACTGTAAGCATCTAAACGACAGCGGCTGCTCCTGTAATTACGAACTGAAAGGCGAACAAGGAAAGTCCTTTTTGGTTTCTGATATGGACAACAACGCCTGTGTCAACGTTAGCGGCCAATTGTTAACCTTGAAAAGCCGTACAGGCGACTATTTAATGGCCTTGCAAGCACGCCGCGCCTACGCCGAAACCAACAAAGATTGGATTATCTTGCCCCAAAACGGCCCCACTCTTTACTTTGGCCAACCACTCCCTGAAGGGAAAGACCTCCGAATACTTAGTACATATCTTAATGGGCATGAACGAGCTTCCCAAAGAGTTGCCTATTCGCAACGAAGCAACAGGCATGGCCATTCGCGAAGTGCGCGACCTCGCTGCCGACGCTCTTCGATTGGCTAAAAAGCGCCAAATAGATGCCGATTATGAAGTATTTAAAGAAGATTTGTATTACAACGACCAATATGAAGTTATCGTAGATACCAAGCAAATGACGCAATACGAAGGCGAAGCCAATGTCTATGAGGGGGATCTAATTTTGAGAACAAAAACGGGACAAATTCTACACACGCAGCCTATTTCGGGGACTTGTGGTTGCTAGGGCATTGTTTTTGACGCTGTGATTTTTCATGACAAATAATTTAAGCTGGCGCTGTACAGAAGTATGGTGCTGGCTTTTTTTTGTAATGGGAATCACTGATTGCTACAAAAGTTCGCGTTCGCACTTATGGTTGTCGTGCAAGCATTTTGCAAATAATTTCCAGCCTTAAAATATACGCTTTTAAAATTCTTTATTATATTTATACTGATCCACTAAAACACTAATCAGATTTCAAGTTTTTTCTTTTGGAAATTTTCCTATGGTGTAAGCGTGCTCTTTTTATTCTTTTTGAAGCAAGAACTATAATTCTATGATTGGATACTTTATTGTAGCAGGCATTATCGGCTATACTGTTTATAACATTCGAGAACATAGAAAGCCTGTTCCAAGAATCCTTCCACCGCACTCCAATCAAGTAGAAGACGACTGGATCGAGCTTCCTGTAGAAGACTCTATGACATTCAACCGACTCGCTACTCCCCTAAAAAAAGAACGTACTCCTGATCGCCGCCCTATGGAAATCAAGCCCAATCCAATACAAAAGGAAGAAGATGATTCGATTATAGATATTACCAATCAATCGTATCGTATTGATTACGCTCCTTTATCTCCAAAGGAAACAAAAGAACCTTCTCTAAAAGTCCCCCATTGGTCTCACAAATATATTTATTCCTACTCAGATATTGAACGCGCTACTTCGGCGCAAAAGATATTTTACTATGCCTACAAAGCGCGATTTTTGAGAAACGAAAAAGTAGACTTAGAGGGCAATGATAACTATGCTTTTATCCTACTATTTGACTTATTGGATACTTATGAAGCCTCTAAGAATATATCAAAGCTCCAACAACAAATAGAACGTTTAGGGCAATTTCATCCCAAGACGGCCTCTTATGGAGCAAACTTTATGCTCAAAATACAGCTTTCCAATAGCATAGGAGAACAGCCTAATATGTCTTACTATCAAGACTATGATTATTGGCAACTGGGTAATAAGTACCAAAGCAAACTAAACCTAAATAAAGAAGAGGTTGCTTTACTCAATCAATTAAGTACTCCAACTAGTAATTTCTGTAGTATAGAGCAGTGTTTTGAAGTGCTCCTTCGTCTTTTTCTCCGCTTAATAGAGGTGTTAGATCGTCAATATCAAGAAGAGGGAAGTACGCTAAAAGAACAAATAGAGCTATTTGGAGAAATCGTCGCAAAAAAACAATTTCGTTATCGTAAAGGAAGCTACAATTATAAATATGTCCTTAGCGAGACTCTCTATAAGGTCTACACTTATCTATTTAGATATTGTGAGAATGTACTTCGCGAAGCGTACCAGCATAAACGAAGATTAAGCGTAGATGTCGATTATAACGAAACCGTAAACGCTGTTTTTGTAGCACAAATTTCAGAAAAAGCTAGTGCCGCCTTACAAACGCTTATTCCAACTATCCCCGCTCCCACTAAAGCAACAGAGATAGAACTTTATGCTCAAACGACGACACGCTGGAAAATCAAGTTTTCCGAACTCAAAGTTGCTTACGCAAAAAACGCGACGACGTTTGTTCAAGAGGTTTTGTTATTAGGCGAACTCAACAAAAAAAATCCCTCGGTAGAATATCTGTTTTTTGACGCGGCCAAATTCATTGCTAAAGAAGACCAAACAGCAGCTGTTAATTTATACTTGCACTACATCTACTACGATCTAAAATCTAATAAAATAGCTCAAAAAGAACTTCCCAAAACTGTTCAAAAAAAGCTCTTTAAAACAGACGAACAGCGCCAAGATTTTGAACAGTTACTTCATACCTTCATAAAAAATCAAGATTTAGGAAAAGCACTGGCGGAAGTCCCTCGTATTTGGGCTATTAAACGAAAAAAAATCCAACTAGATCAGTCTTTTATTGAAGAGGTGCAACAACAGCATGCAGGAACGGTAGATTTGCTCAATGAATATTTGCAAGATCAAGAAATGGAAGAAGAGCAACCAGCGATAACGCCTCCCTTCGATCAAATCTCAGCGCCAACCGTTTTTCCAGCACCAATAAAAGCGACCGATACCCGCTTCTTACCTGAACTGGAACTCAATGCGCTTCAAATCAACACATTAGAGCTATTTTATAGCAACGACTTTTCTCTATCCGAAGAAAAACTTATAACGTTTGCTAAAACCCAAAGCGTTTTCAAGAATCAACTTGTAGAGAGTATTAATGAAGCCTGTTACGAGTTATTAGACGATGTCTTAATTGAAGAAGACGAAGAGACTTATACGATAGATACTGATTATTTTGAACAAATTTCGATCTAATGCTAAATAAAATTAAAGCTAAAGAAGCTACTGCTATTGTCAATTCTCTCATTGGTGGGGTAGTTCCCAAAATTGGCGTACAACACATTACCGTAGGACGATCTGATGAAATCAATGCCATTGTAGAAGCATTGGAAGATGTAAAGAACGGGCACAGCATGGTCAAATTTTGGATTGGGGACTTTGGCTCAGGAAAATCTTTTATGCTGCACTTACTCAACACGGTGGCGTTGAAGCAAAAGTTTGTAGTAGCGAATGCCGATTTCACACCTGATAATCGTTTGTACTCTAATGACGGAAAAGCCTTGGCGCTCTATTCGGCGATCATGGACAATATCTCTATTCAGACCAAACCCGCAGGCGGTGCATTACCGACCCTATTAGAGAAGTGGATTGAGCAGATCATCACTCAAACTGCTACTGAAAATAACCTTTCACTGGCCGCAATAAGGGAGGAACAATACTTGACGCTCATTCAAGACAATATTATAAAAACAATCAACGAAGTGACAGAAGTTGGTGGTTTTGATTTTGGTACCGTCATCCTAAAGTACTACGAAGGCTATATCAATGATGATGATTTTCAGCGTAGGAATGCCCTCAAATGGCTCAAAGGCGAATACAAAACTAAAACAGAAGCACGGCAAGAATTAGGCGTTAGAGGTATAGTTAATGATTCTAATTATTATGATATGCTCAAAAACTTCTGTAAACTATTTGTCAGCATGGGCTACAGTGGTTTTATTATCAACTTGGATGAAGCGATCAATCTCTACAAGATCTCTACGTCCACAATGCGCGCAAAGAATTACGAGAAAGTGCTTACGATCTACAACGATTGCTTTCAAGGTAAAGTCTCGCACCTATTCTTCAATTTTGCAGGAACCAAAGAGTCTTTAGAAAACCAGCGCCGTGGGCTTTTTAGTTACGATGCCCTCAAAACTAGGTTGCAAACCAACAAATTTGAAACAGCCACAGTCCGCGATTTTGCTCAACCTGTTATCAAATTACTGCCGCTTGACCACAACGAGATTTTTGTCCTATTGAAGAAGTTAAAGGCCATTTTTGATTTTAATTATAAAACAACGATTGCCATTAGCGATTCCGAAATTCAGGCTTTTATGGAAGAACTCTTCAATAAACCAGGAGCCTCAGAGTTTCTGACACCTAGAGAAGTTATTCGAGACTTTCTCAACATTATGAATTTATTGCGACAAAATCCAACGATTAACAAAAGGGAGCTATTTGGTAATTTGACAGTTACTGATGAGCGGCCCGATGAGCTTTCTTTGGACGATATAGAAGAACTATAATGGCCTACAATTTATTGAGCGCGCCTATTCGAAAATATATTCGAGACCAAGGTTGGAAAGAACTCCGCCCCATTCAAAATGCGGCTATTAATAGAATTATGGCCGCTGACAACCATTATATCCTATCCTCCAGAACGGCTTCAGGAAAAACGGAAGCCGCCTTTTTGCCGATTCTTTCCAAAGTAGATTTCAACCAATTGGGGGTACAGGTTTTATATATTTCGCCACTCATTGCACTAATCAATGACCAATTTTATCGTATAGAGGACTTATGCAAAAATCTAGAAATTCCTGTCACCAAATGGCATGGAGAGGCCAACCGTTCTCTCAAAAGTAAGCTTCTAAAAAGACCTAGCGGAATTGTGTTAATTACCCCTGAATCGTTAGAAGCTATGTTTGCCAACAAACGCTCTGATAGTAAGCATCTGTTTAGCCACTTAAAATATGTGGTTATTGATGAAATTCACTCTTTTGTAGGGACGGATCGAGGAGTACAATTGCAATCTATTTTATTTAGATTACAAGGCATTAATAGGGCTCATTTCAACATTATTGGATTGTCGGCGACGATGAGTGAGGTCAACAAATTTGCAGAAGTAAAGGAATTTACGGGGGAAGTAGCGCGCACGAAGATTCTGATTGATAGAACCGCTAAAGACATTGACGTTGTTTTTCGTTATTTCGAGGGAAGCTATACAGAGTTACCCCTTGCTTTATTGAAGGACTTATACCTAGCAACTAGAACGGATAAGGTGCTAATTTTTCCAAATAGTAGAGGTAGAACAGAAGAAGTCGCCGTAAAACTCAAAAAAATTGCACTCCGAGTAAAAGGACATTCCAATTACTTTTCGCACCACTCTTCAGTCGATAGAGAAGTGAGGGAATATGTAGAATATTTTGCCAAAAACAACAAGCGTCAACCGTTCAGTATTGCTTGTACTTCTACCCTTGAATTGGGCATTGATATTGGCACCGTCGATAAAGTTGTACAAATCGATGCCACTCACAGCATTGCCTCGCTTATTCAGCGCGTTGGTCGCAGCGGTCGCAGCGATGACAAGCAAAGTAATTTATATCTCTATGCAACGAATCCTTGGAGTCTATTACAATCCCTTGCTTGTTGGTTGTTGTATCAAGAGGGGTTTATCGAGCCCCCTACAATAAATGACCAACCTTATGATATTTTGGTTCATCAGGCGCTGTCTATGGTTAAGGGACATAAAGGTATGTTATTGAAGACCTTGATTCAACGACTCCAAGAAAACGCCGCCTTTCGAAACATTGATGTAGTGGATATAGAGGTTATTCTCCAGCATCTAATCCAACAAGACCTATTAGAACAACTACGAGAAGAGGTAATTATTGGCGTAGAAGGCGAATTCATCGTCAACAGCAGAGACTTCTATAGCGTTTTTACAACAGAAGAAAACTATAAGGTAGTTCACTCTAACAGTGGCAATGCCATTGGGCAGCTTCCTTTTTCTCCACAAGTAATAGAAGATAGCAATATCTTGCTTTCCGCAAAAATTTGGAAAATCATCGACATTGATCATAAGGCCAAAAAAATCGCAGTTATTCCTGCTACCGATGGTAACAAACCGATCTTTTCAGGAAACATGGCTGACATTCATCCCAAGATCAGGCAAAAAATGTTAGCAATATTGTACACTACCGAAGAATATGATTTTTTAGATACCGCTAGCTCCGATGCCCTGCAAATACTACGGAGCGATTTCACAGTAATTTCCCTTACTGATTGGGAAACAGAAAGACCCTTATTAATAAAAGAAAACAGCCTACACTTCTTCTCTTTTTCAGGTTCTAGGGTCAATCGAACACTTCTATTGTTACTCAAAATCGCAGGAATAGAAGGCAAGTTAGAAGACGCGAATAGTCGATTTGAATTGGAGATTGACAACAATAATTTTCTAAAGCAATGGAAGACTCTAGTACATGCGCTTCCTAGCATAGACACCCATCTTTTAAAGCAATTGGAAGAAGCCCCAACCCTCTTGTCTTTTTCCAAATGGGGGATGCTCCTTCCCGAAGCCTATCAAGTCCACCTTCTAAAGAACAGGTATTACGATTTTGAAACCACCGCTCAGTTTTTGAATACCGTTCGATTGGTCAAAAACCAATAAAGACTCCCTATCAACCTCTACTCTGTTGACTATTATTGTTTTCTTATTCCGTATGGGGCTCTTCTAACCCGTGACTTTTTGAACGATTCCCGCGTAAGTTTCTAAAAAAAGCCTACTTTTAAATTTTACGACCAACAAAGTTGTTGACCCTTCTTTTATAAAGCTGCTGTATCTTGAACATAGAATTTTTTATAGCCAAACGGGTGGGATCGGCCACCAAAAAATCGTTTTCTCGCTCTATTTTGCGTTTAGCAGTCGTTGCCATTGCCTTGAGTATGGTAGTGATGATTTTGGCCACTAGTATTGTCGCGGGCTTCAAAAACACCATTAGCGAAAAGATTTTTGGCTTTTGGGGGCACATTCATATTACGACGAGTGCCACGGCTTCGAGCTATGCCTTTGAGACCAGTCCAATGAACCAAACGCAGACATATTACCCGAGCATTGATACCATTGGTACCGTGCAGTATATAGACCCTACCATTGATTGGATGGCCTCTGTGCCTCTCAATAGCGGTGAGCCCTCGATTTGGATCGGCTTGTCTTTTTTGTTGTTGTCTTTACTACTACTTTTAGTGCCTTTCTTAAGGCGGCGAGTCAGCGCGCGTTGGCGCTGGCTGGGGGCGCTGATTTTTGTATTAACAGGCATTATTTTCTTGGCCATGCCCAACTATCAACTGGTAGAAAAGGATATTGTCAAGCAAACCGAAGGCGGCATTCGACACATCCAATACTATATTCATAAAGAGGGTATTATAAAAACAAACGACCAGATTGAAGGCATTGTATTGCGCGGTGTGGGCGATGATTACGATTGGGAATTTTTACAACAATACATCAAGCAAGGTACGGTACTGGACAACCAATCTGCGGAGCCTCAAAAGGGTATTCTAATTTCTGAAACGACTGCTCAACGCCTAGAATTAAAACTCAACGATCAGTTTTTGATTTACTTTGTTAAAGATGGCAATTCATTGGGGCGTAAATTCAAAGTGATCGGTATTTATAAAACGGGCTTGGAGGAATACGACCGCCGTTTTGCGATGGTAGATGTACGTACGTTGCAACAGCTCAACAACTGGCGCCCCTACCGCAATTATGGGGAGCAGTTGGACTTGCCTGGCGAGGGCTTGAGCCTACGCGGCCTTACCACCGTCACTGCCAAAGATCAAGCGGCTTGGAACTATGTACAGGGCGCTATGCTGAAAGGCGAAGCCTTAGATTTTGACAACCCTTCTCCTGACGCGATTGTAGTCCCCGATGTCTATGCTCGTTTTAACCGTTTATCCGTGGGCGACTCGGTGCGCATCCCCTACTTGGACAGCGATCAAGAGCCGTATAACTTTAATTATGTAGTCAAAGGAATTTATAAGGGACCAGAAGATATTTTAGCGGATCAAATTGGCTTTGTCCATTGGGAATCGATCAACAAAATCAACGAAGTTTTGCCCGCTCAAATTTCGGGCTTTGAGTTGTTTGTCGACCACATCGAAGATTTAGACCCCTTGGGCGATTATGTCAATTATGTTGCTTTGCGCGAAGTAGATCAATATGCCAGTACCATTAAAGAGCTAGAAACCAACATTTTTGATTGGTTGAGCTTAACGGATATGAACGAGCGGGTTATTTTGTTGTTAATGATTTTAGTTTCTATTATTAATATGACCACGTCGTTGATGATTTTGATTTTGGAACGAACCAATATGATTGGTATTCTAAAGGCTTTGGGCGCGTCCAACTGGTCGATTCGGAAGATTTTCTTGTACAATTCAGCTTACATCATTGGTTATGGCCTATTTTGGGGCAATGTCATTGGCCTGACCCTTTGCTGGCTTCAGGCTCAATTTGGCATCATCAAACTACCCGAGGATTTGTATTATGTAGCCGTCGCTCCAGTAGAGATCAACTGGTTAACGCTCTTTTTTCTCAATATAGGAACCTTGGTTATCACACTACTAGTCTTGCTAATTCCCTCTTGGTTGGTATCCAAAATTGATCCTGTAAAGGCCATTCGGTTTAGTTAGCATACGGGTACTTTTTTATGATTTTATTATAAAAACACAAATGACTTCTAAGAAACAACTGGTGCAGTACCTCAAATTGTTTCCGTCTCTACTCTTGGTAGAGGATTTTTTGAAGCTGCTTCGTTATGGGTTAGAACAATTGTCCATCAAGGAAGATGCCAGCAATTTGCTCTGTTTTATAAAAGAAGACAACAGCGCCTTGTATGTGCAGCTGAATAATGTGCCGATTTTGGTTCATAAAATAGACGTGCGTCAACAGTTTTTAGAAATCCTTGTACTAGCCGACGAGCAAGAAAAGCTATCCAACCTACAACAATTTCAGCGCCATAAGCGCCCCATCGGCAAGCAAGTATTAGGGTTGGCACGCTTTGCCCTCTCTCGTCAATTCTTGACCGATGCCCCCCTAAAAGAGCATTGGCTTCGCGCACTGCGCCTACTCGCCCAGCAACCCAAAAAGAAAAACCGCAACCACAAAGCCCACCAGCAATGGCTCTATCAAGCCGCGATGGATCCTTTTGTCAACAAAGACATCTTAACCGCAATTGCTCAAAAAGATCCCTACCAAAGTATTGTCGAAAAAGCCTTGCAGGAACTCTTGCAGCGCGACGACATTCAACGCATTCAAACAGCCAAAGAGTTTTGGTTACAGGAAGGCCAACTGGCGCTAAAGACATTGCAGCAACTGCCCATAGATGCGGCTACTTACGAACATTTTTTGGTGCATTATCAAGCCTTCAAAGGCAATTATGCCGATTTTGTGCAGCAACTCCAAGGGCAACCCGCCTACGAATTGGCCTTATCCATAGGCACGGTCATCGCTTATATGGATGATAAAGCCGCCAATAAACAAGTCTGGAACCGCTATGCCGACAAACGTACTCTTGGTCAAACAGGGGTGCGTCAAGACCGCTGGGTGAAACAGCTATTGGCCTATCGGCAGGCGAATAATGATCTTGCCGCGTTACCAACAGAGGTGGTGCGTCATGCAGTGCTGTACCTCTTACATCCAGAGGAACACAGCCCTATTTTGCGCCGAAACAACCGCCGTGCAATCGTTAACAACTTACTTAACCGTGCCTACCAAACGGCGAATTTTGATTTGCAACTCCGCAGTTATTTTAGCAATTTTGAATTGCCCATCAACAACTATAGCAATTATACCTATCTCCTTGCCCACTTGTTAAAAACACCGCCTGTTTATAACATTTGGTATTATACAGACGAAGATATTTACCAAGATGAGCGCTTGGCGCAGCAGATTAGTGAGCCGCGTATCCCCTACAAAGCGGAGCGACCCCAGCGACAGACGCTCAATCAAATCTTGTACGGCCCACCAGGTTGTGGCAAGACCTACGGGAGTTTGCGCCGTGCCTTAGCTATTATTGACCAACAAGCGTTGGCAGTCCTTGAGGCGCTTCCTGAGGCGACTGTCCAGACGCGGCTCAATCACTATTTGGAGCAAGGGCGTTTGGTCTTTACCACGTTTCACCAATCCATGTCTTACGAGGACTTTGTAGAGGGCATTAAGCCCGTTGTCGTCAAGGATCAAGTCCAATATAAGGTACAAGAAGGCGTTTTAAAACGCTTGGCGCGACGGGCGCAACAACAGCCAGAGTTGGATTTTGTGCTGATTATTGATGAGCTAAATCGCGGAAATGTGGCCAATATTTTTGGAGAGTTAATTACTTTGTTAGAGGAAGATAAACGCCTACATGCGCCCAATGCCTTGCTAGTACAATTACCTTATTCTAAGGAGAATTTTTCGCTTCCGCCTAATCTCTATGTCTTGGCGACGATGAACAGCAGTGACCGCAGCATTGAGCAATTGGATTTGGCGTTGCGCCGCCGCTTTACTTTTTTGGAACTGCTTCCCCGCCCTGACTTATTGGCTCAAAATGTAGAGGGCATTGATTTACAGGCGCTGTTGAAAAGCATCAATGAGCGCGTCGCGATTTTACTGGATCGTCAACACTTGATTGGTCATGCTTATTTGATGGGGGTCTACAGTTTGGAGGATTTACAACGCGTTTTTCAAACGCAACTCTTGCCCTTGCTGTTGGAATACTTTTATGGCGATTTGGGAAAGCTAGGTCTAGTGCTTGGCCGGGATTTTTTGACCACCAAAGCCGTCCACTATGAGCGCTTCGCTGATTTTGATTATGAGGGTTTGGACCGCTCTTGGGATCGCCCTTTGTATGAACTCGCGCCGTTTCCTCTCCCTAAGAATGCGTACCTTAATATATACGTCTAACTACACTGACGCTTAGGCGCTTCAATTCAAAAAAAAATAAAAAACTAGACTTTTTTTTGCTTTTTTGAGAGGCATGTCGTATCTTTAGGTATCATTAAATACTTGCCTTCCTTATTTTTGGTGATTTCTTATGGTACTTAAACCGTACTATATATCCCGCCAATCACCAACAAAAACATCAAGCGCTTCGTGCTTGATGTTTTTTTTATGCTTAAAATTAAGGTAGCTCACCAATCCTATATTCTAAAAAATGCCCTTCCCATAACTTAATGCCTTGTAAAAGAAACCCTTATCAGTTATATAAAAAAATCGTTACTCCAATTAATCCTTACGAAGGCTTGTAAAGGCAAAGAAAATACCCCAACGAATTTCTAATAGAGGTTATTATAGATATTTTTTATTAAAAAATAACTCTTGTAAATCAAGGCATTACAATATGAATAATGGTTTTAGAATAAGGTCTAATGAGAAGAATTAGATTATAGCGTAGATGATTACCGTTCCCAATGGCAAGGCCTGTAGTTCTCTGAAATAGCTTATGCAACCAACTAGGAATATTAGTAGGAACAACGCGTCCCCCAAACCTTAAAAATCCTTGCAAAACAAATTTAACCTCGCTCCTATTTCTAAACCAACGATCCCTTATATTGTTATCCCATAAATCACCTATATTCCATTTTTACCACCTCCTAGTGACTCCCCTATGTACCTACAGGTTTTTGAACACCAAGTCTTGCGGTTGAGTGAACAAGGATTGACGCAACGGCATTTGGATGCGCTGGCGCGCTTTAATGAGCAGCACGACAGCCGCTACTTTACGTTATTGCACAAAGGGGTGCGATTTAGACAGTATGTAGGGGTGCTACAAGTAGGCGCATTAACCATAGAAATTCTACCCAAAACAGACCAACATGCCAATGCACAACAATGGCAACGGGTGTTGTTAGAGCTGTTACAGGCCTGTTCGATGCTGCCCATCGATACCTTAACAGAAGCCCATTTACAGTCGCGAAGCAGTCCCCTGCTTTGGTTTTATCTGAACCACTTTCTACAAGAAGTGCAACAGCTTCTGCAAGAGGGCTTAGTTAAGCATTATCAAAATAAGAGTGCTAATGGTTACACGTGGAAAGGACAACTCAATTTTGCGCAACAATTGCGGCACAATTGGCAGCATCCCGAGCGTGTTTATAGCCGTTCTCAGCATTACGATTACCAGCACCCTGCGCACCAATTGCTCTATGCCGCCTTGCAAATTATTCAGCGCTTATCCATTGACAACACGCTCCAACAGCGCGTCCAGCACTTACTACGGGCATTTCCGTCCCAGCAACCCATTCGGGCACAAGCGCGCATTTTTGAACACTTGTATGCCCAACCCAAATTTGAACGCTATCGCCGCGCCTTGGAATTAGCTAGAATGATTACCTTGCACTACAGTCCTGATTTGAGAGCGGGGAGCCATGCCGTCTTAGCGATTTTGTTTGATATGAATCAACTGTTTGAGCGCTATATTCAACGCCAATTGCAGCAGCAGCTAGACAAAAGTTGGCTCATTCGGGCGCAAGCCGCTAAGCCCTTTTGGGCACAGCGTAAATTACGCCCCGATCTGTGGTTGAGCCACGAGGGGCAGCATTATATTTTGGATACCAAATGGAAAATTTTGAAACGCCCTGCCCCATCGGATGCCGACTTGCGCCAGATGTTTGCTTACAACCACAGTTTTGAGGCCACGCAGAGTTTGTTGGTCTATCCCAATGTATTCGCATTGCGCAAACGCCGCGCGGCATTTGCACCGCCCTTATTGGTCGAGCAACACGCCCACCCCCATTACTGTACGGTGGTGTTTGTCGATATCCTCAATGCCACAGGACAGCTCAACCAAGAGTTGGCACAAGACCTTATTCGCCATCTCCACGCAGGTTAATACAAAAAATATTCTCCATACTATTGTTATAATTTTGGGAACAACACTATGAATAACAAGGATTTAATACCCGACGAACACAGCCCCCATTCGGTTTGGTTGACCCAATGGTGTGTGCGCGTTGTCGCGCTGGCTTTTATTCTACAAATGAGCTTGTCTTATAATTTGTGGTTTCCCATAGATCGCAGCTATCCCGCGCTCCCATTCTTCGGTTTTTTCCCCTTCAATTATAACGACTGGTTGACGGGATTTTTTAGTGTGACGTTTATAATTGGGCTTTGTTTTGCGTCTATCAGTCCCCTGTGGCGACAACCCTCTCTTATTCTGTCCCTAGTTTGCTTCTTTTTCCTGTTGCTGGAAGACATCAATCGCTTTCAGCCTTGGGCATACGTCTATACAGCGCTGTTGATTAGTATTGCTTGGTACCATTGGCGCACTCACCCCAAACGGCAATTGGCTACGCTCCAATTTGTTATCATCATGGTTTATTTTTGGTCGGGCATTCACAAACTCAATGTCCAGTTTATCAGTACGGTCTTTCCTTGGTTAGTCGGTATTTTTGAAAAAACCAGTTGGCTAAAGGACTATACGACATTGGGTTATGGCATGGGGTTATTAGAAATCATCATCGCGATTTTGCTCCTTAAGCAGCGCACTAGACGCTGGGCGGTAATTATGGGCAGTTTGCTGCATTTGTGTATTCTTATTCTACTCGTAGCAGACGGCTGGAACAGCGTGGTTTACCCTTGGAATTTGGCGATGATTGCCTTGCTCTATGTCCTCTTTTGGGATAACAAAACAACGCCTTATTTGACCCATATTGAGCGCCGCCCGAATTGGCTGGTATTGATTTTATTTGGTATCTTGCCCTTCTTTTACCTCTTTAAGTGGATTCCTAACTGGATGGCGCTTTCGCTTTATGCAGGCACTACGATAGAATGTGATTTAGTGGTCAAAAAATCAGGCAAAGACACTTGTTTTCCTGCGGCATTACGCCCCGATATTATCTCTTATGAGGATGATTGGGAATTATTGTCTATTGATGACTGGGGAATGCGTAATCTCAATGTTCCGCCTGTCGCCTCTGCGCGTAATTATCGAGCAGTTGGTCGCCAATTTTGCGAATGTGCCGCCGTCCACGAGGGCTACATCATCTTATATTACCCGCAACAATGGGAAAACCGCGACGAACGGGTTGTCCTGACTTGTAAAGAGTTATTAAAATAATTTTCCCCTTAGCTACTTCATTCTACCATTCTATGTCGGATTTATTATTGAATACTACTGCCAAAACCGATTTGCTAGCCGCTATTTTCCCCGACTTGGACGAGTCCTTAGACCACCCGTACAGCTATGTCATTTCCTTAGATTTTTTTAGCTCCAAAGGTGGCGGTAAGACCAAATTACTTGGCGTTTTTTCCTCTAAAGAAAAAGCCGCTGTTGCGTTTTTGGAGCGCGTGCAGCAACAATTTGCCGCGCAAAATGCCGCTTACCGAAAACACGTAGAAGAAGAGGATTATTTTGAAGAAGAACCTAGTTTAGAGTACTGGGAAGAACGGCAAGTGTATCGGTTTCAGTGTGAGAATACGTTTTACGACAGTTACGAATGGCGCTTGACGCAGTTGGTGACCGATCAGATGGACGCACTTTGATCCCTGCTGCTCCCTATTTTATAATGTAATAATTGGCCTATCTATGGAGCCTATCAAGACCTATGCAACCATTCGTTCGGACAATACTTCTTATGCGTTTAATTGGTCAGACATGGGGCAGATCTACCAAGCGCGAAAAGGACAGCCCGACACCCCACACCGCCATGATTATTATACAATTCTCTTAATAGAAAAGGCGGAAGGAGAACATGTAGTAGACTTTAAAGCGTATCCTTTAGGAGAGCGGCAGGTGTTTTTTATTCATCCTGGACAGGTTCACCAGCTGCTGGAAAACGTCCCCACCCAAGGGCAAGTCTTGGTCTTCTCTCCTGATTTTTTAATGCAGAACAACATCCCCATTGATTTTATAAATGACCTTAATCTGTTTCGCTCCTATGGCCAACAGCCGCCACTCCTGCTCCTCCCCGAACAGTGGGTTCAACTACACCACTATGTTCAAGAAATGCGCGACGCGTTGCAAAGTCCTTATAAATACCGCATGGTAGCGATTGGGGCGCTCCTCAAACTCTTCCTGATCTATTGCAACCACCATTGCATCCTACGCGACGAGCATCCCCAACAATTAGAAGCGGGACACGCTATCCTCAAAAGTTTTAAGCAACTGGTGGAGCAGCACTACAAAACTTGGCACCACAGTACGGAGTATGCCAAAGCGCTTCACATCACGCCCGACCACCTCAACCGTACCATCAAAAGTCTGTTGGGCAAAACGGCCAAAGCCTATTTACAAGAGCGCTTGACCATCGCCGCCAAACGCCTGCTTTATTTCTCAGAATTGTCCAATAAGGAAATTGGCTATGAATTGGGTTTCTCGGAGCCTGCCAATTTTAGTGCTTTTTTTAAGCGCAATGTAGGGCAGTCTCCTAGTCAGTTTAGAGCGTCTATTTGAGCAGTAGTATTTTTTTAATTCAAAAGTAACGGGATACGCAGCCTAACCAATTACCTCAAAGTTTTTAATAACAGCATCTTGAAATAATTCAGCAATGACAATTCCCTCTTTCCTCGCCAGTATTCTACTGTTATTTGTATCTTAATTCCTCAAACAACCCCTTTCTACCACTTTTCACAACTACACACGAATGTACGCAAAAAGAAATTACGGTTTTTGGATGACCTTAAAATGGTCAAAAATGCCGCTGGTTTATGGTTTTATTTACTCTACCCTTATTTGTGGTTTGGCTTACCTGATTGATTACAACGTCAAATTGCCGTGGCAACCCATTAGCATTGTGGGTATTGCCGTAGCATTTTATCTAGGCTTCAAGAACAATGCTTCTTACGACCGCACTTGGGAGGCGCGCAAAATTTGGGGAGGCATCGTCAACGATAGCCGCTCGTTCTCCGCGTCTGTTTTGGCCTTTGTACAAGGCGAGCACCAAGAAAAAATTCGGCAGGAATTAATTTATCGCCATATTGCTTGGCTCACGGCGCTGCGCTATCAACTACGCCTCAGCAAAGAATGGGAACACAAAGAAGCCCGTTTGGACAAGTTATTTAATGCCACCGTTTGCGAAAATTACTTTGAACGCCTAGATTCTGAATTAGCGAATTATTTGACAGAGGAAGAAATTGCCTACTACAAAAGCAAGGGTAATACTGCAAGTCAATTATTGGCCACACAAATAAAACGCTTGCGCGAATTATGCGATTTGGGCTACTTCAACGACTTCCGTCTAATCCACCTCAACGAATTGGTGACGCGCTTCTATGATGGGCAAGGTAAATCCGAACGCATCAAAAACTTTCCTTTTCCGCGCCAATATGCTTCAACAGCAGTTTGGTTGACGCTGGTTTTTTCGGCGATGTTGCCGTTTGGGATGTTGGATATTTTTCACGATACCCATTTATGGACGTTTGTCTTATGCCCCTTCATTTCTGCTATTATTACTTGGGTATTTTTCTTAATGGAGAAAATCGGCGATTACTCCGAAAATCCCTTCGAAGGCACCTACAACGATGTGCCGATTACCTCCATCGCACGCGGTATTGAAATCGACATTCGTCAAATGTTTGACGACACCAAAATTCCTAGCCCTGTGGGCGTACAAAACGGCTTTTTGTTGTAAAACAAACATCCCATAAAAAAAGGAAACAATCGGCAGGAAATAACGCTCTTGGCCGATTGTTTTTTTTAAAAAAAACTCCCCACTTCCGCTTAACACCTCCAAAAAAGAAAGCATTCCCGTGTTTTCATACGTTCCCCCCGTTTTTTGATATGCCAAGTGGTTCCTCTTTGCCTTATCTTTGTAATAAGATAACAAAAAGCAACAATCGTATGAATAGAAAAAACTTCTTGAAAACAGCGCTCTTAACAGGCTTGGCTACCGTGGTGCAACCACCCAAGGCCAAATCCACGTATGACGAGTTAATGGAGCCGCTAGGATTTAATCATTTACCCAATAAAGAGGAAACAACAATGAATACTGTATTGCACAAGGCCAGCACACGCGGCCACGCCAACCACGGTTGGTTAAACAGCCACCATACTTTTAGCTTTGCTAATTATTATAATCCAGAACGTATGAACTTTGGTGTGTTGCGCGTTTTAAACGACGACGAAGTAGCGCCCAATCGCGGATTTGGACAGCACCCGCACGACAACATGGAAATCATTTCTATTCCATTAGAAGGGGATTTGCAACACAAAGACAGCATCGGAACCGTCTCTGTCATCAAAAAAGGCGACATCCAAGTGATGAGCGCAGGCACGGGCGTTACGCATAGCGAAATGAATAAGAATGCCGATCAAGCCGTTAAGTTCTTACAAATATGGCTCTTTCCAAGAGCGCGCAATGTAGAACCCCGCTACGATCAAATTTCTTTGCAAGAAGTGGCCAAGAAAAACGAATTTTACCAAGTCTTATCGCCCAACAAAGACGACCAAGGTGTTTGGATCAATCAAGACGCTTGGTTTCACTTAGGTGATTTTGACAAGGGTGCCAGCACGCGCTACGACCTCAAAAAAATAGGCAACGGTATTTATGTCTTTGTTTTAGAAGGTTCTGTTACTGTAAATGGCCAAACCTTGGAGCGCCGCGACGGCTACGGCCTATGGGCAACGGACGGATTTAATTTGGAAGCTAGCAGCGATGCCCAAACATTAATTATGGAGGTTCCAATGACAACCTAATAATAAAAGGTGTTAAAGCTTTCTAAAGTGTCTTCTGTTGGTACCAGAAGGCACTTTTTTTGTACCCTCGTTCGTTCTACTTAATAGGTTCTAAGAATTCCCTTATTTTCTCGTCCTCTTATCCTCTAGTACATGCGCACGCTCCTCCTGTTGATTTCGCTTTCGCTAATAACTACTCGCTCCACTCAAGCCCAGCAGCTAGAATTGAAGTCGTATTTTTTTCCTTATGAGGCCTTGTTTAAGGCACAAGTCTATAAATATGTGAATGAAGACAACCCCAACGACATTGTCTACCAATATACCCAAACGCATATTACCCACGGCGATACGGTCTTGGTCTTGCGGCGTTACGACCAATTTTTCCAAGAATTAGAAACCATGACGCAAGTAATCAGCGACACAGGAGTTTCTTTGCAGCGCTATAGTTTGTATATTGCAGGCGAAGGTATTGTCAGCAACGTTATTCAAGGACAAGTTTACCAGTGGCAACAAGCCCAAAGCGAGTCGATTAAGTGCGACCGTTCGCTACCAATCACCCTACGGGGACGAAGGGTTTCGCAAAAGTCGCCAAGTCGTCCAAGCCTTTTCTCCCTACCGTTTTCGCAATAGCGCCTATGAAACGATGGAGTTTAAAGACATGTTTCGCCACAGCGTCAAAGGCCGCAAGGGTGTCCGTACAACAGACTTTTATCAGTACAGCCGCTATGCCCAAGGCTTGGGTTTAGTGGCCTACGACCGCACCTTGTCCTCGGGCAAAAAACTGCGCTACCGCCTAGAAAAAATCATGGATCTCCACAGTTGGGAAACACTCCAAGAACGGCCGCATCAGCCGCTTGTTCCCATCAAACGCACTTAGTAAGCAAACACATGGCCATTACGTATACCGTCATTAAAGAACGCAAACAACAATTATCCAAATTCGTAGAAGCAGGCAAAACCCTACTCGTAGAACTCGCCCGATCTGCCGAATTCGAAGCCGCCGACCGCATCTACCACAACGCCGACCATCTATCCACCTTCTTAGAGGAGCTAGATGCCATGCTCGCCGAGGAGTGGCTAGACGACCCCGCCCGCGAATGGCTCAGCCCCCGCTTAGGCTACGCCATCGGCCAATACTTGCGCTTGCAACACAACGGCCAATGGGGAGTCAACGAACGGCCCAACTCGCCCCAATATGGGCACTACGTGGTTTTTGTGCCTTCTAATCAAGATCCTACTACGGTTTATCCCGTTGATCCTTTTGAAGCGGCCTATGAGTATGTGCATCAAGAGCCTGATCGGGATTTGTTGTCGTTGCTGGAGGAGATGGAGGGGTTGTTGGAATAAAGCGCGCCAAGTGACCATTCAAATTAGGGCTACTACTTAAAATAAGGGGAACGCGATACCGTTATTGACAAACAAAAAAGGAACAACTTGTATAAAAGTATCGGCTCTCGATAAAAATTTTTAGCTATTATTTTTTATTTTTTCATAAAGTAGGCCTTTTGCCCTTCCTGAAATCAAAGATGAATAATAGCCTTCAATGATTACTTTTAATGCTATTTGCTAATCAATAAATCAAATTTAAGTAATATTGAGCGATCTAAAATTTCACTAGATGAAACTTTTGATTTTGCAACTCAAAAAAATAGAATCATAAAAATCAGTTTTTCTTTACAGAAAAAAAACAATTCCAAAAAAGGTCGCCACATAGGCAACCTTTTTTCTTTTTGCCTCGTTTAAAAATCACAAACGAACAGTGAACTATATATTCTGTAAAAACAAACTGATTAAAAATGAATCCACTATTAGGCCAACTGGCTAAGATCCGTTCAGGTGTAACGGTTCGCGAACGCATTATTGAAAGCCCCGAAGGAAAAAACCACCTCCTTCAATTTCGAGACATCAACAAGGAGACCTATCGTATTACAGGGGCGACTAGAATGGATGGAACCCATTACCACAAAAAGCACATTCTACAAGTCGGCGATATTCTATTTACCGCCAAGGGCGCTCACAATAACGCCATCCTCTGCCGAGCGGAAGACTTAGCGGCTTTGTCCAACCCATTAGCCGCCTCTATCTTTACGGTTATTCGTCCGCTCCCTTCTTTACTCTTATCCGAATACCTCGCTTGGTATATCAATTCGCCTGTAGGGCAACAAGCCCTAGAACGGTTCAAAGGCGGCAGTGTCATCTCCAGTGTCAGCAGCCGCGATCTACGGCAACTGCCCATCCCATTGCCCGACTTAGAACGCCAAAGCAGCATCGTACAACTCGTAGAATTGTTAGAGCACGAAGAGGCGTTACACTTACAGATTATCAACGAAAAAAAGCGCTTGGTCAATCAACTTATTTACGATAAAATTCAATAACACTATTTATAAAATGCCTTCCAATAAACGCCCTTAGTCGAGCAGCTATAGGCGTTCTTGCTGCGCAAGCCATTGCTTGCCTCTACACAAAATTTTAATTCTTATAATTTTATAAAAACATCCAAACAAATGAAAAAAGAAATACCAATAATCAAAGTTAGTTTAACCGACTTTGTCAACTTTATCGTTGGGCAACAGTACAAAGAAAGTTTGATTCAGGGACTGATTCGGCGGGAACAAAAATCCTTTTTTAGCGACTATTACCTCCCCTTGCAAAGAGCTATTATTTGTTACCACCAGCAGCAGCGTCATCCATCTGTTTTACAAGCGGCAACCGTAGGCATCAATATCTTCAACAAAACAGGCAACAGTCAATTAAAGATCTACCCTACCTTAATTCAAAACTACTTGCAGACAGAACTGGCGCAAACAAAAACGTGCACTTGGTTTGCGCCACCTGCGGGAATTTTTACTTACAAAAATTTGTCCATTACCATCAAACCCGAATTAGGTTTGCGCTATAAAAGAAAGGGAACTAGTACGGTAAATAATTACCTAATTAAACTTTATTACAAAAAAGAAGTATTGAGCCGCGCGCATGCGAATGTGGCCTTGGCCTTGATGCAAGATCAGTTGGACAACGCGCTTAATATTCCAACAGAATATTGTATCTTGGACCTTCGAAGAGGAAAGCTGTTTTATCGCGATAAGCGGATGAAAAATCCCATGAATGTCGTGGTAGGAGAAGCGGAAAGTTTTCTAACCATTTGGGCACTGAATGTCTCTTCTAAGTAATATTTCAACTGTTTAATTGTAATGAATTGGCAGCGGGGAAACGGTCGAGCTTTCGTTCTGCCTTTCCTAACGCGCCTGTCAACAACCGTCTAATATAGTTATGAGTAGCACGACGCAACAAGATACCATTAATCAGGCGCTCTGGAGTGCCTGTGATACCTTTCGCGGGGTGGTCGATTCTGACCAGTATAAGAACTACATTTTGGAGTTCATGTTTTTTAAATACATTAGCGACAAGTGGCTAGATACCGAAGAGCAATTGCGCGAGGAATACGGCGACGATGAAATTCGCATCCAACGTAAATTGGACCGCGAAAAATTCAAATTGCCACCCGCCTGTAGCTTCTACATTCTAGCCGATAGCCCCGAACACGAAACCGAAGCCGAAAAAAAGGCGCGCCCTGTCGTAGATAGCAAAACCAAACAACAGAAAGTCAAATCGTTGGGCGAGCGCATCAATGAAATGCTCGGCGCTATTCAGGATTACAACCCGCAGCTCGACGGCCTTTTTACGGCCGATTTTAATTCTAATAAAATTGGAGAAGAAAGCGAGCGCTACGCCCGTTTGAAAAACCTTATCGACGATTTCAACAAACCCGAATTGAATTTTCGGCCTTCTGTCATTGGCAGTGTGGATATTTTGGGCGATAGTTACATGTATTTGATTGAGCGCTTTGCCTCGGGCAGTGGCAAAAAAGGTGGAGAGTTTTTCACGCCCCACACCATTTCCCTGCTGTTGGCCAAGTTGATGCAGCCCCAAGCAGGCGACCGCATTTATGACCCCACTTGTGGGTCGGGCTCGCTCCTACTCACCGTTGCCAAGGAAGTGACGGACAAAAACGGCCAACGCAGTGATAATTTTGTCCTGTATGGCCAAGAGAGTAACCGCGATACTTGGGCGCTTTGCAACATGAATATGCTGCTGCACAACGTAGACGGTAACATCGAAAAAGGGGACACCATCGGCAACCCCAAACACATCGAAGGCCTTGCCCTCAAAAGTTTTGACGTGGTGGTCGCCAATCCGCCCTTTAGTTTGGACAAATGGGGCGCAGATAAAGCAGGCGACGATATATACAAACGGTTTGAATACGGCGTGCCGCCCAAGAGCAAAGGGGACTTTGCCTTTATTCTGCACATGCTCGCCAGCACCCAGCAAGGCAATGGCCGTACAGGGGTCATTATTCCACACGGGGTCTTGTTTAGAGGCAGCTCGGAGGGCAAAATTCGTAAAAAACTCATCGACGACAACTTACTAGAAGCCGTGATTGGCCTACCGAGCAACTTGTTTTTTGGAACAGGCATTCCCGCCGCCATTCTGATTTTTAACAAGGGCAAAAAACACACGACTGATGTACTGTTTGTGGATGCCAGCGCCGAGTTTTTGAGCAGCAAAAACCAAAACGAACTCAGCGAAGAACATGTACAAAATATTGTCGATCAATATGTACAGTTCCAAAAAGACGCGCCCATCGAAGGCGAAGAAGGCCGCTTGCAAAAAGATAAATTTGCCTACCGCGCTACCCTAGCCGAAATCATCGAAAACGATTACAACCTCAATATTCCGCGCTATGTCGATACCTTCGAGGAAGAAGAACCCATTGACATCAAAGCCACCCAAGCCGAAATCGAACGCCTAGAAAAAGAACTGGTGAAGGTCAAAGAGGAAATGAATGTGTATTTGAGAGAACTAAACTTGTTGTAAGCATGACTAGCGTGGTAGAAGGGAAAGTTGGGTATAAGAAGACGAAGTTGGGCTGGATTCCTGTGGATTGGGAGGTCGTAAAATTGGCGGATGTAACCTCACTACGTTGATTATCGTGGTAATTCTCCCAAAGTAAATCTTGCATGAAGGAAACATTTTAGTCACAGCTAAAAATTTATTAAAGATGGGGTATCATCGACTCATCGAATGTTCTAAAGAATACATTCCATATTGATACCTATTGCTACTGTGATGTCTAGGGGTATACCTAAAATAGGTGATGTGCTAATCATCTACAGAATGCTGCACTTTAGGTAACTATTGCCCAATTTGATAGAGCTGAAATTGCACTTGCTCAAAGAGTAATAAAGTACCGCATACCGATCAAAAAAAACTAGATAGAAATTACTTAAAATGGTTTATGCTACTCTTTTCCTTTGCAAAAGGAATGCCTGTACTAAAATCTTACAGGTAACAACTGTAAAAGAGTCTATACAAGGTTGTAGGCTACATAACATTCCTATCCCCCTCCCCCCACTCCCCGAGCAAAAAAAAATAGCCCTCATTCTATCCGCTTGGGACAAAATGATTGACAGCATCACTCGCCTAATTGAGGGCAAAAAGAGCCTTAAAAAAGGTTTGATGCAGAAATTGTTTAGTCAGGAGTGGCGGTTTGTGGATGAGGAGGGGGAGATGTTTCCTGCTTGGGAAAGCACTACGTTGGGAGAAATTGCGCAATTAAAAAAAGGAAAAAGGTATAGCGAAGAAAGATATCGTTGAGGGAGGAAAATACCCTTGTATCCGATACGGTGAATTATACACTCATTATGGAGAAGTAATTAACACTATAAAGTCTTTTACTAATGCTGATAAAGTAAAGTTGATAATTAGTGTAGCAAACGATATTATTATTCCAGCCTCAGGAGAAAGTGCATTAGATATCGCTACTGCTGCTTGTGTACAAGTTAACGATGTCATTTTAGGTAGTGATTTGAATATTATAAGGACTACCTCAAGTGGTGTATTTTTAACTTATTATCTGAATAGTTACCAGAAAAAAGCCATAGTAAAAGCAGCACAAGGCGTACAAGTAGTTCATTTGTACCGTCGTCAATTAGAAAAAATAAAAATCTCTCTCCCCTCCCTCCCAGAACAACAAAAAATAGCCCATTGCCTCAGCACCTTAGACCAAGAAATTGAACTCTTGATCCAGCAGCGCGAGCAGATGCGGACACAGAAAAAGGGCTTGATGCAGCAGTTGTTGACGGGGCAAATGCGGGTGTTGGTGTAGGTGGCATGTTTCCTTTTATAACAAAATTGTATCAGCTATGAGTTTAGATGTTATTAAAATAGCGGGCTATAAATCCATCAAGGAAATGCGTCTAGAATTGGGCGCGATTAATATTTTGATTGGTGCCAATGGTAGCGGAAAGAGCAACCTCATTAGCTTTTTTGATTTCCTAAAGAACCTTTACGAACAAAAGCTGAATGCGTACATTCAATTGACAGGAGGAGAAAACAAGTTGCTGCACAAGGGCATAAAAAGAAGGAGTACATTGTCCTTCGAGTTGGAATTTGATAAAGGGGTGAACGGTTATGGAGCCACCTTGAATTTGGGTCGGGATGGTGTTTTTGTGTTTTCTGTAGAAGATTTGATCTACGAAGGCAATCATTGGGATATTGGTAGGAGTGACGAAGAAGCTCAAATAAAGACTACTGCCAACTATAGGGCAAAGTACATTCGGAAACACTTGAAAAGTTTTAGAAAATATCACTTTCACGATACGAGTACGACCTCTCCGTTCACGACTCCGAGTCATATCGAGAACGACCAATACTACCTCTATGAAGACGGTTCTAACATTGCTGCTTATTTGTACCATATTCGGGAGGAGGAGCCGATTATCTACCAACGTATAGTTAAGTTTATTCGCTCTATCGCGCCTTATTTTTTAGACTTTTTTTTAGAGCCGTTGCCCAATGGCAACATTCGGTTGCAGTGGAAAGATTATTACAGTGCTGTTGTTTATGGAGCGACGGATTTATCGGATGGAACGTTGCGTTTTATAGCGTTGACGGTCTTGTTCATGCAGCCCAATCCCCCTGACTTGATTATCATAGATGAGCCAGAGTTGGGCTTGCATCCTGTGGCGATTACTAAGTTGGCAGGACTGATACAGTCCGCTGCTGCTAAAGGAAAACAGGTCTTATTGGCCACTCAATCGACTGATTTATTGAGTTGTTTTGAACTTAGCGATGTCATTACGGTGGATCAAGTAGAGGGCGAGTCTCAGTTTCAGCGGTTGGAGGAAGCCGACTTGATTCCTTGGTTAGAGGAATACAGTTTGGGGGATTTGTGGAGACGCAATATTATTAATACAGGCCAACCCAACAAATAGCCTATGAAGCGGTTAATTATCATTTGTGAGGAGCAAACAGAGCGGGATTTTTGTCAAGATGTCTTGTATCCTTATTTCTTGGAGCGCAACATCCTTGTAGAAGCGCCTTTGATTAAGCACTCCAATGGGGGTATAGTTCCTTGGAGTATCCTTAAAAAAGAGATTCTAGCGAATTACGAGAGAGATTTAACCGCCTCGATCACTACGCTAATTGATTACTATGGGATAAGGAAAAAGCACCAATTTCCCAACTGGGAACAAGTGGAGGAACAGCCCAATAAAAATACGGCGATGGACTTGTTAGAAAAGGGAATGCAAGATGATCTTAATCTATCGCGTGCCAGTCGTTTTATTCCCTACGTGCAACTGCATGAATTTGAGGGCTTGTTATTTATCAATCAAGAAGTATTTGAGGATAATTTTCCTCCGCAAGAACTAATAGGCAAACCAGAACTAGAAAAGACCTTAGCCGATTTTTCTAACCCTGAAATGATTAACAACGGCTCTACTACTGCCCCATCTAAACGGCTTATGCGTATTATTGACGGTTATAGCAAGACAACTTATGGCTCTTTGATCGCGCAGGAAATTGGATTAGCAGCCATTCGGGCAAAATGCCCTAGATTTGATGCTTGGATTGATAAATTGAGTCAACTATAAGCTTATTTCCATACCTAGGTATCTCCTAATTCTCCTGCCCCACACCTACGTGCTTCATTTTCGCCAAGACAACAACCACCTACCCTTGGAACGGACAAAGCTACCAAGCCCTGATGACCAACTACAACACCGTTCGGGCGCGCTTGTAGGGCTTGATTACGTTTTACAACACTACCGCGACCGAGCCGATGCGAGGCACGTGGTACCACCGTTGCGGCAATGGGGCTGCACGTCTGTCGACTGTATTTACCTATTTATGATCCTACTAAAGTTACCTTTGTCAGAAGCAAGATTGTTGTACGAAGAAGCGGTATAATAGAGGTTAATACATCCAGCAAAGCGAAACTTCCCAAAAACAGTTTACCAAACCCTATAAAATAAACAAAACTAGTTATATTAGTCCTTTATTGGTTTCTTAAAGGCAATATACCTGTCCCCGAAACCACCTGTTTACCCAAACAAACAACACCAACGAGCAACATGACCTCTTATTTAGAAAACGAAGACTCCCAACAGTCCACGTTGGATTTATTGCAACAACTCGGGTACACCTATCTGTCGGTAGACGAAGTAAATGCCCAACGCGAAGGCCGCAGCACACGGGTGCTGCTCAAGGGCATTTTGCAAACCCAACTAGAGCGCCTCAATCGGTACGATTATCGGGGGCAAGTGTATGAATTTTCGAGTAGTACGATACAGAAAGCCATCAGCGATTTGGCCAATCCTTCCAACGATGGCTTGGAACAGATCAATCAAAAAACGTTTGAATTGCTGCTGCGGGGACGCGGGTACGAAGAGACGGTTCAGGGGCAAAAGCGGAGTTTTACCCTACAGTACATCGACTGGTACAACTGGGAGAACAACGTTTTTCATGTGACCAAAGAGCTATCGGTGCGGGGCATCAATAACCTGATCCGTGCGGATGTGGTTTTGTATGTCAACGGGATTCCTTTCGCGATTATAGAGAACAAGCGCCGTGACAAAGCCAACGCTATCCGAGAGGCCATTTCGCAACAGCAGCGCAACCAAGATCCTGAAGTAGGAGCCCCAAGGCTGTTTTATTATTCGCAATTGTTGTTGGCGGTCGAGCCGAATAGTGTCTATTATGGCACCACCAAAACCAACACCGAATATTGGTCGGTCTGGAAAGAAGAGGGGCTAAAAGACCAAGTACGGCCACTGTTGCAAGGGCGGCTCCCTACTGAACAGGATATTAGTTTGTACGCGCTGTGTCGCCCCGAACGCTTATTGGAGCTGACGCAAAAATTCATCGTTTACGATGGGAATATTAAAAAAATAGCGCGCTACCAGCAGTATTTTGCTATCAATTCGATTTTGGAGCGCGTGCAACATACCGACAATAGCGGCAAGCGCCAAGGCGGCGTTATTTGGCATACGCAAGGCAGCGGCAAGTCGTTGACGATGGTTATGCTGTCCAAAGCCCTTAAATTTGATCAGCGTTTTCCTAGGGCTAGAATTGTACTGGTGACCGACCGCGTGAGCTTGGACAAACAGATTTCTAAGACCTTTCGCCAATGCGGCATACAGAGCTTGGAAAAAACCAAATCGGGCAAGCAGCTCGCTCAATACATCGCCAATGACAACATAGAAGTCGTTACGGCCGTTATTAATAAATTTGGCAGCGGTAAAACCCCGAGCGACTACCAAAATACGTCTAGCAATATTTTTGTGCTCATTGATGAAAGCCACCGCAGCCAGTACGGCAGAAACCACGGCTACCTCAAAAAAATGTTGCCCAATGCTTGCCTCATCGGCTTTACGGGAACGCCGCTCAACAAAAAAGAAAAGAGCACCGCGCAAAAGTTTGGGGGATTTATTCACCAGTACACCATCGACCAAGCCGTCAAAGACGGCGCGGTCCTGCCGATTATCTACGAAGGCCGCAGCGCTAAGTTTGACATCAATAAAAAGACCTTGGATGAGAGAATAGATCGAGTAGAGGAGACGGTACCCGATTATTACACAGAAGCAGACAAGGCGAATTTGCGTAAAAAGCACGCCAGCATTAGCGCGCTGTACAACACGTTAAGTGTCGTAGAAGAAATTGCGGAAGACATCGCGAAGCATTACAATAAAAATCTAGCCAAAGGGATCAACAAAGCCCAATTGGCCGTTCACAGCATTGATACGGCGATCAAGTACCACCAGTATTTTGAAAGAAACAAGCGGCGGTTAAAACTCAACACGGCCGTTGTCTTTTCGCCACCCGATGCCCGCAAGGGACACGATAATGAATGGACAGAAGTAGCGTTTAACAACCGTCAGTATTGGGAAAAGTTGGTACAAGAGCAAGGCGGGCAAAAAGCCTACGAAGAATGGGTCACTGATCGGTTTAAAGAAAAGGGCACTGAAGTAGAACTAATTATTGTGGTGGACAAATTGTTGACGGGGTTTGATGCGCCTAGAAATACGGTGTTGTACTTGGCCAAACCCTTGCGCGATCACAACTTATTGCAAGCCATTGCCCGTGTCAATCGCGTCTTTGAAGGAAAGGACTATGGCTTTGTGATTGACTACATGGGTATTTTGGGCAACCTAGATAAAGCCTTGACAGACTACGCCGAATTGAGTGGCTATGAAGAAGAAGACCTAGCGGGGGCGCTGCTGCAAGGCAGGGAAGTTCTAGAAAAAGTACCTGAACACTACCACGATTTGTGGCGCTTGTTCGAGGGGGTCAATCAAAAGGATCTAACGGCTATGGAAGAGCATTTAAAACCTGAAGATATTCGAGACGATTTTTATAAGCGCCTAACGACCTTTTCCCGCAGCTTACAAACGGCGCTATCGTTGGACGAATACTACACGCGTTACAGCGAGGAAAACCGTACTAATTGGGAACAAGATTGGAAGTTTTTTATCAAACTAAAGGCCAGTATTAGTCGTCGCAAGGATGAAAACTTCAACGAAGAGGAGTATCAATACCGCATCAAGCAATTGCTAGATCGTTATGTTTTGACGGAGGAGATTCAGCAGCTCACGCAACCCATTAATATCTTTAACCAAGCGCTGCGCGCCGAAGAATTGTTGAAAGACGGAAAAACCCCTGCTTCTATCGCCGACCAGATCGCCCACCGCATGAAGCGCAGCATTACCGAGCGCTTAGAAGAGGATCCCGCTTATTATAAAAAGCTGTCCGACATGCTGGAAGATATTATCAAGGCCTTTGAGGAAGGACGCATAGAGGATACGGAGTTTTTAGAGCGTATTGTTGCGCAACAAAACGAATTGCACAGCGGCAACCGCCAAGGCATTCCCGACCGCTTGCAGCACCACCCCAAAGCACGGGCATTTTATGGCTCGATGGAGGAAGTGCTCCAAGAGCGCCAACCCCCTGCCGAATTTTCAAAAGAAGCCTTGGCAGCATTGGCCTTGGCCATCGACAACAGTGTACGCAAAATTGCAACCGTCGATTGGCAAAAAAATTCTAGTAAACTATCTGATATTGCCAATTGCGTAGAAGATCATTTATTAGACAAATCCGTCAATTTGGGCGTAGATTTTGCGTATGCAGAAGTAGATCGAATCATTGCACAATCTAAAAAAATCGCTAAAGCCAACTACTAAATGCCTATACTCGCCTACGGCACCCGCACTATTGAATATACGTTAATTCGGCGTGACCGCAAGACCTTAGAAATAAGTGTTCTGCCCAACATGTCAGTGGAAGTCGTGGCTCCGCAGCAAGCGCCCCTAGAAAAAATAGAGGCCAAGATCCTCAAACGCGGCTTGTGGATTATAGAGCAACAGTTGTTTTTCAAGGCTTTACAGCCGTTTGATGGCGCGCGCTCCTATGTCAGTGGCGAATCGCATTACTACCTCGGTCGCCGCTACCGCTTGAAAGTGGTCGAAGCCACGGAACGAGTCGTTAAGTTGCAAGGCCAGTTCTTGTGGGTCTATACGCCCGACCGCTCCAAGCCCAAACACATTCAAAAACAAGTACAGGCGTGGTATAAGAAACAGGCGCTGCGCAAATTTACTGAGCGCCTCGCCATCTGTCATAAGCGCCTTGCTCCTGAAAACATTCCGTTGCCCACTTTAAAAATTCGCCTGCTCCACAAGCGCTGGGGTAGCTGCCAACCGGGCAAGCCTGGCAAAATCATTTTAAATATCAATTTGATGAAAGCACCAACGTACTGCATTGATTATGTGGTGTTGCATGAACTTTGTCACTTGATTATTCCCAACCACTCCGCCGCCTTCTACCAACTCAAAGAACGCTACCTTTCGGATTGGAAAGCGCGGAAGAAACTATTGGAGGGTGTGCGGTGATTTTTCAACAAAAATTGACAAAAAGCTTGCATTTCTATAGCGAATGAAATACATTTGAACCGTGCAAACAAAACCATTACATATCACCCTTCGCTACGGGCTCTTGCTCCTCTGTCTATTGACAAGTATTAGCCTGTTGACTCCTGCCAACTACTACTGGAAAGAAGTGGTAGAGGTAGAAGAAGAATTTGTAGAAGGAGACGAAGAACAAACCAACTCCACCAATTACGCTTATGGCGATGGAGACGACGATAATAAACAAGCATTGATAAAAACAGTTTACTGGACTTCCAGTAAGCTGTTTTCTTTTTTAGGGCAAAATGATAGCAATGCTATAGCTACAGGAGTAGCTTCCTTTGATGTCCCACCAGCCTTACCCTTCTATCTGCTGTATCAACAGCTCCTACTGGATTACTGCGACGCGTAGGTTTAAGAGCACTTAAACCTCTTTTGTATGTTTCTGCCTCCTTCTCTTGAAGTCGAGGCGGTGCCTTGCTGTGCTGTTTTTGGAAAGTCTCAGACTGCTCCGATAGCAAGGCCCTGTGTTGCAACGCGTGTTCTTCTTGCTAAGAATCCGCTGCTTTATCCATCTTTTTATTCCATTGGCAAGGTTTCTCCTTGCTCCATTTTCCTATATTTCGATATGAATTTTCAAACTATTTTAGAGAATTTTAGCCACGCCCCTGTATTGTTTTTCTTCTTGGGTGTATTGGCGGTTGCTGTTAAGTCCGATTTAGAAATCCCTGTGGCGATTAGTAAGTTTTTGGGTATTTATTTGTTGTTTGATATTGGTATCAAGGGGGGCGAACACTTGTATGAGAGTGGGTTTACCCTGCAAGTAATAACCGTCATGCTGGTTTGTGTATTGGCTTCTTTCTGTTTTCCTTTTATCACGTATTATGTCCTAAGAAGAAAATTTTCTAATGCGGATGCAGGATCAGTAGCCGCTGCCTACGGTTCTATTTCTGCGGTAACGTTTGCCACCGCTACGTCTTTTCTGGAAACACAAAACATTAGTTTTGGGGGATATATGGTAGCGGGGATGGCCTTGATGGAATCGCCTGCCATTATCGCAGGCTTAATTATCATCAACATGAATAAATCGCCCAAGGAGATCGAGGACTTGGAAGGGCAAACTAGTACGGGTTATGGCCACATTATTCGTGAAGCCTTTTTTAATGGTTCGGTATTTTTGCTGATTGGTAGTATGGTCATCGGTTATTTGGTCGGCACGAGTGGCAAAGACGAATTGACCCCCTTTGTCAGTGATATTTTTGTAGGGATGTTGTCTCTTTATATGCTGGATATGGGGTTGATTGCGGCGCGCCGTATGAAGGAATTGAAGAACAACGCGAGCTTTGCCTTAGCTTTTGGGTTGCTGTTTCCTTTGGTAGCTGCCTCGATTAGTATTGCCCTTTGTTATGCCTTAGAATACTCGGTCGGCGATACGTTGCTACAAACCGTTCTCTTGGCCAGTGCTTCTTATATTGCGGTACCTGCCGCCATGCGTTTGGCAGTTCCAGAAGCCAATATGAGTATTATGTTGCCGATGACACTTGGTATTACCTTTACGTTTAATATCGCTATTGGAATTCCTACCTACTATTACATCATTCAAACACTTTGGTAAAACCCGCTGCGTATTTTATCATTTATTAAAAACAAAAATTATGATTATTTATAATAAATTAGAAATCATCATTTCCGATATTCATCTAGATTTGTTAATCGAACGCTTAGAGGTTTTGGGTATTACGGGTTATACCGTGCTTCCTATTGAGAAAAGCAAAGGGCCCAACAAAGGGGAACAACAGCAGGATGGCTTGTTACCTACTACGCACAATTCCTTATTGTTTACCATCACTACGGACGAGATTACGAAGACGATAATTGACACCACAGCAACTTTTCTAAAGAAGCGAGGCGGCGTGTTAATTGTTTACCCAATCACTTATGCTAGTGGTTTACAAACATCCCATGTCAATGAATAACAAGCATTTAATTGCCTTGCTCCTTCTTTGCTTCTTGTATGTTTTGCTAGCGCCTAGGTCACTTTCCGCGCAACAAATCTATGGCAAACCCGACGTTTGGTTATTTTGGCAAAACCAGTATCAGTTTCACCAAAAGTGGAGTTTTAACACTGAAGTTCATGCGCGGTTTGATAACTATTTTCAACAGCCCGAGCAGCTACTTTTTCGGCCTTCTTTTCAGTACCAATACCGAGAACAAGTGTATTTTGCAGCGGGGTACAGCTACGTTCATACCTTTCCTTACGGAGAACTTCCTCTTGCGGCAGACAGAACGGAACACAACAGTTGGATACAGTTAAAATTGGTGCAACCGATCAACCGTGTTAAAATAACGCATCGGTTGCGTTTAGAACAGCGTTTTCAAAGTACTTGGGATCTTGTGGAGGAACGTTATAACTTCAAAAAAGTACAGTACGGCAACCGCTTTCGATACCGTTTCCAGGTTCAAATTCCTATAACAGAACGGTGGTCGGTGCAAGTCTTTGATGAATTTTGGATAAGAACTTCCGAACGCGTAGGCGAAATTTCTTTTGATCGAAATTGGTTTAGTGTGGGCGCTAGTTATACGATCAATAAGCAGGTAAAAATTGCTTTGAGCTATTTGCATCAATACATTAAACACAGCGATACGCTCTTTGAGCAACACCATACGGCTCAATTGAGCTTGCAAACGTTTATTACTAAGCCCAACAAATCCTCTTTATAAGTACCTCCAACTCCCGCAGCCATTCTAACGAGTGGCTGCTTTTTTATTGTAGCCTTACTAAATAAACCTTATAACCTCTCTAAATAAACGACTGTTTCCGTTACTCCCTGTAGCATATGGACTTGTATGCGTAGCACTAAACAGTATGGCAGGAGATTAAAAAAAAGACAACCCTAAAATTAGCTAGGATTGTCTTGATACTTTTTTCTTAACGCCTTCTGCATACGACTAAAAAAATTAGACGAGGTAGGATATATTCCTATACCACGCCCAAATTCTTACCCACTTTGATAAAAGCCGCAATGGCTTGGTCTAAATGCGCGCGGGTATGTCCAGCCGACAACTGCACGCGAATACGCGCCTTGCCTTTGGGCACGACAGGATAGTAAAAACCGATGACATAAATCCCTTCGTCCAAAAGCTGCTCGGCCATTTTTTGCGACAAGACGGCATCGTACAACATAATAGGAACAATGGGATGCGTACCTGGAATAATATCAAAGCCAGCCGCAGTCATTTTTTCACGGAAGTAGGTCGTATTTTCTTCCAATTTATCGCGGAGCTCGGTGCTTTCGCTCAACAAATCCAACACCTTGATAGAAGCCCCGACGATAGAAGGCGCTACGGTATTGGAGAACAAATAAGGGCGAGAGCGTTGACGGAGCATTTCTACAATCTCTTTACGCGCGGCGGTAAACCCACCAGAAGCACCGCCTAAGGCTTTGCCTAAGGTACCTGTAATGATGTCTACGCGATCCATGACGTTGTGGTGTTCGTGTACACCACGTCCCGTTTTACCTATAAAACCCGTCGAATGGCACTCATCGACCATGACCATTGCGTTGTACTTATCGGCGAGGTCACAAATTTTGTCCAATTGGGCAATCGTGCCATCCATAGAAAAGGAACCGTCGGTGACAATCAAACGGCGGCGCGCGCCTTGGGCTTCCTGCAATTGTTTTTCCAAATCGGCCATGTCATTGTGCTGGTAACGGAAGCGGGCAGCCTTGCACAAACGAATGCCATCAATGATAGACGCGTGGTTGAGCGCATCAGAAATAATCGCATCCTCTTTGCCCAAAATGGGTTCAAACAATCCCCCATTCGCATCAAATGCTGCGGCGTATAAAATAGAATCTTCCATCCCCAAAAACTCCGCAATCTTAGCTTCTAATTCTTTGTGAATGTCTTGCGTTCCGCAGATAAACCGCACCGAGGACAAGCCATAGCCTCGATCATCAATCGCCTGTTTGGCAGCGTCGATGACATCGGGGTGAGACGATAATCCCAAGTAGTTGTTGGCACAGAAATTCAGTACCGATCCTCCATTTTGAGTTTTAATATCAGCCGCTTGCGGCGTTACAATAATGCGCTCTTCTTTGTAAAGACCCGCTTCTCTTATTTCTTTGATTTCTTCTTGTAAAGAAGAACGTATATCGTTAAACATATAGTGTGTTTTTATAGGTTGATAAGCAGTATTTTTTATCTAAGCATTGGGCGTTCCTAAATGCAGCAACATATCTTTCACCATTGCGGCCATATCGTACTCTTCCCTCCAGCCCCAATCATTGCGCGCATAGCTATCGTCCATGCTCTCGACCCAAGAATCCGCGATCTGTTGGCGGTAATCGGGTTTATAAGTGATTTGGAAATCGGGTAAGTGTTTTTTGATTTCGTTGGCTAATTCTTCGGGTGAAAAGCTCATGGCGCGAATGTTGTACCCATAGTGCATAGACAATTTATCCACAGGAGCTTCCATGAGTTCTAGCGTAGCGCGGATAGCGTCGGGCATGTACATCATGGGCAGCAGCGTATCGGGCTCCAAGAAACATTCGTAGGTTTCGCCTGCCACTGCCTTATGGAAAATGTCTACGGCATAATCCGTAGTCCCTCCACCTGGTAAAGATTGGTAACTAATAAGGCCTGGATAGCGCAGTGAACGAACATCCACCCCAAACTTTTTGAAGTAGTACTGGGAGAGGTGTTCCCCCACTTCCTTGGTAATGCCGTACATCGTCTCGGGTTGCAAAACCGTGAATTGTGGCGTTGCTTTTCGAGGCGTTTGCCCCCCAAATACAGCAATAGAACTAGGAAAGTAGATGCGATCCAATCCTTCTTGTCGACCAACTTCCAATACGTTGAATAGGCCATTCATATTGACATTCCAAGTCTGGCGAGGATTTTGTTCACCTTTGGCTGACAGGAGCGCTGCCAAGTGGTAGATTTGAGTAACCTTGTGTTTTTTAACCAACTGGTGTAGTGCTTCTCCGTCTAAGATGTCCAGCTGTTCAAAAGGCCCTTTGGGCGCTTGCTGAGGAGCGTTAATATCGGCGGCAATTACTTGTTGGATGCTGTAGCGCTCGCGTAGAGCTTCGGTCAGAACGGTGCCAATCTGCCCCTGAGAGCCGATGACTAAAATATTGTCTGTAGGCATGCGGTTGTCAATCATTTAATAAAAGTTGCTTGCGCAACTTTGTGAAAAAGAGACGACAAAAGTCGCCTTTGTCTAAAGCTAAAAAGTAGATGGCAGATTGATTGGTTGGCCTTGCCAATATCTGCTTTTTTGGGTAAAATTCCGCATCCTATTGCCTCTAAATCCTTGTTTTTTTCTTAGGGTATACCAGCGGCTTGTTAGAAATGCCGTATTTTGTGAGCAGGGTGTTGCTAGAAGCGGACTGCCACTTTTATGCGTTTCATTTTAATTCTTCTGCTATGATTTTGATACAACGTTGGTTGGGTGTTTTTTTTATTCTAATACTATCGGTAGCGAGTGCTTGGGCCTGTAGTGCCGCCTATCAATACAGCTTGTTTCCATTGGGCAGCAGCCAAGGCCGCTTGTTGGTTTTAGAAGTAGAATTGGATCGTTATCTAACAAGCCCGAGCAACCAAATGATGCGCATGGGCGGCGGGGTGCCTGGTGGTGCGCTCAATGGCAAAAGCACCTTAGAAGTTCGCTGGAAAGGTACCCTTAAGGTCTTAATACAACAAGCAGACACCTTTGCATTACAGGAAGATTTAGGGCAGGTCGATGTACTCGACGAGGATTATGAGGTGGCCTTACAGCCGTTTTTTCAGCAAGCCTATGACGCCGCTAAGGCCTTAGCAGCATTCAAAGAAGCACGTTTAGAATCTGTTGGTTATTGCCACTTTGATCGAAGTTGTGGATTTATGGAGCTGCTTATGGACGAGGAAGCCGTTGCCTTTTATGCCCGCTCTACCGAAAGCGGTTACGACAGCCAACGCTGCCGCGTTACCTTCAAGGAAAAGGATCTCTTAAAAGTAGAAAACCAAACGACGATTCGATTTACCGATTTTGAGAACCTTGAAAAAGAGTACCAACTGGATTTCTTTCGCCTGTGGAGCCCCCAAACCGTACGACGCTATAGCATTGACAACCAGACTATTCAAGTATTTAGTTTGGGTCGAGGTGACAAAAGTCGCTACACGGGTGGCGAGGCCGAAACAGCACGCCAACAGCCCAATTTGGAGCACATTGGCCGCTATATCAAAGGCAATGATGTCCTGTTTCACGGACAGCGTTTTGATATTTTACAGGTATTGTAAATAGTTATTGAGTGCTTTTTTCACTCCTCTTAAAAAGAACCTTCCAAAAACTATCGCCTCCAAAAATACACCCAAGCGAAAACAACTTTTTATATTGGACGCTGGTTTTGTTCTTCTATAGCACAATGCCTCTTCTAATTCTAATAAAAAGCAACCATCAATGAGCGATACACCTCCTCCTCCTACTTCCTCAGAAGAAACTCCGCCTCCCTCTAAGGGGCCGTCTAAAAAACTACTCTTAGGCATCGCCGCGCTGGTTATTCTACTACTAGTAAGCGCATTAATTTGGAGTCGGGGCACTAATTCCCAACAGGCCGAACAACTGTTGACCTTGTCAGAAGCACGGACGCAATCAGACTCGCTTTATCATGAGCTCAAGCAGCAATTAGCCATCTATAAGCAAGATAATCAAGAGCTTTATGCCCAAATTGCGCGCAAAGAAGCCGAGTTAGAACAGCAGTATTCTAAAATAAAGCGCCTCATTGACCAAGCTAGCCGCGATAAAAAAGACCGCAAAACCATTCAAGAAAAATTACAAACGCTTAGCCAAGAATTGGGGGGTCTGCGCCAATACGTCTCTGAACAAACCTTGGATTTGGATGAATTGCGCGAAGAAAACCGCCGCCTCAAACGCGAGCGCCGCGACTTGGACGAACAATATGCCCAAGAGCTCGCCTTGCGCAAACGCATTTCCCAACAAGGGGCAGATTTACAAAAGGAAAACCAAGCCATGCAAGAACGCCTCCGCGCGGCAGCTGTCTTACAAGCCAACAACGTCAAAGCAGTAGGTCTACGCCTCAAAAACAACGGCGAGCGCAAAGGCATCAGTGTAGCCAAACGCACCGAATTGGTCGAAATTTGTTTTGATATTGTCCGAAATGAAGTCACCGAGCAGGGGCCTAACCGTTTTCATTTGCGCCTAGTAGATCCTACGGGCAATGTGGTAAAGGATGACAGTCGAGGCTCTGGACAATTGGAATTATTTGACGGTAGCGGCACCATTCAATACACTACGAGCAAAATTTTTGATTACAATCCCAGTGTTAAGAATTTGTGCTTAGAGTGGTATGCCTTTCCCAACACTCCTTTTGTCAGTGGGACCTATCTAGTAGAATTGTACAACAAAGGGCGCTTGGCGGGTACTTATAATTTCAAGACCAAGTAACAGCGCCTCTGCTTGTTTCCATAAAAAAACCCTTGTCAGAACGTCAATTGTTCTGACAAGGGTTTTGATTTTTTATTCTATTGCAAGGAGCAAAACAACGCTTAGAGGCCAATACCAGTTTCTCCCATGCCGCCTGTTTTAGCTTTTACCTCTTCAATAAATTCATCCAAGGTCTTCATTTGGTAGGAGGCAGGAATTTCGAACGCTTCCCCTTTGACATCTTGTTTGATGACCTCAATAGCAGTCACTTTCAAGGTCATACCTTGTACATTCATTTCCATTGCCAAAGGAAACCCTTGCAACATTTTTAGATTTTGAGTTTCCATCATGGTCGCTTCAGGGCGCAATTTATCGGTTACATAAAACTTAACCGTTTGGCCTTCTACTTCCATTTCTGCTAAGTGGCAGGCGTATTTAGCAATGCGCTTTTTCTTGCGCTTGTTGTATTCAATTTCGGGCATTTTGGTAGGAGCAGCATTAGTGGTTTGCATTTTCATAATCTCCTGCATGAAATCGCTGTCTTTGTCAAAGTTGACCGCTGTCTTTTCGTAGAAAGTAGGAATGTTCATCAGCATGGTCGTCAAATCCTCTGAGCGGTTGTTGATGAATTGTACCGACATCAAGCCTCCCATCATAGCAAAGTCGATTTTAGCGTCTTTTTCTTTGAAGAAAACATTGATGAGTAAGTTATCGGTAAATTGAGCCGCCTGTGGCATTCCTTCTACTTCAATCTTGTATTTGATAACGCCTTCGGGAAAGTTTGGTGCCTTTTTGCTCTGGGCATTGGCAAAATTTAATAGGCCAACACAGAAGGCCAACAGCAAGAAAATATTTTTAGTAACTAGCATAACTGTTCTATTTTTGTTCGGTGTGTAAATTTCTCGTTATAAGGTTATTAGTCAACTAGAATGCCTATCGTTGCTGCGCACGGCGCTGAATATCTGCCTCTAGTTCTTTGACGGTAGTGACTTGGTATCCGCTAGGGATTTTCTGTGCAAATGCCCCATCGCTAGGCGTTTGCGCTGATACCGTACTCGCCATTAAGCGCACGGTCGTATTGTCTTGGCGTACTATAACGCCTAATGGAAAGCCTTTTACCGCTTCAATAAGTTGCTGGGCAAGCGCGTCTCCTTTGGGGTTGATCTGATCGGTTACATATAGAATGATATTTGCGCCCGTTTGTTTGTCCTTCATCAAAATCTTTGTACAGGTATACCCCGCAATGGTTTTTGTTGATTCGGTGACGCGCATTGGATTCTTGGCCAATTTTTCAATGCTTTCTTTCGCTTTTTGATAATCGGATTGGCCTAGTTTAATCGCCTTTTTCTCTCCCATAACATCAGCCAAAGAAAGACCCGTCACGCTCTGGTGATCGGCAATGGCTTCTACCGTATTTGTTCCGCCTGCCACTTTGGCGACGGCTTTGGTTTTAGAACCTTTGAAAGCGACTTCTAAAGTCGTTCCCATAGATAATAAAGCAGCAGCGGGCAAGTCGCTGTCTATCGTCACTGTATATTTGATGTACCCATCAGTGAGGGGGGCTTGTGCGGCAGCAAGCGTGGCGAGTGCCATAAAAGATAAAAAGAAGAAAGCACGAACGATCATAGTCATGGTCTATATAGAACGCCTAATTGGTAAAAAATGCGGGGCGCCAGTGAAAAAATTAAAAATAGAAATCGGACTACACCATCTATTGGTCTAGATACAAACTATTGGTGTAGATACAAAAACAACGCCTTTTACCTGCACTATGCTAGCAAAAGGCGTTATAGAAACCATAAAGAAATGGTATTGAAAAGTGGAATTAGAAGCCTCCCATTCCACCGCCCATAGTTTTTAGGTCTTCTTCGGTCATTTCGGTGTAGCCTTCAGGAGCTTTCACTTCAAAGATTTTTTTGGACTGCTTAGCCATATCCACAGCCTTTGCTGTAATGTTGATTTTCATGTTGTCAGGGCCAACAATTTCCATAGCCATTGGGAAACCTTTCATGCCAGCCATATTCAATTGGTTGACATATTTGTCAAATCCTTTAGGCATTTCGATCTGGTCAGTGAAATAAACAATCATCTTGTTGTCTTGTCCTTCTTTAGTAACCACTGCTTTTTGGCATTTGTAACCTGCAATTTCTTTGTATTGTGACAGGTACTTGATGTTGGGCTTTTCGCCTGACGCTGCTTTATCCTCTTTGTCAATGTCGTTAGCGTCGAGAGTTTTGTACTTTTGTTGTCCCATCATGTCCAATAATACAATGCCTTTTTCACTTTTGACATTCATACGCATGTCCATTTTAATCATTCCATTAAGCATGTTAAGAACCATTTTGCTGTTGTCGGGCGCAAAATATACGTCGATGGTAGAGCCATTCATCATAGCTGCTTGTTCGTTGCCTTCAATATTGATGTCATACTGAATGTGGGCGTTGTCTTTTTGTGCTTGAGCAGAAACGGCTAAGAAAACGAATAATACGTTTAGGGTTAGAATCTTGAAAATAGATGTCATTTTTTTCTAGTTAATTCGGTTAAGAGAAGAGCGATTTGTTAAGCGACAAAACAAGCGTCTTGTCGTTTATTACGAATTGCGCGCTTATAAAAATAGGATATTGAGTTTAATACTCTGCTCATAGAGCGGGAGTCTTTACTTCTGTATATCAAAAGGAATACCACAAATAATACGTTCTCCTTTTTTGGAGTTGATCGACCAAGAAAGAAGAATTTCAGACCAAACGCAGCCGAGCTAGTTATTGTTTGTTAGAACGCTTCTTTTGTTGGCGTTTGTTCGCCACAGGCCAACCGCCCAATTCTACCAACTTCATAAAGTCGTTGACCAATTCATTGGGCACCATGATCGCCAAATCGTAGTGTTTTAGAGTCCATCCTGTTCCTGTTCGCACCAACACACCAGATCCTCTACAGGTTCCCATTTGAGTATCTAATAATTCCTCAAACCAAACGGTACGTTGATTATCACTCCAATACAATTGTCGTTGAGAAGGGGTAAACGCCCAAGCCACTTCGCGTTCAAAGGCACTTTTGGCCCAAGTGCGCAACTCGTCGCGCAACCAGCGCTCCGAAGCGTCTGTTCCCAAATAAATACAATCGGGGGCCATCGCTCCAAAAAAAGCATCCGCATCAGCCGTCGCGGCAGCGCGGTGCCATTGATCCAAGTATTCGTTGATGGCTTCGCTATAGCTAGCCGTATTGCCTTCTGTTTGGCAATTATCTTGTCGGCGGGTGTCGGTGATGTTTAGAATTTGCCAGCGTCCCAAGGCAGTTTGCGCCAGCGTAAACGTATTGACCCCACAATGGCTGACCTTGGCAGGTACTCCTGTGAATAGGGTATACTCTGTCCAAGCGGTCGCCAAATTGTCCTCGCGGCTAATGTCGTAAGTCCACAAACGCTCGTTGTAAACATAATTTTTGAGTTGCGCTCGACGCATAAACCCCATAAACGACACCTTGCGCAGCACTTCCAATTGTGGCTGGCCATTAGCATCGGTCAGGGTAGAAAAAATCATGCATTGGTCGTGTAATAAGCTATCTAAAGTCGTCGTGTCTTTGGCCTCCATCGCTACAAAAAAAGCGTCGATGACGGTTCTAATATCATCCTGTTGTTGCGCTTGCCCCGAAAAGGGCAATAAAAACAAAAGTGCAAAGAGAGAAAGGTAGTTCATGCAAAAAAAAGTAAGAATAACGTGATCTTTTTGGGTAGAAAGTGTTGACAACGGTCTTCTACCAAAAAGCCCCTCGGAAAAGATAGGGTGCAACAAGATAAATAATTGTCGCGCTACTCCACTTTTATCGCTCAATTATTCCCGTTTTCTTCTACATTTCTAGGGGTATTTTCTACCAAAACCTCCCTTATAACTTACGCATGTTAATCAATTCCATAAACAGCGTTTTTTTTCGGCGCGAGACTTCCACTTCCGAACTGTCGCTCATGCGCAATTTATTTTTGGTTTTTAAGAATTGTTGGATGTGGCTGAGGTTAATCAAATGCGACTGGTGAACACGGAAAAAGCCATCTGAAGTCAACAGCTCTTCAAATTCTTTGAGGGTTTTGGGGGCGACAATGCGCTTGCCATTGGCAAGGTAAATAATGGTATAATTGCTGCTAGCTTCACAGCGAATAATATCCAAAATGCGCACAAAGTGGAATTCATCCACGGAGGGGATGGCGATTTTATCAAACTTCTTGTCCTTGTACAACTCCAACATGCTGTCGATGCGCTGCGCCGAGGTATCGGTATTCGAAGGCGATACTTTAGCGACCGCGTCAATCAACTCCAAAGGATCAATGGGTTTGAGTAAATAATCAATGGCCGAGTGCTTAAAGGCTTTGAGGGCATACTCGTCATAGGCAGTAGTAAACACCAAATTAAACCCAATATTCGGCAGGCGTTTGAGCAAATCGAAGCCTGTTCCATCGTTCATCTTGATGTCTAAAAAGACCAAATCAATGGATTTGTTATTGAGCAATTTTAAGCCCTCTTCTACCCCATCAGCCGTGCCAACAATATTGACATTGGGACAGTGCATCTGCAAGAATTTCATCAAGGTAATTTGAGCGGCTTGTTCGTCGTCTATGATAACGGTATCAATCATGGTTGTTCTATTTTTGTGGACAAAGGGCGGCTTAGTATCGAAATAACTCCGCCGCCCTTGCTCCTTGCTTATTCTATACTAATTTTTCTACTCACTACCTGCCCATCGAAGTGCAAATTAAGGAGATAAATTCCCTTTGTTAATCTATCTAATACAATTGGTTGTTCAATCGTTGTGCCTTCAAACTCCTCAGTTAATACGATTTGTCCCAGTACATTGCGCACTTCTAAAAAGCCCGTTTGTGTAGATGTAAATTGTGCGACTACCTTAAATCGCCCTTGGTTGGGATTAGGAAAAACAGCAATCGCTTTCAAGTCCTGCACCTTTCGCACATTAACCCAGATCATCAAGCTATCGACAATAGTACACCCTGTGGCATCCGTAATGGTAATCGTATAACTATTTCCACTAGTTAAGCCTGTCGCTGTAGCGGTCGTTTGGTTGTTTGCCACTGCATCCCAAAGGTAAGTATAAGGGGGAACCCCACCCGAAGCCACAACAGTTCCTGTAAAATCTTGATTGTCTACGCTCATCGAAGTGAATGGGGCGAGGCCTCTTGCGGTATCCGTAAGGACTAAAATGCAGCCAAGCGTGTCCGTTATCGTTACTGTATGTATATCGCCTGCTGCTAAGTTGCCAATAGAACTGCCATATTGTGACGGGTTGGTATTCCATTCGTACTGGATGTTGTGTCTACTGGAATCTGTCAATACTACTGCTAAAACAGCATTGGAATCGTTGCAAGTGGCAGCAATCGTATCCATGTACCCCGCTAAGGAAGAGCCTTGTATAGTGTCGGTTAAAGCTAAGGTGCAACCATTTACATCCGTTAATACCAGTGTATAGGAACTATCCGCAGCAAGGTTGTTAATACCGACGGTATTTTGTGGAGGAGTCGTGTTCCATGTATAGGTGACACCGCCTGAACCCGAACTAGTAACGGTACCTCGCAAAGTCCCGTCTTGATTATTGCAGGTGGTGGGGGTTGCCGTGAGATAACCTGTTAATGAATCCGAAGGGCCTGAAATAGTAAAATAATATGGTGAAATGTAACAAGAATTGTTAGCCACTATGGCTAAACTAAAAGTACCCGCAGGCAGGCCACTTACGCTAGGACTATTATTAGCTGACCCACCAATACCGTACCAGTAGAAATCTACTGGTGGCCCTGTTACGGTGATCGTAGCCGTCCCTGTAGAGTCTCCCTGACAAAGTACAGGAGTCGTTTGCATATTAGTTACTTGTATAGGTGGTGGACTTACTAGGGTGACTGATGCCGTTGCTGATCTCCCAACATTGTCTAGTACCGCTACGGTATAAGTTCCAGGCCCTAGACCTGTTCGTGTACGGGTATTTGGCGCAGGTTGGTCAAACCAATAGTAGGTATAAGGCGGCGTACCATTGCTTACATAGACCGTCATTTCTCCATTGGAACGATTGTGACATTGAGGGTCGATACTACTGATAGATGCCGTCATTTGCTGAGCCGAACAAATGCCCGACCATAAAACACTGATTAATAAAAAATAATTCTTCATGATATTAGAGGTTAATTTTGATAAATAAAAAAATCCATTGAAGATAACCAATCCCCTCCTAGAAACCTAATACCTTATTAAAAAAATACCTACCTCTTAAAACGACCAATTAAAAGCCACCCTTACGCCTTATATTTAATCGGTAACAACAACTCTACCCGCGTTCCTGCGGCCTGTCCTTCCTCATCTTTCAAATCAATGACGTGTACAAACGGCCCTGTAATTTTTTCTTTAATGGTCAAGTATTGCAAGCGTTGCTCCGTGATTTTGATGCCCAAGGATTCCTGTTGGTCATCGGTGCGGAACGCGGCAGCAGCTTGGCGACCAATGCCATTGTCTTCGATGGTACATTTGATGAGCGTATTGTTATACTCCTCAAAACGCACCGACAACTGGCCTTTTTTGGCTTGGCGCAACAACCCGTGAATAATGGCATTCTCAATAAACGGCTGAATGACCAAGGGCGGAATCATCACAAAATGCGCATCTTCAATGCCCTCTTCCTCCAATTCATAATCAAAAGCCTCTTTGAAACGGCGCTGCTCCAACTCGATATAATTGTCCAAAAATTCCATTTCCTGCCGCAAAGGAATGTACGCTTGCCGCGAATTTTGCAAAATGCGGCGCATTAAGCGCGAAAACTTGGCCAAGTAAATGCTGGCCTCGGCATTGCTGTCGGTAGCAATCAAACTCTGGATGGAGTTGAGCGAATTGAACATGAAGTGCGGGTTCATTTGCGAGCGCAGCGCACGCTGTTCCAACTCCGTTTCGCGAATGCGGGTTTTTAATTTGTCTTGCCGAAAGACCAATAAGCCAATGATGACGATCAATAACAAGCCACTGACTAGACCGACAATGATGTAAGAATTTTGTTTGTCTTTCAATTCTTGGTTGCGAAACGTTTCCGATTGGAGCTGTAACGTCAAGCTGTGTTTTTCTTCCAATTCGGCATTCTCCCGCTGCAACTCTTGCATTCGATAGCGGCTTTGAATTTCGGCAATCGCGCGGTTCTTATCTCTATTAAAAATAGAATCTTGAACGGTATGGTACTTTTGGTAACTGCCCATCGCCTTGTCATAACGCTCTGCGGCCATGTAGACATCGGTGAGGCTTTGGTATAACTCTTTCACCGCAATCATGGCGCGGTTGGAGCGCACGCGGTTGAGTGCTTCGAGCAAGTAACTCTCCGCCTCTTGGTATTGTTTGCGCTCTAGCGCTACCTTAGCCATTCCTTGCAATACCTTGGCAATACTAACCTTATCTTCCAACTGGTCGTAAATATCTTTGGCTTTTTGATAATACTGCATGGCTTGGTCATTAAACTGCTCCGAGCTAGATAGTAACCCTAAGGCGTAGTTCCCATAAGCCATTCCACGCGTATTGTATTGGCTGGCACTCCGCTCTAACCCCCGCTCTAGGCGCTCTTTGGCTTGTGTCCATTCGTTGCGCTCTACATGCAGCAGCCCCTTTTCTATCAAAACCAATGCGGCGATGTTGTCTTGTTCTTTTTGACGCAAGGGCAAGGTTGCTTGCCGATAATAAATTAGGGCTTTGGTGGTATCGCCCAACAAGGCATAGCCCATTCCAATTTGGTAATAGGGCAAGGCTTGTTCAGGTGTGGGTAAACTCTCGTTAAGTAGTTTGATCGCCGCCAAGTTGTGCGATGTCGCTTTAAAAGCATAACCTTTGGTGCTGTAAACCAAGCCCAATTGTGCCTGTACCGCCGCTTGTAAGATAGGGTCGCCTAGTTGTTCGGCCAAGTAATTGGCGCGCAAAGCCTGCTCAATGGCACGTTCGTATTGCCCTTGCCCATATTGGAGCAGCGCTTCGTTGAGTAAGGCATAGCCTTGTTCCGAGCTTCGGCCTTGCCCTTTTAAGAGTTTGGACGCACTTTTATGGTAGCGCCTTGCTTTTTGTAGGTCTCTATTGTAATAAATAACCGTCAAGCGGTTGTAGGCACTGCTGCGCTCTAGCGTATCACGGGTTTTATCTTCGGCTATCATTCTCAATTCCTTGATGAACATACTCGACTGGGCCGACACCACAGATGTTAACAAGAGGCAGCACCAGATCCAACAAAAGTGCCATAGACTTTTTTCTAAGTTAGCAGACTTCATGCAGCTTTATCTAATGAACAATCCAGCTTATTTGCTGGCTAAATCTTTGCGGCGCAAGCGACCATCCGCCTGTACCAACCAATAAAAATGCACCATTTCAGCTTGCTCTCTCAAAATGGTGTCCTCGTAGTACGTTTGTTCTGTTTTGCCATAAACTTCGATCCGCCCATCACTAGAAAAGCGGCTGCTCCAATCGGCTTTTACCGCCAATCCCCCCCCTTCTAAATCCAAAACTTTCCCCACTTTGCAAGCATCTAATAAATGCCCCGCGTAATCGAATAACAATAAAAACGTCAAATCGTAGCGCTCCCATCCTGTATCACATTGAAATCGACACAACAATCCAACATAACGGTTGCTCTGGTAGACCCGACACAAGGAAGTATAATGTTTGCCATAAGGCTGATAATCGGTTGCCGATAAATCGAAGTAATTAAAACTCCCTTCGGGTAGCAGCAAAATTTGATTCATAATGTATCGCTTCGCCAAACGATAAGGAATCACTTGCTGGTAATCGCCCGACAAATCCTTGCTAACCAAATTTTTCCATGCAGGATTTTCGCCCAAGCCCTCGCGCACTCGAAACGGAAAACGCGGCTGGGCATCAAAATAATTTAGCAATTCTTGAAAGCGCCGAATGTGGTCAAAATTATAGCGACCAATTGGCCCTGGGGCAATTGAATCGCCTGTAAATCAAATACAAAACGACGGTCTTTCGTACGGTTCTGCCACTGCCCACGCACCGATGTCCATCCTTTGCTATAGCTCCCTACGAAAGTAGAACTGGTCGTATTCCCTGCCGCATCAATTTCTGTTAGACAATCGTTTGATTCTCCCCAATCGCCCCACGCACTCGAATGTTCGTACGGTATTTATCATAAAAATAATTCCCTTCTAGCAACTGCCCTTCTTGCTTCAATTCCATGGTAATAGAATATTGCTCATTGACTGCCCCTTTAAAATAGTGATAAACAGTCGCATTGTTTTGTCCCCAAAGGGTAGTCAAGGGCAGCAACAATAAAAAAAACAAAACAGGCATTTGTTGGCGAATTACAGTGTTAAAGGGAGGGGAAGGGATCATAACCCATAGGACTAAGTTAAGTAAAACAACAAAACAAGCTACCCAAAAGGGCAGCTTGTCAAAGGTATATTGAGTAGACGGTCGCCCGTTCTAGTAGATGGTCAACAATTAAGCTTTGGCTCGGAAAGAATTGATGGCCTTGACAGTAAAATCTGACAAGACCAGTTCTCCACTCATCGCGGCGCGTTCGGCTAGCAACTCGTCCCAATGCTCTGTCCCTTCCCAAAATACTTTTTTGAGGAGCTGTTGAGCGGCGGGGTTGGATTTGGCCAAGGTATTGGCTAACAGCTCAATTTTTTTATCCATTTCGTCAATGCTCTCGGACAAATCGGCAAACAAGCCTTTCTCTTTCGCCCATTCAGGGGAATACCAAGCCGTGGCATTGATCGCCATTTGAGAATAAGCCGATGTCCCTACTTTGCGCTCGACCACAGGCCCTACGACAAAAGGACCAATTCCAATGGCCAGTTCGCTCAGTTTTACCGCCGCAAAGCGCGTAGCGTAGCAGTAATCTACTGCCGAGGCAATGCCTACTCCACCACCAACAGCTTTGCCTTGCACGCGCCCAATGATTAATTTAGGACATTTGCGACAAGCATTAATAACATTGGCAAAACCCGAGAAAAAGGTCTTTCCTGCTTGCAAGTCTTCAATGGCCATTAGCTCATCAAAACTAGCTCCTGCACAAAAGGTGCGCTCGCCCGCGCTTCGGAGCACAATTACCACCACCTCATCGTCTTCTCCTAAGCGGGTAATCGTGTCGGCCAATTGAGCCAACACTTTGCCTGGCAGGGAATTGTGAGAAGGGTGAAAAAAATCTACTGTCGCTATTTTATTAGCAACGCTCCAATTAACGCCGCCTTGTTCTCTTTTATCTTCCATTTTTTTCTTCTAGTGTGATCAATAAATTCGTTGGCTCCTGCTGAAAGAGGGAGCATAAATATACGGGAGTTTAGATAATTGAACGCATTTTGAACGGTTTTTACTTGGGGTTATGTTGTTGCCTGCCAAAACGCTGCCAACGGACCTTACCTTACGCTTCTTTCTTTGTTGATGAGATTGTTAAAAATAGGGTTTCGATCATCAAGTTGGTTGGCGCACACAGTGCTCCCGCAATGCAAAATTCCGCTTAGTTATTTGCCTTTGTTAAGCCTTTTCTATGTTTCCTAGGATCAAATTCAGGCTATTGTTGAAGTATTTAATTTATTTGGAATCTTTTTTTAAAAAAAAAGCTATAATTAAGGGTAATGGTCTGATTTCGTAAGATCTATCTATTATTAAGATTAAATACTTCCTTTCCTATGAGTTTGTCTACTGATGCCTATCAAGACCTTCAAGCCTTTGCAAAAAAAATACAGAAATGGCTAAGCTATTGTTCTTCGGAGATTCTTAAAGCTAATCCTGACTTAGTGGCTCGAAAGGCCATCCTAGAAAAAAATTTATACTACGTTACAAAATTATTAGAAAAGCAGTCATTGCCGACGCAGAAAGGCGGGGTTTTCTATTTACAATGGGATGAGGGAGAGGTAGATCCTCTTGCGACTCCCTTGCTCTTAAAATGTTGGGGCGCTTTTCCTGAAAAGGGCTTTGATAAAACCAACGTAGAGGCAACTGCCACTTTTTATTTTGGGGGCCAACAGGTAGCAGGTATCGCAGCCATTGCGAATAGTTGGAATAACAATGGCTATGAATGTATTCGATACAACTGTTCTGCCACTCCTCCCAACGATTTTCTTAGTGGAACGATCCAAGTAACCGTTCGTCTTAAGTATAAAGGGCAAGAGGATACGATTGATAAAAGCCTTGACGTTCCAGGTATTTCAGAACTAGGACAGGCCGTATTGGATTTCCTAGACACGATTACCCTAGAGGAAGAACAAAGGACGGAAGCTTGGAACTATGCGACAGGCAAGGATGGGGCAATAGTGGCGGCTCAAACAATGGATCAGCTTCGACCGCTTCAATACAAACTTCAAACCTTGCTTGCTTTCACCCAAGAATTGCATCAAGCTTATCATGGCTTTACCGATACCGCCGTATTGAAACAATTCATCTACCCTGTTACCTTTGATCAAGCGGCCAAAGAACAGTTTGGAGGCCATTGGCAAGTGGCGCTAGCCGAAGGAAGCTCCCTTCGGGAAAAAGCTAAGTTACTTGTATAGTTGGGATATACACACGGCCAATTTTGAGAAGGACTATCTGGTCCCTTTAAAAAACAACCTTACGCTAATCAATGAAAAAATAGCCCTCATAGAGACGGCTCGTCAAGAAGCCCAAGCAAATTACCAGACTGCCTTGGAAACACTTCAAACCAAGAGTGCTACTGGAGCAGCTTTATTGACCCATATTTATGCCATTACCCACATAGACAAGGCATTTGAAACGCTAAAAATGAATCATCCTATTATCGTTGATCCTGATGGTACCGATGCTTTCCAATTGGTTCGTCAACCTCAAGCCGTGGTACAAGCCATTCAACAAGAATTAGAGGTCATCAAAGGAAATTATAGCAGCACGTCCACGGCTTTATTAACCACCTACCTCACCCTGTACAAAAATACAAAAGGAAAACTTGACGATAAAGTCTTGGCAGAAGAGGCCAAAGCACTTGCAAAACAAGCGAAAAAGGAAAAACGGGAACTTGTTCCCTTGACGTTGTATATTGATCAACCTAAAAACCCCCAAAAGCCGCTGTTGTTAGATGCCTTTATTTTTGAATCTATTACCGCGCTGGTGGAACAAGCCAATCTCTTTTATACCACGTTCAAAGGCGACTTTGCAAGAATATACCGCGACTTTTCGGCTATTGATGCCTCTCAATCAGAGCTCTCTATAAAGGCTTATGACCCACTATATAGGGATATTACAGGAAAGGATAGCATAGACACCAACACAGGAGATAGCACGACTTATGACCACTATAATTCATCTTTTGATGAACTCGTGGATAAAAAAGGGATCAACCCAGAGGATGTCGATCAAGGCGGGCTAGGAGATTGTTATTTCTTGTCTAGTGTGGCTTCTTTGGCACAAGCTGACCCTCAAAAGATTTATGGAGGGGAAGATGCGATCATTCAAGGCCCTAATAAGGAGGGGATCTACACGGTTCGTTTGTACATTCCCGATGAAAACAACGCTCCTAAACGGGTACGCATAGCGGTTGATCCTAGTTTTTTGAGAAAAACTGTGACTAAGAAAAATGCGCCAGCCAATGAAAGCCCTGAGACTTCGATTCTGTTGGCTCAGCCCAGTGGAAAAGAAATGTGGGTGCAATTGCTAGAAAAGGCCTTAGCACAACTAGAAGGTTCCTATCAGGAAATAGAAGGGGATAAAAAGGACATTAATTATAGAGGCATTCAGTTCTTAACAGGGCAGGATATTAAGTATCATGATTTGGATAAAGGGGTAGATCCGGCTATAGAGGAACTCTTGGAATTGTATGCTGCTACGGGCAAGGTGCCTATTGCTCAGTTTGGGACTAAGACTATATCCGCCCTTAAAAAGGCACAAGAAGAAGCAAACCAAACAATAACAGCAGAAGATTCTGAAAAGAAGAAAGAGCAACCAGCTTCTGGGGAGTCTTATATTTTATACAGTGATAAAGAGCGCCTTTATGCGAATCATGCTTATAGCTTAAAAGCTATTGCCAGTACAGCAGCAGGCAGATGAAACATTTGTTCTAAACAACCCACACAATGATCAAATAAAAGGAGGAGAGGATATTGAGATTAACCGAACACAGTTAATAGACTTACTTCAACAGCATTATTATCACCCCATAAGCCTTATTGTAGGACTGCTTAAAACAACTTTCATCTATGTTTAAAATCATCTTCTTTTTTCTTGTTATTCTAATAATCTAAATAGCTGTGCTAAAAAAATAACTAGTTGGAATGAAAAAAGCATACTGTTAGCAGGGAGGGATGTTTATACCATTCCAGATTCCATCTTATCCTTAAAAGGACTAGAATCTATAGAAATACTGCATACTGAGATAGATTCTTTACCAATAAGAATTGGAGATCTTTCTCAACTAAAAAGATTCTCCTGTGAAATGAGTAATCTACGGCATGTGCCTTCTTCTATAGGTAAGTTAACAGCCTTGGAATACCTTTCTCTTAGTCACAATCATCTAGAGGATTTACCTTCGACCATGGGGCAGTTAAAACAACTCAAAGAATTGTCTATTGCTTATAATAATTTCAAAGAAATTCCAAGTGTTATAGGGCAACTAACCCAGCTAAAGATTTTATACGCAGGTGAAAGTTAATATGAGGCTGCATTTCCGATTCATCTGTTGTGTGGACATTATCTAATCTAGAAGAATTGAGCATTGATGGGAGCTATTTAGAATATCTTCCTTCTACGATCAATCAGTTGCATCAACTCAAAAGACTTAATGTTGGAAGTAATAAACTTCAAGCCTATGCGCTCCAAGTTCTTGATCCTGATAGTCTCCCGAAACTAGTGTCGCTATTTTTGTATAGTAATGACTTTCATGAAGTGCCATGCTATTTGAGTAAGTTTAAGAACTTAACGAATATGTCCTTGGCCTACAATGCCATTAAACAGATTCCTGATTCTATTGGTTATTTTACAAATTTAGAAGGACTTGAATTTAAATGCTAATCCACTCACTACTATCTCTCCAAAGATTGGGGAATTAAAAAAGTTAAAAATGCTTATTCTTGGAAGTACCTACATACTACAACTACCTCCTAGTTTTGGAGACTTAGAAGCCTTGGAGGAATTAGATCTTGGTAATACTAAATTACTAGAATTTTCCCCTATGCTTGGCAAGCTTGTTACGTTGAAATACCTAGACATTAGTCATACACTAATGCGAGTGCTGCCTTCGAGTATAGGCAACTTGACAGCGTTAAAAGTATTGAACATTAGTAACAATCTTATTGAAGAATTTCCTGCCAATATCGGTAATTTAGAGCAGTTAGAAGAGCTCGATATTAGTTACACGCGCATCCGAAGACTTCCAGAAGGGTTCAAGAACTTACGGCGTCTAAGGCTGCTTAAGTTATCGGAGAATCAACCTAGGATAAAAGAGCAAGTGCAGCAGTATTTGCCGAAGTGTACCGTTGAATTTAAACGGTATAGAGAATAAAGGAGGGGAAAAAGAAAGGCTAGTAGCTGGAGAACCCTATACTTTTGTGCCTGTGTTTTCAGTTGCCTTCCAAAAAAAATGCAATTCCCCCTGCGGGTGAATTGCATTCACCCGAGCGTATATGCGCTCGGGACGATTTTATGTTTCCGATCTACCTAGGCCCTGTAGTTTTTTATAAAAACAGTCTCTAAATAAGGAAGGAATTTATTGTAGGACTTCACCCGATTGATCGAGTTTCTTCACCATAGTTAGAATCGTCGCTAGGGCACAAGTTTCGCCTGTTTCATCGTAGACATCCACTAAGAACTTTACAATTCCCTTAGCAATGTCGTCCTCGCTTTTCTTCTCTTGGTCTATTTTTTCCTTAACAGTAAATTTAACCCCAATTGTCATCCCTGGATAGACAGGCTTGGTAAAACGGCACTCGTCGATGCCATAGTTGAGCAAGACGGGCCTTTTTTCGCTTCCACAAACAAGCCCGCTGCTTTTGCTAGAACCCAGTAGCCGTGTGCTACGCGTCCTTCAAACATGGTTCCTTCCAAGGAAGTTTCATCCGTATGGGCATAGAAATGATCGCCGCTCACGTTGGCAAAATTGACAATATCGGCAACGGTTACCGTGTGTTTGGCGGTCACCCACTGCTCCCCTACTTGCAAGTCTTCAAAGTGTTTGCGGAAAGGGTGCACATTGTCTTCGATGCCTTTGCCGCCATATTGGTACACGCCTGTCAAGGCAGTGATCGTGGTCGGAGAACCTTGAATGGCGGTGCGCTGTAGGTAGTGCTTGATGCCGCGCATTCCGCCCATTTCTTCCCCACCGCCTGCGCGTCCAGGGCCACCGTGGGCCATCAACGGCATTGGCGAGCCGTGTCCTGTGCTTTCTACGGCTGATTCGCGGTTGAGTACCAGAATCCGTCCGTGGTGTGTAGCAGCGCCGAGAACGTATTGTCTAGCAATTTTGTCGTCATACGTGGCGATCGAGCTGACCAAAGAACCTTTGCCCAAGTTGGCTAATTCTACCGCCTCGTCTAGGTTTTTGTAAGGCATTAAGGTACTTACAGGCCCAAAGGCTTCTATTTCGTGGGCTTGTTTTTTGGTAAAAGGAGCATTGTTCAAAAATAGCATGGGGGCTAAGAACGCTCCTTTGTCAATATCTGCGCCAACGACTTCAAAATCGCGCTCAAAACTTCCGTAGACCAATTCGTTCTCTTCCGAAAGCAAGCGCGCTGATTTGAGCACCTCTTCCATTTGCTCGTGGCTGGCCAAGGCTCCCATTCGTACGCCCTCTACTTGTGGATCTCCAATGGTGGTTTTCTTCAAGCGCGCACTCAAGGCCAACTGTACGTCTTCCAATAAGTTTTCAGGAACAATAACACGGCGAATAGCGGTACACTTCTGTCCTGTTTTAACCGTCATTTCTCGATGAACTTCCTTGATAAACAAGTTAAATTCTTCGGTTTCAGGCGTAGCATCGGGGCCAAGACAGAACAGTTCAAAGAATCGGCTTCCATGTTGAAGGTCACAGCATTGTCGATGATGTGGGGCAAGCTTTTGAGCATTCGCCCCGTATGCGCCGAGCCCGTGAAGGTCACGACATCTTGTGAATGGACGGTGTCCAAAATCCCAATGCCAGACCCACAGACTAATTGTAAAGCACCTTCGGGCAAAATCTTAGAAGCAATGATGTCTTGTACCATTGCTTGCGTCAAATACGACGTTTGCTCGGCAGGTTTCACCACGGCAGGCATACCCGCCAATAGGTTGACAGCCAACTTTTCTAACATCCCCCAAATAGGAAAATTGAAGGCATTGATGTGAATCGCCACCCCTGCTTTAGGAACCATAATGTGGTGTCCTACAAAAGTGCCGCCTTTTGACAACCCAACCGTTTCGCCATCGACGAAGTAAGGCTGGTTGCCAAACTTTTTGCGCAAGCTGGCATAAGCGAATAAGGTACCAATTCCCCCATCAATATCAATCCAACTATCGGTTTTGGTCGCGCCTGATTGGTAACTAATCGGGTAGTATTTTTTTCTATTCTTTTGTAAGAATAAGGCGAGTTTTTTGAGCATCAAGCCCCGCTCTAAGAACGTCATGTGCCGCAAATTCTTGTTACCGACAGCACGCCCGTACTCCAAAATTGAAGCGAAATCCATATCCTCCCCGTTTACGGTAGAAATCAAGTCGCCTGTTACAGAATTATATTGCGCAATGTCCTCGCCTTTAAAAGCGGTCCAAGCCCCTAAAATATAGTTATCTAGTTTATTTGCCATGTTGTTTTTTTGTTGTTTTGTTACAACCAATAATTCTTATTCTAATAACGCACTTAGGCTTTCTCGATAATCGTCGCGTAGCCTTGTCCAACGCCAACACACATGGCGATTAAAGCGTACCGTTTGCCTGTTTTTTGTAATTCTAAGGCTGCCGAGTGCATAATCCGCGTCCCTGTTACTCCTAGTGGATGTCCAAGTGCAATGGCTCCTCCATTTGGATTGACACGGGCATCGTCATCGTCCAAACCCAATTCACGCGTACAAGCCAAGCTCTGCGCGGCAAAAGCCTCGTTGAGCTCAATAACATCCATGTCGGCCAAGGTAAGGCCCGCTTTTTCTAGAGCTTTGTGGGTAGCACCTACGGGGCCAATGCCCATAATATGCGGCTCCACGCCCACTACTGCCGAGGAAACAATGCGCGCCAAAGGCTTTAAGTTGTACTTTTTGACCGCGTCTTCGGAGGCGATGATGGTGGCGGCAGCACCGTCATTCAAGCCCGAGGCATTGCCTGCGGTAACACTGCCGCCTTCTTTTTTGAAAGCGGGGCGCAACTTGCCCAACACTTCTAGCGAGGTATCGGGGCGCAAAAATTCGTCGTGTTCAAACACCAACGGTTCTTTTTTGCGGCGCGGAATTTCAACCGCGACAATTTCTTCGGCTAAGCGGCCACTTTTTTGCGCAGCAGCGGCTTTTTGTTGTGACCAGTAGGCGAATTTATCTTGATCGGCGCGGCTAATGTTGTATTTTTCGGCTAGGTTTTCGGCGGTTCCGCCCATTGGATCTGTCCCGTACAAGGTGTCCATTTTAGGATTGATAAAGCGCCATCCAAAGCTCGAATCGTGCATCTGGGCATCTCTACCAAAAGGTTTAGATACTTTAGAAATCACCCAAGGCCCCCGCGTCATGCTCTCTACGCCCCCTGCAATAAATACCTCCCCATCGCCTGTTTTGATGGCGCGGTTGGCGTGAATAATGGCCGACATTCCCGAAGAGCATAGACGGTTGACGGTTTCGCCAGGTACCGACCAAGGCAAGCCTGCCAATAGACTACACATACGCGCGACATTGCGGTTGTCCTCTCCTGCTTGGTTGGCACAGCCCATAATCACATCGTCATACGCCTCCAAAGGAATATTGGGATTGCGGCGAGTAATCTCGCGAATAACGATCGCGCCCAAATCATCGGTGCGGACAGGCGCTAAGGTGCCACAAAAATTGCCAATAGGCGTTCGAATGCCATCAATGATATAAGCCTCTTTCATGTAAACTATTGTTTTTTCCCGACGCGGTAGTCAGGGCTGTTTATAGTATTTTTATAACTTCTTGTCGTTCGAATTTCCCTAAAATAACGGTTCTTACATCAATTCCGAAAAATACTCGTTGTAAGATTCTAAATCTACTTCTGTTTCTGAAAAAACAACACCTTGTGTAGCCAATTCCTCCATAACGGGTTCGTATATTTCAGGGGTAATAGGAATTAACACGCCCTTACTTTTGATGTTGCCTAATAGGATGTTTTTGACTCCAATCGCTAAGGGTAAGCCGACCAATTTGGCCATAGCCGTATGTTCTTTGTTCTTACCATAATTAATAAGCGTAGAGAGGTGGCGTTTCTTTTGACCATTTAGTTCGTATTCAATCTCGTGTTGCATCAAAATCATGTCCTTGTCCTCAGGTTCTAATTTCCACTTGCGTTCTAATAACTCTTGTAGAATTTGCGCTGAAGTAGCTTCGTCCAAAGGAATTTTATGATTAGAAAACAAGCCCAACCATTCTAATTTATCCAATGCCTCATCGGCTAGATTGAGGTTGAATAAGGTAGCCAGTTGGCCGCGAATAGTGCCGTATCCTACCCGCTCCAAATTAGGCGACAAGTAACTGCGCAACCATTGACGGTAAGTTAAATCATCCGAATAAGCCATTCTATAAGTATCGTCGGTTAACCCTAAGCGCACCAACAAATCCCATGCTTTACAAAACCCCTTGTAGCGAAGCGTCCCCCGCATAATCGTGGGAATATCCTCTAAGCCATAAGAATCTCGGTACTTGAGCGAGGTACGGTTGGGATAAGCATCGTACCAACCCATTTTGGGGATGTACACCAAATCAGCCTTCTTGAACAAACGGTGGTAAGGCGTATGGCGATAGCGGTACTCATATAGATATTGAGAAACTCCCTGCCCTGCCAAAACGACGTTGCGCGGATTCCAACTAAATTTATAATGCCAAGGATTGTTATCGCTTTCAGGGGCAACTAGCCCGCCTGCATAAGAGTAAAAGGCATGAATATCGCCGCCTTTTTCGCGAATGCTGTTGATCATTTGCATGGCGGACATGTGGTCAATGCCAGGATCTAATCCAATTTCATTTAAGAAAATCAAGTCTTTCTCCGCCACTTGATCGTGCAGTTCTTTGAGTTCTGGCGAGACATAAGAGGCCGTCGCCAAATTTTTTCCGAGCCGCAAGCAGTCTTTGGCAACGTGTATGTGCAAGTGCGCGGGCAGCATAGAAACGACTATATCCGCTGCTTCTAAGTACGGTTGGCGCTCTTGTTCATCTAAGGCATTGAATGTCACTGCCTCTCCACGGGCGCGGTTGGCTACTTTTTGCTGTGCCAAAGCTAGCGATTGATCGGCGACAGTGAGTTGCCAATCGTGTATTTCAGCGTGTTCTAACAGGTAATCAATCAAGGAAGTAGCAGAAAGGCCAGCGCCTATTAGTAGTATCTTCTTCATTTTTATTCCGTTTTTTGTTGCTTTTAGCGTCAACTTTTGTAAGTTTATCGGCTATCGTTTTTCTCCATCGCCCATTTAAAGCTGGACGACCGATGTCCTAAAAAAACACCGCGTAGGATGGCGTTGGATTCTTGGTGACACTTGCAACAAATGTAGTGTTCCTACTATAGAAACCATAATTCCCCATCGACTATTTTACTCCAAACAAAGGGCATGAAAAAAATTACCTTGCAGGCCGAGATTCAAGAGGCTGCCAATACCAACGAACTATCCACTGCCGATGCGGCACTCTTGGCAGAGGCCAAACAAGCCGCGTTAGTGGCTTACGCGCCCTATTCTAATTTTAAAGTAGGTGCAGCCGCTTTGTTGGCCAATGGCAAAATCATACGTGGTTGTAATCAAGAAAATGCCGCGTACCCCGTTACGCTTTGTGGCGAACGCGTGGCGCTCTTTTCGGCAGCCGCACAATATCCCGACACTCCCGTCGTAGCGGTCGCCATTACTATAAAAAGTGCCAATGGTACCATTGACCGCCCTGTGCCCCCCTGTGGCTCTTGTCGGCAGGTGTTATTTGAAAGTGAGATGCGGCATAAACACCCAATTCGCTTAGTGTTACAAGGCGATTCTGGTGTTATTTATTGCATCGAGAGCATCAAGGATATTTTGCCCCTAGTATTTGATTCTTCTTACTTGTAGGAGCTGTAAAAAGGCGCGTACTCGATTACTTTTTGACTGGGACAATGGTTGACAAGCAGATCAAAATGGGGAGCATTGGCTATGGGTATAAAATAGTTTGCTTGGGTCTTGTCTCCTAACTGATAAATTCCATTAAAAGCCGTCTCCGAGAGGTTAAACACAGCAGTTCCTCTGGAATGGTGGAGCCGTATTTTTATCCCTGTGGGCGTATTTTCGTAGACACTATCAATGGCGTAAGCCTTCTTCGTAACGTACAATGGTGGCGTTGGGGTAACTTTTTGCAAAATTTTGCACCGCCGCTTGAGCGGCTGCCTCTGTCTCATAATTTCCTACCAAAAAAGCGTAACGGTCAGCGGCCAAGAGGTCTATGGTAACTTTATCAAACTCGTAAAAAACGAATTGATCCGTGGATAAGCGGCCTTTCTGTTCTAGCAACTGTATTTTATACCCCGAGTAAGTGCGGTCAATATTCTGAGGCTTAGAAGGCGTGGCGCGATGGGGGCGCTCATTGGATTTTTCATCTCCTGACGAATACGCGCTGGTATTGGCGGCTAAAATAAGGTCAAAATTTTGCTCTTGCATCATCGACGATAGAGAGCGTACCTGAGCGGGATCTTCTGCCTTAATGTCCACTACCAACAACTCCGTACGGCGATTGGCTTGGTGCGATTCTTCGCTACACTCTACCCCATCTACACAGACATTTACAGGGCGCGTTTCGCCATAGCCCTTGGCAACAATTTGATTGGGTTTTAGTTTGACACGTTGCTTAATGTATTGAATAACCGAATTGGCGCGGCGTTGTGATAATTCTAAGTTGGCTTGATTGTTTCCTCGGCTATCGGTATGAGAACTAATTTCTACGACTACCTGCGGGTTGTCGTAGAGTAATTTGATAAGCTCATTGAGCTCTCCATAAGCTTCGGGGCGCAAGGTTGCCAGACCTAAATCGTAATAAATATTCTCTAGTTCGGTGCGCTCATTCAACACTAACTGCCGCATTTTAACATTGGCTTGTAGCGTTCCCATTGTGTTTTCCTTGGTAAGATTGGAGGTAACGCCTGGCTGTACCGTCCCAAACCCTTCCATGCACAGCAAGCAACCATTGACGTTGACATTGGCGCGCATCCGTTTGGTATAATAGCCTTTCTTTCGCAACAGAAAAATGTATTCGGTTCCTTGTTCTAAGTAGAATTCCAGCGCGTGCTTAGACGTATTTACCGCATTGTGAATTTCCTTCTGAAGTGTATTGTTGTACACCTCAATTTTCACGTCTTCCACGCCATAAGCGGGAGTAGTCGAATCGCGTTCATTGACCAACTCCGTGATGGCCATTTCTAAGCGATATCCAGGGAGCCGCGTCATCTCTATTTTGGTAAAAACGCCTTCGTCGCGGCGCTTGCCTTTGGTAGAAAGCTGCACACTGGAAGGCTTAAACGCCGTTTTCTTAGCCGTTACTAAATAAGGATTATCCGTAATCGGCAATCGCAACTCAAACTTACCCCGTAAATCCGTTACCGCCTTGTAAGTAGCTTCTTGCCCAGCCGCTTGCAAACTTACTTCTACCCCATTGAGATAGCCTCGATTATTACTTTCATAAACATAACCAATAACGGTAACGTCGCTCTGTGCCCACAACAGCAGGCTACTACAGCAGCAAAGAAAAAAAGTAAGTGTATATCTCATAGAAATAGTATAGTTGAAAATAGTGGTTCCTTGTAGGGTGGTAGAATGAAAACTTGGCATAAAGTTAGCAAAATAGTACTTTATCTATAGGAACAATCGTACCAAGTTGCCCTTTGTTTTTATTCTCGCTTAATTCTCTTTCATAACCCGTTAACCCTTTGTAGGGTTTTAAAAGTGTGCTAATAAGTATGTGGTATCTAAAATTTATTTTGTTAGTTTTGGTTGGAATAGGAATACAAACGGCTGTTTTTGCACAATTACACCAAAATTTGCCCGCCAATACTACCCCGATTCCTTCTTCTAATGAGCAATGGGAACAAGAGGTCTTGACGATGGTCAATCAAGTGCGTAAACGCCGTGGCATGAAACCCTTGGTGCTTCACCCTGAGTTGAGCCGCGTAGCGCGCTACCATGCGCAAGATATGGCGACCGATGATTATTTTGAACACGATTCTTACGATCGTGTCAATGGCCGAAAAAAGCGAATTTGCTCTTTTACAGAGCGCTTGAACCATTTCTCGGAGACGCGCTGGTTCGGTTGGGCAGAAAACATTGCAATGGGGCACACCTCTTCCCAGTCAGTTATGGCGGGTTGGATGAGGAGCAAAGGCCACCGCGTCAATATTCTCAATTCTGATTATCGCTATATTGGCATTGCTTTTATCAATGGCTATTGGGTACAGACTTTTGGCGCTTAAGTGCTTTTCTTTATAAATTGTCTCTTATAAAAAAATCGGCTATCGGCTCTTGTATTTTATAGAGCGGATAGCCGATGTTGTAGGTTGCTTCTTATTAAGTACTCGCTAGCGCTTAACCAGTATGCGCTGTTGCTTTTTGCCGTTTAGGTCAACTAGTAGAATGTACGTACCTGGCACCAAGTTGCGCCAAGTTAGCGTGGCACGTTGTAAGCCTGCGGGTACAGTGCCTAAACTTTGGCTGGCCAATGTTCTGCCCAACGCATCCAATAAATGCAATTGGACAGGCCCTTCTTCCGTCAAGGTGTATTGGACGGTCAATTGCTCCTTGAAAGGATTGGGGTAAACGCTCAACAAAACGGCATCTAGTTGTTGTAAGTCGTTGTTGCTGGTGATAATGTTCCGTGGATAGAAAGGGGCAGGAACACCGATTTGGGTGGTATTGGGTAGAGCAGCACTTGGGGCGGTGGTCAAGTGGCGGCTCAGATCGTCTGTCTTCCAAGACGTAGCGTAGTTTTCTACCGTACTGACTTGATCTACACGATCTACAAAATACCAATCGGCTTGCGCACGAATCTTGTTTACATCCAAAATATAATAGCCTTTGGAAGACAACTCAATGTATTTCATATGGTCGTTGAGCTGGCGCAATAAGGCCACCCCTACGGTTTGTGCAGCGGGCAAGCCTGGGGAAGTGACACTAGTGACTACAAATTCTACTCCTGCCGAACCTGACCCTGTGCTAGGATTATAGGTAGGCGTTGGCAAATCATTTGCCCAAGAGGTATGGATGTCCCCTGTCAAGATTACGACGTTTTCTACATTATTAGCAAAAATAGAATCGTACAAATTGCGGCGTTCCGTTTCGTACCCATCCCACTGATCACTGTTGCCATATTGTTGCCCAAAAGGCAAAGGATTTACCCTAAAAGGAGCCATCATTACTTGTTGTCCAATTACTTGCCATTGAGCTGTGGAGGTATCGAGGTTGTTGCACAACCAATCAAACTGCGGGCGACCCAAAATAGTACGGCTAGGATCATTGGCGTTGTTCCACCCTTGCTCTTGGCGGCCTGCTAGGCGCGTATCCAAGATGTGTAAGTCCATTAAGTCACCATAGCGAAACTGGCGGTAAATCCGTTGAGAATCTACAGCTGGGTCAGGCATTCGTACAGGCATCCATTCGTAATACGCTTTAATTGCTTCTGCTTTTCGGTTAAACCAGTTGCCTTCTCCTGCATTGTGGTTATCAGCACCACCTGTCCAAGAATTGTTGGCAGTTTCATGGTCGTCCCACACACAAATAAATGGATATTGTTGGTGTACACGCATCAACGAAGCATCAAGGCGGTAGTGCGACAAGCGCATTCGGTAATCGCTCAATCGAGTAATTTCGGTAGCAGGTTGGTAAGGACGACCACCGTTGGTGTTATTGTTGCCGTATTCGTAATAATAATCACCTAAGTGCAACACAGCCGAAATATCATTGCGCTCTCGAATTCTATCGTACACATTGAAATATCCGTGGGCATAAGAGGCACAGGAAACTACCGCAAAACGCAAGCTGTCAACATCGCCCACAGGAGCTGTTTTGGTTCGCCCAATAACAGACAACTGGCCGCTGTGCTCAAATTCGTAGTAATAAAATTGATTGGCTTGTAAGTTGGTAACATCTACTTTGACGGTATAGTCGATCGCATTGCTAGTCGTTACGTGCCCTGAATCTACCAAGTTGACCATAGCCGTATCCGTCGCGATGCGCCAATGAACCAGCGCGGTGGTATCGGTCGTAGTAAGGCGCGTCCAGATAATTACGGCATCACTCAAAGGATCGCCTGAGGCCACTCCATGATAAAAAGGTGCCAGACTGCTGCGGGCTCCTGCCCGTTGGGTAGACGCATGGTCTTGTTGAGCCATTGCACAAAAGCAACTGCTAGAAAAAAGAAAGGCTAAAAAAAATCTCATACGGGACATGATTATAAAAACGAGTAATACATCAACAACTATTGGGTGAGCGGTGATGCTATTTTCGTCGGTCTTGAGGGGAGATAGCAGATGACCAAACGATTAGGTACGAATTTACAAAATCTCGTGGATTTTTTTTAGCGCTTTTATAAAATTACAACAAAAAGTATCTTGGCTTGAGATACAGCTAAGAAAGGAACTCTACTTTTTAGCTCTTAACCAAGCCAACAAGCCCGCCAATTGCTAAAAGAACCCCTACTCCCATGAGCAGATAAGCTTCATTGGTGCTGCTTTCATCTTGTGCAGAAATTTCTAGGCCGATGATATTAACACTGTCAACACTATTGTTATATTTGTTGAATCCAAAGAGGCCAACAGCAATACCAACAACGAGTAATATAGTAGCAATAGTCTTATTCATGTGATGGATATTTTTAAAGTGAATTGGATAAATTTTTGTTATTATAATCTGTGTATAACAGGAAGGCTAAATAGTTATTCTTTGGGAGTCATTTGTATTTTTGGCCTATTTTATGCTAAGGAGAAAGCCAACAAGGATCTTCGTTCATTAATAACACCTAGTTGGTTATTCTAGCTTTGTTACAACAAGTTAATAGAAGTCTTTGTTTCTATTCTTGAAAATATCCTCTTAGCCAGTTGCGATTCCGTTGATGGGAGGATGCCTTTTCCTCTATTTCTGTTCTTTTTCAACTTAGAACTTACTTATAAGTTTGAGTAAGTTTGTATTTTCTCCAACATTGGTAAATAATTGGCCTAATCGCTGCCCTTTTTTATTTACTTGTATTTTGTACTATCATTATGAAACAATTATTCTTATTCAGCTTTATTTTATTCCAAACTTGGGCCATGAGTGCTCAAGATAACCTCGTCAAAAATGGCCAATTCACAGAAGGTACATCGTACTGGGAAGTATTATTAGTCAATAAGGATAATCCGATTAAGGCGCACATAGAACACGCTACTTCGTACAAAGATTATGGCTTAGCGGATAATTTTATAGGGACAAATTTTGTTGAACTCGACCAACAATCGGCCGTACAACAATTTGTCATCACCGAACCTGGCAAGCGCTATAAATTGATGTTTGCTTATGCCCATCGCCCCGATGCAGGCAAAAAACAGTTGATTGTTATGGCGGGTGGCCAAGTGGTCTTTACCAAAACGTTAGACAATCAAAATGCAAAAGCGAGCTTTTCTTACAAAGAAGTCGAATTTACTGCCCCTAGCGACCGCACTAAAATTGGTTTTCATGCCGTTTCTATCTTGGGCGGTGCTGAGGACAAAGGTATTTTGTTGACGGATGTTTACTGTAAGCAACTATCCGAAGAAACAATTGACTTGCACGAAATTACTAGCGGCGGCAAAATCTAAGCGGCTTGCTTTTTTACTCTTTTTCGGAAGGAGCTAACCCCCATTGTAAAATGGCGACGATACCGTAATGATCGGCTAAGTCAAGGGTTTGCTCCTTCCATTTTTTTTGTACCCGTAGTATTTTTTGTTCTACAATGGTCAACGCACTTTTTTGGGAACGGAGCAAAACGTAGTCCAATTGTTGGTTGTGTCCATTGGGATTCCAAGTATTCTGAATATCAATAGTATAAGGGCGTTCTTCGTCCAACGGTTGGTCTTCGACAGCTAGAACACGGAGCATCTCTTGATAGGCTTCAGGAGCTTGCCGCCGCGTATTCATATCACCCGTTACGATAAGGGGCAGACTATCATTGGTGGTTTCGTCCAAGAGTGTTTTGATGGCGCGGTATTGAATAGAGCGCTGCGCCTTGGCAGCGTCTGAATTACCCGCTTGCAGGTGCGTCCCTGCGATATATAGGCTTTTTCCTTCCTTATTTAATTGGACGACCGTGCATCCTTTAGCGGCAAAACCATCTTCGTGTACGCCTTTGGGGTACACCGTGGCTCCTATTCGTTCTATCGGCCATTTACTAACAATTAAAATTCCGCTACTGGTCAAGCGCCCTGCTTTACGCAAAGGTTTCACTTGATAAGGGTACGCAGCGCTTAATTCCCGTTGTATTTTTTTGGACAAAGGGCGATCAAAGACTTCCTGAAAAACAAGGACATCGTACTCTGCTTGTAAGCAGTGTTCTATAATCCAAGGTGTTCTCAGCCGCTGTTTTTTGCGTAAGGCGTTAGAAAATAGGCTAAAGCTGCGCGGCAACAGTTGTATATTCCAAGAGACGAGCTTTAATTGATTGCTAGTGGGTGGCGTAGTTTGAGCGACGAGAGATGATGTAATTAACAACAACCACAGTCCCCAGTAATACCTGTAATTACATCCAGCGGCCTGTATTTTTCTTCTTTGGTTTTGCATTGGTACGTTTGCGTTTCGGTTTAAAATAGTGATGTCCCTGCAAGGTGTAGGAAACGGCTATCTGACTCACAATATACCAATCTTTTGCGGGACGGCCTCTCGGTACGCCTACGCGATCTACTTGTTCCCCATCATCGTTATAGGTGCGGTTGGATAACTCAGCTGCTAAAATTCCGTTGCCTCGTCGCAATTCGTCTAAGGGAATGTACTCTCCACTTACATCATCCAAATAATCCGTAAAAGTTTTGCGCGCGCCCAATTCTACAGAAATATTAAAACGGCGGTTGATGTTGAACTTGATGCCGCCCCCAAAAGGCAACGACCAGCCCCACAAGGCGTAGTTGTCCTCCAACCCCTCCATGCCCTGCCCTTCTGTCCCCAACGGCTGCAAAAAGACACGCTCGCCTTTGTAAATCGTACTAGGATTGAAATGAAATAAGGCCACCCCTGCAAATACATAGGGACTCACAGGATGGCGTTCAGGGTTGGGATGAAACGGCAAAATGTAAATTTGACCCATCAGCGCCATTTCAAACAAAGGGCTTTCAAAGCGCAAATTGCGCTGCCGCCGTCCCGAATCAAAGTCCGAATTTTGATCGTCTCCCGACAACTTACCCAACGTCAAGCCCCCCCGCAGAGCAATATGGGGATGTACGTTGAATTGGTAATGCAAAGCCGCCGATACATTGGTGCCTAGTAAGTAGGTTTTTGGGGGCACCAAATCACCCAAATAATTGCTCACACCCAAGGCGAGCCCCACTTCGTGGTATTGGCTTTGTACAAAAGGCAGTACGCTGAAAAACAGCCCTATGCTGATCCAGATAGTTCTCATTAATGGTTATTTTTTGTTGATAGAAGTACAGGGGCACTATAGAAAAGCTATTGGGGGTAACAGTTCTAACAGAGGCTTAGTTGTAAAAGCGACCTGCGCTTATAAAAGTAAAGGTAAAAGGATTCTACAGAAAGTCATCAAAGCCTTCTACGCCCTCCTCAAATTTTATTTCTTGTTATACTACTCTTATTATCAACGAGTAACAAAATCCGAGCCGCTTACCGCTTACAAAATAATTCCAATCAATAGGTCTATTCTACATTTACGCTTATATTTATACACGCTTTAAGTAGGACATCGAAATTATCTTTAAACTAATTCAGCCCTCCTACTTATTTTGACTGAGTTTGTATAAGGCTCTAAACAATTCCTTTTTCCTCGCCCTTCAAAGCGAGCTAAAACGATTTACAATAACGTCTACGCTCTCCTTTTAGCTTCTTTTATTTTCTCCGATCATGTCTTGGCATCCCATCCCTTTTGTTCGCTTACTTCTTCCGTTAGTAGTAGGTATTATTTTTTATAACAGCTTCCCTATGGATAGTCCGCCCCTACTGGTAATGGGGGTATTGATGGGAGTATTTTCTTTATTAATAATTGGGTTCTTCAAAAAAGCCCCTAGTATGCGCGATGTTCGTATTTGGGGGTTGGTTCTCTTGGTGGCGCTTGGTCTGTTGGGATATGGTTTGAGTTACTACCAAGATGCGCGCCGTGCGCCTACCCATGCGTTGCATCAAGCTGATTCCGTGGCGACTTACATCGCCATCCTCAGCACTCCACCACAGCAGAAGGCCAAAAGTATGCAGACTATTTTAAAACTACAATCCATCCTCACCAACGGTAACTGGCAACCCTGTACAGGCCATGTACTAACTTATTTACAGCTCGATACGGCTAGTATTCACCTCCAATACGGCGACCAGTGTCCTCTTTCAAACACAGCTAGAGGCGATTCCGCCCCCACAAAACCCTTCTGCCTTTGATGCACAAAACTATTATGCCCATCAAGGAATTTACCAACAGACTTATTTGCCGCGAAAAAATTGGTGGGTAATCGGCTGGGCAGGGCAAGCTTGGCGACAGACGCTTTTTCAGTGGCGCGAACAACTGTTGGGCATTCTCAAAACAACGATCCGTACGCCCAATGAATATGCCGTCGCAGCGGCGCTACTTTTGGGAGCCAAAGAAAGCTTGGACAGCACGCTACGCAATGCGTATGCTGACACGGGTGCCATGCACGTATTGGCCGTTTCGGGCTTACACGTGGGCATTCTGATGCTTATTTTGGGCTTTTTATTAGGCTTCTTGAAGCAGTTTGGCCCCAACGGCAAACGCTTGCAGGCCTTGTTGTTGTTGGTGATGCTGTGGCTTTTTAGTTTTCTAACAGGGGCTTCTGCCTCCGTTTTGCGGGCGAGTACCATGTTGTCCTTTGTACTAGTGGGACAAGTGTTGGGGCGGCAAATCAATGTGTATAATTCCTTGGCCGCTTCTGCTTTTTTATTGCTCTGTATAGATACCAACTTGCTGTATCAGGTAGGTTTTCAATTATCATATTTAGCCCTGTTGGGCATTGTGTATTTACAACCTAAGATTTACCAACGTTGGACGATTCAACCACGTTTGGGGGATTGGCTCTGGCAGGGCGTATCGGTTTCCTTAGCAGCTCAATTGGCTACCGCCCCGTTGAGCTTGTACTATTTTCATCAATTTCCATTGTTCTTTTGGTTGTCAGGCGTTGTGGTAACCGCTGCTGCGGGAATTCTACTGGGCTTGGGATTGGGTGTCCTGCTCTTGACTAATGTTCCTGTAGTGGGCGCGTGGTTAGCAACTGCTTTCCAATGGTCTTTATTCACGATGAACAGCGCTATTTTTGGCATTCAACAATTGCCTGGTGCCGTTTGGGAGGGCTTTTGGCTGGAATCTTGGCAGTTGTACCTCGCCTATTTCATTCTCTTTGCGGTCATTATTTGCCTGCTACAACGGCGCTTGCCTTGGGGCATTGCCGCTTTATCGGGAGTGGTGCTACTGATGAGCGTTGAAGTTTGGCAACAACAGCAGCAGCGGCAGCAAGCACAGTTGTGCATTTACAACAGCAGAAAAAGCAGTGCTTGGACGGTTTTGAACGGCCAAGAAAGCATTACTTGGACGGATTCTAGCCTTCTGGAAACACCACAGCTTCCTTACCTACAACAAAATTACCTCTATTCTAAAGGCATTCAACACCAACAGCACTTGGCCTTAGAGACCGAATGGCAAGCGCCTTTTGGGTCTTACCGCAATGGCAAAGGCCGCTTTTTATCGACTGCCTTGGCGCTCTATCGCCCTGCTGACATCAACCAACGCAGCAGTGCGCCCTTACCCGTAGACTATGTACTCGTCTGTGGCAATCCGCGGCTCTACGACCTAGAGCGTATCGACGCGTCTGTACCAGTACAAAACCTTGGTTTTTGACGGCTCTAACTCGCGCTGGAATCGGCAGCGTTGGGCGGCCGCTTGCGACAGTTTGGGCATTGCTTATGTGGATGTGGTAGAATCGGGAGCTTTGGTAGTGGATTTGAAGTAGAGGATGAGGGAATGCTCTAAATAATAATAAGTTTATTTTGAGAGGAAGTTCAAAACTTAGCCAAGCGTAATATCCCCTTCTATTAAGTCTGATACCTCTATTGTCGGCAACAGGAAATGGCTAAAGAGTGTTCCTGCTGTTTTAGTATGCAGAATACCTCGTGTGGTGGCGATGGAAAGTTCCAAGATATGCCGCCCAAAATCTTCTGGTAGAACCACCTCTGAAAATCGGTACAACGCCTCCCAAGAATCTGGATCAATAGCAAAATAGGACTTGACTTTTATTTTTATAAAAATGCTTTTGCTCTCTACAAAAGTAAATGCCGTGGACATTACAACTTGTTGGTCTTCTGTAATCTCAATACCTAACTCTGTGAGAACATTAACAGGAACATCGTCCGCAGGTAGGTTTTCCTCAAAGGTAGCAAATTGTTCTACTTCTAAAGCCGCGACCTTGTAACCAATAGTATTGTTTTCCATTATGCTGTAGGATAGTTTTTATAATTTAGTAGAGGATACATACTGTTTTGTCGTTGGGTTACCCTTAATAGCCTTCCTTTCTATAAATATACCTTGATTGACAAAGTAGTATTTCTCTGTATGTTTTATTCTTTACCTTTAACCTCAAATTATCATCAATTTTCTTTTCGTAGTAAGTCGCTAAAATTGGAATGTCTAACACTGCTTGCAACTTTACTTGTGTCTCTAAAGTAAGATTTTCTCTCCCTTTTACAATTTTAGTAATTTCTTGAGGAGTAACACCCATTTCTTCTGCTAATTTCTTTTGAGACCATCCCCAATCATCTAATTTATTGAGCACCTTTAGAGCTATTTGACGGGATTCTCGTAGCCTTTCTCTATTCTTGATGCGCGTTCTATTTTTTTCTGCTGTGTTTGTCTTTTCATCAGAAACTAATGCTCTGAATTTATCTTTTCTTGTCTCCATTATTGTTCTTCTTTAAACTCATCAAAGAATCCTTGTCAAATACTCCATTGTCTTGTAAATAAGATCGAGCTACTGCTAATTTTGATAATTCTTTGTTGGTATCAGGGTGGTCTTGCATACGTTGACTCATTTTTATAGCCCCACCCGTAATTACAAAGTAATTTTGTCCACTTTTATGGCATATATTCTCAATCCATCACGTCTAGAACTTTTACCCTTCTGTAAAGAGAGTATTCGTACTCCTATTTCACTATTGTGTAACGCTGTAAAATAAGCCTCTAAAGGTGCCTTACCCTCCCCTATTTCCTCTATTAGCTCTTGAATATCCTCAGCGTCTTCTAATCTATCATCGACGAATTCATCTACGTTGGCTATATTATTCTCAATAGCATAATCTCTTAGATATTCCAAATCTGTCCATAAGCTTATCAATCTATCATACTCATTATCTAAATAGCATCCATCTCTATCCTTGTACACGAAAGAGAATAACTGTTCTTCAAAAATAGTGACTATTTTCATTTTATCAACCTATAGGTTTACTTTTTGTTGCTATTTTTAGTAAAAATCTTTCTTTCCTAAAAGATTATTATTTCATACAACGTTAGAATTTTCTATAAACAATACTAAATATTTAAATAAATAAACAAATGGTGTTAAATTATAAAAAATGACAATTCAAATTGTATACTTTCAACGATTTGTTTACTGCCGTACCTGCTATCAAAACAGCTTCTACTCTCTGAAAAATCCCCTCATCACTCAGCCCTTTTAAGGGCTATAAAAGTCATTACCTCCTTGTTCGTAGCCTTCACCGCTTAAATTCGTATTCTTTTTAGAAAAAACTATATCAATAGTTTCGGCGCACTTAAATTGAGCGAAATTATAAGCTCGGCAGGTTCGCCACAACCACGCCAATTATCGGCGGGCAATACAGCCTTGCAACTGAAACATCCCTGTCAATTTCATACCCTTTTGCAGTTCGGACACCCGCATATTTTCAGGCGTAGCGTACATATCAATCGTGAAAAAGTCTTTTCTACTAGACTCGGTAATGAGACGAACCGTTAAAATATACCCCTTTAAGCTGTCGTCTTCTAAGAGGGTGGTCGCTCTAAAATCTTCTAATTCGCCAATAAAATCAAAACAGGCGTAGTTGGGGAGGTCATTGTTGGGCATATAGGCGGTAAAATCTTCGCTGTATTTGGGCCTCTCTTCGTTTTCCCACTCCTCCTCTATATAAGGATGGACAACAAAAGCAATGCCGCTGAGGTGGACAGACAGCTCTCTTTGACTGCGGTAAGTCGCTCTGTTTTCGGCATAATCGGTTGCAAAGAACCAAACGCCAAACGTATCGCGGCCGCTGGCCTCTACAATGGCTTCTAGACTCTCTACGTTCTCCCATTCCTGAATACCACGCGTCTTTATGGGAACAACATAGTCTGTTTTGACAATAGGCAACATACTCAACAGCTCTTTTTTATGCGCTAAAACCCGAAATGTAACATCTTTATAATCTAAATCAAAAAGCGTTACCTTCCCTTTCTGAGTTGTAGGGCCTCGATTGACGGCTAAAGAGAAATACTCTTGTATATTTTCTCCACCTTGGGGACTGTTGTGCGACTCAAACCCAAATATTCCGCCCCAGGTATCGTGCAAGGTGAGGAGATTAGATTTTCTGATAACAAGACCGACTTCATTTTCATGGCGCGGCGTTACAATTTCTTCGCGGTCTTGAAAATAATCTTTCCCCTCCTCTAAAGGCGCATTAAAAACACGGTCATTTTCAGTCGCTGACAAAGCACTAAAATTGCCAAATTCTACCTGCTCGCCCTTAAATTCATAGGGCATTCCCTGCGCGCCTTTTTCTTTCCCATAGAAATGGTAGACAATAGAAAGGCCGCGCAACTCTTTGTCGGTAGTCGCTGGGCGGTGGTCGTTGGAGTGTTCCAACTGAGAATGATAAAGAAGCACATACGAGCGAATTGTCTGTTCGCGCAGTTGCTGCTCAAACCGCTTCGTCATGCGCTCTATAACTTCTGTAGCCGATAGATCGTACGAAGTATCGTTGCCTTGGCTATAAAGAAAGCCTTGGAGGGTTCCGTCTGGCAATTCGTAGGCAGCAATGGGAGAATAATTTCCCTGCAATTGCATCTGAAGATAGAGCGTGGTATAGGTTCGATAGGTATCCACTACCTCTACAAAATAGTCGTTACCTACCTTGTTCGATTGCTTGTTGGTTGTATTTTTTTTATTTTTTCCTTTTTTAAAAAAATCAAAGAGTCCCATCTGTTAGGAGGTTTTAGAATTGGAGGGGTTTTATTATAACTATAAAGGCTTACAATTTGCTATCGGAAGGCCGTGCCCAATAGGTCGCATCAGGCAACATTAAGGCGTAATTGTGGTTCTCGCCGTAGGTATTGATAATGTTCGGTCGACTGGCATTTGGCAAGACTTGCACATCGTAAATTTCATCGACGCTTGCTAACCACTGTAATTGTGCCACGACATTCCCTGTCGATAATTGCACGACCGTTACGCCTGCGGCATCCGCCTTTTCGGCAATGTCCAAATGCTCAAAAGTCGAAGACTTCTTCCGCAATTTAGAAGTACCAATAAAGAGAAAATCACCGTATTTAGCCATTCCCCGTACAAATTCAGGCACCTTGGCTACTACGTCATATTTTCCTGTTTGAGGATCTACACAGATTAATTGTTCTTTGGCCGACATTAAGACATACAACTTACCATCGTACATACGCGGAGCGTGGGGCATCGCTAAACCTTCCGCTACAATTTCGTTGCTGGGAATGTGCATAATAATTCCCCCTGCGGTAATATTATCCCGCCAACTTTGATGCGTATCGCCTGTCCCTAAAGCAGAAACATACAATGGCTCGCCTTCATGCATGGCTAAGCCATTGAGGTGGCAGCGGTCTTCAGACGCTAACTGGCTGATAAAATGCGGTTTCCAAGTAGGTCGAAAACTATAATCGGTATCGAGTTGACACAAACAAGAGAACGAAGTATTGACCCCCAAAGGGCATCATTGCCATAATGCAAATCGTGCATATCCAAGTGTCCTGTATAATAAGTAGCACGCGGTACATACAACGCGTCATAGGTATTGGGCTTACTCGGATATGTCGCCGCTAATTGAGGAGAATTCACAAAGGTAATGATCTCGTTGGCCGTTGCTACGGCCATGCGATCCCCTTTGATGGCGACTCCCATCGCGCGCTTAAAGGTACGCGGCAGTTGAATGAGCTGCTGGTTGTTGGTGGCACTTACAAAAATAAGCTTGCCCGCTTGATAGGTGCTGACCATCAAGGTACAACCCAAGCTCGACAAGAGTTCGGGAAAATTGGGCGTATGGGTACAACTGAAGGGAGGCAATTGTGCCTCTTTTGTCTTTTTCATAACACGTTTTATTCTTTAATCGTCCACTCTCTATTTCTCTGTAATAATAATTCTCTATGGCTACTAAGCAATCGTCCAAAATGATTTACCCGCCACTTATTCTGCCTCCTGACTGACCTCACTGCCTGCGGTTGGAACCGTCTTTCCGAAGATCAATACCACCCCAAATAAAACGCCTAACCCTAGCCCCATACTTACCAAGAAAGGTAGATGAAAAGCCGTCGAAGCATACGCTAAAGCTAAACTCACCATACCTACCGTTAAGGCATAAGGCAACTGCGTTTTGACGTGGTCGATGTGGTTACAACTCGAAGAAAGCGAACTTAAAATAGTGGTATCGGAGATTGGGGAACAGTGGTCGCCCAATACCGAAGCCGCTAAAACCACCGCAATGACATTGTACAACAATTCCATCGCTGTCTCCAAAGGCAATCCTGCATTTTGACTAATACTCCAAGATAAGGGAATAGCAATCGGATACAAAATCGCCATGGTACTCCAGCTAGATCCTGTCGAGAAGGCAATCAATGCCGCCAAAATAAACACCACCACAGGTACCATATAAGGGCTCAACGCATCGCCCAAAGCCGCCGTCAAAAATTCTGCGGTCGATAATTCTTCGGTGGTGGTGGCCAATGCCCAAGCCAAAATCAAAATCAACAAGGCGGGCATCATGGTTTTGAATCCTGCGACGATAGTTTCTACGGCATCGGATAATTTCATAATGCCTTGGCTTACTGTTAGAATAAGCGCCAACATAATCGCGGACATAGATGCCCACAACAGCGCGGCATACGAATCCGACTTACCAATTAAAATACCCATTTTACGAACAAAGCCGATGGAATTGCCGTCATCTAAGGCAGCCATATTGCTCCATACTGTCCCCCAATTGCTATTGGGCAGGGCTACTTCTAGCGCGATCAACTCATCGTAACAGGCTTGCATTCCCGTATCAATTAACCCCAATAAAGTCCCTAAAACTACTGCCAAAATGGGCAAAAACCCATTGATCCAACGGTGTGGAGCACCTTTGACAGGTTCTAGCTCTTCCATATCTTCGTCACTCAACGCCTCGCCTTCCGTATCAAAAACGCGGCCTGTTGTCCGAGCACGATTTTCCGCTTTGAACATCGCTCCATAATCCTTGCCTGTATAGACAATAATTAGAATGAACAACAAAGTGAGAAAGGAGTAAAAAGAATAGGGTAAGGAACTCAAAAACATAGCATAAGCCGAGGGTGGATTCTCTAAGCCTGCTAAGGAAGGCAACGCATCACTAATATAATTCAGCTCTGCGCCAATCCAAGTCGTAATAAAAGCAACCGCAGAAATTGGCGCGGCAGTACTATCAACAATATAAGCGAGTTTTTCTCTAGAAATCTTGTATTTATCCGTCAAAGGGCGCATCGTATTGCCGACAATTAGACTGTTGGCATAATCGTCAAAGAAAATCGCAATCCCCAACAGCCAAACAACAAACTGGGTACTTTTAGGGCCTTTGGCTAGTGGCGCAAGTTTTTCCACCACACCAGCCATGCCCCCATTGCGCGAAATAATCGCCACGACACCCCCAATCATAACAGAAAAAACCAAGACAGATAGGTGACTGCTGCTGTTGAGCGCGCCCAAAATATAATGATCAATGACACTAAAAAAGCTTTTGACTAAGCCATAAGGGGTAAACGGCATTCCTGCCACTACCCAAGAACCTGCCAAAATTCCCATAAATAAGGCCAGTAAAACTTGGCGAAATAACAGTGCTAACAAAATGGCTACCAATGGCGGAATAATCGACCACCACAAAGCAATCGGCTGCACACGCAAACTTCCATTTTGGCGTTTTTTGACGTGTACCAACTGGCTGTTCTCTTCGGCTAAACAAATAACCTCCGCTTGGTTGGGATGGGTAATGGGGTCGCACTCGGGGCAGGCTTTTACTTTACAATTCTTGTACTGAGATCGCACAGACAACAATTCCCCCGTATAATCGGCCGCATAAGGCACCATCGTTTGCCCTTCTTGAAACGTTAATTCTCTGGATTCTCCCCCAATTTCAAAAGTACTGACAAACTTGGCGGGCAATTCTACCGACTTGTGGGCGCGAATTGCTTTTATAAGCAATTGATCGTTCTCAAAAATCAATTCAAATTCCGCTAACCCAAGGGCGGGAATCGGGGCTTCAACAGGCTCCGAAATGACAAGCATCGCGCTGTTACTATCAAGCGCTGCTGTATCAATTGTTGGGTCTGTCAAGCTATCTGGCTGTGCCCACACAGCAGCGACATGGCAGAGAAAAGCAAAGAGTAAGATTATTTTTTTAATCGGGAAGGTGGTTTGGATGGTCATGCTTATGATGTATTGATTGGTGTGGGCCAGCTTTTATTCTACATTATAAAAAGTTGATTAAACAACTTTAAGGAGCGCCAGCAACTTCGAAACGGAGGCTTATTTAAACAACTCCTAGAGCGGTTATAGAGGATATCTTTCGATACTCCACCAATGGGCTTGTGCCTACTACAACATTTTCCTAAGAGTTATGTATAAAGCTTATAATAGCGCAAAGTAAGTACTTTTATGGTTTTGTTTGCTGCTTTTACCCGCTTTTATTTTATAAGCCGTCCTCAAAGATACTAGATCATTTCCTCGATTTACTGGTTGTACTTCCTGATCACTTTAGAAGACCGTGAAGGCTACCTTTCGTCCATTATCTTTCCTAATACTAAGGCCATTTCAGCAAATGGGCTTGTTTTTTGTTTGTTGCGAAGCTATATCTAATATAAAAACAGGACATGGGAAGGCAGGGAGCTGCCATATTGGACATTATTGAGTTAAAATTTTGTTGTTTGCCTAATTCGCTCTATTTTTCTACTTGCTTACAAACATCCTTTCATTCATCCCCACTAGAATTCTCACAACATGATCTATTATACCTTTATTTTATTAGTCGCTTTATCCTTGGCAAGTTGTGGCGACGATCCGAGGTATTCCGATACAGGTAGCAGCGATTCGACGGCTACTACGGTAGATACTTTGGTTTCGGACGTGAGTTGGGATGATGACTTGGGAGACGAAGACATCGTATTGGAGGAGGAAGAGTCGTCTAGTCGTCGCAATTATACGGCTAGTTCCAGCGGCGAACGCTCTAGTAGTGGACGCGCAGCAGGTGGTGCCGCCGACAACGATGCCGACGTTGTTAAATACCAAAATTACGAGCGCGTGGGAGAAAGCCCTAAGGATTTTGCCACGGCGTTGATTTATCCCGCCATTCGCATGGTGTACAGTGATAATTTTTCTAAACCTAAGGTAACGGTCAAAAATGCCACCCAAGAGGGAGCGCGCCATACCATTGACTTGTCCATTACGTGGAAAGATCATTGGGTGCCTAAATTTCGTATTGATGGCACCTTGATGGTCAATGCCGATGGTAGTGATGCTACGTTTGTTATTACGGACAAAAATGTAGAAGCGGAAGTATTGGAATTAACAGAAGATAATTTTCAATCAGAGCTGGTATTACCCGCTTTGTAAGTGGACGATGATGCAACAACTTCCATATCTTTCTATCCGCCTTATCGCAATATCCCTTTAATTATTCCCAAGGATACAACAATTGGCTAATCGCTCCCTGCCACCCTGTTTTGTCGAACTTTTCATTTTTAGAATAATTAAATCAATCATGAATCAAGCATTATTGGTTGTAGTGGCTTGCCTCCTATGGAGTTTGCCCAATAGCCAGGCGCAAGACCGCCGCATTCTTACCAAAAAACAATACTCAGGAACGGTTATTAATACCGAACAAGAAAATTTTCTAAAAGACCACCGAGAAAACTTAGCCACTTTCGAAATGGCCAAGTCAAATAGCCTAACAGAAATTCCTGTAAAAGTACATATTGTACGAGGCGACAACACTATTAGTATTGATGAAGTACAGCAAGCATTTGAACAACTCAACAAGTACTTCATTCCTATTTATGTGCGCTTTGTGTTGTTGGGTGATTTCAATTACATCAACGACTCCAAGTACTACGATTTTGACAAGGCGCAAGAGACGGATATGTGTGCCAATAACGATGTCAGCGATGTTATTAATGTCTATTTGGTTGGTAGTATTTCGGATGGCCATCTCAAATTTTGTGGCTACACCTACTACCCTGGCGATTTAGAACGCAATACTGATCGGATTATCTTAGACCAAAGTTGTCTGGATGATGGGGTGTCTTTGGCGCGGCAAATGGGGCATTATTTCACCCTCTTTCCTACAGCAGGAGCAGAAGCATCTGAGACACAGGAATTTGTAGATGGAAGCAACTGCGAAACGGAAGGGGATTTAATTTGTGACACCCCTGCTGATCCCGTCTTGACCTACGAAACAGTCGATGAGCGCTGCGGTTACATTGGGCGCAAGCAAGACCAATCGGGCAGAAAACGGTTTTATAAGCCTGACACGCGCAATATTATGTCGGAAAATCCGCGTACTTACTGCATCAACCACTTTACCGAAGGCCAGTACCGTCGTATGCGTTATGCCGTCGTCAATCTGCGCAACTACTTGCTGTTTCCCAAACGCCGTTATTCTAAACGCCAAATGCGTACTTTGGTCGAAGAAAAAGGCTTACAAGGAGAAGTAGCGGTCTATGTCAATGGGCAAACGATGAATACTGTCCGCCGAGAAAATGTTTTTGTGGATCAAGGTGGGCCGTATGCCCAAGGCAGCCCCTACAACATTGCCATTGTCAACGACAAAAAGGGCTACGTCTATGTCTTGGAAGGAGATGCCGAGCGCGGTATTTATTTGCAGTTTCCCCAAAAGGGAGAGCGCGCCTTTTTCAAAGGCGAGGAACAAGCTGCTTTTACCGTTCCCGAAGGGCAAGAGCGCCTGAAAGTAGATGAGCTAAAGGGCGAAGAAGGCATCAACCACCTTGTCGTTTTATTTTCCAAGAAACAATTGCGCATTGAACAACTCATTGATGAAATGAATAGCATTGAGGAAAACTTGGATGTCTTGCAACGGGTATATTCTGTTTTGGGAACGGATTTAATTCCGACTACTTTCTTAGAATTTGACAAGGTGGGCAACAAAGCCCAAGGCGTGGCGACAGATCAACAGATCATGCCGATTATTATCGAATATAAACAGCAATAAGGAAACCTTCCTTTTTTTTAAAAAATACTTCGCAAAATTGTGAATTGTTGCTTATTCCACGCCAATTCACTGTCTTTTAACTGCTTATAGTTTTAGCCCATCCAACAAATCAGCTTTTATTGGCTTTTTGTTATTTTATGTTTGCAGATGGATCAAATCATGCCATTGACAGAATTACTCTATTCTGCTAGTTCTAAATTAGAATTTGCGAAAGCTGCTTATGATGCCGATAATTCTTATAAAGTAGTACGTTTACTCTCTTTCGCTAGCGACAAAGACAAATGGAGAGAATATATTCGATAAAAGAATAGCTCCTCGTCTATAGATTAAGAAGGGCATTCCTAACCAAAGAATGCCCTTTTTTTTTACCTTTGAAGCTTCCTTTTTTGACGACTTCTTATATCCAAAATGAGAGACGACAAAAAACCTTATAAAAAACAGAAGAAAATTACACCTTGGTTTGTCCTTAACAATAGACAACGGATTTAGATAAGAATAAAAAACTATGAATTTTTTAGAAGAACTCAAGTGGCGCGGGCTACTCAAGAATGCCTCCGATGGATTGGAAGATGCCCTAACAGAAGGGAACATTACTGCCTACATTGGATACGATCCCACTGCCCCCTCCTTGACGATTGGCAATTTGGTTACTATTATGTTGTTAACGCATTTGCAACGCCACGGGCATCGTCCTATTGTCCTCATGGGAGGGGCAACAGGTAAAATTGGTGATCCTTCAGGCAAGGATGCCGAACGCCAGTTGTTGAGTTATGACGTTATTGATGCCAACATCGCCATTTTTAAAGAACAGTTTGGACGCTTACTAGATTTTGAAGGCGATAACGCGGCTATTTTTCAGAACAATGAAGACTTTTACAAAGGCATGGATGTCTTTACCTTCTTGCGCGATATTGGAAAAAACATCACCGTCAATTATATGATGGCCAAGGATTCTGTCAAGAATCGCATTGAAAATAGAGACCAAGGCTTGTCCTTTACTGAGTTTTCTTACCAGCTGATTCAAGGCTACGATTTTCAATACCTTTACGAAAAACACGGCTGTACCTTGCAGATGGGCGGTTCTGACCAGTGGGGAAACATCACTACGGGCACCCATTTTGTGGGCAAAGCAGGCGGCAAAGCCTTTGGCTTGACCTGTCCCCTATTGACCAAAGCCGATGGTTCTAAAATTGGAAAATCAGAAGGGGGCAATATTTGGCTGTCTGCTGATAAAACCAGCCCGTTTCAGTTCTACCAATACTGGATTAATAAAATTAGCGACGAAGACATTGCTAAGATGCTCAAGATTTTCTCATTAAAAACACCAGAGGAAATTCAAGCGCTGTTGGACGAGCATGAAGCTAGTGATCCTAGATTTTTGAAGCAATTGTTGGCGGAAGAATTGACCACTCGTGTCCACTCCAAAGAAGCCTGCGAAGGCGCAAAAAAAGCAACGGATATCGTATTCAGTAAGAAACTCCAACCCAGCTTTTTAGAGGAACTTTCTAAAGGAGAGTTGAATATGATTACCCAAGAGTTACCCACCTTCTACATTGATTCGTTTTTGTTGAGCAAGGGTATTCAAACCGATGATTTGCTGGTCAATAGCCACGAAAGCTTGGACTCTAAGGGTAAAATCCGCACCGCTATTAAAGGCAGTGCTCTATCCATTAATGCGGTCAAAGTAAAAAGCCACCTCAATCAAATTACTAGCCGTGATTTGCTTCAAGACGTCGCTTTATTTGTCCAAAATGGCAAGAAAAATAAGTTCATCGGAATTCCTTATACCACAACCGCAGCAGATGAAGAGGTTCTAAAGGCGTACCATGATTTATACCAAGAAGACATTCAAGAAGAGAACGTCACCAATCCTATCAAAGACGACTCCTTATTGGGTAACGTTGCGGTTTTGGTAGAAAAAGGCTATTTGGCGCAAGACGACAAGCGCACTTTTTTGACGGATAAAGGACTCTTGTTCTGTACGACTAAGTTCGAGGCGTAAAGCTCTTCCTGCCGCTATAAAAAGTAAAAAGACGCTGCCATCTAAGATGGCAGCGTCTTTCTTGTAGTAAAGAGCCCTTAATTCAATTTGCCTGCGTACAACTTTGCATACTTGGCAATGTATTTTCCTAGAATATCAAACTCTAGATTTACTCGGTCACCTTCTTTCAAGTGCTTGAACACCGTGTGTTCGTAAGTATAGGGAATAATGGCTACAGAGAAGCTGTTTTGGGTGGGATCAACCACAGTCAAACTCGTACCATTGACACAAATAGAGCCTTTATCAACCAATAGATGGTTCTCGTTGGGGGCATATTCAAACGAAAAATACCAACTCCCTTCGACTTCCCGAATTGCCGTACAAACACCTGTGGTATCTACGTGTCCTTGAACAATATGTCCATCCAAACGCGCATTGTACACCATTGCCCGCTCCAAATTGACGGCGGCACCAACTTTCCAGCTCCCCAAATTGGTTTTCATCATCGTTTCTTCTATTGCGGTAACGGTATACACCGCTTCTTCTATCGCAACAATGGTCAAACAGACACCATTGTGGGCAACGCTTTCATCAATGTTTAAGTCCTTGGCCATCATGGCCTCTATCTTTATGTGCACATTACTACCTTCTCTTTCAATGGCTTTTACAATGCCTAATTCTTTTATAATTCCTGTGAACATCTAGTGTGTTTGTGTTAATCTTGCAACAAGTACTGTTGCAAAAAATCAGCTATTTTTCGATCATTCGCCAACCGAGGAACTTTGTTTTGCCCTCCCAATTTACCGATGGATTTCATATACGCTTGAAAAGCCACAGGCTGTAGCCGACGAATTTTGAGCGGCTGCAAAACATTGCCTACTCTTAGATCTTTGTAATAACTGTTTTGTTGCTGCAACTGTTCATCAACTTGCTCCGCAAATAGGGATAAATTATCAGGGGCTTCCTCAAAGGCAATCCACCACTCATGATAAGGGGCCTCGCCTGCGGGCGGGTTGACCTGCGGCGCGACGGTAAATTCTAAAAAAGAAACCTGCGCTTGCACAGCAGCTTGCACCAAAGCCGTTTCTACTTCCTTCCCAATCACGTGTTCGCCAAAGGCCGAAATAAAATGCTTGACGCGTCCTGTCACTAAAATTCGGTACGGTCGTGTCGAGACAAAACGCACGGTATCGCCTATTTCATAGCCCCAAAGCCCTGCATTGCTTGTCAGAATGAGAGCGTAATCAACGCCTGTTTCTACTTGGTGCAAGGCCAAGCGCGGTGGCTTTTCCTCTTGTATTGCCGACAGAGGCACAAATTCAAAAAAGATTCCAGAGTTGGTATTGAGTAATAAGGCCTTGTCCTCCTGTCGATCTTGAAATGCTAAAAAGCCCTCTGAGGCAGGATAAGTTTCGACGCTTGGCAAACGCTTCCCAACCAGTGCTTCTAAGCTGCTGCGATACGGCTCAAAATTGACCCCACCATAAACAAACATGGACAAATTGGGAAAGACTTCTAGTACTGTTTTTTTTCCTGTATACTCCAATAAGCGCTCGTAATACATATGTACCCAAGGTGGAATGCCGCTAATAAGCCGTAAGTCGGCCTTTGCGGTTTCTTCTACAATTTTATCTAATTTGTTCTCCCAAGCATCAATGCAGTTGGTGGAATAGCTCGGCAATTGACTCTTTTTTAGCCAACTAGGAATCAAATGATTAGAAATACCTGACAAGCGCCCTGTAGGTGTTCCTTTGTACTCTTGTAGTGTTGGGCTTCCTGACAAGAACATCAACTTACCATCCATAAAGTCATACTGTCCTGTACTAGCCATATAGTGAAAAAGCGCGTTTCGGGCTGTCCCAAAGTGATTGGGTAAGCTGTCCTTGGTCAGTGGAATATACTTCGCGCCAGAGGTTGTTCCCGAAGTCTTGGCATAATAACGGGGGCGGCCTGGCCAAAGCACATTACGCTCGCCTTGATTGATACGGTCGATATAAGGGCGCAACGTTTCGTAACCCACCAAAGGAATCTGCTGTTGAAAACCTCTATAATCTTGAACGGTTGCTAGGCCATGTGCTTGCCCATAAGCCGTTCGCCGTCCTTGTTTTATCAAATACGCGAGCAGGCGTTGTTGGTCATTCTCGGCGTTGGCAGCATCGCGCTGTACCCGCTTAGACAAGAGCTGTGCGAAAGGCGTAATTAGAGCCGTTTTGATGGACATAGTTTCAAAGGTTGATGAGACAATACCCTAAGATACAACAATAATTAGGGATGCCGTATGGCTTTTCACAAAAAAGCCTCCCCCTCTGCGAGCACAGAGCGGGGAGGCACCCAAACAAATAAACACAAAATTGCAATTCTAAGCTTCAATTAGGGATAAAGAAACAATAGAATGCGTTCAACCCTCTTCTTAATAAAACCCATTTCCTTCAAGTACGTAACTTGGTATTATTTCACCTCATTTACACCAACATTCAAACAACAATACTAAAATACGTTACTAATTTCACTTTTGCAAACTAATTGCGCTATTTTTTTGAAAAAATTTAAAAAAAGTCTCTATGCGGATAAATTTTAGGCACTTTATCTAAAATATTTGCTTTAATACGCACAAAGTAGCATCTTGTGAGGCATTGCATTGACGGCCAACAAACATTCTCTTTTTGCTGTCAAAAGAAACAATTTTCATCTTTTTGCAAACATTTTAATTACTTTCTCGTATACCAAGGTATTGTTTGCACCAACTTTATATAATCATACTTATGCTAGAAAATATTGCTCTAACCAATGTCTTAGTATTAGACATCGAAACCGTTTCAGGAGTGGCGACTTATGCCGATATGTCCCCTGTGATGCAAAAACTTTGGGACATCAAAGCCAAGCAAATACAAGCGCGCAAGCCAGAGGACGAGCGCATGTCGCCCGAAGAGGCTTATCCTGAAATGGCAGGCGTGTATGCTGAATTTGGAAAGATCGTTTGTATCTCTGTAGGGATTTTCACCAAAGATGAGCAAGGCGAATTTCAGTTTCGCCTAAAATCTTATTACGGCCACGATGAGAAAAAATTATTGACGGAGTTTAGTAGCTTGTTAAACACCCACTACAGCGATACCCGCAAAAAATTCTTATGTGGACACAACATCAAGGAATTTGATGCGCCATTTACTTGCCGCCGCCTAGTTATCAATGGCTTACCTCTTCCTGTTCCTTTGGATATTCCAGGAAAAAAGCCGTGGGAATTAGAGCATCTGCTCGATACGATGACCTTATGGAAATTCGGAGATTACAAGAGTTATACGTCTTTGAAATTGCTGTGTGGGGTCTTCAACATTCCTACCCCCAAGGATGATATTGATGGCAGTGAGGTTGGTAAGACCTATTGGCAGAACGATGAATTGGATCGTATTGAGGTCTATTGCAAGAAAGATGTCTTGGCTACGGCGCGGTTATTGATGGCGTATAAGCGCCTGCCACTCATCGAAGAAGAACGGGTTATTATCAAATAATTCCTCCAATAAATGCCTAGGTGACTATGGAAAATTTTTGGGATTGGTTGTTGCCGCTTGGACAAGCGCTGTCCGATTCTCTGCACAGTTTTCTAAACCCTAAAAGCCGTGTTTTTATTCCTTATTTGCTTTCCGCACTGCTGCTAGCGGGCTTGTTTTATACGCTGGTTGCCCCGAGCAAGAACAAAGACTGGAAACACTTTTTTGGAACGCTGTTGCGCAAGGATCTTTGGTGGCATCCCTCTGCCCGAGTAGATTACGGCTTATTGATTGTCAACAACTTGGTTCGAGTAGTACTGATCGCCCCGTATTTGATGGCACATTTAGCTTTTTCTTATACCATTGTACGGGCTTGGGAAGGGGTGGTTGGCTATCAAGATGGGCTTCAATGGTCGCCTTTGGTGATTAATCTATTGTATACGGTAGTTTTCTTATTAGTCGCCGATTTTAGCCGATTTTTATGGCATTACTGCCTGCATAGGGTTCCTTTTTTATGGGAATTGCACAAAGTCCACCATGCGGCGGAGGTAATGACTCCGTTGACCTTGTATCGAGTACATCCCTTAGAGTATTTCCTTTTTCGCTTGCGGAGTTTGCTGGTTTTTGGGTTGGTAAGTGGTAGTTTTTTCTTTTGGTTTAGAACACAACTAGCCCCTTGGAGCATCCTAAATATCCATGCAGGCTTATTCTTATTTAATCTATTAGGAGCCAACTTACGACATTCTCATGTCCCACTCTCCTATGGCAAACGGCTCGAACGGCTGTTTATCTCGCCTGCCCAGCATCAATTACACCACAGCCAAGCCACTGCCCACCACAACAAAAATTTTGGAAGTCTATTTGCTTTTTGGGATGGCCTTTTTGGTTCGCTGCTTTTGAGTCGCCCCAAGGAGCCTTTGCAATTTGGCATAGCGCCCGAAGAACAAGGCGCTTACCGCAGTCTCTGGCAAAACCTTTGGACTCCTATAAAACGCTTATTTTTTTGGCGGCGGTCTTAGGACGAGGTACTTAGTCTTGTTTAAGTTGTTTGGCCATGTAGACAAACTCGCTAAGCATCATTGCCGTCGCTCCCCAAACCGTTTTCCCTTCGACATCAAAATAAGGAATATCTTTGAGCGTCAATCCACTAGAGGTTTTGATATTCGTTAACTTACGCAAATCGGGATTCAATAAATCCTCTAACCGCACTTCAATAATTTCGTCCACTTCGTTGGGATCAGGGGTATAACTCGGTGCCTGCTCCAAATAACCAACAAACGGCTGCACCAAGTAACGGCTCACAGGAATGTACAATTCACTGAGCGCGCCCAGCACTTGAATTTGTTCTCTTGGAATCCCAAACTCCTCTTCGGTTTCACGTTTCGCGCAAGCGGCTAAATCTACATCCTCCTCTTCCAGTCCACCTCCAGGAAAACTAATTTGGCGACTGTGGGCGTAGGGCGCTTCGGGGCGCTGCATCAGGGCGGTGTACCAAGTCGTTTCTTTCTGAAATAACAGCAACATCACCCCTGCTTTTCGTCCCCCTTCAGAAGGTTTGACATAAGCATTGCTATCGTTCACTTTAAAGCGCGCAGCCATCATCAAGGTTTGTGCTTCTAAACCAGGCAAAGGCTGTTGAAGGCGTTGTTGAACTTGCTGTATGAAGGTGGGGTACATGGTCTATTTTTATAGTGATAACGCCCTGTCGGGTTTCTTAATGACTAGTTGCATTCGGACTGCTAAGGTAAGTAGAAATGACTTTTTGTAGGCGTGATTAGCGTTATTTTTTGGGGCGTTGAAACAGTTCGGAAGGCTACTTTAAATAATTGACATAAATTTTTCGTAGCCAATCGGGATCTAAGCCTTTTTCATCATAAGCCTGTAGTTTTTTATTGGCGCAAGCACAGCGTTTGGGAGCCTCTAGTAGTTGTAGAGCTAATACATTATAAATATCTAATGCTTTTCCATTTTGCTTATTGATAACTGTTTCGATAGTTAATGGATCAAAAACTTGAATTACTCGAAAGCGGCACTTCCCTATTTCAAATTCACTACCTCTCCCCACTCTAATGTACAGAGGTTTTTCTTCCCGATAATAAGAAATAGTAGCCGTATAATCATAACAGGTAGAATCATTTGCTAGTTGATAATAATACTTCTCTTCTGATAATCGAATTCCTATTTCCTCATTACTCTTATCGCATAATTTAGTGGTATATCCTTGGCCTTCTACAAATACGGGAGTTTCAGACAGCATGTATTTAACATTGTAACGCTGACAATGGCAACTACATAAGAAGACACATCCTATTATAATGAGTTTTTTCATAGTGCAGAATAATACGTAAAATGTTCAAATAAATCCTTCCAAGTAATCTCTAGGTGTTGTATACCTTTAGGGTTTTTCAAAAAAATCAACTTTTCACTAACTCTATGTAAGTAGTAACTGTGGTTAGTTGTTATTCTCTGACCATCTAATAGAATTTCATATTCGGTTGTATCATTTGATATTTTAGAACTAATTACGACTGGCTTCTTATTTTTAATAGCTATTTCAAAAATAACAAGTAGCTCCTCTTTTTTGTAGATTTTTAACGCTGCACGAACAGCTTCTTTTCCTGTAAAAACTTCCAACATTTCGCTAGGGTCTCCTCCTTGTGCTATCTGTGTGTAACTTCCCATAGCTTGGGCGTAAGCTTTCTCTAGTACTTGCACCCACAATTCTCGATCACCCATTCCTGCATAAGCAGCTTTTCCTGCCTTAGTGCGAACGAATTCGTTCTTCACATGAATAATAGTTTTAGTACGTTCTTTAGTATTCGCATCCATTCTTAAATGCAAAGTTACTTTATAGGAACCGTCTTTTTGAAGACTGATCATTCTTTTGATAGTAGTAGGATCACTCTGCGCTAAAGCAGCAATGGGAGCGAGTATAAAGCAGTCGTCTAAATCCCCTTGCTGCACGTCGTTAGCAGCAATTTCGTGGCTGTCCTCTTTCCCTTTGCGGTATAATTGATCTTTCTTGTTAGGATCCTGATAATTATAAACTCCTTGTGGAGCAACTATAGACAAATCAGGATTATGTTGTTCCGTGAGCATATTTTTCTGGCGCTCTTTTGAGCGTCTGTAATAGACTCTGAGCTTACTCTCCCGCCCTTCCCACTTTTTAGAAGCGATCAAATCACTCCATTCTTGCGCACTTTTTTGGATACTGTCAGGCGCAGTGGCTAGCAATATTTCTATACGTTGAAGTACTTGTAGTATCGCGCGCGCTGTTTCTAAATCTTGCTCATCGGTCAACAAGGCTTTGGTATTGGGTTGTACCCGTTGATCCCATTCTTTGATCAGCATCTTATATTCTTGAACATGGCTCTTCAACGCCGCTAAGGCTTTTTGCTCTAGTAATAAGTGGTCGCACTGCTGCTCTATGAGCTTCTGAAGGTAGAGCCAGCCACTTTTGGAGCATGCAATTCTTCAGTAACTTGTTCTTGAAACTGCTGGAAGCGCCGCTGCATGGTTTCGCCTACAATTTTGGGGTGATGTTCTTCGTAATTGTTGAGGTAGTCCTTTGCGGCGGCAATAATAATACGCAGATGCTGCTTCGTAGATTTGACCACAGGCAGTAGATCAACTATAGCGGCCTTGTAAGCGGGCAACGTGATCGTCACCCAAAGCGTACGTTCTTTCTGGTAGGTTTTCCAAAACGCATACAAGGCTTCGTCGTCTATGCTTTTGACCTCCAGTAAAAGTGTCAAAAGGTGGAGCGCTTGCTGGACTTTTTCCAACGATGGAGGGTAGTTTTTTTCTGAATAGGCGACTTGCGTGTAAGCAATTAGCTGCTTTTGTAATCGCTGTAAAGCAGCTTGTAGAGCAGGCGTGTATTCTTTAGTTGACATAAGAATAGCTATTAGAAGTGGCTAAGGATAGTAAAATACTTAAAATTAAATAAATTCACAAATTTAACCCTTAGTATAATCCCTTCTATCTAACCCCTTCACCTCCTTATACATACAAAACTTTCTCCAACAAACTCCGCATTTTACTACTAGTAATCCCTTCTAAAATTTTCCCGCGCTGCGCAAACGTAATGCGCCCTGTTTCTTCTGAAATGACAAACACTGTCAGGTTGGTGTTTTCGCTAATGCCAATGGCGGCGCGGTGGCGCAGACCTAAGCGCTGAGGGATACCAGGCCGTTCAGAGACGGGCAAAACACAACTCGCCGCGATCACGGTGTTGTCTTTGATGATAACGGCACCGTCGTGCAGAGGGCTTTCTTTGTTAAAAATGCTAAGCAACAATTGCGTAGACACCAAGCCATCAATGCGGATGCCTGAACTGTAGAGTCCTTCTAAGTTGGGAGAGTTGGTAAACACGATCAATGCGCCCGTTTGAGTGGTCGCCATTTGCTCGGCAGCGCGGACGATTGCTTGTATGACCTGTTCGCGCAGCAGGTTCTGCCCCTTGTTTGGGTTTTGATTGAGAAAACGTTGTAAAAATTTGTACCGTGTTTGCAAGGAGCCCTGCCCTACTAGCAGTAAGAAACGCCGCACTTCGGGCTGAAAAAGTATGAGCAGGGCAATTACCCCAATACTCACAAATTGACCTAAGATGGACGACAGCAAAGGCATTTCTAACACAAAGACCAAGCGCCAAACCACGTAAACCAACACCAAGCCTACGACAATATTAAATCCTAAACTGCCTTTGAGCAAGTTATAAATTTGATACAATAAAAACCCTACAATCAAAATGTCTAAGACATCCCAAAACGTAATGCTAAAAAAGCCAATCTGTATCAAGTACACCATATAATTACCACTCGGCGTTGGCCACTTCTCTGATTATTAGAAGTAGTTTTTGTTGATTAATGTCCCATCGCCCCTTTGAAAAAACGATTCCAACGGATGCCGTCTCTGAGGTTGGCATTTTTGAGCGAGAGCCATACAAATAACGGCTTGCCCACGATGTGATCTTCAGGCACATACCCCCAGCTTCTAGAGTCGGCAGAGCTGTCGCGGTTGTCTCCCATCATCCAATAATAATTCATCTTAGGGGTATACGAAGTAGCTTCTTGTCCGTTGATATAAATTTTACCGTTCTTAATTTCAAAATCGTTGTCTTCATAGACATCAATCAAGCGCGTGTATAAATCGACATTGTCCATCGTCAATGCAATTGGAACGCCTGCTTTGGGAATCGTAATTGGGCCATAGTTATCCTTATTCCAAGGAAATCTAGCCCCATCGTAAGGAAAAGTTCCTAAATCATATCCTGGCTCTTTGATCCGCCGCGTCATGCTCGTTACACTTGGTTCTTCGCGAACAATTCTGGCAGCTTCTTCGGGACTTACATCCACCACATTTCCCCCTTTGAAGCTCATCGTATAATTATCTTCTAAGTAAGAAGCACCCAGCATTTCCAAGCGGTTGCCATCAATAAAGTGCTCATATTGTACGCCTTCAATCTCCTTGGATTCTTTGCCATTGACATACAAAATACCGCTGCGTACCTCGATCACATCGCCAGGTAAGCCTACTGCACGCTTGATGTAATGAGAGCGTTTGTCCACAGGGCGCAGCACTAAATTCTTACCTTGTGTTCTAAGGAGCGTCTGACGAAAGGCTTCTCTATCTTTCTTTTCCTTCGTTTTCAGTAGGTTGTGGTATTCCTCTCCATAAGGCAACATATTGCCTCGTGCATCCACCCCTCCAAAAGAAGTATCGTCTTCTGGGTAATTGAAGACCACAGGGTCATAGCGTTCTACCTCTTGTAATTTGGGCGCGCGCTTGTAATCCCATTGCACGGCATCAATATAAGACTTCCCTCCAACAAAAGGCAACACATTGTGTACCAAGGGAAAAGCTAAGGGAGTCATCGGCATTCTAGACCCGTAATGTACTTTACTAACAAACAAAAAATCACCGACCAACAACGAGCTTTCCATAGAAGGCGTTGGAATGGTGTAAGCTTCGATCAAGAAGGCGCGGATAAAGTGCGCGGCAAAAACCGCAAACACAATAGATTCGGCCCATTCGCGGGCTTTGGTTTTCTTTGGAAAAGGATTGCCTTTTTCTAAGCGGCGCAATTCAGCCTTGTCATCGTCTTTGACAGCTTTTTTGTAGCGCTGGCGAATCTCTTGTTGTACCGCCCAAGATTTCTGCAAATAAGGGTGGTCTTGGGTGCTAACATAAGGGTAATAGACGTAGGGAAGGATAATTGCGGCGGCATTATCTCCGAAACCATACAAGCCAAATGATTTGTTGATTTCGATCAAAATTCCCGCAATGATAAAGAAGTTGACAATGGGAATCAAGGACAACAAGAGCCAATATTTAGGCGCTCCTACGATCTCTATCGCGGTATACACATTATAAAAAGGCACCAAAGCTTTCCAGCCTGGCTCTCCTGCTTTCTCAAATAATTTGTACATGCCTGCAAAAGGCAAGAAATATAACGACAAAACGTACACTAGTATTCCCATAATAATTTGGTCATTCTAAGTAGTAACCTCCGTCCAATAACCGCGAAGACTCCATACTGTATTAATTGGTTAAACAACTTTTTTATAACTACTCGTCCAGCCTTTCCAACGCATTTTGAGTACCCCAAAAAAGGCCTCGTTAAAAATGGCGGTACTCATTTTAGAAGCCCCTTCTACTCGATCTTTGAAAGTAATCGGCACTTCGGAAATGGCGTAGCCCAATTGCCAAGCGGCAAATTTCATTTCTATCTGAAACGCATACCCTTTGAATTCAATTTTATCAAAATCCAATTCCTGCAAAAAAGAACGCTTGTAGCAGACAAAGCCTGCAGTAGCATCCGAGACAGGCATCCAAGTCATTAGACGCACATAAATAGATGCCCCTCGCGACATCAAGCGGCGTTTGAAAGGCCAATTTTCTAACTTGCCCCCTTTCACATAGCGCGAGCCCACGCTCACCCCAACGCCGTCTGCTTGACAAGCGTGGTAAAGGCGGGGTAGATCATTGGGATTGTGTGAAAAATCAGCATCCATCTCAAAAATATACTGGTAGGTCGATTCTAAGGCCCACTTAAACCCGTGGATGTAGGCCGTTCCCAATCCCTGTTTGCTTTGACGCTGTTGTAGAAACAGACGATCTGCAAACTCATTTTGTAACCGTTGTACGATTGTGGCGGTTCCATCAGGGGAACCATCGTCAACGATCAGCAAATGAAAACTAGGTTCTAGTTGCATCACCGCCCGTATAATAGGCTCTATATTTTCTTTTTCGTTGTATGTAGGTATTATAACTAGACGTTCTGACACAACCCTGTTGGATTTATTATAGTAGAGGAGAGAGTTTTGTTTTCAAGAAGGGCACTTACTTTTAAAAAGCGTTCCGAAGACTTCCAAAAGTGGTAAAAGTCGTAAAAATAATAGACTTATTTGCTATTATAGCCCCGCGTTTTTTGTTTTTTGCTTCGTATGGGGCACGGCTATTTTGGCAAGCGCTTGATAATAATAGTATCAATGCCGCATATTGCGTTCCTTTTTCTTGCTTTCTTAGTAGCACTTTAACAGCTTCTAACGGTTTTTAACAGCTCCTGCCCCCTAACGCGACAAAATTCCTGCGATTACCAAAACGATAATAGCGCCAATAGTACTGGTCACTAAATCAAAGGCAACTGTGCCGCCCTGCAAGCCCAAAACAGCACTCCCAGCGTTACTAAAAATCAAGTTGCTGACAAAAGCACCAACGATTCCCAAGATAATGTTGACCAAAATCCCTGAACCGCTTCCCTTGATAATCAATCCTGCTAACCATCCTGCGATGCCGCCTATAATAATTGCATATAACATAAGTGTGTTGTTTTTGAAGTATAAGACTCTTTTCCTTTGCAAAAGGAAAGAGGTCTGTTGTTCTAGTAATTAATTTGTAATAAATCGTGATTTTCCAGCAACAAAACCCATAGACAATAGGTTGCTTGTTAGCGCTTTTTTTTGAACACGGGCACTAGGTTTCTACTTGTGCTTTTTTTTCTATAGTTTTGCAAACTAAACCTAGCTTTATTCCCTGTATTTTTAACCTTTTAATCCCTACGCTAATGCGCATTGATATTATTTCGGCCATACCTGCTCTATTAGAAAGCCCATTGGGGCATTCCATCATGCAGCGTGCCCAAGATAAGGGTTTACTGGAAATTGTATGCCATGATTTGCGGGAATATGGGTTTGGCAAGCACAAACAGATTGACGACTATCAATTTGGCGGCGGTGCGGGCATGGTCATGATGATTGAACCAATTGCTGCCGTGATTGAAAAACTAAAAGCAGAGCGGGACTACGACGAAATTATCTATATGACCCCCGACGGGGAACGCTTGTTGCAAAAACACTGTAACCACCTCTCGCTCAAAGAAAATTTAATCCTCCTCTGCGGGCATTACAAAGGGGTAGACCAGCGCGTACGAGATTTGTACATTACCAAAGAAATTTCTATTGGGGATTTTGTGCTGTCGGGCGGAGAATTGCCTGCGGCGATGTTGGTAGATGCCATTGGGCGCTTATTACCCGGTGTATTGAACGATGAGTCATCGGCGTTGTTTGACTCTTTTCAGGACAACTTATTAGCGCCGCCTGTTTATACGCGACCTGCGGAGTACCAAGGCCACAAAGTACCCGATGTGTTGCTCTCGGGACACAAGAAAAAAATTGACGACTGGCGCGACGATCAAGCTTACAAACGCACCCAAGAACTACGCCCTGACTTATTGAAAGAAGATGATCCAACGTAGGATAGTTGACGCGCTTTTTTTCCTTTTCAGAAATTTCGCGTAGTTTGTTGGCGGCTTCCAATTTTTTAGAAGCAGGCGTTGAATCCCTAACAAAAAAACAAGAATGAACATTGTTACCCTCACTACTGATTTTGGCTGGCAAGACTACAGCGTCGGCCTGATCAAGGGGTGTCTTTTATCGACTGGCTTTCCTATTGTTTTTGCCGACCTAACCCACGATATTGAGAACTACAACATCGTACAGGCTTCCTATACCCTAAAAAACACCTACCCCAGTTTTCCAGAAGGCAGTATTCATTTGATTTCTGTCCATAATTTTTATAAAAAACACCCACGCTTTTTAGTCGTGTATCAAGATGGGCATTATTTTGTAGGGCCTGACAACGGGATCTTTTCCTTGATGTTTGAACAACCCTTGATGCAGGTATACGAATTGGAATGTGCCGAATCCAGCGAGGTGCTAGGTGTCAAGAATGTCTTTGCGCAAGCGGTGAGCCATTTGTTAGAAGGTCGTCCCCTCTCCGATATTGGACGGTTCGTCCCACAGATTTTACAGCGCTTATCGCTTCAACCCATTACAGGCAAAGATCAAATTCGCGGCTCGGTCATTCATATTGACAATTACAAAAACGTAGTGCTCAATATCAATCGCGAGCTCTTCGAACGCATTCGCCAAAAGCGGGAATTTGAGTTGTATTTCAAACGCTACGATCCCATTACGACCATTAGCCAAAACTACGCTGATGTACCTACAGGGGAGGTCCTTTGTTTATTCAATTCGGCGGGGCTGCTAGAAATTGCGGTACACTTAGACAAAGCTGCGACGTTGTTTGGGTTAGAAGTCGATGAAGCCATTCAAATAGACTTTCTTATTCCGCCTATAGACTAAACTCCTGATAGTCTGCTGCTTGAAAGTTTTTGTTTATCTGCAGGAACAACAGCCCTCCCCTTATTTTTTTTCGCGTTTCTATCAATAACCTTACCAACTGTAGCAAATAAGTCAAATTAAATCGTATTTTTAAGTGCGGGACGTAACCTTTGCCGCTTCTTTTACGTTTAAGATAGAGACAAGCGTTTTTTATAGGTAAGCTTTCGCAGGGGTTGTTTCCTTGCTGCTGTATTGCCTTTAGTTAGAGTAACAATACCTCCCAAACAGTACTTCTTTTGTTGTCGTTCTCTAACCACGCCAAAAGAACTTGCACTTGCACATTACCACACAATAACAACGGTTAAGCCAAGGCTTATCGTCCAACAAATACACCTATAACTATGCTAAAGCAGAATCTTTCCCAGAAGCAAACTCAGAAGCTCTCGCCACAACAAATTCAACTCATGAAGTTGTTGCAAGTACCTACCGTGATGTTGGAGCAACGCATACAAGAAGAATTAGAAGCCAATCCCGCTTTGGAAGATTCTAAAGATGAACTCAACACAGAAGAGGAAGATCAAGGTAGCGATCTGATGGAGGACGAAGCCTACGACAAAGAAAAAGACAGAGAAGAAAACGACGACATCAACGAAGAGGCAGAGCGCCAAGAAGACAATAGCCTAGAAGATTACTTGGAGGACTACATGAATGACGATGAGCCTTCTTATAAATACGAAGTCAATAACCACTCGGCCGATGACGAAGACAAAACCATCCCTATTGCGCTAGAGAGTTCTTTCCATGAACACATGGAAAAACAATTGGGTTTATTGGACTTGGATGAGCGGGAAGAGCTGATTGCAGAGCAAATCATTGGCAGTATTGACGAAGATGGCTACTTGCGCCGCGAACCCATTGCCATTACCGATGACTTGGCCTTTGCCCACAACATGGATGTGTCCGAACAGGAAGTCTTAACTGTTCTTAAGCGCGTGCAGACGTTTGAGCCCGCAGGAATTGGTGCCCAAGATTTGCAAGAATGTCTCTTGTTGCAATTAGACCGCAAAATTGGCTCGCGTGATGTGACCGAAAACTATTCGGAAGAAGATACCCATTATCTACAACTGGCTTATACCATTATTGATAAGTACTTTGAGGAATTTTCTAAGAAACATTACAATAAACTCTTGCGCCAGCTTTCGCTCTTTCGCGACGATCTACGCCACGCTACAGAGGAAATCCTTAAACTCAATCCAAAACCTGGTGCTGTCTATGCCCCTTCATCGGGTATGAAAAAACAGTACATTGTTCCTGATTTTATCATCGAATCTCGAAGTGGAGAATTGGAGTTGAGCCTCAACAATCGCAACGCGCCCGAATTGCGCGTCAACAACCAATACAAAGAGATGTTGAGTGCTTATAGTGCAAACAAAAAAAGCAAAAAAGAGCGCGAGGCGGCTATGTTTGTCAAGCAAAAAATCGACGCTGCTCGTTGGTTTATCGACGCGATCAAACAGCGCCAAGATACCATGATGAAAACTATGTACACCATCATGCAGTACCAGTACGATTTCTTTTTGACGGGCGATGAAAAACGCCTGCGTCCAATGATTCTCAAAGATATTGCGGAGATTACAGGCTTGGATATTTCAACAGTTTCTAGGGTAGCCAATAGCAAATATGTTCAAACAGAATTTGGTACCAAGCGCCTCAAAGATTTCTTCTCCGAGTCCTTGCAAACGACTAGTGGCGAAGAGGTTTCTACTAGAGAAGTCAAGAAGATTTTGACAGAAATTATTTCTACCGAAAACAAGCGCAAGCCACTTTCGGACGAGAAATTAAAAAATATGCTACAAGACAAGGGCTACAATATTGCGCGCCGTACCGTTGCTAAATACCGCGAACAATTGGACATTCCTGTTGCGCGCTTGCGTAAGGAAATCTAGCTCCTTTTTAAGAAAATTACTACAAAAAAATGCCCTACTAGACAAATCCAGTAGGGCATTTTTTATGCTAAAATTAGTTAGTTACAGGCACTTCAAACACCGTTTCTAGCTGCTCGGCGGCAAATACTTGAGCGGGACTAATGACCCATTGTTCTAGGGGAAGCGTTTGCCCATAGCGCTCTTTCACTTTTTGTTGTACTAAAGGATGGGAGTAATTAAAATCCTTTAATTGCTGCTTCTCTCCTAGCTCAATTCCCAAGGCTTGCTCATAAATTTTCCACACCAATTCACTGCAATACAACTTCTCGTCTGACCATTCAAATTTCAGGTCGTAACGCTTGCCTTCGTACTGCTGGCCTACCTTTTTCATTTTTTGTAACTTCTCTGGGGTCAGTAAAGCGGTATCCTTTAGGCGCTTAACTACATAGTGGCCATTTTCGCCGCGCGGAATCCACCGTTCCAAAGGAGTGCGTTGCACGGTGCGAATAGCCTCGTAGACATACCAGATTCCTTTTTCTTGATAGAGAAGGCCCACGTGGCTGTACGGGGACAACGTAACCAATTGAATGGCTTTGCTTTGCTGGGAGAGTGAGCTGTGAAAAATTAGATCGCCATTTTGATAGGAGGCGTTTTGCTCTGTTCGTACTACTTTGGCAGAAGGGGATTGTTTGAGGGTAGCGCTCTGGGAAGCGTCTTTAATAGTAGGAGCCGTATCTGGAGTTGGCTGACAAGCACTTAGCCCAAGCAACCATAAAGAAAGCCCTATAAGAGCTATTATTTTTTGCATCAACCGTGTTTTTTTTAGGTGAATGATACCATTTATAGTACTAACGTCAACAACAGCGGATTTATTAGCCCTTCCTACTAGCTCCATTATCTTTATTCTGCCACAGTAATTATACACCACAGATAATAAGGCTTTTAGCCTGTTTTAGGAACAGTGTTAACTAATTGTCAATTCATTTAACAAATTCAAAATACAGGATTCACTTTGAGTTTAAAGGTAACCCTTTTCTTTGCACCAACTTAAAACACACAGAGGAAATTCATTTGTGATTCTGTGGTATTATCCATCTACTTTCTTCCACCATTATTTTAAAAATTTCCCATTAAATGAAGAATCTGAAAAATATACCTGCCTTTTTATTGCTTGCTGGTGCGCTAGCATTTAGTTCTTGTGATAACGATAAAGACAAGTGCGAGGATGTTACTTGTGCCAATGGCCAAGTTTGTGTCGATGGTACTTGCGTTGGTTCTACCACAAACAAAGTCATCAATACCAATATTACTAGCGATGTCACTTGGACAGCAGACGAAGTTTATGAATTAGGTGGCCGCATCACCGTAGAGTCTGGTGCTACCTTAACCATTGAGCCTGGTACTATTATCAAAGGCCAAGCAGGAACAGGGGCTAACGCGACCGCTTTGTTGATTGCCCGAGGTGGCAAAATCATGGCCAATGGTACCGCGACTAAGCCTATTATTTTTACTACAGTAGCCGACGAAATAACCATAGAGGACGTAGAAAGTGGCGATTTTGCTAGCCCTAACTTAGATGCTACCACCAACGGTTTGTGGGGTGGGGTAATCATTTTGGGTAACGCTCCTATTTCTGCTTCTTCTGCTACTATTCAAATTGAAGGAATTCCTACTACCGACCAAAATGGTCTATATGGTGGCACCAATGCACTAGATAACTCTGGTAGCTTTACTTATGTATCTATCCGTCACGGTGGAGCCAATATCGGTAATGGCAACGAAATTAATGGTTTGACACTAGGTGGTGTTGGATCAGGTACTACTATTGACTACATAGAAATCATCGGCAACCAAGATGATGGTGTAGAATTCTTTGGCGGTACTGTAAATGCTAAAAACATCTTGGTCTTGAATGCTGGCGATGATGCTATTGATACGGATCAAGCTTGGGCAGGTACACTAGATAACTTCATCGTTATCTGTGGTCCAGCAACAGACCACGCCTTGGAAATTGACGGCCCTGAAGGTGCCCTACAAGCTGGCCATACCGTTAAAAACGGCTCTATCAAAGGAAACGAAGGTTCAGAATTGGGCGACTTTAGAAAATCGGCGCAAGGTACTTTCATGAACTTGTACTTCTTTGGTTTTCCTGATCCAGCCGTAAGCGGCAGAGGCGATTTTAGATTGACCAACACGTCTTCTGACGGAACAATAGACAACAGCTCTACCATTACTTTTGCTAATGGAGAATTAGTCTTCTCTAACTTGGAAGCTAACATAGGAACCTTAACCATCGCTAAAGATGCCATCTTCAAAGAAGGAACCGATGTACACGCTACCTTGGTTACGTCTAACACGGTTGGCGCTAACAAAGCAGCCTTCGCAGGTTGGACTTGGGCTAACCAAGCTGGCTTGTTGACTGACTTCTAAACAATTGACAATCAACTAACATAGCATCAGGAGCAGGTTCGGAAATCTCCGAGTCTGCTCCTTCTATTAAAAAAATGAGCCCGACCGCGTTGGTCGAGGCTTAACAATAAGCCACAAAAATCTGTGGGGGATCAAAGCAACTAGCATGAAGAATTTAATTTTACTTGTCTTTTTATCCATAGTAGCCTTGTCGGCAACTGCTCAAAAAGGTATTATTAGAGGGGTTGTCATGGATGGTTCGATGGGCGAACCGTTATTTAGTGCCACGGTAGTTATCAAAGGAACAACCAATGGAGCCATCACGGATTTAGATGGAAATTTTGAAATCCGTGTAGAGCCAGGCACGGTAGCCTTAGAGCTTTCTTACATCGGTTACAAAACCATTACGGTAGAAGGCATTGAAGTAAAAGCAAATGATGTTACTGTCGTGAATAACATTGTCTTGAATGAAGATTCGGACATGGGCATCGAAATTGTCGTCACGGCAGAGGCGATTGAATCCAATGAAGTGGCCATTATTAATATCAAAACCAAAGCGGCAGGGATGATTGATGGTATTTCTTCAGATAAAATTCGCCAAATTGGCGATGGCAACGTAGCCGAAGCCACTAAACGGGTTACAGGGGTTTCTGTAGAAGGCGGCAAGTATGTGTATGTCCGTGGTTTGGGCGACCGTTATTCCAAAACCACCCTCAACGGTGTAGATGTGCCAGGGCTAGATCCTGATCGCAACAGCTTGCAAATGGACATTTTCCCGACAAGTTTGATTAGCAATATTATTGTCAATAAAACCTTTACGGCTGATTTGCCTGCCGATTTTACAGGGGGTTTATTGAATATTGATACGAAAGAATTTCCTGAAGAGCAACAATTGAGCATTTCGTTTAGCACCGCTTATAACCCACAATACCACTTCAACAATGATTTTTTGAGTTATGAAGGGGGAAGCACGGACTTTTTAGGGTTTGACGATGGCACTAGAGCCTTACCTGCGGGCGCGGGCGCTAATGTTCCAACACCATTTACTCCAGGTCTTACAGACGAGCAGGTGACTAATTTTATTCAGCGTTTTGACCCTACCTTGGATGCTCAAAAACAAATGAGCTTCTTAGATTTTAGTGCGGGCATTTCTTACGGCAATCAAATTAATCTTAGAAAAAAAGGCTCCGATCAACCAACCAATAAAAAATTGGGCTATATCTTTTCTTTGTCTTACAAATCTAATTATAGACATTACGATCAAGCGGCATTTGGCGAATACCAACGCGATATTGATCCCAACAACTACGATTTGGTCACCGCCAATATCCAGCGCGGTAGTTTGAGCGAGCGTAACTTTTTGTTGGGTGCCATTGGTGGCTTGGCGTACAAAACCAATACCTCTAAGCTCAAATTGACGGTCTTGCACTTACAAAACGGCGAATCTAGAGCAGGAGAATTTAACATTAGTAACATTGCTAGTGCCGTGGGACAATCGGGATACGATGCTGTTAGTGACAACTTAGAATACAACCAGCGTTCTCTTTCCAATGTATTGCTATCAGGCTCTCATATTTTTGATGCTACCAAATGGGAAGTGGATTGGAAACTCTCTCCTACTTACTCTACTTCTTCGGATCCAGATATTCGCAAAACCGCGTTTAGCTATGATGGCACTTACAGTTTTGCCAGTGGAGAAGCGGGCAATCCCTCTAGAATTTGGCGCTCCTTGAACGAGCTAAATACAACGGCTAAGATCGACTTGAAAAAGCGTTTTGATACGGAAATTGATTTAGAATTAAAATTTGGGGTTTCGCATAATTTCAAGTTGAGAAATTACGACATCCAGTTGTATGAAATCTTATTTGAGAATGGTCAAAGCTGGGATCGTCCAGATCCTTCTTTGGTCTTGGCACCAGACAATATTTACACAGGAGACAACCGCGCCAACAGCGCTTATATTCAATCGGGTAATAGCAACCCCAACCCCAATGAATACAGCTCTAATGTGAGCAATACAGGCGCTTATATTTCTACCTCATTTACCCTACTCAACAAATTAAAAAGTACGATTGGATTGAGAGCAGAGCATTTTGTACAGCGCCATACAGGCCGCGACATTGCCTTTGCCAGCGGTGACTTGGTCAATGGCAATAACTTACAAAATGAAAAAGTATTGGAATCCATCAACTTGTTTCCTACTATTAACATGACCTATACTGTTGTTCCTAAGGTCAATATTAGAGGTTCTTATACTAGAACTATTGCCCGCCCTTCTTTCAAAGAATTGTCCTACGCTCAAATTCTAGACCCCATTACCAACCGTATTTTCAACGGTAGTTTGTTTGCCTATTCTTCTACTATTGACGGACAACAAACCGTGACTTGGGATGGCAATTTGAAAGAGACCAACATTGACAATGTGGATCTAAGATGGGAATGGTTTATGAAAAGAGCGCAATTCATTTCTTTCAGTGCCTTCTATAAAAACTTCAACAATCCTATTGAATTAGTACGTATTCCTGAGCAACAAACCAGTGCAGAGTACCAACCTAGAAACGTAGGTAACGGGCGTTTGTTTGGTGGCGAATTTGAGTTGCGCAAGGACTTGGGCTTTATTAGCGAAAGCTTAGAAGCACTTTCTTTTAATACCAATGTGACGGTCGTTTACTCGGCAATTACGATGACAGACTTGGAATATAAGGCTAGAAAATCATACGAACGGGAAGGCGAAACCATTGGTAGAACAAGAGACATGGCGGGTCAATCTCCTTGGGTGATTAACGCAGGAGTTAGCTATACCAACAACAGTCTTGGAACGAATGTAGGGTTGTTCTACAATGTAAAAGGCCCTACCCTCTTTATCGTTGGAACAGGTTTGATTCCAGACATTTATACACAGCCTATTCACAGCTTAAACTTTAGTTACAACCAAAAACTGGGTAAGAATAAAAATACCATTCTAGAGTTCAACATCTCCAACCTACTCAACTGGAAAGATCAAACCCTCTACCAGTCGTTCAATGCCGAGAGTCAAGTATTTACAAGTCTCAATCCTGGCATTACCTTTAGCTTAGGTGTCAATCATAAATTTGATTTTAAGCCTAGAACGTTAAACACAGAAGATCAATAGATACGCTGTTTTTTTTGGTTTTTTAACTGTAAAATGCTTGCACTTTGAAGAGTGTAAGCATTTTTTTGCATTGGTTTTGTCTTCTATTAATCAACCAATTGTTATTTTGGACGGACTATTGTAGTGTCTTACCTCAGTATCAATTATTTCATCCTCCATAATTATTTTTATTAAAAATATTCGACTAATGAAAACGACGACCATGCATTACATTTCCTACTATCTCTTGGGCTTTCTGCTACTCGCAATAACCGCTTGTAAAGAAACCGAAAGCACTGTTTCGATTACAGGAACAGTTACCGATCTTGCGGGCAGTCCTTTAGATAGGGTGACCATTACCAATTCTACCCGTTCTACTACCATTACAAATGCCAGCGGCGAGTACAACATTATTGCCGAAAAAGACGGGACGTTGAATTTTGAAGCGGATGGTTATGTCGCTCAAACCGTGGAGGTTGATGGACAAAGTAACATTGATATTGCCCTAGAAGAAGATCCTTGGGTGGCTTCTTTTACTGCGAATAACAATAGGGTTATTAATCCCCAATTTCCTTCCAATTCTTTGATTCCTAGTGTTTCTTTGAGTGCCCCAGCAGCGACTGACCCTTGGTTTTCTACAGCGCCTTATGCGGGCGCGGTAGCGACTGCCTTTGGAAATCCTTGGTATGCCGATTGGTCTTTTTTTAGCCGTATTGTAGCTGGTAACACGACCTCTGCCCCGCTCAATAGTGCAGGCAAACCTATTTTAGTAGTTAATGATGCCTGGATGCAAGCTCAAGGAACTACGATCAACTGGAGTGCGGATACCGTTTATGTATTGGACAGTTTAGTTTTTGTAGGGAGTGGACAAACCTTAAACTATTGCCGCAGGAACCGTGATACAAGGCAGAGCGGGAACCGCAGGAGGCGCTTCTGGTTTAGTCATCACTAGAGGAGCCCAAATAATGGCGATGGGAACTGCTACTGCTCCTATTATTTTTACCTACGAAGGGGACATGGGCAATACGCCCGCCAATACCCGAGGCCAATGGGGCGGTTTGATTATTTTAGGCAATGCCAGCCTTAACTCTTCTCCTGGTAAAACTCAAATAGAAGGAATTCCTGTTAGCGACTTACGCGGTTTGTATGGCGGCAACGACGATGCGGAAAGCTCAGGTACGCTGCGCTATGTTTCTATTCGACACGGAGGTACCAATATTGGAAGTGGTAATGAAATTAATGGTTTAACACTAGGAGGTGTTGGCTCGGGCACTACGATAGAATATGTAGAAGTAGCGGGCAATCAAGACGACGGCATGGAGTGGTTTGGTGGAACAGTCAACGCTAAATACCTTATTTCCGCGTATTGCGCTGATGATGCCCTAGATTATGACGAAGGCTACCGAGGTAAAAATCAATTTGTCATTGTCTATCAAGATCCTTCGGCAGGAGAATATGGCGGCGAAAATGATGGCGGAACGAGCCCACAGACAGGAACGCCTTATGCCACGCCACAGTTTTGGAACTTGACCTCTATAGGACGCTCTACTAGTCAGACCTTGATTTTTAAGGACAATGCAGGAGGACATTATCACAATTGCATTTTCACGAATTACGCGAAGGGGATTTCTATAGAAGACGAACGCCGCCAAGAGCAAGACAGCTATCGTCGCTTTACCGATGGGGAGTTGAGCGTCAACAACTCTGTTTTTCACAATATCGGCACAGGATCAACGCCGCTATTTTTTATTGATTATATAGAATAATAGCCTGTAAGTAGAACAGCTTAGAAAGTAAAAGAGGCGTTTTCTCCTGTATGTTGGGGAAAACGCCTCTTTTTTGTTATGTTGTAACGTTACTGTTTGTCCATCCATTAAGTAATTGGACGCTCATCGTCGGCTTCTTTTTCGTGTATTTCCCAAGTATGGTCGGCCAATAAAGTAACCGTTGACAAAAAACTTTCGAAGGGACAACCTCTTGGCCCCGATTCTTAGGCCCTACGACAGACAAAACAGCTGTTTGGTTGGCGCGCTGGTACAAGTGGTACGTTTTGCTAATCAATGGCTTAAAACCCATGTCAGCGCCATAGATAATTTCTGAAATTTCGACACGGCGTTGAATTTTTTGGGCTTCTTTGGCCAAGAGTTCCATTTGGCGGCGCAGTTGATCCAGTTGCATATCGGTCTGCTTATGCATAGCTTTTACGGCCAAACCCTTGGTTCGCCCTTTGTCAATAGGCTTGATGACCGCGCCCCCTACCGTATGCGCGTAGGGCAGGTTGTGGGGATTTTCTGTAATTTTATCTTTGTCGATCGGATTAATAATTGCTTCCTTTCCTTTTTCTTCCTTCTCTTTTGACATGCTTCTGTTAGTATTATAAAACGCGGTATTAATTGACCACTAAAAATGGGGTCTAGGTAATACAACACAATAAAAGATAGGTTCAACACTAGCTCCAACTTTAGGCATTAAAATTAACTCGACTCGACTTCCTACTCTCGGCATGCTTTGTTCTTCTAGAACTTTGTTACCTTGAAGGTAGGGCAAGTAGGTTTTTATAGATTTAGCCTGCTTAGAATCCTTGATACTCGTTTGCAACCTTCTCCCCACAACTATTAATTTAACGAACAGAGGTGTTAAAATTACCGAAAGCTTTGTGGCTCCAACCAACCTTCTACTGCCCATTGAGCAACGAGCAGTAGAGCCGTCTCAGGAAGTAGGTGAGCATTATAAAATAAATACATTCAGTGACATACAGGCGGCAGAACAGCTCAATGGCTACGACTATTCTCCTCTTCAATACTTCTTTTATTCTACGGCCTGCTCGATTTTCCCAACAACTTCTTAAGCTCCTATTCTCTATTCTTAAACAACTTCTATATCTTAAAGTAGTGTTTCAACGCTATCGTCCTTTTTTTATCTTCTCTCGTTATCGTCCGTTCCCCATCACAGATAGAAAAACAATAACCTGAAACAAAGCAATCTCATATCAACAGTAAATTAAAAGTACTATGTTCGCAACCAAGCATCCCTTTAACAGCTTATGGCTGTTAGTCAGTTGTCTATTGTTCCTCTTCAGCTGCGATGGTGATCAACCCGCCGCCCCTGAAAAAAAGGTTCAAAAAGACTTCACCGTAAAGATTTCTATCAAAGACAGTCCCAAAAACCTCAACATTCTATTGGCTTCTACAGGTATTGCCAGTGAAATTTTGGACTTAAATGTTCATTGTGGTTTGTTAGAGATTGATCCCGATGATTTTACAAGTTTTAGACCTTACTTGGCAACAGCACGTGCTCGGACAGAAGCCGTAGACGGTGACCGAACGGCTTACCATTACGAAATTCGGGAAGAAGCCGTGTGGGACAATGGCACTCCTATTACTGCCGAAGATTATGTCTTCACAATGAAGGCCATTAAAAGTCCTAAAACCAATGCCGCCTCACAGCGCTCCTTTATGGAGTGTGTAGAAGATATTGTTGTGGATCCAACCAATCCCAAAAAATTTACGGTTTACTGTAAGTTGTACCATTTGGCAGAATTGGCCATTGGCACTATTTCCATTTTGCCCGCTTATTACTACGATGCACAAGGGTTGATGAGTGATTTCACAATCAAAGAGCTCAATGATCCCGCGCAACTAGACCGCTTGTTATTGGATCAGCGCATCATTGATTTTGCAGAGGATTTTAATAATAATTATAACCTAGAAGCCGAAAAAATCAAAGGGGCAGGCGCTTATAAAGTAACCGAAATTGTTGACCAGCAACACGTGAAATTGGAGCGTAAAAGCAACTGGTGGGGCGATCAAGTAGACGTGCCCTATATCGCCGCTTATCCTTCAAAATTATTGTTTCGGGTGCTGTCTGATGACAACAATGCGATCTTGTCGCTCAAAGAGCAAGAATTGGACGTTATGATGTCTATTCCTGAAGAGAAATTTGTAGAGCTACAAGCCGATGAGCGCGTTGTGAAAAATTTTCACCTGAAAGCTTATGATGGTTTTGCTTACCGCTATATTGGCATTAACATGAAGTCGCCTGCCTTGACAGACGTTCGGGTACGCAAAGCCCTCGCGCATTTAGTAGACAAAGATTACATTACAGAAGACCTTTCCAATGGCTTAGCAACACCAGTGAATGGCCCTGTTAGTCCACTAAAAAAACATTACAACGAGAACATCGTTACGACTGCTTTTGATGTCAATAAAGCCGCTAGTTTGTTGGAAGAAGCAGGCTGGAAGGATACCGACGGTGATAATGTCTTAGATAAAATGATCAATGGACAACGGGTCAAAATGACTTTAAAAATGCTTTATCCAAAAGGCAAAAAATTCTATAAGGATGTTGCCCAAATTTTGAAGGATGAAGCCGAGCGCGTAGGTATTGACATTCAATTGGTCGCTGCCGAATTGTCCATTATCATCAAACGTCTCAAAGACCGCGATTATGATTTGTACATCCTCGCTTGGGGGCAAGCGCCTACGCTGGATGATTTTAAGCAGATTTGGCACACCGAGTCCGATACGTACGAAGGTAGCAACATGGTAGGATTTGGCAACGAAGAAAGTGATCGCTTGATCGAAACCATTCGGGTAACCATCGACGAGCAAGCACGTACCGCCTTATATCTGCGTTTTCAAGAACTGATTGCCGAGCAGCAACCTTATGTGTTCTTGATTGCTCCTAAACTATGTGCCGCCATTCACAAACGCTTCAAAAATGCCCCGCCGCTTTCCTTGCGCCCAGGCTATGCCGCTCGTTTGTTCCAACTGGATGAAAATTACAAAGCGGAGTAAGACTTCTTTACCCATCCGCGTCAGCGATTCTGTAAGCGCATTGAGCATTTACAAATGACGCGGATGGGTAAAAAAATCAAATTTTCCCTCCTTGTGTCCTACAATCGACCAACGCTGCTCGCTAAACTTGATACCGATCAAACCCGACGTAGGCACATCAGTAAAAATAGTATCGCGCTGAAAATGATTGGCCGCTTGAATGGTGGACGGATTGTGTCCAATAACCAACACTTCGCGACAAGAATCAGGCAGGGATTTGATGGCTTCTATGAGCACGCGTGTTTTACATTTATAAAGGCTAGAATCAATGCGGATCTTCTCCGTAGGATACCCCAATTCCTTAGCCACTAATAGAGCCGTTTCTTTGTTGCGCGTCGCCGAACTGCTCAAAATACAATCAACCGTTTTTCCCTGCGCCTTAATGTAAGCGCCAATTTTCCGCGCCTGCTTCTCCCCTTTTTTAGTCAACGGGCGTAGCAAGTCTTCATATTTTTCCTTGTCGCTGGCCTTGCTGTGCCGCATCAGCCATAAAAAACGCTTTTCCTTGGTTCCCTCTAAATCGACAGGAGGGGTACAGCTCCCCAATCCGTTGACAACTAGCCAAAAGACCATACATAAAATAGTTAATCGCATAAGTATTCTTAGTTTTTGAAAAAGCAAAGCTGTTTAAACAAGTACCGTTTGATGGAGCCTTGTTTAAACAGCTTTTATACATAATTTCACCAGTAACTTTTCTATAAATAAGCCGCTAAATTAGGGCCAACGGCTTCTTTTAAGACCTTTAGTCCAAGAGAGCGGGCTTCTACACCAGGCAATCCTTTTTCCATAAAGTGGCTTTCTAAGTCTTGCAAAGCATCGTAATAACTAAAGCGCAACAAGGTATACATATTTTGTTCTAATGGACTGCCCGCTTTGAGCCGTGCCAAGCCACTCCACAACCGTCCATTCCACTGCTCCAATTGCTCAATTTCTTGATGAGGAATTGGACGAGGCAAAACATACCAACGATTGATGTCCATCAAGGTCTGTTCTTGTTGGTCATTGGCGGCAAATTCTTCTGAGACTAGCAACAACACCTGTAGGTTTTCTTGATCCAAAAAGCTGCCACAATCGTTCGATACATTGTAATCGTCGCGGCTATTGTTCCAATAAGGGCGGAAGGCGGTTTGCACCGCCTTAGGATGGCGTTGCAACAACCAACAAGGCATATCAGGGCGCACTTTCAAGACTTCGTGTACCGCTTTGAGATGGTTGAGCAATTGCTCCAAATCCTCATACGCATAGCGCATACTGTAATCGTAACGCGTTTTCCCGCGATACCCTTTAAATACTTCGGTCAGCGCCTCGTTCATCAAACGATTGACCTCTTGGGTCTTATTGACCATCGCGACATCTTCGTTAAAATAAATATAGGCTAAGAACATCTTGGCAATCGGATTCTTGAATTGCTTCAATCCTGCGGCGGCTTTGGCGGGCTCCTCAGGAATGCGGTTGATATAATATTGCAAAGTATAAGGTTCTATTTTGTAAGCGGCTTGATCGCTTTTCACCATCAACAAATGACGCTTGTAATGGTCGTTGGTTTTCTTAAAAGTTTCGATGGCCGCTTTTGTTTTAGAAGTCAAAAGGCCATTGGAAGGCACATCGTAAAGCTTTTGCTCTGATAAGAGCAATTGTAAAGCCTTGACAGAATTGCGCACGGTTCCTGAGCTTTGTCCATAACTAGGGACGCGCTGCCAATCAAATTGTCCTACTTCGTGGAGGACTTTATCGCTTACTTTTTTGATAAAAATATCCTTTGGGCCAATACGCTGTAGGCGCAATTGCACTTCCTCTGCCTCTACTCGAGTAAAGAAAGGCCCTACTGCTACACGTACTTTGTCGTCGCTCAATTGCGCGACTAATTGCGTAGACAAACGCTGCCAATCAGGCCAATAGACATCTGCTTGTTGGTCATAAGTAGCCAATTGTACGATATAAACCGCGTCTTCTTCACTCAACGTCCGCGCGACCAAAAAGGCATCTTTGAAGCCTTTGCGTTGCACCGCCGCTAATTTCTTCTGAGCGAATTCCTTACTGCTGTAAGTTCCCATCAACACTTTGAATAAGCCACTTTCGGTCGCTTTGGTATAGACATACCCTATGTTGAATAAGGGCGCAAATTCTTGGTAATCAGGGGAGGCATAAGTAGCCAATTGGATTTCATAGACTTTTTCTGGAGTGGCGGCATGGGCAGCACTAGCCCCCAATAGGAGCGCTAAAAAAAGGAAAAGTTGGTGCATCTTCATTCGTAGTGATGTTTAGTTAAGTGGATACAATTGGGTAAACGAGCCTTCCTGTTAGAAGAGAAGACCGCTCCTTCAACTGCGATTAGATCATGCAAAGAACGGTTAATTTAAGCAGCTACGCCATGGGGGATTCTATAAAAATGCAAACAAAGGCGCTGATTTGCAAACAATGCTGTAAATCTTTGCTATTTTTGAGCCCTCATTTTTATTCTTAATGATCTCTAACCTGGTTGCAACAAGCGCTAGCCACCCTCTACTAGCAAACGCTCAGAACAGCGTTTTGTTTTGTAGTCGCCAACGAGTGCCTATAAGTTTTTGACCGTACCATTACGGGGCAGTACCACTGCCCGCAACGGTAGCCCAGTTGTTGCAGCGTCAAAGTTACCACTGCGTGATTAAAAAATATTATTTCCCCCTACTTTTTATCTGCTTAACAGCTATTGTCCACCCCCTAGCAGCCATCGAAGGTATTTCCATTCTGGTAAGTCGGCAAATGTTGGAGCAACCCGCTGTACAACGAACGGTAGATGACTGTATTCAATTGTTGGCACAAGCCTGCCAATGTACGGTCAACGTCAACGATCGGCAACAAGAAATTTTACTGGTTTTACCCGACTTAGATGGCAGCACTCTGCCTACCCAAACAGTAGCTAGTACCCAGCGGCCTTATCCTTCTATTGCCTATCCGCCTCATCAATATCAATGGACGTCCAAACGAAATGGCCGACAATTAGAATTGCAGCTGGAAACGCCCACCTATATTGGTGTCAGTTATGGCTTGTATGGCTTGTTGCAAGAGCAGCTGTGGTTTGCTTTTTATCATCCTAAAAAGACCATTATTCCACAGCTCGATTATTGGCCGCTCACCGAGGATTTTGTTTGGACAGCCCGCCCTCGATTTGAGAAAAAAGGCTTTCATATTCACACCATGCACCCACTGGAATTGACCGAGCCGCTCCTCAACCCAGATTGTCCCGAGGGCTTGGCGCAAATCAAAGAGTACATTGACTGGTTAGCGCATAATCAACAAAATTATTTTGAGTTCAATTTATTAGAAAATGAAAACTTGGAGCGTTGGTTGACCTATATTGCCCCTGCGGTAACGTATGCACACGAGCGCGGGGTGTTGGTTGGCATTGATATTTCGCTGCACATGACACAACAAAAAGCCTTCAAGCTCTATCAAAAATTTCCCGCTTCGCTCAAAAGTGCCCAACAACAAATCGCAGCGCGCCTCGCGCTCTTGTTTCGAGTGCCTTGGGATGTCATTGCCATGGAAGGCTCCACCACTGAGTTTACCAAAGGCAATGTTTCTAAAACACAAGAACTGACGTTGTTTGTCACGGACTTGGTGGTGAATACTTACCAAGCGCATCTAGCAGGGCGGCAACATGTGGTTCAAGACGACCAAATGGTGGGTAGGGTACAGGAAACGGATACGTTGACCACTGAACAAAAAGCCTTGGATGCCAATCGGGCGATGTTCATTCATACCGTTATGTTTTATGGGTTGACCGATTCTGTTGCTCCTGTCTATCAGAATAAAAACCTCTTACATTTACTGACCTTATTGAAAGAGCAACAACAGCAACGCGAGACTTGGTATTTTCCCGAATCGGCTTATTGGATTACGTTTGATAATTCTGTCCCGATGTACTTAATGCCTTATTTACAGACGCGTTTGGAGGATATTCTATTAATGGATTCGCTAGATGTTGCTGGCCATTTGACCTTTACCTCGGGTTGGGAATGGGGGTATTGGTCAATTGACTGGAGCATTGCGCGCTGGTCTTGGGAACATACTTTTAATGCGCGCTTGATGCGTCCTAGTGCCACCCAATTTTTAGGAGATATTTTTCATAATCAGAACATTATGAATTATTTTAATGAACTAGCAGCGCTGCAACAACACTACCTCAAAGACGAACAACTCATTCGCTATGTGGTTGCCCAAACCGTCACCGATGAGTTGCCTGCGCCTTTGGCCTTGGAATTTCATCCCCGCCCTTATGAATCGTATCGCTGGCTCCGCAAAAAAGCTGCCCAACAAGATTTGGATCGCTTGACAACTAACGTATTAGTACCCTTAGAAGAATTTAGCAGCAAAAGTAACGCTGTGCTGCAAGCTTTTCAGGCGCAAACTCCTGCCCTCACTTCAGCGCGTCAAGAAGTACTGGCCGAGCTACAGGCAGCCCTGCACGTAACCCAACTGCGCGCTCAACACAAAATACACACGCTCCGCGCCTTGCAACAACGCCGAAGCAACCAGCTTAATAAAAATAAAATCTACGATTGGCAACAAGAATTAGCGACAGCTAGTGTTGTTAGACTCACAGCACAACAACTGGTAGAAGCACAAGAAAGTCGTTACCGTTACCCTGTTGGACGCATTGCTCGCTATTTGCCCAATGGAGGTAGTACAGCTTATGCTTACGGTTATTTGTATCCTGTTAGTCAATTGCACTTTTGGCAGCGGGAGGAGCAGCAAATTTTACAAGATAAGTACGGCGCATTTTTTATGTCCATTTGGGATGTCCCCCGTATTTTGGGGCTGGTTCCTTAGGGAAGGTTCTACTTTAAAACAATTTTTAATTTAGAAACAAAACAAAGTACGGCAAATAGGGTTAGTTAATCGGAAATTTGGGGCTTTTTTAGTAGTTTAAGGCCTTCATTGAAGTCTCGTTATTCCTGTATAGGAAGATATTTAAGGGTTCACCACCATCAATTGATAATAGAAATAGATAGCGATATATGAGCGATCAGAAATTGAATGTGCCAATTATGGCCGATTTACACGCCGCAGGCCAGAAGCCTGAGGTCTTGTTTTGGGTAGGTTGTGCGGGTAGTTTTGACCAGCGCGCCCAGAAAGTAACCATTGCTTTCTGCAAAATTCTAAACGAACTGAAAATCAACTTTGCGGTCTTGGGCAAAGAGGAATCTTGTACAGGCGATCCAGCGCGTAGAGCGGGCAACGAATTTGCCTTTCAGATGAAAGCGCAAGAAAATATTATGGTACTCAATAATTACGGTGTCCGTAAAATTGTAGCGACTTGCCCCCACTGTTTCAACATTCTAAAAAACGAGTATCCAAAATTGGGTTTGCAGGACACGCAAGTAGTCCACCACTCGCAATTCTTACAAGAACTCATCGACGATGGCCGTTTGAAGGTCAACGGAGGTGCATTTCAAGGCAAAACCATCACTTATCACGATTCCTGTTATTTAGGTCGTGCCAATGAGGTCTATGAAGCCCCCCGCGATATCATCCAAGCCATTGATAAGGATTTGGTAGAGATGCGCGACAACAAACAAAAAGGTTTGTGTTGTGGTGCAGGAGGTGCCCAAATGTTCAAAGAGGATGAAAAAGGAGATCGCCGTATTAATGCCGCTAGAACGGATCAAGTCTTGGAAACAGGAGCCGATGTGGTGGCCGCCAACTGCCCATTCTGCATCACGATGCTACAAGACGGACTCAAAGAACGTAATAAACCCAATGTTATGGTACTGGATTTATCCGAATTAATTGTTCAATCTAATAATTTGTAATAACCATGGTAGCGTACGACGATTTTCCAGCCCAATCCCGCGTTTGGATTTACCAAAGTGACCGCGCGCTGACAACAGCGCAAGTAACGACTACGCAGCAGCGTTTGCAGCAATTCGTCGCGCAGTGGCAAAGTCATGGAAAGCCCGTCCGAGCACGTGCGGAGGTACTGCATCAGCATTTTTTAGTATTAATGGTGGATGAGCGTTACGAAGCGCCCAGCGGTTGTTCCATTGATAGTTCTGTTGCCTTAATCAAGGAATTAGAGCAATCTCTACAAGTCGATTTCTTTGACCGCATGACCTTTACTTACGTGAAGGCAGATGGTAGTGTGGCTGCCGCCAAACGCGAGGCATTCGCCCAGCTTTATGCACAACAAGAAATTGACGAGCAAACAACCGTCTTCAACAACCTGGTAACAACAAAGGATGCCTTAGAGAAAGAATGGAAAGTCAACTTAGGAGCTTCTTGGCATGCCAACATGGTCTAACAAAGATCCTACTGCGATATAATTTGATAGCGACAAAGAACATGTTCTTTGTCGCTATTTTTTGTTCTTCACGCGGCATTCTCTGTTTGGTCTATTTTGTAAAATTCTCCTCAATAAGTCTTTCCTGTTGCAGCTGGCTAGTCATTCTCATCCATTGGCAAATAGCAGCTATTGGCTTATTAAATTTCTAACCCGTCCATAAAAACAGGGAATTCCATTGAGTTATCACAAAGCAGCAACATTCTTTTTTGTAGCTTTTTTGATTTCCCTTCCTTAAAAAAGTGTTAAAAAATGCCCTTCTAAAAAGTTTTTTTTATCACTTTGGGAGCATTACACCTCAAAAATCACACCTCAAATAGATTTACTTTCTCCTTGATAATCAATGCTTTTATTTTTGCATTTTTTTATCTTTGTTTTAGATTTTCTCTGTCACACTTATTTTAAAGTTTTTTCAGTCTAGCGGTAATATTTTGCCGATTTAATACATAAAGTAAGTGTAGTGCAATACTACCAACCAATTTATTTTTTTTAACCGAGTGTGGTTTAGTCTGTCCCTAAACATTGACAAACCGCACCAGCAAATCCTACCTATCATGGCATTTATTAGAAGAGCAAGTATTAGAAAGAAACCTACTACAGGATATAGAGTAGCAGTTGTAGTGAGCGATGATTTCGATACAGACATTGTCAAAACTGTTGAGGTAAAACTTCCTACCGTAGAAGGCCAACCTATTCCTTCCAAAAACTTAATGAATTTACCATTGCGGGTAGTTCGTGAAAATGGCAACAAGCGTTTTGTTTATGCAGAATTAGATTTCAGCGACGATGCGGTTAATTCGGCCTATCAATTGACAGGCATAATGAAAGACCAAAACAATAAAAGCGTTGGAGAACCTATTGACGTGCAATTAGACGTAATGGGTGACGGAGACAGCCGCGTTAGAACCGCTACGATTCGTCAAATCAACGAAACTCAATTTCGCTTGAGAATTGTAGTGATAGGCGATAGCGAACAAGAAGTAGACCGTGTAGAAATAGAGTTCGCTGATTTTACTGGACCTACTCCCCTTCCAGAGCAACTAGAGTTGACTAACCCCAAAATAGATGGTGGCAAAAAAGTCTTTATTGATAAAACACTGACCTTTAACGAACCGGGGGCAGCTGCAGATGAAATCTATGGCGTAGTCATTGATCTAATCGGTACAGGAGGTGAATTTCTAGGCTCTACAGAATATAGCATAGTAGTAGAGGGCTTAGACGCCTAACATAAAAAGATTTCTTACTGTAAAATGGCTGTTCTATGTACTCGTAGAATAGCCATTTTTTATTTACTTTGTGAATGTCCCTGTCTCTCTCAACACGATATTATTACAATGAAGCAACTTGTACTATCTCTACTTTATTTCTTTTTTTTATTCTTGTCTAGTACTCCTTTATTAGCCTTTCAACAACTTCCACCAACATTAAAGCAATATGGTAGTTTGGAGAAAGCAGTAGCGGCAACAGAGGAATTAGGGTATGCAGGTGATTTTTCAGGGGCAATAGAAATTGCAGAGGCTGTTAAGGAAGTGTATCGTGAACGTAGAGATATAGAGGCTTTATGTTTCATTTCACAGGAAATCATGCTCTTCCAAGTAATTCGTACGGACTTAGACAATACTCAAAAAGAAGCTAAAATAAAGGCTACTTGTGCAAGAGCTGAAGCAAAAAATGATCCGCGTATCGATCAAATTTGCCAAGCTGCTTTAGCTCATTTGATGATGTATGCTGGTGATCTAGATCGCTTCTCCAAATATTATGAACAAGCTACTAAAATAGCCCAGCAACAAAATGATTATAAGACGTTGCGTACGTTGAATGTTAATATTGCTACAGAGTATTTATTCGCGTCAGAATGGCAATCTGCTAAGATCTATCTACAACGTGCAGAAGATGCGTTATCAAAGGAAACTATTCCTCCTACAAATACTGAATTAGGCAGTTTTCACAACGCTCGTACGGTTATCTACTATAATTTGAGTGAGTATGATAAAGCTTTAACTAGTGCATTATTTAATGTTTATGCTTTAGAAAACAGCAAAGACGATCAAACTATCTCTCTCCTATTTGACTACAACAACTTAGCTGGAATCTACACGAGTTTAGGAGAAGAAGAAAATGCCCTAATTTACCATAAAAAAGCTTTGGAATTACTTCCGAATGCAGAGGGGTACCCTATAGAGGAAGAAGCGGTTCTATACTACAATATTGCCATAGCTTACTCTGAAGGGGAAAATAGAGACCTGAGCCTATATTACGCTAAAAAAGTATTAAAGAACGACTTTGATACGCAAGATCCAGAAAAGGTAGCTAGTATAGCTGCCACACGCATAGGATGTTATCTGCTTCTATTGAAGCTAAGTTCCGCAACTGGTAAACTAGACTCTTGTGACTATTACCTTAACAGCGTAGAAAGGCTCTTACCATTATCTCCAATACAATTAACTGATTACTATAGATTTAAAAGTTTATTTTACAAGAATAATAAAAGCTATCAGAACGCTATTCTTTACGCTGAAAAATCTAGAAAACAAGCCATCAAAGATTACGGCGAAAAGGATACACGTGTATTTGATGCCCTGTTGATGCAAGTGACGATCTACAAAGCAGTAGGTAACCACATTAAGGTACTAGACTATGTGCAGGCGGCCTTAGAAATAATTAGCATTGATTTTTCTGATAAAAAAGGTTATAATAATCCATCTGTCAATAACATCGTACACAAAGAATCTGCTGTAAATGCATTAGTCGCCAAAATAGAAGCACTCTCTAACTTATATAAGCAAAACCAAGACCCTAAAATAGCACAAGCCATTTTAGCTACGACTTATCTATCCACCCAAGTCCTAGAGCAACTCAATAAAGAATTCAAAAACCCCGCTACCAAACGCCGTTGGCTACAGGAGCAAGCCATTCCCCTTTTCGAAAGCGCCATCGCCTCCGCCATAGAAATCGCCAACAGCACGGGTAACGCCAAGTACCTTCAAGACGCTTTTGAGCTCTCTGAGCGCAGCAAATCCATGCTCATGACCGATATGCTCCAAGAGCAACAAGCAGCGGCCTATGGGGGCGTTCCTGATAGTTTGGTAGAACAATTGCAGAGCCTTAATCGAGCGTTGCACGTCGCAGAGAAAAAACGCTTTGATGCCATTTCGGTACAAGAGGTAGCGGCGCAAAAGGAAGCGGAGGATAGAATCTTCAAAATCAATCAAGATTTAGACATTTTGAAGCGGCGTTTTGAGAAAAACTACCCCAAATACTACAAGCTAAAATACGACGACCAACTGGTTTCTTTAAAAGAATTGCAAACCGCGCTAGAACCTGGTAGTATGTTGTTGGAGTACTTTGAAGGCGATGAGCACATCTACATCTTCTCGGTCTACCAAGATCGCTTAGAGGTGGCTTCTTTTGAGCGAGACGAGGCTTACAACCGTCTCTTTAAACGCTTTTCTAATTCCCTGATCAACGTACGAAAATTTGTACGAGAACCCGTAAAAGTATACAACAGTTTTGTTACCGACGCTTACCAGTTGTACCAATACCTCCTTCAACCTGTGGACCTAAAAGGAATTGAGCGCCTTATTATCATTCCCGATGGAGAACTCTCCTATTTACCCTTTGAAGTCCTCTTGCCAACGTCGGTAGCATTGATCGAAAAGGAGGAATACGTTATTCAGGCAAATTTCACTAAGTTGCCTTATTTATTACATGTATTTTCTACGAATTACAATTATTCTGGAAGATTGTGGCTAGAGCGGAACGCTTTGTCTAAAAAAGCCGTTAACGACCGTATACTAGCACTTGCACCAAAGTACAGTGGAGTAGAGTTACCCGACTGGCGCGGACAGCGAGAAGTAAACTTGCGCGAACGCTTAATAGACTTGCCAGGTGCTGCCGAAGAAGTAAAACAATTAGAAGAGCACTACGCAGGTGCCTTTTATAGTGGCTATGCCGCTAACGAAGCCCTATTGAAAAAAGAAGCCGCCAACTACGGCATTCTACACTTGGCCATGCACGGCCTAGTGAACAGTAAAAACCCTGAATTTTCTGGCTTGGCCTTAGCAGAGGATAAAAGCGAGCAAGAAGATAACTTTTTATATGCCTATGAAATTGAACAACTGCCTATTCAGGCCAGCTTAATTGTATTGAGTGCTTGCGAAACAGGTATTGGACAATACCAGCGCGGAGAAGGTGTCGTAAGCATCGGCCGTAGTTTTGTCTATGCTGGTGCGCCGTCTCTACTTATGACCCTGTGGAATTTAAACGACCAATCAGGCGCCTTCATCGTTGAGGAGTTTTATAAAAACCTCAATAATGGATTGGAAAAAGACGAAGCTATTCGACAAGCCAAACAAAATTATTTGAAAACATTCCCTCAGGAATATGCCCACCCTTTCTTATGGGCTGCCTTTGTACAAGTCGGTTCTTACGAGTCTATCACCATTGCATCCAAGAATTCTTGGGGACTGTGGGGTTATTATCTCTTAGGAATAGTTGGTGTTTTCTCTATAATTTTATTACTTTACAAAAGAAGCAAAAAGTAAAGCTAAACCACTGGTTATCTGTACCCTAAACCAACCATTGTGAATCCTAGTTACCCGTATCCATTCATGCCTACCTAGGACTGTATTGACACTTTTTTGCTGCCTTTTGAGGCGCTACAGGATCGTTATGTCCCTATGCTCCCCCTTTACCCCTATGAAAGAAACCTTAGAATTGCATTTTACTAACAACAGAAAACACCTATATATGATTTGCCCCCTCAATTAGTTCGTCAATTCCAAGTCAAATTTCAACCCCTTTTTCCCAAATTTTCGTAAGTATTTCCAATTCCCCTGTACCCTTCCCAACCCTTTGCCTGACTATAGAAAACTATTCCTGAAACTTTAAAATAGCTATCAATCTTTTATAACACACCAACTTAGCACGCTCATAAGAAGCGTTTCCATTTTCTCACTGCTCTGAAAAAAAATTGTAAGGAGCAATCAAAAGCTATTTTTTAACGAAATAAACTCAACAAGTTATGCCTCAGATCAAAAAAACAAAGGGACAAAAAGGTAATATCGGAACGCATTACTCTATTTCCGTTACTATTGAAAGTGACCCTAACAAAACAGTTAGTACAGTAGAAGTCTTTATCCCAGAAGTTATTGGACAACCTAATGCAGAACCACAAACGTATACCTTAAACTATATCTTAGAAGCCAATGGCAAACGTTTGTTCCGCAATGATGCGGTAGTCTTTAATGCCAATGCTGTAGGGTATGAATATAGCATGACCTTTACGATGTACGACATGTATGGAAACACTATAGGTACTCCAGTTACAGCACCCATAGCGATAGAAGAAGCAATGATGATGGCTTAAAAACTATAGCAATTCCTCTTTTGAAAGAAATAATGTCCCAGAAGCTATCCCGATAATCGGGATAGCTTTATCTTTGTAAGTATCAAATAGATGCTCTTAAGTCTTTTTGTAATTGTTATTGACTCCATCCTTATCAAAAACTTCTAGTATGCGCTCTTATTTTCAAGCCTTAGCAGTGATATTACTCCTATTTATGGGAGCAACATCAGAATGCGCTGCTTTTCAGTACGTTAATACTGCCTATAATCATAAGGAAGTTCCTGCCTCACTCAACCAACTCAAAGTTACTGGCAGTAATTATTACAATGTAGGAAATGTAGAAAAAGCAATTGAGTCCTATCTAGCGTTAATTGAACAATGCTTCAAATTAGGTCACGAAAAGTATGTTGTTGATTTATATGAATACATAGCTGACTTTATTACTACTCATGAAGATTTTTCCATTGCAACCAAAAAACAAAAAATTGCGGCTTATTGTAACCAAGAAGACAGGATAGATCTAAAAGCTGTCTTGTATTCCTATTGGGCACAAGCATACCTAATAGAAGGTATTTTTGATACTGCCGATATATACTATGACAAAGCCATTACTTATTGTGATGATAACAGTATGTGGGTAGTAAAAGCAAACCTTAATCTTTCTTTTGCCTTCAATTACTATTACTTTAATAATCTAAAAAAAACGTTGCTATACACAAAAAAAGCTGAGAGTATAGTAGCCAGTAAAATTCCACCAGAAGATCTTTCTGTCTTCTACAATCTATATGGTCTTCAAAGTATTATTTATAGTAATTTAGGTTATATAGAGAAATGCATCGAGTCTTGTACCAAAAATATAGCTTTAATAAAACAGGATAAGAGTATCGCCCCCTCTATCTTGGCTGACAAGTATTTTAGTTTGGCGCTAGAATACAACAGATTAGGCGACTTTGATAATGCTACTTTGTATTATAACAAATCTATACAAATTAATAATGGTTTAGAAATATTTTACACCTATTACCCTGCTTACTGTATTATTTCATACGATGAAGTGAACGGTAATTATAAAAAAGCCAAGTCGGGTTATAATAATTTATTGTATAATCTAAAACTAACAAAATCTACTTCTGAAGATTATTATCTCATTGTTATACAAACACACCAAAGTTTGGCTAATATATTCTTGGAAGAAAATAAACTTGATTCTGCAGCGTACTACTTGGATCAACTCCTTAAAATACATACTAAATCTAGTGATAAAGAAGATCATACTTATTGTTTACTGACTAGATACAGTACGATGATGGGTAAATTTGAGGAAGCAGAAACATATGCTAAAAAGGCACTTTTTCTATTAAAAAACAGCACAAAAACGTCTTCCGTTTCCCAAAAACCTATCATTTATAGATACTTGTCCATCAACTCCCTAAAAAAAGGAGCTCTAAAAGAAGCCCTTTCCTACTGTCAACAAACTCTAAATACACTAGCCCCTACTTTTTCTAACAAAACACTATACGACAACCCTACCTTTGAACAAGTCTTCCACAAAGAAGAACTCATTCCCGCCATCAACACCAAACTAAAAGTCCTAGAAGCTCTCTACGATCAAAAGGATCCCAATGTCACCCCCCAGCTGATCCTCTCCACTATCAAACTCGGCATTCAAGGACTAGAATACAAAAATAAGAATTTCAAGTCCAAGAGCTCACAGAAATATTGGCTGAATAGAGAAGCCATTCCGCTCTTTGAAAAAGCAATTGCGATAGCCTTACATCTACAGGAGCAAACAGGTGACAGCAAATACTTGAATGAAGCGTTTATGCTATCCGAACGAAGCAAATCTATCATGATGATGAATGCGTTGCAGGAGCAAAATGCGACGAGTTTTGGAGGGATTCCTAAGGAGTTAATTGATCGAGAACAAGCGTTGGAACGGGAATTTAAGGTAATTGAGAAGGCACGGCAGGATGCAGAAATGTCGCAAAACAAGGAAGAAATGCGGTATCAAGACAGCTTACTTTTTGCTTATAACCATGAGAAAAATAGCTTGTTACAGCGTTTTGAATCCGATTATCCCAAGTATTATGAACTAAAACACATCGTCCATCAAACGAGCATCCAGCAAGTACAAGAGGCGTTAGACGAACAGACCGTACTTGTAGAATATTTTCAAGGGAAAGAAAAAATTTATGTATTTACCCTAACTAAGGAACAGGCTTTTGTAAAAAGTTTTGCCCACGACAAACGCTATGATGTACAGCTGGCTTCCTTTCAGAATCTCCTGATCGACCTAGAGAGTGCCAACAAAGACATTAATGGCTCGTACCGCCTCTTTGTAAAATCTGCCCATGAGCTGTATCAATTGCTCCTTGAAAAAAGCTTAGTGCCCAACAAAAAGCGCCTCATGCTCATTCCCGACGGCCAGTTGGCCTACTTGCCTTTTGAGGTGCTATTAACTGAGAGGCAGGCTAATCTTGCGAATAGCAAACGAGAGATGTTAGATTTTGGTGCCTTGCCTTATCTATTGCGCCAATATGCGACCAATTACAACTACTCCGCCCAACTCTTTTTGCAACAGCGCGCCCAGCGAAAGAAAAAACAGCCCTGTAGCATACTAGGTTTAGCCCCCTTCTACAGCAACAAAACAGCCCCCAAGTGGCGCAATCCCTACGAGCAACAATTGCGCAAAGAATTGCCCGCTTTATCAGGTGCCGTCAAAGAATTAGAATTTCTCAGTCAGTCCCTTAATCTAAAAGGCAGTTTTCTCTACGGAGAGGCCGCCAATGAAGCCAACTTCAAAGCCAAAGCCGCACAGTTTAACATTTTACATTTGGCCGTGCATGGCTTGGTCAACGAAGAAAAACCTGAACTATCAGGCTTAGCTTTAGAGGAAGACAATAACCGAGAAGAAGACAATATTTTATACGCCTATGAAATAAAACAGCTAGATTTGCAGGCGCAATTAGTTGTCTTATCGGCCTGTGAAACAGGCATAGGTAAATACCAACACGGTGAAGGGGTCATGAGTATTGGACGAGGATTTATGTACGCAGGAGTGCCTAGCTTGATGACGACGCTTTGGAATCTAAACGACTATTCTAGCTTGATGATTACGAAGGAATTCTACAAGAATTTAGAAAACGGCCTAGCTAAAGACGAAGCGTTACGACAAGCCAAACTCTCTTATTTAGACGATATGCAAGGCATTACTACCCACCCTGCTTTGTGGGCCTGCTTTGTACAAGTAGGAGACTACGCTCCCTTAACCCTCCAGCACAATTATCAACAGTGGTATTTTTTGGCACTCGGCTTGCTGATCTTGGTAATTGCGCTAGTAATTTTTATGAAAATGAGAAAAAAATAACGCCTGTATGGCTTTTCAATATTACGCAATCTACAAACCCTTTGGTATGCTTTCTCAGTTCTCCAAGGAACAGCCCAACCATCAAACCTTGGCCGATTTGGAACAGGTGTTTGCCAAAGATATCTACCCTATTGGACGCTTAGACAAAGATAGTGAAGGTTTACTCTTACTCAGCAATGACAAGCGCATCAACGACGCGTTGTTAAATCCCAAAAATGCCCATGAGCGCAGTTATTGGGTACAAGTAGAAGGCCAAATAACACCAAAAGCCATCGCACAATTACGTCGAGGGGTGCCAATTAAAAGCAATAAAAAGACCTACACCACGCGACCAGCCAAGGCCGTTTTGCTTACGGCAGAACCTGCTGTTCCAGCACGTAACCCACCCATTCGCTACCGCAAAAACCAACCTACGTCTTGGGTAGAAATCACTTTGATAGAAGGCAAAAATAGACAGGTGCGCCGTATGACTGCCGCCGTCGGTTTTCCTACCTTGCGCCTAATACGGCACAAGATCGTTCACTTAGAGCTAGATAATTGGGAGGCTGGCGCGGTACACGCCATTGCCCCCAACGATTTCCAGCAGTTGCTAGAGTTGGACAAAGTCCGATAAAGCGCCCATTTTGTCAGCGACAATACGGCCTTTTTCATTGCGCTTGACGGTACAGGCTTCAATCTCTGGAGCGTGTTCGAAAAACAAAATATGTCCCTGTTCTACGGCTTCAGCTAGGAACCATTCTTTTTCTTTTAACGTCTGCAAGGGGCGCACATCGTACCCCATGACATAGGGCATAGGAATGTGGCTCGGCGAAGGCAATAAATCTGCACAGTAAATGATGGTTTTATCTTGGTATTTGATTCTAGGTGTCATCAATGCCTCTGTGTGGCCATAAGCGTACCCCAAGTCCATCTGACTGAGCCAAGGCAATACTTCGTTGTAAGGTAGAGAAGGCACCATTTTTAGAATGCCCTGCTCCCGAAGGGGAACAAAATTCTCTTTCAAAAAAGAAGCTTTTTCTCGATCATTCGGCGTGTAAGCCCAGTCGTATTGCGCTTCGTTGGTCCAGTAAGTGGCGTTTGGAAACGTAGGTACCAAATCGCCTTGTGCATTGCGATAAAGCGCGCCCCCAACATGGTCAAAATGTAAGTGTGTCAAGAAAACATCCGTAATATCCGTAACAGCTAAGCCCTGTGCTTGAAGCGATCCCAATAGACTAGCTTCTCCATGCGGGTGAAAATGAGAGAAAAATTTATCCGATTGCTTGTCGCCAATTCCTGTGTCAATCAGCATATTGCGGCCTTCGGTTTGCACCAATAGACAACGCATCGCCCAAGTACACAAATTATTTTCATCCGGCTGCTCCAATCTCGACCACAGCTTTTTGGGAACAACCCCAAACATCGCTCCGCCATCCAATTTGAAATGCCCTGTATTGATTACGCTAATTTTCATGTTGATTGTTTTTAATGGTAAGAAAGCATTATTTACCAAAACCAATGCTGCTATTTTCTCCTTTAAATGACTTTGATAAACCCGCCATTCGAAGCGCGGTAACCGCCGCTTCTACCCCTTTATTGCCATATTGCCCCCCTGCTCTATCCAAGGCTTGCTGCTTTGTGTTGGGTGTCAATAAACCAAAAATAAATGGTTTTCCTGTTGCCATCGCCAAGTTTTGCAACGTCTGGGCCACAGACATGTTGATGTATTCATTGTGTGTGGTCTCGCCCTTGATTACACAACCCAAACAGATCGTTGCGTCCATGTTTTCATTCTTCGCGAGAATACGCGCGCCTTGGGGCAATTCAAACGCACCTGGCACTTGTAAGGTGTGAATTTTCTCAGGGTCTGCGCCGTGTTTGATTAGCGTATCATAGCAGCCCTCATACAAAGCATGGGTAATTTCTTCATTCCAATCCGATACAATAATTCCAAATTTCAATTTAGAGACATCGGGCAAATTATTTTCGTCGTAAACGGATAAATTTTTATCAGCACTACTCATTGTTCTTATTTTAAATAGGCGCTACTTTCCGCAAAGCGGCGGCGCTACTGGTTAGTTATAAAAAGGTATTGATAGTACAAATCAATCCTTAAAGCGTTTAAAAAACGCCAAAAAAAATAGCATTGTGCCGCTGGTATTGAGTTTACTCAACCAACCGCACAATGCCATCTAACGTATTTTTACTCCTTACAAAAGCAGGGGACTAAGACAAGCGGATCAAGTCTTTGTCAACACCTAAACGCTCGCCCATCTGAGGATCTTTATCCATGATTTCTTGTAAGTATTTTTTAGCTTCCTCTTTTTTGTCTTGGTATTCCAACAAACGAGCAGCTTTCCACTTGGCATACAAAGCTAGCGCTAAATTGTCTGTGTAACCCGAGGCTTTGTCATAAGAGCTCAATGCTTGGTCTAGCTGCTTTAATTCTGAGTGAGCATCACCTATCAAAGTATAGGCTTGTGTCTGCAACTGTTCTTCACCACTAAAATTCTCTAAAAATTCTAAGGCCAATTGAGGTTGTCCCAAACGCAAGGTAGCAATACCCGCGTAGTAATGGGCTAAATTAGCAGCAGGCGTACCCGAATATTCTTCGATGATTCCCGTGTAGCCGATAAAGCTGTTGGCTTGACCAAGCCCTGAACGGCCATTTAAAGCCAACTGAAAAGAATCGCGTTTGAATTCAATTTCTGCTTTGTAGAGCTCTACTTGTGCTTCTGCTTCCATAGTCGTTCTGTTTTGGGCATACCAATACAAACCGACAATAACAAGGATAAGAGCCGCGATTAGGCCAAAAATCAAATTCTTGTATTGCTCAAAAAAGCTGTTTGCTTTGTCTTTTATTTCGTCTGCGGAAAGATCTTGAATCTCCGTGTGTTGTTCGTTTGCCATAATGTGGTCTTGGTCTCCAATTGTCGTAACTATAAAATAATTTTGCGTGCAAAGATAAACAAAGTTTTTACTGCTATGGGATTTTTTGAGCCTAAAAACGCGGTACTTACTTATTTTTTAAAGAAAAGCACCCTTGTCACTCTGCAAAAAGTCGGGCTTTATTGTACATACAATAAAGCCCTATTAATTGTTGGGGTAGCAACAAGCGTCATTAATCCTTGATAAAAGGGTAATCTTCTTGCTCGTAGTTATCCGTATAAATTTCTTCTACTGGTGGAAAAGGTGATTCTTCCGCAAACTGCACAGCAGCATCAATTTCTTTTTTGACTTGCTCCTTGATGTTAGCAATATCTTCGGAAGTAGCATACTTTTTCTGTAGCAATTTACTTTCGATGATGTTGATCGGATCTTTCTCCTTGTATTCTTTTTCCTCGTCCTTCGTACGGTATTTTGCAGGGTCAGACATGGAGTGGCCTTTGTAACGGTAAGTTCTGATTTCCAAGAACATAGGCCCTTTTCCACTGCGGCAATGCTCGGCCGCCGCCGCTAATTCTTTGTGTACCACCTCTACATCCATTCCATCAATTTGCTTACTGGGCATGTCATATCCTAAGCCTAGTTTATAAATATCGGTAACATTGGAAGTACGTTCGACGGAAGTTCCCATCGCGTAAAAGTTATTCTCACAAATAAATACCACGGGCAATTTCCAAGTCATGGCCATGTTAAAGGTCTCATGCAAAATTCCTTGGCGGCAAGCACCATCTCCAAAAAGACAGAAGGTAACGTTGTCGTTTTCTTTGTATTTATCCGCAAAGGCAATCCCTGCGCCCAAGCCAATTTGTCCACCAACAATACCGTGTCCGCCATAATAGCGATGCTCGGCAGAGAAAAAGTGCATCGAGCCCCCTTTTCCTTTGACATTTCCAGTGTATTTTCCAAAGAGTTCAGCCATAGCTGACTCACTAGTAATGCCTTTGGCCATGCCTGCACCGTGCTGGCGATACGCTGTAATCCACGCGTCATTGGGACGACTAGCAGTTTTCATGCCCGCATAAACGGCCTCTTGGCCAATACACAAGTGCAAAAAGCCTCTAATTTTTTTCTGAAAGTACATCAAGTTGGCGCGCTCCTCAAATTTGCGAATACGCAGCATCAACTCGTACCATTCTAAGTAATTTTCCTTAGAGAAAGAATTCGTTTTGGTTGTTTTTTTCTTGGCCATACCGTTTATAAAGGATTATAACGGAAGTCGTTTAAAGCAGTATATCCTCTTCTTAAATAAAGAGGTGTTTGGCTTAAACGATTTCCCAGAGTAGTCTATGTAAAGTGTCATCGAAATGGTCGTGCTAAGATATAGTATAATAGCACAAAGAGGAAATAACGCCTCGCTTTTTCTTGCCCGAGCTTTCGCTTAATGCTAAAAGATGCTTACAGCACCATTTCAGGAACGCCCCCCGCAGGAATAATCAATCGACCAGCCGTCTTTTCTTGAATCTCCTCTACGGAAACCCCCGGTGCCCGCTCCAACAAATGAAAAGCGTTGTCTTTTATTTCTAAAAACGCCAAATCGGTCACTACCCGTTTAATGCAATTTACCCCCGTTAGTGGCAACGTACAAGACTCTAGCAATTTGCTTTCGCCCTTACGGTTGGTGTGCTGCATGGCCACAATGATATTGCGCGCTGCCGCGACCAAATCCATCGCACCGCCCATACCTTTGACCATCTTTCCAGGAATTTTCCAGTTGGCAATATCTCCGTTTTGTGCTACTTCCATTGCCCCTAACACCGTTAGGTCAATGTGCCCCCCTCTGATCATTTCAAAGCTTTGTGCCGAGCTAAACAGAGAAGCTCCTGGTAATGTCGTTACGGTTTGCTTGCCTGCATTAATCAAATCGGCGTCTACGTCTTCCTCTTTCGGAAAAGGCCCCATGCCCAGCAAGCCGTTCTCCGACTGCAAAAACACCTGAATCCCCACGGGAATATAATTAGCCACCAAGGTGGGAATCCCAATACCTAAATTGACGTAGTAGCCATCTTCTAATTCTTTGGCAATGCGTTGGGCAATGCCGTTTTTATCTAAAGCCATGTTCTTATTGTTATTATCCTTATAATAGAATCACTAAGTCCGCTCTTGATGCTACTACAGTAGAAAACGCCTACCCGCAATAAAAAGGGTCAAGCAACATCAAAAGTAACCAAGCGAAGTCAAGAGTAACCAAGCGAAGTCGGAGGTGATCGAGCGAAGTCGGAGGTGATCGAGCGAAGTCGAGATCACCCACGCACAGTTCGTTGCTCGATGCGCTTTTCGTAATCCACTCCTTTGAATATCCGCTGGACATAAACGCCTGGTACGTGAACGCAATTGGGATCTAATTCCCCTGGTTCTACCAATTCTTCGACCTCGGCAATAGTAATCTTACCTGCGCGCGCCATCATGGGATTAAAATTTCTAGCCGTTCCTTTAAAAATCAAATTTCCGTGGGTATCCCCTTTCCAAGCTTTGACCAAGGCAAAATCAGCGTGTAACGCCGTTTCTAAGATATACGGGCGACCGTCAAAATGTTTGACCTCCTTACCTTCGGCAATTTCTGTCCCGTAGCCTGTAGCCGTGTAAAACCCTGGGATACCTGCGCCACCCGCTCGGATGCGTTCAGCCAATGTCCCTTGCGGAATCAAATCCACTTCTAGTTCTCCACTGAGTAACTGCCGTTCAAATTCGGCATTTTCGCCCACATAGGAAGACATCATTTTCTTGACTTGGTGTTGTTGCAACATCAAACCAATTCCGAAATCGTCTACGCCTGCATTGTTAGAAATACAAGTCAAGCCTTTCACGCCCGCGTCCACGAGGGCGGCAATACAATTCTCTGGAATGCCACACAAGCCAAAACCACCGAGCATCAAGGTCATATTGTCCTTGATTCCTTGGATAGCTTCTTGTGCATTAGCGACTACTTTATTCATTGCTCATCTGTGTTTTATGGAGGCAAGACTGCCCACGCTCTAATTGTTAAGGGCTAAACTAATTATTTTTGCACACAAAAAAAAGGCTTTGTTACTTTAGTATAGGCGTATTTTAATTCGTAAGAACAACCTGCTAAAGCAAAAAGGCTACTCCTTTCGGAATAGCCCCTTGTTAATTTTTCTAAAATAACAACCGATAACTGCCTTTACTTAGAAGTAGAAATTCATCAAAATAGCGCCGCCAAGATTGTCTAAGCCCGCATAGAATTGACCACCTGATCCTGAACGTTGCTCTCTAGTGCTTGTTTGATTGGTATTGGTATCAAAAAACTCAACCAATTGGGTATTAGGAGGAATCGTATTATACGACATTCCCCAGCCAAATTCAGCGCCAATAGAAATTTTGGGCGCTACAAAGTACTCAATTCCAACAAAGGCCCGCACGCCAAAGCTCGCATTTAAGGTCGCCCCAGAACTCAACACCCGCTCGCTTCCGCCTGCTAAAATGTTGTTGCCCCAATTAGTAGAAGTTGGAAAGATATTTTGGGCAGAAAAGTCGTTGCCGTAGGAATAAGAAGCGCCATCTGTATGGGAGATTCTCAGTAAAATTTCACCGCCATAGTAGCCCTGAATACGCCCTTTTCCTCTTCTTTTTTCGTACCCCATCCCTACAGCGTACGTTCCTCCGCCTAGGGAGCGCGTATCTTCCACGGTGTTGCTGGTGTTGGTAGAGCCATTAAAAGCTACAAAATTGCTACTGGACAGGGTGTTGACATTAATACCAAAATTGAGGCGCAAGGCAGCGTTGTCTTTCAACATGTAGCGCGCCGAAATAACCGTGGTACCAAACAGTTGCCCCAACCGATTGTCGTTGGCATATTCGTTTCTTTCGGTGGCATTAAAGGAATTGCCAAACCAGTTAAAGAAGGGAATAATGTTAAAACCCAAACCAAACTCCCCTGCTTCGGGTAAAATGAGTTGGCCTTTCTTGCCACGGGGTGGATCTTGGGGTTCTTGTTCAGGTTGTACACGTTCCGTACGCTTTTCTTTTTTTGTTTTCTCAATGGGTGCTTCTTGGGCGTGTAGGGAAATGCTTAGGATTAGGCATAAAGATGCCATTAATAATTTTCTCATTGTTTAATAATAAGTTTAAGGAGGTAAGGAGTAGTCATTAGAGTAACCTTCCAATACCGTTTTGTTGGAATGAATGAATAAAATAAAATGAATAAAACACTGCTGAATGTGCTGGGTTCTGTTAGAGAAAATAAGTGGTGTACACCTCATTTACTATATAAGACGTACATAAAGGGTTTATGGTTGGGGCAACTACAAAAATAATGCTAAACTTGTTAATCTTTTTTATAATTGCATAAAAAACCTTCTGCAACAGCATCAACCAACCTTTTTTTCAAATGGCTGTTGGATAATTATTCCTTCACCGCTTTTGGCGCTTTGCTTTGTTTCTATGCCGCTGCACATTGCTTTTTCCTCGATTTACGAATATCAACTCCCCCCAAAACATCGTTTTCCGATGTCTAAATACGAATTGATTCCTGCTCAATTACTGCATCAAGGCATTATTACCCCTGACCAGTTTTTTGAACCCCACCCCTTATCGGAGCATTGGATTTTGCGTACTCATAGCGCGGCCTTTTGGAACAGTTTAAAGTACGGAACCATTAGTGCAAAAGCTGCTCGTAAAATTGGATTTCCGATGCGGCCAGAGTTGGTGGAGCGGGGACGGGTTATTGCACGCGGCACTATTGATTGTGCCTTATACGCCTTGCAGTATGGGGCAGCCATGAACGTAGCAGGCGGTACCCATCATTCGTTTTATGGCCACGGCGAGGGCTTTTGTGTGTTGAATGATTTTGCGATTGCCGCTAATTTTCTGTTGGATGAAGGATTGGTTGGTAAGATTTTGATTGTGGATTTGGATGTTCACCAAGGCAACGGCACGGCCAAACTAATGGAAAACGAACCCCGTGTGTTCACCTTTTCCATGCACGGCGCTAAAAATTATCCGCTGCGCAAAGAGCAATCGGATTTAGACCTTCCCTTAGAAGATGGCTTAACGGATGAACCTTACTTGGATATTTTGAAACACTACCTCCCCGATTTACTGCAAAGTGTACAACCCGACATTGTCTTCTATCTATCAGGCGTCGATGTTTTGGAGACGGACAAATTGGGCCGTTTGGGCTTGACCCTAGCAGGTTGCCAAGCCCGCGACCGTTATGTCTTTGAAACTTGCCGTGCCTTTGGCAAGCCTGTCGCCGTCAGTATGGGAGGCGGCTATTCGCCCAAGTTGGCGCACATTGTAGATGCGCATTGCAACACGTTCAAGATGGCGCAGGAGGTTTATTTTGAGGATTGAAATTGCTTTCCTAAAAAATAGAAGAGAAATAAGCCTTGCATTGATCCATAAAAAGTATCCACAAAGCAGGCTTTAGCGCAATTAGAAAAACAAAGCCCCAAACACTTCCCCAATAGTGCATTTTATGCTCTACATTATCCAATTTACGTTTACTCATGAAAGCAGAGTAGGCTAAATAAAGTAGCCCAAAAAGTACCCCAGGAAATTCAATCGGAATAAAGATTATTCGCAAAGGGGCAAAAGGAGCTAGCAAAATGAAAGCAAACACCACCGAAGAAACTGCTCCAGAAGCGCCTACGGCTCGATACCCTCGATCATTTTGGTGCACGTAATAAGAATACAAAGCCGACATCAACAGCCCTGAAAGATAGAGCAGCAAAAATACCAACGTCCCCCATTGTCCAAAATAATAGGGATTTTTCAAGATGCTTTCTACAATACTGCCAAAAGCATAAAGCACATAAGCATTGAAGCCAAAGTGTATCCAATTGGCATGTACCAACCCGTAGCTAAAAAAGCGGTACCACTGCTTTTCGCGCTTCATTTCATAAGGGTAAAAAGACAGTTTGTGCTTATCCGAGCTGGGCTCCATATATTGATACGACGTGTACCCCGTAATGATTAACAACAAAAACGTCATGGGTGTTGCCAACAATGCGGGCAGACCTCCTTGCAATAAAAAATAATTCATAACCAGTAGTTACAGGGCGCTAATAATGTGTTCATTGCGAATATCGCTTTCAATTTCGCCATCTTTGAGGCGAATAATACGGTGGGCATACTCGGCAATATCGGGCTCGTGCGTGACCAAAATAACCGTGTTGCCATTGTTGTGAATTTGTTCAAATAGCGCCATAATTTCGATGGAGGTTTTGGAATCCAAATTTCCTGTTGGCTCATCGGCCAAAATGATAGAAGGATCATTCACCAAGGCGCGCGCGACGGCGACCCGTTGCCGCTGTCCTCCCGATAATTCATTGGGTTTGTGGTCGACGCGATCTCCCAACCCGACCGATTCTAGAACTTTGCGGGCTTTTTCTAGGCGCGTTGATTTTTTCATCCCCGAATAGACCAAGGGCAGCGCTACGTTTTCTAGAGCAGACAAGCGCGGGATCAAGTTAAAGGTTTGAAAGACAAATCCAATTTCTTTGTTGCGAATGGCCGCCAATTCGTCATCCACCAAAGTAGAGACGTTTTGTTGATTAAGAATATAATCGCCCGAAGTGGGCGTATCCAAACAGCCCAACATATTCATCAAAGTTGACTTACCCGAGCCAGATGGCCCCATTAAAGCAACGTATTCATTTTTGTTGATGGTGAGGCTCACCCCACGCAAGGCATGGACGGTTTGCGCGCCCATTTGGTAGCGTTTGCGCACGTCGTTGATGTCAATAATGACAGACATAAAGTATAGCATTGTGCCTTTGTTAAACCAACAAAAGCCGTCGATTAATCTTTTTTGGGAACAAACTCTAAACTTACAGAATTGATGCAGTAGCGTTGGCCACCTTGTGCGCGAGGCCCATCGTTAAAAATATGTCCTAAATGACTCTCACAAGTCGAGCACAGCAATTCAACACGGCGCATCCCGTGGGTCGTATCTTCGCGCTGCACAATACTAGCACTTTCCAACTCGCCCCAAAAAGAAGGCCAGCCACATCCCGAATGGTATTTGTGCGTTGATTCAAACAACGGTGTTTTGCACGCGCGGCAAATATAAGTACCTTCGGCATCATTTTCATAATACTCCCCTGTGAATGCGCGCTCTGTTCCTGCTTGACGTAAGACACGGTATTCCTCGGGGGTCAATTGTTCCCGCCACTCCTGTTCTGTTTTCTCTATTTTTTTCATTGCTCAAAGCTATTGTATATGGTTCATAAGCTACTAGTATAGCTACAACAAAATAGACAAAATGTTTTGAAGGGCTACCCTTTCACAATCAATTATCAAACAAATAAACGGCCTTAACAACTACTATAGACCAACGGCCTATTTGTTTCGGCCAATCAGAACGCTCTAGCTTGATTTTTGTAGAAAGAAGGAAGACGGTGGATCAGAAAGTTGGCTTGTACGCAAACCCTAAACCGCCTCTGACTGTTTTAAATGTATTTCATTATTTGTTTCCCCTTACAGATTTTCAATCGACTATGACCCGTCTACTCGCTGCTACTCTTTTGTTGTGCTTACTCCTCGCTTGCGAAAAAGAATTCATCCCAGATACGACGTATGATGGGCCTCAATTGGTCGTAGAAGGATACATTGAGGCGGGCCAAAATCCGTTGCCCCCTTATGTCTTATTGACAAAAAGTACCGAATATTCTAACCGTTTGGGGACGAATTTGCTCAATGACTTGTTTGTCAATGATGCGCGGGTACGCATCTCGGATGGGGTAGATACGGTAGAATTACAGGAATACTGTATTAGTGATTTACAAGTACTGCCCCCTGCCCTACGCGATGCAGTTTTACAGGCTTTGGGTTTGCCCGATTTTGATCCTGATACGAGTTTGGATATTTGTGTCTACACCGACTTATTGGGTATTATTTTGGGCGGCTTGGACATCCGCGAAGGCGGGCGTTACGACTTGATCGTAGAGGCAGAAGGCTTTGATTTGATAACCGCCACCACCACCATTCCTACCTTAGTCAATGTAGATTCTTTGGGTTTTATCAATCCTCCCAACTATCCCGCAAACGATTCTTTGGTAGAGGTAGAAGCCTATTTTACTGATCCTGTAGGGCCTAACTTCTATCGTAGTTTTTCCAAGCGCAATAGGGAGCCGTTTTATCCTGCGGGTACTAAGGCAACCAATGGTTCGGCCAGCGACGACCGTATCTTTGAAGGGCGGGCGGTGACCTTTCAAATTGTGCGGGGGCAAGACCAATTTGCCCCAGTGGAATTGGAAACGTTTGGCTACTTTTGGCGCGGTGATACGGTGACTTTTAGAGGCTGTAATATTGATTATGAGCATTTTCGCTTTTGGCAAACAATTGAGTACAATTCTAACTCACAAGGGCCTTTTGGGACGTATACACGGGTGGAATCCAACATCAAAGGTGGCTTAGGGATTTGGGGTGGCCAAGTTTGCCGCGATTATACCATTATCATCCCAGAGTAGTTTTTACAACGCGCTAGCTTCTTCTATCCACTTTTGTAAAGGGGAAATGTTACCTTTGTGCTTCTTCTCAGGAAGTGGCTTGGTAGAAAAAAATTCAGAAAGAAGGCATATGCACAAGTACAGTTGGATAGGACTATGGTTAGTAGGTTGGAGCGCGCTACAAGCGCAAGAAGCGCCCATTTCGACTCCCTTTCAAGACACTATCACCGTAGTCGCTGCGTTGCCGCTCTATGGTAAGGGGCAACATTACGAAGTATTGGATTCGGCGAGATTGCAACGTTATAAAACCCAAAACTTAGCCCAAGTACTCGCACTAGAAAGCACTTTTTTTATTAAAAATTATGGCCCTAGCGGCATCAGTAGTATTTCTGGCCGTGGCGGCAGTGCTAGCCAAACCGCTGTTTTGTGGGAAGGGTTTAGCCTACAAAATAGTATGCTTGGACAAACGGACTTATCCTTAATTCCTTTATTTTTTATTGATAGAATTGACTTGCAGTACGGAGGCGGTTCTTCTTTTTTTGGGACAAGTGGCGTAGGTGGTGCCCTGCATTTGAGTAGCCACCAAAAGCACCAAAAAGGCTGGCAGCTAAAAGCGCAGTTGAGCGCGGGAAGTTTTGAAACCTTCCAACAGGGTTTAGGCATTGGATACGGCTTTGGGTCTTACCATACCGAGTTGCGGTTCTTTCATCAACAAGCTAAAAACAACTTTTGGTTTACCGATAACAATGCCTTTGGTTCTTCCAAACCTGTGGAGCGCCAAAGCCACGCCGCCACCCGACAGTGGGGACTTCTCAACCGCCATTTTCTCCGCTACAAAAAGCACCGTTTTACCTTACAAACTTGGTATCAAAATAACGACCGCCAACTTCCCCCTACCTTACTAACTAGTTCCAGTTTGGATCGGCAGGAGGACCAAGCTTGGCGCACCACTCTGCACTGGAAATACACCCTTCAACAAATAGCCCTCAAAGCGCGTACGGCCTTTTTTTGGGAGCGGCTGTTCTTTGAAAGTGGTACGGTTGCTTCGGAGAGCCAGACGCTTAGTTCTATAACTGAAGCCGAAGCACGATGGTATTATAAAGAAAGGCATACCTTTCAGGCGGGACTGCATTACAGTTATTACCGCGCACAATCGCAAGGCTATGAAAAGAGTCCTCAACAAAGCCGCCCCGCACTGTTTGCCCACTATAGATTTAAGAGTACGAAAGAAATTTGGCAGACCAACATTAGCCTCCGTCAAGAGTGGGTTGATCGTCAAACCCAGCGCCCCGCCGCTGCTCTAGGCTTGGTGGTAGCTCCCTATAAAGGCTGGCGGCTAAAAGCCCACGCCTCTCACAACTACCGCTTACCGACCTTCAACGACCTATACTGGCAAACCTTGGGCAATCCTGATTTGCTGCCCGAATACAGTTGGAACAGCGAAATAGGTAGCAGTTACCGATTTATAAAAGGACGCTACCACTGGCGCTTATCGGCGACAGGTTTTTGTAATTGGATCAACAACTGGATTTTATGGAGTCCCAATAGTTCGGGTTTGTGGCGACCGAGTAATGTAGAACAGGTGTTGGCGCGTGGCTTAGAGAGCAGCCTTCAGGTGCAGGCCAATTGGGGAGATTGGGAAGGGCAATTGCGCGCGCAGTATTCCTATACCAAAAGCACCCGCACACAAGGCGAAGATCCGCGCACCATTGGCAAACAGCTCATTTATGTGCCCGCTCATCAAGGCAATGCCGCTTTGTTAGTCGCCTTTCGGCAAACGAGCGCCTTGCTCCAAGCCCAATGGACAGACCAACGCTACACCGACAACGCCAACAACTTTTCACTTCCTACATTTGTGCTGCTGCACCTGCGCTTAGAGCAGCGCCTGAACCTCAAAAAAGGCACGCTGGTTCTTTATGGGCAAGCCCATAATTTGCTGGGCACCGAATATCAAGTGGTGTTAAATCGTCCCATGCCTTGGCAGCAGTTTGAATTTGGCGTTCAGTTTTTCTTGTAATAGAGTCTCCTAAAAAAATTGCCTTCCTGTCCTAGTTGTTTCTTCTACCAAAAAGGAACGTTTTTCCCAATATGGAATAGAAAGAGTGCTTAAAGAAGATTCTTTAAGCACTCTTAGAAGATGGATTCCGCGCTAAGCTATAACGGAGCGGGAAGTAATTCTTTATTTTTGCGTAAGCTAACCTTGATAAACTGATTGGCGGGCAGGTCTGAATTTTGAGCGGTTAACTTTTCTGCTTTGTAAGCCGTTGCTATTTTGGCTAAGGGAAATTCTCTATTGCCAACGCGATAAACACCAACTAAGCGTTGGAGCAAATCCCCAACTACAGCCGTGAATTCCTCTCCTGCTTGTAATTCTGCACTCGCCATACCTTCTAGAGAAGCAACGCGGTGGTAATTTACATCAATAACGATTTCTCGGCTTTTGATTTTCTCTTGAATGGCTTCAGGTAGGTGTGTCCACCAATATTGAAGCGATTGAATGTTATCGTTGTTCACTTGATCCGAACGCAAGAAAATTTCGGTATCAAATTGTTGCAATTTAACAGGCATTTGTCTGACCAGGCGAATATTAGTCGCGTGTTCGTCTTCTACTTGGTTTTCCCTATCATCTATCAAGGTAGTACTAACGGTATAAGTCATACCTGTCTGGCTACCAATGATTTGCTCTAAAGCATTACCTGTATTTTCTACTTGAGAGTCGTTCAAAGTAGGGTTAATCGCTTTTTTATCAGTGGTGCGAATTTTAGAAACGACTTCGATGTCAATTTCTTGTGCTTTAATTTGTGATTGCACGGGTTCTGGTAAGCTGTCCCACCAAGATTCTAATTCCTTAACATTGGCGGCAGACAATTTGGCTTGTTGTTGCTCGCGTTCTCCTCGAATCAATCGAATTTCATGCGATAAAGGCACGGCAATCGTCATTTCTTCAGGAATAGTGGCATCTGCCCCCGATTCTACAGCCATTAAAGCAGAGGCTTGCCAAGGAGCCGTATCGTTTTGTGGGGAGGGATTAGTGGCAGAGTCGACGGTACAACTCACCAAGCAGCAGCTCCAAGCAAAGAGCGCTATTATCAACAGGGTAAACTTGGTGTCTTTTGTATTTGTCATATCGTCTTTTTTTGTGGCCAGTGGACTAAAATGTCTTTCTTAACCTCCTCTTATTACGTATCAAAAATATTGCCAAACGCTCTATTTTTTAACAATGTTTTAACAACCCTTTCAAGCAAGTTTTTTACCGCGTGGCTAAAAAGTTGCTAATGAAAATTTTCGGGTTCCAACCCCAATTGTCGAGCTGCGCGTAATTCAATGCTTCCGAGTTGTTTTAAGCTAGGTATTTCTAACATAGAAACTAAATCTTTGCCACTTTGGCTGTAGGTTTGGTAAGTGAAGTGGTTTTCGGTCAATTTGAATTTCTCTCCATGAAATTTATGGTATTTCACTTTACCGTCTTGTACTGCTGCAATATAAATATCGTGTTTATCGCGATAAACAAACATTAACTGCTCTTCTATCCAACGCAGTGCCATACTCAAACAACCAAAAAAAGGATTGTATAATACGGGTTCCCACTCCCACAAGTTGTCTCTATCTACTACACACAGCCGATAGTGGTGGTTCTTGCTAGCCTGAAACCAAGCTAGCCTTCCTTTGTGATAAACGATGTCAACACTGTAAACGTAGTGTTCATCACCGTTATTTTTCCATTTTATTTCTACAAAGTCTGTCTCTTCCTTGCTTTCTAAGTGCAAATCATACCCTTTTTCGGTCAAGTAATCCTTTAGTAAACTGACTTCTTTAGATAACATTGTTAAGATAACGTTTTGATGGTAATAAGGTTTTGATTGTCTGCTTACTGTACGTCTATATAATTTATAAGCTGTACGTTTTGACTTTGCTCAACGTACAGCTTATAAACGATTATTTTTTGACCAAGGCTTCCATCGCTCCTACTGGACTAATCAGGGGTCCTGTTGCTTGAGTATCTTTTGTAGGTTTACCTGTCTTTTTTAGAATGGCATAGGCTTGTTTTGTCGTCAATTTGGGGTGCATAGATTTCATCAACCCCAATAAGCCCGCTACATAAGGCGTTGCCATAGAGGTTCCATTAAAAAACTCGTAGCCGTTCCCTGGAATGGTAGAATAAATTTGTGCGCCTGGTGCCGCAATACCCATTTTCAATTGATCAACCGTATTACTAAAAGAAGCTTTACTCAAATCGGTATCCAATGCTGAGACGGTAATCACCCCATCAACAGCGGCGGGCAAGCGTTTGCTGGCGTCCATATTTTCATTGCCAGCGGCAACTACTACAATAGCCCCTTTCTTATTGGCGTATTCTACGGCTTGCTTGTAAGCGCGCATTCCTTGGGAGGTAGAAGGGCCGCCCAGAGACATTGACAACACATCAGCCCCATTGTCTGCTGCCAGCAGCATCCCATCTATAATAATACGCTGAGTAGTGTTGCCATATTTTCCAAAGACTTTTACGCTGCTCACTTCTACAAAATCGCCTGTAGGGGTAAACGAGGCAATCCCTAATTTGTTATTGCTTACCGCAGCGGCAATACCTGCACAGTGGGTACCGTGGCTATGTGGATCTTGGTCGTATTCTTTTTTAATAGACACATAATTATCCGCTAAATCTTCGTGGTTGGCATCTACTCCTGTATCAATAATGACAATGCGCGCTTTCTTTTTAGGCGTCATTTTACGGTCACTCATCAACTGGTATAAGGCTTCCACTTCCATCGCCTCGTATCCCCATACTTTATCAATATCAGGATCGTTAACGGCATAGGGTCGCTCGTTCTTTTTGTTAGGAGCTACTTGCTTCGCTTCCATTGGATCTAAGGATAAAATTTCATTGGGCTCAATATGATCCACCAGCCCACTCGCTTGGAAAGCGCTTACAATAGCGTCATATTGATCGGTTTGATTATCGGGAATGTTAACCGCATAATAATCGTCCAAGTCGGTAACGGCTCCATCTTCGAGGGTAAAAGCGCGAGTAAGCACCAAATTGTACTGCTCGACAATGTTTTGCAGTTCAGACAGCTGGTGCCCATTGCTCACTTCCAACAACAACTCATTATTCGGATCTAATTCATCCAAATTAGTAGCAGAAGCAGTAGGAATAGTAGCTTGTTCATACGACCAGCCCGCCCAGCCTGTCATTCCTAAAAAGTAACCCACCGTCATCAAAAACAACATAGGAATAAACACCATTTTGTACCCACTAAAGGTATTGAGGAAAAAGCCGCCCACGAAGAGCAAGGCTAAATGTCCCCCCAACGATACCCAAGAGACCACGCCTGGCACCAACAGAGAAAGCCCCAAATAAGCGCCTAACGACAGAATAAATCCTTTGCCCATTAACGGGCGTATTTGGTCATTTTCTTTGAAGAAAAACCAAGAAGAGAGCGCGACAAATGCCGCTAGATAACTAACAATTAGAATAAGAGAAAACATAGCAATCGGTTAATAGAGGGATAGTAATATTGGTGGCGTATAAAAGGAACGCCAAATTCCCTGTTAGATACAGAAATAGTTTTTTTTATAAAATTTTGTGCCCGCTGATGGTAATGTTAGTTCCCCACATAAAGATGGACATCATTCCTTCTGCCTTTTCGGCTTGCACTTCTACTTTCAAGCCTTCTTTTTGGAGGGCTTTGGGCATCTTAACAGGTTTCCATTTATTGTCTTTGTCATCAATAATACCCCAAAAGCCTCCTGATAAGGCTTGGTGTTTAACGGTTCCTTTAATTGTCATTGGTTTTGATTTTTTACGTTTCTTGAAGAACTTTTTTGCACGAATTTGTTTTATAAGACTACCCAGCACCTAAGCTTATAGCACCTTATTTCTTTTTCGCAGCAAAAAAACTTCTTCTACGGCTCTTGATGGTGCTTAATAAAGATAGCTTTTTAAAATGGTTGCTTATATATAGCAACGAAAAGAGTTGGCAAATAGATTATCTTTTGGTAGAATAGTTTTGTAGTTTTATTTTTTTATGCTGAAGGGATAACTCCCCCGTCAGCTACACCTCCTTATCTTTTCCTTCTATGACTGATATTTCTGCTATAGAAATAGAAATTCTTCAACTAATCAATAAGCATCGGGCAACACTCAATTTGTCACCCTTGTCCTTTCATGCCCCTATTCAAGAAGCGAGCTATCAACACTCTAACAATATGGCGCAAGGTTCCGTTCCATTTGGACATACGGGTTTTTCGGAGCGCGCCAATAGTTTGGTGCAAAGTTTAGGCGGCAGTGCCGCCTCTGAAAATGTAGCGATGGGACAACGCAGTGCGCAGGAAGTGGTGCAAAGTTGGCTCAACAGTACCCAACATCGAAAAAACATAGAGGGCAATTTCAACCTCACTGGTATTTCGGTCGTCAAAGATAAACATGGCGAATTGGTCTTTACCCAGCTCTTTCTAAAAGCGCCTGCCCCCAGTACCACGGGAGCTTCTACAGCAACGGCACCTACCGCTAGCAATTTGAATTATCACATTTTTGAGCGCATCAATCAACACCGCGCTCAGCAACAGTTGTCTTTGTTACAGATCAATCCACACATTCAAGTAGCCGCGACCCAACACGCCCAAGAAATTGCGGAGGAGCGGATTAGCTTTGGGCACGCAGGTTTTGAAGAACGGGCGCGAGACCTCTTGAGCAAACTAGGGGGATCTAGTGTGGCAGAGAATGTAGCGATGGGCAACGCAGATGCCGAGCGCATTGTACAAACTTGGTTGGAAAGCAGCAGCCACCGCAACAATGTCGAAGGAGACTTTGACTGGACAGGCATTGGCATTGCGAAGGGGAAAGAGCAGCAGTACTATTATTGCCAAATTTTCATTAAAAAGTAGCGTATTTTTTCTATTTTTAATCGTAAACTTAGCCCCTTTTTCTTGTTAAAAACAAGAAAACAAGACCATAGGCCGCTATTTAATAAATGCCTCTTGCTACCACCTATTCTTAAGCAGAGCATCCATTTCTTTTTGTAACTGGAGGGTCTAACCACCTCTAAATAATTAGTAGACGTTGAGTAAAAACAAAGGAACGGCATTAGAAGCTGGAACATTATTGATTGCAGAACCCTATTTATTAGACCCCAATTTTAAACGAGGGGTGGTCTTGTTATGCGACCACCAAAGCGATGGTTCCTTTGGGTTTATCCTAAATAAGCCCATTAACATGAATATTCAAGACCTCATTTCTAGTTTTCCCGATTTTGAAGCAGAGGTGTATTATGGAGGGCCTGTACAGACCGACACCATTCACTATTTACACACCAAAGGCGATTTGTTACCCAACAGTATTCAAGTACTTTCAGGGGTCTATTGGGGCGGTGATTTTGAAGAGCTAAAGACCTATGCTGCACAAGGCATTATACAGCCCGAAGATGTCCGCTTTTTTGTGGGCTATACAGGATGGTCTTCAGGGCAATTGCAAGCCGAGCATTCGATGGTAGCTTGGTTGACAGCACAAGGGCACAGCGAGTATGTTTTTGGCAGCGACCACCAACTCTGGAAAAACGTCTTAGAAGAGCAAGGGGGCACGTATAGTATCATTGGGCAAATTCCTACGCCTGTCCTTAATTAAGCACTGGATTATTTTTAGAATTAGGTGTATTTTCTGACAATAGTAAGAGTTACTTTTCTTGGTCAAGTTAAGACAAGCACCTACCTTTGGAGAGCGCCCCCTATTTGTTGAGCTCTCTTATCCTCTTATTTATGTTGTTGCAACTGATCCGAAAATTTGATCTTTTTGGCAAATTCTACCGTAGCCGCTTAGGGCAAGCTTGGATTCGCAAAAAATTGCGGCCTGTTTTACCTTACCTAACCAAAGGGCAACAGCATGTAGATGTAGGCTGTGGCAATGGGCTGATTGTACAACACTTGCGCCAACAAGGCTATCCCTGTGTGGCGGTCGATGTGGCCAATTTGTCGATTGTAGAAGATATAGCCGTTACCGTATACGATGGCTTGCACTTGCCCTTTGAAGACCGACAGTTTGATACTGCCCTGCTGTTGACAGTATTACACCATACCCCTGATCCTATCCCTGTGCTGCAAGAAACTGCGCGCATTGCCAAGCGACTGGTCATTGTTGAGGATGTATATAGCAACCCCTTGCAACAGTACCTCACCTATGGGATGGATACCTTAGTCAATTGGGGACATTCTTCCATGACCTATCAAAACAAATCGGACGCAGGTTGGAAGGCGGCCTTTGAAGCCATGAATTGGCGTATCGTCGCAGAATCGAGCCAATCTATTCTACTCTTTTTCAGACAAGCAACTTATGTGTTGGAGTCGATGGAAGTGCCCGCTGTTCAACTTTAAATAGGTCTTCTATGCTAATCACCTACGCCCCCTGTCACTTTTTGAGCTCGTTTTTTTAGTACATAACACGCTGACCTACTGTATTATTATGACTATTCGTCAAAAGACCTCTTGGGGAGTAGCCGCGTATTTTTTAAGGATAAGAAATGATATTAGAGTTATAAAATAGGTAATTGAAAGACGATAAAATGAATAGAAAAACGAAATGGACAGAGAAAGATTTGGAGAAAATGGGATGGCATAACTCTAAGCTTTATTCAGTTTTCTAAACACTTACCTAGTTGGAACATATGATTTAGGAAGAACTTTGCGCTAGTTTTTCATAACTCCTAACTAGTGCTTATGCAGGCTTGGTTTCGCTATTTGGTAGTTTTGGCTTTAGTGGTCGTATTTTTGCAGGCGTTGTGGGCGGACAGCAGCACTTTTAATCTTATTTATTTCCATTTTTTGGCCGTTTTCGCCCTTTGCGCAACGACCTTATTTTAGATTTTAATACTATGGCAAATTTAGTAGCAACGCCCTTGGGGCGCTTGCGTTTATTGGCAATTTTGGAAGGCACTTCGTTGCTGTTATTGGTTTTTATAGCTGTTCCACTCAAGCGAATTTGGGATATGCCCGAATTGGTACGCGCGATTGGTCCTATACACGGTATTTTGTTTCTCTTGTTTGTCCTCAGTACTTTTCGAGTAGCGATAGAACAAGAGTGGTCTTTCCGTGATACCACTTGGAAAGTTTTGCTGGCTTGTCTTATCCCCTTTGGTACTTTTTATGTCGACCACCGCATTCTAAAACCAAAAACGAAGGCGCTATAAAAGGCGCTAGGGTTATAGAGGCACGATTTACGCTAGCAATAAAAACTATTCTCCAAAGATATTGTATCTTACAGCGAACGCTTTCCAAGGATTTACGGCCTTGTGAAAGCCTTTGTTGTTAAGAACACACCAACCAACTCTTTATGAATAACACCTACTCCACTACGGCTAAAACAGGCAAGATAATGAGCTTGTTACTAGTTCTTGTTTTGGCTTTTTCTGCTTGTTCACGCAAAGCCGCTCCCCCCAACGAGGAGAACATCTATTTGCCTACGTTCTTGAAAGACATTCAATTGGGGCAAACCCAACAAGAAGTCTTAAAAATACGGCCTCAGGCTTATGTCGTGAATACGACCACCACTACCCAATGGGAACAGTTCACGGAAGATTTGGAAGGCAATGGGATGACTTCGGCTTATTATGACTTTGAAAAAGCAGGTAAAAAGTGCTTAGTTTCTATTGCCTTGTTGCACCGCGATGAGGGAAGCGCCGAAGCCACTTTTAAAAGTTTTGGTGGTCAAGTAGTGTCCAATAACCTCTATGAGCGGGAGCGCACAGGCGAAGACGATGCCAAAATTTATGCCTCTAAAAAAGGCCGTCGCGTGACGTTCTTTTTGCCTGCCGCTCGTCAAAAATCAATTCCTAGCGCCAATCAATAAGCGTTATCTCAGTAGCCCTGTAATTTTGCCCACTTGCTTGAAACAAGGCAGCCTTTATTTACGTTAAACCATTAGATCGTTTATAATCTATTAGATACAGCATGAAACCAAGACATCCACACCATAAAGACGATACGGGCCAACACCAACACGATGGTTCGAACCAAGACGAAGATTTGGAAGATTTGAAGAATTTCAAGAAAGATAATGTGCGCATTATTCCATCGAAGAAGCAAAACCGCATTACGTTTGAAAATTTCTTGCAGTTTTTTCCTTTTGTAGAATTACCTTATACCATCACTTCGGATACGCAACGTTTAATTAGTCGAAAAAATGATCCGTTAGCTGCGGAATGGTTGTTCAATTTTGTGTTGGACAAAGACGCGGTACTCGATGAGTACACGGAATTTATGCCTTGCTTTTCGATGGCAGATACCCACGGTTTTTGGGCAGTTGTTTATTGGGAAGCGGGTTTAGAAGGTACCACGTTTTTCTTGACAACATTTTCGACAACAGGTGTTTTAATAGATAAAAAGAAAATCGCGGGAACTAAATACACAGAGGACGGGTTATATCAAATGGTTTGCACCATCAGCGAAACTTGGTTGTTTAGCTGTGCAGAGGGGCGCTTAGACGCTCAGGGAAACGCCACTCCTGTTTCTCCCGACTCCCACCATCTTCACACTACATTACAAATGACTGGCGACGGTGAAATCGTAGCCATTTAAAAAATCAAAAGACAAGCATCAAGCTTGCACGGTCAGCGCGTTTAGCGATTATCCTCTAGTATAATCCAAATAAAAACACACCACACCGCCGACCATCCTATTACAAAAGAAATTTAATGTCAAAAAAGAATAAAAAAGGTGGCCAGAGAAAGCCCAAAACACTTTCTGCCACTAACTTAGAAAAGCGTTTAGTTGATTTGTTTAGCAAGCAACTAACTGCTCGATTAGATGCCAAAGGCATCATTCGAAAATTAAAAATTAGCAACTCACCAGATTCTGTCCAACACAGTTTAGATGCCCTTACCAATAAAGGCCACCTAGAAAAAACAAGTCGCGGCAAATACAAATGGAATAAAAGTGCCCCCACTACCAGAAAAGAGCGCCAAGGCGACGAACAACTGGCTATTGGGCGTGTCGATGCGACCCGTACAGGCTCGGGGTATATTGTCTGTGATGATGAGGTATTGGAGTTGGACGTGTTTGTCCCCCCCCATAAATTGATGGGTGCCCTCAATGGCGATACCGTAGAAGTTGCTTGGCAACAGAGCCGTAAGGACAAACTGGAAGGCCGCGTCGTTCGCATTGTAGAGCGCAAACTCGACCAATTTATTGGAACGCTTTCTCTCTCTGAAAAATTTGCCTTTGTCATTCCTGACAACCAGAATATGCAAACGGACATTTTTGTCCACCGCAAAAATATTCCCAAAGAGGCAGAAGACGGCGCTAAAGTGGTGGTTACCATTATAAAATGGCATACCGATCACAAAACGAGCCCTGAAGGAAAAATCACCACGTATTTTGGTACAGAAGGCGGCAACGATATTGAGATGCAGTCTATTCTGATACAAAAAGGCTTCAACCTCACCTTTCCACCCGATGTGCTGAAAGAGAATGCCGCGATTGATACGGAGATTAAAGCCGACGAGATTGCTAAGCGGCGTGATATGCGCGAGATTACCACTTTCACCATTGACCCTGCTACCGCCAAAGATTTTGACGATGCTTTGTCGATTGAGTTGCTAGAAAATGGCAATTACGAAATTGGTATTCACATCGCTGATGTGTCGCACTATGTGCGCCCTGATACAGCCTTGGATAAAGAAGCCGCTAGCCGTACCACCTCGGTTTATTTGGTGGATCGCGTGTTGCCCATGCTTCCTGAAAAGCTATCCAATGGAGTCTGTTCCTTGCGTCCAGAAGAAGAGAAATTGACCTTTTCGGCCATTTTTGAATTAGACCACCAAGCCAATATTGTCAACGAATGGTTTGGCCGTACGGTCATTTATTCTGATCGCCGTTTCACCTACGAAGAAGCGCAAGAGCGTTTAGAAACAGGGGAAGGAGATTTTGCCGAAGAGCTAAAATTGCTCAACCACTACGCGCATTTGCTACGCAAAGAGCGCTTTAGAAAAGGAGCCCTAAATTTTGAGTCGCCCGAAGTACGCTTTGTCTTGGATGATAAAGGGGTGCCCGTCGATGTGTACCTCAAAGAACGTAAAGATTCTAATATGTTAGTCGAGGACTTTATGTTATTGGCCAACAAGCAAGTCGGGGCATTGCTGCACGGCTTACACGAAACGTTAGGCTTTGTTTGGCCGATGGTGTACCGTATACACGATGAGCCTGATATGGAGCGCGTGAGTAATTTCACCGATTTTGCAGGGCAAATGGGTTATAAAATGAATATTGAGTCGCCCGACCAGATTAAGAAGGCTTTTGGCCAAATGTTTAAAGAAGCCTCTGGAAAAGCCGAAGAAGCTATTTTGCAGCAGTTGGCGATTCGTACAATGGCCAAAGCCGTTTATTCTATTGATAATATTGGTCACTACGGGCTAGGGTTTGCGACCTATTCGCATTTTACCTCTCCCATTCGCCGTTATGCGGATGTATTGGCGCATCGTATTTTGCACGATTATTTGAGTGGTAATAACAAACGGATGAATCCAAAGCAATTGGAAGATTCCTGCAAGCACATTTCTAGAAAAGAACGCGATGCGATGGAAGCCGAACGCGAATCCATCAAGTACAAGCAAGCAGAATTCTTGGAATCACACCTACAAGAGATTTTTGAAGGGACTATTTCAGGAATTGCCGATCACGGAGTGTATGTGAGTTTGACCGCGAATTTCTGTGAAGGCATGATTCGTTATGAGAAAATGTTTGAGGACTTCACGCCTGGTGAACATGGGTTCCAAATTAAGTCGCCTAGTATTACTTATAAAATGGGCGATACCGTTTGGGTACGCGTTTTAGGAGCGAGTAAAACGCGACGCCAAATTGATATGGAATTATTAGATCCTGAAGATCCCGACAACCAGCCACCTGTTCGCGAAAAGCCAACAACATATCCCAGAACGTTCCAAGAACATGCAAAGGAAGTCAACATTGATCAAATTGTAGAAGACGAAGCGGCGGAAATTGTAGAACAGGTAGAAGATTCTAAACAAGAAGCAAGAGCAAATTTGGACACCCAAAAAGCCGAAGAGCCTGCTCCTAAAAAAGCGCCTCGCAAAAAGGTAAAGGAAAAGGTAGAACCTGAACCACAACGCGGTAAAAAGGTTATTGAAAACGATTACAACGCAGAAAATGGTCCTTATGAAGCCTTGTTACCCAAGGTCGAAAAAGCCTACAAGAAGAGTAGCATTGCGGCTGTAGCCAAAGAGAAAAACGCAAAATGGTTTTATGAATTGTCGCCTTCAGCCCCCGTACCCGATTCTGTTTTATTACTAGAATTGAATCCTAGTGCCTCCCCTAAAAAAGGCTACCGCGCTCAGAAACTATTGTCGCAGCATCCTTTCAAGCCACAAGGCAATACCAAAACGTTCTTTAAGAGTTACTTTGTAGACCTGCCTGTCTCTATTGGTTACTTGTCGCCCTTCCGCGCGTTGGATGAGAAGCAATTGGATGAGAAAGACATTACGTTGAGCTTGCCGATCTTCAAGGAGTACTTGCAAGTTTTACAACCTAAGAAAATTGTGGCTTTTTCGTTGGTCTTGATCGACACCTTACGAGACTTGAACTTACTAAGTGAGATGACCGAAGAAGAAATCCATCACGATGAGCGCACGATTGTCGTAAGCAAAGGATACCTGACCGTTGATGGGCAGCGTTTTCCAATTGCTTTTGTACCACGGCCTTCCTCGCGCCTGCTCAAAGTCTTGAAAACCAAGGCTTGGAACTGGGCATTCGGGGAAGTAGAGTAAGAACTATCCCCTTACCAATAAATAGAACGGCGCGACCAGTGAAAACTAGTCGCGCCGTTTGTTTCACCGTTAGGTGCAGCTGGTATGCTATTTCAATAGTGTAAAACTACTCGTTAACCCTACACTAAAGTTGCGCGGTAAGTGTTGAACTCCAAAGATAGCACGAGAGTGCATTCCTTTGTCTCCTAAGACTTTGACAAACAACTCGGAGGCACCATCGACTACCGCAGGAGCCTCGTCCCATTCAGGGACACTTCTGTAATACGCGTCAATGTGGTTCAACCCTTCGATGCGCTCCATCCCTACTTTTGCATTGATTTGCGCCAAAATATTGAGGGCACAAACCTGCATCGCTTTATAGCCGTCTTCCGTTTTCCACTCTTGCCCCAATACGCCTTGGTATTGGTAATCTTGGTTAATAATGGGAAATTGGATCGCCACATAGGCGATTTGCCCGCGTACATTAACAGACGTGTAAGCGCCCCCTGGAACAGAAGGCTTAGGCAATTCTAAATTCATTGATCTCAAATTCTCTAGTGCTTTCATGGTCTTTTCCTTGTTTTTACTAATTCATTGGCTTGGTTGTAGGCGTTTTGGTACGCTTTTACAAAGCTAGAATCGGTTATTCAATGGTCGATTTTTTTATTTTAACAGCTAGTTATCTCAAATGGTTGTCTAAAAAGGACAAGTAAGGGGCAACGGCAAATAATGCGGTGGTCAAGCAATGCTCAATTAGAATGATGACCGTATTTAGTGATTTTTATCAGCCATTTTTCTCGAAAAGCGGGCGTAGAATTGCGAATCGAGCCAATAAAAGTGGTCTGGGTAATTTTTACCCCACAAAAGCCCAAGGTTGTCTTTTTAAGCTGTTTTATTAGAGGCTCCCTTGCCCTTACACAAAAAAACGGACAAACTTACCGTTTGTCCGTTTCTAAACTAATTGCCCACCAAGAGGCTATTTCTACTAATTTTGTGTTTTTCTAAAATTGAGCACTTCTACAACCTGCTTTACGTTTGCGGCGTTTTCTAGCACCGACTAAACCATTTTCAATGAAGTTATAAGAGATGGTAATTTGGGTAAACATATACCAATCGTTGAGCTTGTCTCCACGCACCAAGCTACCACCACGGGCATTTATGTAGCTGTTGTACTCTGCCAATGCCGCTTCCTCTTTAGAACCAGCTGGAGGCGCATTTTGAGCATCCGCTGAAAAGGTCGCGCTGTATTCGTTCAAAAATTGACTCAACGACATTCCCTGAATATCAGACGCTAATTCAGCATCTAAATTAGGATCGCCCGCTGCTGCGCGGCTTTGCAGATCAGCCAAAATGAAAGAGTAGCTTTTATCTGAAAATAACTCTTGGCTAGACTTGTCTCCGTATTCTCCAGGTAAATAAGAGGTTTGATCATAAAATGGATCACCTGACAAAGCATTCACAGGATAGGTTTGCCCGACATCATCTACATAATCCGTAAAAGTTGGGCGAAAGCCAACTTCTAGACCCAGGCTAATGTTGCTGTTGATCGCGTATTTGACCCCTACTCCCATCGGAATGGATAACTGGGTAGTAGCATAAGGTTTGCGGTTAGAAAAAGTACCACTGCCTTGCCCTTCTGTGTTGAGCTCTTGCAAATAAACTCTTGCATCGTCTCTATTGGGATCAAAATGGGTCGTATAAGGATTATAATTAAATACGCCTAAACCCACAAAGATGTAAGGAGAAAACATTTTTTCATGGCCTCTAGGTTGGAAACCCAACAAGTTGGCTTCTACCATCAAAGCCCCTTCAAATAAGTGCGAACGAAAATCTAAGTTACGAATGCGGTTGCGCAAATCAGGAGAATCGGCATCACTACCAGAAATGGACCCCAAGGCCAATTGCAAGCGCACGCTCAAAAACTTGCCCATGTTGTAGCGGCCAAAAACAGAGCCCCCAAAATGTAGGTGTTTAAAATCAACGATAGAATTGGTTAGCTCACCAGAATAATTCATCACACCACCGCCTACACCTACTTCAAAGTAGTTGTGTCCCCAGTTAAACTGCGCTTTAGTCAGTAAAGGGGCAAGGACAACAGCAGTTAGCAACAATAATTTTTTCATAATTTTGTATTATAGGCGCTCAGTAAAACAATTTTAAGAGGCCATTCTCTTAAAGAATTTAGCCTGTAAGAATTAAACGGTCGTATAACGTCTTTCAGTACTTAAAGATACCCTTTATCCTTAGTTTTCTGAATAGTTTTGCCGCTTTGGTTGCTTGATACAAGCAGGAATTAGTTGGATTGGGTGGGAATATTGGAGCTGGGCAAAGTGTAATGTGGCTTAAAAATACGTTTTTTTTGCTACAGCTCAAAATACTACAAATAATTGCTGTCTTGGCAATGGAAAAGGCAGGTTATGTTCTCAAGTGGCCGCGCAAAAATTCTCGCACTAAAAAACGGCTATTTTCTCCTATTTAGCTACGCGGAGCCTTCGGATTCATCATTAAAAACTTAAAGCATTGCGCTCACGACTGAAAGGAGCTAATTTTCGCCTTAGCCCGCTAAGGCTGACTGTTCGATACACTGTATCAACTAGACCAGATCGCTACGCGAGTATTTTTTTATGGAACAGTTACTTTTTAGTTAACAAAAAAATAGGTGTTTTGTTGGTGATAAACACCAGGAACAAGGGAGGAGTCCCTACAAAACAACTTCCGTACTGTTATTTTACCCTTTTAGCTACTAGCAAAAAAGCGAGCAACCAAAGTTTGGTTTTTCGCTTTTTTGAAAGGAACAAAGGAAACTACTAGTGTTCCTTTTCCTGTATAAGTTAGCTACAAAAGAGCGGTTACCACTCTCCTACCTCACCGTCGTCCAATTCATCATTAGAGAAATTCTCGTCCTGTTTATTGTTAGAATTGTACTCATTGTATTCTTTTTCGCGCTCTTCGTGGCGGCGCGCAAACTCATCGTAATCATAATCAGGCAATAAATCATTTTTGATGTGATCTACTACATCCACTAAACTCTCTACAAAGCGGTTAAAATCTTCTTTGTATAAAAAAATCTTGTGACGGACATAAGAATCGTCTTCAAAACGGCGGGTACTCTCCGTAATGGTTACATAATAATCTGCGCCTTTGGTTTTGCGCACGTCAAAAAAGTAGGTTCTCCGTTTTCCCGCTTTTACCTTTTGAGAGTAGACACTATCAAAACGGCTATCTTTATTATCAAATCCCACTGTTATAACTAGAGTTTAATGAGCAAAAAATCATCTTGTCAGTAGACGCACCTTATTGGATGGCAGTGTTGTTGATAACTGTACTCCTAAGCTTTGCCCTGCTGCTAAAATAGTAAATGAATTTTATTATCTGCCATTCTCTTGCGCTTTTTTTGCAAATTATGTTCTTAGTAGCGTAGATTTTAAGGCTTTAGCAAATCGTTGTAAGCGGGTTTGTAGGCCACCATTACTAGAATGTTAAGCACTGTAAATACGGCGGCTCCTGCAATTCCTGCTGGATCAAAGCGCGCATGGTATAGAAAAGCATTAAGTAAAATAGGAAATAAAACAACGGCCATTAAGGGTACAAATTTGTTCGTCAAAAACGAAATCCCTGCGGCCAAGTAAACGATGCCTGCAATGGTCATGACATAACCCGATTTTGCCAATTGCCCCAAAAAAGCCCCTCCTTCTTCGGGGGCGGGTGGTTGTGGCATAAAACCGATAAATTTATTAAGTCCAAAAGCTACTAGACCTAATCCCAATAAAATTCTAAGTACCAATACTGCTTTTTCGTTCATTATTACGGTATGACTCATGTTGGTAGATGTTTAAAGTTGCAACTATCTTATTTGCAACTGGTTAATAAATTTTAAAAAAACTAAATAAAACCCTACTCATTAAATGTATATACACTTATTAGGGTAAAAAAAAGCGGTTAATCGCCTCTCATTTTATCCAATAAATCAGACAACTGGTTTGCTTCGTCATCGCTAAGGTGCAACAAAATAGAACTATGCTTCATAGCAATCGCGACTTCGTCAATCATATCCAACCCTTGCTCGGTAATAACCACATCGACTCTACGCCGATCCTCCAAACAGGCATTGCGCTCTACCAACCCTTTCTTTAGTAGCTTGTCCACTAAACGAGATGCATTAGAATTCTTATCAATCATACGCTCGATCAACACTTTAACAGTCGCTGGCTTCGGGCGCATTCCTTTTAGAATACGCAAAATGTTGTATTGCTGAATAGAAATCCCAAACGGTTTTAATAGTTTCGCCTGCTCCCCTTCGATCCAAGAAGAAGTAAACGCCAAGTTGACTAACGCTTTAGTCTGTGGGTTGACGAACGGCTTGGTTTGTTTAATTTCCTCTTCGATTTTCATAACAAATATGGTGTGTAACGTGGATGAATACAAATGTAGACAACATAATTCGATGTTGCAACATTTAATACACTTTTCTGCGAACTTTGTTCTTTTTTTAGAAAAAATAGTTCCACTCGCCAAGAATCCCTCTAAACAAGAGAGCGTTTATCTTTTAAATACCCCCCACAGCAAGAGTTGCAATAAAAGTACGATACCAATAAATCCTAATAGAGCTGCTTGACTAAAAATATACCCATTAACAAAGGGTAAATATACAAATAACCATATTGACAGTGCTAAAGCCCAACTTAGAAGTGCCCATAATAAGGGTTTATTGTTTTGGCCGCGTCCTTGGAACAACCCATAGCTTCCTGCCAACAAAAAAGTACTACTGGTCACTAAGCGCCATAAAAACACGGTTCCCAACGATCGGACTACAATAGATTTTCCTGTTAGTTGGCCAGCGATTTCCAACATCCAAGGTGCCACCACATACACAGCAACAGTGAGAAGGAGGAGCAAGCCCATCCATTTTTTTCTAGTTGACATAAGTACTATTAAAATGTTCCATAGCTTCGCTCTGGTAAAATTGTATAGTCAGTCACCTCTAGACCTGGCATATTCCATTGCTCCTTAATCATACCGAGGAGCGTCTGATCGGCATCAAACAGTCCATATTGCATTGTAAACGGAGCTACCAAGCAGACTTTTTCAGAACCTTTTCCTTGAAAATCAACAGCTAAAATCTCTTCTGTCCGCTCAAGTAGTTCCTGTATTTGTACTCTTATCCATACCAATCTACTGCACTAGAAAACATCTTGAAAAATGCAGTATTAACGTCATCTCGTTCCCATTCCCCTAGATAAGGTCTTTTACTATAAGGATCTAAGTTAGCATATTGAATAGTGCAAGAAGGGGCGTAATAAGAGATTCTGACGAAAGGATTCCAGCCTGGAGCCATTTCTTCTCCACAAGTTCTATTACTTACCGCCTTAGCCGCGCCCTTGTATTGCGCCAGAACAACTTCTGACTGGGTAGCTAATTCGTCAAAGGCTTTCTTGTGAGCAGATTGCTCTTTCTTATCCATTTTTGCATACTCACCAACTAATTTTTCTAGAGATTCCAGCAATGGTTTAGCTTGTCCTCTATCAGCTAAGCTTTTAGTTTGAGAGAGTTTAGTATCGAAAGTGGCTGTATTGTCATAGACTGCTGAAATACTTGCAGTGCTTTCAAGCATTTCTAATACGCGTTGTAGTTTTTCTGCTGTTTCATTGTGAACACTGGTGTCTATATCTCGGGCATGAATCGTTAAGAAAGCCTGAATCTTCTCTTTTATGGCTTCTATTCTAATGTTTTTTTTGTTCTGATTTATCCATAGCTCAGTAGTTTTTAGGTTAAAAATCAAAGACTTCAATACAATAGTAATTAATATTAAGCAAAGAAGCAACATTTCTGTAAAAAAACAGCCTATACTTGTGGTCTACTTCCCCTACTGCTGCGTCTTAGCATCTACATATTCCTGAATCGTTTTGTGCGGCCCCTGCAACTCCACCGTCATCTTCAAATACCGTTCAATATCCAACAACTTGTTGTGAATAGGGGTCGCCAAGCCATCCTCGATCAAGCTCAAACTACTCTGCGTAAGCCCCACTTCGTCGGCCAATTGCTGCTGTGAAATTCCTTGTTTTAAGCGCTCGGTACGGATTTGGCTGCCTATACTTTTGTACAATTCGGTTTCACTGAGGGTTGTTTTTGCTTGGCAGCAAGTCAATAAAAAGGCTAAACAGGTCAACAATACGATTTTAGGGCACATAACTACATTTTTATGTTTCAAAAACAAACAAAAATGTTTGCATTTGCGTTATAGTTTTCATAACTTTACTGGTAAGTTGAGCTAAATTTAGGTAGACTTAAATTTAGTACTGCTACAAAGGTAAAACTTTTTGTTTTAAAAAACAGATTTCTCCTCAAGCATTTTTCAACCAACCGCTGGCAGGATTCCTACAAGGAAAGTCTTCCATCACTATCCAAGCAACAAAAATTGAAAAACATGTCTAATTTTATTGATAATATTGTTAACCAACGTTTTAGATTGGTCTACGACGCACTCAAAGAACAGGGGAAAATCAAAAGTAAATCCGATATTGCTGCTCAACTGGGTACTTACAACCACGTTATCAACAGTATTTTAAAAGGAAAACGCAACATTACGCTCGATCAAATGAATAAACTCATTGAGGTCTACGGTGTCAATGCTAATTTCTTGTTTGGTGGCAGCCAACAAATGTTTGAAGGCGAAGAAGCCATCCACATTCCTTTGGCAGAAAAAATCTTCGAAGGGCAAAAAAATATCTCTCTTGTCAATGCCCAAGCAATGGCGGGTACGTCTCTTGGGGCTCAACAGTCGGATTACGACGAAGCCAATCAAGAAAATATCGAAGTGCAACGCTTCTCTATTCCAGGCTTAGAAGGCGATTTAACCGCAGTAGAGATCAGTGGAGACAGTATGCTGCCCAACATCACCAATGGCGATATTGTCATTTGTGAGAAAGTAGAAAGCGGTCCCTTTGGTTCTATCAAAGACAACTCTGTCTACGTCATTGTCACCGAAGATTCTGTGGTTACCAAACGCGTACAAAACATCAAACACGACAACCAAACAGTTGGCTTGCGTTTGATTTCTGACAATCAAATTTATCCTCCTTATGAGGTAGAAATTCAAGAAGTCATTGCGCTTTATCGCGTTAAGCATCGCATTACCAATTATGGTATTGCCTAACTCTAAACCTACCGTTGGATAGTGTAGTTTTAATAAAATAGATCCCGAATTTTAGAAAAGCTAAGATTTGGGATTTTTTTTGATAAAAGGCAGCGGGATAATTAGTATAAAACAAAAGAACCTCTTATAATTTGGGCATCTAACCACACCAAAAGATAAGAGGCTTATGTTTAGAAACATCGTACAAAATAAGACAAGAATAGAGAAAGACCAAAATACAGGGTACTTTATTTTGAAGCAGTTAGAGCGCTATTTGGGTAACTCACTGAAGAACTTAGATGCCCAAATAGACAGTGGATTAGTAGGGTCCTTCTACAATTTATGTGTAGTAATGATCCTGTTCAGGAATAGGGCTATGGGTCTAGTATTGAGTGAATTAGGCGGGTATTTATTAGGTTTTGACAAGGCAGCAGCTGGGACAAAAAGAATAAGTAATCTACTTAGAAGTAAGAAATGGAAGGCTAGTATAATAGACCAACATTTCTTTGAACAAACTAAAGCAAGAATAGCTGATTTGAAGAGTCAAGGAAAACGCGCCTTGATGCTTTGGGATGATAGTAGAATAGAAAAAGCGGAGAGCTGGTTTAGTGAGGGCTTGTGTAGTGTGTGGAGTAGCAAAGCCAGCCGCTTAACTCGTATAAAACCTGGTTTTTACAGTCCACCAAGTACCCGTATTCATGTGCCTGGTTACCAATGGACAGGTGTTTTTTTATCCTGTTTGGGAGGGGTGCCCAGTGTCTGTCAGATGAGTTGGTGGACAACCAAAGGGAAATTTAGGGAAGATCCTGATAACCTCATTTATACGCTACTCAAAAAAGTGCATCAACAACTCGGTAGGGGGGTCGTACATGTCTTTGATAGAGGTTATGCCAATGTCAAAATGTTGGACTATCTTTTTCATTGGAAACAGGATTTTATTATTCGTTGGAAGAAAAATCAATTGCTCGCGCATTCTATAAAAGGAGTTAAAAAAACACACCTGCTCTCTCGTTCCTTCAAAGCTAGAGGATTTAAAATTCTTAGAGATAAACAGCGAAAAAACACTAACCTTGAAGGCTGTCCTTCAAGGTCTATTTTTATTGGTTGAGAGATAAAAGCGTGTAGCCGATCCTCCCTATTCAGGTTGCAATTCACACTGGTATTCTTTGGCGGCTTCGACCATCGCACGGCTCCACAACATTGGTTTGTAGTTTCCTTTTAAGAAATTGTCTAGCTGGTCGCGGTAATGCGGCGATAAAACATTGCCACTTTGTCCCAAGGGGGCGCAAGACAAACAGTTGTCCCAATCGCCCAAATCCAACAATTGCCTAAAAGAAGGCCCAATCATAGAACTATTCCCCAATTCCTGTTCAGGAACATTCGCCAACTGGCAGAGGGTGTCCGTATCGCCACCAATAGGAAATGGCCCTATATCAAAGATTCCTTTCAACAAATCTTGGGTTCCCAAGGCGTGTTTCGCTACAAATTGATGCAATTTACCCCATTGCCACTGCTTTCTATCCGTCCCTAACTCTTCGATTAAGAAAGCTTCTGTCTGCTTCAAGGCTTTTAACAAGGTTTTTTCAGGCGTTTCTTTCCACCAGTTGGAAGTCGGACGCTCAAATAAACGCAGCAAAGTAGGGACATCGTGTCCAAAAAATTCTGACACTAGAAAAATAGAAACTTCGCGCTGGCTCACCAAACCCTGCATGGCCGATTTGTCCTCAAAAATCAATTGAATCAATTCTTTCTTCAAGACTTCATAAATGACTCCTGCTTGGCTGTCTGCCGTCAAATTTCCATCCCAATCAACCAACGTTTGCGCTAGCGTTTGTACGCTTTTGGGTAAAGCTTGATAAGCACTCGTCTCCTGTTGAGCCGCCACCAATTGAGCAAAATCCAGTCCTGGCAAACAAATCATATCTAATTGCCACTGGGCAAAATCTTCTAAACTGTATCGCTCCTTGGAGGCCAATAACTGGCTCAACCGCTTGGCGCGGTATCCATTCATCCATGTATGCCCTAATTCATGGGTAAAGTCATCTCCTACAATTTTATTGTTACACGTATAAAAGTAGCCTGCTTTAGGGTTAAAGTTATGAGGCATTTCTTCAAACGGCACACTTCCTGTCCATTCGTGGGAGCCATCGTAGCCAATATTAGGCAATAGCCCTTTAGAACGTTGACGAATAGGCACTTCCCCCGACATATAATAACCAATATTTTGCTCCTTATCGGCATAGACAATATTCAGAGAAGGAACCGTCATTTGTTGTACGGCACGGGCAAAATCGTTCCAGCCTGCGGCCTTATTCATATTGTAAAATCCTGCCAACATTTGGTTGTCTCGCAAAGCATTGGTGGAGAGGGCAAGCCCTTTATCATCTTCGATTAAAGCAATTACAGGCCCATGTATTGTGCCTTTGCACAACCATTCTTCGGCTTCTTTCTCTCCCTTCACGATGATTTTTTCTCGGCGTACGTCAGCTTTGAGAATGCGGTCTTTAAAGTGGTATTGAGCACTCCCCTCACTTACAAATTGCTCAATAAAGGTATCCTGAATATCGGCATAACTGAGCGTAATTCCCCAAGCGATGTTGGCATTGTGTCCAATTAAGATCATAGGAACACCAGGCATAGAAACCCCTGTATTGGCATACCCATCTGCCGTTACCAAATGATTTTCGTACCACACATTGGGCGCGTTGATGATTAAATGGGGATCGTTGCAGAGCGCGGCGTGGCCAGTCTCCATTTTTTCAGGCGCAACTACCCAGTTGTTACTTCCGTGAATCGGACGCAAAAAAGGCCCCTTGAAAGCCTCTAGCAATTCTTCTGTTCGCTTATTGGTCTCAATGCCGTGGAGCATGGGTTCTGGATTGCTATACGGATATTCAGGAAATAATTCTTCTGCTTTTTCTAAGCCATATCGAGCGGCTAAGTGCCAACGTTCGATCTCATGCAACCAGCCTTGAGACATTTGCAACGCCAAAAAACGAGCAATGGCCAAACTATCGGCAGGTGTCCACGGTTCTGGCGAAAAACGCAACAACCCATATTCCGCAGGAAGCGTTTTGGCTTGTTGGATATAGGCCGTCACGCCCTTGGCATAAGCGATAATGGTTTGATCTTCGGGGCTATTGCCTAGTTTCTTTGCATCGCGCTCTGCTTGGTCTCTAAAACCAAAAGTACGGGCGATTTTATCAATTCCTAACGTATCTTTTCCAATAACTTCTGACAAGCGCCCTGAGACTACACGGCGTAGCAATTCCATTTGCCACAAGCGATCTTGTGCATGTACATAGCCTTGTGCAAAAAACAAGTCTGCTTCCGTCTTAGCATAAATATGCGGAATTCCCCATTTATCCCGGATCACTTCTACTGAAGCTTTTAGTCCTTTTAATTGTTGGTTCTGATTGTAGTCGGGTAAATTTTTGCGAGCTTGCCGACGCACAAACCATTGAATCATTGGGCGCAAGAGAGCAGTAGTTAAAGTCATAACAGGTTATTGTTGTAATTGGAAGGGCTGTCGAAGGAAGGATAAACTTTCCTAAAAATAAAAAGATAGTTAATAATAACAGGATTGGCTCTATCAGGGGCTTTTAATTTTGGTGGGACGAGCTCTTTTATTACCTATTACTAGGTGGAACATCCTAGCAGGCTAATCCATAACATAAAAAGCGCCGCTACAATAGATTGCAGCGGCGCTTTTTGAGTAGTTCATTTGTACTACGACTACTTTTGGACGAAGCGGATAGTTACAGCTCTACTCCTTTCTTGGATAGATAAATCGCCGTGCTCATTTTCACATTCTGAAAACGATCCATCACTTGCTCCAAAACCGCTTTAAATTCCGTTACGGTTGCTTCATCACCAGGATTTTCCTCAATTTTAGTGGTCAATTCTTCAGGAAGGCGTTTTTTGAGGCGTGTCCAGTAGCCTTTTGTTTCGCGGTCTAACTCTACGCGCTCTTCTTTTCTCTTGGTGAGTGCGGGAATTAGGAGATCCGATAAGTGGTCAGCAGCGATTCTTGTATCTTCAGCCATTATTCAATGTATTATAGTGATTTATTAATGTTGTGTGTAGAAGCCCCTTGTTCCTAGAAGGCGCTTAGATGCTAAATATATGCCTTGTTGTTGATAATACAAAACCTTAGGCACTAGTATTTTGATAGATACGAATCTCTAAAATAGTTTTAAGCTAGGATCTAGGCGTTTAGCCTTGTCTTGATAGTCTTTGGCCAACCCATACTTGCCCATTCGGTGGTAGGAATGCCCAATAATTAAATAAGCTTTGGCAAAGTAGGGATTCTGTTTAATAATCTTGTCTGCTTCGGCCATCGTCGCTTCATAGTCCCCCATTTTGAAATAAGCCACCGCAATGCTGTATTGTGCTTCCCAATATTGAGGATCAAGCACCAAAGCACTTTCCATACTCTCAATCGCTTTGTACTGTTGATCGAGCGCCAAATAAGTAGAACCTAAACTAAAATAAAAATTCTTTTCTTGGTCGTTAATTTCGATGGCCTTTTTGTAGGAACCGACAGCTTTTTCAAACTGTTTGAGCTTGTACCAGCAACTGCCCATTTTATAATAGACATACTCATCTCTTTTGCCTGCTTCAATCGCTGCCATATAGTAAGCGCCTGCCATGCGATACTCTTCTTGCTCATAGTGCAACATGCCCAATGCTTGGTAAGCCTTGGCATGGGAAGGCTCCAATTCCACCGTACGGGCAAACTGCGCCTTGGCTTTTTTGACATTGCCCACTTCCAAGTAATTCAAGCCTAAATTAAAATACAACGATGCCTCTTTGGAGTGCTCTTCAATCGCTTCTTCTAAGACTTCAATGGCCGCTTCGTATTGACCTGCTTTGGTTAAAGCGCGGGCTTTATTACCTTTTGTAGCAATGTCTTTTGAAATACGTTCGTACAAATCATCGTCGCCAACCCCGTATTTTTTAGCGCGGTCAAAGGCACGCGCTGCACTTTTATTGTCACCCAATTGGCTGTAGTTGCTTCCCAGCAAACGCCACGCTTCCCCATTGTCGCTATTCCGTTCTAAATATTGCTCTAATTTCTTAGTAGCAAAGCTGTATTGTTTGTTATTAGAATACGCTTGCGCCAAATCATACAAGAGTTTTTGATCATTCGGCCGACGTAAGTGCGCCGCTTCAAGATAAACGACTGCCGTAGAATACACTTCGTCATTATAGAACATTCTTCCCAAATTGAGATTACTGTTGAAATGTTCTTCATCTAAGGTTAAGGCTTGTTGATAAGCTTCTATAGCGGTTGCTCGACGGCCGAGTTGCTGGCGGGCAATGGCTTGCAAATAATAAAAATTAGCCGAGGTAATTTCCCCTGTATAGCCTTTTAGCGTTTCCAAACAAGCTTTGTATTTTCCTTCTCGGTAGGCTTCCAAAGCCTCTTGATAACGCTGGCTTTCAGGCGAATTACCGACTTGTACGGTTTCTTCTTCTAATACGCGGCGTTCTTTTCGAGTCAAATACTGCTCAATTTCCTCTAGGCGATTGATCGCCTTGGCATACAGCGGATCTATTTGAAGTGCTTTTTTGAGATAGACTGTCGCTTCTTCGTACTGCTTGATTTCCACATAATTCATTGCCAAATTATAACAGAGTTTCTTGTCGGAAGGCGCTATTACAATGGCTTGTTGATAAGCGGCAATCGCAGCTTGGGTATTCCCCAATTGTTCGTAGCAATCAATCAACGAACGATGGGCATTCACAAAGTCGCGATCCTCAACAATAGCCGTTTCAAAAAAGTCTTTGGCCTGCTCATAATTACGCAAACGGTGGTAGGTCAATCCCGATTGATAAGCCTCTAAAGCGGCAGGCGTTTGCGCCATTAGCGTAGACGGGATGCCCTCTATCATCAATACTCCTAAAAGGGATAACCAAAAGTTGTTCAATAGCCTATTCATTGTCTATAGTTGTTCGGTGTGTAGGGTTGCCTCAATAATACAACTACTATTCCAGCTGTTTTGATGTGTCTAGTTTCTTTTTTATTAAAACTTCAAATAAACTTAACATAGCGAATAGTATTCGGCAATAGAGTCGCTTATCCTTACCTCCTGCCCCATGTACCCAAGGAGAGCAGAATATTATTCTATAAAATCGCTACTCCCGTGCAGTGCCCCAACACCTTAAAGCCTTTATCGAAAACTTATTCCGTTGTTTTGTGTAAATTTGTAAATAGGTTTCTTAAACCCGAATACTAATAAAGACCTTGCTACAGGTAAGGTTGAACAAGATTAATGTCTTAACAAACAAACAACTATGAGAAAATTACTTTCTACACTTTCGATGTTGTTGCTTCTCCAAGCAGCTACTTACGCTCAGGTAATTATTACCGAGATTATGTATAACATCCCTGGTAGTACCGAGGATGTGGAGTTTATCGAATTGTACAACAATTCAGGCACCCCTGTTATCTTGAATGACTATGCTTTTGCAGATGGTATCGTCTACTCTTTTCCTTCTTCTGCCTCAGGAATTATTACCTTGGCGGCTAATGCTTACTATGTTATTGCTCCTGACTCTGCCGCTTACAATGCTACTTTTGGTAGGAACGCAGATGCGATCTGGAATTCTGGTGGCTTGAGCAATTCAGGAGAAGACATCGTTTTGATCAACGCTGTTGGTGTAACGATTGACTCTGTTGATTATGATGATGTTGCGCCTTGGCCTACTGCCGCTGATGGTAGCGGACGCTCTTTGCAATTGTGCAACTTGCTATCTACCGATCGCAACTTGGGCTCCAACTGGGGAACAAGCAATGACTTCGCAGGTACTAACACTACTGGCGATTCTATTTTTGCTACTCCAGGTATGGGCAACAACTGTGTAACAGTTATTCCTCCTCCACCAGCCTCTTACCCTGTTTACACGATTGATATGGTTAATAACCTAGATAGCAATGGAGTAGCCGATTCTTTAGGCGTTACTTGTGAATTGCGCGCCATTGCTTATTGCATCGATACTAGAGGTGGTAGTGGTATGGACTTTCCTTTCGCAGTAAGCGATAACAGTGCAGGTATTCGCGTTTTTTCTTTTTCTGATGTAGACAACTACAGCCACACGCCTGGTGATTCTCTACACATCCTAGGAACAATCGTTCAATTCAACGGGTTGTTGCAATTTACGCCTGATAGCATTGCTGTTATTTCACAAGGTGTTCCAACACCTGCTCCTATGGTTGTAACACAATTGTCTGAAATGACAGAGAACAGATACGTCCAGTTCAACAACATTTCATTGGTAGATACTGCTGAGTGGACAACAGGTATGGGTAACGGTTTTAGCGTACGCATTACAGATGGTGGTACCGATACGATTGCTGTTCGTATTGACAATGATGTAGATTTGTACAACCAACCTGCTCCTTTAGGTACCTTCAGCTTGACAGGCTGGGGTGGTCAATTTGATGCTTCTGTAAAATACGACGAAGGCTACCAATTGTTGCCTTGTAGCGCTAATAACATTGTCAACACGACTAAATTAGCAACGCCTTTAGCAGTACGTCTCTATCCTAACCCTGCTAGCCAGTTTGTAACCGTAGAAGCGGCTACAGAATTGGAAACCGTATTGGTTTACAATGCCTTGGGTCAAGTAGTTTTGTCAGTAAACAACATCAACACAACAACTACTCAAATCAACACTAGCGAATTAGCGACTGGTATTTACACCATCACTATCGTTTCTGGCGAGCGTTTAAACAGCCAATTGTTCCAAGTAGCTCGATAAGATAATTTCTAGAATAGGTATTATCCCTGCTCTATCTACTATAAAAAACACCCCAATTCTCCTATAGAATTGGGGTGTTTTTATGTTGGTTAGTTTATTTTGGTAAGCATTAGAATTCAATCACGGCATTCGGAAAACGTTGCTGCGCGGCCTCTAATACGGCAGCGTCCATAGGATTATCCGACAAATACAGTTCTTGCAACGTAGCGCTACAAGCGTCAAAACAGCTTGGAACATCCGTGAATTTATTGTTGCGCAAATCCAAAAAGCGCAAGTTGGTCAATGCTGAAAAAGCGGCCTCTACTTCGGCCAAAGCATTATCCGAACATCCAATTCTTCTAATTGTGTCAAGCGCGCTACAGCGGCAGGAAGGGTCTCCAATTGATTGTATTCCAAGTTTAAGCTCTGCAACTGAACCAGTTCTCCTAGCTCCTCAGGCAAGGTTTTAAAGTGGTTGTGGCTCAGATCCAAGCGCTCCAACTGTTGCATCCGCCCAATACTAGGGCTCAACACTTCCAATTCGTTGAAACCTAGATACCATTCGCGTAAAGCATCGAGCTCAAAAACACCTTCTTCTAGAGTAGAAAGTTTATTTTCTTTACAATCCAGCCAGTTCAACCGAGGCAGTTTTCCTAATGCAGCAGGCAGCGTTTTCAACGTATTCTCCGATAAATCCAACCACTCCAACGCTTGCAAATTGGCCACCTCTTTAGGTAATTCAGCCAAGCCTGTCAAGGTCAAGTCCAGTTCTTTGAGCTGGGTGAGCTCGCTGACAATAGGTACCCATCCGCCGAAATCATTTTCTTCTAAGTTGAGGCGGGTAAGCTGCTGCAATTGGCGAATACTAGTAGGCAGTTTGGTCAATTGATTACTGCGCACATCCAACCACTCTAAGGCCGTGAGTTGCCCCAAGCTTTCAGGGAGTTGTGTTAACTGGTTTTCTGATAAGTCCAACCATTCCAAGGCCGTGAGTTGCCCCAAAGCTTCAGGCAGTACCTCTACTTCAATGTCGGTCAAGTCTAGCCCTTTGAGTTGTACCAATTCGCACACACAAGCGGGCAATTCTCCTAAGGGATTTACCTCTAAATTAAGCCAGGTCAAGGCTTGCAATTGTGCCAAGCTAGCGGGCAAGCTCTCCAATTGGTTATCAGAAACATCTAACCATTCTAAGCGGGCTAAGTTCCCCAATGTAGCGGGTAATTCGGCCAATTGATTGGCCTCTAAATTTAGTTTTTTAAGTTGTTGCCAAGCCTCTACTTCTACAGGCAATTGCGTCAATTGGTTGCTTTTTAGATCCAACCATTCCAATTGGTCGAGCTGGTGCAAGTTGTCGGGCAAGTCGGTAATTTGGTTGGCGGAAGCGTCTAACCAGCGCAACAAGCGCAGGGTTCCCAATGCTTTTGGAAGCGCGGTCAACAGGTTGTCAGAAATATCCAAGCGTTGAAGCTGCTTCAGGGCAGCAATTTCGTCGGGCAAGGTTTGGAGGTTGTTGCCTTCCAAATTCAATTCTTCTAAGCCTTGTATACGCTGTACAGCAAGGGGCAATTGTTCTATTTCTTGTCTTCCCCAATTGATTTGGCGCACAGGGCCACCTTCTAAATATTGGGCAACTTGTTTCTCTAGGTTCTTGCTCATTCGTATGTGGTCTACTGTGGCGGCGATTACTCCTCTACGTCAAAATAAATATTGGTATGGGGCAACAGCGCTACAATTTGTTCTTTTTCTTCTTTATCAAAATGATTTCCTTCTAAATATAAATCCTCCAGCACCTCGGCTAACAAGCCCAACTCAAAAGGCAATTCACTGAGTTGATTGTTGCGCAAATCCAACCATTTGAGTTGGTGTAAAGCGGCGATTCCTTCAGGTACTTCGTCAATGGCATTGTCTGATAAATCCAATTCGCGCAAGCGCAATAAGTTCAATAGTTCTTTTGGAAATTCACTAAACGCATTGCCTTCTAAGTTGAGCCACTCCAAGCGCTGCAATTGTGTCCAATTGGACGGCAGTTCGCTGAGTTCATTATAACTCAAATCTAATCGCTTCAGTTTTACCAATTCCCCTACACATTGCTCTACCTCCGTAAAGAGGTTGTGCGCCAAGTAAAGTTCGCGCAAAGCACGACAACTTGCCATCGCTTTGGGCAGTTGATGCAGTTGGTTTTCGCGCGCATCTAAAATCCGCAAAACAGTTAGTGCGCTGATCGAATCGGGCAAGACTTCCAAGTAATTTTCGGATAAATCTAAGCGTTTGAGCTGGCGAAGTTGCCCAATCGAATAAGGCAATTGGCTCAACTCTATCCCTGTGATATCCAAGTCTTTGAGGCGCGGCAATTGGCAAACTGCCAAAGGTAAGTGTTCAAAAGGATTAAATTCTAAATTGAGTATTTCCAAGGCTTCTAAATTCTCAAAACCTATGGGAAGCTGCTGCAACTGGTTGTCACTAATGTCCAATTGTTGCAAAGCTGTTAGCTGGGTCAGTTCGTCGGGGAGTTCGGTAAGTTCGTTGGCGTTGAGGTTCAGGTATTGCAACGCTGTTAGCTGACCAACTGTAGCTGTTAAAGCTGTTAGATGGGTGCTGGCCAAATTGAGGCGGCGAAGCTGTGGCCAATGCGCAAAGGCCGGTGGCCAATGAATTAAGGGGTTACCCTCCAAGTAGAGTTCTTCCAAACTCGTCATGCTGGCCAAAGCTTCCGTTAAGGTAGTCAGTTGATTGTAACTAGCATCTAAATAACGCAAATGGGCACAGTCAATTAAAGCCGTATCCAAACTTGTCAAGGCATTAATAGAAACGTCTAAATGCTCTAAGTTCGTCATTACCGCACAAGCGGGTAAGTTGGATAGTTTTGTATCGACCAAATCCAATTCTTGTAAGCCGTGGAGTTGTAGAACAATCTCTGGTAGCGTTTCTAGGGCATTGCCCTCCAATTGTAGAATGCGTAATTCGTGTAATTCCGTAAGCGTATCGGGTAAGTTTTTGAGTTGGTTGTTTTTGAGGCAAAGGGTATGTAAGTGGGCTAACTGGCCAATGGCGGCACACAATTCGCGCAATTGGTTGTTGGCGCAATGCAGCTCTTGTAAGGCTTGGCAAGCCGCCAGGGTGTCGGGCAACTCGCGAATAAAGTTATCATTAACATTGAGGTATTCGAGCTGTGCCTGTTGGCAAATGAGGTCCGAAAGTCTTCAAAGGCGTTGCCGGAGGCATTGATATGCCCTATATTGGAGGTTTGCCCTATTTTTGCAGGCCATTCTGCCAAAAATTGTCCGCTGTAATCTAACTGCGCTAATTTTTTTGCCGAGTGCTGTTTATTCGATTCTTCTACTACCTGATTCCTATCCATACCAACTCATTGTACACGCTGCTGTACGCCTATAATTTTGGGGGTCTTCATTTGAATGGGCGCACAAAGACTACACCCAACGTTTATTTTGCAACATCTTCTAAGTTAGTACTTTTTTTGGAAGGTGGCGCGCTTTTGGCAAATAAATACAAGGTTTGTTATTATTTTCCTAAGAATCTTTAGGAGCGTAGAAAGAATAGAGCCCTTGAAAATAGAGTCGCGATTCCATGGCCGTACAGTACTGGTGACATACATTCGTTTTGTCTAAGAGGCTCAAAGCGGAGGCATCATAATAGACAACGACTGCTTCAATTTTGCCATTGCGAATGGTATACCATTGGTTTATGTCCATAACAGCAGACTCTTTGTCACTAGTCCTATAAGTAACCGAAACTTTGGTAATAACAAAGGGGACTGCTCTACCAATTCATGAACCACACTGTTGACCACAGAATTGTAATAGGCATTATAAATCTTGATAAATTTGCCTCTCCCTGTAAGCGCCAATAAAGGGGATTTGATGGTCACCTCTTCCGCAACCAACGCTTTCCAGTCCTCTGTTTGATTCTTTAGTATCTTTTTGGCGCGCTCCTTCTAGTTTTCTATCAATTTTCCTAGAACAAACCCGCTCCTTAGTAAGCATTTTTTATACTACTCCAAAACCAAACTTTTCCAACTTGCTGTTGCTAAAGGGCGGCCTTCTCGCCAAACCGCAACGCGATAATAGCCAGATGGCCATTGGTCACAAGCAATAGTCGTTGAAAACGAATGCAGTTCTCCCCTTTTTAGGCATTGCCCCAAAGCGTTGTATACCGCATAGTGACCATTTTCTAATTCCTCTTCTACTTCCAACTGAACATATTGCCGCGCTGGATTAGGAAAAAGCGTTACTAAGAAACGGGGTACAGCGACTATAGGCACCGCCACCACAGTCGGGCAAATAATAGGTTCTAAAAAGGTCAACATACTGGTAAAAATACTGTCTTGCCACAAGGTATCGTTGACATAAGAAACATGGCCATTGCTGTTAGGAATGGTAATCAATTGTGTTGGAATTCCCAATGCCAAAGCCGTGTCGGTTAGTACGCGGCTGCCTTCTAAATAAGAAACAGGTTGATTCGGTTCCATGTGATCCACGCGGTGTTTGTACGCCTCAATATGTCCATACAACATGGTAGCATTGGAGCGCTTGCCCAAGCCGTGCAAAATTTCGTCAATGCGCAACCATTGGTCGCCGTCGCATTTGCCGCGCGCAATTTGCTCCCGAATTTCAGGATGAAAAATCTCGCTCCACCACCCGGCATCGAATCTAACCCCGCTTCTACCATCGCTTTCATCCCCTCTTCGTAGGAAATTTTTGCTTTCTTGAAAACGTAGTGGTATTCCACAGGCGTTAAGCCTTTGATGTGCAGTTCTGGACGGTGTTCCTTGATGGCCTTGAACAGCTTGATATAAAAATCAAAATCGTATTGGGGCAAAACACCACCAACAATATGTACTTCCGTAACGGGTTTGCCATCGTATTTTTTGACAATATCCATCATTCCCTCATGCGTCAATTCCCAACCTTCTGAGCGTTTCTTAATCAGTCTAGAATACGAGCAAAAGGTACACGTATACACACAGACATTGGTCGGTTCCATGTGAAAATTTCTATTGAAATAGGTCTTGTCTCCATGTCGGCGTTCCCGAATGTGGTTCGCTAGTGCTCCCAAATAGCCCAAAGGAGCATTATCATACAAATACAACCCTTCTTCGGGGCTAATTCGCTCTTGTTGGCTTACCTTGTGGGCAATTTCCTGTAAGGTTTTATCTAGGGTTTTATCGTTCAGAAGAACCTTTATATCGCTGTTCATGTATAGATGTTTTAGTCGACCGTATTACGACTATCTTTGTAATAAAATCTATGGATGATCCCGCTATCGCTGGTCTAACTATTTTTAGTTGTAACAGGCTGTAAGCACTGTCTCTTTATAGGCAAATGTAGTAATTATTTGGTGCAGATTAAACCAAACTTTTAAAACTTTCAGAAAAAAATGAAAATTCATTGCCACTATGACTAAGATAACACCCAATTTTTTACAAAAGTTTGAATTCTACAGTATTTTTCTCAATAATCTCTTTGTTTTTGTGGGTGTTTGGCTCTTGGGGTGGAGCCTCTTTGCTTCCCTTTTTCTGGTCTGGTTGGAGTTGTTGGCCGCTATGCTGGTTCTTAACTATTTGGTGCTGGTGGTTCCCATTCGCCACGGACGCCCTGGGCAGCGTCATCTAGAAGAGTATCGCCAACCAGCCTTCAAGGTCATTTTATTGAGTATCTACACACTTGCCTTCCACTACCTTGCCTTGATTTTTCTGATCGAACTGGGCGAAGTCAGCAGCTGGGACACCTCGCAAGGTATTCTAATGACCTTGGTACAACTTCCGAGAACTCTGCGGGAAAGTCTTTTGCTCTTGGCCATTTTGTTTTTGCTCACGTATTTACTGCCGCCCTTTATCTTAGAACGGCAGGGTATCGTGCCCTCCTATCGCCGTTTGCCGATGTCTACCCGTGTGATGATTCACCGCAGCCAATTTGTGGTGCAATACCTTTGGTTTATAGTGCTGTGGGTATTGAGTCGCTTTGCAGGTTGGGAAAATCCTGTTTTGTTGGTCGGAGTGGTCATGGTATTGAAATCCCTTTATGAGGGGGTTTTGTTTTTTGTTATTAAAAATAAGGCGTAGAGACGTTGCGGGGATTTTTTATGGGCGTTGCGGGGATACTTTAGAGACGTTGCAGTGCAACGTCTCTACCGAATCCCCCATTCCAACCGTTCCAAATAATCGACGTCTTTAAGACGTTAACCAATTTTTTAAACCCTCATTGTTGATGCGTTATTTTTAAAAATACCACAGTTTGTATTATACCGCAAAGAGCTGTCGTTTCATCCAGAGGAAACCCCCGCTTATAATCACGTGTATACCTTTTCTTACAATGGACAGGGGCTAGTCAGTTCGGCTATTTACCGACACTCAAGATCGACCAACACGAAATTTGTGGAAACGTTTACCTTTAACTACAATAGCGATGGGCTAAGTAATCATTCAAAATTATTTATAGGCAATTCATGAATTCTTTTTGCACTACTCTTCCGCATAAAATCTTGCCTTAGCCCGCTAAGACTTCAATTTTTCTGCTTCGATTAGCACTAAAAATAATCAGAATTTTAACGCTAACTAATTTTGCTCGCTCACTTATTGATTAGTATCTTTAAGGATAATGATCTTGCACTGGAGGAAAACTACATTAGTTACTATCCTAATGGAAAAGTAAACGCTTACACGGTGTTTCCCGTACTTACGAGTACGATTACAACTATCTCCATGGAACATTGAGTAGCTATGGGAACAAAGATCGCACGCCCAAAACACATGACCAGTATACGGTAAATTAATAATTAATCAATATAAAAACATAATGCACCACTTAGCAACCCTTTTACTATGCTGCCTGCTTAGCGTTCAATTATCAGCGCAAACTGATCCCAATGGTAATCCTGTTTTCAACTCTATTACTACGGGTGAACAATCCTTCAAGGATTGCTTGTTGATTTCCAATTATTATACGCTCGACAACAATGTAGCGAATGCGTCTTCCTCCTTGGGTATTTATTTCCGAAGCGCCCTCTTTAGACGAGCTTGAAACAGCAGCAGTAGCATTACCTTCTGATTTTTTATTCCGACGAAGGAACGTAAAATGGTTGCTATGGTGCTCTTACAGGAACAACCCAAACGAGAATGGATGTCGATGCGAATGCATTCTCAAAGAGAAAGCCTTTCATCCCTGCTAATTAAAAGGAGACATCACGGAGAATAGAGCTACGGAATTAGTAGAGAAAGGCTACGATCCAACGGCTGCTATAAAAGATGGCGTGCTGACTTTCAACAACAAACAGTTTCGCATCATTGCACGTGATTCAACAGCGGTGTTGAATTTTCCTTAAAAAAAGCAAGATGACCAAACAACGCCCCTCTGCCATAGTGCTCCTTCCAAAACCAATTAAAAACCGTCATTTTGGAGCAATCCAAGCAGGGGGATCGGATTTTTACCATATAAAAGGACAGGATAACGACGGCGATCATAAATACAACCAGCGCTTTAGCACGAAGTTAGTGTTGCGCTTTACCATCGGCTTAACCGTTTTCATAGATACAATCACAGTAGAGGATGCCCATGCCCTCTTTGCGACATTCAGGCGCGCACTATTAATAGAAGAAAAATACATCCAGTCGCGTTTCGACAAAAAATTAGAACCCTAAAACGCCTTCATAAAGCAAAATACAACTCGTTAAATTTGCTAAACCTATAATCCTAAATCCAATCACAGCACTATTTACAATATGATATCTCGTTAGGTCGATACAGAACATTCGTCGTGTGGAAAAGTACATATTCGGTTCGAACTGGTGGAACGTGCTCAAAAACGGCACAACAGAACGCGTAAATACGAAGCAGTAGAACGGGCGACAGACTCCTTGTTCCTTTGAAGCTACTTTTCCGTAACCAACACCGCGCTATTTGGGTGGTTATTTATGATGAATAGGTCATTTTTTCAGAGCTTCCAATGCCCATTAGACAACAGCAGTTTCCCGCAGAACGCTTTACCCAATTCTACAACCAAACAGAAGAACTGGTAGTCAGTCGTTATTTTACGACCACCGAACAAGGGGAAATCCGTCCCCGAAAAATAGCAACACGCCTTATTATCGGCAAACTTCCCGTCGCAGGGAAATCCATGTAGCCATATTCTAAGAGGTATTGCCATAACGGAGTTGGGCTTCGAGCCTAGGATTGACCAAACGAATCTTCTTTTTTATCCGACCACCACCAGGACTTTTCAGATGTATGACGATAGAGGTTGTTATAGTGTGGAGCAAGGAAGCTGAGACGATTGATGATTTACCTACAAGTGGAGTGCTCGGATCGTTCCTGAGTATCATCGACCAGAAATTGACCCTCATTCTAAATAATTATTACGACTTACCCCCCTACTTTCCTTGTAAACCAAACCATAGAAAAAAAGTTACGCATTGGTATCGATTGGCTTAAACAGCACTCCTATACCAGTAGCAAAAGAAATGGCCGATCCCAACCAAGATGACCAAGAAGAATGGAGAAGTTGGAAGGCCATTCCAAGTCAAGTAACAGAAGCAGAAATAAAAGCCTTAGAGCAAACCATCGGTTATGCCCTTCCTCCTTCTTTTCAGCGCTTTTTGAAGTATAAGCACTTCTACGAATTACACCTCGGGGAGTGTTCGTTTGCTAGCCACCCGCTTCATACGTGGAGAGATGCCTTAAAAAGAATGATTTTTGAAGGCTATCCCAAGGAATATTTGATTGACAAAGGACTTATTCCATTTGCTGATTGGAGCGACTGCCTGCTCTGTTTTGATACGAACAACAAAAGTGGCAACAAATATAGCATCGTTTTGTGGTGCGATGACCAACCCAATGAAGGGGAATATATGGCCAGCGATTTTGAGGCGTTGCTCATTAAATTAGATAAAGAGGAAGAAAACGAGTAGCCATTGTAGGGAATCGAGGTGTTTTATCTAACTAAGCAATAGCAAATCGCAAAAACAATCATGAATTGCTCTAGCAAAAATGAAAAAATCCTCGTCATTACGAGCAAAGGACAAGCAATCAAAATAGGTACTTAAATGTAAAAAGGTAAAAGTGCCCCTTGGTGCTACTCTAAAAAAATTTTCTGGAGGACATCGCTTAAAGCGTCTACAAAACACACAACAGGCTCAGGAAACTAGTTCCCTGAGCCTGTTGCTATCTTTCTTATTCAGTTCAAAACAACCAACAGCTGTTTTAAGCTTCCTCGTCCTCTTCGTCGTCGCCTGATGCTTTGGCTTTGAGCAAAGCGTTGAGTTCTTTGATTTCTTCGCGGTTGTATTTATTCGTAGGATTGGTCAACAAGCCAATGTAGTACTCATAGCTAGAGTTCTCCTCGTCCAATTCGATTTCCTCTTCTTCCCAATAGCTCAGGTTATCCAAGGTATCGTGCGCGGCCAAGTGTTCGTACACGAGGCGAATAGATTTAACGATGGTAGGTTGTTTCATTTCTTTGAACAACTCGCGCAACGCCTTCATTTCGTCTACCATTTCGGCCGTTACTTCCTTATTGGTCTTGTAAGCAGCTTGTAGCGCTTCAATTTTTGTCTCATCTGGTTCGACATCACGTCTTTTTCTACCGTCTTCTTCATGTCTCTTATCCGTGTTCTATTCTTAGCAATAAACAGCTCAAAAACTGCCTTTATCTAGGTACAAATGTACGCTATTTTTTGGTAATCTTGAATTGAATGCGCTCATTTTTTTGACGGCCTTCTGTGGTCTTATTCAAGGCAATGGGGCGCGATTGGCCATAACCCCGATAACTAAGGCGTTCTTCGGCAATGCCCGATGAGCGCAAATAGTTATAAACAGCTTCGGCGCGGTTCTTCGATAAAATTTGATTTTTCTGTGGATCGCCTCGGTCATCAGTATGTCCCGCGATCTCTACCGAATAGCTGGGGTACAGCCGAAGCGTGGCGACTAGGTCATCAATGGCTGCTTGTGAACCGATGAGCATCGTCGTCTTTCCTCGCTCAAATTCTAGATCTTTCATAATAATAACTTGCCCCAAACTGTATTCTTTTGCCCGCGTTTTAAAGTCCAATACAATACGCTCCTCACCTCTAGTACGCACCAAGTCATAAGAACCACAATCGCAGGTAAAATTTGTTTTGGTACTCGTTACACAGATGTCGTCTACGTAATAATAGGCAAAATCCACGTGTGGATTGACAAACGTATCATTGACAATAGCTCCTGACACTTTAGTGGTTCGATCATCGTCAAAATTTCCTAAGGTAAAATAGCGCTCCCCGCCTTGCGCCTTGAATTGACAAGAAATTTCACCCATCTGCGTTCATCCAAAGGTGAGCGGTCTTCTTGGGTGAGGTAGTGTTTTTTGTGGCCGATGAGCATGGCTTCATGGCGTTCGGTCATTTTGAGAGGCGTGGCCACCATACCGACTGCCAACGGCACGGTTGGAGGATTGGGATAAAAATACATGTGCTTTGATGCAGTACTGTTGCCCTGCTAACAAGGGTTGCTTGAGCTCCACTTGTACATATTCTCTAAAATTTTGCTTGATGTAGCGGCTGGCGTAGGCATAAATACCTGCATAAGCATATCCCGAACGGGGATGGCAACGGCCCATTTTATTCAACGGCACATCTACTTCGCGGCTGCTTGCCCGCTTGTGAAAATAATCGGGCGTGGCGGCTGTTGGCGACGACCAGTAATCAATCGCATCCACATGCCCCAAATCGGAAGGCACTTTTTCGTATTGCTCAAAACTGGGATTCTTGACCATATTCTGTAGCACTTGCGCTTGTAAGTTCGTCCAACTGGCACAACCAACTAACAAACCCAATAGGTATAGGGGAAAACGTTGCTTTTTCATGTTCTCGGTATCGGTATCACTAATAATCAATAAAAAACGAGTGGGGAACACGTGCTGTTCTATGGGGAAAATCAACCCGTGGTAACCTTTTGGGAAGCATTAGGTCAAGCAAAAATACTTAATTTGACGAAGTTGCGCAATTCCTTCTTGATTTTTGTAGAATAGAAAAAGCGCAATTTTTTTTTGTAAAATTTCGTAACATTGGTACAGCATTCGTATTATAACTACCAAAACCAGCGTTATAGTAAGACCTTGGCAGCAACTGCTAAGTGTACTTGAACCATAAAAACACAAGCATATGATCCGTCTCCTTTTTTTATCCCTGACTCTTTTAGTTAGCCTTTCGGCCAACGCCCAACGCGATCCAAGCACCCGTCAAGCGCCCACCACAGCCCCTAAAGCAACCGCCGACCTAGACAAAGTTATTGTCAAGACACAAAAAAAACGAGGCGATTATATTCAAGATAGCCTTTACCATGTTCGGGTTCAAGAATCAGAATTGGATGGGATGTACATCCCTAAGGATTTATACGATGCGTTCCGTGAATTGGACAAACTGATGGATGATTACGCCAAGGAAGCCTTTATGGCTTTTAGTGATGAGGAGGTAGACGGCCGTACCCACGGCACACTCGGAGGTTTGGTTAGAAAATAAATCGGCCCTCAGTGAAGGCTCCCGCTTGTCAGAATATTTTCGCAAAATGAAAGTGCCGCACTACGATTACATGATTGGTATTGTTATTCGCTCCTACCATCGCCACTTGCACGGACGCGATCTCCAAATCAAAGAACAAGTCACCGAATTTAGAAAGCTCTGGAACGAGCGCCAACAGAAAAAAGCCGCAGAATGGTTGGAAAGCGGTACCGTACAGGACTAATAACCACCAAATTCCTTTCCTAAAAAAGACCACTTACCGATAGGTAGCTGGTCTTTTTTAGTTTTAAAATCCTCTTACAAATCCGCATCGTCCAATAAGAATTTCCCTTTCCATTTATACACAAAATACAGCGCTCTGTACTTCGCTTTGGTCGCTTCTGAAAAATTATTCCAACGCAAATCTACTTTGCCTCGAATACTAGTCACTACAAATAAATCGTCACAAGGGAGTTCTGTCAATTAGAGGTTATTACGAATGGGGTTGTATAGAGATAAAAAGAGAGATTTTTTTTCACAATCAAGGCAAAAATTTAGTTCATAGCAGCGCTATGGAGTCAATTTTTAACGCAGGGTGGGAGAAAAAGATCCTTTTTTCGCTGCAAAGCTATTCGTAATAACCTCTATTGATTTGCACTCAAATTTACATTCTCAGAGGTTATCCAATGGTGAAATTCAGCCGAGATACTTTTTATTTGATTGCCCGCTAAATTAATAGTTTCTAATGCCTCCCAATCTGTATAATCTATCTCTTTTGGAAAAGCCTGCAAGTTGTTATAACTCAAATCAAGTTTTTTAAGGTTCTTCAACCCTTCCATTGCCAAGGGAATTTTCCTAATGTTATTGTTGCTCAATTCTAGGCGCTCTAGCTTTTTTAAGTGTTTAATTTGAGGGGGAATGCTGTCAATGTTGTTTTGTTCTGCGGTAAACTCCTCTAAATTTCTAAGACAAAAAACAGCAGCAGGTATTTCTGTCAGCTCAGAGTTCCATAAATTAAGCCAGCGCAATTTTCTTAGACGTCCTAAAGTAGTAGGATAAACATTCAAAGGACAATGGGAAAGAGAAAGATTCTTTAATCTAGGTAAGCGAACTAATACCTCAGGAAATCGTTCTAAAGGATTGAATGTTAATATTATAGTTTCTATTTTCTTTAACTTCCCTAAGTGTTTTGGTAAATCGGTAAATTGGTTATAGCCTAGGTCTAAGACTTTCAGGTTCTTAAACTTTAGAATATCCTTAGGTAACGTTTTCAAACTATCACGTCTCAACTCCAATACCACCACTTTTTCTGGCTCTTTCAAGCCTTCTTCTATGGAATAATAGTGTCCATCTTGTCCATAGCAAAGGGTAGCTAAAATACTGATAAATAATATTAAGCCTATCTTTTTCATTATCATAGGACAGTTATTTTTACTGCACAGTATGTTAACAACATAGGATTTACTTTTGGAAACTTACGTCCTCTGTTTACCTCTGCATCTTTCTCAGTGACATTATGTGGATTATGCAACGTTATTACTTCGTCGTTTTTCCCTGCTTGTTCTAGGTTATCATAATCAATAAACACCTTTTTGAGCGGCTTCAAAAGCTTCTCATCCGTCAATTTTCCTTTAGCAGCTAAGAGGTAAACATAGATAGAAGGCCCTACTTGTGCCACACGGCAGGTTCCGTAGGAGTAATCTTTGAGCGTCATTTTGGGATGGCCATTGAGCTCCATTTTCCATTTATTGGTAGGACCAACATACAACAAAGGCTATTGTGCTACGTCCTCTTTTTTAGCATTTTTCCAAGGCAAAAAAGAGCCTGCTACTAAAGCGTAGCCTGTTGGCTCAGGGGCATTTAATAGCGTGTTCCAAGTATTTTTAGCCAATTTTTTGTAGCCATTATAATCTAGTTTTGCGGTGCTGTCTAGCTTCTTTAGTTTTGGTTCCATGTAGGGTTTAAAGTTTCTTATTGATCGTTTTTTATTGATGCAACCCCAATGATACAACTTTAAAATCGTTTTTTGAAACCCGCTTTTTTATTAATTTTTAAGGCATGAGTACAGGACGTTTTCTAGCGGCCTCTCCCTTCTCTCTATCAACAACAGCAAGTTTCCCCTAACAAAAAGCGCCTTGCAGTAAGGAACTGCAAGGCGCTTCTTTTATTTCGTATGTGACTAGTAGCCTAATTTTGACGCTTTGCGCGTTCGCCATCCACGCTCCAACCGCTATTTTTGGTGTCCTCAAACAAGTGGAGCAAGTTGACACCGTGGGCAGGGTCATTGTTCCAGTTTTCTTGTTTCTCTAAGGTCGTCCGCACAATATCATAGAGCGCTTTTTGGACGTGGTCTACAATCAGGGGATTGATGTGTGCCGAGCGCTTGCCGCTAATAGGATCGTGTCGGCGCCAATTGTAATAAGCGACCAAACTCGCCAACCGACGCAATTCATCCTCTTGGCGCATCTTAAAACGGCTCTCGCCTTTCCAAGCCAAATCATCGGGGTTTTCCATACAATTGCTTAGTGCTTGTGCAGCATCGGCTACAATCGCGCCTTGCTCGGCTTGTACTCCAAAGGGACGATCGTAATTTTTACCTACATATTGTAACATCGCACGATATACGCGTGTCGCTTGAATGTTATCAGGATCTGTCCAAGGTGTTCCAACTTCCTTGTCGCGCATATAATCTTTCCAAATGAAGAACACTTCCTGAGCATCGGTTCCATTGGCTCCCAAATCCTTGAGATCAGTGATCGCCGCAGAAAACTTATTACTGCGAATGGCCTTGCTAATTTTCTTGAGTTGATTGTCATGCTGTATATTGAGCTGTGTGTTTAGCTCTTGCGCATAACGTTCCATATTTTCGACAATCGCGCGGTAGCCATCCCTAGTATACGCCTCGTTGTCAATTTCTTTGGTAGGCGTGTTGTCGTCGCCCATTAATTCTACCCCACCTAAAATAGCCGATAGGGTCTTTTCGTACTCTGCCTTTACTTGCGACTCTTTATCATTGGGAGTAGCCAAGGGATAATGCCCGTTGAATCGTAGCTTTTGGGCAAAGCCCTCTTGTGCAAAGAGCAAAAAAAACAAGGCAATTATACTAATAATATGGAACCGTTGTATCATGTTAGGGGACGTTGGAATTACTATAAAAATAAACTGTTCGCTATTGAAGCGATTGCTAATCAAAAACAAAGCCTCCAATAAGGCTAACGCTCTTAGCATGTATAAAATTGTGCCATAAATAACGGCATTCTTCCAAGGAACACCAAAGCAACTTCCTTATTAGTCTCTTACAATTAGTAATTTTTTATCTAAGGGATCCATCTCTTGCCGCAAAGTAGTTATAAAAGCATCGCCATACCGTGTATAAAAGCCCATGAAATTATCATACCGTTCCTGCATTCCTTGGTTGGGAAACAACGTTTCTTTGATCTTTTCGATTTGCTGAATGCTGCTTTCGTTCTTTTGCTTTTCGGAGCGGAGCAAGCGCTGTTCCAGCTTGTCAATGGCTTTTTGGGTGTTGACTTGTTGCGCCAAGACCCCTTTCTCTAACGCGGGATCAACGGCTATTGTTTTCGCTACCAACTGTTCAAAAACCTGATCTAAAGCCGCGCGTTCTTCAGCAAACGACAGTTCTTCGTTAGCATTATCAACTACATATTGTTTGATAAGCTGGTGCGTATTCGTAAACAGGTCTTCCACACTCAACCCCAATTTGTCCATCAATTTAGAAATGCTCTTGGGAATCCACAACACGGAACTACGACGCACCAACATTGGATAAGGAATTCCATAATGCGCAAATTGCGTTTTGCGCTCCAACCAATACGCCAACTCTCCCCCACCGCCCACATAGGCCAAATTGGGAAAGATCAATTCTTGAAATAGGGGGCGCAAAATCACATTCGGGCTAAACCGTTCAGGGTGGGCTTGCAATTCGGCCAACAACTCCGCTTCCTCAAAACTAATATCCGTATCCAACACCTTATACCGCCCTTCTTCTAAGACAATGCGGCTACGCTGTTGCAATGTCAAGTAAAATACATTGATCTCGCGAGCATGAGCCTGTTGGCTAAATCCTGCTGCTTCTAGTTCGGCAACGGTTTGTTCTACCAGTCGTTTGGAGGTATTTTCTAATAATTCTTCTTTTAGAATAGGAATCAACTGGGCTTTTAGAGCCTTGGTTCCTGCGTTGGCGATGATTAAGCCATAATCAGCAAACAGCCAGTTGAGAAAATCGCGCACCCCTGTTCGGTAAGGGCGCGCCGTTCCAAAATAAGCTTCTAATTTTTCGGCCAATACTTGTGCGCGGTCGCCATTGCCCAAAATTTCTTTGGTTTGATCCAATGCTGTGCGCAAGGAAGCCGTATCGTAACTGCCTACCGAACCGCCTTGCTCGTCTTCCCAAGTAATGGTATTACCAAACAAATGCAAGTGGTTGACCTCTTCAAAATCATGGTCTTCTCCCCCCATCCAAAACACGGGTACTACCTGTATATCCGTATAGCGCTTATTGACCTGCTCGGCCAAGTTGATGGCACTCAGTATCTTATAAATAATGTACAACGGCCCTGTAAACAAGCTCGGTTGGTGCGCGGTAATAATGGTGTAACAGTTGTCTTGGCGCAGCCGCTTGATGTTCTCTAATGTTGCCGTAGACACTTCTACCTCTTGGTATTGATCGAGCAAATCATCTACTAAAAGCGCCCTTTTGTCCATAGAAAAACCCTTTTTGGCCGCTATAACGGCCTCAAACTGCTCCAAAGCAACGGGATGTTCATAAAAGGGGCGCAAAGCGGGATCCTCTGCCGCATACGCTTTATCTAAAGTAGAGAATTCGGCTATAGCCGCATAATCAAATCGCGTGATTTCCATGACAAGTAAAACTGGTTTTAAAAAGAGTTAAGAGAACAGGTCGCCCCTTATTTAGTTGTACAGATAACCTCCTTTAAAAAATTATCTTGTTGTTGGGTAACAAGCTTGAAGAAGCGCTTGCCAAGTATCTCTAGTTTTGCTATTTGCCAATTCGATGTTGCGCTCGGGAATCCCTTCGGGATCGTCGTAGTGCTCCAAGGCACGCTCAATGCTGTCCTCACGCAGTAGATGCAGCATTGGAAAAGGCGAACGATTGGTATAGTTAGAAGGATCGGCCTCTGTCGTGCCTGCAAAAATGTAGGCTGGATGGAAGCTCGCTAGTTGGAAAATTCCCGTGTAGCCCATCTTTTCCAACAAGTATTCGCCCCCTTCTACCAAGGTCAAATAGTTCGCAAAAGAATCAGCAAAGTGGGGTAGAATCAATAACGTCGTCTCTATTTCAGGATGCTGTTCCAGCTCTTTGCAAGCCGCCGCCAGTTCGTCTATAATTGCCAATACCTCTCTAGACAGACAGACTCTATAAGCCACTTTGTCTTGTAGCCAAACCCGTCGCGCAAAGGGACAAAAATTAAATCCGATGACAATTTTTTCTAGCCAATTTTTGGTAGCTTGGATGGCTTCAGCGGGTCGAACAGACATAATAGCAATAGCAGTTGATTTGTAAAATAAGGAGCCGCTAAGGTCTACTTTTTGTAGGACTTTCTATTGCTTTGCATCGAAAAACCGAGTCAAAAAAGAACTCTCCTTCTAATCCATCATCGAGTAAATTACTCGCCGCAACAAGGGTAGATGGTTGCTTTACAAAGCAAAACCTCCTGAAATGTAAGCAAACATCAATACCAATAATAAAAACACGATTGCCGTTATATAGAGTGACGTGGATGTTCCTTTGCTAGTGGTCTTAGGAGGGGCGGTCGCGATTTGGGCTTCATACTGCGCCACCAATTGATCGGCTTGCGCTCTGTCTTCTAGTTTAATATAAATCAAGGTGTTGACCATATCCAACTGCGTGCTTGCTAACGGAATAATGCCCGTTCCATTGGTACTCCCCTCTTGGCGTTGCAAGGCATAGTCGAGTCCCGCTTCTTCTAATAAGGCACATACATCGGCTAAGGTAGCCCCTTTTAATACAGAGTACGGTACTTTACCATTAAGTTCGTCGCGGTCTTTGTCCGAAAGCGCGGCTTTGTAGTCTTCAAAAGCAGAAAAATCATCATCCAATAAATGGCTCATAGCAATAGAGGGTTGGGGGTTGATCGTTAAAGCTAAGATAAACAATCCACCATATAAAACCTAAAAATGCTACTCCGATACCAGATCGAAGCAGCATTTTTTAGTAGATAAACTATTAAAAACGAGCTTAGAATTGCTCGGTTCCTGCAAAGTGGAAATCGCCTTCGATTTGCGCGTTCTCATCAGAATCAGAACCGTGTACGGCATTCTCTCCGATACTCTTAGCATATTTAGCACGGATCGTACCTTCTTTGGCTTCTGCAGGATTGGTAGCTCCTACTAGCTCACGGAAATCAGCAACAGCGTTGTCTTTTTCCAAGATCGCCGCAACGATAGGACCAGAAGTCATGAACTCTACCAACTCCCCAAAGAAAGGACGCTCACTGTGTACAGCGTAAAATTTCTCAGCTCCAGCTTTTGTCAATTGCGTTTTCTTCAACGCAACGATTCTAAAACCTGCTTCGTTGATTTGGTTCAAAATTGCACCAATGTGTCCAGCTTTGACAGCATCAGGCTTAATCATGGTTAACGTTCTATTCGTGGCCATTGTGTTGTTGTATTATTGTAGTAATGGTATAATCAATTGTATAACTCGCGGCAAAGCTAAGAAAATTCAATTACTTGCAAGCTATTCGTTCTTTTGTTTTTGGTAAAAGCTGGAAGAAAGCAAGAAAGAGGAGGAGGATTTTTTTAAAAAAAAACGGTCAATCCCTTAGACAGCAGTAACTTTATAGCGCCAAAATAAAAATCGAGTTCTCCCGAAACACCTTCAGGAGAACTCGTTTAGTTGGATAAGCTCTTTTTTATAAAGTAAGAAAACAAACGCCATTGGTAAGCTTACCGCGTACTCCGCGCGCGCATTGCCCAATAATTAGCTAGAAATTGATACCCAATAAAGAGCATGATATAAGTACTCCAAAAGGTTAATCCTAAAGGATTATTGATCAAAATACTTCCAATTGCCGCTAAGCCCAAGCCCCACAAGGCTATCAACGACCAAAGCGCGTATTGCTGTTTGTCCGTTCCAATAAACCTAAAATAAGAGGTCGTCGGAATAAGAATACTCAACGCAAAAAAGCCGAGTAGGGAAAATAAAGAATTTTGAGTTGCCCAATAGGCTACAAAAAGGCCAATACCCGCCAACAAACCGACTCCGACTACATTGGCCGCCGTAGATTCTTCTTTGGTCAGCGCATGGCGCGCCACTTTATCCATTTTTATAAACAAATTAAATAAAGGGGTCATCATCCAAGTCGCATAAAAACAAACCGCCAAAATCACCACCAAAGGCATTAAAATAGGATAGGTTTGCGCAGCGCGGTACAAGTAGCGGTAACCAAAAAAGGCCACAATAATAATCAGCCATTGCGCTTGTTCTTGTTGCTTGCCCATAAAGAACATCCAATTGAGAAACAAGCGGTACATAATATTCTTGGCTTTGAGTGCCTCTAGCAAGCCCAAGCGCGCCTGCTCGTTGTTGGGGTCAAGGCGCAAGGCTTCTACAAAATGCTCCTTGGCTTTTTCGTGTTCCTTTGACTCTAAATGCGCCCACCCAATATTGCTGTGGGCATAGCTGTTGTTGGGATCAGCGGCCAAGGTCTCGCGCATACTACTTTGCATTTCGTCTTTACGGCCCAATTTGTTGAGTGCCGCCACGCGTACATTCAGCGCCATAACATGCCCTGGATCAAGTGCCAAGGCACGATTCGCATATTCTAAGGCCTCTTCCCAGTTCTTTTCCACGCTTTTGAGTTGCCCCATCAGGGCAAACAAATCCGCATAGGTCGGTGCAATGCCAATACCGCGTTCGGCTACTTCGATGGCCTCCGACAAAGCATTGTCATTGGCCAAATTCATCGCCAGCAAGTAATAAATGAGCGGATTTTCGGCATATTGTTGTAACAACTCTTTGGCTATTTTGATGGCCGTGCCGTGGTTGTCAAGTTGGGTATGGCAAATCAAGCGCAGCAGATGCGCAGGGGCACTTTCAGGATTCTCGCCTAGTGCTTTTCGCAATTCTTCGAGCGCTTGTTCATAGCGTTGTACATCAATAAGCGCTTGTGCTCGCTGCAAATATTGTTCTTCGTGCATCTTATTTTTTTATCTTTAGATAAGCCCGTACATCGTCGTACAAGCCACTTTCATTGGCGTACAGAACGTGATTTTTGGCCGTTGCCAACCACTCTTTGGTGGTTGGTGCTTGTTGTTTGATGGCTTGTATCAAGTCTTTTTGTCCAATAGGCAAGACTTTGTTTTGAAGTAAAGATTCCTCCAATTGGCTTTCTACCGCGCGATCCACAACCGCTCGCAAGTCCGCTCCTGAATAATCGGCTGTCAATTTGACCAACTTCTTAATATTAATGTCTTCCTTGGTCGGCAAAGGTTCTAGGTACAACTTGAAAATAGCTTCGCGAGCAGGCGCATCGGGCGGCTGTACAAAAATGATGCGGTCAAAGCGCCCTGGCCGACGAAACGCCGCGTCTAAATACCACGGGCAATTGGTCGCCGCCAAAATCAGCACGCCTTCATTAGAATGGCGAATGCCATCCAATTCATCCAAAAATTGGTTGACCACAAAACGGCTACCCGACGCTTGGTGGCTAGAGCGACTAGCGCCCAAAGCATCCACCTCATCAAAAAACAAAACACAGGGCTGGCGCTCGCGCGCTTTTTGAAACAAACTGTGCAGGTTTTTCTCGCTGCTGCCTACCCACATATCCAGCACATCGCTAATGCCCACATTAATAAAAGAAGCATTGATCTCCCCTGCTGTCGCCCGCGCCAACAACGTTTTGCCACAGCCTGGAGGGCCATAAAGCAATACCCCGCCGCCAACTTTCTTGCCGTAGGCTTCGTAGATTTGTGGATTTTTGAGTGGATGAATGATTTTCAGCGCAATTTCCTTTTTGACACTTTCTAAGCCCCCCACATCCGAAAAATTAATGGCGGGTTTCTCAATTGGCGCATCGATGTACTCGTCTGTTGTTTCTTCGTTAGAGCCGCTGCCACTGGTTCTATTCGCCATTGCCGCGCCGCTTTCGCGTAAGCCCTCTTGCAAGCCCTGCTCAAAAGCAGCATTCTTCAAGGCCAAATCTTCGCTAGTGGCTTTATCATAGTATTGCTTGGCGCGTTGCCAATCTTTTTGCTCCATGGCCAATTGTGCTAATAACCACCAAAAGGCGGGTTGTTGACAGCCTTGCGCTTCTAACTCGTCTGCAATAACAGCGGCCATAGAGGCTTTGCCGAGCGATAAAAAAGTATGTGCCAGCATCAACTGTGCGCCTTCATCTTTTGGCGACAGCCGCAAAGCCGCTTTCAATTCTTCTATCGCTTCGTTGGGATACCCTTGGTGTAGGTATTCTTTGGCCAAGACTTTTCTCAAAACAGCGTTGTTAGGTGACAATGCCACCGCTTCTTTTAGATTTTTTAAGGTTTCGTTCATACCTTCACAATTATTTTGAACAGCCCACTCCATAAATGGCGCTGTAGTGTTTTTCACAATTACTAGTAAAACAAGACTATGAAACTATTGTTGGTGGCTGCGACCGAATTTGAAATCTTGCCTCTGTTGGCCTATTTAAAGAAAAACTTTAAGAATAAAGACAACCGCCGCTTTTTTTCCCAGCAAATCGACCTGCATGTACTGGTAACGGGTGTAGGACCTGTCGCGACGGCCTTTGCCTTGGGAACGGTCTTGGCACAACAGCAGTTTGATTGGGCACTCAATTTGGGTATTGCAGGGTCTTTTAACCGCGACTTTGCGCTAGGCGATGTGTTTCAAGTTATCAACGACCGCTTTGCCGATATTGGGGTGGAAGAGGCCGATGGTCAATTCACCGATTTATTTGAACTGGAACTGGTCGATTGGAATGAGGCTCCATTTATCAATGGCAAGCTGTACGCCCCCAATCCCGACTCCTCCTTTTTGGCTACAGCCAGCGCGCTCACGGTCAGCAAAGTACACGGAACGGCAGCCAGTATTGAACAAATCGCCGCCAAATATCCCGCTGATTTAGAATCTATGGAAGGGGCTACTTTTTATTATGCGTGTTTGCAACACAAGCTCGCTTGCTTGCAAGTCCGTGCCGTGTCTAATTATGTAGAACCGCGCAACCGTGCTGGTTGGGACATTCCCTTGGCCATTGAACGCTTGAATGCGGTTGGAGTAGAGATTGTAAAAGCGTTGGTGGAGTAGTCTTTCCTTTACGGTTATTTAACCCCTACCAACAAAAAAGGAATTCTTCTCTAAAAGTGAGAAGAACTCCTTCGTGATTTCTGTAAGAACGAGGCGCTATACTAAGGCCAATTCCAACACCTCATTCATCCGCTTCACATAGTGAAACTCTAGTCCCTCTAAGTAAGCAGGATTGATTTCATCAATGTCCTTTTTATTATCGGCACACATGATAATGGTCGTCACGCCTGCGCGTTTGGCCGCCAATACTTTTTCTTTAATTCCACCCACAGGCAAGACTTTACCCCGCAAGGTAATTTCCCCTGTCATGGCTAATTTGGAGCGTACAGGGCGCTTAGTAAAAGCGGAGGCCAAAGCCGTCAACATCGTAATTCCCGCTGAAGGGCCGTCTTTGGGAATGGCACCTGCTGGCACGTGTACATGAACGTTGGTTTCGTCAAAAACATGGTCTGCCAAGCTCAGTAGCTCCCCATGTGCGCGCAAATAACTCAAAGCAGTCGTTGCCGATTCTTTCATGACATCGCCCAAGTTTCCTGTTAGAATCACTTTGCCTTTGCCCTTACTCAAACTGCTTTCGATAAACAAAATATCGCCGCCAACACTGGTTCACGCCAAGCCAATGGCTACCCCCAGTTCTTGTTCTTCCTCAAAAATACTGTCCAAGTTTACTTTCTTGGGGCCTAGAAGATCGGGAATTTGTTCGGCCGTTACTTCTTCCCCTTTGTATTGGCCGCGCACCACTTTTGTGGCAACCTGCCGCATGACTTTGGCGAGTTCACGATCTAAAGAACGTACGCCTGATTCACGGGTATAATCGCCAATGACGCGCTCTAGGGCTGCATCTGTAATTTGAACGCCGTGTTCTTCCTCCAAACCGTGTTCTTTCAATTGCTTTTCTACCAAATGGCGCTTGGCGATTTGCAATTTCTCTTCACTAGAATAACCATTGACCTGAATGATTTCCATTCGATCCAACAAAGCAGGTTGAATGTTCTGCAAAGAATTCGCGGTAGCAATAAACAAGACCTTTGATAAGTCGTATTCTAACTCTAAATAATTGTCATAAAAAGCCGTATTCTGCTCAGGGTCTAAGATTTCTAGCAGTGCTGAGGAAGGATCTCCTTTGTAACTACTCCCCAACTTATCAATCTCATCCAAGATAAACACGGGATTGCTAGAGCCTACCTTTTTGAGCGATTGAATAATTCGCCCAGGCATTGCCCCGATATAGGTTTTGCGGTGACCGCGCAATTCGGATTCATCGTGTACGCCGCCGAGCGACATACGGATGTATTTGCGACCGATGGCCTTGGCAATCGACTTGCCTAAAGAGGTTTTGCCAACACCAGGAGGCCCCACCAAACAAAGGATGGGCGATTTCATATCGCGGCGCAATTTCAGTACGGCCAAATGCTCCAACACGCGGTCTTTTACCTTGTGCAAACCAAAGTGGTCTTCCTCTAAAATCGCTTCCGCAGAGTCCAGATCAAAGGAATCTTCCGTTACTTCTCCCCAAGGCAAATCCACCAAATTTTCTAGGTAATTGGTTAGGATAGAATGCTCAGGAGCAGCGGGATTCATGCGCTTTATTTTGCGCAATTCTTTGTCGAATTTTGCTTGTACGGCTTCGGGCCATTGTTTCTCTTTGGCTTTTTCCTCGATATCCAGAATGTCGTTCTGAGCAGGAGAATCGCCGAGTTCTTCTTGTATTTTTTTGAGCTGTTGGCTAAGGATATAATCGCGCTGTTGCTTTTCCATATCGCCTTGTACATCCACCTCGATTTCCTTCTTCAATTCCAAGATTTGCAACTCCTTGTTCATGTGTGCCAGAATGGCCTTGGCTTTCACTTCCAAGCGTTCAATCTCTAGGATTTTTTGCTTGTCGCTAATGTCAATATTGAGGTTGGACCCAATAAAATTAATCAAAAAATGCTGGTTCTTGATATTTTTGAGCATCATCGACGCTTCATTGGGAATGTGAGGCGACAACTTAATGATGCGATCAGCTAGATCGCGCATCGCGCTTATGAGCGCCTCAAATTTGGGCGAATCTATGGCGGGTTCTATTTCCAACATTGTTACCCGACCTTTCAAGTACGGCTCTGTTTCTAGTAATTCCTTCAACTGCAACCGTTGTCGCCCTTGTAGGATTGCTGTGGTACTGCCATCGGGCATTTTGAGTACTTTCAAGATTTTGGCCACTACCCCAACCTTATGTAAATCCGCTTGAACAGGCTCGGCCACCTCCACATCACGTTGGGTAATAACGGCTACATTCTTGTCCCCTTTATGCGCCTCTGTCAAGGCGGCAATAGAGCGCTCTCTACCGACAGTAATTGGAATAATGACCCCTGGAAATAGCACTGTGTTTTTTAGTGCCAAGATAGGCAACACTTCGGGGTAATCCTCTTGTTTATGTTCATCAAAGCCCTGTTCGTTCACCGAAAACAGGGGCAAAAATTCTACTTCTGTATCCTCTTGCAACTGTAAATTGATCGGATAAGCTTCAGGAGCTACCAGACCACTTGTTGTTATTGTTCTCACCGCTTCTTATTTTTTGTCAGTTAGAAAGGCCATTTTGGCAGTAGCCGTCGTTGATGGCGTTGCCTCTCTCCTCTCTAATGTAAGTTTCTAGTTCTCTATACAACGCATAAATCGTTAAGTTGCGCTGCAAAGAGCTACTATTAACCAAAAATTGGTTTTATTTAACGCGTACACGATTCGTATAAGTCAAGGAATGTGCCAGCCAATAAGCAAGCATTTTTGTCAGTTTTTCTTCTAGTATCGAGCAGAACTTATTATGCAGGAAGTTGACATTACAACTGAGCTCCAAGAGCATTTATGGGGTTTGGCCTATTAGATGACAGGCGAGCTAGCCGCAAGCCAAGACATCTGTTAGGGGCTGTGTTCTTGGCTTGGGATACTTTATGGAGCATTTTTTATTGCTAAAAAATAGCTTAGGTATTCTATTGGCTTTGGGGGAACCCATAGAATTGCCTAACGAACAGGAACAATTGCTAGAAAGACAAGCAAATTAAACTTTTATTGCTTGGCTTTTGCTATTTTCAGTTGTTCCAATAACCAAACTTCTGCGTCTTCTTTGGTACTAAAAGCATTAGAAGGAACCGTAGATTTGCTAAGGCTACTGGCTAACTTGATTAAGAGACGGACACCAAATGAGCTGACTACTACTGCCTCTGCAACTTGACCAATCTCTACTTCTAGATACGCTTCTATGATTTCTCTTTTGACGTACAAATTGGGAGGAAAATTGAGTATGGCATAACAACCACCCTCTATTACTCCTTTGAGTAATAAGGCAGCTTCTCTGGCTGTCTCAGCAGTATCAGGTTCGTTCCAGTCTGACCTAGGGTGTACTTCTATAATGCCATCAGGGCGAATGGTTATCTCCGTAGCGCTACTCTGCATCTTTTTCATTTTCTCTTAATTTTTGGGTGTGGAAGAGAAGAAATATTCAGGAAAAGCCCAAAGTAAACAATTTATCTTTTTAACGAAGAATAAACGCTAGCTAATAAAGTAAATTATAAATGGGAAGAGAAGATTTTTGAGTGGGAAGTCCAAAATAGGCAATTTCTTCTTTTTACAAAGAAGAACACGCTTACAAACAACAAATTATAGCGCTATCTGCTCCTTTATACAATCCCCTTACTGCACATGCCATTGTATGTGGCTTGGGATTCCTTGGAGCTTTTAAATCATTTTGGTATTGGATTAATTAACAATATTTTATAAAAAAGTCTACTACTGGTAATCTTGGATTCGTTGGCGCCACTCTTTGCTCATGATTTTGCGTAATACTGCACGACTAAGGGGCTCCCGCAAAGGGCTATTGGTGGCAACAGCAAACGTATATGCGTGTGGATGAGCGCCTGTTTTCTGTATGGTCAACTGGAGCTCGCTGTTTTTTGAGTAAAGATGGCGGAGCGCGGTAGTAGAATGGACAAAGAAATCTAATTCTTTGGAATCTACGGCTTTCATACCTGCTAGAACTTCTTTATAAGTACGGTAGTTGATGTTTGCTTTGTCCAAGAAGGTACTAGCAGGAGAATTCTGTAAGACCCCTATTTTTTTATCTTTTAATTCATTGGGAAAGCTAATGCTATTTTTAGTGCCTAAAACAGATACAATGGCGGCGGTGAGGGTAGCAGAAATCCCAATCGCCACTAACATCCATAACATCGCTACAATTCTACCACCAATTGTTCTAGGAGCTTTGTCGCCATAACCAATTGTTGTCATGGTTACTCCTGCCCACCAAAAGCCCGCCCCAATTCCTTTCAGGATAGAGCGATCACCAAAATCCTCTTCGTTGTTATTCCGTTCTAACAACCAAATGATGATACCTACAATCAATAATAATAAGGTTAACCAGCCTACGATTTTGAGAAAACGCGGGGTGAAGAGCGCTCTCATCAACTGTAGGATTTTGTTTTGTTTGGGCAAAGCAATTCCTAGTGACGTGTGGTGATAGGCGGGTGCAAAATCCATCAAGCTATCATTCTGTGCCGTCATTGCCGTATACAGGGAAACATCAATCGTCCCTGCTCGAAGATGGTCTACGAGTTGGTCGCTGTCCGCTATTTCCACCAATTCGTATTGGAGTTGTAAGGTCTCGGCTACTTGTCGCCATAAATCGAGCGATATGCCCGCCCAATTAGCTGCGTCTGTTTTGAAGATATACGGCGGGATTTCTATTACCCCTATACGAAGAGGTTCGTTTACAAGAGTTGGTAAGGTATTCAAAGTAGAATCCTGAGCCGATAACAAGGGCGTGAGTAACAACAGCAATAAGAAATTCAAAAAGCGCATAACTAGAGGGTGATTTGGTAAAAAAGCCTAATTTTTCCACGAAGGAGACAGCTACTCCTAACTTAAAAACACGAAAGAAGTTACTTTTTACAACTCTACTACCCTACGATAAGTTGTACCACCAGCCATAAAACAAGTTATTGCCCTACAACTATACGCCCGTTAACTGGTTCCAAATCTCTACATGTAGGCGCGTACTCATCCGCAATTGATGTTCAATACACAAGTCGGCGACCAATTTATTCCGTTCTAACAATTGTTCTAAACTATCGGCACCGGGCATCAGCACGATTTTATGCCAGTCCAAGGTAGGCTGTGCTTGCCACCGTATTTGCAGCTCTTCAAAATCCTTGGGACAAGTGATGACAAACTTAAACATGGTGTTGGGATTATCAGAAAACCACTGTAAGATGTCTTCGTTCCAGCGCCTGTTTTGAGGCATTCCTGAATTGCTCAGTTTGGGCGAGGTATTCCAATAGTGAACGCGGGCATCCAAGTCAGCGAGAGGTTTCAAGGTAGCGTTCGTTTCTATTTCAATAATAGGGCGCAAGTCGTGTTCGCGCTCCAAATACGCCAAAAAAGCCACTATACGCGCTTGTTGCAACAAGGGCTCGCCGCCTGTAATAACTAAGTGTACCCCTGCTTTTAAGCGCCTTACAAAGTCGGTACTAGCATTGAGCTCCTCCACCAAAGCAGGAAAATCCCAAGTTTGCCCATTCATCCAAACTTCGATGGTATCACAGACCCAGGTAGCGCCATCGTGTAGCTGTCCATCTTTCTCCGCCCCTTGGCCGCCACACATTAAGTTGCAGCCTGTCAGACGCAAAAAAATAGCGGGAATGCCCATGGTGCGTCCCTCGCCTTGCAAGCTGTAAAAGTACTCGCTAACTGCTAATTTTTGATGCCGTTTCATACGCTTGTTTATTATCAAAAAACAAAATTACAGCAATCCTTACAATTATTAGGGGCAAAACCCAACAAATCAAATCGTTTTTGCGTAAAAGCATAAAAAAGCCTTACTTTAGCCTACAAAGCAATAACAATACGTTAAAATAAAGAAAAAAAGCAAGGGCAAAGCGCCAATTTGCACTACTTTTGCATCCTTGTAGTTGACTAACTTGTTATAAAAGTTATGGTCAAACCCTCTTTTCCTAGAACTAAAGATACTGTCGAGATAAAATTAAATTGATCCTTATGAGAAAGCTATATGCTACTTGGGCAGCCGCAGCCGCCTGTTGTTTGTTTTCTACAGCTTTGATAGCCCAGCGCGGACCAAGCGCAGGCGATGGCGATAACGTACGCACCAAGACTGTAAGAGATTGTGAATACGAAGTACTGCCTGGTTTGGCGGAGGTCACCTCGATTGAGGTTATCCGTTCTGCTTCTGAAAGTGCTTTGAAATACGATGAGCACGAAGTGCTATTCAAATTTACGCCAATGGAAGGCGGTGATATGCTGGAGATGTTGCAAGATACGGACATTGATTTTGTCTTGCGCTCTCGGGCAATTCGCATTCCTGTGGGACCCGAATACTTGAAGCAAAAGAACGTCAAGGTAGGAACAAAGTACGCCATGAACTTGCTGCAAACTAGAAATAGAGAGGCTTGTTTAGAACGCTATACCTACGAATCGAAAGCCTTGGACAATGACTTGTTTGAAGCCTACGAAAATATCATCGAGTACACCAAAAAAGCGTACGAGCAGCAGTTGGAAGATGAAGATCGGAAGTACCAACTCAGAAAAGCAAAAGAAGCGGACGGTGCCGTAATCGAAGAGGTAGATCCCATCGAAACACCTGTAACAGAAGTCACTCCCGAAGATGCCATTAATTCTAGTGGCTTAACGCCCGAAGAATTAGCAGGCTTGACAGAAGCAGAAATGCGCGAATTGGTGGAAAAACGCATACGCGAAAGAATTGCTTCTGGTGATGTGCCCAATGATCCGAACAACGACGGTATCAACGAACGACAAATGCGCGCAGAAATCGAAGCGGAAAAGCGCAAAGAATTTGAAGCGGAATTGACTGCTGCTGGCCAAGAAACGGTTGCGGGTAACCCCAACAACGTGACAACAAGCAAAAGCGCCAACGCATCAGATGCCATCCGCGAAGCCAAACGCAAAGCCAAAGATGCCGAGCGCGAAGCTAAAGCCGAAGAAAAACGCGAAGAACAGTTGATGATTGAGCGACAGCGCAAAGAGCAAGAATTGCGTATAAAACTAGAGGCAGAAGTCGAAGCAGAGATTAGAAAAGAAATCGAAGCTAAAAAAGAAGAGCAACGCCTAGCCGCCATTCAGCAAGCTAAGGCCGATGCAGAAGCCAAGAAGCGCGAGCAAGAGGCGGTGGAGAAAATGAAATCCATCGAGCAAGAACTCGCGGAGAGTATTATCAACGAGACCAAACGTAAAGATTGTGCCTTTAACGAACGTGTTTCTGGGGTGATCGAAGTCATCAAAGTAAGCAAAGTTAAAGAAGCCAACCTCAGTACCTTGAAATACACCGAATACGAAGTAGTGGTGTCTTTCCGTCCTGACAACTACGCGGAATTGTCTAAAAAAGACAAAAAGCTGTGGGATGAAACGTATGTCTTTACCTTGGATCCCAAAGGCAAAAATGCGAACCCTGGAGCGAGCTATATCCGTAAGTACAAAGTCTTTAAGGCATCTAAGTACCAAGGATTTGCGGAAACGCTACAGTCAGGTATTTGCAACGAAGTGATTCTATTTGCCCCCGAGTTGCCCAACGACGCTTCTAAAATCAACTTGAAGTAAATTATTGTTGACCGATACTACAGAGGGTATTCCAATTTTATTTGGGGTGCCCTTTTTTTATATTTCTTACCTATGAGAATGCTAATTTTCCGACTGATACTGCGGCGATTACATTAAGTCAACAAAAGGATTATAGACGTTGACCATAAAGCACTTAGGTAGTTTTCTAAAACACCTTTTTCTATCACCAATTTTATAATTATACCAATGAAAGCAGCATTTCTTGTTTTATTTTTAGCGTTTTGTAGTACCCAAGCAAGCGCCCAAGACATCTATCAAGGCTCCAGCAAGGTGGGTAAAATCGAATCGGACGGCGATGTCTACAAAGGCTCTAGCCGAGTAGGGCAAATCAAATCCAACGGCGATATTTACTGGGGCAGCAGTAAAGTAGGCAGAATAGAATCGGATGGCGATATTTATAAAGGCTCTAGTAAAGTAGGCAAAGTCGAATCCGATGGCGATGTGTATCGCGGCAGTAGCAAAGTAGGCGAAATCGAATCCGATGGTGATATTTATGCGCGTGGGAGCAAACTGGGTAGTGCGAGAGGTGTCCGCAAAGATTGGGCAGCCGCCGCGTTTTTCTTCTTCTTTTTTAATTAAATGCCTCCCTAGTTTTACAAAAAGCGCTTTCTAACGACCAACTGTTTTTTCTATTTGGAAATGTCTTTGAATCTGCTTATATTGATAGGTCTTCTCTTTGAAGGGAAGACCTATTTCTATTTCACTATCTGATACTATTGTATGCCCGATCAAACATTACAGCAACAATTGCAAGGCTTGGAGAAGCTTCTAAGCGATTATTATCGCCTATCCCAAAAAGCGCGACTAGACGAAGCCACCCAACGCCGTGTTGTCCAAGTAGAACTCGCCGCCAACAAACTGCGCCAACACTTACAAAGCGCCCCTGTAGCCACCGCAGCCCCCCCGCCAACAAGCAACATTCAACAAGATCCTGCCGAAGCGGCTGAAGCTTGCGCGGCCATTGATGCTTATGCACGCGAGGATACGCCCGAAGATGTATTCTTAGAAATCAGCAAAGCAGAATTTGTAGAGGCGCTCAAAATTCGGGTGTCGAACCCCAAAGATGTGGATCAAAACCAACTAAACCTCTGTGGAGCAGCCTCCTTTATGGTCTTGTGGATTGAGCGCGATCCTAGAGGCTTTACCCGTGCGGCCATTGAATTATTTCAAACAGGAAAATCGACGTACAAAGACATTAAAATCAAGGCCAATAAGTCTATGTTTGAGAACGATGAAGTCCGTTCAGGCAAGTACAGCTTGCAGTTGGTCGATTGGCTCGTCTTATCGTCCTTACAAAACGCCAGTGGCTTATTGGGCTACAACCCCGATAAGGAAATGGGCGGAGTACGCGGCATTGGCCTACCTGGAAAAGTCTTAAAATGGTTTGAAAAGTTGTCGGGAGGCGAAGCCAAAAAATACAAAAAGGATTTCAAGCCCTCAGAGTTGAACCAATTGTACAAAGCGGACAATTACATTTTGTTCTTGGTCAATGTGAATTTGTTGGACGATTACTTCTCCGATACGCGCTACCAAGATCCAAATGATAGTTTCCAACAAAAAAAATCAGCGTTTTTCGCTGGTGTGACAGGCAACCATTATGTCGTGCTCAACTCGCCCATCCGAAAAGAAGGTGATGACTTAGTACTAGACCTTTGGACTTGGGGAAGAACGTTGGAAGTTCGTATTCCACCACGCGCCTTTCAAAAAACAGTGGTGCAAACCTTTGTGGTTGCCCCCGAACAAGAAGGCGACGATGAGTCCCCTCGCGCCTAACCAACAGAACAAACTAACCGCTATAAAAAATCCTGCTTGGACGGCTTCCAAGCAGGATTCTGTTTTTATGGTTATCAAAAAATAAGCGTTATCGAACAATCAATGCGCAACGCTAACGAACGCGTGTGTGGGGGATAACCTTGCGATAGCACGAGCAATCAATTGCTCAGTACATGCTTTTTCCAGTGGTTTGTTGGTGTGATCCAACACACTAGGATACCTCTTCAGACACTGCTGCTTAATGCCTTCTCCCTCACTGCTCAACAAGCAGATACTGAAAGGCGGATTTTGATGAGCAATGGCATTTTCATAAATACTCAAAAACTCAAACCCTGTCATGATAGGCATCTGTAAATCCAAAAACACTAAGGTTTTCAGATTATCGTCTTGTCTACTAATGAGGTAAGTCAACCCTGCTTCCCCATTTTCAAATACTTGAATGGGGATATTTGGCAATAGTTGACGAATGACTTTTTGACTGACTTTGTTGTTCATACCATCGTCATCAATTAGTACAATTTCATCTAGCATATTCGTATAGGACTGGTGAAGCCACCTATAAAAGCGACTTCCTTTTTAAAACTATCGTTTGTTCAGCTCCTGCCAAGTCTTGTACTGCGAAAAGTCTTGGACAGGTCTATTGGGGGGGATGGTTGTTAATGGTTCGCAGGGACGCAAGCTTTTTTCGCATTCGGCAGGCAGTTGTTGGTATAACCCCGTCCCTTCGCGTTTCCAAGCAACCATTGCATCTGGTAAATCTTTAATAATCTTGGCAGGGTTGCCCACTACCAATTTTTGAGCGGGAATTTTGGTATTGGCAGGTACAAAGCACAAAGCCCCCACTATACAATTCGCTCCGATTTCTACATCGTCCATCAGGACGGCATTCATGCCCACTAAGGCATTGGCTCCTACAGTAGCTCCATGAATCACAGCGCCATGTCCAATGTGCGCACTTGGATGTAAGTGCACCGTCTTACCTGGGAACATGTGGACGACACAATTTTCTTGTACATTGCAGCCTTCCTCAATTATAATTTGCCCCCAATCACCGCGCAATACCGCGCCCGGCCCAATGTATACGTGGGCACCAATAAGGACATTGCCTGTCACATTGGCTTGCGGGTGGACAAAAGCAGTCGGATCAACAACGGGCTTATAACCCTGAAATTCATAAAACATAGGTACTTGTTATTTGTGTATAATAGAACCAAATTACTTGCCAAAAAATAAAGTTATAGCAGCTTACTCTCTGTAATTTAACACTTTACAAACAATTTTTCACAAAATGAACTCAACCCGTGTTGGTATGTTATGATAAAGCATTGGCGGCTCCCTTCCTTAACCTTATGGAAAGAGGGATTGGCGCATTTTGTGCGAGGTAAAAAGCAGCCGCTGAGGGGTGTTTATTTGGCAGTAGTAAGTTCGTTCATTTTTTATTATAAAAAGCTACTGCTCAGAAAATAAACAAGGTGAACCTGCTATTTTTTACACAAAATCTACGGAGAGCTTTCTAGCGAAGCGCTTCTAAAGAGTGAATTCTTTTTGTATTTTTGCCCTCCCTTACGGAGGGAGACTAGGCCGTCGTTCAATTGGCCTTCCATCACTGCTAAATTACTAGAATGGGACAATTTATAATGGGCATGCAGCTCTTGTTGAGCTTGTCAATATTGATTACACTACATGAGATGGGGCACTTTTTGCCCGCCCGTTGGTTTGGAATGCGCGTAGAGAAATTCTATTTGTTTTTTAATCCTAAATTTTCCTTGTTTAAACGCAAAATTGGGGAAACGGAATATGGGATTGGCTGGTTGCCGTTAGGCGGTTATGTAAAAATCACGGGCATGATGGACGAAAGTCTAGACCGCGATGCCCTCAAATCGGCTCCCGATGAGCGCGATTTTAGAACCAAGCCCGCTTGGCAGCGGCTTATTGTGATGTTGGGGGGCGTGACGGTTAACTTTGCCCTTGGAATTTTTCTATTGGCAATGGTGGCTTGGACGTATGGCGATCAAATCCTAACCAATGAAAACATGGATTATGGAGTAAGTACGAGTCCGTTGGCGCGAGAAATGGGTTTTAAAGATGGGGACAAGGTACTGAGCGTTGGCGATCAGAAAATGGAAGAATTTAGCCCTGGCTTGATGACCAAATATATGTTGCTGGATAAAAAATATGCCGTAACCGTTTCTCGCGATGGCCAACCCGTTTCTTTTACCGTGCAAGATAGCTCTGTTTTGAAGTTGCCTTCTTACAGCAAGAAAAAAATGAGCCTGTTGTATGTCAGAATTCCCTTTGTCATCGCCAAAGTTGCGCCCAATTCAGGCGCAGACTCTGCCAAATTGGCTCCAGGCGATTCCATTATTGCTCTAAATGGTCAACCCACCCCTTATTTTATAGATTTCAAACGCGTGATCCGCAACCTCAAAGACACGTTGGTGACCGTTAGTTACTATCGAGAAGGGCGGCTCACTACTACCGCGTTAAAAACCAGCCCAAACGCTACTATTGGCGTTAATCCTTACGGTTTTGATCGATTTATGAAAACGGAGCGTCGCCGCTACAGCTTGAGCCAAGCAGTACCTATGGCGTTTTCGCGCAGTTATGATCTTATTGCCAGTCAAGTTAAGGCCTTCCGTCAAATGTTTTCGGGGCGTTTGAAAGCGACAGAGAGCATGGGCGGGGTTATTTCTATTGGTAAAATGTTTCCGACGGTTTGGGATTGGGAATATTTTTGGCGCATGACAGGGGCGTTATCGCTTATTCTAGCGTTCATGAACTTACTGCCCATTCCCGCACTGGATGGTGGACATGTGCTGTTTATTTTGTACGAAATCATTGCCCGTCGCCCTGCCAATGAACGTTTTATGGAGGTGGCTCAATTGGCTGGAATTTTGTTATTAATTGGTTTGATGTTATTTGCCAATGGTAATGACATTTATGATATTTTTGTGGGCAATTGATAACCGATTGTTAGTAGGACGTTAAAAAACCAACGCCTTGCCTCACTCCTGCGTTTATGAAAGGGAAGCGTTTTGCGAAAGTATTCTACTAAATTTGCATAAAATGTCTATCGTTTGACGCTTGATTTGAAACGTTTGTGCCTAACTTTCGTTAAATTAGGAGAAAGCATCTTATTGGAATCCCATTTAAACTACTTTACAGAATACTATACTTATGTTACTAAAAATAAAAATCACCGCGATTTTCCTCTTGCTTTTAGCGATTATCGCCCCTGCTGTTCAAGCACAGCAACCTTCGGATATTGTAGAAGTATATGGGTTGGTCGTATCCAAATCTCCCCGTGGTGCTTATGAATATGTGCCCTTTGTTACTGTAGCGGTACAAGGAACCGTGCGCGGTACTTATGCTAACTACGAAGGGATGTACTCCATCGTTGTCAAAAAAGGCCAAACCCTCACCTTCTCGGCCATTGGCTACGCAAAACGGGAAATTGTTATTCCTGAAGACATTACAGGCATGTATTACAGCTTGACTGTCGAACTAGAACCCGCTGAAATTAACTTAGACGAGGTTACTATTTTTCCTTGGCCCGACCGCGATAATTTGGCTGCCGAATTCTTGGCTTTGCAACCTACCCGCGCTGGTCAATTAGAAACCATTGCCAAAGATAACTTAAATAGAAATCAATTGCTCGCCATTGCACAATCGACAGATAATGACAGCAAAGAGGCAGCTACTCAATACTTGCGCCAGCAAGCCAGCACATATTCTTATCAAGGCCAAATGGCACCACAAGCGGTATTTGACCCCTTGGCTTGGAGCCAGTTTTTTCAACAGATCAACGGCAAGACAAAGAAGCGCTCGGCTAGAGAGGAAAATATGATTCGGGTATTGGAAGGAGAGAATGGGGAATAATTACTCCGCTCCTCCAGTAGGTTCTTTATCATAAAAACGGTGTTGGCCCATTTCATGGAACAACACCGTTTTTAGGTTTGTTTATGGTCTTAGAGAAGAAAAAGACTACTTTGGACGTTTCTTTTCAGCCATGTTCTACACTTAGAAACATTAACTATACCTAATTTTATCAGCGCGAACCGCAGCGTGCTAAATAGTGTCAATCGTTATCCTCGTCCATTAAAATAAGGATGTAATTTTCCCTGTAATACTTTTTATAGCCTAAGCTGCACAAACTTCCATTCCCCTCTAATCCCCATCCCAAAGGGATAATAGTGCTCCTGCTGCAACACCTCGTTGTAGCCACCTGTCGTTGATACTTCTATTGTGCCATTGTTGTTCCGGTCGGCAAAAAACACGCGGCTGTTCCCCAAGTGGTCTTGTAAGGCATACTCGTATTGATAACTGTAGATCGGTGCATTATCTACTGTATAGCCTGTGATCGTGGAGAATAAAAGCCTCTAAAATCAAGTGGTCTAGAGGCTTTCTTAAATATTTCTATGTCCAGCTTTTTGTGTATAGTCCAAGCAGTTCCAAAAACATGACGGTACTCTCCTCACGACCAAAGGGAGTAATACAGTGACTAGCAACTAGCTCATGGTAGTTTTTAAACTACTGGTGTGCCTATGGACTCGCTACTCCTGAGAGCCTATCCCGATTTAACGGGAAGGAACACCGCTTGCCTTTAACAAAGATTTCTATTGTGCATTTCAATTCTAATTTTCGTCTTCTATATCTCCATACTCTGAGATAGATTAGCATATAACGTATCTTCTTCATTCAGGATAAAAGCATATTCATAAAAATTATTGTCCCAATATACATCAGTTCCTTTATTTATTAATTCATTTTTTATTTTATATAGCTCTCTGTAGTACCTTCTAGAAGTCAACCTATAGTTATTAACCCCTAGCTCGTCTTTAAAAAACAGATACAGATCAGTTGTTCCCCATATTTCTGCATCATCATAATCTTCTGTATTATTGTAGTAAACAATTGTATTTCTTTGACATGAAACACAAAACAAAATAAACAAAAAAAATATTACTAGTGATTTCATGTTCTTTTTATTTTTTTACTTTTGGTTCTATTGAGGTTGGTTCTTCTGTTTCATATTTCCCATGCTGATAATTGGTTCTTCCTTCTTGTCCAAGTTTTTTCATCATCTGATTACCTTAAAGTTGTTTTTATTTCTTCTTTATTTGTAAAGAAAAGATTTTCCTTTGTACTCTCATATTTTTCATTCCTTCTATCAGTATAATCATCATGATCAAACTCATCATTATATGCATGAATCATTTCATGACCCAATCCACTTGATGCTGAATTCCGTACAATATTACTTCCTACCAGTCCTTCATTAACATCTATTTTAGAAAAAGAGCCATGCTTATCATCAAATCTAATAGTATTTTTATCGCTTCTATAGACAGTTCTAGGGTTTTGCTGTATCAGCACATGATGCTCTCTACTTCCCATAAAAGCTTCCATAAGATCAGTAGGTTCCTCTCCTTCATTCATTACAATTTCTAATGCTCCTGTTAAATAAAGTTGATCTAATGATTTCAATGTATTTTCCACAAATTCAGGTGTCCCTTTTTCAAATGTTCTATCTTCCTTATAAGAGTAAATCATTGTTTTCTTCTCTCCATCCACTTCCCAAAGAATTACAATATGTTTTCCATCAGGATCAATAAACTTCAAAGGATTATTAGCCACATAATTATAGGGGGATAAATTACTATACTTCTCCGCCAAAGGATCCACCCCATTCCAGCGCGCTATGCTAGCATTCCCGAGAGTCGGGACAGGCTATCCCAACGCGCCCCATAATCATTCCAACCTAGCCCAAAATCATCATTCAACTCCTTGCCATTATACTGGTACAAATTCACCCCGCCAACCTGCGGCTGCACAAACTTCCACTCTCCACTAATCCCCATCCCAAAGGGATAATAGTGCTCTTGTTGCAGCATCTCATTATACCCACCTGTAGTGGAAACCTCTACCGTCCCATTCCCATTTCTATCCGCAAAAAATACTCGGCTATTCCCCAAGTGGTCTTTTAAACTGTAATCCTCTAAGTACTTTTTCCAGTAATAATGTATTAAAAAAGCCTCTTAAATCAGTTGAATAAGAGGCTTTCTTACACACTTCTGTGTCCAGCTTTTTGAGTATAGTCCAACTAGTCTTCTGGCTTCTGAGGAGGAACACCGCTTTACCTTAGGTTTAATATGTAAAAAGTGTCTTTTCCTAAAAAATTAAAAGAAATTGTATCATCTTTAAAATTAAGGGTTTCACCACTATATTTTGATTCTAGGCCTTCCAAGACAGAAGTGTATTCTTTCATATTTTCCTGTAAAGTTTCTTCTGACACAAAATGATCAAAAAATAAACTATCTTTTTTATTAGAAAAAACATCTTTCACAATCAAAAAATCATCTGAATTGTCTTCTAGGTAGGCAATTATTTGTTGGCTATCAAACCCTTCTATGTGTCCATATCTTTGTCTTTCTACAGAATCTTCATGAAATAAAAACAAGTCATTATTAGTAAAAAAATTACCACAACCACTAAAAGCTATTAGAACATTCTTACTTATCCAATATGGAGTATAAATAGCACAACCTGGTATTTTATCAAGCTTATCTAATTTTCCATAGTATGGAATAGTTACATTAACTTTAGAATTCCCTACTTGAAGACAGCAAATCTCATTAACATCTTTGTAAGTAAAATAAATACCAGAAGAGGTAAGCGTATCTGCAAATTTTATGTAATCAAGATTTACTTGATTCATTTTTTGATTACTTGATGAAGAGCAAGTATAAAAAATAAGGGATAAAAAAATAAAAATTATTAGTTTCATATTATTTTTTATCAATCATACTTTTAGCTGGACTTGATTATGTTATCATTAATCATACTTCCAACATTAATATTTATTGTTTTCCAAAAAATTGTTCTTCCATAGACAGCAGAAGACATATATGTTAGTTTGTTAACGTTATATCTTGAAGTTCCTAATCTTGTCGCACCTGCTTTCCTGTGCCACGTATTAGTAAATAGCTCTGCTTTTGTTGAATAAGAACCACCAGAAGTTATCCTAATATCGTCATCAGTCCAAGCATCTCCATAAGCTCGTAAATGTTTAGCCTGTAAAACAGCTCCTCTTCCAAATTTGCTATGATTGAATCCTCTAGCAGCAAAATCAAACCCATCCCAATGAGTCGCTCCACCTGAATAATCTATACCTCCTCTAAAAGCATTTATGACACCCGCATATATACTTCCCCTAAGTGCTTCTTTGCCTGATTTAAATCCTTTTTTTGCATATTTAGCAGCACTAGAATGCCTATGTCCTATATACTCTGTGCCTGTTGATGGTGTTTTGCCTTTATCATTTTTTAACGATAAATAATTTACAACTGTACTAGCCACAGCCCATCTGGATTCTTTTGTGCTAGTTTCTTCATAAACATCAATAACTAACATAATACGTATTTTGATCCATACATACTTTAATTTTAAAAATTCCAAATACATTTCGTTCAACTACTAATATTATAGATTCTTTTTTATCATTAAAATTAATTTTTATTTTTTTTTCAAAAAAACCAAGCTTTATTTCATAAACTGGATTTCCTGAAAAATTTCTACTACTCAATAACCCATCTTTTTTCAAAATTAGAGTATCGGAACTCACAGGCAGTAAATGACAATTTCCATCACTATGCAGTATATATTTCCCTTCTATATTACTAACAAAAAAACACGCTTGGTTAATAACCAAATACAATAATGTTATTGAAGTAATGATAAAAAGATATTTTTTTAATTTTAACATGTTTTCACAAAGATTAATTGTCAACAAAAAATAAATAACGTTGAAAGGTAGTAGTCATCATTCGAGTTCTTTCTTGAGACCAAGGAAAAGGATTTGGCATACCTTCCTCTCTTGAATAATTAGATATAAACGGTAAATGTCCTAGACCCGATTCTCTAGTTTTATCATCTAAAACAAAAACTAAAGTTCGTGTTCCTAACCTATAAAAACTTACATTGTATGATCCCATAAAAACAAGATGCATATTACAATTATTTCCATTCCATGTTGCTCTTAGTCCCGAATCCCAGTTAAAAGCCCGTCCAGCTCTATCATTGCCTGAATTGATAAATTCTTGAATTGAATTTTGCAACCAGTTTGATTCTTGTATTAAGATATTATTAAAATGCCCACCTGTAAATATACTATTCTCTACTCCCCACCCCCATCTCCAGTCACTATAGAGTGTTTGCCAGTCTCCTTCAAATGCACTTCTCACAACTCCACCTCTGAACCACCTCCTACCATTACTCATTACATTTTCATTTCCATTTTCATCTCTTATTATGGTTTCTTGGACAAGTACACCATTTCGAACTACATCATCATGAAAAAAATCAAGCCCTATGTCATCTCCTATGTTAGAAACTCTTACCCATTCTCCATTTTCCCCTCTCTCAAACTCGCCAGGTGGACGTGATTCCTCTTTCTTCTTTTTTAGGAACTCTAGCATCTTCAGGAGCTAACCCTAATGGATCATTAAAAGTAATTGGATTATCCCCCATTCCAGAATAAGAGGAAGCACTTGAAAATACTTCCGCCAATGGATCAACTTGTCCCCATCTTCCAATACTTGGATCATAGGATCTAAACATAGCCATATTCCAATCCAGCCCATAATCATCATTCAATTCCTTGCCATTATACTGGTACTGATTAACACCCCCAACCTGTGGCTGCACAAACTTCCACTCTCCTCTAATCCCCATCCCAAAGGGATAATAGTGCTCCTGTTGCAACACCTCGTTGTAGCCGCCTGTCGTTGATACTTCTATTGTGCCATTGTTGTTCCGGTCGGCAAAAAACACGCGGCTGTTCCCCAAGTGGTCTTGTAAGGCATACTCGTATTGATAACTATAAATAGGTGCATTGTCTACCGTGTAGCCCGTGATCGTTGGGATAATTCTTCCCTCTGCATGTTGGATAAATTCTAGGGCATCCCCTGCATAGTGTACTTTTCCAATATAATGTTTGTAAGTAGTTCCACTGCTAGCATCCGTGGCCTTTTTTCTTACTTTCTGTCCCGCTGCCGTATAGAGCCACTCCAATTGCTCCCCTCCTGTAAACGTGATCTGTTGCGGTAGATTGAGGTAATTGTACCCTACAGCAATGCCTTTATTATCATCTCTGGTTACATTCCCATTCCCATCGTACCCGTATTCTGAACTCGTAGAAGCTCCATTTACAAAGCCCTCGGTAACGCTGCCTGCGTCTTCTACCGCTAACAATTGGTTCCCTTGGTAAGTGTAGGTCAAGTTATCCAGCATCCCGTTGATGGGAACGTTTCCCACCACTCCAGTCGTTCCTTTTCTCTGTAAACTGGTAATGTTGCCCATCACATCGTAGGTGATGTTATTGACCGAGAAGTGATTTTGTCGTTGGTACATAGGATTGATGGGAGTAGAAGCATCCAAGTATTCTTGGTAATTGGCGTTGGTAAGCCTGTTGAGCTTATCATAGGTGTACTCATAGAGGCCTCTGTAATCGTAGCCCGCTACCTGCCATTCTAAATGCGCTATATTGCCTCCATAATCATACTCAAAATTCATAGAAAACAAATCATTTCCTCCTACTACTGTATGTCCTGTGTAGTCGGTTGGGTACAGGTCATTGATTCTGACCAACCAATCCTTGATGTTGTAATGGTAATCTATGGACTGTAGAAAACTGGTTGCTGTTGTATTTCCTTCTAGTTGTTTTTGTATTAAACGCCCTAACTCATCATAGTGTTGTTCGGAGAGCAATATAGGGGCATCGTTGTCCATTTGATGGTAAGCTTTTAGAAGGCGGCCCGTATGGTCATAGTCAAAGGTTTCTTCTGTCGAGATACTAATGGCGTTGCCTCCTATATTGGTCTGGTGCTGGTAGTAGTTTTTGGTGAGTTGTCCTATGAAATCATAGGCATTGCAGCTCCTATCTTGACCCGCCAAGTGGTTTTGCTGGTTGGTTTGCAGTACTCTACCTCTATCGTCATAAAAAACCACGCTTCGTAAAAAGTCCCCTGAGCCATCTAGCAGGCGGGTTTTACTTCCTGTCGCTTGACCTAGCGTTCTAGTAAAATAACTACTCGCATAGCCAGTAACTGCAATAAAGGTGTTCTCTGCATCGGGTACTCCGTCTCTATCAAAATCATATCCATCGTAGTACTGGATTGTTAGTATGGAATCGGTGCTGGTCAGTACGGGTAAGGTATTGGTATACCCTACTGTCCCTGTGGTAGTGGCCTCCGCAACCGTCGTTTGTTGATCGAAGAAATTCTGTAGGCTGCTTTGTCCCAAGGTGTAGGTATATAAAGCGGTCAAAATTGGTCGGCCGTATACATCATATTTTTGTATCGACCATTGGTTTTGGGCTCTTTGGTTTCCATCTTGGGTAGCTACTGGCCGATCCAATTGGTCGTATACATAGTACACCACAGCAGTATTGGGTATTTTTTTGCTGCTGAGGCGCTGCCTTTTATCATAAGTATAGGTATAAATCAACTCGGCATAGTTGGCGTGTGTATAGTCATAATTATTACTCTGCTCCATCAATGCTATAGCAGAGGGCGGAATAACCGCTTTGATGTGGCCAAACTCATTGTAGAGGGTATAGGTATTTGTCCACTGGTTGGTGGCCTGTTCTATTTCTTGTCTAGAAAGGACGATCCTACCCATTTTGTCGGTATAAGAGACTCCTTTTATCCCTCTAGTATCTACGATTTCTGTTTTGGTTAATGTTTTTAGGGCGTAATACGCTGCGGCGGCAGCTGGTTCGTCTAGGTATAGCACAGGATGCGCTTTGTTATGATTATAAGCATACTTGGTAGTGTGGGTGGTGCCAATTTCCCAACCATCTCCCGCAGAAGATTGTTCTATCGGTCGATTGAGGGGCGAGGCTTCAAATACAGTTTCTCCATAAGCATAATTGGAACGGCTCTCTACGGCTATAGTACTGCCATAGAAGCTCTGCGCTTGGGTGATAGGACTGGTATTAAAATTTCCTGTCGTACTCGTAGTGACATAAGGCAAATAGGTCTTTCGTTGTCTACCAAAGGCATCATAATCCACAAAACTCACCCTATCCTTGCCATTGGGAGACTGCCCTTTGTCAACCTGTTGGATGCTTCTCCCTAAGCCATCTAGATATTGGTAGGATGCGGTTAAGGCTGATAGTGGTAAGCCTGCCAAAGAAGCCAAGGTGGTTTTCCCTGCTACTCTTACCGTTTTGGTAGCTACGTGGTTCTCTATACTGCCCCCATTTTTGTAGTGGTAAGCATTGGCCAAAAGAATGTTGCCCTCGAAGTCCTTGACATGGGACAGTCGTTGAAAATCATCATAAAAATAGCTGCTGTGTAGCCGATTAACCCCTTCTATCGCTGTCAGCAGGAGTATTTCTTCTTCGTAATCATAGGTTTCTACAAAAGCTGCTACAGGATGAAAACGCACTGCGTCTATCTCGATCGTTTGTTGCGTAGGGTTCCATAAATACGCATGGACATCCAATAAATCATTGGCCGCTAATCCAGCATCGGCTCTTATTTGAGCCACATCTAGTTCTACTTCTACCAATTGCCAATCCCCGTTGGTATTGCTGAAACTTGTTTGCGCATAAGCACTAGGGACGTTGGGGTAATTGGCAGGGTTGACCCTAGAACAAGTTCGGAGCACCATGTTGCCAAAATTGCCGCCTGCCGTTTTGACCCAAGCAGAAAACTTATAGGTTTTGTATTGTCCATCTATGGTAAACACTCGGCCTACTGGGTATTCTTCGGTTACTTGTAAGGCATGGTGCCCGATTTTTCCAGTAGTAGCCGTCGCACTGGCTTGTAGATTCCAAGGGGTTTCATCGCCTCCTTCAAAACTGGTGTAGCCCAATTCTGTAGGGTGGGCATTAGTGGCCTTCATGATGGGGACTCGATCCTCGTAGCCCCAAACAAAGCTGTTGAGGAGGTCTTTGTCTCTCTGAAAACCTAAAGGTAAGCCTTTGTCATTGTGGGCGGTATACGTTCCATAGAGTTGGTAGAAAGGGGCATTAAAAAAATTATTATTCCCATCGATCGCTGTAGAAAGAAAATTGGTATTGTAAATAGCATAAGGAGCCGTCAATTCTGTTCGGTGAATACGCACAGGATTCACGACATTGGAATTATTGGGGTTGATTTCAAAAGCAGTAAAAATCCCTCCTACTAGTTTCTTAACCTCTCCTTGTTTTTGGACGTATTTGGTTTGTTCTATCGGAATCGCATGTTGATGCAATTCCTGCATTTTCTGGATGGCCAAGACCCTACTATCCGTAGAAGTAGGCGTACTCAACACCGTATACGAGGTAGGATATTTACTTTCTGTGGTATAAATGGTTCCCTCACTGTTGGTAACTTGGGTACGGAGGAGCTGGGTATAAGCATCACTGTAATCATAGGCTGTGGTAGTTTCTAGATAATCTACTCCATTCTCTTCATATTGTTGCAACGTAGATTGAGTCAACTTTTCCCATCCGTAATAAATGGGGTAATACACATAATTGAACCGACCAAAAACTGGCCAATCAATAACAAAGTCTCCAGGATTTTGGGTATAACAGGGGCTGTACCAAGTAGAACCATCACTCAACTGTGTTGCGCCATTAGCGCCCGTATTTCCACTATGGCAAGGTATATACGACCCGATCTGGATTTATCCAATCTCGCTCATGTCCTTTCAAATTGACCGCTAGCCCATAAAATACCCCCAACCCATTCCCTGTGGTCGAGCTCGTTTGATAAGTATTTTGAATAGCCTGCACTTTTATATAGTTACCACTTACTTTTTTATAAGTAATTTGTTCCTCCAAGTTTCCTCCACGCCAGTCCAACAAAGATTGTGGAACCACTAAATTTCCCCCGCCGTTAGCAGCGGAATTCTCTCCTCTAGAAAAGCGATTCCAAGTTTTCCCATTGGCTCCATTCAAGCCACTCAACTGCGTCACCTCTGTATAAGCAATATGGCTTCCACTAAGTCCATGCAAGGGAATTTGACTTCCTGAGTATAATTGCTCGACCTCTTGCTCACAGATACAGGCGGGAAAATCTTGTTGTGTACCACTATAAACTGGATTGGCGCGGCAACTATTGTTAACATCTCCATAAGCAGGAAAGAACGTAGTATTTTTTGCAGATAAGCCGTTGGTGTAGGAGCATAGCCACTAGATACCTGTTGGTCATCCTGTGTTCTATAATTGTAGGCTGCAACAATATCTTTAGCAGCATCCATCCCATCGTGTAGGGTTGTCTTTTTTACCCGTAGCCCGCCCACTTCTCTATTGTAAATTAGCGTTCCCGTATGTTCTACATACTGTACACTGATGTCTAATCTATCGTTTAAGGTAGCGGTACTAGTAGGATCTGGACAACTATTGAGAGCACCTGCTATTAATTTATATTCTCCTGTTGGTAGCAACAATTTAAAATTATCTTCATAGAGGGCAAAGATATCCTCGCTGGGCAGCATTCCGCCCAACCTGATGGTTCCTTTTCCATCATTTCCACTGCCTGTTTGGTTGATGTTGGTATTGGTGGTGGTCAACGGCTGCCAAGAACCATTTATTTTTTCTTCTATTTTCAGGTAAGAAACAGCTACTGGCGGAGCACCACATTTGTTATAAATTTTGAGGTTAATAGTTACTTCCTGAGCTTGATCTACATCAAAAAGTCCCTCTACTACTTGTTGACCACTGGAGGGGTAGTCATATTCTGCCAAGACTCCTTTTGTTTTTTTAACCGTTTCTTCGATAGGCGTATCATAGGCCAACTCATGGCTTTCATATTCCAAGGTGGAGTGGCCACCTGTGGGATAGTTAATTCTTGTCAGAATTCCAGCCTTAGCATAAGTAGCATTGGGAAAACGATCCCCACCAACCGTATAAAAAGTAGGATTATCAGGTAATTCAGCAGGAATCAACGTAGTATTTCCATTTTGTCCGTTATAAAACCCCCAAAAATCCTTAGCATTGGACAAGCGAGGGGGCAACTCCAACGCATCATAGACCAAGGTATAGGGAGGATTGGCTTGGGCCGCAGCATCTTTTTCCGTCACCGTAGTCAACCGAAGTCTTTTGTTCAACAGAGCGTCCGAGGAAGCATTATTACCCGTTGTCTCAAAATAATCCTGTACTAAGTCTACGCTTTTTAATAAATTATCCTTATCGTCATAGTAGTTAATAGCGTTTAGCCGTCGCCCGCCCAGTAAATCCGACCGTGAATTATCGCTTTGAAAGACGATGTAGTGACCGATACTGCTGATTTTTTCCAAGTAAAGACCAGCTACATCTAGATATTGCTCACAACGACTATGCTCCCATCCCCCACCAGAAATAGTGGTGGCAGGAGATAGTTGAGCACAACACCCACAGCCTATAGGATATTGTTTTTTACTGGCCTGCTCATTGATGCTGCTTGTATAGCTGATGGCATTCTCTGCGTAAACAAAATCAATTTGATCTTCTTTATCAACCGATTGGATAGAAGATAGATACCAACTAGTAATGACAGGCAAATCATAATTGCGTCCACACCTGTTAGGATTATTTGTCTTTGTCTTTTCAACAGCCTTCACACCGTTTGTCCCTACGCCACCAAAGGTATAAATAGTTCCATTAGGAGTCGTCAACGTAAGCGTACTCAATGCTCCCTGATCTATTTGTAACGTTATCCTAATGTCTTGATGGGGTATTAATCTAGGTATTAAAGTGCCATTGTTATTTTCAACAAAAAAACGTCCAGTGTATCCAGCAAAATTAAAATTGAATTGGTCGGGTTGGCTATCCCAAGTTTTTTTGGCCGCCTTGTTCAAATACTGGTAATAGTCTTCGATCGCTAGCGCTTCTTGAGCAGTAGCAGGCTGCCCACCCGTATTCAAATCCTCTGGAACAGCAATTGACCAGTACCCAACCCCTGTTCGATCATCTTCTATCCCCTGAACCGTTCTAGTGACTACGCCACCAGCATTTAAACTCCATCCCAAACCGACCCAAGAAGAGAGGGCATCTACTTGATACCCTCCTCCTTGATAACTCAACGATAAAGGCACAGAGAGTTTTCGCCCCTTTATACCCGATAAGGGAATCGTTACACTAGGCATACCCGTGTGCAAACTAGTGGGAATTTCTCCATAAGCGGCCAAAGCGGAGGCCGTGGGAGAAGGAGGTAAAATATCTTTAATGGGATCTAGGGCTTCTTCGAAAGGGTGTTGCGCGACAATAGCTGGAGCTACTAGCAATAATAGGACAATCAACCATTGATTTTTCATGGGGGACTTTTTTAAGTTGGATCAACTCACTAGAGCGCTGGACGAGGATTTTAAAGAGGCTTTAATAGAAGCAAAAACGCTGCGGGGTTGTAGCCCCAAAGTTAGAATAACTCCTCGTATAACTAATACTTTATATTATTACTCATGTCGTGATAATCGCTGTCTTTTGGAGAGATGATTAAAACATTATCAAATATAAACATTATTTTAAAAAACAACCCATTAAAAAAATAAAGCGACTGAATGCAGCACAAAAATTAGAGAAAGCACTAGGGGTAATGGGGAGTTTTACGATTCCTCCCTTATAAAAAGTGGTTAAAGTGGCGTTACCTCCTACCCCTAAAAAAGAAAAAGACTACTTTAGGCGTTTCTTTTTATTAATTCCCACGCTACCCATGCAGCAAAAACTCCTCTTCTATTTAAAAGTATCTCGGCCAGGCCTTTGGTTTGCTACCCTTTGGCTGTATTTATTACCGACCAGTCAGAGTGGGGAGATTACGTCCTCGTGGATATTCTGGTATGGCCTCTTTTATGTTTGTTTCCCCCTCAACTTCTTGGTCTATGGTTGGAACGACATGGTCGATTATGAAACCGATGCCTTGAATCCTAGAAAGGATAGTTTTTGGTTTGGCGCGCGCGGTACGAAAGCAGAATTGGAAGTTTTGTGGCGCGCTATGGCGGTGGTGCAGCTGCTTTTTTTTCCTGTATTGATTTGGGTTGGAGGTTGGGAAGTGAGTTTATTTTTAATCACTTTTACGCTGATTAATGGCTTGTACAACTTGCCTGAACGGGGCTTGCGCAGCCACCCGCCCTTAGAATTGCTGTGTCAAGTCGGCTATTTGTTAGTGGTTCCACTCAGTATTTGGATCAATGGTTTAGAAGGGTTGCCTTGGCCGACTTATGTATACTTATTTTTGTTTGCGCTACAGTCGCACCTAATGGGCGAGGTTATGGACATTGAGCCCGATCGAAAAGCGGGGCGCAAAACGACGGGCACGGTGTTGGGAACGCGTCAAACAAAGTTACTCATTATTGGCATCGTTACGTTAGAGGTGGCGTTGCTGTTTAGTGTTTACCACGAATATATTTTTGGTGGCTTACTGGCGCTAGGATTGGTCTGGCTCTTGCTGGATGTGTTTGTGATTTACAAAGAAAAACAATACTCCGTCTTAGAAATGAAATTGTTTGCCCTGTTGTCGAATGTGGTAGCCATTCTGAGTATGGCCTACGTTTGGTGGTCGGGCTGTTTGTTGCAAGTGGCGGTTTGAGGGGGTATTTTAGGATTGGTTATTCTACTAACCTCCATTCGCGCCGTCCGTCGTCCAAATAGATGGTGTCGTTTTGGAGACGGTGCTGTACAATGGCGGCTTCGCCTAAATGACTTCACTTTTATTAAAGGCTCATAATCGCGCTTGCGTAATTTTTGCACAAAGCGGGCAACAGTACCTTGGGGCAGATTTTTAGATTCCTCGACCATCAAAAACCGTACGCCTCGGAGCCCTTTTATCAGGGGGCGAAACGGCTCCATTTGGGCGCGCATCTCTTGGTCGTCGTTAGAGGCAATGTTGATCCCTAGTTTGATTAACCAGCCTGGAACAGCAAAGGAAGTCGTTTCTTTACTTTGGCGATGCGCCTGAAAAAAGCTATTGAGGGTAGCGTTTTGGGCATAACTTGCCCAGCTGCTTAGAAGCAGAATAATCGTTAGTAGTAGCGTTTTCATAATTCTTGGGAAGCGCTGTTGTGGCTTGTTATCGCCACAACAGCAAGGTTTGAGTGGAATAGAGTATAGGAACTATTAGTCAGAAAGCTTGTTAGTTGCTCGCCCACAATTGGTGTACCTTTTGTTCTTTTAAGAGCTTATTGAGTTGCTCCATTTGCCAGCGGCCATTGATGGTAAAAACAGCCACTTCGCCTTCGTCTTCTACAACCATTAATACGTTTTTGACAATGCTACGGCGTTTCTTTTTGGGACCACGCTCTTTGATCCGAACTAGAATATCTATGTGGGTAGTTTCCTCTTTGATACGCATCAAGGTCGAAAAATCCTCTTGTTGCACCTCGCGAACAAAATTGCGCACCGCTCCTTCGGGGAGTTGACTCGCCTCGCCAACTGCTAGTAAACGCAAGCTGCTCAACCGTCTCAAAAAAGGGCGAAAAGGTTTTAGCTGGCGGCGCGATTCTTTGCCTACAGCAATGTTAATCCCTGCTTGCACGACCCACCCTGGCACTAAAAGGCCAATAGATTCGGCACCTTTACGGTGTGTTTTATAAAAATCATTGATGGTCTTATTCTGGGCTTGCGCCAAACTGCTGCTCCATACGAAACAGAGCACTATTAAAAGTATTTTCATAACGGATTATTTTTTGGAGTTATCGAATGAAACAATAGACGGAGTAAATTAAAACTAAGGCGTATTACTCTGCATCCTGGACACGTTCTAGGTGTTCTAATCCATCAATATCAACGTGTTTTGCTAAGCGAGCTATTTTTTTCAAGTCAATTTGCCCCACAATACTCAACAGCACAAATTCCTCGTCTTCTACCAATAAGAGTAGTTCTTCGATAACACTGCCGTTCTTTTTGATCAAAAACTGCAAGTTGGTGCCCTCATCTTTGATCTTCATCAACACCTCATATTCGTTTCGATTGATGCGTTTTAGCGCTTCTTGGTAGTAGGCTTTGGGGGTTTTATCAGTTGTGAGAATGTGTAGGCTTTTGAGACCACTAATAATGGTTAGAATCTCAGCATCTTCGGGATCTTCTACATCCAGCTCGGCAAAAAGGCCAAACATGTGTTCACTGACATAGACGGAGGTAAATTCGTCTTTATCTTCGTATTGTTGAAAGTATTTTTCAATGGCGTTTTGGGCGCTTAGGCTCCAAGTTAATAAGCAGAGGCTTATTGCTACTAGATATTTCATGTGTTGTTGTTTTTGTTGTTAGGTATTGTGCTAAGAAAAAGCGTACTTATTTCTTAGTTTGTTCCAAGCCCTTGCGCGTTTGGCGCACCCCTTTGTTGAGGCCCTTTGAAACGCGCATCAGTGCCGCTTTGGCTTTTTCGAACGCTTCCTTGGGGTCTTCATAGGTATCTTTTTCTAGCGTGTTGCTAATTTGGCTTTCGGCCAAGTTATCCACTTGTGGCAGTTGTTGTTGCTGTTGGTAAAACCAACAACCGATGGTTAATAGGACCGCCACACTGGCAGCGACCAATCCCCACAACCGCTGTGGGCGCTGTCTAAATACCTGCCAGAGGCGCAAAGGACGCTGGCTTTCTTTCGCTTGTTCTTGTTTAAAAAATACAAATAAGGGCTGTACACTTTTTAAGCGAGGATCTACTTTCGAGCTGTTGAAATAAGCACGCAGTTGTTGTTCCTCTTTCAAAGAAGTTTCTCCTTCCCAATATTTGTCTACTAATTGTTTAATCGTTGGATAATCCATAAGATTCTAATGTTAACAGCTGTTGGCGGATTGTTTTTCTGGCTCTAAATAAATTTACTTTGACTTGCGCCAATGGAATTTCAAGGACATCAGCAATGCTTTTGTAGTCCATTCCTTCCACATCTCTCAATTGCATCACCAAACGTTGTTTTTCAGGCAGTTGTTGCATGTAACGCGCAATGTGTTGCAAGGTGTCGTTGTGCGCGGCTTGCTGGTACGGCGTGTGGCTTTGCTGCACGGGTGTTGGCGCTTGTTCCAACGAAACGTTTTGCTGGTGCTTGGCTCTAGTCTTATCAATCGACAAGTTTTTGGTCAGGCGCATACAATAAGCTTCTAGATTTTGGTACTCTCCGCGCTTGTCGCGTTGGTTCCAAAGCTTAATGACTACTTCCTGCACCACATCTTCCGCTGTTTCTTGGTCTCCTACAATCCGTTGGGAAAACCGAAACAACTTGTCCTTAATGGCGGTCAATTGATATGTAAATTCTTGTAGCGTCATATTATGGAGAAGACGAAGCAGTGGATAAAAAGTTACAGCATGAGGGAAAGTTTTTTTATTTTTTTATTTTTTGCGTAGAAGGGAATGCAATTCCCCCCACGCACACTATATTTTTTTGGATGGGCTTGTTTCCTTCTGCGACATTTGAATTATCTTGCTTTCTCCAGCAAACTTCTCCAACTCCAACACCATCGGCATGATAGACTTTGAGCAAATGAAAGCCTTTTACCAACTCGGGTATAACTTAACCTTGGCCGATGCTCAAGTCTTGTTGGGCGCTACCCAAGAGAAGGCTTTACGGGCGGGCGATTATCTTTTTCAACCAGGGAGTACCCAACGCACTATTTTTTTTATAACAAAAGGACTCCTTCGCTCCTTTCATATCAATGACAAGGGAGAAGAAATTACCCTTTTTGTTCGATACGAACACCACATCATAGCGAGTTCTAACGTCATTTTATTTGAACAACCCGCCCAATTTTATGTGGAAGCCTTGGAAGATACGGAGCTGTTGTGTATTGATTATGATGTACTTCAAAGCATTCTTGCCCAGCATCCCAAATTAGCGAATAATCGACAACTATTTCTACACAGTTTGCTCAAAGAAACCATAGAACGGGTACATTCCTTTGTATTGCTCTCTCCCGAAGCGCGCTATTTGCAATACATTGCCTCCAATCCTACTATTTTTAATCGGGTACCTAACAAGTACATCGCCAATATTTTGGGCATTACCCCTGTTTCCCTGAGCCGAATTAGAAAGCGCATTGCCACTAGAAAAAAATAGCGCCGCAGCACTTATTATCTTTTGTTAAGGTTGGCGACCTGCTTTACCCGCTATCTTTGGAGTATTGTTTGATCCAAAACTAGTTTATCATGAAAGAGCAACTGCCTTATTTAATTACGTTTAGTGTTATTCTACTTCGTTACTTCTTGTTTGCAGGGGTAGCTTTTTTGTTTTTTTACAAAATGTTTCCCAAGTTCTTCCGTAAGAATAAGATTCAAGCAACCCTACTGCAACGCAAAGAAATTTTTCGGGACATCGGCCACTCCATACAGAGTACGGTTATTTTCACAGTCGTGGTCTTACTGATTCTAAAAACACCCCTTATAGAATACACACAATTCTACACAGACATCAGTACTTATGGAGGCTGGTGGATTCCAATTAGTACAGTTTTAGCCTTGATCCTGCACGATACTTATTTCTATTGGATGCACCGCACCGTGCATCATCCACGCCTTTTTAGACACGTCCACTTACAACACCACAAAGCCGTCAACCCCTCCCCTTGGGCAGCGTACGCCTTTCATTTTTCTGAAGGCATATTGGAAGCATTGATTACGCCCATAATTTTGTTGGCGCTGCCGCTACATCCCCTTGCCCTCATCTCCTTTTCTCTTGTTAGCCTTGCGGTGAATGTTTATGGACATTTGGGGTACGAAATTGCCCCTAGATGGTTTCGCCATTCTTGGTTGTTCCAGGTCTTGAATACCTCGGTTCATCACAACTTGCACCACTCCAAATTTCATGGCAATTACGGGTTGTATTTTAGAGTTTGGGATAGAATAATGGGGACAGAGCACCCCGATTATGTTCGGGCATACGATGCGCTTCAACAAAAGCGATTTGGGGAGTCTGTCCCCTCTTCTTCGATGCGAAGAAGTGTATTTTGGATCGTGTTGGTTATCGGAACAGGGTGCCTCTTTTAGTTGAGACGATGGATAAAAAACACCGCGTATTGTTTTCAATGCTTACTAGTATTTTGAGAAGTCTTCCTTCTTTATTATAATAAGGAATCGAGCTACTATGGCTTTGGGGATAGGATGCAAAAGCACTCTACCCCTAATAGGACTTAATGTACCCTTCTCTAATTAACAATGCCCATGCAACAGGCCCTCTGGCAACAATTTTTCAGCGATCAAACAACCCTTCTCCAAAGCAAGGAGCTGGCAGCGGTAATCATCCAACGAAATACCCCCGCTCAATTAGCCTCCTACGCCAACCTCTGGCAGTGGCTACAGCAACAAGGAGTAGGTTCTAAAACCGCCAGCTCTTTAGAAGAAAAAATACAACAGCTGCTCGACTGCCAACGGTTATCGTTGCGCGAAAGCGAGCTCCAACAACTCCCCCAGCACTTGGGCTTGCTTTGGGGATTACAAGAACTTGACCTCTGCCACAACCACTTACAAAGCCTCCCAATCTCCATTGGTCAGTTGCCTTTGCTGCGGCAGCTGCACCTTTCCCACAACCAACTGACTAACCTTCCCGAATCCATTGGTCAATTGTCTCGATTAGAACAATTGGATGCCGCGCACAACCAACTAAAGGAAGTGCCCGACTCGATGGCATGGCTACAAGCCTTACAACAAATAGACCTTTCTCATAACCAACTGACGGCTATTCCGCCTGATTTTGCTTGGTTAAAAGCCTTGCAACAAGTCAATTTAGCACACAATCAACTGACCGTTTGGGAGCCTTTTATTTTAGAAAATGCCGCGCTGAAGGGGTTGGATTTACGCGGCAATCCTGTGGCAACAGTCGTTCCTTCTACGGATTGGGGGGCTAGTCTCAGCCTCTTGGTGTAACATTTTTTATTTTTTTTAGAACTTCAACTCGCTTCTAAAAATTACTAGTATTTTTGTGGGGACTTCTAGCGCTGCTATCCTTTTTCCTGCTCGTTGATTCCTTATCACAAACAACAACAATGACCAATAAAGATTACGCCAACCAGTTTCAACTTCTCGCCAAACTCATGGAATTACACGGCGAAAACAGCTACCGTATCAAATCTTATAGCAATGCTTACCGCATCCTACGCGGCATTACAGAACCTGTAGCAGAGATGACCTTAGTAGACGTAAAATCGGTCAAGGGTATTGGAGATGCCATTGGGCAAAAAATCATGGAGCTGCAACGAACAGGCAGCATGGCCATGTTGGAGGAATATCGTTCGGGAACTCCTGTGGGCATTGTACAGTTGTTGGGCATCAAAGGCTTGGGCATCAAAAAAATAAAACAACTTTGGGAAGAACTAGACATTCAGTCACCTGGAGAATTACTGTATGCGTGCAATGAGAATCGCTTGCTAACCCTCAAAGGTTTTGGAGCCAAGACGCAAGCGACCCTACAAAAACAACTGGAGTACTTCTTTCAGTCGATTGATAAATTTCACTTTGCCAAGCTAGAAGCCGAGGCAGAAGATTTGGTGTTGGACATTCAGGAAGCACTGGGGACAGAATTGGTTCAACTTACGGGGCAAGTTCGCCGTTTAATGCCCATACTAGAAGCGATTACCATTCTCATTGGGCAGCACGACATTGCCGCCATTTTTGAGCAGAAGCTGCTGCTCCTCAAAAAACAAGACGAAGGCGCGCCTGTGTATCGCTGCGAAACGCCCGACGGTATTATTCCTGTGATTTTGTGTACCTCCGAGCCTGATTTTTTTGGCTATAATTTGCTGCGCACAACAGGTAGCGAAGCCTTCAATAAAACCTTGTTTGAGGACTTACTACAGCCCGCTGTTGATTGGCGGCACAACAACGCAGAACGTATGCGCGGCTTATCCGAAAACGCTATTTTGGAACAAGCAGGATTGCCGTTTGTCCAACCAGAAATTCGCGATCTACCCAAAATTGCCTTGCAATTGAAAGGCCAGCCTAGCCCGTCCCTTATTCAAGAAAAAGACATCAAAGGTATTCTACACGCACATACCACTTGGAGCGATGGGAGCAATAGTTTGGCAGAGTTGGCGCGCTATGTTCAGGCACAAGGCTACGAGTATTTAGGCTTGACGGATCACTCTAAATCAGCCTTTTATGCCAATGGATTGGATGCCGAGCGGGTACGCCAGCAATTTCAGGAAGTGGATCAACTCAACAAAGAATTGGCCCCCTTTAAAATTTTCAAAGGCATTGAATCGGATATTATCTACGACGGTTCCTTGGATTATGAAGAGGATTTATTGCAGGAGTTTGATTTTATTATCGCCTCGATTCACTCGACACTGCGCATGGATGAGCAGCGCGCTACACAACGATTGATTACCGCCATTCGCAACCCCTACACCACTATTTTGGGACACCCTACAGGCCGCATTTTGCTGTCTCGCCAAGGCTACCCGATTGATCACCGCGCGGTGATTGATGCCTGTGCCGAAAACGAGGTCGTCATTGAGCTGAATGCGAATCCACTCCGCTTAGACATCGACGCTACTTGGATCCCTTACGCGTTGGAGCGCGGTGTAAAAATTGCGATCAATCCCGATGCGCACAGTTTAAGCGGTGTACACGATGTACACTATGGAGTGTTGGCCGCGCGCAAGGGAATGCTGACGGCAGAACAGTGCCTCAATAGCCTTTCTATGAACGATTTTGAAGCTTTCTTGGCCAAACGCCGCAAATGGTAACATAAAGCAACCATCAATTACCCTCTTTTGTAGTTTCTGTATTCGTATTGTAATTATTTTTCAATATCTTTGGCACCGCTATGTCCCTATCTTAGCTATTTTTATAATATAGTTAGAGGGGTATTGCTATTTTTCAGGCAGCTATTAGACCTTATTACAATGGGACGGTTTGTCTTTTTTGAACCGTTCTATGAGCTTCCTCTTAACCTCCTTCTATTCTATTTGCCCCAGACAGATGAAATGCTGTTATTCACAAAACAATCAAATGAACCAAACATCTACTTTACTAATAGGGCTGCTTTGCTTGCTCTATACCTCTATTTCTTGGGCACAGTGCTCCTGTACGCCAGGCATTGGTGACCAAAATGCGCTAGAACTTTATTGGACAGGCAGTAGTAGTAACAACTACAATGATATTTGTAACTGGCGTTTAGCAAGCGTTACTGGGCTAGAAGTCCCTTGTCAGGCACCGCGTTCGGACGATAATGTCCACTTCATGGATGCTTCTTTTTCGGGTACTAGCAATACGGTTTTTATTGACCAGAATTCCAATTGTCACAACATGACTTGGGACAATGCCATTGGAGCAGCAAAGAATGTTCTTTTGACGGGAGCTAGCTCGGGTACTTCCTTGGATATTTATGGCAACTTGGAAATGGCGACCAACATGAATGTGGCAGGCTTCTTTGGCAAGCTGCGTTTTACCGCTACTCAAACTGGCGTGAGCACGCTGTTGTCTCGTGGACATAATTTTCGCTTGTACGATTTTGAAATTGCTTTGGGGGCGAATGCAGAACTGCGCCTTTTGGATGACTTGACCGTTAATAATCGTTATAACAACAATATTAGAAGAGACGAAGGGGGAATCACCTTGCAATCGGGGCATTTTAATACCAATGGACAAACGGTACGCGCAGATCGTTTCTATACAAGAAATGCCAATACTACCCGTCAAATTACGATTGACAACAGTACGATTATTTTAGATGGGAACTTATACATCAATTCGGGTTGGAACATCAACTTTACAGCTACCAATAACGCGGGTTTATCTACCACGGGCTCGCACATTAAATTGGAAGGCAATTTTAGCAATAGTACCACCATTCAATACTATAGCTTTGGTAACGGCACCACTTATGATAGCATTACCTTTAGCAAAGAAATGGGGCGGCACGTCATCAATCCTGTTTCTAATTTTAACTGTCATTACTTGGAATTGGAGGATGATCTGTTGCCGTTGGATTGGCGGGCGTCTACCATTACGACCGATTATTTCAAGATTGGTGCTAATGTGCACACGTATCATTTTGACCTGATTACAGATAATTTTATTGGCCCTACGGGCTGTGAAACGGCCTTGATTGGGAGTGTTCGCCTTACCAAAAAAACAGCGGGTGGCAATCTTGCTATCAATAATGTCGTCGCCATGAGTGTTCGCGGACAAGCGGGCAGTACTTACAGCGCAACTACTAGCTACGAAGGTTCTAACTGTAGTGCTATTACTTTTGCGCCTGTTACGGCTTGTAACAATGATTTGCGTTTTATAGGCGCGTCGGGCAACGACTGGCACGATGTCAGCAACTGGGTAAACCATACCACTAGTACGCCTGCGACCCACCTCCCCACTCCTTGGTCAAACGTTTACTTTGATGGAGCTTCTTTTTCTACGGCTACAACGATGAACGTTGAACTGGGTCGCCCTGGTTTTTGCCGCGATATGCGCTGGCAAGGAGTCTTAGCAGGCGTGGATTTTCAATTGGCTCGTCAGTTGTTCTTAAATGGAACCTTAGAATTAGATCCCAATATGGCTCCCATTAGTGAGGGCCGATACGGCCACGAATATGGACGGGGATTCATCTGTATGAGTACAGCCAACGATAGCATTATTAGTAACGGAGTTTTTGTCAACTCTTCCTTCCATTTTATGGATTTTAGTCGCTACGATATTGTCGATACGCTGCATACTTCTATGCTCCAACAGCTCGGCGGCAACAGTTATTTGACCGTCAACAGGGCTAATTTACAGATTAACAACTATATCTTATTTAACAATAGTACTTGGACGGATGCCACCGTTAATTTTACGGGCGGAGGCTGGACAGGGATTGCTACAGCAGGAACACAAGTTTACACGAATAGTACGTTCTTGCTCAACAATACCTCACGCACCATGATTAATGCCAACCTCCCCAATGTGGTGGTCAACGGGAGCGGGCAAGTATTTGCACATGCGCGCATTGCTGTCAATGGAGATTTGACGGTGAATACAAGTTCGCTTTCTAGTATGAAGGATGCTTATAATTATACTAGCGCAGGGCGCATTGATGTGACAGGAGACCTCTATATTGCCGCAGGGATTGACATCATGCTCAATAGCAATGCAAGTAGTTATGTCCGCATCCAAGGGAATGTTTACACAGCAGGTAATTGTAGCGTGGGACTGACATCTATTCGTACGGACGTAGGCGATCCTGTAGAATTTACGGTGAACGGAACAGGCAGCAACATTCAAGATGTTTATTTACAAGCCCTCGATGCTTCAGCGGGACAGCCGCTAGTGGCGGTCAACTCCACCGATGGAGGCAACAATACCAACATTACTTTTTCTTTGGGTGTTGGACGCACGTTCTATTGGGTGGGCGATCTTAACGGCAGTCCTACGGATGTAGATGGCGCGTGGTCAAATCCAGATCACTCAACCATTATTCCCACAAACACCGTAGGTGATGGCACCTGTGTCCCCACTATTGTGGACAATGTTATTTTTGCCCGAGCGGGTTCGCGCTGTATTATTGATGTCAATGCTTATTGCAATGACCTCGAAACGCAAGTTGCGACGATCTTTAATAGTACCAACGTTAACAACAACTGGTACATCGGCGGCAACTGGACGACCATAGCAGGCACCGTTAATAACTTTTATGGACGGTTAAATTTTGTGGGTATAGGCAACATTACTAGTAACGGCGTAGGCTTTACGTGCAAAGAAATGATGTTCAACAAAGTAGGTGGTTCTTGGACCTTACAGGATCCACTGTCGATGAACCGCGCCACCAATGATGTTTATTACAACCATATGATTTTGGGAGCAGGTACTCTTAATTCTAATGGAAACGATATTTTTGTGCGCACTCGCTTTACTTCCACCAGTAATAATACTAGGAGTTTACAATTGGATAATTCTACTTTTGTCATTGGTGGGCGCGCTAACTACAATAGCTATCCTAGAGCGCTTTGGAATACGAGCAACTCGGCTAACTTAACCATCAATGGCGGGCTCATTCATATTCAATCACAAGGCAACAGTAATTTCAAATCTGTGCATTTTGGAGATGCTAATTTACAATATGATAGTGTATTGGTAGAAGCGGGCGATTACGAAATGGAGGTGTATGGGACATCTAATTTTAACTATGCAGAATGGAATGCTGATTTGCAAATATTAGGCAACAATAGCTTTGATACCTTAGTATTCAACGGTGGACACACGTATCGTTTCTCCCCCAACCTCACCCAAACGCTCAACGCGCCCCACGGCAAATTGAAATCTAAAAATGTAGGGCCAACAAGTTCTATCAACCTAGAGACCACCAGTGTTGGGCAAACGGCTTACTTGTTCAAAGAGTACGGCCAAAGTTTCTGCCTCAACTACATCAAAGTCAAAGATGTGCGCGCTACCAAGGCTACTACCCAACCTGCCGCTTGTACCTTACCCGATTGCTGGGATTTATTAGAATTCCAGACCGATCAAAACAGTGATAGTATTAGTATTGCTAATGATGATTGGGGAGTTTGGCGCTTTAAGTTAGCGCCCTTGGTCAATCCTGTTTCTTCGGGCTTAGACACCGTCATTATTTGTAAAACAGGAAGTAACCTTTCTTATCCTATTCAAATAACAGGTACCTCGCCTTATATCATTGATTACAGCTGGCAAGATGCCAACAACCCTAGTACTAATGGGGGGCAAACGGGTATTTTGGTTTATGACAATGACAACAATCCGAATACGCCTTATATTTATAACGTTCCGCTCAATCCTGTCGTGAGCGCTTTTGACTACACCGTAGACATTGCAACAACTCGTTGTGGGGAGCGAATTTTGAGTACGCCCGTACAAACGCACGTGATTGTTCCCACTCCACAACCATTGGTACAAACTAATCGACTAGGAAGTTGTACGTTTGATAATGAAGGAGAATGGTACAGCATTTTGGATGATGTGGACGACCGCCCAATGGTGTCGCTCTTGGACTCTATTGATCCAACAGATAATGATTCCTTGGGTTTGGTGAATGTCGAAGTGTACTTTGAACCGACCGTACAGACGTTAACGTTCAACGGAGATGTTTACCCTTATCTACAACGCCACTGGCAAATCAGCCCTAACAACAACCACGGAGCAAAAGTGCGTATTTATTTTACCCAAGCAGAACTCAATGCGTTAGGACTTAATTCCTTTGCAGCCACGTACAATGGTGGAGTTAATCCTGCCACAGAATTATTGGTTCTAAAATACAACGACGGGACATTTCCAACGGCCACTACTGCCCCTAACGTTGTCATCGTGCCCCATACCGTTGTGGCGGCTAGTACCGCCGATTGGATGGCTAATCCCAACGCAGCAGCGCCTTTTTCTACCACCAATAACGTGATTGCGTTGGAATTTGAAGTAGGTAGCTTCTCCCATTTTGCGGTGGTCTTGACACAATCTGCCTTGTTGGATATGCCTAACTTAACGTCTTTTGAGGTAGAAGCCTATCAGCAAAAACAAGCAAAAACTTGGTGGCGTTTTGAGGATGTTTCTAACGTCGCACACTTTACGGTACAGCACACGACCGATCACCAAATCATTCATGACAAAGGAGAAGTAGCCGTTGAAGCAGGACAATTGGATTATACGCTCCTTGATCCTACGCCCAACTTGGGCATTAATTACTACCGCCTCCAATCCACTGAATTGGACGGCAGTGTCCACTACTCGGAATGGAAAACGGTAACGTTTCAAAGTAGCATGTTAGTGAATGTCTTTCCCAACCCAACCTCGGGGAATTTGTTTGTGCAGTTGCACAGTGAGCAGTTGTCGGATTTGTCTTGGCAAATCATTAACAGCGTTGGACAAGTGGTCTTAGATGGTGAACAAGCGCTTCAAGTAGGTATGCAAACCTTCGAATTGCCCACCACCCTTTTGACCAGTGGTTTTTACAGCATCCGAATCAGCCACACGGCTACGGGGTTTGTACAACAACACAACTTTATTAAGGATTAATTCTTTTTGATAAACAAGCGTAGCAAGGTCGTGGACAATTTGTCTGCGGCCTTTTTTTGGTTGAAGGGGTGCTTTTTTATGCTCGTAGTTGGGCGTAAGTGTAGTTGGGCGTAAGTGTAGTTGGGCGTAAGTGTAGTTGGGCGTAAGTGTAGTTGGGCGTAAGTGTAGTTGGGCGTAAGTGTAGTTGGGCGTAAGTGTAGTTGGGCGTAAGTGTAGTTGGGCGTAAGTGTAGTTGGGCGTAAGTGTAGTTGGGCGTAAGTGTAGTTGGGCGTAAGTGTAGTTGGGCGTAAGTGTATGGGCGTAAGTGTTGCGCCCAATTAGCAATTACGCCCAACACTTACGCCCAACACTTACGCCCAAACCCCCTATTCCTCGCCCCCCGCCCCTATACGATCTGCCCGTCAGCTACCGTAAATTGCTTAAAATCTGCCTGTAAGCCCTCTACAATACGTGCAATACGACTCTCATGTGTATCTGTCAGAAAGACCTGTCCAAAGTCGCGCTCTAGCAACAACGTGAGCAATTGTTCTACGCGTTTGTTGTCCAACTTATCAAAAATATCATCCAATAACAACAGGGGTGGCAACTCGACCTCTTGGCGGAGCAATTCGTACTGGGCGAGTTTGAGGGCGAGTAAGTAGGATTTCAGTTGGCCTTGGGAGGCAAATTTCTTGACGGCATACTCATTGATGAGTAATTTTAAATCGTCTTTGTGGATGCCTTTCGTCGTTCGCTGCAACCAAGTATCCTTCTCTTGGCTCTCTGTCAACAAATGGGTCAACGATTGTTCGGCCAACTGTGATAGATAAAGCAGGGCTACCTGTTCACGATCACCCGAAATCACCTTGTAGTAGTGCTGAAAAATAGGTGTCAAGCGCTCCACGATTGCTTGGCGTTGCTCATAGATGTATTGGGCAGGCGCTAGAAGTTGTTGGCTATAAACATCCAATAATGCCGCGTCTACTTCCAAGGGATGCTTAAAGCTTTTGAGGTAGGCATTGCGTTGTTGCAATACCTTATTGTAAGTCATGAGCTGTTGCAAATAGGTAGGATTAATTTGCACCAACAGAATATCTAAAAACTGCCGACGGTTTTCGCTGCCCTCCGTAATGAGTAAGGTATCGTCAGGGGCGATCATAATCAAGGGCAAAAAGCCAATGTGATCCGCCAAACGCGCATAAGGCACCTTGTTGCGCAGCAGGGTTTTGCGCAAGCGAGGGGCATAGGTACAAACCACGGCTTCCGTCTTATCTGCCCGTTCAAAATCTCCTTCAATTCTAAAAAAGTCTGTCCCATGCTGCATTACTTGCCGATCAGGCAAACTAAAATGGCTTTTGCACATGCACAAATAATGAATCGCATCCAATAAGTTGGTCTTGCCCATCCCATTCTCCCCCACAAAACAGTTGAGCTGAGGCGACAACACCAATTCCTGTTGTTCGTAATTCTTAAACTGAACTAAATGAAGGCGATGCAAATGCATAATAGTAAGTTATCCTTCTGATAAAGTAGCGGAAATATCAACGTGGTACGCTTGAAGTGCAGGTAAAATAGCGGCCAAAAAACCAATGACTAACGTTCCGACAAACAACAACGCTTCCTCGGGCAAAAATAGCCATCCTGTAAAGGTATACTTGTACGTATCTTCGAGTTGTGCCGCCATAATTTCCATTCCCAAATGACTTATAAGTAGGCCAATGACGAAGCCAACAAGCGCTACCAATAATCCTTCTAAAATAATCATTGCAAACAACTGCCGAGGGCGAGCTCCCTGTACGCGCATCAAAGCCATTTCATAACGGCGTTCTTTGAGCGAGCTGTACAGCGAAATAAACATACTGAAAGCCGAAATTAGAATAATAATCAACGCTAATGCTCTAAGGAAATCCATTCCAACACCCGTCATTTCTAACAAGCGCTGCAATTCGATGGCAGGTTTAGCATAGCCCAAGCTGGTGCTGTTATCTTCAATAATCATTGGCGCTTCTACGGTAGCGCGCATAGAGGTGTTGCCTTCGCCGTCTTTTTTGTACTGTACCAAATAAGCCGTCACTTCTTTACCCTCCTTGGAAATGGGTGGCAAATTAACGGGATTTTTGTGTTGATGCTGTTGATCGTGGGCACCGTGATCGTGTTGATCTACTGAAGTATTTGGAGTATTGTGATCGTGTACGTGTTCGGGGCTACTATGGTCATGGCCTTCGTGGTCATGGTCGTGCGCTTCTTCCTCGTGGTCGCCCTCGTCGTGGCCGTGGTCGGCGTGCATCCGCCAAACAGTAGGCACTGTGGTAGTAATCAATTGATCCAGCACCAAGTTAGTTGGTGCTAAAATCCCCACGACTTCGTAGGCGTATGTTTCGTGAACGTGTCCACCATCTTGCACCAAGCCATGCGATCCATAAAAGGTATTGCCGAGTTGTAGTTTTAATTGGCGGGCGGCACGGTCACCAACCACTACTTCCAAATCACGTTCAATGCGGCGACCTTGAGCGACTTTTGCCCCAAAATGGTCGAGGTACTGGCTATCAGTTCCTACAATTCTAAACCCCTTGTAACTATCCCCTAAAGCTAACGGAATTGCTTTTTCTACAAACGGGTTTTTGGTAACCACATAAGCCTCTTTGAGTGGAATATTACCCGTAGGCGCGTCAATGTGGTAGACCGAAGATAAAATCATTTGCAAGGGACTCCCTTTTGCCCCGACGACCAAGTCAATCCCGTCGATGTTGCGGTAAAGGCGATCTTGAAATTGCTGGTTGAGCAAAAACAAAATAGAGGTCAAGCTTACCCCCAAGGCGACCAATATAGTACTCAGCAGCGTGGCAAAGGGCTTTGCTTTGAGGTAACTCCAACTTAATTTTAATAAATTCATAGCGGTATGGTCTAGTAATTAAGGATGCTTAGTAGGTACAGCAGGAACGTCTGCTGCGCGTTTGAGGCGCGCCTCTTCTTGATTGCGCTGTATGATTTTACTCACCCAGTTTGGAACAACAATCGCGCCCACCACCAAATAAATGTAGTAGGTCAAGCCACGCCAAATCGTGGCCATAATAACCATTAAGGTTCCTGCCGAGGCAATATTGGTTAGGTCGGTAGGGATATAATCGTAATGAAAAGTCTTGAAAGCATACTCTGCTACTCCAGCTCCACCAGGACTTGGCATTACCGCCATGATAACATACATGGCTTGTTGGCGGGCATAAATAAAGACCTGTTGCCAGAAGGTTCCCAAGCCCAGTTGGCCTTCCATGAAGTTGTTGTAATGCCCTTGTACTTCGGGATTGGGAGAAAACGCGACAAAGGCAATAATCAAACAATTCAACACCATAAAACGCGATGCCCAAGCCGCCATAGTCGTCAGATAAGTACCCACATGGAATGTCCATTTTTGCTGGCGCAATTCCTCCGAGGCTAAATCCATATCATCGGTTACTTTGATGGCTTTTTCGCGAAAGCGGCGTAGAAAAGGCAATTTACAAAACCACAACAAAATGGCTTCTAAGCGCTTAGCATTAATAAGGACACCATAAAAGAATATACCACCATAAACCACCATAAGGCCATAGGCAATAAAAAAAGCAACTCCCCATTGACTATCAAAAATCAAGTGCTGTATAGTATCCGATTCGGGCTGAATCATAATCGGGCCAAAGATGATAAAAAAGAGCAGCAAGGCCGACAAAAAGGAAAAGGTATCCACAATGACCGTGTAGAGCACAATCATGGCAGTTTTTCCTGCTGCCAGCTTCTCCTGAGCAATCGCGAACATCGCCACGGCCGCCCCTCCTACACTCGTCGGCGTAACCGCCGAGCTAAATTCCCACATCATCACCAGTTCAAAACTTTTTTTCCAACTAAAAAACTGATTGGTAATAATACGCAAGCGAATCATGTAGCAAAAGTGGCGAAAGCACATAAAAAAGATCGCTATTCCCAACCAAATGTAGACGTGGCTGTTGAACGTAATTTTACTAAACTCTTCGGCATTAAAATCTTTATAAAACATGTAAACGACCACCGCTAGGCCAATCATAGCCGCCAATAAAATGCGAAATGGGCTAATGGATTTGAGGACACCCGCCTGTTCATCTTCTGATGCAACTACACTTTGGGGATCGTTCAACGGTTCTCTATTGTCTTTCATAATAGGCGTAAAGTAGGCTAAAGTATATAGTTAAAGAAACTTTTAAGCTTCTACAGCAAGGGAAGGCAATGGTGCAGCACGCAACGTAAAGTCATTGAACCCCTCTCCTGCCGCTAAGATAATCCGTTCTTGCTGCATCAAGTCCAAAATAGCTAAAAAAGTAAAAATAGCATGCAAGCGATTCTCACAAGCCTCAAAAACCTGTACAAATCCCAAGCGATCACTGCGCCCTAAGCGCTGCATCAAATAATCGCGGCGCTCCTCCAAGGTATAATGCACCTTCACGATCGTGTGGCTGGTTTTGGCCTCTCTAAATTCTAAATTTGCCATGACTTGTTCGTACGCTTTTAGAATACGGTACAGCGTGAGGTTTTCTAGTTCGGCATCGGCTAGGGCTTGGGTGGCCGCCTGTTGCAACTCTTGGAGAACATTGCCGCGCTCGTGCCGCGCTTGCCGTGCGTGTTCCAAGTCGCGCAGCTCTCCTAACACTGCTTTGTAACGGCGGTATTCGAGGAGGCGCTCCACCAATTCGGCGCGCGGGTCAATGGCGTTTCCCTCTTCGTCCAAGTCCTTGCGGGGCAGTAACATCTTGGCCTTGATGCGCATCAGTGTCGAAGCCACCAAGATAAATTCGCTGGCGCTGTCGATGTTCAGTTGTTCGAGCTGTCGCAAATATTCCAAGAAATCCTTGGTAATAGAAGCAATTGGAATGTCATAAATATCCAACTCATCGCGTTCTATAAAAAACAACAACAAATCAAAGGGGCCTTCGAATTCAGGTAATTTTATTTGGTAGGTCACACTGGTTTTATTTTGAAGTAGATGGGATAGCATTCTACTCGGTGCATCCTTCCAACGGGAATTTGCACGGTAGTTGTTACCGTTTTATGATTAATAGCCGTAACTTTAGCAGTTCGGAGCGGAGGAGCTGTTGGCAACTATCTAATCGAAGTTTTGACTCTTGCCCTTCCAACAGCGTACTAAAACCCTTTTCATGGACTGTTTTGGCCGCTCTTGACAACGGGCTATTTTGATACAAAATTAGTGAAAAATAAGATAATGGACCTAAAAGATACCATAGATTTAGACAATTTGCCTCGGCACGTAGCTATTATTATGGATGGCAATGGCCGTTGGGCAAAACAACAAGGGAAAGCCCGCGTCTTTGGACACAAAAACGGGGTGCAATCTGTCCGCGATGTCACCGAAGCAGGAGCCGAACTCGGCATTGAATACATGACGCTCTATGCTTTTTCTACCGAAAATTGGAATCGTCCAAAGTTTGAGGTCACTGCCCTGATGACCCTCTTAGTATCAACAATTCGCAAAGAAATCCGCACCCTCAATAAAAATAGCATTCGTCTACAGACGATTGGGGATGTTAATATGTTGCCCAATGCTGCCCAAAAAGAGCTCTCTGAGGCGATAGAAAGTACCAAAGATAATACCCGCATGACGCTAATTTTAGCCTTAAGCTACAGCGCTAAATGGGAAATCGTAGAAGCCGTAAAAAACATTGCGCAACGCACCAAAGATGGCTTACTTGACGTGGAAGACATTGACGAAGATACCATTAAGAGTGCTTTGTCTACCAAAGGAGTGCCAGACCCAGAATTGATGATTCGCACCAGCGGCGAGACCCGCATTAGCAACTTTTTGTTGTGGCAATTGGCTTACGCCGAACTGTTTTTTACGCCCGTGCTGTGGCCTGATTTCCGCAAGCAGCATTTCTACCAAGCTATTTTAGATTTTCAGAACCGCGAGCGCCGCTTTGGTAAAACCAGCGAACAGATTGCGACGGATGATTTGAAGGCATAACGATAAGGGTTTTCTACAAGCTTTTTTCAAGAAGGATAGTTTTCTATATGGGAAAACTATCCTTTACTTGTTATGGTATTAGATCTTCCCCACCTTAGGTGGCTCTCTATATTCCGTACAAAAGGATTGCACTATCGAATGTTGAAAAACTTCGAGTAGCCCCGCTATAGCTACTTATTTGGTACCGTGTATTCAATAGATGAATGCTTTGCTTTTTCTGTGAAAATAATTTTCATTCAGGCTATTAGAGGTTATTACGAATGGGGTTGTATAGAGATAAAAAGAGAGAACCCGCAGGCTCAGCGCAGCTATTTTTTTCACAACCGAGCTTGCGAGTTCACAAAGTAATCAAGACTCGCGAAGCGATCTGATCTATTTGATACTGTGTATCGAATAATCAGCTTTAGCTCCTCCCGATTTTATCGGGATGGGATCAATTTTTAACACTCGCGAAGCGATCTAGTTAGTTTGTACAGTGTACAGAGTTACTAGCTTAAGTGGGGGAAAAAGATACTTTTTTCGCTGCAAAGCTATTCGTAATAACCTCTATTATAAGACAAGTACGTATATCTACCTTCCTAGGATAGTAGTTTATACTTTTGCTAAACTTTTTTGTCCTTTTTGTGTTATTTAGTACATACAAAAAATCTATTGCAATGCTCTTAACGCTTCTAAGCGTTGTAGAATTAATTACCCTCTTTAATGGCCATCTGATAGTATCGTACGCCTTGGTAGGCTTGGTTCTTGGTAGCCTATTTTTCTTTCCAGACATCGGTCTACTCAAAACAACAAAAGGAACAGCTTAATAGTGTTTAATGATATCCCGCTGTATACCTAATACAGTATTTCCATTAAGCGGAAGGCAGCCATCTAATTCTTTGGGTGGTTGTTTCTTTTTTTGGGGGTATTAAATCATTCGCTTCTTGCGAAAGAAAATAACCAAGCAAATCGAGAAAAGCATGGAGCCGCCCAACAAGAACCAAAAAGCATAAGGATTGTCCTGCAACGGTAAGTTGGTGACGTTCATTCCATAAAAACTAGCCACCAACGTGGGCACCATTAAAATAATGGTAATCAAGGTCAAGCGCTGCATGACCTCGTTCAAGTTGTTAGAAATCATCGATGCCAAAGCCCCCATTGTATTGCTTAAAATATTGGTATAAATATGTGCCATTTCCTGCGCTTGGCTGTTGTCAATCATAATATCCTCCAACAAATCGGCCTTGTCCTCGTCTTTTTGAATGTTGAGCAAATCCATCCGTTGCAGTTTCTGTTTGAGCAGCGCATTTGAGCTGAGCGCCGTTACAAAGTAAACCAAACTTTTCTCTAAACTCAACAGGCGTTTGAGGTCTCTGTTCTGACTAGATTCATAGACTTCGCGCTCAATCGTGTTGCGACGTACGTTAATATCTTTGAGACAATGCAAATAAGTGTAGACATTTTGCTCCAAAATTTGCAAAACAAACATAGAAAAATCATTGGGCTTAAACCCCCGTACCTTGCCCTCTATAAATTTCTGAATCACCGCTGTTTCGTAAGAAGAAATCGTGATGAGGTGGTCTTTGGTAATAATAATACCAATCGGTACCGTAATGTATAAGGTAAGGCTGTCGCGGCCCCCTTCGTTGAGGGCAGGCGTATTGACCACAATAAATTTAACATCGTCCTCAATTTCAAAACGCGTGCGTTCATCAATATCCAAAGGATCCGTCAAAAAATCAAGAGGAATATCTAAGGTTACTGCCAAGCGATCCAACTCCGCACTGTTGAAGGGCGGAGAGATGTTGATCCAGCAATTGGGCAAGGACGTTTCTAAAGCTTTGAGCTTACCTTTCTGTTTTTCAAAATACTGAACCATGCCTAATTATCTTTACCGGGGGAACAAAATGGGAAATATAGACCAAATTGTAAGTGGCTCTCCCTTAGTTTGGCATGAAAATACAACATTCAGAAGATAGAAAAGATTACTTTTAGAATTATTGTTTTGCCAAGGGCTAAAATGCGCTTGGCTTCACGCTCCATATAGATCCTTTATGCTATCCTTTTATCGCTTGTTATTCCTGCTTTTATGGGCTTCTGTTGCTGTTGGGCAACAAGGAGAGTACCCTACGTTTCGCAACTACGATTACATCTATCGAGATTACATCAAAAGTGTACGCTTCCACTTGGCCGACTCCAAAATTGATTATCCTGTCATCGAACTCGGTAGCCCAAGTTATTTTATTTTCTCCTTTGATGATTTAGATGCCTACACCAAGGATTATTCGTATAAAATCATTCATTGCAACAACAAATGGGAACCCTCCCAAGAGTTAGATGCCTTGGATTATATTGAAGGATACCAAGAAAATCGCTTCTACGAAGCCAAAAACTCCTTTAGTACGCGCGCTCCCTATACCCACTACGAAATGACCCTGCCCAACACGGATGTGCAGTGAACCAAATCGGGCAATTACCTCCTCAAAGTCTACCGCGATAACAACGAAAAGGATTTGGTCATCACCCGCCGTTTTATGGTAGTAGATACCAAAATGAAAGTCGTCCCTACACTCCGCCGTTCGGCAGCGCCTCCGAATTCGCTAAGCCATCAAGAGCTCTTTTTTAAAGTGCAACACGTCGGTATTTCTATTGGTAACGTAGAAGAGCAACTTACGACAGTCGTGCTACAAAATGGCCGTTGGGACAATGCCATTCGCGACCTAGAGCCAACCTATATTCAGAACGAAGAAGTTGCCTACGAACGTCAAATGGATGTTCAATTTCCTGGCTACAAAGAGTTTCGCCCCTTAGATTTACGCGCCTTTCTCTACGCCACCAACCAAGTCGAGCGCATCGAGCAATACAGTGACGGCTATGAATTATGGTTGTTTGAAGATGAGTCTCGCCGCTATACGTCACACGTATTTACCCACGATTTGAACGGTAAGTTTTTTATAGAATCTAGAGATGGGCGCGACGGCAAGTTGCAAGGCGAATATGCCACGATTAATTTTTCGCTCAAAGCAACAACGCCCTACGAGGGCAAGGTGTATTTGTTGGGCGGCTTCAATGATTTTACGCCGCATCCTAGTTTTGCCATGCGCTACGATACCGAATGCTTGTGTTACCAACTCGCCACGCCCCTCAAAAACGGCTTTTACGATTACTTCTATGGCTTGGTGCCTGAGGGTAGCAACGAATTGGATATTGTCGCTATAGAAGGCAGCAGTTACGAGACGGAAAACGATTATTTATTCTTGGTATATTACCGCGAGTATGGAAGCTTGTACGATCAATTGGTGGCTGTACAGAAACACAATACGCGCCCCAATTAAGGGACTATTTCTTTCTGTACTTTCGCGAATATTTTGTATCCTTAAGCTCTATTCGACCATCAAAAAACGCCATCTATGCCCGCCATTACTTTGATTCCCCTAGAGGAAAAACATTTTACCGAACGTTATGTGGCTTGGCACCAAGCCGATCACACGGCTTACTATTCGGCCTCGCGCCGTGTTTTTACTAAAGAAAGTCTCTTGGAGGGCTACCACAAAGGGCTGGAAGCAGGCAATTTGTTTCACTACGGCATTTACCACGTTGCCGATGAGCGCTTGATTGGCGTTATCAAGATCGGCCCCATCAATTGGCACCACAAGATTGGCGATTTAGCCACTTTAGTCGGTGATGCCAATTACCTTGGTCAAGGTTTTGCGACCGAAGCCGTTCGGCAGGCCAATCAATTGGCCTTCGAAAAGCACGGCTTGCGCAAATTATTTAGCGGGATGTATTCCGACAATGTGGGCAGTGTCAAAGGCCTACGTAAAGGCGGGCTGGGTGATTGAAGGCATTCTGAAACACCAATATGTACACGCTGGCAAAGAGCAAGACCGCATCTTAGTGGCTTGTTTCAACCCTGCCATTTATAAAGAGACCTACGCCCAGCAGGGCTTGTATCGCTTTGAAGAGCTGTACCCGCCTCGTTCTTAGTGTGCTTTATTATTCTTTTTTTTCTTAGAATTACCAACTAATGCCACAGCGTCCACCCGCCATTATTTTTGATTTTGATGGAGTCATTATTGATTCCCTAGGTTTTTTATATCAAGTTTATCTTGATTTTTTAAGCGATTTTGGAAAGCAAGGCAGCCCGCAGGAGTTTGATCGACTCAATGGACCAAGCTTGCGCGAAGTGGCGGCCTATCTAAAAGAGTGGCATGCCTTGGAGCCTTCGGAGGAGGCCATTGTACGCCAACTACATCGGGCGGCTGTCGGCTATTTACGAGCGTTCTTTTTTGCATCAGGGCATAGAACGCTTGCTCTTGGATTTGCAGGTGCGCGGTATTCCTTTGGCGGTGGCCAGCTCCTGTAGTCGCGCTGAAATTGAGCTGGTGCTCCAAAAATTCAACTTGGCACATTGTTTCGAAATCGTCATTTCTGGAGAGGATGTCGCCCAATCTAAGCCCCATCCTGCTATTTATCTGTTGGCAAAAGCACATTTTCCCGAATATAATTGTTATGTTGTGGAAGATTCTGACAACGGCTTGCAAGCAGCTTTATCTGCGGGGCTGACGACCATTTTCTACAACCCGAATCAGCGCGACACCGATCGAGCCATTCACTATGAAATCCCAGCGCATCAAGCGTTACCCCTTTTATTAGATCGAATTCAACAAAACTGTGTACCCATAGCACAGACTTCCCAAATTATAGTCCATACCGTTCATGATTGCCCTATTTATTCTAAAGCTATTCAAGCGCAAGTAGAAGCCCTTTGGCAAGCTGCCTGCGCTAAAAAACCCTTGTTCAACGGTTCCATCGTTTGTTACCACAGCCACCAAAAACGACAAGGAGTTTTGCACATCCAGTGCTTTGTACACGAGTACAAATATTTTCTAGCACAACTCACTGATCCTAGCTTAGACCTAGGCCTATCTCCTATTGGAGTAAGTGGCCTGCTCATTGACCCCCAACAAAACACCTTAATTGGTCAACGCCAAGGAGTTACGCAATACGACGGTTATTACGAGCTCATGCCCTCAGGGAGTATAGAAGCCGATAAAAAAACGCCTGAAGGCTACTTGGATTATACCGCCCAACTCTTGACCGAACTGGAAGAAGAAACAGGTATTGCCCCTACTGCTGTACAACAATTGGTTCCTTTTTGCCTATTGTATGACACTCAGCATCAAGTGTATGACATTGGTTGCAAAGTATATTTGAACGCTCCTTTGGTAGATTTGGTGCGGCCACAAGCAGCCGAAGAATACAGCAATAGTAAAATCATCTCTCTAGCAACCTGTACACAAGCGTTGCAGTTTGACACCACCGTACCCACTTCTTGGGGGTTATTGCAATCCTTGTAAAGAACCGCGTTTTTTTTGGGTAGGTAGAAAGGAGGGGCGGTATCTGCTTCTTGAAAAAAGAAATTACGGGCGTTGTGTATCTACGACAAAAACCTTATTTTGTCCAATAGCACTTTTGTTGTCTCTCTTTTCTTCTTTTTCCTATAAGAACAGGCAACTACACGAATCCAGAACAATGAGTCAAGTTACCGTTACCATCCCTGTCTTGGTACAGCATACCAAGATCAACGAACAACAGCAATACTACATCTCGCCTGTCTTTTATAACAGTCCGATTGGTGTCAATCGACGCTATGAACAAGCCGTGGCGCAATTTCGCACCGAAGTTCGGGCGCACTTCAAAGGCTATGCGATTGGACGCAACAACGCCGATCATCTGTTGTGGTACTTGTTTAATCCCACGTTGCAGCACCATGTATTCGATTATAATTTTGTAGCGAGCAAGCAATTGTTTCGCGGCAAAGTAAGCGTGGTCGTCTTTGAATTGCAAGAGCAGTGGTTTGCCTGTTTGCCAAGCTTTAATTCCTTTACTTTTGTATTAGAAAAAGGAAACAGCAAAGCGCTCATCAAGGAGCAAACCCAAGGCATAGTAGAGAAGCTATTGCGAATTTACCGCAAGGAACAACAAGTAACAACGGTAGATTTAGAGGGCTACTTGGCAGAGAAAGGAGAATTTGTTACGGTATTGAATTTTAAAGTCAACGTTACCTACCAGCAATTCAAGTTTGCCAACAGTGCAGAGGATTGGTTTTTTACTTTTTTGGGCGGGCAAGAAGATTTTGATGGCGCAGATGAAGTGGGCAAAGTGGGGCAAAACCTCAATGAATCCTACCCCGCCAATTTGCAGCGCGCCTTTGAGCGAGAAGACCCTAGTCGAACAATTACAAGCGATTATCTACCAGAAAGAAAATACCCCCCTAGTGATTTTAGGAGCGGATGGCGTAGGCAAACACAGCTTAATTCAAGAAGTGGTTTACCGCTATTGTAGCAATTGGACAGGCAGTGACAGCGCCAAAATGCAACGCCTTTGGCAGATAGATCCCACCCGAATTATTGCAGGGATGAGCGTAGTGGGCATGTGGCAAAAACGCTTTGAATCCATTCTACAACACCTCAAAAATCGCCAAAAGACCAAGAGCGATAAAATTTTGATTGACAATGTAGTAGCGATGCTGCGCATTGGTAAGTCCTCTCAAAACAGCATGACGCTCAGTGATGTCTTAAAACCTTATTTAGAAAAACGTCAACTGCAAGTGGTTTTGATTGCCACCCCTGAGGAGTGGAAAATTGTGCAAGAAAAAGACCGCCGTTTTACGGATTTATTTCAAGTCATCCGTTTACAGGAGCCCAATACCCCGACCGCTGTGCGGATGGTGTTGGAATACCGCAAACAGTTGGAACTCAAACACGCCTGCACCATTAGTATTCCTGCCGTACGACAATTGTTTGCTATACAGCGCAATTATTTTAAACGCAAGGCGTTGCCTGGATCGGTGTGTAAATTATTGACACAACTCGCCGTCAAACACAGCTACCGAACCATTGATGTGGAAGAGGTACAAACTGCTTTTGAAATTTATAGTGGCCTAAGTAGCCAAATTTTTGATGACAGTTATGTCTTTGAAGAAAAGGAAGTAGAGCGCTACATTCGCTCGGTGCTCATCGGGCAAGATGCTGCCGTGCAGTGCATGAGTGATGCTATTCATACCATCAAAGCCAAACTCAATAACCCTAATAAGCCTTTGGGTTCTTTCTTTTTTATTGGTCCAACAGGGGTCGGTAAAACAGAGGCGGCTAAGATTGTATGCGAATATCTATTGGGCGACGCTCAAAAGTTGATGCGCTTCGATATGAACGAATACATCGACGAAGGGGCACTATCGCGCTTAGTGGGTGATTATTACAATCCAGAAGGACAATTGACAGGCAAAGTCCGCTATAATCCTTTTGGCGTATTGCTTTTTGATGAGATGGAGAAAGCCCACCCCAAAATCCACGATTTGCTCTTGCAAGTCTTGGACGATGGCCGCTTGACGGATGCCTTGGGTAGAACCGTCGATTTTGCCAATACCATTATTATAATGACTTCTAATATTGGCGCAGCAGAGGTCAGCCAACAACTGGGCTTCCAGACGCAAAACAGCAGTCCCAATGCCATTTACCAAAAAGCAGTAGAAAACTTCTTTCGTCCCGAGTTCATCAACCGCATCGACCAGACGATTATTTTCAACCCGCTGGAATTAGAACATATTCTAAAAATTGCCAAATTACAAATACAAAGTTTACTCAGTCGCGATGGTTTTGTACGCCGTACCACCATTCTCAACATCTCCGAAGAAGCCTTGGAATGGGTCGCGAGAAGAGGTTTTAATGCTAAAATGGGTGGGCGCGCACTCAAACGCCAAATAGAAAAAGACCTCACTGCTTTTTCGGCCGAACAACTGACCCAAACGACTGCCGAACAACCCATTATTCTGAGCATTGAGCTAGAAAATGGCGTTTTCAAACCCAAAATAGAAGTGTTGCAATTTGCAACGCCTATGCAAGATCCTCTGCTGCCTACTTTGCCTAATGATAAGCAGATGAAGTGGTTTTACAAAGACCTGATCCAGCAACTCGAACAGGTAGAAGAACGTTTATTGGCACTCGATCAGCCAACCGATTATTACAGTGATGCCCATAGTGGCTCCGACAGCAACTGGCAATATTACGACCTCAAAGAACAATTATTGGATCTAAAAGAGCATGCCAACCGTATGCTGTTGGGCTTTAGAAGTCCTTATTTTGACCGCATTGTCTCCATTGCCCTACGCCTAAAAAGCTCGGGCACCAGCAGCATTATTTACAAGCGAGATGAGTCTAAAATTGATAAAACGCTTATCAAGGAACATTTATTTAGTAAAAGTGCCTTAGAAGAACTGCGTTATGTCTATCAAAATGCCCCCGATCAGTTTGATCGGTACGAGTCTATTTGTTTGACGGACTATATGAACGTTGCCTTTTTGGATTTGAAAGTACGGCAGTTGGAAAAAGACGAATGGGATAGCATACGATTGAGCATTCAGTCGCCCATTAGCAGCCAAGGCAAAAAAGAAATTAAGTACCTCAAAGGACAGTATGAGAAAGTGCTAGAGGAAATGGGCTGGGTCTATACCCTCGAAGGAGATGCGTTTTTGATCGAAGGCTATGGCGTAGAAGCACTCCTTCAAGCAGAAGAGGGCTACCACCTCTTCTATCGCTCCCACCAAAACCCCTTGCCCATTCGCGTCACAGTGCAACAAGAAAATAGCGCCGAAAAGGAAAAAGAAGTTTCTATGGGAACTAATCTAGTGATACGATTGTATGACTTATCACTGGGCGAAACGCACAAGGCGGCCACCCTTACCGATTTGAGAACGGGGTATACCAACCAAGCGCGAATGACCGCCGAAGAATACAAATTATTGCTCTATGCCAGTTTACGTTGGTACCAGCAAAAAAAAGCTACTGCGTTAAGTTCTTGATTTCCTAGGGAATAGCTAAAAGTCTTAAAAAAAACCGAAAAATAGTTTCAAAAATAAAGCACTAAAGCTTGTGGGTTCTTGAAATTCGTCCTATATTTGCCTCGCACTAATCGCAACGCGTTTGTCGGAAAGTGTAAAGAAAATGTTCAGCAGTAAGATACTTGTTACTACGAGAAAAAATTAGACAATATATCAATCGTTGGTTTAGCAGTTTAGTTGGTTAGAATATTCCGTGCTTTGCTCGGAAGAGTCGCGAGCCACGAACCATGCCAAAGCAACAAAAAAATTGTTAAAAAATTAAACGATATATCAATCGTTGGTCTGGTAGTTCAGTTGGTTAGAATACCTGCCTGTCACGCAGGGGGTCGCGGGTTCGAGTCCCGTCCAGACCGCCAACTACTTTTAGTAACAATATAATAGCCTTTAGGCTGTTGGTCTGGTAGTTCAGTTGGTTAGAATATCCGTGCTTTGCTCGGAAGAGTCGCGAGCCACGAACCACGCCATAACAACAAAAATATTGTTGAAAAATTAAACGATACACCAATCGGTCTGGTAGTTCAGTTGGTTAGAATACCTGCCTGTCACGCAGGGGGTCGCGGGTTCGAGTCCCGTCCAGACCGCCAACTACACGAAGCGTTATTCCGAAATATCGGAATAACGCTTTTTTTATGCTCAGTATTTCTTATAAAAGGTGGCTCCAAGGTCTGCAAAACCCTTCCATTGAAGAAGTGGCGTGCTAGAGTGGCGCTTTGATGGATTTTGAAGATAAGGTCTTTGATCTTACCTTGTCCATAGAGCTGTACCAATGGGACTGGACTAGGTGCTGTTTATTTTTTATGGAGCCCAACCAGGAACGCTGCCCAATCGCCAAAAAACTGTAACAGCATCAGCCGTCTTCTTAGGCTCCTTAGCATCCAAACTTTCATACTGGATTAACTTCATTCGTAGTTGTTCAGGTGTCAAGTCCAATTGTTCCTGCAAGTACAATTCATTAGGCCCATCACCATTGGCTACTTGTCGGAGTGCTATTGGGGAATATCCCGCAAACTGAAGCCTCGATTCAGGATTGCGAATATAAATCCGAGTTTTGCCCTTTTCTAAGTTTTCAAAAACCATATCTTTATCAAAATCTACTGACATAACTTCTGCCAACGTGTAAACTTTACTAGGGCGGTGGTTGGTCAAGTAAAAGGTATCACGATCAATTTGCTCCACATGAATCAAGGCCTTATAGAAAGGCTCATCAACCAAGTGTGTCATATATTGGTACTGGTAAATCCAATAGCCATGTTTATTGGGTTCACCTACCTGTACGCTCAATAAAATGATGCTGTCTTGATTGTCGTTGACAAGCCAAGTTTTTGTCGCGTTATGTTTAGTGGAGTACGCACGTTGAACAAAACTGCCCGTGAGTAAAGCAACTAAGCGCTCTTTGTTACTACTGAATTTGGTATAATAATTTGGGTTTGATTTTTCAGATGCAATGGGAATAGAGCGAGTCGGTTGACAACTCGAAATAAACAATAGAAGACCACTTACTAGTATTACTAAAGATATTGAATGCATAGGAGGAGATTTTTGACAAAAAATGCAGTTGATGTTTCAACAAGAAAGATACAGAATACTTTCTAAACTCAAAAATTCCCCCTCAATACCCTTATTGTAAAGTCAATGAATTATTGGATATTCTCTTTCCCAAATTAGGGCAAAATGAACTTTGTTGGTAGAATTGTATTATAAAGGTTGTCCAAAAAAAATACTGATTTTAGTTTTCTTATTTTTATTCCTTTAGCCCTTTCTATACCGACTAAAATACTCAAAAGATGAAAGATCCAAGATTTCCCGAACTAACGGTGCGTCAAATTGCTATTCTGAAAGAATATGGAACCATAGAGGCTTGCGATGATTGCAAGCGCCTTTTTAGTATGTCTGATAATCAATTTGATTTTTTTGTTATCCTCCGAGGAGAAGTTAGAATTTTCGATCCTACGGACGATAAAACTATTACTACCCACCACAAAAACGAATTTACAGGCGATAGCAACATGCTCTCCAACAGACATGCGCAGTTTCATGCCGAAGCTGGAGGAGATACCGAAGTGCTACGCATTCCACCTACCAAATTGAAGGAAGTCATTGGCAAATACAGTGACATTAGCGACGTTTTACTGAATGCTTTTTTATTGCGCCAAGAAACGGTCTTGAATGAAATTGAAGGCGGTATTAAAGTAATTGGATCAGGAAACAGCAACGAGACGTATGCCATCCGTGACTTTATGGAGAAAAACCATATTTGGTATAATTTCCTAGATGTCGATACCTCTGAGGAAGCACTACACTTATTAGAGAGTTTTAATCTTAGTGAAGAAGATTTGCCTATCCTCATCAACAGTGACTCTAAGGTTTGTAAAAATCCTTCTATTGAAGAAGTGGCCCGCCACAGTGGTGTTTTGATGGATTTTGAAGACAAAGTCTTTGATTTACTCATTATTGGAGCGGGGCCTGCGGGCTTGGCGGGTAGTGTGTATGCAGCGTCGGAGGGATTGAGCGTCGTCCTTATTGACGATACCGCACCAGGTGGGCAAGCGGGCAAAAGCTCTAAGATTGAAAATTATCTGGGTTTTCCAACAGGTATTTCAGGCAACGACCTCGCCAACCGCGCCTATGTACAAGCACAAAAATTTGGCTGTAATATTTCTATTCCCCACCGCGCCGAGAGTATCAAACATACAGGCAACCATTTTTTACTCTGTGCGAGCAATGGTAAGGTTATCAAAACTAAAGCCGTTATGGCGGCTACAGGAGCCAGTTACCGCCAGTTACCTATTGAGAACATCGAAAAATACGAAGGAAGTGGCGTTTATTACTCGGCTACTGGAATGAATGTGTCTTCTTGCAAAGGAGAACAGATTGGTATCGTTGGTGGTGGAAATTCGGCAGGACAAGCCGCGCTTTTTTTGGCAGCTTATGCCAAAGATGTTCACATTATTATACGAGGCGAAACCCTTAAAGGCAGTATGAGCGACTATCTCATTCAGCGGGTAGAAGCTGCCAAAAACATCCACGTCCACAACCATACCCAAGTTCGGGAATTGCACGGAAAAAACCACTTGGAGCATATTGTCTGGGAAAAAGAGGGCAAAATGGAGAAAAAGAACATTGCCAACCTCTTTACCTTTATCGGTGCCAAACCTTGTACGGAGTGGTTAGAAGACTTGGTTGTTACGGATGATAAGGGGTTTATTTGCACGGGGCACCTCATCAAACAAGAAGAACTATCGGCTTGCCCGATTTACGACCGTCGTGGGCCACAATCCTTAGAAACTAGTATTCCTGGTTTTTTTGCAGTGGGTGATGTTCGCAAAGGTTCGGTCAAGCGAGTGGCCTCTGCTGTTGGCGAAGGCTCTATGGCGGTTAGTCAAGTCCACCAATTTTTGCGCGAATTGCCGATCGAAGAAGAAGTACAAGCACAACAAGGGTAATTTTTTAGGTCTTAATTCTCTGCCGTATGCCGCATTTTGTCACGCACCAGCAGCACCGTATTGCCGTTTATGAAGTGGGACAGGGCTCTGCCCTCCTCTTTCTTCACGGTTGGCCTACCAATGCCCAATTGTGGCAACCACAAGTCGATGCCCTAAAAGCCCACTACCGTGTCCTCACCTTGGACTGGTTGGGCTTTGGGCAGTCGGACAAGCCGCTGGATTACGCCTATACCTTTACCCAACAAAAGGAAGCATTGAACAGCGTTTTGCAGGAGGTATTGGCTCCTGACGAACAAGTTACCTTGATTGGGCACGACATCGGCGGCCCGCCTGCTATTTTATGGGCCAGTGAACATCCCGCCCGCGTTCGTCAGTTGATTTTACTCAATACCGTGCTCTATCCTTTCAGTACGCCACTGGATAAATTCAGCCATACGCTCTTCAAAATTCCTATCCTGAAACAACTTCTAGGCAGTCGTTTCGGCTTGCGCCAAATCATGCGTCGTGTCACGAATTCCAAAACTAAAGCGGTATACAAACGGATCAACCACATCTTGGACGGCCATCAAGGCCTATCTCCTAATCTGGCTATAAAATTGATTTTAGCCCCCCTCACACACGGAAAACAAGCCGAATTGTTATCTTTAGCAAGTCTATACCAAGGCTTGGACATCCCTCGGCATTTGATCATTGCGACCGAAGACCCACTTTGCGGGGCGCACATGGCGCGCTTGCAGGAGGAGAATCCTAGTATCGGGGTCTCGTATCTGCGCGGCTGTGGGCATTATGTGGCTGTGGATGATGCTTTTGAATTGATCGAGGTGTTGGGGAAATTGCTCCACCCGCCTGCTTTTGATCCTACCTTGTCGGAGGATTGGGAGGGGGATTTGGTTTGAGAGGTCGCTCGTTTCGACTGCGCTCAACGAGCGATACACACGGTTTGACAGTTTTTTTATTGGTGTTTGTTTTGCTGGTTGAAACCAGCGGTTATTATTTTTTTGTTTTGTTTTATAATTGGTTGTTATGGAAGAGGAAAAAGATGGGTTAGGTGAAACAGATAAGATCACACGTTTGGAGCCTCCTATTTACATAGAAAATTTATCAATAAATGGTACGAACTGTTTTAAAGGTACAAAAGAGATATCTCTAACTAATGAGGATGAAAGTCCTGCTATGTTTACAGTAATCTTAGGAAACAATAATACAGGAAAGACAACATTACTGAGGTTTATAGCGGCATTTAATCCGATCCCAAGAAATCGAAATCATAGTAGTGTATCTATATTTGGAGGAGAGAAGAGTGTACCTCCAAATTACGATCTATACTTTGACAAAGTAATAGATAATTTTTTCACATTTTCAGATAAAAACATTAATGTGAACTTTGAAGATAATAGTGTCGTTAGTTCATTAGTTGGACTAACTATAAATAAATTATATGAAGAAGGGAGAAATATTAAAGTATTCTACTCATATCTCATGAGGGGAAAACCTCCTGTAAACTTAGACGAACACTTCCGAATAGATGCCTACGGTACTCAGCGTAAACAGGGAAAAGGAAGTCATATTGAATATAAATTAGAAGATAGAGTAGAAAGTGTCTTTACTGATAGTGCTGATAATATTATCAACGCAGAAGAATGGTTCTTAGGAACCAAGTTTGATGCTTTGATGGACAGCAAAAGAGCAGAGCAAGAATTAGAGCAAGTTCAAGGGGCCTTAATTAAGCTTTTACCAGACATAAAAGACATTCAAATAGGAGGTGAAAAGCTACGCCGTGTTCACTTTATCACTAATGGAGGTGACAAAGTACTCATTAATCAACTCGGTTCAGGTTACCAAAGCCTCATTACGTGGGTTGTGGACTACGCCAAACGTCAATTTGACCGCTATCCAGATAGCGACAACCCATTAGCTGAACCAGGAATCGTGTTAGTGGACGAAATAGATTTACACCTCCATCCCACTTGGCAGCGTAAAGTTGTTGCTTTTTTGAGAGATTTATTTCCAAAGACACAGTTTATTGTTACTGCGCATAGTCCTTTAGTAGTACAGTCGGCGGATGACATTAATGTGATCGTGTTACATCGTGACGAAGAAACAGATGACATCAAGATAGAGCAACCCAAGCTCACCAACTTCCAAGGCTGGTCGATAGAAGAAATACTCCGTGATTTAATGGATGCGCAGATTCATTCTGATCGGTATCTAGAACTAGAGCAGCAATTTCAAGAAGGGGTACAAGAGAACGACTATTTAAAAGCGCAAGCTGCTTACCAAGAATTTGAGAAAATAGGTCTATCAACTGATTTACTCGAAATTTTGAATTACCAACTAAGGGTTATAAAAGTTAAAGCGCATGATTAAAATAGAACGAAGCGCCAAACCTCTACTATTGACAACTCAAACGGTAAAAGAACTCACAGATAAGTTTAAAGAAACCCAGGCAGTCGTTTGGAAAAATGGTAAAGTCGGAATTGCTATAGAAAAAGCTCTGTTACTTATGAGCCACCAGAAATGCTGTTATTGCGAATGTGAACTCAAAATAGAAAATAGTTATTTAAATGTAGAGCACTTTTATCCTAAAAGTATCTATCCTGATGAAGTCCTGATTTGGGTAAACCTTTTACCTTGTTGCCCCTCTTGTAATTCTAAAAAAAGCGCTTTTGATACTAAAAAGAATGCTTTTATAAAACCAGATGTAGACGATCCAAGAGAACATTTACAATTAGAAGGATTTTTTATAACAGGTAAAACGGACAAAGGCATCTCCACACAGACCGAACTAAAAATCAATGCTATTAACGAACGTGTTAAGGTTAGAAGTAATTTGTATTTTAGTTACCTTAGACTCGTCGAACCTATACTGAAAGAAGTACAACGTTACTGCAAGAGAAAACAGCTCAATGGGATGAAGTCTGTTAAAGAAACGATCTTGGATGAGGTTCGTGGATTATTAGAAGATTGCCTTCCCACTAGCCCTTATGCAGCTTTCAGAGCCACTAAAACCTTAAACGATACCCGATATTATCAACAAATTAAAGCCCTCCTGCAAGAACAAAATATTTGGACACCTACTTTAGCCGCTTTGGAACAAGAAGTTAAACAATGCGCCTTAGACTATATTCCGTCATAAGATAAAAAACACCACCAAATGAAAGACCCAATCGAACAATTCTACCTCGCTTTCCAACAACTCGACGCCGAAGCAATGGTGGCCTGTTATCATCCCAACGTGGAATTTCATGACCCTGCTTTTGGAACGCTGAAAGGCGAAAAAGCCAAGGACATGTGGCGAATGTTGTGTGCCAACGCCAAAGATTTTAAATTAGAAGTTTTCCGACATCAACAGGCGGGCGACACAGGACAAGCCCATTGGGACGCACATTATACCTTCTCTCAAACTGGCCGAAAAGTACACAATAGTATCGACGCGAGCTTTGAGTTAAAAGATGGATATATCATCAAACACCACGATCATTTTGATGTGCGGCGCTGGGCAAAGCAAGCGCTGGGCTTTAAGGGCTGGTTGTTGGGTGGAACGGACTTTTTTCAGAAAAAACTACAGGCGCAAACCAATGGACTCTTGTCCAAGTACCAAGCGGCTGAGCAAAAAAAACGCCCTTAAATCATGCTAAAAATTGGCGTATTGGGTTTGGGACATTTGGGCAATATTCATGTCAAATGCATCTTAGAAGTCCCACAATATGAATTGGTGGGGGTCTTTGATCCCAATCCAAAAGCAATGGCTAGAGCCGTCGAAAAATACGGTGTCCACGCCTTTGATTCCCTCGAAGCACTGCTGGAGGCCGTGGAGGTGGTGGACATTGTCACGCCCACAGTGACGCATTTTGAATTGGCAAAGCAAGTGGTTGCGGCGGGCAAACATTTTTTTATTGAAAAGCCCCTGACGCATACTTTGCAAGAGGCGGAAGCCTTGTGTGCCTTAGTGTCCAATCTGCCCATCAAAGCCCAAGTAGGCCACGTAGAGCGGTTCAACCCTGCCCTGCTGGCGATAGAGGATAAGGCGATTGAGCCCATGTTTGTAGAGGCGCACCGGTTGGCCTTGTTCAATCCACGGGGGACGGATGTGTCGGTGGTCTTGGATTTGATGATCCATGATTTGGACATTATTCTAAAGCTGATTCCACACGAAGTAAAGGCCGTGCAAGCGACAGGCGTGGCTTTGGTTAGCCCTTCTTCCGACATTGCCAATGCGCGGGTAGAGTTTGTTAATGGGGCGGTGGTGAATATTACCGCGAGCCGCATTTCTATGAAAAACATGCGCAAGCTGCGGATTTTTCAGCCCGATGCGTATTTGAGTTTGGATTTTTTGAACAAGCAAACAGAGGTGGTACGCCTGCACGAACAGTTGCCCATAGATGCCGATCAGTGCATGGAATTAGATACGGCTTTGGGCAAACGCTACATCGAGTTGGCGAGCCCTGAGGCGAAGCCCAACAATGCCATTAAAATGGAATTGGAAGCTTTTGCGACCAGTATTTTGAGTGATACGCCTGTCAAAGTAGGTTTAGAGGATGGCCTCAAAGCCCTGCGCTTGGCCTATTGGATTATGGAGGAGATAGACGCGCATCAACAACGCTTGCAACCCCAATAATTTTGCGGGTAACACGGTCGCTTCTTGCGCTCTTTTTTCGTTTCTTTGTAGCCTTAGGTTATTGTATTTTACAACCATCTACAACACAACTCCTTTATTATGACCATGAAACATTTGGTAGCGCCTTCTATTTTGGCCGCAGATTTTGCCCATTTGGGACGCGATATGCAACTTTTACACGAAAGTGAAGCCGATTGGATACACGTCGATGTGATGGACGGTCGCTTCGTTCCCAACATTTCTTTTGGTTTTCCTGTTCTAAAAGCAATTAAGCCATTGACGGATAAAGTTATGGACTGTCATTTGATGATTGAAGAACCAGAGAAATACATCGAGCAATTTGCCCAAGCAGGCGCGGATATTATTACCGTGCATTATGAGGCTTGCCGACACTTGCACCGCTCTTTGCAGCAAATTAAAGACGCTGGAGCATTGGCTGGCGTTGCGCTTAACCCACATAGCCGTGTGGATTTGCTATTTGATGTATTAGAAGAGATAGATTTGGTTTGTTTAATGTCAGTAAATCCTGGCTACGGCGGACAAAAATTCATCTATTCTACCTTGCAAAAAGTACGCGATTTAAAAGCAGAGATTACGCGCCGCAATTTATCTACTAAGATTGAAATTGATGGCGGTGTAGGCTTGCAAAATGCGGAAGTATTACTGCAAGCGGGAGCGGATGTTTTGGTGGCGGGTTCCGCTGTTTTCAAAGCAGCAGATCCCAAAGACATGATCGCCCGTCTAAAACGAGTAGGCATTGAAAAAATACTATAAGGTCATTTTTGCAGAGAATAACTGCCCAACAACGACCTTTCGACACACAAAAGAATCAATATCATGAAGATAGTTTTTATGGGAACCGCAGACTTTGCGGTTCCTGCTTTAGAAATTTTGCTAGAGAAAGGATACGAAATAGTTGGCGTAGTAACAGCGACCGACAAATGGGGTGGCCGTGGCGGCAAGAAACTGCTGCAATCGGCGGTCAAGAAATTTGCGGTAGAAAAAGGCTTGCATGTTCTACAACCTAAAAACTTAAAAGCCCCTACCTTTCAGGAAGAATTAAAAGCGTTGGAAGCGGACTTACAAGTCGTCGTTGCCTTTAGAATGCTTCCCGAAGCAGTCTGGAGTATGCCTCCAATGGGAACGATGAATATACATGGTTCCCTCCTACCCAAATACCGAGGAGCAGCCCCCATCCATTGGGCGGTTATTAATGGCGAAAAGGAAACTGGTGTGAGTAGCTTTCTATTGAAGCACGAAATTGATACAGGCGACATTCTATTCCAAGCCAAAACACCTATTGGCGAAAACGAAACGACGGGCGAAGTCTATGACCGTCTCATGAAATTAGGTGCCCGCTTGGCACTTAAAAGCGTGCAAACCATCGAAACAGGGAATTTTAAATGCGCGCCGCAAGAGACCGATAAAGTGACCCATGCACCCAAAATCTTCCACGAAGATTGCAAGATTGATTTTGATCAAACCACAGAACAAGTCCACAATTTCATTCGAGGAATGAGCCCTAGCCCTACCGCTTGGACTTTGTTGGGAGACGAAAAATTAAAAGTTTTTCGTTCTGAAAAAGAGCAAGAAGTACACCAACACGCCGTCGGAAGCATCCATAGTGATGGAAAACGCTATTTCAAGGTCGCCACGCAAGATGGCTATGTTCATCTTGTTGATGTCCAACTGACCAAGCGCAAGCGTATGGACGTTAAGAGTTTCCTAAATGGTCATAAAATCAATCAAGAAAGCGTGGATTAGGTAGCGGGAAGGTTAAAAAAAAGTAAATCTATTAGCATTATAGAACGGAAGGTGTATATTTGAGGTTAACGGAATGTTGATTTTGCCAACAGCGCATATAGTCCTTTCCTTTTTAGCCCCTTATCTCTCTTGTTATGTTGTTTGTTTCCCACAATTGTCAAACAATGGCTTAATTTTCGGTTGAGGTTATCCCAAAACTTCATAAACTAATAGTATAAAGCAACAAACTATGTTGAAAGTAATAGGTTTAATAGCAGTTATAGCAAGTCTAATCACTTGTTTTCAATCTCACTGGATAACAAGTATTTTAGGCAGCACCTCCGATAATTTATCGGCCAATGTTGCGAATGCAGCCAACCGAGGAGCGGAAAAAGCAGAAACAGTTTATGCCGCAGGGTATAGTGATAACGACTTTGGAGACGCGTTTACTTCTCCTGATGAGGGAAAATTTATAGTCGAGGAAGAAGTGCCCCCCACAGGTGTTTGGGCAGATTTGCTAAAATTAAAGTTCAAAATATCCTTCAACGAGAACGTAGACGACGTTATTTTTCAGCCTAAATTCACAGAAACCATTCGCAATTATGAAGGAAAAATTATAGAAGTGGAGGGCTTCATTATTCCACACAACATTGCTGCTGATGCGATGGGCAATGCAGAAGATAATGGCGAACAATTTATGTTTTCTGCCTTTCCTCTAGCCTCTTGTTTCTTTTGTGGCGGCGCAGGTATTGAGTCTGTCATGGAGGCGTTTCCAAAAAATCCCATCAATTATACCGAGAAAAAAATCACGGTACGCGGTCGGTTAGAATTGAATGACAAAGACTTCTTAAAGTTACCTTACATTCTCAAAGAGGTAACCGTTATCAATAAATAACAATTAACAAGTTTTTGTCGGCGTATTTCTTGGCGTTATCAAAAAAAATACCTTCCACTTATTATACCATTGGTTCATTTTTTAGATTTTCCCCTCCCCAAGAGGTGGTTTGCTGGTGCCCGCTAGTAGATAATCGCCGCTCTTGCGTTGCTATTCCTATGTTTTTTTCTTACTTTTGAATAGCATAGAATTAGATTTACAACCAACTGTTATGGAAATTTCCTTTTATAAATATCAAGGCACTGGCAACGATTTTGTGTTGTTGGACAACCGTGATAACCGCTATCATTCCCTATCTTCTAAAGAAGTGGCCTTACTCTGTGATCGCCGTTTTGGGGTAGGTGCAGATGGGTTGATGCTCCTGCAAGAAAAAGAGGGGTTCGACTTTGAAATGATTTATTTTAATGCCGATGGCCAACGCAGTACGATGTGCGGCAACGGAGCGCGTTGTTTGGTCGCTTTTGCTAACTTCTTGGGGCTGCTACCTCATCAGCGAGCGTATTTTTTAGCCGTGGATGGGCCACACGAAGCGGTTTTGCCCCAAGGCGATTATGTAGAGCTCAAAATGAGCGATGTTGACGGCCGTACTTATGGAGAGCCCGATTGCTTTTTGGATACGGGATCTCCCCATTATTTGGCCTTTGTTTCTAACTTGGAACAAGTAAATGTTTACGAGCAAGGCCGTATGGTTCGCTATAGCCCCCCTTATCGCGCCGAAGGTACCAATGTTAATTTTATAGAAATAAAAGGCCCCAACCAACTTTTTGTAGCGACTTATGAGCGCGGTGTCGAAGCAGAGACCCTTTCTTGTGGAACAGGCGTTACAGCAGCGGCCTTGGCCTACCACCTTTCTCACGGCGAACAAACTGGCAATAATTCCGTTAGTATACAAACCAAAGGCGGCAAGTTGAGTGTGCGGTTTGAGCAACGCGAAGAGCACTTTGAAAACATCTGGCTTTGTGGCGCTGCCCAACAGGTTTTTCAAGGGCAGATAACACTTGATTGAGTTCTTGCCTGATTTTATAAAAAATAATTTTCTTTCTTACTTTTCACCCTATTATTATGAGTGCCACGTTACTGCAAATACATCCCGACAACCCCGAAAGGCGCAAAATTAAAGAAGCGATAAACATTATTCGCCAAGGGGGGGTGGTTATTTATCCGACCGATACCGTTTATGGATTGGGCTGTGACATTACTAGTAGTAAAGCGGTAGAGCGCATTTGTCGCATCAAAGGCATTAAGCCTGCTAAGGCTACTTTTTCTTTCATTTGCGCTGATTTGAGTAATATTTCCTTTTATACCAAACCTTTTAGCAACAGCGTGTATAAAATCATGCGTAAGAACCTGCCTGGTCCCTTTACCTTTATTCTCAATGCCAGTTCACAAGTTCCCAAACTGCTTAAAAACAACCGTAAACAAGTTGGTATTCGGGTACCCAATAGCCCAATTGTGGCCCATTTGCTAGAGCAATTAGAGGCTCCAATTATGTCTACTTCTATTTCATTACCTGATGAGATTACACCGTATCCAACAGATCCTGAAGAGATTTACGAGCGCTACAAAAATCAGGTTGATTTGATTATTGATGGTGGTTTTGGAGGCAATCAGCACTCAACGGTAATAGATTGTACTGCTGGAGAGCCTGTTGTTATACGAGAGGGCCTAGGCATTTTAGAAGACTAGGTATTTTCTATAAAAATTCCATTACAATGATTCTTGGGAAGCCCCTTCCCTGCTTAAGCTCTATTTCTTTTCATGAAAAAATCATTATTAATTATAGCGGGTTTGCTCGGTATGCTGGCGGTCATTCTAGGCGCTTTTGGCGCGCATGCTTTAGAAACCCGCTTGACGACCGATCAATTGTCGACCTATCAAACGGGCGTTCATTATCACTTTTACCATTTGTTGGGTATTTTGGCCTGTTTGGCGCTTAGCGAAGGTAAAAACGCAGGTGTCTGGCTCCATCGAGCAGGGTGGCTTTTTGCCATCGGCATCTTATTGTTCTCTGGTTCAATTTATTTGCTTGCCTGCAAGGACTTGTTGGGGCTGGCGGCTTGGACAAAAATAATAGGCCCCTCACTCCTATCGGTGGTACCTTTTTTATTTTAGGTTGGGGTTGTCTGCTGGTGCATGGAACTCGGCAATGAAATAACTCCTTTTAAAATCTCCCCTCTTAACCATTTTCCATCCAACTTTTAGCATTTTCCAATTCTAACATGAGTATGACGGCTGTAGAAGAAGCTTACCAAGAGTACGTGCATCATTTGCGTAAAGCGCAAGACATCAATAGCGCCTTGGCGCTGTTACATTGGGACAACGAAGTCAACGCAGCGCCCAAAGGAGCCGCATTACGAGGACAGCAAATAGCGACCTTATCGGCCTTGGCACACGACACCATTACCGATCCTACATTTGGTGCTTTATTAGTAAAGTTACACACCAATCAAGGAAAATTACAAGAAAAACAGGTAGACAACGTTCGCCTAAGTTTGGAGCAGTACAATAAGCTGGTTAAGCTACCAACTAGTTTTGTGCAGAGCTTTGCTAGTGCTAAAACCAATGCTTACCAAGCTTGGATAGCAGCGCGCCAAGCCAATGATTTTGAGTTGTACAAGGATGCCTTGAATGTTATTATAGAATTGCTGCGTCAGAAAGTAGACTATTTAGGCTATAACGACCACCCTTACGATGCGTTGCTGGATGAATACGAACGGGGGGCAACGGTCAAGCAGTTGGACCAATTGTTCACCGATGTCCGCGAACAATTAGTGCCTTTTACGCGTCAATTTAACGCGTTTGGCAACTCTAGCACAACCGATTTTCTACGCCAACCTTACGAGGAAGATAAGCAGTGGCAAATGGGATTAGATTTGCTAGGACAAATGGGCTTTGACTTTGAGGCAGGTCGCCAAGACCGCTCGGAGCATCCGTTTACCATCGCCCTCTCTCCCAACGATGTACGAGTCACCACGCGCATTGACGAAAATAATCCAATGGATATGATCGGCAGTTGTATCCACGAAGGAGGGCACGCACTTTATGAAATGGGCTTACCCCAAGAGCAATACGGCCTACCTTTGGGCATGGCAACCTCTTTGGGCATTCACGAATCGCAATCGCGCCTTTGGGAAAATCATGTGGGCTTGAGCAAAGCCTATTGGAAAATTAATTTCCCACGCCTAAAAGCCTACTTTCCAGCTCAGCTAAAAGACATTGAAGTAGAGGATTTTTACCCCGCAATTAACCAATTGGCTCCTAATTTTATTCGTACCACAGCCGATGAATTGCACTATCATTTACACGTGTTGGTGCGGTATGAGATTGAAAAGGGCTTGATAGAGGATCGTTACAAAGTAGCCGATTTAGAAGAAATTTGGAATCAAAAATACAAGCTTTATTTGGGGGTAGAAGTGCCTGATGCTAAGCGGGGTATTTTGCAAGACATCCACTGGGCAGAAGGCTTGTTTGGCTATTTCCCAACCTATTCCCTCGGCAGTTTTTACGCCGCTCAGTTTTATGCACAAGCCCAAAAAGACGTTCCGTTGTTAGAACAACAAATAGAACGCGGCAACTGTCAGCCACTTTTGGGCTGGTTGCGCGACCATATTCACCAACACGGGCAACGCTATACCTCTGAGGAGTTGTGCCAACAGGCTACTGGAGAAGGCTTAAATTTGAGTTATTTCTTAGAATACATTCAAGAAAAATATCAAGAAATCTATCAATTACCCGTTTAGTTGGTTAGGGTTATTAATTATATCATGATAAAAGTACTACACACGGCGGATTGGCATTTGGGCCAAAAGTTCTTTCACCATACCCGCCAGCGGGAACATCAAGCCGCATTGGATTGGTTGTTGGAATTGATTGTAGAAGAAAAGATTGATTTGCTGATTGTTGCAGGCGATATTTTTGATACGGACAACCCGCCTAACTATGCCCGAAAGTTGTACTATGATTTTTTGCGCCAACTAACCGAAACCCCCTGCAAAGCGGTGGTAGTAGTGGCAGGCAACCACGATTCGGCCAATATGCTAGATGCCTCCAAATACCTATTAGAAAGCCTCTCCGTGTATGTGGTGGGGAGCATTCCTGAAGAGCGAACAGAGCAATTATTAGAGATCAAAGATCCGCAAACGGCAGAATTGTTAGCGGTCGTAGCAGCAGTGCCTTATTTGCGGGATCGCGATGTGCGCAAAAGCGTTGCAGGCGAAGATTTTGACCGAGGCATTGAACGGTTGAAAGCGGGGATTCATCAACATTATCAGGAAATAGCCGCTGCTATACAGCCCTATTCCGAGCAAAATATTCCCCTTTTGGTAACAGGCCATTTGTATGCGGCAGGTGGAGAACGCGGCGAGCGTCCCGATATTATTCACATTGGTCATTCGGATGTCATCCGCACGGATAGTTTCTCCGAAGTTTTTGATTATGTGGCCTTAGGCCACTTGCACCGCCCACAGCAGCTTGATAAACCGCGCCCTATTTGGTATGCGGGTTCGTTGATTCCCTTGGATTTTAGTGAACTAAACTACCGCCAATGCGTTCGTATTATAAGTTTTGAAGGCAAAAAAATAGTCGAAAGCAACAACATTTTAGTTCCTTTGACGCGCAAACTCCGCACTTTTCAAGGCACAGTCAATGAAATTAAAGAAAAATTGGCCCAGCTCTCTCCTGCTGCTGAGTTGACGACTTGGTTGCGCTTGGAGATACAAACGGAAGTGCAATTGCCGAATTTGCAAGAAGAGTTAGAAGAAATTATTGCCGATAAGCCCGCTGAAATCATGCAAGTGAAACTTTGGAGTACAGCCACGCGTTCTATGGACACGGAGACCTATCAACAACTGCAAAGCTTGGATGATATGGAGGCGATTGATGTGTTTCGCCTAGCAGCGCAACAAGGTGGTCAATTGCCTGAGGAAGAATTACAACAACTAGAAAACAGTTTCAAAGAGCTGTTGAGTTGGATGCAGGAACGCGAAAAGGAGTAGGTCGCTCTATGGTTAATCATTAACACACTATTATTAATACCAACTTATACCATGTCAAAGAAAATACGTCTGTTCAAGGACAAAATCAACAATCCTACAACCGCTGCGGGAAGTCTACTAGCTAAGGACGACGACGCTTCTAAAAGCTTATTCTACCGTATTTTTATCAAGCGCGCTTATGCTTTGATGCGCCGCCCGTTGACAATTTTTAGATTGTTGAAACGCGCGACTACGCACATCAAGCGCTACGATTCCCTAAAGGAATTCACCACCGATGTCAAGACTAATTTTGAGCGCTTAGTCCGATTGGTGAAAGCTTATACCGCAGGTGAATACCGAGGTATTTCAGCGGCCAACATTGCGTTGAGCATTGCGGCTATCTTGTATGTCCTGTCTCCGCTGGACTTAATTCCCGATTTTATTGTAGGGGGAATGCTCGATGATATTGCGTTATTGAGTTGGTTGTATAAGAACGTAGAAGGAGAAATGGAAGAATTTTTACAATGGGAAGAAGAGCACAAGCTGGTACAAGTTCCTATTGATCCTGTTGAGGAGTCCACTTCCTAAGCCTTTATAGATTGAAACGTTACTTTTTTCATGCCGCGTACAGCGGCACGCACTACCACGGTTGGCAGCGCCAAACCGCCCTTCGCTCAGTACAGCAAGTCATCGAAGATAGCTTAGCTAAGATTTTACGCCTGCCCAAAGTTATTATTTTGGGCTGTGGGCGTACGGATGCAGGTGTCCATGCCAGCCAATATTTTTTTCACATTGATGTTGCAGCCCCCTTGCGCCCTGACTTGTTATTTGTCTTGAACAAGACGCTGCCTAATGACATCGCGGTCTACGATATTCTGCCTGTTTCGGACAAGCTGCACGCACGCTATGGTGCTAAGGCACGCAGTTACGATTATTACATTCACCGCGTCAAAGATCCCTTTTTACGCGAACAGAGCGCGCTTTATGTGCCCGAAGAATTAGACCTCGCGGCCATGCGAGCTGCTGTTGCCCTCTTCTCTCGCTACCAAGATTACGCGGCCTTTTGCCGCCAGCCCGAGCTGCACAACACTACGCTCTGCTACGTGGAGCGCGCCGCGCTCTATGAAGCCGATAACGGCCAACGCCTCCGCTTACACCTCACCGCCAACCGCTTTTTACGCGGTCAAATTCGCATTTTAGTACGCAAGCTCCTAGAAATCGGCATGGGCAAGTACTCGGTCGAGCAAATGGAGCAGGCTTTCCAAACAGGCCAACGCCCCGATAAGATTTTCCCTGCTCATCCGCAGGGGTTGTTTTTGTCGAAAGTGGTGTACGAGGGCTTGGACTTAGAGAACCGTTCGACCTTGGGAGAGGCCAATTGGGTGCTGTTGGAATAAATAGGGTATTTTTTTTCTTGTAGCAGGTAATTTGTTAGCTTTAGTAAAATTTGATTGATTATGCGTACAGAAGAATTTTACCAGTTGTTGGATGGGGAATTGGAGGCTTTGGTGGAGGACTTGAAAGATAGTACAGCCATGCAACGCCAAGCAACTCGCCCTGATTTGCAAAAGTCTTACGCCCTGTTAGTTTGGTTCTTAGGATTTTATGGCAAACGTTTTAGTGTAAACTACCAGCAATTCGTAACTGATGGTAGTAATGATTATTCTTGTGACGTGGTACTCACAAATGTGGATAGAGATGGTAACAAACGTTTTTATGTCATTCAATCCAAGTGGAACAACGCAAAAAACGCAAAGAAAAAGGTTTCTAGCAAAGAAATTAAGACGGCTATAGCGGATTTTAATACACTCTTAGAGTTCGATTTTGAACAATTGAACCCCAATAAAGAGTTACTTCCTAAGTTGAAAGCGCTAAAAACGCACATGGATAAAAATGGGGAACTGAACTTCATTTTTCTAAGTTTAGCGTCCTATGATGGAGGTGCGGATGAACATATTAAAGCTTTCGAAAAACAAGATGAGAATATAAAATTTCGAGTAATCGATATAGACACTATTAAATCAGACTATATTGATCGTTATTATAAAGGGATTACTCCGATTAATCCTATAGAAAAACAAGAAGATCCCGGACAGTTGACTGTAGAGTTAGAACTAGCCCAAGAAGTAGGTAATTTCATTACCATTGATAAGCCGTTTAAAGCTTATATTGTCTTGTTGCGCCCTAAAGCAATCCACCAACTGTTTGCCCGTTTCCAATTTCTATTGTTCCAAAAGAACGTCCGCAATCCTTTGTTGCAATCAAGGTATAACGAACAAATACAACAAACTGCTCAGCAAAATCCTGCTTACTTTTGGTATTACAACAACGGTTTAACAGGTATTGCTAAAAATCTCCCTCCTTTAGGTAGACAGGCTAAATTCATAGAGGTTACAGGTTTTCAAATTATAAATGGCGCACAAACTGTTTACTCCATTTACCGTGCTTATGAGGAAGCGTCAACTGTCGAGCGTTCTATCATGGATGAGGACACCCTCATTACGCTTCGTCTACTGCGTTCAGGTGGTAAGGATTTTGATTTAAATGTCACCCGTTATACCAATGCTCAAAACCCCGTTAGCGCGCGGTCTTTTCATGCGAATGATCCCGTACAATTGCGGTTGCAGGAGGAATCTTATAACACTCCTTATTGGTATGAGAAACGCGATGGGGAGTTTAGGGACGTGCCCGAGGGAATAACGGTCGTGCCTAATACAGATTTTGTCGCCCCTTATCTAGCTTTTTATCAAGATGAAAATCGAAGTATTGCAGACAGAAACATTATTTTAAATAAGACTAATAAGGACATTTATTTTTTGACTTCCGAAGAAAAGGAAGAGGGCTTGTATAATAAAATATTCACTCAAAAGTTGAAATTTGAAGAGCTACTTACGGCTTATTTGTTTACGGCTATAGCTCGCGACATTAAAGGTTTTGGGAGACGACGGTTCAATAGGTTATTCACTTATAGAGCGATCTATCAAAAGTACAAAAACGATAAACACCAAACGGATAATGCTTCTATCCTACTCTATCCGCCTATCTCTCCGCAAGAAAAACTAACAATAGCGAAGATAATTGTTTACGTCAATGAGGCGCTGACAACCTCTGGTGCCCCCTTAGCAAATCCTACTTCTGACCAGTTGGACACCATCAGACAACTCTCCATCACCGCCGCCGAAATAGACGCTATCCAACTCCCTGAAGACGCCTAGCTTGCCCCAGCATGTACCACAGCAAACTCCTCCTCCTCTATCAACAACTCACCAAGTCCGAACGCCGCCAATTCAAAAAATGGCTGCATTCCCCTTTGCACAACGAACACCAAGGCGTACAACAGCTGTTTGCTTTTATCAATGGTTGCAAACACTGGACAAAGGCGAGCTTGGCGAAGCCCAAAGCTTGGGCGGTCGTCTATCCCCATAAGCCGTACGACGATGGGCATTGGCGGTATATCATGGCGCTGGGCTTAGAGGTGCTGCTAGAATTTGTGGGCTATTGGCAAGGGCAGCAGCAGCCTGTGGAGCGACAGCGCGATAAAGCAGCGTTTTTATTGGAGCGTCAAATAGGCGAACTTGGCAAAGAAACCCCTCCAAAAAGCTCAACAAACGCTCAACAAGCGCCCTGCCAATGCCGATTACCACTACCAGCAGTACCAATTGGAGCAACTAAAATTTGGTCTAGAAGGCACCCAAAACCGCGCACGTTCGACCAATATCAAAAGCATTTTGAACCACGCAACGCTTTTCTTTTTTCAAACCACCTTGCGCTACGCTTGCATTGCCCGCTCGCATCAAAATTTGCACAAAACAACGTATGATTTGACGCTTATTGCCAATGGTCTTGACGACGATTGAGGAGAACTGGGCACACTATCAAGAGGAGCAGGTATTGATGTTGTATTATCACGGCTATTATACCTTGTTGGAAAAGGAAGCAAGTTTTTTAGCGCTGCAAGCCTATTGGCAAGTACTGGACGACCGCTTGGCGGAACAGGAGAAGCGCGAGTTGTTATTACTGGGAATCAATTACTGTATTAAACAGCTCAATATGGGGCGGCAGGACTACATTCGAAAGGGGTTTGAATGGTATCGACTAGGCTTGAAGCGCGGGTTGCTGCAAGAGGAAGGCCGTTTGAGTTTGTTTGCTTACAGCAACATGGTGGCTTTGGGCTTGAATTTGAAAGAATTTGATTGGGTAGAGCAATTTCTAGAAACACACAGTCAACATTTGCCCCCAACCCATCAAGCCAATTATCAACAATACAACCGCGCAAAATTGGCCTTTGCTAAGGGGGATTTTTCTACCACCATGCAATTATTGGCCACCGCTGAATACGACGATGTGTTGTTGAATATCGGAGCCAAAGTCTTACTGCTAAAAATTTACTACCAAGAAGGTTCTTGGGAAGCGTTAGAAGCGTTGCTGGATAGTTTTCGAGTTTTCCTATCGCGCAAAAAAATGCTCAGTTATCACAAAAAGAACTACCAAAACCTCATTGCCCTCACAAAACGCCTCGCTTATCTGCCCAATAATAAAACAGCGGTAGAGCAACTGCGCCAAAAAATTGAACAGACCGAGCCACTGACCGAACGCGCTTGGCTGCTGGAGCAGTTATAGGCGTTTCCCTCTAATCTTTTTTGCCTTTCCTTGTCTATACTTTTAGACTTCCTCTAAATGGACGCTGTCTATTCTGTAGGCGAATACAGTCTGCTCTTATCCCCACACCGCTTCAACATTTTCTTGGTTGTTTGACTCAGAACATCGGCTCTGTTGATGCTGGCGGCTACACGATTAAAATCTTACACGAGCATTTTGCCTCCCCTATAACGCACGTCATTGGTGCCATAGAAGTCACCAAACAAGGGGTGTAGGAAGCCAGAAAACTACCCAACTTACTCTTAGGGCTATCCTGTTAATTTTACAGGAAGTGGTGTTCCTGATGAGATTGTAGAATTTTTATTTGGGGAACTGATTATGCTGGTAAAAGTGCTACTCGAAGACCATCCGCCCATTGGCACCTATCCGCTAGATCCCGAACTCGAAAAAATCCCTGCGGCTGTTTGGCTAGAAATGCGTTAATCCATTGCTAAGGGTGTTTAATTAAAAAATCGCCTCCAACGTTTGTTGGAGGCGAACTTTTTTTAGGCAGTTTAGCGTATGTGTAATTTGCCTGCGCCAATGGCTTGTCCGTCGCCTACCAAGCGATAAAAGTAAATACCTGGCAGCAAGTTTTTTCGGAATAGAACAACTTGATTGGTCTGTTCTGTCCTAACGTGCTCCACAACACGCCCCGCTACATCCACCACTTCCAAGGTCAACTCCTCAAAATCCTGCCCGACTACTTCAATGGTCGTTTGCCTGCTAAAAGGATTGGGATAAGCTTTGATTTCGGTTTTTGGGAGCCAAACATCGTCCACACTCAAAAGCGTAAAGAAATTCTCCCCAATGGTATGGAAAGTGGTATTGGTAAAAATTGGGGGATTGTAATCAAAGTAAATCGCGGCGGTATTTTCAATTCTAGTTCCAATAGGCAAGTTGGCTTTTTGTTGAATTTCATAAGTAAAAAAGCCGTGGGATAAAGGTTCATTGGTCAAACTATCTACCAACTTCACATCGGCGAAGACTAGTTGTAATACTCCTTGCGGAGAAATAGTCCACGTGTACAGATGGCTCCCGCCTGTCACTTGTAAAGTAGTAATGTCCAAGGCAGCCGAAAGGGTATCCACGATTACAATATTAAAAGCGGTGTCGTTGCCTGTATTTTGAAAGCGCACCTTGTAGGTCAAGGGAATTCCTCTGTTGATGTAATGATCGCTACCATAGCCAACAGGTTGAGCAGCTTTATCATTGGGGTCGTACGCCCCAATAATCCCTTGGCAGTCTTGGTGTATCCAAGGAGTCGTATTGCCATTATAAAACTGATTCGTAATGCTATTATTCCAAGCGCCAACAGGACTGGTAACACAATTAAAAATCGTATTGTGTGCAATCGGAGACGCTACATAAGCAGGAATTCCATTGGCTTGAAGCGCCTCAATGCGGTAGGTTTTTCCTGGGTTGGCGGGCTGTCTAATCGTAATAGTGCCGCTAGCCCCTAACGTAAAGGGTGCCGTAAATAACATCACATGATCTTCAAAAATAGTGTAGGTTTGGGCGACGTTCATATTGCTACCTACATTGCTCAGCTCGAAGACCACCGTATCATTTTGGCAGGTTCCATTGGCTTGAATAATCGGCCCATTCCAAGTATTCACACACAAACTATCAGGGTAGATGTGCGCTTCACTACAAAATACTTGATGCGAAGTAGCTGTACTATCTGCAATAACCCCAATAGTAAAAGAATGGCAGCCATTCATTCTTACCGTATCCAAATCAAACGTATAAACATTGCCGTTTTGGCTTAGAATGGGTAGGCTGGTTTGTGTTACCCGCAAAGCACTATCAATCGTCACTTCTACATACGCGCCATAAGCATCTTCTGTCCCTAAATTACAATAGTTGACGACATAATCACTACCGCCGCCTGTCGCCCGCAAGAAGGGCGCGCTCATGCTCACCTGCATGTAAGGACAATAAGCAGTGGTGTAAACCGACCAATTAATAGTGTCTAAGTCGTTCAAAGAATCAATCGTGACCGACTGGTTGGCGAGACAGGGCAAGCGGTAAGGCATGGCCGCTTTGATGTCTATTTGATAAACATCAGGCAAAAGTTCCCCTGTATAAAACCCATTGGTATTAGAATACGTGTACGTCGTATCAATGCCGTTGTTGATCGTGAGGCTGTGTCTAGATAACCCCCACTCATTTGTTTCTGCAATACAGTTGCTGTTATCGTCCGCGCGCACATGTCCAAGCAAAGTAGTATTGGTACAAATTTCTGTTAATAATACCGTACTATCCGCCGTCCAAATACTAGGATTGTTGCGCACATAAGCAGAGTCGATGACACAGATGGTCAGGTTAGGTAGGTTATTCTGAAGAGAAACAAGCGTAACGATACTGTTATCATATAGAACAGGGTTTTTAGCGTTGACATAAGTCAAGAGATTTTGATGCGCTCTCACGACTCTCAAACCAGGCTTATTCGATAAATCTAATGTCGTCAGTCGATTGCTGTCAACGTAAATATCTCGCAGGACATTGTTATTCACAAGGTCTAAATGGACTAAGCTATTATTGTCTGCCGATAGATAGTACATGGAAGGGTTGTTGGATAAATCCAAACTCGACAACTGGTTATTCCTTACATTGAGGCGGCTCAACCGTACACAAGTCGATACATCTAGGACCGTTAAGTTATTATCATAAATAGTTATGCTGTTGACATTAACTAAGGGACTCAAATCTACACTAGTCAGTCCAATACCCTCTAAACTCAAGGTAGAAATATTAGGATTGTTGGTAAAATCCCACTGTTGTACGTTCGTCCACCGAGCAGCAAGCGTATTTAGATTGGGGTTGGTACTAATATCTAGGGTAGTAAGCGTTGGATTATATCCACAAACTATACCGCGCAAACTAGTGCAGCCTGTTACTAGTAGACTGGTCAACTGGTTATGGCTAACAGAAATACTCTCCAAGGAAGTTAAGTTGGAGACATTTAATACAGAGAGTTGATTACCCCCACAATACAAGTGTTTTAGGCTGCTGCAATTCGCTACAGATATACTAGTCAATTGATTATCAGCTGCTGTAACCGTCTCCAAATTGGTTAAATTAGATAAATCTAAACTCGTCAAATTGTTATTAGCCACATCTAAATGAACCATGTTGATACAGTCCTCTATTCCCGTCATATCGGCAATGCCTCTGCTATTAATAAACAAGTTGACCACAAGCGCCAACTGACTGGTGCTCACTTGCCCATTAATGGTCATATCTGTATCGTAGCCCCTCTGAATTAACTCTGCTTCAAAGAGCGTATCAGGGACAAGCGTGATTTGTGCCTGTGTGGTAGAAAGAAAAGAAGCGACCCATAAAAATATAATACTAGATAACAGGGACGTATATTTCATAAATCTTGTCATTTTGGTGGTTGTTTGGTTAATGGTTATTCCTTCGATAGTTCAAAAATACAACCTTGATCCAACTACTCAAAGAACACTTTAAGCCTATTGTTGTAAATTAAAGTCTATTTTTAAACTTCACTCTCCTGTATATCAATTACTTATTCATAATAAATGTTGGGTTAAAACATTACAACTACTTTATTTATTCTACCCCTACGCCTGACCGCAACCAATTCAAAGTGGGCAACTTGCGCAACATTGCTCAGCGTGCGCCGTATTTGCACGACGGCTCTGCCAACAGTTTACAAGCCTTGCTCGAACAACCCGAACACAACTTTGGCCTCAGCGCCACCGAAATCACTGCGGTCATCGCTTACTTAAACACCCTGACTGACGAAGCCATTGGCCGCGACGAAAAATTCAGCAATCCCTTCCCTGCTACAGGGCGTCGGCCGCGTTAAAAGTATACGTTACATTAATTAGGAATAAAAGGGATTGCCGAGGGGTGGGCTCTTTTTTTGTATTGATCGAATAAAATAGTTCATTTCGCGTAAAATAGTGCAATTAAAAAGTAACTTTAGGGTAGCTATCATGTTTTTATAAGCGTAAATACACAAAAGTGCTTTTAACTTTTTTAACTCTCTCTACTATGTTAGTTCAATTCTCTGTTAAGAATTACAAAGTATTTAAAGAAAAGCAAACCTTCTCTATGGTCGCTTCTTCAAAGTATAAAAAGCAGGATGATACCCATACGACTACTACTAAAGGACATAAATTACTAAATGGCGCGGTGTTGTATGGAGCTAATGCTAGTGGAAAAAGCGCGTTGGTGGAAGCAATGATGTTCTTTAAAGCCTTCATTAACGAATCTTCCAGAGAATCACTTGCTAACCAGAGAATTTCTATTAAACCCTTCCAATTGAGCACCGTTACGGAAAGTGAGCCGTCGGAGTTTGAGATAATTTTCATTCATCAAGCTATACAATACCGTTATGGGTTTGAAGTAGATCAAACAAATGTGATTGCAGAATGGCTTTACATTAAAGATGAGCGAGAAGTGGAACATTTTTACAGAGATAAAGATGGTTATGAACTAAATACATCTAAGTTCAAAATTGGAAAAATGTTGACGGATCAAGATATGGTAAGACCTAATGCCCTTCTACTTTCAGTGGCGGCACAATTTAATGACCCAACAGCTAAAAAAATTAATAGTTGGTTAGATTTTTTCCTCGCGATGTCCGGTTTAGACTCCGAGATGTACGGCCTATTTACTTCCGTTAGTTCTAAAGTACAAAAGGGTTATAAAGAAAAGGTATTAAACTTCTTACAACGAGCAGATTTAGGAATTAGTGATTTTTTGATAGAGACCAGCAAGACAAAATCAGTAGCAGATTGGCACAAAAAATTGGCAGACGAGGTTGATACACCTGAATTTGCTTCAGCTTATGATGTCAAAACCCTTCATAGAAAATACGATGAAAACAATACCCCATTGAAAGGTTTTGCAGTATTTGATATGGAAGAAGATGAATCTAAAGGAACGCAAAAATATTTTCAATTAATAGCTACTTTGATTACTGCACTGAACAGAGGAGCAGTACTAATAATAGACGAATTAGACGCGCGCTTGCACACTAAACTAGTAAGCAGCATCATAGAGTTATTCCATAACCCAAAAATCAACACTAAGAATGCGCAACTAATTATCACCACTCACAATACCAACCTGTTAAACGAAGAAACCTACCGACGAGACCAAATTTGGTTTGTCAAAAAAGACCGCTACGGTGCCAGTACGTTGTATTCCTTAAACTCCTTCAAGTCCACTTCTACCGCCAAGGAAAATTATGAAAAAAAATACCTAGAGGGCCGTTACGGAGCCATTCCTTATATTCAAACCATTGATCACTTGCTTTCCACGATGGAGGAGTAACGTTTTGGGAAAGCAACATTAAAAAATAACTATAAGAAGATTGTGGTCATGAAAATGAAGAATAAAAAGCAGGAGCAAGCTGCAAAAAGAAAAGCTAGAAAGGAGGAGCGCCGTCAACGAAAAAGAGCCAGTACCCTATCACGCGAGGAAGAGAAGGAAAACATACTCTTGCCTACCATTCTCATTGTATGCGAAGGCAAAAATACAGAACCCAGCTACTTTGACCAATTCGAGGTTACGAGTGCGACTGTTAAAACAACAGGTGATGGCCGCAATACTATTTCCTTAGTTACACAGGCTTGGCAGTTACAAGAAGAAGCGAAAAAAGATAACACTCCCTACGACCAAGTCTAGTGCGTTTTTGATAAGGATGATTTTGCAGACGATCAATTCGAGGGAGCAATCGACCTAGCAAAAGAATACAACTTCCAAGTAGCCTACTCTAACCAAGCTTTCGAATATTGGCTCCTTTTGCACTTTAACGACCACCAAGGAGGCGGCATGAATCGCGCGCATTGTTGCAAAGAACTCAACAACCTCCTCGTGCCTTTCGGCGTTCAATACGACCATAAGCACACAAAAGTTATTGACAATCTGCTCTTCGACCTACTCCTAGCCAACGATCCCACCGACATCAAAAACAGATCCCGTCAAGAATTGGCCATTCAGCGCGCCAAAAGAATCCTAGCCTTCCACCAAAACAACAACAACTCCCCCGCGCAAGCCGAATCCTCCACCACTGTATTCACCTTAGTAAAAGAACTCAACAAGTATCTTTAAAACACCTGCCAGAGTGCGCGACAGTAAGCAGGTCCCGAACGCACTTCGGGAAACCTCACCTTTTTTAACACCCCCTTAGCAACTCCCCAACAACATAATCTCTATTTTTTTGTAGTATTGGTGCAACTAAAAAGCCAGTAGACTATGACAAATAGAAAAGGATTTCTTTTCAAACCGTATGAAGCACCCAAACAAGAACCTTTTGAGCGGTTGTTTGATATTTTTAAAGAATTAATCACCCATACTTCGGGCGATGTAGACGAAGCCTTAGACTGGATGTATGAACTCGACAAAGAGTATGGTCTCAGTACCCCTGAATATTCTTTGGATGACTTTATAGACGACCTCAAAAAGAAAGGCTATGTCAAAGAAGAGATCGACCCTGAACAAGAGCAGGGCGGCGACGGTGGAGAAGGCGATGAAGGCGGACGCGGCAAATTGTCCATTACGGCCAAAACCGAGCGCGCCATTCGCCAACAGGCGCTGGATCAAATCTTTGGACAACTCAAACGCAGTGCCGCAGGTAACCACAAAACCAAACACCGAGGCCAAGGAGACGAACACAACGGCGAGTACCGCAATTACCAATACGGCGACTCTCTAGAGCGCATTGCCATGACGGAAAGCTTGCGCAATGCACAAATTAACAACGGCATCGGCGATTTTAGCCTGACGGAAGATGATTTGGTGGTGGAAGAAACGACGTTCAAAGCGCAGATGAGTACCGTATTGATGATCGACATCAGCCACAGTATGATTTTGTACGGCGAAGACCGCATTACGCCTGCCAAAAAGGTAGCGATGGCCTTGGCGGAATTAATTACCACCCGCTACCCCAAAGATACCTTGGACATCTTGGTCTTTGGCAACGACGCTTGGCGCATTAGCATTCAGGATTTGCCCTACCTCAAAGTCGGCCCTTACCATACCAATACAGTAGCAGGCTTGCAGTTGGCAATGGATATGTTGCGGCGCAAGCGCAATACCAACAAGCAAATTTTTATGATTACCGATGGGAAACCGAGCTGTATTCGCGAACGCGATGGGACTTATTATAAGAACAGTTTTGGACTCGATCAATACATTGTCAATAAATGCTATAACATGGCCGCACAAGCGCGCAAACTGCATGTGCCCATCACGACATTTATGATTGCGCAAGATCCCTACCTCATGCAATTTGTAGAAACCTTCACCGAAAAGAATCAAGGCAAAGCATTTTACACAGGGTTAAAGGGCTTGGGCGAAATGATTTTCAAAGATTACGAACAAAATCGTAAAAAACGCATTCGATAAGTAAGCGTTTTTATATTCCAAACCATCTTTTATGGCTTCTACCCTTTCTTACATCCTTACTGCATTTCTATTTATGGCGCTAACAACTTCTTTGGTTATTAACTTTGGTTCCACTACTCAGAATTGGCAAGTGGTTAATGATACCGTGATGGGTGGACGTTCTCAAAGTCAAGTGACTTACTTCCGACAACACCGTCGTTTTTAAGGGAACGGTCTCCTTGGAGAACAACGGTGGCTTTGCCTCTTTTCGCAGCCCTTACGGGGATTGGGATTTGACGAAGTATCAAACGCTAACGATCCGTTACCGCTCCGAAGGTTTTGATATGGCGTGGACGATGAAAGACCAACGTCCTTATTATATGCCTTCTTTCAAAGGCGATTTGCCCAATACGCAAGGCCAATGGGAAACGGTTACGTTTGAGTTGCGCCAGCTAGATGCGTATCGTCTCGGCGAACCGTTGGGCTACCAATTATCCAATAAAGAATTAAAAAACATCATTCGAATGGGTTTTATCAGCAATGAAAAACGCGCGGGTGAATTTGAATTAGAAATAGACCACATCACATTTAAATAGAATCATGGAACATACCTCCATTCATACCTTAGGCCAGCTCAAAGCAGCAGGCTATAAAAGCCGCAGCATCAAAGACGAGTTGCGCGACAATTTAATTACCCACATCCGCAATGGCGAAACCGTCTTTAAAGGTGTCTGGGGCTATGAAAATACCGTTATTCCAGAACTGGAGCGCGCTATTTTATCCCGCCACAACATCAATTTATTGGGCTTGCGTGGACAGGCCAAAACGCGCTTAGCGCGCTTGATGGTTCGTCTCTTAGACGAGTGGATGCCCATCGTCAAAGGGTCGGAAATTAACGATGATCCTTTGCAGCCCATTTCAAGGTTTGCCTTGGATGCACTGAAGGAGCACGGCGACGACACCCCCATTGATTGGGTACATCGCGACGACCGTTTTGCGGAAAAATTGGCCACGCCTGATGTAACGGTAGCCGACTTGATTGGTGATGTCGATCCCATCAAAGCCGCTAACCTACGCTTGTCGTATGCCGATGATCGGGTGATTCACTTTGGTATGATTCCTAGAGCCAACCGCTGTATTTTTGTTATCAATGAATTACCCGATTTGCAAGCGCGGATTCAGGTAGCCTTGTTCAATATTTTGCAAGAAGGAGACATTCAAATTCGCGGATTCAAGTTGCGTCTGGCCTTGGATGTACAATTTATTTTTACCGCCAATCCTGAGGATTATACCAATCGTGGGAGTATTGTTACCCCGCTCAAAGATAGAATTGGGTCGCAAATTCTCACCCATTATCCCGCAGACATCAAAACCGCGCGTACAATTACGGAGCAAGAAGCGCGCAACGACCAGCGCCAACTCGCTAGTATTTATGTGCCGTCTATCGCCCGCGATTTGCTAGAGCAAATTAGCTTCGAAGCTCGCGATAGCGAGTACATTGACGCTAAAAGTGGCGTGAGTGCTCGAATGAGTATTACCGCTTTTGAAAACCTACTGAGCGCTGCCGAGCGTCGTGCCCTCAAATCAGGGGATGACCAGACGGCCTTGCGTATGGGGGATTTTATGGCAGTGATTCCCTCTATTACGGGCAAGGTAGAATTGGTCTATGAAGGGGAGCAAGAAGGTGCGGCAGGAGTCGCCCAAAACCTCATCGGCGAAGCCATCGTTACGTTGTTTCCAACCATGTTTCCCAAAATCAGCAAACTAGAACGTCCAAAAGCCGTGAGCCCTTACCAAGAGGTCTTGGAATTTTTTCAAGAGAATCTAGACTTTGAATTGCTAGACGACTTGAAAGAAGAGGAGTACCGCGCGCAACTAGACGAGATCACGCCTTTGGTGGAGTTAGTCAACAAGTACCAACCCAACCTAGACGATAACGACCGTTATTTTTTGATGGAATTTGTCTTGTGGGCCTTGGTAGAACAAAAGAAACTAAGCAAAGATCGCTTTACCGAAGGCTATCAGTTTAGAGATTTACTAGGCTCTTATTTGAGTGGTTTGCAATAAGCAGCAACAAGAAGTAAGTATAGCACGTCCCCAATTGATAAGAAATTATTAATTGGGGATTTTTTGTATGGTAACGTAATCAAGTAGTTATAAAGATACGGTGTCTACTAAAACTTCAAAAAGTCACGCCCTTCTATCCCCCCCTTCAACGCCCTTACTGAAAAGCAGTGCTGCTCCTTGCCTTATGTTTTACCTATTTTATTAAAAAATAAAAAACGAGTACAGCGCTAATCGCTGTACTCGCTTCGTGCTTAGTCTATCCTCTAATGGGATTAAGACAATAAATCCTGCTCTAGCTCTGAATTAGTTAAAGACAATTCATGCCCAAAATCCATTTCCTTTTTGACCACTAAAGCGACCAAAGCAGCGACAGAAGTCACCAGTCCAAAACCTGTGAGTAATTTGTTCGTAGATTTCATAATTAAAATTATATTGATTGATTTGGTAAAATAACGGTAATAGCGCCCTACCAAAGCGCCTATACTATGCTGTAAGAACAGGAAAAGTCTGCAATTAGTTACCAAAATTCCATCATTTAACCATTTGGTTAAATTTAATTAACTAAATGGTTGATTTTGAGCCATGATAAATTTAGCAATAGCTTTTTCTGACAAGAAGTCCGCAATTACTTTACTGTTTGATGTGGAAAAACTAGCCGTATCGGTAAATTGTGTAAGAATTTGTACCTTTGCCGCAACTCCTAACTGACTCTTGCTATGTCGCTCCCTAACTTTAATCAACTTTTTTGGAAAAATAAGACCGCTTTGGTGGATAGCCGCCGTTTGGTCTTTCCAGCGCGAAGTTTGTTTTTTGCCTTGCCAGGGCAGCGGGTGCATGGACAGGACTTTATTGAAGAGTTGTATGCTAAAGGCGTACGGCACTTTGTAGCAGAGCAGAAAGTAGAGGGCTTAACAGAGGCGCAGTTTTGGCTCTCGCCGAATGTATTAGCAGTTTTGCAGGCCTTTGCCCAACACCACCGAGAGCAGTTCATGCCACAGCAGCCCCCTGTATTGGGCATTACAGGCAGCAATGGCAAAACCATCGTCAAAGAATGGCTGTCGCAACTACTCGAACAAGACTGCCGCGTACTCAAAAGTCCTAAAAGCTACAACTCACAAATCGGTGTCCCGCTTTCCGTGCTCAACTTAGCGCCCAAGCACGAATTGGCGATTTTTGAGGCGGGTATTTCTCAGATAGGAGAAATGCAACGTCTAGCCGCTATTATTCAGCCAACGTGGGGTATTTTTACCAATATTGGAGCGGCACACGACAGCGGGTTTAGCGGAACGCGCCAAAAAATCAGCGAAAAGCTACAGCTTTTTCAAGAGGCAAAAGCCTTGATTTACAACAGTGACCAAGCAGTCGTTCACGAAGAAATACAACGCTGGAAACCCAAACAATTAACGCTTTGGTCTTGGGGGAACCGCGCAGATGCCGATGTCCGTATTCAACAAGAAACCCTCGCCGCTCATACGCGCCTCCACATTACTTGGCAACGTCAAACCCAATCCATTGATCTTCAGTTTACCCATGCCGCAGCGGTAGAAAACTGTGGACATTTGATCACTTTTCTGCTACACTGGGGACTGTCTTTGCCAGCAATCGAACAACGTTTGCAACAGCTTGATGATGTACCCATGCGCTTAGAATTTAAGCAGGGAAAAAACAACTCGTACTTAGTTGATGACACCTATAACAATGATGTAGAAGGCCTAAAAATTGCGCTAGATTTCTTGGCGCAAAAAATGCCTCCCAATAGTACTTGGCGCAAAACCTTACTACTCTCTGATTTACCCGAATTACACGATGCGCAAGAGTATCAAATCGTCGCCGATTTACTGCAACAACATCAAATCGAACAATTCATCGGCATTGGCCCCGACTTAACACGGCACCAAACCTTGTTTAAGACGTTACCTGCCTGTCAATTTTATAAAACGACCACCGCTTTATTAGCCGATCTTGCACAAGGGCTTTCCTTTCAAAAGGCTTATATTTTGGTCAAAGGCGCGCGGCAATTTGCCTTAGAGCGCGTTGTTGCCCAGCTCAAAAAAAACCTACACAATACCCGCTTAGAAATTGATTTACAAGCCTTGGCACACAATCTACAAAGCTACCGCGTTCACTTACAGCCTAGTACGCAACTCATGGTCATGGTCAAAGCCTCGGCTTATGGGAGCGGCTCTTACGAGGTAGCGCAATTGCTAGAATACCAAGGAGTTAACTACTTAGGGGTGGCGTATGTAGATGAAGGGGTAGCCCTGCGTCAACACGGCATCCAGCTGCCTATTATGGTGATGAACAGCGCACCGCACGAATTTGACTTGCTTTGTCGCCACCAGCTCGAACCCGCGCTGTACAGTTGGGAGCTTTTGGAGGCTTTTTTAGAATTCTTGGATAATCAACCACAGGCAGAAGCCTATCCTATTCATCTAGAACTGGATACAGGAATGCACCGTCTAGGTTTTTTGGCGGCTGATTTGCCCGCCTTAGTTGCTCGTTTAGCGAAAGCGACCACCCTACGCGTTCAAGGGATTTTTTCTCATTTGGCGGCAGCCGATGACGCGGCGCATACGGCTTTTACCTTGGAGCAAATACAGCTGTTTGAGCGTTTATCGCAACAATTGTTAGCAGAATTGCCCAATCGCCCCTTGCGGCATTTACTCAACTCGGCAGGCATTGCGCACTATTCGGCGTATCAATTTGACTTGGTGCGGCTCGGCATTGGCCTCTATGGCTTGGATAAACACCTGCCGCTGCGCCCTGTCTTGCGCCTCAAAACCACCGTAGCGCAAATCAAAACCCTACAAGCAGGCGACAGTATTGGCTACAGCCGCCAAGGAAAAATCACCCAACCCACGCGCGTGGCGGTGCTGTCCATCGGCTACGCCGACGGCTTTTTGCGGGGCTTGGGCAATGGTAAAGCCAGTGTACAGTTACAGGGGCAGACCGCCCCCACCCTAGGCAACGTCTGTATGGATATGTGTTTTGTAGACATCAGCGCGCTACCCCACGTGCAAGTAGGCGACGAAGCGATTGTCTTTGAAACAGTGGCCGATTTGGAGCGCTTGGCCAATGCACTCGATACGATTCCTTATGAGATTTTGACTAATATTAGCGAGCGGGTAACGCGGGTTTTTTATGAGGCTTAGAGTTAGCGTTTAGCTTTGGCAATAAATTGTTCGTAGAGTTGGTATGAAATTCTGTAAGAGATTTTATCCATGCTTCCTTTTTTTGTTTCTAAAAGCGCCAAGCCTTGCTCATAGTACTTAATGGCCTCTGTTGTATTTCCTAACTCCATAGAGAGCTGTGCTTTTCTAATATAGAAAATATCTTTTTGAGGATATAATTTCAAAGCCCAGTCCAAGACTTCTAAGCCCTTTTCAGGTGTTAGTGAATAGGGTTTATCGGCAGCTAATTGTAACAACTCGTCTTCGGTAGGGAGTTGGGTATAACCCAGCCATTTGTCGCGTTGTTGGTAATATTTTTTTAAGCTAGTGATAAAGTCTTTTTGTTGAGCTATGTATTGCACCCATGCTGCCGTAGGCTGGCCTATTGTTTTTTCGTAGCCCAACAAAGCGGGCGCAATAGCTTGAATGGTTGTTAATGCGGGATCAGTTGTAGTAGGATACTCCATTTGATAGACCAATCCTTTTTTATAACTGTGTTTTAAGGCAGCTTCTAGTTGTTGAATCGTTTTTTTATTAGTGCTGTTTGCTTCGTCTATGGTAAGGTGAAGATAACCTGGCAAGTAGTCACTTTGTGCTAATTTATGGTCTAATTGTCGCAAAAGCGCTTCGTTATAAAATTTGATACTAGGATTAACTACCAAATGGCTTTGAAAAAGAGGCGCTTCTTTAGAAAAATCATACAAAACGTAACAGCCACCAATTTGCTCACCAAAAGCTACGCGGTAAGGCAATGTAGGATAGTTTTCGTCAATAAAAGGGAACACCTCTTTTTGTAAGTGTTCGTTCATTAATTCATTTTCCCCGACAGGGTGATTCGCATTAGCTGTTCCCTCTCTACCGTTGAATAAATAAGGGTTCTCTTTGGCCATACGTTCCTTGTCCCACTTGGGCATCAATTCCTTGTAGGTAGCATACAGACACACGATTAGGAGGGGTTCGCTGCTCTTAGCTTTCGCCAAATAAGTGTTGGTAGTCACCACTAAATCTGTTATAAGTTCCCGTTCTTCTGCAAAAACATAAAGCACTTGATACTTTTTACCACTCTCTGGAAAATAACCAGCAGGAGTATACACCGTGAATTTTCGATCTATACCTATGATTTCCGAATGCAATAGGTGTTCTTTTTTGACAGCTGTTTGAGCCTTTAATTCCTGTCCTAACAAGAGCAGGCCGAGGAGGAATAATAAGTGCTTCATAGTCGTTGGTGGGGTTATGTTGTCCTGTTTATAAAACGGAGTCGCTGTTCGTAAACAGGCGAGTCCATTCTTAGAAAAAGTATTGATATTTTTGTAAGCAATATAGGATTTAACGCAAGAGCGTAATGTTTCCCTTTGTCCGCAACGTACTGCCGTCATCACAGACACATTGCAAGTAATAGCCATAAACATCAGGCGGCAATGCTGCCCCTCTGAAACGGCCATCCCAGCCCGCATTTTGGTCGTTCGTCTCAAAGACGCGCTCTCCCCAACGGTTATAAATTTGCAAGGTCATACTAGTAATATTATTGCCATTGACAATTAACTCGTCGTTGTAGCCGTCGCCATCGGGCGAGAAAGCATTAGGAATAAAGATAATCGGCAAACCACAAATAGGCTCTTTGAGCGTCACTAAAATCGAATCCAACGTCGTACAACCTTCTAGATTTTTGACGGTCAGGTAATAGTAGCCACTTTGACGTGGACGAGCCGTTGGGTCATAAATGGTATAATTACTCAGTGTGGTGTCAGGCACCCAATTGTAGGTATAATCTACATTATTTGTTGCCGTGAAATCCACCGTTTGTCCTAAGAAAATACTGTCGGCACTAGAGGTAATGTTCAAAATAGGCCAAGGGAATAAAATACGTCCCAACGCCTCCACCGTATCGCGACAGCCATAACTGTTGACACCTATCACTGTATAGGTTTTATCGTTTTGCAAGAAAGCATAAGCCGTGTCACGGTCTTGGCCGCTAATAATATCCGCCGTAGGCGACCAACTGTAAATGACGGTATCGGTATACGCATCCAAGGCGTTAAACACCGTTAATTCAATCGTATCCCCTTTACAGAAAACCGTATCATTCGGCGCAGACAACAACAACCCTTCTAAAGGCATATAAATGGGTATTTCTACCGTATCAGGACATAAGCTCCCTGCTCCTGCGATTAGCTGAATGGTATATTGTCCTGTATCAGGGAACGTTATCGTTGGGTTTTCACTCGTAGAAGTAGTCACTGTAGGGATATTCCAAGCATAATCCAACGGGGTAAAATTGCTAGAAGAAGCATTGACTAGCGGAACAACCAAGGAGGTGTTACAAACTAAATCTAAGGTATCAAAAGCAGCGACGGCTTTGTTGACCGTAATCAATACATCAATAGAGTCTTGGCACAAGTGGCTGTTAATGGCGCGGACGCGAATAGTCGTGGTTGAATTGGTAATGACTAACATCGAATCCACTCCTTGTGGACTGTTTAGTAAAGCGGTAGGCGACCAAGTATATTGGATACTACTAGAATAATCTTCCAAAGCATCCTCTACCCGCAACCACACAGAGTCTTCCTCACAAACCGTTGGTGGTGTAATCGTCTGTAAATCTACGCCATAAAGCGGCAGATACAAGTCCAGTTCGGTTGTATCAGGACATAAACTTCCTACGCCTGCAATGAGCTGTATGGTATATGCCCCCGTATCGGGAAAGGTAAAGATAGGATCGGTAACCGTGCTAACGCCCAAGACATCAAAAGTCCAAGCATAATCTAAGTTGAAATTCCCCGTCGAGTTGTTTACAAAGGGAATATTCAAAGAAATGTTACACGCCAAATCTAAGCGTATCAAAGGCGGCTTCGACTTCTACACTTGACACCTGCACCAAGAAACTATCGGCACAACCATAGTCGTTGACTAGCGCTCAAGCTAATCGTATACGTGCCTGTAGCCGCCCAAGTGGTCGAATCCGTCCCTTGACCATCTAAGGGCATCGCGGTAGAACGCCAGGTATAAGTCACGTTAGAATAATTCGACCATAAATTTATCGCCCTCAATCCAAAAGTATCATCGGCACAAGCCGTAATATCGGATAAGGCAACCAAATCCAGCGCTTGAATTTGCACATTGACAGGTTTTATAATCGTATCAGGACAAACAGTGCCTTCTCCTATGATGAGCGAGACGTTGTATTGCCCTGTATCGGGAAAGGTAAAGGTACTATTGGTCGAGATCGCCGTTCCTAAGTTGTCGAAATTCCAACGGTATGTGTTGTTAGGCGGATTACTCGTACTTAGATTTTGAAAATTAACCGCCAACGTACTATCACAAGTCGGCAAAGTAAAGCCAAAATCTGCCGTAAAATCTTGAATGGTGATAAAGGTCGTGACCGTATCCGTACAATTAAAGCTGTTTTGTGCCTGTACTCCAATGGCGATATTTTGATTAGCAATAATCCGCACGGTATTGGTTCCCTGCCCACTCAAAATAGCAGAACTAGGTCCCCAAGTATAGGAAGTGCTGGCCGAAAAGCCCGCATTGATATTATTAGCAGTCAGGGTAATGGTGTCCCCTGCACAAGCCGTAATGGACGGAATAGCCGCTAAATTGACCGCTTGTCGCTGCACGTTAATCACGCGTTCAAAGGTATCCAAACAAGGGGTACCAATTCCAGCCACCAAGGTAATCGTATACAGCCCTGTATCGGGAAAGGTATAACTAGGATTGGGAGAAGTGGTGGTGCCCAAATTATCAAAAAACCAACGATAACCACCTGTTACGGTTTGACTGGTATTACTAAAACCATATAACAAATTATCGCTACAAGGAGGTTTTATCGTATCAAAAGAAGCGGTTGTTTGAGGAGGACAAGTCCCTACTACGTGTTGAAAATCGCGTCTAGTTTGAGAAATTAAGATGCCATTGCGGTACTCTTTCAAACAAACCCCTACTAAAAAGACACCCAAGGTTTGGGGGGTACCCTCTAACAAACCCGTACTTGGATTGATGCGCAAGGGGTCGGCTCCATTCCCTAGCATGTTGGAGGTGGTATATCCTGGCGACCAAATAATGTTGGGATAAGGGGGTGGCCCTGCAGGTGCAGGCGCAGGCGTAGTCGGAAAAAACCCATCGCTTGGCGTACACATTTCGTACACAAGAGAATCACCATCCGCATCCACCGCAGAGTGGTCAATCATAACGGGTACGCCTGAACACAAGTAGACACGGGGCCACTCTCTAAATGTAGCCGAGCTGTTGCACACCTGTAAGGCCTGTGGGCTAATAAACGTCCAGTAAGTTGCTCCAGCATCATTCGGATTAACAATATTGACAATATCTTGATTGCGACAGCACCGTTGGTAAGCCAAGGTATAGCCCGAAGGGTTGAACGGAAGCAGTACCGTATCTACATAAGTAATCGTATGAATACAAGCACTACTCCTTATCGTAAGACAAGAATCGGGTAGAAAAATATCTAAGGTGTCGCTCAATCCTTGATACAGCATATCAAACCTAGCAAACAAGACATTGCTTTGCCCTACATAAATACCTATTGCCGCAGGATTATCGAAGGGTGGTACACCTGTGTCGCAATCCCGAAAGACCGTTAAGGAAATTTCATAGCGATTATTGCCCAAACAACGGTAGTTCATTTCTCCCCCCACAATATGGGTTGCCTGTGCGGGAGCAGCCATTAGTAACAACAATATCCAACAACAGCTGTGTAGGAACAAGGACGTAGAATAGTTTTTCATAAACTGGTATTTAAAGGAGGTTTGGAGTAGGGTTTAAGATACTAAAAATAGCCCGAACAGCCTGCCAGTCGCCTAATTTTACCTTTCTATAAAACGACTCGAACGCCCCAAACGAGACCTAGCGCAATAAGGTAATGTTGCCTTTCAACAAAGCAGTGTCGCCGCCATCACAAGTACATTGCAAATAATAGCCATACACATCAGGTGGCAAGGCCTTCCCTTGATAAGTGCCATCCCAACCCTGCGCTTGGTCTTGTGTCTCAAAAACCAACGTACCCCAACGGTTATAAATCTGCAAGGTCATCTGATTGATGTTATTGCCATCGACGTGCAATTCATCGTTGTAGCCATCGGCATCAGGCGAAAAGGCACTGGGAACAAACACCAAGGGCGCGCCACAAATAGGCTGACGAATGAGCACGGTCACTGAATCGTAATTGAGGCAAGACTGGTTATCTATCGTCAGAAAATAGGTGGTAGTAATTCTCGGGTTAGCTACTGGATTATCAATAGTCGTACTGCTCAAAGTAGGGGCAGCTGTCCAAGTATAAGTATAACTCGGATCGCTCGTCGCTTGTAATTGAGCGCGTTGTCCCACAAAAATACTATCGGGATTACTTGTAATAGACAAGGGAGGTGATAACGTAGAGGTGTTGACCATAGCAGTCGTTGTTGCTTGACAACCTTTGTCATTCGCAACGAGAACCGTATACGTCAAATCGCCTTGCGCTAATACCGTGATTTCATTGGTACCTTGTCCTGTAAGGATATTCGTGGCAGGAGACCAAGTATACGTGTTGACATTATAAGTCGCTAGCAAATCATCTACGCGCAAGGTAACCGTATCTTCCAAACAAACCAATTGTACGGCTGATCCCTCTAAGTCTAAGCCATCCAAGCGCAAATCTACAATCCGCGTTAGGGTATCGGGACAGGGGCTTCCAAATCCACCCACCAATTGAATAACATAGCGCCCTGTATCGGGAAACGTATGGGTAGGCGACACCTGCGTAGACGTTCCTGTTCCTCCAAAATCCCAAATAAACGGCTGGTTTTGATCAATACTAGTATTACTAAAGGGCAACGTCAGTGAGGTATTACAATTGCCAATCGTTGGCGCGGCAAAGGTGGCATCAATTTGAAATACTTGCAAGGGCAAGAGCACCGTATCCGCACAGCCGTTGTCATTCAAAACGGTTACTACAAATGTCGTATTAGTCGTTCCAACAATCAAAATAGAATCGGTTCCTTGCCCTGTAATAATGGGGTTGTTAGGCGACCAGGTGTAAGAAACGATATTGTTATAATCCAACAAAGTATTGTCTACCCGCATATAAATACTATCCCCTCGACAAATTTGACTAGGAGAGCCCGAAATAACCGATGCTCCATCCAAGGGAATATAAATCCCTTGCGTGAAGGTGTCTTGACAAAGCGCTCCTATCCCCGCGATCAACGTAATGCTGTATTGCCCCGTATCGGGAAAAGTAAAGGTGGGCGTAGCCAAACTAGAGGTTCCTAGATTATTAAAATTCCACAAATAACCGTTGTTCACAGAGATACTATTGTTATTAAAAGGCACCGCCAAGGTAGAGTTACAATTAAAAGTAATCGTATCAAAATCTGCCTCTACAACTTCTATCGCTACCCCGCCTGTAGCAACATCTGTACAGTTGTTGTCATTTGTAGCTGTGACGGTGAGGTTAATGTTACTATTAGCAATGACATACACTGAATCGGTTCCTTGCCCTGCTAAAAGCACATTATTGGGCGACCATTGATAGTTGGTAATGGTATTGTAATTGGCTAATAAATTGGTGGCACGCACCCAAACCGTATCGCCCTCGCAAGCGGGGGTTTGCTCGGCACTAATGCTCGCACCGTCCAATTGAATTTGAACTTGGCGCTCAATGGTATCCGCACAAAATAAGCCTGCGGCGGCAATCATTTGCACCGTGTAGGTGCCTGTGTCGTTGTAAGTATGCGTAGGGCCAGAAGCCTGTACAATAGGCGAGTTATCTCCAAAATTCCAATCAAAAGTAACGTTTTGCGAATTGCTATTGTTACTAAAATTAACCGATAAAGACGTATTACACAAGGGTACACTAGGCGTAAATTGCGCTTGGATAGGCTCACAAGCAACGACTTCGTACTGAAAATCGCGCCGTACGACCCCTATCAATTGCCCATTGCGGTATTCCTTGGCACAAATTCCCACTACAAAAATCCCCAAGTTGAGCGGGGTTCCCGACAAGCGCCCCGTTACTGGATCAATGCGAAAAGGATCAGCGGGATTCCCCAACATATTGTTGATGTTGTAAGGTGGAATCCAAGTGACGGTTGCAAAAGGAGGCCCCAAGGGTGGGTTGGGAATAGGATCAGCGGAAGTCCCCCCTTCATAGGGAGTAAATAAGCTATAGGCAATAGAATCGCCATTAATGTCCGTGGCAGAATTATCATAATTAATCGCAGAACCTTGGCAAATGTAAAAAGGCGGCCAGTCTCTAAAACGAGGGCTACTGTTACAACTATTCAAGGCAGCGCCAGAAATCACCACATCGTAGGTGGCTCCTGTAGCAGAGTTAATGGTACTAATGATGTTGTTAATCACATAATTGCGACAACAACGTTGGTAGACCAAGTGGTAACCATCAGGCGTTGCCCCCAAAGCAATTTCGCGGCGGTAAGTGGTAGTATGAATACAAACATCTTGGTTGATGTTATAACAAGGATTAACTTGTGTTAAATCTAATGTATCATCAACTCCACTAAAAAATAATTGCTCAGTGGCTAGATAAGCACCTGTCCTAGCGTTATAAATTCCCACAAAAGCAGGATCATCAAAATAAGCTCCAGGGTTGCCATTCTCACAATCCCTAAAGATCGTTAAAGCAATTTCGTAGCGGTTGTTTCCCAAACAAGTATAAGTCATTTCTCCGCCGACAATGTGACTCGCGCGGAGCTGTTCGAAGGGAAAAAGAGCCAATAGACAACAGACGATAAAGGGAAATAAGAGACGATTATTCATGACAATAATTTCCAAATTAGAGGTAGTAGAAAGGCCAATTCCTTTCTCGAAATAACAAGCTGCCAAAAGTAGTGTAATTACAGCGGTCGACCAAAACGGCTACAACAATTGCGATAAGTGTGGCTGTTAAAAAGGCAGCAATGCCCGTACCATTCCTAGTTTTTTTGTAGTATAACCGTACAGATGCTCCTATAAAAGTGACTAGCAGCGAATAACGCGGCTTTAGGTGGGGCTTAGCGCGTACAACTTAAGTTCTTATTTAATCAACTTCCTTATGAAGATACAGCAAAAAAATATAGCTGCCCCTATTTCTAACTTTGTTTTTGAAAATAAGCAGCCGCCTTATGGTGTCTATCAGCAGCGGGTTGTAGATACTTCTACAAACGAGTGGGACGGGCATAAGGGTTGGTCAAGTCGTAGACGGCGGCAGCGCAAAGCATGGATTTTTTTCGGTGCTTATACGGCAGACCTTGTGGTCGGCTTTGCTGTTGTGGATGCGGGCTATTTGGCAAAAGCCTTTTGCTATGTCTACCAGCGTGCCACCCAGCAGTATTGGGAAACCGAATACAGCCGTCCTTTTGGCTTTGGCGCGCACTTTTCGGGTGCGTTAGACGAGCCGTGGAAGCTGGGCAATTATCAAACTAATTTCAAAAATGGACAAGGTAAGCTTTCTTACCAAACTAAAAAGGCACATCTACACTTGTCATTTGAGGACAATCCGCAAGGCATCAGCGCACTTTGCCCCTCCTCTCCCGACCGCCCGTTTCATTACACCTACAAAAACCTACTGCTACCTACCCAAATCGACGTTCGATTGCCCGACGGCAGCACGTTTCAGCAAACTGCCCTTGGCAGTTTGGATTACTCCAAAGGCTACCCGCCACGCCATACGCGTTGGAACTGGACCTCTTTTATGGGGCATTTAGACGACGGTACTCCTGTGGGCATCAACAGCGTTCACGGCTTTAATGACAACTTAGAAAATGCCTTGTGGGTCGGCGATCAGGTACAACGTTTGGGTACCATGCACTACCACTATCCCAGCGTCACCCCTAAAGGAAGCGTGGCAAATGCAAGCCGAAAATGGCCAATTAGAACTGTGCTTACAGCCCGATAATTTACGGCGAGAAACTATTAATGTGGGTTTCTTAAAAAGCAACTTTAAACAGGTTTTTGGTGGTGTTACAGGACGCTTATACTACGGTGAACAATGGCAGAATTTGCAGGGCTATGGCCTAATGGAGGAGCATGAAGCCTTGTGGTAAAAAGCTTTATTCTGTTATCAAGATGTCAAAGAATAACTTTTATGGAACTTGGTTGCTTATTAGTAGGGTTATTGCGGTATCTTTGCGAAGCGTATTTTTATATCAATTACAAGAAGAAACATGAAACGTGTTGTAGTGGGCCTCTCAGGAGGGGTAGATTCTAGTGTAAGTGCTTATTTGTTGCAACAACAAGGGTATGAAGTCATCGGCTTGTTTATGAAAAACTGGCACGATGATTCGGTTATTATTGACAGTGAATGTCCTTGGATTGAAGACAGCAACGATGCTTTGATTGTCGCCCAAAGCTTGGGTATTCCCTTTCAAACGATTGATTTGAGTGCGGAGTACAAGTCGCGGATTGTAGACTATATGTTTGCCGAATACCAAGCTGGACGAACACCGAATCCCGATGTATTGTGCAACCGCGAAATCAAATTTGATGTCTTTCTAAAGACTGCTTTAGAATTGGGGGCAGATTATGTCGCTACAGGCCATTATTGCCAAAAAGGCACCTTGCAAAAAGATGGGAAAACCTATTATCAACTCTTGGCAGGAGCCGACAACAACAAAGATCAAAGTTACTTTTTGTGCCAACTCAACCAAGAACAACTCTCGCGAGCGCTGTTTCCCATTGGGCATTTACAAAAATCAGAAGTGCGCCGTATTGCCGCCGAGCAAAATTTAATTACAGCAGACAAGAAGGATTCGCAAGGCTTGTGTTTTGTAGGAAAAATCAAACTGCCTGAGTTTTTACAGCAGCAGCTACAACCTAAGACGGGTAATATTATAGAATTGGACCGCGCCGCGCCGCTATTTGTACAACAAGCGCAACAATTGGCCGCTATTGGCGAAAGCCGTACGCCTGCTGCTTTGGCTTTGTTGAGCCAAACACCCCACTACCAACCTGAGTTAGGCAAAGTCGTTGGCGAGCACAATGGGGCGCATTATTTCACCATTGGCCAACGCCGTGGCTTGAATGTGGGGGGCACCAAAGAGCCGTTGTTTGTCTTGGCAACGGATACCCAATCCAATGTTATTTATACGGGTCAAGGCGCACACCCTGGTCTGTTTAGAAAAGGCTTGTTGGTGCCCAGCGAGGAAGTGCATTGGGTACGCCCTGACAAAGCGTTGAAAATTGGCGAGCAACGCCGTGTACAAACGCGCATTCGCTACCGTCAAGCGTTGACGGAGGCGACCTTGTATGCCACCCCAGAGGGCATTTATAGTATTTTTGAGGAGCCGCAACGGGGCGTAACGTCAGGGCAATTTGCCGCTTGGTATGACAAAACTGAATTGATTGGGTCGGGCGTAATTGCCTAACTCCTTCTTCCCTTCTTTTAGAAAAAAACTTAGAAAGCCTAAACGACGCGTTTAGGCTTTTTTCTTGATGTTAAAAGACATGCCAATTTCGGGCAGAAAAAGGGTTTTATTAGCTTGTGAGAAGGCTTTTTTGGCGGCGCTATGATCTATACGGACAGGCTCAAACGTATCAAAGTGGCAACCAATAATGGTGTTGCATTGCACAAAATTACTGGCAATAATTGCGTCTTCATAGCCCATTGTAAAATGATCGCCAATAGGCACGATGGCAAAATCTAAGCGAGGACAAATTTGTGGGATCAATTTCATATCTGAAGTCAAAGCCGTGTCTCCTGCAAAGTAAAAAGTACCGCTGTACTCATTGGAAATCACAAAGCCAACAGGATTGCCCGCATAGCTACCATCGGGAAAAGAACTAGAATGGACGGCTGCAACAACCCGTAGGGTTCCAAAGTCAAATTTATGACGTCCCCCTGTATTCATCCCGATACCACTCAGCCCTTTCTTTTCATACCAGCCCACTACTTCTGCTACACCAATAATTTGCGCCTTGCTCTGCTCTGCAATAGCGACGACATCACCAACATGATCTGCATGTCCATGAGAGAGTAAAATGTAATCGGGCAGAATGGTACTGATATCAATAGCATTCGTTGCATTTTGTGGATTGTCTGTAATAAAAGGATCAAACAAAAGTTTTTTACCCCCTACTTCCACCAAAAAGCAGCTGTGTCCATAATACGTGATGCGCATAAAATTCAAGAATTGTGCATTTGAGAAATAGAAACCTTGCTTGTTAGCAAAGCCTACTAAATGTACAAAAAATGCCGCACAATTGCTCCATTTTGGAGGGAAGTTGTACAAAAAGAGCGCTTGCTTTTTTATAGATGGTACTCAACTATATTCCTATTAGGCTGTTATCCGACAGAACAAAAAACAAAAAATAGGTCTTTAGTAGCACCTTCGCGGCAATAACTTTACGGCCTCCTCCATACTCACAAAACAACTTACATGATTACTGTATTCTCTGGTACCAATAGAAAAAATAACCGCAGTCACCTTGTTGCACAAACTATTTATGAGTTATTAAAAAAACACAGCAAAGAAGAAGTGTTATTTTTTAGCCTAGAAGATTTACCCCATGACTTTGTAAACAATGCCATGTACAGCACTGATGGCCAATCGGATGCCTTGGCCGCCATTCAAGACAAATACCTTATTCCAGCCACCAAACTCTACTTTGTTGTTCCCGAATACAATGGTGGTATCCCTGGCATTCTCAAATTGTTTATCGACGCTTGTTCGATTCGAGAATATGCCGCTTCTTTTCATGGTGGTAAAAAAGCAGCCTTAGTGGGCGTGGCAGCAGGTCGTTCAGGTGGCTTACGCGGGCTAGAATATATGACAGGATTCCTCAACTACCTTCAAATCAACGTCTTACCCAACAAGTTGCCCGTCTCCACCATTGAGAAATTATTAGAAAACGACAAACTAACAGACGAGGGCACTTTGAAGGCTTTAGAACAGCAAGTACAACAATTTGTCGCCTTTTAGAGGGGGCATAGCTAATTGCTCGACGGAATGCGTACCTTAGCCCGTGCAAAATTATTAGATATTGTTACAAATGGAAGCGTATAGGGGCTTAACCAATAAGCCCCTATCTTGGCCTAAACAGTAATGTAGTTGTACTTTTATTCCTCTACTCATTGATCCAGAGCAAACGCGGTCATTTTTATGGTTGCGCAAATGCTGTCTTGTAGCAATACCTCCTCATACGACTTTCAATACGCTTTAGCTATGTTTGCTACCCTTATCTGGAATCCCGATCCTATTATTGTTGAGCTTGGAGGCTTTGCCTTGCGCTGGTACTCCTTGTTATTTGCCACTGGCTTTATTATTAGTTTTTTTATTCTGAGAAAGCAATTTATAGCCGAAAAAGTCCCCTTAGAAGTACTGGATAAGCTACTTCTCTACTCCGTTGTAGGGACGATTTTGGGGGCGCGAATTGGCAACTGTGTCTTCTACGATTGGGAGTACTTTTCCCAACATCCGTTGGAGATCTTACTTCCCTTTCGTTTTTCTCCTGAATTTGAATTTGTAGGTTTTCGCGGCTTAGCGAGCCACGGGGCGTTGCTCGGGCTGCTAGTAGCGTATTGGTTATTGGCCAAACAGACAGGGCAAACGGTTCTATGGTTCTTGGACAAAGGTGCCTTAGTGGGCGGTTTGTGCTTGGCGAGCATCCGTTTGGGCAACTTTATGAATGGAGAAATTGCAGGCGCTCCTACTTCTGTCTCTTGGGCGGTCATTTTTCCTAATGTAGATCAAACGCCTAGACATCCCGTCCAACTCTATGGGTTTGTGGTGTACTTAGGGTTATTTTTCTTTATGTTGTCTTACCACAAACGCCTGCAACGCAACAACATTGTCGTTCAACAAGGGCACCTATTGGGCGTGTTTTTATGTTTGCTTGGCCTGTTACGCTTCTGCCTAGAATTTATCAAGCGCCATTATGTACTAGATCCTGACAGTTGGCTCAATATGGCACAATGGTTAAGCCTTCCATTAATCATAGGGGGCGGTATGCTCGCTTGGTACACCGCTCGCCCTACGTCTCCTTCAGTAGACGCTTAAACCACTCCAAACAACAGGTATGGATTCCCCTCTCCACGCGGAGAAAAGAGCCCCTTTCCCTAACTGCTGTATATACATTTACCGCCTTGAAGCCAATTTAGTTAACGATTTTCATTTTGAAAACAAAAACCTCTCGTAACAATATATAAACAACTGACGGTCACATCATGCCAATTTTTGGTATCATATTGGCCTATTAGAAAGCAAGTCAACAAGTGACCATAACAACATCGAAAAACAAATTTAGCTTTGCTTCTTATTGATAACAAAGGAAAGACTAAATACCGATAATAAATTTGGGTTTTAACCGCTTTAGCGCTCATGGAGCCAAAGGCGGAATAATTGGGGTGATTAAGGACTTGGAGCAGTTGGGTTTGCGAAGCACACGAAGCGTAGCGAAGTAACCTGCTCCAGTCCAACTTCAAAAGTGAAAACCGAATACCGATAATAAATTTGGGTTTTAATTGGGGTGATTAAGGTGCCAACAGTTGGGAAGCTGTTGGCACCCAACTTCAAAAGCAAAACCGAATACCGATAATAAATTTGGGTTTTAATTACTTCGTGAGCGCGCAAGCGCGGTTGGGGTGATTAAAGCAGAACCAAATAACAATAATAAATTTGGGTTTTAATTGGGGTGATTAAGGACGCCAACAGTTGGGAAGCTGTTGGCGTCTATTTTTTTGCCTATTTCTATCTACAGCAGCTACTTTTACTTTTTTTTATTAGAAAGGATGTTTTTATTTTGGGTAGTCAATAAATAAATATTATTTTAGTAGTCCCCCGAATGCTAGCCAAGCTAGTTTTCTATTCATATAGTGCTATTTTTCAACCACCACTATCAACCAAGCTACGGCTTCCTGTTTTCTGACCAACGCTGTATTCAAAGTCATGCTTTTCTGTTTTAAATGTAGTTCCTCGCTATTCTTTATTACAAAATTTATAAGCAATGAAAACAATTATCATGAGTTATTTGCTAGCGTTCTCTGCTGCTGTGTCTGCACAGAACTTAGAATGGGCAAATACAACGGGCGGTTCGGGGTATGACTATCCTTCAGCTATGGCTATAGATAGCCGTGGAAACACGTACACATTAGGTACGTTTAGTAATACCGTTGATTTTGACCCTGGAACGGGTGTCGCTAATCTAACAACGGTAACAAACAGTAACAATTTCGAAGATCTATTCATTCAAAAAGTTAATGCGGCAGGTGCTTTTCAATGGGCTGTTCGCGTAGGTAATGCGCAACAAGAGCGCAGTGGAGGTATTGCAGTAGATGCCTCAGACAACGTCTACATAGTAGGTTCTTTTGAAGGGACAGTCGATTTTGATCCAGGATTAGGGATTAGCAATTTAACAGCTACGGGTTCTAGAGATGGCTTTATCCAGAAGCTAGATAATAATGGGCAATTCCTATGGTGCCGCAATATTGGAGGAAGCGGTTCTACTACTGCATTTCAAGTAGTTGTCAACAGTGGTAGTGAAGTATATTTATCAGGTAGTTACGATTCTAATTTAGCAGATTTTGATCCAGGACCAGGAACTGCCTATTTAACAAGCCCCCTTGGTGGTATGTTTGTTTTAAAGCTAACGGCTACTGGTGACTTTGCGTGGGTAAAAAGCGTTGATCGGACGGATCCAACAAAAAACCCTACTAATGTTACGGCGTTATCACTCGACAGTCAGCAAAATATTTATTGCGCAGGGAGTTTCAACGATACCACAGATTTTGATCCAAGTTCGGCGGTGTTCAGTTTAACTCCCACTAGTAGAACTCCTTTCTTTCCTGTTTTTGGAAATGGGTATATTTTAAAGTTAGATCCCTTAGGAGATTTTGTATGGGTCAAGCAGATTGGGGGGCAGTCGTTCAACAGCATTACCGATATTGGTTTAGATGCCTCCAACAACATCTGTGCAATAGGCAACATTCAGGGAGCGGCTGACCTCGACCCAGATACCAGTACCTTTATTGTTAATTCTACCAGCGGCCGCGATATATTTGTCCTAAAACTAGATCAAAATGGAGCGTTCATTTGGGGGAAGTCGATTAGTGGTAGTGCGCAGAATAGCGGTATAGCTATCGCGACAGATGCTACAGGAGCCATTTATGCCACAGGCCATTTTTTAGAAACGCTTGATTTTGACCCAGGCAGTGGTGTAGCTAATCTTTCCAACCCTACCCAGGATGATACCTATATACTGAAACTAGATGCCGCAGGTAATTTTGTTTGGGTGACTAGTATAGGTGGAACTGGCCGAGAAATTAGTTTGGATATCCTAGTTAGTGCGCAAAATACCGTCTACACGTTGGGTTATTTTACCGATACGGTGTTACTCGATCCCAACGATTCTACAGTAACGGACACCTCTAATGGTTCTTTGGATATTTTCTTACAAAAGCTGAACCAATCAGGTGGGGTACTTGACATTCCTCTCCTTGACCAGCAACAGGTGCTCCTTTATCCCAACCCCAGTTCAGGGCGGGTAGTGATAGCCTTGCCGACTTCCGAATCGGTCGCCTTCACAGTATTGGATGTACAAGGAAGAGTATTAAAAACAGTGAAACAAGCAGCTGACACGACACATCAATTGGATTTAAGCAGCTTAGCCACGGGTGTTTATTACATTTCTATAGTAAGCAAAAACAACCGAAGTGTGGTCAAATGGGTAAAACACTAACTAATTCATTCTAGTCTAATAAAAGAAAGATGGCGCTTTCCAATGATGTTGGAAAGCGCCGTCTTTCTTTTATTAGACCTATTTTACGCTCTGATGGCCTCAACAGGAACCATTTTAGAAGCGCGGTAAGCAGGAATAATCCCTGCCACCACCCCCGAGGCCGTAGCGATACCCAAGACCAAACAAAGCATTTCGGATGGACAAAAAGATATTGTATTCGGCTATTCGAGTGGCTAATTCAGCCCCCAAAACCACAAAAAACAAGCCTATAACCCCACCGATTAGACAGAGAATAATGGATTCTACTAAGAACTCCATCAAAATCACATAGTTCTTGGCTCCCAAGGCTTTTTTGATACCAATCAAGCGGGTGCGCTCTTTAACAGAAACAAACATAATATTGGCAACGCTAAAGCCACCGACGATAATGGCAAAAAGGCCGATAAAGCCCCCTGCCCAGCGAATAATCCCAAAGACACTTTCAAAGAGTTGAGAAACAATGGATAGGGTATTAAGCGCAAAATTGCTTTCTTCAATGGGTTTGAGGCGGCGCTGGCTGCGCAACACCCCTGTTAATTCAGCTTGTAATGTTTCTAGGCGAACCCCTTCTTTTGCTTTGACAGAAATAGAGGTACGGCCATTGTTAAAGCCTGCTTTTTTGAGGTTGATAAATTTACGCGCCGTGTTGTAAGGAATAATTCCTGCTTCGTCAAAATTTAACGGGTTGATGAGGTCTTTTCCCTCTTTCTCTAAAATACCAATTACTTGTAAGCGCTGGCCTTTTATTTTGATATACTTACCAATTAAATTTTCGCCTGAACGGGCAAGTGTTTTGGCAGCATCGTAGCCAAGCACAATTTGATTAGAGCCTCGGTAAAATTCAGCGGCCGTAAAAAAACGCCCTTTATGAAATTCTAATCCAAACATATCGCGGTAATCTTGGGTCACGCCCAAAAAAAACAAGCCCGATGCCGTATTCGTTTTTGACTCTGCCGCTACGCCGCCCATAAAAACAGTAAAAGTAGCTTTTTGAGCCGTTTTAACCTTTTCCTGAATGGCTAAATAATCCTGATAGTTGGCCTCTGGCCGACGCTGGTACTTCCAAAAGTTGCCCTCCTCCGGCGATTCCCCCCAAGGAATTTTACTCACATAAACGACATCATCGCCCAATTGCTGAAAACTCTCCTGAATATTCGCTTCCAAGGAATCGACCGCCGACAGCACCATTATCACACAAAAGATACCTATAGTAATGCCCGATAACGACAAGACCGTCCGCAATTTGTTGCCTGCCAATTGCTGAAATGCTTGGCGAACACTTTCAAAAAATATTCTCGGTAATAAAACTAGCGTGTTCATAGTGTATTAATTGGTGGTGGATGTCCCTTTATTGAGGGGGCAATACTTCAAAAGTAGTACGGCGATTGCCCGCCCTATTCTTTTCGCTATCGTTGGGATAACGCGGTACCGTCTCGCCAAAGCCCTTCGATTCTAAGCGGTCGGGGGCAATACCCCCTTTGATAAGATAATTGCGTACGGCTTGCGCGCGCGCGTCTGACAACGTTTGATTATCAGCAGGGCTGCCTACGTTATCCGTATGACCGCTCAATAAAATCCGCATAGTAGGGTACAATTCCAACAGCTGCTTAAGTTCTTCTAGCTCTGCTTTAGAGCGGTCTTCCAATTTGGCGGAAGCGGTTGCAAAAAATACGTTTTCCAACACAATTGGTTCATTTTTCGGCGTGTTGTCTGTTGGTTTGTCCACGATTGGCTGCAAGCGCGCTTCCAAGGGATAAGGTTGCTCCAACGAAGTAGGCAAGCGCAAATCAAAGGTCGCAGAGAAAAACAAATACCCCTGCTTTTGCGCCCGTAGCGCATATTCGCCAACAGGCAAACAAACTAAAAATTGCCCGTCTTTAGGTGTGCGCAAACGGCTAATTACTTGTTCTGTATTTAGATCAACCAGTTCTACATTGGCCGATAAAGGCACCTTGGTATGGGCATGTAAAACACGGCCTTTGACATAGGTAATCGGCATTGGGCGCACGGTTTCAGGCAAATCAAACCAATACAAATCCATCGAACCCATTCCCCCTGCTCGATTCGAGGCCAAATAAGCAACCGTTCCCTTTCGGTTGACGGCCAAAGCTTCTTCCTGCTCACTGGTATTGATAGGATAGCCCAAATTAATGGGTTTGCCCCAAGTTCCATCGGCTTGCCTACGGCTGAGAAACAAATCATAACCGCCCATTCCTGGATGTCCTTCAGAGCTAAAATACAAGGTTCTTCCATCAGGGTGTATACTTGGAGAGCCCTCATGATAAGCCGTATTCAACGCTGTCACTGGCTGAGGAGTCCCCCAAGTGCCGTCTTTTTGTAGGGTTGCTTTATAAATATCTTTGTCCCCTTGTCCGCGTGCTCCCCCTCGTACAAAGTACAAGGTTTGAGCATTGGGACCAATACTCGGCTGGGATTCCCAATTTCCCGTATTGATAGGCGCGCCCATATTTTGGGGCGCTGTCCAGCGGCCATTAACTTTGCGCGCGTAGTATAAATCACAACTGCCTAAATCTCCAGGGCGGTTACACACGGTAAATACGAGCAAGTTTCCATCCGCAGAAATACTTTGCGCGCCTTCATTTCGAGCCGTATTAATATTGGGTAGCGCGGTGCCACGTTGCCAAACGCCGTCTAAATAGCGGCTACTGTATAAATCTTCTTGCCCTTTCTGCCCTACTTGCAACTGTACGGTATAAACCAACTCGTCCTCCACTGTAATAGAAGGAAAATACTCGCGGCCTGGCGTATTGATGTTCTCTCCTAGGTTTTGCGGCTCAAAGGGCACTGGATTCGCCAATGCTTGGGGGCGAAAGCGCGCATCGCCTAATTTTTTGGTAGCGGCTTTGACTAAGTTGGGGTGTTGTTTTTCGTAGGATAGAAACTTTTCAAGGTAGGGAACCGCCTCTTCATAGGCCGCTTTTTCCATAGCAATATTGCCCAAGGCTAAATACGCTTTAGAGTTGTAATTTGGTGCCAAGCGTACGGCTTCTTTGAACGAAGCGTCAGCCAATTCGGGGCGACCCGTACCCAAATACAGCCCTCCCAATTGTAAGTAGACATCTACAAAGTCGGGCTGCTTTTTCAGAATTTTCTTATAGGCTTTTTCAGCAGAGTCATAGTCCCGTTGTCCCTGATAGTTGTAGGCTTTTTTGTAGGCCTCTTTGATCTTAGACGACACAGTTTTGGCGGTACTGTACTCTTGTGCTGTTGCCAGTACTGCCCAGCAACTAAATGCTATCAGCCATCCTATTTTTCTTATCGCTACCATTATTATTGGGATTATGGTTATTTTATAAAATTAACAAAAACCTGCTCTTGGTGTTCGTTCTGCTACTGCTTTCTAGACCAGTGCGGGCGGCGCTTCTACCAAGTTGGTTCTTTTGGTTTATTATAACCAAAAAATTGACCAGTTTTTAGTTGGGGGTTGGTTGGAGGGATGAACCTATTCCTCTAACAGCCAAATTTCTCGTCCACTATAAGGGGCAGGCGCTGTTTTTAATTTGAGGGAGCCCCGCTTGCTTGCTCACGCTCTTGCGTAGAGGGAGATTCTACGAAACTACTGCAAGCGCCAAACAGGAAAAAGGCAATAAGCGAGCATAAGCTAAGAAGCCGCTGCTTGGGAAAAAACCAATACATAACCATTAAATTGGGGGTCAGTTCTTACATCAAAGAAGATGGTTGAACAGGAAGTGGCAAGTAGGTGCCTTGCCCTACTTTACCAGCTCTACCCTATAGTTTAAAATAAAGCGCTTAATCTTCGTAGATATTATCGCTTTTGCTGTTGTTATCCAAATACTCTTTCAGCCGTTTCTCTGTCATAATCACGTCTTCCATATTCGCTTCATCCACGTTTAACCCTGCCATATTGGTGCGAATCATAATCGTAAAGGAGAAGGTCGCGTGTTCGATATCGGCTTCCGTCAAATTAGCCCCTGTCAAATCGGCTTTTCTAAAATTAGTGCCCACCAAACTTGTTTCTACAAACTGCGCATTTTTCAAGTTCGCTTTTAGAAATTTAGCCCCCGTCATATCTGTTTCAGAAAAAATAGCCCCCTCTCCTTCTATTTGACTAAAGTCGGCCACTTTTAAGTTGTGTTCGCCAATATCAGAGCCTCTAAAATCAGCGCCCCGCAAGCTAGAAGCAGGAATAGGATCATGTCCACTAATCAACACCTCTTCGTTATCGTATTCCTTGGTGCGTTTGGGTGGCGTGTGCCCAAAGCGCACCCCGCGCAAATCACAATCTCTAAAATTCGCGCCGTCTAAGTTCATGCCCCGCAAGTCCATGCCCGCGAGTTCCGCTTCTTGAAAATTAAGTGTTGGCAACTTGCCGTGTTTCTTTTTGTAGGCAGCTTGGTAGGCATTAAAAACGTTGTGCCCTCGCTTTAGTAGCTCCACTTGCTGGTCATTGTAAGCCGTTTCAGGATCGTCGGCTTGCCCATAAACATTAGTGGCCACTAGTAAGCCGATTATAAAGCAAAGGGTTGGTAGTAATTGGTTCATACGTGTAAGATTAATGGTGTAGAATAGTTAATCGCCGCTTATAGTATACGATAATAATAGCCTCCTTATCGAAAATACAAAACTTCCGTTAACACCTTACAACAACCGCGCTAAGTTTTTGGGGAATCAGAGGGCAAGGTCATTTGGTAACGGTCATAACGGCGTTGCTCGCGGGCTAATAACGCAGTAAATTTGTGTGGGGTAGGTAGTTGAAAATCGAGCTGTTCCTGCGTGTGTGGATGTAAAAAACGCAAGCCAACGGCTCTCAAAAACAGGCCTTTGTGGCGCAAGATCAGCCCTTCGATTCCATAGAGGGCATCGCCCAAAATAGGACAGCCCAAACTGGCCAAATGCTGCCGTAGTTGATGTGTTCGTCCTGTATGGGGATATAAATTAACCAAAGACAACCGACCATTTTTCAGCGAATCTACGGTTTGTTCAACATTGTATTCGGTATAAGCGGCCTTGTTTTCTACCATTTTATCCATGCTGCCCGTAGCGGGGAGCTCGCCAATGGCAAGGGCTTGGTATTTTTTCTTGATGGTTTTGGCGGCAAATTGCGCACCGAGCTGTTGGTGGGTAGAGGCCGTTTTGGCAATCAACAGCAGCCCTGAGGTCGGGCGATCTAAGCGGTGTACCGCCTTTCCAAAAGCATAGGCATCGGGTTGAGTAGAAGGGGTTAAATTGAAGGGCAGCGCGCGCTCGATGGTCTGAAAGGCATTGCCATTGACCATATAATCCGCAGGTTTGATAACAACGGCCAAGTGGGCATCTTCGTAGAGAATTTCTAGGGGGAGGCGAAAAATTTTATGCGAAGTGAGTGGCTCTTCCAAAAGCGCAATGGTTTGTCCTACCTGTACCCAATCCCCCGTATACGCTTGCTGTCCATTAATTTGTACACGGCCTTTCTTAATGGCATTTTTAACACTTTTTCTAGAAGGCAAGGCTTCAAAAATACCACATAAATAATCGCTTAAGCGTTGTTGTTGGGTTATTTCGGGAACAAGGTGGGCCGCTATCTGCTCAGGCATTCGGTTCTTTTTTTTAATTAAAAACAGCCTTAACGAAGGGCTAAGGCTGTTTTTTATAGGAATCGTTCTTGTTATAGATTAAGAAGGGAATACACCCGCTTTTTCTGAACACAAGTAGTACATAATTGCTCTGTATTTTTTGCGGTTAGATTTGCCTATTTTTTCTGTGGCATACTCAATAATCGCATCCAAATCGTGCTCCTCTTCTGACAAGCCCAATTTTTTAACCAAGTAGTTGTTGCGTACACGCGCTACTTCTTCTTTGTCGCCAGTAGATACCGTTTCGCTATCCGCATTATAAATAGAAGGACCACAAGCTTTAACGCAAGCTCTTAATTTAGCCTCGTCGTACGAAATGCCTAATTTATCCATATTCCCTTTATACAATTCTATTTTTTCTTCTAATTTACTCATTCTTTGTTTTGTTTAGTGTGAACAGTTAATTTACAATATAGGTGTTATTTCAAAAACATAAGTATTTATTAATCAAATCGTGCTAAAATAGCTTGACAAACCGATAAATTTTGTTGGTAGTACGGTTCTTTCTGTACAAATTTATAATCGGCTCCAATGCGCGCCATACGCTCCCGACAAGGTTGGCAATCTTCTAAAATAGCCGCCAAGGTCAAATTGAACATCAAATAGCGCAAAGCAACATACGCTTGATGCGGCACTTTTTCTATATAGGGGGTCGTATAACTGGTATCCTTCAAATAACTATCGTATTCCTTTACCACATGGTTCGACCAATAGTCGTAAATACTCAACTGTGGTTGAAAGGTATGATCGCGCTCTAAGCTCCCTGTGTGTGGATCAAAATAGTACCGCACAAGTGCCGTCTTTCCATAAACGCTTCCAATGGGCAAAATATAATGCTCTAGGATATGGTAGCGACTAGGGCGTTCTTTGGTGATGGATACACTCCCTAAATTTTGACGAAAATCGTATAGTGTTGTTGTTCCTTTCTTAATTCGAATGTTATCTAAATGAATAGTTTCTTGTAGCGGCAACAACTTTGTAAAATCTAAGACAGTTTGTGCGTCCTCAAAGTTCCTGTCGCGGTAATCCAAGTTAAAAACCAAGTCGCTTTTTTCCAACAAGGTTTGCCTTTCCGCGCGCTTGCTCTTTGGGCTCTTGCCAATGCAACCGAATAATAATCCTATAAGAGTAAGTGAGTAGAGTGTGTGTTTCATAAAGACAAGATAAAGAAGTTGTTTAATAAAGACAAATCCTTGTAAATGAAAGGTCTTTTTTATTCGCCCCTTACTCCTACTAGACTTGCAAAGTATGCCGCTAATAAGAGGGCTTTTTTGTACTTTGCTACAATTACAATACCTTTACTCTAGTTATTGCTCCTTTTGTTGACTCAGTAAATATTGCTCTTATGAATATGCCCTTTGAACGCACTGCTTTATTAATTTTAGATGGTTGGGGACACGGTACCCGCCCCGAAGCCAGTGCTATAAATTTGGCGACGACACCTTTTGTCGATCAGTTGTATCAAGACTACCCCCATTCCGAGCTGGTTACGTTCGGGGAGGAGGTTGGCTTGCCTGAAGGACAAATGGGCAATTCGGAAGTGGGCCACCTCAATATTGGAGCAGGGCGCATTGTCAACCAAGAATTGGTGCGCATCAACAAGGCGATGCGCAGTGGGGCTTTGGAGAAAAACGCCGTCTTGGTAGCGGCTTTGCAGTACGCCCAAAAAGAAAAAAAAGCCGTGCATTTGATGGGTTTGCTCTCCGATGGAGGCGTTCATGCCCATCTAGAGCACCTCAAAGCACTCTGCGATATTGTGTTAGACGCGGGCTTGACGGAAGTATATGTACATGCTTTTATGGATGGCCGCGACACAGGACCAACGACGGGCTTGGGCTTTTTACAAAACTTACTTGTGGCACATCGAAGGGACGCACATTCAGTTGGCCTCGATGATCGGGCGGTATTATGCGATGGACCGCGACGAACGCTGGGAGCGCATTCGCTTGGCTTATGATTTACTAGTTCACGGAAAAGGCCAAACAACAGAAGACCCGCTCGCCGCTTTGCAAGCCGCGTACGACGAAGGAACAACCGATGAATTTTTGCCGCCCATTAGCTGTTTGAATGTTTCTATTGAAGAAGGCGATGTGGTGTTGTGTTATAATTATAGAACCGACCGCTGCCGCCAACTGACCAGCGCCCTCACCCAATCTAATAGTCTTGCTTTGCGCGAAGGTTTAATTCCCCTGCACCTGTATTACCTCACGATGACGCGTTACGATGCTTCTTTTGAAGGTTTGCACATCTTGTTTGAGAAGGAAAATTTGCGCGAGACGCTTGGGGAGGTTTTAGCGAAAGCGAACAAAACTCAATATCGCTTGGCCGAAACCGAAAAATATCCGCACGTAACGTTCTTCTTTTCAGGAGGTCGAGAAGAACCGTTTGAGGGCGAAGAGCGCTTTATCGAACCCTCGCCCAAAGTGGCGACCTACGATTTGCAGCCCGAAATGAGTGCCTTGCCTTTGACGGAGCAACTCCTAAAGCACCTCGCCCAAGATCCTGCCGATTTTGTTGTGCTCAACTATGCCAATACGGACATGGTCGGCCACACGGGCAGTTTGCCTGCCGCCATCAAAGCCGCCGAAACAGTGGATCAATGTTTGGCGCGCTTGGTGCCTGCTTTATTAGCAAAAAACTATGCCGTCTTGATCATTGCCGATCATGGCAATGCTGATTGTATGGTCAATGAAGATGGCAGCCCACACACCGCGCATACCACTAATTTGGTTCCCTGCTTTTTGGTAGCGGAGGGGTTGACTGGTTATGCGTTGCGCTCAGGTAAGTTGGCCGATGTAGCACCAACGCTATTGGAATTAATGGGTTTGAAGCAGCCTGCGGTAATGGATGGAGAATCGCTGTTGGTACAACCTGATTAGTTGGAGTTTTCCTCTCCTGTCAGTGCGTCTAAAGTTGGGGAAAACTGTGCCTTAAACGCTTTCATTTCTTTTTCTAACTTTTCTTGTCTTTTTTGTACGCCTTGTGCCCCTTCTTTTTCAAATTGTTGCTTGAAAAAAGTCTTTGTGGCATCATAGGTTCCTGTAGCAGGGGTGTTATTTTTCATTTGACTGTCGATGTAGGCATATTCCGCCTCCTTGTATGCCCCTACTAATTCTATTTTTTGGCGGTTGTATTGTTGCTCAAAAGTCGCTTGATCTTGTAGTTGAAAGGTATGCAGCACGTTGAGCTTTTCGCCGTTGTCCCAAAGCACGGGATCAATCCAATTGTACTTACCAATAGATTCATAAAGTGCGCGGCCTTTTTCAAATGCAGGAGAAAAAACTTTGTAACGGCCTTCTAGTTGTAGCTCTTGATTGGCTTGCGTTTGTTCACCCGCTTCTTGCCAAGTATAAGCTTGTAACTGGTGGTTAATATAGGCGCTGAGTGCTATTAAAGTAGCATGAATGATGATTAAAAAAAATAATATTTTCTTCAGCATATTTTTTACTATTGTAATGAAACAAAAAAGCTTTGCCTTCTTCTAAAATGGAGAAGAAGGCAAAGCTAAGCTACTTATAAATTTACAATTTACCAGTCTACAGACTCCTGCCAGGTACTAGTATGGCTTCGACGTTCTCCTCTATATATCTCCGTAGAAATCATTTTGTAGTAATACCAATTACAGATTACTGTTCCTTCATCGACTGCTAGTCTAATTTCTACAGTATACTGAATCGTGAGCTTACCCGAAGTGATAGCATCTGCAAAAATACGCTCTCCCATATTCTGAATGAGGTTACCATCGTATGTTTCTTCTATCTGGTTAATAAAATTTCTAGCATTCTTGATGGATTGGTTGCCAAACGTCAACTTAGATTCATCAAATTTATCCTTTATTTTTTGAGCGTCGCCCCCTACTTGATGCGCATAAGCACGCACCTCTTTCGCCCAGTTGATAAATGATGGACTTTTTAAGTTGATTGACGTGTAGCGGAGTTCGTTGCGCACTTGCGACAAAAAAGCCAACTCTTCGTTGATGACAGAAGTAGTTAGTTCTTCCTTGATGCTACTAGTATCATCTGTTGTTTTTTCTAGTGCTCCTTCGTTTTTCAGGGTTTGTACAGCTAATTTCCACGTTGGTTCATCTACTTCGTAATCGTAATCATTAGCATCATCATTATCATCTCCTATATTTTCTAAGACCCATTCTTTTAGCAAACGGTTCCCCAATGGGTGGTTACTTTGACTATAGGTTTTAAAGAGGTCTTTAGCTGCTTGTACTTTAACCTTTAAGTCTTTTTCTATTTTTGATAATAGAGTAAAATCCTTTACATCGTTTAGTTCCCTCTCCCATTTACCCATAGCACTCTCCAGTTGGGTTAAGCTGCTTTGCATTTTGTTGGTCAATTCCTTTCTGGCAGCGGCATTGTAATCCCCAAGCTGCGATTTAATATCTGCAACGGCTTTTTCCTCCGCATCTCCAAAGATAGCTTTGCTAAGTTTATTGACTAAAAAATCTACGGTCATTCCTACAAAGAAACCGATTAGAGCCCCTGGAAGGCTACCAATAACGGCTCCCCCCGCTGTACAAAGTGTAATCAAACTAACCTCTACTGCTTCCCCGATAGCATTTCGTGCCCACATTTTGACAACATCTCCTGTCAATGAGCTGACACCACTAGTGGTATAACTAATAATAATCCCGTTGAGATTACTAACAGGGCGTTGTCCCAGCGTAATTCGTATATAATGCATGTATTCATCGATGTAAAAAGAAGCCTGCTGCATGATCACTTTTGTCTGCTCTACATGTAATTTATGCAGTAAGCTTTTACAAGCTTCGCGCTTCGCATCTATTTCAGGAGAAGCCCCCCCTGCCAAAGCAAGCGCTTTGAGCAAGGCTGGAAAATTTTTATTGATCTTGGCATTCTTCTCCTTATTTTCAGGATCATCTAACAGCTCAGGGTGGGCAGCGACTTTCTTTTTCCAAGCGCGCATGCTTTCTATGAGCGCCAATAGTTTTTCATCTAACATGGATGTAAGGTATGTTTACTTTTTATGAATCGGCGAATTTAAGATTTTTTGCAAAAAAAACAAACTTTTTTATAGTTCTTCTACTAGAATGCTTTTAGAAACGATCATTGTATTGGAATGAAATGATGTAAAGAGGGATCAAGGCAAGGGCGTACTAGATTGTCGTTGTATCCACGCATCAATACGCGCTTTCCATTTAATTACGAGAATGGCTAACATAGTAAAGGGAGTTTTGAGAGTCAAGTTTACAATCCTCAAAATAAGAATTATATACCTACTTTTGCACTTCTAATTGCTCTCAAAGCCTTCTCAGTTTCCCAATCACCTGTCAAAACTTCCCAACGATGGTAGGCCGACTATAGTCCACTAGGGCAAACGCACCAAAATTGGTTGATGCCGTTTCAAGCTATTAGAAGCACTTTTTTAATTTAGTCTTTGCTAATTATTTTTTCCAAATCGTTGTTTAAAGCTGCTGAAATATGATTTAGAATTTTGGTGCGTTTGCCCTAATAGTCCACTGCATTGTTCTTTAAAGTGATCATAGCGTTAAGGTATTCTGTAGCGTTTTACTTTTATAATACCTCGGCATGAATAAACACTTGCACTTCTAAACCAATCAGCATTTTTCCCATGTTGCTGGCCAGTCCATAATCCTTGCGCAAGACCTCAAAATTTCCCTCCAAAATCTGGCGACCATTTTCTTCTTTTACGGTAAATGGAATGGTTACTTCTAATACAATGTCCTTAATGGTCAATAGTCCTTTGGCTTCGTAGCCCGCTGTCGTTTTTGTAATCGCTGTTGAGCGCAGTTGGATGTTGGGGTATTCCTCTACTGCAAAAAAATCGTCTTTTTGTAAGTGCTTGTCGCGGCCATTGCTGCCTGTATGGACAGTGTTCGGGGAAACAGTCGCTTCAAAACTGGCCGTCTCTAGCGACCTAGGGTCAAGCTGTACAGTTCCTTCTACTTGTTCCATTCTGCCTTCTACCGTCTTCCCTATGTTGTTGACTTCAAACGTGATGTACGACGTTTTGCTGTCAATGGTTTGTGCAATTAGGGAAGTTACTACCCCTACGCTTAGTAGGGCGCTAAAGAATAATGCTTTCATGTGTTGTTGTTTTGAAGTGGTTATTTTAAGTAATAGAACCAATGAGCCCGAACATCGAATGGGATTCTTTTGTCCTGTTATTTAACGGTATTGGTTGAAAAAGAATCATTAGTTCCCGCTCAACAAAAACTAGCCCGCGATTATCATTCTAGTATAATATTTTGCGACAGCAGTTTTAATACTGTACAAAATGCGTAATTTGGAGCCTTATTCTATCAACCGTCTCCGTTTTATGAAAGCAGCACTTTGGGCTATTGGCCCCACCTCTTTTTCTTACCTCAAAGAAGGAACCGCCATTTATGAAAGTCGTCTACAACACTACCTGCCGTTTGAATACCTCATTTTGCCCGACATCAAGAATGCTAAGAATCGCTCAGAGGAAGAAATCAAACAAAAGGAAGGTGAAATGCTGCTTAAAAAGCTGGACAAGGGCGACCATTTAATTTTGCTAGACGAAGGCGGGCGGCAGTACGATTCAATCCAATGGTCTAAGCAACTCGACCAGCTACTGCAACAATCCTATAAGCGCTTGGTCTTTGTCATTGGAGGCGCTTACGGCTTCTCTCCCGACGTTTATGCCCGTGCCAATGCGCGTTGGTCGCTTTCTAAAATGACGTTTTCACACCAAATGGTACGGCTGTTTGTCTTGGAGCAATTGTACCGCGCCATGACTATCTTACGCAACCAACCTTATCACCACCAATAGCAATTACTCCTTATGTTTGAGTTTTTCAAATCCCTACACATCATCGGTTTTGTCAGCTGGTTTGCTGCCCTGTTTTACTTGCCGCGCTTATTTATTTACCATACCGAAGCGTTGGACGAGCAAGAACCGAAACGTTCTATTTTACTCGCGCAGTACATTATCATGGAAAACCGCCTGTATAAAATCATTATGACACCTGCCCTAGTCATTACTTTTGTGGGTGGCTTGAGTATGCTGCACCTGCGCGGAATGGATTGGCTACAATACAATGCTTGGATGCACTGGAAGCTGGGTTTACTGACGCTACTTGTTGCCTATCATTTTTACAGCAACAGTATTATGAAGCGCTTGGCTGCGGAGACGAAAGTGATGACTTCGACACAATTTCGTTTGTACAACGAGGTCACCACGCTTTTTTTGGTTGCCATTGTGTTGTTGGCGGTGTATAAGAATAGCTTGCAATTTTGGTACGCGCTGGGTGGTTTGATTGGGTTGGGCATTTCGTTGAGTCTCGGGGTACGTTTTTATAAAGCCATCAGAGAACGAGCGGGTGGATAATACGACGCTGGTTTTTCATTTGTTGATGGTTGGTTTTTGGATGCAGCAGGCGGGGCAATGGGCGCGGCTGATTCAATGGCGGCGCTATGTCTTGTATCCTACTCCTGTTTTGCTTTGGTCGCTTTTTTTTGGTAGTCGGTTGGCGGTAGTTGTGCTGCCTTTGTCTTCCTTGTTTGTCGGCGTGCTTTTCTTGCTTTTATATTTCCTAGTGGGCTTTTTACTTTTCCCTACTCCTCAACCTCTGGATGCCAAAAGTCCTTATACTTACATCGACGTTTATGAGGCGCTGCGCCAGCAGCGCTCTTGGGTCTTCGGCTTGGCTTTGTTGGCCGAACTGCTCTTGTTGTCTGCCGACTGGTCAGCTGGCAACACCGTTGCGGACGGGCGTTTTTTGGTACTGGGGGTGTTGTTTGGGGGCTTTTGGACGGAGCATAAAGGGTTGATGCTGGTTTGGGTATGGTTGGGGCTGGGGAGTGTTTTTGGGGGTTGCTTTTAGACTTGCACCTATTTGCGCTTTATCTATTTTCTAGAATTTCTCGGGTAGATGAAACCTTTCTTTAGGACGCTCCGTAAAAGTAGAGCTGTTTCAAGGAATCATCTTTCTCTCCACTTAAAATAGATGCTCTATGCCCTCCAGTGCTCCTCTTCGCAAACGCACCCGCTTATTTGGTTATGATTACAGCAGAGAAGGTATTTATCTAGTGACCCTTGTTTGCGCTGATCGCAATATGCTTTTTGGAAGGGTACAAAAGGATGTTGTTCAACTGAATGCCTTTGGAGAAATGGCGGCACGAGCGTGGATGGAGACGCCTCTTATACGACCCAACATCGGATTGGGGGCATTTGTAATCATGCCCAACCACTTGCATGGCATTATTAGCATCAACAGTTATCGGGGCGCTCGTAACGTTCCACGCATCGGTCATTTTATTAGTCCCACCCAGACTATTGGCGCTGTTGTAAGAGGGTTTAAAGGCGTTGTGACGAAACGCGTCAAAGCAGCTGTTCGTCAGGCTTATGCGGAGGCTACCACCTCCTCTACTGCATTGCCCGCTCCCTTTGATCTCGTTCCTGAATACGGCTCTATTTGGCAGGCCAATTATTATGATCGATTAATTCAAACGCCTCAGGCTTACTATCATTTGTCTAAGTACATTTGGAATAATCCAAAAAACTGGGCAGTGGATACGCTACATGAATAAGTATAAATTGGTTGATTGGTTTAGAATGTCTTTAGTATTCTTTAGTTGGGCGCAATTGCAATTGCGCCAACTAAAGAATACTAAAGAATACCCATTGTTGGGCGCAATTGCAATTGCGCCCAACAATACCCATCGCGCCCAATTAAAAAATACCCATCGCGCCCAATTAAACAATACCCATCGCGCCCCTACTTCTTATACGCCAACAAATCCAGCCGATGCTGACAGCCCATAAAATCTTCTTCTACATTGGAGGCGATAATCGTCAAGCGGTCGGGCTGATAAGCATAGTCTTGTAGGAGGGCCATATACCAGTCGATCGCGGCGCGGTCTAGGGTGATGGTGGGTTCGTCGAGCAGCAAAAGGCGGGTGTCCGAACAGATGGCCAAGGCCAATTTGAGGCGTTGTTGCATACCCGAGGAAAAGAATTTGACCGCTTTTCGGTAGGCAGATTTGGGATATTCTAGGCGCTCGAGTAGGTCTGTTTTGGAGAGGTGCATGGTTTTGAACTGCCAGTGAAAGTCAACGGCTTCTCGCAAGGTAAAATCTTCTAGACTTTCGATGTAGGGGGCGGCAAAGCTCAATTGTTGGTAGACGGTTTCCCGAGCCAAGGGTTTTCCTTGATCGTGGTAAACAATGGTCCCCTTAGAAGCCGACAAATAGCCCGACAAAACTTGCATCAGCGTAGATTTTCCCGAACCGTTTCCCCCCATAATGGCATAGCCCTTTCCCTGCTCAAAATGGTAGTTGAGGTCTCTAAAAATCCATTCGTAGCGGTAGCGTTTGCCGAGTTGTTCTAGGTTGATCGTCATGCAGCGAGAAGGCGCGGTTTAAGAGGGCGTATCGTCCGTTTTGCGGTTATTAGCAAGACCTTTGATGACCCCATTTTTGGACGCTCTAGTAAACCCGATAATACGCTGGCGGGCTTGGGTGTCTTCCATATTTTCCTCGATGTGCTTAATGCCTTTAGAGACATTTCGGTGCTCTACAAAGAGTTGGTGGTAGATGTCTTGAATGTTGCGAATTTCGGTAGAACTGAACCCTTTGCGACGCAAGCCAACCGTATTTACCCCAATATAAGAAGCGGGATAGCGGGAGATGCGAACATAAGGGGGGACATCTTTGTTGAGTAACGTACCACCGCCAATAAGCGCATGGGCGCCAATTTGTACAAACTGGTGAACGGCTGTCATGCCGCCTAAAATGACATACTCTTCGATTTCGACGTGCCCCGCTAAGCGTCGCATTATTAGCCAAAATACAATGTTCTCCAATCACACAATCGTGTGCTACGTGGACATAAGCCATGAGCAAGCAATTGTTGCCAATGACTGTTTTGTAGTTGGCGCGGGTACCGCGATTGAGCGTACAATATTCTCGAATGATAACGTTGTCACCAATTTCTAGCGTGGTATCTTCGCCACTGTATTTCAAGTCTTGTGGGATGGCTCCAATAATAGCGCCTGGAAAAATCTGGCAATTTTTACCAATTCTAGTTCCCGACATGATGCAAACATTGGCACCAATACTAGTATTATCGCCAATGACTACATCTGCTTCGATACTTACCCAAGGGCCAATGGTTACATTTTTTCCAATACGGGCATCAGGATGTACAGCAGCATGCTGGTAGGCAGGCATTCTAACGTTATCTTCCATTCGTTTTATCGTCTAATAATTTGTGCTAATAATTCTGCTTCGCATACCAGTTTATTGCCTACATAGGCCTTTCCCGTCATCTCACACAAGCCGCGACGAATAGGACTAATAAGCTCCATTTTAAACAAAATTGTATCTCCAGGGATGACAGGATGTCTAAACAAGGCGTTTTTGATCCGCAAGAAAAAAGTATCCCATTCATGTGGGTTATCCACATTTTCCATCACTAAAATGCCTCCTGTTTGCGCCATAGCTTCGATTTGCAAGACACCTGGCATTACAGGATTGTTAGGAAAATGCCCTGGAAAGTAGGGCTCATTCATGGTCACATTCTTAACACCTACGACATGCTTGTCGCTTAATTCTATAATTTTGTCAATAAGCAAAAACGGAAACCGATGCTGGAGCTTTTTGGTGATGACATTAATGTCGTTGACTGGCTCCTGATTCGGATCGTATTTCGGTATACCTCGCAATTTGCGAGAAGTTTTGTACTTGCTTAATAATTCTTTTGCCAATCTCGTATTGGCAGCGTGCCCAGGTTTGCTAGCGATAATTTTTAGACGTAAGTCCAAGCCTGTCAAGGCTAAATCACCCACTACATCCAGCAACTTATGGCGAGCCGCTTCGTTGTTAAAGCGCAATTCCGTCGTGTTCAAAATCCCCGTTTGCTCTACTGCAATTGTTTCCTCCAATTGTAGCTTTTTAGCCAAAGTCTGCAATTCTCCATTTTGTGGCACTTTATCAACAAAAACGAGCGCATTGCTCAATTCGCCGCCTTTCACCAAGCCCGCATCAGCTAAAGCTTGCAATTCGTGTAAAAAAACAAAGGTACGACTAGGCGCTATTTCTTTAGGAAAATCTGCCAACGTATCCAACTGTGCATATTGTTTCCCTATTACAGACGATTGAAAATCAATAAGGGTTGTAAGCTCAAATTTTTCTGCGGGTAAAATTGTATAACTCGCCCCCGTTTCTTCATCGTTCCAGTAAATGGGTTCTGTTAGGTCAAGGTAATTTTGCTCCGCTTCCTGTTCTTGGACACCTGCTTTCTGCAACGCGGTTACAAAAGGAGCCGAAGAACCATCCAAAATCGGTACTTCTAACGCATCAATATCAATCAAGGCGTTACAAATGCCACAACCTTTGAGCGCAGCCAATAGATGTTCTACCGTAGAAACACGTGCCTCCTTCTTCCCCAAAACCGTACAACGTTCCGTCGATACCACATGGTTGGCATCGGCCTTGATGAGCGGTTGCCCCTCCAAATCTGTTCTACGAAATTGAATGCCGTGGTTCTCCTCGGCGGGATGGACAGTTACGCTAGCCGTCACGCCTGTGTGCAGGCCCTTACCTTCTATTGTAATGCTTTGTTGCAGTGTTGCTTGTTTCATAACGCTAAAAATAGATGTTGCCCCTCAGGCAATTATGTCGTGTTAAATTAGAAATTCGAGGCGATTGTAATAGGCAATTTGATCTGCTGTTTTCGCTTCAACCTCTTCTGATTTAGAATTTTGAACAAAGATAAGGTATTTTTTGAGGGGATATAATTGCGGCTCAATTTTCCACGAAAGAAATGGTTGTTTTGCCTTTTCTTAGGGGATAGAACAACCTTTCTAACAGGGAAGTAGACCTATTTTTTCAGGTCTTATGAGGGGGGGCTTTCTCTTGGAGTTGTTGGAGTTGCTTTTCTAATTGCTGCACTTGACGCTGTAGCTCAGGCAGATTTTTAAAGACAATCGCACAGCGATAATAGCGTTTGTAATCAATAGCAGGCGAGCCCCATACGGCGGTTCCTTCTTCTTTGATGGATTGCGCCAAACCACTTTGAGCTTGAATTTTACTGCCGTTGGCTATTCTCAAATGCCCCGCAAAACCTGCCTGTCCACCTACCATACAGTAGCTGCCGAGTTGTGTGCTGCCTGCAATGCCGACCTGAGAAGCAATAACACTGTGCGCACCAATCCCTACATTATGCGCGACCTGTACTAGGTTGTCCAATTTCACCCCTTCGCCTATACAGGTGCTGTCCATCGTCGCACGATCAATTACGGTGTTGGCTCCAATCTCTACATCCGACTCGATCAATACATTTCCCAACTGTGGTATTTTTTTATAAGAACCATCTTTTTGCGGCGCAAAACCGAATCCATCACTGCCAATAACGGCATTGGCGTGAACGACCACGCGATCTCCCAACTGGCATTGGTGGTATATCTTGACCCCCGAATGCAACGTCACTTGATTTCCTAACACCGTGCCGCGCCCCACATAAGTGTGGGCATACAAAACGACATTGGCGCCAATCACCACATCTTCGTCGACATAAGCAAAGGCATCAATGCGGGCACCTTCTCCAATTTGAGCTGTTGGATGCACATAGGCCTGCTTTGAAATGCGCGCTTCTAGATCCCGCTGTACTTGTTTTCCAAAATGTTCTAACAAAATCCCTAAACTCACATAGACATCGGTTACTTTGAGCAAAGTAGCCTGAATAGGCTCCCTCGGATAAAAATCTAGGGGCACTAAAATAATGGAAGATTGGCAAGTGTAGAGGTAAGGCTCGTATTTGAGATTGCCCAAAAAACTAATCGCACCCTTTTCGCCGCGTTCTATTTTGGCGGGTTTGCTGACGGTCGCGTTAGGATCGCCGACCAATTCGCCCCCCAACAATTGTTGGAGCATACTGGCTGTAACAGAAGACATAAATAGCTGGATCTATAGAAGCCCGTCGAAAGGCCTCTAGGCGTGTAAAATTGTTTCTTCTAAATGTAAGAAAATTCTACACAAAAGCGGCTATTTCGAAGCGTTGCTCTTTGTTGCCACTCAAAACCCCTAAAAAAAGCAGATCCGAAAGAATTTCGAGACTGCTTGCTGTTATTGTTGAGATAACTTTTTGTAAGAAGCGCCGTTAACTAGTATTTATGCGTAGTTGGCGCTAGCGACGCAGGGTTTTAGTGGTCGCCTAATTATTTTCCTAAAAATCGAAGGAAATCCCTACAAAACCGCTATTTTGTAGGGATTTTCCTGTTTCTTGACCGTTATTCTCACTTATGCAACTTACGTCTAAACTGCCTGACTTAGGCACTACTATTTTCTCGGTGATGTCGGCTTTGGCCAATAAACACAATGCGATTAACCTCTCGCAAGGCTTTCCCAATTTTGATTGCGATCCCCAACTCAAAGACTTAGTGGCGCATTACGTGCAAGAAGGCTACAACCAATACTGTCCGATGGTTGGTTTGCCTACGTTGACAGAACGATTGGCACAGAAAATAGAAGGGCTGTATGGCAGCGTCTATGATCCCGCAACGGAGATCAACATCACGTCAGGGGCAACCCAAGCTATTTTTAGCACCATTCACGCGTTTGTTCATCCTGGCGATGAGGTTATTATTATAGAACCTGCCTACGATTGCTATGGGCCAAGTATTCAACTAGCAGGCGGCCTTGTTCGCCCTTATGCCATTACGGCTCCTGATTGGAAAATTGACTGGGAGGAGTTAGGAAAGTTAGTGACCCCCAACACGCGGATGATTCTGCTCAATTCCCCGCACAACCCGTCGGGCAGCTTGCTCACGGCAGCGGATTTTGAAGCGCTGAGTGCCTTGGTCAAGGGCAGCAATATTTTGATTTTGAGCGATGAGGTATACGAACACCTAGTGTTTGATGGGCAAGAACATTGTTCTATCTTACGCTACCCCGAATTGCGCGAGCGCAGTTTAGCCGTTTATTCCTTTGGTAAAACCTTGCACGTCACGGGCTGGAAGTTGGGGTATATTGTTGCCGACAAACGCTTGATGAAAGAATTTAGAAAAGTGCATCAATTTGATGTTTTTTCTTCCAATACGCCGATGCAATATGCCATTGCTGATTATCTAAAAGAGGAAGAAGTTTACTTATCCCTTGCGCCTTTTTTTCAGGCGAAACGCAATTTTTTCTTAGCGCAATTAGAGGGCTCGGCTTGGAAATTCACACCCAGTGCAGGCACTTATTTCCAAGTAGCGAGCTATGCACAATTCAGCGACGAGCCCGACACGGAATTCGCCAAGCGCCTGACCATCGAATACGGCGTAGCGGTGATTCCACTTTCGGTTTTTTATCATAATAACCTCGATCATAAAGTGGTGCGTTTTTGCTTTGCCAAAACAGAAGAATTGTTAGAAAAAGCAGGAGAACGCCTGCGCTTGTTAACGCCTACCCGCTAATCGCTTGTTGCGCACGCTATGAAATTACGTTGGAAAATTGCCCAAGCGGCTGAAATTCGTTGGTGGAAAGCCTATTTGCATAAAAAAGACACCGCCGATTACAGCGCTTGGAAGCGTGCCTATTGGCAACAACTTTTGACAGAGCTTCAAGAACAGCCCCTTGCTGGTGCCCGCTGCTTGGATGCAGGTTGTGGCCCTGCGGGTATTTTTATGGCGCTGGACGCGCAAGAGGTACACGCCGTCGATCCACTCTTGGAGCAGTATGCCCAACTGCCGCACTTTGCGCCTGCCCACTATCCTTGGACGACGTTTCACACCCAACCCCTAGAGCAATTTCAAACGGATCAACCCTTCGATTGGGTCTTCTGCCTCAACGCCATCAACCACGTCTCGGATTTGGAACAATGCTGGCAGCGTCTGTACGAGGCCACGGCTACAGGCGGACGCTTAGCAGTTTCTATTGATGCCCACAATCACGCTTTTTTTAAACATCTCTTTCGCCTGCTCCCTGGAGATATTTTACATCCTCACCAGTATGATTTGGCAGAATATGAGGCACAAGGGAAAGCTCATGGAGGGCGTTTGTTACAAGCGCTGCATAAGGATAAAGCCTTCTTTTTTGATTATTATGTCTTAGTTTTTGAGAAGTTGTAGAGGGGCTTATGATTCTTTTTTCTAATTTTGTTAGAATCAGGTCATCATCAATGTTAAATATATATACTCATGCTCAAAGAAGTACTCCATACCATACAATTACTAGAAAAAATTGAACAACCTAGCCAAGAAGTAAAAGATGCCATTGATTATTTGAGGCAAACCGTTCAAACCAAAACCAATGCCCAGTTACTAGATTTAATGACCGTGGGAGATGTTTTGGGCTATGACAACTTGCAAAAAAGCCTAGAAAGATGTGCTCCAATTTTTGGAGGGTATGAAGAATGCTCGTTCTTAGCATCGATTAGATACTTGCTTCTTTATATGTATAACAATATCTCCCCTTTCTCAAATAGTAGTAGCTCATTTACATAAACACTTGTGGTTACAACCTCCTACAACCCAAAAAAGCTACTCTAACCCTCCAAAAACTTTTCCTCCCTTAACCATTCTTTAATCTAGTCGCTGCTTATTTGTCAATTAAAAGCCTATCTTTGCCCCTTTTTTAAGGGGAATAGTCCCCGCTACTTTCTAACTACAGGAGGGTTATTTTTCCTTTTAGAAAGAGATTTTATAGGATAACAAAAAGCTACATGGCAACAGTATTACAGAAGTTAAGCAAAAAGCCCAAAGACGACATTTTATCAGGCTTAACCGTGGCCTTGGCCTTGGTGCCTGAAGCCGTGGCCTTTGCTTTTGTGGCAGGGGTAGATCCTATGGTGGGATTGTATGGTGCCTTCATGATGGGCTTGATTACCGCAATTTTTGGCGGGCGGCCAGGGATGATTTCAGGGGCGACGGGAGCAATGGCCGTAGTGATGGTCGATTTGGTCACCGAAGGTAACTTTGTGGGGGCGAATATGGAAAGCCCCGTAGAAGCCCTGGGTACCTATTGGTTGTTCTTCGCCCTGCTCATTGTGGGGGGCATCCAAGTTTTGGCAGGCGCCTTGAAGCTGGGTAAATTTGTACGCCTCATTCCCCATTCCGTCATGATGGGTTTTGTCAATGGCTTAGCCATTGTGATCTTCTTAGCACAGCTCAACTTGTTTAAAGCCACCGTAAATGGTGAAAAGCAGTGGTTGGCAACGCCTGATATGCTGCTGATGCTCGGCTTAGTAAGTTTGACGATGTTAATTATGTGGCTGTTGCCCAAATTAACCACCAAAGTTCCTTCTGCCCTAGTGGCCATCGTAACCGTAGCAGCCATTACGATATTGGGCGGTTTGGATGTGAGCACCGTAGGTTCTTTCATTCGCGACAACAGTCCCGATGGAGCAGCAGCAGGGCTACAAGGCACTTTCCCTATGTTCGAATCCGCAACCTTCTCTTACCTTAGTACCCTTCAAGGACACTGGCCGTTGTTGATTAAGACGGCTATTTTATTAGCAGCAGTAGGTTTAATTGAGTCGTTGATGACCTTGAACTTGATTGATGAATTAACAGAATCTCGTGGAAGTGGCAACCGAGAATGTGTGGCGCAAGGTGGTGCCAACATCCTCAACGGCTTGTTTGGTGGTATGGGAGGTTGTGCTATGATCGGCCAGTCTATTATTAATATTGAATCGGGTGGCCGTGGTCGCTTGTCAGGCATTGTAGCCGCTTTGGCTCTTTTGGGCTTTATCTTATTTGCGGCACCTTTAATTGAGCAAATTCCTATTGCGGCATTGGTTGGCGTCATGTTTATGGTAGTCATAGGTACGTTTGCTTGGAGTAGTTTTAGAATTCTCAACAAGATTCCTAGAGCTGATGCCATCGTTTTAATTACTGTTTCTGTGGTTACTGTTTTGGAAGATTTGGCCATTGCAGTGGTCGTGGGAGTTATTATGTCTGCTTTGGTGTTTGCTTGGGAAAACGCTACTAGAATCCGCGCCCGCAAACGCATCAAAGAAGATGGTTCTAAGGTCTATGAAATTTGGGGCCCTTGTTTTTTGGTTCGGTACAAGCCTTTGTGGGTAAGTTCGATGCCAAAGATGATCCCGACGCTATAGAAATTGATTTCATGGAATCTCGGGTAAGTGATCAGTCTGGAATGGAAGCCATTCGCACCGTTGCCAATCGCTATTTGGATTTGGATAAGACCATTAAATTGACCCACCTCAGTCCAGAATGTCAAGAATTATTGCTTAAAGCTAACCACCGTTTTTCTACCATTATAGAAACCTCTGTGGACGATCCCCGTTATTATGTAGCTACTAGTTTGGTAGACCATGATAGCAATTTGGACGATGATATTATTGATGCGGAGCTAACCTCCAAAAACTAACAGGATGAACGCTGCTTTAGTACAATTACAAGAAAAGTTAGCGCCTTTGCGGGCGAATTTGGTCAAGCATTCGCTCTATAAGCAATTGCAAGATATGGACGATATCCGCTTATTCATGCAGCACCACGTGTTTGCCGTATGGGATTTCATGTCTTTATTAAAGGGCTTACAGCAGCAGTTCACCTGCGTGTCTTTGCCTTGGCTACCAAGCCCACATCCGCACTTAGCGCGTTTTATCAACGAAATTGTACTGGGAGAAGAAAGCGATATTAACGCCGAAGGCGAAGCACAAAGTCACTTTGAATTATATTTGGCTGCCATGCAAGAAGCAGGTGCTAGCACTACATGGATACAGGCTTTTGTAGAACAACTCCAAGCAGGAACGACCGTAGAGGAGGCTTTGCAGGCGATTGCTTTGCCTGACTTTGTGCGCCAATTTGTACAGTTCACCTTTCAGACGATTGCAACAAAAGAGCCTGCCCGCTTAGCGGCGGCATTTACTTTTGGACGCGAAGATTTGATTCCCGACTTGTTTTTGGCAATTATTGACCAAGAAGCAGCGCGAAGAAAGGAGCCCGCGTACGCTAAATTGCGGTATTATTTGCAACGCCACATCGAAATTGATGGCGAGGAGCATGGCCCCCTTTCCTTACAGATGATCGAAGCCTTGTGCGAAGATGATCCTCAAAAATGGGCAGCCGCTACTACAACAGCTGTGCAGGCTTTAGAATACCGCTTGGCCTTATGGGAGGGCATTGCCAACTTACTCAAACAAAGCAAAAAGTAAGCATTGCGCTCTCTTCTAAAAATTAACCGCCTTTCTTCTAGATAGAAGAAAGGCAGTTTTGTTTGGTATGCTTAGGTTGGCTTTTTTAGTGCTTTCTATAACAATAGGTAACTGCTGACTTGTTTTTTAGAGCAATGCATATCCTTTTTTTACTAGCACTAACATAATAGCTGCCCTTTTCGCAATGGTTTACTCTTCTTCGTGAGCACTGTCGCTATCCGTATCTTCTACCTCCGCTTCCTCCAAATCATCGTTCTCCAAATCGGGATCAGTCTTCTCTAAATCATCTTCAATAGAATCTCCATCAGAAGCTTTAGGATCGGTAGGCGCGCTGTCTTGGGCATCCTTATCGGTAGAAATAGCCTCGGCCTCCCGCTCTACCACCATTTGACTGGATTGTACATATTGTAATAACTCTTGTAGTTTTTCAGCAGGCAAGCCTTCTAAATCCAACTCCAACGTTAGTTTTCCTTTCACTTTTTTAGCTTGGTAGGTTTTAATGTCTTCCAAACTCGGGTTATCGATGGCCTCTCCTGTTTCTTTGGGTGCGGGCGTTGGTTTTTCTAAGGTAGGATGCGTGGTTGGACTAACTTGCTGGCCATTTTTAAGGCGAAGCAATTGTACGAGTTGCGACTCCGTCAGTCCTGTAGATTTACTGATTTCAAAGAGGGCTTCCTCAATGTTATCCGTATTTTTATTGACATACACCCGTTCTCCCATCAAAACCGCTTGACCGCTTTGGTAGGCTTTCACCAATTGGTTTAAAAAATGCACGGTATAAGGCATCTCGCCGTCGTACAAATAAATCTCATAGGGAACTTGTTCTTTCCACTCCAAATAATGAGCAGCGCCCCATTCTTGGCTATTGCCCTCTAAGGTAGAGACATCCAGTTGATGGTCAATTTTGGTTGTGGGCAATTGCACACCTTTCAGATCAACGTTGGTAAAATAAGCATTCGCACGTTCCAACGAATCCAATACTTCCGTTAAACCAATTTCATATTTACTCCATAACTGGCTCTGCTGCTTCTGGTCAATACTGTAGATATTTTCTTCTTCGGCTACTTGAAGTTGATATTCTAAAGATGGATTATCGGCCTCCCCTTGTACGACCTCAATAACGGGCAGAGGTAAATTCTCAGCGCCATCGGGCAAGGTATTGTACAATTTGCGTAGCCAATGCAAGCGCTCATCCTCCGACGAGAAGCGCACTTTTTGCTCAGCCAACCAAACGACGGTGTGCCGCAAATGTTGTTGTCCTGCATTGCGCAAATCGTTGAGCTGTTTCTGACTGATTACCGCTCCTTCTTCGGATTTCAAATAACGACGCACTGCTACTAAATTGGATTCTTGGGTGTTAACGCCCAATGCTTCGAGCAAAGCCAAGCGACTTTTGGAGACCACTTCCGTCAGCGAGTCGCCCTCCTCTTCAGTGGGCGCAACAGGTGCTTCTTCGTTGGGATCTTCTGCTACCCAACGATCCAACCACTCAGGCAATTGTTCCCGCTCTAGGGCATAGGCTTCTTCGCTCACTAGACTCTGCGGTGCAAAACCTGCCAAGCTATTATTGGTATTGGTCGATAATTCCAACTGCATTGGACGTTCACTATCATCCAAAGTGGCCCACGTATCGTATAAAAAGGCCAACAGTTGTTGCTGTAATTCCTCTTGTGCGTCTTCTTCCACTTCGCGAATTGGGGCACAATAAAAGGTCTGCTTATCAATGTAAGGTTGTTGCACCACTGTTTGGTCGCCAAATTCAAAAGCCAAATTCTTATCTGCTAATTTTAGCAGTTCTTCTAAGTTACTGTAGGTCTGTTGTGATAAAGTTGCAGCCGTTTGTATAAAGTTATGGGCGCGGGTATGCCAAGCATCATACGCCGTCAAAGGAGTTGTTGTGTCGGCACTGGTATGCACTTCAAAGCCCTGTACTAGTTTTCCGCTGTCTTGCAAGCGAGCATACAGTACGACAAAAGCCAATTGCTGGGCATTCTCCAAAACAGCCACCTCGCGCTCCTTCAAGGACTTATAGATATCTTCGACAGGTTTCTCTTGGTCGCCAAAACACCGCTTCTGTAAAACTGTTGGCGCTTCGTAATCTACCAATTGCTCTGCAATACGCTGTAAAAGCGCTTGATGTTCTTGATAATCAGGCAAAATAGCCGCTAATTCTAAAGAAAACTTACCCAACTGGTTAATCGCAATGGTAACGTTGGGATCAAAAGCAATGTCGTCTAATTTCCACTGTTCCCCTGCTTCGTTTTCAATGTAAATCTTAGAGCGCACCTTGCTGTGGTCCGCTTCTTTATTTCTAAATATTTGTAAAGTCTGGTGTTCAAAGGAGTCTTTATCATAGGTCATTCCTTCTCGCAAGACAATCTGATCTATCTTGCTAAATACCTGCTCCTGAATGTCGGCATTGCCACTTTCTACGATTAACGCTGATAATAATTCTGGTGGCGCATCTTTGGATTTTGTAATGGTATCAAACAAAGCCGTTCCACGCAAAAGTCCTTTGTTGCTGTATTCTGGGCGATATAATTTGTTGGGCAAGCGCTTATAATGCGCGCCAAATAACGCATTGATTTTCTCTGCCAAATCCTGTTGACCTTTCTCTACAGCATAAGGAACGTTCTTGACACGTTTACCCGCCTCGTACAATCGTGCATTTTCTTCGCTATGAGTAAGGTACAAAAAGGTAAATAAATCTTCTTTGGTTCCTTCTATAAAGTCAACCAAGCTTGCCGCTTCTTTTTTCTCCAATAAGACTTTTTCCGATTGTAGCGACTTCGCTAAACTGGAATTTCTAGTTTTAAAAATGCGTTCTTTTAGGAATGGCAGCACCGCAGGATGGGGCACATGGAGGTCTGTCAAGGCGTGGAGCGCTTTTCGCAATCCTTCGTATTGTTCCTCAAAATCAAACTTAGAATCCTGCTCGGCACTATCCATCAAGTCGTTGTAAAACAGCTCGCCACTTCCTACGAATCCTACTTCAGAATTAATAAATACATACTTACCTGTCATTAAGAGTTTAGGAGATTTAGCCAATGCGGCATACTCCAAAACCCCTTCGTAAAAAGCCTTAATATCCTCTTGCACCGCTTTTTGGCTGTTCATGGTACCCCAATGCGGAACAATTAACTGGTTATAAATCGTCTCTTCCTGCGCCATTTGCTCGTGCAACGCTTCCGCATCTTCTGCTTCTGTAATTCTAAATCCTTGTAACCAAGCAGGCACTTCCGCTTTGGCGGGCAGTAGTTGCTCTAACGTTACTCGCTGGCCGTTCTGATTAGAAAACAAAGCCAATCTAGCTAAATCTTTGGAAGAGAGAATTGTTGTCAACAACACAAAAAGTGCCTTTTTCTCTTCGGCTGATAAGTCTGCCTCTTGACAGTTTTCTAACGTAGTCGTTAATGTTTTTTTCCAATCCTTACTACTGGTGGTGGGCGATGTTTTGAAGGGATCTTTGCTCAGGTAGGGCAAAATATTTTGCTGTGGCAAAGGCTTCCCCATAACGGTTTGTACCGCGCTGTTTAAAGCGTCGTAATCTACTTCCAATTGCTCCAAGCAAGCGTGGTAAAAGACTTCATCGGGACGTAAAAAGCCCGTTTCTTCGTTGGTATAAATATAAGGAGCCTCCTCTAATTTGGTTTGATTGCTTTTGAGGCTGTAGTAATAAAGCACCTGCTCATAAAACTGCGTCAAATCTTCGCTCGTTTCTACTGCGGCTACAATTTCCTCCCAAAACGGTAGAATAATGTGGCTGTAGATTTCCCAATTATCCCGCTCTCCAATGTATTGTTCTTCTAAAGCGGCTCCATCTTCCTCGGCTTGTACTTTGTAGGGCTCCAACCACGGTTCCACTTCCAAATCAGACGCTAGTAAAGCGTTTAGACCAACGGCCTTTCCCTGTTGGTTATTAAACAGGGGAATACTGCGCACTTCTTGGTCGGCTACCCCTTCTAACTCTTGAAAGAACGTGAGTAACTCTTGCTTTTGGGCAGGCGATAAAGTAGCTCCTTCTAAACGAGCCGTTAGTTTTTCAAAAAGCGCCTTGTCTTTGGTCAGGTAGGCCAATTGGGTTTTGAGGCGCTGTAAAATGACCGAATAATCGGAGACATCAAACTCCAAGACAGAAAAGCCCAACCCTTTGATGGCAGATTTGATGGGCAATAAACGGTCGCTCATCAAAAAAATATCTTCCTGTTCTTGTAAATCGTTGAGGGCGTAAAAACTAGCGTCGCCTTGGCTGTTGCTAAACTTAAAGCCTTTCAAGTCAGCAAAGCGCTCTGCAAACGCATCGTCAAATTCTACCTGTTTCAACTCTTGTACAAACTGTTGGTAGTCCTCTTCGTTTAACTGCTGGATGCGGTTGTTGAGTAAATTCATTTTAGCTTCTAGAATCAATTCTTTGAGTCCTAGTTTCTTTAGATCCAACTTTGCGCTGTTGCTTGCCGCTTTTAGTAAATCGCGGTCGCCCTCTACATCCGTCCAATAAAACCACTCGCGGGCAATACCCAACTCCATTGGTTCGATGGGCAACGCCGTGTCCTTGGCAATAATGATGTCTTTGGAGTAAAAGTTACCTTTATTAGTAGGAATATTCTCTTGAATATAGGCCAGCAATGGCTCATACAAGTATTTATTAATCAATGCGGCATCGTACTCGGTTGAGCGATCCGTCAACAATAAAGCGCGGTACAATTGTCCGAAACGCTCTTTGTCGTCTTGTTTATAGCGATCCAAATTGCGTTTCAGCGCCTTGGTAATGTATTGAAAGGTTTCCACATTGGCCTCGCCTTGGTCATCCAAGCGCGTACGGTCGGTGATTTTGGCAAAAGATGAACTGTGTATAAAATAGGCCATGCTGTGGCGCTCGTTCCGCATGGGAAAAAACTGGTACAAACTGGGCGCTTTTTTCAAGGCTTGCATTTGCCCCTGCGCCATCGGAAAGCCCAAGGAAATCTCAATGGGACAGTTCGGAAATTCTGGATCAATCCGCTTAAAATCGTCCGTCCCTGGCAGTACAGCATAGCGCTCCAGCAAGGTATCGTGCTGTTCGATCACCGTATCTTGTAAGGCCACTTTTTCTAAGGTCTTGAGGTTGTTCATCGCATAACCAATTCCCGACTGGATATTTAACAGCGAAGTCTTCAACTTTTCATGTTTCTTAGGCCCAAAGCGCAAGAAAAACAAAGAGCCTTGTTCCAACGAAAATTGCTCCAACAAGCCTTGTTGTTCCTTCAAAAAGCCCACTAACTCTTGGAGTTCTTCTGTCTTAAACAACGTTTGGTCTTGGTACTCCAAATCCTTTACGGTCTCACTAGGGGCGGTAGGAAAACAGGCCAAAATAATCTTCAATAACCAAGGAGCCGTGTCTCCATCAATGGCATCTTCTAAGCTCAACTCGCCGCCTTTGTAATCCAATAAGTGTTGAAACTGCTCGTTGTTGTGCCAACTAAATAATAAAGGCCCTGCCAAATCACGCAGCAATTCCTCTGCCCCATCCGATTTGCCCATTAGGCGATACGCCAACTTAAATCCAATACCGTAACGCCCGATTTTACCGCAATTTTCTTCCTTGGTTTTGTCGGCTTTGGTTCCCTGAAAAGAATTGAGCAGCGCTTTAAGGTCTTTCTCTGTAAAGGCTTTTCCGTTGTTAATCACCATAAAATAGGTGTCGTTATACACTACTGCACATTCACTCGATTGACTATCGGCGGCATTCTGCAAAAATTCATAAATGGCCTGTTCATCTTGGGCATTTTGCAATTTGGGTGTCAAATCTGCCCGAATATTGCCGACGATACCGTTGACCATTTTATAGAAACCACTATTCTGTTCGTGGCTACTGCCAATAAAATTTTCATCCCAATTGGGCATGTCGTAACCTTGGGCATTGCGCCAATTGGTACGAAACTGTTGAATGTTCTTGATTTGCATGTTTCTTAGCTCTTGTCAGTTGTCAATTCTTACGAACCTAGTTTTAATCGTACACACAGTATACGAGATAATTATGAGAGAGAAATACTGTTGGTCGTTATTTTTGAGCTTACAAAAGCATAATAACGCCTGTTCTTCTTTCTTAGGCATTTCTCGTACTTTTGTGCGCTGTTGCAATATATTATATTTAGTTGAGAAAACAAAAAAGTTTGCCCTTTTGAAACAATTTGTTTTCATTCATCGTAATAGGGATGTATTGCATACATCATTCAGATAGCGCCTTCTTTATTTTTTTAATAAAAGCTACGTTCTATGAAATGTTTGTGTCTTTTACTCGTTTTTTTGCTTTGTTCTTCTTGGAGTCTACTCGGTCAATTTGCCCCTGCGGCAGGGCAAGCGGGCAGTACGGCTATTGCCAAGGATTCTAGTATTTTGGTAGCTTGGGCGACAGGTTGTAGCGTACAGCGAGGACCAATGGATGTCAGTCAACCCAACTTAGGTCTAGCCAGTGCAGGAGTAGCCACGCAGGCCACAGGAGCGGCAGGCGACGGTTTTACGGTGAGTTTGGGCGACGGTGGCAGCGCCACCTTGACGTTTGCGCGGCCAATTAAAAATGGTGCAGGAGTAGATTTTGCCGTTTTTGAGAATGCGTTTAATAATACCTTTTTAGAATTGGCATTTGTGGAAGTAAGTTCGGATGGGCAACATTTTGTACGCTTTCCTGCCATTTCTAACACCGATACCACCACACAAGTGGGGGCTTTTGGAGCCGTTGATCCAAGCAAACTTTACAACTTAGCAGGAAAATACAAGGCCAACTACGGAACTCCTTTTGATTTGGAGGAGCTGCGCGACTCAGCAGGGCTCAATATTGACGCGATTACCCAAGTGCGCTTGGTGGATGTAGTAGGGTCAATACAAGCGGCCTACGCGAGCCGTGATAGCCGTGGATTTGTCGTCAATGACCCTTGGAATACGCCTTTTGCTTCTGGGGGGTTTGATTTGGATGCTGTCGGGGTGATCCATGAGGGGGTACACAATGCCCTCTCGCGCCTGCCTAACGCTACGGGGACGTTTTTTCCCAATCCGTTGCCAAAAGGCCAGCCCTTACACAGCAATTATACTTGGCCAAATGCGCCTCAAAATATTGCCGTTTATAATAGTATAGGGCAATTGCTCTGGCAAGAGGTGCAGCCTAGTTTTCCTTGGCAATTACCCAATTTGGTAAGCGGTACTTATACCCTTGTCTTTTGGATAGGAGAACAAGCTTATTACCAGTCTATTATTTTATTATAAGTAACAGCCATGCCCAAGTTTTTAATTCTGCGATTTAGTTCTATTGGGGATATTGTGGCCACTAGTCCTGTCCCCCGTTGGCTAAAAAATCAACTTCCCAATACCGAGGTGCATTATTTAGTCAAGCGGCAGTTTGCTTCTCTGTTGGAGGCGAGCCCATACATTGATCGCGTTTTTGTTTTTGATAAGAAAGAACAACCTCTAGCCGAGGTATTACCTCAGTTAAAGGCCGAGCAGTACGATTGGGTCTTGGATTTGCATAAAAATTGGCGTACTTGGCGCGTGCGGCAGGCCTTGGGCAAACCTGTCCTTTCTTACGATAAATTAAGTTTTAAAAAATGGTTACTGACCCGCTGGCACATCAATACCTTGCCCAACGATCGCCCTATTGCCGAGCGTTACCGCCAAGGACTCGCCCCTTTGAAACTCCAAAACGATGGCCTTGCACTAGAACATTTTCTTCCCACTCAAGAAAAAGTAATTCCTGCGAGCATCGACCCGCGCCTAGCAGAGCGCCCTTACCTTGGCCTAGTTATCGGCGCAGCGCACGCCACCAAACGCCTTCCTACCGAGCGCTTAAAAGCGTTGTGTCAAGCCCTTCCCCAACATCTCATTGTCCTTTTGGGTGGGCCTGATGACCGCGAAGCGGCCTCGATTATTGAGCAAGCAGGCACACACGTTATTAATACCTGTGGTCAATTCTCTATTAATCAATCGGCCTCCTTGGTGGAACAGGCACGCGTTGTCGTGGCGCACGATACGGGCTTAATGCACCTTGCCGCCGCGTTCAAACGCCCCTTGGTCGTTCTTTGGGGCAGTACCCATCCTGCGTTCGGCCTTTTTCCCTATTTGCCGAAAGGCGCGCCCCTAGCCATTGACATCGCCAACAACGACCTGACTTGTCGGCCTTGCACAAAAGTTGGCCGCGCAACATGTCCTAAAGGACATTTTAAATGTATGATGGATTTAAGCATTTTGGAGATGGTTGCCGCAGTGGAAAAACAGTGGGCGGTAGGTTAACATAGTTTGTTCCCCTTTTTTTATTCGGCTGTTACTTTTATCAACCTCTATTGTCTACCCTTGAATATCTATACTTTTCTTCCTATTATTCTATTAGAACACTTGCCTTTACTACCTCCGTCATAAACCGAGACGACTAGGGAAGTGATTCAATACATACGATAATAGAGGATCGTTCACCCGCTAATGCTCTGAACTGTTTACTCCTAGCCTACAGTAGTTCTTTGCTTCGATGATGGTTTCTTTGAATTACTTGTTTATAAAATTGACAGAAGAAACCTTACCTTTACCAAGCCTATAACGGTATAAAATTCTTTCAAACCGATTTTTTATGTCCCCTATGAAAAAAATGCTCCCCCTACTTTGCTTCTTTTTACTGCTTTGCCAAATACATGCTCAAGACTTTTTATGGGCAAATAGTACGGGCGGCACAGGTGGCGACCGAAGCAAAGCTATTGCCTTGGATGCCAGTAACAATGTCTACTCCACAGGTACGTTCCGAGATACCGCCGATTTTGATCCTAGTGCAGGGCGCTTCGAGCTTATTTCTCTAGGGACTAATGATATTTTTATACAAAAAGTAGATGCTAATGGAAATTTTCTTTGGGCGAAGCAATTTGGTGGAATCGGTTCTGACGATGCCAATGACATAGTGACCGATGCCAATGGTAGCGTTTATGTAACAGGGAGTTTTAGAAATACCTTAGACTTCTTGATCTCTTCTATACCTCCTCTTTTTAGTCGCGTTTCAGCCGTCGGTGGAGCCGATATTTTTGTCTTAAAATTAGATGCCAACGGAGTGTTACAATGGTTTCGGCCAATAGGCGGCACTGGTACGGACGAAGGCAATGCCCTAGCGTTGGATGCAGCTGGAAATGTCTATGTGACAGGACGTTTTAGCGATACGGTAGATTTTGATCCTACCATTGATACTTTTCTATTGACTTCTGCGGGGAGTTCTAGTGGCTTTGTACAAAAACTGGATGGCAACGGCAATTTTCTTTGGGCAAAAGCTTTTACGGGGGTTGCGGGTACTTGCGAGCCATTTGCACTTGCCGTGGATGCGGCCAATAATGTGTATACCACAGGCGATTTTACAGGAACCATAGATTTTGATCCTACGGCAATGGTGGCGAATAGCATTTCGAATGGTGCCTCCGATATTTTTATACATAAGCTGACCGCAGCAGGTAACTTAGATTGGGTAAAGCAAATGGGCGGCACTATGTTGGATGAAGGCCATTCAATCGGCCTCGATCGCAGCGGTAATTTGTATACGACAGGGCGCTTTCGCGATACGGTAGATTTTGACCCCAATGTTGGAACGACGTTGCTGGGTTCTACTGGAAGTGATGACATTTATATTCATAAAATGGACGTCGCAGGTAATTTAGTATGGGCAAAAAAAATGGGCGGCACGGGTTTGGACGATGCGCGTTCCATTGATGTAACGGCTAATGGCACCTTGCACCTCACGGGCTATTTTCAAAATACCGTTGATTTTGGCCTCGGTCTTCCAAATGCCGTCTTGACCTCCAATGGTGCCTATGACCTTTTTATACAAAAACTAGATGCCGACGGCACCGTACAATGGGTCAAAGGGATTGGCGGAAGTGACAATGACCTGGGTCGAGATATTACTAGCGACAACAGTGGCGCTGTTTATTATACCGCTTATTACCGCGATACGGTAGACGTGAATCCTTCTATAGATAATTTTACCCTAATCGCTTTGGGAGACTATGACATGCTGGTTTCTAAATGGGATGCTTGTGGCACTGCCCGAGGTACCGAATCGATTACAGCTTGTCAAAGCTATACATGGGTCAACGGAAACGGAAACACGTACACCAGCAGTACCAACAGCGCTACAGATACCTTAATAGGAATGGCCTTTGATGGCTGCGACAGCATTGTCACCCTAGATTTGACCCTTACCCTAGTCGATACCAGCGTGACGCTCAACGGCAATGTCTTGACGGCGACTGCTACGAATGCTGCTTATCAATGGATTGATTGCACCACTGGCGTGGCTTTGGCTAATGGCACTAGTCAATCGTTTACCCCGCCGACTAACGGCGACTTTGCGGTATTAATTACCCAAAATGGTTGTTCGGTACACTCTGCCTGTTATAACGTCACTTGGGTAGGGCTGTCGCAATTAGCAGATTCGGGGCTTCGGGTGTACCCTAACCCTAGTGCAGGAACTGCTTATCTAGAATTAATGGTCGACGATGCCTCCGTTACGGTATTGGATGTTCGTGGTCAAGTGGTTTTGGAGTCACAAGTTGTAACGCAATCGCCATTTTTATTGGATTTAAAGGCGGTGCCTACGGGTGTCTATTTTGTGGCGGTGACGACAGGAAATAGCCAAACGGTGGTGAAGTGGGTGAAGCGATAGAAGTATAAAGTGCTAAATTCTAGCCTCAACTTACCCCTACATCAAATTTCCGTCAAAGATTTATAAAATCCTTCCTTTTTAGCACGGAAGCGGCTTGTTTATTGTTGCAATTATAACTAATTTTGTGTCCCGTTGTTAAAACGGTACCATTTCTTCATTTTACAATTGCTAACTCATGGCTATTTATATTACCGACGAATGCATCAACTGTGGTGCTTGCGAACCAGAATGCCCCAACAATGCGATCTATGATGGTGGCGTAGAATGGGCGTATGCAGATGGAACAGGGGCTTCAGGAATCTTTGCCTTGGTAGACGGACAAGAAGTAGACGCGGAGCAATCGCGCGCGCCTGTGGAGGATGATTTTTATTACATTGTAGCCGATAAATGCACGGAGTGCGTCGGTTTTCACGAGGAACCTCAATGCGCGGCTGTTTGTCCTGTGGATTGTTGTGTCCCCGATCCCAAGCACGAAGAAAGCGAAGAACGCTTGTTGCAGAAAAAAGCAATCTTACACGTCTAAAGACGTTCTTTTATACTTAAAAAGGGTTGATTTTGCCAGCGCAAAATCAACCCTTTTTTTGTGTTGTCTGAATAAGCTGCCAAGAAGAGGATTGACGACATGCTGTTTGTTGAAGATATACCGCCCTTGGTTGAAAAGGAGAATTCTAGGCTTTTTTAAGCAACTTTTTTCTTCTATACTTGTAGCATCTACGCACAAGGGGGCTTTCTAAAAATAGTACCCGTTTTAATCCTGTGTTTCTTTATTCACCCTGAAGGGTTGGCCTTGCTCCAGTCCTTCTATAATGGTCCTAGACAAGGTCAAAACATGAGTCAGAATAAAATTCTAAGAAAAATTAGTGTTGTTATTGGTATCATCATTCTTGTAGGAGGTATTTATTTGGCGAATAAGTTGGGGAGTGCCAGCAAAAAACCAGCTGCCGAAAAAGCCAATGAAAAAACCGCTGCGGCTACAGAAGCAACCTATGTCTATGGTCGTGCCGTCAACAATGAAAATTTATCTTCTGAAGTTATGCTCACTGGCAAAGTAGTGGCGCGCCAAAAAATTGACCTGTTCTCGGAAGTGACGGGCAAAATTGAGCAGGCGGGCAAAGAATTTCGCGAAGGTATTCGCTTCTCCAAAGGCCAACTCCTCTTGCGCTTGGACGATACGGAAGCCCGTTTGGAATTAGAAGCGGCCAAAAGCCAGTTGTACAGTTCCCTCATTGGACTCCTCCCCGACCTCAAAACAGATTACAACGACAATTTTAGCAATTGGGAAACCTACATCAATAATTTTGATGTTAAAAAATCCATTCAGCCCTTACCTGATACTAAAAGCAACCGTGAAAAATACTATGTTGCTGCGCGCAATATTAACAACCAATACCTCAACATCAAGCGTCAAGAATACCGCTTGACCAAATACAACATCTATGCTCCTTTTGATGGCGTACTAACCAATGCGGCAGTCTATGAAGGGGCGTTGGTGCGCAGTGGCCAAAAGTTGGGCGAACTCACCCACCCTTCTCGCTACGAATTAGAAGCGACCGTATCCCTGTACGATGTGGATTTCTTGAAAGCAGGTAACAAAGTACGCCTCTACTCGGAAGCTACCAAGGATGAATGGACAGGAATCGTTAATCGTTTTGGAAAAGTTATCGACGAGCGTACACAAACACAAAAAGTCTACATTACCCTCAACAGCAGCCAATTAAGCGAAGGCATGTTTTTAAATGGCACCGTTCAAACTAAATCATTGGGCGAAGTGATGATCTTACCCCGTACCTTATTGGTCAACAACAACAAGGTGTATAGCATTGAGAACGACCGCTTGACTTTACGGACGATAGAGGTTGTCAAATTGGATGGCAATGACATGTATATTCGAGGTTTAGAAGCGGGCAATACAGTGCTGGCGCAACCTCTTTTGGGAGCCTATGAAGGCATGCCCGTGCAGTTGATTAAATCCTAATTTTCTCTTATTTGTAGCGGCAATACGCTGCCTTTTTTTGAGAAAAAAATGTCCCTTTCTTTAAGTTAATTACATCATGAAAAACGCTATACAGTATTTTATCAAGTACCACATCACTGCTGATGTTCTACTACTGTTGATTGCCATCTTGGGCGTGTTCTCTGCCCTGAACATCCAACGCAGCTTGTTCCCGCGCATCGAGAGCCGCAATATTATTATTGAAACCGTCTATGTCGGTGCCTCTCCTACAGAAGTAGAAAAGGGTATTACTATAAAAATTGAGGACGAAATTGATGGCTTAGAAGGAATCAAAAAGGTCAACTCTACCTCGGTAGAGAATCTTTCTAACATCAATATCGAAATCCTGAGCAGCTATGATGTAGAAGACGTTCTCAACGACGTTAAAAATTCCATTGATCGTATTAATACGTTTCCTGATGATGCCGAAAAGCCTGTTATTTACAAACAGGAACGTACGGATGCTGCTGCTGATATTATGATTAGTGGCGATGTGGATTTAAAAACCCTTAAATCATTCGGTGAAAAAGCGGAGAAAGAGCTCTTGGCAAAAGATGCCATCTCTAAAGTAACATTGGGTGGCTATCCCGATGAGGAAATTGAAATTGCCATTCGGGAAAATGCCTTGGATGCGTACCAATTAACGTTTGAGGATGTAGCACGAGTAGTACAAAATACCAACATCGAATTGACGGGGGGCGATGTAGAAATGGGGCAAAACAAAGTTATTCTACGGGCAGAAAATAAAGTATATTACGCCGAGCAGTTGGAAAACACCATCGTCCAAACTAGTGCTAACGGCTCGCCTATTTTACTGAAAGACATTGCGACCATTCGCAACCAATGGGCTGATGTTCCCTTGCGGGAATATTACAATGGACAACCAGCCGTACGAGTGAAGATATTGAGCCGCCTGAGTGAAGATATTATCACCACTGCCAATGCCGCCAAAGCGTACATCGACGAATTTAACGCCGCTTATGCGCCGACCGATTCTACCTCTACAGAAGGCGTGCGCGCTTACTTGCTTAGTGATGGTAGTGTGCGGATTCAACAACGGACGGATTTGCTGGTAGAGAATGGCTTGCTTGGTTTCTTTTTGGTATTCTTATTACTAGGATTATTTCTAAAACCACGGATTGCCTTTTGGGTAGCCTTGAGTATTCCTATTTCGATTGCGGGAATGTTTTTGGTGATGTCCTTAACGGACTTCAACATCAATATGTTATCCCTCTTTGGATTGATTTTAGTCATTGGTATTTTGGTAGATGATGGTGTCGTTATCGCAGAAAACATCTTTCAAAAATATGAACAGGGCGTTCCTGCCCACAAGGCGGCCATTGATGGGGTCATGGAAGTTTTACCTTCTGTTATTTCTGCCGTACTGACGACTTGTTGGTTCTTTATGTTGTTCTTTTTGATCGAAGGGCAACTGGGGGATTTCTTTTCTAGCGTCGCGTTTGTTGTTATTGTAACACTAGGATTTTCCTTGATTGAAGGCTTTTTTATCTTACCTGCTCACATTGCGCATTCCAAGGATTTGCAGCACAGCGAGAAGAAAAACGTCTTAGAAAAAACAAGTACGGCCTTTTTTGACTTTGTAAAATCGAATATTTACGGGCCAATTTTACGCTTTTGTTTGAATAACAAAACGATTGCGGTCGCTACGGGTATTGTTATCTTATTCCTTTCGGTCAACGTCGTCCGTGGTGGTTTGGTCAAAGTGACTTTCTTTCCCAATGTAGATCGAGATGATGTTATTGTGAATCTCAAATTGCCCGCAGGGACGACCGAAGAGGTTACCAATACTATTTTACAACGTATTGAGAAGGCTACAATGGAACTCAACGAAGAACTGAAAGCGGAGCGCGAAGACGGGAACTCTGTAGTGTTGTCCATTGCCCGCAGTTTGTCTGCTAGTTCTAACGAAGGGAGTTTATTTATCTCTTTGTTGGATGGAGAAGCGCGGAATATGCAGAGTTCGGATTTTAGTAACCTTTTGCGCGACAAAGTAGGCGAAGTCTACGAAGCGGAAACCCTGACCTATGGGCAGCGCTCTATTTTTGGGGCGGCCGTGCAGGTAGGGTTTGTTGGAGATGACATTGAAAAATTACGCCAAGTAAAAGATGAATTTAAGGCCATTCTTCGACAAGACAAGCGCCTCAAAGATGTAGATGATAACGATCAAAAAGGGGGCTTAGAGTTTCACATCACCCTCAAACAAAAAGCAAAAACCTTGGGCATTAACCTAGCCACCATTATTCGGCAAGTACGCCAAGGGTATTTTGGGTATGAAATTCAGCGCCTGCAACGCGGTACCGACGAGGTCAAAGTTTGGCTGCGCTACACGGAGCAGGAACGCCAGTCGTTCAGTAACTTGTTGAACCTAAAAGTTCGTATTGGGCAGAATTTCTACCCGCTCAAAGAGTTGGTAGAGCTAACCCCTGAGCGCAAGGCCCTCAAAATCAGCCATACCAATGGCTTGACTAAAATGGAAGTTAGCGCATCGCTCAACGACCTCAAAGCCTCAGCAACCGAAATTACTTCTGAGATACAAAACGAGACGGTTCCTAAATTACTAGAAAAATATCCCGATGTGCAAGTTTTATTTGAGGGGCAAAGTGAACGCGCAGGCGACACCTTAAAATCACTCAAACGGTGGTTACCTATGATTTTGCTGTTGGTGTTTTTCACTATTGTTATCACCTTTCGCTCTTTCTTTCAGGCCCTTATTGTCATCCTATTAATTCCCTTTGCCTTTATTGGGGTAGTGATTGGGCACTGGTTTCATGGGCTGTCGATTAGTATTTTATCCATGTTTGGTATTTTAGCGGTAGCGGGCGTAGTAATCAATGACAGTTTAGTATTGGTCAGTACGATGAATCGCCTCTTGAAAGAAGGAATGCCCTTTAAGGAAGCGGTCGTAGAAGCTAGCCTTTCGCGCTTCCGTCCTATTCTACTTACGACCGTAACAACGGTAGCGGGTTTACTTCCGATTGTTTTTGAAACAAGTTTACAAGCGCAGTTTTTGATTCCAATGGCGGTTGCCTTGGCTTATGGACTCTTGGCAGCGACGTTTACCATGCTGTTGCTATTGCCGCCTTTATTGATGGGAATGAACAATATGCGCCTCGCTTGGAGATGGCTCTGGGAAGGGGAAAAAGCCACTCGGGAAGAGGTGGAACCCAGTGTCAAGGAAGAAAAAGAAGCGCATGCATAATTTTTTGACTGCGGCAAGGCCCCTTGTGCCTTGCCTCAGAAATACCTTTTTATTATCAAAAAACACCCCCTTCTACCAGTCTTTTTAACAACTAAGTTTCATGATGTATCGTATTCTTTTTCTGTCTTTGATAATCCATAGTTTTATTTTGTCGGCGGCTTTCGCCCAAACAGTAGTATCGCTAGACGACGTGCTAAAAGCAGCAGTCGATCACAATTTTGACTTAAAAATTGCGCGCAACGACGTGGCCTTTACATCGACGAATGCCACAATTGGGGCGGCGGGTTTCTTGCCGACCGTAGATGTTGGGGCGGGGTACACGTACTCGGTTTCTGACGTAGTAACCACCTTTACGGGTAGTATTCCCGATCAGAATATTACGGGGGCGGCTTCGCAAAATTACAATGCTAATGTTAATTTACGCTATACGATTTTTGATGGATTGAAGCCCGTTTATCGCTTAAAACAATCTAAGTTGCAAGTTGCCATTAGCAACAACCGCTACCAGCAGGCCATTGAGGCAACCTTGTTTCAGGTCATTCAGGCCTACTACAATTTGGCGGTTTTGCAAGAAGATTACCGCTTGGCAGGTGATAAATTGATCTTTACCAAACGCCAGCTCGACCGCGTTAATATTCAGCGCGAATACGGGCAAGGCTCGGAGGTAGAGCGCCTCAATTTATTGACCACCTACAACAGCGACAGCACACAATTGTTACGCATCTTATTGAGCCAACGACAGGCCGTTCAGCAATTGAACAAGGCCATTGGCACCGCTTACCTGCCCGATGAAGTCTTGGTAGAAGTGACGACTGACTTGGATTTATCCCTCAATTACGAGGCGTTGTTGGATGCGACGATTAACAACAACTTGGCGGTTTTGAATGCCCAGCAAAACCTACAAAATGCTCAATTGAACTTGCAAATTACCAAAACGGAGTTGTTTCCCAAACTGTCCACCACGGTTACTTATGGCTACTCGGGTTCTAGCAACGATGCGGGCATTGTTGCCAGCAACAGCTTCTTTGGGCCATCCGTCAACTTGGGCGTTACCTACAACCTCTACGGAGCAGGAGCGGTCAAACGTGCGCGCGAACAAAACAAATTGAGCATTGAAAACCAAGAATTAACGGTTCAAGCCACGCGTTACAACCTAGAACAAGATTTAAAAGACGCTTACATCGCGCACGAAAACAACGTGGCACTCATTCCCTTGGAACAGAGCAATGTGAGCATTAGCAAAACTAGTTTTGAGCGGACGACGGAAGCCTATAAATTGGGGCAAGCGACCTTGGTACAGTACCAACAGGCCGAACTAAACTATGTACAAGCACAAAAGCGCGTCATCAATGCGCGGTACACGGCCAAATTATCGGAGTGGCAATTGCGGCGTTTGGCGGGTTTGTTGACGGAGTAAAGTTTGGTTGGGGGTGAGGTAAAGGATTAGTAGATAGCGGATTTTCGTAAGTAGCTTTTTAACGGACGACAAAGGCGTAGAATCCTCTATTTACTACTATATCATAAGCTTCCATGCAAAAGGTATCGTTAGAAAAAGAGCTGGGTTTACATATACCATCTATCAAATAGATAATTGATGGCTCCATCATTTATCCTTACTCCTGAATAGCTAGTCATAAATTGGTCACAGGGAGAATTTGTTAATCGGAAGCGCTCAGGATCTTGTGGGGCTACATGCTCTTTTTCATAAAACTCCATAGGAAATTCAACTCCTCCTGAAAATTTCCCAGAAGTAGTAGGAATCAAACCAAATCGAAGATTTTTTATTTTAATGCTTTCAAATTCTAAATAAGTAAAAACAAATAGGTTAACAGTTTGTGTTACCCTCCCGACATCTTCTACCACAACAAATTCTAACATAGCATCTCGTACTCGATTACTGTCCCATCTACTCATATAGGCTTCAAAATACAAGTTGAAGTCCTTTATATCAATATATTCTCCAGTATTTTTATCCAATATATTTTCAGGCAACTGCATCTCATGCCAAATCGTGTCACCAATATCAAATGTGTCGCGTGGCAGTAACGGACATTGGAAATTCGAAAGCGAAACGCTTTTCGCAGTCTTTTGGGCCGCAGGCTTGGAGAAGGATTAAACAAAGGATTGGTAGGTAGTAGGCTTTCATAAGTATGTTCTTTTTCTAGCGCACGACAAAGGCGTAGAATCCTCTATTTACCACTATATCATAAGCTTCCATACAAAAAGTATCGTTAGAAAAAGAGCTAGGTATACATACTCCATCTATAAGATAGTAATTGATGGCTACCATCATTTATCCTTACTCCTGAATAGCTTACCATAAATTGGTCACAAGGAGAATCCGTCAAGCGGAAACGCTCTGGATCTCGTGAAGCTAAGCATTTTCTTTATCGTAAAGAGCTAAAGGAAGTTCAACTCCTTCAGAATACTTTCCAGCAACTTTAGGAACCAAGCCATATCGTAAAATATTTATCTTGCTAAACTTTCAAATTCTATGTACGTGAAAGTGAATATGTTAGTGCCCTGAGTAACGGTACCTATATCTTGTACTAATATCAAAGTTTAAAGTCCCTTCTACGATTGTATTGCTATCCCATCTACTTACTGCTATTTCAAAGTACAAGTTAAAGTCCTTCATATCTACATATTCCCCGCTATTCTTGTCTAATAATTTCTGAGGTAATAGCATCTCATGCCAAATTGTATCGCCAATGTTGAAGGTATCTTGTGGAGTGACAGACATTGGAAATTCGAAAGCGAAATGTTGTTCGCAGTCTTTTGGAGTGCAGGACTGCATAAAAACCACAAGTAATATTATGTTTACTATTTTAATCATTTAATGTAATTTAAAAATAAACCTCATTCTATTTCTCAATACCTTGTTTCGCCCCCTAATAACCATATTCTAAGTACAAGCTATCTATATAAATGGCTTTATTAGGATAGTTAGCTTTGATAGCATCTCGCACCGTAAGGACATCTGTCGGAGCATTCTGCGTAATGGCTGTAAACATATCTGCATTAGTAATGCCGTCCACATTATCTATTACAGGATCAATAATGTCATAAGCGACATTGTGTGTACTATCATCTAATAGGTCCCAGTATACTCCATCAGGCATCCAAGCATCTAGGCTCGTAGAATTAGGATTAAAGCGCTCTAACCTTCTATAAATGATTCTTCTTGCTTCCTTAATGACTGGATTTATAGCACTAGCCGAAAAACTATTATTCACCCCATACTGTTTATCCGCAAAAAGAGATCCAATATGACTTGCCCAGGACTCCATTATTGCGGTTCGGCCAGCTCCTGTGGTGTTTGCACTTCCATAGGGAGGATTATCGCCGAGTTGGTCATTGCTTACTATTCGGAGAATGTTAGCCCAACCAATAGTTGTCCCGGTCGGCAGCGGGTAGGCCTCGATAATGAGATACATGCGCCAACTCATGGTAACAAAGTTCCTTCAGTCCATCAGAGCGCAATCCAGAGATGCCATAATTATAAAGTACATCAGGTAGGTTGGCCGCAATAGTAGGCGCAATATAGCCCCCCAAGGGCAAGAACAAACTTCCTATAAGATTAATGGACGTACCGACTACATTTCCCAAGGAGGTGTTTGTTTGCAAGTGCTTTAACATAGGGGCAGCAGCTGAACCAGCATCGCCGTTGAGCAACCAAAAACTCAAGGCATTTGCCCCATGAGCAGTACCAATGCCTTCTGCATTCGCATAGCCATTAAATTCGTAAAACGCATTCATACTGGTAGAGGCTACCCAAAATGTACGTCGGATACTGCTGTTGTCTGCAAAAGAAATATGCTGAACCTGAAAATCATTATAAATGCCCCCTCCGTGGGTACCGCAGTTTTGTTTGAGGTGGTGCCCTAATTGGGTATAATCAAAGCCGCGCATGGCTCGAAAACTAATATTGCTGTTGTACCAATCTATCCAAGGATGAATGCCCCCAAAATACCGATGGTCAATCAACCAGCACCCCTCGTGGTTCGTCCACGTTTCGCGCCCAAAGAAATAAAGGTCTTTCACGTAGACTTTCAGACGGCGTACTCCCTGATAATCTAACCCCACTGGGAATTGGGTGTCCTTTACTTGAATACAGCCACTCGGCTTATTTTGTTCGTCATTCATATAACAACCACAAGAATTGGTCGTTCCTCCTCCTACTGGATTACGCGGCGTAGGAATAAAAATCTGACTACAATGGTGCCAAGTGGTGTTGGGGGCACAGGGAACGGCTAAAGGCTCCACGCCGCCACTGTTGCAATCAACAGTAGGGTCAAAACACTGCGGATAATTGGGACAAGTGGGCGTGCAAGTGGTCATCAGCGCGCCCTGAACATCGTAATAAGGTGCCCCTACACGGCGAAAAGCTTCTGCCATGATATAGGTATTGTAAGGCACGTGAACCAGTTCGGCTAGCGTGACAGCAGTGACCCCAGTGGGCACCTGAAAGTCAGGTTTAACAACCGCGTAATGGTAGCTCGGTTGGTCTGCGGCGATAGCGGGATCGTGGTGGTAAATGCCTTGCTGCACCACTTCATAATGAATCGGGTAATTAAACAAGTAAGGATCATTTTCCTCAATGGGATTGTTTTCCCCTTCAAAGGCATCAATAGCGGCTTGCAGGGCGTTGAGTGCTTCCCAACTGTCGGGCAGAAACTGCACATACAAATCGGTTACCGTCAAACTGCTGCGCTGCTGGTTGGGATAAATAGTGTTGAAGGCCGCCAAAACATTGTCGTGGGCGTAGGGGTTGGGCAACATTGCCCCCAGTACAATGTCGTCGGGATTGCTGGATTTTTGTTGCTGTTCTGACCATCTATAAGTATGGTGTGGCCTTTTGAGAAAGCGCGTGCGGAAGGGCGCTTGTTCCTTTGAAATCGGTCTTTTTGACAAGCAAAAAATAGGCTGCTTAGTAGAGCAAGCAGAAAAACAAACGTATAATTTTTCATAAAGGGGGCGTGGAGTCTTGTGAGTGATTCAATAATATAGATCTACCACCAACGAGCAATCCTTTCCCATCAGCGTATAGCCGAAGATAGAGCTTAATCTTTAAACTTAAAACAATTTCAATTATTATTTTGTCATTTACCTAACTAAATCCATTCCTACTCTTAACTGCTGAATCCTAGTCCCTTATAGCTACTTTCTTTATTATTACCAACAATCCTAGAGCAAAAAGTCCCCTATTTTAAATAAGCATTCAGTCCCCACTTGGGTGGAAAAAAATAAGTCATAGGATCGCCTGTCGGTTTATACACTTGCTTAATGCGGCGTTCTTTGAGGTTGAGTTCGGGCAATTTGACGCGTAAAATTTTGTCGGTTTCGCAAAAACCGCCTTGAAAATCAACCAAGGTCATAGGGCGGTCGAATAACGGCACAAAATCCGTGTAGCCGTAGCGCTGTTCTAGGGTTGCTAGGTTGTCTTGGGTATAATGCACATAGTCCTCATAGCTGTAGCGGGCCTCTAGTTCAAAGCATTTTTGAATGCCCCGCTGGGCTCCAATCCCCGCCTTGGTAAAGCTGTTCTCCTCAAAATTAATGACCTCGGAATAATTAAAATCAATGCTGTACTGGTAAGCCAAAAAACTCCCGATGAGCGAACAGGATTTCAACAAGTAGTAGACTTCTTCCAATGATTTTGCTTCTATAATTCGATCCAATACTTCCCCATCCAACAGCTCTTGCTGAATAATTTCTAGCCAAACGCCATGCTTGGTGCGCTTGTTGGGATAACCGCGATGGCTGCCCGCCATGATATACGCCCCGTTGAAAATCGGCTGTACCTCTTTTAGTTCTGCCAGCCATTGACTAAACAATAGAGCGTTGTAATTCGCCACACACAAGGGTTCGCCCAACTGCTCCTCCAAGTATTGCCACGTATCGGGCTTGTTAAACACCTTAAACACCAAAATACGCAACAATACGTCTTTGGGCGACAAGCCAGCTGCCTGCGGGGTATAAATCACCTCCCGAATCAAGTATTGGCTTACCCGATCACAGGCACGGTATACATTCGTTAAGCGGTATTTTTCTAGCATTCCGTCCTGCGTCCAAGGAGCGGGCTGCCCCTCCCAGCGTTTCCAAAAGATATTCATACGCTCTTGGCGGAGCCAAAAGAAATATTTAAACGCTTCGTCGCGGGGTTGAATCATAGTGGTAGGAGTTGGTGAAACAATGGAATCTTTCGTTATAACAAGGAAGAAGCTATTTTGGTCAAGAAAGGCACTTACTTTTCTGCACAAAAAATGCGCGCTGCTTTTTCAGCAGCACGCCAGTAATTAAGCGGACCGCAAGTGGCTATATAGGGCGGTCAATATGGGATTTTCAAATTCTACCGCTTTGTGGCCATTTTTGATAGACAATATTTTATTCCAATCTTCAAAAAAGGCTTCTTGCCTCCCAAAACTAGACAAGACACTTGTCGTTTCAACGCCTCCTGCCTTCCTATATCCTTTCTCTATTTGTAGGAGTTGTTGGACGTTGCCATCGAAATCTTTCAAGCTTCCAAACTGCTTGGTGTATTCAAAAGAAGGATTATCGACCTCTTCAAAGTTATAACTAGCTAGCGCACTAACCATACCTTCATGCCGTTGATAGTAGTGTAGGTTATTGACACTGTGATAATAATGTCCCAAGGGTACTTGTAGAATAGCAGCAAAGTATTCTTGCATAAATGTAAAATTAAATACATTAACGGCACTTAGTCCCCAGATCAAATCGTTGGAGCGCATGTGTACTATTAAATCCAGCGCATTATTGACATTCAGATAGAAATGTAGAGTGCATGTACAGGGATAATCCTTTGTTACTTTTAACTGCCCAGACTTCACATCTAATTGATCTTTTAGTGGATTCCCAATAGTCATTAAGCCTCTTCTGGAAGTAGGATCTTGTTTGAGCAACTGCTCTAGGTAAGCAAACTGATCGTTGGTTGTGTACTTAGCAGTTAGATTAGGGTATACCATATCCAAGTCCAGTCCATCATAAGAGCGTAAACGAGGCCCATACCCTGCTCTAATGGATTGCTTATCATCAGAAAATTCATGCATTCCCGATAGATAGTGGCTAATGAATTTCAAATTATTGCTCCCCGAAGCAATCCATAATGATTCCGCGTAGGGTAAGAATAGATTCCATTTTCGCTCAGGTAACGTAATCCAGCGAGCCGTGGGTTGTTCTATTTTCAGAAGAACGGGTTCGGGGAATTCTATGCAATGCTGTCCTCGTGTGTTTCTTGGAACGCCGTGCTTTTTCAGTTGTTGGCATAGATCGATTAGGCAACTATTGATGCCTTTATAAGTTTGTTGATACATGTGCTGTAGGATTTTATAGAGTAGCGTTGATTCCCCATTTTGGAGGAAAGAAATAGGTTATTGGCAGAGCCCCTCTCTTGACTTTGTACTTTTGTTTGATGCGTACGTTTTCTAGATTAGCACTGGGTAATTTCACCCGTAGAAGTTTATCCGTTTCGCAAAAGCAATTTTGAAAGTCGATTAACGTAGGTGCTCTTCCAAAAAGATTTCTGAAGTCTGTATAACCATACTTTTCACGGTAAGCCTCTGCCTGTTCTTGAGTGTATCTGATGTAATCTTCTAAGCTGTATTTTTTATCGACGTAAAAGCATTTTTTGATGCCTCTTTGTGCGCCAATACCTGCTTTAACAAAACTATTTTCATCAAAATTAATCACTTCTGAATAGTTAAAATCTATGGCATATTGGTAAGCTAGAAACTCCCCGATAAAAGGACATTTGATTAGTCGGTTGTAGACGTCTTCTAAGGATTTTGCTTGTAGGATGTCTTGAAACCCACCTTTTTTTAGTAGCTCCTTCTCTATCATATAAAGCCAGCGCTCGTGCTTAGTTTTATAACTGGTATAATCCCGATGACTGCCTGTCATAATATAAGCCCCGTTAAATATTGGCTGTACTGCTTGCAATTCGTCTAGCCATTTGGTGAATCGTTTGGGATTGTAATTGGCGCTGGTCAAAGGCTCATTTAATAATTCCTCCAAGTATTGCCACGTTCCTATTTTATTAAACACTTTGAAAACAAGAATGCGCAACAAGGTATCCTCGGCACTTAACTCCTGTTTATAAGCAGGGTAAATAATTGCTCGAATCAGGTACTGGCTCACCCGATCGCAAGCTCTGTAGACATTGGTAAATTTGTAGTTCGTCAAGGTCTGATCCTCTGTCCAAGGAAAGCGCTCCTGCTCGTATTTTCGCCAAAAAAGTTGCATCCGCTCCTGCATAAACCAAAAGTAATAGCGAAAGGCGGCATCGTTCGGTTGTATCATGGCAGTTGTCCTTTTTCTCCCTCCAAAATCAATAAGCCGATGGTAGCGTAGCCCATAATGTCCCGTAAGGTGTCTTCAATGGACTCATAATTGGCGATTGGGTTGGTTGGGCGGCGTTCTACTAAATTGCGGTAGCGACGAATTTTGTCCCACAAATGCACCATGTTGCCATTGAGTCCTAAATCAAAACTAGCTCCTCCATAGTCTTGGTTCTTTTTTAGCAAAATCGCAGCGACCTCGCGCATTAGTTGTTCTACCTTTTCGGCAGTCATTGGATTATCATTCACGGTTGTTGGTTGTTTTATTAGGGAAAACATTGTTGTCGTAATGCTTCCGTATAGCGTTCATTAAATAAGTAATCTCGTGTTCACTCACTGGTCTAAAATGCCAAGCATCCACCCCGACATTAATCATATTGGGCTGCACCTTCCAGAGGCTATGGATGTGCCCTACAATATTGAAACAGTCCGCCTTTGCCTTGGCAGGATAGTGGTTTAGATAGACGGTCTCTCCTGACTGTAAGGTCAGTTCCATCTCCTGTACCACCTTGCTAAAATATTGAGGCAGTTGTGCTATCTTTTCCGCTTGATCATCATCATAATTCCCTACTACTAGGGTTCTATTCTGACAGTTAATTTGATTAATTAAGGGTAGCGTATCTAATGTCACACACACATCTCCCAAGTGAATGAGTTGATCGTCAGCTTGTATACAGGCATTCATTGCCTCAATAATCTTATGGTGCTGCTCCTCTAACGAAGTAAACGGACGAAACAAGGGATTGTCTCCCAAAAAGCGGTCGTCTCCAAAATGCCAATCGGCGGTAAACCAAATCATAGTCTTTTTTTTATTGAGTAGTGCACTCGGTCAGTAATGGTGTTATGTTGGAGGTTCTTCGGTGGGTTCCTCCTCTTCAAAGCTAAGAAAGGTTCGTTGAATGTTATGTGCTTTTGTCCAATTTGTGGGATAACCGTGGATACCTGGTTCGTAGGTGCTGGTTAGCCACGTTATAAAGGCTTCTTTATGTTCTTCTGACAGGTTTGTTTCTTCGTTTTTGCTAATTTTATATTTCATGTTTCGTGCAGGATTACAAACTCGTTTATGTTCTTCTGGTAATTCTATAGCTTCTCTACCCCAGTAGTAAAAGTTTCCTTGCTGCGCTATCAATACTCGTTTCCCGCTAATATCTCTTTTGATATGTCCACTATGTGGTTGACCACTCTCTAAAGAATGAGCAGAGTCTTCTTGTATCCAATCCTCTATAGTAGGATCTTCTATTTCTTCCGCATGGTGATAAATATTATCTCCATATATCTGTACTAAGCTACCGTTAGCTCTAGGTTTCTTGTATTGAAACCGTTCGTCCTTCCAATACTCTTGAAACGTCAACCATTCGTCTACCTTCATCGCATAAATTAAGCGACAGGGCATATTTAAGGTCTTACTACCAAAGCCTAAAATCCAATCTCCTTTATATAAATTCTTGTTTTTTCTTATATTAGGTTTACAAACAGCTAAAGTGCAAAATGCTCCAAAAGGATTGGGAGCTAGTCCATAATCATACACCACTCCATATCTAAAAATATTCATAATTTTAATTTTATTTGGTACAAGGAATTCTTATAGTAGGATAAATTGGACTCCTTTGTATACCCGCACAGTTCTCTGCAGGTATTACTACTCCACGCATAATATCATCTAACTTATCTAGTGAATTCCACCCAATTACATCGTTCCCAAAAATTTTTAATGCTTCTGGTATATTCGCACTCTTTGCCTCTCCGTGAGCATAGATTCCAATTATAGTTTTTCCGAACTGTGCCGCTAGCTCCACTTCTCGATTCACCCAAGGTCTAGTATATGTTTCCTTTCCAATAAGACAAATAAACGTTCCCGATTGCTTAATTCGAGATTTAAGTACTCCATTAATCATAGCATCGCTCCAGTTCGGCTTTTTCCCTAAATGCTTTGCACTATCAATAGAGTAGTTTTTTGTGTTCTTATTTATGTCTCTTAACCTTTTTTTTAGACGCTGTACCTTTCCATCGTCCCTTCCGTGATGGCTTATAAACACATTACTCATAATCAACATTTAAAACAAGCCCTCCCCAAGTATCTTCTCTCCAGAAGGGCTTGCCAGTGTTCAACAATCTAAAAATTCCAAGTCACGTGCAAGCGAAATTGCATCTGTCCGACAGTCAACAAAATGGTCTCTGGCAGATCATCTTGATAAAAGCTAGGGACAAAACTAATTCCTCCCATATAATCATCAGAGTCAAAATCATCTGCATCAAAGGCACCCACACTCCACGTATTATCAAGGGTACTGATCGTTTTGGGCGTACTAAGGGTAAAGGCTCTAGCAGCGCCTGTGGCATTGGTAGCAATGCTCGTTACTTGATCTGACGCAGAAACTGTAGAGCCACTACTCACTACAAGAAAAATATCAGGCCCTGTGCTGAAATCCCATCCGCTGCCATCGGGCTGGGCAATAGGATAGGCCAGCAATTCTATTTTGGTGATGGACAAGGCCTTGGCAGGGCGATCTACAGGCTCTATCGGATCTTTTTGGCAAGCTTGTAACGACAAGAGTAAAAAAACAAAGGCACTAAAAGCAAAGAAAGTAATTGGTTTCATAACGGTATTTTTGAATGATTAATTAGAAGTATTGTATAGTAATTTTTTGAGCTGATTGGCCCATTCATTAATTTGTTGATTAGCGGTTTGTAAATCTTTTACGAGCGCTTCGTAGTTGGGGTATTGCTGTTGCAAGGCTTGCGGCGCTAGCTGTGGTTGTTCTAGAATAGCATGGTTGTACCAACTTCTAAAACGCGCTTGATGCTGCGTCAAATGGGGGCGTAAGCCATCGTTGAGAATACTAATGCCCAATTCTAGCAACTTCTGACTATCGGGATAATCCCGTAAATAGCCCCCAGGAATTTCTTTAAGTTCTTTGCGAATGGTTTGGAACAACACATAAAGTGAATCGTATACCTGTAGTACGTGATCGTTGGCTGGATCAAATAACAGAGCTGCCTTGCGGGTTACCAATTCGGTATAAATACGGTTGGCAATGTGTAACGTCGCTTCGTTGCGCTCTATTCCGACACTAATACCCATTGGCAAGATCAATTGCACACTGCGAAAGCGAAAATGCTTTTGCTGCATTTTCTTTTTTATCAACCACCATAATAGGCTGAAAACAAGTAGTACAATGACCATAATTAACCAATTGATGGTTAATACCATTCGAGTGGGGTCCGTCTCTATTGTAAATTGCAGTAGATCGTTGAAGTCGAACATGGTTGGTTATTTATTGGGGTGTAGGATGCCTTGGAGAGGATGATTTTTTATTGATTTACTTCTCTCAAACGCCACTACCCTATTCTTGTGATAAAACACCCCCCAAACTCCCGAAGAAGCTCAGGAGGGTATTGAAAATAGATGATACTCCTACTTTAAGCTTCTGCTTCGTAGGCTGCTAACCACTGCATCAACATACGAGCCGCGTGCGTCATTTCTTCGCCCAAAGGACTATGGGCAATTTCTTCTAAAGGCGCTTCGGCGCTAAACATACCTTGGGCAGTGAGCAAGTGAATGCGCATCCAATCAGAGGCGACGGGTTGCTGGAACGAAGCGTCCCAAGCAGGCATATTAGGCAGCAACAAATAGCCTACTTCCAAGACATCGGCTATCAAGGCATCAAAGTTTCGGTCAGGGCCTTCCAAGATCGTGGCTTGTCCTTGGCAAGGATTGTAATTCGCCCAAGAATTGGCAAAAACGGTCAGTAAATCATGTCCTCCTTGGGGCTGTCCCCATTCGATGATAACGCCGTACAGCCTCTTGTTTTCTTCTTGTGGAAGTGTCTGTGCAAGCTGTTCGTAACGATTGTTGTAGTCTTTGGCGGCGACATGGTTTTTATTCGCCAAGGGCTGTAGAGCGGTAAAAACCTGCTGAAAATGCGCGTTGTCGGAAGCGGTAAAGGAGGTAGGTTGCTCTAAAGTGTGGTGTTGTTTGGTTGTGTTTAACATTGTTGTTAAGTTTAATGAACATTAAGAATTAGATACGGTATAGGATCTATTTTCCTAGATGGAAGTAGTTATAGAGTCCTTTTAAAACTAGTCGGTTGATTTCTAGCATATTTTTGGAGGTAAAAAGCGTTTCGTTGTCTTCGCGGCTGAGGCCGTTGTTTAGGTAGCGGTCTCCTTGTTCGGCGCGGTGGCGCAAAAAGAATAATTTAAGGGAGGCATAGCGAACGCGGCGGTCTACCTGTTCGGGGCTTTCTCCCCAGAGTTGATGTGCCTCTAGTTGGTAAGCTTTATAGGTATTTTTCCAATCTTCCTTAGATTGTTGGTCTTCAAATTCCCTTCTGAGTGCGCTGCTCTCCCCCGTTTCAAAAAGAGTTGCCAAAGCCCCTGCTACTCCCCCAAAGCCACCGATGAGGTAGATCGGATGTCCGCAGCGCAGTGCCCAGTAGGCCTCTTCTACTATTCCCGATATAATGCCGATGTAGCCTTCTATCTTTCCAGCAATAAAAATCTGAGCGTTGTTGTGCGCTTCAAACATGGAGCGGCGCATGAATGTCAAAGCAAGACCATTATCTGTAGCTGTATAGTCCTCAGGCCGAAGAAATTGTCCATCTATTTTTTTTTCCACGCTTTCATTGTATACGAATTCTATAATAGCGCTATATTTTTCCTGTAGGTCGTAATCATTTTTGGTTGATTGCACATAAGGACTAAAGACGTGGTTGATGATTCTCTTCTCTTCTCCTCTGTGTTTGTAATCGTTGTTATACGCTTCTAGCAAATCGAAAAGAATGGTGGTAAAATTCAATTCGGGGACTTGATAGCGAATCTGTCCTGCATAGGCACAGCGAGCACCGCAGACAAAGAGGTATCTTGTTAGCTCAATTAGAGCATCTTGCAAGTGCCAGCGACTCGTTCCCGAATAAAGTCCATCTTTGACGGTAGTCGTTTCTGATACTGAAATACCGATAGTAAACTCCTCTAGCAACGTTTCATAACGAAGCGCACTTGCTGTTTCCTGCTGGTGTTCCTCCTCTGTCGTACTAGCATGTTGTTGTTCTAAGTCTATAATAGGATGAATCGTAGGAGTGACTAGCTTGGTCGCATAATGACTATACAGCATTCTCGTTTCTATATCTCCCAATGGCGGATCAGGGTAGAGGGCCATGTCGCACCGCTCTTTCATTTGATAGTGTTGTGCCAAGGTGAGCAACTCAGGGGGTACTGAAAATACGGCTGCTTTTGGGGCTACTGAAAATCCAGTAGACAAGCGCTTGGATAATAATTTTTTTTGGTAAATATTTCTCAATCCTTCTAATAGAACTTGACGAACGATGTACTGCAACCCATCCACATCGATACAATCTACAGTAACCGCAGCGGCCTCTTTGGTCGCTTCCATAGGTTTAACCGCAAGCTGTACCATCCCTGTATTTCCTAAGTAGGGAAAGGTGCGAGGAACCATGCCGTACTGGGCGTTCACGACGACAATAGGACACTGTTTTTCCTTGGCTAGTAGCAGTTCTTTAATACACCATTCTCGTTCGTTGTACAAATTGGTATTGATGACTAATAAAATACTCTCCTGTACTTTTTTATTGATCGCCTCTTCGAACGTCTTCCCCTTGTCTATTCGTTTGGTATCCAAAAAACTATTGACATTCCCCTGCCAATTATAAATAGCTCGATCCACCTTATTCGCAATCGCTTGTCCATCTTTTCTAGCATAGCTGATAAAAATGGTGACTTGTTTTTCTTCGGCTCCCTCAACAGACTCACACAACATCTTTAAGGCTTTGAAAATCAATTGATCCAACAAGGTACGTGTAGCAGTCGATGTGGTTTCTAAATACAATTCAATACCATTAATTTTTTCTATTGGCCTATAAAAATTAATCGCAAATTCTGATAAGAATACAGGAAGAAAGACCGCCCCAGCTTGATCCAACACCTTTTGAGCAGCTTGCTGCCAACGCGCTTTATCTTTTCCACTCATTTTATTGTCAATCAACCACACTACAAGCGTCTGCTCCGCCGCCTCCCAAGCAATGGGCAATTCCTCCCGCACCTGAGAAATAAAGTACGTGGGAATGCCCATCCCTCGATCCAAGGGGGCTTCAATATTGCGATTGAACGTCGAGAAAATAGCCTTGGCATACTCAAAACAAGGGTCTTTATCCGCTTCTTTCTGGGGTTGCCAAACGACGTATAGCTGTAAGGGATATCTCATAGTGTGGTTGTTGAGGGATTAGTTTAATGTTGCCATTGGGTTTGATTGGCAGGACGATTTTTGCGGAACATGAGGCGGTTGTTGTTGGGATTGACCTCATTACGATTCACAAAAGCAGCATGAATTCTATCTTGAATTACTCGTGCGTCGGTTGTCCAATCGTAAATTTTGACCAGCCCACTCGCTGTGTTGTCCGCCAATCTTGGAGGAATCGTATACTGGTTGAAAGATCCCTTTCCATAACTAGGATGAGAAGGCAATAAAATACCGAGTACACCACTTCTAGGCGAAAAGCTTGTTTGCCGAAAACTAGAGGCAATTTCCCAATCTACGTGCTTGCGTCTTCAGGTATCTTTGCCAATTAAAACCACTGTTACGGTAGAGTCTCGTAAGTAGTCTTCTCTGATAATTCTGCGTATTTCTTCTGTGCTGGTATTGTCGAGTATATCTCCTAGTTGTACTGATTTACAGACCGTAATATGCGCTCGCTCGCAAATAGCCTCAAATTGATTTCTGTACTGTTGATCGTTAGCGTGGTGATAACTCACAAAGGTTTTGTGTCGTCTGGTCATTTTAAGTTGTTGTTTAGTGGTTGGTGATTAGGGATCAAGCCTTATTGCCCCTTACCACATGGGTGGGTCAATTGACGGGTCGCTTTTAGATTATATTTTGATAACTGCTCTAATTCTTGGTCATAGCTTTTAGTTTTACTACTGCTTATACGTTTGTTGTTATTAAAAGAGTTGCCCTACTTTCTGTGGGTCAATTATTCCAAATCCATATTGCTCATCCTTTGCCAATTTCCCCAATTTGGTTGTGGCAGTCAATAGCGTTCTTTTCAATACCGTGGGATTTCCAAGCACGGCATGGTCGCCTTCCTGCATTGCCTTGGATAAAATCAACGCTGCTAGGCCGACTACAAAAGGAGCGGCGGTAGAAGTCCCATTCATTTCTGCGTACTTTTCCTCTAAGTAAGTAGAAGTAATTTGATGGCCTGGAGCGACTACATCAACCCGTTTTCCTGTACTCGAATAAGACAACCATTTGAGGGACTGATCAACGGCTCCTACTGCTAGTACGGATTCGTATTGGGCGGGGTAGCCTACCGCATACGCTTTATCACCGTTATTCCCAACAGCTGCAACAACCAATACTCCCGCTTCCTGAGCAGTCTTAATAGCCTGTTCTAGTTGCTTATTACTTTTATCCGAAGAGAGACTAATCGAAATTAAATGTACCTGCTGTTCTATAGCCCAATATATACCCGCTATTAGTGGCTCTAGTGTTTCATAGCGATGACCTTGAACGACTTTTCCACTGTAGATACTCACTTCTGGCGCTATTCCGACAACCCCTTTCCCATTCTGACGGGCGGCGATAATGCCTATACAATGCGTCCCATGTCCGTCCCTATCAACCGGTCCAGCATCACTATTTGTAAAATCTACCGTCGCTGCAATCGCACCCTCTAAATCAGGGTGATTAGCCGCCACTCCTGTATCTAATACGGCTACTTTTACTCCTTCACCTCGGGTAAATTTCCACAGTTCAGGAACACCCAATAAACCCAGCCCCCAATCAATCACTTCCTCTTCCAAAACCTCTTTTACAGCAACTGAAAGAGGCGAAAGCGTGCATAAGGACATAGGTATTTTTCCCACCCTAAGCGGTAGGTTCTGTTGATTATCCATATTGATTGATCGTATTAATTGGTAATAGGGCTGGGCAATAAGTAACTAGCTCCTCTTAGAAGAACAGTCTAGTGGCATCTAGCAGTCAATATGTTATTTTGTATCTCGAAAGAGACTGTCTCTCCTTCTAAAAGTAACAACTGTTTTGGCGCAGCATTGCGGTTGTTTCGGATGTCATCAGATCCGATAAACAGAGCATGGTACTGAGCAGTAACCCCCATGTGATACATGCTACCGTCAAAATCAACTTGAACCGCTTCCGATAGGTTGTCAAAAAGAATTGCGCTGGTACTGTCAAACTTGTACCCTACTTCTAGGCCATTACTGCTAAAGCTGCCAAGGGCACCTGTTTGAACAGCTACTTGTAATTGATTGGTCTGACGCGTCACTTTGAGCTCAACGGCTGAACTGGACAAGTCATACGTCTGGTCGCCATTATCAGTAGCAATAGTTAGGGCACTATTACCAGGATTGAAAGAAATTGAATTAAAGTTCATTTAAATAAAAATTTAGAATTGTTAGTAAATAAGTGGTTAGTATTTAGGTTTCGCGTTTACGCGTTTAATGCAATTGGTTAGGCAGTTGAGTGATCCCTGACGTCTTATAAATGGGTTGTAATCTTCTTTCAGAAGTACCACCTCATAGTTTAGTTTTTGCCAAATAAGCATGTTTTTTTTGTCGTAATACGCTAAGTAACTCCAGTCTCCGTATTTAGTGGTGCTGCTCGTATCGCTGAAGGCAGCGTAGTTGCTCTTGGTTCCATAAGAGGGCAAAAAGACCCTTCTTACCTGTTTTTGCTGTCTGTTGTAATATTGTTCTACCAAGCAGTTATTAGCTGTAGCCCAACTCCAATAGCGGTTGTAGATAATCTCCCCGTTACGTTCTTCTTTTTCATCGTAATAGGTCAAAGGCAGTGGATTTCGAATGATTTTAAATTTCTTACCCAAGTCTTTCATACCCTGCTTTAGCTGCTCGATCATAACATCAATAGCTGCATTCGTCTTTTCTATTAGGTCTTTGACCAACTGTTGCACATCTTTGGGAGCCTCTTCCAACCCTTCGAAGCCTACTTCAGGCTTTCCGATAACAAAACATTCGGTGAAGGCTCTTCTCCATACTTTACCTGCTAAACTGATAAATAAATCCAAGTGGAATAAGGCTTGATCTCTAGTGTCTGACTCGTAGTAATTCCGCACCTTATCACTGGTCTGTTTGGCTCCTACCCAAGATTGAATAAGTGTGGTAGCTGCCCCAATAACGATATGTCGTTTGCCTAGCCATTGGTCTCCCATTTCCTGCAAAGTTTCCTTACTGCTAAAGTGTAGCCCAATAAGGACGAAATCTTCGCCCGCCAAAACATTGCCTCCTACAAAAGGTAAGCTACTCTTGATGTATTGTACGCCATTTAAATCATCGGGACTATTGGCTTGCCGCGTTTGGACCAATGCTTCACTCGCTTCCCTATTCTGTTCATTGATTTTAGATTCTACCAAATAAGTCTGTCGTCCCCCTACCCCATCAAAACTGATGGGTAGAAAAGCATCCTGTACCCAAGGGGATAACGTGCGCTTGCTGTAGTCAATTAAGACAATCTTCAAAAGATGGCCTGCCTTCTTCGCCGTCTTTTTTAACTCTTCCTCATAGTCAGAAGGTAAGCTCTCGTAGTTTTCAACCACCACAATAAACGTCCGCCCTCGCTCTGGCATAGAAGCGACTAACTCCAACATGAAATTCAAATAGCGGTAAGGACGCTTGGTCTCTCGATCATTAACGGCAGGATAAAAAAGCACCAGTTCCTTCATTTGCCCATAAACAGACGAGACTACCATTGGAGCTTTCCCAGGCGGCTCTAGGCTGGCATAAGCTACCTTTCCTATTTTGCAGGGTCGGATAGGGTCTAGCACATTCCATTTGGCGAAAGCAGTGGGCAACAATTGTAGCGGTAAATCAGCCATTCGTTATTGTTTTTCTATGGTTAGCGTTAACTTTAATTGGTAGTTATCTAAGACGATTTTACTTGCGGTTTCCGCTTTTGGTACTTCTATCAGAATGCTCATCAAAACATAGTTCTTGAAGGGTATTGCTTCCGCAGCCGTGGTATTCCCTTTTTCTAATAACTGCTGAACATCTTCCCATTTTTCTCGCGCTTCTCCTAAATATTCTACCAAATTCAACTGTAACGTAAATGCTTCTGAAACTTGCAAATCGTAGGTATTCGGTCGGCAACGACGCGCATTCCGTTGACTGACATTAGCCGTATGGTTTTCCCATACAATAGGTGGAGAAATCAATAAATATTGTTTATCTTTCTCCTGTTCCAAGGCAACCGTCGGAAACACAAAAAAATGGACAAAAGGATCGTAGAAATTTTCTGTTAGCTGGACACCCGTCTTTTTTAAGATTAGCTCTTCTATGCTTAACTTCAAATAAGTCATTTTTTAAATAATTTATTACCTTACAAGACATCACCTTTTGTTCCCTCTCAATTATTTGCTCTCCTCTTCTTGCTTGGTGCCCAACAAAGCTAGGACATCACTTCTAGACTAAAAAACCAAGAAAATACCCTTTTACGGAATTTCAAATCCCTAAAACCTACCCCATATCACCCCATTTTTTATATCTTACCTTCCCATTATTCCGATAAATGAATATGAATATGAAGCCTAAGACAAATGCACAACAACAACTCTTGGATTTAATTAAAGTATTAGATAAATCTGATAAAAAAAGCATTACTCAAAAGATAAAATCAACTAACAAAACCCCTGACTACCTTAGGCTATATGCCTATATGGAAAAGTGTATCGTTACTGCTACGAGTTATGACAGAGAAAAAGCAATAAAGAGTCTTAAGGTTGACTGGGACAATAAAAAAATAGGAGACAAAGAAAGCTATCTTTATGACCAACTCCTTATACATCTGTCCAATAAATACATTGCTAAGTCTCATGTAAAAAAAGTAAATCAATACATATCAGAAGCAGAAATGCTTCGCAATAAGGGTTTGTATCACAATTGCATAGAGCGACTAAAAAGAGTAAAAAAGATTGCTTACGCTCATCATAAATATGCCCTAATAATAGAGACAATCCCCAAAGAAGTTGATGTGATCTTACTCTTAAAGAAGAGCGAAAAGATCGATAGAAAGAGTAAGGTAGAGAAGGCTTACGAAGAGATGCGAGACGCTCTCCGCATAACTACCCAAGAGGCTACCTATCGAAAATTGAATGTTAGTCTATTTTTAGAATTCCAAGAACACCGAAATTCCAACCTCATACCTGCTTCTATAAAAAAAGATTATTCTTCTCTAATAAATCAAGGTTTTCCAGAAAATGGCTCTTTTTACGCTCAGTATTACTTTTATAGTATTCAAGCCATTTGGGCTAGACTACATCAAAAAACGAAAGAGGCTTACCACTATCAAAAAAAAGTAGTAGTTCTTTGGCAACAGAACAAACTAATAAAAGACAACAACATTCAATCCTACTTAACACAACTAGATAATTTATGTAACTATGCCACAGAAGATAAAAATTTTGAAGCAGCTCAAGAAGTGATTGATTTACTAAGCACTGTAGTTCCCCAAAACGAAGATGAAGAAGCAGAAAAGGTACAGGTAAGCCTATTTCGAGAACAATACTTACTGATCAACCAAAATAAATTTGAAGCTGTTACGCGTTTAATCCCCCGAATAGACCACCTATTTCAAACCCACTTGAATAAGGTTACACCTTCTAGGTATTACAGCCTTTGCTATAATACCCTCATTTGCTTTCTACTATTGGCAGAGTACGACGAGGCTCAACATTGGCTAGAAAAACTATTTCGCTTTCTAGACGACAATAAGGAATCTAGGCAGGACTTAGAACCCTTCATATACATTCTCCAATTCATGATTGTATACAGCCAAGACAGTGACGAATTTACCCAAAGTATGTTTCGGAAACTCAACCGTCGTAAAGAACTTAAGGATAGAATGAAGGACTTTGAGAAGCGCTTATTAAAATTCTTTCGAGAAGCCCTTAATACAATAGCCTCCCCAAAAGCCCATCAACAACTTTTACAAGAATTGCTGTCCGATTTAAACAACTATACTGCTATAGAAAAAAAGCAAACAGGCTATGAAGAAACCGTAGAATGGGTAAAAATGCTCCTAAATAAAACTCCCTAGTCTTCTCCATTCTTAACCTATACAAAAATAGCCCACCACCAAAAAGGCAGCAGGCTATCTATAGAACCAGTAAATTTATTCTTCCTTACCGCAAAATAACCAGCGGCTTCACTACGCGTTCTGCGCCTTTAGTAAAGATTGCCCAGTAACTGCCCGCTGGCAAATTACTAGCATTGAGGCGTTGATTTTGAACGGTCGTGGTAAGCAAGACGCGGCCTGCTACGTCGGTAATTTGTACCACTGCATCCAGTTCTACCGCCGCACTGACCGAGAATACGCCATCTTGGGAAGGGTTAGGATACAGGTTTAATTTCCAAGCAGGACTTGCTAGTCTTGTGGTCGCAACAACGGTGCTCCCTGTAGGCCCGTCACCCGCCTGTACTAAACTATCCGTTTGCAAATAGGCAAAAATCGCGCTTTCACCAGCCATGCTCGCCGTGCCCCAACTTGGGACATTTGCGGTGGGCATATTGTTGCCCGTACCGTCATGTTGTCCTACCAACAATAAGCCTTTGTTGGTTTTGTGTACGCCATACAACTCCGTGTTGCCGCCGCCTACTTGGGTCACCGTATCCCACGCTCCTACAATTAGAGAACTGTAGGTGGGCACACTCAAATCGTCTTTGTATACCCGCACAAAGCTATTCCAAGCCGATTGCCCTGTATAATAGGGATTGGTCATTTTTTGGAACGCATTTTTAGTGGTAATGGTGCGGCGACCTTTTGCTATAATAATAACACTGCCATCTGAGGTGATTTTGATCGCATTCTTGACAATGTAAGTGGTATTAAGGGTCGGCCAGCCGCTGTTGGGGTTGGGAAAACCATCTAGGTTGGGATCGGGATGGGGAGCGCCAAAATTAGAGGTGTTGTTGTACTCCCCCACATAGGTACTGTGGTAGAGCGTGCCATCGTTGAGGCCCAATTTGCCAATCCAGCCCAAGTGGATGTTACCATTGGTACCTGTGAAACGGTTCTGAAAACCATTGGCACTCGGATTGGCTAGGATGGCATTGCCCTCCCAAAGATTTTCTACGTTGTTGCCGTGTGAGCGGGCGGCGACTACCACTTCTCCTGTAGCCACGGGCTTACTGTAGTCAATTGCAAGCGCGTCAATGTATTGATCGGGGGTAGAATTCATGGTATCGCCTGCGGGAGTGACTTCGTGGTACAAGCGTGACCACCAAAGCAACGCCCCGTCCTCATCCATTGCCATCACGGCAGGTTCAAAATCAGGTAAGCCACTCGGCAAGACGCTCTTCGTGTTGAAACCAATATACATATAATTGGTACGGCGATCAACGGCGATAGACGAAGGGCCATACGTAGACGACCCACTAGGCCCGTAACCTGTATATCCTCGACCACTAATACTGTTGCTCGTACCTCCAGGCAAACAAGGGCCATTAAATAAGACATCCAAGGGCCATTTTCCTTTTCTAGTGCCGCCATTACCGTCTGTAGTCCAAGTATCATAATCGGCTTGCGTGGTTGAACGCAATTCACAACGGCTAGCGTCTTTTTTAAAAACAATGGCACTTTCGCGCAAAGCCGATAAACCTCCAGGGTAAGTAGTACCAACCCCTCGGTGTTCACTGCCAGCAATCGGCCAGTGCATCCGCCATTGTGGAACTACGTCCCGCACACCATTGGCGTTTAGGCGGTAAATTGCCGACCAATTGTTGTCGTGTGAATCGCCATGTGCATAAACAATTTTGCCATCGCTGCCTACATCCCAAGGTTGGTATTTTTTGGGATACTTGCCGCTATTCGCTTTGACATTGAAGGTCCAAGTAAAACCTGTCGGATCTCCGTTTACAAAGTTGTTGTTTAACTTTCCGAGGAAATAGCCACCCCCTTGGGCACTGTTCTCAATGGTTCCACTGACATATAAGTTCCCCGTTACAGCATTGGGAAGTGCATCGGTTTTGATAAAGCGAATTTCTTCCGCTTCGCCTTGGGGCAGCGCAAAGGCTTTTTTAAGTTGTTGGCCTGTGCTGTCCAACAAGAGCAAAAAAGCAAATTTATTTGTCCCTGTATTGTTATCAATAGTGCTACTCGCGAAAGTAGTTAAGGGAACGGAAGCAGGCAACCAATCCATAGCCGTCGCGCTACCGCCTACTAAAATATCCCCGTTTGATAGCTGTAAAACATCATTAAATTGTTCGGATCCAGTTCCTCCTGCATACGTGCATAAATTTGTTTGCGCTAAGCTGGAAAAACTAATCAGTAAGGTGCCTATAAACATAAGGAAGTAACTTTTCAACATAGTCTTCATTGTTTTAGTAGAGGAAAGAAGTAGTGTATGGGTTTGTTGTTCTACAAAATTAAAGGCTTTTTCGTACTTTTCCTCATTCTACTTACAATAAGTCTTGTAGAATTAGCTGCTTTTCTTAGCAGTCGCTCCCCTCTCTTTTTTCTATTCTTTCCGACCAAAGAGGGATTAATTCCTGTTTATTCCCTGTTTATAGAGCTCTTGTTTTTCCTAAAATTTAAAGGGCTCTCGAACTTAGGTAAGTTACTCCAACAAAAAAAGCAAGCAACAACCGATCGTTGTTACTTGCTTTTCTATTTTAACTTAAATCATTACCCGTTGTTATAAAACAGCTATTGCCGCCACAAGACAAACCGTTGTTCATAAGTGTTGTCATGACTGTCCAACTGCAAGCGGTTGGGTTGCCCCAAGCCATTCGTCGTCCAAACATATTGTTCTATGGCACCTTGATTATTTATTATAACAACAGACAACACATACTCGCGTTCATCGCCTGTCGAGACAGCATGGTACGACCAAAGACCATCCCGTGTAGTGCCGTTGGCCTCTTCATAGACCAGCGTTTCATCTTCATAAAACGTTATTTTATCGCCCTTATAATAGGCAAAGACCGAATAAAAAGTACTTAAAGGTTTGTCTATGTCCCGCTGTCGGGCTTCTGTAAATTCCCAAGTACCTTCCAGACGGTACTCTAAGCGGTCAAATTGGTCTTTTTCGCAGCTGCTAAAAAAAAGTAACACGAGGGGAAGAAGTAGAAAGAAGCGCATAGAAAAAAGGTTAGAGAGGATGAGAAAAAAGGAGGTGTAGCGATAACAAAAATTACTGCTACAGGGCTCTTTTTCAGAACCAAAAGTCATACCTATTCTACTCCAAAAAGCGCTAGACCTTTATTTTGAGCAAAAAAATCAATAGTAATGCTATTATTTATAAATAGTCTAACTTCCTTTGCTAAATTGGTACTGCAATTTTAAGAGACCAATCCCTCCACTACATGGGTAAAGTCCTGCCAATAACGCGTGTGTGGCAACTCTGCGACACAACTCACCTCCTCATTACTGACGGGATCACGGAACTGCAATTTCCAAGCATGGAGGCAGATGGCGAGGGGCAAATGGGGTTTGGTAGCGCCATATTTATCATCGCCAATAATGGGACAACCAATATGCGCCAATTGCGCACGAATTTGATGAAAGCGCCCTGTTGGTAGGTTAATTTCTAGGAGATGCCCATTTCCCCCTGATTTTAGCACTTTATAAGACAAGGTACATTGTTGGCTGTCCTTGATTTCTTTGTCATAAACATCGGAGCGCTTCTCTTTTTGGTTTTTTACCAAATAATGGCGCAGGGTGCCTTGTGGGTGTGGGGGGGCATTCTCGACAATGGCCAAGTACGTTTTTTGCACTTTGCGGCGACTCCACTGGTCATTGAGCTTTTTGAGGCTACTCTTTTTCTTAGCAAAAATCATAGTGCCACTCGTCACGCGGTCCAAGCGGTGTACGACCCCCACAAAGGGCGCATTTTTAGATTTCGTAGTGGCTTTCAAAGGCCGTTTGGAGGCCTTGTTAGTAGCGACCACTTGGTTGTTCTCCAAGCTATAAGGCTTACGCACGCCTGTTTTAAAATACTCTTCTACCAGCGACTCTACGGTAATTACCTCAAAGGGGTTGCGCTCTGTAATGAGCCCCGCGCGTTTGTTGACGACAATAAAATTAGGCGTCTCTTCAATAACTTTTAACTTTTGAAACATAATCCGATAGCTGGTTAGTAAAATGAGACGCAAAGATAAGCATTTACCCTCATAAAGCGGTCAACTATCGTGCAAATGTAGCCGTTTAGAGGATTAGTTCTTTCCTTATAAGAAAAGTCTATTACAACTCCTCTACAAGCCTGCTTAAAAAAGCACTCCGCACTGCGCTGGTTCATTAGACTTTATTACGAATAGCCTTGCAGCGAAAAAAGGATCTTTTTCCCTCACTCGGCGTTAAAAATTGATCCCATCCCGATTTTGTCGGGATGAGCTGAATTTTTGCCTTGATTGATGAAAAAAACTCTCTTTTTAATCTCTATACAATTCCATTCGTAATAAAGTCTACTCTATCACCACAAAAGTAAGCGTCGCTCGCTCTTCCCCATCCGTGAGCTGTAACACATACATCCCTGCAGGAAGTTGTCCCACCTCCAACGATAAGCTATTGGGCGCTATCTGCTTATTCGGTACCAAGACCACTTGCCCTAAGGCATTGTAAACTTGTATACGATATGACTCACTCAACGTTGCCGTACTTTCAACCGTTAACTGCTGCTGCGTGGGATTTGGGTAGAGCTGTACCTCAAAAGCTGGCTTGCCTGCCAAGCGCATAGTCCCAATCACCAAGGTATCGCAGCCACTGCCCTGCAACGCTACTGTGCGATAGGGCGGGTAGTTCGGTAAAAAGATCTGGCTAAAATTATACAAGGAAACCGAGCGCTGCTGCACATTGCACCCCATACCACCAATGTTCGGATCTTCTATGGTGTGTAGATTTTTGGTGTGTAGAGGCAGCACATATATTTTACCATCGGGCCCTAGCTTTAGCATACTGAACGCTATCGGGTAACCCTGACTCGACCGAACCCCATCCCAAGTAGCCACCGTGTCCTTGGAGGCGGCTATATCCACCGCCTGTAAGTCAAATTGATAAATATGCCGATACGAGCCCGCATATAAATAACGATTGTTCGGCGAAATCGCTACCCCTGTAAAGTAGCCTTGCGGAAACGTATCCGTAGAATCCTGAATAGGAACATGCAGGGCATTAGAAAAATAGCCCGAACAGCGGTCAAAATTATAAATATTGATGTCGTCGTGATCATCGTACCTGACATAAACCGACCCATCAGGCGAGAAAACCGACTGTCCGCGCCCACCTGCTCCTACATGAACACGGCCTATGTACTGGCGGTGTTGCAATACCACACTATCCCCTGCGACCAAAAATACCTGCAACCCATTAGAATTCGTCGCCATGTATTGAATCAACCACCAATCGCGCCCATTGCCATGTTTCACCGCCTGTAACTGCCCCCTGCCGATACTATCCGAACTCAAAATTTGATTCTTCATCACCACCCGCCCCAAACCATTGTTTGCCGTCATATCGACCACGCTATAGTACAAATGCTCTCCATAGCCCGCAATATCCGAAGCATACGTAATCGAGTTGTGAAACACATAATACTGGTGGGCTTGGTTGGGGTGCGGCACACTAATAATGCTGTTGGGAATTGGGTAATCCTGAATTTCTAAAATTATCCGCTACCTGTCCAGGATTCAGGCTATCGCCATTCTCCATCAATTGTTTTTGAGCATTGTTAATCTTTATCCCATTCGTATAAAAAATCAAATTCCCTACGCTGTCCGACATGCTATAGCCAACGCTACCCATTGGGACATTTCTTACAACAGTATCTACTTGTCCACTCCCTAATGAAAAATCGAGAAAAGTACTAGACGACCATTCCACCCCTACCATCCAAATATTATCGTGCTGTTGGGCAGCCGTCGAATGATGGATTGATAACAATGATACCAAAAGTAAAAATTTATTAAACATATACTTCTATTTAAAAAGCGCTTAGAAGACTCCTATCTCCTAAGCGCCTCGTTAGGACTCATTTTTTGCTAAAGTGGCCACCTTTCTACTGGATCACCACAAAAGTAAGCGTCGCTCGCTCTTCCCCATCCCTGAGCTGTAACACATACATCCCTGCAGGAAGTTGTCCCACCTCCAACGATAAGCTATTGGGCGCTATCTGCTTATTCGGTACCAAGACCACTTGCCCTAAGGCATTGTAGACTTGTATACGATATGACTCACTCAACGTTGCCGTACTTTCTACCGTTAACTGCTGCTGCGTGGGATTCGGATAAAGTTGCACCTCAAAAGCCGCCTTGCCTGCCAAGCGCGTAGTCCCAATCACCAAGGTATCACAGCCACTGCCCTGCAACGCTGCTGTGCGATAGGGCGGGTAGTTCGGTAAAAAAGTCTGGCTAAAATTATACAAGGTAACCGAGCGCTGCTGCACATTGCACCCCATACCGCCAATATTCGGATCTTCTATGGTGTGTAAGTATTTAGTCCGTAGAGGTAACGCATAAATCTTATTATCAGCCCCCAATCGAAGCGCACCAAAATGGGCAGGATAATACTGCCCCCAAGTGCCATCCCAAGTAGCCACCGTGTCTTTGGAAGCTGCAATATCCACTGCTTGCAAATCAAATTGATAGAGGTAATGGTACGACCCTGCATACAAATAACGATTGTTAGGCGAAATCGCTACGCCAACAAAATAGCCCTGTGGAAGAATATCCGTAGAATCTTGAATGGGAATATGCAGGGCATTAGAAAAATAGCCCGAACAGCGGTCAAAATTATAAATATTGATGTCGTCGTGATCATCGTACCTGACATAAACCGACCCATCAGGCGAGAAAACCGACTGTCCCCGCCAACCTGCTCCTACATGAACACGGCCTATATACTGTTGATGCTGCAACACCACACTATCCCCTGCGACCAAAAATACCTGCAACCCATTAGAATTCGTCGCCATGTACTGAATCAGCCACCAATCGCGCCCATTACCATGTTTCACCGCCTGCAATTGCCCCCGACCAATGCTATCCGAACTCAAAATTTGATTCTTCATCACCACCCGCCCTAAGCCATTGTTGGCCGTCATATCGACCACGCTGTAGTACAAATGCTCTCCATAGCCTGCGATATCCGAAGCATACGTAATCGAGTTGTGAAACACATAATACTGGTCGGCTTGGTTAGGGTGCGGCACACTAATGATGCTGTTGGGAACTGGGTAATCATAAGTAACATTGTCATCCGCCACCTGTCCAGGGTTCAGGCTATCGCCATTCTCCATCAATTGTTTTTGAGCATTGTTAATCTTGATCCCATTGGTATAAAAAATTAAATTTCCTACACTATCCGACATGCTATAACCTAATCTACTCATGGGCATGTTTCTTACCATAGAATCAACTTGCAGCGTGCCGCCACTAAAGTCTAAATGCGTGCTGGTACTACGCTCTACCCCTTGAAGCCAGATATTATCGTGTTGTTGAGCATAAACAATATACCCTAGCCATAACAGCATTAGCGTTAGCAATACTTTCCTCATGAATTATTATTTAAAAAGCGCTTAGAAGACTCCCAGCTTCTAAGCGCCTCGTTGGTGACTTATTTTTTGCTAAAGCGCCTACCTTTACTTACTCTATCACCACAAAAGTAAGCGTCGCTCGCTCTTCCCCATCCCTGAGCTGTAACACATACATCCCTGCAGGAAGCTGTCCCACCTCCAACGATAAGCTATTGGGCGCTATCTGCTTATTCGGTACCAAGACCACTTGCCCTAAGGCATTGTACACCTGCACCCGATACCCTTTACTCAACGTTGCCGTACTTTCTACCGTTAACTGCTGCTGCGTGGGATTCGGATAAAGCTGTACCTCAAAAGCTGGCTTGCCTGCCAAGCGCATAGTCCCAATCACCAAGGTATCGCAGCCACTGCCCTGCAACGCTACTGTGCGATAGGGCGGGTAGTTCGGTAAAAAAGTCTGGCTAAAATTATACAAGGTAACCGAGCGCTGCTGCACATTACACCCCATACCGCCAATGTTCGGATCTTCTATGGTGTGTAGATTTTTGGTGTGTAGAGGCAGCACATATATTTTACCATCGGGCCCTAGCTTTAGCATACTGAACGCTATCGGGTAACCCTGACTCGACCGAACCCCATCCCAAGTAGCCACCGTGTCCTTGGAGGCGGCTATATCCACTGCCTGTAAATCAAATTGATAAATATGCCGATAAGACCCCGCATACAAATAACGATTGTTCGGCGAAATCGCTACCCCTGTAAAGTAGCCTTGTGGAAACGTATCCGTAGAATCCTGAATAGGAACATGCCGCGCATTAGAAAAATAGCCCGAACAGCGGTCAAAATTATAAATATTGATGTCGTCGTGATCATCGTACCTGACATAAACCGACCCATCAGGCGAGAAAACCGACTGTCCGCGCCAACCTGCTCCTACATGAACGCGGCCTATGTACTGTTGATGCTGCAACACCACACTATCCCCTGCGACCAAAAATACCTGCAACCCATTAGAATTCGTCGCCATGTATTGAATCAGCCACCAATCGCGCCCATTACCATGTTTCACCGCCTGCAACTGCCCCCTGCCGATACTATCCGAACTCAAAATTTGATTCTTCGTCACCACGCGCCCCAAACCATTGTTTGCCGTCATATCGACCACGCTATAGTACAAATGCTCTCCATAACCTGCAATATCCGAAGCATACGTAATCGAGTTGTGAAACACATAATACTGGTGGGCTTGGTTGGGGTGCGGCACACTAATAATGCTGTTGGGAATTGGGTAATCTGAATTTCTAAAATCATCCGCTACCTGTCCAGGATTCAGGCTATCGCCATTCTCCATCAATTGTTTTTGAGCATTATTAATCTTGATCCCATTGGTATAAAAAATTAAATTCCCTACGCTGTCCGACATGCTATAGCCCAAGGCTACCATTTGTAAGTCTCGAACAACAGTATCTACTTGTCCACTCCCTAATGAAAAATTGAGAAAAGTACTAGACGACCATTCCACCCCTACCATCCAAATATTATCGTGCTGTTGGGCAGCCGTCGAATGATGGATTAATAACAATGATACCAAAAATAAAAATTTATTAAACATATACTCCTATTTAAAAAGCGCTTAGAAGACTCCTACCTCCTAAGCGCCTCGTTAGGACTCATTTTTTGCTAAAGTGGCCACCTTTCTACTGGATTACCACAAAAGTAAGCGTCGCTCGCTCTTCCCCATCCCTGAGCTGCAAGACATACATCCCTGCGGGAAGTTGTCCCACCTCCAACGATAAGCTATTGGGCGCTATCTGCTTATTCGGTACCAAGACCACCTGCCCTAAGGCATTGTAAACTTGTACACGATATGACTTACTCAACATTGCCGTACTTTCTACCGTTAACTGCTGCTGCGTGGGATTCGGATAAAGCTGCACCTCAAAAGCTGGCTTGCCTGCCAAGCGCGTAGTCCCAATCACCAAGGTATCGCAGCCACTGCCCTGCAACGCTGCTGTGCGATAGGGCGGGTAGTTCGGTAAAAAAGTCTGGCTAAAATTATACAAGGTAACCGAGCGCTGCTGCACATTACACCCCATACCGCCAATGTTCGGATCTTCTATGGTGTGTAAGTATTTAGTCCGTAGAGGTAACGCATAAATCTTATTATCAGCCCCCAATCGAAGCGCACCAAAATGGGCGGGATAATACTGCCCCCAAGTGCCATCCCAAGTAGCCACCGTGTCTTTGGAAGCTGCAATATCCACTGCCTGCAAATCAAATTGATAGAGGTAATGGTACGACCCTGCATACAAATACCGATTGTTAGGCGAAATCGCTACGCCAACAAAATAGCCCTGTGGAAGAATATCCGTAGAATCTTGAATGGGAATATGCAGGGCATTAGAAAAATAGCCCGAACAGCGGTCAAAATTATAAATATTGATGTCGTCGTGATCATCGTACCTGACATAAACCGACCCATCAGGCGAGAAAACCGACTGTCCCCGCCAACCTGCTCCTACATGAACACGGCCTATATACTGTTGATGCTGCAACACCACACTATCCCCTGCGACCAAAAATACCTGCAACCCATTAGAATTCGTCGCCATGTACTGAATCAGCCACCAATCGCGCCCATTGCCATGTTTCACCGCCTGCAATTGCCCCCGACCAATGCTATCCGAACTCAAAATTTGATTCTTCATCACCACCCGCCCTAAGCCATTGTTGGCCGTCATATCAACCAAACTATAGTACAAATGCTCTCCATAACCTGCAATATCCGAAGCATACGTAATCGAGTTGTGAAACACATAATACTGGTGGGCTTGGTTGGGGTGCGGCACACTAATAATGCTGTTGGGAATTGGGTACCCTGAATTTCTAAAATCATCCGCCACCTGTCCAGGGTTCAGGCTATCCCCATTCTCCATCAATTGTTTTTGAGCATTATTAATCTTGATCCCATTGGTATAAAAAATTAAATTTCCTACGCTATCCGACATGCTATAACCTAATCTACTCATGGGCATGTTTCTTACCATAGAATCAACTTGCAGCGTGCCGCCACTAAAGTCTAAATGCGTGCTGGTACTACGCTCTACCCCTTGAATCCAGATATTATCGTGCTGTTGGGCATAAGACAGTATACCCTAGCCATAACAGCATTATCGTATAGCAATACTCTTCTCATGAATTATTAATTAAAAAGCGCTTAGAAAGCTCCCCTTCTAAGCGCCCATTGGGTTACTTAATTTATTAATAACGCCTGCCTTTACTTATTCTATCACCACAAAAGTAAGCGTCGCTCGCTCTTCCCCATCCCTGAGCTGTAACACATACATCCCTGCAGGAAGTTGTCCCACCTCCAACGATAAGCTATTGGGCGCTATCTGCTTATTCGGTACCAAGACCACCTGCCCTAAGGCATTGTAAACCTGCACCCTATACCCTTTACTCAACGTTGCCGTACTTTCTACCGTTAACTGCTGCTGCGTGGGATTCGGATAAAGTTTTATTGCCCATGCTTGACGCGCCGTCTCTGTCATTTCTTCTTCTATTAACTTGTCGTTCTTCTTAGTGACCACGCAACTAAAATCCAATACATTAACATCTTCTACCAACGATAACAACGCTCTAGCTTGATGCACACTAACCCCACCTTCTTGTGGACAAGTAGCCGCTAATTGGCGCAATTGACTACGCTCTTGAGAGGTCAAGGTCGCTTTTCCTGCCCCCAAGGTGGTTAAGTAGAGCTGTACAAGCTGCTGTTCGTGGCTCTCGTGTAGTACACTAGTGTTAAACGCTTGGTTGCGATTGGCAAGTATCGAGCGTTGTAAGCGTTGTTGAGTATTCCAAGTGTTCAGTAGTTGTGCTTGTTGCTGTTGTATTCGTTGTAATCCTTGTTGCTGCTGTAAGCGAGCTGTTCTTATACTGGTCTGTGGCTGTTGTTGCCAAATAGAATCCAGTACTTGAATGCTGTCTTGGCAACTAGTGGCTTGTCCCTGCAACCCTTGCAACTGCTGGTGTATACTAGGAGCTAGTGTTAAGGTATGGCGACAGGCTTCTGCTAAACTATCAAAGTGGCTGATACAGTTGTTTTGACAACGCTGCATAAACTGCACCAAACTACTGTCTAACGTTATTCTACTAGGATAAGCACATAGATTGCGGTAGAGTTGGCGCTGCGCTTGATATACCGCTGCGCTAGTATAACTGCTAGTACTAAAGCTTTGGTTGGCTACCGCCTGCTCGTAAGAAGAGAGTTGATAGAGGGAAGTGGATTCTACCACATTACAATCCCCATCACAGCGTAGATTATTTCCTGATGCAAAAGGATCTATCCATCCTCCTTGATTAGCAAAATTATTAGGCACTAAGTCATTAAAATTACCAGTAGAGCCATCTATCTCAATGTAAGAACCACCCTGCCCAGCCGTACTCGTATTCAAATTCACCGCATCGGGATTCCCGCCTGCATTCCCAATCCACAGATTCCCGTGGTGGGGTTGCTGCCCGATAATGGCATTGCCCTCTAAGAGTAAGCCCGTTTGGTGGTCTTGAAATTCGTTGCCGATCAAATTGACATCGCTAATACCTTCAAAATACATCCCTTTATCGGCTTTGTCGGCGGTATTGCATTGCCATTGGCTGTTGGTGATGGTCGCTCCTACATAGTTGCGGGTTCGGGAGCTGTTCAAAACTGTATTGTCTCCAGGAACAGAGTTGCACGTTAAGTTGGCTTCACTATTGAGTACGGCAATACCCGCGCGGTCTACTTGGTTGTAGTTTCCAGCTAGCACGACTTCGTTGCCCGTCACCTTAGCTCCTTTTACGCCGCTTAGTTGAATGCCAAACTGGCTGTTGATACTCTCTACGGTATTTTCTTGTATCTCCACTTTGTGCTCGTGCAAGCCTGCTTCTACAATGGCGATTCCCGCTCTAAACTGTAAGGCATTAACCGTGCTGTTTTGTAAAAACAAGTTGTTGTACGCTACAATAAGCTCTGTTTCGATGTCATTATAATAACACCCAATGCCCACTCGTTCGATGTTGGTCATGTGGTTATCTTTGAAGGACAAGAAAGCTTCTTGACATAAGGTCGCACGGATTCCCATATCTTTCGGACAGTTCATCCCACAAAAATCTATATCCATACTCACTCCTAAACCCGATATCCCTACCACACATTGTTGAAAAGTATTGGTCGTTGTTGTTTGCCTCATGCCTCTAACCCTGAGGGTAGGAATCCAAGATTCTGCTTGGGCGTGAATGCCACAGCCGTGAAAGGATAAATCGGGGTCGTAATGGGTAATGTCCTTGTTAATGTTGTTAAAGGTTCCCGAATTAATACTCAAATTACTATTGAACGCTACGATGCCTGCCGTCAGCCGTGTAAAGGTATTGCTGTTGGAGGGTTGGGCGGTATTTAAATTCAGTGCGGCGACATCCCACAGATAAACACCTGCTAAACTGCGCACCAAGTTAGTGGGCGAAGCGGCAGGTGATACTGGGATTTGCACCTGTGCCCGAGCGGTGGTTAGCCCTGGGGTGGTGGGTGCTCCTGCATAGGGCTGTTTCATACTTTGCCCGATGAATAAGTTGTCTTCAAATTTGTTGACAAACACATTTTGTAGTGCACCATCAGGATGAGGAGCAACATACCACCCTATGAAATTATTCTCGAACCGCGTGTCGGTCACTTCGATAGTACTGGCATCTAGGGTCTGTAAGGCATATTGCGCATCTTCCAATTTACTGTTGTTGCTGCTAGAAAAAGAGCCACTTTTCTCTACCAAAATGCGGTACCATAGACATTCACAACCCTGTACGGTAGTTTTGTCTAAAGACAACGCCGCATCTGGACTAACGATCCATTCTGCTCCCCCTTCCATAATAATGGTAGATCCTGCCGCAAAATCATAATTCTGCCCTGGAAGGAGTCGCCATTGCCCATTGACCACGACGTTCTGAGCGGTATTGGTAGCATTAATAACGCCTGTCATGGGCAATAATAAACCCGCGTCTATCGCCTGTTGAAACGTCAGTTGCAAGGCGCTCGTGTCACAGGAGTTGTTGATCTCATTAATAACTACCTGCGCACTATCGATCCAAAGAGCGCTGCTGTTGGTGTCTCTAGCCCAAGCGCGATTGTTTAGGGTTAATCCTTGTCCGCAACTTCCGTCGGTCGCTATTAAGACCATGTAAGTAAGACTCGTACTATCCCCTGCGGGCAAACTAATTACATCCGACAATCTACGATCCGTAGACTGGTAGTTAAGCGTACTTTGTACCATTAATAACCCAAGCGGCAAGGTATCCTCTAAAGCCACGGTAAGAGGGCTTTGGCAATTATTGATAAGAGCAATGGTATAGGTAATGGTATCGCCCACTACTGCCGTGGTGGCCGAGCTAGTTTTGATCAACTGTAGGTCTGCCGCTGGAGCGACGGTCGCACAATCGGTCACCAAACACCCCCGACTATCCGTCACCGTTAAGCAATAGGTGTTCGCGGCTACGTTGCTAAGAGAGGCTGTCGTTGCATTATTCGACCATTGATATACATACGGAAGACTCCCGCCTGTGAGCCCACTCGTTACACTGCCTGAATTCGCGGTAGCACATTGTACGGCACTGCTGCTCAATCCTAGTTGTAAACTGTCAGGAACGGTAAGCGTACTGCTGCTCGTAGTAGAGCATTGGTTAGCGTCGGTCACGGTCACGGTATAGGTTCCTGTGGTCAAATTATGGAGCGAAGCAGTAGTAGCACCTGTAGACCACAAATATTGATAAGGAGTCGTGCCACCTGTAGTCGCGGTGGTGATTGTAGCACTAATCCCCGTTCCACAGCCTGTAACAGAGGCATTATTGGTATTCGATAATATAGCGGGTGCAGTAACAATTACGGTGTCTCTCAAAAAGATTCCGCAAACATCTTGGACGGTCACCGTATAGGTTCCTGCTCCCAAGGAGGATAGTGTATTTCCCAGTTGTCCAGTAGACCAATAGTAAGTATAAGGCGTAATGCCCCCTTGTGCTGTTGCGACCACTTCCCCATCAGCAGCTCCCGCGCAAGAGATCGGCTGAACAACGGAACTGACACTCAAAGGAGTGGGCACTTGTAAAAAAGCAGTATCGGTAGCGACCATACAGCCATAGGCATTGGTACCTGTCGCCAAGTAATAACCCGTTTGATTAGGTATTATTGTCATAGTCGTATCTGCTAAAAGCCCTGTTCCCACTTGCTGCCATTGTATATTGGTCAGGGTAGGGTTGGAACTGATGCTTACTGTTTGCGCACAATTATCAACGATAATATTACGTGAGTTTAAGGTAGAGGGGTGATTGATGACAAAATAGCGTACTGTTAAGACAACACAGCCAGTAATGGTATCTATAGCCTCGAATAGGTATAAAATATCCGTTTCTCCCGGTACGGCCGCTACTTGTAGGGTTTGAGCGGCACTGCTATCCAATCCGAACAAAGGACTCCATTGGTAACGAGTATTAGCCAAAGAGGTAATGTAGCTACTCGCATCCAACTGTACGGTATCTTCTGGACATTTTAGTCCATATTCTATATGGGTGGCGAATCCCGTACAAGCTTGCTGCATACACATAGGCCCTGCATTAACTATAGTGGTCGTGTCTACACTAGGAGTGTATTGCAACTGAATTGTATCTCCTATAGCCGAAGAATCTAAAGGGGTAGGCAAGCTGTGCGCAATAAGTCCGCCTGCTCCTGTGCAGGCCGCCACTAAGCGCTCATCTAGCTTCAGAAAACTTACCTCTTTTTGACCATTGGGATTGTTAGTAGCCGTGGTTAGTTGATTAGGCATAACCACAAAATATCCACCATTAGGGGCGGTCACCATACTTTGTGGGGCGCCATAAAAATATTGATTATGTGGATAATAAGGGGAAAAATAGTTGTTTGTAACACTCGTAGCGGTATAATTCCTACTAATCGCTTGGGGCAACGTATTCCAACTTGTTCCCGCTGCGGTTGGCAGGGGAATTTTAAAGGTGGTTACTTCATAGTTAGGATCGACTCCTGCTAGCACACAAGCCGCGTCTTTGATTAGCAATTCATAAGTTTGTATTCCAAAGACGCTAACTGAATTTTTAATGTTGCCATTTGTTTCGTCTAGCGAAATAATAGTTGTTCCATGAGAAATATCGGTTGTAGCAGCGGCAACTAAACTATTATTTCCCCAAGCTAGACTTACCAGCTTATTAGATCCTATATTTCCGCCAATAGTTTCATAATACCGTCTCCAACGCTCTACCACTCCTGTGGTAGTATTAGGGGTGAGACCGCTAAAAAAGATACCTTTTCCTACAGTAGCCAAAGCGCGATTGGCATTTCCTCCTACGATTATAGTCGCTTCGGGGCCATTCCCAAAATCAGCGGTTATCTCTACCAGACTCACTGCAACATCATAGTCGTTTCCAGTGAGTGTAATGGACTCATAAAATTGCTGCCATTGCAACGCATTACCAATACCCAAGTTGGGATCAATCCCCAAAATAAAGCCCGCTCGATCATCTAAATCAGCTATTCCATCTCCTACAAAACCCACCACTGCCAATTGGTTATTAAAAGCGCTCGACAAAGCAATAAGGTGAAAACCAGTAGCAATGTTAAACGTAGCATTGGCATTGTCTAAGGGAAAAGTTTCTTGATACAGGGTAGTTCCCTGTTTACTGACGACCATCACCAATACGTCTTGGCGCGTTCCATTGTTTAAATAACCTGTTAAGGCATAACAATTAGGCTGTCCTTGATAAGTAAAGCCACTGGCTACATCAAATAGTCGAACGGCTCCACCAGGGTGGCTAATAGTGCGTCTCCAAACCACTTGTCCTGTCAAATCTACTTGCATTAATATACCCGTATGTTGCCCCCAATAATCCATGGAAGACCCTGTTATGATATATCCTTCCGTGGTATCTGCCCCAACAGTCGTTAAGGTATCTACCGATAAATACTCAAATTTCCAATCGCTATTGTTTAAATTGCTCGTATACCGATAGCGCTGCGGACTAGTACTACAGTCTTCTACGGTTATAGACAAGGTATCCATAATGGTGAAGGGCAAACCATTCACCGTATCCTGTACTGTCAGCACAATACTCCAAGTTCCAGGAACATCAATAAACAATTGTGTCAAAGCTCTAGATTGCTGCCCACTAGTATCTGTCAACTGCATAGACGCAGACAGCGGTGCTGGCTGGTTATTATTTAAGGTGCTATCCCAATGGACCGACCATGTCCAATTAGCATAAGCTATATCGCTGCCCTCCAAATCTACGGGTTCTCCATTACAAATATACTCCGTAGAACTGGTAAAAGCTGCAGTTACCGTATGATCGTCTACACAACCACTGGGCTGCCGTATCCCTGTATTAATAAGATTGAGTTGGGAATGCAATAAAGGACGGGCAACATCCAATATTTGATGCATTCTATTTGTTTGCCCTCCCGTAAAGACACTAAGGCAATTTTCAAGGTGATAATCCATATAGTTTTCCCCTTGATTATACGGAATGGTGACAGGGCAAGTAGTACTAGTCGTATAAGGAGTAACACAATCGTTTATTCCCATAACGGCCGTTTCCAATCCCTGTTCATAAGTATCACAAATGCCATCGTCCCCAAATATATCACCAAACACGTGTTTTAATCCCAACCAGTGCCCTACCTCGTGCACCAATACTTTCCCTAAAATAGGAGTAGTAGCAGTAGTATTCAAAAAACCATTGTAATGGATCCCGATACCATCCATAGCAGCATAAGACGGTCCTATATTCGATACTCCTAAAGCCTCGCCCCCGTTTGGTAGCAATAAGGAATCTACCACATAAATGCTCAAGTATTCTTCTGGCGGAAACGGCAAAGCGCCTGGCATTATACCTTGTGTATAATTAAGACTACTCAAGTCAAAAGGAGACAAGGTGTTGTTAAGGTCTAACGTATAGGTAATCCCTGCTTGTCCAGGAGTTACCGTCGTTCCAAAATCAGCCCAAGTGTCTCCACCCTGTACCAACGATAGCGGTAAATTTTGTGCTAAACAAAAGCGGATGTTCGTATTATTCCGAGTAAAATGGGCATTTAAAGTATCTAACTGCGCTAAAATAAGCGCGGGCGGAAATTTATTTAAGGAATCTTGGTTTTCCCCAATCACATGAAACACTACTGGAAGAACATAGGCCCACCAGAAGGGGTTCTACTCTGTGCATATGCCAAGGTAGTCATTGAACGAGCATATTGAGTAGCAGCAGGATAAATACTACGCCATTTCATGACCTGTTCCGCGCCACAGGGTTCACTAGGGCGTGTCACCGTCAACAATTGAGTAGACAATGCCCAGCCCTGCGGAGTCTCTTCCACTAATTGTACTACATTCATTCCCATAGGAAAGCTTTGCATCAACGTATCTACGGAACCCATATTGTACCCCAAGGTATCGCCATTAATCAGCCAAAAGCGGTCATAATTATCAAAAGGAGTAGGAAAATTATGGGTCAACCAAACCGTTTCTAGGTATCGAGGATCAGAATCGCTCAAAGAAAATTTTGCCACTCTATCACTATAACAAGCTAAAGGAGTGGTGGTGCTAGTTTCCCACGTGGGATCTTCTGTATCCACATAAAAAGTACTTCCCAGACGACTATAGTTCGTCCAATAGGCCATATTATTAGCAAACTGCCCCGCTCCTTCTTCAAAATTCCAGTAGCCCACCAACGTAGAATCATTAACGGCACTACTATCCAAACAACTACCTGCATGGGCTTGTAATTGGGCACTTGTTCGCGCATCAGACCAAATACGAAGTTCGTCCACCTGGCCCTTAAAGTAATCGGTGTCATCGGCATTTTTACCTAGCAATAAGTTACAATTAGAGCAAGTCATGGTAGCTGCTCCTGTTAGACTTTGTGTACTTAGCAGCTGCTGATTGACGTAAAATTTCAAACTATTGTTAGAGCATACAACTGCTAAGTTTGTCGATCCAGTAAGGGTGTGGGATAACTTGTAAATTTTATTCTGAATAGCCAAGACAATGCTGTTCCCTGTCAAATACCAGCGCCAACCCTCTCCTGTACTCGGATTGCAACGAGCAACTAACGTCAGCGTATCGGAAAGCGTAAAATCAACACTATCCACAGAAATTTCTAGCGTAAAGTCCTGTGCCCAATCTAGGGCTGGATAAGAAGCAGTACGCGTGTAATCATCAAGCCCATCAAAACGCAGCGCTGTTTGGGATTGGGCAAAGCAGTAGCTATACACTACCAGTAAAATGGAAAGTAAATATTTCATAATAAAATTAGGTGTTCTTTGGGGTGTTTTAATTGAGCAACTAGCATTTCCACATCTTGCAAACCAATAGTTTACCTAAGGACATATTGAGTACAGAGACGATTTTTCTTCACGATGAACGAAAAATAGCCTAAGTCAGATGTAAAATAGTGGCTAGTTGTTTTTTATTGTTCTTATGTTCAAATGTATAGTATTTCTTATAAAAAAGCAACTATTTATCAGAAAAAAACGAAAATTAATAACCTAAATAGAAGTAGTTAACGGTTTTTTGCTAAAATTTCCACTGTCTTTTAGACGATAAAGTCTAAGTATAAAACCATTAACGTGTTTTTATATGGCAGGCTATACGGCGTCCAACAAAGTGAGTAACCCTAAAAACTAGTAGAGCTATTACGATTCCCCCTCCAAAAAAAATCATCCCCCTTCCAACAACACTTTTCCCCCAACTACCGTTCTAAGCTTATTAGTCCATTACTATTAAAACCAACCAAATTATTATGCCCTTTCAAGCAATTATCTTTGACTGTGATGGAGTATTAGTGGATAGCGAAGCCCTATCTATTGGTGTTTTATTAGAATTGGGCAAACGAATTGGGTTTGAGGCGGCAGCAGCTACTGCCCTAGAGCAGTTTTCGGGGGTGGCCTTGCAGCAAACCTTATCCTATATGGAGGCGCAAGCAGGGCGAAAATTTGCCCCCAACATCATCCAAGAGTACCGCCGCTTGACCTACGAAGCCTTTCAAAAAAACATCCAAGCGGTGCCGGGGGTACGCGAACTGCTCCAAACGATGACGCGCCCGCGTTGTGTGGCTTCCAATGCGCCGCAAGAAAAGATTCGCCTCAATTTGGGTTTATTGAAACTTCTGCCCTACTTTGGGGAACATATTTATAGTGCCTACGACTTGCAACGTTGGAAACCTGCTCCTGATTTGTTTTTACACGCTGCCCAACAACTGGGCTTCGCTCCTGAAGTGTGTGCCGTAGTGGAAGATAGTTTGGCAGGCGTGCAGGCCGCGCGAGCGGGTGGGTTTACGGTCTTTGGCTATGCCCACGGAAGCCGTGCCCAAACCTTGGCCGAAGCAGGTGCTGTTGTTTTTGAGGATATGCGCCAATTACCACAACTTTGGAACCACCATGCAACTAGCTTATGATGCCAAACGCTTATTTTGTAACCGTACTGGACTCGGCAATTATAGCCGTAGTTTGGTGGCCAATTTAGTACAAGCGTATCCTACCCTCTCCCCACACTTGTATACGCCGCGTATTGGCCTCGCTCCCGAACGTATTGCGCCTTTTTTGGAACCGCCTTACACCGTTCATCAAAATAGCCAACCGTTTTCTGCTTGGTGGCGTAGCGTGGGGATTCGAGCGGATCTTTCAACCGCTTCTGTGGAGTTGTATCATGGCTTAAGCAACGAATTGCCTTGGCAGCTCTCTCAAAAAACAGGGATCAAAAGTGTCTTGACCATCCACGATTTGATTTTTAAACGCTATCCGCATTTTTTCCCTTGGGTCGACCGTCAATTTTACGCTTGGAAATGTCGCTACAGTTGCCAACAGGCGGACCTTATTCTAGCCATTAGCGAAAGCACCAAAAGAGACCTCCTGCATTATTACCAACTGCCGCCTGAAAAAATACAAGTGCTCTACCAAGCTTGTGAAAGCAGTTATTACGACTTACCACCACTGCCCTTTGAGCCACTTAGAGCACGCCACCAACTTCCTGAGCGTTTCATTTTAGCGGTTGGTACGCTAGAGCCGCGCAAAAATCTACAGTTGCTATTTCGTGCCCATGCCCTGCTACCCAAGGAACTACAGTTGCCTCTTGTGATTGTAGGACGCGGAAAACTACCGCTAGAAGCGGCTCCTACTACACCTATCTATTGGCTCAACAACATCAACCAGACTCAAGAGCTACAAACGCTGTATCAAGCGGCTTCGGTCTTGGTCTATCCCTCTCTATATGAAGGCTTTGGATTGCCGATTGTAGAGGCGCTGCTTTGCAAAACACCTGTTATTGCGGCTCAAACCTCTTCTTTGCCTGAGGCAGGCGGTCCCGATACCTTATATATTGATCCACATGATCCCGCCACTTGTGCGGAAGCCATTCGCCGCGTCCTAACCGAGCCACAACGGGCCGAGCACATGCGCCAAAAGGGGTGGCAGTATGCTCAAAACACGTTTCACCCCGCTCAATTGAGCCGCCAATTATGGGCACATTACCAGCGCTTGTTGTAGCCTTTCATCCAATTTCTACCTTCAAATAGCTTTTCTTATTAGCCATTATTACGATTATGAAAACCTCTTTCTTACTACTTTTGAGCCTCTTATTGAGCAGCTGTTGGGCTTCTTCTATTAAAAAAGAAACCTTTTCCTTGAATCATGGAACCCTAGTTTATTTTAGTCATTTTAACACCGAAGATAGCACTTTTTGGGTGGGGAATGATGGCAACAATTACGGAGAAGTATCGGAAGGGTATTACTATTATGCCTCCTTAGATACCGTACTTCGCTGCATGGCGCCCCCTTTCCCAATTACCAAAGAAGATGATTTCTCCGTAGAGATAGCGATTGGAAATGAGCCAGGGCAGGATAGTGTCTTCTATGGCTTAGCGCTGTTGGGCTTTACGCAAGAGACCTATAAAGTGTTTTTTACGCTCAACAATTCGGGTAATTACGAATTACTAATTAACGACGATCTCTTTTCTGGAAGCTATGAGGAAGGTGTTGATTCGGATTTTAAAAAGCTTAAAATCATAAAGAAAAAGACCGAAACGTACTTTCTTATCAATGATGTTCTAGTGTACCAATATGTCTTAGAGGACTTGCAGCAACTTAGAGCAGGCCCTGCGACCAGCACTTCTATTATCATGGATTATATCAAGGTAGAAAAAGAAACCGCTTCAAAATAACGGAAGAAGCATTGGTTATAACGACCTGTTTTTTTTGCTTTTGTTGGTAAATGCTTACTTTTGTGTCGTTATTTTATTTGCCGTTTCTCATTCTCCAACTCGCCAAAAAGCGCTCCTTAATTTTCTTAGAATTGTCATGAGCCAGCACATTCCTAGTATCTTTATCGCCCCTAGTCACCTCCACAACATAGGTGTTTTTACAGCGGCGGCGATTCCCGCGAATAGCATGATCGAAATCTGTCCTATCCTATATATTCCACGAGAGGAAATTTCGATCATTCAAAATACCATTATCAACGATTATTATTTTGAATGGGATGAAGATTTGGAAGCAGGGGCGTTGGCCTTGGGTTATGGTAGTATTTACAACCACTCGTTTTCGCCGAATGCTATTTACGAAGTAGATATGCAAGAAAGAACGCTGTATATCACGGCCTACCGCGACATTGAGGCAGGCGAAGAAATTACCATCAATTACAACGGCGATCCACAAGATCAATCCGCTCTCTGGTTTGATACCCTTTAATGCTTACTCCTCTGTGGGGTGTCGATACAATTCTAGCACCTCTAGTGAATCCAATTGACTTTGGTAAATGCGCCAATCCAACGCTTCTCCCTTGTAACCAACCGCATAGGGTTGCTTATTATAAGTTGTCGTTAGGTCAATATAGAAATAGCGGTAGAAATAGCCATGCAATCCCCAATTTCGGTATATATTATTAGGAATATACACCTCCGAATGCAGCGGAACAACAGCTCCAATAGCCCGCACATCACTCATCAAGGCTTCTTGGCGGGAGTTTTTGCCAATGTTGAAAACACTCAAGACAAAACAGCCTATAATTCCCACTCCTAGAACGACTTGCAGCGCCCTCCTTCGTCGATACCAAGCTTGGGTATACTTGGCTAACGCCAAAAAAGAAGGCCAGCAAAACAGCGCCCAAGCCAACGCATACCACCCCATAGAGGGCACAATGTAAAAACGCAATTGTTTGGGGCTAATCATCAAGGGCAAAGAGGCAGCTAAGGCTAACAAGAACCAAAATAAAACCACTTTTTTGGAAATAACCGTGGTTGGTAGTTTTAAATAACGCGCCGACCCGAGTAGTGCCAAGCCCGATAACAACGGCGGTAAAAACTCCTCGAACAGCGAACGCAATACAGAAAGGCGACCTTCTGCAAAATTATATTTCCCTGATAGCGAACCCACTAGTTGCAGTTCCCAATAGTTGTTAAAATACAGCGCCGCGCGTGGAGATAAGGTAATTAACAAACAATAACTCCCAACTACTAGCACTAACAACAACACACTTTCTACTAGCGCACGTTTCCAGCGCGAAGGGGCTACGGTAAGCGCGTATAACACGGGCACTGACAAAGGGTAAATTCCTACAGGGCCTTTTGTCAGTACTGCCGCAACTACAAACGCACCTGCCAAGACGATCCAAAGCCAGTTGTTGCGGTTTTCTTGGGCTTGTCGTACCAATAAATATACTGCCGTGATGGTACAGACGGTCAGCAAGTTTTCTAGCAAATTATTACCAAAACACCAGCCCACAATAGAAATGGATAACCAAAATAACAACGGCAAACGCCGCCCTTGGGGTTCAAACAAACGCCAACAAGCCGCCAAGCCAAGCAATGCCCAGCCCGCCAAAAACAAAGAATAAACGCGCTCTACCCAATATACATCGCCCAACACCCGAAAAAATAGTGCCTGTACCCAAAAGCTCAAAGGCGGATGCCCATTGAATTGAGGATCTAAGGTATTGGACACTTTGAAGTCCCAAATGCTATCGCCTGCCTCGTAAACCAAATTACGGGCAATACTTCCATAGAACAAGCCATCGTCAAAAACCCCGTACATGCCCAGTGGCACCAACCACCAAATGGCAGCCAACAACACATTAACCCCTATTACAATTCCTCCAATTCTAGTCTTGTCAACTGCCATATCCCTCATTTGTGATTATAGGTATTATTTCCAATCGACACCCAAATTAAAGAACAAAAACGCTAATTTATCGGCTTCCTCTTCAATGATTTTAGCAGTGGGCTTGCCTGCGCCGTGTCCCGCTTTTCGGTCAATGCGAATGATAACAGGGCGCTTGCCCATATTGTTGGCCTGCAAGGCCGCTCCAAATTTGAAAGAGTGGGCAGGCACCACGCGATCATCGTGATCCGCCGTCATCACCATCGTAGCAGGGTACTCGGCAGGACGCACGTTGTGTACAGGCGAATAGGCCAGCAAGTTCTTATACTGTGTTTCGTCGTCGCTACGTCCATAATCCGCCGCCCAAAAGTGGCCAATGGTAAAGGTGTGGTAACGCATCATATCCAATACACCTACAATTGGAAAAGCGACACGGTACAACTCGGGGCGCTGCGTCATACAAGCGCCTACCAGTAAACCTCCATTGGAGCGCCCTTCGATGGCTAATTTCTCAGAGGAAGTATATTTCTGTTCGATCAAATACTCGGCTGCGGCGATAAAGTCGTCGAATACGTTTTGCTTTTTGAGCTGGGTGCCTGCTAGGTGCCAGTTCGTGCCCATTTCGCCACCACCGCGAATGTTGGCCACGGCATAAATACCACCTTTTTCTAAAAAGGGCAAGCGTGTCAAGGCAAAACTCGGTAGAATACTGATATTAAAACCACCATACCCATACAATAAGGTGGGGTTGGTACCATCTCTTTTTACGCCTTTTTTATAAACAATACTAATTGGAATAGATGTGCCATCCTTAGATTTATAATGAGTGTATTCTACTTGGTAATCCTTGGGGTTGAAATCAATTTTGGGCTGTTTCCAAACACTTGATTGCAGCGTTTTGACGTTGAGTTTACAAATAGTACTAGGGATGGTAAACGAGGTAAGGGTATAATACGCTTCCGTTTCCTCGGCTTTTCCTGTTAACCCGCCAATTGTGACAGGCGCGGTTTTGCTCACCATATCAGGCAAGGCAATAACGCCGACAGGCGTGCCATCTTTTTCAAACACTTCCAGTTCGTTGGTAATTTCTTTGGTATAAGTGGCCACCAAACGCCCTCCAATTACTTGCACGCCGTTCAATGTAGCTTTTTCGCGAGCGGGAATAACGGATTTCCAATGTTTGGGTGCGGGTTTATCCAAGTCGATGCTCAACAGTTGATAGGTGGGTGCTTTGTAATTGGTATACACCAATAAGCTGTTACCGACATTATCGATCACATAATAATCATGGTCGAAATTATCAATCAAACGGATAAATTCCTCCTCTTCATTATCGGCTTTTTTATAATACAAGGCGTTGCCACTAGTCGATTCGGTCATCGTGAGAATCAAGTATTGTTCGTCTTCTGTCGCGCCTACGCCGTAGTTGCGAGAAGGCTGGGTGCGGTCGGCAAAAATCAACTCATCGGCCGATTGGGGCGTGCCTACTTGGTGGTAATAGACTTTGTGAAATTGATTTTGCTCCACAAATTTATCTTCGCCAGAGTTGTCGCCGTAGCGGCTGTAGAAAAAGCCATCTTTGAACCAAGATACGCCCGAATAACGCAACCAATCTACTTTATCCTCCAGTTGCTTACTGGTTTTGGTATCAATCAATTGCACGCTTCTCCAATCCGAGCCCGACGCGGAAGTTTGGTAAGCTGCATAACGACCATCTTTAGAAAAATTGACCCCACCCAAAGAAACCGTTCCATCCTCTGACAAGGTATTTGGATCAATAAACACGTCTTCTTTAGGGCTATCCCAAGTCGCTTTTCGGTACATAACCGCTTGATTTTGTAGGCCATTATTCTTATAATAATACATAGCCCCGCCTTCTTTCATCGGTGCCGATTGGCGCTCGTAATCGTAGAGTTGTTCTAGGCGTTTAGCAATTTGATCGCGGTAGGAAATACCATCTAGATAAGTCCGGGCCAACTTACTCTGTGCGGCTACCCATTGGTTAATTTCCTTTTCGGGCTCCTCCGTAACGGCCTCCTCCAACCAGCGGTAAGGATCTTCTACGACCACATCAAAAAAAGTATCGCGAATTGCCACGCGCTTAGTCTCAGGATAATCCATTGTTATTTTATCAGGGTGTTTTAAATAGACCGATGAAGGCGCTGCTACATTCGGCTCGGTCTTGGTAGCAGAAGAAGGCGTTTTCTCTTGGCAACTGCTCCACCATAGAGTCGTAGCCAATAAACATCCCCATCCAAAGGGTTTCATAAAAGAATAGCTGGGCTGTTTCATTGTTTGCTAATTTTAAAGGTTCAAAAGCCAAGAGCGCTATTGGACTTTATCAGGAATAATTGGTTAAGAACAAGACCTTGTTTTTCGTTTAGCTGCGCTAACGACTCTATAGGCAAGCTGGGTTCGAGTCCTCTTCTTTTCAGTCTTGATACAACTCGATTCATAATCTAGTCTATTCTGCCGAAAAGGACAAAAGGCTTGCAACAATTTAGCAGTTATTCATTAATAAGGCAAGAATAGCCCTTTAATTTTGGGCGCTGCGGGCTTGTTCGTATCTTTGTCCTTTCCCTTTACTCCTTCAAACACTAGTGGTTATGTCAATTTTATTGCGTTGTTTTTTTTGTATCATAATGAGTGGGGTTGCCTTAGAAGTAGCCGCCGCGCCAATGGACTATCTCATGCCCAGTGATACGACCCCACCTGCCCAAACAGGAGTAGTACAGGTCAAACCATTGACGGTAGACAAAAATAAGAAAAAAAAGCAGGTTCGAATCAAAGAAACCCGCCACAAAGAAGCGATAAAAAAAGCAGCTAAAAAATCGGTACAACAACCAGCTACTACAGAAAAGAAATCCCCTACAAAAAAAGTAGCCGCTACCAAGAACCGTCCAAAAACCACAACCGATACGGCAAAAAAAACAACGCCTACATCTACCAAACCCACTGAAAAAAAAGCGAGTCCCACAACCGACAAGACCCGTCCAACAAAGACAGAACAACCCCCTTCTGCTAGCGCAGACAACAAAAAAACAGCCGCGAGCAAGCGCAACAAACAAGCACAACCATTGAGCGCAGAAGAAGAACTACGCCTATTGGCACAAGCCCCTGCTACCACAGCAGAACAGCGTAGCCCTATGCTCCGCCCAGAACAATGTACCTTTGCCTTCGACCATATCGACGAATTTACGGGCACCCGCAAACGCGGTCTGGCTCCTCGCCTATTTTTCACGTATACGCCTGAGCAATACCGCAAATTCTTAAAAACGAAGGATTTCATCCGTTGCGAAGGTCATTTGAGCCAAAGTTCAGAAGGAGGCTTGGCTCTCAACATTACCCTTACCATTGCTACTGCTGCCGCCAAGGAGAAGTTTGGCGACCTCGCTCCTAATTCTAACCTAACCCTTCGCACCATGCAGGGCAAAGAGTTTTTCTTGTTGACGTACCAAGGGGCAACGGCGACAGTCAAAGGGGATGCCACTGTCTACGAGGCTAGTTTTGTCCTTACCAAAGCAGATGCGAAGCAGTTGGCAGAAGCGGAAGTCGATCAAGTCCGCTTGCGTTTTACTAAGGGATTTCAGCTGTATGAGGTGTATTATTTAGATTTCTTACGCGAACAATTTCCTTGTTTTAAGCGCTAGATGTTGGGTAAGGCTTAGCTGTCGCTCCGATTTATTGGAAAAGGAGTTCTGTAGTACCAATAAAGCCTTATCAAAGCAGAAAAAATAGTACTTTTACGCTCTTTCTAATTCACTGCAAATTTTTATTCCGACATGCCATTTCACCAAACCCCCTTACCTAATCTAATCGTTTTTGAACCCCAAGTCTGGGGCGATGCCCGTGGTTACTTTTACGAGAGTTATCAACATCAACGCTTTGTAGAAGCGGGAATTGAAACGGTGTTTGTACAAGACAACCAGGCGCGCTCCACCTATGGCGTTTTGCGCGGGTTGCACTACCAATTGGGCGACCATGCACAAGCCAAACTCGTCCGTGTAATTGAAGGAGAAGTCTTAGATGTAGTGGTTGATTTGCGGGAAGGCTCGCCTACTTACGGCCAATCGTATAGCATTTTGTTGAGCGCCGCGAACAAAAAACAGTTATTTGTACCACGCGGTTTTGCACATGGGTACGTGGTCTTATCTCCTACCGCAGAGTTTTTTTACAAGTGTGATAATTATTACCACAAAGCCAGTGAAGGCGGTTTGCTATACAATGATCCCCAATTAAAAATTGATTGGAAAATTGATTTAAAAGACGCGCAGTTGTCTGAAAAAGACAGCATTCTACCTGTTTTAGGCGAACACAAAGGCCACTTCCTCTATTCTAAGTAAAATACCTCCTATCCTTATGCAAGTATTAGTAACAGGTGCCAACGGACAAGTCGGCAGTGAGCTGCAAAAATTATCTGCCAATTACCCCGCGTTTCAGTGGCATTTTACCGATCATTCCGAATTGGACATTACCAATGAAGCAGCGGTGCAGCAGTATTTTGAGCAGCATTCCTTCGATTATTGTATCAACTGTGCAGCCTATACAGCCGTGGACAAAGCCGAAAGCGAAGCCGAACGAGCCGCTGCCATCAATGTCGAGGGGGTTCGCCATTTGGCGCAAGCCTGCTACCAAAACAGAACCCGCTTACTACATTTATCAACCGATTATGTTTACCACAGCGGCCAAAATACGCCTTTTGTAGAAGGTGCTCCCACGGATCCACAAAGTGTTTATGGAAATACCAAGTTGGCAGGTGAGCTAGCTGCCATCGCTGCCCAACCCGAAACCTTGATTATTCGTACGGCTTGGGTATACAGTAGTTTTGGGCACAATTTTGTTAAAACCATGCTGCGCCTTGGTCGGGAACGCAACCAATTATCCGTGGTCTTTGATCAGGTGGGAAGTCCGACGTATGCGCGTGATTTAGCGCAAGCAATATTGACAATTATCACCCAAGAACCCGCGACTTTCAGAGGCATTTATCACTATAGCAATGAAGGGGTTTGCTCTTGGTACGACTTTGCCCATGCGATTTTTGAGCTGCAAGGGTTGCCTTGTACGGTGCAGCCGATTGAGACGAGCGATTATCCTACGCCTGCCCAACGCCCGCCCTTTAGTTTGTTAAATAAAGCGAAGATCAAAGCCGACTTTGGTTTGGCAATTCCACATTGGCGCGACAGTTTACGGGCTTGCTTGGAACTTTTGTAGTGTTTTTTTGCGCTATTTCATTGCGGGATTGGATTTTTTTTGATAGTTTAAGTTTCCTTTTTTAACTATTTGCCCTTCTACCACCCCTTCATCAATTCTCGCTTATGGCTATTTTACCTTCTTCGAACAGAAAACCTATTTATGTGCAAGCCGTTGCGCCCACTCCAACTACCGTGCAACCTATTGTCATCAAACACATTGATTGGTCGCACAAAAAAATTGCCGTAGGAGTCAAAAGCCGCAACAGCAATATCTCTTTGGCAGACAAAATGGATGCCCTGACGGACAGCCTCCGAACCGACTTGGCAAAGTTGCGACAGCTGCACCGTGCCATTATGGAAGCGGAGTATTTTGAGACCTCTTACAAGAAAAACAACGCCAATAAGGAGCAGGAGTATACCGAGTTGTTGACCCGTGTCAATGAATTGAGTCGAGAGACCCCCAGCCAAGTTATTATCAGCGAATTGCAAATTTTAGAGGACGAACTAGAGTTGGATTGTGCCAATATAGATACACTGTTTCCACAGATGATTTATAAGGCCACCTACATGGAAAACCTCATGGCCATTCGAGTAGAGCTCATTGGTTACGAAGAGTTAAAAGCAGAAGCAATGGCTGCCCTTAACGGTATTCGTTCTGCCAAAGCCGAACTGACAATGACGACCAAACTAGAGCAAGAGCAAAACGATTATACCCCTATTTCTGCTGTGGTGCATACGATTAGTATCTACAACGAGATGCAGCAATACAAACAAAATATTTTGGCCTTGCAAGAGCAAGACCATCACCGCGCCAACAAGACCCGTAAAAGTGTATTGATTGGTATGGCAATCACCTTGTTACTACTTATTGGTACGTTAGTTTCGCTCAGTTACTTTGAAATTTCTTGGCGCGATATCCGCACGTACCCTATTTTAGGGATTCCAATGGGCATTGTGGTTTGGAGTTTTATCGGAAGTTTTGCCGCGATGTTGTCGCAATTTTACCAAAAACCTGTACAGGAATTTGGCAATACCTTGAAATGGGTGATTATTCGTCCTGTCTTAGGTGTTGTTATGGGATCTGCCGTGTATTTAGCGTTGTATAGCTTAGTGCTCAACCCCAGCAATACCAATAGCTTATTACCTTTATTAGTGGCCTTTTTTGTAGGCTATAGCGATACGTTTACCTTCGATATTCTCAATACGATACAACGTACCATTACGGGTATGTTCGGAGCTAACCAAGACAATCCCAATGCCGCGCAACCCATTTATATGATGCCCCCTGCGCCCCCGCAACAGGTACCGGTAGCACAAGAGGATGCCCCTCCAAAGTCTCCTATTAACACGACTTTGCCGTTGGACACCAACATTCCACTGCGCCCCGAAGACTTGCCCCTTCCCCCTTCCAATAAAAATAAGGGAGAAGATGAATAAAAAAATGTGCTGCCCTTAAATAGGGGCAGCACATTTTTTTTCATTAGGCAATCTCCAAGTCTTCCTTAAATCGATGTGTCAGGGTTTGAATAAAACTATCCATGACGGCTTGTTCTTTTTTATCAACGCCGTTGCTGGCTTTCGCGAGGGCATACATCACTTCTAGCATATCTTTGTAGGCTTTTTGCGGGCCAGCGTGTTTGCAATAATCCAAGACCTTTTTGTAAGCCTCCTCGGGAGAGCGTTGTTTTTTGCGCTCGTAGTTGAACGACCACTTGATTTCGGCAGCCCAAGGATTGTCGGCCAAGACCGTTTCTAATGCACTAATTTCACTTTCTTGAATTAGTCCATCGGCCATTGCTACTACATAAAGTAGTTCGCCAAAGGCATCGTATAAGTGGGTGGGATTATCTTGCATGCTGTTCGTATTTTAACGGTTGTTCTAAAGTATATTTACGGTCTTTGTTTTTTTTGTACAAATAGAATGTCATTCAAAGTAGCCAAGAAACAAATTACAACTCTTGAATGCCTTCTAAAAAATTATCCCAAGAAAATTCTTCTTTTCGGGCGGCGACTCCTGCGCGGAAGGCCGCACCGCGCTCCTCTTCGTAAAAATTAACTAGCGCATCTGCAACGGCTTGGGGATTGTTTGGGGGCACCACATAGCCTGCTTCTTCGTGGGCAACAACTTCGGGCAGGCCGCCTACGGCAGTGACCAACATGGGCACTTCAAAATGGTAAGCCAATTGGGTGATGCCGCTTTGGGTAGCGGTTTTGTAAGGCTGGACCACCATATCTGCCGCACCAAAATAAGCAGCGACATCCTGTTCGGGGATGAATTCCGTTCTCAAAATAAGCTGCTCGTCCAATTCTTTTTCTTTAATAATAGTCTCGTACAACTCGGGTGAGGCATAGTACTCCCCTGCTACAATTAGCTTAAGGTCAAGCGCCCGAATACGCGGATCAGCCATCGCTTCTAGTAAAATATCCAACCCTTTGTAAGCGCGAATAAAGCCAAAATATAAGAGATAGCGAGGCGCAGTAGGTAGTTGTAACTGTGTGCAAGCCGCTGCTTTGCTCATCCGTGCGCCATAACTATCGTAAATGGGATGGGGCAAATAGCGTACGGCTTGTTCAGGCTTCAAAAAGGGCTCTAACTCGCGCTCTACGGAGCGCGACATCACCACAAACGCATCTACGGGTTGGACATAATACCGCGCAAAAACAGTATCGCCTACCCGCTTTTCATGCGGAACAATGTTGTCGATGATAGAAATAATTTTACTGTGCTTGTTCTTTTTGATTTGTCGTAGAATCGTTCCCAAACTAGGCCCCATAAACGGCAGCCAAAAACGACAAATGACTAAATCGGCGCGCTCGCGAGCCAAGGCCTTCCCGACCGACAACCAGTTGAGTGGGTTGACGGAGTTGATGCGAACACTGATGGAAAGATTTTTGGGAGGAGGATCCTCACTGAACTGGGTTTTACCAGGAAACAGCATATTCGGATATTGCAAACTAAAGGTCACAATTTCCACGCTATGCCCTTGAGCCATAAAGGCTTCTGCCAACCGTTCATTAAAAGCCGCAAGACCTCCCCGCAAGGGATAAGCTGGGCCAATGAGTATGATTTTCATAACAATATTACCGTTAAATAGCTGTCGTACGTTGCTTGGCGAACCACTCGAATGACGCGCGCTTTCGCTAACTTATTGTGCAAAACTAGTTTGCGGCGGTCGTCTTTCGCCATGACGTAGAATAAATGTAAAATTAGGAGCGGCAACGGAAAACATACAATGAGTAGCTTTACTAGATTTCTAATTATAGCTCCTTGTGTCGTTATCAGTGCTCCGTCGTCTCGAATAATTTTTAATCCTGCGAAGCGTTTGCCAATTGTTGCATGCCACGAAGAACACTCCAAGATAATATTATAAGCCAAAAAGGCCAATAAAACAGGTGCTGCGTATAAATAGCCTTTTAGTAAAAAGAGCAAGATAAACACAGGTAGGAACAGAGATACATCAATGGCTGTTGCCAATATTCGAGCCTTAAAAGGGGCGGGATGTGCCTTTAGTTTCTCCAAACTACTCAAATCATCTAAAATCTGCCCTTGTCGTACACTCATGAATGCTGCTACTTTTGCTGGTATAAGGTAGTTAATCAACTTTAAGGAGTCTCCTAAAAAATTTCACTCTAAAAAACGGCTATTTTTTATCAAGCGATTACTTTTATTCGCCTACTTAATAAGCTTCTTTCTGTAAAATGCTAATCACTTTGGTCTTGCTAATAACATCGTGGAAAAATAGCTGCTGTGGGTCTTTCCTTTTCTTTTGTGCTATAATCATGGTAATAATGAAAATAAAGGGCATACACATAAGAACAAATTTTATAACCGTTCGTACCATAATGCGCCACACAGTCACAGGGTTTTCACTACTAGACGTCACTTTCAAACGCATTATTCGTTTGCCCAAACTCGCCTTTTCAGGCGAAGTCTCTAAAAGCACCAACAGCCCCAACCAACCACCAACAACTAAATACCAAAATTCAAGGGCTATTCCATTGGCAAATAGGAGCAGTATAAGAAGAAATAGGAGCAGTACATCTATTGCTGTAGCCAACAAACGGTGGGGCATCGAAACACGAATGGGTTTCCCTTTTTCCTCGCCACCCCATTGGTCATCTAATAATTCTCGCATGGTTTATTCCTCTGATTTTAAATGCCGCATAGATTTTTTCGATTAGAGCGATCATAGGCAACATCTAACGTAGCAATGTTGATTTGGTGGAGTGTCCTACCTACTATAACTTAGATTTAGAGGGAACAAGAACAACCTTGGTAGAAATATCCTGTTCAATGACGGTCAATATTTCTGGCAGTGGGTCGGTACTGCCCTCCTTTCTCCAACATTCCAAGTACCTCAAAGTCATGATTAGTAACAAGATAGGAAAGCATAACAATAAAATAAATTTACTTAGGTTTCTAATAACCAGCTGTTGCACACTTGGATAATGACCTTCTCTACTCACTACTTTTATAGACAACAGCATCTTACCTACTGTTTGTTGCCGTAGCGCTTCAAACACGATACTGTAACACAAACAAATTGGAAAAAGCCATCCTATCCACGAGTTGGTAGGCTCCCCTATATACCACAAACTACCCACAAGCCATAGATCACACCCTGTCGCAAGAACCCGCCGCAACGTACTAGCAGGTTCTAATTGTTCAGTAATAGCTGGGTGTTTTTCTAAAGAAGAGTCGTCCAATAATAACTCCTCCTCCATCTTAAGCTGGTTTTTCCTTGCCTGGTGCAACAGGCGTAGCGCGTTGTGCAAACAATTCCAAAGCTGCTAAAGCTGTTTTTTGAGCGCTGGATTCTTCTTTTAAGCCTAAGCGCTCATCAATACCATAGCGGTTTCGTGTGGGAGAATTACGCGCTACCATTTCGGCGAGAAAACCCGTTAAAAAAAGTTGCGTTCCCATAATCATACAGGTGAGTGCAATATAAAAGTAAGGAGAATTAGTGACCAACGGTGCCATAAGACCTTTCCCGATGTAGTATAATTTGGTGTAGCCAATAATAACCGTTGCGATAAAGCCCATAAAGAACAAGACCAAGCCCCAAGAGCCAAAAAGGTGCATGGGACGCTTCCCAAAACGTCCTACAAACATTATAGACAGCAAATCTAACGGGCCGCGAATAAAACGGGCGATACCAAATTTAGATTTTCCAAATTGCCGTGCTTGGTGTTTCACCGCTTTCTCTCCAATACGGATGAAGCCTGCATTGTTGGCAATCACAGGGATGTAACGGTGCATCTCGCCGTATATTTCTATATTTTTAATCACCGTTTTGCGGTAAGCTTTGAGGCCACAATTAAAGCCGTTGAGCTCAATGCCTGACATTTTACGAGTAGTCCAGTTGTAGAGCTTACTCGTTTTATTTTTTATAAAGGAATCAAAGCGTTCTTTCTTCCAGCCCGAGACCAAATCGTAGTTATCTTCCATGACCATGCGGTACATTTCGGGCAACTCTTCGGGCGAGTCTTGCAAATCGGCATCCATTGTAAAAACAACACGGCCTTGGGCAGCTTTGAAGCCTTCATTGAGCGCAGCGGATTTGCCGTAATTACGGCGAAATTTAATGCCTTTGATAGCGGGATTGGCTTGGCGCAACTGCTCAATCACTGCCCAAGAATCGTCGGTACTGCCATCGTCAATAAAAATAACTTCGTAGGAAAAACCACGCGGCTCTAAGACGCTGTGTATCCACTCGACTAATTTGGGCAAGGATTCCTCTTCGTTGAGTTGAGGAATGACAATCGACATATCTAAGCTCATAGTAGGCTGCTTTGTAGGGGTCATAAAGGGGATTTTTTAGGAATAACGTATGAAGGGTAATAAGGCTTACTCTCGTACTTTGCGCGCCAGTAAAACCACGGTTAAGGAAGTGAGCACCCCCCAAAAAAGGCTATACATAAAGGCTGTTTGTACTTGTCCAGAGACTGTAAATAAATGCCCTGTGTAGTTGTCAATATTCTTATCTAAACCACTTTGCACCGTGTCAATCGCCCCTGGTGTAATGGTATCCATTTTCCACGTCTTACCAATATACGTCCGCATCATACTTTTATAATGAAAATCACGGTAAGCTTGCTCATACTGTGCGGTATAGTCGGGCTGTACAAAACTGCTGTACAACCAAGTAGCCACACTCATAAAAATGGCTAAAAACAAGGTAGTAATTCCTCCGAGCTTGAACCCTTCGCCAAACGTCAGATAGCCATTTTGTTTTCCTTTGAGGGCGACCACGCCAATAATCAGCGTACCCACCAAGGCCAAACGAAACCACCAATCGGCAGCACTAGACACCTGCATTTCTGCAAGCAACAACCCCCAACGCCCCACAAAATAAATCACACTCCCAATAAGAGCCAATTTCAAACCCAACTTCGTTGTTGCTACTGTATTCATAGTGTCGCTTTTCTAGCGCTTTATTGTTAATAAGGATTCCAATCGCTCGATTGTAAAACAAACTCTAGTACCCTGGCTCCTCCCGCTTCATTACCAAAGCCGTAAAAAAAGCCATCGCAAATCCAAGGAGCAATTCGATCACCAAGCCCAAAGGATCGCGCAAACTCGGGCCAAATTCCCCCGCTCGATAATTGGCAATACGCTGCTGCCTAACCATTTCTGTATCGTCCCCAAAATCCATATTGTCTACATAAATTTGCGTACTCGCATCCCGTACCATTTCTACCAATCCTGTATCGTAGTAATTAAATAGAAAATAGATGAAGGCAAATTTTATAATAAAAGCAATAAAAAAGGTTCTAAAACCAACTTGCAGCAACTCTCCAAAGGACTTAAAATCGCCTTGGTGGGCATCTAACTCGCCCTCTTCAGGAGCAGGAGCATCCACAAGCGACTGCAAACTACGCTCATTCAACGTCGTTGGGCGTGTTTGGTACACGCTGTATACCACGGCTACCAAAAACAACAAGAGCGTCCAACGCTCATAACCAGCGACCAACAAGCGCGGTTCGATGAGGTATAAAATGGTCACGTATAAAGTGGCTAAAAAGCCTGTCATTAACCCGACTCGGGTACTGATTGTATTCATTGCTACTATAAAAAAACGCCATTGTCATAAAAAAAGCCCTATCGCGGGCAAAAATGCTCCCCAATATAGCCCTTCTTATCTATAAATCGTTTACAAAAAAAGTGTTTATTTGGTCGCCAAGATTTCTTGGTACACCTTCCCTTTTCTCAACACTTCGCGTGCTTGCGTAATCTCTGCGTCGGTGCGAATGCCCGTTTCAATGCTGCCCCGTTCGTAATAGTACCGAGTCGCAATATAACGTTGTAGCAAATGTAATAAGCGGTTTTTTTGTTGGCGTACTTCGGCTTGGCGCGACTGTGACAACACGGTTTTGATCGCTCCCAACTCCTGCTTAATCGTCGCTTGGTACGCATCTTTTTTAGCCGTTTTTTCTAATTGCTCCAAAAGAACTTCGGTTTCAGTCTTGTATTGATACCCTTGCTTGTCCAAAAACACTAAGAAATCTTCAAAATCTTCTTCTGTTAATTGAAACTGCCGCGCTTGCACAATCTTGGGGTGTTTTTTCTGATATTCAGCGGCATAATCAAACAAATACAGTTGTTGCTTAAAGGTGTTCATAATCTTCAAAAAACCACTGTTATCCACTTCAATATCGGGACGTATACCGCCGCCGCCATAGACTTTGCGCCCTCCTATAGTGGTGTAGGCAGTCCGCAGCGAATCTATGATTTGCATAGGTTTACCGTTTTTGTATTCTAATGCCTGAATACAGCGTCCACTAGGAATATAGTAGCGGGCGGTGGTCATTTTTATTTTGGCTCCAAAACTCAAATCTCTAGTATTCTGTACTAAGCCTTTGCCATAAGAGCGTTGTCCCACAATAATGCCGCGATCTAGATCCTGCAAAGCGCCCGCTACAATTTCGGAGGCCGAGGCCGAGGCTTTATCAATCAAAACGGCCAATGGCGATTCAATATCAACGGGATTGTTGAGCGTCCGAAAAACCTGTTGGATGGATTTCTTACGGCCTTTGATTTGCACTATTGTCTCGTCTTTCTCTAAAAATATATTGGCTACATTCACCGCTTCGGTCAAAAGACCACCTGTATTGCCGCGCAAGTCGAGAATGATGCCTTTAATTTCGTTGTCTTTTTTAAGTTCTGTTAAGGCATTAGAGACGTTTCTTCCTGCATTTTCTGAAAAGGATTGCAAAACGATGTAAGCAATATTTCCTTCTAGTAAACCATAATAAGGAACATTACTAATGTTTATTTCTTCTCTTGTCACAACTACCGTTTTGGGCTGTCCATTGCGCAACACATCAATGTTAACAGTTGTACCCGGTAGCCCACGCATCAACTCGCTCATGGTGCGCATACTCACCCCCACCACATTAAACCCATCGATCTTGACCAATTTATCGCCTACTTCTAAGCCTGCGCGCTGCCCAGGCCCACCCTCATAGGGCAAGGAAATAATAATGTGTTTGGGGCCTTGAAGCACAGAAACCCCCAAGCCACCATAACGGCCTGTGATGGTAGAGTTAAACTGTGCCACTTCGTCGGCAGGGATATAGGTAGTATAAGGATCTAAGCTTTTGAGCATCGCATTGACCCCCGTTTCCATTAGTTTTTCAGGGTCGATTTCATCGACGTAATGGGTGTTTAGTTCGCGAAAAATATTGGAAAACAATTCCAAATTCTTGGCGATTTCAAAGTCATTCCATTCGGTTGAAATACCTATCAGGCCACCGCCTACCAAGGCCAATATCAACACCTTTGCTTTTAATTGCTGCATTATCTTCATCTTGGAGTTGTTTTAAGGTCTTAGTAATTGTTGAAACTGCTGTTTGTTTTTGAACAGCGCTAAAGCAGCGGCCACATCGGTATCGCGCGCCAAGCGATTCTGAATTTGTCCCGTTTGGTAAAAATAACGGCCAACAACTTCCTCTTCTAAGGCTTCCTTAATGGCTTTTTTGTCTTGTGCGAAGGCCGCTTGTTTTTCTTGGTCAATCAACTCCCGAGTTTGGGCAAATTTCGCTTTCAATTCTTGGTAGGTTCCTTCTGTTTTGGCTTGCGCCTCCAATGCGTTTAGGGCCTTTTCGGTAGCTGTTTGATAAGCCATCCAAGGCGCTTTTGCCATTTTCACAAAATCTTGATAATCCGCATCGGAGAGCGAAAAGGTTTTAGCCGCAGTAATGGAGTCGTGCTCGTCGCGGTATTTGTTAGCATAATCAAAAATGATCTTTTCCTCTAACAAGGCCGATAAGAGCGCACTTTTAGGCGCTTCTTCTACTTCAAAATCGGGTTCTAAGCCTTTGCCATCAAACACTTCACGCCCTGCTTTGGTTTTGAAGGCTTGGCGCAAGGAATCGGGCACTTTGACAGGAACGCCATTTTTATAATTGAGGGCTTGTACACAACGCCCACTAGGAATGTAGTATTTGGCAGTGGTTAGTTTTACTTTAGAACTATACCCAATATCTTTGGTGTTTTGTACCAAGCCCTTTCCAAAAGAAGAGCGACCCAATAACACGGCGCGGTCTAGATCCTGCAAAGCACCCGCTACAATTTCGGAGGCCGAGGCCGAACTCCCATTCATCAAAACCACCAAAGGAATATCTAAATCTACCGGGTTGTTCAAGGTTTTGAAGGAGCGATCCCACTCTGGAATTTTTGCTCTTGTATAAACAATCTCGTTGCCTTTGCTCAAAAATAAATTACAAATATTGACCGCTTCAATCAAGTAGCCCCCGCCATTGCTGCGCAAGTCCAAGACCAATTGCTTGGGATTATGCTCTTTTTTGAGTGCCTCCAAGGCTCTTTTGACATTAGCGCCCGCTTGTTGCGAAAACGTGGTCAAAACGATATACCCTGTTTCCTCATCCAACATACCATAATAAGGGACATTGTCTTTGGTCACGTTGGTACGCTCCAGCGTCAAACTGCGCTGCTCTCCTGAGGAGGGACGCAAGACCTCAATGGTCACTTTCGTTCCTGCTTTTCCTTGGAGCGTTTGAGAAATATCATCCAAAATACGTCCTTCTAAACCTGTTCCATCAATTTCTAACAGAACATCCCCAACACGTAAGTCGTTTTCCTCAGCGGGCGTTCCACCGATTAACTCTCCAATAACTACTTGGCCTTTGTTGCGCATCAGCTCTACCCCGATGCCATCCCAGCCTCCTTTAACGCCCATACGCACCTGCACCATTTGTGCCTCCGAAAAGTAGTTGGTATAGGGATCTAAGGTCGCTAACATCGAATCGATGCCCACACGCATGAGTTCGTTTGGGTCGGTCTCATCGACATAATCGTTGTTGATAATGCGGTACGCCAAAGCAAAATTTTCCATGCTTTGAGCAATCTTGGTAAAGCGCCCATTGGTAGCCAACGCCAGCGCGCCGCCCAAAAAGAGCCATAAAAACCAGTAGCGAGAGAGATAGTTTTTCATAAAATGTATTGCAAGGAGTCAATAGTAAGATTTGTAGGGAGCGCTATTTTTTGGGAGCTAGCCACTACTTCAAGAGATAGGGCGGGGATACGTTTAAATATAAACAAAAATAGCCCCTTTTGGTCAAAGGAGCTATCGTTTTAAATATCTTATAACGTTTGCAGGGATTACCAAGTAATACCCAACGCTGATTTAACTTTTGCTGTGGCATCAATTCCTCCTTCAGAGTACAACAAGAATTTCTTGTCTAAGATATACGCATAGTTGTTTTCTTTAGCTACTTTTTTCAAAGCGTTGTCCAACTCTTCGTACAAAGGCTTCGTCAATTCGCCTTCTTTCTCTGCCATTTTACGGTCGGCATCAGCGGCTTGTTTTTGTAGGTCGGCTTGCATTTGTTGCAATTTAACTTCTGCTTCTTGCTGCTCTTTAGGAGTTAGTGTTCCCTCTTGAGCGCGTTTCGAAATATCTTGAAAGTAATCTTGTGCTTTCTTTTGCTCTAATTCTAATACTTTCTGCAATTGTTTGCCATAAGCTTCTACTTCTGACTTAGCGCGTTTGTAAGCAGGCATTTCAGGGACGATGCTCTCCGATACGATATAGGCGATCTTTTGAGTCTGAGCGTTTGTAGTCGTACCAAATGCCATAAATGCAACTATGGTGAACACGGATAATAGATTTAAGACATTTTTCATCTTGATTCTTTTTAGTTTTTTATTGATAATTAAGTTTGAAGTTACTCCCCCCAAAGCGAGCAGCCCGTTGAATCCTGCTGTTGCCCCTTTTGGAGCGTTATTAAGCAGGCTATAGTTGGAGTATATACATATTGCGTACCACTTTTAAAAATGGCTCCACCAAGGACAGTCTATAGGGATCAATTTGCGGGTACAAAAGTACGGATTCACGTCCTTTTGACCTAATGTAATCCGCACAAAAATAGAACTATTCTCCTACGAAGGAAAAAAGACTAAAAATCAGGCCCTTAACGCTGTCTTTAGTCTTTTAAATTCTTCGTTCAATAGACGTTATTAGGAACTAGATGCCTAACTTTGCCTTGATTTTTGCTGTGGCATCAATACCGTTGACACTGTAAAGCATAAATTTCTTATCTACAATGTAGGTATACCCTTCTTCTTTGGCAACTGCCGCTAAAGCCGTGTTAAATTTTTCGTACAAAGGCTCAATCAACGCGCCCTCTTTCTTAGATACTTGTTGGTCGGCATTCATAGCTTCTTGTTGCAATTCCTGCTGTCCTTTTTGAAGGCGGTACTCTGCAGATTTTTGCTGGGCGGGAGTCATAATGCCCTTTTGCACAGAATCCATCACACTAGCATAATCTTGTTCTAATTTAGTTTTTTTCTGTTGCAACAGTTTTTCCAGTTGCTGCGTGTAGGCTTGTAGCTGGCTCTGTGCTTTTTTGTAATCGGGCATGGCAGGAACAATGCTCTCTGATTCAACGTAGGCAATTTTTTGGGTTTGAGCTTGCGCAAAACTGCTAAAAAAAGCGAGCAAACCCGCTAGGATAAATAATCTCATAATAAAGAGGAGTTTGTAAGACAACCGTAAATTGCTCCACAATCGGGAAGACAAGTTGACGGGGTTGTTGGTGTAATAAAAGTTATTGATCTGTCCTTAGACTTTATTACGAATGGGATTGTATAGAGATCAAAAAGAGAGTTTTTTTCATCAATCAAGGCAAAAATTCAGCTCATCCCGATTTTATCGGGATGGGATTAATTTTTAACGCCGAGTGAGGGAAAAAGATCCTTTTTTCGCTGCAAGGCTATTCGTAATAAAGTCTAATATACCTTGCAAAGTAATGCCGTAATGTAAGATCACTTTGTTTTTAAAGCATTCTTAACAAAATGATAGCAAGTATTTTAACGTATTTAACAGCTCTTAACGTCCTGCAAAGGTAACCTTTCCGAGAAGTATCCAACAAGAGTTCACAAAAAAAGCTCCTTCTACCAAAGTAAAAGGAGCTCTTCTAGAATATTCCAAGTAGGCAACTTGCCTGCTTACAACCCAAGTTGTTTTTTCATCTGTTCGGTCGCGTCAATTCCACGACTCGTAAACAGCGTCATTTTCTTATCCAAAATATACGTGTAGTTGTTTTTTTGAGCGACCGCTTTTAGCGCGGCTTCAAATTCCGCATACAAGGGTTTGGTAAGAGCTTCCTCTTTTTTCAACAACTGTTGGTCTGCCTCGTTGGTTTTGCGCTCCAAGTCGGCTTGCATCTTTTGCAGTTTTTCCTCAGCCTCCTGTTGTTGCTTTGGCGATATAAGATCGCTTTGCATCTGCTCTATTACCTCCTTGTAATACTTAGCAATCATCTTCTTGTCCTGCTCAATCTCATACACCCGTGCTTTTTGAAATGCTTCTAGATCCTTTTTGGTCTGGGCATAGGCAGGCATAGAAGTGAGCACTTCATCGGTATCCACGTAAGCAATTTTTTGTTGTGCCGACAAGGTGCTGCTGCAACAGCATAAGAGCAAGAGCAACCCGCTAAGGTGCTTTAATAGATTCATTTTCATGCGAACTACTTCATTTTAAGGAACCACCCTAATTAATTGAGGCGCTTAATAACTTCTTGCGTCAAGTCTTTGTCATCCGCTGCATACAACAAGGTAGAACCATCGGGCGCGGTAAAGATAAAGTCAAAACCACGATCTTTGGCGAGTTTTTGTACGATACCATAGACCTTTTCTTGAATCGGTTTGACTAGGCTTTGGCGCTTTTTGAATAACTCTCCTTCTGGGCCAAAACGATTGTTTTGCAAGCTGCGCACGGCATTTTCTTTGGCAACGATTTCATCTTGCTTGGCTTTGCGCATTTCATCGCTCAACAAAGGCTCGCGGGTTTGGTACTCGCGGTACATCGCTTCAATTTGTTCATATTCTTTGGCAATCTCTTGACGCCAGCGCTCCGCTTGTTGCTCCAATTGCTTTTGGGCGGTGCTGTATTCTTCTACCGACTCCATTACTTTTTCCATGTCTACATAAGCCACTTTGGAATATTGTGCTTGTAGGCTACTAAATCCAACGAGTAAAAAAAAGCAAACGATCAATGATACTTGTTTCATGTATGGTGTATTTAATTGAAAGGATAATGTTCTTAAAGGCTGCCCGTCCAATCGGGCAGCCTCCAAAAACGGTATAGTGTTCTCTTGTGCAAGTTCTGTACCAGCTCTACGGCCTTAGGATTTTGATAAGACCTACTCGACCTTAATCGGTTCCGTTGACCTCTTTACGCAGTGCTTCAACGCGTTTTTCTAGAATCTCGATCTTTTTCTCTTGTGCTTCGATGGCTTCCTGCTTTTCTTTCAACGTCGCTTCTACCGTTTTAATCTTGGCTTCTTCCACTGCTACTTTAGCCTTGGCCGCTTCGATTTTCTCGGCGGCTTGGGCGTTGGAAAGCGCGATTGCCTCGGCGTTTTTTTCTTGTACGGCTTTTAGCTGGACTTCAAATGCTTCTTTGGCAGCTGTATTCTGCGCTTGAATCTTTTGCAGTTCCTCTGCCGACTTGGCTTTTGCATTCGCAATTTCTGTCGCTTCCTTTTCCTTGGTCAAAGCAATTTCTGTCGCGGCTTTTTCTTTGGCTCTTGCCATGTCCTCTTGCGCTTTGTTGACGGTAGAATCTAAGTCCAATTGGATGCTTTTTTTCTTGTCTTCAGCCGCGCGTTTGGCTTTTTCTACTTCAGTAGCAGCTTTTTCTTTCGAGAAAGCAATTTGCTCGGCGACTGTTTCTTTTGTTTTCAACAAGCGAAGTGTTTCTTCTTTTTCGGCGGCAACGGTATTGGCGCGAATCGTTTCAATCGCTTTGGCTGCCTCTGATTTCGTTTTAGAAATTTCGACCGCAGCGCGCTCTCTTGTGTTGGCAATTTCATTCGCCGCCTTTTGACGCTCCAAAGCAGCGCGTTCTTTATCGGCAGCTACTTCGTTCGCTAACTTTTCTTTGACCTTGGCCCGCTCTTCAGCAATATCCTGTTGGAATGTTGCCATCGCTTCAAAGGTTTCATTTTTCACCCGTGCCTCCTGTTCTTTGAGGGCGGCAATTTGGTTGAGCGTGGTTTCTTGTGTTTTAAACAACGTCTCTGCCGCTTTTTCTTTAGCAGCAGCAATCTCCTCAGCTGTTGCTGATTTTAGTTCATTGGCCTTGGCGCGGGCATTGGCAATTTGGCTCACCGTCTCTTCGCGAATGGTAGTCATCCGCTCTTGAGCAGTTTGTTTAGACATTTGAATTTCTTCTACATACTTTGTCTTAACCGCCTTGGCTTCTTTGCTAGCAGCTTGTATTTTGTTAATTGCTTCTTCTTGTGCCTCTTGAATGGCAACGGTTGCTTTTTCTCTAGCAGCAATCACTTCTTCGGCAGAAGCAGCTTTCACTTTTGCCTCGTTTTCTTTAGCGGCTTCTACGCGTTGGCGAATTTCTTCGTTGATGCGGGCAATTTCAGCCGCAGCCTTTTCTTTGGCAACGACCACATCTTGCGCGATGATCTTTTTCTTCTCTTCGGCCTCTTTGCGGGATGCTAACACAGCTTCCGAGCTCAATTCTTTTGTTTTGGCAACGGCTTCGGCCGCTTTTAATTTAGCCGCAGCGACTTCTTCGGCGGTTAATTTATTTTCTTCGGTAGCATTTTCCTTGGCATTAACAACACTGGCCTTGATACGGGCAATTTCTTCTGCCGCTAAACCGCGTTCTTTTTCAATTTGGGCTCCAATTTTTTGGCGCTCTTCCGCCGCTTTATCTAGTGCATTAGCAACAGAGGTAGCAGCTTGTTCTCTGATCTTCGCCATTTCTTCTGACGCTTTGCGCTTGCTCTCTGCTACTTCTAGCTGACTGGTTTGTTTCTCTTCCGCCGCCTTGCGCTTCGTCTCTCCTACAGCGATAGCAGCATTTTCTTTCGCTTTTGCCACTTCTTCGGCAGCCGATTGGCGCGCCGTCAAAACGTCTTGTGCCGTCAAGTTTTGCGCCTCTTTGGCTTTGGCTTTAGCTGCGGCAATTTTATCAGCGACTTCTTCTTGAATACTTTGCAGTTCCTCTCCTGCCGTTTCTTTAATCGTCTGAATTTCTACAGTGTACTGCTCTTTGGCTGTTTTAAATTGTTGGTTGGCTTCTTCGATGCGTTGAGCGGCATTTTTACGAGCACTCGCGACTTTTTCGGCTTCTTCTTGCTGAATGTCTTGTATTTTCTGATCCGAACGCGTCTTAACCGCTAACGCTTCTAACTGTGCTTTGTCCTTGATACTAGACGCCGTTTTTTGTGCCTCTGCAATAGAGAGTGCTACTTGCTCGCGAGCCGCTTCGATTTCTATGTTGGCTCGCTTCCGCGCATCCAATACCTGTTGTGCAATAGCCGCCTGTGTTTTTGCGGCATTCTCTTTGGAAAGGGCAATGTCCTTAGCTAAGCGCGATTTGATGGTGTTATTTTCCGTTCTAATCTCCGCAATTTCATTGCGCAATTCATCTTTGCGCAACACCAATTCTCTTTTTAGGTTCTTTTCTTCCTCATCCGTCAATTGGTCGCAAGGAGAACCTGTACTACGGGCAATCGTTGCTGCGGCAGAGGTATTTTCAGTGTCTACTTTTTTGCTATTACCCGCCGTAATACTCTGCATTGTAGCCGTTACTTCCTTGTCGCGGACTTTGGTGGGGTCCAACTCTCGCAAGAAACAACTAATTGTTCGTTGCATTTGCTCGTGGCGGGCACCGTCTAGAGAATAAGGATACATTTTCATCTCAACCATGTTGACCATACGAATCTGCTGAATCCTGTTTTTAGACAACCATTCTAGGGCATCCATATCCAGCTGCAACGTATTGACATAAGCCGCGCGATTTCGCACTTTAGTTTTCTCACTGTCGTAAATAAAATTATACGGACGCTTGGTTCCATCGGCAGTGATAAACATTAATTTATCATCCTTCTCCAACGGCTTAATGAGGGTATAATCGTGTCCCGTTGTGGTCACCACTGCCGTAATCCCTTCTTCTGAGTTTTCAAACTTGATGCTGTAATCAAAATCGACGCGCGAGACCAAGATATTCGTTTCCGTACTCAGACTGTGCATATTACCATGCTTGATATTTTTAGTAAAAACATCGTCGCATTGCGCGTGCGTTTGAAAAGCCCAAAGGATCAAACTCGCTATAGTAAAAAATTGCTTCATAATATATTATATTTAAACTGCGTTATTGGGGTTTATTAGTGTGTTATAGACCGATTGGGCGCTCCACCGATCTATTCTTATTCGTGCTCTTCTTCTCAGAAAAAAGGGTTTAATTATTATAATATTATAAGTAGGACATCAAAATTACCTTTAAACTAATTCAGCCCTCCTACTTACTAACCATAAACCTAAACGATACGGTATACGCCTGTACCGTTTAAACACGCTTTCTTCTTATAAAACGTTCTAAAAGAGGAAAGAAGTTCGCTTTATCCTCAAAAAAACACGCCTTTTTTTCTATAAAAAAAGTATTCTTAATTTGTAAAAAACAACCGCTCTTGCACCGTTAGTGCATACGATCTGCTCTGGGCTTTAATTGAGCCACCAACTTGGCCTCAAAAGCCAAGCATTCCTTCCACCGCGCTTGCGCTACTTCCTCACCCAAATAGTGTACAGCCAAGTCCAAAAACAGCCGATAATGCCCCGCTTCTGAAACCATGAATTTATGGTAAAAGTTGCGCAATCCCTCCTCTGAAATATGTAGTGATAGCAATCTAAACCGCTCGCAACTACGCGCTTCTATCATGGCACAAACCAACAGCCGATCCAAAAAGGTATGCTCATCTACTCCCTTTCGGATAAATTTCATCAGTGCATTCACATATTCGTCTTTGCGCTGTCGACCCAATTTTAGGCCGCGTTTATCCAATTCTTTTAAGACCAATCTAAAGTGGCTCCACTCTTCGGAAACAATCGGCGCTACTTTTTCGACTAATAAAGCCTTCTCCGAGTACCATTGGATCAAACTAATGCAAGTCGTGGTAGCCTTTTGTTCACAAAAAGCGTGATCGGTCAAAATTTCTTCTAAACTCCTCTCTGCCAAATTCACCCAGCGCGGATCGGTCGCCAATTGAATCCCTAAAACTCTTTTTTGTGTAGGTTTGCTATTTTCCATTCCTTATTATTATAATACGCCTCTAATCAAAAGATACTTGACCTGCTATGTCGACAGGCAATTGCTCCCACAAACGAATCACTTCTTGGGCGGCTTTGACATCGTGTACCCTCAAAATTTTAGCGCCTTGTTGCAGCGCGATCATATGCAAGGCAGTCGTTCCATTTAAAGCCTCCGCAGGGCTACTTTCCAATACTTTCCAAATCATTGATTTGCGAGAAACGCCCACCAATAGCGGACAATTCAAAGCCTGATAGGTCGATAAATTGGCCAGTAACTCATAATTGTGGGCAATAGTTTTGCCAAAGCCAAAGCCGACATCTAATAGAATGTCTTGTATGCCCAGCGCCTGTAATTGCCCGATGCGTTCTATAAAAAAATCCAACAACTCGGTCATCAAATCCCCATACTGCGGATTTTTTTGCATCCTGCGCGGTGTTCCCTGCATGTGCATCAATACATAAGGGGCATGGGCTTGCGCCACTACTTGCAATAAACGCGGGTCAAGACTGCCACCCGAAATATCATTCAACAAGTGTGCTCCTGCTCCAAATGCCGCTTCAGCGACCGTTGCCCGATAGGTGTCCACCGACAAAATGGCACTTGGAAAATGGCCCCGTAACAGCTTCACCACAGGCAATACCCGCGCCAATTCCTCCTCTACCGACACTTCTGCTGCTCCTGGTCGAGAAGACATTCCGCCAACATCCAAAATGGTCGCCCCTTCTTGGAGCATCTGTTCTGCTTGCGCCAACAGCCCTTTCTCAGAAGCGACACGGCTCTGTGCATAAAAAGAATCAGGGGTAGCATTGAGAATTCCCATTAAGATGGGGCGTTCTAAAGACAACAAATGTCCTCTACAATTGATGACCATAATCGGGCTATTTTGGGTATCTTGTGGCGTTTTCTTAGCAAGAAAGCCTCCATTAGCTTTCTCAAATTGGTTGATACTACTCGTTCGGGAAAGAACAAAGATACGCTTTCTCCAGCAGACTAACCCCTTGTTAGGTGGCTTTCTACCTAAAATATCCCTGTCAATACTCAGGTATAAAATGACGGCGAACAGCTCGGTACAACTTTTGATTAAGCTTGTTGGAATCTCTTTTTTTAGCCCCATAATCTACACCATGTCGTTTTATCGCTCTTTATTTCTAGTTGTTGTATGGATGAGTAGTTGGCCGTTGTTGGCACAAGACAGCAACTCGGTGTCGTCTGATAGCAGCCAACCACCAATGCCGCGCAAGTACTTTGCTGTGGTGCCAGAGGAAGGGCCAAAAGTCACTTCGGAAACGCTGATGAAAGAGGCCATTACCCATTTTGACGGGCAGCGCTACCAGCGCAGTATTGACCTGCTCAATGAGGCCATCGACAGCAATCAACACGAGCCGCTTGTGCCTGTGCTGTATTATTACCGCGCGGTTTCTAAAATGAAAATGCGCCAAGTCACTGCCGCTATTGAGGACTACAGCGCCGCCATTGACGCTAGCCCCTACAAAGCCAAATACCGCTACCATCGCGGCATGGCTTATTTTCAGTTACAACAGTATACGGAGGCGCGGCAGGATTTTGAACGGACGCTAGCTATGGAGGGTGCCGATGCTGACTTATACGTCAAATTGGGTTTTCTTAAACAACAGGAAAAGGATTTACACGGCGCACTGGCCGATTACAACAAAGCTATTGAGTTTAACCCTAGCTTTGCCCAGCCGTATTATTATCGCGGCTTGATTTATTTACAGGTTTTATTACCTGAGAAGGCTTGTGCCGATTTGCAGCAAGCCGCGCGTTTGGGCGATGCGCAGGCGGTGGCGAAGGTGAAGGAGTATTGTGAGAAAAAATAGGCACCCCTAAGTTGGTGTATTAAGTAGTCACACAAAATTTTTCGCACCAAAAAACGGTTACTTTTCCTTATTTCTTCGTTAAAAATACTCGCTTTAGCCCGCTAAAGCTCCGTTTTTCGCCTCGAACTAAGAAAAACTATTCCATTTTTTATACCACGATTACTTTTGTTTGCCTACTTAAGATAAAATTACCTAAAAATCCTCTAAAGCACTGTTGCTTTAGAGGGTTGTCTTTTTATACGTGTTTGGCTAGTAGCCCACACACCTCCTTTTATTAGATACCTATCATCTCCCGTATTGAGATTTTATAGCCTAAAATACTGTTAAGATAACCCAGAAATTTTTCCTGAAGCGTCAATATCCATCCCTTCTGAGGCAGGTACGGCAGGCAAGCCAGGCATCCGCATCATTTTACCCAAAATAGGAATGATAAAGCCCGCACCAACCGCGTATTCAAATTCGCGCACCTCTACGGTAAAGCCTGTTGGTCGCCCCAATAGTTTGTCATTGTCTGAAAAAGATTTCTGCGTTTTTGCCATACACACGGGCAATCCCTCTAAACCCAGACGCTGGATACGTTTGAGGTTGAGCTGTGCGATCTTGGAGTAGGTAACGCCATCTGCGCCGTAGATTTCGCGGGCAATGGTTTCAATTTTTTCTTTGATGGGCAAGTCCCAATCGTAGAGCGCTTTGAAGTTGTTTTGACCAGACTCGATTTGTTCGAGTACCGCTTGCGCTAAATCCGTCATGCCTGCGCCACCTTCTGCCCAGCCTCTCGCGACGACAGCAGTCGCACCCAAAGCCTTGCATTCCTTTTGAATCAAGGCAACTTCTTCAGCCGTGTCACTTGGAAAAGCATTGATGGCCACGACGGGATTGAGGCCGAATTTTTGACAATTTTCAATGTGTTTCACTAAGTTTTCTAAGCCTTTTTCGACCCGTTCGGTACTAGGTGTATTGTATTCTTCTTTGGGCGCGCCGCCGTGGTGGCGCAAGGCGCGAATAGTGGCAACGAGCACCACTGCTTCGGGTTTTAAATTGCCCGCTACGCATTTGATGTTCAAGAATTTCTCTGCCCCTAAATCTGCTCCAAATCCCGCTTCTGTCACTACATAATCAGAGAGCGACAAACCCATTTTGGTCGCAATAATAGTATTGGTTCCTTGGGCAATATTGGCAAAGGGCCACCGTGAATAATGGCGGGATTTTTCTCTAGGGTTTGCACCAAATTAGGCTTGATGGCATCTTTTAAGAGAATGGCCATCGCATTTTCGGCCTTTAGATCCCGGGCGTAAACGGGTTGTTTATCAAAGGTAAAACCGACTAAGATATTGCCCAGTTTTTCTTTCAAATCGCTGCGGTCTTTGGCCATGCACAAAATAGCCATGACTTCTGAGGCAGGCGTAATATTAAACCCATCTTCTCTTGGTATGCCGTTGCCTGTACCTCCCAAACCAATTACGATGTTGCGCAGCGCGCGGTCGTTCATATCCATAACCCGCTTCCAAACAATGGTTCTAGGATCAAGTCCTAAGTTATTCTCACTTTGCAAGTTGTTATCAATCAAAGCCGACAGTAAGTTATTCGCTTTTTCTACCGCCGAAAAATCCCCTGTAAAATGCAGGTTAATATCTTCCATAGGAACGACTTGCGAATAGCCGCCGCCTGCAGCCCCTCCCTTAATTCCAAAGACAGGCCCCAAGGAAGGTTCGCGCAATACAACAGTTGTTTTCCTACCCAATTTATTGAGGCCTTCAGTCAGGCCAATAGAGGTCGTTGTTTTTCCTTCACCTGCGGGGGTTGGGGTCATTGCTGTTACCAAAATTAATTTTCCCTGCTTGATCTTTTCTTCGTTCAAAAGCGAGAGGGGCAGTTTAGCTTTGTATTTGCCGTAATATTCTAAATCATCTTCATCAATGTGTAGCTTTTCAGCAATGGTTTTGATGTGGTGCATATCATTGCTTTGGGCAATTTCAATATCCGAAGGAACCGAGGATTTACTCATAATAGTGCTGTGTTTTGGATGTTTTGTCAATTAGAAAAAATACGCAAAGTCTGTTCCTTGGTAAGTACAAGACTACATACCTGCACTGCCACAGTCTTGTACCTGAATCGCTGAAAAATTCTTAGCAATTCCTTGATAGGTCACTGTAATTTCTTTGAAATCACCATAAAAACAATCTCCCTCAACAGTATCATCAAATTGAGCTTGCGTCGTTGTAATTTCGATATCTTTGCCCATAAACAAATAAGAACCATTGTTGCTGCTTACTTTTTGAAGGAAGTGCAGTTTGCCATCAATCATAATCCCCCCTGCCTTGTTTCTTTCATTGACATAGGCAATCATCCCCTGCTTTTTCTCATCAAATAAAGCCGTTCCACCATACATATCAATCGTCTCTTCATTCAATAAGCCCACTTTGAAGTCTTTTTTGGTTTTCTGAATAGGAGTTGGCGGGGGCGTTTTGACAGCGGGAGTTGGATCGGAGATGGGCTCTGAAACGGGTTGTTCGCAAGCCATCAACAAGCAACCGAGGAGTATAACAAGTAAAGCAGTTTTCATTTGATTTATTTTTACTGAAGTATAAAAAGTCGTTGAGGAAACTTTCCAAAAGAAGTACAAGCCCTGTATGAACAATATAAGGCAGTTTTCGTAGTAATTAAAGGAGCAACAGTTTTTTGTCTTTTTTTTATAAAATTGCTACCTTACCTTATACCTTCTAACACTAGTGCCTACGCACCTTCCTGCCATTATTATGAAAAGAGATATTCAGATCATTCCGCCCGCTACGTTTGAGAACTTAAGCTTAACCAAACGCAAGAAAAAAGCAGCAGGCATTCCCGCTGTGTTGGTTTCTTTAGAGCATTTGCAAAAAGAAACAGGCATTTATGAGGGCGTTAAGCGCTTGAATCAAATGAACCAAAAGGGCGGCTGGGATTGTGCAGGCTGTGCTTGGCCCGATCCCGATGGCCACCGCTCGTCTTTAGGCGAGTATTGTGAGAACGGTGCCAAAGCCTTGGCCGAAGAAGCCACCCTAGCGCGGGTCGATCCTGCCTTTTTGGCCAAGCACAGTGTAGAAGAAATGAGCCGCTGGACAGATTTCAAAATTGGCAAGTCGGGACGTATTACACAACCCATGTATTTGCCAGCAGGCAGCTCGCACTACCAAGCCATTTCTTGGGAAGCGGCCTACCAAAAAATGGCCGACAAACTCAAGAGCTTAGACTCTCCCGATGAAGCCGTATTTTATACCTCAGGGAGAACGAGTAACGAAGCGGCCTTTATGTACCAAGTGATGGTCAAGCAGTTTGGCACCAACAACATGCCCGATTGTTCTAATATGTGCCACGAGCCCACCAGCAAGGGATTGAGCGATACCGTCGGCATTGGCAAAGGCTCGGTGACCTTACAGGACTTGCACGAAGCGGAGTTAATTGTAGTGATGGGACAAAATCCAGGCACCAACCATCCGCGTATGTTGAGCGCGCTAGAACTGTGCAAAAAAAACGGGGGCAAAATTGTCAGTGTTAACCCCTTGCCCGAGACAGGTTTGGAGTGTTTTGTCGATCCACAAAACCCCATTAGCATTCTCAAACGCGGTACGACCATCGCCGACCAGCATTTACAGGTTCGCATCAACGGCGATATTGCCTTGCTCAAAGCCGCGATGATTTTGATGCTTGAAGCAGAGAACGAAAACCCAGGAACAGTATTGGATTGGCCATTTTTACAAGAGCATTGCGAGGGCTATGAAGCCTTAATCAAGCACTTAGAGAATGCCGATTTTGACGAGGCAGTTGCCCAAAGTGGCGTACAGCGCCACGAAATTAAGCGCTTTGCGCGCTTATTGATGAACAATAAAAAGATTATTATTTGTTGGGCAATGGGCTTGACGCAACACGAAAACGGCACCCACAACGTCCAAGAAATTGTAAATGTCCTGCTCTTACGCGGCAGTATTGGTCTCCCTGGCTCAGGCACTTGTCCTGTACGCGGCCACAGTAATGTACAAGGGGACCGCACCGTTGGCGTGTGGGAAGCTCCGCCAGAAAAATTACTCGCCGCCTTGGACAAGCATTTTGGGATCAATTGCCCCCGCCCCCACGGCTATAGCGCCATCGAAGCCGTAGAGGCCATGCGCGATGGTAAAGTGCGCTTTTTTATGGGCATGGGCGGCAATTTTGTGTCAGCCACTTCTGACAGCCAAGTCACGGGCGAAGGAATGCAGCATTGCGAACTGACCGTTCATGTGTCTACCAAACTCAACCGCTCGCACTTGATTACAGGAGACGAAGCCTTGATTTTGCCTTGTATTGCTCGCTCGGAACGCGATGTACAAGCCTCTGGCCCACAGTTTGTCTCTGTAGAAAACTCGACAGGCGTGGTGCATTCTAGCGAAGGGACGTTTGACAAAGCGTCAGAACATTTGATGAGCGAACCCGCGATTGTCGGCAACTTGGCGCAAGCGATTTTTGGGGAGCAAAGTCCCATTGATTGGCAAGCGATGGTAGACAATTATGACGTTGTGCGCGAGCACATCGAGGCTTGCATTGATGGGTTTGACCAATACAATGAGCGCGTCCGCCAGCCCGCTGGTTTTTATTTGCCCAATGGTGCCCGCGAACGCCGCTTTGATACGCCTTCTAAAAAGGCTATTCTGACGGTCAACCCCCTACCCAATCGCCAAGTGCAAGCGGGACATTTTATTATGATGACCATCCGTAGCCACGACCAATACAACACCACGATCTATGGCTTGGACGACCGCTATCGCGGGATTCGAGACGAGCGCCGTGTCGTGTTTATGCACGAGGAAGATATGAAAGCCAAAGGCTTGAAGAATACCGAAGTCGTCCATTTGATTAGCCATTATAAAGGGGAGCAGCGCAGAGCGGAGAACTTTAAAGTCGTGGCCTACGACATTACGCGCGGTTGTATCGGAACCTATTTTCCAGAAACCAATGCGTTGGTACCACTCACGAGCCGCGATCCTGAGGTCAAAATTCCGTCTTCTAAATTTATTGAAGTGGAGGTCGTGAAAGCTTCGTAAACGCATGGTCTACTAGTTTTTATTTTAATAACGTGCTGTTCTTTTGTCTTGGAGTAGCACGTTATTTATTTTTTATGGATAACAACATTTGTTGGCCACTTATTGGGCATCACCTATTTACAAGGTATGGTTATCGCCACTAAATACAGAAACGAAGCCTTAAAAGCGCTCCTAGCACTCTAACAATTTAATTCCCCCTACATGAACCATGTATTACGCGCTCTGCTGCTTTCCTTCGCGCTCTCTTCCTGCGGCCTTTTCATACAAGATTCTGGCATTAAAAACTACCGACCTACACAAAAAATAAGCAGTAAGCTCAACGATTACCAATATGATTTTCTTTATTTGACGCATCTATTAGAGGAAGGATTTCCCAATCTAGAGACCGTCTTCCCTGCTGCCGAGCGCGCGCAACAAACCCAAGAGAGTTTGGCAAGTTTGGGTAAAGACGATGTAAGCGCTATTCAGTTTTTGCTAGAGAGCAGAAGCTACCTGTCGCGAGTCAAGAACCAACATACCACCATTCATACCCAAAATACGAGCTTTCCGCAGGTCTACCCCTTTGTCCTTCATCCTTATAACAACAACTGGTACTTACTGAATACAGCTAAACAGTACCCCCGCAGCTATTTGGGGCATCTCGTGAGCGCTATTAACGGGCTTCCTATGGCCGAGGTAGAACGCCGTTTGAGCGCTTATACCTTTTCAGAAAATACCAGTACACAGCAACAGGAAATAGCTAGTTTGCAACTCTACAACCGTCCCGAATTGCTGCAAGCTATCGGCGCTCTTACCACTGAAACAGCAGCTGTTTCCCTACATTTTGCAGATACGAGCACGTTGCGCCTAGAGTTGGCTGCTAGCCAAGCCATTCAAGAACATCCATTGCAGTTCAAAGAAGATTCCCTAACAGCTTACCGCGCGGCTACTTATTTCTACGACCTCCAACCCGCCGATAATTTTGTGTATTTGCAGTTTAATAAATGCCACGATAAAATTGATATGCTCGATGGCCTAAAAAGCTATGTCAAACCGTGGTTACAACCGATGGCACGCGGCTACTTGAAACAGCAATTCAAAAAGAAAAAACCTTCTAAGCGCGTAGCCGCTTATTACAACCCACAAGACCCTATTTTTAAAGATTTTATTTGGAAGATGGTAGACAGTCTGAATAAGAACGACATCCAGCATTTAGTGGTGGATTTGCGGCACAACTCGGGGGGCAATTTGACGCTTGGGCATTCAGTTGCTTTATTTTTTGACGGAGAACGAGGACTTGCAGGGCTTTTCAGAGTATGCCTTTACCTCTCCCATCTATCAAGCTTATTTTCCAGCGGCTTATGCCAACTTACAAGCGCGTTTCCCAGAGGGCGTACCGCAGGACAGCTTAATCTTACTGAATGCCAATACCGCCCTTTTTCAGGAGGTGACGGATAGCAATTCGGTCTATTATATCCCCAGAGAGCGGCCTATTTTCAAAGGAAAGGTTTTTGTCTTATCCAACCACAACACAGGTAGTGCAGCCGCGCTGCTGACCACCTTGTTTCAGGATAATCACTTAGGAACCGTCATCGGCACCAGCGTGGGTAATAACCCTATTGGAGCAACGACCCATACGCCCATGCAATTGCCCAAAACCAAGGCAACGGTCTCTATTGCCAGTAGTTACCTCATCCGACCAGCCGTCGAAAAGGGGCCGTATCAACTTCCTGACTATTGGATAGAATACACAATAAAAGACCTCCAACAGGGTGTTGATCCTTATTTAGAACAAGCAAAATCGTTAATGACCACCCGATAAATTCGCGTTATTGCATTCGCCAAGCATTGGCGTAACAAGTAGCTTTTTGTCCTCGACAAAACCCGAGTAAGGTCAAGCCAAATTGCTTGGCATACTCCACCGCCAAGGAAGAGGGCGCAGAAACAGCTGCCAAAATGGGAATTTGGGCACAAAAAACTTTCGATACAATTTCATAAGAAATACGCCCACTAACCAATATAGCAACGGCTTCGGGCAAGCGCTGTTGTTGTAACAAAGCGCCAATGACTTTATCGACCGCGTTGTGCCGTCCAATGTCCTCCATCAGCACCAGTAGTTCGCCTTGGGCATTGACGGCCGCCGCCGCATGGGAGCCTCCCGAGCGTAAAAAGTCGTCTTGTTGGCGACTCATGGTTTCAAATGCTTCATACAGCTGTGTCGCTGCAAGGGTGTCCTGACGCATCAATTCGTCCTTGAAGGTGGAGCTGGCATCTAGCTCTTGGCGGCCACAAATCCCACAAGAAGAGACCGATAACAAGCTACGCGTACTTTGAATTCCTGTTCCCAGTTGCTGTTTGGTAAGCTGTACTTGGGCTATTCTTGTAATCGCATTTTTTTGACGAAAATCAATGGCTAAAGGTGCTGCCTGTCGGTAAACATCTTCCGAGTATAACAGCCCCCGTACCAAGGCATCATCATTGCCAGGTGTACGCATGGTCACCGTAAAAGGGCGATTGTTGATAACAATTTGCAGGGCTTCTTCTACCGTTAGGGCATCGTTGACGGTTTGTTCCGTCGTTTGTTGGTATTTTTTTCCTTCGTAATGAGCAATGGCCATATAGAGTTGCGTTTGATGGGGCTATTTTATGGATAACAGTTGGTTTGAGTTAGGGTTGTCACGGATCTAAAAAAACCGCTCCGAATGAACGTCGGAGCGGTTGGGTAAACTATTGTCGTAGCTTTAGAAGCGTTGTCTATTATTAGACATTATTGTTTTACATTATTGTTTTACAAAAGATTGCGTACGCATACGGCCTTTTTCGTTGATGACCACTATCCAGTATACGCCTGTGGACAGCTGACTTACGTCTAACGTGGTACTCGTCTGAACACTTTGCTCTAAGAGTAAAGTTTGTCCAACTTGGTTAATGATTTCTAGGCGGACAGGCTCTACTTTATCCAAGCGAACGGTCAATTGCTCACGGGCGGGATTCGGTGCCAAACTGTAGTTCAACTCCACTCCTTGCGCGGGCACGATGGTCGTACTCAAAATAGCATTCGACACCACAGCCAAGGCCTCTGGTGAAAAACCCACCTCAAACGTATGTAAACTATCGCCCTGTAAGTTATAGACGATTCCTGTATTGAGGGTTTGGTTACCAAAGTTAGTCGTTGCTACACAAAAGGTGCTGTTGAAAGGGTTGAAGGTAAAAGCAGAGCTCCCTGTATACGTAACCCGATGTACCAACGGAAGGCGCGCAATTAGGCTGTAGCTACCAATCCCACTATCGTAAGGAAAATACCAAACACCATTATCAGGAAAAGCCGTAGGGCCATACGTGGCAGGTTTCAAATCTACCCCCGCCGCATAAATCGTTTTGCCACCAGTAGCAATTTCGTATTCTCCAATGGTATTACTGGCACCATTCAAGGCGTAAATGATCCCGTTCTCTGTAATCAGACGGCCAATTTCTTCTCCCATTATTCCCAACGTATCGTTGCGAACAATCGTATCTGCTAAGATGTCATAAACCGTGATGTAGCCCAAGGTATCCCCAAAACCAACCACTTTAGCGTTGTTCTGTCCGATATAAGCATAGTCTCCTATGATCAAAATGTCTTTGGTAGGCTTAGTGACCGCAGGAACACTGTCGATAAAAGCCAAAGTAGTCGCGTCAAAAATGCGCAAGTTGTTGGGATAAGGCCCTGTTCCGCCAAAAGGCTCATAAAAATTACCCACCAATAATTTGTCTTGGTACAAGGCCAATTTTACCGTACTTACCCCCCCAAAAGCAGCAGCTGCCACACGCGTTTTGGTCGTCCAATCGTATTTGACAATGCTGTCTTGGGCAGCGACATAAGCAAAGTTGCTGTCAATCAGAATGTCTTGAATAGAGGTGACTTCTACCGTTCCTAACAGGGCAGCAGGGGCGGCGTTGGGTTCCAAGTTTTGAATGGTGGTGTTGGCATAATTGGTCGAGCCAAACAAGCCACCGTTCACCACAATAATGGATTCGTTCTGTGCGTTCAGGGCAGCACTGAAAAGCGATAAGGTAACAAAAAATAAAAGTGTCGAAAAACGTTGCATAGTACTTTCTTTAAAAATGAGAAAAATTTACCTATGCTTACAAGAAGAGCAGCGAGTTGGTTGCAACTCGCCCAATTGGGCAAACGAACGGCTGTTCCTTTTCCCTAACTGGTTGCTTTTATCCACGAAAGCACATACCAATACGACCTTAGGCAGGTCTCCTGACTTATAGCATTGTTGCGTGACCTTCCCATTCCAATTTATTGAAACAGTGGCTACTAGACGCAACAACTTTGGTGCTATTTACAGTTGCGGGACAGTCCGAGAGTTGCACTCGATTCCCTTTTAAGACTTATTTAGAAAATAAGCCACCTACGGCGTTTAAAGTTGGCGCAAAACTAAGTAACCCCTTCCATAATCTGTCATGGAAGGGGTTATTTTTTTGCTAAACAGCAAAAATACTAGTGTTAGTCAGGCAACACTAGCGATCAAATACTATTTTGGATTTGGCAACAGGATGCCAAGTACTGCCCTCTACAATGGCCTCTGCTTCTATGCGGTAGTCCGATTGCACACCTTTTAAGTTTTTCATGAGGGAGACAAAGCCTTTGAGCAAGGGATTCTCGGCGCGCTTGTCCATCGCAGACTTTAGCGGATCAAACGCTAGTTTGAAGGGAATCATGTGGCGTTCGCCATCGACGAGTTGTAAGGGTTGTTCATATAGCCAAGTGCCCAATTCATATTCGTCTATGCGTCGTTCATCGCCTTTGCCGCGCGTATATACTTCAAAAAATCGAAGGCGGATGGAGTCCACTGTTTCGGTGCGCTTGGCATACACTTCGATTTCGCCATTAATGGTTTCGACGGTACTGGGATAAACGGGAAGGGTATGTAAACGGATGCGAGTGCCTTCGATGCCTAACCACTTTTTTACAGATCCAAACATGTCGTACTTAGTTTTTATGATTTGATGTTCGTGTTCGAACATGGTGTTGTAGTAGAAAGTAGGCCAATTGACCTTGTTTTTTCAACGCTTGAAACGGGTAGTTCGTTCCCACGGCAGCAGCATCCCTTAAGATATAAAGCCTATTCATCCAGCGTACCCTAACGGCACCCCAAATCAATAGGCTTTTTAGTTTTTCGTTGTAATAGACTTTATGGCGAACAGCTTAGCGCTGTACAATTATTTTTTGTTGCAATTGGCCCTTTTCGGTCATCAAAACAGCTAGGTACATGCCATTCGTCAAGTTATCCGCAGGCAATTGTAAGATGCTTTCTCCCTGAGCAAAGGCTTGCTTAGTCAAGGTTAATACCTCTCTGCCGTCTAAGCTAAACAGACGAACCGAACCAATCACTTCTTCCGCTGAATAAATCGAAACAGGAATGTAAGACGTGGTAATGGGATTAGAGACAATTTTAAAACTCATTTGCTGGTCAATCGGTAAATCGCCAATGGCTGTTGTTGTACTAGAAACTGCCTCAAAACGGTTATAGCTAGAAATCGGTGCACACGTAGAGACGGAGTTCAACGCCTTGATTCGCCAAGCATATTGCTTACCTGCTACCAAATTGCCAGTAGGCAAATTGAGAAACGTATTAGAATTGTATTGAATGGCTCTAAAAATAACATCATTAGAGTTGGGCAACCACAAGCCTGGGAAGTTGGTTCCCACTACTTCAATGTAGTACCAAGTAGCGCCCCCTACAGGAGCCCATTCTAAACGGACTGTAGAGTTGGTAATACTTCCCAATTGGGTGCCATTCTGGGGAGAAATAACCGCAGGAACTGCTGTTACTTCAGTTGTATTGGTCGGTGTTTGGCTAACCCAAGTTCTGGCGGCAATGTCCATAGCAACAGCTGCTTTTTGCTCCGTAGAAAATTCCGTCACACAAGCATCGAAGGCATAAGACATAATGTTACTTTCATCAGGATTCAAGCCTACACCATAAGGATCTAACACGGTAGTGCTGTAAGGACAAGCTTTACGATCGGAATAGTAATCCGCTTCTGTATCACAAAAACCATCAGCGGTTGTTTGACAGTTGGCTTGTACACCTGTACGGGCGACAGCCTCTGGGCGAAAGTTGAACCAACCAGAAGAAGAAGTTACGCTTGAAGGGACACTTTGTCCACCATAAGCCGCTTCTACATCAAGCCCTTCCCAACCATAGAACGTGTGGTTCAAGGTAAAAAAGTGGCCAACTTCATGGGCTTCTGTTTTAGCCGCAGGTGTCAACATTTGTTGTAATAAAAAGATAAAATCTCCGCCACCATCGTACCAACTAGCCGAGGGATTACTAACGGAAGCACCAATAATTAAATTCAAGGTATTAGGAATACGGTAGCTCAACATGTGACTACGTGACGTAGAGGTTCTTGCATTCTGGTAAATAAAATTACTCACCCGACTACGAATAGGGCTATGTAAGAAAAATTGTACATCTTGATCCAAATAAAGAGCATTCAACCCACAAAAGAACGCCATAATGGTCGCCTCTCCTGTCTTTCCTGTTCCAGCGGCATCTGCTGCGACGTTGTGAATCGTAACAGGGACATAAGTAATTGCCCGTCCATTCGTGAGCCGTTGTACATCTTGTGTAGTAAAAGCATTGCGGTTATCCATCATCCGTTGACGGATAATTTCTGCGGTTTGAGCAGAGATACCACATTCGGGAACGGTAGTGGTAGGAGGCGTTTGCGCTGTTAATAAAAATGGGAGTAAGAGGGTGACTAATCCTAGTAATTTATTAAAATTCATAAGCTATGCTTTAAGTTAGGCTCTAAAAAAACGGTCACTTGCAATTAACCGCCGAAGTTTACAATCGTTACCTCAACAGGGTTATCAAAGTAACGCTCAATTAATGTTCGCTAAATCTACAGCAAATATAGCCCCTACCAAGAATTTCCCAACATTTATTTTTCAGATTTTACCCAAATATGTGAATTAGTTGGCAATAGCCGCTTTATTTCCAAACAATAACGGGCAAACTAAGACTTCCCCGCTTTTATCTTCCTATTTTCCAAGGATTCTATAAAAAGCGTATACCCTTCTATGTCATCGACTTGAATCCAATCCACCCCTTCTTCCCAAAATACTTGCCAGAGCGCCCGACGATTAGGCGCGCCCCAAAAGCGCAGCGTTTTGTTGGCCTTGTGGGCCTGTTCCACCAAGAGACGCAGCAACGCACGCTCCTCCATAGGCATCTCCCCCCGCCCTTTCCAAGAAAAGCTAGCCCGATAGGGTTGGCTAATGCGCGGCACCAAAGCCGACGAGGTTTTCAAGTGCTGCCAACGCCCGTCTAGCTGCCAGTAATGCGGTTGTGGGGTGTAGGCTTCGTCATACGCTCCTGAGAGGAGCAATTGTACAGGAGCTTGGTATTGGCTACTGTCGTCAAAATGGCAAAATAGCGCAGTATATTGGCGGCAAAGACTATCCAGCAAAATTTGAGCAGTACGGCCTTTTCCCTTGAGGTCAATCATCAGTATCAAGGGCGTGCCCGCAGAAAGCCAAGGCGAATGCGCGTTGTACAAACTATCTAACGGGCGAAAATACAAGCTTTCTAAATCGGGAGCGCGGCCTAAAGCAATGGGCCAGTGGGCAACTTTGAGCTGCCCGCGATGGGCATACACATCTACTTCGATGCTTCGAAAACCTTTCTCCAAAGCCGTATACAACGCAGGCCACGACTTGTCGTAATCATTATGGGCATGTCCACGTGCTAGTTCTAGGGGAAGTTGTGCCCCAACACAAGTGATGATTCCCAAAAGAAATACCCCCACCAACTTTCCATTCCTGTGGTGTTTATCGCTTTGCCTCATCCAGTCTAAAAGCGGCCTTTGATCGCGACAATAACGTTGATCCCTGGCGCAGAAACTCCTGAACCATAAGGACGGTAATGCCAATCCAATAAGTTTTCAATACCTAAATCTAAATTGAACAAGCGATTTAGGCGAAAGCTAGAGTAAATATTGATGGTAAACCAAGCGGGGGTTCCTTCGGGCAAAGCCTTTCCTAGGTTCTCTGCACTATCATCAGAGTAGTCCTCTAATTTCTTAGCCCCATTGAAACGTACATTAAAGCGGGTTTGGAAAACCTTGCGCTCGTAGCTCCATTCTATTTGCCCATACAGTGGTGGAATATGAGCCAGAGGGCGGGGCTCATTGCCTGTCTCCAATTCTCGTCCTTCGGTATAATTGATCCCCAACCGCATAAACATATTCTCTGAAAACTCTATTTTCAAGTTGGCACTCAACCCCCAAATAGACGCTTGACCAGCATTGATATTGGAATAAATCGTTCTAAAAGAACCATCGTAATACATACTATCCGAGCCGTTGAGTCGGGCGGGTTCTTGAAGAATCGCATCAAAAATACGCGTGTAAAAGAAAGTCGTTCCGATCCAAGCTTTTTTGGCAAACTGCTTGCCGATAGTGGCCTCAAAGTTAAGGGCTTGCTCGGGTTTGATGGTTGGATTGGGAATGGTGATGTCGCTGCCTTTGGCTCTAATTTTTCCGTTGTCATCAATATTGGGCGTTCTAAAAGAAGTAGAAACAGCCGTATTAAATTGAAACCCCTGCCCCATTTCCCAAGCCAAGGCAACACTTCCTGTTAGTGCTTGATTAAAAGCGCTAATCTCGTTGTACGGTAAGCGGTAAAGCAAGGTATCTCTAAAATTAGCATTGACATTGGCAATGGCATACCGTGCGCCTGTAATGACGTTGGCGCGGTTGCCTAGTTTGATTTTGTAACTGGCGTAAACGCCTGCGGTAGTCATCGTACTGCCCCCATCGGGATAACGGGTTCCAATGCCTCGACTGCTCAGATCGCCTGTAGCAATATTTTCTGTTTCTACGCGCGAATGCACGATGTTGTGGGTGGCTTCTACTCCATAGAGCAACTTAGAAGAGCGAACTTTGGTGCGGCCTAAGTTCTTGATAAAGTCAGCATTGAGTGTCCAAACATAGACATCTTCTTGCTGAAAACGGCGAAGGGGATCATCGAAGCGACGGGTTATACGGTCTTCGTCAATTTTCTGGAAGGCCAACGTGATGTTGGCATTGTTAAAAATCGGAATATTTTCTTTGGTGATTTTAGTCGTAAACGCAGCAAAGAAGCGATTTTGGGGGCCGTAAAACCACTCGGAAAATTGGAAACTTTGCTCGGCAATTTGGTTGTTTTCTACCGTTACGTCGCCTTCTGTTAATTGGTCGTAGCGCGGAATATTGCTAGTAGTAGAATACTGTAAATTCAATAAGAGTTCGATGCCTTTAGAGGGGCGATACCGCAATTTTTGAATGGCATCCAATTGCGAATAGCGCGTGCCTACTTGCACGTTGGGATTTTCGTTGACGGCGACATAATCCGCGCTATCGTTGCGCGCGGCATAGAAATAGCGGTTCCAATAAAGCGCCATGTTCTCGCTGGTCTTGATTCGTCCCGCGCGTAAATCTTGAAAGGCGGAATAGGTGATGCTGGTAAAAGAGGCAAATTTCTCACTGCCTACATTGACATCTACATGGCTCGTGCTTTCGAAATTAGCCGTTGAAAAGCGAGTATAAGCCTTTACATCCAAGGGTTTGAGGTCTTTGGAACGAAAACGTGGGGTTTGTGTATAGAAGTGCATAACGCCTCCCAAGGCATCGCTGCCATACATCACCGAACCAGGGCCGTGGTGTACTTCTACGCGTTCAATGGCGGCATTATCAATCGAAATTACATTCTGTAAATGCCCACTTCTATAGATGGCGTTGTTCATCCGCACCCCATCAATTACTAAGAGGACTTTATTGGCCTCGAAGCCTCGAATAATAGGGCTCCCACCACCCATTTGGCTCTTCTGAACATAGATGTTACCGCTTTGGCTCAATACATCTGCCGAAGTTTGTGGATTGTGTAAGGCAATGTCTTTGTCGTCAATTACAGTGACTTGGTTGGGCACTTCTGATAAGGGACTTTTTTCGTTGGTCGTTCCCTTTCCGATGACCTCTACCATTGTAATATAACCTGTTTGCAGCAGCACCTCTAAGTCATTGGCGCGAATAGTATGAATATCTAAAGTTCGTTCGCGGTGTTGAATCGAAGCAAAGTGTAGGTATGCTTTATAAGGGATATCCTTAATAATAATCCGTCCATCTATATCGGTCAATCGAGCGCTGGCAGAGTCAATAGATACGATATTATTCTTATTCATCCTAGCCTGATAGACAGAGGCACCAATCACAGGAAAGCCGTCTTCATCAATGACTTGAATGGTGTCTATATATTGCGCTTGAGCGCTTGTCAATACGATACTGCATAGCAGCAAAATAATAAAGGTAAGTGTAGTGATACGCTCCATAAAACAGTTCTTCGCCTAGACGGGGATTTGGTATTCCTACAGTAGAAACACCAATAATTTGGTAGTAAACGTCCTTAACTCAGGGGCTTTTGGTACGTTTTTAGAATGAAATTTTAAGCACTTTCATTAGGAACAGCAGGCAATTGGATGCGAAAAGTGGTTCCCTTTTCTTCCACGGAGTTCAATACAAAAATTTTACCATTGTGATAGTTCTCGACAATTCTTTTGCATAAGGATAGCCCTAACCCCCAGCCGCGTTTCTTCGTAGAATAACCAGGTTGAAAAACGGCCTTATGTTTTCCTTTGGCAATTCCTTTGCCTGTATCCGAGATGTCAATGTGTACAAAGTTGTTGGTATACAAGACCCGCGCTTTGATTTCGCCTTTGCCGCCCATAGCATCCAAGGCATTTTTTAATAAGTTTTCAACGACCCAGTCAAAGAGTAGCGGGCTGATTTTTATATAAATAGGAGGCAAATCATTGGCCACTGGAAAATCGAACGTTATTTTACGGGAAGCGCGTTGCTGGACATATTGCAAGTGTTTATCGAGGTTGTCGTAGACATTTACCAGCTCCAATTTAGGCGTTGTTCCAATTTTCGAAAAGCGATCGGCGACCAAGCGCAGCAGTTCTACATCCGTGTTCATTTCGTCCGTAATCATTTGCAAATCTGCTTCCTCTGGGTACATCATACGAACGTTTTCCAGCCAACCAATTAAGGAGGTCAGGGGGGTGCCTAGCTGGTGCGCGGTTTCTTTGGCCATACCCACCCACACGCGTTCTTGCTCTGCTTGCCGATTAAAACTAAAGGTGTAATAAGCCATGACAATCAACACACCAAGAATAGCAAATTGAAAATAAGGAAACCATTCTAAGTTGGTAATGATGCTCGATTCTCGAAAAAAGAGGTAATTGCTGTAGTTTTCGTCCCCTATTATAATAGGTGTTTTGGTGGCGCGCAGCGCTTGAATCTCTCGTCTAAAAAAGGCGGTATCTTTTTCCAAGTCTTTGCCCTTGTAATTAATCGCGTCAATAATACGGTAATGCTCATCGGTTAACAACAATGGAATTTCTTCATTGCCATTAATAATTAACAAATTCAAATCCACATCACAAAACTCTGCTTCCTCAGGACTGGCCGTTTGTAAATCGTTTTGTGCGGCAGCCCACAACGACATATATTTTTGTTCTTGCTGTTGCAATTCGTAAGCGACACTATTGGTATAGATAACCGAGGCTGTTACCACCAGCACCCCAATGATCGAAAGGGCGTAGCGCCAACGCGTGCGTTCGTACAATTTTATTTTCTTCATGCTGTTGTCAAGCGACTGAATGCGAGTAATGGGAAATGGAATGGGTTAGCGGGTGGTGTTTGGACACGAACAAGCTCCCCTTATTGGCTTCAAAGGTAAGTTTATTATAGGTCAGAATAGATGAAAGTAGCTTTTTTGTAACAAAATACAACGGCTTCGCCCCTCTATCTTAGCTATAAAGCCCCGCTTCTTTCTTTTAGTTATTGCTATGATAGGGAACTAGTTACACTAGAATGGGGTTGCGCCTATAGAGTAAGAATAGCGAGAACCGCCTTCGCCTTTTAAGCCGCGTACTATTGGGCTATTCGTTTGAATAAGCGCGGCTTTTGCTTATCTTTGCCCTTCCAAAATAAAGCGCCCTTTTCAGAGGAATCTTTAGGGCTAAATCAGAACGTACTAAATCAACGATGAAATCAAATAATTCTACGCTTACCGGTATTTTGCTACTTGTTATGTTATGGGTCGGCTACAACATGCTCACCGCCCCTTCTAAAGAGCAACTAGAGCTACAACAGCAAGCAGAAGCAGCAGAAGCGCGCAAACTATTCCTGCTAGACAGCCTGAGACAAGTCGAAGAGGACGCCGCTCAACAGCAAATCATTGCCCTTGAGAGCGATACACAATATACAGCCGCACAGCGCGACAGCTTGCAAAAGCAGATTCTACAACAACAATTAGGTAGTCAATTTGATATTTTCACCCAAGCGGCGATGGGTCAAAGCAAACAGGTCACCCTAGAAAACGACAAGCTTTTGTTGACGTTTGACACCAAAGGGGGCTTTATCAGCCAAGTATTGGTCAAAGGGTTCTTACAATACAACCACGCTACAGAAGATCCTTACGATAAGGAACCCCTCGTGTTGTTCAACGATCCTCAAAATAAGTTTGAATACTTGATACCGCTTACCAAAGCAGGCAAAGGTAGTGTCTCTACTGCCGATTTGTATTTCGAGCCCATCTTAGAAGGCCAAGTGTTGCGCATGCGGGCTTATGGTGCCGACAGAAGCCAATACATCGAACAAAAATACACCTTAGGCGACAATTATGTAGTAGATTATCAAGTGACGATGGAGAACATCAACGATCATATGCCTCGGGATGAGAATATCCGCTTCAATTGGGAGTCGTACATCCATAAGGTAGAGAAAAACCCCCACTACGAAGCCACGATGACCACCGTTTATTACAAATCTACGGAAGATGGTTTCGATTATTGCGATTGCCGCTCTAGCGACAAAGAAGAACTCGAAAATCCAGTGGATTGGGTATCGCATTCTCAGCAGTTTTTCAATACGTCTATTTTTAGCAAAGAAGGAACCGTGTTTAATAATGCTAAATTGTTTACGTTTGTAGCCGATGAGGGAGCGCCACAACTCAAGCGTCTAAGAAGTGAAATTGACATCAATTTCAAAGATCAAAAATCAGCGGCTTATGACATGCAATTGTACATCGGGCCTAATGATTACAATGATTTAGCCGCCGTCGGCAATGACTTTGAGCGTATTATTCCTTTTGGATGGAGCATTTTCGGCTTTATTAGCCGCTCCATCATTCGCCCGCTCTTCAATTTCTTTGCAATGTTTATCTCCAACTACGGAATCATTATTCTGTTGTTGACCTTCTTGATTCGTTTGGTCTTGTTTCCCGTTGCAGTACAAAATGCTACAAAATGGGGTAAAAATGAGCGTGATGAAGCCCGAGCTAGATGCCATGCGCGCCGAGCACAAGGACAATCCGACGGCCATGCAGCAAGCGCAAATGAAGATGTACCAAGATTATAGTCTCAATCCATTGGGGGGCTGTTTACCCATGTTGCTCACCATGCCTATTTGGATTGCCCTTGTACCGCTTTCTTCCCTCCTCAATTTCTTTCCGTCAAGAGAGTTTTTTGTGGGCGGATGACTTAGTTAGTTACGATTCGATTTGGGATTTTGGCTACGTGCCGTTTATTTACGACATCTACGGCGACCACGTGAGTTTGTTCACCTTGCTTTGGATGCTGTCTATGTTTGCCTTTTTGTGGTACAACAGCAAGCAAATGGATATGTCTGCTGCAGCGGGCGGTGGCGCTAATATGAAGATGATGAAATACATGCAGTTTGCTTTTCCTGTTTTGTTCTTCTTCGCGCTCAACAGTTGGGCCGCTGGTCTAACCGCTTATATGTTGTTTAGTAACTTGCTCAACATTATGCAGACCTTCTTGGTCAAGAATGTGTTGATTAACAAGGATAAACTGCGCGCACAGTTGTTACAAAACAAAGTAGACAACAAAAATAAACCGAAAAAAGAGGGCTTTATGTCCAAATATCAAGAATTGCTCAAAGAGCAAGAAGAAATGCAGCGCCGCAAGAAAAACGGCAAATAGATTTTTCTAAAAAATCTCCTGCAACAATAAATAAGTTAGGGCATGACCGAATTGCGGTTATGCCCTTTTTTTCTTCTTCTATACAGGTATGGTTAGAATAGCTTAGTAGCATATTTTTTCAAGAAATAAGCAGGGAACCCTTTATGGCTTACATTAACTTGGTTGGCCGTGCCACCATTCTTACGGACATTTTGTGCCAAGGTTGGCAGAGCATTGCGCGTACTTATATATGGGCCGCCCCAGTTATTGGGGTTGTATTCCATAATAACATTACTTCCTAGATTGCGGCGTACCCAATCAGGTACTGTGTAAGGATCAATTAGCCCTTTGGCCTTAAAAGTACCACTGGCAAACTGGATGTCTTGCCCGCCGCCCGAAAAGCCACAAATGCTCACGGAACTAACCTGTACGCCTTTTCCGGCAAAAAAAGACTATAAGCCGCCTTAGCGGCATTGAATCCCGTGCGCTGTGGAACAATGTAGACCAAGGCACGCGCAAAATAATTGCTCGGTATCTGCTGAAGCATCCATTCAGGAGTCGCATAGCTAGCGCCACCAAATAAGACTACCAAGGGTAAACTGCCCTGAGCCCCGCTCGGAATACTAGCAATCTGCTGTCCGCCTAAGCGAAAGACTTGGTTACCACCTGTCCCTGTATTACCCGACGAAGCCACTACTGCTGCGCTACCCTTCCCCGCCTTCAAGGCTTTCCAAGTATTCCCATCGGGATCAATTTTACCATCCGACCAGCCCTTAAAAATACTGCGTTGATAACGGTGAATCGCCTGACTAGTATTGTTGCCAAATTGCCCATCTTCACTTAAACCACCCTTGACTTTATTCAATAGTTGTTGTACCAGCAATACATCCGAAGGGCGGTTGCCCCCTGCCACCCCCTTCCCTACAGCAGCGGACAACCCACCTGTGGGGGTAGAAGGATTAGAGGGATTGGTAGAAGTATCATCGGTATCTTTTTGGGAAGCGTTCAATTGCTCCCAAGTCTTTCCACCCGGATCTATGAGTCCGTCCGCCCAGCCGTTAAAAATACTTTTCTGAAATTGTTGAATCGCACTAATAGTTTGCTTTCCAATCCATCCATCTAAGGTAAGTTGATATCCTGCATTATTAAGTAATTGCTGCACTAAACGAACATCTTCTCGCTGATTTTTTCCACCTTTTCCTACTGATTTTTGGAGACTAGTTCTTGCCTTATTAGGCGTTTCTCCGCTGGCTTGTACAAGAGCATCGTCTAAATTATTCAATGTTTGGGCAATTGCTTGACTTTCTTCGGTAGGCTCAATACGGCTGTACAAATTCATGTATTGAGAAATCATTTGCCGCATTTCTTCTAAGCGTTTTGTAGCTTTCATATTGGGAGGTATTATAGGAGGTTCTAAAATAAAAATGCATTCCCTCCTACTATTAAGTAAGGAAAGAATGCAATGAATTTATGATTTTATTATCAAAAAAACAAGACCTTTCTACGAATACTTCCGTAACGCGTTATTGCTTTAACAAATTCCGTACAAAAGGTGGCAGAGCAAAAGCCGCGTAATGTATTTCAGGCGTATAATACTGCAATTGGTGTTTTTCAGAGAAAATAGCCGCTTCTGCTAAGTCAAATTGCAAGGGCTTCAATTCTTGGCCTTTTACGGCCGTTGTAAAACTCCACATTCCTGTTGGATACGTAGAGATATACGCCAAGTAACAAGCGACAGAAGACGTTCCAAAAATATCCTTCAAGCAGCTATTCAATTGCAAAAAGGCATCTGTATTGAATAAAGGCCCTTCACTTTGCAGATTCAAAACCCCGTTGGGTTTGAGGGCGCGGTATACCTCTTTGTAAAAAGAAGCACTGAACAAGCCTTCCGCAGGGCCTTCGGGATCGCTGCCATCAATGATAATCATGTCATAGGTTTCCGCCTCGCACTCCTTTATAAAAGCAATGCCATCCTGAATTCGCAAATCTAGTTTGGGATTGTCAAATTCGCAAGAAAGCTGGGGCAAGTGTAGTTTCGAAGCTTCAACGACCTTTTCGTCAATTTCCACCATAGTAATGTGTTCTACACAGTCGTGCTTAAACAACTCGCGAATCGTCCCACCGTCTCCACCACCAATCACCAGTACTCGCTTAGGCGCTCCATGAATAAAGGTTGGTACGTGGGCAATCATCTCGTGGTAAACAAACTCATCTTTTTCTGTTGCCATAACCATGTTGTCAATGACCAAGGTTTTGCCGTAGGCATAGCTTTCTAAGACGCGGACGCGTTGATAAGGCGAATCGACACTGTATAACAAGTTGCCTGTATGGCGTAGCGAAAGCGCGATATTTTCATCCTTATCCGTAAACCAAACATCACGTTTGTATTGCGGATTTAGTTCTTCTTCCATCGCTTCGCGATCCAATGCCAAGTGGTCAACATTGATGCGCTTTAGCAATTGTTTTTGACCGCGATTGATTTCCATAGAAGAGCCATGCGTTGCTTCAAAGGCTGTTTTTAGGTAATCATAGGCAATCCAAGGATCGACCTCCTCACCACAGGTAAAAATGTCAACGGCGGCATATTGGTATTCAGGCCAAGCGTGAATGGCCAAATGGCTCTCTTGAATCACCACCACTCCCGATACACCATAAGGAGAAAAGTGGTGAAAGGTAGAATTGATAACCGTAGCTTCCGCAGCTTTTGCCGCACCCACCATTGATTCTTCTATCTTAATGACATCGTTGAGGGTATTGGCAGAGCAGCCAAAAAATTCCACCAAAATATGTCTTCCTAATGCGTTACTCATAATGCTTTAATTAATACAAACTTAAAAGGAGTCAACAAGCGCTGTTTGGCGAAGTGTTATTACATCCCGCTCCCTTTTATAATTACAAAAATAGTGTGAATGATAATTTTAATATCGAGACCTAGGGTCAGATTTTCAATATAAATAAGGTCTAATTGCAAGCGATCAACCATTTCCTCTACATTAGAAGCGTAACCGTATTGCACTTGCCCCCAAGAAGTAATACCAGGGCGCACTTGGTGCAACATGTGGACGCGCGGGTCGCGCTCGGCAATTTGGTCAATATAAAACTGGCGCTCTGGGCGAGGCCCAACCAATGACATGTCGCCTTTGAGTACATTCCAAAACTGCGGAATTTCATCCAGCCGATACTTGCGCATAATGCGCCCCCAAGGGGTGCAGCGGTCATCGGTATCCGAAGATAATTGCGGCCCTCCTTTCTCGGCATCCAAGTACATAGAGCGAAATTTATAAATCAGAAAAGGACGACCGTGGCGGCCAATACGCTCTTGTTTATAAAATATAGATCCCTCCGAAGAAAGCCGTACTTTGAGCGCCACAAAAACATACAAAGGACTCAACAACAGTAAAACCAGCACAGAAGTAACAATATCCATCGTACGTTTGGTAATGCGTAGCCAAATGGGAATGAGATGGGTTTTTATTTCTAATAGCCCTGCCCCACGAACCTGAGGAATGTTCACCTGCCCCAACAGTAAGGAGCGCATTTCTGGAATAGCGCGTATTAAGGTTCGAGGGGTGTGTTGTTCCAAAACGGTAATTAGGCGATTAAAGGCGCGCTCTTCATAGGGCTCTAAGGCCAAGATGACCTCTTCAATATCATGCTCCTCTAACGCTTGACGCAAATCTTTTAGTTTTCCCAAATGTGGCAACCGTTCCCTCCAAGGGAGCCGCTTTTTTGTTGGGTGTAGTAAGGTAACCCACCACATTGTACCCCAACTTTTCTGCACGGGTATTAATGTCTTGATAGACTTCTAAACTTTTGGAGTGTTGGCCAATCACTAACGTATTGAAGGCGTAGCGCCCCGAACGAATACGGCGGTTGGCTATGGTCAAGAAGGCCATGCGTACAGAAGCCGCACAAAGTAAGTGAATCCCCATCAAGCTCGCCAATGCGCGGTAATAGCCTTGATAACCGCCCAAATAATTGACTAAATCGTCTAGCAAAATAGTAAAAAACAATAGCAAACTCCCCAAAAAAGTAGCCAGTAGTGTTCGCGAAAATTCGGTGAGGCGCGATAGGCGGTAAACGTGGTGATAACTATCTAAGACAACATAAACCAGCATCCAAACCACGGGCACCACCAACAAACTGTACTGAAAGTTGGCATCCTGAAACAGCCGCTCATCAAAGGGGCGGCCCTCGATGGTCATTCGGCGCACCAAAACAAACAACACCCACGATAGTAAAGCCGCTAGATAGTCGGCCAAGGCGTAATAGATAACACCTTTAGGCAGTCGCCAAAATTTCATAATAAGCAGTAGTTCTTCTAGACGATAAGGTTCCGCAAAGGTAGCAAAATTTATCTCGAATCAGCAAGTTCTCGATTCTTGTCCTAACAGTTATCTACCACAAGTAGAATTTTATTTTTTTATAAAATAGCATACTTTTAGTCGTTTTTAGAAAGAAATTTTTTGGGCGCCTATTAGAGGTTATTACGAATAGGGTTGTATAGAGATAAAAAGAGAGAACCCGCAGGCTCAGCGCAGCTATTTTTTCATCAACCGAGCTTGCGAGTTCACAAAGTAATCAAGGCAAACGCCGCAGGCCTCACGACCACGAAGTAGCAGCGCAGCTAAGTAAAAAAATCCTTTTTTCGCTGCAAGGCTATTCGTAATGAAGTCTAGTGATTAGTTAGCGCGTCTTTGCAACAACGACCTTGTTTTTTCTTGGGCGCTTTTTGTTGAGGAGACAACTCAATAGCGCAATACCGTATGCGTACGGCGGTCATTGCCTGATTGTACTACAACTTGATAGATTCCTGCGGGATAGTGTTGGAGTGGAACCCTGGCTTCGTATTCTTGCTTGTACTGTTGCTCATAGATGAGCATTCCTGTACTGTTATAACACGATACATAATCTATTGGCATCGTTGACTGTACATGTAGCAACTGCCCCCCACTAGACGGATTAGGAAAAACCGTATGATCCGCTAACACAGGGGTTACTTGGCTACTAATGGTGTCCACTGTAAACGTCAGCGAATCTAAATCGCTGTAGCCATTCGCAGGAACATAACAATCGTTGGGTGGATAATTGGGTACAATCATCCCAAAATAAGATTCAAAATAGAGCTTGTAAATCCCTAGAGGCTGCGGGGGTATCTTAACGGTATCGCGCAAGATCACATACGCTGCGCCTGTCGTCGCATTTCGACAAGCTTTCATCGTCAGTACATTTCCTGTGGACGTAAGCGCTATGGGCTACTTCCCGGCTAGGGGTAGAAGCGAAGTGCGCGCGATAAACTAACAGAATAGTATCAGTTGGTAAGGGCCGTGCGGGAGAGATGTATAACAAATCTACGTCTTGTGCTTTAACGGTGTTGAGCATCATCAAGCAACAACAGAGGAGTAAAATAGAGCGGTGGAGGTTCATAATTTGGAGGTTATTAGGAGAATAAAAGCATGGTTGACAGAAATTAAGTTCCTATAAGTTAAGCTTTTGTAAACTACTTTACAAGGGAATCGGATTTGATGGCGTTAATTTTATTGTAAGAAGCCACAATACCCTGAATAAGCGACGAACTCAACCCCTGAATTTCCATTTCATTCAAGCCCTGAATGGTGCAACCCATAGGGGTGGTCACCCGATCAATTTCCTCTTCAGGGTGTTTGCCCGAAGCAATCAGCAATTGTGCGGCTCCATTGCAGGTATACATCGCCAATTCCTGTGCCTCCTTGGCATCAAAACCGAGTTGAATCGCGCCCTGTGTAGTAGCCCGCATCAAGCGCATCCAAAAAGCAATACCACTCGCACAAATAACAGTCGCCGCCTGCATTTGCCGCTCCGGAATTTCTAAACAGTGCCCCAACTCCTTAAAAATAGCGTTGGCAATACCCACCCGTTCTTTTCCTGCCTCGTTGCTACAAAGACAAGTCATTGATGCGCCCACAGAAATAGCCGTATTCGGCATACTTCGAACTAAGTATTGCTCCTTGCCCACGATCGCTTCCATCTGCGCCAAACTAAAGCCCGTTACCGTAGAAATCAAGGTGTGCTGCACCGTCAACAAGTCTTTGATCTCCTCTAAGATGGCCGCCAATTGCGCGGGTTGTACTGCAAAAATCAAAACTTTGGAAGCCGAGACCGCTGCGCGGTTATCCGAAGTGACCATAATTTTTCCTGCTACCGCCAAATGCTCCACGTCAGTAGTGGTTCGCTTTGTCAAATAAAGTGTTTGCCCAAAAGAGCGGTCGTTCAAAGAGCTTTGTAAAAATCCTTTGGCAATGGACAACCCAAGGTTGCCCACGCCGATAATGGCTAGTCGCATAGTGTGTCGTAAAGTCTTGTTGTTATGGTATAAATTAGAAGCGTTGGGTTTAGAAATGCACCAACTTAATGTTGTCGATTAAAATTTCTGGATTCTCCGTGCCCAAGGGACTGATCGCACGAAATAGAACGGAATACTCCGCAGCATTTGTCCCAAAAACCTCTGCTGTGAATTCAAAATAAATCTTTCGCCACACTCCTTTAGAATCATTCACACCACCTTTATAAATGGCTTCACTGTTTCCCGAAGAATAATGCGCCCGCAGCCCAACTTGTATCGGCACATTGGTTTTATAATCCATTTCTAAATAAACAGGGGTAGATCCTATCCCAATTAGGTTGGCATATCGAACCGAGCTCGCAACCGTACATTCTAAATCGTTAGAATCCAACATAATGCGTCCAGAATAATTACCACTACGCACATCGACTGTCTCCGTCACCACTTCTGTATTCGGATTGCCATCCAAATCATCTGTCAAGACAGGTTGAGCAGGGGTTTCAAAATCCTCAACAATTCGAACAACAGCCTGTGGATCATAAGTAAAAATAGGATTGACGATAAAAATTTCTCCTGGTTCCAAATCGGTGGTTACCACATAAGGCTCATACATAGGATAAATAGCACGGCTGTTGGTAATCCCATTGTTTTTAATCCCCGCACTAATACGAATACTATTGGTCGTGAAATTTTCGTCTAAAATAACAGGAAGCATCACGGGAAGTGTAGAAGCACCCAACGACTGCCCATCCACACTAATCCAAGCATCGGTAATGTTCGACGTCCCTGCCCCATTGCTAGGATCTACAACCAGTTGAATATTCTCTACCCGCACATAAGCAGGCTCACTAGGGGTATCCTCTTTAAAACAAGCTCCAAGGACTAAACTAATAGCCACCGTGGCTAGCAAAATGCTCTTTTTCATGCTGTATCGTTCGTGTATAATTAAGTTGTCTGATGTTCCAAGTCCTTCTAACAAGACTTCTCGCTTATAAATGCACAAAAACCCACCCAAGGTTGGGTAGGCATTAAAAAAAACAAAAATTACTTAGAGCAGTAGGCGCCACTTAGTCAACAGACCGCTTGTTCCTACTGCCCTAAGTAATGCTAAAAACGGACTTCTAAGCCCACCATTCCATTAAATCCAAGTTGTGGGTATTGGTACCAACGTTGGTTGCGGTTGTGTAGCAGGTTGTTTACATCCGCAAACAAAGCGACGTGCTCCGAAACTTGATAACGCAAGCCAATATTGAGGTCATACAAACCCTGTAGACGCTGCACCTCTTGGTTTTCATCCAAATAAGGAATGCCTGAATTGATATAAATTTCTCCTCGCAAGGTCAGGTAATTACTAGTCGTTTTGGTCTTCCCTTTCTTCGGCTTCTCTGTATTGCCCTTGAAATTGATGGTGTATTCCAAAAAGAAATTACTCTCAAAAGTAGGCAAGTGAAAGGCTTTTTCGAAGTTGGTCGTATTGAACGCACGGAAACCAGCAGTTCCGCCTACTACAAAATCCTTTAGCAAGCGAAAATCTAAGGTGCCTCTAAAGAAAATAATTCCTGCCGTATCATAGACAGGGCGAAAGCGCGAAAACTGCGTCAAAGCGCCTGTATCGTTGACAAAGTACGGTAGGTTTTGTGTGATGGCGTAGCCCCCACGTACATCGTAGTTGATTTTTTTGATTGATCCCTTTAAGCCACCAAATAATTCCAAATAATTGGTGTGGCGCAATTCGGGATTAGAAACCAAAAAGCGGTTATAGCGCGTCAATGAGCGAAACGAGTTCTGACGAACCTGCCCTACGGCACCAATATAAGGCGTAAATGCCCCTGAAGCAATCGCGTAAGAAAACTCCACATCAGGATGAATAAAGAAAGTTCCCTCATTGACACCCAAATTGGCTCCCTAACCGTGCCTTGAAGGCCCCTGCATTGGCGGTAAACGTAGGGTTAAAATAGAAGAGAAATAAATTCTTAGTCGCCGTTCGGGTAGAATCTAGCACCTTGACAGGAATGTCTGTAAAACTGAGGTAACTCACTCCTGTATTAGCGCGCAAGACATGGCGCTGTTGGCCTTTGCCCAGCCATTTTTCTACTAGCAAATTGGGCTGAATGCTCAATTCTCGACTCTTAAAAGCATCGCTGTAGCGGTAAATGTCTAAATCTGCGCGGTAATTGACATCTCCTTTGGTGATTTTTCCATTAAACAAATGCACGTTTCCGCCAATGTTCAAAAAGCGCTGGCGCATACTGTCGTCAGTGATGGCATAAGTCTCCACCAAAGGATCAAAGCCATAAAAACGATTGGTATTAAAATCAAATTCCAAAGCACCGCCAATACCTAACCCTTTTTCCGTAAAATAGTCCGCTTGCACGTCCACGCCTGTTTGGGTAAACGTTTGATTGGGCAAGTAGCCGCGCAAGACAGAATGGTGCCGCACCTGTGCGCCATACTTTAAGCGCTCTATATCATCGTTGAAGTACGAGAGTTCTACCAACGGCGATAAAGGATAACCAAAGCCCGCTTTCGCGTAAAAATTATACACCTCATTGGCCTTTCCGCGCGGCATCGCCAACGGGCGAATGATGGGGGCAGGATACGGCAAGCCTAGCAAGTGCGTTGGCACCACGTAGCTCAGGTTCTTATTAGAATTCGTATCCAATTGTGGCAGCAAGGGCTGCGCTTCAAATTTCTGGCTCTGTGCCAGCTTTGCCCGAAAGGGCTTTAAAAATTCGGTCTGGTTGTCGTCCAGCTGTGCTTGTAGGGAACTACCCAGTATCAAACACGCCGCTGTTGTGAGGACTACTTTTAGGCCTTTGTACATGGCTCTTTGTTTTTTATGTAAAGCTTGTTTGGGATAGTGATACAGGGCAATCCTGCCGCGTTCTTCTACCGTTAACAAACGTTTTTTTTATTGCTCTAAATCGGGCCGTCTCCCCTACTGGTTTGACACCGTAATACACCCAAATTAAACCCGTTTTTAATTCTCTTCGATCATCTCCAATTCCCCATTGGGATTGGCTTGCTTCAACTTGCTTTTGTTTTGCTCTGCTTCTTTGACTAAACGCAATTTGCGATTGGCCTCGTCTAGCAGCGCTTGGTCGCCTTTGTAATTGTCTACAATCGACTGCAAAGTGGCTTTGGCTTGGAACAAGTTTCCTTGCTCGGCATAAATGTCCGAAAGCAAAATAAAACTTTTAACCAACCAATAGGGATGTCCTGAAAGCGCCTTGTTGTTCTCAAAAGCCAAGTCTTCCGCTTTTTTCAAATTGCGTTTTTGATAGGCAATGTAAGCCCGCCAGTAACGAGCTTCTGCGGAGAACGCATCGTCACCAGACAGAGAAATATTTTTCTCAAAAGCAGTCAACGCTTGATCGTATTGCCGCTGGGCAATAAAGGCTTTTCCACGGTAATAATAAGCCTCCGCACGGTCAGGAGTGGTCGCACGCGGATTATTGATTAAACGCTCGGCAACCACTGGTAACGTTTGGAAATCATTCGCATAAAAACTACTGCGCATTCCATATTGTTGGGCTTCAAATAAGCGCTCTTCTGTCGTCGCCGTTTGCTCTAAGCGACTATAATACAACTGTGCTTGCTTGAAATCTTGGATGCTGTAGTAAGTAATGTTGGCTGCGCGGTGGTTGGCCGTTTCAGCGTAAGCCGAATTGCCCATATTAGACAAAAAGACATAATCTTGCAAAGCAGCAGGATAGCGTTTAAGATCAAACAGTGCCTCCGCGCGGTTAAAACGAGCCTTAACCATGTTCATTCCATTGGGATAACGATCTAAGTAGCTGGTATAAGACGCTACTGCCCGTTCCCAATCGGCGTTGTCATACTGAATCTGTGCCGCTATAAAAAGTAAGGAATCCCGCTCCAAATCGCTTACATTATATCCCTGTACGGTATTGACAAAGTTAAAATAGCCATCGGGATTGCCATCTTCTATATAAATTTCTTTGATAGCCGCTAAGGCATCTTTGGCCTCGTCACTCTGTGGGTTCGTTCTAAAAACGCCTTTGTAATAATTAAGTGCTTCTTCGTTTCTGCCCAACGAATACGCAATCAACCCCAATTTGAGCAACGCGCGGTTATTCAGCTCGCTGTTGGGATATTTTTGCAATAATTCTTCGTAAGATGCTGTCGCCAAATCACGGCGATTCATAATAAACAAGGTATTTCCTTTGGCATAATACGCATCATCAGCGTAGCGCGAGCTCGGATTCTCATTAATCAACTTGTCCAACAAGGCCAATTGCGAGGCGTAATCATCCTGAAGGTTATAAATCAAACTCAACTGGTACATGGCATAGTCCTTATTGGGATAATTTCTAGTCACCACCGTGTTGTAAGGCCGTTTGGCCGATTCGTAATCGCGTAGATACAAGCGACAATCTCCCAAACGCAACAAAGCATCAGGGTAAACAAAATTAGTCACATATTTATCGTTGTAACGACTTAGATTTTCTTCTAAAATAGCGATCGCACTAGAAAACTGTCGGTTGGCATTGCCATAGTCGTCTTTCTTGATGTAAGAATAGCCCAATCCATAATAAGCCACCCCAAGAGAAGAATTATCAGGCAATTGCGAAAGCGTTTCTGCCAGTGTCAAATACATCGTGTATTCGTTGATACTCTGGTCGTACAGATTTTTCTTATAAAACGTCTCTGCTCTCCAAAAGCGCGCAAGGGCTTTGGTTTCTGTATTAATACCTTCCTTGATCGACTCGTCAAAGAGTTTTAGCGCCTCGTCGTATTTGCGATTGTTGTACAATTGCACCCCTCTAAAATAAGCGACCTTCTGGTGCGTCTCTTGGAGTTTTTCCGTTTTATTGGGCTTCGTCATTTTCCGCAAGGTTTCTAATGCCTTGTCGTAATCACGGGTGTTGAGAAAGACCATTGCCATCAAATTCTGCGCTTCGTTGCTGTAATCGCTGCTGCGGTCGATTTTTTGTAACGCTGTAATCGCATCGTTGTCAAAGCCCAATTCGTACGATAATTTAGCGTAGTTAATCAACGCATCTTCCTGCAAAACAGGATTGAAGGTCATTTGACTAGCGCGCTGAAAACCCTGACGAGCGGCAGATTTAGCGTTGGTTTTGAGTTGCGCATCAGCCATGTAGTACAAGGCATTTTGTCCGAGGTTATCATTGAGGGTATTCAATTGCTTGAAATTCTCAATCGACTCAGGGTACTGCCCTACTTTGTATTGGGTGTAGCCCAATTGGTACAAGGCCTCTTTGCTCACCTGTGGCGTACTCGTGACATACTCATTCAACAAGGGTAATGCACGGCGGTATTGCCCCAACTCGAAGTAAGATTGCCCAACCAGTTGCGCGACCTGCTCACGTTCTCTGATTTTATCGTTGTTCACTAAAGAACCACCTTCCTTAATGACCTCCGCGTATTGTTGATTCGCAAAGTAAATTTGGATGATGTAAACAGGTACAATGTCTTTATAACGGCTCGATTGTTTCGCATTGTTGAACCCCTCTAAAGCTTGGTCGTAATTCCCATCAAAAAACTCTGTAATCCCGTAATAATAATTGGCAGGATAATAATACTGCGTTTTGCTGTTGCGAATTTGCTGAAACAAAGTCTTGGCCTTATCAAATTTTTTCTTGACAAAGTATGCGTAGCCCAACTTGAATTTCTGCTCAATAATTTCCTCATTGCTCAATTCCAAGGTGGAGACTTGGCTCAAGTATTTGATGGCTTGGTTGTAATCGCGTTCTGTGTAGTAATAATTTCCTAGCGCCAACTGGGCACGAGTGGCAATACTACTTGGTGCTTCCGCTTCGATGAAATACAACAAGCGTTTTTCGGCATCAGGTTGTTTGAGGTACAAGGCCGACAGCCCTGCATACAGCTCTGATCGCTGTTTATACAGCTGTTCTTCCTTGTCGTCAAAGCTACGCGGCTCGGCAAGCAACTGTTCAAATTCAGCCAAAGCCTGTCCATACAGAGCCTGCTTATAGAAGCGCATACCGCGTTTATAATGGTGTTGGGCATCTCTATAGATCGCCGATTCTTGTGCTTGCAACAGCCCTTGACTACTGCCCCACAGCAGCAGCCATAGCACTAGGCTCAATCGTAGTTGGTTCATGTTTCGTATTGGTTGTTCTTTTCAAACGCGTATTGGCGTCCTTTTCTTGTTGTAAGGACAGTTACCGACTGCGTTTTGTTCTTTCGTCCTCCCGACAAATATAAGAATATAGGTGTAAAGGAGCTATTTTGAACGGTTGATCTGTCCATAAAGGTAGTACTATCAGCTTAGGTAAGTTGCTTTGGTGGGAAATTATTTTGTCCGTTCATGTGGTTCTTAGTGAAATAGGCTTGTTGTTCCTTAATAGTTAGCCTCTATTAATCGGCATTGCCAAGAATGTCTATTCTATTTTAAAATTGATTTTGTGAGAAAATTTCTCACTTTTGTGTTATCTTTAATTAACAGACATTATCGCAAGGGTACAAAAACATAGAAAGATGCTTATCAAATTTACTATAGAGAATTTCTTATCTTTTAAAGAACGGAAAACGTTATCTTTAGAAGCTACTAACATTACCGAATACAAAGACTCTACTTTCTGCCAAGACGATTGTAAACTGTTAAAAAGTGCCGTAATCTATGGCGCTAATTCTAGTGGTAAGTCTAATCTAATCAAGGCTATGTCAAAAATGCGAAGAATCGTGATGACTTCAGCCGAAAAATCTTCCACTTATAAATTTGACATTGTCCCCTTCTTGTTAAATACTAGTACAGAAAAAGAACCTTCTCATTTTGAAGCTATCTTTCTAATCAATAAGACTTGGTACCGATATGGATTTGAAATGACCTTAGACACCATCCACAAGGAGTGGTTATTCACAAAAGTACGCAAAGAAGAAATCCCCTTATTTATCAGAGATAACGAAGGAATTGGAGTAGCGCCTGAATATACAGAAGGGATGGGTTTAGAGAGCAAAACGAGAGATAACGCTCTATTTCTATCGGTAGTAGATCAGTTCAATGGAGATATAGCTAACCAACTTATGGAGTGGTTTAAAAACTGGAATACTATTTCTGGTGTAGACCATGAAGATTACAGTCCCGTTACTTTTTCTTTATTAGATGAAAAAGACTCCAGAGAGCAGTTATTGAACTTTTTCAGAGCCCTAGATTTAGGATTTGATCAATTAGAATTTAGAAAAGAAAAAGTAAGTGCTGCTGCATTCAACAAAGACTTTCCTAAGGAATTGATAGAGGAAATTGTAAAAGACTTAGATGGAAAGCAAATAGCGCGTATTAATACAATCCACAAAATGTACGACGCAGCAGGGCAACAGGTAGGAACTAAGAATTTTGATCTGAGAGAACGAGAATCATCTGGCACTAATAAATTGGTAGATCTATCGGGTCCAATTTTCGCTACCTTAGCAAGTGGTGGTATTTTAGTCATTGATGAGTTGGATGCTAAACTACATCCTTTACTAACAACTGCCATTACTAATTTATTCAATTCTGAGGAATATAATTTAAGAAATGCGCAGTTAGTTTTTGCCACCCACGACACTAATTTGCTCCACTATGGTCAATTTAGAAGAGATCAAATTTACTTTGTAGAAAAAGACCACTATGGAGCTAGTGATTTGTATTCCCTTATTGAGTACAGAGAAGAAGAGTCAGATAAAAAAGTAAGAAAGGACCGTTCTTTTGAAAGGGATTATATTGCTGGTAGATATGGTGCCATTCCTTTTATCAATAACCTCGAAAAATTGATACATCATGTCTAAAGCCAAGAGAATTGAAGATTCTCGTCTTGAAAAATTTGGTCAGGCACAGCAAGGTCGGAAAAGAGGAAACAGAAAAAAGAGAATATTCTATCTTATTGTTTGTGAAGGGGAGAAAACTGAACCTAACTATTTTGAGTCGCTCAAAAAGGATCTACCACCTGGAGTCCTAGGACTCGTTAATATCGACGTTGATGGAACAGGCAAGAATACATTATCTATGATTGAAGAAACGGAGAAGCTCCGCCAGCGGTATCAAAAACAATATCTTAGAACTATAGACAGTACTTGGGCAGTATTTGATAAAGATAGTTTCCCTCTAGACAATTTTGATAATGCGATAAATAAAGGAGGGAATTCAACACCTAAAATTAATTGTGCGTGGACAAATGAAGCCTTCGAGTTATGGTACTTGCTCCACTTCAACTATGTAAATACAGGTGTATCACGAAATCAATACAAAAATAAATTAGAAGTTGCCATTCGTAAAGCTGGCAAGAAGGAGTTCAAATACAAAAAGAACCATGTAGGAATGTATGATTTATTAAAAGAATGCGGAGATCAAGAAAGAGCTATTAAATACGCCCAAAAATTAGAAGCATTGCATGTAGATAAAAGATACGCTACCCACAACCCCTGCACTAAAGTTCACCACCTCATCCAAGAACTCAACAGCCTAAAATAGGATAAACTACTAGTAAAATAAAAAAGCGCCCTTCCGAACAATCGGAAGGGCGCTTACTATACGAGAATAGAACCAATTACTCGGCAGTCTCTTCGTTGGTAGGAGCAACAGTAGGCGTATCTTCGCCACGGTCGTCATCTACTTTAAATTTCAAGGGAGCTTGTACTTCTTTGTGCAAGTTCAATATCGCGGTGTAAATACCCAACATTTTCACGTCTTCAGGAAGTTTGATTTTCTTCTTGTCGATTTCCAGACCAAATTGGTCTTTGATGGCATTCACCAACTGAACGTTAGAAACCGAACCAAAGATTTTACCACTCGTACCTGCTTTTACAGCAATATCCAGTGTTTTGGTAGCCAAATCGGCTGCCAATTCTTTAGCATCTTCCAAGATTTTAGCAGCGCGTTCTTCTTGCTGCATGATTTCTTGCATTAAGCTATTTTTGTTGGCTTTGTTGGCCACGATAGCCAAGCCATTTGGGATCAAGAAGTTACGTGCGTAACCAGCTTTTACAGAAACCAAAGCTTTGGCCAAGCCTATGTGCTCTACGTCTTTTAATAATATAATTTCCATGATAGATTGTCTGATTATAAAGTTTAATGAGAAGCCAGACGCCTAAAAAGGCAGGGCTTATTTCAAGTTGTCGACTACATAGGGTAGCAAACTCAAGTGGCGCGCACGCTTAACAGCCGTAGCCACTTTTCTTTGGTATTTCAATGAGTTACCAGTAATACGACGAGGCAAAATCTTACCTTGTTCGTTGATAAAGTTCATCAAAAAGTCAACATCTCTATAATCAATTGACTTGATTCCGTAACGACGGAAACGGCAATATTTTTTGCGTTTCTGACCGATTTTAGGATTGCTCAAAAATTTTATGTCTTCTCTAGTTGCCATCTTATACAGCTTTTATAGGAGGCCAACCCCTGTTTGTGCTCGAATAATCGAGAAAGGTGTTGGTCGTCATTTTCAAAATAAATTACAATAAATCTAAAGGGTTTATTCTTTAGCTTTTTCAGCGATTTCCATGTTCTTAGCGCCAGGATTTTCTCCTTCTAGCTTCTTGTCAAAACGACCAGCACGCTTGTCGATGTTGTACTGAGCGCGGTGCTTGTCTACCTTGATAGTCAAGTAACGCAACACATTGTCGTCACGACGGAAAGCCAATTCCATTTTGTTGATGACCTCTCCACTAGGAGATTTGTACTCCAAAAAGAAGTAAGCACCAGAAGAACGCTTCTGGATTGGATAGGCCATTTGTTGTACACCCATGTTCTCTAAATGTATAATTTCTGCGCCTTCTTCTTTCAAGAAGTCGGAGTACATCTGAGCTGTCTGCTTAATTTCATCACCTGACAGTGTGGGATTGATGATGAACGTTGTTTCGTATTGTCTCATTACGATTAAAAAATTTACTAACGATGGTTTACAATAATGCTAGAGAGCGGTTGCCCTTTAGCGCCTGCAAAAATACGCTATTCTTGGAATTATTACAATAAACAGCCTACTATTTTCAAAATAGCGTTAAAAACTTACCCTAAGTAGCGCAAGCAATTCCAATAAAAAAGGCACCTTCCCAAAGGAAAGATGCCTCGTACTATTTTTTTATTTTACACTTGATCCAACGTCCAATCAATAGGCTCTTTGCCTTGCTCTTGTAAATAAGTATTGGCTTGTGAAAAATGCTTGCTGCCCAAAAAAGCATCTCGGGCAAGTGGAGAGGGATGCGCGGCCTCCAAAATAAGGTGTTTGCTTCCGTCAATCAAACTGGCTTTTTTCTTCGCAAAAGCCCCCCACAACATAAACACTACGCCTTTACGCTCGTCGGATATTTTTTGAATGACGGCATCGGTAAAATTACCCCAGCCTATTTTTTGATGCGACCCTGCTTTTTTATGTTCTACGGTCAAGAAAGCGTTGAGCAAGAAAACACCTTGATCGGCCCATTTTTCTAAGTTCCCGTGGTTGGGCTTTTCAAAGTCCTCTACATCCTCCAATAGTTCTTTGTAAATCGTACGCAAAGAGGGGGGCGTTTTGGCGACTTTAGGCACGGAGAAAGACAAGCCGTGCGCCTGGCCAGGACCGTGGTAAGGGTCTTGCCCTAAGATAACTACTTTTACGTTGGGCAATGGAACGCGGTCGAACGCATGAAAAATAAGTTTAGCGGGTGGATAGATGGTTTTTCCTTCGCCATGAGCCGTTCGGAGGAAATCTTTAATGGCGGCAAAATAGGGTTTTCCAAATTCTTCCGCCAACGCTTCTTTCCAGGTCTCTTCAATTTTTACGTCTTTTACTGATGCCATAAGCTAACAAAGTGTGTTTTTCTACAAGTTTTAAGTACTTGGAGGGATGGATAGTGTGTAATACTATTGCTAAAACAAGAAGTTGCCTTCAAGGTTTACTTAAAGACAACTTCTATACGGTTTCTTATTAGAACGTATAATACGGTATTGTTTCGACAATTAAGGCAATTTAAAACCTGCGCCTAGATACGATAAATCCCCTGCTACTTCTGACTGGCGAAGTGCCTGTTTGACAGCACTAGATAAGTCGCCCGTCGCTGTCACTTTTAAATAAAGGTCAATATCGGCATCTTCTTCGCCAAACCCGCGCATCACCAATTGTGTGCCTTTTGGTAACAGGGTAAATGACTTCTTTTGCATCCCGTTCAAGGGAACACCTTCAATGGTGATTTGCTCGCTATTTTCTTGCTCAATGGCGTAGACAATACGCACACTGTCGTTGCCAGGATTAACCAAAATCAACCCCTCGGGTGTCAGTGTCAAGCACAAACGGTTGAGGGTTGCCTTGAAAGGCTTTTCAAATTCCGCAGGCATGTCTTTCAACATTTTGTTGTTGGCCAACGTCGCCCGCCAATCTACCGTCCAATACTTCCCAAAGAGTTGTTTGAGAATAGCCGATTGTCGGTTTTCCTGAAATTTTTCTTGCATATCGCCTAGCAAGGCAATTTCCTTTTCCCGCAGTTCGCGCTCCAAAAACTCCGAACAATACAATTCAAGGCATTTATCGGCCTCTAAATGGAAAATATCACTGGCTTTGCGCCAATTTCTGAATGCCTCTTGCAAATCGCCCTTGGCTTGGTAGAGTTTACCTAAGCTAAAGTAGCCTTCGGCCTGTGCCTCTTCCTCGTATTCCAAAATAGCTTCAAAAGCGACCTTTGCGGCCTCCCATTGTTGGGATTTGGTGAGCAATACGCCTTTTTTATTGTACAATTCCCAAGGATCATCCAAAACGACATCCAAGCCAATATCTAAGTAATTAAGGGCCGCATCTAACTCTCCTTGTTCATAATAGGCATCTGCCACCCCTACATAAGCCGCAGCTGTCTTGGGCTCTAGGTGAATCACTCGATTGAAATCCTCTAAAGCCCCTTCTAATTCGTGTTGGTGTAACCGTGCCCAAGCTCTTCCTAAAATAGAAGCCAGCGCGGCATAATCACCGTAAATCTGGTACTCAATGGCACTGCTATAAGCCGTTTCTGCCTCTTGGAAGTGTTCTTGCTCGGCATAATAGGTCGCTTGCGCGTGGTAGCGGTTACTTTCTTTGGGAGCTAGAGCAATCCAATCCTTAAATGCTTGAAACGTCGCTTCTTTTTTGTCGGCGTTGTCAAGCAATTTTATTTTTTGTAACCACAACTGGTTATCATTCGGTGTTTTTTCTAGACTTTTTTCTAAGTCTTGTAAAGCCGCGTCATAATCGCCCAAGTTATTGTGGATGATTGCCCGTACTCGATAGGCATCGTCGTAGTCGTCTTGTGCCTCAATAGCTCGGTCTAAATAATTCAACGCCTTTTCATAATCATCCTCATTACTAGCATAAACCCCTAAAGCTACTAGAGAAGCAGCGTGGTTGTCGTGCTGGTCGACGATGGTTTTATAAATTTGCTTGGCTTTTTCTTCTTCTCCCAATTTGGAATGCATAAGTGCCAAACGCGCCTTGTAATCAGGGTTATCCCCTGCTCGTTCTATGGCCAATCCATAATAGTGGACAGCATCCTCTAGTTGTGCCTGAAAAAACAGGGCTTCTGCCATGTAATAATAGCCGAATGCCTCTTGGGGAAAGACCTCTATAGCCTCATCGGCTAAATCTTCGGTTTCTTCGAAATCGCCGTCCTCTAAAGCATCTAGAATATCTTCTAGCAGCTCTTCTCTTTCGATTAACTCTTTTTCTGTCATAAGATAGTTGGTCGCGTTCTGTGCCTACTCTATTTTCTTTCAGCCGTTCTTCAACAATAAAGGTAGTAAGGAAGTTAAGTAGTAAATTAATACTCGTCTTAGATAAGTTTCTGACTTGTCCCTCGTTGTAATAACTACTTCAATGGGACAACCATTCCTCGCTAAGCATTACTTGTCCCTTGTTCGTGTAAGTTATGCAATTTGTTTGAAAACCTAAAAAACTCTACCTATTATTCCCTACTAACAAAATATAGGATCAGGTCGGCCAACAAACAGCCCATAAGATAGGCTTTTTTATGACAAAAAACAAGCAGTAACTTTGTTTATCCTTAGGGAAGCGGCGGCCTCCGCTTTAGGGGATGTGCTATAACAATCACTTTACGTCAAATAGAGTCAACTAAAATCTAAAATAAATCCTTAAGTTTGCGCGGGCTAAAAGGCCATAGGTCTTCTATAAACCAGCGAGTCAATTGACTTTATCTTTGAAAAAACACGCCTTGCTTTTGTACGGGCGTTTAAAATACTTAATTTACAGCTAAAAAAATGGAGAATACGGAGGTCAAACCAAAGGAATCCGCGTCGTTGGAGCCTGTCAATTACCCCCTACCCACCGTAGAGGAGATGACCGACTGGCCCATTCACAAACTCAGCCAAGAGAAAGAGGAGTTTATGAAATACGCGTCAGAATTCACCACCCAGCTGCTCATCAACCAAAAGCGCCCCGAGTCCATGAGTGAGGCCATCGCCAAGGTACTCTATCTAGAGCGAATGCGCGTCATCAACGAGCCGTGGAAAGTCGATCCGCCTGATGAGCTGGATTTCTGGAACGACATTCGCAAAAAACTCTTAAACAAGTCATTAGACCAAACAGAAGACAGTGTAGAAGAGTATAACCACCGCTTATTGCGCCGTATCACGGAGCGTTATTTGCGCGAAATTATGAGTAATTTTAAAATTTCGACGTTTAAGTTGGCGCAGAAATTTCTTCCTAAACTTTTTAGTACGATTTTAAATGCCACCAGCATTTTTAAATCAAAAAAGAGCTTACAAAATCGCTTACAAATTGTAGGGCAAGTCGATTTAATTCGCGAATTGGTTCCCAAAGGCACTGTTGTTTTGGTGCCTACACACTTCAGTAATTTAGATTCTATTTTGGTGGGTTGGGCAGCGGATCAAATTGGGCTTTCTGCCTTCACGTATGGGGCAGGAATTAACTTGTACAACCGCGTTTTAGGGTATATTTTTCCGCGTTTAGGGGCGTATGGCGTTGATCGCCGCAAAAAAAATGGTTTCTATTTAGAAACGCTCAAAGCCTACTCGCAGTTGATGATTGAGCGCCGTGTCCACAGTATCTTTTTTCCTGGAGGAACGCGTTCCCGCTCAGGAGCTTTAGAAGAGCGCCTCAAAATGGGCTTGCTCGGAACGGCAATTGATGCCCAAGGTAATTTGTTTCAAAGTCAAGAAAGCCATAAAATATATATTGTACCTGTTGTACTAAATTACCACTGTGTACTAGAAGCCAAAAGCCTTATTAATTCTCACTTAGAACATACAGGAAAAGAGCTGTATTTGATTGATAAAAAAGGGTTTGGTGGGGTCTTTAGCTTTATTAAGTTCTTTTGGAAATTTTTCTCGTCGAATTCAGAAATTGTCGTCAACTTTGGGGCACCGACAGATGTGTTGGGCAATACGGTAACCGTAACTGGAGAAAGCTTGGACAAACGCGGTAATCCCGTAGATTTGATGGGCTATTTTGTATCGGGTGGGGTGGTTCAAAACGATAAGCAGCGCAATGCACAGTATACAAAAATGCTCTCCAAAGAATTGGTAAAGCGGTATTACGTGGAGAATGTAGTATTGAGCAGTCATTTAATAGCGCATACCGCCTTCAAACTACTAGAAAAACGCTACCCCAGTTTAGATTTATACGGCATTTTGCGCTTACCACGCGAAGAACGAACGCTTCCTAAGGCCTTGTTTGAGGAGAATGTAGAGAGATTGCGCCAACAATTGTTACATTTGCAAGCAACTGGACGGGTGAAGCTGTCCCAGAGTGTAGAGGGAGCATCCTTAGAAGGTTTAATTGCCCACGGTTTGAACAATTTGGGCATTTTCCATGTCCAAAAGGTATTGTTTACCACTAAAGAAGGCAATTTCAGTAGCGAAAACCTCAATCTCTTGCTTTATTACCACAATCGTTTAAATGGCTACCAACTAAGCAGCCTTATTCAATTAAATTAATTTTTTTATTATGACTTTACGTTTTGTAAGCTGTTGTTTGGTTTTTTGCTTGGTATTGGCTTGTTCTAGTGAAGAAGATGTCGCTTGGGAAGCGGCGGTTGCTCAAAACTCTAGCGAAGCGATTGATTCGTTTTTGTTAACCTATCCTGGAACAAAATATGCAAGCGATGCCGAGGCATTTAAGCAAGACTACGCTTGGTATGCCGCCAAAGACCGCAACACGATTTATCATTATAAAAAATACCTAACCACCTACCCTACGGGGAAATATGCCGATGAGGTTCCTGAACGAATTGAAGCCATCAAGGAAGAAGAAATGGATTTGGCAGAGTTGACGAGAAGTACCTTCATTGGTAAAATTGACTACGGCAACCGAGAAACCCAAGTATTGGCCTTTAAATTTGTGGAAATTAAACGCGACAGCGCAGGTATTAGCTTTGTCGCTCGTATTCAAACATCGGACATTAGCAAAGTAATCGACGGACGAATTGATCCTGACACCTATGGTATTATGTTTATGGAGAAAGACGAAACAGTGATGTTGAACATTACTGATGGTCGCGCTTACAAAAAAGGCAACAAATTATTATTAGAATCTACCAATGTCAATCAATACTGGAACTTGGTAAAATATGCAGAAGAATAACTCCCTTTTCGAACGCCCCAATTTTTAATTTTAAAATCTGTCATCATCAAATTGAATACTTATGAAACCATCTTATATAGTCCTTCTTCTCGGCTTGTTGACAGTGCTGTTTAGCGCTTGTGACAATTATGAAGAAAAGTATAATGCTTTGGCGGAAAAGAACGCTGCTGACCTCAAACGCCTCAACCAACTAGAAGAAGAGGATCGTTTAGTACGAGGTGATTATTCTATGGCCATTGAAACGCTCAATTCTATTGAGGATACGCTGCGTAGTATTGCCAATAACGAGCAAGAAATTCAGCGCTTGACCCAACAAAAGGAATTTAGTGGCAACCTCTCTCAACGCCAAGCCATTATCGCCAAGCTACAAGCCTTACGCGATGCCAACGAAACGGCTAAAGATGCCGCAAAGCAAATGCAGAGCCGTGTGCGCTCTTATCAAATTGAGAACCAACAGCTCAAAAAGATGATCGCACAAAGTGAGCAACGCGTCAATGACAAAGAAGAAGACTTACGCGAAGCACGTGTTATTATCGATGACATGGAATTGGCGCTAGCCAAAATGGAAGGCCAATTGAGTCAAAAAAGTGGTCAACTAGACGATGCCTATCGCGACTTAGAAGCCCGCAACGAGGAGCTTACAGAGAGCAATGTGAAGTTAGAAACTACTATTTCTGCTCTAAAAACTAAAACGGACTTCATTGAGGAACAAGCCAAGGCTTATGTGGCTTGTGGAGACAAACGCGTTTTGCGTCGTGCAGGAATCCTCAGCAAGGCAAGTATGAAAAAACTAACTAAGACGTATCAAGGTTCTGTACAGGATAACGGAGATGAGATTGATTATTTTAACAATGATCAAATTGATTGTGGTGGGGAGGGCGAGATTGCCTATGTCTTACCAGAGCGCGATGTAAATTCTTACGAAATCAACGGCAACGTTTTGCTCATCAAAGATGCTAAGTCATTTTGGGCAACCGACAAAACAGTGGTTTTGGTCAAAAAATAATCTCCATCCTTTCCTAATTTAAGTTGGGAACAGCAATGCCCAGCAATTGATCGCTGTACTGTATTGCAACCTATAAATATACCTTCCAATGAAACAACTAATAATCAACATTTTAATCTTTGCTGCCTTGCTGGTTTTCAGCAGTTGTGAAGACTATAGAGATCGATACGAAGAAGCGCGCCAACAAGAGCGTTTGTACGGGGATAAAATCACGGTCTTAGAAGAAGAGGAACGCCTCATCAAGGGCGAATATGCCGACGCTATAGAGACCTTGAATGCCATTGACGAAACGCTGAGCGAAATGGCCGAACGCAACGAAGAAATGAGTGCCCTTATTCGTCAAAAAGAATTGACCAATGATGAAAGCGAACAACAAGCCATCTTGATCAAACTCAAAGCACTCAAGGATGCCAACCAACAATCAGATGACCGTGTCCGTAGCCTACGCAGTAAAGCGAAAAGCTTAAAAATAGAAAATGCACAACTCCAAAAAACTATAGCGCGCTTAGATGACCGTTTTGCTATATTGACAGATAGTGTGAATAAAGTCAGAACCACCATCGTGAACATGCAATTATCGCTCGATCAATTGGAGCAAGAAGTGGCCTCTACAGAGACGGATTTAACATCAGCTTACGCTACTCTAAAAATCCAAACGACTAAATTAGAGCGCAACAATGCCGACCTAGAAGTCACTATAGTGGAGTTGCAAAATAAATCTGAATTTATCGAAAAAGATGCACAAGCCTACATCGTTTGTGGCAACAAGCCTACCCTACGCAGCAACGATATTTTACGTCTGTTAAGTGCTAGACGCCTCACTCCCGAATACCGCACAAAGATCAAAGAGCTTGGGACGGAGTTTGATTATTTCAACAAACTAGAAGTAGGTTGTGGCGAAAGAAATATTCAGTATATACTACCTAATCGCAATCCCAGTTCTTACTCTCTGCAAGGGCCACTCCTAGTCATTCTTAACAAAGATGATTTTTGGGCTACCTCTAAAGCAGTAGTTCTAGTAACCGATTAATTTTTTAGTACAAGTATTATGTCCGAAATTATTTCTACCAAAGACGGTTCTAACACCCTCAAATCTAGTCAATTTGATGCGTTGTACCACTCCATCAATGGCGCGGTACAAGAGAGTCAAGTTGTATTTATCGAAGCCGCGCTTTATCACAAAGCAGCGCAGCAACCTAGCTTGTCTATTTTAGAGATTGGTTTTGGAACAGGCTTGAATGCATTCATGACCTATTTAGAAGCACAAAAAAACGGCTGGTCGATTCAGTATACAGGCATGGAGGCTTATCCTATTGAGGAAGCCGTTGCACAGCAGCTGCATTATCCCGCTCTTTTGGAAGCACTGGAGGAGGATGCGGCAGTTTTTTTGCAATTGCATCATCCCGAAGCACCTATGCGCGCAATAACACCTTTATTTTCTTTTACCAAAGCCGTGAAGCCTTTTGAAGGAATCAAAGAGCAAGCGCTGTATGACATTGTTTATTACGATGCCTTTGCCCCAAGTATACAGCCACATTTGTGGCAAGAAGAGCAATTGCGCCGTATTTATGCGGCTCTAAAGCCTGGTGGAGTACTCACGACCTATTGCGCACAAGGGGCTTTTAAACGGACGCTCAAGGCTATTGGATTTACGATAGAGGGCTTGCCTGGACCTGCGGGAAAACGAGAAATGACCCGTGCGACGAAAGCGGTGGAGCCTATAGTTTAGTTATTCTAAGTAGGACATCAAAATTACCTTTAAACTAATTCAGCCCTCCTACTTACTAGAAATAGGTTGATTAGGATATAGTTAGGAGGGGTTACCCTTACCCTACAAAACTGTCTATAAAAAAAGCGTTCCGATGTATTTTCGGAACGCTTTTTTTGTGTTGTATGGACTATTAAGTCGCTTAGTAAAGTGGCTTAGAATACTCTTGCCCAAGCCTGTGGCGTTTTCAAACGATCATTTTCATCGTTTGCCCAACGCTTGAGCGCGGTAATTTTCTCGCGGTAGCCATTCGGATCGGCTCCGAGTACGCCAAATACACTACGGCCTAATTTGGAGAAGAAACCTGTTTTCCATTCTACGTTCGCTTCTGTTAAAATGCCAAACTTCTCAAATTGATTGATGAGACCATTGCCGATACGAATTTCCTTTTGTGGGAAACGGATGATCCAAACAGAATAGAGGTAACGGCTAGCGTAACGGTAAGCTTTTTTCTGGTTGATAGGAGGATACGCCAAGTTGATGTACTTGTCCATAATGTCCTGCTGTAATCCTTTCCATTTCAACTCTAAAATGATTACTTTTTTCTTGATGGCTGCTAGTTTGTTGGCATCAATGTCAGCAGCTTGCTCTATGGAACGCAAGTTCTTGCCCAAATTGCTAGCGCTGGCTTTCATGGTATTTAGCAGTTCCAAAATTTCTAAATAGCGGGCAGCGATACCATTGCTGTACAGATCGTTTAGTCCTTGTAGCAATTCTTTACCTTCTATTTCGATCAAGCCTTTTTCACTAGCAAACTGTGGCAACACAGCAGGAAGCATATCTTTGGCCAAATCGCTGATGAAGCTAAATCCACTTGGCATCAACTTATCCAGCTCTCTGTTGATAGCGGTAAACTCTCCTAGTAGAGCGGAGCCGACTGCTTTGATAATTGTTCCTGCCCCTGGCAAAAACGAGTCGATGGTCATTCCTGCTACGGTAAGTAGTCCGTTGATAATTTTTTTACCTAAGACATTGGTTGCTTTAAAGTAGTCGTTGTGTTTTTTGACGGCTTGGTCGTACTCTTCTTTGGCATCTCTAAAAGCGCCAGAGGCTTGTGCTCCACGTTTCGCCGATTCCTTGAACTTCTCTCCTGCCTTGATGGTCGTCGCATCAGCTTGATCCTTCATATCAGCTAGAATACCTTCATAAGAAGCATCTTGACGGTGAATGCCATAGCGTTCTAACACTTCGTCTACTTGTTTTTGAGAAACATCGTTGATCTCTGGAATATTGATGCGGTCGTCGTCTTTTTCGTACTTAGAAGAGTGGTCGACTACGCCCCCTGAACTAAGAATCAAGCTGTCGATTACGCCCATGATTTCGCGTACTTCGCCTTGTTTGCTGGGGTCTCCTCCAGTCAATTTATTCATCAACCAAATTTCTGCTTTTTTACTGTACTCTTGCAGTTTGTCCTTGATCTTATTATCTATGTTGGTGCCTTTAAAGAGGTCTTCATCAGAATCAATAAAGTCTTTAAACTCTTTGAGGTCTTCGTAAATCTCTACTAAATCCCCTTCTTTGACGTTTTCTACAAAGCCTGTGATGGCTTCCGTGAATTTGCTTAATTGTGCTAACCACTCTTTAGCAGTCGCAATCATTTCGGCATACTCTTCTACTTTATCAGAAGCAGCAGCTACAAACTCATCGAGTGATTTTTTGAAGCCTCTAATTTTTAGTAAAATCGCATCATCAATCTTCGTTCCAGGGATAAGATCAGTACCTGTTCCAAAGATAGCATTGTACTTTTCTTCTAGACGGTTGTACCAATCGGGTAAATTGTCTTTATCGGCATCTTCCGTAACCATGCCTACTAATTCTTCTAACTGGCTCAATTTGCGCTCCCCTTTGGCCAAGTATTCTTGTAGTTTGGTGACGTTGGCAGCAGTTTCTGGATCGCTGGTGTCGGCGGTAGAAATAAAGTTTCTAGCAGCGGCAAAGACGCGAGTAGCTTCTTCTACAATGCCGTCTTTTAGGTCTTCTACTTTGCTAGGCAAGGTGGTGATAACGTGAACAATATCGGTTGCCAATTTACTATAACGGTCTACTTGCTCGCTCACATTCCGCGCCAAGGCTAAGAAGGTTTCTATTTTGGTAATAAAGCCTTCTACTTGGTCAACTTCATCGCCAAATTGTCCAGGCAAATAATTTTCTACAAAAGAAATATAGTTACGGGCATCTTGCAAGAACTGCTCCGCTTGGTCTAGGTATTCTCTAAAGTTTTCTGTAATCTCTTCAAACTTAATAGAGTCCCAAACTGCTTTTATTTTTTCAAATCGGAACATACTTTCCTCTTTGTTGCCTGTTTTATCGCCTTTTTGTTTTCTGCGCTCTACTTTTTCTACAGCGCGTTGGGCTCTTTTTTCGGCGCGATCAGCTTGGCGAGCAGCTTTTCGATCTTCACGACGCTTTTTCCGATCTTCTTTAGGTGTTTTCTCTCCTGCTACAGGCTCCGCTACTGGAGCGATAGCCGCTAGATCCAACGCATCAATCTCAAAGTAGAGGTTGCGCATAGCGGTCACTTTCCCTTTATACTGTTGGTAAGCGGGATCTGTTTTAGGAAGTTTGGTAAAATTCTTTATGAATTTGCGTAAGTTTTGCTTTAAGCTAGATAGAGCTTGCTGAGCACCTGAAGATAGTTGTTGTGGCATAACGGCGTGCTTTTATAGTATTGTGGATGGCTGTAATGATAGTTGTAAGAAATAGATTTCCACCTCAATAGGCAGTAAGAGAAGCCTATTTTAGGGATGGGAAAATTACGATTTATTTTTTAAAAAAACAAACCCTTTTTATAAAAAAAGGCTTATTACTAGATTTCAGGAAAATTATTTCGCTGTTTCGCAACAAGTTTATACCTTCAACCATTATTATACTATCTCCTCCTCGAATTTCTTCCCACTCAACTTTATTCTTTAGTAGGTTTTATACCTCTAAATGCTGTACAAAAAACAATATAAAGTTTCCTTGTATTGGCCTTTATTGGCGCAACATTTGCTGCCATTTTATTAGTTCTTTTTACTTTTTATAAACAAGATTACAAAAAGGACTTGACAAAAACCAAATAAAGTTATACCTTTAAGAGGAATGGTAATCGGTTACTAGGCGATTACTAATAAATAAGAACACTGCTGATAATTAACTGATCATCACAGTACCTAGCACTAATTTTAGAATTTTATAGAACCAGTTTAAATTTATCATGATGAGAAATTACATGAATCTCTTTTTTGTAGCTGCAGCTACAATCCTATTAGCCGCTTCTTGCAACAACTCTCCAGAAACTAGCAAGACTGTTACTCCTGAAAATGCACAGTTGACGCGTACCGTTGCTGCTGAGGCGAAAGCTATTCAAGTAGAATTTGAAGGAAAAACAATTACTTTAAATACAGAAGACATCGTTGGAAAAGCACAAGCAATGAGTGCAGAAGACCAAGATGCTGCTAAATTACAAGCCCTAAATGGCGCTTTTATGGGTGCAGAGAAAGAAGCACAAATTCTAGACGTTAACTTCACGATGTCTGAAGAGCCTGTAGAGAATGGTATGTTTATCTTCGGTATCGAAACACAAGAAGCCAAAGACTTGGTTATCGAAATGTTGGATGAAGAAGGTTTTGCGATGGTTGCCAACAATGAATTCAAAGTAACAGAAGGTAACAACTACAAAGCATTGAACGTACAATCATTGGATAACGGTAGCTACAACTTCCGTTTGAAAGATGGTTCTGGAAAAGAATTGAACCGTACGGTAATGATTGCTGGTCAAGAGTAATCTTTGCTGCTAGAGTGTCTCCACTCTGCTAATAATAAAAAGGCTATTCCGATTGTTCGGAATAGCCTTTCTTAATAGAGGGTTGTTTACTGACCTTTAAGGCAACCTAAAGCTCCGCTCTTGGTAGACTTCTTTTTTGTGCCATACCTTATAGTGGTATGGTTCTCCTTTTATCAATTGGAGCGTGTTGTAATTGACAGAACGAATGTGTTTGCCTGCTTCTAGCGACTCACATTTGAAGACATCCGTTACCTTTTGTCCCCAACGGTTGTAAATCGTCCAGCTTACTTTTTTAGCGCTGGGAAGTTTGAAAGAGGCATAAAGCAGCTTGGGATCATTTAGTGTGCTGTCGTTAAGCTCCGTCGCAACAGTACCTGCCGCGACTTGAGCCATTGGAATGGCCTTCACATCAACCAAAGCCGTCTTGACACTCAATTCCATTCCATCCAAGCGCGTCCAAATCGGACGAACTAGGTCTCCACGCGCGACAATGTTATTGTAATCGCCAAAGAAAATGCCATCGTTGGGCGAAAAAGGCTGGTCATTGATTTTGAAATTTACAAAGGTCGCTCCCCCATCCGTAGAACGCGCCATGTAGACATTGGTCATCTCTCCTTTTAATCCTCGACGGTCATAGAAGACAAAATATAGATAGCCATTGGTCGGGTCAAGGCTCATCCAAGTAAAGAACTGGTGGTTGCCTGCCGCATCATTATTTACCCGAATCGGTGTTTTCCATGTTTTTCCACCATCCGTCGATTTGGCCAACCAAACATCGGTATCGTCTGCGCCATTGCGCTGATCCGTCCAATTGACATAAATGGTGCCGTGGTAGGGGCCATTAGAGCGATCACAAGCCGAAATCGGCAAGCCATTGCTACGGTAAATTCCTGGCACTTGGTATTCCCACCCCGTGGGCATTGGGTCAATCTGAATGTCTTTGTCCAACCACGTTTTGCCGCCGTCCAAGGAGCGATCAAACATCAACCCCGCAGGGCCTGCCCAAGTCACGTACAATTCGCCGTTGGGGCCAATGCAAGGCACTGCCCCTTCTGTTGTGTTGTCACCATCCAAACAATCACCATCTTTTTCGTTAATTTTTTTAGCTTTCGTCCAAGTTGTAGCACCATCCGTAGACATCGAAAACAGAATCGAACTCTTATCTTGGGGGTCGCTGCTGTTGTACTTATCGAATTGTGTCCAAGTCACATACAGGTAATTGGTGGCGGGGTCAACAACTGCCCAATGCTTGTCTTGCGACTTCTTGCCATTGAGCCCTGTATACGACCCATTGGTCCAAGTCTTGCCGTTGTCGCTAGTTTTTTGGCAGACAATACGGTCAATCCAATTGCCTCCAGGAGGATTAGACAGGTGGAAAAAGTAAAAACTTCCCGCTGTATCGGCAATGATAACAGGGTCTCCCCAAACGCCGTATGTTGAGCGTAACGTATTGGTTTTCCAAGTTTCCCCCGCATCCTCAGAGACGTACAAATTACTAATATTAGACCCTGCCATCAAGATCTTATTGTTAGTAGAATGCACCGCAATAGTAGGTTCATTGGGTTGCTTTAGGGTACTGATAACCACATTCGTGTGTGGATTTTTATTGTTTTTTTTCTGTGCTTGTAACAGCGTGCTCATTAGAAGTAAACTCAAGCATAAAAGCCGCATAAATAGGAGTTTTTGGTGCAAAAAACATAAATAAATGGTAGTATTGCCAAAGATTGGCGCGATCGGGGAAGTCTTGCCAAATTAATCAATACAGTTGTTTATACAAAGTATCTGCTGTTAAATGGATGATCTTTTTATGCTTTTCAAACTTCCTCCCTTAACGTTATAGGATGTACGATTATATTATTGTTGGTCAAGGAATCTCTGGCACTTTACTGGCTCACTTTCTATTACAACAGCAGAGACGAGTCGCTATTGTAGACGCTGCCCACCCCCAAGCAGCCTCGCGCATAGCCGCAGGCTTGATTAATCCCATCACAGGGCGACACTTCGTCAAGACTTGGATGATTGATGAGCTGCTACCTGTTGCCGTACAAACTTACCGCGAGCTGGAGGCGCTACTGGATATTCCTATTCTATTAGAATACCCCTTGACGCGTGTTATTAGTGATACGAAGTCGTACAACGATTGGCTAGTGCGCTCTAGCAATCCCGATTTGCACCCTTATGTTGCCCCTACCCCAAAAAGCGAAGCGTATCAGCCATTTTTGAAAGATGTACAAGAAGTAATCGCTTTTCAGCAAACTAGTCGGGTGCGGCTCAAAGCGTTGATCGACGCTTACCGACCACTGTTGCAGGAGCAAACGACCTATGAACAGGCTCCTTTTGATTATGAGGCGTTGAAGTTGACAGAGGAAGGCGTACAGTATAAGGAGTGGACGGCTAAACGGGTGATTTTTGCAGAGGGGTATCGCGCCATTGACAACCCTTATTTTAATTATATGCCTTTTTGGCCTGCCAAGGGCGATGTCTTATTAGTCAAAATACCCGATTACCCCGCCACAAAAGAATTGCTCAAGCATGGCGTATTTATTGTCCCCTTGCTTACCCCTGACCTGTATTGGGTGGGCAGCAGCTACTTGCGCGGCTACAGCAGTACTATTCCTGAAACAGAGGCTCGAGAAGCCTTAGAAGACCGTTTGCGCCGCATCTTAAAATTACCATTTGAGGTGGTGGAACACCAAGCAGCCATTCGGCCAACAGTACGTGATCGCCGCCCTTTTATTGGCCCACATCCAGAGCATCCTGCCTTGTATTTATTCAATGGTATGGGAGCCAAGGGAGCGTCCTTGGGGCCATTTTGGGCAAAAGCATTGGTTGAACACCTAGAGTTGGGGCAACCTTTGGACAAATCGGTACAGCTCTCCCGCTACCTTCGTTATTTTCACGATAGAACCCTCAAAAAATAACTGACTTAGCGCTTGGCGAGGTACAATAATTTTTCATGCAGCTCAGAAACACTAATATTGAGTGTTTCCCAAGCGCCATTTTCCAGTACAAAATCGGCACGCTTTACTTTTTCTTCTTGCGGCATTTGCTGTTGAATGCGGGCTTTGACTTGCTCGACAGTAATTTTTTCCCGCTTCAACACTCGCTCGATGCGCACTTCTTCGGGCGCAGTTACCACCACAATTTTATCCAAATCAGCGTAAGAGCCTGTTTCAAAAAGCAAGGCAGCTTCTTTGACGGTATAGGCAGCACCATTGCGTTCTTGCTCGGCTTGCCATTGTATCCCGTCTTCTTTTACAGCAGGGTGCACAATACTGTTGAGAAGTTGTAGTTTTTCTTGGTTATTAAAAACTAGCTGGGCTAATTTTGGCCGATTAAGCTCTCCATTATCCTTATATACTTCCTTTCCAAAGGCAGCTATTAAAGCTGCCTTCACGTTTTCTTGGTAATGCATGAGCCATTTTGCTCGGTCGTCCGCATAATATACAGGCACGCCAAAACGCTCCAACAATCGGCATACCGTAGTTTTACCACTTCCAATGCCTCCCGTAATTCCTACTTTTAACATTTTTCTATTTTTTTTACTTTTTACCCTATTTTAATAACTGCTTGTTTTACAGTAAATTACCCATATAGTTAAAAATATTGTGAAAATTAATTGTTTTTTTTGCGAAAAAAAAACCGACTAGCGGTAACGTTTCGCATTTCTCAATCATTAAGGTACAGAAGGATGTTTTTAACAAAACAGTAAATGCTACAAGATTAGTACTTCTTCTATTTATTTGTCGAGACCTTAGAATGTCTTTGTCCCTAAATCAACTGCATGAAAACTGAATACCAATAACCTAGTAATTGCTGTTGTGTTGATCGTCTCTCTTGGAGAGCTGTAAACCATGAAACTACAACACAGCGTAAGTACACCGCTTAACCTTTTGAGGATTCAAACACCTAAACAATGAAAAAGGTAACTAGATCTTGAAATTCCATGAACTGTTTTTTATCTGTTACTTTTTGAAAACTATATACCCTTTTGCCTTTGAATGATTATGCTATGTTACTTTTGATAACTAAACCCTGAGAACCGTGAAGCACTAGTCCTTAGAAACCATGAAAAACCCTAAAACTAGTGATTGTTACTATTAAACCCTTTTGCCTTTGAACAATTATGCTATGTTACTTTTGATAACTAAACCCTGAGAACCGTGAAGCACTAGTCCTTAGAAACCATGAAAAACCCTAAAACTAGTGATTGTTACTATTATACCCTTTTGCCTTTGAACGGACTTCTAATTGTTGGCAACCCATGAACCCGAGCGCTGTTTTTCTTTAATCCATGAACTTTTTTGGAAGAACAGCAATCACGCTAAACGCTTAGAGTCCAAACAATCGCTGCTGTAAAGCAGTACATCGCGGGAAACCTTGAAAACTAAACGCGAAAAACTCTTACTCGTTGCATGAGTCAAAAAGTATAACCAATGTGTGTGTGTTTTGGTCCGTACTAAATGAATAACCTCATATCTTGAGTTAGATGAAACGACCCTTGAATCGCACCTTATAAATAAGGTGCGATTTTTTTTGTCCTGCAAGTGAAAAGACCTGTTTCTAGTGTTCTTACAAACAACCTTTCGCACTGACTTGGTGTTGCAGAGGTAATTACTACAAAAACTACAACTGACAACATGCAAATTAACCTTTTTGATAAAGTTACCAACATCCTAGCGGTAGTCGTCCTCTTCTTTTTTTCTATTCCCAACCTAATGGGCAAACAAGAAGAAGGCCAAGAATTTGAGCAGTTTGACAACGTTATTGGCATTGCCACTGACACCCTTCGAATTGCAACAGGAGTGGCGGAAATCATGGTCGCCGTACTCTTACTCATGGTTACGTTTAGAACCAATGAATTGATGAGCAAATTTGTCTTTCTTTTTTTGCTGCTGACAATGGTTGGCGCGTTGCTTCTAGAGTTTTTTGTCCGTCCTACTCCCGCTATTCTTCCCGTTATCGCCGCCGTCCTCTTAATCGCTTTGGCTGTTTTCAGAATAAAAAAAGCCGCATAGAAGCACGATTTATTGAAAATGCCCTTCTTTAAAGAAGCCAATCCTTCTTTCTTAGAAAAAAAGCCGTATTTTTCGGTCTTGAAACAAACATAATCGAGCGATTGACAGTTTACTGTGTGATATACTAGCTTTTTTTGTGACCTATTAAAGATAACTTTCTTTCCTTTCTTAGTAGTTTCCAAGCCTGTCGTATACCATACAAAACTTCCCAAAAGAGGTGCAAAAACGCTATACTGCGTACTTTTAGGACTAGAACTTGGTCGAGAAGTTACACCAATCCATTATTGGTAATTTCACTTACTCAGAACAATCTTTTTTTTAATGAAGAAAATAGAACTTGAAATAGTTGCCTTGTCTCACAGTTTGGCACAAACACAAAACTATGCCATCGTATTAGGCGAACAAAGTGGAGCAAGACGATTACCTATCGTTATCGGAGAATTTGAAGCACAGGCCATTGCAGTAGCAATGGAGGGTATGTCGCCAAGTCGTCCAATGACCCACGATTTATTTAGAAATGCCCTCTCTCGTTTTAATATAGAGGTCAAAGAAATCATTATCAATAACTTAGTGGATGGTATTTTTTATGCCAACCTTATCTGTATTTTAGAAGGACAAGAAGTAGAAATTGACTCTAGAACATCGGATGCCTTAGCCTTGGCGGTTCGGTTTGAGTGCCCCATTTATACCTACGAATTTATCTTAGAGCAAGCAGGCATTATCTTGGAAGAAGAAACCGAGCAAGAAGTACAACGCGCCAAGCACCGCCGCTCCGATCGACAACCTAAGCCCAAAACCCTCCGCGAAAACAGCACCGAAGAACTCAACGAGTTGCTAGACAAAGCCCTCGAAGCAGAGGACTACGAAGGCGCTGCCAAAATTCGCGACGAAATCAACAAACGAGAATCCGAAGAACAATAATTGACATAAAAGTGCCTCAGGGCACTTTTATTATTATACCCTCGCTGTAATCCACCGCCGCACGCAACACTAAGCGGTACTGCTGCTGGCCATCGTCTATCAACAGTGCAGCGGTGTTCGGTGGAATACTTCCTAAATTTTCGGCACGCAGCACTAGAGTATGTTCACCCGATGACAATTTTACAAGAAGCGTTGTTTTCTCTTTCTTCAGAGCGAAATGTTGCAGCAAATTACGCCCATCCAAGTGCAAAGATAACACATCTCCATCCTCCTGCTGGTCATCCCACAATTGTATAGTTACCGTGCCTTGCCCTACTTCCAATTGCTTGACCATACGAATGGCGGGTGCCGCTGCTACTGGAAGAAGCAAGGTTGGATCAGGACGTGCTTTTTCGACTTCAGAAAAGCCAGCAGGGCAGTGTGGTGCCGTCCAAAGGCCGCTGAGCACCATTCGGTCGGTTTCTTCGCGTAAGCGCAAGACCAAGCGTTTGAGACACCAGTTCCCTTTAGCGTGGTTGAGTACCACTTTTGTATATTGTACCACCAATCCTGTATCGGTTGGTGTCGCCTCTAGTAAAATTTCTCCGCGCTGCGTACTGTCGTCAATAAAACAAACATAAGCTTTGCCATACAATCGCCCTTTTTCTACCGTATCAAACACCAATTGGTAGCGATAAAGGCTACGTGCCGCCCCTGGCTGCTGGGTAGACACACCTGTCCACGTCCCCAAATAGCGCTGGCTAGAAAAGAGGGTATCTTGTGCCTTCGTCGCACCGCCCATCAAAAGAAGCGTCATTAGCCATAGGAGACTTTTTACGTAAGTTGTTTTCATAAGTCACTAGCGTCTAATAATCGTTCAGATACGTTTTTAGCGCTTCTATCAACCGATCTAAGTCTTGGGTAGAGGTGTAGACATTAGGGCTCATCCGAAGCCCTTGTATCCCCGCTGCAAGGCTATTGGTATGATGAATGCGGTAGTCTCGGTTTAAAATACCGCTTAGGTGCTTATAGTCGCCTTTCGGCAAATCAAATAGGGCGAGTGCTCCTGCATAACGATCTTTAAAAGAAGTATAAAAGTGCAGCCGCTCCTCCCCTTGGAAGACCCTTGCCCAATAATTTTTGAGGTAGCGCAAGCGCGCTTCTTTGAGTGGGGTACCAATGTGGTTATGAAAGTCAATCGCGTTGTGGGTCGCTTCTTCGCGTGCCAATTGAACGGTTCCCTTGTGTTCAAATTTATGAATAGAGGCTTTTTCCGTCTCGTTAGAAGGTAATAAAGGCCATAAATTGGGAATTTGCGCCCGACGCACATATAAAAAACCCGTTCCAATTGGCGCGCACAGCCATTTGTGTAGCGAGGTAGCAAAGGCATCACAGTGTAAGTCTTCTATTCTAAAGTCTAAATGTGCGAAAGCATGTGCCCCATCCACTAAACTAAAAATTCCTCGGGCACGGGCAGCTTTGGTAATGGACGCAATCGCCTCTACGGGCAATATTTGACCCGTCCAACTTACGACTTGCGTCAAATGCACCAACCGCGTCCGCTCCGTAAACTGCTCGGTATATAATTTTACAATGGCTTGATCGTCCTCTATGGGTGCGGGCAAGGTGATCCATCTTAAACGGATACCATAGCGCTGTACCAGCTGTTCCCAGCCCAATTTTACGGTCGAATAATCGTGATGAGAGAGGACTACTTCGTCTCCAGCTTTCCAGTCGATGCCCATCATCACCGTCTGCAAACCTTCGGTAGTATTTTGCATGAGGGCAATTTCGTCGGCAGCACAGCCCGCTAGGCGGGCTAGTTTTTGTTTTAGAATAGGTCGATGAGTAGGCAAGACACGGGCGAGTTGTAACGAGGGCAAGTCGTTGACAATTGCTTGGTATTTTTCTTCGGCAGCACGGACAATTTGTGGTTGTGGAGATACGCCACCATTGTTGAGGTTGAGTGTTCCTCTAGAAACCAAGTAGGCTGCTTGAACGTGTTTCCATAAGTCTTCTTGCATGATGGCTTGCTCTATGGGCAGCTGCTTTAATTGATGGATACTGTCCAGCAGTTGTTCGGACTGGTCTTGGATGGCGACGTTTCCGAGGGATAAACTAGCTCCTGCCCCAACAAGGGTTTTAATAAATTGGCGGCGTCTGTGCATCTTAATTGGTTTATTCGCTTAGTGTTCCTTCCCAGTCTTCCAAACGTTTCATTTTTTCAATAGCTTTGTATAGCTTTGTGGTTTACACTTGTATTGGAGTTGTTGGTGTCCCAAAATAGGCCCTTCCAAACTTCATTTATTCTCGATAAGTATCATACCATGTCTGTATTCAAGAAACATAGCATTCAAGTCATTTATGAAGATAATCATTTAATTGCGATCAACAAACCTGCGGGCTGGTTGGTACAAGGCGATGAAACAGGCGATATGCCTTTAACAGAATTTGTAAAAGACTATATCAAGCGCCGTTACAATAAACCGGGCGATGTCTTTTTGGGCGTTATTCACCGTTTGGATCGCCCTGTCAGTGGGGTTATTGTCTACGCTAGAACTAGTAAAGCCCTGACGCGCATGAATAAGCTCTTTCAAGATCGTATGGTCGAAAAAGAATATGTAGCGGTGGTGGAGCATCGCCCCAAAGAGCTGGAAGGCACGCTGGTGCATTATTTGTCCAAAGACAAAGAGCGCAATGTGACCAATGCGTTTAACAAACAGCGCTATAAAAGTGCGAAACGCGCCGAACTCTCCTACAAATACATTGGCGGGCTTGCCGACCACCACATTTTGCAAATTCTGCCTATTACAGGGCGCTCCCACCAAATTCGGGTACAGCTTTCTAGAATGGGTTGTTCTATTCGGGGCGATAAAAAATACGGGGCTTCCAAGTTCAATGCTGATCCAGGCATCATCCACTTGCATGCACATCGTCTATCCTTCATGCACCCGATCAAACAGGAGCCCGTTGTCATTGAAGCTCCTGTCCCTGAAAAAGATCAAGTTTGGCAGATGTACGCGCATATTGTAGAAGATTTATAACCGCCTCTACCCATCAAACGATATAAATAGGAGTCATCTCGTCAAAAGAGATGACTCTTTTTTGTTGTATATTTTGTATAAAACAGCATTAGGCATAGGTCAAGTATTTGTCCAAATAAAAAACGTCCTTTCGGAATTACCGAGAGGACGTTTTAAGTATTATAAAAAGCGGCAAGCGCTCTTCTTTTTGTGGTCTTAGCTTTTTGTGGTCTTAGAAAGTAGGACAGCCCAAACGACGACCACGATCTGTACACAACATCCAAACGTAGGACAATTCAAAGGCTCCGTTGCCATTGGTGGCTCCTGATAGCGGCGACACGTTAATGTCGTAGCTCAAACCGATGTGTGAACTGTTGAAGCGCATACGAATCAACGCGATGATGGCATCAACACCAAAACCAGCTGTTTCATTGTCGCCCAAGACGCGGTTAGCACCACGAACATAAGCACCAATGGTAAAGGCTTGGCTCGATTGAGCACGTTTGCTAAAGTCAAACTTAATTCCCGATCCTACATTCATCTGCAAAGACGGTCCCTGAACCATTACCGCAGCATTGGGTACCAATGCCAAGCGACGGGCGATACGGGCTTCGGCTCCACCGTGGATGCTAAAGCGGGTAAATAAAGCTTCGTAAGGATTATCTCCTGACGAGATAGGACTCTGTGCCGAAATGAACGACACGTCTACTTTGGTCAAGTGCTGAAAACCAACCCCTGCATAAAAGTTACTTTTGTTGTCTTTGTCTAGTGAACTAAACCACATCAAGCCTGCACTCAAATCAAATCTAGGAGGCGTGTTGGCTCCTAAGTTAAATTCATCGCTTCCCAAGCTGTTGTCGTGCTGTGTACCGTTCCACTGAGAACCCCAGCGCAAATTATCCAAGCGCATACTGCGTTGGATAAATCCAACTTGGCCTCCTGCAACTAAGTAGTGTTCATTAGAACGACGCCCGCCAATTTTCTTCATATAAGAGCCTGATAGAGAAGCTTGGATGGTTGTCAACTCCGAGGTTCCTGCGCGGTCTACCCAAACGGATAAGCCCGCACCAGCGTAATCGTTGTTGCCTACATTAAACTTTCCCTCTACTCCCAAACCAAAGGTATTAAAAGCCTTGTTGCCAATAGCAGCAGCCCATTGATTTCTATAGATAGTAGAAACCCGCATTTTGCAAGTCATAACACCCGTAGTGGCAGGATTAAGAGTCAGGTTAGACACATAAAACTGCGAAAAGTGTATGTCCTGAGCAGAGGACTGTTGGAAGCTCGCCAAGGCGGCTATGAGTGTGCATGTAAAGAATTTCCCTAATTTCATAATTGTTAGATTTTTCTCCTTTTGCTAAGGTAGCGCGGTTGTCCGCTTGCTACGATCTTTGTTTTTAGAACCGCTAGTTAAAGCGCTTTATTTGGAGAGGCTTATAGCAAAACAAACCCCTTATTAATAACTTATTGGCTAGTCCTTATATTGCCGCTGTTGCGACAAAGCTACAAGAATAAAAAAGAACTGTCCCGTCTTTGCGGGACAGTTCTAGTATTATCTATCGGATTAGCGTTACGTCACCTTTACGGATAACTGTTTCGCCGTTGGCCAATTCGATCTCTGCGTAGTAAACAAATACCGCAGGGTTCATTCCTGAGCCTCTAAAGCTACCATCCCATCCATTGTCTGGGTCGATGCTGTTTGGTTCAAAGTCTTCCCCAATGTGTACCATTTCTCCCCAGCGATCAAACACCATGAATGTTTTGATGCGCGATACATCGGAAGAACCATAGACGGTAAAGATGTCGTTGGTTCCGTCACCATTTGGTGAGAAAGCGTCTGGTATAAAGACGGTTTGTTGTTTGTTCACTTCGATGGTTACGATGGAGCTATCTCCACAACCATTGTTCAAAGACAAGATAAACTGCATGTCGGTGTAGAAGATTGGAGGCGTAAAGCCTGTCAATGCATCTGGTCCAACCAATACTGTTGATCTTAAGCCTGTATTTGGATCTAATTGTGACCAAGTAATTAACGCACTGTCTGCGCCTGTAAGCGTACTGTTGACCGTACCGTATAAGAAGACGCTGTCTCCTAGGTTAATGGTTTGATCTTGGTAAGCGGTTACTTGATAATCAATCGTATCTCTTACGATTACATTCTCTACAGAATCAATACATCCGTTGAGATCTTGCGTATAGATGGTGTAAACGCCTGCTCTCAATCCTTGTGAAAGGATGGCATCAGAACCGTAAGGTCCGTTCGCTCCAAAGGAGAACAAGTAAGGCGCAGTACCACCCGTAATGCTATTCAACGTAATGGTTCCGGTGGCTTGGTTGGCACAAGCAACGGTACTTCCTGTGTAAGAGGGCGTTACTGGATCTTCTGGCTGGAAGATAGTTACCGTGTCAGAAGCGACACATCCTGTAGCGTCCGTTACGGTTACATAGTAGTCTGCCGAATCTGCACCCATGGTAGATAAGCCTGTGATGCTGCTTGTTGTAGCTCCTGTACTCCAGAAGTAAGTGAAACCAGTGGTATCACCGTCTACTCCAATTTGAATCACACCTGTATTGCCATCGTAACAATCTACATCTTGTGTAAAGCCTACTCCTACATCAACACCAATCACTGGACGTTCAGGGTTAACGATGTAAGCAGAGTCTCTGTAGGTACAACCGTTGGCATCTGTTACTTCTACGATGTAGTAGAATACAGTATCTAAGACACCGTCTCCGTCTGTATCTTCCACGTTACCAAATGCATTACTCAAGGTACTAGTTGTACTCAAAGTAGTGTTGTTCAAGCTACTAAACCATCTGTAAATATATCCTCCTGCAGGGCTTGTCGCGAAGACGGTAGCCGAACCAGAGTTCAAGTTATCACAAGCAGAGTTGGTACTCGTTACCGTTCCTGTCAAGTTGCTGTTGCTTCCTAGATCAACATTGTATAGACCGATACAGTAGGTTACTCCTGCATCACGCACTACAATGTCGTAGAATCCGCTCGCCAAGTTGCTAAAGGTGTTGCTTGATAAGAAAGTCACACCACCATCAATAGAGTATTCATAGTTGTTAGGAATACCGTTGAGGGCAGAAGGACCTCCTGTAGCAGAAAGTACAATACTTCCGTCATTATTACCACAAGTAGCCGCTGTATTGATGCCTGTTACCACAATGGGCTGAGGTTCTAAAACAACGATGGAAGCAGTGTCAATACATCCTGCTGCATCTTGTACTGTTAGGCTATATCGGCCTGGACCAGTATTAAATAGTGTATCCAAAGCAGTGATGCTGCCGTTAGGCCCATTCCAGTTAAAGGTATACCCTAGACCTGAAGTAGAAGGCGTACCACCTGATACAAGTGCTGTAACTAGCCCATCCTCTGAACCACTACAAGTGATGTTTTCTGCGCTTAGCGTAATAACGATTGGTGTTGCACTTCCAATAGTTACGTTGATCGTTGAAGCACAATCGTTCGCATCGGTAGCAGTAATGGTGTAAGTGCCTGCGCTCAAGTTGGTAAAGATACCTGTCGTGTTCTGACCTTGACCAGCTAGGCTGATGTCGTAACGGTAGCCAGGTGTTCCACCCGAAGCCAAAACTTGTAGGGCTCCTGTTGCACCGTTGCCACAATTTACATCAATTACTGTTCCCTGTGTAATGGTTACTGGAGTAGGCTCTGTTACAATTACTGTATCAATTGCCGTACATCCTGAAATATTATCGGTTACCGTTACAAAGAACTGTCCTGCTGACAAGTTAGTTGCAGTAGCGGTTATCTGTGCAGGAGTCGTTGACCACTGGTAAGAGAACGTGCTACCCGCAGCACCACCTGTTGCCGTAGCGACAGCCGTTGCATTGTTATCACCTGCACAAGCCAAAGCTTGTCCGTTAAATGGTGTCAACACATTGGTAGTAACGTTGATTGGCAAGCCTTGTCCAACAGTTACTGTTTGTTGTACTGGCCCACAATCGTTGTCATCTTTCAAGTATATGGTGTAGGTACCTGCTGCCAAGTTGGCGAAGAGCGGGTTGGTTCCGTAGGTTACTCCGTCAATAGAGTAAGTGTAGGTTCCTGTTCCGCCTACAGCGTTAGCCGTAATGCTTCCATCGTTCGCCCCATTACAACCTGCATCCACTACTGTCGTGGTTAAGGTAACAGGTGTTGGTTCGATCAAGGTGACACAAGTATCAGCGGTACATCCATTCGCATCGGTCAACGTCACACAGTAAGTACCTGCGCGCAAGTTGGTAGCGATGGGTGTTATTTGTGATCCTGTATTCACATCCCACAAGTACGTTACAGGGGCTGTTCCACCAGTGAAAGTTGCTGTAGCGGCTCCATCGTTAGCACCAAAACAAGAGACATTGAAACCGTTGTAATTCGTTGTTGCAAACGCATTCGTAATAACAACTGAATTAGGCTCGTAAATCAAGGTATCTAAGATCGCGGTACATCCGTTCGCGTCAGTAATCGTTATAGAGTACAAAGTACCTGTTACAGAACCCGTCAAGTTACTAAACACCCCACTGTTTGATAGTCCGTTTCCGATATCGTAACGGTAAGGTCCAACCCCCGATCCAGCGATGGCTGTTACACCAATCACTCCATCGTCATCGCCTGCACAAGTTTCGTTGGTTACTTGTGTGTAGATGCCTCTTAGTGGCGTAGGCTCGTTGAGGATAACCGAATCAACAGCTGTACAGCCATTTTGATCCGTTACAGTTACATAGTAAGTGATACCAGCACATAGACCAGTTACAGCGCGGGTAGTTGCCCCGCCTACTGACCATTGATAAGTATAAGTACCTGGCGTAGCAGCTGTTCCACCACTTGGTGTAGCAATAGCACTACCATCACATTCTCCATTACAAGATACATTGAACTGAATCAATGCAGGACTTGCAGGATAGAAGGAAGTTATGGCAGCGTTCGGTATAATCGGTGTAGGCTGTGTTAGGATAACTGTTCGTGGAGTAATACATCCTTGTGCATCTCTCACATAAACAGTATAGCCACCAGCACATAAGCCAGAGAAGATTCCAGTCACTTGATAGTTTACCCCATCAATAGAGTAGTCATAACCTGGCGTTCCACCTGTTGCGCTTAGTTGAATGACTCCGTCGCAGTTACCTGTACAGGTAGGATTGCGTAGCGTATCAATTGTCAAGACTAAGACGGCAGGTTCTGTAATAATTTGGTTCGTCATGCTGAAGATACAGCCCAAAGAATCTTGGACATTAACCGTATAGTTTCCAGCAGCTAATCCTGTAAATATTCTAGTCGTATCGTAAGACCCACCGTTGAAGCTGTACAAGTATGGAGGATTCCCCCCTCTACCAGTTACTGCAATCAACCCATCTGCTCCACCGAAGCAGCTCACCATAGTGAGGCGATCGGCTAAACCTTGCAATTGCGTGGGCTCGTTAATTCTAATACAAGTGGTTGTTTCACAACCGTTGCGATCTCTAACAATAACACAGTACCCATTACCAACCATGTTGGCAGGTAAGTTAGTGTATTGTACCGTATTGGTGAACGTCAAACCACCATCAAATGAATAGCGGTAAGGACCAACTCCGCCGCTAGCTGCTACGGTGAAAGAACCAGTAGGCTGACCAAAGCAAGCTACATGTACCGTATCAATCACCTCTAAGACTAAGCTATCCGCAGGTGTCAATACCACACTGTCTACAGCGATACATCCTAGCGCATCGGTTACGGTTACGAAGTAAGTACCCCCTGGCAAGTTTGTTGCCATGGCGGTCGTTTGTACAGGGTTCGTTGACCACTGGTAAGCATAGTTGGCTTGTCCACCTGATACATTGACCATAACACTTCCGTCTGCTGCAGAGAAGCAACTAGTACCCGCTCCATTGTAGTTAGAAGTTGTCAAAGTAGCTGTTTGTATAGCTGGTGTTTGTGTAATAGTAATACACTCTACTGCCGTACAACTGTTGGCATCAGTAATCGTCACACAGTAGACACCTGCTCCCAAATTGGTAAACAATCCAGTAGCATTGGTTACCGTTCCTAAGCTGTAGCTGTAGTTAGGCGTACCTGTTCCTGCTGTAGCAGCAATTAAGATAGATCCTGTAGAGTCACCGAAGCAAGAGACATTCACTTGTGTAGTAGTTGCCGTAATTGCAGCAGGCTCTACTAAAGTTATGGTATCAATTGCTGTACAGTTATTCTGATCGGTAATGCTCACCGTGTAGGTTCCTGCACACAAGTTCGTTGCGGTAAAGGATGTTTGTCCATCACTCCACAAGAAGTTATACGTGCTACCAGGATTTCCACCTGCACCAACTGCGGTAGCTGCTCCATCGCACACCCCATTACAGCTAATCACTGTTCCGTTAGCGTAAGAAGAAGTTACGGTTGCCGTTGCGGTTAACAATGGTGGCGAAGTAATGATGAATGGAATCGTGATCACACATCCATTAACATCCGTTACAGTTGCCACGTTACCTCCTGCGACTAAGCCAGTTATTGTGGCCGTCGTACTAGGGGTTGTTACACTGCGGTTACCTGATGCAAACGTGTAAGGGGCAGTTCCACCCGCTACTGTAAAGGTAGCCGTTCCACTAGAGTCACCGAAACAAGCGGCGTTTGTGGTAGTATTTAATACTCCTGTCAATTGTGTAGGTTGTGTTACCGTTACTACAGCAGAAGCTGTACAACCTAGAGAATCCGTAATTAAGACAGAGTAAGTCCCTGCACAGAAACCAGTTACGGTTGCTGTTGCTTGCGTACTAGTAGACCAGCTGTAAGTATAAGGCGCTGTTCCACCTGTTGGGGTAGCTGTCAAAATCGCATCACACACACCAAAGCAACTTACATCCTGACCATTATAGTTAGAAGTTACGGCTGCACTGACGGTTGGTAAGCTAGTAGGTTGCGTGATGGTCACTGCTACGGTTGTTTCGCAGAAGTTCAAATCCGTTACGGTTACTACATAAGAACCAGTAGAGAGGTTACAGAACAAACCGTTGTTGGCTTGTGTTACCCCTGGCTGAATAGCGTAAGTATAACCAGGTGTACCTCCTACTCCTTGTACTTCCACACAAGCATCAGCGCCACCCGTACAGGAGACATTGTTTTGTGTGATAATAGAAGCCGAGATCAACGCAGGTTCTACTACGGTTACCGAATCGATAACGGTACATCCAGCGTTATCAGTCACTGTGACCACGTAAGTACCCGCACACAAGTTGCTGATGGTATCCGTGCTGGCTCCAGTAGACCAAGTAAAGTTATATCCAGGAACACCTCCAGAGATTTGTACAGCGGCAGCACCGTCGCACACTCCGTTACAAGAGATGTCTTGTCCATTGTAATCAGAAACAACTGTTGGATTGACTAACAAGAGGTTAGAAGGCTGTGTAATAGTCACTGTTACCACATCAGAACAACCATTGTTGTCTGTTACGGTCACATTGATTCCTACACCACCTGGCAAGTTAATCGCCGTAGCTGTTGTTTGGTTGTTTGCGGTAGCATCCCACTGATAAGCGTAGCCACTAACACTTGTGGTACCACCAATCGCTGTTACGGTTGCTTGTCCGTCAGAACCACCGCCACAGCTTACATCTACCGTAGAGCTAATTGTAGCGTCTACAGCATCAGGATTGGTTAAGGTAACAGAAGCTACATTTGAGCAACCACCGTTATCACTAATGGTTACCGTGTAAGTACTATCTCCACATAAGCCGATTGCTGTAGGAGTAGTTTGTCCGTCGCTCCACAAGAAGGTATATCCTGTGATTACGGTACCACCAGCACCTGTTGCCGTAGCCTCGCCATCGCAGCTACCGAAGCAGCTTACGTCAGCACCATTGAAGTTAGAAGTAATGTTGGCCGTTGCAGACACTCCAAGAAGTGGCTGACCAATTACTACACTCGTTACGTTCGTACAATTGTTGTTGTCCGTTACGGTTACACTGTAAGAACCTGCACACAAGTTAGTCGCCGTAGCGGTTGCTTGTCCATTGCTCCATAAGAACGTGTAGCCTGTTGTTACGGTACCACCCGCTCCTGTTGCTGTTGCTGTACCGTCACATTGACCGTTACAAGTAGCATCAGCAGAAGCTGTAATCGTAGCCGTTACCGCAGAAGGCTCTGTCAAGATAACAGAAGCCGTAGCAGTACAGCCGTTGGCATCCGTCACTAAAACAGTAGTTGTTCCTACTGTAGCATTGGTAATAGTATCATTGATACCAGCACCGGCCACTGACCAAGCATAAGCGTAAGGTAACGTTCCACCTGTTGGCGTAGCAAAGACAACACCGTTATTGCCACCAGCACAACTTACATTCACCCCATTGTAGTTAGAGGCAATGGTAGCCGTTGTTGTCAATAAAGTAGGTTCGGTGATCGTCACACAAACCACTACTTGACAGCCGTTGGCATCCGTTACGGTAGCACAGTAAGCACCAGCTGCTAAGCTCGTTGCTCTAGCCGTTGTTTGGTTGTTAGCCGCAGCATCCCACAAGTAAGTGTAAGCCCCTGTACCGCCATTGGGTACGATGGTAGCTGTACCGTTGGTACCGCCATTACAACTTACATTAGTTTGGGTATCAATAGCCGCTGTCAATAGAGCAGGATCAACTAAGTTGAAACAAGTTACTACTGAACAGTTGTTGGCATCCGTTACCGTCACACAATGTGGGTTACCAGCGGAGGCTAGACCTACTGCTACGTTAGTAGTAGAAGTACTAGAGTTCCAGTTAAAGGTATAGGGCAACGTTCCACCTGTTACAGCAGCCGTGAGTTCTCCATCAGAAGCTCCCGTACAAGAGATTTGTTGTCCGTTATAATTCGAAGTAGCTGTAATCGTAGCGACTAAGGCATTGGTAGGTTGCCCTATCAATACGGTGGTCACTGCTTGACAGCCATTGTTATCCGTAATCGTTACGTTGTAAGAACCAGCGCACAAGTTGATCGCTGTAGCAGTAGTTTGATTAGCCGCTGCTACATCCCATTGTACCGTGTAACCGCTAATTGCCGTTCCACCGTTGCCAGTTACTGTTGCCGTTCCGTCGCAGTTACCAAAGCAAGTCGCATTGGTTCCTACAGCCGTTGCTACTACTACGTTAGGTTCTGTAATTATAATACAATCAGAGACACTACAACCATTAGCATCCGTTACCGTCACACACTGTGGGCCTGCGCCTACACCTGTTAACGTATCGTTGGTTGTTCCGTTGTCCCATAAGTAAGTATAAGGAAGACTTCCACCAGATACCGAGACCCCTACAACAGCATTTGTTGAGCCATTACAACTTACGTCTGCACCGTTATAGCTAGATAAAATCACTAAAGCAGCATTGACATTCGTTGCGGGCTCGCCAATAGTAGCAGAACCTGTAGTCGTACATCCGTTGGCATCTGTTACCGTTACTTGGTAAGGACTAGTAGAGGCTGCCAAGCCTGTAGCCGTAGCCGTTGCTTGGGCACCCGCTGCCGCATCCCATTGGTAAGTGTAAGGGGCACGTCCGCCTGCACCAATTGCTGTAGCCGTTCCAGTAGCTGCTCCGCGACAATCCGCGTCTGTTACAGTAACCGTAGTAGTTACGGCAGCAGGATCAACTAAAGTTACACAGGTTACAACAGTACATCCGTTAGCATCCACAACAGTCACACAATAAGTACCATCTGCCAAGCCAGTAATGTTGGCCGTGGTTGGTCCGTGGTTCCATGTAGTAGTATAAGGCGCTGTTCCACCTGTAATGCTCACCTGAGCCGTTCCAGAAGAATCGCCAGCACACAAGATAGGTGTAGTACTAGTACCTAATGCTAAACCATTAACAGGTTGACTAATAACCGCTGTCGTTTGAGCAGTACAGCCATTAGCATCCGTAATCGTTACCGTATAAGAACCAGCGCGTAAGTTCGTTGCAGTAGCCGTTTGTTGGCTATTTGCGTTCGCACTCCATTGGTATAAGTAAGATCCAGTTCCGCCGTTGCCTACTACAGTAGCACTTCCTGTGCTATCTCCTGTACAAGCTACGTTGTTCGCTGTATTAATAGCAGCAGTTAATTGTGTAGGCGCTGTGATGGTAATACAAACAACATCCGTACAACCGTTGTCATCAGAAATAGACACACAGTAGGTGCCTGCACCAATATTGCGCAAGGTATCTGTAAGCGTACCATTATCCCACACATAAGTGTATTGACCAGCAGTCGCTGTTGTTCCACCAATGGCAGAAGCAACAACCGAAGCATCAGAAAGACCAGCACAACTTACGTTCGTTAATTGGCTAATGCTTCCTACAACACTGCTAGCAGGTTCCGTTACGGTAACACTGAAACCAGCGACACAACTGTTTGCATCGGTCACGGTGACACCATAAGTACCCGCAGCTAAACCAGTCGCGGTTGCTGTAGTTTGGCTAATCGCTGTTGCATCCCACAAGTAAGTATAAGGACCAGTTCCTCCGTTAGGAGTTACGGTAGCTGTTCCAGTAGCCGCTCCCTGACAATCTGCAGGAGTAGCGGTAGTAGTAGCGGTTATGGCAGTAGGTTCTACCAATGTAATACAAGCAGAAGCAATACAACCATTCGCATCCGTTACCGTCACACAGTACGTTCCTGCGGCCAAACCAGTAACTGCATTGGCAGTTGCTCCTTGGTTCCAGTTAAAGGTATAAGGAGCAGTTCCACCTGTAATGTTTGCTCGGGCAGCTCCTGAAGAGTCCCCAAAACATTGTACAGCCGTAGTAAGCGTAACACCAACAGCCAAGCCAGCAGTAGGCTGGGTAATGACAGCAATGGTTTGTGCTGTACATCCGTTAGCATCCGTAATCGTCACGGTGTAAGAACCAGCAGGAAGGTTATTTGCAGTAGCCGTTGTTTGACCATTTGCATTAGCACTCCAGCGGTAATTGTAAGGCGCTGTTCCGCCGTTACCCATTGCAGTAGCACTTCCTGTGCTGTCACCCGCACAGATTACACTGTTTGTCGTATTAATAGTAGCAGTTAATTGTGAAGGTTCTGTGATCGTAATACAAACAACGTCTGTACAACTATTATCATCAGAAACAGAAACACAGTATTGTCCTGCACCAATATTATTTAAAGTATCTGTAATTGCTCCTGTTGACCATACATAAGTGTATTGACCAGCAGTCGCGCTTGTTCCACCAATAGCAGAAGCAACAACAGATGCGTCTGTTCCATTAGCACAAAGAACGCTTGTCAATTGTGCGATACTCGCTACTACACTAGTAGCAGGCTCACCAATCGTTACACTAAAGCCAGTTGCACAACCATTAGCATCTGTAGCCGTCACACCATAAGTGCCCGCTGCTAAGTTGATTGCTGTAGCCGTAGTTTGGCTAGTAGCTGCCGCATCCCATTGGTAAGTCATATCCAGCAATTCCGCCAGCAGCAACAACCGTTGCTTGACCGTCCGTACCGCCAACACAAGAAGCATCTGAAGAACTTACCAAAGCAATTGTTACAGGCGTTGGAGCAACAAGCGTTACACAAGCCGTATCACTACAGCCTAGAGCATCAATTACTGTCAAGCAGTAAGTCCCCTCTGCTAGGTTGTTCACTGCCAAGGTAGTTGGTCCGTGGTTCCATTGTTGTGTATAAGGAGCACTTCCACCAGAAATTGTGGCTAAAGCAGTTCCTGTAGAATCACCGAAGCATTGTAAAGCCGTTCCACCTGGGAAGCTAGAAGTAACCGCTGCGGTTACATCCAAAGCACCAGAAGGTTGACGGACAACAACAACTGCCGCACCGATACATCCATTATCATCCGTTACGGTGACAGTATAAGAACCAGCAGGTAGATTAGTAGCAGTAGCCGTTGTTTGACTACCTGTTGCTAAATCCCATTGGTATCGGTAAGGGGCAACACCACCAGTAGCAGAAACAGTAGCCGCTCCTGTAGAATCACCGAAACAAGTCACATCAATAGTAGTGTCTATGTTTGGTAGAACAGGAGTTGGTTGTGTTAAGATGATACAAACAGAATCAATACAACCCAAGGCATCGGTTACCGTGACACAGTAGTTAATACCAGCACCTAAGTTACTAGCTGTTGCCGTTGTTTGACCAGAGGCAGCACCATTCCATTGGAAAGTATAAGGGCCGCTTCCTCCAACCGCTGAAACGGTTGCAGCGCCATCAAAGGCATTGTTACAACTTACATCTTGTCCATTGTAATTAGAAGTAACGAGGACACTAGCCTGAACAGCCGTGCTTGGTTCTGTAATATTAACTGTTGTTACACCAATACAGCCATTTTGATCCGTTACCGTGACACCATATAAACCAGCACATAGGTTGGTTGCAGTAGCCGTCGTTTGACCGCCTGCAGCAGCATCCCATAAGAAGGTATAGTTGGTACCAATTCCACCAGCAGCAGCTACGGTAGCTACGCCACTGCAATCGCCTAAGCAAGTGACATCAGTTTTGCCAGTAATTGTTGCAACTACAGGCGTTGGTTCGCTGATAAAGACACATGCAGTGTCCGTACAGCCAAAGTCATCCGTTACGGTTACACAGAACAAACCATCAGGCAATCCTACTGCCGTATCGCTTGTTTGTGTAGTAATGCTCCAGCGGTATTGGTAGTCGGTTGTTACCGTACCTCCCGTAGCCAAGGCTACAGCTACCCCAGAAGAATCACCAAAGCAACGTATTTGTGAACCGTTGTAATTTGAAATGACATTTGCCACTACATTTACAGCGGAGTTGGGTTGTATAATATCAACGCAAATAGAATCTTGACAACCAGCAGCATCGGTTACCGTCACACAGTATCTTCCTGCGGCTAGACCAGCGATAGTTGCGGTTGTTCTGTTATTAGCGTTTGCCCCCCATAAGAAGGTATATGTTCCTGTGCCACCGATTGCAGCCACACTAATCTCTCCTGTAGAATCGCCTGTACAAACAACATCTGTCGTAGAAGTGACGCTTAGTACAATAGGACTAGGTTCTGTGATGGTTACACAAGCTCTATCAATACAGCCGTTGGCATCAGTAGCCGTTACACAATAAACGCCTGCAGCTAATCCAGTAACCGTATCGGTACTAGCGTTGCCTGCAGCAGCGTCCCATTGGTAAGTAACGGTTCCTGTTCCGCCAGTGCCTGCGGCAGTAGCAACACCATCGTTACCCCCTGCACAAGAAACAGCACTTACTTGAGAAGCACTCACTGATAAAGCGGTAAGCGGTTGTGCTAGTATAATACAAGCCGTGTCAACGCAACCGTTATCATCGGTTACCGTCACACAATGTTGTGTATTAGCTGACAAACCTGTTACAGTAGCCGTTGTGGCGTTACCAGCAGAGGCATCCCATTGGAAGGTATAATTACCTGCCACCGTACCACCAACAGCTGTTACTGTTGCGGTTCCGTCAGATCCACCAAAACAAGAAATGTTGGTGAAGGTGCTAACGGCTGCATTGACTGCAGCGGGCTCTGTGATAATTAAACAAGTATCTGCTGTACAGCCTAACGAATCCGTTACGGTCACACAGTAAGTACCAGCCCTTAGGTTGGTCACTGTTGCTGTAGTTTGAGGACCAGCATTGGCAGACCAAGTATAACTGTAGCCTGTTCCTACCGTGTTCGGTGTTCCACCTATTCCTTCTACCGTAATTGATCCTTCGTTACTTCCGTTACAAGAAGCATTAGAATTTACAACCGCTGTATTAAAGGTAACAGGAGCAGTAGGCTGTGTAATAGTCGCACAAACAACGACAAAACATCCATTGTTATCCGTTACGGTTACACACTGTACCCCAGCCGATAGGTTAGTATTGTTGGCCGTAGTCGTACCGTTATCCCATACAAAGGTATAACCAGTAGTCACAGTTCCACCACCAGGCAATACACTCGCACTACCATTAGAGCCACCAAAACAACTGACGTTAGTTTGGTTGTCAATGACTGCGGTCACCGCATTAGGTTCTGTCACTACTACAGTAGCAGAGTCCACACAACCCAAAGAATCCGTGATGGTCACGCTATAAGTACCTGCTCCAACAGTTAAAGAATCGTTGGTAGAAGTTCCCCAGTCGTAATCGTAAGGATCACCAGTGGTAGAAGGCGTTCCACCTGTTCCAACAGCAACAATTTGCCCGTCTACAGCACCATTACAACTTACATCTTGTCCGTTGAATAATGGATTAACCGAGACAGTAGCTGTCGCATCAACAGGAGCACTAGGTTGAGTAACCACTACTGAAGCAGTAGCAGCACAACCGTTGGCATCGGTTACGGTCACTTGTTGAGGCGTGTTTGCAGGCAGACCAGTTGCCGTCGGCGTTGTCTGACCGTCGCTCCAATCGAACGTATAGTTCGGTGCTGCGGCTAATGGCGTTCCGCCATTTCCTGTTGCGACGGCTTGTCCTGTAGAGTCTCCAAAACAATTGACGTTTTGAGTAACAGTAGCCGTTGCCGTTACAGCAGTAGGCTCCGTCATCGTGACGTTCGCCACAGCTGTACAGCCTAGAGAATCCGTTACCGTTACACTGTAAGGCCCTGCGGCCAAACCAGTAGCAGAAGTATCGGTTGAGCCCGTAGCACTCCAATCATAAGTATACCCTGTACCATTTGGTTGGGCTACTGTAGAAGGGGTACCACCGATTGCTTGTACGGTTACACCACCATCGCTTAGACCATTACAAGTAACCGTACTATCAATGACAATATTTGCGCTAACCACTGCATCAGGTTGTATGATTGTCACACAAATATCAGCAGGACAGTTATTCACATCGGTAGCCGTTACACAGTAGGTACCCGCAGCTAAGTTGCTGTTGGTAAGGCGCTACCGTTCCGTCATCCCATAAGAAAGTGTACGTGGCGCTAGATCCACCTGAAGCAGTAACGGTAGCCGCTCCTGTGCTATCATTAGTACAAGCAACATTAATCGTATTATCAATAGTTATAACAACAGGAGTAGGTGGTACGATGGTCACTGTATCCAGTGCCGTACAACCTAAACTGTCAGTAATCGTGACGATGTATATTCCTGTGTCTAATCCTGTTTGTGTTGCTCCTATACCACCGTTGTTCCAAACGAACGTGTAAGGTGCAGTTCCATCTTGGCCTATAGCCGTTACACTACCATCAGCAGCCGTCGGGCAAGAGACTTGCGCGCCGCTGTAGTTAGAAGTAATACTGGCAGTAACGACCAATAGATTGGGCTCTGTGATGGTTACAGAAGTTGTTCCCACACACAAGCTATCATCAGAAACCGTTACATTATAAACACCTGCCGCTAGACCCGTAGCCGTAGCCGTTGTCTGTGTAGCAGGATCATCCCATTCGAATGTATAAGCGGTAGGCACATTACCTCCAGATCCAGCAACAGTTGCTGTTCCATCCGCTACGCCAAAACAAGAAACATTGGTTTGAGCGGTAATCGTTGCCGTTACTGCATTTGGTTCAGTGACTGTTACACAATGTACATTGCTACAAGAATTCGCATCGCTTACCGTTACACAGTAAACCCCCGCAGCCAAGCCGCCAACACGTGCCGTGCTGACACCGCCCGCAGCAGCATCCCATAGGAAGGTAATCGGTGCTGTTCCACCAGAACCAGAGGCTTCTACTACTCCGTCAGAGAAACCAAAACAATTGGCATTCTCAATAACAACGGCATTAGAAGTTAATGCGGAACCAGGTTGTTGAACATTAAAGGCAATACTATCTAAACAGCCGTTGCTATCTGCTACCACTACTAGATATGGATTGTCAATCGCCGCTAAGTTAAGTGCTGTAGCCGTGTTTTGACCATCGTTCCATTGGAAAGCATAGGTAGAACCTGTACCGCCTGTTCCAGCAGCTGTTGCTGTTCCTGTAGAATCTCCAAAACAAGACACGCTAACACTGCTAGAAATACTAGCAACAACGCGCGTCGGTTGAGTAATAGTAACAAGAGCACTATCGACACAACCCAAAGAATCGGTTACCGTAACACGGTAAGGATTATTAGCAACGGATAAACCTGTTGCAATGGCTGTGTTTTGTGCATTATTCCAAGTATAAAGGTATCCTCCTACTCCAGGGGTACCTCCTGCTCCAACAGCAGTCGCTTCTCCATTTGATCCATCGAAACACTCAATCTCTGCTCCGTTGAAGTTAGAAGTAATACTAGCAGTTGCGTCAACAGCAGCAAGTGGTTGGGTAATAGTTACCGTAGTACTGTCTTGACAGCCTTTGCTATCAGTAATAACTACTTGGTAAGTACCTGCACTTAGGTTTGTTGCTGTTGCTGTAGTCTGACTACCAGCAGTAGATGGCCAAGCAAAAGAATAACCAGGCGTTCCTCCTGTTGCTGTTACGGTAGCGGCTCCAGTCGCATCTCCAAAGCAATTCACATTGCTTTGTGCGGTAATCGTTGCCGTTAGCAAAGGTGGTTCAGTTACCGTGACTGTTTCTGTAGTCGTACAACTAAAGATATTATCGGTCACCAGCACAGTATAGACACCTGCTGGGAAATTACAAGACGTATTATTTATAGTGGTAAAGGTAGTAATTCCTGCCCCTGACCAACTGTAGGTATAGTCGCCACTTCCACCTGATGCATTCGCATCAATACAAGCCGTTCCATTCGTACAATCAATAGAATCAGAAACTGCCGCAGCCGTAGCAATTACTTGCTGTGCATCTAAATTGATACAGAAGACAGCTTCACAACTGTTCTCATCGGTTACCGTCACACAGTAAAAACCAGTGTCTACCCGTGCCAAGATACCTGAAGAGTCGACTTGACCATTTGACCACGTATAGGTATAGATACCTGTTCCGCCTTGTCCCTCTACTTGGATACTCCCTGAGTCAGTTTGACAAACAGGATGTGTCGTATCAATGATAGCAATGGTAAGTGGATCAGGTGTTGGAACATTAAAAGTAATGGTAGAAATACATCCGCTAGCATCCGTAGAAGTAACACTATAATCTCTAGGGACTAAGTTGTTAACGGTGTAATTAGAACCAGTAACGGTAACAATACCTGGTACTAAAGTATCCCATTGATAAGTAAAGGGAGCCGTACCATTGTTTGTTCCAATCGTAACAGAACCGTCGTTGTCCCCAAAACAGGTAATACCAACAATGTTGGTGGCAAAAACAGCGGGAACCACTGCTGCAGGAGCAACAAAGATAGACGCTTCGTCGACACAGCCTGTTGCTACATCGGTTACCGTTACGGTATAAGTACCCGCAGCTAAACCAGTAGCGGTACTAGAGGCTACCCCGTTTTGAGTAAAGCCACCAGCAGACCACACAAAGTTGTAAGTACCTGGTGCAGGAGTAGCCGTTGCCGTTCCGTCATCATTACAAATTACAGTTGTAGAAGTCATTACAGGTGTAGGCAAATCGTTTACCGTTACATTAAAGTTAACCGCAACAGGACAAGCCAAACGCGTTTGACCGCCACCAGTGACTACCGAGTAAACAGAAGCCGTGTAGACCGCTGTAGCTGAGGGGAACACCTCAACCGTATTGCGGTTGACAATGTTGATATTAGTCAATGGAGACCAAACAACACTATCCGTAGCTGTTAAGCCTGCAATAGTTAAAGTAGCGGTATCTCCAAAGCAGATGATTTGGTCACCATTGCCTGTAGGCGCTGGCAACGGATCTACATAGAGATAAGCCGTATCGGTGGGCGTATCCCCACAACAATCAGTAATAAGGTATAATTTAATTTCGTAAAAACCAGGGGTATTAAATTGTGTACTAGGTACAAATTGAACGTTTCCTGGATCTGCTATAGCCCCGTCGAAATCCCACCGGGCAGTATCTCCAAAAATAGAACTAGCAAAGGTGGCAAAATCACCCACACACAATTGGAAGGTATCTAGTCCAATCACGTTTGCATTACTAGTAATATCTGGCTTAAAAGCTCTGTCAAAAGCAATGTTATGGAAACCTCTATATTCTGATAGAGCATTACCAGCAGGACCACCGCCTGCAGGGCATCCAAAACAAGTGTTGTGTATAATATCATAACGCCCTACTGCATTGTAGCGCGTAGTATCCGCGTTAAATCCTCTAGTAGAAGGAATCGTATTTAAACCAATCGCATCAAATACCCAGTTGGTAACGGTTAAACCAGCCACACCAATAGGTATAATCTGAGGCAAAGCAGTTGTTCTTGGATCGTTCGCCATTCTAGACGAATCCCAGAACATAACTTCTGCATTCGTACAGTTGGTATTTTCTACAAAAATAACTTGTTGGTTAAACAATTCGTAAGTAGAATCTTGGGCAACAGGAATAGTACCATTGCCATCCCAAAAGATATTGACCGAAATACCAGGTTGACCTGTACCGCCAATACCACCGTTACCGCCATCGCCACCGTTGCCACCATTGGCTCCAGCACGAATTTCGGCACCAGCCGCAGCACCACCAGCACCACCAGCACCACCAGCGCCACCGTTTCCACCATTTCCACCTGTACCACCAACACCGGCAGCACCTGCATCAACAAAGCAGTGTTCGATAAATCCATTAGCACCGTTAGAGCAGAGGAAGACACCAAAGGAGGCACCACCACCAAATCCACCAGCACCACCAACGCCACCAGCACCACCACCAGCGCCACCGCCGCCACCAGCACCTGTACCGTCGTTGCAGCCAGCACAAGTCTGTCCTCCACTACCACCACCGCCACCGCCACCGGCGCCAGCTGAACCATACATACCTGTGGGAGCTTGTGCACCAACTTGATAACGACAAGCTACAACCGTACCTACTGTTCCTGCTGTTCCTGGACAACCATCTAGACCATTCGTTCCATTGTCACCATTCGTTGGGATCGTTCCACTGGAAACACCTCCATCAGCTGACGTACTAACTGTACCGCCAATACCACCATTAGCTACTGCTGTGCGTCTACCTGAAGTAGTCGCCGAACAACCAGAAGGACCGGGAGGAGATTGAGGTGCTCCTGGATCTCCAGAAGAAGCACCATTGGTACCAGCCGCAGCATTACCGCCTCGGCCACCACCACCACCACCAGAACCATCGGGTTCACCAGCGGGAGCATTATCTCCATTAACGGCGGGTACGTTGCCTGTTGCAGCAGAAAAAGATCCTCCAGCACCACCTAAAATAAAGGCATTACTAGAAGGACAACCAGCAATTCCAGCGCCATAATAGCCCGCTTCGCCACCAGGGCCACCATTGCCATTGTCATTAGCAACATCAGCCAAGGCAGCTGCTCCAGCAAAGCCATCAGCACCGTCACCGCCCGCACAGCCATCATCTCCATTCGTACCATCAGAAGCGGCACCAGGAACAATGTTAAGGCGAGTAAGGTTGTAGTTAGAAGGATTATTCATAAAGACACCATAAGTAGACGTACTAGTCGTAATGGCATCTTCTGTGGTAATCGTTAAATCTTGCAAGCGGAAGTTATTAGACCCGAACACCTCAATCGCTGTCAAATGACGATCAAAGTTAAGGACACCACCTGCATTGTTTGTTGTTCTATTAATAGTTGTTGCCCCTACTTCAGAGGTCTTCAACCAAGCTTGGCCTTGAATAAATCCACCCTCTACTGTTAAGTTATCGGTGATATTTAAGGGGTTGTCTATATTATAAGTACCCGTCGCTACTTTAATAACAGAGTTGTTACAAGCAGCACGGCGCAAGGCCTCTTCTAAAGTAACAGGATTAAATTGCGAGCCCGAAGCACTAGCCAATCCTGTAGTCGAGGCATATATATTACGACAAGCAATAGCGGTGGGTACCACCCCTACTGTTAAAGTAATAACACCTGATGTTTGACAGCCCGTCACAAGATCTTCTACCGTAACCGTCCATTGGTAGGTACCAGGCGTATTCGGTACGGTGACTGTTTCTACTGCTGTAGGACCGCCACTTATACCAAGACCAGAAGAAAGTTGCGTAGAGGTCTGCTGATCAAAGAAGGTGAAAGTCAACCCTGCTCGATCGGTCGTAGCCGTTAGGGCAATAGAAGCACCACCACAAACATTAATGTTGTTAGGAGCCAATGCCAACGCTGGCAATTCATCCACTACCACACTAACCACATCGCTAGACGTACAACCATCGTTGTATTCTGTTACTACCAAATAATTTGTCGTTACCGTAGGGGTTGCGACAGGGTTAGCAATTGTTGGATCGGAGAGACTTGACGCAGGGGACCAAGTATAACTTCGTACATTAGAAGCGGTCGTCGTAGCCGATAAGTTGGCACTACTCCCCACACAAATCCGTTGATCGGGCCCTGCATCTATAGGATCGTTCGGATTGGATATAATGTTTATTATATAAGTAAAGGTATTACTTCCCACCAGCGGACAGGCATCATCCTGTATGGTCACTGTAAAGGAGTAAGAACCAACATTAGCAATAGTAGGGGTCCAACAGAACGTACCTGTTAGCTGATTGCCAGAGGGTACACCAGGACCAGCAACAGTAAATGTCGCGCCAGGGATACCACCATCCCAGTTCATAGACAAGTTGTCTCCTGGATTACTAGGATCGGAACCAATAATATCAAAACAGAGCTGGCGACCAAAACAAGCCGACACAGAATAGGTGTTGGTGACAACCCCCGCACTGTCAATTCCTGACACTAAAGGACTCGCATTGGTACAAGGCAATACTCTAAATTGAATATCCCGTATGGTATTACCAATGAGCACCCCATTTCTATATTCTTCTACCAAAACGCACAAAACGGCTACGTGCAAAGACGTAGGCCTAAACGTAATGGCTCCAGTAGCAGCATCAATAGTAGTTGAGTTACCTGTACCAAATGGCTGTGTACCAGAAAAACCTCCTCTATAACTAACGGGATTACCGTTAGACTGTAGACAAGGGGTTAAAGAAAAGCGCAAGGAATCTCCATCTGGATCAAAAGCACCGTGGTTATAAAACACGGGTTGATTTCTACAAGAAAATGCCGCAGGCGGATTTAGGAAGATGACCGAATTGTTACAGGGCACAATTTGATGATTAAACATCCGTGTCGCTGTATACATCGCAGGATTACCATTTAAGGTAGTAATCGCGTTGTTTCGACAACAAAGCGACCAGTCAAAAGTGATATCCGTACAATTGGAAGGTACGGTAATGACTACCTGATAGGTGTTTTGTTCTACTCCAAAACTACCGTTTCCACCATTACAGGAGGAGTTTTGGCTGGGACAAATCGGTGTAATATCTCGCCGAAACTGTCGAACAGCGACTGCGCTACCTGTACCACAGGAGCCGCGCCAGCCAATAGTTTGCGTATTGCCTATATTGACACCATTACAATCTCGATACATATTCAAAGTGACCAGGTACTCGTTCGGATTTCCCGTACAAGCATAGGATACATCTGCTCCCAAGGCGTGCGTCGCGTGCGCCTGCTCTGCTCCGAAAAACAACAGGCCAAACACCAGAAAGACGTTTAGCAAGGGTATTAAAAAGTGTTTACAACGTAACATAGGGTATGACTGTTTTGCGTGTAAGTATAAAAATTTCAACATAGTTACTGTTCTGTTCCTTAATAACTCCCCCGAAGAGGATGTGTTAGGTAGTAGCAATATAAATGATTTTGCATAACCTTAACGAATTGGATTGTGCAGAATCTGAATATAGGGATAACGAACCCTAAATTTGATTTGTTGCCTTGCCTTTTGTAGAAACTTGCTTTTTTTTATTTCTAGCAAGTCACTACTGCTCTAGTAAGGAGGCTATGAAAATGCCTTCTGTTAACAAGAAGGCCGTTTTTTTGATTTTATTAACTCTTGTAAGCTCCCATTATTTAACTTCCTATACCGACTTTTTTTAAGCTAGAAGAGGCAAAACCACTTATTTAGGTGTATGGGACAAATACAAATTGGGGGGCTGGTTTTTCGAGTAGGAAGATACAAAAACTATCTTGTTTCTCTTTGTACAATTTTCTAAAGCCATCAACTTTATCCAAATCAACGATTTTTTTCATTGCCAGCTCTTCCAGCGTAGTCGCATTAAATGACAAATTTCCCTCCTCTTTAATAGGTAGGCCAACGGTCAATTCGGTAAAAGAGGGAAAGGCGATCAAGATAGGATAATTAGAAACGTTCTCATCGCGAATCGTCTGGATAGTTCGTAAAAACCAGTCTTTGTTTTTTCGAAAGGCCACTTCTAGAATACCCAAAATTTCTGAATCTTGATCCAATTTCTTCACTAGTGTATCGCTTATTGTTTGGAAGTTACTTATCCCTGCAAAAGTACATTTTCCGAAGGAGAAAATAAAGTTTTTTATTTTTCTATCGCCCACATTTTGGATATAATATTGTAGACTGTACTTTTGAGGCCTTGAAATGGCTTTTCCTGTTGGTAGGGAACGTTCTCCCCTACTTTGCTGTTCTTCTTTTTTTTGAGCCCTTTGTGCGCTTAACTAACAGACCTTAAAGGCTTTTCTTATTCTATCAAACGTATCTTACTTCCTGCGCGATGCAGCGAATACCACTATCAATATAACTTTGCTATGAAACCGAGACTCGTCCGCGGCACCCGTGATTTTTCTGCGCTTGCCGTACGCCAACGCAATTATTTGTTTAGCCTACTCCAAGACATCTTTACCAAATATGGATTTGAACCCCTAGAAACTCCCGCTATGGAGGATCTAGAGGCCTTGACGGGAAAGTATGGGACAGAAGGGGATCAACTCTTGTTCAAAATTCTCAACAACGGAAATTACCTTAAGGGAATTGACCAACAAGACATTGATGCAGGAGCCTCTGGCGAACTCACTAGCAAACTCTCCAAACGCGCCTTGCGCTATGACCTTACCGTTCCCTTTGCGCGATACGTCGCCCTAAACCGCAACGACTTGGCATTTCCCTTCAAACGCTATCAAATTCAGCCTGTTTGGCGGGCCGATAACCCACAAAAAGGGCGTTACCGCGAATTTTACCAGTGTGATGTGGATGTAATTGGCTCCGATGCCCTGCTATACGAAGCCGAATTGTGCCAACTCTATGACGAGGCCTTTGCCGCGCTCCACTTGGGCGTTGTCATTCGGTTGAACAACCGCAAAATCTTAGAAGGCTTGGCCGAATACATTGGCCTGCCCGAACAATTTGGCAACTTAACCGTCGCCATTGATAAACTCGATAAAATCGGCTGGGACGGTGTCGCCAAAGAACTCGCTTCTTTGAATGTTGATGCCCCTACCTTTGAGAAAGTAAAAGAAATCTTGCAAGCCACGGATTTAGAAACCGTCAAAACCTTATTTGCAGAGGTTCCCGTAGGTTTAGAAGGCGTGGCCGAATTGGAAGAAGTGTACGCGTTTATGAAAGGACACGAATTTAAAAACACCTTGCAATTGGATTTTTCCTTGGCGCGCGGCCTGAGTTATTACACGGGCTGTATTTTTGAAGTCGTCGTAGATACCTCTATTCCAGCACAAGCCAAGGTCAACATAGGCAGCATTGGCGGTGGCGGTCGCTACGCCGATTTGACGGGTATTTTTGATTTTAAGGATATGTCAGGAGTGGGTGTTTCCTTTGGGGCAGAGCGCATTTTTGATGTGATGGAGCAATTGGACCTGTTTCAAGAGATTGAGCCAAGCAGCACGCAGCTGTTATTTTTGGCGATGGATCAAGACGCATTGTACTATGGCTTTGATGCCTTGCGCGAGGTGCGGGCAGCAGGAATTTCGGCAGCCATCTATCCCAAAGCTTGGAAATTTCCCAAACTCATGAAATACGCCGACAAAGTAAACGTGCCGTATGTGGTGTTGATTGGAAGCAAGGAATTAGAAAGCAAGCAACTGGGGTTCAAAAACATGAAAACAGGCGAGCAACAAGAATTGCCTATTGAAGCGATTATCGAACAATTAGCCGCAGCAGAATAAAACTTTTCCAAATAGCCTAAAACATACAACTGTCCATTGTAAGCAAGTGCTCGCAATGGACAGTTTCATTCCTATAAATAAATAGTGACGGGACAAGCCCGTATAAAATTAGCGTTTAGCGATTCGGATACACGTGACGCTCAGCGTGGTAAGAAGACCGCACCATTGGCCCTGATTCTACATAATCAAAGCCTTTTTCCAATCCGATTTCTTTGTATTCGGCAAAGATGTCAGGATGTACATAGTCAGCAACTTCCATGTGGCGTTTTGTGGGTTGTAAATATTGCCCAATCGTCAACACATCGCAGCCATGCTCCAATAAGTCATCCATGATTTGGAACATCTCTTCCTTGGTTTCTCCCAAACCAGCCATCACGCCTGATTTGGTACGCTTACCAAAATCTTTGGTGCGTTTGATTTGCTCCAAACTGCGTTGGTACTTGGCTTGTGGGCGCACTTTTCGGTACAACCGAGACACCGTTTCCATGTTGTGCGACACCACTTCTTGCCCTGGATTAATCATCGTTTCTAGGGCGGCCCACTTTCCGCGAACATCGGGAATAAGTGTTTCAATAGTGGTTTGAGGCGATTGTTCTTTGACCAAACGAACCGTGTCGTGCCAAATCTGCGCGCCTTTGTCTTTCAATTCATCGCGATTCACAGAAGTGATAACGGCGTGCTTTACCTCCATCAAGCGAATGGCTTCCGCCACGCGTTCGGGCTCATCGGTATCCAATTCAGGAGGGCGACCTGTCGCCACAGCACAAAACGAGCAAGAGCGCGTACAGACATTCCCCAAAATCATAAAGGTCGCGGTACCTTCGCCCCAACATTCGCCCATATTCGGACAATGTCCACTTTGACAAATGGTATTCAATTGATATTCGTCCACCAATTTACGGACCCGCTTATAATTCTCTCCCATGGGCAACTTAACACGCAACCAACTGGGTTTCTTTGGACGCTCTTCTTTCTTCTGAACGATTGGAAGTTCTATTAACATAAGTCAGATAAAGTCTACCTTGTTTTCAGTCACAATAGACTGTTGTACAAGTCGTGGTATCCCTGTTGCCAAGGACAATAGATTTATAACCTTCAATAAACCAGTAACGGCAATCTAATACTGCCATTTACCAGCGATGCCCTAGACGAGCGGTGATATACAAATTTACAAAAATAGGCGTATTTTTTTCAAAAATCATGATCGGGATCGGCTCAAAATAAAAATCGGCGGCAATGCCCACTTCTAAATCTTTGACCACAGCGTCATACGCTCCCCAGTCGATCAACAATCCCGCCTTCAAAAATCCACCTGGTACTACTGACAATTCGTCCCAACCATACGCTGCTCCCGAAGGGCCGTCGACCTCTTGCGGGTTCAAAAACTTAGCGATGTTCGATTCGCTGTAGCGCTCGGCAATGACATCAGGCCGCCCGCCGTTATCGCGGTAAATCAAATCCAAATAATAAGGCCGCACCATCCCAAAAGACAGCCCTCCCGCATAAGTAAATCCAATAGAAACCAATCGCGTACTGCGCGCCGAGAGGTAGAATTTTTCGCCATAGCCTAACCGAGCAAAATACAAGTTATTTTTCTTACCATAAATAAAAGCTTTGGGAGAACCGCCCACAATAGAAATGGCATCGTAAGTGCGCCGATTTTCCTTGGGGTGTTTGATTTCGCCCACATCAATCATAAACGTCTGCGTACGGCGCGAAGGGCGAATAATGCTATACCCTGCGGTAAGCTGAAAACCCCGCGTATGAATGCCCCCACCAAAATACAACTCTTTCGTCTTGGTGTTTTCCTCCTCCTCTTGCGCCCACAAGGGACTGGCGAACAAGCAACATAAGAGGCTTATTACTACTATACTATAATACTTGTTTCTTGTCATAATGCGCAGTGGTTTAGCTAAACAAAACGATTCTTATTGGTAACGTTCAGCGGTTTTTATGGTTCAAAGACTTGTCGATACTTGCCCTGTTTTATTGTCCCCATTAGTATGCCAACTCTCCCAAAACGGGCTAGTTGACAGCTTTTGTAAAGTTATTAAAATTTTAAACAAGCTCCCTCTTCCTCTATAAAAGAGGCCATTCTCAACCTTTCCCAACCCTGCCGAAGACATAAATTTCCATTAAATCATTTTTGTCCAAAATTGTTTCCTTACCTTTGCCAAGTACATTCCCCTTTATTCGAAAAAGCGCTAACGGAGACCAATTTGCCTTATCTTCCTATTTTTTAGCCCCTTAAGTCTGTCCGTTCACCAAAATGCCCGCGCTTGTTTAAGTTCTTTATGATAATGAAAGCTTTTTGTCCAGTAATTTTCGTTTTTCTTTTGCTTCTTTCTTCCACGACTTTTGCCCAATCTACGGGTAAGCTTATTGGAGTAATCACTGATTCTACTAGCAAGGAAGCTCTTTTAGGCGTGCAAGTCTATGCCAAGAAAGCCAATAGTAGCAGCAATTACGTAGATGGTCAATACGAATTAACCTTACCAGAAGGCAGCCATGTCGTACAATTTACCTATTTGGGCTATGCCAGTCGGAGTTTTACCGTAAACATTACGGCTCAACAAACTACTGTCTTAAATGTAGCGCTGCCCGAATCGGCGACCTTGTTAGAAACAGCCACAGTGACCAGCAGCAAGTTTGCTAAATCCTTAGGAGAAGCAACCGTTTCTCTCAGTGTCATCTCACCCAACCTTATTGAAAACACCAATGCAGTGGCCGTAAACGAAGTTCTGGAGAAAGTACCAGGTGTCAATACAATGGGCGATCAAGTCTCGATTCGAGGAGGTGCGGGGTTTTCGCAAGGAACAGGTAGCCGTGTGCTAATTTTGCTGGATGATTTGCCTGTGTTGCAGGCCGATGCAGGCTTGCCCAACTGGGGCGATTTACCCACCGAAAACATCGCTCAAATAGAGGTCTTAAAAGGGGCAGCATCCGCGCTGTATGGCTCTACGGCGATGAATGGCGTTATCAATATTCGCAGTGCTTATCCCACGAAAAAACCACTCACCAAAATCAGTTTATTTGGCACACTCTACGGCGACCCCGCCAACCCCGATAACAAGTGGTGGACGGGCAAAAACATGCCTTACAAAGCGGGTCTACAAATCGCCCATCGACAAAAGTTTGGCAAATTTGATGTGGTCTTGGGGAGCAATCTAAGTGCCAATCAATCCTTTATGCGCAGCTACCGCGACGTAGACACCAGCGGCATTGACTCTCTTCCTGGCTACGACAACCGCGCCCGCTTTACCCTCAACACCCGCTATCGCCACAGTGAAAAACTAATTTTCACCCTCAATACCAACATCAATATTGGCGAGCAAAATGCCTTTTTATTTCACAGCCGCATCAATCCTACTTTGGGCTATTACGAAACTGATTTTGCCCCTGCTCCTAGAGGAAAGAACTTACGCCTTACAGTTGATCCAGCCGTTACGCTTTATGATGGATTTAGCAACCGCCACCGTCTGCAAGGACGTGTTTTTTATATTGATAACAACAACGAAGCGTTGCAGAGCAACCAATCGACCACCTTGTATGCCGAGTATCAATTTCAGCGCCGTTTAGAACAATTTGGAGGCTTGGAAATAGCAGCGGGTTTGGTGGCCAGCACTGTATTTTCTACGGCAGAAGTCTATGGTTCTAGAAGCTATCGCCACAACAACTATGCGGGCTATGTACAAGTAGACAAAAAACTCTTCAAACGATTAAGCATCTCTTTAGGAGCCCGTTATGAAATCAATACAACGGCTTATCCCGATTCGATCAACTACGACTTACTTATCAATGGCATAGTGGTTGGTTCGCAAGCTTTAGCCTTGAGCGATACGGTTGAACAACGCCCTGTCTTTCGGATTGGGGCGAGCTACGAATTGACCAAAGCCACGTTTGTTCGTGCTTCTTGGGGACAAGGCTACCGCTTTCCCACCGTACTAGAAAAATTCATCTCTACTCCTGCTGCGGGTATTACCATTGCGCCTAATCCAGCCTTGGTGTCAGAGACTGGTTGGAGCGCAGAAATTGGAATCAAGCAAGGTTTTAAAATTGGCAAATGGCAAGGTTTTTTGGACATTGCAGGCTTCTGGACAGAGTACCAAAACATGATGGAGTTTCAAGCCTCTCGCGCCATCAATTCCCAGTTCTTTAATTTGCCCGTTGCCTTTCAAGTGCAAAACATTGGGGATACCCGCATTACAGGCTTAGATATGAGCCTTACGGGAATGGGTAAAATTGGAGCCGTAGAAATCGGTTTATTGGCAGGGTACACCCTACTCAATCCCCAATACCAAAATTTTGAAGACAGTGCCATTCAGGCCGATGTCATTACCTATTCTACCGTGGATTACAACGTTTTAAAATACAGAAACCGCCACACCATAAAAGGCGATGTACAGGCGAGTTACAAAGGCATTTCCTTGGGCTTCACCATTCAGTACCTCTCCCACATGGAAGCCATCGACCAATTCCTAAAAGGAGAAGAAGGCAATACCTCTAATCCCTTAACTAAGATTCATTATTTTAGAGAAGAAAACAACCGTGGTTCCTTGTTTGTGAATGTCCGCGCGGCTTATCAGGCTACTAAATTTCTAAAGGTTTCCCTATTGGTAAACAACCTCTTAAACAACGAGTATTCCATTCAGCCGGGCCGTGTAGAAGCGCCCAGAAACTTCTCGTTGCGGTTAGATGCTTCTTTTTAATCCGTTGTACTTTTTCATCTTATAATTCCTAGCGCGTGAGCAATTTAGGTCGTTTTTGGCACTACTATCGGCAAGCAGAAACCAAATATACCGTGCATTCGCCCTTCGTTTTTGACCTCTTAGAGCAAGTCATTGAAGATGACCGACGCTACTACGATTTTGGGGCGCTCCAACGTTTGCGGGAATTGTCCGAACGCAAGGAAGAATTGTTGACGGTGCAGGATTTTGGGGCGGGCTCTCGGGTGCATGAGCAAGCGCAGCGCAGCATCGGCCAAATTACCAAAAGCGCGGTGTCGCCTGCTTGGCAAGGAGAGTTTTTATTTCGCTTAGTACACCACTTCCAAGCCAAACGCCGCTTGGAAATTGGCACCTCCCTTGGCATCAGTACCTTGTACCAATACTTGCCGTTGCGAAATGCGCCTTTATCCACGCTAGAAGGTTGCCCCAATATCGCCGCTGAAGCCGCTAAAAACTTTAAGAAATTGAAGGCCACTGGCATTCGCCAATATGTGGGTAATTTTGAAGAGACATTACAGCCTGCCCTTGATGATTTGGGCACCATAGATTATGTATTTATCGATGGCAATCATCGCAAAATACCGACCCTAGCTTATTTTGGAGCCTGTTTGGCGCACAGCCACGCCCAAACTATTTTTGTCATTGACGACATCAATTGGTCAGAAGAAATGCAAGCCGCTTGGCAAGAAATCAAGGCGCATCCACGGGTGCGTTTAAGCATAGATTTATTTGTGATGGGCTTAGTGTTCCTGCGCCCAGAGCAGGCCAGTAAACAGCATTTTACCCTCATCCCAGCGCGCTACAAGCCTTGGAAAATGGGCTTTTTTGCGCCCAATCCACAGCCCCGTTAGCGCTTTTGCCGCAAGGCTTGCAAACTCCACCAGCCCAAGAAAGCAATAAAAGCAATCGGCAAAACAAACCACCAAATATAGGCAATAGGTGCAGCTAGTCTAATGGCTTGTTGGTTGCCAATCAACACATACCCTGCCCAAAGGCTAGGGTGAGCCGCCGCCGCTGGAGCAGCTTTTAAATAACGTAATTTAGCTTGTCGCAACGCCTCATCATTTTTCAATCCCTGTTGTAACCCTTCGTAGTAATAACGCACTACTGCGACCGCGGTCGAATCCTGTTGCCACAACGGCATGACCACCCCTTTGCTCCCCGCATACAAAAAACTACTGCCCAACGCCAATAAATCCGCTTGATTCATAGCGTTTTGCTCCGCCTGATATACATTGCCCAACACTACTAAATCCGCTTGAAGCGGCTGTGTTTGAATTTCATACAATGATAAAAAATTATCCTCTCGTTGGTAGCCATCTTCGGCCAAAATCAAACTGGGCAAGCCATCCGTAGCAGCGCCTTTGTAGCCATAAAAACCCAAGTAGAGCAGGCCATAATTAGACACATAGTCTTTGTAATAATACTCGCTCGCATAGCGGTTGTTATAAAAATCCCCTGCATAATATTCCGACAAACTATCGACCAACCCTTGCATATAAGGTTGTAGGTCTAAGCGCTGGCGCAATTGCTGCTGTGCGGCCGTTCTATCGGCAGTTTCTGAGGGCACATAATTGGCACCTATAGCTAACAATTCGTTGCTAATACGGGACTTTTCTTGTTGCCAACTCTCCCACCACAAGCGGCTGCTGTAATGGTAATGGATGCGTTTACTTTTTAGCAAGTAGTCCAATTTCGCAAAATCGGCTTGATGAACACTATCCAGCGGAATTTCTGTCAATAAAACTTCAAAAGGCAATTCTTGTAAGAGTCCATCGGGAATGATGATGAGCCGTTGCATGTTTTTGAACAACTCGTGGTGGACTAAGCGGTAGTACAAACTGTGTCCTGTTCTACAAAAATCCTGAAATCCACCCGAGCGCAAGTATTGCCGCATTTTTGGATTGGTAAAATGCTTGCCGTATTTGAGAACCGTGGGTTGGTACTCTGGCCATACCACCCGACGCAAAACGAGCGTATCTTGGGTAAGAATAAATTGGTAAACTACCTCCTCCCCTTCTAAATATTGCAACAACGCATCGCCCCCTCCTAAGCGGCTTTGCAAACTGTCTACACTGACTTTTTTATCTCGATAATACCAAGCATAATGCTGGGCATATTGGCGTTCCAATTGTTGCTGTGCCAAGGTTCAGACTGGCGTTATTGGCGGCTGATTGCTGGCGATACCAATCCAATTGAGAAGAATCCCCTACTTGATTGGCGATCCAAATGCGTTGCTGGTACCACCGTTGCTGAGCTTCTTGTTGTTGTAACTGTCGCTGCAACAGCACTAAAGGCCGTATAGGGTTTTTCTCCCAATGCCGTTGCAACTCCTGCCGAACCACGGCTTGCCGATTGGCCTCAGCTTGCGCAAAAGCGAGAACCAACAGCTCCCGACTATGGTTGTCTTTGGCATTGCGCCACTGCCATTCAACGAGTTGCAGACGCGTCTGTAAAGCAGCTTCAGCGAAGGCTTTTGTCCAAGGGCGTTGCAGGGACAATTCTTGCAACAAGGCACTGTTGTACGCTAACTGCTGTTCGAGTATTTCTTTAGAAATTGTGTATTTGGATTGTGCTTGTAGCGCCAACAGGGTTTCTCCAAGGGCATTGCCAATCGTCAGCGCCATTCTTCTGGAAAATAAGCTGTTGCTAGGCGGCAAAACGCGGCGGCGAGGCTGCCAACTCAAAGCCCAAAAGGCTTCGGTCAAGGCCTCCCGAGCAGCAGACAGTTGCTGCCGCGTCTGGTAATATTGCCCCAAGGCCAGCCACCGTGCTGCAACAATTTCGCCTTTGTTTCCCTGCTCCATCAAGCTTGCCTCCAAAGCTTTCTGTAAGGCTTTTTGTGCGGCTGCCATATTGCCCGTCCGTCTATAGAGCGCAGCTTGAATAGCCTGTCCTTCTGCTAGCGCGTAGAAAACATCTTTTTGCAAGGTCGCCGCTCTATCCAAATACGCTTGACTGCTGTCTAATTGCTCTACAGCCATAAACTGCTTGGCCAACAACTGGTATCCCTCAATATAACGTTCTTCCCTCTTCGCCATTTCAGGCACTTCCGCCCACTTAGCAAAGGCATTACGCACGTATAAAATAGTCTCTAAAGGTTTGTTTTCGATGTAAAAATAAGCATTCGCCAATTGATACCACAACGCCCCAATGCGGGCAGCGTGTCCCGAGCGATCGGCCAAATAATTGAGGGCTTCCCCTATGTGAATGGTCGCTTTGCGGTAGTCTCCTTGTTGTTGGTACAAAGCGCCAAGTTGGGCGAGCGCCTTTGACAGCGCAATAGAATCTATGGTTGGCGCGCTGCGTTGTCGATGAACAAAAGCTTGGCTAGCACGCGTGGCGGCTTCTAATTGCCCCAGCGCCCTGTACACTTGTACTTGAATAGGATAGAGCAATAGAGAATCCGTAAAGGAGGTTGTTGCGGCTTCTGCTTGACGCAAATAAGCATTGGCCTCGCGGTATTTTTGTTGGTTGACACCAAAATGAATGGCCAATTGTCCATACGCATAAAGCAAGGCTGGTTGCCTTTCGGGTAATTTTTCTAATAAACTTTGGTAAAAATAAGCCGAATCGGCTTCCCCATATTGGCTGTGCCACTGGACTCGATAAGCATAATTCCAAGCTTGCGTACTGCGGTAGGTTTCTAATAAATTGCGCTTTTCAGCCCTAGTAAATAGTTCGCTTTGGAGTACGTATGCCAAAAACTGCCGATTTTGTGCTTGCGCCTGTCTGTTATTGCCAGTGGCTTTCCAAGCTGCTTGCAACTGTGCCTGATAAAAGAGCAGGCTATCTACGGCACGGTGCTGTTGAGCCCATTGCCAGCGCGCTTGCGCGTAATCGCTGCGGGGTGGACGTTGAAAACTACTGCACCATCCCCAAAGAAAGAGCAGCAAAGCAAAATAGACAATGTGGGGGTGCAAAAGCCTCATACAACAGTTCGTTTCGACTAGGTGCAAAGGCATTGGCCTTGCAGCAATAAAATTTGTTTGGCAAAGAAGTCCTTCAAAAATAAAAAAATCTCTTGGATTCTTCGCCTCTCGTACATCTTTGCCTTATATTTAGGACGCTCTAAACAGGAGCATTTTACGGCCTTTTCAAAGGCATTGAGTTGCCCGCAACACTCTATAGAGCGGCCTGTCAAAGGAAGGTACAAAACTCCCTAGGCTTTGCTAGACTTTGGGGGCGCTTTCGTAGAATTTTATTCCTTCTTTAACGACCTAGCCCAGCGCTGTGCTACGGCTCTAACCTTGCTTACGCCACCAAATCTATGGACTCCTCCTCCAACACTACCAACGAAAATTCAGAACGCGACCCCGCCCGTCTCTCTTCCAAAGATAAATTTGAACGGTTTGTCCAAGACAACAAAATCGCCATCATTGTTGTAAGCGCTATTGTTGGGGTTCTTCTCTTTGTAGGACTACTTTACTTTTTCATTTACTATGAGTCCAAGATGGAACGCTTTGCCAATGATTTTTGCACGTGTGCAGAAGCCAGCACCAGCGATTTCTACGCCAATACCAAAGACGGGTTTGGCTATCGCAGCGATATGGCCGATTGTTTTGGCCGCGATTTTAGCGCCTACGGACAACGGTACGACAAGTCCACCAAGCGCCTTTTGTTAGAAGATTTCAAAGAAGCAGTTATCGAAAAATGTCCGCAACAATTGGACAAAGTTTTCAAATACGAGTAGAGACGTTTGAAAAAACGTCTCCAAAACGAGAAAAACACCAAAAAAAAGAGACGTTTGAAAAAACGTCTCCAAAACGAGAAAAATACCAGAAAAAAGAAACGTTTGAAAAAACGTCTCCAAAACAAGAAAATACCAGAAAAAACCAACAACAAGCCCCCAACACCATTTCATCATTAAGTCCACTGCATGTTATATTCTTCTTCCGATCAAAAAGCACTCTACGAGCGCTCCAAAGAATTATTAGTTGCCAAGGCGGCAGACACCTTACACGTTGCCAAAGAGCAAGTAGAACAGCTCTCTGAGGCACTCGTTTACCACGAATGGCGGTACTACACCTTGGATGATCCAATTTTGAGTGATGAAGAGTACGACCGCTTATACAAGTTATTAGAACGCTTAGAAGCAGATTTCCCGAGCTTATTGGAGGCGGATTCGCCTACCCAGCGCGTAGGCAGCGACTTAACAGAGCGCTTTGATACCGTACAGCATTTGAGTCCCATGCTTTCTTTGGAAAACTCCTATAATGCCGCAGATTTACAAGACTTTGACGAGCGTATCAAAAAGTTAATTGGCGAAGAAAACAAAGACGTTGCCCTCTCCTACTGTGTCGAGCCCAAATTTGATGGCGGCACCCTAACCTTGGTCTATGAAAACGATCGGTTGGTTCGGGCAGCCACTCGTGGCAATGGTCGCCAAGGCGACGAAATAACAGCGAATGCCCGAGCGATTCGCACCATCCCATTACAGGCTAATTTTTCTCAATACGGCATACAGCGTGTAGAGCTGCGCGGAGAAGCCTTGATTCGAAAAGACCTTTTCGAGAAGGTAAATGAGCAGCGCCAAAAAGAAGGTCAAGTCCTCTTTGCCAATCCGCGCAATGCTGCTACAGGTGGCCTTCGCCTCAAAGATCCCAAACGCGTCAATGAGCGCGCCTTAGATGCCTTCATTTATCAAATGAGCTTTGCCGTCAACGCAGAAGGGGACGATGTTCTAGGGCAATTCCAAACCCACGACCAACAGATTGAAGTCCTAGAAAAGATAGGCTTTAAAGTGCCTAGAAAAGAGGTGGATCGCAATGTTTATACAACCATTGAAGGGGTAGCCAACCACTGCCAGCGCTGGGAAAATGACCGCGATAATTACGCGTTCGAAATAGATGGCTTAGTCATAAAAGTCAACGAATTAGAATTACAAGAACTATGCGGCTATACCAGCCACCACCCCCGCTGGGCCATTGCCTTTAAATTTAAAGCCAAGCAAGCCACTACAAAGCTATTAAAGATTGATTATCAGGTCGGCCGAACAGGGGCAGTTACTCCCATTGCTCGTTTAGACCCTGTAAATTTAGCAGGAGCCACTATTTCTAATGTCTCTTTGCACAACGCCGATTTCATCGCCGAAAAAGATATTCGCGAAGGCGATACGGTTTTGGTAGAACGCGCGGGAGACGTGATTCCCTATATTGTAAAATCCTTAGCCGATCTACGGGATGGCAGCGAAAAAGAGGTCGTTTATCCAACAGCCTGCCCCGTTTGTAGCGCCCAGTTGGAGCGCCCTGAGGGAGAAGCAGTTTGGCGCTGTATCAGCCCCACTTGCCGCGCGCAAATTGTAGGCCGCATGATTCATTTTGTGTCCAAAAATGCCATGAATATTGACGGATTTGGAGAGGCTTATATTGAGCGTTTTTACCAAGAGGGGATGCTGCGTAGCTTGGCCGATATTTATCGGTTAAATTACAAAACCATCGCCTTTTTTGAGGGCTTTGGAGAGCGCTCGGCAGAGAAATTGGAACAAGCCATTGAAGCGAGCAAAAACAATCCTGCCCATCGCTTACTTTATGGGTTGGGCATCCGCCACATTGGCCGCACCAACTCCAAAATATTAGTAGCCGAAGTAGAAAAAATACAAGATTTAGCCAACTGGACGGAAGAGCAATTGTGTGCGTTGCGCGACATTGGCGCATCGTAGCACAACAAGTCGTCGACTTGTTTGCCCTACCTGAAACCATCGCGCTATTGGACGAGTTAGAAGCATTGGGTGTGAACACCAGCCGCTTAGAAGAAGAACGCAAGCTGGAAATCGCCGAAGATGCCCCTTTGGCAGGCAAAACCATCGTTTTTACAGGAACGTTGACCCAACTCAAACGCGATGAGGCTAAGAAGATGGCCGTTGCAGCAGGCGGTAAAGCCGTGGGCAGTGTCAGTGCTAAATTGAACTACTTGGTCGCTGGTGAAAAAGCGGGTTCTAAGCTCAAAAAAGCAGAAGAACTGGGCATCACCATTCTCACCGAAGAGGAATTCATTGCACTTGTTAAATAACTAGCTCCTAAGAACTTCGTAAACCTACCCTGTCGTTCGCTTCCCAATTATCATCTAAAAAAACAATGCTCTTATGCCTATTTTGGAATTCCATCGCCAGTTGATTAATGACGCTATTTTGAGTTTGGGTATTGACCCCAAAATCTGCCAACAGCAGAGTGATCCCAACATTTGGCAACTGCATCGCGGTACCGCGCAAATCATTTTGGCCGCCCAAGAGTCTACCACCCATTCGGAGGACAAAGTAGCCACGGTATCCATGATGTCGCCTATTGTACAAATCCCTGTCGATTATGAACGGTTGACGGAGATTTACGATTACTTACTGGAAACCAACCACTCCCTCATTACGGAGACTTTTAGTATTTCCAACCGTTGGATCATTTTGAGCGCTACTTATTATTTGGACGATATGCGCCGCCAAGAAGTCATGCAGCTGCTAGATTCCGTAAGTTTTCACGCACAAAAGTTTGGGCAGGACATTGTAGAGCGTTTTGAATTGCAGCGACCAGCGGAAGAGGCTACGAAATAATTTTACTATCTTGCGGCCTATTTTTATCCTTACCTTCACCTTCTTTACTACCCAATTAGCATTCTCGTTTTATGAAAATAAAAGCCAGTAGCATACAGAATTTAACTGACGCGCGTTATTTTGCCGCTTGGCATGTCGAATGGTTGGGTTTTTCTTTGGAATTGGGCCATAGCAATTACGCTCGTCCACAAGATGTTAAAGAAATCAAAGACTGGTTGGTAGGGCCAAAATTGTCGGGGAGTTTGGATTGGCACAATCGCTAGAAGAGATCAAAGAGGCCGTAGAATTCCTGAATTTGGATGCCGTACAAGTAGGCCGTTACGCCGAAGATGACTTGATTATTGGCTTGGCAGGCATTCCATTACTTCAAGAATGGGTATTGAGTGATTGGGAAGAATTACCTGCGTTTATTCGACACTGCAAAGCGACCAAAGAATGGGTTGATGTTTATCTCCTCAATTTGGAAAAAAATAAGTTGGATTGGAAAGAACTAAGAGACAACGACGCACTTTTTGAGCAATTCCAGCACCTTTGTAAAGATGAGGCTGTCTTAATTAGTTTAGACATTGACCCCCTTGATTTAGAAGTATTTGTCAAAAAATTTGATCCTTATGGTTTAAGTTTACAAGGCGGCGAAGAAGAAAAAGTAGGCTTAAAATCCTTTGACGATTTAGATGCTATTTTTGAGCAGTTAGAGGACTTGGATTTGATTGATTACTAGCACGCGGCAATGTATCATTTTACTAAAACCTTGCGCTATTTGCGCTATTACCGTGGCCATGCTGTATTGAATGTCTTGTTCAATATCTTGGCGGCGCTGTTTACCATTGCCTCTTTTTTAGTACTCAAACCTTTCTTAGATATTCTATTTGCCACCGAAGCCCTCAACACGGCTCCACCCAACGCAGATATGGCCTGGTTGGAGCAAGCCAAAGCCAGTTTCAATTATCAACTGGAACAGTACATCAACCAATCGGGTAAACAAGCGGGGTTGGTCTTGGTCGCGGGATTAGTCTTGGTGACTTTCTTATTCAAAAATCTCTTTCGTTATTTAGCGTTGTTTGCGATTTCTCCTGTGCGTTATGGCATTGAGGAGCGCATTCGCCAAGCGGTATTTGAACGGTTATTGGACTTGCCTTTGTCCTACTTTTCGGACGAGCGCAAAGGGGATTTGATGTCGCGAATTACCATTGATGTGCAGGAAATACAGTGGTCGGTGTTGCAATCCATTGAAACGGTTGTTCGCTCCCCCATTACCATCCTTGGCTCTTTAGGAGTAATGCTCTATATCAGTCCTTTATTAACGGGATTTTCCTTTGTTTTAATTCTTTTTGTAGGCTTAATTATTGGCGGCATTGCGCGCACACTCAAACGTCAATCAGGGGAAGCTCAAAACTCTCAGGGGCGCTTGTTGTCTATCTTAGACGAAGCGTTGGGCGGTTTGCGCATTGTGCGGGCATTTAATGCCGAGGGCTATCAAAGTGGTCTTTTTGGAAAAGAAAACACGTTTTATCAACAAACCATGACGCGTATTATGCGCCGCAAAGACTTGTCCTCCCCCTTAACGGAATTTCTAGGCGTAGGAGTTGTTGTTTTGCTCTTACTTTTTGGAGGCTCTTTGGTGTTTCAGGGAGCGTTTGCCGCTTCTACCTTTGTCGTTTTTATTACCATGTTTTACAACATTATTGACCCTGCTAAGTCCTTTTCTAGCGCTTATTATGCCATTCAGAAAGGAAGTGCTGCCGTAGAGCGTATTCAAGAAATTTTGGACGCGCCGATTGATATACAAGACCCCGAGCAGCCTCAAGAAATTAGTACCATCGAGCAGGGTATTCGCTTAGAGCAACTCTCTTTTTCTTATGATAAAGAGCGGCCTGTCTTAGACAACATCAGCTTGGATATTCCCAAAGGAACCTCCGTTGCGTTAGTGGGCGCTTCAGGGGCGGGCAAATCGACCTTGATCGACCTATTGCCGCGCTTTTATGAACTGGATAAAGGCCGTATTTTAATTGATGGCACTGACATTCGTTCTTTTCGCTTGCACGACTTGCGTCAATTGATGAGTTTGGTTTCTCAGGAAGCGATTTTATTCAACGATACCGTATTTAACAATTTGGCCTTTGGCTTGGAGAACCAGTCCTTAGAAGCCGTACAAGCGGCGGCAAAAGCCGCCAATGCCCATGAGTTTATCGAACAATTACCGCAAGGCTATCAAACCAACATTGGTGATCGAGGCAACAAACTCAGCGGCGGCCAACGACAACGCTTAACCATTGCGCGCGCCATTTTACGCAATCCTCCCTTGCTCATTTTAGACGAGGCGACTTCTGCCTTAGATGCCGTATCAGAACGCCTCATTCAAGAAGCCTTGGTACACGTCTTGGAAGGCCGTACCTCCATCATTATTGCCCATCGTTTGTCTACGGTTCAACACGCCGACAACATTGTAGTGCTACAGGAAGGGCGCATTGTGGAACAGGGCAACCACCAAGAATTATTAGCCGCCAAGGGAGTCTACCATAAGTTGGTTGCGCTACAGGCGCTCTAGTCGTCATTTTAAAGCAACAATCGACCTTCCTAAGGAACCAAAAGCACTCTAGCAAAGCTTTGCCCAAAAGACAGCCCTGTCCAAACTTCATTCTTCCCTCAAAAAGTAGTATATTTGTAGGGTGAAAGATTACTACTATACCTTGGGCGTAGACCGCAAAGCGGCCTTATCGGACATCCAACAAGCCTATCGAAAATTGTCGTTGAAATTTCATCCAGAAAAGAACGGCAACGATCCTTTTTTTGCCTTGCATTACGACAAAGTGAAAGAAGCGTATCAGGTATTGAGCGATGACCACAAGCGTTTTCGTTACGACAAAACCTACGAGACGCAACTTTCTGCGGAGGTAGACCGCATTTTGGAAGCGACCAACGCCCGTTATCGCCGCTTTTTTTGCTTCTAAAAGCACCGTGCGCCAAGGCGATGTCATTACCATTTCTTGGGAAGTACTCAACGCGGAGCAGGTGCGCATCAATCTTATCGGCGAAGTGTCTACCAATGGCACTCAAACTATTCGCCTTACGGTTCCATCGCCCAACGAGCCTTTTTTGTATTTAGATTTAGAGGCGAGCAATGGCCACAACTTACAAAGCAGCCGTAAGCGCTTAGCGTTAAAAAATTCGGCGTTTAAACTCGGTGGCGCAACGGGATTGCCAAGCGCGGAGGCCTTGGACTGGGCGGCAGCAGTTCCCGCTACTCTTGTCGAAGAGCCCACTCCCCCTACCCCTAGTTCGGATAAAGTCCGTAAAAAGGCAACAAAAAAAACAAAGCCGCGTACACCTAAGAAGGCCATTTCTCCCGTATCGGGAAAACAGCAAAATGCTTGGATGGCTTATTTACTGATTGTGGTGTTATTTTTCATGATTGCCGTGATGTTGTACACCATTCTTCTAATCAACCCTATTTTTTAAGGGATTTTTTTTAGAAAATCTAAGTCAACTCTTATTATGATAAAGCTATTTACAACCGTTAAACGCGAAGCTAGAGAATTTGGCTACAAGCCTCTGATTTACGATGCGGAAATGGAAGAATTGGAGAAGCGTATTCGAGCGCGCGAGAATCGTGGGGTGAGCTCTGAAGAAGCGATGAAGTTTCGGATGCGGCAAGAGTTTGCGCGACAGCGCCGTACCAAAACCAAAGAGCAGCGCAGAAGTTCACGGCGTTCTTCGATTCGCTTATTGCTCATCATCATTGCCTTGTCAGCAATGAGTTATTATGTTTTGGAGCGTTGGTTGCCCACGTTGATGGAAGCTTGGTTTCCGTTAGAATATCAAGAATACCAAGTATTAGACCCTTATGAATAGAGGGCAGATAGAAAAATTATTGTTTCGTTAGACCTTGTTGATTGATTGTAGTCATGGCAGATTTTATTCATTTATTGCCCGATCTTATTGCGAATCAAATCGCTGCGGGAGAGGTGGTACAACGCCCCTCTTCAGTAGTCAAGGAGTTGTTAGAAAATGCCATTGATGCAGGTTCTACTTCTATCCGATTGATTATTAAAGGGGCAGGAAAAACGTTGATTCAAGTAGTGGACAATGGTGTCGGGATGTCCGAGACGGATGCCCGTATGTGCTTTGAGCGCCATGCTACTTCTAAAATTCGCCATACAGAAGATTTATTTTCAATTACCACAAAGGGATTTCGCGGCGAAGCTATGGCTTCTATTGCTGCTGTGGCACAGGTAGAAATGCGCACTAAACGCCACGAGGAAGAATTGGGGGTAGAAATTCACTTAGCAGGCTCTAAAATCACAGAACAAGCTCCTTGTCAGGCCGCTGGCGGCACTTCTATTTCGGTTAAGAATTTGTTTTACAATGTTCCAGCTCGCCGCAAGTTTTTAAAATCAGATACCGTAGAATTGCGCCACATTGTAGACGAGTTTCAACACGTGGCCTTGGCCCATCCCGATATTTTCTTTTCTTTCCATCACAATGGCAGTAAATTATACCACTTGCCGCCCGCTAACTTGCGCCAGCGTATTGTAGGGGTGTTAGGTAGCAAAATCAATAAGAACCTCATTCCAATAGAAGAAGAAACGGATGTCCTGTACATCACGGGCTATATTGGAAAGCCTGAGGCCGCCAAAAAAACACGCGGCGATCAATTTTTCTTTGTCAACAATCGATTCATCAAAAGCGCCTATCTCAACCATGCCATTCTCACGGCTTACGAAGAATTGCTACCCGAAAAGAACTATCCGCTGTATGTAATTTTCTTTGAGATGGATCCCAGCAAAATCGATGTCAATGTACATCCAACCAAACAAGAAATTAAGTTTGAAGATGAACGCTTGGTCTACAACTATTTGCGGGTTACCGCACGCCATGCCTTGGCACAAAATAGCATTACCCCAAGCTTGGATTTTGAAGTAGAAAGCGGCATTTCTCAACACTTGGATGAAGCGCATTTCAACCCTTCGGTACTCAACAAACCTTTTGGGGAAGAGTCGGAAGGTGAAACCTTTGGCTCTAAGGCTAGTAGTGGTAATTTTTCAGGTAAGTTGTCTTCTTCTAACACTGATAAATCCTCTTATACACCGCCTCAGAAGACCCCGTTAGAAGAGAGTAATTTACAGAATTGGGAACAGTTGTATGCTTCTATTGAGAATGAAGCGTTTGAGAAAGGGAAAGCTTTAGAGCAGGAAGAAGAGGCGACCCTATTTTCAAAGCCAACTAATGGAAACACCAATGAATCACAAACCTTTTCTAGCAAAGCCTCTGCGACAACTCCTACTAGTAAAAAGAGCAACATTTCGGAAAGTCCAACGACAACTAAGCATTTGTATCAATTGCACGCCCGCTATATTGTGAGCCCGATCAAGTCGGGTTTTATGTTGGTCGATCAGCACATGGCACACCAACGGATTTTGTACGAGCGCTATTTGCACCAGCTCGATCAAAAACAGGCCAATACACAAACCTTGCTCTTTCCGCAAACCGTCGATTTATCGGTTGCAGATGCTGCTTTACTAAAAAACCTTCTCCCCCAACTGCAAGAATTGGGCATGGACATCAGGGAATTTGGCGACAATAGTTTTGTAGTCCACGGCTTGCCCAGCGAATTGAGTCAAAAGAACGAGCAGCAAATTATTATCCAGTTACTGGAGCAGTTCAAGCAGAATGTCGATTTGAACATTGAATTGTACGATAACCTCGCGCGTTCGTTGGCACAACAAGCAGCGATGAAAACAGGCAAAGAACTCAGTCCTTTGGAGATGCGGCAACTCATCAATGAGCTGTTTGCTTGCCACGTTCCTTATGTAGGGCCAAGTGGGCACAAGACGTTTATCTCTATGGATTTAGAAGAGTTAGCGAAGCAATTTATCAAGCGTTAACTCTTACTGTCTTGCAGGAGTTCGCTGGTTGTGTTGCTCAAAATACAAGGCCAAACTTGCGGTGAAACCCCATAAAAGCCCCATTGCTAATAGGTGGCCATTGTGGTGGCTATAATCGGTGTTACTTAGTAGCATCACATTAATTGTCAGCATCATTTGTACGATAAAACAAGCAATCATCACCTAATCTTGATAGCCATTTAGCTGTTCGAAAAGCCTACCAACAAATCCTTTAGATTTCTTACTGAATTTTATTTTCATCAAAAGTGACTGTTGTACCATAACAATAACCCGTGTTATCACAAGAATCATAAGAAACCCATCAAGCATAAAACTCGCTTTTTGGTGCGAAAAATTTTGTGTGACTACTTAACAGGAGGTGTAGGGGTATGTTTGATCCAAGCGTACAAGGCAGTGAGTAAGCACAAACCAATACCCAGCGCAGCAAGAGGGCGGCCATACTCGGAGTAACTCTGATGGGTAAATTGTCCAACAAGCACAATAAAGACACAGACTATAAAGAAAGCAGTAGGATAGCTGTCGTAGTTGTTGACAGTAGGAGTCTTTTTTCGGTAAAACTGGATGGTTTGGAAAAAGAACACAACCAATAGAACGGGATGCAGCAACCCATGAAAGACCTGGTACAGTCCATCATTTACAAAAGCAGTTAAAAAATAAAGCGCCATGAGCACCCACCACCAATTGCTCATGGCCCTTAACCAATGCCAAATACGCGGGGCTTGAGGAGACGTTTGATAGGCCGTTATTACGATTATAGACAACCCATAAACCAAGCCTGTTTTTCCTAGAGTCCGTAATAAAAACCCTATTTCTTGACTTATAATATACCCCATAACCGTCAAGGCCAACAAAATAGGCAATAACTTACGCCATTGCTGTACAACATCTTGCACCATTGTACTTTTGTAATAGCGCGTTAATACTGCTAGAGCGAATCCAACAATAAAACCATCGGTAGCGGGTTTGTAATAGTCTAAGTAGTAGCACAACTCGATTTCTAAATAGGCAAAAAGTGTCCAAAAGACAAGTAATAGGCCGCCTGTTACTCGGAGAATAGTGGGTATAGGTGCCTGTTCGGAGGGCAGGGATAGAGGTTGATCTAATAGTTCTTGCATAAGGCGGGGGTCTAATGAGCTTCTAAACTAAGCAATTGCTAGAATTTCACTCTATAATATCGCCATTTTCCTCCTCGTCAGAAGCAGCTTTATTAAACGAGCTAGCAAAAGCCAGAACGGCTAAAATAGCCCCCAAAAATAAGCGTATTTCTACCATTTCCAATCGTTGGTATTGAAAGTGCAGCCCTGATTTCCAGCAAACAACCGCCAAGGCAGAGAGCAAGAGTAACCAGCGGTTGTGGAGATGGACTTTTTTGTAGAAGATCCCCCAAAGAATAAATACGAGCGTTGGAAACAGCAGCTTGAACATCCAGTCGACCCCTATTCCTACTAGATTACTGGTCATCAGATAATCTTGATAGTAATAAGTAATCCAAATTTTGTAGCTGCCCATTATTGCCAAACTGAGCCACACCAAACGTTCTAAGAAACGCCAATAGTTCGGGCTTTCGCCTAAATTTAAATAATACCGTATTAGTAATAACGCCAATAGGCTATCAATAAGCAGCAAAATCACATTATGAGAAAAATAAGGAAATAAAGCCCCCATCATGGTGTCAGACACTACTAAGGCAATCGACAGAAAGAACAAGCCCAAGGCTCCATAAAACAGGCGTAAGTAGCGCATCAACACCTGATCATGGCAGCGATAAAAGGCATACAGCGCACGTTGCACCACCGCCAATTGAACAAAAACAAGCACCCACACCACGTAGCCCCCTTCAAAGATAAGGCTGTCCGTTTGCAAGCGAAAAAACAAATCCACTATCCATTTGGCCAAGAAAGCCAAGGCCACCACACGTACCAAGCCCAGCTCTTCGGCCAACTGGCCCTTATCTCTTGGGTCGTCTAGCAAATCACTCATAGCGTTCTGTATTTAATTCGTCTAATTGCGCGGTGCGGCCTGCCAGCAGCAACAAAATAATACTCAACAGCAGCAGCAGTTGCGCAAAAGCATGACCAACACCGCCGATTTCGACCACTGATAACAACAGCCCCAAACCAAGGTACAAAAAGATGGCTACTCGGCGCTCCTTGCTTGTCCAGCGGCGCATCTGCCACCACAGCAAGCTGCCTGTCCCAATCCACAATAGGGTTATTTGTAGCCAAGGTAGCAGCAGGATGTCCAGCATGTCGTCCCTCCAAAATAAAGGCAAGAGCCGATCTATATGCACCAATGTGTACCAAAAAATGCTGTATTCTAACCACCCCCACCAAGCCGCAGCCGCTTGACGCGTTCGATAATAATGGGTCAAATACAAGCTCATCGCTACCAACAGCAGCAATAACCAGCCTTCAAAAGTCGTCGCGCGCATCAGCACATACCAGCCCGAAATATACAGCACAAAATACAACAACAGCAACCATTGGCTAGCCACCATTACCCCACCATAAATTCGTAAACGCGGGCTGCTTTTTCGGTACAACTCATACAAGACTGCTAAACCAGCCACCGCACCCAATCCTAAGCAACCAATTGATAATAAACGCATTGCCAGTGCCTCAAAAATTTCTAATTCTCCTAAAACAAAGGTCAACCAAAAGGTGAGATAGCTGCCTGTCAAGGCTTTAACAACTACTGGAACAGGACGCTCTTCTTGGTCAAGGTGTTGGTCATCTAGTAGTTCCATGTGTTGTGGTTAGACTGTTATTCTAATAAAATCCTTCCTCCCCTTTCCAAACCCAAGCTTCCGCAAAACCCAAATTCTTGGCTTGCTGCATCAAAGGCTGTAGCTCCGCTAATAGCGCGGCGACAAAAGCAGCTTCCGATAAGGTAGCCACGCCGATAGAAGTGGTCTTTAATAAAAGCGTGTAATCTAATAATGGTTTAAGCGCTTTGGGATATTGCCCATAATAGCGTTGGATAGCGGCATATTGTAAGCGCGCAAAGGGTTCCCAATAGGAGACATCGGGAAGGCGGTTATTTTTGCTAGAATTAATGGAACCAGGGGTGGGCAACAAATTCCAGAGTTGATCGTGCGCCACAAAACTCCACGGCACAAAATGATCGATGGGCCAAGTAGCTTGTAAGGGGTGTTGGGTGTACAGGCAACGAAGTGGGGGGAGGCTTGGCATTTCTACGACCTTTTTCCAGAATTTTTTAGCGGTGCCTAATTGGCGCTTTTGGGTATAGGGCGGCAGAATTTTTCCGCTCACACTCGGTACATTGGGGTTGCGGCTGCGTAAAAACTGGGTCAAGTTCCACCAGCAAAACTCCTGTAGAATCTTGTGGTGTTGCTGCAAATAGTCTTGCCAATCGAGGTGCAAGGTGATACTTTTTAGCTCGTTAGAGGCGCGCTGTACCAAGTTGATTTTATAAATGGGAGCTTCTTCGGCTACGTTGAAAGTGGCTTGAGAGTGCTCGGCTATGGTGCGCTCCATATTACTTTTGGGTAACCGTCCAAAAAAAGGCCGTAGGAAGCGGTAAGGCACGTAATTTTCTAGTTTTTTGAGGGCGCTAATGAGCTTTTTTTGATAACTGGAAGGGTTGGGAGCGTTCCAACAAGCGTGTAAGTAAGCCGCTACTTCTTCGGTTTTAGACGGTGCATGTAGGTCGCCTGAAGCAAGGACACGCTGAATAAGGTCGCTCAATTGGTCACTACTGCCCAAGGAGAGCTGGTAATAGGCTACGCTGTGCCAACTCAAGGCAACCATGTCCACGATCAAATTTCTAAACGGAATAGTCCGCGTAGTTTCAGCTTGTTGTAAGAGGCTCCAAAACCAATAAAATTTATAGGAATTGGTGGTGTTGTTAAAAACACGAGACAATTGTGCGATGCGCAGGTGAGAGTGGTTAGGAAGTGCGGCCATAGCTCTAAAGTACTACTTTTTCTCCTTTTTCCAATTGTAACAGGTGGCTTCTGAGATGTCCAATAACTCGTGTGCTTTTTTGTGGGGATAATTAGTTTCTACCCAATCAATCAACGCGTGGTTATAGCGTTTCTCTAGAATTTTCTTGGCGTTTGTTTTCTCTCCATTTAGTGCCAGCACCGCAGGATCAAATAGGTCGGACAAATAGGCTTGTCCAGGCAATTCTTCCCGAAAGTGTTCGTAATGATAGTGCTCGTACTGCTTTTGGGCAAATTCTAAGGGAGATTTACACGGCTCTAGTTTTTTCACCTCATCGGGTAAGCGCAGATAGGTCATGTAGGCGATGGCAATTTTTTGTAAATCGCGGTAATTGCCAGGCAAAGACAACTGTTGTAGCCAGTCTTTGAGTGGTTTAGTGGCAGGAACCACTTGGCTATAGACCTCTTCGAACCGCAGATTTCCCCATACTACTGCCCAATCTTTCATCCGATCCTTGGAGGTTTCCCGCAAGGGAGGCAAGGTGATAATGAGTTGAGCAATGCGGTCAAAAAAATCGGGTAATAGCGCTTCTTTGAGTTGGGGAAGGCTCAGATTAGTCGCAAAAATCGCCCTAAATTCGGTTTTTTGTTCTTCTGTTGCTCCCAAAGGTCGAAAACTGTATTGGTTATCTTTATCTGTTTGTAGGGCTTTCATCAATTTTCCTTGCACCCTTTTGCTGAGGTGGTGGATCTCATCGAAGAAGATTAAACCGCCCTTAGCCTCTTCAAATAGGCCTTTCTTGTCAGCATCCGCGCCCGTAAAAGCGCCCTTTTTATGTCCAAAAAAATCACTTTCTGCCTTGCTATCGTCGTCTATTGAAGCACAGTTGATTTCCTTAATCACCTTCTCTGCCAAGTCACTCTCTTCGCCTAAACGCTTCACTAAACTAGATTTTCCTGTTCCCCGTTCTCCAAAAATTAAAATAGCAAACCCTAGATCGTAATAGGTCGCTAACTTTTTGCTTACCAGTTGACGTTTTTTCGACAAATCGCCTTGATAAATATTGAGGGACGCATTGATCGTAGATAGTAATTGAGGAGGATATTCCTTAATAGAAAACAATTTAAAGCGCTTGTTCGTCCTATCCGATTTGTCATCGTGGGTTTTAAGGAAACGAGTATTGCGTGGGAGCCGCCCGCTTTGTGCTAAGATATACCATGCTACTTGGACTTCACTGGTTCCCAAGGACGTGTTGATGATATAATGAGCATCTTCAGAATGTTGTTGAACAATATTATTAAACCATTTAAAGAGTGCTTGAATGATGTTTTGTTCGTTGCGCATATCCGTAATATCCGACAAAGCAACCGTTTTGAAGCGACCAGAATCGTACTTTTTTTGGGCATTGCTCTTGTTTTTAAACCACCAAACTTGGTCGCTAACAGTATAATGCTGCATGTCCCGCCACAGCTGCTCTTCAAACAGGTCAGCTTTATCAGGATAAGTTTGTCGGACGTAATTAATCTCGTCCTCCATCGTAATACTGTCCTGTCGGTTCACCGATGCCACTTCGCCCTCCTTAGAAAGGTGTTCGGCTTTGATGGGCTTTCCAGTACTTTTTAAAACAGCTTCCCAGTTGTTGATCACATCGTCCCAAATATCAACCATCTTCGTACGCACGACCTCTGTATCCTCCAGCATATTGCGGCGGTAGTGGTAACGGCGATCCGTAACCTTATAGATAATGGATTCTTCCGCATGTAGTACATAGGCTTTATCAAATAAAAAACCATTGCGGTATTTTTGACTGTTCTCTTTGTCAAATACCTTGTTCATTTTTGCTTGACTAATCCCTTTATTTTCGATCCACTCCTCACTGAGGCTTACCTCGCCTGTATAAAAAGCAGATAAAATATGCTTGAAGTAAGCTATTCCATGGGTCGTGTAGTGCCAACTTATAAAAATAGACTCTTTCATAATAGATTTTTGGGAGAACAATTCTCCAAATTACTCTAAAAATTTAGAATAATTATAAAAATTTAGAACAAATTCATTTTAAAATTTACTTTAATCCGCTGTTTATCAACTCTAATTTCTCTTGGCATAGATTTGACATAGTATTGATTGTAACCTACTAGTACAAGGGATATGCGAGGCGCCCGTATTTTATCCTATCAAAAGGTACATTATTTAGTTTATATTTTTTTAACTTTACAAAAATAGTTTAACACTATGAAAAAGAAAATCAGTCCAAAGGACAACGCTTCGAATCAGAAAAATCCGAATAAAGGATCTAAAGGAACCAATAAACACTACGACAAAGCACAAGGAAATCGGGGCAAACAGCTCAATCCTAATCAGAAAAACAACAAAAAAACAACCGACTAATTTTAAGTTAAATCCTATTTCTTAACTCCTCCTGTACGCGTTACAGCACAATCTTTTATCGTTCGAATGCACCTACTCAAAATCATCCACGGCTATCCCCCCCACTACAGCGCAGGCTCAGAGGTTTATAGCCAAAGTATTTGTGAAGAATTAGTTGCTAGAGGCCACCGCGTCACCGTATTGACCCGAGAAGAACGGCCTTATGCCGTCGATTTTAGGCTACGCCACGAGCGCGTACAGGAGAATTTTCAATTGTATTACCTCAATATGCCCCGTGGCAAAGATGGGTATCGGCACTCTGAAATTGACGCACAAATCGCCGCGTTGATTGCACAGGAACTGCCCGATGTTGCCCATATTGGGCACCTCAATCATTTATCGACGGGTCTTGTCGAGGTCTTGCACCGCGCTTCCATTCCGATTGTTTTTACCTTACACGATTTTTGGCTCATGTGTCCTAGAGGACAATTTTTGCAGCGCAATTTTGACGGCGAACAGACCTATCAATTGTGCAGTGGCCAAAACGACCATAAATGTGCGACCCAATGTTACCGCATGTACTTCTCTGGGCAAGCCGATTGTTACGACCAAGATGTAGCGTATTGGAGTGCTTGGATAGCCCGCCGTATGGCCGAAACGCGGCAGTTGGCCAATTATGTGGATCAATTTATTGCGCCTTCTCGGCAATTGCAGCAGCGCTTTATTAACGATTTTGGACTACCTCCCGAAAAAGTACGGTACTTAGATTATGGTTTTCCCACGCAGTACCTCCACCCTATTGCCCCCCACCCCCAAAAAGATACGTTTACTTTCGGTTATATTGGGACATTGATTCCCGCCAAGGGAGTTAATTTGTTAATTCAGGCCTTTAGTCGCTTACAAGGCCGTGCCCGCCTCAAAATATGGGGTGCCAAAGATGACCAAAGCCGCAAGGCTTTATTGGCAATGGCAGAAGCGTCTAACAACACCATTGAATTTTGCGGCGCTTATCGCAATGAGGATTTACGGGAAACCGTTTTTCAACACCTTGATGCCTTGGTAGTTCCGTCCATTTGGGTAGAGAATTCCCCTTTGGTGATTCACGAAGCGCAGGCTTGTCGCTTGCCTGTTATTACAGGAAATGCAGGGGGCATGGCCGAGTATGTCCAACACCAAGTGAATGGGTTGTTATTTCAACACCGTTCTAGCGACGATTTACAAGTACAATTACAATGGGCGTTAGAGCATCCTGATGCGATGCGCCAACTGGGTCAACGGGGTTATTTATACGATGCCGACGGCCATATTCCCACAATTACCGATCATTGTCACACCTTAGAAACGATCTATCAACATGTCCAATCCAACTCCGTTATTTAGCGAAAGCACCCTCCTTGATCAACAACTTTGGCGGGTAACTATTGATACCAATCCTGAGGATTGTAATTTGAAATGCATCATGTGCGAAGAGCACAGCCCTTATAGTACCTATATCGAGGATATGTACAAACGTACAGGGGTAAAACGGCGGCGAATGCCTTTTGAATGGGTGGTAGCGATTTTTGAGCAAGCCAAGGCTTTGGGGGTTCGCGAAATCATTCCCTCTACGATGGGGGAACCCTTGCTGTACAAAGGCTTTGAACAGATTTTTGATTTGAGCGCGCATTATGGTATCAAAATTAATTTGACCACCAATGGTACCTTTCCCAAAAAGCCCGTTGCGGTTTGGGCTCAGCTCATTGTGCCCCATACCACCGATATAAAAATTTCTTGGAATGCGGCCACGGCTGCCACGGCACAAGAAGTGATGCACAAAATAGATTTTGAACAATGCGTGGAGAATGTCCGCCAGTTTGTGGCAGTGCGCAATGCACATTATCAAGCTACGGGTTATTACTGCCGCGTTACCTTTCAGCTCACCTTTATGCAAAATAACATGCATGAGCTAGCCGACATTGTTCGCTTAGCCGCCAAATTGGGCGTGGATCGGGTCAAAGGACACCAATTGTGGGATCATTTTAAAGAAATTAAGGCCTTGTCTTTTCGCGCCAGCAGGGCGAGCCGCCAGCAATGGAACCGCTATGTCGAAGCCGCCTACGCGGCTCAAGAAGCCCACCGTTTGCCCAATGGAAAAAAGGTCTTATTAGAAAATATCACGCCGTTGGAGGAAGATAGTACCAAGGCGATTCCCGAGCATTATGCTTGCCCCTTTTTGGGACAGGAGCTTTGGATTTCAGCGACGGGTACGATTTCGCCTTGCTGTGCCCCTGACCAATTGCGGCAGCGCTTGGGAGACTTTGGCAACATAGAACAGACGGATTTAGCGACGGTAATGGCTAGCGACACCTACCAACATTTATTACACAACTATCGACAAATTCCACTGTGTCAATCGTGTACCATGCGCAAACCTGTTTAGCCTTTTCATCTTCTTTATTATATTATGACGGTTTCCTCCCCCCTTGCTCAACTGCGCCAAACCTTTACAAGTTATTGGCAGTACTTGCCTCTTTATACGGCCTGCCAACTCCACGTATTGGATGCGCTACAGGAAGGCCCGATGACAATTGCACAGCTTACCCAGCACTTGCAAGCAAATCAACACGCGCTTTCCTTACTCTTGAAGGCCTTGGTAGAATTAGAAATCTTAGTGTCGCAGCCCCCCCAGTATGCCTTAACGGCAAAAGGGGCTTATCTGACGGAAGAGCATCCGCAATCGGTTAAATACAGTTGTCTTCTATGGGCAGAAGAGCATTTGACAGCTTGGCAGCAGCTTCCCAGCAGTATTTTGACGGGCCAAACGGCCTTTGAAGCGCGCTATGGAGAAGCTTTTTTTGATTACTTGGCCACGCGCCCCCATGCGGCTACCATCTACCACCGCGCGATGTTTGAATATGCCCGCGACGATTACCAGACGCTGCCTGAACACCACGATTTTGGGCAACACGACGCTCTGTTGGATGTGGGCGGCGGTTTGGGGGCCGTGTTACTAGCCATCCACCAACGCTGGCCAGCTCTTTCCTTGGGGCTGTTTGAATTGCCTCAGGTGGTGGCCTTGCTTCCAGAAACGCGCCGCGCTATGTTTTCGGTGTTTGAGGGAAGTTTTTTTGAAGAACTCCCTACTGGCTTTGATGCTGTTGTGATGAGTCGGATTTTGCATGATTGGGACGATGCGCAGGCACGGCACTTGCTGGAACGGGTGTATGCCGCCCTGCCCAAAGGAGGCTCCCTCTATATACTGGAAAATCTGAGCGACGAACTGGAGGATGGTGGCGCGTTGTTGTCTCTTAATATGCTGCTAATTTGTCGCAGCCAAGAGCGGACGTTGGCCGCCTATTCTCAATTAATTCACCAAGTTGGTTTTCGGTTGATGGCGGTAAAGCGCCTACCGAGTTTGCCTACTTTATTATGTTTTGAAAAATGAGTACTTGGAAAGCTATTGCGGTGAATGCAACCGCTACAGGTTTTGAACGGGCGGGAAAAGCTCTTTGGCAGCCCTTTTTGGCGGTGTTGAAATTTCATGCCCCTGGCTTAGCGCCTGTATGCGATGCCTCTGGTTGGTATCATATTGATACGCAGGGAAACGCGTTGTATACAACACGTTTCCACCGAAGCTTCGGTTTTTATGAGGGGCGGGCAGCCGTTTGGGATACAACAGGCTGGTACCACTTGAACCAACAAGGAGAAGCGCTCTACGCAGAGCGATACGCATGGGCAGGAAATTATCAAAACGGACGCTGCACCGTCCGCGATGGGCAAGGCCACTATTTTCACTTAGATCCAATGGGGCAAGCGGCTTATGCCAACCGCTATCGCTATGCGGGTGACTATCGAGACGGCATCGCCTGTGTGCGGTATGAAGACGGCCAATATGGCCATATTGATAAAGCGGGAAAGGCCGTCCACCCACAACGATTTAAGAATCTAGGTGTCTTCCACAAAGGCTTTGCCACCGCAGAGGATGAGCGTGGCTGCTTACACATCGACCAAACAGGGGCGGCCTTATACCACGGGCGTTTTAAGATCGTAGAGCCTTTTTACAATGGTTTTGCATGGGTAGAACGAGCGGATGGTACACAGGGAATTATAGACGAAAAAGGTAGTTGGTTGGTAGATTTGTAAGGGAAGGTAACGAGCAGAAAGTTACTGTAATTAAGAACTTTTTCTTCTAAAAAAGGTTATTCTATTATAGGTAGTAGTTTTATTATAACACACAACGAGACACTAAAATTGATGCACTAAAAACCTATTTACGCAGCAATTAGCTATCAAAAAACACACTTATCGTGTCACAAACCCTATAAAACTACGCCTTCCTCATCGGTAAAAACTACCGATTTTTCATTCATCTAAGGCGCTGTTATAACAACAGCAATACTTATACAACTCCACTATCTTTACTATGAAAGTTACCACATTAATTACCACCCTATTATTACTATTAACAACAGGACTATTTGCCCAAGGAGCCAATCCCCTCTCTACCTTAGGAGACCGAACAGTTGCCACAACAGGAGGCACTTCTAGCACTTTCCTCCAAAATGCAAGACAATGGATTGTCGGGCGTTGGGACTTGCAACAAGTCAATGGACAAACAACAGCAAATGGACAGGCGGTACAAGGATATGTAGAATTTACAACCAATAATATTTTTTCAGGCGAGCTGTTTGGAGATCAAGGAAATGGTACCTACACCATTGTTCGTAGAAACAATCAAACTATTTTAGAAGTAGTCGAAGAAGGAGCACTCAGCCAAATCACCATTATTGCCATCAGCGCAAACCGATTGACCCTTCTAGCGGACAGAGTCGAACTTGAATTCACAAAATAGAGCTTTTTACTAGTTTTATAAACTTACAAATTGCTTAGAATCATCATAAGGCCACCTGTATTGGGTGGTCTTTTTTTATGCCTTATCGCCAAACTACTGTTGTAATACAGGATCAACTTCTTCATCTTACGGCTATATCCCAAAATTGCAATTTCGCACCAAAACCCTTTCCTATCGTCCTTAAAGCAACTATTTCGGAATAAAATTGCACTCTATGGCAATTAGACAAAATAAGCGCTCTGTCATTTTTTAAACCCAATACTTGTTTATAGCTTCTATTTACCGCTATAATAGTGATTTCATTGTTGTATAAATAGAAAGGCTGCCAAAGTGTATTTTCTTTTTCTTAACAATCGTTAATTTATTAAAAATCTAAACCTTTTTACTTTTACCCTGTTACAATAGTATAACATTACTTAATAAAACACACAAAAACACCCTCTTTATTATGGCAGATAGAAATAATGATCCAAGTAGTAGAATCAATCCAACAAAAGGAAACCCTACTAGTAGCTTTGCGCAGGACACGCATCAAATCAAGCCTGACGAACACCGCATCCACCCATTAGAAAATGGAGCAGATCCAGAAGAAGCAAAGAGAATGGATCGCGACGCAGAAGAGTACAGCAAATGAATAGACATTGATGCCATGATTATGGCATAATGATGATAAAAAATATATTTTTCATCCAGCTGTTTTGTCCCCCCTTTTTTTTATTTGTAGGTAAAGCAGCACAAAACATCCCAACTATGTTACAGACAATAGTAAAAAGGAATACATTCTGGGATCGGCTCGCAGAGCATACGTGAGGCATCCCAGAAAACCAATCTATCCACAGATGGCATTATCTAAATCGACACGATCGAGATAAGAAAATTTGTTCTCTTTTAAACCAAGTCGGTGAGTAGCGGCAGGAATGGTGCACCCATTTATTTAAGTGCCCTTCCCCATTATTCCATACATTGTTTCATTAAAAACCACCGACCACATGTTAGAGAAAAAAGTAAATAACCGTACTTATTGGTGAACTGGTAAGCGCTTCAGCAACAGCCATCTAGGCTTTGAGCAGCAGCCACTAGAGCAGAAAAAGGAAATTTATTCCCTTTCAACTCCAGTCGGCGAGTAGCGTATAATTAATTAGCATTAGAGTATAATGCTCCCTATAAGTACCCATTGAATTGAATTGTAAACATTGCGAGCTACTGCCCCGCAGTTACAGCCAAAGAGAATAGCAGGCATTGATCCTGAACATATCTTTGGCAAGTGCTCGCCCAAAAATACCATTATCATGTTAGACCAAAAGACAAGTCCAGCATATTATGGCACCTATTTGTGAGCTGGTCAAAGCAACCAACGTAGTGCCTATAAGCTGCATTATCAGAACAGAAGAGATCGAAATAAGGAAATTTATTCCTTTTTAGTAGAAGTCGGCGAGTAGTGGCAGGAAAATATAGGCTATGCCTCGTCCCTCGCTTGGGTCAACCCCAAGCAACGCCATCCCCTTATTCACTAAAAATTCGACCTTATGTTAGATAATAATAAAACCAACAGCGATACCCATCCTTTTGTGATGTGGACAGCCAGCAAACGTAGTTCTAATTCGCAACAGCAATATTACAGCAAGCGAAAAAACCGAATTACGCCAATTCTTTACTATCCAACCGATAGTGGGGAGTGATGGCAGTAGAACGCTCAGCTAAGCAGTAAGCACTCTGTTCATCCTATTTTCTCACATTATAAAACACACCAACCAAATGTCTAAAGACGAAAATAAAATACCGTTTGACGAAGATAATAAGCCCCAAGATCAGGGCAAACAGTCGACGGCACATAGACGCGAAAATGGCGCTAATGAAACCAAACATCAAGTCCAAGGCGATGAGGGTAAAACCATTAAGCCAGAAAGTCAGCGTCGCCAATAGCGACCGTTACCTAATAACTATTGCTAAAAAGCACCCACTTCCGATGTGTTCGGAAATAGGTGCTTTTTCTATTTTTCTATGATAAAAACTTAAGCAGCTTCCTTACTTAGCTTCTAAAGCGGCTTCCAAAGCCGCGCACTTTTCCTCCAAGCGTTGGATACTGGCCTGCTGCTCTTGAATAGCTTTGGTCAAGACAGGAATCAAGCGGGTATAATCTACTCCCCAAAGTTCTTTGCCCTCTTCCTCAGCGCGATTGACGGCTTCGGGAACCAATTGCTCCAACTCCTGCGCAATAAAGCCGATTTGTGGCATTCCCGTTTCCAAAATATGTAGATTTCCTTGCTTATCGTGTCCAGAATTGGCCTGGAAATAATGCAATGGACGCAACTGCATCACCGTTTCTATCCCATACGGCACGGTTTTTCGCTGACTTTTTAGGCGGCCATCAGAATAAGTTACCCAAGACGTAGCGCGGGCACTACCAATACCAACGTTGGCGTTGTTGGGTAATTCTAAGGCATAGGCTGGAGCCAAAACCCCATGCAAGCCAATGCGCCCATCCCCTCGAATCAATAGGGCGGCATCGCGTATGTTATCAGATCCTTTGTTGGTGAAAACAATTCCCCCGTCGGGATTCACTTGATTGCCATCTGTTTTTTCGATCACTAAGTAATCAGAAAACTGTCCATTAAAATCTCCATCCCAGTAAAAGCGCGCCGCATCGGTAAATACGTTTGCGTTATTGGGAATTTCTCCCAAAAAGCCAATACCAAAAGCTCCATTGAGTTGTATACCGCCGCCTTGAATTTCTAAGCGTTGGTCGGGCGTACTCGTTCCAATACCAATATGCTTCGTTTCCGCATTAATGGTAAACGTATTCCAATCATCAACGCCTGTGTAACGGGTACCAATTCTAAAATTATTACCGCTGTTGTTCGCTCCGTCAACAAACCCTATATAGGCAGCTGTTTGTCCGCCATCCTGAAAGAGTTCGAGACGGGGGTTGTCGTCCTCATTCAGATTATCCGTATCGGCTTCTAGAGTAATCCGCGCGCCCGCAGCATCGGCAATGTGCAATAAAGTTTGCGGGTTTTGTGTCCCAATAGCCACACGCCCCAAAAAATGCGCGCCCCTAGCACTAATAGAAGCCGTCGGTTCATTCCAAGCTCGGGCTCTAGCATTATCTGCTTGGAAATGAAACATACCTGCTCCAAAAAATGGTAAGGTGTTCACATCATCATAACTCATGTAATCGTTGTTGATATTGGCTCCTTGATCGTGGGAGAAATAAATATCATCTCCACGGACGTACAAATCCCCTTCGACATCTAATTTTTCGACGGGATTAGTAACTCCAATACCAACATTTTGGGCAATGGTTACTCCTGAGGTAAAAGCAGCGCAGGCCAAAGTGATTAAAAATTTGTTGTTCATTTAAATTTAAATTTGTTTGTGAAATAGTAGTTCCTATAGGACGCAGCAAGCCAACATCCTACGAGTAGATGGTTGTATGGAAATAGGAAAAAATAGTAGTTGCGCATGAGCCCGCTAATATAGTACTTTTGAGGCTCCTAGAAGAACCTAGGCTTGAAGTTAACTCTATTTCTAGCACTTTATAAGTGCTAAAAAATCAACAGCTACCAAACACAAAGAAGCTACTGATCGCTGTTGACCAGTAACTTCTCTATAAAAAACGAATAGTTGTTTAGTCTTAATAGACTACCTCTACACTAATTCCTGACGCTTGACGCGCGACCAGTAAATTACTGGGTGCCGCCGCTCCTATTGCACCTTCAAAATCGGCTAGGGCTTCGTTGTTCTCAGGATAATAAGCGAGCGCCAAACGGCGTACTAAATCGTCACTTGGATTGGGTACGTTCAGTCCCGCTTTCAATATTCCTGCACTACCAATCCAGAAGACCAACTCTAAATAAGACGGATTTTCATCGAGTAGCATAGCCAGCAACACCTCAGGTAAGGGAGACAACTCCAAGGTTGCCATCAAATCATTGTACAAATCCATATCGTCTTGAATGGTTTCGCCAAACAATTCGGTATGCAAAATCGTGTAGCGATTGCCCGCGACAGAGCGTCCAACTCGCACACAGGCATCGGCATCAAAACTAGCATACCACGCCGTCAGACGGTCTTTGGTCGCTCCTTTAGGTACTAAAGCCAACGCTTCCGAAAGTGGAAAAACACCGTCCATCACCCAGCCCGTTTCTTGGCTATTATCGGCTTTCATTTCTAACCAAGCTTGTAAGCGTCCCTCCGACACGGATTGGACGATTTTGCCAAGAATTTTAGGCTCAATGTCTTTAAAGCCACTGGCTGTCATAAAATCCTCTAACTGTTTTTGCAAGGTCTCAACGGCATTGTCGGCATAGCAGCGGACACTATCCGCCCCTACTGTTGTAGCCAAGGTAAGTTGAGAATCATGCAGCAACGGATTCATTGGAAAAAGCATTTGGTGCAACCATTCGCTGAGCAAGGCTTCTTGCTGCTCTTTTACAAAAGGCAGGGCAGTTACTGCCGCTTGCGTTCTCATTATTGTTTCTACCATGTTGTTGGTATATATTATTAATGGTTCAGAAAGGAACCGTTGTTATCGAATAAATAAATCCCCAAAAAAAACGTAGGGCAGAGCGCTAGAAAATTAACTGCATCGCTTGCGCGTCCATTTCTTGCAACTTTTTCCACTCGGCGTAAATGTTGTTTAAATCGCCATCCAAATCCTTCTCATTTACTAAATCCTCTCCATCAAAACGGATGGTGTACTGCACCTGCTTGGGGTGGGTTCCTTCATTGGATCGTTGCTCGACATAAGTAGTAACAAATGCTTCGTCGTTGAGGACACGGTCGTAGTTTTCCTTGTTGTTGTTATAATGCTGTACAAAATCATTGACATTATTAAAGGCGACACAAGCTTCCTCGCGGCGGTACAACTTAATTTGCTCTTCACTCAAAGACAAGACTTTTGCAACTTTGTTGAAGAATTCGAGGTTATTTTCAGGATCTTCACCATCGCCAATCCAATCTATTTCATTCCACAAATTCATCACCTCGTGAGGCGTGTATTCATCCGCTTGGAGTTTAGCAATTTGTTCTTCTGTCAAGTTGGTTCCGTATCCTTTTTCTAGGGCAGTTTTTAATTCCGCCTGCTGCTGTTGCAACGAATCGTCTAGAGCCGTTTCCATTTGCTGTTTGAGGGTAGCGCGCGTGGCTTTGTCAATTGGTTGCCCCGAATAGGCCGTAAAACTATCAATAGATTCATCGACCAAGCTACCCAATTGCTGTTTGATCCCCATGGTAGAACCATCCATTGTACCCCAAACTACAGAGTTGGCGAGTGCCGTCAACACTTTGGGGTCTTGTAGGTTTTTCGCAGCACTACTAAATACGTCTAAGAAGCCTGTCCACGGGTCATCCCCTCCTTGCCAAGCTGCATTACCTCCGAATTTGGGACTAGCGTCAAACATTCCCCAGCCATTGTACCACTCTTCAAAATTACTAGCATCTGTTGTAAAGAAGCCCAAACGGGCATCGCTCGATGCAAAATCTCGGTCTTCATTATTAGCCGTATAGCGGTTGCTTCCAGCTGCATCAGGATTGTGAAATTTGAGAAAATCCCACTCCAATTCTTTGGCCAAAGCCCCCACAGCAGTAGATGCCGTAGTCATCACTAAGGCTTTGAGGTAACGTCTTGGTAAACTCATGATGGTCTTTTTACCCCAAGCAGTCAAATCGCCTATAGGATCTTTAAACATCGAGTCTTTTTCATTCGCTAAGTTATTTACAAAATTCTTCCCAATATCGGCAAACGTACTGCGTAGAATTCCGTTGGCTGTTTTAAAGAACGGGGTTCGCAAGATGTTTTCCCAATTGCTCAACAGCGGGGTGCCATCGGCCGCTTTTCCTTGCGACAAAACACCCAACGCTTTGACATCCAAAGCAAACGCTAAATTGGTTCCAATCAGACCCGTTACCGCACCTGCTTGGTCAGCCAATGCCGTGAAGAAGAAGTCTTCTGCCTTCTCCATCGCTCCGCCTGAGCGATCGCCCGACGTTACCATACTCAAGGTTTGCGAAATCGAAGTTTGTATAAAAGTAGAACTTAACGCCCACGCCAATTGTACAATTCCCGCTGCGGCACCTACTCCAGAAGCCATTGTCAGGGTAAAGAAAACGGCCTGCATCAAGGCATTAATTACTTGAGCGAGCTTCTTGTCTAGGCTAGCTTTACGCGCTTCAAATTTCTCTCTAGCAACAGTCAATTGCGCTTCCGCACTCACCAAGCCACCTACCAAAGTTTCTTTTTCAGCTTCTAAATCGCGTTCATTTAACACACCACCCATCGCGGGAATACGCTCATGGCGCTCCCACCCTTTAGTCAAGAAATCGGCGGCGGCAACATCGCGCTGCAACATACTCGAACTCATAGTTGACCATTGCAAGCCCGTTTCACTCTGCTTTTCTAGTTCTATGGCTGAAATGGCCTTAATATCCGTTCCTATCAATTTTATATCTGCCTCCGTAAAGCCACCCAATTCTCGAATCAATTGCTTAGTTGGGTTGTCGCCTTCTTTGAGCAACTCTTCCCCTACTTTTCCTCGCAAAGCCGCTTTTACAGTGACGGCTTTTTGCGGTGGCAAGACATCCTCCAAATCTTCCATAAACTGGCTGGATAAATCGAAGCGTTTCATAAAGCGTTTCATGTCGGTGTTGATTTTTTCTAACTGCACCTGTTGAGCTTGGCGACCCTCTTCAGTATCGGCCTCTTCTATCAACTGCAAAGCGCGTTTTTTCTTTTCCAAGAAAGCTTGCAGAGCAGTCCAATTAAAGGCTTGTTTCAGCACTTCTTCAGGACTCATCAACATTACTAATTTATCTACTTCACTAGACTTGACTTGGCGGCGCAGCGTCACCGATTCCCGCGATTCTAGCAGCATTTCACGCGCAGTAATGGGGCGATTGTCTTCCGCCGCTGTTCGAATGACCTTACAAGCATAGTTTTTATCCGTCTTAATATAATCATGCGTACTGGCGCTTAATTCTTTTAGCTCTGTCAAGACCGCATCAAGCGCGACACCTTTTTTCTGCGCTTCGTACGACAGTTGCAACAGCACATGGTCATCGGTAGTCAAGCGCGAGCTTTTGTAGGCTGTAATTAAGCGCGCCGCCCAATATTCGGGGCGTTTCTCTTGCTCGGCGGTATCAGCGGCCTGCTTCGCTAACTCTTCTTTGTTTTGCAATTTCGCACGGTTCACTCGGTTTTCACGGCGTTTGTCTTTAAAACGGTCTACATCGCGCTGTTGTTCCAGCTGTTCTGATTTGAGTGTAACTTCGGATAGTGGCGGTTGGAGGCCTAATTTTTTAACGATAACCGTCCATTGTTTTTGGTTACTTTTCAGCCCCATTCTACCCAATACTTTGGCTTGTAAAAGCTCCATCAGCTCTTTATCGGCTTTGATCGCCGCTAATTGCTTATCGTCGGGGTCTAATTTCGCTAGTACTAAACGGACATCTTTCCCAAAATTGACGACAGGAATGCGCCCTTTGGCCATGCCTACCAATTCTTGATAGACCGCACCTTTGGCACCATTAGAGTACAGCGTTTCGATGATTTCTTTTTGAATGTCATAGTTGACTTGCGCCCGATCCATCAAGCCTTGCACCCCATCGTGCGCGACTTTAAAAATCGCGTCCCGCTCTTCGTTCAAGATTTTTTCTTGGTCTTGCGCCACGCCTTTTGCTAGCTCCTCGTCAATGGCTTGCCAACGCTGAAATTGATCGTCCGAACAAAATTTAGCGACTGCCGCTTTTTGCGGATCTTTAATATCGGCATCAAATAATACTGCTTGAAATTGCTTTCCAATATCTTTGTCCTGTTTCCAGCGCGATATGAAATTCTTAGTACTCTGTTGCTCTGCTAAGGCTTTTAAATGGTCAAAAGCTACGTTGGTTTTTTTGTTGTCGGGTAGGTCTTTTGGAGCGCTTAGTTTTTCTTTGATAAAGGCCAAATCACCTTTGTCAATGCCTGAATAACTAAAGGTACCCGACATATCAGTGAGAGTAGTCATAAAGTTACTGCGCTCGCTCAACATAGCGGCTCGTTCTTCGTCCGAGGCATTTTCCAACCAGCGCGTAATTTCTTGGAGCAAGAGACATTTGTCTAGCTTTTTGCCCAACGTTCCCTCTTTGCGCAAACGGTTAATGGTACTCGTTAAATAAGCATCATTGGCGCGGTTCAATTCCTCAGGGTTATCGGTTTCACGTGCTTTTTGAACGCCTAAGTGCGCCTCTATTTGGCGACGCATATTGGGGTGTTTGTCTCGCAAATACTGTGCAATCGCCCCTTCAAACGTACTTTTACTAGCCTCCGAATCTAGTAATTCCTGTATGGCTTCTGCTGAGTAGCCTTTGATAATCAAACCCATGGCATCCTCTCGCTCAATGGTATCACTAGTACCTAGAGTCACCACAGTGCGCAACCACGTGTTGCCCATCAGACCCAATGCAAACGCTAATTTAGCGTAGCTGGACTCCTCCCCTTTAAGTTTATCCAAGAGGTAGCGTGTCCGCAAACTTCCTACCCCAAAGACAGAAATCACATCGCTTACGAGCGTCGATTTCTTGTTGAATTCTTGTTGTGTCGCTAGTATATATTTACCTTCTAGCTCCTCGTAGATGTTGTCTGCCATCCATTTCATGACTGCCCCAAAGGTTTTATCGTCGTCAGACGCTTTTCCACGTTGTAAAAATTGCGCCAAGCGAACCGCCCGATCATCAACAGTGGCATCGCGCACATCCTTGGCTTGCTCGCTGGATTTTTTATTGCCTGCGGTTGCGTCAAATAACGTTTTGGTTCCTGTAAGGCCTTGCGAATCTTGGTGGGTACTTTGGTGGCTCGTATCTAAGCGCGCGCCTTCATAGTTGGTCATGAAGCCTTGGTAAGCCTGAAAGATGTCTTCTAAACCCCGCAACTGTTGTTTCGTTTTATCGGTCGAGACTTTATCTTTCTTGTGATGCGCCACCCATTTTTCTATCATGCTCAACGCCCCATCAAATAATTTGCGCTTACGCTCTAAGTCCTTTTCCTTGTTAAAACTCTCCAGAGCAGCGTAGAGCTTGCTGTAGTTGGTCTTTTTTAGTTGGTCTATCTTCCCAGGTGCATCTAACCCAAAGCCCGCTATATTAATGCGCGACAAAGTGGTTTTTCCATCGCCTCCTTCTAATACAATTCCTGTGATGCCAGGGCTGTCGCTGGCCGCCGCTTCGGGTGCTTCATAACGATCGAGCTCGTCGAGCATATAATCGTGCTGCTGTTTTCTGATTTGTACTTTGGCCTGCTGGGCTTCATCGAGTGCCGTGTATTTTTCCTGCCACTTATCGAGGTAGGTCTTAATTTTGAGGCGAATTTTCTGTTCTTCTTTGCCTGCATACTTGCCTGCTTTCCAAGCCAAAAACAAGCCTTGTACTCGGTCATTGGCATCTAGTTCTACAGCTAAGTCAGGCTGGTTTTCTACCTCTGGAACAATTTCCTCCTCTATATCTTCTCCACCAAAACTAATTTCTAGGCCACTTGGCATCAGCCATTTGTCTATTAGTTTTTTAATGACCTTTTGTTTGGGTTTTCCTTTTTCAATCGTCAGTTCCAGATAGCTTAAGCCTGTTTCTCCCTTTTTACTGTCGTCAAAGCGTAGCAAACCTACGGCATCGGTGGTTTTGTGTTGTAAAATTCTGTCTTTCAAGAATTTCTTCCACTGCCCTGCCACTTTGCCGACGACCAACAACGGCATGGTTTCTTTATCGGTATAATCGTATTCTACGCTCAAATAAAATTCCAAGCTAGCTTCAGGATCTTCTGCCATGAATTTCTTGGCTTTGATTAAATCCTTTTCCAGCTGTTTTTTATACGCTTTGTATTTGAATAAATGCTTGTCTACCGCAGTAGAAGACAGCTGATCAGGCTGTACTTTTTTGAGTTTTGCCAACTCTTCTCGACTAATGCTGTCTGGAGAAAATCTTATTTTCATAAGAAGGGGTGTTTTGAGGATGGATGAAAAAAGTAGCCTAGCTCAACGCAGTGACTAGGAATTACAACGAACTATACGGGGGAATGGTGGCTCAAATCTAGTATTTTGCAGAACTTGTCCCGCTATTATTTTACCCTAGCCAAGTTAATTAAAAATATTAAATAAACCAAGTCTGTATTCTTTCTTTTCTCTTGTTTCTCCTCCTTACAACTTTATTTTCTACGGCTCCTTGCATTAAAGTAGGATAAGAATGACACAAAGATCCCCAAGCCGTAGAACTTGAAAACGTTCTTTTATAAGACAGTAAACCCCTTGCTAGCAAAGGTTTCTAAAAAAATCAGTTTTATAAATACTAAACATTGCCCCAAATATCCTGTTGTAGTTAATAGCAGCTTTGCCCAATAAGTCAGTTGAGCACACACACAACCTCCCCTTTTAGACCCATTGCAAGCTGCCTCTTATTATCTAATCAAACACACAAAAAGAACATGAGTACCAACAATTTGCAAAACGAAGAAGCTGTTGCTAAACTTAAAGAGTTGGCCGAATCTATAGACTTTGCCATGATGGCTACCAACCTTGGTCAGGTGCCCTTTCACACCATTCCGATGAGTACCAAAATGGTCGATAAATCGGGCAACATTTGGTTTTTGAGTGCTAGGGATAGCGACCACAACACCCACATTAACAACAACCCACAGGTACAACTTATCTACGGCCAACCCAAGACCATGTCATTTATGACCGTTTTCGGAAGCGCCAGTATCACTACCGACAAAGCCGTCATCGAAGAACTCTATTCCTCGGCGGATGACAACTGGTTTGATGGTATAGATGATCCCAATGTTAGCGCCATCAAAGTGGATCCACAGGATGTACATTACTGGGATAGCAAGTACGGTAAATTAATTTCCATGCTACAAATCGCCAAAGGTGCCGTCACAGGCAATGAACCCGATTTGGGCGAAGAAGGTCAGTTAAACGTATAAGACGACCGTTATAAGAATTAGAATAATTAGAGCTGCCTGTTGGGGTGGCTCTTTTTTTTGTGGGGGTAGCGGTAGTTTAGCCGTTTTGCAACACTACCCTATCGCCCGAGCAATAAGCGCCTCTATCTGCCCCAAAGCCACCCTTGCCTCCTTCATAAATGGCAACACAGGCCAAACGTGCAGCATCCCCTTCCCGATAATAATATCCACCGCGATGCCCGCCGCGCGCATTTTTTCTGCCAACAACAGCCCATCAGGATATAAAACATCGTGTTCGGCTAGGAAAAAGGTAATGGGCGGAGCGCCTTCAAAATTGCCATACAAGGGTGAAACTTGTGGATCTTCTATCGAAAGCTCCCCCAAAGCAAAGCGATTCGCGGAGCGAATACCCACCGTGCTCAGCATAGGATCAAGCGGATCAATGGCCGCAATGGCTGGATTGGTGAGCCCAAATTCAACCACAGGGCAAATAGTAATGAGCTGCTGGGGCAAAGGCTGGCCTTTTTCCAACAGGCGCAAAAGAAGCGTTAGAATAATATGGCCGCCTGCCGAGTCGCCCATCAATAGAATTTTTTCAGGGGCATATTGGGTTCGTGCTTCTTGATAAATGGCATCGAGGTTGGTAGCGACATCACTCAGTTTGTATTCAGGGGCTTTAGGATAATTGACCACCCAAACCGTGATGCCTGTACGCTTGGCTAGGGAGACCACTGTGTCCCATGCCGTAGCATTGGGGCCACTGACAAACGCCCCTCCTGGGCAGTGCAGCAGCAAGTAGTCGCCGTGCTTTGCAGTGGGGGCGTTGATAGCGGTTATCGTGCTGTCCAATATGTTAAAAGGGCGCGCTTCGCAGCCCTTCAACGGCCACTTAGAGGGCGTGTAAACGTCGTCTTTTCGGAGTTGGGCATAAGGCATGGGATCTTGAGAAAAGATCTTTTTGAGGCCTTTTAATTTTATAATAAAGCGAACGAAGTGGTAGGAAAAACTGGACATGGTGCAATATTTTTCTTCTAAAGTACAACTCTTCCTGTATTTTTTCACCGCTCTGCTAAGGCTGGTAAACCAATTTGATGGCGCCGCTTCTTCCAATGTTGGATTTGATGTTGACAATCTTGGGGGGTTCGTTGCCGCTGAGGTCTACAATTTCTACGGTCAAGGTGTTGGGTGGAATCGTTCCTAAGTTCCACGCTTTGGTGAAGATGTAATTCTCAAAATTGGGAATCAAACTCAAATTCAACTGCCGAGGGGTTTGGCTTGTTTTTTTTCTCAATCGGTAGCGTTCCAATACCCATGCTCCATTAAAATTAACCGATACAATATCGCCGTCTTCCTTTTCCCCATCATAAAATAACAACTTGACATTAGGGCTATTCACAACCACCGTTTGCTGGTACTCTAGGGTGTCTTCATTAACGACACTAGGATGGTTCGAGCAAGGATCTTCGTTGTTGTGGGGCAAATTAGTGGCGATTTGCTGTTGTGGGTTGTTGGTTGTTCCTTTTTTAGGAATCGACTTTTTCTTAGGCGTGGTTACGGCTGGGCTATTGCCGCAAGGTTTGGGCGACGTGCGTTCGCTCTCATTTTGATACAACTCCGTTACTTCTTGTGGACTCAGCGCCCGATCATAAATGTACAATTCGTCCATCACCCCACAAAAGTACTCAATATTGCCTGGCAAATCGCGGCCAATTTCCATTGCCAACTGATTGGGTGAAAACTTGGTGCGATAAATCCAGCTTACAATTTCCTTATTATCCAAATATACCCGACAATAGGTACCATCGTAAGTCACTGCATAATGGTACCATTGGTCAAATTTGATGTTGTGGTCAAAATTCTCCGTGAAATCGGTATTCATCGACACCGTATAACGCGTCGATTGTAAGCGAAATTGAGGACTGGCGTCGTTTTCTTCGCGGATATTAGACTTACAACAAATGGTCATCCACTGCAAATCGGAGTATTCCGAACCATCGGAGGCCTTGAACCAAAGGGCAATGGTATAGGCCGATTGAGGCGCACTCAAACTCTTAGAATGGGGGACATGAATGTAGCCGTCGGTACCGTTGAATTGCATCGCACCGCATTCGTTTCCAAAGCGGTCTTTAGTAGTAAACACTCCGCCATTTAGCACGCCATTATTCTGGTTGCCACTAATATCTTGGGCATCGGCATTGAATAAATAGTGCGCCACTAAGCCTTTTTTACTGCCTTGTGCTTGGCTGTAATGTCCTAAACAAAAAATTAGCAACAGCGTGAAAAAGTATTGGTTAATTGGTAGCATCATTGGATAAATTTGGTGGTGAAAGACTATCGGAAGGGGAAGCAGGGGGCAAACTATCTAATAAAGGAGTACCACTAAGAATAGCGGCGCGAACTATTGGAATACTGTCCACTACTGGGCGGCTCCTCGCAGCACTATCTATCAAGAGAGGAGTGGGAACCACGGTATCCGTTTTGGCATAAACACCAATAATAGGCCCGTAATTCGTTCTAAACTGATTCACGTCATCGGCTCTATCTCGGATGTACATCGAAGAAATAGCACCATCTAAGTACAGCGCATTGCGACAACCTTTTTCTATAAACATTCTAGCAAACGTATGTAGATTGACCACGCGGTCAGAGAGGATAAACACGACTTCTTGACTGTCCGTCACGCCTACCCCACTTCGGATATATTTATTGGTTGATTCGGCTCTAAATTTTGGGTGGTACTGCCCATTGATTACCAACATAGGCCCTGATTGGGTCGCTAATTGCAGCGGCGTTTCTTTGTTATAAATAGAATCCAAAAAAACTTGCGTTTCTAATACACCTGCTTGGCCGCTTTTGGTAAGATAAAAAACCCCATTGGGCTGTAAAAAAAAATTGCCATAGCCCGTTGTGGTATTGACGCCCTGCACCTGCCCGCTATCGCTCAAAAATAAGCCAACAGGGTCACCTTTTGGATGAAACATCCCTCCGTTGGTGAGCATCAAGTATGCTTTGGGGTACTGCTTGTTAACCGTAGCTAGGCTGCGATAACGCCCATTGAGCAGCGTTATGGTAGCCGTGTCTAAGTGCACTGTATAAACGGTAATGGGGGTTTCATAGGCCGTTGAGGGCGCAAATAGTTCTCGGTACGGGCTGGTCACCTCAAACCAACTCAGGGGCTTTCCCAAGCTGTCTACGATGGACGAATCCAGCGCTATCTGCCCTGTATCCGTTGCCAACTGTTCTACTTGCTGTAGTGCTAACGGTTCAGTTTTGTGGGAAATTTTTTGTTGACACCCAAACGCTGCCCATAGCAGTATCCAGCTCCCTATACCTAGCTTCATTGCCTTCTCTTTTTGTGTTGGAGTAGTCTATCAATTGTCCTTAGTCACGGCCATAATGACCCCAAAATCTCCTATTTGAGGCTTATTGTACCTTTCCAGTATTGGATAATACACCCTAGATACATAGCCGTCCAAATACAGGGCATTGGTGCAACTTAGGTATTCTTTAAAAAGCGTCGCGAGTTCGTGAAAACAAACCTTTTCTTGGGACAAAACCAAACAGATATTTCCATTCGGTAAGACACCTACGGCATTTCTATAATGAACATTCTTAGAATGGGGAGTAAAAGCGGGGTGCAATTGATTATTAATCACCAGCATGGGGCCCGATTGTGTCGCATACTTTATAGAAGGAAGCACGGCCGCTTGTCGTTCTTGCTGAAAGGTGGCATTGCTAACTACGCGCGCTTTGCCCGTTTGTTCTATATAAAAGACACCATTCGGATGCAAGTAAAAATTCGTTTTAATAGGGCGATGGTTCGTAATTTCATTCAAAGTCGTGCGCTCTTTCCCATTTTCGATGTACAGGCCTTGTGGTTCATTGTCTTGGGCAGGCAAATACATCCCGCCATTCATGGCAAATAGTAATTTTTGTCCGCGCTGTTGTACAAAACGCTCCAACTTAGCAAAGCTTCTAAACTTCTCTTGTTGGGCATCTTCTAGGAAAAAATGCAGTTGTGACGGCGCTACTTCAACGAGCAAATAAGGCTTCTCCTTCCATGCTACGATTCGATGGGTGAGGAAAGTAGTTGTAGTGATGGCAGGAGTTTTTTCCTGTGCCCCCAATAACAAAAGCAGGATACAACTTCCTAAAAAAAGCCGTCTAATCATGGTGCTTTTACTTACTAATTATAATAATAACTCAATAAATTCACGGCACTGCTAATGCTCGTCTCGCCCTTCAATTCGCGGTCTACCGAATCATCGCCTGTATTCACTTCTAATACATTGTAAGCGCCTGTATCCAAATTCAACAAGGCAGTAACATCCATGCTCAAATCTTGGAGATATCTCAGTGCTTTTTTCGCGCCATCGTATAAATACGCGCCTTCGGGCAAATCAAAAATAATGTGGTACAACTCGCCGCCACTAGTAGTAGCCAACGCCAAGAAGCGGCGTTCTCGCTTATTTTTACGCCCTCTAGCATCAATCGTTAGCTTATTTTTATACGCCAATAATTGCGTCTGAAACACGGTTGCCTTTTCCTCTTCGGCCAAGCCAAAAAGTCGTATTTATCGGTCGTGCTTTGACGAATGTCTAGTTTTTTGCCTAAGCTATTTAGATACAAATCACCTTGTGTCAAATCAGAGACGACAATGCCGCCTGTAGCATACACAATGACTAACGCATCCATGCCATCTTTTTTGACCTTTCTATTTTTGGCATAGCCATTTTCTATGTTGATACCAACAGGCAATGCCCCTGCTGTTTTTTGTAAATCATCCGAAAATGCACCACTACAAGTCAAAAATACGTCTTTGCCTTTGCTCCATTTTTGGTGGTTGCCGTACACATCTCCTGCCGAAAAATAAGCGGCATTCATCCTTTTAGAGCTTCGGCTTAACCAAATAGAATGCCCAACTTCATCGTAGTCTTCCTGTAGGGTATAAATGGTAGCGTTGCCATTTTTAAAGCTTTTTTTGTCGCTCCCTGTATACCCTTCTCCATAATTTAACACGTCGGTTGTCGAGAAAGAGAGTAAGCTAAAAGCAGCCAAAGCGATAGCGCCTATCCAAGTTATTTTTGTAGATCGTAGAGTCATTATTGTCTAATTTTTTTGATAAAAAAATAAAGTAGAACCAAGCCACCCAAGATACCGAGTACACACAAAAAAGGATGATCAAACCACAGACGGCTCCAAATGTACTTCAAATTGCCCTTTTGAAGGTGGTGCAACCCTTTTTCCATATCGCTGACAGGAATAGATACACCGTATTCCTGTGCTTTGAGTTGTTCTACTATCGCCATTATTTCAGTGTCGGACTTGTCCAGCACCCCTTTTTTGAAGCCCTGTTCCAGTTCTTCGGCCAAGTTTTCAAAAACAATATCACTGGCAATCTGGAATTCCCGTTGTTCGTGTTGCACTAAAAACTGTCCCAACTGTAGCTGCTGTTGTAATTGTCGAGAATTCTGTATATCAATAGGTTCAACAGCCAACTGCTGCTCTGCCAGTTGAAGAAAAAACACGCCCGCTGGACGGTTGTAGTTGTCTAATAAACGCGCGATGTCTTCATAATATTCTATAGAACGCGCGGTGCTTTCTTTTAAAAATTGTTCGTAGGAAAACTGCTCCATGAATTCCTCTTCTGACAGTGCCGAAGTAGCCGCTAACTGCGTTGCTAAATAATCAGCCTGTGCAGAAGAGAGTCCTAAAAAAAAGAAGAGTAAACAACCCGCTATATAGTTCATCATGGAGAGGCGTTCGTTAAGTATGGTCAAAAATAGGCGTTCTAGCGCGTTGTTGGAATCAGGACATCGATACCCACCCCAAACTTCAATGAGGTATCCCAAAACCCCATCTGCCCTTCCATAGAAATTGGATAATCGGCTCCTATCGAACCTGTAAAAGCCGCCATTCTAGAGATATAAACCCGCAACTTGGCTTCCCAGCCCCAAACCATTGTACTCATTTTAGGATTACTAATGGTAGTTCCATCATCCAACAGCATATCGTGGTTGCGTACGGCTCCCCAAAGATACCCCCCTGTTCCTGACAGCCGCAACCCCATTCGCAAGGGTAGAATGGTCAACTCTCCGCCAAGCTGGCCGCCGACCATATTGTAAGTAAGGTCTTCTTGGTTGTTGTACCCATAATTGGCCGACAAGCCAATATTTCCACCAACAGTACGGCCATGCCAAAGACGTTCTATGCCCAAGTAGCCGTTGTGCCCTGCGGTTTGTTGGTCGGGCGTAGAAGTCAAGGTGCCTGCGCGCTCCGACCCTTGATAGATACTCGGCGCTTCTTTGTAGTTGAGGCGAGGCAAAAGTGTATAACGGTAGCCTATTAGAAAATTAGTTGCATTTTGACCAACAAATTGTTTTTGAAAGTCGTGTTCGCTAAAATTATTGCGAGGTTGTCTTTTGTTGGATTGTTTGTTGTTTCTCAATTGTTGGCGCAAGCTTTCTTTATCGCGCTCCAAGCGGGCGACTTGTCGCTCTAGCTGACTCACTTGCGCCAAGGAGGCACTGGAAGAAGAACTCGTCGTGGAGCTAGAAGTTCTAGCGCGTTTTTGATAGCCTTTAATTTGGCCTTTTAGCGTGTTTACCTCTTCTTGTTGCTTCCTTACTTTTTCGCGCAGACGTTCTATTTCAGCACTTCCTCCGCCTTCCATTGTCAAGCGTTGAATTTCTTTGTTGAGGTCTGCATTTTCTGTTTCCAAACGATCTACAATGGCCTCCGTCGCTGCTATTTCCTTTTTGTAGGATAGAATTTCTAACTCACAATCATTGGAGCTCCCCCCATCGCCTTGCTGTAGATTTTTTATCTTTTGAAGCAACAACTGAATCTCCTGCTCGTATCCTTCTATCTGCCGTTCTAAACTAGTATTAGCAGCGGTATTGCGTCTACTATTATTGACACTAATTTGTTTCTCTAAATTTTCGATCTGCTGTTCTTTGTCTTCAATTTGGCGCTCTAAGTCTTGTAAGCTTTGCCCCTGCACAAGGCCAGTTAACAAAAAACAACTTATTAGAAGAAAGGTCTTTAGAATGTATTGGAAATCGGCCATTATTTGGGAGCTTTTGGTAAATGGGAAGAAGGATAAAACAATAAGAGCACAAATATAGCAAAAAAACAACACCTGTACATTTTTCAATTCATCAAAGTAGGGCGTGCAGCAAATTTGCCTACTTTAACTCTTTTGGTATAGAGAAATGTATGCCAAAAAGAAAATTTTATTGGCGGCGTTCTATAAACAACAGGCTTGTTGTCCTTGGTGCGTAGTCTTCTTTGTTGTCTTTTGGGGAGTTGGGTGGCATACCTCCCCCAACAAAAAAACGCACCAACAGGAAAGTTCCTATTGATGCGTTGTAAAGTTTAGTCGGGGTTGCAGGATTCGAACCTACGGCCCCCGCGTCCCAAACGCGGTGCGCTAACCGGACTGCGCCAAACCCCGAAACTAACTATATGCGGTAACTCAAAGATGGCGGAGGAAGCGGGATTCGAACCCGCGGTACCCTTTCAAGGTACGCCAGTTTAGCAAACTGGTGGTTTCAGCCACTCACCCATCCCTCCTAGTGCGATGCAAATATAAGTCAAAGTGTGTGAATTCAAAAATTTTGAACCAAAAAAAAAGCATTTTTCTAAAAAAAACTTCATCTTGGTTCTTGCAACCATTTGGCGCCTGTTTATAAGGCCTTCACTTTGTGCTTCATAGCCGACAATACCACTAACCCAATGTTAGAAAAAAAAGTTCAGCAAGCTGCTAAAAAAAATTTATCGGCATTCATTGACATCCGCCGCCACTTGCACCAACATCCCGAACTCTCGTTTCAAGAGCACCAAACTTGTCGGTTTGTTCAACAACAATTGCATAGTTGGGGCATTCCAAGCCGTGTCATGGCAGGAACGGGCGTTGTCGCTACGCTAACAGGCCGGGAACCCAATAGCCGCCGCCTCGCCCTACGCGCCGATTTAGATGCCTTACCCATTCAAGAAACCAATGAGGTGCCGTATCGCTCCCAAGTAGATGGTGTCATGCACGCCTGCGGGCACGATGTGCACACAACCTGCCTGCTCGGCGCGGCACAGCTATTGCATAGCTTGCGCGACGAGTGGAGAGGCACCATCCAATTAATTTTTCAGCCAGGAGAGGAGAAATTACCTGGCGGCGCGTCTTTATTGTTAGAAGAAGGCTTGTTCGAGCAATTTCCTGCGGAGGCCATCTTGGGGCAGCATGTAGAGCCGTTGCTCGAGGTGGGTAAAGTAGGCATCAAATCGGGCTTGTTTATGGCCTCGGCCGATGAAATTTATTTGACCGTCCACGGCAAAGGCGGCCACGGTGCCCGCCCGCATCAATGTGTCGATACTATTTTGATGGCGTCGCACCTCTTAGTCTATTTACAACAACTGGTTAGCCGCCGCGCTGATCCATTAATGCCGACTGTTCTGAGTTTTGGAAAAATCTTTTCGGATGGTGGCGCGACCAATATTATTCCTGAAAAGGTCATCATTTGGGGCACGCTCCGCACCTTTGACGAGGAATGGCGCACAAAAGCACACGCGTGGCTGCAAGAGTCGGCACAGGCCTTTTGCGCCAGTATGGGCGGCCACTGCGAGGTCACTATTGCCAAAGGCTATCCCTTTTTAAAAAACGACGAGCAATTAACCGCGAAGGTACGGCAAAATATGACTACTTACTTGGGTGCAGAAAATGTAGTGGATTTGCCCGCGCGGATGGGCGGTGAGGATTTTGCGGCTTATTCGCAGCAGCTGCCTGCTTGCTTTTATCGCTTGGGCGTACAAAACCCCAATGGAACGGGCTTGCACACCTCAACGTTTGATGTGGATGAGCGCTGTTTGGAGGTGGGTGCGGGCTTGATGGCTTGGTTAGCGATGCAGGGGTGATTATATAAGGGCAAAAAGTGAACAATAGAGAATCGTTCAAAAAGGTATAGATCTATGGATGAACTATCTTCGCACCTACGTGTTAATTGTAGCTTTTTACTTCTTGATAATAACGTTTTCTTTACGTCTAATACTCAACTGTAGTAGATATTCGGACTGTAGGATCATATTCTACAAAGTACTTTTGCTCTACACTTCCTGCGCTTATGCCAAACTGCCTTATTTTCATCTCGACTCAAAACAGCATATGTCTCTCCTTTACTCCTTCACTATACATGATACTCCTTTGGAAATAGAAATAGCCGATTGGTTTCCATTTGCGCTTTTTATCCGCTCTAGACAATAATTCGTCACCTAATTAGCTTGCTACATGACATAAAATAATATATTATTTGCTTCTTCTATTTCTTCTGAGAATTAATTCTCTCATGGTACTACCAACATAACATAACTTTCACATCTTTTAGCCTAGCAACTTCAAATTCTAAACAATCTTCTCTTTTCCATCGAATTCAAACTGAAAGAAGCACGCCCTGTTGGAACTATTTGGGATTGAATCCTTAAAATTTTAATAGTGCAAGGAGAATAAATATTCTATTCTATTGCCAAAATTCCAGTCATGAGTCATTAAATGATCAACGTTCTGACTCTCTATAAATTACTTCTCGCGCTGAAAATATCTCTGCTTGATCTGATTCTAGAATGCCCCCCAAAGATGATTTACTGTTCCCTCAATCTGTTCTGTTGGTCATACTCTGACATCTCCTGTATTCAGAAAGCGTTGTAATGCTTCTGCAGACTGTACATCATATAATTCCATTCGCATACATCGTACAAAACTAGATTTGTTATCTTTTGGTTCTCCTTCGTCATTAATGATCTTCCTTACGAGTAACAATCTCGTTAGGTAGACTAAGCTCCAAATGACAGTTTCTATTTCTCATTTTGGAAAAGATACCAACATGCGCCATTGCTGTACTTTGGGTTTACTTTTCCTAGATGTACCAAACCCCATTTTCCTTATCTCACCATGCCTTATTTTTTCTTGGTAGAATCTTTTAATAGACAATGTTTATTTTGATTCATTACTCAATAGATAAAACTATCAATTATTCTCTTCTAATAGCTACTTAATAATAACCAACACTTTCTATTTCAAATCCACTAATTTCGATTTTTCGTTCCTTCACCACCCGAATCCGCTGTGACAACAGCAAACTCCCAAAACCTGCCGCTAAAAAAGCAAACAAGAGCCCATAATCAACAGCGCCGCTCTCTCCTGATAGGTTTTGTAAAATTTTGATCGCAATATAATTGAATACAATAGCCGACATGAATAAGAACATGGATAGAATTTTTTTGCCTTTGGGTAAGGTGCTGGGGGGAGATTGTCATAAGGGGGATGCTTTAAATCACACAAGGGACAGGTCTGTTCATTGGCCCATCCCTTTTATCGTATTAACAATTTGTTTCTTAAAAGGAGGACACTACATTCAACTGTACCCCGTTGAAGGCGGGTTGATAGCGGCATACCCCTCCTGTACAAACAATTCCCTCTACTTGGCGCTTATAGGCGAGTTCGAAGCGGTTGCTTTCGTGGGTATAATTGGCTCCAAACTCATAAAACACTTGAATGTTGTCGTATTTTGTAGACACGGTATTAATCATAGTAGAGGCCCATAAAGTAACATTCTTGGCACTAAATTCGACCAAAGCAAATGCCCAAGAACCGTAGTCCTGTTCTGTTTGCATGTACGAAAGTTCGATGCGCAAAGAGCGGCGTTTTTTGAAACGTAGGCGCAACTCTGTGTAGGGTGTGATGGCGGTCAACATCGGAACCCCTGGCTTTTGCTCATAGCGGTCTTGGTTGTATTGCTGGAACTGTACCCCTGCAATCAACTTTGCTTTTTTATTGATTTTCCAGTAGGCATTGCCGTTGATTTCGCGGTAGAGCAGCTTGGGCTCATCAATGTTTGCGGGGGCTTCTTGGATGGAATCCAAGGTGGTAATGTTAGAAAAATTGACGTTGAAGGTTAGCTTATTAGGAATGGGCACCCAAGTAACATCAAACTGTACCGCCTGCTCGCCCACTTCTTGAGTTGCAGCATTGTAACGGGCAGTTAAGCGATAAGTATTTTGGCGCGCCATGGGAGGCAAATAGGCAATCATTCCTTGCGTCAAAGTCTGCAAAGGCGATGTGCGTAGAATGAAATGATCGGTGCGCTTGTATTGTCCTAAAATTGAAAAACCTTTTCTAGAATAACTCAACGAAGTATAAACGTTGTAGCCTGCTTTGTTTTCTAAAACGCCGCGTGGATTGAGTGCATTGACGGCTTCTTCTGTTTTGTACGCGCCTTCTACAAACCAGTTAAAGCCGCCCCAAGTCAGGGTATTGTAAGCAGAAAAAGCGTAGGTAGTGTATTTTGGAATAAAAACATCGGCTGGTTGGTAAGAACTAATGTCGTTGATGACTTGGTTCATGCTCTCGTCGTCCAACGTGCGGCGTATAGCTCCTGCTCCTGGACTGAGCGTCACCATCTTTTCCCCTTCTCCTAGCGACAAAAAGCCATCAATTGCTGCGCCTGCAATAATCGGTTGATAATTCTCAAACAAATTCTCTTGCTTTTCTACTTTTTTTTGCTGGCCAACAAACGCTTTTACTTGCCAATTGTCCGTGAGGTGATAAATCAAGCGCGCCCCCACTAATGCGTTGTCAATTGGCAAATACCGCGCATTGTACGCTCTGAAAATTGTCCCATTGCCAATCTGGTCATAAAAATAGCCCCCTGTAATATCTAGGTTGTGAATACGCTTGCGAATGTGCCAGCGCCCCAACCCCAACGCCGAGTAAGAATCTAAGGGATCAATAAGGTTAGAATTATAATACGCATCAAAGCGCACCCCAATATCGAAGCCCATAATGTTATAATTCAAGGTCAGCCAGTTGCTTGTACCAAATTTTTGGCGGTCGTACTGTGGGGTATTGGCCGCGCCAATAATCGAATCGCGGATAAAAAAATTCGTCAGCGTTTCAAAATCACCCGTCAGGGTACCCAATTTATTAGCCGTAGGCTCTTGCGCTTGAACCAACGTTGCTGCACTGAGAAGCAAGCCTAACAATAGTAATCTTAATTGCATACAATGATTGTTTTTCCGATTAGTGAAAGGAGCCGAGCGTACAACCCGTTTCGGGAGTTGCCCTCCTGCCCTTTGGTTGGGGATATCGGGAGTGTGTGGGGGCTATTGTCATAAAAATAACAAATTGACGACAGCCCTTGCAGAATTGTTGTTCTTTTCAAAACAATTTTCTGTCGTACTAAAGTATGAAGATAGTTTAATTTATCCATAGGCTTTGCGTCAAAATTTGATTTTAATTTCCTAACTTGGCATAGCTATTGAATGTAGAGCTCGTATAGCCGCGTTAACAATTCCTTTTTTAGGGTGGCTTTCTTCCCTTTCTTAATTTTCGTTTTAATCCACTGTTATGAAATTACTGAACATCTTATCTGCCGCTTTTTTAATTCTTTTCTGTAGTGCTAGTAGCCTGATGGCTCAAAAAGAACTGCCACAGACCCTCTCTATGGAAACAATGGCTGGTCAAAAGATCAACTTAAAAGAATACGTTGCTGAAAAAGGCAAAATTACGGTTGTTAATTTTTGGGCGACTTGGTGCAAGCCTTGCAAAGAGGAATTGGACATGATTAACAGCGATTATTTAGCAGATTGGCAAGAGGAATACGACATTGAGTTTATTGCCGTCAGCATGGACGATAGCCGTACGAAGCCACGCGTTAAAGGAATGGTTGACTCTAAAGGCTGGGGCTATACTGTCTTTTGCAATCCCGACAACAGCGCTTATCAAGCCTTAGGTTTCAATGCTTGTCCTTACACCATTTTATTGGATGCGAAAGGCAATATTATCTATAGTCACTCCGGTTACAAGCCTGGTGATGAAGAAGAATTAGGAGAAAAAATTGCAGAAGCTGCGGAATAGTTTTTGTGCGCATACGCTATTTTTTAGAACCTCTATTTCTGTAGGGCTGTGTATAAAACGGCTCCACAGAAATGGAGGTTTTTTAATTGCACTAGGAACTGGTTTAGAATTTGCAGCAGGCATTCCTATTACGTATCTTCGTCGCTCTAAATGATCGCTGTTTTATTCCTACTTGATTTTTAATCTGCTTTATGCTCTCTCTCAAAAACATCCGCAAGTCTTATAAGATTGGTCAAAGTTCTATCGAAGTACTCAAAGGTATTGACCTGTTTATTGGTCAAGGAGAATTTGTCTCTATTATGGGCTCTTCGGGCTCGGGCAAGTCTACTTTGCTCAATATTATGGGCATTCTAGACAGCTATACCCTAGGCGAATACCACTTGGACGGCATTCTCATAAAAAATCTCTCCCAAACCCAAGCGGCGCACTACCGCAACCAGCTCATCGGTTTTATTTTCCAATCGTTTAATTTGCTGCCTTTCAAAACTGCCGCTGAAAATGTAGCGCTGCCCTTGTATTACCAAAAGGTGCCCCGCAAAGAACGGCATGCCCGAGCGGTCGATTTTTTAGATAAAGTAGGGCTAAAAGATTGGGCCAACCACCACCCTAGTGAATTGTCAGGGGGACAGCAGCAGCGGGTTGCCATTGCAAGAGCATTGATTTCGGAGCCCAAAATCATCTTGGCAGATGAGCCTACAGGGGCGTTGGATACGCAGACTTCTTATGATGTGATGGATTTATTTAAGACCTTTAACGACGAGGGAAAGACCCTACTCTTGGTAACGCACGAGGAAGATATTGCTGCTAAGACCAAACGAACCATTCGACTCAAAGATGGTTTAATTATTAGTCAATAACCGCTTTCTCACCCTACCTTTAGTTTATGGATGACACCGCTCTGTCCGCAGAACAAGTCGATAATTTACAACTCTTATTACAAAGCGAGGAGCGTAATAATTGCCTGCTAGGGCTTCAACTCCTCCAGCAACAAGCCCAACTCCCGACTGCCTTACTTTCTATCCTGCTGGGCACCTACAGTTATTACCAATACCTAGACATAGATCAAGAGATAGCCAAGTTGGCGAAGAAAATCTTGCATAAAAAAAGTAATAAAAAGACTCGACAGTTGCTAAATAAAGCCAACAGCTATTTAAAGCAACTTGAACTAGAACCCTATTTGGAAGAACTAGAAGAGACAGAATTTGACGTGCTGTTGGTTACGGAGGTTTGGTATCAATTAAGCCAAGGCAAAGACCGCTACTTGCAATTATACACCAAGGCCATTGCCGCGCTGCCCGCTGCACAACGCGAGAAAAAAGCGCGTACCTATTGGACACCGCGTGTTTTGGGAACAACCGTTATTGTCAAGCCTTTTGATGGGTTGTTATTAGAGGATTTAATCGCGTGGAAACCGATTCAGCAAGTCATTGCCCAACCACATACCGCCGCGTTTAATCTGATTTTTAAGCCTTTGCAGGAAGTGGAGCAATTTACGTTAGAAGGAGCCGAATTTTATGGCAACAATGAGCAAATCCGCCTTCCAATGGGTTTTGAGCTACTAGAAAATTTGCGCACCTTAGAATTTTTGGGCATCAATAGCGTGAGCAAAGCGGCTTGGCGCTTAATCAAACAATTGCCCCACCTAAAAAAAATCGTCGTTGTGCTAGAGGAGCAGGCGACTTACGCGTCTCCTACGCCAACAAGGGGCTTTTATTTTTTCACCTTGGTTCAATTAGAGGAGCTGTACATTAGCGGGCTAGAATTGAATTTAGACATTGCCTTACACAAACTCCCTAATCTAAAAGTCTTGCACATTGACCGCTCTACTTTAGAACATCAAGTCTCCTTTTTTGAGCAGTTAGATCAGTTAGAACACCTAACAGAAGTCCACTTCCACCCTAGCCTAGAACAAGCGTATCAAGAGCATTTGGCTCACAAAAACCAATAGTCATCTTAGGGCTTATCTTTTTTTAATTTTTTTTAGCGAAAGCGGTTACCTTTTAATAACCGCGCCATTAATAGGCAACATAAGCTTTTAAGCACGTTGCAACGTGCCAAGGCAGTACAAAAATATAAAGATACCGATAACGCATTTGCTAAATGCTAGGTATCTTTTTTTATTGGCAACGTCTGGTAAGCGCTCCCTCTTTTTTCCTTTTGCTCGCCTCACTTACTTGTCTTTTGGAGCTTGATCCCCTTTATTTTTTTCTGTCGCCTGTATCTCGTTTGTGGTTTCCTCTACGGGTGGAGTGTCCTCGGTCTGTTCCGATTGCGCTTCGGGGACGACTGCTTTTTTCTTTTTCTTCTTTGGGGCAAGCTCTTGATAAGCCAACTCAAAATGAGTGAACAGTTTACGTGTGGCAGCTTTGCCAACGTGGCTTTCTAATTCCTCTTGTGGTGTGTTTTTGATTTTTTCTACCGATCCAAAGGTTTTCAAGAGTCGTTCAGCCGTGGTTTTACCAATCCCTTTGATGTTGGTCAGTTCGGTAGCGACATATTTTTTGGAGCGCAGCAAGCGGTGGAACTCAATGGCAAAACGGTGGGCCTCGTTCCGTGCTTGTTGGATAACTTTGAGGGTCGGCGATTTTTTACTGAGCAATAAGGGCACGCTATCTTCAGGAAAATAAATCTCCTCCAACCGTTTAGCAATGCCAATGATGGTAACACGCCCATAGATGCCTAGCTCCTTCAAACTCTTCACAGAGGCGCTCAGCTGGCCTTTCCCGCCGTCAATGATAATCAACTGCGGTAGGGTTTTCTTTTCATCAATAAGACGGCTGTAACGACGATAAACGATTTCTGTCATAGAGGCAAAATCATCGGGGCCGTCAACGGTCTTTACATGATAGTGGCGATAATCTTTTTTGGAGGGTTTGCCGTGCCGAAAGCAGACCATAGCCGCCACAGGGTTGGTTCCCTGTAAGTTCGAGTTGTCAAAACACTCAATGTGCAAGGGCAAGACATCCATTTGTAAATCCTTCTTCATGATCTCCATGACCTTATCAGAAGTGGTTTGTTTGTCGGCACGGTTGGCGGCTTGCTTTTTCTTTTGCAACACATAATACTGCAAATTCTTCTCCGACAAGTCCAAGAGTTTTTTCTTATCCCCGATTTTAGGAACCGTTATCGTAGTTCCCTCCCAAATAATCGGCAAATCAATGGGTACAATCACCTCAGGGGCGATACTTTGGTACTTTTCCCGTAAGGTTTGGATGGCAAAAATTAATAAATCCTCTTCCCCATCATCCAAGTTGGTATCCAACTCCATCGTAAACGTATTGATGATGGCACCGTCTACTACTTTCAAATAATTAAAATAAGCGGTGTCCTCATGCTGCGCCAAACTAAACACATCTACATCCCGAATTTTAGGATTGACCACCGTAGAGCGCCCCTGATAGTTGGTCAAGGCATCGTACTGTACCTTAATTTCCTGTGCCCGCTCAAATTTTAGATTCGCCGCCTGCCGCTGCATTTCTTCTTTTAGATAACGCTTTACAGAGGTAAAATGCCCTTTCAAAATATTAGCGACTTGCTCAATTTTTTCGTTGTAAGCTTCCTCTTCCTCTAGGCCAATACAGGGTGCTAGGCAATTCTTGATATGGAATTCTAAGCAAGGCTTGAACTTCTGGGCAATGATATTTTCCTCGGACAAATTGAGCTGGCAGGTCCGTAACTGAAACAGGTTTTTGATCATTTCTATGATCGTGTTCATACGACCGCGCGAGACGTAAGGGCCAAAATAGCGCGAACCATCTTTGGGGACGTGGCGGGTGATGAAGACGCGTGGAAAGCGCTCTTTTTTGATGCAAATGTACGGATAGGGCTTTCCCGATTTGAGCATGACGTTGTACCGTGGCTGGTGCTTTTGGATCAATGTTGCCTCCAAGAGCAACGCATCTTGCTCGGTGTCTACGATGGTATACTCAATGCGCTCTGCCTTGCGCACCATAATCCGCGTTTTGTTCCGCATATCTTTGCGGTTGCCAAAATAAGACGCTACACGCCGCTTGAGGTGCTTGGCTTTGCCAATGTATAAAATCACATCGTCTTTACCAATAAAGCGATAGACCCCTGGTTCGGTGGGAAAAGTCGGCGCTATTTTATTGTAATCGTCTTTATTCATTTATTAATCATTTGGTACAGGTTCTCCTAAACGAATTCGAGCTAGGCGATACCTTTTTTAACCTACTAGCGCATTGTATATTTACAGTATACAGGAGAATAAAAAGTGGCAGTTCTTCCAATTATTCTAGGAAAGTAGCGATTCTTTTAGAACAACAAAGTGGCCTTTTGGTTCTCCTGCTTCTTTGAACAAACAGCCGTATGACCAACAAAAAATGGCCATTCCGATATCGGAATGGCCACATTTCTTGCAATGTTACGGCAATGAAGCTGAAAAAGGGCAAGGATTTTATCAGCTACCTACTTTTTTAAGGTAGCATTCCATACCAATTCGCTGTCATCTGTTGCAGAAGCACCGGGCTTGTATATATTTTGATCGTAGCTTTTGACTACTTTAACGCCTTCGTCGTTGAAATCTAGGAAGAAGGCACCTTTTCCGTTTTCAGGATAACAAACGGCTAAGTGGCGCGCTTGTAATTCACATTCACAGTCTACCTTTCCACTGCTTTTCTCTACGGTAGAAGTAAACTTAGTTTTATTCACTCTTCCAATTGCCAAAGAAGTTTCTACTCCATTGTTATCAAATTTGTAAATGCCTTTGTAACGAGGAGTAGGCACGCGGCGTACAATGCAGTCTTTGTTGGTACGCAAAGCAGTAATGTCCAATTGCATCCAAACTGGCGTTACAATCAATGGGTTTTCTTGCTTGGTTATAATCAACAAAAACAAGGGTTTGTCTGAACTGTACTTGTAGCTACCATCCGCAGCAGGTGCTTCGTGAAAAACAACAGAGTTACGCTCTGGAATTTCTTCTACCGTACAATTGATACGAAAAGGCTCGCCATTGACCAACCCTTCTAATACAGCCGTTGGCTTTGGTTGGTTGGGCAAAAGATCCGTAACAATGTGGATATTGCAAAAAGAAGATTTACTGCTAATGATTTCCCAACGGCCTTCCCATTCTACATTACTTTGGGCTTGGCTGAAACTAGGGACTAAGAGGAGCACTAAAAAAGAAAGTGCGGTTAAATATAAGCTTTTCATAGTTTTATTTTGTAGTGTGTAATTCTTGTTATAATTGATTTGGGACGACAAGTACACTAAGGTTTACTCTCTACTAACTTAATCGCAATTATTAAGATTTTGTTACCGTTTGGAGATTTTTTTTTCGACTTTTCTTAAAAAAAGTCGCTTTTCTTTCTCACTATTGGTCAAAATGGGAAGTTTTTGACCATTTTCAAACAAAAAGTAAACTCGATTGGCTAGTTATTGATTACCTATTCAAGACAATAACTGATAAGGTAACAACTTAGATACACTAGAAGTTCCACGAAAAGCAGGCCAATTTTGTGAATATTCTGTTAATTTTCTAGTCAACGGCAGGAATGTATACCTAGGAGGCAAGAATGAGAACTTATGCCATAAAAAAAGAATGTCCCAACATTGATGTTGAGACATTCTTTTAAATAAAACCCTTTGTTTCCTATTCAAAATGGAACAATAAGATTCATTTTGGACTGACTTTAGTCCTTCTTAGACATTTTCTTACGCTCGTGTTCTTTGAGGTAAATCTTACGCATTCTGATACTGATAGGAGTTACCTCAACGTACTCATCTTCGCCGATGTATTCCATGGCTTGCTCTAGCGAAAAGTCTACTGGAGGTGGTAGTTTTACTTTATCATCCGCTCCTGAAGAACGCATGTTGGTCAATTTTTTAGTTTTGGTAATGTTGATTACTAAATCATTATCACGGCTATGTTCTCCGACTACTTGACCTTCGTAAATATCTACACCTGTTTCAATAAAAAACTTACCGCGATCTTGCAATTTGTCCATAGAATAAGGAATTGATGTTCCATTTTCCATAGCGATAAATGCGCCTTTGTTACGACCTTCAATAGGGCCTTTCCAAGGTTCGTATTTCAAGAAACGGTGGGTCATTACGGCCTCTCCAGCTGTACCATTCAATACATTTGTTCTCAAACCAATAATTCCTCTAGAAGGAATTTGGAACTCCAAGTGCATCAAATCACCTTTGGGTTCCATGATGGTCATATCACCTTTGCGTTGAGAAACCAACTCGATGACTTTACCCGAGTAATTTTCGGGAACATCAATAGAAAGTAACTCAATCGGCTCGTTTTTCTTACCGTCTATTTCTTTAACAATAACACGCGGCTTACCAACTTGTAGTTCGTATCCTTCACGGCGCATGGTCTCGATCAATACCGACAAGTGCATGACACCACGGCCAAAGACCATATAGGCATCAGGCGAAGCGGTTTCTTCGATTTTCAAGGCTAAATTTTTCTCTGTTTCCTTGAACAAGCGCTCACGGATGTGGCGAGAAGTAACAAACTTTCCTTCTTTACCAAAAAACGGAGAATCGTTAATGGTAAACAACATGCTCATCGTTGGCTCGTCAATTTCGATGGGCTTCAATCCCTCTGGGTTATCGGCATCAGCAATGGTATCTCCGATATCAAAACTATCAATACCTGCTACGGTACACAAGTCACCGCAACGCACTTCTTCGGTTTCTTTTTTACCCAATCCATCAAAGGTATACAAAGTTTTGATACGCGTTTTGGCAATGCTTCCATCGCGGCGTACCAAAGAAACAGGTTGGTTGGCGCGCAAAGTTCCGCGTGTTACACGGCCCATGCCCATTCTACCAATATACTTAGAGTAATCAATGTTGGTAATTTGCAACTGTACCGTTCCTTCTACCACTTCAGGGGCAGGGACTACGTCTAATACAACATCCAACAAGTGGGTGACATCGCTAGTAGGTTTGCTCCAGTCAGGCCCCATCCAGCCCATTTTGGCTGAACCATAAACCGTTTTGAATTCCAATTGCTCTTCGTTGGCATCCAAGTTGAACATTAATTCGAAGACTTCTTCGTGTACTTCTTCAGGGCGACAGTTGTCTTTGTCTACTTTGTTGACGACGACGACGACAGTTTTACCCAAAGCCAAGGCTTTAGACAAGACGTAGCGTGTTTGAGGCATGGCACCTTCAAAAGCATCGACTAACAACAAAACACCATCCGCCATATTCAATACGCGCTCTACCTCTCCACCAAAATCGGCGTGACCAGGGGTGTCAATGATGTTGATTTTTGTGCCTTTGTATTGAACGGAAACGTTCTTGGCCAAAATAGTAATACCGCGTTCGCGCTCTTGGTCATTGTTGTCCAAAATAAGCTCGCCCGTCTCTTCGTGGTCTCCAAAGAGTTGGCATTGGTGCAAAATTTTATCTACTAGCGTAGTTTTACCATGATCGACGTGTGCAATAATAGCAATATTGCGCAAAGGTTGATTGGCCATTGTTCTGATTAAATTGTTTAGAAGCGCGACTTTTCTTGGACACTCCTGAATTAGAAATACAGTACTTCATTGAAGCGCTGCTTAAAAGTGCTGCAAAAGTACGACTTTTATTTATCAATGGCTAATTTTTAATCAAATTCTAGACCTTTACTCCTTCTACACCAACTTTATTCCTATAATTTAACGTCCTCTTAGCATTGCGTGCCCGCTAATAACTTATTTTTGAGCACGATAAAGCATCCATAAGGCCACTGTTGCAAAAAACAGGTTGGGCACCCAAACCCCCAATATTGGCGCTAAGCCACCTTTGATCGAAAAAGTAGTGGCAAACTTGGTCATAAAAATATAAACTCCTGATAGCCCTACTCCTATCACTAGGTTCCAAGCCATCCCGCCCCGTCGTTTGCGCGAAGCGACCGAAAAGCCAATTAAGGTAAGAATGTAAATAGAAAAGGGATCTGCGCTGCGTCGGTACCGCTCTACTTCAAACACCATCATGCCGCCTGTTCCTTTCGCTTTTTGTTTATCAATGTAATCAATGAGCGTAGGCGTGGTCATGTTATCCTTATCGTTATCTCGCTTGATCAAATCGTCAATGAACAATCCGATGGCCGTATCCAGCGTTTCCTGTGGGGCAAATGTTTTGGTTTCGTATTCAAATGTTGCAGGGTGGGCTACGCGACTAGAATCTGTGGCGGTACCAGCTATCCGCTTTTTGTGAATGCGCGTCCGCATTCCTGACAGCCGCCAGCGATTGGGGGGTTCTATCAAGCGTATGGTGTTGGCTGTCAAGACGAAGGTGCGGTGAAAACGCGTGCTGTCGTGCTTTATCCAAGCAAATTGGCTGCCCGAACTGTCGTAACGATTAAACCCTTGCAAATAAAACTCTTCGTAAGGACTAGCCGCCGCATGAAAATTTCCTGTACTGCCTACATAATTGTGCTTATAGATATAGGTGTTCTCAAATTGAGTACGCAAAGCATTGGACTGTGGAATAACATAATGGTTACCATAATAATGAATGCCTGCGATAATCGTCGCACCCATCAGATAAGGCCACAGCAAGCGGTAATAATTAACCCCACTGCCCACCATTGCCACAAATTCGGAATTGCCTGCCAGACGCGCTGTAAAAAACACGACCGCAATTAAGTTGTACAAAGGAAAAATAAGCCCATTGATGAATGGGACAAAATTCATGTAATATTCTATAATTTGCCCCAACGAGGGACCGCCCTCCTCCAAAAAGTCGTTGACTTTTTCGGCGGCATCGATCACAATAGACAACATTGACGAGAGCAGCACAATAAAGAAAAAACTACTCAAGTAACGCTTTAAGATATATCGATCAATTGTTTTCAAGCTGGTTGGATTTACAGGATAAAAGTAGACGCTACGAAGCGCAACAAGTAGACTAAAGCTTTGGTTTGGGACGCGTAATGTGTGGCTTTTTGAGGTAGAACGGCTCAAAGTAGGCGACAGACTCTAAGCGCTGTTCCTCCCAAGCCGTCTGCGCCAACGCTGCCAAAAAGCGCGCCGAAGGGGGAGCTACCCCGCTGTCTTGCAAGGAGACTGGCAAACCATCGCCAAACAATTCCATAAACTTAGCAGCAGCATTGCCGCCGATTATCCAACCCTCCAAATCGTATTCCAACAACAAACTATCCAAGCTATTGGCCTGCAATGTGGCAAAATAAGGCGCACACAAGGGCCTCAACGCTGCGTCGTACAAGCCTACATACGCATCCATGCGCCGTGCATCCATCAGCGCGGCATAGCCCCAACGCGGAGCAAGACTCCCGCTTGCTTCTCGTGCCCCCCAAGCCAAGGCCCGTAAACTATCCACCGCCAAAAGTGGTTTGCCAAGGGCATAGCACAAGCCTTTGGCGGTCGAAAGCCCAATGCGCAAGCCCGTATAAGAGCCAGGGCCACGGCTTATTGCAATGGCCGACAAGGCCGACAACGGCAAGTTGGCTGTTTGCATTACGGCCTGAATGAACAAAGTAATGCTTTGAGCGTGGCCATTGGGCGCATCGTCTTCGCGTAATATCCAAGTTTGCCCATCTTTGATTAAAGCAACGGAGCAAGTATGGGTGGTGGTTTCGAGGGCTAATATGTAAGTCGACAAAATTATAACGAGATTAGTACTGGTCATTTAAAAATAGACGTAAATATACAAAGAAGTTGTTTAAAACAGCACGGGCAGCCTAGTCGTCTAGTCCATCGTTTTTTTCCTGTTTTTCCTCTTAGAATGTTGTACCTTTGAGGTTGCGTATTTGGGGCTGTTGTTTTGGAACGATTATAGGAGTCCAGCTAACAGCACGTTCAAGCATGTGTGTTTTTATTTTTTAATAAACCCCTTCCAACTATGTTTCTTCCTCTTCTTTTTTTGCTTTGTTGTAGCCATATTCTTTTCGCGCAACAGGATAGTGTTTATACCGATATTAATGATAGTACAGACGTTACTTTAGTGTACAACGTAGACCTAAGCGGCCAAGGACGCAGCGAGTTACCCGCCCCGTTATTTTCCTGTAAAAAACTAACGACGCTTAACTTATCCAACAACGACCTCCGTATTTTGTCGGAAGACCTCGGTAACTTAATTGCCTTAAAGGAGTTACACTTAGACAACAACCACTTGGAAGGCTTACCCAAGACGTTCAAAGACCTCAAAAAGTTGGAGATATTGGTCATGAACAACGCGCTTTGGACTAGTAATCCTAATAATGTTGTCAATGATTTAATTAAAAATACTACGCTCCGCTCCCTCTACTTGCGCAACAACGAGCTCACCAGCTTGCCCAACTCCATAAAAAACTGGAAAGTACTACAAACATTAGATGTCAGTAACAACGACGTGCAACAGCTACCTAAGAACATTGGTAAAATGGAAAAACTCCATACTTTGCTGCTTCAGAACAATCCCAATTTGGATTTTGACGATGCCTTTGAACAGTTGTCGAATCTCAAAACACTAACGACCGTAGATGTTAGTGGAAACCAGTTGACAGCAGTGCCTAGAGCGCTGATGGATTGCCGTTATTTGAGAACCTTGCACCTACACGACAACCAACTGACCGAATTGCCTGAGCGCATGACGCAACTCATTCGCTTAACGACCTTGCTTACCCAAAACAACCAGCTTACTAAGCTTTCGGAAGCCTTTTCCTTGTTGGAAAACATGAGCGTTTGGAATTTGGACAATAACCAGCTCACCGTTTTGCCTACGGGCATGGGAACGATGGCCAACTTAACCGTCCTTTCTGTTAATGGCAATGAATTGACGGCCTTGCCCGCTAATTGGCAACGCCTCACGGAGTTGACGACCTTAAACCTAGGCAACAATCCCCTTGAAGCGTTGGGCACTGATTTGAATAAATTAACAACGCTCCAACACTTGAATCTAGAAGGTCTTAACCTTCCCACTATCACCGCCGACTGGTTGTCTACTTGGAAAAACCTAACCGCGTTGAACCTCTCCAACAATCCTGACTTGGATTGGAACGCTTTATTACCCGCTCTAGAAAAAATGTCCAGTTTAAAATCTTTACAGTTGGCAGGCAATGACTTAAATGAACTGCCTGCGGGGCTGGCAACACTCTCCTTGGAGAAACTGGATCTTTCTAGGAATGAAGGGCTGAATACGGAGGAGAACTGGGCAGTTATCAACCAGTTGACCGAATTGACGCACTTGACGTTTCAAGAAGCGGCTCTAAAAGAACTGCCCAAGACACTAACTGTCCACAAAAAATTAATTGAGCTGGATTTGTCTAACAATCCTATCGAACGCATTCCTGATGCTTGGATTGAGTTGCCTAACTTGCAACGACTGGATTTGTCGGCCACTCAAGTAAGCGCAGTCCCCAGCAACATGAACCGCTACCCTGCGCTGCGCTTCTTGCGCCTAGCCAATTGCCAAAACATCTCTGCCAAGCTCTTAATAGAACACCTAAAAGAAGTGGCCTTGTATGAATTGGATTTATCCAATAGCACCTTGGAAGATTTTCCTGAAACATGGTCTACCATAGCCGCCAATCGCCTTATTGTGAAAGGAACCAACTTGGAGGCCGGTGTACTCGAACAGTTGGAAGAAAATTTGCTTTACACCACCATTATTAGCGAATAAAAATCACTTATGTCTCGCACCTGTGACCGTTGCCAACAAACTTTTGACTGTCAGCCAGCTGCCATTGAACACTGCCAATGTAGTCAATGGCAGCTGCCGCCAGCCACGCGGGCGCTACTCGCCAAAAACTACCGCAACTGTTTGTGCGCTTCTTGCTTGCAGCAGTTGGGCGCTGTCGCAAAAAAGCCTAGCTTTGCGTCAATAAAAAAACCGCCCGAGCGGGATTGATTACTTTTTAGTAGTTCTATGATGACTGTTCAAGATAAAATTGCCCAATCGGAGACCCGTACGTTCAAAGCCATTCTACCCAATACCACCAACCATTACAATACCTTGTTTGGAGGCACGGCGCTGCAAATGATGGACGAGGTTGCGTTTATTTGCGCCACCCGTTTTGCGCGCAAGCGTATGGTTACCGTCACGTCGGATCAAATCCACTTCAAACAAGCCATTCCCGCAGGCACCCTGATCGAATTGGTGGCTAAAGTAGTGTATGTAGGTAATACCAGTGTAAAAGTACAAGTGGAAATTTACTTGGAGGAGATGTATGAAGAGAGCCGCAAAAAAGCCATTACAGGAATGTTTACGTTTGTCGCCATTGATGCCGAGCGCAAACCTACGCAGGTGGTAGAAACCTTTGTTAAGGAATAAGGCAGTTGCAGGAAGATAAAAAGCGTCAATCGCTCTATTCCAAGACACCTCTACCGCACTACTTCGCTAAATATTCCTGTGTAGTATAGATTTTCTCCACCACAAGTTGGCTATTTTTACGAATAACAAACTCACTTAAACCTACATGACTTAGGTTATTGGGATTCCAATCATAGGTATAGCCCAACTGTGTCCAGGGATATTGGTTGTACAAGCCACAAGCGTAGTAACGGCTAATTCTACTCGCATTCATCCAATCGATATGTGGCTGCGCGGTGCCATCAGGAAAGCAGACCGTACAAGTAGCATCCGTGATTTCTGCATCGGGGCAAGGGCGAAATAAATCGCTGGGTTTGACCCAAAACTCCACAAAATAGGAATAGGTGGCATTGGGCGGCAAGCCTAACAATTCCAATAAACGACGATTGGGATCGGTAGCGGCTTCCTTTTTCATGCGTTGTAGGAGTTCGGGCGCGGTAGTAATCCAAATCGGATACTTTCCTGTATCGTAAAAACCAGTGATGGGATCATTTTTATAATAAGAAACCGTTTGCTTCCACGTAACCACCAACAAGTATTTTTCTCCTTTGATGGTCTTCCAAACTAGTTCATCGTTGTTTTCGTTGATAGCTACCAATTGGTCATAGACCTTATCCGTCGTAGCATACATCGCCTCCTCGATAGATTGTTGGTAGAGCGCCTCGGTAGTAGGGGGCGTAGAACGTAGGTTGGCCGTAGAACGGCAGGCACTTAAACCTATTAAAAGGCTTAATAATAGTAGGAAGTTCCGCATAGTAGTTGTTTTTATAGCAAAATAACTAAATTCTATACGAATAACCGAATCTTTACCCTTCTATCTCTAACCAACAAGGACAATGATCGGAATGCACGGCATCGTTCAACAACTCGGCTCCAAGGATACGCTTGCTCATAGGCGCACTTACGGCGTGGTAATCCAAGCGCCAACCTTTGTTGCGGGCACGCGATGTTGCGCGATAACTCCACCAACTAAATTTCTGCGTTTCTGGATGCTTAGACCGAAAAGCATCTACAAAGTTATCTTCGCTAAACCAGTCGCTCATCCAAGCGCGTTCTTCGGGTAAAAAGCCAGAACTTTTGTGGTTGGTGCTGGGACTATGCAAGTCAATTTCGTTGTGGGCAATGTTGTAATCGCCTTGAACGATTAGATTGGGGCGCTCTTGGCGCAAGGTCTGTACATAGGTAGTCATCTCGTCCAAAAAGTCGTATTTGACGGTTTGGCGGACATCGCCCATTGTTCCCGAAGGAAAATAACAATTGAGTAGTGTCCAATCACCAAAATCTGCCCGAATAACACGGCCTTCGTTGTCAAAGCGCTCGATTCCCATGCCCTCTACGACCAAATCAGGTTTCACTTTAGAAAAAATCGCTACGCCACTGTACCCTTTCTTGACCGCAGAATGCCAGTATTGATAGGTGTATCCCAAATCAGTCAGTGCCGTGACATCGACTTGACTTGGTTGCGCCTTGGTTTCTTGTAGGCCAATAATATCAAATTGATTGGCCGCTACCCAACCAACAAAGTCTTTTTTGAGGGCAGCACGAAGGCCATTAACATTGTAAGAAACTAAACGGAGTGCAGTGGACATAATAGCTTTTAGTTAAAAATGAGCCGCAAAGTACGCAATCTGACAAACAAATACGAAGCTTTGGGGTTACTGTAAGAGATTTTTTGACGCTTGCTAGATACAACAACCACGTGGCTACTCTAAGAGAATTACTCCCGCTGTATACCAATCAAGATTCCCGTTTTTTGGTCATCGACGATCTATTGGTGCATTATAAAGACCAAGGCCAAGGACAGACAATTGTTTTACTACATGGTGCCTTCTCTTCTATGCACACGTACGATGCTTGGACAGAACAGCTCATCGCCCATTACCGAGTGATTCGCTTAGATTTGATGGGTTTTGGATTAACAGGCGGCAACTCGTCGGGCGATTATACAATGGGCAACCATATCCGCGTTCTACGAGAATTCCTCAACCGCTTGGGAGTAGAGCAGTGTGATTTAGTTGGTAGTTCATTGGGCGGCTGGATTACGTGGGAGTTTGCCTATCGCTATCCAAAGCAGGTGCGCAAAATGGTGTTGATTGATGCGGCAGGCTTTTTAGAAGAAGACGCGATTCCATTGCCCTTCAAGTTGGCACAATCTCGTTTGGCACCGCATCTACTCAAGTACATCATTCGGCGGTCGGTTTTAGAATTGTTTGTGCGGCAAGTCTTTTTTGATCCTAGCAAGGCAACGGGGGCTGTTGTTACGCGCTATTATGATTTATTTACCCGCGAGGGCAATAACGAAGCGCTGCTTCAATTTGTCGCCTCTCCCTTTCAGGACAACAGCCACTTCTTACGAGAAATAAAACAACCTACCCTAGTCTTGTGGGGAGCAGAAGATGCGTGGATTCCAGTAGAACATGCTTACCGTTTTCGCGACAGCTTGCCCCATGCAACGCTAACCATTTACCCCAAAGTTGGGCATATTCCGATGGAAGAAGCCCCTTACGACTCGTTAGTTGATCTAGTTGATTTTTTAGAATTGCCCATGCCGATTAACGAGCCAGCTACTTAAAAAAGACTTTCTTCCCTCCTCTATTGTATTTATTGTATTGGAGCTCGCCTACTCTACAGTTCTTCAAAGTCAATGTACTCGCCTCCTTGAAAGCCCTGTTTTGGGCGCTGGTCTTGGTGCGTTGCCCGTGCTTTAAACTGTTGGTGCAACTGCTCAAACGCTTGTTGAGCCGTCTTTGAACTAGACGATTGGGGGGCAGCAGTGGTCGCAGCCAAGGCTAAGAAAGGCTTGCTAATAAAATAGGTAACCAAAGCGATCAAAAAAACGGAAAGCAATAACATAACCTACAGGAATTAATACCGACTCAATATAGAGTGTACTCCAACGGTTGCAAAGTTAGCGCCAGCCATAAAAAAGCGCCAATACGGCAGTTCTTCCCTATTTTATTCGGCTATTTTGACAGAAAACTTGTTAACAACCGCCTTCGGGTTGCTCTAAGTTCTCTTTCTCTTTTGCCTTGGTCACAAACAATCGGGCACTTAGCACCGAAATATCATCAGGAAAAGGCCGCTTGCCTTTAAATTCCTTCACCGTTTTCATCAACTGCTTATTAAACTCTGCTACAGGCAACTCTTTATGGGCTACAATAAATTCGGCTACCTTTTCATCGGAGAAATACTCTTCGGCATCGTTCTGTAAATCGGTCAAGCCATCCGTATAGAGCAAAAAGAGTGCGTCGTCGTCTAAGAAAATTTCGCCAAATTCAATGGAAGGAATTTTTGGGAACGCTCCCAGAATCGTGCAGCCTTTGTCCAAGCGTTGCATTTTGCCGTTCATATACATAAACGGCGGGTTGTGCCCCGCACAGAGATAGCGAAGGCGTTTTTTGCGCACGTGGTAGCGCGCTATAAAAAAGGTAATAAATTTATCTCCTTGGGTGGTACGCAAAACCAACGAATTGAGGCGGTTGGTAAATTTTTTGACGCTCAAATACTTACGGTGTACCAAGGTTTGTAGGTTTGCCTGAAAATTGGACATAAGCAGCGCCGCCGCAATTCCCTTGCCTGAAATATCAGCAATACAAAAAGCAATTTCGCCCGCTCCTACTTCAAAAAAGTCATAATAATCCCCTCCTACGCCCTCATGTGGCTGGTAGATGCCTGAAAATTCATACTGTTCATTCTTGGGCAACTCATGCGGCATCAGCATATTTTGTACCTGTACCGCCAATTCCATTTCGCGTTTGAGGCGCTCTTGATCGAGCTGTCGCTTAAATAAGCGTTTATTCTCAATGGCAACAGCCATAATATTAGTAATAGCCGAAATAATGTTCATCAATTCGAAGCCGTCTGCTTGAATTTCTTCTAAATTCATTTGATTGGCATCCAAAAAGGTATAAGCAATCGCATAATTCTTATGAAAAACAGGAATGACGTGCGAAAAATTAGACATCAACGGGTCTTTGGGCCATTTGCTGGTTTGTCGACGGTTGTCCTTGGGCAAATAAGGCTCAATGTCGTTTCCCAACAAGCGCTCCTCCACCCCTGCCGAGGTTGCACAGATCCAATAATTTTCTTGACGAATGTACAGGGCAAAGGTTTGCACCCCCATTTCCCAAGTCAACAAGCCTTTGTACATGGTAAAAAGGTCGTCGATAGGAATGTTGTCGTTGATCGCTTGTGTGATCTCCAACACACGGGTAAACTGCAATTTTTGCAGGGTGAGTTTTTGCTCTAGTAACTCTTCTCTGGAATTCAATTTTGTATTTTGAGAGGTCTCCACCGCTTATCTGTTTGGTTATAGTCGGGATAGGATGAGGGGTTGATTTAAAGGCGTACTATTAAGTAACGATTGTTCCTTAAATCCTATTAAAGATAGAGAAAAAATACGTTCCAGCTGTCATTTTGTTGGAACAAGTTGTCAACTCCCTAGAGCTGTTCTACTTTAGTAGCACTTTTTCCACAAAAACGCAGCCTATCCTTTCACAAAGTAGCCTTTTTTGTAAACATCTACTATTTATTCCCGCACTTGGGCTTTTTTTCCTTTCCAAAAATTGTATCTTGATAAGCAAATTCTTTTGAGAACAAACGTAGTATAGTTTAGGAAAATGATTAAAGCAGCACATATAGTTTGGTTTCTGGTGCTTTCTGTAGCACTTTGTTTTTACCTATTGACCGATTTTGGAAATGCCGCTGAGCTTTCCACCGCCCAAAAAAATATCTATAGTTTAATTGCGCCCATTGCTGTTGCCTTGGTGTTAATAGAGATGATTTATTGTGCGCTGGCGCGAAAAGACTTTATTTCCTATCAAGAATCCGTGGTCAATTTTGGGACGGCACTGGGGAATCAAACGACCAATTTGCTGGTCGCGGTCGCCGTGTATTTCACCTATGGTTGGCTCTGGGAAAACTTTCAATTATTCAGTCTACCTTTGGATTGGGAACATTGGTACAATTCTATTTTTTTATTAATTGGTATTGACTTTTTGTTCTACTGGTTTCACCGTTTTGGACACGAAGTGAATATTTTGTGGGCGGCGCACTCTCCGCACCACTCTGCGGAGGAGATGAACATTCTAGTGGGCTTGCGCGCCAGTGTTACACAGCGCTTGATGTCCTTTGTATTTCTTTGGCCACTGGCGATTTTAGGATTTACCCCCTTTGACATTTACATGATGACAGGCTTGCACTTGTTTATGAGTTTATGGCACCACACGGAGGTGATTCCCAAATTTTGGCGCGGCATTGAGTTCTTTTTCAATACGCCTTCGCACCACCGCGTTCACCACGGCATGAATTTGCAGTACTTGGACAAGAATTACTCGGAAATGCTTATTATTTGGGATCGCTTGTTTGGCACGTTTGAAGAAGAGGAAGACAAAGTAGTCTATGGCATGTACAATGGGCCGCAGTCTTGGAATCCTATTAAGATCAATTTTCACTACTATATACAACTCTGGGAATTAGCAGTTGCTGCTCCTTACTGGACGGATAAATTTAAAATTTGGTTTATGCCGTTGACTTGGCGACCACGCGGCTTACCCGAATATGTTCCCAATGAGGAAATTACAGTAGAGAATCAAGTCCGCTACCAAAGCATCCCTTTTGCGCAAAGCAAAAACTACATTCTCACCCACTTGATCTTGTGCTTTGTGCTGATGGCTTTTATTATTAGTCCTGATTTGGGGTGGACGACATTAGAAAAATGGATTGGAACGGCGTTACTGTGGCATACGATTGTCAATCTGAGCGGTATTCTAGAAGCGAAGCCTTGGTTGTACGCGTCAGAGATGATGCGGTTACCCTTTATGTTATTATTGATTTTGTTGTTCAACGATTGGTATACCCTGCCCAGTTATTGGTTAGTCGGTGGTTTGCTCGTAGCCGCTTCCATGTATTGGACACACCGTCATTTCCGTCCTGACAGTCCCCTTTTGGAGAAGGCGGCATTAGAAATAGCATAACGCTTACAAATAATTGTATAACCATGTTGTTCCCCTTCAAAGGTCATCCCGAGCTTTTCCATAAGCTTCCAAGAGCCTTTGTTTTGGGGTGCCGTAAGGGCAACAATGCGGTCTAATTCAAGGGTGTGGAAGCCCACTTTTAGCCAAGCCATGCCCGTTTCGTAACCGAGTCCTTGCCGCCAGTATGCTTCCATCAATCCGTAAGTAAGTTGTATTTCGTTGCTATCGGGAAGGGGTTGTAAGCCACTCCAACCAATAATTTCGCCTGTTTCTTTCCAGAGCAGGGCTTGCACACCAAACCCTAGTTCTTGATAACATTGTAAATAGTGGTCGAGGCGTTTTTTAATCCAATCTTTAGTTGTGGCTTCCTCGCCGCCAATGTATTTGGAGACGGCGGCAGTTCCGCGCACCTCGGTCAAGCGATCGAGGTCTAGCAGGGTAAAAGGGCGATGTAAGAGCCGTTCTGTTTCTAGCATGGCTATAAAATAGAGAGGCTTAGGAAAGCTTTTTTGTAGGCGGCTCCCACCAATGGCTACTTGGCAAGGGCGTTGTCGCGTCTAGGATAATTGGCTCCCCAATTTTGGGCGTGGTGACAGGAATTTCGAAGTGTGCCGCTGCTTCTAAAAAGCGCTTCACAGGATCATCCCAACGGTGCATCGCCAAAGCAAACGCTCCCCAGTGAATGGGCATCATTACTTCGGCCTTGACATCCTGTCCTGCCTTTGCTGCTTCTTCAGGAAAGAGGTGGTTTTGCCGCCAGTAGCGGCTGTATTGCCCACATTCCATCATCGCAAAATCAAAAGGGCCATACTCCTCTCCGATTCGTGCAAAATGAGGGCCGTAGCCACCATCTCCACTCAAATAAATGTTGTGGCGCTTACTCTGCATAATCCATCCTCCCCAAAGCGACATAAACCGATCGCTCAAGGTACGGCCAGAATAGTGATGAGAAGGGGTAAAAATGATACGAAGGTCTCCAAACAAGGTTTCCTCATACCAATTAAATTCTTTGATTTTTTCGGCAGCAACTCCCCAACGGCGCAAATGCCCGTGCATACCCATTGGAATGTAAAACAAGGGAATACGGTCTTTGATCGCCAAGATGGACTCGTAATCCAAATGGTCGTAGTGATCGTGGGTCATCAGCACCAAATCAATAGGGGGAAGGTCTTCTAGTTGCAATGGTAACCCTGGCTTAAAACGGTGATTGCCTACGCGCAACAGTGGCGAGGCGACCTCCCCAAACATAGGGTCAATCAAGATGGTTTTTCCCTCCATTTCTACCAACAAGGTAGAATGGCCAAACCAAGTAATGCGGGGCGCATCAATCTTTTGATCAAAAGAAGTTGCTGTTAAAGAAACAATCGGCAGTTCAAAATCAGGCGTACGGGTTTCTTTAGGATGGAGGGATTCGTCCACAAATTCAGCGGTCTCAAACACCGTGAATTGAGGCATGATGTTCATAAATTTGCCCCGCTTATAATTATCGTAATCGCGGTAGCTTTTGCGTTTCTTTCGGCTTGGTTTGGAACCAAAAGCAGGGGCAAAGGAAACATAAAGTACCAAAGCTAGCACTACCAGCACAATAACCGCCAACAAAATCAACAGGATTATTCCTAAAATCTTCAACATACGCTCTAAGTGGTCTTTATTAGTGGATAAGCTCCTTTTGAATGTTATGCTTAACAACCGTAGAGCGCAAAGGTTTTGAGGAGCCACTAGTATAAGTATAACCAGTAGATTGGAGGGCTAAAAAGGCGGTTTATCCTTGGTTAAGTTGACCACATCGGTCTCCACCCAACGTCCTTGCACTTTCATGATTTTTTCTAGCAAATCACGTACGCAGCCCTCTCCTCCATTGTAGGGAGAAATGTACTGGCTGATGGCTTTAATCTCTGGGGCGGCATTGTGGGGGCAAGCGGGCAAGGCGACTAAGCGCATTGGCTCGTAATCGGGCAAATCGTCGCCCATATAGGTGGTATTGGCCAGTTCTAAGCCATAAATTTCTATCAAATCATCCAGCGTCTTCAATTTATCTTGAATGCCGCTGTAAATTTCAGTGATGCCCAAGTTTTGAAGACGCGCCACTACTCCTTCCGAGCGTCCGCCCGTGATAATAATCACCCGATAGCCCTGCTGCACCGCTCGTTTGAGGGCATAACCATCTCGAGTATGCATTCGCCGCAGCAATTTGCCATCCTCCAATACGTGTAATAAACTATCTGTCAAAACGCCATCGACATCCAAAATAATAGTATCAATGCGCGCCAGTTCTTCTAAAAAAGACATGGTATAAGAGCCTTAAAAGCAGTGAAACAATAAAAATCGTTACTGGTTATCCCGCCATTCGTACACCCACTTTGCTTGGATTTGCTCCAAGTGGCCTTCGCTACTCTGCTCACGCGTTCCTTCAAAATTAGGCAAGCTCAATATCCAATCCAACAAATCCGTGAAACGGATGCGGTAGATTTTGGACTCGGTAAACTCATCGCCAAACTTTTCGTACAAGCCCATAGCAATGTCTTCGTGGTCTTCCCATTTGATGGGCAAATTTAATTCAAAACTCATGTTCTTCTTCTCTTCTAATGAAATCAATTAAGCAGCTGCTTATTAATAGAAAAATATACGCCTAATGGTCTCTAGTGTTCGTGTCCGATAATAAACGATTGATCAGGTACTCTCACTTCAATCACTAGATTTTCCTTGTCCTCTACAATATTGCATTGACAAGAAAGACGCGATTCGATACGCGGGCGGATAGCGCGGTCAATGAAATCCTCTTCTTTATCCGAAATTTCGGTCAGGTAATCTTCGCCTGACTCTACATAAACGTGGCAAGTACTACAGGCGCACACCATTCCGCAGTTGCTGTTGATGTGCATGCCGTTGTCCTCTGCCAAATCCAAAATATTATCCCCTACCATAGCTTTTACTTCTTGAGTGGGAATAGTTTTATCTTCAAACGTAAACTTTACGATAGCCATTTATTTCTTAGTTCTAATGATCGGTAATGCAGCAGATACGCTCCTATTTTTATTTCAAGTGTCCTGAGGCCGCTAAGACAAATAGCGTTAAGACCATCCTACCTGCCGCCTAAAATAGCTAAGTGACTGATTATCTGTCCTTAGCAAACTTTCCGAGTTCTTTCTCTACTGCCTCTAGGCTGCAAAAGTACTGCAATATTATCATAAAATAACAGAACAGCCAAATTGTTGTGCTTTGTGGGACAAATCCGACAGATTTGTGAAGGTTTCTTAGCGAGACAAATACGCCAACTAGAAACGCAGCCCCCCGCTTATACCGATCCATAATTTGAGATTGGTGCCTCGGTTATTGGTCGCATTGACAAAGCTGTAAGGTGCTAAGGTCGAGCCATATTCTTGGGTAGCTGTATTGAAGAAGCGAGAGGCATGGACATTCAGTACTGGCCCTACAAATAGGCTCACCCGCTCTTGAATTTTGACATCTAGATTAACTTTTAGCTGCTGCAAAATGTTCAATTCGCCTTCCCAAAGTACGCCCTCATTGATCTTAGAAAATAACAATTCAACATTCAGTTGCAAGGCCTTGGTCAACGGTAAAGCTGTGCCCAAGCCACCACCAATAGACCAAACGTATTCACTTCGGCCATTCACTTGCCAGCCTGCTTGGACAATTTGATAAAGGCGGGGCACTCCAAATTTAGCCCCCAATTGAAAATATAAAATATCTCCTGTAGAAATTTCGATGCGGTTATACCCGTTGCGTTTGACAATATTAATCAACCCTAAAGGGATGCCCTTGATGCTATCCACGACATTGACCAAGCCCAGCAATAAGCCATTGGCTTTCTCTGCACTGTTAATCAGTCCGATTTGTACGCCCTGTAGATCGCGCGTGTGATTGAGCACTCCAATTTGACAGCCGTTGACTTGGCGGTCAGCCGCATTAAAAAGGCCAATTTGTGCGCCGTCGATGTACTGCGCCAAATTTAGAAAGCCTGAAATTTGAAATTGTGCTTTGGCACTGTAATTAAACAAGCCTGCAAATTGTACCGCACTTTTGCCTCCCCAAGCAATATTGCCAAGGCCTGCAAATTGAGACCCAAACAATTTTCCATTCGCAAAATTAACGCCACCTGCGATTTGACAACCATAAACATCGCTGGCAATATTACTAACGCCGCTCAGTTGCAAGCCATACAGATTCGCGGCTACATTACTCAATGTAGATGTTTGCATACCATACAAGTCGCCGCCTAAATTAATAATGCCACTGCCCTGCAACCCTATAACTTTGCCCATTGACATATTGAGCAAGCCTGTCAATTGCACGCCTTGTACCTGTCCTTCTACCCGATTGAAGAAACCACCAACTTGTAGCCCTTGCAAGCCTCTAAGTAAGCTATTTCCTAATAATCCTACCTCCACTCCTTTGATCTCTCCTGTACTTCCCCAAAGTAGATTGAATGCGGTAATGTTAACGGCTTTTTGATGGCGGCGCCCATTGGTACTCAAAAAAGGTGTAAATGAAAGTTGTATTATTCGGGGCCGTACCGTCGCCTTAAACGGAGCATCGGGCAGCAGATCGGTTGAATCGATCACGTGCTTAGTGGTTAGACCTATACGGGTAGCCACTAATGGTTCTATTTCTAGGGTAGAGAGCTGTTTTTTGGGAATAGGAGGGGTAATAGTAGTCGGTTGTCCAAACAGCTGCGAGCGCAAATCTAGATCAAACAAGCGTTCTCGCTCTAAGGTTTTTTGCTCCCGAGTAGTGCGTTTTTGTTGGCGCTGGCGGCGCTCATCGCGCTTGCGTTGGCGGGTGGTATTGGGTTTTAGGACAAATTGCTGGCCGATGTAGGCACAAATGATGTCATTTTCCTTGAACAATTGCCTGATGGCTTTGCCCAGAGGCTGATTATCGGTGTGATAGGTTATTTTTTGCTGGAGCGGAAGGTGGTCATTACTATAAGAAAATTGCACTTGATAAGTAGTACGCAGTTCTTGCAAGACCTCTTGCAAGGGCATATTTACAAAGTGGAGCTGAACCGAGCCTTTGGAATAGGGCAGTTGTGCCATGGTGCTTTTAGCACCTACCCACCACAGTAGCCCCAACAATAATACTCTCCATAAAGCCATATGCGCAAAGACGGTTCTAGTCAACGACTAGTCACACCCCTGCCCTGTTAAGACATACTTGTCGTTGGTTTTCTCAATAGTCATTTCTGTAGGAAAAGTAAAGGCGATGGTATTCAAGACCTCTTCTAATCCTGCTTCGCTAAAGTTACCAGTATAATGGCACTTTAACAAACCTTCACTTCCTTCAATTTCTACGCCATAGTAACGCTCCAAGATCGGCAGCACCGTCGATAGCTGTTGATTGTCAAAAGTTAAGCGTTCTGTTTTCCAAGCTAAGGCATTTTGATCGTTAGCTTTTGTTTGGGTAATTCCTTTTCCTTTTTGATACTGTGCCGCATCTGTTGCTGCTAGTAATACGCGCGCACCCTTAGCAACCTCCAATGCTTCGAAGGCTACTTCACCTGTAAGAACGGCTACTTCAGTAGCTTGGTTGGGGTATGACCGAACATTAAAAGAAGTTCCCAACACGGTTGTGCGGGTATCGCTGGTACGAATTTCGAACGGTTGCCCTTGGCGCTTGGCTACTTCAAAAAAAGCCTCGCCTTCTAATTCGACCAAACGCGTCTCAAAACCACGCTCGTATTGCAGCTTGGAGTGCTCGTTGAGCCAAATAGTAGACCCGTCGGGCAATTCTATGCGGCGTTTTTCTGCTTCCCCTGTTACAATACTGGCCAATACGAGTTGTACCTCCCCTGCTTTAGAAGCTTGTTCTTGCTGGTACAGCCACCCCAATCCAATACCAACTACCAAGACGGCAGCGGCTACGGTATACCAAAGCGCTTTGAGGCGCACTTTTTTGGAGGGCGTACTGGCTGCTAGTCGACTTTCTAAACGCGCCCAAGCAGCGTTCTTATCACTAGTAACCTTACTGTCATAGGCCGCAGATGCCTCCCAAAGGCGCGTAGTTTCGTTGACAAACTGCTGGTTGCAGTCTGCCTGTGCGGCCCATTCTTTCAACTGTTGCTGTTCCTCTTTTGAGGCCTCCTTGCTCAGTATTTTACCAAGTAGTGGTAACTGTTTATTCTCGTCGTTCATTGTTTGATTTGGCTATCTTCTGCTATAAAGATGCAGCTTTGCGATTTCGCCCCTACAGGAAATACTATTTTGAAAAAAAAAGTTTACTATTAGTGTATATGCTGGTCGTAAAATAACCTTTACCACCAATGGTTACCTAGTAAACACAAGGCCAAATAGCCTTTGAGGGCAGCGCGTAAAATTTTGAGCGCCTTGGAGATCTGATTTTCGACTGTCTTGGGAGAGATGTCGAGTTTCTGACCGATTTCTTTGTAGGACAATTCTTCAAAACGGCTGAGGACAAAAACCGTTTTACAACGTGGAGGAAGGGTGGCTATAGCGCATTGGATTTGCTGTTCCAATTCGCCATCTATATAGTCGTCTTCCCCACTGCTAGTGAGGGGACTATGATGATCTTGAATTTCTTCAAGGCTATATTTTTTGTGCTTGCGCAAATAGCCTAGACCTTCGTTGATGGCCATGCGTCGAATGTAGGCTCCAATGGGGCCGTTAATAGTAATTTGATGGCGTTTTTCCCAGAGACGCATGAAGACATCTTGTGATAAATCTTCTGCGGTGTCTTTGTCGCCTACAATGCGGTACACGGCATGGAAGACCGTGTTGTAATATTCGTCAAATATTCCTTTGAGAGCGGTTTTGTTGTTGGCTCTCAATTGCTGTAATAATTCTTTCTGTTGCTGTTCTAGCATTTTATCTATTCGTTATCATCGGTTCACTCTTATCTAAAAACAACGGGCGGTGCTTTACGACCGCTTACACGACTAAAGCAGAAAGATACATATTTACTACAACGAAAAAAATCTTTTATAGGACTAGCCTATAAAAGATTTTTTCTACTCCTTATCAAGAGAAGCGCTAGTCAGTATGGCGCAAGGTACGGATAGAGCGCACATTAGAAACGCGGTTGCGGTGTTCTAGATAACGCTGTTGATCAGCTGTCAAAAACTCATTGCTGTTAGAAATCGTCACCGAGTAGCCTTGTAAGCCATTTTGTTGTAAAATGACCTTATCGGGATATTTGGTTCGACCTTTTTGTTCAAAAACAAAACGCTCTTGGTCAAAGGAAGTCAGCATGTAATCAATCTGTTCACTGTTCTCTTCAAAGCTCATCACCAAAAAGACTTGGTTATCCCGATAGACAATTTGTAGCCGCTCTTCAAAAATTCGTTCTGCATCTTTAGAAAGCTTATAGCCTCTGCCGATCAATGTATTGCGGTCTTTTAATGTCCAAATTTCGTAAGAACGACCTTCCATTTCATGATCGTCATCCCAGCGCCCTAACAAAAAGCCAAAGGGATATAAGCGTGGGTGTGCATCGGCCATTGGCGACTTAATTTTATCAGCCGTTTCGTCTTTGGCAACAATACCGCCTCGACGCTTTTTGAGGTCTGAACTTTTGGCCGCTCGTTTACGACTTTTTGCATCTGCCGTCACTTCTTTTTCGCGCTCAGTTTTTCCAAGCTCGTCATAATCTAAGCGCCTATTACCGTATTTATCGGCGGGAACACTTTTGCTAGCAGAGCGGTTCAAGACCTCTTCGACCTCCGCTTGGTTGCTGGTGGTGTTCGCAATTTGCGGAAGCGAGCTATTGTTGTAATTGAGCTGTGGCGCAACGGGTTGATCATTTTGATAAAAATTGACCGTTGGGTCCGCCATTCCCCGCCCTGGAGACGCGTGGTTGTTTTGAGCGGGCTCCAACAATTTGAATTCTTCCATGACTACTTCATCAGCCAAGATAATATCGTCCATTTCAATGTCTTCTGCATCGGCAACTTCTTCCATCGGCACTTCTTCTAAGCGCTTTTGTACGGCCTCAACGATGCGTTGTTCTTGGGCGCGGTCTTCTTTTTCTTCTCGTTCTTCGGTGACTAAATTAATGTTTCGATCATCAGTGCCCCCTGTGGGTTCCTCGTAGGGTTCCGCCTCTTCGTTAGCCACAGGTGCCGTGGCCGTGTTCAGTGCCATTGGTGCGTTGAATTGTTCCTGAACGGGCGCAATCGCTCCGTTGGACCAATAGATTCCTCCTGCCAATAGCGCTATCAAGACAGAGGCAGCCGCCGCGTAGCTCATCCATGCGGCGGGGCGCAGGGTCGGCATGGCAGTCGGGGCGGGAGCGTCTAGCTCTGCTTCTAGCTTCGACCATAGGTCGGCAGAAGGAGCCTGCTCCAGTTTGTCCTGGTTTTTTATAAACAGCTTAGAAATGTAATCATCTCTGCTCATAAGCGTTGGAAAATTTGCTTTGGTGTATGGAAGCGGCTTCTGCCCTTTCCTTTTCAATAACAACCCTATTTCTTGTCGATAAGTTTGCTTGGTTTTGTTTTTAAGACCTTCTTAAAGCACAAACAATAGGATTTTGGTTTACCGCCCCATTCTTTGGGAGCGTTTTATCATTTCTTGTAACTTTTTCTTAGCCAGAATCAGCTGTGATTTGGACGTATTGATACTAATGCCCAGTTGCTCGGCAATTTCACGGTGCTTAAACCCTTCTATTACATATAGGTTGAATACAGTGCGGTAGCCGATGGGCAGTTGTTCTAACAATTGTAGAATGTCTTGCGCGGCCAGTTCATCTTCTATAGTCACTTGTACTGCTCTAACGGGCACTTCGTCAATATCTTGGTGTTCGTTGAACCGATAATTCTTACGCAAAAACATCAACGATTCGTTGACCATAATGCGGCGAATCCATCCTTCAAAACTCCCTTTGTCAGAGAAAGTATCCATCTTTTTGAACACTTTGCAAAAGCCCATGAGCAACACTTCTTCCGTGTTTTCTACCGTCTTGACATAGCGGCGACATACCCCAAACATTTTGGCAGAGAAGCGCTCGTATAGAGCTTTCTGTGCCAAGCGGTCGTTGGCTTTGCAGCGTTCTATGAGTTGTTGCTCGGTCAAAGGGCAGCTGTTTTTTAATTAAATGATGTTCTTTTATGCAGTTGCCCCGATTCATCGAGACGTAGATTGGCGCTGAAAGTGGTGGGCGCTGTTGGTTCTATTTCTATTGGAATCACTTTTAGAAACCAAAGGGCTTCTTTTGCTTTTCTAATAAGGTAGATGCAAAGTACGCTTTTTTTGGCGTATGGGACAAAGAATATTTGTGGTAAATTGTTGGGGTTTTTGAAGTAGCTTCGGTACGGGCTATCTGTCGTCCTCTCTGACGGGTGTGTTTTTTTTTGCTTTGTTCGGGAGACGTATTATAATACGTCTGTACGGGTTTATGTTGCTTTTGTTTTCCTTTTGCAATATTGAATAGAAGGGTTAATAGTTTAGATCCTCGAATGTAGGCCAGTGGCCTTTGTAATAGGCATCGTGCATTAAGTTGTACAAGACTTCGCTCATGCATTCTTCTCGGTTCGGGGCACCAGCTTCTTCGTAGGCATCTCGTAAGTCTAAAAAAAAGTCACGGAGCGGGATGCCTTTGCCGCCTGCTTGGTGGTAGACTTCGACCAATTGCATAATTTTATAATTCGGCCACTCTCGGACGACTTCCTCTACAGGGTCAATAGTTTGTAGGAGTTCTCGTACTTGGGGTTTTAGGTCTTCTAAAGTCATTTTTTAGGGAATAATTTTGTCTAATGGCGTTTTCAACGCTATTTTTCGTGCAAGGGTTCCTTTTTATTAAACGCTAAGGAGGGGCCACTCACCATTTTTTCTACTTAAGGCATCTTATTACTACTACTAATTCCTTCTTGTTTTTCAATCCAAATTACTATGATGATTACTTTTCTGCTTTCCTTAGTTAGTTGCTATTGGGCTTGGCTACCCGCCTCTTTAAATGAAAATACTACGGAGTTAGTGTCCCTACCATTCCATCAAGATAGTTTGCCCCCTTATGTCCCCTACCCTACCTCTTACTACACACAGTTTACTTTTGAGAACGCTCAACTTATAGTCGAAGCAAAAAAGAATTATAAACGAGCTTTGTCTTTGTTTGAGAAGGGCAAAATAGAACATTTCGATTCTTATACTTTTTCCCTTAAAATCCAAGATGACTACCCTCCCAGACGCAGACAATTAACCTTGCCTAAAATACTGGTCTACACTGTTCGTGAAGGAAAATTGATAGAGAGAAAACAAATCCAGATAGCTTTCATTGGTGAAGAAGATAACGTGGAATGGGTGGAAACAGGAACTGCGCTGGGCACTCATGGAGGAGTGAACGTGTTTGAAAGCATTGTTACACTAGATGACATCTATCACGCTGCTTGGGAATTCTTAAAAAACTGCGCGGCTCAAAAAGTATGGAAAAACGACGCTAACCAACAGTGGATTAACTTTGATGAGCGCGGTTTACTCACTGCTTTTGGGGAGCATGTATCTAGGTCTTCTTATGACCTTGTTACAGGGTATGATATTTGTTACTTTGAGTGGTTAGAGTAAAGATTTTTTACGTCGTTGTAAACCATAACGCTCTCAGAGGTGTTATTTTTGTACAATTATCTTTTTTGTAACAACTAAAACACTTGTATTATGTCTAAAAATAACGATCAAAAGCCCGATCCCAAAAATCCAAATTGGCCCAGTACAACGGGCAAGCCCTCAGGCGGTGGCAGAGGCAATAATCCACCAAAACCTAAAAAATAGCTCCTTACTACTATGGAATAAAACAAGAAGGCTACTCCTGCGAGTAGCCTTCTTGTTTTATTGGGGGTAGATCCATAATAAGCAAGACCTCCAAATTTTATTTAATAGCTCCCATTCCTTAATCAATAGACTTTATTACGAATGGGATTGTATAGAGATCAAAAAGAGAGTTTTTTTCATCAACCGAGCTTGCGAGTTCACAAAGTAATCAAGGCAAACCCCGAAGGGCTCACGAAGTAAAATTCAGCTCATACCGATTTTGCGCTATGGGATTAATTTTTAACGCCGAGTGAGGGAAAAAGATCCTTTTTTCGCTGCAAGGCTATTCGTAATAAAGTCTAATTAACTATGGGAATATTTAGTTATGTCGTAACATCACAGTGGATGAAAGTCTACTTCATTAAAAAAAAATTTAAATAAATTAAAACAATATAGATTGTATCCTTGTTCATAGTACAAACATTATTAAACGTTTACAAAACCAAATTAACATGTCAAACGATAAAGACAAGAATAAGAACAAAGATCAGAAGCAACCTACAGAGAAAAAAACCCCCAAGCATTCTGACGAAAAGCCGGGTAATCCTTCTAAACCAAATAAGGAGGAACATTCAAAAAAGAAGAAATAAAAACAACCAAGCATGTAAAAGGGTAAGTCTCATTGAGACTTACCCTTTTTTTATTCTACCTCGTTACTATTCACGAAAAATAATAAGCGCTAGCAAGCCCTTTCTTGTTGTGCTAGATTTATTTCTTTACCGCACCAACATCACTTCACCACGCAAAATCACGGGTGCTTCTCCTGGCAATTGATAACTCAAATAATAGATATAGCCATCAATGGGCTGTTCTTGTCCTTGATAAGTGCCGTCCCAAGCCATTTGGCCATCTTTGGCTTCAAAAACCACGTTGCCCCAGCGGTTGTAGATAATAAAAGCTTGTACTTGATCCGCCGTTAAACCAATAGGCATAAACACCTCATTCACCCCATCGCCATTGGGCGTAAAGGCATTGGGCACCCCTAAAAAACGAACGTCTTCGACGGTTAACCACACGGTGTCGGAGACACTACAGCCTGCGGCATTGGTCGCGACAATACGCAATTGGTACTGCCCTGTATCGCTGGCGATACCTGTGGTATTGGGTACGTTACTACTGTCCAAAGTAATACTCCCTCCCTGTAGAACATCAATGGACCAAGTATATTGGATGCCTTGCGGACGCTCGTCGCTGCCTGCCCCTAGCGTAAACAACTGCCCTGCATTGAGCAACGCACTGTCTAAGCCTACGGTATTGATATAAGCCGCTAAGTTGGCATTTGGCAACCCAGGAACAACAATCGCTAGGCTGTCTTGACAGTTGTTATTATCACTAATGGTCACCCAGTATGTGCCTGCCGTTAGATTGGTGAGCTGTGCCGTGGTATCACCCGTAGACCATTGATACTGATAAGTCGCCAAAGGATTGGGTGCTTGCAAGGCAATGCTGCCGTTGGCCGAATCACAACTGGCCGCAGTGATGCTGTCAATTTGTAAGGTTGGTGGTGGAATATTAGTTAAGACATAGCTTGCCGTATCGGTACAACCATCAGCACTGGTGAGCGTGACTTGGTAACTGCCTGCTGGCAAATTCAAGAGCGCGGCGCTGGTATCTCCTGTCGACCATAAATAGCCTTGAGTAAAAATGGTGTTCAAACCAATTTCTCCATTGCTGAGGCCACAAGTAGGATTAACGAGGCGCGGCACCACCACAGCAGGTAGATCGGCCGTATCAATACTAAAAGTATCAAGAACAGCGCAATTGCTGCCATCGGTCAAGGTAACCACGTAGTCCCCTGTCGGTAAATTTTGAAGACTCGCCGTTGTATCGCCCGTCGACCACAAGTAAGTATAAGGAGCCGTTCCTCCATTGCCTTGTACTTGCAGGTAGCCTAAGGCTCCCCCACCACAAGCGTTGCCCAAACTATCCAATTGAATCGCGGGCGCATTGGTATTGGACAAAGCATAGCTAAATACTGCCGTACAACCTGCTGTACCTGTCAATGTTAGGGTATAATTGCCTACTCCTAGATTTTGGAGCGTGGCGGTCGTGTCGCCTGTCGACCATAAATAGCCTTGGGCGTTGGCGGCTGTTATTATTACTTGGCCATTATTTAACCCACAAGTAGGATCAATAACTTGCGCATTGCTGATGGTCGGCACAATACCCGCTAAAATGGTAAACGTATCTATAAAGAAGCAGTTGGCCGTGTCGGTTAAGGTCACGTAATAGTCTCCCGCTAATAGATTTTGAATGCTGTTAGTGGTGTCGCCTGTGAACCAAGCGTAACGATACGGAGCCAATCCATTGATGCCTTGCACCTGCAAATATCCCGCCCCTGTTAGGCCACAAACATTACTAATACTATCTAAGGTCAACCTAGGAGAACAGTTATTAAGAACCGTTACCGTAAAGGAATCCAAACTCACACAACCTAGGCTATTAGTCATTATGTGGTAATAGGTAGTCGTGCTAGTGGGATAGAAAAGGGGCAGCTCACACGTATCGCAACTGATCCCTTGGTTTGGAGACCATTGGTGTTGATAACCACTGCCACCTGTCCCTAAGGTATAGCGTAGGGTATCACCCAAATTAATGGTAGAATCGGGATAACTCACCACGGGCAAGGTATCAACCGTTACTTCTACCGTATCGGTGTACGTAGTGCCGCAATAAGTCGTACAGGTCACCCAATACTGCCCCGATTCGGTCGCTGTAAAAATAGAATCTTGAGAATTGTCTTGCCAAATACAAGATTGGTAGCCTTGCCCAATGTTAAAACTCACCAAACCATTTTGACAAACCGACGTATCAGGCCCCAAATTAATAGTGGGCGCAATAATCGTTCGAATAATTAACGTATCGGTTTTGGTGGTACAAGGACTAACCATCGTTACCCGTAAGGTGTCAGTGCCCGAAACGGCCGCATTGAGCAACAAAACGCTGTCGGTGGTACTGTTAACTGTATTCACCCCATTGTGGTACCACATTACCGTATCAATATTACACTGAAAATCCGAAATCGCATAGCGCTCAATACTCCCACTATTGACATTACAAATGTACTGTGGCCCTGTTAGAAAACTCTCTATTGGCTCCGTCACATATTCTTTGATGAAGTTGGGTAAGCCCAAACGGCTACTGCGCGGCGATAAATTGACTGCTGCTCCTTGGTAGTTACAAGCGGCTCCTTGTAAGTCGGGGTTGTTGATGACATCCAAGGAAGTTTCGACATTTCGTGCGCGGTAAATTTTCTGATCGGCCCCAACTGAATGGCTCCTCCTCGGGTATCGTTGGTCACTTCATAGGCCGAGGCAGCAATAGCCGCTGCTGTAGGCACCGTCAAATCGTATTGGTAAATTCGCCAAAAGCCCAGCGTAGAGCTGTATAAAAACCGTCCATTCGGCGAAAATTCTAACCCAATCGCTACCGTATTATTAGTAGTATTCCAATAAGTATTGTTTGACAAAACGCCTGTACTTTTATCAAAATCAAAAATTTCATAGCCTCTATCCACGCGATAGTAGGTGGCTAGGCGGTTACCATCTGGACTACCGCGTAACGTAGTGATCGCATTAGCATTGTTATTGGGGCCAATGTTGGTGTGGGCACGGCCAATGTTTTGGGAAGAGAAGGTCGGACTAACCCCTGCTGAAGTGACGGGCACCACTACATAGCGGTTGCTCTGCCATTCTTTGGCAATGACCCAATAATCTTTGTTATTGCAATGTTTGATAGCCGTAATCCCTTCCGTGGTTTTGAAACTCGTAACGGGAATATTTTTCGCTGTTACCGCCCCCAAATTACCGTTGAGGGAGAGGTCTATAGTAGAATAAGTAAGCCCATTGGTAAAATTCTGCATGGGAGGAATGAACAGGTAATAAATACTAGGATCGTTGGGTTTGGGTACGACCACCATTTGCGCCGTACTCGTATTGCCTAATAGCCCCGTTCCATTGGCCATCACTAAATGGTTGCGGTTCCAGACGGTAATGCCGTCGGTATAAAACAACAAATTGCCATTAACATCACTAATGGTTGTACTGGCTTCGGAAGTGCGTACGCGGCCATTGGTAAGGCTCACGGGTGTTCCCGAACTAAAATTCAAGCCCGCATTGTCGCCAAAATACCAATAAGTACCTTTATCTGCCGAGCAAGGCGCACACGTACAAGTAGTATCAAAACAATCAATTTGCCCATTGCCATCGTCGTCGATACCATTGTCACAAATTTCGCCACAAGGCGGCGCACAAAATACGGTGATTTGAATCGAATCACTTTGCGTACAATTGGGGTCTCCATTAAGGGCATCCAACTTGATCCAAAAAGTGCCTACCGTCGGAAAGTTATAACTGCTATTGGCAGCTGTAGAGAAAGCCACTCCATCCACATACCAGTCGTAAGCCGTAGCGTTGAGACTGTTGTTCGTAAACGTAATCGCCGTACCTGCGGTAGTAGTCAAAGCACTAGGAGTAAACGCAGCAGTAATGGGCGCGCCTACACAAGCAGGTTGGCAACCTTGCGACAGCAATAAACTGGCGCGATCACCATGCAAAAAGAACTGCATCCGATCTACTTGCCCTTGCGAAAAGCGGTCGTAACAAGCCAAGTCCGAGTAATCCATGTAATTTTCTTTCTGGTCGGGTTGGTCGCCTTGTCCTCCTAGAGCCGTTGACCGAAAGGGGTTGTTGGTAGACGTATCGTCCTCGTCGGAGTTACAAGAATTGGTTGCCACAGAACAGGGTGGCCGCGCCGTCGTATTATCGGGCGGGGTATCACAGACCTTGTCGCCATCAGCCGTACAACTGTTGTTGGTACAGCCTCCTTCAAATGTATGGTACAACCCAAAATAGTGTCCTAGTTCATGTATTAAGACAGAGGTTTCGCCAGGCGTAAAGCCCATGAAGCGGTCTTCGATTACTACCCCATCGACACTGTTGCCATGCGCTGAGGGCAAATATGCGTAACCAGCCGTGCCGCCAATTACTTCGTCCACGACCCAAATATTAATATAATCGTTGGCATCCCAACGAATGAGTGCTTTGAGGGCCGCATCATCCGTATTCATATCCATGACGGTCAAAGTAGAGACTGTGCGGGTAATGCCCGTGGTGCCGTTGCCCAAGGGATCGCGTTGCGCCAAGCAAAACTGAATCTCGGTATCCGCTCCTGTGGCGGGGTTGTAATAACCAATGTTCGCAAAAGCATCGTTGAGGTACTGAATGGCCGATTGCACCTCGGTATTGGTGAGGTTAGCAGGGCCGTTGTTGTGTACCAAGTGTACCACCACAGGAATGGTATGCACGCCACCCGTAGCATTGAAGCGCTGGCCTGTTTCGACTTGGCGACGCCAAAGTTGTTCTTTTTGCTCCACTTGCTGGCGCAGGGCGGGTTGTTGTTTGTACAAGCGGGCTAGCAATTCATCCGTGCCACAGCTCCAGCCGTCATGTTGGTGGTTATGGTTGTGTTGATGCTGGTGGTTATGCGCGGTGGTTGGTTCTTTTTGAGAAGCAGTTCCTTGACCTTTTGAAGGGGCGGGCGGTACCGTGTCTAGTGGGATTGTTTCGGAGAGCGTGCTAGATGTCCAGTCTATCGTTTGGCCGTTGAGCCAAAAGACACTGCACAGAATAACACTGCTGCATAAGGTGATTAAAAGTCGTAACATAAGAGATTGGTTGGTGTCAATTGTTAAGGGGGTGTTAAGGTGAAGTGTATCTATAACGAGAAGAAGCGGGCATTCGCTGCTCTATGTTTTTTAATTATTTATTTTCTAGGGAAATTTGAGCAAAAACAAAAATAAGCCCTTCATAATCTGAACGTTACTCTAAGTCATTTATAAGGATACAAAAAAAGGGCTGCTCCGAAGAACAGCCCTTTTTACCAACTTTTTCATTGTTTATCAACATCTATTAACGGATCAACGTAAATTCTCCGCGCAATTGGCGGGCTTGTTGTCCTGGTTGCTGGTATTCGATGTAATAAATATAACCATCCATGGGTTGTTCTTGGTTTTGATAAGTACCATCCCATTGGCTTCCCTCGTGGAGCAACTGTCCCCAGCGGTTGAAAATTCTAAAGACCTCTATAAACTGTGGGTCAATGTTGGCAGGACGATAAAAATCGTTGATGCCGTCTCCATTGGGTGTAAAAGCCGTAGGCATTCCCAAAAACTCCTGTATTTCTACTTCCAAATAAACACTGCCTGTATCGACACAACCATCGGCGGAGGTGGCGGTCAGTAAAAACTGATAACGGCCGCTTTCGCTAGGTTCGGGGGTGCTAGTCGTACTGGCTGCATTAGCATCGTCAATGTTGGGATTATCTAGTGTACTTAGGTTTTGCCAAACATAATTTACAAATTGACCAATTGGTATATTACCTGCATCCAAGATTACTGTGCTTCCCCAATCTACTGTGGTATCTCTAGTTCCTACTTGCCCAATATAAGGATTGATTATAGGGTTATTATCCTCTATAAGGAAATCATCTATCCTTGTACACCCCTCTCGGTCTGTAATAGTCACGGTATAGGTTCCAGCACTCAACCCTGTAATAAATCTCGTACTATCTCCATTGGACCACCTATATTGATAAGAGCCATTTCCGCCAGCGGTAAAAACACTGATTTGACCGTTATTAACACTATCACAGGTAATGTTATTGATAGTAGGGCCGCTTTAAGAGAATCTGGTGAACCTATGTAAAAATCCTCTGATACGGTACAGCCCAAACTATCTGTCACTGCTACTGTATAAGTCAAGGGATATTGCCAATAGCCTCCCAAGCTATCATTAACAGGCGTATTAACTCCATTGCTCCAGCTATAGCTGTAATCCCCTATTCCTCCTGTAGCACTCACAGTGAGATGCCCATCCCTACTGTATATACAACTAGCTCTACGAATACTATCTAAGTTAATAGTAATATCAGAAATTGCAGGAATAGTGACGTTTTGAAAAATAAAGCAATTGTTGGCATCTACTGTTAATAAAGTAGCTTGGCCTGCTGAAGCATTGGTCAAGGTATTAGAAGTAACATTATAAAATAGCCACTCATACCTATAGGGCATCACTCCTCCTGTAATATTAACAGTAATAGCTCCATCTGCACTACTTCCAGCACAAGTTTCTGGAGTCAAACTGACTACTGTAGAAGATAAGGAATCAGGTTGCTCAATAAACACAGTATCTGATACATATTCACAACTATCTCTAACATCTGTTACGGTCAGTATGTAAATGCCCCCTGAAATATTTAACAAATCCAAAGTTGCAGCTCCATTGTTCCAGTCATAGACATGAAAAAAGGAATTACCAGTGGTAGAAGCATAGATATTTCCTGTTTGGTCTCCATTACAAAGAACATCATTAGTACTATCTATAGTAATGTTGACTAACCTTGGGTTAGTAACACTATATGTTTTGATGACTTGACAACCCAAGCTGTCTGTCACAGTTATTGAATAAGCTCCAACTGCCACATTGAGCAAATCTTGGTTAGTAGTTCCATTGTTCCAATTATAAGTATAAGAACCTACCCCACTAGAAGTACTGATATAAATAGCTCCATCGGTATTTGTAGCACAAGTAGCCGTAGCGGTACTGTCCAAATTCACTTGTATATCTGACAAGGCACTAAGGTTATAATCATTAAAAGTAATACAAGCATTCGCATCGGTCACAATTACCCTGTAGAGACCTGCGGAGGCTGTAGGAAAACTATCTCCTACAAACAAACGACTGTTTTGGGCGGTATCCGTCCAGACGTAAGTATATGGCCCTGTACCCCCCAACGCTTGCACATCAATAAAACCATCGTTGCTGTTGTTCGCGCAGACTTCAAACCCTAAGCTGTCCAAAGCAATGGTTAGCAGTGCGGGTTCGTTGATGATTGTCCCTGTCAAGGCTACGGTACAATTGTTCGCATCCGTTACCGTGAGGTCATAAGTACCTGCATTGAGGCTATCAATGCTAGCTGTCGTTGCTCCACTACTCCACAAGTAAGTATAAGGCGATGTGCCGCCCGTACTGTTGGTATAAATCGCCCCATTTGCAGCGCCATTACAAGTAATGTCGTTGAGACTATCTAAGTTGATCGCCAGTATGGTAGGTTCTGTTATAACAAAGGAAAGGCTATCTAGAGTACAAGCATTCGCATCCGTAATGGTCACGGTATAAGTACCGCCATTAATACCTATCAAATCACGCGTAGTCGCACTATTGCTCCACAAATAAGCATAAGGAAGGGTACCGCCTAAGATCGTCAAGGTAATTTGTCCATCCGCAGCGCCATTACACGATACATTTTGGAGAACAGCCGTATCTAGAGTAATTGAAGTAGGTTCATTCACGGTCAAAGGCCCTAAATTAACGGTACAACCGCTAGAATCGGTTATAATTAAGATATAATTGCCGCCACTGAGGCCGTTGAGGTCTTGCGTGGTATCGCCGTTGCTCCAATCGTATTGGTAAGGAGAATTGCCCCCGCCCACACTTACGTTAATGAAGCCAGAAGAATCGCCTGCACAAGACAAATCGATTGATGCTATCAGTGACTGCTGTTAATACCGCAGGTTCTCTAATTGTGATGGGGCCAAAGATGAATTGGCAACCATTGGTATCGGTAATTGTTGCCGTATAAATACCGCCATTGAGACGTGTAATGTTATTTAAACTATCGCCATTGCTCCATACATAGGTATAAGGTGCCGTGCCGCCTGAAGGCGTTGAATAAATCGCGCCATCGCCCACACTGTTACAACTGACATCCAATAGAGAATCTAAATTAACCGTAAGTGCGGCGGGAGCGGTAACGGTATAGATTGGACTGGTCAACACACAGCCATTGTCGTCGGTGAGAACCACTTGATAAGTTCCTGCGGACAGGCTCGCCAAATCTTCGGTCGTTGCTACGGGAATGGTATTCCACGCATAATTGTAAGGCGCTGTTCCTCCGAGTGTAGTGATTAAAATTTGTCCATCTGTGGTAGTGGCACAAGTTGGATTAATAATCGTATCGAGTTGTAGGACAATTGGGAAGGGTTCTGTTACAACCAAAGGTCCCAAATTAACCACACAACCACTGGAATCCGTTACGGTCAAGCCGTAACTGCCGCCGTTCAAATTGGCCAAATCTTGGGTTGGATCGCCATTGCTCCACATATAGGTGTAGGGCGCGTTGCCGCCACCAAGACTAACATTGATAAAGCCCGTACTATCGCCATTACAATCAATACTATTTAAACTGTCTAGTACTACTGTTAACACGGCTGGCTCCCGAACTGTAAAAGGCTCCTCCTATCGTCGAACAGCCATTGACATCCGTAACTGTTACCTCGTAAATGCCGCCATTGAGGCGCGTAATGTCGCCTAAACTATCCCCGTTACTCCATAAATAAGTATAAGGAGCACTACCACCTGTTACCGTGGTGTAAATTGAACCATCACCCAGCCCATTACAACTCACCGCTAACAAAGAATCTAACGTAACGAGTACGGCTAAAGGCTCACTGATGAAGGCACTATTGTAAACAAAAGTGCAACCATTAGCATCCGTCAACGTAAGTATATAGTTGCCTGAAAGCAAGCTATCAATAGTGGCAGTCGTATCCCCACTGTTCCAAGCATAAGTATAAGGCATTGTACCGCCCGAAAATACGGTACGAATAAACCCATCTTGTGCCCCATTACAACTGATGCCTCGAATAATAATTGTATCTAAACTAAGACTAGGGGGAGCTACTAAAGTTTGCGTGGTGATCGCCGTACAGCCGTTGCTATCCGTTACAATCACTTGGTACACCCCTGCGCCAATATTGATGTTATCCTGTCCTGAAAAACCCAAGGTCCAAAGATAAGTATAAGGGCCTACACCGCCAGAGGGCGTAATATAAATTGCTCCTGTGTTGCTATTCGCACAAAGAATAGGAGCGGTACTATCCACCACTACAGTTAGTGTAGTCGGCTCGCCAATCGTGTACGGCCCCATCACCAATTGACAGCTGTTGCTATCGGTAATGACCAACGTATACGTCCCTGGACTCAACCCCGATAAATCTTCGGTTGTTGCGCCATTGCTCCATGCAAAAGTCAATTGTCCCGTTCCACCACTGCTGGTCAGGTCAATGCTGCCATTGTTGGCTCCATTACAATCAATACTCCGAAGGCTATCCAAGGTCGAAACGATGGGCGCAGGTTCTAGAATAACAATGGATTTGGGCGACGAGATACAGCCATTGGCATCTGTAACGGTTAAGCCCACCGGCCTGCCCCTAAGCCAGTAATGTCTTCGTTGGTGCTGCCATCTTGCCATAAATAGGTGTACGGAGCCGTGCCACCCAATACCGAAACATCCACCGCGCCCGTGCTATCGCCTGCACACAGAATATTGATAATAGTATCTGTATTAACATTGAGTACCGCAGGCGCTACTACCGTATAAAGCGTAGAAACGACATTGGCGTTATTGCCATCCGTAATGGTAACACGGTACGCACCTGAAAGCACGCCCGTTAAATCTTGCGTAGTGGCACCCGTTGACCATTGGTAGCTCAAGGGGGGAATGCCCACAGCAGTAATAAAAATGCCGCCGTCGCTGTTGGTTGGACAAGAAACATCCTGTATGCTGTCTAGCGTGATGACGGTCTGGGCTTGCAAGCTGCTCCATCCCATCCATAGCCCTAGCCATAGGATAAAAGTAATACATCGAATCATAATCGTACTGTTTTTTTTAGAAGTATAAAAAGTGAAACCTTGTCCACTGTTAAGGAGTAACAAGCGACTGCACTTGTTGTTTCTCTCCTGTGTATTTTTATTATTTATAGTTATAACAACATGGGGCTGTATCACCTTTCGTAATACAGCCCCATGAGTAAGCAATTTTTCTTTATTCTTTTTGTAAAATAATCCGCTGGGTACTCCAACGCGTGGCCGTACTTACTCGGATAAAGTAGACAGCAGAAGGCCAACCACTCAAATCCAGCAGTTGCTGATTCTGAATAGTACCGACTGGGTATACTTGTTCCTGTACAACTTGTCCCAAGACATCTAAAATCTCTATGGTCAAGCTTTCGTTGAGTGCTTGGTCAAAATCTAAGATGACCGTTCCCTGTGTTGGATTGGGGTATAGTTGCCAGCCCAAAGCAGGTAACTTGCTCATACTCGTTCCGAAGTCGATGGTAAAGCTGGTATCCAACGAACAACCACTGTTATTAAAAATCGTCACCGAATACGTTCCAGGTAAGACGTTAATCAAATCTTCGGTTGTCGCGCCCGTATTCCATTGAAAGAAATAAGGCCCACCGTTTAATACTAAATCAATACTCCCATCGCTACACGTAGCACAAGAAGCCCAAGTCGTATCAGCGCGAACAAAACTGATATTGGTTCCCAAAGTAGCACTAATAGTAGCCGTCACCGAAGAATTACAACCCGCCCCATCGGTTACGGTCACGCTGTAATTACCTACGGTCAAGCCACTAATGCCTTGCGCGGTTGATCCTGTACTCCACAAGAAGCTAAACGGAGGCACCCCGCCTAACAGTTGTACACCAATACTTCCGTTGGCTAAGCCACAGGTCGCATTCACAGTGTTTAAATTGTAACTTAAATTCCCTGCATTATTCCCCACTACAAAGGAATCCATTCGGCTACAGCCAAAAGCATCCGTAATCGTAACGCGGTAATTGCCCGCTACTAAGTTGCTCAAATCCTCGCTTGTCGCTCCTGTATTCCATAGGAACGTGTACGGCGCATTGCCGTTGCTGGGGGTATTGTCAATAGCTCCATTACCCAAGCCACAAGCTTCGGGTGTTACAATCACGTTGTTGGTTAGGGCACTAATCGACGTACCTATCGTAAAGCTGTTAGTAGCGACACAACCGACCGCATCGGTAATCGTGACCGCGTAATTGCCTGCGGATAAGCCCGTCAAATCTTGGCTAACAGCGCCTGTGTTCCAACTATAAGCATAAGGCCCCGTACCGCCTGTTACTGTCAAATCAATGCTTCCCGTCGCGCCTATACAACCTTGGTTCACGGTTACAGCACTGTTGTTGAGCGCATTATTGAGAATGGTATAACTTTGTATAACAACACAACCCGTGTTGTCGGTAATCGTCACGCCATAAATACCCGCACTAAGGTTGCTCAAGTCTTCGGTCACCGAGGCATCCGACCAAGCAAAGGTATACGGTGCGCTGCCCCCTGCTATGGTTAAGTCAATATTCCCATTGCCATTGCTGCATTGCTCGTCGTTTACTTGCACATTGGCAATACCAAATCCAAAAGTACCATTGAGTAAGGTGACAGAATCTACGGCTATACAACCGCTAGCATCCGTTGCCGTCAGTACATAGGTACCTGCGGCCAAATTGGTCAAATCTTCTGTCGTCGCGCCATTCGACCACAAGAACGTTAAGCCTGCGGGCGATGTGGTAGCATCAATGGTACCATTGCTCTGAGAACAGGTTTCGTCCGTAAACGTCAGCGTATCAATATTGACAAAGCCAGCTTGATTATTGACAACATACGTTTCAACGATAGAACAAGCATTGAAGTTGCCTCTAGTAATTGTCACCGTATACGTGCCTGCATTCAAGTTATTAATGCTGTTGTTTGTTCCTCCTGTTGACCACTGGTAAGTCGTATTGCCAAAAGGCCCACCGACATTGAGCAAGGCAATAGAGCCGTTGCCGTCGCCACAGAATTCATCTACAATAATAGTATCCCCTACGGCAAATATACCTGTTCCTTGAACGATATAGCTCTGCACGCTGACACAGCCATTGTTCTCCGTAATGGTTACCGAATAATTGCCGCCACCTAGACCAGTGACATTGGCAGTCGTATCTCCTGTACTCCAATTGTAGGTTAAGGGTAAACTTGCCCCTGTTGCGGATAACGAAATAACACCCGTCGGACCACAAAACGCATCGACTACTGTAGCATTGTAGTTAGCCGCGCTGTTGTCGCTGTCTACAGTATCGCGGTGCAATAAAATACAACCCGTCGCATCGGTAATGGTTACGTCGTAAATTCCAGCTACCAAGTTGGTCAAATCTTCGGTTGTCGCGCCATTGCTCCAAGCAAAAGTATAAGGCGTTGTGCCCCCCAACACGATCAAATCCAAGGCACCATTGCTGTTGCTGCACAAAGCATTGGTGGCAGTAGTGTTTGCCAATAAGCCGTTGGCATTGTTTTGAACCGTATAATTTTCTACCAAGCGACAGCCTGCATTATCTACAATCGTCACGGTATAAGTATTGGCCGAAAGACCTGTAATATCTTCTGTTCCTCTACCATTGCTCCAAATAAAGGAGTAGGGAGCGACGCCGCCTGTCAAGGTCAAATCCAAGGCTCCTGCGCCATTAGCACAGTTCTCATTGGTAATCGTTGTATCCGACACAGCTAAACCATTGGTTACATTTGCCACTACAAAGCGTTCAATTACCGTACAACCACTAACCGTATCGTTTAATACAAGCGTATAAGTGCCCGCATTTAAGTTGCTGATATCTTCCGTTGTTGCTCCTGTTGACCAAGTGATGCTAGCATTGTTCCCCCCTGTTAAGGTCACGTCTATAGCCCCATTACCCTGTCCACAAGTTTCATCCGTCAAGGTACTGAGTGTTGCGTTAAGCAAACCACTGGTATTGTTAATCACAAAACTGTCTTGAAGGCTACAGTTATTCGTATCACTAACTGTCAACACATAAGTGCCCGCCACTAAGTTGGCTAAAGTAGCTGTTCCTTGCCCTGAAAGGCCACAAGTTGCCATCCCCGAATACGCAATTGTACCCGATAACGGATTGGGACCATCGGCAAATAAGGTATCGCCTGTGCTGCCAAATAAGAAGTAAGCATTGTTCCCATTTTGCGCAGCGGCAATGTATTCTAATTCAATGCGATCTCCTGTACAAACAGGAATGTTGTATTCGCGAATGCTATTGCCTTGTCCTGTGGGAATAGTAAAATTACCATACAAGACCCCACCAACATACACATCCACCGAAGGCACAGGATTTCCACCCCAGCCATTGTTGTTAAAATCTAATAATTGTAGCGTATAAGTACAGCAGTTCGTCGTTGCTGTATTCGTCCAGTTATAAGTATAAGGCTGGCTTCCTCCTGCTATATTGGCAGTGATCTGTCCAAACCCTTGTCCACAAACATCATCCAAGCTGTTGCTACTTTGCAAACGCAAATCGCCGCCTAGATCAGGTACATTAGTGACATAATAAGCCGTACACCCTGCGGCATCCGTCACTACTGCGGAATAATTGCCAGCAGCCAAGCCTGTAATGCTAGCCGTTGCCGCGCCATTGCTCCAAGCATAAGTATACGGCCCTGTGCCGCCTGTCGCTTGTAAGAAAATAGCGCCATTGCCGCTGCCACAAGTGCCCGCAATTAAGCTGTCCGTTACCAACAAGTTGCCCGCGTTGTTTTGAACCGTTGCGCCATAGCGCAAGACACAAGCATTGGCATCGGTTACCGTTGCCAAATAAACACCTGCATTCAGGTTGGCTACATCTTCGGTCGTCGCGCCATTGCTCCAAGTATACGCATAAGGCGTTGACCCACCTGTTAAGGTCACGTCAATACTTCCTGTGCCGTCGCCACAATTTTCATCGGTGGTATTGATGGTAGAAAGTTGTAAGTTGCCCGCATTGTTTCCTACGCTATAGGTCTCTATTACTTGGCAACCATTGTTGTCTGTTAAGGTCAACGTATAAGTAATTGCTGCCAAATTGTTGATGGTAGCAGTACTGGCACCATTGCTCCAAGCGTAAGTATAAGGCAGGGCACCACCTGTTGCCGTAACAGCGATACTTCCCGCAGCATTGCTACAGGTTTCATCGGTTACCGACGCGTTGGCAATTGCCAACGTTCCTGTGGTATTGTTAACCGTAGTGGTGAGCACTAAGGCGCAGCCGCTTGCGTCGCTAATTGTTGCCGTGTAGGTGCCTGCCGTTAGGTTCGTGAGGGCAGCCGTAGTCGCGCTGTTGCTCCAAGCGTACGTGTAAGGCGCGGTTCCACCTGTTGTGGTTAAACTAATAGCTCCTGCGGCATTGCCACATTGCTCATCGGTTGTATTGGCCGTTGCAGCTAAGGTACCTGCATTATTGGTTACCGTGTACGGACCTGCTACCAAACGGCAACCTGTCCCATCTGTTATCGTTAGGCTATAAGTACCCGCTGAGAGGTTGTTAAGATCAGCAGTAGTCGCGCCATTGTTCCAAGTATAGGCATAAGGAATACCGCCTCCACTGATTGGTACAATAATGCTTCCTGTGGCGTCTCCACAAGTCTCGCCCTGAATGACGGGGTTGCCGATGGTCAAGCCAGTAGTCGTATTGCCCACTACACGGGTAGCGATGGCATCACAGCCACTCGCATCACTTACTGTCACGGTATAGCTTCCTGCTAATAAGCCTGTTACATTAGGCGTTGTTGCGCCATTGCTCCACAAGTAAGTGACAGGAGCCGTTGCACCGCCGATAGTGGTCGTAATGCTGCCGTCGCTTTGTCCACAATTTTCATTAGCAACCGCTAGGTTAGCTATTCTCAAGGATCCTGATTGGTTATTGACCGTCGCATTGGCATAAACAGTGCAGCCTAAGGTATCCGTTATGGTAGCGTTGTATTGTCCAGCAGAGAGGTTGTTAAGGTTGGCTACCGTAGCATTATTGTCCCAACTATAAGTCAAATTCCCTGCGTTTCCGCTAATGGCTAAGTTAATAGCACCTGTTTGGCTGTTACAAATTTCATCAAACACCTGTACGTTATTCAAGGATAAATTACCGCTATTGTTGTTTAGGGTTAAGGCACCTGTTGGTAAAGCACAACCATTGTTATCGGTAATCGTAGCGCTATACGTTCCTGCACTTAAATTATTCAGTACCGCACTAGTCGCGCCTGTATTCCAAGCATACGTGTAAGGCGCTTGTCCACCCAATACCGTTAAGGTAATGTCGCCTCGGCCATTGCTACAGACTTCATCGTCCAAATCAATGTTATCAATCACAAAATTACCCGAAGCATTGTTCACGACATAAGCAGGAGTGACTAAACGGCAACTGCTGGCATCCGTTACGGTTGCGGTATACGTTCCTGCAGAAATGCCTATCAAATCTTGAGTCGTTGCGCCATTGCTCCACAAATAGGTGAAGGGAGCTTGGTTACTGGTTACGGTGATGTCAATAGAACCTTGTCCATCGCCACATACCTCGTCTACTGCATTGCCGTAGGTTTGTACTAAACTGCCTGTATTGTTACTAACAGTAGCCGTACCTTGTACACTACACCCTGCACCATCCGTTACGATGACCGTGTACGTCCCCGCTCCCACATTAGATAGGCTGGCACTAGTTGCACCATTGCTCCAGACGTAAGTATAAGGCAATACGCCGCCCGCTACTGTCAAGCTTACCGCGCCCGAACCATTGCTACACAATTCATCCGTCACACTAAAGTTACTAATAGCAACGCCATTGGTTTGGTTGGTAATAAAAACCGTCAACGTATCTTGACAACTAATGGCATCGCTGACTGTAATGGTATACGCACCTGCTCCTATGTTGGTCAAATCTTGGGTTGTAGCGCCTGTATTCCAAGCGTAAGTAATCGGGCCACTGCTGCTAGACACACTCAAATCAATCGCGCCTGTCGCATCGCCACAGGTTTCATTGCTCGCTAAGAAGCTCACAATATCCAAATCACAACTCGGGATGCAATTACCCACCAAGTTGATTAAGCGGAAGGAATCCACCAAGCTACAACCATTGGCATCGCTCACCGTAACGATGTACAAGCCTTGCTGTAAATCGGTTAGATTGGCGGTGGTGTCGCCCGTACTCCACTGAAAAGTGGTGGCCCTTGTGCCCCACGCACTTGCAAACTAATTTCGCCTTCTTGGTCGCCACAAGTTTCGTTAAGTACCGTAGCAGTATTAATGAGTGCAGGAGCAGCCAACACGGTATATTGTTCTACCGCCACACAAGTACCGTCCGTGATGGTCACGGTATAGATCCCATCCGATAGCGCCGTGAGGTCTTCGGTTGTTGCACCTGTAGACCACGCGAAGGTAAAGACACCTGCACCGACGTTCAAATCAATGGCACCATCGTCGGCGCTGGCACAAGTTTCATTGCTTACCACTGCCGTTACGGCTACTGCACCTGTGTTGGACAGGTTGATAGAATAATCGTACAAACAGCCCAAGGTATCCGTTATGATAACACTATAGGTGCCTGCCGCTACTCCTGTTAAATCTTCCGTTGTCGCTCCATTGCTCCAGATATAAGTAAACGGAGGGTGACTACCGACTACATTTAAATCAATGCTGCCGTCAGCTAAGCCACAAGAAGGCGCGGTACTGCTGTGCGTAATTGCAGGGGCAGCGGGCTCGGTCAAGACCACAATCGAGTCGGGCAAATCAGTTTGCAAACTCAACGACCAATCAAAAATATAGCCGTTGTCTTGCGCAAAATTATCGGTTACCCGCAAAGTCCAGTTCCCATTCAAAGGAGTTCCCAATAAGCCTAAGAAGGCTTGGCGAGGGGTATAGGAGCCTGCTGGCAAATAGTAATCGGTATAAGTATTTCCCGCCAAGGTCGTAAACGTATGAATGGGTGGCGGGCCTGGCGCAACAGGAGAAATCATCGCGCTCATGGTAGCATAAGTAGGGGTATTGGTCCAACAATATTGGTAGCCAACCCCAGGGTTCAAATTCGCTCCTGCGGCATTATCAACAGGGCCCGAAGCAATCGGCTCTCCCAAGTCACAGGTATTTACCCCCGTGCCTGTCGCTCCTACATTTTTAAGTTGTATGGTTTGGCCGTTGGGCGCTACCAACTCTATCGTTAAATCACTGGCGTAAGAGTGTTCCATTGTCGCACAAACCGAGTTGATTTGATTGACAGACAACAACGTCTGTCCTGTATTAAAGCCATTGATATTGATGGCAGACGTGTAAGAAACACCTGTACCATCGGGTAAAAAGGTTTGGCCTGCATTAAAACTACCACCGACAACAACGGCATCGGCAGAGCAGCCGTATTGATCGGCGACACGCACCAAGTACGCGCCTGCGGATAAGCCCGTCAAAGGCAAATTGGTGGCCGCAACGCTTTGTTGCACGCCTGTAACCGTATCAATATACGTCACCGTGTACGGCGCGGTTCCACCTGAAATATTAATGGCAATAGATCCCGAAGCATTGCCGTTACAGTTCAAATTGCTGCCAATCGCGTCAAAGGTCAGCGGAGTAGCATCATCAATGTACAATAAAACGGTGTCCTCTGGGGCACAAGGCGAAGGACTATAGTATAATTCAATGGTTTCGCGGCCTTCGGTAATGCCGTCTGCCAACGCATTGATTAATAACGTAGAAGCCGTTTGGCCTCTAGGAATAGTAATAAGTGAATCAATAAACACATAATCGACCCCGTTCAACGCCGTTCCTCCCAAGCGAATGGGAATGTTTAAATCAGCGGTCGCTGTAGCGCCCAAGTTAAACGTAAAACTAGCGGGAATACAGCCTTCTAGAGCTGTCGTATCAGCGCTAATCGTGGCCGAATTGACCGCAATGCTATTAGAAACTAAGGAATTTTCTTGCAATAAAACGCCTGAATCAAATTGGTCATCCGAGCCATCGGCCAAGCGCAAGGACAAGCGATAAACCCCACAAGGTGTCAAGTTGGTTCGCCGTGCTTTCATAAGTGTTGTAAAGCCATCAAAGCTAGTATTCACTTGATTAGCAACCGTACTGTCGTTGTTCACAAAGAATTGAAAAAAGGAATTGGCGTTGATACTATTAATAGTAACAGGAGTAGTTGTACCAGGTACGACCGCCAAGTTTTCCTGTCCGACAATCCCTGGCCCACTGATGTAGAACGCAAAGACATCGTTAAAACCCGAGTTCACAAAGTCGTTATACTCTTCGGATAGGAACACAAAGTTGAATTCTAATTCATCTCCTTGTACTTCAAATTCAAATTCTAACACCACCGCGTCTTCTGTTGGAAAACCTGCTAGCGCCGTCAAATCTGGATCGCCAGGACGGCCGTAGCTTGTCGTGGTGCCCTCGCTAAAGTTAGGCCCTGCGGCACTGTCTACATCTCCTGTGGATAGGATCACGCCCGAAGACAAGCCCAAATCGTTTCCCGTATAAGAGAAAAGGCCGTATTGGTTGTTGTTACCAGTAATAGTGGGGTTGAGAATGGTAATGTTGGCGCCGGCCAAGTTGTTACCTAATTGTTGTGCCGTCAATCCTTTTTGTACGGCGAGCTGTGCCTGTGTTGCAAAAGCAAGACAAAGACAAAGCAAGAGGCCAGTGAAACGCATCATGTCGCTTGGTTCTTTTGGTTCTGTCTACTCCTAGTAGGGATAGCAGCACAGAAATATAACAATGAAAGAGCTATAAGTAGAAAAATTATGGTACAAGGGCTTCATTCTGGTGGGGACAGATTACCGCTTGCTGACGTAAAATACTCAAAATTATATGCTTCAAAGAGCTTTCTAGTACTAATGTTAAGGCTTTCCTAAAAAGAATCTTGCAATTAGGGCTATTTTACTATTTTACTGACTGACCTGTTCTTCTCCCCTACAACAAATCTAACTATGCGCAACTTCTTCGATGCCTCCGATTATCAACAGTTCGTCCAACGCTTGGAACACCTACAGCCCGACCAACGCCCAAAATGGGGAAAAATGACACCCGCTCAAATGCTTGCCCATTGTACCGAAACCCAAGAAGCTTGCAATGGAAAAGCGCTGCGCAATACGCCCTTCTATGTAAAACTTTTCAAGGGTTTTATCAAAAAATCCGTCAAACCGTATGCACCGCGCGTTGAGAGAAGTCGAAAGGCGCGTCCTACTCAAAATCCGCATACAACAAATATTTCTTCCGCAAGGCCTTGTACGCGGCCAAATCTGCTGCCCAACTCGCCCGAATTTCGGCGGCTGTCTTCCCTGCTTTAATCTGCGCTTGCAACTCCGCCGTACCCGCTAATTTATCAAAAAAGTTATTGGCATTAAAAAAGTTGGCTTGGACGCTGGCAGGCGCCTTTTTATAAAAATCTAGCAGATACTCCAACTGAATTTGGGAGCGTTGTTGTAGCGTTTTTTCTTCTATAGCAGACAAATCATAGCCTTGGCAACGGTTGTCTTTGTGCTTGGGGTACTTGGCACCTGCTTGGGGCTGGGGTACAAACTCAAAAGCACCTTGGTTGGCTTGGGGCTGTCCGTAAACTTGAAACTGCTTGTCCGTACCTCGGCCAACACTCACCGTCGTCCCCTCCAACCAACACAGCGAAGGGTACAGATAAATACTGCGCATATTGGGCAAATTAGGAGAAGGAGCCAGTGGCAATTCATAAAAATCACGGTGGCTATAGTTGGCGCATTGAACATGGTACAACTCACAATACAACCCATCGCGCAACCACCCCTCTTCGTTAATCATCCGCGCATATTCTGCCACCGTTAGACCGTGTACAATCGGAACGGGATGCAAGCCCACAAAGCTTTTTTGATCGGCCTGCAATATCGGCCCATCGACATAATACCCATTGGGGTTGGGACGATCTAAAATAAGCAGCGGCACTCCAAATTCGGCGCAAGCCTCCATCACATACGTCATAGTGGAAGTATAGGTATAAAAACGGGTACCGACATCTTGTACATCAAAAATCACCAAATCTACCCCTTCTAACTGGCTCTTACTAGGTCGCTTATTTTTGCCGTAGAGCGAAATCAATGGCACCCCCGTGCGGGGATCAATTTTATCCGATAGCCGCTCGCCTGCATCTGCCTGCCCTCTAAATCCATGCTCGGGAGCAAAAACTTTTTTCACCTGACAATCCAAACCCAATAAGGTGTCTACCAAGTGTTTAGAACCAACCATAGAGGTATGATTGACGACCAACGCCAAGCGTTTTCCCTTGATATAATCATAATATTTGAAAAATTGATCGGCTGCGGGAACTATAGGGGTACCATCCTTCGTTGTACTAAGGCTAGGGGTATCCGATTCGGTTTGTTGGTAGAAATACCACCCGATAGGCAATTGTAACAAAACTACGATGGTAACAGCAATCCATTGCATAAACGACGATTGTACGAGTTTTTAAAAGGAAAAAGCCTATCCTACTCTACGAAGAGCGTTAGAAAGACAATAGCGTTGTTGAAGTATTTCTAGCAATAATAATACGCAAAAAAGCACACTTCCCCCTTCTTTTGTAGAATGGTATAGAAATACCCCCTGCAAAGAAAGTTCATTTCCTTAACTGTCCTATAAATAACTATCAATGACCTTCCCAAACAATGCACTAGAGGTCTGGCGCAACAAAAAAGACAGTCATTTAAAAGCCAACAAAAAATTTACGCGAAAGCTGCAAGCCCACAAAGGCAAACCTCTAGATCGGCTAGCGGCGCAAACACACGAGCAAGTTTTTGCCCACTTAGATTGCTTGGACTGTGCGGGCTGTTGCAAAGGACTCCCACCTTTAATTAACCGCACCGATTCTCAACGCATCGCCAAACGCTTAGGCCTTTCTGTCGCAGCCTTTGAACGCGATTACCTGACCGTAGACGAAGATAAAGATACCGTTTTACAACAAACGCCCTGTCCTTTTTTACTGGAAAACAACCATTGTTCCATCTACGAGTTTCGCCCAAAAGCCTGCCGCGATTACCCCCACACCGACGAACAATTTTCGAAAAATATTCCGTATCACCTTCAAAACACGCTGTATTGTCCCGCAACTTTTTTCATTTTAGAACAACTAAAACGCGCTATACCCGTATAATATAAGAGCTTTTTTTTGTCCCACTTTAGCTCAAGAGCAACCAGCACTAAACACGCTCTATTTCTAGCACGCTTTTATACACTTTTTAAAAAAAAGTTTCAACACCAAATCAACACTTGGCTTTGTTTTAGCATTCTCTATAACACACAGAATAGCTAGCGAGCTTCCCTACGGAGCTATCCTATTCAGTTTCACACGACTATCTATTATGAAAACCAACATCTTCATCATTGTATGTTTACAATTGTTGGTGTTTTCTTGTCGAGAAACAACTACTCCGACAATAGACACCAGTACACAGCGCTCCGCCAGTGCTTTTTCTTACGCTCCGCTAGATGTCCAGCCCATCAAATTTACGCTAGACAACAGCCGAGATACCTTCCTGTTTGGAAAAACAGGACTGCTACTCTATGTTCCTGCGCGAGCCTTCTTAGGGCGTGGTAGTAATACCACTATTGAATTGTATCTAAAAGAATACCAACAACCGCACGAATCGTTAGCACAGCGCATTTCTACCAGCAGTGGCAATCATCAACTGTTAACCGCTAGCACCATCATTCACTTAGAAGCGCGGCAAGGCATGACACAAATGCACTTAGCCGCTCAAAAAGAACTGCGCTTGCATTTTGAGCGCTCTGCCAAAGCCCCTGAAATGAAGCTTTGGCGCGGCAGCCCACAAGCTTGGCAAGCTACCGATTTTGATCGCCCCAAATTATTCAACCATATGCTAAAAATTGGCCCCTACAAAGAGCGGCAATTTGCAGACGGCCAAGGGATCGAACAATGGGAGAAACAGTACTTGGCAATTTCTGACCAAGATCAAGACGATTTATGGGAAAACGACCATGCCTACCTACACCTCAATTATACGATTGGTAAAGATGGTCGGATCAAAGACATTACCTTTAAAGAGCCTGTTTCTGACGAATTTCAGCGTAGAATTTTGAAAACCATGCAAAGTTATCCGCTTTGCAAACCGCATTTAGTGGAGGGCAAACCACAGGAGGTCACTTGCGAATACGCCTTTCATGTACACCAAGCAGAACCGAAATATAAAGAGGATTTAGATTACTTACAATTGTTGCAAAATGGCTACCCGCCACTAGAAGCACAAGGCATTCGGCACATCGACCATTTAGAGTTGAAATACCATATTTTTAATGTGGACAAACTGGGCTGGCTAGCCGCTGCCCAAGCAATGAGCATCCCTAAACCTGTCGATTTAGTGGTCGAGTTAGAACCTGCTTACATGGCGGAGGTCAAAATCTTTTTGAAGAATTCTAGAGCCGTCTTAATGGGCTCTCGCCAAGGCAATAGCGTTGTTTTTGAGGGCTTGCCAGAGGATGAGCCGTTGCGTATTTTGGCGTTTAGCCAACGCGGCGAACAGCCTTTATTAGCTACTGCAGAAGCCAATTCTTCGGACGGTATCGTCGAGAATTTGAAGTTCTCCAAGGCAAGCTATGCCGAGATTCGCGAAACGTTGCGGACGGTAGGAAGAATTGATCAATAGTCTCTCAACGATAGAGGGCACGGTTTGCGTAGGGCGTTATTCTAATAACCCTCTGCGGAAACCGTTTTTTATTGCGCTTGCGCTAAACAAAATACCAAGAGCCGCTCGGCTTTTTCAATAACCACTTCCCTATCCTTTCCACCTTGCTCCAACCACGTTTTCAAAAGCGTGCTAAGGCCAGCAATCGCGACAGGCTGCCACAGGTCTAGCTGTTGATACCCCCGCCAATGCCGCTGGCTTTGCGCCGTAAAATACGCCCCCAACCACGTTTCTAATTGTGGCAACATAAGCGCCAACAGTTCCTTATTCTTAGGCATATAGGCCTGCGCTGCATGTTCAAAAAGCAACTGCAACAACGCCGTTGGTTGTTCTTCGGCTAAGGCCATTTTTAGTTGGATTGGCAACTGCTCCTGCAAACTATTCAGCAACGCTTCCTTACCAGAAAAGTGGGTGTAAAAGGTCGAACGGCTCACCTGCGCCGCATCCAACACTTGTTGAATACTGATGTTTTTATAGGTCTTGCTAGCCAGTAAAGCAGCAAAGCTATTTTGTAATACTTGGCGCGTGCGCACAGCGCGGGGATCAGAAAGAGGAGGTACCATAGGCAGTTAAAACTAAAGCAATAGGCTAAAAATAGTTATCGAACAGTGGCGTTGTTTTGTATGGTAAAATAAGGCTTTAGCGCGGTATTTTTGCAGTCCACTCTTTTTACTAATCAAAAATATACCAATGACAACTGCCAAGTACCGCCAACCAAACAGCCCCCAAACCCTAGAAGAGGGCTTACAAGAACTCCGCGCCCTAGAAGCAGCCCAAGGCAGTGATGCCTCAGAAACCTTTGCCCAAGCGCTGCAAACAGCAATCGACCAACACGATATTATTCATGTCTTGTTTGGCTGTGGCACCGATTTAAAAGGCGAAATCCGCGCACATGTTTGGACTATTTTTGGCACAACACTGACTATGCGGCAAATGCACCAAGTCAATGAACACGGCGACCACAAAAGTGCCCTAAAGGAAATCGGACATACGCGTTTGCTGGGTACTTGGTTGCAGATTTTTCCAAGCTTATTGCGGATTATTTGGCGCGCCAAGCGCATGACCAAACGCTTTCCTATTGAAAAAACAGCAGACTATTTACATTGGTCATTAGATGACTTACGGCTAGAATTTGGCATCCGAATTTAAGCCCATTTAGCCCCTTATTGATACGTGTGGCTTTTGTCGTTGTATACATTTTGCAAGGCGGCATCGCCCTGTTCTACACTTTCTTCTAGCGCTTCCAAGACTTGTCGTCCAATGGCTGTGGTTGGAGGCGCTTTTCTTAATTGTAATAAAATGTTGCGCTGAGGCAGCGGTTGGGTGGCGGGAATCCGCAACAAGGTTAATAGATAGTCGCGGTTGAGGTCGGCGTTAGAAGCTAAAATTTTAAGCAGCGCAGGCAACTGTTGGTCTAGACTTTTGATCAGTAAGGCATGAGCGCGGCCCGCCTCTTGGTCGTTGCCCAAGGGGCAATTAGCTGCATAAGTACATAAAAAAGCGGCTAGCTCTTCTGTGTTGGCGGTGCCCAACGTAGCTTCTACTTGTTGTAAAACAGCTGCCATCACAGCGTTGACACAAGGCCGTTGTTTCATAAGCGACCGTTTCGGTAGTCGCAACAGTTTCCCCTTTGTTCTCCGAATCACAAGCCATTATCAGACTCCACAGCAGCAACCAGCTCAAATAAGTACCTTTCATACCAATAGTTTTATGGATTAAAATAAGCGGACGCTTTAACAAACTTCTACGGATAAAGATACAAGCAATCCAAACAAGATTCCCGATATTCGTGGTTTTAGCTGTTTTTCCTATTTCCTTTTCTACCCATTTTCTACCGAAGCCATCTCGCTATGTCCACACCACAACGCCTTGCTATCAAACTCAAACCTGCCGCGCAGCGCATGGTCAAGAAAGGCCACCCGTGGATTTTTGAAGGAGGGATTGTTAAGCAAAGTGCAGAGGGGCAAGCGGGTGATTTGGCGATTATTTATGACAATAAGAAAAATAAATTCCTAGCACTCGGCTTGTACGATCCCCACTCGCCCATTCGGATCAAAGTGCTACAAGTCCACCAATCGGCCACCATCAACGCCGACTGGTTGGCCGATAAAATCGCCACTGCTAAAGCACTGCGCGCTCCACTCCTAGCGACAGATACCAATAGCTACCGCTTAGTGTATGGCGAAAACGACGGCCTGCCCAGCTTAATCGCTGATGTGTATGCCCACGTGTTGGTTATCAAGCTCTATTCAGCCATTTGGCTGCCTTACTTAGAATTACTTTTACCTGCTTTACAGGCGCAAAGCCAATGTACGGTAGGCGTATTACGCCTCAGCCGTTTATTGGCTCCCATCGCAGAAAAACAAGGCTATCACAACGGACAAACGCTGTATGGGACGTTGGAGGACGAAGTGGTGGTGTTCAGAGAACATGGTGTTTTATTTTCGGCCAACGTGATCCACGGCCACAAGACAGGCTATTTTCTAGACCATCGCCACAACCGCCTGAAGGTGGGACAGCTGGCCGCTGGCAAAACGCTGCTGGATGTATTTGCCTATGCGGGAGGATTTTCCGTTCATGCGTTAGCGCAAGGAGCGACAGCAGTGAGCAGTGTAGACATCAGCGTGCAAGCCTTAGAAATGGCACAAGCCAATGCCGCCCTCAATCCCCACGAGGGGGAACACCGTGTTTTGGCCGTCGATGCCTTCAAAGGGTTGGAGAAAATGGTACAACAAAAACAGCACTACGACATTGTGGTCATTGATCCGCCCTCGTTTGCCAAAAAGGAAAGTGAAGTGACAGGCGCGCTGCACAGTTACCAACGCTTGGCCGCTTTGGGGGTACGCTTGGTCGCACCAGGGGGATTGCTAGTATTGGCTTCTTGCACCGCGCGCATTGCCGCCGACCTATTTTTTGAAACCGTAGAACGCCCTTTACAACAAAGTGGCCGCCGTATTAGCTTACAAGAAAAAACCTACCACGATGTCGATCATCCAATTGGTTTTCCTGAAGGGGCTTACTTGAAATGTGGTTATTATAAAATTGATTAGACGAAGTACTTGTTACTAAACGATAGAATTATGAACCTGAAATTGGATTATGTGCGCGCTGCTTTTCCCGCCTTGGACTCGGAGACGGTATTTTTTGATAATGCGGGCGGCTCTCAAATCTTGGGAGGTGTCATTAGCCGTATTGTAGCTTATTACCAACATTCCAATGTACAATTGGGAGGGGCGTATGCTCTTTCGGGCATCGCACGGGCGCGCGTCAATGCAGGAACTGCCAGTATTGGGCATTGGCTCCATGCCGCCCAGCCACACGAAGCCATTGTTGGCCCCTCCTCCTCTGCCCTAACTCATTTATTTGCCAACGCCATTATGGCTACCCTTCAAGCGGGCGACGAAATTATTATTACCGATGCCGACCACGAAGCCAACCGCTCGCCTTGGCTTCGTTTGCAAGAACAGGGCATTGTTATTAAAACTTGGCCATTTGATACAACTACCTACTGCTTAGAATTAAAGGATTTGACTCCGCTGCTCACTGAAAAAACCAAGTTGGTGGCCTTTTGTCATGTCTCCAATATCTTGGGCTCCATTCATTCGGTGCAGGAAATTGCAGCGTTTTTGCGCCAGCGCGATATTTTGTCTTTTGTGGATGGTGTGGCGTATGGGCCACATCGCTTGCCCGATGTACAAGCTTGGGGAGTGGATTTTTATGTCTGTAGTTTGTACAAGATTTTTGGGCCACACGTCGGGGTTTTGTATGGAAAAGAAGAGCATTTGCGGCGCTTACCCAGTCCCAACCACACCTTTATTGCTGCCGATGATTTGCCGTATAAATTTCAATTGGGCGGCCCCAATTATGAATTGACCTGTAGTCTAACAGGCATTGTAGATTACTTACAACACATTGCTCAGGAACACGGGTTGGTGCCTGCCACTCCTCTACGCGAACAATGGCAATATGCTTACGACTTGTTCACAGCACATGAAGCCCGCTTGACCGAACGACTTTTGGACTTCTTAAATCAGCGCCCCAACGTGCGCATTATTGGAGTCTCCACGGCCGATCCCCAAAAACGCGTTTCGACCATTTCTTTTGTAGTAGAAGGAAAAAACAGCGCAGAATTGGCCGCGCCCATTGCCGCACAAAACATGGGCATCAAAACTGGCGATTTTTATGCTAGAACCATTATCGAACGCTTGGGTTTGACCGCGCAAGGGGGGGTTATCCGCATTAGTATGGTGCATTACAATACGTTAAAAGAAGTCGATCAGCTTATAAAATTGCTCAAGAAAGTCCTGTAGTTTATTTTTAATAAAAAAATCACCTATGCCGTTTCATCCGCGCAACCAACATCAAGGCCGTTATGACTTAACACACTTGGTAGAAATTTGTCCTGCTTTAAAGCCTTTTATACGGACTAAAAAAGAGGGTGGCCTGAGTGTAGATTTTGGACAAGCGGACGCTGTTTTTTATTTGAATAAAGCCTTGTTAGCCAGCCAATATCAAACGCCGTATTGGGAACTCCCCGAAGGAGCGCTTTGTCCACCCGTGCCCAGCCGTGCCGATTATTTACACCATTTAGCAGATTTGATAAGTAATGGTTCTGAGAAACCTCCACAAGGAGCGAAAACTAGTATTTTGGATATTGGAACAGGAGCGAGTTGTATTTATCCCATTTTGGGAACAGCTGCTTATCGCTGGTCATTTGTAGGAACAGATGTACAAAAAACGTCGATTCAGTGGGCGCATAAATTATTAGTAGAAAATAAGCGCTTGCGCCAATTGGTAACCCTGCGTTGGCAGCAAAACCCACAACACATTTTCAAGGGAGTGGTCACGCCTTCCGACAAATTTGCCGCCTGTCTATGCAACCCTCCTTTTTTTGGTTCTGCTAAAGAAGCCTTAGCCCAGCAAAAACGCAAGTGGCAGCAGCTCCACCCCGAGCAGCCGAGCCCTAATTTTGGTGGACAAGCACACGAGTTGTATTGTAAAGGAGGCGAAATTGCTTTTATTCAAACCATGATTCAGGAAAGTCAATTCTACCAACAGCAAATCAGTTGGTTTACCACGTTAGTCTCTCAAGAAAAACACTTAAAACCGCTGCAACGCGCTTTAAAAGTCGCTCAAGTTCCCTATTCAGAAGTCCTCTCCATGGAGCACGGCAACAAAAAAAGTCGCCTTTTGTGCTGGTCGTACTAAGTGCTATTGTAAGAAATTGACAATGCCTTCGTAGACCTTTGTTCCTTGTAAAGAATGCCCCAATCCTGTGGTGAGTAGCAATTCCCCTTGAGCTAGATGTTGTTGGTAACGATAAGCATCCGCCACAGGTGCAACGCTGTCTTGCTCATCGTGTATTACCAATGTTGGCAAGTTGATCTGTTCACAATACTTGGCAATAGACACGTCTTCAAACGTCAACTCATACTGTCTTTGAAATTGTTGTTCCATCGTTTGACGCATTCGTTGCGATAAGCCCAACACCCGAGCAAAGGTATTCGCCATGTGGCGCAATTCAGAAGGAACCCCCATGATGATTGCTCGTTGCACGGGTGTATGGGGGTGGTCATTGAGATACAAAGCCGTAGCCCCGCCACCAATAGAATGCCCAACCACTGCATTGGGCTGAAAGGTGTCTACTAAAATCGCTAGAACACGACTGTATTGCAACATATTAAACAGCTTTCCTGAAGAAGCACCATGTGCGGGGGCATCAACAGCCAGTACGCGCTTGCCTACGGCGACCAACTTCCCAATCAACGTTTCCCAGCGTGCAGCATTAGACTCCCAGCCATGCAAAAGCAAGACACTTTCGGGCTGTTGAGCATTCCATTCATAGACAGTTACTTGTCCGTTTTCAAAAGGCACTTGGTACTGCTCTTCGGCGGTCTCTAAAAACCGTTGTTCTTCGGGTAAGGGGCGGCCTGCCATTGGGCGGCCAAAGAGGTGTAGAGCCAGATCGCCTGCGCGTTTGGTGGAGACATAACTTACTTGATGCAAGGCATAGCCAACAACTTTAGGTATAGACATTTGTAAGAAAAATTATTCGATAGTTGATAAAAAGGTAATGGGCACAGGGCGATTACTCCTGGTGCTTCCTTTTTCTAAAACACGGAAAGTTATTTTTGGTTGTTATGACTATTAAAACAGAATTTTAAATTCTGTCATCGGTTTGATGTTGGGGGGTAGGTCTGTTTCGTCCAATATTTCACGCATGTCAATTTCTACTTGGCGCGACAGGGAAGTAATGGGCACATCATCGTACAGCCCCTCAAACGGATTCTCACTAAAATCCCCAATCATTTCCATCGTATGGAAGACCCAAGAAATAATTACCGTAAAAGGCACGGTTAACCAAATAAACTCGTTGCCCATTTTGGCAAATTCACTGACCATACCCAAGGGCAATAAGACAATAAACAAGCCTACAAAAAAGACATTAATAGAGGCATACTGTCGAGGAAAAGGAAACCCTTTGATGCGCTCTGACTCCCCTTGCAACCGATAAAACTCCTCGATTAATTGCAACAACTCTAAGTACGTTGCTTGGCTGAGTTGCCCGTCCGCTAATAATTGTTTGAGCTCTTTGGATTGTAGGGATAACAAATGCACTGCCCGATTTTGTTTGAGACTGATAAAGCCATACTCTTCTGCACTGATGTACTGCTGGAGCAGATCGTAGCGCTCGGGCTTGGGCAATTCTTTTAGACGGCCTTTGATGCTGCGGCGACGGCGGCTCTTATGTGGCAAGGCATCGGGTTCGCGCAACTGAAACGTCAGCGCATACAGCCAAGCAATATGCCTATAAATAAGGCGTTTTGTAGCCGATTCGGCAATATTAACCGCCGAAGAATAATCCTGATTGGGCAAAAAGTCGCGTACAAAGACCGAAAACGCACGGCTGTTGTTCACAATACAGCCCCAACTGCTCCGTGCTTCCGCCAAGCGTTCATAAGCCGCATTGTTCTTAAATCCTAAATAAAACGCCACCGCTGTTCCAATCAAAGCCAGTGGCAACCAAGGCACGGCCAGCCAGTATAAGTTAAAATGTACATACACTCCCACAACAAGGGTAGACCAAACGATAAAAATAAGAATGTGCTTACTCGTCTGTAAAAAAGTATGCAGCAAGGTATATCGGCGACTCGTACGCATGGCAATAGCTTTGGTATACATGTAAAAAAAAGAACCCTGCAAGGCACTATAAAAACTGCTCTTGGCTGTCCAATAGTGAAACAGTCCTTTTTTGAAATTTGTTTTGCTCACTAGTCCTTTGTCCTAAGAGTCTCTTAGAAGTAGAAAAATGAAGAAAAATATCGTATTTTCCTATTTCTTTCTCTCCTAATCTTCTTACTTATGTCTTCTCCCTTCTTTTTCCCACTTAAGTACACCTATTTATTTTTTGGACTAGTGTTGTTCGCAGCTTGCTCCACTATGCCAACACTCTCCAAATCAACGGATAAACTCCCCGCTCCCGTTACTTGGCAACAGGCAAAAGGCAGTATCTTGGATACTATCGTACAATTGGTACAAGCCCGTTCCGTCTATGCGAACAACGCCAATTGGCCAGTAACCATCGCCGCTATGGATTCTATTTATGGGATTTATCAGGACGATTCTATTCAACGCATTGGCAAAGCCGCCGAATATCTGTTCGAAGCGATGAACGACCACCACGGTTTTTTGATGTACAATTATCAACTAGGCTTCTCCAATCCCACCAAAGCGCCAACTAGCCCTGAGCGAGCCATAGAAAATGCTGTCTTCAACGCCATGACAGGCAAAATCAACAAACCTTACCGCATCCATAGCCATTACTTCGAAGCAGAGCAAGTGGCTTACTTGGAGGTTTTGGGGACAGGAATGATGCACAACGAAGAAATACCCCTCGCTATTCGAAATATTCAAGAAACGATTTGTGCCTTTGCAGAGCAAGGGGTAGCGCGTTGGATCATCGACATTCGTTGCAACACAGGCGGCAATTCTAATGTAACTCTGAATGGATTAGCGCCACTATTTGATAATAGGGCACTAGGAGGCGATTCTAAAGACTTGCAAACGCCTTACTCCGATTGGCGTTTTGAGGACAATCGTTTTTACATGGGCCAAAGCACCGTGCTGGAAGAACCAGCCACCGCTTGTCCGCTTCCCACTTCTAAGCGCCAAGCCTATAAAATTGCGGTATTAACTTCGCGCTACACGGCTAGTGCGGGCGAGGTGATCGCTTCAAGCTTATACGGGCAATCCAACACCCAACTTTTTGGCGAAGCAACAGCGGGCATGAGCCAAACCAATGGGTGGCACATTCTGGGTGATGGATGGATCCTGGTGCCACCAGAGGCCTATTATAGAAGTATCAACGGAGAAGTACACAAAAAAGGCGTGCCTGTAGATGTTGTTGTACCAGAACCAATAGATCTAGATAACTTGTTGTCAGGAGCAGTAATCGAAACAGCACTGGCTTGGTTAGCATCGTAAACGACCTAAAAAAACTGCCCTTCTCTACATAGAAAAGGGCAGTGTATAAGTTAGTAGCCTTGTTTGAAAACCTACTTAGATGTTCAAGTTGGCGTATTTAGCATTGGCTTCGATGAAGGCACGACGGGGAGGCACTTCATCTCCCATCAACATAGAAAAAACAGCATCTGCCGATTCAAAATCTTCAATCGTGGCGCGACGCAAAGTACGAGAACCGGGATCCATTGTCGTTTCCCACAATTGTTCTGCGTTCATCTCTCCTAAACCCTTATAGCGCTGAATGCTGATAGAACCACTATCACCGCCTAAAGCAATTACCGCTTGGTCGCGGTCATCATCATTCCAGCAGTAGATTGCGCGTTTACCTTTTCTCACTTGGTACAATGGTGGTGCAGCAATGTAAATATAGCCGTTCTCAATCAATGGACGCATATAGCGGAAGAAGAACGTCAGAATCAAGGTAACAATGTGGCTTCCATCGACATCGGCATCACACATGATGATGATTTTGTGATAGCGTAGCTTTTCAATATTCAGAACGCGTTCACCTTCTTTTTCTTCAATGCGTACCCCTAGCGCAGTAAACATGTTCTTGATCTCCTCATTTTCATAAATGCGGTATTCCAAGGCTTTTTCTACATTCAAAATCTTACCCCGCAAGGGCAAAATCGCTTGAAATTCACGGTCACGGCCTTGTTTGGCAGTTCCACCAGCCGAATCTCCCTCTACCAAGTAGATTTCAGAGCGCTCAGGATCTTTAGAAGAACAGTCGGCCAATTTTCCTGGCAAACCAGAACCTGTCAAGACATTTTTGCGCTGTACCATTTCGCGAGCTTTGCTAGCGGCGCTACGGGCTTTGGCGGCAATGATGACTTTTTCCATCAACATTTTTGCCGTATTGGGGTGTTCTTCTAAGTATATCTCTAGCGCGTTGCGCACACAGGCAGAAACAATAGAGGTTACTTCAGAGTTACCCAGTTCTCCTTTGGTTTGTCCCTTAAATTGTGGGTCAGGCACTTTTACGGATACGACAGCTGTCAAGCCTTCGCGAAAATCTTCGCTAGACACTTTGACTTTGGCGCGGGTAAATAGGTCGTTGGTCTCTCCGTACTTTTTGAGCACGTGAGCGATAGCACGACGGAAACCGTTGACGTGGGTTCCCCCTTCTACCGTATTAATGTTATTTACATAAGAACGCAAGGTCTCGCGGTATGATTTGTTGTACTGAAACCCAACCTCTACAATGACACTTTCTTGCTCTCCAATAACGTGAACGGGTTTAGGCATCAAGGTCTCGCGGCCACCGTTCTTATCAATGTGTTGTACAAATTCCAACAAGCCCCCTTCTGAAAAGAACGCTTCAGAAACGGGTTTTCCGTCTTGGTCTAATTCCCGCTCATCCGTCAAGCTCAAATGCAGCCCTTTGTTTAGGTAGGACAATTCGCGCAAGCGCTTGGCCAAGGTTTCATAGCTGTAAACCAACTCTGTCAAAATACTTGGATCGGGTTTGAATCGGATCGTTGTTCCTGTCTTATCGGTTTTTCCAATGACCTTTACTTCGGTCGTGGGAATACCCTTGGAGTAACGTTGAGTAGAGATATTGCCATCGCGGTGTACTTCTGCTTCTAGCATGATCGACAAAGCGTTCACACAAGAAACCCCTACCCCGTGTAGACCTCCTGATACTTGATAGGTTTGTTTGTCGAATTTCCCTCCTGCATGCAAGACGGTCATAACAACTTCCAAAGCCGACTTTTGCAACTTCTCGTGCATTCCTGTTGGAATACCCCGTCCGTTGTCAGTAACGGCGATAGAATTGTCCTCTTTAATGGTCAACTCAATGTGACTACAGTAGCCTGCCAAATGTTCATCAATAGAGTTGTCCAACACCTCATAAACAAGGTGGTGCAATCCCTTTTCATCGGTGCTCCCAATATACATCCCTGGGCGCAATCGTACAGCTTCTAAGCCTTCTAACGCCGTGATGTTACTGGCATCGTAATTTGCTGTTTCCGCTTCGTTTATTTTGTTGTTTTCCATAGCAACAAAGATACAAAAAATAGGCCAAAGAACCAATACATTTTTAGCAGAAAAAGCCCCTAATTTTGTCCTAGGGTCATATAGTGCAGCCCGTTGGCCGAAAAAGCCAAAACGGTTGCTATTTTGTACCTTCGCCTATCTTATTTGTCATTAAAATGCTTTTTTGTGTCATAATCCCCTGTGGTTACAAAAACCAATATAAATCGGTCGGCGGGCGCGATTACCCTTAGATTATACGGTGGCTGCTTTGGGCAAACAGGATAGGATTAGGCGAAAGCCAAAAAACAGCGAAGAAACACAAACTACTAGTTGTCAATAGTTTACATTACAGGTACTATAATTGTCTTATCTTCGCTTGCACTGGTTTTATATCCAGCGTACGCACTGGTTGTCTTCTCTTTCATTAATTGATTGCTTATCCCAAAGCGGACTGGTTCTTTTCCCAAAGGGCAGTTTTTCTTGGCGTGCGGTAGACTATAGACAACGATAGGTGGCTGTTGCTTTTTTTCGAGCGCTGGCCAATCCTTCTTTATATGAAAAGTTTATTAACAAATTTAGCTCTTTGCATCGCTTTACCTTTTTCGTTGGACTCTGCCACGGCGCTTCCTAGTGGCCCTTTGGAAGTTGGCCCACCGAGCCCTGATTTCTCTGTCATTGAGCCAGAACACGCCCGCGAATACATTCAAAAAATTTATCCTTACGCGGTGCGGGTACAAGCCCAACAAGGTGTTCCCGTAGCTATTACCTTGGCAATTGCTTGTCTAGAAACAGGTTATGGGCGCAGTCATTACGCCCAAACACGGCACAATCATTTTGGCATTCGCGCTTACCACCACGGCAAAGCGGACTACCGCCATTTTTCTGATTTGACGGCTTGCTTTCAATTTTATGCTGGTTTGTTTGAGTTGGAACGATATGCGCCCTTGCGCGCGGTTCCCTTTGGTGATTTGCCTGCTTTTGTGCAGGGCTTACAAGATTGCGGATTTAACCACCGCGACAGCTACCGCTCCCAATTGCTGGAGCTTGTGGAGTTTTTGCAGCTCGAAAAACTCACCGCTCCCCTTGCTTAAAGTACCTTAAAACAGGTCTACCAAGCTCCCCAATACACCTCTGCCTGCAACACGCCTGTGGCCAATAAATAGGCTTCAAAATGCGCGTTGTTTATCCCTGCTTGGATGACTTGCAGTTGATGGAGGGAACCGTGAATGCGTCCTAGGTCTTGCCGCATATCAATTTGCTGCAATTGCGCTTCTAGCGCTTGCATTTCTGCCCGCGCATCAAAGCGGGCATTTTCTTGGAGCCGTTTTAGGAGTTCGCCTTGGCGGAACCACTTGGCCAAATGCAGCAACCAATTTTTAGAATCCGCCGTAAAGGTGAAGTCTTCTAAGTAGAATTCGCGGCGCTGGGCATCAAATTGAGGAACTCCCGCTATATAAAGGGTGGTTATTTTTTGCGGATTGTTGTCTTTCCACAATTCAATAGAGACAATGGCGCGTCCCCCTTTCGGGTAAATAGTGACTGCACCTACGGTGTAATTATAGGACGCATATTCTCGCGCGACATAGTCTTTCAAATACGTTTGCAATTGCTTAGCAGCATCCTTTAAAGGCAATTGTCCCTTGACATAGAGCTGGCTGTGTGCTTGTGGAGGCTGTACGCCAAACGTCAAGGGCGGCAGCTTGGGCGTTGCAGGGCGTTGCGCTTGCAAGACTACGACGGGTTGGGCGACCGCGCCTACGGAGAGTTCTAAGCGGTTGTTGGCTCCTCGGCCTAATCCGCGCAAGGGCGAGACAAACAATTGCTGGACATTCGGCTGTAGCCAAATGCCCTCTTGCAACGCATAAGGCTCGTTAAGATACTGTGCTGCACGGTCGATGAGAGGTTGAAAATTGCGATAATTTTGCCCTGTAGAACTGTTGAGCAACCGTTGCACCTGTTGGGCAATGGTGGTATTGATGGTCTTTGTTAAGTCTCTTAAAACAGGTTGCACAAGGGGTTCCAACAGTTCGGGCCAATCCACTTGTTGTAAGATTTTGGAAGAGCAAAGTTTGGTAATTTCGAACTGGGCTTGCTCTTCGTACAACGTCAATTCTAAGGCCGTATCTTCGTTCAACGCCACTTCCCCATCTAAGTGGATGCGCAGTTGCAGCGGGCAAGCTAGGTTGTTGTTAAACAACTGCTTTTTGCCTTGCCATTGGATGCCGTTTTCCCATTTGGCATCTAATTGAATGTCTATCTTCAAATCTATATGAACATCGCGCTCTTCAAACCACAAATCCAACTCCGTTAACTCTAACCGATAACTAAATTTAGCGGCAGCGTCTATGTTTTCATCCACCCATTCCAGCAAAGGTTTGGCTAAGCGATCGAGCCAGTTCTTGCGGGCAGCGGGCTTTCTGTTGGCTACTTTAAAATTGTACCTCGGAGTCGTGCCTGCTAATAAGGGCGAGGGAAGGTATCGTTGTAACAAAGCTTTGAGTTCCGCCGTTGGCAAAACGATAGGAGCCTGAATAACAGAGGCTTCTAAACTAGGCAATTGGGTGGACTGTACCTGTTGCTTTGGCGCTGTAATGTTCGGTGTTGAACAGGCTATTATACTTATGCAAAGGCCAACTATTACCCATAAACGGTAAGAAAAGCCACAGGTAGTTTTGGTCGTTGGATTCATAGAGCGCATAACTTGGTAAGACTAAGTTGACGTAAAATAAGGAGTATTCGCCTTGTAACAGCATTCTAGGCTATAAATTGCTAGTACCTTCTTTCAACGTTCCTTTTTATTAGAATTATAACGCGCCTGCGATTAGGTATCTTAATAGAATAGATTGGAGGGAAAATAAAGTAACTAGCACTAGCCAATTAGGCTACCAATTTTATGGTTGGCTTATTGGCAAGCAAGGGTATTGTTAGAAAGAAATAATTGTCAAGGAGTAGGGCGAATTTTAGGCAATTTAAATATTATCCCTATATTTCATAAGGCAATTACGCATTTTGGCAACCATACTCCTACGGTATGCGCTAAAAAACCGTAACGACCGCTCCCTTTTCCCCATCAACCCAATGAACACTATTTCTATCGTATATGGAAAACAACATTAGCAACCAAGGTAACAACAACGTTATTATACAAGGCATTACCGATAGTAGCATCACGGTACAAGTCAACGGAGCGACACAGGAAATCCAAAATGAGATGGCGGTTTTGGGTGCTTTGTTGGAACAACTGAATGTCCAGCAAGTCCAAATGGCCGACCAACTGTATGATCTACGCCAATTAGAACAAGCAGATATAGGTGTCAAAAAAACATTTAATGTTTTGTTGACCAAAAAAATGATGGCGGCGCTGGCCACAGGCGGCTTGGCTCCTGCCCAAAAATTTTTGGACAAGACCAAAGCCTTGGAAGGGTGGGAAAATGACAGCCGCTTTGCCGATGTAGCCAAAAACCTAATCACCTTTGCCTTTGTGGGGGTGATTGGCATTCAGCTACGCAAAATCATGGCGATTGGCAAAGAACCACTCTCCGAACAAAAGCAGCAAACCTATATACAAAGTTGTTATCTAGTAGCACAAAAATCGGTGCAGCTGCTCAATTTTGCACTCATCTCTGCCTTTTGGGATACCCAAAAAACAAGCAACTTTGAGCTCAACGAAGAAGAAACCAAAGAGCTGACGCTGTTTTTTGACGACTCGATTGAACGCAACTTGATCGCTTATACGGACTTGTTGTCCATCCTTTTAGAACTCTTTCGACGGCATCAAATCCCCCTGCCTATCCAAGAATTAGAAACCTTAAAAACAGACCGCTTTAAGAAGACCTGCCAGCGCATAGAGCACTTACACAATTTGCTCGAACGCTCGCAACATTCTCTGTTGACTTGCTTTGAGATAGAAGGCCAATTGACCCAAATATTGACGCATTTAGTCTTCTTGATTAATTATCAAATGCTCTCGATTAAGAGTGTGGTTTACGACGAAAAACGCACCGCATCCCCTCAATACATTCACAGTTATATTGAACTGGGCATCGACCAAAAATTCAACCAAAACACCGAAAAATTAAATATCTTGGGCATCCCTGTGGTGACGGATGCGGTGTTAATTTACAATAAGAAAGAAGATTATGCCCACCATATCAACCTCTCTCCCTTTGTTATTGATTACAATACCCTGATGTTTGAAAGCGGGGCAAAAGTTTGTTTTTTCTCCTCCAAACACATCGCTGACGCTAGCTTGAATTATCGCTTTTTGGAAGACAACAGCATTGAGAATGTGGACTGGTGTAACATTCTAGAAAACGAAAGTAAGTTAGAGGAGTTGATGAAAAATCAGGAGAACTACATCAAACTAAAATTTGATACCATTTTTGACCAGTTTCAGGAAGCCAAGAAACAAGTTCTCAAAAACAGTACTTCGGGGAGCAATCCTGCCGACATTGCTCTAGATGATTTATTTAGCTAAACCCCTCCTTCTCTCTATACCTCTTAGAACAACTCCCTCATGAAAAATAGCCTTTACCCCTTCAAGTTTTTAGATTCTTATGTCGCTGAGGATAAAGAAATTTTCTTTGGCCGTGAGGAAGAAGTGCAGCAACTCTACGAGATGATTTATCAATCCGATATTTTGTTGTTGTACGGCGCATCGGGAACGGGAAAAACCAGCCTTATTAAATGTGGCTTGGCTAGTCGATTTAAGAAACACGATTGGCTGGAGGTCTTTGTCAGAAGGCACAAGAACATCAACGACTCGTTGAAGAAAGCCTTGTTGGCTGTGGGGGGACAGGTTGTTGAGTCAAAAGCGGAGGAATTGGATTGGTTGGACAGCCTCATGGATACCGAGCAAGAACAGGAGCTAACAACCCCTATGAGCACTACCCAAGGCTACCTCAAAAACATCTACCTTAAGCATTTTCGTCCGATTTACTTAATCTTCGATCAGTTTGAAGAACTCTTTATTTTGGGTAGTAAAAAGGAACAAAAGCAGTTCATTGCCACCGTTCAGGAAATTCTTCAAGCCAAACAGCCTGTCAAGTTGATTTTCAGTATTCGAGAGGAGTATTTGGGTTCTTTGTATGAATTTGAAAAGGTGATTCCTGAGCTTTTTCGCAAGAAATTGCGCATTGATCCTATGAATTTGGAAAATGCCAAAAAAGTGGTCTTGGGAGCTACGCGCTGTAAGCAGTCTATTGTCCACATTGACGAAAAGGACGCGGATGCGATTGCGGAGGAGATTTTTGAGAAAGTTAGGGGAAAGGAAAAGACGTTGACCATTCAACTGCCCTATTTGCAGGTCTTCTTAGACAAATTCTATCGGCATATTTCTAAGGATCATTCAAAAGTACCAACCACGGAAGCGACTTATACTTTGGCCACGCTGGCAGAAATTGGTGACCTTGGTAATATTTTACGGGATTTTTTGGACGAGCGCATTGTAGCCATTACCCAAGATCAGCCCTACGAGGCCAGTACCATTTGGAAAATCCTCTCGCCTTTTGTCACCATCGACGGCACCAAAGACCCCACGAGCATCAACGCCTTACATAAACAATTACCTAGCATTCCCAAGGAGCAAATCCAACAGATCGTTACGGCCTTGCTCAACAACCGCATTTTGCGCTACCTCGAAGAAGAAGAGCTCTACGAAATCGCCCACGATTCGTTGGCCTTGCGCATCGCGGATCGCCGCAGTGACGAAGACATCAATTTGTTGGAAGTCCGCAACTTAATCAAAAGTCAAAATCAACTCAAGGACGAAACAAGGGAGCTTTTTTCAGAGCGCCAGTTGACTTTTATCCAGCCCTTTTTGGAGCAACTACAATTGGACGAAGAAGAACAACAGCTCATTGAGCAAAGTAGGCAACGCGTGGTGCAAGGCCAGCAAAAAGAACGTAGAACGCGCCTGCTCATTGGTGGGGCGTTGGTGCTCTTCTTCCTACTCATTGGTCTATTTGCGTTGAGTTCTCAAAGAGAGAAACACAAAGCCCAACAAGCGTTTAACAAGAATCAGAAGATTCTAGATGCGATGGATTTTTATGATGGAAAGTATGCCTTGGCTTTCAACAATGGAAAGTATGGGTTTATAGACGAAGAAGGCAATACGACTATTAATTTTGAGTACGATAAAGGTGAGCCATTTGACCCCAAAACGGGCTTTGCACAAATGGAATATGACCCACAAGGGTTTTCTAGCAACCTCAAATACCTCTTGGATACTAGTGGTAATCGGTATCGACTGATAAAAGTAGTGGAGGAATTGAAGTATGGAGGCCGCTTAAACATCATTTTTTCCAAAGCTAACATGCAGTGGATAGAAGCCAAACTCCCTAAAGACAGGGATAGAGCGCGTTTGTTGGCCTCCGTAGGACAAATTCATGAAGAGGTAGAAAATGCCAATACCAACCTGTTGAAGCTGCTCAAAACTGAAAAGGACAAATTGGCGTTAGACTTCTCTGATTTGGATAGTCTTACGATTTTGCGCACCTTAGACCAACTCCGAAAAGATTCGATTATTCAAAAAAAAGTAGAATGGGTCTCCTTCCGAGGCACTAATCTCAGTAGATTACCTAGTTATTTGTCCGATTTTCATAACCTAGAGCAATTAGATATTAGTGGAACAGCCATATCCCATTTGCCTGCTGCACTCTTCACGCTATCGAAACTAGAAAAACTGAACCTGTCCAGCACCAACATCCGTGAACTACCAATCGGCCTAGGCGCTCTTCAACAACTTACCACGCTAGACCTCCGTTTGATCTCCCTCAAAAGCGTTTCTAAGGAGATAGCGCAATTAAAGAACCTGAGAGAGCTCCATATCACTACCACAGCAGCTTCTATTCCAGAAGAAATCTACCAACTTCCCCACCTCCAAGTACTTAGTTTAACTATGGAGGGGGCGGTTACTCTTTCTTCGGCCATTGGACAAGCAAAAAACTTGCGCAGCTTGTCTTTGGAGGGCTTCTTCGAACAGCTTCCTAATAGCTTAGTGAAGCTACAAAACCTAGAAGAACTAGATTTATGGACACCTTACTTAGAGGCATTACCCCCCGATTTTGGGGCGCTTACTCAGCTCCGCGATCTGTCCTTGCAAGGCACCAACAAACTAGCAAAACTACCCGAAGATATAGGCAATCTTAGAAAGTTAGAAAAACTACAATACGATGGTGCCTTTCAGACAATTCCTGCTGGTCTATGGACATTGACTAAGTTGCGGCAGTTGAATCTCACCTCGCCCCTACACTTAGAAGAAATTCCAAAGGATATTGAACGCTTAAAAAATCTGAAAAGCCTTACTTTGTATGGCGCATTTGAACGCCTTCCTAATAGCTTATCAAGGTTAAAAAACATCACCTCTTTAACGGTGGTGAGTAGGAAGCTGCAAGCAATTCCTAAGGGTATAGGTACGATGAAGCAGCTTCAGGAACTGAGCTTGTGGGGCAACTTTGAGCGCGTTCCTGCTGCTATAACGGATTTAAAAAAACTCCGTCTCTTGTACTTGTCTAGTCCTAATTTAACAGCTGTTCCTGACCGCTTAGAGCGGTTACAGCAGTTACAAGAGTTGCGCTTGGTAGGCATCTTTCCTATTCTTCCTACTAGTGTTTCCACTTTAAACAACCTCTCTCTCTTAGCGCTTACTAGCCCTAATTTGGAGACGCTGCCTGCTGAATTGACACAGTTGACGCAGCTGAGGGAATTGCGTTTGCAGGGCGGATTCAAACGTGTACCCACTGTGGTGTCTACACTAGCCAACCTCTCTTCGTTCCGTATAGCTAATCCTGACTTGAAAATGCTTCCCGAAGGCTTGGAGCAATTGCAACAGCTACAAGCACTATTCGTAGGTACGTTTTATGAGCCTGAAGAGAGCGAAGCATTCTATGCTCAAGTAGAGCAATTGCGGCAACAGCTGCCCAACTGTACTGTTTACGTCATCAACCCTGTACGCTATGAATAACATTACTGCCCGAGATAGCCTCTTTATAAACGCCAAAGGGTAGTTTATCTGTTACATTTTCGCTTGGCGCAACTTCTGCTTCCTGAATTTAGAGCATGTAGAAAACCTTGGCTATTGCTTCGCCCTTGGCGAAGAATGGCCAACGCCTTGGGGGTGATTACCATACTACTTGATTTTTTTTAGAGGTGCGGTAGGGACAAATCAAGGAGTGAATCTTAGGCAATTTAATTAAAATTCCTATCTTAATTGCGCGATTCCCTTTCGGGCAGCCCCTTGTTCTACGCCCATTCCCTTACGCACACTGCTACCACCCTAGCAACCTTTCACTATTTGAACACAATGAACAACACCATGACCACAAAAAGAAACATCTATGCCCTATTGGTTGGCATCAACGAATACCTCAGTCCTGACATTGCTAACTTGAGCGGGACGCAAAAAGATCTAGAAGATGTACGGCAATTTATTTCCTCTAATTATGAGGATTTTGAAAAGAAAATAGAAGTGCTCCAAGATAGCAAAGCTACCCGAGCAGCCATTGTGGAGGGCTTTGAACAACATTTAGGACGTGCCCAAGAAGGAGATGTTGTCCTGTTTTATTATTCTGGCCACGGCTCTTGGGGCCATACCAATGAGGCATTTTATAAGTTTGATCCTGATGAGCGCGAAGAAGGCTTAGTAGCACATGACAGCCGTGTAGCGGGTCAGTTTGATTTGGCCGATAAAGAAATGGCCGTGCTGTTGCACTATGTGGCGCGCAATAATGCCGAAGTGGTGTTGTTGGTGGACAGTTGCCATTCGGGCTCGGTAACGCGCTTCTCAGAAGCGACTACACGCTTGACAGGCGGCTCCAAGCAAACAAGAGCGTTGTCGGATTACCTCTATGATTCGACGCTGCCCGAACACAAAAATTACTACGCCCAAGCCTATGTCCAAAATGGGAATAGTCTGCCCGAAATTCCCCTTTCAAGACACATTTTACTATCCGCTTGTAGCGAACGAGAGCTGGCGAGAGAGACCAAAGACGGGGGCTGGTTTACTCAATCCGTGTTGCAAGTTTTGAGAGAACAACCAAGGCTTTCTTATTTTCAAGTGTACAGCCAAGTGCTTTCTGCCATTTCTCAAAAGCAAGAAAAGCAAACCCCACAATTGGAAGCTTATGGCTTGTTTAACGCCAACCGCGTCTTTCTGACAGGAGAAAAAAGTGTCAGCAAAGCGACACGGTTTAGAATTGGAAAATCGGCTCGAACCAACTCTTTTCGGATAGATTTTGGAGCACAAACAGGTTTTCCATTAGATATTGGGCGCGCGATCAACTTTAACGTCTACGCCACCAAAGATTCCGAAGAGGTGCTGGGCGTAGGGCGCGTTGATTCTATTGGATTGGTGGACAGTGAATTGAAAATTTCGTTCCAGCAGCCCACGCGAGAAGAGGTGTATTGGGGCGAGCTCTTAGATTTTGCCGTAGCGCCTTTACGCGTTTGTTTTGAAGGGGCTTCCGAAGACTTAGTCCTGCTCAACGAAGCGTTGAAAAAGAAGGATTTACAACAGGTTATTTTTGTAAGCAATGACTCGGTTTGTCCCTTCATCTTTGCTTGGGATGATAAAGATGCCTGTTATCGCCTATCAGAACGCCAACAACAGGAGCAATGGAACGCTGCCCTCCAACAATACGAACTGGTGCCGTTTAATCGTCCTGTATTTATTTTAGAAGTAGGAAAAGACGGCCTGCGCGATGATTTCAAAGTAGGGCTCGTCTTGGAGGCGTTGGAGCATTTGAGCCAGTGGAAATACACGGTAGAATTAGACAATTCTAAATCGAGAATCCGCAAAGAAGATATTGTGGTACAATTTACAACCGATAGCCCATCAGATGCCCATCGGGTGACGGCATTGGTTCGAGAAGGGCGGGGCATCACCGAGTATTCCTTGGAAGAGGCCAACCAAGCGCCGACGATGGATTACCACCAATTGGTCTTGGATTATACAGAAGACGAACACGCCATCAGTTATTCCATCAGCATTCGCAATGTTGGTCGAGAGAAATACTACCTCGCCTTGGCACTTATTACCGCCGACCACGGTGTAATTCCCTTGCGCTCTAACATTATCTTAGAGCCAGGACAAGAGCTGGAAGAAGCAGTAGATAAGCAGTATGGCAACTTGTCTATTTTTAGAAAAAATGATACCAACATTACGAATTATCTCAAGATTTTTGTCTCTAAACAACCCATTAACACCATAGATAGCTTGGAGTTGCCCTCCTTGGCAATGGAAGAGCAATTGCAGTATTTTGAGTCGGTCGGAGATCGCAATTTCGGAGCAAAAACAAGCATCAACGATTGGTGTACCAAAACACTTGCCTTCCACCTAAAACGCGAACGCCAAACGGTGGGTACCAAAGGCATCGAAATTGACCCGCGCGGCATCTACATTCACGGACACGAAGCCTTTAAAGCCAATATGCTCTTGAACAGTCCTACTAGAAATACCCGCTCGGCCAATCAACTCTTCGAAACCATTCCCGACAAAGTGCCTAACTTTGATCTATTTTTCATGGATGGCGGAACACGTGGCAGTGGAGAAACGGTGTTAGAATTAACGAATATTGAGTCGGACAATACCTTGGCAGACAACCCGCTCAAAATATCGGTGCCTGAAATAGAAGGCGCGCTCGTCTTTCCCTTTACCGTGGAAACCGTGCTGACGCAACAAGAGGATGGTTCTTATAAAGAAGAAACGTTGATTTTGCCTCTTGGCACCAATACAGGAAAAGATGCCCAAGGCAATAACTTGTACGAGATCACCGAGTTGCCCACCAACTCCAACAAAGGAACACGCAGCTTGGGCAAAGCGCTAAAAATGTGCTTTGGTAAACTGTTCTTTTCTAAAGAAAACTATAACCTTCGCTGGGTCAATTACGAACAGGGAGGCCGCCAAGAAAGTGAGGGCATCGCCGAAAAAGTAGCCCAAGCAGACAAAATTTTGGTTGTCCTGCACGGCATTATTGGCGATACGGGCGCAATGGCAACCAATATGGAATTTGCCACCAACTATTACGATTTGGTGTTGACCTATGACTATGAGAATTTGAATACCCCCATTCCACAAATCGCCACCCACTTCAAAAACCAACTGACCCAAGCGGGCCTTGTAGAAGGGGCAGGAAAAACCGTAGATTTAGTGGCGCATTCTATGGGTGGTTTAGTCTCTAGAACCTTCATTGAAAGTCCTGATTTGCAGGGCAATCTATTAGTGCGCAACTTGTATATGTTGGGTACCCCCAACGCGGGTTCTGCCTTTTCTAAAATAGCGACCTACAGAGATTTGATCACCGCAGGAATGACCTTTGCCTTGAATTTCAAAACCTTTGGCATCGCTTCCTTGGCACAGGGCATCACAGGCTTGTCGGCCACCAAAAAACTAACGGTGACCCTAGAACAGATGGGTATTGGTAGTCCGTTCTTATTAGAATTAAACAACCATCCCACCCCTAAAGAGGTCCGCTATTACATCATTGCGGGCGATACGACCAAGTACCAAAGTCAAGCCGAGGGCGGCATGGCCAAAGTCATGGATTGGGTCTCTATTAAAGTCGGCAAGGTCGCGTATGGAGCCACGCAAAACGATATTGCAGTTTCGACCGATAGTATTTTGGGCGTTCCTTCTTATTTTAACCCCACCGTAGAACGGGTCGATTGTCACCACATGATTTATTTTGTGGACAAACAATCTATGACCATTTTAGAAGATTGGATGAAGGCGAACAACTCTAATTAATACGCTTACCTTTCTTTCTAACAGCAACTTATACCGAGCACACTAAACTTTCATGGAAAATACAATAAGCAACCAAGGGAACAATAATATTATTATCCAAGGCATTACGGATAGTAATATTACCCTAGAGGTTAATGGCGCTACGCAAGAGATCCAAAACGAGATGGCGACCCTCCATGCCTTGCTGGAACAAATGAATGTACAGCAAGTCCAAATGGCGGACAAAATCTACGATTTGAGCCAAATTGGACAAGCGGACTTGGGCATCAAGAAGACCTTTAATGTGCTCTTGACCAAGAAGCTCATGGTAGCACTGGCAGAGAACGACTTGCTGCCTGCCCAGAAATTTTTAGCTAAAGTGCAGTCGATGGAAGGGTGGGAAAACGATAGCCGTTTTGCGGATGTGGCCAAAAATCTCATCACCTTTGCCTTTATTGGGGTCATTGGCATTCAGCTGCGCAAAATTGTTGCTATTGGCAAGGAACCTTTATCGGAACGCAAGCAGCAAACCTACCTCAAAAATGGCTACTTGATTGCTCAAAAAGCCATACAGTTGCTCAATTTTACGTTGCTTTCTGCCTTTTGGGATGCGCAGAAAACAGGGAATTATGCCTTGGATGAAATAGAAACGAAAGAATTGACGCTGTTTTTTGACGATTCGATTGAACGCAATGTAACGGCTTATGCTACACTACTAGAGGTGCTGCTGCAACTCTTTGATAAACATCAAATCCCCTTGCCTTTAGTGGAGCTAAAAACGCTGAACATCGCGCGCTTTAAGAAGACTTGTTCCCGTATCCAAAAGCTGTATGGGCTGCTAGAGAAGTCGCAGCATTCCTTGATGACTTGTTTTGAACTAGAGGGACAATTGACACAGTTGTTGACGCATTTGGTCTTCTTGATTAACTATCAAATGCTCTCGATCAAGAGCGTGGCTTATGACGAGAAACGTACTTCCTCTCCTCAATATGTACACAATTACATTGAATTAGGAGTGGATCAAAAATTTAATGAAAATACCGAAAAAATAAGCATTCTAGGAATGCCTGTCGTAACGGATGCGGTGATTCTACATGGTAATTTAGACAACCACGAAAAGAACATCAACCTCTCTCCTTTTGTCATTGATTACAATACCCAAATTTTTGAGAACGGCGCGAAGGTCTGCTTTTTCTCTTCCAAGCACATTTCTGATGCCAGCCTCAATTATCGTTTTTTGGATGACAACAGTGTAGAGAACATTGATTTTTCTAACATTCTTAGCGAAAATAACAGTGTGGAGGAGCTGATGCGGGATAAAAACAACCACATCAAACTAAAGTTTGACTTGATTTACAACCAGTTTGAAAATGCCAAAAAAGAGCTCCTTAAGAACAGCACACAAGGCGATACTTCGGAGAGCATTCAGTTTGATGATTTGTTTGGTTAATGCTTTCCCCACCTCTCTTTTGCTGCCCTGTCCCCCATCCCATTTTCTAGTAGAACAATAGCCTCATGGATAATAAAATATACCCGTTCAAGTTTTTAGATGCTTACACGGCCGAAGATAAAGACATCTTTTTTGGGCGCGATGAAGAAGTTCGACAGCTCTATCAGATGATTTATCAGTCAGATACGCTGTTGTTATACGGTGCCTCTGGTACGGGTAAAACAAGCCTCATTCAGTGTGGTTTGGCTAGTCAGTTTGAAGAACACGATTGGCTAGATATTTTTATTAGAAGAAACAAAAACCTCAATGAGTCCTTGAATAGGGCCTTGATTGCGGTAGGCGGACAAGGTGACCCGACCCATGCAGGCAAGGAAGAGTTGGATTGGTTGGAGGATATTATGGGTAACCCAAACAGTAACACCACCAACAAAACACTGACCAGTACCCAGCTTTTTCTAAAAAATATTTATCTCCAACACTTTCGGCCTATTTATTTGATTTTTGATCAATTTGAGGAGCTGTTTATTTTGGGAAGCGAAGAAGAGCAGGCTGCGTTTATCACTACCATTCAAGAGATTCTAAAGGTAGAACAGCCTGTCAAACTCATCTTTAGTATTCGGGAAGAGTACTTGGGCTCTTTATACGAATTTGAAAAAGTGGTGCCTGAATTATTGCGCAAAAAACTGCGTATTGATCCCATGAACTTGGAAAAAGTAAAAGCGGTTGTTTTGGGAGTAACGAGCTCTAGCAAATCCATTGTTCACATTCATGAACCAGAAGCGGACGCGATTGCTGAACAGGTGTTTGAAAAAATTAGGGGCAAAGAAAAAACCCTGACCATCCAACTTCCCTACCTACAAGTTTTCCTAGACAAGTTTTACCGCCATATTTCTAAAGACCAATCAAAAAATCCTACCACAGAAGCGACTTTGACCCTAGCGGCATTGGCCGAAATTGGTGATATTGGTAACATCCTACGCGATTTCTTGGATGAGCAAATTGTAGAAATTGCCAACGACCACCGCTGCGACCGCAAAACGATTTGGCAAATTTTGTCGCCGTTTGTCACCGTAGACGGTACCAAAGAACCCATTAGCTTAAAGGGCTTACACCAACAATTGCCCGACATCTCCGACCCTCTGACCGAACAGGTGGTACTAGCCTTGATGAACAGACGTATTTTGCGCTATTTGGAAGACGAGGAGCTGTATGAAATCGCCCACGATTCGCTCGCCTTAAGAATTGCCGAGAAACGCAGTGACGACGAAATTGCCCTCTTAGAAGTCCGTAACCTCATCAAAAGCCAAAGTCTACTCAAAGACGAAACGCGCGAGCTGTTTTCGGAAAAACAGTTGTTGTTTATTAGTCCTTTTCTGGGGCGGTTGTCGTTGAGTCCTGTAGAAAAGCAGTTGATTGCCGAAAGTCAGGCCAAAGTAGTGCAAGCACAGAGAGAAGCCAGAAGAAGAAAAATACTGATAGCGGCCCTAATTCTATTGATTTTTGCGGTTATTTTGGGGTTTGCGCTCTATTCGAACCAGAAAGCCATACAAGCCAATAAAGCCGCCTTGGCAGCAAGCGCAGCAGAGCGCGTAGCAGTACGCGCACAAGAGGAGGCCGAGCGGGCCAAAAAATCAGCTGAAATCTCCGAAAAGAAAGCTGTTAAGGCCAATGATGCTTCCAGAGCAGCCGTCATTGTAGCAGAACAACGCAAACAAGCGGCACAGATTGCTGAGAGATTAGCTAAGTTGAGACAAACACAGGCCGTAAAAGCCAACGAAAAAAATGAGAAGATTATTAAGGCAATGGATTTTTATGGGGGTAACTTAGCCCTAGCTTTCCACAATGGCAAGTACGGCTTCATCAACAAAGATGGAGCGCCTGTTATTGCGTATGAATACGACAAAGGAGAACCCTTTGATGCAGCAACAGGCTATGCAGAGATGGAGATTATGAGTACGGAAAAAGACGACTCAAAAAATGGACTAAAGTATAAATACATCAAATATTTAGTTGATACGGAGGGTACTCGGTATCAACTCGTCGATATTCCCGCACTTATAAAAAATGGTAGTAATATACAAGCCGTTCTATCCAAAGCAGAGGTCGATTCTCTACAAGCCGTCTTACTAAAAAATAACACCCAAAGCGCCTTGCTTCGCCGATTAGATGTCTTAGAAACAGCGGTAGCCTCCACCTACGAAGAGCTCTTTATGATGCTTGACAGAAACGAAGAGAAACTAGCGCTAGATTTTTCGGGATTAACCAACGAAGAAGTTACGACGATTCTCAAAAGAATAGCGGGTAAAAGTAACATCGAGGATCGAATTGAATTATTATTCTTAGGAGAAAATCCCCTAGAAGTTTTTCCTCCCGAAATTGCAGCATTCAAAAATCTAAAATGGCTGGATCTCAGTGGAACGGAGTTTCAATCGCTACCTGCTTCGATTGGCAATTTCCATAAATTGGAGCGGCTAGATTTGAGACAAACTTATCTAAAGGAGCTTCCTAGTACCATTGCCCAGCTTCAAAATTTGAAAGAGTTGTACCTTTCCTCTCTAAGCGAAAAAAAGGTTCCCAATAATGTTTTTGAGCTAAAAAACCTACGCATACTCGCCCTTGGGCAAGTGGAACAAACCACCCTTCCTGCTACTATCGGACAGCTCGATCAATTAATAAAACTATCGTTAGCAGCTCCTCTAGTAAGCCTACCTAAAGAAATTTTTAGCCTTAAAAACTTGGAGAGTTTACTACTAGAAGAAACAGCTCTGTCCACTATTCCGACAGCGATTGCTCAACTTCGTCAATTGAGAGAATTTTCTTTAGAAGCACCCATCAAGCGCATTCCAGAAGAGCTTTTCCAACTAAGAGACCTAGAACGATTAACCCTCTCCGAGACTAATTTGAAAGTTATTCCTAAGGAGATAAGCCGATTGGTTAAGTTAAAATCCTTGGTCTTAGGCGCGCCGTTAGAGAATGTCCCTTCTGAAATTTTCAATTTCCAACAACTCCTCAAATTGGAGTTATTGCGCACAGCTATAAAAAAAGTTCCAAGTGCCATTGGCCAACTAAAAAACTTAGAGATGCTATTTTTAGATGCGCCCCTAGAATCATTCCCTGTAGAAGTATTTAAGTTGAAAAAGTTGAAAATCCTAGAGATAGGAAATGGTCAAATTCAATCCATCCCAGATAACGTGGGTCAATTGAGAGCCTTAGAACAACTCATCATTTCTAGTCCATTTAAAGACTTCCCTACCAGTATTTTTAAATTAAAAGAACTCCAAGTATTAAAGTTGTTAGATGCACAACTTCAAACTGTTCCCGATAATTTCAAAGCGTTAAAAAAATTGAGGCTTTTATCTCTTTCGGGCAGCTTTCGAGATGTCCCCACTAGCATTTTTACCATAAGAAACTTAGAGCAATTAACCTTAGAAAGCAAGGCTATAACCACTATTCCTGAGGGACTTGGAGCACTAAAAAACTTGGGAATTCTGACGTTGAGTGGCTCTTTTGAACAACTCCCTGCTGGTATTGGAGGTTTGACAGTACTCAAAATATTGGACATTGACAATACGAAGAACCTGCGCCAAATTCCTGACGTTAGTACGCTCAAAAATCTATGGATCTTTTCTTATGTTCTGCACAAAGACGAATACTACGACGCTAATGTAAAACAGTTGCTCTTCTTTAAAGAACAACTTCCTGACCTTAGTCTTATGGTTACGGATGCCGAAGGAGATTTTATCTTTTTAATGGATTTAGAGAGAAGAAGAAGAAGAAGAAGACTAGGCGCTACGATTTTAAAACCCCGCCTACAGCGCTACCAACACCCCATCTTTCCACACCTCCAAGGGCAATTTGTCCTTGGGTTGCTCCCCCATGACTAGGACACGCCCAGCATTGAGCGCCGCTTTGAAATTCTTGCCATCACTCAACCCTAAATAGAAGCCCTTGGCAAAAGACTGCGCGACTTTGTCCCCTACAGGTACATTGTAGCCAATCACGTAGCAGCCGAGTTGGGATAAAAATTGAGCCTGTCTAGCCGAATAGCAACAGTTGAGCACAATTATACGGACGGTGTCTTTTAAATCGTCAAACAATAGCTCCAACATCTCATTGGAAACCTCTTGGGCGTAGCCTTTATCATCTTCCAAGACCAAGCCTGTGTTTTGTCCGTGCCCCGAAAAGTGGATGATGTGGGGATGTTGGTTCAATCCGCGCATCATTTCGGTTAATGTAGCGGCAAAAATGGGCGACAGCCATTCGAAGGTATCGCGCTGGCTCCCCTGTCGCATTTCTTGCTGTAAACTGCGGTATTCGGTATTCAGGTTTAACGATTGGGTATTTTTGGGGTTGGCGGCTAGGAATAGAATTTTGGTCAGGGCTTTTTGGGGCGCGTTGGGTTGCCCGATATTACTGTTACTAATACCTTGTATAATTGTATTATTATCCCCTCTATTACGAATCGTGTTCTTAGTGGTTGGAGGCCTAGGTTCTTTTTCTTCCTGTTTATTTAAGTCGGTAACAAATTGCTTGAAGCGGCGGATAAAATCGGGCTTGGCGCCATTGTCGTATTCTTCTACCAATTGTTGGTATTCGTCACTGTCCATTCCCAAGTCATCTAGGGCATCAAAGGCATCATAAATTTGTACCGCATCAATTAGGTCTAGAATAGCTTGTATCTCCATCAGGTTTAGTTGTTTTAATTGTTTTAGTTGTAGCGCGCTTTGCGCGTAAGCGGGCAGCCCCTTAGTACCTTGCACCAAACCGCTTGTTCCCCTCGGTCCTACTTAAAGTTGGGCTACAATGTACTAAAAAAGTACTTTATTATAAGTCTAAGCCTTGCAGGGATTACAGTTGATTTTGAAAATACCCCTACCGAGTGTGTTTTGATTTTTTTCCCTATCTTACGAAAGTTATAGCAATTGTTTTCTCGCGTTAATACCTGCGTGTCTTTTTCTTTTTTACCCTTCCCTAGTTTAGCGCCGCGCTATAGCTAGCATACTTCCTAAGCTTTTTTAACTATGGCTACCCGAAAATTATATGCCCTCCTAGTTGGTATCAACGACTATGCGCGCCCTTTGATTCCCAATTTAAAGTACACGCATGTTGATGTGGAAAATATGCAGCGTTATCTAGAAACAACCTATCAGAGAGCCTTTGAAATAGTGGTTCATTCGCTCCTGGATCAAGCCGCTACCCGAGGGAACATTATTCGAGAATTGGAACAGCACTTGGGACAAGCCCAAGAAAATGACGTGGCTTTTTTCTTCTTTGCAGGACATGGTTCTTGGGCGAAGGAAAATCCAGTCTTTGAAAAATTCGATACCATAGACGTAGAACAGACCTTGGTTTGCCACGATAGCCGTACCGCCAAAAAATACGACCTATCCGACAAAGAACTGCTCGTTCTCCTACAGTATATAGGAAGAAACAACGCCGAAACAATTGTTGTGCTGGACACCTCCCATGCCGTAACGTTTGCTTCGCATCCCAACCAAGTTACACGGCTATTTGAAGGCATTGAAACTCCTAGAAAAGTTGAACACTACTTGTACGATACGACGGTAGCCGCCAATAAGTTCTATTATTACAAACAACTCTTACAACACAAAAAAATAACGGCACTCCCTAACCCTTCCTATGTAAGCTTTCATGCTTGCGAAGCGACCGAGTATGCCAAGGAAAATAAGCACGGCGGTTGGTTTACGCAAGCGCTGTTGATGGTCTTGAACAACCATCAAAAAAACCAAACCTACGAACAAGTCTATGAAGCCGTCCGCAGTCAACTCCTCGACTTTTCCGTCAAGCAAATTCCGCAATTTGAAGCGCACCACAAGTTTGATGTCAACCGAGTTTTTATAACGGGTCAGGCTTCCGCCGAACAACCAAAGCGCTTCAAAGTGGTGAAAGAATCAGAAGGCATCCTTTATAACGTGCAATTTGGAGCAGCCTTAGGTTTTCCGATTGATTTAGAACGCTCTATTTTCTTTAATTTGTTTGAGGACGAAAGCCAAACGGTGGCTATAGGTACTGGTGAGGTGCAATTTATCGGCTTAAAAGACAGCCCTATTCATCTTTCTTTGCCTACGATGGATTATCAAGAGCGCTATTGGGCCGAACTCTTGGAAGTTACCATCGCCCCCTTATTGGTTGGATTTACGGGAGCGGCAACAGACCTCATTCGCTTGGAGGAAGGAGTCAAAAGCCGAGATCTAGCCCAAATTGCGTTCGTTACTCCTATTGACAATTGCCGTTTTAACATTGTTTGGCAGGAAGCGGCACAAGTCTACCACTTGTACGAGCAAAAACGCTCGGTTGTCTTACTTTCTTTTGACCGAAAAGCCCTAACCAATGAACGGCTTCTGGAGCTGTTGATTACCCGCTTGGAACATATTCGCCAGTGGCAACGCACCATAAAATTGGCCAATCCCAAGTCTGCGGTTCTTATCGACGATATTTTATTGACCTTTAAAACAGAGGCCGCCCAAAACGTTCAATGTGTGTACTCAGAAAAGGGCGTCTCTAAAACCATTGACCTAAACAGCGCCAACAAATTCCCACAAAAAGAATACCACCAAGTCGTTGTGACGTATGAAGCAGAAGAAGTTGTGGAGTACCAAGTAGCGGTTAGAAATATGTCCTCTTCGCAAGATTATTACCTTGCTTATCTTTTAATCAGTGCCGATTATGGCGTTATTCCCTTGGGATTCAATATCCCCTTACCTACACGGACATCCATAGAGCAGCTCATTGATCCCAATTATAGCCTATTGTCCATTGGCAGCGCGCAGGAAACGGAATTGACGAATTACTTGAAAGTTATTGTCAGTAAAGAGAAACTACCCAGTATAGAGGGCTTTATGTTGGCAGAATTGCCCTTAGAAGATTCCTTGATGGACGGGATAAAATCAAGAATGGTGGCCCCAAAACGGGTAAAAATCTTCGATTGGGATGCCTGTACTTTGGCTTTCCACTTAAAGAAAAAAATAACCTAACGCTTCTCTAATTAGTAGCTCAACAAGGCTAGAGGGCAGTTTTAAGGCTGCGCCAGCCAATTATTATAATAATAAAAATATCACCATGTAACGGTTGTTGCTGTAATCTTCTCTATCAAGTAGCAGTAATCGCAATAATAATGGGGTTAATCTTACGTAATATTAACTATTCTCTTTATCTTAAGTACTAAGCTTCCGATGCTCCCCGCAAAGTTGCTTAGCAATAATTCCTCCTTTACGTTTTCCAAATGCCCCGCCTCTTCCAGCTAAAAGCCCCTCTTTTTTCAATAAAAAGCTGGAAAGTAACTTAACTAGCGGCGTTCCTTTTTTTGACAACAGCCGTTCATAAGACTACTAATTATGAAAATTATCTTCATTTTTTTACTGCTAAGTAGCAGTTTGAGTGTTAGTTGGACGAGCGTTTCGTCGAACACTTCCGCCCAATTGACCAGCACGGCATTGACGCAGTATTTATCAGCAATGAAAAACAGCTTCCAATGGGTGCCTCCGCTCCTACTCCTCAAAAGCGAGGAGGCCACCTTAGCACAGCAGTTGCCTGAGCGCATTGGGAGCACTCAAATTTTGGTCAAGAACGAAGCCCAACTCTTAGCCTACAGCTTACAACATACAGGAAAAACGATAGTCGTGTTAACGCTGGAGATAGAACGTGAAGCGCAACAGTACGCCGTCTATATTGTCAATGAAGGCTTGAAAACTATTTTAAGAAACGGCACGCCTATTTATGAATATGCCGAAACCTCGCTGGGAAGAGCTTGTGTATTGCGTTATGATAAGAATTTGCGTTACCAAGGAATTGATTGCCTATTGCTATCCGAAGATGCTGAACAAGATTAAGCTTTTGTAAACGGCGACAGCCGCCGTTGTTGCACCGTGTTGACCTAAACATTGCCTGAAAAATTTGGTTAGGGATAAGGTCAATTGCTCTGTTTTGGAAGACCAAGAAACAGGCGCGTTTTTAACTACCATTTATTACCCCCCATTAGAGGGCAGGCCGCGAAGGAATACGTCTTCGTTCCCATTGTGTTTGCCGCTCTTTCTTATTTCTCTTACTATGAGCAGCCCACGCCTACAACAATTAGAAACCTTTTTAGCCCGCACCCCCAACGAGCCGTTTATTCTATTTGCGATTGCCAAAGAATACGAAAAGCTCAACCAACTCCCCGATGCGCTTCGTTATTATGAGCGCTTGCGCGCCGACAGCCCCAATTATGTGGGCACCTATTACCACTTGGGCAAATTGCAAGAACAGTTGGGAGAAGAGCGCACCGCTTTTTTTACGTACAAAGAAGGTATGCGCATTGCCAAAGCCGCTAAAGACAGCCACAGCCTAGCCGAATTGGCAGGCGCGAAGTTAGAACTAGGCGATGACGATGATTTTGAATAAGGGATTCTCTTATTTTTTCTAGGAGCAGCAATAGCTCAAAGGCATTAAAACCAGTTTACTATGAATCTTTACATACAGAATATGGTTTGCCACTGCTGCAAAAAGGTAGTCAAAACAGAGCTTCATAACATGGGACTACTCTACTCTCATTTGGAGTTGGGTGAAGTGCATTTATTGAAGCCCATTACATCGGAGCAAAGAGCGCACTTGAAAAAGGTACTGCATGAATACGGTCTAGAACTAATGGAAGATAAAAAAGCTATTTTAGTAGAAAAAATAGTTGCTATCATCATAGAGCTGGTTCACCACTCTGAAGAGTTGCCAGCTGTAAATTTTTCCGTGTTTCTGACCAATCAATTAAATCAAGATTACCATACGTTGTCTAGTTTATTTTCTAAAACGAAGGGGGTGACTATTGAACATTTTATTATTCTTCACAAAATTGAAAGAGTAAAAGAATTGATCATGTACGATGAATTAAACCTCACGGAAATCTCCTACAAATTGCATTACAGCAGTGTGGCGCATTTGTCCAATCAATTCAAAAAAGTTACTGGACTCACGCCTACCTTCTTTAAGAATATAAAGAATAAGAAGCGCATCCCTTTAGAAAAACTCTAGTCTTTCCCTCCTGTCCTAATCCTACAAGTCTACCTTTTAATTATGTAACATCTTTCATCGTCAAGCCTCTATCTTTGTAAGGCAATAGAAACTAATCTGTTGTGTAAAAAGATAACGATGAAAAGTAATGCAGAGTTACAGAAAGACGTTCAGAACGCTATCAGCTGGGAACCCTCCATGCACGCCGCCGAAATTGGGGTAACTGCCAAAGATGGCGTAGTCACTTTATCAGGTACGGTCAATAGCTACTCCAAAAAGCTAAATGCCGAAACTGCCGCCAGAAGAGTAGAAGGTGTCAAGGCAGTAGCAGAAGACATCACTATTGATTATGGCTATTCGTTCAAAGAAAATGATACGGAACTGGCCAAAGACATCCTACTTGCTTGGAGATTCAACTGGCAAGTCCCCAAAGATAAAATCAAGGTAAAAGTAGAAAATGGCTGGGTGCAACTTACAGGAGATGTGAATTGGAAATACCAAGAAACTGCCGCCATAAAATCCATCGACCACCTTTCTGGTATAAAGGGTGTCTCCAGTTTGGTAAAGGTAAAATCACAATCCAAAGATAAGGTAGAACAAAAAGCCGTTGAAGGTGCCTTGCGTCGCAATTGGTCGATCAATTCTAAGGATGTAAAAGTAGAAGTTGACCACAACAAAGTGAAGCTTACTGGATTGGTGCATTCTCTGTACCAAAAGGATGAAGCGAGTCGGTTGGCTTGGAATGCCCCTGGCGTAACTTCCGTTGATAATCAATTGGCGGTGATTTACTAGCTTTTGCAAAAATGAACCGCTCTTTGGTACATGGTAAGAGCAATTGGACGTTGAACCGTTCTCTTCCCTAACGATCAATAATTTTCCACGTCGAGTACTCCTAATTATTTTTTTTAAAAAATCAACTGATTAAAATACATCCTAATGAAAAATTCAAAAGCAACAAACAAAGAAACAACGCCCTCAAACAGTGAAAATCAAAAAGGAATTGACAATCACAAAAGAGTAGCCACACATTTGCAAGCGGCGGCAAAAAGCCACCTTCGAGCAGCCAAACACCACAAAGAGGGCAACCACAAAAAGGCAGCAAGAAGTACCATTACCGCACAAGGGCATGTTAGCCTTGCCACAAGAGCGCAAAAAGAAGATGTTCGACATCATGCGATCAATGGATAAGCTATAAAATTTTATCACAGGCAATTTTTTACAAAAAGTTGCCTGTGATTTTCTAAAATTCTTAGACTATGGAATCTCAACAGGAGCTTAACAGAAAAATTGTTCTAACTACAATAAAAATTCAAGAAAGCTACCCAGAGCTAACCAAGTATCTAAACGAAATGCCAGCCTGTCTTCCTTTTACTGCACGGGTAGGCGTCAACAACAAAGAGTTAGAAGACTACTTGGATTCGTTAAATCAGCTGTTAGAGACTTTTTCTAGAAAATATTACATAATATATTACATATGAAGCCACAAATAGGAATTAAAGGAACAAATCTACAAGTAGTAGCGAATGCCTTGGCAAAAATTTTAGCCGATGAAAATGTGCTCTATATAAAAACAAAAAATGCCCATTGGAATGTAGAGGGAGCAGATTTTTATGAAAAGCATAAATTTTTCGAAGGACAATTACAACAGTTGGACGAAATAATAGACAACATCGCAGAACGCATCCGTTCTTTGGGGCACTACGCGCCTGCCACCTTAAAATCATTTTTGGAGCTCACCCATCTAACGGAAATGACCCGCAGCAAAAATGATAGTGCAGGATTTATCAAGGAATTACTTGCTGACCACGAATCTATTATCATCGGACTCCGTAAAAATATTCGTCCTTTCGCTGATGTCTCCAAAGACCTTGGCAGTAGTGATTTTATCACAGGGATTATGGAAATTCATGAAAAAATGGCTTGGTTTTTACGTTCACACTTAAAAGAATAAGACTATGATGAATGATGGAAGTTATCAATTTATAGGCATGCACTTGCTGTGGTGGGTATTATGGACATTCATGCTGGTTTGGATTTTTGTTACCCCCTATAATATTCCTGGGCAACGCTCAAAGAAGGAAACCCCACTCGACGTGTTAAAAAAACGGTTTGCTAGAGGCGAGATAGATCGGGAGGAATACCAGCTAAAGAAAGAAATTATTTCCACCTGATCGGTTAAAACATACACACCACTTATCCTGCTTGCTTTCAGGGCATCGCTATTCAACACACTACAGTGGCCTCTCACAGAAGCGCCGAAGACCATGCCGTCCCTCTGGTCAGCATGGTTTTTGGCGTAATCGTTGTCCGTACCCAACCTATTACTTTTGTACTTCGTTTCTCTTGACGGCGCTGTTCAAATGGTAATTGGAAAGACCTCCTAGGAGCTAGCACTTTCTTTTTCGTAAATTTAAGCGCTGTTACTATTAAATGTTTCTATAAAAACGTACCTTTGCAGCTATGCTAAAACAGAAAGGAATTATTTGCGGCTTTTTCTTAAGCCTTGTGTTACTAATCTCTAGTTGCCAAAATCAATTCGAGAAACTGCGTCTTTCTAACGATACAGACTTGAAATTGACGAAGGCTTTTGAATTTTATGAAGCAGGGGACTACCTCAAAGCACAATACTTGTTCGAAGACTTAATTGGAGAAGTACGCTTGACAGATAAAGCGGAAAAAGTGTATTTTTATTACGCTTACACGCATTATCACTTAGAGAATTTTACGTTTGCCTCTTATTATTTCAAGCAGTTTTCGACTACTTATCCCAACGGAAAGTATGCCGAAGAGGCGTTGTTTATGAGTGCAGACGCTTTTTATCGGCTCTCTCCTAGTTATCGCTTGACGCAAGAAGACACCAGGAGTGCGATTGAAGGCTTACAAATTTTTGCCAATACCTATCCTCAAAGTGAGAAAGTAGCGGCTTGCAATGAGCGCATTGATAATTTACGCGCCAAATTGGAGAAAAAAGCCTTGGAAAGTGCCAAAGGATACTACCAACGCAAACGCTACCAAGCAGCCTTGCATTCGTTCAAGAGCTTATTAATCGACTTTCCCGATACCAAGGAAAGCGAATACATTCGCTATATGATTGTTAAATGTGACGCTAAATATGCCCAACAATCCGTCTTAGCTAAACAAGTAGAACGCTACGGAGAGACACTAGCGGCTATTGATGAATTTAACTTACGTCACGAGAAAAGCAAATATACACAAGAAATAGGCACGATTAAAACAGCTGCCATTAACAAAATAAAACGGATTCGTAATGAACATTAATAGAAATAACGAAATCAAGCAGAAAGCTCAAGGAATTAATCCTTATATCGTTGCACGCAACTTGGATGAAATTTCTGCTTTGGGTGGTGGTAATATTTACCAATCCCTCAATATCATTGCTCGCCGTGCCAACCAAATTGGAATCGATCTCAAAAGAGAATTACACGCTAAGTTGGATGAATTTGCTTCGACTACGGATACCTTAGAAGAAATCCATGAGAACAAAGAGCAGATTGAAATCTCTAAGTTCTATGAGCGCTTACCCAACCCAAGTATTATTGCTTTGCACGAGTTTTTTGATGGCAAAGTATACTACCGTTTCAAAGAAACAGAGGAAACAGAGGAAACAGAAGAATAACACGATGAAAGTCGTGTCTTAACTATAACAAGCAACTTCCTGACAATTAACTTTTTAGTTGTCAGGATTTTTTATTTATGAATTAGCATGTATGTCTCTCTCTGGAAAAAAAATACTAGTGGCGATCTCTGGCAGTATTGCCGCTTATAAAATGGCTTCTTTTGTCCGCTTATTGGTCAAAGCTAAGGCGGAGGTTAAGATTGTAATGACACCTGCTGCGCAAGACTTTATCACCGCACTCACGCTCTCTACCCTCTCCAAAAATGACGTGTGGAGTGATGTGCATTCGGGCGAAGGTTGGAACAACCACGTGGAGCTGGGTTTATGGGCAGATGCCTTATTAGTCGCCCCTGCTACTGCCAATACCTTGGCGAAAATGGCCAATGGTCTCTGTGATAATTTGTTGTTGGCCGTGTATTTGTCGAGTCGTTGCCCTGTGTTTATCGCTCCTGCTATGGATTTGGACATGTGGGCACATCCTGCTACACAGCACAATGTGTCGCGCTTGCAAAGTTTTGGCAACCACTTATTGCCTGTAGAAGAGGGCGAACTAGCCAGTGGCTTGGTGGGCAAAGGCCGCATGGCAGAGCCAGAGACGATGTTAGCACAGTTAGATACGTTCTTTGAGGCGCAAGCCCCCCTACAACTAGTTGGCAAACGCGTTTTAATTACTTCGGGCGCGACCCAAGAAGCGATTGATCCTGTACGGTTCCTTAGTAACCACTCCACAGGGCGCATGGGTACCGCCATTGCCACGCAAATGGCCAAAGCAGGGGCAGACGTTATCCTAATCAGTGCCAAAACGGCTATTCGACCACCAGAGCATCCTCGTATTACGGTTGTTCCTTTTGTTTCTGCTGCGGAGCTATACCAAGCCGCCGCGCTGCATTTTCCAACAGCAGACGTTACCATTTTGGCAGCAGCCGTAGCCGATTACACGCCGCAACAACGCGCGACCCAAAAAATCAAAAAGAAAGAAGGCCCGCTTATTCTCACGCTAGAGCGAACAGTAGATATTGCCGCTACGTTAGGCGCACAAAAGCGCCCTAATCAGTTGCTCGTCGGCTTTGCCCTAGAAACCAACAATGCCCTCGACAATGCTATCGGCAAACTGCACCGCAAGAAACTTGATGCCATTGTACTCAACGATTTGAGTGACCACGGCGCGGGTTTTGGACACGCAACCAACAAGGTGACCATTATAGAAGCCAATGGTCACCAAACGAGCTACCCGCTCAAAAGTAAAGAGGCCGTCGCCCAAGATATTACCGAAAAGGTAGTAGAACTGCTGTCCAAAAATGCTTAAGTACGCTTTTCGAGGCTTACTCCTGCTAAGGGGCTGTTAAAATTTGGGGCTTACTGTACGTTTGGCGCATTTTTTTCGTTTTCTTTATAAACAGGGAATCGCGCCCCTTGTAAAAAAGCTGTTGTTTTTATTCGCATTACAATCCATTATCATGTTCAAATTATCCCTTCTTGCTACATTGTTGTTGCTCTTGACGCTTCAAGTTACTAAAGCGCAGGAATTTAATACCCAAGTCACTGTTAACACCCCCAAGATTCAATCGGTTGACCCGAGGTTGTTCAAAAACTTTGAAACGACGGTAGCAGAGTTTATGAATACGCGAAACTGGTTGGAAGATGATTTTGAACCAGGAGAGCGCATTGATCTCAATATTGTAATTACGATCAACGAGGAGGTGTCACAGACCTATTTTAAGGGCGAAATGACCATTCAGGCTAGCCGCCCTGTTTACGGCAGTGGCTACAATTCTGTTTTGTTCCAGACATTGGATAAAGATTTTGAATTTTCCTTTCGTGAATACGAGCGCTTGGATTTTTCGGAAAATACGTATACTTCTAACCTCACGTCTACCTTGGCCTTCTACGCTTATGTGATCTTAGGTATGGATTACGATTCTTTTTCAGAAATGGGAGGCGAAACGTACTTACAAAAGGCACAAGATATTCTCAATGCTGTTCCCCGTAGTGGGGTCAAAGGCTGGACGGCCGCAGGAACCATCAACCGTAGCCGTTATTGGTTAATCGAAAATTTGCTCAATCCTAGAATGCAAAACATGCGCCGCGCCATGTACCAATATTATTTGTTAGGCCTAGACCGCATTACGCAAGAAGACCAAATGGCCAAAGGCCTCACCTCTGTGTACAAAGCCTTGCAGATCATCGACGCAACCAACCAATCTAACCCCAACTCCATGTGGGTACAAATTTTCTCGGATGCCAAAAAAGATGAAATTTTAGAGCTGTTTCAAGTCGCCGATTTTAATACCAAACGGCAGGTCTATAGCATCATGGTAAAGTTAGATGGAACACGAGCAGAAGCTTATCGGGCGCTGCTGAAATAGGCCGTTCTATCATATTTTTTAGGACAAGCGTCCGCCCGAAACATCGAGCGGACGCTTGTTTTTTGGAGTAATCCAACTCCATCCCAAGGTATGCTCCTACACAAAAAAAGACGCTGCCTAATGGCTAGCGTCTTGTCTTTATTACTCGGAGTAGCAAAGTGCTACAGCTCTAATTTCAAAAATCTTCCTGTGTGGCTACTGGGGTGTTTGGCAATTTTTTCAGGAGTTCCCTCGACCACGATAGTGCCGCCTCTATGCCCTCCTTCTGGCCCTACGTCTACAACGTAATCCGCCATTTTGATGACATCCATATTGTGTTCAATAACGACGATGGTATTGCCTCGGTCTACCAATTCCTCTAAAACGCCCAAGAGCAGTTTAATATCGGCAAAGTGCAAACCAGTGGTGGGTTCATCCAAAATGTACAACGTATTTCCTGTATCTTTTTTGGCGAGCTCCTTGGCCAACTTGATCCGCTGAGCTTCTCCGCCTGATAAAGTGGTAGCTGATTGTCCTAAGGTAATATACCCTAAACCAACCATTTGCAACGTGCTGACATATTGGTAAATACGAGGAACGCGCTTAAAAAACTCCGTCGCCTCATCTACCGTCATATCCAAAATATCGTTGATGGATTCTCCTGCGTATAAAATTTCTAACGTTTCTCTGTTGTAACGCTTACCGCTACAGTTCTCACATTCTACCTCTACATTGGGCAAAAATTGCATCTCAATCACGCGCTTGCCCGAGCCTCCGCAAACCTCACAACGGCCTCCCTTCACATTAAAAGAAAAACGCCCTGGTTTATAACCACGAATCTTAGATTCAGGGGTACTAGAAAAGAGCTTCCGAATATTATCAAATACTCCAATATAAGTAGCAGGATTGGAACGCGGCGTACGGCCAATTGGCGCTTGGTCAATCTCAATAACTTTATCCACCAAATCAATCCCCTTGATGCTTGTATAAGGCATCGGTTTTTTGAGGCTGTTGTAGAAGTGCTGGCGCAAAATTGGATAGAGGGTTTCGTTGACTAAGGTAGATTTCCCACTTCCCGAAACGCCTGTGATACAGACAAATTTTCCGAGTGGAATGGTTAAGTCAACGGATTTGAGGTTGTTCCCTCTTGCCCCTTTGAGAACGATGGATTTCCCTGTTCCTTTGCGGCGTTTTTCAGGGACTTCTATTTGTTGCGTTTCGTTGAGGTAAGTAGCCGTGAGGCTGTCCTTGGTGAGAAACTCTTGGGGTTTGCCTGCTGCTACTACATGCCCTCCTAACTTACCAGCTAAAGGCCCTAAATCAATCAAATAATCGGCAGCCATCATGATGTCTTTATCATGTTCTACCACCAATACCGTATTGCCAATATCGGTCAAATCGCGCAGAGCACGGATTAATTGCTCGTTATCCCGTTGGTGCAAACCAATACTCGGCTCATCCAAAATATAGGTAATGCCCGTCAGTTGAGAACCAATTTGAGTGGCCAAACGAATCCGTTGCGATTCCCCTCCCGACAAGGTACGGGCAGGGCGGTTGAGACTCAAATAATCCAAGCCAACATCCAACAAAAACCCTAAGCGCAAGCGCAATTCTTTTAGAATATCTTTGGCAATAGCCAACTGCCGCCCTGACAATTGATCGACAACCGAACCCACCCAATCGTGCAAGTTCTGAATGTCCATTTGCGCCAAATCGGCGATATTTTTCTCGGCTACTTTGAAGAACAACGCCTGTTTTTTGAGGCGTGTCCCGTCGCATTCGCTACAATCCGCAACAACCATAAACTCTTCGGCCCAACGTCTAATTTTCTCAGAGGTAGATTCTTTGTAATACCGTTTTAGCATTTCAATTAATCCCTCTTTGGCGAGGTTGTGCGAAAACTCTTCTTTGCCAAATTTACGTGCTTCGAAGGTATTGTCTCCGCCGTATAAAATAACGTGGAGTGCTTCTTCTGATAATTCGTCAATTGGTGTAGAAAAAGTAAAATCATATTTCTTAGCAATTGCTCGCAATTGCTTAAACGTCATGTTATTTCTAACCTCTCCTAGCGGTACAATCCCCACTTGGTTGATGGTTTTGCTGGCATCGGGAATAATGCGTTCCTGTGCCACCTCATGTACCACGCCCAAGCCTTTGCATTTGGGACAAGCGCCATAGGGAGAGTTAAAGGAAAAACTATTGGGAGAGGGTTCTTCGTAAGAAAGCCCTGTATCGGCACACATCAAATGCTTGCTATATTGGAAAACCTCGTCGGTTTCTGCATCCAAAAACATCATAAACCCATCCCCTAGCCGCAAGGCCGTTTGTAAGGAAGCTCCAAAACGATCTTTTCGATCTTCTTCAATCATAAGCCGATCAACAACCAATTCAATATCGTGTACTTTGTAGCGGTCGACCTGCATTCCAGGCGAGAGATCAATGATAAACCCATCAATACGCATTTTGGAGAATCCCTGTTTGCGCATTTGGTCAAATAGCTCGCGGTAGTGGCCTTTTCGGGCACGCACCAAGGGCGCTAAAATCATCCCTTTTTTGCCTTGGAAATGTCCAAAGATGTGGGCAGCAATTTCTTCTTCGGTATAGCGCACCATTTTTTGCCCCGTATTGTACGAATAGGCTTCTCCAGCACGGGCAAACAACAAACGCAAGAAATCGTAAATTTCGGTAACGGTTCCCACCGTAGAGCGCGGGTTTTTACTAGTTGTTTTTTGTTCGATGGCAATAACAGGACTTAAGCCTGTTATTTTTTCCACATCAGGCCGTTCCATATCGCCAATAAACTGGCGGGCGTAGGCAGAGAACGTCTCCATATAGCGGCGTTGTCCTTCGGCGTAGATGGTATCAAAAGCCAAGGAGGATTTACCACTACCAGAAACGCCCGTTATAACGACCATTTGGTTGCGTGGAATGCGCAGATCAATATTTTGAAGGTTGTGCTCTTTGGCACCAAAAATTTGTATAAATTCCTGAGAATTTTCCATTTTTTTAAATCGAGTCAACAGTAGATTAGGAAGTTTTATAGACGACTTCAAGTGTTAAAATATACTATCAAAACACGCGCCGTTTTAAAAGAGTTGTCAGATGGTATATTTTTTGCTAACCTTGACTAGCATCTACGAGTTCTTTCAACAATCCTTTTTATCCGTCCTACTATAGGTGTTTTGGCCTTTGTTTAGACAATATTGGCCCATAATTTTTACAAGATACGGAAGTTGTCTTGTTTTGAAGTTTTTTTTGGGTAAAAAGCTTTTTTTTGTAGGTTGTTTGCTGCTTATGCTTACTTTCACCCGTCTTCTAAAGAGCGAATAAATTTATTCTTCCGAAGAGGCCGATAAATTTATATGATAAGTACTATATTTTTATTGCCGAGAATGTGACCAACACTAGCTAATACCCAATTAAACTAGTTTTTTCACTATTCTTCTATCGGTTATCGCTTAGTGTTATACGAGGAGTTTTTTTTGAGAACGCCTGCTTTAGCGAAACACCAACTTATGTAATTCAAATTTATGCAAGTCTTCACTCTTGGTAGGCTATGGGCCTATAGTTGTTCCCTTGTGCTTTTTCTTTTGTTGTGCAATTGTACGGCAGAAGATTCCCCGCTACTCAACGAAGTAACGCCTGAGGATGATACTGCTATTGGCGCTGCTATTGATGGGGCATTTCTACACCATTTAGATACAGTTCCTGACTACCGCTTATTGGTAGAAGATGCTCATCCTGCCCTATATAATTATCTCTATCAGATGTGCGCGAAGGCTCTTAATAGCAATCGCCATAGTGCCTTATCAAGTTCGGCTACGCCTTCTCGGAAACCCATTCTTCGGGTGTTTGAAAACCAAGGTAATACAGGGGCATTTGTAGTACCAGGAGGATACCTTTATATACATACCGATTTGCTCAAAGCCTTGCAGTACGAAGCGGAATTGATTCCAATTTTGTCACACCTGTTGGGTTGTTCTACCTATCGCTACGATGTAAAAAAATTAGAGGATCATTTTTCTACTAATTTTCTATTGGACTTAGCCATTGGTGGCAGTGTCAACGGCAGCTATGCCTCTACCGCGACCAATGTTTCTGCGGTAATCGATCAACTAGAACGTTCCCCTTATAACGAGAGTGAGGTATGGATTTTGGATAAGCTGGCGGAAGATGCGGCCTGTGAATTGGGGTATGATATTCAAGTGTATTCTTCTTTGTTCATGCAAAATACGACCAATGAGTTAGATTGGTTTCAACTCTTTAATAGAGGTATGTCCAATGGCGATTACGCGGCGCATTTATTCAATGAGGTGAGTGATTCCTTGACCTGTAACGGTACCATCGCCGCAGGGGGCTACCCTGCTTTCAAACGTTTAATTCCCTAGTATGTTTTTGGAACGCCTTTCGATGCCTTGTCGGCTTATGGTAGGTGTTCTCGCTATTAGTGCGTTGTCTTTGTATTGGTTTTGGGCAATGGCCTACCAAACCGATACGCCTAGTTATGTTAATGCCGTCTTGCTTTGGGCAGGCGATAGCACCACGCCTGATCGACTATTTCGCTTGAGCAAACCACTGAGTTTGCTACTCCCCTTACTCACCTATTGGCTCTTTGGTTGGTCTGTTCTCACGGGCATTTTCTTACAACAATACATAGCTTATTGCTGTAGTGGAGTGCTGTTGTATACGCTACTCACTTCTATTTTTGGAAAGAAAAAATCGCTTGCGGCTTATGGCTGTATTGCTTATTTTTTGTGTCAACCTATGGCCGTTTATGGACTGGCTTTTTTGACAGATGGCTTGGGTTGGTGTTTGCTCTTGTTAGGGTTGTGGTGGAGCCAACGGCTAATCGGAGCGAAGGTACCTGCGTGGTATAGAGCCGTAGCTTTTGGGCTGTTTTTGGGCACGGCTTGCTTTGTCAAAGAATCGGTCGTTGTCGCAGGATTGTTTACCGCTTGGTGGATTTTATTGCAACGCCATTGGTCATTTGGGCAACAACTTTGGGTGTATACGGCTATAGCCATTGGAGGGCTCCTTGCCTTGGCCGTAGGGAATGGCTTGACCTTCTATTTTTGGGATGTTTCCCTAGTACAATGGCTACAATTTGGACAAGATACGCCACCCCCTTTTTCTTGGAAAGGTTTTTTGGCGCAAGCCTACCATACCATAGACGCTTATTGGTGGCTCTTTCTATTGGGCTTGGTGACGGCGTGGCAGCAACGCAAACAGCTCCCTATCGTCCTTTGGGCTTACTTGGCGACCCTACTTAGCGGCTGGCTCTTATTACCGCTTACTTGGCCGTATCTGTACGACCGTATTTTGTTTATGTTGGTTCCTGTGATGCTGCCTTTTCTAGCCTTGGGTACCGTACGACTAGGCCGCTTGGCTTGGCCGCTTTTACTGTTGAGTGGCATCACGCAACTTTGGGTAACACAAGGGATTTACTTTCATCAACGCCAAGGCTGGATTGTCGGACAAGGCTTGCTATTTTTGGGGCTTTTTTCGATAGTCGTTTTGGTAGAACATCGTCGCTCGGCGAAACGGTAGGCATGGCTGTTCACTTTTATTGGTTGTTTTGAGTCGTTTCTTTTCTGTGAATTTGTTAAGCGAGCTATAGCATTTTCTTCTTGTTTCCTCCTCTCCCCTTTCTTTTACCCCTACTTATCGTTATTCTATAAAAATAGCCCCTTCCGAATCATCGAAAGGAGCTATTGAAAAGCCTATAGGCTTCGTATTATTTAGGCAGTTTATCGTTTGATAACAATCAATTTACGCTGGGCGTATACTTGGTTGTCTTCGCTATTAATAACAAAGAAGTAAGCACCGTCCACCAAACGATCTGCATTGATGGTAAACTGCTCCGTTCCTGCTTCTGCCGTTCCTGCTTGTAAAGTTCGTCCTGTTACATCGACCAAGCGCCAGTTGTAAGCCTGTAATAATGCTTTGTCAAAGGCAACATTGAATAAGTCGCTAGAGGGGTTCGGGTAAACATTAAGATCAAAAATCTCCGTTCTTGGATCAGTTGGTATCGTCTGCGTACCATTATAACGATTCATGTCTTGTGTGGTCGCTACTTGGTAAACCTCGTCCGTATCATCATTCTGAATAAAGACAACAACTTCCAACTGGTCGGGATTGAAGGACGCTACGCCCAACTGTGCACTGTAATCCCAGCTGTGGGCGACGGTAGCTGTTTGTCCAGCGATCCAAGCATGGTTTTCATTGACTCCCGCGTTGTTGGGCTCCATCTTACGCACAATACTCAGCATATTAAAGCTACGAGCATTGTAAGTGAAGCTATCCTGAATAATGGCCATGTGTACCACGTAATTATCGTTGTTCTTATCCACCAACGCTTCTATAGTAGCACTACTGGTGAGTACATTTCCTACGAGGGTAATTGGCTGATCAATGCGTACATCAAAGTCGGGGAACTGCAACATATCATGATCCATTTCCCACTCGTTCAAGTCTTCCGAACGGCCTGTACCAATTTGGCGACCATCAATCAAAATCTCTCCTGGTTGTCTTCCATAATCAAACCCACGCCCACCTAAGTCAGAGGGATTTGACAAGTAAACAGCATCGGTAGATCCTGTATTGTCATCTATTTGATATTGTAATAAGACGACATCCGCTCCATAACTAGAGTTGAAGATTTTGTTGTAGACGATTGCATCAATGTTATCGGAGGTTAAGCCACTAACGCTTTGGTAGTTCTGGTTGTTAAAGTGTTCTACCAAAACATTGCGAGTACGTTCTCCAATCCAAACATTATCAAAAGCAATTCCTTCGTATCCATTGCCCGACAGACTGTCGATAACAGTTTGGGGAGAAGTAGCGAAGGCTACACGGAAACGAATATCGCGCTCTCCTGAGAATTGATCTAGACGCAAGCGGACACTTTCGTAGCCATTGCTGCGGCCTGTCCATCCTCTAGGGAAATTGACGTTGGCTTGAGCCCCTGGACGGGCTAGTACAAAATCCGATTGATACCAATTGATGCCTTCTCCTACATCACCGACACGCTCCCAAGTATTGGTCGTATTGTCGTAGTATTCGAAGATCGCGCCATCAATACCATTGAGAACATCTCTCCACAAATCCATAGCAATCATTGGACGTTTAGAATCTACAAAGTCAAAACAAGGACTGTAGACCCAAGCCGATTGAGCAGGTGCGTAGAGCGAATCGGCTCTAGTTACCCAAGCTCCATTCGAGCTGTTGATTTGTGCCCCATTGAGGGTACTTTCATACGTCCAAATATTGTTAGGTGTTACATTGGCTGGTTGGTCGTCGTACCAATCCCCTGTTCCTGTATTAAAGTCCTCAAAATAATCGCCTGTTCCTGTGTTGGCCGATAAATTATAATAAGGAGAAACAATCAGCGGCTTAGTCACTTGTTGTATACAAGCCCCTTGGTTAGTGACAAACAGCGTTACATTATACGTCCCTGGTGCACTGTATTGGTACATCGTATCGGGAATCGTAATGGGCGACGTGTCTAACTGAGTATAAGTTAAGGTACCATTGCCTTCAAAATCCCACCAAATTTGTGTGAGCGAATCCACCCCTGCAATTAAGTTATTGGCCGTTCCGTCAAAGGTAATATCCATTTGAGAACAACCGCCATAAACGGTAAAGTCTAGGTTTGGTGCACTAAATAAATAGATCCAAATCGAATCGCTATTCTGACACAAAGTGGCACTATCTAAATAGTTGTACGTGACCAATCGAGGGCCAGGTTGTGAACCTAAGTTGAGGTAGAAACTATCTAAAATACTTGTCAAGGCTAGATTATCGGTAAAGAAACCGCCTGCTGGTGTCTGAATCAACTGTCTCAAATCATAACGCTGTCCAACTTGGCGACAGAAGGTATCTTGCGCGGCAGGATCAAAGGTGATTCTAGGATAAGGACGCACTTCGAACGTATCGAAAGCTTCTCCTTGACAACCACGTGAATCGGTAAAGGTATAATATGTCGGATAAACTGCCGTCGTTAATCCTGGGCCTACCATATTAGCAGGGTTGATCCAGTAGAAACTACTGTCGATTTGAACGCTATCAATCAACAAGTAACCCGATCCTAAATTATAAGAAGGAAAGGCCAAAAAGATACTTGGTGGCTCATTCTCACAATAGTGATCTCGTAAATTTCGGAAGTAAACAATAGGCACAGAATCCATCCGTACACTGTCGTAAATAATACTCTCACAAGCACCGTATGCCGTTCCTGCTCGATACTGGTAACTCACATTGACTTGACCATAGCCGTCGCCTCCATAAGGATATAAGGTATCAAATAGTTGTATGAATCGGGGTAAGGCACCACCAAAGGCATCCGTTGACGTAAACGTACCAACAGAACGTCCTAAAGTATCAATGAAAATATTCTGTCCTGTCGATCCAGTAACTACTCGGTTCTGTACCACTACGCGGAAGGAATCTTCATTCACACAGAGGCTATCGGGTAGATTAACAAAAGATAAATCAGGCGAAGCATGTACCCTTACCACTTGGTAACTGGTATCGAGACAACCCGTGCTTGTAGTAAACACATAAGAAAGGGTAACGTCTCCTGTGTGCCCCATATCAATAACCGCAGAGTCGGTATGGAAGGTAGCCACGCCTGCACCAGCGGCACCATTGCGTACACCAGCCCCATAGAACGTTCCCGTACCAATATAAGCGCCCGATCCTCGAGGAAGTTGGTTGGTTACTGTTAATACATTAGCAGAATCCACCACACAGTAACCATAGCCCAATTGGTCAATGCCCGTTATGGCATTAAAATCCAATAGCGGAACCACATACACCGTATCACTAACCGTTTCTGTACAGTTGTTTCCATCGGTAAAGCTGTACGTAACAATATCTCTACCTACGGTATTAATTTGGAAACTGACAGGATAGAAAGCAGGACTCAAGGTAGCAAACGTTGGATCATTGTACAAGTTGGTGCCTTGTGTACTCGTGAAGGTTCCACCAAGGGGATTTCCTGTCAACATTACGGTAGGTTCATTCTCACAATAAGAAGAATCCATATTGGTAAAGCTCACAACAGGAGCCGTATCTACCGTGATGGGGAATGCCGCGCTATCTTGGCAGCCCATCGTATTGGTATAAACATATTTTACAGTAATATTTCCAGCGGGAACAGCCAAAGGATCAAACTGGTAAAGAGAATCGTTTACTTGGCTTGTTCCAGGCCCTTGCATATATCCAATACCTGCTTGCATGCAGCTGTCAATCGTCAAATCACGCATTTCTACGTTGTCTAAGCGCAACGAGCGGCCAAAGGCAGGAGAGAAATTACGGAAACCCATGTGGTATTGTCCTGTAACCGCCCCCGCATTAGGATCATGGTAATAATCCACGGTATAGCGACGGTAAGCCAAATCGTTACTCAATAATGGTTGGTAATCTAACTGGGTCGTCAGCGCGGTGGTGGCATTAGAATTTCCTAGGCCAACATACAGCGACGCGACGCAACCACTTCCACAGTTTGGATTCGCTGGCCCAGCTAAGACCATATAACTCAATTGGTAAGTATGGCCAGCGATTAAACTCATTCCAGGAGAAACTAACCAAGAGTTTTCAACGACGTTACTAGTGTCTACAAAAGTAGCCAAACCTGTTCCTCCTTGCGGGAATAGAGCATCGGGTGCCCAAGGTTTTCCTGCGATGGTATTGACCACCCAGCTAGCTGGAACTCCTGAGTTGAAATCTTCATCCAAGACATATTGTCCTGCCGCCCCAAATAGGGGACAATCTGGAGATGGACTCACTATGAAATTGACAATGCTGTCATTGGCACAGTACTGCTGATCTAAGGCAGGAGATACACTAATATTGGGTAAGGCGTGTATGGTAAAGGTATCCACGGCAGAAGCCGAGCAAGAGAAGGTATCCGTTCCTTGCACATAAGTATAGATTTGTTGTAATTCTACAATGTGAATTCCTGGATTAAGCGGTCTTGGATTGAAGGTGTACGAAGGCTGTGGAATCCCCCCGATTTTCCAGATAGCGGTATCTGGCGCAACTACGTTGTGTGTAATCGCTACAGCGGGATCGGTATCACAGAACTCCTCTAAGCCTGATAGTGTAGAAAAGGACGGTTCTAACCCTTTAGAAATAGTAATTGGTTTGGTATCCGAATTCTGACAAGCGACACCATTAAGAATATAGACTAAATCATAAGTCGTGGTAGCGTTCTCCGAGTTGTTTACTTGATAGGGATTGATAACACTATTGAACAACGTATCCCCAGTCTGGTATTGCCCCGTTCCTCCAAACAGCATAAATAAGCCGCGACCAAAGGTATCGGCAGGAGAAGCTGTTAGAATGCTCAACGTACTATCCTGACAGTAGAAGGACTGTACGACAGTGTCATTAATATCTACCGTTAGTAGGTCTTCTATGTAAATAGGTTTAATAATACTTGCTACTACATATTCTAAGGTGTCAAAGTCTACGGTAGAGGTATCTTCGTCGCGATAGAAAATGTATTCAATCGTCAAGACATCATTGTTAGCTGTAAAATTAGTGGGATCATACAAGAAGGTCTCTGCTCCTAAGAAGATGTTCTGAGGGATCACTCCTGCTCCACTGACACGAATCAAGTTAACACTATCCGTATATTCCACGACACTGTTAGGCGGTGGCGGAGACGATAAGCTATAAGGAAAGGCTGTATGGCGTCTAAAAGCAACCGTTCCAAAATCACGGCAGATGGTATCGGGTAGTGGAATGTCGAGGGGTGCAGGTAGCACTCGAATACTGTCACTCACACTGTTGGTACACGTTCCACTGGTGATAGAATAAGTCAACGCATGGCGGCCTACTCCTGCATTGCGTGGCAAGAATAATTCTGGTGCCCCCGCAGGGCTGGTAAAGCTCCCCCTAAAACCGACGGTGTAATAATCTTGTTTGTTTGCCCGCGCTTGATAAGGCTCTACGCGGTACACTAAGTTGGTTAATTTTTCTGTTGTTTGCGAAATAGAAATAGGGCTAAAATCCACATTGGTCAAACGAACATCAACCGCCTTGACTCGCTGGGTCACGTTGTCCAAACTCGGACAAGCATTGCCATTGGTATAGGTTTCTCGATAGCTGTAAACGACATCCACCATTTGGCTCGCCTCGTTGTACAACAAAGGATTAATAGCCGTAGGATATAAAGAATCCATCAAGGTTGCCCCTGGCATGACGTTACCAAAGGTATCGCGTACGCTAAAGCTTCCTCCTCTTGGATTCCCGAACAGGGTCAAACGGTTGCCATTAGAACACAATTCTCCAGAACTCGGTAACCCTGCAAAACTCAAATCGGTATTGTGAATGAGTAAGAAGGGAGATTCAATAGTATCTAATAAAATAGGTGCAGGAGCAGGGATTCTATTGGTCAACATCAAATAAGACGCGTACGCATCGGTTGGAACATCCCAAACAATCGTAGACGTATAATAAGTATTGGCTCCGTAATTGACAGACGTATACGTAAAATTCCCAGGGGGAATCGCTGCCAGCTGATAGTCGCCATTGGCATCAAATACATAAACTTCTTCTACTTGGTAACGTAAATTTTCTGCGGTAATTACAAGTCGATCCCCAATACAAGCTTCATACGGCACCGAGTTGATGTTGTTATTCGTAATGGTAACCGTTGCCGAAGGCAATACCCGCAACACATCTTGTGCGATGAATTCACATCCCGATTCATAATAGTGGTAAGTGATTAGATGATTGCCTATCAAGCTATCTGCAGGGGTAAACAAAATGCTGTCTACTCCTGACAAGCCTGGGTTACAAATCGGTGCCCCATTACAGTTGAGGGCAGCATTAAATGGTGCACTGCTAAAATGGCTGCTCAATCCTGCCCCCAAAGACGCATTGCGTACGCTTGGCGGAAAGACCCAACTGTTCAAATCAATGGGATTAGCCGAGGAAGTAAGTGGTGTTCCTGTTCCCTGTGTTGGTAGGGCATTTAGGATAGGGGTAAGACTGTCAAAGTCTAAGGCAAGACCTGCAGGACGAGCGATAGCGCTGACAACACTTATATTCGATTCCTCCACACAACCTTCTAACGTAGTTACCTCTAAGCTATAGCTCCCCGCCAACGTTGCTACATAGGTAGGGCTATTGGCTCCATTAATGGGATTTCCTCCCCGCAACCAGCGGTAAGAACAGCCTGTACAGACACTACCATTGTAGCGTAAGGTAGTGGATTGTCCATTACAAATACTGGTTGCAGTAGGAGTAATCGTATTGTTGAATCCTGCTATTTTGTCTAAGATAGTGACTGGGTTAGAAGGAGCTGTACAACCTCTATCCGTAGCAGAAACTGCATATAGATCGGCTCCTGTAGGCCCTGGTTGAGTGAGTAAAGTAGAGCTAGTCGCTCCTGCAATAAGGGCTCCTCCCTTATCCCACCTGTAGGTACAGTTGGGACAATTGGGAACTGTAACTTCTAAAAATACGGTACCACTTGGAGTACAAATGGCGGTAGCTGGTACAGAGGTAGGATCTACACTGGCTCGAGAAGCTAAGGTAGGCACGATGTTTACCGTATCTAAGAAGAGAGGAAAGGATAACTCCTCACACCCATCAGGGTTGATCACTCCTACGGTATAAGCGCCGTCTCTGGCATTACTCAGAAAATCGTATGTAGGGGCACCAGATGTTACACTAATATTTCCTAAAACAGCAGTATTGTTTAGAAACAATGTATACGTGTAAACACCAGGGGTAGAAGTTGCTGGCGATACGGTTGCGGTTATGTCTTCCCCATCTCCATTACAGATGACACTATCGAGTGAAGCTATGGTTACTGTATAAGAACCATCCGTAATTGTTAACGTCGCTGATGTGTCTGAGCAACCGTTTGGATAGTCTACGGCTACTTGATAGGCATCAGCATTGACAACATTATTAATAACATGGAAGGTGTCATTCAAAGCTCCCAAGGCAGGCACTCCTGCCTTTAACCAAGAATAAGAACAGCCTACACAGCCCAGTGTTGTTAGCACGGCGTCGCGTCCATCACAAACGACAGAAGAGACAGAATTAATAGAAGGGGTAAATACAGCATTACGAACAATAGAAACCGTATCCGATATTTCGCTACAAGCTCCCTTATATACGACCGCATAATAGTTTCCTGTATTGGTTACGCTGTTGTAGTTAAATCCTGAGGCTGATTTTGGCGCTAGAGAACTCGGTGTAATATCGAACCATTCATATTGACATCCTGCACACAACGAAACGGAAATTCGTCCAAATTCATCTGGGCAAATCGTAGGCGTATTTGTTGTAGCGTTGGGTTTCAATAATTCTGTCTTTGTTAAAACTTTAGCTGGAGTTTGAGCAACACAACCATTATAGTTAGTGACTAATGCATAATAAGCGCCCGCAGAATCCGCATAATGAATAGATCCTATTTCTCCTGCCATGGCAATTCCATTACGATACCATTGGTATTGCCATCCTGCATATAAAGCCGTAGAGAGATCAACGGTCTCTCCTCTACATATCTCTGTACCACTACTATCAATAGTGGGCTGAAAATTGCTAAGGACTATACTTTTCAAAGCTGATTCTTCTGTACAGCCATTATTGTACGTTACAAGTACTTGGTATATTCCCGCATCTCCAGATAAAGTGGTATAGGAGGAGTCGGTAGCTCCTGTAATCGCGACCATAGACCCCGTTCCATCATCTTTGTACCATTGGTAAGCAAATCCTACTCCGAATCTTGTTGATAAAACAGCTGATTGGTTACTACAAATTGTATCCGTTGTACTTCTAATTACTGGAGTAACGACCGCATTTGTAGTGACATTCAATAATTGCGTAGTATAAGTACAGAGTTGGGCGTTGGTTATCTCCGCAAAATAAGTACCTGCTGTAGAAACGGGTTGTATACGACTTGTTCCTTCAGACGTAGGAGGAGAAGCTTGTCTGAACCACTCGTAGGAACAGCCTATACAAGGTGCCACCTCCAAATTACTTGGCCTACCAGAACAAATTTCACTAGGGTTAGCGATAGCAGGTGTATTATACCCATCTAAAGCATCTACAACAACAGCAATCTCTGATAGCTGACGACAAGAATTTTCATCCGTTACTAAAGCATAATAGCCCCCTTGTGCGGGTATATTTATACTTGGGGTCGTCGCTCCTGTATTCCAAGAAACACTAGAAGTAACACAAGAAGTACAATTTACATCAAGGATAGTCGGTTGCCCTGCACATCGATAGAGTGGAACAGGATTAGGAGAAGTTACCGGTGTTCCATTATAAGTTATCCCTATAATTGGTAAAGGATTGACCCCTATTTCCCTTTCTACAAACTCTTCACAAAATCCATTCTCTCCATGAACTAATAACAGTTGTACGTTGAAGTTAGTTGGAATGCCCGTGGGGGGGTATTGTACATAAGATTGAAAAGGATTACCACTGTTTACATAAAGCGTGCTAGCAGAAGTAGAAGAAGGATCCCACCTATAACCAACATCCCCATAGCAGGTAGGACAATTTGCTTTGACCAAAATAGACTCATTCTCACAGACTGTTGTATCAATGTTATTAGGATCATTATCACCAGCAGGGTAAAAATTATACCGTCCTCTAGAAATAACAAACGTATGCTCTATGTAATCTATCGTATCCAGCCCACTGGGAGAATTCACATTAGGAGAAAAAACATACACATAAGTAGTGTTTGTATCAGGGGAGCTAGCTAAGGCTGGTACAGATATACCTTGGGTCGTTTCTCCTGTATTCCAGAGATAGCGGTAATTGTTAAAAGAACCCACCCGCACATCATAGTCGATAGCTCCATTTTCGCACACATAAGCAAACGGAGTAGCAACATCAACAGGAAAAGCCCCTGTTGTCCCACCTGAAACATTAAAGGCCTCTGCATAAAGAACAGGGTCTTCACAATCTTCTATGATAATGGGATCAAAGGTGACCAATTGATCACAATTACCATCCGATACCGTTACAGTAATTACTACTTCCGTATACACTGTTCCAGGAATTGGCGGAAACTCAGCGCCAACAGCAGGAGGCGCGAAAAATAAGATCCTAATAATATTAAATATACTTGTAAATATAGAAGAACTACCAGATCCATTGGTAAATCCTGTCAAACTACCACTATTCATTTGAGGGTTAGGAACAGTTGGACTAGTGTTGTTAGGTATGGTGCTTTCTACCCCCCAAGTATAGGTCCAGTTAGGATTAGCCCCAAAATCTAAATACACTTTCCCTCCCGATCCATTACAATAATTTCTATTGTTTACTCTACGAAAGACCGAGGGAGCAGCGGGCTCTACATCTGGAGAAGTACCCACAACAGCAGGCTGGTTACCAGACCCATCTACTACTCCAAGGGCGGGCGTAGTACAATCCGTAGCTCCTGCATTCTTAGGCTTCGCTATTACATAATAGCTTGTTCCATTAACAGGTGTATATAAGTTAGCGGAGCCTTGTGCACCTATATTCCTTGTTATCAGTATATCGTCATTTGGGCCTCCAATAGCAGGGTTACAGGGATCGCAACTATAGACCACTTGCCCGCTAACAGCAGGATCTCCATCATAAACCGTATAGGCAAAATCTTCAAAATTAGTCCCCGCGTTATTAGCCCCTAGGAGAATCCGCAAGGGGCTCCCATCGCACGAGGTGCCAAAATACGTGGCGGAAATAACATCGGGCGCATCCCCTACAATCAAGTTGATGTTATCTAAACTTTCGTCTATGTTAGGGTTTGTTGGTGTAAGAGACAGACTGTTAAAACGGTCACTGGTACAGCCTCTAACATCCGTCACTTCTACTCGATAAAATGTTCCCGTAGGGTCTAGACTAAGGGTTGGAGTAGTGATAGGATTATCGTTCTCGGTTCCAGGGGTCAATGGATTAACTCCCGGAGGAGCAACAGGAAGATTGTTACCCGGATACCTATTATTGTTCCATAAGACCCCAAAATTGGGCTCGCATAGGTCGCAAAAGGCTTCTATGACCTGAACAGAATTTTCGCATTTCGTCACGTCATCGTTATCGCCATAAGTCGTGCTGGGATCATCGGCTGTTTGGTAGGTGACTACGGGGGGTCTGATCGTTACCGTAACTTGATCGGTATTCGAACAGCCGTTGTAGCCTGTTGCGGTAAGTTCGTAGATCACTTCTGCATCTGCATAGGCATTAGCTATTTCTATCGTATTTAACGTACTATTTGGGGTATAGGTAATACCCGTCACCGTAGTACCCGATGCCCCTCCAACAACTTCATAACTATTAGTAGCGGCATTTACTGGCTCTAAAAAGGCTGGAGCACCAACTATCTTTCACAGACCAAACTTCTGTCTGAAAATACGCTCCACTTGGTCCACAAGGCGTAGTGTAAGGTTGATCGCCTGAGCTAATCCCATCGGGTACATTAGGCCGTTGATTGGGTGGAGCTATTTTATCCGTGCTGTTAACAGTATAATCATCGGGTTCGTAATCACCTGCGTTACAGGCCGTTGCTCTTAGCTGTAGTCGTTCTCCGGTACATATTTCTATGGTATTCCCCCCACCGGGATCAGTGTCTGCAGAGATATTCGTAGCAAAAGTAGGATCTCCTGCACTGTGGTAGATCTGCACCCCCGGTTTATCATTGATGGTCAAACAAGCGTTCAATTCATAGGGAGCCGATTCACAACCATATTCATTGGTAGCAATCAACACTAAATCATACAAGCCATGTTCCAAATTGGAGGCACCATTAGGAGCTATAGAGAAAACAGCAGATTCGGGAGTAGCTCCTGCCCCTAATATAGGGCCATATTCTTCCACCGTTGCACCTGATAAGTCGGTACTAGCACGATCTCGTGCAATTAGCTTATAGCCCTTGTTAGGAACGCCCGCTGTTGCGCCCAAACTTGGAAAATAGTCGGCCGCCCCCACTGTAACTGCTGTTGTTCCATCGACACAAATCTCCATTTGAGAAGCGCTATTTCCCGCAGATGGATTCATCAAGGTACTAGCGCCAGGATCAAAGGCGATAGACAAGTTATCTGGTTTGTTCCGTATGGTGTATTGTACTTCACTTTCATCCACACACAACAACCCTGATGTCAACGTTACTACCAAGGTCAGGTCGATGGTTCCGGGAGTCGTTAAATCTCCAGCTGGAATGGTATAAGCAACCGTTCCTCCCGTTTCTGTTCCTGCAAAGTTAGTTGTAGTTGGTGTTCCCCCAATAGTAACCGTCTTAAACCACTCATAAGTAGCTGACCCAGTATGGGTAATAGTAGCACTCATACTATAGGCACCATTGCCCTCACATATATCCCCATCACTAGGCATAGTGGGGGCTATAGGAAGCGTAGTAAAATTAAAGGTACTCCCACCTGTTGTCGCGCAACTACCACCAACAATCGTTATAGTCGAATTTCCTACTGCATAAGGAAATTTCACCTTCCCAATTCTTTCCTCTGCTGCCGTATAAACACCACAATAAGTTGATGAAAAAGTACTAGAAATCACTTCTGAAAACTCAACGCCTGCAGACCCTCGTAAAGAATTGTCGTAAGCATAAGTCGTAAAGGCAGGGTCAATACGGATGAAATATTCTGTATTGGGACACACTGGTCGAATCGTACCATCGAGTGTCTCCCAATTCGTTCCATCTATCAAAATTTGGTAAGTCTGTGCTTGTAGAGTAGAGGTTCCAACTAAAATAATATAAAGTAGGGCGAAGGACAAAAAACGTTGAAAAGCTTGCATAGAGCGGAGAAATTTACAATCTATTAAATAGAAAATAAAACTATCTATAAGATAGGTTCACAGGAGATAGCGTTAATGGAGACGTATAAAAACCGAATAGCGCTTTGCTATTCGGTTCTATTGTAGTTAGGCTTATTTTTGAATAACAATAGTTTGCTGGTACTGCTGTTCGTCGGTCTGTAGATAGAAAAAGTAGACGCCTGATTCTAAGGTCGATAAATTTACCATCTGCTCTTCTTGTAAGTTGGTTGTATAAACGACTTGTCCAAGCGTATTGTACAGTTGCACTACACCGGTCATCACTTCCGCTAACTGCACTACCCCTGTCGTAGGATTCGGAAACAGTTCAATCACTTGAGCCGTTTGCGCTAGTTTAGATAGATTCGTAAACTCTACATTTTGGTAATAACGAAGATTGCCGTTATTAGACATGATTAAATCCAAATCGCCATCCAAATCTACATCCTCCAACCCTCTAAAATCAGTACTGCTACCGATATAGATAGGATCCTTGACCACTACATCAATCGGTGTATCGTTGATTAGGTTAAAGGAAGGAGCAGTCACTGTTCCCAAGTTCTCGTGGTAATAATAGCCTGCCTGAGTAATGGCCAATACATCCAACTTCCCGTCTCTTGGCACATCCCCGTCAAAGAAATAGAAGGGGCGGCTAAACGTCTCTCCTGTAGGCATAACATTCGTTAGGCTTTGTAATGGATTCAAGGCTGGCGTTTGCAATACAAAATCAGGGGAGGTTGGGCTACCTGTATTTTCATAGTACAGGATGCGATCGCCGTTCTGTGCCGCAGGCCACGTATTGTCGTAGTGACTCAGCCCAAGAAAACAATCTTGATCCCCATCATCGTCTATATCGACGAAAGAGATTACGACGCTTGGAGATCTTCGATGCCATATTAGCTATAGCACTAATTTTAGTACTAGCATCATTTAGAGGATTAGCTGTCCCCGTTCGTTCTATCACATAAGCATTATTAGCGGACCCCGTAGGTGTACGTTCATAATACGTTATAACACTCCCTACTAGATGTAAAGAAATCTTCATCTCCATCACCATCCAAATCTACAAAAGCAGGAGCAGTACTTCCCCCTATACCAGCATATATTCCCGATGGACCAAAAATTTTAGCATAACTAGGGTTAGCATTTGTTCCTGCATTATCGTAGTATTCGTATTGGTAACCACCAAAATTAAAAACACCCATTGCCGTCATATCATTAATCCCGTCGCCATCAATATCTGAAAAAATCAGGTGGCCTTCTTGTGGAGGCACAGGAATCGTATCAAAAGGATTGCTAGCCCCCGTCCGCTCCGTAAAAGTAAACTGCGGCAGTTGCGCCATGGCAGGTGTAGCCACACCCAAAGCCGCCACTACAGCCGCACCAGCACCCAAGTGCTTCAACTGCAAGGAGCAACGCTCCAAACGACCCAACAACTGCTGCTGAAAAGACACAGAGCGGTTGCGGGCTTTAGCCTTGGCCAAGCGCGCTGTTAATTTGTGATAATGTTTTTGTAAGTGTTGGTAAATAGTTGTGTTGTTCATAGTAATTAGATTATGCGTAAAAATGGATTTATAAAACAGTAGGTCATTGGCGCACAGCCCTCCCCTACTTTTTGATGTAATTTATTGGAGATAAGTGCCCTTGCGATGGTGTATGTTTTCTAACGTCCCACTCCTGTTATGGATTGAACTAGGCAAAGGTCACCCTATTTGAAAATAATTTTATTTTTAGTATTTGTAATGGGTTTTTAAAAAATGCGCAGACAGCTTTGGGAACTGTCTGCGCGATGTGTTTATTTAGTTGGGTGTAGGTTCGTTTTTATTGTTAGTAGTGCGCTTTCTTTTATTCGTACAAGTTACAGAAAACCTCAGATTCACAGGCGATCCGTTGTACGGTTCTAAAAAGTGTTTACCATTCCGCTTGCATTTTTAATTTTTTCTGAACTAAGATAGTATTTTTTTTCTATTTCCCCTACTTTCTTGCGTAGAAACATAGGTAAACCTACTAGGATTTTGGGTTAGATTTGTGGGATCGTTTAGTATTCTGCCCTCTACGCCCCTAGTGGATTGTCAAAAATTGATAGCCTTTGCACTATCAACACCTTCTCTGATTACTCTATAATTCTGTTCAATTAAAAAAGCCTAGTAACTCCTTGATTTTTTGCCTACCGCAAATCGCAAAATCATCCAACACTAAGACTTAGTACCGTGTAACAGAAGTTTTAGTAGTTATAATCGTAGGTAGTGGCAGCTTGTCTTTTCTTTTTTTCCATTACCGAAAAAAAGAAACAAACTTAAGCACCGCGCTCACGACCGAAGGGAGCTAAAAAAGGCTAGGGCTGGATGAATGTGCTGGGTAAGCAGTCCCCCTACTCGCCTAAACCTCCCAAACTCGCCTTTGGCTCAAACAAGAGCCATTTTATTTTTAGCAAAAAGCTAAAAATAGCGGCTCGCCGTGAAACAGCTTACTTATCCAGCACATTCATATGCCCACTGTTTTCTTTGCTCTTGAAAGTCTTCCTAGCTGTTACTTTACTTATCAGTATATCTCTTTATTTCTGTTACACTGTACTAAGTACCGTGTAACAGAAATAATCAGACATTTTTAAGCGAGCCTTTTTGCACGGTTGGTCGTTGGATACTCGCCTTCGTAGCTAAGGCTACGAGGCTCCGCTCCGCCTACAAGCGCCCTAAAAATTCTCTGTAAAAACATCTGCTTTCTTTTATTACACGGTACTCAGGTTCTAATAATCGCCTCCTCAAGTCATAGCGCCTTATTTTTGCACCACCGTTTGTTGGTACTGCTGTTCGTCGGTCTGTAGATAGAAAAAGTAGACGCCTGATTCTAAGGTCGATAAATTTACCGTCTGCTCTTCTTGTAAGTTGGTTGTATACACGACTTGTTCAAGCGTATTGTACAGTTGCCTAACAATTGTTTTCCTTCTTTAAAAGAAAACAACAATTTTAAGTACAAAACCCTATAAAAAGCTACAAAAGGGCAATTTTAAAGAATTAACCCTACAATTTTTGAGTAATCAAATTCAATTCACTAGCTTTATTGACCCGATCCTATCAATATAAGATAGGTATAGAAAATAGCAAAAGGATTTTTTTTGCCTGTTTTTAAAAAATAATTTGGCTCAGCGGTAACAAAAACGACTTTTAATACATAAAGGGATAGGGCGTTCTGTGTTTGGAACGCTATTTCCTAATTTAAACGATCAAATTAAGATGAAGAACACCCTTCAAAAGCAGCTAGAGCAGCTGGTCAACAAAGCTCAAACATGGTTGGCTGATTATGCTAGTCTATCCGAAGAACAGCAGCAGAGCCAACAGGCGAAGTACCAACAACTCAACGCCTTGGTGGCGTATGGGGCGCAAGAATTTGCGGAGAAGGCGGTGCCCGAAGAACCTACACTAATAGCCGTACAACAAAAAGGGTTAAGCTATAAAGAAATTTCTGATCGTGTGGGAGCGTTATTTAAAGAGGCGCTTCTAACCTAATTCTTAATGCTGAAATTTTAGTCTTATGACGACTCACCTAATCGGTTTAATTACCCTATTTATTTTATTTACCCAAGGGCAGTGGAACACTGTCAAAAACACCTTATCAATGGAATTAACACAAGAACAAGCAGAAGGGATTATAGAGTTACGAGAAGCTTTATTGTCCTATAAAGCAGCCTGCGATGAAGCGGGCGTTAAGTACAAGGAGCACATTCCCAAGTATATACAGGACAGGATGGAGGAAGATGTGGTACTGATACGAACGCACTATAAGAATGCCTTGGCGGTTGTGTCAGGTAAAACCCCTGCTGCGCCGTCTGTCGTAGCCGCGCCCACGACTCCACCTGTGGAGCAGGAGGATATAGATTGTAACACTCGTTTAGAATGCTGTGGTACGAGTGGCAGACAGATATGGAAGAATTTTTTGAGAAGAAGTAAGTAGAGTATGCCACAGTACAATTGACCATAAAGCAGTTTAGCGACAAATTAGGGGAACGCAAAGTACCTTACCAATAGTAGCGCTATATATGAAGAATGGGAAAGTTTGTTAAATAATCTACCCGAACGAGTAACAGGAGAAGAACTATTTGAGGCATTTTTAAGCAACACAGGTTCTGTTTGGCAAATTACCAATGATTTAACAGCATTGGAGCTGCACTATACAAAGCCAACCGAAGAAGCTTACAAGAAATATGAGAGCACGATGGAATCGTTTCAAAGATGAAGAGATGCCGAAAGAGCAATACTTCCTAACGGCCATTGCGGCGAGCAGTTCGGCGGAGGATCCGAATTTGCCATCGGCGCGGGAGGAAGCGGCAGAGAAGAATGAAAAGAAGTTGGAGCAAATAGAGAAGGAGTACAAGGAGTGGTTGAATGCGACGGCCAAAGAGGTGCGGGAGATGGATAGTACGACAACAGGACGATCCATTAATAAAGCGTTGTTAAGCCAAGAGCGGACAGATAATTTGTCGAGTCCTTTATATGCCAAGGAGTTCTGGAATGGGCTAGGGATTGCCATAGAAGAAGCGATCAAAAAAGAGAGTGGCGCTGTTTCTTATGACCGCGCGAGTAAGCTGGCAGAGGAGTTACTGGTGCAGCATTATAATGCGACCATTAATCCTAGTTTTTTACAAGGAGCGGTGGCGAGTGGAGAAGCTATTATGCCTCTTGGACTTAGAGCGTGGCTAGTGGCCTCTATTGATGATGAGGCGTTGGCCTATGAGGGATTTGTAGCGCGCTATCGCAGTTGGAGCACCGACATTGCCCATGTAGTGGCTTTGTGTGAAAATCAATTAAAAGGCAGAGATTTTACCTTAGACAAAAAGAAGTTACAAAAAGAACTGGAAAGCAAATTAAGCTATTCCTTACAAGGCGCTACGCCTGGCTTGGATCTATTGAAGCAGCTAGAAAAAGCGTTGCCCGAGCAGCAAAGAATTAGTTTTGATGCCTTGACACAGACGTGGCAGGATGGGGTGAACAGCATACAGACGGATGCGTTTGTAAAAAACCTTTGGGACAATTACATTGCAGGAACCACACAAAGTAGCATCGACGAAGCGAGTACGAGTTTCATCAATAAATTGCCTTCTAAAGAGAGTTTTGTGAATGCCTTGTTGGACTCCCGTTACTATGCACAAAAACTAGCGGCTCCAACACAAACCAATCCTTTATTGGCTGCTTTTATCGCGAAACGCACCAATGATAAACAAGGGTTTCACTTTTACCTAGAAATGCCATTGGTTTATCAACAAGCAAAAAATCATCAAGGCCAATTATGGCAACACGCCTTGCCCAGTGCCAAGAAAGAAGACTATCGTATTAAAATACCAGATAGTGCGGGCTATGAGATTGATAAGTCCAGTTTGATGGTGCAGCGCCATACGACCAAGTACTTGGTTAACGAGAACATCTTTACGGCTACGACAGGAGTAACCTTTCATTTGAATGTTCGAGATACCTCAGGGCAGCGTGTAGTAGAAAAAGGAGGAGCAGGAAAGTTTAATGTAATGACTTTAGATGCGGATGTATTGAGTGAGCTTAGTACAAAGCTTGGGAAGAAAGGAATTAATACCGACTTTCTTCAAACAGGTGTGAGTGTAGACTTAATAGGGGACAAGAAAGGGGAGGTAGATAAGGTGAATGTTGACATCGAGATTTTGGGCTTTCCCGTAAAAGTGGAGTACTATCCCAAGGAGAAATGGCCTGCTAATATTCGTATGCACTCTTCAGGACTCTTAGCTTACCGCAAGGATAAGATGCTGAGTACTTATGGCAGTCAAACCTACGACATTGAGTTTTATGCCGAAGTGCATTCTTTACGGGAGAAGCGGTTGGGCAATGCTCAACAAGTAAGCGTTCTTAATGGGCGTGGTGGTTCGGTGACGTGGGATGAAGCCAGAGACACCAATATTCGTCATGACTTAGAGGTCAAATATGTCGGAGGGGATAAATACAAAATTATGGTGATGAACAAGGACTAATTTAGAGAGCCTCGTTTGTCTACAAAACAAAAATAACTTATTCCTACGTCCGCTCTTGCCCTACCGAGAGCGGACGTTTTTATTATACTTTTATTCCCAAATTTTAGTCTTATGACGACTCCCCTAGTGGATTGTCAAAAAGCAGTCCCCCTTCTTCAATGAAAAAAGGCGTTGATAGCCTTTGCACTATCAACACCTTCTCTGATTACTCTATAATTCTATTCAATTAAAAAAGCCTAGTAACTCCTTGATTTTTTGCCTACCGTAAATCGCAAAATCATCCAACACTAAGACTCAGTATCGTGTAACAGAAATAATCAGACATTTTTAAGCGAGCCTTTTTGCACGGTTGGTCGTTGGATACTCGCCTTCTTAGCTAAGGCTACGAGGCTCCGCTCCGCCTACAAGCGCCCTAAAAATTCTCTGTAAAAACATCCGCTTTCTTTTGTTACACGGTACTCAGGTTCTAATAGTCGCCTCCTCAAGTCATAGCGCCTTACTTTTGCACCACCACTGTTTGTTGGTACTGCTGTTCGTCGGTCTGTAGATAGAAAAAGTAGACGCCTGATTCTAAGGTCGATAAATTTACCATCTGCTCTTCTTGTAAGTTGGTTGTATAAACGACTTGTCCAAGCGTATTGTACAGTTGCACTACACCGGTCATCACTTCCGCTAACTGCACTACCCCTGTCGTAGGATTCGGAAACAGTTCAATCGCTTGAGCCGTTTGCGCTAATTTAGATAGATACATTCGTAAACTCTACATTTTGGTAATAACGAAGATTGCCGTTATTGGACATGATTAAATCCAAATCGCCATCCAAATCTACATCCTCAAATCCTCTAAAATCAGTACTGCTACCAATATAAGTAGGATCCTTAACCACTACATCAATCGGTGTATCGTTGATTAGGTTAAAGGAAGGGGCAGTCACTGTTCCCAAGTTCTCGTGGTAATAATAGCCTGCCTGAGTAATGGCCAATACATCCAACTTCGCGTCTCTTGGGACATCCCCATCAAAGAAATAGAAGGGGCGGATAAACGTCTCTCCTGTAGGCATAGCATTCGTTAGGCTTTGTAATGGATTCAAGGCTGGCGTTTGTAATACAAAATCAGGGGCGGTTGGGCTACCTGTATTTTTATAGTACAAGATGCGATCACCGTTCTGTGCCGCAGGCCACGTATTATCGTAGTGGCTGAGCCCAAGAAAACAATCTTGATCCCCATCATCGTCTATATCGACGAAAGAGATTACGACGCTTGGAGATTTCGATGCCATATTAGATATCGCACTAATTTTAGCGATAGCATCATTTAGAGGATTAGCTGTTCCCGTTCGTTCTATACGTAAGCATTATTCGCAGACCCCGTAGGTGTACGTTCATAATACCTTATGACACTCCCTCTAGATGTAAAGAAATCTTCATCTCCATCACCATCCAAATCTACAAAAGCAGGAGCAGTATTTCCCCCTATACCAGCATATATTCCCGATGGACCAAAAATTTTAGCATAGCTAGGGTTAGCATTTGTTCCTGCATTATCGTAGTATTCGTATTGGTAACCACCAAAATTAAAAACACCCATTGCCGTCATATCATTAATCCCGTCGCCATCAATATCTGAAAAAATCAGGTGGCCTTCTTGTGGAGGTACAGGAATCGTATCAAAAGGATTGCTAGCCCCCGTCCGCTCCATAAAAGCAAACTGCGGCAGTTGCGCCATGGCAGGTGTAGCCACACCCAAAGCCGCCACTACAGCCGCACCAGCACCCAAGTGCTTCAACTGCAAAGAGCAACGCTCCAAACGACCCAACAACTGCTGCTGAAAAGACACAGAGCGGTTGCGGGCTTTAGCCTTGGCCAAGCGCGCTGTTAATTTGTGATAATGTTTTTGTAAGTGTTGGTAAATAGTTGTGTTGTTCATGCGTTCAATTTATTTTATTGAGTTAGAATATATTTTTTATGCGCTACTCTACCCCATTACTCCTGTCTACTTCTCATATAACTTCAAGGGATAGGACAGTGAAAAACCCCACCGATTATTCTGCGAGCGACCTGTTCTTCTAGTTTTCTAACAACACCGTTTCTATTGCTTACGACCTAACCACTAAAAAAAAGAAAGTGGTTTAGTGCCTATTTATGGGCGTTGGTGGACATCAAAAAGGAAAGCGTCATTCATGGGGTATTGGTATGGTATTTTTCAAAGCCATTGGACAAAGCTATCCAAGAGCCAATAAGTAACATGGTTTAGTTAAAGGCAAAGTTAGAGGATTTATTTAATTTTCCTAACAATTGTTTTACTTTTTTTTAAAAGAAGACAACAATTTTAAGTACAAAACCCTATAAAAAGCTACAAAAGGGCAATTTTAAAGAATTAACCCTACAATTTTTGAGTAATCAAATTCAATTCGCTAGCTTTATTGACCCGATCCTATCAATATAAGATAGGTATAGAAAATAGCAAAAGGATTTTTTTTGCCTGTTTTTAAAAAATAATTTGGCTCAGCGGTAACAAAAAGGACTTTTAATACATAAAGGGATAGGGCGTTCTGTGTTTGGAACGCTATTTCCTAATTTAAACGATCAAATTAAGATGAAGAACACCCTTCAAAAGCAGCTAGAGCAGCTGGTCAAAAAAGCTCAAACATGGTTGGCTGATTATGCTAGTCTATCCGAAGAACAGCAGCAGAGCCAACAGGCGAAGTACCAACAACTCAACGCCTTGGTGGCGTATGGGGCGCAAGAATTTGCGGAGAAGGCGGTGCCCGAAGAACCTACACTAATAGCCGTACAACAAAAAGGGTTAAGCTATAAAGAAATTTCTGATCGTGTGGGAGCGTTATTTAAAGAGGCGCTTCTAACCTAATTCTTAATGCTGAAATTTTAGTCTTATGACGACTCACCTAATCGGTTTAATTACCCTATTTATTTTATTTACCCAAGGGCAGTGGAACACTGTCAAAAACACCTTATCAATGGAATTAACACAAGAACAAGCAGAAGGGATTATAGAGTTACGAGAAGCTTTATTGTCCTATAAAGCAGCCTGCGATGAAGCGGGCGTTAAGTACAAGGAGCACATTCCCAAGTATATACAGGACAGGATGGAGGAAGATGTGGTACTGATACGAACGCACTATAAGAATGCAGTGGCGGTTGTGTCAGGTAAAACCCCTGCTGCGCCGTCTGTCGTAGCCGCGCCCACGACTCCACCTGTGGAGCAGGAGGATATCGACATTACTTCTTTTGCTATAGGCGTAACCCAATGGCGAGGAACGATGGAAGACATTTTTCACCACAAAATAAGAAGGCATACGCCCAAGTAAAAATAGATAAGGCACTCTTCGCTAAAGAGCTATTTAAGAACATTAGTCCTTTTCCTTTAGTAAGCGATTTATACGAAGAGTGGAAAGGGATACTCAACGGAATGCAAGAAGTACGTAACAGGAGCAGAATTATTTGGGGCGTTTGCTAAACAGTTCGGAATCTAGCTGGCATGTTGACTACGGATTTAGAAGCCGTTGAAAAAGCATTATACCAACGAATAGAAGAAGCTTACGCAAAATATCCTAGCACGATGGAATCGTTTAGAGATGAAGCGATGCCGAAAGAGCAATACTTCCTAACGGCCATTGCGGCGAGCAGTTCGGCGGAGGATCCGAATTTGCCATCGGCGCGGGAGGAAGCGGCAGAGGAGCAAAAAACGGAAGCAAAGCGCTGGAAAGTGAAGTATGAGGACTGGTTGAATGCGACGTTAAGCAATCTAGAAGTAGTCGATAGTACAGAAGAGGGGGCAGTTATGGACTTACAGTTGTTGGCTAAAAATCAAAGTAGTGCCTTGGATGCGCCTGTTTATGCCGAGGATTTTTGGAAAGCAGTAGGCGACAAAGCGTTGACCGATATACAGGGCATTGGCGGAGAAGTATCTTATCTACAAGCGAAAGAATTGGTAGAAGAAGCTTTGTTGGCGGTGTACAATACTACGGTCAAAGAAGATTTTCTACAGCTAGCTTTAGAAAGTGGGGAAGCAGAAATGCCGCGCGGATTAAAAGGCTGGCTAAAGACTTCTACGAATCACCGAGAAGGGTTACAAGGGGTGTTTGAGCAAGAATACATCGCTTGGACAAAAGAAATCAGTAAAGTGGTAGCAGTTTGCGAGAATCAGAACAAAGGCAAAACGTTTACGGTAGATCTAAAAAAGCTAGAGCACGAATTAGTAGAACGGTTTGCGTATACGGTAAACGGGGTACAACCAGGAGAACAGCTTTTGAAAAGTCTTCAGCAAGCCTTGCCACAGAAGGCTACCACAGATTTCACGACCTTATTGACACATTGGAAAGATGGCGTAACGGCTCTACAAGACAGAGGGCTAGTGGAACTGCTTTGGGAAGAATATTTGACCAAAGAGGCGGGACAACAGCCCATGCAGCAGGCTGTTGATAATTTCATTAGTAAATTACCTTCTAGCGAGAGTTTGATTAATGCGTTGTTGGATGCGCGCTACATAGCGCCCAAGAAAGAGAGACCTAGTTCCCCAAGTACAGGACAAGTGTTAGACCTCCTCTTTAAATCTACGCGTACCAGTAATTGTTATTACAGTGCTAAATTACCTATTCCGCTAAAACTAGTTCCTTTTTTAGACGAACATACAGGACTAGAGATGTTTCATGCAGTACCTAAGGTAGAGGGCATAGCGTTTAACCATCTACATTGTTTAGATGCAAAAAGTAGTAAAGTAGATAGCTTAAAAGAAATTCGTACGACTATAGCGAAGCAAGCACAATACTATCAGGAAGCGTCCAACTTAATTTCTAAGGTAATCCTGCGTTTAGGGGTAACAGATACGACAGAAGAACGCGTAGTAGTGAACGCTAAGAACGGTGGACTAGATGTGGTTAGTCTTTCTATGGATGCGCGCAATTCGATCAAGGGTTTGTCAGGCTATAATGGTCAAACCTTGGGAACTAATTTGAAGATCAAGGGAGATAAAAAGGGCAACGTCAAGGAGCTTATAGGGAGCATTGATATTCTAGGGTTTTCTTTTAAGATTCATGCAGGTAAAGAGGGTATCTACGGCACGGTAAAAAGTCCACTGGCTTTTCAGGAGGCGGTCACGATGCAGACGTATGGTTCTTTTAGTTATGATTTAACGTTGACCTTTACCATAGAATCCGTTATTGGACAGCGCCACCAGGTCAACGTGATTGGATTGGAGCACGATGACCGCAAAGCAGGCGGGGAACTGGTGTTGGCGGCTTCTAAATTGAAGGTGGAGTTGACTCCCTCCGAAATATTTATAGACTAAGACGGTAACTTAATTCGTATCATTGCTCGTCTGCTCTTGCACTACCGAGAGCGGCCGTTTTTATTATACTTTTATTCCCAAATTTTAGTCTTATGACGACTCAATTAATGGGTTTCGACCACCGCCATTGATCCTCCTATTTCGACCGCCGTGTCGGCCTCTCTAGTGGTCGGCGCAGAGGTTGGCATTACCAAAAATCCTCGAAAATCATCTATTGATTTTCGAATCGACATAGAAAGTACTTATGATAAGGTAAGCGACAATTATAGGGTTACTTTTGTAGCCAAATCCATCGATGCCCATGATGTTGGAGCCATTATACAAAATATCAGCGCCGAAGCTCCTAGTCCTCTACAACTAAAAGTATACGAGTAGAATAAACGTTTCAAAGCGGCAGATTACACAACCCGTCTTGTGTAATCTGCCAATGGGAAAACACGTCCTAACAATGAAAAAAACGGCGCTATTAGTAACAAAAAAGCCATCTACGCTGTGTAGAGGGCTTTTTATCCTTTCTATGCTAAGCAATAAAAGCGTTCCTAGGGTTTCTTGATAATTACTTTTCGCTGCGCGTAGACATTTTTGTTGCTAATAATAAAGACATAAAAACCAGCCGTTAGATCATCGGTATCCACGTAGATATTATCCGTTCCTTCCAGCGCCTCGCCTCTGCGTACGGGCTGCCCTAGTGCATTCACCAGTTGCCACTCATAAGCGTCCTCTAAAGGCGTCTCAAAGGCAATTTGGAATTGCTGCACGGCAGGGTTCGGAAACAGCTTGAACTGCGTCGCTTCTACCCCTGGCAAATCGGTTACACTCACATCCAAACTGTCCACTCCTCCTGTAAAGATGTTGAGGTTGCGGGTGGTTTCGACTTGGTAAATCTCCTTGGGGTTGGCATCAATATCTTGTACATAGACCACCAATTGTAGTAAACTAGTATTGGGGTGCATACTTGGATTTACACTCGGCAAACTAATGTTGACATCAAATTGGTCGCCTGCCGCCCAAACAGAGGGCGCAATCGTTCCTACATTATTCGGAAAGTTGGCGAGCATGACGGCCATGGTGGTATGTCCTGTCAACGTAACTAAAGAATCCTTTGTGACAGTCGCCATGACAGAATAAACACTAGCAGGCATGTCTTGTAGCGCCGTTACCCGAACGGTTGCCTGCATGCCAGAGTTAGGCCCATTGTATTGTACGGATGGAAAACCGATAAATTCAATCTTGAATTTCGCATCTTCCAACGCTTCTACATCCAACACCTCCAATTCGGGATAACTCAATAGATCACTTGTTTTGTTGGCGCCTAATTTACCATCTACCCGCACCTCATCGGAACTAGTAATGTTATAGATGAAGCGACGTTGTCTATTGTCTGTAGGGTTCAAAGCATACAGTGGATCACTAGGTAAGTAGTCGTTTAGATGGTACTGTACCAAATTCACATCGCGACCATACAGGTTATTGTATATCGTATGATACAACTGTCTTTCTATTCCCTCAATGCCAGGATATCCAACAGAAGAGAAATGTTCTACTAAAACATTACGGGTACGGTTGCCCACCTTCACGTTATCAAAAGCAAAACCATCGTTGGCATTCAACAGCGTTCCTGGATCTGACGCAAAAGCAATTCTAAATCGGACATTATCCCGTCCTCTCAAATCACTTCCTATATTGTCCAAACGGTAACGGGCATCTTCCCAAGTAATGTTCTTTCCTGTCCATCCCACGGGGATAGCTCCTATTTGATTACCTGGTGAGCTGACCACAAAATCATCTTGGTACCAGTTAATTCCTTTGCCGTGTTTGCCTAAGACTTTCCAAGCTTGCGTGGAGTCGTCGAAGTATTGTAAGACCGCTCCGTCTACCCCTTCTTGAGTAGCTCTCCAGATGTCTAGCTTAATCATTGGACGCTCCAAGTTGGTCAAATCAAAACAAGGACTATACACCCAACCGTCTTCTCCTTGGCCATAAGTTTGCGTCAAGCGTGTTCCCCAAACCCTGTTACCATTCTGTAAGGTATTAATCGTATTTCCATCCATTACACCCCACTCCCAGAGGGAATCAGAGACAATGCCGTTTACACTAAGCGTATCCGAAGAAGCTTGAAACCAGCCATTAGCTGCATTGTCAAAGGGTTGTAGATAAGGCAAGCTGTCATAAGGAACTACCTTAGGCGAAATAACAATTCGTCGAGTAAAGGTGGTATCGCAACTACCTTGGTTCACTACGGTCAACGAGGGATAAAATACTCCAAAGCTGTTGTAGGTATGGTTGTTACTTGGAATAAACAAGGTATCAGGCAAAAAGTCAAAGGTATCAATTTGACCATCACCAAGATTCCAAATAACTTGCGTAATACTATCAATGGCTACGCCATTGTATTGCAAGCCATAGGGCGCAGTACGGGGAGTTAACTCCGCTTGTGCGCCAGAACAACCGCCTGTTACATCAAAATTGATCTGTGGTTTTGTATATACATATATAGTATGTTGTATGGTGTCGTAACATCCCGACGTAGTATCTTTATAGTAATAATAAATATCGCGTTTCCCTGCTTGGGCAGAAGGGTTGAACAAAGAGTCACCCACAATTCCCGCAATAACTTGGAAATTGTTAGTCTCATCCACGAAAGTACCTCCATAAGGGGTTGCGGATAGAGGAATGCGCTGTGCGCTATCACGCATACAGAAATCTTCAGGCGCATTCACCCAAGCCATTTGAGGCGAAGGGCGAATCTGAATCGTGTCCAGTAAGGAGTCGCGACAAACAGCACCACTTTGATAAATTTGCCCAATGTAATCGTACCGCAAAGGATAATCAACATATACGCCTGACACTGCCAAGGTATCGGGCAATAAGTCAAACGGTACCGAAGTAATGTTCTGTCCAGCAAACGTCATCGTCCACCGCACTCCTGTTGGAGCGGGTAAGATGCTTGGTGGATTAGGCTCTGCCTCACAGTAAATATACCGCTGAAGTGTCGTGTCAAAATTAGACAACCCTGCAAAAGATAAAACGGGTAAACTGTCTATCATCACATAATAATCGACCGAATCTATACAGCCTCGGGCATCCCCATAAACGTAGCGAATGGTATCCAATCCAAATCCTGCATTCGCAGAAAGATAGGCATAAGCGGTATTCAAAGGATCACCATTATCAATGACCCCACGACTTATCCCTAGATTTCTACGATAATCCCCTGAATCTGACGTAATGTGGTCAGGGATATTAAGAATAATGTTCCCTGAAAAAGGATCATAAATTCCTGTAGTGTTGTAAGCAAAAATAGGAACATCTAAGGCCGTTTCACAAATGTGGTAAAACGTATCGGTTCTTGGGGCAATCAGTTTAGAACCAATAGGATCCATTGCCGCTAAGCTAGAAACTAAGCGTTCTGACAAGGTCAAGTGTGGCAAGGCCAACACGGTTACACTACTCGAAACACTGTCTAAACAAGTACGAGAAGTATCGGTGTAAAGAAACGTCAACGTCACATCTCTATCGGCAAATTTAATTCCTGTAGAATCAGGATAAAAGGCAATCGAATCGGTAAAGGCAGAATCTGTTAATTGAGAGAAGGCGCGGTCAAAGCTACTAGTAAACCACCCGAGCGAATCCAAATCAAACCCACTTCCATTATCAGTATACACAGGAATATCCCCATCGGAAGCACAAATACTTCCAATACCGTTGTTGTCTAGTCCCACAATCACAGGGTCTGTTGTAAAGTTGCGGATTCTCACCTCATAAAAAGCAGTATCTCGACAACCATTGTTATCCATATAGTAATAATATAATACTTCTCGGACAATCCCTGGAGTTACGCCTGGTACGTTGGGCAGGAAAGCCTTATTCGCAGAGTCCAAGCTAGACACTAATCCGAGACCAGTTGGGGCTAAAGAATCCAAGAAAGAACCGTAACCGCTGTTGAATGCTGTTCCTACGGGAGAACCAAACAATGGAATAGAATCGTTCTCACAATAATAAGGTGCCAAAGGTCTTCTATTAGTCGTTGTCATAGCCACTTGGGGCAATGGTAAGACCTCTATCTCAAAATTGATAGAATCCATACAACCATTATCATCTTCATAGACATAACGAATAGCATCTATTCCTACGCCTGCCGCTCGTGGAGAGAAATAAGGACGCTTCGGAAGTGTACTGGTCATTTGTCCACCATCCAAAACACCCCGTCCATCAAAGACAGCATTGTGTCCAACGGGAACACCACCACTAGTTGTCCAATCAGTAATATTAACACTACCGCCACTATTTTCATACAACTGTACTTGAACGGTATCGTCATTTAAACAAAATACGCTATCAATATCAGAAATACTCAAAACAGGGATTGGAAAAACCTCAAATACATCCGTTGCTTCTTCTGAACAACCATAAATGTCTGACACCACATAGCGCACATTATATTGCCCTGGTGCTCCTACTTGCGAAGGAGAAAAGATAGTTCCTGCCTGAATGCCTCGAATAAAGAATTGGGCAGAGCTCGTATCAATTTGTGTCCGTGTGCCATAAGGAATTGTGAACAACACCGTATCGTTGGGCGAGGTCAAGCAGTAGTCTCCCGTTCCATTATTAGGACTTACCGCAATAGAGAAGGTATCGGGAACATAAATCCCCGTCGAAGCAGAATCAACACAAGCGCGGCCTTCATAAACATAAGTCAAGCGATAAGACAAGCTGATGTCTTCATCTCTGGGATTGTAAATATTATTGAGCAAAGCTTTAGAAGCCGTCAAATTTCCCCCACTCAAGTAATACTTCCCTCCACCTGGATTACCTAGCAATTGGGTGTTGATGTTTACAGGACAAAAGGTGGTATCCGCTAAAATAGCAGGGTTAATAGAGACAACAGAGGGATCTTCGATCTGGAAGACTTTGGAAACTTGAGCAATGGTATAGCTGGTCGTATCCGTTCGTGTCAAGCTTCCGCCAGAGAAATAATTAGCAATGCGGGTATAATTGAACGCTAAGGTAATTCTAGTAGAATTTCCCGTAACATTTGCTGGAACGAAGTAATACAGTTCATTGGGGGCAAAAAAGTTAACCGAATCCACCCCACCATTAGACGTAGTGATGACCATCGAGTTAATAAACTCCGAGTAGCGCACATCAGGCGCACTAGGATTGCCAATAGGTACATTTCTATTTTCTTGGTAAGCGTATAAGCTTTCAAGGATCGTTCTATTGCGGTAACGCAAGGTGACCCCGTTGACATCACGTTGGATAAATACGGTATCGTCTTGACTACAGAGGAAAACTGGAACAGAATCCAAAAGACTTGGAGCAGGCCAGATTTCTATAGAATCTACCGAGCTGTTGGTACACCCGCCATTATTGATTTCATAAGTGATGCTATCGTAGCTAATCTGTCCAGGTGCCACTAATGGAATGGTGCTCGCTAGTAAATTATTGGCCAAAACATACGTTCCTGTATAGCTATTGGGATAATTTGCTGCGGTCAATGGATTGGTAGCCAAGGTTAGATTGCTAAGTGCTTCACTGTTTTGTGTTTTAGAAATGGGCGTATAAGTAACGCTATTGAGTGCGGCATCTCGAATGTTCAGTTCCAACGAATCTAAAATAGCAGGACAAGTAGAATCACTAGCCGTATATTTAGGAACATAATTGTAGTAAACTATAACATTTTGAACGCCATTGGTATACCCCGTTACACTATCCAAAAACAACAAACTATCCAACATTAAACCAGGATAAACAGGCGCGCCGATATAAGAAGCAAAGAGATCCCCTCCAACAGGCACTCCGCGTAGTTGCACCGTGTCTAAATTAGAACAAATCGGTTGTATGGCAGAGACCAACTCAATGGTCACGGCAGGATTCTGAATTACAAAAAAGTTGGGAGCTTCAAAACTATTGGTGGCATCGCTCAAGGTTAATTTCCCTGTTCGCGCGCCAAGCGGCACCGTTACCGTAAAGCTTCCAGAAAACACTCCTGCAAACTGACTCAACACAGGGCTCACCGCAAGAGAAATGGTATTTCCTCCCCCTGCAACAAACGTAATTTCGTCAGGTACAAAAGTAAAATTGGTCAAGGTAATTTCTAACACATCCCCAATACAAGCTTCCGAAGAGGGCACATTAGGCTTCGTGTTAACAATATCTACGGCTACCGCACCCAATACTTCTAAGGTATCAAACGTACTAAAGGTACAACTTCCCTGAGCATTGCTGTCAATGTAAGAATAAGTAATAAAGTGGTACCCTGATCCAGCTACCCCGACATTAATAGAATCCGTCGTTGCATCTATAGCACCTTGTGCCGTTAAGGAGGTATATTTTCCTCTAGAGCGCAAATTAATAGGTTGTAAGTGATCGTCTAATAAAAACTTGCCATAAGTAATGGGTACCGCAGGCCCTAAGCCCGAAAAGTCTAAGGCCAGTGCGGGGTCAGGCAAAAATTCTTGGACGGTAATGGCGTTAGATACTACCACACATTTATTGTTATCAATGGTAGACACAAAATAAGTACCTGGACTATCTACTTGATAGGATTCAAAACTAGCTCCAGGAAGGGTATCGGTTAAAGAAAACCATTGATAACGGTACTGATTAGCATTGGAACAGGCGGTACAGGTATCCACCAAAACAACCGCAGAGCCATCACACATGGTAGCGGAAGGAGATACATTGATATCAACGGTAATGTTTACAAAACGTTCAGTAACAGTATCTAGAAAAACACTGTCTTTTATAACACATCCCTCCTTAGTAACTTCCACCGAATAGCCATTTCGAGCAGCATAACCAATCGCTCTATAAAAAGTATCTCGACTAGTAATCAGTGGGCTAGCTCCAATGATCCACTGGTAAGTACAATTGTTACAAGAATCAATTTCCATCAATACTTCTGCATTCTGACTACATATTTTATCCGCCGAGCGGCGAATGGCAGTACTGACGGAGACTTCCTTGAACGTAATAATCGCAGAAGTGTCGGCACAGCCCTTGTCATTAGCAACGATTACTTGATAATTACCCGCCTCAGTAATCGTTTGAGAATCACGCCTGAGCGTATCGGGCTGCATCGCTACACTATCGCGTAAAAAAGTATAAGTACAATCAAAACAAGTAGCTGCCGTATAAGCGGGGAGTGCATTAATAACAACAGGCTCTCTATTACAAATACTTGTTAATCGAGGTGTTGCAATATTCGCACTTACTGTTTGAAAAGTCGCTTGAATGGTATTGGAGTATCCCGTTTCGCAACCATTAGGGTACAGTATTCGTACCCGATATTTTCCAGATTCTCTTGTTTGATAAGTAGCTTGTTGTGTAACCCCTATTGTAACAAACACACTAGTCGTATCAATTTGCCACTCGTATTCACAGCCTGCACAACTTGTTGTCCCTAATGTAATTGAGGAAGAACTACATACGGTGTTACCTGAAGAGGTCATTATGGGGGAAGGATAGATAGTGTCCTTTATTTGTAAGATACTGGATTCGTAAGTACACCCTGATGCAACATCCGTAACACTAACAAAATAACCTCCAGCTTGATTTCCTTTAACATTGTAAGTTCGATTATCAAACGGCAGAGAGCTTGGTGTACCTCCTGATTCTGTTTTCCAAGCATAAACACAACCTACACAAGGGGAAGTTGTTAATATGGAAGAATCTGTGCTAGAGCACAAATAGAGAGAACTAGCGGAAATACTAGGGTTTGCTGCATTGGTAGAGTTGATGATCCTAATCTCATTGGAAACAGAAGTACAGCCATTGTGATCGACCACTTTAACTCTGTAACGTCCTGGAGCTGTTGCTGAAAAACTATATCCTGTTTGATTAGCAATATCTACAGAATTTCTAGACCATTGATAACTCCAATCAGGAGGAGCCTGAAAACTGGAAGATACATAGAGGTCTACAGTACTACCAAAACATAGATAAGAAATACTGTTAGAAATATCTCCAGAACTAGGCATTCTAGCTTCAATGAGAGGAATAAATATAAAGGTATCTATAGCTACTATATCAGACTCCAATTCACATCCATTATTGTATATAATAGACACAGAATAATCTCCTGTTGTATTTGTTTCGTAAAATGAAGTGTCCTGTGCTGGTATAGTTTGGAGTTGTGTACCTTGCTCCTCATTGACGTAACTTCTTACAGGCATTCTCTCCACAGCAGAAAAAGCGTCATTCCGACTCCTGTAAGACCAAAATCCTCTTTGCCAATTATTTATATTGAAATTTCTCCTACTTGCAACTACTTCTGAATTTCTATAGAGCCATCCATCCTGATAAGCCCAATTCATAGTATAATTGGTATTAGACAAAGAGCTAGTTATTGTTATATCCCCTACCACATCAACAACTGTGGAAGATAGCGTTAAAGCTATAGCATCATTACCATCAATTGTACTCAATGCAGTTTGTACAACAGGAGTTATAGCGACTCCAAATAAATTCTGAAACTCCGTTAAATCGGAAGTTATATACAAATATTGCCCTTTCAAAAGTGTTCCCGTTCCAACTGGTATTGGAGCGGAGGGAGTCGCTGCATCAGCCTCATATATCAATAGTTCAAACAAACTTAGATCCACATCATCTATAGCATACAATTCTACTCCTCTAGCTTCAGGAGTCCCCCCTCTATTGCCGTCAAAAACACCTGAAATAACTAAACTCGATGCATAAGTATCAAACAAAGAACTTCCACCTATAGGCAGTCTAGATTGAGATCCTGTGGATGCACAATCTCCACTATTATTATTTGGACAATTCGACCACCGGTTTGATCTTATAGACCATTCAGTTCTATTAAAGTCGTTGCCCAACCTTCTGTTAGACAAACTTTTTACCCAGCCTAACTCATAGTTCCATGTGATAGCTCCTGTGTAAGAGGTTTCTCCATATTTATCTATCGGATCTACCCCTTGAAAAACTTCTACAGCATCATTACCATCAATAACACCTACGGCTGTATTGACAATGATATTCGCCGCAGCTATGTTGGGAGGCAAAGGCAAAACATTAGTATTAAAAAAACTGTTAAAGCGTGTCAAATCATCAGTTAGATATAAGTAGGTGCCTCCTTGTACTGCTCTAACTGGTAAGGTTACTGTAGTAACAAGTGTACTATTACCATTTTCTGTTATATTTATACTATAAGCACTAAGGTCTGGTATGTATTGGTTAATATACAACTCTATTCCCTTAGCTTTAGGATTGGCAGTGGTACCACAAAATATGGCGCTGATCACTACTGCCGTATCAGGTGTTGGAGAAGCAACAAATTCATCTATAGGCATTTTAAGATTATCCCAAAAATCATTGTCTCTATCTATACTAAAGTAATTACTTCCTATCGTCCATTCATTTGGATCAAAGGTTACAGCAGGGGCTGATACCGTAGATGGGGAGGTCGCATTGGGCGCATAACTTTTTCTATAAGCCCACCCATTATCGTAAGTCCAAGCAGGAAAAACATTATTGGCCACGAATAAGGTAAATCCAAACACATCCCTCTTAACTCCTCCCTGATGTAATTCAATCACATCATTTCCATCCAAACCCTGCACAATTGGATCTACATAGTTGGGGGCAAATCCAAAAAACTCAATAAACTCATCTTGATTATCCGTTAGGTATATAAAGCTACTTGCCGATAATGCCACTGCTGGAAACTGATAGGTAACAGAGGTTTGTGGTGCAGGTCCTGCGGGTGTAATAACTAAGCTGTACTCACTCAAATCATTAATATGCCCTATGGCATGCAATTCTAGACCAGCGGGGGTGTTCCCTGGCCGAGTTCCATCAAACAAGCCAGAAATAACTAATTTTGCCTCTGGCAAAAAGTCGTAAAACCTCCATTCATATTGACATCCTACACAACTTATGGTTGATAGTATTGTAGTATTACTATCGCAAATACTACTAGTCGATACAACTAAAGGAGGAGCTGTTACTTGACGCTCTTCCACAACAATTATACGAGACTGTTCTTTGCAAAGTGGTGTAGCAGGAACTGGACTAGTTACTTCTACATAGTACTCTCCTACATTCCCAGCATTGTAAAAGGAGAAGGTAGAGGCACCTAGAGCGTTTGTAGGAGGAGAGGTGTTTTGAAACCACTGATAAGTACAGTTAGTGCAAACATTAGCTACCTCTAACCTAGCATCTGCTGTATTACAAATATGGTTGGAGTCCTTTGTCATCACAGGCACCGCCAAGTTAGTAGCGGTAATACTCACCTGTGTAGAAACCCCCACACAGCCCCCCAAGGTATTATCAGTAACTGTTACTATGTAGTTCCCTGGGGTAAAAGCAAAAATAAAAGGATCTGTACTCCCATTGTTCCACTCGTAAGTACAGTTGGGACAGTTAGCCAAGCTAATATCAGAGGAAAGCGTCAATGGGTCTCCGTTACAAATGACAGTAGTGTTATCACCAGCATTATTTTTGCTAATAATATTAGGTTGAGAAACACAAGGTGTTTGAGCGAAAGAGACTTGGAGGAAAGAAGCAAAACATAGGATAAGGGCAAAAATAGATTGTAGCTGCATACTGTCGACTTTTAGAGCTTTTAGGAAACGACATTAAGGGTAGTTCGTAAGACTTAACTTCGTTAATTTACGACTAAATTAGCTAGTATCTAGATTTTTGTGTGAAAAAAAGTACAAACCATAGCAATGTTCTATAAACGTCATCCCTACCGCATAAAAGCAAGAATAAGCTTATGAACATGTGTTTTGTAAAACGGATAGCCCCCCTTCCTACAAATTCTATACAGGTTGTCCTACTTTATTTTCTCTACTCAATATAACAATTAAAGACTACACTTAGAAGGAATACTGCATTTTTCTTTGTAGAAATCCCATCAGCCCCAGCCCATTCCCGCAAGCAAACCCAAGAATTGCTCACCCAATGCCAGCGCCTCCTGTCCTTCTTTTTCCAAGGCCTCTTCGGCAGCATCTAGTTGCTGAATATCTACCGCCACCAAGGTTTTGGGTACCGCTAGATAGACTTTATTTTGGCGGACAAGCAACCAATTTTCGGGGTTAGGAAGGGCTAGAAACCGCTCGATGAGCGGGCGGCGAATGGTGTAATAGCTGTGCATAAAATCGGTGCTGCTGATGCTATAACGAGCGCGGAATTCAGGCAGTTCGATGGCGCGATTGACGTGGAAACGCTCCCATTTGGGCAGCTGGTAAGGCAGGGGTAACAAGGCCGTATTACCTTGGTAATCAGAAGCGGGCAAGACCGTTGCGAGCAGCCAATAAGCATTAGCTTGGCGTTCTTGTCGCCAATATAGACTAGCTAGGTGTACCGTGGGTTGTTGGGGTAGATCGAGGACGTACTCGTCTAGTTGTTCAATGGATTCAGGGACGGCACCCCAAAGGTGGGGCAACAGTGTTTGGGCAGCGTGTACCCCTCTTTTTTCAGGCAGTGCCAAGGCTGTTTCTGCTATGATTTTTTTTTTGCCCAGCGCCGAATTTCGCCGCTCAAGACCCGCATTTTCTCTTGGTACGTTTTGTTGTTGCGTTCGTATTGCGTGCGCAACATATCTACCCAATACCAAACGACTCCTACTACAATGATGGTGTATATTAACATCAACGCATCAACATCTAAGGTCTTGACAATGTAATAACCAAGGTATAATACAAAGACCCCTAAGATAGTTTTGACGGAATTATTCTCGCTTGCCAACACGTTCCACCAGCTGTTTTTTTGCTTTTTTAGAGCGTCGTATTCTTTCAACAACGTAGCTTTGTCCTTAACAGGCTTTTTCTTGCGCATGGTAACAAAAGATAAAATCCCTAAGTAACTAGGGGAGTGAAGGTATAATAATGGTTTTCGCTTTTTGCTAAACACTCATCAGCACATCGGCCAAATGAAGCGTTTTTAACGACAACTGCCGCTGCTCAATGTAGCCATTTAGGTGCATTAAGCAGGATAAATCGGTAGAAATGATATAATCTACCTCCAAAGCTAAGGCTTCTTCTACTTTTTTTTCGGCCATTGCCACTGAAATCGGCTCAAATTTAACCGCAAACGTGCCCCCAAAACCACAGCAAACCTCCGAATTGGGATTCTCCACCAGCTCCAAGCCATCGACCATAGACAGCAGTTCGCGCGGCGCTTCCTTGATGTTGCATTCGCGCAAAGCAGCACAAGAATCGTGGTACATCGCCCGCCCTTTCAAAACAGGAGTTAGTTGTTTCCAATCGGTTTTTTGCAGCAAAAATTCAGAGAGTTCCCATAAGTTGTCTTGGAAGTGGGTCAACGTAGACGCATCGCCAGAGTCGCCCAATAGGCGCTTGTAGTGTTGTTTGACAAACCCTACACAAGAAGCAGAAGGGCAAACAATCTGTTGCGCGTCTTTAAAATCATGGACAAATTTTTGCGCCACATCGTGCGCTTCGTCCCAAAAACCCGCATTGAGCGCAGGTTGTCCACAACAAGTTTGATTAGGATTATAGGCTACGTCCTGCCCCAATTGCCGCAACAGCGTGACCATATTGATAGCCGTTTGAGGATAAAGTTGGTCGATAAAACAGGGAATAAAAAGATGTAAGGACATGTAGTAAAGTTAGCTAAAAAACTAGTTGTATTTAAAAGGCGGAATAAGGTAAAACATTGGAATAACCACTTCAAACAATTCGTCGGTAGAGAGTTTTTTCATAACAAAAATACCATGCATTTTGCCCATATCTGATTTCAAGGGGCTCCCCGAAACGTACTGGTGCAGTTCACTAGGCTCTAAAATAGGTTGTACGCCAATAACCCCCTCTCCCTTGACCTCGCGGAGCACACTCGTCGAGTCCCAGATGTACCAATGTCGGTGCAAGAGTTGTACCGTCTCTAATCCCAAATTCTCTATAGTAATTCGATAAGCATGTACATATTCGCTCGCCAGAGGCTTCGAATACATAGATTGATACATTGTCTCTACGCTAACGCGTATATCACAGGTTATTGCCGTTTCCACCTTACGAGCCATGTCATTATTCTATTTTATACTAGTAGTAACTTTCTAATTGGTCTTCTATTCGTACTCCCCTCTTAGAAAATCACCTAATGTAAGGATAGTTCTATCAAGGCTATTGTCCCGAAGACAAAAACTGGGCGACTAAGCGCTCTGCATCAATCAATGCAGTATCCAAATCACTATTAATTAAAGTAACATCAAAAACGCGCTCGTAGGTCATTTCCTCTCGTACGCGGTTAATTCGCTTGCGCAAACTGTTCTCATCTTCCGTCTTACGGTTGATTAAACGCTGCTTTAGAATTTCAAAAGAAGGCGGTTTTACAAACACAGATAAGGCCCGCGTCCCATACGCTTCTTTGATAGATCGCGCTCCTTTTACATCAATATCGAACAAGACATGCTTACCCTCCGACCAAAGGCGCTCAATTTCACTGCGCAAAGTACCGTAATATTGGTTTTCGTACACCTCTTCATATTCTACAAACTCCTTTTGAGCTACTTTACGTTCAAACTCCTCTGCTGTCAAAAAATAATAATCCATACCATTAGCTTCCCCATGACGAGGAGGCCGCGTACAAGCCGAGATTGAAAAAGAAACATCCTTTCGAGTATTCAGCAAATGCCGAACAATGGTAGTTTTCCCTGCTCCTGAAGGGGCTGTAAAAATAATAAGCTTCCGATCATCCATGGTGTGGTGCTGCATAAGGTGGCGCTACAAAGCGTTAATAGGACAACTATATGGTAGTCAATGAGTCGCAGACAATAGCTTATATGGCCAACAACTTTTATGATGCTAACTACCCTTTTATTGTGTCGTTATTATACTAAAAATAAGGCAGAGACACGTCTATAGACACCGAATATAGGTGATCACAACAACCAGACTACGAACAAGCGTTCATAAACGTGGAAACAAAGGTAATACTTTTTGGTTCTAGTATTTAATAGTTTTCTGCGATTTTGAAAGGCTTTTAAAATAGATTTTTTGGTAATCCATAAGGACTTGCCCTTGCCCCTTTCACCGCCTACGCTATTCCTAAGCGCGATAAAAAACCCTCAAATCCCAAAAAATAGCAACAATTCAGTTATTTTGTGCAGCAGCATCATTGCTCTATACCGAAGGTTCCATAATTATGGCTAAGAAAAAGCGCAAAACATCCCCCAAAAATCTCCAAGCAACACCAACTTCCTCTCCCCAATCTAGCTCCACCAATGCTAGCACGGGAAACAACAACACGCCTCTAACCAACAAGCCATCAGGCTTTTGGACTTGGGATGTTTTTTTGTTGGGAGGACTCCTACTCTTTGTCCTATTTGTCCGCTTCAATTTATTAAGCGTACCTTTTGAGCGAGATGAGGGGGGCTTTGCCTACATCGCTTATCAGATGATGGAAGGCAAGCAGCTCTATGTTGATTTGTATGAAATTAAGCCGCCATTACTGTATATGACCTATGCGCTTTTCATCACTATTTTTGGACATTCTGTAGAGGGCATTCACACAGGTTTGCTCCTGTTTGATTTGGCTTATCTTCTTATTTTATTCTTTTTTGCACGCGCTTTTTTTGACAAAACCGTGGCCTTAGTCACTGCCGCTGCTTTTGCTATTTTGAGTTTAAGCCCCAATTTATTGGGCTTCGCTGCCCACGCAACACACTTTGCCATTTTGCCTGGTCTGGGCGGCATTGTACTCTTGTTGAAGGCATTAGAAACGGAGCGCAAACCGCTTTTTTTCTGGGCGGGCTTGGCCTTTGGAACCGCTTTTTTATACAAACAACAAGTGATTCATTTCATGCTTTTTGGAGGCATCTATACCTTGTTTGATTTTGTGCGCCGCCAGCCCATTGCTTGGAAAGACTGGTTTATTAGCGAAGCTATCCTAGTAGCAGGCGCTGTCCTACCCTATGCGTTGGTGTTGTTATTTATGGTAATGACGGGTCGTTTTGAGGATTTTTGGTTCTATACTTTTACTTGGCCTAGTGAATTTGCCACCTCTGACACAGGCGCTTCTTGGAGTATTTTTCAGCTGCAAATCAAGAATGTTTTGACCAATCAAGAATGGCTATGGTACATTGCCCCTGTGGGCTTTATCTCGTTATTTTTAATAAAAACACCCATTCGTTGGCGCTTTTTTGCGGGCTTATTCACATTGTTTATGATGCTTAGTGTGGCAACAGGTTTTCACTTTTATGCGCATTACTTTGTAGTTTTGATTCCTGCTATCGCCTTACTCAATGGTCTATTTGTGCGCAATGTCGGTTTGTTGCTCAATAACATGCTCAACGTGGGCTGGGGCATTGCTTTTCCCTTGTCGCTTTTTGTGTTGGCTTGGTTTCAAATCATTCAACACGATTCGGATTATTTTTTTAGATCTGACTCCGCTACCATTCTACGCAATGCCTACGGCACCAATCCTTTTCCCGAATCGCCCATTATTGGCCAATTCATACAACAAAATTCTCAACCTACTGATAAAATTGTTGTCGCCTGCTCAGAGCCACAAATTGGCTTTTATGCGCAACGCGAAAGCGTGACAGGCCACGCCTTTACTTATCCTTTGGTAGATGGCGGCACGTACATGACAAAGCTCCAAGACGAGTTTATCCAAGACATTACCGAAAACAAACCCGAAATTTCGGTCTTTACTTTCTTGGGCACCTCTTGGCTCAACCGCGATGCCACAGGACGCTTATTTACCTTCCTACAGGAAATGCACAACAACAACTACCAACTCATTGGGGTCACCGAATGTACCCCCAAGCGCTACAGCCAAACGGGCCCTATTGTTTATGAGATGGTGTACAAGTGGCATCAAGAAGCCTTGCCTTATTTTCAACAGCGAATGACGGCGGTCAATCAAGGCCAATTGAACATACAACAACTGCCAATGATTAGCATTTGGAAACGCCGTCCAGCGGCACCAATAGAATAAGAATATAAATTACTACACCAATACCTTAACTTTTTGGGATACCACTCGTTGAATAGAATTAGGAGTTGTCCCGATCAATAACACGGTACCTTTGTAAAGAGCCAAGGCCAATGCCCGAATAACCAAATGGCTGTTTATAAAGCTACTATAAAGTAGCGTCTATCCCACACTTCACCACTTATACCGCCCCAAAAAACAGTGGACGGTAGTATAATCCGTTCTAGCAATTCCCTCGAAAAAAAGTAGGCTATGGAAAATGAAAAAAGAAAAGTTAGTGTACCCGAGCGCCTTACCCAGCAGGCACTTACCCCACAAGAAGAGTGTTTGGAAATTCCACACAAACGCGCCAAACTCTATATTGGCATTCCAAAAGAACGCGCTTTTCAGGAAAATAGAATTGCCCTCTCTCCCGCTGCTGTCAAGGCTTTAGTACAGGCAGGACACCGTGTCACTGTAGAAGAAGATGCAGGCCAAGAGGCGGGATTTCTAGACTTTGAATACTCTGAAGCAGGCGCAGAAATTGCCTACCGAATCGAACAAGTCTTCGCTGCCCAAGTGGTGCTCAAAGTAGCCCCCCCTTCTCTAGAAGAAATTGACCTCTGCCACCCTGGACAAATTCTAATCTCCCCCATTCATCTGCCTTCGCTCTCCGAAGAATACATCTACCGCCTCAAGAAAAAACGCGTCACCGCGTTGGCAATGGAATACATGAAAGACGAATCGGGCACCTTCCCTTTTGTGCGCATCATGTCCGAAATGGCAGGCATCAGCGCCATGCAAACGGCCGCTGAATTGTTGTCTAAAAGCAGCGATGGACTAGGCATTTTACTAGGCGGTATTCCAGGCATTCCCCCTTCCAAAGTAGTTATTTTGGGAGCGGGCGTAGTCGCCGAAGTGGCTTCGCGGGTCGCCTTAGGCTATGGAGCCGAAGTGCGTATTTTTGATAATAGCATTCGCAAATTGATGCGCCTACAGGCCAACTTGCAGACCAAACTCTATACCGGCACCTTCAATACCCCCGAGCTAGAAACAGAGCTGGCTAGTGCCGATGTCGTCATCGGCGCCATTCACTCCGAAACAGGGCGCACGCCCATCATTGTGAGTGATGCGATGGTTAGAAACATGAAATCAGGAGCCGTAATTATTGATGTCAGTATTGACCAAGGCGGCTGCTTTGCCACCTCGCGGATGACCACACACGACCGCCCAACGTTTATCGAGTACGATGTCATTCACTATTGTGTGCCCAACATCGTGGCGCGCATTCCACAAACTAGCTCCAAAGCCATTAGCAATATTCTAACTCCTTTTTTCTTGGAGGCAGGCGGTACAGAGGGCATTGAGGCACTGCTGCACTCTTCACCAGGTTTTAGAAATGGTGTTTATATGTACAAAGGCTGCTTAACCAATCGCTATTTGAGCGACTTTTTCAACATCAAGTACACCGATTTAAACTTGTTACTCGCTTCTAATTTATAAGGCCATTATGCAGCTACGCGCAGAAAATTTAGTCAAACAATACGGCAACCGAACAGTCGTAAAGGGGGTCTCTTTAAAAGTCAACCAAGGCGAAATCATTGGCCTACTTGGGCCCAATGGAGCAGGCAAAACCACCAGCTTCTATATGACCGTGGGTTTTGTACGCCCCAATTCAGGAAAGGTTTTTTTGGATGACAATGACATTACCAAGCTGCCCATGTACAAACGCGCTAAGTTGGGCATTGGCTATTTGCCACAAGAGTCGTCCATCTTTCGCAAACTGAGTGTAGAAGACAATATTCGAGCAATTTTGGAAATGACACCGCTTAGCAAGAAGGAACAGGGGGATAAATTAGAAGAGCTGTTAGATGAATTTCGCTTGCACAAAGTGCGCAAAAGTAAAGGCGATACCTTATCGGGTGGCGAGCGCCGCCGTACCGAGATTGCCCGCTCCTTGGCCGTCAATCCCAACTTTATTTTGTTAGACGAACCCTTTGCAGGCATTGACCCTATCGCCGTTGAGGACATTCAATCCATTGTCTTCAAACTCAAACAAAAAAACATCGGCATCCTAATCACCGACCACAGCGTGGAGCAAACCCTCTCCATTACCGACCGTTCCTACATCATGGTAGACGGTAGTATTTTCAGAGAAGGCACGTCGGAGCAATTGGCTAGTGATGAAAAGGTACGCGAGGTATATTTGGGGCAGAGCTTTGCGCTAAAGCGGAAATTTGAATTGCCGATTCGGAATAAGGAGAGTGACCTTTAATCCAACAAAGTACCCATCGCCTTCTTATAAATAGGCGTAAAGGGAATGTCGTTGTGCAAACACCCGTCGATCAAAAACAAATTCACACTCGGTACCGCCGCCTTCAAGCGCTCGGCATTTTTATGCGGAATCAACTCATCGGCCGTGCCGTGAAAAATCGTCACAGGGCAAGTCACTTGCTTCAAATAATCTACCGTAGCAAAGGGGTATTTGAGTAGACGACCAGGCAAAAACGCCATTTTGGATTTGACCAAACTCGTCATACTGTAATAAGGCGCTTTCAAAACTAGTTGCTGCGGGTTATTTTCAGCGGCTAATTTGGTAGCCGTAGCCGTGCCAATAGAAAAGCCCTCTACAATGATTTGCGCTTCCGAATACTGTTCCTTGGCCCAATCATAGACCGCCTGCACATCGTCAAAAAATTGTTGTTGGCTATAGATCTTTCCTGGGCTTTTGCCAAATCCGCGATAATCAAACATTAGCAAATCATAATTGTGCTGCAAATACAAGCCTGCCAAGCTCCCCCAATCGTGGAGCGAGCCCGCATTGCCATGCACATAAAAAACCAAGCCCTTAGGATTTTCGGCCTTGAAATGCAGGCCGTGCAGCTGCACATTCGGCGCAACGTCCAAGTAAACTTCCTCAAAATTGGTATCAAAAGGAAAAACAAAATCGGCCGCCAACCGCGTCGGGTGAAACAACAACCGCTCCTGCCACCAATAGGCCGCCACGCAAATCAGCAGATATACCGCCAGCACAACCAATAACAACCGCCCTACAAAAGATCCTGTTAATAATCCCATCGTTTTATGGTGCTTTTTGAGCCAATACGGAATGCAAATAAGCGGTAACTACTTCCAAGCCTCGGTCAAAACTGCGGTGGTTGTTCACCACAATATCCGCCTCTTTCTGAAAAGGTTGAATGTATTGCTCATAACTAGGTAGTACATGTTTTTGGTAACGGTACAATACATCCTCCAAAGGATAATTGCGCTCTAATCGATCCCGCTTAATGCGGCGCGTAAAGGCCGTCGTTTCTTGCGCATGCAAAAAAAGTTTGAGGTCGAGAAGCTTGCGAATTTCTTCGTAATAATAAATGAACAAGCCCTCAATCAAGACAATGGGTCGTGGCTCAAACGTGAGTATTTTAGGCGTTGCTAGACTATTATTAAAAGTATACTCCTCTCGATTGACCACTTTGCCCTCCAAGATGTCCACAATATCCTGATAAAACGCTTGGCGATCAATTGACGTAGGAACATCAAAATTGTGAACGCCTTGTGCATCCTGCATTTGTTCCTCCTTGGGTTTGTAATAATTGTCTTGAGAGATGACACATAAATCACTGGCAGGAAAAGCTTCCTGTAAGCGATTGAGAAACGTGGTTTTGCCCGAACCGCTCAAGCCCGTTAACCCTACTAAGAATGGTGGTTGCATAAGTACTATTGCTTTATAGAAATCTATTTATAGGATACAACAACGCTTGCCCTGTTGCGTGTTGCAATTATAAATAATAGTTTGTCGTTTTTACAATTGTTTGTCTCTAATTCCATAATTTTAACCGCCAAAAGCAAGCAGGCACACCACACTTGGACGCAATAAACGTCCCAAATAAAAAGAACACAATGACAAAAATTGACGGAAAGCAGTTGGCATTGGACATCCAAGCCGAGTTGAAGGAGCAAGTTAGCCAATGGACAGAAAAAGGCCTTCGCGCGCCCCATTTAGTCGCACTTTTGGTGGGCGACAATCCTGCCAGTGCCAGTTATGTTCGCAACAAAATGCGTGCGTGCGAGCGCACAGGCATTCGCTCTACGCTCTTGAGAAAAGAGCGTGACATTAGCCAAACGGCACTGTTGCAAATCATCAAGGAGCTCAACGAGGACGAGGCAGTAGATGGTTTTATTGTACAACTCCCTCTACCCGATCATATTTCTGAGCACGAGGTCACCTTAGCCGTTGACCCTAGTAAGGACGTTGATGGCTTTCACCCAACCAATATTGGGTTGATGGCGCTGGGCAAAGCACAGTACATTCCCGCAACGCCCTTAGGCATGCTCACGATGCTAGAGCGTTACCAAATTGAAACCAGCGGCAAACATTGCGTGGTTATTGGCCGCTCCAATATTGTCGGTACGCCCATGAGTATTTTACTCTCGCGCAAAGCCCCTGTAGGCAATTGTACCGTTACACTCACCCACAGCCGCACCAAAAACATTGCCGAGGAAATCAAACGCGCTGATATTGTTGTTGCCGCCATTGGACGGGCTAATTTTGTTACGGCAGATATGATCAAAGAAGGGGCCGTAGTCTTGGATGTAGGTATCAACAGTGTAGACGACGCTTCGCACAAGCGCGGTTATCGTTTGGTAGGCGATGTAGATTATGATAATGTCGCCCCAAAAGCCAGTTATATTACCCCTGTTCCAGGAGGTGTTGGCCCAATGACCGTTACCGCTCTTTTAATGAATACAATAAAATCCTACCAGCAAAATTATTTGCCCACTACAAAAGATTGAGGATATAGTAGCGGTTATTTTCCCTATCGTTGACCCTTTAGTAACAACAAAGTCAGTTGTTTATTTGTCTACAAGGAGCCAGTAAAACTGTTTGCCCTATTGCGCCACAGTCTTAACACAAAAAGATAACGACTCCTTAAAAGTTTACTTATCTTAGTGCTAGTTGGCTACTTTTTTGGTAGTAAAAAGAATAGTCAAGTAGGTACAGGTGTGAAAATTAGGTTAAAACAATCCTTCTCACAGACCTTCTTTGCTACTATGGCATTATCTTATAGGAAATTAAGTAGCTCACTGCCCTACTGTATTAGCTCACATGGTTGTTGAGCACTTTGCTTCAGTTCCAGCTCTTGCTTTGGAGCCCCCTATTTAACATAAAAATATGACTGTGAACAACATACCAACTTTTTTCCTGCTCTCTCTTTTTTGCTTACTAAACGTAAATAGCCAAGCGCAAGACGATGAGTTGAATAACGGAACGCCTGACACGTCGATCACAGAGCCCGCTAAGGCTCCTGCTCCTGTCAACGACCCCATTCGCGTTTTTGATATGGGGGTCTATTCCACTCAAAAAGCATTTAAATCGCGCAAAGTAAAGCGCCACAGTATGTGGGAGCGCATTGAGCATGATTGTGGGTTAGATTTAGAGGAAATCCCCATTGAATTGACCAATGCCTTTCAAGGCATTACACGCTATAACCAAAGTTCTATTTACGATTTGGTACGGGGCAATGTCAAAATTTCCAACCAAGTCATTAGCCCAACAGAGCGCCAATTTATGCACAGCCCTTTTCTGACACCAGGGTCTAGTTCTAAAATTTTTGGTTGCTTGAGTGGCATGTCTTATCGAGAAGAAAATTTTATTCTCAATAATGTGGACTATTTTGATTTGGTTTTGACCAATTTGGATTATCTGCAAGAAGAACTACAATACAGTTACCACAAAAATGGCCGCACTTATGATGCAATGTTAATTCGCAACCGCGATAATTTAAGCACGGTCTTGAACGATCCTACCAAAGTAGGCTTCGTCATCAGCATTGGCGGTGGACATAGCTTAGGCAATTATTTATACATTGAGCAGAACCAAGTCGATACCGATGAGTACCAAAACATCGTGCTCAAAAATGTCAACCGCCTCAAAGGGGCTACGCCATTGGATGAAGACGACAAGCGCTACTTAGACATTCCCATTTTTTCGATCAACTTTGGAAATTACTTTGCCGATGGCCTATCGGGCAAAACAGCGCGCTTCTCCTTGAATGAAGAAGAAGCCTTTAAGCGGCCGACCACCATTGACGACGACATTACAGAATTGGGGCAAAAGGTTGTCTTAACTATGTTGGACCAAAAACAAGGCCGCCGTATTCTGGTGGATATTGGAGGCATGAGTTTGCGCGGCAGAGAGTGGTATTACAAACACGTCAAAACACAGCGTTACCGCAAAGATAGTATTCCAATCATCGCTACAGGAGTCGGCATCAGTGGTCTGAGTATCAAAGACAACGCTTATGGCCGTGCCGAAAAGCGCGAAGTGCTCAACCACGAAGCAACGAACTTATCGCGCCAAGATTTGATGGCGATTGTACAATCGCGGGGCTTGGTAGGCCTCTCCTTAGAACGCGACCGCCTGATGGGCAAGGAGTTGCAACGCCGCTACGATGAATCCATACCTAACTCTGCTGACCGCCGCCGTATTGCGGTAGAAGCCTTGGCGGGTAATATTTGTAAAGCCATTCACATGAGCAACAGCATCGAAGCTTGGGATATGTTGTGCATCAGCTCTCAGTTTGATACCCACGCCCGCCATATTGATGTCTTTAACTCGTCCGATGATATGGTGGTGTTGTACCGCGATTTATTGGAATTCTTTGAAAACCCTAGGGACATTCAAGGCTTGTATTCTATTAAGGAGATTAAAAATTTTATGTACAACTATTCTGCTAAAGAGGTGGTAGATAAAATTATGTATCAAAATGCTATGCGTTTTCTCTACAAGCACTTGCCCCAAACCAAGCTACAAACGCCCTAAAAACACGTTCTCTATACCATCAATATGTTGGCAATTCCGATGTAGTCCTAGTACTGCATCGGAATTGTTATTTCCCGTCTATTAGAAGTTATTATTTCCCCAATCTATTACAAAAGTTTAACAAGCCTGAGCGCGCCCCAACAGGTCTTTTTTGTTATTTTTACACTTCATCACAACGAAGATCAACGACATGAAAACACAGAATAGAAGAAGCTTTTTACATTTTTTGGGACGGGCTGGATGGAGTATAACCGCAGGAGGTATCCTATTGAGCAACAGCGGTTGTAACAGCACAGAAACAACCCCTTCTAAGACCCTCTCCTCTAGTAGAAAGACAGGCAAATTTCCGCTTCAGGCCATTGCCCATTCTACTTCCGATAACTTAGATTTAGCAGAAGGCTTGCAATACGACGTACTGCTGCAATGGGACGATGTTATTTCAGAAAACGACCGTTTTGGATTCAACAATGATTACATCGCCTTTGTACCTTTTGATGAGAAAAACCCTACGGATGGCATGTTGTGGGTTAACCACGAGTACTTGCACGAACTCTTTGTGAGTGGTTTTGTGGGCACCGACCGCAGCAAGAAAACCAAACAACAAGTCGATAAAGAAATGTACTCTGTTGGCGGCTCTTTAGTCCGCATCCAAAAAAACAGCGATGGACAATGGAAACCCGTGCTAAGTGATCCACGCAACCGCCGCTTGACCGCCAAAACAGAAATTCCCTTTGATTGGCACGAGCCCATTCTAGGCAGCAAATCTGCCATTGGTACCTTTGCCAATTGCTCGGGGGGCGTTACGCCTTGGGGAACCATCCTCACCTGTGAAGAGAACTACGATATGTTTTATGGCGAAAGCGATTACAATGATATTGATAAAACGACCGATGTCCCCAAGCGCTTGCGCGGCGACTATGATTATGGTTGGGTAGAACACTACCCCTATCCACCCGAGCATTATGGTTGGGTTGTAGAGGTCAACCCACAAACAGGCGAGGCCAAAAAATTGGTTGCTTTGGGCCGCTGTGCCCACGAGTGCGCCACGGTTCACCAAACCAAAGATGGCCGCTTGGTCGTCTACTCGGGGGACGACAGCAACGACGAGTGCTTGTATAAATTTATTAGCGACAAGCCCAAAAATCTACGCGACGGCAAACTCTACGTGGCCAATACCGAAAAAGGCGAATGGATTTCCTTAGTCTACGACGAGCAGCCCATTCTCCAAAAAAACTTTAACAATCAAACCGAAGTCTTGATCCGCCTGCGCGAAGCGGCCCAGCTCGTTGGAGGAACCCCCCTCAACCGCCCTGAGGACATCGAAATTGATCCGCTCACTGGTGACGTTTTGATTGCCTTGACCAACAACAAACCCAAGGGTGATTATTTGGGGCAAATTCTTAAAATAGAAGAAACAGACAACGACAACAAAACTTCCTTGACCTTCAAAGCCTCGACTTTCTTGGCAGGAGGCGAAGAGACAGGTTTTGCTTGCCCTGATAACATGGCCTTTGACAAGGCGGGCAATTTGTGGTTTACCTCTGATATTTCGGGAAGCGCCATAGGCAAAGCGCCTTACGTGGCATTTGGCAACAATGGCTTGTTTGTGGTACCCTCGTGGGGCGAACAAAAAGGCCAAGTCTTGCAAGTAGCTTCGGCACCAGTCGACGCAGAGTTTACAGGGCCTTTCTTTGCCCCTGATGGGGAAACCTTGTTTCTCAGTGTGCAACATCCAGGGGAGCGCAGCCTTAGCCTAAAAGCCCTCACGAGCCACTGGCCCAACGGCAATGGCGAAATTCCAAAGCCCTCTGTCGTTTGCATCTCGGGCAAGGCTTTAAATGCCCTGATGGAAGGCAATTCCTAAAATAGACCTAAAAAGTCCTCAAAAAAACGTTTCTTTGAGGGAGATAAGCAGTTGTTGTGGCTTTGGCCGTAGCAACTGCATTTTTTTACTTTCTTTCTTAGTTATGCGGTATTCTATTTTCTTGTGGGCGATTTTGGGGCAATGGGCATTTTTGCAAGCACAAACGATTCCCGAGGTTGATCCAACGCCTTCTACCTTGCGCGTCGGCTACAGTTGGGCCTTGTCTTACAATCTCTACAGCTGGTACCGTGCGCCTAACCGCGAACAGCAATCCGAACGCCGCCCCTACTCTACTGGACAAGCGATGAACCTCTTACCCGGCTTGAGCTTGGGTTTTTGGCTTGGAGATGTGGAGCATGGTTTATTCTCCTTGGAAACAGAAATTAATTTTTTACCATTTGCGGTGAGTGTGCAACAATATCAAGGGATAGGTGTTTTGGAAATACCCACCTTACTTAAATACCAATTTCCCTTGAGTCGTCAACAAAGTCTTTGGACGTTCCTACACGTTGGTGCAGGAGTGCAATGGCAATACTTGGATCTCTATGATCGCGCCGCCCAATCTCAATACGAACGCCGTTATTTGACTTGGATTGGAGAAATAGGCTGGCACCTCTCCGCTGTAGCACATCAAAAACACCGTCTGCGAGAATTGGAATATTTTATCCGTTTTGGAGTCGGTCAAACAACAGCAATTAGTCTAAATACGGGTTTACGCTTGCGCTTCAGAAATGGTACTCGATAAATCCTATTGGTTTTGAAGAGCTTTTTTTGAGAAAAATGATAAAAACCCATCTCTATTTTTTGACTAAGAAGTTTTTTTTTCGTAAGTTAATTGTACAATTTAGTAGAAGCATTTTATATTATAACCCCCTCTTTTTCAAAACCCTAGCATCCCCCCTCCCAATTACCTTCCTCTCTTTAATTTTGTATATGTTTTAATTTATTTTCCCATTTTTTTTTGAGATTATTTTGGTTTGATATTTTTTGAGGTTATTTTCGTCCTAGAGCCAACTTCTTTTATGATTGTTTTATATAAGAAGTAATGGCTTGTAAAATTTTCTGTCTATGCGCTATTCTATACTTTCTTGCTGTACTTTTTTAATGTTGTGGTGTTTATTGGCTTGTAATAGTAGCCATAATGAATTGACTATTAATACAACTTCTCCTGCCCGTTTGGTCAGTAAGAGCACTCCCCCTTCCCAAGAAACTTTTAAAATAAAAGCAAAATTTATTGATTTTGAGATGGGTGATGTCGCTCATTATCTATTTGAGGATGAACAAGGTGAAATTTGGGATTTCACGGATTGTACCGATCAAGATCTTGTCTTTGAGAATAGTTTACCCGAAGCAGAGCACGACGACTTTAACAAAGGTTGGGGAAGCAATGCGTTGTTACAAGGGCGTTGGTTCTTGTTAGAATGTGGTACTAGCCAACAAGCACTCTACCCCAATGGCCCCGAAGACATTACACAAGTGATCAATGATGCCATTCTACTTTACTAGTAGTTGAAAAGAATTCCCCTCCTCATACGGCTATTTTTATAGCTAAAATGCGTAACTTTAAGCACGATCTCAAAGAGAAGTGCATTAGTTTGGACTGCCCAAAATTTCATGAGAAAGTTTTGGGCAGTTGCTATTTTATGCCGCGACTGCTTGCCCTTTATACCTGCCCACTTTATTTTTTCACCTGTTCTTTCCTCTGTCCTAGTAGAGCGGCCAAAGGGAGAATGCTTATTCAAATTACTATAATGAAAAGAACTATAGTTGTATTGTTCGCACTGTTATTATTAGGGCCTACTCACTTGTGGGCGGTAGAGGGAATGTGGATTCCGTCGCTGATTGATATGTTTTATTCAGACATGAAAACCTACGGCCTAAAGTTGAGCCCAGAAGAAATTTATTCGACCAACAAATCTAGCCTCAAAGATGCTATCGTACAATTCGACGGTGGCTGTACCGCCGAATTGGTTTCGGATCAAGGCTTGTTGTTTACTAACCACCACTGTGGATATAGCTCTATTCAACGCCATTCTTCCGTAGAGAAAGATTACCTAAAGAATGGTTTTTGGGCCAAGAACCAGCAAGAAGAATTGGCTTGCCCTTGGTTACGCGTCACCTTTGTCAAGGAAATTAGAGAGGTAACTAAGGAAGTCATGGCAGGAATGACCGACGGCATGACGGCTCAAGCTCGCAACAAAAAATTACTTCTTAACATCAGTTCTTTAGAACAACAAAGCCAAACAAAGCCTTCTATTTCAGCTAAGATCAAGCCCTTTCAGCAAGGAAATAAATACTACATGCTAGTGACCGAAGACTACAACGACATTCGTTTAGTCGGCGCTCCCCCTTCTGCCATTGGTAAGTTTGGAGGCGATACAGACAACTGGGTCTGGCCCCGCCACACGGGTGATTTTGCCGTATTTAGAATTTATGCCAACAACAGCAACGAATCAGCAAAGCACGATGCGGCCAATGTGCCCTTCAAGCCCGCTCACTTCTTGCCTGTTAGCGTAAAGCCTAGAAAAGAAAACGACTTTACTATGGTCTACGGCTTTCCTGGACGCACCGATCAACACACTAGTTCTACCAAGTTGGCCTTTTATATGGATCAAGAACGGCCTGCCCGCATCCAAATGCGCCAAACTACCTTGGATTTGTTGAAGCCTGCGATGAACAACAGCGATGAAATTCGCATTCAATACGCCTCTAAGCAAGCGCGTATCGCTAATGCTTGGAAAAAATGGATTGGACAAATCTTAGGCTTGCGCGAATTGAATGCCTTGGACAAGAAATTAACTTGGGAGAAAGAATACACCCAAAAAAGTGCAGAGAAATCAGAATGGGACAGCTACAAAGCTGCGCTAGAGCAGCTTCAAAAGCTACAGTCAGAAAATGAACAATACGAATTTGCGCGCTCTCTATTTATTGAGTACTTCTATGTTGGACCAGAGTTCTTGCGGTTTGTACACGACTACAAAGCGCTCTTGACCGATTATACACAACTCCAACAAGAAGGAAAATTAGAAGCGGAAATCAAACGCCTAAGCGACAAAATCGACGGTTATTACAAGAATTATAACAAAGCGTTGGACCAACAAATCTTTAACCGCCTTACCCCTATGTACATTGAGTACGTGGATGCGAGCTTGCTCCCTAAGGGATTCAAGGAAAATTGGAAAAAAACAGGCGATAAGATTTTTAGCAAATCCGTCTTTTTAGATCCCGCCAAACTCAAAGCTAGCTTGAACAGCTACAGCGAGCGCACAGGCAAAAAAATGCTAAAAGATCCCGCTTTTGTTATGGCAGATAACCTATACAACAGCTTTAGCGACCAAGTGCTGCCTGCTTATCGCAAATATGCTGCGGAGGAACAAGGTTTACTTGCTAAGTATGTAGAAGGCATATTGACGATGTTTCCCGAACGCAACACTTGGGCAGATGCCAACTCTACGATGCGCATTGCTTACGGTAAAATAGAAGGCTCAGCGCCGATTGATGGCATTGCTTACCGCCACTACACCAGCATCAAGGGAATTATGCAAAAATACGATCCCGAGAATCCAGATTTTCAACTGACGGATCGCTTTATTAAATTGTACCAAGAAGGCGACTGGGGGCAATATGCCCAAGATGGCGAATTGTGGGTGTGTTTCACCGCCTCTAACCACACGACGGGAGGCAATTCAGGAAGCCCTGTCATTGATGCCGAAGGCAATTTGATCGGTATCAACTTTGACCGTAGTTGGGAAAGTACGATGAGTGATTTTATGTTTGACGAATCGCGTTGCCGCAATATTGTCGTAGATGCCCGCTATGTATTGTGGGTCATCGACAAGTACGGCGAAGCAGGTCATTTGATTGAGGAAATGACCTTGGTCAAATAAGGACGGCCAACAACAGAAAAGAATAAGACAGCGCCGCTTCCCGATTGGGGAGCGGCGCTGTCTGTTTGAAACAAGGGAACCTTAATTTTTATGATAAGACTTATCACCAAGGCGCTTTTGCTTGTTCTGAAAACAGCAACACAATTTAGGCTTAGAGTTGTTCGCTTTTTTTCTAACTTTCGTGTCAAATTCGCCTTAAAGCGCTTCTAATTACGGACTTAGTTGTATATTGGTTAACTGCCCAAAAAATTAACAACAAATTAATGATTTTAATGCAGACTTAATTGAAGGTATAACAGTTCATCAATTTCTTGTGCATTTATCTTTTTTGTCAAGAGATTACTTATTCACCACAATTTTTATCCCTATGAAACTACTTTTCCCCTTATTACTGATTTTAAGTAGCTGGTCACTTCTAGCTCAGAATGTTGACTATGAAGCGCGCATCAATCGAGTGTATGGCAGCAACTGTGGTAACGACCCCGGTTTTGGCACTACAGAAGAACACCGCTGGAACGGCTGGTTGAGAGACAATGTTGATTTAGTGGAGTCCTACACAGGCTGCATTCAACGCAATGTAAATGGTGCCACTTCTATGACGGGTACCTTTGTAACACGCAATCGCTACAATACCTCAGCAACGCAACTAAGAACGCGTATTGACGCTTGGGAAGACGATATGGGAGGCAATTGCACTTTTGATACAGGTTTCAACAGCGACGATTGCCGCGCCAATCAGAGCTGCTTCTACGGCTTTTTTAGTCCCTTAGAATACCAATGGACGGGCCGCACCGAAACGTGTGGTTCGGGTTCTTATAATTTGAACACTTACTTACAATACCGCTACGCCACCATAGATCTAGCTGCCGCAACGGAATACACGGCCACGACGCTGTCTACTGGCGGCAACCGTCCCTTCTGGGGCTCGCGTGGTACTTGGGCAGCCGTAGGCAGCGATTGCGCGACCTCGGGTACTATTGGTAATAACCAAACGTCTAGCTTTTCTACTAGCGTCACCTGTAAGCGTCAAGTCATCTTTCGCTGGCGCGTATCTTCGCAGGCTAACAGTGATTTTTTAGAAGTTTATGTAAATGGGGTGCGTAGAAATCGCATTTCAGGAACACCAGGTTGGGCGACCGTTACCCTCAATTTAGATTTTGGAAACAACACTGTTGAATGGCGCTATGTCAAAGATGGTTTTGGTTCTACGGGCGATGATCGCGGCTTTGTGGATGAAATTCGCTTTGTGGATGCGACTAATCTCAATGCAGGGAGCATTACAGGAAATCAAACCCTTTGTTCTGGTGGCAACCCTGCTAACTTAGCTTCTACAGCTAGCGGAGAAAGCTATTCTAATACTCAGAATTATCAGTGGCAATTTAGTGATAATGGTTCTACATGGACCAATATCGGCGGTGCTACTGGTTTAAGCTATAACCCACCTAGTGGCCTCACGCAACGCCGCTTTTACCGCCGTCGTTTACAAGATGGTTGTGGTTTTACAGGCTATTCTAATACGGTTACTGTTACTGTTAATCCTTTGCCCAATGGTAATTTGACAACTGTTGGGGCTATTTGTGCGGGAAATTCGGCCAACGTCACCTTTCTTTCTACCATAGGTACTGCTCCGTTCGATATTGTTTACAACGGTATTGTTCGCAACAACATTAATAGTGGCACCAACCTTTCGGTATCTCCCGTAACTACGACTACTTATACCTTATCTTCCGTGACGGATAACAATGGTTGTGTTAGAACAACGGGTCTAGGCGCGCCTGCAACTGTAACGGTCAATACGAATTCGACACCCCCAACCATTGCGCCCTCTGGCGGCAAGCAATGTCCCAATACCTCCTTGACCTTAACAGCAAGTGGTGGTGTATCGGGTACAGGCGCTGCCATCGAATGGTTCACTGGCCCCAACGGGACGGGCAGTGCTGTCGGCTCAGGGAGTAGTATTACTGTTGCGCCCACTACCACCACGACCTATTATGCGCGCCGCCAAGGCGTTTGCAATACCACAGGAGACGATTCGGAGCCTGTAGAAATTCGCGATTATATTTATGCGCCTGTTGGAGCAACGGCCTCACTTGATTACTGTACCGACAATGCGGGCTGGCACCACTTTTATAATGCCAATGATGAAATTATTTTCTCTGTCCGAGGTGATCTATCAGGAGCTACTATTAATCCTATTGCCACCATCGTTAACAACGGCACTTATTACCAAGATGCCATCAACGTCATTGGGTCTTGTACCAACGGCTATTCTCCTGGCGAAGAGCGTTTCGAGTTGCCGCGCAGCTGGAACCTCAATTATGTAGGCACCCTCAACGGCAGCTACGACATTCGCTACTATTTTCCTGCTGCCGAAAAAACAACCATGGAAACAGCTGCAATGAACTTTATCAGTAGCAATCCCACTTGTAATTACAGCTATAAATATGCTACTCCAAACGGTTTCTATTGGTTCAAAAACCTAGCAACAACCTACACGGCTCCCCAATTTGATCAACCTACCAAGTTGACAGGAACAACAGGTGCCGTCAATGGCCGCAACTATGCAGAGATTACAGGTATTACTAGTTTTTCTGGGGGTTCTGGAGGTATTATTTTGTCTCCCGATGGCAGTTTACCTGTAGAGTTGAGCAGTTTCAAAGGTTGGAACAACGGTGCTACCAACACCTTGCAATGGACAACCGAAAGTGAATTGAACAACAATCGCTTTGAATTAGAGCGCAGCGCAGACGGACAAACCTTTGAGCGCATTGCGACCATCGCAGGGGCAGGCACCACGTCAGAAACCAAAAGCTATTTGCACGAAGATGCGGCTCCTTTGATGGGCATCAATTACTATCGCTTGCGTCAAATCGACCACGATGGCACCACCGATTTATCCAACCTCATCGCTATTGAAGTGACGGTAGAACAAGGTGTGCAGCGCTTTTTTCCCAACCCCACAACAGGCCAGTTAGTCTATCAATTCAATGCCGAACGAAAAGAAACCTTAACGTTAGTAGTACACAACGTGTTGGGGCAGCTGTTGGATACGTGGACACACGCCAGCCATTTGGGCATTAACAATAAAGTCTTGGATTGGAGCGCCTATCCATCTGGCACCTATCATGTCAGTGTTTACAACGCACAAGGCACCCTATTGCATACCCAAGCCATCATCAAACGCATGCCGTAGAGCCGTTTTATAAAACGGCTCCACACGGCAACCAGAGCCGTTTTATAATACGTCTCTACGCATCATACACACAGCAATTACCTATCAAAAAGCCCCCGCACCAAACTGGTACGGGGGCTTTCTGATAGGAAAACGCAGTGTTGACTAGAAGCGTTTTTTCTTTTTGCTTTTGAACGACTTTGCGCCAGCACCAAACTTACCTTTTGGTCTGGTTGGTTTGCTGAAACGTTCTTTTTTGTAACGGCCTTTAGAACCGCCATTATCTTCGGTACGGTCAGCAGTGCGCTCCACGACAACAGGTACCCCTGCTACTTGGCGGCCACTCTTCATCCCTTCCATCAATTCGCGTTCGTAAGCTTTATCAATTTCAAAGAAAGAAAAACCTTTCATGATTTCGATTTTGCCAATTTCTAGGCTCTTGGTATCTACACTATCTTTGATCAACCCAATCATTTTGGGCGCAGTCATTTTGTGCTTGCTCCCCACATTGACGTAAAAACGCGCCATGTGCTCGTCGTTGCCACGGCGACCACGGCTAGAGCGTTCGCTACGCTCCCCACGTTCGGGACGCTCGCGTTCTTTGCGGCCTTTCTTGTTGTCTATAGGAGCGTTGAGGTCCCCTGCATTTTTATAATAGGTTAAAAACCGCTGGAACTCTAAGGTGACAAATTTTTGTAGAATTTCCTCCTTGCTGAAGTTTTCCAACTGTTCATACACGGTGGGCATGTATTTGTCAATGCCTTCGTTTACTTCCGTAGTAGCGATTTTATTAATCAAGGTAAACAAACCCCGCTCGCATACTTGTTCCCCTGTAGGAATCAAACGACGCTCAAACGGTTGCCCAATCTTTTTCTCCAACAAGCGAATTTTGTGTGCTTCTTTGCTGGTGATTAAGGCAATCGAAATACCTTTTTTACCTGCTCGTCCTGTTCGTCCACTGCGGTGAATGTAGTTTTCTAATTGATCGGGAATCTTGTAGTGTAGAACGTGTGTCAAGTCATTAACATCAATTCCACGAGCGGCAACATCCGTCGCAATGAGTAACTGAATACTCTTTTTGCGAAAGCGTCCCATCACATAATCGCGTTGTGCTTGCGATAAATCTCCGTGTAGCGCATCGGCAGAATAGCCATCGGCCATCAACCAATCAGCGACTTCTTTAGTTTCCGCTCTAGTTCTACAGAAAACAATCCCATACATTTCGGGAGAAATATCGGCGATCCGTTTCAAAGCGCGGTAACGATCGGAAGCGCGAGCTACACAGTAAACGTGTTTAACGTCGGCATTAGCCTCATTACGAGAACCCACTTCAATTTTGGCAGGGTTGCGCATGTAGTTATCAGCGATGGCATCAATCTCGCGCGGCATCGTTGCCGAGAAAAGCAAGCCTTGCTTTTCGGTAGGGGCTTGGCTCAGAATCGCATCCAGCTCTTCCTTGAAACCCATCGTCAACATCTCATCCGCTTCATCTAAGACTAAAAAGTCGATTTCGCTGATGTCTAGTTTTCTACGCTCAATCAAATCGCGCACCCGACCAGGGGTACCAACCACTACTTGACAGCCTTTGCGCAATTGACGCACTTGCCCATCAATCGGGGCACCTCCATACACAGAAACGGTTTGAATCCAAGAATCATACTTGGTATAGGTCGCAATGTCTTTGGAAATCTGTATACACAACTCACGCGTTGGGCACAAGATAAGTGTTTGAATAGCTTTTTTGTCTTGTTGCAACTTGTGCAACATCGGCAAGCTAAAAGCAGCCGTTTTACCTGTCCCCGTTTGGGCCAGGGCGACTAAGTCGCGTTCTTTTTCTAGCACAAAAGGTATTGCTTGTGCTTGCACCTCCGTGGGTGTCTCAAAACCCAAATCTTTTAGGGCTTTTAATGCGTTCGGACGTAGTCCCAACTCCTCAAATGTCAACATACTTTACGGTTCAACGTGTCATAAAAATTGCTGTCCCAATACGCTCACTCCCAATACATCTGAGTCTCTAAGCGCCCACGAACAGGCTATGAAAATCCAACGCGGGGTTGGAATAAGAGTGCAAAGGTACGATTATTTTGCTAGGAAGCCGTGTATTGTCAGAAGTATTCGCCTTCTTGACAGAAGTATAACCAAAAAGCAACTTTTTAGAATTTACGGCTGTTCTAAGAATGATTTATAGTACCTTGACGGTTGTTTTATCAAAAAAATCACTTGTACCTATGTTTGAGTCGGCTGTTGCCTATCTATTGACGATTTTCTTGGCCTTTACCATTATCCCTGTATTGGCCGTTTTATTGCGTCTAGCCCTCATTGCGCTATTTTCCCGCCTCTATTGGATTTTCAATAAAAAGCCTTCGCCTGCGGTTTTATTACAATTCTCGGTTCGAATTGCCCATCCCATTGGTTTTTTGACCTCAATCTTCCACGGCTATGTCGCGCTTTGGATTGGGGTCATTTTATTGCGCGGAATGGCCGTCCCCTTGGATTGGTTCTTACCCACGATGTTGGTCTTGGCGTTCCTATGGACAGGCTTTCGCCGTATAAAACGCCCGCCTGAAGTGGCGTTGAGTAAGCGCCTAACCACTACCAACAGCTTAGGCGAAGAGACGACGATTATTCTTAATCCAGAGGAAGAATTGTTACATCCTGAAGAGAACATGTTGCAGCGCCAACAAAACGAACTCAAAGAGCAGCTCAAGGACAAAGCCTCGGAATTCATGCAAGGCAACACGATTATTGGATTGATTGGTAAGGTGACTGGGGTGCTGTTGGCGACCTTTAACCTTGTTTTTCCTTATATTGGTTAAGGCTTTTTTTGGAATAGCCTTTTGTAGCGTAGTGGAACTTTTGCGCTGTGGTTTTTCTTATTGGAGCATTGTTTATTCTTTTCGCTACTGTTCCTAATTCTTATGAAACCATCTCCCCATCGTTGCCAAAATTGCCAATGTACCTTACCCGAGGACAGCAATTATTGTGATAATTGTGGACAAAAACGCATCGAGGCACTCCCTTCTGTCGGAGAACTGTTTCGAGATTTCTTGTCCAACCTGTTGGCCTTGGATTCCAAGTTGCTGCGAACGATGAGCGGGTTGTTGTTTCGGCCCGGCCATCTGACCCAAGCCTACCTTCAAGGAAAACGCAAAGGGTATTACACGCCGTTTAAGTTATTCTTATTTTGGTTAACAGCGGCCTTTTTGTTGCTTAGTCTACTACTCAGAAAATTACCCACTGTGGAGGAGGTCTACAACTTTGAGATGGTGGCTTACCAAACTCAGCTACGCAGCGATTTGTACCAACTACTGCCCGATAGCACCCACGCACAAGTAGATAGTGTATTGACGCGACATAGGCCCAATCAATCGTTATACGATGACCCTAGCCTTGAAGTTTTTGGCCATCGCTTTACCACTAAGGACTTACAACAAAATAGTACAGAAGCATTACTTAAACAGCACAAGATTACAGGCTTTTTTAAACGTTTATTGTTTACTCAAATCATCAAATCGTTTAAACATCCTGCGGATTTTCAGGCTTATATTCTAAGCCACCTCTCTTGGATCTTGGTTTTTTCTTTGCCCTTACTAGCGCTTTGGATGCGGTTGTTGTATCGGCGCAAATATCCCTATTACATCAAGCATTTGGTCTTTTTACTGCATGTCCATACGTTTATCTTGGTCTTGCTTACCTTCTTTTTTCTAATAACTTGGGGATCTCCTGACCTTTTCAGCTATCGTGCGTTTTTCCGAAATATGTTCTTGTTGCTTGGCGCAGGGTATCTCTTTTGGGCGTTGCGGGTAGTTTATCAACAGGGCCGCCGCAAAACGACCGTTAAGTTATTGCTGCTGCTCTTTGGCTATAGTTTAGTATTGATGGTAGTCGCATTGTTGTTTATCTTGCTCAACTTCTTTTTATTTTGATAGGCTTTGCCCTACGATTGGAAAAAAGGGCGTAAATTTAGATTAAACCACCCTTAACTTATTCCATCATGAATACATTCCTACTCGTCTTACTTTTCTCCACCCTACTTGCTCCCCCTCAAAGTGTTTGGGAAATACTTTACACCGCAAAAGCAACCTCCAAATATGATCCAAAAACACAAGACTTTGTCGCTAAAGTCAAGCCCTCCCCTGTGGTGAGAGCGTTGGTTGGTCGCTCTGTGACGATAGAAGGTTATAAAGCGGTTAGAGGCAACCTTGCTGGAGAGAAACCGATACGCGTTTTGTGTCAATACGAAGAAAGCCGTTGGAGATGCCTCTTTCTTGAGTACACGAACTACATTCAATTAGAATGTCCTGAACAACCTGTTTTAGAAGAAGGCAGGCGCTACACCTTTACAGGAACCTTTAAACTTCATAGAAAAGCCTATCGTCCCTTTCAATTAACAAATGCCCGTTGTCTAGATTGTGACTAGCCTAAAACTCCACCACAGGCCGCACTTGTTTTTTCTGTTGCCCTAAGCGATGTAGCTCAGGTACCAGAATGCCAATTGCCGCACCCAAAGCATACCCAGCAATGACATCCGTCCAAAAATGCTTGCCCGCTTGCTGGCGCAAAATACCTGTCGCCGCAGGTACTGCCGCAGCCGCAGCCCAAACCCAAGGCACCGATTTTTTACCTGCATTATAATCGTGGTAGACTTTAGCCGTCATAAAACAGAGCGCCGCGCTCACGGAAGTATGTCCTGAAAAAAACGAATATTGGGCACCACGCTCCTGCTTTTCTTCCAAGGGAGCAGCCGAGCCGTAGACAAAGGGGCGAGGACGCTTCAACAGGACTTTTGTTAGTTGTGTCACTCCCGCTACAAGGGCGAAAGTCTCCACGTATAGAATGCCAAGAGGAAGGGCATCTTTTCGAATCTTGGGATCGGCCAGCAACGTTAGCGGCGCGGCCATACTGGCATATAAAAAACCGTCGCTTATCCGCGCTACCGTAGGCGACCACAAATAACTCGTTGGCCGATCTAGAAAATTAATGTCCACTCGTTGAAAATCATTAATAGCAGCAACAGACAACGGCGACGTTTGCGCATCCAAAAACAAATAGGGAATCCCCGTCCCCAAAGCCAAGCCCGAAAGGGACAAATCAAGACCCCAATTCAGTCGGTAAGGCGCGTCTTGCTCGAACAAGCCTATCTGTGCCCGTGTGGGAATCACATACAACAACAAACAGAGCAACAAGGACATTACCCAAGCATAGTTAGACCTTCTCATAATGCAGCTAATTGATTAAAAAATGAGTAGAAAGGTACTAAAAAAGTAGAGAAGAAGCAGCGGTTTTATGGTACAAAAGAAGGGAAAAACACACCTGTTCTTGGAAAGAAGCTTTCTGTAAATAAAGGGTGGGCCGCCCTACAAGGATCCCGAAAAACATAGCTTTTAACTAGAATTTTGTAAGATAAGTCCAGAAAGAAGCCCTATCTTGTATCCTTTAGTCACCGCTTCATAAAACATGTACCAATGCCTACTATTTTTATCAAAAACATGGTTTGTCCACGCTGCATCAACAGTGTTAAGTTGACCTTGGAAGAACAAGGACTGGCCTATTATGAGATAGAATTAGGCAAAGTATCCCTCAAAAGAGCCCTCAGCCCGAGCAAGCACCTCGCTCTACAAAGAGCCTTGCAGCGCTTGGGGTTTGAGTTGTTAGAAGACAAAGAACGGCAATTGGTGAACAGCATCAAAAGCTTTATCGTAGAGTGGATTCACTACGGCAAAGCGGCCAAAAGCACTTGGAACCTCTCCGATGCGCTCGCCAAAGAACTACACAAAGATTACTCGACCTTGAGCAAAACCTTTAGTCGAGAGCAAGGCAGTACCATCGAGCAGTACCACCAACAACAGCGCATAGAGCGCGCCAAAGAATTGCTAGGCTACCAGCAACAATCCATCAGCGAAATTGCGTTTGATTTGGGCTACAGCAGCGCGGCACACTTCTCCAACCAGTTCAAAAAAGTAACAGGACAGAGCCCCAGCGCCTTCAAAAAATCAGGGGGCAGCACCCGCCAATTTATTGATGCCATCAAGTAGCGCTTCTCAAATGCGCAACTTTTGTCCCAAATCCTGTACAACGTTTTCCCGTTTTAGGAGTTATCTTTGTTCTATACTTCTTAGTGCAAGTGTCTTCGATCTGCTGCGCGTTCGAATTATCTTTCATATAGAACAATAATAACAACAATGACCAAACAATATAACATCACAGGCATGACCTGTAACGGCTGCCGTAGCAGTGTTCAAAGCAAACTGGCCGCCTTAGAAGGCGTTCAGCACGTGGCGGTTGATTTATCAACAGGCCAAGCCACGCTCGAACAAACAAAAAATATTCCTCTAACTACATTGTCCGATACTTTAGGAAGCAAATATGGCATTTCGGAGGTAGCGCCCATCGCTCCGCTTGTAAAAGAGCCCCAAGAGGAATCCACAGAAAACACAGGCTTTTCTTGGGCAGCCTACCAACCACTTTTTTTGATTGTCACGTATATTCTAGGGGTTTGTATCTTGGTACAATATCCTTTTGACGAATTTTCGGGAAGTTTGTTGATGCGGCATTTTATGGCGGGCTTCTTTCTGGTATTTTCCTTTTTTAAATTGCTCAATATTCGTGGATTTGCCGACTCGTATGCCCTATACGATCTAGTAGCCGCTCGTTGGCGGGGCTGGGGATTCATTTATCCTTTTGTAGAATTGGGCTTGGGGATATTATACTTGACCAACAGCTTTCCAACGTATACCAACTGGATTACCATTGTAGTTTTGGGTGTCAGTAGTTTGGGCGTTATTAAGAGTAACCTAGATAAGCGAACCATTAAATGCGCGTGCTTAGGCGATGTCTTTAATTTACCCATGTCTACCATTACCATTGTAGAAGATGTGGCAATGGTGGCAATGGCGGCGTTTATGTTATTCTGAATTTTGTAAGAATGCCCCCAAATTCTACAACTTTTACCCCTCGTTTGTTTGTATTATAAGGAAACATTTTATTCATCTCATAAAAATACCAAATAACATGACCAGAGAAAAATGCATCGAATTATGTCAACAATGCTTCGTAGACTGCCAAGACTGTATGGCAAAACAAGCGGGCAAGAAAACGAATAATGACTGTCCAAAGTGCTGTATGGAATGCACCGAAGCTTGTTTAGTTTGTGTCCGTATGTTAGTCATGGATAGCAAATGGAGCAAAGATTTTTGTAAAATTTGTGCCGAAATTTGTGACTGGTGTGCCAGCCAATGTGGCGAACACGACCACGACCACTGCCAGAAATGTGCCGCCAGCTGTCGCGCTTGTGCCGAAGCTTGCCGCGCTTATGCTGCCTAAATAACGTTACTACTAATAATTGGGTGTTTTACAGCGGAATAACGCAATAAAACACCCGATTTTTACAAGTCTTTTGGCTTGATTTATGTACATTTATAACTATGAGATCATCTAACAACCTATATCGCCGCTGGAGTAGTTCTTTGCTACTTCTATTGATGCTCTTGGCTAACAAAAGCCAAGCAGTAGCGGGATTAGACTGTGCTTGTTGGTCTCCTAAAACAACCACCAGTTGTTGCGCCAAGAAAGCAAGCCCTAAAAAGAGCTGTGCCCGTGCCGATCAACTGGATCATGCCCCCATACAACTGTCTTCTTGCTGTTGTGATGGAGACGCGCAATGGGAACTCCTCGTGCCAAGCCAAGAAAAAACGCCCGAAGCAGTTTCTAGCAGCACACCTTGGTTGCCTGCTCTTGATTGGAGTGCATTAGTTGCTTCTAAAGCGTATAGTGCTTATGCTATTGCGCCACAGGAACAACGCCCTTATGCGCCCCCTCTACTTTACAGAGATGTCCCCATCTTTGTACAATCCTTCTTACTATAGATCCCTGTTTTTGTGCCTATTATAACTAGAGTCATCTGTCCTTAGCGAAACGGCTACCGATTCGACTCCTCCTTTTGCTCTAACACAAAAACAATTCTTATGACTATTTATTGGCGACTGCTAGGTCTACTGCTGTGCGGAAGTCTAGCCACAGGCTTACAAGCGCAAGGCCCTCCTATCCTCGGCGACAAACCCATTATGCTGGGTGCCAAACGAATCGTATTCAAAACGCTAACGGAATTTAGAGTCTTGCCCGATGGTTGGGCGCTCAAAGCGCCTGCAATGGTGCATTATTTACCCACTTCTAACACCCTTGTAGGGCTCTATATTCCCTTAGTGGTGTCAGGGCTTGGCGACCAGCCGCGTTCTTTTCTAGGCGACATTAGCTTAGTAACCAAGTACCAATTTTATAAAAAAGACGGCATGGGCAAAACGTTTCGAATGGTCTTAAAAGGCGTTCAAAATTTGCCAACAGGCGCTAAATTAGGTTTAGACGAAATGAGCACGGGAATTTTCCAAAGCTTTTGGAGTGTGGTCGCTGGATACGAAAGTATCAAATACGGCATTTCTAGCGAGCTGGGTTATAATTTTAGTGTAGTACCCGATATGAACGAAGCGCGGCTAAAACTGGGTTTTGGTCTACCACTGCTCCAACCAAGTTACCCTGTCAAACAAGTCAATCTATTTTTTGAATACCAAGGCAGTTACTGAACCAATACCCGCGAAGCATTAATGTTATACGCTCAAGGTTTGCAATACGCCAAAGGGCGAGTGACGCTAGAAGCGGCCGTACAATGGCCGTTATTACAACAAGTACGCGTAGAGCGCGAACGCTTGTACAGCCTTTATTTTGGTATGCGTTACGTGATTTAAGTTTTCTATTTTCCATTTTTTACTAACAATTCCGTTTTAGGAATTCTAATATAAATAACCATGATTAACAAGATTCTAATTTTAGCCAGTCTTTTCTTTTTTTTAGGAACTACTAATAGCCAAGCGCAAGCAGCACCATACGATAACTTTACAGTAATGGTAGAAGGACTAGGTTGTCCGTTCTGCGCGTATGGTTTGGAGAAAAAATTCAAAGAGCTCAAAGGCCTCAAAAAACCTGTCATTGATATGGAAACAGGCCGTTTCACCTTCCAATATCCTAGTGACAATCCATTGAGTATTGTGCAGGTAGAGAAGCAAGTAGAAACAGCAGGGTATACGGCTGTCAAAGTCAACATCCTCCGCGCCAATGGCCAAGAAGAAGTGTCAGGCGAAACTACTGTTGCTGCGAGCGCCACCCTTCAGACCGAGCAACTAAGCGTATCGGGCAACTGTGGCATGTGCCGCGCCCGCATTGAGAAAGCTGCCCAAAAGGTAAAAGGCGTACAAGCAGCCTCTTGGGAGGAAGAAAGCAGCGTTTTGAAAGTAAGTTTTGACCAAGAGCAAACCAGCCTCAAAAACATCGCACAGGCCATTGCCGCCGCAGGGCACGACAACGCTTTAGCGAAAGCAAAAACGAGCACGTACGATAACTTGCCTGCTTGTTGTTTGTACCGCCGCTAATCGTTAGTGGTTATTTGAACTGACTATTTAATTTCTTACCACCTATAGCGCACTCTTAACGGAGTGCGCTATTATAACTTTCTTTCATGAGAACATTTTTTATAGGCATCATAGCCGCCCTTTGCTGGACGGCCTGTACCCCTGCTACCAAGACAACGGCCCCACTCTCCTTTCAATTAGCGACTACCTTTGCCTTAGATAGTTTAGCACCCATTGGTTTGGCAGTTTACAAGGATCAGTTATGGGTATCGGATGGCGATAACAACCGTCTTGTTTCGTTGACAGCCACAGGAGAAATTGATCAATTAATCACAGGGCTAGAACGTCCCATGCACTTGGATAGCGATGAGGACTATTTGTACGTGCCAGAATACGGGATTGACAGCATCCGCTTAATCAACGCCACGGGTAAAGTGGGAACGTTGCCCGTTGGTCTGCCGCTCGATGCTCCTGCGGGAGTTAGTATCAGCGGCGACAACGTGGCGCTTGCGGATTTTTATAACCACCAAGTGGTGTATTACCACAACCAACAGTGGAAGACCTTGGGAAAAAAGGGGAACGGAGCAAGTGAATTTCACTACCCCACTGATGTGCAATGGACCAACGATGCGTTGTATGTCGCCGATGCCTACAACCACCGCGTACAGGTTTTTGACCATCAAGGCCAGCATTTGCGCACCATAGGCGAACAAGACAGCATGAACGCCGCTACAGGGATTCATGTACAAGATAGTTTGTTGGCCGTCACTGATTTTGAGCAGAATAGAGTATTGATTTATTCTACCAATGGCCCGCGTTTACAGATTATAGCAGGAGGCTTAGACAAACCCACGGATGTCCTATTTTGGAAAGGAGATTTGTATGTGCTTAATTATGGCAATGGAGCGTTGCAGCGGTATACGCGTCAATAATCATAGGCTCTTATAGTTACCCTTCAATTTTAGACATCTTATCAAATAGGAAGGAACAGTCCTATCAAAAAACAACGGTTCTTTACAACAAAAAGCGCGCTCTACTGGGGCGCGCTTGTATTATTTCTATAAGCTTGTACTTCCTGTTCCAACCACGTTATTGCTTTTTCTTGGTCGGTAAACAGTTTAAAGGGAACATGACGCCCCGTTTCATTTTTTCTACCTTTCGCTAGTTTTAAATACATATTAGCGACTATTTTGGCCGCAAAGGAATTGACTAAAAGAGCTCTGACCACTTCATGGAGATCGGTTTGCTGAAAATGAACTAGTATTTCTTTCTTCTTGTAGAGCGAAGGAGAAATAATAAGCAGTCCTTTCCGTGGTTCTATTTCGCTGAAGAACTTGATGCCATCCGTGACCTTTTTTGCATTGTCCAAATCATCATCGCCCTCCCAATTCTCTAAGTGTCTTACCTTTATAATATACTCGTTGTAAACACTAATGGCAACGTCGCCGAAAAATTCTTCTTTCATAGGTGGTTAAGTTCTACTTAAATTAATAAAAAAAGCATTTTACAGGTAATGAGAAACTACTATAAAATGTTGTTTTAAGATACAAAAAAATCGAGATAGCTAAGTATTAATTCCTAGCTAATTGTTTAATTTACCCATTTTGAAGCCTTTTCAATACTCGTTTATTCTCCTTCCTAGCTACTTTGTATTAAGCGGTTGATAATGGTACTCCTATACATCTACTTGCCCTAATCAAGCAACTAGTCTTGATGTAATTTTTCTTCTTTGAACAACTTGATTATCTTGTAGGGTTAGTACAAAATCAAGAACAACCATGCAAAAGATACAGCTGCCATTTCCAATGGTCCAATTGAGCCTAGAAAACAACCCTGATAAGATTGTCCTGCCTATCTTGGACAATAATATTTTGTGGGTCAATTTGCCCGCGCCAATGATGGCGGGTAAATTTGGCGACAGCTACCAAGAACAAGTACTGGATCAAGGCGATTACCAATCCCTATTAGATTATACCTTGCAGGGCGATTTTGAGCGCCGTCGCACCACGGTCGAATTCAAGGCAGGACGGCAAGAATTTTCCTTCAAGAAACTTCGCTTGAGCTTTGATTACTTTGTACAAAGCAGTACCCAAGGCCACTGGGCCATTGTTCCCGCCTTGGGTGTCGAAGCCTTTACCACCGAAGCTGAATACCTAGAAGACAGCGTACAAGAAGTGGTACAACTTGATTTTATGCGCAAAAATCGCTTGAATGTCTTGCAGCAGGTCATTGCGACCATTTGGTTTGAAGAGGCCAGCTTGCACACCGAGACCATCGACTTGCGCACCTACACTCCTAGCGAGCTTAGCCGCTTATGCGAATCTCAACAAAAAGAATGGCTGCCCACCGTCGCAAAAAAAATAAAAACACCCCAACAAGTTTTATACGGCTACCAAGATCAATTGGAGCGCTTAGCGGATTTGATGCAGGGGCGCTATACGCGTAGTGTTTTGTTGGTCGGGCGTTCGGGCGTGGGCAAAAGTACCCTCGTTTGGGAATTAGAGCGGCAGCGCCGACAGTTTGGCTTGACCGCAGGGATTTGGGAAACCACCGCGTCTACCCTCATCAAGGAGTTGACAACAGGCAGTATTGGTTGGCAAGAAAATTTATCGCAGCTGTGCAAAGAGTTAATGCAAAAAGGCGATTTTTTGTTTGTGCGCAATTTGTTAGAGTTGTTTGAGGTAGGCCAATACCAAGGCAACAATGTGAGCATGGCCGATTTTTTACGCGACCCAATTGCACAAGGCGAAGTAGCCATTCTAGCCGAATGTACCGACGAAGAATACGCCCGTATGGAGGCGCGCAGCCCCAATTACCTCAGCAATTTTCAAGTGCTCCACATTGCGCCACCTGCTGATCCTGTGGCCTTAGAAAATATTATTTTACAAAAAGTACAGGCCATTGCTAGTACCGACCATTTGCACCTAGAAACAGAGGCCATTCGCGAAACCATTCGCCTCAACCAACGCTATACGCCCTATTCGGGCTTTCCTGGTAAGCCCATTCGCTTTTTAGAAAGTATTCTGATGGGGCTCAAAGGCCAACGCAGCAAGGAGAATACTGGCCAATTGTTATCCCTCAGCCGCAGTACGGTTATTCAGGCTTTTTGTGAAGAAACAGGCATGCCGCCTTTTATGGTCGATCCCTCCATTGCAATGGATTTGCCAACCGTGCGGTCTTTTTTCACCCGCCAAGTGTTTGGTCAAAACCATGCCGTAGATGTCTTAGTCGATATTTTGGCCTCGGTCAAAACAGCCTTGTTGCGCCAAGGTAAACCGATTGCTTCTATGTTGTTTGTGGGGCCAACGGGAGTGGGAAAAACGGAAATGGCCAAAGTGTTGGCGGAATTTATGTTTGGGCAACGCGCGCGCATGGTGCGTTTTGATATGAGCGAATTTTCTACCGCCTACGCAGTGAGCCGTTTGACGGGCGAAAGCTACTTTTCGGATGGCTTGCTCACCTCGGCGGTGCGCAAAGAGCCGTTTTGTGTATTGTTGTTTGATGAGTTGGAAAAAGCGCACCCGTCTTTCAATGACTTGTTGTTGCAAATTTTGGGTGAAGGGCGCTTGACCGATAGCCAAGGGCAATTGGTCAACTTTTGTAGCGCGATTATCATTATGACCTCCAACATTGGCGCAAAGAAATTGCAGCGCAACGAAATCGCTTGGGTCGCCGATAACAGTACCGCACGCGAAGCCGCGCATTATACCAACGAAGTCCGCCGCTACTTCCGCCCCGAGATCTTCAATAGAATCGACCAAGTGGTTCCTTTCTATTCGTTAGATGCCAAGGTTATCCGTTTTGTCGTAGAGCGCGAATTAGAAGGTTTGCGGAAGCGAGAGGGCTTGTTGCACCGCAATATTGAGTTTCAGTTCTCAGAAGATTTGTATGGGTACTTGGGGGAGCAGGGCTATGACCCTAAATATGGTGCCCGAGCCTTGCAACGCACCTTGCGCGAACAGTTGACCATTCCACTAGCGCAGTTGTTGAACCAATATAGTTTTGATGAAAAATTAGTAGTCACGATTACCGTTAGTGAGACGGGGATTGAGTTGTCCGTGGAGGCAGACCCCTTAAAATTAGATTTGCTGTTAGAGGAGTTGACGCAGAATGAATACATGGATTACGCTACCAGCTTACGCCAAAACATCACCCACTTATTTGAGGGCACGTACTACGTGCATTTGCTTAGTGATTTGGACTTGTCACAACGCTTAAAAAACAAGAACAGTGCAAAATTTTGGGCGAGTCAAGATAAATCTACTCGTTACACCTCCTTGTTGCAGCTACAAAGCCAGTTTGACCAACAACGACTAGAGGCAGAAGAAAATGAAAAGTCGATGGCACTGACCAGTATGGGCTTGGCACAGCTCAACACCAATTTATACCAAGAAATAGAAAAGTGGGAAGCCCGTTATTTTGACCTCAAAATAGCCTTGTATGAACTCATGACACCAAAGGAGCAGACAAAAGGCTTGTATTTGGGTATTTACAATGCCGACCCTAAAGCCTTACTTCATCGTTACCGCAACTTATTGGAAATAAAAGGCTACGAATACAGTGCCCGCTCGGTGTGGTATCGCGAAGCACTTTATAATAACATAGAAGAAGAGATAGATAGCGAGGGAATGGTTACTAGAACCCCTTTGCGCGCCTATTTTAAACAACCCCTAGTCTTTGACCACAAGAATCCTTGGAAAGCCGATCAGAAGGGCGATATTTTGATGGGAGTAGAATTGTACATCTCTGGTGTGGCGCCCAATCTGTATTTTAATGAAGAAGACGGTTGGCAGCACATCGTTACGAAAGAGTACACCTCCAAATATTTTGTCGCTACAGGAGAATACGACGACATCACCCCTAAAGAAATACACCGCAAGGCCTTTTTTCAGAAGCGCAAAAAGCCGCGCCGTGTCTTCTCGCCCCAACATTTGGAAGATAACCAGCTGGATGCTCCTAAGCGCGAACTAAATACAGAAGAACAATTGGAATACCTCATCGAACTGCTCGACAGTCGCTTTATGGAAAAACTAGACGAGATTTTAATCTAATTTTTGTGGCCAACAAGCAGCGAATCAACAAAAGCTTAACCGCAATAAAAAAGCCTCCTGTACACTAGGTACAAGAGGCTTATTCTTTTTAGGTGAACTATAGCATTAGAGTACTCTAACATCTACGGCGTTCGGTCCTTTTCTTCCTTCTTCAATCTCATAGCTTACTTTGTCGCCTTCGCGAATGTCGTCAATTAGGCCATTAGCGTGTACAAAAACATCTTTGCTACCGTTATCTGGAGTGATAAAACCGTAACCTTTAGAGTCGTTGAAAAATTTTACAGTACCGTTATTCATTGTATGATTGTTTAAACAAAGCTGCTGAACAGCTTCAAAAATAATAATGCGCAAAGCTAACTCAATTTTTCGACTTATTATAACCAATCGGGATTTATTATCATAAATAATCCAAAACAAAGCAAAAATTGGTCTTATAGAGCATAAAAGTCCTTAATTCTGTAACGCTTTTCTATCAAAATCAAATCCTAAATCTAGCAATCGGTGCATAGATTCGAGCTGCTCACACTGCTCTTTGAACTGTCTTTTGTTCCAAACATGGAGACGGCGCAAGCGTTTGAACTGCTCCATTTGGTAATCGTACGTCAAGCGGGTATTTATTTGCCCGTATTCCTCGATGAGGTAGGCATCACGCTTTTCAAACAGCGCTTCTAAAAACAAATCTACCGTATCAGCGTCCGATGCATTTTTGCGAAACACCACGTAGCGATTGTCGGTAACTTTAACTTTCAAGTAAGTGCTAGCCCCTAAAAAATAAAAAGCGACCCAACTCAAGCCCGCACCGACCAAGCTCAAAGGCAACCATAAAGCCGTCGTTTCTGCCTGAAAGTAAAAGGCACTTCCCAAGCCCATTAACAAGACTGCTAAGAAGAGGTGTTCTACTTTAGAAGTCCTATCAAGCAACATCGTCTTATAGAGATGTTCAAACGAAATATCGAACGATTGAGAACTGCCAATGCGGTGATTCTCATAACGTAGCGATGTTGGTAGAATGGTGTAACAGCTCTTGCTTAATAACTGGCGTTGTTCTAAAGTAGGCGTATTATTCATGCTTTTCATCAGAAACATTATTTTTTAGGACAGGAATTGGCTATAGTAAATCAATAAATATGCCTTTCTATCAAGGCAAACCATCCATTAGTAGCCGCTTTAGCTAAACGATAACACTCCAATTAGCGTGGGTAGAAATAATCGTTGGAGCCGTTATTTTTTTCAGAATTTGTTAACATTCTTTCTTGGGCACCGCTCTTTCTTTTTAGAACGTTTTCCTAGTTAAAAGTAGGAAAAAAATGCTACTATTGCAATAGATGTCCCACTATAATAGCGAACAACTCCCCTTCCGTTGTTCTTTTACGTCTTTTTGACAGCTTTTTTGAGTTGATAAAAAGGGATGCTGGTAAAAGCTTAAGTAGTGCATTCTAATAGAATAACAAATAAGATTATTGGGGTACTTTTCTGTTGCTGTTTGACGCTGTTGTTGAACGGACAGTACGCGCCTTGCATAAAGGGAAAGTTGTTGGATCAGTTCAGTCTAGACCCCTTGAGGTGGGTACAGGTCTCCCTCCTACAAGAAGGGGCACTGGTAGCGAGCCAGTTCACCAATGCAACGGGGCATTTTGTTTTCAATGATTTGCCCTTAGGTCACTATGAATTAGTAAGTTGTCAACAGGGTCTTTCTACCTTGCGTATTCAGCCCATCCAACTGTCAGAGGAAGAGCAAGTAATCAACTTAACCATTTTGGTAGAAGCGGAGAGTTTTGACAGCGATACCCTTGTTTTTTCTATAACGACGCTCCCCACGTTACCCAAAGCCCATCACTCGAAGCGTTATCGTCGCCGTACCATTACTCGCCAGCATCGAAACGCCTTTCTACGGCGTCGCTCCCAATAAGGCCTGCACGCCCAACGCGTAGCTCTGTAAGCCAAAGCCACTAATGCTGCCCACACAATCCACGGCAATCAACGAGCGTTGACGGATGGGCTCTCGCGCAAAAATATTAGATAGATGCACCTCTACGACAGGCGCTTCAATCCCTGCAATGGCATCTGCCAACGCTAAAGAAGTATGGGTGTAAGCCCCTGCATTCAGGACAATGCCCGCCACCTCAAATCCAATACGGTGCAGCTCATCAATTAAGCCTCCTTCCGAATTGCTTTGAAAATAAGTTAAGGTATACTGAGGAAACTGTGCCTGCAAGCTAGGCCAATAAACTTCAAAGGATTGATCCCCATAGATATGAGGTTGACGACGACCCAACAAATTCAAGTTAGGGCCATTAATTACAGCAATAGTCATAGTAGAGAGGTATTAAGATAGCAGAGCATAGAGGGCGTGTTCTTGCAACCAAGCCTGTTTGCCTGGCTGGTTGAGCACCTCTACCAGCAACCAATTTTTGCGGCGCTCCCGAATAGCTATGGCCGTTCCACGCGGCAGTGTCATTTCTTGTGGGCTCGTTTCTAGATTTGGCGTATCGTAAAGACTGGCTGGGTGCTGGACGATGCGGATGGCTGACCATTCTTGTTGTAAGTCTAAGATGATCGAACGTCCTACCTTATCGGTAAATTCAGCCGTACAGTTGCCTTTGGGCGCTTCATTGAGTTGCATGATAATCGCATCCCCTAAGATTTTAAAACTACCGCGCAAGGGTCGAGTAGTTTTGGTCGGGTCGTAACAATCGACAGCAATAGGATTTTGAGTGTCGATGGTTCCTTCAAAAAAGAACCAGCACGCTTTATCCCCTGATGCGCTTGGATCGCGATAAATACCCGTCAGTTGATTGCCTGACACTCCAATTTTTGCTTCGTAATAATCGCCTGCAATGGCATACACATCCAACGCATCCAGTTCCGTCTTTGTCCAAGACGTTTTGAATGGCGGCGGCTCCAATACAGGCGTTTCATTTTCGCAAGCCGCTAACAATAACCAACAAAAGAGCAACAATAGGCCAACAAAACGAGGCATAGGACAAGAGTGTTAAATAGTGAATAAGCGACGCCCCATCAGAGCTTCTCTAGGTAGTTTAAGCATGGAAAAGGCCATTGATTGCCTCAATTTCTTTGATTTCTGGTACAAAGTTTTTGATCGTTTGCTCTACTCCGCCTTTCATGGTCATTGTACTCATCGAACAAGTCTCGCAGGTACCGAGCCACTTAAAACGCAAGACCATATCGTCTGTCAATTCAACAACTTCTATGTCTCCGCCATCCGTTTCTAAATGCGGACGCAACGTTGTTAAAGCCTGTTCTACGCGGTCTAAAATATCTTGTTTCTTAGAACCCATTGTGGTTATTATTAAGAGTGAAATTATAAATTGCAATTGCCTAAACAATTGTATGCTTAAAAGAAGACTAAAACTACGCCAAAGCACTTCTTTTGCGGCGCATTATAGAAAGAATAACTTTCTAATTATCAAGTTGTTTTAACAACTTTGGTTGCCCCAATCATCTCATTGCGAATTGCCACTTGGCGCAAGACGTTTTGAGCTACTTTTTCGAAGGCCGCTTTCGCAATTGGCTCCTCGCCTTCGGCTACTGGAAGACCATTATCACCGCCTTCGCGGATGCTTTGTACAATTGGAATTTGTCCGAGCAACATGGTGTTGGCCTCTTTTGCCAAACGCTTGCCTGCACCTTCTCCAAAAATATAGTATTTATTATTGGGCAATTCCTTGGGAGTAAACCAAGCCATATTTTCGACGATGCCCAAAATCGGTACGTTAATGTTTTCTAAGCGGTACATATTCATCCCTTTCAAAGCATCTACATAAGCTACTTCTTGTGGTGTTGTAACCATTACAATACCCGTAACAGGCACCGTTTGTACTAAAGTCAAGTGAATATCGCCTGTTCCAGGAGGAAGATCAATGATTAAGTAATCCAAAGCAGGCCACAAACACTCGTGAAAAAACTGCTTGACAATTCCCCCCAAACGCGGACCACGCAACACCACTGCTTGTTGTGGCTCAATCATGTACCCAATAGAAATTGTTGGTACACCAAATTTTTCAATCGGTAGCATTTTTGGCTTGCCGTGGATGTCTCGGATGCGTGGACGCTCGCCCTGCATCCCCATCATTGTCGGAATAGATGGCCCATAAAGGTCGATGTCCATTAGGCCAACCTTAGCTCCCATGTTTTTGAGGCTCAAGGCCAAATTGACGGCAACAGTCGATTTACCGACTCCTCCTTTGCCCGAAGCTACCGCAATAATATTTTTGATATGGGGCACAGGGCTTTGAGGGCCTTGATTCGCCGTATTGGTGCGCATCTTGGCGTGTACATGTACCTCTGCCTCTGGATACAGGGCATTAATGGCACCAATACAAGAGAACGTCAATTGATTTTTGACGGGTGATTTAAGGGAGGGAACGAGAATGGAAAAGGTCACATCCTTGCCTGACACCTGTAAATCTTCTACCATGCGCACACTGATAATGTCTTGTCCTGTTTCGGGATCATTGACCGTACGCAGCGCTTCTATAATTTGTTGTTTGTCGATGTTCATGCTTGTAATAACAATAAAATAGGGAAGAATAGCTCTAAAAATACACTAGGTAGGCTATATAGTTTGTAAACAACGAAATATAGCCACTTCTACTACTAAAGCCTCATTTCTAGCACAAAGATACGAATTTTATATGGCAACCTTGCAGCGCTTCTAGAGTAATCAAGCGGATTGTTAGGTACACCGTAAGAATAGCGTCAAATAATTTGCAGTAATCCCATACGTTCCTATTTCAATTAGCGTATCTTTGTGTTTTGCGCTCCTAGGGCACTTGCTATGGATTACCTTTTTGTCATTGTTCTTTTCTTCTGTCTGTATGAAATTTTCGGATTATCAATTGTCGCCTGAATTAAAAAGTAACTTGGATCACTTGGGCTTTAAACGCCCTACGGATATTCAGTTCAAGGCCATTCCTTATGTCCTCAAAGGCGAAGACATTTTGGCTGTCGCCCAAACAGGTACAGGGAAAACAGCCGCCTACGGCATTCCCCTAATCAATAGTTTGCAACAACAGAAAGATAAAGCCCGCCGAAAAGATGGCCTCAAAGCGTTGGTCATGGTGCCCACACACGAATTAGCCGTGCAAGTAGATGAAGTGTTACAGCAACTCACCCGCCACACAGGCGTACGCAGTATGCACATCCATGGCGGAGTCGACCAAGCCCCACAAATTGCCCAACTCCAAAAAGGAGCAGATATTTTGGTGGCTACCCCAGGGCGCTTGTTTGACCTCCGCAGCCAAGGCCACATCGACCTACACCGCGTCGAAACTTTAGTTTTGGATGAGGCCGATCAAATGCTCGCCAAAGGATTTTTGACCGATATCCGTGGCATTTTGAGCCACCTGCCTAAACGCCGCCAAACCTTGTTTTTCTCGGCTACGATTGACAAAGAGATTAAAAAATTAGCCTACACGCTTATTCAGAGCAATGCTATTCGCATTCAAATTGCGCCTGACAATCCCGTTGCGCGCAATGTCTTTCACAAAGTTGGGTTTATAGAAATGGACGACAAACGCTATTTTTTAGAACGCCTCTACCGCGAACAAAAAGGCGCTAAAATCTTGGCCTTTGTCCGTACCAAAGTACGCGCCGAACGCGTCAAAAGTGCGATGGAACGCGTAGACATTGATTGCCTCACCTTGCACGGCGACAAAAGCCAACTCCAACGCAGCGAAGCCCTAGAAACATTCAAAACAGGAGCTGTGCGCCTATTGATTGCCACTGATTTGAGTGCGCGTGGGGTCGATATTCCACACGTGGAATACGTGGTTAACTACGACCTACCCGAGCAAGCCGAAAACTATGTTCACCGCATTGGTCGTACAGGCCGTGGCGGCAACAAAGGAAACGCGATTTCTTTTTGCAGTGAAGAAGAAAAGGATTTACTAGGCGAGATTGAATACTACTTGGGAACAACCGTCGAAGTATTGAATATCGACAAAGGGGAGTACGACGATACCTTGGATTTCACCAAAGATACCAAGGGCATGGACTGGAAAGCCTTGATTGAGGAAGATATGAAAAAAATCGCCCATCAAGAGAAGAGTTATAAAAAGCAGAAAGGTAAAAAAACAAAAAAACGCCGCTAGTACGTAAGGCGGGAGTAGCAAAAGGCGTAGTAGGGTGTTAGGTAGGGCGCAATTGCAATTGCGCCCTACCTAACACCCTACCTAATTTATGGTTTTTTCTTCGCCTGCGCCTTATCGTGCGCGGTAAACAGCTCCTTGCGCCCAAAGTCTTTACAAATCGGACATTCGTACGGGTTGTGACCGCGCGCGGGGCAGTACTCGCGCCCAAAAAATATAATTTGTAAGTGGAGTTTGTTCCAAGATTCCCTCGGGAAAAGGCGTTTGAGGTCTTTTTCCGTGCGCACGACGTTTTTGCCTGTGCTGAGTTTCCAGCGCCAAGCGAGGCGGTGAATGTGGGTATCTACGGGAAAGGCGGGCTCGCCAAAAGCTTGGGAAACCACCACCGAAGCGGTTTTATGGCCTACACCTGGTAAGCGTTCTAACGCTTCCATATCGTGCGGCACCTCGCCTTCATGTTCTTCTATCAAAATTTGCGACAGCTTAGAAATAGCTTTGGACTTGCTGCCTGACAGGCCACAGGGGCGAATAATGCGCTGTATTTCCTCGACAGGCACCTGCGCCATATCTTCGGGGTTGTTGGCCAATTCAAAAAGATGGGGCGTAACGAGGTTGACGCGGGCATCCGTGCATTGCGCGGAGAGCAAAACGGCGACCAGCAGGTTGTAAGGAGTCTCATGGGCTAAGGGAACAGGGGTTTCTGGATAGAGTGCTTCTAAGCGTTCATGAATTTCCTGTACAATGGCTGCTTTCTTCATCGTTTGTGTGTGTGTGTTACTTACTGATAATCCGCCCCTCTATTTCCGCTTGAATGGGCGTTTTTTGGTCTTTGGCATAGTCTAAAAGTGCATCTCGAATCAATACGCCTGTTTCAACTTGTTCTTTATCTACAAAAAAGACACATTCATCGCCGCCTTTGGCTAAATAATCGTTGGTCGCCACGTAGTAGTCTTTGTTGTAATCGACTTCTTTTCCTTGAACAACATACTTGATCGCTTTGTCACCGTCGATGGTCAATTTTAATTCTTTGCTAATCGGCCAACCACCTTTGGCGGCAATGTGGTCAAATAAGAACGGCAATTCTGATCCACGCATTTTTACCAAGACAATGTAATTGTCAAACGGCATCAACTCGTAAATTTTACTCTTCGTCAAGGGCCTTTTGGGCATCGATGGAATGCGTAAACCGCCATAATTGAGTACAGTAAAATCCGCTTTTTGTGTTGCATAATTAAGCGCTTGCTGCTGCACAACGTCTGCCGACCAATTACCCAAGGTAGATTCAGGTTGTCCTTTGGTTAAAGTGATCCCAACTTGCGCAATCACCGCGTTCATTTCGGCCCCTAGTTGTTCTTTGTAGGTCGCAATGGTCGCAGCAATAGCAGCGTCTTCCTTTTCGACTGGGGCAATGCTTTGGTTGCTGGATTCTGTCTTACAAAAGTGCATCTTCGGCTGACAAGCCATTAGAAAACCGATGCTGTACAATAAAACAAGTAAGCGCGTCATAAGTTGATTGTTGTTATAGAATAATGGTATTCTATGGTCTAATAAGAACGTATTTTTTTAGGAAGCGTGAAGATACAAAAAAGCCATTGAACAAGGTTTGTCCAATGGCTCGGCATCTGTATTTTTCAGTAAACTAGCAATCTACCCAAACAACACGCCCACTTCTTTTTTGATGGCGGACAAGGCGTGTCGATAGCCAATTTGTGGCGTTTCTTGCATGTATTTTACCAAAGCGTCCAAAAAGGCGGTCGCTTTTGCTTGGCCTTTTAAGCCTTGGTCTTGGTGGGCGGCTTCTACATCTTGGTAGAGCTTTTCGCAAATTTGAGTCACTTCTTTTTTGGCTAATAAGATAATGTGCCACAAGTCATCCGTTAGATAGACCTGTTGGGTCACATTGTGTTGAAACTCCTCCTCCACTTGCATCACCAAAGCCGCTTTATACATTTCTGCAGGCATTTCGGTCGTCGCATTGGTATTGCTGACGAGTTGTCCCATTTCTATACGCGAGCAAAACAACGCCATTCTTTCGTAGGCTTGTAGGCGCATGGGCAAAATAGTTTTGCTAGTATTTTGTAATAATTCAATGCGGCGATTCTCCGTGTCGCGAATTAAAATGCTCTGTATGGTGTCCGACTCTTTGTTCAAAAATGCTCTTAAAATCAACCAAGCGGTCAAAAATACCAACAAAGAAGGGAGGACTAATTTTAGAATTTCCATCGTTACTTCCATACAATCAAATCTGTCTACTAAAGTGTCTAGTGTAATATTACAATCTTATGTCAGCGCTATCGTGTTTTTTGAGCACTTTTGTGCTGACGTAGGTACAAAGCGTTGCAAAGATACAGCGTTCCTACTTATTTCCCTATCCTAAGGTATAAATTTTTGTTTATCCTTGTGAGCGATCCTAGGAACGTCAAAAGAGGAGACTTTGCGAGCGGCTGTTGCTAATGCGTTGTAGTTTAATAATACAGTGAACTAAGTTTGGTTACAGGCTGTTTAAAAAATAATTGTGTATCTTTGTACACTATAGTACAATATTTGCACGTCTAACTATTAGTTTTATCCTCGTAGGTGCCCCGCCATTTTGACACCTATGATCCACTACTAGCTTAAAAATAGAACGAATTATGACTGATTTAGATATTCCTGTACAATTGACAGAAGGGGCTGTTGCCCAATTGAAAAGTATTATGAAAGAACAAGCACTGACGGACAAACACGGTTTGCGTGTAGGCGTTAAGGGCGGTGGTTGCTCTGGGTTTACCTATATTTTGGGTTTTGATGAAAAAACCGAAGAGGACGACGAGTTTGTATCCAACGGCTTGCGCGTAATCATGAACCGTGCCCATGCCATTTACTTGGTCGGCATTGAAATCGACTTTTCAGACGGTTTACAAAATCGTGGTTTTACCTTCAATAACCCCAATGCCACGGAGAGCTGCGGATGCGGTACCTCTTTCTCTGCTTAAGACACTACTTTTTCCGATGGTTCATCGGAAAACCATGCTATTGAAGAAAGGCCTATAGAGTTTGTTTTCAAACTTTTGGTCATTCTTTTTTTTTGTTGCTGTAAATTTTGTATTTTCGCAACGCTTTTTAATAAACCATAGAGGTTTACACTCTATCAAAAGAATACGTTATTATGCCTAAAATGAAAACACATTCTGGTGCTAAGAAACGTTTCAAAGTGACAGGTTCTGGTAAAATCAAACGCCGTAGAGCAGGTTTGCGCCACATTTTGACTAAAAAGTCGAAAAAACGCAAAAACCTAGCGGGTAACGATGCACTAGTACACGAGCACGATGAGAAACGCATCAAGCACTTGCTTGCACTAAAGTAAGCTTTTTAAAAGCTCTACTTTCCAAAAACGAAAGCGTCCAATAGCGGACAAGATACAGGCCCTTCTTTGCCTAGTACTCCTATTGACGCACTTTTTTTTATTCGGTAGCGCTTAGCGCTGCTCAAATCATTAAAGTATGCCACGTTCAGTTAATTCTGTTGCATCAAGAAAAAGAAGAAAGAAGATATTAAAACAAGCCAAAGGCTATTTCGGCGCACGCTCGAAAGTCTATACGGTTGCGAAAAATGCTGTTGAAAAAGGTCTGCAATATGCTTACCGAGATCGCAAGCAGAAAAAACGTAATTTCCGTAGCTTGTGGATCACCCGTATCAACGCCGCTGCGCGTGAACACGGCATGTCTTATTCTCAATTCATGCACGCCCTAAGCAAACAGGGTATTGAGCTCAATCGTAAAGTCCTTGCTGACCTAGCGATGAACGAGCCCCAAGCCTTCAAAGCGATTGTTGATGCTGTTAACAAATAGCGTAATAACTTCAACATAGAAGTGCTGTTCCGAGTAATCGGGACAGCACTTTTTTTTGTGCCTGCCTCAACTCTTAGAGCAATTGTATTAAATCAATTAGTTCAAAATAACGCTTCTAAAACACCTAATTAGCAGTTTTATTATGCTATAATGGTGTTTTTTTGTATTTAATGTCACTTTTTTTATTAAAAATAATTTCAAAAACTTGCGCTTTTGAACTCTAAAACTTAAATTTGAGTAGTTATTACTATTATAGAGTTGTAAAAGTAAGCAAAGTATGGATAAAACAACAAAGAAGCATCGCGGTAGAATACAAGCCCAAGGAGATGGCTTAGAAGAATCAGAATCTTGGGCACAGGACACCCCGCTAAAAATTTCAAAGGCACGTCTATTGTTTCAGCGATTAATCGCTAAATTGAGTTCTAAAGACTACAAAAAGCGACAGAAGGATTTTGAAAAGGCACAAAAGTTTGCAGAGAAGGCTAGCGAAAATGGGGGGCTCTATGCTCCTGAAACGCGTACGTTTATCACTAAAGAAAACAATAAGAGAGGAGAGCGAGTAGACATAGAAATCATCACAGGTAAAGCATTTGAAAAGGACAAATAAAACAACCGATTATGGACTTGACAGTAAATAGTAAGGACTTTTTGTACAAAGATTTCCTAACTGACCGTACCGTTTATGAACAAGCTGAATTGTATTGGAAAGCGCACATAGAGGCCGTATTCCATCAAGCAGGTATTACGCCCCAAAGGTGGCTACACGGCTACTATGGCAATGGCCAAAAAATAGCAGAGGGCAACCCTATTTACAATTGTAAAATGGAAGGAAACCGAGCAATCCGCCTTATTCAAGAAGCGCCCGAGAGCGATACGTTACAAATAGCTGCTTGGACGGACAACAGAGCAGGAGCGGAAGGCCAGCAACTACGGGAGTTAGTCATTGTGTTGGAGCTGACCCAAAAAACAAAGGATCTCGCTTTGGTGCTCATTGAAAAATGGGTATCAGAAGAAGTTAGTTCTGCTGCTATGGACAGCTTTATAGCAACTACCCTTCCTACCACTTAAATTCTTAGTCTTTCTCTAAGTATTGAAAGAACTCCGTCAACTATCTTAGCCCATTCCATTTCCCTACTGACACAGGGTTGTCACTCCCCTATTCTATGTTTATACTTTATTAGAGGTTAAGTAGTCCCTCAAAAGTTCTCGCAGTAAAAAACAGCTATTTTTCCCTATTTCTGCGTTGAAAATACTCGCTTTAGCCCGCTAAAGCTCCGTTTTTCGCCTCGAACTAGTAAAAAATACTCTATTTTTTATTCTACGGTTTCTTTTATGTGCCTACTTAATCAAGCAGTGGGCGATGCTTGGCGGACGATCTGGGCGAGTGGGTTAGACCGTGCTTATCAAAGCGATTATGAGTTGTACGCCGCTGATTTTTCAGAAGCAACGATTTATGTAGGGGTAAAGGAATAAGCATCTGAAAAGCACTGCAACTCCTCTATTGTGCTGCCTTACCTAGCCTCTTTCATAAATAAGAAAAGCGTTCCGAACTTTCGTTCGGAACGCTTTTTATGTATAACCAAAGACGAGGAGCGTTTATTCTCCAAAATCATCAAAGGCGATATTTTCTTTAGGTACACCTAGATCATCTAGGGCTTTAAAGATAGATTGAGCCATCATTGGAGGGCCACAGAAGTAGTATTCAATTTCTTCTGGCTCTGGGTGCAAGTCCAAATAGTGTTTCTTCAACTCAGGCATTACAAAACCAAAGAAACAGTTTCCTTTTTCGTCCTCAATACTTTCTTTTCCTATCCAGTTGGGATCTTGTGGATCTCTATCAATAGTGATGTAAAAAGAGAAGTTATCAAATTCTGCTTCGATTTCACGGAAGTCATCAATGTAGAACAATTCTCTTGGCGCACGGCCACCGTACCAATAACAGACTTTTCTATCTCTAGTTTTGAGCGTGTGGAACAAGTGGAACAGGTGAGAACGCAAGGGAGCCATACCCGCACCACCACCGATGTAAACCATCTCTTTTTTGGTAGGCTTGATGTGGAATTCTCCGTAAGGCCCTGAAATCGTTACTTTGTCTCCTGCTTTGCAACCAAAAACATAAGAAGAACAGATACCTGGATTCACGTCCATGTATTCTTTGAACTGGCGTTTTCCATCTACGACGTGGAATATTGGTGGCGGTGGCGCTACACGGATATTCAACATCACGATTTGTTGCTCTTCTGCTTCTTTCGGGTGGTTGGCCATAGAATAGGCACGGAAGATAGGCTCTTCGTTCACCATTTTGAATTGGCGCATTTCTAGGGTATTCCATTCTGCTTCAAACTCATCAGGAGCTTGTCCCATTCTTGGGTGTGCAGTAATGTCCATGTCCTTGTAATCAATGGTAATGGCAGGCACATCAATTTGGATGTATCCTCCAGCATCAAAAGAAACAGGCTCTGGTACACGTACTACAAATTCTTTGATAAAGGTCGCTACGTTGTAGTTCGAAACTACTTCACATTCCCATTTTTTGATACCAAAGATTTCAGCGGGCACTTCTACGCGCATATCGCCACGCACTTTTACTTGGCAAGCCAAGCGCCAGTGTTCAGCGGCTTCTTTGCGCGTCAAGTGGTTCATTTCTGTTGGTAGAGGCTCTCCCCCACCTTCTAAAATTTGACACTTACACATCGCACAAGTTCCCCCTCCACCACAGGCAGAAGGCAAGAAGATATTGTCCGAAGACAAGGCCGTCAATAAGTTGGCTCCTGGTTTAACAGAGATATTTTTATCGCCATTAATATCCAAGGTGACCTCTCCTTGAGGTAATAATCGTTTTCTAGCTGCCAACAATCCTGCGGAAAGCAAGAGAATTAGAATAGAGAAAACTAAGATTGAAATCGGAATCATCCAAATACTATCAAGCATAGTTCTGTATATTTTAAAGTTTTTCAGGTAGGGCTTTATTGCAATAAAGCCCTACCTGAAAAGGTGATTTATTTTTTAATTAAAATCAGCAGGGTTAATTCCCGCTAAGCTCATAAAGGCAATTCCCATTAAGCCTGTAATGATAAAGGCAATTCCCAAACCTCTTAGAGGGGCAGGAACATCGGCCGTGCGTATTTTTTCGCGAATGGAGGCGATGGCGACAATGGCCAAGAACCAACCAAACCCAGAACCCAAACCAAAGGAAACCGATTCGGCGAAGCCGTACTCTCTAGAAACCATAAACAAAGACCCTCCAAGGATGGCGCAGTTTACAGTGATGAGCGGTAAGAAAATACCTAAGGAGTTGTAGAGCGCTGGCGATACCTTTTCAATAACCATCTCTACCAATTGTACCATAGAGGCAATTACTGCAATAAACAAGATAAGGCGTAAAAAGGTCAAATTAATACCATCTACGATAGCACTATCTGCTAATAAATAGGTGTTGATCGCCCAGTTAATAGGCATGGTGATGCCCAGTACAAAGATAACAGCGAGACCTAGACCTACTGCCGTCTTTACCGTTTTAGAAACGGCTAAATAAGAACACATTCCTAGGAAGTAGGCCAAAATCATATTGTCGATAAACGTGGCCTTCAGGAAAATATTTAATGATTCCATTGTAATAGTCTAATTTAAGAAGGAGAAGTTGTTAGTAGGAAAGATAGTCCTAAGATTTGTCTACCAATGCTGGATCCAAGGCGCGCTGTATCCAAATAAAGATACCAATTACGAACAAAGAAGAAGCAGGCAATACCATTAAGTTATTAGCTGTGTAGTACTCTGGAGATAAAATGACCCATCCCATAAACGTACCCTTACCAAACAACTCACGGACAACAGCCATAGCCACTAGAATCCAGCCGTAGCCCAATCCGTTGCCAATACCATCCATAAACGCCTGCCAAGGTTTGTTGCCCATTGCAAACGCTTCTAATCGTCCCATGACAATACAGTTGGTAATAATCAATCCAATAAATACGGACAATTCTACATAAGCCGTATAAGCAACCGCTCCCAAGACAATCTCTACGATTTGTACTAACCCTGCAATAACGAGCAGTTGTACAATCATACGAATGGAATTAGGAATGGTATTTCTCAACAAAGAGATAATCAAACTAGCAGAGGCGCACACAAAGATGAGGGCGACAGCCATAACTAGCGATTTATAAACAGACCCTGTTACTGCCAAGGCAGAACAGATACCCAATACTTGAATCGTAATGGGGTTGTTACTGTGAAGGGGATCTTTTAGCAATTTAATTTCTTCCTTGCCAATGAGTCCGCCTTTCTTTTTTGGTTCAACTACCGTTTCAGCCATAGTACTTTAGCTATTTAAAGGTTATAATTCTTGTTTCTTATTGTTGGTTGCTTTGCAACGCCTCAAAATGAGTTTCGTATTTGCTCATTCCTTTTTCAAACATGGCTGTTACTCCATCACAGGTGATTGTCGCACCAGAAATACCTGTTACATAGTGTTCGCCCTCTTTGGGACGTTTGAGTACGGTCAAGGCAACGTTATCGCCCTCAAATATTTTCTTACCAATGAATTGCTTTTTGAAAGCTTCGCTGTCTTTAATCTCAGCGCCCAATCCTGGTGTTTCGTTCTTGTGGTCAAAGTAAATACCTGCAATGGTATTAAGGTCTTCCTCTAAAGCAATGTAGCCCCAGATTTTGTCCCATAGCCCATTACCGCGAATCGCAACCACATAGTATTTTTTCTCCGTTGTTTTGTATTCGTAAACAGGGTACAAACGATCTTCTAGTTTACGCTTTTCTTCGTTGGCTAAGTCGATCTCTGCAATGTCGCTGTATTTTTTCACGCCACCATCGGTAACGGCATTGATCGCATCCAAGTCATCTTCGGTAAACGTGCGTCCGTCACTAGTAACCGCATATAAGTTAACTTTCTCGTAAGCAGCTTGAATAGCTTCTGGTGAACTCAAGTCTACTCCTGGTATACAACTTAAAATCGCTTCCTTTTTTGCCTCCGCCTTGTTCGCTTCAAACATCGGGTTGAGGAAGGTATATAACAGCGACAAAATAAGTGCTGTAATTGTTGTCATCGCTAAGACGTATAAATATACGCCTGCTTTGCTTTCTTCTTTCTTTTCCATCCTTATTATGCTTTAGCTCGTTTTAGACGACGTTTAATATTAGCTTCCACGACATAGTAGTCAATGGTTGGGGCAAATACATTCATTAATAAAATAGCCAACATCCAGCTTTCTGCGTAAGCGGGGTTCATTACACGGATGATCATTCCGAAGAATCCAATCAAAAAGCCGTAAATAATTTTTCCGCGCAACGTATTACAAGCACTAACAGGATCGGTTGCCATAAAGGCCAAGGCAAACAATAAACTTCCCATTAAGAAGTGGTTGTACCACGGAACTTCCATGTAAGCGTTGAAGCCCCAAGCGTTGAACAGCATACCTGTAAAGGCAGCTCCAACAGCCATAGACAACATAATTCTCCAGCTCGCTACACGCGTTACCGCTAAAATAACAATACCTATCAAAATAGCTAACTTAGATGTCTCGCCTACACAACCAGGGATATTTCCAATAAACATGGATACAGGAGTATAAACAGCGGTCACGGCTTCCCAGCCGCCTTCTCTGGCCAACACTAGCGGTGTGGCGCCCGTAAAGGACTCCAAGAGCGGTTGTCCCGCTACAAAAGTTTCCCAACCCAAGGCACTAAAAATAGGGTTAAACATCGTGTGCAAAAAGTTATACTCTGTTACCCCAGCATTAAAATCAACCGCTGAAACCCAGGGAGCATCCCCTGCCATTTCTAAAGGATAGGCAAAATAGATAAAAGCCCGCGCCATCAAGGCAATGTTCACGACATTCATTCCTGTTCCACCAAACGCCTCTTTGGCTAGCAAAACAGAGAAAATGATAGACAAAGACAACATCCACAACGGCACATCAGGAGGCATAATCAAGGGAATCAATGCCCCTGTTACCAAGTAGCCTTCCTCAATCGGATGGCCTTTTTGTGACGCAAAATAAAACTCAATACCTAAACCCACCAAGTTGGATACCACAAAAAGCGGTAAAATAGAAGCCAATCCAATCACTAGTTTCAAGTGAATAGCATCCAAAGCACCCGTGTTTTCGCCCAAGGCCAAAAAGTGTTGGTGCCCAACGTTGAATGATCCATAGAGGTAGCAAAATTGCAACGCAATTACTACGTGAATCATCAAGCGCTTTAAATCCATTGGCCCCTTGATGTGGGTACCGCCATTGACGGTTACCTTGTTGGGTTTGAAAAATAGTGTAAAAACACCATCGTAAAGGCCGTGCATGAATTTCTTATCCTTGCTGGGCTCTACTTTTTTCCAAGATTCTACATTAAAAAGTCCCATAAAGTTACTTTATTCTTTGTAAATTATTATTATATAATTCAGCTATAACTAAAGCGAATTGCTCTAGCCTTGCTCCATAATCATGTCCAACCCTTCGCGCAAGGTTTTTTGAACAGGGTGTTTAGAGGTACAGACATATTCACATAGCGCGACATCTTCCTCTCCCAATTCTAAAATACCTAAGCCTTCCATTTTCTCATAGTCATTTGCCATGATTGCTCGTAGCAAGTGCTGTGGATAAATGTCCATAGGCAATACGTTTTCGTATTCGCCAGAAACTACAAACGCACGGCGCTCTCCATTTTGCTGGGTATCTGCTTTATATACTGCACTAGGAATAAATCCACCAGGGAAGGTTCTATTCAACGTTGGGTGGCCTGCTCTAGGCAACAACCAACCAAATAATTCGTAGTAATCGCCTTCTTCAATAGTAATCAATTGATCAGAAAAGAAGCCTAAATAACCATTAGGAGCAATTTCGTTGCCTGTCAAAGGATCACCAGAAACTAAGCGAACCGCTTTGCGGTCAACTACTACCAATTTGCCTTCTTTATCCGTTGTATTGCGTTGCTCGTGGAATTGTATATCGCCTACTAGTTGCTCCACGCAAATACCTTGGTGGGCGCGAACATAGCGAGGGTTCTTCATTTCATATCCCGTTAAGGCAACAATGCGCTCTGTATCAAAAATACCTTTAGTAAACAAGGTTCCCAAAATCAAAACGCCGTGTACATCCAAATGCCAAACCGTGTCTCCAGAATTGATAGGATCGATGTGGTGAATGTGAATGCCTACATTACCAGCAGGGTGTGGCCCATTAAACCAATGTCTTTCTACGCCTGTTGCGTTCATAAACTCAGGAGCAGGGGTATGGTCGGTACGACCATCTAACGCCACATGTACGGCACCACCAGACAACCGCTTCAAAACGTCCAATCCTTTTTGGAAAGCTTCTCCCTTGCCTGCTACGGTCAAATCAAACCCTGGCGCCAAAGGAGCGGTGTCGAATGTCGTCACAAAAATTGCTTTGGGAGTCGTATCGTGCTCTGCTACAATGTCAAAAGGACGTTGGCGAATAAAAGGCCAAGCACCAGAACCCAATAAAAAGGTAACCAAATCATCGCGGCTTACGGTATCCAAGTTGGGCAAATCATACTGGCGGTATTCGATTTCCTTGTCGGCCAAAAGAACCACTTCGTTGATCGAACGTTTTTCACCGCGCTCAATGCGCAACATTTCACCACTTACGGGGGCGGCATACATTATTTCAGGACGTTTTTTGTCGTAAAATAAGGGGTCGCCAGCTTTCAGGCTGTCTCCTTCTTCGACCAAAATCTTAGGAATAGGCATCATACCTACAAAATCCTTAGGTTTTACGGCATAAGTAGAAGAGCGAACCGACTCGATAGGATGTTCTAACGATGCTTCTCCCAAGAGTTTAATGTCAAATCCTTTTGCGAAAGACTTATAGTGGTCTTCTTCGGGGATGTAACTTGGTTTGCCCTCTCCGCGTTTAAATAGGCTCGGTACATCATTTGGCATTACATTGTACTTAGAAGGATTTTCACCATTGTGTTTGGCGGCCATCTTCACTAATCCTTCTGATACGGTGGCCAGAACGACAATGAACAGCAAGATGAAAACTATACCAAGGATAAGACCTGTTGAGAGTGTCATATAGCTTATGTATAAATTAATATAAAGTAAATAAAATCAGTATTAGAGGTTACCCATAGGCAACCGTGCTGCAAATATAAAACTTCGTTTTGTTTTAGTACACCTATTTTATCCTTTTGTTAATAGCGTCTATTATTTAGAAACAATCCAAATAACACAATAGTAGACCCAGCTCTAGTCAGCTCTTTTACCTTGATTCACAACCTTTGCGCGTGGGTGGGCTACAATTGCTTTAGGAGACGCAATAAGTATTCCAGTAGGTTCGATTATTAGGGTTGATTTTGCGTCTAAAATCAGCTGTGCACCTTCCTCCAAAATCAGGGTAGAATTGGCTTTCACTCGTAATTTAGCGCCTCTTTTCAACTGTAGTTTGGCTCCCTTTTTTAGGGTCAATACGGTGGGGTTCGTAAAGTCGCCTTCTGCTGTTTTTTGATGGGTATTAGGGGTTTCGCTTTGATCCAGCAAAACGCAAACACAGGACGCTAGCGTCAAATCTATTCTATCATCTCCGCTAAGGTCAGCTAAAGCTATATTTCCTGTCCAGCGCTGGCTTTCTTGTACATTCGTTTGTCCAAAATCTACATAGACACGCAGGGCATCGCTGCCTGCAATCGCCTCAAAACGCACGGCCAATCCATTCAAAAAATAAGGCTCTTTTTGGCGGGCAGTCAAGTTGTAGCGAGGGTAGTTCAAAGGTTTGGGATTGCTGTTGATGTCGAGGGTCTGCCCTGCTTGAAAAGGAACAGGTTTGACGTAATTCTGACACTTTTTTTCGTCATAAACCCCAAAGCCCCCATATAAATTAACAAAGGAGTCCCCCTCCGTTTCTTCTCGGTTGATGGGCAAAAAGCCTTCGGTACGGCTGCTGTTATAATTCTTATCCAATGTAATTTCTCCATTTTTATCCTTGTCATAAGGATAACGGTAGAAGTTGTTGAGGCCATCTATTGGATTTTCTTTTCCTTTGGTGAAGGAATAGAGCGCATTGCCCCAGTTATTTTTTAGCACAGGTAGGTCTTCGCGATAGTGGTAATCGTAATTGCCCCCTGCATGTAAGACCTTAATTCCATTGGCCCGCGCCGACAAGGGCGAAAAAATTTGATGACGATTGCTTTCAATCGCTTCGACATAGGCATAAATTCCTGCCGCACTCCCTGCCAAGGTATCCTTCTCCCCGATTATTTTTCCCTTCCAAGGGTGTTCATCCAATTCATGTTGCTTGGCATGGTGTTCTAACCATAGATACTGCCCCCCTGAATGCGGAATTTGCACGCGCATAGCATCGCCCGTCGTAAAGAAATCTCGTAAGACGAAGCTGTTGCCCTGCTTCAAGTCCTCCGCCGTCTTAATATCTGCCACCAATTCGGTAAACCCTGCATACCAGCGTTCCCACCCATTAAAGCCTACAAAAATACTAATCGGTGCCATAACTCCCCAACCTGCACTCATCAAACTAAAATACTCGCCAATTACATTATTCACCCCCATAATGTGCGGGGCATTAAACAGTTCGTGCGCTACCTCATGGACAAACACGCCAGAGCGGTAAGACATCGTAAACCCATCCACAATACGGTAACCATTGAGGGTTGTTTTTTGGGGGACACCTGTTGCGGTGAAGCCACCACCCGACCCCATCCACGACCGCATACTGTTTTTGGGCTGTTGTGACCAATTCTTATTATACCGATGAATGAACACGACATAATCTAAGATCTTATCAGGGCCATATCGGGTAGTATCACTGTTGTCAAAAGAAAAATTGGGATGATTTTGCCGCTCGTCAAAACGCGACCAATCTGCCTTGGGGTGGAGGCGCTGCATTTGTTCGACCGCACGGGCATTCATGTGTGTCCAAGAGCGGCCTTCGCTGGGATCAATCTCTACGGCTGTGGGCAACCCTGTGCTGTCGCGAAAAACTTCCCCAATCATTTTGAACTGTCCCTGCGACATCAGATAAAATTCTTTGGAAAAATTGTTCGGTACTTTGTCCATCCATTCCTCAAAGTCTGCCGCTTGATTAAACAGGTATTCGGGACTAGCTCCTGTCTTGGGGTTTACAAAATCGGGTAAGCCACGTTCGCTATCCGTTGTCCAATCGGGTACATACTGCGCGGCATTGTTGAAAGCGGGGTTGGCCGCGCTGCTGTCTTTGTAGGTAACAAATACCAACAAAACGCGCAGGGTTCCTTTTGGGGTAAAAACACCGCCGTAGGGAGCATAAGGGGTCTGGGAGATTGTTGGGGACGGCTGTCCTTGGCAACTGTTGAACAAGGCTAGTAAGAGTAGTAAGAAGCCGCTTATTTTCTGTAGAATAGTTCTCATGTTTTTGATTAGACAGTAGTGCGAATAGAGTTGTTGAGCTAAGATACGGAATGTTAGCTAAACCAAAGCGGAGGCAGATTTTCCAAAATATTCTTAAAAAAATCAAAAAAAAATGTCCAAAATTTGAATAAAAGACCTTTTTGTCCTATACTTGCAGTGTAGTCATTAGGACAACAACTAATTGTTCACTTTTCAACTCTTATTTTTATGTTTTCCAAAGCCTGCGCGTATGGTATTAGAGCCTTGACAGTTATTGCTAAAGCGGGGAAAGAAAACAAGAAAATTGGCATTAAGAAAATTTGTGCGGCGGCCGATACGCCCGCTTCTTTCACCGCAAAAATTTTGCAGAATCTAGTGAAGCAGTCGATTATCAGTTCTCAGAAGGGGCCAACAGGTGGTTTTTATCTCTCTAGGCCATTAAACGAGATCAGTTTATACGATATTGTAGTGGCCATTGATGGAACCGATGTGTTTACCCAATGTGGCTTGGGATTGAAGGAGTGCAGCTCCTTGGAGCCTTGCCCCTTTCACTTTCAGTTTAAAGTCGTACGAGACGAGTTGACCGTCATGTGCCATACCAATACCCTAGAAGATTTGGTGAATGGACTGCATCAAGATTTACTACAATAACCACATTACACCAGCATACACTACTCTAACGCGCTGCTTTCCCGCGAATAAAAATGGAAAGCAAAAAAAATTATCTTAATAAAAGACAAAAAGGTCTATTAATCCTTTAATACTAACTACTATGACAACTGTAACAAGAAACGCGTTCGATCTCACCCCTGCTGCGACTACTAAAGTTACGATTAATCCTTTTGCTAAGGTGTTAGAGCACTACTTGGCTTATGCAGAGAAACAAGGCAAAACCCGCATTATTTGGTACTGCAAAACATTGTTGGTACTTCCCTGTGCTTTTATGATGCCGCTAGCCTTGTTGATGGCCCTATTGACTCCAGCTTTTCATACCTATTATATAGGCTTATTGATTATGCTGTTATTTACTAACGTTGTTATTCATGTAGCACAATTTAGCGGAAGGGTCTTTGTCCCTGTCTATCATGCGACGATAGCCGTCATGCTTTTGATTCCTACGATCACTTACTTATTGGTTTAGTAAGTACCTCATAAGTAGGGTGCTAAACGACGTGGCCGCTGCACGTTGTTCCTTTCTTCCTACCCACTTGGGATAATTGGGGGAGAGCATTAGCGCCCTACTTTTTTTGTAAGTGCTCAACAGCCTGGCACCATGTCAGGCAGGTATTTTATAATAAAAAAAGCCCTGCGCCCCCCTAGTTGTCTAAGGCAGCGCAGGACTGGTCAAGCAATTTGATTATTTCTTTAACTCTTCTTCTACAATGCTATCTTCATAAAACGTATAGCGCTTAAAAGGATCGTATTTAGCTTCTTGCACTTCCATCTCAGGATTCGGCTCGTCCATAAATCCACGATAAACCGTCAGTACATTTCCTTCTTGAGCGACGTAATAATAGCTTCCACCACCTGCAAAATAGGACTCAATGGCTAAAATGGCATCAGTAGGTATATTAAATGCCTCATACCGATCTTGCTCTAGTTTAACACCGCCAACATCTTCTGCCAAAAATAAAGAATCAGTTCCGACAGAAGTATAGAGATACAACCTAGCGCTCGGCGTTCCACTTTCATTTTCGCCCTGTGCAATCGCTTTGAAGCTCACCACAGCCCGCTCCATGTTGAGGGGTTTGGGGGCAATAGTAGGTTCTTCTGTGGGCGTTTCTACAACTTCCTCCTGCATTGCCATATTCGTAGGTGCTGTACTATTCTCACAGGAAAACAGAGCGCTGCTTAGTAACGCTAGGGACACAAAGTAAGCCATTATTGAATTTTTCATAAGATTGATGGTTAGAATTACCGTTTAATACCTAAATGTAAGATACGCCCTCCTGCCTGGTTAACAGGACTGACACTTTTTCCAATCACAATCCCTGCTTCGGGCGCGTGGTACTGTTGTAATAAATTACCAAACACATCGCGAATTGATGCCAGCAGCGTTCCTTCTTTTACCTCTGTCATCAAGTCTACATGCAAAGCCAATAAGCCCCCTACATCGGTGTAAATCCAATAGGATTGCTGACAAATGACTGCTGGTCGTTGGGGTTTCTCGACAGGGTCGTCAATCATCTCCAGATAAGACAATACGTTGTGTACGCCGATTACCCCTGATTTAATCATTTTTTTCTGAAAGGTATTTGGATTGCCCACTTCCAAGGTAATGGCGGGAATGTCAATCGCATCGGCAGCGCCACGCAAAGTTCCATCCGAAGGTGGATTGTGAACAATGATTTGAGCATTTTGTAACAGGGCTAACTTACGGGCAATCGGATGTTTCATATCTGCCCGTACATAGTAGCTGTTGATACGCCCCGCACTTGCTGTATGCAAATCCAGTAAATAATCCATATGGCGCACAAATTTTTCAAAGAAGCGGTAAGCATACACTTGGCTTACATTGCCCTTTTCCTTACCAGGCATAATGTGGTTGAGGTCTACCCCATCATTAAAACGGCGCTTGTGTCGAATGTACGACGGGATATTCACTACGGGAATACCTACAATCACTCCCTTCAATTCTGAGGGGTTAATCTCATTGAATAAGCGCTGAATAACGGAAATGCCGTTCAACTCATTGCCGTGTACGGCGGCTGTGACCCCTAGTATTGGAAAATCTTCCTTACCACGCGCTACCATTATAGGCAAACGAATGGGCGTACCTAAACCATCCGTAATCAAATCAATCCAATAATGGCGAATCGATTCTGGAGGCGTATCATTTATATCAAAGCTGCTTTTAATTACTGCTTCTTGCATTGCATCTAGTATTTACGTATTGTATAATGCCATCAATGGCTAGTTCAACAATTGGTCGCCCTGTCTGCTCGGCCGCTTGTGGAAAGCCACCAATGCTTAAAGTATTGATTTCTGATAAAACGCGTTTTCCATTATCGTCGGTCAAGGTATCCATGCCAAACATAACAATGCCTGCCGAGAGTAAATGCGGCATTAGCCGCGCCACCATAACTTCTTCTTCTGGACTGACGGTAGTGCCCACAGACTGTCCGCCTTGCGCTACATTACACAACCACGAATCGGGTGCAGGCAAGCGCAACGAAGCCCCCAAAATTTGTCCATTTACCACCAACACCCGCTTGTCCCCTTGGCTTACATTCTTCAAGAATTTCATAGCCAAATAGCCTTCTTGCTCCAAGACCTCCTCAATAGAATTGAGGTAAGTTTCCAGCACTTCCTCGCCGTCTGTCCCCAAAAATACACGGCCGTCCATAATTTTGACGATGCCTTTGCCCCCATACTCGCGCAGGGGTTTGAGAACAATCGGAAATTGCTCCGAAAAGGCGCGCACCTCCGCTTTGCTACGACAAAGCTGCATATTGGGACACAATTCAGGAAATTGCAATAAAAATTCTTTGGTACTGGTTGCTATAATTCCTGTAGGATGATTGACAAAAACAGCTTGTGGAGCCGTGTTGACCGCATATTCCAAAAATTGATCGCTGATTGGTCGCGGCAAGCGCATAAAAATAAAATCTACGGTTGTTACATCGACCAAATGAGTATCGGCTAAAAATTGCTGCCCGCTAGGATCAAACCCAAATCCTTTCTCCACGCGCAACGCCTGCACGGTGGCACTTTGGTGGAGTTCAAAAAAAGAATTATTCTGTGGATTGGCTCGACTGGCTACGTGTACCTGTGCGCATTGTTGGTGCTGCACTAATGCCCCTACGAGTGCATAGATTGAATTTTGGTCGCTGTGTCCTCGATGGTCGGTCAAGACCAAGCAATTATACTTTTTCATTGCTTCTATAAATTTCGTTCAATAAAGTAGGATCATCATTTAAAGATTTAAATAAGCGCATTCTAAAACGCCCTTTGCTGTTGTACAAGCGTTTGCACATTTTGTCAATGGCAATCGTAGATAACACCGTCTGAATAAACCCTTCGATCAAATCATCTAACCCCAAGCCTAGTTTGTTAAAATCACGGCGATCCATCAACATCAAGCGCGAGGTATCGCTCGACCATTCGTTATCGGCTTCTTTGACGGATAAGTTGGTTCCCAGCATATCCCAAGAGCTACTGCCATCGGTCAATTGGTCGGCCAAGGGTTTGGCAGCGCGGCGAGAGTAGACACAAAGTGGGCGAATGCCTTCTGGAGTAGAGCTCACCATCATCCGTACATCGGTGACAAAGGTTTCTCCTTTTTGATTGGGAATGGTTCCCACGTGGTAGAATTTTCCTTCGCTACTGCTCGAACTCCAGTTGAAATTACCAATTAAACTCTGTACAATAAAGCGGCGGTACTCAAACTCTATTTTCATAAAATCGTCTAGCTCCTGCTGATTCGTAATAGTAAAAACACCTTGACCAGCATTGCTGTAGGGAATTTTAATAACTGCTTGGCCGCCCATTTTGGCTACCCAAAGCGGAATTTCAGCTTTTTCTACGTCCCAAATCGTTTCTGGAATATTGATTTTCAGGCCATAGCCATCTAACTCTGCGTTGTATAAATCGTAGGCTTTAGCGGCGACCATTTTGTTGCGTCCACCTGCCAAACAAGCGACAATTGGGTTGAGTACTTTGGTTTTAGAATGCAAGGAAAAACGGGTCCAAGGGCGTTGGGTAACGTAACGAAAAACAGCCCGCAAGGGCTTCCAATCAGCCCCTTCAGCTGCTCGATAACAAAGCTGGTCGTTTTCTATTTTGATATGTTCGTTCTCTTTGTTGTGGTAATAAGGGATCAACAAGCACTCCTCTTCCATCACATCGGCAATAACGTGCGCGTAGCCTGAAGCTTCCATGTGGTTTTTATCAAACAAAACAGCCAATTTGCCTTTTTGCTTGCGGCCTTTGTTGACGTAAGGCTTGAAGGTGCGCTCCACCAAGTGCCGATACGAACCCTCTTCTTCATTATCATCCAATAACGGCATGGATTTCTGTCCCGAAGGACTAGAGTTATTCTCAATCACCACCATTCGGCGAAAGCCCTCAGAAGACGTTGCGTTGATTAAATCCGTTCCACACCACAAAAAATAAGAGCACTCGTAATCCAAAATTTCTTTTAGTTTTTCGGGATTTACTCGTGGATTGAGGTGACAATAACGGTTGACCATACGGTCTTTGCTTAAGTTTAAGAAAAAATTAACCATTGGATGAATGGTTGCATTAAGTGCCTTGGGATACCAGTGTTTTTCTCCTTCGAAAGTTCCTGGCTGCATGACTTTGATTTCTTTGTACATAGAAAGCTTAGTATTTAATGGTTGTGTGTTTTTATCTAGTTGACTAACGAAATCACAGGAAGGAGGACTTATCCTTATACCTGCTTTATAATTTGTACCACCCGACGGATAACTTTTTTACGAATTTCTTGTTCTTTGTGGCGATCGGGTAAATCCAATACATATTGAAATTTAAAATCGACCGCGTCTTTTTTGATGGAGACCGCTTTGAGGTAGTAAGAGCCTTCTTTAATATCGTTTTTGTATTCAGACAGCGAATTAATTAAATCCTCCTCCAATTGGGTAACGGTGTGCATGGCACTCAAGCTAATTTCAAACTCAATGCTTGTTTTTTTGACGAGGCGCTTGGTATAATTAATAACCTCAGAAGCGTAGACCAAGCTATTGGGCAAAGTTACCACATCGTCGTCGTCTGTCAAGAGACTAAACATATTAATTGAAATATCCAAGACACGGCCTTTATTATTACCGACTTTGACGTGATCTCCTACCGAAATGTTATTAGAAAAAGTAATCAACATGCCCCCGATGAGGTTGGAGATGTAATCTTTAGCAATAATCGCGATGGCTGCCGCAATGATGCTCAAAGAAGCAAATAGTTCTCGCACATTGATTTCAAACAGCCCCAGCACCGATAAAATGACAGACATGACCACCAATAAAGCATAAATATTATTGACTCCTACAATAATATTGTCCGTTCCCTGCCTAGATAGGCGTTTACTTTTTCGATACCAAAAGGCGAGCAGCGCACGCAGAAAAGAAAGAATGGCAATGAAATACAAAAAGCCTAACAAATGATCTAATAAGTTGATTCCCTTGGCTTCTAGCCCAACGAGTCCCGTCAAATGTTCCATGTTGTAGCGCGCGAGCACTAGTATACCAATTACAATGCCTTTGAGGATAATATCTTTCATAATAAGGGAGTAGCAACGACAGGTTATGAGCTCTTTAGTTATTCCTTCGCTTTTGCTAAATCCAAAATAGTACTTATTCAGGGCACCGCTAGCATTCTGTCTTTTATTTTGTCAATTTTTACATTTTTTTGTGTCGAGGTAAAGGGGAAGGACGGTATTTTTTTTGTGCTATTTTTAATTGCGTACTTTACCGCTTCCTTTTTAGTTCGCTCAAAACACAATTGATATGTCTACATGGTTTGCTACTTGGTTTGACTCTTCTTATTACCACCTATTATACCAACACCGCGACGATACGGAAGCACAGTTTTTTATGGATCGCTTAGTGGATTATTTAGCGCCTGCGCCCGACAGTCGGCTGTTGGATTTGGCATGTGGCAAAGGGCGGCACTCTATCTATTTGGCCCAAAAAGGCTATGATGTGGTAGGGGTGGATTTATCGCCAGAGAGCATTGCTCATGCCCAACAATTTGAGCACGACCGCCTGCATTTTGCCACGCACGATATGCGCCAAAACTTAGCTCTAGCGCCGTTTGACTATGTTCTGAATTTATTTACTAGTTTTGGATATTTTCCCAGTGAGGGAGAACACGTCCAAACGCTTCAAGCCATGCGCCACAGCCTGCGCGACGACAATAGCCGCTTGGTGATTGACTTTTTTAATGCGCCACAGGTCATTGCTCAACTGGTCTTAAAAGAAGAAAAAACCTTACCAGGCATTACCTTCCAGTTGCAGCGTTATGTGGAGAATGGCTATATAGTCAAAGACATTCGCTTTGAGGATCAAGGCCAAGCCTACCACTTTCAGGAGCGCGTGCGCGCCTTTGATTTAGCAGATTTTGAGCGCCTGCTGCCCCAAGCCAATTTGCGCTTATTGGAAACCTTTGGCAGTTATGACTTGCAGCCTTACGAGGCACAACACTCTCCTCGCTTAATTCTATTGGCCGAACGATGCTAGACGCTTTATTAGAGGCTGACCGTGCCTTTTTTGTCCTTCTCAACGGCCAATGGCAACAGCCTTGGCTAGACTACCTTATGCCCCTTTGGCGAACCAAAACGACTTGGCTGCCCCTGTATGCCTTGCTCCTATTCGCCATCGCCAAAGACTACAAGTGGCGCACTTTTTGGGCGCTTGTCTTGATTGCGGCAAGCATTGCACTCGCCGACCAAGCCAGCAGCATTTGGATCAAAAATACCGTGCAACGCTTGCGCCCTTGTCGGGAGCCGCTGCTGGTGGATCAAGTACGGGTGTTAATTTCTTGTGGCAGTGGCTTTAGTTTTACCTCTTCTCATGCCTGCAATCATTTTGCATTGGTTATGCAGCTTTTTTTGTTGTTTCGAAAGCAGTGGAAAACGCGGTATTGGGTGCTGCTGTTTACTTGGGCGGGCTCTATTGCCTATGGACAGGTGTATGTAGGGGTACATTATCCCTTGGATGTGGTAGCGGGAGCGCTCTTGGGGATGGCCTTGGCAACGTTGGTGTACGGAATCGGCAACGCCTTGGGTCTTGTTCGGCGACTACAAAACAAGTAGTAGAACAAAAAAAACGAGGTGCCAGCTTGCGCTAACTCCTCGTTGGTAGGTTGTTGTTTTGAGTGCCTATTGGCTAAATTCTTCGCCTACAATATCTTCTCGATTGATCCAATAATCGGAAGTCGTAAGGCGATATTGGTGGTCTCCTAACTCTTTCAATTCCCAAATAATATACGCGGCATCTTCAAAAGCTTTGCCTTCTTTGAGTTGCTCTTCAAACAAGCGCTTGATGGGGCTTCGATCACTTAGTAGCGGCGCTAAACTTTTGAGAAGTTTTTCCTTAGAGGGAGTTCCTTCCTCGGCAGCTTTGGGAGTCCAAGTAATTGTTAGCTGTGTGGCCAACGTTCTCGGAAACTTTCCATTGTACGCTTTGTATAGCAGCTCATTGATGTTGAATAAAGCATAGTGCAAGGCAATATCGGGGTATTCCTCCGCAATTTTATCTTCTAACATTTCATGAGAAATATTTTGGATTTGCCCTTCATTTAGTTTTTCTCCCAATCGGTACGTTAAGACCAAGGCCGCAGCCGCATCTGGATCCAATTCTGTAATGGCCATCACAAAGTAATCCCACAGTTCAGCAGGATCTATTGTAGCGGCATCGTCTACGTCCAATTCTCCTAACAGATGGAGGAAGTCTTGGTCTGTCCAGTAGCCTTTAATTTCTTCTAAAGACTCAAGTTTATTAATAGTGATGCTGTAGTGCATGATCCGTCTAGTTTGATGATTTAATGATTAGGTGATGTTTTGAGTGCTTATTTATTGCCTAATGGCGCACGCTCCATTTCTATGAAAAGCGTTCCTAGTTTTTGATCCAACGCCAACACAGGCGCTATCATCTGAAAGGTCTTTTCTTTGGCGACAAACGTCACTTTGTTGACACCCAAATTGGCCTGTGGGTAGATGTTTTTGAACGGTTGATTCTCATTTTTCTTATTGGTGGAAACGGTTACTTGCCCGTCAATGTTTACCAATAGTACTTCTCTAATGGCTTCTTCTTGCACCAACTCATAGAAATACTGCGCAATTTCATCGTCGTTTTTCCGAATCAACGCACTGCGCACCGCCCAGACCAAGGGTTTCATCACCAAGGGTAATTGTTGTTGGGAGTTGTTCCAGTAATTGTCCACGCAATTCTACTCGATTGGTCTCCTTGATTTCTTCTACCTCTTTTTGATGGCTATTCTTTAAAGCAGTCATGTTAATAGATTGCATGAGAATAACCCCGCCTAATAGTACGGCAATACTCAATGTTACTATAATTGCCAAGCTTCTTTTTACAGAAACGCGCTCTTTTTTGACCGTAGGGCTGTCGGAAAGGGGGGAATTGCTTGTCGGATCGTTATCCGAAGGTGTATTGTTGTCCATAATTAGCTTAAATAAAAAGAAAGAGCCCCTTGAGGAATAAGAGTCCGATTCCCGATTGGTGTGTTAAATGAATAGTGTTGTCTTGTTGTTCAGCATAGGAGTAGCCTATTTCTGAACCATTTTGAGCTTTCGTTTGACTTGCTCCACTATTTTTTCTTGTTCTTTGATGCTCAGTTTTTGCTTTTCTTGTGCCTCTAAGTTTTCTTCTATTTTGCGCTCCGACGTAGCAATGCTAGCTTCTGCTTTGATGATGGTTTGTTTTTGTTTGGTAATGTTATTTTCTTCGCTCGCTTTGTCCTTCTCCAAATCTTCGTAAGTATCCTTCATCGTAGCCAGTAGTTTTTCTTCTTCTTTGAGTTGTTCCGCAATCATATCGGCAGAAGCCAGCAAACTAAATTCCTTGAGCAGCTTTGCCCCTACTAGGTAGCGTTCGGGATATTGATCCGAAGATAAATAAGTGACTCCCAAGTTAAACCAAACGACCACGGTTGTTCCTTCTGTTCCATTGTCTTGAATTTTAGAGGTAATATCTACGGCATTGTCGCTCATTTCCTTTAGTTCTGCATTGTCTACAAAGTACTCCTTCCTTTTGCGGTTGTACTTCATTTTTCCCCTAAAATTTCTCAGGTACTTGCTCCACAATTTATTCACTTTTTTATACGTGGTATTGGGCAAGTGGACAATCAAAGCATTCGCACTGCCTTTGGTCATCGCGCGGTTCTCCTCCAACACTTTGAATTCAAATTCCGATTGAGCAATAACCGTGGTATAAGCGATAGTCATTAAGACAAGAATGGTAATTATTACTTTCATTTTTTTGGTGTTAAATTGTTTAAAAAGCAGTGTTTAGAACTATTTGTACTCCTCCAAAGCAAACAAAACTTTCGTCAATTCAACAATAGTTGGGGCATTGTGGCTTTAAATCAACCAAAAAACTATTCCTTTTGTTATTATCTCGGCTAAGCTTCCCTTATCTTTACTTATAAGCGACTTGTATTTGTTATCAAAATTTAAAGTAATTAGAGCGAGGCAATTTGGACGAAATAACAGCCGTGTTAGACGACATTGAAAATAAGGTAACCGATCCTAGTGCAAGAACCTTTTTATAAATGTAACGCCCCCACAGAAATCTAAAGCCCGACATCCGCAACGCCCCCCTTCCCTAAAAAATTTCTATCTTCACCGCGTTGACCCTCTCTTCTTTCGCCTTCTACTATCACTACGATGACCTTCTCCTTCAAAAAAATACTTTTATTGGTTTCCTTCTTCCTTTTTTGTGCAGGGCTTTGGTGGGGCTGGCGTTGGTACAAGGCCTTGACGGCCAATACCTACGAAGACTTATTAAACGCACTTTATACGGACTCGGTGCCGCGTTTGCAGCCTGCCGAAGTTGCCCAACGCAACGACCTACTGCGCTTAGATACGCGCTTGGCGGAGGAATATGCCGTGAGCCATTTGCCCGATGCTGTTTTTGTAGACTACAAAGCGCCTGATTGGGATGCCTTGGAGCAGCTAGATAAAACGCAACCCGTCTTGGTCTATTGCTCTGTGGGCTACCGCAGTGAGCGCATTGGCGAGGGCTTGCTAGCGCGGGGCTTTCAGCAAGTGTACAACCTACAGGGCGGGATTTTTGAGTGGGTCAACCAAGGCTATCCAGTGGCCGATGAATCGGGCAATACGGTGAAGGCGATACACGGTTACGCGCCGCGCTGGGGCAAGTGGGTAACGGCTCCTATACAGGTGCAATACGATTAATTCTAAGGACTGTTTTACCCTGTTTTTCAGAGGATTAATGGTGCTAAAAATAGCCGTTATTTAATGGGTAATAGGCGAACTATGTTGGCGAATATTAGGTTATATAAATGGCTCTTGTGACCTAAGAGTCGGTTGATTTTTTTAGCAATAAACACTTAACCAACACTCACCTATGCGCAGAAATAATGTCCATTCCACTAGCATTGCCAGCATTGGCTATGACCCTGCTTCATTCACTTTAGAAATTGAATTCTTAGGCGGCGAACTTTACCAGTATTTTGATGTTCCTGTCTCCGTGTATTTAAATTTTGTTAATTCAGAGTCAAGAGGGCGTTTTTTTAACTACCACATCAAGCCTTATTACCGTTATCATTGCGAGGACGAGTAACGGCTTCATTGCCGATTAAACACATCCAGTAATTTTAAGCCATTTTTGAGCTCTTGCTCAATTTCCTCCAATTCGACGACGGCACCCATTGCCGCCATGTTCATTACATAATGTTTCATAGAGTGTTTGAGCGCATCTTCTAACAGCTCAATAGCCGCACTTTCAGAATTTTCTTTTTTTAGAATTTTGAGCGCTGCTATAATGGCTTTTGTTGTTTGTTGCATGGTTGACAGTATTTGTGGGGCATTTTAGAAAGAAGTAATTTCCCGCAGAGTGGAAATTCGATAGAATGCTTAAAGTTACAATTATTTGGCTAGCTTTGTTTTATTTTTGGTTTAACAATTGCTACTATGTCTAGTTCTGCTTGTGTCTTGGTGCTCTGCAAAAATCCCGTTTTAGGAAAAGTAAAAACCCGCTTAGCGGATAGTGTTGGGGCAGAAAAAGCCTTGGAAATTTATCATTTTTTGTTGCAACACACAGCGGGCGTGGTCGCAGGGGTCGCGAGCGACAAGCGGATTTTTTATTCCGAGGAAGTGTTGTCGGACGATGTTTTTCAGGGGGTGAATTATCATAAGACGCTACAGGCAGGAGGAGATTTGGGCACGCGGATGCAAGTGGCCTTCAATGAAGCATTCGAAGCGGGCTACGAGCGCGTGGTCATCATTGGCAGCGATTGCTATGACTTATCAAGTGCTGTTGTAGAACAAGCCTTGGCGGCTTTGAACAACCATGCTGTGGTGTTCGGCCCTGCCAAAGATGGTGGGTATTACTTATTGGGCTTACGCCAAATGGTTGCTGCCGTTTTTGAAGACCAACCTTGGAGCCAAGACAATTTATTAGAACAAACCCTCAACGACCTAAACGCTAGCCAGCATTCTTATTTTTTACTGCCAGAATTGAGCGATGTAGATTACTTGGAGGACTTACCGTTGAAGCTCAGAGCGAAGTTTGGGGTTTAGAGTAATAGGACTCCTTTATCACCACCTATTTTCCCTTTTGCTTGTCACACCAACCACTTCTATTATTGGTACCAAGCCGATATCATTGCCGCAACATTCTCCTATGCGCGCCGTTGTTAATCTTATAAAAACGATGACCGACCAACTTTCAGTGATTTGCCCCTAGACCCTGACAGCTTGCCTTGGAAACCAATGCGCGTTCAAGAACATCGTCCTACCTCGCGCAAAGAAGGACTTCAATTACTAAAGAGCTTGCGCCAAAACACCCAAATCCTTACCGTACAAAATGCGCTCTGGATGCGCTATGAAGGTATAATTGTGCTTCATTACTCGTTGTTCTATAGTGCTCAAAACCCTTGGTTGGAGCAGCTGAAACCCACTCCGTTTGATATTCCTACACGCATTTCTGTTTTTTGGGCTATTAGAGCGCTTTTTTTTCCTTAATTTTAAGTAGAATAACCAACTAACTTTTTTAACAACCAATACAGTATAAAACATGGCTATAAGATTTCGCCCAGACGAACGACCGAGTAACAATAATAATCAACCTAGAGGCGGCGGCGGTGGTGGCCGTGGTAGCGGACGCCTATTAATGGCCGCCCTAATGTTCGTTTTTCGTTATCCCAAAATTGGTATTCCACTGTTATTGGTGGGTGGAGCGGTCTACTTCTTTCTAGGAGGCGGCTTAAATTTAGGGGGAGGCCAGCAACAAGACCAGCGTTATGCGATGGGGGGCAACATCGACCAAGACCGCTACAGCCAATACAAAGTATTTGCTTCTTTATCCGAAGCGAGTCCTAAATACAACCTCCCTCAAAGTAGTTCGTTGAGACAGTTTGCCCCAACCCCGCGCAACCAAGGCCAGCAGGGTTCTTGTGTTGGCTGGGCCAGTTCTTATGCCGCTCGAACAATTTTAGAAGCGGTTCGCACAGGCAACAATCCCAACAGCTTGGCTTATAGCCCGTCCTTTTTGTACAACCAAATCGGCGTACAGAACTGTCAAGGAGCATTTACAGGAGAAGCCTTAGAGCACATGAAAAACAAAGGATTGATCGAACTGAGTCAATTTCCTTATGATCCCAACAGTTGCAGTCAGCGCCCAAGCCAGCAGCAATTGCGCCAAGCCCTCGACCACCGCATCAAAGGCTACAACCGCCTAACCAAAACAGGGCGTAATTATGACGTAGACCTAGAAGCTGTGAAGCAAAACATCGCGCAAGGAGCACCCGTCATCATCGCCGCAAAAGTACCCAATTCCTTTCAAAACATGATTGGCAAAAAAGTCTGGACACCCACCAATGCCGAGCGTCGCCAAGTGGATCAATTAGGCGGCCATGCTATGTGTGTGATTGGTTATGACAACAACCAACAAGTGTTTGAAATTCAAAACAGTTGGGGAACAGAATGGGGCGACAATGGCTTTGTCTTTGTTCGTTATGACGATTTCAAAACCTTTTGCCGAGAAGCCTATGGCGTTTTTCCAGAGCAAAAAGCCAGCACGCAAGATGCTACTGAAATTGCCATCGAGTGTGGCATCTACAGCCCTGACCGCAAAGACGGCTTTGACCTACGCCGTATCAAAAACAACCTGTTCGAAATCACCAGCCCTATCAAGAAAGGAACGCCTTTTAAAGTAGAGATCACCAATTCCTTAGAGTGCTTCACCTATGTCTTTAGTAAAGAAGTCGACAAAGGAGGTCGTCAAGGGGCAGCCATCAAGGTTTTTCCGCCCTCTAACGACTATTCGGCTTATTTAGGCATCAAAGGCACCCGCCTATTTCCTAAAGAGGGCGTTTTGGAGGCCGACAACGAAGGCACCCGCGACTACATGGCCATTGTTTATTCTAAAACAGAACTAGACCCTGACCAGATTCGCCAACGCATCGATCAAGCAGGACGTGGTGATTTTTATGAGAATGTTATGGCTGCCGTTGGCAACCGCGCCTTTGGCAACTTGAACTACAGCAAAACATCAGGCAAGAGCATTGCTTTTCAGCAGCGTATTAGCTCCAATCAAGATATAGCCGTGGTCGTTATTGCGATGGACAAACAATAATACAAGCCAATAGCGCGTTTTTTCTGTTGGGGTAGTCTACTTATTGCTGCCCCAACAGAAAACGCCTTTTAGCAATACTAACCATCTTGCGGCTACTCCCTAAAAATAACCCATAAAGTACTGCTTAAGTAGTCACACAAAATTTTTCGCACCAAAAAACGGTTACTTTTGTTTGCCTACTTACTTATCCATTGCGGCACTTTTTTTGAATACTAGTTGCTACCCCTACTTTGTCAAGTTTTTGTCTGTGCAAGCCCCTATTGCCGATCAAATCAATTATCATCAGATTAACCTTTGTCATTGCTTTTCTATTAGAAATAGCGTATCTTATGGGTTAAATATTGCTCACTTTCTCAACTATCTTACATGCCTGCATCATTGCCTTCCTCACTCGCCCTAATAGCGGGATTTTTTTTATGCCTATTCACTACCTCCACCACCGCACAATCTTGGAAATTAGCCAAAGAGAAAAACGGCGTTAAAATCGAGACCCGTTTTAAGGAAGGTTGGAGCATCAAAGAGTACCGCGCTACGGTTTACATCAAAACAACCTTGGAAAAAGCAGTCGAAGCGTATCGCGACCCCAAGCAGCGCAAAAGCTTTATGGCCAGAAGCTTAGAAGTAAGCAACTTGAAGGAAAAGTCCAAAAACGACATTATCACTTATAATCTTGGAAAAGCACCTTGGCCAGTCTCCAATCGAGACAATATTACGCATTCTGTGTTTCTCTATTCTCCAGGGCAAGTTCGGATAACTATGGTCTCTATTCCTGATTATATCCCTGAAAAAGAGGGCATTGTTCGCGTTCCCAAAGCAGAGGGGTATTGGTTATTTACCGAACAAGGGAACGGTATCATCAAAGTCGTCCAACAGTCGGTGGCGGATTTGGGGGGCAGTGTTCCCGATTGGGTGGTTAATTCTACGATTGTAGAAGGCCCTTACGATGTTCTCTTATCGTTAAAAAACATGTTAGAGAAATAATTTTCCTTTAGATAACAATGCCCCTTATTCCTATAAAAAACGCTTCTTCCCTAGTTGGAAAGAAGCGTTTTTCTTTATCTGCAATAGCCTTCTGAGCTTATTGTTTTAGAATGTATAACATATCAGCAACACGCGCTTGTAGATCTTTGCGGTCGACAATAAAGTCCAAAAATCCGTTCTCTAATAAATATTCCGAGCGTTGGAACCCTTCAGGTAGTTCTTTTAATTTCAAGGTTTCCTTTACAATACGAGGGCCAGCGAAGGCAATCAAGGCATTGGGCTCTGAGAAATTGAAATCTCCCAACATCGCAAAAGAAGCAGAAACGCCCCCTGTTGTAGGATCAGTGAGGAAAGAAAAGTAAGGAATTTTGGCTTCGGCCAACAGCGTCAGCTTCGCCGCTACTTTAGCCATTTGCATTAAGGAGAACGCCGACTCCATCATCCGGGCACCGCCTGATTTAGAGATAATCATTAAAGGCGTTTTGTGCTCAATACAGTGATCAATTGCTCTAGAAATTTTCTCTCCCATCACAGAACCCATAGATCCTCCAATGAAACCAAAATCCATTGCTGCAATAACCAATTCTAACTTATTAACTTTGCCTTTGGCGACGCGCATAGCCGAATCGAGTTCGGTTTTTTTGCGGGCAGCATCCAAGCGCTCTTGGTAAGGTTTTAAATCCGTAAAATTGAGAAAATCATGAGCAATGATTTCTGTAAAGAGCTCTTTGTATTTTTGTTTGTCAAAAATAATCTCAAAATATTCCTGAGAACCAATGCGTTCGTGTTGGTTACAAGCAGGACAAACGTATAAGTTGTCTACTAAATCTTTAACGGTAGAAGTCGTTTTGCAAGCATTGCATTGGTGCCAAATACCGTCTGGCGTTTCTTTCTTTTGAGAAGTAGCTGTAGTGATACTGTCTTTTTCGCGTTTATACCAACCCATAATCGTTGCCGTCTTTTTTGTTTGAGTAATACTACTTTTGCCTAATAATCAAGCTTATAGCGCTTATTGGAAGGCGCGCTCCTTGTTGAGGTGTTGACAAAAGTACAAAAATGTTGTTAGGGAAGTTGCATATTTTAAGGTTTTTCCCGAACTGACTTTTGCCAAAAGGGTTTTAGACCTTTTCCTATCAACCAACGGATGAATTAACCCACTATTTTGGTGGCGGACTGCTCCTTTTCAGCAGTGGTTTTCACGACTCTTCCATACAAATCATATTCGCTTGCGTCAATAATTTCGATGTCGGCAAAGTCTCCTAAGCGCACAAAGTTATCTTCCGTTTTCACCAATACCTCGTTGTCTACTTCAGGAGAATCAAATTCCGTTCGTCCAACAAAAAACTCTCCTTCAATACGGTCGAACAATACGCGGAAGACCTTTCCAACTTTAGCGAGGTTGTGATCCCACGAAATATCAATTTGTGCTTCCATAATGGCGGCGGCTCGTTCTGCTTTCACTTCGGCAGGCACATCGTCTTCTACCTCATGGGCAATCGTGTTTTCTTCGTGCGAATATTGAAAAACGCCTACGCGTTCAAATTCTATCTCGCGTACAAACTCTACCATGTCCTGAAACTCTTCCTCGGTCTCTCCAGGATAACCGACCAACAAGGTCGTTCTAAACGCAATACCAGGCACACGGCGGCGCGCTTCTTCGATCAATTGAACCGTCTCTTCGCGCGTAATTTGGCGGCGCATTCGCTTTAATACCGCATTGTTGGCGTGTTGCAACGGCATATCAATGTAGCGACAAATCTTAGGCAACTCGGCCATAGCATCAAAAATTTCCAAGGGAAATTTACTAGGATAAGCGTAGTGCAAACGAATCCATTCAATGCCTTCGACATCATTTAGTGCGCGGAGCAAGTCCGCCAGTTTGCGTTCTTTATAAATATCCAACCCATAATAGGTCAATTCTTGGGCAATCAACATCAACTCCTTTACCCCTTTCTTAGCCAAGCTCTTGGCCTCTTCGACCAACGCCTCTATCGACTTAGAAACGTGCTTTCCGCGCATGAGTGGAATGGCACAAAACGAACAAGTACGGTTACAGCCCTCTGAGATTTTGAGGTAGGCATAGTGGGGTGGGGTCATCAAGCGGCGTTCTCCCAACAAGTCGTGTTTGTAGTCCGCTTCCAAGCGCTCCAACAATTCGGGCAATTCTAATGTGCCAAAATAAGCATCGACTTGGGGAATTTCGGCCTCCAAGTTGTCCTTGTAGCGTTGTGACAAACAGCCCGTCACGTATAGTTTATCAATATCGCCGCGTTCTCGCACTTCTGCGTATTCCAAGATGGTATTGATCGACTCTTCTTTTGCCAAATCAATAAATCCACAAGTATTCACAATTACAATGTTTGCATCTTGGTCATTACTATCGTGTACCACCTCAAATTCGTTGGCCTCTAATTGCTGCATCAATACCTCCGAATCCACCATATTTTTGGAGCATCCCAAAGTAATTACATTTACTTTATCTTCTTTATGACTTCTAGTCTTCATAGTTGTGGCGTTATTTTTAAGCTGCGCAAAGATACAACAACCCCGTAGACTAGCCAATTATCCCCTCTCCAAAATCCCTATCTTGGCCGTTAATTATCCCTTTTGAAAAAATAATGACAAAAAAACAGGCAAAAGTTGGCATTTCTCAACCCAAGGTTTTATATTTGCCCCACGCTAAGCGATTAATACCAGACTTGTTTAGTAAATAAAGAATTGATTTCGTTTGGGGGATTAGCTCAGCTGGTAGAGCGCTTGCATGGCATGCAAGAGGTCATCGGTTCGACTCCGTTATCCTCCACCAAATTTTGAGCTCTATAAATCAGTGATTTATAGAGCTTTTTTCTTTTAGGCCAACTCGCCCTTTTACTCTTCAATAAAAAGCCTTTTGTTACAAAACCTTATTCCTCTCCAAGTAGTTATTATTATCTTGTCCGCTTTCTTTTTATTTCATCCGCTCAAAACAGTCCATCAATGAAAAATATACTGACTATTTCCTGTTTTTTATGTTTGCTTTTTGGCAGCTTAGTCTCCTGTGGCACGGAGGAAGACACTTGTTCTACCTTGGCCTGTCTAAATGATGGCACTTGTGTGAATGGCGATTGTGCTTGTCCTGAAGGCTTTGAGGGCGAGGATTGCTCCATCCAACTGGATCCTGTTTCGATGTCTATTATTGGCATCAATGTCACCAAATATCCTGTCCTTCGCAGCGACAGTAGCAGCTGGGACAGCCTCCCCAACAGTGGCGCGGATCTGTTTTTTGCCTTTCACGAAGGCACTACCAGCACCTATGACCCTAGCACCGATTTTGTATCCAATACCCTAACCGATGCCAATGGTCAAGCCTTGGAAGTGAATGCCACTCCCCCTTACCGCATTACCACTTTAACTACCAACTGGTCATTGGACTTATGGGATGCCGATGGAGTTACCGACGAGTACATGGATGGTATTATTTTGTTGCCGCTGGATGAAGCCGCAGGCTTGCCAACTACGTTTGAGGTAGAAACCCCGACAATGAAGGCAACGTTTTTTGTGCAATGGGATTTTTAGCACTAACAATAGCTTAACAACATACGTTTACGTTTACAGCCTGCTCTATCTGCCCGATACGAGCAGGCTGTTTTTTTTGTTCTACCCCTTCAAACTCCCCTGCTCCAACTGCTGCAAAATCGTAGGGTCTTGTATTTGATTGTCTTTCGCTAACATCAACACCTTCGACAGTACCTCCGCCGTTCTAGGGTCTTCATCGACAAAGGGTAAGAAAATGCGGCCGCGATGCTGTGAGGGGACGGCCACAATAGACAAATAATTCCCAGGTAATTGGTGGCAAACGCCACTCCCTAAATGAACCGTGTAATCGCCCAATTGTCCGTCGATATGAACATGGCGCTGGCTAAGGGTTACATTATCTAATTTGAAAAGACGCGCCGTTTCTTCTACCAAAACTGCACGCATTTCTAGCGTAGACTGGCTCGCTTCGGGATCTACACCACCTACATGGGCAACGCTAACCACCAAATCAAGGTCGCGCATGACTTCGCTGAATAGACGCGGAGGCAGTTCGTCCAAAGGTTGGCGGCGACGAGTTTGCAGGTTTAATACTTCTATATATTCTAAGGTAGGCGCTTCTACATCGGCAGGTGAAAACCAATTGGCAGTGGCGTAGAGCTGAACGAGGAGTTGTTCCTTGTGAAAAACTTTCTGTACGCCTTCATAATAATCAACTGTCCAGCCACGGCCTTTGAGCAAAGCCAAGGTTTTTTTAGGTTGCACTTGATGCCCTGCATAGCGACGAGAACGTACGCGCTCGGCTTTTTCATCGGCCGTAGGCACATAAAGATTTCTAAAGACCTGCTTAAAAGGCTGCTTAATTTTTTGCTCAAAACATTGGTGTTGAAACGCGCTCCAAACGTTGGCTAGGTACAAATCGTAAGGATGTGCCAACCGTACAACCGCCCCCAAAGGCTGTGTTTTTCCCACAGCATCTAATAAAGAACCTTCCCTCAAAAAGCCCAGCTGTCCCTCACTTTCAAAAACCAATTGTTCTAACAAAGGAGCCACAACAGGGTGCTGTGATAAATCCATTAGTTCGTCTACGCGAAAAGGATCGCCGTTTACCATGGCTTGTTCTAGGCTGTGCCGAGCGCGGCGCAACTGCTCGCGTAGGGTGTTGACTTGGGCGCGTAGGGCTTGTACCTGTGCATTTTTGCGATGTTTTGCGGGAACATTCGCCAAGAATTTTCCCGCTTTTTCTACCTTCAATTGAGCTTTGCCTTCGGCATCAATGTGCAAGCAAATACGGGTGTCGCCCAACTCAATGGGCTGGGCAGTTGCTAAAATTTCTTGAACGGTTTTGGATTCCATCGCCCACGTTAGGCGCAAGGGATCGTCGTAACCTGCCGTGCGCGCTAGATTTTCTAAGGCAATTTTGGCTGCCGTGGCTTCGCTGTTTTGTTTTTGACTGCCAAACTGCTTGCTTTCTTTTTTGAATTGTTGTATAAATTGATAGCGCTTCAACAAGTCTTTTTGTGGTGTTTTTTTGCTGAGGGGCACGAGGCCGTAGGCGCGAAGGTAATCTTGATTGCGACTAGCTTTGATGCGTTTCATGACAGCTGTTATTTTGGTGGTGCCCAAAATAACATCGGCAAACAATTGTGCGCGCTTGTGCTGCCCTCCTGTCGATAAATATTTGGCGGCATTGTACAAGAGTTTCCAGCGTGCTTTACCCAGCGTTTTGTAGGCCGACTGAAACCACTGTACATCCACAGCACCTTGATCAAAATCCTCTAAAGCCACCTTCGTGTAATGCGAAATTTTAGTTTTATCTGCTTCGCTGTTGTGGTCTCGTGTATGCGCTTGCAGCCACCAAGCAGCGGCTTTTAGGCCTGGCCAATTTAGGTATTCGGCTACCAACTCCAACCACTGTGGAGCGTACAAGGCCGCTTCTACTAAGCGTTTGTCCTCGATACCTGCCTCTTGAATTATTTTATTAAAAGAAGTAGAATCGGTTTCTTTATTTGGCTTTAGCCGTTCTAACAAAGTACTCAGCAGTTCTTTCTTGTTCTCTCCGCCACCGCGCCAGCTGTACCCGCGATGCAAGGTTTCCTTACCCAAAGCGTGCAAAATTGCCACCAAGTAATCCACGCCATACAACGCTCGTATATTGGCAGCCAAGGCACTCACCACGGTTGGACTATCACCCCGCAGCAATTCAATTTCTAAAATTCGCGCTGTGCACTGTTCTACCAAAGGTTCTAAAAAAGGATATTCTACTAATAATTCAGGCTTATCTTTCTCCCAACCCATGTCATAATACGTTAAGTACCGAATGTTATCGGGTTGCAAGACCCGTTGGTATAATTCGTCTTTGCTTAACAGTCCTAATTGGTAGGCTTTTGCGTCGTATTCTATCGGTAAGAAATGCTTACGGTTATTAGGATTTGATTGATGTATCCAATACTGAATTTTCCAAAAGCGTGTAAAGGCTTCTGCTGTCATCGTTGGGTGCAACTGACCGTACGCATTATTAGCCGTATTGAAAGCAGGTGAATGGTGCCAGCTGTAACATCGAGTACGCCCGTAAACTTCTTCTTTCTTCGACCAAGCCAATTGCTCGGCACTCAAACTATTAATCATTTGACGCACCAGTCCTTCTACAAAAGCAAGTTGATCTTGATAAGGATAGAGTCCAGACAAGAGTTGGATAATAGTAGATCGAGTAAAATTCCAAGTATCAGATGGGGTATCTTTCTCGAAACGCGGCAGGTACTGTGCCAGTTGTGTACTAATTGTCTTTAGGGGTTCCTGAAAAGGATCTTCGTAATAATAACTAGGTGTATTATCGAGCAGCATCAAATAAAGATCTCTAGGTATTAATTGGCTGTCTTTGTACCACTCTATCCATACCTCCGCTAGCGGGTAATTGTAAATCGTAGCCCCTTCTAATGGATTTTCTTTGGTGACTGGTCGCAGAGGCCAAAAGCCCTGACCAAAAATCCGACTTTGCTGTGCGCCCTCCCAGTCAATCACTTCATAACTGTGGTTTTTATACGCTTCTAATAACTGTAGTAAATCCTTACGCACACGCACGATTTCGGCAAAAGGACGACTAAAACCATAGCGGTTTTCTTTCGTTAGTTGGAGATATTGTTCAGTGGGCGGGGCTGGCTGGACGGTGGGCGTTTTGATCTTGGGATCAAAGAGACCTAAGCCGTTTTCCCACGTGTAGACCACTTGTTGGGCCTTTTCTTCGGGAGTTGTTGCTAGGTTTTCTAACAATAAAACTTCCCGTTTAGAATGGTTAGCGCGCGCTTGATACTGTTTGGTCTGCGCTCCTGCCCACGGACTAAAAGCAGCGTTGTCCTGTACTTGTTGCAAGAGGTCTAAGCCGCCCAGCCGCTGCTCTACGGACTTGGCAGCAAGCAAACGCTCCGTACTGCGCTTGACTTGTTCGTCATTTTGTTTTAGTAATAATTGGATAGTATTTCGACGCAAGTCGGAGCTTTTTCTGGTTAATAAAGCTTCTAAGTGTTGCGTATCGTTGTCGGACAATGGAGCATCTGACAAGGCGGCAAGTAATATTTTTTGAATAGAGGCGGAGCGATCTTTGAGATGATCCAAGGCAAATTGGCGCTGCCAAGGCGCTAGGGGCATCGTGAGCTCCTTTCCTTCGCGAGTGTGGTAGCGTTTGTGGTTGGGTAAAATCCCTCCGACCATCACCTCGCGAGGGTAAGCTTCCATTTGCGAAAAATAGGGATACAAGCGCTCAACTTCTGCCTGTTCTCCAAAATGCGTAAAACTAATCAACACCCAAAATATCTCCGTCTTATCAATGCTAATCTCGATCCAATCAAAGGCAAATTTTTGATAGACTTTCTTCTCTTTGGGAATGTCTACGAGTTTGGCCGTCAGTCGGTCAAATAACCGCTGCCGCTCTTCTTTGGGCTGGTAGAACAAATAATTTTGATTCATTCGTGCCAAGCGTACTGCCCAAGCAAACACTTTGGGAGTATCCGAAAATAGCGCGTCTTCCCAAATGTTATACGCAGAGAATTGAGGGCCTGCTTGAGCCACAAAATACAACGCCAAACAGCGTTTTTCTACGGTTCCTTTCTCATACAACGTGCGAACTAATGGCGCACATTGCGTTACATCTAGTACGCCTTGTGCCCAAAGTGCCATATAGACCTCTGCATTGTCTTTGGAAGCCATGGCATCGGGAATAGCCGCAGGGGCTTGCAAATACTCATAGCCCAAGGTCAAAAACCGTTTTACCGTACTTTTTTTGGCTGCTTCCCAACCAAGCCCTGCCCAAACATCAATCGCGCGAACCACGGACGAGAACCGCAGCAAATTTTTTTCTAAAATGACCTTGATAAGGTGTAAAAATGCTCCTAAACTCGTTTCGTCTAGGCATTCTACAATCGTTTGGCGCAAACCTTCTTCTCGTTGTGCACTCAACAACAAAGCTTCCACGCCTTTCCAAGCTTCCTCTTTTTCACTGAGCAACAAGCTGCTGATTATATTAGCCGTTACTTTTCCCTTTTCCTGCCGTTGGTATACAATGTCCAATAGGGTTTGGTAAACGGCCGTATTTCCTCCGTCAATGGCAGCAGCCCACAGCAAAGCAGTAGCACTTTTTCCATTGCGATGTTGTTCCCAGTCCCTTTCAATCGCCTCTTGCAGTAGAAGCTGGTGACACGACTCTTTGTTGAGTTCTACGATGAAATTGAATTGGTGAAGTTGGTAAATTTCTTTGCTATTGGGTGCTCTGAAGGCTCTTCGGTGATACCCTCTTTGATAAGGTAATTGAGGAATCTGCTGCCAAGCGCGCTCTACATAAGGCGCGTTGGTCGGTCTGAAAAAGGTAGATTAAAACTGCTCGAGTTTCTGTGTTCCAAAATTCAGCTGTATCGTAATACGCTAACAGATCGCGGTAACGCTGGCTATTTTCTACAACGGTTTTCAGGGGGTCATGGTGGCGTTTCAACAGCACGTATTGCCCTTTTGGGGTACGATTGAGGGCGTTTAAAAAGAGTAGTGCCAAGCGCAACGCTTTTGGCGAAAGTGTTACCGTAGCCTCTTCTAAAAGGCTACTGACTTGGTGGGATTGATTGGGTGCAGCCTGATACAAGGCAAATAATTCTTGGTATTGCTGCAAGGCTTTGTCTTCAAGGTAAGGAAACTTATCCATTGTTGTTTGAGGTATAATTGGTGGACGGTAACGTTTTTATAAACTAGAAGCGGTCGATCACAATGGTAGGACTTACCAATAACTTCCTGCTAGAAAAGTTAAGCGAATAAAAGTAAAGCACTCCACGCGCGCCCAATCAGCACTTTCTTCTAGATTTTCGAGCTGTTGCTCGTCGGCAAAAACAGCATAGAGCCCATCTTCAAAAGCTTGTAAGGCTTCTTGCTGAGCCGCTTCTACCGCAACGGAACGGGTTTCTAAGCGTTCCAACAGCTCTACCTTGCCTTTTTTAGCGCCCTCTTGAATTTCTGTTGGCGTTAGAGCTTTTAGTAAGGTAACGGATTGTCGGGCTTCGTAGGCCTGCACTTGCTGCGTTACCAAAGCCCTTATAAAATCAGCAAGTGAATGCTCGGCTGTTAAGGTCGGCAGTTCCAAGCTAACTCGTTCTAGTTGCGCGCGTTTTTTGCCTAATTGCTTGATAGAATAGTGAATAATCATTATTGTTGGTTGTGTTTATGTTTTGGTGCTGTTTGGTTATACTCAAATAACCAACATTATGTTTCGTAATACGCAAAATAATGTCAATAAATAGGAAGATTATTCTTTTTATAAAAAAACAGGCACAAAAACTTGCATCTTATTTTGTCATGCTCTATATTGTGAGTTCATGGGTTTTAGGGTTTAGTTTTCTAAGGTTGGTGCGCTCCCGCGTATCAACCTTTTTTTGTGTTGTTACAACTCCTTGTCCCATAAAAACGATGGAAACAAATTGAAGAATTAGTCAATCCGTTCTATCTATTAGGCACCGTTCCTTAGAGCGCAACACCATTCGCCTCTACTGCTAGCGCAAAATTTCCTTAGGTTACTCCTACCGCTTTCTTTTTTATTGCTAGCTATTGTTAATCAACTGTCATTTTTTATGATTTTTTTCAAAAAAAGCATTCTAAAGTTTGCATCTTATTTTGTCATGCTCTATATTGTGAGTTCATGGGTTTTAGGGTTTAGTTTTCTAAGGTTGGTGCGCTCCCGCGTATCAACCTTTTTTTGTGTTATTTGCCTATAGGCGAAGGAGTACTAGCCTAATCGTACTTCCAAAAAAGGAACCGCTCCCTTTGAAAAAAACCACTCTAGAAAATCAGCCCGCCCCTTCTAATCTACTTTGTCATTCCTCGCTAAACTTCTTTTCTTAATTGCTAGAGTAGTAGTTGCCCCAACAGAGCTTTTTCTATTAACAGCAGTTTCTGCCAACTGTCATTTTTCACACTTTCCTCAAAAAAAGCAAGGTAAAATTTGCATCCTATTTAGTCATGCTCTATATTGTGAGTTCATGGGTTTTAGGGTTTAGTTTTCTAAGGTTGGTGCGCTCCCGCGTATCAACCTTTTTTGTTGCTATTCGTAAATATAAAATGCCCTCTCTACTTAATATGAAAGAAATTTACCTCATCCGCCACGCCAAGTCCAGCTGGAAACAGCCTGAACTGAGCGATTTTGATCGCCCACTCAATAAGCGGGGCGAACGGGACGCGCCTTTTATGGCGCAAAAAATGGTAGCCAAAGGCATGGCAATAGATGCCATCGTAGCGAGCCCTTCTGCGCGAACCACCGCCACAGCAGCGGCATTTGCAAAAGCACTGGCCTACCCTGATGAGGCTATTCATTGGAAGAAAGAAATTTACGAAGCGAGTGCTGCTACGCTTTTACAAGTTGTCCAACAATTAGAAGCCTCTTGGCAATCCGTTGCCCTATTTGCGCATAATTTTGCCTGTACAGATTGGGCCAATTATTATGCTTCGCCACCGATTTCTAATGTGCCGACCACGGGCGTAGTGCATTTATCGTTTGCCGTAGAGCATTGGAAGGATATTCATCGCAACAATGGACAAGTCCTTGATTTTAACTATCCTAAGCTTTATTTTCCAAAGTAAAAAAGCCCTTTTAACTGACGGTGCTGCTTTATTCTAGTATTTTCCAAAAAAAAAGTCCCTAAAAACTTGCAAGTCGTCTACCCATCGTCTATATTTGTACTTCATGGGTTTTAGGGTTTAGTTTTCTAAGGTTGGTGCGCTCCCGCGTGTCAACCTTTTTTTTGTGGTTATGGCAGTCGTTGGCGACTCCAACAGCATTGCCAAAAAACAAGGAGGAGCACAGAAGGCACGCGCTCTTTGTACTTCCCTCCCATTAGACCTTTTTTTCTACCCTTTATTAGAGGTTATAAAACAAAAGCCGCCCCGAAATTAAATTCGAGGCGACCTTTGCAGAACATTGATAATTGGTGATTAATTCCTTTTAGAACTCCTGTTTTGTGATTTTTTCGGTGTGAACCGTCCCCCGTGTTTCATTGTGTACACGAACCATGTACGTTCCAGCAGGCAAATCTTTCAGGTTTACTGGGATGTTGTTAATTCCCGTTGTGCCTTGTACCTGTTGTAAAGAAGCGCGCTTGCCCAATACATCCAACACTTCAATCTGCAAGGCGTCTGATGCCTCACTTTCATATTGGTAATACACCACGTTGGTGGTGGGGTTAGGATAGAACAAATACGGTTTTCCGTCGTCGCGAATACGGAGTAAAATGGTATTGGACAACGCTACTTCGCCTGTTGTTTCTACCAATTCTAAACGGTAATAATTTTCTCCCTCAAAGGGACGTTCGTCGTCAAAGCTGTAGTGGATAGCATTGTTGCTTTGGCCTTGTGCTTGTACCGTGCCAATGGTTTCAAAGTTGATGCCGTCTGGACTACGTTGTACGTTAAAATAGTCACTGCTGTGTTCAGAGGCGGTTGCCCAACGCAGCTTGTTCGTCGTATTATCGGTACTTCCTTCAAAATACAACCAATCTACAGACAACAAGGTATTGGGAACTAAAATTACCCCCATAGAGCCTCCTGAGAAGCTTGTAACGCCCGATAGTTCTGCATAGTTGACCCCATTGGTCGTTATTCCATTAACGGTTGGTAAATGCAAGCCATCAAAATCAGGAGCCGTGTATTGGCTGCCTGTATTCTTGAAGAAATAACTTCCTGCAGGCACGGCATATTTGTACGAATACCCACAAGCGCCGTAAGTTGCCATATGATTAATAGCAGCATTTTCTACAATTGTACGTTCGGCAGGCTCGTAATAAAAGCGCACTTCGTAAGGTGGATTTAAGGTTCCCCCTCCAAAATTAACATCCCAACTGCGTTCCATTTCAAAGCGTTCTTCGCCTGGCGTCAAGCCACTGGCACAACTCGCTGGTGTAAACGGGCCTTGAGTTTGTTGATGGTAGGTTCCGTTATCGTTGATGGTAATTTGTGGGAAACCAGCAGGCGCGCCTGTGATATCGCCTCGGATAGACAAAATAATTTCATTGCCATTGTAGAAATGATGCCAGCCCATGTTATCCGTACAATAAGTGTTGGTGGTGGCGGCATTCAAGGCATAAATGTAATCTTTGATATTGACCGTTACTTGATCATCTCCTGTAATGTTGCAGCCACCTTCTCGACGAACGTAATAGGTTGTAGCAGCAGTGGGAGAAACGGTTAAACTACCGCCTGTACCTAACCAAGTTCCTGTTCCATTTGGCCCTGAATACCACTGTAGGCTAGAACCAACGCCAGCAACGCCGCCTGCGGCGGTCAACGTAGCCGTAGTGTTGGGGCACAAAGAACCTGTCAAAGGAGCTAAAATAGGTGCCGTAGAAGCTACTCCCACTGTCGTATTAATACTACTTTGGCCTTCGCAGCCTAGGTTATCCGTTACAGAAACAGTGTATGTGGTTGGTAAAATGGGAGAAACTGTAATGGCAGCAGTACTAGCGCCTGTACTCCAGTTATACGTTCCGCCACCTGTGGCAGTTAGTATGGTAGAGCCACCTGTACAAATTACCGTATTACCTGTAATCGCAGCAGTAGGACGTGGTTGTACCACAATATTGAAACTACAATCGGCTGTTTGACCTGAAATGTTGCTGGTTGCGCGATACGTAACCGTGTTGGTACCAACAGGGAAATTAGAGCCACTGGCCAAGCCTGCAATTTGTGCAATGGTAACACCACTTCCTACCGTTCCTACGGAGGCATTGACTTGTGTCAAGAAGTTAACTGCTGCGGCTTGCAACTGTGCGTTGGTATAATTAATCCCACCTGCTCCTGCAAACAAGAGATAATACAAGCGATCAAAATTTGCTAAGTTGTTGAGAATATGTTCGTCGTTATCGGTATTGGTCGGAAATGTATGCGTTGGTGCAGGCGTACTACCGTTATCAGGAACGATGAAAATGTGGTTAATCGAAGGATCAAAAGCACTGTGTACGCGCTTGACCAAGATGTAGTAACTTTGGCAACCAACAGTGACACTTGTCGTAAATCCATCAGCAGTACCACTACCATCGGCTCCATTATTACCTGTTATACTAAAGGTAGAGACACCGTTTAAATCGGCCGCCATCACCCACATATTATTAAACTTATGCGTAAAATAATTTGTCCCCGCTCCAAAATTGGCGCTACTAGAGAGCACCCCATTGGTATACGGAATACTTGTTCCTAAATTAGTGTTGAGCGTATTTCCTCCATCGTACATATCGCCTCCACCATCACTAATACTGGTTCCTGTTAGACCATCGAGCATACTATAGCCGCTGATAAGGCTGCTAGCAATAGTCCCTCCAGTACATTTAAATCAGCTAATACATCCGTAATTAAACCATTGCCACAAGTAGCATTACAAGGATCGCTTCCTACAGGAGTAGAATAAGTAAACCCATTCGCCACACATTCTGAAATGATCGTATCTGGTACACAGACAATCAATGGATTACCCGATGGTGGTACAATCACATCATAGCTACAAGTGCTCGTTCCTCCTACTCCTACCGCTTGAAAGGTCAAGGTGTGGGTACCCGAGGGCAGTACAGTGCCGCTAGGAGCACCTCCAATTTGTGTAACCGTAGCCTGTGCTACACCTCCTGCCGTTGTATTGGCTTGGGTGATAAAATCCAACACAGCGGCTTCTATTTCCGCATTGGTGTAAGCGTATCCACCAGTTCCTGCTAACAACAAATAATAAAGACGGTCAAAATTTGTCAAATTGGACAAGCGATGTTCGTCGTCGTTGGTATTTGTCGCAAACGTATGTATCGGCGCAGGCAATGTACCGTTGTCAGGAATAATATAAATGTGGTTGATAGATGGATCACGTGCAGCATTAATGCGTTTCACAAAAACATAGTAGCTCATGCAACCGACCGTGACCGTATAAGTATAGCCGTCTACGTTACCACTTCCATCTGCTCCATTATTACCAGAGGTATAAAACGTAGAAATACCGTTGAGATCGGCAGCCATCACCCATAAATTGTTAAACTTATGCGTAAAGTAATTCGCGCCGTTAAACCCAGGGTGAGCGTTTATATTGCCTCCTGTGTAAGGAATCAACGTAGACAAATTGGTATTGAGCTGGTTGCCACAATCGTACATATCATTACCACCATCACTAACACAAGTACCTGTAATTCCATCGGTCATATTGTAACCATTTGGAATATTACTAGCAATATTGTTTCCATTGGTATTCAACCCTGCTAATACATCTACTAACGTATTGGAGATACAAGGCGAAGGAGCACAGTAATCCAAGGCCGTTGGTAACGTAAAGGTATAGACAGGCCCACAGGGCACCAACGTCGTATCGGCTCGGCAATTCATCACTGGCCCTGAACTTGGGGTGACATCAATATTGATCGTGTCGATGACAGAACAAGTTCCCAAGGTAATGGTGACAAAATAATCAGTAGTTACAGTTGGAGAAATGGTAATATCTGCGGTACTCGCCCCCGTACTCCAAGCATAGGTTCCTCCTCCTGACGCAGCAATTGTCGTGGAATTACCATTACAAATAATTTGATCGGGAATATTGGAAATGACTCCTGGGCTCACGACTACATCCACTGTATCATAAGCTTCGCAGCCGCCCAAGAAGTTGGTTACAATCACACTATAAGACGTGCTCACGCTAGGCGAAACGGTAATAGAAGGCGTTGTAGCGCCATTACTCCACAAGAAACGTGAGCCCCCTGTTGCCGTCAAGGTGTTAGAACCACTTACTCCACAGATGCCTAGATTACCAGTAATAGCGGCGGTAGGTGGTACATTTTCTACATTGACGACAACCGTATCGGTATTACTACAACCGCCTGCCAAATTGCCTGTCACTACATAAGTAGTCGTCACCGAAGGGCTGGCGATTGGATTGGGGCAGTTGGTACAACTTAAGCCTGTAGCGGGTGTCCAGTTAAAAATCGAGCCGCCTGTCGCATTAAGCTGAACAGGTATTCCACCGCATACACTGGCATCTGGCCCTGCCATATACCCCATCAATAATATCGATGACCACCCCAAAACTATTGGTTCCCCGTACAGGGCAACCGTTGTCAAAGGCATTGAAAGTAGCACTTCCGCCTAAGCTTCCTGGTACTACATTCCAACAAAATGTCCCAGTGATAGGATTCACCCCTGTTGTCGTGAAAGTCGCTCCTGGAAAAAGCGTAGTCCCATCAGTAGTAATAAAAATACTGTCGTTAATATCTACGACATCCGAGAAGGTCACATCAAAACAAAAAGTCTGTCCAATACAGGCCGAGATACCATTCGGCCCGTTTGATTAGCCGTTCCTGTTACATTGGTAATACTACCAACAGGATTGTTGGGTGGAGTATTGGTACAATTAATTACTTGTACTTGAAAATCATGAATAACAGTAGAAATCACATTGCCTGCATTGTCATACTCATCTATCGCAATGGCAACTACATAGTTACCAATGTTGGGTTCGTTAAAGGTAAAACAACCCGTTAACGGGTTGAGAACAAAACCTGTGAGGGGAGAAGTAACAGAATACCCTCCTAAATGAGCAATAGCAACGCCACCCGTGTTTCCTGGTGCCACCATTCGATAAGCCACGCTATCTCCTTCAGCATCTGAAGTGGTCAAACAGTAGCTAAAGGGAGTACTCGTACAAGCATAAGGAATTGGCGCCGACGTGACGCTGGGGGTCGTATTACAAGGAGCGGTTAACGTATTAATAGTCGTAGACGTATACATGGTGTTGCCCGATCCTCCTGACATATTACTAGAAGCATCTCGGCAACACAAGCTATACGCCATTGTCCAGCCGTCGCAGTTGGCGGGCAGGGTAATAACGGCCTCATAAGTATATAACCAAACACCCGGTTGTGTCCCACCAGAACAGTTACTGGTGACACTAGAACACAATTGATTGACATCTACTGCAGTACCTACTTGTTGAAAAACAGGAATAATAGGAACTGTTAAGCCACAACTATTGGTGAGCGTGAAATTGCTCATGGTACTAGGGTGTGTCCCTGGACAGCGTCTAAAAAGCGTAAGGGTAAAGGTGTATTGCAGAGGGTTACTAGGATTGCAGGTCGCCGTTATGTTGGCTCCCGGTATGTGCGACGCACGCGCCTGTTGGGTTCCTAAAAGAAACAAGCTTACTACAACTATTAGTAAGCCTTTACCAAAGTAAAGGTTATTCATAAATTCTTGGTGTTGAAGTGATAGAATAAATTCATCGGGTTTACCACGCTCAAAAAAAAAGCGAGTAAATGGGATCCGATAAAATTAAAATCAGCTGATTTATAAAAGGTATCAATATTACTATTTATTTTTCAAAACCATCTGACTTGGTGAATTAGAAAACTATTACCTGATTTTTTTGTTAAGGATTAGTTATCTATTGTAGACTAAAGTAAAGCTTCTTCTTTAGATTACCAAAAAAATTAGAAATAAAATACCGTATCCCTCTGATTTCACAGAACATACAAACTCACCTACTCGCTATCCTCCCAATTCCAGTAAGTCTTCGCAAAGGAATATTTTTTGCAGCAAAAAATTTCAACTTATAACAAAATAAACACTTCTAAATTAAACAATGAAATACTTTACTTATTGTCAACATTTTACTAAAACGAGTATTTTAGCGCTTTTTGCTTATTTAATAAGTTGAGTGGGCAGAAAAAAACCTCTACAATAATTGTAGAGGCTCGTTTTTTGAAGCATTCTGAGAAAAATGCTGTCAAAGTATAAAGACATAATTAGTTACTTATGGACTAGAAATCCTAAAACGCCTGCTTATATGCACAAGGAGATACGCTCTTTTGAGTATATTTCCGCTCCTATGACAAGCAAAAGAAAGAATGGTTGGAAAAGGAACTTATTTTTTTTCACTGAGTGCTGTAATTATTTTTTTTTGCGCTTGTAAGTACACTTATTTAGTCTGATTTTCCTCCCCTTCTACGGTTTTCCTTTCAATCGCTCCGCGCTAAACACAGCAGCGAAAATCCTCTTTCGAAGATTTCCGCCACTACATAATTTATTCTAAAGACAAGGCTTTTGTTAGGCCGCATCCACATCCATAAAATCTACTTTACCTGTTTTGAGGTTGTAATAAGCAGAAACGATTCTGGTATTGCCTGCTTTTACCGCTTTTGAGATGATGTCCGAACGTTCTTCGAGTTCTTTCCCTGTCATTTTTGCATTCATCTTTACCACGTTATTTACACTTTTATCTTCCGACGCTTCTAGAGCGGGGTTGACGTGTTGGAGCAAGTGGTTGAGATTGTGCCCATTGTCTCCACCTGCCAAGGCGGCGGTAATCGCTCCACAACTTTCGTGTCCCATAACTACGATGAGGTGGGCTTTTAAGTTGGCAACAGCATATTCTATACTAGCGATTGTCGATGTATTGGCCACATTACCCGCTACCCGAATCACAAAGAGTTCTCCTAGCCCTGTATCAAAAGCTAATTCGGGTACGACACGGCTGTCCGCGCAGCTCAAAATAATAGCAAAAGGATCTTGCCCAGAGGTCAATTCGCTACGACGAGATGAGTTTTGCAAACGGCCGTCCAAGTGATCGGCTACAAAATTTTCGTTTCCTTTTTTTAATCGCGCTAAGGCATCTTGCCAAGAAATATTATCAGACATAATTGGATGTTTTTGGCAGTTTGCAAGCCTTTTTGGTTGGAATAAGTACTTGTCCAAAGGCACACTTACAAACTACTATTTTTAAATGTTTAGTTGGTAAAGGTTCTGTAACAACAAAAGCAATATACGGTTTACCCCAAGGACTACCAAACAAACTGCTGTGGAGAACGTTTATTGAGACCAAGTGTGCGCCCGAATAGCCGAGCAATTCTTGGCTTTACCAATATAAAGCTGTATTTTCGCTTTTAAATGCTCTATTACGAATCGAGCTTTTCTAGATTGATACATAGACACTACTGAATTATATGAAAAATATTAGAAATTTTTGCATCATTGCACACATTGATCACGGTAAATCTACCCTCGCCGATCGTATGTTAGAGATGACTCAAACCATCTCGGAACGCAAAATGCAGGATCAAGCCTTGGATAACATGGATTTGGAGCGCGAGCGCGGCATTACCATTAAGTCCCACGCCATCCAACTCAACTACGTGCAAGATGGAGAAGAATACATCTTCAACCTGATTGATACTCCCGGCCACGTTGATTTTTCTTACGAGGTCTCTCGTTCTATTGCTGCCTGCGAAGGGGCTCTATTATTAGTGGATGCCGCACAAGGAGTACAAGCACAAACAATTTCTAATTTATACTTGGCCTTGGAGAATGATTTGGAAATTATACCCATTCTAAATAAGGTAGATATGCCCTCGGCGATGGTCGATGAAATGTCGGAAGAAGTCGTCGATTTATTAGGTTGTGAACTCCACGAAATCATTCTAGCCAGCGGAAAAACAGGCTTAGGACTGGACAATATTTTTCGAGCTATTGTAGAGCGCATCCCCGCCCCTTCTGGCGATCCAGAAGCGCCACTAGAAGCCATGATTTTTGACTCGATGTTTGACAAATACCGAGGAGTAGTGGCCTACTATCGAATTTTTAATGGCCGTCTCAAAAAGAATGATGCCATTCGTTTTTATAATACAGGCAGCGAGTTTTTTGCCAACGAGATTGGGGTACTCAAAATGGAACAAGTACCGCAACCAATGGTAGAAGCGGGCAATGTAGGCTATGTAATTACAGGCACCAAAGATTCCAAAGACATTAAAGTAGGGGATACCATTACCCTTCAAGAGAACCCTTGTGACAAACCCGTTCAGGGATTTGAGGATGTAAAACCAATGGTTTTTGCAGGGCTTTTTCCCATTGAAAACGAAGATTTTGAAGACTTGCGCGATGCCTTGGAGAAATTGCAATTAAACGATGCCTCTTTGATTTTCCAACCTGAAACCTCCGTGGCTTTAGGTTTTGGTTTCCGCTGTGGATTTTTGGGCATGTTGCACTTGGAGATTATTCAAGAGCGGTTGGAACGCGAGTACGATCAAAATGTACTGACGACCGTTCCCAACGTCAGCTATATTGCGCATACCAAGAAAGGGGAAATATTAACTATCAATACCCCCAATGATTTGCCTGATGTCATGTTATTGGATTTTGTAAAAGAGCCGTTCATTCGCGCACAAATCATCTCCAAACCCGAGTATATCGGCGGTATTATTAAGCTCTGCATGGACAAGCGAGGCATTCTAAAGAACCAACAATACTTGACCCCTTCGCGCTTAGAGATGACGTTTGAGTTGCCTTTAGCAGAAATTGTATTCGATTTCTACGACCGTCTCAAAACAATTTCACGCGGTTACGCGTCTTTCGATTATACGCCTATTGATTACCGTCAATCCGACTTGGTGAAATTAGACATCATGCTCAACGGAGAAACGGTGGATGCCTTTTCCAGTTTGATTCACCGTACGAAAGCCGTTAGTTTTGGCAAGCGCATGTGTTCTAAACTGTCGGACATTCTACCCAAACAACAATTTAAAATTGCAATCCAAGCCGCTATTGGCGCTAAAATTGTCGCTAGAGAAAATATCTCTGCCTTGCGTAAAGACGTTACTGCCAAGTGTTATGGAGGAGATATTTCGCGGAAGCGTAAGTTATTAGAAAAACAAAAGAAAGGAAAGAAAAAGATGCGCGAAGTGGGCAATGTTCAAGTCCCTCAAAAGGCCTTCTTGGACGTGCTTAAATTGGATTAAACAACTTACTTCCAGTACGATCTTTTCCTAAAAAAAATAACAAAGGCGACCTTCTAAGAAGGTCGTTTTTAGTAACTAGAGGTTGCTGTTCTCAACATTTCATTTATCCATCGTTTACAACCCGCTCACGCTATGAAAAACTTACTTTTTTTTGCCTTTGGAATGGTCACCCTCGCCGCTGTCTTCTTAGTGTCGGCTTATACCAAACCCGATAGTACCGAAACACCCCGCGCAACGACTCAAACAACGGCTCCTGAACAAACGCAAGTACAAAATGTAGCTGCCCCACCCCTGCCCGATGCCGTAGACTTTGCAGGCGAGCCCCTGCCTATGGATAATTTTGATGCCGTAGAGCGCTTTGATCGCGAGTTGATCGGCAACTGCTTTCGCCACTCTGCAACCTTTGTTTACCTCAAACGCGCCAACCGCTATTTTCCCATTATTGAGCCTATTTTGAAAGCGCAAGGAATGCCCGACGATTTAAAATATTTGGCCGTAGCCGAATCGGGTCTAGATAATGCTGTATCGCCTGCGGGCGCAAGAGGCTTTTGGCAATTTATGCCTGGCAGTGCCAAGGAGCGCGGGTTAGAAGTGGACAATGAGATTGACGAGCGTTACCATTTGGAAAAAGCCACCTTAGCGGCCTGTGCTTATTTGCGCGAAGCCCACAACGATTTGGGCGATTGGATGCTCGCCGCTGCCTCGTACAATATGGGCAAAGGTGGCCTCAAAAAAAATCTGCGCGAACAAAATACCACTAAGTACTTTGACCTTAATTTAAACGACGAAACAAGCCGTTATGTCTTGCGTATTATGGCGCTCAAAGAGATCATGCAGCACCCCGAGCGCTACGGCTTTAACCTCACCGAAAAAGACCTCTACGCCCCTTTTCCTCCCCACAAAATAGTTACTGTAAAGAGCAGTGTTGCCAGCTGGGCCGACTTTGCCAAAGAAAACAACACCTCTTACCGTATGCTCAAAGTATACAACCCTTGGTTGCGCAGTGGCAGCTTGACCAACAAATACAAAAAAACCTACAAAGTTAAAATTCCTACTTCTTAGAGCTAGAGCACCATTTAGGGAGCTTTTTGCGGTAGAATCATAGACAAAATAACCTACAAAAGGAGACAGTCGGATAAATCCGCCGTCTCCTTTTTAAGTAGGCTAGTCCGTTAAACAGAGGAGAGGAATTCGTTACTGTTTTCTTTTCTTCTTTGCCTTAGCGGCAAGATTGCTTTTTCCTAATCCCAGCAAAAAGCGTTTGCCCAACGGCCCTGCCGTTCCAGTGGTACTTCCTTTGCGAAAGCTATCAAAAAACAACTTGCTGTGCATGACGGCAAAAGCTGCACAATCGTTGTGTCCTAGATGCTTATTGACGCGTTTTAAACGCAAATGTTCAGCGCCAAGCGCGTTCATCGTCTCGTAGGCTACGATAGAATTTTGATAATTTACTTGCTCATCCGCTTCGCAATAACAGAATAAAACAGGCTGTTGGGGTTTCCAATTGTGTACGCTATTTTCTTTGAGCGCTACTTTGAAAGGAAAATCCTCTTCCTCTAAATACTGCTTAATCATACTTGGTTGCAAGACATCTTTGGGCGTACTAGGTAGAACGCGATTGATCTGGTTCATCGAGTATTGCCCATTGTAAAGCGGAGGTAAAATACTGTCGTAGGGCGCTACCAACAAATCACTAGGTTGGTCATACAGGTTGTAGATTTCATTGTAAGAGAACAACAAATAAGGTAAATAACCTGGGTGCGAATACGGCTTAAACATCGTGCCTTCTTGCACGCCGCCCAAATCATACGCTCCTGACATTGGCGCAGAAGCGGTTATCGAAAACTCTTCTTGATATTGCTCTTGTACTGTTTTGTGAAAACTTAAAGCAGCATGGCCACCCTGCGAGTAGCCCGTTACAAACAACTGCTCATTTTGCTGAATGCCGAGCTCTTCGTTTATTTTTTTGATGGCTCTCAACAGGTAAATGGTCGCGCCTGCTTGGGTCTCAATGTGGTGATAGAGGTGTTCTCTATCGCCCTTGCCCAAGCCCAAATAGTCGGCCGCGCCACTAAATAGCCATCGGCAGCAAAGCCGATACAAATGGCTTGCTCCCCTCCCAAACGCACCCGACGCGCCTTACGAATCTGTGTTCCGTGGTGGTAACAAAGCATCGGATGCGCCTCTTGAGTTACCGTAACAGCATCGTCTTCATCGCCCGATTCTAATACAGGTACATAATACAAGCCCGAAGCCTGCACGGGAGTTCCGTCATGCCAAGGCATGGTGTATAGTACCTCATAAACATTGATGGCATAATTAATTGGTGCCAGTGCTTGTGGAATTTTAGCCTCTTTCCATTTGGTGGTAAGAGTTTCTTGGCTGTAGGTTTCCACCAATTCGTAAGAAATTAGCGGTTGCTCCAATTGCGGTTGGGCAATTAGGTTAAAAGTCAGTGGCAATAAGAATAAAAGTAAAAAGCGCATAGATAATTGATTGATAAAATAGCCCCGTAGGGTTTTAGGATAAAGAAAGGAAAGATACCATTTTACGCCGTCAAATGCAAGCTAAGCCCTTCAACTCGTTGAGAGAAAGCCGTACGGGTAAGTGGCACTAGAAGCACAAAAGAACCAAGAGCGCAGCCAGTTTTTGTATTCGCCCAAGAATCCCGTATCTTAGCCAACCGTTTACAATCAATCCACACATCGTTCCAGCCGCTCTTTATGAAACATCCAGAATTAGCCGATTTATTCTTCAAACAGTTTGCGAATGTCCACGCGCTGCAAGCCTCGCCGAGCGATAAAATACGGCAACTGGATCATTTGCTAACTGCTTTTTTTGTGGATTTGACGCGTAGCAAGAATATCGTTTTTACCACCATGTTTTCGCGGGTGGCTTTTGCCGCGCAAGAGCACCAGATAAGCCGTGCCTTGCAATGGCGCATCCACCAGATTCGGCGCAAGCGCCAAACGCCTCCCGAGCTGTTAGAAGAGCAAGACTACTTGAGTACGCTCAAAACCGCTTGTTATGCCATTGCAGCCTTCTGCCAAACGCCCGTAGCCTCAGATCTAAAAGAAATTTTGGATCAAATTCAAGACCAAGAAGAGCCGCAACGAAAAATGAGCAGCAAAAAACGCTATACGGTTTTGCGCGTGGTCGTCTTGGCAGTAGACGACAAAAAAAACCAACTGCTTTGCCAGCCTTTTGATAACCCACAAGAGCAGTTAGTGGTGCGTTACAATGAAACGGGTTACAATGAGAGTTTTAACAACAATATCCGCGATCTAAAGCGCTTCTTTCACGGCTTTGCAACGGTCAACCTGTTGGATGTCAGTGTAACGGAAGAAGGGGAATATGTGCCGCGTGCGTTTGTTTTGGAACCCGATTACATGGTGGATGTCAGTAGCATTTCGGAGTGCTTTCAAAGTTTTGGAGCCTCGGCCGCTTTGTATTTATTAAAAAAATTTACTCCCTTCACCTCCTCTGTGCCGCTCATGCTTGGAAACGTGGCCAACTTCTTTTTGGATGAATTGATGACCAACGAAGAGGCATCTTTTACAGAAACTTTTCCCAAGGCCTTTTCCCTTAATCCATTGAGTTTTGCCACCTTTGACGACCGAGAAATTTTAGACATTTATCGGAAAAGTCAGAAGCATTTTACCAACCTCAAAACTACGGTCAAAGTTCGCTTAGAAGAAAACAACATTACGCCACAGCAGTGTTTTTTGGAGCCTTCTTTTTATTCTAATATTTATGGTATCCAAGGGCGTTTGGATGTGTTGTATAAAGATGATGCAGCCAATAAAATCGCCATTATAGAGTTAAAAAGCGGCAAGCCGTTCATGCCCAACTATTTAGGCTTAAGCCAAAACCACTATCAACAAACCAACCTCTACGATTTATTAGTGCGCTCGGCCTTCGGCGATGGCTTGCGCTCCAATACCTACATGCTCTATTCGGGCATCGACCAAGACCACCTCAAACCCGCGCCGCCCAATCGCGGCCAGCAATACGACGCGATCAAGCTGCGCAACGACATCATCGCCATTGAACACGGGCTTGCCCAAATGGATAGTGACTCGTTGAGTACCCAAACCACCCTACTAGACGTGCTTAGTCCACAGCGTTTGGAAAAAGCACGGGGATTTATTGCACGCGATTTACAGGATTTTGCCACCGTGATGCAGCAAGCTACGCCCTTGGAGCGGCTGTACTTTCTCAACTTTGTGAGCTTTACCGCCCGCGAACACCAATTGGCCAAAACAGGCGAAGCAGGGCGCGACAACCGCAATGGCTTGGCGGGCTTGTGGCTACACAGTTACCAACAAAAAGATGAAGCCTTTGATATTTTAGGCTACTTGACCATTCTCCAAAACCGCTCAGGAGAGGAAACCCCTTTACTGGATTTTAAGCGCAGCGACACGACCAACGAACTGGCTAATTTCCGCCAAGGCGATATTATTGTGCTTTATCCTGTCCGCGAGAAGGAGGACAATGTCTTGAACGACCAAGTGTTTAAAGGCTCGGTTACTTTTATTGATGCCGAGCGGGTACAAGTACAGTTGCGCTACCGCCAATTTAACGAATCGTTGTTCGAGTCCGATTTGCAATGGAATGTCGAATCCGACATGATGGATAGTGGTTTTAAGGTACAATACCGCGCTTTATTTAGCTTTCTGCAAACGGATACGCGGCAGCGCCGCCTGTTGATGACCTTAGAAGCCCCTGCACAACAACCCATCAAACCGCTAAACTTGGGCAACCCTAACTTGAGTATAGAACAGCGCAAGGTCTTGCACAAAGCATTGGCTACCAAAGACTATTTCTTGTTGGTGGGTCCTCCTGGAACAGGCAAAACCAAGTTTATGCTGGCCGAAATGGTGCGGTATTTATTAGAAAACACCCAAGAACAAATTTTGCTGCTTGCTTATACTAACCGTGCGGTAGACGAGATTTGCGAAGCCATTCACAGTTTTGCAGAAGCCGATTATTTGCGCATTGGCAATCCCCACGCCACCGATCCACGCTTTCATGGCCGTCTATTTTCGGAGCGCACCAAGGAAGCCACGAAGCGAAAAGAGTTGGTGCAAATTATCACCAGCCACCGTATTTTTGTCTCTACAGTCGCCTCCATTTCTAGTAAGGCCAGCCTATTTCAACTCAAAAGCTTTGACACGGTTATTATAGACGAAGCGTCACAGATTTTAGAACCGTTGTTGGTGGGGCTATTGCCTAATTTTAAGCGCTTTGTACTTATTGGCGACCACAAACAACTGCCCGCCGTTGTCTTACAAGACAAGCAACGCTCTAAAGTCAACGATAAAGATTTGTATGCCATCGGTTTGTACAACCGCCGCAACTCTTTATTTGAGCGCTTGTACCGCCGCGCAGAGCAAGAAGGTTGGGATTGGGCCTACGATAACCTATCGCATCAAGGCCGCATGCACCAAGACATTTGCGCGTTTCCAAGTGAACATTTTTATGACAACAACTTGCAGTTGCTTCCTGAAGAATTACCCATTTCAATTTGGCAGAAGGCACCCTTGGGCTACCGACCACCGAGCAATTCGAGCGATTTAGAAAAACAATTAGCGCAGCATCGAATGCTTTATTTTGGCAGCAGCATCAACCGCGTAAGCAACCTCAAAACCAACCTAGACGAAGCTCAATGGGTGGGCAAACTCATTCAGGGCTTTGAGGCCTTGTACGAGGCCAACGGGCAGCACCTCGATATTGCGGACGTGGGCGTTATTACGCCTTTCCGCGCACAGATCGCCCAAATTCGCAGCGAGCTCTCCCGCTACAAAAAAGGCTACGAAAACTGTACGATTGACACCGTAGAACGTTACCAAGGAGGGGCGCGCGACATTATCATTATCTCGCTCTGTCTCAACGATATTTACCAATTAGAAAGCATTATTTCCCTCTCGGACGACGAGGTCGTAGACCGCAAATTAAACGTGGCCTTAACACGGGCGCGCAAGCACCTGATTCTATTGGGGAACGAACAGCTTATGCGCTTAGACAAGCGGTACAATGCGCTCATTGATTTTATTATCACTCAACAAACAACCATTTAATCACTTCCCACTATGTCGCTCTCTATCTTTATACAAGGGTTAATTTGGATACATGTTATCTTGGGTAGCGTGGCATTGACAGCAGGAACCGTCGTGCTGGTCTTACGAAAAGGAGATGCGCGGCACAAAAAAATCGGTAAGGTCTTTTATGTCAGCATGTTGCTTTCAGCACTTTTCTCTTTGGTCGTTGCCGTCTTGCCCAATCACCAAAATATTTTCCTTTTCTGTATCGGCTTATTTACCATTTACTTGTTGATTGCAGGCCATCGGGGTTTGCGCTTACGCGAAAAAGAGGTCGATTTGAGTGTCGATAAATTACTGGCTTTAGGACTGGGCATTTTAGGCCTATTTTTTATTGCTTTTCCCATTTTATTATACAAACAACCCAATGAAATCACGTCAGGTTTTGGAGTGGTAGCGCTCTATTTTGCGTTGAGCGATTTACGGCTGTTTCGCCGTCCCAAACTCTTGCAAGAGCGTTGGTTATTGGTGCATTTAGGAAAGACCATCGGGGCTTACTTGGCTTCGGTAACGGCCTTTTTTGTAGTTAATAATATCTTGCAGGTTCCCATGTGGAACTGGTTTGCCCCTGGCGTTTTTGGTGGCGTTTGTATTGCTTATTATTCCAATAAAGTGCGCAAGCAACAAGGCTTACAAAAGAAATAATTTTTGGTAGACTATTCCTTCCGTTCCTCTTAATTTTGCTCTTCATCATGGCGCGTTTTCTCTTTTTCTTTTGCTATTGCTTAATAACAGCGACCCCGCTACAAGCTCAACACTCCGACACTGATCGGGTAACATTTGACACCTATTGTTATAGGGTTGTCGATGGAACGCTATACCTCCACCTCAATTGGGAAAAGCCCCCCCTATTGACCTTGCCCATTAGCAAAAATTGGCTCAAAGCGGCAAAATCTACCCCCAAAGTTCGGGAAACGTACGGCTTTTTTAAGTTCAAAGAGCGTTTTACGTCCCATTGTAATCAAGTAACCATCGATAGCATTTATTCCAACAAAGAAGGGCTTTACTATGCAGGTCACTTGTGCGAGGTTCCTTTTTCGATGCTTATAAAAGTTATTGACCCACAGAGTATTAGCATACAAATAGAAACTGATTCCCAACAATATAACCGCCTTTATTTGCAGTATGGCGCAGCCGATGACGAAGCTATTTTTGGCTTAGGCGAACAATATACCCACAGCAACTTGAACGGCCATAAAGTGCCCATTTGGGTAGAAGAACAAGGCATTGGCGCAGGCGACCAGCCCATTACAGCCATTGCCAACGTCAAAATTGCGGGCGGCACCCCTGTGAGTACTTACGCCCCAATTCCCTTTTATCTGTCCAATGCAGGCCACTCGGTTTTTCTAACAAACAGCTGCCGCGCCGCCTTTGATTTTCGCGCCAAGTGGCACCATCAACTCGAAGTTTGGCAATCCCATTTGGAGGTAATTATCCGACAAAATCCTGACCCTTTGGCCTTGATTGAGGCACAAAGTGCAACAATGGGGCGACAACCGCCCCTGCCCGATTGGGCTTTTGGAACGGTGGTAGGGTTGCAAGGCGGCACCGACAAGGTGTTGGCTTATGTAGATAGTTTAGAAGCAGCGGGCACCGTGCTTTCAGCCATTTGGATTCAAGATTGGGTGGGTAGGCGGCGCACGTTTGTGGGCGATCAACTGCGCTGGTATTGGCAAGCCGATGAAACGCGTTATCCCAACTTCAAGCAATTTTGTGCCGATATGCAAGCGCGTGGTATTGCGGTGTTGGGCTACATTAATCCCATGCTCACCAACGACGGCCCACTCTATACCGAAGCCGATAAAAAAGGCTATTTGGTGAAGAATCATAAGGGAGAAACCTACGTTATTCGGATGACGGGATTTGACGTAGGCTTGGTAGATTTGACCAATCCAATGGCTTGTAGTTGGCTCAAAAATATCATTAAGAACAACATGATTGCTTATGGACTCTCGGGCTGGATGGCTGATTTTGGAGAGGCATTACCTTGGGACGCGGTATTACACAGCGGCATTTCCCCCCAATTGTATCACAACCTCTATCCTGTAGAATGGGCGCGTATTAATCGGGAGGCCATTGAAGAAGTGGGAAAAATGGGGGAAGTGGCGTTCTTTTCGCGCTCGGCTTTTTCGGGGAGCAGCAACTATGCGACCTTATTTTGGGCAGGCGATCAAATGACCTCTTGGCAAAAAAATGATGGTTTGCGTTCGATTGTTCCTGCATTGACCTCTAGTGGCATTAGTGGAATGGCCTTGAACCATGCCGATGTGGGAGGCTTTGCGGGCTTTTTTAAAATTGGGGGCTTGTTTCAAATGCGCCGCACTCAACGACTTTTACAACGGCATATTGAGTTGGGGGCATTTAGTCCTGTTTTCCGAACCCATGAAGGCATTCTGCCCCAGCGCAATGCGCAGGTTTATGATAGGGAGTTGAAAGCATTCTATGCGCAGTTTAGTCAATTGCACTTGACGCTGACTCCCTACTTAAAAGCACTCAACGAAGAAGCGAGCGAAAAGGGTTGGCCGATGATACGCCATCTGTATTTGCACGCGCCCGAGGAGATCGGGGCTCAAAAAGCGCGCTATCAGTTTATGTTGGGCAACGATATAGTGGTTGCCCCCAACTTGCGCCGCCATGCTCGTAGTGTGCGGGTTTATTTACCAAAAGGCCGATGGAAACATTGGTTTAGTAAGCAAGTGTACGAAGGCGGCCGCTATTATCGCGTTTTAGCTCCCTTAGGAGAACCGCCTGTTTTTGTACGAGAAGGAGGCCGTTTTCAGCTCCTTTGAGTCCATTTACTCTAGTATTTCCGATCCTTCCTCCTCATCTGGATCTGGATCCAAGTCGGGTGCTGGAGGAATGGGCTCGGTAACATCGTCAATGTTATCTTTCACGGTAGTGGTTCTCCCATCCACTTCTGGCGATACCTCTTGTGAGGGGATAGGCTCTTCGCTGGTCGAGGCTTCGCCAGGCGCTTCACAAGCAAAAAGCAGTAAAAAACTGGCCGCTACGGTAATTAGATACGTTAATTTCATGTCTAGTGTGTTTGTAAGTAAAAATAGAGAGCACAGCCCCAACAAATAAACGCCTTCCCCTAGAGAAAGGCGTTTTTCTGCTTTTCGGGTTGTTGGTTAGTACAACACAAAAATAAAAAGCTTGTTTGCACTAGGGCTTAATAACCTCCATTAAATGCCGTAAAGCTACCCCGTACATCGTAATGGGTAAAATTTCTGTACTTGCCTACTCCACCAGGAGTGATTTTACCATCTTTAACAAGTTGTGTAATGACAGCATGTACTTTACTCGCTGGCAGACTCGTGCTAATATCGGCAGCTTTACCATACATGTGTTGACTGCGGGAGGCACCCCCAATTCTAGCATTGTAGCCTGGACTTCTATAGCCTGAGTTGATGTTCATGGATACACCTAGGGCTTTGCGAATAACTTCTAAGTTGTTCATCAATTTCTGTAAATTACCCCAGTATTCTCTAGGTACTTCGCGAACGGGATCTCTTGGAGAAATAAACTCGCTATATTTAAAGCTAGAAGAAGAGGGTTTGGCACCCGCTGCTAAGGGTTCTCCTGGATCAAAACCACCCCCTGCGGTGCCTCCTGACGTAGCATTCGGATCAACGCTTCCAGTACTGCCAATTAAGCCCTTCCAAGTATTTTTGTTGGGACTAATAACGCCGTCAGGGCTGATACCAATGGAAGATTGAAAAGAGCGAATCGCAGCAATTGTTTTGTTGCCATTTTTGCCATCTACGGTTAATTTTCCGCCTTTTTTATTTAATAATTCTTGTACAATTTTGACATCGGCTTCTTTATTTTCACCGCCCTGCCCTACAGAGGCAGAAATAGATAGGTTGCTGTTGCCGCTGGTATTGCCATTCCCTGTTCCCGTGCCGCCTGCATCACCGCTACCACTGTTAAGCGCCTTCCAAGTTCCTCTTTCTGGCTCGACCAAGCCATCGGGGTTGTTATTACCAATAGACAACTGGAATGCTTTGATGGCATTGATGGTATTGGTTCCATTCTGTCCATCAACCGTCAGGCTAGCGCCTTTTTTGTTGAGTAGCGTTTGTACTTTTTCGACATCCGCTTTCTTGTTGGCTCCGCCTTGTCCGACAGAATCGCTCAGGCCATCGCCACTGCCTGCGGCGGTATCACCACCAGGTTGTGGAGCAACATCTACGGCTCCACTTGAGCTTACTTTAGTGACGTAGAGTGTTTTGCCATCTACGCTTTTAAAATTGCCTTTGGGGTCGTAAAAATCTACCCGCAACCCCGTCAAACCACGTCGTGTTTGATCGGCCGTTTGGAATTTCTTAACCGAACCATTTGGAAATTCTACATTAATATAAGCCCCTGATTTATAGCCAATACCTAGTAGGTCGTATAATTCTGGGCTCAAAGCAACACTTTTTCCTTGGGTGAGTTTGTTACCATTGTTACCAATCCCATTTCGATCGTTTTGGTTGGCGTACTTGTCCGTTGTAAAACCGTAACGGGTGGCAACCGATTTAATCCCGCGTTTTTCGCCTGGTTGAACGGCTCCTGGACCTGCTGCGTTGCCTTTCCCATTGGCTAAGGCTGTCCAAGTTGCTTTGCCTGGCTCTATCAAGCCATCGGGATTGTTGTTGCCGATGGAGCGTTGGTAATTTTTGATCGTGGCAATGGTTTGGTTCCCTATCTTTCCATCTACCGTTATTGAAGCGCCTACCTTCTTTAATAGAGCTTGTACTTTTTCGACATCGGCTTTGTTATTGGCACCGCCTTCTCCTACTGTACCTTGTATAGTAACGGTAGAAGGGGGCGTATCAGATGCGTTATTATCGGATCCACCATTATCGGTATCGGTTCCAATAGCGTGTTGAGATAATAACTGCTCAACTTTTTCCATCTTTGCCGCTAGTTCGTTGTACTTCGAAGTATCATGTGGGTTGTTGTGCAGCTCCATAAACTTTTTGATGGAGGCTTTCAGCGTAATGAGGCGCTGTACTAGTTCTTGTGAGAGTGCCATAGTTTAATTGTGATAGATTTGGTAAAGAGAAAATAATTAGTATTAGTAATAATGCAGAAATATTAATAACAATACAATAGGAGATTGGGACAGTACTTATAGCACTAAAAAATAATACATGAAGCACAAGTAGTGCACTTAAATTACAATAAGGTCTTATAAGTACTCCCCGTAAAAATACGAAAAAAAAAATTAAAAAACAAACTAAAAAAGCATTCTCCCCGTTAAGCTTTTGACAAATCGCTGCTTTGAATAGCGATTGATAAACGCTGCTGCCAAGGTTCCCTGAATCGCTATATTTTTATTATATTGCTTGGTACAACTGTTAGGGTAGTCTAAAACTAGTCTCTGAAATGATAAAGGGCATTAATTTTGGTAGTCCTTTAGTTAGAAGAATTAATTTAGAGTACATCGTCCCATTGTTTGAGTTACTTTAGGCACCTTCTATAAAACAAATCCTCTAAGCATTGAAAATAGAACTTTCTCACGATACGTTAGCAAAAACAGTCTACGAGCGGGCTTCGGCCAGTGATCGTATGCGGCTGCGTGTCCTTAATTTAGTGCGGGTCAAATATCAATTATACGAAGTCGACCATGCTTTGTTGACGACGGATGAAGTGAAAGCAGTGGCTCCTTTTGAGGAGGAATTGAGCTTGACTCGGGAGGAACAGAACTTTCTCACGCGCAGTAAGGTAATGGCGCGTAAGAACTTGATTATTTTTATCGTTGGTTCTGGAATCGCCACTTTTTTGGTCGTGGGTGTTTTACTTTGGTTTGTTATGTATTATAGAAATACAGGCGCTAAATTGAGAGCCACCAACGACCGTTACAGACGGACAGAATTGGCCTTGGCCGCTTCCAATGCTGATTTAGAAGTTAAACTGGCAGAGTTGCGCACCAAAGACAGCATCCACATCGTATTGCTAGATCGCATCGGCGACGATGAGCAAATTATCAAAATGACCAACCGAGAGCTACAAGATGCCCTCACCGAGCTGCGCTTGGCCAACGATGCCCTCGAAGCCAGTAAGCGCGCCTTGGAAAAAGAACGCGACCGCCTCAAGGAAGACAAACGCGGCTTGACCAAAGAATTGACCAAGCAAGTCAAAATTGCCAATGAAGTGATTCGTACCCGCGCCAAATTGAGCGCCGTAGAAACCTCTCAACAACTCAGCCAACGCGCCCACAATTTATTACAAGGGAAGAACGTAAGCGAAAGCGACTACAAAGAAGCGTTTCGATTGGCGCGCTATGCTTGGAGCTCTAGCAACAGTAACAGCCAAGCCATGGATGTCCTCAATACCATCAACAATAAAAAACTAAAGCGCTCCAGTGGTGGTTTCTTAGAAGAAGAACAACCTAAAAACACCTATACCTACAAGAATATAAAGAGTATGATTGAGCGCATCGACGCCCGTTATCAATATGGGGAATTATCAGAAGCAGAAGCCCAGCGCTTACTAAAGCGATAACCGAACGGACGACTAGCCGCAGCGGGTCTTGGGTTTCTTTTAGAAAATAACTATCTTAGATGCTCTTTGATGTTGCTTCAACACCCTCTTTATTCGCTTAGCGCTATACCCGCAATGAAAATAGAATTATCACACGACTTACTAGCCAAGAAAATACACGAGAAGGCTTCTCAGGAAGACAAAATGCTTTTGCGCATTCGCAAATTCATTCAAGACCGCTTCACGTATTTTAACGAAAGTAAAGCGCTCCTGTCTCTAAAAGACATCAATTACATCAGCCCCTATCTAGATAAGGTTAGTTTAGAACCCCATGAACAGCGCTTTATTCGACGGAGCAAAGACCGTATTTGGATCTTTGCTATCGCTCTTGCCTTGGTCATTTTAGGGGTTTGGGGGACGATTGTCTATTTGATGAATCGAACAACCAAACTAGAGGCACAAAACAGCGCGCGTATGGCAGCACAGATTGCCCGCTATCAAGAGGTCAGCGAACACGCCAATCAATTGTCAGAAGCCCTTACAGCTAGTCGCGAAGGGCTAGATGCCACAGAAGAAGAACTACGCTTGGCCTTGTTGGCGCTACAAGAACGCAACGATACCTTAGTCAATTCGTATGCGACTTATATCGTCAAACAAGACAATACGACTGACCAATTAAAAAATGATCTCAAAATTGCCCAATCAGCTCGACTCAGTGAGTTGTCTGCTCCATTGGTGAGCCTCAACAATGCCTACGCCTTTCGATTGGCAGCCGAAGCTTGGAACCTCAACCCCGACAACCAGCAAGCAATGCGCAGTTTGTACCGTATCGTCAACTTACCCTCTAGTGAGCCCTTATCCAAACAGCAAACCCGCAACATTATCAAAAAATACAAAGGGCGTTGGGGAAGTTTGAGCGAAAAAGAAATGGCGGCTATTTTTCATCCTGAGAACAAAGTTACAGCAGAAGACGATATTGCAGCGCGTGTCAAAACGACGATTCAAATTACTGCCCCGCCGCCGCCCACTAGCCCGCCGTTTGATATAAAGCGAGAAGAAATGGATAGAAAAATTGAAGAACAGCGGAATCAAATTCAGCAGCGCGTAGAGAAAATCAATATGCAGCAGCAAAAAATGCGGAACCAACTGCTCAAAGCTCCCAACTAAATCATGAAAAAAAAAACTTGCTACGCCCTTTTTATAGGTATTGATGCCTACGAACATGCTACTATTCCTGATCTAAGTGGCTGCGTCAAAGATGCTCAGCGCTTTCTAGATTACCTCATTACGCACCTCAATGAAGCCGTTTATGGCTTGCACGCCCGACGCTTGTTCACCAATAGCGAGCAGTTGCCCACTCGTGCCAACATTATTACCACTATCCGCGAGCATTTGGGTCAAGCCCAAAAGGACGACCTTGTCTTGCTCTTTTATGCGGGGCATGGCTCCAAAGAAAAAGCCCCTGTTCAATTCGGGGAGGCCGATGGCTACCTTCAAACCTTGGTTCCCTCGGATGCGCGTTTGGTCGATGCCCAAGGCGTTCGCGTACATAATATTCTAGACAAAGAACTGCGCTTATTACTCGATGAAATTTGGCAAAAAACAGCGGCTGAAATTGTCTTCATTCAAGACTCTTGCCACTCCACAGGAGCCACCCGCCAAATGGAACAACTAAAAACTGTTTTGGAAGACTTGGAAAAGGTGGAAAAAACGCTGCAAGAAGAGGGCGACACCACTGCTCCAATCCCCGATCCTGTCGCGCGCTATGTCGATCCTGAAGCACAAGAACGCAGTGCCCAACAGTGGCAACTAGCAGCCGAAGTACTCTCCGAATACTACACCGCCTTTGCAGAAGTGCCCGAGTTACTGGCGCTGTTGCAGCAAGAACAGCAAAGCCCCCTCTCCCTACAAAGTATTTTGCCCTTAGCACCGCACATTCACTTGGCGGCCTGCGACAAAAGCGAATTTGCCTACGAAATTCCTAAAAAAGGGGGCGTGTTTACCACTAATTTATTAGAGATTCTGGCTTCCGCCCAAAACAAAATTTCTTACCACGATTTATACAACCGCGCCCGCATGAACATTGCAGGGGCGTACCAACAAACCCCCGACTTATTTGTGCACCACAAAGCCTTTGAAAAACGGCACCAACCTTTTTTAGGAGAACTCCTGAAACACGGTGGCCTGCCTGCCCAACGCGATGTGGATGTGTTTAATGGCTTCTATCCTGTGGTGCCCAAAGGCCGTAGCAGCTGGCAGATCAAAGCGGGTGAAATGGAGTTGTTAGGCCAACTAGAAAGCGAGGCGGACGCTATTCCAATCGAAGTTTTTTTGCAAGACGAGCAACCGACAGGCAAGGCTAATGCCGTCATTAGCAGTGTTCGTTCTACCTTTTCCAAAATAGAATTTAGAGGGGTCTCTTTTGATCGCGTTAACGACCGCAATAAGCTGTATGCGATGATCGCCCCGCATTTTTTGCGCCGTTGGCGAGTCGCCACTTTCGTGGAAACAACGGCTTCACAAGGCAACTTACTGGATTTGTTTGAAGCCTACGGCCCACGCAAGCAATTGAAGAATTTTCGCCACGACGGTGGCCCCGCCATTCGACAAGCACGGCCCAACCAAGCAGCACAATTTTCTATAGCGGTAGTCGGCGATTGGTTAGAGCTATTCGATCAAAACCAGACGCTCCTTTTACGCAGCAGCGCGGTGCTCCGCACCAAAGATGGGCAAACCCAACACTTGGCCGTATGGACAAAACCTGAGGCGACTGCCATCTACCCCTACAACACGGCAACAGAAACGCCGCTGGAAAACCCCGAGCAATGGAGCTATTCGCCCTATCAAAAAAATGCCCTTGTCGCTGTTTTTGATTACTTAGCAGAGCAGTATAAAAAAAATCCGCAGCAATCTATTTTGGTGCAACTACAACAGGCCAGCAGCAGCCAACATCCTTTCTTGACTTTTCTAGAAGAAGAAGCCCCTACCCTAAGCTATTTTGAGGCCTTTATCAATTGGAAAACACAGGCAGAGGAAGCTAAAATTATTGTTCGTAGCAATCTCGAGGGCTTTGCCCTGCACCGTCAAGAGGCGGGTATTGTAGAGCCCATTCCCGCCTGCCGCCAAACCGAAGGCTTAGGCAAAGAGCAAGGCTTTGAAGTCATTTTAGCCCTACAGCATATTTGTAAATGGCAAACGGTTCGCCACCTTTACAACCACTTACAAGGCGCGCTCCTAAACAATCATCAATTAGAATTGGTAGCGACCGTTTACACTGATTTTGAGAAAGAAGCGCGTGGACAACGCCAAGCTATTTTTCAAAGTAGAGAAACCACCCACTATCAACAAGTAGAGCGCGGGCTCAGCCTACCCCTTCACGAGCTAACAAAGGAAAAAACACCATTAAAATTTGTTCAGCATCCGCAGTATCCCGCCACCGTAGTCCTTCCGTTAGACTTGGTCTTGCACCACTTGGAGGGCAAGCAGGATGTCTACGTTTCTATGCTCCTTTTAGATAGTAATTTTGCGGTGCTTCCCCTGCAAACGGCGATGGGCAACAACGTGTTGCCCCCCAAAGAAGCCCGTACCGACGACAAAGGCAGTCTATGGCTGCCCAATTTACACCTACCGCGCCCTGAGCAATTGCGTCATTTTCCGCAGCAATTACAACAAGCCACCTTCTACCTCAAAATTTTAGTAGCGTATGAGCGCTTTGATGTATCGGGTTTATTGCAGCGCGGCTTGCCGCCTGCCGCGCCGTCGTTCGAGCTGTTACAAGAGGAAGGCGGTGGCACACGGGCGAAGGTCTTGCGCGCACCAAGAAAGGGAGAGCCTGGCAGCTGGTTGGGATTTACGGTGCCGTTGGTGGTGGAGCTATAGGGATCTTGTTTGTTGAATTAACTGGTATTTATTCCTTATTTCTAACGCTCCTTGGTTTGTAGTATATTTTTTTTAATAACAGCTTCTAGTTCTACTTTTAATAGAAAAGGCTCTACTTTGATAGAAAAGAGGTCTTTAGTAATCCTTTGCTAGTTGCCGAACAGCTGTAGAATTATAATTTTGAGTCCGAAGAAGAAATGCTTAGTACCCTGTAACAGAAGTTATTATACGGATTCTTTTATTCCTCTTTAGGTCTATATATAACAATTACTTGAATAAGAATGGCCATCGCGATCAACATATAGATTTCTAAATGGGTAAACAGCTCTACCAAATCCACTGCCTGTTGACTAATGGCGACTTGTCGTTTACCTTCCTGCAATTGGATTTTCGATAACGTACGAAGTTTTTTCTTAACGGCTGCAAGTTGATTCATCAGGGCAGCGGATTGAACAAAATCAGACTGTATAAAGGCCGTTTCTATGGTTTCTAAGGTGGTCAAACTGTTCTTTAGCTCCTTCAAGACCCCTTTTTCTTCGGTGGTAAGTTTAGTCGTTTCAAGCCTCAGCGCAAGTTCCTCCATATCGGTGTTGATGCGAGCATTGCGTTTCAAAAAGAAGACAGAATCCGAGGCAGCAACAGCAACTTCTTTTTCGTGTACTAAGCTAGACATATCGAAGAGCAACCCTTTGGCTACTAGTCGATCTTCATAAATGCTAACGACAGAATTTCTAACTCGTAGAAAACTATTTCTATCAATTAAATTAGTAGCTAAAATCAATAGAAATACCACCAAAATGCCAAGTACCCATTTTATTTTATTGTAGAAAGTCATAAGGTTATAGATATTAATTAACAGCACTAAAAAAATGCAAGCAATTATAATCAAGAGCGTTGCTTGTTTGTGCAAATCGTTTATTGGGGAAATACGTTCTCAAGTTGATCCAAAAGTAGTATTGCTTTGTCAGAACAAAAAGGAGAACCTTTGGTTCGCTAGCACAGACCAAGTAATTTACCACACCGAAAAACAGGAGCTAGTAACGGTCGCTGCTTAGTGTACAATTACGAGCCCTAGAATTATCGCCATACAAGAAAAGAACAAAGGATTTCTCTGTTCTATATGGCTATTTTAATTCTAATTTATTCCGCTCTAATTCTTTTATAAGCATTCAATAAACCGTATATTTGTTGAACTAAGTCCATTAGACCCTACTTACCTTTATCAAGCCTCCTTATTTAATTATGAAGCTATTGTTTTGCTGTAGTTGCCTGCTCCTTTGTTCCGCGTGCTGGTCTGTACAATCAACAGACAACCCGCCGTCTACCCCCCAAACGTACCGCATTGGCCTTGGCTCTTGTGCCAAACAAACCAAAGAGCAGCCTATTTTAACGGCTGTGGTGCAGCGCCAGCCCGATGTATTTATTTATTTGGGAGACAATATTTATGGCGACACACGCGATATGCAAGAGCTGCGCGATAAGTACCAACAATTGGCAAACAAACCCGTTTTTCAGGCTTTGCGGGCACAAGTTCCGCTCTTGGCAACTTGGGACGACCACGACTATGGGGAAAACGACGCGGGACGGCATTATCCGCACAAAGATAGTTCTAAGGCCATTTTTATGGAATTCTGGCAAGTGCCTGATACCTCCGCGCGCTGGCAACATGAAGGAATCTACGACGCTGTCTTTTTGGACGATGCCCCCTTGCGCTTGCAAGTGATTTTATTGGATACGCGCAGCTTTCGCGATGACCTAACCCCCCGTTTAAAGCAACCAAATAGCCCTTATAAAAACGATTACCAGCCTACGTTTTCCCCTGATTCTACTTTTTTGGGAGCGGCACAATGGGCGTGGCTTGAAACGCAGCTCCAACAACCCGCCGATCTTCGCGTTATTGCTTCCAGCAACCAATTTGCCCACCAGTACAACGGTTGGGAATCGTGGACCAATGTGCCGCACGAACAAGAGCGCTTTCTTCGATTAATACAAAAAACCAAGGCCAACGGTATTATTTTTCTGTCGGGGGATGTCCATTGGGGCGAATTATCTCGCTGGAAAAATGCCTACACCTACCCTATTTATGACCTTACCTCTAGTGGCCTTACGCAAAATTGGGCAGATACCGAACCGAATACCCACCGTTTGGGAGCCGTTGTTCGTCAAAATAATTTTGGCTTAGTAGACTTGACCCTGACCCCTAAAGATACGACCATTGCTTTTTTATTAGTCGACAAGAAAAACCAACAGCAATTGCGGCAGCAGATCAAGTTGTCGGAGTTGCAATTCTAGCGCTTTTTTCTATTACTTCTATTATAAAATTATTACAAACACAGTATTTGTTTTTTACGTTTAAAAATTATCTTTGTTGTCTATAGTTCTAGCAAGGGCATGATCGTCAGTCATTTTTCCTAATACAATTGGAAAATCATTCTATATAAAACCTAAAACATTAGAATACGTACATTGAATATATTTTATCACAATTTTAATAACACTTAATTTACCTTACGATGAAAAATTTACTTATCCTATCCCTGTTTCTTTGTGGCCTATTGATTATGTCCTGTAGCAAAGAAGAAGAACGCGAACCCTGTGAAGGCGTTACTTGTCCTGTTGGATTCACTTGTATGAATGACTCGTGTATTAATACTGATCCTTGTATTAATGTAACCTGTAGCTTTCCTACCGTCTGCGACAATGGGACTTGTGTATGTAGCGATGCTGCTTGTGGCCCTAATGGCAACTGTGTAAACAATGTCTGTTCTTGTGATGATGGCTATGAGACCGACGCGAATGGTGTTTGCAACACTGAAATTCGTGCTAAATTTATTGGAGCTTATTCTATGGTAGAAACTTGTAGCACTGGACCAGACAATTACGGCTGTAGTATTACAACCTCTAACCAAGGAGTTGATAAGATAGCGTTTACTAATTTGTATAATCAAGGAATACCTGTTATCGCTACGATTACTAGTACTACTACTTGTACCATTCCTACCAGTACTTTTGGAACGGGTACCATCAGTGGAGCAGGGACTTATGATCTAAGTACAGAAAAGTGGACGGTTTCTTATGCGGTAGCCCTTCCAGCAGGTACGGACAACTGCACGGCCACCCTATCTCCCTTATAAAACGCCTCTTATTCCTTTTGCAGTGATACTTAAGTAGAACAGTTTTTTGTGTTAGCTCACGAAAAACTGTTCTTTTTTTAGAAAAATCGTTTGTCTAAAAAACTCCTACTCTTTTCCTTCGACAAGTTGCGTGTTTTGTGAACGGGCTTCGACATCTTTTTTTTATCTTCCGTGTTAGGACTATTAGTTGATAATTCTTGTAACCACGATTCGCCTTATGAAGTACGTTCACACCAATATTATTACCGATGATTGGAAGCGCTTGGCGCAATTTTATATCCAAGCTTTTTCTTGTAAAATGACCTTACCGCAGCGTGATTTGTCGGGCGAGTGGCTGTCGCGGGCAACAGGGGTACACAAGGCCCATATCAAAGGCGCACACCTACGCCTACCAGGCTGGGGCAATCAAGGCCCCACCTTAGAGATTTTTCAATATACGCAGAACGAGCACCAGCCGCAACCCCTATCTAACCGCAAAGGATTGGGACACCTTGCGTTCGAAGTAGAAGACGTAGAAGCGACCTTAGAGAAAGCTTTGGCTTTTGGAGGAGAGCGTTATGGCGAAGTCGCCGTTCATACCATCGAATCGCTGGGCACCCTAACCGTGGTCTATTTGCGTGATCCTGATGGCAATATTATTGAACTACAAAATTGGGGCAAACCCATTGATGTTCCCTTAGAAAAAGCCGTCAAAAAAGTTCCTGCTAAACATACCACAGATGACACTCCTAAACCCTTGAAAGAGGACGTTCCTGCTGACACTCCTCCTCAGAAAGAACTGCCAAGTCCTTCACAAAAGCCCCGCCCGCTACAACCTTCCGCCGATTTGACGGACGACGACCTATTAGATCCAGCCTTGGATAAACGGGCTTATATGGATGCCTTGAACAAGGATTTGGACGACACGCGCGATTCGGTCAACCGCTCCAAAGCAGAAATTAAAGCGTCTAAGGAAGCCTTGAAATACGAACAACAGCAACTAAACAGACGCTTAAAATACACGCCTGATGATTTGGAGGAAGACCGTCCCCTCAAAAAGGACAAAAACGAATTGCTACAGGATTTGCAAGGTGAAATGAACAAAGAGGATTTAGAGAACCGCGCGCTTCCCGTAAGCGAGCAGCCGACACCACCCCAAGTAACGCCCCTTCCTGTCCCCCTCACGCTTCCCAAAACTCCCGCTCAATTACAAGTAGAATTGAAAATAGCAGGTACCGTTAGCCTATTGGATTTAACGAAAGTGGCCTTAAACTTAACTCCTGAGGTGCTTGCAGAACGGTTGCGGGCGTATACCAGCGTGGTGCATCCACAAAATGGAGACTTGTCGTTTTTAGAATATTTGGGCAAACAGTACCGCGCCGACTTGGTTCCCCTAGTCAAAGTACTGAATTGGACACAAGACCGCATCACCAAAGAAAAAGCTTGGATTTTAATTCCTCGCCTCAAAGGTAGCCTGCACCACTTACTAGAGCAGTGCGAAAAACGGTCACAGCTGTTAAAAGATTTGGGGTTGGAACAAATGCAATCCAGTCCCGAAGAGTTTATCGAAGCCTATCAAGAATTACTAAAAATTGCCGAGGTGGCAGAAGCACAAGGGGCGATTGACTTGCGCTTAGCCTACAGTGCTAAACCCGATACCAATTCTTAATTCCCTCTTTTTAATGCAACTATGCCTTTTAATAACAATAAGCGCCAGCAAGTTAAAATATGTTGTATTAGCAGCGTAGCCGATGTCCAATTGGCCACAGATTATTTTAGAGGGCTTAAGGAGCGCCATTGCTCGCCAAACACCACCGTCTGTAGCCTTTTTTCTAACTAGCGAGACGCAAGCAGTAGCCATTAGGCTTGCCCCCTAGGGCATGAGGCGGTAAATCGTGTTTAACCCTTTGGATTTGGTTTGTGCAGTGGTATCTGTATGGCAGGCCTCTTAGACGAACGAAAGTTGACCGCTTTCTTTGCGACCTTGTTGGGATAGGGGCAGCAAGAACATCGTCCGTCAACCGCCCGTCGTTTTTTTACCGTTCGGCTAAGGTTGCTCATAAAATTGCTTATCTTAAGCCCCACTATTTACGATTATTATTCTCTTAATAATATTTCCTTCACCTAGCCAAAGGGCTAGACAAAACAGCGAATGATGGAACAAGCGGCACCTTACCAAGCCCAACATAAAATTCGTATAGTAACCGCTGCGGCTCTTTTTGACGGGCACGATGCAGCGATTAACATTATGCGTCGAATCATGCAGCGTTCTGGGGCGGAGATTATCCACCTAGGACACAACCGCTCGGTTCAGGAAATTGTAGACACCGCCATTCAAGAAGATGTGCAAGGTATTGCGATCACCTCTTATCAAGGAGGACACAATGAATATTTTAAGTACATGCACGACTTGCTCAAAGAGCAGGGCGCGGGCCACATTCGCATTTTTGGCGGTGGTGGCGGCACCATCCTACCCACGGAGATTCAGGAGTTGCACGATTATGGCATTACCCGCATTTACTCCCCTGACGATGGACGAGCAATGGGCTTGCAAGGTATGATCAACGATTTGTTGAGCCAGTGCGATTTTCCGACAGGCCAAAACATCAAAGAGGAGTTATTAGATTTCAAGGAAAAAAATAAATACTCGATTGCGCGCTTGATCTCTGCGGCCGAAAATACAGGCGAGCAAGCGGATGCATGGTTAGAAGACATTCGCAAACAAGCGCCTACCAAAAAAGTACCTGTACTGGGAATCACGGGTACGGGGGGCTCGGGTAAATCGAGTTTGGTAGATGAGTTGGTTCGTCGTTTTTTGACCGATTTCAAGGACAAAAACATCGCGGTGGTCTCTGTTGATCCTTCTAAGCGCAAGACAGGGGGGGCGTTGTTGGGCGACCGTATTCGTATGAATGCCATCAAAGATGAGCGGGTGTATATGCGCTCCTTGGCGACGCGTCAATCCAATTTATCGGTTTCTAAATACATTGCCGATGCCGTGGATATTTTGAAGGCAGCCGAGTACGATTTGATTATACTAGAAACCTCTGGTATTGGGCAATCCGATACGGCCATTACCGATTTTTCAGATTTGTCCCTCTATGTGATGACGCCTGAATATGGTGCCGCTTCGCAACTGGAGAAAATTGACATGCTGGATTTTGCTGATGTTATTGCCTTGAATAAATTTGACAAACGCGGTGCCTTAGACGCTTTGCGTGATGTCAAAAAACAATACCGCCGCAACCATAACTTATGGGAAGCGAAAGAGGAAGAATTGCCCGTTTTTGGGACAATTGCTTCGCAGTTTAATGACCCTGGCATGAATGAGTTGTACCGCGCCATTATGGATGCTATTGTTGCGCGAACAGGGGTAGACTTACAATCAGACTTTGAACTGACAGGGGGAATTAGCGAGAAAATCTACATCATTCCGCCCAAGCGCACCCGTTATTTGTCAGAGATTTCGGATAGTATTCGTCAATACAACGACAAAGCAACTGACCAAGCCAAAATTGCCCAACAACTACAGGGCTTACAAAGCTCTTTGGAGCTTATAAAAGAACAAAGCAGCGACCAAAAGGCCGTATTAGAGCGCTTACAAGAAACCTACGAACAGGTAGAATTGAGTTTAGACGGTCATAATAAGAAGGTTTTACAAGATTGGGACGAGAAAGTAGCAGCCTACAAAGCAGACGAGTATGTCTATAAAGTACGCAACAAAGAAATTCGGGTGCCTACCTTTACCACATCGCTTTCACATACCCGTCTTCCCCGCGTTTCAATGCCTAAATATCGAGGCTGGGGCGATATTCTACACTGGGTGCTGCAAGAAAATGTCCCTGGTGAATTTCCATACACCGCAGGTGTTTTTCCCTTTAAACGTAAGGGGGAAGATCCCACGCGAATGTTTGCAGGCGAGGGTAATCCTGAGCGAACCAACCGCCGTTTTCACTACGTGTCCTTAGACATGCCTGCCCACCGTTTATCTACCGCATTTGACTCGGTCACCCTTTATGGCGATGATCCCGACTACCGTCCCGACATTTACGGAAAGGTGGGCAATTCAGGGGTAAACATTTGCTGTATGGACGATGCTAAAAAACTCTACTCGGGTTTTGACTTGTGTGCGCCCACCACGTCTGTTTCTATGACGATCAATGGCCCTGCGGCGGCCATGTGTGCCTTCTTTATGAATGCCGCGATTGACCAACAATGTGAGTTGTACATCCAAGAACATGGTTTGGAAGACGCAGTAGAAGCTAAAAAGAAAGAAAAGTACGAAGACAAAGGCTTAAAACGCCCTGCTTATTTGGGCGAGTTGCCTGAGGGCAATAATGGTTTAGGATTGCTATTGTTGGGGGTTACAGGTGATGAAGTTTTAGAACCTTCCGTTTATGCGGAATTAAAGAAAAAAGCCTTGTCTTCTGTTCGTGGAACGGTACAAGCAGATATTTTAAAAGAAGACCAAGCACAAAATACCTGTATCTTCTCCACGGAATTTTCCTTGCGGTTGATGGGCGATGTGCAGCAGTATTTTATTGATGAGAATGTGCGTAATTTTTACTCGGTGTCCATTTCAGGCTACCACATTGCTGAAGCAGGAGCCAATCCGATTTCGCAGTTGGCCTTTACCTTGGCCAATGGGTTCACGTTCGTGGAATACTACTTATCGCGCGGTATGGACATCAACAAGTTTGCGCCAAACTTATCGTTCTTTTTCTCTAACGGCGTCGATCCAGAATACGCTGTTATTGGGCGGGTCGCGCGTCGTATTTGGGCGAAAGCCATGCGCGAAAAGTACGGTGCGAATAGCCGTTCTCAAAAATTAAAATACCATATCCAAACATCGGGACGTTCTTTGCACGCACAAGAAATTTCCTTCAACGATATTCGGACAACGCTACAAGCGTTGTATGCGATTTATGACAACTGCAACTCGTTGCATACCAATGCTTACGACGAGGCCATCACGACACCTACGGAAGAGTCGGTACGTCGTGCTATGGCCATTCAGATGATTATTAACCACGAATTTGGGTTGGCGAAGAATGAGAACCCGATGCAGGGCTCGTTCATTACCGAAGAATTAACAGAATTGGTGGAAGAAGCTATTCTACTAGAGTTTGACCGCATCACAGAGCGGGGCGGTGTTTTGGGCGCGATGGAAACCATGTACCAGCGCGGTAAGATTCAAGAAGAGAGTTTGTATTATGAAACCTTGAAACATACGGGTGAATTTCCAATCATCGGGGTCAATACCTTCCTTTCCAAAGACGGATCGCCGACCATCATTCCAGAGGAGGTCGTTCGCGCCACCGAAGAGGAAAAAGAAGCGCAAATTCAAACCTTGCTCAATCTAAAAGGAGCCAACGAAGGCCGCAATACCGAGGCCTTGAAACGCTTGCAGCACAAAGCTATCAAGAACGAAAACTTGTTTGAGGAGCTAATGGAAGCCGCGAAGTGTTGTTCCTTGGGACAGATTACCCATGCTTTATATCAAGTAGGTGGGCAGTATCGTCGGAATATGTAGGAACGCTTTTCCTTTATTTTACAGCTCCGCAAGATCGTTTTAGTACGGTGTTGCGGAGTTTTTTTTGTTAAGGCTTACTAAACCTACTTCTACTCCTCAACTATCTATTTGTTGCCTTGTTGTTTTGTCATCATTAAACAATTGCCTAATAATTCTTTAAAAATAGATTACTATAAACATGAATAATACGATAGAGAATCGCCTTTGGCGGTATGCCACCAAAAAATTTGACGCTACAAAACGAGTAGCCGATGCTGACTTAGAAACGTTACTGGAAGCCTCCCGCTTGAGTGCCTCCTCTTATGGCTTACAACCTTACCATATTTTTGTCATTACTGATCCTGAACTCCGCCAAAAACTCCGCCAAGCCTCTTGGGAGCAATCGCAAGTCACAGATGCTTCTCATCTTATTGTTCTAGCTAATCGAACGGATTTCGGAGAAGAATTGGTAGATGATTATATTAAAAATGTCAGTGCTACACGTGGCGTTCCTAAAGCAGATTTACTAACCTATACCAACCACATGAAGTCGTCTCTTGCTGCACTTTCTCAGGAGCAAAAAGCATAGTGGGCGGCCAAACAAACTTATATTGTTTTGGGCAATTTGCTTCAAGCAGCAGCAGAATTAAAAATTGATTCTTGCCCTATGGAAGGTTTTGAAGCCGCTAAATACAATGAATTATTAGGGTTAGAGGACAAACAACTAACGGCAGCGGTATTATTACCTGTTGGTTATCGCTCGGAAGACGACGCGACGCAAGCTTATAAAAAAGTTAGAAAGGACAAACAAACGTTGTTTACGCATTTATAGGTTTCTTGTCGCTCAGAAAGATTACAGAAAGTCACTGCACCAACTATTTTTTGGAGTCGTGGCTTTTTGGCTTTTTTATAAAAAAAACCCTCGGTTCGACTCCGTTATCCTCCACGCATTTTTGTACAAGCGCGCGGTTTTCCGTATCTTTTCAACAGCTCTTCCCTTCTTTGGTTTCTTTTTAACAGCTGCTCCAATGAATAAATTCGATCGCGTAATAAGTGCCTTGGTTCTCTTACAAGGCAAAAAAATAGTTACCGCTGCCTTATTGGCTGAACGCTTTGGCGTGAGTTTGCGTACCGTTTACCGCGATGTGCAAACCTTAAAAACAGCGGGCGTACCCATTATTGGTGATCCTGGGGTGGGGTATTCGATTATGGCAGGCTATCGCTTGCCACCCATTGCCTTTAGTGAACCAGAAGCGTTGGCCTTGCTGACAGCAGAAAAAATGATTGGTTCTTTGACGGGAGAAGATACACAGGCACAGTATTCGTCTGCCATGCAGAAAATTCGGGCCGTGCTGCGGGGCACGGATCAACAAGCCGTCGAGGCGTTGGATTCGGGGTTGGCGATTCAGTTGTCGCGCTTTCACTACGAGTTGCCGCGCCTGCCCTTGCAGGAACTGTTTACAAGCATCGCGAAGAAGCAGGTATTATTTCTCCGCTATCAAGGGGCTACGGGAGAATTGTCGAGAACGAAAAGTAGAACCTGTGGGCTGTTACCATCAACATGGCCGCTGGTATTTATTGGGCTTTTGTCTAACAAAACAGGCGTATCGTAATTTCTTGGTAAATCGAATACAACAAGTGCGGGTACTGGACGTTTTTTTCGAGCGGGAACATGTGGACTTGCAGACGTTTTTGAAGGAACAGACTGTCGCCCAGCAATTACACCAAGGTGCCAAACAAGAAATTGAACTAATTTTTAAACCAGCTGTCTGCGATTTTGCCCAGCGCCAAAAATACGCGTTTGGCTTTGTACGAGAGTTTGTTCAAGAAGAACGCTTGCATCTTATTTTTGAAAACCGCTCTATCGAAATTCTTGCCCGTTGGTTGATTGCTTTTGGCAATGACGTGACGGTAGTTCGACCGCTAGCCTTACAACTGCGGCTATTTGAATTGGCGCAAGAAGTCTACCAACATTACCACCCCCAAAAGGCTCCTACACTCGTCGATTAAGTTTTTTTGCCCTTTCCTTTCTCCTACTGACATACCCTTGTCATACAACTCCCCTATCTTTGTGTTGTTCTTAATTTTATAGCGGTAGTATAAACTTCTACTGCTTTTCATTTCCATTTTTATGGACAACCCACTTATATTATGATGACTACTCAAGAAATTGCAGACCGCTTGGTTGAACTTTGTCGCGCGAACAAAGAGGAACAGGCAATCCATGAATTGTATGCCGACAACTTTGTTAGCTTGGAAGCAGAAGGGGCACCGAATCGCCGCTCTGTTGGCCGCGCGGAACACATTGAAAAAGGAAAACGCTTTGAAGCGATGATTGCCAATATGAACGCGGTCAGTTGGACTGATCCTATTGTCGCTGAAAACTTTTTCACGGTCGGACTTTACATGAATGTTGATTTAGTGGACGGCCCTAGCGATGTGAACATGGACGAGGTTTGTGTTTATCAAGTCCGCGATGGTAAAATTGTTCAAGAACAGTTTTTCTATACCCCTCAGCCTCAGCCTGCCGAGTAAACTCCAAGCACTTTTCTTGACGCTCTACTATAGCCGTCCTATTGCTTTTTTAGCGATAGGACGTTTTTCGTTTGGAAGTGGGTTGGTAATCGGGATGTAGCTTGTCTTTGCTCCAGTTTTTGTGGTTGTGTTGGAGGTGTTGTATGACACGGTGGTAGGCTTCGGCACTGTGTAGGGGATAACTATGAAAACCGCGCTGCCAAGCGAAGGCTATGTTTAGTTGTTTGAGCTGTTTGGTAACGGCTGCTTTGTAGGCGCGGATGACAACGGAAAGGGAACCCGCAGAGGGAGAAATATGGGACATTTCTTCGTTTTTTGGTCGAAATCCCCTCAGCGGTGTTGTGCACAACACCGCTGAGGGGGCAGGGTGATCGACACAAATAATTCCATGCAGATGATTCGGCAATACCACAAAAGCCCCCAAGGAGACCCCTTTGAGTCGCCCATCCAACTGCCGCCATAGCAAATCCGCTACTGCCCCAGCAGCCGACCATTGCAAAGCGGCGTGTTGCATTTCTCCAAACAAAAGCGCTTTGTTTTTGGTCACCACCGTTACAAAATACAAACCATTACTATTATAATCCCACACACGGCGACACCGCAAATCAAAAGGTCGAGCAACACTCATAATCATTCTCCACTTTATAGCCAAATACTTCCCTTCTACGAGCGACTTTTGAAAAGGGTTGCATAAAGTGTTAGTTTTCTTTGCTAGCGTTTTTAGAAGACGACCACCAGAAACCGATTACACAACCACGCTCCTAGCCATAAACCAAGCACATTCATCAGCATGTCTTCCCATTCCGCATCGCGCCCTGCACTAAAAAATTGTTGCCCTAATTCTAACCCAAACCCAAGTAAACTGCCCAATAAGATGACCCGCCACAACAAGCCTTGGCGCGACCAAGTAAAGCGCCCTACCAACACCCACCACAACAGCGTTGCCAATCCCCCATAAACCAAGAGGTGGCCGACCTTATCCCGCCTCAACAAGGGCGTTCCTTCTTGTAGCACCTGTGGCGCGCGTTTATCTAGGGGCACAAAGACTCCAGCAGTAGGATGCGGCATCTTTACTCCAAGTGGATAGAACAGTAAGACAACCGAATCACACAATAGAATCCCTCCTTGGGTATAAGAGGTTCCAAACGGTGGATTTTCAGGGCGAGACAAAAAAGCCTCGGCACTTTTGTAAGGGCGGCGATGCCCTTTTTCTAGGCGGTAAACGACCCAATCATCCACTACCTTAAAGTTATCGCCCTCTTTGGGAAATAGCCCACTGCTCTTTTCTTTTTGGGCAGGCGTAGGCGGAACTTGGTAGCGTGGCCACAGCGAAACCACTATCAAACCGAGTACATACAATCCACAACACCAAGGCGCATAACGGCGCAAAGAGGCAAAGAATGGAGACATAAGTAAAAAATTGAAGTCAGATAAAAAACGCTAGGGCAGGGAGTTCTGCAAGAACGCTGTATTTTGTGGAGATGTAATTATTTTAAAGGAAGAATTTAAAGCCGCGCTATGAAAACGCTAATTGTTTACGCTGCCAGTTGTTGGGGCATTTTGTTGCTGTGTCATTCCTGCACACAACCCATTGCATTAAGCCCTTCTGACATTAAAGAAGTGGCTATAGACCATTTTCGGGAAAAAGGGTATCGAAACATCAGCGATACTAGCCATGTTGGTGTAAAACTCATTCAGACCAATCTAAACGATCAATGGTATGTGGCGTACAATGCCGTAGTGGCACGTCCTGCCCTCTTTTTATACCACATTAGCGATCCCAACGAACTGCCGCACTTTATCCCTTTAAACAACAAATCGGAAAGTATTATAGAACACGTCGATTTTGAGAACGTCACCAACGATGAGCTGTATGAATTGGTCATTGACTTGCATTACGACTACGGCATGGCTTATCAAGGACGTGAAATTGTTATTCTAAGAAATCCCTTTGGTAATCCCGCTTACGAAATTTTTGCTTTCCCAATTGAACAGGTATGGGAGCGCATTGATTCTTTTGACCAACGCTATGGCCTTCCCGAACACAGCAAACGCATCGAAAATCACTCTGTCTATGAATTTTTTGAAGGCTATATTCTCATTCGGGGTACGATTAACTATCGAGAAAACCACTTGTTAGAATACCACTGGGAACCAAGAAACGAAGAGTTTGTACTCATTTTAGACGAAGAGTTGCACGAAGCCAGTGAAGAAGAAGAAAAAGGCATCATTCATCGTGTCAAGGGAACCAAAATATTGGTAGAAGTCAACGCCCACGAAGAAGACTGCATCGCCCATTTACTAGAAGATGTTTCGGGCCATGTCATTGACATTCCTAAACACATTCACGACGAACTGCTTTGCTCTGCGGTCACGGCTTTATCCCCCAATGGGCGTTATTTAATCCATACCAGCATCGAACGCAATGGGCTCTTTCTATACGATATGGAGCAACAATTAGATCGACAAATTCTCCGTGATTATGACAGTTATGAAGGCATTTCTGAAGTAGTCTGGGCCCCTGGAAGTCCCATCCGATTTGCTTTTGTCTCCGTCAATCAAGAAGAGCTATTGGATAATACCAGCATTCATCTCTATACCCTTCTAGACAATGGCCGCTTTGCCGAACGCATCTACGAAACCAAAGTGCACTATGACTGCTCCATCGAAGGGCTCTGCGTGCCCCTCAAAGATTATCATTACAAATTTAACCGCAACGACCTGTTTGTTTACCGCCCCGATTCTATAGGAAAATTTAAAGGCTTACAATTGCCTACTTAATCCCGCTACGTTATTACTATTGCTCAAAAAAAGACCTTCCGAATAATCATCGGAAGGCCTTCTATAACTTATTTTTAGGATGCCTTTCGGCTAAAATGGGATTACTCCCAATCTCCAATAATTTGTACCACTTCGTCAATGTACGGATCTTTTTTCAACACTTTGTGCCAGTTGTTCATACTCTCCGCACGCAACGTATCCGATGCTAGAGCCGCCGCATCTGCTGCTAAGGTCTGAATCATCAAATTGGGCATCTCCTTGTTGACCTTATCGTACTGCTTGGACAATTGATTGTATTCTTCTTGCTCCTTGCGGTAATCCTCTAAGTTGAGCGATACATCCGTATCTTCTTGCAACGTTTGGAACCACTTGGCTTGCTGGTCGATCATGGCAAAAGCCTCACTACTCGCTACCCGCTTCGCACTCTTCTTTTTGATTTTATCCATCTTCTTGATAGAAGATTGCTTGAAGTAAACAGGATCAATTTCTGACCATGCCATTGGAAAGTCTTCTTCTTTTTCTCCAATACTGCGGTAACTGTACACCCCTGGCAAAATGATGTCAGGAGTAACGCCCTTCAATTGAGTAGAGCCGCCGTTAATACGGAAGAATTTTTGGATGGTAATTTTCATAGAACCCAACTCGCCTAAGTCCTTGTAGCGCTGTGGCACCACTGGATCTAGTGCAAAAAAGCGTTGTACCGTTCCTTTGCCAAAGGTAGAAGGAGAGGTTCCCACAATAAGAGCGCGGCCATAATCCTGCAATGCAGCGGCCATAATTTCAGAGGCAGAAGCCGAGAAAGAATTTACCATAATCACCAAAGGACCATCGTATAATACACCAGGATCAATGTCCTCCAAAGAACGAGGACGGCTATCGCGACCTTTGACCTGTACAATTGGCCCATTTTCAATAAACAAGCCACTCATATCAACAACATCCCCTAAAGAACCACCGCCGTTAAAACGCAGATCAATTACGATTCCATCAACACCTTCGGCTACTAATTTCTGAACTTCTCGCTTCACATCTCTAGAACAACGACGTCCTCTAGGATCTTTAAAGTCCGCATAAAAGCTTCTCAAATCAATTAAACCAACGCGTTTTTTTGTCTTTTTGTGTTCAATAACCGCAGACTTGGCATAACTCTCTTCTAACACCACCACATCGCGAACGATTGGGATGGTTGCCAGCGTACCATCAGTTCGTTTAACCGTCAAGCGCACTTCCGTCCCCTTTTCTCCACGAATCATCGGCAAGACATCGTCCATTTTCATATCGACCACATCTACTGGATCGTCGTCCGATTGGCCAACTTTGATAATCAAGTCATTCACTGCCAATTCTCCTTGTTTCCAAGAAGCCGAGCCAGGAACAATACGCACTACTTTGATGTAGCCGTCTTCTTGACGCAATTGTGCGCCAATCCCTTCTAGTTTTCCAGAAATACGGATGTCAAAATTTTCTTTCTCCAAAGGAGGGAAATAGCCCGTATGTGGCTCCAAGACGTTAGCAATAGTATTGATATAGGCGGCAATCTTATCATCGCGATCTTCTTGGTCAATATCTTTTGACCAGCGATCAAACTGTTGTTTGATTTTTTCGCGAGAAGCCACTTCTAACTCAGCAAGTGTTTTAATTTCTATGGCTTCGTTCTTTTCTTCCTGTGCTTTTTCTTGGCGCTTCAATTTTACCTGTAGGTCTAACAACACGCGGTATTTAAGCATCTTGTGCCAGCGCTGGTACAGCTCTTTTTTATCCTTAGCGAATCCCAATTTATCATCATCCGTTTCTAGGATTTCCTCTTTGGTAAAATCAAAAGGTTGCGCTAAAATTTCGGTATACATGCCTTTAACTTCCTCAATTCGCTTATCGCGAACGGCATGAAGTTGATCAAAGAAAGAAAAATCCTTGTTCAACGCGTAGTCGTCTAATTTTTGACGATTCTCGCGAAACTGCTCTACATCTTTTTGGAGGAAAAAACGCTTTCCATTATCAATGCGTTTCATATAAATATCGTAAATGCGCTCTGACAAAGCGTCATCTATCTTAGTAGGCTTATAGTGATTGTATTGCAAACTCTGCAATACGACATCCATCAACAGTGCTTCTCTGTTGGGATAATCGGGATCTTCCTCTGGCTTATTAAAAGCAAAAACAGTAGCACAAATTACTACTAACATCAAAAGATAGCTTCTATTCATTATCATATAGGGACGTTTTTATACAGTCAGTCGGTTAGTTGTCATTGCAACAATTCTCAACCCAAAAGTTTGTTCAAATTAGTCAGGGTATTGAAAAGAAATTTTTCTTACGTTCTCTAATAGACATTATTATACCACAAAACGCCTTGACCAGCAATTTTTATAGTGATTTAACGCCTATTTAACAAAAACCATTCTAGAAAGCGCTTGACTAAAGTTACAGACATTCTGGGAGGGTGTAAATTTCATCGCCCATTTTTTTTAACTTTGCCTCACTAAATAATGAAATTGTTTAAACAAGACAAATCTATTCCTTAGGCAAAACTACCATCAATGATTATTTACAACGTTACCGTTAAAATAGACAATAGTGTTCGCGAAGAATGGTTAAATTGGATGAAAACGGTTCATATTCCTGACGTATTGAACACAGGATATTTCCACGACCATCAAATAGCAAGAGTCCTCGGTCAAGATGAAAACGAAGCGACAACTTATGCTATTCAATATACTTGCCAAGATATGAAAACCTTGCAAGAATACAGCGCAAAAAAAGCCCCAGCCTTACAACGCGCTACGCTAGAGCGTTACCCCAATGGACAACTTGTTGCCTTTAGAACACTCTTAGAAGTGGTTTAGCGGCCTTTTTACTGCTTAAAAACAAAAAAGGTACTCCGTAAAAAGAGTACCTTTTTTAACGCTCATTTGGCAACTATTAGGCTTTATTGGGACGTTTTTGATAACTTTCCCAGCCAATTTTTCGGTAAATTTCTGCTTGTAAAGCAGGATTGTCTGCTTGGTAAATACCTCGACCAACAATCATAATGTCTACTCCTCGCTTGGAAAAGGCCTCATCGGGGTGGTTGTAAGTCTGTCCTAACCCATCCTTTTTACGATCCGTATTGATTCCTGGTGTCAACATCATAATGCCTGGGTTTTCGGAGCGGTGGTTTTGGGAGACGATGCCCAATACAATATCGCTGTGTTGTTCAGCAATGGCAATGGCTTTACGGGTATACTTGCCGTCTGTCAAGGTATCTTTGGTAGACATCTCTGCCACTACAATCAACGCCGTGTCATTCAACTTGCCCGTAGCGCGCAACGCGTCGATACTGGATGAACCCGCGACTACATGTACGGTAACTGCATCCGCCCAATCGGCAATACACAAAGGTGCGGCTGTAAACTGTTGCATGACAATGTGCCCAATATCTGCAAATTTTCGGTCTTCAAAAATCAAGAATTGATGCTGTTCTGCCAAGGCTTTGAGTTGGGAAATGGTATCGGCAGAGCAATCGCTGAGGTTGTCTGTGTGCGTTTTGAGCATACAAATATTGGGGCCTACTTGCGCGGCTAAATCCAATAACTCTTGTGCAGTCGTCACATCCGCCGAGCAACAAAGATTAGTTTTTTTCTTGAGCACGATCTCCGCCAAACGCTTGGCCATTGGATGCTTGGCTTCTTTGCCAATTTTTTTATAGCTGTAGGCGGTTTTTATTTTTCGGCGTGCGCGAACTTGTTCAAAATCAATACGGTTGGTTTCAATAAAGACCAAGGTATCCGTGTATTGCTTTTCGTTAACTTTGCCTCCTTCTTTGAGGTATTCCAAAACCTCGCGAATGGTGTACACGGTATGTACCTTATAACCATAGTCATTTAGCATAACCGCGCCGCCCTGCATCCGATCGACGATTGACAAGACGTGTTTGATTTTTAACCCTTCGCCTTCCAAGGCTTCCAAGGTTTCAATCATAGAGATACCACTGCTGATTACATCGTCGATCACCACACAGCTATCGTTTTTCTGGTAAATGCCCTCTACCATGCGCTTAGTCCCGTGTTTTTTCTGCTCTTTGCGTTTCACAATCATAGACTTAGAATGCAAAACGGCCATTGTCGAGCTGATAGACAAGGCCGCATAAGGGACACCACAGAGATGGTCAAACTTTAAATCCGCTACTAAATCCCATAGCAATTCGCTGATGTTTTTTAGAACGTCAGGATAGGCTACTATCCGTCTAAAATCAAGGTAGAATGGCGATTGCAGGCCACTTTTTAGGGTAAATTCTCCAAACTGGAGAACGCCTAAATCAAACAATTTAAGTGCAAGCTCTTTTTTATTCATTGATCGTGAATTTCAGTTAGGATATGTATCTTTGTTGCCGCAAAGGTAATTGAATCTTGCCGAATCTGAAAAAACAACCTCAAATAGTTCTAACCACATGTCCATTAATCTACAAACGCGCGTTGGTTCCCTACATTTAGACAGCTGTTTATACAATGCTTCGGGCCCTCGCTGCACCACCCAAGAAGATTTACATGCGTTAGGCCAGAGCCCTGCTTCGGCCATTCTTTGCAAAAGTGCTACGCTAGAAGAACGCGCGGGGAACCCTCTTCCTCGCTACATCGAAACCGACTGGGGCAGTATCAATTCTATGGGGTTGCCCAACAAGGGCTACCAGTTTTATCAAGCAATGGCCGCGCCCTTGCAACAGTATAACAAACCTTACCTAATGTCCATCGCGGGTTTGTCCTTAGAAAACAATCTTACCATGCTTCGCGCCTTGCAAGATACGCCTCACATCGCAGGCATCGAGCTCAATCTCTCTTGCCCCAATGTACCTGGCAAACCCCAAACAGGCTACGATTTTGAGCGTACCCAAGAAGTATTAGAACAAGTTTGCCCCATCGTCCAACAGCCTTTGGGTATCAAACTCCCTCCTTATTTTGACTTGATCCACTTCCAACAAATGGCCGATATTATCAATCAATATCCTATTCAGTTTGTCACTTGCGTCAACAGCATTGGCAACGGACTCGTCATTGACATCGATCAAGAACAGGTGGTCATCAAACCCAAGCAGGGGTTCGGGGGCATTGGAGGCGATTACATCAAACCCACAGCCTTGGCCAACGTCCGCCAATTTTACCTGCTACTCCGCGAAGATATTTCGGTGATCGGTTGCGGCGGTGTCAAATCAGGCCAAGATGTGTTTGAGCATATTTTGTGTGGCGCTAGCGCGGTGCAAGTCGGCACGCAGTTGATGCGCGAAGGAATGGGCTGCTTTGAGCGCTTAGAAGCGGAATTGACGGCGTTGATGACGAAAAAGGGGTATGGCTCGATAGCAGATTTTCGGGGAAAATTGCGGAGTATTGGGTAGTTGTACTTTTATTATTTCTATGAATAGGAACAGGCTTCAAAGCTAGCCCTTAGCTAATATGGTCATTGACAAAAGTATCTACATCATACCATAAGCATACGGTATCCTATTCAGACATAAAAAAGAGCCTCCTATTACCAGAAAACTCTTGTTTTGTCTATTCCTCAGAAGCGAGTATTACTTCGCAATCTTACCCTTCAACCCCTTGTACCACTTACTCTCTAACATATTCGGGAAGAGCAGTTGCACTATATGACGCATAACTTGACGGCGATTGCCTAAGTTGATATGCTCAGCTGGTGGAGCCCCGTTGATGAGTTTTGGATTGATCCACAGTCGGGCTCCTGCTGCGCGCATTTGGGCGTGTAGGGCGACATGCTCACAAAATTCTTCCCCTTTTTCATCTAAACCAATATAGCGGTGGCCTTTTAGAGCAGCTTTTTTGTAAATACCTAATCCTCCAAAAGAAGATTCAACTTCTATAGGTGCTGCTGTAGGGGGTAATGTGAACATCTGTCCATAAATCGCTTTGTTCTTAGCTTCTAACGCATTAACACCCAATTCGTCTACTAAGTAGTGGTAAACTTTCCAACAGTCATTGGGACACAACAAAGGGTGGCGGAAGGCCCATAAATCATAGTACAAGCCCGCTTGGTTAGCTGTACAGGCATGCCACTCCTCTAGCTCCCAACAGGATGCAATGGCTTCTTTAGTAAGTAGCGTATTCATACCATCGAGGTCAGAAATAAGAACGTAATCGGCTTGTTGGTAACGCGCTTCTTGCTCTATGGCAATCAAGTATTGGTTGCGACAGTGCGCAATGCGCGCGGTACGCTTCGGAATACTTGTGGATAAGTTGCCTAAGGCTTTGTATTCAAAACTAGGATAGCGCTGCTTTAGGGCTTCTAGTTCTTGCAGGCTGTTGTCTCGGCTGTCGGATTCTATGACCAAGTACTGCACCTGTTCAAAATTAACCAAGGCTTTAGCCAACTGCTCTATTTCTTGTGTAATGGTTGCCCCACAGTTTCTAACAGTTCCACAAACAACAATAGATCCTAGTTTCATACGCTTCGTTTAAAAATATTGGAGAGCTCCAAATAACAAAAAAAGAGGCTAAAAACCTAATTCCGCTCTACCGTCGTGGAGTAGCTTTTATAGAATTATGAGGGGAGTGGTGTATGTTCTTCTATCCAAGCCAGCACTTTAGGATAAATCTCTTGATGGGCATTGCGCGAATGGATGATGCGACTATGGGTATAATCTTCCGCAAAACCATTTTCTTTGGCTCCGTAGAGCATTTCCTTCTGTGAGTTTTGAAAGAAGCTCAAAAACTCCCGACATCCTTTTGGAGGAGCAATAAAAGTATCGCCTTTACCAAACACTGCTAAAACTGGGATACTAATCTCTGACATCGCTATTTGGTAATTTTGCTGTTCACTGCCACTAAATTTCTGGTTCAGATTCCAATCAAACCACTGTTTCATAAAGAAATAGGGCTCGTTGTATTCCCCACCTATTTTTTTAGCGGGTACATACCCTAAAAATTTGCATAGCCCTTTGCTTAGTTGTAACCGCAGGAGCTTGCCGATGCTATTAGCGGCTCCCGTTGCCTGACAAGCAAATAAGGTTAAGCTATGAAAATAGGCTTGATAAGCAGGATAAGCTATTAACGCTATTGTCAGGCATAAACCTCCCCCACTATGGGTAATGGCATGCCATTGTTTTACGCCTTGTTCTTTTATTAAATAATCCCATGCTACTTTGATGTCTTCCTTCGCAATGGTTTCAAACGTGTAGGATTTGTTTGTTCTAAAGCTACTTCCGTGATTACGCCATTCTAAAATCCAACAGCAATAGCCTTGTGCTGCTAAATATTCTGCAAGGACGAGACAAACTTTCTTGCTAGAAAATGTTCCGTGCGTCAAAAAGACATGTTGTTGGCTCCTTTGCCTTTCTTTGGAAACTTTCCACAAGGCTAAAGATTTTCCAGTTGTTAGATTAACGTTTAACTGTATCGCAGTACGTTTATTGCGTGCTTCCATTTCGTTATTGTCGCCCTTTATTACTGTCTCTGAATACCTTTCAACATAGCATCGACTCGCCGCTGAGCTTCTAGTTTATTAATTCCTTGATAGAAATCGCGCACAAAAGGATGATGAAATTCTTGGTGTGGTGTAGCATACGGCCGTTTATTGCCTTGTGTTGTAATAGTCATAGGAACATTAAAGGTATTGTCGTAAGCTCTGATATTATTCGAAAGCCAGCCAAAATAACTAGTTTCGTGTTCATAATTATGAAAGTTAGCGTAGTAATCTTCATAGCTCTGTTCGCTCAGTGATACCCACAACCCATAACTTAGCGTTTCACAGACCTCTACTACTCGCTGCTCTAACACTACTCGGATAAAGCGATCAATTTGATCGGGGTAATGAATCTCGCAAAAGTCGCTTCCTAGTTCCCCGAACTGTTCTTTTTCTTCTTTTGGTAAAGAAGCGTAATAATCAGGTGAGTTAAACGCCAACGCAGGCCAGTTGCTGTGTTTTTCTCCACAGTCTGAACAGATAAAATCTTGCATGGTGGATGGTTTATTGAAACATAAGATAATCAGGCTTTACCGTAAATAATTTTTTGTAAAGTAGAGGCAGGATAGCCCCACAAAAAAAGCGCGTTATTACCGATGTGGTAATAACGCGCTTCTATAGATCTTTAAGAGCCTACTTCTACTTCTTAGTAAAAATTAGTAAAAGAAAAAAGAGGGCGGTGACCTACTCTCCCACCTATTGGCAGTACCATCGGCGCTGAAGGACTTTACTTCTTTGTTCGGAATGGTTAAAGGTGTTACCCCTTCGCTATTGCCGCCCACTATTCTTTCGTCTCTTATCCCCTAGCTTTTTGCTAGAGCTATTTCTTTGAACTTCTTAGTTAACATAGTTGGAGAATAAACAGCTGCTTATAGCTTTGATTATCGTACTTGATTTTCTAGTCCGTAGACTAGAAGTCTGTTTGTTGTTCTTCTTATCCTACCCCATTGCTGAAGTAAAATAAAATAGAAAGCTTTCGGGTCATTAGTATTGCTCGGCTCCCTAACACATCACTGCGCTTCCACCTGCAACCTATCTACGTCATCATCTTTAACGTCCCTTCATGGAATACTCATCTCGAAGTTGGCTTCGCGCTTAGATGCTTTCAGCGCTTATCCATTCCGAACATAGCTACTCTGCAATGCCCACGGCTGGACAACAGATACACTAGAGGTTCGTTCAACTCGGTCCTCTCGTACTAGAGTCAAAGCTTCTCAATATTCCTACGCCCACAACAGATAGAGACCGAACTGTCTTGCGACGTTCTGAACCCAGCTCGCGTGCCACTTTAATGGGCGAACAGCCCAACCCTTGGGACCTTCTTCAGCCCCAGGATGTGACGAGCCGACATCGAGGTGCCAAACCTCCCCGTCGATGTGAGCTCTTGGGGGAGATCAGCCTGTTATCCCCGGAGTACCTTTTATCCTTTGAGCGATGTCCCTTCCATTCAGAAACACCGGATCACTTAACCCTACTTTCGTACCTGTTCGACTTGTTTGTCTCGCAGTCAAGCTCCCTTGTACTTATACGCTCTTTGCACGATTACCAACCGTGCTGAGGGAACCTTTGGGAGCCTCCGTTACTTTTTAGGAGGCGACCACCCCAGTCAAACTACCCACCTAACAATGTCCCCCATAGGGTTAGTCTCTAAGCAATTGAAGGGTGGTATTTCAACAACGACTCCAACACAACTAGCGTTGCACCTTCGCAGTCTCCCACCTATCCTACACATCAACTACTCAAAGACAATGTTAAGCTATAGTAAAGGTTCACGGGGTCTTTTCGTCCCGTTGCGGGTAATCGGCATCTTCACCGATACTTCAATTTCACCGAGCTCATGGCTGAGACAGTGCCCAGATCGTTACACCATTCGTGCAGGTCGGAACTTACCCGACAAGGAATTTCGCTACCTTAGGACCGTTATAGTTACGGCCGCCGTTTACTGGGGCTTCAGTCAAGAGCTTCGCCGAAGCTAACCCCCTTCCTTAACCTTCCAGCACCGGGCAGGTGTCAGACCCTATACTTTGCCTTTCAGCTTCGCAGAGTCCTGTGTTTTTGCTAAACAGTCGCCTGGGCCTCTTCACTGCGGCTAGTTCTTACACTAGCGACGCTTCTCCCGAAGTTACGCGCCCATTTTGCCTAGTTCCTTAGCCATGATTCTCTCGTGCACCTTAGGATACTCTCCTCAACTACCTGTGTCGGTTTACGGTACGGGTTGCTATAATCTATAGTTTAGCAGCTTTTCTTGGAAGTCTGACTAATGGCATTATCTATCTACTCCATAGAGCTTCTAGTACTATCGAGATTCCTGCACCGTGCGTACTTCACTACACAGCCTACGTCCTCTCTTTAACGAGCTATTCCATCAGCTCGCAGCCAACCGCCTTCTCCGTCCCTGCTTCACAACTATAGCAAGTACTGGAATATTAACCAGTTTGCCATCGATGCCCCCTCTCGGGTTTACCTTAGGTCCCGACTAACCCAACTCTGTTTTGCATAGAATTGGAATCCTTAGTCTTTCGGTGAACAGGACTTTCACCTGTTTTATCGTTACTCATGCCTACATTTTCTTTTCTAAGCGCTCCAGCATGCCTCACAGCACACCTTCTCCGCCCTTAGAATGCTCCCCTACCATCTCTCGATCCACAGCTTCGGTAGTGTATTTGATGCCCGCGTATTTTCCGCGCAGAGTCACTCGACTAGTGAGCTGTTACGCACTCTTTAAATGAATGGCTGCTTCCAAGCCAACATCCTAGCTGTCATAGCAACTCCACCTCGTTCATTCAACTTAATACACATTTGGGGACCTTAGCTGGTGGTCTGGGTTGTTTCCCTCTTGGCTATGGACCTTAGCACCCATAGCCTCACTGCTGGTTCTTTGTACTGGCATTCGGAGTTCGTCAGGGGTTGGTAGGATTTGACTCCCCCTAGCCCTATCGGTAGCTCTACCTCCAGCACAAATTAACTCCAACGCTGCACCTAAATGCATTTCGGGGAGTACGAGCTATCTCCAGGTTTGATTGGCCTTTCACCCCTACCCACAAGTCATCCAAACACTTTTCAACGTATATTGGTGCGGTCCTCCATTGTATGTTACTACAACTTCAACCTGCTCATGGGTAGATCACCTGGTTTCGCGTCTACCTCCACTAACTATCTCGCCCTATTCAGACTCGGTTTCCCTGCGGCTGCGGTACTCTATACCTTAACCTCGCTAGTGAAGTGTAACTCGTAGGCTCATTATGCAAAAGGCACGCCGTCATTCCGCCAAAGCGAAACTCCGACCGCTTGTAAGCGTATGGTTTCAGGTTCTTTTCACTCTGCTCCTAGCAGTTCTTTTCACCTTTCCCTCACGGTACTTGTGCGCTATCGGTCTCTCAGGAGTATTTAGCCTTACCAGATGGTACTGGCAGATTCACACAAAATTCCTCTGGTTTCGTGCTACTCAGGATACTATCACTATTGAATCGATACAATTACGGGGCTATCACCCTCTTTGGCCTGGCTTCCCATCCAGTTCTTTTTCCCTATCAATTAGCTTATATAGTCCTTCAACCCCCTATCAATTACTCAATAGGGTTTGGGCTCTTCCGCGTTCGCTCGCCACTACTTACGGAATCATTTTCTTATTTTCTCCTCCTCCAGGTACTTAGATGTTTCAGTTCCCTGGGTTTTATCTCTTTCGAGTATCTAGACTTCATCTAGATGAGTTGCCTCATTCGGACATCTACGACTATAACGGTTATTTGCACCTCATCGTAGCTTTTCGCAGCTTATCACGTCCTTCGTCTTCTCTGAGAGCCTAGGCATTCCCCATACGCTCTTATTCGCTTTCTTACATAATAAAGCTTCAATCAAATCTCCTCCTAAAAGAAGACCTAACCAAATTATTCTACCTTGTTTATTCCTAAACAAAGTCTGCTTTCTCTTCACCACCCGATATGGTAGTGAAAAGCGCACTCTAATCTTTATCTATTTGCTTTTGTTTATTCTCCAGTATGTCAATTAACTTGTTCTTTGTAGTCCTCTTATGAACTACTCTTGGTATCTATTTAACGACTTGAACGTCTTTCCGTCTGCCTCTATACAGTATAGATTACTTCTTCTTTGTTGCTCTCCTTCTATAACACATCATAAAAGAAAAAAGCAGGATAATTAGATAGATAAACAACAAGCCTAGTTGAGTCGTGTCACACGATTCGGTCTAGCGCTCTTTAAAGGAGGTATTCCAGCCGCACCTTCCGGTACGGCTACCTTGTTACGACTTAGCCCTAGTTACCAGTTTTACCCTAGATAGCTCCTTATAAGGTCACCATCTTCAGGCACCCCCGACTCCCATGGCTTGACGGGCGGTGTGTACAAGGTCCGGGAACGTATTCACCGCGCCATGGCTGATGCGCGATTACTAGCGATTCCAACTTCATGAAGTCGAGTTGCAGACTTCAATCCGAACTGGGACAGGCTTTCTGAGATTCGCTCCACGTCACCGTATCGCTCCCCTCTGTACCTGCCATTGTAGCACGTGTGTAGCCCTGGGCATAAAGGCCATGATGATTTGACGTCGTCCCTTCCTTCCTCACTCCTTACGGAGGCAGTCTCCCTAGAGTCCCCGCCATTACGCGTTGGCAACTAAGGATAGGGGTTGCGCTCGTTGCGGGACTTAACCCAACACCTCACGGCACGAGCTGACGACAACCATGCAGCACCTCACTATCTGCTCCGAAGAGAAAAACCCTTTCAAGTCCTGTCAAATAGCGTTCGAGCCCAGGTAAGGTTCCTCGCGTATCATCGAATTAAACCACATGCTCCACCGCTTGTGCGGACCCCCGTCAATTCCTTTGAGTTTCATTCTTGCGAACGTACTCCCCAGGTGGCTAACTTAATGGTTTCCCTCAGTTACTTGCCGCAGTTGGCAAATAACCAGTTAGCATCGTTTAGGGCGTGGACTACCAGGGTATCTAATCCTGTTCGCTACCCACGCTTTCGTACCTCAGCGTCAATACTGCCCTAGTGCACTGCCTTCGCAATTGGTGTTCTACTTCATATCTATGCATTTCACCGCTACATGAAGCATTCCATGCACCTCGAACAGATTCAAGCCTTACAGTTTCAAATGCTTACCAGGGTTTAGCCCTAGTCTTTAACATCTGACTTATAAAGCCGCCTACGTACCCTTTAAACCCAGTGATTCCGGATAACGCTTGCACCCTCCGTATTACCGCGGCTGCTGGCACGGAGTTAGCCGGTGCTTATTCTTCTGGTACCGTCTCTCTCAGGATAAATCCCAATCATTCTTCCCAGATAAAAGTGCTTTACAACCCGAAGGGCCTTCATCACACACGCGGCATGGCTGGATCAGACTTTCGTCCATTGTCCAATATTCCTTACTGCTGCCTCCCGTAGGAGTCGGGTCCGTGTCTCAGTACCCGTGTGGGGGTTCACGCTCTCACGCCCCCTACCCATCGTCGCCATGGTAAGCCGTTACCTTACCATCTAGCTAATGGGACGCACAATCATCTTCTACCGGATCGCTCCTTTTACTCCTGTGCCATGCGACACTGTAGTCTTATGCGGGATTATTCGCCGTTTCCAGCGACTTTCCCCCAGTTGAAGGTAGATTTTGTACGCGTTACTCACCCGTGCGCCACTCGCCATCTCACCGAAGTGAATGCTGCCGTTCGACTTGCATGTATTAAGCCTGCCGCTAGCGTTCATCCTGAGCCAGGATCAAACTCTCCATACTATTGTACTTATTTTGGTAGATCTAACTACCTATTGACGGTTGATTTGGTCTTGCAACCAAATAACTCGCTCTTTGTCGCTCTCACATCCTCGTGTTCCTCTTCTCTTCTACGCTTGCTGTTTTCTACTAGATCTTACTCTAGTAGCTTACCTATTCTAATTATCCTGCCGTTTCAAATATCTTTCTCTTGGTCTGTCTCTCAAAACCTTCTAGTCAACTTCATGATCTAGATTTGTGCTTCCTTAAAAGCTTATCTCTTACCACCTAAACACAACATCTTTCGATTACTGTGCGGCTAAGCGGTTGCAAATATCTAACTTAATTTTTAAAGCACCAAACGTTTCTTAAACTTTCTTTAAAAAACTTTTTTGTCAGTGTTTTAATATGCCTCCCTGTTTACCAGCGAAGCGATTGCAAATATCTAACTTAATTTTTAAACTGCCAAACTTTATGGAACTTTATTTTATCTTTTATTAAAGATCTTTTAACCTCCACTTCATCTAGCCGTCTAATCCTTTAAACTTAGACTTTTTTGCAGCTCCTGCTTTTTCTACAGACCCCTCAAATGAGTTGTTCTTTATAGAAGCGATTGCAAAGGTAAAACAACTTTTTGAATCCTGCAAACTTTAATCGAAAATTGTTGAACTTTTTTCAAACTTTTGTCTGCCCTCTTTTGTCGTTTATTACCCATCGCCTCTCTGCCGAAGCGGTTGCAAATGTACAACGTCTTTTCTACTCTCGCAAGTTTTTCCATTTTTTTTGGCTTACTTTTTTGAAGTTTTTTGCCACAGATGCGTTTAAACTATCGCTAGGGCTATTGAGGGGCCTATTCTTTTGAAAACTCTCTTCTCTTTGCACAATATATACCCTTGTTGTGGCGCTATACTCTATGTAGTAGCACGGCTATTATCCCTAGTTATCTATCCCATTATTTCACCAAAACTATCTAAACAATGCTTATTGCCTGCTACTTAGTAGTAGTTATTGGTACGTGCCTTGCTTTTTTAGATAATTTTACCCTTAGGATTTGATTTTAGTATGAGACTTGTCATTTATTTTGCCTTTTTGTGCGGTGCGTTTTTGGCGAAAGCCCAAAACTTAGTAGTCAACCCTTCTTTTGAAATAGGGGCAGTTTGTGATGGAACAACAGAACGCATTGATTCTATCCAAGATTGGTGGCCTATTAGAGGTCGTCCTAGTTTTATTAATACCAAATGTCCCCTCTCTAAAGATTCCAAATCGTTTATTATTGGAATGAAACTACCTACGGCTAGCTATGGGGATGTGTACAGCATTCAGAAATTCGACACCAATGCCGAATGCCAGCAGGGGCGGTTGTCTGCTCCTTTGGAAGCGGGACAACAATATATAGTGTCTATGTATGTGCGCTTACCCATTCAATTTTGTCAATTGCCCATTAAAGAGGTGGGTATTGCTCTTACGGAACAACCCCTTGTGGCAGAAGCAGAACGTGGCATCGTTGACTTACCTAGTTTGACACTACAAAACAATACTCAAACTACTATTACTAGCCAATACGATTGGCAAGAGGTTTTTACCTTGTATACAGCCAAAGGCGGCGAACAGTATTTAGCGATTGGAAATTTCAAAGGAAACAACGAAGGCCTATTCGAAGAAAGAACAGAAAAAGAATGCACGTACTTATTTATGGATGGTATTTCTGTCCGCTTATTTGACGAAATAGAACTACCTCTTTATACCGCCGACAACGTCCAAAAGAATACCCGCTTTCGTCTTTCTTCTACCAATTTTGAAGAAAAGTCTGCTGCCTTGCCTGCTCCTCTCCTAGAAGATTTAGCCATTCTAATTCAACAGCTAAAAATGATGCCCGACTTAAAAGCTGAATTAATCGTTTATACAGATAATAGTTTGCCACCTGCGGAGAGTTTAAGTTTATCGGAAGCCAGAGCCAGTTCGATTCAACAATACTTAAAAGAACAAAAGGTGCCTACCAACCAACTCACGATTGTGGGACAAGGTAGTCGCAACCCTATAGCATTAAACGATAGCCCAAAAGCCGCCAGTAAAAACAATCGAGTAGAAGTTGTCTTTGTAACGCTGTAAAATTTCCTACTACTATATATAGTAGTACAAAAAACAGCGCATAGATTTAGCAATCCATGCGCTGTTCGTTATTAGGTCATTTCCTAAGAGTAATCGTCGAGTTAGGAAGTGGCGAGTTCTTGTTGTAATGTCTTGATTAATGAATGCCTTAAAGAGGAGCTAAATGTAACTCTATCTAAACCTATAGACGGCGATCTTGCTTTAATCCTTCACAGGAGATGCCTATTCGACCTTATTACGAATAGGTTTAGCTCGCTTTGCTCGTGAACGCTGTGCTTTGAGTTGCGGTAAAAAAAGTATCTTTTCCCCTCACTAGGCTAGCGAGTCTGTACACCGTACAAACTAACTAGATCGCTTTGCGAGTGTTAAAAATTAACCCCATCCCAATAAAATCGGGATGAGCTGAAGCTGATTATTCGATACACAGTATCAAATAGATCAGATCGCTTCGCGAGTCTTGATTACTTTGTGAACTCGCAAGCTCGGTTGATGTAAAAAGCCCTCTTTTTATTACTATACAACCTCATTCGTAATAACGCCTATTGTTTCTAACAAAATTCTTTTTTCGTTCATGCGCTCTAAAACTGGTACTTTCTGCCAAAAAAAAGCCTACTCTAACAAAAAAAGTCTGTGACTCTACCAATAAGTAGCATCACAGACCCTTTTTCTAATCTTTCTATGTTTCTTGGCTAGTATTTCACGTTACTAAGCCCTGCTAATTCTTTTACTTCTTTGACCGTTTGTTGGGCGCGTTTGCGAATAGTAGCAGAAGAAGCTTTGATTTGCCCTTTAATTTCCTTCTTACGGCTCAAAATATCTGCTCGTTTATCTCTAAACTCGCTGCTTAAGTCTATCAGACCTTCTGCTACTGCTTCCTTCAAATCAGAATATTTGAGGCTGCCATTGTTGTAATCTTCTAATAGGCTGTTGTGTGCTTCCATTCTTTCGGCTGCTTTGAGCAAGCTGAACAAGTTTTCGATGCCCGCGCTCATTTCACCTAAAGGCGTGTCGCCTGTGTCGGTGACTGCCGAGCGAATTTGTTTACGAATACGGGCGTCCTCTTCAAAAACTGAAATGTAGTGTTTGGAGCCTGCGCTTTTGCTCATTTTACGGGTTGGATCTGCGGTAGACATTACTTTTGGAATCTCCGTGTGCAGTGTCTTGGGCAATTCAAAGTACTCTTTTCCTACTTGTGTATTAAAACGCTCTCCAATTTCTCTGGCCAATTCCAAGTGTTGATCTTGGTCTTTTCCTACAGGCACTAAGTCGGCTTTATAAATCAAGATATCGGCCGCTTGCAGGACAGGATAATCAAACAACCCTGCTGAAATATAATCGTCTCCTGTTTTATCCTTGGATTGCTGGCTCTTGTCTTTGAATTGCGTCATTCGACTTAAACGGCCATACGAGCAAAAACAGTTGAAAATCCAGCCCAGTTCGGTGTGTTCGGGCACCAAAGATTGTATAAACAAGTTATCTACTTCTACCCCAACGGCCAAAAGGTTAAAAATCAAGTCCCAAGTATTCTGACGTAATTTTTTAGGATCGTAAGGCATTGTCATTGCATGATAATCGACCACACCATACACACACTCGTAAGATGCTTGCAACTGTACCCAGTTTTTGACGGCGCCAAAGTAGTTACCGAAATGCATATTGCCTGTGGGTTGAATGGCGGATAAGATCCTCTTTTTTGTTTCCATTTTTGTTGACTCGTGTGAGTGGCTTGTTTGGTTAATTAAAAACTATTCTACACCACAATGATACTAAAAGTTCCTTGCTTGACAAAAAGCTATGTACTAGACTTCCTTACAAATAGCTTTGTGTAGAACACTAAATACCTCACAGCGTTTTTTTGACGACCTCTACCATACCATTAGCCATGAAGCCTATTATAACGTGAGCCAAATGTTGCTCTTACTTAAATATTGTGTAATTAGTAAATGTGTTGAGTGTTCTTTTTTGCATTAGCTGCGCTGCTACTTACTGCGTGAGCGCTGCGCTTGTAGTTCGTGGTGCCAAAAAAACAACCAAGAACCCAATAATCGCTCGCTATTAGGTAGATATAAGTACAACCATAATCTATCTCTTTGATCCTTTTTATCACAAAAAAACGCACCAAGATTGCTCCTAGTGCGTTGATATAATATAGTCTAACTTATCGTTTAGCGGAAGCCGATGCCCTTGCGTTGCTTGTCGTCTTTGTGTTCTAATAATTTAAAATCTTCAAAGTCGGCCAACGTAACAGTGCGTACCATCGCCGAGGTGCGTTCGTCGGAGGACAATTCGGCTAGGCGTAGATTCTGGCGACGAGCAATTTCTTTCACCACTTTGCGCATAGAGCGTGCATTGCCAAAGTACTGGTGTTTGTGCGTCAGCATATCCTCGATATAGCGCTGGAGATAAGCCACGGCTTCGTCGTCTAGGTATAAATTTTCCTTTTCGAACATCAAGCGCGCGATTTCCATCAACTCATCGGCCGAGTAATCAGGGAATTTTAAGGTACGGTCAAAGCGCGACATTAAGCCTGGGTTGGTCTCCAAAAAGCGGCGCATTTCTTTGGGGTAACCCGCTGCAATAACAATAAAATCACCGCGCTGGTCTTCCATCCGTTTGAGTAAGGTTTCGATGGCCTCACGACCAAAATCGCCCTGCCCCCCTTGTGTCAAAGAATAGGCTTCGTCTATAAATAAGCCCCCCCCAATCGCTTGATCGATCACCAAGGAAGTTTTGACGGCGGTTTGTCCTGTATACCCTGCCACCAAATCTTTGCGGTCGCATTCTACTAGATGCCCCCGCTCCAAAATGCCCAAGGCTTTGTAAATCTTCACTAGAATTCGTGCAACCGTCGTTTTTCCCGTCCCTGGATTGCCCGTAAACACGGTGTGCATAGAGAAGGCTTTTTTAACGTCGCGCCCAATTTCTGTATAATAGCGCACTAATTTTGCCATTTCATCCACATCGCGTTTCACCTCTTGGAGGCCAATCATCTCGTGTAGCTCTTTAAGGGCTTCGTTGAGCGCGGCTTCATCCACAGGAATGTGTACGTCTTTGCTGTTGGTGATTCCAAAGGCTTTTTCGACATCTTCTAATTCTATAGTAGACAGCGCTTCGTTTTCTAGATTATCAAAATCCTCGGCGCGCATGAGGCGCAAAGCCATATTTTGCTTGCATTCTTCAATGATGCCATTAATATAACGGGCGTTGCCAAAATGCTGATCGCGGTTGCGGTAAGTTTCGATTACTTTTTTGTGTAACAACTCCTTGGCGGGCTCGCTGATTTTTACAGCGCGGTTATCTGCGGCATAATCGGCAATTTGCATCAACTCGTCGGGCACATAATCAGAGAAATGAACGTGGTTGGAGACCCGCGAAGACATCCCTGGATTGGAGCTCAAGAACGCTTTCATCTCTTTGGGGTAACCCGCAAAAACTACGGCTAAGTCCCCTGGGCCATCGGACATTTCTTTGAGCAACACCTCAATGACCTCGCGGCCAAAGTCTTTGCCATCATCCCCTCTATCCGACAAAGCATAGGCCTCGTCCACAAATAAAATTCCGCCTCGTGCTTTTTCAATGGCTTTTTTCACTTTTGGAGCCGTTTGCCCGATATATTCGCCGACCAAATCCACGCGGCCTACTTCGTAGACATGTCCTTTGGACAATAGGTCTAGGCTGTAGTAAATTTTGCCGAGCATTTTTGCTACGGTTGTTTTTCCTGTCCCTGGATTACCCAAGAAAGCCGTGTGTAGGTTGAAGTTGTTCTCTTCTTCAAAGCCTTTTTCTTCTCTTATTTTTAAGAATTTGAGGTAGGTAGCAAATTCATCAATTTGTTTTTTGACGGCATCTAAACCAATCAAGCCATTAAGCTCTTTGGTCGCTTCCTCAAAGGTGGGTTTTTGTTCTTCTTTTAAAACATTGTCGCTGCTATTGCTGCGGTCAATTTTATTAAAAACGTCGAAGGACAATTCGCCATTGGCTTGCTCTTCCTCTTGCGCCACCGTAAACGGCACTACAGCAATCAATTCGTTCATAAACAAGACTTCCAAGGTATAATTATCCTCATACCAATAGTTGCCCTTATTTGATCCATAGCCCGTATCAAATGTAAAGGTGGGGCGATCGTGGTCAATTTCCTTAAAATATTCCATGTATGCCTTGTGCTGCCCCGCATCGTTATAGAAATTGAATTTAAAATTGAGTGGTAGCGGTCGCGTCTTGCTAATAATTTCTACGGTCACCTCTGCATTGACATAGCGTGTCGTGGCTTTGTTGAAGGTGTGTAAATATTGGCGATCTTTGACAGGAATACCATCAATAGAGCTCTCAAACAAGCGAATGTTTTGAATAGAGATGTAAGGATTTGCTCCCGCGCTGACCGTTCCTTCATTGGTCACATAAAAATAAGCAGTGCCAAGGTATTCATCGTTCAAATAAGCATCCCACTTGTACTTTCCTTTTTTCCACCATCCAGGCGAGGGGGTTCCCCACCCTTCTTGCACCTTAACAATATTTTGAGTCGCTTTGACGCTCAATTCTTTTTTCATGTCGCAGATCTGCTCGCCTGTATCGACGTTGATACAGACCATTCTAGAACGACAGTCCCAATCGCGCTCGTCAAAAAGTTTATTGTAAAAGGATAATTCGCCGTAAATATAACGGCATTCAGAGGTATCAAAAACGCGGCGGTAAGTTTTGGCATCTTTATAAAAATTTTCTACGGAGCCAAATACTTTCAGGTGGTTGTATTTATAATTACCCCCTATAGCATCTTTATCTTCTTTCATAATTGGTTAGCTTATTCTTATGTTGGCGTTAAGCAGTTGTGTTCTCATTCAAAGGGAAAACAGAAAATAACCGCTAAAGTTGCTGCTTTCCTATCCTTCTAGTGGAGTTAGAGCCCCTCTAGTAGTAACGGTAATTTAGTACTTTTTTTGTCATAATAACTAAGGAAGTTCCTTTTTTTTGAGGAAGCAAACAGCGTTGCAAAGTAAGTGGTCAATCGATTTATTATATGGTTGTTTACGTTGTAAATAACACGAGGTGTTTTTGATTTCCTGTCGTTGCATCTCTCCATTTTTTATAACGCGGCTCAATTGATCTGTATGTTTATAACAAGGACCGCTATTGCAACTCCGACAAGGCGATGTCTTTTTGCCACAACAATTGCCCGCCTTTATTAAAAAGAGATAAACGACAAAAACGGCTTTTCCCTGCTCCCATCAATTCTACCTTGCCAAAATTTGCCACAACGGCCAAGGTTTCAGGCTGTCGCAAGGGGTTGTTGCGGGTATACCCTGGATTAACTAGCGAGGTCAAAGGGGAGCTGGTCATCTCATAAAGCGGGTAAGCAGTCTCCCGATCGAGGCGCATTAATTCCCCATAATGGCGGTCGCCACTTAGAAAAATAACGCCGTTTATTTTTTCCTCAGCTAGAAACGCTAGTAATTTCTCTCGGTCGTTGCCAAAATCTCCCATATCTTCCCCTGACGGATTATCGGGCAGTATTTGCGTCCCTGAAACAACAAATTTGAAATTCGCCGTAGAGGCTTTGAGGCGCTCGAACAGCCACTCGGTTTGCGACAAGCCCAGCATGGTGCTATCGCGCGCATGAAAGCGCGCGTCGAGCAGAAAAAAGTCAGCGTCTTGCTGGCTGAAATGGCAAAAAACACCAGGTGTGGTATCTAGACCTGTGTAAGGGTTGTTCCAATATTGTTTAAAAATGTCTAGTGCTTGGTATTTATAACGATGGTTGCTGCGGGCATTGTTTCCTCCAAAATCATGATCGTCCCAAATAGCATATTGCGGGCAACTTTTCAGGAACTTTTCTAAGCGCGTATTGAAGCGCATTTGTAGATTTTTTTGGTGCATGCGTTGGTTGCTGCGCCATTCACCATTGAGATAATACACATTATCTCCCATCCAAATCATAAAATCCTTCTCCTGCTCCGTCATCGCATCAAAGATCAACTCGCGATCGCCAGCCTTCCAAAATAAAAATGGATACGGAAAAGCGCAAGAGCCCAACAAAAAAGTCAGATTGTTGTTTTTTTGAGGAGCAGCTTGGCATTCTACTGTACCTTGGATAAGCACATAGCGGCCTAGTACCAAATTGCTGCGGGTCACTCGTTGTACTTGTAACGCCTCATGCACCTCAAAATAGTCGTAGAGATCGGCATTGAGCGAGCTGATCCACTCGCCATAAGGTAAGTCCTCTTGGTGTGGCGCAACGGCTATCCAAAATTGGCGGCTGCTATCGGTGTAGTGTCCATAAATCGGACCTGCCAAGACTTCAAAATCTTGTGCCGAACTACTGTTCCAACTGCTTAGTATTACTGTTATCCACAAGAGGATACACCTACAACCATTCATGCTTATTGCGCTTTAGCTCGTGAGAGGGAGACTTTAAAAAAGACCCTAATTTACAACGTTTCTAATAGGTCATTTTATTGTTTATTACAACACTTTTCTACTAGGTTTGGCAAGTATATTGCAGCTTTAAATTATCGCTGTCTTTCCATTTTTGGAATACAATAGTAACACTCAACGCGTAGGGTTAAACACATATTTATGCAAATTCTGACTTCTTTTTCCCAACACGATACCGAACGCTTGTTCCTTACCTACAAGCGCAACCCCATTAATTATACCAAAATCAAAGACCAGATTGTAGGAAAAGACCTTTCGGAGCATTATGCCCAAAGCCGAAAGTCTAGCTGGGTGTTCTTTGGTGCCCTTAGTTTTATCATTTTGGTTAGCTCTTCTTTCTCGGTGATGGCCGACCATTGGGACAGTTTTATAGCGCTCTGGATGATTTGGGGAGGCATTGTCGTTTTGTTCATTGGGTGGCGGGTACTTTTCGCTAAAAATGCGACGTCTATTCACGACAAAAATAAGTACTTTTTTGACCGTTTTGAGCTTGTTGCTCAAGAATGTGATTCGCTCGAAGACTTTGTACAACACTGGAAACCAATTAGCACTACTTAAAGCGGCTAATAAATCACCGTTCTTTCCTTCTTTTTATTTGGATTAAATTTAAATAAGCTTTAGCTTTGGGGCATCGCTTTGCTCCTTTCAATCACCTGAGCTGAGCTTTACTTTAACTTTCAAATAATCAATCCTTATGAAATCTTCTATCTTATTAGCAGTGGTAAGCGCTGCTGTTCTTTTTTCGTCTTGTGATACTAAGAAAGATGACCTTTCTTATGACGTTCCTAGTACTTATAATTTTGATAATGTCAGTTATACGGGACAACAAGATCGTTTGGACAAAATGGCAGAAATTACTGCCTACATCAAAACGGCTCATACACCCAATGCGGGAGCGCTTGATGCGGCCAAACTCAAAGATATGTACGCCGAAAATAACGGCGACTACTTTTCTACTGCGGCACTCAATGCCTCTGAAAAGCAATTGAAAGACAAAACTTTGGCAAATGCACAAACGCGTTTTGATACGTATCTAGATGCCGCTGCGGCAACCAGCCAGTTTACTTCGTTTACTGCTACCAATGGACAGGCAGGTATTGCCACCAACAATGCGGGAGACAAAAGTTATTTGCTTAATGCGAATGGTATGGAATGGGCACAAATTATAGAAAAAGAATTGATGGGTGCTTGTTTTTACTACCAAGCGACGGCGGTTTACTTAGGCGCTGGTAAAATGGACGTTGATAACGAGTTGGTCAATGACGGCCAAGGAACGGCCATGGAACACCACTGGGATGAGGCGTTTGGCTACTTCGGTGTCCCTAAAGACTTCCCAACTAATACAACGGATCTTGTTTTTTGGGGTAAGTATTGCCATGTTCACGAAGGAGTTTATCCCTTGAATAAAAAAATGATGGATGCCTTTTTGAAAGGCCGCGCGGCGATTTCTGCTGGTGATTTATCTACCCGCGATGAGCAAATTGTAGTATTACGCAAAAACTGGGAGCTCATTGTAGCAGCAACAGCTATTTACTACCTCAACAATGCTAAAGCCAACTTGAGCAGCGACCCTGCGGCAGCCTACCACGGTTTGTCAGAGGTTTATGGGTTTATTCGGTCTTTAGAATATGGGGCTGGCACTGGTGCTATTACGGTAGCGAATGTTGCCGCTATTCTGGAAGAACTCTTTGGTAGTTCGGATGCCCTACAAGCTAATAATTACAATGTAACCGATGCCAAAATTGAAGCGGCTAAAACCAGTTTAGTAGGTTATTACACCGACTTGGCAGCGGTTAAAGATCAACTGTAATTGGTTTCTATAACCACAAATTAACTCTCTAACGGCCCAACAAGACAGCGCCTTTCAAATCAGGTTTTCTCTTGTTGGGTTCTTATACTTTAATGACTTATGACACGTATACAGACTTCTATCTTACTGCTTGTCCTATTTTGGGGAATGGCTTGCCAACGTCCTGAGGACAACAGCTGTGCCAGTGACTTTGATCAATTGGCTTTGTTAACTAATATTGGTGAAGGTATTATTGTGCCGAGCTATTCGGCTTTGGCTACGGAAACGATGGCTCTGGAAGCAGCGAGCAATAGTTTTTTGGCAGCTCCTACTGCGGCGAATTTAGTATTGTTGCGCAACCGCTTGCAAAGCGCTTGGGGCACTTGGCAGACGGCGGCTATTTTCGAATTTGGCCCTGCCGAGGACGAAGCCTTGCGAGATTATTGTAATAATTTTCCTGCTAATATTATCCGTATTGGAGAAGGCTTGACGACTGGTTCTTATGATTTAAATACGCCTGCTTATTCCTATGCACGCGGTTTTCCTACACTGGACTATTTATTATACGGAGAAAATAAAACAATGGCGGAGATCATTGAGCTGTTTACTACTGATGCCCAAGCTGCTAATCGCCAACAATATTTACGCGATGTGGCGGCCTTGTTGCGCCAAAAAATACAAACGGTTTATGAAGCGTGGAAAGTGGATGGCGGTAATTATCTCGCTACGTTTACCACGGAGGAAGGTGTCGCCAATGGTACGCCCATGAGCAATTTGATCAACCAGTGGAATCAAAACTATGAATTGATTAAGAACAATCGTTTGGGTGCTCCCATCAGTGCCAAAACAGGCTATGTTCCTTTGCTTCCCGAAAATGTAGAAGCCTTTTACAGCGGGCAATCGCTTAGCTTGGTCATTAAGGCGGTAGAAGCGCAAAAAGCTGTTTTTCTGGGCTTGGTTAACTCTGAAAACAAGCTTGGCTTGGATGATTATTTAGAAGCGGCAGACGCTCAAAAAGGGGGGACAAGCTTGGCGCTTGTTATTGAAGAACAGTACGACGCTACCTTAGCGGCTTTAAATGGCTTGGCTCCTGCCTCGCTTTACGATGCCATTACTACTAACTTGGATGGGGTGAAGGTGGCTTATGCCGCCGCGCAAAACCAAACGGTGTATACTAAAACGGATTTGCCTGCGGCGCTGTGTGTCAGCATTACTTATATTGATAATGTGGATGATGGGGATTGATTTTTTTGGTTGGGGAGACGTATTTTAATACGTCTCTACTGTAATTTTTTTTTTGGTTGGGGGAGACGTATTTTAATACGTCTCTACTGTGGTGGGGATGGATAATAGGGGGATAAATCTAAATTTTGCACGAAATGGATGGCGGCTTTTAAATCTTCGCCCAATTCTCGGTCTTCTTCTAAAATGGGGACGGCTTTTCTAAATTCTTTGACTAATCCTTCTAACAAGGGCGAGGTGCGCTGGGGAATGAACGACAAGGCTTGAGAAGCGGCGACCAATTCAATGGCCAAAAGGCGCTCTACATTGTTGACCACATGGTATAATTTGGTGCCTGCATTGGCTGCCATACTCACATGGTCTTCTTGCCCATTGCAAGATACAATCGAATCCACACTAGCAGGCGTACACAATTGTTTGTTCTGACTGGCAATACTCGCGGCAGTATACTGGCTAATCATTAATCCAGAATGCAAGCCCGAATAGGCGGTTAGGAAAGGCGGTAAACCGCGTTTTCCCCCAATCAATTGGTACAAGCGCCGCTCGGAAATACTTCCTAATTCGGCCAAGGCAATGGCCAAAAAGTCAAGCACTAAAGCCACGGGTTGTGCATGGAAATTGCCGCCTGACAAAATCGCATCGCTCTCTGGAAAAATATTGGGATTATCGGTAACGCTGTTGATTTCGCGCTCTAGAACTTTGGCCGTGTGGGCAATGGTATCTTTGCTCGCGCCATGTACTTGTGGTACACAGCGAAAAGCGTAAGGATCTTGCACGGTTTCTTTGGGCGTTACCGCAATGGTAGAGCCGTCTAATAAGCGGCGAATATTGGCAGCCGTTTCTACTTGGCCTTCGTGGGCTCGAACGCCGTGAATACGTTCGTCGAAAGGCGATAGCAAACAGCTATAAGCATCTATAGATAAGGCGGCGATTAGGTCAGCCCATTGTGATAAACGCTGTGCTTTTAGGACAGACCAAACGCCGTAGGCGGTAGAGAATTGGGTACCGTTAAGCATGGCAATGCCTTCCTTGGCTTTTAGACGCAAGGGCTCTAGCTGCTGTTCTGCTAGGATTTGTGCGGCGGCGTAGCGTTTGCCTTGATAATTTACCCAGCCTTTGCCGAGGAGCGGCAAGCTCAAATGTGCTAATGGGGCTAAATCACCCGATGCTCCCAAAGAGCCTTGTTGATAAACTACTGGCCATATTTCTTTGTTGTAAAAGTGGAGCAAACGGCTTACCAAGGTTGGACTAACCGCAGAATGCCCTAACGACAAGCTTTTTATTTTTAAGAACAACATCAACCGCAGTACTTCGGCGGGCACTTCGTCCCCTAAACCACAAGCGTGCGAAACCACTAAATTAGCTTGTAACGCTTCTAGTTTTTCATTGTCAATTTTTATGTCACAAAGAGAGCCAAAGCCTGTATTGATTCCGTAGTAAGGTTGTTCGCTTTGCGCTAGTTTTTCATGCAGAAAATCAAAACAGACTTGGATGCTGTTCTTGCTCTGTTCTGATAAAGCAATTTTTTTTTCTGTCTTAATAAGGTCTCTTACAACTTCTAAAGAAAGCCAATCACTGGAAATTTGATGCATGCTTATTATATTCTTAAGGGTAGAACAATCAAAGAATAGATGTCAAAACGACACCTTTTTCGTCAAAGCTAAGGTACACAAAAGTCCCACAGTAAAAAATGCTTCTTCAAGGGAATTCCTAAACGACAAAAAGTGTTTCCATTTTTGGGAAGAAATAGCCCCTAAAAAGAAAACAATCTTCCCTTCTAAATAATTATTATTTTTAGCCATTTATTTCGCTGTTTTTTATAGTTTGCTAACTAAGAATAATTCTGTACTTTGTGTACTTATCATAGTGCCTTCTGACAAAGGAAGCAGCTATTAGCCTATAAACCCGTAAGGAGCAGCCATTAATCCGTTGATCCACGGCATCTTATTCGAGGTTCATCCTTTTTTTAAAGTGGTCACAAACAACTACCATAGTGAGTCAAAACAACAAACCAAAACACAACTATTTATATTACGGTACCAAAACTTCTGCGAGTGAGGTACAACGCCTATTGGAACATGCCATCCATACAAACGAAAAAGCAGAGGAAGCAGGAAAGAAAAAGTCGCCCCTTTGTATTTGGGGCAAACACGGGATTGGTAAAACACAATTGGTAGAATCTTTAGCTCAAGAAAAAGGCTACAAATTTGCCTACATTGCCCCCGCTCAGTTTGAAGAAATGGGTGACTTGGTAGGGATGCCCCGTATTATCGACGGTGCTACTACGTTTGTCGCGCCCGATTGGGTGCCGACAGAAGAAGGGCCAGGTATTTTATTGATTGATGATGCGAACCGTGCCGATGACCGCATCCTACGCGGAATCATGCAGTTGTTGCAAAACTATGAGCTCATCAGTTGGAAATTGCCTAAAAAATGGCAAATCATCTTAACGGCCAACCCTGATGGCGGGGACTATTCTGTCACGCCAATGGATGACGCGATGCTCACTCGGATGATGCACGTGACTATGGATTTTGACGTTAAAGAATGGGCTAAATGGGCGGAGGAAAACAACGTCGATCAACGTGGAATTAACTTTGTACTCACCTACCCAGAGATGGTCACAGGCGAACGCACTACTCCGCGTACATTAGTACAGTTTTTCCAATCCATTTCTACTATTGAAGATTTGAGCCAAGAATTGGGCTTGATCCAAATGCTCGCCGATTCTTCTTTAGATTCCAACACCGTAGCGTCTTTTATGGCTTTTATCAACAATAACTTAAGTAAGTTGGTCACGCCTGAACAGATTGTCAATACGACCAATTTCAAAAAAGATGTGTTGGAGCATTTGAAAGGCATTGTGATGAAAGGAACCCTTCGGGTAGACATTTTAGCGACGCTTTGTACGCGCTTGGTCAACTACTTGGTCATCAACAACATCAAACCCAACAAAGAGCAGTTGGTAAACATCAAAGAATTTATCAAAATCGACTTTATTCCCAATGATATTCGCCTCTCTATGGCGCAAGACTTGGTCAGCTCTCAACACTTGAAGCCTATTATGGCCGATCCAGAAATTGGCAAGCTGCTGTTGAAGCGTATGTAGTCGCGTTTTGATTAGACATACGATTTAGAGTACTCTTTATAAAATAAAGCCTTGCAACTGTTGTTGTGGGGCTTTGTTTGTGCTTGAAAAAGCCTCCGAGGTGGGCGCGATTAGTAGAACTAACATCTATAAAACCAGTATACTGAATGGATATTATAGTTAAATTCATAGGGGTTTTGGGATTGGTACAAGGCTTGTTATTCTGCTTTTTTATTCTTACCAACCAACTTTTTAACAATCCTGTTAACAAGCATTTTGCGCGTTTTTTGTTCTTACTTTCTATCATTGGTTTGGACTCCTTGATGAGCGTTTATTATAGGGAGTTGTCTCCTTTTTGGCTGCTCTTTTTTGATATTATAGGAGACGATATTCCTTGGGTACTCTTGGTCTATTTACCTCTGTTTGCGTTTTTTATAAAAGCAACAGCTTATTCTAACATCAACTTCTCCTTCCCTCTCCTCTGCCTTCCTTTTGCTATCTTTTTACTTATTAATTTATTGATTGACTTAGACTTGGATTTTAACCTCCTGTCTATTCCTTGGTTAACCAACCATAGAATGCTGTTTTATCAGCTCGAAGATGTATTTGCCTTTGCCTTATTCTTACCCTTACACTTGTTTATTTTCTTTGTAGCACTTAAAAAAAATCCCAACCCATGGCTAATCAAATTGTGGTGGTATTGTAGTAGCCTTTTGCTATGTTGGTTCTTTTTGGCTTTTGAACACCTCTTATTTGATACGCCATCTTCCTATCTTTTGCTTACTGCTTTGATGTGGGGCAGTGTCTCCTGTTTCATTTATTGGTTGATTTATACAGGCCTGTTCCAATTCAATCTAGCGAACAACCGACAACTAATAAAAGTACAGTTGGATCATACCAAGGAGTCCTTAGAAGTCGATCAACCAAAAACCAAAATAGCAAGTAGTTATTTTGATGCCTTGGTTGCTTTGATGGAAAAGGAAGCGGTCTATAGAAATCCAGATTTGAGTAGAGAGTTGGTAGCCAGCCAACTCAACATTAGTGGCAGTTACCTCACCCAATTAATCAAAGAAAATACAGCTACTAGTTTTACAGCCTTCGTCAACCAGTACCGAGTAAGAGCGGTCGAACGCATGCTGTTGGATGAATCGTTCAACAATTTTGATGTTTTGTCGATAGGGTTGGAAGCGGGCTTCCGCTCTAAATCGGCCTTCTTCTCTACCTTCAAGAAATACAATGGGGCATCTCCGTCCCAATTCAGAAAACAGGAGTCCTAATAGCGCTACATCCCCCTTTTCAGGACTTACGCCTCCCTCTCTTTCCTTATCATTGGGCTCTTGTTGAGCGTAAAAAAAGGGGGTACCCCTCTTATTCAATAATTTTTGAGTAGGGTACTTCTTGGCTTAAAGGCTCGTCTAGCACTTAAAATAGACGCAAAATTTACTGCCTTTGCGCATAGTTCTACAAGGTTTTTCCTTTGCATTTTTTTACTTCTTTTCTGAATTCAACGGCAGCGTTGATTTTTTTCATCACAAAAAAAACTATTACGGCTATGACAAAATTCCTATGGCTAGGGCTTCTTTTATTGACAGCAGTCAGACAGGGCGAAGCCCAACAACTAGACCGCTTCTCCATAGCGGCGACCTCTGAAGCGATTGGATTACCCTTTACGAATTATCTTCCTTATCATCCTGGTATAGAATTTAAATTGGGCTTACTACTCAAAGAGACACGCCATAACATTCAGCACTTCAATACTACCTTGGGGATGTACCTTCACCGAAGATTAGAGACGGGAATTTATATGGGAGGCGAGTATCAATATACGCAAAAATTATTCTCCCAGAAGCTAGGGTTGACGTTTCCTGTAGGCTTGGGATACTCCCACACTTTTTACCCTGGAGAGTTGTATCAGCAAGTAGAAAACGGCGATTTTGAGCAGGTGTTTCAATTCGGACGACCGCACTTTTATGTTAACGGAGGCGTTGGGTTGATCTATTTGGGCAGCAAGAAAATCCAACCATTTATTCAACAAATTATGTTTGTCAAAACACCCTTTGCCAATGGCATCCCTGTGATGATACATTCTTTCTTAAAAATCGGTATTCACATAAAAATCAGTAACGATGAAAACTAGTTCTATAATACTCTTTTTATTCCTTAGCTCCTCCTTTCTTCTGTTGTTGTCCTGTGAAAAAAACGAACAGTTTTCTGACAGCACCTACGCTTGTTCGCTACCCATAGTAGATTCTAGTGCCGCCCATCCCAAAGCCAACGCCTATCAAAATCTGTTGCAAAAACATCGAAGAAATGGGCTTGTAGGAGCCGTTCTTTTGGTAAAAGACAAGGACGGGCTGTGGATGGGAGCAGATGGTCAAGCGGACATTGCTTCACAAGTTCCCCTACAAGTCTGCAATACCTTTTTAATTGCCAGTATCAGCAAAGTCTTTACTTCGGCAGCTGTCTACCGCTATATTGACCAAGGTTTGTTGTCCTTAGAAGATCCAATAGCACAATGGTTGGATGAATCTATAGTTAATAAAGTAGCCAACGCCAAGGAAGCCAAGATCAAACACCTGTTGGCGCACACTAGCGGTATTGCTGATTACTATACCTTTCAATTTGAACTCGATCAGATTAATCGTATTGATAATAAATGGCAAAAGGAGGATGTCTTAAAATACGTTTATGGAAAACCCGCTACCCATACGTTAGGAGCAGATTATTCTTATTCCAATACCAATTTTCTCTTGCTCTCTATTATTTTAGAAAAACTGTCAGGGAAAACCTTCGAACAAGTCTACCAGCAAGAAGTTTTTACGCCTCTTAGCTTGTCCTCGGCTTATTACAGCGAGGAGCGCCCCATTCCAACAGGTTGTGTAAAGGGATATGTAGATGTTTATGGCAAGGATCGTTATATTGAAAGTGCCTCTTTATACGAAGACGAACTGGCTATTGGTGGGGATGGCGGCATTGCCATTAACGCCTACGATCTGGCTGTTTTCTTCGAATCGTTAATGAAGGGCCACCTGATCTCTACAGCTTCTTTGAATGCCCTGACTAACTGGTTTCCTATCTCTCAATACGCTCCTGACGATGCCCTTGGTCAAACAGAAAATGGCTATGGCCTTGAAAAATTTAATACCATTCACGGGTATGCCGTTGGCCATACAGGTGGAATTAGTGGTTTTAGTACGCTGGCAGCCTATTTTCCAGAAAAAGATAGAACTTACATTTTATTGGTCAATTCTGCTGGCAATGAGACGGGAAGCCTATCGCAGGAAGCGCTATTTGAAGAGGTAACACAGCTAATGTTTGAATAAATTACCGCTCTTACACTATTGAAGCGATTATTCAGGAAGGAATTTCTTGGATAATCGCTTTTTGTTATTGAAGTTGTTTAAGAAAGACAAATAGCTTACGCTGAGCCTACTAGAGGTTATCACCCAATTTTTTTGTGTGGCAAATGTCTATGGCTCTTTAAGAGAATAGCACTTTCTTAGTACATTGGCTAATAGAGCGCTTATGCCCTCTTCAAAAGCAACATAATTTAGTATGATCCAGCAACTCTCTGCCCAACAAATCGCCCACCTCCAAACTCTCCTAGGCCATGCCTACGTCCACACCAACCTAGCCGAGCGCCAGCAGTACAGTCGAGATCACACCGAAGACCTTTCTTTCCTCCCTGCGGTAGTCGTGCAACCCGCCAATACCCAAGAAATAAGCGCCGTGCTGCGCTGGTGTTACCAAGAGGAAATTCCCGTAACGCCACGCGGAGCGGGGACAGGATTGGCAGGGGGCGCATTACCTGTATATGGAGGACTGGTATTGTCTTTGGAGCGCTTGAACCAAGTGCTGGAGCTGGACGAGGACAATTTGCAAGTAACGGTAGAACCCAGTGTCATTACGCAAGAATTGCAAGCGCTTGTCCAGAGTAAAGGCTTGTACTATCCGCCAGACCCTGCTAGTCGTGGCATCTGTAGTATAGGGGGCAATGTCGCTACCAACGCGGGCGGGCTGCGCGCCGTAAAGTATGGTGTCGTAAAAGATTACGTTTTAAATTTGGAAGTGGTGCTGCCGACAGGTGATGATCATTTGGACAGGAGCAAACACCTTAAAAAACTCGACGGGTTACAACTTGACACAGTTGTTGGTGGGTAGCGAAGGCACCTTGGGCATTATTACTAAAATTGTATTGCGGCTTGTTCCCTATCCAACTTACCAATTACTGTTGTTAGCTTCTTTCCCAAGTGTGGAGGCCGCGACCAAAAGCGTAGCGGCTATTTTCAAAGCAGGCATAGTGCCCTCGGCCTTGGAATTTATGGAGCGGCGAGCGCTGGAATTAGCCGCAGCGTATGTGGGGCAAGCGGTGCCTTTGGCGGAAGCCGTACACGCCCAATTGTTGATCGAAGTGGATGGCAACCACTTGGAAGCGCTGTATTTAGATTGCGAAAAAATCGACGCAGTGCTACAACCGCTGGGCTGCTCAGAACTGTTGTTTGCAGAAGATGCCCCCACCAAAGACCGCTTGTGGACTTTGCGCCGAAACCTCAATCCCGCCGTTAAAAAATATGCGACGGCTGTTAAGAAAGCGGATACGGTCGTACCTCGCGCAGCCTTGCCGCAATTGCTCGGGCGCATTCATCAAATTGCGGATCACTATCAGCTCTCCGCCGTCAATTATGGCCATGCAGGAGATGGCAACATTCATGTTACCTTGATGCGCGAAGCACAGAATGACGCGGATTGGGCGGCGAATATGCCGCCCGCAATGTGGGCAATTTTTGAGGTGGTGGCGGAGTTGGGAGGAACTATTTCGGGCGAGCATGGCATTGGTTGGACGCAGCGCAGTTATTTACCCTTGGTTTTTAGTCGGGTAGAATTGGCCTTGATGCAACAAATCAAGCAGACGTTTGATCCCAAGGGCTTGCTCAATCCTGCCAAACTCTGGGAGCCGATCTCCTAGTAATTAAAGACTTGAAGCAGTAATCGTTAGTCTTCTTTGGAGGTGGAGCCAGATTTCTTCTTTTATGCCAAAGATGTATTCTACATAAAAAGCCTTAGACGCTACATCGCCATAGGCAGCATCATATCGAATATCGTAATACGCCTCGAATTGCGTTCTCATAGCGTCCTTTTCTTTTTTGCTTTTCGCTGCTCTAACGGCCGTTATGAAATCCATTACCTTGTACTCCATGTGCATCGCACTAGCAAAATCTATAGAATCGTTCACATAAAACTGCGCCACAGGATGTTCTATAGGAAGAGCCGCATGGGAAAAAATAGCTAAATCGACCGCATCCTCTACGCTTGTAACAGGAAATCGCTTATAGTATTCTTTGCAATATAGTTCGAAATCATGGTATAACCGGTAGTTGTGGACACGAGCTGGTTTTATTAATTTCCCCAAGTTTTCTTTCCATATTTTTTGATCCGCAGGATGCGCTTCTAGTTCTGCCAAGGCATCCGTAATAGGATGGGTCATGGTTCCTTCATACTTATCCAGCTCTTGGTTTAAAGCACTTAGGGTACGGTATCCTTTGATTTGACCAAGATCAAATCCTTTTTCTCCTAGAATAAATATCATCGGCATTTCTACTAGGCGATTAAAATAGTCCTGTAGCGGCGGGTTGTAAGAACGATCTTCTATTTTTAAAGCGATGTATGTTTTATCCATCCGTTTGCCTAATTCCTTATCGGAGAAGACCTCTGCCATCATTAGTTTGCAAGGTGCGTTCCAATTGGCATGCATGTACAAAAACACCTTCTTCCCTTCTTTTTCTGCGCGCGCTACGGCCTGCTCTACAGAAATGTTTTCAAAATTGACCTGACTAGAAGCAGACAGGACGGTCAAAAGGGTAATCATTAGGGCACTGAGGAAATTATTCATATTAGGGCTTATTGGAGGATTTACTTCTTGGAGGATTGGTTCCTATTATACGTTATATCCTAGTCACTTATTGTGTGAAGGAGCAGACAATTCCAATGCAACCCTTTATTAGAAATTCTTCTAGGTAGTGATCGCTCATCGTATCTCCTTGTAGGCTTGCTTTACGCCCTATTGCCCTTGACCAGTACCTCCGTAGAGCAACCGTTTACTCGACCCAATGACATTTTCCAAGTCGTTCATTCCTAAGCTTGTTTAAATTTCCCTACCTTTAGATTTTATTTGTGAAATAGTTTTAAAATTATGCTTAAATGCTTTGAATTAGAGCTATTTACACCTTTATTCATTAGAAGTCGACTACTTTTTTTTCGTTGACTTTATTCGCTAATTTATAGCCTTGTATCAATGAACACTTCTTTTACTGTACGGGTCTACGGCCTCCTTTTAATAGTAGGTCTTTCAGTTGGCTCTTGCCAATTATTTAAAAAAACGCCAAAAGTTAACGATAAGGACGGCTCTAAATTAGATCCGATTACTATACGTGATAGTAAAGCGGACTCTAGCTCCAACAAGTATGTCCCCATTACAAAAGTAGAACGACCCGATGTAGCCACGCTACCCGATACAGTCCGCTGGTGCGATACCTTACAACAGACCGAAAATATTCGTCTAGTCGTTTGTTTTGAGCGCGTTGGCAATACCGCGATCAAGGCCGATACCGTTGCGGTGTTGGATTATACCCCCAATAAATGGGTGGTGCCCAACAATTTAGATACGACCATTCGTACTAAATTAGCCTATCGAGTAGTAATCCTATTGCCGTTTATGAGCAAAAAATTTGTTCCTGCTGCCAACCGCGAAATTCCAGGGCATTCCATCAAAGCCATTGAATTTTACGAAGGGGTAATGATGGCCTTAGATACCTTAAAAAAGGAAGGCGTGAGCCTGTTTGTAGAAGTGTACGATACCGAGCGCGATACCAATGTTGTCAAGCGCTTGCTCCAAACGCGCGCCCTACAAGAAGCCGATTTAATCTTGGGGCCATTGACCTCTAGTAATTTGTCCATTGTAGCAGAGTTTGCCAAAACCTATAAGAAGATTTTAGTCTCTCCGCTCAATTCGCGTTCTGACATTACCACTAACAATCCTTATTACCTACAAATCAATCCCTCGTTTGAAGTACACAGCAAGTACATCGTCAACCAGTTGGAAAGAATCAAGGGCATAGAGCGCTACCGCAACCGCAGTCAAGAAGTTGACCCACATCATTTTTTAGTGTTGGCATTAGAGCAAGACTCTAGCCATGTGCAGCAATTACAAGCAGAGTATGCTATTTATGAAAATAATTTCAACGCAAGAATGCCTACGCTTATCCGTAAGGGAGTATCTATCAGCGTAGACGACATTCGTCCTTTGTTGAAAAAGGATCGCTTGAACGTGATTGTTATGCCCACTACTACAGAAGCATTTGTTTATAATTCCTTACGGGAAATACAAAAAATGGTCGACAAAGTAGAGCAATACAAAGGCTACAGCATTGCCGTGGTAGGCATGGATCAATGGCGCTATTATACCCGTGTCAATTTTGAGTACTACGAGTACTTAAATCTGCATTTTACCAGCGAATATTTTGCGCCTAGATTTGAACGCAACAATGCTTTTAGACGCGATTACAAGGCGTTGTATGGTATTGGCAGCCGCGAATTTGCTCTCAAAGGCTTTGATATTATGCTTTATTCAGGGCGGATGTTGCAACGGTATGGCACCTCTTTTCAAGCGCATATGTGGAAAGAAGAAGCGAATTACCGCCATACTAAATTTAATCTGCAACCTGTTTATGAACCACAGGGATTACTGGACCAGCCACAGAGCCAACAACAGGCACCTATCATTCGTCATTATGAAAATCAATACCTCAATGTATTGGAATACAAGGACTATGAGCTGAGTCGCGCAGCAACTTACTAAAGTTTGACCGCTATGAAGTGCTATTGGATAAGTATAATAAGCCTTTTGAGTCTGCTCTGTGCTTGTGAAACAGCAGCGCCTGAATCTACCAAGCCGCCCACTACGGGATCGGCTACAAAGGGCAATGCTGATGTTAACTTTTTTCAACAAAAGGCGACGGGTATAGAAAAGTATCGGTTTCGGCCGCTATTGGACAGCAGTTATTATTTACAACGCGATAGTTTTGTGATGGCTTTGCAGCAACACTATGGCATTCCTTCAGAACACGACTTGCTAGAGCGGCAAGTCAAGCAGCTTTATGGCGCGCGCGATTCTGTCTTTTGGTTGCGGTTTAGCAACCGTAAGACCGTGCCCGACTGTCCGCATCCTTTGCAAGAGCAGCATTTTATTTTTGATCACAAAGGCCAATTGCTCTATCAAAACTATGTCCATAGCGCCCAATTTTTGGACAATGCTATAGATTCGTTGCCTGTCTATTTGACGGTAGAACACAACTGCGAGGGCGAAGGCCAACACCATGCGTATGTGGTGCAGCAAGGCCAGTTGTTGGATGTGTTGAATGTCTTATTTGAGAATACACCACAGACGGTGGATGCGAAGGAAGATAGCAGCGTTTTTCAGGGCGGCAAGTTATTGCCCGTGGTGATAGATGCTAATGAAGACGGGTATGCTGATCTAGTGTTGCAGGGCAAGCGCTTGAAGTTGTATAGCCGTTCGGGCAAGCGCTTTTCCGTACAACGCCCCTACCATCGCGAGCAGATCACCTATTACTTTTTGTACCAACCTGCCAAAGAGGTTTTTGTTTTTGCGCCTACTTTTGTTCCTGCGCGGCGTTGATTAATGCCCAAGCTTTTTCTAGAACCACATCGCGCTCATTCAGCAAATCCCTTAAACTAGGTTCAACCTTATAATGGGGTAATAATCCTCTATTCGCCAAACTAGGCGGTGTCAACAGCTTATTACGCACCCATGCATTGGGAATTTCTATCTTAATTTTGGAATAAGGTAAGATGATTTTGTAGTGTCCGCCAGCGGCAAAGCCTTCTAGGCGACTGCCCGTCTCTCCACCAATGCTAATGGCATTAGCGTAGTGGACGGCGTACTGTGCTAATAAGGCGGCGGTAGAATAAGTTCGTCCATCGGTCAAGACGTAGATTTGTCCTTTGAAGTAGAGCGGATTTCGATTGGGTAGAATACTTTCAACTAAGTAACCGTTGGTCCGCAATAAACTGCGATAAGTTCCTTGACGCGGCTCCAGCCACAAATAAGGTAAGAGCGCATCTACAAAATCCTTATTCCCTCCTTTGTTGCCCCGCACATCAATAATTAGATGCTGTATTTTGTTTTTGCGCAAGCGCTTGAATACTTGTTCATAAAAAATAGCAGGAGTTTTGTCGTAGACCTCCCAATCGCGGCTATTGAAGTTGCGAAGTGTTAGCATCGCGGTTTTGTCGTGGAAGGAGCAACTGTAGAGTGCTTCTAGACCTTGGGGGCGGCTGGGGCGGGGCAATTGGCGTTGTACCATCCACTGCGCCATATCTAAGTGGCTCAGAGCAGCAATAGTTATTGTTTTTGTAGTCGATTGGCCGAAAGGCTGGTAAGTAATCACAAAAGAATCAGGTACCTCTATAAACCAAAAATAACGAGCGGCAAACTCCTCTTGAAAAAAAGCCTGCTTCGAACTCTCAATGTGTCCATCGGCCAATGTGTGTTCAAAAATCTGTCGGCGAATACTGGCAATAGAGCGTCCATTGATACTAAGCAGCTCGTCCCCACGTCTCAGCAAGGGTTTATTACTCAAATTTGTCCATACAAAAACCTGCTCTCCTATTCCCCGTACAATGAGTGGTAAAACTTTGAATTCTCCCGTTGCAAAACCTGTATAAAAGGCATCGCTTGCTGATCCAATATTTAGGTGGCCTTCGTGAGCCGCCTCTAAGACGTAATTGAGTTTTTGGTACCACTGTACCAGCGTTAGTGGACGAGTTAGTTGTTCTTTGACTATTGTTAAACGCTTTTCCCATGTTTCTTGGGGATGATAAACTTGCCAGTTGGGCTGCCTCTGTTCGAGTTGCTGCTGCAAATAATCCAATTCTGCCCGCAATTCTTCAGGAGGATAGAGTTCTAGCGGCTGTGCAAGAGCCGTACTGTATAGAGTACTCCAGTAAAGTATCCAAAGGCACAAGATTTTCATAACAAAACTTATTTAGGCGTTACTCGGACATAGTAGACTTTGTTGCTTAGGCTAGGGTGTAGTGGGGGCTTCTCCTCCCCTTGTCGTTGGCGCAAATCATGCCAACTATTAGACCTATAAGAACGCGGCTGTTGTTTGCCTAGTAAACTATCGAGCAGGGCCAACACCTCAGAACTGCTGTTGTAAATCGTGTAAGTCGTTGCCCATTTAGTCAACAAGATTTGTTGAGCGGTAGAATCAGGGAGGGAATCTAAATCGTACGTCTGCTTATAAACTATATTCCAAAGGCTATCTTTTGACTCCTCTTCTGCTTCCTGTAGTGCCAACCAATGTTGTTCAAAATCAGGGCGTGACCAATCTTGCAAGCTGTCGTAGCGTACATAGTCTTGCTTTAGTGCTTTCCAGACCAAATACGGATTTTGTGCCGCTTGTTCTTTCTGGTAATAATCGTCGTTGTAAAAAGGATTGTAGAATACTAAGGTGTATGTCCCTACTTGCAGTGGTTCAAAACGAAGAATGCCCGCAGCAGGGCCGCCCGTCATATCAGGGGGAGCAAAGTGAAATTCCTCCACTCCCAAAAAGCGAAATTCAGTGGTGTCTTGGTCGTGTAATTCCCAAGCATAATGGATAGGATTCACGCCATCGGCAAAGGTAAACGGAAATAAAAGCACTTGGTTGATAGCGACTTCGACCGTATCTTTTTCTACCAAAACTACTCCTTTTTCTAGGGCGTTCTCGTAGGCGGCTTCCGCCTTTTTTTTGCAAGCCGTTAGGCCGCAATATAGGAGTGCCAGTAGCACTAAACAACGTGGTTTGGTGATCATACAGTAGTTATAAACGAACTATAAAGCCCCTAGAGGCTTCTTAATTTAATTTTTTGCTTGTAAAATGGGGTTCCACTCAATCTGGTCTTTGTCCAAATCTAGTGGTTGAGAAACAGCTTGATAATACTCTTTTTCAATTTGGAGTTCGGGCGATTGGTTCCAATATTGTCGGGGCAATACTAAATGCAGTTCGTAACGGCCCTTGTTATCGCTTTTTACTGTAGCGCCAAGTACTTGTACGTTGGCTTGTCGAACAGGTTTTCCTTGGACATTGGTGATGCGGCCTTGAACATTAAGCGTGTGGAATGCCATCAGGGAAGCAGCGGGTGCCACTTGTCCATATTGTTTTTCATTTCGAACAGGCTTGGCATTGCGCATGGCATATTTGAGGCGATGGATCGAATCTTGGGCGCTTGTGAGGTGTTGGTGGGTTTTGGTATACCGTTGTCGCTCCCAAATTCCCCAACTACTAAAAATCACCGTACAGACTAGTGTAATTAAGCTAGCATCGCGGATGCGCTTGCGGCGCTTCATAACTTTTAGATGCTGTCGGCTGCGCTCAATGTAAGCTTTCTGCTTCGGCTCCAATGCCAATTGATCCAAATAAGGTTGGATGAAGGCTATTTCTTGCTGGCTGAGCAAGATGTTCTTGGATTTGCAAAAATGGCTATAGCGATCCTGTATGAATTTGCTCGCCATCGCACGAGCTTTATCATCGACAGAAGCCGCTTCGTATATTTTTCTCGCAATGAGATCATTTGCCAGTTCTACCTTCATGCTTATTCAATTGTGTGGTACTCCCTAAAGCAGAGCGTATTATAACGGTCATTACTTAGCTTATCGTATAAGAGGGACTAAGTTAGCTTTCAGAAAGTTAGTACAGATTAGGACAATTCTCTAAGGATCCGCATTTCCTTAAAGCGTCTAATGCAATAGTCTACTACATTGGCGTCGATATTTTTAGATTGTTTTAGGCGTTTTTTCACTTGTTCTACGTCCTCGGCTTGCTTCGTGCCCGTATCCGTCACGAGTTCAAATAAAATATTCATTGGCACCGCTCCATCGACTCCTTTGTACTGTTCGTTGAGTTCGGTGCCTAAAATCGCCAATTGTTCGTCCAAAAACTCGGACATGACATCTTCTAGGTTACCTGTTTTATTAATTAATTGTTCATCAAACCTAACGTGCGTCCGACTAGGATCGGCTTCCATACGCTCTAAATCTAAGCGATACAGCCGATCGAGATACACTTGCAAGTTAGCCAAATCAATCTCTCCGTTCTTATCGCGTAAGCGTTTGATAATGAGTTCTGAGATATATTCCTCATCATCTCCTGCCAATTCAATGGCAAATTCTCGGGCGGTTCCTTCTATAACACTTTTTAAGTTCTTGCTGTTCATTTTCTCTACGCGAAGACGGTTGTCAAACAGGTAGGGAATGGTATCTTCATATTCCGATAAATGAGCGATGTACTCCTCCCGCATAGAAATAAGCACTTTGCACTGTACATCCGACTCTAAGAGCTGGTAAATATCTTCAAAGAAATCTTCTTGTTCTTTTTTTGTTCCCAAAATAAAAATCTCCTCAAATTGATCAAAAATCAAGTAGATCGGCTTAAAGTAATCCATATACAAAGACTGCATCCGCTTAATCAAGGGCGCATCCATTGGCAGTTTTTTGATCGCATGGGCTTGCAACTGCTCGCGCAAAGCCACTAAAATATTGTCTTTACGGCGAATAAAGATAGGGTGCCAGTCCGTAGATTCAAACTGGTTGCCCAAACCACAATTGATCAAACTCGTTTTGCCTGTACCAGAAGCACCATAGAGCAATACCAAGTTGGTTTCTCGAATTCTGTCGTAGAGTTCATAGGTCTCTTGCATTCGGCCAAAGAAAATATCTTTATCGTCTTTGTCGTACGCATCTAAGAACTTGAACGGACTTTTTACTTGTTTCGGCATAGTATACAATATTTAATATAACTCTAATCCTTGGAAAATCCTAAAAAGCAGAATTATATTAATCACTAAAACGATATTTTCTTAATGACCACTGAGGTCTTGTTCTAAAATTTCAAATTGTCTTTTGAGTACCGCGTAAGGATTAACGACCTCTGCGGTAGTCGTGGTGCGCCGTCTTCGTCTAGAAGAACGCCGCTTGTTACGGTTGCCCAACTCTTCTACATCCTCTCCTTCTTTGAACGTCCCGTAGATAGCAAACTGGTCAGAAATTCGGTCTTGGGCAATGTAGATGTTGTGAAACGTTGCGTAGTATTGAAAATCGCGGTTGGGATCGTCTCCATCCTCGCGGTGGGCATACATATAGAGCTGCTGCTGCGTCGCGCGATCCTCTGTCAAACCATCCCGAAAGGCATTCTTATCAACAATAAAAGGCGACAAATTCAGGAAAGTAGTTGGGTCTTGTAAATCAGGTGTTAGAATAACCGAAGCATTGTTGGTAAATGTCTTATAAATTCTAGACTTCATTCGAGTACTCCCCTCGCTTACCGCAATGTCTCCAACATTGACGTTGAGGCGACTGATAAAGTGGTTGAACTCTGTATCAATATTTCTATAATTGACCACATGAATATCGCGCACGGTCACCAAGTCGTAACGAATCAAAAACGACAACCCATATAATAAGGTAGACAAATGATCTTCGCCCAAGACACATTTTTCCTTGGTTTTTGCTTCTAACCCCGCCGTATCGCCGCTGTGGATAGCCGCGCGTAAGGATTCCATGTACAAGTAAGAATCGTACAATTCTCCATGCTCATCAAACTCCTCGGCCAAGTCCGCAAAATCAGGGATGTTTGGCTTTTGGTTCGCTTGTTTGAGTAGTTTGACCGCCTCAATAAAGTTGCGAAAATAATCAAAGCTACCAAACTGCTTTTTATTAATGTGGAGCATATCAATGAGATAGCTCTTCGTTTTAAAGGTATTGGCGCGTTTCTCATCCCAAATCTGAGACATGACAATGTAGAACAAGAATTGACTGGTTACAATATAAACACTTACCAACTGCTTGAGTCGCTGCATCGAAGCCGTATTCATATCACCATCATTAGCCACCAGCAACCGAACTTGGGTACCAATCGGCCAAGGGAAATTTTGAATGATTTGCAGCAGCACTTTTCTAGGATCAAGTTGCCCGTCGCCATCTTCCGTCTGTACAATCCGTTCCAATTCGGGTTTGATCTCAATCATTCCCCAAATCACTTCCTCAATAAATTTATTGACTTTAAAGTCCAACATTTTATTGCTGTCTACATTTTTTAGGTTGGCCAATGTACTGGCATTTTCCAAGGGCAACTCCCATTGTAACACCTCTTCGGCTCCTTCGTTGATGTACAAGCCCCAAGGCATTAAATCGGGATTCCCCTGCACTACCGCATCGCCACGACGTATAATCGCCGCATCAAATGATCCTCCGTAAACAAATTTCATATTGGACACAGCGCGCTCAAAAGCCGAGCGGATGCTGTGACCATTCGAGAGCGAGCGGTAAAAGTTTTCCGAAAAAACAACGGCTTTTTCATCGTCGATTTTGACGGCGGTAGCAATGACGGCCTTAACACCTTGCGCCAACAACTGATCGACTTGCGGCTGGGTCGCACAGCCATTCAAAAACACCAAGCGGAGGTTGGGCAGACGGCCAAGCATCTCGGCAAGTCCTGTCGCATTGCCATCGCCCCCTTCCAAACGCAGGCTTTCTCCATCGGCATGGCCGCCATAGTGAAACAGCGCAACGCGCTCATCGAAGCGGTTAAGCATAGCGATGACATTGTCCGTGGTAGTGCGGTCTTCTTTGTAAATTTCTATCGCTCCTTTATCGTGCAGTGTACTCAAAATGTAGTTGAGCTTGTTGCTCTCCTCTTTTAAGTACTCAAGATAGGCATCCTGCTGGTTGGCAAAAGTCAGCAATAAGACAGGACGTTCTGGCATATATTTGTTTGTTTTTTTCTTCGTAAGTTCCGATACTCGGTACGGATCGAGGGTGCTTATCGGAAGGTTATTCTAAGGTTTAGTCAGCTTGTTTTTGGCTTGTGCTACCCACTCTTTTTCATAAATGACAGTAGCGGGAAAATCTAGTGCCGCACTTAAGGTATTGATAAATACGTTATCAAACAAACTAATCTGTTCATACGTGTAAATACCCAATTGGTTAAGCTGTTGCTCCATAAATTGTCCAATCCCATCAATTTCCTGCAACGGATCGCGGTCTTCTGCCCTCGCTTTTGGAATAGCACGACCAATTTCCTGCGTGACTAAGCCCTCTAAACGGCGCTGTTCCGAAAACTCTTCTAAGTTATGAACGGTCTCTTCGTACTTTTTGTCCGCCAACAATTGCGCAGCCTCAATCGGGGCATACAAGCCTGGTTGCTGAAGGGCTTCTTGAGCCAAATCATCCGCCGCCTCTAAGTCTTGGGCTTCTTCTTTCGATATAGTGATGATAGGGTCGATAGCTGCTGCTCCTCTAGTAGTTGGCACGACATCCAACTTCGCCAGCTCTATGGCTAATAACTCTTCTTGTTCTACTAAATTGTCTTCTAACGCTTCCTTATTATAAAAAGTAGAGGCTTCTAATATAGCCGCTGTATCTTGCAAGCGCTCGTTGAGTAATTCCTCGTGGCTTAGATTTTGGATCTTTTCTGACAACGGTACCAAAACGGCTTCGTGCATATTTTCATAAAAGCCTTGCCGCTGCATTGCCAAGCCTGCTTGGGACAAACTCCGTTCTAAACTTTCTTCGTCTTCTTGGTCTAAGGTTAATTCCTGCGCGGCTACTTCTGTTGCTTGATCGTCGACGTGTTGCAACTCGGCTAGTGTACGGGCCAATTGCTGTGGGTCTTCGACCAACTCTTCTTCTGTATAAGCTACAAAAAATCCATCGTCTTTCAAACTTTCTTCTGCTTCGATCAACAGATCTACCAATAAAGGTTCTAAGGCTTCGGAGTCTTGTTGGTCTTGCTGCTGTTGCGCTAAATAGGGCGCTAGGCGCTGCATCAGCTCCGCATTTTCTGTTTCAAGGGCTTTCAAGTGGCGTTTAATGTCCAAGACCTGCTGGCGCAACTCCTCATCGGTGCTACTACCGACCTGCTGCTGCTCTTCCAACTGTTGTAAGAGTTGTTTTAGTTCCGCCCGTTGCTGTAAAGCAGCAGATAGATCTTGCGCCAACTGGGCGTTTTTGTCGCGCCATTCCTGTTCGCCTACTTGCAATTGTTGTAGTTGGCGCTTCGCTTGATCCTCTTCTTCGCTGGCTTTTGCGGTACTTTTCTTGTAATCCTGTTCCTGCTCTACTTCTTCTACCAAATCTTTGAGGGCTTCCAGTTTGTGTTGTTGTGCCTCATTGGATTTAGCCGCTTTTTGATATTGTTCTAATAATTTATCGTTGGCCTGTTTGTAGTTTCTAGCTTGTGCTTTGTGCGCCTCTAGTTCTTCTTTGAGGTATTTAATCTCGCGCACTTGTCGGCTCACAAGTCCCTCTTGTTCTTTGAGCTTGTTATTGGCCATTTGCCAATCCTCTTGCACGCGCTTGTATTGTGTATTGATGGCAGTAAAGCGCTCAGATAAGTCTTTGTGGTCTCTAGTAAGCAACTCGTTCTCCTTGCGAGCGCGTTCCAACTCTTTGTTGAGACGGCGTTTGGCAGGCCAATAGGCCAGTAGGGCAAAGAGCAACATTCCCAATAAGAAGGAAAGGCCTACAATGATCCAAAAAGCAATATCGGCTGCTTGGTCGCCGCTAAATAATTGTGCTAGCACCTCGTTCATCGTGTCTGTATTCGTTTGATTGTTTTTCCTTTAGCCTGCAAACCTGCTTTTTGCCGATTTCTATAAGACTGGAAAACTATCTAAGCTAAGAAAATAATCTTTAATATTAAAATTGCCCGCCTGTAAGTCGGCCGAAGGACTCTTTTTTAAGACCAGCGTCTATCGGCGCTCCCGAACAGTTCCTGTTTTCTCTCGCACCAAGATGTTCACCCGTCGATTTTTTGCCATCGCTTCTGTGTCATAACGGCCTTGTTCATCGTGGTCAACTACCAAGGGGTCGGTTTCTCCTTTTGATTTTGTCTCGATCAAAACGCGTATGTTTCGCGCAGCTAAATAATCCTTGACCGATTGCGCTCGACGCAAGCCCAAACGCTGGTTGTAGGCTTCTCCCCCTTTGCTATCCGTGTGTCCAATAATTAACAAATAATCATCGGGATTTCTACTAAAATACCCCTGCAAAGAATCTACATAAACCCCAAAAGAAGCACTGGGCTCAAACTCTCCTGAATTGTAATCAAATTTAGCCCCTTTGCTATCATAAGTAATGTCTTTAACGGACAATTTAATTTGCTCCAAAAAGGCGGTGTCTTCCGCTGTTGCGGCAATGTCTGTAGCAATGTACCCCAAAATTTCAAAGGATAAGGGAGTGCGAATAGGGATTTGATCGGTCAGCGCCGCCCGAGCCTCCAAGCGGGTAGCGGGGACGTTGTACTCCTCTATCAATTTGTCAATGATGGTTTGCGCACGGGCAAGACCTAGATTGTTGTATAAATTACTAGTAGAAACAGCGTCTACCTCTTGTTGTGTTTGGTACCCCGTTACTTGCAAGCGAATATTGGGATCGGGGTGTTCTCTTAAAAAGGTAGCGACCATTCCCAAAAATTTCTCATTGCCATCGACATAAGTATAAGCATGACTGGCATAATCAAAATAAAATTGGGGGTAATCGTTGAGCAGCACTTCCGTTCCTGCTGTCAAGTCCAATGTTTTGGGCAAACTATCCAAAAAACTAGAATCAACTTCTGGGGCAGGCGGTTGGCACTCCCCTTTGATAGTACAAACATAATAACGACGCGCTAAGCCCGTCCAAAAAACAAAAACAATTAGTCCTATTACAAAGCGTATCATAGCATTGGAGTTGATGGCAGGAGGTGAATGGACTAAGATAGTAATTTTTGATAAAGACAGCACCGTGTAGCAGGGCAGTATCCCAACCATCCTACTACACGATGAGTGGGGTTAATCGACTACAACAGATTTTAAGTTTACAAAAGTGCGTACCCCTTCGCGCCCCAATTCACGGCCTACGCCTGATTGTTTGACACCACCAAAAGGAACACGAGGATCGGAACTCATTAGTTTATTGATACAGACCGCTCCCACTTCTAAGCGCAAGGCGACCGCTAAGGCAGCGGCTTCGTTTTCCGAAAAAACAGTCGCAGCCAAACCAAAAATAGAATCATTGGCCAACGCAACGGCTTCGTCCGCGTCTTTGACTTTAAAGAACGAAGCAACAGGGCCAAAAAGCTCTTCTTCGTAGGCAGGCATTCCTTTTTGGACGTTGGTGAGCAACATCGGTTTGAAATAGTTAGTTCCCACCTTGTGGCCACCTGCTACTTCCACTTTTGCCCCCATAGCGACCGATTTATCCACTTGGCGCTGTAGTTCCTCGGCCAAATCCATCCGCGCTAAGACGCTTACATTGGTTTCTTTTTTGTTGGGATCTCCCATCACGGCTTGGCGCAGCTCCGTTTTGACCAGTCGCATGAATTCCTCGGCGACGGGTGCTTCTACGATAAAGCGCTTGGCAGAAATACACGTTTGTCCAGAGTTGTGTAAGCGGGATTGTACCGCAATTTTAGCCGCTTTGGGTAAGTCGGCATCACGCAGCACCACAAAAGGATCGGAGCCACCCAATTCTAAGACCGACGTTTTGAGGTTTTTGCCTGCTAGGCGACCAATAATTTTACCTACGCCAACGCTGCCTGTTAAAGCAACGCCCTGTACGGTATCCGTGGCTAGCACTTTTTTTATGTCGTCATTATTTGGAATAATGTGTTGGAATACGTGTTCGGGGAAACCTGCCTCGTGAAAAATGGTCTCGATGACCTTGGCACAGCCTAGCACATTAGACGCGTGCTTGAGGACAGTAACATTGCCCGCCATTAAAGCTGGAGCAGCAAAGCGGAATACTTGCCAGAAAGGAAAATTCCAAGGCATCACTTGCAAGACAGTTCCTAGTGGTTGGTAATAAATAGTTGTTGATTTGTGGTCGGTAGCGATGTGTTCTGGCTGTAAAAAACGCCCTGCATTATCGGCGTAATATTCACATACCCAAGCACATTTTTCTACTTCGGCAAGACCTTGGCTGCGTAATTTGCCCATTTCGTCTGTCATCACTTGGGCATAGCGTTTGCTGTCTTTGCGCAACAATTCCGCCGCTTTTTTAAAATACTGTCCGCGTTCTTCAAAACTTTTTTGGCGCCAAGTGTGAAAGGCGGTGTCAGCCTGTTGTATTTTTTTCTCAATCTGCTCCCATGTTTCTTCTACATGTTCTGCTATAACTTTATTAGTCAATGGATTGATAGAGTAGTGGATTGTTTTATTGCTGCGAACCATAACTAGCTTATAATTTAGAGTGTTTGCTTTAGTAGATGTGGTATAGCTATATTTTAGTATTGGGCTATATTAGTGCTTTTGAGAACAACTAGAGCGAGAAAATTGTTTTGTATGCTTAGTAGACCGTAGACAAATAAGAAAATCTTCCTTCCTTCCTACACTGCTTTACTTTTTGGGTAGTCTTTGTTTTGAAATACAGCTTGTTGGTATGATATTTTCTGTCAATTAATTATAATGTTGTCCTGCTTCTTTTACTTTGTCAGAAGCAGTATAAAATACTTTCTTTTCTCCGCATCTTCCCCGTCTACAGCCCTCTTATATTTTCATTATTATTAAAACAAAATTAGAAACAACGTTGTTTCATCGGCTAAGTCAATTAAATACTACAAAAAGCGTGAATATTTAGGGAATTAATTGTTATTTTGTAAGGCTAGAAATCACTTTGATAGTCCTACTAATTGCCCAAAAGCAATACCTAATTAATCCGCAGATAATATTCTTGCTTCATTTAATATTTTAGACGCTAGGCTATATTTCATCCATAAAACAAATCATAACATGAATAGCACCAATAACTTTTTATCGTTGAGTATCTTGCTCTTTATGTCTTTATTATTAGGCGCTTGCGGCGACACGGCTACTCCATCTAGTGAATTAACAGTAGCTCCCGCCCCTTCAAAAATAGAGAATACTATAAATACGCGTGGCAACCAACAACAGGTAGCGATTAAGGCTTACCATTACAAAACCTTGGCATCGTTCAAAAAGGGACAAGCGGAGATTACGCTTTATGACTTGGCTGCTTTAGCAGGCAAACAAATAAATCTAGTGGTGTTGTACGAAGCCAATGCCCCTTGGGCAGAAGTATTCAATACAGGCAAATACAACGCTACAGGAGATGACAACTTGAATGGCTTAATGGCGGCTTACAACTTAGAAATTGTTAAGCAATTTGCGATTGATGGCGATAATGAAGGCTTAGTATTAGAACCCAATGTGGCCTTGACAGACCCTATAGAAGCTGCTAAAGAATTGTCGATGATTGACCATGTTTTGATGGTAGAAGTAAAAGAAGTCCCTCTTGAAGAAGTTGACGAAAGTACCGCTGGCATTAAATAAGTAACGATGATATACCCATACTACTTGTCAGAAGCATTCACTTATTACGAAAGTAGAGGAATGCTTCTGCTTGTATTTTGGGATACCTTTTCTATATAATTTTGGTAGTTATTTCAAAAAACTGCAAACTTTATGATCCAGTAGAATGTTGTATCCTTTGTTGAACAGTAAGTGTATAACCCACCTTGCTGTTAAAATTTTACTAGAAAACTGACCCTTATACTACCTGTGGCCCCAATAGCTGTCCAAAATTCAGCAGTTAACTAAATATGATCCACGAAATGAACACGACATTACATTATACATTAGCCTCTTGCTTTTTCTTACTGTTACTTTGCTCTTGTACCAACCAACAACCTAGTATCTTGGAAGCTCCTAAGTTAGAAGCTTCTTTCTTGACAAAAACCCGTGCAGCCAAGAAAAAGGTCACGGCAGAAGCCTACTATTATCGTACCTTGGCTTCTTTTGTTAATGGTTCGGTTACTTCTACTATTATAGATGAACACCCTCACGCCATCCAGCAAGTGAATTTAGTGTTGTTATACGAAGCGGGTGCTCCGTGGGCAGAGTTGTTAGAAGCGGGTCTACCACAAGCAACAGGTAACAGCAATCTCAACGAACTCTTACAATCTTATCAGCTCGAAATTGTTAAACAATTTTCTATTGATTTGAATAATAAAGGATTGGTTTTACAAGCTTCTGAATCCCTCAATGATCCTGTCGAAACAGCACGTCGTCTTTCTCTTATAGAGCACGTTCTAATGGTTAATATTAAGGAGATCCCAGCATTTGAGTCCCTTTCTCACGAGCAAAAAGATAAGTAATTAGCTGCGTGTATTTTTTACATTTAAATAGTTAAAGAACGACCGCTTGATCTATAAGAATAGATCAAGTTGGCTATAAAACTTTCCCATTAGTGCATTTAGCTAATGGGAAAGTTGCGTTCTATGCTTTTTTTTTGTACATTTGTACAAACAAAAGAATCATCAACGGCGCAATCTTGTCCCAAGCATGATTTATTTGTCGAATGCCTCTTTCCTACACGCATTCGTTTTCCGTTCCTTTCCTCAAACAGTCCTTGTACACTAAAGTATAGCCTTACTGCTTCACCACAACTTAGCAGGGTTGTGCAATCACACTACTTGACTCTATTCAAACAAATAGCGTACTACCCTTCTATCTACTGAATTGTCCTCTCTTCAAGCGTAATAAGTGTCGAATAAGACAACTGGCTATAGAGCCCTGTAAATGTATCTTTTTTAAAGGTAGACCTCTTTTATAAGAGCAGGCCTTTTCACAGAGAAGATATGATGACGTTCTCTTTTCCTCTTATTAGCTCTATCTTAGTATTCTGTATATTAAGTAGTGTTGTTTTCCTGCTGTTGTGCTCATCCGCATAACCTACCTATTTGGTGGGTAATATCATTAATTCAACTAGTTTTCATTTTTTCATCATTACTTCAACATTATCCTATGTATCAAGCTAACAACTATATGCCGCTAGATGCAGAAGTTTTGGAGGCTACGTTTACTAATAAGGGCAATAGTTTGTATGCTATTGCTCAAAGAGGTTCCGTTTTACTCATTTTTCTGCGTCATTTTGGCTGTCCTTTCTGCAAAGAAGCATTGGACGATTTGTCAAAAATCAAAGGCGAATTACGATCCCGAGGAATTAAAATTGTATTTGTTCACCTATCTGACGAATCTCAAAGTCACCGCTATTTGAGCAACTATAATTTAGAAAATATGGAACATATTTCTGATCCTGATAGGAGTCTTTACGAATATTTTGGCCTAGCAAAAGGAGGGTTTCAAGAATTGTATAATCTCAAGGTTTGGTCCCGAGTAGTTAATGTGAATCGCAAGTATGAGGTTCAATTGGGCAACGGCTTAGGAAGCGTCTTGCAAATGCCTGGGATGTTTTTTATCAACAACGGGAAAATCGTCAATTCTTATATTCATAAAACTGCTGCTGACCGCCCTGACTATTTACGTTTTTGTTTGCGCAGTTTGAGTGTTACTGCCTCAGGAGGATAAACACCTGTTTTGATTTACTCTTATCCAATAATAACTATTAGATAGCCACCGTGTTGTTCTAAGACGGTAAATTAAGAAAGAATCAACTAAAAAGTAATAATTTTATATCCATTACTTACTGCACTTACTGACAAGGGCTAACCCTATCCGATCACTAATTATACATCAACTAGCAAACTGCTTATACATCCCTTTTAATGGTCTTTGTTTATTTTCCTTTAAACAATTACTTCCATTGCCTGTTCTATATAGTATACAATCTATCAGGAGCTTGTTTAGAAACACACACTTGTGCGTTGGGCTATTTTTAACTTTTCGTACTTCTTGAACAACTCCACTAACACACAAAAAAAAATATACTATCATGGAAAACCATAATGAAAAAGCCGTAAACCACTTGAATCAATTGTTGACTAGAAACTACGATGCGGAAGCAGGTTACAAAGATGCTGCTGAGAACGTAGAAGATCCACAATTGAAGAATTTCTTTCAGCAAGCTGCCCAACAGCGTTACGACTTTGGACATAAAATCAAAGGAGAAATCAAGCAACTCGGTGGCAGCCCCGACAAAGGTACCAGCGTAGCAGGTGACTTACACCGCACTTGGATTGATCTAAAATCAGCCGTCGCTAGCCGCAACAACATTGCTGTCTTGAACGAATGCGAACGCGGAGAACAAGCCGCCTTGAAAGATTACCAAGAAGCATTGGACTCTCCCGTTATTTCAGGCAGTTGCGAATCTATCATTCAGAATCAATTGAATGAGATTCAAGGAAAAGTACAACACATTACCGAATTGAGAAATCAATTTGAGCAATAAAACCGAATGGTAAGTTACTCCTTTTGAAAAGTGTTTCTTCATTAGCCGTTTAAATTGTATGGGCGACTAATAAAGAACATCGAGAGGCAAGCGTCTAAAGACGCTTGCCTCTTTTTATTTTTTGAAGCGGGTTAGAAGGGTGGGGAATTATTTTCCTGATATTAGTGCTCTATCCTACCCCAAACTCTATCGCCTTGTCCATGAGGAACACCACAAGAGTATTGATGTTAGCCCGTTTACTACGCTTTCCTTTCACATTGTCGAGCCGATTTTGCTCTCCCTCTGGATTATTCCTGTGGCCTTTTTCTTTCCTGTTTATGCCCCTGCCCTCGGCTTACTACAGCTTTGGGGGTTTCTGGATAATTTGAAATCTCACTTGGGGTACGAGCTTTATCCTAGTTGGTGGAACCGCAGCTGGTTTAGTTTTTTGACCTCTAGCACTTATCACAATTTACACCACAGCCATTTTAATGGCAATTACGGGGTGCATTTTCGCTTTTGGGATCGCTTGCTGGGTACCGAGTTTAAACAATACGAAGCAACTTATGACGCGATTCAAACCCGCAAACAAGTGGACAGCGCTGAGCGACAAGCGGCTTCTTTGTAGGGTGGTTTTACTGGTGCTTTATGCAATAAAGTGACGTGCCTTTTGGGTAGAAATAAATGGGGGCGTCCATTATACGCCCCCTAATTGAATCATCGCAATCAACTAGGGCTATGCCATCACGGTTGCTGCTTCTAAATAGGTATCCAATTGTTCTTTCGCCTCTATCCACAAGGTTTCTCTTTTGTTTTTTTTGAAAAAACCAAAGTGGTTAATGGGTTGGTTGTTGTATTCGCTGGGGTCAATTTCGCGAAAGCTTACTTCATGACAACCAAGCACGTGGCTCCAAAAATCGCGGGTGTTGGCTTCGTTAGAAATATCATCGTCTGTTGTCCAAAAAACATGTACAGGAAAGGGAATTTCTTCGTAGCGACGTACAGGAACCGTTTTGTGAGCGAAGGTAGGAGCAAAGAAATAAGCTTGGTGTTTGCACCAAGCGCGCCATTCTCGAACGACATTCTTAGGTAAGTTTTCCATTAACCCAAAAGGCTTGGCACGTACATAGCCCCATAAGAGGATGCTCAATGGACTAAAAAAGTAAAAAAAGAAGAGGTAGGTTAATTTATACCGCCAAGTCATGTTACCAAAATAGCCTGTTGAGACCGCAAAACCCACCATACCTTTATAAGCAGATAAATCAGTAGCTAAAGCCATTTGCTGCCCCCCAACACTGTGTCCAAATAGCAACAACGGCAAATCAGGATAGCGTTGTAACAAAAATGCCTGAATCGCAGGCATATCCTTTAAGCCATAATCTCGAAATCTGTAGTGGCAGCCCTTTAAAGACAAAGGAGCAGAAGCTCCGCTCCCACGGTAATCCCACAAGCAACAAATATAGCCCTGCTCTGCTAGGTACGTCAAAAAAGGCAAATAGAATTCTTTCTTGGCGGCAGTGCCGCCATTGAATTGTACTACGGCCTTAGGTTTTTTAGGAATCAACAGCATTCCACGCAATGTTACCCCATCTCTACAAGTCGTCTCGAAGTTTTTTTGTTCAATCATGTTAGTGGTCGTTTTATAATAAAGAGGAAGATTGGTCTTTATACTAAACGTTCAGTATGTAAGTGGGGCAAAAAAATTACAGCTGGTTAATTCCGCGCTGTATTGCTTGATGCAACAATTGACTATTTTCATACAATTGCATGAAAATAATAGAGCCTTCAATGTCGGCCATAACTTGCTGTGTAATGGCAGCGGCCTTCTCCGAAGTATGATGAGCCTTGTAAATGTGTAAAAATGCCGCTCGCCACAATTCAAAGAATTCTAAAATAGCAGCTTTAAAGGTCTCCTCTACCTGAATGGTTTCTAAAATCGTGTTGGCAAAAAAACAACCGCCCTCTTCAGCCGTGAATGCTTTGAAAATTTTCTGTGCCATCAATTCCAATTTTTCCCGACTCTCCAAATCTTCGCGGTACGCAATCGAAAACACCCGCTCCTGAAATAAAACCGTGGTTCCTTCCAAGGATTTAAGCATCACATCTGCCTTATTAGAAAAGTGGTGATAAAAAGCTCCCTTGGTTAAACCAGATTCTTTGGCTAAATCGCTCATGTTGGTACGATAATAGCCCTTTTTTCGGAATACCCGAATGCTATTGCGTAGCAAATCTACTTTGCTGATTTTTTGTACTGGCATATACTAAACGTTTGGTAGGTAAAACTACTACTTTTTTCCGAAAGGTTCTCCTAAGACTATTTTTTTTTTAGTCTTAATTGGATAAAACAAATCCCAGTCTTGTTCGTATATTGATTAGTTGGACAGTTATTTTAGCTGTCTCTTCCTTTATTGTAACACCAACCACCTTGCTTATGTATCGTCTCCTTCTTCTTAGTAGTTTATTTTGTTTGTTTGGATTTACCACCGCTTTTGGCCAAGACCAAGAGAAAGGTTGTGTAGAGGGCAACTGTGAAAATGGTTGGGGAATTAACAATTACTACATTGGCAAAGTCTACCAAGGCCGCTACGAAGGTGATTTTATCAATGGAAAACGCCACGGCAAAGGTAAATTTACGGATGTACACGGCGCTACCTACGAGGGAAATTGGCAAGATGGCCAACCCAGTGGGTTGGGGGCTAAAGTCAACAAAGACGGCAGCGTTGATTCTGGCGTTTGGGAAGCAGGCAAATTAGTCAAACGTCAGAAAGAACAAATTTTACTGGATTGTTTGGTAGGCGATTGCAAAGAGGGCTATGGCAAATCCAAAGATGACAAAGGCAATTTATACTCGGGCAACTTCGAAAAAAGCCAATACAATGGCTATGGCGAAATGCGCTACCAGAATGGCGACCGCTACAAAGGATACTGGAAAAACAGCAAATTAGAAGGAAAAGGGTCTTACTTTTTCAACAATGGACACGTCAATACAGGAGCCTTTGCAGAAGGAAAATACTTGCACAATAAAATGAAAATCTGGGCGGTTGTTATCGGCATTGCCGATTATGCCAAAGCCCCCAAACTCAACTATACTACTAGAGACGCGCAACACGTCTATGCTTTTTTGCGTAGTGTAGAAGGCGGTGCCGTTCCCGAAGATCAAATCAAACTTTTATTAGACGAAGAAGCAACTGCTTTTAATGTGATGAATACCGCCGCAGACCTGTATGAACAAGCCGACAGCAACGATTTAATTATTTTTTACTTTGCTGGACACGGTAAAAGTGGTGCTTTTTTGCCTTTTGATTACGATGGCACTAGCGCGCACCTGTTACACCACGGCCTCGTTAATTCTTTACTCAAAGACAGCCCTGCTAAATATAAACTTTGTGCAGTAGATGCCTGCCATTCAGGTAGTTTTGACATCAATACTGTTATTTCTTATCGAGAGTACATCGAGCGCCAAAACGACACTCCAGAAGACTTGGATGGCGCAATCAGCATGACACGCTCTACCAAAAACATCCGCGAACGCATCAAAAACTATTACAAGAGCTTCGACGGCATCAAAGGCGGCATTGCCGTCATTATGTCCTCCGCCTCTGAAGAAATTTCTTTGGAAGCCAATAAACTACAACAGGGTGTTTTTAGTTATTACTTTATTCAGGCCATGAAAGGCGCGGCTAATAAAGAAGATGCGAACGGTAACAAAGACAATGTAATTAGCGTCCAAGAACTGTATCAATTCATCGAAAAAAATGTACGCAACTTCACCTACGGTTTCCAGCATCCTTTGATTTATGGCAACTATGATGAACACATGCCTGTTGGTTTGTTAAGATCGCGTTCCTAAGCGGAAGATATCCTTTCATTTTTAGCCACTTTTTTTGTATACTTACAAGGTACTAAGTGCAGCCAATAGAAAAGAGACAAGACGCTCATTACGTGCCTACTACTACTATAACTGCCTTCTTAAAACAATTAAACTGTAACTAATTATGCAAATTACCATTCCGAAACTCTCGCGCCAAGAGCGCGATGAATTCTTCCGAAAGAACAAATGGCTCATTAAACGCCTTTGGGGCATTAACGTCTGCTTTCCCGATTTTGATGGCGACAGTGACGACGATGACGATCAAGATGGTGTCTTAGAAAGACATACTGCTCCAGCAGAAGAAGCTTACGACAGCCGCGTAGACAAAGCCCTCGCCGACCTACAAGACGGGAATAAAGGCAAAGCTAGTGCTGCTCCCAAAGAAAAATCTGAAGAAGAATTAGAAGAAGAACTAGAAGCGTTAGAAGATGAAATCGAAGACATCCTAGACGATATCGAAGACGACTTGGAAGAAATGGCCAAAGATGGCTTAGACGACGATGAAAAAGCATTGAACGAAGAAATTGGAGCCGCCATTGATGACCTACAAGAAGCGCTAGACGATGACGACGATAGCGCTGAGAGTGACAACGATAAGCCCGACGATTTGACTAGAATTAAAGGTCTTGGTCCTAAATCTGCCGATAAACTGCACGAAATGGGCATTACTTCTTTTCGACAAGTAGCAGAAATGACAGAGGAAGAAGTAGAAAAAATAGACGAAAAAGTTAGAAACTTCGCCAAATCCTACAGCCGCAAAAAATTCCGCCAACAAGCAAAAGATTTGCTCTAGACTCGACGGCATTTCAGTACAATAATCAACTGTCCTATTCCGATACAGTATCGGGATTGGACAGTTTTTTTTATCTTACCAGCAAATTGAACTGATCGGCTGTTATGAATCGTTTTTTGTACTACTTTGGGATAAGTTGTTATGTTTGGGCAATCCGCCTGACAGCAGCCTTCGGCAACCGTAAAGCCAAACGCTGGCTAGCTGGACGCGCCCAATCGGACCAGCAAACTCCAGGCGGCTTTGGCCGATAACAAAGCGCCTATTTTGTGGATGCATTGCGCCTCCTTGGGCGAATTTGAACAAGGACGCCCGCTCCTCGAAGCCCTCCGACAAAGAGCGCCGCGCCACAAAATCCTACTCACCTTTTTCTCCCCGTCAGGCTACGAGCCTCGCCGCAACTATCCGTTGGCCAATTGGGTTTATTACTTACCTGCGGATACCTATGGACAAGCCCAACGGTTCCTAGATTTGGTGCAACCGCAACAAGCGTTCTTTATTAAATACGAATTTTGGTACGGCTATTTGACTGCTCTCCAAGAACGTCAAATTCCAACCTATTTAATCGCGGCTAACTTTCGCCCTTCTCAAATTTTCTTCCGCTGGTATGGTCGCTTTTTCAAAAACTTACTGTTTTGTTTTGAGACGATTTTTGTGCAAACCAAGGCTTCCCAGCAACTGCTCGCCCCCTTGGGACTCCCTCAAGTGATCGTAGCAGGCGATACTCGCTTAGATCGTGTGTTGGACATTAAAGCCCAAGCTAGACACTTTCCAGCCATTGCTCAATTTTGCAAACAAGCCCCTACCCTTATTGCAGGCAGCACTTGGCCACCCGATGAAGCCTTACTAGAAGCCTGGCTACGCCAAGACCCTACCCGCCAGTTATTACTCGTCCCTCATGAAATTGACGAGCCTCATTTACAAGCTCTTGCAAAACGCTTTGACTTTGTCACCACAGGCCGCTACACCCATGGCCCGCCTATTGGTCCACTGCCCATGCGCGTGTTGATTATTGACGAAATCGGACTGCTCAGTGCCTTGTATGGTTATGGAACGGCAGCCTATATTGGGGGTGGATTTGGAGCGGGATTACACAATTGCTTGGAAGCAGTTGTCTATGAATTGCCCCTTTTCTTTGGAGCCAATTACCAAAAATTTCAAGAGGCAAAAGCTTTAATCGCCCTTGGTATTGCTACAGAAATCAAGGACGCGCAAGAATTGGCAAGGGGATTGAATAAGTATGAAGATACAACCGCGCGGCTTGCTTTGCAACAAAAAGCCGCCCAGTATTTAGCGGACCAACGCGGCGCAACCGCGATCATTTTACAGCATTTGCTGTTCTTATAAATACCAAGTTCTGAAAAAGGACGTTCTTATAAAAACTACTATTCTATGCTGCACAAAAATTGCTTTACGATGTCCAAGTCTTCTTTTATCGCTTTTTTATTGCTAGCTTTTTTCGCGGTGTCTTGCCAATTCACACAGTCGACAACTTCTTCAAAACCAAGAACAAGCGGTGGCAGTGGCAGTTCGTCGTCTAGCAGTACTGCTGCTAATTTCAAGATCACGGGGCCTTCTAATGCCGTGGCTTATGTCGAAAAATTTAAGCGGATTGCCATCACAGAAAGTGTTCGTACAGGTATTCCTGCTAGTATTAAACTCGCGCAAGGAATTTTAGAATCGGGCTATGGAAGCAGTACTTTAGCGAGCAAAGCCAACAATCATTTTGGGATCAAATGCGGCATGGGCTGGTCAGGCAAAACCATGCAATACAAAGGCAGTTGTTACCGTGTTTTTCGCAGTGGCTCCGATGCTTACAAAGAACACTCTACTTTTTTGACAAGCAGCCCTCGCTATGCGAGTTTATTTAAGCTGCACCGCGATGATTACAAGGGTTGGGCACATGGTTTGCGCAAAGCAGGCTATGCTACCAATCCAAACTATCCCGCCAAAATCATTGAGTTAATTGAGCGGTACAAATTGTACAATTACGATAAGTAAATAGGTGAATAAGCCTTTATAGAGCACTTTTGTGTCTTTTGTAACAGGCCGATGAGGCCATTGGTAGGCCGCCTGTACCATGTGCAAGCATCTGAGTGACTTGCATCGTTCCCCACCGCGCAGTTGCGGTTGGTTGAAGTTGCTGTATTCTAGTTTGAATTTCTTCAAAGGCGGTAGTATCCAATAGATTTTTCATAAAAAAAGCTTTACGTTAGGAACAACCGTAATCAATTTCCTAAAGTAAAGCTTTTGTAGAGGACTTACTTCTTATTCTTCACGTATTTTTCTAGCCAACGATCTTGTTCCCATAACAAATGCAAAATGGATTCTCGGGCGACATAGCCGTGGCTTTCTTGGGGTAGCATTACGAGCCGCGCTGTTGCCCCCAATCCACGCAAAGCATTAAAATAGCGCTCCGATTGCAGAGGATACGTTCCTGAGTTGTTGTCGGCTGCTCCGTGTACCAAGAGTAGAGGCGTTTTCATTTTGTCAGCGCTCATAAATGGCGATACTCGGTTATAGGTATCAGGGGCTTCCCAGTAATTGCGCTCTTCGCTTTGGAAACCAAAAGGGGTCAATGTACGGTTATAAGCGCCACTACGAGCGATGCCCGCCGCAAACAAGTCACAATGGGACAGCAAATTGGCCGTCATAAAAGCTCCGTAAGAATGTCCAGCTACCGCCACCCGCTCGCGGTCAATATACCCTCGCTCATCTAAGGCATCAATCGCCGCCTTGGCGTTGGCAATCAACTGCTCAATAAAGGTATCGTTGGGTTCCGTAGCCGCCTCTCCGACAATAGGAAAAGCCGCATCGTCTAACACCGCATAACCGCGAGTAACCCAGTAAACCATCGAGCCATAATAAGGATAAATAAACTCGTTAGAATTGCTCAAAACCTGCCCTGCGCTGTCGTTGTCCTTGAATTCCTTGGGATAAGCCCACAGAATCAGAGGCAGTTTTTCAGGAGCCTCTAGGTCGTAATTGGCAGGCAAATACAAGGTTCCTGACAACTGCACGCCATCCGCTCGCTCATACTGCAACACTTCTTTGTGAATCTCTTGCAAGCTTTCGAAAGGGTTATCAAAATGCGTAATTTGCTTCAATTGCTCTTTGGAGTCGTAAATATTGCGCACATAAAAATTAGGATAATCCATCGGCGACTGAATCCGCACCAAAAACTTTCCTTCTTCTAAATTTAATGGAAAATAGAATTGCTCTAAGCGATCGGTCAAGGTCGATTGATACAAGCGCTCTTTTTCTAGAGTAGCCAAGTTCATTTTATCCACATAAGGAAATTGTCCCTCAGGAGAATGGCCATCTCCCATCAAGTACAAGTGGTTGTTTTCTAACCGTAAAACGGAGCTTCCAAATTCGTTTCTCTTGGTAATAAAATGCCCTGGATCCTTGTATTCGTCTTGATAATTGCGGTCGCTAATCGTTCGAGGCGCTACTTCGGCATCACTAGGATCAAAAATATAAGTTTTAGTGTTGCGCGTGTTCCACCAGTAATCGTGGGCAATCGCCAAGGAATCGGTTCCCCATTCAATCGTATCAAAACGGTTGACGGTTTTTAGCAACAAGCGCGACTCCCCTGCTCCCTCAACGGGGTATTCGTACACGGCATCTCGGAAAGGTACCTCTTTGCCTGCATCCCCTTCGTCTAAGGCTTCCGCCCAAACCAATACGGCTGCTCTGTCGTTGCGCCAACGCAACATACGCCGTCCTGTACGCACAGACATAAAGCCCTGTGGAATTTCTTCCACTAAAGGCACCTCATTAATTGTTTCTAGGTACTCGCCCTCTTTTGTGTAGAGTTTGGAAGAGAAAGGAAAACGTGTATGAGGTACTAGATAAGAAAACGGTTGTTCTAAGGCAGTCACTAGCACATAATTTCCATCAGGAGAGACCAAACAAGTACGGTACAAATTCGCTGTCTCCAACCATTTTTCGGCCTGTCCATCCAAATAGACACGGTGTAGTACCGAGGTTGCCAATACCAAAAAGTTATGCACATCTGTTGGCGTTTTTAGCAAATCCTGATACGTTCGGTTTTGTGCCTTCGTTCCCTCACTTTCGGAGATCGTTGGCCCTTTCCGGTACATTAGTTTTCGTATCCTGCAAAGCAGGGCGTATTTCAGGGAGCAGTTTGATTAGAAGCGATTGGTCATCTTGCATCCAAGCCAAGGGGCGCTCTAAGTTAGCATTAACTTTGGCAGCCGTTAAACAATGCGCCTGAGCGGTTTCCAAGTCCACGTACCACGCTTGTACGCCCTGGTCGGTCGTATTGGTGAACGCCAGTTTTGTTTGATCAGAAGACCAAGTAAAATTCGATAACCGAGGATGAGTGGGCAACCCGTTAACAGGCGACAGTTTATCTTTTTGGAGGTCTTTTATTTCAATCTTTGCATAATAAGTCTCTCGGCTGTTGATGTTTAAGGTTGGATTGACCCGCAGTCCTGCTAAACGCATTTCAGGGGCATACAAACTCGCTAAGCTTGGATAAGCATCGCGATGGATGTACAGTGCGTAACGTCCTTGTAGATCAACTTGTACAAAGGGGACGCGGGCTACATCTACTAAATCGAGAATTTCGCTGGGCGGTTTTTGATACGTCAAAGAGCCGTTGGGAATATTCGAAGCAGGAGTTTCCTTCATGAATAATGTTTCTTTTGGTAATAAATATAGGACATAGACAAAAGCATTGTTTGGGAAGGTTAGAGATTAGTAGTTTTCCAAACAATGATAAAAGCATTGAAAAAAAATGCCCTTCCATACAACATGGAAAGGCAATAAAAGTTATCACAATTATTGATAAGATCAACAATTAACATTTCATACTTAATAGGGTAAATTCGGTTTTAACTCGCGGTTCTCGTCCTCGTAGAACTTGTTGATAATGGATACCACCTCCTCTGGAGAGTCGGTAACGGGGATTAAATCCAGATCGCCCTCGCTAATCGTCGCATAGCCGTCTAACATAGATTCTTTCACCCACTTCAACAAACCTGTCCAAAAATCTACGCCCATCAAGACAACAGGAATGGCATTAATCTTTTTGGTTTGTACCAACGTCAATACCTCGAACAGCTCGTCCATCGTCCCAAAACCACCGGGCAAGACAACAAACGCTTGCGCATATTTCACAAACATTACCTTGCGGATAAAGAAGTAGTTGAAGTTAAAGACCTTGTCAATATCTATGTAGGGATTGTACCCTTGTTCAAAAGGCAAATCAATGTTCAATCCCACAGAAATACCGCCACTTTCTTTGGCACCTTTGTTAGCCGCTTCCATAATACCAGGACCGCCACCAGTGATGATTCCATAGCCTTCTGCGACGAGCATCCCCGCTACGCGCTCCGCTAATTTATAGTGTGGGTTGTCGGGCTTGGTACGCGCCGAACCAAAAATAGAAATACAAGGATCAATACGGTTGAGGCGCTCGTAGCCATCTACAAATTCCGCAATCACCTTGAACACTGTCCAAGAGTTGGACGCTTTCATTTGGTGGACATTATTCCACTCTTTGGTCATTTTTTTGGGTACGATAGGATCTACATGCTTATTTTCTTCAGTCATTATTTATTGTTTATAGTATAACAACAGCCTGTCTAGGAGCGCGTTGAGAATACTCCCTTCAGGGGAGTGTACAACGACGCGGTAAATAAAGTGGAGCTGTTGACGAATAGTCTTGGGAATACAAGGGTTGCTTTTGCCGTATAAAAAAGCACGAAGCGAAACAAGATATTAATTTTTAGAGAAAAATCCAGCCCCAAGAGGTAAAGTGTTGTCCCTCGTCCAAAAATAGTTGTGCATTAATGCCTCCCCCGTTCGCTCCTATGCTCCAAAACACTTAAAAAACCTAGAAGAAAGCCCGACCTAGGGGAATGAATCCTCTACAAAAAAGGTTCTTCTAATACCTTCTAAAACCAACTTAAACACGTTGACCATGGAACAGAGTTTCTATAAAAGTCCTTCCCTGAAGCCCGAACAATTGGGCAAACTAATTAAAAAAGACAACCGCCGCAGTATCGTTCATTTTATCCTAATGTACAGCCTTTTTATTGGTGCGGGAATTGTTATTGTCCTCACTTGGGGACAGCGGTGGTGGTTGGCACTGCCTGCCCTGCTGCTTTTTTCTGCCTCTGTTTCGGCGCTGTTTGCCTGTCAACATGAGTGTATCCACCAAACGGCCTTTCGCAATCGCCCCCTCAATTACTGGGCCGCCCTTTTGACAGGAGCAGCTTATGGTTATGCGCCCACACTGTTTAAGGATTTTCATTTTGCCCACCACCGCTACACCCACCAACCAGGCTTAGATCCTGAAATCTCTATTGGCCGTTGGGCAGTACCTTCCGTGATAGAAAAACTACCGAGTTATTTGGCTTGGCTTACAGGACTTCCATTTATGCTCTTTAGGACGTTTATGTTGGTTGCGGGGGCACTAGGAATGCCCGCATTTATTCGCCGCCCTATTTTTCCTTTTTTAGAATCGGAGCATCGAGGGAAATTATTCTTGGAGAGTTGGCTTATTCTAGGAATTCATGGAAGCATTATTTATACGGCGCTGTTTGTCAATCCCGCGTTTTGGGGGTTGCTCTGGGGGCAAATTTTAGGCAGTGCACTCTTGGCTAGCTATACCGCTGCTGAGCACAACGGCCTACCACACGAGGGGACGATTCTAGAGAAAACCCGTAGCCTCAACAGCAGTAGTTTATTGCGTTGGTGGATGTGGAACATGCCCTACCATGCAGAGCACCATGCCTACCCTGCGGTTCCCTACCATGCGTTGCCAGAGCTGCACCTTCTTCTAAAAGAAGAATTAGTACACCAAGATACCAACCACGCCCAATTTCATCGTCAAGTTGTACACGACACGACCATTGGTGCCTTAAGCCACTCCAAATAAACGCTTTAAATAAGGATTCAAAAAAACGCCTTTAGGATCTAAACGGGTGCGTAGAGCAGTAAAGTCCTCCCAGCGCTCGTAGGCAGGCGCTAAGTCCTCCGCTTGGCGGGTGTGCATTTTTCCCCAGTGCGGGCGGCCTTTGTAGCGCTTAAAAATAGCTTCCATTTCCTCAAAATAGGGATTATGGGGCATATTGGGCAGCGTATGTACCGCTATGTAAGCCGAGTCGCGCCCATAAGCAGGGCTCAACCAGCAATCATCTCCCTTTACAAAACGACATTCTACAGGAAAGAAAACAAAGTATTCCCGTTCTTCAATAGCCGTTTTTACAGCCCGCATACAAGCATCAAAATGTTCGATGGGAACGTTGTATTCCATTTCCTTGAACCGTACATGCCGCACCGTCGCATAAACCTTGTGGCTGTAATGTACCTTCGTACCTTTGGGAAAGCTTTTGGATATCGCGCGGCTAATCGGCTTTTTGAGTTGGGGAAATATGCTGCCCATTTTTGTGACCAATCCAAACACCGTATTTTCCATGACCACATCATTGAAATAAGCCAGCGCTGCATTGTGTTTGATGGGCTTGTCGGAAACGTTAGTAACCTTGACTTGTAACGTTTCGGCGTAGGGAAAATAATAGTATTCAAAATTGCGATTCTCTTTGTTATAAGCGGCCACTTTAGGCATCGTTTCCTCAAAGGGTTCTGCTTGACAGGTATACTCTAATTTATAGGTCGGTACAATGTTGAAACTGATTTGGGTGATAATGCCCAAAGCGCCCAAACTAATACGGCCTGCTGCAAAAATTTCTGGATGTTCTTCTGCGGAGCAATTCCAAAGTTGCCCATCAGCTGTAATTAGGCGAAAGCCAACAATTTCGCTGCTCAAATTACCAAAAGCCGTACCCTGTGCCGTGCGTTCCCGTTGCCGTTGCTCCTGCCAAACTCTGCACATCAATATCGCCCAAATTAATCATCGCCATGCCCTGCTCGAACAGGGCTTGATTACAAGCTCGTATTGATATCCCCGCCCAAGCAGTCGCGACTCCAGCGGCTTTGTCCACGTTGATTAATCCCGACAAATGGCGCAAGGATAGCAAATAGACATCGGTGTCTAGCAAAGGCGAAAAAGAGTGCCCCTCTCCGATTACTCGAATTGTTTTCCCTTGGGCAGCAGCTTGTTGTACAATTTCGACCACTTCGTCTTCTGTCTCTGGATAAAACAGAGATTCGACGGTGCAATTAACCGTTCCCGACCAGTTGGACCAAGGAACATTCGTTTTGGTTTGTAGGCGATTGGCAAAGCGAAACATAAGCGGCGAATTATTGGAATTTATTAAAAATGACAATGTAAAAGCCCTATTAAGGTACGTTATTTTGCCCAATACTCGGTGTTCTTCTTATAAAAAACACTGGCCTTCGCCTCGATAGGTTGGCCAAGCACCAAGGAGCCGATCATTTTGCAAAACCAACAAGTCTTCAAAACGCTCACAGAGTTCTCCCGCTTTGCTGTGGCGCATAAAGATAGGATCGCCCAACTGTAGGGCATCGCTGCCGCTGTAGTGAATGGGCGTTTGTACTTCGCCTGCCATTTCGTTGGGGTTGAGTTGGCAGCCTTTCGGCAAATACGGGGTCGGTACTTTGTCCTTGCCCGCCATGCCTGAGGCGACATAACCGCCGCCCTAAGCAAGTGTAAATATTGGGCTGTGGCTGGCGCACAATTTCTATAGCAAAACCCACGGCGGGCAAATGTTGAAATTTGCTATAGTGGTCAAACAAAGTCGGGGCAAAAAAGGCCGACCCTGCCGTAACTTCGGTAACTACTTTTTCCTCGCGGGTGCTTTCTAAGCTGCCTGTCCCTCCCCCATTCACAAACGTCAAAGGCTGCCCGAGTGCTTGTTCTAAATACGCGACGGCTTGCGCACGTTTTTTGCGCACTTGTGGAATAGAATGCCGCTGCAAGCGCTGAATAATTTTATTTTTGAGGCCTTGCCCTTTGGTTTGGTCGCCCACCCCTGCAATTTGAGCTTCGTACCCCATAAGGCCATGCAACTGAAGGTGAGCAAATTGGGTTAACTGTTGCGCGTATTCTTTAACGGTTTCCAAATCAATAACACTAGAGCGATGCACCCCAAAATGCAAGCCTGGGTAACGGCTAGATACATCTAAATCTAAACAAATTGGCATGACTACCTCCGCCGCGCGCCCTGCGGCATCAATGGCCGCCAGATGTTCTTTTTTATCGGTCATCAAATAAATGCGGCGGCCTTTTTTGATGGCTTCTGCCACGCTTTTCAGAACAGCAGGCTCCAAAGTGGGATAAGCCACTAACAAATCATCGAAGCCCTGTTCACTCAACCATACTGCTTCTGATGCTGTAAAACACATAATCCCTTGATACTGGTCACTGTGTTCTAACACTCGTCGCAATAAAGCCGTGCAGCGAATGGATTTAGAGGCCATCCGAATACGCTTGTCGCCTGCCCGCTGGGCAACTGCCGCTACATTGGCATCAAAGAAATCTAAATCCACGTAGGCAAAGGGTTTGGTTTGTTGGGCAAAGGCTTGTCGGTAATAATCGTAGCTACGGGTGTTGGTCATAATGGTTGAAATTGGTGTAGAAAAGTAGTGACAAGATAGTACTTTATTGGCATTAGAATAAGCTATGAAAGGGGGACTTTTATGCAAAGTGCCCCCTGTTCTTAAATTCCTGTATTCTAAAAATAGGAAACGCTTATTTCCCCTCTATTTTCTCCGTCTAAAGAGAAAATCCTACAATAGCCATAAAAATTAAAAAGGCAAGGCCACCCACAACAATCCCTGCAATTGCCAACCCTGTACTAGTGTACTCTGGATACTTTTTGCGAAATAACAAGGCTATGATTCCCATCGCAATACCAATCCCAGCGGCCACGGCTCCCACTACCCCAACGACCAAAATGCCCCCTCCTAAAAACATTAAAAGAAATGCTAGGATACCAATCAACAGTGCCAATATACCAATAATCAAACTAAAGATACCCCATGTCACTACAGGGTTTCCAGCCTGCCGTTCTACCTGACGAATTTTCTTCTGTAGGCGGTGGCGCTCCTTGGTGCGGGTTGTTTGCTCCATGCGTTGTTGGAGTCGGTGGTAGCGCTTGTCCAAGCGCTGTTGGCGGCGTTCCTCTTTTGCCGTCACTTTTCTTTTTTCTACAGGAGGCTGTTCTTCCAAAACAGCCGCTTCGGGAACAATAGAAAAACTGGACAAGGTAGTGAGTAGTAGTACTGATAAGCTAAAAATAAAGCAATGAATAAGAGATTTTTTCGCCTGCATAGTATATTTTTTTTAAAATATTATAACATTATAAAAATTGCTGTTCTTGGTCAAGTAATTGGAGGGAGTAGCAAAGCGGCAAGATGCTTTATAGTTTTTTTTGTACAAACAAGTAGATTTCCTTTCCGCCATATAGGGAGCTATTGTACTATAAGACCTATGAATACAAGCAGTGCTAGGCCATTGACAATTAGGGCGATAATAGCTAGGGGTTTACGGCTTTTTTCAGGATTCTTTTTGTGAAGTAGTAAAGCAATAATCGCCATCGCGATGCTTCCCAGAAACAAAACTAGACTAAGTACAGCAAACCCGTTAACATACGCAGGATTGTGTTCGAAAAAAGTAAAAGCGGTGTAAGCCCCAAATAATAGCACAAAGAAACTAAGCACCATACCAGACAAGCCCCACCATAAAGCAGGGTTTATAGCTTGTCGCTCGACTTGGCGAATTCTCTTCTGTAAGCGGTGCCGCTGCTTGGTTCGGGTTGTTTGCTCCATGCGCTGGCACAGGCGGTTGTAGCGTTTATTCAGGCGCTGTTGGCGGCGCTCTTTTTGAGTAGTTGCTTTTCCTTTTTCTATCGGTGGTTGTTCTTCTAATATAGTGGCATTGGGTACCATAGAAAAACTAGTTAAGGTAGTGTTGAGTACCAATAGAAATAAGCTAAAAGCTAGGAAGTAAATAGGAGATTTCATTACCTGCATAATGTATTATTTTGGATGGGTCAAAAAATAAGTCAAAGCTGTTGCTAAAATAAAGATAGCTTTTTTAAAGGTATTGCCAAATCTATCATTGGTTGAAGTAGTGGATAATTGTCTGCCAGTGCGCCCATTTTCCTCCCCAATAAAAAAGGGTTTGTTTCCCAAAAAGGAAAACAAACCCACTAAATATAATCAGTGTTGACAACCGCTTTATTGCGCCATCACTTCGCCTTCTTCATCTCGTTTTTGCTGCGCTTCCAGCTCTTTGGCGGTCTGTTCCACTTCTGCCAAAATACCCAAATCATCCATACCAGTCCAAATATCTTTGCGATTAAATCGGGCAGGTTGTACCATAGACTTATGGCGATCTTCGGGCGCTTTTAATAATTCTTCTGCCATTTGTTTAAATTTCATTTGGTAAGCGGCTAGCGTCCATTTGCCGTAGAGCGTGTGCCCTCCCTCATAAAACTGCAAGCGGTATTCCTCGTAAGTCGTGATATATCCCGCGTAAGAATTGGCGTAAGGGGTCAGCAAAACCTCTGATACGCCACGCTCTTCTAATACATCGGCAACCGTTTGGCGCAAGCGGGCACCTGCAATGGTGGTAATTTCGGCGGGAACGCCCACAATCGCTAAGTTACCCACAATAAAAATTTGTAACGGCAACACTTCGGGAATCCAAGGTGTTTTTTTGCCATAACCGATGCGGTTGGCCCACTTAATAAGGCGAACGGCAGGGTCTACAAAGTCGGGTAAAACTAATTTTTCGGGGTGAATGGCTCCTGCCACTACTCCTGTGCTATGGTTGACCACGATGGGTTTGGGATGATGTGCCGTATAGTAATCAATAACTTTTTTCTGCTGTTCGGGATCTTTGCTCATACGCGCTGCTAGCACTTCCACTTGGCGAATAGAGCCAACCAATACTTTTACAGCTTGACCAACCACTTTAGCAGCTCCTTGTCCATCTGTAGTACCTTCTAAAAAAGCCATTCCCCAAGCGGGTTGGCTGGTGCTTTGCTGTTGCAAGCCGCCCGTATAAGAAGGATCAATTTGGATGTCGGAAAAATTGACATAGAGCAACAAGGAATCCAGTTCGCCGTGGATATTCTTACCTACTTTTTTGGCCTTGCGGAAAATTTCTTGTGCTTTATCACTTTGCAAGCGTCCGTTGTAGGCGGCACTTTCGTAATCATCTGCATATTTACCACGATACTCGCGGTGTTTTCTATCGCGAATAAAGTTAGGGCTGATGTCGCCTGCGGCATCTTGTACAAAGCCCGTTACCATATCGGGATTGTCGTATTGCTCGCGCAAAGCTTCTTCCATATAGTCGGCTGCATAGCCTTTGTTGTCATAACAAACCTTGCGGTAACGGTTGGACACACTAGTAGTGTGTACCCCAAACCAGTTAAAGCTACCAATAGGACGGCCTTCTTGATCGTCAAAACGCAAGAGTTTCATCGTGCGGTCAGCGGCCAAGTGGCGTTTTTTCATTGGAACACGCCCTGCTACTTCTGGGTTTTGGTTATAGGCGCGCACCGAACGGTTATAGCAAATTTCGGCATCTTTATCAAATTCTCCTGTATGATGCTGGATATTACCAGGCTGTAAATCTGCGTCGGCCTGTACAATTGCTCTCACCAAAGCATTGGCGTAGCACAAGAAAACATCTTCTTGAAAACCGGGCACCGTAAAATTATAGGCCAAATGCTGCGTGTAGCCCCCTGCCGCGCTGTGGGTATGCTGTGCGGTGAGCATGACATTTTCTTCGTTGTAGCCTAGTGTCGGATGATTGATTTGCAATTGCATAATCACCTGATCTTTCAAATAATTGGTCGAAAAGCAAATGTCGGCGTTAACAAAAGCTAGCTTTTTGCCGCCCTGCTCAACGACAAATGCGCGCGCATATTGAGGCGTCTCTACCCCCTCTATTTTTTGGGCATACATGCCATATCCCAACATTCCTATTCCTTCTTTAGAATAGGTCATTTCTACTTTACTTACCCCTATGTTATACATACGTTATAATGGATCTATTTTATGGAAGTTGCTTCGCAACTTAGTGGATGGTTATTCTTTATACTATACGCTGATTTCTCTAAATTAGTGTCTTTGACCAGCCTATTAACAACTAGTTTAACGCACTTTATGCCCTCCTTAACAAGGAGTTCTTTTTAGTAGATCGTGGCCTATTTGTTATTGATGGCCAGAAAATCTCCGCAACTTTTTTTATTCTCCAATAATTGCCCTCATTAATCATGGAGCAAGGGGAATAGGAAGTCCAATTCATCGAATTGAACGAGTAGATTAGGGTGTTCTACTAAAGTTGGTCAAGAGCTGTTTTAGGGGGTACCACTGTTCACTTAACAAAATTGCCTTTCGTAGAAAGATTTTGTAGTTGTTCAAAGAACAGCTTCATTTGGTTGAAGACGCTGCTAAGGGAAAAAGGGTTGGAAGGAAAAAAAATTTTGCAAAAAAAAGTCGTCCTGAATATAACTCAGAACGACGACTTTATTTTCTTAGAATTTGCTGGGTGTAGACCTATAATACCTTAGAGTACTAATCTTCGCATCTTACGGGTAGCGTTTTCTTATTTTTATAATGATAGGATAAATTGACTGTTGAAAGCACTTATCCCCATTTGTTGATGTGTTTATTGTATAACAAGCTTCTCCTTCTTTTTGTTTAACAAAACCATAAAAAAATTAAACAAAACAGCCATTCCACAAGGCCTTTATAACTCCGCCTTTGTTTAAACAAAGATAAACAAAAGTTCCACAAGCTACCAAGCTTTGTTCAATCTTTTTTTCTAAAAGATTAAACAAAATAAAACAGTCACGCATTTTTGTTGAAGGATTGTTGAGGGGTATAAATAAGAAAAGCCGCTCTGAAAGGCTTCTGAGCGGCATATTTTCTATTGTTGGACTTGCTTCGGGTAGACCTATAACGCCTGTGGCATTAATCTTCGCATCTTACAGTGTGCATTCCTTATAAGGTTAGGACAAGTAACGCTTTTAGCGTCAATCCTTATTTCTTGTTGTGTATAGTAGTGTAACAACCTTTAATTTCTTTTTGTTCAACAAACAGCACAAAAAGTATAAACAAAGCACAAAAAACAGGAAAAATAGCTGCTTACATATAAGGAGTGGTATCGGGTATTTATTTTCTATTGGTTTCTACAGCCTACTGCTAAAAGCGATTGCCTAGCCAAGCCTTGGTACGGGGCATTGTCGGGAGGTCTTCGCGGCGTTGCTGCCCTTTGACACCAAGCTCCCCTGTTTCCTCTGCGGCAGAATAACTGTCCCGCCCCGAAACGAGTTCGGAGGCGGAAACAGTTTCCATTTGTATTCTACGACCGCTGTGTGTTGCTTGATGCTTATTGTACATCAATCTGGCGTTTGTGGTCTTCTACTTCTTTTTTAGGTAGGCTTACCGTGAGAATACCTGCTTGGTAACTCGCTTTGATTCCATCGACATCAACGCCGTCTTCGGGCAAGTTGAACGTTCTCTCAAAGTTGTTGTAAGTAAACTCTTTGTGGGTAAATTTCTCTGTGGGAGTGGTTGCCCCTTCCTCTGTTTCTGTAGTTGCTTTCTCTCCTGAAATGACCAACTGGCCATGCTCAAATGCTACCTTGAAATCGGCTTTTTCATATCCAGGAGCAGCTAACTCAATAGCAAAAGCATCTTCCAATTCCTTAATATTGACCGCTACATTGCTTGTGTTAAAACAACGTTGCATCGCTTCTTGACGCGCTTTTTGACGCTGCATAGAATGCTTGACATAATTGTCATCTGCAAACAAGTTGTTCAATAAAGTGGGCAAAGAACTATTGGCACGGTTAAAATTTCTTCTTACTAGTCTCATGTTGTTTTGTTGTTTTTATGACTCACTGCTTTCCTTGTGCAGTATAGAATGATAATGTTTAAAGTAATTGTTTGTGTTCGCCTCTTGTTAGTCAAATTAAATACCAACTGGTTTTGCAACCTATTTTTGGACAAAAACGGTCATTTTTACTTTTAACACCTGTCAAAATGTCTTAAAAACACAAACATAGTCTGCCATATTGACAAAATAGCCTTAATAATGACGCAATAAGCTCTGATAGAAATAGGAATTGAGCAATTTGCGCTGATAGTGGGCTATTGCTTGCCCGTGCAATTGTGGGTCGCGAGCAACCCGATGGCTGTAGTTGGCGCTATCATTTCTAAAAAAGACTTTATTCTCGAAAATCAAGACATAGAAACATAAGCGTCCTTCTTTTTCTTCGGAATGAATCGCCGTCCCGATTTTTTGCAAGTATCGTTTGTAGATTTTCTTAGGATATTTGCTGTGCAAGAGCTCGGTCAGCGCATCGACCATAGGTTTATTGAGGGTAAATTCAAAGGAGCCGCTGGCCGATCCAAAAGCGTGGGGTACCAAGTGTTCTATGGCTCTTTCGGACTCCCCCAGGGCTTGATAACAGCGCGCAAACGTGTAATCAATGTCTTGCTGGTAGCGCTGCATCTCGCTGCCCATGTAGTTTTCTACGGAATCGACGTAGTGCTGGTGCCATACGAGCGCGGTATCGTACTGTGCTTCGTTCATGGCAATGTTGCGCAAGCCAACTAAGGCATTGAGGCGCATCCTCGCCGCCAGCAACCCTTCGGCGTAGTAGTCGTCTTCAAAAGTGGTCTCTAGTACCTGTTTGTAGTAATACGTTGAGCGCTCGTAAGCATTTGCTAGATAGGCTTCTTCTGCCAAGAGGTTGTAGAGCTTGGCACAAAATTCTACTTTGGGTGTTTCGCACTCGTTTAAGGCTTGCTCGGCAGCCCGATAACGGGCATTGGGCCTTGTTGCGCCAGCAATTGTGTGTAGAGTTGTTCGGATCGGGGAACGGCGGGAGTACCAAGGTCTGGAACGGCCGTATCGGCATAAGATTGCGCCATTAGCGCGCTGTTGAGCACGCCCCAAAGGAGTAGGCATAAGCTGTTACTTCGCATGTATCGTTTTTAGAGAAATCTGCTAACTAAATAATGAAGTAGAGCTTGCTGTATAGGCGTGTTATTTTTTTGGTGTTGGTTCCTCTCCTAGCGAAGAGTGCTTTGTTTATTAAACGACTTTGATAGAGCTTTAGTATAGGAAAAACTGTTTTTATGGCGCTTGAGTTTGAGTTGGGCGCAATTGCAATTGCGCCCAACTCAAACTCAAACTCAAACTCAAACTCAAACACCCAACTCAAACTCAAACGCTTAACTTACGCGTTCTATTTACAATACAAGTTGGGCGCAATTGCAATTGTATCCTTACAACTTGGGCGCAATTGCAATTGCGCCCAACTTGTATTTGCGCCAAATTGCGCCTCTACATCCGATTCGGCATCTCGATGCCCACTAAACGCCCTGCTACTTTGAGCGCCACGGCCACGGCCTTACTCATGTCCAAGCGGAACGACGTTGCGGCGGGATTGTTCTCATCTAAAATTGTCGTGTTGCCCCAAAACTTGTGGAACTCCTTAGCTAAATCATAGAGGTAGTTTACCACATCCGCAGGGTTGTAGTTCTCCGCCGCTTTTTGAATGATGCTAGGCAACTCGTGAACCAGCACTAAAATATCGCGCTCGGTTTCGCTGAGTTGGTAGTTGCTATAATCGACAGTAACAATCTCTTTTTCTTTTACCATACGTTGCACCGATTGCGTACGCACGTGGGCATTTTGAATATACGGCCCTGTTTGTCCTTGCAATTCAATAGATTGCTTAGGATCGAAGATCATGCGTTTTTTCGGCTCTACCTTTAGGATAAAGAATTTGAGCGCGCCAAGCGCTACTGCTTTCCAAATGGCTAACTTCTGTTCTTCCGTCAATCCATCCAATTTTTCGCGCTCTTCAGAAGCTTCTTTAACTTGTTGAATAACGTCGGCTATTAGATTATCGGCATCCACCACCGTTCCCTCTCTAGATTTCATTTTGCCTGTAGTCAAATCGACCATGCCGTAAGATAAGTGGTGGCAGTTTTTGGCAAAACTATGTCCGAGGCGTTTCAAAATCTCAAATAAAACCTTGAAATGGTAATCTTGCTCGTTCCCAACCACATAGACCATTTTGTCTAGGTTGAAATCTTCGTGGCGTAAGGCGGCAGTACCCAAATCTTGGGTGATGTACATAGAAGTTCCGTCGCTGCGCAAGACCACTTTCTCATCGAGTTTCACGTCTTTTAAGTCAATCCAAGTCGAACCGTCGTCTTTTCTATAAAAAATACTGTTGTCTTTGGTAATTTCGTCTTGCACCAACTCTTTTCCGACCAAGTAGGTCTGCGATTCGTAATACAATTTGTCAAAATCAACCCCGAGTTGGTCATAGGTTTGTTCAAAGCCTTTATAAACCCACCCGTTCATGGTTTCCCATAAGTCGCGGACGGCTTGGTTGCCTGCCTCCCACTCTTGTAACATAGTTTTGGCGGCTTTTCCAAGCTCGCTATAGTTATTAAAGTACGTTGTTTTGGCAAAGTCGCCTTTGATGTATTTTTGGAAGCCTTTCTCAAACATGGCATCTTCTAAAGCGGCTCTTTCCGCTTCGTCTTCCATTCCTTTGAGCTCCTTTTTATTGATAAATTTCTTTCGAACAGCTTTGGCTTTTTGTTCTTTGATGATGCGTTGTCCTTCCTCGCTTGCCTGCCAAGCTTTGTACTCTTTCTGGAAGTGCGTCTCAAAGGCCACATAATATTTGCCAACCAAGTGGTCGCCTTTCATCCCTGTAGACGCGGGGGTTTCGCCGTTGCCAAAACGCTGCCAAGCCAACATGGACTTACAAATGTGTACCCCTCTATCGTTGATGATTTGTACTTTTTTGACGGTGTAGCCTGCCGCTTTTAAAATCTCTGCCATCGCGTAACCTAAGAGATTGTTGCGGATATGTCCTAAGTGCAGCGGCTTATTGGTGTTGGGCGAAGAATATTCCACGACCACCGTTTGTCCATTGCTGGGATGTTGGCCGTATTGAGCGCCTTCTTCCAAAACATCTTGCACAAAATTCGTCCAATAGCTGTTGCCAATACTCAAATTACAAAAACCTGCGCCCTGTGCTTCTGCGGCAGCAAAGGAGTTACTTTGTTGGAGTAATTGCGGGGCTAATTCAGCGGCAATTTCATTCGGTCGCTTCCCCAATCGCTGGGCAAATGGAAAGGTCACCACAGCATAATCACCTTCCAGGTGCTTCGGGATTTGTTTGATTTGTACCTGCTCTGCTGGAATATCTTGTTGGTATAATTTCTGAATAGCCTTGCTAACTTCTTGCTTAATAACCGCTTCTATGTTCATGCTTGTGTTCGCTCTGTGGGACTTATTCCCCTCTAAAATTTGTTCCGTTTAGAATCTTTTGTTTTAATAGATCAACCGTCTGTACGTCCGCAGCAATTCGATGAGGATTCACTTCGCGTTTCATTTCGATATAGCGCGCTCGATTGATGTAATCCCCATCCAATACCACCTCGTGAAAGGCCTGTACAATTTCTTTGCTGTGTGTGGTCGCAAAGACTTGAATGTTAAACTTAATGGCTAATTTAAATACTAACTTCCAAACACTGCCGTGATTGGTATAGTGAATACCGTTTTCGATTTCATCAATAAGTAAGGTACCGTTTCGGTTCTTGAGCAAAATTAGTATAATTGTCGCTATTTTATCTATTGCGGTACCAAATAAATTTATGGGCATCAGCTTGCTCTTGCCGCGCCGCACATATAAATTGGGTTCTCCCAAGGCAATTACTTTTATTTCTTTGATACTTGGATCAATCGTTTGTAGTCCTTCCAGTACATATTTAGAATTATTTTCTACCTCTAAACGACTGTAGCCTTTGGCTAGTTCCTGCTTGCTGTGCTTGAATTTGTTTGTACTGATAAAGCCAATACTAATTCCGTGCTTTACCACTAATCGTGGTTGGTACTGCTCTGTAGCCGTCATAAAATCACCATCGGCTACCTTTACACTAAGTGCCAAATACTCTTGTTCGTTCTGAAAATAGGAGACCGACATATTTTCTGCCTCTAAAAAAGAAGGATTTTTGAGGCTGCATATCGTTTTTCGGACTAAGCCATCTACTTCCTCTACTTCCAATTCGATAATATCGGAGGTATCTTGCTCATAAAAATAGCCATCCCACAATACACTAGTCTCTTCGTGGTCAAAAATATCAGTATCCAAATACCGCATCTCCTGAATATCGCGCAAGGTATTTGGATGCTGAGATTGCGCTACAAAAACACTTTCTAGCAACACTGTTTTCCCGGAGTTGTTTCCCCCTCCGATTAGATTGATCTGCCCAAAGTTAGACAATTCAAAGTCCTTAAAACACCTGAAATTTTTGACTTTTATTCCTTTGACCATTGATGTGTTTTTTCTTAAAATTAGACAATAAATCTGTACACACTGCTTTCTTACTTTTAAGGTGTGCCTATATGCATGTTCAATCTAATAAAATTTGGTCATTATCCTAACAAAGGTTCTTAATATTATGACGTATTTCCTACGAAACAAAAACTGTCCTACTTCTTCAAGAGAAATAGGACAGCATAAAAAATGAATACTATAGGAACTTGTTATTTCTTACCAAAAGGATTTTTAAATTTACCAAAGGGGCTGTTGTTTTTATCCCCATCCTTGCTCTCATCTTTTTTAAAAATATCTCCAATTTTATCTTTATCTCCGAGAAGGCTACCATCTCCTGTTAGAATATCTTTGATGTTTGTATTTTTGAGGCTGTCTAACGCAGCTTGAGGATCTCTGGCCGCTTGTTGCGCTAATTTACGCGCGCGGTCTTCCGCCTCTTGTTTGAGGCGTTGTTTTTCGGCGTCTAATTTAGCCTGTGCCTCTTGTTTGAGGCGAGCCGCTTCGGCTTTCGCTTTCGCTTCAGCTTCATCTTTCACTTTTTGGGCTTCGTCTTTAATTGTATTGGTAATCTGTTGCCCAATATTTTCACCACTTTCGGCTCCTAACAAATTCACCTTGAATTTGGGTTGTTTGACCGACCCTAAAATATCTACTTGCAAGTTAATGAATTCACTTTCTTGGAGGTCTACGCCTAATTTTTGAGCTTGTGGTGCTAAAGCCGATAGTCCTTTATCAACTTGGCTATTGATAGCGCTGCCAATAGGATTCTTTGCCAATAAATCTCTAGGAACACGCATTTTTAGATTGTAATCAATGCTATTGTCCAAACCATGGGAGCCTCCTAGAATAACATCCATTCCCTTAACATCGTAGCTAGCAGGATCAATTTTCAAACGGCCATCTTCTATGGTAAAGAAGTTGGTGGTATTCCCCAAGTCCAATTCTTTGAGCGCATCCATTCCCAAGGTAGTCGCCAATTTTTTCAAGGCATCGTTGTTGCGCACTTCGGTATCAAAGGTTTTGAAAATTCCTTTAGAAATAATCGAAGACATATCGGGGTACATATTATTCATCAAGTCCCCTTTGATTTCGAACTCTGAATTTAGATTGCCATACACCGATTTCAAAAAGGGCATAAAGCGCTCTGACAAGCCTACTTGGCGAACAATTTTCTGAATGTCTAAACTTTTTACATCGTAACCAAAGGCAAACTTTGGCTCTTGAGGGTTTTGAGTGCTGTAAGACCCATTCATTATAATCTCCCCTCCAAAAGCATCGGCCTTTAGAGCAGCAATGTCCACAATCTGGTCGTGTACATGCACTTCGGCCTGTACATTCCTAAAATCATACGTATCGTACAAAAAGCGCTGGAACGTTGCAAACAAGGTAAAATCAATATTTTCAGGCACTTGGATGGGCTCTAAGTCACTTTCTAGTTGCGCCACATCGTCGGGGAGAGGCTCTTGGCGTTCTTTGGGTTCTGGTGCTGAGCCATCTTCGGTCATAAACTGGTTTAGGTTCATGTAGTTAGAATAAACCGTCAATGTTCCCTTAATGGTCTCTTCGTTAAACAAGTACCCAAAAATATTCTCTACTTCACCTTTCGCCTGTACATCTACTTTGCCAATAAGCAATTCAAAGTTATCTAACGTAGCCTTAGAAGGAGAAAAATCACCTTTCAATGCTACATTTACAATGTTGTACGTTTCATAGCGAATCGCTTTCATGTTGGCTTCTAGGTCAAATTCAAAAGCATCAAACACAGGCGTTGCTGCGGTCGTTGTATCTTGCATTTTGGTTGCGACATTCTTGTTATCGCGGGGTTGCTCCGCTGGTTGTTCTGAAGAAGCCTCTGTCGTCCCCATAATTTGATTGACATCAAAGAAATTAGACGAGAGCGTCAATTCTCCTTTCATTAAGCTCTTGCTAGAGAAATAAGCCATGATGTTGTCCAACACGCCTTTTCCCTTCAAGTCGCTGTTGCCAATATTCAAATTAAAATCCAAAATGCTCACTGATTCAGGATTGAAATTAATATCCAAACGGTTTACTTTAACAGGAGGTAAGTCAGTAGAGTTGTAGTTGACGCCTGTTGCCGTCAATTTTCCTTCCGTTTTTACCTTATCATACTGTTTGCCGTCTACATACGATAAACGTGTGTCTACCTCCAAATTAGCTTCGATAATCCCCGTCAATTTCGATACACCTTCTAAAGGAAAAGCCTGCTGCAATTGGTTCAAATCAATTGTTCCATCTACGGTGGCCTGTACATCAGGATCACTAATTGGATTTTTCAATTTTAAGGTTGCATCAAAGGGATTGCTACCAATTTCTACATGAAAACGCGGTACATTAACCGTCATCGCATCTAAATTAGAAGAAGGGCTGTTGACCGCAATTTTGGTATTGATATTTTTGATGGGCAAGGGCACATCGGGATACTGTACTTCGGCATCGTCTACGACTAAGTTGACGGCAAAAGCAGGCATTTTGTTAGCATTGTAGGTTCCCTTTGCAAAGCCATCCAATTGTACTTTCCCTTTGGTTTTAACGTCTTCAAAGTTCTTGGTATACGCCGCAGGCACCAAAGATAGAATGCTAGCAAAAGAAGTTTTTGGTGCATTGAATGTCAAATCTACCTCAATATCCTCCTTGCGCTGGCGGATAGTCCCATCGGCGTTTAGCTCTAGGGCATTGACCCGAAAGCTATTGTCTTTGAGCGTATAAAGTTGGTTGGCCAAATCTAAGTTGGCATTAAAATCTATCTCAATATTCGCTTTGCGCAAATAGCGCACATTTCCAAAATCAAACGTCAGTGCTTCAATGTTGGTATTGGTAGCAAAATCTACCAAAGATTGAGAAAAATCGCCGCTACCACTATGGGTAAAATTTTTCATGTCGACATAAATAGCATTGGGTTCGTCGTCATAAATCAAATTCATGTTGTTGATCTCCCAATGATCGACGGCTAATTCTAATTCTGTTCCACTACTGGTTGTCGTGTCGGTACTTGGCTCTACAATGTTGTAGTTGGCTTTTCCATTGCGTAAGACTTTGACATAAAAATCCGCATCATCAATCATAATCCCGTTGATGTTGTAATCTTTATTGATAATGTCCATGATGTTTACCGTAAAGTAGAAACGGCCAATATCTGCTAGTTTTTTTCCTTCGAATTCCTCTTTTCCTGTTACTGTTACATCCTCGATGCTAAAACTGAGGTTGGGAAAGTTGCGCAGGATGGATAAGCTGACTGTTTTTTCATTGAAATCAAGCTCTGCATCAATGCGTTCGTTTGCGAATTTCTTTCCCATATTGAGTAAGTCATCCTTAAAGAAATAAGGAATCGCAACGGCGGCAATAAGTAGCAGTCCGATAAGACTACCGCTGATGATAAGAATCCATTTAGCTATTTTTCCTGGTTTGGCCATAAGTATGTGCTTGTTTGATTGGTGGAAGATGTTAAAATTAGGTGTTAGAGATCGCCTATACGGCAGCTCTTTTTATTAAACGAATAAAACACGTTGTTGGGTTGTTCTATCCGTGCTACTAACCTTAATGAAAGTAGTTTTAGAATGGGGAGTATTTTGATTGCATTACCTTCTTTAAACAATATATAGTCCTTATGGTTGTAAAATCAACACAATCACCTTTTTCACCAATGCCCTCAACGGCAGAACATACGCCCCTCTTTTCTCTATGGCTTCCCCTCCTCAATCCATTCTGCCCGACAGCGAAACCGTCTTGTATTACCCCAATTTTTTGGAGTCCGATCTAGCGGCAAGCTATTATAAGATACTAGAACAACAGCTTGCTTGGAAGCAATATCCCATTCGTATGTTTGGCAGAACACTACTACAGCCGCGCCTCATTGCTTGGTATGGTGACGAAGGTATTACCTATCGTTATGCACAAACGACCCTCACTGCTACAGGCTGGACACCTGAACTAGTAATATTGCAACAACAGCTCTTAGCCCAAACAGGACAGCGTTTTAATTCCGTCTTAGTCAACTGGTACCGCGACGGGCAAGACAGTATGGGCTGGCACAGTGATGACGAGCCAGAGCTGGGCACAGCACCACACATTGCCTCTATTAGTTTGGGCGCTGCGCGCAAACTGTACTTCAGAACCGTTCAAAAGCCCCATGAGCGTGCTAGCGTCGTCCTAGAAGCAGGTAGTCTCCTTCTTATGCAAGGCGATAGCCAGCAGCGTTGGCAACATCAGATTGCCAAAAGCAGGCGCGTTCAAACAGGGCGCATCAACCTCACCTTTCGGCAAATCCTAACGTAGCCACCTATTCCAAAAGAAACAATTCCACCTCGCTAGCACAGACAACAGGTCAGTAAACAACAAAAAAAAGGCTGCTCCGAATATTCGGAGCAGCCTATCTATTTTAGATGATGCGATTCTTATCGAATCAACATGAATTCACCTCTAACGTATACTGGGTCGCCATTGTCTGGTACATATTCGAACACGTAAATGTAAGCATCCTGTGGTTGTGGGACACCTTGATACGTGCCATCCCAAGCATGAACAGTATTGTCACTGTACATTACTTGTCCCCAACGGTTGTAAACAATAAACTGTGTTACTTTGTCCGACATCATTAAACCAGCAGGCTGGAAAACATCATTGATGTTATCCCCATTTGGTGTAAATGCAGTAGGCATTCCCAAGTAAGATTCTACCGTTACTCGAACAGAGTCACGGAAAGTACAAACACCAGCCGTTGCATCGAAGTACAACCAAGTGCTTCCTCCTGTTAATCCTGTAATACCTGTGGCAGAAACGCTAGCATCAGCGATGTCTACAATGGCGCTATCTTCTTCTGTCCAGCTGTAAACAGGGTTAGCAAAGTTGGTCGTAATACTGGCATCAATGTCAGCTAGAGCATTCACTTGAATACTAGCTTCCCGTTGACCAGGAGCTACAATCCAAGCTTGACCAGTCAACGTAACGTTAATTACGTTGATGCTTTGCGTTGCTGTACAAGTACCAGAAGTAGCGGTTACGGTATAGTTACCAGCAGTAAGACTGTTGATGTCTTGTGTAGTAGCTCCGTTAGACCACAAGTAAGTTACGTTGGCAGGATTACCCGCTAACAAGGTCAAATCTACATAAGAAGAAGCATCGTTATTACAGTTGATGTCGTCTTTGTCTGTGATTGCAATTTCTAACGTATCGTTGGTCAAAACGTATGGACCAGCTTCAGCCGTACAACCTTGGTAGGTTACGGTTACCGTGTAAGAAACGTTCGGCATCAAACCAGTAGCCATCGCGTTGGTCTGTCCGTCGCTCCACAAGTAAGTGAAGGGGCCAGGAGCACCAGCGGCAGTTACCGTCAATTGTCCGTTGTTTAAGTTACAAGTAGGATTCATAGCATCGGCAACACCTACACTAGCGGTTATGGTTGGTTGAACCAACGTTACACTGCTAATATCAGAACAGCCTGTAGCTGGATCAGTTACCGTTACTTCGAACGTACCTGCGCCTAATAGAGTAGCAGGGTTAGTGGTTTGTCCACCAGCGGCAGCATCCCATTCAAAGTTCAACGTACCCGTAGAACCTGTTGTTAATACGGTAGCACTTCCATCACTCAATCCACAAGTAGGATCAGTACTGTTGAAGCCAATAATGCTCAAAGCACTGTTGTTTACCAACGTTACTGTTGCTGTATCAAAACAGCCGTTACCTAATCCGGTTACTGTCACTGTATAGGTTCCAATACCTAAGTTGGTAATCAATGCCGTCGTTTGACCGTTAGCATTGGGTGTCCATTGGTACGTGTATCCTGCTGGATCCCCTGTCGCTACTGCTGTAATTTGACCATTGGTCAAGGTACAACCAGGATTGATAGAAGGCATTCCAGTTACAGAAACTGTTGGGCTACCAGTAATCGTTACACTATTAGTAGCGGTACAACCGTTCATGTCTGTTACAGTAACTGTAGTGACACCAGAAGTCAAACCAGAAACAGAAGGTCCGTTTGGAATACCATTAGACCATTGGTAAGTATAAAGGTTGGCATTGCCTACCATATTAAAGGTAGAGAATACAGTTGCTGTTCCGTCACCTGTACAACTAGTACTTGCCGTGCTATTTAAGGTAACACTTGGTAAGCCAGGGAAAGGAGAGTTAACCGTTACATCGGTTACATCCGTACATCCATTCACATCCGTTACCGTAACCGTGTAAGTACCACGAGGTAGGTTCATCACCATTGGTGTTGTTCCGCCACCAGCAGTAGCATCCCATTGGTAGTTGTAACCCGCCGTACCACCGATAACGGCTACCGTACCAGAACCGTCGGCAGAACCGAAACAGTTGGTTAAAGTAGTGGTGTCAACAGACAAGACTAAGGTATCAGGTTGTGTAATAACAATGGTATCAGAGTTAGTGAAACAACCAAAAGTATCGATCAAGAACGCATAGTAAGAACCAGCGCCTAAACCTGTAAAGACAACAGAATCTGTCGCTCCAGTACCAGAGGTAACAGGAGTGCCAATCTGTGCACCAGAAGTATCAAATAATGTTCCTGTGTAGGTTGGGTGATCGCCCAATACACCTCCACTAACGGTAACTGTTAGGGTACCATCGTTAGAATTGAAACAAGACAAGTCCGTTGTAGCCGAAGTATTAGGCATCGGACAAGGTGTTGTACAACATTCTAAGAATGCCGCGCCGTTTACTGGACAAGCGCCAACGGCACCTGTAGCCCGAACAAACAAGATTACACAGTCTCCATTTGTCAAGTTATCTACTTGTAAAGAAGAATCTGCAAAAGGACGTGGAATCCAAGTATTACCTGAATCTAAGCTGTATTCCCATCCTGTTGCTCCTGGAGAACCGCTCCAAGAAAACAACACAGAAGTTGCTTGGTTGAAAGGTGTTCCACAAGTCAATGTTGGAATTGGAATAGTAGAGCGTACGGCTACTTCGATAGAGTCTGTCTGTACACAACCTGCTTCTTCTACTTGGAATTGGAAAGTAGTAGTTGATTGAGGGAATGCTCTAGGATCAGAAACAGTACCGTCCGATAACACTACGTTTGGTGACCAGCTGTAGTTGAATGGTCCGAATAAGACGGCACTACTTGGTGTGAAACGGTAAGCGTCATTGGTTGCTGTCCAAGGCTGAGCATTTCTGCCAGGAACGGCAAAACCCAATGTTCCATCAACATTCTCGATACCTTGGGTATGGTTACCACTAGGATCGGGTTGGGAGGTAGTATGAATTTCAATCACATTAGTCGTCTCATACAACAACGCTTGTGCCGTAATTGGCTGGTTGTTGGGAACAGGGTGGTGTGATACCGTGGTATAGTTAACCACCAAAATTCGGTTGGGAGCAGTACCTACCGTGAAATAATCTAGCGTATCTCCCGTTAAGTTCAAATCTTCCCAAGCGAGGGCAATTAAGTTATTCGGCGTAAAAGCACCTGGATCAGGAATAAAATCCCCAGAACAACAGCCATTGGGCGCATTGAGATCAAAGCTGATAAATCCGTTCGTACTCATCACAAATTGTGTGTACGTGTTACAGAAGAAATCAAACGAGAATCCAATGGGTAAAGCCCCACTAATACCATCATCAGAACTAAAAGTAAAGGTGCTTACCTGCGTTCCTGTACCCGGAATAGGGGCATAAGGAATAGGAGCTGACCGTATACGTACTACAAGCCGTAGGATCTAGCACAATAATCGAATCCGTTAAGAATCCAAACAATTGCGTCGTATCACCGGGGCAAATCGTATCGTTCAAGGCAATTACATCAGCAATACCAGGACGCCATTTCAATTGTACACTATCTTCTCCTACACACAATCCAAATTGGTAACTTACGGTATAAGTAACCGAATCGTTCGGCCCGCCACTAATAACCGCGAAGGGGTTATTGATAGCACTGTTAGATAGATCACCTACAAAACTTGCTGGATTTGCTGTCCAGCGGTAAGTTCCACTAGCCAAATCAACACCAGGACCAGCCACAAACGTATTGAAAGATACGGTGTCGTCTAGGTTGTTAGGACATAGAGAAGTTTCAGAAGCCGCTACAAGTACCGATAAAGGCAAGGTGCGGAAATAAATAGTCAACGTATCGTCTGTAAAACACTGGGTTCCTGAGATAGGATCAGGTGTTGTTGCAAAACTAACATTCAAGACGACAGAATCCCCATCTACTGTTCCTGGAGGAATCGTCAGAATAGGATTGCGTAACGTTGGATCATTAAAAGTAACAGGAACACCAGAATTTTGTGTCCAAGAAAAAGTACCCGAAGTCGCTGCTCCTACCGAGGAGAAACTATTCGCCTGAACAGGAAAGGCATAGCCAACACCTGGACAGAGTACGGTATCTTGTACTTCAATCGAAACCCCAGGTATGATTAAATTATAGCCTAGAATCTGATCCCCAGGAATGGGACAAGCGCCATCAGTTACCCCAATTGTAAATTGGTTGACCCCAAGGTTAGCACTCACCGCACAAATCTGTACAAACAGCTGTACGCTATCGTGGCTAAAAGGAGGAGCCGTATTCGAAATAATAGTTACGTTGTTGGCACCAAATACTTGGTTCAAGTTGGTATTCGCAGGATTAATCCGAATGGTATCCCCATCAGAATCTGCTAAAACAACACTAAAGATCAAGCATTGCCCTTCACAAACAATAAAACTACCACTGGTAGAATCAAATAAACCACCACCAGAAACAAGAGGATTGTTACTAGAAACAGGACTCGTACAGTTGATACTGTTAAGAACAACCATCTGAATATCGCGCTGTACGTATCCAACGGTATCTCCATTGACGACGTTGAACACTGTTACGGCAATAACAGGCTGTTGAGCCGTAGTGTCACGAGTACAGAAATTCATCTGTCCTGTAAATTGATTGAAACCAAACGTAGTAGCTCCTTGCAACAACATTGGATCGGTAGGCGTATAACCTGCCTGGTTGAGAATACAAATGTTAGGATTGTTCAAAACACATGTCAACGCATAACGCAAGGAGTCATTTTCAAGATCAGAAGCACCGTGGTTATAGTTGTAACACTGTCCCGCACAAAAATAAGGAACAGGATTAGAGTTAAACGTAGGAGAACTGTTGCAAATAGTACTGTTGATTCCAGCTTCTATGTACAAGTTAGCTCCACTTGGGTTAATAATATTCGTAATCGCAGGGTTACGGCAACAACTGCTCCAGCTAATTACCCAATCGGTACAACCAGCGGGCAAGGTGATGGTGTCACGGAAAATACTCACCTCAATACCGGGTAAGTTACCGCCGTTACAAGCAGATTGACTCAACACCCCAGGACACAATTGCGATACCTCATACGTGGTATCAAAGGGCAATTGAAACTGAATGTCTCCTACTCCACTAGGAGGGAAAACATCATGTGGAAATCCTAGATTACAACTGTCAGAGTAAGCATTAATCGTCTGTGCAAAGGTTCCTATAGAAATACCTTGGCAATCTCTGTACAATGTCAAAGTAACAACATACCGGTTGTTTCCTACACATTGGTAAGTAAGGTCAGCACCCGCTAAGTGGGAGGCTTGCGCCTCTTGACCGCCCATCAGGAAAACCCCGAAAGCTAGTAAGAGGACTCGCAAATAGCGCCGACATCGCAGCGCCATAATTGGAGGAAATTTTTTGCTATCCAAAACTATATGATTTAGTAGTTAAAAAATAATATATGTATACAAATTTAGGGTCTTGTTGGGTGATAAGACAAGCCTACCACTGCAAAATCAAGCGTATCCAACAAGAAGTTCATTCTAAAGAGACTGGAAAATTTGGTTTTTATTGGTGTACCTCTGTCATTTTTTTTTGATAGAGGGCTTCTTTAGCAGCTACTTAGAATCTGCCCAAGTTACATTTTTATCACCAAGAATTGAAATAACGGGTTGGTTTTAATGGATTAACATTAACATTTCGTAAAGAAATCTACTAGAAAGTGGCCTACCGTATCCTTTTTTGATGGTTGCTTCTGCCCTGCTAAACAGTGTTTTGTGAAATTCTAACAGATTTAGCTTCCAACCAAGCAGACTATCGCTGTTGGTAAAACGTTAAGAACTGTTAATCTGCTGCCTGTTTTTATTACAAAGGGAGATTCCTAAGCCATTGCAATAAAAAAGTCCAAACACCCAAGGGTGTTTGGACGATTGAGCCAGTACTACGACTGCCTATATTGTTCTTATTCTGCTGTTTCGTATTCTTCCAGAGGAGGACAAGAACAAATTAAGTTCTTATCGCCGTATGCATTGTTGACTCGGCTAATTTGTGGCCAAAATTTATATTGCTGCACATAAGGCAATGGAAAAGCGGCCTTTTCTCGGCTGTAAGGGCGATCCCAATCACTGGCGATCACTTGTGCTTGTGTATGCGGGGCGTGTAACAAAACGTTGTCTTTAGCATCTGCCGCTCCCGTAGCAATCTCATCGATCTCTTTACGAATCTGCAACATAGCGTCTACAAAACGATCTAGCTCGGCTTTATCTTCCGATTCCGTGGGCTCAATCATAATCGTTCCCGCTACAGGGAACGACAAAGTCGGCGCATGAAAGCCGTAATCCATCAAGCGCTTAGCTACATCCTCGGCACTGATACCCAAAGTTTTAAACAACCGCAAGTCCAAAATTAACTCATGGGCAGCACGTCCGTTTTCTCCCACGTACAAGGTATCGTAAGCACCGTTAAGGCGCTCTTTGATGTAGTTGGCATTTAGAATAGCGTACTCCGTAGCCGCTCTACACCCCTCTTTTCCTAGTAGGCGAATATAGCCGTAAGAAATCAATAAAATGCTAGCCGATCCCCAAGGGGCAGCCGCTACGGCATTAACGCCTTGCTCGCCACCAACTTCTCTAAAGTCGTGCTTAGGCAAGAAAGGTGCTAAGCTGTTATTGACACAAATGGGTCCCATTCCTGGGCCACCGCCTCCGTGTGGAATAGCAAATGTTTTGTGCAAATTTAAGTGGCAAACATCTGCACCAATAGCGCCAGGCGAAGTCAGTCCTACTTGAGCGTTCATATTCGCACCATCCATGTATACTTTACCGCCAAATTCGTGAATAATGGCACAAATTTCTTGAATACTAGCTTCAAATACGCCGTGGGTAGACGGATAGGTCACCATCAAAGCAGCCAATGTATCTTTATATTTTTCTGCTTTTTCTCGCAAATCATCCAGATCCACATTGCCGTGTTCATCACACTTCGTCACCACTACTTTCATGCCTGCCAAAACAGCGGAGGCAGGATTCGTTCCGTGGGCAGAAGACGGAATCAACGCAATATTTCGGTGGTCGTCGCCACGAGATTGGTGATAAGCCCGAATGGCCAACAAGCCCGTGTATTCCCCTTGCGCACCCGAATTGGACATCAAAGAACAAGCGTCAAAACCTGTAATGACACACAAATAGCGCTCTAATTCTTCAATCACTTGGGCATAACCTTCCGTTTGCTCGCTTGGCGCAAACGGGTGAATGTCCGCAAATTCTGGCCAAGAAACAGGAAACATTTCTGCGGCAGCATTGAGCTTCATGGTACAAGATCCCAACGCAATCATCGAATGCACCAAAGACAAATCCTTATTCTCCAAACGCTTGATATAGCGCATCAACTGGCTTTCTGAATGATACCTGTTGAAGGTAGGATGAGTCAAATAGCTACTCTCGCGCTGCAAGCTCGTGGGCAACTGCAAGTGCAGCTCTTGGTATTTTTGTGCCAATTCCTCTGCTGTAGCGGCTTTTGCTTGGCGCAATTGCGCAAACAACGCTACAATATCTGCCACTGCGTCAATATCCGTAGCTTCTGACAAGCTAATCTGTACGCGGTCGGCACTGGGGTAGTAAAAATTAAGTTCTTTTTCGGTGGCCGCTGCTTTTAACTGTGCTTGCTCTTCCTGAGTGACGCTCAAATGCAGCGTATCAAAATAGTACTCATTGTGTTGTGTCCAACCCAATGCCTGCAATTCGCGGTCTAGGATTTGCGTCAAGGTGTGCAAACGCCCTGCAATCGCTTTTATTCCCTTAGGCCCGTGATAAACCGCATACATACTTGCCATAACAGCCAGCAGCGCTTGTGCCGTACAAATATTAGAAGTGGCTTTGTCGCGGCGAATGTGCTGCTCGCGAGTCTGCAAAGCCATACGCAAGGCGCGATTCCCTTCTGTGTCAATAGACACTCCAATAATGCGCCCTGGAATTTGGCGTTTAAATTCTTCTTTGGTAGCAAAATAAGCCGCGTGTGGCCCACCAAACCCCATCGGCACACCAAAACGTTGAGTATTGCCGACCACCGCATCCGCTCCCCATTCGCCTGGGGGCGTTAAGAGCGCTAAACTCATCAAGTCGGCAGCAACAATGCTGTAGACACCTTGATCTTGCGCTTTTTCTACTAGCGCGCGATAATCGGCTACCGAACCATCGACGTTCGGGTATTGCAACACCACGGCAAAAGTCTGCTCCGTCATTTCAAAATCGTCGGTCAAGACGACTTTAATAGCGAGAGGCTCTGCCCGTGCCCGTAAAACGGATAGCGTTTGCGGATAGATTTTATTAGATACTAGGATTTCGTTGGCAAGCACTCCTTTTCCACGTTTGTTCTTCGCATTGTAGAACATATACATGGCTTCTGCGGCGGCCGTCGATTCGTCCAACAAAGAAGCATTCGCAATGGGCAATCCTGTCAAATCACAAACCATGGTCTGGAAATTCAACAGCGCTTCTAAACGGCCTTGGGCAATCTCCGCTTGGTAAGGCGTATAAGGCGTATACCAACCTGGATTTTGGAAGACATTGCGCAAAATAGCGGCAGGAGTTATGGTGGGGTAGTATCCCAAACCAATATAAGAGGTAAAAACGTCGTTCTTAGCCGCTACCTTTTTGAGTGCTCTCAAGTAGTCGTATTCGGATTGCGCTTCTGGCAAATCCAAAGCTTCATGGTAGCGAATATTAGCAGGAACCGTCTGATCAATTAAGCTTGCCATAGAATCGACGCCAATGACGGCTAGCATTTCGGCTAGTTCTTCTTGATTGGGGCCTAAATGGCGGTTCGCAAAACGGTCAGGATGCTGGATGTCAAACATTTGTAAAGCGCTTTTGTCGGTCATAAATTAATACAATTCCTCCCCCTTCTATCACCACTCCTAATGCTCTTGGGAAGGTTTCACAAGATACGACTTTTTACTACTAAAAACCACTATTGATTCGCAAATTGTTCTAGGGTTGGCCTTGGGAATAAAACAGGCAGAAGGATTCGTATTTTTTGACTTGTGATAGACAGTTAAGTTGTTATCTTTGATACATTAGACCTCCCACTTTCTTTATTCTACCCAAAACGACGATTTATGTTCTGGAAATACACGCTGTTCTTCCTGTTGCTAGTCAGTTTGAGTGCCTGCCATGTAGGGCGTTTTTTTATTTTCAATTTTGCCGATAGCAACGATCATAAAAAATTCCCTAAAATAGCTGTTGAGAAAGATCCCACACAGCTTCCTTTTACCTTTGAACGTACCGACAGCGCTACTACGCGGGCGCTGAACCTCAACCTCAACGGAAAGGAATATACCAAAGAACAATGGATGAAAAAGACGGGCACAATTGCCTTCCTAATCATCCGAAACGATACCATCTTGGCCGAAGCCTACAACCATCCCAAAGGGGAGGAAGTTATTGTACCTTCATTTTCGGTGGCTAAATCCTACACTTCTGCCCTGTTGGGCATTGCCATTTCCGAGGGTTATATAGACAGTGTGCAACAGAGCATCCGCACTTTTTTGCCCGAGCTGCCCGAGGTTCCTTTTCAAGCCATTACTTTGGAGCACCTGCTCAATATGCGTTCTGGCCTAGAATTTAACGAAAGTTATGTCAATCCCTTTGGACACATTGCTAAATTCTACTATGGTACCAATTTGAAGAAATTCACCGCCAAGTTAAAAGCCGCCACACCCCCTGATAGCGTTTATCACTACAACAGCGCCAACACTTTCTTATTAGGTTGGGCCATCGAAGCGGCCACCAAACAACCCTTACCCATCTATTTACAAGATAAATTATGGCAACCACTTGGCATGGAATACGATGCCTCTTGGAGTGTAGACAGCCGCCAACACCAAATGGCAAAATCCTTTTGCTGCATCAATGCGCGTGCGCGAGATTTTGCTAAATTTGGCCGCCTGTTCTTAAATTATGGGGATTGGGACGGACAAGAAATTGTCCCTAGAAGTTGGGTCGAAGCCTCTACTTCCTTTGAAACCGTCAATAAGGGTCGTTATAAATACCAATGGTGGCGACAAGAGGGCGATTTTGAAGATGACTTTTTTGCTCAAGGCATTTTAGGCCAATTTATTTACATCAATCGAGACAAAAATGCTGTTATGATACGATTGGGACGACGCTATGGCAAAATCAGTTGGCCACGACTCTTTCAGCTATTTGCCGAACGTTTATAGGTTTTTCTAAATAAATTTGTTAAAAAAAGGCAAGTTATGTTAAATGAAAGGCTTTTTTCTAAAAAACTTCAGTAATTGCCGCTAGAATTGATGACATTAGCATTATGAAAAAATATTTTTGGATACTCTTAGTAATAATAAGTGCGACCGCTTGCCACAACCATGACCATAGCGAGCACGATCATGGAGACCACCGTGGTCACGACCACGGTGCAGAAGCACACGAATTGGAGCCGATTACTTATACCTTGCGGGAAAATAAGGTAGAAGCGCTGGTAACGTTTGCCCCCTTTGTTGCAGGGCAAGCCAATGCCGTAGAAGTAGTCCTGAGCCGCCTATCGCCTTTAGAAGCGTTGCAAGGCTCCGTTTTTTTGAAAGTAGATAACCGCAATGCCGTAGAGGTTTTCAAAATAGGGACAGGTATTTATCGCACCAAACTGACACTGGAAGCAGGCACCCACAACTTGCTCTTGTTAGCGACTGTTGACAAGCTATCGGTCAATTTTGCCTTGCCCCCTTTCCTCGTCTCTGCTACTGCCGAAGCGGCCCAAAACGCTGTTTATCCCAATCAAGATAGAACAGGCAGCATTGCTTTTGCCCGCCCCGACATGTGGAACAATGGCTTTGCCTTGACACAAGTCAAGCAACGCCCCGTCGGGCAAATTGTTCGCACCTCTGGAACCATTGAACCCGCCACCAGCAACCTCATCACCATGGTGGCGCGTCGCGATGGCGTGGTTAGCTTACGCAAAAAAAACATGACGTCGGGCACTGCCGTCCGCAAAGGCGAACTCTTGTTCAGTGTGACTGGCCGTGGCATTGTTTCGGATGATTTGGAAATGAATTACATCACCACTCAATCCAACCTAGAGCGCCAAGAATCCAACCTAGCGCGCAAACGCCAATTGTTGGCCGATCAGATCATTGGGCAACGAGAATACGACGAAGCCCTTAATATTTTTCAAGTGGCAGAGGCCGAGTTTGAAAACGTTAAACGCGTCTTTGATAAAGGGTCTAAACGGCATTTAGTATCAGCCCCTAACAAAGGTTTTTTGTCGCAAATAGCGGTGCAAGAAGGCCAATATGTATTGGCAGGGGCACGCTTGGGCACCCTATTACAAACCGCGCGTTTGCAAGTTCGGGTGGATGTTTCCCCCCGTTACGGCAGTCTTTTGCCCTTGGTTATGGATGCTAATTTCATCAATCCTTACAACGACCAAGCCTATCCTATGAGCGAATTGGAAGGCAACATTTTATCCTTTGGTAAGATGACTAGCCATGAGGAAGGCCATTACTTGCCCCTTTATTTTGAAATTAACAACCACCCCGATTTGTTACCAGGCACCTTGATCGAAGTGTATTTAAAAACCCAACCCAACGCCGTCCAATTGACCGTACCAAAATCGGCGGTACTCGAAGAAATGGGCAGCCAAGTTGTCTTTGTACAGCGCAGTGGCGGTAGCTATGACAAACAGGTAGTCGAACTCGGTGCGACCGATGGCGATTATGTACAGGTGTTGAAAGGCTTATCCGAGGGCGATTATGTCGTGAGCGAAGGCGCGCTACGCATCAAATTGGCCGCGATGACGGGCACTGTGGACCCACACGCAGGCCACAACCACTAGTGTTTTTTCTTTGTTGCTTATTCAACAACCAACCATGCTTAATTTTCTTATAAAAAATGCGCTCCAAAACCGCTTCACTGTCTTAGTGGTGGCTTTTATGCTCTTGCTAACAGGCGCTTGGGTAAGCACCCAAGTAGATGTGGACGTTTTTCCCGACCTCACGGCTCCCACCGTCACGGTGATGACCGAAGCCCACGGCATGTCTGCGGAGGAAATGGAACGTTTAGTGACTTTTCAATTAGAATCGGCCTTGAACGGCGCGCCTGATGTGCGGCGCATTCGCTCCTCTTCGGCAGCCGGGTTGTCTACGATTTGGGTAGAATTTGATTGGGGGACAGATATTTACCGCGCCCGGCAAATTGTGAACGAGCGCCTCAATGCCGTACAAAGTCGCCTGCCCAGCAACAGCGAAGCCCCTATTATGGCACCGATTGCCTCGATTATGGGCGAAATTCAAATGATTGGCCTAAGCTCCGATTCCTTGTCGAGCATGGAGCTGCATGGCTTGGCCAATTGGTACATCAAGCCCCGCTTATTGGCCGTCGAGGGCATTGCCAAAGTAGTCATCTATGGCGGCGAAGAAAAAGAGTATCAAGTACTGGCTGATCCTGCCCGCCTCAAATTCCACCACGTCTCCTTAGACGACTTACACCAAGCCTTACAACAGCTCAACCACAATGCTTCAGGAGGCTATTTAGAACAATACGGCAAGCAATACCTAATATCGGCCAAAGGCCGCATTCGCTCCTTAGAAGACATAGAAACCGCCTTGGTGAAGATGGATGGCCACATTGCCGTACGGGTAGCCGATGTCGCCGCTGTGCAAATTGGAGCGGCTCCCAAGCAAGGCAATGCCTCCATCAATGGGCAAGATGCCATCACCTTGACACTGCTCAAACAACCCGATGCCAATACCTTGGCCTTGACGGAAAGCGTGGAAAAGGCCCTTGAAGAGTTGTCTTATAATTTACCTCCCAATGTCACGCTCAACCCTAACTTATTTAAGCAGGGCGATTTTATTGAGACGTCTATTGACAACTTGCAAGGCGTATTGGTCGAAGGTATCTTTTTTGTTATTGTAGTCCTATTTTTATTTTTAATGGAATGGCGCACTACGTTGATTTCTGTGCTAACGATTCCACTTTCCTTGCTCGTGAGTGTATTGGTCCTGTACGCGTTCGATTTTTCTATTAATACAATGACGTTAGGGGGATTGGCCATTGCCGTGGGAGTCTTGGTAGATGATGCGATTGTGGACGTAGAGAACGTCTACAAACGGCTGCGGCAGAATGCCATTTTGCCAAAAGGCGAACAAAAGGACAAGTTGGACATCATTTACGAGGCTACCTTTGAAGTACGGGCTTCTATTCTAAATTCTTCCTTGATTATTATGGCCTCCTTTATGCCCCTGTTCTTTTTGGATGGGGTAGAAGGGCGCTTATTGCAGCCTTTGGGGTGGGCTTTTTTGATTGTTATTGCCGTGTCGTTGTTGGTAGCGGTCGCCATTACGCCTGCTTTGTGCAGCGTGTTATTGAAACCCAAACGCAAAGATTTAATAAAGCAAGAGGTACAATATACGTGGCTTATTCGCAATTTGATGCGCGCTTATAACCGTGTCCTGCGAGGTAGTTTAAAGCGCATTCCGATGGTTTTGGGGACGGCAGCCGTCTTATTTGGCATTGCCTTATTCGTATTAACTCAATTAGGCCGCTCGTTTTTACCTGATTTTAACGAAGGCTCGTTGACCATCTCGGTCGTAGTACCGCCTGAAACTTCGCTGACAGAAACCAACGCCATTAATAGTCAAATTGAACGCTTGCTCTTAGAATTGCCTGAAATTGAGCTGGTAGGCCGCCGCACAGGGCGTGCTTCTATGGATGAACACGCTCAAAGCCATTACGCCTCGGAGATTGAAGTGCCCTTGCTTATGCAAGCGCGCAGCAAAGCGGCTGTTTTGGCCGATATTCGAGAAAAAATCGGTGCCTTTCCAGGCGTGACGGTCAACATTGGGCAACCCATCTCCCACCGTATTGATCACATGATTTCGGGGACGCGCTCTAATATTGCCCTCAAACTATTTGGCGAAGACCTCACTACCCTCAACCAATTGGGGCACCAAATCAAACAGGAAATTGAAGACATTGAAGGGGTTGTCGATGTAAATTTAGATCAAAAAACAGAAATTCCACACCTGTACATCTACCCTAAAACTGAACTCTTGGCACGCAGTGGCATTACCATTGCGGCGTTTGCCGATTTTGTGGAAGTGGCCTTGGGCGGCAAAACGGTGCTACAGGTGTACGAAAACCAGCGCAGCTACAACCTCGTCTTGCGCTTGCAAGAAAGCAGCCGCGACCAAATCGAGGATTTGCAGCAGCTGACTATTGAGAATTACGAAGGCGTGCCGATTCCCTTTGCCAAGGTCGCCCGTATGGTATCGAGCAGTAGCCCCGAGCGCATCAACCGTGAGAAGGTACGCCGCCAGTTGGTCATTGCGGCCAATGTAGCTGACCGCGATTTGCGCAGCGTGGTACAAGCCATCAAAGAACGGGTGCGCGAACGCGTGGAGCTGCCAGAGAGTTATCACTTAGAATACAGTGGGCAGTTTGAGAACGAAGAAAAGGCGACCAGCCGTTTACTGATCACCTCGGTTTTGGCGATGGGTATCATTTTCTTTTTGCTGTGGCGCGAATTTCGAGATTTGAAGCTATCGGCCATTATTTTGCTAAATTTACCCTTGGCCTTGATTGGTGGGGTCTTTATGATTTACATCAGTTCGGGCATTCTATCTATTGCCAGTACTATTGGGTTTATTAGTTTGTTTGGGATTGCTACACGAAATGGGATGCTGCTTATTGCGCGCTATCAGGTGCTTTTGGAAGAGGGCGTTCCCTTAAAAATGGCTATTATAGAAGGTTCGTTGGATCGCCTCAACCCTATTTTGATGACTGCCACCACCACAGCTTTGGCCTTAATTCCTTTATTATTGGCCAGTGGACAGGCAGGCAACGAAATTCAAAGTCCAATGGCTTGGGTAATTGTGGGGGGATTAATTTCTTCTACCTTACTCAACTTGTTGGTGGTGCCTTGTACTTTTTACCTATTGCGACGAGAAAAAACGCTTAAACTAAATTAGACTTTATTATGAATAGTTTTGCGGTAAAAAAAGGAGTATTACTCGGCTGTTTTTTGAGCAGTTTCTGGATGAGTTTGAGGGCACAAACGACGGTAGATTTGACAACGGCGTTGGAGCGGGTGCGCACCCAAAACGTACAGCTGCAAGCGCAGCGCGTATATTTGAGCCAACAAGAAGCCTTAAAAGCTGCCTCAAAAGGCCATCCAGCGGGTAGTTTTGGCTATAGCTTTGAAGAGTTGGGCGTAGCAGGATCAGGTGTCCACAGTTTGTATTTCAATCAAAGTTTTAATATGCCAGCAGTCGCCAAACGGCGCGCCAACTTACAAACTGCCTTGATTGCCGCAGGAACCACTCAGTTGGTCGCGATAGAATTACAATTGGAGCGCGCCGTCGCCCAGCGCTACCAACAAGTACTATTTTTCAAGAGCCAACAACAGCTCAACGAACAACTCCTGAGTTTATACGATTCCATTGTAGTGATTGCCACGCGCCGCGCTCAAGTTGGCGAAACAGGGCGTTTGCCCCTGTTGACCACCCAAACCGCGCAACAGCAATTGGCGTTGCAACAATTGCAGACGCAACAACAAATAGCAGCGGGGTTGGTCGATTTACAACTTTTGTTGTACGACAGCACCTTGACGGACATCGCGGATAGCCTGTTGCAATTGCCTTTATTAGAAGATCAATCTAGCCGCGAAGCGCCGCACCCCTTGGCCTTACAATTACAACAGCAACAGCAAATCTTGCAAAACCAGCGCGCCGTCTTAGAAAGCCAATGGTTGCCACAGCTGGACGTAGGCGCACAAATGCAATTGGTGGAAGGCACCTTTCCCAATGCCGCAGGGCAAATTGGCTGGACGGTTCCCCTATTCAAAAAAGGACTCAAAGCCCAGTTGCGCGGCAATGATTTGGGGCAACAACAATTAGCCGTACAGGCACAGGGCTTATTACAACAAATTGAGTTAGAACAGAAGAAGGCTTGGCAACAGGTGCTCGCGCTACAACAACAAGTCCGTTATTTAGAACGGGAGGTACTTCCGACCTTGATCCTACAACAACGCTTGTTGCGGCGGGCGTATGCGGTGGGAGAAATTGATTATTTGAACGTCTTGCAGAGTTTACAGCAGGTTTTGGGCGCGCGTCAACAGTACTTAAATTTGCTATTGGATTTAAATTTACAATGGATTGATTATCAATATTGGTCTAGTTAATGAGTAGCTTTTTTTTGAGGGGCGAGCTATGGCTCAAATGAAAGGCATTTTTGTATAATTTTTGGCGATTCTCTTATCTTTTAAATCCTTTTTTACACCTTTCTTTAATACCCGAAGTTCTAGCTAAAAGACATTGGAGCAAAACATTCGCGGTTGTCGCTTTGACTTTTTATACAATTAGAAGATAAGAAGCGTAGGTAAACTTTGCTTTTAGAGATGCGTTCTGCTATATTTGTAGAACGTTCCCCCTTTAGCAAGACCAATCTATTATGAATAAGCTCCGATCCTATTGGATATTTCTCGCTTGTTTTTTCCAAGCGCTTCCCTCCTTACTAGCAACCACTTACGTTGGACAGGCCATTGTGGTACCCACTACTTGGACGAAGGAAGGCAGTCCTTATATGATTACAGAGGATGTAACCATTTCTGAAGGCATTACCCTAACAATTGAGGAAGGTTGCGCCGTGTATTTTTCTCAAGAAACGCAATTTATAGTCGCAGGCGGTATTGCGGCGACGGGTAGTGTGGCACAACCTATTGTTTTTGAGGGCTGGAATGCCACTAATTGGAAAGGTTTTTTGTTTCTTAAAGAATGCAACGATTATCAGCCCAGCACCAAAAAGGGGGTAAAATTTGAGCATTGTATATTCAAGGGTTCGCAAGAAGCCACTGCTCCTTTGTTGCGCTCCAAAGGCTGCAATATTCTGTTACAGTGTTGTCAAATTGACGACTGCTATACGGCCATTCAGACCGAACGCCAAGCAGAATTATGGTTAGAGCATTCCATTGTTAAAAACTGTAACCGTGCCTTAAACATTCGCAATACCAGCTTGGCACATGTTCAACACAACAAATTTCTCAATTGTAATTCTATTTTACTAGGCGGCACGACGGTCTTTGAATACAATACCTTGAAGCGTTTTACCAGCGAAGGGCGGCATTCGGGCTTAATTGTTTGGATGTTGGGCGGCGGCAAAGTGACGATTCGGTACAACCAGTTTCAGAAATTTGAAGACTATGTCATCAAGTTGTACAAGCTCACGCAACGCTCCTCGGTCGTCTTGGAATACAATGATTTCAAAAACAACCCTGTCAATCTAAAGCTCTGTTGTCAGTATTATAATGTTGGGAAGGTATTGATTCAGCAAAACAACTTTCACAATTTCCGCCGTTATCAGGTACAAATTTATGGGCGTTGTGAAGAAGAGGACAATTCGGGCTTGGCAATTGGCCGCAATTATTGGGGAAAACTTACCCTCCTAGAATTACAAACAGCAACCATTGACCACAGCGACAATTCCGATATGGGCTTACAAGTGCAGTATGCGAAGCCGTTGGAGAAAGCCGTTAAAGTGGATTAAAGGGACTAGGTCTTTGTTTTTAAAATAAATGGACAGCAAAAGTAGTTAAAACGCCTCCTGTTTTTCCTTGTTTTCGCGATATATCTTCTAGATTTGTAGCTTTGAATATTTTATAGAATCGTTTCTAGCCCACCAATGCGTTAGACAATTTCCCGCCGATGCTCTTCAACTCTATTGATTTTGCTATTTTCTTACCAATCGTTTTTATACTGTATTGGTTTGTAACCAACCGCAACTTGAAATTGCAGAATGCCTTGATTGTAGGCGCGAGTTATTTGTTTTATGGCTGGTGGGATTGGCGGTTTCTATCGTTGATTATTTTCAGTACGTTGGTCGATTATACCATTGGCCGCAGCCTACACCGAGAAGAGCATTCAGGAAAACGGAAAGCCTTGCTTTGGGGGAGCATTTTAGTTAATCTAGGCTTCTTGGGCTTTTTTAAGTACTATAATTTCTTCCTCGACAACTTCGTGGCAGCTTTTTCCTTTTTTGGGGCAGAGATTCAGGGCAGTTCCTTGAATATTATTCTACCTGTTGGAATCAGTTTCTATACCTTTCAGACGCTGAGCTATACCGTTGATGTGTATCGACGAAAACTAGAACCCACCAAGGATTTTATCGCTTTTTCGGCTTTTGTAAGCTTTTTTCCGCAATTGGTGGCGGGCCCAATTGAGCGAGCGACGCATCTGTTGCCTCAATTCTACCAAAAGCGCCAGTTTAACTATTCGGAAGCGGTAGATGGGATGCGGCAGATTCTTTGGGGGTTGTTCAAGAAGATTGTCATTGCTGATAACTGTGCAGAATACGCCAACTTAATTTTCAACAATTCAGCAGATTATTCGGGCAGTACGTTGGTGTTTGGAGCCTTGTTTTTTACGTTTCAGATCTACGGCGACTTTTCGGGCTACTCCGATATTGCTATTGGAACGGCGCGGTTGTTTGGATTTAAGCTGATGCAAAACTTCAATTTCCCGTACTTCTCTAGAGACATCGCGGAGTTTTGGCGGCGCTGGCACATTTCCCTATCTACTTGGTTTCGGGATTACTTGTACATTCCCTTGGGCGGCAGCCGTGGCGGGACGTGGATGCGGGTTCGAAACACGTTTATCATCTTCTTAGTCAGTGGGTTTTGGCACGGTGCCAATTGGACATTTATTGTTTGGGGGGGCTTGAATGCGCTTTACTTTTTGCCGTTGTTGCTCACCAATAACAACCGTAATCACCTTGGTCCTGTTGCCGAAGGCAAGTGGTTACCCTCCCTCAGAGAGTTGATGGGTATGTTGTTTACCTTTGGACTAACGGTTTTTGCTTGGATCTTTTTTAGGGCAGACGACATCGGTCATGCGTTCTCCTATATTGGAGGGATACTCTCACCGTCGCTTTTTTCTATTCCAGCAGTTCGCCCCAGCAAAATCATTCTCCTGCTCTTTGTTTTTATTGTGATTGAATGGGCGGGAAGAACGGGGCAACATGCCTTGGAGCGGCTGGGGTTGACGTGGAAAATGCCCGTGCGTTATGCGTTTTATTATGCGCTTATCTTAGCTATTATTTTCTTTGGCGGCAAAGAACAGCAATTCATTTACTTTCAGTTTTAAGCTATGAAGCGATTTATTATACGAGTACTCGTTTTTTGCCTGCCCTTACTCCTTACAGCGGTGGCGATTTTGGTGATCTTTCAATTCAAAATCAAAGACATCAGGCTCGATGATTCTATCAAGGTACTGATTGTAGGGGATTCCCACACCCAAACCGCCTTAAACGACAGTTTGATTCCTCAATCCATCAACCTGTCGCAATCTTCTGAGCATTTCTTGTATACTTATAATGTTTTGAGGCTGCTGCTGGAGAATAACCCACAGTTAGAACGGGTAGTTTTAGGTGTTTCTTTTCACTCTTTTGGGGAGCGTTATGACACGTATATCAACGATGGCGAGAAGGTGCAATTTATGTTTCCAAAGTATTTTCCCATTTTAGAGCCTTCCTCTGTAGCCGATCTGCGTTCTTTTCCGTTGAAGCAGATTTACCCCATGTATAAGAACGTCTTTAAGTTTTTTTCGCCCCCTAAAAGCATTCATCATTATCCTTTCTTGGGTGATTTTTATTACAGCGAACGCAGCAGCCTAACCGATAGCATCGTCAACGCCACGATACAACGGCATTATTATGAAGCTTCAGGCGAAACGGTAGGATTTGCGTTTTACCAACAGAAATATTTAGAAAAAATCGTCACTCTTTGCGAGCAGCAGCAGGTTCAATTAACTTTAATCAACTCCCCACTACACCCCAGCTACACACAAAAAATCCCCGCTAAATTCAAGGAGCATTATTACACGGTTCTGAAAGAATTGGGCGAGACCACACAACTTATTGATTGGCACGAGCTGCGGTTTCCAGAGGAGGCCTATGGCGACGGCGACCACTTGAATGCCATCGGTGCCAAACAGTTTACCCCTGTAGCAGCAGAGCGACTTGGAAATTTGTAGCAAAGGCTGTATTTTTATATCTTGCTGGATTCGTCTTCCCAATGCAAGTAATTATTGAGAACCTATTTTCATGCTATAAAACAAGCTCCCAAAACCACCTTTTCTTCTGTTTTGTTTTCTCAATCTATCCTATGAAATTTGTCATCCTTCTCTTTGTAGCTACGCTCGGCGGCTTGTTCTATAGTTATTACTATTCTCCTGTTGCCCCTACCCTAGAAGAAAAAACGAGCCATCTGATGTCGTTTGGATGGAAGGTGATACGTTGTCGGTAGTCGATAGTTTAGTACAAGGGTTAGATACGCTGATCGCGGCAATTTTAGACAAAGCCGAAGAACAACGCTTGGATAGTTTAAATTTAGAAGCAGCGTTGCAACATGCCTTAGGTGTCGCTAAAGACTCCGCTCAGGGAGATAGTTTTGCAATAAACTATGTCTATTTGGGATTGGATAGCTTAGAGAAAATTAATATCGAGATTAAAAGAGGGGACTTATTGGGTAATCGGCAACAGTATTTATTGATTCAAAGATTTTACCCTAGAACAGAAGAATTTCACTTGGATTGGTATAGGTTCCAAGAAGCCGCAGTGGTCCCTTACTGACCCATATACAAGATGGAGAAGGCTATTTTCGCGACACTATTTTTGATGTCAATGGCGATTATAAGAACGATTACGTGGTGCATTATTATTCTCCAGTAGGTTGTTGTGTCCGAGACTTTTATCTTGTTTTTTTACAATTGGATCAAGGCGCAAAATTTTCAGAAGCCTACCCCTTCATGAATCCGACTTTCTCTCCTGCTGAAAAGCTCATACGCGGCTTTGGTTACGGTTACCCAGAAGAGGGGTTGGAGTTATATAAATACGAATGGAAGGGACTGCAAGTAGACACCGTAGAGCACATCTATCATTTGGTAGGTCAACCTGGAAAGTACCTGCGAAGGAAAGGAAACCTATATTCTAACGACAAAAAAACGGATCTCACCCTAAGCGCGGTACCTCCAGAATACCACACCATCAACCGATACGACTGGTTTGCCCCCTAATGGTGTGCTTGATTTTTGTTTCCTTTATAACATGGTTCTTCGAGTTTAGCGCCTGCTAATTTATACTAAAACACCCTACCTTGCCTTTTGGCGCAAAAAATGCAGGCATTAAACTTTATACGCTGCAAAATCTCTAGCATTGCTGTCGTTTTTTCTAGCATTTCTCAGTTTTTTTGTGTTTCTTTAGACAGTAAAAACTTAAGTGTAACAGGTTCAGTCTTGCGACGGTATAATTTTACGATTCCCCCCCCTTGTGAATACTTATAAGAACTAAAAAATCATTTTATGAAATTAAAGACTATTACAACTCCTTTGTTAGCAGCTGCGATTGGTTTAACGAGCCTCCCCTTGCTCGGGCAGCACAACAATGAATTTTTCAACGATGGGGCACTAGTCACTATTGAGGCAGGGGCAGAAGTCCACGTCTGGGGGGATGTACACATGGAAGGCGCTTCGGCTACCTTAGACAACGATGGCTTGCTCAAAGTACAGGGAAACATGTATTCCGATAATGTATTTCAGCAGCGCGGGACAGGAACCACCCTACTAGAAAACAGCAATGTCAACACCAACGAACGCCAATTTATCTCAGGCAGTTACGCCGTACGTGGTGGCGTTGGACAAATCGGTGTCAACGATGGTTCCTTTTACAATTTAGAAATCAACAACAGCCAACGCGCAGTTTACCTGATTAACACCAGTGGTGCTAATGTAGCCGACGTACGCAATACCATCAACTTTGACCCCAATAACTTGGGGCCAACGCAAGCGACCAACTTAGTGACCCACAACATTGGGCTCACAGGAGCCGCCGCTTATCCTGCTAACGGCAGTGCTTACAGTGCTGTTTTTGGAATGATGAACGACGCCCCAGGATTGGGCAGCTATATCAATGATACTTGGCACCAATCAGGAGGCAACAACCTTTCTTTGCAAGATAATGGTTATGTGGTCGGACAACACCGCCGCGCCATTCGCCCCACTGGAGGAACTTATGGCTACGTTATGGGATTAGATCCCGATGTCGCTACGGCTGACAACGGCGGACAAAAGGGATTCCAGTACATGCACCTTGATTTTGGAGCCAACAACTATGAAATTATTACGGGCTACTTTCAGGCAGGCAGTGACAACAGTTCTCAAGGAGCTGCTATAGAATGTAGTGGTTATACGATGGATCAATTTTGGGGCACGCGCCACGGCGAATGGATCTTTGACGACATCAACAACGTAACCAATGGCGGCATTTATGAAGTGCGCGTTTGGCCACAAGATCCCGCTTCTCCTTGGTTTGGTACCGTTTGGACTGTTTCTAAGGACGATGTCTTCCAATATGTTAACTTGCCCTTGCACAACGATTGTGGCCCTGCCCCTACTGGTTTAGACCGTAATGGATTTGAAGACTTCTCTGCTTTTGGAGTCGTTTCAGGAACAATTTTCTTAGACGTAGAATTAGTAGACTTAACGGCTACGCCGATCAACAACAGCTACATTAATGTTAATTGGACGACCAACAAAGAAATTGATGTCGATTACTTCGTCATCGAGCGCAGTACAGACAATACTAACTTCTCGGCCATCACCACACACGACGCCGTTGGCAACAGCATCGTCTCCCAGCGTTATGACATTGACGACCGTGCCGTTCTACCCAATATCAACTACTACTACCGCATCCAAACCATCAATGTAGATGGAACAAGCAGCTATAGTAATTCGGTCGTCGCTTCTTTACAAAAAGCGGGCAACGTACAAACGGTCAACCTCTTCCCGAATCCCTTACACACAGGAGCAGCCACCATTGAGGTGACCTCAGAATTAGCTAAAGATGCCTCTATTATTGTATACGATGCCATCGGACAACGCATTATGGTGCGCGAAATTACTATTCAGCGCGGTTTGAATACCTTCCAATTAGAGGCACAAAACTGGCCTAGTGGTTTGTATTACATCCACCTCAACAGCGCCGACGCTTCAACCGTCAAAGAATTGATCAAAATGAACTAGTACGTTTCAGAACGACCGTTTTAAATAATACTATTATAGCTATCTCGAACAGATTGTTCGAGATAGCTTTTTTTATGGAGTAGTAAAGGAAATTGCCTCCCCCCGCTTAGAAAAACAAAACCTCTGTTTTTTTGAACCTTGCCCCTGTTTTGCCGTTTTCTTAGCTTAAGCCCAATGGCTATTTAGATTGAATCCACTTTAACTAGTTAAACGGGCTTTTTTTTCATTTTTTTTCTCGACCTTTGTGGGCAGATTCGTCAAGAAGCGGCCTGCTTGTCTTTTTGACCTTTAACAACGGATACTTATGGCGCAAAATGACGCGACGGCTACTACTTCTATTGGTTTATTTTGGGGCTCGGATACGGGTATGACTGAAGAGATTGTAACCGTTTTATTGGATCTACTGCCTGAGCAAACTATTGATAGTGTTAATGTTTTTAATGCAACAGTAGAACAACTGGCTTCTTATGATCGACTGATTTTGGGCTTGTCTACTTGGTACGATGGCGAGTTACAAAGCGATTGGGACGAGTTTTTTGAGCAGTTTAAACAAGTTGATTTTACCGATAAGAAAGTGGCGCTGTTTGGCTTGGGCGACCAAGAAGGCTATGCCGAATTTTTTCTGGATGGCTTGGGTATTATTGGCGATGTGGTGTTGGAAAATGGTGGTACTATTTTCGGAAAATGGTCGATAGAAGGCTATGAATACGAAGCGTCTAAAGCCGTGCGGGAACAACATTTTTTGGGTTTGGCTATTGACGAAGACAACCAACCCGAGCAAACCGATGAGCGCCTAGAACAATGGGTACAACAATTGCGCGACGAGCAGTTCATCTAGCAAGGTATCACCATCTCTTATTAAGGAAACGAGTAGTATAAAGCTGTGCAAGCAGCTTCTATTATAAAATTAGTTAAAAATAGACGTATGACACGGATTGAAACGGATATCCTCATCATTGGAGCAGGCCCTTGTGGTTTGTTTACGGTATTTGAAGCGGGCTTGCTCAAACTCAAATGCCACTTGATTGACTCCTTGCCACAAGCAGGCGGCCAACTCACGGAGATTTATCCGAAAAAACCCATCTACGATATTCCTGGCTTTCCCGATATCTTGGCGGGGGATTTGGTGGATAACTTGTTGCAGCAAATTGCACCTTTTAAGCCGGGGTTTACCCTCGGCGAACGCGCCGAAACCATCGAAAAAATGGAGGATGGCCGCTATTGTTTAACCACTAGCAAAGGAACCGAGCACGTAGCGCCCGTGATCTGTATTGCAGGGGGATTGGGTTGTTTTGAGCCGCGTAAACCTCCTATTGCCAACATCACCGATTTTGAAGACAAAGGCGTAGAATACATTATCAAAGAACCAGAACTCTACCGCGATAAAAAGATCGTGATTGCAGGGGGTGGCGACTCGGCCTTGGATTGGACGATTTTCTTGGCCAATGTGGCGTCCGAGGTGACATTAGTACACCGCCGAAAAGCCTTTAGAGGAGCCTTGGATTCGGTAGAAAAAGTAGAAGAATTAGCCGCTACAGGCAAAATAAAGTTGGTGACCGAAGCACAAGTAACCGGCCTCAATGGCAATGGCAAACTCAACGAAATCACCATCAAACACAAACATGACGGTGATGTTACTTATGCCGCAGATCACTTTATTCCGCTCTTTGGCTTGAGCCCAAAACTTGGCCCCATTGCAGGCTGGGGCTTGAACATTAGCCGCTCAGCCATCGAAGTTAACACCGAAGATTATAGCACCAATGTGCCCGGCATCTATGCCGTAGGTGACATCAACACCTATCCAGGAAAGCTCAAACTTATTTTGTGTGGTTTCCACGAAGGGACGTTAATGGTACAATCGGCATTCAAATACATTTACCCTGAGAAAAAAGTACAATTTAAGTACACAACGGTCAATGGAGTCAATGGTTTTGACGCCTAGTCAACCGCTAAATTAACAGCCGCAATGCTAGGCCTACTTTTTGTGGCAGCGTTGCGGCTTTTTTATTTTAATAAAATACAAACACGCTTCTAGTGAATTATTTTAATTTTTACGAGTTGCCCATTAGTTTTGAATTGGATGAAGCGGCTTTGCGCCAACGTTTTCTAAAAAAAAGCAAGCAGTACCATCCCGATTTTTATACCCTAGAGTCGGAGGAAAAACAGGCGGAAATCCTAGAGCTGTCCACCCAAAATAACGAGGCGTACAAACTGCTCAAAGATGCCAATAAGCGCCTTCGCTACGTCCTCGAACTCAAAGGCCTTTTGGGTGATCCCAAAACCAACGCGTTGCCACAAAGCTTTCTGATGGAAATGATGGAGGTGAATGAACAGGTGATGGAGTTGCAAATGGACTATGATCCCGCCGCACACGAGCAACTCCGACAAACCTTGGCCACTCAACAACAAGCATTGGACGCTACCGTACAGCCCTTACTCGCTCGGTACGACGATGCCAAGCCGCAGGAGGCGGATTTACTCGCCATTCGCGATTATTATTATAAAAATCAGTACCTTAAGCGCTTAGAAAAGAACATTAATAGCATTGAGGGTTAACAATTAGCCCTATGCTAAACCCTCTTCATGCCCTTTTATTATGACCAATTCTACTTTATCCACTCGATTTGCCTTCCTTGGTTGTTGTCTTTTAGGGCCGCTCTCTACGCTCCAAGCGGAGGCCTTCAAAGGGGGGCTGATTTCCCAAGGAACAGAAAAGGCCCTCTTCTTCTTGGCCTTACTAGCCTGTATTGCCTTGATTGTTTCCGTACTCTTCTTGGGTCGAGGGATTTGGCAATGGTTGCAGACAGGAGAAAAGATTATTTTGAAAGCGACCCTTCCTAAAATAGTATTCGGTTGGTTAGCTCTTCTGGTCATTTGCGTTTTCTTTATTATAGCTACCCTTTAAGTAAGTGCCTCTAAGAAGTGATATTTATTTGATAATATGATTACTACGGAAGAATCTATTATTATTTGGTTATCTTTTGTAGCCCTGTTATTTCTTGTACGCGTGCTATTTTTATTGTTTGTCAGTACTTGGAATTGGCTACATACGGGGCGTTGGATCAACCGACAGCCACAGCTCCAACGGGCGGTATTCAGTAGCGGTACTTTATTATTGCTTACTCTCTTATTGTGGTTATTTTTTAGTCGGATGGATCCTAATTTTATGACGTAATCATTTAGACCCCATGCTTACGCATTGTTTCGCATTTCTATCTTGCCAAGTTTACAAAATATTGTATCTTCAAGTCATTCCTTTAACGTGCTTATTAAAATACCCACACGGCCAGCTATGTCCAACACGCTTTACCGCCACCTCCGCCCCTTTCTTGCCTTGCTTTTATTGTGTACCGCGATAAGCTTCCAGAGCTGTGGTGATAACGGCGTAACCAACTACCACGATCGCCTGATCGGCGACTGGCAACTCAGCAATGCAGGGGATTTGCAACCCTTTTACAACAGCCAACCCTATTCGCTCAAAAGTGCCATCATGTCGTTCAAAAAAGACGGCACCCTCGAAACCCGCATTCTCAAAAGTGGCAGCGACAAAACTTGGAAAGTAGAAACAGGAACGTGGTCAGTGACCCAATCACCCAATACGGAATCCTTGGTGCAAAACGAATCCCTCACCATCAAGGCCGATGATACGCCTTTTGACGATTTTCTATACATCTCCTTCATCGACGAGCGCACTTTTTATATTGCCATCAATGAATTAGAATACGAATTCGTAAAACTCTAAGTATTCTCTCCGATCAAAGACCGAATACCGCCAAATAGAACCGCTTGCCATTTGGTTTGCTTCAATTTATAGCGGGAAAAGCTCTTTTTTATGGCAATCGAAAAATAAACTGTAATTTCGCCCTTGTAATTATACAATTGGTGGACTACTGCTCTTATTTAGCTTCCAAACGAGAACCCGTGACGAAGTACCGCAGCAAGGCCATAAGGTTTGAACGACAGAAATATGCGTATTGGAATTTTTTTTGGAGGAAGCTCTAGAGAGCGCGAAATCTCTTTTGCAGGCGGGCGAACCGTTTACGATAATTTAGACAAAAGTCTATTCACCCCTGTGCCTATTTTTGTGGACAGCTTGGGACAGCTCGTGCTGCTCGACTGGTCGTATTTGTACAAGGGAACCATTCGCGATTTTTACCCCTCGGCGGCGCAACTGCCTCATAGCCCGCACCATTTTCAAGTCTACATCGAAAGCCTAAACGAGTTTTCTAAGGAAGAGCGACAGCAAGCCCTCCAAGAGATCGGCCAACCCTTGACGTTGGAAGACTTGCGTGGCTTGATGGACTTTGCCTTTCTAGCCTTACACGGCAGCTTGGGCGAAGATGGCCAATTGCAAGGTGTCTTAGAATTTCTACAGATTCCCTACTCGGGTTCAGGTATTCGCGCCAGCAGTATCGGTATGGACAAATCCTACCAAAAAAAGCTAATGGAAGCGGCAGGTTTTGATATGCCCAACATGGTAAGCATTCGCCGAGCGGATTGGTGGAAGGGCTCTTCCAATACGGAATTAACAGCTTGGACCGATGCGTTGGGTTGGCCGTTGGTGGTGCGTCCTGCCAATCAGGGTTCTTCTATTGGGGTACGCATTGTTCACAACTTAGAAGAATTAGCGCCCGCAATCAACGCCGCTTTTTTCATGGAGACGCTTAGTGCTGCTACTTGGAAGGCACGTTCCTTGGACGAGCGGGTAGAGTTTTTGCGCGTCTTGACCGACATTCGCACGGGCATTGGTTTCCCTTTGCGGGAACGCGACAGTCAAACCCTTTTCTACCATCCCGAAGCGCTATTGACGTATTTGAATGCGTATTTTGAGCAGAACGAACAAGAATTGACCTTAGAAGGGTTGCAATCTGAACATACTGTCGTCTTAGAATCCTTCATCACAGGCAAAGAATTTTCTTGTGTGGTGGTGCGCGGCGAAGAAAACGAGGCCATTGCCTTGCCGCCAACGGAAATTTTAAAAGGGCAAGAAGTCTTTGATTACCGCTCTAAATACTTGGCGGGCTTGTCGCGTAAGCGAACGCCGATTGAATTGCCCCAGCTACAGATTGAGCAAATTTGTCAAGCTTGTGAAGCGCTGTTTTCGTTCTTAGATTTTAATACTTATGCTAGAATTGATGGGTTTATTCAGGCCGATGGGCGTATTTTCTTAAACGATCCGAACACCACGTCGGGCATGTTACCCTCTTCGTTCTTCTTCCATCAAGCCGCAGAAATTGGGCTCAATCCATCGCAGTTTTTGAGTTACATCATCCGTACTTCCTTACAGGAACGCATTCAGACGACTACGAATATCGGTCTGTATGAACAATTGCTCACGCAATTAGATGCAGCATTGGCCGAACAACAGCAAAGTGCGACTACAAAGGAAAAAGTAGCCGTTTTTTTGGGGGGCTACTCCTCAGAGCGACATATTTCCGTGGAGAGCGGACGTAATATTTATGAAAAATTAGCGAGTTCTGACCGCTACGAACCAGTGCCTATTTTTGTAACAGGCGACGCGACGGCGCACCAATTGTACCACATTCCAATAAATCTGTTGTTAAAGGACAACGCGGACGACATTCGCGATAAGCTGCATACGTACCAACAGCATCCCCTTATAAAAAACATACAACAGCGCTGCCGCGCTATTACCGCGCGTTATACCCAACAGCCGCCTATTTTTGCGCCAGAGCAATGGACCTACCAACAGCTAGTCAAAGAAGTGGACAGTGTATTTATTGCGTTGCATGGTCGCCCTGGCGAAGATGGAGCCGTACAGCGCGAATTGCAGCGCTTGGGCTTGCCGTTTAATGGTTCTTTGGCAGATTCTGCGGCCATTACGATTGATAAATACGAAACCTTACAGCGCTTGAAAGCAGCGGGCTTGCCCGTAACAGAACAGCTGTTGCTCCCTCAAAATGAATTTGAGCAGGCTCCCGAACACACCTTGGATAACATTGAAAAAGTGTTGTCTTATCCGTTCATTGGCAAGCCAGTGGATGATGGCTGTAGTTCGGCCGTCAAATTGCTCAAAAACAGGGCGCAAGTACGCGCGTTTTTGACGGCCTTATTTAGAACAACGCCCTTTGTCGATGCGCCCAACAGCGCGCTGTTGCAACTCAAAGCAAAAGAAGAATTTCCGCAAAAAAGTGTAGCGCTCTTAGAGGCGTTGATTACCAAAGAAGAGGCCGTACATTTCTTAGAAATCACAGGAGGTTTATTGACCCATTATAACGAGCAAGGCCAACTTCAGTACGAGCTATTTGAGCCCTCGGAAACCTTGGCAACAGGAGAAATTTTATCTTTAGAAGAAAAGTTCTTAGCGGGCGAAGGCCAGAACATTACCCCTGCCCGCTTTGTCCCCAAAGGCATGCCCTTTGACCACGAACATATTTCCAAACAGGTGCGCGCTACGTTGCAACAAGCCGCAGAGATTTTGCACATCACAGGTTACGCTCGCATTGATGCGTTTGTTCGCATTTATGCCGATGGCCGTGCCGAAACTTTAATTATAGAAGTCAATTCCTTACCAGGTATGACACCTGCTACTTGCATCTTTCATCAGTGTGCTCTCAATGGCTATAAGCCGTATGAGTTTATTGACCACATTTTACAATTTGGCGCACAGCGCACCCATCAACCGAGCCTTGGCGAGCTCACGAAGTAACCGAGCCTTGGCGAGCTCACGAAGTAACCGAGCCTTGGCGAGCTCACGAAGTAACCGACACCCTCTATATAATTTTAGATTAGAATAATATTATGGCAAATAAAGTAAGTACATTTTTTGGAGACCTCTGGCAGTTGCGCCTTTTCCTATTAAAAAACCTATTGGGGTTGATCGTAGTGACTTTTGTAGTGATACAATTGGCTCTTTTTGGAATGAAGTGGTACACCCTGCACGGCGAATCCGTAGAGGTTCCCGATTTGATGAACATGAGCATTACAGAAGCCCAAAATTTGCTCAAAACACGTAAACTTTCCTTTGAAGTAGTAGATTCGGTGTGTCGAGGCAATTCTGAAGGCGGTATTATCAAAGAACAAAATCCCAAGCCTGCCCAGCGCGTAAAGGAAAGCCGTAAGATTTACTTAATTGCCACGCGTTACAACGAATGCACGGTCAAAATCTACTACGATCAACTCATTGGCCGTCCTAGAAAACAAGTTATACGTCTTCTACAACGCAGTAACCTCAAAGTGGGAAAACTAACCTATCGCCCTGGTGGCCGAGCGGAAAATACCGTCGTGGAAGCTAGTGTCAATGGTGTGCCTTTGTATGTAGAAGTAAATCCTACCAAAGGAGAGAGTAAGCCTACCGACGGGCGGCCGGTGCCACAAGGGGCAGTGGTCGATTTGGTTTTATTGGAAGGCATGGATGCCCTACCACAGCGGGTGCCCGAACTCTTGTGTCAAAAGTATGGCGCGGCTGAATTTGCCATCAAAGGCAGTCAATTTAACTTAGGTAGAATTCATTTAGACGGCAATATTGTAGATACGCTTGATGCTTGGGTTTGGAAACAAGACCCCTCCGCCAATGCTAGAGTTGGTATGGGTTCAGGCATCGAAGTTTGGCTAACGTCAGAATACCCTGAAGGTTGTCGAGAGGAAATTCTACCGCCACCTGTCCCCGAGGACAATGGGCCTGATTACAATACTATGGATGAATAGAACGGTAGACCGTTCAAAAAATCCCTGTTGGCTAATGCGCTAACAGGGATTTTTTATTGAAGTTGTTTAAAATTTGTCCTTGGTTATTGTGTAAAATGACGCTTTTTGAACCAATGGACTAAGCCCGCAACTACTAGCAATTCTATTACAAAAGCAACGGCTAAAAACAAGACATAACTCTCTGCGGTCAAAAAGTGGTAAAAGCTCCAATAAGGCCAAAAAGTAGGTAAGAAGGCGAAAAAGTAAGCATAGTCAGGCAAAAAGAAAGCGGCAATTGGCAAGCTTACTAGCAAATTTAATCCTTTGTACCAAGTCATCCCCTCCATCTTATTGCTCGATAAAGTGGCTACAACTAGCGCCATAATAGGCGTTAATAAACCAAACAGTAGGGAGAATATGCCAAACATTACCCAAGAGTAGTCTGTAAAAAAGGGTTGCACCAATAATACGACAAAGGTCGAAAACACTGACAACACATACGGTAGCAACAGACGACCGAGAAGCAGCTTATTCTTAGAAATAGGTAAAATACTGTACACTTTGGCCACTTCCGTATCTCGCTCATCCAAGAAAACCATGCTGTAAATAAACCCGTACATCGTAGACGCTTGGGTACAGGATAGAATGACAATATAGATAATATAATCCGCTGTATTGGGATAATTTCTCACCAAAAAAGGGCAAAACCAAGCGACTACCCACACAATCAGCAGGGGCATAAAAAAGAAAATACGCAAAGAAGGATCCCGAAAAATCAATTTAAAATCGTTGCGAGCTGTCCGAAGTATTGAAGTCAACATAAGTATATCGTTTAGGAATAGCGGGAAGAAAGGAGAATATAAGATTCTACTCTAGGCTTGTACTGTTCTATAAAAACGCCAATAGGCCAAGGCATAAAAGACCAACACCCAAAAAATACTACTTGCATAAGACAAGGCTGTGTTAATGTGTAAGGTGACATCGTAGGTACTAACCATTAAATTAGTGGGACCTTGAGTAGGCATCCAAGACAACCAAGTAGCCTGACTCAACTCATAATAAGGCAAAAGCGGCAAACTCAGCGCCATCATAACAGGAATACAGAGCAAAATGTAATTCAAGAATTCATCGGTATAAGAAATCAACAGCACCCCCGCCAAACTAAACAGCAGTGTAATTATAAAAACGCCCATCGAAAATTGCCCTATTGCAAAGTCCAGCCCCAAAGCAAATACCGCCATTCCCGTGGCACAAGCCCAGCCAATCAGCGACAGACTCAACACCCGCGCCAGCAAATACACGTGGCGATTCATTGGTGTCACTAAAAAGGCCGACAGCACTTGCTGGTTGCGCTCCGAAATTACCAACAGCCCAAAAAAGAGCATCCCAATCATCGTGGGATCACTGTATAGCAACAAGGTCAAAATTTCGCTGGTATAAGGGGTGTCTTTGAACAGGTAAAAAATGCCGCCGTATAGCAGCGTTACTCCTACACTAATGTTAATCAAATTGTTACGGTGTAACAAAACAAACTGCCAACGCAATTGCTCCAAAAATTCTTTCATGTCGCTGCTCGTTTAAAGGCGCAAAGATTGCCCTGTTACTTTAATAAACACCTCTTCTAACGTCGCTTCCAAGGTCTCGATGGTCATCAAATCTTCGCGTTGAATCAAGTTCAAAAAATCACTGTTCTGACCAATGCCTTTCAACTCAAATTCTTGCTGTCCCAAGCCTTTATTTTTGACGCGCAAGCGCTTTTTTCCGTTGGCGTGTTTGAGTACGGACGGTTTTTCGGTCAGTACAATTTTTCCTTCTACGATGAAGGAAACGCGGTCACACAACTCATCTGCCGTAGCCATGTCGTGCGTGGTGATAAAAATGGTTTTTCCCTGTTCGCGTAGACCTCGAATAAGGTCTTTGATGCGGTGGGCATTGATAGGATCAAGGCCAGAAGTAGGTTCATCAAAGAAAATAATATTGGGGTTGTGCAAAATAGCACGAACAAAATTGAGGCGCATTTTCATGCCTTTAGAGTATTCCTCCACACGTTTGTCCAATGCGTCTACCATTCCAACCGCGTCCAACAACGCCGTCATATCTTGGATGTTTTCTTTGGGATAAAAACCTGCAAACAGGTTGAGGTTTTCCCGAGCGGTCAACTTGAGGTAGTGGTTTGGCAATTCAAAACCAACCCCTACTTGCGTATAATACGCTTGTCCGAGCTGCTGCAAGGATTTTCCGTTAATCAGAACGTCGCCCGTGTAATCCGTCAAAATCTTGTAGAGGATTTTTTGCGTGGTACTTTTTCCTGCTCCCGAAGGCCCTAAGAAACCAAAAATCTCCCCTTGGGCAATTTCAAAGTTCAAGTCCTGCAAGACAAGCTCCTTGGACTTAGGATAACGATAGCTTAAATTATGGACAGCAATCATGGACATCTGTTTTGCTAAAAAGATTAATAAAAAATTAGCTGAGCGGACTAAACGCAGCGCGTAACAATAAGATTTGTTCGTCAATCATCTGCATCAGGTGCGTTTGATCGGCTTGGTTGAGCAAGCCTCCTTGCTGCTGTTTTTCGTGCGCTTCGATACGAGTAATTAAGCGTTTGCTAATCCCTTCGCTTACCGCTAATATGAAATGGGCTAGTGCTTTAGGTGTCAAATCAGTTCTAAAATATCCCTGCTCCATTTCCTCCTTCATCATTTGCGTATAAATCGCAACGCCTCGTTCCTGCCACTCTTCTACCATTGGACGCAACAGGGTAGATGACTGCTGTTGCAAGTTGTACAAAAACCGTGTTTCTAAAGGGTAAGCCCGATCAAAGTCGATTCCCTGCTCATACAAGACTCGTAAATAAGCCCAAAAATCAGGATAGTTTGCCCGCAAAACTTGATTGGCATGTTGCATTTTTTGCTGCTCGGCGTGCTGTTTTAAGTATAAAAACAAATCCATCTTATGCTCAAAGTATTGATACACCGAGCCTTTGGCAATTCCCAATTGCTTAACGACCGTAGAAATGGAAGCTTCTTCGTAGGTTTTACTCGCAAATTCTTCTAAGAAAGCAGCAATAAAAGTAGTTCGTTTACGCGCTGTTAATTTTTCAAAAGTGGCACTAGGCATGTAAAAAGTGTTGTGACTATAAAAATGACTAGGCAGTCATAACAATGACCGCACAGTCACAATAGTAAGCCATTCTCTTTGCAAAAGCAAGTTTTCACATAGAAACACCTTGTTTTTTTATAAAAATAATTTTAACTGCCTTCTTCATTCTAGCGTAAAACTAACGAGTAGAGCAATTGAAAAACAGGCATTTCACTAAAAAAATTGTACTTTATAGATTCTATCTAATACCCCTCTTTTTTTAGTCATCTCCTATCAAAACCAGTTGTTTATGTTGCGCGGACTCCTGTTTTCTATATGTTTGTTAATCGTTGTTGAAGGGTTTGCGCAAGCACCACAATTGCCGTATTCGATCAACGCGCCTGACTTGCCCGATTGGGTACACTTATTATACAGTGATACCGCCAACGAGAGCCAGATTCAAGCTGCTTTTGAAGCTTATTATCAACAGCATCCGTTTGAAAAAAATCAGCACACACAATATTTTAAGCGCTGGAAACGGCAGTTGGCGCGCGCGCCTCATTGGTCGGGTATGAGCGACCGCGAACGCCATCATTATCGGCGCCAACAAGCGGTGTATTTGCAACAGCGGGCTAGTAATAACGGGCGTAATTTGCCCGCTTGGCAATCCTTAGGGCCTTTTGATTTTGACAAAGAAGCGGCCAGTGCTTCTTATGCGTGTGGTGCAGCCCATGTTTATGTCGTGCGCCAAGCCCCTAGCAATCCCAGTGTTTTGTATGCGGGCACGGCTACTGCAGGAGTTTGGCACAGCAGTGACAAAGGTATCAATTGGACCTTGGCGAGCCGTGATTTGCCAATGACGACTGTGCGGGCACTGGCGATTGACCCCAATAGTCCAGCAATTATCTACGCTGCCTCGGATTTGGATGGCCATTTGTATAAGTCGACCAATAGTGGGAGCACTTGGAGCATTGCGGGCGACACGGCGTTTCAAAACCAACACCACAACATCCACGATATTGTGGTGCACCCTCAATTTGGAAGCCTAATTTTGGTTGCTTCTGATCAAGGGCTTTTTCGCAGTACCAACAGCGGCTCTTCTTGGACGCAGTTGCTAACAGGCAATGTGCAGGAAATAGAATGGCATCCCCACTTGCCCCAAATTGTCTATGCTGTTCGGCAAATTGGAACCCGCACGGAATTTTATAAATCCACCGATAGTGGCGCTAGCTTTGTCCATAAACCTACTGGCTGGCCCGTCCCCGCTACTGCTTTTGACGAGCAACGCCGTACAGAAATTGCCGTCTCGCCTGCCGATTCTAATCGAATCTATGCCTTGTGTGCTGGAGCGGTGGGTTTTGGGAGCGGTTTGTACGGTATTTATGTCAGCCAAGATGCTGGCGAGACGTGGACGAGCAGTTGCTGTGGCGCGCATTTGCCCAACTACTTAACCCCCAGCAATCCCAACTTGCTTCATTGGTTGGCCAATGGGATGGGTAATGGAGGGCAGTATTATTATGATCTGGCATTGGGCGTTTCTCCGAGTAATGCGGATTCGGTTTGGGTGGCGGGCATCAATTTGTGGGTTTCTGGCGATGGCGCACAGTCTTTTACTTGCCCTGCACAATGGAACGAGTCGCGAAAGAGCAATTATGTCCATGCGGACATTCACGATATACAAGCGTATGCAGAAGGGCTTTGGGTGGCTTGTGATGGTGGGATTTTTTATTCGGATAACCAAGGACAGCGCTTTGAACGGCGACAATATGGGATTCAGGGAACTGATTTTTGGGGTTTTGGAGCGGGTTGGCAAGATGGCTCGGTCTTATTGGGGGGCACTTTTCATAATGGCACTTTGCTCCGTGATGGTACGGTTTATCAAAATGGTTGGCTGTCTACGGATGGTGGGGATAATTTTCGGGGTTATGTGCATCCGTTCTACCGCAATCGGGTGTATTCTGACTACGGGCAGACAGAACTTTCGGGTAACCGCTTGACGGCTAATTTCACCCAGCCTTTTGGCAAATTGCCCCACGCAACTAGTACAGTCGGGTTTTCAGGCTCCTTGGTGGTGCATCCACGCACTTATCGCACGCTTTACAGTACCGTGTTTGACGAATTGTGGCGCTCCCAAAATGATGGAACGGATTGGGAATTGCTTCATGATTTTGGCTCAGGTTTGCTGAGTAGTTTAGAAATCGCTTGGAGTGATCCTAGCATTTGTTATCTCCATTATCATCCTGCTGACTTACAGGCGGATCGCTTGCTGTACCGCAGCCAAGATAGTGGCCGTACTTGGGTGGACATTACCCCTGATAGTATGGTGGTACCTTCGGATCGTTGGGTGTCTTATGATTTGACGGTAGATGCCCGCGATGCGAACCACCTTTGGGCAGCACGGGTGTCGAAATACGAAGGGCAGCCTATTTTGGATGGTGTACAAGTCTTGGAGTCTTTGGACGGCGGGGTTACTTGGCAAAATATTACTACAGCTGATTTAAATGGGGTGTATATTACTAACATTGAACACCAGAAAGGTAGTAATGGTGGCTTGTATTTAGGAACACGGCGTGGGGTTTATTATACCAATGATACCCTCTCGCAATGGCTGTCGTACAGTCAAAATTTGCCTGCTCGCACACAGTCGGTACAGCTTGTGCCGTTTTATGGTGGGCAACGCTTGCGCAATGGTACCAATCGCTCGGTCTATGAAGTGCCGTTCTATGGCTCGGCGCGACCTGTCGCTCAAATTAGTGTGGACAAAACTCACAGCTACTGCCCACGCGATACCTTCTATTTTGCCAATCAAAGCGCCGCGCCTTCTACCGCTCAGTTTCAGTGGACGTTTCAGGGTGGGCAACCCAGCCAATCAACGTTGGAGCATCCTCGTGTTGTTTTTCCCCAAGCAGGACAGTATGCCGTTACCTTGGTCATCAGCGATGCTACAGGGACGGATACCTTGGTTTTGCCACAGTTCATTACGGTTGAACACCATTGTGCGGTTGATACGGTACCAGGGTATGCTTTGCAATTGTCGGATAGAACGGCTTATGCGCAAACGCCCCCCTTGCAGCAGCATTTTTCTATCCTGACGATGGCGGCTTGGGTCAAGCCTGATAGTTTGCAAGCCCCGCTGACGGGCTTACTGTCGCACAGTGTGGATAGTGTGCCCGCGGGGCTGTTGTTGCATGGTAACAATGAATTGTTGTTCCAATGGCCAGGTGCTTCTTGGAATTGGCGCAGTGGGTTGATCGTTACGCCCGACGTTTGGTCCCATGTGGCCTTGGTGATAACGCCCGATTCGGCCGTGGTGTATGTGAATGGCGTGGGAAGTGTTTTTCGAGGAAATTTGTTGCCGCTGCACTGGACGGGTGGTCTGGTCATTGGGCGGTATGCCGACTGGTTTGGGCGGACGTTTCAGGGAGAAATCGAGGAAGTAGTCGTTTGGAACCAAGCGCTACCAAGTGTTGTGTTGTGTACAACACAACACTTGGTACATTATCCACAGAGCAGCCAACCACTGCATTATTACCAATGCAACGCCAATACCCCCACCCTTCAAGACCGTGCAGGCAACCACCACGCGCAGCTCCACGGCACTGCCCGTCGTCAACGCTCTACAGCCCCTGTTGGGGGCGGTTACAGTCAAATTTACTACCCCACAGCCGTAGGCCAGTACACCCTCGATACGGCGCAAGTGCAACTGTATAGCGCTACCGTCCCCGTTGCTTCGACAGCCATCATTGCCACCCGTTTGCACGTCCCCCCCGACCAATCACCCCGCGCGGTAGCCAGCGGAGGGTATTGGGTCATCAACCCATACGGCAGCCCCGACAGTCTAACCATAGACAGCTTAACACTAAAGCACGTCCAACAACAGCTATTCGGCGGCGACCGCTACCAACTCTACCAACGCCCCTTGGGCGCTCATGGAGCAACCTGGGGCAGTCCTCTGGACAGCCAACAGGTCTATACTCCGCGTACAGCCTTAACCTTTCGGTCAAACACATTGACTTGGCCCATCGGACAATTGTTAATGACCCAAGACAGCGCCCATCTACTAACAGTACCCCAACTCCCAACCTTGAGTTCTTCAAAAAAAGCCCAAGTGTACCCCAACCCTATCCAGCAAGGCCAAACGCTACAAATTCGGTTACCAACCGACGAAACCTATCAATTCCAGTTGTATAGCAGCGATGGACGATTAGTCTATGAAGAAGCGATCAGCCAGCAACCAGCAAGGTTAGCACTGCCTTTCTTAGTAAAGGGATGGTATGGCTTTCGCCTAACTTCTACCACACGGCAGCAAGCGGGTTGGTTACAAGTACAGGCAGCACGTTAACGTTGAGAAAGAAAGGGACGCAACGCCCGAGCAGCTTGTAACCCCGAGTCGGCCGCTTCAAAGAACAGCGGCAAACGCCCGCTGTCTACTCCCGCATAAGCAATTCCCGTCTCTAAAGCATTTTTATTGGGCGTTTGCAATAAAAAATGCGGGATCGGGATTGGCATGGCGTGGCCCATTGCTTTGAGGTATACCTTCTCCACTTGGGGACGAATGGCTTCTTGTAGCACCTCTTCCAAATAGTCAAGGGTACGCTCGACAAGCTGGGGGGCATTTTCTTCTAAATGCAGCAACTCGTTGCGGGTTGCGGGGGGGTAGCAATAATATGCCGTTAAGGTGCGGCGAGTTGTTTGCGGCTGAAACTGGGCGGTAGAATCCACAAAACCCATAAAGGCCGTATCGCCTGATAGATATTCATTCTGCCAATGCAGTGGCTCAGTACTGGGTGTTCTTAGAATAACGTTGACGGTTACCCAAGGACTATATTGAACATCTTTGAAAAGCGTGTAGCCTGCTGGATAGACAAATCGGAGCGCATGCTTGTGCCCCGCATAAATAATCTTCTTAGCTTGAATGTAGTGGCGCTGCTTGGCTTTTACATCAACAATCGTCACCTCAAACCCTTCAGCTGTTCGTTCTATTTTTTGTACCAATTGTTGCGTCAGCAAACGTTTTTGCGGTAAGCGACTAATAAAACGCTGCGAAAAATAGGCATTGCCTTGAGGCGGAGAAAACAACTCTGGATGACGCTCAAAATAAGGGCGGCAAGTGTAGTAATGAACACCCGCCAAGGCCGAAACAATGTTACTGGGGGCACCCCAATCATCCCGCATAGCATAATCTACCGCTTTCAAAAAAGCGGTATCAGTGATGCCTTTTTCTTTTAGAAAATCAGCAAAGGTTAGGGTATTGAGATAGTGAAAAGCGGGTGCAATAATGGTGGTGGGCATGGGCATTTGGTCAACAAATGGCAACAGCAAAGCCCGAAAACGGTCGCGAGTTGGCCCCTCAGGTAAAACATCGCTGCGGAATTGCCCGTCAGCAAAAGTGCGACTTTCTCGATTGGGGGCAATTAAGTACTGCCGATCTACAAACTGCCAAGTTTCTAAGTTCGTGTTGTAATCAATAACTTCTAAATCATACAACACCTTCAATAAATCCTTGCCATAATAAGCAGGATACGCCAAGTCATAATGCGCCCCTTGGGCGAAATACTGATCGCGGTGCGTATTAGCCGACGAGCTGCCGCCTAAGCGCTCCGATAATTCACACAACAAAAAATCTTCGTTGCGCAACTCGTATGCCGCACTCAATCCCGCAATTCCGCCGCCTACAATGAGGTAGTCTGTTTGTTGGCTTCCCCTTGTCGGGTAATCTTGGCTAGCACGCAAAAGGTGCCCTACTGCCGCATCTGAGAGCAATTCTATCTCAAAACTGTTGGCAGGGGTCGATTGGCTCGCTTCGTAGGCTACTTTGAGCACTATCGGACTCAGCGTCAAAGCGCCATACTTTAGAAAATCACGTCGGTTCATGGCAAAAAATACGACTTTTTGAGGAGAGAATGGATAGTTAACAAGGACTTTGAGTAGTTTATAGCCTTTCTATTTTTCTAGGTTATCCATTTTTATAATTGGAGGACGCATGTTCCATTAGCATTCGATTGATAATTAACTATTAGGTAATCACATAAGCAGAAAAAAGGCTTTATGCTAGCAGCGCTTCAAAAATTCTTCCTATTCTCAACCTTTATCCTACTCGTACTCGTTTTATAATAAAAAACATTGAAAAATTCTGTGCTTATACCCCGCCCCTATTTTTTGTTGCTGCTCCTATGGTTGGGCTGCTGCCTACCCAGTAGTGAAGCCAGTTTGCTTCCTCCCCCACCACCTGCTAAAAAGAAAGGGCAACAACAGCGCCTTCAACAGAAGCGCAATGCAAAAAAACGATTGTTCCACTTTAAAAATGCCCGTAAGCACCTCAGAAAAAAACCCGAAGCTACCCAAAGCAAAGCAATGGCTATTTTTACCACTATTGTAGCAGGACTCTTGTACTTAACAGGGCTAGCGGCTTGTATTGCGGGAATAATTTTCCTGAATGGATTCTATATATACATGATCTTGGTTGTCTTTGGCCTAACCAATCTAGTGGGCTTTATCCTCAACATTACTAGTTATTTACACGATGCCGCTTCTTCTATCACCATGGCTTTAGCTTGGGCAATGATCCAATTGATTATCATCGGTTTGATCTTAAACATTACCAGTATGTGGTTTGCTGGAGTTGGGATTTTTGTATTTGGTATTACCTTCCTTATTGGTATTATAGAAGCGAGCAACTAGCCTTCTATTGTCGATGAAGCAACAGGCGTTTCTTTTGTAGGGGAATGGAATACTTGACGCACGTAGGGGTTTTTAGCGTTGGATTTCCAGATAAACCCATCAATGAGGTAGTGGGTCAATTGTGGCAACGCCAATAGTGCAAAGGCCAAGGCTTTCGCCAAAGGACTTTCTAATAAAGGTAATGGATAAGCCAGCACGGCTTCAAAAAAATTAGGACGTTCTCCATACAAAAGCATATCCCAAAAGTATTCTTCTATAAAACCCAATAGAAAAATGACCCCTAGCATGCCAGCAACCAACTGTCCCCAAGCAGGAAACCGTTGTTCGCGTAAGCCTTTTTTGTGGTATTGGTAATAAATCATTAGCGCCAAATACGGCAAGCCATGCGCCACCACATTGGTCACGGTAAAGACCAAATCAGAATTAAAATACACAATGCCCCCGTACCAATTGGCGGCCGTTGTCAGCACCCAAAAAATCTTCCCCCACTGCCACTTTGTGGCCCGCCAACGCTCTTCTATCAACCAAGCCAATAAGATGCCCCCATACAAGAAATTTCCCACCTGAAAAAAAACTGTCCAAAAAGCTACACTGCCAGATAAATACGCGCGCAAGCCCACAAAATCGTCTACTACAAACCAGTTGAATCTCAATCCTTCTGCCAAATGCCAATACAGCACAGGATAGAGCATGGCTAAGTACAAAACTGCCTTGTCCGAGAACCATTTGAGTTGCCCAAAATCTCTAGCTTTAGCCTTGTACAAGGCTAAAAACCCATACTGCTGCTTGACAAAATGGAACAGCGCCAAATAAGCCAACAAGCGCCAAAAGCCAAATTCCGAATACCACGCCAACCCTAGTACGGCAAAAAAACAAGCGATAGGAGCCCACAACAACAAAGTGCGGTGCTGCTGAAATTCCTCTTTATCCAAATAGGTTCTAAAAATGGTACTCCAAACATGTCCCACGTCAATACACAGCACAAACACGACCCATACCCACAGCGGAATGTCTGCCTGCAACCAAGCCGCAGGCAACGTCCACAAGACCGCCCAGCACAGCCAAACGGGCAAGTATAACACCAGTAAATCAATGGATTTTGAAAACAACCACATAAGGCCTTGTTTGATGAACAACACCTCAAAATAGAACTTCTCTTCTAATTATCCTATCACAAGCGGGTTTAGCGCTCGTTAACCAAGCATATTAAATACGGGGCCCAACAAGATGTATAATAGAATAGCTAATAGAAAGGTGCCTACACAGCCACAACGTCCACCGCCTAATTTTTTAGCCCCATAACCTGCGGCTACTGCTCGTAATATATTTTTCATCGTTTGATTGGTTTGTCTGTTCGTCAATGATTTTCCGATTTGCACACCAATCCCGCATAAGAGGTGTTCTAAGCAAGTGTGTCGATCAGAAAAGTGTCATTGATAAAAACACCACGACCAGTCACATAGTTGTCAACTTTATTTTTAAAAATAATAAGACCAGTTGCCCTCGGCATAATAGCGATACAAGACAGGATTGTGCAAGGTGTTGATTTCTAGCTCGGCGCGATCGACGGGCACCAAATCACCTCCAAAAGAAGTCATTAGCAGCATACTTTCTTGGTTGATCCACCGAACGGGTACCCCCTCAAAATCTAAGGCTTGCAAGGCCTTTTTCATGGCTTCAGGAGGAGGCTCCTTCATGCCCAATACCCAACCCCATTCTCCAAAGGTATAGATATGGTTGTGCAAAGGCACCACATTAAAGCCCGCTGATTGTACCGTTTTCTCAATGGTTCTAAAGGCTTTGGTCGTGTAATAAGGGCTCGCCGCTTGGGTAATAAAAACCCCGTGAGGCCGCAAACGATGGGCGCACAATTCATAAAAGGCACGGGTATAGAGACGATTGACTTCGACACTTTTGGGATCGGGAAAATCGGCAATAATAACGTCGTAAAATTCCTTATTTTGCTCCAAATAATTGAAAGCGTCCGCGTTGACTACGGTTAGTTTGTCCGAGAAATAAGCGCGCTGGTTAAGTTGTTGAAAAATAGGATTGTTTTTACCAATATCGGTCATGGCGGGATCTAGGCTCACCAAAGTAATCTTGCCTACATCATCGTATTTAAGGACTTCCCGAATCGCGCAGCCATCTCCTGCACCCATAATCAACACCGAGCGGTGCGACCGTGCCAATTGCATCGCAGGATGAACCAACGGTTCGTGGTAAAGCCACTCATCAAAGGTACTTAGCTGCTTGCCTGTATTGAGGTACAACCAATAATCTCCCTGCCATTGAGTCACCGTAATTTTCTGATAAGGCGTTTGTTCTGTAAACACTACTTTTTCACGGTAACGACTCTGTTCGCCGTAGAGCACAATAGGTTTGGCTAGAAAAAGCCCCACACCCAGCACGATGCCCGTGCCTACAAATCCGCCTTGCAACCAGCGTTTTCGCTCCAGCGCAATGGATTCGCGCAGCGTATAAAAAAGTAAAAGTGCCACTAAGAAGTTGACCCCCCCGACCACAAAAGGGGTATAGGTCAAGCCCAAATGTCGAATGCCAATGAAAGCAAAAAACAAGCCGCCAAATAAGCTGCCGTAGTAGTCTTTTTCCATGACCCCTGAAATGTTGGTGCGCAGGGATTCATACTCGTTGTTAATCCGCGTAACCAACGGAATTTCCATACCAATGAGCAAGCCAATTAAGACTGCCATAAAGTAAAGAATCAACCAAAGACTGGTCACATAAGGCATAATCAAATAAGCAAACAGGGCACAAAGAGAAATAAGGATGGATAACAGCAGTTCAATACCCACAAATGTTTCTAATAAATGTCCCTCAAAGCGTTGACTAAAGCGACTGCCCAAGCCCATAGAGAAGAGCATGAGCGACAACACCATTGTCCACTGAAAGACCGAATCCCCCAGAAAATAGGTGGCTAAGGTCGCCAATACATATTCGGCCACAATGCCCGACAAACCTGTGGCAAATAGAGCGGCCATCAGGATTAACGAAGCCTTTTTTTTATCTTTCATACAATCGCGCTATAGCGAAATAGTGATTAAGGTGGAGGCGCTGATATAAGCAAAAGCTTCCACTAAGCCCACCCCTATATTGGGTACGTCTTGATTAACCAATTCATCGGTGATACTGCGTTTGGGCAGCAATACTTTATCCGTCAACCACCTAAAAATAGGCAAGGCAAACAAGGCTACGCCCATTTGAATGGCAATCGCGGCCGCTGAATCGGCTAGACTATCGTGCTCACGTTCAATTACATAACGAATAATATTCCCCATAGCAATCAAAAACCCCATAAAGGCCACCGCCACTGCCACATTTCCTGTATAAATTTTATTGAAGACATCATACGGTGTCGCACGGTTATACACCAAGGCAACCCCAATCAACAACAGCTGTGCCACCACCCAAAAGCCGAGTGCAAACCAAGCTTGTGACGCTTCTATAGACAACACCCCATAGATCAGCAACCCATTGGCAATAGAATTTCCTGCCTCTACAATCCCCACCGCGACATTACCGCGCTCAACAATGTTCTTTTTTAGCTCTAAAGCTGCAAAGACCACCCGATCATTGACAATAATCGCCAAGTTGAGCAGTACAATTGCTGCCGCGCCATAGGCAAAAGTCAAGAGCAAATCTTGTGTCAAGGACTCGTGGGCAGATCCTGCCATAGTACCTGCGATGGCCAACAGCAAGCCCACAAAATACCCTACTTGGGTAATGGCAAAAGCCAAATTATCCTTGTCCACCATTTCTGCGTCTACCTCTATCCCTCGGTGCAACAGTTGGTACAACACCTTGCCCAAAAAAAACAAGGCAAAGCAGACGAGCATATAGATAAAGGGCTCCCCCCAGTAGCTTATTTCTAAATAATATTTCATTTGTTTTAATTTCAGTGCTTAACAATTAATCGCTTAGGCTTATTTGCCAAAGCCTCCACCTCCGCGACTAAAACGGCGGCCCGTGCTGTTGCTACGGGTATAACTACTATAGGTTCCATAACGGCGATTGCCCCCCATTATCAAGATGCCATAATAAGAGTACCCACGACGGTATTGCTCGCGAGCAGTTTGGTGTTCTTTCAATTTTACTTTGCCTGTTGGCAATTGTAATAAAGCGCGCACATAGTCGTAATTGGGGTAAAATTGCCAATAATACGTATCCGCCAACGCTTGTTGTTCTTGGCTGCCGCTTGCCTTACGGAAATCGTTGGCTTTGGCATAAATGGTATCAATCTCGAAATTAACGGGCAATGTTGTCCATTGTTCCCACTCTTCGCGCACGGCTCCATCAACCACCACGGTTGTTTTAGTAGGATAATCGTAGAAGGCGGTGCGGCCTAACATAGTCGATGAATCAATGACTTTTTCTTTGACCATAATGGTATCGTTAATGCCTTCTGTCCAAAAGCCATATTGGGGATTACCAATGTAATTGGTATAGCCTGGTGGGCCGACCACCCGCTTGATGTTACCCGCCGTATCTTTAGCCGCGACCTCCATTCCGATGTTGCTTTCGTGCTGGTTGTATTGAGAACTGCTAACAGGAAACCATTCGGTATCCTTAGCTACTACACGGCCTGCTTCCTGCTTAATTACCCGAAAGCGCTGCTTGTAGCTCTTGCTAAATACACCTGTTTTTTCCATATCGTAAAGTAGCAGTGTAAATTGTGGGGCTACTTTTTGCTGTTCGATCAACAAGCCAATAGGATCTACATAAGCAGTCGTATCGGTACACATTTTAGGCAAGGTAAACAACGCCACTAAAGCGACAAGCAAGCCAATTACCCATCCACAGCCGTTTTTATTGCCCCCTCGTGACCTTCAAGTACTCGCTAGAATATTAGAAATATGAAATTCTTTGAGGTACTCTCCAACATAACACTCTACCGAGCCATCTTCCCAGCGCGAAACATAGATGAATTTATTGTTGCCCGAATTAACGTACTCCCAGCCTGAAAAGCTCGCCCAGTCTTGCAAACGGTCATCGGTGTATTGACCTTGAGAAGCTTCTTTGAGAGTATAGGTTTCGCCTTTCCAATCTAGACGCACAATGGGTTGATTTTGGAGAACACTGCTGCGTAAAGCGGAATCAACTTGGTTGATATTGGCTTCTTCGCTCATGCTCAACAGCAAGCTGTTGCTGTCCGAGACATTCAAAAAAAGGGTCTTATTGCTGGAGCGAATTTTATACTCCTTGGCCATGTGTCCTTTGTAGCGATAAGTCGCTGAGGCCAATACTTCCCAGCTTTCGAGGTTATAGTCTAAAATATAACCGACTTCTAGATCATGCACCGTTCTCTCTATCTTAATGGGTGCTTCTTCTTCTTTCTTTTTGTTTCCAAACAAATTAAAAAACCAATCGAACATAGGCTGCTAGTGCTATTAGTAGTGATAGAAATAAGCGGGTTAGTAGGTACTTTTTATGACCAACCACACAGAATCAACTAAGTTAGTGCTTTCTGAGGAATATTGCCTACCTGTTGCCCTCTTTATCGTTGGCCGCTTCTAATTCCTTTCCTATCTTTCTTCTTTACCATAACAACCAATAGATTTTATTGACCAGCCAGCACCTTCTTATCCTACAAGAACACAAATGGAGAACCAAGGAAAAAGCTAGCTCCTTATCCAAAGCCATTCCCGTTTTCGTGGAGGTTTTTAGTGCTGTTTTTTTCTGTCAAAAAACAAGGCTCTTCCTTTTTTAAAGCTTTTTTTACAACCTTCTTATACCCCTTAAGTGTTATAGCTAGGAATTCGTTAGAGCCGTAGTCTCCCCATAACCACCGCTTTTTTTGAAGAATCACTCAAAAGCCGCCAAATAACACCAAAGGGCTCCATTATCTTTCCCAAACACTTAGCTATATTAAACCATCATGGCATTCAAGAAAAGAAAAGTTGGCTATTGGTTGCTCGGCATCCTAGTCTTTTTAATCGCCCTCCGCATCGCCTTACCATCCATTGTGAAATGGTACCTCAATAACAAAGTTCTCAATCAGTTAGAAGATTACAAAGGACATGTTGATGATGTTGATTTATCCCTTTGGCGCGGCGCTTACCAAATTCAGGAGGTCAACATTGTCAAAATCGGTTCGGAGATAGAAGAACCATTTGTCAAAATTCGAGAGTTGGATTTATCTGTTCAATGGAAAGCACTTTTCAAAGGACATATTGTAGGGGAAGTCGTTGTCTACAATGCCACTGTTAATTTTGCATTTAGCAAAGACGAAAGCAAATCACAAACGGGTACCGAAGAAGATTGGACACAGCTGGTCAAGGATTTGTTGCCCATCAGCATCAACCGCTTTGCCGTCAAAAACAGCAATGTAGAACTAATTAATCTGCTGGCGGCGACCAACACTAACATTTCGTTAGCAGAATTGAATTTAGAAATTACTAATATCCAAAATACCGTTTCGGCAGATGATCCTGCTTTGCCCAGCGACATCAAGGTTTCTGCTAATATGCCTGGCTATGGTGGACAACTCACGGTAGATGCTAAAGCCATGCTGTTACAGCAGGTTCCCGATTTTGATTATAATCTAACGTTTGAGAAGGCTAACTTGACAAAGTTTAATAAAATTGCCGAACACTTCACAGGCATGACCTTCGAGGAAGGGAAAATCAGTGTTTATAGTGAAATGGCTATGAAAAAGGGCAAATTTGAAGGGTATGTAAAGCCCCTTATTCAAGATATGTTGATTTTTTCTTGGAAGGAAGAGAATCGGAAGGTGGGACAGTGGTTTAAGGAATTCTTTTCAGAAGGCATCAAAGAGATTTTTGAGAACCACCGCAAGCAACAATTGGCTACCAAAATTCCGCTCAATGGAGATTTAGGAACGGTTAATACCGAAATTTGGACGACCATTATCAATGTCTTGCGCAACGCCTACATACAAGCCTTTCAATACCAATTGGACGATTCAGTAGAATATGAAGCCGTGGGCAATGCGCCAAAAACCAAAGAAGAAAAACGCGAAGAACGCAAAGAAGCCCGACAGCAACGGAAGGAAGAGCGCGAAGAAAAACGCGAAGAACGGCAAGAAAATAACAAGTAACAATATAACGGCAATTATTGTATTGTATCGTATTGTATTGTATTGTAGAGTCGTAGCATGCTACGACTCTACAATACAATACAATACAATAATAGATACGATATAATATAATACGATCAATTGCCGTTTCCCATTTACCCATTAAATAGACGTCGGCGTGCGTTCTAACGTCGCTAACAAATAACGCCAGAATTTCTGTACCGAACTGATTTGCACGCGCTCATCGGGTGAGTGGGCACCTCGAATGTTCGGGCCAAAAGAAATCATTTCCATCTCAGGGTAGTTCTTGCCCAACAAGCCGCATTCCAAGCCCCCGTGCCCTGCATAAACACGGGGTTCTTCGTCAAACAAATCCTTATAAATATCCTGCATGACACGGATAATTTTCGCGTCTAGATTCGGAGTCCAACCAGGGTGGTTGCCACTCAAACTCACCTGTGCACCCATCGTTTCAAAAATCAACCGCAATGTATTCGCGTGTTCTTCCTTTTCACTATCTATCGCCGATCGGGTCAAGCACAGCACTTCGTAATGGCCATCTTTCAATAAAATACGAGCGACATTGTTAGACGTTTGTACCAAGTCTTCCATAGCTGTACTCATACTATAAACGCCATTGGGTGCAGCAGCCACAGCAGCCATAAAAGCCTGCTGAAAATCGAGCTTTGCTACTAGGTAAGTAATAGCCCCTCCCTCTAGGGACAAATGAAGATTAGGATCTGTCTTTTTATATTTTTTCACAAAAAATTTATGCCAAGTTGCTGTGAAATTTTTCAACACTTCTTCCTCGCTTCGGCGTACCCCAATAGTCACGCTGGCTTCTCTGGGAATAGCATTACGCAAACTGCCCCCATCAAACGTACACAAGTAAAATTTTAATTTTTTTTCTAGCTCTAACAACAAGCTATTGAGCAATTTATTAGCGTTGGCCCGCCCTAAATGAATATCCATTCCTGAGTGGCCACCCGTTAGTCCTTTTATCGTCAAGGTGTACCCTGAATAGCCTATAGGTAACGTTTTTTGTGCGTATGTTCCTTTCGCTGTTACATCCACCCCTCCAGCACAACCCACAGTCAATTCATCGTCGTCCTCCGTATCTAGATTGAGTAAAATATCTGCGCTTAATAACCCTCCTTCTAGTCCCATCGCACCTGTCATGCCTGTTTCTTCATCAATAGTAAACAGAGCTTCCAGAGGAGGGTGAGGAATATCTGTCGATTCTAACAGCGCTAAAATAGCAGCCACGCCAATTCCATTATCCGCTCCCAACGTCGTCCCATCAGCATGTACCCAGTCTCCTTTGATGAGCATATTGATGCCTTGTGTTTCAAAATCGAATACTGTATCGGCATTTTTTTGGTGTACCATATCCAAATGGCTTTGCAAGGCCACGACGCAGCGGTCTTCTAAGCCTTTGGTAGCAGGTTTCTTAATGATAACGTTACCAACGGCATCCACCTTGGTTTCTAATCCTAGATTCTCGCCAAAGTTTTTAGCGAAAGCGATCACTGCTTCCTCCTTTTTGGAGGGCCGAGGGATGGCATTGAGCGCCACAAAATTTTTCCAAAGCGCTTGTGGTTTTAATTCTTTAACTTCCATTGTTGTGTGATTTATAATTCGTGCCATAGTTAATTGTAATAATTGCTGGTGTTGGTCTAGACGATGAGTAAGCCGCCCTCGATTAGACTAGCCCAAAGATAAGATTTTTTTAGCTCCTCCAAATTACCAAGGCCGCTGGCCTCTAAATCACTGTTCCATTGTGAAACAAGGTAGGGTTGCGCGGCGCTGGGATGGGCTTTTGCCAGCTGAATTTGTAATATTTCGGCGAGTGGAGCAGGCATTTCTAAGCGCCAACGGCGCTGTTTGCCTTGTGCTTGTAAGAAAACGGCTTCCTCGGTTTCGTAGTATTCGGGAGATGCAGAGAGCCAAAGCACACGGGCATTTTTGCGCCAAGAAGGAGACACCTCTGTCAAGGCATGGGCGATAAAATCAGGCGCGACTGTCGTAGTGGGCACTTTGTGTTCAAACCAAGCACTGAGTGGCCAGTCAAAGCCCGCGCCGTGCATATAATTGAACAAAGAGCGTTTTAATCCATCGGAAAATTGCTCGTGGGCAGCCCCTGTGGGATCTTCGTGAAACAAATCATTCTCTGCAAAGCCGCCAAAATCAGGGCCGACCGCCTGCACTTGGTACTTTTCAGGAGCTAGGCCAACAGGGCTGTGGGCCGTCATCGCAAACTGATGCCAAAAGCCCGATTGCACCACCCCTGCCTCCAACAATTGGCGAACCATTTCTAACGCATCAATGGTTTCTTGGGCGGTCTCTGTCGGAAAACCATACATTAAATAAGCATGTACCATGATGTCGGCTTCTGTAAAGGCTGCTGCCACCCGCGCTACTTGCGCCACGGTGACCCCTTTTTCCATCAAAGCCAATAAACGATCAGAAGCAACTTCTAGCCCCCCCGATACAGCAATACATCCCGATGCTTTGAGCAAACGACAAAGATCAGGTGTAAAGCTTTTTTCAAAACGAATATTCGTCCACCACACCACGGTCAATTGGCGGCGAATGATTTCAATCGCCAAATCGCGCATTAAAGCAGGCGGCGCGGCTTCGTCTACAAAGTGAAAGCCGTTTTGTCCTGTCTGGGCGATGATTGTTTCTATTCTATCGCACAAAAGACTAGCAGTAACAGGTTCATAGCGTTGGATATAATCCAACGACACATCACAAAAAGAGCATTTGCCCCAGTAACAGCCATGCGCTAAAGTCAATTTATTCCAGCGCCCATCGCTCCATAAACGGTGCATTGGGTTGACAATTTCAATCACGGATAAATAATCGTCCAACAATAAATCGCTGTAATCGGGGGTTCCGACCTCGCGCTGTGGAATGTCTTTCTCTACCGCTAAATTACTGTACAATACCACGCCCCCTTGCCGCATAAATACACGTTTGAGTTGTTGCGCCGTACGCTTGCCTTCTAAATATTCTAATAACAAGAGCAGAGGTAATTCGCCATCGTCCAAGCAAACATAATCCACATAATCAAACAGACGCTCTTCGGATAAGCGCCGTAGTTCAGTATTCGGGTAACCGCCTCCCATAATCACGGCGACATCGGGGTAATGCTCTTTGATAAATTGCCCGCATTTGAGCGCCCCAAATAAATTACCAGGAAAAGGCACGGATAAACAAACCGCCGTAGGCTGTACCTCCTCTAGTAGTTGTTCTAACAATTGCACCAACACGGTCGAGACCAAGCTGTCCTCCTCTTGCAACGCCTGATCCAGCTCTTCAAAATGAGAGGCCGCACGCCCCAAGCGCTCCGCATAGCGACTAAATCCAAAATGTGGATCAATGGCCTCTTGGATTAAGTCGCCCAAATCTTCTAAATATAACGTTGCCAAATGCCGCGCACGATCTTGATTACCCATTGTTCCAAACGCCCAATCCAAATCTTCTAACGCTTCAAAACGACTGGCTTCGGGCAAATAATGGCGACTGCAAATTTGATGAGCTAAAGTAGGGTTGCGATGCTGCAAAAAATCAATAACAGGGGCTATCGTAGTTTCGTAGCTCGTGCGTAAGTCTAGCATCCGCTCGGCATTTTCCGATAGTAATTCCTCCTCGGCAAAAGCTTCTACTTCGTCAAAAATGGCCGTTAGGCCGCCTTCATTAAAAAGCGCCAAAATAACTTCAATGCCCAAATCTGCTTGCTGACTGACAATCCCTTGGGTATTCAAAAACCCTTTGAGATAGGCCGTAGCGGGATAAGGCGTATTGAGTTGAGTAAAGGGAGGAGTTAGTAAGAGCAGTTGGTGCGCCAAAATAGTTGTTTTAGTGAAGTGCTAAGATACGGTATTTGACGGGGAGTTGATTAGGGATACGGTAAAAATCCGACGAATAGAAGTAGTCTTTTGGTAATAAAACGGTCTTTCTAACAGAGTAGTAGGGTATTTTACAGGGAGAGCGCCATTAAATTATTGAAACTAATTCCCTTTCCTTCCTGTCAGTAGCATAGGGTTTTCCCATACCCAGCCTTCAGGCAGAGTCGCTTCGGAAAAACGCAAGCGCACTAATTTAATTGGCTCGCCTGTTCTCTTTGTCCTCAGACGACGTACCACTAAGTCCTTTGTTATCAACACACTTCCTATATCCAATTCGGGAGAATGAGGAAAACTGCTCTCTCCTATTAATTGGCATTCTTCTGCTGTTAATAAGCGTTGTTGAGAGCCGGGTAACAAGTCTATTTGTATTTTCTGCGTCAAGTTGTTTTCTAAACTCAAGTAGACCGAAAAACTCTGTTGTAGAACGGCTTGTCGTTGCTCGGTTGTCCAATCGGGAACCTGATCATTTTTTTTGCAGGCGGGCACTTCTGTTTGCTGTTGCCATTGCTCCGTCAAAGCGGGTACAGTGGCGTAATAATAGGCATCAAGGAGTACTGCCTTGGGGTAGTTGTTTGCCAATAGGCGCGAGAGGTTGCGTTGAAATAAAAAATGGGCACTTTGTGGGTAGCGCTCCAACAAATTGGGAAGGTCTTCGCGAGAACGACTACTGTAGGTGCGGTCGTATTGTTTGTGAAATTGGCGGACGCTGCGCTGGCTGTATAAGCGGTAAAAAAAGGCGTAGCCTTTGTGTTGGAGGCGTTGGCGGGTGGCACGCAGACCTTTTTCCGTCAGGGCTTGTTGGTATAATTCTACAGAGGCTTGTAAGCGGTTTTGGATGTCGCGTTGTAAGCGGACGGGGGCGATCACTTGAATCCCTTCTCCAAATCCCAGAATCAATTTTTCCAATTCAAAATTCAATTGTACCGTCAGTTCTATGAGTACACCTTGATAATCGCGGCTAATGATTTTTTGAGAGGGGTGAAAGGGTTTGGTCACTACATAAGGCGCGTGGCGGTGGTCGATCAAGAGCTGTACCGTTTCGGGAGGTTGCCCTGGATTCGCAGAGACGCCAATGATGTGTTGAAAATAAATAGTCGGATCAAAATCAGGGTCACTTTTGTAAGGGCTGTTGCTCAATTCTATAGTATGAATACGGTCGAGCGCCAAACTGGCAATGCCTGCGCGGTCGGCGCGCTTACCAAAAATAAACCAGCGGTTGCGAAATTCTTTGAGTAAATAAGGATGGAACAACCAGACTTGTGACTTGCGGGCTTTGAAGGATTGATAAGTAATGTGGAGTGCCTGTTGGCGAATAATAGCGCGGTAAAGAACATCCAAAAAACTCAATCCTTTAAGGTTGTCGTTGCGCTCAAAGTCAATGACGGGTTGGGTATGGGTTTGTTGCGCATAGATTTGATCTTCGAGCTTTTGTACCATGCTGTTGAGCTCTTGAAAGTGCGAAAAGCCTTGAAATTGCTTCATCACAGCAACCGCTTCGCTCAATTTGCTCAAATCTTGTTCGGTCAAGGGGCTATTGGTAATGCTGTACGCTCGGTCTTCGTAGGTATAATAGCGTTTATCTACCACAATAATGGGCGCATTGTACCCCAGTTTATCGCTGCGCATCGTTTGAATGTCGCCTTGTACGGTGCGTTTGCTTACTCCTTTATCAATGCCTTCGTATTCATACAAGGCCTCCGAACAGGCGTCTACTAAATCGTCTAGTGTCCATTTGCGGAAGCGATTTTGCAAGCAGTTGTCGATCGTTTTATAACGTACCAGAGCATTTCTGTTGGCGGGCATGGCATTGATTTTAGAGCAATCTTAGAAGAGGTTAGGGACGCACCGCGACTTTTTGCGGCAAGCCCGTTTCTTGTAAAGGTAAAACTTTGTAGGGTAAAGGCAATTGGGTTTGCTCTTTCAAAAAAGCTCTGTTCATGCCTTTGCCAAAAGCGACGGGATCTTCTACCCCATATAAGCCCTTGGTTTTGTGAAAAAACTTCTCCATCTCCATTTTTTTGAGCCAAGAGATCGGATAATTCTCCGCCTCTATGTATTGGGCTAAGAACGGCACCCAAATACGGCCTTTCATTAGGCCAATATAATAACACATCAAATCGGCCTGTACGATGTCTCGAAAGTCCTCTTCCTCTAAAATCGGCTGTAAGTGCTGGCGCAGATAACTGGCTAATTGATTAGCTTCTTCTATTGCTAAAGTAGCTAAATCGACCTCTTGATAAGTATTGAACAACACAAAAATATCAGCGGTATCGGTCTTGTAATAACTCCCTTGTAATAAATTCTCTAGAACGGTAAAATTGCGCTCCTTAAATCCAATAACAACTGCGGCCAAAAATAATTCCTGTAGGAAATAGTCCAGTCTTTTTTCCTGTCGGTTAACCGCTATTTGATACAGCTCTTCAAACGTGGTGAGCAAAGGCGTGGTATTAAAAGAAGGTTGGTTATCTTTTATCACAACCTCGTTCAACCATTCGCGCCAAGCCACCCGCAACGCACTGTAGTTTATTTTTTCTCGTTGGCATTGTTTAAGAAAGGCTTTAAAGAAATCTTGACTTAGTCGGTTGATTTTTTGCGCCTGTTGGGCGAACTGTTCTAAGTAAGGCCGCGCTGAAAAATAGTTACTGTCCAAAGAGTCAGGTCGCTTTCCCAACTTGGGTTTGTCGCTGTACTCATAAATAGCTTCAAGTAGCCTTTGATACCCTGCTTCTTCCGAATAATCAATACAGAAACGGGCTTCTAAATAAGGTGGCAATGCTTCTTGTGACGGCTGTGGCAAATGTAATACAGGAATAATTCTCTTTTGTCGAGCATTACTGTAAAGTCGAGTACGGAGTAGTTGTTCTATCGCGCTGTTTCGGGCTTCTTGCAAATAAATGGCATCAACAAGTAGTACCACTTGTTGGTCGTCCTCTTTGTGCAATGCTTCTTCAAGATGGCTATAAATATCCTGCCCCGCTTTCAAATCCCAAATATCTAGCGATGCATCGACACCATCTTTCCGTAGTTGTTCACTTAATTGGATAATCCAAAGGGCTGGTTGGCCAAGGCGATGGCCGTGAATCACGGAAACTTTAGGAGCAGAGGGCGTGTTGGACATGAAAAAACCATTAGGAGTAAAAGAGTTGTTGAAAGGAAGCGTTATAAATCTAATAAAATTCACCTAACAAAAAAAGTGTTCCAACAAGGAATACCTAAGAGGACTACTTTACGTTTCTAACTAGACTACTTAGAGCGTGTTTCTAGGGACATCGGTCTATTTTTAAACTTTTTTAGCTATTTTTTATGGCTATTTTTTAGCTGCGCAAAAAGACTGCGTAGTAGGGGGGCATCTTTGTTTCAACAACAACAATAACCACTAGAACACAACCTATCGCTTATGTTATCTACCATCGCCCTAAACCGATTAAACGTTTTGCTTTACCCTAAGGGAAACGGCTTAACGCCTCAACAAAAAATGGCCTTTGTAACTGAGTTGGCCCAGCTAGGCTATCGCTTAGAAAACCCCGCGTTGCTCCAAGAAGCAGCCCCCGAGTTCTTGACCAAGACGGTCGATTACCAAGCGCTTCTGAAGAAAAAACGGGGTGGACAAGTCGATTATGTGCCGTTGTTTAATAATTTCCCTACTGAAATTCCGAAGGACGAGGAGTACTTGATTCAGCGCTTTTATGGCTTTTTGGCCAATCTAAATCCTGATGAGAAAGACAGCGTTCGCCTAGCCAATGGTGTGTTGGTACCGCGCTGGTTGTTTGACCTTGACACCTTTGGGGCTGACCCCATTACACAAACCCAATCCCTAGAATTGTGGGAACGCGCGGCAGCATTACAAGCCACCAAAAAAGAAGACTCGCACACTGAATGGCTCCCCATCACCTTATTGGAAGAAACGGAAGGCCACGAACGTTTAAAAACTTTTTTACAGCAATTGTTGTATGCCAAGGCTTCTATTCCCGAGTATATCCAAGCGGATCTACGCACTTTATTAGAGCATTTTGGTTGGACGAGTTTTGACCACACGAAAGTGGTTTTCAAGGAAGTTAAAGCTTGGTTGGGGCGCTATTCTTGGGAGAAAAAGGACTGGGAGGGCTTTGTCCTGCTTCACAAAACGGCGACGGATGTCTTGCGCACCTTGGCGGCCTTAACAGGTTCGGAGGTGAGTTTGAATGTGCCGATTACATTTCCACGTCTCCCCCGCCCTGCACGCCGCGCTATTCTAACCGTATTGGAGCGCTCTGCTGGCACTGCCGAAAATCTATTGCAATACAAAGGCTTATGGTTGGCCTTAGGACGCTACTTGCACCCTGGCGCGCAAGCCAAGCAGTTTCCACGTACGGCTCAATTATTTGACCAGTTGCGCAATGGTCGTCTGACCACCTTTGAGGGCACTACAGAAAAGCTACTGAAAGCAGGTGAAATTGCGCCTGTCCTAGCGCATTTAACCAAACGCCCTGGTGTCTTTTTGCGCCGTTTGCACGAATTGTTGCGCCGTTTTCAGAATGCTTATCCAATTATTTTAAAAGCCTTGGCACCACTCTTAGAGCAAGTGACGTTGAAAAATTTGTTGGTTTTGGAAGCTTATTTTGAGCACATCAATGGGGCACATTATCGATCAGTGATCAATAAACGCGGCAAAATGATTGTGTTGGACAACAACAGTTACCGAGCGTTATCGACGGAAGTGGTCGCTGCGGTTTTACAACAGTTGCAACGCGCAATTCAGCAACAATTGGCGAAGCGCGAAAGCTGGGCCAACGAAAAAGTATGGATTGCTCCCCACTTGGTCGATTATGTATTGCCTTTGCAACAGCGCAAAAGCTCGGAGGGCTTATTAACCTTGGGGCGGGGCAGCCGCCTACATGTCGATTTGAGTAAGGTATTGCGCTTGTTTGTCTATTGGAAACAACAGCAAAAACGCACGGATTTAGATTTATCTATTGCTTTATACAATGCTAATTTTGAATTGATTAACCAAGTGAGCTATACTAATTTATCGGCCATGGGAGCGGTACATTCGGGGGATCTACAAGATGGAGCCTTAGGTGCAGCAGAGTTTATTGATATTAATATGAGTAAAGTGAGCGAAGCGACTGCCTATATCAGTGTACAAATTTACCGTTATGCAGGCGAGCCTTTTACCGAGTTGACCTGTCAGGCGGGTTGGATGTGGCGCGAGCAAGTTGATGCCAACTATAAGAGCTTTGACCTTAAAACGGTGGCGAACAAACTGGATTTGACTGGTGTAGGGAGTTATGCTATTCCGTTTATGGTAGATGTGGCCGCGCAGCAAATTATTTATACCGACTTGTATGTCAGCGCCCTTCACCAACGCAATGCCATCGAAACATCCGTGCATTCGCTAGAAATTGTAACGTCCGAGTTGGCACAATTCACCAAGCAGTGGCCTACTTTCTATCAGTTGGCAGAAGCCCACGCAAAAGCCCGCCAAGCGCGATTAGTGGACACCCCCGAAGCGGCTACCATTACCTTTGCGACGACAGACGACGCTACTTACAATATTTTAGCCACCGAGCAGGTATTGGGTGAACTTATTTAACAAAGACTTGGTTGACACGAACTAGAACATCGGCCTAGCATCCACTTCCTTCTACCTACTACTGATAATAGACTTTAGGGGATACGATTTCCGATGTTCTTTTTAATAAACAACTACTAATAAAGCGGCTTATAGCTCGCTTCCTTCTACCTGAAAATCAGGGGGCTTACTTTCCGTTTTTTGTTAATACCATCAAGCAACAGGTCTATCGTGGCTTTCCTTCTATGCTTTAGGTGCTAGCGGTCGTGGGTTCGAGTCCCACCTTCGAGTAATCGGAGTAGCTCAGTTGGTAGAGCACTATATAAGGCACGAACTTTCCTGTTGTTTCTTTTAAGCCTATTACGCAGGCCTAGTACTGTTTTCCTTCTTGCTTTACGCTGAGATCGGGAGTTCGAATCTCTCCTCTGAGCAATCAGAGTGGCTAAGTGGTTAAAGCCCGGCGCTGCTTAAACGGTACACCTTCCTGTTTTTATAGCCTTCTTTTAAAGGCGGTGTTTCACACTTCTAAAAGGCGCTTCCTTCTATTGTGGGTTCGAGTCCCACCTTCGAGGTTTGGTTCTTTAGTGCCTTTGCTTTCTTTTAGAACAAGGTGGCTCTTTCTATCCGAGGATAGAAAGGGCTTTTTATTGTTTTAGGAAAGGCGCACTCCCCACCAACACCCTCCCGCCGCCTCGGGACAAGCTATCTTGCCGCACCTCCAAGACATACCACCCACTCAACAACTCCCACACAGGAAAGACATACGTCTTCTCTGACACATCCCGCGCCTGCTGCTGCTGCACCACTCGCCCTTGGGCATCCAGAATTCGGAAGGTTAAGCGCTCTCCAACTGTCGGGTTCCTATAAAAAACATTGAGGTAGTCCGTGGCTGGATTGGGGTACAACAACAATTGCGCTTGGGGTTGTGCGGCGAGGGGAAGAATACTAGTGGTCGTGTCGGGCAAATGGCAGCCTGGCACTAAGCAGCCGTGCTCGTCTAGTTTGAGCAGCCAGCCTTGTTGGTACGCGCCTTGACCAGTGCCTTGGGCTTGTCCACAGATTAGGAAGCCACCATCAGTAGGTTTGTTCGGCATCAAAGATTTCGTGACGGGACTGAGATTGCTGAAAATAGTGGTATTTCCTTCCCCAAAGACTGTCTCCATTGGGAGATAATTTAGCGACTAAGGCACTATATTGTCCCCTCAGCGTGTTACTAGCATCATAAAAAGTATCTGCTGTCATTCCAAAAGTCATTATACTGCTGTCTGCTAATTCTATCAAGCGAATAGTACGCCCAGAGGGAGAATAAGAATGTGCCCTCAATTGCGTTTCCCAAACTCTATTTCTATTGCTGTCTAGCTTAAATACATAGCCATCATAAACTGCTCTGGTGGTAATTCCATCACTGTTAAATACTTCTTTACCTATGCCTGTGGCGATTACCCAACCTTTGTCTTTTGCTTGAATTAAGTGTTCTGCTCCTATTAATAAGGTACTACTATCATTTTGCCAAGTCCATAGTTCATTGCCTTGGTAATCATATTTAGTGAGTACACAGAGTTGTGTTCTATGAATAGGAAATTTGTTCGCATCTGAATTGACATAGCCTACTACAAAGCCATCTAAAAGAGGAACTATGCTATGATTTGTACAGTAATTATAATTACAGTCTACTATTCTTGTCCATATAGTATCTCCATTTCTATCCAAACTTAATAGTTGAAAACCTTCTCCTGTCTGCCCTGCTAAAATATAAGTGCTGTCCTCAGCTACAATTAAATCATCTGCTATAAACCCATAAGGTGTGCTAGGGAATAAACTCCTATGTTTTTTTTTCCATAATATATCTCCCTGTTGATTGTATTTCATTACTGCTACTTGCGCGATCCTTGTTGTATCCAATACATCTACTGCTATTATAAAGTTTCCATCTACATCTTTTCTCAAGCAGGGTTCCCACATTTGGTAACTTTCTGTACTATCCAAATGCACCTTAAAATCTATTACCTCTCCTAAAGAATCTATTCTCATAAACAATCCGCCTACTTGACAAGCAGCTGTGTCTCTTGCTATTCCTGTGATGTAATGACAGGAGTCCGTCACTTCTAAGCCTGTTAGAATAGTGTTAGAGCAACTTACTTTGAATCTCTTGTTAAACGTTATCGTTTGCGCTTGTATAGCTGCTGAACATAGAAACAGGATAATTAATACTGTCCATTTCATGTTTTCTATATTAAAAAGAGGATTCTACCAAAAGATAGAATCCTCTAATGATTTAATTTTTCACTACTAAGGTAGTTTGTTCTACTAATTCTTCCTTACTATACAAAGCCACAAAATAAATGCCTGTTGTCCAATTTTTGGTGGTTAATGTTACAGAACCATTAGATTGATTCACAGCTATTTCTTGTAATACTTGTCCATTGGTACTAGTAATCCTTAGTATTCCTTCTTCCTTTCCTTTGGGGAGTTGATAGTGCACCTCTGCCCAAGTATGACTAGGATTGGGATAGATGACTAAATTACTACTGATTACTTCCTCTACCTTCAAACTTTTCTCTTCTTCCAGATCTGTTGGTAAAGTAGGTTCATATTGGTACTCATAATTGTAGAAAAAGTTAACAACATTAGCCGCATACACTGCCGCGAAACCATAATTGTTATCGGCTATAGCACGTAGTTGATCTACTTCTTCTAATTCTAGTAAAGCTTCATTTCTGTTATCCTCATAGGCGGCAAAAAGTATGTTTTTAAGACTTCTATAAGCTCTGTGGTTATCATAAACTACTCCTACCAGCTCATAATTTTCTTGGATGTCATCCAATTGAGCAAAAGCCTGTGTATAAAAACCTTGTTTCCAATAATGTTCTACCAAATCATATTGTGCTAGTAGTCCAGGAATTTTTCCTAACCATACGGTTAAGCTATCCCAATTAGCCATAGTAGTATCGTTTTTATAATAAAAGACTACTTCATTGGCGTAATAGGCTACTTCTTGCCCTGCTGCTGCTACTTCACTACTGTCTGCTTGGTTAGAAGCTGTAACTTGTAAGTTTTGATAGTTGGTGTAGCTTTGGTCGTACTTGTTCTTTAAAACACTTAGCGTTAGTGTACTTGTCCCTTCTTGTGGTTTAAACACATAAGGATTGGTATATTGATCATCACAGAAATTAAGACTACCAGGTCCTATAGTTATCAAATTCTCCACTTTAAAAGTATCTGTAGGCTCTTCTGCTTGACTAGCATTAGGAGAAACCCAATAGACCACTTCATTCAACCCAGAACCATCATTCCATAAGTGCCAATCCGCAAAATAATTCCCATCCAATGGATAAGAAAAACTATTCTTAGCTGGTTGTAGGTTTCCTCCTTGATTAGGCGCAATAGAGGTTCCCACACTCAACTGCTGCGACTGATACAACGTCAAATCAAAAGCATTGCCCGTCTGTCCATTACACAAATACTGCAAACCACTACCAAAGAAATTAGGATCTTCTCCATTGTCCCCATGCACCAAATTCGCCAAGGGAATCCCTACAAAGCTGTTATTCCGTACTTGATTGTAGCCCGACTTCGTATCTTCCACCCACAAGCCAATGCTCACATCCGCTGCATCTGCTTTAGCCGATTTAGTAAACGTATTCTGCTGCACCACAAAGTCCCCTTGACGTAACAAGCCAATGCCGTACTCGGGCGTATTGCCATAGCCACCCAGCGCAAAGTGGTTGCGAATAATCTTCACGCCTGCATCCGCGCGCACAATCACGCCTCGGTTATTGGCATCAAAGTCGCACTGGTCCACCACCGAAGAAAAACGCGTGGGGTCGCTGCCCAATTCTATAGCACGATCCAAACCCTCAAAGGTATTGCGCTGAAAATTGGGACTGCTGGGATTTGGGGCTTGTGCAGTGAGTTGTATACTGGCGGCTAAGCTATAAATCCCAAAGCCATTGCCCGTTTTCTCTAGGCGCTGGTCTTGGAAGGTACAGCCCTCCAAACGCAATTGCGCCACATCCCAAGCCGAGACGTGCCCATAAAACCCCTGTCGATTATCGCTATCTACCGTAAAGGTACAATTGATAAAGCGACTAGCCTCGGCGTAAGTGCCTGTCGGCGAGTGGTAACGCATAAAGCCCACCGAGCGCCAGTTGTTGCGAAACGTGCTGTTGATGGCGCGGACAATGCCGCCCGTGCCGCCTGTCCCGTCGGGCTTGGGGAAATTGTCTACTTGCCACGGACTGACCGCCTCTTTAGCATGTTCAATCGTGCTGTTGAATAGGATCAATTCTCCTTGGTTGGTGTTGGGGTGTTGCTCCAAGCTGGTATTGCCCCACACTTGGATGCCTTGCCAGCCTTGGCCGCACAGGTTGGTCAAGGTACTGCTGTCGGCTAGGAGTTGTCCTCCTGGTTCAATGACAATCAACCCATCTTTGGGCATATTGAGCGTCATGTTTTTGAGCGTCAGTGTTACGCCTGCTTTGACCCGTAAGTCTCGGGACAAATGTTTATCCGCGTTCCATGTCTCGCTGGTATCAACCATTCTAAAGCTGCGGGAAGTAATGTCGTTTTCGGTGGGTAGTAAGTCGGCTTCCCACAGTCCCCGCCCGAAGGTGGCCGCCCGTAATTTGCCTACACAGTAGTTAATTTTCAGCTCTGTTACCCGTACGTTGGGAAAGTCCTCGCCATAGCGCAACCAGCTGCCTGTTCCTTCTCGTACATAAATTCCTGCATCCGTCGCAATATAGAGGCGGTCGTTGGTGCCGCGCTGGTAAACGATGTTGTTAATTGGTAAGTTGAGGCCTGCTAAGGAGTTCGTAGAGTCATCCCAGCTTGTCCACGTGTCGCCTGCGTCTTCGGAGTACCAGACTTTGAGTGCCTTGGAGTAGCCTGAAAAGGTGACCCATACGCGGTTGCCATCTAACGGATCGACAGCGATGCCTGTGATAGGGTTCGGGTCTCTGGTAATCCAATTGGGAATGGTATTGTCGATTGGTAGATTTGTCGTCTTTTTTACAAAGCAGGTGTCGCAACCCATCGCGTCCGCGTCGTTGAAATATAGATCGCAGCGTCTGTCTTGAAAATGTCCCAATGTAACCAGATACGTATAATTAGTTTGCTCGTCCTCGGAAAAGGCTATTTCTAAAATACGTCGTTCTTCGGTCGAAGGTTCGTACTGTTTTAGGTCTGAGTTCAACCGCCATAAATCTTGGTAAGCTTGGGGTCTATTAGAAAAAAATGTCGTTACTTCACATAGCGTGTCTATACGGTCTCCTAACTGTGAAGATGTTATGTCTATTCCCACTGGACGGCCGCCTCGTATTGTACAAGTGTTGGGGTCTCCAGCAGCTACTTGATTTCCTAGAAAATTAAAGGTAGGCCTCCCACTCTTATCGTATCTAACCCCGTGATATAGGGTACCTCTCCAGCTAGGAAAAAGTCTTTCTTTTTGATGTATAGTTCTGAAAAACCTAAATAAAATGTTTCATCTTTTGGATGATTAACGGCAGGAAAAGTATTAGGTACTTCAGCGGCTGGTTGCCCTAATGGATCACCAGATACGTAATTATCTCTAGGAACGATAAAAACCCCATTAGAGGTATAGCCCTGTCCAGCGGGGAATTGTGCAGAAGGATAGAGCAAAAGACTACCTAAGTAACCATTTCCTTTTTGATAAGAAACACCTGTTTGGTCGTTGATACGTACTCCATAGCCATCTCCAATAGACGCTCTTGAATACCACACTTGGCCTTTGTTATAAGTATGATTGATACCAACGTCTTGATTCGCTGTAATTAATAAACTATCGTCTCCCTCCCAATCATCAAAGGAGAACACTAAGGCTAAACCCAAGCCATTATACAGATTCACCCAAGTGCTTCTTCCGACAGCAGAAGTGGTGCAGCGGCTGACTCCTCCATGCGTTCCAGCAAAGAGTACCGTATCGCCATTAGAAGGGTAACCTAAATAATGAGAATCATCATGAATAACAGACAAATTTCTGTCCTCTTCTATAAATGAACTAGTAGGATTATCAAAATCATAATTATACCACGTGGATACTCCTGTCACGTGAACGACATCCTGATAAACAGGCGAAACGGCAATATCTACCCAATCTTTTGCAGTGTTTGTTGTCGTTCCTTTGTTTATCCATGTGCCATTTTCATACAAAAATATATGGCCATTACTTCCTACAGCATAAGCATACACCCGATCAGGAGCCGCAGGGGTGACGGTTATGTTCGTCCGTTCTGCCCTTACTTGAAAACCCTGTCCATTGGTCGTGGAAGTCCAAGTAGTCCCCCCATCTAATGATTTGTGTACATCCTTAGCACTAGCATACACTATGTTGGGGTTCGTTGGATGAAATTCTAAGCCACGCCAAGCTGTTTCCCAGCGATAATTATTGATGCTTCCAGAATCAACAGCACCTACCAACACCTGTTGCCAAGTACTTCCTCCATTACCTGTTCTAAACACACCTTGGCTGGTGGCGATCAATAGCAATTGCTCATTGGTGGGGTGGACAACAATTCGTCGCATCGTACCTCCTTGCTCAAATACTTCTAGTAGATTACTCGCAGTCGTCCCATCCAACATATCTACTCGATTGCCGTTAATAGGTGTCCATTGCGCTGTAGGGGCATTATGTGCATTTCTATAAACCCCTTGTGTATGAATAGGGCTAAAATCATTGATATTTCCCCGTATCGGAGCGTAATCTGCCTGCGCCCCAAAATGCGTAGAAGCGTGATCGCCATTGCCCGTACAAACAAAAACATAAGTAGCAGAGGCCGCTACATCGCCCACAGAAGTCATGGGCAAACCTCTGTCCGTATGATAATTATACCATTGTGTTCCTCCATCGTCTGTTCTATACAATCCCCCATAATGGGAACCTGCATAAATAAGTTGATTGCTGCCTCCATCGTAAGCAGGATGAAACGCCAAGCGTTGAATTTGACCCATGCCTTTGGCATTGTCTGCATTGTTCCCGACCAAAGGCATCGTATGCCCCAATTCCGTCCAAGGAATAGAGCTAGGGTAAGTAGCAGGTAAGACGATAGGCGTTGTTAGAGAGTTACTGCCGCCGCTACTAGAAGGAATGTTCATGTACACTCTTGTATAATCCAACATGGCTTTATTCGCGCGGCTCATCCGACCATCAGGGGCTAGACGCGGCCCCCATATCATCGAGGCGCGCCGCATTTTATTGTACAAGCCCCCTTCGGTACTATCGTCTTGATAATAGTGATAAAAGGAATCTTGCAACGTGTAAAAAGAAGAATCGGAAGGCACTTCGAATTGTGCCTGTGCTGTCTTGGGGACGCACAAAGCTAGACCTACAAGTAGGCAAAGCATCCCTTGAAATAATGTGAACATAAATTATGGGTATTATAATGTGTGAACTAATCAACTCGATTGGTTTCACCTGCTTACTATAGGGTAAGTGGGAACACCAGATGGAGGGCTAGCAGTTGTGAGGGGCCTATTGTTGCTCGATATAGACGCTCCTGCTTGACTCCTTATGGTTTATTTGCGTGGGTACACCTAAGATAATAATAACATTTGTTTCAGAAAAATTTTCAAGTTATTTATTAAAAATAATTCCACCTCTCTTAATTACCTATGTAGTGTTCTACTTAACAACACACTACACTTTTAACCTTATCTAGTCGCCTCTAAAAACAAACTTTTTTCAAAAAAAATCACCCCTCTCCACAACTACGCAAAAACACTGCGCAGTAAGGTTGCACCTTTGTATTGTCAGTAAGGGAGACGTGTTGCAGAATACGGCTCCAATAAATAGAACGACCAACAGAAGCCCCCCGTTCAAAAGGAACGGGGGCGCAATTAACTACACAAAAAACAAAAGCAGCACGAACTAGATGCCCCCTGTTCAACTGGAACAGGGGAAGCGTTACCCCCGCTTATTCGACTAAAAAATATAATCCATCGTTGCCCCCTGTCCAATTCGGATAGGGGACGCAAGGAACGATTTTTAAGATTCAACCGTTTATTTTTTGTTCTGCCTCTCGCGCAGAACCACCAATTCTATTAAAACTACGAACAACATGAAACAAGTCATTTCTACCGAGCGCAAACCGATTAAATTATGGTTGGACGATATGGAAGATGGCGCGTTAGCCCAAGCTAAAAACTTAGCCAATTTACCCTTTGCGTACAAACACATTGCCATCATGCCCGATAGCCACCAAGGTTATGGAATGCCTATTGGCTCCATCCTAGCGACCAAAAAAGTCGTGGTGCCGAATGCAGTCGGCGTAGATATTGGCTGTGGCATGTGTGCGATGCGTACCCACTTAACCGATATTTCTAAAGAAAACCTCAAAGAGGTGCTCAAAATTGCGCGGCAGTTGATTCCCGTTGGGTTTAGCTGGCACCAAGAGGCGCAAGATGTCGATTTGATGCCCGAAGGGGAAGCGGATTTGCCTATTGTAAAACGCGCCTATGCCAAAGGCTTGAAACAAGTCGGTACCTTAGGCGGTGGCAACCACTTTGTCGAGATTCAAAAAGGCTCTGATGGGTACATTTGGTTGATGATTCACTCGGGAAGTCGAGCCTTAGGGTTTACGGTTGCCGATCATTATAACAAAGCGGCTATCCTGCTCAACGAGCGGTACCACTCTACGTGTCGATAGAAAAGTAGACTTGGCGTTCTTACCTTTGGAAACAAAAGAAGCGAAGCTGTATTGGGACGAGATGAACTACTGCATCGAGTATGCGTTAGCGAATCGAAAACTGATGATGACGCGCTTGTTAGAAGCCTTGACTACCGTGATGGGAGCATTTGAGTACGAAGACATTATCAATAAACCGCACAACTTTGCGGCTTGGGAAGAGCATTTCGGAGAGCGTGTTATTGTTCACCGAAAGGGAGCTACCCGCGCTTTTAAGGACGAATGGGGCATGATTCCAGGTTCTCAGGGAAGCAGCTCTTACATTGTCAAAGGGTTAGGCAATAAGGAGTCGTTTATGTCTTGCTCCCACGGGGCAGGCCGCAAAATGGGTCGCAAGCAAGCCATCCGTACCTTGAACATCAAGGAGGAGGTCGCGCAGCTCAACAAAATGGGCGTTGTCCATGCCATCCGCCACGCCACAGATTTGGATGAAGCACCAGGCGCGTACAAGGACATTGACATCGTTATGGCCAACCAAACTGACTTAGCAGAAATTGCTATTCGGTTACAGCCGTTAGCCGTGATGAAAGGATAACTAACGCTTGTCTTTTGCTACAATAACCATAAAAGGCCGTTCCGAGATCTCGGAACGGCCTTCTTTAGTTGGACAAGGACGAAATGTATTGTGTCCAATAACAATCTTGAAAATCGGTAAGCATATGGAACAATAACCCTACTGCTACAATACGGGTGGGTTTAGGAAAGAGCATTACCCCATAAACAACCATGGCTGGCCAGGTGTGCAAGGGATGAAAACCAATACTACAGCGCGTTGGATCAAAAATGGGCGTTGCCAGCAAATGATCCAGATCGACTAGGATGGTCGCCGCCATAATGACCCAAGCCCGTTTCCACTCGCTCCTAAAAAAGCACCACGCCAACAGCGCAGGCACCAAAAAATGCAGGCCATAATGAACCCCTGCTTGTAACCATTGCCATTGTGCACTACTCATTTCTCCTCAATTAGTCGCGAACAAAGCGGCAAGATAACCTAAATTTAGGCTTCTTTTTGCGCTTCCTCATAAGTTGGATAATCAATAAATCCTTTTTCGCCCCCCGAGTAAAACGTATCTTGATCGGGCTCTGCCAAGGGCCAACCATTCTTAAACCGCTTGACCAAATCAGGGTTAGAAATATAAGGACGACCGTACGCTATCGCATCGGCACGGCCACTTTCTACCTCGTAATTGCCCGACTCTAAATCGTAGCCTGCATTGGCAATCAAAAAGCCATCATAGCGTTTTCGATAGTGCCCAATGACGTCTTTGACCCCGTAAAGCAAGTCTTGATTTTGGCGCAAGAAGTGTAAGTAGGCTAAGTTGTAGTCGTTCAGGGCAGTCACGATGTAATCGTACGTTCCTGCTGTTTGTTGATCGACGGTGATCCCGCTTGTTCCATTGGTCATCGGACTGAGGCGCACTCCAATTTTGCTAGCAGGCATAATTTCTAACAAGGCATCCAACACCTCCATCAAAATACGCGCTTTATTTTTGTCACTACCACCATAATCATCGGTGCGCTTATTGCTACAACCATTAAAAAATTGCTGCAACAAATAGCCATTAGCGCCGTGTACTTCGACACCGTCAAAACCCGCTGCTAAAGCATTTTCTCCCGCTTTTTTATAATCTTGTACAATGGCCTTTATCTCCGCTACTTCCAACGCTCTTGGAGTAACTGTTTTGGTCATGCCTTCTGTGGTAAAGACATCAATATTGGGATTAACAGCCGAGGGTGCCACGGGCAAATCACCTCCATGAAAATCAGGGTGAGATACGCGGCCTACATGCCATAATTGGACGTAGATTTTGCCGCCTTTGGCGTGTACTGCATCGGTTACTTTTTTCCAGCCGTCTACTTGGGCTTGGCTGTAAATCCCAGGGGTATAGACGTAGCCTCTTCCCTGCTCCGAAATAACCGTTGCTTCGGTTACAATCAAGCCTGCCCCAGCGCGCTGTGCGTAATAGGTCGCGTGCATATCGGTAGGTTTGTATTCGGGATTATCGGCGCGGGAGCGGGTCAGCGGTGCCATAAAGACGCGGTTTTGAACGGCGCTATCGCCTACTTGGGTGGGTGTCAATAACTTCATTGTTGTTTGTTTTTATAGTGTATCAATAATAAATAAGACCAATTGGTCTAGTCCTTTTATTACTACAAAAAAACGGCGGATTAGTTTGTTAGTATCTTGTTAATGGGTATTGGTTGATATGACTACCTTGGAAAAATCTTCTTTTGCCAATGCCTCTTTTCGAATAAAAAAGAATAAGCGCCCACCATCCATCCAATTCATCTCCAGCCAATTATTACTATCAAGTTATAGTAACAAGCATCAATCTTCTACGAATCCTTTTATGGGTATTTTAGAATAGGTTCATAATGCCTCCTATTTGGTGCTTAGGAGTTTCGCCGTAATAAGCTTCTTCATCCCACAACTTCCATGACTCCATGTTGGCATACAAAATCGTATCATCGTTAGGGCGCTTTCGATTGTAAGAGTTGTAGTAAGGTTTCGGGATACTGCTCTCATAGTAGTTAGAAGCCGTGTACAACTCTTCCTAGCACATTACATTCCAAATAACTGTATTGTTCTAGCAGGCGCAACATAGGGTAAATCTGTTCAGCGCGCTGTGACGCAAACCCGTCGCTGTTTTGGCTGTAAAGGTACTTGAGTAGGGTGGGTTTGTTTTTTGCTTGCATGAGGGGGATTTAATAAAAAGTAAGCACTTTAACTGGGCGTTTGCTATTTTAGCAGCTAAGTACTCCTTCTTAGTTTATAACAATATTTCAAACCGTCCAATTTGTTACCTTTTTCTATTCTAATCACCCTTTTGACCAGTCTAGGTGTCTTCGTGGTGAGCTTCGCTCCTGCTTTTGATATTGACCTAGAAGTCCAACAACACGATACCTATTTTGTAGTAAATTACAAAGTACTGTTCTGGCTATTGGGCGGGTTCCTTTTGCTCAAAAGTGCCCTAATTTTTATTGTCAAACATAAAATAACCTTTCAAAAATTAACTGCCCTTACCTTGGTTTTGGATGCCCTTATTGCTGTTGTTTTTGTTGGATTGTAATATTCTAAAAACACCAGTCTATTTCCAAGCCGATACTACCAGTCCTATCTATTTAGCCCTTACACTGTTTACAATAATTTTAATGAGCTTGTCACCCTCGCCATTTATCTATGGTTATTAAACCAGCTGTTCTCTTTAGCGCTTCTGTTTTTTAGTTATTGGAACAGCAGAAAGCCCCCGTTGGACGAAGAACTGTTAGATCAAACTAACAGTTAACCAACGTTTCCTCCGTTAGCAGCGCGCGCAAGGGTACTAAAACTAAAAAAAGACCGTCATCACTAGGAGAACGGTCTTTTTTTTGATGTTTTTGCTTGCGCGAATACACGCTTGGATCTTTGTGGACGCTCTTGCTACGACTGTAACCGTGCGGATTATCACTTAGATATTGATCGCGCTGTGCCGCTCCCAATACTTTTTTTAAGCGGTCGCGGCGCAGCAACTTTTTTTTCTTCTTTTTCATGCGCTGTTGGTTGGTTGAATAATATGTTCTTACAACCACTTTTAGAGTAGGTTTTGTTCCCGCGCAGTTTTTTTTTAAGAATTATTTTTATGTTGCTGACAAGTCACGCGCAGTTGATCAAAGAATTTATGGTTAAATTTGTAGCCATCTCGAAAGAGGATAAATTCGCCTTCTGCTTCTAGGCGCACTTGCTTGTTTTCTAAAAATTCTAGGGTAATATCTTCATATAAAACACACCAAGAAAAGGTATCTAAAGTCTTGTGAATATGCACCATAACTCCTTGTGGACGCAATTCTAGGTTGCTGTATGTCAGGTAATGCCGCGCATTGATGTAGGGTTCCAAAGCAGGACTTAAATCGTCTACGACCATGCGCCGCGAGCCAATCCCCCCACGCTTGAAACGCTGCAAAAAAGGAATGGGCATACCCAGATAGTCGTTAATGGCGTCTATTATTTTCTTAATATTATGAGTAGTATCGAAGACAGGCATAAATTTTTACTTATATTGAACAGTAAATTACTGCAAAGAAAAACAGTAGTGGAAATAGTACTAAGCTAACAGCCCAACATTAACTTTGTTGACGGCTTAAGAAGCATTCCAACTGATTGGCAGCTAATTTATAAATTCTCTTTGTGTTACATCTTCTCCGCCCTTTATTTTCTAGCCATCCTATAAATACGCCTGTTGCTGACCAATGAACCTCTTCAAAGATTACTTCTATTACACCAAAAATGAACGCTTAGCTGTTCTTTTCCTCTGCACTTGTATTGTCTTATTTGTCTCCGTTCGATTGACTCAATACTTAACAGTTGCGCCGCCCCCAACCTCCATGCCTCAATGGGACAACGAATTATTGGCTTTTGAAGCCCATCAAAGTCAGTTTCCTGAACCGCAACGCTACCCAAAAAAATCCTCCTACCAACGTTATGCGGCCGCTCATACGGGCAATTCATTTGGCGGTAACACCCGCTCTGTACAAGCCAAGTTGCGGCCCCAACCCTTTGACCCCAATACGGTTTCGGCTGAGAAGTTGGCGGCTATGAACGTCCCTGAACGCAGCATTAAAAGCATTATTAATTACCGAAATAAAGGCGGAAAATTCAAGTACAAAGAAGACCTCGCCCGCATTTATACCTTAGAATCCAACCACTACGACACCTTAAAGGACTACCTTCAATTGCCTGAAAAAGCCGCTGCCCCCGTTGCGCAAGCCTTACCCGCTGCCTTCGATTTTGATCCCAACACCTGTAGCCGCGAAACGTTTGCAGCCTTAGGCTTGTCGCCTCGAACCATTAAAAGCATTATCAACTACCGTAGTAAAGGCGGCAGTTTTCGTCAAGCAGAAGATTTTAAGAAAATTTACTCCCTTCCCGATAGTCTGTACCAACATTTGGCGGCGCACATTCAGTTGGTGGAGCAGCCACAAAACCGCACGCCATACACCCGTCCCAAGCGGGTCTACCGCGCGATTGACATCAATACAGCCAGCAGCGAAGATTTTGAGCAGTTCCGAGGCATTGGCGCTACTTATGCGCGGCGCTTATTGGAGTGGCGGGACAAATTGGGCGGCTTTGTAGATGTGACACAAGTCGGCGAACTCTACCAACTTCCCGATTCGACTTTTCAGCAGATGCTCCCACATTTGACCTGTACAGGAACGCCGCTTCTACAAATTAATGTCAATACGGCAACTCTAGAGCAATTAAAAGCCCATCCTTATTTGCGTTGGGCACAAGCCAAGGCCATTGTGCAATACCGCGAGCGCAAGGGCCCTTGGAAAAGTGTGGCACTGTTAGAAATCTTACCAGAGCTAGATGATGGCAAAAATACCTTTGAACGCATTCGACCTTATTTGCGGGTGCGCTAAAATAAGTGGGAATAGTCCTGACTATATCCCGAAGTATCGGACAGTTTGCTATCTTTGCGCGCCTTTCAATTTAGGCAGTTTAAGAACAAAAATGGTAATTGATTGTTGGAATAGCCAGAGATCTTAATAATGGATTTTCTGTTGTTATCCCTCTACTGATTCAGCAACCTACTGATCTTTTTCTATCGTTCATCGTTTATACGTCCAAGCAACAACACATTATATCCCTACCGCTCTTGAGCTATGCTCCCAACGAAAGCACCACTTTTGTCAGGGCGTTGGTAGGCCATTTTGACAATTATCACCCTAATTATGGCACTGAAAAGAAAAAAAGAAAAAAGCGCAGTACAGAATCCCAAGGTCAAATACAAAGTGCCAGGGAATCAACTTTATGTAACGCGCGTGAGCAATTTGTGGCGCTTGTTTAGCCGCAACAAAACCGATAAATCTAAAAGATCGCTCAAAGCGCTCATCTATTTTTTCTCCATCTTGACGACGCCCTTGCAGTGGATTCAGTCCCTTTGGTTGAAGATACGCTTGAGTAAGGTGGATTTGAAAAAAACATCGCCTGTTTTTATCTTAGGACACTGGCGCAGTGGCACTACCCACATCCATTATACCCTCGCGCAGGACAAGCAATTCACTTATTTGGACAATTTCCAGAGTTTCTTTTTCAACATCTGCATGTTGGGTGGCTGGACAAAAAAGTTGTTGGGGCGTTGGGTACCAAGTACGCGGCCGATGGACAACGTCGAAATGACGCTTTCTAAACCCCAAGAGGAAGAGCAGGTGTTGAGTAACATCACCCATGCCGCAGGGGTATGTAGCTTTTATTTCCCAAAAAATCGCGAGTATTTCTACAAATACAACCTATTTCAAGATATTTCTAAGCGCGAATACCGCACTTGGAGAAAGTATTATAACTATGTATTGGAGTGTATCCATGTTATGGGTGATGGGCGGCGTTTGCTCCTCAAAAACCCCAACAATACAGCCCGTGCGCGCCAATTGCTAGAGTTGTATCCCGATGCTAAATTTGTATACATTCACCGCAACCCTTACCGCGTTTACCTGTCGACGAAGCACTTACACCGTGTGGTTTTGCGTACCCAACGTCTACAAGAAATTACGGAAGAGGAAGAAGATCAAATGATTATTGAGAATTACCGTTTGATTATGCAGGGGTACTTGGATTCTCGCGCTTCTATTCCAGCAGGAAGCTTGGTAGAAATCGCTTACCATGACATTGGCACCGAAAAAGAAATGGATGTCTTTCAGGAAATCTACGAGACGCTTAATTTAGGCGATTGGGAAAGCTATTCGTCCTCAAATTGCGGCCTATCTGGATACTAAAAAAGGCTATAAAAAGAACAAATTTATTCCTATCGCTCCAGAAACAGTGGCACTTATTCAACGCGAATGGGGCTTTGTTTTTGAAGAGTTTGGATACGATTTAGAATACAAAGACAATACGCAAGCTACGCCTGCTTAGACACGCAGACAGCCTACAAAAAAATCCTCCTTCGTCTATACGAGGGAGGATTTTTTATTTTGGATAATACCAATGTCCGTTTCCTTACTTAGTCGCAAAAGCGGCATCTAAAATATCTACGTCAAAATAACGAATTTCGTGTTCAGTCACGCGGTTATACACAGCCGTCATAAAAATTGTTTTGGCCGCAGAGAACGTAACAATAATGAGCAACCCGATCAATAGAACAGGAAAGAGCATCCAAACACTAACAACCTTAACTAGGAAGTAGCCTACCAGCCCCAACGCTGCAAGCGCCAAAAATTGAAGAAAACCCAAACTAGCATTTCCTACCAACGAATCGCCCCATTTTTCTTTCAAAATACGTCCTGACTCTTTGATGGAGCCCATAACAGAACGGTCTTCATACAACAACACGGGGACAACAAAGAAGGTCAAAACAGACCAGCCAAAGCCAATCAACCCTGCCACAATCTCCCCTACTTTTCCTGTACGGCTCAACAATTGTAATAAGGTACCTACGGTAGCCGAAATAACTGCCCAAGTAAAAATACGGCCAAGGTTATCACTTGCATAACGAATGCCCTCGCCTACGGAAGTCGTTTCTCCATCCAAAATACGGCGGGTGCAATGCACCAAAGCGGAATTGAAAAACACCACCACAAAGTAGTTAATGAGATAATAGAAGAAGATGATAACGATGCCCAAAATTTGTTGGCTCGCCTCACTGCTCGACTCTAAATTATCGACCATGTTACCAAGCAAGAGAAACCCACCTCCAAAGAAGGTGGCTAAAATTAGGAGTAAGGATACTCCCGAAAGAATAGGAAAAACAATTAGGGTTTTGTTCTCCTTTATAATCTGTAAACTGGTTTTGGCTAATTGCCAGCCATTTTTTATACGACTCATGAAACTCATAGTACTGTTTTGTTTTAGTTTAAGTAGGAGGGATTGCTGTATAATAATAGCAAAATTCACAATCTGTTAACCTATTTTAACACTAAAAACGTTCATTACCAAAAGAAATAAACCTAGCGCGCCTTCAAAAAAGCCAAATATTTTGGGTCTTCATCTTCGTAAATGGCCATGCCATCCAAGTCCCAAGCCTTTTGCAGGGCAGCGCGTGCCTCCTCTAATTGCTCCATCTCAAAATGGGCTTGTCCTAAGCGCAAGTAGATAAACGGATTTTGGTCGCCCTCAAAAAAAGTTACGGCACGTGACAATTGCTTGATGGCTTTCTCATAGTGCCCACTTTCAAAGTAAATATCGCCAATATTGAGCAACAGCCAGGTTCCCGCAGGGTATTGTTGTTGTGGCTCAGGTAATAAATCAAAGGCTTTCCAAAACCGTTGGAGGGCAGCGCGGGGCTTGCCGCGTTCCATATCCTCTTCGCCCTTGTCGCATAAGGCTTCTATTTTATCAAAAACCGCATCACCTGGATAGTTATCGTCTGACATAGTTTGTTCTAGTTAAGTTGGAGGCGTCCACTCTAGGTCGTCGTCCTCGTTTGGAATGGTATGTTTAGCTTTAAAGGCTTCTAAATAAGCTGCCCTATTTTTATTGGCGTATTCCAAGTCGTCTTTGGTATAACTGGGTATTTGCGATTGTTCAGGAGTGCTTTCTATGTACACAGAGGTAGATGGAAAAGCAATATGCACATTCATCGCTTTCGCTAATTTTAGAATACTCAACAGCATTTCCTCGCGCAACTTCAAATTGAGCGCAAAGTCAGTAGTTTCGAAAAAAACAATAAATAAAATATCCAACGACGAGCCGCCCATGTTATTCAGATAAATGTGATAGAGGTCACTTTTGGTCTTTGGATGTGCTTCATTGAGTTGGCGCAGCGCGGCTACAAATTCCTCAATCAGTACAGGAGGCGTATAATAAGCCACCCCAATGGTTGTATTGAAACGGCGGTAACGCAACTTCCCCATGTTATTAACCGTCATATCTACCAAGGAACCATTAGGAATAGAAATCAAGGAACTATCAGGCGTGCGGATGCGGGTAGAGCGAAAGCCAATTTCTTCGACGGTGCCACTGACATCGCCACTGGTAATAAAATCGCCCAATTTGAAGGGGCGATCCATGTAAATCATCACCGAACCAATTAAATGCTTCACCGTATCTTGCGCTGCCAAGGCCAAAGCCAAACCACCAATGGACAAGCCTGCAATTAAAGCCGTTAGATCAACACTAAATACATCTAACACGTGAATTGCGCCAATCGCAATCACCAATACTTTAAGCGTTTTGATAAAAATGGGCAACAGCTGGTCATCAGATTTACTCTCTGTACGGTCTACTATTACCTGAAAGTAGGACCGCGCCAGTTCAATGCTGTTGAGTATAATCAGCACCGCAAAGATGGTATTAAAAATACGCAAACTCGCCAGCAGGTAAAAACTGAACCCAACAGGCAACATCAATACAGGTACAAAAATAAAAATGATATAAGCAACGACCACATAGGCCATCAGCCGCGCTATTTTCTGTACAATATCTTCGTCAAAGTGATCACGCCCCAAACGGGTGTTCGCCAAAAATTTAAAGATAAAATTAAGCACCCGCCAAGCGATGAAATTTAGAATAAAGGCCAGCAATAACAGCACAAAAATAGCCAAATACTGCCACGTCTCTAACCCAAACAAGGTGTAACCGCCCTTGGGTACTAATTCTAATAATAAGTGACTGCCTAAAGGGTACACTTTGCGGTGCAGTTCAGGAATCGCGGCGACAGAAGCAGGGTCATAACGCCAGTAATTGGCGTAGCGCTTGGAGCGCTTGTCATTGCCCAAGAGTGGGCGCGTAATGTAGAGTTCTGGCAGTTGGTCAGGGAACAACACATAGACTGCGTTGCCATTGGTGGAGTCGATGTAATCGGGGTTATCAGGGATCAGATCCTCCCGAATAAACAAGCCTCGCCCATCGAGAATTTGTTTGAGTTTGACCGCTCGGTCGCGCAATTCTGGGGTTACCTTTTGGTAATCGCCCGTCAAAGCAGCGGCCGCACTATCCTCGTTGTAGTGTTCTGAATCGAGGTAATAGATATGTTGATGCGCCACCTCTTGGGGTGTGGATAACTTGCCTGAAGGCTTTTTGCTGTCTATTTGCGCTAAGAGAGATAAGCTCCCCAAGAGCAAGCACAGCAGAACGAACGAACGTAGCATAATGACTTATGAAGTGAACGCAGTTGACCGTTATTTTTCCGAATAATACGTGGCATCTTCTAAGATGTACAACAAGCGAAAAGGGTCATACTCCTGCCCTTCTTTTTTGCGGTTGATACGCAGTGTTCCCTCTAGAATAATTGGTTTATCCATTCTATAGATAATGGGATTGTCAGCAACAATCTCAATAACCGATTCGGGGCCTGCTGCTCCACAAAAATAACACGCGCTGTAAGAGAATTTAGAAAGCGTCATCCGTCCTTTGGTCAAATCTGCTGGAATGATGAAGCCCTTAAGGTAAATCTTTTGCCCGTCAAGCGCCAAGATTTCCTTACCAAATCTCGGGATTTGAGTAAAGTTTTCTGTTTTGGGGTCAAACTTATTTTTAATGGTCACTTCCATCATCTGCTCCCAGTAGTTTTTCTCCACATCTTCGTATTGGGCTTGCGCCAAATAACTCGTCAACAACAGTACTACTGCACATAAAATTCTCATATCTCTTACGATTAAAAGGCATTGCTCCGCCACAAAGCGAAGGCGTGTCCTTGGATTGGTTCAACAATAGCAACATACTCCCATCAAGCAGCTTACGGTTGCTTTCTATAGAACGAACGTAATAAAATAATGCCAGTTTGTTATTCCTGCCTGCTCCTTTCCTATTTTTTTTGGATGGAGCCGCCAAAGCGGTCGATCAACTTACTGATCAAAGTCGAGTTGCTTGTGGCTCCCGTCACAATAGGGCTTTTTGCTGGAAGCCCCACAACGACAAAGCGCACAGCTATTTTCCTGCACTTCTTCTTTCCCATCTTTGCCTTTAACCCTGATTGTTCCGTAGATCATCAAAGGGCCGTTGGACATCACCTCTACTTCTACCAATCCACCTGTACTGCTGGGTGCTAAGGCAGAAGTTTGTCGTGCTTGGCTGGGGTCTTCCCCTTTTAGGTAATAGCTCAATGCGCCACTAGGGCAAGTAGCAATTTGCTGTTGCAAGGCTTCTGCACTGGCGTTTTCAGGTTGAATCCAAGGCTTGTCGTTGGGGTGGTAGACGTTGGGCAATGCTTCGACGCACTTAGCCGAATGTATACACAAGCCCGGTTTCCAAACAACGGTTATTTCCCCGTTGCTGTATTCTTTTGATTTTTGTTGGTCACTCATGGTTGCTATTTTATGATGTTAGAAGGAGTCCTTTTAGCCGATGTTGATACCTTTGGCAACAACGCGTTTCCATTCGGGGTGTTTTTTGATGTAGCCTGCTACAAAGGGACAAAGGGGCACCACAGGGCGGCCTTCTTCTTCTAGGTGGGCCAAGACTAATTTTACGATCGTCGAACCGATGCCCTGCCCTTCTAATTCACGGGGCACCTCTGTATGTGTTAAGAACGTTTTTTCGGGATTTTCAATGTATTCTATTCTAGCAGTATGCTCGCCTACTTGGATGATATAGCGGCGCTGGTCTTCTTGCTTGATTAGTTCGTAGGAAGTACTCATGTTGTGTAGAAAATTGTGATGATAAAATCAACCTTGTTAGAATGCCCATCTAATATACTAATTTTATGGGCAAATTGTTCAACGAAGTCCATTCCTATAAAAAGGCGCAAAAGCATTTGTTTGCCCTTGCGCCTTCTATAAGACAGCTCTAAGTAGTTCTATCGTAGTACCGAAAATGGAACGGTCATCTGTTGTGTGTCGCTCATTAAGCGAAGAAAATACGCCCCATTGGGAAGGGTATGCACGGGAAGGCGCAAGCGTTGTTGCCCTTTGCTCCAATGAATAGCAGGAAAGGACAAGACGGTTTGACCTTGAAGGTCTACGACCGTCACCGCTGTATTCAACTCGCGCTCCGCCATTCCTAGTAGAGAAAGCGATTCTTGAACAACAGGATTAGGCGCAATGGAGAGCGCAATACCCTGCAAGGCATCCAAGCGCTGGATGCTGTTGACTTTTTCTTGTAAAGGAACAAAAGCTCCCCCATTTTCTGGGGTAGTAAAGAGGCCAAAAGCAGCGCCGTTACTATTCTGACTCGGATCTAAAAAGCCACTGGCAATAATCGAAACAGGTTCGCTACCAATCGCAGAGGGAGTAAGAGGTAATACATAAGATTTTATACCATTAATTCCTGCCGCATCGGTGACCTCAATCACATACGCTTGCTGTTGCAAGACCTGACTAGGCGTTTGGACACCATAGGAAAGGTCGTCTACCAAAATTGTCCCTCCACCAGCCACGGTACGAATGTCTATTGTTGGAGCATCCGTTGTGCCGTGGTGAAAATGCACCTTTACTTGGTTCATATTGGGCGCTACTTGGGCGTTGTGCCGCAAGCTACGCATATTCAAAGCATGTATGCCTATAGAGGCAGGATCGTAACCACTACCATTATAGATGCCACTTATCATAATGCTGTAGAGCGCATCCACTTCTAAGTTAAATAAGAAAGCTGCCAACGCACTGTTCACAGAAGTACTCGTATCGGGAGCCAAAGCCAGTTGTATCGTCGAGCCTGCTGGCAGTTCCAAATAAGCGGTCGCTGTTCTAAACACCACATTATCCAACAACAATTCTCCATCTAAATAAACATCCACTTGGCTTAGTTCCAAGTCAGCAGCATTGTGCAGCAACTGTACTTTAGCGGTGGATTTCTCCAATTCAATTAATGCGCCTCCACTTGGACGTGCCAGCCACAAGCCAAACGGCTCCCCTTCGTTATTGCGTTGCGGGTCTAGGAAGCCCGAAGCCACTACCGTTACTGCTTCGCCATTCAGTCCTAAACTGGACAAGGGCAAATCGTAAACCCCAATCGCCAAAGAACTCCCTGCATAAGCTACTTTAATACGGTAATCGTTTGTAGCTAACACCTCGTAGCCTTCAAATAAGCCAAACGCTACATTGGATGCTAAAGAAGCACCTGTGCCGAAGTTGAGCCAATCTATTTCGCCTGCATCCGTAACCCCGTGGTGAAACAACAAATCTGTAGCAGCGGGCGACAAGGCCGTGGTAAAGGCATCGTCGTATTTTTTGAGATCAAAAGCCTTGGCTCCTGCATTGCCTGGCATATACAGATTAGCACTAATAATACCATCGGCCACCAAAATGTAGTGGCGGTTATCGGTTAGGTTATAAGTAAAACTGGCCACCGCATCGGTGACAGAAGTACTGTTACCAAATGCTATATGGAGCTGAATAGGAGCACCCGCAGGAACGGTTACAAAAGAAGACGCGGAGTGGTAGGGCAAATCATCTAACCACAATACCCCATCCAAATAGAGGTCTATTGTAGCGAGGGCGATGTCCGCAGAGTTGTGGATGAGTTGAATTTTTGCCGTCTGTGCAAGCATTGCCATTGGCAATAATAAACATAGACTCGCTAGTAGGAGTTGTTTCATAAGATTTAGTCTTTAATTGGAGTTGCTCTTTAAAAAGGGCAATCTGTGGTAGGATTGTTACTTCTTTAGAAAACGTTGTCCTGTGGGAAACAGAATAGTCTTCTCCCCAACTATTATACCATGCAGTTGGGTATCTGTTTCTATTTATTCCATAAAAAAAAACAGGAGCCCCCTGCTTAGTAGCAGAAGACTCCTGTAGCGTCTACAACATCGTTTCCTAATTAACAAGGAAAGAATATTGTTTTACTTGACAACAGTGAAGGGCAAAGCAGCACTTTGTTCTTCTGTTGTTAACCGTAAAATGTATTGTCCGTTGGCTAAGCTGTTCAAGTTGAACTCGTGTACTTGCTCGCCTTGTCCCAACAAAGTTTGAGGCATAGTGGCGACAGTTCTACCTTGTAGATCAATTACTTCTACGAACGTCATTGTTTCTTGTGTGGCGTTGCTGTTTAGGCGCAAGCTGTTGCTAACAACAGGATTAGGCGCGATAGATAGATCTAAGCCTGCAATGCCATTTTGTAGATTGATGATGCTGTTAGTTGCTTTTTGCAATTCAATCATATCACCACCATCCGTGGTTACCATCCATAGACCAAAGGCAGGGCCGTTGCTATTCTGTGAAGGATCTAAGAATCCACTAGCAACGATGGTTACGGCACGACTGCCAATCACCGAACTATCTAAGGGTGCGTAGTACGTTTCTACTACGTTGGTACCTGCGGCATTGGTTACGTCAATTTTGTACGTTTGCTTCACCAAATTCAAGTAGCCATCAAACTCTCCGTAAGAAATATCATCCACTAAGGGAGCGGCAGTAGAGTTAGACAAGCGAATATCTACGGTAGGAGCATCGGTAGCTCCGTGGTGTACCAAAACATCTACGTTGGTACTTCCTCCTGTACTGTTGAGACGAGCTTGTGTTTTTACTTTAACTTCTAAAGCACTCGCTCCTGTGTTACCAGGGGTATAACCTGTAGGGCTAAAGATACCATCAATTACTCCAATATAATCTTCATTTCTACCAACCTCAATCGTAAAGGTTTGGATGATGTCTGCAAAAGAAGTACTGTTGCCTGGTGCAAAACCGAAAGTAATTGGAATTTCAGCGACTGTATTTAACATAGGGGTAGCACTTCTGAATTTCATGTTGTCCAGTACCAATTGACCTTGGTAGTATACATCCACAGAATCCAAAGCGGCATCAGCCGAGTTGTGGATCAATTGTAAGCCCCCAGAAATAGGATCTAATTGGATCAAGGCACCTCCTGCTGGATCAGCAATGAATAAATCAAAGAAGAAACCGTTGCTATTCTGAACAGGATCAAAGAACCCACTAGCCACTAAAACAGCGGCATCTCCTTGTAAGTTAAAGGTACTCAAAGGCAAAGCATAGTTAGTAAAGGCAATGTTGGTGCCTGGTATGTTTAGCTGTACGGTATTGTCATTATTGGCAGTAAATGTTTCGTAGCCAGAGAAGCCATTGTAAAGTATATTCGTTACATAAGGCTGTATTGGTGCTCCACTAGCTGCTTTTCTAGTTAAGGTAGCTGGTCCCAAATCAGTACCTCCATTGTGAAACAAAAGCTCTGTTGTTCCCGCATTGGTAGCCGTTTCACGGGCACCTGCATAAACACTTAATCCGAAAGGTACCGTGCTAGAAGTGGGCGAATAACCTGTGGAGCTGTAAATGCCTGTAGCGACAACCACATACGTTTCATCGGGTGTCAATGTCACAGGAAAAGTATCAATAGCGGTTGTAATTGGTGTACCGAATCGAGTAATGACCAAAGGAAGTTCTACCCCTGCTGGCAATTCTACATAAGGCGTAGCATGACGGAATTCTAATTGTGACACTAACAATTCTCTATCGTTGTAAATGCTAATATCGTCCAAAAAGGCATCTCCTGAGTTGTGAATAATCTGTACGCGGGCAGTGACTACTGGTAATTCTACTAAGGGGCCTCCTGTGGGCAACGCCGTCCATAAACCAAAGCCAGCTCCGTTGTTGTTTTGTCCACGGTTCAAGAAACCAGAAGCGACCACGACAATCGCTTGTCCTTGTAAGTTGAGCGTGCTCAACGGTGCTTCGTACAAACCTACGTTGGTAGCGCTACCTGTTGGGCGGACAGCCAAACGGTAATCGGCTGTTGGCAAGGCCAAGTAACCTGCAAAATCACCGTATACAGCATTGGTTGCCAAACTAGTATTGGCTCCTCCTGTGATGTTGACTACATCTACACCAGGAGCATCGGTAGCACCGTGGTGAATCAATACATCCACTTCAGCAGCATTGGCAGCTGCCTCTTGACCCATGTTGTAGACTTTCAAATCAAAAGCAGTGGCTCCCGTATTACCTGGATTATAGCCACCAGCACTTACGATACCATCCGCTACAATAACGTAGGTTTCGTTGGCTGCTAACGTGTAATTAAAGGTAGCAATCGCAGAAGCGACAGAAGTACTGTTACCTGGGGCAACAGCCAAATCAATAGCTACTCCTGCAGGAATATCTACATAAGGAGAAGCTGTTCTAAAAGTAAAATCGTCCAATAACAAGGTATTTCCTAGATAAACATCTACGGTAGCTGCTGCCACATCGGCAGAGTTGTGAATCACTTGAACACGGGCAGTAGAGGCAGGCAATTGAACCAAAGGCCCACCAGTCGGCAAGGCTACCCACAAACCAAAGTCAGCACCATTGCTATTTTGTGTAGGATCTAAAAATCCAGAAGCAACTGTAACAATCGCATTACCTGCCAATCCCAACGTAGCCAAAGGCACTTCGTAAGAACCAACAGCAGTAGTGGCACCTGTGGCACGCACTTCTACGCGATAATCCGCAGCTGGCAAGGCCAAGTAGCCTGCAAAATCACCGTAAACGGCATTGGTTACTAAGTTGGCATTGGCTCCTCCTGTTACGTTAACCACATCTACCGCTGGGGCATCGGTAGCACCGTGGTGTACCAAAAGATCTACATCCGTAGGATTAACAGCGGCTTCTTGCCCCATGTTGTAGACTTTCAAATCAAAAGCACTACCCCCTGTATTACCAGGGTTATAACCACTAGCACTTACGATACCATCGGCAACGATGATGTACGTTTCATTAGCTGTTAAGGTGTAGTTGAAAGTAGCAATGGCATCCGCTACAGAAGTACTAGTACTTGGAGCGATCGCCAACGCGATACCTACACCTGCAGGAATATCGACAAATGGGGTTGCTGTTCTAAAATCAAAATTATCTAACAATAAGGTATTTCCTAAGTAAACATCTACAGAGGCCGCAGCGGCATCGGCAGAGTTGTGAATGACTTGTACGCGAGCGTTAGAAGCAGGCAATTGAACCAAAGGTCCACCAGTAGGCAAGGCTACCCACAAACCAAAATTAGCCCCGTTGCTATTGAGCGTAGGATCTAAAAAACCAGAAGCGACAACTACAGCAGCCTGTCCTCCTAAACCCAAGGTAGACAACGGCACTTCGTAAGAACCAACAGCAGCAGTAGCACCTGTGGCGCGTACTTCTACGGTATAATCTGCAGTAGGCAAGGCCAAGTAACCTGCAAAATCACCATAAGAGGCATTGGTTACTAAGTTGGCATTGGCTCCTCCTGTTACGTTAACCACATCTACCGCAGGGGCATCGGTAGCACCGTGGTGTACCAAAAGATCAACATTAGCGGGATTAGCCGCCGTTGCTTGTCCCATGTTGTAGACTTTCAAATCAAAGGCACTTGCTCCTGTGTTACCAGGGCTGTAGCCGCTAGCGCTTACAATACCATCAGCGACGATGACATAAGTATTACCACTTACCAACGTGTAATTAAAGGTAGCAATAGAATTAGCAACAGAAGTACTATTGCCTGGGGCAATATCTACTTGTACAGGTATACCTGCTGGAAGAGGCACAAAAGCCGAAGCCGTTCTAAAATCAACGTCGTTTAGCGCAAGTAAGTTGTTCACGTAAACATCAACCGTTGCTGCCGCCGCATCGGGCGAGTTGTGAATAATTTGTACCTGTGCCGTTTGGGCATTAGTCAGGATGGGAATTATTAGTAATAATATCCCGAGTAAATAGTTTCTCATAATGTTTGTATGTGTTAAAATGGAAAATAAAAAGGAGGTTGTGGGGAGACCTTCAATGAAATTATTACTCTCTACAACTAGCTTGTTCGCTCTTTGTTTATTGATAACTGTTAAGGAATTCTTAATAAAAAGTTATCTAAAATAAACTCTGTTTTTTATTCTTTTTCACTGAACAAGGTTGATTTTCAGTTGTTAGCAGGATTTTTCTTGCCCCTATCATTTTGACCCTTCACCTTTCACTTTCTATTTTTTATAAAAATTTTACTATCATCTTTTTACAACCTAAAAACATAAAAAACAGGCAATAAATGGAAGGTATCCACTTATTGCCTGCTACCAATTAGTGCAACCGCTCTACGCGCTGGACTAGTTTTGTACTTTTAATCTACAAATATACATTGTCGTTTTTCTATTTTTTAGAAAAAACGTTCGTTGCCTAATTCTTGTGTCCCGTTGGTTGCTGGGTTCTTGGAAAAGCAGTAACTGACCATTGCTTCAATTGATCCAGAGTTATAGCGCTGTAATTGCGTGATGCTAAAATCATACGCCGCCGCGATTTTTAGCTGTGGCGAAATATACCATTGCAACAATCCATCCACAGAATCACCCACACGGTAGGTAACTCCTAACAACACCCTTTTTACAAAAACAAAGCTCACGTTGATATCGACGGCTAAAGGCGCATTGACAACATATTTTATCAATAAGTTTTGCTGCATTTGCACGTTGTCGGTCAAATCAAAAATAAACCCGCCCATGCCATAATAATGCTGGGTAAAATCGGGCTCTATCACTCCTGTAGAGGCGGTAATATTAAAATCGCCGCGATTGACAAATAGATGCGGCACAGACAAGCCCGCATACCAACGGTTGGATTGGTAATAAATACCCGCACCAAAGTTAGGCACCAATTGGCTCGTCGCTGACATTGGAATCGACATATCGTCTTGGTCGATCAAATCGGCCTCGTCCCAACGAATTTGGCGGTAGTAAACCCCTCCACGCAAGCCCAAGCTCAAAAAGGACTTGTTGTCCTTAAAAGGAATGATGTAGGAATAGTTGGTCTCTATTCCAATCCGCTCCGAAAAGCCAATTTGATCGTAGCTAACGGACAAGCCCAAGCCCACTCGTTTTTTAGCAATGGCACCATCCGCATTAAAAGTAGCCGTTTGGGGAGCGCGCTCAATACCAAACCACTGTTTGCGGTAAATGGCAGAGAGGCAAAAATCGCCCTTGGTACCTGCATAAGCAGGATTAAAGCTCATTTTGTTGAACATGAATTGTGTGTATTGGAAATCTTGCTGTGCTGTCGCGATCCCCCAACAGCCTACCGCAGCTATCAATGTTATTAGTATTTTTTTCATAACTTGTATAGTTGTGTGAAGGGATTTATCGTTTGAGTTCTATAGAACCGTTTTGCGCTTTTTTGCCTTCTATTTGCAAAATGTAGAAGTAGGTGCCATCAGGCAATGGTTGATTTTTGTGAGTGCCGTCCCAATCACTAATGTAATTGTCGGTTTCAAAAACCAAATTGCCCCACCGATTGAAGATGTACAAAGCCGCTTTCTCTCGTGTATTGTTCAAGCAAGGAATCACAAAGAAATCATTCTTGCCATCATTGTTGGGCGTAAACGCAGTTGGCGTGTAGCAATCTCCTGGAGGCTGAATGGCAATGGTCACCAAAGCCGTATCACAGACAATAGGACAATCGCTGTTGCAAATTTCATAGATAAAATACTGGTTCAGTACCGCATCGTTGATGTCTATTTCAAAACTGCCATTGTTTAAGCTAATCATTCGCCCTACGGCCATTGGTTGCCTAATCATAATGTTCCAGTTGGGTGGTAACGTATCATTGGCAATCACATCAATGGTCTGTGCAGCGCCATCGGGCACCAAGTTAAAGCTATCCCATACCGCGATAGGACGCAAATCGTCTAAGATCACATAAACGCTATCTATAGAGTAATCAATACAAGCGCCATTGGAGAGCGACCAAAAGAATACGGTCGTATCACTTACGAAATCCTTTACTAAGGTGTTAATCGCGGTAGAATCGTCGATGGTGGCCGTACTAGGTGTTGACCATTGTCCCATTCCAAACAAAGAAGGCGTCGCCGATAAGTTGATGCTGTCAGGACTACAAGTCACATCTGCCCCTGCTATGGCTATATCGTTAGGAATATTATCTACCGTCACATAAAGCGTATCTCGGTCATACGGACCACAACGTCCATTGGTCAACTCCCAAACAAATTCATAGGTATTGCCTGCCTGTAACCCTAAAATAAGGGTATTCGCGTTGCTAGAATCGGCAATTACTACCCCTGCACTGGCTTGACTAGCCGATTGCAACCACTGTCCTGTACTTACCGTAGGAACGGTGGCGTTGAGGTTGGCAAGACTATCTTCGCATAAGGCAATGTCTGCCCCTGCTTGCGCACTGTCTGGACTATTAAAGATCACCGTGATGGTTACCGAGTCTTCTGACAACCGCGCACAAGTAGCACTAGAAGTTATCCAATAGAACGTATTATCTCCAAGCGACAAATTCGTTAGCGTAGCGTTGGGATCATTTACCCCACTAATGGCAGCTGCTGAAGTAGTGCTCCAAGTTCCTGTTAAGTTATTTGCCACAGCCAACGCTGTCAATTGGGTAGAATCTACGTTATTACACAAGACCTGATCGGCTCCTGCCACGGCAGCAGCAGTGGTATCAATCAATAAAACCGAAGCCAAACAAGTACTGGTCTGCCCGCTCAAATCGGTAACGGTCATCAAAACGTTCGTACTACCAATATCGGCACAATCAAAGGTATCTTGACTTAAAGCAAAACTTTGGAGGCCACAATTGTCGGTACTCCCTCCATCCAGGCTATTCGATGCGATAGGAATCGGCACCCCCGCATAATATAGGGTATCGTTCTGACAAACCGCTGATGGATTGATGGTGTCTTCTACAACCACTTGCGTGGTACAAGAATCTTGGTTGCCGCTTTGATCAATGATGTATAAACTGACTGGATGCGGATTACTAATAGCGTCTGTACAATCAAAGGTGTTTTGAGAAATCCCATAAGAAATAATCGTGCAATTGTCCGAGCTTCCATTGTCTACCCTCAGAGGAGTTAAAGTAGCTTGGTTGGTTACTGGATCTAACTGAATCGTTACCGTGCCATTACATCTGGCGGTCGGGGCTGCTACGTCTTCTAAAAAAACCGTCGTTCTACAAGAATCTTGGTTGCCACTAATGTCCGTTGCAATAAGCGTGACGGTGGTGCTTCCCAAGTTGCTACAATTTAAGGTTAAAGAAGGTTGCCCGTTGACGGTAAGCGTCGGCACACTACAGTTGTCGGTAGAGCCTGCGTTAATCATCAAGGGATCCAGTACCGTGTTGATGCCTGTCAATTGCAACGTATCAGGTTGACAGCTGACGGTTGGGCGAATCGTATCTACCACTAAAATACTGGTGTTACACACATCTACGTTGCCGCTGGCATCACGCACGACCAAGGTAATGTTATTGGGATTGCTGTTGACATTAGTGGCGTTAAAGGTAGCGTTGGGCAAGCCATTTACGGTATACGATAAATTACTGCCGCAATTGTCGGTACTGCCGTTGTTAATTCTAATGGCAGGAATAGAAGCAAAACAAGTATTGTCTAGGTAAACCGTTAATAAGCCAGGGCTGACACAGTTGGCGAGTGGTTGGATGCTGTCTACAATCGTAACATTTGCAGGGCATTGGTTGATGTTACCAGAACCATCTCGTACAACTAATTGCACGGTATTGACACCGACTTGATTGCAATTAAATGTAATTGACGGTTGCCCATTGATGGAGGTCGTAAAACTACAGTTGTCGGAACTACCCGCATCGAGCACAGGAGGCGTTACCAAAACAATGCCACTAGCATTGAGATAAATAGTAGTATCGCGGCAACGCGCTACAGGATTAACAGGATCGTTGATAATTAAGTTGGCAGGGCAATTGGCTTGGTTGCCTGAACTGTCCAAGACAGAAAGTGTCACTGCCGTATTGCCAATATTAGCACAAGTAAATCTAAAAGAATCCACCCCGTTAACTAAACGGGTACTAATGCCACAGAAATCAAAACTTCCATTGTCGATGTTCCTTGGAAAAACAAAGCCGTTGCCCGTGCTGTCCAATTGTACCGTAAATGGGGTGGTAATACAATTAGCAATCGGATCAACACTGTCTACGACCGTAATTGTGGTGATACAACTCGCAGTATTGCCCGAAATATCGGTTACAATTACTTGAACGCGGTGGCTTCCGATACTGTCACAATTGTAGACAATATTAGACCCATAAATGGCAAAAGTACTGCTCAAAGAACTACAGTTGTCGCCTGTCGGAGGCACCAAGACACTATCAGGGGTAACATTGATGGTTCCACCATTGAGATAAACAGTCGTGGTTTGGCAAGCAGCAATCGGGTCGGTAGCATCTTCTACCGTTACTTGAGTGGTACAAGAATCTACATTGCCCTCTGCATCGCTCACTAATAATTGTACGGTGTGTGGATTAGAAAAAATATCGGTACAAGTAAAGGTGTCTCTGCTTAAGGTATAATTGGTAATACTACAATTGTCAGCACTCCCCAAATCAATCCTAGAAGTCGTCAATACGCCAAACGTAGCGCCTGCATTAAGGGTCAAGGTAGCAATGGGGCGACAGTTGGCATTGGGGGCTATTAAGTCTTCGACTAATACAGAAGCATTGCAATCGCTGCTATTTCCACTAGAATCAGTGGCCGTCAACACCACTGTATTGTTTCCAATATTGGCACAATTGAACGTGACCGAAGCTGCGTTGTTGAGGGCATAACTAATGCCTGTGTTACAATTCTCAAAAACACTTCCCAGTACTTGCGTGGGGGTAATGGTCACATTACCCAACAAATCTAGCTGTACCGTATCGGCTCTACAAATCACTCGAGGAGCAATTGTATCACGTACAATAACAGTGGTTTGACAAGTATCGCTGTTGTTACTAAAATCGGTTACCCTCAATACCACAGGATTGGGATTGGTAGAAAGATTGGCGGCGGTAAAGCTTATGTTGCGGCTCCCATTGCTGCTAAACGCATTGGTGGGCAAGTTACAATTGTCCGTACTTCCATTGTTGAAAAGGCTGGCAGGCACACTAGCAAAGCAACTACTGTCCAAATAAACGGTGATGCTGTTGAGCGGCACACAATTCGCTACTGGCGACAACGTGTCTTCAATCGTAATATTAGCAGCACATTGACTAATGTTTCCAAAAGCATCTTCTACCGTTAATTGTACAGAATTAATGCCCGCTTGGGCGCAATTAAAAGTCACAGAAGAGGCACCGTTGATCGACAGAGTGATGTTACAATTATCCACACTTCCCCCATCAACATAAGCAGGGAAAGCGGTGACGATACCTGTTGCACCAATATACAATACGGTATCTTTACAAATGGCTGTAGGCGGGTTGCCATCGCGCACCACTACTGTAGCGATACAAACATCTTGGTTGCCCGAGCTGTCTTCTACCGATAACGTAACCGTGTTGTTCCCAATGTTACCACAATTAAAAAAGAAACTATCAACTCCATTTACCAACAGGGTATCCAATTGGCACAAATCACTACTACCATTGTCAATGTCTAGAGCCGTTACTACGCCTATACCAGCGTTGTCCAATTGTACCACAAAAGGAACAGGGCGACAATTGGCTGTTGGTGCTAAGGTATCTTCCACTGTTACGGTTGTTTGACAACTAGAGACGTTGCCAAAAACATCGCTCACAAAAACATTAACACGGCGCTGTCCGATGCTATCGCAATCGAAGGTGATGCTATTGCCTGAGCTAAAACTGCTGTTGCTAATACCACAGTTATCACTAGTTGCTGGAAAAAGTAAGACATCGTTGGGATTGATCGTAGCCATTCCCGAATTGTTGAGGGCTACCGTGATCGTTTGACAAGAAACCGTAGGGGCGTTGTTGTCTTGTATAATAATTTGTGCGGTACAAGAGGCCGTATTACCCGCTGAATCTTGAATGGTCAACGTCGCTATTTGTGTTCCTAAATCGGTACAATCGTAGGTAACACTTGGTGCCCCGTTGATTTGGTAGCCTACTAAAATGCAATTATCGGTACTATTAGAATCAATACTGCTAGGCGTTAGTGTCGCTAACCCTGCCGCGTCAAGCGAGACGGGAATTTGAGCATAACACTGTGGCGTAGGATTGATGCGGTCTTCTACGGTAACCATTGCTTGGCAACTGCTGGTTTGTCCTGTGGCATCTGACACCAACAACGTCACCATCTGAGGCGTATTAATCGCCGTGCAATTATAAGTCACAAAGCTGGTTCCTACCGTATTGAGCGCGCTGTCTACAATAGCGCAATTATCCGCACTGCCCGCACTCACCAAAGCTGGTGTCAACGTAGCAATTCCTGAGCTATTCAAATAAATCGTAGGATTCATACAGCTCGCCACTGGAGCAATCGTATCCAATACCGTCACAAAAGCCGTACAACTACTGGCATTGCCAAAGGTATCCCTAACCGTCAACGATACGGCATTTGGATTGGACAACGCATCGCTGCAATCAAATGCGATACTGCTTGCACCATTAATATCAAATGACAATAACGTACCTGTACAAACATCTATACTATTGTTGTTGAGGGCTGCTGCATTGATACTGCCGTTGCCGTTGGCATCCAAATATACCGTATCATTGCTACAATTTGCCAAAGGCGCAAACGTATCGCGCACCACAATCCACCCAATACAAGAGTCCCTATTTCCACTAGCGTCAAAAACATTGAGCACAGCAGGTTGTGTCGCATTGAGTGCACTACAAGTGTAAATGACACTGTCTTGTCCATTGACATTGATGCTGTCAATACCACAAACATCCGAAGACCCGTTGTCTACGCCCATAGCGTAGGCAATTGCCTGCCCTGCGGCATTCAAATAAATAGTATCATTTCGACAACTCGCGGTTGGCGCTATGGTATCCAGTACCAATACTTCTGCATTGTTACACGTATCTAAATTGCCTTGGTTATCGGCTACAATTAATCGGACGGTTTGTAAGCCTAAGTCCGCACAGGTAAATACAGGCGGTGGATCGAACTGATTGCCGACCCAACGGTTGGCAATCCCTCCACAAGGGTCATTGCTTCCGCCATCTACGCGTATGGCAGGTACGGTTACCGCCCCATTCGGATTGGTGGTTAAGTACGCCGTATCGCGGCGACAAACGGCTGTAGGGGGAATGGTATCCCGCACCTCCAACAAAATAAAACATTCGCTGCTACGGCCTGCGGCATCGGTTACCCGCGCTCTTATTCGGCGGCGGCCCAAATCGCAATCAAACGCAACAAAAGAACTGTAATTCAGTGCCGAAACAAACTGCACTTCTTTGATAATCGGCCCACAGTTATCCGTGGCGCGAAGAGAATCGGCCCAGAAGGTATCTCGTCCATCGGCATCCAGATACAAAACCGCAAAGATATTGGGCGAACAGCCGATTAGGGTGGGCGGGGTTTGATCCTCTACTAGAACTTGCGTGACACAAGAAGCCGTACTATCTAAGTAATCTGTAATGGTCATTGTAACAGGAATCGTTGTTCCTGCATCTGCACAAGTGACGTTTCTAGGAGAAAAATCCAAGCTCTTGACACGGCAAGATACATCGCTCAAACTATCTAGGTCGCTAAAATCAAACGCGTGAATACCTGTATTAGATAACCCCACAGTCGTTGAGGATTTACAAACCACCTCTAACTGATCGACCGCACAGGTGACCAAGGTCACGCAATAGGAATGTAAACAAACGGGGGGGCCAGTAGCTGGTGGGTCATCAATGACACCAATACGCCAAAGCCCTATTGCATTTTTTCCAAAATAAAAAGATAAAGGTTCGTTGTTTGGGCTCACGGTATCGCGCCCAAGTACAGGCGTGCTAGCAGGTAGCAAAGAACGGGCTCCTTGTCGAAATACAATCGTATCGTACACCACATTTTGAACACCAGTAAAACTAGACGTAGTCACTGGAGAAATATTATTGCCTGTAATCGTGGACGCAGCCAGCGTACGTACACCGCCTGTGCCTGCAGGGCCTTGTATAATAAAACCAACATGGCTCAGGTCAGCACCATCGGGGCCATTGTAGACACAGCTCCCATCATTGGTCTTTGACCAAACAATTTCTACAATAACATCGGAAACCACATGTCCTGGAGGGATATCAGCAGCGGTAAAACTGGTAAATCCATAAAGCGTTCCAGTGCTGTTGTTTACGGGCGAGGCGAGCCCGTTGTAACATTTGGTAACTACATTTTGATAGTTAGTCTGTTGCGCTTGTAAGTAGTGAGAAGACCACAACAGCAATAGGAATAAAAAAGGGTACGTTCGAGTCGTAAGTACTGGTACGTTCATACACTGGGGATTAAAACATTAATCAATACCCAATTGAATGCCTGCCGATTAAGTGTTGTACAAAAATAAGCACTTGCGAAGCTATCTAGTAAGTGATAGTCAGCTAGAAAATATTTTTTCTAGTGCTCAAAATCTGTGTGGTGCCTTAAAGACAAGCCGCCGTTTTTTCTATAATACCCCTCTTCTACCTTCTTCCAATCATGTACAAGGTGGTTGATTCAATGGACAAGTGACAAAGGTAAAGGTTAGCGATAACAAGATAGAAAATAAGTAGTGGTACAATTGGTGTGATAAAGTTGGTTTTAACGATTGTTTGGCTTTTAAAAACCAAGGAAAGGCAACCTGATTAGTGGTGTGCAAAATTTATTGAACAGCCATGTTGCTCTCTTCAGTTTTTCAAACAGTTGACCATCAAAAGTAAGACTTTTATTCAATAGTTTATAATCGAAGAAGCGAATAACTAATTACTGCTCATCTACAAACATCAGCTGCCAACCAATTTTTTGAAAGAATTAGGTCGGCAGCTTGCGTTTATTATTTCACGTTTTCAGTACAAAAAAGCACTTGTTTTTTTGTCTCCTCTTAGTGCTAATAAGCCTTTTATTGACGCTTATTGGGGGGCACCCATTGGCGTGTCTTTTCAGTAGAATTACCTATTAGAACGAAAAATCCTTAGCGCTTAATTTCTACAGAACCCTGTAGGGGCCGTTGGTTGGCGACTCTAATCAAGTAAAAATACGTTCCATCAGGCAAAGGCTTTCCATTGTGCTGCCCATCCCATTGGTTGTTGTACCGATCAGATTCATAAACTTGGTCGCCCCAACGGTTGAACACAGCTAAATAAGCCACTATATCTGCTCTTAAACAAGGAATATCAAAGTAGTCATTGACCCCATCGTTATTGGGGGTAAAAATATTTGGCACAGTGCAAGCACCCAAGCCATCTACGCGTAAGGTAACCAAAGCCGTATCACAAGCTGTTGGACATTCTTGCGAACACCATTCGTAGACAAAATACTGCAAACTATCACTTCCTTCCGCCACCACTTCCAACCAACCATTGCCTTGATCTGTCACTTGTCCATCGCGTAATCCTGAAACAATAGAAAACAGCCCATTGCTTACCCCTTGGTCATTTGAGGCCAACATCAATGGTAGCGGGCTGCCCTACAACTACGGAAAAGAAATCGGGCGTGGCGACCACTGCCGCGCTGTTGTCAATTAGCAATAAGCTGTCTTGACTGTAATTGCGGCAAGCGCCTCCTGTGAGTGTCCAATAAACCACAGTAGTATCTTGCGTCCAGCCCGTCGCCCAAGTGGCGGCCTGCGTACTATCGCCAAACAGTAAAGAGTTGGCACTCATCCAAATTCCTACACTTCCGCTAGGCAACAAAGCATTGAGGGCAACCGTATCCTGCCCACAACTGTAAATGTTCTCTCCTCCATAAGCGAGTGCAGTTGGCGCAGCGCTAACCTCCAATACAACCGTATCTGTGCTGTGGACAGGGCAGCCAGGTCGATTAATCGACCAAACAAATTCATACCGTTGTCCCGCCACTAAGCCACTCAACATACAGTTTGGTTGGTTGGGGGTACTCATAACTATTCCTGCATTGGTTTGCAATAAACTCTGGCTCCATCTCCCACTACTACCACTTGCCAATAAGGCATGGAGTTCGGTTGGTGCAGGTAGACAAATGCGTTGGTCGATGCCCGCTTGTGCCGTGTCCGTTCCTATGGTATTCAAAGTGATTTGGATAGAATCTATGCTTCCGCTTCTACAAACCGTTTGATTGACTGTCCAATAAAAAATACTGTTGCCTAGAGGCAAATTACTAACCGTACTATTGCTGTTGTTGGGTTGACTAATGGTGGCGCTGCTGTTGGTTGTCCAAGTCCCTAAGTAGCCTGTTGGCAACCCTGTTGCCGTCAGAACAGCGTTAGCTTGCCCACACAATTGCTGATCGAGTCCCGCAAAAACCGTAACGGCTTGTGGATCGCGTACTTCTACTAAAACGCGGTTGCTGGAGTTGATGCGGCAATTTCCATTGATTATGGTAACATAATATTGGCCACTGTCTGCGCTGCTAACAGGGTCGATTAAGTAGCTATTGGTGTTGCTTACAACCGTGCCTTGCGGCCAACGCTGCCATTGATATTGATAGCCTGTAACGGCAGTCACCGTCAACAAAACACTATCTCCCACACAAAGCGGTGCTAAAGGAGCCAAGCTAGGAGCTGTCGGCACAACACTAACAATGACCTGTAGTGTATCGTAGCGCACACAACCATTGGTATCGGTCAATTCTAAGGTATAGGCTCCTGCTGTATTTAGGGTACTAGCTAGGGCACTTGGCTGTTGCAAGGTACTGCTGTAGCCATTCGGGCCATTCCATTGGTATTGGCTGCCCGTTACTAAGGCACGCAAGACCAAAGCATCCCCTTCGCATAAGCTATCGGTTGCAGGCAATAAGTTGCCGACACTAAGCGGGTGAACCGTTATAAAAGTAGAATCTATAGTGGTACAACCCTGTGCGTTACTGGCCTTCAAATAAACCCATTGATTAGTATTGGGTACAAAAGGAGTAGGCAAGGGTACTTGCAACGCTGTATCAGCATACCAAGTAACCGTGACACCAGCACTACTTCCCAAAACTGCAGTCAATTGTACAGTATCACCTAAACAAATAGGCCCATTATTATTACTACCTAACAACAACGGAGGATCTACCACCACCACTGAAACGGTATCCGAAACCACTCGGCAACCCGTGCTACTGTCGGTACAGATGCTGTACCATTGTCCATTTTGATAATTGGGATCCGTGTCCCTTACGTTGAGTGTATCACCGCTGCTCATGAGGCGATTGCCTAAGGGACTCACCCATTCTAAACTACTGCATTGCCCATTAGAAATTAATTGTAAAGCTTCTCCTCGACAGAGGGGAGCGTTCGTTGATAATTGCGCGGGAGAAGCAGGCACATTGATTGTTACGTCAATCGTATCGGGTAAGGACAAACAGCCTAAACTATCTGCTGTTATCAACGTATAAATTCCTGCTAACAATGGCGTGGTAGACGTGCTGACCAAAGCCGTTGAACTGGTCGCACTAAAATTATTAGGCATGTCCAGTAGTAAGTAGCGGCGTTGTTATTGGTCGTCAACAAAAGTGGAGCACCTATGCAGTAGGGAGCATTACTAATAATGACAGGAGCAGCAGTAGGTGGAGCAAGCGTAACAGGCGTAGCAATAGGAGCGGTTAAACAACCCGCGCCATTATCAACTACTAAATAAAAGATGGTATCGCTTGTAATGTTGTTCATCGTTGGGTTTTGCCCAATAGCAATAACAGAGTCCAACGCCAAACTGGCGTACCAATAAAAACGTGTAAAGGGAGTACTAGTAGTGGTACTCAATTGCACGGCTCCCCCACTACAAACGGGGCTACTGCTAGTCGTAGTTGGCACAATAGGAGGTGGTAGAAAAATCACCACTTGTTCGTTAGAGCGGCTGGCGCAATTGCTGCTGGTATCCAAACAGTGCAAGTACCAAGATCCGCTTACAAAGTTGTTGCTGCCAGGCAAAATAGTAACCACTCGCCCTGACAAGACAATACCATTCGGGCCTGTCCAATACATAGAATCGCAGGTAATCCCACTTATTCTAGGTTGCAATACCAAGGTATCTGTCAGACAAAGCAGTTGAATGCTGTCTATAGAAGGTGGATTCGGCAACGCTTGAACAGTTACGTTAATGGTATCTTTTAGCAAACAGTTGTTGCCATCTCTTACCGCTACACTATATGCCCCCGTATTAGCAAGGGTAGTTGTGGTAATGATGTTGCGGCGTTGTGTGCTGCCCAACCAAGCAGGCCCCGACCAGCTATAACTAACAAATCCTGTGGTGGTGGTTAGCAATAAATCGTCCCCTTCACAGAGTAGTTGATCGGGCCCCAAGTTGAGGCTGCCCGCTGTTGGGTAAACCGTCACGGTTACCGCTACAGGCAACGAACGACAACCATTTGCCGCCGTATTGACTAAGTAATACGTACTGTCTGCTTGTAAATTATTGACCGTCAAGGAAGCCCCTACCCCTGCTATATTGGTCAAAGTAGGGTCTCTATACCAAGTATAAGTCACTCCTCCCGTCGCTGTCAATACCTTATTTTCTCCTTGACAAACCGTTGTAGTATTCGTTATGGTGGGAGCGGCTATATTGGAAAAACTAATCGTTACGATAGTACTAGGCGAGATACAACCTGTTACCAAATCAATACACACTACCTGCCAATTACCCGCTAAATAAGCAGGGCTGTTGGAGGCAAAGGCCAATCGTCGGCCTATCCATTGGCTGCCATTCGGTGCCGTCCAAACAACACTATCACAACTACCCAAAGCCACTTCCAGCAGCAAGGAATCGGTTCCACAAACCGTTGTTGGACTCCCCACAGTAGGCGCAGCAGGACGTGCTTGCACCTGTACAAAAATACTATCCGCAGGCAGGGAGCAACCATTAATAGTTTGCGCAGTTAACCAATAGTAACCCGAATCGGCTACGGTTACCGCAGGAATGGACAAGCGTTGTGCGGTAGTAATGGCACCACTCGGAGCCGTCCAGCTATAATTCAAGGCTATCGTAGAGGTGTTCAATTGTAAGGCATCGCCTTCGCAAAGCAAGGTAGTTCCTGTCAATACTGGCGGATTGGGCACAGGACGTACCTGCACCACTCCCGAATCCACTAAGTAAGTACAGCCGTTTTGCACGACTTCTAAATACAGCAAGCTATCGCTAGTCAAATTAGACAAGCCAACGCGAAGCCCAAAAACAGATAGATTACCTGCTTGATTATACCAACGGTAAGTAGTCACACCAGCAATAGGCATAGTTTGCCAATAGGCGCTATCGCCATAACAGATAGGCGAGGTGATTGAAAGCGTGCCAACAGTAGGCGGCTGTGGTAAAGTCACGGTCAGTACATTTGAGCTGGCCGAACAACCTGTGGTGGTATTGGAGCAGCGTACGGTTCAAGTGCCGTTTTGATAAGCCGAATCGGTATCGCTTATCGCTAAATAATTGCCCGCTGTTGCAAAGACACGCCCTGCTGGGCTCACCCAAAAACTACTGTCGCAGCTACCATTGTGTCCCAAGCGTAGACTATCGCCAACACAGTTGCTTGGCAATTGTACCAAGGTCGGGGAAACGGGGAGCCTATTGATCGTAATGTAAATAGAATCCTCTGCTACACAACCATAGCTGTCTGTTGTTGCCAAGAAATACCAACCTGTTTGGGCGGGTATTACTGTATTCCATCGAATTTGAGCGAGTAGCGGGTAATGTCCCAAAAGGGCCACGCCAGCGGTAAGATACAGCGCCTGTATTAGCGCTTAAAGTCAAGCTGTCACCGGCACACAACGTAGTAGCATTAGCGACAATTGTTGCTTGGGGAACAGGGTTCCATATAGTCACCGAAACCGCCTGCCAAGTACTACAGCCTGCAGCAGTTAGCGCATGGACATAAAACGTAGTATTGGTGGTTATAATAGGGGTATTGAATACGCTGCCGATTGCTAAGGTATCACTCCGCAGGCTATCAGAAGACCAAATATAGTTGAATCCCCCCGCATTATTAACCGCCAAGGTAGTACTTGTATTGCTACAAATAGGACTAGTCGTTGTTACCGCAATACTACTAGGCGGAGTTTCGATCACTACTGTATAAGGCAACGAAGACTCCGAGCGACAACCAGTCACAGGATCTAGACACCACGCCACCCAATTGCCAGCGGCATATCCTGCCGCAGTGGGGAATACGATCAAGGTTCCCGTAGCCGTACCAATTGTATCACCTAAGGGAGATTGCCAAACCGTCCACGCGCAAGGCATGGTATTTTGTAAAACAATATTGTCATTTGCACAAATGGGCTGTCCTGTAATTACTGGACGATTGGGCAAGGCATCAACAGCAACCGTCATGGTGCTACTTGCGGTGCAACCCGCTATATTACCTATGGTCAAAACATAAGAACCAACATCCGCTAATGCAGCAGGATAAACAAACGTATCCTGTCGATAAGCTTGAAAACCACTGCTGCTGTTTTGCCAGCGGTAAGTTGTCCCTGTTAGGGTACTGGTTCGCAACCAAATCGTATCGCCTAAACAAACCGTTTGGGCAGGTGCGATAATTGGGGGTGAAAGATTGGCTGCTTGGTTAATGGTCGCCGAAGCAATTGCTACACAACCATTCCAGTCCGTTACGGTCACCGTATAAGGGGTGGCCGAGGCCGCTAAACTAGTGGCCGTTGGGGTAGTTTGTCCGTTCGGCCAAGCAAAATAATACGGCGCGGAGCCGCCCATAACAGTAGCCGTGGCCGTTCCTGTGGGGCCTGTACAAGCAGCTGTTGTTGTTGTTACCGCTACCTGCAAAACATCGGGCTCGGTAAGCACTACCGTATCCACTACAGGGCAAATACCGTTATTCGTTACGGTAACATAAAAGGTGTCGGCACAAAGTCCCGTTAGGATGGTTAAATTATTGTACGATGGATCGCTCCAACTGTATCCATAATTTCCGACTGGCCCTACGACTGCTAGAGCAGCGCGGCCATCACAAGCCCCTGCACAAGAAATATCATCTCCATTATAATTAGAAGTTACACTCGTATTCACGGCAAAATGCTGCGTATAATTGGACAATTGAATGGTTTGTGTAACGGTGCAAGCATTGTCATCCGTCACCACTACGGTATAACTGCCCGTGTCTAGGCTTCCAATAAGACCCGTACTCGCTCCTGTTGACCAAGCATAATTTAAATTTCCTGTTCCCCCAAAGGCTTCTAATTCAATCAAGCCATCTTGTTGGCTAGGACAAGTCGGCAAGCTTAAGGCCGTCGTATCTAGCAAAATGGGACTTGGAGCAATAATTCTCACCGTATCCGAAACTTGGCAACCAGTGGCGTTATCCGTCAAGCTCACGGTATACAAGCCTGCTGCTAAGTTATTAACCGTATAAACACTAACGCCGCTTATGTTCCCGCCTATTACCGTAGGACTCCAAGAAAACTGATAATTACCCGACCCATTGGTGCCGTGTATCCGCACACTACCATTGGTAGTGTTGTAACAACTAACACCAACATTATTAGTAAAAGAAAGCGTTGGCACCGAGGCATCTACGCCCACATAAATACAGGTGCTATCTTGGCAGCCAGTTGTATTGTCCGTTACGGTAACACAGTAATTCCCTATTTGAGGGGCTACTATAGTACTTGTATTCCCGCCACTTTGAGTAGTACCATCTGACCAAACAAAATCGTAATTACTACCAGAGAGCGCAGCGCTTACACTACCGTTTCCTGTACAGGGAAGGTTAACTTTCGTTAGATTAATTACAGGAGGAGGGCTAATGGTTAAGTTGTAACTAACAGAAGCAGGACAAGCATAATTGTAATAATTTTGCCCGTTGATCGCTATTTTGGAATAAGCCGTCGCTGTATAAACAATAGGAGCCGTTGGCTGTACCTGTACACTATTGGCGGATAAACTAGTAAGCTGTTGCATGGGTGTCCAAACCAGTGTATCGTTGGGTTGCAAGCCGTTGACCGATAAAACCGTACTTGCATCCAAACAAACGGCACTAGGTGCCAAAGCAGGCGTAATAGTCGGTACAGGAGTTACTACTAATATGATGGTATCAGCAGGGCTTACGCCACAGCAATTGGTGGCTACTTGTAGGGTGATTTGATAGGTTCCCGCCGTATTAAAAGGGGCACTATTGGTCACAGGCACGCTTCCAGGGTTGGCTATAGCCCCATCAAAATCCCATAGATAAGCGACGCCTGCTGTCCGACTTTCGAACGTGGCAAACTGCCCTAAACAGAGGGATACCGTATCGGGGTTATTGTCCAAAGGCAAAGCACTCGTTACAATTGCTGCTTGATTGGGACTTTGCAAGAAAATATTATGAAAGCCCTTGTAATCATTAGGCGAACCAAGCAAGGGGTTCATTCTGACATCGTAGCGATCAGGGGACAGGTACAGCGTTGTTACTGCTCCTAACAATCCTGTTTGAGTAGCGGGTACCGCTCGACTACTTCCCCGTAAATCAAAATCCCAATCAGCGACTAAGTTAGCATTGTCATAAGTAACGAGTTCATTGGTACAGTTAACATCGGTTACCGTAATAACCTGTTGTCCGTTTAAATCAAAATTCGTAGTATTTTCTACCAACGTGGTACTAGAGGGCGATAGGTATACTTTCACCTCAATGCCATCCTCGCCATCACCAGCATTACCGCCATTACCGCCGTGTTCTCCTTCTCCACCTGCGCCTGATGATCGCCCACCATTACTGTCTCCAGCTCCACCAGGTGTAGTATTATGGCTACCGCCATGGCCACCGTCGCCGCCATCTTCCCCGTCGCCTTTATCGCCTTCGTTTATGTCACAATCTTGGATGCGTCCATTTACTCCATTGTTATCAATGTATATTCCAAATGAACCGCCGCCGCCGCCGCCGCCTTCACCACCGTGGCCACCGCCACCGCCGCCACTACCGCCGCCGCCGCCAATGCCAGAACTGGAAGTACCCGAATTCCGACTCGCTCCCCCACCACTACCACCACCGCCGCCAGCGCCATTGATGCCATCTTGGCCTCTAGCTACAGCGAAACGACCGTTGTTGTGACTGGGAGTACCATCACTACCATCGGTACCATTGCCACCAAGAATATCACTCTCAGGACCGTCCACCCCATTAGCACCACTGTTAAATCCTCCCGCACCGCCTGTAGCGGCCACAGTAAACATGAGCCCACTAGGCTGTGTAGGACTGCCCCCTGTTCCCCCATCGCCGCCATCGCCACCATTGGTGTTTCCTGAGGTAGCGGGAGCGCCCCAACCACCCGTTCCTCCCGCGCCGCCTTGGGAGCTATAGGGCGCGCCATTGATACCATCCGTGCCAGCATCACCCAATACACCCAATGGAGCAGTAGGCAAGGTCGGGTTACCTCCTGTTAGGCAGTAATGGTTGGGGTCATAGATCCAGCCGCCGCCTGCACCGCCATTGCCAGGGGTGCCGTTGACATTACCAGGGCTACCGGGCTGTCCATCTTGCCCTTCACAGCCCTCGCGTCCTTCTCGACCATCAGAGGCATCTCCTACCTCTACTTTCAAGCGGGTGAGGTGATAATTCGAGACATTTTGCAAGTAAATACCATAAGTAGAAACACTGTAGTCGCTGTTGCTGGCATCATCGGTTTCTATGGTCAAATCTTGTAACCGAAAGCCCTCGGCATTGATGACTTCTATGGCAGTGAGGTGCCAATTGCGCTCTACGATTCCCTGTGGATTATTATTGCTTCGGCGAATGGTCGTCGCTCCCGCTGCACTTGTTTTGGTCCAGTTGTTTGCCTCTACAAAGCCCCCTTCCAAGGTCGTATAACTGCCCACTCTAATAGCCGTATCAATCGTATAAATACCTGTTGCGACTTTGATAATAACATTGTCGCAAAGCGCTCTTTTGACGGCATCCTCTAGGGTTGTGGGATCGTTGGGTGTCCCCGCTCCGGTTGGCGTTCCTGTCGTAGAGGCGTAGATGCTGTTGCAATAGCTACTACCGTTGGGTTGATTAACGCGCAGTGTCAAAGTATCCAAAGTACTACAGCCCGATACAGGATCACGCACATCTACCGTCCAAGAATAAAAACCCGTGGTTGTAGGCATGGTAACATTGACCGTTGATTCCGTCCCTACTTCGGTATCCAACAACACCACGTTATTAGAATCGCGCCAAACAAAATCCATCCCGACGCGGTCGGTCGTTGCCCGTAATTCAATAGTAGAACCACCACAAACATTCACATCATTTGGAAACAAGGCAACTACAGGGGTAGGCTTCACGGTAACGGCGACTGTTTGGCGATCAATACAGCCCGAGCTGTAGCTCACCTCTACGGTGTAATTGGTAGAAAAAGTAGGGCTCGCGATTACTGTTCCTGTATTGGTATTAGAAAGTCCCCTAGCAGGAAACCAGTTAAAAGAAGCTATATTAGGAGAACTAGTAGAAGCATTTAAAGTGACATTATCTCCCCGACAAATAGCCGTAGCAGGGCTAATAAAAATGGGCGGCTCTGCGCCAATGACGTTAATGGTATAGGTATAAATATTGGAGGCATTCACTGGACAGGCATCATCCTCTATGCTCATGGTCAGTACATGGGTACCAACATTGGCGATGCTAGGGGTCCAAGTAAACCGCCCTGTATTGCCTGTTTGTGTAAAATTAGCCGTCGTAAATACGCCTGTTGTGTTGGCTCTAATTGTTAAGTTATTGGGATCAGGATCGTTCCCCAATACGGAAAAGTCTAAGGTTTGCCCCAAACAAGCGTTGATGTTAAACACAGTTCCATTATTGACGCCTGATAAAGTGGGTGGGGTATTACTACAATTGATAATATTAAGTTGGACATCCCGCACAGAACGGCCCACTACGATTCCATTTCTATATTCTTCTACCTGAATACAAACCACCGCAACTTGGGCACTCGTTGCCGTATAACTAATGGCACCTGTTACGGGGTCTAACGTAACGGCATTTGCCCCTAGCGGGTTGCTTCCTGAGTACCCACTCAAATAAGTGACATTGGTGCCTGTAGCAGACTGACAGTCTACCAAGGAATAACTAAGCGAATCGCCGTCGGGATCAACCGCTCCTAAATTCTGATTCGTCAATACATTGGTACAACTTAAAAAACTAGTATTATTGGTAAAAACAGGGGTAGAATTGGGTAAAGGGTCATTGATGGTCAGCCCATTGTTGGATAGAAATGTTTCTATATAGATCGGGGTACTATTGGGCACCGCAAGATTCGTAATCACAGAATTGCGGCAACATACTCTCCAAGAGAGGCGCATATTGTTACAAAAATTGGGAATCGTAACACGGGCTAAATAGGTATGCAGTTCGACACCATAGGTCCCCGTCCCACCATTACAAGAAGAAGGGGAACTGGGGCATAGGCGCGTTACTTCTTGCACATTGCTACGCCTGAGCAACACGCTTCCTGTTCCACAACTGGCATCCCAACTAACAATTTGAAAAAAGCCCAAACCAATGCCGCCACAATCTCGATAGACATGCAGTTCTAATTCATAGTCGTCTCCTCCCAAATGGCGGTAACTCAACTCCCCACCCAAAGCATGGGTGGCCGAAGCAGTTTGTCCAATAAAAAGTAAGGTAAGGGTTAATACAAATATGGTGAATAATTGATCCTTCATAATAGGCAGATAACTTCGTAAGGGATATCAAATAAGCCAATGATCTGCCAATGGGACGAAGCAACATCAATCAGCTCACTTAACTGTTTTATATTTTGTCACGAGTACTTCTGTTCGGCGGTTCTCTTGATGATCTCCTTCTGAACAAACATTACACGTATTGCGCAAACGCTCCTCTCCATATCCAACCGCTACAATACGAGTCGGATTGACCCCTCGCTTAATCAGATAATCCCGCGCACTTTTGGCGCGTTTTTCAGAGAGCGATTGGTTGTAACGCGCAGATCCACGCTGGTCAGTATGAGAGGATAATTCTATTTCTAAGGAGGGATTTTTTTGCATGAGGTCGGCCAAGCTTTTCAAATCGCTAGCCGCATCCATGCGGATATTCCATTTATCATAATCGTAGAAAATACTTTTCAATTCGATGATGTCTCCTTCTTTGATGGATTTCCCAGCCAGCTCTTCGGCTAGGAATAGAGGATTGCCTATACGGTCTACTCTAGGCTTCATTTGCAACTCTAAAGCAATCGCTTTTCCACAGTCTCCCTCTTCTAACAAAGAAATGACCTGATTGGCTTCAAAAAATCGATTTTTCTTTGATTTCACTACATATTCGCAGCCACATTCCAACGGAAAGGCAAATTCCCCATTATCAGCGACTTCCATAACCAACTGTTCGCCTGTACAACGATTCAATAAGAGGATACTAGCTTGCGGTAATGGGCGGTCATAATCGACATTCAAAACGCGCCCTTTGACGTGTAATTTAGGGAGTGGAATAGTGGGATCATACGTGTAATTGACAGGGGGAATATCGGTCGTGCTGTAGATTTTTCGCTTCTCAATAGAGCTCGGATCGGTCTCGACTTCAGCCACCAATAGCGACGGATCACGGGTCAGGCCAATACAATACTCGTCTACAGCATCCACATCTTTGGGCATGATAAAATAATCCGACACCCCAATGTACCCCGCGCGTTTAACGGTGATAAAGTAAGGATCGCCTGCTCTAAATTGGCAAACGGTGTAACCGTACTCTCCTGTTATACTCACTACAGAATCCGCCGCCAATTCGGCATCGCGCTGCACCACTACCGTTGCTTGCTCCAAACGCAAGCGCGTGTCGTCATCGTAAACGCAAACATCTACCGTACTGCTAGGCAGAGGCGTAAGCTGGTCCAGAGGGTGTTCTACTTTGTATTGATAAATATCGTCTTGCCCCTCCCCTCGGCTAGAGGTATAGTAGCCCATTGTCTTTTCCTTATTGCTAATAAAACCAAAATCATCGTGTGGACTATTGATGGGTGTACCTAGGTTAAAAGGATACTCCCAAAGCGAATCGGGGTGGTTATACACTTGTGTCGCCATAAAAATATCCAACCCGCCCAAGCTCGACCAACCGTTCGAAGAAAAGTACAAGGTACCATCTTCATGAATAAAAGGAAAGACCTCGTCACCAGGGGTATTGATACGGCTGCCTAAGTTGACCGGCTTGCTCCAAACACCTTTTTCTAGACGCGATGCCCACAAATCCATTCCCCCATAGCCTCCTCGGGCATTGCTGGCAAATACCAAAATACGTTCGTTGCTAGTAAGAGCGGGGTGGGCTTGATCGACATCAGGGTCATTAAACGGTAGTTCTTGCTCTTCTGTCCACTCTCCTTCTATCAATTTAGCTTGGTACAAATTGAGTTTGGTCGTACCGTCTTTACTTTTGCCGCGCTTGCCTTTGTACAAATCATTGCGGGTAAAATAAATGCTTTGTTGGTCTTTGGTAAACACACAAGGCCCCTCGTGGAGGGCGGTTTTTAGCTCGTCGGCAAATAGTTCGGGTACCGCAAAAGAGCCGTCCGTTTGGCGCGCCGCATAATACAAGTCCATGTAGTTATCATTGATCCAGCGGTCTTTGCGCTCCCCTTGTGTTCTTGTAGAAACAAACACTAACCCCTCGCGGTAGAACATGGGACTGAATTCTAGCTTGGGCGAATTGAGAGCGGCTTCTGCCCGTACTACGACGGGGCCAATACTGCGCATTTCGGCCATTTGATTGCAGGCTTCCCACCCCAAGCGCGCGCGCTGGTCATAGGAACGGCCATTGGCTTTTGCTTTCAGTTTTTCATCGCACAAGCGAAACTGGTTGCGGGCTTCCAAGTACTGGCCGTTAGTTTGTAGCGCTTGTGCGTAATACAAGTGCCAAAGCGGATCGGGATTTTCTAGGCCAATCAAGGCCCCATACAAGCGCTCGGCACTGCGGTGGTCGCCTATTTTTTGGCTACTTTTAGCCATCCGAACTAAGGTTTTTCGGTCGAGTTTGTCCAACTCTTCTTTGTTGAGCATTTCCAAATATACGCCGTACCCTTGCGCTTCGTAGATTTTTTCCGCTTTGGTTTTCTGGGCAAAGGCTAAACTGTTTCCTAAGAATAGAAAGGCTACCGTGAGTACTATCTTTATCATAATTAATTATCAATTATAAACAAAACAATAGCTAAGCCATTAAATTAGCTAAAATTAGACTGGGTGAGTACTGCCCGCTTAACGGACAGGGGGAATGGTAGAGGGATAAAAGCCCTTAGAAAAAACGCGGATTGTTGACTTTTTGATTCTTCTTAATAAAACAATATTCGACCATTGCTTCGATGGTTCCCGCATTGTATTGCTGCAAAGGCGTAATGGTAATATCATAAGCAAAAGCAATCTGAAATTGGGGCGCTACTTGCCACTTCAACAAGACATCAAAGGAATCCCCTAATCGAAAGGTGGTTCCCACTAGGAATTTCTCAAAAAAGACAAAACTTAGGTTCAAATCCATATCCAAGGGCGCATTGACCACGTATTTGAACAGGACATTGGGCTGAATTTGCACGTTCTTGGCAATATCAAAAGACAAGCCACCCATCCAATAATAATGTTGGCGAATCTTAGGCACCACACTGCTCCCGCCAGTAGTAGGGGTAAAATCTAGCTCTTGCTCAAAGATATTGGGCAACGAAAAACCAACATACCAATGCTTGGCTTCATAATAGACCCCTGCTCCAAAATTGGGCTGTAGTTTACTGTTGACTCCGCCCGGAATGGCTTGGTCAATAACTTGCGTGGGCTCGGCCTCCTCCCAACGAATTTGGGTATACCCTAATGACGCGCGCAATCCAAAGCTCAAAAAGTTTTCTCGTTTGAACCGAATAATATACGCGTAGTTGGTGGCGATGTTGACTTGATCGGTAAAGCCAATTTGATCGTAATTGATAGACAAACCCAAGCCAAGGCGTTCCTTCCAAACGGCTCCGTGGGCATTGAGCGTAGCCGACTGTGGCGCGCGCTCAATGCCAATCCATTGTTTGCGGTAAATACCCGACAAACAAAAGTTTTTTTTGCTACCCGCATAGGCGGGGTTGTAGTACAATTTATTAAACATAAACTGCGTGAATTGGGCTTCTTGCTGAGCAAAAGCCCCACCAGCCCAACAGGCGATGAATAGAAGGAGGAGCAAGCGGTTCATCTTTATAAGTTTACAACAGGATTAATAATAACAACATTAAGCTTCGTATTCCCGTGCTTAGCGACGTATTTCTACCGACCCTTGTAGCCCTTCGCCATCAGAAAAGCGCAACAGATAAAAGTACGTGCCATCAGGTAGTGCTGCGCCAACATGCGTTCCGTCCCATTGATTGAGGTAATTATCACTTTGATAAACACGGTCGCCCCATCGGTTGTACACTTCTAAGTAAGCAGGTTGCTGCTCAGAAACACAGGGAATTTCAAACAAATCGTTGATGCCATCATTATTTGGGGTAAAAATATTGGGGATAGGACAATCCAATAGCCGATCAACTTTTAATAGAACGATTGCGGTGTCACAACTGTTCACACAAATGCCATCACAGAGTTCATAAATAAAACTTTGTTGTACAGCAGCATCGGGCAAAGTTACGGCAAATTCTCCGTTATTCAAATTAGTGAGTTGCCCTTGATTGATAGTTTGTTGTAAACGTATTGTCCAAGTAGCCGTCAATTGATCATTCGTAATAACATTAATCGTAGTGCTATTCGTAGACAACTCAAATACATCAACTTGAGCAATGGGCTGCGGCCAAACGACCGTCACAATAGTGGTATCCCTGCTATAATTTGGACAAGCAGCCGTTGACAAGCTCCATTCGAAGGCATGACTGCCTATGGGCAAATTAACTATTGTACTATTGGCTTGGTTTGGTGACAACAATAAGCCTGCTCCTAAGCTGCGCCATACTCCTGTTGGACTATTGTTAGGCACAGCAAGTGCCTGTACGCTTATGCTATCGTCTTGACAAAACCGTTGGTCTACTCCTACTAGAGCAAGTGCCGTTGGCACACTATCAATAGTAATGACAACCGTATCAGAAGAATAAACACCACAACGCCCATTTTTTAATTCCCATACAAAACTATATTGCTGCCCTTGTTGCAACCCAAAAACGGTGCTGCTGTTGTCTACACTATCCAAAATCACTACCCCCAAGCTGCTTTGAGCGCTAGACTGTGTCCAACAACCATTGCCAACCAACGGGATTACGGCTGCTAAATTAACCGAGTTTCCACCACATTGTTGATAAGCAGGCCCTGCATTGGCTTGTTCTACCGTGCTTGGTAGCACGTCGATGACCAAACTATCCGTAGAATAAGCCCTACAAGTGGCATTAGAAATAGTCCAATAAAAGACGTGTTGCCCGACGGGCAACGGCCCAACCATAGTGGTCGCAGTCGTAGGTTGATTAATAACAACAGTGCTGTTACTCGTCCATATTCCCGTAGTTCCACTAGGAAGATTGGAGGCCTGTAGGGTAGTCGTATCCTCTCCACAAAGCAATTGGCTCAACCCTGCATTGGCGAGTACGCTCGGCGCATAAACGGGCAATAAAACAGAATCACTTGTCGTAAAACAGCGACCGCGCGTAGCTACAACGTAATAATAAGCAGAATCACTAGCTTGGGTATTGAGCAAATCAAATGGCATCCCTGTTCCCAAAAATGTATTGCTAGGCAAACGGTACCAACGATAGGTCACCGTCGGATCTGCATTAGTAATTCCCAATTGGGCATCTTGCCCTACACAAACGCCTCCCGTGGTGTAAATAGAGTCTGCCGCAGGCAAGGACGCGACCGTTACCAGAACACTGCTGCTTGGAGAGACACAACCAAAATTATCTACAATAGATAAGTAATATAAGCCCGAATCTAGTGTGGTTACAAGGCGTTGGTAATTTTGGGTGTTGCCCAATGCGCCGTTCGGTCCTGTCCAATTGTACAATGAAGCATTGACCGTTGTTGATAAAAACAAACTATCGCCCTCACAAGGGGTTAAATTGCCTACGATTGGAGGGGCTAGTGGGTTTTGACGAACCGTAATTGCAGTAGTATCTGCCAAGGTACAACCTGTTAAAGTGTCGCGGACAATCAACTGCAAACTAAAATCCTGCATTACGCTGGCGACGTTTAAACTATTGCCATTGCCCAAGAATGCGCCACTGTTTAAGTTATACCAATTGTATTGGGCAGGAACACCCGTGGCGGTCGTCGCCTGAGCAGTTACTTGGAGGCCATCTCCCACACAAGTTGGAGCAAGAAGCGTTAATAGATTAAGCTGTGGTAGCGCTTTAATTTCAATAAAAACAGGAGCAGATGAAGCGGTACAGCCGAAGCTATCTATGCACTCCACATACCAAGAACTACCGTCTAAGTAGCTCAAATCACTGGGAAATATCGTCGATCCATGCAGACCATTGGGGCCATACCATTGTTGTTGAAAACAGTTGCCAGCACTTGCTACTAAGTCCACCGCTTCGCCATCACATACAGGAGCCGCGAAAGCCGTAGGCACAGGCGGCGTTGGATTAACCTGAATGAATACAGCTGCCCATGCTGTCCAACAACCATTGCTTCCCTCTACGCGCAAACGATAGATGCCTGAATCAAACGTATCGACTTGAGGGGTCACCAAGGCGGCAGAATCACTGCTTGTCCACCCATAAAAGCTATCCCAATCATACCGATTACTCGCACTGCCCGCACTCAAAAGAAGGCTGTCGCCCACACAATATAGGGCATTGGAAAGAAGGATTGGAGCCGCTTCTGCCGTATCAATGGTCACGTTGACAGGTACAGGCAAAGAAGGACAAGACAAAGCACTCGTTAAGACTAGATAATAGGTTTGATTACTGGTAATTGGGCCTACTTGTATCGTACTGCTATTCCCTATTGAAGTGGTCAACAAACTATCCGTATACCAAGTAAAAATATCCGTAGCAACGCTGCTACTAGTGACCGACAAGGTAACTATATCACCAATACACACGGAGCCTAAAACTGCTGCCGTTGGGCTTGGAGAGGTCGGATAATTGATGATGGAAACCGTATTGGAAGGCGTAGCACAGTTCGTCAAGGTATCCACACATTCTACCCACCAAATGCCTCCGACATGATTGCTGTCTCCTGGTGGAAGGACAAGACTATCTCCAAAGAGTGGATAGGTTGCGGTGTTGGGGCCTTGCCAACGCAATACGTCGCATTGGCTACTGCTATCAACCGTAAAAAATAAGGTATCGCTTTCGCAAATCAATTGTTGGGCGGCTCTGGCAAAGGGCGCAGCGGGTACGCTATTGACCAATACTTCCACCAAGGCGGGCGCAGAAAAACATCCCGCTGCCCCACTCACTTGCAAAGTATACGTTCCTGCATCTGTTGGTTGCGCATTGGCAATAAAAGCATTGGCGTTGTTGTCGCTGAAACCACTAGCATTCTTCCACAAATAATTGATGGCAATGGTAGTAGTCCTTAGGTGAAGGGTATCTCCTTCACAAACCGAAATCGTATCTAATAGCAGTGCAGGCGGTGGCGGAATCGTTGGTAAGCTTACCGTAATTTGTTTGACAACTGTTGTACAAAAGCTATCTTTTGCTACTACATAAAAGGTACTGTCCCCTTGTATATTATACGCCGTAAAGGCTGCCGTAAAAGCCACGGTATCGGTCAGTAACGAATCGCGGTACCAAGTAAACGTTAAGGGAATACCTGTCACCAGGGAATCTCTTGCTATTAACTGAATACTATCCCCTGGGCAAAATGCTCCAATCGGATCAATCACTATACTCGGCAAAGGACGAACGATGACCGCTACCAGCGGCGAACGACGGCGACAAGTCGTCAAGCTATCAAACACTAATAAATCCCACTGTCCACTGCCATAGCTACTGCTGTTAGGTGCAATAATAGTATCAAATCCACCGTACCGCCCCCCATTTGGCCCTCGCCAAAAACTAACCAATCCACCTATAGTAGGACTGGTCAAAAAGATAGGGTCACCTTGGCAAACGACTAGGAAGCTATCTACTACAGGAATAGCAGGACGATTATTAACCATAAAATTCACGCTGTTACTATCCGACAGACAACCATTGTTATCAACCACCTGTAAGGTATACTGGCCTGCATCAGATAGAGAAACAGTATCAATAAGAAACGTATCTTGTAAAGAAAGTAACACCCCATTCCTAGTCCAAAAGTAATTGACGGCAGTGGGGTCGGTCGTAAAAATAGCATCGCGCTCGCCTACACAGGCCAAGCTGTCCACATAAATCGGCGGCGGCGGCGGTATAGGCGCAACCGTTATTACCGCACTATCTATTGTGTAAACGCAGTTTTGCAAGGTTGTAACCTGTAAAAAAGCAACCGTATCGCGGGTTAAATTATTCAAAATCAGGGAGGGCGTTGGCGAACTAGTCATCCATATCCCTGTGGAGGTCACCCAACGATAGGTCGTTACATTGGGAATAGAAGCCGTCATGTTAACCGAACTGTTGTAACAAATGGTTGTATTAAATATCCCTGGTACCGAAATAGGGCGGGAATGAATAACGACATCAATTCGGGCACTATCACGACAGCCCTGTGGAGTCACCGCCCAAAGTTTCCAAATGCCTCTCAAATAATGAATCGAATCAGGGGCAATGTTCAATACACTTCCCATCAACGTATCTCCATTTGGTGCCTCCCAATATAGAGAAGTGGTGCCTGTTGGCGTTGCCGATAATTCTAATGGATCCCCCTCACAAAAGGTACTCGCTCCCTGTATCGTAGGAACGATTGGACGAGCATTAACCATGACATACACGGAATCGGGATAGGAAGGACAACCAAAACTATCTCTACTGACAATGGTATATTCGCCTGTTTGCAAGATCGTGAAAGCGATAATATCAAAGCGCCCTAATTGCGCCCGAAAGCCATTCGGGCCTTTCCAGAAATTCGTACGACTGGTATCACTAGAACGCAATACGATTAGGTCTCCGATACAAACGCTGCTGTCCAGCACACTGGCAATAGGTGTAGCTGGGCGCGGTCGAACGATAACATTCATAGAATCCACCCCTATGCAACCCGTATTGCCATCAATAACACGAATATAGTAGCGGGTAGTCGTTTGCATATTATAAATAGGGATCCGTTTTGTAGTACCAATTATGGCGTTAAAGTCTCGATCAGTAGACCATTCAAAGCTTAGATTGGTTCCGTTGGGTAGCGGCGGACGAAGGTCTAGCACCGCACTATCTCCAATACAAAGTGTATCATCTGGAATTGTATTCACAAGGGGGAGTGCTCGAATGTAGACCCAAGTACTCAAGGGGGTGCGACAAAAAACCCCTTCCTCCCCATTATAATTGACACTTGTATAAGCATCGTAATTATAGTTGATCGAGAAACTGGGCATAGCCCAAGCAGAATCTTGTCGAATGACGGACAAAGTAGGATGAGTCCCCCAAATAATACTGTCTGTCGCTCCAATGTTGCGCGGTAATAGAGGCGTGCCGTCTCCTTGACAAACAAAAACAGGAGGCGCAGGAGTGGTCGTTGGTGGCGCAACAATCAAAATCCACAGAGAATCTATATTGCTAAACAATTGAGTGCCTATGATAGGAACCGAAAGAAAAGCAACTCGACTTTCAATTAAATACAACCCTGGAGCTGTCCAAGCCGCTGTATTGACAACAGGGGTAGTCGGGTTGGTAGCAAGTGCGCCATTGAAATCCCATTCGTACCCATTAATGAGAACGACAGGCGTAATCACCGTGGTGGCATTGTTTCTAAACTCTACACTTTGCCCTATACAAGCAATCAACGTATCGCCACTATTGCCAATGACATCGGCATCAGAAGTAATGGCATACGAGCCGATCAACTGCGCCTTGGTTTGAGGAGATAAACCAACGACAAAAAATACTATTAATAAGATATACTTAACAAGATTCATAGCAAGGACGATAAAGCGCGTCCTTGCCTTACCAGCTGCAGTACTGGGTTAGAGAGGCTGTTGGAACGCCACATACAAATAATACAACTCGACTAGCTCCGTTTGGGGAAAGTAAGAGGTAGAGGGGCTAGCAAAAGTCGTGTTGAAAAATAGTTCTCAAAGAAAGACGAGCTCTAGACGGGTAAACGCTGCCTAAGTACCTGCTTCTTTGAAATAAAAAGCACCCTCTGCCACCTCAATCGTTACACGGTTATTAACTTCATGCTCACTGCGTTTGCAGCGCACTCCATCTATACAACCATTCATAATCTCCTCTTCTGCTTTCAGTTCAAAACGGTATTGCTCCGCCATAACCCCTCGTTCTTCTAGCTCTTCTTTTAAAACTTCGGCTCGTTTTTTTGATAAGATTAAGTTCAAACGGTCACTTTTTCGAGCATCCGTATGAATATTTAAGGTGAGTACCGCTTTAGGATAATCGCGCAAAACTCGCGCCAAGGTATCCAGCCAAATTTCGCTAGAGGGGCGCGACGTGCGTTCAATGAAGCGCAAATTGTAGTTTTCTTCTAATGTCCAAGCCTCCCCTTGGCGGTAATTGGCTCTTGGAGCATTGGGAATAAAGTCATAGACTAAGGGCAAATTACTAGCGACGCGGTTGAGCTCCTCTTTGTTCAGATAAACCAAGGTATCAATCAATCCTTCTACATACACCTGCAATTCATAATCCGTATCTTTGACGGCTTTAATCGCATAATTGCCTTGTTCATCCAAATTTTGTTGGCGTTGATATCCTGTTTCTTTGTCAATGAGGGTTACCTGTCCCGCTCCGCCTTCAGTCAACGCAATATTGCCTTTGATTACCACAATATCGCGTGGACGCAGACTAATGCCTTTTTTATTTTGACGCGTTCTAGAAAAATTAGTAGTTTTGACTTTAGATAATTGGGTATAATACCCCGCTTTGGATGTCTGAATCAAGTAGCTTTTGTTCGGGATAAGGGATACGGTAATCAGCCCCGAAGTATCCGATAAAAATTCTCCAACAAAGGTACTAACAGGACGTTTCTTATCACCAAAACTCTCTTGTAACGTCAAAGCGACTTTTGCCCCTTTGATGGGGGCTTCAAACACGGCATTACCAATATAAATGGCTGTGGGTACCGAAGACGTTCCCGTTTGAGCATGACTCGTTCCCACTATACTCCATAGTATCCACCACCATTTAACCCACCTATTATAACGCTGCATCCTATACTGCTCTTTTTTTAACTATTATAAAACCAATCACCAACAAAATAAGACTACCGCCTAAGATCATTAACCAAAATAGACTGCCCCACTCGGTAGAAAGCGTTTGCAAACTATTCATAGGCCCTGGCGTACCCACCAAAATCAACCCACTCCAAAAATAAGGGACACAAATAAGCCCATCCCCTGTATCCAAAAAACTCAGTTTAGCACGGCGCAACGCTTCGGCTTTGGGTATTCCCTGCATGAGGTAAGTGTAGAAATTTTCCATCAACACCTGTGTCGCTTGATCCGAAATCGGCCATAACGTCATCGCAACATTAGGACAGCCTGCAAACGCAAACCCTCTTGCTACGGACATAGCGCCCTCTCCTTTCTTAATCGTTCCTACTCCCGTATTACAAGCACTCAAGGCGACCAATTCGGCATTCAACTCCATGTTGTACAGCTCATAAGTATGCAGCAACCCATCTTCTTTATCATCTCCCAACAACACCAAACTCGAATACAAGGGGTATTTGTGATTGAGAATACCATGCGTTGCAAAGTGCAAAACCCCATAATTAGCCGCCTCTTCCTTAAACTTTGATTCTGTAGCCAACGCTCCTACATAAACCTGTCCCTTGGTGAGTTTGCCAATGCGCTCTACTTCCAACGCCGCATTCTCTAAGGGAGTTAGCATAATATCCTGATAACGAGAAGCTTGCTGGCGGCGGCCTAAATCAAAATCTTCTATTTTAGAAAAATCAGGTGCAAAACCCATAAATCGTTCGGGTACCTTAGAATAATCATGCTCTTGGGCTTCTAAATAAAGCGTTGCCGAATAATTATAAGCCACTGGCATTTGCCGCAATAAGTACGGTACTTCTTTGTAACGGTTGTAATTCTCTTGCGTTCCCGTTGCAAAATCCTGTTCAATCGGACTAGTAGGAATCAATTCAAACGGCAAATAATTAAGTTCTGCATCAGGAATCACTACCAAGGCACGCCCATCCAGTTGCGCCTCAATCGGCTGAATCAACAACTTATACCACAAATTGCTGTAACGAACAAAATCCTTAGGCTCATCGCCATTAAGCGAAGCGATGTAGCGGGCGACCACGCTTTTTAACCGTACTTCAATTGGTCGATTCGCATAGACCAGTTCATTGTTATCTATAAATAAGACATGCACCAAAGAATCCACAACGGCATAATTAACCAATACGTCATCGGGGCTCATCCGCTCCTGCAAGTCTTGACAAGCGACGGGTTGCTGTGCATACTTTAGAGCATAATAATCAGGGTAATTATCTTCTAAAAAACTCAAATATTCAGGGTAGGCTTTCTTCGCTTCTTTGAGCGCTCTTTTAAGGGCTTCCAAACGAATTTTATCCATGTTTTGACCTTTGCGCGCCTCGTAGTAAATCTCTCCACTCAAATAAGCAATTTCTGTTTTCAGCTCTCCTTCTTTCTGCACTACACTGTTGGGAACATTGGCGACTTGGCGCGCGCGCAACTGTTGCACAGCCTCCAACAACAGGGCGCTCTTAGAATTTTCGATGTACTTAAACAAGCGGTACAAATAGCGTTTGTCTTTCATCAAATTGTGTAGAACGCTAGTTGTTTGGATTGCTTGATAACTAATTAATTGTGACAACGACGACAGTTCGTATTTGGCGCCTTCTGTTCGATACGAAGCCCGCAGACGCACCAACATGCTGAACGCCAAATCAGACCCTTTTAAGCTGTGTTCGAGATCAGCACTGCTAGGGGAACCATTTTGTTGATACATTAAATACAAAACCGAAGCCTTAATGGCCGTAGAGTACATCAACTCATAGGGATATTCCGCTTCATTGGCTAAGGGGTATTCCTCCCCTATAATTGGTTGGGCATCCTTGATCGTCGACGCATTGATCGAGCGATTGATCCATTCCAAAGCTGTTGTTAGTTGGCCTTTTTGTACCGAAATTTCACATTGATAACGAGCTGCTTCTGCTACTAAGGGATGCTTTTCAGGATAGATCGCCTTCATAATTCCCAACGCTTTATCATAATAAGTAGCGGCTTGCTCTTTGGCTTTCGCCGAAAAATAAAGAGCTCCTTTCGCCATATAAACTTCGACCAAAGCAGGTTGGCGCTCTTCTGTTCGCAGGCGTTTAATCAAGCGCTCGGCGCGTTCATAACTCAATAGAGCTAGGTTGAAATTCTCTTCCTTGGCGGTGTTTTCTCGAAACTCAATCTCCTTTAAATCGTATTTCTTCAACTCTCCTTCCAACGCCCAACCTTCGCCCGAAGCCAATGTTTGTTTGTACCAATAGGCTGATTTACCATTGGTTTCTAATTCTTTGTAAATATCCCCTTGTTTCACAAAGCTGTTGTACAAGGTCTTTGGGTCGCTTCCAATTTTAAGCTGCAACGCCAAGGCCGTTCCGTTTTGAATAAGAGCATCGTCATAATCTTTGATGCTCATCGCAATAGTAGCCAACATGGCCTTGGTCTCGGCGCGTTGTGCCGCAGTCAAGTCTTGGGTTAAGGCTTCAGTCAAGTGCTCATAAGCCGATTCGTACTCCGTATATTTGTAAAGCGAGCGTCCTGTCTTGAAATTGAGTTCTCCCTTTATCGCTTCTTCGGCATCTTTGAGCAACCCCGCATAACGCTCCGCCGCTTTGTTGGGGGGCAATACCGCTTCGTATAAATCAGCGGTCATTTGCTGTTGCTTGCGCAACAAGCTCTTATTTTGCTCTTCCTCAGGAATTTTATCGGTCGAAGCCAACAGCTGTTCAAAGAATTCTAGCGCCGTCTGCTTGTCGCCTCGCTTCAAATACAACTCCCCTAGTGTTTGCTGGAGTTCAATCTCAAAAATAGGCGAAAAATACTCGGGGTTGCTTTTTGCAATTTTGTTGGCTTCATTCAAGAAGCTAGCGGCTTCTTTATTTTCGTCATAGTACAAATGGTATTTGCCTAAGCATAAACGTAAATAGGCGCGGGTGGCTTGATTGTGCTGCCCTTGGGCATCGTACATTTCCTCCGCTCGCCGAAAAGCGCGAAAAGCTTCTTTGGGTTGGTCTTTGTTGAGCAAAATCAACGCTTCCATCGCCTTAGCAGCAATATAGCCGTCGAGTTCTCCATTGCCTTCGTAGCGCTTAGCCGCACGTTCAAAAGCAGATTCCCCTGCTTTGAAATTCCCTCGATAAAATTTTTTCTCGGCGGCTCGAAAGGCGCTGTAAGCGGCCTTGTTGCTCCCTTCAGCAGATAACTGTGCTTGCAAACTATTCCAACCGACTACCGATAATCCAACAAGTAGTAATATAGATAATTTTATTCTGTACATAAGTTGCTATAAAATAAAAAAGTAGCCCTGCGGCTACCTAGAGAGGACGATAAAAGGTAAGGTTTAATTTTTACAAACTGAACGGATGATTTGCTTTTTTTGTACAAGAAAGGTAGAATTATTCACAAACTATTGCCCCACATTGGCTGGGCAATTTACGGACAATAATCCACTTGAAGAAGATTGTTTTTCTCCATAGAGCTTCTTAACTTGCGCTTAATAGGGCCAGGGCTGCTCATTTATCATTATATTGCCCCCTGTAGCACCTTACCCGTAGGTTTTACCACTCAACTTGCCTTAATTTTTTGCTAGCACAAAAAATTATTTCCTTCCTCATTTTTTAACGCTTTCCTATTCTAACTATAGAGTAGGACTTCAAATAATGCTGTCGTCTATGCCGTCTTCTACTACTTCTGGAAAACTCAACTTGATTATAGGCCCCATGTTTTCGGGCAAAAGCACCATCCTATTAACGCGCTACCGCCGTTATCAAATTGCAGGCAAGCGCTGCCTGTTAATTAAATATGCCAAAGACAGGCGTTACGATAACTCAGAAGAAATGCTCATTACCCACGATCAACTCAGCTATAAAGCGACTTCTTGTCACCAATTGGCCGACGTTAAACACCTCGTCAGACAGTACGATGTCGTTTGTATTGATGAAATTCAGTTCTACCCCGATGCCAGCCAGTTCTGTGATCTCTGGGCCAATGAGGGGAAAATTATAGAAGTCTGTGGCCTCAACGGCGATTATCGCCGCCAACCCTTCGCCCAAATTAGCCTATTGGTTCCCTTAGCAGATCACATCAGTTTTGTAACGGCAGTTTGTAGAGATACCGCGCAAGAAGCCCCCTTCACCATGCGTCTATCCAACGAATCGGAACAAGAAGTCATTGGCAGTACGGATAAATACCAAGCGGTTTCTCGCACGCGTTATATGCAGGAAAAAAAAACCGAGGTTTTGTCTGAATCAACTACGGTAGCCTCGTCCTAACCCGATCCTCCAATAAAAATAAAAACGCTCGCCTTTGATGTATTCAAAAGCGAGCGTTTTTTTTATATAGCCGATAGAGGCGCTAGGATCAAATTTGAGCAAAGTCGGAAACGGCCTTACTACTGTTTGAAAAACGAATCAACAAAAGCGCGTTTATCAAACTCTTGCAAATGGTGCATCGCCTCTCCTACTCCAATGTATTTGATGGGAATTTTGAATTGATCGCTGATTCCAATCACTACACCACCTTTGGCCGTACCATCCAATTTAGTAACTGCTAGAGCAGTAATTCCATCGTTGGTTACAGAAGCAAAGTGCTTGGCCTGCTCGTAGGCATTTTGCCCTGTCGAACCATCCAAGACCAGCATCACTTCGTGTGGTGCTCCTGGAATTTGCTTCCCAATAGAGTTGTTTATTTTTTCTAGCTCGCGCATCAAGCCTTTTTTATTGTGCAAACGTCCTGCGGTATCGACAAAAACAACATCGTGTCCATTGTCTCTAGCATGGCGCACACTCTCATAAGCAACAGCAGCAGGATCGGCGTACATACCTTTGCTGTAAAAATCACAGCCCACACGCTCTGCCCAAATCTCTAATTGATCGACGGCAGCGGCTCTAAAAGTATCGGCAGCCCCGAGTAAGACTTTTTTGCCTGCTTCTTGATATTTATTGGCTAGTTTACCAATAGTAGTCGTTTTACCAACGCCATTGACTCCTATGACCAAGATAACATACGGTTTGGTATCGGCAGGCAACTCGTAGTTGGCCACTTCATTAGAGTTGTTGAGCGCTAATAGCTGTACAATCTCGTCCCGTAACAATTCATTCAGTTCTTTAGTGGTGACGTATTTGTCTTTAGCCGCGCGGGCTTCAATGCGCTCAATAATTTTGACGGTCGTTTCGACACCGACATCAGAGGCGATCAAAATATCTTCCAAATCATCCAAGACTTCTTCGTCGATGGTAGTTCGTCCTGCAAAGGTGGTAGCAATTTTGCTAAATAATCCCTTGCGTGATTTCTCTAGTCCTCGGTCTAAATCTTCTTTGATTTGTTCCTTTTCTTCTTCGCTTTTTTTGCCAAAGAATTTGTTGAGCAGTCCCATAGTGTTATTCTAATTGTCAAATAGATACCAAATAGATTGAAGTGGGGCAAAGATACGCTATCCTATTCAATAAACGTATTTTTCCAGCTCACTTCCTGAATTACAAAAAGCTCCCCGAAAAAGTTCGAGAAGCCTAGTGCAAATATTGTTGTCGTTCGCAACGAAATTATTTAGCTGCGAAGAAGTTTTCTACTTCGTCTTTGTGGATAATAACTTCTTTGTAAGAAATTTTTCCACTGATCGGGTCCTTGATGGATTTGACACATTTGATGTGGTCTTTACCAGAACCAGCGTTAGCCGCACGTTGCGCGACTCTTGCGTTTTTTGATACCTTCTTAGCCATAATTATTTGATTTCTTTATGAACAGTGTATTTTTTCATGATAGGGTTGAATTTCTTCAACTCTAGGCGGTCAGGTGTATTTTTACGGTTTTTCATCGTGATATAACGAGAAGTACCAGGCATTCCTGTCGCTTTGTGCTCGGTGCATTCCAAGATAACTTGGACGCGGTTGCCTCTGCTTTTCTTAGCCATAGCTTACTTAAATTTTGGTAGTGTTCGAGAACTAGAAGTCAACGAAGTTAATTGCTTATTTGATAACGCTAGAAAGTCTAACTTTAGTGTTGTTCGTCACAGCGGGCTCATACGTAATTGTGTATGTTTTGTGGCCGTTGGCATCGACGTGTTCTACACGACGGTAACCACGCTTAGAGTTCTTAACAGCTTCCTGTTGTTTAGCATCCTCTACCCAAACTTTAGGATCGAAACCAGCACTGAGTTGCTGCTTTAGATACTTGTAAGTACCAATTTTTTCCATGTTGCGCAAAGCACGAGTACTTAATTTAACTTTTACCCAAGAGTCAATTTCTCTAACGTAAATTCGTTTTGTCTGTAGATTCGGGTTGAAGCGTCTTCTCGTTCTGCGCTTAGAGTGCGATACGTTGTTGCCGAATAGGGGCTTCACTCCTGTAAGTTGGCATATTTTGGACATGACTTTCTTTTAATTTAAAACGTCCCGACCGTAGATTAGTCGGGACTGTTTATTATCGTATGATCTCTATGATTGGTGACCTCAGAGGGAGTCGAACCCCCAACCTTCTCATCCGTAGTGAGACGCTCTATCCAATTGAGCTATGAAGCCAGTTTTTTGCTTAAATAGTGACCAACACTCCTATATTCGTTTAGTATTGTTTGTCATTGTAAGCGGTTGCAAATATACGGCAAGATTCTAAACCTGCAAACTTTTGCCAGAAAAAAATCACCTTTTTTTTATTTTTTTTTCGCGGCCGCTAATCTACCTTTTTCTGATAAAGCGTAAATAGAGCAGCACGCTGGTTGTTATAGCTCCCTCAGAAAGAGGGGTAACTCCGTATAAATCAGAACGAAGCACTAGCAACCAGCGTACCACATTGGGTAGGAGAACCCCCTTTATTCTTTAAAGAACTTAGGAGTATCCTGTTTTTTAATTTCTCCTTGGGTAGTAGTTTTTCCCTCTACCGTTTTAGTAGCATGAGGCACGAGCCTTAAGCGCTCTTTACTGATTAATTGTCCTGTAGCCGTACAAATACCATAGGTTTTGTTTTTGATGCGTACGATGGCGTATTCTAGGCTGCGGATAAATGTTTGCTGGCGAGCCGCCAATTTGCTCAAATGCTCGCGTTGCCAGTTAGAGGCACCATCATCAAAAGTCCCAGCACGGTTTTCGTCGCCACTATTATTTAATTCCTGTAGCTGTTCTTTTAGATCTTGTAACTGCATTCTAGCTTCGTCCAGCTTCTCATTAATCATCACCTCAAATCCTGCTAATTCTTCGTCGCTGTATCTCTTTATTTTTTTCTGTTCTTCACTCATAAATATCTTCCTTTTAAATTGGATAAATAATGTACTTTTGAAAGGTTTCCAAAAGCGATCATTGAGCTCTTGTCATGAGCTTGGTGGTTCTCTAATGCACAAAAACGAACATTGCCAGATAATGTTTCAAAATTAGTGACATAATTTTGACTTCCTTGACAAGCTTTTTTTTGGACATTCGTAGGTTTTATAGTATACAGTGCCCCTATTAAGAGGGCTTATTTTGTTTTATAGTAAAAGAACTATCTATATAAACAGCTCAACGTGACCAATCGTTCCGATAAACGAATTTGTTTTTATTAGCGCTAAAGATGACTTCTACTGTCATTGCTACCTAGACTAACACAAGTCCTAGACCGTCTATAATCCTTCGTGGTGTTCTTCGCAAAAAGTCAAAAATGCTTCTAAACGCGCAATCGTTTTTGTTTTTCCCAGTACTGCCATAATATCATAAACACCAGGGCCGCTCATCGTTCCTGATAAGCCCAATCGAAAAATGGGTAGTACGTCGCCTTGCTTATCACCAATAACGGGCTCTAAGGCGGCTTCTAGTGGTGCTGCCTCAAAAGTATCGGCTTGCTCTAGGGTAGTTATTAAACGTTCTAAGAGGGCCTTTTGTGCCGCGCCCCAATTCTTAACTACTTTATTTTGAAAAGTTTTTTGGTTACTGGCGGCCACCGCATCTAAATCTAAATCATGGAAGAAGTAAACGCCTTGGGCATAAAAGTCTACGGTATAGTCTAAACGCACCTTTAATAAAGCAGCAATGCGCTCCAACTCCTCTTGCGAACTCGTAACGCCGTGCTTGGCTAAACTCGGACGCACTAAGGCCACTAATTCCGCCTCCTCTAATTGAGACAAATATTGTTTATTAAACCACTTGGCTTTCTGAAAATTAAAACGGGCTCCAGAAGAGGAAACGCGATCCAAGCTAAACTGCTGAATCATGGCTTCTTTGGTGTACAACTCTTGATCCGTGCCATCATTCCAACCCAACAGCGCCAAAATATTCAGCACGGCCTCGGGCAAAAAGCCCCACTCTCTAAAACCGTTGAAACTCTCCTCTGTAGAAGCGCCAATCCAATCCAAAGGAAAAACAGGCATTCCCAAACGGTCGCCATCGCGTTTACTCAATTTGCCGTACAACACATCGCGCAAAAAACTCTTGACAGCTTGCTGCAACTTGCTGTCTTTCTTTTCATTGATACGCAAGCGCTCCGATAGGTTTTTGAAGTCTTGTAACAAGCTTTGTACCGTATTTGTTACTTGAGCGGCTTTCTCCGCGTATTCTTCCTGCTTTCGCAAAAAGTCTCCACTAAAGCGTTCGGTAAAAGCAGGAACTGTCTTTTTGTTTAGAAAAGCCGTGGGCTCTGGTTTTAGCAATAAAGGCAAGTGGGCAAACGTAGGCATACTATCCGCCCAGCCCAAGTATTCGTACAATAAGACATGCAATGGCGTAGACGGCAACCACTCCTCCCCTCTAATGACATGGGTGATTTTCATGTGGTAATCATCGACAATATTGGCCAAATGATACGTTGGCATCCCGTCATTTTTGAGCATCACCTTGTCGTCCAATTCGCTGCACTCAAAGGTCACGACACCGCGCACCTCATCTTTAAAGACAACATTACCCTCTTGGGGAATCATTACCCGCACGACTTTGGGCGCACCATTGGCCTCCAGCGTCTGGCATTCCGCAGCAGTCAAACTCAACGAGTTTTTTAGGCGCATCCGCGTATGGGCATCGTACTTAAATTTATGTCCTTGGGCTTCGGCTTGGGCTCGTTCTTGGTTTAGTTCCTCGGCAGTATCATAGGCATAATACCCGTGTCCGTTATCCACCAATTGCTGGGCATAGCGGGCGTAGATCCCTTGCTCTTTGCGTTCCGATTGGCGATAGGGGCCGTAGGGGCCACCTTTGGCTGGACTTTCGTCAAATTCTAATCCCAACCATTCCAAGGCTTCGATGATATAATCCTCTGCTCCTTTGACGTAGCGCGTCTGATCAGTATCCTCAATGCGCAGAACAAAGGTTCCGCCTTCTTTTTTGGCTAATAAATAATTGTATAAGGCCGTGCGGACACCACCAATATGCAACGCACCAGTAGGACTCGGGGCAAAGCGAACTCGCATCATTATCTTATTTTTAGTGATAAAAATCTCTATTTGTGTCTACCTATAACAACTACCTCGGTTTATCTGTTTGCTAGAGCGCTGCAAAGATAACAAAAAATGTGGTCTTTTGTAGTGCCCTTTTCCCCTTGAACCATGGTTTAATACTCGCTTAAAATTAGCTTAAGCTAGTCACACGCTAAATTTACAGGGAACTTTTTGGCGCTTTTGGAAGTTGGTCAACCATTAGCTTTTTGAGGGCAGGGCTAAAATCCCTTGTCGACAACGCCCAAAATGCCCGTATAAAAACTATCTTTGGTCTTTTCCGATACCATAGCTATTGGAATCTTTTTTCATTGAATTGACGCATTACTTTATGAGCCACGACAACAACGAGTCTACTACCTCAGAATCGCTGAATTTTATTGAGCGCATTATAGAAGAACACAACGAAACGGGAAAGTTTAACCAGCAGGTACATACCCGCTTTCCGCCCGAGCCCAATGGTTTTTTGCACATCGGCCACGCCAAAGCCATTTGCATCAATTTTGAAACCGCCAAAAAATACGGCGGCAAAACCAACTTGCGTTTTGACGATACCAACCCCTTGGCAGAAAAGACCGATTACGTGAAAGCCATCCAAGAGGATGTAAAATGGTTGGGCTACGATTGGGAAGATCGCTTGTATTTTACTTCCGATTATTTCCAAACGCTGTATGACTACGCTGTTGAGTTAATCAAAAAAGGCTTGGCTTATGTAGATTTTTCAACGCCCAAAGAAATGGACGAGCAAAAGCGCCAAGGCGAAGCCAGCGTTTACCGCGATGTCGATGCCGCGACCAACTTGGAGCGCTTTGAGAAAATGAAAAATGGCGAATACGAAGCGGGAGAATGCGTTTTGCGCCTCAAAATCGACCTCAATGCCGACAATCGTCACTTGCGTGATCCGTTGATTTATCGCATTATCAAAGCCCCTCACCACCGCACGGGCAATGACTGGTGCATCTACCCCATGTACGACTGGGCACACGGCCAATCCGATTCTATCGAGGGCATTACCCACTCGCTTTGCTCCTTGGAATTTGAAAACCACCGCCCGCTTTACGACTGGTGCCAAGAAAAATTAGACATTCGCCGCTCTCAACAAATTGAGTTTTCGCGGCTGAATTTAGATTATACCGTAACGAGTAAGCGGAAGCTAAAGGAGTTGATTGACGACAACGTAGTGAGTGATTGGGATGATCCGCGTATGCCCACCCTTTCTGGAATGCGCCGTCGAGGGTATCCCGCAGCAGCCATTCGGAATTTTATTGAACGGGCAGGCGTGAGCAAACGCGATCAATACTTGGCCTTGTCTTCCTTGGAGAAAAGCGTGCGCGATGAGCTGAACCAAACTGCCTCGCGCGTAATGGCTGTGTTAAATCCGCTAAAAGTAGTCATCACCAATTACCCAGAAGGGCAAGTGGAGCAAATGACCGTCGTCAACAACCCCGAGGACGAAAGCATGGGCAGCCGCGAAGTGCCTTTTGCTAGAGACATCTACATTGAGCAAGAGGATTTTGCTATTGATGTCAATAAAAAATGGAAACGCTTAGCGCCCAATCGCGCCGTGCGGTTAAAAGGAGCCTACATTCTCCAGTACCAAGACCACAAAACGGACGCGGACGGCAACGTGACCGAAGTGCATTGTACGTATTATGAGAATAGCCGTTCGGGCGAGGATACCAGCGGTGTAAAAGCCAAAGGCACCCTACATTGGGTGGCTATTGACCACGCCATTCCTGCCGAAGTGCGGTTGTATGAGCGGTTATTTAATGATCCAAAACCAACAGGTCATAAAGAAACGGTAACAGATGGTGAAGGCAAAGAGATCACCAAAGCAGTTGATTTTAAGAAGTTCTTGAATCCTGATTCCTTAGAAGTGGTAACCGCTTATGCCGAGCCGAGTTTGAAAGCGGCCACTCCTGGACAAGGGTTCCAATTTCTACGGTTGGGTTACTTTGCCGTGGATTTGGACAGCACGGAAGATCAACTAATCTTTAATAGAACAGCGACCTTGCGCGACTCTTGGAGCGGGCGTTCTTAGGGTATATTCCTACAATTGATGATAAAAAGAAGCACTACTACTAATTTAGTGCTTCTTTTTTATTTTTACGCGTTTCTTTTTGTCAACTATACTTCTTTTCTTATATTAGCACTACTGTTCCCCACTTTTTTCACTCTTAACCTATCTTATTATGAATAGGAATGAACACGACCTTGCCGTCGGGGAACAGGAATCTATGGCCATTAACGGTACCTCTATCGGGACTAGCTCCAAGCAGCAGCGCATTACGCCCGAATTATTCGCGGCCACGCAACAAGCTACCGCGCTCCCTCCTCCGCAAGAAAAAACGCCCCCTAAAGACCTTCAGGTACATGTATTAAGCCCTGTAATGGCAGAAAGCAACGCTTGCTCTATCCCTTTGCCCAAGGGCGAATTGGTCTTGCTGTTGCAAGGAGAAGGCGTAACCGCGCTCGATCAAGAAGCGCTTACCTTGACCTATCACAAACGCGAGGCAGAAAGGGGCAACCACCTCGTCACCCAAACCTTGTCTTATCCCCTTCAACCCCTCTTACAAGAACACACAGAAGGCGGCTACACGGTTACCATTCCGTTGGATTTTGCTCAGCAAATCCCCGATTTAGAGGCCAAAGATTTTCTAAAAATAGACCTCCTACAACAACCTAAAATGCAAATTGCTTACCGACCAAGCGATAAGGTGGGCGTAGAAGACCCCGAAGCGGTAACTGCCAGCAAGGAGCGGGTAGAAAAATACCGCGTCAATACCTTTTTCAAAGAAGAACACCTATCAACCTTGCAAGCGTACTTACCCGAATTGACGCTCCAACGCACCAGTAAAGGAGATGCCTTCGTCAAAACAGCAACCCTCCAAACCCTACTACAAGCCAAGGAACAGCCTGTCTTAGCAGAAGCAGCATTAGAAGCTTTATCGGCAGAAGAACTCGTTCAACAAACGCAGCTTTATCAGGAACAAGCCGCCGTGCTACAAAAAATAGCGTATAAATTTGATTATCTAACCTACCCTTACGAGCAGCTAAAAAGCAACTATGAAGGCGAAAATGCCGACACGTTATTCGACGAGGCCTACCAAACGCAAGTAGCCGAAAATCGAGTGACAAAAATGGTCTTTGGACAAAATATACTAGCCCTACAAAGCCTACAGCAGCAAGTAGCCGTTGTCTTGGAGCAAAAAAGCATTCCAGAAGAACTAAAAGAAATAGCGGCGGCCTTAGAAAATCAAAAAATAGCTGTCAGCCAACGCTTTGAACTATTGGAAGCCGATATGAACGCCATCAGCGTCTTACCGCTTAATTTTGCCGATTGGAGTAAGAACATCAAGGAGTTAGAACAAGTACCAACTGAATCAGCCGCCGCGTTCATAGCAGCCAGAAGTGCCTATATGGAAGCCATTAAAGCCTACGAGAAAGCCAATCCTACGGCTACTCAAAATGAATTTTATAAAACTTGGAGAACTCAAAAAGCACAATTGGCCCTCAGTTTCCAAAAAGACATGAATGAGAGCGTGGAGCGCTTTACTGCCTTTGTACAACAGAAAAAGATACCCTTGGCGGCCACAGGCGGCGATGGAAGATTGGAATACCGCTCTGGCGAAAACCAAGTCAGTGCAGCCGAGCAAGCGCGCTTCGGCGATCAAAATGGCGCTAATGTCGTCTTCCGCTCCCCAACCGTTCCCCTCTTCCAAAACGGTATTAGTCCTGAGGATGTTCAACAAGGGGGTGTCGGCGATTGTTATCTAATGGCGGCCATGATGTTGCTTGCCGAGGACGATACCAAGCACTGGATTGAAGAAATGATTGTCGAAAAAGAAGACCGTTATATCGTGACCTTATACAGCAATGATATGCCCGTAGAAGTGGAGGTCGACAAACAAACCCTTTGGTTGGAGTTCATCGACGGTGGCGAGGGCGACTTGGGAGCCAATACCCAACGAGAGTTGTGGCCTGCGGTGATAGAAAAGGCTTACGCCAAATTACAAACCAATATCCCCCCGCTAAAAGAACAACTTGCCATGGCTAAAGCTGGGAATATGGACACACTATTGCCCTTGCAGCCCGAAGACTATGGCGGTGATTACACCCAAATAGAAGGGGAACAAACCAGCGTAGCGATGCGCGCGCTCGGCGGCAACCGCCTCTCCAAGGACGAAACTATCTACTTAGACGAAGCAGGGCAAATCAGCGAAACAGCCACGCCGAGCGCCTTTCCAACGCGGTTGGAGTTCAAGAATACCACGGTTAGTGAGGCGGACTTAGCGGCCTTGTTACAGGCGACGCAAAGCGCGGGGTATAAAATTAGTGTGGATTCGCCCGAGACAATGTCGGAGGTGAAGGGGTTGACGGATGATCATTTGATAGAGATTAGTGCGGGGGTGTTTATGAAGTTTAAGCATTCTTATGTGGTGGGAGGGGCGGATGCGCAAGGAGTTCAACTTTTAGATCCGCATCAAAAGACTAAGAATGAGGAAACAAAACTTTATAATCCTGATGTCTTTACTTTTGTAAAAGAGTTAAAAATCCAGCTAGAAACACTTCAATCAGAATTAAAATCCTCAGATTACGATGGTTTTTCAATGAAGACAAGTGATAATTTGGAAATAGCTTTTGATAATTTAAAAGAAATAGGGGGCAAAACTGCCTTAAATAATTTAAGGACTAATTGGAATCGTCTAAAAACCAGAAAAGAGATTGTTAAAGAAAACGGGCAAGTTACTGGCCTACGCTCCAAGTCTGCTAAAAATATATTAGAAGAACTAACAAAATATAGCGAACTACTAAGTCAAGAAGATATAGGAAAAGGATTTGAAATTTTGAGAGATAAAGAAATAGAAGGAAAACAGGACATTAAATATATTACTCTCAAGAATTACTTTGAGGCCATTAGAATAAATAAAATAAGAAAATGACACTACTATTTTTGCTTTTTCTGACTATAAATACATTATTTGCACAGGAAAGAATCAGCATAAACCCAATAAAAAAAACAATACGAATAACAAATAATGATACATATACTGCTGTCAATGTAGATTCTAGTTTTAGCCTTTTCAATCATAATTTATGGGGAGAAGAGTATAAGTTAGACACTTTTTACTACGTAAAAAAAACGCTTATAGGAGAAAAAAATAAAATAGTAGTGACCCCTTTATTCTCTAGCACTACTTATAAATTAAATAAAGCCTTGGAAAATAAAACACTCCAACAGCAAGACAGCATTATAACAGTAACTATTAAAGACCAACAATGTGCTCGTAAATCGTCTAAACTATATAAACAAATTTCTTGCAAATGTACCCCTGTTCAAAGATACAAACAAAAATATCCTTACATAGACCTCTATAAAACAGGTTTTTATGATTCAAAAAGGCGGGCAGAATATACTAGTAGGTATACCAGAATTTTCGTAATAAATGACATTTTTTATTTGATTTCAGTTTACACACATAGCAGTAATTACATGAACTCTGCCCATTGTAGCCGTAAAGCTGTTCATCGTAGTTTTAAACATTTGATCAAAACGATTCAAATCATAGACCCCGAAGATTCCCCAAACGACTAAACGTCTAGCCAGTACTCCCCTCTCCAAAGACGAAACCATCTACTTGGATGAAGCGGGACAAATCAGTGAGACTGCCACGCCGAGCGCCTTTCCAACGCGGTTGGAGTTCAAGAATACAACGGTCAGTGAGGCGGACTTAGCGGCCTTGTTACAGGCGACGCAAAGCGCGGGGTATAAAATTAGTGTGGATTCGCCTGAGACGATGCCAGAGGTGGAGGGCTTGACACACAATCACATTATAGAAATCGCCCCAAATGTGTTTATGAAGTTTAAGCATTCTTATGTGGTGGTAGAGACGAGTGGTCAAGGTCTTAAATTTTCTGATCCTCATGGTAAACAGAGTGGAAATGGTAAGGATTTCTACAACGATGACCTAGCAAATAATATAAGTAAATTATACGATAAACTTGGCCTCTTGACAGATCAATTGGCAGCATCTAATTACAGTTCATTTCCCAGTAAAACAAAAGTAGATTTAGAAGAAATTTTTAGGAAGCTTGATAACTATGTAGTGGGTACTTCCATTGAAAAAATAAAAAGTAAATGGGATAGACTGATAAACAGAAAAGAGCTAAAGGAAGATAAAGATGTCTTCTCTGGATTAAAGTCAAAAGCAGGAGAGAGTTTTGTACAACAGGTAAATAAAATTACACTTTTGTTAAAACAAGAAGATATAGGAAAAGGATTTATAAAGGGGCAAAATCAGATATTGAGAAGTATTCAAGCTTTAGAGTACAATACTCTCAAAGAGAATTTTGATTCAGTCAGAATAAATAAATTGACATGATATTGATTATACTCTTTTTCTACTTCACAACACTTTCTAACGCTCAACTACGCGTCCACGTAAATTTAGACAACGGTTTTTTCCATCTTTTAGATAACGACAGTGGCTACATATCGGAAATAGATTCTGTATTTATGATGAATAAGAATCAATTGTCTGGAGAAAGCGAAATTTATTATCGAAATAGAATAAAACTTATGAATAAAAAACACTTTATCAGTATGTATTCTATTGAATCATCGCTCCTTTCTCTACAAGGTACTTCTCAAAAAAATAGAGATAGTATTATCTACGCCGATATTAAAAAAGTATTTGAACCATCAGGTTGGTTAAGAGCTAAGAATATATTCTATAAAATATCTCCTATACAGCATTCAGCAGGGTTTAGTTATGTAGATATTTTTGAGACAATTTACCGAGATAACGGTTATAATAAATATTTGAGCAGCATGAGACGAATCTTTTTAATCAATGGAATAGAATACCACATTGTTTTTTGTATAAAGGAGCGCCCTATAACAAATCTGTATGCAGTAGCCGCCAAGCAATCTGCCATGAATTTGAGCAGTTAGTTAACAACATTTCCATTGAATAACCACACAGCGCGCAGGGTATAAAATTAGTGTGGATTCGCCCGAGACAATGCCGGAGGTGAAGGGTTTGACGGATGATCATTTGATAGAGGTTAGTGCGGGGGTGTTTATGAAGTTTAAGCATTCTTATGTGGTGGGAAGCGCGAATGCACAAGAGGTACTATTGTTAGACCCGCATGGAGATGTTGATTCTGATGGAAAAAATGACACGCTTTATAGCCCTGATTTAGTGACTATAGTGAATGATTTTCTACACTTATTTAACCACGCTCGAAAGAAGAGTTAAAAGCATCTGAATATAGCAGCTTTCTCAGTAATCATTATGAGACAAAATAGCATACTTCTATATCTTTATTAGACAAACAAAAAGATAACAGTACGAAAGGACTACAAAACCTATTCTAGAGGAGTTGAGAAGAAAGTTGGAATAGGCTGAATAACAAAGAGAAATTGGTGGAAGAAAACGGATTGTTAACTGGTCTGCGCTACAAAAACAGCTAAGAATACCTCATTGGTTTGTTTAAGGAAAAAAAAGGAGAATTAGCTAACGAAAATATAGGAAAAGGTTTTGGCTTGTTGACAAGAAGGTTATGAGGTCAAAGGAAAACAAAATATGAAATTACAACACTCTGAAAGACATTTTTTGAAGCCATTAGAGTAAACAAGATAAAATAATGAAAATAGTATTAGTTTTATCTCTTTTACCCTACTTCTTAATTGCACAAGATGAAGTGATCCTCGATCTTACAGATAGAAGTATAACTATTAATGCTAAAACAGAGTATGAATACTTCAAGAGTAGACTCCAGCTACAACTATTTATAATCATAGTTATTGGGGAGGTAGAGAACAAAGAAGACACTCTCTATTATCGTAATAAAGAAAATAATAAGAAGTAAGAATGTAGTAACAGTAATTCCAACAATTCACAGTATGAGTTATAAACTGCACAGAGCTTTAATAGGCAAATCGTGGAAAGAAAGAGACAGTATAATGAATACCATGATGAAAGAAAAATATAAGTGGCGACATGCTAGAATTTCCTATACCGTAACTCCTGTACAATACTATCAAGATAAGTATCCGTACATAGATATATATGAAACCTACAGAGAAAAGGGTAAAACCCGATATTGGTATACTAGCAATGCTACCAGATTATTCATAATTGGTGAAATTTTTTATTATGTATACATTTCTAACGATGACCTCCAAATACTCTAAATCCATCCTTCGCAGCCGCAAAGCCGTCTGCTGTGACTTCAAACGTCTAGTGAATAATATTCGCATAATAGACCCCGAAGATGCCCTAGGCGACTAACTAATTACCTAGATGAAGCAGGGCAAATCAGTGAGACTGCCACGCCGAGAGCCTTTCCAACGCGGTTGGAGTTCAAGAATACCACGGTTAGTGAGGCGGACTTAGCGGCCTTGTTACAGGCCACGCAGCGCGCAGGGTATAAAATTAGTGTGGATTCGCCCGAGACGATGTCGGAGGTGGAGGGGTTGACGGATGATCATTTGATAGAGGTTAGTGCAGGGGTGTTTATGAAGTTTAAGCATTCTTATGTGGTGGGGGGTGTGGATGCGCAGGAAATTAAGTTATTAGATCCTCATGGAGATGTCGACGGAGTTGATGAAAAAATTTATAATCCTGATTTAGCTACGATAGTCAAGGAGTTTTATAACCATCTGATAGCGCTGGAAGAAGAGTTAAAAAATTCTGAATATACTAGCTTTTCAGTGCTTACTAGAAATAACGTAGATACTTCTATAGATTTATTAGGGAGACAAAATGCCAACATGGATACTGCTGCCAAACCTATTCTAGAAGAATTAAAAAAGAACTGGAGGCGAATCAATAATAAGGATAAACTTATAGAAGAGAATGGGCAGTTAACGGGCTTGCGTTCAAAAACAGCTAAGAATATTTTGGGAGTATTGATTAACAACAGAGATGAATTAGCACAAAATGATATAGGAAAAGGATTTGGCTTTTTAGGAGAAGATTTCTCAATAAAAGGAGAACAAAAAATAAAATACACTCAACTAATAGACTTTCTTTGAAGCACTGAGAATAAATAAAATAAACGAATGAGAATAAACCTCTGGATCCTACTTCTACCGTACTCCCTATTAGCTCAAGAGCATATTACTATTAATCTAAACGATAGGTGCATATACTATAGATCAAATCGAAAACTACAATTCCATCGATTTTGATTCAACTTATACTATCTATGACTCACAGCTATTGGGGAGGAGAGAATGAAAATAAGAAGGATACATTTTTCAGAACAAGGACAAAAATAACAAAAACAAAGAATATAATTTTTTTAGCGCCTGCCCTTCATGGCACAGGTTATAAACTTTATAGAAAACTTGCAAACAAATCTTTTAGAGAGAAAGATAGTATACTTAATATTACTCTAAAAAGTGACTATAGGTGGCGAGCTTCTACGATTATTGGTCGTGTATCTCACAAAATAACTTCGGTACACTACTATCAAGGAAGGTATCCCTATATAGATATCTATAGAACCGATCGAGCAAGGAAACAACACGTGATTGGTATAACAGTTCCGCTACTAGAATATTCTTAATTGGTGAAATACTATACTATATCTCAGTGAATAATAATGACTGGCGAACCTCCAAATCCATCCTTCGCAGCCGCAAAGCCGTCTGCTGCGACTTCAAACGCTTAGTGAATAACATTCGTATTATAGACCCCGAAGACCCTCTAAGCGACTAACTAATTACCTAGACGAAGCAGGGCAAATCAATGAAACAGCCACGCCGAGCGCCTTTCCAACGCGGTTGGAGTTCAAGAATACCACGGTCAGCGAGGCAGACTTAGCGGCCTTGTTACAGGCCACGCAGCGCGCAGGGTACAAAAATCAGTAGGGAGGTTTCAGAAAAAGCAAAACCTATTTTTCAATACACTAAGCCTCTAAGCGCAAGGTTATCAAATCCAACAATTCCTCTGCCGAGCGGCGATAAGGTGTATGGGTTGTTAAAACATCTTGTAGGTAAGCTTGGCTACGGCTCCAGTTACCTTGTTGGGCTTGTAACAACGCCAAATACCAAGCTGCTTCCGCTTGTAAAATGGTAGGGGTAGGAGATTGATGTACGGTGGTTAGCTGCTCATAAGCCAAGGCATATTCTTGTTGTTGTAAATAAACGATGCCTTGGCGCAACAAGACGTCTAAATTACTGGGATCTACGTCAAGCAAAACCTCCCCTTCTGCCAAAACGGCCAAGCGTTCCCCCGCTTTTAAGTGTTGGTCAAGGCGCATTAAAGCGCTGTCCATCGTAGAGAGGGTCTTTGTTTGAGGCACGGCTGCACGGTCTTTTTCCAAATAGGTCAAAAAAGCAACTTCTGCCTTTTGAATGTGTTGATAGACGGTGTTGTCCACACTACTCTCGGTTTGGTAGCGCAGCGATAAGCCATACCAACAAGCGACGACGAGTAAGGCGATTCCTATGTTTTTGATGCCATTCATAGTAAAAACAGTTGATTTTTTAACGTTTCATGAGCCATTACGGCAGTTCTAGTGTTATAAATTTATCCCTTTAAACGGAGTTATTACAATTTTGTTGCCTTTTTTCTTTGGCAGTCTATTTTGGGGGTATTTTTGTTAACCTTGTTGTAAGATTTTCGTAGACTAACATTCAGCTAGTTTTTCTTTGTCAGAGAATAGTTACCCAACAACGATACTTTATCGACCAATTGAGCAAAAGAGATAAGATTTTCTCTGTATGTTTACTAGGTTCGTGCCAAAATTAGATTCCCTCTTTTATAACCTCGGGCACGCCACTACTAAAATCCCTAAGTAGCCATTTTCATCAACGCATTTTATCCTTTACATGAAATACTTATCTCTAATTCTCTGCTTTTTCCTCGCTCCTGTGCTGCTCGCTGCACAAACCATTACTATTACAGGCGCTGTCATTGATGACGATACCGAAGAAGCGATGCCGTTTTGCAGCGTTTATGTACTGGGTACCAACAACGGAGTGACAACCGATATAGATGGTAATTACACCATTAGCCTACAGGCTGACCAAGGCGATAGTTTGGCGACTAACTCTTTAGGATACGATGATGTGGTGAAAGTGATTGATAAAAGCAAACCAGAGCAGGTTATTAATTTTAGAATGCGCTCTAGCTCTTTGGATTTAGGCATTAGTGTGGTCGTACAAGCAGGAGAAAATCCCGCCAATGAGATTATCCGTCAGATTATCAAAAACAAACCCAACAACGATCTTAATGAGACGGTAGAAACCTACCAAACGGAGCTTTATACCAAAACAGAATTGGACTTGGTCAACATCACGCAGGACATGAAGGACATGAAAATCTTCAAAAAACTGCAATTTATCTTTGACAACATTGATACGGTTTCCGATGTCAAGCCTTTCCTCCCCGCTTATGTAGCCGAACGTTTCTTTGACGTGTATTATGTGCAAGGCAGTCCCAAAAAAGAACTACTCAAAGCTCAACGGGTATCAGGCGTTAAGAACCAGACGGTAGTCGATTTTATTGGGAGCATGAACGAAGAGTATAATATTTACAATAATAACATCCATTTGTTGGGTAAAGAATTTATCAGTCCCTTTTCGGATGCAGGATTGACTTTTTATGAATACTACATTATGGACAGCACCCAGATTAAAGGGCGTTGGAGTTATAAACTCAAGTTCAAGCCCAAAGACAAGGCAGGCTATACTTTTTATGGAGATTTTTGGGTGGCGATGGATGAATATGCCCTACTGCTTGTTAATATGCGGATGAATCCCCAAGCCAATGTCAACTTAGTTAATCGGATTATTATTTTTCAAGAGTACGATGCGTATGAGCAAAAGTATTGGTTGCCTAGCAAGCAAAAGACCGTCATCGACTTTGCCACTACCAAAAAAGAACGCGGCTTAGGCATCATTGGTCGAAAGACCGTTTCCTACAAAGGCTTTGTCATTGATAAACCCGAACTCAAAGAAACGTATATAGAGAAAGACCCTGAAGATGTTCGCTACGACGAACTGGCTAAAGCCGATACCTTTTGGCGAGAAAATCGCCATGAAAAATTATCTGAGAACGAAGCAGGCGTCTATACAATGGTAGACAGTGTTCAAAACATTCCCCTCTTCAAGACGGTAGCAGACATTGCCGAAATTGTCGTAACAGGTTATAAAGATATCGGCCCGATCAAAATTGGCCCCTACTCCAACCTTATGACTTGGAATGATGTAGAGGGCTTCCGAATGAGCTTGGGATTGGGTACCAGTAATAGTTTGAGCAAAAAATTCCAGATCTATGGTTATGCAGGTTATGGCATCAAAGATAAGCGTTGGAAATACGGCGGCGATATGCAATACGTGTTTAATCGTTACCGCCGCTCGGCCATTGGCGCGTCCTTTATCAACGACGTTACCTTTGAAAATAGAAGCTCGGAAGAGCGCCGTACGCAGAGTTTGTTTGCAGGGTGGCTCCGCCGCCCCATTCCTCAAAAAATGATGTACGTGCAAGAGGGGAAGGTGTGGTTTCACCACTCTTGGAAACGCGGCTTTTCCAACCGTCTAGCCATTTTGCACCACCGCATAGAGCCCGTGGGCTTTGAAGCCACTAGATTTGGCGGCCTCAATTTCAAGTTCTTGCGCCAAAACAATTCTCCCGATGGCTACGACACGGTCAGTCAAGTTCGGACAACAGAAGCGATGTTGACCACGCGTTTTGCCTACAAGGAGCGCAAGTTATCGGGGCCTTTCACGGATGTGAGCTTAGGCTCGCGGTTCCCGATTGTCAGTCTAACGTATACCCTTGGGGTAAGCGGTATTCTCCATTCTCAATACGATTACCACCGTGTACGGTTGCGCATCCAGCACTGGTTTTTCATCAGCCCAATTGGGTGGTTGGAATACGATATTGAAGGCGGAAAGGTCTTTAGCAAGGAACCCCTCCCCTATCTATTGCTCGAAACCCACCCTGGCAACGAGGCTTATTTCTACAACAAATCGTCGTTCAATAGTATGAACAACTTAGAATTTGTGAGTGATTTATTTATCCATGCCCGCTTAGAACACCACTGGGACGGCTTTATACTCGATCGCATTCCCTTTATTCGCAAATACTTGCACTGGCGTCTCGTAACGGCTGTTCGAGCCGCTTGGGGAACGCTAGAGGATCGCCATGCAGAGGCCAACCGACTCAACGAATACGACCGTTCAATTAAACGCTCAAAGGATCGCGTAGCACCGTTTACAGAGGGGCCATTTTATGGGAGCTTTGATCAAGGCCCTTATACGGAAGCCAGTGTGGGTATTGAGAATATTTTTCAATTTATTCGGGTAGATGCCCTTTGGCGCTTGACGTATTTGGACAACCGCGATGCGCCGCCTTTTTCTGTGCGGATGACGCTTAATTTCACGTTCTAAACAGCTCTTTATCCTCTAAACAGCACAACAATTTATTTTTTGACGGTGTCTCGAACGTACATTCTATTTACAGGAATGTACGTTCGAGGTATTTTCTATTTCCCCTTATCCTATAAAAGCGGGCTTTTCTTAAACAACCACGGCTCATTTGTTATTACTATAGCACATCCCCGCCCTACTATTTCTAATCCAAAACAATATTCCACACATGGATCCAAAAAAGAAATTTATCACCACTACCTCGGGGGCAAAAGTGCCGACCAATCGATTGTCGCAAACAGCAGGTACCCGTGGTTCCTATTCTACTACAAGATCATCAATTAATAGAAAAACTAGCCCACCAAAACCGCGAGCGCATTCCCGAACGCGTGGTACACGCCAAGGGCTGGGGCGCATTTGGCACCTTCACTGTTACCAAAGATATCAGTAAATATACTTGCGCCGATTTATTCTCCGAAGTGGGTAAAAAAACAAAAGTGCTCAGTCGTTTTTCCAATGTAGCAGGGGAAAAAGGAGCCGCCGACACCGAGCGCGATGTGCGGGGATTTGCCCTCAAATTCTTTACGGAGCAAGGCAACTGGGACATGGTGGGCAACAACACCCCTATTTTCTTTCTTCGCGATCCTTATCTATTTCCCGACTTCATTCGCTCTCAAAAAAGGCACCCCAAAAAGCACATGCGTTCGCCAGAGGCCATGTGGGATTTTTGGTCTTTGCGCCCTGAGTCGGTCCACCAAATCACTATCTTGATGTCTGACCGAGGCATCCCCAAAACGCCCATGCACATGAATGGCTACGGCTCGCATACCTTCTCTTTTTGGAATAAGAAAGGCGAACGCTATTGGGTGAAATTGCATTTCAAAACACAACAGGGCAACTTGACGCATACCAATGCAGAAGCCGCAAAAATTATTGGACACAACCGAGAGCAATACCAAGAAGACTTGTTCACGGCCATTGAAAATGGCAACTATCCCAAATGGACGTTAAAAGTCCAAATTATGCCCGAGGCCGAGGCGGAAAAAACTCCCTACAATCCGTTTGACTTGACTAAAGTATGGCCACACGGTGATTATCCGTTGATGGAAGTAGGCGTGTTGGAATTGAATGAGAATCCAGAAAATTATTTCCAATACATTGAGAATGCCGCTTACTCGCCCAATAATGTAGTGCCAGGCATTGGTTTTTCACCCGACAAAATGTTGCAAGCGCGGTTGTTCGCTTATGCGGATGCCCACCGCTACCGCTTAGGCACGCATTACGAAGCGTTGCCCGCCAACCAGCCGATCAGTGGGGTACAACATTATCACAAAGATGGCAAAATGCGTTTCTTTGAGAACGGTACGGGCAATCCCGATGCTTATTACGAGCCCAACAGCAAAGGCGGGCCAATAGCTGAACCCGACCTTCCTGTAGAGCCGCCCTTGAAAATAGACGGCGATGTAGGTCGTTATGAATACCAAGATGAGTTGGGCGATTACAAGCAAGCGGCCGATTTGTTCCATTTGTTCAATCACGCAGAAAAAGAGCGGTTGTTTTCGAACATTGCTGTAGCGATAAAAAGTGTTTCTAAAGAAATCATTCAGCGACAATTGGCTATTTTTGATGCGGTTGATCCCAACTATGGCGCGGGGGTTCGCCGCCACCTCAACAACGGCAATACGGCTGAAAACATTCAGTGGTAACTCCAATAGCTACAATAGGTGCGGCACTGGATTTCTACGTCTGGTGCCGCGCTTTTTTAACTGATAAAACAACAACCATGTCCGATATTTACCACGCCTGCCGAACGGGCGATTTGACGTTACTACATCAATTGGTGCAACAAGATCCCAGCTTAGTCAATGCTCTTAGCGAAAGCGGCTACCCGCCCTTGATTTTAGTGACCTACAGCGACCAATTAGAAGCTGCCCGCTACTTGGTAGAGCACGGCGCCGATATAGATTTGCAAGACCGTTCGGGCAATACAGCCTTGATGGGAGCCGTTTTTAAGCGCCATACCGAGCAAATTGATTGGTTGTTAAAAAGGGGCGCCGATGTCAACGCTCAAAACTTAAATGGTGCGAGCGCGCTCACCTATGCCTGCACGTTTGCAGGGCCTGAGGTCGTCCAACAGCTCTTAAAAGCGGGGGCAACAACGACCAACAAAGATGAGCGGGGCTTGACTCCTGTAGATCATGCGCGGATGCAGGGCAATAAGGCGGTCTTGGAGTTATTGGAAAACAACTAAGCATTCTACTAATCCTCTTTGTTTTCTTTCTACGGCTCTTAGTATTGCTATAACAGATCTTAACCTGAAAATCAGAACTTTTGTATAGTATTTGCAGCCTACTACAAAACTTTTCAACGCTTTGTTGTTAAGGAACAAAAAAAGAAGCAGATGCGTATATTGGTCTTTTTTATGGTAATGATAACGGCGCAAGGGTTGTGGGCACAGCCGCATAATGTCTTGGTGACGGGTGCGGTGCGCAACGATAGCGTCGGTAGTGTGGTGTTGGAAATCAATAAACGTTACATTAATAATACTACAGAAGAAATCAGCGCCCAAGTCAACCAAAACAATCAATTTGGCCTGACCTGTCGGGTGGAAGTGCCACAAATTGTAACTTTGCGCTATGGCAAAAAAAGCTGTCAACTCTTCTTGCAGCCCAACGACACGCTGCATGTGGCCTTTGATGGCGCGCTCTTTCCCGAGCAATTGCGCTTTGGGCAACGTGGGCAATACAACAACTATTTTTGGCAGCGTTACCGCAAAAAATTCCCTGTTGATCCCAATATTTTTAACTACCGCCAGTATCGCAAAGGCTTCCACTACTACAGCATCCACGATAAACTGGACAAACGTATGCAAACGCAAGTGCCGCTCGATTTTATAGCTTGGACAGAAGAGCAGTGGCGCAAAAAACAGGCCTTGTACACCCTCTTTACCGCCGACTTGCAGCAACCCCTCACCCCTGAATTTCAAATCTTTGTTCAAACAGAATTTGACTACAGCAAGTGGTTGCTCCAGCTGACTTATGGCGATGTTTATGGGGCACGGCACCGCTTAGCACCTAGCTTTTTGAACTTTGCCGATAGTGTATTGGTCTTAGAGGATGGGGCGCTGGGCAATAGTTATTACCGCGATTTTTTAATTGCCCTGTTGCAATACCGCTGCCGTCGCTTACCTGCGGATAACAAAAGCGTCTACGAACATTTGTACGAATACAGCAAAATCTACTTGGAAGGCCGCACCAAGTATTTTATGATGGCGCATTTTTTAGCCACCGCCTTGCGCAAGGAAAACCCCCAATTGGTCTTGCCTCTCTACGAGGATTTTATAGAAGAAAACCCCTATTACGAATTGGACCGCTTGGTCTTGGACCCCTTTCAAAAAGCAAGTCGAATGACAGCGGGAATGCCTGCCCCTGATTTTATGTTGCAAGATTTGGAGGGCAGAGAGGTGCGCTTGTCGCAATTTAAGGGCAAAGTGGTGTACTTAGATTTTTGGGCGACTTGGTGTCGGCCTTGCATTCAAAAAATAGAATTGCTACAGCAATTTGAGCCAAAATTTAGCTCGGACGAAGTGGTCTTTTTACACATTTCACTGGATCGTACACCTGCTCAATGGCGCGCCACTATTGAGGAAAAGCAGTTGCAAGGGCGACATTTATTCTTTGACCCTACGCTATCTACCATTACCAAAGACTACGACATTGTGTCGGTGCCTAAGTTCTTTTTGATTACCAAAGAAGGTAATTTTGCCTACACGCCCAGTTCTTTTGATTCCAATGAACTGGAATTGACCTTGCTGAAGTTATTGCAGGACAACTAACCCTTTCCACCACAAAAGGGCATTTATTCTACCCAAGTTTAGTAGATTTTGCGTTATTTTGCAGCCGTTATGTTCAACATTGAGGACGAATCCTTGTTGAAAAACTGTTGAGGAGTCCTAGACTCTATTTTATCGAACACTTTTTAATTTTTATACCATACCGATGGCCGATACTAATTTTTATTCGTTGAAGGTGAAAAACGTAGAAACAGAGACAGACAATGCTGTCGTTTTGAGTTTTGATATCCCCCAAGACCTCCAAGAGAATTTTGCCTACCAACACGGTCAATATTTGACGTTGAAATTTATGTTTCAAGGCAAACAGGAGCGCCGAGCGTACTCGATTTGCTCTAGCCCAAGCATGGACAAAGATTTAAAGATCGCCGTTAAACGCGTTTATAAAGGGTTAGTTTCTAATCACATCAACGACCATATTAAACCAGGGCAAGAGATTGAAGTGATGCCTCCACAAGGACATTTCACTACGCCCCTATCCGCCAACCAAGCCAAGGACTATTTTCTATTTTGCTCAGGCTCAGGCATTACGCCCATGTTGTCTATTCTAAAATCTGTGTTAGAAGAAGAACCTAAGAGCCAAGTTTGCTTGCTCTACGGCAACCGCAGTGAGGAGAGTATGATGTTCAAAGGGGAGTTGGATCAGTTGCAACAACGTTTTGCAGGACAACTAAAGGTGTTTCACACCTTGTCAAGACCCAAAGAGCGCAAAGAAGGTGGCGTTTTTGGCCTCTTCGCCAAAAAAGTAACGGACTGGACGGGCAAAAAAGGCCGTATTGATGCCTTGGCCGTTAAAGAAGTTTTCAATGGTAGCCACCGAGGCAACACGCCTGTAGAGTGTTTCATGTGCGGCCCAGAGGGCATGATGCGCACCGCTGAAGATACCCTAAAAGTATTGGGGGTCGATGATAAAAACATTCATATTGAGTGGTTTGTAGTAGAAGATAAAAAACCAAGCGCAGGCAGTAGCAGTGGTGGGGGTGCCAAGGTAAAAGTTACCATGAGTGGCAAAAAAATTGAATTGACGTTGGAGCCCGACGAGTCCATTTTGGACGGTCTCTTGCGCATCGACGAAGATCCACCTTACTCTTGTATGAGTGGTGCTTGCTCGACCTGTACCTGCAAAGTTATCAGCGGTGCCGTAGAAATGGAACGTTGTCTCGCTCTAAGCGACGATGAGGTCAAAAATGGCTATATTTTGAGCTGTTCGGCTATTCCTACCACGCCTGAAGTAGAGGTGAGTTTTGATGTCTAGATAGGTGTTTGATAGCCCTCTTTTTATGATGCGATAACAAAAGTACCCTTCTCTGGCTTTGGCTTGGGAAGGGTGTTTTTTTTGGGGGAGGGGCTTGCGCCAAACAGTGATTTGAAGCGCACACTTGATTTTTGACCTTAAATAGATTAAAAAAAACGTTACCTACTACGCTTACCAATAGGAAGCGCTTTCCCCTACCCCATCAATCCAACAATTCCTGCTCTATCGCATAACGAATTAACGCTGCTACTTTATTAATACCTAATTTAGAGAAAATATTCTTGCGGTGTGTTTCTACAGTGCGGGGACTTAGGAAGAACTCTTCGGCGATTTCTTTGGTGCTTTTGCCTTTGGCAATGAGGCGAACAATTTCAATTTCGCGTTTGGTGAGTTCTACGTTTTGCCCTTTTCTTTTCTTATTAAAACTTTCCATGACCACTTTAACGATTTTTTCGTCGTAGTAGGTAGTGCCCTGCATCACTTGCTCGATGGCATCCAAAAGCGTGGCGCGGCCAGAGCCTTTGAGTAAATACCCATCTACACCTGCTTGTAAACACTTTTTTACTTTGTGGGCATCGCTGTAGGTCGTGCAAATTAATATTTTGATGTGTGGATATTGGTTTTTTAAGCGAATCGCCGTTTCGATGCCATCCAAAATAGGCATCCCAATATCCAAGAGAACAACATCGGGCTGTACCAAGGGCACTTGTCCCAGTGCCGCTACTCCGTTTAGACTCTCACCGACCACTTTGAGGTGCGCCACATCTTTCAACAAGGATTTTAGGCCATCCAACACAATTTGGTGATCGTCTGCTAAGAGTAACTTAATCATGGCTTGTCTTTTTTTATTACTTAGGCAAAATCGCTAGGAATGGTTAAAACGACAGTTGTACCACGGCCTACAGAAGTATCTAGTTCCCACTGTCCTTGCAGCTCTTCTACTCGCTCGCTAATACTCTTTAACCCCAACCCGTTATCCACTTGTTCCTTATCAAACCCGCTTCCATTGTCCTCCACAATAACCGTCCATTCGGTTTCACTTTGGTTAATTTGCAAGGTTGCTTGTGTGGCTTGCGCGTGTTTGAGTATGTTGGAAAATAGCTCTTGTACAATGCGATAGAGTAGCAATTCATTTTTTTGAGACAACTCTCCCCCTGTTCCAAAATATTGGAATTCAATGGCAAATTGTTGGGTGTTTTTAATCCGCTCCACCAAGTCTTCAATCGCCGTCATTAAGTCAAAATTAAAGCGTTCACCAGTAGCCATTTGATGCGCAATCGAGCGCACCTCGTCGCAGGCTTGTTCAATTAACCCTGCCATAATGTGGTATTGGGCAGGATCGTCAGCCGCTTGTCCCGCCTCGTGTTGGTATTTGATCGTTGCCAAAAAACTTCCTAGTGTATCGTGAATTTCCTTTGCCAAACTTTTGCGCTCTTTTTGCTGTGCGCCTAGCACGGCATCCAAGGTAGTCAAGGCCTGTTTGTCCATGAGCTGGTTAACTTTTTCTTTGTGCAGTTCTTGGGCTTGCGTCCATACAATTTTCTGTTGCTGCTGTCGATAGAAAAAGAAAAGGCTCAACAAAATCAGAAGCAACCCAACAAAAACAGCGATCACCAATAAGAGGTTAATTTTTCTGGCTTGTAGGGCATTGGCCAACTCCACATTCTGATTCTCTATATTTAGCCGATCAATTTCCCGTTCCTTCTCTTGCGCTTCGTATTGTTCTTGCAATTCAACCAGTTGTCGATCTGTCTGTAAGGTAGTTAGACTGTCGTCAATCACGTTGTACGCGCTCAACCACTCTAACGCCACTTTGTAATTTTTTCGATGTTGCTCTGATTCATACAAGCCAAACAAGGCCGTTTTCTGCTCCATCAACAGCTCCAGTTCCTCGCCTAATCGCAAGGCTTTTCTGTGGTATTGAATGGCCTTATCATACGCTTGAAGGTAATAATAACAACCGCCATAGAGGTTGGTAATCGCCGTCATTGAATACCAATCGTCTTGCCGTTGGGCTTCCTGCTCTGCCAATTCTAAGTAATTTAAGGCCACTTGGTACTTGCCCACTTTGCTATAAGCGAAACCCATGTTCAGCCGAGCAATAAGCAAGGTGGACGCATCTTGAGCATTGTCTAGAATGGGCAGGGCGGCACGCAGCAACTCAATCGCCGCCTGAAAATTTTGTTGTAAAACATTAAGCACGGCTATGTTCACCCAAGTTTTGGCCAATTCTACCGAATCTTGTACTCTTTCGTAATACGCTTGGCTCTTTTTATAATAATCCAAGCTTTCTTGGTAGCGTTCTTGATCCTTATAAATCGCGGCAATGTTGTTGTGCAAAATAGCCAATCCTGCCTCATCGCCTACCTTTTCTTTGAGTGCGCCACTTTTCATGTAGTAATCAACTGCTTTGCCCCAACGCTCCTCAATCAAGTGGATGTTGCCTATATTCAAAGCCGCGCGGCTTTCTCGCTGGTTATCTTGCTGCTGTTGCGCCAAAGCAAAACTTTTTTCATAAAAAGGCAAAGCGGCGACAAAATTCTGTTGCTGTGCATACAACGTCCCCAGTTTATCAAAAGCGAGAATGCTGTCTTCTGCCGTATTCAACGCTAACCGTGCGCGTAGGTAGTGTTCTGCCGCTTCCCAATTTCCCGTACGCTGCTGAACTTTCGCCAAATAAACCAAAAAATCCCGCTTCCATTGAAGCAAAGAAGTCGGACAAGCCTGATAACCCTTTCCTAAGTGTATTAGTGCGCTTTCGTAGTTCCGTTGGCTATAAGCTAATTTTCCTGTAAACAAGCTCCAACGAACGTGCTCCAAAGGGTAGTTATGGTTGTTCAGTAAGGCCTTTGCTTGTTGCAATTGTTGCGCTGCGCCCTCCAATTCCTTCCCATCTCGAAGTACTTCCCCTAGTTGCAAATGCGCGACGACGAGCGGCTGCCCTAATCCCTGTGCTTGCGCAAAATCGAGTGCTTCTCGCCCTGCTTCCAAGGCCGTTTTATCTTCTGCCTGATACGCCAGCCAAGCAATTTGATTTAGAAGTTCGGCTTGTTGCACCACCGTAGATGCTTGGGCAAGTTTTTGCCGCAAACTATCCAACGATTGGGTCAATGCGGGAACAACTAGCCAGCTTACCAGCCATCCTACCAGTCCAAATATCCTAGCTACGGTCATCTACTGAGTGTGTTAAGAGGGTTATAAAAACCTCTATTAAGGGTACTGCCCATCGTCCCCTGTTTCAAACTTGATAATGACTTTTCCCTTGGGAATAGGCTCTGTTAAACTAGGGTCGGGTTCAATCTGGAACGGGAACCAGCCCTCAATCTGAATGAAATCATTAACAACAATGCCTTCTAAATGAAACTCTTGTACGTCCTCGTACTCTCCTGTTGTTTTGGTAATACTAAAATAGTACGTGGTAGTCGTTCCATTCTGACTAATAGGAGCAGCTGCCATTTCTAACTTGTGGTGTTGTTTGTTGGTAGCTGTTTCTCGTAGCCCCCGAAGATCTAGGCGTAAGTAATCTTTGTCTCCATTTCTATACGTGCTAATAGGCGCAAATATATTTTCGTACATGGTTGTTCGTTTATGCAGTGAGGTAATTTTATAGTAGTTTGAGTGCTGTGGGTGCTAGAGTAGCTATTTGGACATTGGAGGGGTTGCTGTTTGAGCCCTTTATTATGGAACACCAAAATTATCTTGCCCCCCACTTGCTATTCTAATATACAACATTATGCTAGATTTCAATCATTTCTAGTAAGAACTTTTGCAAGCAACTGTTGTAAAGATAACCGAGGCCCTGCAATTAAACCTCCCCCTAAACGTGTAAATCGGCTCCTACCAAGAAACACGTAGTCTCTTAGTAGCAGAGCCGTCCCCTCTTTCAAAAATAATTTTTACCTTTATTCGATTAACTAAACCACCTAAATCAACTGCTTATGGGATTCTTTACAAGATTTTTTAGAAGAAAAGAGCAACTTGTTATTAATGAAAACAAAGAAACAGGCACCGAAAATACGGTAGAAGTAGAAAGCCCTGTTGTAATGGCTGAGAAGAATGCCCAAATGGAAGCCGCTTATGAACAAGCTAGAGCAAGTTTCAAATACTTATGGAGAGAACTCTCTTGGGAACACCGCCGCATCATTCCCGCCCACAGTATGGCTTGCGTCAAAGTTCCCTTTTCGCAAGGCGTGGATGGCCAAAAAACGCCGTATGTAGAGCATCTTTGGATGAAAGACATTTATTTTGATGGCGAAAAAATTTACGGAACGGTGCTCAACCAACCCAATGTGTTGACCAATGTGCAGGCAGGTGACCAAACCGAGATTGGCCTAGAAGAAATAAGCGATTGGATTCTCGGAATCAATGGAAAAGTTTACGGAGCCTTTACCGTGCAGCTGCTGCGCAAAAGCATGGACCCCGCCCAACGCGATGCCCACGACAGCGCTTGGGGCTTAGATTTTGGAGATCCCAATACCATCGAAATCGTTTACCAGCAAAAGGAACACCCCGAAAATCTAATTGAACACCCCATGAGCATCAATATGCAGGAAAAACTCTTAGAGTTCTTAAAAAGTAACCCTGAGGAGGTCACCCAACCAGATGATAGCGGCTATACTGCCCTACACCGCGAAACCATTGCAGGCAACCGCAGCTCTGTAGAAACCTTACTACAACTCGGTGCTGATACCCAAGCAAAAAATGAGCATGGAAAAACAGCTCTAGATTATGCCAAGGCTCTAAATTGGGAGCAATTGATCCCTTTATTAGAAAAAAATACCTAATTCCTCTCTATCAATAAGCGCATACTCCACCACATGAAACCACTCCAACAACACTTGGCCAACGTGACGTTATTGGTCAAAGACTACGACGAAGCCTTGGCCTTTTACACCCAACAACTGAATTTTGAATTGTTAGAAGATACGCCTTTGGGTAAGGGGAAACGCTGGGTACGGATTGCCCCACCCAACAACACAGGAGTGGCGCTCTTATTAGCCAAAGCGAACACCCCCAAGGAGTTGGCCAGTGTCGGAGAACAAGCAGGCGGACGGGTATTTTTGTTTTTGCAAACCAATGATTTTTGGCGGGACTATGAACAGATGCAGGAACGAGGCGTGCATTTTTTAGAAGCACCAAGAGAAGAATCGTATGCAACAGTAGCCGTTTGGGAGGATTTGTATGGCAATAAATGGGATTTGCTAGCGCCTAAATAAATCTAACCTTGTTGTACGCAAAAAACAACCACTATTAGGTTATTCAACGCAAAACAGTTAAATTCACCCTATTATTTTTAATCTACGTGGAGCGGTGATTCCCTTCCTTTAAACACCCTTATCTTCTATGCAATTAGACGTTAGCAAAATCAACGACCAGACCTTTAGCCTTACTCCGTTTAGCAAGAATTTTCGCTTAGCAAAAACGAAAAAATACGTCAAAGGAACCTTAGAAGAACTAGGGGCTACGGTACAAAGCAAAGGGGGTAAAAGCCTTGTTGGACGAGAAACCGAAAACTTTCTAACTGTTTCGCTCACGGGCGAATATCTCTTTGAAGGCGAATTGGAAGATCGAAGCTATCAGAAGGATTTTCAGTACTTCAAGGACTATGATTTGAAGCTGTATGCGATGCTGCGCGACTTGTTCGCTACCACCAATATCTCTTTTACTTATATTCGCTTGGGCGTTCCGCTCACAGCAACCGATTTTGAAAAGTATGAGAAAAAATTGAAGCGAAAAATTCCTGCAGCAGTGAAGGAGTTTTACAGCATTTTTGGAGAGTTGCGTATTTTGTGGGATTACAGAACGCCTTATAACAATACTGGGAGAAGTGCCGACCTCAACGTGTGGAACCTAGATTATCGAGACAATCACAAAGGTTCTTTTCAAATTTTACCGCTAAAAACTGTCTTGTTTGAAAAATGGGAGGACGAAGCCTACTGCTTGGGTGTTGGCAGTGATCTGAAAATTTTTGACAGCTCTTCGGAGTACCACATGGTAGCGCTCGATGTGACCGCCGAAGGCAACCCGATGGTGTATCGAGGCGATGACCACGGCGTGCAATTCAGAGAGGCCGCGCCGTTTCTATTCACGGATTATATGGATTTGTGCCTCGGTTTGTACGGTACCCGCGAGCGTTTTGCTTACTTTCATTTACATGGCAGTAATTCTAATAAATCAGAGCAGGAAGTCGCTGACGCTATCGCTGGCCGTGTGGTGGTGGATATTAATAACGACGCTTTTTTAGCGCCTAAACTGGAGGCGGCCAAAGCTGCTGCTGAAACCGCTTTAGCAGCAGGCGACGCGGCATTACTGCAAAAAGAAATTCAAGAGCACGACTTACATACCTTACAAATGCCGCTGTTCTATTATTATTTAATAGAAGTAGACCGCCTTAACCAAAACGCCGATTCCTTTGCCAAACGCGTCGCTTACCACGTACAAGACGGTAGTTTTGATTGGCAAGCTTATGAGCATAAATACGCCGACGATCCAATTTTCGAAAGCAAACCTTATCTAAAAGTCAAGAAGAAATTTTAAGTGCTTTTTTAGTGCTTCCTAATAACGTCTACTAACTCCATTCTCTTTTTATTGTTATGATTGATCTAACCGAAAAAATAGTGGTGGCTGCCGAGCAAGGTGCCCTCGAACAAGTACAAGAAGCCCTACAACAAGGGGCAAGCCCTGATGCGATGGGGCCTAACTCTGGAGCGTTGCATTGTGCCGCCGCAGGCGGACACCAAGCCATTGTAGACCTTTTATTAGACGCTGGAGCGAATCCCAATATAGCCGACCAGCAATCGCTTTATCCCTTGCATTTAGCAGCGAGTAGTTGCAGCGCGCTTATTTGTCAGCACTTATTGAAAGCAGGCGCAGCGGTTGATGCCACCACTAGCAAGGGCGGAACGGCACTACACGTCGCCGCCGCCACGGGCTGTCCCGATGTTATCAAAATACTGCTCGACGCAGGGGCCAACTTAGAAGCCCTAGATAGCTACGAGGCCACCCCACTCCTAGCCGCAGCTACCGAAGGCGAGCCGCAGGCCGTTCAACTGTTGTTAGCCGCAGGTGCCAATATTGCGGTCGTTGACAAAAATAAAGAAACAGCCTTGCTAAAAGCTACTCGCCGCCTCTTACAAACTAGAGTCAACCACTGGACAGGTGTACAAGAATTGGAGGGCAAAAAGACTACTTATGAAATTGTAAAAGGAGCCTTTCGGATCAAAACGGAGCCTACGCAACCCTTGGGCGAGCTGCTTTCTTTAGAAGATCAATACCTTTATGTGATGCAAGCGTGGGGACCTCGTCAACATTTGGGGTACATCAAAGCAGTAGCGACCATCAACGATCTCTTACAAGCGGGCGTTGATGTACAGACGACTAATGTAGTGGGACACACAGCTATGTGGATGGCGTGCAGTGCAGGCGAAGCCAAGGTCATTCGTGCCCTGCACCAGCAAGGTGCTACCTTTGACGCGGTAGAAAACAATGGAGAATTTAAAGGCATTACTTGCCTGCACAAAGCCGCTGCCAGCGGTCGCTTAGATGGCTTAGAGGCATTTGTTGACTTTAACCCTGACGCGGAGATCAATGTGCCCGATCATTACGGCTGGACACCCTTGCACTACTTTGCCGATATGGGTGGTCCTACCTAAAATTGCCCAGTTATTACTATACAAAGGAGCCGACAAAGCCGCTGCCAGTACAAAAGAAAGAGGCGATGCCTTTCCAGAAGGCATTTTGCCTTATCAAGTTGCCCAACACTGGAACGACCAAGAAGCCGCTACGCTGTTAAAGGTTTAGTACCTTTTTGTTATGATAATAAATATAGAGATTAGTAGAGCTATTGGGCTTTACTGGTCTTCTTTGGGTGCTGTCGTGTGTTGTTTTTCTAATAAAGCACGCCCTGCACCCGTAGACCACAACGCCCACGCAATCAATACTGGTTGAAAGAACAAACGGGCAAAGCGTTTTTCGTCCGTATCTAAGCCGAAGGCATCGCGCTGGTGAATGTATTGTGCGATGTTTCCTGGAAAAATAGCGGCGTAAAACAAGGCCAAGGCGGCGCCCACCCGACGCGCTCGCTCTTCCAAAACAACATACTTAAGCCCAACGACAATTCGGCCAAGCCCGACCCCAACACAACCACATCTTTATCGGCGGGTAAGGAGTCAGGTACTTGCGCCTGAAATTCTTTTCGTTTGTTGGTGAGGTGCCCAATCGCCACAGCGACCATAAAGCTACCCAGTAAAATTCTTCCTCCTTTTTGTAGAAGGCTGGTTTTGATGAAAGAACGCATAGGTGTTGTTTTTATAGAGATGAATAGTTAGACTTTACTATAATAACAACGGAAAATTGCGGATTGTTTGGACGTTTTAGGGATCGTTGCGCTCGGTAGAATCAAAAGAAGGCTGCCGATTGGATACTTTATACTATTTTTTATTAATTTAATCCATTATTATTTAATGGTCTACTTATACGCTATCCATGTCTAACCTCACTTACCTTCTAAAAGAGCTAGCGCTAATTCAGAAAGAATACGACTTTAAGCGCGCACAAGAGGAACAATTTAATATTTTTTCGGTGCTGCACAAAGAGCACGACGAACGACGGCTGCACTCGCGTTTTATTGCCGCACTGTTAGATCCTCACGGGTCGCATGAACTGGGCGTTGCTTTTCTTGAGCAATTTATAGCCTTGCTCAACGAAGTGTTGGGCGAGGGTACTCCTGCTAGTAAAATAATATTGGACGAATCTCAAGTGGTGGTTTATCCCGAAGCTTGGAACAAGAGCGAGTATAAAAACATTGATATTCTACTGCTTGACAAAAAAAGTAAAAAGGCCGTTATTATAGAGAATAAAATCAATGCAGGCGATAGCATTACCGAGGCAGGAGGACAACTCTACCGCTATTATGAATATGCATTGAACACAGAAAGAATTCCTGACCAAAACATCTATCTCTACTACTTGACCTTGGATGGTCATGCCCCCTCTACGAGCTAGTCTACAAGGCCCCAAACCTCGAAACAGGAGAAGCACGCCAGCTATTCCAGCCTAAGGAAAAGTAACGCTTATTTCCTACAAAGAACAGATACTACCTTGGTTGGAAACACTACTGCCTCTTGTTGTCCAAAAGCCTTTTTTAAGAGAATCTATTCTACAATACCTCAAATTATTAAAAAAAATGACCCACGAAGAAGCCTCGGTACAAGAAAGAAAAGCGATCCAAGAAGCCATTGGTAAGAACGACGAAACAATGAACGCGGCTAAATCATTAATAGATAATTTTAATCACGTCAAATGGCATACCTTACACGAGTTTTGGACGGAGTTAGGGGAGGCTTTTGAGAAGAGGCATTGTAGCTTTACTAAAACGGATAATCTAGAAGATGCGATCAGCGCTATCACCGACTCTTTCCAAAATACTCAAAAAGAACAATGCGGCTTAACAATTTCTCTATCTTCCTATTTTGAGTTTGAGATTATTCATGACAGTGGACATGCGCTATGGTGGGGCATTAGCAAACCTCGTGATCCAAGAACACATCCATTCTATGAGCTGCTAGAGCAATTAACTAAGGAAAAAGAGTTAGAAGCAACAGACCACTGTTGGTGGAATTGGATAACCCTAGAAAATGGAGAAAAATTATCTCTTAAAAATTTCTCTGAAGATGCCACCTTCAACCTAATCAACCCCGCCAAACGCACGGCAACCATAGCACAAATCGTTCAGCAAATACTAGATTTCCTCCAAAAACACTTACCAGCAATACCGATTCCATCGCTGCTTGAGGAGGAATAAAAAGCAAGCTGTTTTCCATTCGTACAATCTAAAAAGCCCTCCCGAATAGTATTCGAGAGGGCTTTTTTGTAGCAAATAATCCTGTTGCTTAATCTATGTAGCGGTTTTTGATGTCCGCGTAGTTTGGAATTTTTCGGTGGTGCCATTTCTTGATGACTTTGCCATCTTTGAGCAACAACAAACCTGGATTGGCGCGGACGATGGTTTTTAGCAATTTGTCGTCAGCAGTAGCAAATTCGTAAGCCCCTTCGATTTCTTGGCGGAACTCGTCAATGCTTTGTTTGCCAATGTAATAATACAAGGCTTTGGTCTTGTAGCCGTCTTTTTCGGCCTCCTTCGCGATGTAGGAAATCTTCTTGAAAGCGGCTTTATCGGCTTTGTCTAAATCGCCGCCTACTACTAAGAAGTTATAATTGGGATTGTCTAAGACCTCTGGAAAGTCAAAATACTGAATCTGCGAATCACAGCCTTTCTTGATCGTTTTGCTTCGGCGTTTGTCCGATTGGCTTTCCCAGACATTTTCGCCTGCGGCATCTTTGGTTTCCCACAAATAAGGAGATTTGGCCAAGTCCTTAGAGTTAATTTCCTTCTCCTCGCCTGTTTCTTTGTTCTTATAGACAAAAATAGTCTCCACCTCAGGCGCATTCGCCATACATTCTTCCTTGGCAGTACGCAAGTCTAAGCCTTCTGCAAAGGGGCGAAAATCGACATAAGGTTTGTCCAAATAGAAGTTTTGGAAGCAAAACCAAGTGGAAACACCCAATACCAGTGCGCCTACCCAAGTCCGAACATTCAAGCCAAGAACTTTTTTATCTATCGGTAATAATTCTTTGAGCTTTCGCGTATTCAGCACCAAAATAATACCCAAGATGGTAAGAATAATATCCTTGATAAAAGTCTCTGTTGGTGTCAATTTCATAAAATCGCCAAAACAACCACAATCGGTAATGCGGATATTGCTTTCGCTGAAGGCCTCCCACTGGTCGTAGGCAATAATGGCTACTTGGTCGCCTTTGGAAGTATAGCCCGTTAAGTAGTTGAATCCTGTGAGCAGCGTAAAAAACAACATAATCAGCAGTGTAGTCCAAGTCGTTTTCTTTTGGCCAACTCCTAAAATTAAGAAGACCCCCAAGGCCAATTCCAACACCAGCATAACCAAGGTAAAAGGCAAGGCCAATTCCTGCATGGTATCCATAAAGGGCAAGCCCTGTACATCAAATTCGGTAAAATAATCCTTCATTTTATAAGCCGTGCCCAAGGGATCGACCCCCTTGACCAAGCCCGAGAAAATCAATAAGGAACCTAGGAAATATTGTACAAACCATACCACAGGGTGGGTAACAGGATGTTTTTTAATCTTAGCAGGGCCTAAAGCCAGTACCCCTGTTAGGGCGATGGCAACGATGCCAATGTAGAGGAATAACGTGTATACAGTCATGTTTTATGTAGTTTTTAGCGGGAACTTATTCGTTATTGGTAGTGGTTTCTGCTTCTGTCAATTTGATCAAAGCAAAAACAGCGTAATTAATAATGTCTTGGTAATTGGCATCTAAGCCTTCCGACACCAATGTTTGGCCTTGGTTGTCTTCTATTTGCTTGACGCGGAGCAGCTTCATCAAAATCAAATCCGTGAGCGAGCTGATGCGCATGTCGCGCCAAGCCTCTCCATAGTCGTGATTTTTGGCCTTCATCAATTCAAAGGTCGCTTGGTGGTGCTTATCATAAAGCTTCGTCAACGTAGGCGTATCCAACTCCAAGGGAGCCCCGTCGCCCAGCTCCAACTGAATCAATGCCATCAGGCAATAATTCACTAAGCCCACATATTCGCTACGTACTCCCTCTTGGATTTTCATTTCCTGCTTCGTCTCAATGCTGCGGATGCGTTTGGCCTTGATAAACAGTTGATCCGTCAGGGAAGTCGGGCGCAAAATCCGCCAAGCGGTGCCGTAATCCTTATTTTTTTTCAAAAACAACGCTCTGCACGCGCTGGTTTCCCTTAAATATTGCTCGAAAGTTGTTGTTGGCATCACCTTATTATACGATTAACAGCCACCCTCCTATTCTTAGCTAGGATCAAAGATAGCCTTTTTAAACTAAATTTTTAGTTAAATAACTTATAAAATACTTCGCACGTCTTTTTCGATGCCTCTAAGACGATTTTTGCATTGTTCGACAAGTGCATTGGCTTGTTGGACTTGCGTCAAAAGCGCGTCCATGTTGCGGTCGCCCTGCTCCATTTCTTTCAAAATAGCTTGGAGTTGCTGCAAAGCTTGTTCGTAGTGATCGGTAGCCGTTTCTTTTTTCATACTGGTAATAGTTGAACGAGAGGCGGTAGAAGTTGTTTAAATAACTAAAACACCATTTTTTTTGTACCTTAGTCAGGTTCTTAATATTGGTCTAAATGTACTAAAAACCGCGCATATGAAGCCTCTTTTTGTTCTTCTCTTTTTTTGGCTGGGCCTAAATCAAGGAAATACGCAAAATTGGAATACCATTCAGCAAGCCTCTTTGGGGGTGGCTTACGATTTGCCACAAGCGTGGTATGTTGGGGGACACACCCATCAAAAGAATTGCGATTGCTTGGGCAGCGCGGTCAACAGCTCTCCTGAGGGCGCATTGAGTATGTTACTGGTGGTGGGCGAAAGTACCGATCCAGCTTGGCTACAGCAACCTGTTTGGGGGTATGAATATATAAGTGCCGACCCTTCTACGTCCACTATTTCCTTAGAACAGCTTTCTTTTGAGCAAAGTATTTCTACTTGGAAACAATCTCCTAGAGAAATTGTCTTGCGATTTGTAGGCATAGAGCCGAACAGTCAACGCACCTATGTTCTTTACTTTTGGGGCTCTTTAGGCGCTATTCAACAATATAACGAGACCATAGAGCGCATTATGCACTCTTTGGAACTCTTGTAATTCGCATTACGGAAAATAATCTTTTTAGCAAGCATTCCTATTGTACCTTTACTGACAACCTTCTAATTATGGCGAAGAAAAACAACAAAAGAACCTTCTATTCCACCGATCCCGACAGCTACTTGGACGACGGAGACGACGATGCCGTGGACACGCTTCCTGTGCAGCAACAAAAATTACGCGTGCAGCGCGACCGCAAACAACGCAAGGGCAAAGAAGTGACCTTGATAACGGGATTTGTGGGGCAAGAGGACGACCTTAAAGACTTAGGCAAAATACTTAAATCTAAGTGTGGCGTTGGCGGCAGCACCAAAGACGGCGAAGTTATTTTGCAAGGCAATTGGGTAGACAAAGCAGTCACTTTACTCAAAGAAATGGGCTACAGCCAAACCAAGCGCGTAGGCGGTTAGCCTTCGGTGGCGAGCTTATGCAATACCTTAGATTCGATGGCGCGACGGACTAATAAATTGGGGCGTTTTTTAATGTCTAATGGGGTGTGCTGGTCTTTGTCGTAAAAAGTAGTCTTGACCTGATAAAAATTAGGCGATAAATCGTAGGTGTTTTGGCGCCAACAATGGCGGTCAGGGTCTTCGTAGACCAAGGAAGTACCGATAAAATGAGACGACGATTGGCGAGCATAGCGCACCCGTTTTTCCTGCTGTTCTAATTGTTCCCAGTCAATTTTGGCATTGAGCCGACGTACATCCAACAAATCCAGCAGACATATATGAAGAGGTTTTTTACTAGTGTAGTAATAGACATCGACGGTATCGCGGTTAATTTGTTGCAAGCGTTTGATGGACGTATAAATAGGCGCATCGGGCAAGGAGGTCATAAATTCATAACTATAAATCCAATAGCCATTTTTGCTCGGCTCTCCTAAGGGAACGCTGTACAACACCACGCTATCCCCTTCGGAGACCGTCCAAGAGGTCAATTCGGCGCTTTTGCTACCCGTGTGTGCGGTGAACGTGCCCTGTAATAAATGGTGTAAGCGAACAATGTTCTTTTCTAAGTCTTGATAATACGCTTCCTCAAAAACTGTTGTCGTTGGACTTTTTGCTGTGTTAGAAGGAGCAATAGTAGAGCAAGCGGATAATAGTAGCAGCAGTGGGAAGAGGTGATAAGAGCGCATAATAATCGTTGTGATAAGTAGATGAACCAATAAGATAGCTACATAGATATATAGGGCACTACAAAGATGCGCCTTGTAGTTCAAGTGATTGACACTATTAGATTAAGTCTCTATTAAATTCTGTCCTTCTACTTTTCATTTCTCTAGGTAAATTATAACAAATAACTATCTATTCATTTAATGGACAACATTTTAGAACAGCCTGTTCTCTAAAAAACTATTCCATTTATTACTACAATAAATTGAACGACTGTAAATTTTTCTTATCTTAGAGGATTCCTAAGAACACATAGCCCGTTGTTAATAAACTAGCAGTTATTAACAACTATAATCGACCTTTGTGTGTTCTGTTATTTTAATAAGCTATCACCCTAGCTATTAACCTTTAAAATTTATAGTTATGTCTTCTTTGTATAAACTAGTCTACACCAGTAGCAGACGCCCCCATTGCGATGAGCAAGAAATTCAGAACATCCTCGCCTCCTGCCGTAAAAATAACCCTGGAAAAGATATCACGGGTATTTTGATTCATTCAAAAAATCGTTTTCTCCAATATTTGGAAGGCGACAAGGATGAAATTATGGAGCTATTTGAACGCATCAAACAAGACAAACGCCACGGTGGAGTTAACCTGCGCTACTACTCTCCGATTGACGAGCGAATTTTCCCCAGTTGGCAAATGGGCTACAAAAACTTGGATCAGCAACTGGACTTTCATACCAAAGCAAGTAGCTCGGATCAAGAAATTTTCAGTCAATTAATTGAAAATACAGATTACAGTGAAGTAGAAGGTTTACGGATCTTGAAGTTGTTTTTTGAGATGGCATAGACCTTATCTTACCTTTGGCACGCTAAAACTATTTGCAGTTTCTTGCAATAATTGTGTTTTTCCTCTTACCTTGGTTTCGTACTTTCATGTAGAGGATAAGCTTGGCTTCCTTCTATCTGATGACTTATCACTGTCCTTACTATAATTTAGGTGCCTTATGTCCGCTTTGTATAATCTAGTTTATGTAAGTACTAGACCAGCCAGAAATGATAATCAAGATATTGAAGACATCTTGGCCATCAGTCGCAAAAACAATCTCAAAATAGCCATCACGGGTGTTTTGTTACACGCTGACAACCGTTTCCTTCAATATTTAGAAGGAGACAAAGCAACGATTATGGAGCTGTATCAGCGTATTGAGAAAGATGAGCGTCATAAACAGTGTACCATTCTTTATCATGTGCCGATCCCTCACCGCGTTTTTCCTAGTTGGCAAATGGGGTTTAAGGACTTAGACAACGAAATTAACTTTTTGACACAAGCAGGGAAAGACGAGCACGACTTGTTTCACAAATTACTAGAAGAGGATGCTTACAAAGACATCGAAGGAATGCATATCTTAAAATTGTTTTTTGAATTAGCCTAAAGTCTGCCTCTGCTCATAGCTTAATGCCGTAGAAAAATACATCTTCTACTATTTATTTTTACCCGTTAGCGGTAGTATCTTCAATGGCTACCCTCATTACCACCTAAGCAAAATGCCTTTGTCCTAGACGCTTATTTACAAGAACCCATTCTTAATAAATAGAGTCGCCATTACCTAACGATCCCCAGGCTGAATTTCTATTCCTATATGTCTCGTTTATACAATTTAGTCTACGCAAGTGTCAAAAATGCTACTTGTGGTACAGCAGAGTTGAAGGCCATTTTAAAAGATAGCCGCAGAAACAACGCTGTCAATGACATTACAGGTATTTTGTTGTATTCAGACAATCGCTTTCTTCAATATTAGAGGGCGAAAAAGAGACCATTATGTCTTTGTATAAACGCATAACCCAAGACCCCCGCCATACACGTTCTACCCTACTCTATCATGTTCCTATTGAAACGCGCATCTTTCCCAGTTGGCAAATGGGTTATAGAGATTTGGATGCCGACCCGATACGCTTCCATACCAAAGCAGGGAAGAAAGAGCGGAAATTGTTTCACCGACTCTTGGAACAAGATGCCTATAACGAAGTAGAGGGAACAAACGTCCTCAAACTCTTTATAGAGCAAGCTTAAAGCCATTCCTCGGCAATCCCCCTAGATAAATAGCCCAATCCAATGGTTGTCCAAAAAACAGGATAGCCCAACCGCACGGCATTCATAAACGAAATTTCAGTGCTCCCCATCGGGAAACATTCTAACGTAATCAAACTACAGGGAATAACCAAAATAAAGACTTCTAGTAAGGTGAGAATATGCATTCCATCCGTCGTCGTATGGTAATGCCAGAGGGGCAAGAAATAAAACAGCGCCAACACGAAGGCCAACGCCAGCAGTTTCCAAATACTCCAAGCCACCAAACTGTGGTCACTCGACAGCAACCCTTCTAGGTACAACTCCTGAAAAATAGACCGCACCCGCCAGTAGGCGGTAGCACTCACCACTGATAACAAGACTCCATATAAAAAAACCCAAGGCCACGGCATTCCAAAAGCACGGTGCAAAGGCCATAGGAAGACCCCTACAATGAGCACAATGATAGGATAAATGCTTTGCCAATCGTAACGAGCCCAAGCCATTGCCCCACTAGGCACGACCTGCACCAACTCCCACCACCACAGCCACCAACAAAAAAAAGCGATGGGAAGGGGAGCCAGCCAAGAAAACCAAGAAAAAGAAGGCGTAGAGGAGGTCATAGAGTAGGTCGTTTGCAGACTGAACAACCATTTTTGCCCTAAATGGTTCTGATTAAAGAGGCTCTTTTAAACAAAGACGAGAACAGAAAAAGAAAAACTACCCTTTTTCTAGTTTTTTAAGTTATTTTTGGAAATTATTTTTAGAAGTTACAACGGATGAACAAAGTTGATCGGTTGTGCCATAACTAGCAATACCATTGGAACAGACAAAAAAACAACGCCAAGTAGGCAACCTTATACAACAAGAATTTAGCACGATTTTGCAAACAGAAGGCGCTTTTATTTACGGTGTCGAACCGTTGGTGACCGTTACCAACGTACGCATGAGCTCGGATCTGGGCATTGCCTATATTTACGTCAGTGTCTACAACGTACCTTATAAACAAGAAGTCATTAAGGAACTTTGGGAAAACCTTGCTTACCTTCGTGGGCAATTGGGCAAGCGCATCCGCAAACAAGTCCGCCGCATCCCTATCCTCAAATTTTTCATTGACGATACCTTGGATGAGGTCGAACACATCGACAGCTTGTTTACCCGCATCAATTCGCAGCAAAATACCCAGCATCGCTCTATGAAAGAAGCGATGGACGCTAAAAAGAAATCAGCAGCACAGCAGCCACCAGAAAATGACACTCCTCCTACCAACAATGGAGAAGAGGAAGAATAGTTTTTGGAACTGCCAACGAACACGCCATGAACCTACCGTTTAAATTCGCCCGCCGTTATATTTTTTCTAAAAAATCGACCAATGCCATTAATATTATTTCGGGCATTGCGGTACTCGGTATTGCGATCGGTAGCATGGCGCTAATTGTTATTTTATCGGTCTTCAACGGTTTTGAAGGCTTTTTGAGTGGCCTCATTGGCAGTTTTAAGCCCGATGTCCAAATTACGGTGGCCAAGGGCAAAGTATTTGTCCCCAGCGACAGCCTACTCTATCGCCTAAAGGGCTTGGAGGGGGTGCAAGCCGTTTCCAAAACCTTGGAAGAGATTGCCCTGTTTGAATACGAAGGCGTGCAGAATATTGGCCACATTAAGGGCGTAGATGAGTATTATCAAGCTGTAACTGCCATTGATACTTGTTTGAAGGGGGACCAACAGTATCGAGTATACGACGAGGGGACGCAAACCAATTATGCTGTTATAGGTGCCGCGTTGGAATATACCTTACAAATTAGTGTGGGGCAGGTTTTTAATAAACCCATGACGGTTTATATGCCCAAGCGCACAGGCCGCGCCTCTATGAACCTCACCAAAAAACCCTTCAAAAAACGCCAAATTTACCCTGCTGCTATCTATGCCATCCAACAGTCAGAGTACGATAATTACACCATTACCAACCTCCCTTTTGTACAAGATTTAACCTCCTATAAGAAAGGAGAAATCTCGGCCTTAGAATTGCGCCTCACTCCCGATGTATCAACCAAACAAATCCTAGTAGCCATCAAGGATCTAATGGGCCCTGATTTTATTGTCAAAAATCGCTATCAACAAGATGAGGCGTTGTACAACATTACCCAGCTGGAAAAATACGTGGCCTATCTCATTTTTGCCTTTACCTTAGTGCTTGTCGCCTTTAATATGGTGGGTGCCTTATGGATGCTTGTATTGGATAAGAAAAAGGACATTGCCACGCTCAAATCCTTGGGCGGCACCAACCAACTCATCCGCCAAATTTTCTTGGCCGAGGGCTTTTTGCTGTCGTTTATTGGGTTGTGTCTAGGCTGTTTTTTAGCCGTGGTGTTGTGCCTATTACAACAAGAATATGGCTTGGTGCGCCTAAGCGGATCAGGAGAATTTATTATTGATGCTTATCCTGTAGAAATGCGAGGCAGTGATTTTGTCTTAATTATTGCCACTGTCTTGGGCATTGGTACCGCAGCTGCTTGGATTCCCGCCCAACGCGCCGCCAAAATCGGGCGCTTTATTCGCAAAGAATAATTGGAGCAAGGCGCCCTTATAAGGGCATCCTTCAATTGTAAAAATAAAACATGAGTGATCGTAAGAATGTAAGTTTACGCTGGGCACTGGCGACTATTGTATGGCCACGTCGCAACACGATTGGTATTGGCTTAGTGTTGATTGTCATTAGTCGTTTGGCGAGTTTGGTACTGCCTTGGGCGAGCAAATCGCTGGTCGATGATATTATTCCTACTAAAGACACCAGCGCTTTGCAGTGGTTGTTATTTTACATTGTGGCAGCAGTAACGGTACAAGCCATTACCTCTTTTTTACTGACACGTATTTTGAGCGTCGAGGCGCAACATTTGATTGCTAAGTTTCGGGTACGCGTGCAAAAGAAAGTGCTGTCGTTGCCCATTCGCTTTTTTGACAACACAAAATCGGGCGCGCTAGTGTCTCGCATCATGCGGGATGTTGAAGGTGTACGCAACTTGGTGGGTACGGGCTTGGTACAGTTGGTAGGTGGTAGCTTTACAGCGGTCATTGCTTTCTTTCTCCTGTTGAACATCAATGCGACTATGACTGCCTTTGTATTGATTCCTGTAGGCGTATTTGCCTTTATTTCCCTCAAAGCCTTTGCTTATATCCGTCCTATTTTTAGGGTGCGGGGCAAAATCAGTGCGGCGGTGACAGGGCGCTTGGTCGAAACCCTCAATGGCGTTCGCGTCATCAAAGGATTCAATGCCGAGGAGCAAGAAAATAAGATTTTTGAAGAAGGGGTAGAAGAGTTGTATCAGAACATAAAAAAAAGTATGACTTCTACCGCCTTTGTCACTAGCTCCTCTACCTTTTTGCTGGGTCTGGCGAGTGCGGGTATTATGGGCATTGGTGGTTATTTAATGATTCAAGAGCAAATGACCTTTGGCGATTTCTTGTCGTTTACCTTGTATTTGGGCTTGATGATTTCTCCTATTGTACAAATGAGTAACATTGGCAGCCAGTTGACGGAGGCTTTGGCGGGCTTGGACCGCACCGAAGAAATTATGCAAATGGACGAAGAAAACGATCCTGTTGTACGCACCTTGAATACTCCTGCGATTCAAGGAAATATTGTTTTTGAGAATGTTCATTTTGCTTACGAAGAAGAAAAAGAAGTGCTGCATGGCGTGAGTTTTGAAGCGCCTGCGGGTTCGGTAACGGCCTTGGTGGGCTCCTCGGGCTCAGGCAAATCTACCATTGCGAGTTTGGCCGCGTCCTTTTTGATGCCCCAAGCAGGGCTAGTCAGCATCGACGGCAAAGACTTAGCTAAAGTTGATTTGCGCAGCTACCGCCAACACTTGGGTGTCGTCTTGCAAGACGATTTTCTATTTGAAGGTACTATCCGCGAAAACATCCTTTTTCCACGCCCTGACGCCAGCGAAGCCGACTTGCTCGCCGCTGTTAAAAATGCTTACGTCAATGAATTTACCGACCGTTTTGACGATGGGCTCGAAACCGTTATTGGCGAGCGCGGGGTCAAGCTTTCGGGAGGGCAAAAACAACGCATTTCTATTGCTCGTGCTCTCTTGGCAGATCCAAAAATTATTATTCTAGACGAAGCCACTTCTAACTTGGATACCGAAAGCGAAGTGCTTATCCAAAAAAGCCTAGACACGCTCATGGAAAACCGCACCACCTTTGTCATTGCTCACCGCCTCAGTACCATCCGCCAAGCGCACCAAATTTTAGTGGTAGAGCAAGGCCATATTGTTGAACGCGGCACCCACGACAGCCTGATCGAAAAACAAGGGCGTTATTATGAATTGTATACCTACCAAAGTCGGATTTAGAATGGTCTCTTTTCTGGCTCTTATATCATGATAGAAGATTCCTATAACGAAGATAAGAATCTCTATGTTGGATCAGGAGGAACTCTTTCTTCTTGGTTTCAATCAGAAAAAACAGTGCGGCACACTATGGATCAACCCATAATGGTTAAAACTAGGTTTTAGAACCATAACTTCTACGAAGGAAAAAATCCTACAACTCTTCTACTCGACCAACAAAGCTAACCACAGCTTGACTACTTAGGGGACTAACCGTACCAAAGCTATTTTTTTTGCCCCTCCCCAACCTTCCCGCCTCCAAATTTGGCTGAATCGCCAATATTCCTTATATATGTTGTCGGCAATCTTAACAAAGTATTAAAAAATACGTCAAGGCCGTTTTATCAATCCATAACAAAGCGTCTCTAAACCAACTCGATCTTTTATCTAATCCTTTCAGGAAGTGCTGTTGCTCTCTAAACCAGCGCTTTCTTGCAAACAATGTAACTGTATGAGACCAATCGTACCTTATTGCTGGAGCTTGCTGTTAGCTTTGGTTTTTCTATTGCCTTCGGCCAATGCCCAATTGGTGAATTATGAAGAGACGTGGCAGGAATTTCTAAAAAATCCCAAGACCTCCGCAATTAGTAAATTGACCGAACCAAGCAAAGAGCAAGTTGCCAACTACCTCAAATACTCATTGATGTATGCCAACTCGTATTTCTGTGCCGACGATTTGAGCCAATCCGAAAAGATGCTAAGTCAAGTCGCCGCTATCGACAAAGAACGACAAGAAAACATTCCTGGCTTTGTGGCCAAATATGAAGACCTAAAGCAAAAAGTCGCGGCCTACAAAGCAGCGGACAAAGCTTGGGGACGCTATGTGGGCGGTACTGCCGTCACCGCTTCCGAACTAAACGAAGGCATTCTAAAAGAAGCCAACTCCGTTTGTGAAAAAGGCACCTTGGCAAAATATTTCTACATGACCTCGATGGACTATTACTGCTCGGGGGATTTGGTAAAAGCCAAAGGCCACTTTGTTGACCGCGTACAAAAACTAGTGGATAAAACCTCCTTCGAGCCTTCGCAAGTACCTGGTATGGAAGAGCGCGTCAACAAAATGAAGAAGGTTTGGGCCGCGATGGCAAAGTTGGATCCCGCTTGGGCGAAATTGGTAGAAACTGATGTCTCTCCTGGATTTGCTACCGAAATGCCTGTCGTAGACTGCTATTCTATTCCTAATATGAAAGCGTATATTCTACGCGCTGCGGCGGATGTTTGTACCGTTGGGGACGAAATGTTAAAAAAAATCAAGGCATTAGAAAAGACCAACACGCATAACATCCCTGCCGATGTCGCGACCAAAATCAAATGGCTCGAAGATGCCGTAGCGGAGAATAACGACGGTTTAGCGGGTCTCAACAAAGCGTGGAAAAAATTCTTGCCTGAAAATAAGGTTAGCGATACCAACTACGGCCACGAATTTGAATGTGACCGCAGCGCTGAAGTCAAAGCCTATATCATGGACGGGTTTGCCGATCCTTGTAATGGCGGCACCGATGCCCTAAAAGAAATTGCCCGCGTTCAAAAGGAACACAAACCTACCTTGGACAGCGAAACCACCGCCAAGTTGAAGGAGCTCAAAGCACGTGTCAATAAAGAAAAAGCCAACCTAACCAAGCTCAACGAAGCATGGGCAGATTTTTTGCCAGATGATAAAGTCAATGGCAAATTGGACTTTCCCTACGACTATTGTGATAAAGAAGCCCAAATCAAGGCGTATGTCATGGATGGCACCATCAATTTCTGTGAGAAAGGCAAAGCCCGCCTAGCAGACATCGAAAAAGTCCGCAGTACGGACGCGCCCGAATTGGCCGATGCCGTCACCAAAAAAGTCGAAGCCTTACAAGCCAAACAAGACGAATCCGATCAAGATTTATCCGATCTCAACGACGCGTGGGAACTCTACACCAGCACCGATAAAGTAATGGCGTGGAAAGAGGGCTATCCTGAAAATGACGATGGAACTGTTCGCGATAATATCCGTTTGGTCAAATCCTACTGCGATCAAATCGCGCAAACCAAGTCATGGGTCATCAAAGGTCAGTTGGATCCTTGTGAAAAAGGCGAGCCGTATTTGAAGAAAATTGAAAAACTGAAAAAAGATGCCAAACTCAGCTACGACAAGGACTTAACTTGTCAAGTAGACCGCTTGCGCGCCAAAGTTTACCAATGTAAATATTGGGCACTAGTACTACAAGCTTGGCAAGTTACCTATGAAGAATGTGAGCGCTTTGGCCCCGCGTCTTCAGAAATCATGCGCGCCGACCTCAATTCGGCCGAGCAGCCCTGTGAAACGACGGTTGAGTACCAGCAATTGGGTAAAATTGGCATTCAGTACACCATTACCACCTTCTTGTGTGAAAAAATCAACCTCGCCAAAATGGGTGATCCCGAGTACTACAAAAAAATTGCGTCTTGGGTAGACCGCGAAGTGTTGGACAAGTATTGCGAAGCCAATATGCGCTGCAAGGAAGATTTCTACATCTACTTAGAAGGCCATACGGACGGTAACCGCTTCTCGGGCGCCAAGTACGACAAGTCATTGGACATTCCAGAAGGCACCCCCTACACGCACTTTGTGCAAAGCAGCAGTGGGGTAGACACCACGAAAAAAGAAACGCGTAACATTACGACCGATCTTAAATCGAATATGGAATTGGGCATCGCCCGCGCTTGGACCGTCAAGCAACAGCTGGACTTTATGAACGTACCGATTACGGTTGGTGCCTATGAACACCCCTCTAGTGAAAAGGGAGGCGAGTACCGCCGCATCGAAATTGAACTAAACATTACCAATTTGATGTTGGATTTTTATGAGAAAACCTTAAAAGGCTTGGTCGATAAATCGGGCATTGGCAACCGTCCTAAAACGGGTTGTTAGCAAGGTGTTTCAATCAACTTCCTAGAGGAAAATAACTAGTCAAGGGGCGTTCTGAATTAAATTTCAGAGCGCCTTTTTGCATGGTAAAAAAATTCCAACAATGCCCAACAAGCAACTTTCCCTTCCTCAAATAATTTACCCAAAAAGCATAGAAAAAATTTGAAGGGGCATAGGAAAACGCTGGTTAAGCAAACTGCTCCAATAATCCCTTATTAACCTTTTACATCAGCCCTCACTATCATGTTGCTAGAAATCGCCATTGGAGACGCCTACGGCGCAAGCTTCGAATTCACTACCCCTGAAATCATCGCCCAAGAACACCAACTCGATCGCTACTACGGCAGCCGTATCGACGACCTGCAAGCAGGCCAATACACCGACGATACACAAATGACCTTAGCCATCGTAGAATTAATGCTCAGCGGAGCCGAATGGACGAAGGAAACCATTGCCGCGCATTTTTTAGACGTGTTTAAACGCGATCCACGCCGTGGTTATGCCAAGGGCTTTTATCAATTCCTAACACAACAGAACTCTGCCGCCGAGTTTTTGGCAAACATTCGACCCAATAGCAAACGCAACGGGGCGGCCATGCGCGCCGTGCCCATCGGCCTCTATCCCACTAGCTCCGAAGTCCTAGAAAAAGCCGCGCTGCAAGCTAGCATTACCCACAACACGCCCGAGGGCATTGTTTCGGCACAAGCCGTCGCCTTGATGGCCCACTATTTTATTTATAAAAAAGGCGAAGCCCGCTTTTTGCACGCTTTCATTGAGCAGCAAACCCACTGGAAATTTGACACTAAAAAAACGACGCCTGTTGCCTGTGATGGCATCGAAACCGTGGAGGGCATTTTTACCGTTTTATACCAAGCCAAAAGCCTGCGCGACGTTTTAGATTTATCGGTTAAGCTGGGGGGAGATACCGACAGCACCGCCAGTATTGCTTGCGGCATTGCTTCCTTTTCGGAAGAATACCCGAACGATTGGCCTGCGTTTTTGTATGAAAGGCTTGGAGCAAGCCGCGTATGGACGGGCGTATTTGGAGACTTTGAATGCGCGGGTATTGGATAAATTTCTGTAAAATTTCCCTTGGTCGTTCTTTTGCAAATAGTCATCTAAAAAGGCAATTTTTTTTTAGCTTTGAGGTTACTAATAGAGAGCCCGTTGGTTTGCTTTTTGTTTGAGAAAAACTAGGTACTTATTCCCAAAATCACTACTTTCGGTCGCTTACCAACCCCTATTTTTGCCCCTTCTTTTATTTTGGGTTGGTTCTTGCATTGGAAGCAATAGCCGCACAGGAACGTGCGCATTTTTTAAAACGGATTTTTACGATTATGATCAGCCAAACACGTTTATTATACCTTTGTTGCTTTTTGTTTATTGGAATGCTCCAAACGCAAGCGCAGTTTGTGAACATGGAAGAGACGTGGCAAGAATTCTTAGCCAACGAAAAAACGTCGAACATTTCAAAATTGCCAAAGCCAGAGAAATCGCAGCCTGCCAATTATATCAAGTACTCGTTAATTTATGCCAACACTTACCTATGTGGCAACAACATCGAGGACGCGGAACGCATGATTCAAGAAATCGAAGCGATGGGCAAAAGCGTCCGCGATCGCGTCCCTGGTTTTGAAGAGCGCTACGAGGGCTTGCAAAAAAACATTCTAGCGTACAAAAGCTTGGATCCACTCTGGAAAAAATTCAAGTCAGTGCCGACTAGTGTTTCTAGAGAAGAAGTAGAACAATACCCCGAGGCCGCTCGCTTGTGTGAGCGCGGTACCTTGACCAAGTATTTTTACATGATTTCGCACGATTATTTGTGTGAGAAAGACTTGGATCGAGCGCGGGATATTTACGATACTAAAATTAAGCGCTTAGTGGCGACCACTTTCAATCCGCACGATGTAGAAGGATTGGGTGAAGAAGTGGATAAAATGGCGCAGTACTGGACGGCCTTGGATGAAATGCAACCCGCTTGGGATGCCTTTAGTGCAACGGGAATTTCTCCTGGCATGAACGCCGAGATGCCCGTATATCGCTGTTACATCTTGCCCAACATCAAGACCTACATCCTCAAAGCCAACTACGATATTTGTACCCAAGGCGAGCCTTTATTGGACAAAATTAAGCTCCTAAGCCGCCAAAGCAACGAAAAATTACCAAGCGATGTCCTCGCGCACATCGAAGACATCGAACGCCAAGTGAAAGCCTTAAAAACGGATTTAGTCGTCTTGAATACCTACTGGAAAAAGTTTGCCAGTGCGGGTAAATTACCGAGCGATGCCGTTTATAAATACGAATTTAAATGCGACCGCGAAGCAGAAGTGAAAGCGCAACTCTTGGACGGCCTCAACCGCGTCTGTGAAAAAGGAGCCGAAGCCTTAAAAAACATTGCGGAGATTCGCCGCGAGCACCGCCCCGAATTATCCAGCGAAACATCTGAACAAACTCAAAGAATTGAAAAGCTTGGTGTCCGCCAGTTCGGGTGATGTCACGGTCTTGAACGAAGCATGGCAAGACTTTTTGCCCGACAGTGAGTTGTCGCGAGAGTATCCGTTGGTGTTTGATTATTGTGAGAAAATCGCCCAATTGCAAGCCCATCTCATTGAAGGCACCGTAAAGGTCTGCGAAAAAGGCGCGACAGAATTAGCAGCCATTGACGACTTATTAGTCGAATACGATATTGTAATGGATGCCGAAACACAAGGCAAACTCGATGCCTTGAAAGCCAAAGTGGAAAAAGTAGCTGCCAATCAAAGTGTGATTAACCAAGCGTGGGATTATTTTGTACAAACAGGAAAAGTAAGCACCGAGTACGAATATGATTATGAATACCCCTGTAACCGTGTGTTGGACGTACGTGCCGCCTTACTGGATGGTTATACCAATCCTTGTTTGAGTGGAAAATATGGTCTAGGCGAAGTTGATAAGGTGATGAAAAAATACAGCCCTACGCTCGACCAAGCTACCGCCGATTACATCCAATCGCTCAAAAATCGCTTGAACAATGAAGGGGGCAATGTCGCTAAATTGACCAAAGTTTGGGAAGATTTTGTTCCTGACAATCAATTGTCAGGAGAATTGGATGTCGAGTTTTCTTATTGTGATAAAATCGCGGAAGTACGCGCCCTCATCATGGACGGAACCCTCAATTTCTGTAGTCGGGGCAAACAGCGCCTAGCCGATATTTACAAAGTACAAGAAGATTATTTGCTAACGCTCGACCGCGTGATGGAGGACAAATTAGAAAAGCTCTACCAAATGGTGCAGCAAGGCGACCCAACGATGGAGGGCTTAGAACAAGCTTGGAAATTGGCGGGTACTACCGACGAATTGTCCAAAGTAGATCCCAGCAAAATTAGCTTGGAAGAGTACTATTGCGATGATATTTCCACCACCAAAGCGTGGGTTTTACGCGGCTTGATGAACCCCTGTAAGGATGGCCGCCGTTTCCTCACCAAAATTGATGGCTTGCAACGCAAAAACAGTGTGGAGTACAACGACGAGTTGGACTACCAAGTGGAATTGTTGCGGGTTTATGTGGGGCGTTGTAATTAAAATATTTGGCACCTTTCTTTGGACACGTTATCACTATGTTATGTATATTAGCATTCTTTGCAAATTAGCACACGTAATTTATTCAGGTATGACAACACCTTCTAGCAACTTCCAAATATATATAATATTTCATATATAATTTATACTTTATTTTGGCGCTCGAAAACTTACGTGTCGACAATCATGCAGCATGCAGATTAACAATATATCAATATATTGGAGACAATTCTTTAATTTCAAATCGCAAAACCAAGCTGATAGATGTTACTCCTTTTGGAAGTTTTTCAGATGATGTAGCTCTTTACTTCGGCAGTACGATTCACCAATGCTTTACACTATTGAAAAAGGTTCATTACTCATTGGTGCTTACACAACTATACGCCCAACGTACATTTTTTTAAATTCTTTAACACTGTTTTCATACGCTTTACTCTTTGGATCATATGTCGCTATCTGTCCGAGTATATCTAACAGCTTACCGTAATTCTTCTGCTTCTTCTGTAGTTCATGGTTGTAATTTCGCTTGACTCCCATGGTTACTTTGCATCCAATCTAAAAAACCCTAATAGAGTGCTAAGGCAGCAATGACAGCTGCTATCATGGTCTATTTATACAATCTACTTTTTGTAAAGTCATATCATCTTATAAGTATAGTTGAAATTTTTATGGGATTTTTTGTCGTTCAGAGTAAAGATCTACTTTGTATCGACCACGCGTCCATTTTCCTTAGCAGACGAATTTTAGCTCTTAAGAACTCATGCTTTTTTGTAAAGTCAATTGTTACAGATTCAATGGAGTACAATCTAATAGTCTACCTGTACATGTTCACATTGTTCTTTAAATAGAGAAGTATCGTCTAAATTTCTAACATGCAGATAAAGTTTTTCTTGTACTCCATTATTCGCACTATGTGTTACATCAACAATAATTTCTACCTTATGTGGTCAACACGCCTTTTTGGGTAGCCTTTGTTATTTAGTAAAACAAGTCCTTCGCCTTTGGGTACAATTTTAACGCTAAACTTAGGTATATTAAATGTATTTCTTAGCATTTTTTCATTTCATATATGACAACTGTATCTATATCTCTAGATACAGGCTCCGCTCATTATCAAAAGCTATAATCGCTTTCTCAAAAATATCCTCAATATCCTCTTTTGATACAGACTCTGGCTGATCGTAAGTGATTTTTATAGAAGGTGGTACTATCTCCAGAGGAATAGTGTTTGCAATATCTTTAGGAAGCTTCCATTCTAATCCGTTATGAACAATATACTCAGCATCGTTCAGATAAGCCTCAAACTCTGCAGCAAGATCAACTGACATTTTTGAACTATTTTGAGCTCTATTTATTAGTGACTTGCCATAATCAATAACTGATTCTAATTTTCTAAGACTATCCTTCAGCGCTTTAACCTCTGTATAATGCATCATTAATATACTATCCGTGACCATCCCCTTTCCTTCTTCTATTATCTTAGAGAGACTATCTACTATATAATCACATCTATTGATGTAATCTCCTTTAGCTTCCTCTAACATAGGATTATCTTCTTTGCTTATAGAACTTTCACTGTCATTATAAACTAGGTAGAACATACCTGCAATTATTGGAATTAAAAGTAAATATGACACCTTATCCATTATACCTTTAGTATTTCTTTCTATCATTCCCATAGTTTTCTTTTAAATTTTTTTACATAAAAACATAAGTTAAAAATTGCAATTTAACACCTTCCTGTTACCCCTAATTCTTTGGACAACACCGCTTATAGTATATTCGGGCAAAGTATTTGCTTTACCTCCAAATGGATTAATGAGCGCCCCTGCTGCCGACAATCCCATCAATCGAATAAAGTCTTTTCGTTTCATAGCTAATTGAATTTTCGTGAAAAAATGTTGATATTTACTTAATTTGAGTCCAAGATAGAATGTGCGACAATGGTAATTATAAATGACTTATGTTACCGAAACTAGTCCATACTCTAGTACCAAGATAGTTTCCAGCATCAAAGTTCCCTCATTTTCAATTAAATATCCCCCTAAAAAATACTAGAAGGATATACGTTGTTTTCATGTAGAATATCCTTTGAGTTTGTTTAATATAACTATTGGATTTCCTAAAACTTTTGCTTGCAAGGTGTATGCTATTGATTACACCTTTGTTCTAAAAAATTGGTTATCCAAAGGAAATACTGTACTGCAATGGTTCCTCAATTCCCTGTAAGGGGTAATTTGACTACTCTGTTTAAATCCTAATAGCTCTTCCAAGTAATTCTGATCAACACGTTGCTCTAGTGCGTGAACAATGAAACTATCCCTAAGAACAGTGGGTGTCAACTTTTCTACTAGTTTCCTGCGTTTGTTTAACTCTCTCAACTTTGTACTTATTGAATCAGAAGTGTAGAATTCTTTTCGCTGACTAAAGAATAAATACTTAGTGGGTTTATACTCCTCACTATACGCTTCAATACATCCCAGTAACTGATCGGAGAGATCAATTACCATTTGTCCATTTCGTATATAGAGTCTCTTCCGTTGCTTATCTAAATGGTCTAACTGGATTGCTACTAATTCAGATGTTCTCAAACCTAGGCCGTATAGTAGCGCGAGGATACAACGCATCTTTGATCTTCTAATGTTATTAAATAGATACTGGATCTCTCCTTTTGATAAGATTATCTTAGAAACATCCTTCTTCTTGATTCTAGGTAATATATCCGTGTATTCTAGCTTATTTGCTAGGTATTTGTAATAGAAATTAACCGCATTAATGAGCATGTTAAAACTTGCGCTGCCCATTTGTGAATCTTTACTAAATTCTATTCCCCATACCAATAATTCAATGGGTTGCAAATCTGTGGGCATTCTGGGTTGTATTTCGATAAGAAATTTCTTAAGAGAGCGTTTGTAGTCTTTTCTTGTTGAAGCACTTTTTCCATGCAGTACGAGCAGCTTCTCGTACTGCTTCAACAAGGCTTGCTGGGAAGCAAACAAGGTCTTTTTTTCTTTCATGATCAAGTAGTATTATAGAGGTTATACTTGATAATAATAAATCTCACTTAAAAACTAATACCTCTTCCTATACTTTTTAACTATTATACCCTAGAAAGGGTATTCATTTCCATAAAACTGCTTTCTACTATGAAAATTTTTAGCAAAAGTTTGATTATTTTTGTTGTATGCAACCGCTAGTTATAAAAGCCCCACATTAACTAACCCACATTTCCCCCCCTGCCCAAAATTGCGTAATTTTAAGACAATCAATCCATTCTTTACCAAAAAAGCAACTATGCACCATCCTTACCAAAAATTGATTTACCCACTTTTTTTCCTAATCCTATTGGCCTTGCCACACAACAGTTGGGCACAATTGGTCAACATGGAAGAGACGTGGCAGGAGTTTTTGGGCAACCAAAAGACTTCGAATGTATCGGAATTGGTGAAGCCCGAAAAATCACAGCCTGCCAACTATCTCAAGTACTCCTTGATGTACGCCAATTCTTATTTCTGTGCGGATGACATTCCCGAAGCGGATAAGATGATGCGTGAAATCACCACCATTGACGACGCGGTACAAGACCGCATTCCTGGTTTCCGCGATCGCTTGGCGTTAATGAAAAAGAAAATTCAAGCGTACAAGGATTTGGCTCCCATTTGGAGTCGTTTTCTCAATGACAAATACAGCGTCAAACGCAGTATGGTCGAAGCCGTTCCTGAAGCTAAGAAGGTCTGTGAAAAAGGAACCTTGGCGAAGTATTTCTACTTGACCGCGCACACCTACTATTGCGAAGCCAACCTAGAGGAAGCCCGCGACAACTTTGAAAACCGCGTGGTGAAGCTTGCTAAAACGAGTTTTAATCCCGATGACGTACAGGGATTGAGCGATGAAATAGAGTCCATGAAGCAATTGTGGGCGGGCATTGATGCCTTGAATCCCGCTTGGAGTGCTTATATGCAAACGGATGTGTCGCCAGGGTTTGAAACCGCGATTCCTGTATTCAGTTGTTATACCGTACCCAATATCAAAGCGTGCATCTTGCGCGCGGCGGCTGATTTTTGTGGAACGGGCGACGAAATGTTGAAACAAATTCGCGTCTTACAAAAAGGAATGCAACATCCTGTACCGCCCGAAGTCGCCAAAAAAATCACTTGGTTAGAGGAAATGGTCAAGGCGAACAACACGGACTTGGCACAACTCAACAAGTATTGGACAACCTACAGCACCGCAGGTACCTTTCCTAAGAAAGGCAGCTACGACCACGTCTTTATCTGTGACCGAAGCGCCGAAGTGAAAGCCTACCTTTTAGACGGCTTGCGTGCGCCTTGTGTGGATGGACAAATGGCCTTGGACAGCATCGACCGCATCAAGCGCCAATACCAACCTAATTTGGATGGAGGCACAACGGCCAACCTCAAAAAACTAAACCGCTTAGTAGCGGACGAATTGAAATCTGTTTCGGCGTTGAACGAGGCATGGGAAGATTTTGTGCCTGATGATAAATTGTCGAAGCCCGCTGATTTTGGCTATGAGTATTGCGAATCGAGTGCCTTGGCAAAAGCCTATGTGATGGACGGCATTATGAACAGCTGTGAACGCGGCAAACAACGCTTAGAGGAATTAAAAGCCTTACAAGCAAAAGAGAGTGCTACATGGAAAGCAGATTTACAAGGTAAAATTGACCAATTGCAAGCAGCCGTAGACAAGCGCAGCAAGGAGACCACTGATTTGGCAAAAGCGTGGCAACATTTGGAAAAAAACAACGAAGTTAGTAAGGATTTGCCCTATAGCTATGAGTTTGTATGCGACCGCGCCAAAGAAGTACAAGCTTACCTGCTGGATGGCTATACCAACCCTTGCCAAAGTGGAAAATACGCGTTGGAAAAAGTGGCCGAAGTGCAAAAAGCACACAACCCAACCCTTGATGCCGCCACTAGTAAGCGTCTCAAAGACCTCAAAGACCGCGTTCAGAACGAAAGCCAAAACCTCGCTCAACTTAATGCGACTTGGAAAGACTTTGTACCCGACAATAAATTGTCGTCTAAGTTGGCTGTGAAGTTTGAGTACTGCGATAAAATTGCCCAAGCCCGCGCTTACATCATTGATGGAACGGTTTATTTTTGTGAGAAAGGCGAAAAACGTCTAGCAGATATTTACAAATTACAAGAAGATTATTTGCTAACCCTTGACAACGAAACACAAGACAAACTCAACGAGTTGGACAGCAAAGTGAAGCAGGCTGCCAAAGATCTGACTGACCTCAACAGCGCCTGGACGCTCTATACTCAAACCGATACCAAAACGGAATGGGTAGAAGGCTTCCCCAGCAAAGACACCACGGTACGCGGCCAAATTCGCTTGGTGGAGTATTACTGCGATCCTATTGCTCAAACAAAATCTTGGGCGATCAAAGGCCTCTTAGATCCCTGCGATTTGGGCGCTGATTTCTTACAGCAAATCAACACCTTGAAGAAGGAAAAAAGTTTGAGCTACGACAAGGACTTGACCTGTCAAGTGCGCCGTTTGCAAGGCAAAGTCTATCAATGCAAGTATTGGGCACTAGTGCTAGAAGCTAGACGCATTACCCACGAAGAGCGCGAGACCTTTGGTCCTGCTTCGTCGCTCATCATGTACGACGAGTTGAATTCGGACAAGCAACCTTGTGAAACAACGGTCAACTACGAACCCTTGGGTTACATTGGCGTTCGCTACATCGTGGCACCTAGTTTGTGTCAAAAGACCAACCTCGCTAAAATGGGCGATCCTGAGTATTATAAGAAAATCGCTTCGTTTGTAGACCGAGAAGTGTTGACCAAGTACTGTGAGAAAAGTATGCGCTGTAAGGAAGATTTTTTTATTTACCTAGAAGGCCATACGGATGGCTACCGTTTTTCTGGAGCCAAGTACGAACAATCATTGGACATTCCTGAAGGAACCCCTTACACCCACTTTTTGGGCAACAAGGATGGTACCGTAGATACGTTGCCCAAGACTACCCGCAACATTACCCGCGAATTAAAATCTAACATGGAATTAGGTATTGCCCGCGCTTGGACCGTCAAGCAACAACTGGATTTTATGGGCGTTCCCATTACGATTGGTGCTTATGAACATCCTGAGAATGAGAAAGGGGGCGAGTTTCGCAAGATTGACATCGAATTGAACATCACGAACTTACTTTTGGATTTCTATGAGAAGACGTTGAACCGTTTGGTGACAGAGTCGAAGATTGGAAAACGACCTGGAGGTTGTTAGGAGCAACTGTAATTTAAGATAAGAATTAGGAAGGCAGGGCGCAAATGCGCCCTGCCTTTTTTTTGTTTTCATTCAGTGGTTTTAGGTTTTAGCTTGCTCATAAAGTTGCTTTAAATCCTTTTCTAGCAAGCCCGCATAAGGAAAGTAGGTAGGTTGAAACAAAATAGAATTGCGGTAAAGCTTTTTTAACTCGTTTTGTTTTTCACTTTCTACTAAGGCTTCACTATGGGCATTTAGGGTACTATATAGGGTACCCAAGCAGTATTTTTTGTACGATTGCACCTGATCTTGCGCATCCAAAAAGTCGAAGTCTTCAAAATCAAAGGCACGGTAATGATAATAAGGGTTGCCATTGAAGGCAGGCATTTTTTGAGTGTAGTTTAACAGTCCCTTATCGTTTTTCATCATTTGTAATACCAAAAAGCGCTGCGTAAAAGCGTGGGTAATATTAATAAAACAAATGGCCTTTTCGGTTGTATTGGCTAGCCCGTAATTGTTTAGGTCAAGGTTATACTGACTTAGATTTTTATCATTGAATAACATGGCAAGGCCGACGTGTAGATTGCTGTAGTAATTGTGGAGCAACCAACGGTTATCAACGGAAGCCACCAAGGCATTTTTGGCTACTGCTAAGTTGGACTGGCGGTCGATTTGGTCAGCGGAACTGTTGTGCTCTATTTCCTCTAAGGCATACCAATAACGCAATACTTGGGGGCTAGGTTTACTTAAAAATTGCTTCTCCAATAACTTTTTATCGGCTTTACCCATTGCTATTAATACATCAATTACAGGATCTAATGCTGGTGTCCGTAGCCGCTCTGCCGCGTTTTTAAACTCCTTTCCTCGGGCATTGGGGTTAGCGGCATACAGCTCTCCTAATTGAACTAGTTTTTCTAAATCAGGGTTGTTGGTTTGAGCGAAAGCGGCAGTAGAAAAGAAGAGGCCAAAAAGCAAAAACAGTAATTTCATATTGTTAGTGGTTGTGTCGTGTGTAGCAAAAGCAATTCGCCGTTTAGGCAAAGTGGATAACAAGCAAAAAAGACTTAAAGTTGCTCTCCTTTTCATAAAAAATAAAAGGGTATACGCAGGAAGTAGAAGAACCTTCCGTCCTGCTTGTATCTTCGTTTCTCTCCCATTCTCATGAAAAAAATAACCCTTACAGAAATAAAACGTCCGCAATACTGGGAATACCACCTCCCCTGCCCTGATATTAACGGCCTGTTAGATGACTCCTTGTTTAGTCATTTACCGTTTTTGTTAGAACAAGAGTATTTAGACGAGTGGCTTGTTTATTTGCAATAAGAAGGCATTACTTATTACGGCAGCGATGAAAACTCCTTGCTGTATGGCTTGTTGGTCAAGTTGCTTTTTGTGTGTATGCCAGCGAATTGGTCGAACGCAACTCAAAGGAGACGCTATTGCAGCTCTCTATTGTTACTATGATAGGAGAAACACGCGTATGGCCGCTACAACTCAATCATACTCGTAGCATTCGCCTGTTATCGCTTCTTTTCCAAGACAAAGGGGGAGTTAGAAGTACAAGAGGGAGGACTGGTTACTCTTCGGATTCCTGTAGCAGGTCGCCCAAGCAATGAGTCATCTCAAAAAAGCGATGCAAAGATAAAAGAGACCGATCAAGCAAATTCTTTATTTTTTGAGGCAAAAACGTACCGATAATCCGACTAAAGCATATTTCAAGAACAGTCATCAAGTATATTTCCTATGCCTTAGCAGTACGGGGAATTGCTGGAGAAGAGATCGTTTATTGGAGCTAGGGGGTAATCTATAGCTTCGGCGAGCTTCCTTTTCCTACTGGAAATAAGTAGGCCCGATTAATCAAAACGAAGGTCTTAAACTTTGGGATTTTTACCCTAACTTTGCCCTTCTTTCATCAACCGTCAACACCAGCCATGAGAATTGTATGCTTACTCCTCTTTTTGGGTTTTGCGGCTACTTTATCCGCCCAGAACCTTCGCTTAGCCACCTTCAACTGCGAGTTTTTACTCCCCGACAAAGTCCACATCAAATACGGCTTGCCCTTCGACAATAAGAAACTGCCGCAGGAATGGCGAGACGAGCGCTTTCGCCAGAAAAAATTCACCGAAGCCGTGGATCAAGTCGCGGCGCATCTAGCAACGATGAAAGCCGATGTGTTGGGCTTGACCGAAGTGGGCGACAAAAAAGCAGTACAGGCGTTAGTAGACGCGCTAAAAAAACAAGGGGTAGAGTATCCCCATTGGAGTGTTTGCCAGTCCGAAGATACGGGCACAGGGCAATTTGTAGCCTTGTTGTCGAAATATCCCTTAAAAGATATTGTGCCAAATTTTCCCAATCGCGGCTTGTACTTTACCGAATCGGATTATGATCAAGAAGCCTCCACAGGCATTAGCAAAGGCATGAAAGCCACCGTAACCCTCCAAGACAAAGCCCTTCATGTTTTTTTATTTCACTTCAAATCGGAGCGCGGCGGCGAGGAAAGCGACCAACAGCGCTTGATGCAAGCTGAAATTGCACGGCGCGTGACGCTGCCTTATATACAGCGTGGCGAACACGTCGTTATTATGGGCGACCTCAACAGCGAACCGCGCCACGAGGTTTTATTAACGCTACGCGGTTTTCGCGACATCGAAGAGGAATTGCTCCAAACGGGAGATTTGTACTATTTTGAAGAGACGGAAACCCGCTGGACGTACAACTATCGCGGGCAACGGGAACAACTCGACCATATTCTATTGTCGTTGAGCTTGCGGGAAGCTTGTCAAGAGAACAATTACCGCAAAAAACAATGGGGAATCAAGACGACTATCGTCCCTACTCCAAAGGAAGAAATTTCGGATCACAATGCCGTCTTAGTAGATTTATACTTCAAAGAATAGCTTTTTAGGATTTTTTAGAACAGCTTTTTGAATAGTTTTTAAGTGGCTACTAACTACTTTTAAGTCTAACAACTAGCCCCTTAAGCATATCATAAAAACCTACTTTTAAAAGAAATGCATCTGTTTGTTCTTTGAAGAAAAAATACGATAGTTTATAATTGTAGGGTAGTGCAGGAACAGCACTACCCTTTTTTATTTAATGGAAGTTGTTTACAGACGACTTTGTAGACTAGCTGCAAAGTCGTCGTGAGCAGTTCCCCAAAACAAACAACTATCATGCAGAAGACTAAAATTTTAATGCTTGCCCTGTTTGCGCTATTGGCTATTATTGCTTGTCGAAAAGACGATCCAACACCAGACGATGATAACGATGACGACCAAGTCCAACAAGGAGAAGCCATCAGCAGCTTGAGTAGCTTTTGGCAAGACCAAAAAGCCGCCAAAGTACAGCGCTTGACCGCGACTATTGCTCCTTATAATGAGGTAATCGGTGCCAAAGGAACAAAAATTAGTTTCTACAGCAATTCTTTTTTACTCAATGGCGCGCCAGTTACTGGCAGCATTGACGTGGATTTAATTGAGGCCTACGACAAGTCCGATATTTTGGAGATGGGTTTGAATACCATGGGAAGAGATGAGTGGGGCAACTATGGCGCTATGATCTCTGCTGGCGAATTCTACCTCAACGCTTCTCAAAATGGGCAGACCTTGACCATTAACCCTAATAGTCCTGTTCAAATAGCGACGGCCTCTTTTCCCGATGCAGATTTTAACAATAGCATGATGCCTTTATTGTTGGAAGCGGATTCTACCGTAGGTGATTCTGTTTGGGTACCCATTGATACGTTTATGGGCAACTGCCAAGATTCGGCGATGATTCTATTGGGACAGAGCAACTACTGTTTTCAGATTTCGGATAATTCCTCTTGGATCAACTGCGATTACTTTGCTAGCTGGAACACGCCTTTAACAGGAATGACCGTCAACTTACCTAGCACTTACAATGCTTCTAATACACAGGTAATTATCTCGTTTGATGCATTGAACTTAATTACGGATTTGTATGATAATTCTGGTAGTAGCTTTTCTACAGGCACCTATTATCAAATTCCTATCGGGCAACAAATTCATCTGATTGTGATTGCCGAACAAAACGGGGTGCTGGTGTATAACATTCAAGCGATAACGGTGGTCAATGGACAAACCGTGACTCTAGCGGCTTCGGATATTGTAGGGACAACGGCGGCTAATTTGCAGACACAATTGTCCAATTTACCATAAAGACCGCGCTTCTAGCTAACTTTCATAGCGAATTAAAAAAAAACTAGAACCATTTCCTAAAACCCCTACTACTGTTCCACGCCGATGACCTCGGGTGGAACAGTTTTTTTTGTACCAATTGCCACAAAAAAAGCTGCTTTTCCGAGTTATCGGAGAAAGCAGCTTTGGAGTAAGGAGTCCTATTTATTTGACCTGTGTTTTTAGGTTTTATCAGCCCATCTATTATTTTTCAGCCGCCATTTTTTCGAGTGCCAAAATGCGTTTATTTTGTTCTTCAATAATCGTCTGTTGTTCCTTAATGGCTTGTGTTAGAATTGGAATAATTCGGGTGTAATCCATAACAACAAACTTATCCATTGTTGTTTTTTGTGCTTGATTGGCCTGGATAGCGAGGTTGGCATTGGTAGGCAGGTTCTTTTCTCTAACAATCTCTGGCAAGACTTGCTGTACTTCTTGAGCGAGAAAGCCGTATTCCATCGTTGTATTTAAACCCATACCAGGGTGCTTCTTCAAGTCAAAGTCATAAGTAACAGGATTCAATTGTTGGACAATCGCTAGCGCCTTTTGAATGGGCTGAATGTTCTTTTTGAGGGACTCATCAGAAGCCGCTCCAAAAAAACCTGTGTAGCCCAAGTCATTGGTAAACAAACCACCCCAGCCAGCACCAGCACCATTCTGTCTAGTTCCCAGCACAGCAATACCATCTCGTCCATTCACCGTCCCGCGCACCCCTACAGCACTGTGGGTAAGGCTCAAATCAATGCCGAGACCAAACACCCCAGTAGGAATAAAGGCAGTACCATTATAAGCAACAATCCCCTCAACACGCATTAAAAGTATTGGTAACACTGGTATTATAGCCATTAACAGCTACCCCTTCTGCTCCCGTATTTTCGAAAGAAGCCATAGAATTAGCCCCTACGTTGACACCGCCATTGACCATGTGCAACATACTCGTGGGCGCAGCCGTTTGGATACCAATACGATTAGTACCTGCATTGACAAAAAAGATATTGGCCTGATTGTCAGATTCTATTCTAAAGTCTGAGTTGGGTAATCCTTGCTCGTTGATAACACTCACACCGGTAGAGTGTAAGCGATGTTGCACAAGACCATTGGCATAAAGGTCAAATAAGCCATGAATAGCTCCCACATCAACAATACTGGCGAGTAAAGTCCCGCCTGTAAACTCGTCTTCCCAAAACACATCTCCCCCAAAGTGGGTAGAGCCATCGTCGCGCACTTCAAAGTGGCCAGTTCCTGCATCTTGTACAACAAAATCACCAGTGCCCGTTAGGTTGTAGGTCATATTGAATGCCCCTTGGTCAATCGTGGTTCCTTGGATCAAGGTTCCTCCTAGACGAATGTCATTAGGATTGGTGGTCAATCCATTAATCGCTACGGCATCCACAGTTACCGTGCCTGTTGTCCCACCGTTAATGAGTCCAGCACCAGCCGTTACCCCAGTGATATCCCCAGCAGGAGGGAGCGCTTGGGTACTCAAAACACCATTGCCATCGGCCACCACCATACGAGTGCCCGCACCCGACAAACTAGAAATACGCGCCTCCCCTACGACATGAAGTTTGTGGCTAGGATTGGGGGTACCAATTCCCACATTTTGGGCGTAGCTATTGGTAGCTAAAAACAAGGAGCAGCCAACGAGATAGAGGCACTGTTGGCGAGTACGAGTAGAGGACATTATTGTACTAAATTTAAACATACAATGGAGGTTTAACTATTGTAAAAAGGAAGGGTAGTTGGAGGGATAGGCTTTTGATTGGAGGGGAAGTATGGCCTAAAACTTATTCATAGATTAAGTTACACAATAAAAACTATAGCAGGCGCTTGTTTTGAGAAAAAGTTAGCCTAAAGGGCAAAATCTCAGGATTTTTTATAATTTCTTATAATTTTTTGTGCCAAAAGCCTACTAGGTAGTTACTTAATAAGTACAGCACACTATATCGGAGGGAGCAAGAACTTAAACAGGAGGAGTTCTAAAAAGAGCGTAGAAGAGCGCAACAAACAGCACCTGAGTAGCTACCGAGCTTGCTCCACCCACGCCACGACCTCCTCTATAGCCACTTCAGGCCGTTACCCAATGTACACTCGCTTGCTTGCGCAACCAAGTCAATTGCCGTTTGGCATAGCGGCGGGTATTGCGTTTGATGAGTTCGATGGCTGTGGGTAGGTCGGTCAAGCCGTTAAAATGATCGAACAGCTCGCGGTAGCCAACCGTTTGTAGGGCATTGAGGGCTTGTTGGGGGTGCAAACGACGCGCTTCTTCTATTAGACCAGCTTCTATCATCAAATCTACGCGGTGGTTGATACGCTCATACAGCGCGGCCCGCTCCCACTCTATAGCGACCGTCAAGACCTTAAAAGGACGGGGAGCTTTGTTTCTACCCTGAAAAGAGGAAAAAGGCTGTCCTGTACTGCGGCAAATTTCTAGGGCGCGGATAAGGCGGTGCGGATTGGCGCGGTCTACTTTATCATAATAAACGGGATCAGCTAAAGCCAATTCTTCTTGCAAAGCCAAGATACCTTGTGTCTCGAATAGCTCGACCAGTGCCGCACGAGCTCCCTCTGATACGGCTGGAAAAACATCCAACCCTTCACATACCGCCTTGATGTACAAGCCTGAGCCTCCTACCATCACTGCCAGTTCCTGCCGCCGATAAAAGCTGTCTAAAAAAGACAAGGCATCGCGCTCAAAATCTCCAATATTATACTCCTGTTCAATGGACAAACTGTTGACAAAATGATGGGGCGCGGCGGCTAATTCTTTCGCTGTGGGTTTGGCCGTTCCAATCGTGGTTTCTCGATAAAACTGCCGAGAATCGGCGGATAAAATTTCGGTGTGGTAATGCTGTGCCAACTGAATGCCCAAAGTCGTTTTGCCACTGGCGGTAGGCCCCGCCACGACCAACAATATTTTTTCTGTCATCAATTAAAAATAAAGTAAAAATAGAAAATTTTGAAGGGGAAAGGTACAGCTTTTTTGGGACTTGTAGAACGCCTTTTTAGCAGATAAACGCCTAGAATACTTAGAGAAGCCAACGGTCAGACTTTTGTTATTTATACTAAATCCAAATAAAAATACCTATACACTTGCTGAATAAATCCAAAACAATTTCGTAATCTTGTGGGTACTTTCGCCTTCAATTTAGGCATGGTCTAAATAAATATAGGGCCGTTGATCGCGATCGCTATTTTCTTGGTTACTGTGCCTTTAAAAATTGTCTTCGTATGCTATTGACCGATTTAAAAATAGGAGAAACAGCGATTATAGAGCGCTTTCACGACTTGGCGATAGAAGCAGTCTTAACGGACATGGGTTGCCCCTTAGGCACTACTGTAGAGCTCTACCACAAAGCCTTGTTTCGCGGCCCTATTTCTATCAAAACACATACGGGTAATGTGCTGGCCTTGCGCCAAAAGGATGCCCAAAAAATGACGATGCGTAAATCATGACTACTACGATAGAAGCGGTGCCTGTGAAGCGAATAGCGCTCTTGGGCAATCCCAATGCTGGAAAATCCTCCCTGTTTAATGGCCTAACAGGTCTGCGCCAAAAGGTGGGGAATTATTCAGGAGTGACGATTGACAAAAATGTAGGGACTTGGCTGTTCAGCACAGGCAAAGCCGTGGAGCTCCTCGACCTGCCTGGTATTTACAGTTTGTTTGCCAGAGCTCCCGATGAACGCGTGGTCTTGCCGCCTATTTTAGATCCTACTAGCGAAGACCGCCCCGATGTATTAATCGTGGTCTTAGACGCGAGTCAATTGACCCGTAGTTTGTTGTTGCTCGACCAAGCGCGACAATTTGGGTTTCCCATTGTTGTGGCCTTGAACATGTTAGATATTGCTGCCTCACAAGGCTGCTCTATTGATGCCGAGTACTTGCAGCGAGCGCTACAGTTGCCTGTTGTTCCGATTAATGCCCGTACTCAAAGTGGTTTATTGGCCCTGCAAGCAGCCGTACTAGAGTTGCCCCCCGTTGCCCCACTCCCACTAGAAGCATCCGAAGCCGTCTGGCAAAACGAGTTACAGCAGTGGTATACCACTAATAATTTATTGCACGCCAAATTGCTCCTTAGCCAATACGAGCACTTGCCCTTTTTGACCGATGTACAACGGCAGGGCATTGCTGCCTTGGTCGCCAAATACCAGCTCGATCCGTTGAGTTTGCAAACCGCCGATGCCAAAGCCCGTCTAAAACGCTTGACTCCTATCGCGGAACAAGCCAGCCAACAAGAAAAAAAGCGTATTACGCTCACCGATCAGCTAGACCGTTTTTTCTTGCATCCTGTCAGCGGCTACGTGATCTTTTTTGGCCTACTGCTCTTGATTTTTCAAGCTATTTTTAATTTGGCAGCAGCGCCAATGGAGTGGATAGATGGTATGTTTGCAGAAGCAGGAGCTTATTTACATGGAGCATTGCCCGATACCCTATTGACCGATTTATTCCTCGATGGTATTTTGGCAGGAATTGGGGGAATTGTTATTTTCATTCCTCAAATTGCAATTCTATTTGGTTTGATTGCTATTTTAGAAGAAACAGGCTACCTCTCGCGGGTGATGTTTCTGACGGACAAAACCATGAGTCGTTTTGGCCTCAATGGCAAAAGTATCGTTCCGTTGGTTTCGGGAGCAGCCTGTGCCGTGCCTGCAATTATGGCTACCCGCAGCATTACCTCTTGGCGAGAACGCCTCACTACTATTTTTGTCACACCACTCATGAGCTGTTCGGCGCGGTTGCCTGTTTATGTTATTTTTATTAGTTTGATTGTGCCCGCTACAGCAGGTTGGGGGCCGTTCGGACTGCAATCGTTATTGTTAGGCAGCTTATATTTGGGTGGGTTCTTGGCCGCGCTAATCTCTGCTTGGCTGCTCAATAAACTGTGGAAAAAGGAGGCAGAGGAAAAAGACACGGTGTTTGTCTTAGAATTACCTTCTTACAAATGGCCGCAATGGCGCAGTATTGGCATTACCATTTATCAAAAAACCAGCGAATTTGTTTTAGAGGCGGGTAAAATCATCTTGGCAATTTCTATTATCTTATGGGTACTCGCTACTTATGGCCCGCCAAAAGCCATGCAGGAGGCCGAGCAAACAGCCGTTGTCTTGTATCAAGATAATCCTACTGTTGCTAATAGCGAAGCAGAATTAGTAGCTTCTAAGCGCTTAGAAGCATCTTATATTGGACAAATCGGGCATTTTATCGAACCTGTCATTCGCCCTTTGGGGTATGATTGGAAAATTGGTATTGCGTTGATTACTTCTTTTGCCGCGCGGGAAGTGTTTGTTTCTACGATGGCTACTATTTATAGTGTAGGCGATGCCGACGAGGTAGAAGTCCCCTTATTAGAAAAATTACGCCAAGAAAAACACCCTGAAACAGGAGAACCGCTCTTTAATGTGGCGGTTAGCGTTTCGCTCTTGGTCTTTTATTTGTTTGCCATGCAATGTATGGCGACGTTAGCCATTGTCCAACGCGAAACCCGGAGCTGGAAATGGCCCTTACTCCAATTTGTATACATGACCGCCTTGGCCTATTTTGGTGCCTTGGTGGCCTATCAACTGTTGAGCTAATGGACTACTGGCCTTACATGGAACAAGTAATTATTGGCGGGCTCTTCTTGTGGGCCTGTTGGCAATTGATTAATCGCTTTCGCCCTAGCAAAAGCAGTGGCTGTTCTAAGGGCTGTGGCGATGCTTGCCCTGCCTCGCGCATTAGCGAGCGCTTGGATCAAATTGACTGGGACAATCTCCCGAGCCCTTAACCAATTCTACTCTACAAAACCTACTCCACAAAAAATGGTCGAACGCACTTGCGTTCGACCATTTTTCATGCTCATTCTTCAGTTTATTGTTTGTTCTCAGCCACTACAATTTGGCTAACAAGTCAGTTTTCTTGGCATTGAATTCGTCGTCGGTTAGAATGCCCATTTCTTTGAGCTCCCCCAACTCGCGTAGCGTTTTCATAATCTCCTCGCGAGTCATTTTTTCCTCGGGTTGATTTTGATTTCCTGCGTTGTTATTGGCATTGTTGCCTTGCTGATTCTGCTGTTGCATCATTTGTTGCATAAGCATTTGCTGCATCATCAGATCATTGCGCGCCCCCTTCATGCCTTCATAATTACCACGTTCGGCGGCAATTTTGTCCACATCCATTTGGTTGAGCTGTTGCATTTTGTTGAGGTGATCTTGACTGGTCAAGTTAGCTTTTGCTAATGTTTGCATGTGCTCCGTGATTGCAGGAGGCAAGGAAACAGACGTAATCTGAAACTTGGTCAACTCTAAACCAAATGCGCGTAAATCTTCCTGAATCATAGGGCGAATAGTCTCGCCTAGCTCCGAGTATTTGGAGTAAATGTCAAAAGCAGTGGCATCGCTATTGCTCAACGCTTCGGCAAATTTGGGTACCACTAAGTCGCGGAAAGCTTCTTCGATCTCGTCTACATACATCACGCTGCTCGTTCCTGCATATTCTCTAAAGAACAATTTAGGATCAGCAATGCGAATGAAATAGCTTCCAAAAGCCCGTACTTCTACTCGTCCTGCTTCAGGATCGTTGATAAAGATCGGATTGGGGGTTCCCCATTTGAAGTTGGTAAACTGTCGAGTACTAACAAAATAAACGTCGGCTTTGAATGGCGAATTGAATCCGAATTTCCAAGACTTGAGCTTAGTCAAGATGGGCATATTTTCGGTCTTCAGGGTGTATTTACCCGCGCCATAAACATCGGCAATTTGTCCTTCGTTGACAAAGATAGCTGCTTGAGACTCTCGTACAATTAGTTGCGCGCCATATTTAATAGCAGCATCTTGATCGGGAAATTTCCAAATAACAGTGTCTTTGTTAGTCTCTCTCCACTCAATTACCTCTAACAACTCATTTTTTAAGAATCCAAACATAGGTCATTTATTATTTTTAAGAGAAAAAATTGATTGATGGGGGATTAGTTGCTTTATTAACCGCCTGTAGCGCGGCCTAAAGCTTCCATTTGAGTAGCCCAGAATTGTTGTTCCTGTTCTACCTCATCTGCATCACAAAACGCGGTAATCTCCAAAATAGTTTCGCCTGTTACTTCTGATCGGCTAATTTTGAAATCTAGATACTCATTTTCATCGGCGTACTCTTCCCATTCTAATTTTAATTGTTCGTTTTCAATGTCTTCTAAGACTACGGCCTCTTCCTCTTCTCCATCCCACTCAAACGTAAAGCGGCCATCGACGACATTACAGTCATCGCAAAACCAGCGTATTAGGCAATCAGGAGTAGTCAAAAATTTGTAAATTATAGTAGGAGAAGCTCTAAATAAGAACTCCATTTTAAAAGATACTCTTTCCATGAAAATAGTCGTTAGTGGGATTTGCAGCGCTGCCGTTGTGGGGCAGCAGTAAGTGCTTGCGCAGTAGTACGCGACAAATAGAGCAGTGCAGGGCACCACGTTAAAATTGTTTCTAAATGGCTAACAACATGCTTCGATTTATGTTTGAAGCCCCCCTCTTGTTCCTTTGGCGCTTGGCATTATCCTATAGCAGCCGTTCCCTTTCTAAAAAGGGCATAAGAGGTGGTTAACCCTTGCCCACAATTAAGAATAAAAAATTGAGTTTCACAAAAAAAAACTGCAAAACATAGTTAATTCTATAAAACTTTGCGCGAAAGTTGTTTAAAGAATTGTTAGCGTGTCAGAATAAAAAGCCTTAGGCGCTAAATTTGGTACGTGTGCATTAGGGCTTCTTGGCAGTAAAGGAACCTATAGTGATAGAAGGGGCAGGAATATACAATATCTTCGTAAATAACCAAGGACTTTCTTCATAAAGTGAATATTTTTTCGTATTTTTGTCGGTCTGTCTGCTACCTGAGCTGTTTAATCTCGATTAAAAGGTTCTTGAAGCACCTACATTCGAACTATGCTATCATAACTTCAAGTCTAAAAAGAAACAGAGCTGTATGAGACAATTAAAAATAACCAAGTCTATTACCAACCGCGAGAGTCAGTCTTTAGAAAAATATCTTCAAGAGATTGGCAAGGTTGACTTACTCACCCCAGAGGAAGAGGTAGATTTGGCAAAACGCATCAAGCAAGGCGATCAAATAGCCCTAGAAAAGCTCACGAAAGCCAACTTGCGTTTTGTGGTGTCTGTTGCCAAGCAGTATCAAAACCAAGGTTTATCCTTGAGTGACTTGATTAACGAAGGTAACTTGGGACTTATCAAAGCTGCACAGCGCTTTGATGAAACCCGTGGTTTCAAATTTATCTCGTATGCCGTTTGGTGGATTCGCCAATCGATCTTGCAGGCGCTAGCAGAACAATCCCGTATCGTGCGGTTGCCCCTCAACAAAGTGGGCTCGCTCAATAAAATCAACAAGGCATTTTCTAAACTAGAGCAAGAATATGAAAGAGAGCCTTCCTCGGACGAGTTAGCGGATATTTTAGAAATCCCTTCGTCTGAAGTAGAAACAACACTTGGAGTAGCTGCCCGCCACGTTTCTATGGATGCGCCTTTTGTAGAAGGAGAAGACAACTCGTTGCTGGATGTCTTGGAAAACACCAATACACCAAAAACAGATTCTCAGTTGGAATACTTAGAATCGTTGCGCAATGAAATTGAGCGCTCGCTGTGTTCTTTGACCGATCGCCAAAAAGAGGTGATTAAATTGTACTTTGGTATCGGCTTTGAACATCCTATGTCATTAGAAGACATTGGGGAAAAATTCGGGCTTACCCGAGAGCGTGTTCGTCAAATCAAAGATAAAGCCATCAACAAACTGCGTACTTCTTCTTCTAAGAGCAAGTTACTAAAAGCCTACTTGGGCCGTTAATCCAGTTTCAAAAATGGATAAAATCTCTATTGCAAGAAGCAATAGGGATTTTTTTATTTCTTTCCTTTTCCTTTTTTTATATTTTTATCCCATCTAACTATCCGTATCTTTCTACTGTTATCCGTGTCAAAAGGCCTTTTATCTAACTATTTTGTCATTTGTTCTTTTTTTTTTGATAAAGAAAGATTTCTGTAAACAATTTTCCCAACAATCTATTATATTTGAAGTGCCGAATTGGACTAATAATTGTAGTGAGTGAGTGCGAACTACTGCTACCCATTTTCGACCAAGTATTTTCTTTACCAATTTAACATTTGAACTTTTATGAGTTTTAAAAACTTAATTATCAATTCTCTATTTTTAGTAGCTATTTTAGCTGCCTTTACTTCTTGCCAAAAAGAAGAAGAAGAGATGGAGACCAAAACATTCATGTACGATTTCAACACGGGTCAGGTCAACACGGCTTACGCCTATACTGGTACACACCCCAACACGCTAAAAGCAGAAATCAAGTTGGATGAGATGGAAGATGACATGACAAAGATCACGGTTACATTAATGAACCCTGAGGCTGGTCAAACGTACAACGTACATGCTCACGACAAAGCGGATCCTACTACTACTCCTAATGGAACGCCTTACATCGAAACACCTAACGCATTAGTTTATGCACAAATGATTACAGCTGCAGAAGGTTCTAAGTCTTTCACTTCTGACATGTCTTTCGAGAAATTGACGACAGAATACGAAGGATTTTTCGTAGTTCATGATCCTTTACAACCTGTTACTACTACTGACCCAACAACTTATGTTATTTTGGGTAACTTTGCTAGATAATAAAAAAGCCCTTATCGGCTTCCATTTACGATAAGAGAGCTATTGCAAGCAGTGGCTCTTTTATTTATTCTATCCATAGCAATTTTATTATAGAATTGCTTCTAACAAATTTTAAATTTAATTTTCATGAAAAGTTTACTAATACAGTCGTTACTCTTGCTAGGATTACTAGCTGCTTTCTCTGCTTGTCAAAAAGAAGAAGATCCAAAAGAGATGGAAACCATGACACGCACGTATGATTTCAATACGGGTCAAGTTTCACGCTCTTATGCTTACACAGGAGCACATACGTCTACCTTTAAAGCGGAATTGATGCTAGAAGAGATGGAAAATGACATGACCAAAATTACGGTTAAGTTAATCAACCCTGTTGCTGGCCAAACATACAATGTACATGCTCATGACAAAGCAGATCCTGCAACTACTCCTAACGGAACACCTTACATCGAAACACCTAACGCATTGATCTTTGCACAGACAATTACTGCTGCAGAAGGTGAGAAGTCTTTTACTTCTGATATGTCTTTTGAGAAATTGACGACAGAGTATGAAGGATTCTTCGTCATTCACGATCCTCTACAACCTGTTACTACTACTGACCCAACAACATACATTATCTTGGGTGACTTCGCTAAAGAAAGCGATACTAGAGTATTGATGAAAAAGACTTTTGATTATGATTTCAACACTGGTCAAATTGCTGCGGCTTACGCTTATGCAGGTAGCCACCCTACCAACTTCAAAGCATCAATTACGCTAGAAGAAATGACTAACGATGAGACTAAAATCACAGTTGAATTGATGGATGCTGTTGCTGGTGAGACGTATGCTGTTCATGCACACGACAAAGCAGATGCAACAACTACTCCTAATGCAACGCCTTACAACGAAACGCCTAATTCAAGCGTTTATGCACAAATGATTACGGCTGCTCAAGGATCAATGTCTTTCACTTCTAACATGACTTTTGTGAAGTTGACTACTGAGTATGAAGGATTCTTCGTTATTCACGATCCTCTACAACCAATCAACACAGCTGACCCAACAACTTACATTGTTTTGGGTAACTTCGCTAGATAATAACCGTTGTTTCCGACTTAGTGTCGGTTAGCAATAAGAATAAAACGCCCTGCTACCAAATGGTAGCAGGGCGTTCTTTGTTGTCGTCTATCCTTCTATAAAGGGTACTTCGGTGAAATAACGCTGGTTAGGGCTTAATGGCATCTAGTACAAACTGCGTCACCGTCTGCTTACGGCGCACCATAAAGCGCGCCATGCGTTCGTCGTCTATGTCCAACATACGCTGTAAAACGGTCTGCGCCATAATTGGCAACAAACACAGCGATAAGATATTGACAATCAACTCTGCAGGTTTGATCTCTGATTTAATACTGCCCGCTTCGATGCCTTCTTGAATTTGACGGCTAATGAGGGGCAATACTTTGCCAACTAAGCCATCGTCGTATTCTAAGATGCTTTGAAAAAGCTTTTCGGGGTTGTTACTCAATTCATTGACAATGAAATTGGATAAGAAGGGCTCTTCCAAAAATAAATCAATGGTCAGTTCTACTAAGTGGGCAATCTTGGTTTGCAGAGGCGCGCGCTTCAAAAAAACATCCATCAATTGCGGCGTAATCGAACGAACACTTTGGGAGAAAACCTGATCAAATAATTTTTGCTTGGAGCGAAAGTAATAGTGTAACATCGCTTTGTTTACTCCTGCATGGTCGGCAATCTCTTGCATTCGCGCACCCTTCAAGCCCTTCTGGTAGAAGACTTTTTTGGCGGCTAGTAGTATTTTTTCTTCCGTTGACTGTTTCTTAGCATCCATGTTCTTCGTCGTACTTATTTTTTGCGGGGAGGCGCTTTAATCTTGCGCTACCGTTCTTAAATAATCTCTTCCCATTCGTCCTCTTCTTGGGTCTCGGCGTGTTGGTGCAATAGGGCTTTCTTTTGCTCGTACATTTCTTTAAAACGCTGGATAACAGCGTTCTGAAAAGGAGCATCAACGAGCAGTTTGAGGTCGTTAAGGCCTTGTAGTTGCTCGGAAGCATCAAATTTAAAGGTTTGCTCCAACATATCCGCTTCAAATTTTACGATAAAGCGTTCGTTGTTTTTAAAAACGGTAGTTTTATACCCTTTGGTATCAATGTATCCAATGACTCTCATAGTAATATAGTAGTTGATGGCGCTCGAATAGCATTAAAGAGCTCCCAAAGATAGGGCTAAAAATCATAACTTCCCCTGTATACGCATAGTTCTATCGCTTCTTTTTGTACAACTGCTGCTCTTTCCCACAAAAAAGTTATTCTTTTTGTGCCGACACGGGCAGCAATAAAGACAGGTGGTTCGTTTTCTCCATAAAGATGCTTACTTTTAAAAGGATAATCCACTGGCACTATTTCTACTGCATCTGAGAAATGCGCCTTGGATAGCAGGAAACAAATCATTCAAATATGGCCATTGCTTTGAATATTTCACCCACTACATCAACCACCGAAGACGTGCCGACGCACAGCGACGAAGCCCTAATGATTGAGGGCTGCCTAGCAGAAGAGCGCTGGGCACAGAAAAAATTATACGAGTCTCATTACGGAAAAATGATGGGGGTCTGCTTGCGTTATTCTAATAATTCAGAAGATGCTAAAGACATTCTCAATGAAGGCTTTATTAAGGTATTCCGCTATTTACAGCGGTACAAGATCGGCACTTCCTTAGATGGTTGGATCAGACGTATTATGATCAATACTTCTATTGATTTTTATAGAAAATCCATTCGCCACCGCACCGAAGACATTGAATATGCTTCAGGAGCCACGGCCACAGGTGCCGATGCGATCAGCAGTTATTCTGCCAAAGAAATTTTATCCGTTATCCAAACTTTACCTCCCTCCTATCGAGCCGTATTTAACCTTTATGCCATAGAAGGTTATTCCCATCGAGAAGTAGCAACACAGTTGGGCATTTCGGAAAGTACCTCTAGATCCAACCTTGTTAAAGCACGTACAAAATTAAAGGCACTGCTCACTGAGCTCTACCAATAAACAGCTAAGCCATTACAACATAATGAAAAATAAAGATTTCAACAACATTGATAAATTGGCCCAAGACGCCTTCGAGCACTTTGAAGTGCCCTTGGGTGCTGGTGATTGGATGGATTTTCAACAAAAGCTGGATGCCGAATCCAATATTGATGAAGTAGCCAAGAATGCCTTAGCAGGCTACGAGGTGCCCCTCGATCCCAATGGATGGGATAACTTTGAGCAGTTGCAACAGCGCAATAAACAAGGCGTTCTCTATATTTGGTGGTTCAAAGCCGCTGAAGTTAGCATCATGGCCTTACTCCTTTTAGTGACGATCTTCCATCTTCCTTGCCCTAAAAAGTTACTTCCTACTAACACTCTTGCTTATGATTCTACCCCTACACTAAAAGAATCGTCTATCACTAATAATGCGATCGGCAAAAACCAAGTAGTCAAAAGTCTGACAACAGCTTCTGCTAATCTAACAACTAGCAACGCACAGGAAGAAGAAAAAGCTAACTCAACAAATCCTGCTCTCCTTCTTAACGAAGGAGTAGTAGAGGCTTCTATTGTTCCAACAACGAAGCAAACGTCTGCTACCGCAAACATCCCTGCAACCGTTCTAACGCAAGAAAACAGCAGCGAAGAAACTGCCGCGCTTACTACTGCTGCTGCAACAGCCGTAGCAACGCCTAATAGCAACAAAACGACGACGACGAACCTTAATAATGAGGTTCCTACTGCTCTTCCTACTGCCACAGCAAACAACGCGATTACTACTAGCCAAGCAAACACTGACAACAAGAAGAGTCAACAGACTACCAATACAACAACCATTATTAATAAGCAGAACGTAGATAATTCCTCTATAATTACCTCTACTATTCCAAATAACGCTTCTACGACTGGAACTACCGCGCTTCTAGCACCAATCTTTGCTATTCAAAGCCAAGATTTGCAATTGACCAAACCTAGCAATGGCAAAAAGACGATTGAGCCCATTACAACAATGGCAAAAATCGAACTAGCCGCTTCGCACACTTGCCGCCACTATTTTGGGGCTATCTTGGGAGTAGGTGCTAATATGCGCACCAGCATGGGGCCATCTAGTATTGGCTACAGTGGAGGATTGAATTACGAGAAAGAATTCTCGTCCAAAATATCCATCAGCACAGGCTTGACGGCTTCTTACAAGCGCTATGATCGCACGGATATCCTTCTATTAGATCGCAGCAGAGACGGGCAAGTATACGAGATGTTACAAGACAAATCCAGCAACTTAGTCGTTGTCGAAATTCCTGTAGATATTCATTACACTTGCTTTAGAAGCGACAAATGGCGGCTATTTGCTGCCGCTGGCCTTTCGGCAAATGCTATTTTTAGTAGAACCTATACGGGTAGCCAAGAAGTGGAAATCAATGGTTTAACCATCAGCACCGACCTTAATTCTAACGATTTTGAGCGCGGTTTAGCCGAAGGGGGCAAAGCACAGCAGAATCTCTACCTTTCTTTGGGGGGTGGTTTTGGAGTAGAACGCAAGTTGGGCGATAAAATCAGCTTGTACCTAATGCCGACTTACCGCCACGGCATCAATACCGTCAACGGTGACTTGATTCATACGTTCCATGTAAACATTGGCATCAAAAAAGCTTTGTAAACAACGGTTCTGACAAAAGAAACCCTACGCCTTGTTAGGCCACCACTAATTTTTTGTAAAAAAAGAACGACTTGTTTTTTATTTTCGAAGCAGTTGATACCTTCATGGTGTCAACTGCTTTTTTTATAACGGGGTTACCTTACCCCTTTTTATGCCATATAACTATGAACCATCCAAAGCGCTATTTTATAGCGGGTATTGATACGAACGTTGGTAAAACCATCGCTTCTGCCATTGTCACCCAAGCCCTAGAGGCCGATTATTGGAAGCCCGTGCAAGCAGGCGATTTAGACAAAAGCGATAGCCTTACCGTAGAGCATTTATTGAGCAACAACAAAAGTACCATTCACCCCGAGGCGTATCGCCTGCAAACTCCTGCCTCCCCCCATTACGCAGCAGCGGTAGATGGCATCGAAATTCAGGCCGAACGCTTGACCCCTCCCACAACAGATAACCACCTAGTAATCGAAGGCGCAGGCGGTCTATTTGTTCCGCTCAATGACCGATATTTAATTATTGATTTAATCCAACAATTAGACCTTCCTGTCTTACTAGTCGTCAACTTTTACCTAGGCTCCATCAACCATACCTTAGCGTCGATAGAAGCCTTACAGCGTCGGTCGATTCCAATAGCGGGATTGTTATTTAATGGGGAGATTACCCCTGCTTCAAAAGAATACATTTTACAATATAGCAAAGTACCCGCTTTAGCCGAATTCCCTGTTTTAGAGACAATTAGCCCCAGCACTATTGCCACACAGGCCGCGCTATTACGAGCAAAACTGTTGCCGTAATGGCTGCTAACAGGTTTATTTAAAAAAATGAAATTAAGTAGAAGAATTTTCCTTGCCGTAATAAAAAAGCCTTAATTTAGGAAATGGGACTTCTTTAGAAGTGAGTCAATTTAAGCAGGGCTAAGTGAAACCTTTTTTCGATTCTACTCGTTCTTTAACTTACACCCTCTACCTCCAAAAAACAACGCCGATGAGACAGTTAAAAATCACACAAAAGATCACCAAACGGGATAGCTTGTCACTAGATAAGTATCTCAATGAAATCGGCAAAATTGATTTAATCGATTCTGAAGAAGAAGCGATTTTGGCTCAAAAAATCCGCGCAGGCGATGAAGCAGCGTTGCACAAAATCACGCGAGCCAACTTGCGCTTTGTCATTTCTGTTGCCAAACAATATCAAAATCAAGGCTTGCCCCTTGTCGATCTTATCAACGAAGGAAACGTAGGCTTAATCAAAGCTGCCAAACGTTTTGATGAAACCAAAGGCTTTAAATTTATCTCTTATGCGGTTTGGTGGATTCGTCAATCTATTTTGCAATCTATCGTAGAACAGTCCCGTTTGGTCCGTCTACCGCTTAATAAAATTGGAACTAATAACCGTATTCGCGAAGCCTACCAATCGTTTATGCAGGAGTTTGAGCGCGAACCCAGCGCCGACGAGCTAGCCGATTTATTAGGCATTACCGAAAAAGAAGTAGAAGTGGTCTTGCGCATTTCAGGCAAACACATTTCTGTGGATGCGCCTATCAACAACGAAAGTGGCAGCGATGCCATCACCGTTTTGGATACCTTGCCCAACGATGGCTCCGAAGATGAAATTGAAAGCGACTTAATGCTAGAATCCCTTCGAGAGGAAGTTCGCAATGGATTGGCGACGTTGTCGACCAAAGAAGTGCGCGTCATTACTGCTTATTATGGCCTTAATGGCCAACACCCCATGACTTTAGAAGAAATTGGGGAATGGTGTGACTTAACCCGAGAGCGGGTGCGTCAGATCAAAGAACGTGCGATCCGTCGTTTGCGCAAATCCAATAACCGCAACAACTTGCGCTCTTATTTGGGCTAACCCTCATCGTAGTTTTTTATAATTTTTGGAGTTATGTAAATAGGGCGCAACAGCAGTTGCGCCCTATTTTTTTATTGTTGTTTATAACACCCGTATCAATTGCTGTGCGGACTGTTTACCCTGCTGAATGTCTAATATATAGAGCCCTTTCACCAAGTGAGCTAGCTCTAACCGCTCTTGTGCGCTAAAAAATCGCCCCCCTTGCAACTGCACCCCTGTTACCGTACTAAGGGTGTATTCCCAAGTCAAGGTGGATGGTAACGTTACCATCAAATAGTCGCTTGTTGGGTTAGGAGCCAACTTCACCGACAAAGGTAAAGGAGTGGGAAGGAAAGGGATACGGACATAAGTAATCGAATCGGGATTCAGCGTCAAGCGTAAGGTTTGACGGCTTACCCGTTGGTTGGCCTCCATACCGCCCACTAAATACTGAAGCGTATCATGTACCGCACCTACACCGCGCAAATCCATTGGCATTGTATTGTATCCATATTCTACATTAAAACTGTTGTTGCTGCGGTCGTAGCGCAAACTGCGGCCTAATGGCGGCACACCGCCTGTTCCATCATAAGCCAGCCCATTGTAATTATACGTTTTATTAGAGCCTCCTAGCCAATAAATTTTGCCATAAGAAAGCGTAGCCGCCATTCGATACCCGCGCTGTCCTCCCCAATTAAAATTGCTCCAAGTGATCTGACTTGGATTGTTCGGATCAATAATACCACGGCGAAAGTTCGATTGGATATTAAAACTGCCCGACATAGAGGCTCCCCCAAAATAATAAAGGGTATCGCCAACAATTGCCCCCGATGCCCCAAAGGATTTGTAAATGTTGTTGTTCGGCACATTCGTACCACCCTGCCAAGTATTGTTGCTGGGGTTATAAATTTGTACATTCGGCACATTGGCGACATCACTCCACCCCGTTACTACATAAATCAAACTATCTCTCCACACCGCTTGTACTTGATCATCAATGGCGACAGGAATCGGTGCGCCATCCGCCAAGTAACTGTTGCTCGTAGGATCAAAGATGTGCACTTTGTCCGAAGAAGCTTCGCCTCCATTGGCAAATACGTGGTAGCCGCCAATGATGTAAAGTTTGTCTTTGACGCGACTCGCGCTTGCTGCAATTTTACCCAAGGTATCGGGTAGCGGGGGCAAAGTATCCCATACATCCGTTTGGACATTGTAGCGGTACGACCGCAAATGAATTCCCGAATACAACTTAGTACTATCAATACCGCCAAACGTGTACACATGCGGCACACCATTGACAAATCCCTCCACTACCGCGTTGTTGGTAACGGGCTCTGGCAACAGGGCTTTTGGAGTGATCTGCCACGATTGGGCAGATAGGGATAAGCTGGACAGCAGACATAGGTAGAGGTAAACGTAGCGCATAAGTGATCTTTTTTTGATAGAATTGTATTGAACTAATCAGCTAATAATGCTTTAATGCCTCTACAAGATACACTATTTTATGTGCCTTGGAATACCTCCTGCTATTGTCGATCTTTAATTTTCTATTTTTATTGAGGTATTCTCCCTATATGCTGCGACCAAGATACGCTTAGACAACTTCACGAATCAATCAATATCATATCTTTAATGTACATAAATTAAATTACTAAATAAAATACCATGGACAGATTATTTTTACTACTCCTAGGATGTTTGCCCCTACCGCTAATGGTGCTAGCACAGAACGTTGAACCCAACGACGAAGGTTTTTTTTATGACCGTATGTTGCTGGACAACCTATCTCCCTTAGTGGACTCCTTGAACCAACTTCATCAAGCGCGCTCTTCCTTTCCTGTTCTACACGCTACGCCACAAGGCCTGGCGGTACACGTGCAATTGTACCTGAAGAATAAAAAAGGAAAAAGCGCTTTAGAAGAGGCCTTGAAGGCGCAGCTGCCGCTAAAGGATTTTGTTGCTCAGTACCAACCTATCGTTCGCCGAGAAGTATTAGTCGCTTACTATCAAGCAGCACAGGAAGGCCAACCCGAGCAGTGTTTATTTAAGGAGGAAAATGCGGGGAGGTACGACTCTAAACAAATCAGCGTCGCTTGTGAGCAATTGGGCAGTTCTTTGGAAACGGTACGGTGGGCGTATCAGTGGAAGGGTCAACAGTTGGAGGCCTTCTATTTTCCAAAAGGGCTACAAACGCCCCTCTTGCCTGCCTCTTATTTGTCGAGTATCCACTATGCCAAATTACTCCTGCGGCTTAATTCTCCCCTTCTTTTACCAACAATAGAAAAGGAACCTACCTACTATAACCTTTACCGCATCTATTCCGATAGTAAAGCGGCGGCGTTGCCTCTTGCTGCGCAAATACACTTACTAGATAGTACCCGCCGTATGCACAGCGAGATACATTGTGGAGCAGACGCTACCATTCTTTGTCATGCAAAAGCTATTGCGCATTTGGCACTCCATACCGATAGCTGTGCCGTGTTTCTTAAAGCGCATCTATGGGCGAGCAGGGAATATAAGCTCATCTACGAACTAGGCTATCTGGAACGTGCGCATGACAATGGCATCCTAGAATTAGAACAACTGCCTTTGCTGCTGTCTGATTTGATAGTAGGGGCGGCCTTACAAACTAAGCACTCGGGGATGGATAACGCCAAAGATTGGGGGCGCATTTGGGCAGCTACCTTAGCCTATTCTACCAACCGTACTACTATTCTAAAACGTTTATTACTACTTGTACAAGACGACACCCTAGATGCCATTAATCGCCGTAGAGCCGCCGAACTTTATTGGAACTGCCTTTATTCTATTCCTAAGAAATCGCCTTTTTTGGTACAACAGATCAAGGATTTTCAACAACTCCATAAAGTAGTGCCTGCTTATTTATTGCGCGGGTTAACTACGTATCCTTCTACTACCATACCGAAAGGCCGCCGAGGGTAGCGGTCATGCTAGCACCATTCTTTTAAACAGACTCAGATGTAGAACGCCTACAGATAGATTGATTTTATAAATATCACAAAGCTAAAAAACAGCAAGGAGACACTTCCTTGGAAAAGAGTGGGCTCCGTCGCCAATTTCCCCCTATAAAAAGCCCCAATTATGAGGGCACTAAGAGCACTAGGATGGAGAGAAGTGATTTTTTGTCCCCTTCCTAAGCCATTGAAAATAATACGCTTTGCGCAACGCCTAATTTATAGCGTCATTTTTTACTAACATTATCTTAACAAGAAGCGGGGAATACTGCTGGAGAAAGCTTATCTTAGGCAAGCCTTCTCCTTTCGAGTGAAGACGTACCAACAAATTACACACCTACAATCTATCCCACTAATGGAACCATTTTTTACCAACGACGCAGTCGTCTTTGGCTTGCTGATGCTTGTTCTAGCAGGCGTATTTTATACAGCGAGTCAAGAAACGCCCTTTTGGAAAAAATTCTACACCATTGTTCCCGCGCTCTTGCTGTGTTATTTTTTACCAGCACTACTCAATTATCCCTTCGGATTAATTGCGCCTGAGTTTTTTCAAAGTGCGCCTTTGATGGCTTATTTGAATGAAAGTGGGGTCAATACGGCAGGGATTGATTGGTACAGCCTCTCCTTTGAGGAGGTGCGGCTGGCCTTAGAAGAACGTGGCGTTACTGCCGAGCAGTACAGTCCCTTTATCCAAAAATCTAAGTTGTACTTTGTGGCCTCGCGCTACTTGTTGCCCGCTAGTTTGGTGCTGCTTTGTTTGAGTATTGATTTTAACAGCATCCGACGCTTGGGTCCCAAGGCTTTGATTATGTTTTTAGCGGCTACCGTGGGCATTATCTTAGGAGGGCCGATTGCTTTATTGACGACTTCTTACCTCTTTCCTAACCTGCTGGATGTCAGCCCCGATCAATTGTGGCGAGGATTAGCCACTGTAGCAGGTAGTTGGATTGGCGGAGGCGCTAACCAAGCCGCGATGAAGGAAATTTTTGAAGTACAAGACAACCTTTTTGCAACGATGATTATTGTAGATGTCGTCGTAGCGAATATCTGGATGGGCTTTTTGCTCTATGGAGCGGGGGTTTCTGATAAAATCGACCACTATTTGAAAGCTGACGCTTCCGCTATTGAAGAGCTTAAAGAACGGGTGAGTAGTTACCGCGCTAGTGTTGCGCAAATGCCGACGACGACGACCAATTTCCTATTGGCAGGGATTGCTTTTGGCGGGGTAGCCTTGGCGCATTGGGGAGCTGATACCATTGTTCCTGCGTTGAGCGTTTACAAAGACACCTTGGTGCGATTGCGTCTTAACTCTTTATTATCGGGCTTTTTCTGGCTCATTGTGATTGCCACAACGGTCGGTATTGCCTTATCGTTTACCAAAGCGCGCCGCTTAGAAGGCGCAGGTGCTTCCCGTATCGGTTCGGTCTTCATTTACATTCTGGTAGCGACTATTGGTATGAAGATGAACTTGGGACAAGTTTGGGACAACATCGGGTTGTTTGCCATTGGCATCATTTGGATGTTGGTGCATGTTATCATTTTATTGCTTACCGCCAAGATCATCCGCGCGCCATTTTTCTTTGTGGCAGTGGGTAGTCAAGCTAATATAGGAGGCGCGGCCTCTGCGCCTATTGTCGCCTCGGCGTTTAGCCCTGCACTGGCTCCTGTAGGTGTACTAATGGCGGTTTTGGGTTATGCCTTAGGTACCTACGGAGCGTTGATTTGTGCGTTGTTGATGCAAGCTTGTACTTAAGCTCTGGGTAATTCTGTGCCATTCAATTCTGGATTTTTGCAAACTTCATCGCCTGTTTTTCCACAGACGGTACAATCACCAATCTGTGATTTGAGCAGGGGATTATTTTGGGCACAAGTGCCTCTAAAATCCTTACCCACAACGATTTGGCGAATATTAATCAACAGAAAAGAGACAAAAAATATACTGAATATTAGAGCAAAAACTGTTAGAAACTGTTCCATTCTCTTACTATTATTTTATGATTAAAAACAAACTAAAAAGGAAGCTAAGCCTTGGTGCTTAGGCCATAAAGGTACACATCTTCCAGATACTTTCAACATACTAGTCCCACCAAAAGTTTGCCATACTCCAACTGACCGAATAGGTTGTCCCGACCTTGACGTTCCTTTGACCCTTGGAGCAAGAAACAAAAAACAAAAATTTCTGACAGGAGTTAAGACAACTTATATTCTGTAAAAAAAGGCAACTCAACGTTTTTACTTGATCTCCTTCAGCAGCTCCCTTTTGCTTTTTTCATTCTAACTATCGACTGTTATGAAAACGCCATCGAATACACTTTTCTTGCTGATTAATAAAATGACCCCAAGCGAAAAACGCTATTTCAAACGCTTTGGACTGGTACAACAAAACAAAGATGCCAACAAATATACCCTCCTATTTAATGCTATTAACGAACAGCCTCAATACAACGAGTCCGCGCTTTTGCAGCAGTTTGAGGACTACGATTTTATCAATAATTTTTCCGAAATAAAAAAGTACCTCTTTGAACAAATCAAAAAGGCGCTCCGCAACTACCACGCCCAAAGCTCTGTCGATAGCATTCTATACAATCACCTAAGCGACATCAACATTCTCTACAAAAAAGAACTGTATCCAGAGTGTTGTAAGATTATTAAAAAGGCCAAAAAGCTCGCGCAACAGTACGAGCAATTTACCATCCTACTCCTGCTCAACGAGTGGAAACGCAAAGTGCTACGCATCAGCCACCACATTACGGGCATGCAGCAATACCTCAACACAGAGATCTTAGAGGATCAAGAGAACTTGGCGCTTATTCAACACGAGACCGATTATTACAAAGAAAGTGTTGTTATTACCTTGCGCCTACGCCAAAAAGGCCCTACGGATGCCGATAAACCCTTGATAGATCCTCGCTTAGAAGACCCGTTAACCTTTCGTGCCAAGCGCTACGCCTACCTCAAAGCAAGTATGGAAGCCTATATCAATTCGGACGGCGCCAATGTTTTTGATGCCACGGTCAAAAGTGTGCAGTTGTTTGAAGACAATCCGCATTTCATCAAAGCACAATCCAAAGAATACATCATCGCGTTGGCCAATATGATCGACTCTTGCGCTAGCCGCCTGGAGTACAACCACCTTTTTGATGAGTACATGAAAAAGGCCTTGACCACTTTAGAAAAAGAGAATTTTGATGAGGAATTCAAAGAAAAAGAAAAGCTCTGGATTTACATTAACCAAACCAAAGCCTACGGGTACCGTGGTTGCCCCAAAACGCTACAGACCGCCCGCCAACAACTCAAAAAACACTACGATTGGTTACAAGATTGTCATTACCAAACCGCCGATTTAGATGTTTATGTACAAGACAATCTCTTGCGCTCGGCTCTTATTCTAGGCGACTTTTCAGCAGTTTTGCAGGCGTACAACGACTTTTTGGAGTTGAATTTAGGTACTTACCGCGAAGATTTGCAAATGGAGACGCGCTTGCTAGGCTTGATTCCTCATTACGAAATGGGCAATTGGTTGTTGCTAGAAAGTATGGTGCGCTCCGCGCTGCGCCTATTGCAACGCAAGTACCCACATTTCCAATTAGGCCGTCTCTTCTTAGAAGCCATCAAAAAGTGTGTCTTGTTACAACAACAAGAAAACACCAAAGACATTCCGCCAATCTGGCGACAACTTAAAAAAGAGGCGTTGGCGCTCACAACTAAGCGTCGCTTAGCAGATTATGTCCTATTTACTGGCTGGATTGACCACCAAATTCATGGCAGCCCAGTAGTAGACTGTGTCTACGAAGTGACACAATTGGGTTATCAGGTATCCTAGGCATTGATTTTGTTCCGTATTAGTTATAGGTGTTTCCCAACAAAATCGGAACAGGCGGACGCTCGCCAACCTACTCGACCTAATCCATCTACTACTAGCTACTCAATAGGAAAAATATGCGCGTCTTGGTTCTTTTGTTTTGTTGGATAAGTTGTTTTGGGGGCAAAGGGCTATTGGGACAATCTCAGGGAGTCTTAGTCCAGTGCCGTTCGGCAGCACAAGCCAAGGCCTTATTTGCCGATAAGGCGCGCCTACCGACGTTCCAATCCAAGGAATGTTTATCCCCGCGCTGGCAAATTTATTTGCTGCAAAGCGACCAAGCACCAGCACTGCTTCATGCCTTGCGCCAACAGCCTGCCGTCACCGCTTGCCAGTACAACCATGCTGTTCAATGGCGGAGCGCACCCACCAACGACCCCAAACGAGATCGGCAATGGCCATTAGATAGTATCGGCCTGCCCGATGCTTGGGACAAGACCAACAGCGGGTTGTCGCCACAAGGCGACAGCATTGCTTGCGCGGTCATTGATGGCACATTTGATGTCACCCATGAAGATTTAGCCGCTAATATTTGGCACAACTACCGCGAAATTCCCAACAATGGCCTAGACGATGATCAAAATGGCTACATCGACGATTTTACAGGCTGGCAAGTCCTATACAATACCGACCGCCACGATTATGGGGCGCTCTCCAACCACGGTAGCTCGGTGCTGGGCATTATTGGCGCGCGAGGCGACAACAACCTAGGGGTTACAGGCATCAATCCACAACTTAAATTACTCTTGCTTAGCGCCAATACTGCCGCAGGTATTACACGCTTATCCAATATCATCGAAGCCTACAGCTATATTTTAGCTATGCGCGAGCGCTACGACCGTTCCAACGGACAGGAAGGCGCGTATGTGGTAGCCGTTAATGCCTCTTGGGGAATTGATTTTGCTTGGGCAGCAGAGCACCCGATTTGGTGTGGGCTTTTTGATAGCTTGGGGCAAGCGGGGATTTTGAGTATTGCGGCCACGACTAACAGCGATGCCAATGTGGATCGAGATGGCGATATGCCTTGTACTTGTCCCTCTCCTTATCTAATTGCAGTCAGCGAAAGCGACCGCAACCATACCCCTTTGGCGGGCTACGGCAAAACGCATATTGATTTATTTACGGCAGGGCAAAACCACACCACTCGTTGGGGGAACAATTATGGCGACTTTGGCGGCACTTCGGGTGCCGCACCACACGTTTCGGGTGCCGTGGCCTTGTTGTATAGTTTTAAGCATACAGCGTGGGGAGCCGCTCAGAAAGACGATCCTGCTGCTGCTGCACTTTTGGTAAAGAACAGTTTGCTGCGCGGTGCGCTTCGCACGCCCCAACTTTCGGCTTCGGTGTCGGGCGGACGCTTGCACTTGGGACAGGCGTTAGAAAAACTGGAACAACATTTTGAAGCGCCCAAAGCACCAGGCTTTATGGCGGTATTTCCCAATCCTAGCCGCGACTGGGTAACGATCGAACTGGCCCATACCGAAGCGGGCGAGCATACTTATACCTTATACAATACCTTAGGACAGGTTGTCCGACAACAAACATTCTCTTACGATCGGCCTAGTACACAGTACTGGAATCTCTGGTTGGGGGATTTATCGGCAGGAGCCTATCGCTTGGTAGTCAAGATAGAGGAGCAGTATTACCAACAAACTGTTGTTAAACACTAGCGCGTTTTTTAAACCCCAATTTTCGTTGCAATAAGTGCCAAGGATGGTAGTATCCTAAATAAACAACCATGCTATTTTCTCTCAACAAGTAGCGGTCTCCTTGTTGCACAATGATGTTTTGTGCCATAAAAAATTGATTAAGACTCGGCGAAGCTGATTGGTAATGGGTCGTCCATTGGTCGGTCAAGTCAATAAAACGGTCTTTGCCCCCTTGTAAAACCAATTCCGTAGTCAGGCTACTCCCTTCTCTTTTCAACACTTCTTGTGCATATTTTTTTGCGAATTCGTAGACTGTTTTTGGAGGACTCGTTGTTCCATTGGGATAATAGTCCCCCATCACACGACGCAGGCGCTCTATTCCTTTAGGGTTAAAGGTAGTAAAAGAAAGAATAAACGGGTGCAACTGCCAAAAATACCCCAATTCTTGCTTCAAAAAATGCACATTGCTCTGTTGGACGTAATTTTTGATCGTATTGTCGGCATCGACCGCTTTAAAGGCCAAGCTGATGTACAGGATAGGCAACGGTTTCTTAGCAAAAGGTGTTTGTCGATAGAATAAGTTGAGCCCTTGATAAGCGATAATTTCTCCTGCTTCTTGGTACAAATAAAAGGTAGGATTAATTGTATCAATGTGGCGCTCTTTGATGTAATATTGTGCTGCTTCGGGGCTAGGATCGAGGGCATAGTAGGTATGCAAGCGATAGAGTTGTTCTATTTCTTCTGTGGTCAGTGCTGTTCCTTTTTTTATAATAGGAGATAACATAGGTTTTCTTTTTTGTTAAAAACAGGGCGTTTTCTTTCACTGTATGTAATAATACGCTTTATAGCGTGTCTTTTTTCCACTCCTAACTTTTTTATATGCCCTGTTAGATAGTCGGCGATTAGCTAAAAAGTCGTATACTTGACCAAGTAGAGCACTTGTTTTTTCTAAGGCTCTAATAATCGTGTTGTCTTACAAATAGTTTTTCCGATAAGGGATAACTATTAAGAGCCACTGTTGTTAGATACTCTATTGTTGGGCAAAATTGATCTTTCTTTAACGATAGACCTTGTGTCCTTCTACTCAATTCTTCATTATATTTCCCCACTATGGATAGTTTGGCCGTCAGTAAAAATAACCTTATAAAAGTCAGCGAAGACTGGATGCAGTTGCTACAAGACACCTGTAATTTTGAGGAGCGACTGGACTGGCTAGCGGGTACGATTGCTATTATTGCAGGGCAAACGACGGAGCTTTGCGAAGCCTCTTATCAAGAGTTGCTCACCAACCCACCCGAGAAGTACGAAACCAATTCCATTGCATATCAAGTAGTAACCTTTATTTGGGCAGAGCAAGCCAAGTTGTTCTTGCTGCTCTTGCGCGATTCTTTGTTTCAACAACAAAAAGCGCTGATCCAATACCGCGATGGTTTGGTAAAGGAAGAACAGCTAAAAAAGCTTTGGCAACAGACAACGGATATGATGCAGCAGGCGTTGTACCAGTTGCAACAAAAAACCCAACGCAGCATACAGACCCACGATGATGGCCGCCGTGCCAAGCGCTGGAAGCACCAGCACAATCCTTGGCCTATTTACAAAAAGCAAATCCACACCATCGTGGCGCAAACCGAACATCTGCGGCGCGATGCCTTGACCTTGACGACTATTCAGCAGGTCATCGAAGAAATTGAAGAGCTGGTCGCACATACCATTTCGCATTGTTTTACGGATTTGAAAACCAACAACGAGACCATCGACCAAGTAATCAATTTGGTCTTGACCTCGGAGCAGAAAGCCGCCCGCAAGTTGGCTTCTATCCACGAAATAACGGGCAAAATTAAAAGCACGACCTACATCTCGGAGTTCAAAGATCGCTTGGACTTTTTGTTGGCTCCTTTTAGTATAAAAATAGATCCCGCTATTGCCATCGAAAGCGGTTTGCTCCAACAGCGCCATTTTGAGCCCCGCAACAATATTTTGGAGTGGTTTGAATCTGAAATATATCCCTTGTTATACGAAGTTTGGGAAATTACCGACCAAGGCACCACGGGCTTGCGCATGATTTTGCTCAATATGACCAACCGATTGGACATCTTGCAAAAAGAGCGGCCCGAAGATATTTTTGAAAATGCGAACAGCTTGGTCAAACCCTTGCACACCTTTCAGAAGGATTTGAGCTTTTTGAGCGAAAGCATCAGTAATTTGATTCAGCTCATCAACAAACGGGTGGAGGAAGAATTAATGGTTTCCTGCCTGTTTGATACCCAACAGCATTTTTTGTCGGTTTCCTTACAATCTAGCCTCAACCGCCGTATTTGGAACGATGAAAATGGTTGGTTGGCTCGGGGGCAGCGCTGGTTGATTGGCGCACGTGCCGCCGTTGAACAATACTGGCAGCAGATTCGCAACAACAAAAACCTAAGCGTTTCCGAAAAAATTGCCCGCTGTATTCAAAGCCGCCAAGGCGACCCCGAAAATCGCCATTACACCAATATTTTTCTAACCAAAGGCTATGTAGGCGAATCCTTTATGGTAGGCCGTGAGGCGGAATTTGACCGTTTTGAGCGCTTGGTAGACAACTGGAAAGCAGGTTTTAGAGGATCGGTTTTGCTGACAGGCAATCGCTTTTCAGGCAAGACAGTTTTTGGAGAAATCGTAGCGCGGCGCTTTTTTCCTAATAATTTTCACAGTATTGTTCCCAATATGCCGCTCACCATTCAAGGGCGCAAGATGCAGACCAGTTACAACCTAAAAGAGGCGTTGGATTTTGTCTGCAAATACAGCATCAACAGTAAGCCGATGCTTTGGCTGGATGATTTAGAAGTGTGGTGGTCTCACCAATTTGCCTTTTATGAGAACATTCACTACTTAATGGACTGTATTGATGCCTATTCTAACCGCATCTTTTTTGTAGTGGCTACCAATTCCAAAGCGCGGCAACAGCTGAGCAATTATAGCCATACAGAGCGCATTTTTCAGGCAGAAATCAATTTGAACCTGCTTTCGCGTACCGCTGTTCAACAAGCCATTGCTATTCGCCACGGTGCCACCCAAAAAAAATTGGTCAATGCCAAAGGCGAGCAATTGACCCCAAAAGCATTTAATACCTTAGTCAATCGCATTTATAAAAATGCAGCGGGCAATATTGGAGAAGCACTGTTGCATTGGGCGCACGCGACCTATTATGTCGATGAAAATACGGTACAACACCGCAAGGAAGCGTACAAAACTTTACCGAGTTTTTTGAACGAAGATTCGCTGCTTATTTTGGGTTTGTTGTTGCGCCACAAGCGGGCCAATGAATACTTAATTCGCCATCTATTGGGTGCCAAGCCTTTTGAACTGCGCTACGCTACGGTGGTACGCCGCTTGTTGACGGTGGGCATTTTGCGTCGCCAATTGGATGGTTATATAGAGATAGAAAATACTATTGTCAATGATTTAAAACAGTTGTTGGATGAATGATTATTGGGTTGTCAATTTATTGGGAAAACATCCCGTCACTTGGACTTTTTTCTTACTCATGATGGTAGCGGGAGTGCTGTTTTATATCTTATTGGTATTTATACGACAGCAGTTGTCTCGTCTATCCCTTACGTTCGAGGCGGAAGATCGCTGGATGAATTCACTGCGACAAGTGTTGCTCTTGTATGAGTTGTTTTTTGTAGTGGTTATGGGCAGTTTGTTTATTCTACTCAATCCGCTGTGGGATGGCTTGGTCGTTTTATTTTTATTCCTCATTACCTTCCCCCTGTTGCGCAATTATCTGATTGGGCGCTTGCTGTGCTTTGATCGGGATTTTGGAACGGGAAAACGCCTTACGGTTGGGACAACAAAAGGGGTCATCAACCATATGAACCGCTTAGGGATTTATGTCAATACCAACGACGGCATGCAATATTTTAATTACAAACAATTACAAGAAGGTGGCTTTAGTATTGTGACCGATAGCCGAATGGAGGAGTATTGCGACCTCAACATTACAGTACCCGAAGATAGCCACATCAATGGCCAAGCACTCTTGTATCGCTTGATGGGTATTCCTTACTTGGACAGTGGGTATAAACCGACACTTATAAAAAATGATTCTGCGGATACCGTTTTCAAAATTCGGGTATTGATTTGCAAAGGCAACCACCGCCGTGAGCTATTACAGCTCATTGAGGGTTGGGGATACCAGTGTCAGTTTTCACATTAATTTTTTGGTGGCTTCCTAAGGGAGTCTATTTCCTCTCTACCGCTTATCTACCATCGAGTTACCTTTTTATTCTGCTTTAATTATTAGCTCCTATTATGGAAATTTTTAGCTCCTACAATATTATTATCATCGCTTCTTTGGTGATTATTTTGTCCTTCTTCTTTGGGGAAATCTCTAAGAAAACCAATATTCCTTCTGTCTTGATGCTCATTTTATTGGGAATTGGGCTCAAATTGGGAATGGATGCCTTGAAGCTGGACAACATTGACTTCACCTCCATCCTTGAAATTCTAGGGATTGTAGGATTGATTATGATTGTGTTGGAGGCCGCGCTAGAGCTGGAACTCAAACGCGAAAAACTCTGGCCCATTCTCAAAGCTTTTGGGGTGGCGTTGGTGGGTTTGCTACTCTCTACTTGGGTGGCGGCAGTCATTTTGGAATACTACGTGGATGGAATGAGCCAAGAAGAAGCTTGGATTTATGCTACGCCATTGTCCATTCTCTCTAGTGCGATTATTATTCCCAGTGTGACGGCGATGAGCGAAACGAAACGTGAATTTCACATTTATGAAAGCACCTTTTCGGACATTATGGGCATTATGTTGTTCTACTTCTTGACGGCACAAGTGGAGTCGGCAGGACATGGTTCAGGCTTGGTGGGTTTTATGGGAAATGTGGGATTGACCATTGCTGTCTCTTTCATTTCCAGCTACTTACTCATATTTGTTTTTCAGCGCATTAGTAGTCATGCCAAGCTCTTTCTATTAATTTCTGTCTTGCTCTTGTTGTATGCTATTGGTAAGAAAATGCACTTGTCATCTCTAATTATCATCTTGATTTTTGGCTTAATTATCGGCAACATGCAATTGTTCTTTAGAGGGCGATTGAGTCAGTGGTTGGAGTTAGAAAAAGCAGAACATATCTACGGCGATTTGCACGTCATAACGATAGAAACGGCCTTTGTCGTCCGAACGTTCTTCTTTGTTATTTTTGGCTTGACCATTTCCATCAGCTCTATTCTCAACCCAAGTGTAGCGATTATTAGTATTCTAATCTTGCTGTCTATTTATGTTATTCGGTTTGTCCTGTTGCGCTTGACCATTGGGCGCGATATTATTCCGCAGCTTTTTGTCGCTCCACGGGGCTTGATTACGATTCTACTCTTCTCGACCATTCCCCCAGAAATTGCCGTCCCAGGTTTTGAACCCGGTATTTTGCTCTTTATCATTATGGCGACCAGCATTATTATGACCATCGCTATGGTTTACGACAAAAGCCGCAAGCAAAAAGCGCTCAACAATGCCAACGGCGTGGCTGTCGGTTACACCAAATGGACCGCGCCTACTATCAAAGAAGAAAAAAATGAAATCCCTCTTTAAGCCTCAGGGGGTATTTTTGGTTGGTCTTTCTTGTCTTCCTTTTTTTTGACTTCGCGTACAATATTGGTGACTTCCATAGAGACAGAAGCGATCATAATAATATCGGGGTTGTATCGAATTTCTTCTAAAATACGCGTATACAATTGATCTTTGGTACTGCGGCGGCGCTCGTAATCTACCACATAACGCAACGTAAATGTAATCCAGTTTTCATCAAAACGCAGGGTGACTGCAGGTTTGACGCTGGCATTTTCTAGCATAAAACGCCCTTGCAAGGTTTCCCAAGTATCTTTTGAAGCTTCGGCATAACCTCCGCAAACTTCCTCGACGATTTGGACAAAAGTGCGGCGCGCCTCTTTAAAATCGCTGTCCGTTCGAATAGGAACTTGAATTTCGTCCCATAGAAAAGGGTAATGCTCCGAGTAATTTTGGATGGGGGTACTGAAGACAAAATTATTGGAAATCTCAGTAATTCGACCGTTGTACAAGTCGCCATCTACCCAACCGCCAATCTCCATGAGTGTTGTTTTGAGAATGCCAATATCAATAATATCGCCTGTAATGTCGCCTATCTTGACCCGCTGCCCCACTTTTACTTGTTGGCTTGTGATGATGTTGATCCAGCCTGCCAAACTTATAATCACCTCTTGCAAGGCAAAGGCAATTCCTGCACTGGCAAAACCTAAGGTAACGCCTACGTTTCCTAATTTATCATTAAAAACGAATAAAAACACCAGCAAAATCAAAGCATAACGAATGATCGTCGTCACTTTTAACACCCGATAGCGGTCGTCGTGTTCCTCTGTATGCTTGAGAATACGCTTCTTGACAAAACTCAACAAACTTAACAATACCAATAAGGCAACGGCCAATGCTATTATTCGTTGCAACCATTCATTCTCCAATAGTAGGGCTAAATATTCTTTTAATTCATCCATCTTCTATACCTTGTTTAAGTCGCCTAGTACGCTGACGTTGTTACTATACAACTTCCTACCTACACTTGTTTAATAAAACAGACCTCTATTGGTAGTTTTCCTTGATCTATATCTTGCAAAAGAACATGTTAAGGAACTTTTAAGACGTATAGCTGTTTATTAGGCATTCCTCTATACAACCCGCATTTTTGCTTATTCCTCCCACTAACAGTTACTTAATTTGTATAACTATGAAACGACTTTCCACTCTTTTACTGATTGGTTTATTCGCAATTTCCTTTTCTGCACAGGCACAATATAAAGCGGTCACTTTTGACTACGAAAAGGTTGTCTTTGGAGAAAATCAACCTCTTCCTGCCGAATCCCATATCATGCTTCAAGGGCAAGTCAAAGCCACTACCGACATTGTAGAACTTGATATTTTTGACCGTAAGGGGAAAGATAATAGGCTGCCCCTGTATACCAACAAATGGAAGCGCACGGCGGGCTCTACCGATAAAACCTTTCAATTGCCGATCAATTTCAGGCTCAAAAGCAGCTCAGAATACGATTTCAAAATTAAATACTATTCCAACATCAACAACCAAGAGCGGGCGGTTTTAGACAGCGTTCTCAAGAACTATTTGATGCTTTATTTAGAGCAGGCTATTACTGTTAATAAAAACAGCCTGAGTCTAGAGCAGAACGAGCGCCAAATTATTCGCAGCCTTGACAAAATCGTCTACAAAGGTCTTGCCCTCTACCGCAACCGCACCGATATTCCTTTTGATGGCTTTTCGGATTTGATTCAGCTCAAATTGCAGCAAATCAAAACGGCCAGTTTGGGCAAAGGCAAAGCCTTGTTCCAAGACAAAGAAAACGCAGAAGCAAAAGTTGCTTACCGCAATAAATTGCTCAATGAACTCCGCGCGATGATTGGAATGGAATTGGATCAATACCTTAATTTGGATTGGTATAAATTGATTGACAGCAAATACATCGACAATTATAGTACCGAGAAAGGCAAACGCACCGTAGCTATTCAGGCAGGATTTGGCGGCGCTTATTTGAGCGGTACCACCCAAAATTTGAGCTTGGGCTCCTCTCCCTTTGCAGGGTTTGCTTTTCCATTAAGCCAGCGCCCTGGCAACGGTAAGTTTTTGAATAACTTGTCGGTGACCTTTGGAGTTTTTCTTTTGGATTTTCAAGGCGCCAATAATATGATGGTGAGCGGCCCGATCTTCAAACGGCCAACTTATATAGGCGGGAGTTACAAACTTTTCCGTTTTGTCCACCTCAACTTAGGCGCGACCTTTTTAGAAGATGCCGATACGGCTGGCCAATTGTCAGGTATTGAGCGACGAGTTTTTATTCGTCCTTTCATCGGTGTCAGTGCGCAAATTGATTTATGGTTGGATTTCAGCAAATAACACAAACCCTTGTTACGGATAGAGTAGTACTCCTTTCCCCTTTGTATCTATTCGGAACAAGGTTCCATACACACCCTAATTCATTTACTCACTCTTCCAAAAGGAGCCCCCCAGTTTATAGCAGTCGTTTTTGCAACTGCCAATTCTATAGAATATTCTGTCGCCCTTTGGAGGTCTAAACGTTTCCTTATTATGATAAGAATCCTTTTTTTTGCGTTGTTACTGTCCGCTACGCTCGTACAAGCACAACAACACCACTACAGCTGGAAAATTGGCTTACACGGCGGGTTGAGCTATTACCACGGTGACATCAACGAACGCGTTTGGGACACCCCACAGCATTTCAACGAGCCACTTAATGGGCTCAATTTTTTGACCTATGGACTTTCGTTTGAGCGGCATTTTACGCGCACGTTTGCCTTGCGGCTAACGGGTCTAAAAAGTCAAGTCAAAGGTAGCGACCGCCGCTATGAGAGCAATGGCGATTACGACCGTGCCCTCAACGTACAAACCGACATTGTTGACGGGAGTTTGGTAGGGGTGTTTTATTTTGATAATGGTAAACTATTTAGCGAACGCGCTATTGTTTCTCCTTATGCCTTGATTGGTTTGGGAGTGATGCACTTTACTCCTAGAGGTGATTTGCTCAACGAAGACGGCGACCGCTATTACTATTGGCAAGACAACACCATTCGCAACCTAGCGCCCAACGATCCATTGGCTAGTACAGCCCGCGTTGTCGAACGCGATTATGTTTACGAAACTAATTTGGCCAATCTCAATACGGAAGGCAGAGACTACAGCCAGTTCACTTGGGCAGTTGTATTGGGTCTTGGATTCAAGGTGCGCTTGACGGATAGAATCTATATCCACGGCGAGATGTTATTGCGCTATACAGGCACGGATTATTTAGACGATGTTAGTGGCGAGTATCCCGATACTTATAACAGCAGTTTTCAGCAATATGCCTCTAACCCGAGCAATCGCGCAGGTTCTGAGCGGGGAAACTCTCCTGACAATACCGATTGGTTTGGACAGGGTTTAGTATCCCTTCATTATAGTTTTGGACAAAACACCCACTCCATCAACCCGTCGATGATTTACACGCCTACGCTTGGCATGCGCGCAGATACGCCCGACGAGGATAGCCCTGCCAAAGCAACCGAGGAACCTGTTGCCCAAACAACACCAAGACCCGCCGTACGTCTTAATACAACAGACACGCAACGCGTAGTTAAGGTGGTTAAAGTGACAACAACGACCGTTACAGAAACGATTATTGACAGTAGTGCTACCAGCCGAACAAACAACCGCTCCCAACACGCCTGACCAAAGCAGCGCCCTTCCAAAAGAGCGCTTGGAATATTTGCCAACAGAATTGGACAGTGCGTTTTATAGCAATTTATTGATGAATGTAGAAGATGAACTGTTGGACAGTTTATTTGAAACCCAATACCAGCGCGAGAATCCCGCGCCCCCTTGGTTGGTCTATGCCATCCAAAAAGATACAACTGCCGTTCCTGTGGAATTGGTAGCCGAACAACGTGTTACGCCCGAGGGCGTAACACAGTTGTTAACGGATTCTGTAGAGCAAGTTCGTGCGCCCGCGCAATTGCCTACGACAGTGGATTCCGTAAAAGTAGGCAGTCCTGTAGCCGTAACCCCTGCTACCATTGCCATGCAACCGTTGAGCCCCGATTCCTTGCGCTTGTTGCAAACGTACCGCTACCAAATGGAAGCCGAGCGAGAGCGTTTTAAAAACGATTTAAAAGAACAACAAATCCGTTATCAATATGAATTACAACTACAACAAGTAAAAAATGAATTGGAGCAAGAGCGCTCAAAAGCAGCTACGCCCAACACTGCCTACCAAGAAGCCCAACGCCAGGCCTATTTGGACGCACTGAGCCGAGAAGATGGCGCGCGTCAACAGTACACTGCTACGTTGAGCCTAGAAGAAGCCCAACCACAGCGTTTTGACACCATCCGCAGCAAGACCTCCCCACTTCCTGCCGTAGCCGTTGCCCCCACCACTACAACGACCACCACAAGATCCTCCAATGATCCACAGCTCCAACGCTTACAAGATCAACTCACTCTCAAAGAACAAGAAACACTCGCTTTGCGTCAAGCGCTAAATGCCCAAGCAAAGGCCAACAATAGCACTCCCGTCGTACCTAAAACCACCCCAAACAACAAGGACGAGCAAGCGCGCTGGGAAACCATGAACAACAACCTACAGCGTCAACAGGCAGAAATTGCCGCCTTGCGCCAGCAGCTGCGCCAACAAAATAAGGGAACGAATACCTCCCCTACAGTTATTCCTGTGCCCGTACCCACTGACAATGGCGAAGAACGCCGCGTCTTAGACGAATTGATGGAGCGCGAGACGGCTTTGCGCCTCCGCTTAGAAAATTTAGAAAAAGAACGCCAAGCCGCCCTATCAGTCGTTCCAACAACAACTACCAACGATACGGTACGCATCATTGAGCAAGTCGTTGATCCCAATGCTGCTGAAAAAGACCAACTCATCCAAGAGTTACAAGCGCAGTTACGCAGTATCAAAGACGAGCGCGAAGCCATTTCGGGAACGTTACAAGAATTCTTAAATCGAAAAAATCCGAGTTATGTGACTAAGATTTACTTCGATGTTGCCCGTTCTAGCTTGACTTTGCAAGCCCAAGAAAATTTGACCAGCTTAGTAGCGTACCTACAAAACTACCCTACAGTCAATTTTTGGGTCAAAGGCTACGCTAGCCCAACAGGCAGCAAAGCGACCAACGACCGTTTGTCCAAAGAACGAGCGGCGGCGGTCTACAACTACCTGCTCCGTCAAGGGGTTGCCCCCGAGCGCCTGCTGCAAACCTCCTATGGCGAGCGCAATAGTGGTCTGCGCAACGAATTGGATCGTCGTGCCGAAGTGCATTTGTCGTTCTCCAATTAAGGTTTTTCTACAGAGCGAAAGTGATAAAAAAAGTACTTAAAAAAGCTTGTAAAATTCTGTCCATTATCTTCAATTTTAGGGTAAATGACCGTCAAAAACTGGCATTTTGACCTCAAATAGCTTACCTTTATGGTATTATATTACTACACTAGAGGTTATTATGATGTATCAACAAATGAATATTCAAGCGTTTGAAAACGCTTACAAAGAAGATCCCGATGCTATTTTATTGGATGTTCGTACTCCCGAAGAAGTAGCAGAAGGCCGCTTAGAGGGTGCAATTGCTCTGGACTTTTTGGCCAGCGACTTTGAGCATCAAGCGATGAAATTAGATCCCCAAAAATCCTACTATGTCTATTGCAGAAGTGGCAAACGCAGTGAGCAGGCTTGTCTGTTGCTCTCGCGCAAAGGATTTGAGCAAGTGACCAACCTTCAAGGGGGTTATTTGGCTTGGTTACAGAAGTAACAATTTTAGGAAAACGCGCTTGGCGTTTTCTGAGACACTATAAAACTCCCGATCTATGTTCGGCAAAGGTTCTAAGTTATACAGTATTTTTAAATTTAAATGTCCTCGTTGTCACGAAGGGGATCTCTACAAAAGTTCGTTGGCCTCCATGCAAGGCATTTACAACATGCACGAGCATTGTCCCAAATGCGGGCAGCGTTTTGAGATGGAACCCGGTTTTTACTGGGGTGCCATGTACATTGGTTACGGGCTCAGCTCGGGCTACATGCTCTCGGCGATGGTATTTTTTATCTTTGTGTTGGAGTTAACCGTCAACCAAAGTTTTACTGCTGCCATTGCGGGCGGTGTCTTCATTGTGCCCTTGGTGGCGCGCTTGGCGCGGGCTATTTGGATCAACATTTACGTGAAGTACAACCCTAATTGGAAGTCTACTGAGTCCAATAAGTAACCCTATTGATCGGCTCCATCCCTACTCCTCCTTTCCCAACCTACTGTTGAGGAAGGAGGATTTTTCTTCTAGGGATTTTGCTTGTAAATAGGTATCTTGTAGATTCTATCTAACTACTTATTCTATGCTACTTGCAAAACAACTAGACGCACTCTTATGCTCCCCCAATCCCAAAAACGTGCGCTTGGGCTTGACCTTATTAGAAAACAATTCTGATTTAAAACGGCCTGTTTACTTGGACAGCGCCCTGCTCCTCTACCCTATTCTACAACTGCAATCAACGGGTTTGGCCAATGGCTTCCTCTTACAATACGATACGGCAGTAGCGCTCTCTACCATCTTGCCTTTGGAAAGCATGAATTTTCCAGAGCACTTATCCAGCGATTTTCTTTACCATTTTGGGCGCTTGCCGCAATTGAAGCACTTATCCATTATCCATCAAAATCGGGAAACCCTTTCCCCGCATATCGCTTGTTGCCAACACTTAGAAAGCCTTGATTTGTCGGGCAACCAATTGAGCAGCCTCCCCCCTGAATTGGGCGAGTGTCGTTCCTTGAAATACTTAAATTTAGAAGGAAACCAGTTGACGCAACTCCCCGACACCTTCACGCAGTTGACGCAATTGCAGACGCTGAACTTGAACAGTAATTCCTTTACCGCTTGGCCTCCACAATTAGAGCAACTACCAAATTTACTACACTTGGGCATTAGTTATAATACACTCCAACCCTTCGAACCCGCTTCAAGGAGCTTGTCCCCCCTCCTACAATCCTTTAGTGCGATTAGCTGTAGCTTGACACAGCTTCCTACTGTTCTGCTGGGTTGTACGGAATTAGAAGTCGTGCATTTAGAGAGTAATAACATTAGTCAACTACTTGAGAACTTGCCTTGGCCTGCCCTAAAACAGCTGTATTTGGGAGGTAATTGGCTGTCGCAGTTGCCCGATGGTTTGAGTCGTTTGAAGCAATTGCGCTATTTGGGCTTGAACAGCAACCGATTTGAAACGTTTCCCCTGACCGTTGTTGGGCTGTCAGCTTTGCGCGAATTGAATATGGCGTCCAATCGATTGGTAGAACTGCCTGATTCTTTTGAGCAATGGCCCGCCTTGGAGCGGCTTTCTTTTCGGCACAACCAGCTGCAACAACTCCCCGACAGTTTGTTTTGCTTGCCGCAGCTTCACACCTTGGCCCTGCACAATAATCAACTCACCAGCTTGCCCATTGTTACCGAAGCCTTGCCGCAATTAATTGACTTCGATCTATCCAACAACCAACTCACCGCGTTACCCGACTACATCGGCCACTTACCACAGCTACAAGTCCTTGATCTTCGCTCTAATCTCCTCCAAAAACTGCCTGCCACTTGGTCTAGTAACAGCCCTTTACGGATTTTTAATTTAGGTAGAAATGCCGTGCCTCAACTGCCCGCCTGGCTCTTGGACTTGCCCCAGTTGGAACAGCTGGACATTTCGACGCGTCTGAGAAATGATCCCCTCTTACCACGATTGCGGAAACGCAACGAGCTAGCGATTGCATTTAGCACCTACGATGATTAGGTATTTTTAGTTAATTCTTAAAGCCTTTGCCCAACCTACAACACCACCTCAATGCGCTTTTTCAATCGGGCCGCCTGCCCAATCTCGAACTAGCCTTTTTATTACTCGATAACAACCCCGAACTACAACAACCGTCTTGGGTGGGACTGGTACCATCGACATTGTCCAGAAGAAGAGCAGTTGCCCACACTGCAAATAAGTAGTCCCTCAAAAGTTCTCGCAGTAAAAAACAGCTATTTTCCCCTATTTCTGCGTTGAAAATACTCGCTTTAGCCCGCTAAAGCTCCGTTTTTCGCCTCGAACTAGTAAAAAATACTCTATTTTTTATTCTACGGTTTCTTTTATGTGCCTACTTAAAATTATTTTCAGCAGCCTTTACGGCTCAAAGACGACTATTTTATGGCAACTCTGACTAAGAAATCGTTTACCTTTCAAGAGGGGGCAGCCACAGTTGATATCGCCCTGCTGTCGGTCTTCCCCAATTTGATCGTCTTAAAAATAAGTACTGCCAGATTGCTTGGCGGGCTTGTCCATCAAGCACCTTTATTTGATACAGACCCCTCTAGAAAAACTGCCGTCTTGGCTTTTACAACTACCTTCTTTGCAATCCTTGCATATAGATAAACGCTTGCAAACAGATCCTGTGGCGCAACAATTGCCGCGCACTGTGCTGTTTTATTATTAGATACTAGGAGAAAAGTAAACCCCAACGCGCTACCAAGCTATTTTTGTCCTAAAAACGACTATCTTTTATCCTCTTTCATCCATCTAAGCTCCCTAAATCCATGTCTAAGGTACCCTGCATCTGTTCGGAGTGTCGCAAAAATCCCACTCCTGCGTTCTTCGATTATAAAAAACAACTCCTCCACAAGCTAAAAAAAGGAAAAAAAGCGGTAAAAGAATGCGACCGCTCTTGCGAGGAGGTCGATATTTTTAAACTCATCGACCATGCTTTTTATGAGTACCCGCCAGCCGTAAAAGCCATCCTAGCGGAGAAAAAGCACTTTCATATTTATGGCGATTACGTGGTTAACCAAGAGAAAAATGTCATTAAAGACAGTACGTTTCGGGGTAGTAGCGCGGGTTTGGGGGATATAACACGTAAGGAGTAGAATACTCCCCCACTCTACAACCGCTCCTTAAACCACTAGATCAACAAGGTAAATTTGTACAGTGTACAAGATTACTAACTTAAGTGAGGGGAAAAGACACTTTTTCACCACAACTCAAAGCATGACCAAAGGGAACGAGTGGTTTGATCCAAGGCACCAACAGGGCTGCCCGCTTACACGCAAAACGAGCTAAAGCTATCTCTATTTTATACCTGCTGAGATCCTGCTTTGATAAGGTCATCCTTTTTTAAATACCGTCCTTATAGCCTTTTCTTATTTATTTATACTATCATAGCAGCAATTGGAGTCCAGACTCCTTCACTCTATCCTTCAAAATAAGCAGTCTTATGTCTTTTGCAGCATTGAATCTCCATCCTTCGCTCTTGGCGGCGATTAGCAAATTGGGTTACCAAGCCCCTACGCCCATTCAAGCGCAAGCTATTCCCGTGGTCATTCAAGGACGCGATCTACTGGGCATTGCCAAAACAGGCTCGGGTAAAACAGCGAGTTTTGTCTTGCCCATTCTAAATAAACTCTTATCAATCAAAGTCGATGAACGCAGTAGACAACCCAAAGTATTAGTCTTGGTTCCGACGCGCGAGTTAGCCGTTCAGGTACACGAGGTGGTGAGTGCCTTCTCGGCCAACCTTCCTCGCTCGATTAAATCCATGGCCGCGTACGGAGGTGTTTCCATCAACCCACAGATGAAAGGGATGTTTGGCGTAGAAATTTTAATTGCTACACCTGGGCGTTTGTTGGACTTACGTCGATCGAGTGCCGTCGATCTTTCTAAAGTGAAGCAATTGGTGATTGATGAGGCTGACAAACTCTTAAATCTAGGGTTCAAGGAAGAAATGGAGGAGATTTTTGAACTCCTACCCCACAAGAGGCAAAACCTCTTGTTCTCTGCTACGTTAAGCGACCAGTTGGCAGGCATCAACCGCGTTTTGTTGGCCAACCCAGTCGTGGTTTCCATAGAAAGCAAGGTCGAGTCGGTCGAATTGATTAATCTGTCCAGCTATTTGGTAACGGAGGAGCACAAAGGGCCGTTGTTAAGACATATTATTCACGAACAGGACATGCAACAAGTTTTGGTCTTTACCTCTTCGGGTAACAAGGCCGATAAAGTCGCTGCCAAACTCAACAAAAACGGCATTCCCGCCTTGTCCATCCACGGCAAAAAAAGCCAAGGTGCCCGCTCCAATGCCTTGGCAGAATTCAAAGCAGGAAAGGTACAGGTCTTGGTCGCAACAGATTTAATTTCTAGAGGGATTGACATCAGCGAGCTGCCTTTTGTCATTAATTACGAGCTGCCCCGCTCCCCCAAAGATTTTGTTCACCGCGTAGGCCGCACGGGAAGAGCGGAATCCGAAGGATTGGCCATTAGTTTTGTGACCCTAGAAGACCGCCACCACTTCAAGGTCATTCTGAAAAAAATGAAACGCTACGTCGATATGATTGATACGCTCGGAATTTTTTGGGTAGTTTGTTTGCGGCTATAACTTTGGGTGAGCAAGAAAACACGCTTTTTAGCACCTCGCCAAAATTAATCAGACCCCAAAGAGGCTTATTGCCTACTAGCATTGGCGAGTTCTATTTTGTATTGGTAGTTGAACATGGAGCGAGTTCATTCTTTTTATTTCAAATAACCTTACCGAATGAGCATCTACTGCTCCTAACGCCTCTATTACCCCTAAAGCCGCGCGCTCCCCGCCAACATCGCGGCATTCAACGAGCCATTCAGCTGCACATCGCCCGCCAAATAAGATATGATCGGTTAGTTTTGTCGCAGCGGGAGTACTATCGTATTGGAATCCTGGAAATTTGGCAATCCCTTTGGAATCGTATATAATTTCAAAAAAGAAACGTCGTTGATGTTGCATTCTTGTTGTAACTCTTGCACCACATGGGCGACTAAAGCTTCCTGAGACAAGTCGTGCTCTTCCACTACCGTGACGGATAACAATTCTCCTTTTCCTTGCTGCTGCATCGGCAAACTAGTGTGATAGAAAATGTTATTAATCAACCTATTCTCCTTGGTTAATAATCCAATAAAAGGCTGGTCGTACAAGCGCGTGGGAGCCGTAAAGTACAAGGTCTGGCAGGATTTCCATTCGAGGGCGGGTTGGGGCACCTGAGGCAACAGCTCCTTGGCAGCCGTGGCGATAATGGTATAATCCGAGGCGAGTTTTTCGCCGTTTTCCAACCAAATTTCGGTGTCGTGGACAGCCGCTACTTTCGTATTAAATCGAAAGGTGGTACGCGTCAATTGCTTTGTCAATTGTTGGGCAATAGCCTCGATCCCTGCTTTGGGCAAGAGTGCCAAGCCTTCGCCGAATAGCTTAAAGACAAATTCAAACATGCGGCTAGAAGTATGCAGCTCGGTTTCTAAGAAAATACCCGTAAAAAACGGCTGAAAAAAGCCCGCAATCATCCCGTCCGAAAATCCAACGTCTTTTAAGTACTCTTTCGTTGTAATTTCAGGAGCGGCAAAAATCTCCTGTACCGATTTGTTCCTCAATTTCAAATTCAACTGAAAAATCCGAAGCTTATCCCACAAGGTACCAATTCCTGAAAAAAGGGTCGAAAAAAGTAAGGAAGGATTTCTCAACGGATCTCCAAAAAAATGCTGCTTGCCTTCTACAAAAACACAAGCTCCTGACGCAAACGCCTGCAAGTCCAACGCCCCATAATCCAAGTATTTTTGCGCCGCAGGATAGTCCGACAACAACACCTGAAAGCCACGATCCAGTTGAAAACCGTCTACGATATCCGTTTTCACTCGCCCCCCTGGACGATCCGTCGCTTCCAAAATCACAGGCGCAATTCCCTGCGCTTCCAAGTTCTTAGCGGCAATCAGCCCACTAATTCCCGCCCCTACAATGTATACTTTGTGTTGTTTTTGAGTCATTGGTTATTCGTTCAGAAGTTGGGTGCGACCTTGCCCCCTTTTATTAAACGATTTTTGGGCAAGTTGTTCATGGAGTAGAGCAGTTGTCGACTAGAAAGAAAGCGAAGGACAAGTTTACTACTTTTTCCTTCTTATCGTCATCCCATTTTTAAAGAATAAATACACGTTGCTTGGTCGCCAGACAAAAAAAGCCCAACACCACAAATAGTATTAGGCAAATTAATATTTCTAAGAAACAAAGGCGGCTGGTAGACCCTAATACGCCTTAGCCATTTTTAGCCGCCTCAAATTTCGTCTTAAACATCGAAATGAGCTGACTGGCGCCTTCTTCGCTCAACGCTTCTTTGGCAAAAGCAACCGCCTTGTCGTACGCCTCTTGGCTTTTACTGGTAACAGCCGCTTCAAAACGTCCAAGACTTACTAGAAACAAGGCCACGCGCACATCCGTTTCTCCATACAATGCCCTATAAGCCTCTCTTTTCTCCAAAAAATCAGTTGCTGCACTCGCAGGTATATTATTGGCAAAATAGCACAACGTTGAAAAATAGCCTTCTGCTAATCGGTCTTGCTCGGCTTTCCAATAGTTGTCGAACTCTGGACTACCCATCGCTTTCAAATTATCGCGGTTCACAAAATCACTGTAAAATTTTGGATAGCTCGCCTCGTTTATCGTGTTGGCGTATCCTTCCAAAAACTTATGCTGTTGGTGCAGTTCTGTCGAGGCCTTGGTAAATTCAAAAACAGATGCGCTAAGCCCTTCCGCATCTTCGCCGCCAAAGCCGTATTTTCTATTGACCACATAGCCTTCTTTATTTAGAATAATGGCCGTCGGATAGCTACTAACATGGTATTTTTTGGATAGGTGAAACTTTTTATCCTTTTCGGCATCGTAGCGCAGCAGCACAAAATCTTTTGCTAGCTTTTTGCTATACGTTTCGCTATTAAAAATCCATTTATCCAATTCTTTACAAGGGCCACACCAAGTCGTGTAGAAGTCGACAAACAAGAGTTTATTTTCTACTTCAGCCAATTGTAAGGCTTTGTCAAAATCTTGTTCTACTATTGTCAATTGTTGTGCATACACCATGGATAGGGTAAAGAAGAGCACTACGGTGAGTAAGGTTTTCATGTTGTTATTTTTATTAAGGACAGTCAATAAAGCACAAGTAAGTATTGGTTTCCTACCTGCTTGACAAAAGTAGCCTACTGGATGCAAGAAAAACTTGTCCTATGACAGGAAAACAAGAACACGCTACATTTCTTTTCTAATTCTACTCAACGACGTGTCGGTAATGCCCAAATAGGAAGCAATATACTTTACTGGGGCGTACTGGATAATTTCAGGACGCTCTTCTAAAACTGCTAAATAGCGCTCCGTAGCCGTTTTAGTAATGATGTCAATAGAGCGCTGTTTGGCATTGAACAACTGTTGCGCGCTCCAACTTCGCCCCCACTCTCGAAACCCCTCTATGCGGTGAAACAACTCTTGAAAGGTATCAAATTTCATTTCCCAAGCGGTTCCATCCGTGACGGCCACAATGGTTTCCTGAGTTGGAAGGCGCTGAAACAACGATGAAACTTCAATCGAAAATTCGTTTGGCGCATAAAACTCCGTAGTAATCTCCCTGCCATCAAAATCGTGGACATACGCTCTGGTCAACCCCTCCTCGATTAAGTGGTAGTTGTTGGCAACTTGCCCTGCCTTTAATAAAACAGCTCCTTTTGAGAATTTGAATGCTCGATGCGCGGAGATAATTTTTTGAAAGTCGTCATAGCCGATGAGGGGATGTTGGTAGACAGAGAAGAGCGCAGCTTTGTTCATTTTTTCGAGGGTTGGTTTTGTGTTTTTGGCAATAAAAGGCTACTTCTTTGGCAGGTACAATTTCATCTTTTTTATTGCTAATTCATCCAAATGCCCCATCTTGCTTTTGTCTTGGGTCATTAAGTGCATATGTAGAAAGGAATCATGGTGCGTAAAAATTCCTTTGTGTTCAGTAGAGAAGAAGCCGATGATTTCCGATTCTTCTTGGTGGAGCGCATATTTAACTTGTCCTTGATGCGCTTGCTCAGGAGAAGAGACTTTTGTCCCTAGAGGTAGATTTTGAATGTGAATTACGGCCTTCGAAACTTGCCCCTTCAACTTGAACACAAACGGTCTTTGAAAATCCGTTGTCTTGTTATCAATGAATTTTTCCAATTCTTGAATGCTGATAACCGTTGAGGGCACTTCTACTTCTACCCATTCGGTCACATTGGCATAGACAAAGAACGGCGCGGAAATATCATAACTTTCTTCGACCGTCATGGTCGAATCAGCGTTTACTTTGGACAGGTAACTTTTCCCATCATTAATAAGTATTTCCCCTGAAAGATAGCTCAATGGCCCCAATCCATACAGCCCATTTCTATCGGCAATAGTGTCCAACACAATCTTCCCTTCTAATTCTCCTTTCCACTTTACATCCTTCATGGCACCGACATTTTTTACCTTAGAATAGGTTTCTGTAGGGTTGGGGTTGGGTGGCTTATTGGTCGAGTCACAGGCCATAATGCCAAGGGCAAGCAATGCAAGTATTGTTTTCATTTCTTATAGTTGTTTGAGGTGCTTTTAGCGAATCGTCTTGTAGTCTAGTATACAAAAATATAGGAGTATTGCCCTAAAAAAGTGGGAGATTTTCCTTTGCTATTCCCCCAACAAAAAAAGACCCGACAGTCTATTGATTGTTGGGTCTTTCTACATTCCTATACTATATATACAATGACAAAATCTACAAATTTATTTTACCTTCTCGAATTCCGTAAAATTAAATACGCGTGCTCATATAGCAATCATACTATTCATCTATAAGTCATTATATCCAAAGTATGTCCTTGTTAGTTCTAATACGTCATCAGAACATATCACCTTGAATGCACTAAGATTATCATTTAAGATATTGGCTTCAAAAAGACCATATTCACTTAGTAAATGCTGTTTCATTTGCTCATAAGTTGTATACATTTCTTTCAAAGATTGTTGTACATTCATTCCTTGATGCAAGAAACAGTCCATGAATTTATTTTCGCACAACTGATAGATAGGTTCAGCTTCTGCATTACACGATGTAATCGTAGAATCATAGCCTAGGAAAATAGTACAACTACTTTCATCTACAAGGAAGGGGCCAAGCTCCTTAGCAGTTAAGCAAGCGTTTGCATAGAAAAGAGTACTACCGAATAAGTAAGCAGAGCTCTTGTCAACATATGGATCTCCGTTAACCAATATTTTATCAATATCGCCGTGTGTAAAGGCTACAAAAATAAATGGCTGTCCATCAAATTTCTCAATAAAGGTATCAACAGGTCTGCTTGTTGATGTTGTTATATAATGAGTGTTAATGCTACTCTCTATTCCTAATCTCTCAGCACTAGTCTCAAAATATCTCCCTCTATCCTGATCATCATCATCAAAGAGTACTATTACATTTGTCATATTTCTAATGATTTCTCTCTTAAATTCTTTCATTTTGCATGAGCGAAATAGCTACCCCAATAATATTTTTTTTCATTTCACGACCAAAAGTGGAATCTTTTCTGATTTCAATTAGGATATCTTTCAATTTGATAAGTTCTCCATTTTTAATTCTCATAACTGGCTCTTCTGTTGTAAAAAACTTGTGCCGTATAATCCACTCTTCTAAAATGGAGTCAACTCTATTATTTAGATAACTTATTGCTTTCTCTATTTCTAAAAGGGCTTTTTTATATCCATGCTCAGCTTTGTCAATGAATGCCATTAAATGGTCATTAATAAATATTTTCAATTCATTATTGGGTATCTCATTTATAGATTTAGCGGTGTAGAGTATTATGTAAAGGAGAGAAGATTTTTTTTGCAATTCCTGAAATATTTTGAGCCCATTAACTGTTTGACTTCCAAAATCATAATCTAAAATAATGATGGTCTTCCTATCTAGATTATCACTTACAAACTTTACCCCTTGTTCGGCATCTTTTTTCCAAAAAATAGCCTCAGCGCTATATTTTTCGATAAGCTCTTCGTAGAGAGGACGTGATTCCATTTCTAAATCATCGTCTATTATTACTATATTAATATCACTATTTCCCATTTCTATTTTTTAAAGGGCAAGACAATTTTGAACGTAATTCCTCCTCCATCATAATTGTCCACTATACTAATTCTACCATCTAATGCTTCAACATTTGTTTTTACAACATATAGACCAATACCTGCCCCTCCTTGCTCAGGAGTAGTTGTGTTATAAACTTCAAATACCCAGTCTCTTTTAGGAGTGGGAATACCGACGCCGTTATCAGTGAACGAGATAACCATTTCTGTTTCGTTTGATTCTGTTTTACATAAGATTTTCTTTACAAATACTCCATCTAATGCTTTAATAGAATTACTTACTAGGTTTGTTATTATATCTTGAAAAAAAATATTATTTCCATAAAGATGCAAATCTGGTTCTAAATCCAAATCAAATTCTATTCTTTTTTCAATAAATATAGTTTCATGAGCGTCAAAAACATTGTTTATTAAATCACTCACATTAAAATATTCTGCTGGTAAATCTGTTTTAGCGTATTTAAGCATAAAATCAACAACTTTTAATAATCGTTTAATTTCACGATTTATACGGACAGCTTTTTTCTTAAGTTTTTCGCTTTTGATATTATCTTCAATGTATGTTGCATCATCTTTTATCGAATAGATTGTAGTTCGGACAGCATGTGATATATTAGCTGCATATAAAGATAAAGACATTAGACTAAAATACATTCTTTTCTTACGAACACTTTCTTTTTCAGTTTGCTTGTACTCTGTGGTAACGGCTCTCAGGCCCCTTTCAACTTCTGGCCATTTTCGTACAATATCTTGAACAATAGTGTTTTGTTGTTTTACTGATTTTTCCTTACTAAGTCGTTCTAGCTCTTTCCCTAAATCTCCGACAATAGATTTTGCGGTTTCAAAAGAAGTTACTTTTTGCTGTTTCACCTCCTCTCTCTCATGCTTTCGTACTTCCATAAAAACATCTATTTGCTCGTATATAAAGTCTTTGAGTGACGCATATTCTTTAGTACTCAAAAAGTCTTGTCTATTGGTAGAATCTGTTATCGCAGGATTCCCCTCTTTAGTTATTTCTACATAGCCAATACAGTCCCTCGTTCCAACTCTATCGAATGTATTATGCCATCTCCTTTTATTGATGCCTAATACATCTCTTCTTTTTTCATCATTAGCTTCGTATTCAGCGAAAGGTGTCGTAAGTATCCCATCACGATATATTTTTATACCGTCTATTTTTACAGATGTCCCTTTATGATGTGTGTTAAATCTATTCTTAGCACTTGCGTCGAAATAATAAAAATAAAATTTTACATATCCAAAGTCTTTCTTGTCACATTTTTTTATTTTTATCTTTTTTTCCTTTTTATCAAAATATAAATACTCTTGACATTCTTCTTTTTCATTGTAATTGAGCTTAAAAGAATGAGAAGCAAAATTTCTTTCTTTATTTTCAACCTTTACTTCTTTAAGAAATGGCTCAAATTCTTCAGCCTGAATGGAAATATTAAACGGATATTTTGAATCATAGAAAGGAGAGACCAGGCGCGATAGTTCTTTAGAGGAACGGCGAATATCGTCTAACGACCATATTTGTCTTGGTCTAGAAATTTCTAAAGTAGTTCCATTTTCAAATGTTGGCTTCACGTATTCAAATACATTTTCTACATCAGTGAATAACTGGGGTTGTGTTCGATTGGCTAAATCTTCATAAGTTTGCCAATCGATTGTTACAACTAATTCTTCCGTGTCATTTGCTTTACGTGTTCTTATTTTTACGTGTTGTCCTAGTTTATCTACAGCAAAACGACCTATTCCCTTTTCTCCTATGTGCCTTCTTTCGTATGGTTTAGGGGAGAATTTTCTCGTTCGCTTACTAGGTGTGCCAATAACCATCCACTTGCTCCGTATATCATCTAATGACATACCATAACCATCATCTTCTATGATAATTTTACTGTGTCTAGACCTTTCCTCAATGTTAATAAATCTAATCCGAACATTTTCAGCATTTGCATCGTAAGAATTTTTAACTAACTCAAATAATGCAGTAATAGGATCTGTTATTAGATCCCGTCCTATTAGTCGGAATGTATTAACATCAAAACTCCATTTCAGTATATTCTTATTCCTTTTCATATTCTTCCAAGTGTCTTATTATACATGTGCCTACAACTTTGCCTAGTCCAACTGGAACAGCATTACCTATTTGACGAGCTAAAGCAGTAGCCGAAAATTTTACATTTGGATTTATAAAATCATAGGATCTTGGAAAGTCTTGAAAAATAGCTGCCTCACGAAGAGATATTGCTCTGTCTTCCTCTGGATGACCAAATCGTCCATTACTCAATCCAATGCAGTATGTTGTCATGGTCGGAGCTACCTCATTCCAACTCATTCGACCATAAACGCTCTTAAACTGTTTACCGCTTTCCTTTTTATGGCAATCTAATTTTAAATCATCACTCCAATCTCTCCAAAAACCACCCTCGCAAGTAGCTCGAATACGACGTAAATTTAGTTCCCCTAACCTACGACAGTGATGTAATCTATCATTTGAATCAGTACCACCATTTTGTAGTTTTGGTATTCCCTTAAGAGCTTGACGAACTGTCCTATAATTTCCCTTTGAATGGGTAGGGCTTATTAACTCTATTTTTGAGTCTAGTTTTGTTCCAAACAAAACTAGACGCTTCCTTCTCTGTGCAACACCATAATCCTGAAGATGAATTGGTGCAAATCCTTTTTTATCAGGTTTGTCTAAATAAAAATTAATTGTTGCCATAATTATTCCCAGACGTTTTTAAGTATACGGACAAATTTACGGACATTTTTTAAGATTCCTATTTAATTCTACTTTTTGTTTAGGGTGAAGTGTAGGGAAAGACAAGCATATTTCAGAGCTCGCCCCTAATAGGTCGATCCGCCCGTAGGGAAGAGGCGCTCGAACGGGTATATAAAGACGGTATACGAAAAAAATGCGGGGAAATGTTTCGACTCCTAACCATATTAGTAGATATCCAGCCTTTTTCAGTTGTACCTACTCCCACAAAAAAAGCCTTCCCAGAAAATTCTGAGAAGGCTTTTATAAAAAAGTTTGGTGCCCCGAGGGGGAATCGAACCCCCACTCCCTTGCGAGAACTGGATTTTGAATCCAGCGCGTCTACCAATTCCGCCATCAGGGCAAGTAGACTTATAAAACTTCGAGCAACAAGCAGTACTTGTGTAACGAAGCGATGGCAAATATACGGCAGATTTTGGTTTTGGCAAATTTTGACGGTCTTTTTTTGAAGATTTTTTTATTTTTTTTGGCGGGGCTTAGCCTTGTTTTAGAAGCGCTACCACGAGGGCTTTGCTAAGGGGTTGATTTCCTGCTTGTTCGCGCAAGCGCTCAAAGGAGTAGCGAAAATCGCAGCCACTTTTCCACGCACTGCATCCGTAGGCGGTTTGGCCTTTGACAACAATTCCTTGTTGGCATTTGGGGCAATGCAGCTGCTCGGACGGGGGCGCCTTTGGTAGACTTTTTTTCTCGACATTGGTTGCCGCAAACTGGTTGCGGTTCCAAGAGCCTGTGCCCGCTCCTGCTGGGGTATCTTGCCTTGTTGGACTAACGGTGCTATTCGCGGAGGAGGAGCGCCACTCAACCCCTTTTTTTGCATTCAAATACACCACGCCTGCTGCTTTTTCGCCGTTGTCGTCTTTAAAGCCTTTCAATGGCACGGTTTCGCCCTTTTGTAGGAGGCGGAGCAGTTGGTTGTCGGAGATCTTTTTGTCTTTGACCATGAAGGGCAGGCGGAAATTGCAGCCTGTTTTGTAGGCGGAACAGCCGTAGCTCGTGGAGCCCTTCAACAGGGTGCCCTGCTGGCACTTGGGACAGGTGTAGCCCACTACTGTTTTGGAGCCGCTGCTGGCCGCTGTGCTTGCTTTTTTGCTGCGACTGGCCTTGGTGTTAATTGTTTTTACTTGTTGGCCTTTGGGGGCACGTTTTTTGGCGAACTGGGTGGTTTTGGGCGGTGTCAGGCGCTGCACATAACGCGCGGATTTGACCTCGTGGGTCAGGCGTTGTACTAGGCGCTTCATGTCGTGGATGAATTGCCCTGCTTTGTAGGTGCCTGCTTCGATTTCTTTTAATTGCTTCTCCCATTGCCCTGTTAATTCGGCCGATTTGAGCAAATCATTTTCTACAATCGACATGAGCTGAACACCGACCTCGGTGGGAATAATGAGCTTTTTCTTGCGTTGGATGTATTGGCGCTTGAAGAGGGTTTCGATGATGGCGGCGCGAGTAGAGGGGCGACCAATGCCGTTGTCTTTCATTAAGTCGCGCAGTTCGTCGTCGTCCACCTTCTTTCCTGCCGTTTCCATGGCGCGCAATAGGCTAGCGTCGGTATAATATTTTGGCGGTTGGGTTTGCTTTTCTACGAATGAAGGTTCGTGGGACCCTGTTTCACCTTTGACGAAAGTCGGCAATACCTTTTCTTCTTTGTCTTTTTTGCTGGTACTCGGCGGCAGAACAACGCGCCAACCTTCTTCTAAAATCTCCTTTCCCGTCGTTTTAAAAATCACGCCGTCTACTTCTCCCAAAACAGTGGTGTTGGAAACAATACAATCGGGATAAAAAGCCGCGATGAAGCGGCGAGCGATGCTGTCATAAACACGCTGTTCGTTGGGGTCTAATTTTTTCTGATAGCCTGTCGGAATGATCGCGTGGTGATCGGTTACTTTTTTGTCGTCAAATACCTTTTTGGATTTGCGTATTTTCTGCCCCGCCAAAGGCTGGGTAAATTGGCTATAATCGGTCATTTTTTGTAAAATACCGCCAATTTTGGGATAAACGTCGTTGGGCAAATAAGTGGTGTCTACTCTGGGATAAGTCACTACTTTTTGCTCGTACAACCGTTGGACTACTTTGAGGGTGTGTTCGGCAGAGAAGGCAAATTTATTATTACAATACACCTGCAAACTGGTCAAATCAAAAAGCTTGGGCGGCAATTCGCGGCCTTTTTTCTTCTTGGCTTCGGTAATCACAAACGGCTTTCCCTCCACCTGCTGGAAGAGTTTTTCCCCATCCTCCTTCTTAAAAAATTTCCCCTCTGTACAACTAAAGGAAGTCTCGCGGTAAAGCGTTTGCAACTCCCAATAGGGCTCAGGTGTAAAATTATCAATCTCCAAATGCCGTTCTACCAACATCGCTAAGGTGGGTGTTTGTACCCGCCCAATGGACAAAACTTGCTTATAGCCACCATAGCGCAAAGTATACAAGCGGGTGGCATTCATCCCCAACAACCAATCGCCAATCGCACGCGAGCTGCCTGCGTAGTACAAATTATCATACAAAGCGGCATCTTTGAGGTTCTTAAACCCATCTTTGATGGCCTCAGGTGTCAACGACGAAATCCAAAGCCGTTGTACGGGGCCTTTGTAATTAGCTTGCTTGATGACCCACCGCTGAATAAGCTCTCCCTCCTGCCCTGCATCCCCACAATTGATGACCAATTCGGCGTTCTTAAACAACTTCTTGATGACTCCAAATTGCTTTTTCACCCCTGCATTGTCCATCAACCGCGTTTCAAAACGCTCGGGCAACATCGGCAAGGTATCCAAATTCCATTGCTTCCAATCGGGGTTGTATTCATCGGGAGCATACAGCGTACAGAAGTGTCCAAAAGTCCACGTTACCGCGTAACCATTCCCCTCAAAATAACCGTCTTTGCGGCTCTTTGCCCCTACAATGTGCGCAATTTCTTTGGCAACACTCGGTTTCTCTGCAATACATACTTTCATAACGTCCTTCTCTACCTGTTTTTGTCCTTTTTGTAGTACAATTTTAGTGCCTTATTATAACAAAAAATCCCCTCAAAATGGCATCCCAATGCTTTGTTTTAGTGCCCCCAACTGACTGGGGGGAGCTTGACTGGTTAGCGCTTGACGCAAAAGGCTGGGATAGGCGCGCAGGAGCTGGCCTTCTAACTGCAATAGGCTCTGATAAGGGGTGGCTTCCTGTACATACTCCACGGTTTCTTGCCAATCAGAATTGGTGCCGCCCTGCTCTCGTGTTGGCCAAAGCCGCTTCAATAAAAGGTGTACGGAGGAAAGGGTAATAGGTTGCGTTTTGTCGGCGGCGTTTTGCTGCCAAAGCGCTTTTTCTACATCTTGTTGCGCCTCATAGGGCAATAACAGAGGCGTTGCATCCACCCCCAACTGCTGCTGCCAAAATGGCTGTGCCGCCGCAATGTACAACACGCGTTGGGTTTGCGCTAAAAAATGTTGTTGGTAATGGGCATAAGGCTCGCCGCTAGCATTGATCCAATCGCCCTTGGTACTGTCATCTGTTAAGAATAATACGGGGCCGGTTCCTGCATCTTGTCCTGCCCATTGTAGTAGTTCGTGATAAATAAAATAATCGCCGTAAGGATTTTTTTGCTTAGTCAGGACATCTCCCAAGCCAGGAAAAACACGGCTGGGATAGCGGTATTGAAAAGCAGCAACCACATCATCAAAACCCTTCTCGTTTTCTTGTTGCGCGGCTAGGGCTGCTTGGTCAAATTCGCGCTTGAGCTGCTTGTAGGCGCGCTTGCTGATTGTGGGCAAAGGGTGTAATAAATCGAGCGGGGCGGTTTTATTAGCTGTGCGCAAGAGCTGGTGCGCTTGTTTCAAATAGCGCTGGTTGTAGGCTTCTAGAGCAGCGGTGAGGGCTTTTGCCTCCGCTAATAACTGTTGCCAATCGCGCAGCCAAGTGGGATAAGCGCGTAGAAGGCGCGCTTGCTGTTGCACATATTGTTCTAATTCGGCGATGGCCTCCATATGGCGTTCGAGGGCAAGAGGAGGCTGTAAATGGCGACGCTGTAAGCGTTGTAGCTTATCGGCATGGCGCTTGAACTCACGTTGCACTTGATCGCAAGCATAGCAGTTTTGCGTAGTCCAATAATCGAGCAGGCGGGGACGAACGGCAAGGGGTTGTCGGTAGTAGCCCAGCAGCACATTGGTATCTAAAAAAATAGGCGTATCGGGCGGCAATTGAGGAGGCAACGGCTGAAAGGTGTAGTCTGCTGTAGAACGCCCCAAATGCGCGTACAAGGTTGTTTGAGCCGTCAATTCAAAAGTGGGAGCACTCATTAGGTTGCCGTGATTTCCTGAAATAATAAACGGTATTCCGTTCCCTTCTCTACGGCGATGCGCTGCAAACTACCCTCTAATTGCTTGGCTAATTTTCGTACCAACAACAAGCCCAAAGAAGGCGTTTTGTCTGTTGGTAATTCTACCGAAAAGCCCACACCGTCATCCATCAACCGCAACAAGAATCCTTGCTCGTCTTTCAACGCTTCGAGTATCAAGGTAACTTGCCCCTTCTCTCGTCCTACAAACGCATATTTAAACGCATTGGTGACCAATTCATTGACAATCAAACTCAGTGGAATGGCAGTATCTACATTGAGGGAAATTTCAGGAATATCCAACACCACAGCAATGTCTTGCTCGGCGCGTATCATGGCGCGTTTTAGACTAGCAGTCAATCGTTCTAAATATTCTTGATAATTAATCTTTGACAAATTCTTGGATTGGTACAACATCTCGTGTACCATCCCCATCGAATTGATACGGTATTGACTTTTTTTGAAAATATCACTGACAAAGGGATCGTGGATAAAACTACCTTGCAAACTGAGCAAGCTGGTAATCACTTGTAAATTGTTTTTGACGCGGTGGTGAATTTCTTTGAGTAACACTTCTTTTTCTTTGAGAGAAGATTCTAGTTTTCGCTGGGCTTGCTTGCGCTTGGTAATGTCGCCAATAAAGCACAAAAAATACAGCTCGCCCTTGCTGTGCATATCCGAAATACTCATCATAATTGGAAATTCCTGTCCGTTCTTGCGAACAGCGCGCATCTCCAACGACTGGTGTAAAAAACTACTCTCCCCTGTTTGGAAGCGTTCCAAACTCGTTTCATAAAAATGGTGGTAGCGCTCAGGGGCGATGACACTGTATAGGCATTTGCCCAGTATTTCCTCCGATTGCCAGCCAAAAATCTCCGCAGCCTTGGGATTCCACCGAACCACAACCGCGTCAGTATTCAAAATAACAATGCCATCAGGGGCGTTCTCAAATAGGGTTTTTACTTGTTCCTCGCTGTCTTTGAAGTCGGCCTCTACTTGTTTGTTATCAGTAATATCTTCCATATAGCCATGCCACAACACCGAATCATCGGGTAAGTGCACAGGCTTAGAACTAGCGTGCATCCAGCGATAGCCCTCCCCTTTGGCTTTCAACCTAAAATCTAAGCTCAAATTGCCGAGTGTTCTTTTAGAAATACCTCCTTTTTTATTGAAATGCTCTAAATCATCGGGATGCAGGTAATCAAAGAAGATGTTGCCGTTCTGCCGCAACACCTCTACGGGAATGGCACACAAGTCGCCTAGTCGATCACTTACAAAAGGAAATTCTAAATGGTCATCTGGAAAAAGATGAAATTGATAAATCACCCCTGGTACTTGGTCGGCGTGTTTTATCAGTAAAGCCGATTGTTCCGATACGGCCTGTTGCATCAATTCCCAAGAATTGTCATCGCTTTTGATCTGCCAAACAACAGGATTTTGGGATTTCTCAGGCAGCACCAAGCCCTGTAAATTAACGCGAAGCACTTCACCGCCTTTCTTAATCAACCGCACTTGTTTTACCTTTTCGAAGGTTACGCCCCCTTGCTCCAACGGAGTGACCGATAGTGCAGGGGGCACATCGTCTAAATAAACGATTCGAGCCAAGGGTTGTCCAAGCAACTCATCAGGTTCGGTATAGCCTAATAATTGGGTGAGCACAGGATTGGCAAAAGTAATCGTCTGGTAATTATGTCCTACAATAGCATCCGTATTCTTCTCTATTAGTGTTCTCAAAATTACCTGCAACTGCTCTACATAATTCCTCTCCTTTTGTTCTTTGAAGAGACGCTCCACCAATTCAGGCAATAAAGGCCAGCGCTTATCGTCTAACACATCGTGTACAGCAGCTTTTAAAGCACGACGACTGATCGCTATATCCGATCCATCAACCACCACAAAAACAGGATGCCCTACGACTCGTTGCAGTACTTCTTCCAAGGGCATTTCCTCCTGCTCTGACCAAAATACTAAGGGCTTTGTAGTCAGAACATCTTCCTTCAACTCATCGAGTAGCTTGATGTGTTTGCGCTCTAAAGTATAGCTATCCGATAGATGCTCCAATGCTTGTTCAATCAGAGCAGGAGAATCGCAAAGCAGTAATAGAGAGAGTATACGCTTCATTGAATAAAGATTAAATCGGGGACAAAATGGCTTCTAATATAAAGAAGTTGTCGGATTTATTCTCGTTCTAGCCTCATAATCCCCGTGTATTATTCCTAATTATATTTAAGAAGCAAGAACGCAAATTCTCGTTTTTTTTGGGAATTGTTATTCTTCTACCTACTTTTGCGGCTTCCTTTGAATGAGGTCGTCAAAAATATTACTCGACTACTTTGTTTTAGAAGCGCTTATAAGCACATCGACTAATCACCGATTCTTACTAATTTTCACTAACGTTCGTTTATCTGCTATTATGTCTGAATTCAATTTTAAAGAAGTCATCTCGGTATCTTTGGTTCTCTTTTCTGTGATCGATATCATTGGTTCTATTCCTATTATTATCGACCTCAAGAAAAAAGCGGGTGGCTATATCCAGTCGGGCAAAGCGACGATAGTTGCGGGAGTAATAATGATCTTGTTTCTGTTTATGGGCGAGTCTATTTTGCACTTATTTCACTTGGATGTCTCTTCCTTTGCCGTAGCAGGTGCCATTGTGATTTTTTTGCTGGGTATGGAGATGGTCTTGGGTATTTCTATTTTTAACGAAGATGAGGGCTTGGCACAATCGGCCTCCGTGGTTCCTATTGCGTTTCCACTAATTGCAGGAGCGGGTACCATGACAACGATTCTAACCCTGAAAGCCTCCTATAGCACCCTCAATATTTTAATGGGCATTATTCTAAATTTAGTCTTGGTCTATATTGTCTTGCGCTCCTCCAACTGGATTGAGCAGAAAATTGGTCGAGGTGGAGAAGCTATTTTACGGAAAGTATTTGGCATTATTCTACTCGCTATTTCCATCAAAATTTTCCAAACCAACCTCGTTCCTGATTTTAGCCATTAGAGAGGATCCCGCTACTCTGCCGCTTTCAAGGATAAATGCCCCCATCGTAGAAGGGGTTTTTCCTTGACACTGGCCGCAGGCTGCAAGGCAGCCAATAGTAATTGCCCATTGGGCAAGAGGCGCATTTGTTGTGGATAAACCAACCAGCCTGCCGCGTCTGCTAAGGGGTTGGCCTGCATCAACTCCCCTGTTTCGCCATCCAACTGATAATGCCAACAATCTAAGTCTTGGGGTTGGTTGTAATAGCCTACTTTGAGCGCGTCAGGAGCGACGTGTTTGTTTTCGGGCAAATCGTTGTAGAACAAGTGAATCTGTCCGTCCTTTTCAAAAGCGGCAAAAGAATACCATGTTTCTTTCATGTTGGTATAGCCTTCGCCGCCGCCGCGCTGGCGTTTAGCGATGCAGTGGTACCAAAGCAGTTCACCTTCCGCATCCCATTTCAACAGCAAAATATCGTGTAACTGGTGTAGCGCTTGTTGGCCTTCTGATTTGTCCCAATATACCTTGGTGTAGCGCTGCTCCGCCGTCGCCAAATAACTACCATCGGCTTGTGGCGACCAACTGTTAAGTTTGTAATTTTTGAGGCCGATTTTCTTGTGTTTACGCGACTGGTTTTCGCTGCGCCAAAGTGCCTCGGGATAGACAATGACTTGGGTATTCTTAGTGGCTTTTTTGAGGTCTCTTTGAAATAAGCCTGCGCTGGAAGGGGTTTTATAACTCCCGACACAGTACAATTGACCTTCGTTGGCATACAACCTTGCCGAAACCACTTGCGCGCTGTCTTGGGCAGACAGCACCGTCAAATCATCGCTGCTATGGGTAGTATCGTTGGGGGCAATGGTCAATAGGGCATAGTGATAGGGCATTCCTATTTTTTTCTCTTCTTTGCGGCTCTTATTGTGATAAAATTTACATAAAAAATACGCGACTCCCTCCGCACTCAGCCAAGCATCTTGCACATCTTCAATGGCCAACAGACTTGCCTCTTGCGTAGTAGGAAGCATCGCCGTATACAACAATTGGCCTTCCGCATCTAGTACATGGACAGACAATTGGGCGAGCTCCTTGCGGCCTTGTGGCAAGAGCCCATAGAGCAATACTTGGTCGTCCTCCGTTTTGCCCAAACGGTATTCGCTAGCGCCTTGCTTGTTGTAATTAGTGGCCAATAACAGCTGCTGGGGAGCCTCCAACACCAAGGTTTGAGGGTTAACACTCGTCCAACAGAGCAGTTCTTGATCTTTGTTGGCCTGTTGAACCGTGTAATAAAAGCGCCACTGGTTGCCGTGGTAATGGCTCGCTTGATAACGCCCCAACTCTCCATCGTACCAAAATTCTAAGGGAGTAGCACTGGCTTGTTGCTTCAACTTGCCGTCGTAGTGCAATACTTTTTTCTTGAAATAGTAGCGAGGATCTTTGTAGACTTGTAGAATATAGAGATGTTCGCTACCCGCTTGGATTATTTGTTGCTCATTAAATACCGAACTACGGGTATATTCGGGCCCCCAAATAATAGTTTGGCTGTAGCCTAATTTGCTACTAAAGACACCTAGTAAGCTCAATAAAGTAATCCAATAACGCTTCATTTTATTCTTTTTGTAAGGATGGTGGGGGCTTGGGGTGCTTATTTGCACTAATTTGGTACAAAAATACGACCGTTCTTGCTAATCTAATAGCGGCAAGGCGTTTAAACACCTTTCTATATAAAAAAAATGGCAGCGATGCGGGAATGCACCGTTGCCATTTTTATGGTTACTTGACCGTTTAAACGGTTCCTAATCAACAACGTTGATTTATTTAGGAGCGTTAGAGGGGTTCAACAAGTCGTAAAATTGATCCAATTTGGGTAGGATAATAATTCTAGTTCTACGATTCGTTGCTTTACCAGCAGCAGAGTCGTTAGAAGCCAATTGATTGTATTCTCCTCTACCCGCAGCGATCAAGCGGTTGGGGTCGATACCATGTTTGCCTTGCAAAGCACGAACAACAGCAGTGGCGCGTTTTACGCTCAAATCCCAGTTATCAGTGATACAATCGTTATTGATCGGCACATTATCCGTGTATCCTTCTACCATTACTTCAAAACCAGGACGAGACTTCACGATGGCGGCAATTTTGCCTAACACCTCATTGGCACGGTCTGTAATTTCGTAGCTACCAGAGTTGTACAACATCTTGTCTGACAAGTTAATAAAGACAACTGTTTTGTCTACGCGTACATCGACATCATCATCTTCAATACCATCTTTGAGTACTCCTTTTAGGTTAATGGCTAGAGCTAAGTTAATAGAATCCGCTCTAGTACGGGCAGCTTGGATGTACTTGATGTACCGGTCTTTGCCTTCCAATTGTTTGAGCGTTTCTTTGATATTTTCGTTTGCTGATTTAGACAAGCCTGTCAAATCGTCTACGGTACTGTATTGTTTTTGGCGCTGTGCTTTCAAATCTTCAATTTGATTTTTCAAATCGGCCACTTGAGCGGTTCTTAGCAACAACTCTTTGTCGCAAACACTTTGCTTATTCATGAGCGTATTCAACTCCTTAGTTAGGCGGCCAACATCTTTGTTAGCGACATCTAAGGTCGTTTGTAATTCCGCATATTTTTTCTTCCCTATGCAGGAAGTTAAGGCAACTCCTAAGAAGAGTAGGAAAAGAAAATGGGTAACTTTCATGTTCTCGTTTGTTTTAATGAAGGAAGTAACTAGAGGATATACAACTACCTTTGAGGCTCCCTGTAATAAATAATAGAATAATTAAATAAGCACTATGTAAAGTCCTGTATTATTAAGTTTTTTGTAGCCAAAACGTTATAGGCTCCCTGAAAATTTTCTGGGAGCACTTCATTTGAGTGTTTGCGCTAAAATGACTAATTCTATTGCTTTTTCATCCTTTCTAACAGTATTTTACTGCTCTTTGTTTAATAAAAGCGGATTATTTACAGCACTAACGGTATTGTATGTGCTAGTCTATTTTGCCCCGCAATCCGAGCTCCACTACCTGCAACTGTTCTAATTTTCCGTCCTTGATCTCAAATTGCAAGAAGGTTTTCATGTGGTGAAAACCATGTCGTCCTGCAGCGCCTGGATTGAGGTGAAGAATTCCTAATTGTTTGTCGCGCATGACCTTTAGAATATGGGAGTGCCCACAGATAAACAAATCGGGGCGCAATTCCTGCAAGCGAGCTTTTAGAACTTTGGGATACCGTCCTGGATACCCCCCAATGTGTATCATATAAACCGACAACCCTTCGACCTCTGTGCTCCATTCTTCGGGGTAACGCGCCCGCAATTCCTGCCCATCAATGTTACCATAAACGGCTCGCAAAGGCGCTATCCCCTCTAATTGATCGGCCACAGCACTATTGCCAATATCGCCCGCATGCCAAATTTCATCACAAGCCTTCAAATAGGGCAAGATCTTCGGATCGAGGTAACTGTGGGTATCGGATAGTAAAACAATTTTCATAATAAAGGCTAAGGTAAACTATTGTTTGTTGTTGTCAACTAGTTTAGTCAATAGTGCTACTTGCTGTTGTAACAAATCGTTGTTGCGTTTGAGGTATTCGATGTCCTTGGGGGTGGGGGTGCTTTTGTCTTTGGGGTCTTCTGCTTTCTTCTTTAGATTGTTCATGAATTTGACAATCACAAAAACAGTAAAGCTAATGATAAGGAAGTCAATACCCGTTTCTAATAATTTCCCATATCCAATGGCAATTTCTTCAATATTGGACGCTCCTCCTCCTGCTTCGCGCAAAATAATCTTTTTATTTGCCAAGTTGACACCATCCGTCAAAAAAGACAAGGGTGGCAAAAAAATCTCCTTGACTAATACATCAACTACTTTGTTAAAAGCGGCACCAATGATTACTCCAATAGCAATATCAATCATGTTACCTTTAACGGCAAATTCTTTAAAATCCTGTATTAAACCCATTTTTTGATAGTCGCTTTTTAGTGGTTATCTTATTTTTATTACCTCCAACAACAATTCAAATTGGAAAACGCTTTTGTTGGGGGTGTTTTTTTTGGGTTTGTTGTTGAGACGCATTTTAATGCGTCTTTGCCTCGGGTTTATTTTTTCGGTTGTTGAGACGCATTTTAATGCGTCTTTGCCTCGGGTTTATTTTTTCGGTTGTTGAGACGCATTTTAATGCGTCTTTGCCTCGGGTTTATTTTTTCGGTTGTTGAGACGCATTTTAATGCGTCTTTGCCTCGGGTTTATTTTTTCGGTTGTTGAGACGCATTTTAATGCGTCTTTGCGTTTTTTATTCCTTGGTTTGGGAGACGCATTAAAATGCGTCTCTACAGGACGGGATGGGGTGGGTATTTTTACCTGTTTTTTAGGGACAGGTATTTTTACGCTGTTTTAGAAGCTAAAAATAAGCGATTTTTGTCTTATTCACATCATCCCCCAATTCTATACTGACGGTGACACTGTTTGCCATAGAATTTTCTAAAAGCAACAATCATGAATACCTACAAAATTCCACTTCCCGCAGGCCCCCTTTGGAATCACCACGAAGCCAGAGAAAAGGCTCCTATTATTGCTGCTGCCCATCAAGGCCAGTGGACGGGTGCTTGGAGTACGGTTATCCCTGCTAAGATGAGTTTGATTGAAATTGAGCGGCCTGTAGAACAACGGGGCGAACGCGAATTTTTGACGGAAGTTCCCGCTGGTTTTATTGCCAATGAGCAACAAGCGCAAACTATTGGCCCCTTATTGGCCATTTCTTATGGCGCTACATTTACAGGACAATGGCGCACCTTGGCCGCCTTAGAAATGAGCGTTATTCAAATTCGCTACCATTATTAGAATATCCTCTATGAATCTCTATAAAAATGCCCTGAGTTGATGAATCAGCTCAGGGCACTGTTTTTTTAGGGGGTTATATTCTCACCTTGTCAATGATTTGATACAATTCTTCTTTTTCCTTTTCGGAATTAAAAGAAAGGATAAAGCTCAGACAGAAGCCACGCTCAATGACACACAGATAATGTTGTCGGATTTCCATGCCCATGTAGTTGGTCTCTGCCTCCAACACATGAAAGATCTTTTTGCCAACGCGTCTTTCATACACCTCTTTATAAGTATACTCCATAGTCGTTTGCGTCAGTACTTTTTTGAGATTAAAGATATAATCACCTCCCGTTTCTATTCCTGGAAAGGCGCGCACATTTTCTACAATAGCAATGAAATTAGGATTGTATTCTACCGCCGCGCCCAACGGGTGTTTGAATACGCTCAATAAATAAGCCGTGTTGACAGAGGCGGCATCGGCAGCGGCTTGTAAGGCTTCGTTCTCCCCTACCATTATTTTTTCTCCTGCTTCTTCAATCAACTCGATCTGCTCCTTGTTTTGAACGTTCCAAGTGGGATCAAAGTAAATATCAAGATCAAAATAAGCATTGTGATAATGCCCTTCCGCTGTCGTTCCCAATTCGAATTTATCTTGCAGCACTTCTTTGGATGGAGCAGGGCGATCACAAGCAAAAAGCAATAGAAAAAAGGGGCTCAATAGTAGGTATTGGATCATTTTCATGGTGTTCGTTTTTATGGGTTTAGGTAAAATAGTTAGCTACTTTCGTGGCTTTAACATCCCTATTAGGAGCGTAGTTCCACGAATCATATTTTTTTTATAAAAGTAATAGTTTTTGGTGAATAACTACGACATTATCATCTCTCCCGTACTTTTGAACGGCAAGGTCGTCCCGAAAGTCTTCGCGCTAGACTCCATTGCTCCACCAAAATCTAAACAAGCAAGATCGCTCGTAATTTTCAAAACAGCTACTGTTTTGTTATAAGCGGGATGGTGAAATTGCCCTTTGTGAATGGCTTGGATAATGCCTTTCTTATAAAAAGTTGTACCAAGTGAGCTTGTTTTTCTTTCGAAAAAGCCGATTTCGCGTGGCTCCTCGTATTAACTTATGATACTAATAACGGCTTGGTTATCTGCTGCTGCTGCCGCATAAAACTCTTTTAACAACTCAAAATGTATTAATAAATACTCCCAATTCCCTCTGGGATCATCGTCCCATATTCCTGTAGGATAGACTCCCAAACGGGTCATGGCTTCGGGGTCAAAGCGGTCTGACAAGTCTTCGGAGCTGGTGGCTTGTAGCAATTGGTGGAGCTCCTGCACTTCTTGTACATCGGCATAAGTGGCAGGGCCATAACCAATTTCTAGGTCTTCATCAATCATTTTTTCGTTGTAGATGGTCGCACGCAGTTGCATAAATGGTTCTTCCAATTCCTGCTGAGTAACGCGTTCGGCAATGCCCCGCCCTGTCATTATATATAAGAGGCCGTCCCAAGCTTTGTCTAAGTACACCCACGCTGGCCCTTCTCCCATTTCATCGTCGTAATAGACATCTTCTAGTAAATCGCTGTCCTCCATAAAGGCTTCTAACTGCAGCTGGTCTACCCGCAACAAGTGCATAATCATACTCATAATACTAGTTGGTTTATTGGTGGTGAATTAACGGTAAGATAGATGTTTATCATTTTTTTACTAGGCGTTTCTAACTTTTTTTCTTAAAACTGAACCGCTCTTTTCTTGAAAAAACGCTCGTACTGGATGGAATTTTTCGACAAAGCTTGCATTTCTATGACTTTAGCCCTATATTGGTTACTACCTAAACAACCATGACTATTAACCCTAGAAAAAACTAAACCAGCATACCCTTAACCCCATCCATTTTCAAAATAAGCCTACTTAATTCTTAGGTCAAAGCGCGGCTCAACCAACCGCTCAATGACCTTACCTTCCTATTTTCTAACAGAAAGCACCTAGTCGTACCTAAAATAACGACTAGAAATCCGTATGCCCTATTCGTAGGGCTACGACGGCCCTTCGCGGTACCGATGTCCCGTTACTATTCACATTTTATTTATCAACAAACTCTATAACCATGAATTTACAAAGCGAGAAACGCCCCAATCCGATTACCGTAGAAGCGTTTCGATTTGTTCAATTAAAAAACCCTAAAATTTATAACGGAAAATGGGCCAGCGCCAGTTTGGTTCATCATCCTAACCCCTCTAAAAGTATTGTTCTACAAGGCGATAGCAGTACCCCCATCAACCAATTACAGCACACCAATAAGTTTACAGACAGGGCTACGGTAGATAAGAGTAAAGCAAGCGCTAAAAAAGCGAACAAACGCGCTATGAAGGAGCAGACGACAGAAGACGATACGGGGACTGTGTTTCATCCGTATACCTCGCTGTCTACTGTCCGCCAATTGAATGAGCCCTTGTATAATTTCATGTTTTGGCTACGAGAAAACCGTGGTCGCTTACAGCAAGAACAGCTGGCGCAGAAAACAGCAACATTAACAACACTACAAGAAGAACAGCGCTTAGAGGTCTGGGAAAACTTATTCTATCAAACCCAAATAGCCCATTCAGCAACGCTAGTCGAAGGCTTGGTCCGCCTCTTGCAAACTGATCACTTTTTACGCTACTATCGCCAAGTCGTAGAAGGCTCCGATATTTTTCCCTTAGAAGGCTTGCAAAAAGCAGCAATGGCTAGTGTAGTGTTGCCACAACAGTTGTTTGAATCGTCTAAGGAGGACTCCAATCAACCTTCCGCCAATTTGGATGCACAGAGTAAATCCATTCTATCCGAGCAGTTGGAGGTAGCACTGCTCCAACAAAAAATCAGTGCCCGTACACAAGCACTAGAAGAAATAGCCGCTGCCCAAAAACGCTATGTCCACGACAACCATCAAGAGTACCAAGAAGCCTTGCAAGCCCATGAGGCTAAGGTAGAAGCTCTTCTTCAATCCGCCCAAGAAATCACCAATGAAGCAGGTACTATCAAAATTTGTGGACAAGAGATAGAAGCCTTTGATTTTCAGCCCAAAAATACTTGGGACGACGCTTATTTAGGTGCTCAAATCTCTGCTTCTAGTTTGGCGATTTATCAATACCTAAAAACAGACCAGCATCGTTACATGGCCGATACCCGCCAAGCCATTGCCGTCTCTATAGGCGATTTAAATCGAGAAAAATTCCGTTTACTCCAAAAACAAACCGCCAAAACATTGGTACATCAAGGCATTCAAATTCCATTGAGAAACCGCCCTCTGAACAATGCTTATGTATTTAAAGCCGTTGCTCTCGAAGGGCAAAAAGAATTGTATAGCATTTATGCCACGCATTATTACGAACATTCTGCCACCAAACTACGACAAATAGAGGCTACCGTAAAAACAGCCGATGGAAAAACCCAGACGGCGAGTACTCGACAGCCTATTTATGAGACCGATCAATACGTTACCGTACAATTGTTTGAAGAAGGAATTGCACTGCCCAATAAGCAGGCGTTTACCTTGGACGGCTCTTTCAAGACGGAAGATCCTGCTTACAACAATAATTTTCGATACGAAGACGTTTTGCCCGAGCAAATAGAAGCGACCAAAGCCCCCCAAGCCAATCCCAAAAACCTAGGTATTCCACTACCCAATCTATTTGGAGTAATGGGTGTCAAAATTGCCGAATTCAAAAAAGTCAATCAAACCCTTTGTTGTTATACGGAAGGCGAAGTGTCGCATATTGAGAATATCATGGCGCGCGAATACAAAGAGCGCGAAACGCGAAACCTAATTAGAAGCGAGTTGACCAACGAAAGCACCCAAGAGCGCGAATCGGAAAACTTGTCGGATACGACCTCGGCTGAGCGGCATGAAGTGCAGTCAGAAATTTCTCGGGTATTGCAAGAAGACCAATCGGATAGTGCAGCGGCCTCCGCTAGTGCAGGCGGTTTTTATAAATTTGGAGACACGGCAGGGATTAATTTTAATATCAATGGTTCTTTGAGTACCTCCTCTTCGTCCTCTTCTTCGGCTAGTTTTAACGAGTCGGAAGCGTATGCTAAAGAAATTACCCAACGGGCAATGAAACGTTTGGTAGAGAAAAATACCTCTAAGCGCACCTCTAAAATGATTCGAGAGTTTGAGGAGAAAAACAAACATGGGTTTGATAACCGAAAGGGCAACAAGCACGTGACGGGTGTTTACCGTTGGGTCGATAAGATTTACAAAAATGACTTAGTCAACTACGGCAAGCGCTTGATGTATGAATTTATGTTGCCCGAACCTGCCCGCAATTACAAACATTTGTTGGTGCAAAACCTACAAAAAAATCAGGCGCAAGGCTGTGGTACCAAAGTACTGGAAAAGCCGCTTTCCCCTACAGAACAAAATATTGACCGCTATTGGGACATTACCGAGCATAACTTTGATGATTTGGTCGCTTATTATGGCTTGGAGATTGACAAATATCCCGTTCGTCATATCAAGATTGCCCGTTCCTTTGCAGAGAATTTCTACCAAACAGGTACTCAAGCTGCTAGTGGCAAACTCTGGCACGGCTCCAAAAATTTTGAGTTCGAAATTCCGACGGATTATGTGTGCAAGGGGTTTGATTGCCGCTTTACTGCCAAGCGCTATGGGTCTACGGAAAACATACACGGAGACTTAATTATTGGAACCTCTTCTTATGCCTTCAGCGATGAGTCTGTTCATGCGTTCAAGAGAGGCTCTAGCCCTACAACAATCGTTATTAATCTTCCATTTGGTGGCTTGCACACCATTAACATACCCGCTTTTGATCCTGTAGAGGAATATTTACCCATTGCCGTGGCGACGGAAGATGTGGGTAATTTTGCGATGACTATTTGGGCAGAATGTGAAATTAAGAGTGAAGCTTTTGACGAATTCCGAGCGCAGTTTTTTGCCTCCATGTGGGCTTCTTATAAAGAAATGCTACAAGCCTACGACGACGCGGTCTATGAAGCCTGCCTTCAAAAGGAAATGAACGACGCGGCTTCAAAAGATTCGGAAACGCCTAAGTACAACTTGCCTTCTAGTAAAGCAAGAGCCATTGAAAAGCGAGAAATCAAACGCTTGATTATTGAGCAAGTTATGCAGAAATATTACCAAACGTTAGGGTTGCCTAATTTTCCGATTGGTAGAGATTACTACCAACCCGACCCTTGTAATAATACGCTCAATTTATACACCAGCAACAGCTACCTCAACGAGCAGTTGCGCTACGCGCGTTTCTTGGAGCAAGCTTTTGAATGGGAAATCATGGCCTACACCTTCCTCCCTTACTATTGGAACGATGAAAACAACTGGGGGGACTTGTTGAATATTGAGGCTTCTGCCGATCACATTTTCTTGGCCTTCTTACAATCGGGCATGGCCAATATTGTCCTGCCTGTCAAGCCAGGTTTAGAAAAATCAGTGGCGTTTCTTTTGGAAACAGGACGTTTGTGGAACAATGACGGCTTTATCTTGGACGGCCAAGACGACCTCTACCCTGCCATTGATGAACAGCTGGCTTTAGAAGTGGATGCACAAGGCAATGAAATTAAATACGATGATGCGGGACGGCCAATTCCTGTCATTGAAGCGACTTGGGAAACCAGAATCCCCAGTACCTTGACCATTGTTCAAGATTATAGCAATCCCTTGGGAGACGAAGGGTTGCCTTGTTTTTGTGAGGAGGATAAAAGTACTAGAATTGGCTACGCCGACTCCATTGAAAAGTACAATAAGCTAGAGGGCTTAACGGAGTAAGCCAGCCATAAGCACCGTCTTTATCGGTGGGAAAAAGAAGTGTCAAGTCTTCTTTTTCCCGCTTGGTAAAGCGTTGTTTCTATTCCACTAAAAACCAACCCACTCATGGCCTTTGATAATTTTTTTGATGACCAATATACGTCCAATCCACTTGTGGAGATGGGCAATACTGTCGCTGAGAATAGCCCTTTTGGCAATGGCAGTACGTTTACCACTAATATTTGCGGAGAGCACGACATTTTTTTTCACGATGGCGCGATAAACGGCGAAAGATTGTTGAAGTTTTTAATCGACAAGAAAGAAGAGCGGTTCCGATGGGACGACTATTTGACCGATCGAGCATTGGCAGAACGAAGTGGCATTGCCCTCATTGAAGCAGATGCCACTTATGTCGCGCCTATTATTATTTTCGATGCGCCACCTCTTATCAACTTCGCACAACTAAATAAGCGCATCTGCGAGATTGATTATACACCTGCTTTTTACATTGGGGTAGATTTGGCTAGTCGAAGCATTGACCTTGTTCTTTATTACTATTACAGGGATGCGAACTTGCAATTTGGTACGACTACCACGACCATTGGGAGCGACATTGCTACGACTACGGTTACCAGCAAAAAGAAATACCAAGCCATTGTTTTAAGAGCGAATGATGCCACTACCTTTCAGTACTATATCCAACAGATAGGCATGGAGGATATAAAGTCCGTTATGATCAATAAGTTCCAAACGGCACAGCGGGAACTGAACCGCAACAACCTTGAACAAATTGACTGGTTTTATTCGCAGTTGCCTGACTTTATAGTGCAATCGTTTGACAAAGAAGTATTGTGGGAAGATTTAAAAGCTTTGTTGCGCTATGACCATAGCAGTATGTTTATGGACAATAGTAGCAACATCATCAAGGTGATGCGCGGAATCGTCGCCCAAGAAGGCGGTAATGGTTATTTGTATAACCTCCTTTATAGCCAACCCAAGCTATTGAAGAGCTTTTACGAGTCGCTGAATGGAGAAGAGACCCATGAAGGCGAAGTTATGCCTCGAAAATCTATTTTTGCCGCGCTGTTGTTAGCGATGACGTTTAGCGTTTATGACACCCGAAAGTTAGCCTTTGAAACGGTTTCTAATTTTACCTTTGATGCCACCCACCGCGTCGATAGCAATGTTTTTTTCTCTGATAAGTTTGATGATCGATTTAATTTGACGCAAGAGTCTAAGGTCACGCGCAGCAACCTCAGACATGGCACGACCTACGAAGCGTGGGACACCCAGCCTGGTAGAACGACCGAATACCTACATCCCCTCGACTTGGTCAATGTGACGTTTCCTTTTGGAGAAGCGGACGCCATTACGGTTCCTTTCCCTGCTATTATGGTCAAGGACATGGCTTACAAAGACGAGTGGGAAAATATAGACGCCATCCTGCGCGCTGGATTTAACATTATTGCTATTATAGGTGGGGTTGTAGTGCTCGCTACTTCTGGCAATCCGTTGGTTTTGCTAATGGCGGCGGTAGATGTGGGCTTGGCAACCGTAGATTTGTTGGTACAAGGAGCCAGAGAAGAGCTGATGAAAACGCCAGAAGGCCGAGAGTTTTTAGCTACTTGGGAGAGCATTTACACCATTGGAGGCCTAGCCATTGCCGTGGTTTCTGCCCCTCAATTGCTCCGCTCGGTTATTCGGGGAGGGGCTAATTTATTGGGCAAGGCAGTAGGCGCGACGAGAAGTTTCCTCAAAAAGGTCTTGGTGAGCATGATTCTAGAAATCAACATCGCCCGCTTTAGCAAAACTTCCTATAAAACCGTAGATGTCGGGCTAGAGGTGTTAAAAAGCGCTAAAATTGAATTTCCTATTGCAGCGGTAACGCGTTTGGAAGAGCAAGGCGTTATTTTTGTGCGTTTGGTGGATGATGCTGGGGTAGAAAGTTATGCGGCAGTTTATAAGGGGGAAACGATTGTTCCTCCGAGTAAGGCGCAAGAATTGCGGAAGGAGCTGCGGAAGACTTGGAATAAGACGGGGGATGACTTGGTGCGGGGATTGGATGAGATTTTAGAATTAGAAAGACGTATAATTAATGAGTGGGATGATGCTTTGTTGCTATCCAAAAGATCTTTAAAGAAGAGAGTTAAAAACTTAACCTATAAATACAAAAATTTCAAATTAGAAGTTAAATTCATTGATGAAACCACCAATCCCAAGAAATTTATTGATTGGAATGCTAGAAATGTATTAGGGAGTTTTAATCCAGGTCCGCCACCTAAGTTAAACCTAAGAAGACAAGTAACGGAACTAACACTTCAACATGAAATATGGCATTTAGAAGATTTAAAAAAATTAGGCAAAAATAAGTACTATGAAACGCCTAACTGGAAACATGAAGAGTCTGTTTGGGAAAAAGTATGGGAAACTAGAGATAAATGGACAGAAAAAGAACTCGTGGATTCTTATAGATATTATAAAAACACAGCTAAAAAAGAAACTGGCAAGTTTAATTCTATTGATGAATTAGATTCATTACTAGAAAAACCATACTATAGAGATGTTAGATATAAACAATAAATTATGAATCTTAAATTAGAAGAAGCTATTGAACTTGCAAAAAAAGCACTGGAAGACATAGGTCACTGGGAGCCTTTCAAATTACAAAGTGGACGATTTTTCAAAAAAAGCAAATACGACAGTTATGATCATTGGTTGGTTTCGTTCAACTTTACAGAAAAAGACTGGCACAATGGCGAGGTTACTCCTATGGTAACAATTAATGATGAAGAATTAAAAGTAACATTTGTATCTTGGAAAAAGAGTGAATTTTTACTGTCCTACGATGAAAAGGAAGACAAATATTATCACCCAAAATTGAGTCGACCACAAGAAAAGTTCTAACTGCTATTGAAATTGATGATGGATTCATAGAACCAAAACGATTATATAATGAATGTGCTCGGTTGACAGGCATGGATTTGATGGAGGAAGATGATAATTTTTAGTAATTATTTGAGGTGCCGTAGAGCTTCTCAAAAGCAATCATAAATTACCCTTATTCAAGTTTTCACAACTTGAATAAGGGTTTTCTTTTTCCAATCAAAGCAGCCTTCAAAAGTGTAGGCATAGCACAGCTGTTTTCAAAAATGCGCCTTTGTAATTTAGCACTCGTGCCTTGAAGCGACTGGAAGAGCAAGGCGTTATTTTTGTGCGTTTGGTGGATGATGCTGGGGTAGAAAGTTATGCGGCAGTTTATAAGGGGGAAACGATTGTGCCTCCGAGTAAGGCGCAAGAATTGCGGAAGGAGCTGCGGAAGACTTGGAATAAGACGGGGGATGACTTGGTGCGGGGATTGGATGAGATGCTCACGGGAACGCATGACATCTATCTTTCGTTTTTCAAAAACGCAAACATTGAAATAAGAGCAGAGGCTCCTTTAGGAATATTACACGGTCAATCGACAGACTATACCTGCGCTGCAACTTCCTTAAGAATGTACTTGGACGATGTGGGTAAGATACGCACGGAAACCTCCCTTGCTGGCCAGCTAAAAACAGTAGAAACAGGTGCAGACAGAGGCGCCTCTATTCTAAATGTATATGATGGCTTGTATAACATGAGACTAGAAGAATCCAGCGGTTCTCACGACATGAGTAATAATATAAAGTATTAGTTATATGAGGAGTTATTCTAACTTTGGGGCTATAAGGATTTTTCTAGCAATGATCTGATAGATAAGGTTCATGGATGCAGCAGGAATAAAGTCGAAGAGCACTCTAACTTTTTGCCTACAATCCCGCAGCGTTTTTGCTTCTATCAAAGCCTCCTTAAAATCCTCGTCCAGCGCTCTAGTGAGTTGATCTACAAAAAAAGCTAGCAACATAACCAAGGCAAATATTGTGGCTAAAAACCATTGTCCATGCCCGTAATTATGCTCCAAGTTATAGCCCTGATTTTTAAGGGTATTGAACGTCTCGTTCTCTATTTTCCACCGCGTTCTACCTGCTTGTGCCACTTGCTCAACAGTAGAGCTATCCAGCGCTAAATTGGTTATCCATTTATTCGAATAACTGACCGTACCCGTCTGTAGGTCTATCTCTTTATACGCTAAATAATTTACCCTAATTTCTTGATTAGCTCCATTTAAGATAAGGTTAGAAGACCACTCTAATCGACACAGCTTCCGTTTATCCCTGTTAAAGTTTTTTTCAAATTCAAGGCGGTTCAAGCTTGCTTCTTTAGCTTGTTGCGCCACTTGTTCTAACACATACCCTTCTTTAATGACAATTATAAAATCCATGTCATTGCCTTCTTTTTGTAAGGCACGTATAGTTGGCCCATCGGCGTATAACCCGTCCAAAAGAACAACTATTTTTTCATCGGGTAAAACCGCTCGAATTTCAGGCAACAAGCGTTTACAGGCATTTCTTTCACAATCATTTTTCGTCGCTCCATCTTGCCGAGTAATGGCTTCTCCAAAGACAGGAAAAACAGTACTCAACTCAGGGGTAACCACACTAGCGGCTAACAATTGATGGTGATACTCGATCTCCCCATTTTTCCGTTTTTTAGTTAAACAGTGGGAACAACCTATAGTATTAGAGGCATACGTGCCAGTGCCATCAACACTAACTAACAACTTATTTCCTAAAAAACGTCTATTTTCTAACAGCCCATTTTCTGACAAGTAGCTGAAGAGTTGCTTAAAAGTTGGGCGTATTTTATCTGGCGCTACCGAATCCAATATCTTACGCAGACCGTTTTCACTAGGTATCTGTTGCAGCTTAAATACCTGTTCTAGGTTCTCTTTGCGCGCTGCATAGTTGGATACAAAACTCAGCAAAGAGGGATCTTTGAGCGAAAACATCGCAAATGCGCTCATTAAACAGTCCTGTAAACTGTATTTTGTCCCTCCTTTGCGATGGTCTTCTACTGCTCCAAATCCTTGGAACACTAGTTCTAGTAATTGATCGTACATCCCTTTTTTTGACAAAATAAACCTTATTACTCTATTTATTAAATAGCATTACTTAATATAACTTATCATGTCGTGAGAACCGCTGTAGAAGAATTAGTTATAGAATCGAGGAAAGTTATTGACTTCGATGAGTTCTCTAGCTTATTCGCAACAGATAAGAAAGCTATTGTTTCTGTAGGTAATAGTGAATTAGGTTATCATGCGATAGTAGTAGATAAAATAGAAGAAGGTAGAGTCTATGTGAGAGATCCTTTACCCTTAAATAATGGTTCCAGCTATTCTGTACCTATAGAAGATTTTGAAATTCTATTTAACAAAAAGGCAGTATTTCTAAAAAAACAACTATGAAAGAAGTAGATAAAATCAAGAATAACGACCAAGGCCAAAAACCCGCAGGACAATTCGATGTCTTACTAGTCGAAAATCTTAAGGAGCCCCAAAAAGCACTAGAAGACTTCAAACAAGTGCTGATTACTATTTTAGAAAACCCTGACCTAGACCCTACTTCCGAAGACTGGAACACCCTACTGCCTAGTAATTTGATTGCCATAACCCAGCAATTTGAAGACGAAGATTATGTCAAAGATGATTCGGTGACCAGTTTAACGTCGTTGATTAAAGACGTTAGAAATAAGGTTTTAAAGCAATGGACGTGGCACAGTTCTCAACTTAAGGGGAATGGCTTTGAGGTTTATTTTGAAGGCATTTTCAGAATTCGCTACCATTGCCATTTACGTTTCTTGGGCATTCCTGCGGCACACATCAGTACCCTCCGCAACGGGGTACGCTATCCAATTAAATTGCGTAATGATGTAATTGTCTATAAGAATTTAGCCCGTTATTAGTGGTGCTTGTTGAAAATCAGAAAAAATGGAAACAGAAAGATTTAGATACCGATTTAACAAATTTGAATAGAATTAGAGAAAGAGCAGGCATTACAGAACCTATAAGTTTTCAAGAGTTAAAACCTTGTAAATTAGAAATTTAACTACAAAAAATAGGTATCAAGTAAAATAAAAAAACATGAGCTTTAAAGAAATAATTGATGCGCTAGCAAAAAATGGTTATGATGGTTATCTACAAGAAAAGCTTGGATTTATATTTTGCAGTGTACTTGATGAGACAGGCGAAGCTAAATTAGAAACCATTTCTAAAATTAGTATTCGGAGTGGTAAATATGTCCATTCCTATTATAATGGTAGCATCGAAATAGATAAGCCTTTAGATTCTTTAGAAGACTTAATTGCCTTACTTAAGAAAAAATATCCAATTAATTAATTTTTTATAGAGGTCATTGTTGTTTCTCCTGTGCAAATGAAATGAGGTGGATTCATAGAACCAAAACGATTATATAATGAATGTGCTCGGTTGACAGGCATGGATTTGATGGAGGAAGATGATAATTTTTAGTAATTATTTGAGGTGCCGTAGAGCTTCTCAAAAGCAATCATATATTACCATTATTCAAGTTATAAAAACCTGAATAATGGTTTTTTTTCTAACTAAATGCAGCCTTCAAAAGTGTAGACATAGGCACAGCTATTTTCAAAAATGCGCCTTTGTAATTTAGCACTCGTGCCTTGAAGCGACTGGAAGAGCAAGGCGTTATTTTTGTGCGTTTGGTGGATGATGCTGGGGTAGAAAGCTATGCGGCGGTTTATAAGGGGGAGACGATTGTGCCGCCGAGTAAGGCGCAGGAATTGCGGAAGGAGCTGCGGAAGACTTGGAATAAGAAGGGGGATGATTTGGTGCGGGAGTTGAAAAAATTTGCTGATGGAGATACCAATCCGAATTTTTCTATAATTAACAGTAAAGTACAGAAATATTGGACTAAGTTCTTAACAAAGAAAGGTGTAAGATTTGAAATAGGTACTGAATACGCTAATAAATTATTAGATGAGAGCTCAGCTAGTGGTTTATTTATCTCTAGAGGATATAATTTTGAAACAAATACTTACGCAGAAAGGATAATCTATCTAAGAAAGAATCCTAGTACATCTACATTTTTAGAAGAAACTTACCATGCACTCCAAAGTTTAGCATATTTACGGAAATATGCAGATATAATTCATGAAGTAAAACTATATAAACAAGTAGATAATTGGGAATATTTAGCAAAAAAAAGAATCCTTGATGAAGCTCAACGTAATAAAATCACGTATGAAGAATACATTTTAACAGAAAAGCAATTATTTGAGGTTCTAAAAAACGAATATTAAAAATAAATACATGAAATATAAAAGAGAAATAAAAAACAAATCTACTCAAGATAGATTTATACTAGAAGTAAGCTATTCTCCAAAAGAGGATGAAACAGTAGAATTTAAGTTTTCTAACAACCTACATTTATTGGAAAAAAACTTATTAAAAATTCTCGACGGAGAGAACCTTTTACATCCAGATGCCATTATTTCAATACGTCCCCAAAAAATGCATGAAGAACGTATATCTATTTCTGGTGACAAACCATTCGTTTATACTATACAAGGTTCTTTGATTAAAGAACCTCCGTTCATTAGATTGAAGTTGCTATCTGTAGAATACCTTCTTGAACCAGAGAAAGAATATATTATTGAACTAGGGCGAGACAATAATATTAGTAATCAAGAAGTATTAAAAACATAGCGTAATTCCTCCTAAACCACACAACTCATAACCCTAATGGTTCGTTAAAAGATGGAAAACCCAAAGAAAATTTTTCTACAACTATTCTGACTCCCTTTCTTAATAATATTATTCATATTCGGTATTTAATTAAAACATTATAATTATTATATGCTCAAACAAGACCTGTTCAATTTATGGAGTTAGAGGATTATTTTCAGAAAAGAGGCTAATTATAATAACAAAAAAAGAGGCTCTAGTAATCGCAATTGAATATCCCAAAGATAGAAACAGAGCATATTTTAGTAGTGGAGACGAGGATGCTGTTTCATTTGAAGCAGATGAAAAAATATTATATGGAAATAGGAAAGGAACATTAGTAGATACTTATTCCATCTCTTACACTGTAGAATGGGGGCTTGATTTAGCTTCAGAGTTTATTATAATGGATGCACACACAGTAGAAGTCCTATATTCTATGTCTTCTACTAGATGGATCGAAGCTTATGAATAAGCCTATAAAAGCGCTCTATACAAAATAAAGCATGTCCACAACTACTATTTAAACCATTATTCAAGTTTTAAGAACTTAAATAATGGTTTTCTTTTTCCAACCAAATGCAGCCTTCAAAAGTGTAGATATAGGCACAGCTATTTTCAAAAATGCGCCTTTGTAATTTAGCACTCGTGCCTTGAAGCGACTGGAAGAGCAAGGCGTTATTTTTGTGCGTTTGGTGGATGATGCTGGGGTGGAAAGTTATGCGGCAGTTTATAAGGGGGAGACGATTGTGCCTCCGAGTAAGGCGCAGGAATTGCGGAAGGAGCTGCGGAAGACTTGGAATAAGAAGGGGGATGACTTGGTGCGGGAGTTGGATGAGATTAAAAGAATAAACTTATCTAAAACTGGAACGGGCGGCGTTTTTAAGTATATAGAAGAAAATACTTCTATTAGAATCTTATGCCAAGAGAAAGCAATGTCTTGTTCAGCTGCATGTGTTCGGCAAATTATAAGTGATTATAAAGGAAAGAATATTTCAGAAAACTCATCAGAAGAATTACACTAACTGATGACATTGAGGGAACTGCAGTAGAAAATATAGGCTTGCACTACAAGAATATTTACCTGAGAAGAAAATTCATCATGGTTCTGCCTTTCATCCTAATCTAACTACTATTGAAATTGCTAAAATACTTTCTAAAGATAAAAAACCTTGGATTGCTTCTATCGCTCCTCCTGGTAAAAATATACACACTGTAATCATTGATAATATAGAAAATGGTATTGTACACATTAGAGACCCTTGGAGCTTGATAAATGGATTTGGGGACAAAAATGGTGTTGAAGCGTTGATGAAAATAGAAGATTTCAATCTTTTTTGGAAACAATCATATCATCATGCTGTTTGGATTACTGATTAAACAAATAAAAAATGCTAGAAAATATTAAGAAAATAATAGAAAAAGACGGCTATATCTGCCAAATGAGAGAAGATAACTTATTAGTTTGTGGTATGGACAATGGCTGGTCGGAATTATTAGATTGCCAATTGTTATCTCATACATTTTCAATTCGTCTTGAACAGGAGCATTATATACTTGATTATACAAGGGCTCAAATTCGTGAAATAGAACGATTTAATAATGAAGATAAATTAGCTGCGTTTGTCAAAAAGACAAAACCAATTTAACAACTAAATTAATTGGTTCTTAAATAGTAACTTTTGCTAAATTTAATACTTTTCAGCAGCTATTCTCAGTTTGTAAAATAAGCTACATGTATTCTATTGTGGAACAGAATGATGATATATTTAATGTAAATTCTGAACTTTCAGGAAAAATAGTATTATTTTGATCTATAGAACCATACACATTTAATTTCCTACAAACCGACAACTGCTGACTTTTCAAAAGACAGATTAAAAAATTACAAAACAATAAATAATTAAGATATTATCAATAAATATTTATAAGATAAAACTAGAGCATATTAAGATATTACCAGCGGTTCTCACGACATCAGGAATAATATTAATTTATGATATTTAATAAATTGAGCAATAAGGATTATTTTGTCAAAAAAAAGGAATGTACGATCAACTACTAGAACTAGTGTTCCAAGGGTTTGGAGGAGTAGAAGACCATCGCAAAGGAGGAACAAAATATAGCTTACAGGACTGTTTAATGAGTTCATTTGCGATGTTTTCGCTCAAAGATCCATCTTTGCTGAGTTTTGTATCCAACTATGTAGCGCGAAAAGAGAACTTAGAACAGGTATTTAAGCTGCAACAGATTCCTAGTGAAAACGGTCTGCGTAAGATATTGGATTCCGTGCAGCCAGACAAATTGCGCCCTGTTTTTAAGCAACTCTTCACCTATTTGTCAGAAAATGGGCTGTTAGAAAATAGGCGTTTTTTAGGAAATAAGTTGTTAGTTAGTGTTGATGGCACTGGCACGTATGCCTCTAATGCTATAAAATGTTCCCATTGTTTAACAAAAAAACGGAAAAATGGGAACATCGAGTACCAGCATCAATTGTTAGCCGCTAGTGTGGTTACCCCTGAGCTAAGTACTGTTTTTCCTGTCTTTGGAGAAGCCATTACACGTCAGGATGGAGCGACGAAAAATGATTGTGAAAGAAATGCCTGCAAACGATTGTTGCCTCAAATTCGAGCGGTTTTGCCTGATGAAAAGATAGTTGTTCTTTTGGACGCGCTGTACGCTGATGGGCCAACTATACGCGCCTTACAGGAAAAAGGCAATGACATGGATTATATAATTGTCATTAAAGAAGGTTACGTGTTAGAACAAGTGGCTCAACAAGTAAAAAATGGAAGCTTGAATCGTCTTGAATTTAAAAAAGGCGAACGAAAGTTGTGTCAATTGGAGTGGTCTTCTAACCTTATCTTAAATGGAGCTAATCAAGAAATTAGGGTAAATTATTTAGCGTATAAAGAGATAGACATACAGACGGATACGGTCAGTTATTCTAATAAATGGATAACCAATTTAGCGCTGGATAGTTCTACGGTTGAGCAAGTGGCACAAGCAGGTAGAACGCGATGGAAAATAGAGAACGAGACCTTCAATACCCTTAAAAATCAGGGCTATAACTTGGAGCATAATTATGGGCATGGACAATGGTTCTTAGCCACTATATTTGCCTTAGTTATGTTACTAGCTTTTTTTGTAGATCAACTCACTAGAGCACTGGATGAAGATTTTAAGGAGGCTTTGATAGAAGCAAAAACGCTGCGGGATTGTAGGCAAAAGGTTAGAGTGCTCTTCGACTTTATTCCTGTTGTATCCATGAACCTTATCTATCAGATCATTGCTAGAAAAATTCTTATACCCCCAAAGTTAGAATAACTCATCATATGGCTAATAATTTATATTATTACGCGCGTCGTGAGAACCGCTAGAAAGAGGAAGTTGCAGTTACTTATGCTATTGCTTAGTACTAGTTTGGCCAACATACTCAATCGTTGAGATTGTCCTTCAAAATGCTTGCAAAGTTCTCTCTTTAATCCTTTTTCTGTATCTTTCATTTGGAGTTATTGTGCTGTGTAAGTCGTTTTTCAGACTCTCAATTTACACTTTTTCAATAACTCTATTCTTTTTGTCCTGTACTTAGAACCAACGACTACTTATGCGCTTATTTTTCTGCTTACTAATCTTTTGTTTAGGGGTCGGGAGTCCTGTTGTGCTGTTGGCACAGGAAACCACCCAGCCCTTGACCATTGGTCAACAACACCGTTTTACGTCTATCCTATTGGGCGAAGAGCGGCAACTGAATGTTTATTTGCCGACGAGCTACCATCCTGATAGCAGCCAACAATATCCCGTTTTGTATGTCTTAGATGGCGGCTTAGACGAAGATTTCATACACATTAGTGGCCTAACACAGTTTGGGTCGCTCTCGTGGATCAATTTGCTCCCCGAAGTCATTGTGGTAGGCATTGTCAATGTTGATAGAAAACGCGATTTTACTTATAAAACGAGCCTGCCCGACCAACAAATGCGCTACCCTACTACAGGGTTTTCGGCGGCCTTCATTCAATTTCTAGCCCAAGAAGTGCAACCGCTCATCAACCGTAGTTACCGCAGCAATGGCCACAACACGTTGCTCGGCCAATCGTTGGGCGGCTTACTCGCCACTCAAATCCTCTTGGAACAACCCGATTTATTTGACCAATACCTTATTGTTAGTCCAAGTTTATGGTGGGACAACCAGTCCCTATTACAAAAAACACCTGTCTCTCCTAAAAACCCACCTGCCGTTTTCATCGCCGTGGGCAAGGAAGGCCGTGTCATGCGCAGCGTTGCCAAGAAGCTCTACCGAAAACTAAAGGCTCTTCCCCAACAGCAACGCGCCGTCGCTTTTCGCTATTTCCCAAAACACAATCATGGAGATGTGCTCCACAACGCAGCCTATAAGGGGTTTGAATGGTTGTTTGTTCCCAAAAAAGAAATCGAGCAATAATCCTTTCTAAAGCCATCAAGAAGGACAGATACTAGCAATAGTAATTTCAAATAATAACAATTAAAACGTGAAATAATTCTAATAAACCTTGCTTTTAGTAATAGAGTTGAGTAAATTTATATCTATCAACAGGTATTCATTTAAAATAAAAACTAAATAAGCATGAATGGTTTTTGGGACGTTTTCTTCTATTTAACTACCTTTTTAATGCTCTTCGGGTTTGTGGGGAGTGTTGTTGTCGCGATTAGAAAACGACATCCGAGGGAGTTGTTTGCCTTTTATGCTGTTATTGGTTGGGTAAGTTGGGTGGTATGGTGGGTGCCCAATGAGGAAGCAGGCGGGCAAGATTTTGAGGGCATGCCTCCCAACCTATCGCAAGAAGCTGCTTTTTTATTTATTTTATTTGCTTTCGCGCTTTGGGTAGGTCTCTCCGCCTTCCTGCTCTGGTGGGCTCGCAAAGTACACCGCAATTGGCAGTCAGAAGTGATCTCGGAAAAGGATTTTGCACAGCGCAAACGGCAGCAGAACACCTCTATTTTTCGCCATGCTTGGGAACAGTTCAAAGTAATTCTGATGCTGGAATGGTCTTTAAAATTATACCAAGCGCCTAAACGAGGGGCAGTGGCGAGTGTGTTGGCTCCTATTGACCGACGAAAAGTCCCCTGGCGCATCAATGCCTTAGAAATTTTGCAATTGCTCAACCACCAATACAAAGTGGATACTGTAAAGAGTTGGTACAGCGACCACGATTGCTATTTATGTACCTATGGTTCGGAGGACGACTGTACGGCTATTTTGTGTTGTGAAGAAAAACCCGATCAAGCGACAATTTTGCAGTTGTTACAGTTTGTAACGTTCCGTGATGGCAACTACGACCAGTTGTTAATTTTGATAGAACAAGGCAATGTGCCCCAACATCAAGAACGCATGGGTGCCGCACAAGTCGTGTATCGTTACAAAGCGGAAATGCTAGATGCTTTGGTTGATTTTAAACTCTATTTTAAAGATTTAAAAACGCGTTTTACCAAAGAAGAAATCTACTTGGGCAGCCGCAAAACACTCCAAGATATCTATACCCCGCTAAGCGCCCGCCCCATCGCCAACCATACGCAATTAATTCCCAATGTGGAGCATTGTATCTTGGACTGGGCAAAGAGCGACGATTCCCCTCAACACTTTGCAATTTTTGGGGAGTATGGGCAAGGCAAAAGTGTGCTGTCGTTGCACTTGTGTTTGGCGCTGAGCCAGCAAGCCAATACGCGGGTTCCAATTTTGATTGAACTGCGGGGCAAAAGTCCGCGCACGATGAATCCTGAGGAATTGCTGTTTATATGGGCAAGCCAATACGGCATTCCTACTGCTTCGTTGCTAAAATTGCATCAGGAAGGGCGTTTGGTATTGATTTTTGAGGGCTTTGATGAGATGGATTTGGCGGGCGATCGCAACACGCGCTTGGATCATTTTCGGCAGCTTTGGAAATTTGCGCAAGCGCCCCAAGCGAAATTGCTCTTTACAGGCCGCCCCAATTTTTTTATGGACGACCTAGAGCAGCGGCAAGCACTGGGCATTTTAGACTACCCTTCTACCAGCTTGCCTTATTGTGAAGCCTTTCATTTGCAACGTTTTACCCCCGAGCAATTGTTGGCGAGTTTGCGCGATGTCGAGTATTCGGTTAGAACGAGCATTATCGCGCTTTTAGAAAAGCAAGCGGCCAACAAAGACAGTAGTTTTTATCAGCTCATTGCACGGCCTTCCACCCTTTCTTTGATTACAATTATTTGGAAGAAAGCTTATTTTGACCGCCACAAAGACCAACTCAACTCGGCACGCGTAATGAATAAGTACATCCAATTTGCCTATGAGCGGCAAGAGGAAAAGCAGTCCCTAATGCCTTTGACCAACCTAGAGCGGCAGTATTTTATGCAAGGCATAGCTGTAGGAATGATGAAACAGGAGGGGTATAGCAACCAGATTAGTAGCTACCAATTAGATTACTTGATGGAACAGCTATTAGAACACATTCCTGGTGCCTTGTCAAGTACCCCCAATCGATCCGAGGTAGGGCGCTCTCCCCTCAAAGAACGCGTGATGGAGCACGGTATACTTTCTGCTAAACACAAAGAGACCATTTTGACGGACATTCGCACCTGTGGCATCCTCGTCAAAGACACCACCAAAGAAGACTATTTCAAATTTGCACACAAATCCTTTTTAGAATACTTGGTCAGTGAGTTTTTTGTAGCGCATTTATTGGCGCGCAAACCCTTTTTCAAACAAGCTTGCTACGGCATCAACAGAGCCATTACTGAGGCCAGTAGCATTCGCCAATCTCCTGAAGTAATTAATTTCATAGGGGAATTATTGGCCAACGAGCCGTTGCCCGACAGCCCCTACTCTGCCGCTCAGGAATTGCAACGCCTGCTAAAGATTAGCGTCCCTGGCCTCTACATCGCCTTTATGAAGAAAAAAGTGTATCTCCGTCCCTCTTCCTTTTTTACTGGTTTTAGTGGTGGCTTTTTCAGCTTCTTCACTTTTTATTATGCTACTTATTACCTTATTTATTCCTTTAGGAATCCCTGTCAGTTCTACTTTGACAGCATTCCTATTCTACTTCTCAATAGTTTTATTACACCTCAAATTGAGTCGTTACTTGACACGCTATAATACCGATACCTTATTAAAAGTACAAATTTGGTACAAAGCCTGCCAAGCGCGCAACATTGAACGCGCTGCTATGAGCAGTGTTATTGGAGGGCTCACCTTGGGCTACATTGAGCGATATTTGAGACGACAGGAGGCACACCGACCTTTGGATTATAATTTGGCTTAGCCTATAAAACAGGCGCTTATTGTTCTTATTGATGGGGGCAAGTAGTACCTTAGTAGCCTTCACCAAATCTACTGACTTATGTCTTTGTACCACTCCCCTGCTGCCAAAGAAGCTGTTTTAGCTTTGTACGATCAAAAATTAGCCGATTGGAAACAGCCTTATGAATTGCACGATGTGGCCACTAGTGTCGGGCAAACACGGGTGATTGTTACGGGTAATGAAAACAAGCCGCCTTTGGTGCTGGTGCATGGCTCCAATGGTTGTGCGCCTGTCGCGCTGGCAGTTTATCCCAACTTGGCGCAACATTTTCGGGTGTATGCCGTCGATGTGTTGGGGCAACCCAACCGTAGCGCGGAGGTAGCGCTGCCTTACAAAGGACCTGCCTACGGGCAATGGCTCAACGAAGTATTGACCCGTTTAGACCTTCAAGCGGTAGTTTTGGTTGGCTTTTCCTTGGGGGGCTTGGTAATTTTAAAAACGCTATTGGAAGACGAGACACGCATCAAAGCGGCGTATTTGGCCGCGCCTGCAGGCATTGTCAGCGGCAATCCTTTTAAGGCAATTTTTCAGTTGTTCTTACCCATGAAACGCTACATCAAAACCAAAGAGCAGCAGGCCTTGCACCAATTTCTGAACGCCATGTTTACCGAAGAAGATCCCTTTGCGGTGGCGTTTATGGGAGCGGTCTTGCCGAATTACCAACTGGATTTCAGCCCTATCCCCAACATCAGCGCCCGAGAAGCGCGACAAATCAAAACGCCCATTTCCTTTATTGGCTCTGGCCATGATTTGCTCTTTCCCGGACAAAAACTATTGCGTCGCGTCCAAAAAATCTTCCCCAGCCTTCAAAAAACCTTGCTCCTACCCGATGCTAAACATGTTCCAACTCCCGCAGGCAATGCGCATATCGAAGAGTTGATTATTAGCCAAGAGCAACCATAAACCGCTAAGGAATATTCTACCTTGAATAGTTTAATTGTGAGCTGCCATTTCGTTTCATTGTAAGAATATCGTCCTACGGCAATACCCGTCAACTATTTGACCCATAATCTGACTTTATTTGTCTATAATAAATAAAAATATTTATTGATGACATTCAACCATTCTATTGGAAGAATAGCTCCCTTTTTGTCATTCTTTAGGCGCTTTCAATTCTAGCATCATTATTGCTATTAGGCATCGCTGGTTGGGCAATGCGACAAAAGGTCGCTATTGTTTCTGCTTAAACCATTTACATTGATCTTAACTGTATAACAATGATTTATCTCCTTTTGCTACGAGTAATTGAAGCAACAAAAGTGCTGGTGCACTAAGCCCTTTTCAACAAAGGGTCGTCCCCACTCCTCTTCCTTTTAAGTCCCACTGGAATATGATGGAGTGTTTTTTCAAAAAAAAAATAAAATGTCTTCCGACTAATCGGGGGACATTTTGTTTTTTAGAGGGTTTTGTAAGGTTACTTGAAGTCGACCAATAACTCGACCCAATATGACAGAGGCGCAGTTTACAGCCTTTTTACAGGGCGCATCTAAGGAAATGGCTGGCAATGTCGTGGCCTTAGCAAGGAAATAATACTGACAAGGGCATACGCTAACTAGTCCCTGATGCTGGGTTCGTCTAACAAACGGCCTTGCATCGGGGCTTTTTTATGGAAGTTGTTTATCTTAGACCTCTTATTCTACTGCTACAATCTACCCCGATGGAAGAGTTACTTTTTATACAACAATTTGTGGAGCAGCCCGCTACTTTGTATGAGCAATTGATGGCACTAGTGGTTTGGGACGAGCGCTTGGCCTCGCGCAAAACGGCCAGTTTTGGTAAGGCCTATAACTACGAACCTTTGGATTATGCCGAGCAAGCCTTTTTGCCTTGTTTACAAGCCCTTCTTTCACCACTGGAACAAGCCCTAGGTTTTCTACCCAACAATTGCTTGCTCAATTGGTACCCCAATGGCCGCTCTAAAATGGGCTTTCACGCCGACCAGACGGCTTTGATGACAGCGGACACAGGGGTTGCCATTCTTTCCTTGGGCAGCTGCCGCGCCCTACATTTTCGGCAAACTGCTGATTATAGCCAGCGCCACCAAGTGGCGTTACCCGCAGGTTCGCTGTTGTATATGAGCAATGGTTTACAAGCGACTTGGCAGCACGCGTTGCCCAAATCTACGGCAACGGAGCCACGTTTGAGTTTGAGTTTTCGGCAGTTGGTTGGCTAGCCAAATGCTCCTTTCTATTTATAAAAAGAGTCGCCAAGGACTTCCAAGGAAGTACTCAGCGGCGGCCCTATCGTCAACATTTACTAGGAAGTTGTTTACAGCGTTGATAGGATAAAACATCAAGGGTTTGATGATCTCTTGTTTATTCTACACGGATTTTGCCCGAACTTATCCGTTCTTGATCGCCAAGTAATTCGTAGACATAGAAGCCTTTCGGCAAATTAGCGCTCGGCAAACGCACTTGCGCGCTGTTATACGATTCGCGGTAAGCCACTCGATGGCCCAATAAATCATATACCACGACTTCTAAATGGTCAAAAGTCTTGCCTTCGACTGTGATGGTGATCCAATCGGTAAAGGGATTTGGATAAGCACGCACGACGACAGCAGCGTCTTCAAAGGTATTGATACTCAGGTAGCCTTTAGGAACAAAGTCTTCTCCTACCATATGGAAGGTGGTATTGGTAAAAATGAGCGGATTGAGATCAAAGTAAATAGCCGCTTGGTTATTAATCACGGTTCCTGTATCGTTGCCTGTTTGCTGAGCGATGCCGTAGCGGAAAAACCCATTGGATAAGGGTTCGTTTACGTTGCTGTCGGGCAACATAAGGTTAGGAAAATCAACCCGCAAAATTGGGGTCGGGAATGGCGGTAGTTTGTGCTTCGACATCAATACCGAGGAGTAGCAGTAACCATAAAATTAGTATTCTTCTCCTTGTTTCTTATTAAAAATCCGCAGCTGTCTTGGGGAACAGAAGTAGCATTGGTAGAGGAACTTGTGCATCATTGCCTTACAAACATAGACCTTTCTAAAGAGGTGTACAACAACAAATAATAAGGTTTATCGACTTTTCATGTTGTTCTATGAACGAACAAAAGCAACTTATCGGGTTCAAATTTCTTTTTTAAGGTCATTAACCTACTTTTTTACTTATTCCTAATCGAACTTTCCTTGCAAAATGTCCTCACAAGCCATTCTGTTATTACTATAAAAAAAAGAGTCATCCCGATTTTCTAATCAAGATGACTCTAACTAATGTTCTTGTACTTAATTTTTAACGCATTGGAGATAAGCCGTTTTTGCTAGGAAAGCTGTCAAGGCAAACTGCTATAGCTTTTTAAGTTCAAAAATATCTTTTCTTCGGTCTTTTAAGTTTCGAACTGCCCCGAACTGGTTCAACTCCCGTAATAGATCAATATCGACATCGGCAATTAAGATCATCTCCGTATTGGGAGTAGCTTCAGCCTTTATTCCATTGGTTGGGAAAGAGAAATCGCAAGGTGTAAATACCATAGACTGTGCGAATTGGATGTCCATATTCTGTACGTTGGGTAAATTACCCACACTACCTGCAATCGCCACATAACATTCATTCTCGATGGCTCTCGCCTGAGAGCAATGGCGAACTCTAGAATAGCCGTTTTGGGTATCGGTAAGAAAGGGGATAAAAAGAATATCCATCCCTTCATCGGCCAAAAGTCGACTTAATTCAGGAAATTCAGAATCGTAGCAGATCAGTACGCCTATCTTACCACAATCCGTATCAAACGCCTTTAATTGACTCCCTCCTTGCATCCCCCAAACCTTCGCTTCGTCAGGGGTTACATGTAGTTTTTCATAACGCTCCATCGTACCATCACGACGGCACAAGTACCCTACATTATACAAGCGTCCATCAATAATTTCGGGCATACTCCCGGTAATGATATTAATATTATACGAAATAGAAAATTCGGCGAATTTCTGTACAATATCACTCGTATGTCTGGCTAGTTCACGAATCGCATCAGACGTAGACAAGTGGTTGTCTTTGGCCATCAATGGGGCATTGAAGAATTCTGGAAATAGGGCAAAGTCGGAGCGGTACCCCGAAACGGCATCAATAAAATACTCCGCCTGTTGAAGCAGTTCCTCTAAATCTTTGTACGGCCTCATTTGCCACTGTATCAAGCCCAAACGGATGATCTTTTTCTTAGTCGTTGCCTTTTTCGAGGGTTTTTTATAGTAGATGTTATCCCACTCCATCAAAATGGCAAAGTCTTTAGAGTCTTTATCCCCTTCCAAGTACCCCGTCATCACCTTTACAGGGTGAAAATCATTGCTGATCTGAAAATTCAAGACAGGATCATTAATTTCTCTTCGGCGAACTTTGGCGATGTATTCTTTAGGAGTTAGCTCACCAACATATTTATAAAAATTGGGCATCCGACCACCAAAGACGATACTTTTCAGATTTCTTTTTTCACAGAGTTCCTTTCTATAATCGTATAATCTTCGGCCCAATCGCAGACCACGAAATTGAGGTTTTATAAAGACATCTATTCCATATAAAACATCCCCTTCATCATCATGAGTACTAAAAGAATAGTTATCCGTGATGTCATCATAAGTATGGCTATCATCAAAAGCATCATAATCTACAATAATAGAAAGGGCGACTCCTGCTAGTTCACCATTGATCTTAATCACTACCTGACCATCAGGGAATTTTGTAATCAATCGCGCTATTTGTTCTTCTTCCCAATAAGCCTCAGACATGTTGGTGTAAGCAGAAATCATAGCCGTCTTCAATTCCTGATAGTCACCAAGATCTAAAAACTTTAGTTCGATATTTTCTATCGCTTCAATTTTCATTTAAATAGATAATATAGGATAACCCGTGCAGAACAAGAACTTGTTTGCAGGATGTATCGTTGGTGCCAGAACTGGCAAAGAGTGTAAAAAAGTTAAGCGCCCGATAAGAAAGGAAACCCTTCAGCAAACAGCCTAGTTGCTGTCGTATTCCTTATCGACCATATCTTCTGGATTTGGCGGAGGCACCGCCTCTGGATCATCATCTTCAAAATCTTCGTAGTCGCTCTCATCGTAATGCTCCATAGTATACTCCAGCTTTTTACTGATCTTTACTAGATATTTCGTATCGTCCGTAAGAACCTCTACAGCTTCTATGCGTTCACCTTGAGCATTTTTGAACGAAATGATATCCCGAGAATTGTATCCATTAGGATACTTTTCTACCGTGAGTTTAAGTACTTCAGGGGTCAATTTTTTAAAATCGACGATAATTTTTCTTAAGTGTGCGTGCTTGTCCATTTCCTTAAAAGATTACATGTTCAAAAGGTAAGCAAAAATTAAAGGTGCAACTATCGTTGCATCACTTTCAATTATGAATTTTGGGGTATTGATATCCAATTTTCCCCAAGTGATTTTTTCGTTGGGTACCGCACCCGAGTAAGAGCCGTAGCTAGTGGTACTATCACTAATTTGACAGAAATAACTCCAAAAAGGCGTATCGGTACGTTCCATATCTTGGTACAACATCGGCACCACACAAATGGGAAAATCTCCCGCAATGCCCCCTCCTATTTGGAAAAAACCGATCCCATTAGATGAATTTTCGGTATACCAATCGGCCAAAAAGGTCATGTATTCGATACCCGATTTCACTGTACTAGCTTTTAGTTCCCCTTTCAAAACATAGGAGGCGAAAATATTGCCCATTGTACTGTCTTCCCAACCTGGACATACAATCGGAAGATTTTTTTCCGCAGCAGCGTACATCCAAGAATCTTTCAGGTCAATTTCATAATGCTCCTCCAGCACTCCAGAAAGCAACAGTTCATACATGTATTCATGGGGAAGATAGCGTTCGCCCTTGGCTTCAGCGGCTTTCCAAATTTTGACAATATGTTTTTGTATTCGGCGAAAGGCCTCCTCTTCTGGAATACAGGTATCCGTGACACGGTTCAGCCCTTTTTCCAACAACTCCCATTCATCTTGTGGCGTTAGATCTCGGTAATTGGGGACGCGCTTATAATGAGAATGAGCCACCAAGTTCATGATATCTTCTTCTAAATTCGCTCCTGTACAAGAAATAATCTGCACCTTATCTTGACGAATAATTTCTGCAAATATCTTTCCCAACTCGGCAGTAGACATAGCTCCAGCAAGCGATACCAGCATCTTTGCTCCGTTGTGCAGTTGTGTTTCATATCCTTTTGCCGCATCGACCAATGCCGCAGCATTAAAATGCAAGTAATGCTTCTCCATAAAATTAGAGATCGCCCCCTTAGTTTGCTTCATATTAAAATTTTGAAATAGTGCCCGTTTCGTCATTGACCTTGCAGGTATTATACTGCTTCTTCATCGCATCTTGCACCAAAACTTCGTTAATTTTTATGCTGTTATACTTCATTAGTAAATCAAAATACTATCAATTCCCTAGTTCCAAAACATTGTTGGCCATTTTCTTCACTTTTTCTTTATCCGACCCATATCCTAATATAGTTAACATATCTTCTGATTTTTGCTGAGGGTTAAAAAGTGTGGTAACTATGTTTCCATCTGCATCTTTGTCAATCAAAATATGTTTGGGTTGCGGAATCAAACAATGCTGTAGACCACCATAACCACCAATAGTCTCTTGGTAGGCTCCTGTATTAAAGAAACCGATGTAGAGTGGTTTGCCCCGCTTGTACTTCGGCAAATAAATCGCATTCATATTCTGCTCACTGTTATAATAGTCATCGCTGTCGCAGGTTAACCCGCCCAAGAGTACGCGTTCGTATTCCTCTTTCCATCGGTTAATTGGCAACATAATAAAACGCTTGTTAATAGCCCAAGTATCGGGCAAGGTAGTAATGAAAGACGAGTTTATCATATTCCATTTTTCACGGTCATTTTGTTGTTTTTGGTACAGGATTTCATAAATCGCACCACCACTCTCGCCTACCGTAAAGCTACCAAACTCCGTAAATATATGGGGCACGGGCACATCTGCTTCTTCACAGGTAATTTTTACTTGGTTCAAAATCTCGTCGATCATATATTGGTAATCGTACTCAAAAGCCAAGGAATTCTTCACAGGAAAACCTCCACCGATGTTTAGGCTATCCAAAGAAGGACATATTTTTTTCAAGCGCACATATACTTTTAAACACTTTACCAATTCATTCCAGTAATACGCATTATCGCGAATACCTGTATTGATAAAAAAGTGTAACATCTTTAATTCTACTTGGTCATTATCTTTGATCTGATTTTCGTAGAAAGGAACGATATACTTGTATCCGATCCCCAAACGGGAAGTATAGAATTCAAATTTCGGCTCCTCTTCCGAAGCGATGCGAATCCCTATCTTAAACGTGTCGTTAATAGCTTCGGATAATAAATCAATTTCTTCGTAATTATCAATAATGGGGATACAATTTTGGTGGCCGCCATTAATCAAACGAGCAATGTTATCAATATATTCGGCGCGTTTGAACCCATTACAAATTACATAGGCATCGTTCTTGAGTTTATTGTCGGCCTTTAATTGCTCGACGATATCAATATCAAAAGCAGAAGAGGTCTCGATGTGAATGTCATTCTTTAGCGCTTCATGCAGCACGTGTTGAAAGTGCGAGCTTTTAGTGCAATAGCAATAGTTGTACTTGCCTTTATAATTGTGTTTTTCGATGGCATTGCTGAACCATTTTTTAGCTCGGCCAATGTTCTCGGAAATTTTTGGCAGGTAAGTAAACTTCAACGGACTTCCGTATTCTGCAATAAGCTCGTTTAGCGGAATATTATGAAATCTTAGACAGTCCCCATCAAGGGTAAACTCTTCTTGAGGAAAAAAATAGGTCTGGTCAATAAGGTCAATATACTTGTTGTTCATCAATGCTTATTATTATAATATATAAAATAATAAATTAAATAGAGAATATTTTTGGCTAGAGCTGTTAAAAAGTCTTCTAGTGCAAAGGATAAAAAATGGGGTAAAGAACTTAGTTTATTAGTTATCACAACTAACAAAAATCATGGTTGCAATAGCGGTTATTGTGAATGGGGTTGTATAGAGATAAAAAGAGAGAACCCGAACACAGCTTGCTGGCTCGCGTAAGCAACAAAGGGCTCCCGACCACGAAGTAGCAGCGCAGCTAAGTAAAAAGATACTTTTTTACTCTGTGAGACCTTCAGCGTTCGCTGCAACTCAAAACACAGCACGAGCTAAACGAGCTAAAACTATTCGTAATAACCGCTAATAGATAAGCAAATTTAGCTAAAAAATTTATCACTAGGTATCTACTTCCCCATTTGAGCACCAAATTAGATCAATGCTTTCCATACCCCATTTGTTCGTTTTAGAATAACAACTCAACATTAGGCAAGTTCACGTAATGCCCCATAAAAAAGAGCCATCCTGATTCCCCAATCAAGATGACTCTAAAAATACCCTTACTGGGATTTAAAAAGGTTTTCTGGCCGCCCACGTCGCGTAGCCCGTCACTCCCAAAATAAGCAAGCCACCTACGTATACGCGCCCCGTTGGCCACTCTCCCAGCAAGAGGGCGGCGGCCGCTATGCCGTACACGGGCTCCAAACTGGCAATCAAACTGGCCGTTTGTGCCGATACGGTTTTTAGTCCGCGAATGAACCAGCCATGTGCCAAGGCGGTAAATACAACGCCCAAAATGATTAATAAACTCCAATCGCGCACGGTCAGGAGTAGGGTTTGGCCGATTACCCACGGCCATAATAGCACGGCCGCGCTGCTGTCTTGGTACCACGCGATTACCCACGGCGAGTAGTCGGCGACCCAACGGCGGTTGAGGATGGACAATAGGGCAAAGCTCGCGCCTGAGAAAAGGCCGAGGAGCACGCCGCTAGTGCTAGGGTCGTTCCAGTTCCAAGAAGGTAGGACAAGGGCTACGCCAAGTAGGGTGAGGAGAGCCGTGACGAGGTTGGTGGCCGTGAGCCGCGTTGTGTACAACAGCGGCTCCAATAGGGTCGTAAAAAGGGGAAAGGTAGAAAAAAGCAGCAAGCCAATGGCGACGGTCGTCTGTTGGATCGAGGCAAACAACGACACCCAATGCAACGCCAACAAACCGCCCAACAAAAAGAAATAAACATAGTGCTTTTTTTGCGTCAAGCGCAACGACTCCCCCTGCCAACGCAAGCCCAGCCACAGCGCCACGGCGGCAAAACTGACCCGCCCCAACACAATAGCCGTGGGCGGCAACGGCAACAGTTCAGCAAACAAGCCAACTAGTCCAAAAAGTAGGACACTAGCATGAATATAGTACAAACCGTTGGGAGAAGTTTTTTGATGATCCATACCCACAAAATAGAGGATTATTAGTCAGCCGCCTGCATCAATTCCGTATTATTGATCCAAGCCAATAAATAAGGGTTAGCAGCCTTTACTTTTTTGGCAACCAATAAAAAAGCAGCATCCAAGACCAAGCGTCTAGGCAACCGCGCTTGGGGCAACTCTTGGACAGCCTCTGTTACCCATTCCATTTCTGCTTCGCTCTCCAGCAGCGCGCCCATTTTATTCAGCGCCAGAGCAAGGCGTTGACGAGCCGCCGTAATGGTATACGGCGTTCCTTGGGCGGACAAACGACTTCCTAACAAGTCGGTGTAGCTTTTGCTAATGTTAAAAGAGAGGTTGGGAATCGCCACTAGATCATCCGCTCTCCAAACCTCGTTCTTATTGGGCGGCTGCCGCGCATAACGCGCCATTTTACGAATCAGCGCTTCGTACAGCGCCTCCAAGGAGCGGCGACCATGATCGCGGCTGTGGTAAAACAGCAATTGTTGGCTGCTGTCTTCGGGAGTTAGCGCGAAAGCGAATTCGTCTTCATCTTCATAAAATAATACGGTTACTTGTGTGGTCACCGCTTCATCCGCTCCCGTTCCGCCAAAACAAGCCACCGAGCGCCCAGCAAAAGAAAGCGGTATTGGATTGTCTTCCAACGGCTCCTTCAAGAGCAATTGGGAAGCAAAACTAACTTGCACATTAATTCCCTGCTCCAAAATACGAATCGTTCGATCGTACTCCCCTTCCTCCAATGCTCCTATATGTCCTTGCGAGCCATCCAACGCCTCCAATGCCTCTTGGTCAGCGGCAATAAGCACGGGCGACGGCAAGGTTTCTCGCACGCCTTCCCAAGCCAGTAACAAGGTGGGACAATATAAGATATTCGTTTCCCAGTTCGCCGTCTCCGCCGTAGTCGCCAATAGCGTAGTTGCTGGATAATCCGAAATATCCTTTTCCTTAGGAAAAGGAGTGGAAGTAGCATCCGTCTGGCAGCTGCTCCACCACAACAGCCCTCCTAACAACCCGTAAAGATAATTCATGTGCTATTTTTTATAAAAAAGTAAAATTAAAGACTGTGACTAAAGGAGCATTCCTATTCACTCCGTTATCATTTCAGCGCCGAAAGAGGCAATCGTTTATTTTTTGGAACACCATACTCCTTATCACATACAAAAGCAAGGCTCCAAAAGCGCTGCTTTTTTGGTTTTCAGTGCTTTAAAATAGGCATAAAACAATTCATCCTTGGCCGTGACTGATTGGTGAAGGGTAGTTATCTAAGAGTAGGAAAAGGAAGGTCTTCATAGAGTGTTTATTTGGCATTAACGGGACAAGTTCCCATTACACTACTATCTATTGCGGTTAACGCCCATTTCTGAAGGGGGCTCGTCCATTTTTTGAGGATGTTTTGAGCCACTAGGAGACTGTTCAATAAAGTGTGTCAGTTAGAATGGATTTATTGGTTCTCTCGTCTACATACGGGGTAATTTATCGTCTGAGCTTTTATAGATAACAGGCATAGACGTGTTCCCAATCAACCGCACCTTCATCATTGGATTAGCTTTCAAAAACTCCGCAATCTCTTTCAATTGCTTATCGTCCTTCTTTGTAATTTTGTTCGACTGCCGCGCAAAATACACCTCCAACGCCAACGGCTTCAAACACTCCTCGGGCAAGCCCGCTAGTTGGGGTAATTATTAGATCTGCTGTAGGAGATATTATGTCGTTAGTCTGGTTTGCTATTGCTCCATGCTGGATGATCCTCGGTGAAGGTTGCTCCACATTCTTTTGCCAATAACTTTACTTGCTGATATATTTCTTTATTGACAGCCGTTGTATTTAGATTACCAAGTAAAAGGACACTCTTTGTCTCCATTTTTTTTTCAAACAAATCCTTTTCTTTTGTAGTAAAAGGAATAGTAAATTCTAATAAGTTTATCATTCTACTTGGAGTGATTTCCATGTTCACTCCTCCTTCTTCAGGTAGATACAAATCTGTTACATTTTTCCAATTAAATTCCCAGTGCACGCGTTGTATCCCTTCATAGAGATAGGAGCCTTCCACTATGCAATCACAGTTACCTTGATGAGAAATTTTAGTGTCGTCTCCTTGCAATTCTAATAATCGTTGTATTTTTTGAGTATACTTAGCTTGCTCTCTATCTGCTTGACAAGCCACACTTAGCAGACAGACTAACATCAATATATTTTTTAAAAAATTTCTCATTTTAATAAAATTCTGCTACGACTCGTTGATTGTATTTTACTTGATCCCTCGAATCTCCTGATTTACCCAAATTTTTACCAGTGATAATTTCTACTTGCGAACTGCTTACTCCTAAACCTGTCAATATATTTTTTACATGTCCTGCTCTTACTAACATTAGATCTTTAATTAATATCCTTCTACTCTTAAAGTCTTGCTTTTTCTTTTCTGTCCAATCACTGGGTAATTTATCGTCAGGCATCAAATGTTCTGTTTCTATAAACTCGTCAACCTCACCTGCTCGATCACTTAATGCTTGCAGAACTCCTAGAAGACGTATTCCCAATCAACCGCACCTTCATCATTGGATTAGCTTTCAAAAACTCCGCAATCTCTTTCAATTGCTTGTCGTCCTTTTTTGATATCGCTTAACTAGACTGTTTAAGTTAGCAGTTCCGTCAACTATATAATTTCAATTCACCTTTCTTTTAGAAGAGCACCACAACGATGTCCTTCTTGTTCTACTAGCAATCTAAGTTGGTTGGCATCTGTTGTATCTGCTGCATGAAGTACTATATGCTTATACTCTGCTGTTAGTATTTTTTCTTTTTCTCTATTTGTAACATCTTCCTGCCATTCTACCTCCTTAAGAAGTACGCTATTGGCATCTTTAAAATAAATTACTACATCACTAGACTGTTTGCTTTCTATCCTAGAAATTTTCGAAAAATCCACGTTAAATTCCATACTATTTATACCTTCTATCGCTATAGTATTCTTTACATTATAGTAGCATTTTTTATCTCTACTTAGTAACGTATACTTTGCTTTATCCGTGAGGGTTTTAATCTTGTCAAAATCACTTGTTCTATTGGAACAACCAAACACCCAAAATGAAAGTATAAAAACACAAAAAGAAATCTTGCTCATTTCTAGTATTTAATAAAAATTTACAATTACCTTTTGATGCTCTTTTCCAGCCCCTAAATTTTCCCCTGGAACAGGTTCTACCTGCATGTCATTTACTCCCATACGAATAAACAATTGTTTAATTCTGTGTGTACGAATCATCATTAAATCTTCTACTATGTGTGATCTGTTCCTAACGCTATCTATCTCCTCTTTAGAAAAACTCTTAGGTAATTCATCATCAGGCATTAAGTGGACAGTTTCGACAGCTTCTATGAAGTCGCTCTCCACTGTCCTACTATTAGAAATACCTTTTTGCATCGCCGTATTCCCAATCAACCGCACTTTCATCATTGGATTAGCTTTCAAAAATGCTGCAATTTCCTTTAATTGCTTGTCATCTTTCTTAGTGATCTTATTAGAGTTTCTTTCAAAATAAACCTCCAATGCCAACGGCTTCAAACACTCCTCGGGCAAGCCTGCCAACTGCGTTTTCTGCCGCGCTACAAGAGGGGCTTGCGCCGCGCGTTGCGCCTCCAATTCCGTAACTAGAGCTTTTAGCTCCGTCCTGTTTTTATTCCTTAATTATTGTCTGTTTTCCTTCTTTGGTTCTAATCTTGTTCGACTGCCGCGCAAAATACACCTCCAACGCCAACGGCTTCAAACACTCCTCGGGCAAGCCTGCCAACTGCGTTTTCTGCCGCGCTACAAGAGGGGCTTGCGCCGCGCGTTGCGCCTCCAACTCCGTGACCAACGCTTTCAATTCCGCATCCGCTTCCCAATGAGGAATTCCTTTGTATTTTTCTAACGCGGCATCAATGCTGTCCAAGGCTTGTTGCCCTGTGGCTAGACACTCGGCCATTTGAGCTTTCAAGGCATCTCCGACCCGTTTTGGGAGGGCCATACGGGCGCACAGTTCTTGGTGTTGTTGGTAGATTGGTTCAAAATCTTCGCAAGGGGGTAAAGCGGGAACAGTGGCTAGACAATCTTCTTTTAAATCTTCGCGCAAGGCGCGTTGCAGCTCGGCGCGCTTTTTTGTCCAGACGTCTAATAAAATTGCTGTGTTTTGATCGGCATCATTTTCTTCGTGATGAAATTCATCCAGTTCGTCAATTAGGATTTGTTGTTGATCTAGGGTTGCTTGTAGTTGCTTTTTACGCACTTTTGCGTCAGTTTTTGTTAAGAGCCCGTTCGCACAGTCTTTTTTGTACTGGTTATAGATTTTTTCAAAACCAAAATCATCCCAATCGGGCACCTCTATTATTTTGGCGACTTTGTCCGTAGGATTCGGGGCGTTCATGGTGAGATACCAGCCTCCTTTTCCATTGATGGGCGCATCGGAGGGCGTGTATTCATAATCTCGGCCTAGGTTTTTGTATTGCTCGTAAGAGACTAAACCACTTTTTTGAAAAGCATCCATGAGTTGTTTGTCAAACGATGTCTCCAACTTGTTGGACTTTTGTTGGAGTTGGTACGCTCCATCCGTATAAGTAAAGTAATGCACCTCTAAGGGCAAGTTATTATTCCCTTTTTCAGTTTTCTCCGAAGCCATGACCCACGCCGCGCCCACGTAATCAATCCGCCCCCATGGTTGGCCATTTTTATCAGTGCCCTTTACAATATAATATACTTTGGCCGCTTCTTGCTCTTCCAATTGGTCAATTTGCGCCTTCACATTTTCTGCACGGGCTAAACTGGCGCTACTAGCAGCCAATTCTTTGCTACACTCATCTGCGGCGGCGGCCCAAAGTTCCTGATTGGTGGTAGGTTCACTAGCATAGGTGGCCAAGAACTTGTTTAGAGCATCTTGATAAGCGCGTTTATTCTCAAGCGTACCTTTAGTGGCGGCTTTTTTATGCAGCTCTACCACTACTTCGTATTCTTCATCTAGCGCACTAGGTGGCGGAATTTTCTCTTCTAAGGTTTGTATTGCTTGTTGTAATAGGGGACGAAGACGCTTTGCGGTCTGTAGTTGTTGCTTCAGAGCTTTTAGAGCCGCGTGGTCTTGTCTTTGTTGGCATTGTTGTTCTGCTTTCAAAAAGCGTTTCACTTTTTGTTCTAATGCAGTAAGAGCTGCCGATAAGGCACGTATTTTTTTAGGCGAATGTTGCATAAGCGTAATAGATGTTATTACGAATAGAGGAATACCTAGAAGGCGCTATCTACTTCCAACTAATTGGCCCTCGTACTTTTAGATAATTCCACCAACAAAATATTTATTTCTCAAGACTTTACAAAAATCTACTACCACTAATGCATCAATTGTCCCAATAGAAATAATTTTACAATGTTTCATTTTTCAAATAAACTCTGTCTCTCTTATCCCCTTTTTAGATAAAGAAATACTGTGCTATAACCTGCAAGTAAAAAAATACAAGTTGCCAGACCTAAAGGTCTGCCCCTTTCCCTCCTCCAAAAAATTGCCTGCACCTTGCAACAAAGACTTCCCTACTCCCGTACACTGCCCAACAAATACCGTTGCCAAGGGTTCTACTCAACAGCGGACAGCAGTTTATATTCATTCAACAGTAAAGCAGAGTATGTTAGTAAAGACATTTGCCAGCGCGGTAGAGGGCATTGATGCGCAATTGATTACCATCGAAGTCAATGCAGGAGGACAGATTGTACAGGGGCGACCTGGTTATTCTTTGGTGGGCTTGCCCGACAACGCCGTCAAAGAAGGCTACTGGCGCATTGAAACGGCCCTCAAACAGATTGGCTACCGCATTCCGCGTATCAAAATTATTATCAATATGGCTCCTGCCGATCTCAAAAAGGAAGGGTCTTACTACGATTTACCGTTGGCAATTGGGGTAATGGCGGCCACCCAGCAATTGCCCGATGAGGCACTCAAAGAGTATATTTTGATGGGGGAGTTGTCCTTGGATGGCACCCTGCGACCGATCAAAGGAGCCTTGCCCATTGCCATTCAGGCACGCAAAATGGGCTTCAAAGGCTTAATTTTGCCAAAGGAGAATGCCCGAGAGGCAGCCATTGTGAATGACCTAGCCGTCTATGGCGTGACGCATTTGCAAGAAGTCGTCGATTTTTTCTTGGGCGATTTGGAGTTGAAGGCCACTTTTGTCGATACCCGTGAGGAGTTCACGTATAACCAAACGCAGTTTTCAATCAACTTTTCAGATGTCAAAGGACAACGCAGTATTAAGCGAGCGATGGAAATTGCGGCAGCGGGTGGTCACAACTTGATCTTAATTGGCCCCCCTGGTGCAGGCAAAACCATGCTCGCCAAGCGGTTTCCCACCATTTTACCTCCGCTAAATTTGAGCGAGGCGCTGGAAACCACTAAAATTCACTCTGTGGTGGGCTTGCTGCCAAGTGATTGTGCCTTGATTCACCAACGGCCTTTTCGCAACCCACACCATACGATTAGCGATGTCGCCTTGGTGGGCGGGGGCAATTATCCACGTCCTGGAGAAATTTCGCTGGCGCATAACGGGGTCTTATTTTTAGATGAATTGCCCGAATTTAAGCGCTCGGTGTTGGAAGTGTTACGCCAACCGATGGAAGCGCGACAGATTACGATTTCTCGGTCTAAGTTTACGGTCGATTATCCTGCTAGTTTTACGCTGGTCGCTTCGATGAATCCTTGCCCTTGTGGTTATTATACCCACCCCGATAAAGAATGTGTTTGTTCTTCTAATACCGTACAAAATTACCTCAATAAAATCTCTGGCCCTTTGTTGGATCGCATTGATTTGCATATTGATGTTAAGCCCATTGATTACGAAGATTTATCGGACAGTCGCCCCCAAGAGAGCAGCGAAGAAATTTTGGTACGGGTTATTGCTGCCCGCCAACTACAAACCGAGCGTTATAAAGAAGACCCTGACACACATTGCAATGCCCAAATGGGCAGTAAGTATTTGCAGGAGTATTGCCAACTCGACAAAGCCAGCCAACTCCTGCTCAAAAAAGCAATGGACCATTTTCAGCTCTCGGCACGGGCCTACGACCGTATTTTGAAGGTCGCCCGTACCATCGCCGACTTGGCAAGCAAGCCCACCATCCAAGCCGAACATTTGGCGGAAGCCATACAGTTTAGAAGCCTCGACAAACAGAATTGGGCGTAATTGTTTTGCAAAAGCAAGCCTTTTCAGAAATAAATGAACATTAGTTCCTACATTTTCTGAAGATCGGTAGTTTTTTAATTCAAAATGCCTTAGCTTTGCGCTTAAATGAGTCAGAAACGTTTAGCTTTTGTTAACACTTTTTGATATCATTACCTATAACAGACACATACACCATCTACTATGCTATTAAAAGGTAAAAAAGGAATTATTTTTGGTGCGTTAGACGATCTGTCTATTGCTTGGAAAGTAGCCGAATTGTGCTCCAAAGAAGGCGCAGAAATTGTCTTGACCAATGCTCCCGTAGCGTTTAGAATGCGCGGGGATTCTAGCATCCAAACACTAGCTGAAAAATTAAATTGTGCCGCCATCCCAGCGGATGCCACTCGTATGGATGACTTGGAAAAACTCATTGAGGAGAGCCAAGAAAAACTAGGGGGCAAATTGGATTTTGTCCTTCACTCTATTGGGATGTCTATCAATATCCGCAAAGGAAAACCTTATACGGACTTGAACCATGATTTCATGCAAAAGTCGTTTGATATTTCTGCCTTGTCTTTTCACAAGATGATGCAAGCGCTTTATAACAAAGACGCGATGAATGATTGGGGCTCTATTTTGGCCTTAACGTACATTGGTGCCCAGCGTATTTTTCCTCATTATGGAGAAATGGCCGAGGCAAAAGCCTTGTTGGAATCGTTTGCCCGCTCGTTTGGTTACCATTTTGGTACCCGCAACAACGTTCGTGTCAACACCATTTCACAGTCTCCAACGATGACTACCGCAGGGACTGGCATTGATGGCTTCCAAGATTTCTTGGATTATGCCGAGAATATGTCGCCTTTGGGCAACGCCCCTGCTGAAGCGTGTGCGGAATATTGTGTTTCTCTATTTTCCGATTACACCCGCTTTGTGACCATGCAAAATCTATTTCACGACGGTGGATTCTCCAATATGGGGATGAATCCTGCATTAGTTAATAAATAAGACCTACAGGTCAAACAGCCAAGCAGGACAAGACGTCCTATCAACTCTTGCTTGGCTGTTTGATTTTCGTTCCCCCTGACCGTTGCCCTCCCCTTCCCATGCCCCTAGGTTACATAAAATTATTCGTCCCTTAATTTACATCAACCGCCTTTTATCATGTGGGTATTCTACTTTTTTTCCTGGTTTAACAACCAGTTATCGTCAAGACGATTCTCGATCTGTCGAAAGCATTCTTCTAACCCTTGCTTTTTGTATTTTACTGGCGTTGAGCTGTACCAAAATTGTATGACTTTCAGTTCCGTCTTCCAACCTATATCTACGTTCGTTGCGTCTATAATATGTCCCCGCAGATCATCTATCTGTCTTCTTCATGTTATTTCTTACTCCATCTACGACTAAGCGTCTTTTCTCCATAGCTTTATTAAGCTATGGCAGTTTCCTATTTCTAGCTGTCTGGTACTACCAAGAGCGCATTTTGTTTGCGGATCTTGCCTACCACCTATTCTATATTATAAAAGATGGGAACTACGAGATTCAGAATGGCCGTTTTGGGTCGGTGTTGACACAATCTATCCCACTTATTGGCAGCTATTTAGGCTTATCGCTAAAAACAATCACACTGGCCTACTCAGTAGGGTTTGTACTCTTCTATTTTGGGATTTTTTTGCTTATTTGGAAAGTGCTTAAAAATCCTATATTAGGGCTAGTTTTGCTGTTACTAAATACCATAATGGTGGGTGGAACATTTTTTTGGATTCAGTCCGAATTTCCACAGGGGTTGGCTTTTATGTTATTGACTTTTGCCATTATTACCCGTAAACAGGAATGGCGTGCCTATTATAAATTAGAATTGCTCCTCTTACTTCCGATGTTGGTAGCGGTCGTTTATTTTCATCCGCTTATCTTTATCCCGTTTACTTATAGCAGCCTCTTTATATGGCTTTCGCAAGATAAATGGCCGATTAATCGAACGATTTTGGGCGGCAGCTTTGCTGTATTCTGGCTAGTTTTCCTTCTCAAAAACACCCTACTAAAAGTCAATTATTCTTATGAAAATTCAGCGACAGCCCATTTAGAGAATTTCTGGACGCTGTTTCCCAACTACTTCTTTATCGACTCCAATGCCAATTTTGTACTCTATATTGCAACAACTGCTTTGGTGGTCTTATTTTTTGGAATGTCGTACTGGTATGTCCGAGAAAAAAAATGGCTCAAATTACTGCTGCTTTGGAGTTTCTTTGTAGGTTATTTTTTACTGATTGGGGTTACATTCAACACGGTGCAATTTAGCCAATTTTATCTAGAAAATCTTTACCTTCCATTGAGCCTAATGGTCGCCTTTCCCTTTGTAGTGGATGGATTGCCTGCCTTTCGGGCACACTGGCAAGTAGTGCTTATCGCTGCTATTGTAGTTACTTGCCTAGGCAGAATCTACGTACACAGTCTTGCGTATACCAAGCGCCTAAATTGGCAAAAGGAATTACTAGCAAAAACAGCGGCGTTGCCCAATAAAAAACTACTTATCGACAGTGCGGATATCCCTAGAGATGTTCTTTTATATACTTATTGGGGCAGCCCTTACGAATTTTGGTTGCTCTCCTCGATGGATGAACATTCTACGGGAATGCGTAGCATTGTTATCCACGATGATCCTTGGAGTTTGGAATACATCAAAAACAATCCTGATTATTTTTTGACCTACTGGGGTAATTTTCCCTATAAGGAATTATCTTCGCCTTACTTTAACTTAAACGATTCAAGTCCCTATGTTTATTACAACCCCAAGGGCAACTAATTATTAATAGCATGAATAAGCCTACAATAAACCACTTGTCCATTATCATTCCCGCTTATAACGAGGGAAAAACCATTCATTTTATTTTGGATAAAGTACAAGCGGTGGAGCTTGTAGACGGGATAAAAAAAGAAGTCATTATTGTCAACGACTGTTCTACCGACGAAACAGAAGCGGCAATTTTACGCTACCAACAGAACAATCCCTCGCTGAATATTCAGTACTTCAAACACGAAGTCAATAAAGGAAAAGGGGCAGCCTTGCATACGGGTATCGAAAAGGCAACGGGTGATTTTTTGATCATTCAGGATGCTGATTTAGAATACGACCCCGAGGAGTACAATCGTCTGCTAAAGCCTATCCTCAATGGCAATGCCGATGTCGTTTACGGCTCGCGTTTTATGGGCGGCAATCCCCACCGCATTCTATTTTTCTGGCACAGCATCGGCAACAAGCTCTTGACGTTCTTATCCAACATGAACACCAACTTGAACTTGACGGATATGGAAACCTGCTATAAGTTATTCAATACCAAAATGTTGCAGAGTTTAACCTTAACCGAAAAGCGCTTTGGTTTTGAGCCAGAAGTAACGGCCAAAATTGCGCGCATCGACAAAGTACGCATCTATGAAGTAGGTATTTCTTACTATGGTAGAACGTTCGAAGAAGGCAAGAAAATCAATTGGAAAGATGGCGTGAGGGCGATCTACTGCATTGCCAAGTTCAACCCTGCGGCGACCCTTAAAAACGTTCTTATTAGTGGTTTCTTAGTAGTGGCTCTTCTAGGGGCCTTGGTTGGAATCCTAAAAATCTTTGTTTAAGAACTTGGTACTTTGCTGAATAGAGCTTAGTTTTGTAGTACTTTATTACATCATTTATTTATCGAGAAAGGTGGAGGGACTTGCCCTTTGAAGCCTTGGCAACCTGCTATCCCCGCAAGGTGCCAACTCAAGCCAGATAAGACGGCCCACTCGCACATTTGTAACGCTTTGGGTAGACATTCCTTGTACGGCTCGCTACTCGATAATCATGGATTCAACTTTGTATTCCGATGAAAATCACGCTGCAACGACAAAATAGTGCTTACCATTTTACTGCCCGCAACCAGACGGGCACCCTGATGCATTTAGATGCTTCTCCGTCAATTGGTGGACAAAACAAAGGGTTTCGCCCAATGGAATCGCTCTTGGCTAGTTTGGGCGGTTGTTCCGTTATTGATATTATTAGTATTCTAAAAAAGCAACGCCAAGAGATTGATGATGTCCGCATCGAAGTAGAAGCCACGCGCCGCAAAACACGGCTACCGCATATTTTTGAAACCATCACGGTTAAGTTTTTTCTAACTGGTGCTATTGATGCGGCCAAAGTAGATAAAGCGATTGAAATGGTGGCAGACAAATATTGCTCGGTCTACAAAATCATGGTTGAAACTGCCGATATATTTTTTAAGTACGAAATCGCTCAAACAGTCAAAAAGCGGCAAACACAAATACCTGCCCCCACGCAACGCTTCGAGACCTTAGCCATTCGTACCCAAAGCCCCCAAACGGCCAATAAAGAACATTCGGTTCCGTTGTACCTAACATCCAGTTTTACCTTTGACAGTGCCGAAGAAGCGGCTTCTGCCTTTGCAGGCGAAAACTCTGCTTATATTTATTCCCGTTTTTCCAATCCCAATGCCACCGAATTTATTGAAAAAATGTGCCTGTTAGAAGGTACCGAAGATGGCTTTGCTACGGCATCGGGCATGTCGGGTATTTTTGCCTCGCTGGCACCGTTCTTAAAACAAGGCGATCATTTAGTGGCTTGTCGCTCCGTTTTTGGCAACACCCACCGCATTATTACCGAAATTCTACCTCAATGGGGGGTAGAATACACCTATGTGGATATTGACCAGCCCGATACTTGGGAGGCGGCCATTCAGGCCAACACCAAAATGTTGTTTGCAGAAACACCTTCTAACCCCGCCTTAGATTTTATCGACTTGGATTGGCTCGGCAAACTAACAAAGCGCCACGGTATTCTACTCAACATCGACAACTGCTTTGCCACCCCCTTCTTGCAGCGCCCTGCCCTCTATGGGGCGGACATTGTCACCCACTCGGCTACCAAATGGATTGACGGGCAAGGCCGTGTTTTGGGGGGCTTAGTTTTGGGACGCAGCGAATTGATTAAGGAGGTGTATGCGTTTGCCCGTCGTACAGGTCCTGCTATTTCGCCTTTCAACGCTTGGCTTTTGTCCAAAAGTTTGGAAACCTTAGCAGTGCGGATGCAGCGCCACTGCGAAAATGCGCTTATCGTAGCACAGCACTTAGAAGAGCATCCCGAAATTGATTCGGTCAAGTATCCGCATTTGCCGTCGCATCCCCAATACACGCTCGCCCGCCAACAAATGCGTATGGGTGGTGGGCTCTTTACCTGCATCGTCAAAGGCGGTATAGAGCGTGGCCAGCGCTTCTTAAATGCCCTTAATATGCTGTCGTTGACGGCTAATTTGGGCGATACCCGCACCATTGCTACCCACCCCGCTTCGACCACGCACTCCAAATTGAGCCGCGCGGCACGGGAAGAAGTCGGCATCTGGGATGGCTTGTTGCGCTTTTCCGTCGGTTTGGAGCATGTGGATGATATTATTGCGGATATTGATCAGGCGTTAGAGGCTTCTAAGGGGTAGGGAGGAGCTGGTATATCTTATTCTAAAGCAAAAAATTGTACGATAAATTACCTTGTACGATTTTTTGCTTTTTTTGTTTTATTCGTACAAAGTGCCCCAATATTTTGATTTTATCACAGATAATAGCGTATATTAGTTCAATACTCTACACTAGTAGTACATTCATTTCAACGCCGCTATAACTCGATATGGAAGAGGATATTCTATACACTGCTGTACAAGGACTTTCTGAAGATGCTAAAATAGATTTAGAAGTAAGTAGCTGGTACAATGAAGCAAAAGATAAGCGATTCGATGGGTCACTAAGCATAGAATTTAATTCTATAAAATATTATTTTTTTTATACTATAAAGCGAAAGCCTTCTTTGTCACAACTACTTGACCTTAATCACTCCCTATCTACTTCTCAGAATTTCTTATTGATTGCTGATTATTTATCCAAGCCGTTGAAAACGTATCTCAAGGAACAGCACATCTCTTATTTAGATAGTTCAGGCAATGCCTATATTACCAACGAGCAAGGTTTGTATGTTTACATAGAGCATAACAAAAAACCTCCTTCCTTTACTAAAAAATCAACTAACGCTTTCTCTAAGGCTGGTTTAAAGGTTATTTACCAATTTCTTATTGATGAAAATATACTAAATGAACCTTATAGGACTATTGGAGGATTAGCGAAGGTATCTATAGATACTGTTCGTAGAGTAATCAAGGCTTTGTTCAAAGATGGTTATCTTATCAAAATAGATGCTCATCAAATTCAATTACAACATAAAAAGCGCTTGTTTCAAGAATGGGTAACCTTATTCAATAAAGTGTTGCGCCCTCAACTAAAACAACAGCGTTTCAAAAGTAAAGACTTCGCCGCCTTGTCTTCCCTAGAACTTGCCCCCCTTGCTCTTGCTGGAGGGGAACCTGCAGGAGAACTCCTATCTAATTACCTTATTGCAGAACGAGCACTCTTCTATACGAGTGCTTCTTTTTTCAAACTTGCTAAAACGCTACCTGCCTTTCCTGACCCTGAAGGAGAACTTACTTTCATAGAGCAATTTTGGGAACATCCTTTTGCGTATAAATACCAAAAGACAGTTTCTCCTATTTTAGTCTATGCTGATTTATTAAATAACCCGACTCCGCGAAATTTAGAAACTGCGGAAATAATCTATAACAAGTATGTCCGAGATACTTTATAGCGCCTTAAAAAATGTCCACATAAAAGAAATCTTAGCGGACCTTCAGAAAGCTTCCTCAGAACTAGAGATAGACTTTTTTGGTGTTGGAGCTTTGGCCCGTAATGTATGGTATGTTGAAGATGGAGAGCCAGCAAGGGGTACAAAAGATCTGGACTTTGCTGTGTATGTACCCAGCGTAGAACGCTACGAGGGATTGAAGGATAAATTGGTAAAAGATTATGATTACACCATCATCTCTACCAATGCGTTCTGTTTAATAGACTTTATTACGAATGGAATTGTATAGAGATTAAAAAGAGAGTTTTTTTCATCAACCGAGCTTGCGAGTTCACAAAGTAATCAAGGCAAACCCCGAAGGGCTCGACCGAAGTAAAATTCAGCTCATCCCGATTTTATCGGGATGGGATTAATTTTTAACGCCGAGTGAGGGAAAAAGATCCTTTTTTCGCTGCAAGGCTATTCGTAATAAAGTCTAATGTCTCCTTATAAAATACCCCTAGATTTACTACCCTTTGGGGAAATTGAGAACCAAAACAAGGTTTCTATACATGGAAAAGGGTTAGTTGCTATCAATTTGGAAGGGCTTTCGGACGTCTATGAACATGGTTTGGTTGATGTTGCCATAGAAGGTAGTCAATTGAAGGTCTGCTCCATCTCCTCCGTTGTTTTACTTAAACTCATCGCTTACGATGACCGTCCAGAAAATAGACCCAAAGATCCTACTGACATTGCTTCTATTATCCGCCACTATCCCAGTATAGAAATGGAGTTTATTTGGGGCAATTACGAATTCTTATATGAAGAGGACAAAGAGAATCTGAATTCCAAGGAAATAGGCATAAGAGTATTGGGGTACGAAATAGCGAAAATTATTCTCCATAATAGCTCCTTAACCAAACGAGTGTTCAAGATACTTGACAAAGCCATCCATTCAAAATCTGCTTTAGCGAAACTGATGATTCAGGATCCTGAAAACGAAACGATAGCGTCTATTACGAAGAATTTAGTTGTTCTAAAAAATGGAATTGTAGGTGGTCTAGAAAGGTTTAAAGAAAAATAACATCCTATAGCTTTTGACCATTTTCTTTATTAAGCGCCCTCCCTATTTAAGTTTTTCGCCATTTTCTTTATTAAGCACCTTCCTTGTTTAAGGTAACTGTTAATAACTAAATCTTTTAGTAGAGATAACAGGCGGTAAACGAAGCAAATTATACCTGTTCAAGGAGTACATTGACCTATTCAAATAGAGGTCTTTTTGTAGTCCTAAACAAATTAGGAAAATAACTTCCAAAGCGACAAGCCCCAGCAGAAATCCAACTTTCAGAACTTGGTATTCTCGTAGCAGTGTACTAGCTTTATCGGGTACATTACTTCTTTGCTTCTTCCTTCAATTTTTCTTAGTATGATCTTGCCCAAAGGCGTTCAAATTTACCAACATCTACAGCCGTTGCGGTTAGAGCGGGGTAGCACGTTGCCTGCTCTGCAAGTCGCTTACCATACTTTTGGAACGCTCAACGCGGCCAAGGACAATGTCGTGTGGGTATTTCATGCCTTGACGGCCAATTCTGATCCGACCGAGTGGTGGAAAGGCGTGGTAGGAGACAATGCGCCCATTAATCCCAACGAGCATTTTATTGTGTGTGCCAATGTGTTGGGTTCTTTTTATGGGACAACCAACCCGCGCACCGAGAACCCACAGAGCCGCCGCCCCTATGGCATTGCCTTTCCACATTTTACCGTACGGGATGTGGTAACGGTACACCACTTACTACGGGAGTACTTGGACATTGAGCAAGTAAAGGTTGCCATTGGAGGTTCCTTTGGCGGACATCAAGCCTTGGAATTTGCCTTGGTAGCGCCTGAGCGGGTGCAGAGTTTGGTATTGCTGGCCACCAGCGCCCGCGAAACAGCGTGGAGTATTGCCATTCACGAAGCGCAGCGCATGGCGATTGAAACCGATCCTACTTGGCGGGACAATACGCCCAAAGCAGGGGCACAAGGCCTCAAAACCGCGCGCGGCATTGGCCTCCTCTCCTACCGCACTATCCAAAGTTACCTCGACCAGCAGACCGATGAAACGCCACAATTGGACGACCATCGGGCGGCTTCTTATGTGCGTTACCAAGGGGATAAATTGGAACGGCGTTACCATGCGCACTGTTATTGGCACCTCAGTAAGTGCTTGGATACGCACCATGTGGGGCGTGGGCGCGGTAGTATGGAGGCCGCCTTACAACAACTTGCGATGCCTTGCACGGTTATTGGTATAGATACCGATATGCTCATTCCGCCCCAAGAACAACGTTTCTTAGCCCAACATTTGCCGAGAGGCCTTTATTACGAAATCCCCTCGCGCTTTGGGCATGATGGGTTTTTAATTGAAATTGAGGCGATTAATAGTATCTTAGGATTACATTTTGAGCGATTAGCGACCTACAATGGATAGGTTTCCTTGTCTTGATCTATTTTTTCTCCTTGATAACTCCTCCTCATGCGTCTTGTACTGTTTTTTGTTCTCCTATTGACCTACACCCTTAATTTACAAGCCCAACAAGAATGGGTAGATTATATTGTAGGCCGCCCTGATGTCTTTTATTTAGAATCAAAACGCGCTGAAGCCAGCCACTGGGGCATTGCTTATCGCAGCGAAACGGCAGGCTGTATTGATTGCGAAGATACGCGTTTGCGCGCCCAAGAATTGAACGCCCTCAACCAGCAATATTTTAACGTGCTGGAAATGCGTTACGGAGAGGATTGGCTAGAACAATTTAATAAGGCCGTGGCGAAACGGCACAGCTATGCCTTGGCGCAGGAAAACCAAAACCAAGGGATTTGGTACGAGTGGATGGTCGAGCAGGGCGACTCTGAATATTATGATACCAAGAAAGCGGTCGCCGCCGAATGGGGCATTGCTTATCAAGCTGTTTTTGTAAAAGACAACCTCAGCGAAGCGGAAAAAGCCGTGTTTCAGGAACAAGCAGCACAAAGTTATACCTATGAATTGCGCCTACAAAACCGCTTAGGCGAACAATGGAAAGATTGGATCGACGAGGCCACCCGCACCCGTCTAAAACAACAATTAACTCCACAGTCGGGCATTTGGACAGATGTGGTCTGGGGAACGCCCAACACACCTTATTATCAGGCCAAAACAGCCGTTGCCAAGCGCTGGGGTATCCAATACAAAACACAATACATGGGCAATGATCGTCAAGCTGATCTCGTCCAACAACAACGCGCGTTGCTCCAAAAAAATGCGGTCTATTTTGCCACCCTCAATCGTCACTTCAAAAGCCCTTGGTTGGCCGCCTTTCACCGCGAGGTGCAACAGGTCTATGCCCAAATACTACAAGAGCAATCGTTGAAAAAATAAATTATTGGTAAAAAAGCCGTCGCTTCTTGGTCTTTTAATTGTCGGACTGTGCTGCTTTGCGTACTATTGCAACGCCCACTTGAACAGAACCCCTTTATTGGGTCATTCCGAAGCTATTTTCCAATAGCTTTTACAAATCAACACGACATGAAATGGACGGTATATGGTTGGAGTCTACTCTTTAGTACACTTTTAATAAGTGCCTGTGAATCAACAACTCCATCGACGGCTACCGCCGACAAAACCTACACTTTTCCGCTCCAAAATTTGAGCGATGAAGAATATCCTGATAATCCAGACATTGGATTTCGGGCAACAGATTATGCGCAGCAATACTTTACAGCGGGACAAGTACGCCCACAAGAAAACGGACGCTATGCCTTGCAGTTTTATAACGATAATGATACGCTCTCTTTCTCCCAGTTAGACCTTTCCGAATTTATCCCCTCCCTTCCTGACGGGATAAAAAGCGATGCCTACTTGAGTTTGATTACTTGCGTCAACCAAGAGTGGAACCGCAATCAAGTACAGTTTGATGGGTCGAGTTACCAGTCTACCAATCCGCGTATTGTTCGAGTGGATGTAGCACGCAATTGCCTCAATGCCTACCTTTGGGAAGTGATTTTGTATGTTCAAGAAAATGAAAAAACGGTGCCTTATGCCCACAGCTGGTTCAACTTTCCTAGAGACGTGTACGCAGCACTGTTTGAGGAGAAAAATGGACAACCGTTTAGCCAATACCAAGCTTCTATGGAAGAATGGATTGACCCACCCAGCAAACCCGTACCGCTGGAATTGTTGCGCCAACCACTGGCCAACTTAGCAATTGCGTGGGTAGATAGTAGCGATGCCATGTACCCCATTGCAGGAGCGCGGCAGAAAAAATTCAAGGAAATTATTACTCCTACTAGCTTCAGTAGTATGCGCGATTTACAGTCGGATTCGACTACTTTTGCCACCTTCACCCCACCTGGTTTTTACAACAAAAAAGATCCCCGTAAAACAGAATTAGGGCGTTTGCGCCACTTACAACACGCCCAAGCTTATCAAACGATCAGTGCGATCAATGGCGATACCTTGCACGAGTTGCAGCTGTTGTTCCAAGACGAAACAGGCGAGCGCAAAACACAATTGATTTTTGGAGGGTTGGATATGAGCAAATTTCCTGTGCTGCCAAGTGCTGCCGCCAACAAAGGTTGGAAGACTTCTATGGGCTTTGCCAACCACACCTTTTACGAAACCTATGCGGTACAAATCGCTCAAAAGAGCAAAAAGAATCCTTATTATGGTTATTTGGCAACAGGAAAAGGCCGTTGGTTGGATAGTCATCGAATTGGCATTGATGGCCCTATTTTTCATTTCTCGGATGCCGAGCGCAAAGTACTGCACTTATGGTTGCTCTCCTTTGAGCGCCATGCCTTGGTCGGCCATTACATCTTTAAGCTGCCTTAGACAAGGACTTATCTATAAAATAATAGCGGGACTTTCTAGTAGAAAGTCCCTTTTTATTGATTGAATGCTCTTTCAAACTACACCAACGCTTGCCTACTTGTCGGCAAAATTATTGTACACCCGTTGCAGTAATGCTACCAATTGCTGGTCTTCTTCTTCGGTAAGTCCCTCTATCCCTTTTTGTCGAATGGCATGGGCTTTTGGCAAAATATCCGCGACGACTAACGTACCTTCTTCTGTCAAAACGACCCCAAAAGAGCGGCGATCGTTTCCCTCTGTACGCTGCACCAATTGTTTCTTTTGCAACGCGTCTAAGATTCTAGTGACCGAAGCAGGGTCTTTACTAATGGCTTTTGCAATGTCTCGTTGCGTGGTATTGGGATACTCACTAATGCGCTTTAAAACATCCCACTGCTCTACAGAGACACCGTACCCAAATTCGGCAAATTGACGGTTGCTGTAGCGTCTACTGACGCGGAAAGTTTGTTCTAGCAGAAAAATGTAGAGCTGTTTAAGCTTTGCATTCATATCAAACTATTAGAGGTTATTGTTTCCTTATTAGAAAAGGGAGTTTCTAATCACAATACTAAACATTGCAAAATAGCCTTGCTGCTAGAGAAGGTGTTCCTTGAAGTTGTTGGTCGTTATTACTAATAACAATAACATGGTGTAACTGTCCAAGTAGAAGACTTCGACACTAAACAAGAAAAGGAAGTTCAGAAAACGCGCTATTAGCTGCTAAAGTTGTCGCAAACGCGCAATAAAAAGGCCACAAAAGCCTTTTCCTCTTCTGGTGTAAATCCTTCTAATCCTTTCTCTCTTATTTTTATAGCCTTGGGCAAAATATCAGCGACGAGTGCCTCTCCTTCTTTGGTTAGCATGACTCTAAAGGAACGACGGTCGCTCCCTGAAACGCGCTCGATGAAGTGCCGTTTTTGCAATTGATCTAAAACTCGAGTGACAGAAGCGGGATCTTTATTGGTGGAAACCGCCACTTGGCGTTGTGTCGTGCCAGGGGCTTCACTTACTTGTTTGAGTACAATCCATTGTTCTACAGAGATGTCATGACCAAACTTGGCGAACTCACTATTACTATAACGCCGAACATTTCTGAAAGCGCGTTCTACCAAGAAGATATATAGCTCATTGAGCTTCGTATTTGCGTCCATATTGTGCATTTATACAAACCGTTGAACTATCAACAGTTGCTTAGGTCATCTAAGATAGCACATTACAACGACTTTATTGTTATAATCTTCTTCACCGCATTTCTTTTTTCTATTTTGTACCACTGTTCGTTAATGCTAAGATGCTTTAGTAACTACCTATTTACTGGCGTAATTTTTGGTCTGTTGATTTTTCTTTTACTTTTGTAGGGATGTCCCCCACTTCCCTTTTCTTAACTTCTAAATTTTGTTTAGAAGTAGTGTTTTTAAAACTCTTTTTCGGTGTTTGATAGAGATAAATGGCAGGAGATATTTGGCACTATTCGGCAAAATAAACTCCGCACGGGATTAACCGCTGCGGGGGTTTTTTGGGGTATTTTCATGTTGATCTTTATGATGGGCATGGGCGATGGCCTAGAAAAAGGTATTCTCAACGAGTTTGGAGGGCGTTCTACCAACAGTATTTACATCTGGCCCGAAGAAACTACCTTGGCGTACAAGGGCATGCCTGTTGGCCGTTGGGAGCCGTTTACGGTAGACGACATTTACGCGTTGCGCCAACAAGCTGATTTTATTGACATCTTGGCACCGCGCCATGTGACCCGCAATGTGCTGGCCTCCTATCAATCCAAATCCAACAACTTTGATTTACGCGGCGAGTGGCCTGGTATTTTTAAAGTAGAATCTCTCCTTCCCGTGCAAGGCCGTGTGTTTAACCAACGCGATGAAGACTTGGGGCGCAAGGTGGTGGTCATTGGCCGTACGGTCAAAGAAGAGGTCTTTGGCAACATCAATCCTATCGGCAAATACTTAGTCATTCGAGGCATTTCCTTTCAAGTGGTGGGTGTCGTCAAATTTGATGGCGAGTCGCGGCGCTTATTAGAAGCCGAAGAAACCTTGTTTATTCCGCTCAGCACTTCCCTCAAATTATTCGGCAATGGCAAAGATATTTCTTGGTTTGTTTGTACTATTGCAGGCGATAAACGCGTCAGTGATGTCGAAGATCAGATTATTTCCTTTCTAAAAATGCGCCACCGTATTGCGCCCGAAGATGACCAAGCGATAGGGCGTTTTAATCTGGAAAAAGAATACCGAAAAATCACGGGCTTGTTCAGTGGCATTCGCGCTTTTTTGTGGATGGTTGGAATTGGTACGTTGATGGCGGGGGTCGTGAGCGTGAGTAATGTCATGCTGATTACCGTCAAAGACCGCACACGGGAAATTGGGGTGCGCAAGGCTTTGGGGGCGACTCCTTGGTCCATTATTAACTTGATTTTATTAGAATCCGTTTTCATTACGACGCTCTCTGGGTATGTGGGTTTGTTGTTGGGAACAGGAATGATCTATTTTATAAATTTGACGGTTGCAGGGACAGATATGAGCGGACAAATGTTTATGAATCCTCAAGTGGATTTGGGCGTTAGTCTGGGTTCGTTGTTGGTGCTTATTCTATCGGGCTTATTGGCAGGGCTGCTGCCCTCGTTACATGCCGCACGTATCAATCCCGTCGAAGCACTGCGCTCCGATTAGAATGCCTCAACAGAGTATAAAAAGGCCTTTCTTATTTATTTTTATCTTTAGCTACAACATGAAAAACATTGTCTTAGGAGTTGTTCTGACACTATTTGTCCTATTAACCGTTTGGCTGATTAGTTACTTTTATAATGGCGCTGGCAATGCAGTCAGTGAAGCCACGACCACAACGCCTTATCGCACGTCTATTATTGCTAAATCGGTCGCTACAGGCACTGTTAAGCCCCGCATCGAAATTGTGATTAGCTCGCAAGTGCCAGGGATTGTAGACGAAGTATTTGTCAAAGGCGGCGATGTCGTCAAAAAAGGCGATCCCATTGCGCGCCTGCAATTGGTGCCCAGCCCTACCGCGCTCAACAACGCGAAAGCCAATGTAGAACTTGCCCGCTTACGCCTCTTCGAAGCCAGACGCCGCCTCAAACAACAAGAGGGAATCAGCAGCCAGCGCTATGATGTGCAACAAGCAGAAGCCGAGCTTAACCGCGCCCAAATACAAGAAGAAAAATACGCCGCACTTTTCAAAGATGGTGTTGTTCCTGAATTAGAATACTTACAATTCAAAACGGCCTTAGATGTCGCCCGTACCAACGCCGAAAATGCGCGCATTGGCTCCAACAATTCTGTTCGAGAAATAGCATCCCAAGTAGATGTATTGGCGCAAGAATTAGAAGCCGCTGTCAATAATGTACAACTGCTTCAAAAAGGAGTTGCCAGCAAGTCTGGACAAGTCGCTAATATCGTTGTGTCTACCGTAGAAGGTATGATCTTAGATGTTAATGTAGAAGTTGGAGACGCTGTTATTGAACGCAGTTCGTTTAACGTAGGAACTATTATTGCCACCGTCGCCAACATGAAAGATTTGGTATTTGAAGGATTTATCGACGAATCGGATGTTGGGCAACTCAAAAAAGGCATGAAACTGGAACTCACGGTCGGCGCAATAGAAAAAGTGACCTTCAATGCTGTACTCGATTACATTTCGCCAAAAGGTATCGAAGAAGCAGGCTCTATTAAGTTTGAAATCTTGGCTGATGTTCTACAGCGGGAGGATGTGTTCTTGCGCGCAGGCTACAGTGCTAGCGCCGATATTATCTTAGATAAACACCCTGATGTATTGTCCATTCTAGAACGCGATTTGCTCTTTGAAGACGATGGACGGGTGTATGTCGAAGCCTTGACCGAGGGCGGCGCAGATTTTGAAAAACAGTACATAGAAGTCGGCTTGTCAGACGGCATTAATATTGAAGTCACCAAAGGTTTGACAGAAGAGAGTTTAATTAAAGTGCAGGGAGCAGCCGCTACGGAATCATAGGGTTAGCTTCGCGCTCCTATAGATCGTTCCATTGGGCAAAACGATTCTTTATAACTGCTTGCTTGTTCTGCAAAAGCAGCAATGATTTTTAGTAATAAGTAAACGGAAATTTCGGATGCCATACTTGATCCACTAAGGCCGAATAGGCTTGCTGGCTACTGCCCGTTGCTATCAAATCTTGTACCTCAAACGCTAGCCCCCACGCTACGCCGCCCTGCAAATCCGTAGGTAAATCCGCTTGCAAGCGCGCCGACATCGGATAGGCTTGAAAATACAAATGATCGAGTTTCCAAGTCGCTTGGTTGGGTTGGAGGGGTTTGTTTTCTTCTTGTTGAAGGTGTGCTAACAGCCCACTTTTTGACTCGGCAACATAGCGTTCGATGTCTTCGACTACACGGTTGAAGAGCGCGCCTTGTTGGGCATGTGGGTGCGTAGTGGCATCGCCCCAAATAAGGAGTTTAGTGGGTTGTTCTAACCCTAAATCCAAACGCCCCTCCCAGAAACCCGATAGGTTGGTTTTTTTATTTCTGTTTGCCCGATAGACCAAGGGGCCAAACAAGGGATGGGTTTGTTGTTGGGGCTTTTTTTTGAAGAAAGAAAACATAGCAAGGGATTTAAAAGGCCAAATTTATAACTGTACCACGACCTCGCGGTTCAATTCTTCTTTGTAATGGGTTCTGATGACCGTTCGGAACTGCTCGATGACCTCTTCGAAGGGCTTTTTGACGGCTCCTCCCGACGCATTTCTATGCCCGCCTCCATTGAAATAGGTAGAACACACTTCTTGTACCGAGAAATCTCCTTTGGAGCGCATGGACATTTTGACGATGTCGTGGCGTTCGGCAATCAAGACCGCGCAACGGATTTTTCTTATTCTCAGAATAAAATTCACAACGCCTTCCAAATCCCCGCGTTGGATGTTGTATTTTTTGTGGTCTGCTTGCGATAAAGCAATGATGCCTGTGTTGCAATCTTCTAGGAATTCTAAGCGCTGCCCGATACAGAAGCCCAGCAAATTAAACCGCTTCACGGTATAGGCATTAAAGACCAAATCCGTGAGTTTATTGTTGTCTACGCCGCGCTCTAACATATCCGCTACAATACGAAATAACCGAGGAGAAGTGGCATAACGCAAACCGCCTGTATCCGTTAGAATACCTACATATAGGGCATTTAGAATATCCGTATCCAAAGACTCTAAATCTCCCAAAATATCAATAAACCGGTAGATCAATTCACAAGTAGAACTAGCCGTTGTATCAGAAAACATGGCTTGACAAAAATCCTGTGGCTCCAAGTGGTGGTCAATCATAGCTTTATAAGCCTTGCTATCGCGCACTACACTTTGCATTTGCTCAATACGGCTCAAAGAATTGTAATCCAACGAGAAAATAATATCCGCCTCTTTAACCAATTGCTTAGAAAAAGTTCTAGTATTCTCATACACCAAAATCTGATCAAAATCCTTCATCCAATCGAGAAAACTCGGCATCTCGGTGGGCATAATGATGGTTAGGCGATGGCCTTGCTTTTTGAGATAATGGTATAACCCAAGGGAAGAACCCAAGGCATCGCCGTCGGGATTGGCGTGTGCTGTAATGACAATGCGCTTGGGGGTAGCTAATAAATCAGCGAGTTGTTCTAAATTATGTTGAGTGGCCATACTGGACAAATTGCTCTAGTAAGTGAAAGAAATAAATGGGACGGGTATTAGTAGTCTAGTTAGAAGCGCGATACATTTCGATTAGCGCATTGAACATAGAAGGCGCAGCGGGCTGGCAACCATCTTTGTGCATCATGATAAACACCTCTTCGGCACGCTCGTGGCTGTATGTTTTTTCTACTTGGAAAATTTTGACGGAGCCATTTAGGGCGCTTGCGTTGGATAAAATAGCAATATCTTCTGGCTTTGTCAAATCTCTATCGGGATCGCTAATCTGTAGCCCTGTCATCACGATTTTATCTTCTTGACAATGAAATACCCGTACGGTGTCTTTGCTGCGGTGTTGTAGGTAGTCGATCTCCCCGTAAATTTTTTCTAGTACGATGTCACTAAATACATCAATGAGTTCATAGACTTTATCACTGTTTTCTTTTTTGAGCGCCGTCCAATCTTTAGCAGTGATGTGGTTGCTGGCCAAAAACTTAACAAAGTCGGCTTCTAAGGCTTCTAATTCTTCTTTTTTTAAACGTCTGAATCGCATGCGGTGCTAATTTTTTGTAGCGGATAAAGAGAAGGATCAACATCCCGAAAGGTGTCGCGCAGCGAAAGTACACTTTTTCCGCCGATTTTTGGGTTGGAACGTACAGACAAGACGATTCTAAGACAAAATAAGAGACGGCACAACGCTAGAGCAACGCCTGATTTTTTTTGGCATCATTCTAGACTATTGTAAAAACAACACCATTGATGACTTGTATCGAAACACCTTAATCATGAAACATTTAAGTACGCTGACGGCTTTATTAGTTTGCTTGTTGTTAGGCAGCAGCAGCTTTGCCCAAGCCAGTCTCACGTTAAATCAAACCTTTTCTACGCTACAAGCGACAGAGCTACAATTGCAGGTTGGCAATGAAAATTTTCAACTCAAATCCACAAAAGGTAGCCGTATTATTATAGAAACCGCCGTTCGCATTTCTTCTTCTAATTATAATTTATTGGAATTCATGAAGAAATCGGGGCGCTACGAATTAGAGCAACAACTGGATGCCGATCGCAACGTATTAATTCTATCTACCAATCGCCTCAAAAATGTGGTCGTGATTAAAGGCGAGGAAATTAGTGAAACGATTCACTATACTATTTATTTGCCTAGTACTATAAAATATGCTGCCAAGCAGCTAGAAGGCTAGCGATCCTTAATCACATATCCCTTTTCTTAGTCCTTTCTCGTTTATCGGGGAAGGACTTTTTTGTTGGGCTAAGCTATACGATTGTACTTAGGGGTGCTCTTCCTCCAAGGGGACTAAATGCCGTTCTAACCCTTGTTCTAAAGAAACTTCGGGCACAACTTCCTTGCTCCGCCAGCGATAAGACAAAACGGTCAATAAAGTGGCGAAAGCCCATAGAAAGCCGCCCCAATTCCACTGCACACGCGTCATGGCAAAGGCATAAAACAACAAAACCACGGCAAAAGCGCACAAAAGTTGATAGAGAAAATCTACATCTACATGGTGTAATAACCAACGATGTACTGGGGGCAGCCGCATCCAACAAATCGCTAAAATTAAGGCATTGACCAAACAGCGCAAGCTCCACACAATTGTAAAGCCCGAAAGCGTCGGTCGATAATCAAAAATAGCTGCCCATAGAGCGACATCTATTTGATAACCTAACAAATCATAAGCAAAGGGCAACAAGTAGGAGAACCAGTAGAGAAAGAGCGATACATAGAAAAAGTAGTGCATAAGCGCCTCCTAAGAGTATTTAGTTTAGAGTAATCCGTACAAATAGACAGTTCGGTCTAGTTTTAACCCCTTAGCTGGAAAAAGGTTGTTCCGACATCCGATCCATTGCCCTGCCTTCTAAGATAAAAGACCAGTACTAATTATTAAACGTCTAAACTGCGCCTTTAAGGCTCCCGCCGCTCTTCCAACCGCTCCAAATCAATTTCCACACTTCCCTCTTCTCCGTAGGGAGGGTAGTCACTGTGTTTTTTTAGCAATAAAAAGGAAAGTAACGCTCCAAAAATCAAGACAAAAAAGATCAACGACTCCCGCATGCGCATAAAAATGAAATAATCGTAAATGCCGTGTAAACCAATCGCTCCCAAAAGCCCCAACCACAAAAAAGCGGCACGGTAACGCGGTGCAAACTTTGCCCAGCCCACAAAGTACCCCATCACGACTGCAAAAATGGCATGCCCTGGTATGGCTGTTACCATCCGCAACCACCCAATCTGAAAGGCCGTCGTCATATCCTGCGGTCGAATGACCACATACAAAATATTCTCTAAGGTAGCGAAGCCCATGCCAACCATTATGGCATAGACAATCCCGTCTAAGGGTTCATCAAATACCGCTTTTGGAAAAATATAATAGCGCAAAAATAAGTACTTGACAAACTCCTCGCTGAACGCTACTACCCCAAACGCAAATGTAAACGTCATAAACGGCTCACTCTCTGCCCCATAAATACCCAAATCCCGCATTCCAAAGATTTCCATTTGTATCGCAGGATAGGTACTGAGCATTCCAAAAAGAAAACACCAGCTCAAATACCACAACGGTTCGCTGTTGTGCCGATCGCGCCAATAAATGTACAGCACGATCAAAAAGCCAGGCAAGACGGATAAAAGCAACAACATAAAAAGCGCCATAACAGGGGAATTGAGCAAGTGAATTGAGCAAGGGAGGAAGTGCTTGAATTTCTTGTACAAATATAGAGATAAATACTTTGGCAACGCAGGAACCATTTGCAACATCCTTAGCGACAAGTGTTCCACAAAAAAATCATTGGATGCAGAAGACAAGTAGAATCAAGTGAGCAGCTTGGATAATATTTTGTTGTGTTAAAAAAACAACTTGCCGCAAAATCCACCCTAAAAATAGACACCATTTTAAATGTACAATATAAATATTTTTACCAATAGCTTACTTCATTCAATGCCATATAACCATTATTAGACTCTTAAAATAATCATCCTTAGTCATTTTTGAAATGGTTAAAAATAAATTTTTGTTTTAATAAAACTTAAACTTAACTTTTATTTTTTACTGAAATTCATCAAACTAGGCTTTTTTATCCAAAAAAAGTACTAACTTATATTTTATCTAATCCAAAGTGTGGAAGGAGTTACACCGTAACTATTCCATAGCATGTCTATTATTTATATCATCAACTCAAACACCAACCAAAATGAAGAACAAATTTATTGATAAACCGCTTGGGTATGTACTAGTGCTTTCTACCCTATTCTTTGGTGCCTGTCACGATCAATCCAACGAGCTTGACCAGACTCTAGCTAACAACCAAACGTCTAAAATGGTCAATTTTAGCGATTATGTACAGTATATTGAAACCTTGAATTTCGAAGACTACGCAGCTGCCAACAAGAAAATGAAGGCCAGTAAGCCAGAATTTGAAAAGATGACCAATCACATTCTCGAAATGTATGAGCGTGTTGAAGTTGAACACAGTTATCAAATGGAAGACGGGCGCCTATGTGACTGTATTCCAACGATGCAGCAACCAGGTTTGAGAAGAAAAGGAGGAAGTAATCAACTAGAAACACCGCCTGCATTCGATCCAAGTTCAGCATCTATAAGTTACGATCAATCTGCTACTGGAACTACCGTTATCGAAGATAACACCATAGAATATTCAGCTAGTACTGCCCCAGAACAAGTACCCTCCGACAACTATGGTAATAAACGACAATGCGAAGAGGGATCTATTCCTATGATTCGCTTGAGTATTAATCGAATGGCCTCATTTTCCTCTTTAGACGATTTTTTTCACAAATGCCCCAACAGTGACTGTTTCCTAGGAGGTGAGCCCGATGCCAAAAGAGACATTCAAAGGAGATATGCTTATATAAATAAAAATACCAGCAACTGGGGCGGCGAATCATGGCTAAACGTATGGAAACCACAAACTCCAAGTGGCAATAATTCAATTTCTCAGCAGTGGTATGCCAGTGGCAGCGGAAATTCAAATCAAACCGTAGAAGGGGGTTGGAAAGTAACGTCCAATCGAACCCCTGATTTATTTATTTATCATACAACTGGTGGTTATCAACCTGGAACGGGTTGTTATAATCTAGATTGCGCTGGCTTTGTACAAACGGATAACCACTGGACGTTGGGACGATCGTTCAATACTATTAGTCAAACTAACGGTAGTCAGTATGATTTTAAAATGAAATGGTATAAAAATGGAACATCCGGCCCTTGGTGGTTATGGTTAGAAGGGTATGATAAAGGCGCAGGAAGATGGATTGGGTATTATCCTAGTGAACTTTATGGTTCAGGAACCATGGCAACCAATGCTACTCGTGTACTTTTTGGAGGGGAGGTTTCTTACGATAACGATGTTTCTTCTCAATCTTTGGAGATGGGCAGTGGTGCCAACGCCTCCGATGGATGGGCAAAAGCAGCGTATCAAAGAGGAGTGGCCTACATGACTACAAGCAATCAAAATTACTGGATGAGCAGTGCAACCGATGTAGAAACTGATCCTTCTTGCTATACGTTAAACCGAACCAATAGCAGTGGTTCTTGGGGAACGTATTTTTATTTCGGCGGTGACCAATGTAATTAATTGGTTCTAATAAAACGATTGAACGCTACTGGAGTTCTTAGATAGCGTATACAGGAGCCATCCCGAATTTAAGAGATAGGTATAGAATAGGCTGTGAAGATAGAGCGGTATCGACGTGCGTCGATACCGCTTTGCTATTGCCTTATTCAGCGCGGTGTTGCTGTATGGTAATTTGTTTAATAACCGCTCCTTCTTTAATGGTGCTTTCATCCAAGTCGTACGCCGTTTCATACACATCCAATAGAAACATTTCACGGTCGCGAACAGCATGGGTACGGCCTTCTACCTCCGAGCCATAGGCCTGAATAGCAGGCGATTTTGCTTGTAATTCACGGAAAGTACTTCCGATATGAATACCATCTTCGGTTACGGCTTTAGGAGTACTAATGGTAATGCTTCCAATGAGGGTTTCGTCTTGGGTATGGGGCAATACATAACCAATTTGTTCTCCTTCGGTTCCTTTGATGTAGTAGACATCAAAATCGCCCTCCCCATCGCTTAGGGTACCTTTTTCTAGTCGTTCCATACGATCCACCAAAGGAACGCCTGACAACAGCCCATAAAATCCATTGTTCTGGATTAAATATTGGTTGGCATCGCTCTGTGTCACCGAGCTGTTCACGGGAGTGGGTTCATCCACACTAATTTGCGTGTCGGGCGTAGTTGAAGTGGGTTCGTTACAAGCAGTCGCTAATAACAAGAGTATTCCAAAAGAAAATAATAGCGTGGATTTTAATGATAACATGTGCAGGTCTTTAATAATAAAATAAGCGTTGTCCTTCTTTCAACAACAAGCGCTGCATTTTGTTGGCAATCGGCGCCCCCATAACAACAGAAGCCACGACTGTAGGCCGTGACTTCTGTCAAAAAATAAGGAGGAATCGCAAAAATAGTCTATTCCGTCTTAGAAATTTTACGCTGCCCTACTAAGGTATTTCCTTGGTAAATTTGGAGCATATAAATCCCTGCTGCCAACTGCTCTGTTGTCACAGTAAACGTATTGGTTCCGCGCGCTATCGCTTGTGTTTGTTCCTGTATAAGTTGTCCCAAAGGATTGACCCACTGCAATCGCAACGGCATCTCTGTCAAAGAAGACAAACGAATCGTCAAGGCTCCTTGGCCTACGGGATTAGGGAAAACATCCAACAACTGCGTCCCTTCAAAATACACCACCTGCATATCTGACAACGTTGCTGTTCCATCCTCGTGGTGCAAGCGCAAGCGGTAATAATTGTACCCTACATTCGCTTGATTATCCTCCAAGTTGTACACCAATGCACTCGTTACAGCGGCTTCTGTAAAGGGCTCAAAATTGATCCCATCTTGACTGCGCAATACTTCAAAGTAATCCAACTCTGCGGTCGTAGAAAGCTCCCAAGTCAAGGCTGTTTGTAGTTTCCCAACTGGGGCAGCCTCGAAGCGTAATAAGTTGGTAGACAAAAGAACAGGCTCTGTAGGAACAATAATAAAGTGCGAGAATGATCCGACCTCAAACTCAATCCCCAACACATCCGTCGTGTTGGTAAAGGCTTTGGCAGCGGCTCCTGTAACAGGTAAAACCGTGTGGGGCACCACGCTTGGCGCACTCGAACCAATAAACGCATTTTGATGCGGCACGGCATCAAACTTCCACACCTCTACATAAGCAGGGCCAGCGCCAAAGGGCAAGCCCGCGCGGCCGTGGTGGGTGCGTTGATACAATTGATCCAGTTCTTGAGCCGTGAAGTAAAGCCGTACTTTTGCTCCAACATTGTTCTCTGGAGTAATCTTCCAATGGCGCGGTAAATAAGGGCGGCCTGCATAATACAAAACGGTCGATTCTAAATATACCTCTGCCATTACGTTTTTCAAGGAATCGGAATCACTGGGAGTGGTTTGGTCTTGTAATGACAAGACGGGCTTGGCTTCTACCTCGTCATAAAAATCTACCCAATCTGTCGTATTCGTCAAGTAACAACTAGCTGTTCTATCTTGGTCTACCAAGGTATTGGGCGTTGTTTTGTACACCCAAACCGTGTCTAGCGTAGCCGCCGTTCGCTTGTCGCAACGGAAGGTCGCCACGTCAAAAGCGTAGTAACCCGATGCAAGCACGGCTCCCCTTATGGTAAAGGCAAAAGGAGTAGTGGGGTCGTTGTCATCGTCGTTGACCTGTACAGTATCCGCGCCTGAGTTGCCCAGACTATCCATCCATTGATAACGAATATCGTAGAAATCATTTCCTGTGATAAAAATGGTAATAGCTGCACTGTCTTGTCCATCGCAAGGCGTGGCTACGGGCGCTTGAATCCCGTGGGTAGAAAACAACAAGGAGTAGTTCCAAATTCCCTTCGCGGTACCACCAACATTATCACTATTCGTACCCGTATAGAAGAACAAATCGGCATCGGCAATCCCTGTATTGGGGTTAATTCCTTTGGTCGCCGTGTTGTCTTTTACTTTGATATAATCCAAACAAAAGTAATCCCCCCATTCCTTATGGAAATAAGAAGTTCCACCAACAGGATTGGTTTCTATATTCACAAAATCAGAGCCTGACCCTCTAGAGATAATTTTGCCGTGTGGCGCAACTAAGTGCTGTGCTGTATTTTGATTAAAGCGATACAAATGTCCGCCTGCAAAGGAGATACTATCCACCACATTACTTTCCACTACAACTGCATCTCCTGAAAAATTCATAAAGGTAGCACGAGCATAGCCCCTTATAGTGGTCACTTCATTCACAGCATTAAAATTAATCACCCCGTAGCGAATGTTATTTTGTTGGTATGCGATGCTATTTCTTGTGATTTGATAGGCGAGCGAATCGTAGCCTAAGTAAACTTGAATGTTGCCTGTTCCTCCATTATTATCATAAAAATTAAACGTACTGTTCTCTCCCAAAACCGTAATGTTGCGCTGCCCATTGGGGATGTACCAAGGAAAAGCAGCATTATTACTTCGATAACGGCCTTCTGTATACAAATTGACCGTAGACGTTCCCAAATCCAATACCCGCGTATCTTGTCCTACCGACTCAAAGCCGTTGTGTAAGTGCAAGGTATGGTTGTTGGTACGCAAGGTGCCCGTCACCAAGGAGAGGATCCCGTGACGGGTATTGGTCAAGTGATTCAATCGGAACTCATCGTCCAGTTCCCACACGGCACCTGTTTGCCGAAGCTCAATCAAGCTGTTGACCAAGGTAGTTCCACTGGTACGAATGGTTCCCCCATTTCCTACAAAAGAAATTACTCCCGTATACCTGTTTTGGGTGAGGGGTAAATCAATCAACAAACTTTCGTTAATAATCAAGGTACCACTAGGAGCCCCCAAACTTGTACTGCGCAACGCCACATCTGCCCTGACCCACATGGTTTTACAAAAGGCCAATTCATCAATAACGATGTCATTGCTCGTTGCCGAGAAGGAACGGTTATCAAAAATAACGGTATCTAAGGTAGAGGGAATACAACTGCTGTCGCCAATCAAACTAGCGGGGTTGGTCGTCCAGTGTCCTGGATCTTGCCAAATGCCTTCAAAATCACTAGCATCGCTGTAATGAGCGCGCCAATACAAGGTGTTTCCCGTGCCCGAAGTCAGGAAATTGATATTGCTATTGCCACCGCCATCAACCGAGTTGACCACATTAAACGGCGCATTGATATTGTCTACGCCCTCTAGGTAGGTATTCTCAATGTTGACTAAATTAAGATCCCAAGTCATGGGTTGACCCGCTTTGGTACGAATAGAAATTGGCTCTTCACAAGTCCCTAAAGCCGTCAGTGTTCCTTGCACTTCTACTCTAGAATTGCGCCCAAAATAAATACTTGTTGGGTTGTAATAATTGGCATAATAAGAATCAAAAATATAGTTCTTACCCGCCGTCAGGGTCATATCTCCATTGTAGCTGCCGCTAGGTTGATCGCCCAACACCAAGATTCGTTTGAACACATTGCTAGTGATCGTACTGTGTGTAAATCGACCATTGCCTTTTAATAAAAAATCACCATGCACGGTTATGTTGTAAATGATCCCGTATAAATCGCCGTGAATAATGGTGTTCGGTAAGTGGGCGGCATTGGTTCCTGTTTGTCCATACAAATAAACCCGTCCGTCGCCAGTAGCATTGCCATTACAATTATAAAAACGGCGATCCCCCCAAAAATGGAAGGTAGTATTTCCCGTGTAAGAAGTCGCTAAATCAAAGCTGCCGTAATCTCTAAAAGCATAAGCCCGATCATGGGTTAAGTTAACTTCTACATTATTCATTTGTCGGCGATCTACGCCAAACAATCCCAAATCCAAACGGTTGTCATTGGATTTCAAAAAGGAACCTGCCGTAGCATAAAGCGCACGGCCTTGATAATTGCCCGCTACTTCATATTCTGAATAACGACGCAAATAAACACTGTTACCAATATAGACATTGTTCGTGATGATACTATCGTTGGTAGTTCCCCATAATACCCAAGAGCGCCCTACACAACCCACCCGCATGTCAGGAGAAAGTTCTATAGTACCAAAGATGTTCAATATTCGAGTAGTTAGTCTAGTGTATAAATAGGTATAGAATTCAATACGGTTATCCACACTGCTCGCCCAACGCATATCGTTGCAATTGGCAGTAGAATCTACCCGCAAGCGCTGGTTGCCCGTAGGAGGAAAAGAAGCGGCATCAAAATGAACGTTGTCCAATGGCGTTGGCAAACAGCTAGCAGCAATCCAGTTACTACCATCGAATTCTTCCCAGTTGGTCAAGGTGTGCCAATAGTGGTTGGTACTCGCCCCACCATTGCTGTACCGAAAACGCATTTCGCGCCCTGTATTGCTATTGATTGTCCAGTTGACATTACCATTGCCATCAACACTGTTATTAGCAGTATAAGTAGATCCATTGCTGATGTCGCCTTCTATATCGTGTAGAATAAAGCGGTCGAACACCAAATTGGTATTGGATGTGATGGTTTCTACATAGCCTTTTCCTGAGCCTCCTTTGAGCAAAGCAAAACGGTCACAAGTCGCTGTATTCGTAACATTGCCAATAATTAAACGACAACTACCATCATTAGAATTATTCAAACTATAGATAAAGCCACCTTTTAAATACAAATTATCCACCGTCAATTGAATCCCATTGGTAAAGTTGACATCGTTATTTAAAAACAAATGGCCAATGCGCGGAGCGTAATAACGAATCGTATTGGTATACCGCGCATCTATCGTAATAGAATCATAGGTCATATCGCCTAAATACAACTGCTGCCCATACCCCAACCCTGTGGGTTCGCGCACGACCAAGTGAGAACCAGTGGCATCAAAACCCGTGTAATTGGTACCCGCAGCATTAAAGTTAATGCTCCACACTCTGTCAGCATGGCCGATTAGTTGGATGTTAGAGTTGGCAATATTGAGGCGACGTCCTGCCAGATTACTGTCATCGCAGTCAAAGCGGTCTAGTACCGCATCTTGCCCATTAAAATTCAAATAGCCGCGTTGTAATTTACAAACACCGCCATCTCCTGCCCGACTGTAATGGTTTTCTCTAGGATCGTCTACATATAAGGGATCTAAAAGGCGAAACTCGGTCGTGTCACTATTCGCTGCAAAGTCCAATTGACGCACCAGTAATTTTTGCCCATTGGATTGGAGCGTGACCAAAGGAGCACCAGAACCCAACCGCAAAATACCATTAAAATTAAACTGTACTTGATTCGGAAGCGGCAAGTTAACGTTGCCTAAGACTTCCAAAAACAGCGGAGAAAACGTCGTCATTGGGGTAGTTGTCTGGAAGATAATTTTTTGTACCAAGACGGGTAAGTTGTTGTCCCAAATAAAATTCTGACAATTGGCCGTAGCATCAACGGTGATCTCTACAGGCGTTGCCCCAGCTAGGGTGGTGGGAAAGGCAGCAGCCGTAAAGAAAACATTGTTGTTAGAAATAGGCACCTGTGTGGGCACCGTTCCAGTGACACTTCCAATGCGCCAAGCATTCAAGTCTGTCCACGTTCCGCTTCCCTGTACCCCATTCGAGGCCGTACCCACCCAATAGTAGTCAAATCCAGGTTGTGCTAGTAGAAAATTGGAGAGCCATAGACATAGCAATAAAGTAAATAAATGGTTCATGTTGTTGTATTACAATTTGATGAGTTATTCAAATTTTGGGAGGGGAGATAAGTGGGGATAAAAGAAACAGTAATCAAAATGGCTCACTTGAGAAAATTGATGGCCATTTCTTGATGGGTTCCTTTGTCTTTTTTGACAAGGAAACGTATTAAGAGCATCATTTCTAGGGTTTTGTCCCAATATTTATTTTTTATTAGCCTTTCGGCAACAAAAATAATAAAATAGCTTAGATCTATCGTCTATTAGAGGTCAGGTAATTATAAAGTTATCTCCTGAGAAGCCTATAGAGCGCCTTTGAATTATATTAATCAATTGATTTTTATAAAAAACAGTCTTACCGCATATAATCAAAGCTGACTCCCTGAAGAAAGCCCCTGAGAATGGCCTCACTCAAACTAAGTCGAGTATCTACTCCATAACGCGCTTGCGCCCCTTTTGTAGTCCCAGTTTGTTTGTAGGTATAAGCATTGGAGAAAAGGGTAGCACTCGAAAAAGTAGGAGCATCTTTTTTCTCAAAAACAGCGGGTTGTTCTATCGCCATCAACTGCTGCGCCGCCAATGGACTAGGCTCAAAACCAAGCGATAGAGAAACAGACAAGGGAGCGGCAGGCTTGTCTAAAACCGCACTAGGGCGCTCTTCAATAAGTGTTATTAAACCTAAACTAGTAGAATAATCACTGGATAACTGTTGTGCGAACAAGGAGCTTGTTCCAAAAAATAAGAATAGCAATAGGGAAGAATAAGTCATAAATAAAGGTTAATTATAGGGTTTATAAAATAATAGCTCCTACAACAAAATTCGTGCAGTCTTTGAATTATTCGTATCCTATTTTTCACTCACTTTAAGAAGCAAGCGATCAATAGCCTGATGCAAGGCTTCAGAAGAGGAAACACGGAGCAGAGAAGGACGCAAATCGTCTAAGGCGGGAAGGGCCTGTTGGAGGGAGAGTTGTGCTTGGGTTTGGGTGCCATAGCGCCCTTGCGCAGCGAGGCGTTGCGCCAAATATTCCTGCTCGGTTTGTCCAGGAGTGGGTACCAATAACGCCCGTGGTACTTGTAGCGCCTCCAAATCTAAAATGGTACTATAGCCCGAGCGGGCGATAATATAACGGCTTTCGCCAAATGCCTGTTGTAAAGCTGCCTGTGGCATAAAATCCTGTTGGTAAACCTGTGCCCCAAGCAACCTACGCACTTGGCTACGCGGCTTTCCGCGCACAATCAAACTACGGTAAGGCAAGGCCAAAAGCTGTTCGCGCAACGCTGTTTCAAAGTACTGCCGCTGTGGCTCTGGCCCTGATAGCACGGCCAAAACATCCCACTGTGGCGTAGAAGCCACAATGGGCGAAAAGCGCGACAATGCCCCCACATAAGTTATCTTCTCCGAAAAAGGCGGATGCGCCAGTTTCCCCGCCAAGTTGTTTTCTCCTTCACGATCGGGTACCCAACAACCATCAAAAGCCTTTATATACCGCTGTTGTAAGGCATTAAACAAAGGCGGCACGACCCAAACAGGCAGGGGCAAATGCAACTGATGACTCACAAAAATAGAAGGCACACGCGCATCCCGCACCCCATAGCGATTGTCCGAAATAAGCGCGTCAAGTTGGTAGTCGTCTACCAGTTGCTTGGTTTTTTGGCGCTCTAGGCGAATGGCTTTTAGAATAGACGGCAGCTGCCGCGCCATGTTCCAAACCATGTTGCTACTCGGGTAGCGAATGCCATAGCTGGGCAATTCTACCGCAGGCAATTCGGGGTAATGGGCACGCCACAACTCCAGCGCCGCGCCGTCGGCAGCCAAGACCACGGTAACGCCGCGCGCTTGCAGCGCCTCAATGATCGGAATACAGCGCGTAGCATGGCCAAGTCCCCAATGAAGGGCGGCTACTAAAATGGTTGGAGCGGTGTTAGACATGTTAATTTGAACACTAGAACGTAAAAGTTGTCTTAAACCTACTATAGTTTTAGTATAAACTGCGTTGGATTTCCTATTTTTAAGCAATAGTCAAGCATATTTGCCGTTGTAGTAGTACGGCGCGGCTATGACCACCGCATTTTTTCCACTATTTTAATTGAGAAGAACTATGAAAAATTCTAAGAAAATGTTGCTCTTACTCCTCGCTCTGGCATTTGCTGTCAGCATGATGGGTTGTAAAGCAGGTTGTGGCTGTCCACAGTGGTAAACGGCTGTTTTCCCTCTTTGAGTGACGGTCGGCACCCCAATAAACACCTTCCTATAACAGCGCTTATTTCACGTTTTCGAGACGTTGCCTCTAGGTAGGCAGCGGTCGCCGAAACCACCACACATACCCCCGACTATTAGGGGAATAAAAAATAACCATCATGAAACATGTTGCCAAAAAAATTGCCGTCTTGTTCGTTATCGCTGCCTTTCTAGCCTCTGCCAGTAGCTGCCGCACACAACAAGGTTGCCCGAATAACTTTTCTATCGAAGCTGGCCAATAAACGGGTCGTCGTTGCTTGGATACTTGCCCTGTCGTTGATGGGGTGAAACTAGCTGTCCCTTTTTGGGGGTAGCTAGTTTTTTTGTTGGGAGGCTTATCTTTGTAATAGAGAAAATTTGTGTATTTTTCAAACGTCTTATTACTTGCTACAATTCTTCTTTTTATTTCCTAGCTATGCGCCCCCTATTATTTCTCGCCCTCCTTTTCACCCAATGCACTCCTGCCCCAATTCCCGATGCCACCCTAGACGGCCACTGGATCTTTCCTACTTTTTTCACTACCTCCGCGACAACAATTCCTAGTATTGTCTTAACACTAGATCAGGACAGTGCGGCCGTACAAGAGTTGGGGACGGGCGAACAATTTTGGAAAACGACCTATGGCATTCGAGACGAAGCCCTGTATGTTGGGGGCAACCCAACGCCCTATTTGAAAATCTTGGAGCGCGGCGCACAGCAAATGCGGGTGCTGTTACACGAGAAAGACACGGTGCTGTTGCACAAAGTAACACCTGCCCAAACCAGCGCCGCAGTCCTACAAAATCGTTTAATTGGACACAGTTTTAGGATGAGTTCAGAAAATTCTTTCGAGCAGCAGTTGGTTTATTTTGGAGAACAGGAACTTCTTATATTTAGCAAGGAGCTTTTGAAAATGGAGGGGGTATTCAACACCCAAAGCTTTATTCGAGTACCCTATACCGCAGATTTTTCAGCGGGCTTGCCCAGTATGATTTTGGGAGATTACAAAAACGCGGCTTTTGCAATTACTTCCGATGGCAAGAAAAAGCTGGGCAATGTAGCTATAGGCCTACTCGATGCAGAAAACGACCGCGAATTAACGCTTTCGATCTACTTACCCAACCACCAAGATGTTATTACCCTCACCGCGCTCTCCCCTGCCAATGAGCAACATCCACTTACCGCTAACGACTGGCAGTGGAGGAGTATATATGCAGGAGTAGGAACCTTGCAGTTTGATCCTTCGGGCAGCGTTCTACTCACTGAAAATGGCGTTCCGCGCTCCTTGACTTGGCAATTGGATGACTCGGGGTATTTGGTTATCCTAACTGAACCTACGGGAGAAAAACGCTATATTATTAAGAACTTTGCCCGAAGCGCCAAGCGAATGGGCTTTGAATTTCGGGAACGGGAATTTACGGATTTATTATAATGGAAGGCAAAGAAGCCGCGCTGATTCTTATTATACAACTAGCTTTTTATCAAAAAAAACCTTCAAACAGCATAAATTATGGACATTGGTTGGACTATGTTTTGGGAGGTAAAAACTAACTTTAAGGAGTTTTATCCTAGTTTTCTACAAGCGCTTAGTACCGTGTAACAGAAGTTATTATCAGTTGTATAAGAGGAATCGCCACTCCAATTAGACCTTATGAAGGCTTTTAAAGGCAAAGAAAATAGGAAAAAACAGGCTATAACTTTGATATTCATTATTATCGTTATTCCTTGCAAAACATTGCTTTATATCAATCATGGGGGCTTCTGTTGCCCCTGCACGAGTAGTGGCACTAATGGATTAACAAGCATCTAGTCGTTTAGAGAAAAACGTATTGTTCTCCTCTAGTTGGTTACTTGATTTTATTCCTTGTTTTTCTCACAAAAAAATCGTATACTTGCCTCGATGTAATAGAGTGGTCTTACAGCAGCTCCATTACTCTCTGTTTCCATTGAATAAAAAACAAACCACAAATAAAAAATGAGATCTAAAATCAATCCTGAAAAGGTACATGAAATGCTCTGGAAAGACTACGTGAAAGCCTTCCAAAAAGATATTAAGAAAGCACAATCCGAAGGCTTAGAAAGCGTACCCATTGTGGTCATTTCTAACTTCAAATTTGCCTGTGGCGAAGAACACGCCTTAATGTTGCTCGGCAAGGAATCGGTCATGAAGAAATTCTACAAAGGCTTAAAAATTGATAGAAAGCAGGAGAAGGATTTTGCGATTGGCAACTGTATTTTTGAAAAAGAAGAGAACGGCGATGCAACGATGAAAATCGAAATGACAGGTGTTGGTAAACCTGCTCACGTCAAAAAGAACAGTAAAAAATTGATGAAGCGCTTAGGTGTCACACTCAAAGACGTCATCAAAGGCGAATTTGTCGATGACGTCGCACAAAGCATTGAACAAGAAGAACTCAACGCCACTGCCGAAGAACAAGGCCAAAACCAAACCTTGCAAACAGAGGCGCAGGAAATGCAAGCGCAAGACGATAAGGCCAATGATACGCAAGAAATTGCGCAGTTGGCGAAAGACTTTCAGCAAGCTAGTCAAGCGGTCAATAAAGAAGTGGTGTTGTTGCTCAAACAAACGGCCACTGATCCTTCCATTGTTTTTACCTCTTCTCATATTTCCCTAGCAGAAAATGCCTTTAGAACAGCAGCTAGCTTGGTAGACAAATACGAAGAATTGGACGAGGCACAAAAACAAATTAAAGGCTTTGATAAGATCACAGCGTTTGTAGAAAAAATCCAAAAGGACAACTTGGTTAAGAAGTACGAAGCCATTTGGCGCAAGACCCTAAAGACCAATCAAGCACAGATTGCCACCTTCAGCGAAGCTTTACAAGCCAAATTTGGAGAGCTAGACAGTTTGCTAAAAGACTTAGAAAAAGACCTAGCCTCCTAAGCCCCCCCCCTTCTATATTAAAAAAACAACTAATTTCGATTAGTACAATCATAAAGAACGATGCCTGATATAATAAGTGTTAATAAAAAAGCAGAAGCCGCCGCCAAAGTAATTGCTGAGATGAAAACATTAGCAAAAGGTAATGCAAAAGAGATGAAACTAGTGGGTCAACAAGAAGCCCGATTCCTCCAGCTCCAACAGCAACAAGCTAAAATGTGCTTTGCGAATGCCAAAAGCATCGCCCAAATTCAAAGCATGGACACGGCAGGTTTCAAAACGTATGTCGCCGACTCTTTTGGGACACAAACCAAGGAGACCGTAGAAGAGCTACAAAGTAAAAAGGTATCTATGGAGGACATGAAATTTGCCCTTTCCACAGATGGTGGTGCCCCCGTCAAAACAGCGACTACTGCCGTCCCTAACAATGATGCATTCTCCACTTCTTTTCCCAATTCAAGCATTTTGGCTTGGTGGCAAGTATCGTTGTTTGCCGCTAACCCTATGACTTCTTTTTTGTTTGCGTCTTGGTCACCCTACAAATTATTTGCTCAAGCCACTGGCCACAGCATTGGTATTGGAGTCAATGGTAGCGCAGGAGCAGGAGGTGGTTTTACCTTCGGTACAGGGTTGGTTTATCTACCAACAGGCGAAATTGCCGTGTACGGAGGGGTTTCTGTCAACCTTGGTTTTTTTGCTAGTATCGCAGGAACCGTTGCGTTCACCCATGTTTTTGGAGGGATTAACACCTTCTCAGGGAGTGCCATTGGGATATTTGCAGGCGGTGGAGAATTAATTGTCGGGCAAGGAACCATCTTGTTTGCCACCTCGCTTCCCGTTAAGGTAATTGGGTATGTCTTGGAATTGGGCATTGGGGCAGGGTTATCACCCTTTGAATTTGGTGCCAACTTAGGCGCTACAGGCGTTCTTGACAGAGCGACAGAGGATCGTTTGAAAGAATATGTACGCCGTAAAATATCGGGCTAATGCTGTTTGAAGAGAAAAAATACCAGCGTAGTAGAACGCTCTATACCCTTCTTTTTGGTTTGTTCGGGCTTGGTTTTGTGAGCTTGCTTTTTGTAGCACAACAGCCTATTATGGCGGCTGTGGTCTTAGTGCTAATTGGAGTAATTTTGCTCCGATTACGCGCACCTTTGGTTCTTCGTTTCGATCAACAACGTGTTACTTATGGTTGGCAAGTACTAGGCATGGGTCTCAAAAAAACGCCTTGGACAGCAGTAGCCTCGTGTACTTTTAAAGAAGTGAGTTTGCTAGTGCGCAATGGGCGAACAGCCAACTACTTGACGCAAGTACCACAAATAGCCTTGGCCTTGCACCTTACCAATGGGCAAACAGTGCTATTGGGTGTAGAGGACGTGGCAGCGGCAAAAGTCGCCTTAGCGCAAGTGTAGTTTTTCTTTTTTAATCAACTAGGAGTTGCTTCGATTGATCTCGATGTGGCTCCTAGTTTTTATAGCTTTTTTTGAGGTGGTGCAGTGCTTTCTAAGCGTCAATTTTTACCATAAAAAAGGCAGCAGCGCCTTGCGGGATTGGGGATACTCCGTAAATTTTTCTTGATACCAACGATGGTGCGCCAGCGCTCTAGGGGCTAGATTGGCAAAGGTCCAAAGCGCAAACGACAACGCTGGAAGCGAGTAAACTAATAGGGCATACCCCGCCCATTCTAAGATTTCGCCCAATAAATTGGGACAGGACACCCAGCGAAACAAGCCGCCTTGAGGGATTTTGTAAGCTGTTTCACCAGGCTTTCGCAAATTCAGTAAGATATGATCCGCTTGTAGATTAATTCCCATTCCTGTAAAGAAAATGAGCAAGCCAAGGATAAAAGCAGGGGACGACAACCAAGCCATGGTATACCCATCACCATAATTGCCCAAGAAATAGCCATTCAAAAAACCGTTGACAACATTAAAGAAAATTGCCGATCCCATAATGGCTACAGGCATCGTCTTTTGGTGATCGCGTTGCCGCAAGGGATAAATAATACTACGGTTGAAGTAGTGCGCCACCCAAAGTCCCCAAAAAATCCAAGTCACCGTATTTGGTGCGGTTGAGCCTGTAAAGAAGAAATAGCTCAAGACCAAAGGCGACGGCAATTCCATCCAAAACCATCCCCAACGCGCATTAATTGTCAGGCCCCAACGGTCAGTGGTATGCCGCCCAAAAGGAGCCGTCACAAAAAAAAGCAATAAAAAAGTGAGGACGGCAAGTGCCATCCAGCCGTAAACAAGGGTCGTATAAGTTGGAAGAGCCATCATCTAGTGCGGAAAATTTTGGTTAACAAGGCAAAAAAATCAAACAGCGCAAACAGCCAATAGTTTTAGTATTTTTTGGGGAAGCACTCTCCCCCACTGCTTATATTTTCTTAATTTTAAAGAACGCTTTGTGCCACACTACAATGGAGGTTGTTACTGAGAATTATTATTTGTTGATCCCCCTTATCCTTCAAGAACGACTATGAAAGCAAAAATTTTAGCCTGTCACCAACAAATCCAACCGTACATTCACCGTACGCCTGTCCTGACTTCGCGTCTAATTGACGAGATCGCTGGAGCGCAATTGTTTTTCAAGTGTGAGAATTTTCAGAAAACGGGTGCGTTTAAAATGCGGGGTGCCCTGTATGCCCTCTTGCAACTCTCGCCTGAGCAACGGCAGCGCGGAGTAGTGACCCATTCTTCGGGCAATTTTGCACAAGCCGTCTCTTTTGCAGCCAAAAACTTGGGCATTCCCGCTTACATTGTCATGCCACACAATGCCCCCCAAGTCAAAAAAGACGCGGTCAAAAGTTATGGCGGACAGATCATAGAATGCGCCCCCAACATTCCCACCCGCGAAGCTTATGCCAACAAGATTATCCAAGAAAAAGGAGCAACATTGTTGCATCCTTCTAATCAACTCCACGTTATCATAGGACAAGCTACAGCAGGCTATGAGCTCTTACAAGAACAGCCCGATCTAGAGGCCTTGATCGCTCCCATTGGTGGTGGCGGATTCGCAGCGGGCACCGCTTTGGCGGCTCATCACTTTGGGCAAAATTGCCGTGCCGTGGCAGGCGAACCTTTGGCGGTAGATGATGCCTACCGCTCGCTGCAAAGTGGTGTGATCGAAACCAATACCCACAGCAATACCATCGCGGATGGCCTACGCACCCAACTCGGCGACGTGAATTTTCCAATTTTACAACAGCACCTAGACCGCGTTATTCGCGTCAGTGAAGCAGAAATTATTGCCGCCTTGCGGCTCTTGTGGCAGCGCCTAAAAATTGTTTGCGAACCGTCTTCCGCTGTTGCCTTGGCCGCCGTTCTTAAAGAAAAAGAGCAGTTCCGAGGTCAAAAAGTCGGGGTACTTATTTCGGGAGGTAATGTTGATGTGGCTCAACTCGCACCTTTATTTACTTAGATTTTCCCCTTTTTGATTACCTTAATATTCTTACAAAAACACTCCCCTATGTGGTCAATAGACAACTTACAAGAACTGTGGCAAGTCGCTACAACATTACACGATGGACAAAAATACGGCAGCCAAAAAGAAGGCCAACGCATCGAATATTTAAACCACATTGGCAGTGTCACCTTTGAACTACTCGCCGCCGTCTCCCTCACCCCCAACATCAACGCCGACTTAGCCCTTGCCTGCGCCGTGTTGCACGACACCATAGAAGATACGCCCTACTCCCATGAGGCCGTTCAAGCGCGCTTCGGAACAGCCGTAGCCGACGGAGTTTTGGCCTTGACCAAAGACGAAACCCTCGGTAGTAAAGCAGTGCAAATGCAAGACAGCTTGGCTAGAATTCGGCAACAGCCACCCGAAGTTTGGGCCGTAAAAATGGCCGATAGAATTTGTAATTTGCAAACGCCGCCCCATTATTGGTCTACCCAAAAACGGCAAACGTATCAGCAAGAAGCGCAATTGATTTACGATACACTAAAAGACGGCAACACTTATCTAGCCAACCGCCTACAGCAAAAAATTGATGCTTACGCCCAGTACTTTTAAACCGTATCCAATGAAACGAGATTTATTTAAAGCGTTCAAAGAACGTTATCCTGAACTTCAAAAAAAAGGCAGCTTATTACTACAAAGATGACGTATATTCTGTAGACCTTTATTCTGATAATGGGAAACTCTTTAGTTGGATCAATGAGGAATATAATGGCTTTATCGTGGGTATGGATTGGTTGCATCAACACTTCGATTACCTTGATATTCCTGAAGATAGAGCAGCGGCCATGCAGTGCGCTTTTGAAGAATTTGATACTCAAATAAGGGGCGATACGGTCGCGCTTTATACTATAGAAACAGGAAAAATACACGGTGTATTTACTCAAGAGCAAGCGGAAGCAGTATTACAAGAGAAAAAAGGCTTGTATCGTCTAGAGCGCTTTCCCCATTAATCCCTATCATCCAACTACTTAATTAGTTTAATTCTTGTTATTTTAAATTTATTTTACTATAATAGTGTTATAATACTTAATTGGCTTTTTCTAGAACAAAAAAACACCAGCTATGAAACAGCATATTTTAATTGCAGGCGCAGGCGGTATCGGTAGAAGTGTCGCGCTAATTTTGGCAGAATGGTCCGACAAGGACTATGAAATTTGGATCGGCGATGCCAATGCGGACATCTTACAAGAGGCGCTTGCTTGGCTCCAAGCAAATACCACCAAAAACCCCGACAGCTTTCACGCCTTTGAAATGCCCCGTGAAGGAGAAAATGAGACGTTAATTGCTGCTCTAGAAAAGGGCGATATTATTTTGGATTGCTTGCCTGGCAGCTTGGCGCCACGCATTGCAGGCTACGCCTTAGACTATGAATTGCATTATGCCAATTTGACCGAATATGTACAAGAAACAGAGGCCATTACACAGCTGGCGAAAGAGGCTCCGCAAGGTTTTGTCCTCCAAACAGGCTTAGCCCCCGGTTTTATCAATATTCTAGCCAAACGCCTCTACGAACAATTTTGCGCCCAGCACCAAGTCGAGCAAGTCGACCGCATCTTGATGGCCGTCGGAGCCCTTACGCAAACCGCCTTGCCTCCCCATTATTACGGTTTTACGTGGAGTCCGATTGGCGTTGCCACTGAATACCTAGAGGAAGCCAACGCCCTGCGAGGCGGCCAGATCACAGCATTGGCGGCGCTATCAGAGCGCGAAGAATTGTGGATAGATGGCAAATCTTACGAGCTGGATATTACCTCAGGTGGAGCGGCAGATTTACCCAGCTTTTTGGAAGGCAAAGCACAATCCTTGGATTACAAAACCATCCGCTACCCAGGCCATTACGATTGGGTGCAAACACAAATTGACCAATTAAAAGAACAAGGCAACCTCTCCTCCAAACAGCTACAAGCGATTATGGAGGATAATGTTCCGCGCGTCGAAGACGATATTGTTGTTATTTATTGCTCTGTACGCGGCAAAAACCAAGCGGGAGAATTGCATCAAACCGAGCAATTTTACAACATTTATCCGACCAAAGTAGGTAAGGCGACATTACGAGCCATCCAAGTTACTACCGCCTCGCCCCTTGCACAGATTGCCGAAAACTTACTTAGTGGAGTGATTCAAGGGCCTTATTTTCAAAGTCAAATTGATACCGAAGCCTTTTTTGACGGGACATTTGTACAACAAATGATCGCTGCTAATCGACCTGTAGGCTAATTTTTTTGTACAATACAGGGAAACGGATTGCCCTGTATTGTACACTTTGCCCTCGTTCCCTCACTTTTGGAGCAATAAAAGACGAAACTATAGCTATTATGCTCGCTGGACACAACCAAGACTGACAAGGCATTGTTTTCTTTACCATAACCCTACCTACTCTTCCTTTTCGCCAACCTTAATAAATAATGCCAACCATACACTTAGAGCTTTTTATAAAAGCAGATATTCAACTAGTTTTTGATCTTTCTAGAAGCATTGATTTACACCAACTATCAACAGAAAACTCCAATGAAAAAGCCATTGCGGGCGTGACCAAAGGCTTAATTAACTTGGGCGAATCGGTCACTTGGCGCGCCAAACATTTTGGGATTTACCAAAGACTAACTTCCGAAATCACGGCGATGGATTCGCCTAATTACTTTGTGGATGAAATGGTCAGGGGCGCTTTTAAGCGGTTCAAGCACGAACACATTTTTGAGGCCACCCAAAAAGGTACTTGGATGAAGGATATTTTTGATTACACCTCTCCTTTGGGGCCGTTAGGTAGCCTTGCAGACCGACTATTTCTCAAAAAATATATGCGGGATTTTTTGAGACAGCGCAATGAGTTTATCAAAGAAGTGGCCGAATCGGAGCGTTGGCGAGCCATTTTATAGCTTTTGATTCCTAAAGGGGCGCTTGCGTCTTTGCTTTGCGCCTCTAAAGCTTTTTTGTTATATTGCTAAATATAGCTTATTGCTAGAACAACTAACCTAAAACGCTTTATCCTATGAACCACTATCCCTTATCCGAAAAAATCATTGAGCGCTCCTTTTTTATCGCCGTTTGGCTGATCGAGCAACTGTCCACTACTCCACCTGTAGAGGCTCAAGTTGCGGCGTTGGAGCAATTGCCCGAGGGCAGTTTGGGCAAAGAAATCGCGCGTTGTCTTCGCGCCAATAACCTACGCTTGGTTCCTCACTTTGAGAGCCACGACCTCAAACATACCTTGCTAGACTTCAAAATGACCCCACTGGATGAAATTAGAATGCAGGCGTTTATGTTGGGCAATGGCAATTGGACGCTGCCCAGTCTATTGATTTTTTTGTACGGCGCGGTCTTATTGCCGAATAAATGGCGCTTATTGGCGACAGATTTTCAAGAAGGTCGCCGCGCATTGCCCATCAAGGATTGGACGCTAGAGGAATTTGCCGCCCAGCCCTTGGCCGAACTTCGAGCCCTCGTTTTTGCCCCGCGACCCAAGCAGGCATTGGATTTATACCGCCTTAGCCAATACGGCAGTTTTATCACCATTGGAGCGGGTATTTTTGGAATGCTGTTTTGTTTTCCTTTTTTGTGGTCGTCCAATCTCGCCGATTTGGTCGGGGCAGGTTTTCCTTTTGTAGCAGGAGCAATTTTTGTTATTGGGGGGTTAATTAACCTCTCCCTTTTGGCACGTGCTAGGCCTGTTGTGGTCGCTACGACTTAGTTTACATAACTAGGATACTCCTACAAACAGGGCTTGCCCTCGAATTCTAACAACAGCGGCAATTCTAAGTTGTCGTTGGGTAAACTGTCGTAGACAATGGCTTCTTTGTAACAACCCAACAAGAGCCAACAAGTCGCTACTACCCCTAAAGTTCTTAGCTTCATAGTTTTAGTTGATAAATTAGTTGGACAAAAAAGAAGGAAAATAGATTATTGGGCTGTAAATTTACTTCATAACCAACTGCTATATTGAAGATTCCCACCTTAGTTTTCAGCTTATCCCCCAAGCTGAAACGCAATTGATCCAAGTACGATTTGGTGAAAGAATCAGAGCTGACAAAGAGTTCTGTCAGGTAATAAAACTGGTGCGCTTTGTTGTATTTCCACCGTAGTTTGAGGCGGTTGCGTACCGTTGAACTGCGCAAATTTATGGTTGCAGCTTGAAATTGAAATGCATCAATAAATTTTTGTTGGTACCGCGCACGGTAGTCCAACCGCCATTCTTTGTGGAGCGGCAAGCGCAATTCTATATCCAAATTATAGCGCAAGCTATTCTCGGTGGCTTTCCATTTGTTGACATCATGGATATAGCGAAGGTTGCCTTGAAGGCGAAAGTTTTTGTTGATGGTGTAATTTATTCCCAGCTCTGCCCAGTAATTATCCACTTGGGTACTGTTGCGGCAGGTGCGCAGTTGTTGTTCCAGCGAAAACTCAAAACCCTTCGGCAAGTCTTTCTCTATTTTTAACCCCATCCAAGCACCAAAATCTTGGCGGACACGTATTTGTTGAGCTTGCAAAGCACTACTTATACACAGGAGTAGCACAAGAAGCCAAGCGTTATTTTTCTTCATTCATAAGGGGGATCAGCTGCCGAGCCCAATAGCAATTGGCGGCAGGATCTTCTAGTCGGCAGGGTTAGGAAAGTAGTTTTAGGGGCTTATAGCATCGTTGGAGAACAGCACGACCAATCGACAGCCAATGCCAAACCCACAAAATTCTATCCAAACGATTAACCTCATCTAGATTAAGTCTAAAAATAAAATAGAATACGGCTTAGTCTCTTTCTTGACCTCTCTGTTATTTTGATGTATATTAATTGTACTTTTATAGAAGTAACTTTGAATCCGACACTTAAACTTTTTTAAAACCACTAATTATAACCTGTTGCCCCTTACTTCCCGCTCTTTATTCCTACTGCCTTATGTTTATCTTATTAGCGATAGGGCTTAGTAAAAGGTCAACCCAACAAATAGATTATGAAAAAGCAATTTTGGCTCAACTCTTGGGACGAAGGCGGCTTTAAAACGAGTTTTCACCGCCCCGATATTCATCCCTACATCTTAAAATACTTGACCCCCGAAAAACTGCACGGCAAGCGCTTGCTGGTACCACTCTGTGGCAAAAGCATCGACTTGGTTTACTTTGCCCAACACGCCGAGCACGTGGTAGGCGTAGAACTCTCTGAAAAGGCGATCTACCAATTTTTTGATGAGCAAGAGTTGCCCTTTACGCAAGAGGGTTCCCGCTTTGAAAGTGGGAACCTCACCCTACTACAAATGGACTTTTTTGCCTTAGAGCCCAGCGACATTGGCGTTATTGATTGGGTGTATGACCGCGCGGCCTTGGTGGCGCTCCCCCTCTCCATGCGGTTGGAGTACATCCAAAAAATTCATTACCTCTTGCCGCCCACGGCACAGCAATTTATCAATACCCTAGAGTATTTTCCCCTACAAGCAGAACCGCCCTTTAGCATCTCTGCCGCCGAGGTCGCCAGCTATTACGGCCAGCACTTTGAGATCGAGCACTTGGAATCTCCCTTGGTGCCCGATCACGGCTTGATTCGGCGCTGGGGCTTGGAGTTTGTCAAAGAACACGGTTTTTTGTTGACGCGGAAGGGGTGAGGGGGCAGTGCGTTAGATTAAGTTAAGTGCCTATATTTGATTTAAGTGCTTGAAATTAAGCGCTTTGAGTTGGGCGCAATTGCAATTGCGCCCAACTCAAAGCTTCAAAACGCCCAACTCAAAGCTTCAAAACGCCCCACTCAAAGCTTCAAAACGTCCAACTCAAAGCTTCAAAACGCCCCACTCAAAGCTTCAAAACGCCCAACTCAAAGCTTCAAAACGCCCCACTCAAAGCTTCGAAACGTCCCCCTTCTTCACTTAATAGTTATAGCAAGTGCATCATTTTTTAGTTATATTAGGGAACTAAAGCCCTCAGTTACCCATTGAGAATACTGTTCTCCATCTGCTCCACTTCCAACTCCCTTTACGCATGGCTAAGAAAAAACGTCGATTCGGACAAAAAAAGACTACGGAAACATCCTCTTTTGTAGGGCGCAAAGAATATTTGGAGCGTTTTCTTACGGCCTTAGCCGACGACCAAGGGGCGCTGCTGTTCAATGCCTATGGACAAAGTGGAGTAGGCAAAACAACCCTATTAAGGCGCTATGAAGCCATCAGTAAGACACAAAATCTATTGACCGTCTGGGCGGATGCCGAGGATACGGATTTGAACAATCCCTTAGACCTGATGAATCACCTCATTCAACAAGTCGATGAAAAGCGGACATTGTTTAAAAATTTTGACAAGTACTACAAGGACTATTTGCAGGAAAAAGGGAAACTGGACGCTGACCCCGATCGCCCCAAAGGAATAGCGGGAAAGTTAATGACTTCGGGCCTAAAAGCAGTGGGAAAAATAGGCCAAGAGATGACCCCTTTTGGTAGCTACATCCCCGTTGATGCCCTAGCAGAAGTAGGAGGAGAATTAGCCGACTTTGCTATAAAAAAAATAAGCAATAAAGACACGTTAGCCTTGGTGCTCAACCCTGTCAAAATACTAACCCCCTTCTGGATAGAAGGCATGAATAAAGTAACGGATAAAAAAAATTTAGTCTTGTTTATCGACACGTACGAGGCCGCGCCCCCAACTTGGACTACTTGGTTGCATCGGTTGCTAAAGGATTCCTATGGAGAAATTGATGCCTTCTACTTGGTCATAGCAGGACAAAGTCCGTTAGATTCCCCCCAATGGGGGGAGTTGGAGGAGGAAATAGAAAAGCTGCCTTTAGCGCCTTTTTCGAAGGAAGAAGCTACCCATTACTTACAAAACAACGGCTTTACGGATTCGGCGGTTATCGCTGCTATTTTAACGCTGTCGGACTGCCTCCCTGTTTACCTCGCGCTGTTGGCAGAAACAGACAGCGGTGAGTTGGGCGCGCCCAACGAGCAAGTAGTAGAGCGCTTTCTGCGACATTTAACTGATCCCATTGAACGACATCTAGCCTTGCAAGCCGCGCTGCCCAATCAACTGACCCAAGATGTTATTGAACGGCTGTTACCAGAAGAAAACAAAGGACAAGCTAAGGCCTATTTTGAATGGTTGCGGAAGCGGCCTTTTGTACAGAAAAGAGGCAACCACTGGACCTATCACCCCGTCGTAAAAAACTTAATGCGCCGCCACCAGCGAGAGGTTTCGGTCAAAGAATGGGAGCACCTACACAGTAGCTTGGCTACTTGGTACCAGCAGCGCGCGGAGCGCTTACAAACGACAGATAGCCGAGAAGAGTGGGTACGAGATAAAGAGTGGCGCGACTTGCGCCTAGAGTATCATTTTCATCGTCTATGTGAGCATTACAAACAGCAGTTGCCTGCATTTATTCGGGATTTTGTCAGTATATTTTGGTTCTCTAAATTTGAAGATGCGTTGCCTCTTTCAGCTATGTTAGAACAGGTAGAAACACTATTACAACCAGAGAAGGGTTGGGCGATAGTGTTATCCAAAGGAGTTTATGGTCTTTTGAACGAAGCTGACGCTGTGCATCATCCTGAGATTCTAAAAATGGCGCAATGGATTAATAAAAGTAATTGGTTGGAGAATAAGATAGAACGAAGTATTTTTTACTTCCTACAAGGTTGCTATGAATTAGAACTCGACAACGCCATCAACGCCTATCAAAATGCTATTACTATAAATCCTGACTACCATGAGGCCTTCTACAACTTGGGAATCGCCTATAAAAGCAAAGGGGAACTCGACAACGCCATCAACGCCTATCAAAAAGCTATCGCTATAAAACCTGACTAACACAAGGCCTTCTATCAACTTGGGAAACGCCTATGATGACAAAGGAGAGTTCGACAACGCCATCAGCGCCTATAAAAAAGCTATTGCATTAAACCCTGATTATCACGAAGCCTTCTATAACTTGGGAATCGCCTATCGTAACAAAGGAGAGTTCGACAACGCCATCAGCGCCTATAAAAAAGCTATTGGATTAAAGCCTGATTACCACCAAGCTTTCAATAACTTGGGAATCGCCTATGATGACAAAGGAGAGTTCGACAACGCCATCAACGCCTATAAAAAAGCTATTGCATTAAACCCTGATTATCACGAAGCCTTCTATAACTTGGGAATCGCCTATCGTAACAAAGGAGAGTTCGACAACGCCATCAGCGCCTATAAAAAAGCTATTGCATTAAACCCTGATTATCACGAAGCCTTCTATAACTTGGGAATCGCCTATCGTAACAAAGGAGAGTTCGACAACGCCATCAGCGCCTATAAAAAAGCTATTGAATTAAAGCCTGATGACCACCAAGCTTTCAATAACTTGGGAATCGCCTATCGTAACAAAGGAGAGTTCGACAACGCCATCAAGGCCTATAAAAAAGCTATTGAATTAAAGCCTGATGACCACCAAGCTTTCAATAACTTGGGAATCGCCTATCGTAACAAAGGAGAGTTCGACAACGCCATCAGCGCCTATAAAAAAGCTATTGAATTAAACCCTGATGACCACCAAGCTTTCAATAACTTGGGAATCGCCTATCGTAACAAAGGAGAGTTCGACAACGCCATCAGCGCCTATAAAAAAGCTATTGAATTAAAGCCTGATGACCACCAAGCTTTCAATAACTTGGGAAGCGCCTATGGTAACAAAGGAGAGTTCGACAACGCCATCAGCGCCTTTTTAAAAGCTATTGAATTAAAGCCTGATGACCACCAAGCTTTCAATAACTTGGGAAGCGCCTATGGTAACAAAGGAGATTTCGACAACGCCATCAGCGCCTTTTTAAAAGCTATTGAATTAAAGCCTGACAAACACGAAGCCTTCTATAACTTGGGAATCGCCTATCGTAACAAAGGAGAGTTCGACAACGCCATCAGCGCCTATAAAAAAGCTATTGAATTAAACCCTGATGACCACCAAGCTTTCAATAACTTGGGAAGCACCTATAATGACAAAGGGGAACTCGACAACGCCATCAACGCCTATAAAAAAGCCATCGCTATAAATCCTGACTTTCACGAGGCCTTCAATAACTTGGGAATCGTCTACGGTAACAAAGGGGAACTCGACAACGCCATCAGCGCCTATAAAAAAGCTATTGCATTAAACCCTGATGACCACCAAGCCTTCTATAACTTGGGAATCGCCTATGATAACAAAGGAGAGTTCGACAACGCCATCAGCGCCTATAAAAAAGCTATTGCATTAAACCCTGATTATCACGAAGCCTTCTATAACTTGGGAAACGCCTATGGTAACAAAGGAGAGTTCGATAACGCCATCAGCGCCTATAAAAAAGCTATTGCATTAAACCCTGATTATCACGAAGCCTTCTATAACTTGGGAAACGCCTATAATAACAAAGGGGAACTCGACAACGCCATCAGCGCCTATAAAAAAGCTATTGATTTAAAGCCTGACAAACACGAGGCCTTCAACAACCTAGCGTGGAGCTATCTCCTACAAACCAACCTCCCACAGGCAGAAAAACAGCTCCAAAAAACGTGGCAACTCTCCAAGGAAACACATAGTCATGCCGCCATGAATCTAGGCCACCTACACCTCCTACAAAACAACCGCACCCAAGCCCTCGCTTGGTACCAAAAAAGCATTCCCCTCTGGGAAGACCTCAGCATCTTCTGGCAAGGCTTGCAAAGCGACTATACCGACCTAAACATGGACACGCAAGGCATTACCATAGAGGCTTACCAAGCGTTAATTATTTCCTTAAAAGATAACCTCCCCCATTGAAGCCCCCTAACGAAAAAACCGCCAGCCCAGAAGCCCTGATCTTCTTTTATCAAGCCTTGCTGCGCGCTCATCCAGCAGATGCCGCCGCCCAAGAGCGCCTAGCCTTTGCCTATCAAGAGCAGGGAGATTACGTGCGCTCTTTGGCGGCGTTTGAGCGGCTGCGGGACTTGGAGCCGACCTGTGGAAATGCGTGGTATAATTTGGGTGTCGCGCATACCTATTTAGAAGACTATGAAGCGGCCATCCAACATTATCAAAAAACAGTGGCCTTGGCGCCTAATTATGCCGATGCGTGGCACAACATGGGCGTGATTTATGATCAATGGGGAGCGGAGGAACAAGCCATTGCTTGCTTTAAACAACTTTTGAACAGCAAGCCAACTTGTAGTGATGCCCTCTTTCGGATAGGCTTTCTTTATGACGAGTTGGAAAACCTAGAAGCGGCAAGCGATTTTTACCAACAGGCTTTAGTGGCGGAGCCAGAAGACTATGACACACTTTACAACCTAGCGAACGTTTATGCCCGTCAAGGAAACGAAGCCCAAGCTATTCTTTATTATGAAAAAGCAAGCGCGGTAGAGGAAGCCGACGGAGATGCTATCTACCACTTAGCCCTTATGGCTTACCGAAAAAGAGCCTACAAAAAAACCATTGCTTCTTGCGAGCGCCTCTTGGCAACTTTTCCCTATTATGGGGATGCTTACACGCTTCTAGGCATAGTGCACGCCAAAAAAAAGGACTACCAACAAGCGATTATCTATTTCCAGAAAGCCTTGTCTATTCAGCCTAGGGAGTTGTTTGCCTTGGTGCATTTGGGACGGGCGTACCAACAGTTGGGGGAGAAAAAAAAGGCGCTTGAAGTAGAGGCACAGTTGCGCAACATCCCACTAACGGAAGCTAGGGATATGAACTTAGTAAGTGTATTTTATTTAGACGGCGAAAATTGGGAGGCAGCCATCCAGCTGTTGCAACGGGCAGTGGTGTTGGAGCCGACCTACTACCAAGCCTTAGGAAAGTTGGGGTTTGCTTACAAAGAGAAAGGGCTGCTAGAACAAGCCTTTCACTGCTTTGAACAAGCGCTAGCAAGCGCGCCCGATTATGGCTATCCGCATACGAGTTTGGGGGACTTGTGCTTGTTGCAACACCGCCCTGCATCCGCACAGCAGCACTACGCCACGGCTTGGAAAAAGAAGGCACAAGCGACTACTGCAAGGCAACTGGGCCACGCTTGGCTCTTACAAGGACAGCCCACAACGGCTTTGGAGTGGTACCGCCAAGGGCAAGCGCTAGCCGAGGAAATCACCGCTTTTCAAGAAGCCTTCGCTGAGGAATATACCGAGTACCAAATGGGCGCCCAAGGTATCGCCGAGACCTCCTTTCAAGAACTACTGCTTATCTTGCAAGCCGAGGCCTCTTAGATTATTTTCAAAGGGCTTAGAAAAAATACTATTTTTTACCTATTTTAGTTGATTCGCAACCGCTTCTCCATTTACTGTTAACAAACTAGACCATGAATAAGATACAATTACAGCAGTTGAAAGTAGACATCCTAGCCATCAAAGACCGCTATGAAGGGATTTTGAACACGACTAAAGCCGATGCAGGGCTATACCAACACTTTAAAGCAGAATTGCTGCACATCAAACAACTGCTCCAACGCTGTACCCAAGCTTATGAAGCAGGCATGGGCGGCAACAATCCTTGCAAGGACTGCGATTCGTTTCGCTATTTAATCGACTACGATTTTGCGAATCTCTGGAAAGTCTCGGTGCATTTCAAGCTCAATTATGGCGACTTAGTAGCGTTGAATCCGCATTTGATTCCTGAACAAATGTCTAAAGGGGCGATTATCTGTTTGCCGAAAGGCACGCTTGCGGGAGCGCAGCAAAATGGCTCTACTACTAACACAACTGGTACAGTAGCCTCTAGTGATGATTTTGCAGGGAATCCCAATGGCAGCAAATTGGTGCTGGTTTCTTGGACATTTGATGATGGCCCTGTTAAGAATACCGATGTATTAAAAGGAAAAATTAACCTTGACCACGGTACTTGGTTTATCGTCAAATCCAATATGTTGCGGGGCGATGGTTGGGCAGCTAATGTGGCGCGTTATCTAGAATTTCAGAAAAATGGCGGAACCGTTGGCATCCATGCCCAGCACAAAGACATTGATCATATTTTATGGTTTCCTGCTACGGTAGGTGCCAAGTACAAAGCCTATGCTTCCATCGAATTAGCCATGTCCGAACTACGCAGTTTTAAAAGTGAACTCAACAATGCAGGGCTTACGCCTAAATTTGTACGCTTGCCCGGTGGTTTGGCCTCGCAGTTGGCTAGTTATGCCAAGCATTTTGGCTTTACGGATACTCGCGTGGTGCGCAATGGTGTATTGGATGGACTACCATATAGTAGTTTAAGCAACGTAGGCGGAACAGCCTGGCAATACAATAAAATTGTCAAGGACTATACTTATTTTAAGCAGGAACTTGAATCTATGAGCTTGCTCTTATGGTCGGGTACAGCAAAACCTGATACCATTGCAGCAGAAAGCTGGCAGGCAACTTCTTCTGGGGATAAATCCATGACGGACACCGCTACGAGTCATGTAACTTATGAATCTAGTCGAGATGCGTACCATGCTAAAAAAGCTGGCCATTTCGAAAAACTAGTACAGGGAATGAAAGCTGGTGAAACCCGTTCTATGGTCATCTTAGCACATGATACGTCGGATGTACATATCAATGAGGTGTTAGAAGACAAACGTGTCATGGAAGCGTATGCCGCTAGGAACGATACTAAAATTCAGTACGTCAACATGGATGAATTATTCACCAAAATAACGGGTAAAAATGCCAAAAATTATACTCCTGATTATTAGCACAGGTAGTTTGCTCTGCTGCTGCTTCGGCTGCTATACTAACAAAAGTAGTGTAGACATAAGCCGCTTGCCTGTTATAGATACCTTTTATGCAGCCGTCTTTATTGATTGGGAGCCTGCCAAAGAAACCGTCTTCTCCGACTCTTTGACCCAGTTGTACCTTCGAAAAGCACACCAAAGCAACCACCGTTTAGAATTTGATACCACGTACTTTGAGTATACCGCCATTGATTTGGGCGCGTATCGCTTATCGGAGACTTCTTATGGTCAAATTGTGCGTTTTCAGCCCAATAGAAACGGGTACTATAGCGTACAGTTGTTCGTCCTAAATCATAAAAACTTAATTACAGAGGTATTAGAGTTGGCCTATTTATTTGGAGAAGAAAGCGTACAGGCTGAAGCGAGTTCTTACCTCGTTCAAGAAAACGAAGAATTAACGATTTACAACAAACAAGATTGGGCTAATTCCTATGGCAGAGACATTAACATTGTTTTAGATACGGTTCTCGCCTACAAAATCCCTCAATACAAAACGGTAGCCCTGCCCCTTTCGGAGAAGAAACAACAAGATTTACGCAAGCTGTTTCAGACCTATCGAGAGGCGAGCAAGAAGCAGTAAGGTTTTTTTATACGGCTCTCCTCAAAAACAACTATCTTCCCATTCTTGCTTGACTACCTTATTGCGGCTATCAGCGAAAATCGGCGAATTATTTTTCCCTTTATGGGCTAATAAAATCCCGTCTTTCGAAGCCAACTTTGAGCAATTTACAGCAGATTTGAAGCGCGCGGCAGAAACCGCCCACTAATTGTATTTTACTAACTTTTACCCCACAACATGAAATTAGAAATTGGAGGCGGCAAAAAGCCTAGAGTAGGGTACCACACCTGCGACATTCGAGACCTCCCCGAAATTGACTATGTCTGCGCAGCAGATGCTTTGCCATTTGAGTCCGAAAGTGTGGACGAGGTCTATTCTAGGCACGTAGCGGAGCATTTTACCCTCAAAGAGTTTTTAAAAGTCTTGGAAGAATGGAACCGCGTGTTGAAAATTGGCGGCGAAATTTATATCATTTGTCCCAATTTACTCTGGCATTTGAAACAAATTTTGGAAGGCAGCCACGAGTCGTTTTATACCAAACCCTCAGGGCAAAACGCGCGCTATTGGGGCTTCGGAAGTCTCTTTGGTTGGCAACAAGATGCCTATGATGTCCACAAATTTGGCTACTATTTTGAATTGCTCCGCGACATCCTAGAAGCGATGGGCTTTGAGGCCGTCGAGGACTTGACCGACAGCGTCCAAGGCTTGGAAAATACACCGTGGCACCTAGAAGTACGCGCCAAGAAGAAAGCGACCGCGCCCGACCATCAAACTACGCAGTTTTATGGGCATTTTGATGTCAATCATTAGAAGAGCCGCTCTTCTTTTGTTGGGCGCAATTGTTGGACGTAATTGCCATCGTTGGGCGCAATTGCCATCGTTGGGCGTAAACGCAATTGCAACGCCATCGTTGGGCGCAATTGCCATCGTTGGGCGTAAATGCATTTGCAACGCCATCGTTGGGCGCAATTGCGCGGTTGGTGTGTTGGGCGCAATTGCAATTGCGCCCAACACACCAACCGCGCAAACACCCACCCACCCCCTAGAACAAGCCCTTGTTCTTTGTCAAAAGCCGCGTTGCTCCCCCTTCCACTTATGGCACAAAATTGGAAACCATACAACTACACTGCTCCCACTTTAGGAAAGCCCACAAAACAGGCACACAAACAAGCACTTTTTTGTACCTTTGTGCCTTTAGTGGCTATTTTTGTTTGATCCATAACCAACTTCTATATGAGAACTTTTTTTTGTAGCCTCGCGTTGTTCTTTTTATGGGGCACGTCCCAGACACAAGCCCAAGTAGAACGCCAGTGGTTTATGCACCAAGCTGCCAAAGTTGGCTTTTGGTATCCCGACAATTGGCAACTAGAAACAGAAGAACAAGTCGTACGCTTGCAACATAGCGCCAGTGGTTTATCCGTCACCTTTACGTTGTTGGAAGATACACAAATGGAAGCGGCATTGCAAGAGTTGGAAAGCATCGTAGCCGAGCAAGTACACGCTCCCCAATGGAGCAGCCCGCCCGATTTGATCGAGCTCAATGGCTTGCTGGGTGTGGGAGCCGAAGTGCAGGGGCAACTCGATGGAAAACCCATTCAGATGGGTTTGTTTTTAATCGAACGCCCCAACCAAGTGTTATTGGTGGTCGGATTGGGCTACGAAACGGCACTGAAAGAACACCGCGCTAGTTTGGACCAGATCCTCCAAAGTATAAAACCCCTCTAAACTACTTTCTCAACGGCGCGTCACCGCGCCTAGCAAACAACTATGGAAATTGCATTTATTGTACTGGGTATTATCGCCGTGTTGGGGTTTTACTCCTTGCGTAGAAACGGCAAAAAGAACGCGTTAATTGATGCCGTTATTCAACGCTTTCTAAAGGAGCGCCAAGGCACGTTGGTGCGTGTAGAACGGCCGTCACAATCAGGCCCTTTTCAAGATGAGTACTACGACGATCAAGGAGATAACTTGTACCAAAACTTAGGGTATCAAGTCCATGAAACCGTGTATCGGCGGGTGTTGTATACCACTGCCGACGGGCAGCAACAAGAAGCGTGGGTGCAAATTAGAATAGAAAAGCTCATCGCCACTTATGTAGAATGGAATGGCCTAACCGCCTCGTTTTTCCACACCAAATTCCCTTTTCCAAATGGCCTACCAGTTTGTTGATTTACAAGATACCATTGTTGCTCTGGCCACCCCTGCGGGGGCGGGTGCTATTGGCATCGTCCGCCTATCAGGGTCAAAGGCCTTAGACATTGTCAACGCGCGCTTTCGCACCAAGGATTTATTGGCCGTCGATTCGCACACCATCCACTTGGGCTATTTGCGCGACGAGCAAAACAAAATTGTCGATCAAGCCTTGGTGTCGGTTTTCAAAGCCCCCAATTCTTACACTAGAGAAAACGTCGTCGAAGTCTCTTGCCACGGCTCGCGCTACATTCAGCAGCAATTGATAGAGCTGTTCATTCGCCAAGGGGCACGCCTTGCCCGCGAAGGCGAATTCACGCTACGCGCCTTCCTCAACGGTCAACTCGATTTGTCCCAAGCCGAGGCCGTCGCCGACCTCATTGCCGCCGAATCCGAAGCCGCTCACCAATTGGCCTTACGGCAAATGCGCGGCGGTTTTTCCGAGCAGATTCAACAACTCCGAGAAGAATTATTACACTTTGCATCCATGATTGAGTTAGAATTGGATTTTGGAGAGGAAGACGTGGAGTTTGCCAACCGCGAGCAGCTGCAAGGCCTCGTCGAAAAAATAACCACGCTCATCAAGCGCCTATTGGATTCGTTTCAATTGGGCAATGTCATCAAGCACGGCGTCACCACCGTCTTGGCAGGCCGCCCCAACGCAGGTAAATCCACGCTCCTCAATGCCCTTTTAAAAGAAGAACGCGCCATTGTCTCGGACATTGCAGGCACCACGCGCGACACCATCGAAGCCCTCTTAAACATCAAAGGCGTTTCGTTTCGCCTCATCGACACGGCTGGCATCCGCGAAGCGACCGATCAAATCGAAGCCATCGGCGTACAAAAAACCTTGGAGCAAGTCGCCAAATCGGCCATCCTCCTCTACGTTTACGACAGCGCCCAACTGCCCCCCAGTGCCGTCCAAGCCGACTTACAACAACTCCAAAAAGAAGATTTACAAGTGCTCCTAGTCGCCAACAAAGCCGACCTAGTCCCCGACCCGATCACCCAACTCCCCGAAGAACTGGCCATCCAAGCCCACCTAGAAGCCACCCAAACCATTCTACGCCTCTCTGCCGCCAACCAAACAGGCCTAGACGCTCTAGAAGCCGCCCTCTCCGACCTCGTTTCCCTGAGTCAACTCAACAACGATCAAAGCATCGTTTCCAACTCCCGCCACTACGCCGCCCTCCGCAGCGCCCTCGAATCCTTGGATTCGGTGTTGCTAGGCTTGGACGCAGGTATTACAGGCGATTTCTTAGCCATGGACATTCGCCACGCGCTGAATTCGTTGGGGGAAATTACAGGGGAAATTTCGACGGATGATTTGTTGGGGAATATTTTTTCGCGGTTTTGTATTGGGAAGTAAGGGGGAGAAACCTATCCTCTGATAAAATCAACCGTTTAATTTTACCTTGTAGCGCATACCTTCTCTTTTTATCGAATACTTTCCTAGAAAATACCTCTAAAATAAATCTTTCTTCTTGCTTGATTAAGTTTGTTAATTTATTAGCTTTGAGCTTGCTGGTACGGATATTTTGTTTTTTACTTATTAGAATGACATCTTTACCAATGTTTTTTTGCCCTAATCACTCTTTTTTCCCTTAGTACAGGACAAAACTTTTTTTTAGTAAAGGATTCCTTTTTTTGTTGGGCGCAATTGCACCCAACAAAAAAAGACTCGATGCACGCTTTTTTTACTATCCTATTAACTTTTATTTTTTTTGTCCTGTACTCAGCTTTTTTCCTTAAACTCTATTCGTAGTAACCTTTAACATCTAAAAAATGAGAAAACTAATTTTATTCTGCGCCCTATTAACAGGCTTGGCCCTATCTTCTTGCAACAATGATGTTTGTGAAAACAACTTGTGTGGCATCCATGAGAAATGTGAAGACGGAGCCTGTGTCCCTTCTGACTTAGTAGTCGCTAGAGCTGCTTTTACAGGTATCTGGAATGTCTCCGAAACTTATAATGGAGGAACGGATGCTTTCAGTAGCAGCATTGCCAAACACCCTACAGAGGACAATATGCTGTTGCTGTACGATCTTTCCAGTGATTATATTAATATATATGCCGTTATGGAGTCTTCTAATAGTTTTGAGATTCCTCTACAAATGACTGGTAGATCGACGTCGTTCTCTGGTTCAGCGATCGCGGTTAGTGGTTCAGGAATTTTAATTAACTCCAATACCGTATCCCTCAACTATACGTTGGAATCATTAAATGGTGCTTTTGTACAAAACTGCACGGCTACTTACACAAAATAAGTAACCTATTCTAGGTAACAAGGGTGCTAAACGGCTGTTTAGCACCCTTGTTTATTTGTTAGACAATTTGATGTTTCTACCCTAGACAACATCCCCCCTACTGCGCATAAAAAAACCGACTAAACTCCCGAAACAGCCCTTCAAAAACCATCGGATAAATCTTTGCATCCGTCACCTTTTTATAAAATTCTAGTCTATTAGCGTAGTATTCGGTAAATTCCTCTTTGAGTAGTTTCTCGTAGAACTCCATTTTATCACTTTCCGAATTGTCGCCTTTCATAATTAAAGACAGTTCTTCGTTTTGTTTTAAGCGCTGGGCGACTTGTTGCAGGTCTACCTTATCTTCTTCGGTCAACTCAATACCAAAGACTTCGTTGATGCGTTCGATGATTGGAGCAAATCGCCGCTCCTTGGCCTATTGTTTCCTTTCCTCCTCGAACATAGGTCTGCTAGTTTTCAAGCGTTTTTCAGACACTTCCAAAAAAAGTTGTTCATATTTCCGCCCTTTCTTTCCAAATTCGGGTACTTTTTGGAGTGTGTTGTTTAATTCCCTAGGAATTATGCCCAATAAGGCAGTACTTTGTAAAATATTTTACAGGGGCAATAAACCGTCAGCTGTTTTTTTCTAATAAAAAATTTTATAATAATGAATGATTTAGTTAAATTGGGATTACATCCAACCAAAGGCGCTACTGCCGTTTTTACGGGCAAACACGCCGAGAAAGTCACGAATGTGTTTCTTATCCTACTTATTATCATGGCAGCGTCTATGACAACAGCAGGCATTTACAAGTACTTGCGCGAGTAAGTAGCACAAAAACTATTTCTTAAAACAGCGTCACCTGAGGGTATCGCTGTTTTTTTATTTCCTGATAAATACCTAGCGCTAGCTGGTTTAAAAGTCATTGCTCTTCCTAAAACACCTTCTAAATATAGGCTTTTCAATATAAATAATGTACATTTATTCCATTTACACAGTCCTCAGAAACGTATTAAGGAGAAACTATGTAAAGAGGCAGGTTTTGTGGAATTTACAGCAACTTAAAAAATAAAACATATGACCTTAATTTTAGCTTGGCATGATAAATCCAATGTTTATATCAGTGGTGACTCAGCCGTAACTAGAGAGAACGTATCTGAGGAATATCTCCGTAACATAAGGTCACGAGGAACGCTCACTACTACCTTTGGAGAAACATTACAACTTTCAAAAGGAAAGATGGTTGAAGAGTCCGTAATAAAAATCCATCACATTGGTAATAGATTCATCATTGGTTATGCTGGTAAAGGAGATATTGCTCTTGATGTAATAAATGACTTAGAAGAAGATGAAGAGTTGACCAAACATAACGTAGCGCAAAAAATAAAGAATGCTGCGGATATTTTTGGATCTGATTTCCAAATGGTAATAGGATATTTTGACAGTAACTCTAGTGTGTTATTATCCTTCAATCTTTGTGAAAAAAGCAAAATCAAAACTCATTCCCCTTATGATCCAATACTACTAGGGAATTTGAGAAAAAATGCACTCTTGAATCTGGTTTCATCAACAAATATAGACATATTGGTTAATTCTACAGAAAATAACTCTCCTGATAGAAAGCTTTTGATGACTAATACTTTTATCCAAGTTGTAATTTTAAGAGCCAACTTATTAGAACAAAGTGTTGGGGGATTTTTCTGCGGTGCTTACTTAAGTAGAGATGGCTTCTTCTGGCAAAAGGATTTGGGGATAATTGATATAAAGATGAGGACTACTGCTACACCTGAACTAAAAGATCCTAATTTATTATTTATATCCCCTTATTTCATTGGACTTATAATAAGAGAAGGCAGAGCAGCAATATTATCCTCTAGACCATTCCGCAATCATCCAACTATTTCAATTTTCAGTCAGTATATCAATAAGTATAGACTAAAAAAATTCTATAAAGACTATAAGGCCAACTACGACAATTGGATAACAACGTATCAAGGAGATATTACCAATATCTTGTCTAATTTTGACTACGAGTATTTTGCTTTTATATGTACGGATAAAGATGCTCCAAATAAAATGACTTTTGTATCTAAAGAAGCTCTTTCTAGCACTAGTTATTTTACGCTGACTTGGACAGGTCGGACTCCAACGGTCGATATTGCAGCATATACAGTAGAAGAGATTAATCCCCTTACCGCCGAATACCTGAACCAATTTCATTGGTTACCATAAAATAACCTACGGAGCAAGTACTGCTGCGCTCCCCCCTTCTCTTAGATTTCCTGCTCCCACAATTAAAATATTATTGTATTTTGTGGAAAACACTTAGTTTTCTGCCAAGCAATTAGATTACCGACCAACTGACAACACCAACACATGAGTATTACCAAGCTCCCTAAAGCCCTAAGCCAAGCCCTAAGAAAATTCAAGCCCCTAAGAAAGGACATTAACCACTTCAAGACGGGTTTGGCTGCTTGCTTGAACAATATTTCCATAGCAGAAGAAAACAAGGAACACGAAGAAAACTTTAAAAAATACATTGCCGATTTCTTAAAGAACTCCCTGTACCAAGACCACCTCATTAACACCAAAGAACGCATCGATTTAGCGATTTATTCGGGACAGGATGCCAACAGCCATATAAGCGTTTTGATAGAGGTTAAGCGCCCCAGCAATACCAGCGAGTTCCCCACGGCCAATAACATCAACAAAAAGGCGCTGCATGAACTCCTATTGTATTACCTCCAAGAAAGAGTAGACAAGCAGAACAACAACATCAAGCACCTGATTGCGACCAATGGCTATGAGTGGTACTTGTTTAAGGGGGAAGACTTCTATACCCATTTTTATAAAAATGCGGCGCTGCAAAAGGAGTACAAAGCCTTTAGGGATGGAGAAAAAGACAGTACTAAGAACGAATTGTTCTATCAAGAAATAGCTAAAAAGTACCTAGAACAAGTCGGGGATGCGTTGGATTATGTGTACTTCAATGTGCAAGACTATACTCCCTACTTAGACCTAGACAATAAGAAAGACAACAAGCTAGTGTCTCTCTACAAAACCCTCTCCTCTACCCATCTACTCAACAAAGCCTTTGGGAACGACAGCAACCAACTCAACAAGGTTTTTTATGAAGAATTGCTGCATCTCATCGGTCTGGAGGAAGTCAAAGAGAAAGGTAAAAAAGTCATTCAGCGACTGCCCAAAGGCAAACGGGACTATGGGTCTCTATTGGAGTCTACTATTTTTACGTTGGAATCCAAGGATTACTTACGTAAAACTCCCGACCTTAGAAGTCATGGTAGCACCAAAGAAGAACAGCTCTTTAGTGTTGGGTTAGAACTTTGTCTTACTTGGATTAATCGAGTGTTGTTTATTAAGCTCTTAGAATCTCAACTACTGGACTATCATGGCGGGAATAAAAACTACAGATTCCTACACCAGGATTTTATTAAGGGCTTTGATGATCTAGAGGACTTATTCTTTTTAGCGCTAGCAAAAAAAAGGAGTGAAAGGTATGAACATCTTCAAGACAATTATCAATACATTCCCTACCTCAATAGCTCTTTGTTTGAACCCAATGAATTGGAACGGGACGTCATGCAGCTCTCTAACGTCAAGGATAAAACAATGCAGCTCTATTCCAAAACTGTACTCAAAGACGGCAACAACAAACGCCTCACAGGGTCTAAAGATACCTTAGCCTATTTGTTCGAGTTCCTAGAAGCCTACGACTTTAGTACGGATAACAAAAACGAAGTGGAGGAGGGCGAACAAAGCAAAGCCTTGATTAATGCGTCTGTATTAGGGCTTATCTTTGAGAAAATCAACGGCTACAAGGACGGTTCCTTTTATACCCCTTCTTACATCACCATGTACATGAGCCGAGAAACGCTAAGACGGGCGGTGGTACAAAAAATGAATGCCCACTATAAATGGACTTGCACCGATTTTGAGGACTTAAAAGAGGATTTGATAGACCACATCAAGGAACAAGGAAAAGAGCGCAAAAAGGCGCGCTTAGAAGCGAATACCGTCATCAATAAACTCAAAATTTGTGATCCTGCTGTTGGGTCGGGTCACTTCTTGGTCAGTTGCCTCAATGAGTTAATCGCCATTAAGAGTGACTTAAATATCTTGTGTGATGCCCAAGGGGAACGCCTATATACGTTCATTACCTTAGAAAATGATGAACTCGTTCTAGAAGATGAAAACGGAGATTTCTTTACCTATAACCCCAGTGTAGCTAGAACCCATTCCATACAAAAAGCCCTATTTCACGAGAAACAAACTCTCATTGAAAATTGCTTGTTTGCCGTAGACATTAACCCCAATTCTGTTAAAATCTGTCGACTGCGCTTATGGATTGAGCTGCTCAAAAATGCCTATTACAACCAAGATAATGTCCTCCAAACCTTGCCCAATATTGATATCAACATCAAGTGTGGCAACTCGTTGATTAGTCGTTTTGAGTTGGAGGACGACCTCAAAAGTGCCTTCAAAAGCAAAACCAATCCCTATTCGCTCAAAGACTACAAAAACGCGGTCAAGGAGTATAAGAATACCAATGATAAGAACAGAAAAAGAGAAATACAAGCCATTATAGACACCATCAAGGGAGCCTTCAAAGATACCTTGGATAAGCAATTCTTAAAGAAATTGGCAGGGGCACGGGGAAAATATGACCTCAAAAACCAAGAATTGACCAACCTCAAAGCCTTTGGTACCAAGATCCCCAAAAAGGAAAGGGACGTACTCAAAAAGCTAAAAACTGCCTTTGAGAAGGCACAAGCCGCCAAAGAAGAAATCCTAGACAATGTGCTCTATCAAGACGCTTTTGAGTGGCGTTTTGAGTTTCCTGAAGTGTTGGATAACAAAGGGGCTTTTAGGGGCTTTGATGTGGTGATTGGGAATCCTCCTTATATGAGGGTTCAAGCTATTCAGAAAACACAACCAGCCGCCAAGAAACACTATGAAGAAGTTTATAAAGTGGCTCAAGGTTCTTATGACTTAGCTAATATTTTTGTGGAAAAGGCTGTAGATATTTCTAACTCTACTGCTGCTAATTCTTACATTCTACCTCATAAATTTTTCAATTCTGCCAGTACTGCTATTTTTAGAGATTACTTGACAGAAGGCCAATATGTTGATAAGGTTACTCACTTTGGGGCGAATATGATCTTCGATGAAGCAGACACTTACACTTGTATTATTGATTTTAGCCCTACTGCTAATAAAGGATTTTGGTGTTATAAAGCTGAATTCAAGGAAGATTATGTTAGAAAAATGTACCAAGCTGATTCCTATGGATTTATTGCTTATGAACAACTAGTCAAAATGTCCAATTATTATGGATCTAATCAATGGATTTTCTTAGATAATAAAATTGCTATTGACGTTTTTGAGAAAATTTATACTGATAGTAAAAAATTGGAAGAGGTTGTTAGCCTTTTTGTTGGTTTACAAACAAGTAATGATAGCCTATACATAGGTGAGCTAGTAAAAGAAACAGATTTATCTTATTTCCTTGCATTCAAAAAACTAGGTAAAACATTTGAAGTTGAAAAGTTTTTTTTTAAGCCAATTCTAAAAGGTAAAGACGTTCATAGATATAAAACCTTGAGTACAAGTCTTTATGTATTTTTCCCTTACCATATTGAAGGACGTGTTTCAAAAACTTTATCTCTAAAACGCCTTAAAAATGATTTTCCACTAACTTATAATTACGTAAAATCCAATGAGGCTATTTTTAAAGCTAGAGAAAGTGGTAAGGCTGGTAAAAAAGAAAATTGGTATGCTCATGGTAGAGAGAATAATTTAACAAAATTTGACCAACTAAGATTATCCTCTATGGAAATATGCTCCAAACATCCTAATGTAACTATTAACGATAGTATTTGTCATAATACTAAAGTATATAGTTGGGTTAAAAATGAAGAAGTAACAGAGAGCTATGAATATTTATTAGCTATTGCCAACTCTAAGATACTTTGGTGGTTCTTAATACAAACGGGCGACACTTTACAAGGAGATGCACGTACATTTAAAACTAATTATCTCAATCCTTTTCCAATACCTCAATTAGTATCTGATGCTGTAGAAAGTAAAATAACCAACCAAGTAAAAAAATTACTAACCCAAAAACAAGCCGACCCCAACGCCGACACCAGCCAACTAGAACAAGAAATAGACGTACTAGTCTACCAATTGTACAACTTGACGTATGAAGAAGTATTGATTGTAGACAAGGACTTTCCACTCTCTAAGGCCGCTTATGAAAGGCACTTAGCCGAGTAAGTTATTGGAGGAATATCCCCCATCTTTTTTTAGAAATTGGGGGGATATTCCTCCTCTAATAGTCCCGCAACCTTAGCCCACACTTCCTATTCCTGTGTTAATTTTTTCCATAAAAAATTGAAACAAGCCCCCAAAACAACAATAAACCCCTGAAAAACAACCCAATAGAATTTCTAAAAAACCTTCAAAAAACCACCTTAAAACACCCAAACCACTGCTTATTTCCAAAAACAAGCCCTTAACCCCCTTTTCAAGCCTATTAACCCATCTTTACGCCCACTAAAACCCCTCCTAAATCTTTCAAAAAGCAACGAACAAGCGCCTTTCGACTTCGCTCGATGCGCATTTCGACTCCGCTCGATGCGCCTTAAACGAAGTCGAAAGGCGCAACACTAGGAGAAGTCCTATAAAAATTATAATTTTAGTATTCTTATGGCAGCCGTTAGACCAGCAAAAGCATGAACATCGAACTCACAGAAGAAGAAAAGATCAAAATTCTCACCTCGGATGATATTTATAAAATCATGCAGAGTATTTTGTTGCGCGAAAACAAGATCGACCAGAACAAAGAACATTTTTGGATCATTGGCTTGGCCAATAACTTGCGCCTCTTGTTTGTCGAACTCATTGGGTTGGGCACCGTCAACCAAGTGCTGGTCAATCCCATGGAAGTGTTTTCCTTTGCCTTGCAAAAACGCGCCGTGCATATCATGCTCTGCCACAACCACCCCAGCGGCGAGCTCAAACCCTCCGAAGACGACAAAGATACCACCGATCGCATGATTCAGGTGGGGCGCATTGTTAGTCTCCCCATTTTGGACCACTTGATTATTACCGAACGCAGCTACCTGAGTTTTAAGGACATTGGTTTGATGGATACACTGGCCGAAAGCATTAAGTATGTGCCGCCTTTTGAATTGGTGGAGCGCATTCGCGAAGAATCGGTTGCTGTTGGTAAGAGAAAAGAAAAAGTAGAAATTGCCAAAGAGCTGAAACGCCGCGACATGCCGATGAAGGCGATTGTAGAAATCACGGGGCTTGACGGTGGAGGAGATTAATGCCTTGCGGGTGCGGAAGCGGAAGTAACGTGTGTGTAGGATAGCCGCTGGGAGTTTATCGGGTAAAATCTCCTAGAGGCACCCCGTTTAGAATTTGGGCAACCAAACGCCTACAAAAGTATCTTATCAAAGGCTTCCCCCTAGATGATAACCGCCTAAAAAGCGGTAAAAAGAACTACTTTGAGGAGCTATTAGAAAGAGTGAGAGACATTAGAAGTAGTGAGAAAGTCTTTTGGCCGATACTTTCGCTTGTTGCTTTCCAATAAAAAAAAGCCCCAAGTTGCTGGCAGCAACTTGGGACTTTGTATAATAACAATAACTGGGGGGAGTTGTTAGCAACCAGCTGTTCCTGTCTCGGCGTGGTAGCCCCCACTTTCGTCTTTCCAAACGGTTACCCGACAGCCCGCATCCACGGCGGCTTTGACACAGCGTCCAAACCCAATACCTGTTTTTCCTTTGCAAATTTACTTGGCTTGCGTGCCATTATTCGGGTTGTCCCACCAAAAAGGAGCTAAATCTATATAAAGGCAGGCAACCCCTGCTTCTAGAACAAGTACATCATCAGAATCTACTAAGTTGATGACATCGAGGTAGTCTTGCTCGGTTTGGACAACAAACGTTTGGTCGGCCTCTGAGCAGGTGTTGGCGGATTTGGTCAGTGGTGTCTGTGATACGGGATCGCTTTGGGGAGGCAATACTTCTTTCTGTTCGCAGGCTACGGCCAACAGAAAAAGAATAGCTATAATAAATAAGTTTTTCATTTTTATATAAATTTAGGTTATAAAATTGGGCGACGGCTTAATCTTGGTAATGGGTTAGAAAAAAGCAGCTTACACAATAATTAGTTAAGCTTATCATTTATCAAAATATAAACAATTCTAACGAGAAAAGCTAAAGTCTCAGGTAAAAAAATACTATTCTTACTTTTTTTGTCAAGTAAAATCGTTTTTGTTTTTAAAAATAAAACAATTTGTTCCATTTATAACAATAAATAGGTTCAAGTCAAGAGATTGTGGGCGTGGAAGTAGTTTTTTTGCATTGGACGATAAGCCACTAAAAAGTGGTATAAAGCCAAATGGGGGAGCCGCTTTACAAACCGCTCCTTACTGCCTCACTACAGGTTAAAAATGCCCACGATGTAGCCGAATCAAAAAAATGGGAAGAAAAAGAGTCCTCTAAAGCCGATAACAATGCTTTGTTCCTTCAACGCTTCTAGTACGACTCGCGTCTTAAATTAGTTCGCCTTTGGCTCATGAGCCCTTCGGGGTTTGGCACTAAACTGTCTCTTTTTCATACTTCTAAGTTAACCTTTTTTTTAACTTACAACTGGTCTAGTTTCTGGGGTACCCCGCAAAAACACTACGCCCTGCTCCAAAAACAAAAAAACCTAAGAAGGCGTAACCTTCCAAATCACATTGGACGCATCATCCGTTACCAACAAATAGCCATCAGGATGAAACCGTACACAAGCAGGACGGCCAAACACCCGCTTATTATCATCAATAAACCCCGTCAAAAACGCTTCAGGTTCCTCCATAGGCTTGCCCGCGGCATCAAAAGGCACAAATAAGACTTGGTAGCCCGAAATTTCGGAGCGATTCCAAGAGCCATGCTGTCCGACAAAGGCACCATTTTGGTATTTTTTGGGAAAAGTTTTGCTGCTGCAAAAGGCCAAGCCCAACGAAGCCGTGTGCGAGCCCAACGCATAATCGGGATTCACATAACGGTCGCTCAATTCTTGTGGCACTTGTTCTTTGTAATAAGGATCGGTTCGCTTGCCCCAATACAACCACGGGTAGCCATAAAAATCGCCCTCGGACAAACTCGCCAAGTAATCAGGCGGCAAGTTATCTCCAATTTCATCCCGCTCGTTCACCGCCGTCCACAATTCTTTGGTGATCGGATTCCAAGCCATGCCCACGGGATTCCGCATTCCTGAAGCAAAAATTTTCATTTCTGAGCCATCGGGATTCGCCTCAATGATGGCACAACGGCGCGCATCTTGGCGGTCGATGTTTTCTTTGTCGCGGTTGGTTGCCGAGCCAACAGAGACGTAAATTTTGGAGCCGTCGGCATTGGTTTCAATGTTGCGGGTCCAGTGGCGGTTGTAGCCGCCTGCGGGCAAATCCATAATTTTTTCGCCTTTGCTGGTAATCTTGTTGCTGCCCAATTTGTACGCATACCGCACCACGCCGTCGGTATTGGCGATGTAAAACAAGCCGTCCAAATACAACATGCCCAACGGGCGATTTAGACCATCAATTAAGGTGTGGCGTTCGTCGGCCAAGCCGTCGTTGTCCGTGTCGCGCAATAAAATAACGCGGTTCTTTTTGCTCTCTGTTACCGTAATGTCGCCATTGGGCAAGACCCGTATCCAACGCGGATAATCCAAGCCCGTTTGGTACGCCTGTACTTTGAAGCCTTCGGGGGCTCTAGGCGTTTGCCCCTCCGACCAGCCCACCACTTGGGGGCTATTGCTCACCGATTTGGTGGCAAAAGGTTCGGGCAAATCTACCTCGGTGCCTGTTTGGGCTTGGTAGTTTTTGATGGACGCGGGATAATCCGCCAGGATTGTTGCTCGTGACCGTCGTAGTGGCACTCGTAGACGTATCATTCTCTGAAGACTCCTTGGTAGAATTGCAAGAAGCAGCAGAAGCCAAGACCACAATCGTCAGTAAAAGTAAAAAATAAAGTACTCGCATAGTTGCTGTGTTTTTATTGGTAACGATAAGTAAAAGATCAACTTTAGAGCGGTTTTCTTAGAAGATAACACAACGACTATGTAGATCGTTGCAAAAACGCCTCCCCGAAGGTAAAGACGTATCACCGATACGTCTCAACGGATCATCGGGGTAAAGACGTATCACCGATACGTCTCAACGGATCATCGGGGTAAAGACGTATCACCGATACGTCTCAACGGATCATCGGGGTAAAGACGTATCGGTGATACGTCTCAACGGATCATCGGGGTAAAGACGTATCGGTGATACCTTCCACCCCCTCCCCCCTTAAAAATCCACCTGCAAACCCACATAGGCATTGCGCGGCAAACCGGGGTAATAATAGCGCGGAGCAGCCCCTCCAAACCCATTGGCATTAATCAACAACATACCCGCGTAAGCGGTATTCAACAAATTATCGACACCGCCAAACAGCTGAAATTGCAAGCGCTTGCCCGAAACGGGCACATAATGAAGCCCCAACCGCGCCCCCAACAAGAAGTACCCCTCGCTGTACACAGAATTATCGTCTGTAATCGGCATACCAGCCACCAAACGCCCATTAAGATTACCCGACAAGCTCAACACGTCAGCCGCTTCGGTCGACAAACCACGCACCAACGCGCAGCGATAATCCACGCCCGCAGTTAAAACGTGTGGGGGCACCCCTGTCAAAAAGTTGCCGTCATAGCGCTCGCCTCGCTCTTCAAAATCGACAAACGTATGGTGCGACCAACTGTACTGTACAAAAGGATGCACATACGCGCCCATATTGGGCCGCAATTCGATGGACAAATCCACCTCGATTCCCAAATGCCGCGTTTCGCCTGCATTAACACCGAGATAACGATCTTGCGCCGTTCGTCGGGCAACCAATAAATCTTGCACAAATAAACCGTACGCCACCACTTCTAAGTGGATTAACCGAAACAAAGAAGCCTCCGCTCCTAATTCTATATTGGTGCCTTGCTCAGGCTTAATGTTGGGATTAAAACCACCTTCGGGCAACTGCAATTCGGTCGCGGTAGGAATAGAAAAGCCGTGTGATAAATTGGCAAATACTTTCAAGTAATCATTGGCTCTGTACTGTACGGAAAAGCGCGGCGAAAAGATCGGCGTAGGCGCATAACTGCCGCTTTGGTCAAGGCTATCCCCCTTGTAATAATCGGTCAGGTGACGATTCGCCATATGGAGATTGGCCCCCAAAAGCAGTGTCAAGCGCCCAAAAGGCTTCATCGTTCCCTGTCCAAAAAAGTTGTAATACGCGTGTTGTTGGCGGTTGTCTACGTTGATAGTGCCAAGTGTATTTTGCGTGTATAAATTTTCGTATTCGCTGTAGCGTCGCCACTCTTGGTAGATTTCGGTTCCCAACTGCCAAGTCGCCACTTTTGCTAGCACTTCTCCTTTGCCCTGCAAACGCGAGCGCAGCCCTAGCCCATAATTTTGCAACAGCATAAACGCAAAAGGCGCGGCCTCTTCTTGCGAAAACACATTGGCAAACAACGTCGTGGTATGTTTGATCGCGGTCGAATAATTGCGGGCAATACTGACTCCAAAAATACCTTTGGTATAATCTTCATAGCCTGCTGCTGCGGCCCAATTGGCTGCCGCCTGTGTCGGGTTATTGGTATAATCCTCTGCATTGAGCGAACTGGGAATTTGGCTTTTCACATCCGTCACCAAGGCCAATACTTCTATGGTCGTTTTTCCCTCATCGGCCAACCAGCGCCCTGTAATAGACCCCGCGTAGCGATCGTATTGGTTGTTGTCTCGGTAGCCATCGCTATGTAGATGACTAAACTGCGCATTCCATCCTTTGTAATAAAGCGATACGGCCGAGCGGGAAGTATTGTACGCACCATAACTAAAGGTCGCTTGTCCACCACTACCGCTTTTAATGTTGGGTTGTAATAAAATCGCACCGCCCAAACCCGAGCCATACAAGCCCGACACGGGCCCCGAATTACCCGCGCCGACTGCACTTGGTTCAAATCTAAATCCTCTAGCGTGGTATTTCCTTCGCCATCCGTTAAGGGAATATCGCCATAATAAGCTCTAATTTTGGTGGTGCCGTAGGGCGAGCGCGAACCAATGCCCCGCAGGGTAATGCGGCTCGTACCGCGCGTTCCTTGATGCACAAACAAGCCAGGCACCCGATTGAGGGCAGGCAACAACGAGGTATTGTCGTCGCGCTGCAAGGCCAAGGTGGTTAATTCATCGGCGGCCAAGGGCTGCCACTCTACCGAGGGCGACACCAACACGTGTAAATCCAAAGTAGAAGACTTCGGCCAACGCAATGGCAATGAAATCGCTGCTATTTTTTACCACATAAATAAAGGGGGCTTTGCCCACATAAGTCACGCGCAACGTATCCTCGGCCTTGGCAGCCACTGCAAAAAAGCCATCGGCATCACTCACCGCCACGGCTTGCCCTGCTGCCACAGGACTCTCGGCGTTGGCTTGGACGACCAAAATGGTAGCGCCTGTAATCGGAACGCCTGTTTCTGCTTCGGTGATTTTGCCTTGGAGCGCGGAGGTTTGAGCCTGCGCGAAAATGGTAAAGGGAAGTAAAAGGAAGGTCAAAAAGTAAAGCGGGTAGTGCTTAAGTGCAGTCATATTTCGATAATTGGTGCGAATATACTAGTAAGTTAGAGCGATAGTAAAAGGATGATCTCCTATATAATCTGCAAATAGGATAAAAAGTTTAACCAGATAGCCACGCCTGAACGTTTACCTTTCCTTTTGATTTTCCCATTCGCTTCCCCCTTCCTCTTCCTCCCGATACTCCCAACAACTACTATTCTGACAAGCCGCCAATTTCTTTAATGCCTTGTAATCCCCCCGAATCAACGCCGCTTTCTTAGCCTGGCTCCATCCTTGAATCTGTTTTTCTCGATAAAATGCCCGCTGTACCCGTGCATGGTATTCACAATAGACCAAAAAAACAGGGCCATATTTTCTAGTGTGGTTTGCCCCCCTTCCACTTTGATGCTCTTGTAATCGCCGTTCTAGGTTATTGGTGCTTCCTGTATAATATGTGTTGTTAGCGCATTGTAGAATATACGTCCAGCCAGGTCTATTGGAAGAAGAAGTGGGTTTCCCTGCGGTAGGTATCGTCATAGCGTTCTATTTTTATTGGAAATAGTCAGGGTATACGACGATCAGGGGCAATTTGTTACAGGACGTGGCTTTTTCTGATTGGTGTGGCGCTCGTTTCGAATTCGCTCAACGAGCGAACTCAACAGTCTAGAATAAGGTAGTAGGTCTAAACTTACTTAAAAGAAAGCCCCTGATATAAATATAAAATAATGCCCAAAAGCAATGAGCCGCTCGTTGAGCGAAGGCGAAACGAGCGCCTATCAATCATCCAACAACTCCCCTCCCGAAACAGGGCGAGCAGCATCCTCCCCCAGCAGCCCAGCCAAGCGCATAAAATACCGCAATACCCACCAACTCCCCACCGCCAGCAACGTCAAAGTGAACGCCGTCCCGTACTCTTGCAACAGAAACTTACCCGTCAAAAAGAGCAAACTATAGGTCATTAGCAGCGCCGAGAGCCAGCAGCCCAAGAGGTAACGGCCTTGTAAGCGAAAGGTATTCCCTTGGTTTTTGTAATCGGCGTGCCCGTGTACCCGCTCCCAAAACGTCGTGAGCGTTGCCGTGGGTTCGGGTTTGGTGGCGAAGGTAACGATAAGCCAGACAACGGTGGTAAATAAAGTGGTGAGGATAAGCACAATAGGCAACTCCAATTCAGTGCCCGTTTGTTTTTGATAGATCCAAAAGCCCGCCGTAGCGAGGAAGGGCGCAATAGTGGCCGAAAGTTCGCTCCAGACATTGATGCGCCACCAATACCAGCGCAAAATAAGCACCAAGCCCAAGCCTGCACCCGCTTGCAAAATAAACGTCCAAGCACCAGAAATCGAGGTGATATAACTGCTCAACGCCAAGCCCAGCACCATCAACAAGACCGTACTAAGACGAGAAACTAGAATCAATTTTTTATCGGTCGCTTGGGGGTTCATAAAACGGTGGTACACATCGTTGACCAAGTAGCCTGCGCCCCAGTTGAGCTGCGTAGAAATGGTACTCATATAAGCCGCCAAAAAAGCGACCAACAACAGCCCACGCCAACCCGAAGGCAAGTAATCCCGCATCGCATACACGTAGCCCAAGCGCTCATCGCCTGCCGCCAAATCGGGGTACAAAACGAACACGGCCAAAGCCACCACAATCCACGCCCAAGGGCGAATACAATAGTGCGCAATTTGAAAAAATAAGGTCGCATAAATCGCGTCTTTGTCACTGCGCGTACTCATCATCCGCTGCGCCACATAGCCCCCGCCGCCAGGTTCCGCGCCAGGGTACCAACACGCCCACCACTGAAAGCCTGCATAAGCCAAGAAACCAACAACCGTTAAACCGAGGGTGGTACCTGTGCTTTCCGCCGATTCAAAGGAAGGTAAGAAATGGAGCATGGTGGGATTTTGATCCAGCAATTGGGCTTTGAGACCTGCCATCCCGCCAATGTCGGGCGAACTAATGACAAAATAGCCCAAGGCCACACAGCCCACCATTGCCACAACAAATTGCAGCGCATCGGTCACCGCCACCCCCATCAAGCCCGCCAAAGAAGCATACACTGCCGCCAACAGCATCGCGCCGCCTGTGTACAACAAAGCCTGTTGATCCGATAAATCAAAGAAAACCACCAAAAGGGATTGTAGCGCCACATTAACCCACGCCAAAATCAGCACATTCATAAAGACCCCTAAATAAATAGCTTTGAAGCCGCGCAACCATTGGGCAGGCCGCCCCGCATAGCGCAATTCGATGAGTTCGACTTCCGTCAAAACGCCCGAGCGCTGCCAGAGCCGTGCAAAAAAGAACGTGGTCAGCATACCACCCGCCAGAAAATTCCACCACAACCAGTTGCCTGCAATGCCGTCTTTTAAGACAATTTCTGTGACGGCCAAAGGCGTGTCAGCGGCAAAAGTCGTGGCGACCATTGACACCCCTGCCAAAAGCCAAGGCAAGTTGCGGCCTCCTAGAAAAAAGCTTTCTAAGTTCTTGGAAGCTTGGCGGGTATACGCGCTTCCAATCAATAAAATTAGGCTCAAAAAGCCAATGATAATCCCCCAATCAAGTGTTGTTAGCTGCATAAGCTAGAAATCAAGTTAAATTTACTAAATTTACTCCCTTGATAGCCAAGGTACAGTTTTTTGTAGAGTATTCACTTGAAATCTGGACAAGGCCTAATTTATAACCAACACGATCAACCACAACCATTCTACCTAAACCCTTTAAAACTATACAGCAACTATGCGCCTATTTACACTCTTCTTATGTGGCTTCTTTTGCCATAGCCTATCGGCTCAAATTCTTACCCAAACAGCGGCCGAACTTGCCCCCACCGAAGCCTATACCAATGTCAAAGCTGTCACCTTGCACGACGATGAAAACACCACGGTCTACATGATTTTTATCAAGCAAGCTGTCCCTAAGCATTTGCACCAATACCATACAGAAGTGATTACGGTCATTGCTGGCCGTGGTCGTATGATGCTTGGGGGAGAGTATTTTAACATCAAAAAAGGCGACCACATTATTGTGCCGCCCAATACGGCTCATGCCGTTATTACCACCAGTACACGCCCCTTGCAAGTCTTGTCTGTACAAACCCCACAATTTTTGGGACAAGACCGCATGGTTTTATCCGAAGAAACACCCGAAGAAACCGCCGCAGCCGCCAAAAAGGAGAAAGAGAGAAAAAAGAAGAAGCCGAAAAAGAAGAAAAAGGTCAACGACATCCCAGAGTTTGAGGGAGAATATGACTAAACGTCCATCGTACTGTTCTTTGGTGAGGTATACTCATGCTTGTGCCTTACCAAAGAACAGTACTACCAGTCCTTAGAGCGCTCTAAAATGCGCATCCATAAATTCAAGATGCTGCATCAACCAGCCGCGCAAGTACGCCCGTTCTTGCTCTAAATTGGTCTGTTGTCCCCAACGGGCGTTGTCTAAAGCGATAACATCGGTTCTCTCCAATTCGTCCAGATAATGGAGCAATAGGGCTTCGATGCTGCTGCTCGACCAAGGATTTGCCCGCAAGGTTAGCCATTTTTGTTGCATGCCAGCCTTGAACCCGTCAGGATTGAGTGTTAATAAGCGGTTGTACAATTCATTGCTGCGGATGGTTCTAGACCTTGTTGGCTCCGAGTCCCAATTCCGCCCCCAAGTAGCATCCAAATCCCAAGGAATAATTTCAAAAGGGGCATTAGCTCCTGAAGAGAGCAGAAACATATTTTTGCCGTGGTTATCGCGAGCGCCAATGAGGTGTAAAAACAGGTAATAATCTGCCACATTGTCTAAATTGATTCGATTGGTCACCTCTGCTAAAAACTCCCTATCAGAGGTATTAATCACCCAATTCCGCAACTCAAACAACGGTTGCCAAACCAACTGCACTTCTGCATCAGGATATTTTTGCTCCCAGCCATCCCACAAGTCGGTGTACAAAGGCGGGCTGCTCTCGCGCATAGCAATAAAGGACGTGCCGTCCCCCCAAGCAACAGCCTTGTACAAGACAGCATCCGTGTCAAGCAAACCCAACTGCTGCGCGTCAATTTTCTCATTCAAACAATACAAGCCCTGAAATTCGTGGTTGAGGTACAACTCTACAAAGTTCGATTGAATGGCTGCATGCTCCGTGGGATTCATCGCTTTCCAGACTTCAAAAGAGAGTTTGTTTCTAAATTTGGCTTGATCGAAATATAGCGCATCTAAAATCCAGTCTTCGTTAGGCGCGCAGCCAAACAGTGCCTTGGAAGCAGGGGTATTTCCAGCAAGACTCTTTAAAAAAGTAAAGCCATAAGATTTTTTAGGATTTTTTTGAGAAGAGGCTCCTCGGTATTCGATGCCCACATAAGAGCTGACCGCAGCGCTATCAGGAGAAGCATAGTTGACGGTCAACCGCGCCAATAATTTAGGTTCATCCACAATTTTATTGGTCGTTACAATACGAGCCATCGGCAACGTAGTAAAGCTCAATTCTAAGGTTTCGGTCTCTCCATGGCTAGTAATCCGTACTGGATAGGACTTTTTCACCTGCACCATTCCTAGATTATTGACCGCATTGTTTACTAAGGGGACACCATTGATTTGAATCGCAGCGTGTTCTTGAAACCGAATGAGCGGAGAAAAGTTAGGCACAGAGTCGCCTGTAATAGAATACCGTAGCCGTTTTGTTTCCTCATCATAAAAACAGTCTTTATCATCAAACGATAACAACAAAGCCAACTCCAATTGCGCATTAGGGCGGGAAGTAAACACCATTTCTTCTTTGTAACAAGAAGTAGCGATCACAGTAAGGAATAGACAAAGAGCAAGCAGTCGGCCAGTAATCATAGACTTAGCGTATGAACGATTTTAAAGTAATAAAAAGAAAAAGCTTCTTGGGGTTGTAAGTTCATTTCATAGCCCAAACCCACATCAAACTGCCCTACCTTGGTTTTGATCTTATCCCCTACACTAAACCGCAGTTGATCAAAGTAAGTTTGGCGCAATGGTTGAGCACGCACAAAAAGCTCTGTCGCTACATAAAATTTATGGTGTTTCTTGTATTTGTGTTGTAATTTGATTTTGTGCCGCGTCTTAGAGATCAGTTTGAAATTGATCGCCCCAAAGGGATAAGCAAACTTTTGTTGGTAGCGGGCACGGTAATAGAAATGCCAGCTCTTTTGAATCTTCGTTTTGAATTGTAAGTCTAGGTTATACCGAAGTGCATTTTCGGGGCGCTTCCAACGGTTCGCATCGTGCACGTAGCGCGCATTGCCTGCTAGGCTAAAATTCTTGTTGATTTCATACTTCAAGCCCAATTCTGCCCAATAAGCTTCTATTCTAGTGCTATTTCTCCAAGTGCGCAGTTGTTGTTCTAAGGAAACTTCAAAATCCTTAGGCAATTCTTTTTCCAACCGAAAACCGAGCCAGCCACCAAAATCCTGTCGAGGACGTAAGTCCTGTGCTTGCATACCATATCCAAGCAATAACAACACTAACAGCAATCCTTTTCCTATGTCTCCTTGTAACTCCATTGATTGGGGGCAACCCCTGATATTTTTTATACTACATTTAGAAAATACAGCGGAGTTGAGGCTGCGAACACTGTACCAAAAACTATTTTCAAAAAAAATAAACGGTTGCATAGACGAGCAGTAGACTGCGTTCTATAGTCAAAAGCTGCTTCTCCTACTTATTACTAACGGATTAATTCGCTAGAGGGTAGGTTAATAGCAACAAAAAATCTGATAGTACCTTCTTGTCAAAATAAGTGGATCACAAAGGGATGATTTTAACCGTTTCTTTGTTAGAACCTTCAAACACTAACCAATAAAAAGTGTTTACAGACACAATTTATTTTAATACAACCACGCCATGTTACCACCCATCACCGACCCTTTGGAAGACTATAAGATCCTACTTCACCCCGACAGCTTTCAACGAGCGGAACGGTACTGGCAAGCGCTTCAAAATGGTCAAGCTATTGCAGGAAAATTCCTACAGCAAGTTTTCAAACACCAAGACCGACAACACTGGACGACGCAAGATTTTTTGCAGGCGCTTTGTGCGACCAAACGCCCCCGAATATTTGCCGAAAGCGAAGTCCTTGGCGACGGGTCTGATTGGACCATGCCCGAGTTGCAGTTGTTGGGAGATATTGGTGTAGCAGTACCCGTTGTTATTTATGACAATGCCCGCCATCAATCCCCGCTGGTTCATCAGCCTCCTTTTGAGGGGATGTTGCTCTACACGGCAGGCGCGCTATTGCGCAGTGGTAATTTGCGTTGGGAACCCGCCGACTGGGCCGCCTGTGTGACCAATAACCAACTGGACGTAGAAGGGTATTACCAGTTGTATGTACAACGTTTGTGGCCTGTTTTTGCGTATGCCAATGCCGTGGCGAAAAACCTACAGAAAAAAGGCTTAGTCACGGTGCCGGGCTTGGGCTGCGGCCAATTTGCAGGCCCATTTCAAGGACAATTGGGCAGGGCATTAGAAGGCGTTTTGGTGCGTTTTTTAGAGGAATATGGACAAACGTTTGAGTCTTTACAAGCCGTCTATTATGATCCCTATAGCGAATGCAAAAACACGCGCCGAACTATTCACCACCTCACTCTCTTGACCCGTCCTTTGCTACAGGATAACAAAGAAAAATCGCAGTTATCGCGCCCTGAAATGTTCAACGAAGCCGACTTGGATTTTTCCGATTGCTTTCTGTTTAGTTTGGTGGCATGGGACCAGGTGTCTTGGCCAGGCAACGACTTTTATGCAGGTAGCCGCGCGACCGATGACGGGGTCAAAGCTGCCGCGACCGATTCTATGTTTTGTATGACGACCGTGGAAGGAACCTACGACAAAGTAACAAGCGAATACAAGCCCCCTGCCGACTATTGGAACTGGGGAGCCGTTATTGCACGCTTGGATTTACAAATGCGCGTAAAGGATAATTTGTGGCCTAGCCCTAAAAAAGCGTAGGCGTAAGTATAGCTTGCGATCAGACCATTCATTCAAAGTAACTTATAGGCAAAAGACTAATTACTTCCAAATATCTAACTTATTTCTAACCAACAAAATAAGCAGTTACAAGAATGGCTTGATAAATCAATCCTTAGAGAGTTGGCTAATAAATTTGCGGCCGCCAACCATAAAGACGCGGAGCTGTTTCAAACCCTTTGGGCAACAGAGAACGCGGAATGGATTATTGAGCCGCCTGAGAACATGGGCGAGACCTTGAACCAGACGCTATAGCTTTGGGACTTTTTTGTCCAAATACTCAACGGCAGCCTTGTGGTATTGAATGACGATCGGGCTTATGCGCGGGCGCTACATTCAAGAAATGGCCAACAGCAAGGACGGTTCGAGCAACAATAACCTGAGCATGTATGAAGATGAACTAGTCAAAATCGAAGGCCGTTGGTATTTTCAAAAAAGAACGTACCCTACTATTTTTCAAGACCACCATAGAATTGCACTGATGTTATAGCGGTTCCCGATTGGTGCAAAATTGCTAGTCGCAACGAGTAAATACTATCGACATTTTTGATAGGCCGCTGTGAGCACCCTATCAAAAATTACCGCTGCACTACTAAACGCTTCAAATATCGCTCCTTTCCTATCCAAACCTTTATATAATACACCCCCGTCGGCAACTCCTGTACCGAAAATTGCCAGCGTTGTTGCCCTACGGGCAACGCTTGATGCAACCAGTTCTTCACCAAACGGCCTTCTTGATTGTACAATTGTATGCGTACGTTCTGAGGCGTTACTAAATCAAGTTGTAGGTGTACCTGCTCGTGGGCAGGATTGGGAGACAATTGCAAAGCAGACAGTGTTGAGGGTAAAATTGGTTCGCTCAAGTAAATAGACAGATCCAGCATGCGCAACTCCGCTGCTCCAAAAGGACTACTCTCGTTCCCGATGTAGAGTTGGTTGTTGCCTACAAAATCAATCGCTTCGCGTTGACTGATTCCACTAAGCGGGAGCACCTGCACGGTGCCATCAAAGAAGCGAGCGCCTGTAAAATTGGTCAAGAGCCACACTCGCGTCGCGCCCAAGAGCGCTATTTGCTGCCCATTGGGCGAAATGGCTGCGCCCGTCACCGAAAACACAAAATTGGTCTGTTGGGTATTAAAGCTGTCGATCAATTCCGCCGCGTGGTAGCCCGTGTCAGCGGGCACGCGGTAGAGCCAAGTGTATCCTAAATAAGGATTGGTACGGTCTTTTGTAAAAATATAGAGCGAATCTTGGTAATAGATCAAGGCTTCCGCGTCGTACTTTAATTCGGCATTGGCTGGTGGATACGCCGTTTGTTCGGGGTAATAAAAGCGAATGGTTTCGGCCGTTGTGCTATTGCCTGCCAAGCTGTCCAGAGATGGGAGGCGATAAATCGCTAAATTCTGACGGCTGTTGTTGTTGTTACCAAAATCTCCCACATATACACGGCCTTGGGGATCTTGGGTAATGTCTTCCCAATCGACGGCCTGTACGCCATTGACCAACACCGTGCGCTGCACCACACCAAAGGTATCTATTTCATAGAGTTTGGCCGAGTCTCCGCTATCGTTGTGCCACCACAAGCGCCCTTGCGGACTAACCAGCAAACCCGAATTTTCGGCTAGATTGCTGGGCATAGGCGTTATTAAACGCAGATTTTGACCACAAGCAGTTGTCATAGAAGCGAGAAAGAGCAGGAAGATAGGCAGCAGTAAGTGCATGATAGTGAAGGTGATTTGTAGCAATGGGAGCAGGCCAGCAGCGCTGAGCTACGTATTTTTAAATCTTTTTTTGAAATGCGTTGTTCTAAGAGAAGATCGTTTGCGGTTCAACAAAGCCGTAGAGAAAGAAGTGCGTTGGTAGAGCTTTATCCTACAACTTGCTTATATTGTCCTTATAGGCTTGCTCCTTATGGGAGCGCCAATAAACAAGAACAGTTCCTAAAAGAAGCTTTACCCAGCTGTTACAGCCTTGCCCTTTCTTCTAATCGGAAAAAACGTTCCAAACTATTGTTGTCTATAAAGATACTGTATTTTATTATTATACCTACCTTAAACATCGCTGTATGAAATTACTCGTTCAAACTTTAGCCCTCCTTCTAATAAGCACTAGCTTTGCCTTTGCAGACACTGATCCAGAAAAAGGCTTGGCCAGTTATTATGACGACAGTTACCACGGCCGCAAAACCATCAGCGGCGAAATTTACGATAAAACAAAACTGACCGCCGCCCACAAAAATTTACCGTTTGGTACTAAAGTGCGCGTCTATAACCCAGCCAACAAAAAGTCTGTGGATGTTGTCATCATCGACCGTGGCCCCTTCATCAAAGGCCGTGTTATTGAGCTTTCTAGAAGAGCCGCTCAGCAAATCGACTTAATCAAAGCCACCGTTGCTCCTGTAGAATTGACGGTATTGAGTAGCCCTAAAGGTGCAGTAGCACAACCAGCTGCTATAGCGGCCAACACAACAGGCGATGCTTCGGCCAAACCTGCGGCTCCTGCCAGCACTAAAAAAGTAACCAACACAGATCCTCCTAAAAAAGAAGGATTAGTCGTAGAAGCCAAAGATATGCAAACGGGTGGTCTCTACAAGATGCAAGTACTTAAACTAGAATCGAAGGGTTTTGGAGTACAAGTAGCGGGCTATTCAGACTACCAATCAGTCGTGCAACAATTAGCCGTTTTACAAGAGCATTGGTTCAAAGGGGCTACTGTATTTGTAGACGAGTTGAATGGCAAGCCTTACTATAAAGTCATCTTAGGCCCTATGAATACTCGCGAAGAAGCCACTAGCTATTGCGAAAGTATCAAGGAAAAGTACAAGGTTGAAGGGGCTTTTGTGGTGGATTTGAATGCTTTGGCGAATAAAAAACGTTAAGTCTTTTCCCTACTTAAAAAAGAAAATCAAACTGGTTTCTCTGCATTTTGTGGGGAAACCAGTTTTTTATTCAAGGGTTCTCCCCTTCTGTTTTTCTTCCTTAGTCGCCGTTTCTGTTGTCTGCCATTCTAGTATATTTTTAGCGTTGTAATACATAGCAGTAGCGGCTGAGAGGCTTAAAAAGAGAAGAAAATGGTTAGTCTATTTTACGCCAATTGTCCAGCGCAACGAAACGTAAAAACTACGTCCATCAGCAGGTAAAATTCCTGGGCCAGGGTAACTCGTCGCGCGGCGCGTAAAATAGGTCGCATTGGCTACGTTATTGATGCCCGCTTGTAGCGTAATCCATTTCCATTGATAACTCGCCGATAAATCCATAACACCATAACTCGGTACCTCTCCCACAACCGCATTGGGCACCCAGGCTGCATTAGTGGCATCGGTATAGTGTTTGGCCGTATACGCATACGAATAGGCCAATTTGAATTGTTTATAAGAAAAAGTCAAGCCCGTACGCAGAATAAACGGCGCGACAAACTCCAATTGTTTGCCCGCTGCAAAACTATTGGCGCTCTCCAAATAGCGGCCATCCAACCAAGAAACATTGGCAAAAGCCAACAAACTAAAGGGCAATTTGGGCCGCCATAAACGCAATAAATCCGCCTCCACGTAAAATTCGGTTCCAAATACGCGCGCATTCCCCACGTTGGTGCGCAGGGTATAGGGTTCGATAATCAAAGGATTATCGGGATTGGGGCGCTCGCTTTGCAAGTTGCCAATACGGCGGTTGTACGCCAAATAAAACACGGTTGCATTGAGGGTTATTAAGCCTTTGTAACTGGCCTTGAAACCTAAGTCGGCGTTGTAGCCGTATTCATCTTTTAGGTTGGGATCTACTTCTTGATTGGGATTAGCAATGCGCATATCGTTGAAGTTGATGCCGCGATAATTTTGTGAAAAATTAGCATACAACTCGGTATTGGGCGTCCATTTGTAGCTCGCCCCGACCCCTGCCAAAAAAACCGTCCGCCCTTGAAAACGCGCTTCGGGAACAGCCTCATTGCGCAACGTATCTAGCCCCAAGCGGGTCGGCACTACCAACAAATCTTGATAATAGCCCTCTGCTTGGGTTTGGATATACTCCAAGCGCAAACCAGGCGTCATACTAAACCGCTCACTAATGGAGAATAGATTTTCGGCGAAAGCTGCTAGGTTCCAACTTGGAAATTGATAGTCTGACCGCAGAATACCTTGACTCGCTTCGGCTAAGGTAAAGTCTTGCCACGTACCCGAGGTGCCCTCATTGGACAGACCTTGCTGCTGGCTCGTCTGTCCGCGATAAACGCGTACTCCTGTTACCAAAGCCGAAATGCGCTTGCCCAGTTCGTAACGGTGCAAAAGGCGCAATTCACTTCCTACATTGGCATAACGCCCCTGAATTAAATCGCGCGCCGTGCCGTAATCAGGGCGGTTAATGGCTTGTAAATTGCCCAACGATTGGCGACTGGCAAAAAGGCCAAAAGCCCGTAAATTGAGTTTGGTGAGGGAAGAAAGTTTAAAATCGATGGTTAGGGCGCTCAAATTCCAGTTGACACGAAACCAGTTGCGGGAGCGGTTGGATTGTTGAGCATCTTGCTGAAATTCCAAATCTGTTAGGCCACCAGGTTGCTGGGCCCAATATTGCATGACGGTCTGTTCTGCTTTAAAATTCCATTGCTTATGGGGGCGGTATTGCACTTGCAAATAGCCGTTGTGAACTTCAAAATTTGCGTTGGGTCGCCAGCCGTCTCCGCGTTTGTATTGATAAAAAGCGTAATAGTTGAGTTGGTTATCTTTGGTGCTACCGCCCAAACTATTGAAGGAGTTGAAAAAATTAAAACTACCATAGGTTTGTTCGCTTACCCACTCCAAGCGCCGTTCTTCTGCCCCTTCTTTGAGGACAAAGTTCAGCATCCCGCCGAATTGGGTGCCAAATTGTAACGAGGCCGCGCCGCGCAATACTTCGATGCGTTGTAGCGATTGGGCAGGCGGAGTGTAGTAAGTCTCTGGATAGCCCAACGCATCGGCACTGATGTCATAACCGTTCTGTCGGGTATTAAAATTAGAAGTGCGATTGGGATTGAGGCCACGCCCGCCAATATTGAGCTGAATGCCCGAATTGTCGTTCTCCCAAATATTGAGCCCTGGAATAGTTTTGTAAAGCTCTCGGGCATTGTTGGCCGCTACATTCCCCAATGTTTTCTCCAAATCAATGACTTGGATGGTCTTAGAACTCAACAGCGTTACCCCACTAATAGCGGGATTAAGGTAGTACTCCTCCTCTTCAACCAATACTTCTTGCTCAAAGTTAATTTCTAACGGAAGGAGGATTATTTTTACCGTTTGGATCTCCTCCTCTAGCTCTATCGTCAGGTCTTTGGCTGTATACCCAACGGCATTAATACTGAGTTGATAGGACTGGGGCGTTAAGTTTTTGAAAATAAATTCCCCTTTTTTATTCGTGTAAACAACTTCGTTACCAGGCAATAACAAGACAAAAGCATCGGCGATGGGTTGTTGCTTTACATCTTCTATACTTCCCTTTATTATAAAGGTAGTTTGAGCAGCTAAAGGGCTAATTATCAACAATAAACAGCAGAGTAGAGCACACATGCTTCCTAGTAGTTTTTATTTTGTCTAAATAAAGATACACAAAGTTACAAAATTCAGTCTCTTTTGCGAATAATGTGCTTAAAATCCATCTTCGCAGAACGCAATTGCCCATTGGGGCACAACTTCTGTTAGTGGAAGTACGTTCTTATACATAAGCGGAGACTGATTACACAGGAACTTAGTGTTTAGAGTAGAATTTAACGGTCTAATAATTAGGTAGGAAATACGAAAATAGATAAATTGGTAGTGTTCAAAAAAGTTGCTACCTTCGTAAAGAACTTAATACAGGGCTAATTTGTCTACAAAAAGGTATCAAAATATAAGTGCTGTCAAAAAACTGGTTGGTTGTCAAAACTAGTCAGAATAGTACTTGTAGAAGTACTGTGTCATTGAAGCGATGTCTTTAGTTCTCCCACTCTGATCCAAATTCACCATTGAATAAAATACCACAAGCAGTATACTATTTGTGTGTTCCCCCGCGTTTAGTATATAACTGCCCCTCCACTTTTGAGGTACAATCAAAAGTTTTAATTTAATAACGTTAGACCGAGATTACACAATGCAGAAGACTCTTACTTTATGGTGCCTACTCCTATTGGGCACGTCGGTAGCCCTAGGCCAAAATAGCTACCGCCCGACTTATCCCCTAGAAATTGGCATCCAAGCTGGAACGGCACACTACTTAGGTGACTTAGGAGGTGTAGGACGACCTGGTTACACCCAAAATAACAAACAAGATTTTCAGCGCGGGATCGGACAAGGATTTGTTGTTGATACAGATATTGAGTCTACGCGGCCTACTTTTGGTCTTTTTGCACGGTATAATTTTAATGGTAATTTCTCGGCACGTATAGATTTGAACTATTTACAGCTCAATGGAGATGATAAATATGCGGGTAAGAATGATGCAGGGTTTACGGGCACCCAATCTAGAGATGGGGTGAATGCCGCTTGGTTCCGTTATTATCGCAATTTGAATTTTCGCACCCATATGTTTGATGCTAGTATTGCTATGGAAGTAACGCCTTACAACTTCCGTTTGGGAGGAACAGGCCGTGGCTCTAGCGTTTTAGCTCCTTATGGTTTCTTAGGCGTTGGTTTGTTCACCTTCAATCCAGAGGGCAACTACAACGGTGGTTGGGTAGAACTAAAGCCATTAAGCACCGAAGGCCAAGGCTTAGTCCCCGGTCGTGCCCCTTATGACTTGGTACAAATGAATATCCCCATGGGCTTTGGGGTAAAGTGGATTTACGATGATACTTGGTCCCTGGCCTTAGAGGCAAATTACCGCTTGACTTTTACCGATTATCTCGACGATGTTTCTATTGATTATGTAGAAGACGAAAGTGTTTTTGAAAATAATTTTGATCCTACTAGAGCACAAATTGCCATGGACTTAGCTCGACGTTCTGTGGAGTTAGATCCTACTGGAGTAAATGCCAGAGTAACACAGCCAGGAGAACAACGGGGAGATCCAAGCGACAATGACGCTTATTATACAGTCACTATCCGCTTTAGCTATTACATCAATACGGATGGTTTTGGAGGTGGTCGCCGCTATGGATGTCCTGTTTGGTAACCCTTAGCGTTCTACTACTAGTATATTAATAAAACGACTTATCTCGAACAAGCTTTGGGATAAGTCGTTTTTATAAGTGTAGACTGTATCCATAAAAAAAGCGACTCGGAGAGGCTCTTCCAAATCGCTTTAACAGGTGACACAATCACCTGTTAACCCTTTTTTACTAACCTAATAAAAACTTGCTTTTTTGGGTGCTACAACCATGCCAAATCAAGCTCTTTTTCTCCTAGCAAATCAATAGGGCAAAGAAGTGATAAATGGAGCGCCAAACGCCCCTACAAGCATTGACAGCCTCTAGATCGTTTTGGCATTATAATAGTATTACTATTGGGTAACTAGCAAACATAACCGACGATATTATGACTTCTACAACTTCTAATAAGCTCTTTTTCTTCTTTTTCCTGCTTTGTTTTGTGGTTGCCTGTTCAACAAAGCGCTCGGCTTCTTCTAGTAGAAAAACGACCTCCAAACCACGTACTAGTACGGCTAGTAAAGCCCCTAGTACCACTACTACGCGTAAGCCATCTACCACCACCCCCAAAGCACCAGCCGTAACTGCTGAAGCCAAGACACGGCAGTTGTTGATTAAAGAGGCAGAAAAGCACAAAGGCGTGCCTTATAAGTACGCAGGAAAAGATCCTCAAGGGTTTGATTGCTCAGGATTTACCTATTATGTCTATGGCAAACACAATGTTCAGCTCTCTAGCAGTTCAGGCGCACAATCCAAACAAGGAACAGAAATTCCCATTAGCAAAGCCAAAACGGGGGATTTATTATTCTTTGGGCGCGAAGGACGAGATGGGCGTATCCAACACGTGGGCTTGGTCTACCAAAATAACGCGGAGGGGTTGTTAATGATTCACAGTAGTAGCAAACGCGGAATTGTCATTGATAATGTCACGACCTCTAGCTATTGGAAACCAAAATTGCTGTTTGCACGGCGCATCCTGCACTAGGGCTTTGCGATAAGGTTCTGTTAAACCCTACTGCTTTTTCTTGAATAGTCGTATCTTTAGGCAAACACCTAAACAGATTTTATGCTATTCGACCTTTTCTTTTACGGCTTGCTATTGCTCAGTACCGCAAGTAGTTACTGGGTTATTCGCTCCTCAACCAGCAAAAATTGGTTGGCCAAGAGCCTCAAAATTCTACTGGTCTTATTCTCCCTGTCGCTCTGGATTTGGCAGGGGATGTTGCTTGTTGTTCCCAAAGGGAATAAAATGCACGAAGTGGCGCGGATTCCCCGCCACTTGTGGATGTTGGACAATCAAGCCATTGAAGAAGGAGCTGATCGAGAACGCTTTACTTATGGTAAACACCAGCGACAGTATTACGAGTATTACCCCGCTCCCAAAAACAGCCCCCATCCTGAAAAAGTAGTCTTCTACTTGCACGGCGGCGGTTGGTCGTTGGGCAGTCCCAAACAGCACCGCTATCTCTCCTACTTGTTGCAAGAGCAAGGCTACAGTTTGATTCTGCCTGCTTATCGCTTAACGCCTACTTTTTCTTACCAGCATTTGCAAGCCGACGTAGATGCCGCGTTGTTGCACAGCTTAGCGATGTTACAAAGCAAAGGCCTTGAGAACATTCAACTATTGGTTGGAGGAGCCTCAGCAGGGGGCAATTTGGCTACTTTGCTGGCCTACGATGAAGTGCGTTGGCAAAAAATGGGCTTGGATCGAGACCAATTACTCAAAGGTGCTTTTAGTGTTGCAGGAGCCATTGATATTGAAAAAATGGAACAGACCTTTACGCTGCACGATTATGCGGGGCAAGAGTCGGACAAGAGTTATTTACTCGCTAATCCTACCACTTGGGTATCCCCCCAAGATCAATTTCCTTTTTTGTGTTTGCACGGGGATAAGGATGGTTTGGTAGACTACGCAGCAGCCGTTTCCTTTTGTGAGGAAGTTAAGTTGTTTTGTCCAGAATGTGTGGAGTTGCGCCCTTACAAAGGGAAGAGCCACTTAGAAGTGGCTTCCAGCTGGTATTACCGCAAAAGCGACCGCGTTGGTCAAGATACGACTATCTTGAATTGGATACAGCGCGTGACACAAGCCCCGCTCCCCTTTTTCTATGGAGAATAACGCAACGTTGTCCTCTTATTTCTCGTTTCGCCTTATAAGACACTTGTTGTCACACAATAGAGGTTATTATGAAATCATTTCTAGTTACCCTTCTCCTAAGTTGTCAATTTCTTTCTTTGGCCAGTGCCCAAGATGACCCACTGTGGTTTTCGGGTATGGTAGTAAATGCGGTAGATACGCCCTTAATTGGTGCTGTCGTCTACTGGAAAGGCACCCAAATAGCCGCCACTACCGATGTAGATGGCTGGTTTAGCCTACAACGTTTGGATACGACACAAGGACACCAACTTCAAATTCAATACGTGGGTTATGCTTTAACGGAAGTTGAAATCTTACCCGAGGAAGAGCGCTTAAAATTAGTTTTGGAAGCCAATGCCACCTTGGAGGATGTAGTTGTAGAAGCTCGACAACGCGGCAGTTTTAGCAGCAGCCTCAACCCCATCAATGTAGAAGAAATAGGCGCAGGAGAATTGCGCCGTGCCGCTTGTTGTAACCTCTCTGAGAGCTTTGAGAACAATGCCACCGTGAATGTAAGTTTTAGCGATGCGGTGACAGGGGCGCGCGAGATTGAGTTGCTCGGTTTGCGGGGTACCTACACACAAATGCTGATTGAGAATCGCCCTAGTTTTAATCGTTTGGGGCGTGCTTTTGGCTTAGAATACATTCCTGGCACTTTTATCGAAAGCATTCAAATTTCTAAAGGGGCGAGCACGGTGCGCAATGGTACCCAAGGCATCACGGGACAAATTAACACCCAATTGATTAAGCCTTCTGCTGCGCCCGCCTTCTTTGCTAATCTTTATGGCAATACCTTTGGCCGGGCAGAGTTAAACCTACAATTCAACCACCGTTTTACAGAGCGTTGGAGTTCGGGCTTATTGGTGCATGGCAATATTTCAGAAGCGCGAATTGATTACAACGGCGATAGTTTTTTAGACATGCCGCTCAAGCGCCAAATTAATGTTATTTCGCGTTGGTTATACCAAGCCCCAGGTTGGCATGTAGAAGCCAATGTGCAAGGCATTGTCGATCGTCGTCGTGGCGGGCAACAGCCGATCATTGACCGAGAGTCGAACCTCCCTCCGAATGGCCTCTTTTATCAAGTCAATAACGATGTGCGCCGTATTGGTTTGTTTGGTAAAGTGGGTTATTTGAATATGCCCAAACCCAACCAAAGCTTGGCGGTGATTTATGATTTTAATTTACATGAACACCAAGGGTTGTTTGGCAACCGCGCTTACGCAGGCCAGCAAAACCGTGCTTACGCTAATATTATCTTTGAAACGGGTTTTCTCCCGAGTCCACACAACTTGATGATTGGCGCTACGATAGAAAATTTAAACATCAACGAGCAGTTCGCGGATGTGGTAGTCAACCGCCATGAGTTGTGGACAAGCTTACAAGCAGAATACGATTGGACGGTAGATTTGAAAAATGAATTGGGGAGCTCGTTTACTATTTTAGCGGGCATACAGGGATTGGTTATCAATAGCAATTACACCTATATTGTTCCTTTGCCACGCCTCAATCTCAAACTTAATATCACAGACGATTTGGTTGTCCGTGCTTCGGGTGGACGCGGGATCCGTACCGCCAATGTCCTTATTGAGAATATGCGTTTTATGCCGAGCTACCGCGACTTTGATTTGCAAGAGCAGATTATGCCTGAAGATGCTTGGAATTATGGCCTAAATGCCGTTTGGAATTTCACTATTGGCCGTCAATACGAGGGGAGCTGGAGCGTAGACGCATACCGCACGCAATTTGTTAACCAGTTAGTAGCGGATGTCGACAGCGATCCCAGTTTCAACAGTCTACAGTTGTACAACTTAAAAGGAAGGTCTTTTTCCAATAGTTTACTAGTCAGTTTCAGCCAAACCTTTTTTAAGCAGTTAGAATGGCGCTTGGCGTATAAATTCAACGATGTACAAATGACAATGGGAGACGTTGTCCAACAAGTGGTATTACAGCCCCGCCACCGTGCTTTGGTTCACCTAAATTGGCAAACCAAAAAGAAAAATTGGTCGCTCGGTTTTACTTACAACATCATCGGTCGCCAGCGCTTACCATATTTGCCCCCACCTTACCGCAACTTGCCCAACTACCGCCAGTTTCAGGAAAGCCGTACTTATGGTTTGATTAATGCCCACGTAGTCAAACATTTTGGCGACTCTTGGGAGGTCTATATCGGCGGTGAAAACATTGGTAATTACACCCAAAGCGCTCCAATTTTAGGTAGTAGCAATCCTTTTGACACCGCGCCCCTTGAAGGTGCTCGCTTTGATGCCTCCTCGATTTATGCGCCTGTAGTGGGTCGCGTGTTTTATATCGGGGTAAAATATACAGTGAAAGGAAAAGAGCGCTTTGCTCCTGCTTCTAGTTGTGAGTAAATAGTGTAATAAGTAGGCGATCAAAAGTAAGCGCCTTATAAAAAAGGGAAGATTTTTACTACGTGAGGCCTTTGGCGTTTGAGCATTCAAGGCACTCGCGCAGCGATCTGATTACAGGATACCGTGTATCCTGTAATCAGCTTTAAAGCGGTAGCGGGCTACAGCGCACTCGTGAAACAATCGGATCTATTGGATACGGGGTAGGCAATAATCAGGTTCAACGCAGAAGTCGCGGAAAATAGCCATTTTTTATTGTGAAAATAGTTGTGAGACTACTTAAAAACGCCTGGTAAAAAAAGCAGACACCCTGATTTGAAAGAGATCCTCTTCTCCTCTTCAGAGAATAAGCTCTCTAAGCCATCCAATGCGTTTATGGAACATACCGAAGCTAAATTAGTAATTCTACAGCGCTAATACTCTTCTATAGATAGTTATCTCTACAAAAAACGGTGCCTTCGACTAGGTCGAAGGCACCGTAATAAGTTGGAGGTCAGGCAACAGCCTTATTGGGGGAAGCTATTATTCACTTTTCTCCGCCTCTTCACAGAAGTCAAATTCTACATTATCGTAGTCTTGTACTTTGTTGAATTTCACGCGGCGCATGACGTACATGTTGCTCGCTTTTTTGTATTTCAAGTCTGACAATTGAGCTCCTTGGTACAATTTGAAGTTCTTTTTTGTTCCATTTTGTACATAAACAACGATGTCCGAAGGATTGTCCGTTTCGTAGATTTTGTACTCTTTTGGACGCACTTTACCATTGCGTTCTGCATTGACGGCTTTGTAGACCTCGTTAGTTTTGGTATTTCCTACAAAGACAGTAGAGTTTTTCAACAAACGAACTTTCAAGATCCATTTGTCTTTCATCGCTGCTTTTGCTTTGCTATCATCCCACTCTCCTAGTTTGTACCAGTTACTAGCAGGGACATCGTACACGATGTATTCACAGTTAACAGGCCCTAAGCATTCTGTTGGAAGAACGATTTGATCTACGTACTTGGGGTAACCCGCAGAGTGCGTTTCTCCGATCAACAAAACAGGTGCTTTTAAGTCAGTGATATTTTTCTTCACGATATAAACGCGAGAATTTTTAGCAGCAGGCGCGACAGAAGAACGAACAACAATGTTCTTTTTGTCCGTCATCTTGTGGCGGTTGGGGTACCAATCGTCAGAAGTGATGCCGTATTTAAACTGCTCACAAACATCCAAATCGCTATCTCTATTGTTATCGTCGATGATGGTTACACCATCCAAGCTCGCGTACGTTCCTTCTTCAAATTCGAAGGTTGTTTTTTCGATGCTGTAACGAATGTTAGCCGCAGTCATTAGGGGGCTCTCTATACCTAAGAAAGGATCAGGGTTACAATCTTCTTCACAAGCGCGAGGTTGTGCACAAGCGCAGTAGCCAGCGTTCATCCAATCAAAGTTGTAGGTATTACAATCGCCGTCTGTCACCATCACACAAGGCTTACCTGTATTTTTCCATACAATCGTACCTCCTTGATTCATACCTTCGTACAACATGTACCCTAATTTGGCCGTGTTGACCATAGGCATTTTGATTTGGATTGCTTTTTTAGGAGTCAATTTGGTGGCTCCCATTTTAGCGTCGAAGTACATAACAGAATTGAAATACAAATTGCGTCCCTCGGTATCCTTGATGCCAATGTTACGAGCTTTCATAGCCGCCCCTGTATTGTAGGTTTGTAGCTCGTAAGTAGCATTTTTAGTTTTGTTAGGTTTGAAGGTTCCTTTCTCTACAAACACAGAAGCACATTCCTTAGTAATCAGGGTATCTCTGTCATCATCTTCTAAGTAGAACAACACATAAACGCGGCGGTTAAGCTCGCGCTCGTCGTATTTTAGCTCTTTCTCTCCATAGAAAAACAACTCTGTTTTTTCTTGGTAAGTATCGCCTAATGTTTTTACATATTCAAAGGCAGAATTCGCACGGCGCTCTGATAAGCCCATGTTGTAATTGTCAGATCCCAAATCACAAGTGTGCCCAGCTACCCGAACTTTGATAATTCTACCCTGATTTTTCTGAAAAGCTGTATTAATCGCTTCCATGCTTGTCGGCAACAGATTCGATCGATCTAGTTTAAAGTATACTTCCATACTGTCCTTAATCGCTTGTTCTTGTGCCTGTGTAACAACAGCGCAACAAAGCAATAGGAGGCATCCTAGGAATAATTTTTTCATTTCAACAGTTTTTATTATTTATTAAAATTTGGCAACGTATTACCTGATTCAGAACAGGAGTTCACTTTCGCAAATGGTTACAACCTCTAACTCTTGGGCTCATGGTCATAGAAGTGCAAAACTATTCATTGCGTCGCAAATATCCGTAAAAGTTATGATTTATCGGATAAAAAAAGTTGGTTTCCCTTAGGAAAACACACATTAACGCATTTTGGGTACAAAAAACACCATCCCGATATCAACCGAGATGGCATTTTTGTATTTTATGACGCTAGTTTAGCGTTTTAATAGTGTATTAATTATAAGCTAGTTTTAAAATCTTAGGTTAATATTAAGCGCAGGCATGATGGGCAATTGATTAATTCGACGGTACTCAATACGGTCAAAATAGAAAATATTCTCTCTATCATACGCATTGGTCACACTCGCTGAAACCGTCAATTTACTGTAGCCGATTAAATCCAAGGTATATTTCAAGGAGATATCTAAGCGGTGATAAAACGGTAAACGACCTAAATTGATTTGCTCTTCGTAAATAACACCCAAATCGGTATCTGGTTCAGTGTTGTCGGTCAAGTAATCGGTACCAATCCCATCAAGAAAAGTTTGATTGGCATAAAAACCTTGTGTGCGTGTAAAAGGAAAACCTGATCCTAGATTCCAACGGACACCGATCTCAAACGGATAAACAGTTCGATCCTTTACATTCTCTCTAGGAGATTCTTTCAATTTGCCGATACGCAATTGGTAAGAACCGACTAAGTTGATGTTGTGGCGGCGGTCAAAGTGGGCAAAAAACTGATTAATGCCATCATCTCTAGTAACATACCCCAAAGAATAAGCGGCGTACAAGTACAATTGTTTATTGTCATAAGTAGCCGAGAAGTCCATACCATAAGCATCCCCTGTTTCAGCAACAAAGTTGCGACGCTGTCCGTCAGAAGCCGTTCTATTTCTATTCAAGGCAATAATCTGCGGAAAATACTTGTAGTAAGGTTCTAGGTTAATGGTTAAATTTCTAGCGACATCAATTTCAAAACCACCAATTGCGTGGATCGACGTTTGTAAGCGGCTTTCTGTTTTTTCGTAAATACGGTCGCCATTGGCCGCCTCTCTCAAGCGGTAAACGTTGTCATCAGGGCCACCCAAGAAACCGACAAATAAGTTGACAATATCCCGTTCATCCACCGAAGAAATCAAGTTTTGGGAGTACATGCCCCCTGCTGCTTTGAAGCGCAAAAACTCGGTGATGTTCCACTTTAACCCCAAACGAGGCTCCACGCGTACTTCTCCTAAAGAAGCGTAAGCCTGCAAACGCACACTGGGCTCAATCACAAGCGGGCCAAACCGACCACTAAAGTGGGCAAACATCGCAGCTTCAAAGTTAGTTTGTGGGCCATTGTTGCTGCCTTGCGTAATAGCATCCGTTCCTGTACTGTATTCAAAGGCTGTTGTAATGGTATTAATTTCTACTCCAAAACTAGCTACTCTAGATTTAGGCAAGTAATAGTTGACATTCAAACTTCCACTAAAGTTACCCACATCACTACGGCGAATTTTGTTACTGCTCCCGTCCTCTTCAAAATCAGACCCATAAGTAGAATAGGCTAATACCCCGTTGAGGGCTAGCTGTGCCCCTTGGGGAACAATTTTGAAATCAACACCACCACCGCCAGCATTCCAATTATAAGAAGCGAGGTCTACAAAATCAACATCATCATAGTGATAAAAGCCAAACATGTTGACACGACTACCATTGGCCGCGTTGAAGGAAATCTTGGCGTGTCCATCGGTAAAATTATAAGGCAAGACACCCCCTTCATTGGCATAACTGTACAGCAAAGGCGATACTTCTCGTAAATAAGAGTGCTTAATGGTCATTAAGAACGACAAACTCGCGCCTGTTTCTTCACTCAACCGCACCAATGGCCCTTCAAATAAGCCTTTGGCGACAAAGGGATTCACGTTCACCATACCCGCAAAACGCGTTTTATTCCCCTCCCGTGTTTTGATGTCTACGATAGCCGAAGAACGACCACCATATTTAGCGCTAAACCCACCTGTGTAGACATCGGCACTACGAATCGTTTCGGTCTCAAATACAGAGAAAAAACCAATCGAGTGAAACGCATTAAATAAGGTCATCCCATCTAACAAAATACGATTCTGGACGGGTGCCCCTCCCCTAATATAAAGCTGCCCGCCTTGGTCTCCTGTGGAAACAATCCCTGGAATCACCTGTAAGTATTGGGCAAAATCGGATTCTCCACCAGCAGCGGGAATTCGTTTGATGTCTTTGGGAGTAATGCGCACGACCGATATTTGTACGTCGTTCTGTGCAGCCGTGCGGTCAGCGTTCACCTCTACTTGAGGACCGCCCACAGCAGAGGGATCCAACAAGACGTTTTGCGTAATTACTTTTCTATCAATGGTAACAGGGATGGCGGTAGAGTCGTAGCCCAAGAATTTGACTATCAAGTTGTAGTCACCCTCAGGCACCCCGTTGATGTTGTAATCCCCATTGATGTCTGTAGCAGCACCATAATCCAAGGTTAAATAAACAAGCGCCCCAATAAGCGGCTCTCCTGTTTCTCTGTCGTAAATCGTTCCGCGAACACCACCTTTTTGATTTTGGGCTTGAGCGTGTTGGCTAAACAGGAAAAAGGCCGTCAATAGTAGACCTAGTACACATGTTTTCATTGTGGATAGACTTCTTTGAGGGAATGCCGCTGTCAACCTAGCCAACAGGACATTTCCTAAGGTAAAAGAAATGATGGGCAGTCTATTTAGAGGGTTGGTGGCCTCCAAAAACGCTGCCTGTTGTACGGGTGAGCTAGTAAGCTCGGTGGGGATTTTACTTCGTGAAGGTAGGCTTTTTTAGGTAGTTTATTAATTTCTTCGACTAATCTTTCCTTTTTGAAGACCGTTCGTAGCGCTTGACCCAAGCTTTGCGGGTAGCCTTGTCTATTTTCTCGGTTTCTTCTATTAGCAGCACCTCTTGGTAATAAATATAACGGTTGGTCACCCCATCGTATAATTCGGTGTCTTGCCACACAATGTCTACCTTTGTATACAAATACGGTTGTAGCCCCTGCATAAAGCGAGTAGACCCATCAAACTCGCGCAACCATAAAAATTGCTCTAGCTTATCCTCTTCAGTCAGTAATACAAAAACAGGAAACTGTTGATTGGTATTGAGTTGGTATAAAATGCCGCTGCTGCGTTGGTGGGTTGCTTTGACTTCTGTTAATTGCTCGGCGGCCAAGCCCTTGGCTATTTGGCGAAAGCCCGCACAATCACGCGTCAACGCTTGCTGTAAATATTGTGCTAAAGCAAACAAACTGCTGTCATTGTTTAAACTAGCCCCTTGCTCCCGCAATACGCCTGACAAATTCACATACAAGCCTTCTTGTAAGCAACTATCTATCCGCGCCGATAGAAAATCTCCTGTTAATCCTTCCATCGAACTTCCTTCTAGACAAGCACAAGCGCCCTGTAGCGCCTCTTGAGTCGCTTTTTGGGCAGAGAGGTGGCAACTACCCAACATTATAATACTCCACAAAAGCCAAAAACAACTCTTCATAAAACAACAAATTGAATAATAAGAATGCTTAAAGATAGGCTTTATTGAAAGATTTTAAAGGGATAATTTTCGCCTTTATTCTATAAATGGCAAGAATAAGCAGGTAGGTTATTCTTTATTGTTGTTAAATTGAGCGATCACTCTATTTATTTTTCATTAACACAATAATACTTTCATGAATCATTTCAACCTATTTTGCCTTTTTCTATTTGGGGCTGTTCAACTTGTTCAGGCTCAATACAGTAAATTCTCCCCCGAACAAAAACAAACCATTGAAACCTTTATTAAACAAACCACAGGCGTTTACAACAACAAACAGCAAGCTGACACTGCCAAAAGCCCCTTACTCCGCTTATCCGAAATCCGTGCCTTTCGCATCTGGACCCACAAAAAGAACGAATATTGGTTGTCTATTGGCTGGTACCAACCTGGCATGCCAGAACAGCCAATGGGCGAAAAAATCTTCCACATCAAAGAATTTGAAGAAGATAAATTCCTAGTCGATTGCTATGCTTGGAAAGACCCGAGCAATGAGAAGCTCTTGTTACAGTGGCGCAAAAAACATCCTTACAGAAAACAACGCAAGAGTGATCTAGTCAACGATGGCTGTAGCAACTTCCTGACCATCAATGAAACAGGAGCTTATGAACTAAAAACAGCAGAAGGCGAAATTTGTGCCTTTAACAATCCAATGGCACCTTTTGATGGCTTGTTCTTTCATTTTGTCTATGGTGATAAAGGCAAAAAAATGGACATCCACGATAAGAACTACAAAAATAAACAAGTCATTTTCCATTATGTAGATGCCCCCATGCAGATGCGCAAGGTAAAAGTTGCCGCCAAATAGCCATTGTAGCCTTGTTTAAAACGTGGTTACTAACTTATTTTATAAAAGTAATTAAGATTTATGAGCCTATTTATCGGTCAAAAGGAGCATTCTGGCAAGAATAAATCCTTATCGCATGAATTATTCGTCTACATTCGCCCTGCTTCTATAGGTTTTCGATACATTACCAACAGCTAATTTCATCTATCTTTTTTTATTTCTAAAACAACTACTGATGTACAAATTAACTTTATCATTCCTAGTGCTGCTAGTTGCTATAACTCTATTTTTAATCAACCACTTAAGGCTACAACGACAGACACAGACAGTTCCTGTCAGAAACAAGCATTTTTAAAGTAGTTATAATCTATATACCATCCTACTACTAAGGCTACTAGACTTTGCCTTAGTTTATCATGCTAGCCAAAGTTTTCTTTGGGCTAGCATTTTTTTGTCGGGAGGTAGTGGGCTGGTGAACCATTCGGACGAGCCACGGCGTTTTTGAAGATAGAATGATTTGTAAACGAGTTTTTAGCCGTATCTTGTGTTTTCATCCTCAATGCTTATTGCCTATGTTTTATGAACTCACCGCTCCTATTTTGGAGTTTAACAACCCTGTATTGTACGCCATTCCTTTTTTTATAGGGCTACTGGGCGTCGAGTTGTACCTCAATTATCGCGAGCGTACCGACCATTATTATTGGAAAGACTCATTGGCAAGTATTAGCATGGGCTTAGGGTCGATTGTCGTCGATTTGTTGAGTAAATCTGTGGCTTTTTGGGGCTTTCTATTCTTGTATCAGAATTACGGCCTATTTAACGAGGCGCTCTCCTATACCTTGTTGGGTTGGGTGCTGTTGTTCTTTTTGGATGATTTCACCTTTTATTGGCACCATCGCCTGTCCCACCAAGTACGCTTACTTTGGGCAGCACACGTCAATCACCATTCTTCGACCCATTATAATTTGAGTACGGCCTTACGGCAAAGTTGGTCAGAGGTGTTTTACAAATACTTGTGGTATTTGTGGCTCCCTATACTGGGCTTTCCGCCGATTATGATTCTCACTCAAATTTCCATCAACCTAATCTACCAATTTTGGATACACACGAAGCGCATTCAGCGTTTTCCAGCGTGGTTTGAATTTGTCTTTAATACTCCTTCTCACCACCGTGTCCACCACGCCAAAAACGTGCGCTACCTCGACCGTAACCACGCGGGGACGTTGATTATTTGGGATCGCCTCTTTGGCACTTTTTCCGAAGAACATCCCGATGATCCTGTAGAATTTGGCATTACTACCAACATCAATACCTACAACCCTTTGCGGATTGCAGGACATGAATTTGCCAACCTAGCGCGCGATGTCGCGCAGGCTCCCACCTGGGGCGACAAATGGCGCTACCTCTGGATGCCGCCTGGCTGGAGCCACGATGGCCGCAGCCAAACTGCCGACGAAATGCGCCAAGCCGCACTCCATAATTTTTCTAACCCAGAAGCCCTCAACCAATGAATTCTTTTTTCTTAGCCAAATCGTGGGGGGATTTTATAGTCGCGGTGGCCAGAAGCCCCCAAAACTATGTATTTTGGTTAATTATCTTTTTAGTGGTGTTGTTCCTTTTGTCGCGCTTGCGCAACATCATGGAAGAACGGGGAGTAAACCGCGCCATTTATGTCTCGCGGGGTTTTGTGGGGACATTTATTGCCTTTGTGGTCACGCCCATTGTATTTTACATCATGCTCAACTTGGTGGCCTTGGTACACGGGGTCAACACGATTGATATTGGCTTCTTGGCCAAGTGGCTAGGGCTGACGGTCACTTCTTATTGGTGGCTCTTGAAATGCTTTTTTGGATCAGCTAGTATTTCGGGCGCGGACGAACTGTACAGTTTGGATTCTATGATTCGTATTCTTTGGATTTTGCTGCCTTTTTCTATCATTTGGATGCGGGTTTCGAGTACGCGGATTGGCAAATTGTTTTTGATTCCACTAATCATTGGTACCCTTGTTATTACCCGTTATAAGTTTGCGCCGCCCACCTTTATTACCCAAGATGAAAACTTAATTGACAAGATTCCTGGCTTGGATTGGATGCGCGACAATAAAGATACTTTTTCGACGACGGGCAACGCTATTCTCTCTGCCAACCAACGACGGGTGGTAGCGGGGGTACTGGCGTTGTTTATCTTAGCAGGTTTCTTCTTAGGGCTTCGTGCCAAACGACGAGTGCCGGGACTGTTATTGGTGTTAATTGGCATCATGGGTTTTGTGTTACTGGCTCCCCACAAGAATGACCGAATTATTCCTAAAGAGCACAAAGAGGATTATAATACGGATATAGACAGTTTGGTTATGCGGATGGACAGTATTTATCTAGCTGATCCTGAAAATTTAGAAGTCTATTATTTGAGTCAGAAAATATCGGCGGCTTATCGGGCGCGGATGGCAGTGGGCGATATGATTCGATTTCCCGACGCACTTTGTGAGCGGTACAATTCCTACTTTTATGATTGGTGTAAGAATTAAGTCAATCATATTAATGGCATAGCGCGCTTTTTTTTGTATTATCAACTGTTGGAGAACGGCGCTGTCCTTTGCGGGGGCTTGTTCTGCCCCTTCCAAATTCGTAGCTAAAAATAGTTATCTTTGTACAAACTCCTTGTAATCACTATACATGGGCCGAAAACCTTTAGATAAAGAACGCGTAGACGATCCAGATGTCAAAGAAGCTTGGGTCAAAGAATTGGCAACGCTCTACCTACAATATGGGCTGGGCAAGTTCACGATGGATAAGATCTCTAAGAAATTAGCCATTAGCAAGGCGACACTGTACAAATATTTTTCTTCTAAAGAGGAAATTGTAGATGCTGTCGTGCAATTCAAGATCCAAGAAATTGTCGCTTTTGAAGAGTTATTGGCCGATGAGAACATTGATTTTACAGAGCGTTTTTTTGACATTATCAAAACGGCCTCTATCATGCTGGCAGAAATATCAGGGCAATTTTTGCATGATACCAAGCTCAAGCATCCCGAATTGTTTGCCAAAATGGATACCTTTAGCGATCGCGCCCTGTATGCAGCAGAACAATTTTACCAGCAAGGCATTGCTACAGGGTCCTCAAAGACCTTGATCCTAAGATTTTAGCGTTGACCGACAAAATGTTCATTCAAGCGGTGTCCAATCCCAAGTTTTTGCAAGAACACGGCATTTCTATTAAGGAAGCCTTTGATCATTATTTTCTAATGAAGAGTAACGGTATTTTTAAATAGTTCGTCCATGTCTTTATATACTTCCGTCAAACGAAGGTTTGGCACCATTGCCAACAAATTTTCACTGCTCGCTCTTTTCATCTACTTGGTTACAGCAGTCATTCTACACAAGAACAAAGAGCTGTTTTACTCCCCCCAATTCATCATTGCCTTCGATGCTATGGGCTATTACAGCTACCTCCAATGGCTGTTTATTAGCGAGGAACGCGATGTCAAAGTCATTGCCCAAGAGTTCAACCCCCATTATACCGTAAAAACATACAATACCGCTGGCGAAGAGGTGTTTGTGAACAAATACAGCACAGGTTTAGCGATGCTGCAAGTTCCCTTTTTTCTAATTGGGCATGTGGTCGCCCATGTGCGCGATTTTCCACAGGACGGCCTGTCCGCGCCCTATCTTTGGTGGACGACCTTTGGCGCGCTGCTCTATGCTTTTCTAGCCCTATTGATCTTGCGGCGCTTTTTGCTGCGCTATTACAACGATGGGGTTGTGGGCTTTGTGTTGCTGGGAATTATCTTTGCGACCAATTGGTGGTATTACATTTTCCACCATCCTTTTATGAGCCACAATTATTCCTGCTTTCTCTTTATTTTGACCTTGTATTGTAGCCAGCGTTGGTACGAAACGGGCGCTTGGAAACATTATATTCCCTTGGCAATTGGTGTCGGGTTGATCGCTGCCGTGCGGGTGCCCAACCTTGTTTATGGGGTTGTGTTGGCTTTTGGAGGCGTTTACAATCTCGAAAGCCTCCAAAAACGCCTCTCCTTTTTAGGCGCGCATTGGCTGCAAATGGTAGTGGGCGCGGTAATCGTCGTCGGTTTCTTTGTTCCGCAATTGTGGTATTGGCATGAAACGACAGGACACTGGTGGTTCAATACTTATTTGGCGAATGACGAGCATTTTTACTGGGCAGAACCGATGGTTGGAGAAGTTTTAATCGGTTACCGCAAGGGCTGGTTTATCTATACGCCAATTGTCATGCTGATGCTTTTTGGCTTGTTCTTTTTGCGCCGTCAATATCCTCAATGGTTGCCTTCTATTATTATCTATTTGGTAATCAACATCTATGTGGTTTCGTGTTGGGGCTGGTGGTGGTATGGCGGTAGTTTTGGGATGCGCGCCTTGACGGAATCCATGATTCCCCTAGCTTTGCCTTTTGCCGCCTTGTTGCATTGGGCCAAAGACCGCGCTTGGAGCCGTGCCTTTTTCTTTGGCGCTATTTTCTTTTTTACTACTCTCAATCAATTGCAAACACATCAATATGCGATAATGGTTATCCACTACCAGTCAATGACTAGAAAAGCGTATTGGCATTCTTTTGGAAAATTTCCACCCTATTCCAAGGAATTTCGCGCTAAAAATGATAGCTTATTTTATCACCCTAATATGCATTTGGAAAGTCACCGTGAGCAACGTGTCTCAACTATCTGGTAACTTGAAGTGTTTGGGTAGGGACAGGAATGACTTGCCTTAATTTTCTTACACTTGAAAAAAAATCCCCACTCCAATGGAAGTAGCGGTTATAGATTGCGGTACCAATACCTTTACCCTTAACCTCTTTCAGATTGATGAAGCAGGAAATTTTAAACGCACAGACAAGAGTCGGCACTATGTAGAATTAGCCGCCGAGGGCATTGACAGTATTGGCCCAAAAGCCTTTGAACGCGGATTAGAAGCCTTTCGGACCTTTCACCAATTTTTGAAACAATACCCCCATGCACAAGTACGCGCATTGGGTACCGCTGCCCTACGCCATGCCTCCAACAGCGAGGAATTTGTAAAGGCGGCCTACGAAGTATCCAATATTCAGATAGAAATCATTTCAGGAGACGAAGAGGCCGCCTTTATTTATCAAGGTGTTCGCCATGCCGCTCCTTTATCGGATCAGCCCTCCTTGATTATGGATATTGGTGGCGGAAGTGTAGAATTTATCATTGGGGATGCCCATCGCTTGATTTGGGCAAAAAGTTACCCCTTGGGGGTAGCCGTTTTATACGAAAAATTTCATAAAAGCGATCCCATCAGCAGTGCTGACAAGGCAGCCTTAAAAGCGCATTTGCAAGAGCATTTAGAAGATTTCCTAGAAATTCTTTCTCTTTATGACATTGAGCATTTCATCGGCGCTTCTGGTTCGTTTAATATGTTGGATCGGCTAGCTGGCACCCGCCAAGCAGGAGCGTTGCATTCTTACATTGAGCGCAAGCATTTTGAAGAAGCAGCCCAGCAATTGATCGAAAGTAATTATGTCAATCGCCTAATGATTCCCAACCTCAAAGCCACGCGCGCCAAACTGAGTGTGATGTCGGCTCTACTCATTGAGTTTGTTCAAGAACATTTACAAGCAGAAGAAATGATTGTTTCCGACCATGCCATGCGCGAGGGCTTGTTGCAATTAATTCTACAGCCTTAAGTATTCTACCAACGACCGTTTTATAGAACTAGTAGAAGTCATTGTACATTAGTAATGTCCCCCAACATCTTACAACACAAAATAGCATACAACCAAGCTTTTAGAGGAGAGTAGTTAAAGGGCTAGTGTTTTTTGTGTAAAGGGGATGCCCTTCCCGTTTCTTAGCCCAAAACATTGCAAATGTCCTACTTTATCCGTACTTTTAATAGACGAATATTCCACCTACACGCTCTGCACTAAACCGTACGACTTATGGCCAGAAAAAAAGCATCCAAACAATACGACGAGGACGAAGAATTCTTGGAAAAGCGTTCCGTTAATTACCAAGAGGACGAAGCCGACCAAGAGGAAATCATGGGCATCAATGCCGCTTTAGAACGCGAAAAAGAGCAGCAGGAAGACCAAACGCAGAAAAAAGAAATTGAAGAGCAGCAGCAAGAGCTCATGGAATGGAAAGCCCAAGAAGAAGAAGCGGAAGCGGCTAACAAGGGTATTTCCCTGCCTCCCGCTTACGCCAAACGCGATCCTAAGAAAGACAAAGATCCGCTAGAGGGCGAAGATTTAGGCTTGGATGAAAATGATTTTTTGCTCTCTCGAAAAGTCACCGAACTCGATTTAGACATCCACAATGAAGTGAATGAAGATGGTTTATTGGGCTCTAATGTCCGCAAACCCAAGGAGTTTTTGAGTATCTTTAGCCGTGGCCGCAGTACCAACGAAGCACCTAAAATCGACACCACTTTTACCATCGAGAACAACAGCTTGATGCAAAAAGAACTTGCGTCGCGTCAAATCTTAAACAATTACCACTCCCGCGACAACAAGGAAAAAAGCAACGCCCTCAATATCCTAAAGGAACTGGAATTAGACGAGGACGAAATCAAGGAAATCAAAAGCAAACGCAATGCGAGCAGTGATCAAGATTTAGTCGATTTGCTCAAAGAATTGTTATAAACGACACTATAACTTCGCTCCAAGGAGCTCTATCGCCCTACGGCACACAATTCTCTATGGATTGCTGACCTACGGGCGTTTTTTTTTGTACTTTAGCGGCTTGTGTTCGCTGTTCCTGACCACCTACTTAAACAGGAGTGACGTGATCGTCCAAAAGCGCCCGCGCATTCAACGGGTTACCTTTGTCCTCTTATTTGGGAGGACGTTACTGTATATACTGAAGTGCTTTTATGTCCAATACTCCTTTGCCAATCGAAGAAAAAGAGATGTCTTTTGTAGAGCATCTAGAAGAGTTGCGTGTGCACCTCATTCGCATGGTCATCAGCATTTTGCTGTCGGCAATATTTGTATTTTTTGCTACGCGTTCTATTTTCGAGGTGGTTATTTTTGGCCCGTTGCGCGAGGATTTTTTGACTTATCGCCTGTTGTGCCACTTGTCCGAATGGATGGGCTTGGGCGATGGCATGTGTTACCAACCTGCCCTTGCCAATTTGGTGACCTTAGAAATGGGAGAAGCCTTCTTACTGCATATTAAAGTCTGTATTTTTGGAGGGATGATCCTCTCCTTTCCCTATTTGTTGTGGGAATTTTGGCGCTTTATCAAGCCGGGGTTGTACAAGGAAGAGCGCCAAGCGGCCAACAGCGTGGTTTTTGTAGGCAGTTTATTGTTTTTGATGGGCATTTCCTTTGGTTACTTCATCCTCTCTCCTTTTGCGATCAATTTCTTGATGGGATACGAATTGCCAATGATTAACGCCAGTTCTAATGGTAACATGATTAAGGCTACCTCCATGATTAACTATATGATTATGTTTACGGTGCCTGTCGGCATTGTATTTGAGCTGCCTATTATCGTTTATTACTTGGCAAAAATGGGCTTGATTACGGATGACTTCATGCGGACTTACCGCCGCCATGCCATTGTCGGTATCTTGGTGCTAGCGGCCTTTGTCACTCCCCCTGATGTGATGACGCAAATTATTATCGGCATTCCAATTTATATTCTCTACGAATTGAGCATTGGCATCGCCGCTAAGCAAACCAAAAAGCGCGAAGAAGAATTAAAGGCTTAACGCTTCTCAAACACGCCCACAGAACGCTTGCTATTATGAGCTTATCGCAAACAGAAGAGAATTACCTCAAGGCTATATTTAAACTATCGGGTCGGGAAAGCGCGATTGTTTCTACCAATGCTATTGCCGAGGCCATGCAGACCGCTGCGGCTTCTGTGACGGATATGCTCAAACGCCTCACCGAAAAAAAATACGTCCTCTACGTCAAGTACAAAGGTGCCCGCTTAAGCGATTCAGGCAAGGACGTTGCCCTCGATTTACTTCGTAAACACCGCCTCTGGGAAACCTTTATGGTGGACAAGCTCAATTTTTCTTGGGACGAAGTACACGTGGTTGCCGAACAATTGGAACACATTCAGTCGCCCAAACTCATCGACCAGTTAGAGCGTTTTTTGGACTTCCCAAAAGTAGATCCACACGGCGATCCCATCCCCGACCGCAACGGTAATTTTGAACAACGCTCTCCCACCTCTATCGCCGATCTACAACAAGGCCAGTGCGCCATTATCGTAGCCGTGCAAGAAGATTCCAGTGCCTTTTTGCGTTATTTAGAACAATGCGAATTGATCTTAGGGACGCACATCGAAATCTTGGACATTTTTGACTACGACCAATCCCGCCAAATTCGCATCAACGGCCAACAACTTCACACCATCACACAAAAAGTAGCGCAAAACCTTTATATCAAGCGCTAGTATTCCCTACTCCGTTTTTAAGTAGTCTCCTAACTAAAAACAAAGCGACCTCACCCCCTTAACATGACAGAAAAGGAAGCCAAAGCTTGGATGCGTCAAATTGATTGCCGTGGTTGGCTCACATTGATAACAGCGGCCTATAAGCAATTGCCTGCCCATTTAGAGATCGTACAGGTTTATCAAAAATGGGCATTGCTAGGCATTGATTACAACGGAAAGGACGACCAGTTTGAAGCCTTTCTAGAAACATTGGTTGAGCGCAGTGCTCATAGTTGTGAACGCTGTGGCGCGACCAACAGTCAGCAGGTAACGGCCAACGGGTGGGAACACACCCTTTGTTACAACCATTACCAGCAAGCCCCTCCCCCCAAATACAGCGAAGCTTGGGACGATTAACTTAATCCTTCTCCAACAAACAATAAAAAACGCCTTACTGCAAGAAGCAATAAGGCGTTTTGGTATGCGTGGTTGTTCTAGTAAACTAGAACTGTATTTCTAGTGTCCGTCAGTAGCGTCTTCAACATCGTCGCCCATTTCTTCCACACCATCTTCGATGTCTTCACCAGCTTGCTCTATAGCAGCACCGGCATCGTTAACACCATTTTCAATGGCGTCACCTGTGTTTTCAGCAGCATCTTCGATGTTTTGCTCTGCTTGTTCTGCATCAGTGTTAGCGTCTTCACAGCTTACTGCTAGAAAAGACAAAGTAAACATCATAAACAAGATTGTTAGCGTTTTCATAATTATATATAATTAAAAGAGTTAGAAAGATTCATAGCCTTTAGGCCATTTATAAATGTATACAAGTTTTTATTTTTTACAGGGGGACGACTAGCAGCTTTTCATGCGAGCGGCCAATTCATTTTCTGCGTCTGAAATTTCTTTCTCGCTGGCAGAAGAGCCCAACAGTTGCTTGACATAGTCAGGCAAAGTAGGAGCACCCATACAAGAGCGAATAGCCTCTATATCCATCGAGCCATCTTCGCCTGTTGCTTGTTTTTTACAAGCGCATACCTTGGCAACGATATCGTCGGTAATTTTGCTAGCGCCTGAATTCGTGTCGCTTGTTGGAGTACTAGTAGTCGCATCAACCGTCCCGTTCTCTTCTTGAACAGTGGTGGTGGGTGTTTCCCCCTCGTTGGTCTCGGTGCTGGGTGTACCGCAACTGTACCAGCATAAGGTAACTAGTACTAACAAGAAATAGATTCCTTTCTTCATGATTGTAGTATGAGCATTTGAAATATTTTCAGCAATTGTGCTGATAAAAGCCTTTTTACGACCGTAGACCTTTGATAGTAGCGCTTAAACTCCTACTTTGGCATTGTTGTTCGTAACTAAAGGGTCAAAAATAAGAAGGATAGTTGACAGGATGGTTAGTTTTTCAATATTTTTTTGAACGTTTCTTATCTATTTTTTGCTTTATGCCCAGCTATAAACCATATGAAGGGTTGATTTGTTTACATTTCTGTAAAAGATTTTAAGATTCTATTCTTTAGAACTCCTTTCTACAACGCAAATGCCCCCGTTCCTATTACTTGGCCAAAAACATACTACTCATCTCATGGACATTAAGAAACACATTGAAATTTTTAATAAAAAAGCAAAATTCGAATATACCTTTCTCTTTACCGTAGAGGCTGGAATTGTACTACAAGGGACAGAAATAAAATCTATCCGAGCAGGAAAAGCCAATTTGAGCGATTCTTATTGCGTCATCAAAGCAGGAGAATTATTTGTCAACAACCTACATATTTCGGAATATAAATACGGCACCTACAACAACCACATCCCCAAACGCCCCCGCAAATTGTTGGTCAATAAATTGGAATTGCGTAAATTTCAAAGCAAAGTTAAAGAACAAGGGTATTCTATTGTTCCTTACCGCTTATTTATTTCTGATCGCGGTTTTGCCAAGCTAGAAATTGCACTCGCTAAAGGTAAAAAAACCTTTGACAAACGCGAAACCATGAAAGAGCGCGACAACAAACGAACGCTCGACCGTGCCCGCAAAAAATATCAATAGCCTTTTGTTGACTATCAGAATAAAATATTGCTTTATTTTCGGCGGGTTCTTGGCAAGCCTCTTAAATGCCTGCCAAGAACCGGCCGAAGCGCGGGAGCACAGTGCCCTAATGGTGGCAGATAGTAGTATCCCGATGGCACCTATACTGAATACGGTTCCACTTACTGCCCCTCGCCCTACTGCCGCGCAAATAGATTCTATGTTAAGTGGCCCAGACAGTGCTTGGGTGGATATTGAAGATTTAGCGTCTGATATGGTCTTGGATCTGCGTTATGCGACGACAAACAATTTCATGAAGCTGCAAATTTACGATTGCCCCAAGTGCCTAATGCGCCTTGCTACCGCCAAAGCACTTCTAAAAGCCAACGCCGCTCTAAAAGAAAAAGGGATCGGCTTCAAACTCTTTGATTGTTATCGACCAAAAAGTGCCCAGCACAAACTCTGGAAAAAAATGCCCGACCGCCGCTATGTCGCTCCTCCCTCTAGAGGCTCGATGCACAGCCGAGGCGGGGCGCTCGACCTCACCCTCATCGACTTAGCCACCCAAAAACAATTAGAAATGGGAACCCACTACGACTACTTTGGGAAAGAAGCCTATTGGGTCAATCAAGATTTGCCGCCAGCCGTCCTAGACAACCGCCAACTCCTTCGCAGTACCCTAGAAAAATATGGGTTCAAAACAGTGACTACGGAATGGTGGCATTTTAACTATAGAAGAGCCTGGTTTTCCTTGTCGGACAAACAATGGCCTTGTGAATAGCAAGACCCCAAAAAGGTTAAACATTTGTGAATAAAATTGAACTACTCCCTTTTAGGAACTCTTTTTGATCTTAGGGGCTCAGATACTGGTACAAAAACTGTATTTTTAGACCAGCAAATACAACTTACTCGTGCTTGTACTCGTTGAAAATAGGCGTTTTAGAAAGAGGCAAAAAAGCCTTTTTTTTCTCCCCTTAATTGGCTAGGCAGGTCTTACTAAGCTATTATGATACGACTATTGACATTTTTTCTTTTATTGATCTTCTTAGGCACCTCTGCTTCTGAGGCATTTGCCCAACCGCAAGACAGTGTCCCCGAACGACGGACAATGAGCAAACGCGAGCGGGATTATAGGGCGCGGCAAGCCTATGCACAAACCGTTCATCGGGTGAGCAAGATGTCAAGAGAGGAAAAAAATACTATGAATGAGTGTCCCTTGCACCACAGCAACCGAGAGATGCCGTTAAGTGATAATTATCGGGCAAATGCCTCAGACTATACCACTTGTTACGAATACCCCTTTGCTTACCAACTCAACTATCGCCGCTATTGCAAAACCTGCACGCGGATTATGGCCAAAGAGTCTGGTACACAAATGCCTAAAATTGCCCGCTCCACCTTTGAGCGCTGCCCTGTTCACAATGCTCAATTAAAGGGCAATCCAGAACACGACCGCATTCAATACGAGCGACACCCCGATTCTAATACCCCACATGCCAAGCAATACTTGTTCAAATATTATTGTAAAACTTGTACTAAGATCGTTCGCAGTCAAGAATAAAATGATGAAGTGGGTTTAACTACTTCGATACTTAACAAAACCAACCAATAATGATCGTAAGACAATTACCTATGTTATGCCTTTTGGTGTTAATGACTTTGTTTGTTAACCTCAGCCAAGTTTCGGCTCAAAAGGAAAAGAAAGAAAAAGAGCCTAAGAAAGTAAAAGTAGCCAAAAGCGGCAATTCTACTGCGGCGATTATGGTACAGCTTAGCACCACTACCAGAGAAGAGAAAAACACGATGGATCGCTGCCCCTTGCACAACAAACGCATGAGCCTCAGCGACAACTACCGCGCCGATGCCTCGGATTACACGCCTGGCGACGAATACCCGTTTGCTTACCAGCTCAATTACCGCCGCTACTGCCCTGTTTGCACCCGCGTCATGGACAAAGAGGCCAAAGACATTGAGGAGGAAGACAAAGCCGAAAACAAAGGCGACGCAACGTTTGAGCGCTGTGAGTTACATGCGACACCGTTGAAAGGCAACCCCGATCACGATAAGACGGATTACGAAAAAGATCCTTCCTCCGATATGCCCCACGCCAAACAATACTTGTTCAAAAACTATTGTAAGGTATGTACCAAGGTTTATAAAATTCAGAACCAGTAGTAAGCTCACGTTCCAACACCACACACTATGGGAGTCATTAGCATTGTTGTTACCCTTGCCGTTATCGGCGTTTTAGTTTTCTTTTTATTAGGCTTCTTGCGCAATGTCCAACCAACAGGCGACGAAATCGAAAAAGACTTGGTCGACCTCAAAAAGAGCGTCGCCCAGTTCAAAGGTGGTTTTATGCCTTGGACGGAGGAAATGTCGCCCAAGCAGATGGAAGAAATCATGGACAAAGGCCAAAAGCGGTCTGGCAGTGGTGTGTTTTTATCCAAAGACAACGAGCCTATTTTCGCTTATGCTTTCCGCAAATATATTGGCCCAGGCCACAATGCCGTATTGTACATTCTATCCTTGGATCACGAGTATATTTTTAGAATTACCAATAAAGGCACTGAAATCACTGTCGATGGCGTTCGCAAAGGCTTGATTCGGGAGAATGGGGTATTTTACGATACTAAGAACGATGAAGTTGCCAAATTACAACGCCACGGTGCCAGCAGCATCAACAAGATTTTTATCGGCAACGAAGAAGTCGCTAGAATCGCTTTACCCGATGCTATTGCTCACAAAGCCGTCGAAGTTACTAAGCTAGATTTGAGCTTGTTGGAGCAAGAACAAGTGCGTACGATAGCGATTTATGATTTGATTGACAACATGATTAAGGACTAACCAAGTGTTATCCAACGTCATAAGGGCGCGCTATCTCGATGATAGTGCGCCCTTATTGTTTTCTAGAACCGCTGCTGTTGCCTAATTCTTACAAAGCTTGGCGGTAATGCTCTAGCGTCCAAGCTTGCGCTACTTTTTCCATTCGTTGCTGTGTTGCTACATGTGTCTGTTGCCGTGCTTTCCAGTCGGCTAAACGTTGTTGCAACTGCTCCTCTTGTTTTTTATACGTTTGCCATTGCTGCTGTGGGGCAGTTTGAGCCAACCAATAGCGCTGCTTAATTTGTACTATTTCAGCAATATACACTTCTTGTAAATGCTTTAGGACAGCAAGTTCCTGGCTTCGTTTTAATTGCACTGCCAACTCCTTGCGCTGCTCGCGTTTCAATGCTTGCAAAAGTTGGCGCTTTTGGCCTTGTTCTACTTGCCAATGAGCCGCACGGTAATGTTCATAGGCACGTTCCAATTGTTGGTTAGCTTGGCTGCGCACTTGAATTAGGTGCTGTTGGCATTGTTGGGTCGCTTTCTGCCAACGAATACAAGCGCTGTTTAGCCGTGTCGCTTCTTCCTGTAGGGCAGTTTGCTGAGTATGGTAGGCTTCCAAAGCCAAGGGAGGTACCCCGTGTTCAGTAGCCCGTTCTAACTTGGGATGGGTCTTATAAAAAATAGAAGGCAACTGCCGCTGCACTTGACGACTGATCCAACGAGCCGCCTGTAACGCAGTATAACTGCCTCCAATTAGGCACAAGCCCAAAAGCAATAACCCTCCCACCAACCACGCCCCAATCAAGGCATAATAAGCTTGGGCATACGCGACCAATAAAGCAGGCCAAACAACATAAGCTATTGCAAGTCCTAAAGCTAGTACCAACAGGCACGTGCTGCTTCCCCAAATCCCCGTTTCTATCCGCGCCGTCAAAGGATGCACAGACAATGGTCTTTTGGCAAAGGTTAAAAGTGGCCAATCAATCGTAGAAGCAACAGCCGCCGCAATTGTTTTTTTAGGATCTAAAGGAGTAAGCACAGGAATGGGCAGCCGCGTTTCCGATAAGGGAGCAATACTGTCCAATGTTTTTTCTAATACTATTTGTGCTTGTACGAGAGGGATAGCCGTGAGCAAAAAAGCCGCCATATCCAGAGCCGTTCGAGGCACAGCAGTAGTGGTTAGCGGAAGCGTAGGCAATAAGGTTTCCCACCAAGCGCTGTAGTTAGTAATAGATTGTCCCGTCCACCCCAAAGCCGCTTCGTTCCATTGCCAAGCCACCTGCCCTGTTTCATTCACTAGAAATTGTGATAAGTCCAACACCAACGGCAACGCTTGTTGTTCTAATTGCCCCGCCAATAAAAACAAGCGATAGGCCAATAAATACTGCTCGGCTCGGCTCAATAATGGCCATTCTGATACAAGCACTCGGCCTTCGACCGCAGGCAACAATAAGCCAACAGTCTGCCCTGTGACATCGAGTACCACATCCAATGGAAAGCCCCCCACGGTAGTAGTGGCTGTTTGTTGTATTAATTGTTGTAAGAACGGTAGTTGTTGGGCTAACCAATCCACATCGTGGTACAATTGCACAACACAAGCTTGTCCCAAGGCAGGAGTACTCAGTCGATAGCGGTAGTGCTGTCGGCTTCGAGCAAATGGTTCGAGCGGCAATTCTAGCCGCTGTTTTTGTTGGAGCGTGGCATATCTAGGCATCGGCAATGCTTGCAAAATAGGCGCGCTAGCGGGGGAACCCTATCCAGTTATAGCAGGCGTTTGATGGAGGTCGCCTGCGTTTCTAATAGTTGACGTACCTCTATATAAGAAGTTTTCTCTTGCAATTGTTCCCAATAAGCCGTAGAATCTGTCTGAAACTGTGTCAAAATAGCCGAGCGCTGTTGTAAATCTTGCTCAATCTCCTGTTTAAGCAGCCTGTATTGCTCTTTGTAGTCTTGTTCCACCTCTAACAACGCCGTTTGCCGCAATTCAATAAATTCTTCTAATTCTTCCAATTGCCATTTGGTCAAGACCAATGCCTGTTGGTAAGGCAGCTGAAATTCCTGCTGTCGGGCTTGGTGGTTTTCTTGTAGGGTACGCAATTGGGTTTGGTACTTAGCTTGTAAGCGCTCGAAGCGAATTTTTAAAAAAGCGGGTGCTGTAGCAATTTGTTGAGCGCGGGCAAAGGCCAACGGCTCTTGGTAAAAATAGTAGGCTTCGTAAAAAATTTCCAGTTGCTGATAGGTTTCTTTTTTTAGTATAAAACTCCCGTTCTCCGTCTGTACATTCAAATCGTCTGTTGTTGTCCACTCCAGTTTTTCGATGGCCAACAGATGCGGTACCTGTTGCGCTTCTAAGGCATTCTGTAAGGCTTTTTCGTGGAGGGCAATCCCTGTTTCTTCCGTATCAAAAAAGGCATCCCAATCAAACAACACCCGCGCTTCGTCCAACAGTTGCTGTTCCAGTTGTTGCAACTGTTGTTCTATTTTTTCTAACGCTTCGCGGTAAGCGGCTTGCGCTTCTGGCCCACCCATCGCTTCGCTAATGGCGATTTCTTGGCGCTGCTGTTGGCGTTTTAAGGTCATTTGTATGGTCGACCAAGAGCGAGTTTGCCATTCTTCGGGCAGTTGCAAAGTTTTAAGGGCTTGGCGGTAACGGTGGGTAACGGTCTCGTAGGCTGCTTGTCGAGCGGTCAGTAAGGTTTGCACCTGTTTGTCCTTGGCGGCAATGGTAGCGTCCACTTCCTCTAGCAATACTTGTACGCGCTGTATTTCCTTGACTTTCCAACGCTGCCATTGCTCTACCAATACTTGTTCCTCTACTGCTATTTTTTCTTTACCTTGTTGGTATACGGTAAGTTGTTCATCCAGCTTATTTTCCTGTTGTCGTTGCCGAAAGTAAAGAGCAATTACTCTAATAATAATGGCACACAGTATTAAAACCCAAGCCATCACGCCCCCCGTATAGGTCTTCACCACCATTAAAGTAAAGAGCAGAAATATACCCGCCAGCCCTGCAATGGCGACCTCCAACTTCCACCAATCCGTCGCTTCGAAACGCTCTCGCTGGGCTAAGGTATGGTCTACTTTTTTGGATAAACTCCACAATGCCACTTCAGTAGGTGGAGTAATAAGCGCCCACGCTTCTTTTTGGTTTCTATGCTGTTCTAACAATTTAGAAGCCAAGGGCAGGTTGCTCCGTGGTACTTCCCATCCATCCACCAAGGTATCCCGAAATTCTCTAGTTAATAAGTCATCGTTCAACTCCGCTAGAATTGCCCAGCACCAAACACTCGCTGTCGGGCGTTTTTCAGGCTGGCTGTGTCCAACCTCAAAACACTGTAAAAACAGCGCTTGCAAGGCTTGGGGGAGTTGAAAAAAATGCTGGTGTGGTGGTGGAATAACCGTCAAAAAAGTGGCCTTGCTGGTACTGTGGGCAAATAACCCCTCTTCTATTTTTTGTCCCAAACTAGTGGCCTGCTCATAAGGTGCCCCTGAAGTAGCCGCATAAGGATGCACCCCACAGAGCAATTTGTAAAGAATCACCGCTAAGCTAAAATTATCCCAAGAAGGATAAAGCACTTGATTTTTTTGGTAATGTTCGGGCGGTGCATACTCAGGCGTCGCTACCGTAGAGCCAAAACGCAAGGTACCCTGATCGACTACTGCGACAGAATCCAGATCCACCAAAGAGAGTTTTCGGTAATTTTGCACCAGCACATTATCGGGCTTTAGATCCACCAACACATAATGTTGGCTGGCGTGCAGCTGCGCCACTGCAGCAGCCAATTGCAACCCCAACTGCAAGCGCCCCTTCATCGCAAAAGGCTGGCCCCGTTCATATATCTTCCAAGCATCTCCTGCACCGCGCGGCAGCTTGCTCGAGCACAAGATTTCCAGCTTACTGCCTCGTTGAAACGGCATCAAAATACCGACGAAATTCCCCGCTGCATCTTTCAACGTATCCAAGACCCAAGCCGCCTTTTCGTCGGCCTCATAAGGATTGTGCTGCTGCAAATAGTCCATTTTAGCCGCGCGATTAGCGCTGCGCTTGTAGGGATGATAAATCTTAGCTACCCAACTGTTGCCTTTGGGGTGGGTGACATGAAACAGCTCGCCTTCTCCTCCCCCTGCAAAGGGCGTAGCGGCTAGCGTGAGCGCTTGTTTATTGCTGTGGCGATAATAAAAAGTAGGCGAGGACAAGTTTTTTTTGGTTTTTGGGGCAATTAGCAGAAAGCTTATTCCGTGGTAGTCGTAGCGACTTGCTCTAAGGCTGCAAGGAGCGCTTGCGCGAAAACAACCGCTGCTCGTACTTGCTCTTGGCGGGCGACAGTAGTCGGCAACCAAGGCCACTGGATATATAAGCGCTGCCGTTCTAAGATAAAACTAGTCGCTTCTAACTCGCTAAACAACGTTAAGTGAGCAGCGGTTTCTGCCAATAGATGCTCGGCAAGTTCCTGATTGTTGCTCTCGAAGTGCCAAGGCATCCAAGCCGCCTTATCGGGTAGTGGTGAAACATCTAAACGGTATTTTTGAGGCGCGCCTTGTTGGGGAGCGGTTGCCAAAAGGGTGAGCCAAGGAGTATTTTGACAAGCCAGCACCACTTCGGTTTTCTCCTCGCGCGCTTTGTCTTTGAGCGGGTTTTCGTAACAACTGAGGGTTAGGCCTTGCCCTTGCAACACGTAGCGGTAGGGCTGTTGATAGCGGGCAACTTGTTGTTTGATGGCGTATTGTGTAGGATCTAAAGACAGCTGTTGTAAGAGTTGGGGAAAGTACACCTCTAAGTCGGGGTGGTTTTTCTTCGCAAATAAACGGTATAACATAGTGGTCAAGTTCTTTCATTCGACAAGGGGGGAGCCCTGTCAAGGGGAGCAATAAGTTCGATAAAAGCAAGATACAATTTTCTAGTTATTCCAACAAGTTTGTACTTTGGAGAAGTTATTCTTATTGTTTTTTGCATTTTTTTGATGGAGCATCTTATTCTTTATGCCCCGTTATAAAGCGTGCAACTTTCTTTCTTAATAAAAAAACAGCCTTTATGGACTTTGTTACCATCAAAAACGAATTGGCAGAAAATGTCAAAAAAATTGCGCCGATTGGAAAAAAACTAAAATTTCAACTCGACGATGATGTTTTGGTCATTGACGGAAGCGGCACCGAAAATACACTTTCAGAAGAAGATGTAGATGCCGATTGTACCGTCACGATGTCCAAAGACACCTATTTCAAATTACAACAAAAGAAGATGAAGCCAATGATGGCGACCTTAAAAGGGAAATTAAAAGTAAAAGGAGATTTGGGCTTGGCTCGTAAACTCAAAGAATTAATGTAAATTTTTATCATGCAACAAAAAGATTCTTCCGTTTCTGTCAAACGAACCTTCACGTTCAACAGCATCAACAAAGTTGGTGGACTCTTGGGCGTGGTTGGCATTCGCCCTTTTCATTTAGAAACTTCCAAAATCATTGAAAAAGCGCGCAAAAAAGCCAACTTTGAAGGCCCCCTTCCCCCACAAGTCCAAACGGGCTTAGAACAATTAGTCGCCTCTGTTCAGCACGACTCTCAACTCAATACTTTTGGAGCGCTGGCCATAAAAAATGTACTAGAGCGCGCCCTATACCACCGCTTAAAATTAGAACAGGCCTTGGCAAAGGATCCCAACATTGAAAAACTGCCGATCAAACAGCCTATTTTTATTATTGGAATGCCCCGTACAGGGACTTCTATTTTGCAGGCGCTTCTTCAAGAAGATCCCAGCAACCGTGCGCCCTTGGCTTGGGAATGCTTGCTCCCCTACCCTGTTTCTAATCCCGCCTCTTACCGCAACAACGCGCAATTGCGCACCACCCAAAAAGAATTTGGACAGCTGTTTCAGTTGGTGCCCGATCTACAGAAAAAGCACCACATGGCTGCCGATAGTCCGCAGGAGTGTATTGGTATTAACAACCTAGATTTCAACAGCTTTCAAACAGCAGCACAGGTGTACATTCCCTCTTACATGGAGTGGTTTCACAACAAGGCGGATAAGTTAGCCACGATGCGCTTTCACAAACGCTTTTTGCAGTATTTGCAATCGGGTGGCGTTCCCTCGGAGCGTTGGTTGCTCAAAAGCCCCGTGCATTTATTGCGCTTGAAAGAGATTTTTGCGGTCTACCCCGATGCTTGCATCATTATGACCCATCGCCACCCTGCCAAAGTCGTGCCTTCTGCCGCCAGTTTAGTTTCTTCTGTGCGCTCCTTATACAGCGACAAGGAAGATCAACAGCGTACAGGAAAGGAACAAGCAGCCATTTGGAGCAACTATTTTGAGCGGTTTTTAAAGGCGCGGGAAGTGTTGGACAAAGAAAACCAAATCATTGATTTGCGCTTCGAGGATTTTGTACAAGATCATTTGGGCATCGTACAAAAAATCTATGACCGCTTTGGTTGGGAACTGTCAGAAGAGGCACAACAAAATATGCAACAATTTTTGGCGAAAAATCCCAAGGATAAACACGGCGCGCACAATTATACCTTAGCCGATTTTGGATTGACCACAGAGGGGATCGACCAACAATTTGCCCCTTATATTACTTTTCTAAAACAACAACACTTACTATGACACACTTGAGCAAAGCTGCTTTAGACCAATTCTTAGACCTTATAAAAAACGCTGATAATACCTTTCTAGATCCTGAGAAAAACTTGGATGAGCAGGGAAAAGTAGACGGCTATCACCATTTGTTTCACTTGCTCCATGCGACCATTGAGTTTTATCTGTTCAATGATCCCTTGGCACCCACGTTAATGTTATTAGCGGACAAACACAAGAAATTTTTGGGGGATAACGTGGACGCGGTGTACTATTTCACCCAGCTTCGAGGCGACCAAGAATACCTCCTTCGCGGCCAACGCTTCGACAGTTGCTACTTGTCTTTCTCCCTCTATGGCGGCGAGCCTACAGGCGAATTGGTGGATCGTGTCACCAATAACATCAACCACACACAGATCGATTTTGAGGAAGATGGCAGTTTTGAAATCAAGTTAACGCCCAATCCACAAGGGAAAAATGAATTTAAATTGGACGAAGATGTGGTCAGCCTCTTTACCCGCGAGTACTTTTTTGACCGCTTCAACAGTCGAGAAAGCACCCTGTCGATTGAGAATATCAATCCCGATGTAACAGTTATCTCGCCGCTAACAGACGAAGAACTTGCTCGACGCATCCAACTCATGGCCAATTTCTTTGAAACCTCGACTTGGATTGCCCCATTGCCTGTAGAATTTCCTATCAACGATTTCTTACCGCCTTTCCCTTTCGAAGCCGACCAAGGGGGCTATGGTACGATAGATAATGTGTACTGCTTTGGCAAATACCAACTGGCCCCCAACCAATATCTAAAAATCAACTTTACGGCTCCTGAGTGCTGCTATTGGGGAATGCAAACTTGGAATTATTTGATGCAGTCGATGGATTATGCCAATCATAACGTGTGTATCAATAAAGGCAATGCTGTGGCTAATGCTGACGGAAGTTACACCATTTATCTGAGCCACGAACCGATGGAAGTGGACAACTGGATCAGTACGGCCAATTATAGGGAAGCCATTATTTTTTGTCGCTGGTTGTTGGCCGAGGCAGAACCTGAAACGCCTACCGTAGAGTTGTTGGAATTCTAGTGGGTCAATTTTGAAGTATCCTTTTCCCCTGTGGGTTTTGACATGGCTCCACCCGCAGGGGATTTTTTAAGGAATCGTTTTATCGAATGGTGTTTCGAATACATTTAAGGAAACGAGCCTACTCTTAGCATCGACTTAAAAGGCACTTGACAATAGCAAAAGCCTGTTTATTTGGCCAAGCCTCTACTTTTAGTCCTGCTCCATATCCTACTCGCCTAAAAACCCCAAAAAAATCCCTATCTTCAACAACTCCCTGTTTCTCCACTTAGTACGTCCCACTATGCACACAGGTTTTGTTATACGACTATTGCTACTTTTCTCCCTAAGTACCTACTACTTAGGCAGCGCTCCCCTATGTGCGCAAACCTTGCCTCAAGCAGAAGCTTGGCTACAAGAAGCAGAGCAGGCTATTTACGACGCGCGCCATTTAGATCAAGCGCTTCTGATCAATGAGAAAGCCAAAGGCGTTTTCTTGCGGGCAGGGCAACCAGATAAAGTACGACACAGTCAACTTCTAACTATTGCGGCGCACTTGCAGCGAGAAGATTTTAAGCCCGCTTGGAAGCAGCTAGAGGCGCTAAAGAAACTAGCCCCAACAGAAAATACCCACGTACAAGGCTTGTTACTGACCAACCAAGCTTGGGCGCTGTGGGGCTTGGCGCGCTACGACGAAGCCTTAATAATGGCAGACAGTGCGGCCGCCTATTGGTTGCCCCAAAAAAATTGGGAACAGTATAGTTATGCCTTGTTGTTGGGTGCCTACGCCATTTATTTTGATAAGACCAGTGATTTCTCAGCCTTGGAGGCGCGCTTGATTCGGTTGTCTACGACCGTAAAAGCAGCGGTATTGCCCAGTCGTTTGGTGGCGCGGCATCTGTACCAATTGCAAAGCGCGGTACAACGGCAACAAGGGCACATTGATCGAGCCATTGCGTATAGTTTGGGGGGGTTGAGGTATGAACAACAAGCCTTGGCCGAGAGCCAGCAGGCACGGGACTCAGCGCGGGTCGCGAAAACGTACAGCCAATTGGGAAAATTGTATGCTGATAATGGGGCGTTGGAGCAAAGCGTAGGCTACTATAGCCAAGCATTTTATTGGTATAAGGCCTTGGAAAATTACGGGGAGTTGATTAAGCTGTGTACGCGTCTCGGGGATTTGCAGCATCGCCTCAAGCACTTTGCCCAAGCCCGATTTTATTATTCCAACCTGCAATTGTACTGGCCTAAATTACCCAAAAGCCCGATTTGGCAGCGCCGTAACAATACCTATATCCATTTGGCGAAAGCCTACTACTACCAGTATTTTGAATACCACGATTCGCTCCTCAGCTATTACGACCGCGAACTGCCTTACCTCAAAAAAAATCAATTGGCGGTTGATAAAGCCTACTTGAATATTGGGCGCGCTGCTACTGCTTTAGAACAATACCCCCGCGCCAAGGAGGCCTACCAAGCAGCATTAAAGTATACAGAACAAAAATATGGACAAAAGGGTAGTCGCCCTGCTGAGCTCTACTGGACGTTAGGCCAACTAGCTTACCGACAAGATAACTATGTGGATGCAGTGGCGCATTTTGATCAAGCACTGGAAGCGTTGTCGCCCAATAGCAGCGAAGAACAGGACACGTTGCTATCGGCCGAGCTATTTTCTGACAAAGCCTTGGCCGCTAAAATCTACCGCACCAAAGCTGACTTCTACCTAAGTCAAGGCCGTTATCGTCGAGCGCGCCACGATTTTGATCAAGTAGTGGAGTTGGCGCATTACTTACGGGATAATTATACAGGCGCGCAATCCAAGTTTTCTTCGGCACAACAGCTGCGTCCTATCTATGAAAAAGCAGCCCTATGTGTTTGGAAAGAAGCGCAAAATCGGCCTGATCGGGCAGCGGTTGAAGCGATTTTTCAGTATGCCGAGCGCAGTAAAGCGAGTTTGTTACAGGAGCATTTACTCAAATTTAGAAACCAATATGCCCACGCGGGAATTGGCGTTCCTGATAGTTTATTACAACAAGAAGAACAGTTCTTAATACAAATCGCACGGTATCGGGAGCAGGAAAGAGCCGCCAAGCGCAACCAAAATCAACAGCAAGCGACGTTTTATTTTGATAAAACATTTGAGCTACAACAGCAGCTACAGGCCCTCGAACAAGAGTTGGGACAACGCTACCCCCATTATAAGACATGGGATCATGGGCGCTCACTGAGCCCTAATTTGACCACTGTTCAGGCCAACTTGCGAGCCGATCAAGTCTTGGTAGAGTATTTTGTAACCGATGACTATTGTTTTATTATTTACATCACTCAACAAAAAGCCGTTTTGGAAGCGCGGTCAAAGCATAAACGGGGGCGTTTTGAGAAAAAACTACGACAGTTGCGGCATTTACTGTCCCACTATGAAACCGCACAGGAAGATTCGACGACCTATACGACCTTAGCGGCAGAAGCTTTTTGGCTGTACCAACATTATTTGGATCATCCTTTATTGGACGACAAAAAGGAACTCTTACTCCTCCCCGATCAAGATTTGCACTACATTCCCTTTGAGGCCTTGTTGTATGAAGCACCTAACGGGGTAAGCAATACCTATGAGCAGTTGCCTTATTTGCTGCGGCGTTATGCCATTCACTACCATTATTCGGCGGCTCTGCTATTGCGGACACAGCGACAAGTCAATACACAATCGGGTCAGGTGTTGGGCTTTGCCGCAAGTTATGGTTTACAAAATGATTACTTGACGATGGAGCCTGCCTTGCGGCGGGAACGCAGTCAAGAGGAAGTACAAATGCACAATTATTCGTCACCTATTCCCGGCACCTTAGACGAGTTAACCTTTTTGCAGCAGCATTTCAAAGGTGATTTTTTCGTGAGGCCTTTAGCCAGTGAACGAAAGTTCAAGGAGTTTTTTAGCCAACGGGATTATGGGGTAGTACACTTGGCGATGCATGGCACGATCAACTACAACCAGCCTGCGTATTCTTCGTTGGTATTTACAGAAAACTTGGATAGCTTGGAGGACAACTTGTTGTATGTCTACGAAACGCAGCACCTGAATGGACAGCGTGCCAATCTAGTTGTTTTATCGGCTTGTAAAACAGGCTATGGGCGCTATGCGGAGGGCGAAGGAATTATCTCGTTGGGGCGCAGCTTTATTCATGCAGGCGTGCCGAGCGTAGTGATGACGCTTTGGGAGTTAAATGATGCGACCAGTATTGGTATTATGGCTGACTTTTATTCCTTACTCTCTGAGGGTGCGACAAAAGACGAGGCGTTGCGCCAAGCAAAACTCAATTATTTGGATACCCAAGAAGGGTTGACCGCACACCCTTTCTTTTGGGCCAGTACGATTCTGATTGGTAATGCCGTGAATATCCCTGTCAAACAACGGCAGCAACCTTGGATGATTTGGGCATTGATAGGAGGCTTGCTAGGCGCTACCTTCTTTTCTTGGCGTTGGTTTGGCCGTTGATCGGTCTAAGAAATCTGCAAACTATGCCGAACCTGTTGCCAGTCTTGTTGATTTTCTTCTTCCAAGACCACTTGTTGTTCAGGATACTTATGGGCTTCACAGCAAAACATTTTTTTGTCTTTGTAATAAAAGCTGTGGGTCAAGACGCTGTGGAGTTGTACGCCGCCTTCGGTCCACTGTTCTTCCATTACAAAAATATCGACTGCTAGTAGATTGCCAGCGGCAATGTAAAATATTTTGCTGCCTTTGAGGTCACCGTCAAAATAATCTACATACAGCTTTAGAGTGTCTTGATTGACCAAGAATAGCAAAGCACTAGTTTCGTTGATGTTTTGACCTTTGAACAAAGGCAATTCTACTAAAATTTCTGAAGGTTCAATGGAGGTCTCATCTAGTCCACGCAATTGGCCAATACGCATGATGTGGGCACTGCTGTCCGCATCAAAAGGAACAGGAGTAGGTGTTAGTCGGATCAAGGTATCCATATCGGGAGAGGAGCCATGTGCCAATACAGCCACTGATTGCTCTGTGCTGCTTGTTGTTAGCGCGCGCAGTTCCTTTTCCACCAATGTTTCTGGAGATGTTTTATACTGACAAGATTGCGTAGCTACAGAAAACCAAGCAGTAATACTGAGGAGTAATAGTTGTTTCATACCAATAGTGTGAGGGGCGAGGCAATAAAGCTAAGATTATAATTCCTAAAATGCAAAAAGGCTTACAGATGTTCTGTAAGCCTTTACTTTATTTTAAAAAATCGTCTATTCTCGGTTAGAATGCCTAGGCATCTTCTAAGGCAGCTACCCCACCAGAAATTTCTGAAATTTCTGCGGTAATAGCTTCTTGACGAGCTTTGTTGTAGTTGATTTTCAATTCTTTGAGCAAATCTTCGGCATTTTCCGTTGCATTTTCCATCGCTGTCATTCGCGCTCCTTGTTCAGAAGCGTTAGAATCTAAAATGGTTTTGTGCAATTGTGTTTTTAGAATCGTTGGGATTAAGTACTCCAACAATTCTTCTTGGTTAGGCTCGAAGATAAAATCTGCTTTTACCTCCGTTGCCCCCTCTACTACGGGTAGTTTGGCGACAGGCAAGAATTGCTCTGCTGTAAAGACTTGTACGGCAGCATTCTTGAAACGGGCGTAGCAAATTTCGATAGCATCGTACGTTCCTACTTCAAAAGCTTTCATGATGTCTTCTGCTACTTTAGCAGAATCTTCAAACCCGAATTTTTTACCAACGATGTCTACATAGCGCAAGTCCATATTGGCCTTAGGCGCTCTATTTTTGATGTAATCGTAGCCTTTTTTGCCTACAAACAAATAGGTTAAGTTGCCACTTTCATATTGAGCAGCATACTTTTCTAACCCTGTTTGTAGAGCTAGTTTACTTACGTTAGAGTTAAAACCTCCGCACAAGCCTCTGTTAGAAGTTACCACTACCAACAAAGTATTTTTGACAGGACGCTCTACTCCGTAAGAAGTAGTGGTTTCACCTTCCAAATTCGAAAGAATGTTGGAAAGGATACTGCTCAACTTGTTGGAATAAGGACGCATCTCTACAATAGCCGTCTGCGCACGGCGCAATTTAGCTGCCGCCACCATTTTCATGGCTTTGGTAATTTGCTGGGTGGAGATAACAGAGCTAATACGTTCTCTTACTTCTTTTAAGTTTGCCATTAGTAGTAATTGTAAATAAAGTGGTTTGGCGTTTATTAACCAACCAGTCCAGTTCCGAAACTATTGAGTAGCGGAACTGGGTTGGTGTTATTGTCTATTATGCTTGGAATCTACCTGCGATGTCTTTTGCCACCGCTTCTACTTTAGTAAGGTCAGCTTTGTCGTATTTACCATTACGGAAGTTAGTCAATACTTCGTTGTGACGCTCTTTCATTTTCGCTAAGAAAGTAGATTCAAATTCTTTTACGCGGTCTACAGGTACTTGTTTTAATAAACCTTTAGTTCCCAAGTAGATGATAGCTACTTGCTCCTCTACAGGTACAGGAGAATATTGGGGTTGTTTCAAGATTTCTACGTTGCGAATACCTTTGTCCAATACCGCTTTGGTAGCCGCATCTAAATCCGAACCGAACTTAGAGAACGCTTCCAACTCGCGGAATTGTGCTTGATCCAATTTCAAGGTACCCGATACCTTTTTCATTGGCTTGATCTGTGCGGAACCACCTACCCGAGATACCGAGATACCTACGTTAATAGCGGGACGGATACCAGAGTTAAACAAGTTCGACTCCAAGAAAATCTGACCATCGGTAATAGAAATTACGTTGGTAGGGATATAAGCTGAAACGTCTCCTGCTTGTGTTTCGATAATCGGCAAAGCCGTTAAAGACCCCCCCCCTTTTACCAAACCTGCGTCTTTCAAAGAAGGCGGTAAATCGTTCATGTCGTTGGCAATTCCATCATCAGCGATAACTTTTGCCGCACGCTCCAACAAACGAGAGTGTAAGTAGAAAACATCACCAGGGTAAGCCTCGCGTCCTGGAGGACGACGTAACAATAGAGATACCTCGCGGTAAGCAACTGCTTGCTTTGACAAATCATCATAAATGATCAAAGCTGGACGGCCTGTATCACGGAAGTACTCTCCAATAGCTGCCCCAGTAAAGGGAGCATAAAACTGCATAGGAGCAGGATCAGAAGCCGCCGATACAACGATAGCGGTATAAGCCAAGGCACCTTTTTTCTCTAGTGTTTGGGCTATCTGTGCTACGGTAGAGGCTTTTTGTCCTATGGCAACATAGATACAATAAACCGTCTCTCCTTTATCGTAGAATTCTTTTTGGTTCAAGATTGTATCAATGGCGATCGCTGTTTTACCAGTCTGACGGTCACCAATGATCAACTCGCGCTGTCCTCTACCGATCGGAATCATCGAGTCAATCGCTTTGATCCCTGTTTGTAGAGGCTCGTTTACAGGCTGGCGATAGATTACACCAGGTGCTTTACGCTCCAAAGGCATGGAGTACGTTTTTCCAGTAATGGCCCCTTTGCCATCTACAGGAACACCCAAGGTGTTGACAACGCGGCCAAGGATACCTTCCCCTACTTCGATAGAGGCTACTTCTCCTGTGCGCTTTACGCGGTCACCTTCTTTAATTTTTTCGGCTGCACCCATCAATACTAGACCAACGTTGTCTTCTTCCAAGTTCAAGGCAATTGCCTGAACACCGTTTTCGAAAGCAACGAGCTCCCCTGACATAACGTTTCTGAGGCCATAGACACGGGCGATACCATCTCCTACTTCTAGGACAGTACCTTGTTCTTCTAATTGAGTTTGGGTGTCAAATCCGCTGATTTGTTCTTTTAGAATCGCAGATATTTCATCTGGTTTTACGTTAGCCATTTTTATATATTTTTGGTATACAGATTTTCACTAAATTGCTTTCTCATTGCTTCCAGTTTGTTGGCCAAACTGGCATTGTAGACTTGGCCGTCAAATTCTAGGATGAAGCCGCCGATAATTTCGGGATTTACTTTTTCCACCAATTCTACGTCTTGTTCCAATAAGCCTTTATTTTTGAAGACGGTCAAAATATCTTGTACCGTAGCTTCACTCATAGGCGCAGCGGTTATCAGCTGTGCGCTAGAGACTTTGTTGCGTTTGTTGTACATCAAGTGAAACTCGCGACAGAAATCACTCATGTAAGCTTCACGCTTGTGTTCAATCATGACGTTCAGAGTATTGCGCAAGTGTGTTGGACTCGCTTCAAATACTTTGTTGATCACCGCTTTCTTTCGCTGAACAGGGATGATGGGGCTTTTCAAGAATGCCGCAAAATCGTCTTGTTGGGCCACTTTCCATGCCATCATGACATCTTCGTGTACCTCATCCAAGTTGTTGTCTTGGATCGCTAGTTCAAAAAGCGATTTGGCATATCTCGATACAATTCTTAAAATAGACATATTTAGAACTTGTAAAAAGAACCTTCCTCCGAAAAAGAAGCGGGCTCTTGGAGCTTATGGTAAAAATGCGCAGGGTTGTTATTTCTGAGCCAAGGCCAGAAAAAGCAACGGCACGCTCTTATTTCATGGCATTGATTTGAGCTTGTACAAAGGCTTCGTGGTTGCCTTCTAGCTCTCTATGCAATAGTTTTTTGGCAATTTCTAAAGAGGACTGGCCGATTTGATTTTGGATGTTAGTTTCCAATTCTCTCATACGGTTTTGTTTGTCCAATTCGGCTGCTTCCAAGATGTTTTTCTCGCGCTCTTTGCCTCTAGCTTCGCCTTCTGCAATTTTGCTTTTCTTGATGGCTTCCGCTTCTCTAAGAATTTCCAATCCTTTTTGTTCTGCTTCCTTCACCATCGCATCTTTTTTAGAAGCCATGCCTGCTAGAGCAGCGTCTGCTTCTTTAGCTTTTGCCAAAGAACCATCAATAAAATTCTCACGATCTTCCAATGCCTGTGCAATATTTTTGAAAAATCTGCTTAGGAAAAGCCAAACGGCAATAAAGATCACTGTTGTCCAGAAGAACAATCCAAAGCTTGGATTTAGTACTGGGAAACCTGATGCTAGAAAAATCATCGTCTCTTATAATTTATAGAAATACAAATAATCAATATTAAGCGTTAAAAAGAGTTTGCTGACCGCCAATCGCGGCCAGCCAAACTCCTGTGTCATTAACGTTCGGTTGAGCGTTGAGCGACTCCTTACAAAAGAGCTACTAATAACGCTACTACGATGGCAAACAAGGCAGCACCCTCTACCAAAGCAGCGGCTACGATCATGTTTGTACGAATGTCACCAGCGGCAGAGGGTTGACGTGAAATTCCTTCCATGGCTTTACCACCAATCTGTCCAATACCCATTCCTGCTCCAATTACTGCTAATCCAGCTCCGATGGCTGCTAATCCTGGTCCCATAATATTACTAATGAAAATTGAGAAAAAAATAAAATAATATCGTTGTCAGTGTTTCCACTGTGTTATGCTTGTCCAATAAGCTGCTACTTAAGAAGTCGCATGCTCGTTGTAATCGTGGTCTTCTCCATCAGGATGATCGTGGGCGTGTTCTTCGACTGCTCCACCAATGTACAAAGAAGCTAACAAGGCAAATACAAAGGCTTGTAAGAACGCCACAAACAATTCTAGTAAGTTCATGGCAAAGACAAACGGTACGGCAATCGCAGCGCCTGCAACTGCACCACCTGTTCCCATCGCCGAGTTAAAGAAGAAAATCAAACTTACCAAACTTAAGATGATAACGTGGCCTGCCGTAATGTTGGCAAACAAACGAATAAACAAGGTAGCAGGTTTGATAAACAAACTCATAACTTCGATCACTGTCAATAAAGGCTTAACAGCAGTAGGAATACCGGGCATCCAAAGAATGTGCATCCAGTAGTCTTTCTTTCCGTTGATGTTCACAACGATGAAGACAACAATCGCCAGAACCATCGTCACCCCAATATTACCTGTAATGTTAGCAGAACCGGGGAAGAAAGGAATCAACCCCAATAAGTTACAGAACAAGATAAAGAAGAACAAACTCATAACGAAAGGAAAAAAGCGCTGCCAATCTTTTTCACCAATAGCAGGCTTTACAACTTCGTTGCGCATAAAGATAAAAATAGGCTCGAAGAAAGACTGCATGCCTTTTGGGGCTTGCTTTTCGCGCTTGGTATAAGCACTAGAGATGCGAGAAAACACAATGACCAATAAGATCAATGCCAATAGCATCACAAATACGTTTTTCGTAATAGAAAGGTCTTGCCAAGACGAACTGGTATTTTGCAAAGCCATAGTAGCTTCCAAAATATATGATTTACCATTGTAAAGTACCGTAGCGACATTCTCTACGTCCTCTTTTTCATTGGCACCACCATCGTGCTCATCGGTTACATTATTATTAACAACTTCGCCATTCTTGATCCCGTCTACATTGACCAATTGGTCGCTGTTGTGGTCGTGCAAGTGCGCATTGGCATGGCCGTGTGCGGCGTGGTCTTGTCCGTGGCTGTGTCCAAAGGTTACTTCGACCGTTTCTTTGGGAAAATCATCACCCAAAACGCGCATCAAAATACCATGGTGCAACACATAACCTTTGACGGCTTTGTGTCCATGCTCAAAAGCACTAGACATCGTGAACATTATACCATTCTCATCCCAAGCAATGCAGGGCAATGGAATCGCAACATCACCAAAAATGTGAAACTCATTAGCATCACCTAAGTGGTGCATCATCGCCTCAATTGGATCCTCCTCGTGTGCTTCTCCTTCTGGGCCAGATGCAAAAGCGTTTGTAGCGCCTAAAACCATCAATAGCAATAGAAAAAACGTAGCGTTTACTGTTTTCAACATGTTCATTTTTGTAAAGAACGACAAACCATATTCTGTTTTCAAGTGCAAAGATATACTTTTCTCTAGGAATAAGCAATATCTTTTACTTTTTTATCGCCTTAATCTGCTTGCCATAATAAGGCATTGGCAGAGGCCATTTTGCAGGAGCCCTATTGTTGGTTTTTTCTTCTAAAATCGAGCACAGTACCGAATAAAATTCGGGTAATTCACTCTTACTGCCAACAATTATCCTCAACATTCTTTTTAAAAGATTTAACCAGTGTTCTAATTTTATTGCTAATTGCTTAACCATCAGTTGTTCTTTTATATAAGGTACGGCTTTTAGGAAGCTTCTGCAAAAGCGCCAACTGCTGCTGTTTTGCCAAAAAGTTAGGTACGGTTAGTCGATCAAGTGCTTTTGTTGGTAGAACAAATACTAGAGCAAGCGCCCTGTCCGTTAATAAATAGCTAGCTTTGCGCGTTCCCCTTTGTACTGTACATCTCTATCAATGCCTACGGCCTTGATGCACGCCTTTTAAAAGCCTCTGTGCTTCTATTATGACACGCTTTACCCGCAGTCAACTCGCCCTACACAATGGGCAAGACAAACCAACGATTTACGTCGCCTTTCAAGGGCAAGTCTACGACGTAACTGCCAGTCGCCTTTGGCGCAATGGCCAACATTACCAACACTGGGCAGGACAAGACCTTACGGCGGAACTCGCTGATGCCCCCCATAGTGCCCAAGTTTTTGAGCGTTTCGACTGTATCGGCCTATTGGAATCCTAATGTTCTCGTTCTCAATTATGACCAAAGCCAAACCTTGGCCTTATTCTATTTTTGTATTTTTGCAGTTCCTTTATATTTATTTAGGAAGTTGTTCTAACAATTTCTAACGAAGCAGTTCAATTATGATCCGATTTTATACTTGTATTGGGTTCTTTTTCTTAGCCTCTACGTTATTCGCACAGGGATTTGATATTTGTGGTGATGGTATTGATAACGATGGTGATGGGTTAATTGATGAAGCTTGTCAAGCTTTTGAATGTGATGGCACGCTGTACCAATCGGCCAAGGAAGGCAATTCTTTCTTGCTATACAAAGTTGCGCTCAATCCGATTCGCTTTATCTTGGTAGCCAACTTGTCCAACAGTGGCGTTATCACCGACTTCAATTCCTTGGGCTATAACCCTGTGGACAATTTGATGTACGGAATGGGGCTCAACGATGGGCGACTGTATCGAGTTGATGCCGCAGGCACCGTGGAATACCTAGGCAATACGGGGTTGTCCAATTTCAAAAATGCAGGGACGTTTGATAATAACAACAACTATTATGTCTTTGGCGGCAACCGCATGTGGCGGGTTAACATCAATAATGTGACTTTTAATATAGTGGGATCACCTGGCTTGTATGGCTCGGCAGACATTGTTTACAACTCTTTGGATGAGCAAATTTATGGTTTCAATGGTAATTCTCCCAAGTTGCTTTTCAAAATAGATCCCCTTACGGGCCAGCAAACCGCCGTTCCCAATACCACCCCTATTGCCATTAATGGCGGATGGGGTTTCATGGGTTCTATGTACTTCAATACGCAAGGCGATATTTTGGCGTACAGCCGAGACGCTATGGTCAAATTTGACCCTACCTCTGGCATTGGGCTCCGCATCGGCAACGCCCCCTCCAAATCCAATACGGATGGCTGCTCTTGCTCTTTTGGTGTTGAAATGACTAAGGAAGTAGAACCTACTACCACGGGTTCTTTCAGTCTGGGTGATACGGTGACGTATACCTTCAATTTATTTAACCGCTCCTTTGCGCCCTTAACTAACGGTATCATTTTTTCGGATACCTTAACCGATGGCTTTGTATGGGCATCAGAACCTTATAATAGTACGAATATACGCTTTGGTAGCAATGCTGCGCTTACAGGCAGTACCCTCGCTAATTTAGTGATTGATACCTTGCCCAAAGGGCAGTCGAGTTTTAGTATAGATGTGGTAGTGCCTTGCGCTTATAATCAAGCTAGCTACACCAACCATGCTTCGCTCACTAATCTTCCTGCCCCCCTGCAAAGCCGTTTGCAATCCGATGATCCAACAACCGCTAGTATTGGCGATGCAACGACCTTTAACTTGAGTAGCAATCCTATCAATTACACCCTCAACAGTACGCCTATTATTTGTGAGCAACGTACAGGTACAGCGACCATCGCCGCGACAGGGGGACAAGGCAACTTGGCCTTTCAATGGAGCAATGGCGCACAAGGCAGCAGTATTAATAATCTGCCCCCAGGCAATTATACGGTTAGTATCAGCGATGCCAGCGGCTGTATTATCGAAGCAACCACGGAAGTCGTACAAGAAACGGTAGAAGTGGTTAGTTTTATCACCAGCCGCGATCAAAAATGCGTTGATGAAAAGGATGGGTTTATTCAAATAGATTCTAGTCGAGGTGGTTATGCGCCTTATCAATATTCTTTGGATGGAGCTGCTTTTGTAACGACCCCACAGTTTAACAATTTGCTAGCAGGCACCTATACGCTAGATACTAAAGACCGCTTTGGTTGTCGCCATACCACTACAGTAGTCTTAGATCCTCCCCTGTTTGATTTGAATATTATTGCCCCTGTTGATACCAGCTTACGCCTCGGCGATCGGTTGACTAGACAAATGGCGCAAAATACCTTAACGCCTGTAGCCTATGTTTGGGAACCATCCACAGGGTTGAGCTGTGCCGACTGCCGTACGCCGCGCTTACTGGCGTTGGAAACAACGACTTATACTATTGTAGGGACGGATGTACAGGGCTGTACGGATACTGCGCAATCGCACCGTAACGGTCAACGAATCGCCTCGTGCGTTTGTCCCTAGTGCTTTTAGCCCAAATGACGATGGGGTCAACGATTTGCTGCTTGTTTATAGTCCTGGAGACGTGGAACGCGTACTGGATTTTCAGGTGTTTAGTCGCTGGGGCGAATTGGTGTTTCAACAACGTGATTTTCTACCGAATTACCCTGCTTATGCTTGGGATGGCCGTTTTAGAGGACAAAATATGCCCGCTGGTGTCTTTATTTATAAACTAGAGGTGTTGTTGGTAGATGGTCGTCGAGAGATTCTTTCGGGGGACGTTACGTTGTTCCGCTAAGGAATCACTGAAAGAAATATAGATGGGGGTTCCTTCTTTATGGAAACTTTCTTACTTTTAATAGAGGTTATTGCGAATAGCTTTAGCTCACTTTGCTTCTGATCGTTGTGCTTTGAGTTGCAGCGAAAAAAGGATCTTTTTATCTCTATACAACCTCATTCGTAATCTCTAATAATAGGCGCATTAAAATACGCCTTTATATTTTCTTTACCTTTTTTTTGGTCGTCGGTAGGCGTGTGTTTTTTTTTGGTCGTCGGTAGGCGTGTGTTTTTTTTTGGTCGTCGGTAGGCGTGTGTTTTTTTTTGGTCGTCGGTAGGCGTATGTTTTTTTTTGGTCGTCGGTAGGCGTATGTTTTTTTTTGGTCGTCGGTAGGCGTGTGTTTTTTTTTTGGTCGTCGGTAGGCGTGTGTTTTTTTTTGGTCGTCGGTAGGCGTGTGTTTTTTTTTGGGTCGTCGGTAGGCGTATTAAAATACGCCTCTACCACAAATTTTTTGCCCTTTCATGCAGCATTTGGACACGTCGTTTTTACAACAATTGGTTGACCAGCTTTCGGAAGACAGCCTTCATTCCATTTATCTCCATGCTCTACCACAGCAGCACTGGACGCGATTGGATGCGAAGGACTTGGATTTGTTGGGTGCCGCTACCAGTGCGCAGTTCCTACAGGCTTTGCTACACCAAGCCCAGTTTCGCTTGCCACTAGGGTCTAGCGAGACCCCTGAAGCGGCAGCTGTTACTAAGCGCTTGTTGACGATGGCGCTTGAAAACCAAGACTACCAACAAGAGCATGGTCGTGCGGCCTTCGGCTTTGGGTTTCCCTTATTATTGCTGCGCGATCCTCAACAGCCAAGCCGCCTCTTACAAGCACCCTTGTTTATTTGGAGCTTGGAGCTTCAGCAGAACGGAGAACAATGGGTCTTGAGCCGAAAATTAGGGGAGGCTGTATTGACCAATAATAGTTTGGCCGCTTTTATGCAGCATCGTGGGCGCTCGATTCGCTTGCCGCAATACGATCATTTGCTCAATGACGGAATTTTAGATAAAGACGAGTTGGCTAGCTTGAGCCACCAATTTCTACAGCAATTACAACCCAACTTAGGGGCGACTACCACGGCATTTTTCCGAAGCCAACTGGAGCAGCCCTTGCAAGCGGTCAAATCACCCGAAGCCTTGGCAAGCCTGCCTTTAGAACAAGCCACCATTTTGTGGTCAGGGGTATTTGGCTTGTATCGCCACCACAAAACAGCGCTTCTACAGGACAGCTTATTATTAAAAGAAAATTGGCCACAGCTACAGCCGCTGCTCACCCAAGAACGCCATCCCGAAGATCCACAGCGCTCGGCTTTCATGAAACATAGTTTTACTTGTATTAATACCGATCCTTGCCAGCAACAAGTCTTGCACGATTTGAGCAAAGGCAAGGATATTTTGTTGCAGTCGCCTCCAGGCACAGGCCGCAGTACGACCTTGGCGGGTATTTTATTTAATGTCTTGTCTAATGCAGGCACATGCTTAGTCGTGAGTGACAAAAGTTCGGCCTTGACGCGGTTGCAGACGGCTTTTCAGGCTACTAATTTGGGTGAATTAGGCTTGTTAATAGACGATCCTTACCAAGCGCCTACGGCCGTCGTACAATCTATTTGGACGCGGGCACGGTTGCGCCAAGCGCCTTATCAAGTAGCGCCAAGTTTTATTCGGTTGTTGCAAAATTGCGCGGCTTATGTCGGCCACTTGCAGGGGTTTCATAAAAAAATGCACGAGCCGATTTTAGGTGACGAGCCTTGGACCGATGTAGTTGGGCGTTTGTTGGCGTTGCGCGAAGACGCTCCCAAAGCCGTATTGGATCAACGCTTGCAGGTGCAGCAATTTAACTATACACAGCATGAGTTTGAAGGCATCCTACGCATTTTGCCTGAAGGCGAATTGCTCTACCAACAACTTGGCCGCTTTCAGCATCCACTCAATGCCCTCAACAACCGCTTTTTTGAAACGGCCAATGCCGTGCAGATGGAAGCGCTGGCACAAGAAGCCATTACCAAAGTTCTAACGGTCGTGCAAGCCGCCCAGCGGGATGCTTTTACCTATTTGTTTGAATATGAACAGCTCATTGAGAATCATTTGAGTAAGGTTTATACCAACAAAATGAGTCTGGTAGAGCAGATTATAGACGGTATTCAAGGTGGTTTGGAGAAATCCAGTTATCACTTTAATAAAAGCGATGGCTTTTACCGCAAATTCATGAAACGGGTTAGCGACAAGCACAAAAACCTAGAAAAAGAAAAAGTACGCTTGCTGGAGACATTTTTCAAGTTGCAGCGCTACCACCAAAAATACGATTATTTTTCGTATAAATTTTTAGATACGAGCCAATCCGCGAGTTTAGAGTTTAGCAAATTATTAGCGCATGTCAACGACTACAAAGCACAGTTGTATGAATGGTTTGACGCGCGCCAAGCAGGTATTCAGCAAATTGTTAAGGACTTAGCTCCCCAGCGCATTTATCCACACGTTTCCTTTGAGCGGCAGGTGCGGGACATCAGCGGCAACTTGGATTCCTTTGAGCGGAATTTTGGCAGCAGCCAAGTCTTTCGCGTCCATTTTCGCTTTGTGACGCGCAATATTCGCAAGCGCTTAACGCAAGTGGAGCAGCTGGAAACCAATTTGAAGCAGTTGCAACAGTCTTTCGAGGAATTCAAAGCGTATCATGCTTTTAAATTTTTCTGGCTGTCGCTCAATACGCCACAGCAAACCGTGTTGGAGGCGTTAACGGAAGTGGAAAGCAGCAATTGGACAGGCGCGTTTTCTCACTGGTATTTGAATGCCTTGTTGGCGCAGCACGAGGATGAGTACATCCCCAACGAGCAACGGTATAGCGATCACAAATCGGCTTTTATCAAGGAGCACCAAAGTTTGCAAGAGCGCATGGAGCAGCACACGTTGGCTTATTGGCGCGGCAAACAAACCCAAGCGGTAGAGACGTTTCATCACGACAAAGCCCCGTTGACCCTTGGAGCGCTGTACAACCCGTCCTCCAACCACTATTCTTTGGCGCATTTGGTCAAAACGGATCCTGCGCTTTTTCTTAGTTTTTATCCTGTCTTGATGGTCAGTCCTGCCGTAGCGGCGACTATTCTGCCCTTGCACCCGCATTTGTTTGATTTGGTCATTGTAGACCAAGCCAACCAGTTGCCTGTCCGTGAAATTTTCTCTGTGCTGACGCGGGGCAAATACCAATTATTAGTTGGTGACGGCGAACAACTCCCTACAGCCGAACAATTGCAGCCTGCCATAGAAACGTTGTCGGAGACGGCTTGGCAATTGCAAGATCAGCAATATACGCCTTTGTCGCCCATTCAACAACAGTTGGCACAACTCTCCTCAGCGACTTCGCTTTGGCATTATGCGCAGTTGTTGCACCGCTATCAAGAACGGTGTTTGACGGTGCATTACCGCGCTTTACAGCAGTCTTTGATTGATTTTTCGAATGCTGCTTTTTATAAGAAAAGTTTGCAACCCATTGCTGTACAGCAGGCGGGAGAGCAGCCTGCTATCGTATTGCATACGATAAATGGCGTGTGTGAAGCGGGAGAGAATGCCGCTGAAGTAGCAGCTTTGTTGGCGCAATTGTGGGCGCAAGATTGGGGGCAGCAGCGCATAGGCATTGTTGTGGGTAGTTTGGAGCAGCGCAATGCTGTGTTAAAAGCGCTGCACCGTGCAACGCCTAGTCAGCAAGCGCAATTGCAACGATGGCAGATCCAAGGCTTCTTTGTCAAGCAATGGGAACAGGTACAGGGCGAATGGTGCGATACTCTATTGGTTTCCACAACGCATACGGCCCCCCTTTGGGCACCGCCTTATGCCCCGCGCTTAGTCAATGTATTGGCCACACGAGCCCGCCAACAGGTCTACCTGTTTACCTCCATTCCCGCAGCGAGTTACGGCGAGTATCCCACGTTGTTTGCCCACAAAAAAATGCAGGATGTCGCTTGGTTCTATGCTTATTTAGCTTACGCCAAAGCGGTCAATGATCAGAACGAAGCCGCGCGTTTGGCCGTTTTAACAACTATAGACCAACACAACGCGGCAGTTGCTGCCTTGCCCTTTACCCAACAGTTGCCACAGCAACACTTTTTGGACGTTGTTTTAGCGGAAGCGAAAAGTAGATACCCCAAGTTGCACTTGGTGCCGCGTTACGAACAAGCAGGCTTGTCGGTTCCCTTGGCGGTTTTAGATGCCCAAGGACAACTCCGCGCTGTCTTCTATTTGGATTTGTGGTCTAAAAAAGCTGTAGAAGAAGGCTATGCTTGGGCGCTGTTTTATGAACAGTATTGGGAACAGCTCGGTGTGGCCTGCCATTATGTTTGGTCTATTGATTGGTGGCAACAAAAAGAGGCCGCTACTGCCCTGTTTGGGCAACAATTACAAGATTGTCTCGTATAACTACTATTAAACAATGCGGGGTGTTTTATTGTCCTATTAGAGAGGTTTTTTCCTTTTTAATAGGCATTGCCTTATGGTAAAACACCTCCACGACCGATAAGATCGTTCTTTTTTTCACCAACTAAACTAACCAATATATGCGCTATTTACTTCTCTTTCTTTTTCTATTCCCGCTAGCGCTTTTCGCGCAAGATGAGGAGGTTTTGTATTATAACAAAGGGGTCAAAGCCCACAACGAAGGCGACTACATCAGTGCCATCAATTGTTATAAAGAATGCTTAGTCAGAAACCCCGAACATGCCCAAGCCAAGCACAACATGGGCGTTGTTTATTACAACCAATCACAAAACGCGTTTAATAAAAACGATTACGATCAAACTATCTTACACTCTCAGGAAGCGTTGCGCTTTGCCCCGCAAAATGCAGAAATTTATGCACTGATTGGCAATGCTCATATTCGCCAAAAGCAATACAAACAAGCAATTGCCGATTTTAGTAAAGCCATCGAACTCAGTTCAGAGCCTGCAGCTTATTTTGCCTCTCGCTCTTGGATTTACAACGATTTATTGGACAATGTGAACCGTTTGTCGGACATGGAACGCGCCGCGCAATTGGAGCCCACGAATGCTAAATACCAGTACCTAACAGGCAAATACAAACAATCGATTGACGAAGAGCGTTTCAAAACAGCCTTGACGAATTACAATGCAGCCATCAAACTAAAGCCCGATTATTTGGAGGCGTATACAGAACGTGCCACTTACTTTATGACCTTTGGCGATTTTGAAAAAGCCCTGCTTGATTTGCGTCAAGCGCAAAAATTAGGCGGCGACGTGACAGAATTGATGGAAGCCGCTAAGTTTGAATTGGAAATGCAGGAGGAAGATTAGGTAGCCTCTTTCAAGTAGGCCTTGCTAAGTCCAAGAATTGTTATTACATACAGAAGCGGTCGCCCGAAATAATTTCGGGCGACCGCTTCTGTATAACAAGGATGGTTGTCCTCTTCTATAATGGTTGACGATCATCTACGATGTCAGCATTATCTTTCATGTATTGGTACACACCAGAAGAAACCACGCGCGCTACCCGAGCACTTGTTTTTCCACTAGCTACTTTTGGGTTGCTAATAGCAGGAGCTTCGTTGACACTCAACACTTCTACTACATAGACTCCTTCTTTGCCCCCTACAGCTTCAGAAACGGCACCTACGTCTGTGCTAGCGGCCATAGCGGCTACTTTAGGTTCGGTACCCACCATTCCTATATTGGCAGAACCATATTTAACCCCAATAGCTGATTCTTTGATGACGTTGTACTGTCCTGCCAACGCGTCCAAAGAGCCTGCTGTTTTCGCTTTTGCTTGTACCAACGCTACTTTTTTCTTGTTTCTTAGAATTCTATCTACATCTCCTTTTACTTGTGGGTCTTCGATAGAAGCCAAGCCAGCGGGCGTACGTGCCGTCAACCCTGCTACGACAAATTGCTTGGTGTAGTTCAAAACTTCGTCTTCGATAGTGTATACACTGTTGGTCACTTCTCCTTTCTCAGTCGTACTTTCGTGTGCCCAACGGATGATTTCCGCCGAGGTCGAGTTTTTACCCAAACCGTTGATGGTAAAAGAACCTTCTTCTAAGCTAGTGGCAGGAACGGCATTAAGACCTTTTTCTCTAGCCGCTTTTTTCATTTCTTCGACGGTTCTATTGTTAGAGATAAATTCTAACGCAATGCCTTTCACCTTGTTGGTGGTTTCTGAAGAAGGGATAATATCTCTACTGATGGTAGCAATACGCACCCCTTCTTTGTTGTTCTCAAACTTATAATCGGTAATTTGAATCAAGTGCAAGCCAAATTGCGTGTAAATAATTTCGTACGCATCTTTCTCTCCTGTATAGAACATGTACTCCTCAAATTGAGGAACGAAGCTTCCGTCTTTGGCTTTCCAACCTAAATCTCCTCCTTGGTTTCTAGAACCATCTGTGCTAAACTGAGCTGCCAAGCTATCAAACGAAGCGGTAGGATCTTCTTCTAATAAGGTCTTTAGGGAATCCAATGTTTTTTGGGCGGTACGGGCTTCTTCTTGCGTTTTGGCAGCAATCAAGATGTGGCGACTTTTGACCGAGTCGGGCAAGGTTTTAGACGCTACTTTTTTCATGATTTTCATTTGTTGCTGCTCCACGTAAGGACCGAATACTGTTCCGTCAGGAGCATTGAGCAAAGAATCCTTCATCCCTACAGGAACAGACAATTCGTCAGCCGTATAGAAATTTGCTGCAAACGTACCATAGTTACGCTGTATAACTAGAGAATCTTCTTTCATGCTAGTCGCCTTGCCCAAAGCTTCAGCAATTTCCAACAACTCTTGACGGTAAATCGCCGTATCTTCTGCTGTAGGAATAACATCAAAAGTCACGTACTCCAAACTAGCCGTAGCTTCTCTGTCGTACTCTTTTGGACGCGTTTGGATGTAGGCTTTGATCTCTTCATCCGTTACGTCTACGGGATCCGTAATATTGGTGTAAGGAATACGCACATAATCAAAGTTGTAGCCTGTTTCCTCAATTTTGTTGTCCATTTCGGCCAACCAAGACGGCGTGTAGATACCTTTTTCGATAGCAATAAAGTACTTGTCTTGCAAGCTCTTTACTTTAACGGCACGCTCTAGTGCAAACCATTGTTCTTGCTGATCCATTAGCGCTTGACGCTGTTGAGGGTTACCTTCTGTTTGCTCATTGATTTGTCCCGTGTTCTTCATGAAGTCCATACGCTGCTTCACTTGCGCCGTGTTTACTTGACGGGTTTGAGGATCACCCAAACGCTGTACCACGATAGAGCTCAACAACTCAGGACGGTCGCTGACAAATAAATCGCCCATTTCTGTAGGCGTAACTTTCATACCTGCTTCTTCCGTTTTTTGCAAAAGCAATTTCTCGCCAATGATACGGTCCCAAACACTTTGTTGGATTTCTTCGTTCAGGTAACCTTGACCTTTGTAATCATCCGAATATTGACGGATCAAGTCGTTGGATACTTTTTCGTCGTTGATGTAACCTACAGTAGCACCGCCAGCAGAGGGCAGGGAGTTACCTGGACTAATGTCCATGAGTAGAAAAGAGCCGATACCAATGAAGATCAATGCCATCATTAACCAGCCAAAGCGGTTTCTAATTGTTCCTAATAAAGCCATTTTGTACGTTTATTTTCAACTTTTTACTTGGTGTGCTCCGCAGAACGGAGTTGCGTTTGCACGGTATTTTTGTTGAGAAACACCGCCACGTCGTCTAAATACTTAATAAAGGGTTTCCGATTTGAGGTCGGATTTTCTAATTATTCTCTTTTGCAGAGATTAGGGCAGATTGCCCTGTTCAAGGCAGAAGCTCGCAAATCTACATAGGAAAACGGCACAAAAATACATTTTTTTATCAAAAAAAGCCTAATCAAGCGAATTGATTAAGCTTTTTTTTAACGGATGTTGTTGCCACGGTGCCCGTACGTTATCGTAAAGGGGGATGCCTTCGCCGTTACTCTTCTTCCTTATACAATTCATACTCTTCGACTACTGTAATTTTACTGCCGTCTTTTAAGCTTTTAGAGATCGCATCGTAAGGTGCCATGACAATAAATTCTCCTGCTTTGATCCCTGTTTTAATCTCAATGTGTTCATCGTTTTGTAGGCCTGTGGTCACCTCTCGTAGATTGACCGAGTCGGCCACTTGTACAAACACGTATTCTTTGATGCTTTCCTTTTCCTGATTGTTAGTCGCTGCCCCTTTTCGTTTGTTGGAACGTGTTGTAACCGCCACTACGGGAACCGATAAAATATTATCTGCCGTGTTGGTTTTAATTTGTGCGGAAGCGGATAAGCCTGAACGAAACGGTGAGCGTCCTGAGCCCGTATCCAAATCCTTGTACGAATCTTCTAACACCAAAATACGCACTTCAAAGTTGGTCACTTGATCGGAAGTCAAGGCCGCTGAACTAATTGCACTGCTCAACCCCGTGGCTGTATTGGCAATTTGCACGACCAAGCCTTTGAATTTACGGTCGGGATAGGCATCTAATTCGATGTCTGCGCTATCGCCAATGGCCGTATTGAGAATGTCGCGTTCGTTTACATCCACGCGTACTTCTACGGTTTTTAGATTGGCAATTTTAAGAATGGGCGTTCCTGCCATTTGAGCCGTTCCAACGACCTGCTCCCCTTGTTTTTTGTAGAGCGTAGAAACCACGCCATTGATCGGCGCATAAATTTTGGTCTGCGAAAGATTGTTTTGTTGCTCCCGTACGGTCGCTTTTGAACTCTGTACAGTAAATTGCGCGGCGCGGATGTTTTGGGTAGCGGTTTCTAGATTGGCTTGCGAAGAACGATAGCTTGCTTCTGCGGCTTCAAATTCAGCTTTGGAAATAACGCCGTCATTGTACAACTGTTTGTTGCGCTCGTAAATGACTCTTGTATTCTCAAACTGCGCTTCTAATTGCTTCTTTTGCGCTCGGACAGAGGCCAACTGAGCCGAAGCCCCATCAGCGGCAGCTTTGGCGCGTTCTACCACAGAGACCAACGCCTCAGGGTCTACCTTTGCCAACAACTCGCCTTTTTTCACTAAGTCGCCTGCTTCGACATACAATTCCACAATCGTTCCCGAAATATTGGAGGTAATCTCTAATTCTGTAGCGGGAAATAGCTTTCCACTAGCATAAACGCGCTCTACAATCGTCCGCTTTTTGGCCGCTTCTACAGCTACGTTGATGGTTTTGTTATTATTCTTGGTAGAACGGTAATAGCCTGCTGCTGCTAACAGTAGCACTATTACAATCAGGATATACCAGCCTTTTCTACTTTTCTTTTTGGTTGCCATGTATGGTTGTTGTTCTTAATACCATGTAACAGGAGTTTTCAATCTTTATTCAGCGCGCCTTTTTACAAGCTTCTTGGTTGTTGCCTCAAATCTTGGGAAGTATTGGCTGTCGTGAAAACCAATCGGTTTATTACACAATACTTGGTGTGTCCTCAAAAATGTATGCGTCGGATTCTACTGCTGCATATTAATGGCGCGGCCTCTGTAGTAATCCAAAATTTTCAGTTTAAATAAATAATCGTATTTGGCTTGCAAGACGCTCGATTCGGCGCTCACCAAGGTATTTTGAACACTCGTCAGCTCAAACGAATTGACTACCCCTAAATCGTAACGGCGGCGGGTATTGTTGACGGATAATCGAATCGCACGGACACTTTTATTGGCTGCTGCTAAGCGTTTCTGAGCCGCACGGACATCGGTTAAGGCGCGGTCGATGTTCGCTTTCAGGGTGTTTTTGAGTTGCTGGGTCGATAGGCTGGCAATTTCGGTAGCCAACTCTGCGCGCTCAATGCTAATGCGGGTACGCAATCCATTAAAAATCGGTACGGAAACAGAGATCCCTGTCTGTGCCGACAAGTTGCCGCCCAATTGGGTAAAGAAGGGAATCACTTCACCACTACCTAATACATTCTGCCTGCCCAAAGGCGTAACCGTTCGCTGTCCCGTTGCTTCTACGACTCCATACAAAAAACGGTCTTCTTGTTCAAATTCCTGAAAACTAGAAGAAAAGTTCGTATTGAGATTGCCATAAAAGCTAATGGAGGGAGCCAGCGCGCCCTTAGCCAAAGAGACCCCAATTTCCGCACTTAATTCGCGCATTTGAGCCGCTTGAATGTTAGGTTGTGCTTTGATCGCCTCTGCATACACTTCTTCGAGGGTCGCTACAGGAGCTTCTTCTATCTCTAAATCATCGGCTTTTTCGATGCTAATCGACTCAGCAACATCCACGTTCATCAATACTTTGAGATTGACATAAGCTAACTCAATGTTATTTTGAGCAATCACAATATTTTCTTCATCGCGCGCCATTTGCGCTTCTAAATCGTAGCGGCTATTCTCCGCCAGCACCCCACCATCAATCAATTTGAGAGTTTGTTGCAATTGAGCTTCGGTTACTTTGGCCTGTTCTACCAATACTTCGCTGCTTTCTTCGGCTAATAAAATAGACAAATAGGCTTGGGCGACAGAAAGAGCAATGTCGTTTTTGGCTTGCTCCACGTCTTTTTTGGCCGCTTGCACGTCCACACGGCTTTGCTTGATGCCATTACGCACTTGCATCCCTTGGTATAAGGTTCAGTTTCCATTTAAGGAAACATTGGTTGTTTGTAACACCCCTACAATAAATTCGTACGTAGTGGGGTCGATCGAACGTCCCAAGTTGAGGCCGTGCCGAGCAGAACCGTTAACCGTGGGGGCTTGTGCCCAAATGGCTTGTTTTTCGGTCAGCTCTGCTTGGCTGCGGTTGAGCACCGATTGTTTGACTTGCAAACTATTTTCGATGGCGTAGTTGATACATTTTTCCAAGTGACCAAACGGGGTCTTGCTCTTGCGCCCACAAAGGCGCGGCGCAACAACTGATACACAGTAATACTAGTATTTTGTACATTTTTTTATTTAATTATCATTACAAAAACCCCTCAACGGCTACCAATTGCAATTGATTCGCATCTTCAGCAGAAGCGTTATGTCAACCAAACGAATCGTATTTTGTTGACGGCAGAAGGAAGTTGTTTAAACTACTTAAACCTTCCAACCTTGTAGCAATAGCCTTTCCAAACTACTTAGAATGAAGTACCAAGATACGATGTTTTCCGTCTTCTCGCATGAATATTATATGAAAGAGGCCCTAAAGGAAGCCCAAAAGGCGGCCTTACTCGACGAAATCCCTGTGGGGGCTGTTGTGGTTTGCCAACAACAAATCATAGCCCGTGCCCATAACCGCACGGAGCAATTGAGCGATGTCACCGCCCACGCGGAAATTCTAGCCTTGACAGCGGCCAGCAATTACTTGGGCAGTAAGTTCTTGAAACAATGCAGTTTGTATGTTACCCTCGAACCCTGTGTGATGTGCGCAGGTGCCTTGGCTTGTGGCCAATTGGGGCATCTTATCATTGGGGCAAGCGACAGCAAACGCGGGTATACGCGACTAGCGCCACAAGCCTTGCACCCCAAGACCACCTTACTTCGAGGCATCGAAACCGAGGCTTGCAGCCTGCTGATGCGGGATTTTTTCCAGCGCAAACGTTCGTAGCCATTTGTTTAGCGGCGGCTTTTGTCTAAGAAGATTTGTACGCCTGCTTTGGGCGCTTGTTTGCGGTAGACCTTATTATAAGACAATAATTTGCTGTAGCGAATGCCGTAGAGTTGGGCAATGTCGTAAAGTGTTTGCCCTCGGCGAACGATGTGTACTTTAGGCCCCGTGCTGTTGGTAGTGGCGTGATAAGCCTTGGATTTTTTCTCTAGAAATAAATATTGACCCACTTTGAGTTCGCGGCCTTTTAGTTCGTTGTAGCGATAGAGTTTTTTCGGATTCTTGCGGTAGCGGTCGGCGATGGTTTGTAAGTCATCTTTGTCTTGAATATAGACCACTTGTAAGCCGTTGATTTCAAATTGGTAGAGCGTTAGCACCAAGTCTACACTGTCTGCCGATACGCCAAAAGGATCGGGAATCCGTGTCGTGGCCGTGGTCGTATCTTCTGTGCTTAATACTACTTTGGGCGCAGTAGAAGGAAACAAACTCGCCAACTCACCAGGATGCAACAACAAGACTTCTACGGTCAGGTAATCAAGTTTGTACAACTCTAACCGTTCGATAATAGAGATTAAGTTCTTAGAATACGTTTTAGATGTCGCGTAGCCCGACTTTTGGAGGCCATTAGCCCAGCCTTTATAATCCGTCTTGTCGAGCTTAAATAAATCGCCGTAGCGAAAGGCTTTCTTGGGATTGAGTAAGAATTCACTGTGCGCAATGTAGGATTCTTCCGCACTTATATAAACCCGAAAACAAGACTTAACGACCTCGTCATCCCACACATAATGCGTTTCTCCTGTCCATACTTCGCCCCCACACTTGATTCCAAAATGATTGTTGGCGGTATTGGCCAATTCGCTCTCTCCTACCCCCGATTCCAAAATTCCTTGTGCCATCTTGATGCTGGCAGGAATGCCCGTACGATCCATTTCTGCTACCGCAATGTGCTTGTATTTTTCAATGTAACTCAACGCTTTGAGGTCATCAATAAAAAAGGCTTCCGTAGGCATTGCCCAAGCACTAATTGTCCAACCAAAAAACAAGGAACACAGCAACAAAAAACGAGGGAACATAACAGTCTATTTTTTTCAATAAGGGGATGGTAGCCAACAGACTTACAAAGCTAAGGAATCTAAGGAAGTTTGGCAAATGCTTACGCTAGAATCTCCTTTTCCTACCAAATCTTTATGTTCTGCTCCCCATGTCGCCATCGCATCTAGGATAGGCCGCAAGGTATGGCCGTATTCGGTTAGGCGATACTCTAGTATGTTTTTTTGTTAAAGTATATTTTTTGCTTACTTTTAATAAAAGATGGTATTGCCTCTTAATTTGGCATTATCGTTGGAGCAGTATTAATTATTTAAAACTTAAAATTATTAGGAATCATGCATTCACAACTTTTATTCAAAAATGTCAAGGCTTCGCACTAATTGCCTTTTCTGTCGCGTTAATTATTTTCTCTGCGGCGGCCTTTATGTATTCTATTAGCCCTGCTAAAGCAGATGCCCCACCAACTAGTTATTCTACTGGTAAGTACCAAATGTCTATAGCCAGTATCATAAGCAACAGCAACAAGATATATTATTACATACTAGTATGGGATAGTGAAACAGGGCGGTCTAAGTTCTATTATGGGTCTGCGGAGAATGGAGTAAAAGCAGCTTATAGCAACCATCAATTGCCTTCCAGCCCCTGATAGTTATAAAAATACAGCAATAATTATGATACAGAAAAAGACGGCAGCAAAAGTATGCGCATTGCGATTGAAGGGTTTGGCAAACCTAGCAAAATGAAGAAGAATAGTAAGCAGCTCCTAAAAAAACTAGGCATTCCTCTAAAAGAAATTATCAAAGGTACATACGCCGAGCAGGAAGAACAGAGCGTAAAAGAAATGGCTACAAACTCCAATAACTCTTCGCCTAAGCACAAAGAAGCAAAGCGACAAGCCAATCTACAAAAAGCTAAAACTTACCTTACCACTCTTCTAAACGATCTTCCCTCCTCCTAAAAAACACCTCGTATGACCACTAAAAAACCAGCTCTGACAGAAGATAAAATTGTTCACTATGAACAAGCGCTTCAAAAGATAAACACATATTTAGTAAACGCTTATCAGGGAGTCTCCCCAGAGAAAGCCGAACAACAAGAATTGGAAGCGCTTCAGGCACTCCTACAGGAGGCAACACAACGATTAAATACCGCCCGCTCAAAGCTGGCCTCCCCCTCTCCAAAAAAAGGGGACGATCCGATTAAGAAACGGGTCATGAATAAAATTGATCTTTGGTTGGAAACACACGCTTATATCCGTGTTTGGAAGAAAGGAGCAACTGCCCTTCATCTAGAACAACGAATAGAACTAGAAAGCGAACAACAACCCGCATACATAGAATTGCCGACCCACTGTCGGGTGGAAATCAATACTTGGAGCCGCTCTACCTTGACATATGACCGTTATCCCTTTGCCCCCCACAAAGAACTAACTGAGAAAAATTTTACCGTGGTTTTAGAAGTAGACCGAGGAGGAAGGTTTACGTTAAAAGATCAACAAGAAAAAGTAGAACAACATACGAACCACCCCGATATGCTAGCCTTGGATTTGACCTTGCAGATTGTCTATCCAGAAAATGGACAAACATTGCGGGTACAGACCGAAGCCTACTTACCCCCTTATATCTTAGTAAAAAAAGGCAAAAACTTAGACACCACAGAGACCATCAAAGAAACTTCCATGCCCAAACACGTGATGAAAACTATCTCTCCTATGCTGCGCTTTGGCTTGCCCAAAGTGGATTTTGGCGGGGCAAGTTTGGAACTGGTATTTGAAGAAGAGAATCAAGTAGAACTGAGCGAAGATCAATTGAATATTCTATATAAATGGTGGAAAAATTTGAAATCTGAGTATAAAGATGTTATTAGGAATAGACAAGCAAAGATAATAGTAAGGGGCTATACATCTTCCACTGGAGATGAAAGATACAATATGACATTAGGAACAAAGAGAGCTAAATATGTCTACGATTACTTGAATGACATTATAGGTAGTTCTGATGGAAAAAACATTGCTAAAATATACATAGAATCAGCTGGGGAACATGAAGAAGATAGAAAACACGTTAAAATTACTGTTATTAGTAATTAATCTGAGTTTAGTAGCTTGCAAGGAGCAAGCTCCCCCTACAAATAATAATCATTTTTTAGAGGCGTTACCTATACAAATAGATACACTGCACCCATCTGTTTTAAACAAAAAACTAATCAATGATGCAAGTATTACCATTGATAAAGATAGTTCCTTGAACTATAGTACTCGCTCTATCTATCATTGGTTTCATTCAATAGATCAACGGCTCATAAATGCAATCGAGAAAAGAACTGTTATTATTATGATTCGGTTGAATACAGATAAGTGGTCTTTGAATTCGAAGGAAGCAGGAGCATATGAACACATATTACAAGACTATAATGAGCTGGTCAAAATGATTGCGGGCTCTATAAATGGTTATTCAAAAGCTATTACTATTCCTTACATGACTTATAACGAACATGAAAGTGGCACCATAGAGATTACACTGTGTGAAGCTCCAAATTGTATCCAGCCTACTCCATGGTAAGCCTTATATCTTAATAAAAAAAGGCAAAAACTTAGACACCACAGAGACCATCAAAGAAACTTCCATGCCCAAACACGTGATGAAAACCATCTCCCCTATGCTGCGCTTTGGCTTGCCCAAAGTGGATTTTGGCGGGGCAATAAAGAAGAACATGCAGTCCATCAATGTTCTCATCAAAGAATAAAACGCTCCCATTTCGACAGATGTCGAGACCTTGACAGGGCGCGTGCCTGAGTCACTAGAGCAGGTGTTGAGGCGTGATTTTAACTAGTGTTTTAACACTTGGTGCACACTACTTTGCCCATTAATATACTGGATGCGTAAGTGGTAAGCCCCTTGCGGCTGTTGTGCTATATTAATTTGGAGGTCGTTCTGTTGGGCGACCTCTTTTTGTTGTACCAATTGGCCTAAGCTATTGTACAATTGCCAGTGTTGTATAGGCAAGGCACTTTGTAAGTGAATGCGGCTGTTGGTAGGATTGGGAAATAAGCGCGTTTGAATGGCTTCTTGGAGGGACTGGGTCGCAATAGGTGAACAGGTTAATTCATTTATTTTTATCCAAATGGAGTCGTTATAAAAATTGGGAACGGGGGTATTGCCGTTGTCGTTGCCCATCCGAATCCAGACCAAGTTTTGGCTGGGAACTACATTGATGTTTTGTCCGTTTTTGCCCAAGGCCATAATTAAATCACTAGGGCCATTGGGCACTATAGAACCATTGATGGTCAAGGGAACTTGAGGCAACTGGTACGTGCTTTGGCCATTGAGCCACCACAAATACCCATACGCTTCGTTAAGCGCCTGCGAGGGAGTAGTCATTTGACGAAAGTAAGCCGTATCACTAAGCACGGGCGTACCATCCCAAGTTCCTCGGTTGAGCGCCAATAAACCAAAGCGCGCCATGCTGCGCGCATCACTAAAATAGACGTTGTTATAGCCTATAGGCAAATACGCCCCCTTCATGCCTGTTGTTTGCTTTATTTTTTGGAATAGATACGTATTAATAGAGCGGCCTGTCGCTTGCGCAATGACCTGATCTAATAAGGTATAAGGGGCATTGTGATACGCCCAACGCGTTCCCGCTGCTGCCAAGTACAACAAGCAGGTATCCAATGTGCAATCCGATTGGGTAACCCCATCGTCTAAGCCTGAATTCATACTTAATTGGTTACGGATCGTAATGGCTTGCTCTTGGGCAGGTGTTGTAGCCGTCCAACCAGCCCCTAAATATTGACTGGTCGTGTCCTCTATCGACAAATGGCCTTCTTGTTGGGCAATTCCCACCAGTACCGCTGTCAAAGATTTGCCCGCCGAGGCCCAATACCACACACTGTCTGGAGCAAAATTATCAAAGTAGCGTTCCAAGACAATCTTCCCATCTTTGAGTAAAATAAAAGCCTTGGAATTGGTTTGGTCAAGGTATTGGTATAAGGAATCAATACGGTCGGAGCAATAGCCTAACGTATTGGGTGACAACGTATCCCAAGTGGTGCCTGTATTGGGTGGAAAATAAAGGGTTTGAGCGGTGGCAAAACGGCTCAATAGCGCTATTAATAAAAGTAGGTAGATTTTTTTCATAAAGGATTGTTTTGTCTTTGTTAGGATGAATTACTTAGACTGTAGTTGGGGCAAAAGGTTTAATCCGTACTGCTTTCCCGCAATACCAGCCCATAATACAAGGCCGCACTAGCTGTTACCACAGCAATGCCTACACTCAACCCCAAAAAAGCTTCTCCAATAGAATAGACGTCGGCTACCCAACCCAAAAGTGGCGCTATAAACGCATACCCCAAGCGCACCGTCAATCCCCGTAAGGACAACACGGTGGCGCGCATATCCGCGGGCGTATGCTGATTGACTAAGTTCAGAAAAGTTGGTGTTGCAATGCCGCGCAAGGCATACATAAAAAACAACGCGCCCAAACCTACGCCCACGTAAAAACTTCCCCAATAGCCCAACACAGCATAACCCACTATAAAACCAATTAGAATAACCGTTACTAATAATTTGGGGGTTATATGGCTCGTAGTACGGTGTGCCGTCAAGGCCAGCACGGCCACGGTACAGTTGAGCGCTGCCCAAAGATAGCCGATTTGATTTTCAGGAATTTGTTGGGATTGAAAGTAGGGCTGTGCGAACCAAGCCAAGAGCAAAGAAGACAAGCCAAAAATAGTCGATAACCCAATAAAGAAGCGCAAGCGCTGGCTCTCGATAAAGACATAGCGCCAAATACGCCGCATTTGTTCTTTATTGCTGCGCTTCGTCTCCGACGGCTCCACGGATGGTTCTACCAGCAAAAAAGCTGCAAAAATCCCCAAACTACTGATGCCTACTTGCACATAAATCGGCATACGCAAGCCGTAAGAAAAGGCCAAAGACCCGCCGACTATCGCGGCGGCAGCTTCCGAAAAAGTGCCCAAAGCATAGGTACGCCCTTCCCATTTGATGTAATCGTGGCTCCGCCCCAAGGCTTTTAAAGAATCGTATAACAAGGCAGAGTCCGTGCCCGAAATAAAACTAGATCCCAAGCCACCAATGACCGCGCTCATGGCCAATCCCCAAAAACTAAAGGACCAACTATATCCTACAAATTGTAGCAAAATAAAGCTTGTTCCAATCAACAGAGAATAGCGCCGCCCCAAGCGATCGGAGAAGTAGCCAGAAGGCACTTCAAAAGCGGCAGCAGCAATGGAGTAAATGGCGTTGATGGTCATTACTTCCCGCAAATTCAGGCCATTGGATTCCATAAACAAGACCACAATCGGCATGAAGACCATGAACCATTTTGACAACTTAATCGCATATAGTTTCCAAATATTTCCTTGAATGTTCATGATGGCAGAGCGACAAAACGTGAGAGAGAAAAGACTATTCTAACAGCTGTACTGCGCCGTCTTTTAAGAGGTATTGTTGTTGAGATTCGGGACAAGTTGCTTGGTTGCTTCCATCAAATTTCAAGCGGTGCCCATACGCGCTTACCCAACCCATCTGCTGGGCAGGATTGCCCACCACTAAGGCATAAGCGGCTACAGGTTTGGTTACCACAGAGCCCGCACCGACCAAGGCATACGCCCCAATCGTGTTGCCACAAATAATGGTCGCATTAGCGCCAATGCTCGCCCCTTTTTGCACCAAGGTAGGCGTGTATTGATCGCGGCGGGGTACCGCCGAGCGCGGATTCAGCACATTGGTAAACACCATCGACGGCCCAAAAAGACATCATCTTCACAAACCACCCCTGCATAAATAGAGACGTTGTTTTGTACTTTGACGTTGTTGCCCAACCGCACCCCACTCGCCACAAATACATTTTGTCCCAAGTTGCAGCCCTCGCCAAGGATGCAATTAGGCATTAAGTGGCTAAAATGCCAAATTTTGGTTTGCGCACCAATCTGACAGGGCGCATCAACAATAGCGGTTGGGTGGACAAAATAACTCATACTTTGTGTTGGTAAATGTTTTGAATAATTTCTACCACTTTTAAACCTTCGAGGGCATTGGTGGTAATGGGTTGACGTTTTTTTAAGACATCCACCACATTTTGAATGACGTACTGGTGGTTGGCTGCCGAGCCTTGATAAGCGCCGTATTGGTTGGCGGGATTGGAGGGCGCGAGATCGGGCAAGGTATACTCTTGAATGGTACATTCGACCACTTCGTTCATGTATTGCCCGCCCACTTTGACCGAGCCTTTGCTACCAATAACCGTGAGGCTACTTTCTAGGTTTTGTTGGTAAACGGCGGTCGAATAATTGAGGCTGCCCATCCCACCTTGCAACAACTCAAAATGCACCACGCCCGTGTCTTCAAATTCCGTAGAATGTTGATGGGCAAAATTGTGAAAACTCGCTTCTATTTTATGGATGTCTCCGAAAGAGCCAGTACAACATATCAATAAAGTGCGAAAACTGGGTAAACAGCGGCCCGCCATCCCATTGCAACTGCCCTTTCCAAGGATGTTTTTTTCCCTCTTTATAATAATAACGGTCATCGCGATTCCAGTAACAATTGATTTGCACCATAAAAATATCGCCCAACAGTTGCTGCTCGACCACCTCTTTGAGCCAGACCGCAGGGGGCGAATAGCGGTTTTGCATGACACAGAACAAGCGGCGATCTACCTGTAAGGCTTTGAAAATAACGGCTTCACAGGACTTTTTATCCAGGCCCATTGGCTTTTCGCAAACGACGTGTTTTCCTGCTTCTAAGGCTTCGATGGCCTGTGTGGCATGCCAGCCGTTGGGTGTACAAATACACACCACGTCTATACTTGGCTCGCTTGCCAACAGCGTTTCTAATTCGGCATACAAGGGCACTTCAAAAGCAGCCAGCCCCAGTTCTTTGGCAGGCAAAACGTCACAAAAAGCCACCAATTCGGCTTCGGCTTGTGCTTGAATAATGGCCGCATGGCGCTTGCCAATATGCCCCGCGCCTACAACAGCAAATTTAACGGTGGATGACATAGTTTTTGTTGGATGAGGTAGTTTTAGTAGGGCGTTATTCATACAACGCCCTACCAAAAAGAATCAAAAATACAGAAACAATCGGTTAATCACAACAGCTCCTAGGGACGATGGATCAGCAAGCGCCGTACTTGTTGAAAGCCACCACTTTGCCAATGCAAAAAGTATAAACCCGTCGGTATATCCTCTAGCTGCAACAGGTGTTTTTGTTGTCCGACCTGCTCTAAGGTCGCGTGTCGCGACCAGCAGCCCTTGGCTGTTGTATATCTTTAATTGGCCTTTTTCCTGCAAGGGACGCTCTAGCCACACTTCAAACCTGCCCGAACTTGGATTGGGAACCACTTGAAACAAGTCGGCTGCTGCCAAACGAGCAATAGCAACGTCGCCGCAACTGCTATCGGGACGACCAACGCCAATCGTTTGTAGCAAACTGTCGTTGCCACAAGACCCATACACTACTAATAAAACGTCGTAACAGCCTGTATCGTTGTAGCTGTGGAACGGATTGGGAATACCGTATAAAGTTCCGTCGCCCATATTCCATAAAAAAGTAGTCGTTATATCAATGTTGGTCGAGATGTTATTCATTAAAACCGTATTGCCACTTTTTGTTATGGTAAAATTAGCCGTAGGCAAACTATCCAAGGTAATAAAGGCCGCGTCTGTCCCCGTACAGCCCAAAGGATGCGTCACCGTGACACTGTATAAGCCCGATTGGTTGACGACGATTCGCTGAGTAGTGGCTCCTGTATTCCACAAATAAGTCATGCCTTGCCCGCCTAACCCTGCATCTAAGGTATCCGTAAAACAAAGCGTTCTATTGCCTCCTAATTGGGGGGCTGGAGCAGGAACCAATTGTGCAATGTAAACCGAATCGACAAGAGTACAGCCGCCGCCCGTAGTTACGGTGACCGAATAGACATTGGGGCCAAGCAGGGTAATGCTCGGTGTAGTGTCTCCTGTATTCCACAAATAAGTGGCCGCTGTTCCTAAATAATTTGTTGCTAACGTAGTTCCACACACTGCTCCCAACGTAGGCAAGCCCACAGGTACAGGTTGTTCAAAAACCACCGTATCAATAAGGGTACAACTCGCCCCATCACTAATAGTCACCGTATAAATTCCTGCTTGCGATAAGGTCACTTGCCCCGTGGTAGCGCCTGTACTCCATTGATAACTCGTCGCACTGGTATTCGTCACATCCACCAACGCCGAATCACAACTGTATATAGAATCGGGTAAAGTGACGGGCAATTGTACCTGTACCGTAAAGGTATCCACAGGAGCGTGGCAATCGGGATAAGCATAGGTAAAATGCCAATCGAAGAAACTAGCGTAGTCCACGCCTGCAAAAGCCGTCCCTGTCAACCGCGCAATATTAGCGCTAGAGCTAGGCGTTTGCGGCATCCCTCGATCCACTAAAAATGCTGTTGAACTACTGGTAAAGCTCAATTGATAGTTGTCACTCGGCGGCAAGAGCGCGTCCAAGCGCAAAAAGACTTTTTCCCGCGCGCGGGTAATCGTTTGACTCCCACTATATAAGGTATTGCCCAACGAATCCATCACGACCCAAGCCACATTGGCGGGTGCATCTTGTACATAAATGGCTACGGAATCCAGTATACTGTATGCCAACACCTCAAACGTATTGGCAATAATAAAGTTCAAATAAGCCCCTGTTTCATTGGGGTTGGGATAGGCCTGTGCCCCAATTCTAGTCGTCGCCTTGGGCGCAACATCCAACCAAAATTCACTAGTATCGCGGATGTAGCGCGGGTAGGGTGTCCCCAAATAGGCTACGGTATTGAGGGTGCTCGAATCGTACCAAACCACAATACCATCGTTGACAGGCGCAGATAGGTTTAAGGTTTGCGGCGCACAAATCGTTTGGTCGGGCAAGTTGGTGCCCAAGGGCGTGGTTAAAAATTGGACAAAGGTATTTTTGGTAGACGAGCATTGTCCGTTGTTGGTGACCGTCACTGTATAATACCCCGAGTTACTAACCAGTAACGTGTCGCTAGTGGCCGCCGTATTCCAAGCATAGCTGTAATTGGAGTTATTGATTAGAACAGGATCTAAGACCAACGAACTAGCCGTACAAGTGGCCGTATCTGCCACCAACGACAACACAGGCGACTGGGGCACATCTACCCGAACAGGCAAACGGTTGGTCGCACAAGAAGGCGTTGAAATGCGCCAATTGAAGAAATAAACATACTGCAAGGGCGAGGGCGTAGAGCCCAAGAAGGTGATGTTTGCGGTATTGAGCTGCTGCAACCGTCCATTGCTAAACGGCGACTCAAATAAAATACGCCCTGCTGATTTGTTGCTCAACTCAATGCGGTAATCACCTGGTTCCAATAGGGTATCAAGACTCACCACATTACGCCCGCTATCGGGCAGTATGATTGGACGACTATAATAAGGAAAACCCGATTTGTACAACGTCAGTTGAGCGGTAGTAAAGGTATCTACATACACGTCTACTGTATTCAATAGAATTGGCGCTTCTACTCTAAACTGCATCCCACGTGTAGGAAAAAGGCTAGTTTGAGGGGTTCCCCAAACATTGGTACTAGAGTTAGGATTGTACGGCAACCCTTCCGTTTCTGACTGTGGCAAAAAGCCAATGCCCTCTACCCAAAAGGTAACGGAGTCCGTTAAATTAATACGGATAGAATCTCCTAACGCAAAGGGATTGCCGCTGTTGAGCGAATCGTACCAAGCGTAATAAGCGGCGTTGCCACTTGCTTTGAAGGTGGCAATCCCCGCGCACAAAATAGTATCGTTGGGTGGGTTGATAATGCTTGGTGGTTCGACTATAAAAATATTAATGCTGTCCTCGTCACTACAAATACCAATGCTTCCGATAAGCGAAACACGCGTAGAACTATCGGCTACAATGCTCGGTGTGGTCGCTCCGGTACTCCAATTGTAAGTAGTCGCCCCACTATTGCTAGCATCTAATACCAAACTATCTCCACAAATAATCGTATCGGTCGGAAAGTCTACGTCAGGCGTTGGCAAAACGGTTACAACACTGGGCAAACGCGGAGAAGGACACGCTAGCTTTCTGACTTGCCAATTGTAGAAATACTGGTAGTTATTGGGGAAAGGGTACCCTGAGTTGAGGTGTACCAACTCCCCAAAAATGGGATAACTGGTAAAAGGCGTCTCCGACAAGATATTGACACGACTGTAGCGCGTCAACATTAATTTGTAGTCTGTTCCTTTCGGAACAACAAAATTGAGGGGCACCACATTGCTGCCAATATTGGTTAACACAACGGTCTGGCTGTCGATCGCTTGATCGTTTTCGTCCCAAAGGGCAATGGTTCCAATCAGGGGCGTTCGTCCGAGGTATAAGGTAACTTCTTCTAATAAAATGTCCTCTTGGGCATCAAAGAGCAAGCCCCGAACGTTGGGCGGAAAAAAATACCCACTTTGTGCGGCAACAAAGGTATCGACTAACCCTTGGGTATAGCGCTTATTGGAGAAATCCTGTCCCCCTAACCAAATGGTATCGGTGGTCTGCGCCAAATATGAAAATACATTCCCCTGCCCTAGCAGTTGTCCGCCTGTAGAAGCATCGTACCATTTTAATACATCTGCCCCCGCTCCTCGACGCTCAATGGTTCCCACACAAGTGGTCGTATCCGCCGACAAAAGTAGTGGATCGGGAGTAGGCGTTAAGTAGACGGTTATAGAATCAAAAACCGCACAAGTGCCAATGGTCAGGTTGTAAGTATAAGTTCCTTCTTGGGTGATTAGTACTTGACTGTTAGTACTGTTGTTAAACGACCAAAAATAAGTTGCATGTAGGATAAGCAATGTCTACCAACACCGAATCGTTACAAATAACAGTATCCGCAGGCAGCGTAGTTTCGGGCGTTGGCAACAAATCGAGTCGAACAGAATCCATCGCCGACGCACAATAATTAGACAACAGGGCGATCTCCCACTCGTAAAAAAAGCCGTAGACCAACGGAAACTGCCCTCCATCAACAAGTTCTAGAGCGGGTAGACTTATTGCCGACCAACTGGGTAATCCCCGATCAAAACGCGCTTGCCCGCCCGCAATGTTCTCTAAAGTCATGGTAAAATCTCTTCCAATCGGCAATTCAGCATTTAAGGTAATCGGGTATTGCCCTGCACTCGGCAACGCAACGGGAATGCGGTAGAGTAGATTTGCTTGGCCATCTCTTATTTCTATATTGGCCGTAAAAGGCCCTCCATCAATGTCCAAAGATACACGGTTGAGGCGTAGATATTCGGTCGTATGGAAACGAATGCCCCGCGAAGAAGCATTGGTATAGCCTATAACAGGCGTGGCTAAAGACAGTCCTAACGGAGCATTACTGGTTTGATAATACCCTGCTTGGTAACGCAACAAGGTCGTGTCTTGTAAATCGTATAATAAGGTATCGCCTACTGCAAAAGTAGTTCCCGTGCTATCTAGCCACTGCACAATCCCTGCATCTGCCCGAACCACCAACGGTAACAATCCACGACAAGCACTTTGATCCAAAGGCTGTTCTATTAATTGGGGTTGGGTGATAACAGTTATCTGTATAGAATCACTAATCGGACAAACACCGTTTTTGGTGACGGTCACCGCATAAGTGCCGCTACTGGCTGCAAAAATACTGCTGCTAGTCGATCCTGTGTTCCAATTGTACGCCCCGCCAACAGTAGGCACGGCCAACAATAAACTATCACTACACAAGGTCGTATCTTGCCCCAGCGCCACCACAGGAGCAGCCAAACTATTAATCACAAAAGAATCGCGCTCCGATTGACAAGAAGAGGCCAATGTGGCCAATTCCCAATCGTAGAAATAGCCATAGACCAAGGGAAAATAGGCTCCTTCGGTCATCTGTATCAACCCATTGCCATAGCTACTCCAATCGGCAGGGGTCACCCCTCCATTAAACCGCGCTTGGCCGCCCGTTATGTTGCGCAAGACCAATTGATAGCCTTCGCCTGTCGGAATTTCTAGGTTGAGCGCCACTCGGTACCGTCCTGCACTGGGCAAGGCGACAGGCACACTATATAGGATTGTATTGTTAGCATCTTCTAATTCTATTGTAGCGGTAAAAGGCCCATTATCAATGTCTAAATGGACACTGTTAAGGCGCACAAATTCGAGGGCATCAAAGCCAACCCCACGAGGTTCAGCATCTGTGTAGCCTGTCCCCACACCACTTAGCGGCAAGCCTATGGTATCCCCTACTGGAACGTAATAATTGGACTGTATCCAAAATCTAGCCGTATCACCAACAGTATACAAAAAGGTATCGCCTATAGCAACAGTTCTTCCTGTACTATCTAGCCATTGTAAGGTGCCCGCATCTGCTTGCGCCGTGAGCACTACTTGGCGGCCTTCGCAAACATCTTGGTCGCTAGGGATAGTTACCAAATTAGGTTCTTGTAAAATCGTCACCTCAATAGAATCACTATCCGAGCAAAGCCCTCCTTGGGTTACCGTGACAGCGTAGGTTCCTGTTGTAGTCACAAAAATACTAGCCGCATTGGTTCCGATATTCCAGTTGTATGTTGAATTAGGCGTTGAAACATTCAAGAACAAACTATTGCTACACAAGGTCGTATCTGACCCAAGATCTATTACAGGCGTTTCTAAGCCATTGATTAGCACCGAATCCAAGAAAGAACTACAGCCCGTAGGATCTAATACCGAAATTTGCCAGTCATAGAAATAGCCATAGACCTGAGAAAAATTTATCCCTGGCACCATTTCTAACACACTATTGCCGTAGCTGCTCCATTGTGCAGGCGTTACCCCACCATTGAAGCGCGCTTGCCCGCCCGCTATATTGCCCAATACCATCGTGTAGCCTGTCCCTATTGGCAATTCTACATTCAATGCCACCGTATATTGTCCTGCACTGGGCAGCGCAACAGGAATCGTATACAAGCGATTGCCCGCGTTGTCTTCGATCTCTATTTGGGCAGTAAACGGGCCATTATCTATATCCAAACGCACACTATTGAGTTGCACATATTCCGTCAAATTAAACCTTACCCCACGCGGATAAACTGCGGCATATCCTGTAGCAGCACTGCTTAGAGAGAGGCCGAGCGTAGTCGACAAAGGGGTAAAATTACTGGCTTGATACCAAATTCTAGTCGTATCGGCAAGATTATAAACAAGGGTGTCGCCTGTTGTCAAAACTTGCCCTGTGCTGTCGAACCACTGCACGATTCCTGTTGCGGCTTGCGCGACTAGTACAATATCCCCTTGGCAGGCATTTTGATCGCTAGGTGTACTAATAAAAGTAGGAGGCTGCAAAACGGTTACCGTCACCGAATCTACTACCGCACATTGTCCTCCTTGGCTTACCGTCACCTGATAGGTTCCGCTGCTGCTCACAAAAATACTACTGCTGCTCGCGCCTGTACTCCAAGCATAACTAGCCCCCGTATTAAACGCATTGAGCAAGACGCTATCTCCACACAAGGTGGTATCATTCCCCAAAGCAACAACAGGGGTCTGCAAACCATTTAGTAGAATAGAATCCAAGCCAGAACTACACCCCGCTGTATCCAAAATCGAAATTTGCCAGTCGTAAAAATAGCCATAGACACGGGCAAAATTTATCCCTGGCACCATTTCTAACACACTATTGCCGTAGCTGCTCCATTGTGCAGGCGTTACCCCACCATTGAAGCGCGCTTGCCCGCCCGCTATATTGCCCAATACCATCGTGTAGCCCGTGCCAATCGGTAATTCTACATTCAAGGCAACGGTATATTGCCCTGCACTCGGTAGAGAAACAGGAATTGTATACAAGCGATTACCCGCATTGTCTTCAATCTCTATTTGGGCAGTAAACGGGCCATTATCTATATCCAAACGCACACTATTGAGTTGCACATATTCCGTCAAATTAAACCTCACCCCACGTGGGTAAACGGCAGTGTATCCTGTAGCAGCACTGCTTAGAGAGAGGCCGAGCGTAGTCGACAAAGGGGTAAAATTGCTAGCTTGATACCAAATTCTAGTCGTATCGGCAAGATTATAAACAAGGGTGTCGCCTGTTGTCAAGACTTGCCCTGTGCTATCAAACCATTGCACCACTCCTGCTGTCGCTTGTACAGCCAACGTTTGTAGTCCCAAACAAAGAGCGGTATCGGTAGGCAAATAAGATACTACAGGGGGCATTTGTAGGGTCAAGTCGATGCTGTCGCGGGTAGTACCTGTTCCATCCGTTACCGCTACCCAATAAATTCCTGTACTCGTTACGGCAAGTGTCGCAGTAGTGGCTCCCGTGTTCCACAGATAACTTGCGCCCGCATTGCCCGCTTGTAACGTCCAAGTAGTGGCACAGACTGTAGTATCTGCTCCTAGATTCACGATAGGTTGCGCCCAAAGGCTGCTCATTCCCAAACAAAAACTAACAAGGAGTCCAATAAAATTTTTCATACACTAGGATAAAACAATGAGGAAAGGGGGTTCTTCGTATAAACGCATACCAGCAATAAAAGGCTCGAATACCAGACCAAAAATGATCGCTTCCGAAGGGACATAACAAGGCAGTCGTTTTTTTATGTCCAACAAAGATAAAAAAACGACGCTAACTAAGCGATTCTAAACGGGGGAGTTAGAGGCTCCAAATGGTACAATCGTCCGTCTTTTGTTGGTCGTACAAGTTTTTGAGGTCAACCAAAATCAAGCGGCCTTGACTCATTTCCTTAAAATAAGTCAATTCTAACGCCCGATACGCGTCGTGCGCTACGGCCACCACAACGGCTTCGTAAGGCCCTTTGGGCTCGGGTACCAAGCCAAATCCATACTCGGCTTCTACTTGCGCTGCAGTAGCATGAGGATCGACTACGTCTACTTCAATTAAAAATTCTTGGAGGGATTTTACTAAATCAGCCACTTTAGAATTGCGAATATCGGAGACATTTTCCTTAAAGGTAATGCCCATCACCAGCACCCGCGCCCCTTTGATGGGTTTGCTCTCTTGCAACATCAGCTGCACCAAACGCGTGGCCACATGACTCGACATGTTATCATTGATGCGGCGACCGCTCAAAATCACTTGGGGGTTGTACCCCAATTGCTGCGCTTTGAAGGTCAAGTAATAAGGGTCTACGCCAATACAATGCCCGCCGACAAGGCCGGGATAAAATTTAAGAAAATTCCATTTGGTTCCTGCCGCCTTGAGTACTTCATTGGTAGGAATATTCATTTTGTCAAAAATAATCGACAACTCATTCATTAAAGCAATGTTGAGGTCGCGCTGTGTATTTTCGATGACTTTGGCGGCTTCCGCGACTTGAATGCTGCTGGCGCGGTAAACGCCTGCTTCGATAATTAGTTCGTATACCTTGGCAATAAGATCAAGAGATGCCTCGTCGCTGCCAGAGACTACTTTGATAATTTTTTCGATGGTGCGTTCCTTGTCCCCTGGATTGATACGCTCGGGCGAGTAGCCAATGCTAAAGTCTTCGTGTAGTTTTAGTCCTGATAATTCTTCCAATATAGGAAGGCAATCTTCTTCGGTACAACTCGGATAAACGGTGGATTCAAAAACCACACAATCGCCTTTTTTGAGCACCTTGCCGACGGTGCGTGTGGCCGATAAAAGAGGGTGGAGATTGGGCGTTCGCGACGCGTCAATGGGTGTTGGCACAGCCACCACATAAAAACTGGCTTTTTTCAAATCGTCCAATTCAGTGGTAAATTCGATGTCACTGTTGGCAAACGCAGCGGCTTCCAATTCTTGTGAAGGGTCAATGTGTTGCTGCATTTGCGCCACGCGCTCGGCATTGATGTCAAAACCCACTACTGCTAGTTTTTTGGCGAAAGCCAAGGCTATAGGCAAGCCTACATAACCCAATCCAATTACTGCCAATTTTGTTTCCTTGTTGCGTAGTGCGTCGTACATTATTTTTATTTTTATCTTGATAAGAGTAATCTAATGCTTTTCTAGGCGCGGTTTCAGCGCAAGCCTTCTACGCAAAAGTACTATTCTGCTTTTTATGTTTTAGAATTTGTAAAAAAAATCCCTCCTTTTTTTACATCTCGCCCAAAAACTAGCACCTTCGCGTACAAGAAAGCCTTGAAAAACAGGCCGCGTTGCCCTTCCAATCAAACATTGATCGTATGACTGTTGCTCTCCTTGGCGCTACTTCGTTTTTGGCGCAAGCCCTCCTAAAAAAATGGACGACCAGCTCCATCGCGCCATCTCTTCGCTGTTACAGCCGCCGCCCCATGCCCGCTGCCAAGGGGCTCGAATGGCGAGCTTATAATTATCCAAATACGCCCTTGGATGTTGCGGAATTGCTAGATTGTTCGGTCATTTACTTTTGTGCAGGGGCAGGCATTCAGCCAAAAAACACGGATGCGCAACAGTATATTTATGGGTTGAATGCCTTTGAGCCCATTCAGTTGGCCGTAGCACTCGAAGCGGCGGGGTATACAGGAAAGTTGGTGACCTTTGGGTCTTATTTTGAGATTGGCGACCAGTCCGAAGCACGCGCCTACACGCCTGCCGAAATCGCGAGCCATCGCAATCCCTTGCCCAATGCCTACTGCCACGCCAAAAATCTATTGACGCGCTTTGCCGACAGCAAATTGCTGCCCAATGCCACAGCGCTCCCTTATTGCTGGCAGCATTTTATTTTGACGAATATTTATGGTGCCGCAGAAAACGACCAACGCTTGATTCCTTATATTGTACAGAGCAGTGTCGCAGGCAAAGCCTTGGAATTTACCGCAGGAGTACAACAACGCCAATACACCCACATCGACGATGTCACCGATTTTTTGATACAGTATTTGGAGCAGCGCCAATCAGGGGTTTTTAACTTGACCGATACCACGGTACGCAGTGTGCGCAGCGTGATAGAAACCGTCTTGGATGCTGTTGAAAAACACTTAGGCCAGCGCCCTGATGCACAATTCGGAACCCTTGATAAACGCGATGTAAGCATGGGCTATTTGGCCTTAGACATGACACAGCAGCCCACAGCCATGCCCTTTGTACCAAAAATCAGCTTGGAACAAGGCCTTGAAGCCTATTTGAAGCGCTATGCGCCTGTTTCTTAATCTCCAACTTTTAAAATATACTTTACTGTTTTGTGTATAACTATGGGCTCGTATAGCCTTGGAATTATTAAGGGGGGGGAATAGGCCAAGGCCACAAAATTATCTTACTTTTGCGCTAGCCGCTCGGCCTATTTTGGTGTTGGCGCTTCTTAATTTATTGCTTTTTATGGAAACTATTGCTACTTTATTGTCGGATGTACACGTGCTGCAAAGCCCTTCGTTTGTGGATGGACGCGGTGGATTTGTAAAACTATTCCACCGAAACCACCCCGCGCTGCACGATTACCACATTAAGCAAGTGAATTTTGTCCAAAATACTCGCGCCAATATCTTGCGCGGCTTACATTTCCAAACGGGCGAATGGGCAGAATCTAAGTTTTTTAGAGTCTTGCGCGGCCGCATTCAATTGGGGTTTGTAGATTTGCGCCAAGGGAAGCACCACAAAACAATGGCCGAGACGATTGTATTGGATCGACCTGATAGAGGCGTATTGATTCCGCGCGGCTTTGCAACAGGCTATTTGACCTTGTCGGAGAATGCCGATGTGTTGTATTATTCGGACAACGATTATTGTCCCCAAGCAGAGGGCGGCCTTCGTTGGGATGATCCTGCTTTTGAACTCCCTTGGCAAACCACTATGCCCGATTTATCAGATAAAGATACTGCTTGGGCTTTGGTCTAAGTAGCGCTCCCCTACTGTCCTTTTATTGACTTTTTAGAATTGCTTATGCTAATAGATATTCTTATACCAACGTATAATAGAGGGGTAGACGTACTCGCTAATTTAAAAGCCTTGGAACAGCAGCTGGCTGCTCAGGATTTATGGGGGAGCATACAAGTTATTATTTCAGACAATTGCTCGCCTGACAATACCGCACAGCTCGTGCAAGCGTATTGCGCGCAAAAGCCTACCAATATGGCCGTGCAATACTATCGCAACGAAGAAAACATCGGCTTGGAGCGCAATGCTGTAGCCGTCTTGGAAAAAGCCAGCAGTCCTTTTGTGCTGTTTTTAGGCGACGATGATTTTTTGGCCGAAGGCTATTTGAGCTACTGTTATGAGCAAATTCAGCAGTACGACGATTTGGGCTGTATTATTCCAGGTATTGTGTCCGTTTTCCAGGATGGAACAACCAAGGATGTGCGGGGAGACGCGGCAGAACAGGTCAAAGAAGCGGGGTTCGAAGCGATGCTGGCATGGTCGCATTGGGGCCACCAAATGTCGGGTATTTTGTGCCGCCGCGAAGGGCTTTTAGAGTCGTATTTGGCGCAAGCCGAATATAGAAATCCTTACCTATTCCTTTACTTCACGGCTTATTCCTTGCTCCATTATCGTGGCATTTATACCCCCCGCTACAAGACGCGTGTCAATGCCTTTAATGAGAAAGACTGGGACTACAACAAAGTAGGTTTACTGGATGAAGTCTATCAGTGTTACTATGGCTTTAAGGAAAAGTTGTCGGAGGAACAAGTTACCTCTTTGTTGATTCACTTTACACGCCTGCACTCTTACCGCTTGAGTTTTTCTACCAAAAATCTAAAAAAAATACACCAAGAGTATCAATACCTTTTACAAACAACACCTGCCTTAAAAGGCTATAAATCAGCTCTGAGGATGCTTTTTCTCAAAGATAGCCTAAAAGCCTTCATCGGATAGCTTATGAGTTCAACTACCTTATACCGCATCTTGCTCACCTCCAATGAACCTTGGGGAGACATTTGGTTTTCCAAACAACACTATGCCAACGAACTGGCTAAACTGGGGCACGACGTTTATTTTTTGAATGCGCCAACGGGTTGGTCTGTGGGGCATTTATTGGATCGTACGGTACGTATTCGCCCCATCAAAGAAAACTTGTCGGTAATAGATTACCACAACCACTTCCCCTTGCGTGGTGCCAAAAGCTTGGCGCTAAAAATCAACGACCGCCTTAATGCCACCAAAATTTATCGTGCCTTGCCCCCCTCACAACGCCCTGTACTTTGGTGGCAATTTGATCCCTTTCGCTTTGCGTTTCTACCCTTGGCCTCTTCCAAACCTTCTGTTCAAACCATCTATCATATTACTGATCCTTTTGACCACATTTTTTCGGACACCTTGTTGGCGCAGCAGGCCGATTTGGTGGTCACCGTATTGCAGCGTTATCTGCCACACTATGAACAGTGGAATCAAAAAAAGGTCTTATATATTCCACACGGCATTAGCGCTGATGAATTTCATATTGATCCTGTCCTCAATGAGCGCTATAAGAAATTTGAAGGTGCTATTTTGAAAATTGGCACCATTAACGATCATTATAACATCGACTTGTTACTAGCAATCGCCAAGCGGTTTCCAACCCAGCAGCTCGTCTTGGTTGGCCCTAACAAATTGACGATTCCTTTTAAACAACAGCAATTTGAACAACTAAAAACCTTTGAGAATGTAGTTATAGAAGGCGCACAAAAAGCCGTGTTACTCAAATACTACGTCCATCAAGCCAGTGTTTGTATCGTTCCTTATGATTTTAATATTGAGTCCCTAAAAGGCACTCCTTTAAAAGTACTCAACTATTTGGCACAAGGCAAAGTAAGCATCACCTCTATTGCAACCGATTTAGAACATTTGTTGGGCAAAGGCTTGGTAAAAAGTACCCACAAGGAACACTTTTTGGAAGGTATTCAAGCAGCACTAGATGGTACTGTTGTTGTCGATCAACCCTATTTAACTTCTTTTTTTGATACTGTCAGTTATCCCTACCTAATTGGCCAAATACTACAAGAACTTGAACAACGCTAATCCTTTAGTCTCTATTATCATCCCTGCTTACAAAGCAGCGGCGTACATTGAAGAAACCATCAACAGTGTATTGCAACAAACTTACCAGCATTGGGAACTCCTCATTGTAGATGATGGCTCCCCCGATCATCAAGACGACTTGATTTGGCCGTACGTGGAGGCCGACAAACGGGTACAATATGTGCAGCAACAAAACAGTGGGGTGTCTGTCGCACGCAATAACGGATTTAGCCAAAGCAAAGGAGAACTAATCGCATTTTTGGATGCCGATGACGTGTGGTTGCCCCAAAATTTAGAAAAGAAAATTGCCTTGTTTCACCAAGATCCTGACTTGGGTTTGGTACATTCGGACTTGGCGGTTATTGATAGTGCCTCTAACTTAACAGGCGAAATTAAATGTGGTAAGGCGGGCTATATTTTAGATGACTTATTAGCTTGGACAGGTACTTGTGTGCCTACGCCAAGTAGTATTTTGGTTAAGCGCGAGGTGGTGGAAAAAGTGGGTGGATTTGATCCGAAACTATCTAATGCTGCCGACCAAGAATTTTTCTTTCGCGTAGCCAATGCCTACAAGATTGGGCGCGTGCCTGAGGTGACGTGGCATTACCGCATACACGCCAACAATATGCACAGCAACATCGAAGTGATGGAGCGCGATGCGCTGTTGGCTTACCAACGTGCGGAGGAAAATAACTTATTCAAAACCAAAGCCTTTAGAAACCAGTGCTTTGCCAATATGTATTGGATTGTAGGCGCGAGTTGGTGGGGCGATGGAAAAAACAAGACCAAAGGGTTGCGTTATTTGCTCAAAGCTACCCGTACGAATCCCGCTGCCGCTTGGGGGCGCTTGCGTGGCAAATTATTCTCTTAAATTTTTGATTTCTAATTCTCCTTATGGCTACTTTGCCTTCTGTTATCGTCTGTGCCTCACACAGTTTCCATGATCCATTATTCAACGGTTTAATGTATCAATATTTATTGGAACACCAACGTCAATCACCACAGGCCTTTCGTTATCATTTAGTGACGGAAGAGCAGCAAGCCTATGCCTTGCCTAAGGCTCAGCAAAGAGAATTACAACAACAACTTGCCCAGCAAAATATTTACTGGCATCCCCTGCCCTATCGCGGCGGCCACTTCATCCTCTTCAAAAAACTTTGGAACTTTACTAGCCTCTTTTTCAAACTGTGGAGCATCAAGCGCCGCGAAAACGTGCAATTAATCGTCGGTTTTTTGGCAATTGCAGGGGGGTATGCCTTTTTGATTAGTCGGATGCTGCGCCTACAACTATTAGTTTTTTGCTTTGAGCCGCATAGTTTGTACATGAAGGAGTTTGGTATTTGGTCTGATAAGTCCTTGAAATATAAAATTTTGCATCAGGTAGAAATTTGGCAAGCCACCAAAGCAGACTACGTCACGGCTCCGACCAAACACACGGTACAATTACTCCGCGACTGGCAATCCAAAGCGCGAATTTTTCGAGTGCCCATTTCTGTAGATACGCAAAAGTTTAGCTTTTCGGAAGTGGAACGGCAACGAATTCGCCTAGAAAACGGTGTCCCACAGGATCGCTATGCGGTCTTATATTTGGGTAAATTTGGTGGTATTTATTACTCCGCAGAGTTGGTTGCCCAATTTTGTAAGCGCTTATTGGAAGAAGAACCGCGCTTATTTTTCTTCACTATTTCGCCTACCCCTTCCGAGGAAGTAGAGCAAGCTTATTTGGCAGCGGGTTTACAACGTAGTGACTTTGTCGTCTTAAATAGAATTCCTTATGAGCAAATTGAGAGCTATATTTCGGCATGTGATATGGGGATGGTTGCCATTCCCCCTTTGGATTCACAACGTTACCGTACACCTGTGAAAATTGGTAATTATTTGGCCTGTGGGCTACCGATTTTACTCAACCGTGGTATTGCCGATGACGACGATATGACCGAGGAAGAAGCGGTTGGGGTTGTTTTTGATAGCTTGACGCAAGCGGATATTCGCCAACCTTTGCGTACCTTGCAGCAGCTCATGCAAGAAGAACGTGAGCGCTTGCAAGCGCGTTGCCGAGCGGCGGCTATTCGCCACCGTGGCCTCCAAAACTCTGTAGAGGTCTTGTTACAGGTCTTTGATGAGGTTTACTAATCATCCTTTATTCTACACTCATGGCGCACATTCTCCTTACAGGCGGAACAGGTTTTATTGGTTCCCACATCGTGGAAGCGTTGCTACAAGCCAACCACCAATTGCGGGTGCTGACCTCTAGTTCGAGTGTTCACCCCAATATTCAGCCTTTTCAAGACCGCTTGGAGCTGCTGCGTGGGAACTTTGGCAATGCCCAATTGATGCGCCAATATTTGGAGGGGGTAGATTACCTCATTCATGTCGCATGGACAACGGTTCCTAAAACGGCCACGGAAAACCCTATTTACGACGCGCAGAGCAATTTAATTGGCGGCCTGCATTTATTAGAAGCCGCCGTAGCGGCCAAGGTCAAAAAGGTGTTTTTTATTTCTACAGGGGGCGCGTTGTACGGGGTCCCCGAATATGTCCCTGTGGACGAAGTCCATCCCTTGCATCCTATCTCTGCCTACGGCACTTCCAAGTTGGCGTTTGAGCGCTATTTGCATTTTTATTATAAAAATAAGGGACTGGATTATAACATCTTTCGGATTGCTAATGCCTATGGGCCGCGCCAGAATTTGACCAAAAACCAAGGGGTAATTGGCATTTGGTTGCAAAAAATACAACAAGGCGAAGCCATTGAAATCTGGGGCGATGGCAGCGTAGTACGCGATTATGTTTACGTGGCTGATGTCGCGCAATTGCTGCTCCAAAGTTTGACCTATCAGGGCGATACGAAGCTGTTCAATGTAGGTTCGGGGCAAGGGTACTCCTTGAATGAGATTTTAGAGGCTTGCCAAGCGGTAAGCGGGCAACGCATGCCTGTGCAGTATTTAGCAGGACGCGCCTTTGATGTGCCTGTAAATATTTTGTCGATTGCGCGCGCGCAGGAGCTATTGGACTGGTCGCCATCGACAGAGTTGGAGACGGGCATTCGGGCGACTTGGGCTTGGTTGGAGGAACAGAGAGATTACTCTAAATAGAAGTAAACAGGTAACGCAAGTTTCCAAGACATAGTATAAGTTTTAGAAAGGGCATTGCGTATAGGTGGAGTTCAATAGTCCTCGTCCCCCACCTATACGCCCTACTTAACGTCCTCTATTGCACACAATGTTTGACAAAGTCGACAAATAAAGGGTGTGGATTTTCTACGGTACTTTTGTATTCGGGATGAAATTGCACGCCTACAAACCACTCGTGGTCGGGAATTTCTACCACTTCTACCAAATTGCTTTTGGGATTAATGCCTGTCGGAATTAGCCCCGCTTCTTTAAATTTGTCCAAGTAATCGTTGTTGAATTCGTAGCGGTGGCGGTGGCGCTCTTGAATGTGGCCTTTGCCGTAAATACGCTCTACTTTAGACCCACTGACCAAGTCGCAAGGATAAGCGCCAAGGCGCATGGTTCCCCCTTTTTGGTTCACTTCTTTTTGTTCGGCCATGAGGTTGATAACGGGGTGTTTCGTCCCCTCGTTCATCTCCGTTGAAGACGCATCTTTGAGGCCGAGTACATTGCGGGCAAATTCGACCACGGCACATTGCATTCCCAAACAAATTCCAAAAAAGGGTAAGTTATTTTCGCGCGCATAGCGAATCGCTTCGATTTTACCTTCGATGCCGCGCTCGCCAAACCCTGGCGCAACCAAAATACCATGCAACTCTTCGAGCTTCCCCGCGACGTTTTCTTTGGTGATGTTGTCCGAACTGATAGAGACCACTTGTACGCGGCATTCATTGGCTACCCCTGCATGAACAAAGGATTCTAAGATGGACTTGTAGGCATCTTGTAGTTCTATGTATTTGCCGATAAGGCCTACCCGAATCTCATGAACGGGATTTTTGAGGTGTCCCAAAAAGTTTTTCCATTTGGTCAAATCAGGTTCGCGGCGGTCTACCAAACGAAGTTTAGAAATAACCGTGATGTCCAACTTTCTCTTTGAGCATGAGAATCGGCACATCGTAAATGCTTTCGGCGTCGCGGGCTTCGATGACGGCGTGAGGGCCAAGGTTGCAAAAGAGCGACAGCTTGCGGCGAATGTTCGCACTCAAAGGATGTTCCGTACGGCAGACCAAAATATCGGGCTGTACCCCTGCGCTGAGCAATTCTTTGACAGAATGTTGCGTAGGTTTGGTTTTGAGCTCACCTGCAGCACTTAAAAATGGTACCAAGGTAAGGTGAATGCACAAACAATTGTCATTACCCAATTCCCAGCGCAATTGACGAATTGCCTCGACATACGGCAAGGATTCAATATCACCAACCGTCCCACCAATTTCTGTAATGACAATATCGTAATCGCCTGTGTTGGAAATCAGCTGCATGCGGCGCTTGATTTCATCGGTAATATGGGGAATAATTTGCACCGTCTTACCCAAATAAGCACCTTCGCGCTCGCGGTTAATAACCGTTTGATAAATGCGGCCTGTGGTGACATTGTTGGCTTGCGAAGTAGAAATGTTCAAAAAACGCTCGTAGTGGCCTAAGTCCAAATCTGTTTCCGCACCATCATCGGTTACATAACATTCACCATGCTCGTAAGGATTGAGTGTACCTGGGTCAACGTTGATATAAGGATCAAATTTTTGGATGGTAACGGAGAAGCCCCGCGCTTGTAGTAATTTGGCCGTGGAGGCCGCAATAATTCCTTTCCCAAGAGAAGAACTAACGCCCCCTGTTACAAAAATATACTTCGCCATGATGTGTGTTGCAATGCGTTGAAAAAGTTAGGCTACGTCAATAGATCGCCCCTATTAGTTTACAAACCAATGCCCGTAAAAGTATCCTTTTTTAGTTAGAAACGGCAATCTGCTGGGGGATAATTGAATCTTGGTTAGAATAATAAAAGTAGAGGTTCACTCACCTTTCTTTCTTACCACACGTTCTTTAGAGTACAAAAGCAAGTACTCTATTCGTTCCCCGTATTTAGTCTTCTTTTATCATATTTTACACCCCAAATTTTATTATGACACGCTTTTTATCTCTTTTACTTACCTTATTATTTTGCTTCGTTGCTCATTCCTTACTAGCCACCCACAACAGGGGCGGAACGATTCAGTATACCCACATAAGTGGCAATACCTACGAGGCAACGATCATTACTTATACCAAAGTGAGCCCTCCAAGCAATCAAGCCGACCGAGCAGAGCTAACGATCAACTGGGGAGACAATAGTACTCCTGAAGTGCTGCTCCGTACTAGTTTTAGTTTGGTCGCCCCTGATGTCCAGCAAAATATTTACACGGGCACCCATACCTACAGCAATGCAGGCACCTACACGGTGTTCATGCAAGATCCCAACAGAAATGATGGCATTCTAAATATCAATGGCGGTAATAGTGTTGGAATTCCTTTTTACTTGGAGGCGCAATTGATTGTTTCGAGTGCCGAAAATAATTCAGTGCGCTACCTCGCCCCACCAATTACACACGCAGAAATAGGGCAAACATTTAGTTATAATCTAACCGCTTATGATCCTGATGGAGATATTTTATTGTACGATCTAGTGACGCCAAAGCAAGCCGCAGGTCTTGCCGTGCCCAACTATCAAGAGCTTACTGACATTGGTCCTAGCACCAACAATACCACTAACTTGAATGCGCTTAATGGGCTATTTAGTTGGGATGCCCCACAAATAGCGGGAGAATACAGCCTAGCGATTCGGGTGCGCGAATATAGAAATTGTGTTTTAGTAGGGACTACTATTATGGATTATCAACTTGTAGTCGCGGCTGCGGCAGCGAGTCCACAATGGACGGGCACGAGTACTTGGAGTGTAGACAGTGTGGGCAACTATTCTTATACCATCGCCCCCAATACCCCACTATTACTAGGACTTTCCTTTTCGGATAATAACGCCAACGTCGATTTAGAGATCTATAGCGAAACGATTAGTTCGGGAACAGCTACTGTTGCCAACAACGCCTTGAGTCCTAATCAGGATAGTTTGACGTATCAGTGGACACCAACCGCAGCCGATGCGCGCTGTGCGCCTTATCTCGTAACCTTTAGAGGACAAGCCAACTATCCCATGCGCTTGGATAGAGATATTAGTGTGGAGATTTATGTGCGGGATAACAGTACACTTACTTGTGCTACTCTATTTACTACGGGTTGTTTTACGCCGATCCGCCAATTACCCAATCAGCCTACGGCCAGCGTGGCGTTGTCTCCAAATCCGTTTCAGCAGACTTGCTTATTTGAAATTGACACAAACGACCCCTAGAAGAGGTGCAACTGACGATTTTTGATGCCTTGGGGCAACAGGTGGGGCAACAGCAATTTACAGGCTCCACATATACTTATCAAAACCAACAATTGGCTTCGGGAATTTATTTTTACACCTTGCAACTGACCGATGGTATTTTGTTGACTGGAAAAATGGTAAAACAGTAAACAAAGCGCGCTAGCTTGTGGAGGGATTTTGTACCTTGTAGTAGTTTTAATACTAATTCTTGACTACTCTTATTGACCACAAACCCCCTCCACGATGCGCGCTATCTTGTTCTGTTTCTTGTTGTTTCTTTTATACGCTTGCCAAGGCAGCAAAAACACGGCTAACCGCCCCATTGAGGAGTTAGACGATTTGCAACAGCTCTTGGATAAAGTACGGGTACAATACAACATGCCCGCTATGGCGGCAGCAATCGTCCGTAGCCAAGAGGTAGAAGTAGCCGTATCGGGCATTCGCCGTTTGGGCAGCAGCAGTGCCGTGGAGTTGGACGACCGTTTTCATTTGGGCTCAACGACCAAAGCCTTTACCGCCCATTGGGCAGGAGCCTTAGTTGAAGCAAAGTTGATTACTTGGGAAACTAAGGTCTTGGACGTGTTTCCGCACTGGAAAGACGACGCGCTCAAAACCTACCACAACATCACCCTTTCGGATTTGCTCTGCCACCGCGCTTACATCAAACCCTTTACAGGAGCGGAAGACATTTCACGCATCCCCCGCTTTCCTGGCAATGCCACCGAACAACGCCGCTCGTTCGCCAAGTGGCTCCTGCGTCAGAACCCCGCTAAAATTGGCAGTCAAGATGGCTATACCTACTCCAATGCAGGCTACTCCATCGCCACAGCCATGCTCGAAAAAGTGAGCGAGAACAACTGGGAATTAGCGATAAAGGCCGACATTCTAGAGCCATTAGGCATCCAAGGCATTTTTGGTTGGCCCACCGATGCCAGCCCTGAGCAGCCGCATGGACACCATGCCATACATCCCTTAGATTCTAATTTGCGCCCTGTTACTGCCCGCAATATGTTTCCCATGCCTGAAATTTTGGCGCCATCAGGCGATTTGAGTTTATCGGTTGGAGCTTACGCTAAATTTGTGCGAGCACACCTACAGGGCTTGCGCGGACAAGCCAATCTACTCACCCCAGAGACCTACAATTACCTCCACTATGGCCGTGAAAACTACGCGATGGGCTGGACACGCTTGGTCAAAAATGGGGTTCACATCAGTACCCACGATGGCAGTGCAGGCACCTTTTATGCGCACACGAGCATTCTCAAAGAAAAAGATCTGGCCCTTATTATTTTTGTCAATGCCTCTAATATTTATGCGACCAAGGCCGTTTATACGCTCAAAAAACGCTTGATGGAACTCCACGCCCCTGAGGTATAAGCAAGTGCTCGAAATAGGAAACTAACAAGGTCTTTCCCCCTAGAATCCTTCCTTTAAGCTGGCACTGTTTTTTCTAAGTTATTCAAATATGAAAATAGTTTAGTAAATTATGCCCTAGCTCCTTACCTGTTTCACTAAAAAAAATATAGCACATGACTTTTATAGTTACACGGATATGGCTGTTGGTCGGTTTCTGTTTCCCTTTATTGCTAGGGGCACAAGACATTGATTTACCACAGGTTCAATCCCAATACCTTCATCAGGCCGAAAATAGCAGCGCACCTATTTTGCGGGTGCAATATGACCAAAACAAGGCACAGTTGTACGGCTCGGAGGGATGGGTCGCTTTTCTCCCAAGAAAATGTGACACAATTACTGGCAGATCAAAACCGTACCCACGACCCTACAAAGCGCTTACTAGCAGCGAGTGTGCGCTTACATGCCCCTGCTAATTTGCCTATTCGCTACTTAAGTGATCTATTTTTTTGGCTGCGTATTGGCGGTTGCACGACCTTGTATTTGGCGGTTCGAGAGCCCAGCCAGCCCGAGGAAATGCCCTATTTGAGCCTGCCCATTACTCCATTTACATTAAATGGAAAAATCTACGACAATTTGGCTGGCCGCCCAAAAAGCCCATCCTGCAACTAGTTTCTTAGATGCGCGTTTTGATCAGAATTGGTATTTTGAGCAACTTCGAAAACAACCCGTTGCCTATGTGCCCAGTCAAATGAACACCGTGCAATTAGAAGGTGGCCAAGTACTATTTAAAGAACAGCGTGTCAATCCGATGGTGTTCAGTGCGATGATACAAATGGCCTTGTCAGAACACTATGAGAATAGTTATGAAAAAGCGGCACCAAAGGCCTATTGGAGCTTGTTGCTACAATTAGAGGAACGCGCCAGTTATCAGGACTTTATAGCGTTGACGAGCAGCATTTTAGAGGGCTACCATTTGTATTGGGAAGACTTGGCTTTCGCTAAATATCAAAAAACCTACCTAGAGTTGGAGCCCGAAATGCGTTGGGAAGTGCAGCAGGCAGCGCCTTTATTGCCGCTGTATTACGATGCCTTGCAAGCCGCAGAACTTCCCGCATTGTATGAGTTAACCCCTTCTTTATGGTCAGAATTGGAGCGCTATTAATCTTTTTTTGTTTTATTTGCGCTTCCTTTGTTGGAACAATAGGGCTGTTGGTCGAAAAATCGCAACGATGCCCTCGGCTTGTCTGTATCTTTGCAAAGGAATATTGATATAGACTTCTAAACAACCTAATTCCCGTACCTATGATGGAGTTGCTGGAGCAACTTCTTTATTTAAACACAAAACAACGAATGAAAAATTTGCTTTGCTTTTGGCTTGCGTTAGCAAGCGTTCCACTTTTTGCTCAAGAATATGCTTACAAAGTGGACTTGAATACCATTACTAAGGATGAATTGATGGTAGAGTTGACGGTACCTGCCCTCAAGAAAAAAGAATTGACGTTTCACATGCCTGCTATGGTTCCCGGTACTTACAGCGTGTATAATTTTGGCCGCTTTATCTACGATTTCAAAGTGTATGACAAAGACGGTAAAAGTTTGGAATGGGAACACCCCAATGTCAATACTTGGAAAATTTTAGACGGTAAGGCGGCCACCAAAATCACCTACCGAGTAGAAGATACTTGGGATACGGACAAGACCAATGTCATCTTTGAACCCGCAGGCACCAACATCGACTCCGAGGTTTTTGTCTTCAATAACCACGGTATTTTTGGCTATTTTGATGGCTTTGAAAAATTACCTTTTCGCTTAGAAATTGACCGCCCAAGCAACTTGTTTGGGGGTACCGCGATGGAACGCGTTGGGGGGGATGCCGATACCGATATTTTCTTGACGGACAACTACAACAACTTAGTAGACAACCCAATCATGTTTGCTAAGCCCGATACCGCGATGATTAAAATAGGAAAAGCGGAAGTCTTGATTCACACCTATTCGCCAACAGGCCGCGTCAAATCTAAAGAATTGGTTGCTGATATTCAGCCAATTCTAGAAGCACAGCGCGCTTATTTGGGCGGCACTTTACCTGTTGATAAGTATGTGTTTTTGATTTTCTTGGTCGAAGAAGGCGACTCTTACTTGTCGGGTTCGGCAGGAGCATTGGAGCATTCTTACTCTTCTTTTTATTGCTTATTTGAAGGCGAGCCGAGTAGCATTAGTCAAACGGTGCGCGATGTGGCAGCGCATGAGTTTTTCCACATTGTTACCCCATTGAGTATTCACTCTAAGGAAATTCACAACTTTGACTTTATCAACCCCGAAATGTCCAAACATTTGTGGTTGTATGAGGGCGCAACAGAATATGCCGCGCAGCACGTACAAGTGAAACAACGCTTGGTTCCCTTGCAGCAGTTTCTCAATACCATGAGTCAAAAAATGCGTCAAGCAGATGTATTTAACCAAGATTTGGCCTTTACTACATTGAGCGAAGGGGCACTGGAAGAACACAAAAGCCAATATCCTAATGTCTACCTCAAAGGCGCCTTGATTAATATGGTGTTGGATATGCGTTTACGCAGTCTTTCAGGGGGCAGTTATGGTATTCAAAATATGATGACAGACTTGGCCAAGAAATACGGTATTGAGAAACCGTTCAAGGACAAATGCTTGTTTTATGACATTGGTAAAGTTTCTGGTCAACGCAAGGAAATGAAAGATTTCTTTGGCCGCTATGTGGCAGGTGCAGAAGCCCTACCCATTGCCGATTATATGGCTGAAATGGGTATCTTGTACGAAGAGCAAGGCGAAATTATCGAGCTTTCTCAGTTTGGGTTTGATCTCAATACGGGAATCAGTTTTAACCGCGAAAAAATGATGATTGAACTCAATGCTAGTGGCTTAGATCCATTTGGCAAGGACGTAATAGGCTTTGAGGCAGGCGATTTGTTGTACAAATGGCAAGGCCAAGAATTGACAATTGCCAGTATTCAAAGCGTTATGGGACAACATCAAATGGGTTCCAAGGAAGGCGATGATTTGGAAGTAGTCGTGTTGCGCAAAGATGACAACGGCGACTATCAAGAGGTGGAGTTGAAAGGTGTTTTGGCAAAAGTACCTGTTCAGGTAAAGCATGTTTTAAAACCTGACCCTAACGCAACGGCGGCACAGTTGGCCTTGCGCAAAGCTTGGTTGGGCGATTATAAGACGGAGTCTTAGCCTGCTACTTACGGAGTTGCAATAGAAAAAGAGACAGTGCCCTTGGGTGTTGTCTCTTTTTTGTTTTTGGTGGTACCTACTGGCGATATTTCTATTTTAGAGTAGTTTTTTTTACCTGCTTTTTTGTATCTTTCCCCTGATTTTATCTATACGCGCTTTTACTTTAACTAAATCTACCAAACCGATGAACATCATAGATAAGGCTACTGCAGCCGATATTGAGCAGGAACTCACCCAAATAAAGTCTAAAATTCGCAACCACGAAGCCTATTTTTACCTCAAATAATCTGTCCAATACCCAGGCACAGGCTACTGTGCGCGAACTTTGGGATATGATCGATAGTATTGAATCCCATGTAGCGGGGGCTCTAGATGGCGATGGCGGCGACGGAAGCGGCAGCAACACCTATGATGCCTGTAGTCTATTAGATCGGGTCTATCCACTTTCTAATGTGACTAGTAAAAACGATAGTGGTTATCAAGAGCAGTACCAACTCTTGGTTAAAAAAATGTTTGCTACGGATAAAGGCAGTGATCTTTATGCAAAGATAAAAGGCAAGACCGTTTATTTTATTGAAGCGGCTAGCAAAGAATGTTTTTACTCGGATCACTTGAGCAACATCAACCCTTGTCGCTTTTCTATGGGCAAGTCCTCTTCTCACGACTTCATTTGTTTGACCAGTAGTAGCAACTTCGAAGTCCTCACCCTTTATGGACAAGATGGATGGAAAATTGCTGACATTATTGAGAAGCGTCAGATGTATGAGGATCGTATTGATGAAAGCAAAGAAGAGGTAAAAAGCGTCTATTGGAATATTGATAGCCCTGTTGACTTTTTTGTAGAAGAGATATTAATGGTAGATGAGACAGGAGAGCAGTTAGATAATAAAAATATAGGTGTCCCCCATATCATAAGTGGAAAATACGAAAATTTGGATACCGCCACTAAGTCTATCTTTATGAAAGATGGTAGACCTGCATATATTTATGATCACAGAAATAGAAGGAATAGTGTTTCCCAACGTAAGGTTACTATTCTAGTAAAAGGTTCACAAGGAGAAGTTCTACAGAAAAACTTAGTTTTAAAAGGCATGGAAAAACTTGTCAAAGTTTCTTTTAAACAGGCTTATTCCATAAATAAATTGAATATTACGACAGATATTAACTTTGATAAATGGCGCTTGAATGAAAAGGAGTTACTGTACCCTCCTCATTTTGTAGATGGTAAAACAGTATTATATGCTGGTGCTGGAATGCCTATTGGCTCTTATAAAATTGTACTAATAGGGGCTGATAATGAGTTATCACAGCCATACAGAACAGATAAAGCTACTAAGAATGGTATCATAGAAATTACTTTTGATTTATCGAATCTAGATAGTGGTCATTGGGACTCAAATGTTATAGCGGCACACATAAAATCGGAAAATAATAAAGCGCTTCTTTACTTACAGAAGAAAGTTGTTGGTGAAATAATAAACTATCTAGAAAAACTAAACAGTGCAGAAGATAGAGACGCTTTAGCAGCTATTATGCAGTTAACCAGTAGTTATAAAAACATGTTGGTGATTTCACAAGAACTTGCTGGTGAGTCTATCCCTTTTATTGGAGGCATTTGTTCAGCCATTGACCTAGCTGTCAGCAATATACGAGCAATAGAAAAGGCAATAGAGAAAAGAATTGTTTACGCACAAAGAGCAAATCATATTAATAATTTAAAAAACACATTGCGAGAAATAGAAATTTATAAAGATAGGGAGGAAGAAGAAAAAAATATGCAGCTGGTTTGGGACTATTACAAAAAGAAGACGAAGGGAGATGCTACTAGTAAAATGATTATTACAGATATAGAAACCCAATTCAGAAAAATAACAGGACAGTAGAGATTAAGAACAAACATCTCCTGCCTTTCCTGATTTATATCTCCAAAATGACTAGAATAATAATTTATTGTTGCGTCCTACTACTTACCAGTTGTCAGTACAATCCAAATCAAGAAGCAGGGGAGGAAGAAGTGGCAAAAGCAGCTAGAAATGCCCGCTTTCTATTGAGTCCTTTTGATTACTACAAAGAGTATCGCGGAGATAGTCTTTTTGCCTTGCCCATATTGGCCAACAAGGACATTTCTACATTTGCTTCTATTCCCTATTTAGTATTTCCTTATGGTCAACAAAGCCAGTTTCTCTTAGAAGAACTTTTTTTGATAAAAAATTATCGAGAAATGCCGTCTTTTCCCTTTTTTGAACCTATAAATTATCGTTCTTACGGTATTTATAAACAAGGGATCGAGAACAAAGTAGCTTTCTGGCTAAATATTAGAAGTGATACGGCTGAACTGGTAGAATTGAGTACCCTTCACTATCCTAGAAAAGAACAGTATAACAAAAGGGACGTTGTTCCTAAAAATACTTTTGTATGGTCCTATCCTAGTCAACAGCGGCAAATAATGATGATTATAGAACTACGCTTAGATACTATAGCCGACCGTTCAAAGGTTTCTTCTTACTTAGATAGCCTCCACATCAATTGGTTAATCTACCTAGACTTGGTGGAAGCGCTCAACCAACAGGTTTGGAGAGGGGAAAGCCTATCCAATCGTTTAGATACCTTCTTCCCACAGCACACGCATCGTATTGAGGCATTTTATCAAACAGCCCCTGATCCTATTCCTATACAATTCGAACCTATAAGGGACTCCTTACTGCATGCGGAATATTACAACGACCACTATCGAAAAACAGGCGCCCATTTTTTTCTACTGGATACATTACGATCTTCAACAGTAAACATTCCCATAGAATGGTCAGTATATGTACAGCAATTCATTAAGCGCGAACGAATAGATTGAGCCTATTGCACTATGACCAAAATATTCATTTATTGCTCTCTACTCTTCTTGTTCAGTTGCAACAGCGATCATAGAAAGCAATTAACAACCGAACAACGCCTTCAAGACAGCCTCAGAACGACCGTTTTTCCTTTATTACAAAGAATTTAGAGCAGATAGCCTTTTTGAGGAAGCGATAAGAGAAAAAGCAGCCGTTAGTTCTTTTTCCTGTATTCCTTATTTGAAGTTTCCTTATGGTAGTAGCAGCAAACAACTCTTATCCTAGTCAACAAAGAAATGTGATCAATTGATGGGAGCCGCTAAGTTCCTTTATTCTTACAGAAGATCAACCCAACCCATGCGCACATTACTCTTTCCCTGCCTATTACTGTTCATTTTTTCCAGCTGTAAAAACAACCCGCAGCCAACCGTTGCCAAGCAAATAGACGATTTACAACAGCAACATTTTCCCTTTGATTACCACAAAAAACAGCATGGTGATAGCCTTTTTGCGGCGGCTGTTGTACACAACGATGCCATTCAGAGTTTTGCAGCTCTTCCTGCCCTTCCCTTACCCTATGGAAAGGCTAGTCAAGCGCTCTTTGAGCAACTCTTTGCCATTCAGCCATACCAAACCCTACCCGCGTTTCCTTTTTTGAAAACCACCAACCCCCTTCCAAATAAGGCCGACGACACCCCTAGGGTCTATTGGTTAACCTTAACGCCTGACACAGCAACCGTCGTAGAAGTCTACGTGAATACCCTCTCTAAAGAACAATTTGTTAAAGGCAACTATGGTTTACTTACCAATACCACTTGGTATTACCCCAGCCAGCACCGACGCGTAGATCTCACCCTAACCGTGGAGCCTCAACAAGATATACCGAAGGCGCAACTTGTCTATTACTTAGCCAACTACCACATCGGTTGGCAGCCTTACCTCGATTTGGTCGATACCCTCAACCAAAAAGATTGGCACGAACAAGACTTGCTCCAACAATTGGCCACCTTCTTTCCAAACCGCTCCTATCGCGTCAAGCGCTTCTATGAAACCCTTCCTAAAAGCATTCCTGAACGCCTGCAACCCATTCAAGATAGCCTCTTACACACAGAACGCTTTTTTGACCACTATAGAAACACAGGTGCCCTTTTTTATATGACCGACACCCTCTACCACGAGCAAGATACCTTACCCATAGAGTGGGAGGTTTATATAGAACAATTTGCTAGAAAAATATAAACTCCTCAAATTAATTCAAAAAAATTAAAATATATTTAGTAAATTAATTTCGTTCTATCTACTTATTGCTACAAGAAGCCCCTTCCGAGTATCTACTCAAAGTAGTCTTTTTTTGTATCTTAGATGCTTCGTTTCCATTGTCAATCTAAGAACTATTGCGTCTATGAAATTACTAAGCATTCGCCTCAAAAACCTCAATTCCCTCAAAGGGGAAGTCTTTTTATCATTTGAGGAAGCACCGCTGAAAAATTGCGGGTTGTTTTTGATAACAGGTAGTACGGGGGCAGGTAAATCAACCATTCTGGATGCCATTACCTTGGCATTATTTGGGGAGGTGCCTCGGTTTCAGGATATGGGGGGTACACAAAAAGAGCAGAAAATTGTAACCCATGGTGCGACGGATGCCTTTTCAGAAGTGACTTTTGAGAGTCGCGGCAAGGCCTACCGCGCCAAGTGGAGCATTGGCAAAACACGGACAGGTAGTTTTCGGAACTCTAAACGGGAGTTGGTAGAGTTGGCCGAAAATCGAGAAAGCGGCCAGCCCTTGGCAACAAAGAAAAAGGACGTGGACAACCAAGTGGAAGTGCTCTTGAATGGCCTGAATTTTAAACGTTTTATTCGCTCCGTGTTGTTGGCGCAAGGCGACTTCGCGGAGTTTTTGAAGAATGTGAAAGATCGGGCAGAAATTTTGGAACGCATCACCAATTCGCAGCGTTATTCCGAGATTTCTAAGGCGGCATTTGAGCGGCACAAAATGGCAGAGCTAGAACTGTTGAAGTTGCAGGAGCAGCGCGCGAATTTCTCTTTACTAACCGAAGAAGAGAAAACGCAATTGCTGGCAGAACGGACGGCTTTAGAAGCCGCGACCAATACCCAAGAAGTACAAATCAAACAGTACCAACAGCAAGTACAACAGCTGGAAAAACTCGCGCGCCTACAAACCGAAGCCCAGCAATTGGCACAAGCCCAAGTCCAATTGCAGGAAGACATGCAAGCCGCCCAACCACAATTGGTGGCCTTACAGCAACACCAGCAAGCGGCCATCTACCAGCCTGCCCTTGTTCAAATAGAAGAATTACAAGAAAAAGGCAGTCGTTTACAAAAAATAGTCACGCAAGTAGAAACACAAGCTACAGCCAACGCACAAACCATTGCCACCCTTCAAGAACAAGAAAAAACTACCCAATTACACCTACAAGCAGCCGAGGCTGCTTATCAACTATTTGATAAAAATTACGCCAAGGTAGTCGCATTAGACAGCGACATTGGGCACCAACAAAAGACCCTCCAAGAGTTGCAGACATCTACGGGTTTGTTAGAAGAAAAAATAAAGCGCCAAGAAGGGCTACTTCAACAATTGGAACAAGAGCAAATCCAAACACAACAACAACAGACAAAAACCACCACTTGGTTGGCTGCACACCAAAACTACGCGCCCTTGGTCAACTCTCCGCTCATTGAGCAACTCCAATTGCAGCAGCGCAATTGGACAGAAGAGCAAGACCGTTTGGCCAATGCTAAGGCCAAAGCCCAACAGTTAGCACAAGAAACTAAAAAAACAAAGCAACAACAGCAACAGCTAACGCAACAACTGGAAACTACCCAGCAAGCAAAAACTACCGCACAAGCGGCTTATCGTCAACTCTGTGCCCGCGAACACCTCGACGAAAAACAACCCCATGAGGCTCATCTACAAACAGTTAAACGTTCTTATGAAGAGTTGGATGGGCTGTTAGACGTCTTGCGACAAATTGAGGAAGAACGCAAAGTCAACTACAGCTTATTGGAGGAGGGCTTGTTGCAGGAAGAAGAAATTGCAGGCCAACAAGGGTCGTTGGAACAGTTGGACAACGCTTTTTTGGCGAATGAGCAGCAATTGGAGCGCGCGCAGCAAAAGCGGCAGTATTACGCGGAAGTGTACCAAGCCCAGCAAGAGCGCAATAGTTTAAGTGATTTGCGGGGCACTTTAAAGGAAGGCGAGCCCTGTCCCCTTTGTTTCTCGGAGGAACATCCCTTTCGGGCAATGAATGTCGATGTGAATTTTGCGTTGCAACAGGCCGCCGCAGATTTAAAGCAAGCAGAAGAAACTTATCAACAGTTTTATCAACAAGACCGTGAAATTATCAGCAGCCAGCGGCTAGCGTTTCGCTTATTGCAAGAAGCACAGCAAAAGAAAGAGCGCATTCAGGAAAAGATAGAAGCGACCGAACGGCGCATCGGGCGCTTATTGGAACAATATTCCACTCCCAACGACTTAGTCATTCACCAAAAACAAGCGTTACAGACCGTTATTGAAGAGACCAGTAGCACCATCAAGAGGTACCAGCAGTTGGAAAGTGCGTTGAAGGAGCGACAGCAAGAAATTCAAACCCAAAAAGCCTTACAAGAAAGCTGGCAACAGCAACTCCAGCTCTTAGCACAAAATATTGAGAAACAAGCCACAGAACAAGCGCAAAGCGCTTTGGATGTAGAGCACCACCAAAACCGCAGCCAAGAGTTGCAACAGGTGATTGGTGCCACCTTAGCTCCTTTTGGTTTATTGCCTTCGGACGAGCAAGCAAGGAGCACATTAGTCCGCTATCGCAGCGCCTACAAAGAACAACACGATCAGCACGACCAACAAACCAGCCGTTTAGAAAAATTGCAAGGCGAATTAAAAAACGCGCAAGAACGCGCCTTAGAATGGCAAGCAACCAAAGAGGAACAACAACGCACCTTAGCCACTCATACAACTAACTTAACCGCGCTGCAAACCCAACGTTATGCCTTATTTGCAGGCGACTCTGTAGAAGCCGCCAAGCAAGCACGAGTGCAAGAATTAGACAGCCTTCGACAGGCACAACAGCGTCTTGGACAAAAAATTCAGCAACAGCAGCAAGCCCAAGCCGATTATGAGGGACAACGCAAAACCCTGCAATCACAGTGGAAGGAAATAACCGAACAGACCACGCAAAAAACCAAGGCATTAACCGAGCGCCTGGCCACCGCTTCACTAGGCGATTTGACCACGTTACGCGCGTTGTTATTAGAAGAAAAAGAAGTAGCCACTTACCAGCAGTTGCAAACTAATTTACAACAGCGCCAACAGCGCCTGACACAGCAACAAGAAGACAATCAAAAAGTCTTGGAGGAGCAGCAAAAAACCTTAGTCAGCGTTGACCGCCCGCTCGCAGAGCTACAATTGGCCTTGTCGGAATTGGAACAGGCGCGTGGCGAGCAGTTGCAAGGCTTGGGCGCGATCAAGGAAAAGCTGGAACAACATGCCTTACAGCAAGAGCAGCACGAAGCGCTGTTGGCAGACATTACGCAGTATCAAAAAGAGGTAACGCGCTGGAAATTGCTGAACGACCGTATCGGCTCTAAAAACGGCAAGCGCTTCAGCATATTTGCACAAAGCATCACCCTCAAAAAATTAGTCCACCTAGCCAATGTACATTTGGGCACCTTCATCAACCAGCGGTATTACCTAGAAAGACGTACCGAAGACCCTGAAACTAGCAAAGTCGATGAACTGTTAGAAATTGATATTGTCGATACCTTTCAGTTGAATAATAAACGCCCTCTCAATACCTTATCAGGCGGAGAAAGTTTCTTGGCAAGCCTCTCGTTGGCTTTGGCTTTGTCCGATTTAGCCGCAGGAAACAATAACATTGAGTCGCTGTTTATTGACGAGGGCTTTGGCACCTTGGACACCGACACCTTGCAAATGGCCATTCGCGCCTTGCAAACCTTAGAATCGCAGGGCAAGACCGTGGGAATCATTTCTCACGTAGAAAAATTAAAACAAAGTATTGACACACAGATTCAAGTCGTCAAAAAAGGCGGTGGCTACAGTAGTGTCTCTATCAAATAACTCTCAAAACAAGCGTATGTCTTTGTACGAAATTGATGCATTGCTACAGGATAGCATTAAAGTGATTAAAAAAAGTCAATTGGAGGCAGCCCGAAAGCGCCAATTGATTTGGAATTTGGAGCGCTTGCCCGAACGCCATGAGATGGATGCGGGAGGTTTCACAAAAACAGAAACGGGAACCGATGTTGTCGTGGTTACCCCTGCCCCACTTGGGCTAGCCGTGGTCGAAGAAGCGCACCAACAGAAAAAAGCCAACTTGATTTATGATTGGTCCGCGTTCTTTTTGAATTATGGATTGGAGTATTTTGAGGAAGATACCCGTGATCTTGCCGCCTTCAAGCGCAAGTATATGGAGCCAATCAAGGCGATATACAAGCAGCATAATTTTGACGATTATGAGCCTACTCACGCTAGTTTAACAATCTATGAAGACATTAGCGAGGAGATGCTCGATTGGTTCTCTCCAGAGCAAGTGGCGCTGATCGAGTGGTTTTTGGAGTAGCTCTTCTTGGAATGGCGCAAGTTTTTGATCTCGGTAGGAACTTCTTCTAAAGAATCTAAGTTGAATCTCAGCGAACCAAAACAACAAGCATGTTACAAGATTTAATTGTGAAATATGGCAAGGACAAAATCAATACCTTGACCAAATATCCTTCTATTTTAACACTCCACCAATTTGCCAACAAAGGCAAATTCAGCGACCAACTTACCACCAATATTGAAGGGGAAACCCTCTATGCCACCGAAAAAATTGACGGCACTAATGTGCGCCTTATTTTTTGGGGAGATGAATTTCTGATTGGATCTAGAAAGTGTATTCTTCATTACTCTAAAGACTTGTATTGGGACGAAGCGTTAGGCATTGTCAACCAATTTTATGCCTTGGACATTCCACGCCTGCAACCCAAGCAGTTGACCATTGTGTATGGCGAATTGTTTGGGGGCAAAGTGACCGCGCATTCTAAGAATTACGGCAAAGACAAACATGGATTCCGCGTATTTGACATAGCTGTTCTGGATGATCTCTCTATTCTGGAACGCCCAATTGGCGAAATTTCCCACTGGCGCGAAAGTTCTTTAGACAGCACGGTAGATGACACCTTGTCCTATGGACAGAACTTTGTTAATTTGGACGCGCTAAAAGGCTTTGGCTATGACTTGGTTCCTAGTCTAGAATTTCCCTTGGCTAATTTGGAACACCAAACGATTTTGGACGCGCTAAAACGCCATGCCGCAATGACACAAGTCGCCTTGTCCGAGAATGCCGTGGGTAAAACAGAGGGCGTTGTTTTGAGAAACTTCGACCGTAGCAAGATTGTTAAACTGCGGTTCGAGGATTATGAGCGTACGTTGCGGAAACGCTAATTATTAGCCTTTATTATGCAAATAAAGTCCCTTACCAGTGTACACAAAAGCATCGTTCTGCCTGGGAAACAAAGACCGCCGATTTTTTGTATAAAGCCATCTATTCTTCTAAAAATAAAAAGCGCCGCTTTCTACTCCAAGGAGTAAAAAGCGGCGCTTTTTTATAGTCGTTATCCTAGACCTACACTTCCGCAGGTTCTTGTTTTTTGAGGGTATTTTTCTTCTTAGGCTCCAAGTTGGGATTCTCCCGTTTGGTTCTAGAGTACAAGCTTACATTTTTATCGGTTAAAAAGCGCCAGTTAACGGCTACCCAAGAGTTGTAAGAATGTAAGTGGTCGTAGAATTCTGGCGCCATTTTCTTCAATTGTGGCAGACGGCTTCCAGGAATACGAGGAAAATCATGGTGCTCATTGTGGTACCCTACATTAAAGGTCACCAAGTTTAACGGCCCGTAGTAAGAATAGGTTTCTTGCCCTTCTTCAAATACGTAATGCTCAGAGATAAAGTGCCCAGAAGTGGGGTGTAAGCCTCCAGCAAAAACCAAGGATAAGAACAGGTACAACAGCGCCGAACCCGCAGCAGCAGGCGCTATAAAGTAAGCCAAACTGCCAAAAAACGCGCCCATTACCGCCAATTGGAAGACCCAGTTGTAAATAACCCATTTGTCAATTTTCAATGATTTTACGGCCATTGGACGGAAGGCGTAGAAGAAAATTTGAGAGACAAACCAGATGATTTTTCCGATCAATCCACGGAATAACATGGCTTCTCCCAATGTGGGAATGTCCGTATCTTCACCGTCACGGCCTTGATCCCAGTGGTGGATGCTGTGGTAGTATTTGAAGGCCATAGCATAAGGCGCTACCATTGGAATGTTGGCTACAAAAGCCAAGTAGTTATTGTATATTTTTTTCTCAAACGCTAAATCATGGGTAATTTCATGCACCGCCAAAAACATCCCGTGGATGATCGTCGCGCCTACAAAATAAGTAACCAATAAGAATGGGATCCAGCCCAGTTGGTAGCTAAGTGCCGCAACAGTCATCTGCAACGTCACCCACAATACGGTAAAGTATTTCATTTTGGGGTTGATGCCAAATAGTTCTTTGACTTCTGGATGCGCTTTCAGGATTTCCTGACGGCGTAAAAAATGTGGCTCCTTATCGTCTGCCCAATAGTAATCATTCTTTGATGCTCTATGAGTACTCATTGTTATGCTTTTTTATGATCAATTCGATTAACGCGCCTTGCTGGTCAGCGCAGCGCTTTGTGTTGTTCTATTTCTTAGTGCTTGGGAGTTACTTTTGTAATCGTTTTGCCAAGCTTTTTCAGCGCTGCAAAGATACGGTATGTCCGTTACACTACCTTATAATTGTCGCTTTTTCCCTTCCTAAGTTTCGGGCAGCGTTGGGTTTCCCCGTTCCCCTCTTTGCAATTAGAGTGCCAGCTCTACAGGTCGTCCAAAAAGACCACGCCGTCAAAGGCTTGCGCGCTGAACGGCAAGTCCAACCGCGGACGGCGTTCGTAGGTCTGGTCGTAGACGTTGATGCGCTCGCGAAAGCGGGTAGGGTAATAATTGCTGTGAATAATGACCGCCGCCGCTTGTTGTTGGAGGGGCTGTGTTGTGCACAACTCAGCCCGTACGGTTTCCGTTTTGCAAGCGGCAATCAATGCGGCTACTTGTTCCTCTCGATAGCTAGATGCAACAAAGGCAGCGCCCCCCCCATTCGCGGGGGTAGGCAATTCCCCATTGTGCCAAAGCGACACGTGTCCACCATATGGAAAGGGATCGATGGGCTCCCCGTTAAGCCATACATTAAAATGCACATGGGGAATGCCAAAGGGAAAGGAAATCAGGGCATCCAAGCCACTATAACCCGATAAAGCAAGGGGTTGCCCCCGTTCCAGCACTTCCCCCACAGCCACCAAGGGCCGCGCCAAATGCGCGTAACAAGTCATCAAACCTTCGCCGTGGTCAACAAAAATTTTGAGCCCCCCTCGATTAAACTCCGACTGTATAGCAACCACTTGCCCAGGCGCGGCAGTACACACCTCAGAACCAATAGGAATAGAAAAATCAGTTCCATTATGACTGTCATAAGTAAGGCGGCGGCCGCGATAATCTTGGACTTGCGTCATCTTTACCGACCAGCCATTAGCGATAGGCGTAGGCGTATGGTTGACCAAATTAGAGATGATTACTTGGCGCGGAACATACGTTTTTCCCCGCCACAAATAGGGCGAAACACGCGGATGGAATTGCGCCAAGCTGGACAATCCAAACTTAGAACCAGGCACATCTTCCTGTCCAAACAAAGCGACTTTAGTCTGCTTCCAGCGCGTTTTGAAAGGCGATAAGCCTAAAACTTCTCCAAAAAAATTTAACTTTTTCATGACGATTGTTGAAGATAAAAGGGGCGGTTTTGAAAAGGGATACGCAACTAAGATACCTTTTTTTAGAGGAAATGAAAAATCGTTCTTTGATAGCCCCCCTTCCTACAAGCCTCTCTTTTGCACAATAGCAGGCAAAATAAAAAACGCGTCGTTCCGAAGCGAATTTCGGAACGACGCGTAATAGAAGGGGGAAGACCTTTTAATGGATTATTCATTGGCTAAATAAGCCGCATACATCCAGATCAATTTTTCTTGTTCTTTGATGTAATCACTCATTAAAGCATTCGTACCCTCGTCATCACACTCTGCGGTTAACAATAGCAACTCGCGCTCTAAGGGTAAAATGACTTCATAAGCCTTCAATATTTTCTTTAGTGCCTCTACCCCATTCGATACATTTTTCACCTCTTTGACACTCGCGTGTTGGAGGTAATCGGTATAACTGTGCAAGGGTTGGTGTCCAATAGTGAGGATACGCTCGGCAATCTCGTCTATTTTCACAAAAGAATCTTCGTATAATTCTTCAAACTTGATATGCAGTTCAAAAAAGGCTTTTCCTTTAATATTCCAGTGAAAGCCTCTGATGTTGATATAAAAAACTTGATAATTGGCTAGCAGCTCATTGAGCTTTTTAGCAATCTTCTTACTTTTTTTTTCGTCCAGTCCGATTTTACTGAGGTCGTACATAGTGTTGTTCTTTTTTAAATTAGCCAAGAAGTCCTGCAAACAAGACTTTCTTTGATTGTAAAATAGATAGTATAACTGTTCTTTGCAGAACCGTCTCCTTTACAACAACCTACAAAAGATAGAGTTTACTAAAAAAACACCTTTAACAGCTCCTTAAAAGAATACTACAAGCTTGGAGTCGTGTAATCAATCGTATATTTTTCCTTGACTATTTTAATTTTGCGTCCCGCAATTTTATACGTCATCGAAAGGCCACCACCGATGTTATCCACCTGCATTTTGCTGTCTAAACTATTCCCAAAAGCCCCATAGAAATTCAAGTCTGTGCGGTTATTGAGGTGGTAAGCCAACACGACTTTGATCCCTCGGTAACTTTGTAAGCCTTCCACATAATCGGCGTTGTCACTATCCTTAATGGATTTGGTCAAAAAGAAGTGGGCAATGTCAAATCCTGCTCCAATCATCATTTTGGGCGACGGTTTGAAAAACACAAGGCCGTCCAAAGCCAATCCATTCAAAAAGATAGAACCAGGGTTGGTGATTTCACCATTACTGGCTTCAAAACCTAGTCTTGGAATTCCCCGAAGGTTATAGACCAGAGAAGAACGGAATGCCCAAGGTTTGCCAGCAATTTCGTGCTCTGTAAAGATCCCTAACGTAATATCAGGACGTGGGCCATACCGCACGCTAAGGTTAGTCGCCTGTTCGGGAAGGGCATTGGGATGTTGTGTGACGGAGGTTTGCAATTGGCTGGATAAGCCCGTAGATCCAGTAATTCCCCAATGCATTAAATAAGTGCCTTCGGAACGGTCAATCAACTTTTGAGCTTGCGAAAAAGAGACTCCAAAAACTAGGAGTAAACCTACGAGTAGGCTGTTTTTTATAGAAGTAGTCATATCGTCTAATAAAATTAGGAACCGTTGAATAACAATACGCTACCCTGTAATAGGACTAGAACAAGCATATCAACAGTTATTGAAAAAATGGATTAGGAAGTAAGGAGGTGATGACCAAAATTACTGTAGCATTCTTGGAAATGCTCTTATATAACCAACAAAAGGGCGAAAAAGATGGAGCAAAAGCACATTTTGACAAAATTATTTTATTTTTTGCCCTATTATCCTACCTTACCAGAAACAAAGCAGCCTTTTTGAGGTATTTTTTCGCTTTTGCTAAACCCTCCCCTTAGACAAAGAGTTATAACCTACACCCCCCCTTCCACTACTTATTTGATCGCTCCTTAATCCTTCTCTATACTGTGTCTACTTCAGATTTCAAAAAAGAACAAACCATTGTTATCGGCATTCCAGGACAATGGGCTAACCAAGATGCCTTGGTAGCTGCCATCAACGCTATTCCCCAATACAGCTATTCAGGAATGGTCTTGCTCCACGAAAAGACACAAACTAGTTTTGGGTTAGAAATCTATGAGCAAGATGAGAATATGCGCGCTGCATTTGAGCAATTGGGTATGGGGCGCTTGACGACAGAACAGCTTGATGCCATTGACAAGCACACCTTTACCGCCTATTTGATTGGGAAGGGCGGTAGTGTGGAAGATGCCCGTAGTATTATGAGCGCCAGTTTGGCCCTCTTACAAGCAGGGGGCTTAGGGGTCAAAATTGAAACAACAGGCAAAGCCTTTAGCGCTGAAACCTGGACCATGCTCTGCCGCTTGAACGATGATGCCCGCCTGTACGATGGGTTTGTTATTAAGTTGCACGCCGAAGGCGACGTCTATTACACTTGTGGTATGCACAACTTGGGCTTACGCGATGCAATTGTCGGCGCAGTCGAGCAATCGACAGCCATTTACGCCTTGGATGCCTTCTCTTTATACCAAATTCTGGAGCAGCCACACATTCGACCAGGCGAAAACTTTTCGCCTGCCCCCGAAAGCCCCTCCTTTCAGATCAATCAAGAAGAAGACAAACGCTATCCCAAAGAAGATATTTTTTACAATAAATACGGCCTCTGGATCCTACAACCTATTGTAGAAAAAGTCTAGGTGGTTACTACTCCAAATGCTTTAGAATGCCCTTGTCAAACGGCGACCAAATCGCGGTTTTGACTTGGGCTTTTTTTAGGGCTTGGTTCGCCCAAATATTACAGGTATACAACCCTGTATAATAGCCCTTAGCTTTGTAAAAAAAATCGTTACTGTGGTAGCCTCTGTCGGGCAAATAGCGCAAATCTCCCGCTGCCGAGCGCTTAAAAGAGCCCTTGACGTAGTCCAACAACGCTTCTTTTTGTTCGCAACAAACCCAGACGCGCTTCCAACGACTCGATGCTTTTTGATGATGGGTAACGTGCATCAAAGTGGGGCTTGGCAAGAAAATAGCCGCCACAGCGACCTTCCAATCCAACTCTGCCCAACTCGGTGTCTTTAAATAAAAGCCTTCATCTCCCCAGCCCATACCAACGTAGGTCGTGCCCTCCTGCAAGTGCAATTGCTCTAAAAACTCCGCATCCAAGGCAGTGACGGGCAATACAATATCTACGTGAACCCCGTTGGTACTCACAAAAAAGTGTTCCTCGGCTCCACGGCAGGTCTTCGCCGCAGGCGTAGTCGTCATCGCTGATAAAAACCACGCAAATAGTAAATAATTAACCAATAGTACAATAATAACAACCAGTAGAATTAACAGCGTCTTCGCCAATTTCCAGATTAGAATACTCATGTTGCAATAGAATTCAGAAGGAGTAGGATAAATGATCAAATCACAAGATAATAAATTCTCCAAAGCTCTCCCTCTCTAAGAAATTCCTATCTTCAAAATTAGATCAACAAACGCGCTATGGAAATCAAACAACATTTACAGCAATACTTAGGCATCCCCACTAGCAAACTGGAAACCATCGCCGCTTTATTTGAAATAGAAGAGTTGGAAAAAGGCAGTTATTGGCTACGTCAAGGCCAGTACAACGGGCGCTTGAGTTTTGTGAGCAGCGGCTACCTACATTTTCATGCGCCCGCCCCCCATAGCGGCAAATCGATTACCCAGTGGATTGCCAGTCCAGGCGATTTTGTGGCCGATTTATCGGCCTTGCTCTTCCAAGCCCCTGCGCGCTGGAACATCCAAGCTTTGCAAGATTGCACTTTGCACAGCCTAAGCAGCGAAAAATACCGACAAATTGGGCAGCTGGTTCCAGAATGGCCACAATTAGAAAACACCTTCCTAGCCCGCTGCTTTACCACCTTAGAAGAGCGTATTTTTCAGCTGCTGTCCCTCTCTGCCGAGCAGCGGTATCAAGCTCTTTGGGAGCGCGACGCGAACCTTTTCAATCAAGTGCCACTACAATATTTGGCCTCCATGCTGCACATGACTCCTGAAACCCTAAGCCGTATTCGCGCCAAAAAAGCGAACTTGATCTAGATCAACTGCCCTCCATAAAAAAGCCGCTAGTTTTGTGTGTACCAATAATTATGAACAACACAAACAATAGAACATGGCTTTCAAAAAACACCTACACACCCAAATTCACCTCCTCGCCTCCCCGACACAAGTATGGCAAGTCCTCACCAATACCGTCGCTTATCCTGACTGGAATCCCTTTATTACCCAATTGACAGGAAGATTGGAAGAAGGAGCCATCGTAAGTGCTCAAATTCAAGCGATGCGTTTTCGCCCTACTATTCTCTGCGTAAAACCCTCTTTAGAATTGCGTTGGCGGGGCAAGCTATTGGTCAAAGGTTTATTTGATGGAGAACACGTGTTTCGCTTAGTTGCCCAAAACGATGGTACAACCCTATTGCACCACGAGGAATATTTTAGCGGCTTATTGGTTCCCTTATTTGCACGGCAACTCGACCAACAGACCAAGGCGGGATTTGAAGCGATGAACAATGCTCTAAAACGACGTATTGAAGCTATAAATAAAAAAACCATTAGTTAATTCTATTTTTTTTAGCTGCTTATCTTCTTTTTTATTATAATGGTTATATATTGTAAGCATCTACTGACTTTCTAATCTAACTTAATTATGGCACAACAAGCTATGGATGTTTACAACGCGTTTACTGCTTCTGTTTTAGCAAATGATGACCAATGGAAAACGATGCTCAAAGAGGATGTTTACCTGAAAGGGCCACTGGCAGAAGTGCAAGGCAAAGACGATTTTATTACCCTTAATACGCCTTATTTCGATTCCATCCAAACGATGGAAACTCACCAGCTCATCGAACAAGGAAACCGTATTGTCACTCAAATAACCACTACGATCCAGACTCCTGGCGGCAAAAAGATAAGCTTCGATGTCTCCGAGTGGTACCACATTGAGGATGGTCAACTACAAGACTTGAGAGTTTTCTTTGATCCGAGAGCCCTCTTGTAATCCTGCGTATACGCTTGAGATTATTCAATTGTCCCCTTGTTTTTTCAATAAAACAGGGGGCTTTATTTTTACAAAAAAGCTACTTTCTAAGTTGTTAATAATAGTATCACTATCTTTTCTAAAAGAAAATCTCTATTTTTGTAAAGGCAAAACCATTAAAACGACCAGTAATAGACCAATAATAAGGAGAAACACTTCAGTTAATCCAACTTTCTCCCCTGTTTGCTGTTCTAGCTCCAATTCTTTTTCCACTCAAGCTAATTCGCTGTAAAGCTGTTAGTTGCGCTACTCCATTACTATGAAAGCCAACCACGATTTGAATCCTTTAAAGAACTTCGGTTCTGATATTCCTGCTAGTATCGTTGTATTTTTAGTCGCGATGCCGCTCTGTTTGGGGGTTGCTCTAGCATCGGGTGCGCCACTTTTCTCTGGCCTAATCGCTGGTATGGTCGGCGGTATTGTAGTGGGTTTCTTTAGTGGCTCTCCTTTGGGGGTGAGTGAGCCCGCCGCAGGGTTAGCGGTTATTGTTTTAGATGCTATTCTAGAATTAGGGCAATTTGATGTCTTTTTATTGGCCGTTCTTTTAGCAGGGGTTTTGCAATTGGCCTTGGGCTATGCCAAGGCGGGCGTTATTGCTTATTATTTTCCCTCCTCGGTGGTACACGGGATGTTGGCGGGTATTGGTATTCTCATTTTTATGAAACAATTGCCCCACGCAGTTGGCTACGATGCCGACCCCGAAGGGGATTTTTCCTATGCACAAGTTGATGGACAGACCACTTTTTCGGAGCTTTCTAACATGTTCAATTACATCAGTCCAGGAGTTTTATTGGTTTCTGCTATTTCCTTGGCCTTGCTCATCTTGTGGGAAACGCCTTTTATGAAGCGTCAAAAAATCAGCCGACTGCTCCAAGGCCCTTTGGTAGTCGTTGTCGTGGGAGTGCTGCTCAATTTGGTCCTTGCTAATGATGCCTATTGGAACATCTCCCCTGACCACTTAGTTAACATTCCCATTGCCAAAGATTTGGATAGCTTCGTCAGCAACTTTGCCTTTCCCGACTTTACCGCGTGGAATAAACCTGCGGTTTATCGCGTTGCCGTCGTCTTGGCTATTGTCGCTAGTATAGAAACCCTATTGTGTGTAGAAGCCTCTGATAAACAAGACACTTACAAACGCATTACTCCTGTCAACCAAGAGTTAAAAGCCCAAGGTATTGGCAATATTGTTTGTGGGTTGATTGGCGGCATTCCCGTTTCCCAAGTAATTGTCCGTAGTTCGGTCAACCAACAGTCGGGTGGTAAAACCAAAGCCTCGGCTATTTTTCACGGTGTTTTATTGCTGTTGAGTATTGTCTTTATTCCACGCTTATTGAACTTGATTCCCTTAGCCACCTTGGCCGCGATTTTGATGGTGGTCGGTTATAAATTGGCCAAGCCTGCCCTCTTCAAAAAAATGTACAAACAAGGTTGGACGCAATTAATTCCTTTCTTAGCCACCATTATTGGTATTTTATTGACTAACTTATTAATGGGTATTGGTTGGGGAATGGCCGTAGCTATTTTGATTATTTTGTACAACAACTACATGGTGCCTTACCGCGTGGAGAAATCAACCAAACACCAAACGTTGCGCTTGATTTTATCCGAAGACGTTACCTTCCTCAATAAGGCCTCTATTCAAGCTTTTTTGACGGAGGTTCCCAGTGATGTTACGTTGATTATTGACGCCAGTTCTACCCACTTTGTTCACCACGATGTGTTGGAATTGATTGAAGACTTTGCCGTCAATGCAGAGCTACGCAACATCAAGGTTGAAACCATTGATTTATACGAGGAAAAAGAAAAATATATCCATGCTACGCCCCACTTTAATGTCATTACCGAAGAAGGATAACGAGTAGTTAAATACACTGTAACAGAAGTTAATTGTAATTGATAGAGTGTTATTAAGTAAATTGGGTGTTACTTTTTTTCATTAGCTGCGCTGCTACTTACTGCGTGAGTGCTTCGCTTGTAATTCGTGGTGCCCAAAAAAGTAACCAACTCAAGCATGACCGAAGGGAACGAGCGGTTTGGTGCAAGCCTTACAAAACTGGCGCAATGATTTAATTGCTGCCTTGAGTGTCGCCTTAGTCGCGCTGCCGTTGAGTTTGGGCATCGCGATGGCTTCAGGGAGGCAGCCGATGGCAGGAATTCTGACAGCGGTCATTGGCGGGGTGGTTACTACTTTTTTTCGAGGAGGACATGTGACGATCAATGGCCCTGCGGCGGGCTTGATTGCCTTTTTAGAACAGCAAGAAATTTACCATATTGAATCCAATGGACACACGTTATTGCTCTTCAAGGAGCGCCGTATTGCGAAGACCAAAGAGCTGGTCGATCTATTGACCTTCTCCGAAAAACTAGTTTATAAAATTAAAGAGGCCGCCCAGCCACAGTTCCAGCCTATTATGGTAGAGCTGTAAGGGATATTTTCAAGCATAGCAGTTATGACAGATCCTTACGAACTCCAATTGGACTTTATCCAGCAAGCCCTCCCCGATCATTCTTCTGAGGAGTGTCGGCGAGTATTTTATGCGGTCGCCAAGCGCGATATTCGCAAAGCCGTTTATTATTTGTTACAACCTAAGGAAACGCCCGAAGTGTCTTTAAGTAACTTAACAGCAACGCCCAACAGCGTCCATTTGATGAGAGTGTTGCAACAATATTGCCCCAATAAAGCGTATCAAACGGTCGTTCATCAAGCCGCCAAAGGCCAGCCTTTGGCCTTAGAAAAACGGCTTTGGGAGCGGTTAAAGCAATTCAAACGGGCACCAAGACCCAAGGTATTGCAGCAAATTTGGGCAGCCATTCAAGACGAGGAGGATTTAGTTCTTTTGTATTTACAAGAGTTGCCGTATTTTGACCATGAACTCTCGCATCTTTGGGAAGAAATTGACCAGTGTTTGGGGGATAGCAACGAAGAAATTGTAAAAATAGCCTTGGAACTAATAACCAAAATGCCGCAGGGTATTGAGCGCTCGTTGTACCGCATTACCCACTTGTTACGCCAACCCGAGTGGCAATTCAAGGCGCTACAGACCTTGCAACACAGCCACAACTTACCCGCCGCCACCGTCCGCCGTTTGGTGCAGCCGATTTTGGATACCTACCGCAACCAGTTGAACAAGCGCAACAACTTGTGGCCAGAGTTTCGCCTTATTCAAAGCATTGCCCGCAACAACAAGGTGCATTTGACACTGCCCGACTTAGATTTGGGGCGTTTTTGAGTCTGTTCGTCGAATAAAAGTATCAGAATAGTGGTTAAAGAAACTTATTCTGGCTCAAAACAAGTTGATAGGACAAGCTGTTTCTTTAGATAAACCCAATGCTACAACGCTTATTTTTTTACTTCAAAAACAAGTCCTTATGTTCTGGATAGCCATTGCTTTGATAACTATTTCAAGTTCCTATTTCGCTTTAGAACGCCAAAAACTGAAAAGTGGAGAGCGGGGCTTGCTCGGGCCTAGTGCCGATCTGACCAACAAACGCCTTCAAAAATTACAGGAAGAAAATGACCGTATGGAAGAGCGAATTCGCAACCTAGAGTATATTGTTTCCGATAGAAAAGATTATATTGACATAGAGTACGAAAAAGAGCAAGTCCGTTTAGATAAGGATCAGCAAAAATTTAGGTACTAAACCACTTTTCATCACTTCTTAGCTGCCTTTGCCATGTCTGTTTTATTAGAAGCTATAATGGGAATTATTGCCATACTAGCCGTCTTTAGTATTCCTGTCTTGTGGATTTTCACCTCCTATCGGTTGAAGATGGAACGCCTTCGACAAGAGGGTATGGGTATCGGAGAGGGAGAAGTGCGCGAGTTGCGCCAACAAATAGGCCAAGTAATGGTCGAAAATGAATTGCTCAAAGAAGCCGTGTCCGATTTGCAACGTAGCCTTGGGCAAACGCCGACTCGTATTGAGCTCAGTGACTATGAAAAGGAACAAATTAAGATAGATCAAGAAAATAAGGATTTTTATTAACCTGTTTTTCATCAACTATTAATCAAATTTCTCTATGGATATTGTAGAAGCTATTATACCAATCCTTGGTATGCTATTGATTTTTGGCATTCCTCTTTTGGCTATTTACACTGCTCATCTCCGAAAGATGAAAGAGTTGGACATGGGGAGTGGGGGAGCTAACAACGAAGAACTGCGCGAATTACGCAGCAGGTCGGTCAATTAATGGTAGAAAACGAACTGCTCAAAGAAACGATGTCAGAGGTACAACGCAGCCTAGGACAAACGCCGACTCGTATTGAACTCAGCGACTATGAGAAGCAACAAATTAAGATAGACCAAGAAAATAAAAATTTCTACTAAGCAACTTCTTTATGCCTGCTATTGTCGGATTACTGGCGCTCTGCGTCTTTGCCTTGTTAATGTACTTATTGAGTAATCAAAATAAACAATCTCGAACTGTTTTGGACGACCAAACACAGCAACAAGCCCTTGCTCAACAACTCGAAAAACTGCAACAAGTCGTGCAGCAACTCGAAAAACGGTTGCACAATGTAGAAACCATTGTCACCGACACCAAATTTGTAGATCCTCCAACTAGTGGACGGGAAGCCATCAACTTGCAGGCAGAAATTGCCGATCTCAAAAAAATCATCCAACAATTGCGGTGACAACAATTCTACGCGTCAGCTTATTATTTTTCTGGGGGCTCCTTGGCCTTTTTCTATTAGGCGGCAGCCTCTACAGTGCGCTAATTCCCTACGATCACTTTACCACCACCCTGCTGCGCCAAGTCCACAAACTGGATTGGCGGCCTTATTTTGAAGCAACAGTATTACCCGCTGCTCGCTATGCGCTTTTGCCTTATTTATTGGGTGGAAGCTTCTTTTTTTATACCCTATTAACGCCTTGGTTGTATAAAAAAAGCCCGCGCTGGAGCCGTTTGGTGGCCGTATTTATTCGCTACAGCGGACAACAACAGCGCTTATTTTGGGGCGGACGCAGCCGTTCTGAATTGCTTTTACTTAGCTTTATCAGTGGGTAGTGCGTTTATTAGAATGCTCTACTATGCAGGGCGCTACGCCTTGCAATACGACGAGGCTTGGACATACAACCACTTCGTCTCTAACGGCCCTATCGTGTCGGCCATTAGTCCCAACAACAACCATATTTTGTATACGCTACTGGCTTGTCTCACCGATTGGTTACCCCTTGCAGGGCAATACAGTTTGCGGGCACCAGTTATCTTGGGCGGTCTGTTGCTGTTATTGGTGTTTTATAAATTGGCGCGCCAAGCGGGAACGTCCAATTGGGCGTTGTGCAGTTTGGCTTTTTTGGCGTTTGCTCCTGCGGCGAGTTTGTACAGCTTGTATGCGCGAGGCTATATTTTTCAGCTTTTGTTCACTGTGTTGGCCTTATCGGCCTCGTGGCAGCTGCTTACTTCCAAGAACAAACGTACTTATCACTGGGCTTGGTGGTTCTTGGCACAGGTGGGAGGATGTTATAGCGTCCCGACACATTTCTATGTTTGGATAAGTATGAGCTTGTACTTGGGTTGGAAAGGTCGCCGCTCGATGCCATTCTTAAAAACTTGGTTGGCAACTAATTGCTTTGTCGTATTAACGGTTTTGCTGTTGTATGCGCCTTATTTTTTGACCAATGGCAGTGAGGCACTTTTGGCCGCCGCACAGGCCGCGCGCAGTGCGTTTTCTTGGTCGTACCAAGATAAGGTCGCCGACTGGCTGTTGTGGGGTGGCGGACGTGGAACCCCTGTCTACGGTAGTTGGTTGGCGCTTTGGGGGCTATTATTGATACTTTATTATAAACAAAAAATAACACCCCCCCATAGGGTATTGGCCGAACTAACCCTACTCTTCTTGCTCTTACCGACCTTACTCAACGGCTTGTTCGGCTCCCAACCGCCCTACCGTATTTGGTGTTTTCTAGGGCCTTTTTTGGCACTTTGGTTTCTCTTGGTGGGACAAAACCTCGCCCCGTATTGGACTAATAAAAAAAGTCTGCTCCTTGCTATTATTATGATAATAAGTAGCTACAGTTGGCGCTTAGAAAAACATTATGCCTTGCAATGGAGCGCCCAACTCGACTGGCAAGTACACCACATTGCCGAGCATCTCTTGCAAAACAACCTGCAACAATGTTATCTATTTTCTAATTATGATAAACCACTTTTAGAATATTATTACTTGCGTCAAGGCCAACGGTTAGAGGTCTTAATGGCGGAGAGCAATAGCAAACACTCTGCTTCCTTTGAGCAATTGCCTCCTTATGAGGCTGTTTTGTGGGACAAAGAAGATCGAGTAGCCACTGTGGAGGAACGAACTTGGTTGTTGCGTTACTATCCCGTAGTGGTGTATGAAGATACGCGGGTAACTTTACGTGTCCCAGCTAAGGCAGTTCCAGGAACTCCACCAAGATATTGAATGCTTCTTTACTGGCGTTAGCTCCATTCATTACATCCAAACGCTTCGCCAACAAATAATAACCCTTTCGTAGGCGTTCTTAACCCAGGTGAACGGTTAACAAAAAACCATAGCGCATCTTTGTAACGTATCCTTTTATTACAAGCACTTTAAACCGTTTGCAACTATGAATAAGTTATGGATGATCCTACTAGGCAATTTTACTAATTGGGCCCTTCGCTCTTACTACTACTGCACAAACTACTCCTTCCGCTCCCAAAAAGATTCCCGTTTACGGAGAAGTGGGCTTAGGCGTTGGAATAGCTTTTGTCCCTACAACCACACAGGCTACCTTAGCCACGGCCTTAGGAGGTTCCTTTGAGCCAGGCTTGGGCAACAATGTACTAATGGCCTGTTATGTTGCCCCTGAAAATTGGAAAGGGCTAGGCATTGGCTCCCGTATACATGGTACCTTTGGCAGTCCTATTGCTGGCAATAACGACAGCGAATACATATTCAATTATTACAACCTAAGCCTAGCGGTCAAGTATTTTTTATTGAGCCGAACCTTCCAAAAGGGGTTGTATCTCAATGCGAGTGTAGGGTTTGGGCAGTTTACGGCCAAGCGATTGCAAGAGTCCCAAGCCGTTTATCAGCATCAATACGCCATCGGCAATTCTCTCATGGGGGGCATTGGCTACAAATTACCCATCAAATCTGTGGGACTAAGCTTAGAAGTGCAATACGAATATGCCACTCGTAATGGAACCGTGAACGGGTTATCCGAGAGCGCCCTATTTCGCAGTAGCCAACTAGGTGTTAATCTTATTTTGTCCTTTTAATCCTATCCTATTTTGAAAAAGCAACTCCACCTCGTCTTAGGCGCTACAGGAACGACGGGCAAGGCCGTGATAGAGGCTCTGCAACAAAAAGGTCTTCCTTTTGGTGCCGTCACTCGAACAACAGCTTTGTTTGGCGTACCGACTGTCCATGCCGACCTACTCCAACCAGCAGAAGCGATTCGAGCCATCCAAGGAGCCACTCATGTTTATCTCTGTGTTGGCTTGCCTTATGAATCTAAGGTTTGGGCTAAAGATTGGCCAATATTGATGCAAAATGTGATTACCGCTTGTGAGCAAGCAGACGCGCTCCTCGTCTTTTTAGACAATGCTTATTTATATGGGCCTGCGCCCTTGACTTTTCCTTTTAAGGAAACGCATCCGCAACACCCAACGACCCAAAAAGGCAAGGCTCGAAAACAAACAACGGATTTATTACTGCAAGCCATTAAGGAAAAACGGATACGAGCCGTCATTGGACGCTCTGCCGATTTTTACGGAAAAAAGGCGATCAACAGTCCACTTTATATTTCTTTTTTAGAAAATATGCTTCAAGGCAAAGCTCCTCAGGTACTTAGCGACAGGGCAGTACTCCACACCTACGCTTATAGTGGGGACAATGGTCGCGCTTTGGTAGAATTGGCCTTAGATGAGCGCACGCACGGGCAAGTCTGGCACCTACCTGTGGGAGCTCCTGTTACTCTGTTACAGATCAATACGTGGTTAAACGACATCCTATCTACCAATTTCGAATTGGGCTATCTTCCTAAGTTTATCCGTCGCTTACTCGGTTTGGTCGTACGCCCCTTGGCAGAGGTTGAAGAAATGTTATACCAATTTGAAGTGCCTTACCAGATGAATTTCGAAAAGTTTCAACGCCATTTTCCCGACTTCAAAGTCACTCCTTATCCAATAGGTTTGACGGCTATGGTAGCGTCATTTTCCACTAAAGAAAAGTAACATTTTTAAGGGTTAAGGAGGATGAAAGAGGTTTAAAAATATAGGCTCTTTCGCCCTTCTTCCCTTTACACCACTCCACACAGCCGCTACCCTATCAAGCGCCCTTGCCAATCAATCAACCCACCCTGTTGTTCCAACTCCAAGGCCAATTCTAACACCAAGCGATCCGCACCAATTTTCCCTGAAAATTGTACGCCAATTGGTAAGCCTTGCTGGCTCTCTCCCATCGGCAAAGAAATTGCAGGCGCGCCCGAGATGTTCTGAAAAGTTGTAAAATTAACGTATTGGCTAAGCTTCTCGATGCTCGCAAAGAAATTGATATTGGGATCAAAGTAACCCAAGCGTGGAGTAGGATGCGACAACACAGGACTAAGTAGAATGTCGTATTCTTGATGCAACGTGTCGTAGTGCGCAGCAAAGTGTTTTAGCCGGCGGATAATCGTGCGGCTGCTAAATAATACCTTGGAAAAGGTTTTGGCCATTTGGCGGGTAAAAGGCTCTACTTGCCGCGCCTTGAAATCTAGGCCATAGGTGAATTTGCCAAAACGAACAATCAAATAGCTCAACATACTCCAATAACCTAAAAAGTCAATCTTCGTTTCTTGGCTAAAGGGGCATTCTATTTCTTCGACCGTGTGGCCTAAGCTTTCGCAAAACTTTCCCGCTTGTTGAATCGCCACTTGAACATCAGGGTGGCTGTCCATTCCAGTGGGTGTTTGGGCAAACCAACCAATTTTGAGGCGGCGCTCTAGTGGCCGCTCGATATGGCCAATAGCAGGTAAATTTGGCGCTTGGTAAAACTGCTCTAATCCCGTTTGATAAGCAATGGAATCCCGCACTGAACGCGTCAAAACGCCTTGTACGACAATATCAATGGGCAAAATTTTAGTGGGGGAATCAATATCACGGCCACGACTGGGCTTAAAACCCACCAAGCCGCAACAAGCGGCAGGAATCCGAATAGAGCCTCCCCCATCGGCGGCATGCGCCACAGGCACCACCCCCGAAGCGACCAAGGCACCTGCTCCACCCGAAGAGCCTCCTGTGGAGTAGCCCAATCCCATCGGATTGTAGGTATTGCCTTGCAGCAAGGTTTCGGAAGTTGGCATAAGCCCAAATTCAGAAGTGGTTGATTTGCCTAAAGGCAATATCCCTAAAGACAATAACTGCTGGGTGATTTTTTCGTTCTTTTTGTGCAATTTATCCCCTATAGCTGCGGAGCCTTGCCGTGTTGGCATTCCTTCTACATGGATCAAATCCTTGATAAAAGTCGGTACTCCTGCCCAAACCCCTTGCTCTATGTCCAGCGTAGCGGCCCGTTCCAACGCTCGCTCAAAATCAGCATACGCAATGGCATTGAGCTGTGGGTTGATGGCTTGCACCCGCTCAATGGCACAAGCAGCTAATTCTTGCGCCGTGAAATCTTTATTCTTTAGTCCTTTGGCCAAAGCGGTCGCGTCTAGGCGTCCTAATAAATCATCTTGGTAGGCGTGTATCGTTGTGCTCATGCGTGTGGTGCTGTAGGATTTTTGGGGCAAGTTGCCGCTTCCTAGTTTGATTAAGTTAGTTAAAAGATCGTCTACTTAAAGGAGTGCTTCTACTTCGACTCCCCCTACTGATAAAGGGTACTATTCTTTAGTAGCGCTACTACTAGTTGCTATATAATAGGCTTATTAAAGAGAAATTCCATGTCACAAGCCTTCTTTTTTTTTCATAAAAAATAGGAATATAAAGGCTTTTCTTAAACAATTACCCTTTTATCGTGTTATAAATAATAAGAGAACAGGACATCACAGCTAAAGAATTAGAAAATTTTATCCCTATACTATTTCTTTGTGAAAACTGTTTCAATGCAAAGAGAAGTGGCTAATACTAATAGCAACTTCCCCCTTTTAGACACTACCCTTATTTTATTAAGAAAACGACCGTGTCCCCTTGACCCAAGCTATTTTATTAACCATTTAAAAAATAATTATGAAATTCTTATTATCAATTGCAGCAATATTTTTATTAATCGGTTCGGCATTTGCAATGGACGCTCCTCAGCACGAGGAAAAGATGGTCGCTGTTGTCTTAATGATGGACGATGGAGATGACCAACAAATCCTAGGGACGGTATATACGACCCTAATGGCCGCCGAGAAAGTAGCAAAAGTATTGGACATCGAAATGATCGCCCAAGATGAAGTCAACGATGACGTATTTGTATTCTCTTTAAAATCTGAAGAGCAGAAAAAATTAACGTTGAAAATGTTTGACGAAGAAGGTTATGAGACTGCTGCCCACAATACCTTACAGGTAGAAGGTGGTAACAACTACAACGCCTTGAATGTAAAATCTTTGGAAGATGGAACCTATAAGTTCCAATTGACCGATGAATTTGGTGCAGAAAAAACACAGATCATTACCATTAACCGTGACAAGTAATTTATTGATTCGTCTTCATTAGACGCGCTTTATAGCGGTTTGAGAAGGACTAAATCCATAACGGGTTTGGTCATTTTTCATTTGAATGTCGCAACATTCCTTCTAAAATGAAAACATTAGTCCCTTTCAGTAATATTTAACTAATTAACAAACAAACACTTAGTATTTGGGACGATTTTTTGATAGGCTTACCATTATTGGTAGTTCTTACCAGTGTTTGTCCCTTAAACATACTTGATATGCGTTCTACTTTACTAACTATTCTATTGACTACTTTCGGTATTGGGCTATTTTCTGCTAGCGCTCAACAAGTTTCCCAATATTTGAATCAAGTAGTTAGTTATGCGATTGATGAAGATAATCCCCCCTCTCAACTACACTTGAGCTTAAATAGTTCAGAGATACAACTACAGTACATTCGTGGAACACGCATTATGATCACAGGTCAAGTAAGTCTAAGTATTTCCAATGTCTTTTTCTTAGAAACTCTAATTTCAAGAGGGCGCTACCACCTGTTCTTGACACCTGAAGGCGGCAGCGGATTACGCTTAGAGGATAAGCCCCGCCAACCCATGATTCTAAAAGGAGAACCTTGCCTAGAAAAAGTAGTATATGTACTTTATTTGCCAGAAACAATTCAAACGGTTGTCTTTGAAGATAAAGCGACAGGCATCACCGATGTAGTGCAAGTAGAAGAGCGGATTTCGCACACATTAACAAGTAGTTCAAAATCTTCTGACCAAGGCAACCAAGTTACCATTAAAGATAATTAATACCATTCCTTGTCTACTCTGACAAAAGAACAGCCCATTCCGACTATGCGTCGGGATGGGCTGTTTTTATTTAAGTAGATTATAAATTTTAGAAATCGGTTCCTATAGAGAAGTAAATGATGGGTGTTTGCACTTGCCCAGTCTCTACTCCCCAAGCATAATCCAAGCGGAAGTAGTGGTCTAGTAACACGGTACGCACCCCAAATCCGTAGCCCATCAAAATTGGACGGCGGTAATAATTGACCACTAAACGGACAGGCGATAAAGAATTCGGCCCATTATTATCAATGACGGTTGTATTCAGTGGATTGTCGGCGCTGAACGGCGACAAGCCCTGCCAAGCTGTTCCCACATCAAAAAAGGCAACGAGTTGTAAATTGCGCAATACCGTGTTTCGAGGAGAGTTCCTAGTCAAATAATCGACAATTGGAATCCGCATTTCTGCATTGATCAACGCATAAGAACTTCCATTTCGAGCATTGTTGTTGAACCCCCGTAAGCCTGAAGCCAACGTTTGCAGCCCATAAGCGCCTGCATCAGGCAAGGTAATGGTTGTATTAACATTAGAAAACATCCAGTTTTCGATTCCTCCCAAGGAATACAATATTTTTTGTTGACCAAACGAACCCGCACCAGCAGCGCGCAGCGCAAAAACGGTCTTATTGTCCAAACTCCAATACTGCCGCAAATCAAACCCAATAGCTGTTGTTAAGCCCCCTTCTAAGCCCACACTGAATTCGCTATCTGCATTTTGTACCGTAAAGGGTTTATAAAAATCGAGATAAGCCTTAAATTTAGTCCCTTTCCAAGCATTGGTATACAACGGAATCGCGTTGTCAAACACATACTCAAAACGCATGTTAAAGCGGTTCTCATGGTACACGGGCACTTGCAAGGTAATAACATCATCAGCCAAAATGGCTACTTTGTCTAATTGCATGCCCACTCTAGCGCGCAAACTTTGAAACTTAGTCAAGGGATAGGAAAATTCTGCCTCTACCCAATGCTTGACCGTACGGCCTCTCGCCTCTATGGATTCATTAGAATTGGTATCCACCAATATATAGTTGTTGATGCGACCGCGACGATAGAAGGAAAATTTTTGATCAATTCGACCTTTCTTATTTTCCAAACTCACAAAGTATTCCAGCCCATTAAAATCTAGTGGCAAGCGAAATCCTATCTGCAAATTGAAATGCTCAAACACATCTACAAAGCTTGTTTTAAACGCAAAACTCAACGGCTGGAATTCATAGTAGCCCCCTAAATACATATTCATTCCATTAAACAAAGGTGTATTGTCCAACTGGAACGTCAACTGGTTAATCTTGAATAAGCTCTTATAAGGATTGGCATCTTCGCTGTCCCAAGTAACCATTTTAGTAGCAGATTCCAACAATCGACGAGGGGTATTAGATTTTTGGGGACGCTCCGTTGCTTTGATTTCTTTGCCATCCTCCACCAATATCAAAGGACGAACTTGTCCTTGATTCTCAGGATCTTCAATGTCTTTAAATTCGCTCTGAAACTGGTAATTATCAATATCAATTGCCCCTGTATCTACTGGTGGGGGCAACGTATCTGGCCCTTCTAATTCTAACCGCAAGGGAGTTTCCCTATCGGTCGTTGATTTTTTTTGCTCTACTGGAACGGGTGGGGGTGTCATTTTGATGGCTGCCGTACTCTTCTGACCTTTTTTCAAGCCATTTTGCTTTTCTAAAACAAGACGGTACGCCGTTTTTCTAATTTCTCCCATATCGCGGTCAGGGCGAACATCGCGCACAAAAATGTGATACTCGCCTTGACTGTAAATTAAATCCGCTACACTACTTGCATTGGCATCGTGGGCAATAATATTACGGCTATAATCTGTGTTAGCGTCGGCGATGCCTGATAAGGTGTACACCGAACGGACATATTGGCTATCCACAGGCAAATAACTATAGTTGCTATCGGGAGAGCCTACAAATTCGCGCCCGTCCTGTAGAACGATCACATATTCTTGATACAATAAAATACTATCCAAGTTAGCAACGTAGCGGTTGTAGAAACCATTGTCATCACTCAAATAAGTAAAGTGGTCGCCTTTTCCCATTGTAATGGGCGCGCGCTCCTGCGCAATCGGGGTACGCGTCAAGCGCAATAATTCTTCTGTGGGTTTGTTCGGATTATAGAAATACAAATCAAAATTAGTGGAAGGAAACTCCTCGCCAAAGAGGGCTTGTTTCAGTGGCGCATCTTCTCGGTTAGAGGAAAAAATAAGCCCCTTTTCCCCGCGCAATGTTGCCACGGCGACTTCCGTCTCGTCCCAAAAATCATTGCTCAAGGCTTTGACACTACCATTTTTAATTTCATACAAATCAGAATGTCCCTCTTTGATGGCCGTTGCCATTAAGGTGGCGTTGTCCCACACAGCAATATCCGTCACGCGTTCTACCCCAAAAATCAACTCATCTTTGGATTTTGCTCCGCTAATACTTTGACGGCGCTGGTAAATTTTATCTTGTTTTTCATGTATAATAATCACCTTATCACTGGTCGTATTCCAAGCCAAAAGCGGATAATGGCGTTCGTAATCACCTGTTCGATCCCGCTCTCCTGCACGGTACAATACCCTGCGTTTGTTGGTAGCGACTTCGTGCAAAATCACTTTGCGTATGCCTTTATTGTGCTCTACATAAGCTACATATTTAGAGTTAGGGCTCAAGGCCAACTGCTTAACAACAGCTTTGGGAGGCAAATGGAGTTCTAATTCTCCCTTAATAGGAATGCGACGCTTGACATTATCACTGTTGTAACGGTCGCGGTAATAATTGAACCAATCTACGCCCACTACTTGATAATACGTCTTTCCAAAAACATACAAAAAGCCATTCTCCACACTGCGATTGATGCGCGTGAGGTACAATAAATTAGAAATGGTAGATTTGCTGTGCTGTTGTCCAATATAGTGAAACAGCGATTGGCCTGCCAACAGCGGTTCTTTTTTGGCCAACTCTACAAAATTCTCATATCTTCCACTCAACAAAACATCGCGCAAGCGATCATCCATTTCTGTGCTCCACCCTTCGGCCGCATGCGCCACTGCTCCTTGTAAAAACCAAGAAGGTAGATTCATCAGCACGGAGTTTTGCACCATTTCTTGCAAACTGGTTCCCGTCAACACTTTGCCCAACAGCACCTCGGCCAAGCCTTGACGCACTTGCTCGCGCAACATTTGATGGTTGCCTGTAAAATACAACTGCATTTTAGGCGTCACAATATTGGTCTGCCCCCCTTCATTGACTTGATGGTCGGGGATGCCGATGTTACTTTGCATATAATCGCTGTAGTCGCTATATACCACTACTTGTACTTTCTTTTTGAGTTGGTGCTCAAACAAGCGCGACAATTCGATGTAATCCAGTTCTAACACGGGCAATAAATACCGCGCTAAAGCCTCGTCCGATTCCGCATAATAAATGTCGAAATGTTCCGATTGATAGCGGTACCAGTCCTTGTTTTCGTATTGTATACGGTTTTGCCCAAATTCAGTATTGAGCAATTGCCCCTGCGCCAAAAAAGGCAACAAGGCGAAGCAAAACCCCGCAAGGCCAGCAAACAACGCTTTATGTGGTGGTGATAATAGCATAGCAATTTGTCGTAAGTTAGGAGTACTGCATAAGGCAGCAAAATATATCAGGGGCTGTTCAGCGCTCTGTAGAAGCGCGTTCCCACTTGGTAAGCCAACTGCAAAAATGTTGCAATTTTGCTACTGCAATAAGGCTTTGTATTAATAATAACGTATTTTGGCGGTTGCTAGTTAATACTCGCGCTATTTTTTATAAGGCGCGAAGCTAACAATCCTTCCCCCCTTCTTGTTAGGGGTACAACAGCAAAAATAAAACCACTTCATTGATGGCCGCTTTTAAGTAGTGGCATAGTAAAAAAACTTATGACACGCGTTCATACTTTTGTTTTTAATCCTTTTTCTGAAAACACTTACCTAGTCTACGATGAGAGCAAAGAATGCTTGATTATAGATCCTGGTTGTTACACGGCTGCCGAGCGCCAACAATTGAGCGATTTCATTGCCCAGCACAACCTAAAACCCGTGCGCTTAATCAATACCCACTGCCACATTGACCACGTTTTGGGCAATCGCTACGTCGCCGAAGCCTATGGCCTAGACCTCGAAATTCACGAAGGCGAATTGCCTGTTTTAGAATCGGTGGCGATGGTCGCCCAAATGTATAACATTCCCAATGTGCAGCAATCCCCAGACCCAAATCCCGATCGCTATTTAAAAGAAGGAAAACGTATCACTTTTGGCAACAGCGAATTAAGTATTTTGTTGACACCAGGGCACTCTCCTGCCTCCGTTTCTTTTTATTGCGCAGCCGCGAATTTTGTCTTGGGTGGTGATGTGTTGTTTCAAAACAGCATTGGCCGCACCGATTTGCCAGGTGGCGACTACCAAACGTTGATGCAAAGCATTGAGCGCGAATTCATGAGCTTGCCCAATGAAACGACGGTGTACTCAGGACATGGCCCCGCGACGACGATTGGCGAAGAGCGTCGACACAATCCTTTTATTTTAGAATATAACAACCAATAAGCACGCATGGCACGGACAGAATTAAGCGATTTAGGAGAATTTGGCCTCATTGAGTACTTGACTAAAAACGTTACCCTAAAAAATAAATCTACGCTCAAAGGCGTAGGCGATGACGCGGCCGTCTTAGATTTTGGCGGCCCAGAACGCACCGTTATTTCTACTGATTTGCTAGTAGAAAACATTCATTTTGATTTGGTGTATACGCCCCTCAAACACTTGGGTTATAAAGCCGTGGTCGTCAATTTATCCGACATTTATGCCATGAATGCGCGCCCCACACAAGTCACGGTTTCTATTTCGGTGTCCAACCGTTTCTCGGTCGAGGCCGTAGCAGAATTGTACAGCGGTATTCATGCCGCGTGCGAGCTGTACGGGGTGGATTTAATTGGAGGGGATACCACTTCTTCCGTTCAAGGCTTAACCATTAGCGTTACGGCGATTGGCTTGGCACCTGCGGAGCAGTTGGTGTATAGAAATACCGCCCAAGTGGGCGATTTAATTTGTGTATCGGGCTTTTTGGGCGGTGCTTATGTGGGGTTACAGCTCTTAGAGCGCGAAAAACAAATCTACTTAGACCATCCCAACATGCAGCCCAACTTGGAAGACAAGGACTACATCGTCGGTCGCCTCCTCAAACCCGAAGCGCGCAAAGATGTCTACGAATTTCTGAAAGGTGCGCAGCTCCTCCCCACCTCTATGATTGACATTTCGGATGGCCTCTCCTCGGACTTGCTGCATATTTGCCGCGCTTCTGATGTGGGTGCCTTCATCGAAGAAAAAAATCTACCCATCGCCCAAGAGACATCGGTTAAAGCCATTGACTTTGGCCTTCCACCCACCACTTGCGCCTTGCACGGCGGCGAAGACTACGAATTGCTCTTTACCATCAACCCTGCCGACGCGGAAAAAATTCGCTACAACATGGATTTGCGAATCATTGGGGAAATGGTTAAGCCCGAAGACGGCATTCATTTGCATACGACGGGTGGAAAGATTGAAGAATTGATTGCGCAGGGTTGGCGGCACCATTAGGCTGTTTTTTTGGCTCGTTTTGACTTCGCTCAACGAGCCAAAAAGAGCTTTTCTTTAAAAATTAGAACAAGTATAGTATGTTTACAAAACTGCATATTCAGAACTATAAATCTATCCATGACCTAGAATTGGAATTGGGTCGGGTTAATGTATTTATTGGAGAGAATGGTTGTGGAAAGAGTAATATTTTGGAGGCGGTGGCGCTGTTGAGTACGGCTAAGGAAGGACGCTTGCGGTTGGATGATTTGGCCGATAAAGGAATCCGAGTGGCACGACCTGATATGATGGTGAATGCTTTTGAGGAATTAGAAAAAGAGGAGAAGAATATAAAAATATCGTTAGGATCAGAAACGGAAGAGATTATAGAGGCGGATCTTCATCAGTTTAGGGATCATTACGAGGATTTTTCATACAATGAAGTATTATCTCATTGGTCTCTAATTGAGAGAAATTCAGATAAAAGAGAAATGCCTGATCCTACAAAGTTCAATATTATCACTGAAATTACAACCATTAAAGTAAGTACAATAGAAACGATCATTACTTTATACAAAGCTATTCTTCCGTTTTCAATTTATGAGGTTCAGACTAATTCCTTGAGAGGTTTTTCAAAAGATACCTATACTATTCCAGGGCGTAATGGAGAAAACCTAGATTTGCTACTGGAAAACTTCACAGAAGAACAATGGGAGCAACTACATAAGTACAATAAGTTTATCTCTTGGCTGGACGAGGAGGGGATTATTATAGACAAAAAAAACAAGCTGCGCTTAGAAGGCTTACGCTTGCGTTCTAACTCTAAACTAGGTCTGCGTGATAAATTTATGGCAGCAGACAAAAACATTTTCTCTATAGAAAATGCCAACGAAGGCGCACTACACGTCTTATTTTATCTTGCCTTATTGATAAGCGATGAAACACCGCCATTCTTCGCTATTGACAACATAGAAAATGCCTTGAACCCCTACTTGTGTCGTGTATTAACAAAAACACTCGTAGAACTCTCCAAAGAAAATGGCAAACAAAGTTTAATTACTACACATAATCCAGCTGTTTTGGATGGTCTCAACCTCCACGATGACGAACAACGTTTATTTGTCGTGCGCCGTAATAAAAAGGGCCACACCGTAGCTAAACGTATACAGCTAAAACCTGATGTTAAAAGTTGGTGAACACCGTCTAAAGTTATCGGAACTCTGGATGCGGGGACAACTAGGGGGCATTCCTCAAAATTTCTAAGCCACATGGTAATTGGAATAATAGCAGAAGGCGTTGGGGACATTGCTGTGCTTGAGAACATCCTATGGCTCACAACAGAGGAAGACGATGAAATTCGGGTGCTCCGCCCAGAAGATGTAGCCGATGAAACGGATTTACAAAGAGGTATCTATAGGGAAATGATAGCCGAAGAGTTTGGTTCTTGGACGCTTGTTAAAGCGGATTGCGTAGATGGAGAAAAATTCAAACTCTTTCTGGAAGAGAACCCCTTACAAGAAGAACGAAAAATAATCATCCACTTAGACACTGCCGAATGCGACTTGGAAGGCTATGATGTTGTCCGTCCTGAGAAAGTAAAGGGAGAAGAAAGCACTTACTGTCAACAGCTCCGTCAAGCCGTCATCGACCAAATTAACACGTGGTTGAATGATCAATACAGGGATGAACTGCTTTATGCCATCTGCATCGAGGAAACCGAAGCGTGGCTGTTGCCATTGTATGAGAACAGAGATAGTAGTACCCGCCCAGATCCCAAAGCGCGTCTTGAACGGTTGTTAACTAAAGTAAAAGCGACCGATAAGAAATTCGATAAAAGATACAAAAGCGCTCAAAAACAAGGTACTAGAGCCTTACAAGCATTTCTTTCTAGCCCTTACAGAAAAGCTAGCAATCTACAGCAAGCACTTCCTTACAATCAAAGCCTAGCTGACTTTGTAGAGAGTTTGGAAGAATAAAAAGAGCAGTAACTGCATCATCAATAGTACCGTTAGAGAGTACACCGAATAGGGTTAGACTCTTTTTTTTTGCTCCATAAATAGCGTGTCAAGAATTTTATTACCAAGCTTATTTGCTCTGCTAATAACTAGGGCGGTGCGCGCTCCAGCAAAGCGAGAGGGCATTGCTTTGCTATAAGGGAACCCGCATTTTGTATGGAGTGGGACTTTTGAAAAGTACTACTTGGTACAAAATGCCCCTTTTTTCGTTTCTATTCTTCTAGTTGTACAATGCGTTTCAACCATTCGTCGTTATGAAACTACTATAACTAATTCACCCCTTTATTCTTATGCCCATGTTACTGAACTTGTTAGCCTTCTTACTGCCTGCTACGCCCATCGACTATGCCGCCCATTATGGCCAGGCGTATCAAGAAGCCTTGGTTTGGATCGCCGAGCGACAAACGTTGGTAGAAAAACGCGCGCTAGCGTATGATTTGGAGGCCGACGTGCTGTTGGCCGTGGTCTTTCCTGAGTTGTTGCGTTATGCCGAGTGGCGCGACTTGTTGGAAACCGAAGCCTTGGGGTTGACTTATGTGGAAGGGGGAACGGCTTGGCCGATTTCTCTATTGGCGCCTTTCAAATGAAGCCTTCTTTTGCGGAAACGCTAGAAAATAAACTGGCAACTTGGCCAGCAGGAAAAGCAGCTTTTGGACAGTTGCTTCCCGATGCCAGTCAGCCGTTGGTGGCGCAGCGACGGGCACGGCTCACACGGCTACAATCCGTAGAAGGACAGCTGGATTATCTGTGTGCCTTTTATAGTTGGATGCAACAGCGCCCAGGTTTTTTATTAGTCACCTCTACCAAACAACAGAAAATCCAGCTTTTGGCGACGGCTTATAATAGTGGGTTCACCCAATCTTGGTCGGACTTGGTGCGCGCTAGCCAACGCCATTTTTTTCCTTATGGAGCTCGTTACCCGCAAGAAGGACAACACGCTTATAGCGCGGTAGCGTTGGCGTATTATCAACAACCTTCCACTTGCTTTTGGAGCCCTCTTCACCCCTTTCATTTTGTTGTATGATTACAACTTGACCTTTCTACTTAGAAGTTGTCTGCCAATTTCTTTATCACATTATAAAATAATACACCATGAACACCGTCTATCTCTTGCCGTCCCTACTCGTAGGGATAGCGCTCCTGTCTACCGCCTGTACGCCTCCAATAATGCCTGCTGAAGCAAACTTGGTACACCCCCCAATACCTAGCCTCACCCCTGCGTACCAAGATTTTACAATTAATACGCAAGAAGAATCCATCCTGACACTGCCCTCGGGTACCGTCATTACCGTGCCTGCCAATGCCTTGGTTGATGGCAATGGACAATCTGTTAAAGGAGAAGCAACCCTTCGTTACCGCGAATACCACGATGCGGCCAGTGTCATTTTATCGGGTATTCCAATGTCTTACAATAGCAATGGTAGAGAACAACATTTCCAAACAGCGGGGATGTTTGATATTGCGGGTCAGCAAGATAATAAAGCGTTGGCGATTGCTCCTGAAAGTACTATTCGGGTAGATTTGGCCTCTTTTGAGGCGGGAACAGATTATAATTTTTTCACCTTAGAACAAGGAACAGGGTGGAAATTTGTAGATTATGTAGCCCCTACCCCCAACCCACAGCAGGAAACATTGGATAACGAAATCAACGCATTAAGTAAAAAGGTAGGCCGTACCGTATCGCCTTATTTTGTATTTAGTTATGATGGTGTCCTCGATGTTAGTTATACGAGTAATCCACTGAGCGCAAAAAACAGAGCCAACTCTAAACTGCGCCGCAAATTCAACGCCTATCAAATTGACTCCTACGCCAGTAGAGTGTTTAAGTATATCAAGTACGAGAATACCACCTATCCCGCCGATATGCTCATTTGGAAAAACTTGGGCAAACGCTTTCCTAGTTGGCTCCGCGATAAACCTTGTAGCGTGTCGCTAACCCCTATTGAAGGTAAAACCTATAAAGTAACCGCAGAATACAGCGGAAAAACGTTTGAGGGTAAAATCCGCATTCTAGTTCCACTCAAATACTTATTTGACTACAGTCCAGAAAGCTGGAAAAATAACATCGCTACAGTTCTCAAAGATATTGGCAACAAGGAAGAAAAATACCGAGAAGAACTAGAACAATTGCGCCTACGTCGAGAACAACAGGCAGCAGTCATTCGCTCCTTTTCCATCGCTGGTTTTGGCATTTATAACTACGACCGCCTCCAAAAAGAACCCGATGCCATAGAAGTCCTTGCCGATTTTGAAGTAGAAAATAACGACGCAATAGACTGGGTCTTGTACTTGCCCGAAGATGGAAAGACCATTATTAAATACCCAAAGAGCAGTTGGGATAAAGTAGTCTTATTGCCCAATAACAAAGCGCGCTTTCTCAGTATTTTGCCCGACAAACGCCTCGTCCTCTACAGCGTAGAAGAATACCAAGCCTTAGATTTTGACGGCCTGTTGAAAAGCGCGGAACGCCCTACCGTGAAAGTCACGTTCAAAAACGAGCCTAAAGCGCTAGAGAGTGAAGCCGCCCTACGGGATTTGCTCCAAAAACCCGTTTAAGTAGCGGATATTAGACCTTATTACTCCCCACAAAATTAGCAAGTTTTCTTCGGAAAATTTGCTTTTTGATTCTTTTAATCGTAATAGTGCGATATAGCAATCAATAAAAACACTAGCATTTACAAACAAACCAATAATGGGCTTAGTTAGATCCGAGTTATTTACGGCTGAACAGAATATCTTAGCGGCTTACGCCAAAGTGTTGGGGCACCCTGCTCGCATTGCCATTTTGCAGCATTTGTTTGAGCGCCAAAGTTGTGTTTGTGGTGATTTGGTACAAGAAATTGGCTTAGCGCAAGCCACGATTTCGCAACATCTCAAAGCGTTGAAAGAGATGGGGTTACTTTGTGGCACTATCGAAGGAACTAGCGTTTGCTATTGTCTGAATACTACAAAATGGGAGCAATTGCGCCGTGAGTTGAGTTTTTTTTTGGAGCGCGCTTTTTGATTTATTTTTATCATAAAAACAATAGACCATGAATTTATCTGAGGTTAAAACCGCCTTGAAAAAGTTAGATAAAATAGGTTTTCAATTGCCCGACGGTAGTTTGGTTCCCGCTCATTTTCATGTTACAGAAATTGGAAAAGTTAGCAAGCAGTTTATTGACTGTGGGGGAACGATGCGCCAAGAGGAAGTGGTTAATTTTCAATTGTGGAATGCACAAGATTATGACCACCGTTTGCATCCCGAAAAGCTACTCCACATCATTGAGTTATCTGAAAAAGCCTTAAAATTGGGGGAACCAAGCCATTGAAGTAGAGTATCAAGGCGAGACAACTATTGCCAAATTTGCCTTAGCTTTTGATGGCACCCACTTTCAATTGCGCGCTAAGCAAACCGACTGTTTAGCCAAAGAAAACTGCGCGGTGCCCCTTGTCAATTTGGCAACGGCTAACGCCTGCAAGCCAGGTTCGGGTTGTTGCTAAGAATCAAAAAAAAGTTCCTAACCGTGTAGAATACCTGTTCTGTGACAAGGATAAAAGGTGTTTTTTTTGGAAAAAATGACTATAAAATGTGCCAACTTCTCAACTATGTAGCGGCAAGTTGGTTATCATTTTTCAAAAGCCATTAAAACACCGAATCAATATGTGCATTTTCCACGTTAGCAGCTACCAAGATTCTTTTAAGAAATTCTTGGAGCAACATCCAGAGTTGCCCGTTTATCAACATCACGAAAAAGGGGATGTTCTAAAAATAAGTGTGGACAAGACTCCTACCGACGATTATGGGTTCTCTTGTGAAGTGAGTGACCATGAATGGGACAACGTAGAGGGACAAATTGTAGATATGATTTCTTTTTTGGAAGTGTATACCCCACAGTTAACCCTACTTAAAGACAATTATACGCTCGAAGATTGGCATTTTGATTTGCCGTACGAATGCCAGTTGAGTGACAAGCGTTTTGTACAGACGGATTTCTTGCCCGCCAAATTGTTGCGCCTAGTAGGCGCGTTGAATATTGGTATCGAACTCTCCTTGTATTGGCCTGCGGCGGAGGATGCCGACCCAACCGAATCGTCTACAGAAGAACTCGGGGAAGCGTTGAGCGACCGATTAGAGGGCGAATAAGCACCACCGATGTTATCGCCCAAAGAAATAGACAGCATTAAAGCGCTTCTCCTAAGCCCTGATAGCAGCAATGTCATCTTGGCGGCTGCACTCTTACAGGAACAGGCAGAGGCCGTACAACAATTGTTCTTGCCCTTGGAAATTGCCCTTACTTATAGCGGGCAAAAAGACCTTATTTCCAACCTGTTGAAACAACACCAGCACCAACTTTTGTGGCGCGATTTCCCGCTCTATTCTTTTTATAATACCATTGCGGAGCCACAAGCACAGCCAGAACATCGCGCGGCCATTCGCCGCTTTATTCGGCAAGAGCCACACTACCGTAGCTATTTGCTCGACGATCCCCAAAAGGCAATTTTGTACGTTGATGGAGCTACGTTTATTAGTTCGGAGCCTGAGTTTGTGCCTGCTGCACACGACTTTTATGCCTTGGCGCTGGCACACCTGCCCGAAGATAGCTACCTCTATTACAATTATGCCGACCTGCTGCGCCAACATCCCCCGAAAGGAAAACCCGTACAAGATTATCAGAAAACAATTGTTGCTTACTATAAAAAAGCCTATACGTTTCAGCAGGAAAAACACATCCTCAGCCGCTTAGCGCGCTTCTATACCCATGACCTAAATGATATTTCCAATGCGCGCCGCACGTGGCAATATTGCCTACAAGAACATCCGAACTATGGCGAAGCGTGGGTCGCACTGGCCGAACTCGAAATAGAAGTAGAAGCGTGGAGTATTGCCAAAAAACTGTTGAAACGAGCACTCGAATTACAGGCCGCAGGCACTTGGATCAACTTAGATCAGGTTTATTATTTGATGGGAAACATTGCTTGGAAAGGGGAAAAAGATACCGTTACCGCGAGTCAATATTATGAAAAAGCATTGGCTGAAAACCGCTATTTTGCCGCGCCCTTAGAAGCTCTACTGGCTTTATCGTTGGCTACGAGCAACCACCACCAAGCCATTCGCTGGCACCAAGTTGCCCTCAGTATGCAACCCATGAATATTTTTCTCCTCTTGCAACTTGCCCAACTCTATCACAAGACCGAAAATTACGAAAAAGCAGCAGAGTACTACCGTGAAATTTTGGCGCTCCACCCCAATTATACGCCTGCGGTAGAAGGGTTGAACGCATTGGACGGGTTTTAAGGGAAGGCTTTCCAGTACTTAAAAAGATCCTACTTAACTTGGTCTATTTTCAAACGAAATGCCCTTTTTTGTTGTTCTAAAGAGAACCTGTTCTTATAAAAAAGGACACTATTTTTAACTCCTTATCAACAACACACCTATATGGGTAGTATTTCTGAAAAGACCTTACAAGGCATTATAAAAGATGTACAAATAGCCGATCCTAACATTGGCAATTATACGACGATGCAAGGCATCATTCCCCACAAAGAACCGCACCTCATTCGCTTGACCAATGGCCAACTGACGCTGAGTTCCAAGGCTATTTTAGACTATGGCAACGTTCCTCCAGAGGCCTGGCAATTGCATGTCCAGCAGATTGTAAAGTCTTTTATTCCGTTTTAGGATGCTATTTTCTTAACCTTCTTTTTTACAATCCTCTCTCTTATGTCTCCTCACGAAGCCGAGCAGCTAGGTAATTTATTGTTAAGCAATATTGATGAGAATGTTTTGCTGGCCTTGACCCTACTTGAACGGCAGCCCACCAACCTGCAGTACATTCCAAAACAAGCCTTGGTTTATTATTTCTTTACGTACCTCTCTTCTACCGAACGCATCGGAAAGATGGTCTACTCGAATTGGCAACCCATTTATTTTATGACCCAAGAGGGGCGCGAGTTGGAACCGAGGGATTTGCTCAAGGAGTGGTTAGAGAACCTACTGCCTGACTTTATCGAAGAAGAACACTGTTTGTATTTTTTGACGCAACGTGATTTGGTATACTTGCACGCCACAAAGGAAGAGGACAGCCAAGCCTTGCCAGCCATTGAGCGCCTAGAAAAGGATGTAGAAGAGTTGCGTCGTTATACCAGTTTTATTGATGGGCAGCCCGATTGGGCAGGCTATTATTATAAATTCGCCAATTATTTGCGCCGTTTATTAATCAATGACAGCACAACAGCATTGAGCCAACAGGAACATTGGGCCTATCAAAAAGTCCTTTTAGAATATTTGCGCAAAGCACAACAACAAGCTCCTCAAGATCAAAAGATCGCAATGGACATCGCCCTCATGTTGCACTATAAGTTTCCAGCAAAAGCCGTGCGAGAGGCGTATGCTCAAGAGGTCATTGACAACTATTTGATTGCCGCTTATATTCCCGACCCAACGGCTCCGATGAGTCAATTTACGGCTAGTTTTTGTTACATTGAGTTGGCTAATTTTTACCGAGACATCTTGCAACAAGCGCTGTCCGCCCATCATTACTACGAAAAAAGCTTGCAACTAGCGCCTAGCAATGACCAAGCAAAATTAGAATGGGCGCATCTCTTGGAGCAAGAGGGCGCTACTGCCCGTGCGGCCGCCTTGCGCGCTACAGTAGATCCCGACTACCGTCCACCCAACAGTCCTTAACGTTTTAGCGTAAAATAAGACGCTCTACTTGCCGCTGCCCTTCCCATTCCCAAGCCAAAAAATAAAGGCCTTTCGGCAAATGGGCTAAGGACAACTGATAACGGTTAGTGCGTTCCGCGACTTCTTGATATTGTAATAACTCCTGCCCGACCGCATTGTACAAGCGCCAAGTTAAGGCTTTGCCCGACTCGGGCAAATGGACCTCCAACTGCATCTCCCCTTGGGTAGGATTAGGCGAAAGCCGCCCCCACCCCTGCACCTGCAATGACCGAACGTTGTTGAGTAAACTGATGCTAAAATTATCCAAATACAAATTATTTTCCGCTTCGCTCACGTGTTCCAACCGCACTTGTAGTGCCTCTACCCCTCGATAAGCCGACAAATCAACCGTTTCTTGTCGCCACTCATTGGTTTGCGGCACAAACTCGGTCGAACGCGGCCCTGTTACGGTAGATAGCAGCGCTCCGCCTTTTTCGTAGACGGTTGCCCAAGTTTGCCCACAGTCATCAGAGGCTTGTACCCGCAACGTATCGCCATAGCCTGAGGGCGAAAACAACGCGTATGCCAACCCAAATTGCAACAAAGGGATGGTGTTTTGTGGCAGTGTTACCGCAGGCAGTACCAAGCGATCTACTGCACCTGTTTGGTTTTGGTAATCCCAATTGTCCATATAAAAAGCCGCCGAACTCGATTGGCCGACAGCCGCAGTGTAGGCCCAAGTAATGCCATTATCGAGATTCTCTATCCTCCAATTGGTAGGCAATCCAAGCGTCTGCTGAAAGCCTTCTGCTAGCGGTAATAATTGTGGTTGTAAGGCAAAAAAGGCCATACTACTGCTGTCATTCACAGGCGAAGCGTCGGGCTGTTGATTGGGTTGCTCCGTCCATACTTTGAATTGATGGTTGCTACTGTTGGACAGCAACAAAGGCGGTAGAAGAAGGCGTTGGTTTTGGGTTGGGCCAAATTGCCAGTCCAAGACAAACTATTGACCATTCCATTATCCAATTGGTAGCGTATGGTAGCTGATTGTAGGGCATTCGTTCCATAATTATACAGTAAAATTTCTGCGCGTAAACTATCCGTACAAACCACCAAGCCCGGCACGGCAATTTGAGCCCCCGCATCGTCATTGATGGTGATGCACGCTTGCCCGAGCAATAAATTGGGGCGGGCGCTTTGAATGGTGGCACGCATCCGATCGCGTTGCCCTGCGGTAAATAAATTCATACAGGCATCGTCGCTGTAATCCATAAAATTCATAAACATATCCGCACTGCCACAGGAAAGCCTTGGATGGGTCGGGCAACCACTACTGCCCTGATCTTGGTTGGGGGTATCGCCAATGCCATCGTCCTGTCCACAGCCCCCCGCGCCCCACAAGTGGTCCAAATCTAGCCAGTGCCCTACTTCGTGGGTGGTCGTTCGGCCTTGGTTAAAAGGCGCGGCTACGCCCGTTTGTCCAAAATTCTTATAGTCGATAACGACCCCATCGGCTCCTGCGGGCGCGCTGCCTGGTCGATAGGTAAATCCTAATATTCCGCCGCCGATTTCACACACCCAGATATTGAGGTAACGATTGGTATCCCAAGCAGTTTGGCCTCCTGCTAGCGTGTTGTAATAAGCCGAGCCATTGCCAATATTGGTGAGTGTGGTGGCGCGGCGCGTGATGCCCGTTGTAGGTTGCCCATTGGGGTCGCGGGTAGCGAGGCAAAACTGGATTTGTGCATCTGCCGCGACCGACAAAAAATCCAACGGCGTGTTGATGGCATTGGCATTTTGGCGTCTAAAATCGTCGTTGAGGCTTTGTAGTTGTTCGTCGATGCGCTGCCGCGAAATGTCTTGAGCCGTGCCGTTGTAGAGGATGTGTACTACCACGGGAATGGTGTAAACGGCCTGTGGGCTGCTTTTTTGTTGGGCTTGCGCCAAAATTTGAGCGCGGATGTGGGCGCGCTGGGAAGCAATTTGAGGATTTTGGAGTGCTTGCTGCATTTTTTGAGGGGTGGCGCAGCGCTGGGCGTGGCCACTCGGCAGGTAGCATAAGGTAGTTAGCAGCAGCAAAAAGAACAGCTTGGACATTTGGCGCGGATTTTATTACTCTATCAAGTAGGCATAAAATAAGCATTGTGCAGGAAGCCGCCAATTGTTTTTGTGGTTTATTTGCCTTAACTTGTTGAAGGGCTCCTGAATCACTTACTTTGAAATAACGGGAGAATATGTTTCCCGATTACAGGATTAATTTTACAAAATGAGCTTATATATAGCTGCTTATTGTCCAACAAACTGCCTTTTAATACGTAATTTTAAGCAGTCTTGTTAAAACATACTTACTGCTGTTGAACTCTATTTGTCTACTTTTATCTAATGCTTCTATTCATGGAATTATTAACAGAAATACAACAACAATCCCTTTCCCGTTTATTACTAAGTCTTGATGTTGTCAATGTACAACTAGCCTTGTCGCTCTTAGAAAGTCATCCTGCATGGCGGGAACCGTTGAAACATTCCTTAGCGTTATTTTTCTTTTTTGATGAACGCAAAAGGGAAGCACTAATTAATTACGAGGAGCCAGCAGCCCCCATCGAATTTATAACTCAGGAAGGACAATGCCGCGATGCCCGTCAAGTAGCAAAAGAATGGCTAGGCGCGTTACCAGAAGGTTTTGACGAGGCGACACATCCACTGGATTTAGCTAGATCCTATTATTGCCTTTCTATGTTTCATCTAGAATTAGGATCAGAGAGTGCCTGATTTACCTCCATTAGAGCTCTTGGAACAGGCTTTGAACGGTTCCTCCGATTATCGTGCTTGCTTTAAAATTCATCCAAAGTTTGCCTATACTTATTTTTATATAGCGCTAGTTATTGACAAGGAACTAGAAACAAAAAACTATCCAGCAGCGGAAGTGCTGCGTTATCGCGAAGTACAGTGGCAATGTTACCAACTGGCTAAAATAGCTTCGCCTAAGGAGTCGTTTCTTTGTTACGAATTGGCGCACTTTTTACACCATTATCAGCCCATAGGTCTTTCTAATACCGAGTGGACTCGACTCATCCTAGACCATTATGAAAGCTCTTTTCCCGAAAGCATCCCTTTTAGGGCTAAGTCGCAGCATCGTTATAGTCAGTATATCCTATTTTATTACGAACAGCTAAAAGATTCAGCGGGCGCGCTGAGGGTCTGCCAGCGTATTTTATTAAAAGAATTGGATCCCTCTCTTATAACTAGTTGGCCCTTGCTAGAGCAAGCCGTACAACAACTGAATGCCCCCCAACAACTGCTAGATGCTCTTGCTGTAACGGTGGAAGAACTGGTTCATCACCCTTCCAATCAAGGCTATAATTCCAGCTTACAAGCAGATAAAAGGATAAAAACGGCACTCGATAACTTCTTGGATCTATCTGACGAAGTAGCCGCCCTCTTTAATAATCTACCTAAATGATCAAAGGGTATAACATCCTTCCCTGCCCTCTATGAAAAAAGCACTAAAAATAGGGACTATTTGAGCCACAGCAAGTGCAGCCCATTGAGGCCGTGCGTAACATGGAGCAGCCTGTCTTCCTAGCGCATGGCGACGCCGATCAAAGTATTTCTTATCACTATGGCGAACAGTTGTTTGCGAATTTGAAGAGCACAGACAAGGAGTTTTATTTGGTCAAGCGGGCGGGGCATTTTGGGTTGTTTCAAGAAGGGGGGATGCCTTATAAGGCGGCTATTTGGCGGTTTGTGGAGCGGCAGTTGGAGTACGAGTAAGGCATTGGCATTCTTTGAATAAGGCATTTTAGAAGTCAGATACAATAAAAAAGCCCCTGTGGGAAGGCAGGGGCTTTAGAAGAAAAAATAAATCGTATGATAATAGGTCTCTAATTTAGTACCCGTATTTCTGTTTGATCGTATTCGAAACTTTTCCCAAAAATTCAGGATTAGAAACGGTAGTACCTCTTCCACTAACGATAGAGATGCCTGCTCCTACTCCTATTTGACCTAAAAAACCTATATGTTTGGGTGGCAACACCCCATCTGCAAATAGGGCAGATACTCCCCCTACAAGACCCGCTCCCCCAGAAAAACCTACTGCTATAGAAGTGCCATTGAAGTCGCCTATTTGTCCTGTAGTAATAATTGTTAAGTCTACCGTCGCACTCTTGCTAAGTTTAGTGGCTAATTGTTTGACATCAGCAGGCATTTTAGTATTGTTCATTATACTATTCTTAGTTCCAAGCCCGACTTTAACCATATCCGTAATGTTTAGTCCCCCACCAAAACTACCGTAGATGCCTATTTGACCTGTTGGAGTGAAAACAAAACCACCGCCACCGCCAACACTTACCCCTGCAACACCAGCAGCAGCACCTAATCCAACGCCGATTACCCATCCTGTTCTCTTAGCAATTTCACGGGTTGGATTAAAATCCGTGGCTAATTCTGAGATAGTCAGTAACCCTCCTACAAATGGTTTAATCGTCTTGGCAACAATAATATTTCCGAGTTGGCTATCTAGTACTTCGTTGAGGTGCCCCTCCTTTGTGTGCTGCGTAAAAAGGCGTATAAGGAAATTCTGCGGTCACATACATTCCCCCCTCTATTTCTATGTACTTTACCCCATTCGCCGTAAGTTTTCTACCTGTCGGCTTTATGATCTTAATCGGCTTTTGGTTGATGTTATACAACATTCTCTGTGCCTCTACAAATAAACTGTCTACTTCATTTGGTGACGTATCGCGTCGTAGCTGGTCGGCGCTTTTAAAGGCATCTTGTGCTGATTTACCATTTTTATTCCCAGCTTGTGCAAAGTCTTTTTTCGATCCCTTGTTGGATTTAGAAAAACGGCTACCCGCTCCAACCGTGCGTTCAGGAGCAGAATCCGTCTCAAACATCACGGGTTTTTCTTTACTGTTTTTATTACTCTTACTCTGTAGGTTTGCCTCCGATCCTTGCGCTACCCGCGCCTCTACTTGACCTTCCAACTCTTTGATCTCTGCCAGCAGTTCGTTCAGTACCTTTTGCTCTTTGGCATCCACAAAGCCATCGGCGTTAAACTGTTCTTGAAACTCTTCGAATTTAGCCCGTAGCTTCTCTAAATTCGCTTTTACCTTGGTATAATTCATGGTCTATTATTGTTAAAGACAGCGTCTTTTTATGTTCTAAAAATTGAAAAAGGGATAGGGCCTTGTAGCGCTTATACGGCGTTTGCCAATTCTGCTTTTACCTTTGCTAGATAAGCTTTGGCCTCCTCCAGCGTATTTTGTACGGCCGCTCTGTTCTTAGGCGTCATCTTGATCTTCCCATCTCCTATCCGATCCAAGTGCGCTTGCAAGTCGCTCAACTGCTGTTCTAACCCATCAATTTGGGCTTGCTCCTCCGCATCGACTTCTCCATCCGCATTCGCTTCTGCTTTTACATCGGCCAGCACGCTTTGGTATTTGGCAATGCTCGCTTTTACTTTCTCTGCGGGCGCGCGCCCTAATGCACCACTCAAACTGTCCATATTTGCCGCTATCTTGTCCCGCTTCTTATCGCGCAACGCCCGCTTTTTAGCCGAAGTTGTATCTTCCTTCGTCGTATCGGCGGTATTCTCAACAGTAGTATTCTCGGCGGTTTCTGCGGTCTCGTTAGTAGTTCCGTCTGTTGTTGCAGTTGGTTCAGCTTCCTCTTGAGGCAGCTCTTCTGCGGTTTCTTCCACTGCTTTGGTGAGAATCGCAAACTTGTCGCCGATGTTCTTCTTCAAGAAGCCAACGCTTTTAATCGTCGCTTTGACTTGTGGCTTTTTCATCATGCCCCCTTCGACCAAAAATTCATAAACGCCTTCTTCGTTTAGCGTTACTTGACCATATGCCACCTTCTTCTTGTCAATCTTTACAAGCTTACCGCTCTCGTCTTTGCCTTGGCCTTTGGTGCGTTGCTTCTTGAAATGAGCCGTTAATTCCTTGGCCACACCTATACTCATAAAGCCGCTGCCGTCCTCAAAATATTCGGCTTCATAGCAGAAGGGTAAAGGCGTGCCCGCTTGCTTGGCTAGAAACTGCACGGGCTTCTTCAGGCGCGTATCTAAGTTTTTTTGTAGGGTAACTTTGTCTAGGAAGTCTTTGAGCTTGATATTGATCTTCATGATAAATTCTGATTTGGAGTTAGTAGTGATAAAAGTACTAAACGATCTAAAGGGGGTGACTGAAAGTTTCAACTAGTGTAAAGCTATGAATAATTAAATACATTTTCAAATAATTTAGCCACATTCAATGTACCTACATCTAAAACGCCTGAAAATTGAAATATTTTCTCACTAACTCACTGCTTTGCAGTTTGTCGGTGAGAAGAAGAATATAGCCTATGTAATGAGGGGTAATTTGTCTAGCCGTCAACCTTATTTTATACAAAAATAGGTGAAAGGTAACAAAAAAGCAAGTACAAAATTAGACATTTCTTAGCATTCGGTTGCCCCATTAAGCATAAAATATTGTTTCTTTTCTAGCACCATTTTCATAACTATGCTGCTTAGATTTACACCTCTATTTCCTTGTTTATAGCTAAAAAAGTAGCTTAAACCTACTACTAACAATTGATAATGAAATGAAGTGATTGACTGTTGCAGTAGGTATCCATAACTTAGCAATCACCTTTTAGCAATCGTAAGATTTATTTGTACGCAGGCACTCGTTCTACTTAAAAATTCTTGAAAATCCTACTCCAATCTAGCCATTAGTAACAGATGTTTGCCCATAAAAAAAGGGCGCTATCCCGAAGGATAGCGCCCAAATATTCTTACTAAAAAAACGCTTAGCTCATTACAGCCGATACTTTATCAGCAGCCTCTTGCAAGGTGATGGCAGATTGTACATCTAGACCTGAATCATCGATTAATTTCTTGGCAATGTCAGCGTTAGTACCTTGTAAGCGCACGATAATCGGCACGTCAATGTTCCCCATATTTTTGTAGGCATCAACGACTCCTTGGGCGACGCGATCACAACGAACGATACCACCAAAGATGTTGATCAGAATCGCTTTTACGTTCTCGTCTCTTAGGATAATACGGAAAGCTGTTTCTACGCGGGCAGCATCGGCGGTTCCTCCTACGTCCAAGAAGTTAGCGGGTTCGCCACCGTGCAACTTGATAATATCCATGGTAGACATGGCCAAACCAGCACCGTTGACCATACAGCCTACGTTTCCGTCTAGTTTGATAAAGCTCAACCCGTGTTCTTTGGCTTCTACTTCTGCGGGATCTTCTTCGTGGACATCACGCAAATCTGCCAAGTCTTGGTGGCGGTACAACGCGTTGTCATCCAACGAAATTTTAGAATCCGCTGCGATGATTTTGTTATCCGATGTCTTTAGACAAGGGTTGATTTCCAACAAGGAAGCATCAGCGCTTACAAAAGCTTTGTAGGTAGTACTGACAAATTTAGTCATCGCTTTAAAAGCAGCACCCGTCAAACCCAAGTTGTTCGCGATGTTGCGCGTTTGGTAGGCTTGCAAACCCAATAAAGGGTGGATGTATTCTTTGTGCAATAAGTGGGGCGTTTCTTCCGCTACTTTCTCAATGTCCATTCCCCCTTCGGTAGAATAAACGATTACGTTAGCTTTGCGCTCTCTGTCCATCAAAATTGAGTAGTACAACTCGTTGACATCCATGTTGCCGTCTGCGTCGGGGTAGTACACATCTTCTGTAATAAGGATCTTGCGTACCAATTTGCCTTCGCCGTCCATGCCTCCAGGAGTTTGGGGCGTTTTGAGCATCATGCCCAAAATGTTCCCTGCATGTTCTTTTAGCTCGGCTTGGTTTTTGGCCAATTTGACCCCACCACCTTTACCACGACCACCTGCGTGGATTTGCGCTTTAACAACGGCCCATTTTGTGCCTGTTCTTTCTTGGAGTGCTTCAAAAGCTGTGTCAATGTCTTTGATGTCTTCGACTAATACCCCACGTTGGATAGGTACGCCATAGCTTTCTAATAACTCTTTGGCTTGATATTCATGCAGATTCATTATCTTCTAATTGAATGTTATGGTAATGATGTTTACTTTCACCAAATTTAGCGACTTTTCTACCCTTATTCAAATATGCTTATCTATTTTTACTAGTAGAGCTCAATTGAACGAACGGATAACAGAACATCAAAGGCATATCAAACCAAACTTCTTGCTGCACAACTAGCGCTAAGTGGCTAATGGTCAGCGAGCCATTCGTTGGGTGCAATTGCGCCCAACGAATGGCTTAAAACGCTTTTCAAAACGCTCGAACACCTCGTTGATTTCTACCCCTTCTATTCCTACATTGCAATATAAGCCAAGGTCGCACAATTGTATACCCCTTTTTTGGCTGTTTCTTTAATGCCTGCTATCAGCACCTCGTTTTCCTCTTTTAATAAGGAAAAGTAACCGCCTAAATGTTCGATTGTAGTATACCGATCACTTTCCAATGTTGGGTATAAATTAACGAAAAATGGCATAGTGTAAGATCGTTGGCAGCAGTGTTTTATTTCTCCACAGATTGTAGCGCTTTCAATTTCGCCTCTAAGGCTTCTTTGGTGTGCCACTGTCCATTGGTATACACGCCTTTTACTTGTGACAAGTTACTCAACGTTTGTAGGGGGTCGGCTCCCAAAAGGAGCAAGTTGGCTTTTTGGCCTTTTTTGATCCCGCCGTATTTGTCTTCGCCGACAAATTTAGCCGCGCTTTGAGTAGCGATTCGCAGCACATCTACGCGTGGAATACCCGCTTCTTCGTGTAATTTTAATTCGCGCAACAACGAAAAGCCTGGCATAGAAAAGATGCTGGTTGCATCGGGGCTTACAAGCAGGGGTGCGTTACTGTCGTAAAGTGCTCTGATAAGGCTAAGGCGAATGCGTTTGTAGTGCAAGGCCTTGGCTAATTCTCTAGCGCTGGTTTCTTCGTCCTTCCCTTTTTGACGTTGTTTGTAGACATTGCGCCATTCTTTAAGTTGTTTTTCGGTAGCATACTCGAGGCCAGCTTGTGCTTCTAAGGTTTCCAAACTACGCGTTCCGACGGTATAAAAATCCAATGTAGCACAATTGTATACCCCTGCAATAGACGTTTCTATAATTCCATCAATAATGGCTTGCTCGCCTTCTTTCAAGAGGCGAAAATAGCCTTCTAAGTGCTCAATAGAAAGATAGCGCTTGCAATCTAAGGTTGCCCATAAGCCGATATTGGGAGAAATATGCCCAAACATCGGTAAACGGTGTTTCCTAGAGGCTTTGACCAAAGCGCGAAAAGTCGTTTTATCTGATACACTCAATACTTTGATTGCATCGTACCCCATTTCTTTGAATTGTATGACCAACTCTTCCACCTCTTGGGGTGTCATTTCCAAGTTTTTGCTAATGGGTTGAGAGGCCAAATAAAGATCGGGCCGACATATTTGCCATCTTGGATAGCTTTGCGTAGCGTAATGTGGTTGGCCTGCCCGCGCATGGAGCGTACATAGGTCACGCCCGCCAATAATTGTTGCAACATCAAGCGCTGTCGCTCAATGCTATCTTTAGGTATACTGACATACATATCGGCTAAGCCAGGCATAAGGAATTGTCCCTTACCATCAATTTCAATAGCCGCTGCGTCGTTCAAAGTATTTGCAGGGCCTATTTCTGTAATTATCCCCTCTTTTACCAATACATCTTGGTTTTCAAAAACCTCTCCTTCTTCTACGGAGATGACATTGACATTTTTGAATAGACAATTGTATTTTTTAACGGGTTCGGCAAAGGGAGCCTCTTGCGCCCAAAGTGCTTGGCTAAGACAGCAGAGTGCAAAGAAGCAGGTAAGTAGGAGTAATCGATTCATCTCTAAATTAGTTAAATACAAACAATTTTTCGCTAAGATAAGATTTACCAGTCGTTAAGCTTAGTTATAACTCAAAAATAAAAATTTAGCCGTGCATATTTTCTGTTGTTCCTCTAAAACACGAAGCTACTTTTCGTGTCAAACAAATATTCCACCTGCTCTAGTTACCTTACTCTGCTTGGCTTGTTTATAAGCCCATAACTAGCTACTTAAATACAAAAAAATACGTCACTTTTTATTATTAATGATCATTTAACTAACTATTCCACAATTACTTATGCCACTCCTTTCTTTTTTTATTTTTTCAAAAAAAAACAGCTCTTTTTTAAGGAAGGCTACAATAAACTACGACTTTTTTTGTTCTAATAATAAGCCCCTTAGAAAAGATAATTGTTGCTTTTCTTGACAAGTGTAGTGCTACTTTATTACTGGAAAACAGCCCCTGTTTACTCCTTATACCTTTAGACCATCCTTATATGATCCTACTTTAATTGGTATTCTCCGCGACTTTTCGTCTCCTATTTTACAATAAATCACCTTATGCTACTTCTTGGTAGCCCCAATAAACAGCCCCCGATTAGTGCCCTAAAGCGCTGGGGGTTCCAATCTATCTTATTGAAATAACCTCTACGTTTTACTCCCTGTAATTAACTGTTTTTTGGAAATGCTCTAATCAGTGCGTCTACAAAAACAACCCCTTTTTTTCGTAAGCATCTAATTTATTCTACTAATTGTATACCCTTGGGGTACACCGCAGTCCTCCAAGCAGCTAACCTTCTACGCCTTAACTAGTGCCGAACACTTCGATCGCTTGGCAAGTACAGAGGTATTCCGCAAACCGTTTATTGACCTGCTTGATAGCCTGAGAGATGGTGTGCGGGGTACCCCGCACTTATCGAAAGCCCAATTCCAGCAACAGGCCTTAGCTAAAGCGGATAATTTTGAAGCACTAATCGGTTTGGAAACTATACAGGAAGAACTGACCGCGATGCTCCAGAATATGGAGGACAAAGACTGGGAGGTTTTGGCAAGCTACTATCCAGATGCCAAAGAAGCAGATAGAATAGTAGGGATTTTGACAGAGATAGACGAAACCCTAGGCGAATTGGCCGCCTCCAACTTGCCTGTCACTAAAAACGATCCTGTAGAGTAACTGGAAGCATTCTATAAATCCTTACAACAACCTTTTTGGGGGTACCTTCTGCGGTAGACGGTGCCCCTTTTGTGGTTTGGCGTTCCAAGCAACTTTCGTTAGTTCTAAAGTGGCACAAAAACAGGTCTAAAATTTGGAGAATGTTGAGATTACAATTAACTTTCATATTCGCCTTTTCGGAAATAAGTAAGGGACGTTTGAGAACTTAATGATAATAGCCACATGGATACCATTTTCAATATAGAATTTCCCTTTAAGGAAACCGTTACCCAAGAAGAAGACCAACAGGTTTTGGACGCTTATCATCGCATGTGCGACTCCATTCGTACGCCCGTCAAGGACGAGCAACAGGAGCGCTTGGATAAAGCGTATAGCTTGGCGCGAGTGGCGCACTCCCAGCAGCGCCGCAAATCGGGCGAATTGTATATTTTTCACCCTATTGAAGTCGCGCGAATTTGTGGACAAGAATTGGGTCTTGGCCCTACTTCCATTATTGCGGCCTTGTTGCACGATGTGGTCGAAGATACCGTGGTGACCTTGGAGGATTTAGAGCGCGAGTTTGGGAAAAATATCGCTACGATTGTAGATGGCTTGACCAAATTTAGCAGCATTGCCAATGTTAGCGGACAGGATATTGAAAGCCCGCAAGCGGAGAATTTTAAGAAAATTCTCTTGACCATTTCCAAGGATGTTCGGGTGGTGTTGATCAAAATTGCCGACCGCCTCCACAACATGCGTACGCTAGGCTCGATGCCACAGCACAAGCAGCTCAAAATTGCGTCAGAAACGACGTTTATTTATGCGCCCCTCGCCCACCGCCTCGGTTTTTACAACATTAAAAACGAAATGGAGGATTTGTGTCTAAAAATAATAGAGCCCGATCATTATAGCTTTATTGTGCAGAAATTACAAGACACCAAGGACGAGCGGGAAACCTATATCGAAAAGTTTTTACAACCGATTCGAAATGCCATTCAAGAGCAAATTCCACAGTACGACTTTCGGATTTTTGGTCGCGCCAAATCGGTTTCTTCTATTAGCAAGAAGCTAAAAAACAAACAAGTAGATTTTGAAGAGATCTATGACCTCTTTGCAATTCGAATCATTGTTGATGTGCCTTTGAGCAAAGCCGAGCAAGAAGCCTTGCAAAAACGCGATGGCGCAGGCCAATCGGAAAAATCAGTTTGTTGGTCCATCTATTCCATTATAACCGATTACTATACGCCTGTTATTGAGCGCCTCAAAGACTGGTTGTCTACGTCTAAATCCAATGGCTACGCCTCTTTGCACACTACTGTAATGGGGCCACAAGGGCGTTTTGTAGAAGTACAGATTAGAACAGAGCGTATGGATGATGTGGCCGAGCGCGGTTTTGCTGCGCACTGGCGCTACAAAGGCATCAAACAACAGGAAAACACCTTCGAAAATTGGTTGACCAAAGCGCGGGAGATGTTGGAAAATCCCGACAACGATGCGATTGATTTTTTAAATGATTTCAAATCCAGTTTGTTTGCCGAAGAAGTCTATGTCTTTACACCACAAGGCGATATGCGCTTTTTCCCAAAAGGAGCAACGGCCTTAGATTTTGCCTTTGATATTCATTCTGAAGTCGGTTATCATTGCAAATCTATAAAGGTAGCGCAGCGCATTGTTCCGTTGAGCTACGAGCTCAAAAACGGCGACCAGTTGCACATTATTACCAGCTCTACTCAAAAACCAACCGAGCATTGGCTCAAAATTGTACAGACAGGAAAAGCGCGTTCTAAAATTCGCCAAGCCTTGCGCGAAGAAAAACTAAAATGGGGTTCCTTGGGCAAAGAAATCCTCGACCGCAAACTCAAGGCGCTCAAATTAACAGAACACTTGGAGGAAAACACAGACACCTTGGTCAAATATTATGGCGCTTTGAACCGCCTCGACTTATATTCGGCCATCTACGATGAGCAATACAACCTCAACGATATTCGCCTCTTAAAATCTGAAAATGGCCTGCTCTATCCTGAGCGTGCGGAGGAAAAAGAAGTCAACAGTCCCATCAAACCTAAGGTTCCCTTGCGTCCGCGCAGTAAGATCAAAGGCACGCCTAAGTTGTTGATTGATGGGGTTGATGCCGCGACCTATCCGTACTCCTTAGCCACTTGTTGCAACCCTGTTTTTGGAGACGATATTTTTGCTTATCTCACCTCCAAACACGGTCTAAAAATACACCGCACGACTTGCGCCAATGCCGAATTTTTGCAAGCGACCTATGGCTATCGCATCAAACGCGCCGAGTGGGTGGATGCTTCTAACACCTCCTTTATTGCAGAATTGCTAATCACAGGAATGGACGATATGGGCGTAGTACAAAACATCTCCAATATCATCACACAACAACACAAAATCAATATGCGCGGCTTTTCGATGAATGGCCAAGAAGGCCATTTTGAAGGAAAAGTAACAGTGGTTGTTAAGAGTAAAGATCAACTGAACGAACTTATTCAGGCACTAAAGCGTTTGAAACAAGTTAACACCGTCGCCAGAACACAGTAAATTGACCGCCATTTTGTCCTACCTTTTCAGCGAGAAGCAACAAAAACAGGCAAAAACGGTCAATTCGAAGGGCTTTTGCTATCATTGTAGCAAAAAGAAAACCGTCTACAGTAATAAAGGCAGCAATAAGTGGCTTATTAGGAGTTGGTACTATTGTGGTTCCTGTAGATTATCAAAACAACAATCATGGCTAGTAATCAGAAAGAAAATAAAATCGTAAAAGAGGTTATCAAAATATTCTCTCAGTATTTAGAGAAAAATGGTTTGCGCAAAACTCCTGAACGCTTTGCTATCTTGGAAGAGATTTACAAACGCGATGATCATTTTGATGCGGAGGCATTGTACATTCACATGAAAACGCAAAACTACCGCGTCAGTCGAGCCACCGTTTACAATACGCTCGAACTCTTGGTTTCTTGCGATCTAGTACGCAAACACCAGTTCGGTAAAAACTTAGCCCAGTACGAGAAATCCTACGGCTCTAAGCAGCATGACCATGCGGTTTGTATTGAAACAGGAGAAGTATTTGAATTTTGTGATCCCCGTATTCAACAAATCAAAGAGATGGTTTCCGATATTTTAGGCTTTGAAATTACTCACCACTCCCTCACCTTTTATGGGTACAGCAAAGAGGCACGCGAGAAACTGAACCGAAAATAGGCACTTTTTTTGAAGCTAATCCCTTACCCCACAGTAACGACGGGTAGTTTTGAGTGTCCTACTACTTACTTTCACAAAACACTCAGGGCTTCCGTCCAAAACAACAACAAATGGCATATTCTTTTTTGGAGAAAAATGGCGTGCAAATTTTACAAGTAGACAATCTCTTAAACCCTTTAGACAACCAAGAAATCATTCGGGCTGTAGAAGAAAAAATTAAAGCTAGTTGCACAGAATTCATCGTTGATTTAGATCAAATGGACTTTATGAATAGTATTGGGCTCACTTTTTTGATTTCTATTTTAACGCGTTCTAGAAATGCTGGAGGCGAGGTAGCCATTGCTAATCTGTCTGACAACATCAAGAAAATACTGTTAATCACTCGACTAAACTCTGCTTTTAGTATCTATGATAACTTAGAAGAGGCGCTGCATTCTTTTGAAAAAGAAAGTAAGGATAGTTAGCAAGCATTACGCTACCTTACAGCGAACCTTCCCAATCAACAGGAAGGTTTCCAAAAAGTCATAAATAAAACACAACTAACAAGGTCTTGTAGTTGTGTTTTTGTATTTTTGCGGCATCTTGATTTAATGAAGCTGTTAATTCGTGTTGCTCAAAATGTTATGAATGCTCAAAAAATAAAGCCTTCTATTAAAAACTAGCAGAGCATCTGACACGAAAAAAAATATTAACTGATTAAAGTATCAAAATCACTATTAGACATGGTAGATGTGTTATTAGGTTTGCAATGGGGAGACGAAGGAAAAGGTAAAATTGTCGATTATCTTGCGGCTAAGTACGACTTGGTAGCGCGTTTTCAAGGGGGCCCCAATGCAGGGCATACCCTCTACTTAAAGGACAAAAAATATGTATTGCACACCATTCCTTCGGGTATTTTTCGTCCCAATGTGGACAACTTGATCGGAAATGGTGTTGTAATTGATCCGACAATCCTCTGTCGAGAAATCGACCAATTGTCTAGCTCAGGCATAGAATTTTTGAGCCGCTTATACATTGCGCGCAAAGCCCACTTAATTTTGCCTTCGCACCGATTTTTGGATGCCGTAATGGAAGCCGCCAAAGGCGACGACAAAATTGGCTCTACCCTCAAAGGCATTGGCCCTACCTATACCGATAAAATTGCCCGCCAAGGCTTGCGTATCGGCGATATTTTTGCTAGTGATTTCCAGACCCGCTATGAGAAATTGAAAGCCACGCACTTGCAGATGGCTACCGCTTATCCTACTGTAGAATTTGATCTAGCAGGGGAAGAAGCAACTTGGATGGTCTCCATAGAACGCTTGCGCAAATTGAAATTTGTCAACTCAGCTTACTTCATCAACAACGCCCTCAAAGCAGGTAAAAAAATCTTGGCGGAGGGTGCCCAAGGTTCTATGCTTGATATTGACTATGGCACTTATCCTTTTGTCACTTCCTCTAGCACCATTACGGCAGGTGTTTGCAATGGCTTGGGTATTGCTCCCCAAAAAATTGGCGAAGTAATCGGCATTACCAAGGTCTATTGTACCCGCGTTGGCGGTGGCCCTTCCCTACTGAACTACACAACGAAGTCGGTGAGAGAATCCGCAAAGCAGGAGGAGAATTTGGCGCGACAACAGGTCGACCAAGACGCTGTGGTTGGATCGACTTGCCCCAATTACAGTATACCATTATGCTCAATGGCGTTACCCAATTGGTGATGACAAAAGTAGATGTCTTAGACCAATTTGACGAACTGTGTGCCGCCACGGCTTACCAAACGGACGAAGGTGAAACCAACGAATTGCCTTACGATCTCTCTAATAACTGCCCTACGCCCGTTTACAAAACTTACCCAGGGTGGCAAACTGACACCACTAAAGCGCGTCAGTTTGCCGACTTCCCTGCTCCACTACAACAGTATGTGCAAGAAATGGAAGAGGCTTTAGGAGTTCCTTTTTCTATCATTTCCGTTGGCCCAGGCCGCGATCAATTGGTATTGCGAGAAGCCAAAACAGTGGTAGCATAAATACTTCTTGTTGTTAAACAACAAAAAAAGCGTTCCGATAATATCGGAACGCTTTTTTTGTGGCTGCCCAGCTCGATTTTGCTCGATGGGCTTGTGCTCTATTTTCTTGTAGTCTTGTGCTTGCTACGCCGCCAAAATGCTCTTCTCTACCGCCTCTTCTACATAGGCTACGTTGAAGTTGTCTACGCCTACACGCTTGAGTACAAAAGAAAAGGCTTTTAATACTTTTTCTTGAGGAGCACGCAAGTTTTTGCGGTTGTTGGTCAAGGTTTCTTTGAGCAATGTTTGAATGGCGTTGACCTCTTCTTTGGTCGCTGCACGGCCTTCTCGCTGTTGGTAATAGTTATCCGCCGCTAGATCGGCCAAGCTTTTTCTTTTCTGCTTTGTGGCTAGAGACAATTTGTACAAGGTTTCTTTACCTGCTTCGAGCTCTTTGTAAGCCTTTTCAAATGTCTTTTTAACCTGCTTAGAGGTTTTTCTGTACACTTTCATGGCACTAGAATAGACCTTGTTAATCTCTTTGATGTCCTTGATGTCGTTGCGCGTAGTAGCTCCTTTCTCTACATTCTTAGCTACTTTTTTCAACTTGCCTTGAAACAACTCCCGTAACTTGGTGAAGTATTCGCTGAGTTCCTTGGCATCTTTTTGACCTTCTTCTTTAAATTCTTTGACAGCGGCGTCTTTTTTGGCGCTTTTGCGGTCTTCTTTTGTATTTGTTTTATTGTCTTCCTTTCCACCACTTACAGCACCTGCTCCTACTGCGGCAGCCGCGTCGGCTCCTGTTGTTGTGTCGGTTTCTTCGTTTTCGTCGCTGGTATCAGCGCTTCCACCTGTTGTACTAATGGTTAGGTTCTTATTGATTTTTTTCAACAGCGCTTCCAAGCGCGTTTTGGTTTTCTTGGGCAACTTATTGACCCCTTTACTTTTGTTGATGTCCAATACAAGCGTATCGCCTTGACGGGTACAGGTACCCACCAACATAAATTCTTTCTGCTTCTTGTTGTTGTCGATCAGTGTTTCTCTGAATTTTTTCCAGTTGGTTTCGCCATCTCTAGGATCTCCCAACAAGAAAAACGGCAACTTTTCGCTTTTACTTTCGTCAAATCCATTGTAGATATGGTTTAAAATCAACGAGAAAGGTACAGTTTCGCCGTCTTTGAATTTCGTTTTTAGAATAGCCGTCAATGTCTTGATGTACATTTGAGGCTTCACCATTTTGAGTTTGGGAATGGTCAGTGGATTTTTGAAAGACATAAGTTAGCTGTTGTTAGCACCGTTACACGGCGTCCGAAAAAAGATACTGGTACGTTGACAAGTTACGATATTCAGCTTAGTTTTGCAAGGAATTTTTATACGTTGACTAATAATTTTTCTAAGGAGGAGAAATCGCTGAAACGAATCGTGGTTGTCCAATGACCTATTACGCTACTTTTTCGACCGTATTATAACTAGAATGGTCTTTTAAGGCATCTTAAAGAAGGAATTGTGCGTCGAGCCTTTTATCTTGCCCTCCTAATAGGAGGGCGTTTTTTAATCTAAGTTTGTACCTTTGTCCCACACACTCCACAAAACTACCGTATGCGTTTTTTCTTTTTTACTGGTTTGCCTCTTTTCTTGTTGCTCCACTTAAGCGCCTGCCAAGAGTCGCCCACCCAACCTTCAGTTGCAACCACTGATACCACGCTAGTGGAGCCCCTTCCTCGTCTTTTTATGCGGACTAAAACGCGCCGTTTGCGTATTCGTCAAACACCTGACTTAGAAGGGGCTGTCATTAACATTCTACAAGAGGGCAGTTTGGTAGAATACTTATACGACACGACGAATTTCACCACCGCCATTATTTATAACCAAGAAGAATACCACAACAATTGGTATAAGATTGCTACCCCTGACGAGCAAGAAGGCTGGGTTTATTCTGCTTTTGTAGAATTCTTGGACGAGCCCGCCAACAAAAAAATGATTACCAAAAAAGAAACGGCGGCACTGCTAGAAGCGGCAACCGAGGAGCAAAACCAGCAGCAACCTGCCCTCAAAGAAGAAGCCCAACAAATCGTCAATACCCGCTTAATTGAGCAATACAGAAACTACCTACAAGGACTCAACAAAGAGGACGTTAATAGTGTAGGACTAGCCCTCTCTCGCTACAAAAATCTGTTCGTTGATCGGTACAATACCCGCACCCACGATGCCGCTTACACGGAATTTAGAAAGCTTTACAATCAGATTTTGAAGAATTTACAACGTCAACCTTTGTCTAGTTATCAAGATCTAAAAACCGAAATCCAGCGCTACCAGCGTGTTTATATGCAACGCGATGCCTTTACGGCACGCTTGAGTAATAATGGGTTTAACTTTGGCTTGCGCAATGGGCAGGTTATCATCGTAGAAGATGTGGATTTTCTCTATCGGGTGTTCTATCGGGAAATGTCTACGCCGATGCGGGCCTTTATGAATCAATACCAACTAGAGGAACCCAACTTTTGGTGGCAAGAAGAACAACTGACCATTCCCCCCAAGGAATTGGCACGCTGGGTCTTGGCATGGAACTATTTTGTCGCCACCTACCCCGATTTTCAATGGCAAAGCGAGGGCAAGCGCCGTTTGAGCCAGCAGCTCCATATTTTGCTAGAGGGCAGCCCTAAAGTACCTGCTTTTGACAACGAAACCAGTGTTTTGAGGGAGGGATACCAAAAGGCTTATTTGTTTATTACCAACAACTATCCCGACTCGCGTATTGGGCGTATTTTTCAAGAATATGTGACGGTCTTGGAAAGTAATAATTGGCGCTATTCCTCGGCAGCTGGGCGCATGCAGCAGCAAATTTTGAAAACATTGTTGGAGTAAAACTCCCCTCAAAAACTCCCCTATCAACTCTTATAGCAAGCGTCCACCTAGAGCAGCGAGTACGGTTTGCGCCTTCAACAAACACTCGGCATACTCTGCCTCAGGATCTGAATCGTATACAATCGCGCCGCCTACATGGCAAGAAAGATACCGCCGCTCGGCATCGTACAGCAAGGAGCGAATCACTACATTAAAATCAAAATCGCCCTCAGGCGTTACATAACCCACCGCTCCCGCATAGAGTCCGCGCTGGGTAGTTTCGTACTGCTCAATCAACTGCAAACTGCTGACTTTGGGCGCGCCTGTCATGGAGCCAATAGGAAAAGTAGCCCGCAACGCATCGGTCCAGTGCTGCCCTTCTTGTAACTGACTAGTGACCGTCGAAATCATTTGAGAGACCCGTTCAAAACTATAAATCCCAAACAACTCTGGCACTTGAATACTGCCCGTCTCGCTAACTTTCGTCAAATCGTTGCGCATCAAATCCACAATCATTACATTCTCTGCTTGGTCTTTGGCGCTGTGGCGCAACTGTTGGCGCAGCGCGGCATCTTCTTCGGGTGTTGCCCCTCGGTGAATCGTGCCTTTGATAGGCTGGGCAATAAGTTGCTGCCCACGTTTGCACAAATAGCGTTCAGGACTACCGCACAGCAAATGGTATTGAGTCTGCTGATAATACGCGGCAAAAGGCGTTTGCGCCAAGCTGTTCAACCGCTCAAAAGTAGCTTGCGGTGATAAGTCGCAGTTCTCTGCATAAAATTCTTGACAAAAATTGAGCTCGTATACGTCACCTGCTGCAATGTGTTCTTGAATGGCGTGGATCGTTTCTAAGTACGCGGTTTTAGATAAGCGAGGGGTCAAATCAATGGCTTGCCAAGTAGGCGAACTGGGTATTATTTGTGCTTGAATGGCTTGCCAAAGTACTTCTGTTGATTCTTTTTTAGAATGTATCGCCACTTGCCCATTATTGTCCAACAGCAACAAATAGCTAGGCGAAAAAAAGTGCAGGACGGGAAATTGTTGGGTGGCGTTATTTGCTGATACCAAGTCCTCTACCGCATTTTTCAATTCATAACTCAAATACCCAAACAGCCAATCGTTCTCTGCCTCTGCAAACGCTCGCAAGTGTTCAAAAGCGTAGTCGGTTTCCCTCAATTCCAATTGCCGCTCGGCACCGACTGCCAACATAAAGGCATAGCGTCCGTAGGCATCCTCGGAGTGCTGGTTGCTGTCGAGGCAGCAGCAAGGCAATCCTTGAGCTTGCCCCCAAGCCAGCGCTTGACGCTTAAACTGAATTTGTTGGGCTGGGGAGAGGTTTTTTTTCATTGTTTGGACTATTTTGTGGTAGACAAGAGCGGCTGCATTGACAAACTACCCAAAGAAAAAGCCCTTCCAAAAGAATCGGAAGGGCTATTAACAAAACGTATATTGGTACTCCCCTAGCGTTTTTTACTACGGGTATTTTTCTGGTTACTGCGCTTATTCGTTTTCCTCTTTGGCTTAGAGGTTCCTTTTTGGCTGCGCTTGCTGCGAACACTCGTCGTAGACGTATTGGTACTAGAACCACTATTCCCACCTGTCTTTTTCTTCTTGGGAGAAATGAGAGAATCCAAGTTCGTCCCTGGAGGGATGAGCAATTCTCCTTTAGAGAGTTTGGCAAATTCATCATAGATGATATCGTCCTGTACACTCTCGCGATTCCAAGCTTTGTAAGACATTTTCATGTAGGCACCAATGACCTCAATATAAGCCTTTTGTTGGTCAGGATCTTCCATGCCTTTGGCCTTTTCGATCATCGTACGCACATTAGAGCCGTAGTGGCGCAAGCGGCGCGTAGAGACAGGATAATTGACCTTATCAGGATGGCGACGTTTGCGGGCATCAGGCAAGTTATCAGGCTCTTCGACCTCCAATTCGTAGTCCGCCATTTTTAAGACGTGCGACCATACTTTGAGTTCGTAGTCATCTACGTTTCGCGTATGTGGGTGCATAGACATAATAAGGCGCACAATTTCCTCAATATAGGCTTGGCGTTCTTCTGGATCCTCAATTGTCTTGGCGTGGTTGATTAAATTTTGAGTATTGCGTCCGTATTCACGGATTGACAATTGATCTTTCTGTGTATTGTAAGGCGCCATACGTTTGGCGTTGTTTGTGATCTCGTCGTTCATATAGTTAGTTAGATTGTACTTCTTTTTTTTAGCGCCAACTTATTCTACGGTAACCGATTTGGCTAAGTTGCGGGGTTGGTCTACGTTGCACCCGCGCAAAACGGCGATGTGATAGGCCAACAATTGTAAGGGTATAACGGAGAGCAAGGGAACCAAGGGTTCCGCTGTTTCTGGTATTTCGATAACGTGGTCAGCAAGGGCGCGGATTTGCTCGTCGCCTTCGGTAATAATGGCCAAAACCTTGCCTTTGCGCGCTTTGACTTCTTGGATGTTACTGATGATTTTTTCGCGGGTACTGCCACTTGTTGCAATAATAACAACGGGCATATTCTCGTCAATCAAGGCGATAGCGACCGTGCTTCATTTCAGCAGCGGGGTAACCTTCTGCGTGAATATACGAAATTTCTTTCAGTTTAAGAGCGCCTTCCAAGGCAATTGGAAAATTGTAGCCCCGTCCCAAGTAGAGCGCGTTCTCCGCATCTTTCCACAATTGGGCAATGTATTTAATTTTGCTGTCTTGCTCCACTACTTTTTTCAACTTGGCAGGCAAGGTATCCAATTCGTTGAGCAATTGAAAGTAATAGGATTGAGAAATGGTTCCTCTATTATTAGCCAACTGTAAAGCCATCAACGTCAGCAACGTGACTTGACCTGTAAAGGCTTTTGTAGAGGCGACTCCAATTTCTGGCCCTGCATGGATGTAGGATCCTGCCCGCGTTACCCGCGCAATAGAAGAACCAACAACGTTGCAAATTCCATACGTTAGAGCTTCTTTTTCGTTGGCCAAATCCAAAGCTGCCAAGGTATCGGCGGTTTCTCCCGATTGCGAAATAGCGATTACTATGTCCTTGTTATTAATAATAGGATTGCGGTAACGGAATTCTGACGCATATTCTACTTCAGTAGGGATACGAGCCAAGTCTTCAAACAAATACTCTCCAATCAACCCTGCAATCCAAGACGTACCACAGGCCACAATAATAAGGCGGTCGGCTTGTTTAAAACGGTTCTCAAATTCTATCACGCCCCCCAAGGTAATCAAGCCTTTTTTGACGTTGAGACGGCCGCGCATCGCATCGGCCATTGTTGTGGGTTGTTGGTGAATTTCTTTGAGCATATAATGTTCGTAGCCGCCTTTTTCGATGGCTTCGATTTCCATATCCAATTTCTCAATGAAAGGCGTTTTGACTTGATTGTCAATAGTTTTCAAGTGCAATTCGCCAGAGCGGTCTAGGGTTACGATTTCCTCTTCTTTGATGTAAACTACATTCTTCGTGTATTCTACAATAGGAGAAGCATCTGAAGCCAAGAAAAACTCTTGCTCTCCGATGCCCACTACTAAAGGACTGCCTTTGCGAGCGGCAACAATACGGTTGGGCTCCTCTTGACTCAAGACAACAATGGCGTAGGCACCCACTACTTTCGTTAAGGCAACTCGAACCGCTTCGTCCAAGGCGACTTGATCGCGCTCTTGAATCGCTTCAATCAGATGTATCAAAATTTCCGTATCTGTATCGGAAATAAAGGTGTGTCCTTCTTTAACAAGTGCGGTTTTTAACGCCTCGTAGTTTTCAATAATTCCATTGTGGATAATAGACAACCGCCCATTTCCTGAGAAATGTGGGTGAGCATTCACATCATTGGGTTCGCCGTGGGTAGCCCAGCGCGTGTGTCCCATGCCTATTGTTCCCGAAACATCTTTTCCTTTGGTGTGCTTGATCAAATCTTTAACTTTACCTTTCTTTTTATAGACGGTTAAGTTATTGTCCTCTTGCAACAGAGCGATTCCTGCACTGTCATAGCCTCGGTATTCCAACCGTTGGAGGCCTTTGATAAGAATATTGTAAGCGTCTCTAGGACCGATATAAGCGACAATTCCACACATAATTTCGTAGTTAGGATGGACGGGATTGATAAGTATAACCCGATAGACAAAAAATAGTTTGACAGCAAGGGACGTAGCCGTTCCTTACTGTCAGATATAATCTCATAGAAGTTAGTAAAATAACTCTTCAACTAGCCAACAGAGTTGGACGTATTAGTAGCGCGTGTACGTCAAAAATAATTTAACAGGAGCGCTCCCCTTTTCATTGTACAACTCTACCCGTTCAGCATCTAAAGCAAACGGTACCGATAAATAAATAGCCGATTCTGAACGATTGCCATCGACCATTGCTTGTAATTCTTCCGACAACGTCATTCTATAGGTAAAGCTTCCGTCGTCTTCTAACTGAATCGCTCCACCAAACAACAAGTAAGTTCCTGTATTGACAATAGAACTGGCAATGTCATCGATCAACAATAGGTTGCCTCCACTATCTTTTACTTTGGCAACGATTTGGACGGGGTTGGGATGTTGCATAGTCCCTGTATCCACTAACGTGAAGACCAACTCTGCTCGATTAATTACTACGCGCCCCAAAGAGCTAAGCGTTGGAAAGCTCACCTTGGTGTGCAAACCGTCGAGTCCTTGAATATAAACGATGGTATCGGTTGGTAAATTGTCCGTAAGTTCAACAGGATGCGTATGTTCGAAAGAAGTAAATACCTCGGCATCTTCATTTGTCAAAAAATCAAAAGCCTTGGCCTGTGGGGTTCCCGTAGAGTTGTCCGTATAATAAACCGTTAATTTGGTCAGGGCATCCTTAGATCCTAAGCGGATAAGGCTCCCAGTACTAGGGTTATTCGCTGCAGGGCGAATGTGCAAGCCCTTAAACCACTCTTTAAAATCGGTATTACTGGCGTAAATATTAGCCGCCGCTCCTTGCGGATTGAGCAACATATTACCCAAATCAATCCCCGCTTGATCGTCTAACCGAATGCGAATATGAGGCGCTAACTCTACACCATCTACGGTTACCGTAGCCGTATCATTGGGTCGAAACATAAAGTTACTTTTCAACAAAGCAGGTTCTGTGTTGAATGTCTCATCAGACTCGTAATCCGTACCATCCTGTATACCTTCGGTCATTCTTGCCACTTCCCATACCTGAGTAGTGCTGGTTGGTTTTTCGTTAATCAACTCTCCATGGTGGCCAAAGCTTTCATAAGACAGAGTTAAGACCACAGAATCCAGTGTGCTATTGGGAAAAGCTGCCCCTGTATTTCTCAATCTAAAATTCATGTAAACGGAAGAACGCACCTCGCCCCAGTTCGCATCATTGTAAGAACCACAAGTCATACTGGTTCGATCCGAGGTAATGGAAGGTTGCGCCTCTACAGTCGTAGCGATAATCATAGTGGTATCCGTAAAAATAATATCGGACGGCTCTTGTTCTACCAACGAAAGTCCTAATTCACTGGACTTACTACAACTCATGGCAGAAAATAGCCCTACTGACCAAAGGGTGTACAGTAGGGATCTAGAAATATACTTCATTGTTTGTGTTAGAATTTGTAAGGTACAAAATATGGAAAGCGTCCAAGGATAGTGTTGTTAGGTATAACGCTTGTCGTTTACGGAGCGTTGGTTCTTTCCGATATTTTTAACGTTCTCCACTTAAGTTTTATAGAGGGCTGTTGGTCTACCACAGCCCTCTATAAAGCACCTTAGTAAAAGGCGTAGTTTTATACGTTTTCTTCTGTCGCGCTTAGTAGTTCTTCGTAGAATTCTAAGTAGCGGTTAGACAATTCGGCTTGATAAGGTAAGCAAGGGCCAGTGATGTTGTCACTAGACACCCCCTCTTCTCCAATAATAGTTCCTTCGGAGAACTTAGCGGCTCCAGCATGGAGATCGACACTTGTTCCATCAAAATACGCAGAACAAATTTCGCTTAAGCCATTGGCCGCTGCTTTTGCTTCAAAGTCTTTTGCAAACGAGGCATTGGCTTTGTCACAGTTGTATGCAGAGTACACAATTTGTGCATTTTGAAAAATAGGCTCGTTACGATAAGTAGTTTTTAAGAGCGCAGGCAACAGGCTCGTCATCCAACCGTGGGCATGAACGATGTCGGGAGCCCAACCAAATTTCTTCACCGTTTCGACTACCCCTTTGCAGAAAAATAGCGTGCGGTCCAAGTTATCTTCGAAAAACACTTTATCCGCCGTTTCAAACATTTGCTTGCGCTTAAAGAAATCTTCATTATCTAAGAAATAGACTTGCATGCGGGTACCTGGTAAGGAGGCTACTTTAATGATTAGCGGATAATCGTCGTCGTCAACATTGATGTTCATGCCAGACAAACGAACCACCTCATGTAGGCGGTGTCTTCTTTCATTGATAGTTCCAAATCTAGGCATCAAAATGCGTACTTCTACGCCACTTTCTTGAATGTATTGAGAATACTCCCGTACTACTTCTGACATTTGAGAAAGTAGTGTGTATGGTTTCATCTCTTGCGTCACTATCAATATTCTTTTCTTATCGGCCATAAAACTACTCGTTCTAAAATTTAATGAAAAAATCTTTTGGGAGAACGATTAAAAAGAACGCTATCCCGATTTGCAAATTTACGAAAAAAATACCAATTTGCCGTATTAAACCTATTTCTTATAACCTTGCTAATAGACTTTTGCTGTTAAAAGAGGCTCAGGGTAGGTTGTTTCGAAGGAGAACGTTGTTTTTTGTGTCGTTTTCTAGTTTCTCCGTTTCATCATTTCTGTCCTCTTTTATGTACATTTTTAAAACTGTTCCAGCCTTACAGCAACACTTACAAACCTTGCAAGCGCAGGGCCAACGCCTGGGGTTTGTTCCTACGATGGGCGCGTTGCATCGGGGACATTTGAGTTTGGTACAACATGCGTTGGAGCAAAGCGACTTTGTCGTCTGTTCTATTTTTGTGAATCCTACTCAGTTTGGCGATCCGCAAGATTTAGCGCGCTATCCGCGTCCAATTGCCCACGATATTGAGCAACTAGAGCGCGCTGGTTGTTCGGTGTTGTTTTTGCCAAGTGTAGAAGAGGTTTACCCTGACAACTGGCAAACGCCTGTCTTTGATTTGGAGGGCTTAGATTTGACGATGGAGGGAGCCGAGCGGCCTGGACACTTTGCAGGTGTTGTTCAGGTAGTGTATCGCTTGTTGGCGATTGTCCAGCCCGATGCCTTATTTATGGGACAAAAAGACTACCAGCAATTTACAATTATCAAGCATTTACTCCGCTTACTCGACTCGCCCATTCAGTTGGTACGGGTTCCTATTGTACGGGAGGCCGATGGCTTGGCGATGAGTTCTAGAAATGTGCGCTTGAGCGCAGCGGGACGGCAACAAGCGGCGTTGATTTCTCAGATGCTTTTTGAGGCACAAGCCCAAGCGCAACAGCAGTCTTTAGCTGCCGTGCAGCAACAGGCACTCGCTTTTTTGCAAGCGCACAAGTTACAAGCCGATTATTTTACTATTATAAATGGTGATACCTTAGAGCCCATCACGGCTTTTGAGCAAGCACCAATTGCAACGGCCTGCACCACCGTTCGAATTGACGGGGTGCGTTTGTTGGACAACATTATTCTAAGAGAAAGCTAGTGCCTTATGATTATCAATGTACAAGACATTTCAAAAGCGTACCAAATCCTTAGCACGCCCCAAAAAGACCTGCTGAAATTATTGGCGCTGGTGGATGGTCCTGAACTTAAGGCCAAGTTGTTGCAACTTTCCGCGAAAGCGAAATTGAAAGCCGCCAACAAACAACCTTATAACGCCATCAGCTTGGGGCAAACGCTAGAGCTACTGCGCCAACAAAACTTGGTCAAAAAGACCTTGGATCAGCAATACCAAATCCATCCCTCGGCCTACCACTTGGTGGTACAAAAAGCCATTGCCGACCGCCGTTTGGCGACTTGGCGCAAGGCCATTCTCCAATTAATGCCGGGCATCAAGGAGAATGTGCAAGCGCGCCGACAGCCCCAGCAGTTGTTTCGCGATGCGTCTTTTGCGCTTTATACCAACGACTATAAGATGTTTGCCAAGGCCATCGCTCTATTAAAAGAAGGCCGCACTTTTTACCTCGACACCCTGTACAAGCAGTTGTTCGTGGAGCGCTATGGGGTGCAAAATATTCCACAGCTCTCGCCCGAATTTCAGTTTGAGTTTTATAAATCTCAATTGGGCGATATGATTTTGTCGCTCAAAGATGTGCAGATTCCATTGGACAACATTCAAAGTATTGCCAACAGCCTCAACAGTGAGGAACTGGAGTTGGTGCATTACTATGTCAGCTTACATGCCCTCTTGCGTGGCGATTGGCAGATTGTTCAAAAAATTTGGAGTGATAAAGATTCCGTACCTGCGCTACAATTCAAGGGGTGGTTGTACTTTGCTCAAGGGTACAATGTCAAAGCGCTCAATCGCTATGAACGCGCCCTCAAATTATACCGTAAAAAAGAAAAATCGCTCAAATCCTATTTCAAGGATTACCACGGCGTTATTTATATTTTGGCCTTGCTCAAAGACCACAATACCAAGCACATTCCCCTCATCAAGCAGTTTTTTAAAGATGTGTTGTCTAGAACTGTGAGCAATGTCTACTTGTATTTGGGCAGTGTAGTAGAGCATTTGCAACAGCAGAATGAACGCGCCGAAGCGTTGTTTGAACAAGAATATTTGTATTACGACTTGCATGGCTTACTCTATTTGTATGCTCAACACTGGACGCAAACCTACGCGCCCAACTGGGAGAATTACGCCCTGACGTTACAACATAAAGCCATCAAAAATGGCTATTATTGGGTGGCTTACAATGTCGCGGTTTTGATGCAAGAGCAATCCAAAGTCCGCAAGGAATTCTACGCTACCAAAGCGGAAGAGCTGCGTGCCATTGTCGGTGATTTGCCAACGCTCCTTGATGTAGTCGGTATCCAAGAAGAATGGGAAGTCGCGTTGCAAGCCTTGGCTAGCCTCAACGGCAGCGGCACTATTATTAGTAACAATCAACAAAGCCGCTTGATTTGGTTGGTCGATTTTGAACGAGAAATCATCCAACCCAAAATTCAACGCGTCAATAAAAACGGAACGTGGTCGAAAGGCCGTAATGCTCCCTATGATAAATTGCTCGAAGGGGCTGTATTGGAAGCCACTCCACACGATTGGCGCATCATCAATACGCTGTCAAAAACCCCTGAGCACTACCCTACCAACAATAATTATGGGTTTTACAACCCGACTAAGACGTTTCGCACGCTGATTGCCCACCCGCTGCTATTTTTGCACAAATCGCCCGAGGTAGCTTGCGAGTTGCGCCAAGGCAGTGTGGAGTTGGTAGTTCGCGAAACTGACGAGGGTTACGACATTCGCCCTTCCATTGCGATTCAGCGCGAGGGGTGTTATATTATTAAGGAAACACCAACGCGGTACCAACTGATAGAGGTCAATGACCAACAAGTGGAACTGGCGCAGGTATTGAGTGCCCAAGGGTTGCACATTCCTTTTAAGGGGAAGGCACAACTGGAACGCACCTTAATTGGCTTGTCCCGCATCATGCCGCTACAATCGGACTTGGAATTTCAAAATGATAGTATTCCGAGTGTAGATCCCGACAGCCGCTTGTATGTACATTTATTGCCTGTAGGCGATGGTTTCCATGTAGAATTTTTTGTGAAGCCGTTTCGAGAATCAGCCCCTTACTTTAAGCCGGGCAAAGGCTCGGCGCGAGTGGTTGGTCTTGTCGACAATGTTCGCACGCAAACTAAGCGCGATTTAGAGGCAGAAGTTCAAACTTATAAGGCCGTCTTAAAAGCGTGCAGCAGCTTACGAGAGGTGGACAATGACAACCAGTTGTGGCGTTTAGATAATCCACACAGTTGCCTCAAATTACTACAAGAATTAGAACCGTTTAAAATTGAAAACCAGTTGGTCATTGAATGGCCCAAAGGTGAACAATTGCGCATCAAGCGGCAAATTGACGCTGATAGCTTGCAGCTGTCTATTCAGCGCGAGAGCGATTGGTTTGGTATTGCGGGCACCTTGCAAGTCAATGAACACTTGGTCTTGGATATGCGCGACTTGTTAGTCAAAATGCAAACCCAACAGTCAGAGTTTATTGAGCTAGACGACGGCCAGTTCTTGGCCTTGAGTGCCCAATTGAAAAAGCGCTTAGACGGTATTTATAAATACACCGACGAAGACGGAAAAATACACCCTTTGGCAAGTTTTGCCTTGGATGAATTGCTGGCTGATATGCCCAGCGCCGAGATTGACGATTCTTGGAAAGAACATACTAAAAAACTACAGGCTATTGATCAGCAGAGTTTTGAGGTGCCCAATAATTTGCAAGCTACCCTTCGCAGTTACCAAATTGAAGGCTATCAGTGGTTGTCTAAATTGGCGGCTTGGGGAGTAGGTGCTTGCTTGGCAGATGACATGGGCTTGGGAAAAACCATTCAGGCGTTAGCGGTTATTTTGAGTCGCAGCGACAAAGGCCCGAGTTTGGTGGTCGCCCCTGCTTCGGTTTGCCGCAACTGGGTGAAGGAGATCGAAAAGTTTTCGCCCGATTTGAGCACGATTTTGTTTAGCGAAAGTGATCGCCGCCAAAGCATCGAAACCGCTGGCCCTTATCAGGTCATTATTACGACCTATGGCCTATTGCAAACCGAGAGCGACTTGTTTTCCACGTGTACCTTTGAAACGATTGTATTGGACGAAGCACAGGCGATTAAGAATAGTAGTGCTAAGCGCTCGCAGGCAGCGATGAAGTTGCGCGGTAATTTCAAGATTATTACGACGGGCACGCCTATTGAGAACCACTTGGGAGAGTTGTGGAATTTATTCCGCTTTATCAATCCAGGTTTGTTGGGTAGCTTGCGCGCTTTTCGCGAACGGTTTGCTATTCCTATAGAAAAAGATCGCGACCGCGTCACCCAAGAACAGTTACAGGCGCTTATTCGCCCCTTTATTCTACGTCGCCACAAACGGGATGTGCTTAAAGAGTTGCCCGAAAAGACTGAAATTGTCTTGAGTGTCAATCTATCTCCACCTGAACAGGCGTTTTATGAGGCGTTGCGCCGAACGGCCGTGGAGAGCTTAGAACGCGATCCTGAAGCATCAGGGGGCACGCAACATCTCAAGGTATTGGCGCAAATCATGCGCTTGCGCCGCGCTTGTTGTAATCCTAAATTGGTTGATCCGAATACTAATTTGCAGAGTTCGAAGCTGATTTTGTTTGGAGAAATCGTGGAAGAGTTGATTGCCAATGGCCATAAAGCGCTTATTTTTAGCCAGTTTGTTGGCCACTTGAAGTTGATCGAAGAATATGTGCAGCGCCAAGGTATTCGCTACCAGTATTTGGACGGACAAACGCCCTCGGCCAAGCGCCAAGACCGCATTGATGCGTTTCAAGCAGGGCAAGGCGATCTGTTTTTGATTAGCTTAAAAGCGGGTGGAACGGGCTTGAATTTGACGGCTGCGGACTATGTGATTCACATGGATCCTTGGTGGAATCCCGCCGTAGAGGATCAGGCTTCTGACCGCGCCCACCGTTTGGGTCAAAAACGCCCGGTCACGGTTTATCGCTTGATTACGGAAGATACGATTGAGGAAAAAATCATCAAGTTGCACGAGGATAAACGCGATTTGGCGGATTCGCTGTTGGAGGGTACGGACGCAAGTTCTAAGATGTCGGCCGCAGATTTGTTGGATTTGATTAAGCAGCAGTAATTTTTTCTTATTGGCTGCGCTGAATTCGGTGGGCTCGGTATGTCTGGGCTGCTTGAGGAAGTCTTAATGAGAACAGGCGTTTTTGGAGCGGGTTTTATGGGGCAAAGGTTAGAAAAAAGGGGATTTGTGTAACCTATAGCCGCTTTTGTTCGTTAGCAATCGCATTGCTAGCCTGATAACACGGCCAAAGCGCTTCGAGGAAGTCCTGAAAAAAGAGCCTTCATATAGGCTTATTCTAAAACAAAAACCCTAAATTCGCCCCTTGTTTAAAAAATGCTCGGAAGAAAATTATTTTATTTTCTTCTCTCTATCCTATACAATAATCTAGATTAACTATTATGGCTAACGACAAACTACACGAGGTGTGGAATCGATTCGGCAAGCGTTATAAGGCGCATCCTTGGCACGGTATCAACATTGGTGCGGGAGCTCCTGAGGTACTACGCTGCTTTATTGAGGTGGTTCCTGGTGACCAAATGAAGTACGAAATTTGTAAAGAAAGCGGTTATTTGATGATCGACCGTCCCAATAAATTTTCCAATACCATTCCTGTTCCTTATGGTTTGATTCCTAGAACCTACTCCGCCGAAGCAATGGCAGAGTTTTGCATGAAGCAAACAGGTCGTAGTGGGATCAAGGGGGATGGAGATCCATTGGATGTTTGTGTATTGATGGACCGCGCCCTACCCCACGGCAACTTGTTGTTAGATGCCGTAGTGGTTGGTGGGTTTCGGATGATTGATGGTGGCGAAGCCGATGATAAAATCATTGCGGTGCTAAAAGATGACCATACTTATGGCGACATCAAAGACGTGGCGGATTGCCCTGCCAAATTGATCAAACGCATCAAGCACTACTTCTTAACTTACAAAGAGGATCCTGATAATCCTGCCAAGAACAAAGAAGTAGAAATTACACATACCTATGGCCGCGAAGAAGCCTTAGAGGTGGTTCGCAGGAGCCAACAAGACTATGAAACACATTTTGGAGGATTAGAAGAGGAGCTGGCTAAAACCTTAGCAGAAGCCTTGAATACCACCGCTTAATCGACTTGTGTTCCATTTTGCAATAAAAAACAATAAAAACGCTGTTCCGACTCCCTTCGGAATGGCGTTTTGCTATTAATTAGCTATTTTACAGTAGCATTTTAGAATATCTTTGCCAAGTACATGTCTATGGATTTAGAACGACTCTGCCAACAAACCTGCCAATTGAGCCAAGCGGTAGGGGCTTTTTTACGGGAAGAATTGGGCAAGGTACAACAGCAAGAGATCGAACACAAACAGCGCAACCACTTGGTGAGCTACGTCGATAAAACGGCTGAAAAGCGCCTCATACAAGGTCTACAAGGCTTTTTGCCCGAAGCGAGCTTCTTAGCTGAAGAAGGTACTGTTGCCGTAGAAGACCGTCCTTGGCAATGGATTATTGATCCCTTAGATGGCACTACTAATTTTTTGCACGGTTTGCCGTTTTTTTCCATTAGTCTAGCGTTGCAATACGAAGGACAAACGGTCTTGGGCGTTGTCCATGAAGCCAATCGACAAGAAACCTTTTACAGTTGGAAAGGCGCTTCGAGTAGTTTTTTGAATAAAAAAGCCATTTATGTCAGTCCTACTACGCGCTTGGAGGATAGTTTATTGGCAACAGGCTTTCCCTATTATGATTTCGAGCGAATGCCTGCTTATCTAGCTGTTTTACAAGGGTTAATGCGCGATACACGCGGCTTGCGCCGCTTTGGGTCAGCGGCTTTAGATCTGGCGTATGTTGCTTGTGGACGTTTTGATGGTTACTTTGAATACAGTCTTTCTCCTTGGGATGTTGCTGCTGGCGCGTTTTTGGTGCAACAAGCAGGAGGCCATGTCAGTGATTTTACTGGTGGGGACGATTTTATACACGGGCGGGAGATCGTGGCGGGCAATTCCGCACTTTTTACACTATTAAAACAACGAATACAAGCCCATTTTTAAGCGTTGTTGATCGAAGTTGTTGAAAATTATCCAATTCTAGGGGATAGTTATTGTTCTACTCGTTCTTTTTTACATAATTTCGTTCTAAACTAAACCGACTTAATTCCTCATTTTAATTTGACACACAATGAAAAAAATACAGGAACTGTTCCAAGAATACCAAAAAGCGCATAGTTTTTCTTCCTTGGAACCTAGAGCGCTTTATGAACCGCTCGATTATATTTTGTCGCTCAAAGGCAAACAAATTCGGCCAACGCTCTCTTTACTCGCTTGTCAATTATTTGATGGAGTTATGGAAAAAGCGCTCCCCGTAGCTTTCGCGGTAGAAGTATTTCACAACTTCTCCTTGATGCACGATGATATCATGGACGAATCACCCTTACGCCGTGGAATGCCCAGCGTACACGAAAAATACGGCAACAACACGGCTATTTTGGCAGGCGATGTCATGCTTTTGCAGGCTTACGAAGAACTGTACAAATTGGACAGTGATCTCTTCTTAAAGCTCTTTCCCATCTTTAATAAAGTGGCAATTGGTGTTTGTGAAGGCCAACAGTTGGATGTAGATTATGAAGATCGCACGGACGTGAGTTTGGAGGAATACATCCACATGATTGAGTTAAAAACGTCTATTCTGTTGTATGGGGCGCTCAAAATGGGTGCCTTAGTGGGCAACGCCTCTGCCGAGCAAGCTGAACTGATTGGCAACTACGGCCGCAACTTAGGTATTGCCTTTCAGATCAAAGATGACTGGTTGGATACGTTTGGCAGCCAAGCTAAAGTAGGCAAACGCATCGGGGGAGACATTGTACAAAACAAAAAGACGGCCTTGGTCATCAAAGCCTTGGAATTGGCCGACGAAAGCACCCGCGCCGAACTAACCGAACTACTCTCCACCCCTACCCCTGTCGCAGAAGAAGCGATCAAGATTGAGCGGGTGACCCATATTTTTCAGGAACTCAATATCCCTAGTGCCATGCAGGACTTGATGGATGTCTATTGCCATAAGGCCCTCGATAACTTAGAACAAATGACCTTGGTCGAAGAGAAAAAACAAAAATTACGGGACTTTTTGAACATGCTTATGAAGCGCGAGCACTAGCAACTCTTTACTTTTAGAAATACCAATATTGGATAGGCTTTTGGTCTATCCTTTTTTATGTTTTGAGCAGTCGTAGAAAAAAGCACTTGTTAGTAAACGTAAAAAATTGGTGTTCCCACATAGAAAACACCAATTTTAGAAGCAGCTAATCAAAGTAATGGCTAATCTTCAGGCAGTTGTGCTTGAGCCCTGTGTTCGGGTTTTATGTCGCGTACAGGGACTTCAATGATGTCGTCCTCGCCATAGCCAAAAGGCATGATGTTATTTCTACGGATGCCATTGCCTTGTCCAGGAAAGTGGTCAATGTATTGCCCATCAGGCGTGCGCAACCACCAATGTTCCCAGCCGAAGGTTCCTTGTTGAACATGTTGTCCTACCATCCAAGTATTGGCAGTGCCTCTAGGGAGCACTTCGAACCCTGCATTTTCCAAAATAACTTCTGTCAAACGGTAGTTATATTCTCTAGTAATATCTTGTTTGCTTACTTCTGCAAGATCCACTTGGTTAATGGCATCTCTAATAGCACCAACTTGGACTCGAACTCGCTCTATACTAGCCCTATATTCGGTAGCCATTTCCGTAGCTCTAGCTTCTGTAATCTCTCCATTGGTAACTCTATTGGCGCAGAGGTGTCTAAAGTCAACCATGAGATTCTCAATGGCAGCGCCCTCTGCTACAGTAGGTAAAAATTCATTTCCCCCTCGCTCAAATGCGACTTGGCTTTCTAGTAAACGAAAAACTTTATCTATTTCACTAACGGTTATCGCTTGATCCAAGGCATAAATTGCCCAGTTCCAGCAGGCCAGTTGCTCTTCAGCGGCTCCGACGGGTACTTCATCATGGTACAAGGGTGCGGCGGCCATAGGCTCGTCTACCTGCATGTGTTGATCCGTCACATCTTCCTCAATATTAGCAGCGCCTCGTACACGGTCTCTATTATCAAAATGATAATACCCACCGTGTGTTATTCCGACGAGTTGAGCGGTTCGTTCGCCTCCATCCAGTTGGTAGCGATAGGTATTGCCCACCACCATTTCGCGGGCGTGCAACAACTGCACTGTAGCGGTATTCGAGTTATTCTCCGCTAATGGTTGGAGCGGTTGTTTGGAAGGAACGGATTGGTTTCTCTTAGCCTTAGTAGCCAAGGTTTCTGCTTCTTTTTCTTTGGATACGTCGCCATTGATACCTACACCGTCCTGTGTAGTCATCGTAGGCTGGACACCTTCTTCTTGGTGCTTACCTGCATGAATGAGTTCATGTGGCAAGTCCTCTTCTCGTCCTGGGCCTATATAAACATGATTGCCCTTAGTGAGGGAATGGGCATCTACTTTTTCAGGTTCCTTAGAGTTGTAATGTACTTTTATTTTATTTAGAGAAACCTTTAGTACATTTTCCGTATTGGTTTTTAGATCATCTGGAATGCCCGTTTTATTAACTGATTGTTGGGCATGCTGCTCTGCCATTTCCTGAAATTTAGCTCCCTCCAAGGCTTGAGGACTGTTATTGGCCATCGCTTGTAGTTCTTGTTGCTCCAAGGCTTCGGGGCGATTGTCCACAAAAGAGGTAGGAACGTTTTTTTTTGTGGAGGTGGCGTCTGTAGCGCGGCTGTGGGTGGGAGTTTGGCGTTCTTTATCAACATGAATCGGCATTGTTTTCTTTTTTAAGGTGGAAGTTGTTTAAAAAGAGGTTTTCGCAGTAAATAAATAGAACCCCGAAGACTCAGCAAAGCTATTTGGGTTCCAATAAAGGCAAAGATTCTATTCCTAGTAGCAACAAATATAAGTAAAACCCTTTCATTTATAATGAATACAAAGGCTCGGGGCAAGCTATTTGCCTTGCTTAAACAACTTTATTGTTAAAGAAATAGCAATAATTGGTTTAGACTCAAGATAATGAAAAAGCATCAAGAAAGGTATAAATAGCCTATATTTCATTTAGTAGAATCGTAGGTGCTATCCATAAGGGCAGGAAAAAGCGCTCATTAAATAGTCTTGCAAGCTATATTTTGGAATCCTCCCTGCTCCCAAGCATAGAGAAGAGAAACAACTGCTTTATTCCTCCCCCTATTAATGATCAGACGAGCCCAGGTATTCAAACAACACCTTTCTCCATTCAGGTTGATTGATAATATCCAGCAATTCTACATTAATTTCCTCTTTTTTAGGGCTTTTCTCTGGTAAGGCTATTCCATAATGAAAAGGCAGAAAAACATCAGGCAACAACTCCAGTTCTTTTATTTCTTTTTGGCGAAGTAGATATTGTAAAATAGGAGCATCATATACGACAGCATCTACTTTATCGTCCTGCAAAGCTTTGATAGCTTGTTCAATGGTAGTAGTAGCCAAAAAATTAACCTCTCTAGCATTCAGATAGTTAGCACTGCTAGAGCTTTTTACAGTAGCGACACGAACGTTATCCAAATCCTCAGGTCCTTTAATGCCTGTAGTCAATTGTTCTATGGTCAAGGCAGAAGTAATCGCTGCTGTGAAACCAGAGATGATAATTATTCCTGCAAACATCCAAACAAAGCCAATGATTCTACCTAGAAAAGTCACTGGAGCTTTATCTCCATACCCTACCGTAGTCATCGTCACAGCAGACCACCAAAAAGCGGCCCCTATTCCGTGCCACCATGTTCCACCAAATTGTTCCTCATTTTCCTTCCGCTCCACCAGCCACAACAAGGCTCCTATTATCAATAATAATAAGACTAAGGCAGCCACCACCTGAAAAAATTGAAAAGAGAAAAACCGTTTTAGAATATCTCCATAGCCCTGCTCTTGCTTTGTGGTCAAAATACTCAATCCAGTAGTGAAATAGGGCAAAGAAAAATCAAAAGCCTCCTCTCTTTCTTTGCTAATAGTAATGGCAGCAATCCCTATATCAAGCTGTTTATTTTGGACATTTTCGAGCAAATCTTTCAAATTGTGTTCTACAAACTCATACTTATAATCTAAAGATTTCGCCAACTCCTTCCAGAGATAAATACTAATCCCTGTCCATTCTCCCTCCGTATTTTTCATAGCAAAGGGAGGTGCCTCCTTGACTCCTACTAGTAGGGCTTTTCCTTGGCTGCTGCTGTCTATAGAAGATTGGGCATGGGCTTGTCCAAAGCTAACTAAGAATAGTAGGATAAGGTGCTTATATATGCTTGTAGGGTGATTGATTGGCATTGTTGTTTGTTCTTTTGATTGGAGTTTATGGAGTCGCTTGTTTTTCAGTTACTTGATAAAAATTAATTCTATTAAAGTTTATTAAAGGGTATTGCGAATAAGGTGCTATGTAAAAAAGGTATTAGTGGGGCAAAAAAATACTGTTAGAGGTATTACCTTTGAGATGCGAAAAACAAAAGAACCAATAACAGCAAGCTCTAAGTTAATCAATTAAACAGTTTAACAGAGCAAGAATACGAGTGTATATTTAAAAACATTCGACTTTCAGGGGTGTAGAAAGTTAGGTAACAATAGTTATCCCCTCGCGCAACTGCGGCTGGAACTCCCGCTGCAAACTGGCGGCCTCCACTCGTAGCATTTCATAAAACGCCTCTACCGAGCCGAAGGCGAGCTCACGCTAGTAAACGTTTCCACCCCTTCCGTCGATTGCCCTTTGGCTTCCAGCTTGCGTTTTACTTCCGCTGCGATCCGCTGGTGCAAGGCTCTGTCCGCCTCATTCACTTCCGCCTCACTATCCGCTCTAGTTGGACGGCGCTGAATCGTCTTAATCTTCGGGCGCACACCCTCTAAGCGCGCTTCCAACATAAATTCGTATGAAACGTCTCCGTCTCTTGGGTTAAATCCTGCGTTCTAGTTTATCTAGTTTCTTACGGCGTTTAATCGCGCCTAACTGTACATTTGAAGCAGTTAACTATTTTCAATCAATCCATGATTGCAATTCCTCATTTTCAGTAGACGCATGTACCAAAACACCTCCTATTATATTTTTTAGGTCTTCATACTCCTCCATTTCATAATCAAAATCCAGTTTGCTCTTTAATCGGTCTTGATGTATACGTAGTAAAGTATCGTCAATTCCGTCGTATTGTTAGTATCAGGATAACATTATACAAAATAGCTCCTATTATATTTATTAGCTCTTCATACTCTTCTTTTTCCATAATCATAATTAGTAGCTCTTTACTCTGTCTTAATGGCTACTTGAGTAACGTTTGTTCATCAACAGCATTTCTTACTGAAAATATGCTATTTGCTAAACCATTTAGCTCAATATTATCGATTTTTTTTTCATTAAATGATAGTTTAGAGTAGATACGTCTCACATGAAACCTGATTTTATACCGTCTATAATTCCCTCCATCTGTACCATCTTTTCGCGCCATCTTTCCCACCAAATCTCCAACAGATAGAACTAAAAATTAAAGGCATTCCGTTATGGAATGCCTTTAATTAATAAAAAATAATTCTATTCCTTGATACTGTAAAACATTTGAAATATGCATCTTAAAACTTTAAAACTAAACAAATAGACCTGATTCTTCAACGCACGATTCTATGATTTTCGTATCTCCGATTACGTAAATATAATAATCGTAACCAAACCTTACTTGAAATTCTTTATGAGGAGTCTCTAATATACACCACACATGTTCTCTAAGCAGCAATTTCATAAAATAATCCAAACTACTCTTTTTTATAATTGCTGTAGTATCTTCTTCATTTATAGTCGTGTATAAATTGTGTGATTCTACATTATGCTCATACTTCATGTCTAGATTGTATATCTCTATACCACGAGCTATGTAATAATCACTATCAGTAATATCTAATATATTTTTAGCTAAATCTATATACTTGCTCTCTACTTTTGTATACTCTTTTTCTGTCAATACACTACCAAAGTATACTTTACCAATATCTGAGAAAGAAGTCCATCTATTAGAATTATAGAGCGAATCTTCCTTATTCCACCATTTTATATGCTTTGCATTTAAGCGCCAATCATCCATTATTCTTTTTTTTTACTCTCCTACTTTGTTAAGATTTTCATCATATGTACCATCTCTAGTTTCTTTTCGGCCTAAAGCTCTAAGAGACCCTGCTTTTTTCCACATGCCTCCGTTGTGTCCATCTGTATCGGGACTAATCCATGAATTTCCATTTGTATAGACTGATTGCCCATGAGATTTCCTCCCTTGAACCAAGGTATAGCCTTGTGGTATATTCACAGTCACGCTGCGTGCTTCTTCACGTATACCTTGCGTAAAGGTACAAGTATCTTGCTCCTGAGCCTCTTCTTTTACTCTATAAGTTGCTACAACATTTCCTATTATAGCTCCATTTTTAGTAATAGATATATTGCGCTCTGTCCCATTGCCATTTATATGAGTGGTTACACCACTTAACTCCTCTATATAAGCACCTGTAGTTGCATGATTTTTAATAGCATCTTCTACGGCTTCGAAAAAGAGTTTTACGCTGTTAGTTGCATTTCTCTGACTGGAATATTCTGTATCCCTTTGATCCCATTCTCTATAAGACTCCTCCAAAATAAGTTCTATCGCTGCTTTTATATCTTCTTCTGAAATTTCGTCTTCAGCCTCAAATTGAATTGACACTACACTGACCGTAGCATTCGGAGCAATTCTCACCCTAACATCAACATCCCTCCCGAACTTCGTTCGGGACAGGCTATCCCGCCTTATCCGCCTGCACCCGATTCACCAACTCCACCGCAATATTAATCCCCTCTTCCGACCATATCGGAACTGGTACTCCCGCTGCAATTGCGCCGCCTCTACGCGCAGCAGTTCATAAAATACTTGATAGTCCTACACCCTCTGCATACATCTAAGCCTACGAAAGCAAGAAGGAGACTTCGAAAATAATCAAAGTCTCCTTCTTCTAAGTTACAATATACCAAAAGTAAAAAGCCCCTATTGATTAGATGGTACGATTTTACTTAACAACTTCAAACTACATTGCAGTTTATCCTTATTTAATCCTGTAACAACATCTAGCATACGTTCGCCATACTTTATACATATTTCTAAAAAAAAATTATACTTCATAGTTTCATCTCCTATATAGTGGTTATATATAAGAACTTCGTCTGAGTTAAAAGTATTTCCTTCAGCAATATCCTCTTCATCAATTTCATGATAGAGGATAAGCCCTTTAGGGTCTCCTAAATATCCCTCATTCTTTGATAGCCCTTCTATCAAAGAAATGTAATTTTCTATACTAAAACTGTGAAAGAAAGAATTTACTACTTCCTGTCCAGAAACTAGTTCTATCCCATTTACAATATTTTTATTAAACTTTAATTCATATTTCATTTCTATCAAATTTATGCAAACCAAAAAGAAGTTATTTTTCCGTCTCTAAATGTATATACTATCTTGTGACCGTCCTCCGTAGTTCCTTCAGTAGGATTTGTATTTGGAATGTTTCCTCCATTTCTAGATGCCGCGTCAGTTATAGCTTGTTTTAGGGCTTCTCTTAATTTTTGATCTGTCCATTCAGCTGGATCATAAACAGTTTTTGGATCTTTCATCCATTTTACTTCTCCTGATGTTTCTGATTTCGCCGTTCCAGCTGGTATACCGTATGTTATGAGAAAAACTCCTGGAACAGAAGCATGAGCCACTCTACTGCGTATTATCACCTCTGGAATTTCTTCACTATCAAGTACTTTTCCTACTGGAATATCATAACCTTCTAATTTTTGGCGAAGTTTATCAAATTCTGTCATATCATGACACCCTCCTATGCCTCTTCTACGTGCTACACTTATGTCTCTCTCTTTAACATGTACCATAACCTCATCAATTCCCATACTATCAAAATCAATAGCAAAATCATCTTCCTCATTATTCGGTGCAATTTTAATATTCACATCAACATCCCTCCCGAACTTCGTTGGACAGGCTATCCGCTTATCCGCCTGCACCTGATTCACCAACCCCGAAGGGCTCACGAAGTAACTCCACCGCAATATTAATCCCTTCTTCCGACAATATCGGAACTGGAACTCCCGCTGCAATTGCGCCGCCTCTACGCGCAGCATTTCATAAAACGCCTCAAACGTTTCCACCCCTTCCGTCGATTGCCCTTTGGCTTCCAGCTTGCGCTTTACCTCCGCTGCGATCCGCTGGTGCAAGGCTCTATCTTCCTCGTTTACATCTTCTTCGTTGTCCGCGCGCGTTAGGCGGCGACGGATGCTCTCGCTCTTCGGGCGAACCCCATCTAAGCGTGCTTCTAGCATAAACGTATGCCACTGCTCCGTCTCTTGGGTTAAATCTGCGTCTAGTTTATCTAGTTTCTTACGGCGTGACTAGTTCTTTTAATATAAAAAAGCGAGTCATTTCTTAAATTAGAAATAACTCGCCTAGTAGGATATTATCATCACTATTCATTAAATCAGCTATTCTAAGCTTGCTGCATTGAACGAAGTACTCAAATAAATCAATACCGATCAGTCGGCAACTGCTTTTCTGTCAAAATACAACAAGCGCAATAAATAATTCTCATGCATTTCATAGTACGACATTTCATGAGGCTTACAATAATATTACATTATATCACGCTTGATCTTCTTCAAAACCAATAAACACACAACTACTATTTACTCTTGCAATTAAATCAATATCCACATGTATTTCATTACCTCTTAATAAAAATTTAACTCTTTTATCAAAGTTTTTACTCTCAATAAGATGCCGCATTAAAATTCTAGCAGTAAAAGTTTTCTCTACCTCTTTCGGTTCATGAGTAACATGTAGAAGGCATAATTCGTCCATTTCTTCAATATTACTAATATAAAGGAATGTATACCCCTCATCTAAAGAACAAACAACAGGTATATCTGGATTACCAAAACTCACAAGTTCTCTCAGTGTTTTTCTTATATTTTTATACATAACTTAATCTCCTATTCTATCCGTTAAATCAGCGTTAAAGGTCCCTTGCCTAGTTTCTTTTTTATTAAGATTAGCTATTGAATCTGCCATTTTCCAAATACCTCCACTGTGCGATCTTCCTCCATCAGCTATGTCTCTTGAAATATAGCGCCTTTTTTTACGGTGTTTATAAATATTTTGCCCAGTTTTACTTTTGGTTCCTGAAACAAGTACATAATCTTCGGGTACTTCTACTCCTTTATCGACTAACTGTTCGTTGCTACTCTCACCTCTCGTTATTACAGTATCATAATCAGCATTAACGACTCCTATACTGGCCGTCTCTCTAAAAATCCTAATTCTCCGTTTCCTTCCCTGCCCATCTAACATAGTCCTAATACCAGTGAACCCATCTACATTACCATCTTTGAATTCTTCTACCACTTCCATTATATCTTCAAAGAAACATCCGCTGGTGCAAGGCTCTATCTTCCTCGTTTACATCTTCTTCGTTGTCCGCGCGCGTTGGGCGGCGACGGATGCTCTCGCTCTTCGGGCGAACCCCATCTAAGCGTGCTTCTAGCATAAACGTATGCCATTGCTCCGTCTCGGGTTACCAACTCTACGCCCAATGTATCCAAACCTTCCCGACGTTTAACTTGACCCAACTCTACTCAATCTGTTCCTTGGTTAACTGCTCGTCGTTTATACTCCAGCTTCCTAACCGGATTCCTTCCTCTACTTTTGCTTTGTCCTGCGGGTCTTGCTCGCCCCCTTCTTCCTCCCCTTCACGGCCATTTCTCCCTTCCCGCTCTGCTCTACGCTCCCGTCTCCGTCCTCGCTTATCCTTAAACCAAGCCCCCGCCTTTTCTATAAACCCATCTACTGTATTCGTAATCCGCTTGCGTATGCTCTTAAATAAATTTTGTACGCGGCGAGCTAAGTCATTGATACCTAATAAAGACGCTAAGAAACCTATTAATACAGGAACCGATGTCGACAACGCTTGCTCTATCTTCTGCGCCACCTGTCCTATGTTCCCTGAAGCAATTGCACTAATCGACTCCACAAACGCATTCATCAGCTCCATAATCTCGCCGCCGCGCTCTACAAAGAACTTGGCAACGTCCACGATCATCAGCGCCGCTTTCACAAATGCGCCTGCGGGCGTTAACAAGCCGATAATCCACTTGATGCCTCCTTCGATCACTTCGCTAATTAACATCCCCATCATGGTGACTTTTAAATAAACAAAGCGATGAACTTCTTTTTATAAAAAATGGAAAACTCTTGTATTTAGAATTTCCCATTTTCACACACTTCATAAACTTAGATGGATTTATTTTATCTTATCGTACAAAACTCCCTGAATCAGATTACCTATAAGTTCTCTTTTTCTATATTGTTGTACCTCCAAACGTAACCATTTGATTGCTTCATGCCAACCTGTATGATCCTGTTGGTAACGATATAATTGCCAAACGCAATACCAATCTTCCAATTTCGTAACTTCATGCCGTACCATAGGGTATAGAGTAAGAAAATCTCGACATAAATCATCAGACGTTAAGTCAGTTTTATGACATACATAGTCCAAGATCATCCTAAATCCATTTTCTAGCTTATCAATATGCGACTTCTTATAAGCATCAAATTTGTCTAAAGATTTATCTACTCTACTTCCATTAGCAACTCGACGACCTATTTTATGGCTAAGCTCTCTTAATTGGAAGAAAAACAAAAAGTGATTACTAGCTACAGTAGTCCAAACTGGTATAAAATTTTCTATAGTTTTTTTTATAACATCTTCTGGCTCTTTGAATAGACTAATTTTCTCTTCATCTATTTCATATAAACTAATCTTATATGAAATACTCTCCACTTTAAATGCCGCAACACTGACATGAAGTAGCACGGAGTACTCCTTTTTACTCTGATAGCACAAGCAAAATAGGTGATCTTTATGAACATTGTATATTGCCATATCACGACGTTCATACAAGTAGTTGAAGACTATCGTTCCTCCCGAATAAATCGATAGAGGTTGTAAATAAGTATTAAGAAAAATCATGCTTTAATTGATATTATCTAGGGTGAGAATGAACTTCAGGTCTTGTATTTGCAGAGGTGATCTCTACGGATAGTTGATCGGTTTCTTCTCCATTGACATATCCTACGTCAACTCCTGCAGAATACAAAAAGTAATACTGATTATCATTTATAGTAGGATTACCTTCTCGCTCCCTAAATTCTTGAACAATAGAATTCTTTATAGCATCTCGCTCTAATTCTTCAATGTCTCCGTCATTTAGTTCATGAAAATATTGCCCTGCACCACCATTCGCACTGTTCTGCTTTCTTTGATCATTATTATTTCCCCTAACATGTTTTCTATAACTACTCGCTGGTTTAAATATCGCGGTTCTTGATAGAGAAACAATATGTTCTTTCAGTTCGTTAACATCTACCACTGTTTCTCCCCCAATATACGTCAATGTGGTATTAGCACATACCATTCCCCTTCCATTTAAAAGATATAATAGTTTTCTACTAGGATTACTTCCTCTCAAGTCAAATTGAAAAGTATGGCTAGAAGGAATTTCATCCCATTTAGTGACCTCATCTTTAAATTCTTTTGCTATTTGATCATATAAATCTACCAAAGCAGTATCTTGGATTACAGAAATATCTTGGTTTCTGCCTTTTCTACTCAAAATATCTGCAAATCTTGTAGATTGCCAGTATGCAGTCTTATTCTGTTCTACTATATCATTGAATAACATAATAGCCACATCTTCGCTTTCTCCATTAGAAGAGACTTCTTGAAAACCTATTTCACTTATAACCTCCGTAGCATTCGGAGCAATCTCCACCCGCACATCAACATCTCCATCCGCTTTATCCGCCTGCACCCGATTCACCAACTCCACCGCAATATTAATCCCCTCGCGCAACTGCGGCTGGTACTCCCGCTGCAAACTGGCGGCCTCCACTCGTAGCATTTCATAAAACGCCTCAAACGTCTCCACCCCTTCCGTCGATTGCCCTTTGGCTTCCAGCTTGCGTTTTACCTCCGCTGCGATCCGCTGGTGCAAGGCTCTATCTTCCTCGTTTACATCTTCTTCGTTGTCCGCGCGCGTTGGGCGGCGACGGATGCTCTCGCTCTTCGGGCGAACCCCATCTAAGCGTGCTTCTAGCATAAACGTATGCCACTGCTCCGTCTCTTGGGTTAAATCTGCGTCTAGTTTATCTAGTTTCTTACGGCGTTTAATCGCGCGTAGCTCTACATTTATTTCTTGTTCGTTCAACTGCTCGTTGTTCACTACGGCAGCTCCCAACTGCATACCTTCTTCTATATCTGCCCGCTTCTTACGATCGTTGCGGTCGTCCTCTTCTTCCTCGTCATTGTCGCCTCTTCCGTCGCGGCCGTCTCGCTCTGCCTGACGTTGATCGCGGCGTTCTTGGCGACGGCCTTTTTTGTCCTTGAACCAAGCGCCTGCTTTCTCTATGAAACCATCAATGGCAGACGTGATCCGTGTTCTTATCTTTTTGAAGATGTCTTGTACTTTTTCTACTAAATCGCCTATTCTTAATAAAGCGGCGAAGAAAGCCGATCAATACAGGAACAGAAAGCGCTAATGCTTGCTCAATCGACTGCGCTACTTTGCTGATGTTGCCTGCTGCAATGGCGCTGATTGACTCGATGAATGCCTGCACCAATTCCATGACTTGGCTGCCTTGGTCAATGAAAAACTCCGCAATGCCTACGATCATCAAGGCGGCATTGAGGAAGGCCCCTGCTGGAACCAACATTAGCAGAATCTTTTGTATTCCTGCTTCCACCACTTCACTAATCAACATCCCCATCATCGAATCCATGATGGTTTCTTTCAAATCGCCAAACTGGTCTTGTATATAAGTCCATGCGCCAGCTAAACCTTCTGTCTTGATGACTTGGAAAATTTCAAAGCCTTCTTCGATCGCTTGCACTGGACGCTCGCCCAAGACGCCTACTGCCCGCTCGCGGATAAAATCCCACGTCAAGTTCAAGGCTTGTGACGTTAGACTAAAAATGCCTTCTAAACTGAAAATATCGTCGGGCATTTCTAAGCCTGCGCCAGACATGGCGCCTGTAATCCATTCTACAAACCCTTCGGTCATGTAGTTTTGGATCTTGCCCATAAAGCCAGAAATTCCCTGTCCAACGCCATCAATGACATTGCCCAAGAACCCTATTGGATCTAATAAAATAGCACCAATGGCATCCAAGGCAGCACTTAGTACGTTCTGCAAGGCGGCTTTTATTTCTAGGATAGAACCGACTACGCCATCGACCGCATCCATCGCAATATCAATCAAGCCACGGTTGGCTGTTTTTAGCTCCTCAATGCGGCTGTCTACTTGCGCAATGTTCTCTTGATATTTTTGTGCTAAGCTCTCGATCAACTCTTCTTGCTTCGCATCTACTTGGCTGTTCAACTCGTCGAACTTACTGTTGATTTCTTGGCCGCTTTTTCGCCAACTTTGCGTAGGTTATCGGGCAACGAAGCCACATAATCCGCCACTTGCTGGCGACCGCCTTGCACTTCTTGTTTGGCAGCGGTCAACTCGGTAGCCACTACGGCCGCAATTTCCCGAATGACCCGCTCCATTTCCGCTACATATCTGTCTCGACCTTCTACAAAGAAGGCATTGACCTCATCGGGCAAGCCTGTAAACGCATCTCCTACCCAAGCAAACGCGCCAGAAATGCCATCGTAACGCTCTTCCTTGTACGCATCCATTCGTTGCTTGACATGGCGCTCAAACGTAGCCTGCGCACTTCTTGCGCCCGACTCAAACATGGACGATACGCGGCTGTCTAGTCGGCTTAATCGACCTTCTACCGCTGTTTTGGTGCTGGTATAAATGGCTTGAATACGGTCGGCTACCACTTGCTCTTCGGCGGTATAGTTGGTACTCGTACTTTGTTGTTCTTGATGGACACCGCCCATTAGACTCGCGCGGTCTTGGTGCATGGCACTCATTTGCTCGCTTCCTAGAGTTCCTGCTTCGCTTTGGCTTTGGGCAATGCCCTGTTGCTCTTCGGTACGCATGGTAGTCGCCGCTTCCTCGCTGTTTTGCTGCGCATTCTCTTTGGAATCCAAGGCCGCTAGAAAAGTTGGCTCATTGGAGTTACTTAATTGCTCGTCGGTAATTTCATTGGCGGCAAATTGCTGGTCGATCTCCTGCGATTGGCTCTGCAAGGGCTGCTCTACCCGATCTTCGTTCAAGGGCTTGGGCGTGGCTTTTTCTGCGCCGACATCTTGTGGCGTTCTACCAATGTCCGCTCTAGGCAAAGGCGTTACGCGCTTGCTAGGAATAGCCGATACATTGGGTTGCTCTCGCGCGGCTTGCTCCAACGGCCCGACCGATTGGTCTTGCGCATTGGAAACGGTCCCTGTTACGGCGTGCTTCACTTGGCCTACTTTGCCTTCAAATTCATCGGCCTCCTCTTCATTCTTGGGCATGATGTCTGCCACGCGCGACATAACGGCACGCACAAAAGCACTGGTATCAAAGGCGGGGGTCTCCTGCCCTTCTATTTTTTCTACTTGATTGCCTTGGGCAATACTTTCTCTTCTATTGGTGGGTTCTAGTGCTGCATTTTCGGCCTCTCTAGTTTCATGCTCGGCACTTTGGTGCTGCTGTTCTTGGTCGCCTACGGTACCCACACTCTCAGTTACCGCCTGAAAATCGGGGTCTTGCTCTGGCGTTGCCAAGGCACTTGGAATAGGTTGTATGACTTCTGGTCTTGGGGCAGGGGACTCTACATTTGCCGCTGTTTCAGAGGTTACTTCTTGTACCACTGCTGTTTCTGTCTCTGCTGTTTCGGCTCCAAGCGTAGCAGGGCTAGAAGAAACAGGCTGTCGGCTAATTTCGGGCAACGCGCCTTCTGTTGTTTCCTCTTCAGTAGTATCGTCTGCTGTTGTTACTTCGGTTTGGGGATCTTCCGTCTCTACAATCGGTGTTTCTGTTTCTGTCGCGCTGGTAGTAGGGGTTGCTTCCGAAGTTGTTTCTTCTGTTTCTACTACACTAGTTTCCTCTGTTTCTTGTGGCGCTACAGGGTTTTGTTCCTGTTCTATTTCGCGTACCATTTCCCAAAGTACGGCTGAAAGTTGCCCCTCTTGTCCTGGAGCAAGGTAGACATTGGGATAATCCTTGACCGCTGTTTGGCCTTCTTGGGTCGCTCGATCCGAATTGTAGTGCACCCGAACGTCTCGCAGAGACACTTGCGACATGTATTCGATTCCTGCCTGAATATTGTTGGGAATCCCTGTGCCTTCTCTGGATAACAAATGCGCCTGTTCTTGCGCTTGCACACTAGTATTCGCCATGTTTTGCCATTGGGCAGCCTCTTGTCCTTGGATACTATTATCCGACATGATTTTAAGCTGGCTCTCTAAGTCATTGGGATCATTGCCTCCTAAATCGCCGCCTGTATTGGGCGCTGGTGGAGGATTGGAAGAAGAGGACTGGTTGGCGGTTTCAACCGTGTTGATAGACTGCTGTTCTATCTGTTGTGCTTCGTGTTGCTGCTCATCCATGGTAATGCAAGTAAATTAACTGGAAGTAAGGGAAAAAGGGTATGGTAGCTATAGGCTTTAAACTTACGATAAAATTCTTATTCTAACAAGCAAAACTAATACAAGTACGCAATAAACACTATGTTAGCGAGCATCCCGCTGCTCCTAAACGACAAAAGCACCTTGCTGCTGGAGCGAAGGTGCTTTTAGTTATTCTATAGAGTATAAAATTAGGCTATTTAATTTCTCTTGGGATCTACTACTACAGGATCATTCTTTTCATAATACACTTTGATGTACTCCGCTTGGTCAAACGCCGTCAACAAAACCTCGGTACGGCGGTTGCGCTGGTGCTCAAATTCGCTACAAGAAACGCCATCCTTACAGTTGTTTTGCAAGCGCTGCTCGCCGTAACCAATCGCCACAATACGGTTGTCCGCAATGCCTTTTTTAACCAAATACGCTTTGGCCGATTTAGCGCGATTAGTAGATAAAGTATTGTTATACGCATCGGTACCCCGACTATCGGTGTGCGAGGATAACTCTATGCGCATACTTGGAAATTGCTGCATCAAAGCCGCCAAACGATCCAAATCAGCCGAGGCTTCGTCGCGGATATAATACTTGTCAAAATCATAAAAAATATCGCGTAATTCTAATACGTCGCCCTCTTTTAGCGTCTCTGTAATCGTTCGCCCTGCAATGTTGATGGGCTCGCCCAAACGGTCATAACCTGGGGTCAACAACAACTCGGTTATAATGGGTTGGCAGTCTGCTGGATCGAGCAAAGAAATAACCTTGTTCGCCCCAATAAAGCGATCTTTGCGCGCTTTGAGCACATAATCACAGCCACATTCTAAAGCAAAGGCAAAACGCCCCGATTTATCCAACGTATAGACTTCATCTTCGCCTGTACAACGGTTCAGCAAGGTGACTGTCGAGCGTGGTAATGGACGGTTGTATTCTTTGTTTAGGACTACGCCTGCCACATAAGGCTGTCCTATCGGCAACGGCTTGCCATCAGAGCCAATCAACGTATTGGTGGGCAACGAGCCCGCAGGGTTATTCGATGTATTCGGTTGGCCTATATTAGGATTATTGGGGTTGCCCCCCGCTGGATTATTAGGGGCATCATTAGGATCATTTAACTGACTAGCTAATAAGTCACTACGTTTTAATAATCCCACACAAAACTCCTCCAAATCGGCTTCCGCAGGCATGGTAAAGTATTCCTGCACGGTTACATAACCTTCTTTTTCTACTTCTAGTAAATAGGTCTCTCGCCCATACAACGGATAAGGAAAAACCCCTTCATCATTGGTTTGGTTAACGCTGCCTACAATTTTGTTGCCTGCTTGATCCCGCTCGCCTTCATCGGCCGAGCGCAATTGGATGGTGTACTCGTTCGTCCCTTCTCGCACAGGCGTTAAACTCAAAATAATATTTTCGCCTGGCCGAAGCCCCAATTGCTCACGGCGTTGCGCTGATAAGTTGTTGGGGTTGGTTGGACGAATGGTAACTTGGGCACCTTCCAAACGCGCATTGGTTTTCTTATCGTACACACAAATCTGCATCGGAAATTTTGGACGTGGCTTAACGGTTTTTAGGCTGTTGGCCTGAATCGTAAATTGGTAAATATCGTCTTGCCCTTGGCCGCCAATTCTATTACTCGTCAAATAGCCAGCGTTTTCTTCTCGATTGAGAATGAGTCCAAAGTCATCGTGTGGGGAATTAAACGGCGCACCGATATTCAAGGGAAAATTCCAGCTCGCTTGGGTATCGTCTCCTGTAAACAAGCCGATAAAAATATCCAAGCCCCCCAAACCGCCGTGCCCTGTTGAGGCAAAATACAAACTGCCATCGCTATAAAGATAGGGAAACACTTCGTTGCCTGCCGTATTGATGGCAGGTCCCAAATTCACAGGCGTGGTCCAATAATCACCCACCCACAAACTACTGTACAAATCCATGCCCCCTTGGTGCCCCTCTCCTTTGCTACTAGAGAAAACCAACACGCGCTCATCCGCCGACAACGCGGGATGACACACATCATATTCATCACTGTTGAAGGGCAGCTCCGTAATGTTTTTCCAAAGGCCTTTTTGTTGCTCGGCGGTGTAGATTTTTAGTTTAGTAATTTTATTAGTACTAGTCTTGCGCTTGCCGCGCACATAGTTATTTCTAGAAAAAAAGATCTTTTGTTGATCGTCCGAAAAGGCGACAGGGCCTTCGTGAAATTTCCCATTCAGCTCATCCGAAAAAGGCCGTGGTGCCATGATTTGCCCTTCTTTGATCGGCGCAAAATACAAGTCCATGCAGTTGTCGTTGATCCATTGATCTTGCTGGTTCATACTGGCATTTTCACGCGTCGAAACAAAGACCAATCCGTCTTGATAGTAGGTTGGACTAAAGTCTAATTTTGGCGTATTCAGCGCGGTGGCATTGTATAACTTGACGATGCCCTTGGCGCGAAATGCATTGATCTGACTGCATGCTTCCAACCCTTCTTTGGGGCGTTCGTCTTCCAATTCGGCATCTTGGGCGGCCTGCATTTGCTGTTGTGCTTGGTAATACTCTTGGGCAGCCTTGCCATAGAATCCGTTAGATTGCAGCGCTTGCGCGTAATACAACCGATAAATCGGGTCTATATTTTGAAACTTGAGCAAGGCATTGTACGCGCGCTCGGCGTTCTTAAAATCTGCTGTTTTACGGTAGCTGTCGCCTAATTTGATTAAGGTTTCCTTGTCGTAACTGGTCCAACTGCCGCCGCCTTTGAGCTGGATGTATTGCGCATAGCCCAAGTTGTCGTAATAGCGGTTGGCCTTGGCATCCCTGTTTTGGCTAAACGCGTATTGCGCCAAGCAAAGGAAGAAAAATGCGGTCGATATACTTCTCATGATAATAACTTTAAATGCCTACTTAAAAGAACCTTGGGTTGTGTAAACGTTTGCCTTTCTGACAACAGAAACAATATTCTAGCATGACTTCAAAACTCCCTGAATTGTACGTCTGTAACGGTGTCAAGGTAAAGTCATACGCTGCAGAAAGGGTAAACTGGGGAACAATTCGCCATTGGAGCAATCCATCGACAGAATCTCCAACGCGGTAGGTTAACCCAAGCAGTAAGCGCTCAAAAAATACAATGCTCAAATTAATATCGGCATCAAAAGGCGCATTGGGTACATATTTCAACATGACATTGGGTTGTAAACTCACGTTCTCCGCAATGTCAATAGATACGCCCCCTGTCAAGAAATAATGCTGGGTCAATTCGGGCTCAATCGTCGCTTGGTTATTGGTATTAAAATCAATGCGATTTTTGAACAAACGCGGCATCGAAAAACCCGCATACCAATTGCGCGCTTGGTAATAAATCCCTGCCCCAAAATTAGGCAACATCTTGCTGTTTTGCCCCGCAGGGACCGACTGGTCAAAGGTCTGGGTAAGCTCGGCTTTGTCCCAACGAATACTCATGTACGAGAGGGAGCCGCGCAAGCCAATACTCAACGAAGATTCGTTTTTGAGCGCAATACGGTAAGCATAGTTGAGGTCCATGTTCCAGCGATCCGTCAAGCCAATGCGGTCATTCGTGACTGACAAGCCCACGCCCATACGGCGTTTCCAAACAGGGGCATGGACGTTGAACGTGGCCGTTTGTGGCGCGCCCTCGATACCCACCCATTGGTTGCGGTAAATCGCCGAAAAGCACAAGGATTCTTTGGCACCCGCATAAGCAGGATTATAATATAATCTGTTGAACATGAACTGCGTATACTGGGCATCTTGTTGGGCGTAAGCCGTCCAACCCAAAAGCAGTAAAGCGGTTGTTAGTAAAATTCTAAGCATGCTTTTTCTAGTTTATCGTTCTTAAAGATTCATTTTTTTTAGGAATAGGAGCAGGCATATTACCCACTCCTATTTATATCATTAGCGGCGTACTTCTAGAAAGCCTTGGAATTTTCGGCCATCGGCCAATTCCATAATATAAAAGTAAGTCGCATCGGGAACAGGCCCTCCATTAAAGGTCGCGTCCCAATCGTTGTTGTAATTATCATTTTGGTATAACAAATCGCCCCAGCGGTTGAAGATGGTTAGTTTTGTTCCTTCCAAGCCATCCAAACAAGGCACAATAAAGGCATCGTTCACGCCATCGTTGTTCGGTGTCATGGTGTTCGGAAAGACGCATTCGGTTCCCCCTTGTACATCTAAAATCACCAAGGCCGTATCGCAATAGATGGCTGGACAATTCGGGTTACACAATTGGTAAATAAACCGCTGGTCAACCAAAACATCTTGTAGAATAATATCAAACGTACCATCTCCCAAGTTGGTCAAACGCCCACTGCCAATATCCTGTGTCACACTAATCACCCAGTTGTTGTTCAGTGCATCATTTGGTAATACATCAATGGTATTTCCTGTACTGTTGTAAATGAGCACAAAACTATCCGCGTTGGCTATCGGGGCATTATCTGTAGTAATCACAATCGTATCTACCGAATAATCGCGGCAAGCCCCATTACTGAGCGTCCAAATAAAGACATTCGAGCCTATTTCTAGGTTTACCAATTCGGTACGGGTGCGTGTTGGCGTTACAATCGTCGCCATAGAAGTAGTGGTCCATAACCCCGTTCCAATGCTTGGAGTAGTGGCGGTTACAATCGCGGTATCAATCCCACAGATCACAAAGTCTTCCCCTGCATAGGCGGCATCGGTCGGCAAGGAATTCACGCGTACCGTCACCTCATCCGTGTCATAATCTAAACACAAACCATTGGATAAAGCCCAAGTAAAGGTATAACTAGAATCCAACTGCAAGCCACGAACCAGTGTCATCGGATCGGTAACATCATCAATAAAGACTCCTGTGCTTGCTTGACGGTTGGACTGAATCCAACGTCCCGCAGCTACGGTGGGTGGCAAGGCCATCAGTTGCGCTGTATCAGCTTCACAAATGGCGATGTCCAAGCCTGCATTGGCCGTATCAACGCTTGTTGTTGGCGTGACAATAATCAACATCGTATCCACAGAGTAATCCAAACAACTGCCGTTACTCAATGACCAGTAGAATTCATTCGTACCCGCAGGCAAATTTACAATCGTAGAGTTATTCAAGGTCGGATTCACAATCACGGCACTGCTGTTGCTCGTCCAACGACCCGTACTAAAGATAGGCATAGTTGCGTTCATCACGGTAGTATTCGTAGCACACAAGACAATATCAGGCCCTGCATACGCCACTTCCGAAGGCAACCCATTGATCGTGTAGGTGACCTCATCATTGCTAAAATTGGCACAACCTAAAGTAGATAGCGTCCACGTAAAGGTATACATTCGCCCCGCTACAATGCCCGTTACGGAAGAAGCAGGATTAGTGGGATCAGTAATCATTACCCCTTGGCTGGACTGTCCTGCCGATTGTGTCCAAACACCCGTACTCGTAATAGGCACGGTAGCACTCAATACAATAGAATCAACGCCACACAACACGTCGTCAAAGCCTGCAAAGGCATTGTCTGTACTCAACGGCGAGAGGATTACCTGCACCGAATCCACCGAGTAATCCAGACAAGCACCATTAGAAAGCGTCCAAAAATAAGTAGTAGTATCTTGGTTGATGTTTACTACCAAGGTGCGCGGATCAATTGGGGTGGTAATCGTAGCAGGATCGTTGGTCGTCCAAAAGCCCGTTCCAATAGGCGGTGTCAAAGCATTCAATTGGGTGGCATTGCCCCCGCATAACACCGTATCTTCGCCTGCATAGGCCACATTGCTTGGCAACACATCAATCGTAATCAAGGCTTGGTCGGAAGAATAATCCACACAACCGCCATTCGTCAACGTCCAAGTAAAGGTATAAGTAATGCCTGCCGTCAAACTGGTAACGGTTGTATTGGGATCGGTAGGTGTCGTAATAACTGCCCCCAAACTCGCTTGTGAAGGTGTCTGTGCCCAATATCCTCCGCCTACACTGGGTGCGGTAGCATTCAATGTAATCGTACGCTGGTTACAATAAGCAGAATCCAACCCTGCATCTGCGACATCCGAAGAAGGCGCGGTCACCGTAATTAATACCGTGTCGTTATCGTAATCAATACAACTGCCTGAGCTGAGTGTCCAAACAAAGACATTGACACCATTAGACAACCCTGAAACGGTAGAGTTCGGCTGGGTTGGATTACTGATCGTAGCCGTAGAATTGGTCGTCCAGAAGCCTATCGCGATGGTAGGAATAGAAGCCGCCAAGTTGCTGCTGGTTGCCGCCCCACACAAATTGATGTCGTTGCCTGCAAACGCGTTGTCAGGCGGCGTCGCATTCACCGATACGGTGGTAATATCACTAGAGTAATCCAAACAAGTACCATTACTCAACGTCCAAGTAAACGCATAAGTCGTTCCTGCTGATAACCCTACAATTTGCGTATTGGGATCATTAGGGGCGACGATTAATACGCCCTGCGCGGCTTGGCTGGCTGTTTGTGACCATTGTCCTGTTCCAGCAAATGGCGCTACAGCATTCAAAGTTAAAGCATTCACACTACAGACGACTTGGTTTAGGCCTGCATCCGCCGTGTCATTGGTCGTAGAAACTACTACTAAAACGGTATCGGTAGAATAATCGCGGCAAGTGCCATTACTCAAGGTCCAAACAAAGATGCTGGTATCGGCGGGCAAGTTCACCACTAAGCTATTGGCTAGCGTGGGATCTACCAGGGTAGCGCCTGAATTCGTCGTCCACAAACCCGTTCCATACTGCGACGTAAAGGCCGCTAAATTGGTGCTATTTTGATTACACAACAAAATATTAGTGCCTGCATAAGCATTGTCGGGCGGTGCTACATCAATGGTCACTTGTACCACATCACTGCTAAAGTCACCACAGTTGCCATTGCTCAACACCCAAGTAAAGGTATATACTTGTCCTTGTTGCAAGCCTGTTGCCGTCGTTGATGGAGTAGTAGGATTGGTAATAAGAACTCCCTGTCCTGCTTGTGTACTGCTTTGTATCCAACGTCCTGTTGCGGTGGTAGGCGTAGTTGCCGTTAAGGTAACTGTCGTTTGTCCACACAAGGTTTGGTCTAGCCCTGCATTGGCCGTGTCGGCACTGAGGGGCGTTATGTCTACTGTTACAGAATCGGTAGAGAAATCGCGGCAAGCGCCACTACTCAATGTCCAGAAAAAGATACTAGCACCTGTCGGTAAATTACTAACGATGCTGTTATTGTCCATTGGGTTAGCAATCGTAGCGCCCGAATTCGTCGTCCACATTCCTTGCGCGCCAGTGGCGGTAGTCGCCAATAAGTTAGTACGGCTTGTGTCGCATAAGGCTTGATTAAGCCCTGCATTAGCGGTGAGCATTGGAATGGTATCAATAATCGCAGTAGTCATTGCCGAAGCGGGACTTTCACAACCATTCAAAGCAACCGTTACATAGTAGTTGCCTGCTTGGCTAGCCGTTGCTCCCGTCAAGGTTAAAACTTGTCCATTTCCAACAGGGCTACCATTGGCTAAATACCAAGTATAAATACTGCCTGCGGCGGCCGCATTCGCTGTCAAAATTAAATCGTCGCCTTCACAAATCGGGCTGTTGTTAGTGGTAACAATAGGCGCGGTTGGCGTTTCATTCACTTGTACCAAAACACTCGTGTCACCGCTGCGGCAACCATTGTTGTCCGTTACAAATAAAGTATAACGACCAGAATCTACCGCCGTTGCGTTCACCACACTGGGGCTTTGCTGGTTCGATTGGAAGCCGTTTGGTTCCCGTCCAAGTATAACTCGCTGCACTCGTTGTAGACGTTAAGACAATTGCATCCCCTTCGCAAACCGCAAAATTAGCGGGGATGCTAGGCGTGGCAGGTGTTGGGCGCACACGCACTGTTGTATTCCCAGGCAAAGACGTACAGCCATTCACCGTAAGGGTCACATAAAAGGTACTATCCGTTGTAATATTGGGAATTGTTGGGTTGGCGGTTGTTGCAACCAAAACGGTTAAGGCAGCATCGGCGTACCAAGCGTAGCTCGCGCCCGTCACTGTCGCTGTACTTAATTGCACCGCATCGCCCACACAAACAGGGCTGTTATTAAAGGCGGCAGGAGTAGCTGGAATTGCTCGGATGTCCACAGAAATTGTATTGGAAATAGCTTGACATCCCGTAACAGTATCTATACAGACCATGTACCAAGCCCCTGATAAATAGTTGGGGTCAGTAGAAGGAATACGGGTAGTACTTCCCAATGTCCATAGCGGATTGGTTCCCCCTGGACTTCCCAAGGTAGACGCACTGTTGCCATTCGGGCCAATCCACTGAGACTGTCCACAACTAGCACTAGAAGTCAATATCAACGTATCGCCAAAGCACAAAGGACTATTATCCGTAATGATTGGAGAAGGAGGCAAAGCATTAACGGTAACCACCAAACTGCTATCGGCACTTCGACAACCTTGTTGGTTGGCAATCACTAATTGGTAACGCCCTGCATCTACTGCTGTAGCATTAACCACCGTTGGATTTGCTAAGTTAGATTGGAAGCCATTCGGCCCTGTCCAAAAATAAGCAGCAGCTGCTGTACTAGTAGTCAAAACAATGGCCTCTCCTTCGCAAACAGCAAAATCAGCAGGTACGCTAGGAGTAGCAGGAATCGGGTATAAGCGAATCAATTGATCGGCTGGCAAAGACAAACACCCATCTACAAAAACACGCAATTGATACAAACCCGTATCACTCAAAACTGCATTAGTAAGTACCAAAGAAGGCACTAAGGTCGTATCGGTTGTTCCATCAGGACGCGTCCACCAGTAGCGGACATCCGTTCCAAAATAAGCCGATGTTTGCAACGTCAAATCATCCCTGCCTGAACAGAAAGGCGCGTTGTGGGTGATGGTTGGCGTAGCGGGTTTTGGATAAATCGTCACTTCTACGGTAGCAAAAGCCGAGCAACCCAAGGAATCGGTTACGGTTAGAGTATAACTGCCCGCATTAAAGGGGTAGCTATTGGGTATAACAGGATTCTCTAAACTAGAATTAAACCCTTGAGGCCCTCTCCAGTCATAGACCGCAACACCGTTGCCAGCATTAGCCGACAAAAACAAGGTATCCAATTGGCACAACGGCACATAGCTTGGCGCAGGTGTGATGGGGTTGGGTCGAACAGGAATCGTGGTAGAAGCAGCTACCGAAGTACAGCCATTAACTGTTGCCACTACATAAAAAGTAGTGGTAGTTGTCAAAGTAGGTATCGTGGCCGTACGCGTTGTTGCCACTAAAGTTGTCAGCGTACTATCGCTGTACCAAGCATAGCTCGCGCCTGAAATCGGCGTTGCCAATAATTGCCCATCGTCTCCTGCACAGATTGCGCCGCCACTAAAGGCCGATACCACTGGCAAGGGATTAATGGTAATGTTAAGCGTATTGGAAGTAGAACGGCAACCCGTTGTGGTATCTATACAGACCATGTACCAAGCGCCTCCCAAATAATTAGCATTCGTAGACGGAATAGCCGTGCGGCTGCCGCGTGTCCAAAGTACGTTGCCTCCACCAACTGTTCCTAGTGTCGAAACACTGTTGCCGTTTGAACCAATCCATTGAGATTGTCCACAATCACTACTAGAACGAATCGTTAAGGTGTCTCCAAAACAAAGTGGGCTATTGCTCACAATGGTAGGCGAAGCAGGGGGCGCGTTTACGGCTACTGCAAAACTATTGCTAGCACTGCTACAGCCATTGCTATCCACTACGGTTAAGGTATAAGTACCTGCGTTGGCAGCCGTAATCGCATTGATAACCGTAGGCTGCGCTGCGTTGGATTGAAAGCCGTTCGGGCCCGTCCAAGTATAGCTAGCCGCTTGCGTGCTGGTGCGCAAGGTCAAGGGAGCGCCAGTACATAAGGTGGTATCATTGGGCACTTGGGGAGCAACAGGAGCAGGCACTACTTGTACGGTTGTGTTTCCCGCAGGAGACACACAGCCGCTGACCGTTACGACTACATAAAATGTACTATCGCGGGTGATGTTATTAATAGTAACCGAAGCCGTCGTCGCGATCAAATTGGTCAAGGCGGCATCACTGTACCATTGATAACTCGCGCCTGTGGCACTTGGCGTACTAATGACCACCGAACCACTGTTACAAACAGGCCCATTATTAAAGGCTGTTGGAGCGGTCACACTGGAATTGATAACCACCGAAGAAGGTGCAGAAGGCTGTGACGGACACGAGGCAGTATTCTGTACAACTAGTGTCCAGTTCCCTGATTGATAATAAGCGCTATTGCTCGCTAAGACTTGTAAGCTGTTGCTCGCCGTAGCTGTATCTAAGCCGTTCGGACTCGTCCAAAAGAAGCTATCGGCACTGGCAGTGGTTGATAAAAGCAAGTTGTCGCCTTCGCAAATAGCAGAGTTGTTGGGCAAGATTGGTGCCGCTGGAGCGGGATTGACCGTAACTGTTACGCTGCTAGTGGCAGAAACACAACCGTTATTATCTGTTATAGTAAGCGTGTAAGTACCTGCATCCGCTGCCGTAGCAGGACGAATTACGGAAGGACTTTGAGCCGTTGAACTAAAACCGTTCGGGCCTGTCCAGTTGTAGCTGGCTGCATTGGTAGGGGTCGTTAATACAATATTTTCGCCTTCGCAAACTGCAAAATCAGCAGGAACAATAGGCGCAGCAGGTACGGGTAGCACTGTTACCGTCGTAGAATCAATGGGGGCAGCACAGCCATTGACCGATACGATCAAATAATAAGTAGCCGTATTGGTTGGGTTATTTAATGTTGGATTTTGTATCGTAGAAAATTGATTGGTGCCTGTGCGATCGGTGTACCAAGCATATTGCGCGTTGGCAATCGTCGCTGCGGTCAGTTGTGCAGCAGCACCAGTACAAACAGGGCCGTTGTTACTTGGGCTCGCGCCATTGGGCAAGGCATTGATGGTCACCGAAACGGCGACCGAAGGCATTGAAGTACAACCATTGGCATTGACTACTCTTAATGTCCACAACCCATCTTGATAGAAGGCACTGTTTGTATTAATAGTTAGAGGGACACTATTAGTAGTAGTATCGGCACCATTGGGAGCCGTCCATTGGTAAGTACTGGCTGTACTACTGCTAGTTAATTGAATGGCATCCCCCACACAGACAGGCGAATTGCTGCTAATGGCAGGGCGAGCAGGAGCGGTATTGACACTAATGGTCACTGCATCGGGTGCGGAAGAACAGGCGTTGTTATCTTCTACCATTAAGGTATACGTACCGGCCTCCCCTGTTCCTACGATAATTGCCGCAGGATTGGGCGAAGTCGAACTAAAACCATTCGGGCCTGTCCAAGTATAGCGATTGGCATTGGTGGTGGTACTTAGTTGCAAGGTATCCCCTTGGCAAAAGACCGTTCCATTGGCATTAGCAACAGCAGTCGGGTTACTAGTGATAACGACCTCTGTATTGCTGGACAAAGACGTACAACCATCGACGGTTACTAAAACGCTGTAAGTACCACTATCGGCTAAGGTCGTATTGTTAATCACTAAGGTGGCGACATTAGTCGTTACTGTCCCTGTAGGAGTAGTCCAAGTGTAGACCACATTGTTGCCCGTATAACTTGTTGTCGTAAGCGTCAAGCGCGAATCCACACACAAAGGCGCATTGCTACTAAGAATAGGCGTGGTCGGACTTTCCTCAACGGCTACTTGTACTACGCCTGAATTGCTACACCCGTTGTTGTCCTGAATAGTTAAAGTATAACTGCCTGCATTGCTGGCATTGGTGTTGGCAACAATTGGATTTTGAAGATTAGAGACAAAGCTGCTTGGGCCTGTCCAAGTATAGGTTGTTGCAGACGCATTGGCAAACAAAAATAAACTATCGCCTGCGCACAAACTCGTATAGCTCGGATTAACGGCGGCGGGATTATTGTTGATAATGACTTGCGTAGAAGTGGTATCCGACAAACAGCCATTGCTGTTGATTTGTACATAATAAGTGGTGGGGCTAGCAACGGCTAGCAGACCACTAATAGTAGGATTTTGTCCTGTTGCAATTAAGTTAGTTAAGGCGGCATCACTGTACCAAGCATAACTGGCACCCGTTACTGTATTCGCGCTAAGCGTCACATCGTCGCCTTCGCAAATGGGCCCTGAGTTATTGGCCAAAGGCTTTACAGGCGTTTCATTAATAACAATAGTGCTGCTTGGAGAAGGCGCAGAGGGACAAGCATTGCCATCAATAGCGACCAACGTCCAATTACCCGCCAAGTACAAACTGCTACTCGGCAAAATCGTTAAGGTATTACTAGTTGTACTAGTATCGCGCCCGTTGGGAGCAGTCCATTGGTAACTAACCGCGCTGGCACTAGTCGTCAACTGCATAGCATCGCCCCTACAAATGGGCGAATTGTTGCTCCAACTAGGAGCAGCAGGCCTGGGTGTTACCGTTACGGTACTTGATATGGGATTAGAACTACAGCCTTGGCTATTGGTCACTACCAAGGTATAGCGCCCTGCATCGGACAAACCAATTGGTGCAATCAAAGGCGTAGTCGAAGCATTGGCCGTGAAGCCGTTCGGGCCTGTCCAGTTGTATTGATTAGCAATAGTTGACGTAGAAAATTGTAAACTACTGCCTTCGCAAACCGTGGTATCGCCCGGTGTAAGCACAGGATCGGCAGGCTGTGGGCGCAATTGTAACACAAAGAAATTAGACGTATCCGTCACACAACCATCCAATTCTACATAGACGAAATAGGTACCTGTATCGGCCGTCGTCACAGGATCAATAACCAGTTGATAATTGTTAAATCCTGCGGGGACACCTGGCCCCGTCCAATTGTAGCGGACAATGTTGCCCGTATATTGTTGTACCGATAACACCGCGCGATCTCCTTCACAAATTGGAGTATTAGCCGTAATAAAAGGATCAAAGGTATTGTCTATAATCACCTCCAAATTGGCGCAAGTATCTTGCGTATAAGTATTCGCTGCGCCGCCTGCTGCCCCTGTATTGCCTGAGCGCTGAACGCCCAAACTAGAAGAGAAGGCCGAAGGTTGATTGGCTTGATCGGCATCGGCGATGCTTTCCCAAGTAACGTTGGCACAGTTGGTTAGTGTAAAACAAGGAGTAATGGCATTAGACGCTTGCACTTCAAAGGTAATGCTGTAGACCTCGCCTACATTAATGGTATCCCACTGCGCCGTAATTGTCCCGCCGCCATTCGTTGGGGGCGTGGTAATTGTGGCCGTCCCTCCTGCCGAGAAGCCTGCTACAAAGGTCATCCCTGTAGGTAAAATATCGGTTAGGTTGACATCAAAAGCAGGAGCCGAAGAGCTGCTCGGGTTACGTACCGTCAAGGTGACAAACGTATTGTTACCAGGCAGCACCTCATTGGGGGTAAAGCTCTTCGTCACTACAATTTGTGGTTCGACTACCGTTACAAAATTGGAGCGGCGGGTGGTATTGAGCCGTGCCCCTGGATTGTTGGGGTTGTCCCATTCCAAGCGCGCGCTGTTGCGCAAACGGTCGCCGTCTACATTGTTTATTTCGTTGATGACAATCGTACGGTAATACAATTTGATGGTATCTTGTTGATTGTCGGTATCGGCGTTGCGAATATCTCCAAAATCTAAGGTTAGTACTCGGTCTTGGTCGGCCGTAGCAACACTAGTGCCCGTAATCACCACACCACTTTGTACGGCGGCAAAGCCCCCTGCATTAGACGTGCTAATGTTATTAAGTCCTGTCGAATTGCAAATTACAATAGAATCTATTCCTACAAAAGCCAACCCTAGATCGAGTTGATCCCGCAAGATGACATTGTTGAGGTTGCCTTCTGGAATATAGACTTGCAATTCATAAGCGACCACTTCGCCGATGCTTGCGCGGTTGTTGGTGCCGCTATAATTGGGGGCGATGTAATCCACTACTTTGTTCATCGTGGGAGTAGCAACACGCACCGTGGCATTGTCATCAACAGGCGGGAATTTTTGCGCCCCTCGTGCTGCTGACCAATCGACCTCGGCTGTATTTTCGAAGTTTCGTCCTGCGCCAATATTACCCACCACTTCACAAACGTAAGAAACAGTGTACTGGTCGTTGCCGCTCGTTGCGCCTGCAAAACCAATGGAATCATCGGGGTTGACAAAGTTAATAATCAAATTATTGCCAGAAAAGCCCCCTGCAAATGCTACAGGATTATTACTCCCATCGACAACAGGATTAGGCGTTACTAAAGCACAGTTCGTTAATTCTGAAGGAACAACATCTCTAATTTGCACATCATACCCTGGAGCTGTCCCGTCATTAATCACCGTTATATCAAAAAATAACTGATCGCCTGCGTTCACATTAGTCGCGTTGCCATTAGGCGGCACGACATTAGGACTAATGTTGACCGTAGTATTATTAGAACGGACAATACCTTTGGTCAAGTTTAAATCAGGAGCCCCTACTTGAATTAACGTAAGTGCCGCATCCGTGATGTCATCTCCCCCACTGTTGTCACTATTGACTTGCATAAAGTTGGAGTGAAACAACCCATCGGCAAAAGGAATCGTAGTGATTGGAATATCTATTAGTAGTACGATATCCACACAGCCCCCTGTTACCGCATCAGAAATGTCGCCAAAATCTAGTAGTAACGCATTGGTAGCAGGGTCTATGGTATAATTGACAGGAGGAATGTTCCAACAAGTAGCAGGATCAAACCGTACATCGGTACCAAACGTGGGTGCCAAATCCGTTACATCATGAATCGGCAACGGAAAAAAGTCGCTAATGACCACATCATCTAAATCCAATGAAGGAACCCGCAATTCTAAGCGGTATTGTACGACATCGCCAGGCCACCATTGCCCGTTGCGACCTGGACCAGTTGGGGGGCTATTATTAACAGTTTTTTGAAAAGAAATATCAACCACATTGATGGGAGTGCCCGCACCTGTACGGCAACTAGTTGCCCCTTCTACCAGTCCGTAGACAATTGTAGAAGTATGGTTGAGGCGGTCGCGACTCAAGACAGGGTCACCATTACTATAGGTGGGATTAACATCCGCTGTATATTGTAAAGAAGGAGAACCACAGGGTAAGATATTAGCCCCATTTTGGGTATGTACATTTACGGTCACCGTAGAACCTGTTCCTGGACCAGCAGCAATTCCTACATTGGCAGCATTCACGGGAACTCCTCCCCAAGTTAAACTAGCAGGATTGTAGATCATTCCGTCGGGTACTATAAAAGTGATGACCGCAGCGTTGACCCCTGCGGTGTACTCGGTAATTCTAAAGGAAATCGTATAAGGAACAGTTTGCCCAATAGTAACGGCCCGCCCGCACTGTTGTCATGTCCCAACAAGAGATGCTCCACGTGGGTGCCTACAGAATCAAACTGGGCAGGACTACCGGGAACAGTGGCTTGCGCCGCGTTGGTAATGTCCGTATCATCGCAAATGGTCTCGTCTAAGGTATCGGAAACCGCCGCATCAAAGGTCACTTGTACATCAATATTGGCCGTAGAGCCTGCAAAAGAGCCGTTGCAAGTAACCGTCAAGTTACCCCCCAAGCCTCCAACAGTGGGTTCTATGGCGCTACAACCTGCGGGCAAACTAATGTTGCCCAAATAACGTAATTCTCCTGGTAGTTGATCGGTGATGGTGATCGGCCTGTCAAGGTGCCCGCTGCGGCAATGTCTAAGTTGAGTTGGTATTGGTGAACGTGGCAAGCAGCCCCACCACCGCCTGGCACTTCATCATAAATGCCGTCCGAGCCATCTATTTTCTTATCAAAACGGAATAGAATAGGTGTAATGGGCGTACAAATAGCTGCCCCTGCAATAGGACCATTGCTCCCTGTAGGCGTATCGCCAAATTCATACATCCCCTGCACACAAAAATCGACAGGGATGCCAATGGTGGCTGTTGCTCCTACTGTGAGACAAAGCTCGCTAATCAGCGCTACCCCACCTTGCACCATTGATCCAACAGGATATTCTAGGATAACAATACTGCTACCGACGGGCGCAAAAATAGTGTCGTTGGTCGTTGAATTCCTATTAGACGCAGCAATGGGATCAATAACATAGTTATTAGGAGGTAAGGAGGTAATCGTTCCCAAGTTACGCACCGTCTGTCCTGCCCCGCCAAAGGTAGCATTGTCAAACTGAAAATCAGGTGGGACAATTAAGCGAGTATAAGGTCCATAACCTGGCCCGCCCGTATTCGTGTAGGTGATGGGAAAGCAAATCTGCTCCCCAATGAAGCCCTCTGATGGAGCGGCGTTAACTAGTGTGGGAGACTGTGCCTGTAGATGCCCTGCCGCTAAGCAAAGTCCTAACAAACAACGATACGTTAAGTGTAAAAGTCGTTCCATATGTAACTATGTGTTTTATTTTTCTCCTGATTACAACAACGATTGCATCAATACAATCAATACAATCAATATTGAAAAATTAGTACTGCTATGACTTAACAAAGCTATCTTTTTGAATAAATTGGATAAGCATCCCAAGGGGAAAAATTGGGGGGGGGACAAAGCGGTAATTATTCAGAACCTGTTGCAAACCTATGAAAATAAATTGGAATGTCCCTTGATAATTCCTGCCAACTAAAGGCGCGTTTGTGCCAATAAACTTCAATTTATTTATATTTTTCATGCAAAAACAAATCCACCTATCTCATTGATAAGATCATAGCTTACTAGAGCATAGCATCCCATTTAAGAGAAAAAAGATGTTATTTTTTTCTCTTATTATATTAAAAAGGCTTTCCTTCGGGATGACGCACCATTTCTACTCGATTATTAACAGCGTGTTGTGCTGCTGTACAGCGCGTGTTGTTGGTACATTCGTTGATAATCCGCGCCTCTCCTACAGGAACAATGACATAACGATCGGGAGCAATCCCTTGCTCTTCCATATACACTTTCAATAATTCCCCTCTTTTCTGTGCTAATAGCCAGTTGTAGCGCTCGCTTTTGCGCGAGTCAGTATGGACTAGTAATTCTACAAATAAGTCGGGCTCTGCTTTCAGAGCTACTACCAATTCTTCTAGGGCTTTTTGGCCTTGGACACCCAGTTTTTTGGTTTTACCTTCAAAGCTCAAGTCTTTCACAACGAACGAATCTTCTTGTACGACGACAGGCGTTACGGCTGAGTCAGGGAGAGGATCGACAATGGGTTGTGGTTTTAGGCGTAGATTAAAATTAAGGAGTGGATTTTGGCGGCTCTGGCAGGCGGTTGGCGACAGGTAAAGCGTATCTAACTCTTGGGCTTGCCCTTCTACCATTGGGGCGATGGCATAGGTCTCTCCACATTTACCACACGCAAAATAGCGCCCTTGTTCGTCGATTTCAATGCGTTGGCTCACTTGTGTTGCGAGATTCGTCATCTCAAAATAAGCGTCCTTCCACTGGCTTCGTTCCCCTTTCACTTGGCCTTGCAATCGGTAACAAGCCTTGGGACGGAGCGAAATATTGAAACGATTGCGGCTGGTACGCGAGAGTTTAGTCGTTTCTAATAAGGTCAATTGGGTAAAATAATCAGCTTTGCGACTAGTCAAAGAATATCTCAAATCGGGTTGCAAGGAAATATTAATTAGCCCTTGCTCATCGGTATAGCGCGTGTCGGTACGAAAATATTGCCCATTCGGTTGGCGCAATTCAAAATGTACGGCCACTCCTTGTTCTGCTTGCAACGTATACGCATTCTCTACATAGATGGTCGTTGGTACAGTATTTATCTCCCCTTGTCCTAGCAAACGCATCGCCCACAACAATAACAGTCCTATTAATAACATAAACTATGTATTTTTAGCGGTTTTAACGCGTATAATTCTACTGATAATATACCCTACAACAACCAACAAAATTACCGCAACGCCCCACCACCAAGACCAAATTGTTCCTTCCATCAATATATCTACAGGTTCAGTATTGCCCACGACAATCAAGCCGCCCCATAAATAGACTTGCTCATCGTCTACACGGTATTCCTCTATAAAATCTAGTTTAGCTTTTTGTAAGGCACGGTGTTTGGGTTCTCCTTGGCGTAGATAAGTATAAAAATTTTGCATAATAAGTTGGGTTGCTTGGTCAGAAACAGGCCACAAGGTCGTAATCAAATTGGGCGCGCCACTGTATGCAAATCCGCGAGCCAAGCTCATCATCCCTTCGCCCTCATACAAGCGACCGACCCCCGAATTACAGGCACTCAGTGTAACCAACCCTGCATTTAATTCTAACCCAAACAACTCATGAGTATACAACAACCCATCATTCTGCTCATCCATAGCAAACAACAAACTAGAGTAGAGTGGATCGTTATGGTTGACAATGCCGTGGGTGGCAAAATGCAGCACGCCATACTGCCCACTGCTTTTTTTGACTTGTGTTTCACTCGCGGCCAAGCCAACATAGGAATGACTACGCTGCAAAAATAATTCTTCTAAGCCTGTAATTTCTCGTTGGGCATATTCCAAGGGTTCCAATTCCAAACGCGCCAGATCGCTGTCCTCCAAGTTATTTTCTTCTAAAACCGAGTCAATCTTTGCAAAATCAGGTGCAAACCCTACAATTTCATTGGAGGAAACCGCTGCTCCCTCCCCTTGGTTGATCGCAAATACCGTCGCCGAATAGTTGTAACAAATTGCATACTGTTTCAGCAAAAAATTCAGGGGAGCCGCGATGCTCGTAGTCAAGGTCTCGAAGGGTAGGTTATTTACTGCACCATCGGGAATAATAATTAAATCTTTTCCTTTTATAAACGCCTCCAAAGGTTGTACAAACAACTGGTAGAGCGCGTGGCCATTTTCTGCAATGCCCTGTTTGTTGCGTGCTTTTAGCTGTTTCAAGAAGCGGCCAATACTTTTCTCTGTGCCTTGTTGGGTGTGCTCTATCAAAACACAGGTTGTTGCTGTCGCTCCAATGCCCATCACTAAAATCGAAGAATCCAAAATGGAGTAATTCAAGAGTACCTCTTGTGGTTTTAATAGCTGCTGTAAATCGGTTACTGGGATGGTGCTAAAATCGTATTTGAGGGCATAATACTTCGGGTATCTTTCTTCTAGCTCCTGAATGAGGACTTCGTGCCGTTCTTCTACTTCTTTGAGTTGGCTTTCTAGTTCTACCAAATGCTTAATGTCTTTCCTGAATCCCTTTCTGATTTCATTATAAATCTCGCCTTTTAAATAGGCCATGTCAATTTTTAAAAGCTGCTCTTTTTGAATGACAGAATCGGGAATGTTGGCAACTTTACGCGCTTTGAGCTCTCGAATCGCTTCTAAGAGCAGCGACCCTTTGGCCAATTCGATGTAATCAAAGGCTCGATTAAAATAGGTCAGATCCTTGTCCAATTGATAGAGTTGGTAACAGACCAAGGAAGCTTCTTTACTAAAGGATTTTGCCAAGCGAGCTAGTTTGTATTTAGAGCCTTCGCGGCGATAAGTACGGCGCAATTTATTCAAGAGTTGTATGGTTGCATCAAACATCGCTAACGACTGCACCAGATATTTTCGCTCGCCTGATTCTTTGTATAATCCTTTGAGAACTTTGCCCTTGGTTCCAATCGCATAAAGCAATTCTAAAGGGAATTTAGCCGCGTCAATTGGTGGCACTTCATTGCCTGTTAAGGTTTGCCCCTCCTCCAAACTAGCTGCCAAGGCGCGGTCAATGTACTGCATGGCCTGCTCATAAATTTGCTCTTCCAAATACACCTCACTCAACGAACGCGTTGCCTCCACCACCATCGGATGCTTCTCTTCATAGATCGTCTTCATCAATTCCAACGCGCGTTCAAAGTGGCCTTTGGCACGGCTGTAATTCTTTGTCTTAAAAAATAAAGCCCCCTTAGCCATTTGCACATCAATTTCAGCTACGGTTTGGTCATCGGCAGGTAATTTGACGACGTTCTCCCCTGCACGGTGGTAACTGAGGAGCGAAATGTTGTAATTATCTGATAATTGCGGCTGTGGTTGGTAGATCAACTTTGGTTCTTTGATTGCAGCAAGCGCCATATCCAAACTCCAACCATCGGCTTGTTGGGTGAAGGTTTTGTAACTATTAACGGCACTTTTGGCGCTGTTTTGCACACTACTCAACTTGCCGTATTGCAAAAATCCTTTAAAATTTTCCTTGGGTAGTTTACTTTGTTTGGGACTCCAACTATTGAGGGCACTACTGTTCAGAATAAGTGCTAGTTCGAATTTTCCCCGCTCAAAATAGATGGTCGAAAGCATAAACTTAGTATCCGATTTTTCAGCGTCTGTCAAATCGTATTCTAAAGCACTATTCAAAGCCACCTCTGCTGCGTCATAATCTTTTCGCTTAAAATACACCCCTCCTAAGCGATAGTACAACTCCCCTGCCCGCTCAGGATCACTGGCTAATAAGGTATCTTTTTGCACCAACACCCCTTCATAGCGCTTAATTGCCTCTTCAGGTTGCAGCACTTCATCGTACAACTCTCCTGCTACTATTTTAATATCAGCGAGTTGTTTATAATTACGCTCGTCGTGTTTTTGTCCATCCGCAACAGCAATTGCCTTGTTGTAAGCCTCTAAGGCTTGTTGTTTTTGACCGCGACTTTTGTAAAGGTCTCCCAGCGCATAATATAATTCCAAATGCATCGGCGAAGCCAGCTCCTCTCCTAGTTCTTCACTCAATTTTTGCGTTTTGGCAAGCAACGGCATGGCCAAGTCGTACTCCTTATACAACAAATGGTACTTGCCCAAAACAAGGTTTAAGCGCGCTTGCGAAATAGGGGTGATTTTTTTGTCTACAGTTGCTAATTCGGCGGCCTGCAAAGCGGCAAAAACTTGGTCTTTTTTGTTTTGCTGCAAGGCTGCCAGTACCGCCCCTGTTTGCGCTTGTAAGTAGCGGTCTAATCGCTTGTCTTTGTTTTTAGTAGATAAGTTTGCATACTGTTGCTCTGCCGCTTTATATTCCCCTTTTCCATAGAGAACATCAATGTCGTATAAAGCAGGATCATCTTGTGCTTGCAGACTGATTGTCAGGAGCAATAGGCCGATAATCCAATAATTGGGCAACTTAATAGGGATGGATGGTGAGATCAAGGTAATCTTAGATTTAGAACAACGGATTTAAACAATCATTTCCTTATTAATGGATTTCAAAAACGATTTTTAGACGATTCATTCCGTATATTCTTGGGCGATAGACAAAATTGGGTATTCAAATTTATAAATAAATTAAGAACAATAAAAATGCTGTGCCTTGCTTTTAGAAAATCGCTGCTTATAAAGCCCTTAGTTCTATTGTATTTTAAATCAATAAAATACCTTTAGCACTCCTTATGTCCTAATTTGGGCAACTCTTCTAATTTCCGTATGTTTGAAGGACTAGATACCACTCAACGACGCACTTGTTTTTCTTTCTTATCTTTGTCAGATTCGTCAATAATTACTCCCTATGGAATTGCTCTATCTAGGTATCGGCATTGGACTCGGCTTGGCGCTGGGTTATTTAGTCGCTGTATTACACTACAAAAAAAACACCCCCAACTCTCCAGAACCCCAAGTTCTAAAAGCCGTCTATGAGACGGCTACCACTCGAATTGACCGCTTGGAACAGCAGTTAGAAGACAAAGAAATTGAGTGCATCGACCTCAACAAAGTCTTGGCGGCACAAGAACAAAACCTGCGTCATCAAGAGGAAAAACTATTAGAACAACAAGGACAGTTGCAGCGCATCCAAGAGCAATTTCGCTTAGAATTTGCCCACACGGCCAATGCGTTGCTAGAAGAAAAGAGCGAAAAATTTACTGCACAAAACCAACAAAACCTAACGGCACTTTTAAATCCCTTACAGGAAAAAATTAAACATTTTGAAGAGCAAGTGGCGGGTTTTTATGGCAATGAAAGCCAGCAGCGCGCGACCTTACAGGAGCAAATTCGCCAGCTCACGACGCTCAATCAAGAAATGAACGCGGAAACGCGCAACCTTACCCGCGCCCTCAAAGGCGAAGCCAAAACACAAGGCAATTGGGGCGAGCTCATTTTGGAACGTTTATTAGAGAAATCTGGCTTGCGCAAAGACTTAGAATACTCCACCCAAGAGCTGTTCCTCAACGAAGATGGCCGCCGCCAACTGCCCGATTTAATCCTAAATTTACCCAACAAAAAACAGTTGGTCATTGATTCTAAAATGAGCCTAACCGCCTACGAGCGTTTTAGCAATGCGCCCAGCGAAGCGCAAGCCGAGCAAGCCTTGAAAGAACATTTGACCTCCGTCAAAAATCACGTCAAGGAGTTGAGCCGCAAAAAATACCAGCAAATCAACCAACTCAACAGCCTAGATTTTGTTTTGATGTTTGTACCACTAGAAGCCGCCTACGCCTTGGCCATGCAAAATGACCATCAATTGTTTTACCAAGCTTTTGAGCAAAATGTCATCATTGTCAGTCCCATGACGCTGCTCGCTACCACACGTACCATTGCCAATGTTTGGCAACAAGAAAACCAAAACCGAAATGCGTTGGAAATTGCTGAACGGGCAGGTAAAATGTACGACAAGTTTGTAGGCTTTACCGAAGATTTACAAAAGTTGGGGGACAAAATTCGCTCGGTAGATGTTGAGTACAACGAGGCCATGAAAAAGCTACAATATGGCCGTGGCAATTTGGTTACCCGTGCCGCACAGCTCAAAGAATTGGGTGCCAAAGCCAGCAAACAACTTCCCGAACACCTCGGAGAAGACATAGAAACGGTATAAATAAAAACTACTTATGACAACTTCTGGCGACAAAGCAATTCTTCTATTTGATGGGGTTTGCAACCTCTGTGATCGCAGTGTGCAGTTCATTATACAACGCGATCCGCAACAGCATTTTCAGTTTGCCCCCCTCCAATCGGATATTGCCAAGGAGCTGTTGGTACAGCATGGCTTGGATCCGCAATTTTTAGAGGGGCTGGTGTTAATTGAGAACAACAACGCGTATACTTATTCAACGGCTGCCTTGAGAGCAACGCGGCACTTGTCGGGTGCTTGGCCGTTGCTTTATGGATTTATCGTGGTGCCGCGTTTTATTCGCGATGCCGTGTACCGTTGGGTGGCGCGCAATCGCTACCGTTGGATGGGGCAAAAAGATGCCTGCGCGCTTCCTACTCCAGAGCAGCAAGCGCGTTTTTTGGCGTAGTATTCAGCTATAGCTTACTGGGGTAATTTGGCGTGGCTACCGTCACAAAATTGTGGCGTTTTGCTGTGTTTGCAGGTACAAGCATAAGCTGTTTTGGTTTCTTCAGCTTTGAAAACAACGGGTACAAATTCGTTGTTAGCGCGGTGCTTACCGTCGCACCAAGGTTGGGTACTAGAAAGCCCACAAGAGCACCAAGCGTAAGTTTTGCCTGCTTCTAATTCTACAGGGATAGGCATTCTGCCTGCAATGACGGGTTGTTTGTTATGATCCATAAGGCGCTTATTATCGAGTGTTAATTAAGAAAATAAAAAAAGAACGTTAATAAATGTAGTGACATTAGATGTCAAAACTCATTTATGAACGTTCTTTTTGTGCTTTGCTTGCTAGTTTGGAACTAGTTTCAATAAGAATAAGGAAAAACCAAGCTGCTATTTTTCAAAATTGTAGCCTTTTTTCTCGGCTTGCTCGCGGATAGTTTTGAGCATCACTTGATCGAGGGTATTTTTATTCGAGCCTACATCCTCTTTGCGTTTGTTCGCAATAAATTCCGCTCTTTTTTTAGCTACTTCTTGAATTTCTTTCTGAACGGTTGCGCGTTCTTCGGCTTTTTCTTTGATGTAAGCTTTGCGCTCTTCTACGCTCATTTTCTTCATGTTATCTGGCAAGTATTCCTCTTCCATCTCTTCTACCACTTCTTCATTGTCTTCCATAGCATCCACGGCATCCCAAGTTTTGTTGTTGTAGGCCGATTTTTTAGATTTAGAAGCAGCACGCGAGGCCACATTGCCTGCACCATATTGGGCGGCATTGTCATCCTGCATGACTTGGCGTTCTTGGCGCATCGAACCTTCCGCCCCAAAAGCAATGTAGGTATCGTTGAGTTGGTTGTTAAGTTCGCCGAGTTCGCTATCGTAAGGCGTAGGAATATGGGCAACTTTATCGTTTTGATTAATACACAAATATTGGCCTTCCGCGCGATCAGCACCATCTTGCCACAATAAGCGGATGCCTTCTTCACAGTTACCACAGAAAATAGTATTGACAACGATACCATCCGTAATGGCTTCTTTACAGGAAATTTTATAGTCTACTTCTCCTTGGTTAAATCCTTCGTTGCCTGCAATGATGATAATTTTTAAATCGTTTTTATTATCGCTCCAGACTAATTTTTGAGTAGCATCTTTGATTGCCCAGCCGCAGTATTCTTCGCCGCCATTGGTGCTCAAGGCAAATAATTTTTCAGAGACCAAATCGAGGTCATTGGTCAATGGAACCAAGGCTTGCAAATAGCCATCTTTGGCTGCCAAAGCATCTTTGCCATATTCGTAGAGGGCGAGCTCAATGGTTGGAATTTTTCCATCGCGTTTAGAGGTCGCCAATTCGTTGACCATTTTCCACAACTGAGATTTTGCTTGGTCAATCAGCCCATCCATGCTACCACTGGTATCTAAAATCAGCGCTACTTGGATTTTTGGAGCCGCATTGGGTTTGTTGTTGGGCCTGTTGGCAACAGCCGCGTTTGTGGTAGGATCAGGGTGGCTATCGTTGGCGGTGAGGTATTGGCAAGAAAAGCCTAAGCTGCTGACTAGAAAAAACAGCAAAACGATTGAATTTTTCATACTAGTGTTGTTTTGGGGAACGGGAAGAGAAGTGGCGCGTCATTGCGGGCAGTTCCAGCCATTCAGTTTGTTTAGTTAAGTGCTTTTATAAACGCATTATTGGAAGACGTGGAGCTGGTTACTCCTAAAAGCGAGTTGTTGGTAGCCTCTAGCCCAAGGCATGGAGGTTTAGTTGTTTAGATGTTCCTTTAACGGATTGTGGTGGTTGGATGGTCTAAAAAAGCTGTTTTTATTTTGTTAAGGCTTAAAAAATAAGTTTTTGAGGATGTTTCCCTTTTAGGGTAGAACTAGTCTATGCTTTGTTTTCGTTTTGCTTTATAATAAGTATCTTTGAACGTATTAGCTGACTTTGGCCTGTTTTATTGTTATTTTAAGCGGGTTCTACTTAGACAATTGTAATTATGGAAGCAACTAAACAACAAGCCCCCGTTGGCATCATTGGTTCGGGAAGTTTTGGCCGTGCCATTGCCAATCTCTTAGCGGAGAATGTGGACGTGTTGTTATACGCTCGCCGCGAGGAAGTCCGCCTAGCCATCGAAAACCGCGAAGGCGTTTACAGCAACCTCTCGCCACGCATCAAGGCCGTGTCCGATATTCGGTTGGTTGCCCAGCAGTGCCAATTGTTGTTTCCTATTGTGCCCTCACAGGCATTTCGGAGCATGATGCGCCAACTAAGCCCTTTCCTTGATCCGCGTCACTTTCTCATCCACGGAACCAAAGGCTTAGATTTACAGCCGTTAGCAGAAGGGGAAACCCTACGCCCCGAACACATCAAAACGATGAGTGAAGTTATCGAAGAAGAAAGCATCGTCTGCCGTATTGGGTGCCTTTCTGGCCCCAACCTCTCTAAGGAAATCATGGAAGGTCAACCCGCCGCAACACTGATTGCCAGCCCCTTTACCGAAGTCATTAAAGCAGGCCAAGCCGTGCTCAAAAGTAACCGCTTTCAAGTCTACGGCGACCACGATATTATCGGTGCCGAGCTAGCGGGTGCCCTCAAAAACATCATCGCCTTAGCGGCAGGCATCTTAGGCGGCAAAGGCCTTGGAAAAAATCTTTGGGCGCTGCTCATTACCCGTGGCCTCTCCGAGATGATCCACATCGGCAAAGCTGTAGGCGCAGACATCAAGCCCTTTTTGGGCGTTGCAGGAATTGGCGATTTGGTCGCCACAGCCTCCAGTCCCAATAGCCGCAATTACCAAGCGGGCTTCCGCTTAGGCCAAGGCGATAGCTTGGAAGACATCATGAAAGAAAGTTCAGATGTGATTGAAGGGGTAAAAACATTGGAAACCATTCGTGCCCTCGTCTCTCATTTAGGGGTGACTACTCCTATTGTAGAAATACTTTACCGCGTTTTCTTTAAGAATATGTCTATTGATAATGCGATTCAAGTATTGATTACTTATCCCTATGCAGTAGATGTAGATTACTTGTAAAAAGCTATTTCTAAACGATTATTTTAGGTGGCTGCCCCGCATACGAGGCCACTGGGGATTAACAGGTTTTATCGTTTTAGACACTCCCCATCTATCTCCCACATTAACCAAAAAGTTAAGCTTATGCTTGAATGCTCCTTATAAATTGAGTAAATTAGATGGTATTCTCAATAACAAGAATGCTGCTTTACTTCAACAACAAGATGCCAAGTATGCAACAACTATCGACCGATGGCTATTTGACCGCCGAAGAACGCCGCGATTTACTACACATGCAAGACTGGAAAGCCGTGTGGGCCATCGGTTTACATTGGGGGTGGATTATGCTCGCCTTGCTGCTGCCCTATTTCTATTTTAATCCCTTTACGGTGGTGTTATCGCTGTTTATTTTGGGCGGCAAGCAACTAGCGTGTGCCATTTTATTGCACGATGCGTCGCATTATGCGGTATTGAGCAACAAGAAGGTCAATGATTTTGTAGGGCGTTGGTTGGGCGCCTATCCTATTTTTCAAGACATACTGCGCTATCGCCCTTACCACTTGACCCACCACGTACATACAGGCCTAGAAGAAGACCCCGATTTACTCCTCGCGCGCGGTTATCCTACTTCTGCCAAAAGTATGGGACGCAAGTTTTTTAGAGATTTGACGGGGCAAACAGGAATCAAGGCCTTTTTTGGCTTGTTGCTGATGCAGCTGGGCTATTTGGAATACCACCTAGGAAATCAACTAAAACGCGTTTCTCAAAAAGATAGAACTTGGGGAGCATTTATAAAGGTTTGTTACCGCCAATTAGGTGGGCCTATTTTGGTGAATGTAGGGATGTGGGTCTTGCTGTCGATTTTTGCCTCGGGCTGGTGCTACTTGTTGTGGGTGGTGGCCTATTTGACGACCTTTCAATTTTGTATTCGCGTGCGCTCGATGGCCGAACATTCGATGGTTCCCGATAGCCGCGATCCTTACGCCAACACACGAACGACCTACGCCAATTTCTTGGAACGTATGCTCTTTGCTCCTTATCAGGTCAATTATCACGTGGAGCACCATTTGTTAATGGGAGTACCGTCTTATAACCTACCCAAAATGCACCGCTTAATCAAGCAACGCGGGTTCTTTGACAAGGGCTTATTAGAAGAAAATTACTGGAAAGTCATTCAATTGGCCATACAAAACCCTACGCCCCCTTCCAACACCCTTATTTCATAGCTTCTATTACTGCTCCTACACGAATGGTTTTGCCCACAGAGGCCGCCAACAACTGTAACACCAACCCACACATATACGCGTGCTCGTACAAGGCGTGTTCCAACAATTGCGGTTGCGCCGCCAAGCGGCGCTGCATAAATTCTTTCTGAAAGCCCCGAATAACCGCGCCTGTTTTAGAATCTCGCGTGGGCACAGGACAACGTACACAGGGTTTGTAAGCAGACCAACCGACTTCGCCAAATCGGAAGCCATTGGGATTTTCCTTGCTTTGCGACAACAAAGCATCTTCGGCAAAAGCCGCAGGCGCTTCCACTATAAAATTCATACGCATTCGCCGATTGACTTCCTCTAAAGACAACTCAAACCATTCGGCGACGGTCGCTAACGTCTGTATCGACACCAAAGAAGCCCCAACATTACCTGTGGTATGGTCGGGAAAGCCACGCTTCTTATCTTCGGACACCGCTACGGCTTCGCCAAAATAATCCGACAAGTAGTGATTGAGCGCCTGAAAATCCCCTTCCAAGGAGAAGCGTTGCTCGGCCTGTTCGGGAGCTTGTAGCTGGACGATCTTTTGTTCTAAGTCATAGGTTGCGCGCAATTGATGCACGGCAGGATATTTTTTTCCATTGACCGTCCGTCCATCACGGGCACGGTGAATGGCCCAACGCCGATCAAAGGCCAAGGCTTGCCCTTCGCTGACACAAACGTGCTCGACCACCACACGGTCTAGGGATTTAATCGGAAAAATTTGAATGCTTTTTAGAATCATTAGAAATGTGTTGGCGGACTAGGAATTCCTAAAGAAAGAAAAAAACCTTCCTTCTACCTAACTTCTGGTATAAAATAGTCTAAGCCGTCAAAAAGCGCTAGTAAAAAATTTTAAACTGCTACTTTTATTCTAGGTTTGTTGCGCTCCTTCTCCCCCTTTGTTCCTATATTTTCTATTCCTTATACTTAACCAATTTAATGATCGCCCAGCTTCTCGTCACGTACATGCCCTTAGAAACTGAGGGGCAACAGCTCTTGGCGTATGGCTTGTTTTGGGGCGGCACCATCTTGCTTTCTACTGTGCTTTATTATGGTTTTGAGCGGCCTATTTTGAAGTGGCGGGATCGGGGGTAGGGGTTTCATCTATTTTAATAGTAGCTTTTAAAGACTTCTTATCTTCATCAAACGCCTTATTTTGTAGCTTATTAGTAGAATTAGCTTTAAAATTAGCTGTAAGAATCTTTTTAGTCCACTTTTTGTTATAATTTTGTTTAAACTAAAATTACGACTAATGAAGCTACTTGAATTTTCTGTTCAGAATTATCGCTCCATCAAAGAGCGGGAAAGTTTGACTTTAATGGCAGAAGCTAGCAAAAGTAAATCAGACAATGTGTTTGAAGCTTCTGTAAGAAAAAAAGAAACGACGGATTACCTGCGCGTGCTAAAAACCGCTGTACTCTACGGGGCAAATGCCAGTGGTAAAAGTAATTTTATTAAAGCAATTGCTGCCCTACAATGGCTTGCCACCCGCTCTAATTCGCTGACAGTTGGTAAGTCTATTAAAGTATACACCCCTTTTAAATTGGATAGTCAAACAATGGAGGCACCGATTGTTTTTTCAATCGTATTTCTAATTGAAGAGGTAAAGTACGCCTACAATATTTGTTTTACAGAAAAAATAATTTTAGAAGAGACACTAGACTTCTATCCTGCTGGTAAGCCTGCTAATTTATTTAAACGGCTGGCTTCTAAAGAAGTTAGTGATTTCACCACAGTGAGCTTGGGTACTTCCTTAAAAGATAAAAACATCCCTAAAAATATATTTAACAATCAAGCTTACCTTTCCAAGTTTGGAGCCGATATTCCGCACCAACAACTGACCGCTGTATTCAAATATTTTGATGGTTTACAAATATGGAATGCTTTAAACAGCTTCGATGTAGTTGATTTGTGCCGTAAGATTTCGAAGAAGATAGCTAATGGCAACGATGAACCATTGCGCCAACGCTTATCTCAATTAATCCGTGTAGCAGATACCCGTATAGAAGAAGTACGGGCTGTTCAGTTACAAGAAGATAATTTTCAGTTTCCAGATAGTTTACCAACGTCTATTCGGGAAGAAGTTGTTAAACAAAATAGCTTACGCACCGTAGCGGTACACCAACGCTATGAACAAGGAACCCTAAAAGATACGGTAGAGTTTGATCTATTGGACGAAGAATCGGAAGGAACCAAAGTCTTATTTGCACTGGGAGGAATCATCATTGAAATGTTAGAAGAGGGGGGTATTTTATTTTTTGATGAGTTGGACAATAGCTTACATCCTGATTTATGTAAATTTTTGATTCGTCTTTTCAACAATCCTGTCAGTAATCCAAAGGGAGCACAATTAGTGTTTGCTACTCATGAAATCACTTTACTAGACAAAGCTATTTTTAGAAAAGACCAACTTTGGTTTACTCAAAAAGATAAATTTGGCGCTACAATTCTCTACAGCGCTAAAGAAATTGATGGCGTTCGAGAGGATACCAATTTTGAATCTCGTTACCGGGCAGGAAAATTTGGAGGACGTCCAAAGCTTAAAGAACTACAATTTATTTATCCCAATGCCTAGAAAAAAATTCTCTGCGCCAACGACCGTTTTTATTGCCTGCGAGGGTAAAAACACAGAGCCTCTCTACTTTGAACGAATAAAAGAGGCGATAGACGATGAAGGCCATTTTGCCCTAACAATATATCCTGATCGCACTAATAACAACCACAAGTCGGATCAAATAGGACTAGTAAGAGAAGCACAGTCCAAGATTAGAGACTTTGACGAAGTTTGGGTAGTCTATGACAAAAATGGGTACACCAAACATGCAGCAGCAGTAGAGAAAGCCGAAGAGCTCATTGATGGAAAAAAAGTACACATAGCTTTTTCCAGTATTGCTTTTGAGCAATGGATACTTTTACACTTTGAAAAGAGTACGGTAGCTTTTGAAAAGTCTGAAGATGTTATCAACCATTTGACCAATAACCAATACTTCGAGAAGTATGAAAAAACAGGTACTTTTGATACCTACAAACATTTGTCTGCTAATCTCTTACAAGCGGTCGAGAATGCTGCTTGGTTGCGCTTTCAGTTGCGAAACCAGAGACAACCAATTCATACTTTAAATCCTTATACCGATGTTGATCGGTTGGTGTGTAAATTGTTAAAAGTAGAGAAAAAAATTCTCCTTTGCGGCCTTGAATGAAGAGGTTACGATAGGGCATTTGACCTTCTATTTTCAAACAGATGACAATAGAGACAATTTACAAATAGCTATTCATAACAATCACGATGTAGCCATTACGACCAACAGTCTACTAATAACTCTTTGTCCAGCTGCTAGTTTCAGTGATCACTAGATCGTCCTATTATTGTCCCCAATACGACAGAAACCAAAGAACTCCCGCTTCTCGATGTACAAAAGATAACCATCCAATTCGATAACCATATACTTACGCTAGAACTCTAACCCCAAAAAAAGGGCACCAAGATCTCTCTTAGCGCCCCATTTAATTTGCATTGCATAGTCACCTCCTAAAAAGCAGGTGTTTCTGGTTTATTCTCCAGCACCTCTTCAATTTTAGCCATCACCTCGTCGCTCAAGCGATCCAGCAAATCAATAGCGCTCAAATTTTCCTCTAAGTGCTTCATTTTGGAAGCTCCCAAAATTACTGTACTGACATTTGGATTTTTGAGGCACCAAGCCAAGGCCAATTTAGCGACCGACGTCCCCATTTCTTTAGCGATTTTCTGTAGGTTGCGTACGCGCTCTAGGCGGTCTTCTGTCAACGAGCGCTCTTTGAGCCACTCCATCCCTTCCATGCCCAAGCGGGTATTGCTAGTGTCTTGTTTACCTAGGTATTTGTTCGTTAGAACTCCCGAAGCGAGGGGCGACCAGATGGTCGTTCCTAAGCCCACGGTTTGGTAGATTTGACTGAATTCGACCTCTACTTTTTCGCGGTGGAACATATTGTATTGTGGTTGTTCCATTGTTGGGCCAATAAGGCCGTATTTTTCGGCCACCATGTGGGCTTCCATAATTTCTTGCGCCGACCATTCAGAGGTACCCCAATAAAAGATTTTTCCTTGCTCAATGAGGGTATTCATTGCCCGAACCGTTTCTTCAATAGGCGTTTCTTTATCAGGGCGGTGACAGAAAAACAAATCTAAGTACTTAACTTGCAAGCGGCGGAGGGCAGCATGACAGGCTTCTGTCACGTGCTTTCTGTTTAAGCCGCGTTCATTGGGTTGTTTGTGCCCATCTCCAAAGTAGACTTTACTAGACACGACATAAGAACTACGTCGCCAACCTACTTGTTTTAGAATGTTGCCCATTACTATTTCCGATCTACCCTCGGCATAAATTTCGGCATTGTCAAAAAAATTGACTCCTTTTTCGTAGGCTTCAATCATCAACTCCTTAGCGACATCATCGCTGATTTGTTTGCCAAAGGTCAACCAAGAGCCCAAGGAGAGGGCGCTAACTTGTAATCCCGATTTGCCCAGTCTTCTGTATTCCATACTAATTGTGGTTTTATTGGTTAAACTGCTCGTTCTAAGTGCTTGTTTTAGTTCGCAGTCTATCTATTTAAATTAAAATTCTTGCTTCTCCCCTTTTCAGGGCATATTGCCCCTTTTCGGTCGCCAATACCTGTTCCAAAGAAACAATCTCCCGAGCCATTTCTTGTGCTTCCTGCAGCATTAACTGCCACCAACCAACACGGTGGGACTTGCCCAACTTGAATCCAATGTTGTCATACACTCCAACAGGATAAAAGCCAAGGCGTTCATGAAAATTCACACTAGGTATGTTAGGAAGCGTAATTCCTGCCAAAACGGTTCGATAATTTTGACAGCGCAACAATTCTAGAAGCGAGGTATACAAAGCAGTACCGCATTTCTTAGCTTTAGCGTCTTCGCGAATATACACCGATAACTCCCGTGTCCAGCGATAAGCAGCCCGTTGGCGATGGCTCGAAGCATAGGCATAGCCCAATACTTCTCCTTCGTGTTCGTAAACCAAATAGGGTGCTTCGGCTTTAATTTGATTCATTTTCTGTACAAATTCCGATAAGCTAGGGGGCGCAACGTCAAAAGTAATCGCCGTATCGGTGACAAAAGGGGTGTAAATATCTAACAAAGCCGAGGCGTCAGACTCTTGGGCGATGCGAATCATAATGTGTCGTTTTATGGGGGTATTAATCAATTTGTCTCTTATGCAACAAATTACAGCATATTCTTGGTTTTATAGCAGCCCAGCGGTTGAAAAATCATGCGCAGAAGGCATTTTTTAGTATAAATCCTCAGACAAAGGGTTCAAATTGGCAATGCCGCAGTTGTTTTTCTAAAATATCGCGCCGCAAATTCTTCCCAATAAAGACCAACCGACTCTGTCGAGGGGCATCCTCGGGCCATGTTTCGCCTGAAGAAAAGACACACATTTTCTTGACCGATTGCACAATGGCCTTGCGGTCTTGGTACTGAAAATGCACAATGCCTTTGACGCGGTACAAGTGCTTGCCCTGTATCATCAACAACACATTTAGCCAATGCCGAAATTTGAGGACATCCAAAGGCTGATCCAGTATAAAACTTTGGGTAACAATATCGCTGTGGTGGTGATTTTGTGGCGTGTGGTCGTGGTTGCAGTGGGTGTCACAAATATGCGCTACTTGGGGACTGGATTGGGCCAGCTTTTGCTCTACGGTTTTATCCTCATAAGCGCCCATGTGCAACAGCGAATTGGGAACTTGCCCTTGGTCACATTGATGCAAACTAGCCAAGGGGTTGGCCGCAATCAAACGCGCTCGTAGCGTTTTCAAGGTGGCGGCTTCTACTTCACTCGCTTTATTGATAATTAGGGCATCCGCAAAGGTCACCTGCCGCTTGGCCTCTTCGCGCTCTTCTAACGCTTCTAAGCCGTGGTGGGCATCGACCAAACAAAGAGTCGCATCCAAACGAAACCGCTCCTGAATGGCGGGTTCCGAAACAAAAGCAGCCGCTACTCCATCAGGCTCTGCAATACCTGTTGTCTCTATAATCAAATGCTCAAAGGCTTGTTCACTGTTGACTAAATCGACCAACGTATCCACCAATTCGCCATTGAGCGAACAGCAAATGCAGCCATTAGACAATTCAAAAATACCACTGTCTGCCCCAACAACCAAGTCGTTATCAATTCCAATGTCACCAAATTCATTTTCTATAATCGCAAATTTAGTGGTTGGATTTTGCTGAATCAAATGATTGAGCGCAGTGGTCTTCCCTGCTCCCAAAAAACCGGTCAAAATGGTAACGGGAATGCGTTGTTCTACCTTCATGTTCTTTTGTAGTTTAAGGACAATTGTCCTCTCTAAATCTCTTTCTTTTAACAATTATGCGCTCAAAAGTTCATCCAATGGCGGCGAGACACTTGATTTTTACGGACAAAAATACTCGGCGTAAACACCCGCTCCTTCAGCTTGCAACAGCTGTTGTTCTTCTTCCTGCAATTGTGCCCACAAATTGGCCTGAGCCGTAGAGGTGGCGAGCTCAAAGGGAGTCTTACCTAGAGCTTGCTCTAAGCGGTTGGGAGAAGCTTGTATGACGCGGTGTAAGACTTGCAAAAAAGTACCCTTGTCTCTATAAAATACCGTTTGCTCAATCCGTTCCTGATTGCCTTGCCAATGGCTTTGCTCGTGGGCGACCAATACCGCCGTTTCATGTTGATAATACCAGCGGGTGGAGCGGCCGCCCTGCTCTTCGGAAAGGGATAGCCGTAGCCCTCGCAACCGCTCCTCTTGGCGCAAATAGGTCACAATGCCGCCACGCTGTGCCGAGCAGGCAAAATTACTGGTGGTCGCCTGTTCGGATGGGGCGTTGTCTACGATGCCCTGTAACAAGCTGCGGTTGGCAATTTTATCCAAGCGAGCTTGTTCTTCGGGCGAAAGCGCCGACTGGACTTCTAACAGCGCTGTCTCCGTACTGTGTTGCAGGAGTGCAGGCTTTTCGGGCGGTTGGCACGCGCCGATACCGACTAGACAAAAGACCCAACCAATCATTTTGAGTTGTGGCATGTTCTTCCTATTAGCACTAAAAAAACTCTTCGGGAATGTACAAAAAAATGGCTGCCCCTGCTAGAAGGACAACCATTCTTTTGTATTTATAGATCAACGGCAGCTCGGCTACCGCAGTATTGGTTTACTCTTGAATCACTAATTTGTGACTAGTGGTCAAGCCATTCGTTTCTATATTGATGATATACAAACCAGCAGCTAAGTTAGCCGTACTTAAACGCTCGACATTAATGCCTTCTGTTACGTTCAAGGTTTGTGCTGTCATTACCGTTTGGCCAATGCTGTTCATCATGGTGATCGTCGCGTCGCCTGCTTTCTCCGCAGTTATTTCCAAAACAACTTGCTGGTTCTTACTTGTTGGGTTCGGATAAACACGAGTAGTAGTCGTATTTTCTTCAATTTGATCGACTCCAACCGCCCAGTTGAATACCTCAAATGTAGCAGGAGAAGATTCTAAACCTGCACGATCACAGAAACTAATTGCATTGAGCGGCATAATTGTCCAGCGGTAGCGTTTGTTGGGAGATAAGGTCTTCCAAGCATCCGTACCCGTAGTAATAAAGTCATACGTTTCTCCATTTAAGAGACAAGCATTGAAGATGTTGATTTCACAAATTTGAATGTGGTACATCGTTGCTCCTGGAACAGCGTCCCAACGGAAGTTGACCAAAGGAGTGGGGGAAATAGACCCATCGTTTGGATAAGTAACGGTAGCAGGTTGTGTAATTACGATGTCTGTTGGATCGTCGTATAAGGTTTGGAACCCTCTAGCAACAATATCCATTTTCATAGCCTCTGACTGCTCTACAGAGAAATCAGTAGCACAAAGATCCCCGTAATAACTCATTACGTTGCTAGAAGTCGTTCCTGTAATAGCACGGTAAGGCGCATACGTTTTCATACCAAACTGTACACCTGCAATGCTGCTTACGTCAACACGCAAATCAAAAGCGGGAAAGGTATATGACTCGCCCGGTGCTAGTGCATTAGGAAGCGTCACAGTTCTACTGTCAGAAGAAATTTGTACGCCAGAACCATTGGAGAATACATCCGTAATAACCACACTTTCTCCTACAGGAACGGTAGTAATAGTACTAGTATTGGTTACGCGCAAGCTATCCATTTCGATACGGTGGTTACCAGAAAGAGAAGTAATGGTATACACTGCCCGAGCCGCCGCAAAGGTCAAACTGGCCGCATTAGGTGCTGTAATATTGACGTTCAACTTATGGCCGTTCATATTGATAAAGCCAGGCTTTGTTGTCCCTGGGTTTCTTCCAATGATATTTTTAGAAGTGTTAGTAGGACAAAATACTTCGGTCGTATCCGAGTTACCCAAGGTATCTACCCACAAAGTAGTAGTGGCACCATTAAAGGTATATTCGGCTTCTACTCCGATCAATGTCTTTCTGTAAATCTGGTCTTTAGTAGACAAGTTGTCAATCCATACTTCTTCCAGTTCATCATCATCTTCCAAGATTTTGAAACGTTCGGGACGGTCAGCCAACATATCTGGACGGAACATGAACCCATTCGGGTCAATTGCTGTTCCTAGAAACTCACAGCCGTTAGTACCACCATTATAAACGGTGCGTAAAAAACCAAACAAGTAGTTAGCATCGGTATCACAGAAAGCGTCCGCTGCCAATTGACAGTTATCCAATCCACCTGTACGGGGAATATTCTCAATTGGCACACCTGCTAACGTAGCAGTAGGCGTACGACCAGTCGTATTAGCCATTACTCCTCTATAGTCGGAACCTTCCCAACCAGAGAAGGTGTGGGGCAAGCCCAAGAAGTGGCCCATCTCGTGGGTTAAGGTCGTCGCGTTTGCGTTGACAGAACTGCGAATCGCATAAATAACATCAATGCCACTCGTGTAGTATCCTAAGACTGTTCCAGCACCTAGAGAACCATTGCTGATGCGGTTTCCAACAAACACATTCACTACCCCAGTCTGTCGGTACAACCCCATAAAGTAAGTGGCCATAGCGCTACTCTGGTCATTGTTGTACAACAAATCTTGATTGATTACACGAATAGGGCCAGATAGATAAAACTCTACTCCGATTGGAGCATAGTCGTTATTGATACGACATAAGTTATCTAGAACATCTTGTACGGTTTCTCCACCTGTTCCATCACTTTTGTTAACGATGTGAAATTGTACAGGAACGTAAACAACGTTTGCTCCACTGCGGCTATTTTCGAACTCAGAGAGTAGTTGCACCCGATTTCTTCGGTTGTTCAACATGCGAGTCTTAATGGCTTCATCTTCATGAAAGTCCACTCCACAAGTAGCGTGGTTGTGTGCAGACTGTGCCTGCACATTGGTCTGAAAGATCCCAGCAGAGAGGAATAGTCCAACCATAGTATATAATAAACAACGAACCATAACCTTGATTTGAATTAAATTAGTAAATGAATGTATAACCAGTTAATTTAGACTTATTTCCACAAGTGGGCTTAAATCAGATTACTGTGACCTCTCACAAAAATCAAACCCTCTAGCAGAAGAATCTACAAAGTGACAAAACCAACACATTAATAGCTTTATATCAACCTCAAAAAAAACAAAAATTGTTGGGTCTAGCAATTTTTGAGCAGAATATTTTGTCCATCCGCACAGATGATGACATAAGTATGGACAGTCTTTTGTTCTGACAAAAGGAGTGCGCAGAAAAAGCGATTAAAGAAATAGTAAGAGGGTGCTCGAACCTTATAGCAGATGTGGTCAAGACCTTGTGGTCTGTTAAAAAGAGTACGCCTGTGGGGAGTCGTGTAGATGCTTTACAACAGCAATAATTTATGTTGTGGCAAAAGCTAGGCGCCTTAAATGTTGGTTGGTTTTACTATTATAACCAAATTTCTTGTAAAAAGACCTCTTTTCTTCTAAAAAAATCTTATTTATAGCTAAATTGACTAAAAATAGGCTTATTTTCTCGCTCCCTTACGTCTCTAAAACAATTTCAGACCATAGGAGCAGTCCATTCAATCTATTATTCCACACTGCGTCTTTCAGCGGTGCCGCTTTTTCTAAAGGTACTTTTAAGCGAGGCGCACTTTTAAAAACAACCACTAAATAATGAGAAAAGTAACTGTAGTAGGAGCTGGTAATGTTGGTTCTACTTGTGCCAATGTTTTGGCGCATGAAAATATCGTCAACGAAATTGTACTGTTGGATTTGAAAGGCGATATGGCCAAAGGTAAAGCACTAGACATCTGGCAACAAGCTCCTATCGACAAGTTCAGTACCAAGCTAACAGGCACAGCAGATTATGCAGATACCGCTAATTCTGATGTTGTTGTGATTACTGCTGGTATTCCCCGCAAACCTGGGATGAGCCGTGATGATTTGATTTCTATCAATGCTAAAATCGTTACTTCTGTTACCAAAAGCATTCTAGAACACAGCAAAAACCCCATCATCATTGTGGTTTCTAACCCCTTGGATGTAATGACGTTTGCGGCGTACAAAGCCTCTGGCTTAGACTCTACCCGCGTGATGGGTATGGCTGGCATCTTGGATACGGCTCGCTACCGCGCTTTCTTGTCTACTGCGCTCAATGTTTCTCCTAGAGATATCCGTGCGGTATTGATGGGTGGACATGGTGATACCATGGTGCCATTGCCTCGCTACACCACTGTTTCAGGAATTCCTGTTACAGAAATGATTGGAGAAGACGAATTGAACGCGATTGTAGAGCGTACCAAAAAAGGTGGAGGCGAATTAGTAGGCCTCATGGGCACTTCTGCTTGGTGTGCTCCTGGTGCTGCCGCTGCCCAAATGGTAGGAACCATCGTGCGCGACGAGCGCCGCATCTACCCTTGTTGTTCTTGGTTGACAGGCGAATACGGTGTCAACGACCTTTACTTGGGCGTCCCTGTTATCTTGGGCGAGAACGGTATCGAAAAAATTATTGAGCTGGATCTCAACAGCGAAGAAAAAGCCTTATTGGCCGATTCTGAGAAAGCAGTGCGTAGTGTAGTAGACGAATTCAAAAAGATGGATTTGATCTAATCGCCTCTACTATTGCACTACAAAAGTGTTATACAAAAAAGCGTTCCGAGAAATTCTCGGAACGCTTTTTTTACACCCTATTTTAAAAAATAGGTTACTTCTTTTTGATTTCCTCAATAGTGATGCGGTCAATGCCGTTGCACAAATCGCTCTCTTGCTCAAAACGCAACTCTACACGCAGCGGAAAAATTGCTCCTTGTAAAATAGTGCTACCAGAAGGCAGGTCATCGTCAAAAAAGCGGTAAGTGAATTGATCCACTACGATCTTATACCCCCCACAGCAAGCACAAAGCGTGTTATCGGGCCCAACAATAGTGCCTTCGCTGATATTGTTATCATCGTCGTTGCAACTCGCGAGCATTAATAAAGCCAAGCCCAACAGCCATCCAATCCAATTGTATTTCATAGTTATGATCGTCATTTTGTGTGTAGAATAACCTAACAACAACTAGGTACTGCCTATATATACGCAAGAAGCAGCAAAAGCGTTTGTTCAAAAGGGCATTATTCGCTATTTTTCTACTTAACCTGGTCCATCGCCCCCATCGCTTTCTCCACCTCCACCATTGCCCAAACGGCTGGCATTCTTGGAGCGACCATCGCGCACATTCACACCACCAAAGCGGTAAGAGAAGCGCAATTCAAAAATCGGGGCTTCCCAACGCGAACGCCCTGCTTGGTAAAAATCGTTGGCCTGTGTCTCATAATTAAAACGACCTCCTAAGAAAGGATTCTGTACACTCAACGTCAAGCGGCCTTTGTCTTTCAAGACTTTTTGACTCACCGAAACCGACGTCCAAGCGTAGCCACTCGACCAACCCTGAGGAACGTATTTAGGAATCGAAGCCCACATAGAGGCGGCAATACGCATTCCAAAATCTAAGGTGAAATTCATCCCTACACTACCATTACCCTCCAAGGTATTCACACTAAAACCATCACTGATATTACTACCATCTTGAATGTTCTGATACAACGATCCTGCTATATTAAAGTTAAACCATTTGGTAGGCGTTACCCGCAAGACCAACTCTCCTCCCCACAATTGGCTGGTGCTAAAGTTGTAAAAAGTCTGCACGGCTACCCCATCGGGACGCAAGGTGCGCAAGCGGTCCATCAAATCAGTATTGTACCGATAAAAACCCGTCAACATAAACGTATGGCCTTTTTGCCAGTACTTGGCGTAGCTCAATTCTACGTTATTAGAATATTGGGGCAACAAAAAAGGATTGCCAAAACGCAAGTTCAAGGGATCGCTGTAACTCGGAAAAGGATTGAGCGCCCAATCAGATGGCCGATTGATACGGCGGCTAAAACTCAACTGCATTTGCTGGCTCTTCGGCAGTTCGTAGGCCAAATTGAGCGAGGGAAAAAGACTGGGATAGTTGTTGACAAATACTTGGTTGTCAGGAGACACCAAACGAGATTCGGCCAACGTATATTCTGCTCTAAACCCTACTTTATATTGAAATTTCTTGATCTTATGGGAGAACGTGACATAGGCCGCGTGTACTTGTTCCAAAAACTCAAAATTATTGGTCAAGCCTACGTCATTAGTAAATTGATCTTGGGTGTAATCATACGATTGCGAGGTAAAATCGTTGCCCATCCAGCGAATATTTCCTTTGTAACCTGCTTCAAATTTCTTTTCCTTGGGCAATGGATGGGTATAATCAATCATCACTGTTCCTTGGTGCATGCCTCTACGCTCTGTCGTTTCTTGCAAAATGGGCTCGTTGTTACTCCAACTCCATTCGCCTGTATATTGCTGCTGCTCAAATAGATCTTCTTCGTCGGAACTATTATTAGAGTATTGTAAATCAATCACCAATTCTTGTTTATCGCCCATCGTACCACGACCTCCACCAGCACGGTCATCACCGCCACCTCTCCAACGGCGGCCTCCGCCCTCCTCGTCCGCCGAGCTATCGCGGCGTTTGATACCGCCTTCCTCTTCTGTTTTGTTTTTGGGTTGAAATACTTTAGAGTAAATGACGTTGTAAGTCATGTTAAAACGCTCTTGACTGCCTTCACTTTCACGCACTTCAATTCTTGAACGATCAGTATTATCATCGTAATAATCATACTGGATTTTTCCCACATTGCCCCCTCCACTAGGACGAATACGCGCCGCTACCGTTAAGGTGTTGTTCTCATCAAAGTAATAATCCATGCCTACCCGTGCCATGCCGCCGTTGCGGATTCGGGTGCGGTCGTTGAACTGCTGCAAGGCACTGGTATCGGTACCCGCCAATGCCAACCGATAGTTGTAACCTTCGCTGTAGTTACGGCTGTTGTTGTAACTAAAATTAGAAAACAAGTTAATTTTTTCGTTTCTAAAATTGAGGCTCAAGCCACCCCGATAGCGCTGAAACGGAGCCCAAGTAGAGGTTCCCACCGATACATTAGCCGTTCCTGTAAAGCCTTCTAGGACATTTTTTTTGAGTACAATATTAATAATGCCCGAAGCACCTTCTGGGTCATACTTAGCCGAAGGACTGGTAATCAATTCTATGGTTTTGACACTGTTGGCAGGCAATTGGTCTAGAATTTCCGCTTGGCTGTCGCCTGTCAATCCTGTAGGCTTGCCGTTGATGTACACTTGTACTGCCGAGCCACGCACTTTAACTGCCCCATCAAAATCCACTTCGACGGTTGGCGTATTCCGCAGAATCTCGGTAGCGTTCTCACTGTCGGCCAAGTTGGTCTTATCGACATTAAAAATACGCTTGTCCAATCCTAGTTGAAAATCCGATTTCTCGGCCGTTACTTCTAATGTTTCTAGCAAGGCGCGGTTCGGAGCCAGGGTGATGGTTCCCAAATCCCGATTGGAATTTTGCGGATTGAGGCGGACATCGGAAATAGTATAGGGCGAATAGCCCATGAAGCTTATCGTCACATATAGACGTCCTACAGGCAACTGTTCTACCTTGAATCGCCCTTTAATATCCGTAATCATACCTCCAACTAGGGCAGAATCTCTTTGCCGATAAACCGAAACAGTAGCAAATTCTAACACCTTATTGGTAATGGAATCCACGACGGTTCCTGTCAGAGTACCAATTTTAGGCGCTTCTCCTCTAGGCTCTTGTGCCTGCACACAAAACGCCATCAATAAAGCTATGCTAATGCTGATAAGTTGTCTTTTATTCATTGTTTTTTTTCTTATAATCGTGTTTAAAAGCGGGGGATTGGTTCTTCAAAGATACAAGAAAGCCAAGGCTAAAAAGTTACCATAATGTTACCGTCCACAGCTATTCGATGAACGACCGCCTTTTTTCGATTGATGTACTGATTTAATTAAAACAATCCCCTGTATAGACCGTCGTTTGCAAGAATTCTTTTGCTTGGACAAAAAAAACTGCTACTGGATAGAAACAGTCCATTAAGTAGAAAGATGTTTGGATTAGACTAAAATTGGGGTTTTGCCAAAATTGTTGGTCGCTAAGTGTCCTTTCGTTCCACTCTTGCCCACTCCCCAAAACAGCCGCCCCCTAGAACTTGTACCCCTTACACTTTTGTTGTAGTTTTACAGCCATAAACGGCACTGCTCCTGCTTCCACCATTTAACCACACCTGATATGAAACTGATTGATTCCATAGGCTTTTTCATTTTTGGCGCCATTGTCGGCGCTTTTTTATACGCCAATTACTTCGGAGGCCCACGCACCCCCAAAGACCCCATGCCCGACATCAATCAACAAATTTTGATGGAGCGGGTAAAAAAAGTAACCAAGTTGATTACGGTGGAGGGAGAGTTTTCTAACATTCACCAATACAATGATTCTTATTGGTCGGATGTCTCTTTTCTTCGAAAAAAAGCCTTGATAAAAGTCAAAGCACGGGTTTCTATGGGCTACGACCTCAAAAAAGCACAGTTTGAAGTAGATGCCGTCAACAAAGTCATGCGCGTCCGCAACTTGCCCGAACCCGAAATTCTGTCCATTGACCACGATTTGCAGTACTATGATATTCAAGAAGGCATGTTCAACAGCTTCAACGAAGCCGAGCTGACCAGTATTGGTGCCGTAGCCAAGAAAAAATTACGCCAAGAGGCTATGAATGGCCCTTTGATGGAGCAAGCGCGAGAGGAAGGCATAGAGAGTTTAGAAATTATAAAGTTGTTGGTCGAACAAGCAGGTTGGCGGTTTGAAGTAGAAAACAATGTCATCGAGCCCTCTCCCGCCCCCAAAGTAACGCCTTATCAAATACCGATTGAGTCGGTTTATGTCAAAGGGGGCAACTATCCCACGCTCGATTCGATTAAGAATTGATTGTAAAAAAGCGTATTTATCCTTAACTTGAGGGCTTAGTTTTGAATCAAACTAAAACACCAATCATCAATCAAGTATTAATTTATAGTTAGCCAACATGAAAAACAACGATCAGCATCTAAAGCAGTTACAAGACGAACAAGGAAGAGCGGCCAGCCCCATCCTACCTGAAAACATCAAAAACTACCTCATCGACATCGATGGTACAGTGACAGAAGATGTGCCTAATGAGGAGCCCGAACGCATGGTTACTTGCGAACCTTTTCTCGATGCCTTAGAAACCCTCAACAAATGGTACGAAGAAGGCCATCGCATTTGCTTTTTCACCTCCCGCACCGAAGCCCACCGCGAAGTCACCGAAACTTGGCTTCAAAAACACGGCTTTTTGTACCACAGCTTGCTCATGGGCAAACCTCGCGGCGGCAATTACCACTGGATTGACAACCACATGGTACGCGCTACCCGTTACAAAGGTAAGTTTACCGACTTGGTGCTCAAAGAGAAAACCATTGAAGTGTTTCAGAAGTAAATAGCGCCCAAGCTTCCACGGCATTGTGCCAATTATTCGCACAATATTCCTTTACAAAAATTTGGAAACTACAAAGGAGTTCCTATCTTTGTAACCGCTTAAGAAAATAGACATCAACGTAAAATAGAATAACATAATGAAACGTACATTTCAACCATCAAACCGCAAGCGTAAAAACAAACACGGTTTCCGTGACCGTATGAGCACCAAAAATGGTCGCAAAATATTGGCCCGTCGTCGTAAAAAAGGACGCGTACAATTGACTGTCTCTGACGAAAAACGCGGTTTGAAGTAACCTTCGCCTGATAAAGCCTCGTTGCCCTGCAATGAATCGCTTTCCCTATAGTATTAAAGTTCGTCCGATCTACTTAGATTGGACGAACTTTTTGTGTTGTTGTGATAACGAATAAAAACAAGTAACTACAAAGCGTTAGTTGCCAAAGAACCAAATAGGGAGAGGAAAAATTACAGATCTATTTGGGGAGCCTCCCAGTGAACCAACCACTGTTTGTTAAGGCGTTTTAGCGTGAGGGAGGCGGACAACTCCGCTCCTACTTCATCGCAACAGGCTTGGCAAATGGCTGTATTGGTCTGTACTTCGCAGGTGATTTTTTTCACCCCTTTTAGAGCGGGATTGTTCCGCGAGGCTTGGCGCTCGGCTTCTGGAAGCAGTTGGTGCAAGTTGCGCAAGAGGTTGACCGTACCTTGCATTTCAGGGGTTCCCAACCGCAGGAGTTGGTCAAAATTTTGTTGCTGCAAGGCTTGATAATAGGCGCGAACAACGCTTTTAGGGTTCTTGTAATTGACCGATTTGGAAGGGGCACATTGGCAAAAGCCAAGTAGAAACCCTCCTAAAAGAAGAAGGCGCATACAGGCACTTTTTTAGGAATTCAAAACAAAAGAGAAACTCAACTAAGGGAACAAGCACTTAGACCATACGGCGCGCTTTGATGTAATTGCGTGTCCAATAGTCCATATTCAAAGAGGTTTCCATAATACCACGGCTGCTAGAAGCGTGGATAAAACGCACATTGCTGGCATCGTTCACATCGGTAATAATCCCCACATGGTTGATCCGTCCAGGTGTTCCCGTTGCAAAAAACACCAAATCGCCTGGTTGCAATTCTGCTTTTCGGATGGGGGTGCCCAACGTAGCTTGATCTCTAGAAACACGGGGTAATTTTACACCAATGGTATTAAAGCTAGTCTGGGTAAATCCCGAACAATCCATACCACTGTGGGAGACCCCTCCTGTGCGATAAGGAACGCCGTAATAAGAGCGCGCGGTTTGCAACAAGGCATCAATTTTAATTTCGCGGGTACGCAACGAAGAATGGCCTCCACCAATAACGTCAATCGTATCGCCAATTACAGGGTTGTTGCTGGGTGCGGGTTGGCTGCTACTCTCGCGTTTAGCTAATTGGTCCATAAAGACCGCAAATTCTTTTTCGTAACGGCGTAAATCAACGACCGCACTAATTTTATTTCCTTGGTTATCGTAAATGTATTGAATGCCTCTCAAACGCATGGTCTTATCTTGTTTTATCACCAGTGGTTGGTGGGGGTGCTCAAAGTTGTTTCTCTATCCTCTAACAACACAAAACTGCAAAAAGATTTAGCAATGCTTTGCCCTGTTATTCTTGTCATCAAAGTACATTCTTTTTGGCAAAAAAAAGAATTTCGTTTCGTTCAGCCTTCTTCCATCATTTAAAATTAAGCCTTGCGATAAAAGCAACACTCTACTATTTTTTATTATTTTACCTCTTATAACAATAGCCAAGCAAGCATTTACAGCCCTGTGCTAGGACTATTTTCTTTCATTCGTATTTATGCGCCCTGTGGCTGCTGCTCTTCCTTAGACCAGCCCGTTTGCAAAACGTCTACTAATTCTATACCTCACTATCTATTCTATGCTATATTCTATGACAGGCTACGGTCGTGCCGAACAGGCCACTGACCAACAGCGTATTGCAGTTGAAATCAGAAGCGTTAACAGCAAAAGTTTGGACTTGCGGATTCGCTTGGCACACATCTACCAAAGCAAGGAAATCGAATTGCGTAAACGCATCAGTAACGAGTTGATCCGTGGCAAAGTGGACGTGACTATTACCATAGAAAACACCCAACAAAACGATCACGCGATCAATAGAGAAGCCTTTGAGAATTATTATAAAGGAATGCTAGAAATTGCCGCCTTTCACGGAATAAAGGAAGAGAATCTATTGACGACCATCGTCCGCTTGCCTGGGGTGGTGGTGCCCAATACAGAAACGGTAGACGAAGACACTTGGCAGCGCTTGGTACTATTAATGGACGAAGCGTTGGCCGCGTTGCAGAGCTTTAGAAAACAAGAAGGGGAAGCGACTTACCACGGTATTTTAGAACACATTAGTCGAATCGAAAGTGCTTTGGCCGAGGTAGAACCCGAAGAAAAAGAGCGCATTGATAAAATCAAAACACGCTTACTGAGTAGCTTAGAGGAATTGCAACTCAAAGGCAAGGTGGATGAGAACCGTTTGGAACAAGAGATGATTTATTACTTGGATAAGTTTGATTTGAACGAAGAAAAAATGCGCTTGGAGCAACACTGCCAATACTTCCGCGAAGAACTGTCTAAAGACACGGCTAGCAAGGGCAAAAAGCTGGGCTTTATTCTACAAGAAATGGGGCGAGAGATCAACACCTTAGGCTCCAAGGCCAACTCGGCTACGATACAGCGCTTAGTCATTCAAATGAAAAACCAAGCGGATAAGATCAAAGAACAATTAGCCAATATTTTATAATGCCTAGCCCATTTATTCTAAGAAGCCATTTAGGAAGAATACTTTTTCCCTATTTATATAACTTATAGATCATGGAGGATAATTATGCGCCTTGGCGGCATCGTTTACACGAAATTATATTTGAGGCTGATACCAAAATGGGGAAGGCCTTTGATGTGGTATTATTGATCTTGATTGTGCTGAGTATCTTGCTTGTCATGCTCGAAAGCATTAGTGACTATCAAAAGGCATATGGACATTGGTTTGAGATTATAGAATGGGTATTTACCATCTTTTTTACGATAGAATATGTCTTGCGCCTCATTTGTGTCTACAAGCCGAGTCGTTATGCCTTTAGCTTTTTTGGAGTGATTGACTTGGTGTCCGTCTTGCCAAGTTATTTGGCGTTGGTTATTCCCAACACCAACTATTTTATGGCCGTGCGCGCGATGCGTTTAGTGCGGGTATTTAGAATCTTTAAACTCGCCAAGTTTCTCAACGAGAGCAATATTCTAATGGCAGCATTAAAAGCTAGTCAAGCCAAAATCACGGTCTTCTTGACCTTTATTCTTATGATGGTCATCGTGATTGGTTCGGTGATGTATTTTGTAGAAGGGGGACAAAGTTCAGGGTTCACGAGTATCCCACGCAGTATTTATTGGGCCATCGTTACCCTAACTACGGTAGGCTACGGCGACATTGCACCAACAACAGCACTAGGCCAGTTTTTGGCAGCGATTGTTATGATTTTGGGTTATGGGGTATTGGCGGTACCAACAGGGATTGTCTCGGCAGAGATGGTGCAGCAATCCCCTCAAAGAAAGGTTTCTACCCAAGCTTGTAAAGCTTGTTTGAGAGAGGGACACGAGGTAGATGCACTTTTCTGTAAATACTGTGGCTCTTTATTGAATCCCTCTAAAGAGGTCTAGTTTAACAATTTAATTACAAAGTATTTGAACTGTTCCCGTGACTAAGTCACTTTTATTTGTTACTTTTCTACTTCCTTTATTTGAACAACAAACACAAACACTAGCCAATGGTTGGAATGAGTTTTTGAAAAGGCGCTAGCGAGCATTTTTATAGCGTTGATAAGCCCATACAAATTCTGTGCAGACCCATCAACAGAAACAACAATGGGACTTCAAAATAGTTGCTTTTGGCAACAGCTTGTTCTTTACTCTTTGTGCGACAGACGCGTACACCAACAGTTATGCAAGATAAATTTAATCTTAATGCGCAAGCAGCTAAGACCCTAGAGCGAGAGAAATTAAAAGAAGTGTGGTTGGATTTTATGCAACAACTTTCTGGCGATATTTGGACGGATTACAACACCCACGATCCTGGTATTACCATTATGGAGCAGCTCTGCGACTCCCTTTCCAAAATCAATAAACGCGCCACGACTCCTATTCAGAATTTACTGAATTCGCAATCGAGAAAAAAGCGCGAAGAGATAAATAATGCTTTCTACGATGCCGTAGAAATCCTCCCAACCAATCCTGTTACCAAGGAAGATTACCGCATTTTGATCATTGACCGTGTACAGTATGTCAAAAATGCTTGGGTAGAACCTGTGCGGGATAACTTGCAAGGTATCAAAGGACTCTACCGCATTTTGCTTCAAATTGATGAGAGTGCCCGTAGTGAGGCCACCATTGAACGCATCAAAACAGAAGTATTTTCGCTCTTCACCCAGCACCGCAATCTCTGCGAGGATATCGAGTCGATTCAAGTACTTGAAGTCGAAAAAATCGAAATTTTTGCTGATATTGACATTCGTCCTGAAGCCATTGCTGAGGAAATTTTGGCCGATATTTTATTCCATTTAGAAGAGCATCTGAATCCCTCCATCCAGTTCAACACCCTAGAGGAATTGATTGATCGAGGCTACTCAGTAGACGATGCCTTTGATGGGCCACAACCCGTTCACGGTCTTATTCTAAAACAAGACTTGCGCGGCATGACACAAGAGGTCTATGTGTCCAAGCTGATCGAGATCATTCAGGGCATCGAGGGTGTGCGTCGGATCACTTACTTTAGAGTAGACAAAAATGGTATTCCTGTAGACAGTGATGTGATTCCGATTCGCCAGAACACCTATCCTGTTCTCAATATGGATACGATTGATGAGCGCTTTTCGGACAGTGCCGATTATCCGTTGCAGTTTTTTAGAGGGGCACTCAATTACGAGCTGGATTTGAATACGGCCAACCAGTTGTTGTATTCTCTTTATGCCCGTTATAAAAAGGGGTATCAGATGAAAATGCTTTATCACGAAAAGGATTTTCCCTCTACCATTACCCTCAAAGAAGTAGAGCGCTATGATTCGCTACAAAATGGCTTGCCCGTTACTTATGGTGTCAATGAATTGGGCTTACCCGATTATGCGCAAGCAACGCGCGAACGGGTAGCGATGATTAAGCAACTGCGCGGCTATTTGTTGTTTTTTGAACAAACTTTCTCTAATTACTTGGCACAATTGGCCAACGTGCGCAAGTTGTTTTCTATTGATAAAGACATCGACCGCACCTACTACAGCAATACGCCTGATACGATTCCAGGAATTCACGATTTAATTTTTAACCCAACCTATACTAATTTAGCCAGCAACAAGGATTACAGTTTAGACGAAGCACAAAAACGCGCGTTGGAGCTGTTTAATGAAAAAGTGGCTAAGATTACCCGCTCTTTTGATCCTTTTATCGACCGTCGCAACCGCTTCTTAGATCATTTATTGGCGCGTTTTGGAGAACGGTTTAGTACCGATTTTCTACTAAAAGTCTCGCATTATGTGGGGGTTGGCCATGATGATGAAGAGTCGAATCCAGAACAGGAGTTGATCAATGCCAAGATTGATTTCTTGCGCAACTATGTAGACATTAGCCGCAACCGTGGTAAAGGGTTTGATTATTTGAGTGGTAGCTTGGATGGGTGGAATGTCTCGGGGTTGGAAAAACGGGCGAGTTTGTTGCTCAATATGCACCAGTCGGGTAATGCATCCTTGTTGAGTGCTTTTAATGGCCAGGACGATGACGAAGAGCAATTTGCACCGTTATCGGAAGTGGTTCATGTGGTGCCAAAAGATACCGCTGAAGGATTTATTCATTTGGATGCTTTGTATGAAATTCAAAATACCTTTGGCATTGATGAGGACGAACTAGACGATGAACTTCGCAACGAACTAGAGCGCCTCCGCGATTCGCTACAAGAGGGCAATGATTTAGAAGATACAGACGACGATGCCCTACAAGGCGAAGACGAAGCTGCCGCGCCCGATAGCGAAGCCACCCGCGAAGCCAAGGAGACTTTAGATTATACCAAAAAATTCATTTTTAGAGCCAATTCTCGCAACGAGCTGCTGCGCAATTTAATGTCGCAAGGGATTATGGGGCACAACTATTTGGTATTGCCTACCAAAGACCGCTCGTCTTTTAGCATTTATTATAAAGGAAAACGCCGCTTAGGGATTTTCAAAGTACGCGAAGTATCCACACGCCTCGCGGCTCGGGTAGAGATTGAAAAACTCATCAAATACTTACACAAGATCAACCGTTTCTCGGAAGGAATGCACGTGGTCGAGCATATTTTGTTGCGCCCACAAGCCCAAGATCAACACGGTTTTATTCTCAACGATGACCAAGATAATCCGATCTTACAGAGCTATGAGTTTGGAGAAATTGACCAACAGCGCATTTACAGTGATGAGATTACGCAAGTAGGTTCACAGCAAGCCAACTACAGCATTCGCAAAGATGAAAACGGCCGTTATATTGTCGCGCTGTCTAATAACTATGAGGTGTTAATTGGAAAACACCCTGCGCACTTGGCTACAGAGGAAGAGGCACAAAACAAATTGCTAGACATTCTTGACTATATCAAGAGTTTCAAGCGCAGCGAAATACCCATTTATGACCGCCTTAAATTTACAACCAAGCACCGCAACGAAAGTGAAACCCACTCGGACGAGGATTTTTATTCCTTAACCTTGAGTATTATTTTGCCGACATGGCCTAGCCGTTTCCAGAATTCGGATTTCAAAGACTTGATGCGCAATGTGATTATTCTCAATGCACCTGTCTATGTACACATTGATTTTCAATGGCTCAACAGTGAAGAAATGCTCGAATTTGAGACCGTCTATTACGATTGGTTGCAAGAGCGCATTGCCTTGGAGCCACGCCAGCCAGAGTTGGATGACAAAGCACAACAGGTCATGGATTTATTGACTCACAACCACGGTCGTTAATGTAGTCTTATTCTATATTGGCCGTTCCACGGATTGGAACAGCAACAAAGGGTGCTATTTTTTGTTATCAAGGAAGAATATTTAATTATATTTCGGCTTCCCTATTGCTCGTTTCCATCATCCACCCAATTTATTTGATCATGCGCTATCTATGGGTTACCATTTCTTCTTTATTGTTACTAATACTATTGAGTAGCTGTGGGGGCATCCCTCCTACTACCGACAAATCGGCAGGAACGACAGCAGATAAAACGCTTCAAACCCTCTATATAGCCGCGCAGCAAGCAGATTGCGTTGGCGTAGGGCCTCAAAAATGCTTGCAAATTCGCAGCAGTACCGCTGACCAATGGGAATATCTATACCAATCTATTCGGGGCTTCGATTATCAGGAAGGCTACGAATACAAAGTTCAAGTCCGAGTTACCGAGCGAGACAATCCTCCCGCCGATGCCTCTTCTTTGCTCTATACGTTGGTCAAGGTACTTTCTAAGGAAAAAGCCAACCCCAACAGCGACCTCCAAAAAGTAGTGTACGAAGCTTATACCAGAGGCAGTTTTATGCGGGTAGAAGTTGAGCAAGGCCAAGTAAACGTTTTTGATGCCCGACAAGATCCGAGCCCCGATACCAAAGCGATGACGAGCAGCGCGTGGCAGAAGATTACGGCGGCAGTTGATGCCGTCGAACTCGCTGGTATCAGTACCCTCACCCCGCCCAGCAATAGAAGGGCGAGCGATGGTGCTTTAGCCGCTCAAATTACTATTACAAATTCCAAAGGAGACTTTGTTTCTCCTATTTTCGATCATAAGAATCCTCCCGAAGCTTTAAAAACATTGACCGATCAGGTACTTTCTCTAGCGGAAGAGGTTGATTAGTAAGCAGGGTTGTTGTATGTTTGCAGCACATCAACCTACGATGCCCCATTTAACCATTCTTGGTGTCCTAAATTGTTCGTCAATTTGGAAACACTGCCATCTTTATAACTCTCTATTATGTTAAGCCAAAAAACACTAGACGCTCTCAATCAACAAATCGCAATGGAGGGCTATTCTTCTGCAGCGTATCTCTCTATGGCCTCTTGGTGCGACCGAGAAGGCTTAGAAGGCTGTGCAAAGTTCTTTTATGCCCAGTCGGAAGAAGAGCGCATGCACATGCTCAAAATTGTACATTACATCAATGAAATGGATGGACACGCGTTGGTGTCTGCCTGTGAGCAACCTCCTAGAGAATTTGACTCCATTCAAGCACTTTTTCAGGCTGTTTACAAACAAGAAAAGAAAGTTACCAGCTCTATTTATGAATTGGTAACCATCACCAAAAAGGAAAATGACCACAGCACCAACTTGTTTTTGCAATGGTACGTGGCCGAACAGCGCGAAGAAGAAACACAGGTACGCAATATTTTAGATAAAATCAAAATTATTGGTACAGGTGGGCAAAGCTTGTATTTTATTGACCAAGAAATAGATAAAATTAACAAACAACGGGGAGAAGAAGCTGCTGCTGAGGAAGAAGCCCTCGCGTAGGCGTATTTTTTATTAAAACAAATTGTTTTAATAGGCCGCTTAAAAATAGCTTTTATCACTTTTTTTTCGTATTTTTGTCCTCCATCTTGACACATTTTGTGTTGTCTTGCGTATAACAGTTCATGCCTCCTAACAGTCGGGGGCTAATTGTGCAGATCAATACTACTTTATCACTTAACTTACAGTATCATGTCAGAATTAAAATTAACAGGCAGAGTCGTTGCAATCTTTGACAAAGAACAAATCACCGACACCTTCAGCAAACGCGAATTTGTGGTAGAAACAGATGAGCAATATCCACAATCGGTCAAGTTCGAATTGACGCAGGCCAAGTGCGATGACATCGACAATTACAAAACAGGCGAAGAGTTGACCGTTCACTTCAACATTCGTGGCCGTAAATGGACTAATAAGGAAGGCGAAGACAAGTACTTTGTCTCTCTCAATGCTTGGCGCTTAGAGAAACAAGCAGCGGCTCCTAAGGCTGCTGATGCACCCTTTCCTACGGCTGATGCCGAACCACCCGCTGATTCTTTTGCGGATGATTTGCCGTTCTAAGACACGGTTGTCTAAAGACCTTTTTTTCAAGCGCTTCCATTTTTTGGAGGCGCTTTTTTGTTGGGGTGGTTGGGTTTGGTGCTTTCTTTATTGTTGTGCTTTATTGCAATAAAGCACAACAACAATAAAGAAAGCACAACAATAAAGAAACACCATAAAGCGCAACTTCAATAAAGCACAATAACAATAAAGTAACCGATGTAGCATAACACCTTTTAAATAACCTCCCCCTACCGCAGCACCACCGTATTCAACTGTTGCGCCAAGCCCATTTTCATGCCTTGCAGCTTCTGGTTGATCTTCAAACAAATCATCATATCGGCATCGTTCTTAGACTCCTGTGCTGTTTTTAGTTCCAATTGATTTTTGCGAATCAAGCGCTCGATTTTCTTTAATTTGAAGCGGAGGATACCGCTTTTGGCATCGGCGACATGGTTGCGCTCAGGAATCTCTTGGGTATTGAGGAAAGACGTTGAGACGGCCCCAGCCTTCCGAAAAATCATGCTCTTGAAGCGTAGCCACCATATCGACGGCCATTTTAGCAATTTCTTGATTGGGATGCGTGATGAAGTATTTGCTATCGGGCAATTCGTCTTTTTGGAGTTGGGTGAGGTATTCCTTGACGATGATGGAGCAGATCGCTTGATCAAACTCTTCTAATAAATCCAGCATATCCAAGAGGATAAACTCTGCCACGGACGTTTCTTCGTCTAAGGCGCGCTCACCGAAGTTGATAAGAATGCGCACAATGTCGCGCTCTTGGGCTTGCTCGTCGCGTTTTTTGGGAGCCACTTTGGCCAAGGGCGGCAGATCGCGCTCGTCGCGCTGGGGGCTGCCTTGGGTGGCTTGGGCTTGTTGCGCCCGCTCTTGCTGCTGGTAGGCTTTGGTGGCTTGCGCGTTGAGGCGTTTATTGACTTCTGTGTGTAGCAATTGCTCCCCCATATCCATCAGCTGCGCACACTCCTTGACGTACAAAGAGCGCTTGACCGCATCGGGTACCTTGGCGATAGAATCGACAATATCCCGAATAACTTCCGATTTGCGAATCGGATCATGGGCAGCATCTTTGAGTAATAAATTACTCTTGAATAAAATAAAATCGTTGGCCTCTTCTTCAATGTATTTTTTAAAAGCGGTCGTTCCAACTTTTGTTAAATAGGAATCAGGATCTTCGCCTTCGGGCAACAACACGACCCGCACATTCATATCTTGCTCAATCACAATGTCCAGTCCACGTAGCGCCGCTTTGATGCCCGCTTTGTCCCCATCGTACAGAATCGTAATGTTGGGCGTGTAGCGCTTCACTAAACGCACCTGATCGACGGTTAGGGACGTTCCTGAGGAGGCGACGATGTTCTCAATGCCCGCTTGGTGCAAGGATAACACATCTGTGTAGCCCTCGACCATGTAACATTCGTCCAGTTGGACCACTGCTTTCCGCGCGAAATAAATTCCGTAGAGCGATTTGCGTTTGTTGTAAATATCCGACTCGGGCGTATTGAGGTATTTGGGCGCTTTTTTATTGTTGGTGAGAATCCGTCCGCCAAACCCAATGACTTTGCCTGAGATATTATGAATGGGAAATTGCACACGATTTCTAAAAAAGTCCCGCTTATTTTTCACCAAGCCCGCTTGTTCCAGCACGCCCTCTTCGTAGCCTTTTTGCAAGCCATCTTGCAACAAATCATTAGCGCCGCCATTGGCAAAGCCTAAGCCAAATTTGTGGATTACTTCTTCGCGAAAACCACGTTTTTTGAGGTAACTCAACCCCACACTTTTCCCGTAATCCGTTTCGAATAATTGCTTTTGGAAGTGGGTTTGTGCAAATTGATTCACCACATACAAGCTGTCTGCTAGTTGGAGCTGCGCGGTTTGCTCTTCGTCTAGCTCGTCTTCCTCTAACTCAATGTGGTATTTTTTGGCCAAGCTTCTGATGGCTTCAGGATAAGACAATTGTTCCAACTCCATTAAGAAATTGATCGCATTGCCGCCTTCGCCACAGCCAAAACACTTGTAAATGTTCTTGACAGGAGACACCGTGAACGAGGGAGTCTTCTCATTGTGAAAAGGACACAGCCCAATATAGTTGACCCCTCGGCGGGTCAGCTTAACAAAATCTCCCACTATATCTTCGACTTTTACCGTTTCAAATACAGTTTGGATTGTTTTTTGTGAAATCATAGTTCTACCGTTAAAACGAGCATGACGAGAATCCTGCAAAGGTACAAAAAAATGCTTTAAACGGTTGGATGTCTGTTTTTTGTCATTTAGAAATAGTTTCCACCAAAACGAAAACAGTAGCTTTCTTTTGGCATAGTACTTGACTTATAATAGGCATGAAATAAAGGTTTTAATTGGGTGTTCTTATAGTGTGGGTCCCGCTTCTTCTGAAGCGGGACTTTTTTTTACTTAGCTAGATGACTTCCAAACTGTTTCTTGATAAAACTTGACAAGAATCCGAAAGGGGATTCCAACTAAAGCCGTTCAATAACTGTCTATAATGGTGGATAAAGTAGTGGTTGGCACTACTCCTTACTCGTTTCCTTTTGACCCTTACAACTGGCTTATGATCTAAATTTTACACCGTTTTTGAGGCTTAGCTGCTCCCACAACGGGAGAATCTTACGAATCTTTGTATTTTTGTACTTCTTCCCTTCTGTGTATAAGGAGGTGCTAAGTTTTTGCGCTTTAGGCGTTTAACCGCTAACGGTTGAATTTATTCTAAGAAGTTGGTCAATCCTGCTTCTTTATTACCATCAAATAGCCGATCAATGCTACGACACATTTCTATGGCCGCACTCCTGCTGGCCTTTGCTTCTCCCTTATTTGCTCAAAAATACAGCAATGAATTTTTATCCATTGGCGTAGGCGCGCGGCCAAGCGATGGGAGGGGCGCAAATTGCCCAAGTACAAGACGCGACCGCAGGTTTTTGGAATCCAGCAGGCTTAACGGGAGTCAACACCGATTTGCAAGTAGCAGCGATGCATAACGAATGGTTTGCGAGTATTGGCCGCTACGATTATGTGGGGTTAGCCGCTCCTATTATGAATAAAAGCCACTATGTTGGCTTTACCTTTATTCGATTTGGTGTAGACCAAATTCCCAATACGCTTACCTTGTACGAACAGGATGGAACGGTCAATTACAACAATGTTACCACCTTCAACGCGGCAGACTACGCCTTTATGTTGCACTATGCCCGTAAATTTGAAAAACTAGGCTTGTCCGTAGGGGCTACCCCAAAAGTAGTTCACCGTAAAATTGGTCCTTTTGCTACCTCTTGGGGATTTGGCTTGGATTTGGGTGCCCAACTACAGCGCGGCGATTGGCAATTTGGCTTAATGCTCAAAGATATTTCGACCACCTTCAACGCTTGGTCGTTTAGTTTTACAGACGAGCAAAAAGAAGTCTTGGATATTACGGGCAACGATATTCCTGTCAAATCGCTAGAACTTACCCGCCCTACGATTGGCTTTGGCTTTGGTTATAAAAAAGATTTTCTCTTAAAGCAAAGAACCAAAAAGACGGAAGGCACAAAGGAAATTGGCGAGGTTATGGGCAACAACAAACCGCGCTCTGTCGGCTTTTCTGCGGCTATCGACATCAATGCCACTACAGATGGGCGGAGAAATGTTTTGTTGAGCGCGGCGCCCTTTAGTTTTGATCCTGTGGTCGGCTTGGAGCTGCATTACAACAACCTCATCTTTTTGCGCGGCGGCATCAACAACATTCAACAATTTAGAGACATCAGCGAAAATCAAAAATGGGCCGTTCAGCCCAACTTTGGGGTTGGCTTTAGAATTTATAGCTTTTATGTGGATTATGCCTTGGGCATGAACGCAGGTGGGGCATTGGTGGACAATACCCAAGGTGCAGTTTTGTCGCACATTGTGTCGCTCAAAGTAGACATCAACTTTGATTACCTCAAAAAGGCCTTCAAAGAAGAAGAGTAAGCCCCTTTGCTTCTTCCGAGCTTGTTTTTTTATCAGAAGTTGTTTAAACCTAGCCGCTGTGCTGTGTTTAAACAACTTCCTAATTAAGTCCCTATTATGCAGCAAAAGTACTACACGGATATTCGTTTCCTCGACTACCTTCCTTTTTCCAGTCTATGCGCTAGCTTATTTGTCCTTTTACTAGCCAGTACAACCAGCTACGGCCAAGGCCATGATGGTCTTTTTGGTAATGAATGGATTGATTACACGCCGGGAAAACAATATTACAAGATAAAAATAGCCAATGATGGTTGGTACCGTCTCCCAGCAGCTGTATTGCAACAAGCAGGCGTGCCCGTCACCAGCATCAACAGCGCCAATTGGCAACTCTTCCACCAAGGCAAAGAAATCCCCTTGCGCGTGCGCCAAAACAACGGCAGCTTGTCTTACATTCAATTCTATGGCAAAAAGAACCGAGGCGCATTTGACGTACATTGCTACAACGATGCGAGCCATCATTTCAACGAATACTACAGTCTTTACAACGACACGGCCGCTTATTTTTTGACGTGGAAATCCACTGCCTCCAGCGAACATTTTAGAGACGTAGCCGCCAATTTATCCAACCTCCCTGCCAAGGAGCCCTACTTTATGCACGAGAGTAGAACCGTTTATCAAAATACTTGGAATGAGGGATTGAGATGGCGTATTTCTACTGAATTACTCACCAAGTCTACCTTTGAATACGGCGAGGGCTATGGTTCTTCTTATGTTCCAACACTTAGCACCCCCGTCCCTACTCCTTTCGCTTTTAACAATGGCCCTGACGCGATTGCCGCTGTCAAACTCTTTACAGAGGATTTGTTTGCGCACAACATCAGCATCAAATCAGGGACGACTGTCTACGGCACCCACAGCTTTAACAACTGGAACGTAGGGCGCTTTACGGCCAATTTCCCCGCTAGCATTCTACAGCCCACCACCACGAACCTGACCCTAGAAGGCGGCAACAACAAGCGCTATTATGTGGCGTATGCCGAACTGACGTACCCTAGGTTATTTAACTTTGGAGGAGCTACTAGTTTTGTCTTTAAACTAGCGGCACACAGCAATCGAAAGTATCTAGAAATTACCAACATCAATGCGACCAATGCCAACCAAAATCAGTTTTTCATTTATGATTTGACCAATAAACTCCGCATTCAGTGTTTTTACGATGCTAGCAATGCGCGCTTATTGACCGACTTGACGGCCTCTAGTCAAGACCGCGAATTGATTTTTATTAACGAGGGCAACGCCAATAGCTATACCGAAGTATTGGGAGTAATACCAACTACGTTTCGCAATTTTGGCTCGCCGCTCTTTGCGCCGACCAATTATATTATCATTTCTCATCCTCAACTAGAACGCAATAGTGCAGGAGCTAATCCAATTTTTGATTACCGAGCCTATCGTCAATCTACCGCAGGTGGCAGTTATGTAACGGCACAAGTTAGTATTCAAGAATTGTACGACCAGTTTGCGTATGGTATTGACAACCACCCGTTGGCGGTTCGCCATTTTGCACACTTTGCCAAACGCAATTGGGCCAATCCTGAGTACTTGTTTCTAATCGGAAAAGGGCGTATTTATAGCTCCATTCGCAGCAATCCAGCCAATATGCTGCTGCCGACGTTTGGACATCCCCCGTCCGATCAACTATTGGTGGCCTCGGTCAATTCAGACGAACCCGTCATTGCCGTAGGACGCTTGTCGGCTACCACAGGCGATCAAGTAAGTACGTATTTACAAAAAATAATAGACGTTGAAGCACAACGTGCCGCACCGCAGACGTTGGCCGATTTAGGTTGGACTAAGAACATTCTGCATTTGGGAGGGGGACAAAACAGCATTGAGCAAAATCGTATTCGGACTCACCTCAACACCATGAAAATGACGATTGAAAACCCGTTGTATGGCGGGCAGGTACAATCTTTCTTCAAGACCTCTACCAATCCCATTCAGTCCGCACAATCCTCCTTTTTAGATTCTTTAATCAACTCAGGGGTTTCTATGCTGACCTTCTTTGGGCACTCCTCTTCTAATAGTTTTGATTTCAATTTAGATCATCCTAGAAACTACAGTAACTACCAAAAATACCCGTTGATTCTGGCGTTAGGTTGTTATGGGGGCTCGATGTTTGAAAGTAGTCCCCTGATTAGTGAGGACTTTATTTTTGAACCCCAAGCAGGCGCAGGGGTTTTCTTGGCTTCTTCTAGTGCCGCTGCCTTGGATGGCCTCAACCTATTCGCTCAACAATTTTATCAGAGCACCAGCGGGGCTCATTATGGAGAAGGGGCAGCCAAATCGGCTAAACGCGCTATTGGTGTTCTAGAGGATATTAACTATCCGATTACCGTACAAATGGCCTGCCATTACATGGTTTATCACGGTGATCCCGCTTACAAAATAGCCAGTGCCACCACACCCGATTATTATATTGATAACGACTTAGTAGACCATAGCCCAAATGTGGTGACGGTTCAAATGAATACCTTTGATTTAGAATTGGATGTCTACAATTTAGGCCGTGCCATTGATACGACCTTCAACATTCGGGTAGAACGCACTTATCCCGATGGTACAATGGCTTTTGTGACCGCCCAGCGGGTACAAGCGCCGCACTTCAACAGCCAATTGGTCATTCCTATTCCTGTGGGTAACGCTAGTGCTTTGGGGATTAATTACTTTGACGTTTATATTGATTCTGATTTAGAAATTGAGGAGCGGCCCAATCCTTCGGCAGAAAACAACAATCGGGTAGTTCGATATCCTGTAGCCGTGTTATCGGATGCCATTGTCCCGATTTATCCTTCCGAATTTGCCATTGTTCCACAGGCTCCCATTACCTTAAAAGCATCAACAGGCAATGTCTTTGCACTGCCACAAAGCTATAAAATACAGCTGGATACGACCGCTTATTTCAATAGTCCTTTATTAGAACAAACAACCCTTACGCAACCGGGTGGTCTAGTAGAATGGACACCCAGCAACAGCTACTTAGATAGTACCGTTTATTATTGGCGCGTCAGTATTGATTCTGTCAATTCTACGGTGGGGTATAATTGGAGCCAGAGTTCTTTTATTTACATCAATGGGAGTTATCCCGGCTGGAACCAGTCGCATTTTTTCCAGTATCTGAGAGACGAACACACCAGTTTGTATTTGCAGGAACCTGATCGCGCTTTTAACTTTATTACTTCCTTACAAGAGGTTTCTATTGCGACCGCTCCTACTCCCCGAGTACTCCACCCCGAAAATGTAGCCTTGTATTTCAATGGTAGCAAGATAGATAAATGCCGCTGTACGGCTAAAAATGGTCTATACGTCTCTGTCATCGAACCTGGCACCTTAGATTTTTGGCAATTGGCGGGCAATGCGACCCGCAATGGCGCGATCAACTGTGACGGTGCTAACCGTATCACTGAAATGCTGTTGTTCGAAACGGCTAACTTGTCGATACAAGATTCGCTAGAGAATTTTATTCGCAACGTGGTACCCAATGGCCATTATGTCGTTGCCTTTACGCTCAACAACGCCAGTCCTGATATTTGGAGTCAGGGCTTGATTGATGCCTTTGAAGAGGAAGGGGCGTGGTACATCAACGATTGGATTAGCAATACGACAGCAGCGGGATCTCCTGCGTGGGCAACGTTCTTTAAGAAAGGCGATACCACTTATGTGCATAAGAACTCCGTCCTTGCACCGACGATTAATGATGCGGTTACCCTTTCTGGCCCTTTAGAAGAAAACTGGTTTCAGGGAAGCCAAACCTCTACGCTAATTGGCCCTGTGAGCAATTGGGGAGCCTTCTACTGGCAACATGATAATTTGCTCAACGATACCTCTCATGTTAAGATTTATGGGGTTGATGCCAACCGCAATGTGCGTACCCCGTTTTTTGGTGAGCTTACAACAGGGAGCCAGCCACTAGCAACCATTGATGCCAATCAATATCCTTACTTAGAATTGGTTTGGAATACCTTGGACTCGGTGGATCGAAGCGCGGCGCAATTGAATTACTGGCGTATCACTGCCGATATGGTTCCCGAAGCTGCTCTACGCCCCGATTTGTGGTTTAGCTTTGACAGCAGTTGTGTGCAGCGGGGACAAATCCTAACCGTGTCGGTCGCTTTAGAAAACATTAGCCTTGTCGATATGGACAGTATGTTGGTGCGTTTTGAAGTACTGGGAACCAGCAAAATCGTCTACAAACGCTTAGCGCCTCTTGCCGCAGGCGACACCCTACACGCCAACGTTTCTTTTGAAACCCTAGATTTGACGGGCAACAACTATCAATTATTGGTAGAAATCAACCCCAACAACGACCAGCGCGAGCAGTTTCATTTTAACAACATTGGTCTATTGAGCTTTAAAGTACAACAAGATATTATCAACCCACTTTTGGATGTCACCTTTGATGGGATGCACATTATGAACAAAGACATTGTGTCGGGTACGCCTGAGGTGGTCGTAGCGCTTTCCGATGAAAACCCCTTTTTAGGGTTGGATGAGTTGGAAGATTTTAGCTTAATTTTGCGCCACCCTAGTTTTCCCGATGGGCAGATGTTCCTCTCTCCTGCCACTACGGATTTGCAATTTTACCCTGCCGATCCCAATAGTTTGGACAAAGACAACACGGCTAAAATTGTATTGCACCCCGACCTAAAAGCTGACGGTTTGTACACGTTGTTTGTCAGCGCTGCCGATAAATCGGGCAACAACTCGGGCGAATTGAGCTACAGTGTCGATTTTGAGGTCATCAACAAACCTTCGATTACGCATTTACTCAACTATCCCAATCCATTTTCTACCTCTACCCAGTTTGTCTTTACCCTCACAGGCCGCGAATTGCCCAATTATATGAAGATTCAAATCTTGACGGTAACGGGTAAAATTGTTCGCGAAATTGGACAGGAAGAGCTAGGCCCCTTGCGCATTGGCATCAATCGTACGGATTATGCGTGGGATGGCCACGACGAATTTGGCGACCAGCTCGCCAACGGTGTTTATCTCTACCGCGTCATCACTAAGCGCGATGGACAAGATTACGAAATGCGCAGCACCCGCAACGATTATATGTTCCGCCAAGGTTTTGGAAAAATGTATTTGATGCGTTAGTAGGTTCTATTACTAATAAGAAATACAGGAACAGTCTCGGTTAATTTCGGGGCTGTTCTTTTTTGTAGTACTAGTAGGTGGATTTCCAAAAGCAGGTCAGGACTAGCGCGACTTCGCTCCACCAACAAAATAAAAATTCTTACCTTTACGGCATCCTTTCACTTATAAAAAGCAACACAACGTGAACTACAGCAATTTATTGACGGAATACGAAGATGGAATTTTATTGGTTACCCTCAACCGTCCCAAGGCGCTCAATGCCTTAAACAAACAAACCTTTGACGACTTGCGCCAACTATTTTCTAAAGATGCCTTTACGTTAGAGGGCTTGCGTGGGGTGGTATTGACAGGAGCAGGTGACAAAGCCTTTGTTGCAGGGGCTGACATTACTGAATTCTCGGGTTTGGATACCCAAGGAGGTATCAATATGGCTCAAAGTGGACAAGATGTTTTTAATTTAATTGAGCGGTTTCACTGCCCTGTTGTGGCGGCAGTAGGTGGCTATGCCTTGGGTGGTGGCTGCGAATTGGCGATGGCTTGCCACTTGCGTATTGCTAGCGAGAAGGCTTTATTTGGACAACCTGAAGTGAATTTGGGCTTGATTCCTGGCTATGGGGGCACCCAGCGTTTGATACAGTACATCGGAAAAGGCCGTGCCTTGGAGTTGTTGATGACCGCCGATATGATTGATGCTCAAAAAGCCTTGGATTGGGGATTGGCCAACCAAGTTGTTCCACAAGGAGAAGAAGTAGCTGCCGCTAAAAAAATAGTACGTAAGATTGCTAAAAAAGCGCCTATTGCTGTTGCCAAGTGCATCGAAGCCGTCAATGCTTTTTACAACAAAGAAGTAGATGGTTTTTCAGAAGAGGTTCGGTTGTTTGGTGAGTCGGCCAATACCGAAGATTTCAAAGAGGGAGCCGCTGCTTTTGTAGAAAAACGCACCGCCAATTTCCAAGGAAAATAAGTAATTGTTCAAAAATACGGCTATAAAAAATGGGTAGAGCGCTCTAAAGCACTCTACCCAAACCTATAAGGCGAAATACAGCTAAAGCCTATTTCAGTTTCTTTTCAATGGCTTGTAAAACATCTTTTTTACCGCCTTTGTAATGGACAAATGCCACCACGTAGCAGTTGTCAGGATTCCAATCGGCGGGTATCTCATAATCCGTCACGACGCGCTGGGTCGCTTCCATTGCCGTTCCTTTTGGAAACAACACATCTCCTGAATAATTGGTACTCAAAACATCGCGTAAGACGTGTTCATGCACATAATTTGGATCATCACCATTGGGTGTTTTTTGGTAGCCAACAATGTCATTTTCTGTAATCATAATAGTCAAGGCGACATTTTCCTCCACCGTACTCAATACAAAATCGCGGGGCGTAATATTGACGGCAATAGAAGCTTTTCTAGTGCTTGCGTCAAAAGTCGATACGACTTCGAGTCCAACAATAGAACGCTCACACAGCTCATTGCTGATAATGCCTGCCCATTTGGGTTGTGCCGTCACAATATCACTCTCATCGCCTACTAAGCGGCGATTAATAGTGGCCGCAGGATAACCCGAAATCGGCCCAAGTATTGGGATTCTAACAACTCTCCATCTTCTGCATTGAGGTTAAACCCATTGTGTTCCCCTGCAAAATAACCTGCGTGAATCCCTACAATTACTATTTTGCCTGGATTTTGGGTAGATAGTTCTTTTAATTTTTGGGCACCAATAGGACAATTGACGCAGTCAATCCCCGTAAACTCTTCTACTAAGATTACCCGATCTGTTTGACAAGGGGTAATCGTGGGCGCTATTTCTTCGCAACTGCTGAAGGCCAGCAAAAGAACCCATATTCCTGCTAAAGTAATTTTCATCGTAAGGAGTTTTTCTTTGAAAAAATGAGAGGGCGGCATTAATAGAATGTATTGGAAGAAGGAGGAAGTAATTTAATGCTGATGCAGTGCAATGCCTTGTTGAACAATGGTGCAAGTTGGGTCAGAACAACCTTCGCCGTCGCGTTCCACTTCTAAAGTAGCATGCTGTATGTTTTTATGGCGCAAGTGGTGTTTGATCTCTTTTTTGATTTGAGCCGCCTGCTCGAAGGTACAATCACTATTCAAAACTAGGTGTGCCGTAAGAGCATTTTCCGTCGTACTCAACCCCCAAACATGAACATGGTGTACAGACAAAACGCCGTTCATCCCTGCAATATCTTGCTCTATTGTAGGCGCATCCAAATTGGCGGGCACCCCGTCTAAACTCAACTTCAAACTGTCTTTCAGTAAATTCCAAGTAGATAGTAAAATCACTGCAACGATAATCAAACTCATTGCCGTATCCACCCAATACCATTTTGTATACAAAATGACAAGGCCACTAATCACTACTCCAACAGAGACTAAGGTGTCTGCCAACATGTGTAAGTAGGCTCCTTTTATGTTCAAATCCTTCTCTTTGTCTTTCAAAAACAACCAAGCCGTGAAGCCATTGATTAGAATACCAATACCCGCTACGATGGCCGTAGTACTTCCATCGACAGCGACAGGTTCTTGGAAACGCGCAATGCTCTCCCACAAAATCATTCCCACAGCCACGAGTAACAACAGCGCATTGGCTAGTGCCGCCAAAATAGTCGTACGGCGATAGCCGTAAGTATATTGTTTATTGGGCGCAATATCTAACAATTTAAACGCCAGCAAAGCGATGACCAACGCAATGACATCACTAAAATTATGCCCCGCGTCAGACAGCAAGGCTAGAGAATCGTACCAAAATCCCGCAAGCACTTCAATCACCACAAAGATGATGTTCAAGACAATGCCAATGATAAAGGCGCGGTTGACAGTAGAAAGCGTCAGGTGTTGATGGTCGTGGTCGCAATGATCGTGTGCCATAAAGAAGTTTTGTTGTTTTAAAGTTACGGAAATCAAGACAAAATCTAGTAGTCTTCTAAACAATATCTAGTCGGTGAAGGTTGCCTTCCTTATTCGGCGTAACTTTTGGCGCGTTCTAGGTGTAACATTTTGATAGACATTACCAAAATCCAAGTCGTCATCAAAATAAAAATAATCCATTCTAGAAAAGGCAACCACCAAAACACAGGCCGATCGAACAACGGCCCCATATCGCGTTTGACCGCCATCAAATCTTTGGGTACACTCATAAAGAAGATAAACGTTACAGGAATCAAAAAGCCGTGTACTGCCGTGTAGGAAGGAAAAGGGTTCTTGGATTCTTTGAGAATGCTCCAAGAGAAAATAGAAACGGACAACGTAGCCATAAAGAAAAAACCTAGCGCTAAAACCAAGTGCGGCACGCGGTTATCCTCAGGTACCAACCCCACTCCCATGCACAATACCGCCGAGAAAACCCCAATAGCAATGCCAATTCGGCTGAGTTTAGTATTGGCATAAGCCGATAAACCGTAAACGAATAAGCCATAGGCGGCTCCTCCCAAAAAGATTCCACTATTATAAATCAGAGAGCGTACAGAGAATTGGGTGCTGCCCAATTCCGAAATAAAGTGGTTGAAAACAGAATAACTTTCGCCTTGCTGCCCAATGTAAGCAATGGCGGCAATAATGATAACACTATACAAAATAAGGCAGGTGCTCAGACCAGCAAAGGGAGCAATTTTTTTCATAATTATAACAGATAAACCCGTAAAGGAGGTGGTAAAAATGCAGCACTAGCCCATTCAACTAGTCGCCTAATCAGGTGAAAAGGTGGCTTAAAAACAGCAAAAATCACACCACTGTTATGATTGTGTTAAAAAATCTAAGCAGGTAATAGATGTTCTAATACGTCTTTCCACGTCTCATAGGGCGGCCAACCAAAATGCAGCTGCTTGCCCTCAAATTCTGGATACAAATGATCATCAATCAAAAAATCTCCTTTCAAAAGCCCTTTGCGCTGGCAAATAATCAGATTAGGAGTCGTTTCTAATCCCAAATGTTGCTCTACCCAAACGCGTTTTTCGGTATAACAGAGGGGATTGAGGTAAGAAGGAGCCGTGAGTAAATAGACTTCGTAGTGCTCTTCTAACGCGCGGTACGCTTCAATAGCTCCTGGCAATGGCTCTAGGCTAGCAAAAAATCCATACTGGGATTGTGGATAAGGGAGGTCGCCTGCGCTCTTGCTCTGCATTTCTAAATATTTACCCGTATAATCGCAAAGCGTATTGTCCATGTCTATAAAAATGCGTTGTCTCATGCAGGCCGTTGGTTGATTAGTGAGTGCGCTAGCGCGGAAAGTAAAAAAAGGTCCTAAGACGGCTTCAAAAATACGATTTTGCCTAAGAATCCCCCATTCTACCCACCTTTTTAAATTTTACAAACACGGTAGAAAAAGCTTCCTTCCTTCAGCACCGCTGCTTTGCCACAACAAAAAAGAGCCACTTCCAGTTTCCCAAAAGCAAGCCCTTTCTTTTTACAAATGTAGCGTCCTGAATTAGGCTGACAATAAATTAATTCATCATGAAAAAGATAAGAAAGCAGCCCCTGAAACGACTGTTCCACTGTTTTCATCTTGGTTGTTGCTATCCGTCAGTATTGTCAAAATAGAACCTCCTACCGCGCGGCTATCGCTGCTTGAGCAGCATTACTACCCAAAAATGCTACACACTAGCACAAGGAGGCGCATTAGCGTAGTAATCAGAATATATGTCCTATACAGCTACTGGAAGCCTCCAAGCTGGGTAAATCTTTATAGAACCTTTTTTTGTCTATGTAGAGTTGTCTAAGAAATTGTATCTTCGTAAGCTAAGCCTCAAAAAATCAATTCCTATGAGTTACCTTATCTTAGCACTAGTAGTGCTCGCCCTTATTTTCGCCCCTTACTTCCTCTCGCGTATGGGGAGCGGTTGGCCTTGGTGGAGTCCAGTAATTGCCTGTTTTGTAGTAGGGTTTGCAGCGGGCAACAGCTCGGCTTGGTGGACAAATTCCGCCGTTTTACAGAGCCAGTGCAAAAATTTGGTAGAAATTACTTTGACAGGTTCTGTCTTATTGGCGATTCCGCTGTTGTTAATGACCAGCGATTTGCGAAACTTTCGCCGACAAATCGGCCCCTTCTTTGTCTCTTTTCTCCTTTGTATAGTAGCCGTGTTGTTGGCTACCGTAGCAGCGGTAAGCTTATTTTCCGATTTAGAACACTTGCCGATCGTAGCGGGTTCCATGACGGCGGTATATGTCGGTGGTACGCCCAATATGGTGTCCGTCTTGTACGCCTTACAAGCTCCTGCAACCTTGTCAGGTATTTTAATTGCAACGGACAGCCTTTGCTCGGGCATTTATTTTTTATTTTTGGTTAGTAGTGCCAAAGCATTTTACAACTTATTTTTGAAGCCCCCTTCCTTGGAACAGGAACAAGAACCCCTTTTATCAACAGTGGAAGAAACAACAGCGTCCTCCATTCCTTGGTGGCGGTGGCAGCGCGTACAGCCTATTTTACAAGCGGTGTTGGCGGCGGTGCTTTGTATTGCTTTTTCTGTTGGGGTAGCCACTTTGTTTCCCAATGCCAGTGGAGGACTCAACGAGTTGGTGGTCTTGTTGGTGCTGACAACTAGTAGTCTGTTGCTGTCTTTTTGGCCACGCGTGCGCAACTTGATCGGTGTCTATGATTTTGGACAATACCTCATGTTGATATTTGCGTTGGCAATTGGCTATTTGGTCGATTTTTCGAGCTTAATCGAAAAAGGCGGCTATTATTTATCGTTCAATGTGGCCTTCTTGGCGCTCTTATTGCTAATTCATTTATTGATAGCAAGGCTATTCCGAATTGATACCCACACGTTCATCATGACGGCTACCGCCTGTATTATGGGGCCGCCGTTTGTGGGAGCGGTCTGTGAAGCCATTCATCGACGCGATCTGTTAGCTCCTAGTATGACCTTAGCTATTGTAGGGCTGATTACAGGGACTTATTTAGGCGTAGCGGTGGCCTTGGCACTTAATTTTTTTTATTAAAGTAACCGCTGCGGCACCATTCTCCCCTATTGGTGGTTGTTTGTTTAGCGGCTCTTTTAAACCAAATATTCGTTGGTCTCCCCCTTTTATTAGAAGATAGAAGTTCTTTTAACAACTTTTAGCTTATGTAACTCGTTATTTTTTAAGAGTCTTTATAGTAGCTAATTCTATTGTATTGAGATATGGAAATTATTATTGGATGCGTTGTCGGTACGCTCGTCTCTATGGCTTTGGGCATTTGGGCAACCAAAAAGAAAAATGGACAGCAAGAAAGCCTGTTGGCGGAGTTGCCTGAATCAACCGTCGAAACCTACACCATTCCTTTAGACAAGCAATTGCGCGATGCCGTATACGATTGCGAACGCCATCTACAACGCTGCGAACAGGATATGGATACGGCCTGTCGGCAACAGTTGGATTTAATAGAAGGGGTTGGTAAGCGCTCCCATGTAGAGGTAGCGAATAAGCCTTTATTTTTTGCTTATGAAAATCCTATTTCTAAAGAAAAACATTTTTACTATACCAGAGATTTGCACCAAGACATAGCGCCCGAGGTGTTAGAACGGACAGCTGCCTTGGCACAGCAATACCAGCAGCACATTGACCTGCTCGCTACCCAACAAACTATTTTTAAACAGTTGATCCTTTCGCATCAAGAGAACTTAGACCGTTTGGCAGGGTTTGCGCAACAGAAAGGCCAATTGGGCAAAATCAATACCCATCAAGAAAAATTAGCCCAACTGAAAGGGCAACAACAAGCGGAAGAACAAGCAATCTATGATGAATTGCTCTTAGGAGAAATTGCCGAGGAAGTAACGCATCAAGAAGAATGTTTCCGTCAATATATACAGTTATCTTCTACTTATCAACGCCCATTGGATCAGGTTATTGATGAAAAGTACCAATTGGAGTTGAATGAACTATTAATACAATTAGAAGTCAAGGATCCTTCTACTCCCCACTAGTGTCCTATTATCCCATTTTTTATCTATTAACAATCAATCTATCAACCATGCGTTTCATTTTTATACTTTTAACCCTACTCATTTGGAACACCTTGCCCTTACAGGCAGCTGATGACGAACTCTCCATCCGTCAAGCCGTCAACATGGCCATTCGCCAACAGGCCTTGACACAACGAATTGCCAAAGTATACTTGGCCCTCAACGACAACCCCTATGAGCCCAAATTCTACCAAGAAAGAGATGCGGCGATTGAATTGTTTGAGCAACAATTAGAAGACCTAAAAAAATATACTCCGACCAATAGTTCCAAACAGGATATTCAGCACATGAAAGACCTTTGGAAAGACTACAAAGCAGTAGCCGATTGGTCCATTAACGATGAGGGTGCCTTGCGCTTATTGGCACTGTCGGATAAGATGTTGGACGTTTCGAGCGGCTTGTTTGAATCTTATATTACTTATGCACGGACGCTGCAAATGAAAAATATGGCGACCAAAGAAATGCGCGAAATGTTGCTCTTAATGAAAAATGCGGGCGTACAACGGATGTTAACCCAACGCATCATGCTTTACTATTTGGCCGCCAAACAAGAAATTGATGCCACCAATTCCAAACGCAAATTGTCCGAGGCGATCACCCAGTATCAACAATCCTTAGATTTCTCTAAGAGCAGTTCCCTCAACTCTGCTTCTATTATTCAGAAATTAAAAAATATGGATGCCAATTGGAATACCTTGTCTATTTCGCTCAATAGCTTTTCCACCGACAAGGAGCAAATTAAAAACATGATGCATTTGGCCGATGACTTGTTTGAGCATGCCGATGAAATTTCGCTCCTCTACCAAGACTTGGGACTCAAGTTGTCTATTAGCAACGCCATCAATGTTTCGGCCTATCAAAATATGTTAGTGCAGCGCATCGCCAAGTCCTATGTAGCTCTTTCACAGGGTCATGCTGTGGCCAAACACCGCCGCGAGTTGATGAGTAGCATTGACTTGTTTGAAGAGCAAATGTTATCCATGACCCGCTCCTCCAATGCCAACGAATCCTTTACCGAGGCGGTAGGCGTTGTCAAAACCATGTGGAAAAATTACCGCAAGTTAGTGACAGATTGGAATAAGATTGATGAACTTAGTATCATCAAGGTACTCGAACGCGCCCACATTATGATGGCTACTTGCGACCGTGTTGGACAAGAAATTCAAGACTATGCACAAACTATTCCCGATTACAAAGAGTTTTTTATTCAGGAAAATGGCTTGCCGATGCCCCAAGAAAAAAACATTGCCCACCAATTGCGATTGGCTGGTTTGCAACGGGCTTATACCCAACGATTAGCCATTTATTGCATGATGAATGCCTATAATGTAGATGCCCAATTGTCTCAAAGTCGCCTGCAAGATATTTTGCGCCAGTACAAAGAGAACAACGACCTCCTCCACCGTTCTACCCTCAACTCTACGGCTATTGAACAGAGCTTAAAAAAAGCGCAAGGCCAGTGGAATACCTTGGAGACTTATTTTAGTAACCCTAAGCAGGAAGATGTAGAAAAAATGCTAGAGCTTTCTACAGAGCTGTTCAACACTTGGGATACGCTCAGTAAAGACTACGAAGACTACATGGATCAGTTGTTTATGGCCAAAAACTAACTTACTGCCGTTTTCTCATACCAGCATTGATAAAAGCCCTTCTCCACCTTGGAAAAGGGCTTTTTTAGTAGGTTATCCGTCTATCTTCAGCGCTACCCTTCCATTCTATCCCCACAAATACCTTTCTATTAAATTCACAACTTTATACAAAACAAGTCATTACGGTTTTATTTTTTTACTTTTTCCTTGTTTTGCAAAAATATAAATAGTAAATTCATACACTGTAAACTGCTTTATTATTGTGTTATACTAGTAACAACCCAACTCTTCTGATTGATTTTCTGGTTTCCCTTAACGCTATAGACTTCTGCGAATAAGGTTTATTTCCCCTCTTTCCCCCGAGGCTAATTAATGGTGTTTTTGGTAGCAGCTGATAAGCTGTCACCGATTCTGTTTTGTATTTCTAATTCTTTACTTAATAAATACATTAATTATGTCCAAATCGAAAAATCCCACCGAGGTGAGCAATCTCGACCATTACCTCTCCCTCTTAATGACCGATGACAATGCCCTAGAATTATTTTTGGTCAATCCAGAAAAAGCCGAAAAATATTACGGCATTACTAAAGCGGAACGAGCCGTGCTGCGCCGCGTTGTTTCAGGGTTGAGCAACCAATCCAAGAATGGCTTTAGCATTCGCCGTGACTATAGTTCTTATCGTCGCTCGCTACGCTTGTTACAGAACGTCTTACACAAGCATTCGTCGGAGCATCTAGCTAAGACGCACAGTGCTCAAAAGACAAACGCTAGTTATACCTCTACCGTAGTGATCTACTTAACGGGTAATGTAGCAGTTCCTGGAGCGCCCGTTAATAAGCCAAGTTTAGCTTATCAAACCTATTTAACCTTTCCAAGCGCCTCGTCTCCTACTTCCTCCAGATCCATAGCTGATGCGATGTATTTTGCACCACCTTCCAACCCTAATAATTATCCTCCTAGCAACCCTTATACCACCTACGTTCCTACTCCCGCTATATCACAATACGGGGACAAGTGTAGTCTACGGTACCAATCCATCTATCAAAATGGAGAATGGTATGTTATTTCTTTCACGGTGAGCGGGTCTACCAACAGCAACCTCCAAAACGGCACTTATAAATTACTTCCTAAAGACAATACCACTCAAGTTCCCTTCTGGTACTATTCGGTCAATGGGGAGGCTATTATTGTTGATCCTAGTAAAATTTATGGGTACGGTGTTAATACGCGCAACAGTGGACAGGGGTTCAATGGACAAAGTTTTACTAGTTATCCTGTTTCAGGCTATCAACCCATCTGCTGGCAAGGCATTGCACCCGATCAAGCCTACGGCTACGCTCCTTGCTATACTGTAAAGCCCGATTTTTCTAGAACTAAATAAGTACCGTTCACGACTTCTTCCCCCAAAACAAAAGCCTTTCTCCCATGTGGAGAAAGGCTTCTTTTTATGATTTTTGGCTTCGAAAAGCAGTTGTTTTATTCTGCTTGCTTGCTAGGGCCTACCTGTTTTCCAAAACCGATAGATTTCTTGTTAAAGATATCATCGTCGTTGGTCAATCTCAAGCTCGCTACATCTTCGTAAATAATGATGTTCACAATATTGGGATCGCGTTCTTCGCTTGGAATAGAAGCGAGGCGCAAACTTTGGTTTTTGACAATTTCGTTGATGATATTACGCACCGTACGAGCATTGCCAAAGTACTTATCGCGGTATTTGTATAGAAATTCTAAGTACTTCACTAAGTGGGCTTTGGCTTCTTCATTGGCTTCCAAGCCTTCCTCTTCTAGCATTTGCAAAGAAATTTGATAGAGAGAACTGCTTTCGTAGTCCTCAAATTTCAAAATCTTATCAAACCGAGAGCGTAATCCTGGATTCGCTTTTAGAAAAATCTCCATGTTGTCGGGATAACCTGCGGCAAAGACAAAAAACTCGCCTCGACTGTCTTCCATTCTCTTTAGAATGGTTTGAATGGCTTCGTTCCCAAAATCGGAGCCGCCTGCCAAACTACCACTGCCGCCACTGGTTAAGGCGTAAGCCTCATCAATAAACAACACGCCGCCCATTGCTTCATCGATGCGTTCAGCAGTTTTGATGGCCGTCTGGCCCACGTAACCTGCCACTAAGCCCTGACGATCCGTCTCTACCATGTGCCCGCGTTCGAGCACGCCCAAGGCTTTGTATATCTTGGTAAGAATACGCGCTACTGTTGTCTTTCCCGTTCCAGGGTTACCGACAAACACCGTATGCAAGTAGAACTTATTGAGAACATTGCGGCTACTTTCTCGGTAAAAACGCACCAAGCTCACCATCTCATTAATTTCCTTTTTGATGTTGCTCATCCCAATCATATTGTCGAGCTCTTCCATTGCTAATTCTAGCAATTTCTCATCAATAGGCAAGTTCGGAATGCGTTTTGGACGCTTCACTTCTATTTTCTCAACATCTATAGTCAAGACAGTTTCTAATTCTTCTTTATCAAATTGCTTTGGATCATCGTCGTTCATAATGCGCAAGCCCAAGGCGATCTTGGCTTGGTCGATCAAGTCGTAGACAAAACGAGCATTGCCAAACGCGCGGTCGCGGTTTCGGTAAGCTTCGATGATGATTTCGTCAATCATTTGTCTAGCCGTTTGCTCTAGTACAATGTTCTTTTTGGTACAAGCATACCGAGAAATAGCCGATAATTCGTTGGGCAAATAATCGCTAAAAGTGAAGTATAGTTTAAAGCGCGATTTTAGCCCTGGATTAGACATTAAGAAATGTTCCATTTCTTTGGGATACCCCGCCACAATAACGGCCATATCGCCTTCTCCATTGGACATTTCCTTGACCAAAATTTCGATCACTTCTCGACCAAAATCTTTGCTATCGTCATTAGAACGCGCCAACGAATACGCTTCATCAATAAACAATACCCCGCCACGAGCTTTCTCAATGGCTTCTTTTACTTTTGGAGCAGTTTGCCCGATGTATTCGCCAACCAAGTCAACGCGATCTACTTCGTGGACATGTCCTTTAGAGAGCAACCCCATACTTTTGTAGAGCTTGCCCATCATTTGCGCGACCGTTGTTTTTCCTGTTCCAGGATTGCCAATAAAGACAGAGTGTATATTGATCTCTTCTTCTTCTTCAAAGCCTTTTTCACGGCGCAATTGCAGAAATTGCAAATAACTGGCGTGGTCGCGTACTTGGCGCTTAATATCTTGTAGGCCGATAAGCTCATCAAGCTTGGCCATTACTTCTTCAAAGTTCGTATTTTCTAACTCGTCTTCATTGAGAATAACGGGCTGGTATTGGTTGGGCAACACTGCCCCTGCAACCCCTTCTTCAAACTCTGTTGCTACTTCAAAAGGAATAACAGCCAATAGCTTGTCCATAAAAACAATCTCGGCGGTATAGCTGTCTTCTGTCCAAGAGCCCTTGATGTTAGACCCCCAGTGCATACTCAATTCTATACTGTCGTCGTCTTTGTCTACGTGGTGCAACTTCATGGTTTGCCCTTTGAGTTGTCGACTCCCATTGTAGAATTTTACAAACAATTCACAGTACCAACTCTTGTCGACCAAGAGATTTTCTAGGTTGAGTTCTACATAGACGTAGCGCGTCTCTTCTTTAGAAAAAGTAGTGTAGTAAGTGCGGTCTTCTTTTGGAATGTCATCATACGGGCCTTCGTAAAGGCGCAACGATTTTATATTGACATAAGCATTAGGCTCAGGGTATTTCTCGGTACTTTCTTCGATGTAAAAGTACTTAGTGGCTACTTTTTGTCCATCAATGTACGCCTCCCAATAATACGTTCCTTTTTTCCAAAACGCTCCAAATTTCTTATTGCCCCAACCCTCCCGAATATAGACGACATTATCGTATTTACTTACCTTTCGGTCAAAATTGAGGTCACACAGTTCCTTGCGGCCTTTTTTGAGTGAATAGCATTTGATATTAATTTGGACATTCCAGTCTTCATCATCAAAAAGCTTGTTGTAAAACGATAGTTCTGCATAGACATACGTGGCTTCATAGCGATCAAACACCTGTCGGTACTTTTTCTTATTATCCGCCAGCCATTCTGTGGAGCAGTATACCTTGAGGTCTCTGAACTTGTATTTAGTAAAATTGGGATCGAGAACTCTTGACATTAGTATATAATTTAATGGTGGCCTATAGCAGTTATAGTCCGATTAGATGGATATTGCTCCCGTATAGGTTAGTAACCTAGGGGCATTTAGAGTCGTATACCTACTGCTTAATCGTTCGTATCCAAACAATAGGGGTTTTTGGGGTGCTTAGTCTAGTATACTAAGGTACTTAATTTAGAGTAATTTTATCTCTGTCTGTAACAGATTTTTTAGTTTTTAGTTGTTTACTCCATTTGACCTTTATAAAACAACAGTTCGTCTTCTAAAAAGATGTAGGGTTCTCTGTTCTTAACATCCCGCTAACAGCTAATAATTTAAGGTATAGAGCTGTCCCATCTGCTGTTCCGTTACCTGACGGGGTGTCAGCGCAAATAAAGCTCTCCGTACTCCCAGCAATAGAGGATTTTCCCACTGTGCCAATTGCCCAATTTGCCAACTGGTGCGAATAACTTTTTGAGCCTTTGCTTGACGCAAACCTTGATAGGCGGCAAAAGCGGCGCTAGGCGGCGCATAATTACCCAAACAATCTGCCAATACCCAAGCGCTTTCAATGGCTTGGTTGGCACCTTGTCCCATGTTGGGCGTAGTGGCATGAGCAGCGTCTCCGAGCAGAACGCAATTGCCTTGGTGCCAAGACTTATTTTGTGGTAAGTCGCTGAGTGGATTCAGTAGAATTTTATCCGCAGGTGTCTGTCCAATTAGGCTTCCTACGAGGGGATGAAAGTCTCGAAATTGGGCTTGTAAAGTCGCACGGCTTTCTTGGGTTGCCTGTTTTTCCGTTGCATTGCTGCACGCAAACCAATAGACTTGCTCGTCCTTCAAAGGAACAATTCCAAATCGGCAACCCTTTCCCCAAGCTTCGTAAATGGCAGTAGGAGGCAGCTCACCAAGAGCGTAATCGGTAACGCCACGCCAACACCATTGCTTGGCAAAGCGCTCCTGCACCTGCGGAAAAAAGGCAGCACGAACTTGGGAGTGAATACCGTCCGCGCCCACTAGTAACTCAGCAGTTGTTGTAGTGCCATCCGTCCATTCGAGCAGGGTCTGTTTAGGGCCTTGCGTCCCACTCGCCAAGCGCTTGTTCAAATGAATGGGCGTATGTTTCAATGCCGCGCGGAGTACCGCGTGCAAGGCTGCTCGATGAATCGTCAGGGCTGGCACACCGTAGCGCGCTTCAAAAGGTGCCAAAAAACTGCTAGAATAGGGCTTGAGTTGAGGGCTGGTAATGTGCAGTGCTTCTAATATACGTCCTTGGGCACGTAGTTCTTCCACCAAGCCCAAGCGCTGATAAAGCTGCATGGCATTTAGCGCCAGTACCAAGCCCGCGCCAACTGGCCGAAAAGAAGAAGCCGCTTCAAAAATTTCTGCGCGGATACCGCGCTGTTCCAAGGCGAGCGCCAACGTTAGTCCACCAATACCCGCTCCTACGATAGTTATCATCATCAAGAATAGATTAAAGGATAAAGAAAGAAGTTAAATGGACATTCACTAATACAACACACAGGAAGCTGAATAAATAATCAAACTTAGCCACAACAAATTCGTTCCCTTTAGCGCGCTCTTGTCCTTATGAATGTTTAACTTTAGGTCAAATCTACTAAAAAAATAACTTTAGGTCAAGTTTACTAATATAAAAGTATGAAGAAAGGTAGTCGCAACAATACCAATACCAAGCAGCGTATTCTAACGGCGGCGCTCTCCTTGTTTAATCGGCAAGGTGTAGCAAGTGTTACCCTACGCCAAATTGCACAGGCGACAGGAATGAGTCAGGGGAATTTAAACTATCACTTCAAAAAACGAGAAGAGCTGGTAGAGGCGCTGTATTTACAACTCGTAGAAGAGATGAATCGTCTTGTTGAAGCGTTGCCAGAGGGTGCTCCTACCCTATCCAAGGTACTTTGGAGCAGTGAGCAAACCATGCGGCACTTTTACGCTTACCGCTTTTTTCTCTTAGATTTTGTCCACATCATGCGAAGCCAGCCCAGTGTTCGGGCACATTATCAAGCCTTGACTCAGGAGCGCACCCAACAGTTTTTTGTACTCTTTGAATATTGGGTAGCCGAAGGCTGGATGCGTCCAGAAGCATTTCCAGAGGAATACGCCCACCTTTATACCCGCAGCCAAATTCTAGGTGATTTCTGGTTATCAGCAGCCTTTACCCAACATCAAGTACTGTCAGAGGAGTTGATAGAAACTTATAACCGAGCTATTTTTGCCCAGCTCTATCCTTATTTAACAGAGCGGGGTCAGGCTGATTTTTTGGCGTTGTTGACTTAGTTACGTCTGAGGTAACAGGTGCCATTACTGACATGCTCTATGCTGTCCGTTCTTTGTTTATAGTAGGCAGATTTCAAGTAGAATCCTTTGGGTGTCAGCAGAAAATAATTGGCGTAGATCTGCGTCTTTCCTCCGTCAAAATCAATGGTACACACGGGTGTTTTTCCTTCAAAGGTCAATTGATTTATCTTTTCAAAAGCAATGGGACATTCCACACTTTCTAGTGTCTCAAAATCGATTTCTCTTAACAACGAGCGTTGTTTATCGGCTAGAGCAAACGCTTTTCCCCCTTTGAATTGTTCTACATGAAAAGAATCTCTAGAGACTTTAGTAAAGTGTAGAAAGTCGGTACTCAATGGCTGCTCAGGGAGAGAGGACATATACATTTTTTGGTACAACCAATAGCCGTCTTTATTCGTATTGCCAACAGGACAGCTGAATAGCAAAAGGCTATCACTTCCCGATAAGCGTAGTTTTTCTAGGGTCGAATCAACATACATCAGAAACGTCCCCGTTTGCATAGCAATTAAGCGATCCATTGTTGCCATCTGCAACAACGCTTCTGTAGAGAGCTCTGCTGTTGTGATGCTAGTTTGTTTACTAGCCGTACAACTCATCCAGTACAACGATAAAAAAAACATAAAAAATAAAAAGGACTTAATAGACTGTTTCATAGTTGCTTGCTTTTAACGGCTAACTAGCGCCGCTCTTTTATTTACAAAGATCTTATTATCAACAGCTTGATACTTCGTAAGGGAGAATAAACTCTAGCATTGAACTTACGCATTTTTTACTTAAAATAGATAATTCTACTTAAACTTTCAAAGCCCCCTCAAAGATATAATATAGGTCTATAGTTGTAAATTTACTCTAGAGCAAACAACAATAACGACTAAAAGCCGCTCCTACCAGATGGCAGAAGCGGCTTTTAATATCGTAAAAGCTAGAGCTAACAGCGTTTATTTACTTGTATACTTTGTCTTCCCAGTTCCAAGTATAACGGCGAGATTTGCCTTTGATACTCTCATCCAATTTCTTAGTAAATTGCTTCTCGCGGATACGAGCAGATTTACCAGTCAATTCACGCAAGTAGTACAAACGTGCGCGACGGACGTTACCTTTCTTCAAGTTCTTTACAGACTCAATAGCGGGAGAGTTAAGAGGGAATACACGCTCTACCCCTACGCCGTGAGAAATTTTGCGTACGGTAAAGGTTTTAGAAATACCATGTCCTTTTACTTGGATTACATCTCCACGGAAAAGCTGGATACGCTCTTTGGCGCCCTCAGTGATTCTATAGCTAACAGCTACGGTATCGCCTGGCTTAAAAAAGTCTATTTCAGTGATGTCGCGAGCATTTTGCTGCTGCACGAAGTTCATTATATCATTCATTACAATGTCTATTTATAGCGCTAGTTATTCTAGTCTTGTTTACAAAGCGTTGGCAAAGATAAGCCTTTTTGGGAGAATGTCCATATTTTTTGTAAAAAGTTCTCTAGAAAATAGGTTGTTTCTAGCACGGGAGGTTCCTGTAATTGGCTCTCTGTAGAAAACGCAAAAAAACGCGGCCATTCCCTTCGGAACAGCCGCGCTCTACATTCAATTCTATTACTAATTCTATGCTTACGAGTTTTTGTCGTTGTCTACTTCTTCAAACTCTACATCCGTTACGTCACCTTCGCCAGTGCCTTGGTCTTGACCACCTTGGTCAGCACCTGTTGGGCCTTGTTGCGCTTGTGCGTTAGGATCCATGTTTTGCGTAGCGGCAGACCAAGCAGCGTTGACTGCTTCTAGCTCGCGGTTGATTGCGTCTAAGTCTTGGCGTTGGTGTGCTTCTTTCAGCTTAGTCAAAGCCTCTTCGATGCTTGTTTTTGCATCCGCAGGAATCTTGTCCCCGTACTCTTCTAGTTGTTTTTCCGTTTGGAAAATCACAGAATCGGCTTCGTTGATTTTGTCTGCTGTTTCGCGGGCTTTGGTATCGGCTTCGGCGTTGGCTTCCGCTTCGTTTTTCATGCGTTGGATTTCATCTTCCGTCAAGCCTGTAGAAGCCTCAATGCGAATAGATTGTTCCTTGCCTGTTTTGTTCTCTTTGGCCGACACTTTCAAAATACCGTTGGCATCAATGTCAAAAGTTACTTCGATTTGTGCTTCTCCTCGGCGCATTGGTGGAATGCCATCCAAGTTGAAACGTCCAATAGAACGGTTTTGGTTGGCCATTGGGCGCTCTCCTTGCAAGACGTTGATCTCTACCGAAGGCTGGTTGTCTTGAGCCGTTGAAAAGACTTGTGACTTGCTAGAAGGAATCGTGGTGTTGGCCTCGATTACTTTCGTAAATACCCCCCCCATTGTTTCGATACCCAAAGACAACGGCGTTACATCCAACAGTAAGACATCTTTTACATCTCCTGTCAATACCCCACCTTGAATAGCAGCGCCTAAGGCTACTACTTCATCAGGGTTAACGCTGCGGTTAGGATTCTTGTTAAAGAATTTCTCTACTGCTTCTTGAATAGCAGGGATACGCGTTGATCCACCGACCATGATTACTTCATCAATTTCTGACAAAGACATGCCCGCATCTTCTAAGGCTTTCTTACAAGGCTCAATGGTACGTTTTACCAAACCATCTACCAATTGCTCAAATTTAGCGCGGCTCAAGCTGCGTACCAAGTGCTTCGCACCAGAAGGTCCGAAGGAGATGTACGGCAAGTTAATATCCGTGCTATTAGCAGATGACAATTCAATTTTAGCTTTCTCGGCAGCATCTTTCAACCGCTGCAAAGCCTCGGCATTCTGAGAAATATCTTCTCCTTCCTGCTCTTTGAACTCCGCCAACATCCATTCCATGATGACACGGTCAAAGTCATCTCCACCCAAGTGGGTATCTCCGTTGGTTGATTTTACTTCAAATACGCCACCCCCCAATTCTAGGATAGAAACATCAAACGTACCACCACCCAAATCGTATACTACGATTTTCATGTCTTGGTCGCCTTTGTCCAATCCGTAAGCCAAAGCTGCTGCCGTAGGCTCATTGATGATACGACGTACTTTCAAGCCTGCGATTTCGCCCGCTTCTTTGGTCGCTTGACGCTGAGAATCGTTAAAGTAAGCAGGGACAGTTACGACCGCTTCTGTTACTTCTTGACCCAAATAGTCTTCAGCAATTTTTTTCATTTTCTGCAAGACCATAGCAGAAATTTCTTGCGGTGTGTATTCTCTGTCATCAATTTTGACACGCACCGTATCGTTGTTGCCTTTGATTACATCGTAAGGCATTTGCTTGGCTTCTTTCTCAATTTCACTATACCGAACGCCCATAAAGCGTTTGATAGACATGATGGTACGTTGAGGGTTGGTAATCGCCTGACGCTTTGCAGGATCTCCAATTTTACGCTCACCGTTGTCCAAAAATCCAATAATAGAAGGCGTTGTTCTTTTGCCTTCATTATTTGTAATGACCACTGGCTCGTTCCCCTCCATTACAGCTACACACGAGTTGGTGGTTCCTAAGTCTATACCAATGATTTTGCTCATGATTATATCTTATTAAGTGTTTTTAAGTAATTATCTTTCTTGTTCTGAGTTGGTTAGTTTTCTAACAACAGAATGTTATTCATTGTTTGGCTAACTATAGACAATAGCCATACCAGCAGTAAAAAAAGGTAAAATTGACATTTCTATCCGCCATCTCACCCCATCTTGTCATAAAATCATCCAGCAAGGTGCCAAAATGTCCAGTCTCGTAGTACAACAACTGCCAAAATAAGAATGCCCCGATGGCACAAAGCGATCAAGGCATTCACTAACAAGCAGCAGCCAAAGCTACTCCTATGAAAATTTTCTTCGTCTATTCGTCTAATAACAGGGAACAATCGACTCAAATCCTAACCGATTGGTCAAATCTCCCTCCGACAAATGTTGGTAAGTCAACGGGGACATGTCCATCAATCGAGGATCGGCTGCACGGTCTTTGCGCTCCAAGATATCCGCAGAGCCCAAAAAGCCCAAACCATTGACAATATTGCTATACGGATCAGCAGGGTACAAGCCGCCTACAAAACCTTCATTGGCTTTACGTGCCAAGATGTATTGTTTGATACTCTCTGAGCCTCCTACTGTGTAGACTTCTAAATAACCTGCACAACGTCTCAAACTAGTTCCTGTTACGTCGCTTAAGTTGTTCCCCAAAAATTGGAAAAATGCTTCGCCATTAACGGTACGCTTGTTCTGCGCGCCTGTTCCTGGAATAAAGTCACTTACGGCACGCCATTCAATAGAGGTATCTACCCGTGTTCCTGGCACTTCATTACCCTGTGCATCAATTTGATACTCGTCGTAGTGAAAACGGAACATGTAATCATAAATAGACGCGTAGCCAGATTGGACATCAACAACGATATTCGCGTAGATCTCTTCTCCTGCATTATTTAAGGTTCTCCAAGCAAACGGTCGGGCGGGATTTCTAGAAAAGGTAGGGTTGAGCAGCAGAAGCGAAAGATCCGAACGAACCAATTCTGTCTCTGCCCAAAACGTATTGCCCGTCTTGCTGTAATCCATTTTCAGGAGCATCCGCACATTGCGCCAGTCCTTGGTTTTGTACGCATAAGCAGGCTCATTTTGAAAAATACCATCTTCTCTCACAAAGCCTTCGTCTCTTAGATTAACCCGCTCTATAGGCTCGGGCCAAGGCAACGTATCACCATTGGGAAGGATCATTAATAACGTTACCGAAAACTCATTGGGATCAAAGTAAAGGGAATCCACATCTTTAGCAACCTCTAAGGCACTTTGATTTGGGGGCAAGTAGGCCCGCTCAATTCTTATATAATGGGCACTGTCTTGACGGCTGACAACAGCATAGACAACGGGAATATCTTTCCAAAGTCCAATGACATCCACCTCATTGGAACAACTAAATAAGGTCAACAGCAACCAAGATGCTACACACATCTTTGCAAGTATCCTGTTCATACGATTTTTTCTTTCTATTTTGATAATAACAATGGGTGCCGCATTTGGTGGGGACAGTAAAGCAGATAGGGCACAAAAACCGTTCACAAACTAAGGAATATCTTTCAAGTTTTGTCCATATCCCCCAATTCCCCCCTTCAAAAAGTAACTTTTCCGACAAATTTTACAAAAATATCGACCGACGGGCTCCTTCCTAGCTTGCCGTCAATCCCCAACAATTATTTGTTAGAGCAACAATAAATTCACATCTTTACACTTCTTAAACAGGGAGTTTTTCCCCTTTGGAGCGCCGTAGTAGCACGCAAAAGGCGCTCCTCTCGGCAGCCGTGTTTATTGGGCTGTCGCCTTCTTTTAAACTTAACGACCAACTGGCTATGTCTGTCCACAGCAAATCAACCAAAAAAATTACGACTCACGTTCTACAAGCAATGAAACTGCGCGGCGAAAAGATTGCCATGCTCACGGCTTACGATTACTCAATGGCGCGTATTCTAGATGCCGCAGGCACGGATATTCTATTAGTGGGCGACTCCGCGTCGAATGTCATGGCGGGACACGAAACCACCTTGCCCATTACTCTGGATCACATGATCTACCACGCTCAATCGGTTGTTCGCGCCGTTGACCGCGCTTTTGTTGTTGTCGATTTGCCCTTTGGTTCTTATCAAGGAAATTCCAAAGAAGCGTTGGCCTCTACGATTCGCATTATGAAAGAATCAGGCGCTCATGCAGTTAAAATGGAAGGGGGAGTAGAAATTAGAGAATCTATTTCTAGAATTTTGACGGCAGGGGTTCCTGTCATGGGGCATTTGGGCTTGACCCCTCAGTCTATTTATAAATTTGGTACTTATACGGTACGTGCCAAGGCCGACGCAGAAGCCCAGCAATTGTTGGAAGATGCACAACTCTTAGAAGAATTGGGTTGCTTTGCCATTATTTTAGAAAAAATTCCCGCTCAACTTGGCAAACAAGTAGCGGAATTGGTGTCCATTCCCGTTATTGGAATTGGGGCAGGGCCTGATGTCGATGGGCAGGTATTGGTGACCCACGATATGTTGGGCATTACTAAGGATTTCAAGCCGCGTTTTTTACGTCGTTATTTAGAGTTGTTTGATGCCATGCAGGGCGCTACAGAAGCCTATATCCGTGATGTAAAGTCCAATGATTTCCCCAACGACAGAGAACAGTACTAACGGTCTCTTTTTTCTCACTAATGTCATTATACTATGGATGCCGATAAATCCTCCCGCTCTTCCCTCAAATGGATACTGCTCACCCTTGCTTTACTAGCAGTTGTTGGTGGAGGTGTTGCCTTCTATTTGTACCAACGCGTATTTGGCGAAAATGTCACAACAGTACAACAGGAATGGATCGATATTCCACAGGATGGGGCCACGCTTAAAGCGCTCGCCAAGCAGCTGCATACAGAGGGTATTATTGTGGATAAAATGGCGTTTGTGCTCTTGGCAGATAGAATGCATTATCAACCCAAAGCAGGCCGTTATTCTTTGCCCGATGACATTCGCAGTACTTATGCCTTAATTCGACACTTGCGGCAAGGCGGCCGTATGACCGTTCGGGTTACCTTTCAGAATTTGAGAAAAAAGGAACAACTCGCAGGCTTAGTCGCCAAGCACATCGAAGTAGATTCTCTGGCGTTGATCAATTGGTTTAACGACGAAGCACGACTCGCCGAAGATGGGTTTACGCCAGAGAATATCTTCGCCGCATTTATTCCCAATACCTACGAATTCTACTGGAATACCTCTGCCCAAGATTTTTGGGAAAAGATGCTCCAAGAGTATAAAAAATTCTGGACAGCCGAGCGGTTAGAACAAGCCGAAGCCCTTAATATGACACCTATTGAGGTGTCCGTCTTGGCTTCTATTGTAGAATCGGAAAGCCAATACAAACCCGAGCGCCCCAAAATCGCAGGTGTCTACCTCAACCGCCTAAAGAAAGGCTGGAAATTGGAAGCTGATCCTACGGTCGTCTACGCCGTGGGGGATTTTACCATCAAACGCGTGCTCAATCGCCACTTAGAAACGGTATCGCCCTACAATACCTACTTGAATGAGGGCTTGCCCCCTGGACCGATTTATATGCCGTCGATCAATGCTATAGATGCCGTTCTACAAGCCGAAGATCATAACTATATGTTCTTCTGTGCCAAGCCCCCCGCTGAGGGCGAAGCCCCCAACCAGCACGCATTTGCCGTCACGCACCGCGCGCACATCAACAATGCGCAAAAGTATTGGCGTTGGATTCGGAGTCGGTAGTTTCGACTGGCGCTCAACTACCTTTTTTCTTTGCTTTTGGCAGGGGTGGTTGGTGGAGTCGCTGGTTGTCGTATATTTTGTATCTTTAAGAACACTTAAATTAGAATCCGTTATGAATAAGGACTTACTAGAGTTGTATAAGAAGATTAACCTGTTACCTCCGACCAAAGAAGTGCAGACTATTAAAGATGAAATAGAAGCCACGTTGTCCAAGGAAATGCACGAGCACATTCTCAAAATCACTAGTATCGGTAGTGTTATTGGCTACAGCAAGGTGAAGACCTATCTTAGTAATGCTTTGAAAATGGTAGATTTGTACGATCAAGGAGATAATCAAGAAGATTAACGACACAGTTTATAAAACGATGCTTTATGTGGGTACAAAAAATAGAACTCAACGCAGTCAAGTGTATTGATAAACTGACTATTGATTTTGGGACGGAGGACGAGCGCTATAAGTGGGTAACGTTGCTAGGCGATAATGGGACTGGGAAAACGACTATTTTGCAGGCTTTGGCGTTGACATTGAGTGGGAATAATCCTATTGGGTTGGCGGATTTTACTAATCCATTATACGATAACAAGAAGATGCAGGAGACAAGCACTCCTTATACTCCTGTTCAGACATGGATAAAGTTAGAAGAAAAGGGCTTGAAATCTAGTCAAGAGAAAAAAATACGTTCTGTTTTGCAACTAGTTACCCCCTACTATATAGATAAAGTGGTATATGAAGAAGATGATGACCTTCCCGTTACTATCTCCTCCATAAATTTTAATATAAGGCAATCTTATCTCCTTGAATCTACTTCCCAATTCGCAGCAGGCTACGGCGCATTTCGTCATATCTCTAAAACCCCTACTCTTTCTGTTCCGCAAGTCGTAGAACCCAAGAAACGCAATAATTTTCTCACCTTATTTGAAGAGTTAGAATCTTTGGGTGGTTTTCATCAATGGTTAATCACCTTAGACTATTTGAGTTTAAAAGAAGGTTTAAGCGAAATCACAGAAAGCCATCGAAAAATTGCCTTACAAGCACTGAATGATTTACTCCCAGCAGGCAGTTCCTTTCATTCTGTAGACACGCAAAGCATCTGGTATATGGTCAATGGGCACAAAGTAAGCGCAAGTGCTTTATCTGACGGCTTTAGAAGCATCTTAGCCTTGGTCGGTGACTTAATTTGGCGCTTGGTCTATGCTTACCCCGATAGCGATAATCCATTACAGGAAACAGGGGTCGTACTTATCGACGAATTGGCTATTCACTTACACCCCAAATGGCAGCGCCAAATTGCGGGTGACTTGCAACGCACCTTTCCTAATTTACAGTTTATCGTAACAACGCATAGTCCACTTTTGGCAGCAGGAGCGGGAAAACAGGCGGTGACGTATCAATTGGAATTAGATGAGCAGGGAAAGACGCAGATAGAACGGATCAACCACATCTATGCTTGGAGTGTAAATAAGATTTTACAAAGTGAAGCCTTTGACTTGGAGTCGCCTTTCTCAGAGGAGACAGAAGCACTTGTGGAAGAATATTATGTCCTGCTAGGAATTGAGAACCGAAGTCAACAACAGGAAGAACGTTTAAAAACAATAAGGCCAGTTATAAAACAGGCTTTAGGAGAGCAAGCCAATGAAAAGTCAGATTTGGAGAAAGAAATGGATGCTTATATAGCTAAAAACTGGAACAAATGATCCCTATTACCAGAACGCCAGAACCCACCTCTCTAGCTACTAACAAAACAGATTGGTTGGACGCTTTAGCAATTGCTATCTACGCATACAATACAGCCACTACAGATCCAGACATAAAGGCAGCACGAAAAGTACTCACCAAAGCAGAAAGTGCTTATAGAAACAAGCAAGTCAAGGATGCACTAAAAGTCATGCAGGGAGGTAAATGCGCTTACTGCGAAAGTAATATTACCGCCATTACTTATGGTTGCATTGAGCATTTTCGTCCTAAATCTAAATACCCAACACTATGCTTCGAGTGGGGGAATTTATTTCTTGCTTGCGATCAATGCAATATTTCCCCTCATAAAAGCGATAAATTCCCCATTGCAACACAAGGCGGCCCTTACATCGATCCTGCTACAGAAGATCCTTCCTTGTTCTTTAAGTTTGTTTATGATCCTTCTACAGAAGTCGCGGTGGTAGTTGCTAAGAACAATAATGTTCGTGCTAAAACTATGATTGATGATTTGGGACTGAATCGTAGACGACTTGCTCGAAGCAAGAAGCGGTATCGTAGACAAACTGGCATTTATTGCTACAAAGGCTAATGAGGGCGATAATATGGCCCTCCAATTACTTCAAAAAGCAGTACGCCAACAAAGTCCTTACGCCGCCTTTGCCAGAGACTCAACCAAAAATTTGACTTACAACTCTCCTACTAAGAAAGCACACAAACTACCCCACCACTACCAAAAGCAACGACAAGGCTGCCTGAACAAAATCAAGCTGTCTGAACAAAATCAAGCTGTCTGAGCAAAGTCGGGCTGTCTGAGCGAAGTCGGGCTGCCAAGCGCAACGACAAGGCTGTCTGAGCGAAGTCGAAGACAGCCGCTCTAAAGCCCCCCCAAACGCCCCCGAATAATCACATCGTGTGGCTCCAACAACCCTTGGATAGTTTCTGCCAACTCTTGCGCGTGGTACGCGCGGCGATTGCGCCACCACAGAAAAGCAATGGTACTAATCATAATGTACGGTCCAATCAACAGGTAAATAATGCCTTTATTGAGGCCTGCGGCAGCGGTACCCCCTGATTTGAGGTTGGTCTCGGCCGACATACGGCACATGGGACATTGCGCGTCTGCGCCGTACTGAACGAGGACGAGCAATAGCACCGTAAGCAATAGAGTAGGTAAATGACGCTTTATAGATTCCAACATGATTTTCCTTTTTTTAGAACGCCTTATTGAGGGTAATAAGGCGAAATCATCAAATAACAAATAACGCCCGTAATGGACACGTACAACCAAAGCGGATAGCTAATTTTGACGATGCGCTTGTGCTTTTCCATTTGCCCCGTGTAGCCATATAAGAAAGCATACAAGACAAAGGGCGCTTGGATGGCTGCGGTAAGAATATGCGTTAATAACAGTACCAAATACACGACTTTGATTGTTCCTTCTCCTCCAAACTTGACGTGTCCTGCCGTCGTGTGGTACATGATATACACCACTAGAAAGAGCAAAGATAATACCATAGCGCTGTAAATAAACCGCGTATGTAACACTACATTGCGGTTCTTAATAGCAATCAAAGCTCCGATTAGTAAGACGGCACAGCCAGCATTCAATAAGGCGTTGGTCAACGGCAACAGGTAGACATTAAAAGGCCATTCAAAGTCCTTAAATTTGAATTGAAACATCAAGGCGACCAAGACAGGTAGCAATACGAAATGACGTTGACCGCTAAACGGAGATTTTTGTACGCTTTGGAATTCGTATCTTGAAGAGTCTGGTTCATAAGACAATATTGGTGCGCAACAACGCGCAGGAGTCAATTAATTGTAGAGTTTTTCTTCTGCTCGGTGGACAATTTTCTTGCGCTGTTTCTTGGGCATAATCACGGCAATATGGCGCAAGAGTGTTTCTACTTCCACTTGCGCATCTAGATCATAATAATCACAAAGCAGTGGCCCTTGTAGGTAGTTGTTGGAAGAATCCTTGCGACTGACTCGCCCATCCAACAAAGCAATCGTAGAGCAACTGACATCGTTCGGCATCTTGTAGCGCTCCTTGTCTCCTCCTTTCGTAAATTTCCAGTTGCTGGTATCCAGCTGCCATTTATTGACATACGACTCTATGGCCCAAGTACTGTCGGCAGAAAAATCTTCCGTATGGATAACAAACAATAACTTGCCTTGATCATCGCGGCTGAGATTGCCTTGCAAGGCTTTTATTTGGCGGATAAAGCCCTCCATTTTCTGATCGCATTGGGCATTCCAATAGCCCGCCACAACCAATTGGCCACGAATCATTTCATTGTCTAAGATTGTGTTTTGATAGGTATTAAAGGCATTAAAATCTACGCGGGTAGAATCTTTGAGATAGCGCATTTCGCTGCGAATGTCCTTGTATTTGTTTAGTCCTGTCATAGAAAAAACAACGGTCATAATAGGCAAGACTGCTACAAAAATAACAAAGAGCAATGCCCCTATCCAATTCTTTTTGGGCGACGTGTCTTGTAACTTATTTTCTTCTGGCATAATTTATTATAGACTAGTAAGTGTGATTGTCTTTGGACTACAAAAGTAATACATCTTTGTTTGCCTTACCATAGGCAAACATAAAAAAAGTGTTCTAAGACTTACTTAGAACACTTTTAAATTATTGTTTTCGCGCGAAAGCTTACAGAAAGCTGATGTTTCTGGGAACTTCTTCGTCGTACTTCATCGTGGTAACGGCAGGTGCATCATCTTGGATGGTTTTGCCAGGGCGAGGATCGGTGACGTAGTTACGATTGCCTCTAGCGTAATTTCCTTCCCATAGGAAAGCAATAACTGCCCACACCAGTAAAAACATCGGAAGTACAATCGTAGAGGCAAAGCCGCCTACTTCTGCTCCCAAGTGCATAAAAATACTTACAATATAGTAAGCTTTATACAGACTCAAGACGATCATCGCCAAGCGAGTCAGTACTCCAGGAAGGAGGTCCTTTAGAAACAAGGCGATACCTACTTCTGCGAAGGTTACGATCAATAAGATCCAAAACCCTTTGATACCAATTTGTTTGTCTGCTTTGCGTTGTTCCTCAACGCTTAATCCTGCTACGTGTGCCATAATATTAGGAAGTTATTTCTAGTAATTTTTTTATTGACGTTCCGACAACGGCGGAACTAGTGGTAAAGAAAACCGTAGCGGCTTTTTAGAGTAGATAAAAGGCTAAGAATACAAATACCCAAACCAAATCTACAAAGTGCCAGTAAAGGCCCACTTTCTCCACCATGATATGGCCATTGTTACGTCTTTTGTACACACCAGACCAAGACCCCAAGGCAATAATCAATAAGATGATTAACCCAGAAAATACGTGAAAGCCGTGGAAACCTGTGATAAAAAAGAAGAGTGTTCCAAAAGCTGTTGGGCCCATGTCTTCCGCAACGACGACGTTGCCTGTTTGGTAGGCACCTGGAAAGTATTCTCCTTCGTGATAAGCGATCAAATAAGGATCACCTACTTTAAACTCTTCTCCTACAGCCATTGTTGGTGCAGCACTACCGTGTCTAGTAAAATAGTGGTGGTCAAATTTTTCGTAATAACGTTGTCCTTTTACAGGATCGTACAAGTAATTCAACTGCTCTTCGCTGTGTCCTTCATCCGTATGGATACCGACCATCGTAGAGCCTTCTTTTAAGTTGGGATTGAGTTTTTTCGCTTCCGCTAAAGAAAGGTACTTACCGTCGTCCAAGTGGGAGCTAAAAGGGTTGTTGTAGATGGTAACCCCCTCTTGTGCGATCAGGTTTGTCCACTCCCAAGCTTGACAGCCCAAGAAGATTCCCCCACCAATGATGGTCAAAATCAACCATTTAACAACACCCATGTTGTTTTCCATCTTTCCCTCTTGTACCGCACGGAGCACAGTAACCGAACTAACAATTAAGACAAAGGTCATAATGGTTACGAAAATCAACGGCATATGCTCACCGCCAAAAGGAGTTGTGCTGAAAACATGATCAGGCACGGGCCAAGCATTCATACTAAAACGCAAAGAACCATAAGCAATCAAAAAACCAGCGAAGGTGAATGCATCGGATAGTAGGAAGTACCACATCATTAGTTTTCCATACTCCGACCGAAACGGGGAATCACCACCCTCCCAGAGTTCATCCATTGCGATTTCTTCCGTTTCATGAACAGTATCAGTTGCCATTATTACGACTTTAAAGGTATATAAATTAATATTAGGTTATTATAGTAACTACTGCTGCAAGGTAATAAACAAAAAGACATAAATCCATAAAACGTCTACTACATGCCAGTAAGTGCACGTTAATTCTAAGCGCAACTGTCCTTTTTCGGACCATTCCACAGTGCTTTTCTTGAGCGCATAAATCCAGCTAATCATTAATGCGGTAATCCCACCCATAATGTGCAAAGCGTGAACGCCAACAATAAGCACAAAAAAGCTACTTGATTGGTTGGTTTGTATATCAATCCCCATTTCATTTAAGGATAACCAACCTTGGTATTGCAAAGCTACAAAAGTAATCCCCATAAAAAAGCCCAAAGTTAAAAGGCCTTGATATAATTTGTAGTTGCGGTGTACAAATGCCTTGTAAGCGACGTGCAACACAATGCTGCTGCAAACAATGACGATTGTACTATAGGTAAATTCTGGCGTCATGGGAAAATATAACCAATCGCCTGCTGCCTTACGTACAATATAAGCACTTGTAAATGCCGAAAATAGCATTAGTATGCTTACAATCCCCGTCCATAGGGCAAATTTCTTAGGATGTATTCGTTTTATTTTATTCGAAGATGCTACCATTTGCATGTTGTATCGTTAGATTTTGTCAATTACTAAAGCAATTAAAACAATCGGCAAATAGGCAAACGAAGCAAACATTAACTTTCGGGCGGCTTGGTCATTGCAAACGCGGTATAAATTGATGGCGTAAAATAAGTAAAATATTCCCATCGCCAACATCACGCTACAAGCGATCCACCCACTGATACCCATTGAATAGGGCAAAATACTCATTGGAATCAAAACAGCGGCATAAAATACCGTTTGCAAAGCGGTGCTTTTGTCTCTACCATCCTCTTTTTTGGAAGGCAATAAATAGAAGCCCGCTCCTGTATAGTCTTTGTGTGCGACCCAAGCAATCGCCCAAAAATGGGGAAATTGCCAAAAAAACTGCAAACTAAATAAGAAAATTGCAATCGGCCCTAAACTATTCTCTGCGGCTACCCAACCAATCGCCATCGGTAAAGCACCTGGAATAGCGCCAATCCATACGGCAGCCGGAGAAACCCGCTTCATGGGGGTATAGATAAAGGAATACGAGACCAATGATAACGCCCCTAGCATGGCTGTTGTTGGGTTAAATGTTGCCAAAAGCAATAAGCCCATGACACTCAAAATACCAGCCACCAATACCGCTTCGGAAGATTCCATTCGACCACTAGGAAGAGGACGATCGGCCGTGCGTTTCATCAATTTATCATAATCTTTCTCTAGCACTTGGTTCAGCGCATTGGCTGCTCCTGTGACTAACATCCCGCCCAAAGCCAAGCGTATTAACGCTTGCCAAGGATAGTGGGCAGTTCCCAGCATAAAGGTAATACATGCCGAAAAAACTACCAACAATGACAGTTTAAACTTCGTTAAAAGTTTGTAGTCGTTGATTTTACTTCTGATTCCTGTTACAATACTTGCTGCATTGCTGTTTGCTGTTGCCAACTTGATGATATTTATAAAAGTTCAGCGTTTATTGGGTCTCGCTACAGCAGAGCTGCATAGTGGAGTTCAATAAACGCTGAATACTTACAATATATTTTCTAATGTCCTCCGTCTATCTCGCCTTCGGCAAGGGGTTCGGTTTGCATGATAAAGTCTCTACCGTGACGACCCATGTCATAAGGCCAGCGGTGTACAGCGGGGATTTCTCCTTCCCAGTTGCCGTGTCCAGCGTTGATTGGTGCCGTCCACTCTAAAGTAGTGGCATTCCAAGGATTCATTTTGGTCTGCTTTCTTCCTCTGTAAATAGAGTAGAAGAAGTTGATTACAAATAGAATCTGTACAACAAAAGTCAACATCGCTGCAATCGTGATGAATTGATTCATTCCTGAGAATTCAGCAAAAGCATCAAACGTATCAAAGCGGTAGTAACGACGAGGTACACCTGCCATACCTAAGTAGTGCATAGGGCCAAAGATCGCGTAAGAACCAATCAACGTTCCCCAGAAATGAATTTTACCCAAGGTCTCGTTCATGAAACGACCGTACAAACGAGGGAACCAGTGGTAGATTCCAGCAAACATACCAAAGAAGGCCGCAACTCCCATTACAATATGGAAGTGAGCTACTACGAAGTAGGTATCGTGTTGTTGAATATCAATAGCAGCGTTTCCTAAGAAAATACCTGTCAAACCACCAGAAATAAACATAGACACAAAGCCTATCGAGAAAAGCGAAGCGGAATTGACATGTAGATTTCCTCCCCAGATCGTAGCAATCCAGTTAAATACTTTAACCGCAGAAGGTACCGCGATAATCAAAGTAAATAAAACGAAGATGTTAGCGATGAAGGGGTTCATTCCTGACATATACATGTGGTGCGCCCATACCAAGAACGACAAAACCCCAATAGCCAAGATAGAGAAAACCATTGCTTTATAACCAAAGATTGGTTTGCGGCAGTGTACAGATAATACTTCTGATACAATCCCCATAGCAGGCAAAATAATGATGTAAACCTCAGGGTGTCCCAAGAACCAGAACAAGTGTTGGTATAAGATAGCAGAACCACCTACGCGTGTTTCAAGCGCTTCTCCAGCAATGTAAATTTCGTTCAAGAAAAAAGACGTATCTAAAACACGGTCAAAGGTCAACATGAAGAAACCAGAGGCTAATACAGGGAATGATAACAAACCCAATACGGCTGTGATAAAGAAGGCCCAAATAGTCAAGGGCATTCTAAACATGTGCATTCCTTTTGTTCTCATGTTCAAAATCGTAGTGATGTAGTTGATACCACCCAATAGAACCGATACAACAAAGAATACTAAAGACATTACCCATAGCGTAGCTCCTGCCTTAGATCCATCCGATGCTTGTGGCAAAGCCGACAACGGAGGATAACCTGTCCAACCACCTGAAAATGGTCCAGTGTTCAAAAACAAAGAGATCAACAAGATCATACCCGCCAAGAAGAAGAACCAATAAGATAACATGTTCATCAACGGCGAAGCCATATCTCTAGCTCCTAGTTGCAATGGAATAAGTAGGTTACTAAAGGTGCCCGATAAACCAGCCGTTAATACGAAAAATACTAAGATCGTACCGTGCATCGTAACCAACGCGTAGTAAAAATCAGGGTCAATAGCTCCCATACCACTAACAGGGTCAATGGTAATCCACCCCCCTAATAGGGGCTGTAGCCAAGCCATGTCTGAATCAGGAAAGCCCAATTGCAGACGGAAAATTATAGACATGCCTGCACCAATAATGGCCCAAAGCATACCAGTGATCAAAAACTGCTTCGCAATTGTTTTGTGATCCTGGCTAAAAATGTATCGGTCGACAAAGGAAGACTGATATTTGTCACCGTGGTGCTCGTGATCATCGTGTCCGTGATCATCATGATGCCCACCGTGCGCTAAATCCTTTTCTATGATATTAATGTCTGCCATGATAGCTTCTTTTTAATTAGTTAAAGACTAATAACTGTATATCTTGTGTATGACTAAAACGTCTAATTTGGTATTCTTATGGTACTCTTAACTTGCGCCATCTGTTACAGCGTCAACAGCAGTGTTGTCGGTGACGGTTGTTGCAGGAGTAGTCGCAGCTTCGGCTTGTGCAGCGGCAGCAGCTTGCACTGCTCTGAACGTCCCTGCCACGGCGATTGCTTCTTGCAATTTAGCGTTAGAAATTTTGATATCATTAGTGATACGGACAGTTCTCAAGATAGGCTTCAATTTGAGCATCGCGTCGTTGGCGCTTTTGTACAAATCAGAACCATATTCTGCTGCTAATCGGGCTTCGATTACTTGATCCATGTAGCGATTTACGCGTACTTTGTTTTCGATCAAGCGTTCGTAATCCGCAGTCATTGCTTTCAAAGGCTCTTCGCCTCCTTTTCCGTTGATTTTGCTAAAGTATTGTGACTTGGCAGAACCTGGTAAGTAATTGACTAGCACTTCGCCGCTTACGGTATCGGTTACTTCTTCTAATTTTCCACCTTCGCTTTTATCAACCCAAGCCAAGTATTCTTCTTCGCTTACGATCTTCACTAAGTTCTTCATACTATAATGACCGCGTCCGCACAATTCTGCGCAAGCTAGTTCGTAATTAAACACCTCCCAACGCATCTTTGTTTCGTCCGTTCTTGAAGGTACTTGCCATTCTGGTTGTTTACTCAATCTTCTACGCATAGAATCGGTCGTTACCGTTGGCGTAAAGTTAAAATAAGTAGGCATACCTGGTACAGCGTCTGTTTTTACCCGCATATCGCGAATGTAAAAGTTGTGTAATACGTCACGTGCCGTGATTCGTACACGCACAGGTTTACCAACAGGTAGAACGATTTCAGTCGTCATAAAGTCATCCAAGTTCTTCTCATCTGTCCAAATCTGCCCTACAGGGTTATCACTGTTAATTTGAGTAAAGTACTTTGTACCGATTTTTCCATCGCGACCAGGGTAACGCAAGAACCATAAAAACTGCGCGCCTGTTGCTTCAATCTCGATAAACTCTTTTTCGTTTTGTGGCAACAAGACACTTACGTGGTCTTCGGGTAAATCCGTCATGATCATATTCCAAGCCTGCAAACCTCCTACTACTAGGAAAGTCATTACAACAGCAGGAACAATCATCCAAACCATCTCTAAGGTATCGTTGTGTGCCCAGTACAAACCGAGTTTACCTTGCTTGCCTTTGTATTTCCAAGCAAACCAAAACAACGCGATGTGCGTCAAGAAAAACACGATGGCGCAAAAGAACAAGGTCAAGTTGAACATATAGTCCACCTCAGGCCCGTGCAAGGATGCCGCTGTGTTTGGTCCCCATCCCAATGTTGTAGGAATGTAATAAATAAAAGACACCACACAGGTAATCATGAACGATACCATGAAGACCATTCCTAAACCCGTGTGAAATTTGTTGATTTCGTCTTGCTCTGCGGGATCATTGCGTACAATAGAGGCCAGCTCTCTAGCTCTACCAATTTGTACGACAAAAACGGTCAACAAAGCAATACATAATGCTCCAATGATAAATTCCATTTCTATTTTCTTATGTCAGAAGTTTGTAACTTCTTTATTATACTAATAATGCTATAATTCAAAGTCTCGATTGAGCCGCAAATGTCCCCACTTTGGGTTAGTGAGCGTCTCTTTCTGGCCCAATTCCAGTGTCGTAAAACTCACTTTCAAGGATGTAGGGGTCGTTTGGCGGGTATAATGACGCGCGACCCAATACAGTAAAGGTAACAAACAAAAATAGACCCAAAAATCCGAGGAAAGTACCGATTTCTAAGAAGCCAGGGAAGTGAACACCGAAGACAAAAGGAGGGGCAGCATGCTCCTCATCCGTCTCATGTTCTAGGTAATCATCTGGACGGGTTTCTGTATCTTCTACGACCTCGTTACTAGCCATGTTGTTGTCGATAGCCATGCCTTGATTTTGTGGATCATAGACATCCTTGATAACAGGACTGGTAGTTGACGCGTCGTTGTGAGCATCACCATGACCTTCTCCAGCGTGGCTGTGTGGATCATCTCCGTGTTGGTCATCTCCATGCTGGTTCTCTTGTGGCGCAGCTTGGTAAGTAGTCAAAACAGCTTTAGGTTCGTTATGTTCTCCGTTTAGCTGGTAAGTATTTTCACTGTGTTTTTCATGTGTATCGTGTACAGCTCCTTTGTGGGGTGTTTCTCTACCACCTTCGCCAGGGATATTAGGACCGTGCTGATGCTCGTCATCGTGTCCGTGACCATGACCGCCAGCGTGGGTCAAGTGTGTCTTGTGCTCGTAATTGTACCAAACACCAGGCTTAATCATTTGGTAAAAATCCAACCAGTGTCCAAAAAATACCAAGCCTGCTACAAAACCTAAAGTACCTAAGGTACGCTTGGCAGTGTTCATCATTAAGATCAAGAACGGCAGTACAAAGTTGATGAGTAAGTTCGCAAAGAAAACTACTTTAAATTGCTCAAAACGGATAAAGAAGTATTGCGTTTCCTCCCCGTTGTTAGCATACCAAATCAACATGAATTGAGAGAACCATAAGTAAGTCCAGAAAACACTAAATCCGAAGATGTATTTACCCAAATCATGCATGTGCTCGTCGTTAAAACCTTTCAACAAGCCTCGGCTTTTTAGTAGAATGATAATCATGAAACACATGGCCAACATACTTACCCACATACTCACGGTTGCATACCAAGCAAACAAGGTAGAGTACCAGTGCGTGTCTACAGACATTACCCATTGCCAAATGGCAAAAGCACTAGAGAAACCAGCGATGGGTAAGAAAGCCGCTGCGTAGATACGCGTACGTTTTACATTCTTAGGGGTTGGGTTCTCTGCGGTTACTTGGTAAGGAGTGGTATCTTCTTCCAAAGAAACTTTTCTGAACAAGTAAGCAAAAATGGTCCAAGATCCAATTACCAATACCGTTAGTAAGTAAGCAATAGGATTGACAAAGGCTGATTTGTGAAAGGCCAAAGGATCAAATAGCTCTCCTTGAGGATCTAAGTAGTCGGCATCATTCCACAGGTACAAGAATTCTGTTCCTTCTGCACTCAAATAGATACCGATTCCAAGAATAAGAAACAAGCCTGCACCAATGTACAAGAAGCTCATCATAGCCTCGGGAATACGTTTGAACATAGCTACCCATCCCCCCCAAGCGAGAGCATGCGTGGCAATAAATAGAACAGCCGCAAAGGCAATTCCTGTAAAGAAGACAGAATTTTGCAAGAAGTTTGTCCAGAAGCGCATGTGCTTCATCGCTGGCTCTGAAGCAAAATAGGACCAGCCTAAACAGACCGCACCAATAACCATCAGCACGATGGTAAAGAGCTTGGTCTTACTGTCAAAAACAAAGGTTTCGTTATTATGATTGCTCATCGTATATAAATATTATACTAGTTTTAATCTTAGATTGCGGTTTCTAAAAACGTGCTGGTCTACTATTATTGGATAATTTTGATCTCTGTTCTTCTATTCAAGGCCATGCCGCGCTCGGTATCGTTGGTCGCAACAGGCATAGTAGAGCCATAACCTTTGTAAGATAGGCGATTTCTGTCGATTCCTTGTGCTACCAAATACTCTACTACACTAGCAGCGCGCTCTTTTGACAAAGGCATGTTTACTTCAGGGTCACCTTGTGTATCAGTATGTCCCTGAACTTCGATGTTGATCGTAGAAAATTCGGTTAGAATACTCACCAATTCGTTCAAGGTCTTGTAAGAACTGGGATTCAATTCTGCTTTTCCTGTATTGTATAAAATATCGTTCAAGGTCAATTTCAAATCCTCCGCCTCTACTCCTGCTTTTTGCTTTTCGAGCAAATTAGAGAACGCCGTTTTTAGATCCAACGCGCCATTGTCCACTGTTCCAGCAAGTGGATTGTATTCTTCGCCTGCTTCCGCTGCTTGCATAGAACGGATGTAGTGAATTACTTTCCAACGCTCCAAAGGAGACATTTTGTCGGCGTGGGATTGCATCTGGCCTTTTCCGTGTAAGATAGCATTCAAGTAACGACCATCAGCCGACGCAACGATAGCTTCATCACCTACTAAATTCGCAGGCTTAGCGCTATAGGGGCCTTCTCCTTCGTTGTAAATAACACCATTTCCTTTCAATCCTTCTCCATGACAAACCTCACACATAATGGTGTAGATATGTTTGCCTTCTGCCAAGGTGCGCTCTAGCTCTGCCTTAGTAGTAGGTTGGATAGGATTAACAATAGATCTATCTTCTTTCATCAAATTCCAAACACGTTCTTGAACAACGGCATGGGTTTCTTCAGGAACTTCTCTAAAGTCATCCAAGCGTTGGTATTTGTTGGGCAAGTAACCACGAGCTACTGTACCGTTGACGGGTTTGCGCGGTTGTGCATACGCTTCGTAATCTTCCTCGTCGCCCCAAGTATTGTTATAATAATAAACGTCATGGTTAGCTTCGTAGGCGATAGAGTGTGCCATATCAGGCATATACTCTGTCCCTGTTTCTTCGCCACCTGCCCGTGTACAGCTCCATAGCAAAACACTTGCTACGCATACCGCTGCCAAAGGATATAGACTTGTTATTGTTTTCATTGCTATTTTAAATTAATCGTTCGCTCGTTAATATTAGATGTCCTTGGTGTTTACTTCTTCTGCATGGGTAGTAGACAACAAACCAGATAAGCGTTCTACTTCTTGTTTAGAACTGTTGGTTACGTCAAAAGCGATGCAAAATTTATCATCGGTAATTCTTGGATCCAAGTAAGGATTTTCAACTCCAAACCCTAATCCACAAACCAAATAAAACGTAATAACCATTCCCACTGCTGCCATCAATACCGTAAACTCAAACGTAATCGGAATAAAGGCAGGCACGGAAAAATAAGGCTTTCCACCAAAAATGATCGGCCAATCGCGTGTAAATACCCAAGACATAAAGCCAAAGGCGAGCGTTGTTCCCGTCAAGCCATAGATAAAACCAGCTATGTGCAAACGAGATTCGTTGAGGCCAAGTACAGGATCTAACCCGTGTACAGGGAAGGGCGTAAAGACATCCATGATTTCGCCGTCTTCTTTCTTGATGTGTTTAACGGCGTCCATTAGGATAACCTCATCGTTGTACAGGCCATATAGAACCCTTTTATTTAATACTCTTTTCATGCTTCTTTATAATTAGATAGGCCCTATTGCCTAAGAATTGTTAATGGGATGCGCTTTTATTGCTTGTCTAAATCATCGTCTGAAGGATCTTCTTCCTCTCTACGGGTATCTGTATCCACCTCTACATCAGGCAAAGTAGCCGTAGCGGTATCTGTACCCGTTAAGGTAGAAGTGTAACCTTGCTCCTCCGAAGAGTATGTCAAGTGGTCGTCCTCGTCGTGGTGTACGCCTGTGTTGTTCAATCCTGTCAAAGCAGCGTATTAAGGGCCTACATATTGATCACCAGAAGATTTCAAGATAGATTTGATCTCTGCACAAGCTACTACAGGAGCAACACGCATGAAAATCAAGTATAAAGTGCCAAACAATCCAAAAGTAAAGAGGTAAATACCTACCTCTACCCAAGAGGGCGTATAGTAACTCCAACTAGAAGGAATAAAGTCTCTAGCCAAGGTGGTTGCAATAATTACAAAACGCTCAAACCACATACCGATGTTTACTACAATCGACAAAACAAATGTCCAGAAAATAGAACGGCGGATCTTGCGGAACCAAAAGAACTGGGGAGAGATAACATTACACGTCATCATCGCAGCATAAGCCCACCAATACGGCCCAACGGCACGATTATAAAAAGCATATTGCTCGTAAATGTAGCCAGAATACCAAGCGACAAATAACTCTGTCAAATAAGCAACCCCTACAATAGAACCTGTCAAAACGATTACCTTATTCATCGACTCAATGTGCTCGATAGTAATGTAATCCTGTAAATTCAGAATAACTCTAGTGATAATCATCAAGGTGCATACCATCGCAAAACCAGAGAAGATCGCTCCCGCTACAAAGTAGGGAGGAAAAATCGTGGTGTGCCATCCAGGAATAACGGAAGTAGCAAAGTCAAAGGATACAATCGTGTGTACCGACAATACTAGAGGCGTTGCTAAACCAGCCAATACGAGGGATAAAGACTCCCAACGTTGCCAGTGCTTCGCAGAACCTGTCCAACCCATAGAAAGGAAGTTGTACAATTTCTTTCTGAATCCCTTAGCGCGGTCACGCATCGTCGCAAAATCAGGCACTAAACCCGTGTACCAGAATAACAACGATACCGTGAAGTAAGTACTAATCGCGAATACATCCCACAATAGTGGAGAGTTAAAGTTAACCCACAAAGGACCACGAGTATTAGGATAAGGAAAGACGAAAAATGCCATCCACATCCGTCCCATGTGAATTCCTGGAAAAAGAGCGGCACAGATAACGGCAAAAATAGTCATCGCCTCTGCGGCACGGTTTACCCCAGTACGCCATTTCTGACGAAAGAGCAATAGAATAGCAGAAATCAAGGTTCCTGCGTGACCGATACCGACCCACCAAACAAAGTTGGTGATATCCCAACCCCAACCAATGGTGCGGTTCAAGTGCCAAGTTCCAATCCCAAACCAAAGGGTGAAAAACATGGCAATTCCTCCAAAGGCCAATAGACCCAAAGCCCCTAACAAACAGGCTACCCAGCCTACACCAGGAAGTTGTTCTGTTGGTGAACAGATATCCTCTGTGATCTGGTGATATGTTTTGCCGCCCGTTACTAATGGTGGGCGTACATTTGATACAACTGTACTCATAAAAGTGATGTTTTTATCTGAATTGTATTGGATCTACATTTCGTTGCTGCGTTTGTCAAACCGACAATTACGCGAAATTCTCGTCTTTATTGATAACTTTCATTAGGTAATTTACAGAAGAACGCACATTGGTTTCTTCTAAGGCAATGTAAGAGCGGTCTGTACGCTGCAATTTATAGACTTCACTATTAGGATTATTATCGTCACCAAAAATAATCGCACCAGTAGGACAAGCCTGTACACAAGCCGTAACAACATCGCTGTCGCGCAATTTGCGGCCTTCCATTTTGGCAGACAATTTACCTTCTTGCAAGCGTTGTACACAGAAGCTACATTTCTCAATGACTCCACGCGTACGCACCGTTACATCAGGATTCAAGACCATACGGGTCAAGTTATCCGTCATATAGTAGTAATCATCCTCCATTTCCTCTACACCTCTATTCATATCCACCTCGTTAGAAGGGAAGATATCAGCAGAAGTATAATCTAACCAGTTGAAACGACGTACTTTGAAGGGGCAGTTATTCGCGCAATAACGCGTACCCACACAACGGTTGTAAGTCATTTGGTTCAATCCCTCAGAACTGTGGTTGGTGGCGGCTACTGGACAAACGTTCTCACAAGGAGCATTATCACAGTGTTGGCACATCATCGGCATATAAACCGTATTGGGCGTTTCTTCATTGCCGTAGAAATAACGGTCAATACGCAACCAAGTCATTTCGTGAACTTTGTTGACTTCGTATTTACCAACAACAGGAACATTGTTCTCTGCCATACAAGCTACGGTACAAGCACCACAACCCGTACAAGAGTTTAAGTCAACCGTCATTCCCCAGTGGTGGGCCATGCCGTAGATCTCTTCGCGGTCTGGATATAGTCCTTTGCTATTGAGGTATTGGTAATCTGATCTTTTCTCTTTTAATTCTGCGATGCTTTCTTTAACATCAGCTGCTGTAGACTGGAAGAATACAGAACGTTCTACCAAAGAACCTTGGAAACTGTCAATCTTCTCATCTACGTTAAGCGGCTTTTTCTCCCCTGTTTTGTACTCGTGCATGATGGTTTCCCCCGACTCATCTTTAGCCGTTAAGCCATAAGTGTGGTGCATTTGTACACAAGCGAACAAATCGTCGTGTCCAAATAATTCAGGAGCAGTAGCTAAGGCAGCAAAGCTAAAATCTTTAACAGCAGGGTATAAGTTTTTTCCAACACCATTGCCCGCTTTTCCAGCGCGTGTACGGCCATAGCCCAAGGCGATGGAAACGGTTCCTTGCATCTGACCAAAGGTTCTAAATACAGGCAAGGTATATTGTTGATCGGCTACCGTAATTGTTACCGTATCGCCGTCTTTTAAATCATTCAAACCTTCCAAACCTGGTAGCGCAGCATAAGCAGTATCGCCATTCCAACGGATAGGAATTTGTAGGAAGTTGTCCCAAGTGGTACGCATAACAGGGTCAGGCATTTCTTGCAACCAAGGATTGTTGGCACCTTGACCCGCGCCGATTTGTACCGTTTCGTACAAGGTTACTTCTATTGTACCTGTTTTTCCTTGTTTCAAGGCTGCTAGGGCAGAACCGACGTTGTTGCTTGGAGCAGGAACGTCAGCAGTGGCAGGAGCATCTACGTCTGTCAGTACTTCTACATTGACTGGAGCAGCAACAGTAGCGGCTTTTACCCAACCATTGTGCAAGGTATTGTTCCAAAAAGATTGGAACAACATGTATTCACTTTGTGCAGGGAATACAGCACTTTTCCAAGTTGCTTTAATAAAGTCGTGGTAAGTCTGTGGCTTATTCGCCCATACCAACAAAGATTCGCCCGCAGCACGGGTATTGAATAATTGTGGAATAGTAGGCTGTACCACAAACAATTGTCCTTTTTTAGGCTCCGCATCACCCCAAGATTCTAACACATGGTGGTCGGGAGCAATGTATTTACAAACAGCAGCCGTTTCGTCCAAGGTCAAGTTCATAGAAACCGTCATTGGAATTTTAGGCATTGCTTCTGCAAATTCAGCAGCCAAAGTACCGGGCAAATCATACGCAGGATTGGCACCATTACAAACGATTACGGCATTAACCGCCCCGCTTTTCATGTCTTGTACCAATTTAGCAGCAGCAGCATCACTTCCCAAGCGTTGCTTAGAGTGTTCGTTAGCAGTCATTGTTAAGGTATTCCCTTCTGCTCCCAACATCTTGTTGATCGCGTTGACAACTTGCTGAATATTGACATCATTGATTCCACAAACGACCAAAGAACGGCGGTTGTTGGCGACCAATTTTTTAGCGGTATCTTTAATCGCTTTAGAAGCATTTTTCCAAGCAAATTTAGGTGTAAACGACAAGCTTCCGCTTCCGCCACCAGTTAAGTTGGCTACTTCTGTATATAACATTCCAACAGCAGCGCCCCACTCCGATGGCTTCACCAAAACACGGTGATCGGCATTAGACCCTGTCAAAGACATACGCGATTCGAATTGGATGTGGGTAGACATCGCTTTTTCGGCACCACTTTTAATCCCTTCGTCGGTAAGTTTTCTGTTCTTAATATAATCGGTAGAATATTCTACTGGAGAAATCCAAGTTCCCAAAAAGTCAGCTTCGATACCTACTATACACATCGCATTTTGGAAGTGGTAATTGGGTAGTGCGCGGACACCGTAGCTTTGGGCATTGGCATCTAATTGAGCAGCGTGAGAAATGGGATCGTATTGTACCCATTGTGCCCCTGGATATTGCGCTTGAAAGGCAGCAACGGCCGCGTTAAACGAAGGACTGTTACTGGTATTGGTAACAATACGGATTTGACCCGTCAAGCCTTTTTTAACGACATCATCCAAGGTTTCCCAAGTCATGACCGCTTTACCCAAGGCTTCTTTTTTCTGAATACCATTGGTAATAACCTCTGCTTTGAGGTACTCTCCTACCAAACCTGGTGTTTTTACACGGTTGGTATCGTACAAATCTAGAATAGCCGCTTGGCCTCTAGCATTCGTTCCCCCTGCGGTAAAGGTAGGCTGTGTTGCCAAACCAGGGTTTCCTTCAATCTTAATAGGACGGCCTTCGCGCGTTTTGATCAACGCAGGAAGAACATCTCCTCCTTGTACAATCGCAGACGCAAAGTAAGTAGCCACACCAGGAACAATTTCCTCTGGCTTGATTACATAAGGAATAGCATTTTTGACAGGAACTTCACAACTGGCTACTGTAGCAGCACTAACACTGAAGCCCATGTACTTTAAAAAGTCACGGCGACTGTGCTCTTTTGTTTCTTCTGTCTCGGTGTGGTTGAACTCATTGTTTCCTTCCTCAACGGCCTGCTTCGATAAGTCTTCCGCACTGATCCAAACCTTAGTCTTGTTTTCCTTCTTATTCATAGTCTTATAAGATATATTGGAACGGGGGTAATCCCCTTTTTATGTCGTAATTTAATGATAAACTAGCGTGCTGCACGAGCCAATAAGCCGCGCAGCACCTAAGCGGGTTTTAGTAGTGGCATTTCTGACACTCCAAACCACCAATCTCTTCTACCGTTACCCCTCTACGTTTTCCATTCTCCAACTCGGTATGGTACTGCTCGTAGTATTTGTAATCGGTGTAGTAAGCGTTGGCTTGATTGTCGTCTCCATCGTAAGGAGATTTTTTGCCAGCGTTTAGACCATCGCGGAATTGTACTTCTGTTTGACGGTGACAGTTGATACACCAGCCCATAGATAACGGAGAGTGTTGTTTCATCACTTCCATTTTCTCTACTTCTCCGTGACAAGTTTGGCACTTGATTTTACCCACCGTAACGTGTTGGGCGTGGTTGAAGTAAGCATGGTCAGGCAAATTGTGAATACGCACCCACTCGATAGGTTGGTTGTACGTTCCTTCAATAGAAGCCAATTGCTCTGCAATCATCGTTATTAACAGCATTTTCGTTCTCTTTCCATTCTTTAGAGTAGGTCTTTCTCAACCATTGCTCATAAATTACAGCGCGTTGTTCCGCTGTAGCCTCCTGAGGAATGTACGCATTCTCCATAGGGTTAAAACCAGAAGCCGCATACACTTTGATTAACTCTTCTGTACCATACTTAGATCCTTTTTGGATGTTGGCGTGACAGTTAATACACGTATTAGAAGCGGGAATAACCGAGTGCTTTGAGCGACGAGCGCCATCGTGGCAATACTGGCAGTTGATACCATTAACACCCGCATGGGTTACGTGCGAAAATTTGATCGGCTGCTCGGGCTGGTAGCCTTGTTGTCTTCCCAATCCAATCGCACTATTAACGGTAGTATAACCTCCGAATAATACCAAAGCAAAAATTAACAACTTCACTACACCGGGGCTAAATAAAACCCCAAGGATAGATTTTTCAGCAGAGACGACTTGTCCAGCTTGTTGCTGTGACAAACGCGTCAGGCCATTAATATAACGACCCAATAAGGCAATCGCTAATAAGAGAACTAGAATCAAGCTAATTCCCAAAGCAGGACTTGCCGCTTCTTCCTCTACTACTTGAGTCTCTCCTGGACCAGGTTCGTCTTTTGAAGCCAATGCTCCAGAGCCTTTTTGCTCGACGTACTCTAGGATGTCGTCAATCTGCTCGTTCTCCAAGTTTTCGAAGGCCGTCATAGCAGAAGCCGCCCAATTAATCATCACTTTGGCGCGCGGGTTGCCCGCATCGGCCGTAGCTTGTGAATTGCGAATCCACGAATACAGGGCATCGGGGTACGCTTTCCAGCGACCTTGTACGCCGTAAAGGGCGGGGCCTGTCATGTCGCTAACCATGTTGTTGTTGTGACAACTAGCACATTTTTCCAAAAACAGTGCTTTTCCATTATTCACATCCGCTGCTAGCGCCCCCGTGGGCAACATAGCTATCATCAAAATAGCGGCGCAAAAGCTTAAAAGTCTTTGATATATCATTTTGTAATTTTTTTGTCAAAAATCAACTCCTCTCGTAAGTCCAAAACAAAAATACAACCCGCATAGCGCTTTTACAAGCATTGGCTAAAACAACAATTTATTTAGACCTGATCTAAATAATAGGCTGTTAAGAAATTCTTAAGCCTTGTTGTTTTGTCTAGGGAAAGCCTTTTGAAGGGCAACTAATTAAAGCATTGACTCTCAACATATTTGCACGAAAACCGCGCGTTCTCAATCTTTTTATCTTGCATTGCACCCGCTAAGTTAAAACCCTTCTGCATTTTTTTGAATTATTTCTCGAAAAAATCACAATTAGGTCAAAAAGAGTATAGCCCATTATTTCTGTTTTTTTATGCCAATCGAATTTACTGAAACTTTTTGCCCTAATTAACCGTAGCTTACAGACTGCTAAAAGTAAAAGAAATCCGCTACTTTTCGTAACCTTGTATTTTTATAAATCATAGATGCAACCGCTTTTCCGTTATAAGTGTTGGTTGAATAGTTATCTTTGTTTTTCACCTTAGTTTTTGATACCTCTTTATATTATGTTCGAAATTGGTACCCGCATTCGCTTTATATATACTGGCTTAGAAGCCGAAATACTAGAAGATCATCAAGATGGCACCTACACCGTTTGGTTAATGGAAGAGGCAGACGAGGGAATTGCGTTTGAAGAAGACATCGTATTAGCAGAGAATTTCAAGGGAGTTCGGCAATCGGAGCAGCAAAAGGCATTACCCAAGAAGCCCCCCAAGAAAGACAACGGCCCCAGTACAGAGGATCTGTTTTTCAGCAAAGACGAACAGACTTACCGCAAGCTACAGGCCTTTCAGCCTGCCAACAACAAATTTATCAAAGCCAAGCAACAAAAAACGCCTCCTGCGGCGTTAGAATCCTTTGTTGCCAAGAGCTTGGTCGATAGTCCCCCACAGGGTTTGGGCTGCTTTTTGGCCTTTCATCAGACTGCCAGCGACCATTATACCATCTATTTGGTCAACGATACGCCTGTTTCTTTTAGCTTTAAGTTTTCCCTGTTCTTAAACCAAGAACTAGAGCATGGCTTCAACAAAGTCATTCCCGCTAGCAGTTACTTCCCAATTGGCGAGTTTTGGCAGGCGCAGTTTAACGATGCGCCACAGATAGAATTTACCTGTCCTAATTTTAAATTTAGCAAGCGTTTTAAACTAAAATACAAGAAGTTTATGACGACTAATGGCCCTGTTCCTCTGATTGGAATAAGCACTAGTCATTATTTATTATTTTCTAAATTAGAGGGCTATTCTAAACCATTGTCCTCTATAAAAGATTATACCTTAGAACAACGTTCTGTTTCCAACAAATCAAACTCCTCCTTTCGCCGTGCAGATCTAATGGATGTTGCTTCTTTTGAGCCCGAATTGGACTTACACGCCGAAAAACTAGTAAATGACACCTCTGAATTCACCTCGGGAGAATTGTATGAGATACAATTACAGGCTTTAGATGACTTTATTACCCAAGCAGCCAACTTAGGACTAGAAGAGGTTTTTGTCATTCATGGATTGGGCAAAGGCAAATTACGAGAAGGGGTCATTCAATATCTACGTTATCACGGGGATGTTAAGACCTTCAAAAATGATTACTTTGAAAAGTATGGTTTTGGCGCGACTAAGGTTACGTTTAAACGTTGATTGCATGTAAGTAATCATTCAAAATTATTTATAGGCAATTCATGAATTCTTTTTGCACTACTCTTCCGCATAAAATCTTGCCTTAGCCCGCTAAGACTTCCATTTTATGCTTCGATTAGCACTAAATTTGCTCGCTCACTTATGCTTAACTATTTTAAATTTTAGGACACCACTCTCCCACTTCGCATTCCCAAATGGTTGCATTCTGTACTATTCTCTGTTGTGCTGCAACAAGAATACTATGATTACCTACATCGAATTATCTACATGAAATACCTATTGAGCCTTCTCTGCTTTTTTTGCGGCCTTCCCCTTTTGGCGCAAGACTATATTGTCAAGAACAGCAATCAAAAGATTTATGGCAAAATTAGAAACATTGATCTTGGGGTCAACAGTAGCCGTATTACCTTTAAAGCACCTGAGGAACTCGTCGTCAGTTACCGCCCTGAGGATCTCACCGAGTGGGGAAAGGGAGAATATATTTATACGCCTAAGCTTTATCCTAGCCGCAACAAAGAAACCTTGGTGTTTATGCGTCGGCTAACCGACCCCAATGAGCCTGTGGTTGTCTATGAATACGTCAAAAAGGAAAACATTCTCAATAACAGTGATTTATTTTTAGAACGGGGAAACACCTTAACTAAGGTGCGGTTTATAGGCTTTCGCAAACAGATGCGCGCTTACTTTGCAGATGAGCCTACCATTGTTGCCCTTATGGAAAAAGGTGGTGTCAAGAAAAAGGATTTGTTAGACGTAGTAGAAGAGTACAATGACTTGGTGCGAGCAAAGCAACGCGCCAATATTCCTGCCGAGCAACCTGGTAATCGCTCCCTGATGCGCCAAAATTTCTGGGATTTTGACGACTTGCTTCTCAGCACAGATGAAGCCGCCAAAAAATACATGGATGCCATCGAAGCTGCCGCCGCCGATTTTGCCAATGAAGTTGAACGCGACATTGAGGTGAATTATGCCATTGGCTTATCCTTCTTTGAGCAAAAACAATACAGTGCGGCCATCCCCTACCTCAAAAAAGTACGCAATATTATACTAGAGGAACAACAGCAACTGTATAGAGCTCCTATTATTGAGGCGATGCTTGGGCAAATTTATTACGAAGAAGAAAAGTACCAACTCGCTATTGGATTTAATAGCAACGCGCTCCAAAAATGGGCAACAAATCCACCAAGAACCACTGACCTCCCATTGCTCTATGAGGCTTACCTCATACAAGGAAAAATATTTCAGGCTTTAGTGCCGTCTAAATCCAATGTCTCTTGGTATAAAATTGCCGCTAAAGAAGAAGATAAAGATTGGGAAATTTTGTTTGCCCGCCGAGGGCTCGCTCCCATTCGACACGCGATGAATGAACAAAAAACGGTCGATTATAATTTGGCCTTATTAAGTTATAATGCCGCCTTGCGTTTGATGGAGCAGCTTCCTTCTAGACAACGCACGGCCAAACGTATAGAAGTTCAATTGGTCTTGGGCATGTTGTACTTTCAAGCAGGGGATTATCCCAATGCCCAATTATACTATGAAGAAGCCTTAGAAACCATTGAAAAAAAATACAATAAAGAGCACCCTCAATGGGCAGAAGTAGAGCGGCGTTTGAGTGAAATTTATCTCGCCAACCAATTGTACAAAGAAGCAATGGACTACATTGACCGCGCCCAGTATAGTCATATTGGGGAGGAGGTAGAAATTGACCAACGGTTACTGGAAAACATCAACAAAATTCCCTTTCCGTACGAGTTACTGAATTCGATTGCGACACGCGGAATTATTCTATACGAGCGCAGCAAAGATAACCCGTCGGAGAGCGAGCTCAAAAAAATATTGGCCCATTACGCGATTGCGACCGAAATGCTCTACCAATTGCGCAATACTTACCGTACGGAGGGCAATAAATCCAAATTGGGTAATGTAACCCATAAAATTAGCCAACACGCCGTTGTTATTTGTAATACACTCTTCAAAAAAACAGGCAAGGTCTTATTTTTACAAGAAGCCTTTTCTTATGCAGAGTTGTCCAAAAGTGCCGTACTGTTTGAAACCGTCCAAGATCTCAAATCTATGAAAGTAGCGGGCATTTCAAAGGAGCAGACGGTTTTGGAGAATGGATTAAAAGTACAAATTGCCTACCTCAAAGCAGAGGTGTTTTACGAACTCCAACAAGGCGACCAAGCCAGCAAGGAGCGCATTGATCAGTTGCAAGAGCAAATTGAAGTAACCACTGAAAAGCACAATACCTTGCTCAAAAAATTTGAACGCAACTACCCTGAGTATTATGACCTCAAATACAGTAGCCGTACCGTAGAGCTCCAGCGCTTGCAAGAAAATTTAAGTGCAGACGAAGTTTTCTTAGAATATGTTGCCACAGATTCTTTTGTGTACACCTTGGCCATTAGTAAAACGGAAATCAAGAGCCAATTTAAAGTCTTGCCTTACGAACTCTCTTTTGTAGTCAAAAAATTACAACACGCGCTCAAACACAACAAAGCCGATTTATACGCCAAGTATGGCTATTATTTATACCAACAGTTGCTAGAGGATTTGGAGCCGTTCATCAAGGGCAAAAAACTGATTATTGCTCCTGATGCTGAGTTGAGCTACATTCCTTTTGGGGTCTTACCCATGCAACCCATTGACGAATCGGCCAAAGGCCCAGCCACCTACAGCAATGCCAAGTTTGTCATCGAAGCCTACCCGATTTGCTATAATTATTCGGCCAGTATGTTTTTGCACAGCAAGCAACAGCAAAAAAACAAAGCCCCTCAAAAAATGTCTACTTGGGCCCCCGATTTCTTTGCCATGGAAGGCATTATCAGCGAAAAAGGTATCGGCGATAATCTGTCTGCCTTGCCTGGAGCGCAACAAGAAGCACAACACATTGCCGATTTATTCGATAGCCCTGCTTACTTGGCCAAGCGAGCGTCTGAGTTGCAATTTAAGAAGGATGCCCAATTGTACGGAGTATTGCACATTGCGACGCATGGGGTAGTTAACGATGTGGACCCTTTGTTTTCTAGTTTGATTTTGAGAAATGAAGGGGAAGAAGATGGTATTTTACACGCCTTTGAGCTGTACAATATGCGGTTGAATGCAGATTTAGCGGTGCTGAGTGCTTGTAACTCTGGTATGGGCCGCCTCAAAAAAGGCGAAGGTGTAGTGAGTATTGCGCGGGGCTTTTCTTATGCAGGCGTACCCAATATTGTTATGAGTAAATGGCCTGTTTCGGACTGGTCTACGGAAGTATTGATGCGGGAGTTCTACAAAAATCTAAAACGCGGATTGCCCAAAGATGAGGCGTTACAACAAGCAAAAATTAGTTATTTAAAGGTCAACCGCAACAAACCTAATTTGTTAGCGCCGTTCTATTGGGGTGGTTTTGTACTTTCAGGAAATACGGCTCCTCTTCCTGCTTTGGCCGATGATCCATTGAGTTGGGCTTGGGGTGTGCTTGGTTTAGGTTTCTTGTCCTTATTAGCGGGAGGTTTTTGGTTGCGGCGACGAAAGATGGCTTAAGTGATTAATTTTGGGCTGATTCTTGCGAGTTGAGGGAGGTGTATTTATCTTAGCTGTTATTCTATTGACCTTATCCCCTTCTGATTATGTGCCAGTATCTACTTAGTTGTTTACTTTTTGTCCTTTTTGCAACAGCGGCGTTGGCGCAATTGCCTACGTTGTCGTATCAACAAGATCAATTTGCAGGGTGGCAAATTAGCAGCACCGAGGATTTGCAGTTGACTTATCCTGCTCCTACGGCTAAGAAAATAGAAAGCATCAGTGTAATTTGGCAGGTTGGCGGACAACAATTGTTATTGTCTACTCCTGTCTCCCCCTCCAAAGCAAGGCCAACAATCGGGACGGCCATTTTTTCTATGCCCTTATTAGATGCTTCTTTAGAAGGCCATTTAGAATGGGGAAAAGCAGCGTTAGAAGAATTGGATAGCCAAGCGCTCGATTCTATGATTACGATTCCAACCCAAATCAATATTCCAGAAGATACAATTATAGGCGGCTCCTTAGCGATCTCTTTTCAGGGAGGCTGGGATGCCGCAGACGAATTTTGGAACCGTGCGGCTCAATACAAGTTAATCCACCAACAGCGGTGGGTACAAGATTCGGTGAAGGAATATACCCAACAAGTACGCCGCAGTGAAGCACTCCTAGCCCTGAGCGAAAAATCTTTAGCTAAAGCATTAGCGACCATTGCCTCTAGCAGAAAGACACTCTCCACCCTTTGTCCAAACGATACCATAGTAGACCGTTTGCTCCTCGTAGAAAAAGAAATGAGCCAAGCGTTGGCAGCATTTAAAAAGGGCAAGGCTATGACGGACGCTGAAAAAATGAACTTGGCGGATCAAACCACCAAACGCAGCCAGTTGCTCGCGGCTTTCAACCAACAGCAGGACGCTACTTGTCAGCAAACACTACAACTATTGATGGAACAACAACGCACGCTCGCCTATCTACAACAGCAGAGAGAATTGCTCCTCCAAACCCTCCAAAAAAAGCAGCAATACTTACAACGTTTTGAGCATCTGCAAACACAAACCACCAAGGAGCTCGCCTTTATTTCGGCGCGCTTGAACAATTAGGCCTTTACTTTGCAGTTTGACTATTTGGTTAGAAATTAAGGTAATAGAACCGTCAAAAAGTAAAATTTGTACTTTTTTAGCCCTTTTTGAGACGACGGCTCTTTCTTAAGAAACCTTATTTTTATTTGCATAAATCCTCTCCAAGAACTTTTAAGCAAACTATTAAAACATTCTTTTCTATTTTAGAAACCTTACTTTTGTTATAATTGGGTTAAAAACCGCAACAAAAATTGACATTTTTAGGGTATAATTGCTTTGATTATATAAAAGCCTCTTTACCTTTGCACTGTTTTATGAGAATAGGCGATGAAACGTACTATTGTTTTTGAATGATTGTAAAGAGAATTTTTAGTGGCTTTTAACCAATAACCTCACCACTTCATAACTCCCCAATTTAATTTTGGGACAATGATCAAACAATTTAATTATGAAAGTCTTATTGACAACACTGCTTCTTACAGTGAGTAGTTTGCTAGCGTTTTCTGCCAAAGCGCAATACAGCACGTACATCATGCCTACTCCTCAAAACCTATCTCCCCTTTATTTCGGGCCTCTTTTTGGTAGTGGCATTTATTATGGTGCGACACCTCCCAACCTCGATTCTAAGAATCCCGTTTTAGTTTTTGTCCACGGTTTTACCGATCTCAGCAATGGTTGGTTTACGGGTGGCAATGATATGTATGGCGAAGCCTACCGCTCTGGACACAACTGTGTTTTTGTAGCCATGACTAGAGGTCAAGGTATGTGGGCAAATGGTAGCTTATTGGCTTCCATGATTGATGACATTACTAGACGCTACGGTGTAAGTGATGTTGTTTTGGTTGCGCACAGTAATGGCGGTAAAGCGTCAGAGGTTGCCATGATTACCCACAACCGCAGAAATAAAGTAGAGCGCGTTATTACTTTAGGATCTCCTTTTGGAGGAACAGAATTAGCGAACTTAGCAGAAACACCCGGTTTTGGTTGGGTGGTTGATTTAGTTGGTTTAGGTGGCGGAACGTCTACCTCTACTACGTACTACATGGGTGGTTATGCCCGTCCTCTATTGGATTGGAGCTGGCGCAACCAGCCTGGCAAGTTTGTCAATTATGGCGCTTGGGGGTACAACAATGGTTCTGGTGTTACAGGTGTAGCAATGACTACTGCTGGTAACTTATTAAACTGGATGGGTTCTGGTTCTTCTGTTGGTGGTAACGATGGTGTTACGCCTTATTGGAGTTCTACTCGCCCGAATGGTCGCCCACAATGGGTTCCTGGACACGGCAATCCTCTTTCTCGTTTCAACCACTTAGATGTTTCTATCTCTGGTTTTGTTTGGAATACCATTCGACCAAACATTAGAGCTTCTCTCTCTTCTCTACGTCAAGATGCTACACAAGTACCTGATGCCGCTGCTGTTAACCAAACCTTGACTAGCCGCTTGCAGTATTTGTCTTCTGATGAGAGCAATCTATCCTTCGTAGTAGAGCCCAACTTGCGTAATTTGGAAATGATCGTTTTGCAAGAACAAGCTATCGTTACCCTTACTTTAGAACAACAACTTGCTAACAACGAATGGGTTCCTGTTAATTTTGACTGGACTACTTTGAGTACTACTAGTGCTTTCCACACAGGATTTTCTCAAAAAGTAGATTTATCTTCTTTGACAGAAGGTCGCTACCGTTTACAAAGTGGCTCAAAGTTTGCAGCTGTAATTCACCAGAACAAAGGGGTATCTTTGTCTTATGACAACAGCCACCAATTTGGTTTTGACAATACGCCTACCTTTAACGTAAAACTAGAGCAAGCCGAACAATACGACTTGTCTGATTTGCAGTTAAAAGCAGTAATTACACACAAGAATACGCTAGAAGGAGAAGCCTTAGAAGAAGCAATTACTTACATCGAAGACTTCAAAGTGGATAAAGACGGCCATGCTGTTTTGACCCCCCAACAACATTTAACAGAAGGCGTATACAACTTGGTGATTCAAGCGGAACACCCTGCTTTCCAAAAAACTTTAGTTACTGGTTTTGTTGTCCGCAAAGCGGCTGATAAAGTAACTCGTGATGCGTTGACGGAAGTACAAGTATTAGAAACCTTCCCGAATCCAGCAACACGTGTATTGACTATCAATATTAATACTAAAAACGCTGCTCAATTGAGCCTCTACGATGTACAAGGCCGTTTGGTGTACCAACAAGCACTAAACAATACAGGCGCTCAACAAGTGACTTGGAACTTGGATCAATTACGCATCGGACAAGGTACTTACTTTGTAGAATTGAGTGACGGAGAAAATACTACGACCAAAACGGTTATCGTTTCGAAATAAATTCGAATCCTAAGAAGTAGCGCCCCAATAAGCGCTAAATGGTTCCTTTGGGAAACAGTTGTTTGCTAACAGCAATTGGAAGGAACAAATAAAACCAAGTATTGCGGATAAGCCTTGAAAGCTTATCCGCTTTTTTTTGCCCTAAAGTGTCTATAAAAAGAACTGATCCAACAAATCCTCTTCCGCCAAGTTAGGCAAGGTTACTTTTAATTGAGGTTGTATTTCCATTGCTCGTTCAATGGCTTTTCGCGCGCCTGGATTCCGTGCCCAGTTGCGGCGGGCAATACCATTGTTTACATCCCAAAATAACATGCTCTCCAAACGGCGATCGGCCTCAGCACTACCATCGAGCAACATTCCAAATCCGCCATTCATTACCTCTCCCCAGCCAACACCGCCACCATTGTGCAAGGAGACCCAAGTCGCCCCCCGAAAAGCATCGCCTACAAAATTCTGTACCGCCATGTCCGCCGTAAAACGGGAGCCGTCGTAAATGTTAGACGTTTCCCGATAAGGAGAATCCGTTCCTGAAACATCGTGGTGGTCGCGTCCCAAAATAATCGCCCCCTGCAAACGTCCCTCTCGAATCGCTTGATTGAACGCCGACGCAATTCTCATTCGCCCTTCACTATCGGCATATAAAATACGCGCCTGCGAGCCCACCACTAAACGGTGCTCCTCTGCATGACGAATCCAATGTAAGTTGTCGGCAGTTTGTTGGCGAATGTCTTCAGGCGCACTGGCCAATAGGTCTTCTAAGACGGCTGCGGCCAACTGATCGGTGAGCGCTAAATCCTCGGCTTTGCCCGACGCACAGACCCAGCGAAAAGGCCCAAACCCATAATCAAAACACATCGGCCCCATGATGTCTTGCACATAAGAAGGGTATTTGAAATCCAAGCCATTTTCGGCCATAATGTCCGCGCCTGCTCTAGAGGCTTCCAATAAAAAGGCATTGCCATAATCGAAGAAATAGGTACCCTTGGCATTGTGGGCATTAATCGCTTTGGCGTGGCGGCGCAAGGTCGCTTGCACTTCCGATTTGAAGGTTTCAGGGTCACTGACCATCAGCTCATTAGCCGCTTCATAGCTGTATCCCACAGGGTAATAGCCACCTGCCCAAGGATTGTGTAAGGAAGTTTGGTCAGAGCCTATATCAACGTAAATATCGGCTTTGTCAAACGCTTCCCAGACATCAACAATGTTCCCATTATAAGCAATAGAAACGACCTCGCCGTTGGCTTTGGCTTCGCGCACACGTGTGCAAAGCGCCTCCAAATCGTTAATCACTTCATCTACCCAGCCCTGTTCGTGGCGCTTATTCGTGGCGGCTGTATTAATTTCGGCGGTGACCGAAACAACGCCTGCAATATTGCCCGCTTTGGGCTGTGCGCCCGACATACCGCCAAGGCCAGACGTGACAAACAACTTGCCTCGTGAGCCTTTGTTATCTATTTTGCGACAAGCATTGAGTACCGTAATGGTGGTGCCGTGTACAATGCCTTGCGGCCCGATATACATATAAGAACCTGCCGTCATTTGGCCGTATTGCGTTACCCCTAAGGCGTTGTAGCGCTCCCAGTCATCGGGCTTGGAATAATTGGCAATCATCAAGCCATTGGTCACTACAACGCGCGGCGCTTCTTTTGGTGCAGGAAATAGCCCAAGCGGATGCCCCGAATACATGACTAAGGTTTGTTCGTCGGTCATCGTCGCCAAATACTGCATGGTCAACAGATACTGCGCCCAGTTGCTAAAAACACTTCCATTACCTCCGTAAGTAATCAGCTCGTGGGGGTGCTGTGCAACGGCAGGATCTAGATTGTTTTGAATCATCAACATAATAGCCGCTGCTTGCTGGCTTTGACAAGGGTAGTCCGAAATTGGACGCGCGTGCATGGCATAACGAGGACGAAAACGGTACATATAAATGCGCCCGTATTGCGCCAACTCCTCGGCAAATTCTGGAGCGAGGGTAGCGTGTTGCGCTGGTGGAAAATAACGCAAGGCATTTTGTAGCGCGAGGCGTTTTTCTAGTTGGGTCAATATAGCTTTGCGCTTGGGCGCGTGGGACACTGTGGGGTCATTTTCTGGGACAGGGGGCAATTGGGAGGGAATGCCTGCTAAAATCGCTGCTTGAAAATCGGTCAAAGCGGTCGTATCGTTCATCATTCTTTTTTTGAGGCTGGAAAAATTGTTGAAGGTTTTAAAGATAGTAGTTCTAGTAGGCCTTTTGCTGCTGCGAAGGGCTTTTTTTGCGAAAAGCGGTACGAGTAGGCACTGCTTCTCTATATAAATACCGTAGTCGTGCAACGGTTCAATTTTTACCCCTGTCTTTGTTAGTGTTAGCCCTTGTTCCTTGGTTTTTAGCCCTTTTGTTGGCCAATCTGTCTACTATTCCTTATTGCTGGTCGATTGTTACGCCTCTTCTTAAGAGATAATGCGTTCTTGAAACTATACCTATTCTTCTTTCTATTTCACGCCTTATAATCGCCCGTCTTATGCGTCATTTTACTTCCCTGCTTATTTTTGGCTTTCTTTCCACCCTCTTTTTTATGCCCACTACACACGCCCAAGGAGAGTTTATGCTCAAAGGGCAATTGGTCGATGCGCAACAAAAAATCGTTGAAGTAGGGAATGTCTTAGTGTTAGCGCCCCAAGATTCGGCGCTGCGCAAGGGCACCTATGTGCTGGATGGCATTTTTGAACTGGAAGGGCTGAAAGAGCGCCCGTTCTTAGTCAAACTAACCGCATTGGGGTATCGCGATACGATCTTTTTGGTAGAACAAGCGCCGAGCGATGGGGTAATAGATTTAGGTAAGTTATCGTTGGCTCTCGCCAATAATTTACAAACCATTACCGTAGAGGCCAATATTCCGATGTTTAAATCTGAGCGCGGAAAAATCATTGTCAATGTAGAAAGCTCAATGCTCAGCAGCAGTGGTAGTGTATTGGATGTTTTGAGTCGCTCGCCGCGCGTATTGGTGAATGCCAGCGATGAGGTACAAGTTTTTGGCAAAGGCGCTCCTATCCTATTGCTTGATGGACAACCCACCACTACCCAAGAATTAAAAGACATTCCCTCTACCGAAATTAAGGAAATAGAGATCATTCGCAACCCTTCTGCCCGCTACGATGCTGCAGGCCGCGCCGTGATTAACATCATCACCAAACGTCAAAACTTAGAAGGGTATAATGCCCGTGCGTACTTGCAACTCACTCGTGGCAATTACTTTTATGGCTGGGGCAGTATGCGCCTCAACTACAAAAAGAAACGCTGGTCGGTAGCAGGCAGTTATGCTTTTAGTTACCAAGATACCAAATCGACCAATCGCTATGAGCGCACCTACCCTGGCGATTCGAGCAACCAAACCTACACCATGCTCAACGCCGTAGAAACCCGTAATAAAACCCCACAAGGACATTATTATTCCCTCAAATTGGGTTATCGCCCCGATTCCGTGAGTTTGTTGGGTTTACAGTATCGAGGTTCTTATGTGAATGGAAATAACAATGTTTACAACACCAATGACATCAATATCAATGGACAAGATTTTAACGATCTAATCGCCCAAACAGACAGCCGCAGCACGCGCTTTAACAACTCCGTGAACCTGAACTATACACGCGACCTAGACACCTTGGACAGTGAATTATTCATCGCCGCACAATATTCTAATTATCAAATGAATACACAGGATGCGATCAACCAATTGCTTACCGACCCAACAGGGACGGTCTCTCAAGAATTGCGCAACAATAGCTTGACTACCATTCACCTTCTCAATGGGCAGCTGGATTATACCAAGGGCTTTCAAAATGGTCTAGAATTTCAGGCGGGGCTCAAAGGTGCCGCTGTTTTTAATGCAAGCAGTATTAATTTTCTAACGCAAAATAACCAAGGAGAGTGGATTGAAAACGATGATTTCACCAATGGCTACCGTTACAACGAGTCGATTTATGCCGCTTATACCCAAGCCAATTGGAGCCATGAAAAATGGTTTTTTAGAGCGGGCTTGCGCACAGAATGGGCATTGATGAATGGCTTTGATCCTCAAACAGAAACGCAAATTGTAGAGCGGGACTATTGGCATGTCTTTCCAACTGCTTTGGTAGAATTTAATTTTGCTAAAAATTGGCAGACGGCCGTGGCTTACAACACCAGCATTGAGCGCCCCAGTTTTTGGGCGCTTAATCCCTTTATAGATTTTATCGACCAGTATTCTGTGGAGCAAGGCAATCCCTTGTTAGTCCCCGCTTATACCCATTCCTTAGAGTGGTCGTTGTCGTTTATGGAAATGGCATCCTTGGAAGTCGAATTATCGCGCAGCTACGAGAGTATGGATATTTTCATTCAAAAGCAGGGCAACCGTTTCAGTATTGTCACCCAAAACTACGACCAACTCGACCAACTGAACATCACACTCAATTTGCCTTACGAACTCAAATGGTGGACGACCTACAATTCTTTTGGCTTTACTTATGCTCGTTTGGAGTATGACCGAGGCAGCGATTTGCTCAATTACAACATTCCTTCCTTTTATCTCTATAGTTATAATGCCTTCAAATTCCCAAAAGTCGTTAACCTAGAAGTAACCTTCCAGTATGTATCGGCAGGAGCCAACGGCTTTTTCACTTACGAACCATTTTCTCAATTGGGCTTTAGTTTAGAACGCAAATTCTTTGATGATAACTTGTCGGTGCGCTTATCCGTTAATGACTTGTTGTTTGGGTACCGCGAGGCAGGCAACGATTTGATTGATGCCTTTGATGTGCGCTACATCAACCGTTACGACACGCGCTTTGTACGGTTGGCGTTGAGCTATAATTTTGGCAAACTCAAGGCTAAAGACCTCAAAGATCGCTCGGTCAATAGCTCGGAAAGTAGTCGGGTGCAATAGAAAAAGTAGGTTTCTTTTAGATAGAATACGTCCTTACTCTAGTCCCCTGTTAGTATCCTTACTAGCAGGGGACTTGCTATTTTTTTTGTCTCCTAACGGTAAAAATCTCCTTAGAAAATCCATTGAATAGAATGATAAACCATCAATTACCGCCTTTTGAAGCACTATTATTCTTGGTGCTAGCTTTTTATGGGAGAACAGAAACTTTTTAAAAGGTTTTAGTTGTATATTAGGAAAAAAGAGCAAAGACAACGCCTATTAAGTTAGCTTACACTTACTAACAGAATAGAGCGATTTACAAACACTTGTTAACCTAATTTTGTAGATACGAACGGTACTCACCGTCTGCCTCTCTACACTACTATTCAAGACGCAAGAGTAGTTCTAACTTTTGCGCGGCATACGACGTTTCTTTTACAAATTATTGAGCAAAAAGTGCGATTGGCCTTAAGCTAAAATAGCTCCCCCTTCTTTTGAGTAGTGGAAGGGAGCTTTCTTATGCCCCTAATAGCGCTTTTGATACGATTAAAATAATGAACCTATATTTTTAAACAGATTATTAGTTAACCATTTTATCTCCTCTCCAATTAAATAATTATGAAAAAAAGTATTTTTATTCTTACCCTAGTACTCCTTGCCTCACAACTGCAAGCGCAGGATTTTGTAGATATTATAAGAGCCTCTGCCAACAATACCAACATGGGCAATGTAGATGAGGATGACGATTACGTCACCAACATCAACAACCAGAAACTAGAGTTTTATTACCCCAAAAGAGCCAATGACAAACTGGTCATTCTATCAGGGTTCACCCTCGAAAATACCACCATCACTCTATTTGAAGGGGATAATCGTAGAAACTTATTAATGGCGCGCCTCAATTTGGGAATCAAACACCAACATTCCGAAAAACTGGCAGGAACGTATTTGGTGTTGCCTAAAATAGCCTCGGACTTTAAAAGTATTGGAGCGCAGGATTTCCAGCTTGGCGGATTGGCCTTGATGGAATACCTAATTGCGCCGACTTGGAAAGTAAAATTGGGCTTGTATGTATCGTCCGAAAACCACGGGAGTACCATTACCCCGCTCATCGGTCTATGGCACCGCTCCAAGAATGAGAAGTTTTATATTGACGCGGTATTGCCCATTCGAATGGACATCAATTATACCCTTGTCAAAACGTTGAGCATAGGAGCGGACGTATTGACCTCTGTCAAAGCCTATAACTTGTTCGTTAACGATAGTGATTTTTATGTCCAAGAAGAATCTATACGGCTTGCCGCCTACCTCTCTTATGGCTTTTTGGACAATGCTCTCTTATTCCGCGTACGAGCGGGTTTAGACCTCACCGATTATAGTTTGTATAATGTTGGGGATAAAATAGGTGGCCAGCTCTTGACCACTCCGTTGTCTGGAGACAATAGAAACCGCTTAAACCCAGAGTTTGCCAGCGCCTTTTATTTTGGAGGCGACTTGATTTATCGGTTCGATTTAAGAAAAGAAAAAAAGTAGAGACTGCTACTTTTAAGAAATAGCGAAGCCTTCCAGCCTGTGCGTGGTGCAACGATGTTGACTTACCCGAGTTGGAGGGCTTCTTTTTTTGTTGTGCTTCGCAGTGGAAATAAAATCCCTAGTGCATCACATCAAAATCCCGAACAATCTGAGTAAATAACCGCAGCTCGCGGTAATAATTCGCAATGCGCTCAAAACTGTTGTTAGAATGGATCAAACTGGCTTTCAATAAATTATCAGGCTCGTCGATGGCCATATAAAAGTGGCTGTTGTAGAAAGAGGCGTAGACTTTTTTCTTGCTGCGAACGCGATATTGTAGAATGGTAGCGAGCAATTCAGGGGTTAAGATGTCCTTGTAATTAATGTCGCGATCTAAATAAACAATGAATTCTTCGTCAAAATCCTCATTGCCCGTGTGCATCAATTCATAGCCGCCGTGCCGCACGTAATCTTTCATTGTCGCAATAAATTTTTGCCAATCACTGCGGGGAATCATTACAATCCGCCCTTCGAATTTGGTATTAAAATTCGCGTGAAAGAAGATGCCTGTAAACCAACGATCGAGCTTTTTGCGCACCTTGCTGTGGTGGTGAATTTCTAGCTCACAGAGCTCAAAAAAGATTTCTCCAATCTTACCCATGATGTAATCCTCGCCTCGGTAGTCCTCGGCCTTGTAGGGAAAAATACGGCTGCGCTGAAAGGTATCTTTGCTAATGTATTCTTGGTGGTAATAGGTCAAGTTGCCTTCCATAAATTCCAAAAGACCTTTCATCACAATTGGTTTATAAGCTGCTCGAAAAATCTCGGAGCGATAGCGATAGAAGCGCAACAGCAAAAACCAAGGCACGAATAAAAAAACAGAGAGCGCAAACATGCCCAATTGCAGGATAAAAACCGTGAATAACAGCAAGAGAATTACCCCCATCGCCATCATAAACAACAGTTGTTGGCGCTTTCGCTCAAATTGTACCAAACGGCGGTATAAATGGTCGTTATAAAACCGTCTAAATTTTCCTATATCTTCTTCTCGTCTCATTTAAACCATCTGTTCTTAATTCTTTATAACAATTTCCATAGAAAGCCTTACCTTGGCTGCTACTTTTCAACCCTAGGCTGTTGAGCGACTTGTTTGGCCTTTATACAGCACCTGTTAGCAATATCTTAGCGTCCTCTTATCGTTTCTTAAAAAGTAGAGAAAGGTCTTTATTTTGTCTAGTTTAGAGCGTATTCAATACTTTTTGTTTCCCCATTTTTTAGCGTCCTGCTCTACTTAATACTTTCGTTTCTATGCTGCGATTTGTCCTATTTACGACTTGTTTCTTATTGAGCCATTGGCTACTCGGTCAAAAAAACACGATTTTTGAAGAGACCTTTGATGATAATTTCTTGCAATGGATGCACGGCGAAAATGCCGAATACAAAGCCAGTGTAGAGGACGGTTGTTATAAAGTAGCCTACAAACGCGAGCAAGGAGCGTGGTATTTTTGGCAATCTATCCCTGTCCATCCCGATACCTCTTATTATATCGAAAGTAAAATAACACCTTTTTTGGAATCCAAGCAAAGTGTGTACGGTTTGATTTGGGGCGTGCGTGATTTGAACAATTACAATGCCTTCTTGATGAGCAATGAGGGCAAAACATCCGTGATCATTTGTCGCGAGGGGGTGTTTACTAGAATTGTCAATTGGACACAAGTGGGGTATTATCAAAGTAACCAAACCCATACACTCGCCATTCGCAAAAACAACGGCAAAATGCGCTACTACTTGGATGACCAATTGGTGATGCACACTGCAATTTTACCCTTTCACGGTGATTTGCTGGGTTTCCTTATTAGTGGCAAAACCCGCGCCCACATCGACTACTTGGTTGTGCGCCAAGACCGCGCCATTAATTTGGTAGAAGAATCGTTGGAGGGCTACGAACGCAAAAACCTAGGCGCGAACATCAATTCGGCTTATGCCGAACTCCATCCACTCATTGCCCACGATGGTCAAAGTCTGTTCGTTACCCGAAAGGGACACCCCAAAAATATAGGAGCTGACAAGCGCGACGATGCTTGGGTAGCCCACAAACAGCCCGATGGGTCGTGGGGGGCGTTACAACCTGTTGGGGCACCCCTCAATAACGGCAACCACAACCAAGTTATTTCGGTGTCCCCTGACAACAACACCTTACTATTAGGCAATACTTATTTTCCTAATGGCACCGCCAAAGGCAAGGGCGTTTCGATTAGCCACCGCCAAGCTGATGGGTCGTGGGAGGTTCCAAAAGACGTACTTATTGATAATTTTTATACCCACAATCCCATTCACAGCATTCACTTGGCCGCTTCCGAGCAGTTGCTGTTGTTGTCGCTAGAGCGCAACGACTCGCGAGGGCACTTGGATTTGTATGTCAGCTTTTTGCAGCCCAACGGGCATTTTTCACAACCCAAAAACTTAGGCCCCACCATCAACACCCCTTATATTGACGGAACGCCTTTCTTGGCGGCAGACGGCAAAACCCTATATTTTTCTTCTGCAGGGCACGGTGGTTATGGCTCGACGGATATTTTTGTAAGCCGTCGCTTAGACGAAAGTTGGGAAAACTGGAGTACGCCCCAAAACTTGGGACCGCAGATCAATTCCAATCGCTGGGACGCTTATTACAGTACCTCGGCTTTTGGAGACCGCGCCTATTTTGTGTCTACCCAAGGCCCTGATCATATCGGCGCAGAAGATGTCTATGAGATCATTCCGCCTGCCTCGGCACGCCCCGCACCAATCTTGCTGGTCAAGGGTAAAGTGTACGATGCAGTGACCAAGTTACCTTTGCGAGCGCATCTTCATTATCACAACCAAGCCGCGAGCAAAGAGCAGGGCAGTGCGCTATCGAGTAGCCAAGAAGGGACTTACCAAGTGGTCCTCCCTGCTGAACAATCCTACGAATTTTTAGCGTATTGTGAAGGCTATTATCCTGCTACAGAGATTTTGACCGTGGGAAAAATTGAACAGTCTACCGAAAAAAGAGTAAATTTCTATTTGCATCCAATAGAAGTAGGTAGCCGCATTCCGTTACCGCAGTTAGTGTTTGATTCGCTCACCAAGGCGCTAGATCCTCGTTCTACAGGTGCTCTAGAACAATTGACGCGCATGTTAGGGCGTTATCCGAATATGCGCATTCAGGTGCAGGGACGAACGTTGGAGGAAAGTGAGCAGTTGCAGGACTATCTGCTAAAGCAAGGGATTGCCGATCACCGCTTGCGCATTCGTTTGAGTCAGAAGCAGCCCGCTCCTAATTTCAGCATTACTTCCTTGGCTGCTTCCAACAGTCCAATTTTATACAGCGGTAATTTTTCCGCTAATTTATCCTCCTCCATTAGTCAAGGGCAAGTCTTTCGATTGCAGCACACTTATTTTGAAGCCGATTCCTCGAAGTTCACTTCAGCTAGTTTAAAAGAGTTGCAGGAGGTGGCGTTGTTCTTACGGGAGAACCCTGCCTTGGTGGTAGAGATTGGAGGGCATACGAATAGTTTGCCCGATGCGGCTTATTGTGATACCCTTTCTACCCAGCGCGCGCGCCATGTGGCTCAATACTTACTTGATTTGGGAGCCAGCCCTTCCCAAGTGCGCTACCACGGTTATGGTAAGCGCCAACCCGTCGCCAGCAATGCCACCTTACGAGGGCGGCAGCGCAACCAACGCGTCGAGCTCAAAGTATTGTCTTCCAGTGCGGCTCCTATATTGAAAGTCGACGACACTACCGAAGGAAATTTACGCCAACGCTAGTCCCCTAAAATAAGTAGAGAGATGACCAGGCGGGTCATCTCTCTGAAACATTACGACCCAAAAAAGCAATGTTTGTTCTTTTGTCTCTACGTTACTGGTAATAACGTATCGAGGGAACAAAACGTCTATTGGGTATTTATTTTTTGTTGGTAGTCACTAGGTCGCTGTTGCCCGCTATTTTTTAGGCTTGTATTTTTTGACAACGTTAGGATCAGGATGCAGATCAATCATGCACTTGTCTTTGTTGGTATACTCTAGATTTTCTAGTACATAAGAGATACTACCTAGACGAGCCAATTTCTTTTTGTCTGCTTCTACAATAATCCACGGGCTGTTTTTGGTGTGCGTCCGTTGGAACATCGCGTCGCGGTATTCTGTATAGACATCCCATAACTCTTGTGCTTTCGCATCAATAGGGCTTAATTTCCAATGTTTGAGGGGACTTTGGCGGCGGTCTGCGAAGCGTTCAGCTTGTTCCTCTTTACTAGTGTCTAGCCAAAATTTAAACAGGAGAATTCCCGACTCTTGCAGCATGCGCTCTACGTCGTTGACTTGATTCATAAAGCGCTCATATTGCTCTTTGGTACAAAACCCATTTACAGGCTCTACAACTGCACGGTTGTACCAACTGCGGTCAAAGAACACCACTTCACCAGGGTTGGGCAAGTGGTTGATGTAGCGGCGAAAATACCATTGTCCCCGCTCCTCTTCGGTAGGTTTGGGCAAAGCTACAATACGGGTAGCACGGGGGTTGAGATGTTCTACGAAACGGCGAATGGTGCCCCCTTTACCAGCGGCATCACGGCCTTCAAAGACAATTGCCACCCGTAACCCCTGTTCAATGACCCAACTTTGCATCTTTAGCAATTCTACTTGCAACTGCTCTAAGTTGTCTTGGTATTGGAGTGTTGCGAGTAATTTCTTGACATTGACGTTGTTTTTTTTCAATAATTCTAAATAAGCCTCTTTGCTGTTGAGGTGTTGAAGATCTTCTTTTGTAAGTGCTAAGTCTTTCATAATGTCGTGTGGTGTGTGCGTGGCGCTTGGATTAGTTGCCTGTTCCTGACAGAGTGGCGGTTACCCAAAAGAAAGCCATGCGGGCTTTGAGGTATTCTACTTGTTGCTTGATGAGCTTTTGCTGCGCCTCCAATAGCTGGTTTTGACGCACGTTGACCAAAAACACCGACGATTCTCCTAGATTGAGTTTAATCTGTTCGGCACCGAGTAAGGTATTGTAATTGTTGACCATTTGCTCTAGCACCTGCGTCTGGGCAGCATAAATTTGCACCTCGTTATAATAATTTTCTAATTTAACACGTAAGTCGCGTTGCTTGTTCTCCAACGTAAATTCCGTTGCCCGAATCTTCAAATCAGTCAAGGCCAACTCTGCCCGTTCCTTCCGCAAAAACAACGGCATTTGAAATTCTACCCCTAATTTATAATTTTCGATGGGGGCTACGCCCTCTGTGGCAAAAAAATCGACGCTTTCTACGGATAAAAAGTTGTATTTGAGGCTTAGTTTGGGCAAAAGCTTGTTGGTATTCAAGCGACGCTGGAGCGTAAGGTCTTGTAGTTTGTAATCGTATAATACCAAATCAGGGTGATCCTCCAAGAGCTCTAGACTATTCTCCAACAACACTTCGTCAAAAGGAGTCGTTGTCAATTGGCGCAAGACCACAGGAACGACCGTTTCTTCTAGTAATAATGGATTATCCATAGCATCCCACAAAAAAGCAGAGACGTCGCGGCGGTAATTCTGAAAGGCGACCAACCCATTGGCGAGCAATACTTGCCGCTCTTGGATTTGAATAAAATCTTTGAGGGTATCAATGGCGGGTTTGTCGCCCTGAACAAAAGAAGCGCGGGTCGCGTCCAACTGCTGTTCGGCAGCGCGCAGGGATTGCTGAATAACCAACAACTCGTTGTACGATTTTGTCCAATCCCAGTACTTCTTCCCTGCTTGGTACATCAAATCATTGAGCGCGGTTTGAATTTCGGCTTCGCTCGCACCTTCTAATAATTTTGCTTGTTGCAGTATAATGCGGCGCTCACTCGTCCACAATCCTTGCAACAAAGGGATTTTTACACCCAAATACGCCTGCCCTACTTCTGGCAAAGTGCGCTCTGGATTGAGGTAATAACCGTTGGCGTGGTTGTAGCCCCCTTCTAGCTCAATGTCCGACCAAATCGGCACTTTTAAGTAGGCATTAAAAATGTTGTAGTAAGTTCTTTCTTTAAACTCCTTATAATCCCAACTCGTTCCTACTTTGGGATCAAAGCCCCCACGGGCTTTGAGCAAATAAGCCGCTGCTTCTTGGCGCTGCAAATTGGCGCGTTTGGCCAACGGGTGGTTGGTGTACACTTGTTCTAAATACTGCTCAAAAGTCAGTACAACAGAGTCGGTTTGCGCTTGTGCGCTCAACAACCAACAACAACAAAGCCCTATTAAAACGTAACGCATTTTTTTATTTTTTCAAATTGTTGGCAGGTGCTTTCAACTTGACTTCCTGTACTTCCTGCTCGGCATAAAAATCAGGAGGAAACCCATTGAGCTGTCGCCAGAATTCGTACCACAAGGGTACGTCGTTGAGCATAATGGAGGTACTCGCTCCCGTCCCTACCCGCAATTCATCGGGCCAAGGTTTATCACTGTTCGGGTAGGGAGAAATCAGTATGCGATACAAGCCCCGTTCATCCGCTACATTATCCAATGCAATCACTTTCCCAAGGAAAGTTCCATACGACTGATTCGGCCAACCTGAAAAGATGAATGCTGGCCAGCCATCGAAAACTAACAGAGCTGTTCGGCCAGTATCCATCAACGGATAATTCATTGGGCGAATATACGTTTCTATCGCCAATTCATAGCCTGTAGGCATAATAGATAACAAGGGGTCAGTTTCCTTGACTAATTCTCCAAGTCCCTTGCGGTAAATCTTAGTAATATAGCCATCTTGCGGGGCGATCACATGATACATATTCGAACGCCGCTCGTAGCTGGCATACTGGGTTTCTAACTTAGCAATTTGACTTTCGGCATCGTAAATACTCGAAAAAGCACTCGAACGATCCGAGCGCACCTTGGCCATTTTATTCGCATATTCGCTCTGGACAGTACTCAATTCGATTTGAGCATTGAGCAATTCATTTCTAGTACTCAAATATTTATTCTCAGCAGAAATAAGCTTGGCTTGTGTCTCTTGCATTTTGTTGCGCTTATCCTCCAACTCTGTCAAGGACTTGATCCCCTGTTGGTACAACGTATCGGTTCGGTTGTATTGGAGAATCGCAATTCGGTAGGCGGTGCGTGCAGCACTGGCATCAATGCTGTCTGCGGTAGCCTTGAAACGGTATTGTTTGACCTTATTTTCGGTTTGTTCCAATTTAAAGACCAAGGCTTGTTCGATGGCCGTGAGCTGCGCGCCCAAAGCGTCTGCTTTGTCACTATAAGCACTCCGAGAGGCCGCTTTGGCTTGTACCTGCGCTTGCGTACGCTCCAAAAGTCGAGGATCAAAATAATCGGCCTTGACCTCTGATAAAAAGGCTAGGGTATCCCCTTGCTTGACCGATTCCCCTTCGCGGACATACCAGCGCTCAATTTTGCCAGGAATGGTACTGTAGACACTCTGTGGACGATGTTCTGGACGCAACGTAGTGACTTTGCCCTTGACAACGATGTTCTGTGTCCAAGGTAAAAAACAAACGCCTATCAATAGAGCAAAAAATCCGATAACCCAATAGGTCAATTTACGGGCTTTGTTGAGCGCCATTACTTTGCCAAAAGCACTGTAATTAAGTAGTGTCTTGTCGGCAATTTTATTTTCTGATAGATTCAGCATAGCTAATAAATTGAGGGAATTAGGCAACGTCGTCAAACAATTGCTCAAAATAGGGTTGCTGTTGCAAAATCTCGTAGCTCCCTCTAAAAATAATCTGCCCCTTGTCCATAACAATCGTACGATCACAAGCCTTTGCCATTTTGGCGCTGCGGCTCACAGCAATGAGTGTCCAGGGATTTTCCCGATTAGTCAAAAGTTTGATTATTTTCTTAGAATCATCGGCATTGAGGCTGTACAACAAAGGCTCCGTTACAATAAGTCGAGGCGTGTCTACAATACATCGGGCTAAGATGATTTTTTTTATAATACTCTGGGGTAAATTTTCTCCATCGGAGGTAATCATCGTATTAAACCCTTGGGGCTGTTCCTTGATATACGTCGACAAGTTTACCTGTTTTGATACATGGATAATGTCTTGGATAGAAACTTCCTCTCGACCCATTGAAATGTTTTCGGCAATGGTTCCGTGGAATAGATGTTCTTCTGAAACGTGGTCACCAATGTAGGAGCGCAAACTAGAGATGTTGATATTTTTTCTAGGAATATCGTTGTAAGAGATGGTGCCTTCGAAACCGTCGTACCAGCCCATAATGATGCGCAACAAAGTCGATTTGCCTGAGGCGCTTGTTCCAGCAATACAAATCCGCTCCCCCGCTTTGATGTCCAAGTTGATTTTGTCCAATACTTTATATTGGTGGGTGCCCAAAATGTACGTCAATTCATTGATATGAATACCCATTCCATCGGGGCAATGGACTTCTTTAAAGTCTAGCCCTGATTCATCTTCTAAAGGAAGATCGGTCACTAAACCAATTTTTTCTACCGCCGTCAATAAATCAAAGACGGTTTCCATTCCCATTACAATTTTATCCAACGAGTTGAGAATGATAATGATAACAATTTCAGAGGCAACAAACTGCCCGATGTTCAATTCATTATTAATAACCAATAAACCACCAATAGACAGTAAGGCCGCCGTAGCAATAGTTTTAAGGACTACTACACTGATAATTTGCGCCTTGACCACTTTAAAGTGTTTCTTTCTATACTGCAAATAGCCACCTACCAATTCATCTGTCTTGATAAGAGGATATTGGGTGCGCCCTGCCAGTTTGAACGAGCCCATTGTACGCCCCAGCTCTTCTAACCAATACGCTACCTTATATTTATACTTAGATTCTAATAAACTAGTTGATAACCCAGGCGAAAAAGTACTAACTACCACGATGGTAATCAACAGCAGTAAAATAAAGCCAAAAAAGACGAAAAATGGATGATACAAAGAAAGTAGAATCAATCCAAAAATAATTTGAAAGGAGGCCGCAGATAAATCGACTAGTATTTTGGGTATTCCTTTCTGTATAGAGAGGGTATCAAAAAAACGGTTGGCCAATTCGGGAGCATATTGATGTTTGATCTCCTCCATCCGCAACCGTGGCATTCGGTAAGCAAATTCAAAAGCCGAACGGGTGAAGATACTCTGCTGTATCGTCTCCGTAATAATATGCTGCATCAATTTCATTCCACCAGAAATAGCAGTCGCCAAAGACACAATAAAAATCAAAACAATCCAAGAGGAAGAAATTTGGTTGAGCGCAATCAAGTTAATAATCGCCTGAATACCGACAGGAATGGTCAAACTAATAATGCCTTCAAAAACCGCGTAGATATAAATGTAGCCAATATCACCCTTATCTAGTTGGAGAAGTCCAAAAAATCGCTTGAGCGGGTGCCTCTTATGTGTATCCATAGCAAAGCTTATTCAGAAGATAGTAATACTATTAAACAAATAATACACCAAAATACGCCATTCGTTTACTTTACATCAATGTTTAGCACACAATGTTTTGTTAAAGTAGCAATGCGTCTATTAGGTGCTGTGGTAGAGCTTTGCGAAAGGCAAAACGGTGGAATAAAAATGTCAAAAGCGTCGATGACGCTTAGTAAACCAAAACGGCGGGGTATTGTTGCAAGAAAGCCACCTTTGAATATATCAAAGATGGCTTAATAATTAGCTATAATCTGGGCAACAGCGCTACTCTACAGGGGTGGTAACGCCATTTTCTTTAATTGTCTTAATAGAATCGGGAACAAGGACAATATAGCGTACGCTTTCTGCACACTCTTGTCCTTTGATAATAAGGATATTACTATTGACTTTGCGTTGAATATGTATAGATTTAGCACCTGCATCGGTTGTTGTCAACAACTCGTAGCGTCCTGCTTTGATGAGGTATTCCAACATACTGTTGTTGTTAACTGTTTCAAGCGTAACGTGGGACTCTATAATGACTCGACTACCTTTTGTAGATCGAATTTCGACATTGCTAGAACGTAGGTCTAACTCTAGGGAGTTAAGTTCGCCGACGCTGATAGTTTGATTAGTAGAGGCCGTAGCTTGTGCAAAACTTGTAGAACAAGCTGCTAGCAAAAGTAGACCCAGTAATAAGTGTTTCATAAGGAGATTAATTCGAGACGTTAGATAGATCAAATCTTGTTTTACATTGACTACCAAATAATTAAAAAGGGACCAAAGTAGAAAGTATTAATTAAGTGGGAACCTAAAGATAAGCAATTTCTAAGGAAAAAACAAGCCTATTTTAATTCAGTTGCTTTTTTGAATGGCCTGATAAAGAAAGAGTTAAGCTCCTAAAACCTTACAGAATAAGGCATTTATCACTCAACACTGGCATATATTCCAGCGTTGTGCTTTTTATCCAAATTATATTTTGACATTTGCGCTTTAAGAACAATGAAATCTAAACAGCTGTCGCTTTACTTTAGTTGTAAAAAGTAGCTTTTTTTGAAGATTCAGGGATAAAAGCAGAGGGGTTTGTTATTATTGAGTAGTTATAACAAATATAATTTATTCTTTACCATCGACTAGCGTGCTGTTGTTGGAGAACTTAACACTGGCAGGCATATAGATGATGTATTCTAGGGTTTCTACACATTCTTCGCCTTTGACCACAATAACATCATTGGTCTTTTTAGAAGAGATGGTCAATTCACGGGTAGTGGCATCGACGGTTTTGGAGAGGTCGTAGCGTCCACTGTTGCACACAAAATCCAATAAGCGATTATTGGGCAAGGAGATCGTCACTTTAGTTTCTACCAAAATACGTGTCCCTTTGGTTTCTCTCATTTCTATTTTCTTCGCTACTACATTGATGTTTACTTTTTCTGTTGCCTCTAGGGTAAAGGTTTGGTGTAGTGTTTTTGTAACCTGACAAAAACACATTCCAGCTCCAAACCAACAGAACAGCAATGTAACAAACAATCTCAACTTCATTATTGGGTATTTTATATCGTATTATGTTTTGAGTACGTCTGAAGCTAGCGTTAGAATAGTGAATGAATCGTATGCGATGCTTATTGAGCAAGGGCGGATTGGAAGGCAGGAGGAATCCAATTACCTATACTTGGTTACACCTAAAAGTAATTAAAATTTGTCCGCTTGCATAAGAAAACAGCTAAAATTTAAGACCTCGTACAAGCAGTTTCTACCAAGGTTGTCCATCAGTAGTGCTTTAAGTACACAAAAGTACGCGAATTCTAGATAGAAGTTGCTTTCTACGCTCAAAAAATCCCCAAAACCCTTAGTTTACCATTTAAATCAGGCTAGTTTTTACAAAGCGCCTTGAAATTTTCCTTTTTTGAGGGCAATTCTTCCAGCGCTTTTTCTACTTTCGTCTGCAAGAACTATGCATTTCATTTCTACATAACTGTTCTGTTGCTGTTTGTTAACGCGATTCTATTTGTCAGCAGCTTGGTTGGTTTTCCATTGCTCATAGCCTCCATCAATATCGTAAACGGTTTCAAAACCCATTTCCTTACAGCGGGTCGCCGCTTTATTACTACGACCGCCACTTCGACAATACAACACCAAGGGACGCGTTTTGTCCAGTTGCTCCAATTGCGCTTCAAAATCATCGGCATAAAAATCCATATTAACAGCATTCTGAATGTTGCCCTCCCCAAATTCCTCTGGTGTGCGCACATCAATTACCTGCCATTCCGTTTGCTCTTGGCTCATTCTATTGTAATCTTCCCAAGAAATCAACTCCTGCCCTGCCGACGTTGGCGCTTGTCCGCAAGCCATTAAAAAACAAAGCATTAATCCATAAAAACAAAAAAGACGTTTCATAATTAGAAGGGTATTTTTGAGAATTGGTAAAAAAATAAGGTTGGTAAAAAATTGTTGCCGTATCTTACAAAAACCATTAGGGCGCTGTCGTTGTCTCGACAAGAGCAAGATACAGTACTGCCTTTGGATAACAAAATAGACGCTTCCTATACATTGACTCACCACACAATCATCAACCATGCAAAAAACAATAGCCATTGGATGTGACCACGCTGGTCTATCTTACAAAGCTGCTATTAAGGCTTACTTGACCAAAGAAGGTTGGGCCATCAAAGATTTCGGAACCGATACCAACGATTCGGTAGACTATCCCGACTTTGCTCATCCTGTTGCGTATGCCGTGCAAGATGGCAGCGCCGACTACGGCATTGTCCTTTGTGGCAGTGGCAATGGAGTGGCCATCACCGTCAATAAGCATCAAGGTATCCGCGCCGCCCTCTGTTGGACAAAAGAATTAGCACAATTAGCGCGCCAACACAACGATGCTAATGTCTTGGCCTTGCCCGTTCGCTTTGTTTCCAAAACAGTGGCTCTCGAAATGGTCGCTACTTTTTTTCACAGCTATTTTGAAGGAGGCCGCCACCAGCGCCGTGTCGATAAAATTGAAGTGACTTAACCAACTTCCTTCGTTCGACGCAGAAAAGGCAACTGTCTTTATTTTTTTTAGTAACTACCTAGCACATCAATGAAAGATTTATCCTACCAATACTTAACGATTACCCCGACTAATAATTATGTCATTGTCCAACTTAGCCGAGGCAAAGCCAATGCCCTCCATCAGGCAATGGTAGACGAATTGCGCGATTTTGTGCGCTATGCCACCAAAGAAGCAGCCATTGCAGGGGTTCTACTGACAGGGCACGATCACTTTTTTAGTGGCGGTGTAGATTTATTAGAAGTGTTTCACTATGACAGCGCAGGCGTGCGCCATTTTTGGGGCTCGTTCATTCAATTGGCGACCGAACTAGTCGCTTTTCCTAAGCCTTTGGTTGCCGCCATCACAGGGCACAGTCCCGCAGGAGGCTGTATTTTGGCTTGTGCTTGCGATTACCGCGTTATGGCCGAAAACGACCGCTACCAAATTGGGCTCAATGAAATGGCAGTCGGTATTGCTCCTAGAAAAGGCATTCTAGAGTTGTATGCGTTTTGGATTGGCCGCAAAACAGCCTACCATTATTTGTTAGAAGGAACCATTATGACAGGCGAACAAGCCCTTGCAATAGGATTAGTAGATCGTTTGTGTCCTTTAGACGAGGTGTTAGAAGTGGCAGAGAAAAAACTACAACGTTATTTAAAATTACCCCAACAAGCTTTTCAACAAACCAAAATTGCCTTAAAAGCATCCGTAGTAGATGCCCTGAGTGTAAATTTTGAAGCGGATTTGGACAACTTACACCAGCAGTTGATGTCGGAAGAGAGCCGAACCATTATGGGGGGCGTAGTCAAGTATTTGCAACAGCGCAAACAAGGTGTATAAAAAGTAGAAGGGCGCAATTGTTGCGCCCTTCTATTACTCTTCTATCTTAGCTCATGGCTTGGATAATATCGTATTTGGTCACAATGTGACGAATGCCTGCTTTGTCAACAGCAAGAACAGCGGTTGATTTTTTGTTGATGTATAAGTTCAATTTATTGATAGGCAATGTTTCTTCGACAGTAGGAAACGGATCGACCATGATTTTTTCAATAATTTGATCGCTGTTTTCGATGGGATTAGCCAACAAGCAAGTCAAGACATCGTTTTCGTTCAAGGCACCTACAATTTCACCGTCCTTCATTACAGGCATTTGCGAAATGTCGTTTTCTTTCATCAATTGAAGCGCTTCTTTTACCGTTTGTGCCGCATCAATAGAGAAGAACGTTTTGCTGTCTTTTTGACTAATAATGTCTTTGACTGTCATTTCCTCGTCCAAGAACCCGCGCTCGCGCATCCACTCATCGTTGAACATTTTACCAATGTAACGGCTGGCGTGGTCGTGAAACAACACCACTACCAAATCGTCTTCCTTCAAGTGGTCTTTGAGCTGGTTGACACCCGCAATGGCTGCTCCAGCAGAGTTGCCCACCATAATGCCTTCTAGGCGCGCCAAGTCTCTTGTTGCTACTGCTGCATCTTTATCGGTTACTTTCTCAAATAAATCAATCAATTCAAAATCAACGTTCTTAGGTAGAATATCCTCTCCAATACCCTCAGTGATGTAGGGGTAGATTTCATTTGGATCAAATTCCCCTGTTTCGTGGTATTTTTTGAAAACGGAACCATAAGTATCAATACCCCAAATCTTGACATTGGGATTTTGCTCTTTGAGGTAGCGGCCTACTCCTGAAATAGTGCCTCCCGTTCCTACACCAACTACAAAGTGGGTAATTTGACCTTCGGTTTGTTCCCAAATTTCTGGCCCTGTACTTTCGTAGTGGGCTAAACGATTGGATAAATTGTCGTATTGATTGGCCCAATAAGAATTGGGGATTTCTTTGTTCAAGCGCTCTGCAATAGAGTAATAAGAGCGTGGATCATCAGGAGCAACATTGGTTGGACAAACGATAACCTCGGCTCCTACGGCACGGAGCAAGTCGATTTTTTCTTTGGATTGTTTATCGCTGGTCGTAAAAATGCTTTTGTAGCCCTTGACTACCCCTGCGATGGCAATCCCCATCCCTGTGTTTCCAGAAGTACATTCGATAATCGTTCCGCCAGGTTTCAAATCACCTCTTGCCTCGGCATCTTCAATCATCTTGACGGCCATGCGGTCTTTAACAGAGTTACCAGGGTTGGTGGTTTCTATCTTTGCTAAAACGGTACAAGGGAGCCCCTTGACAATTTTATTAAGTTTGACCAAAGGAGTATTACCGATGGTTTCCAATATGTTGTTATAATACTTTGCCATGATTGCGCGGTTATTTTGAAGTAGCTATCGCTGTGAGGATGCAGGAATCTGTTGTGCAAGTTGATTCAACCTATTCAACAACAGAACTTCGCATCAAATTAGATGGCGCAAAGATAACAAAACTCTAGGGCTAGGGAAAACAGGGGCGATAAATTTAAGGAATCCTTATTACAAGGAGAGGGCAACCGTTTCAGGTAAATTCTTAGCTTCTACCATTAAAACTTCCTCACAGCGAGAGATTTCTTTGGCAATTTCCAAGGGATTTTTCAAGGTCGTATAAGAGCGCATTACGATTCCTTTCATACGCTCATCAATCTCAAAAGGCTCTGATAACTGTAATTCATAGGTTTCTACCAACGCGCGCAAGTGGCTTGTAGAGCTAAATAAAATCTCATCTAAATCGCCTTCATAAATTACAGAAAAGCTTATTTCTGTGCTTTCTTTAGCAATGTTTTCCATGCTTCGATTAGATGTACTTTGCAATATTTTTTGCTGATCCATACCTTCTAACAAGATAGAAGGATTACGCTCTGTATCGGCACAAGACACGACTAAGAGTAAAATCAAAGGGACTAAAGAAGAGATCGCAAAAAAGCCTGGGGTTTTTTTCATTATTTTTCAACTAGCTTATTACTAAATGTACAATAGGGACGTGTACTTTCATATTTAAACAACCAATGCTACTCATTGTTTTGGCAAAGATCGCTATAATTAAACGCAAAACAGGGCAGTATTGTGCCAACAATGGGAAAATTTCGGCCATTTTACCCTGTAAAAGTTCTTTTTGCCCAAAAAAGGCAAAAAAAAGCATTGTCCACTTTTAGACAATGCTTTTAACCTTTTTAAACGGTACCCTTTATTTGTATTAACCAGAACGAAAAAATTCAGTCTCTTTCTAGTGTCTTTTTGACAATCCTGTGCTTTTTTCGACTCTGTTTCTAAGACGTTTGGAGTGGAGTTAGGGTTGCAAGGCCTGCTAACTTTCATAGGGTATACCTGTTGTTGAGGCCTCCAAAAAAGAGCGTTCCGATCGTTCTCCATTTTTGTGGAGTCGTATCGGAACGACTTTATTAAGTAGACAGACAGATAAGACAACATTGTTCCGTTCCGATGACAAATCGGTTCGGGACTTTTCTTAACGTATCTTAGATACGGGCAGTAATGTTGTAAGTGTTGAGCAGGATCTTTCTCGTAAAAATCGCTGGCTTGTTTTCTTTCAAAATTCTAAAACCGACCCGAAGGCCAGTTTTAGAAAAATAGGTTTTTGGTGGGTGGTATTTACCATCAGGGTGCTGTTAATAAATACTCTTATAAAGTCGGTAAAAAACTTGAACTTAGCTATCAAAGCGCGTTCTACAACGATTCGATACCTCAAAGATAAGGTACTTTTAGACGAGTTCCAAGCTTTTTGTTATTATTTTGGTAATTAATTAAAACAATGTCACCAAATAAGAGTAAGACCAAATCGCCTAACTGCAAATACCAAAACTAATAGCCTACTAATCAAAATTTTAATTCAATTACAACGAAATAGTGATAACGAGCTTTCTTTTCTAAATTCTACAAAAAACGACAAGCGGGTATTTTTTGTGCCCTTCTTTCTTTATTTTGATAGCGGAAAGCCGTTAAAACGGTCTTTTTAGCCCTACCAAAGCACTCACTATTATTACCAGACAAGTACGAACAAATGAAAATCATCTGCATTGGCCGCAACTATGCGGAGCACGCCAAAGAACTAAACAACCCTATTTCTCCCACACCCTTGCTCTTTTTGAAGCCCGACACGGCACAGTTATTAAACGGCGATCCCCTATTTTATCCTGATTTTTCTACCGATATTCATTATGAAGTAGAAGTGTTGTTGAAAATCTGTAAGAACGGCAAGCACCTTCAAAAGCAGTTTGCCCGCGATTATTACCAAGAAGTTTCTGTAGGCATCGACTTCACGGCACGCGACTTACAACAACAGTGCAAAGAACAAGGCCATCCTTGGGAAATTGCCAAGGCTTGGAACCACTCCGCAGCTATTGGTACCTTTATTCCAATAGAAGAAGCCCTCAACGAAGAAGGGCATATTGATTTTTCCTTGACCAAAAATGGCGAGACGGTACAACAAGGACTTACTAGCGATATGTTGACGGGTTTTGATGATCTACTCGTTTATATTTCTAAATACTTTATGCTGTTGCGGGGCGATGTTATTTTTACGGGAACGCCCAAAGGAGTTGGCCCAATACAAGTTGGCGATAAATTGGAAGGGTTCATTGGCTCCCAATCGTTGCTCGACTGCCGCATTAAGTAGCCTCCGAACTAAAAGCAAAGCGACCCAAAAGTTGCGCGCTCTAAAAACGGCTATTTTCCCTTTTTAGCGAATCAGTCCTTAAAACTATGAAGCTATTTTCTCTACTCTTATGGATTCTCTGCTGGAATCCCTGCTCGGTTTGGAGCCAAGTGGCTCCCCCTAACAATTGGCGCGCACAATTGCTGGAGACCAGTGACGATTCTAGCCGTGCGGCACTGCTGTTGCAGTGGTATGCGACGGTTCCAAGCAACCAAGCAGATACCTTAATTGCCTTAACAGAACGAGGAAGCGCCCTTGGAAAACAAAACTTGGCACGACCTTGGGGCCGCCAGCTTTATCAAAAATCCATCGCCACGAAAGGGCATTTGTACCGTCGAGCGGGTAAATTCTCCTTGGCGCAAGCTGCTTTTCGCGAAATCATTGCCACGGGCAACCACTTACAAGACAGCCTGTTAATTAGCGATGCGTATTCTGATTTGGCCTATGTCTTTGGGGAACAGGAGCGCGACGATTCGGCTACTTACTACGATTTGCAAGCCTTGGCGATGCGGCAGGCGATTGGGTCGCCAAAAATTGGTTTGAGTTACAATAACTTAGGGTTTGATTATAAGATACAAGGAGATCTCCAGAAAGGGCTTTACTATTATTTTAAGGCAGTAGAACATAAAAAACAAGCGGGGTTAGAAAATAGCTTGGGCAACACGTACATGAATATTGGAAACATCTACCAGACACTAGAGGTGTGGGATAGTTCCTTGTATTATTATGAATTGACCTTGGATAATGCCCAAGCGTTGGACGATAGTTTGTTTATAGGAGAAGTGCTGCACAGTATGGGCAAAACCTACGCAGGCGCGCAGCAACCCAACAAAGCCGATGCGTACTTGGGGCAAGCCATGCAGCTTTTTGAGCAACTTGGCAGGCTGCAGCATCCTCGCGTCGTTCACAGTTACCACGAATGGGCCAAAGTCAAAATCACCCTACAAGAGTTGGCAGAAGCCGAAAAGTTGCTCACCACAGCTAAAACCATCCTAGAAAGCAATGGCCGCAGCCAAAGCTATGTCATGCGCGCACATCTAAAATTACAAGAAACCTTGGCTTGGCAGCAAAAAAAATACGATCAAATGTGGCTCTACGTGCAGCAGCGAGAAGCCCTAACCGACAGTTTGCACCAACGGACTTTAGACCAAAAAAAATACGCCTTACTGGCACAGTACGAAGACGAACTAAAAGTCGCGCGCATCCAAACCCTTGAACAGCAGCAGCAAATTGACCAACTGAACTACGAAAAACTTTATCAACAACGGTTTCTCTTAGGCGCTGCTTTATTGTTATTAGTGCTCATTATTGCATTTTTATATCGACTCAATCAATGGCGCTCCAAGCTCAACGAAGAATTAAGTGTCCTCAATGCGACCAAAGATAAACTGTTTAGCATTATCGCCCACGATCTTAAAAACCCACTGTCGGCTTTTCGCTCCATCACACAATCGTTATCGGATAGTATTTTTGACATTAGCCGCGAGGAATTGGATTACTTTATCAAACGTTTAAATACCTCTGCCCATAGCCTATTCGAGCTCTTGCAAAACCTCTTATATTGGTCAATTGCTCAATCGGGACGCTTAGATTTTCAGCCACAAAATTTGTCCTTACAACTAGAAACACAAGAGGTATTGACCCTTCTACAAGAGAGCGCCCAACTCCAACAGATCCAATTGGAAAACAACATTCCCAGCAGCAGCCAAGCTTGGGGCGATTCGGTTATGACGCGTACTATTTTGAGAAATCTCTTAGCCAATGCCATCAAATTCACCCCCAACAAAGGACGCATCTCTGTTCATGCGATTCGCGACAACGACTTCACCAAAATATTGGTTAAAGATACCGGCCGAGGGATTGCCCCCGAACTAGTCGCACCGTTGTTTTCGATCAAAGCCGAGCATCAACGGACAGAAGGGTCAGGGACAGGATTGGGGTTGTTACTTTGTAAAGAACTAGTGGAACGCCAAGGAGGCCGCATTTGGTTGGAGGAAAGTTCGCCCAAAGGCAGTACCTTTTGTTTTACGCTTCCGCTAACTTCCTCTACTGCTTCTCCTTCTAATGCTTGAGCTATGCGCCAGACTCCCATTACTATTGTTATCGTAGACGACCATCAAATTGTCATTGACGGCTTGCGTGCTTTGTTATTGGCTCACAGGCACATCCAAGTCCTCGGAACGGCCTTGAATGCCGAAGGTCTGTGGCCACTCTTGGAGCAAAAAAAACCGCAAGTGCTGTTGTTAGATCGGCATTTGCCTACTATGGATGGCCTTGAAATTACGCAACAGCTTATCGAACAAAAGATGCCGCTACGGGTATTGATGCTGACTGCGGATACGGATAAACATACGGTTTTGCGCGCTGTGGAGGCAGGCGTACAAGGTTTTTTGCCCAAAGCCTGTAGCCAAGCGGAGTTGGTGACGGCGATTGAGCGGGTCGCGGAGGGCGAGCATTATTTTGGGAAGGACATTACACCGCTAGTTTATCAAGGCTTTGCGCAACAGTTGACAGGGCAGGCAACGTTATCGGAGCTGACACCTAGAGAGGTAGAGGTGGTGCGGGGTTTTGCCAATGGACAGAGCTACAAAGAAATTGGCGCCGCCTTGTTTATTAGTCCTAGAACGGTAGAAACACATAAGAAAAACATCTACCAAAAGTTGGGTTTCAACAACCAAGCGGACCTCATCAAATACGCCATCAAGCAAGGCATCGTTTCTTTATAAGACTTACTTTATTGGTCTCTACGTGATTTTACGGAGGGAATATCCTGATAATTCGGGATTTCCCCCTTGCTATTTTTATGGGATCTTTGTGTTGTTAATAATTCCTACCTACCCAAATAACCGACCATGAAAAACGGGCTCAACAAAAAGATATTCGAGGACAAAGCACTGCTCCAAAAAAATCAAGTGAAGTACCTCAAAAAAGGCCTTTTGGCATTAGCCGCCAAAAAAATCCCCGAACTCCCCTTCTATTACGAAGTCGGCCATTTCGAAGATGGTAGCGATTTTATTACTATTGGCGAAGCTAGAGAAATTCACAAAATTTTCAAGCAGGAGCGCGTAAAGGGCAACGGCAGCAAAGATGCCCAAGGCAAGATTCAAAAGATCAACAAAAAACTAGTTGCCTACGGCACGCTTTGCCTCAACGACAGCGGCCAATACGACTTCCAAATCGACCAAGGGTTTATCAAGAAAACCCACCTCAAAGGCAGCATTAATCACGTCGCGCTACTCAAACAAAAAATTGGGCAGAACTTTTTGATTACTAAGGGTGGCGTTGTTGCAACCGAAGAAGACAGCGCTATCGAAGCAGAACATTCCGCAGAAAGCAGCCCCTCAGAAACCACGCCTACCGAAAAAAATATTGACCCAGAATGGCTAGCAGAAAAAGCCAAGATAAAAGCGCATTTGGTCAAACTGAAAAGTAATTTGGAAAAGCTGTATGCCAAGCTTAGTTAATTTTCTTGTCTGCTTATTTACTCCTCAAAACCCATATTCTTAGAGCGATGAGGTACCTAACTATTGCCCTATTCCTCTTTTTTAGTTACCACCCACACTAAACTAAACCTTACCATGGCTAGTCTCAGCGTCAAAGAACTTTATAGCACAATACAGCAATATCAAAAGTATCTAGAAAGTGCTCATGAATACTATCTTGAAAATGATCAAAAAATAGACGAGGAAGAGCAACAGGAGTTAGAGGCCATCCAGGAATGGATGGATAAAGTAAAAGCACAATTAGCAGTCCGAATTAGAGAGCAGAAAGCCAGTGCTCCCTCCCTCCAAACAGGAGCCGTTGCTACTCCAATACTCCCCAAGAGTTTTACGGATGCGCTAGCCCCCCTCAAGAACCGAACTTGGACGCTCAATAATGATTTGGATGCCTGTAGGGATCAAAAGGCGAATACTATTTCCCCACGCGACCACGAAATTTTCAAAAATAAAATTGGAGACTTAAAACAAGATTACCTCAACCTTCGCTCTAAGATTTCCGCCTTAAGTATCTCCATTCAAGAACAGTGTAAAAAGCAACTAGGAATAGAAGAAAACAAAATGCTAGCGTTGGAGAGCAAATTTTTAGCTATCAAATGTACTACCCCTAAAGTAAACATAGGCGCTCTTGCTACCCGAAAAATAGACGACTCTATCACCTCTGGAGCAAAAAAAGATGATGCCATTGAAGGAGCTCAAGCGTATTCTAACACTTCTGCAACTGTGGGCGTAAAGAAAAGCTTTACTTTTGATACACATGGCCTACAAGCCTCTATAGGCGCTGCACTCGATGTCAAATGGGATACCAAGGCTATCGCACCCATTACACCAGGCCTAAAAGGTATCGTTGGGTTTGAAGTGCTTTTCACTGCCGATGTAACTGTCAAAACAATGGTTAGTCGCTTAACCGATACGGGCACGGCTATACTAGGGGGAAATCTACTTTTGGCGGGCACACTAATTCTTGGATTAGAGTTTTTTGAGACCATCAGTATAACGGCTAAGCCTAAAATAACAGCGGCAGTAGCGATGGAACTAAAAGTGGTGCAAGATTATCTAGCATCCGATCCACTAGAACTAGGTGAAAGCGAACTCACCTTCATGAATATGCATGGGGGCATTAAAACGAGTGTTGATTTCATCATCGGTCCAGCAGGTTTACTGGAGGCATTGATCTGTGGGTTTGACAAACACTTAGTACAAGCGCTTTCTATCACTTTCAACATTGATCAAAAAGAACTTATCAAGATTTCGACAACTAAAGAATCTAAGAATTTTTGGGAATTAGGTTCGGTTAAAGTAGAAGAAGGAGAGGATTTGAAGCCGCTTTTGGCCAAGGCAAAGGAAGTGAAAAAGATGATAGAAGTTATTGTAGAGGCGTTGGAATTAGGCTTACTCTTTCCCGCTGCACTTCTTTGTCTAGGACTCTATCAGATTTACAAACTCGCAGTAGAAGCCCTAGAAACTGGTAAAAAGGTAGTAGAAGGGGTAGATTATGTCTTCGATCATGTTCGCAATCCGCTCATTGAGTTTAATTCTCATATCATTACACAAGGCAATAAAACAAGCTTTGAAATTGGAGTGGAGCCTCTTTATTGTACCTATATCATCGACCGAACAGGTAAAAAAATGATCAGTTTTGGTAATTTCGACATCGACTTTTATGCGGAGTTATATTTTGGAAACATCAGAATCAGTAGAACCGCAATCAAGGGCTTGGTCATCGGCCACGAAGGGGGAAACTTAAGGAGTGATTTTAGACTCTCTCTAAAGAGCCATGAGGCCACTCGACAGTTAAAAACACTCTATCGAGAGTACGGTCGTAAAGCCATCGAGGAAACACCTTTTCTAATTAAAGGGCGTATTGTAGTAGATAATAATAGAGAAAACCTGAGAGGTATTTTTGTACATCTCAAATTCCCTAAAGATTATGATTTTGAGCAATTGGCTATGACAGAAGAAGAAAAAGATGAAGATGATACAGTGACCGTTGACCCACCACCTTTTCTATCAACATCTAGCAGAAATCTAAACAATACTTTGATGGAGCTTTTGATTAAATCAGATAAAGAGCTTTACAAGGTTGAAGAAGAGATAAACTTGACTCTAACGTATTTTCGACTTTAGAAAGCAAACCAACTACGTTCGCCCGATTTGGAAATAGAAGTAAAACTGTACCACAGAGACGAATTAGTTCGTTCTTCGAATGGCACTTCTAACGGACTAAAAGCTGACCTGCGAACCAACAACGTGGGGACGAGAGACCCACACACTCTCCGCTACTATTAAAGAGACGTGGGGAGATCACCTCCAAGATATTCAAAGTCAATTGTGTGCAACCACTGGCCAACGCATAGAACACCTTACCCTTACTGTAAAGACGGTCGTAACATACAATTTTATAGAACAGCCTGTTCTATTGAAAGACAGAATAATAACAGTCCGACTTTCTTATTAATACCGTTGAACAACCCTCTCTTGATTAGATTCCTAAGAGCAGTACAAGTATCCGACGTGTTTCCATCTTAGAGTGGAACACGTTTTTCTATTCCTGCTCTCCTCTATCCCTTTTCTAGTCCCACACCTCCACCAACAATATGGCATCCCAATGACGCAGCGCGACGGCTTCCTTGGTAGTTTTACTATAAAAAAGTCAATAAATTGCTTATTTTTGTTCTAACAACAAGACCCTTTCCTAGAAACCTAAGTCCCAATTGTTTATAAATTGTGGGCTACTACATTTTGTCAAAACAAAAAATACCAATTGTAATGAATACAGATTTCATGACGCCAGATACTTCTGAAGATTTGCAGATGATTCGCGAAAGCGCCAAAGACTTTGCCGAAAAGAACATCCGTCCCCATGTGATGGAATGGGACGAGGCACAGCACTTCCCTAGAGAGTTGTTTTCCAAAATGGGAGAACAAGGATTTATGGGGGTATTGGTTCCCGAAGAATACGGAGGATCTGGCCTGGGCTACCAAGAGTACATTACAATTATCGAAGAAACAGCCAAAGTCTGCCCTTCTATCGGTTTGTCTATTGCAGCGCACAACTCGTTAGGAACCAACCACATTTTGATGTTTGGAACCGATGAGCAAAAAAATAAATACTTACCCAAACTCGCTACAGGTGAACACTTGGCTTTTTGGGGATTGACCGAAGCCAACACAGGTTCGGATGCTGGTAGAATGCAGTGTGTCGCCAAAAAAGACGGCGATTACTACGTGATTAACGGCAGCAAAAACTGGATTACCCACGGTATTTCTGGGGATGTTGGGGTCGTAATTATCCGCACAGGAGAATTGCTAGACAGCCACGGCATGAGCGCATTCATCATTGAGCGCGGTATGGAAGGGTTTTCTGGTGGTAAGAAAGAAAACAAACTGGGTATGCGTGCCTCAGAAACAGCAGAGTTGATTTTTGACAACTGCCGCGTTCACAAAAGCCAGTTGTTAGGCCAAGAAGGCGAAGGCTTTATTCAGTCCATGAAAATCTTGGACGGTGGCCGCGTTTCTATTGGTGCCTTGTCTTTGGGTCTTGCCAAAGGAGCCTATGAGGCATCTTTGAAATACTCCAAAGAGCGCGAGCAATTCGGCAAACCCATCTCTAGCTTTCAAGCGATCTCTTTCAAATTAGCTGATATGGCGACCGAAATTGAAGCTTCCGAATTGTTGGTGCGCAAAGCAGGTTATTTAAAAGACCAGCACTTGCCCGTTACCAAAATTTCGGCAATGGCTAAATACTACGCGTCTGAAGCCTGTGTTAGAGCCGCCACAGAGGCGATTCAAATTCACGGAGGGTATGGCTTTACCAAGGATTTCCCTGTAGAGAAATTCTTCCGCGATTGTAAATTGTGTACGATTGGAGAAGGAACTTCTGAAATTCAGAAGTTGGTTATTTCTAGAAAAATTCTAAAGTAATCGCCTTTCTACTAGTATAAAAATTCTTATAATAACCTGTTAAGCGATTAGCAGGTTATTTTTTTTATTTCTCCACAACTATAAAGCAGTATGAAAACAAACAATCTAATCCTCGTTTTGATCGCCCTACTTTGGGGAGGACTTTTGTCCGCTCAGCAGATGGGTTTTGGTGCCAAAGGTGGTTTATTGGTGGGCACCCAGCAGGGCAAACGCCCCTTATTATCGTACCACGGCGATGTTTTTTTTGAACGCTTGGGCGCTTGGCAAGGTGATCAGGAAGGAGGCGGTCGCCGTTTGGGTTTTGTCACTTCTTTGGGCTACCACCGTCGTGGAGCGTCGTACAACGCAGGAACATTCAATACGCCTAATCAAACAGTTATCAGTGATGTCTATCATAATTTATCGTTGGCGTTGCTCTTCAAAGGTGGTTATCGGGTAAAGAATTTTGCCCCTTATTACGCGGGAGGTATTCGGTTGGATTATACGATGGCCTCAGACGTAGTGAACCCCTTTGATGCACAAGGTGTCCGCCCCTTCAATGTGGGGTTGTGGCTCGGCGGTGGCCTAGATTGGGAACCTGCCAACATGCCCTTTGGCTTTTTTATCGAAATCAGTGTACAGCCCGACATCACGCCACAAGTCTTTTTTCAGCAAGGTACGTTAATTCAATATACGGATCCTTTTAGTGGACAAACTACAACGCGCACCATTGCAGAAGACCAACGCATTACCAACCTCTGTTTGGAAGCGACCATTGGCATCAAATTTATTCAGCGCAGCCAATCGGCCGCCACTATTGATTAACCGCTTATTTAATTGCCGATCATGCAACTGATTGTAGTGCAGTATTTTTATGACTTGACGGAACTGTCCTTAGCCGAACACTATTTGCAGGCCGCAGGCATCCGAACCATTACACGCGATACCCATACCATGCAAACACTCAGTATATTGGAAGCGCGTGCCATTGGCGGCGCAAAATTACTGGTTGATAAACAGGACTATTTGCGTGCCTCTAAGCTGTTGATAGAAAGTGGTTTTATGACGGCTAATTCCAATCCCTCTTCCTTTTGGTTGGTGGAGAATTTAGATCATTTATCGTTGTTATTGCCTGGTGTGGAGCGTTTACCTAGAGAGTTACGATTGGTTATCATTAGTTTCTTACTATTGGCCTTGTTGCTATCTATTACTTTCCTATACATGTTACCATAAAAACTCCTTGTCCTTCTATTAGGGAATTTATACTTTTTGTTACTCCTTTCACTATAAAAGAAGTATCTTTCTAAGGTGTTACATTAAATACCATGTAACAGAACTAATCAGACATTTTTAAGCGAGCCTTTTTGCACGTTTGGTCGTTGGATACCCGCCTTCGTAGCTAAGGCTACGAGCGCCCTAAAAATTCTCTGTAAAAATATCCGCTTTCTTTTGATCGCCTACTTAAACATCCCATTACGCTATAATAGCATAAATTATTACTATTCCAATGAATATAAAAGAGTTAAAACAGGCACTTGAACTTGCCCTACAAGAACAAAATTATATCCAATTAGAAGAACTAGCTAAACAAGCCGTTCGGGAACATCCTAACGAGGCTTTTGGTTATGATTATTTGGCAGAAGCTTTCAGAGCGGAAGAGCCTATCCCATTTGCACAAGTTGAGATATGCCTAGCCAAAGCGGCAGAGTTAGATCCTAGTAATCCTGATTACTTAGCGAAGTTTGCTCTTGTAAAGACTATGCAGGGGGAAGAAAATGCGGCTCAATTGATGTGGGGAAAGGTTTTGGCCTTAGATCCTGATTATTTAGAAGCGTTGACCGCAAAGGGCGCTTATCAATTGATTGAAAACAAGGACTACGGTAAAGCACTCCCCTTTTTGAACAAAGCTATTGAACAAAGCGACCAAACAGCAATGCCCTTTTTATATCGGGCACAAGTTCACAACGCTACGGGCAACCCCGAACTGGCTTTGAAGGATATTCAACGAGCAACGACTTTAGAACCTGATTTTGATAGAGATGTCGCTTACTTGAAAATTGAGGTCTACACCAGTTTGAAACAATTTGACCAAGTACTTTCCATTTACGAACAATTATTGCTGCACTATTCAGAAGAAGCCTACATTCATTACGAATATGCGCTGCTACTCCAGCAACTTGGGCAGTTGGACAAAGCTGTCGACCACTTCCTCAAAACCGCAGAATTATCGGATAGACAAGATGCCTCTTACGAGTATCAATTGGGTGAAGCAGCATTGCAGAATACGCAATACGAAATTGCTAAAACTGCTTTTAAAAACGCGATGGAGTTAGACCCTGAACAAACAGAAGCGGCCTTTCAGTTAATTGCACTCTTGTTGTTGGAAGAAGATTATACAGAGGCCCTAGCGGTCACAGAGCAAATTAAAGAGCACGTAAAAGATGACAATACCCAATCGAATCGATTAGTAATAGCACAAGCTACTGCGTTGATTGGTCTAAAAAAAGAAAAGAAGGCAGAAAATATTTTAGTTCCCATCGCTAAACTACCAGGCCTATTTCAAGCAGATGCCTACTTTCAATTAGGACGTCTTTATTATCAACAAAATGACCTTGTAAAAGCTTATCGTTTTGTAAAAGCGGCTAGCGTTCAAGACCATGCCCCTGCTCAAGAATTTTTAAAGACTCATTTACAAGATGTTTTGACCAAATTAAGAACGGCAGCGATTACCTCCAATAAAGCAGCATTTTCTAAAAATGAACGCTCCAAGTTCCTCAACCAACTTTTCGGTAAATTGTGGGTATTTGATGATCTAAAAAGCGAGCGAGCTGATGGTTTTAGTGGTGAGCATTTAGCTAATCTTAAAGCATCCCTTTCCAGCTCTTCTTTGGTCATTGCAGAAAAAGGCATTTTGATGTTGTCTGAGCAGCGCGAACAATTGGCTACCTATAAGATTCAAAAAGAAACGGCCTCAGGAGCCTTATTAGAATTCATTCCATTAGATGGTTTTCCTGGATTTACAGCCAAGTTGCAATTGGTAAATAATGGCAATACGTTAGCCTTTAGTAAGGAAAAAGGGGAAGCGATGCTCTACAAAACGCAAGACCCTACCCAGTCTTCGGAAGATGTGAAAATGACTTACAAAAATAACATTACCTCCGACGAGATGCAATACATTGGCGAGAAGGCTACCGCTGTAGTAGAACAGATTTTATAATTCCCCTTTACGACCAATCAACACAAAAAGCGTCCTTCCAAAACTATTTGGCAGGACGCTTTTTATTTAGCGGCTGTTAGTATACGTTACCACCAAGGGCTAAAATTCCATTTTGTTGGATCCGCCTTACTCATCGCATGGTCTACTCCTCTCTTAATAGATAAGACCATGTCGTAATAGAGTCGCTCTAATTGTGGCGAAATGCCACTTCGCATAGAGCCAGAGCGGCGATAGGTAAGCTTGCTTTGTCCTTGTACTACAAAACTTCCTTGCCCTGTACGCGTTTCTACAATAGAAAGTCTTCCAAACTCAAATTCTAGGGTATTTTCTCTTAACGACCATCTATTGTCTTGGTAACGCAGAAAAGTCACAATCGCTCTTAGTACGAAATTCGGCACTGAGAGTTTGATAATTAGAGAGGAACTAATCGCAAAATCAAATACGACGGGCTCGTGGTAACCCGCTAAGGTGTTGCCTTTTGGTTTGAGCAAACATTTAGCATCAACTTTAGATTGTATATTACCTCTAATCCCTATTTGTGCTTGGATTCTAAACTTGCGTACCCCTTCATTGACCCCGAGGTTTAACTCAATACCCATTTTTGCTGTCAAACTCCCCGTACCTTCAATTAGTTGGCTATTAGTTATACTAAAACCTACGGTCAGGATCAATTCAAAAGCCGCTTTAACGGTTACTAATGGCAAATTGGTTTTAATATCGGGGGTTTCTTTATCGATAATCGGGAAATTTAGATAGCCATAGGTATCTACAAACCACAACATCAATCCATTTCCTTTTCCACTTTTATTCCCCGCTTTACCTGCGCTTTTACTGCCTGCCTTACCTGCGCTTTTGCTTTGTACCAAGTCAGAAGGGGCAACTGCTAGTTCGGTAGTTTGTTGCAACTGTGCTACTTTAGCATCAATCTGCTTGACCTCTGTTTGTAGCTCGTTCAGGAGTTTTTTGCTTTCTGGTCCAGTACTGGACGTAGGCATTCTATCTACTATTTGTTTTTTGGTGGTTTCTAGCTGATTAATTTCAGCTAATGCTTGTTCAGATGCTTTAGTAGCCATAATAAATATATATTATCAAGTTATTCTTTAATAAAGAATTTCCTTGGAATAGTTAATGAGGATTGAAAATAGTATTCTTACTGGACTTCTTCTAAGAAAGCGGCTCCGCTAGGAAGGGGTTCTGCTTTAGAGTTTTCTAAATCCGATTTGAGTTGATCGTAGATGCTATCGAAATGAGCCAAGCCCTCTCTAGCCATATCCAATAATTCTTGGATAGCAGTAGCATCGTCTTCGGTAGTATCGTCCCCTGTGTTGGTTCCTAACAATTGTTCAACCGCTTTCAAAACCTTCTCCACCTTAGGTGTTTGCTGAGCTATACTATCGCGCATCTTAGCCAGTTTGCTCTGAAGTGTCTCTGCTGCATTTTGGTAAGCTGCCTCAAAATCATCAATCTTGGCTTTAATGTTTTGTACTACCTCTAAATCAGATACGTCTAAGGTTTTGTTTTTGATTTTGGGAAGAATATCTTTAGGAAGGGTCTCCTTGAGATACCCAGAAATCTGCTCTAGTTGTTCTTTGAATTGAGCGGCTAAAGCTGCTACATCCTCTTGTGGGTTAACTGTATCCTCCTGTGGATTAACTGTATCCTCCTGTGGATTAACTGTATCCTCTTGCGGGGCTATGGCAGCGTCTGGAGCGGCAGCCGCTGCATTTGCCGCGTCATCACCGATAATTTGCCCACCAATAACGACTACTGCTTTTATGCCGTTCAAGTATGCTTTTAGAGATTTTAGGATTTTAGGCCATTTGCCCGCTGGGATTTTAGAATTGGGATGTGGTTCAAAGCATAAGAGGGCTTTAGCCCCATCTTTTTTGATATACGCCTCCCCCATTGAAGCTTCCTTAGGGTTATTTGATATTCTCTTATCCAGTTTCCCTGACTTCATTTCTATCTGTAAAAAATGCTTGTCTAATTTTTTACTGATACCAAAGCCTAAGAAGTGGCCTAAAGCATTTCCTTTCTCATCTTTGAAATAATCTAAGAGAAGATGGAAAGAAGTTCTCTCTCCAGGTTTTGCTAATAATTTTTTAACAGCGGCTTTAGCAAGGGCTTTAACTGTAGACTGTTCAAGATCTTTTACCTTATCATTATGGGTATAGAAGGCATTAAAATCTATTTTACTTTTAAACATAATTTGGCGAATTTTATATTGGAAATAGATAGCGTATATCAAAAATTGGCTTATAACTATATCATGTAAACATAGAGAGAAAAAAAGATTTTTGCAAGCACTATTGATCTACGACAACTCTAAGCAAGGATTTTTCTGTAACTAAAAAGAGGGTTTTCTTATTACTTGACAAAGGACTAGGAGTCTATTGTTTTAATTCTTTTCAGGTCAAAAACATCCTTATCTGCCAAACAACGGTTCCTTTGTAAAAACTGCCTCTATAAAAAACTTACGACTCGTTCTACAATTCAGTGTTTAAAAATACTGCCCGATCCAGCCTTCCTCATCGAAAGGATTTAGGTCAATATTGGTTGGGTCTAAATAATCCAATGCTTTATCAGCAGCTTTTTCAAAGCTTTCTTTGAGATTTTTGATGACTGTTTTAACTCTAGGGTCTAAGCTTACATCGTAATCCCCTGCAGCACCTTGATAGACAAAAGCACCTTTTTTCATGTTAAATGTCATGGAATATTTAGGCGTTCGAACCTGTAAAATATTAATTTTACCCAATGGGTAGTAAACATTTTGTTTAATGACAGTTGCTTCGGCTAAAATAGCAGGTACATACTTGAGAATACTATTGGGAATCGGCGTTTCCAAGTAGATGCGCGCCGCAAAGGCGGCATCAATCGTGAAAGGGGCTATAGATCCGTGAATAATACTATTTTTAACTTCTAATCCGACCGTCAAACTAGCACTGACAGTAAGGCGACCTTCTACGCCTCCTGCAATCCCAATATCTCCTACGATGGGTAGTCCAAATTTGATGGAAATCCCAACGCCCATAAAGGCGTTACCACTGACTTTACCAAATCCTTCCGCACCGATACCTAGTCTTTTGCTACTAATTTCGCCAACTAATTTCGCTGAAGCACTCAGATCAACGTAAACACAGCCCCACCAAGGCCCGATACTCACATCTTGGCGCTTCAAAGTAAATAAGGGGCCTGCCCAACTTCCATGCACGCGCAAGAAGGCATCCAGCACTTCGCTGGCAATGTATTCCACCTGTTCAATCGCCATGGCTAAGAATTTTTCTGCCAAGCGTTTTTTCAAGTCGCGAATTATTTTTTTGAATTCAGGGTGCGCTTCCGCGTGTCCTAGTAATTCTACAAGAATTTCCTTAATTTTACGGCCTTTTAAACCCGTTTGTAAGGTTTGCAGGGCGGCATCCTTCAAGACCCCTAGTAACGTTTTTAAGGTTTGCTCAGAGGTTAGAATTTTAATTTCTTCTTTAATAATATCCAAGGAACGGCGCAATATACGGCGAACAACGGTCGCCACTAATTGGGCAGTTTTCTCTGCTCCTGTCTTTTCGATCGCTAGTGCGGTCGCGTCCTCCACTATGTTCTTTACCTCTGCGGTCAAACGCTCCTCAATACGGAGGTAAATTCTCTGTTCTAACAGTTTCAGTAAGTGGCGAACAAACTCAATCAGCTTATCCTCTGCAATGTCTACGACGCCATTGGCTAACACTTCTAGCAAGCCTTCAAACTCCCCTTCGACGACTCCTTCGACCGCCTTTTTAATTAGCGCAGCTACCCGTTCATCTTCGATGTGTTTATCAATCAAGTTTCCTGCTTCGTCTCTTAAGCCATCTTTAAGAACATCTACCGCGCCTTGTATACTACCTGCGGCGATTTCCTCCGCCATATCCTTAAGGTGCTCTTTCGACCCTTCAGATATATTTATTTTATCGATACCCTTGTGTGCTTCGTCTTTAGCGGCTTCTTTGCCTGCTGCTTCCAAATTATCCAAGGCATCGTCGTTGTTGCCATTGGCAAAATCTTTAGCCGCTTGTGCCAGCTTGTCCAAAACGTCTTGCTCTACTAAATCTTTAGCGACAGCTTTGGCTTCTAGTTTCTTTTGCGCCTCCTGAATCTTTTTATCAATCTTTGCTAACTTCTTATAGATCTTCTTGATGGCAAAGTCTAGCAATGGGCTTTGGGGCAGTGATTTTGTGGCCTCTAGTTCTTTTTCGATGGCTTTTTTAACACCTTCTAAGTATTGAAGCTTCTCATTGGCTTCTTGAACGGCTAAGGTGTTGGTATTTTGAGCAGGCATAACATATGGTTGATGGCTAAGGCCGTAATGATTGATAAAATAAAGATTGGGGGCTTGGAAAAACAGGTTCTATACACCAAGTCCTGCCAAAAATGCATTCCCACCAGGCATTGGCGCTGTAGGCGTTTCTACCTCGGAGACTAGGCGTTTATAGACTTCTTCAAAATCGTTCAAGCCTTTCTCTGCGTCTGCCAGCATCTCCTCTAACTTTTTCAGCTGTGCGGCTTCTTCTGCACTTGGTGGAGCGGCGGCGGTATCTGGGTCATCAGAAGCCGTTGTTCCCACACTTCCTTCAAGAGCAGTAGCAATTTTTTCTACAAAAGGCACTTTCTCCTCTAAGGTTGCTTTAGCTTTGGCTAAGGTGGTTTGGGTCGCCTCCTCGCTCTTGGGGTAAGCTTCCAAAAAGGCGGTAATTTGTTCTTGCAACGTGGCCACTGCCGCCGCATCTTGATCGGTCGCTGTTTTGGCTTTGATTCGAGGAATAATTTCCTCGCGCAACGTTGTTTTGAGCATGACAGAAATTGGCTTAAACATCGTTTTGAGCGCGTCTAAGCTTATAAGTTGCGTACTATCAGCAGCGCTATCTTGAGCGGTCTCCTCGGTTGCTTCTCCAACTACTTCCCCATTGAGTACAACCACGGCCTTCATACTATTGATGAATGGCTTGAGCGCTTTTAGAATTTTTGGCCATTTTCCTTTGGGAACTTTGCAACTAGGGTCTGGCTCAAAGTGGAGGATATTTTTGCTGTTTTCTTCTTTGACATAGACGGCTCCCATTGAGGCTTCTTTCTGGTTGGCCGACATCCGCTTATCTAGTTTCCCTGACTTCAGTTCCACTTGTTCAAAATGCTTCGTAAGCTTTTTGTTCGTGCCAAAATCTAGAAAATGTCCAGCAGGTTTCCCCGCAGGATCTTCGAAATAATCCAACACCAAATGATAAGCCGTCTGTACTTCTGGATTGGCCACTAACTTCTTAGTGCCATTCTTAGTTAAGCCCTTCAATTTTTTAATATCAATGTTGGGTACTTTGGTATGGTGCTTATCAAACGCGTTAAAATCCGTCTTGCTCTTAAACATCTGTATAAAGGGAAACGAAGTGTTGGCCACTTCCATGAAAAAAAGAGATTCTATCCGTCAATAATACGCCTTTTCTAGCGAAAAAACAAGCCTAATTTTGCAATAACCTAGGAATAGGCAATAAAATAACAAGTGCTTCCTTTTTTACCTTTTTTTGTTTATATTGGTCGCTTTTTTGCAATTCGTATTCTCCCTGTCTACAAAAAAACCTCTTTACCCAAACACACTTGTGCCTGAATAAAGAGGTTTCTAAAACGGTGCAGAGTTTTTATCTCCTAGCCGTCAATATCGTCATCGTTGTATACTTCGCCTTCTAATTGCTCGCCGTCTGTATTAGCGTTCTCGTCTTCTACCTCAGGGGCAACTGGGCAGTCTCTACAAGCATCTACTTTAATGTTATCAGGACGAACAGATTGCGCATTCATTCCTTGGGGAACATATTCTGTAATCACAAATTCTGTCCGACGGTTTTCTTGGTGTTGTAATTCACTACAAGTGACCCCATCATAACAATCATTGATCATTACCTCTTCTCCCATTCCTTTGGCCTGTAAGCGATTCTTATTAATCCCTTTAGCCATCAAGTACTTCACCACGGCTTCTGCTCGGCGCTTAGAAAGACGCTTGTTATAACCTTTCTTACCTCTAGCATCGGTATGAGAGGTCAGCTTGATTTTCATCTCAGGATAATTATCCAATAAGTTTACTAAATTATTCAGAGCGGGTTCTGCATCTCTGCGAATCCGTGCATCGTCAAAGTCATAATAAATATTCACTAACTTTAAATCACCTTCCAAAATACGTTTACGCCATCCTCTACCATCACCCGTATCTATGTCTTCGCTGCCATCTGTATTTTTTCTAATCTTAGTCCCATTCGAATAAGTAATAACTTCTGCTCCATTAGGATCTATCACTACCGCTACACTACTGTCGCCATCCAAAGGCGGGGTATCTATTCCCCCTTCACAATTTGGTCCATAACAATACAAGGGAATAGAAGTTACGATAACCCCTAAACCAGCGGTATCAATTTGATTCGTGCCGCATTCCGTTCCTGTCTTAAAGGTGACAGAACCATCGGTAAATCCAGGTTTGCTTACGGTTACGCGGATGTCGCAATCCTCGCGTACATCTCTAAACTCGTACTGTCCTTCGGAATCGGTGTACAAGGACAATTCATCTTGCTCGCCCCCACAGGCCGACTCCAAACGCACTAGGGCGCTGTCAATTGGGTTATTGGAATACCCATCTACGATGGCTCCTGAAACGATGAAAATACATTCTATTTTCAAAGGAATTTGCACGTATAGTGTTTTCCCTGGAGGCTCATTTTTAGAAGACAAGCGCACAGAATTGGGTTGGTAGCCTAATTTCTCTGCCGCAAAGTCACAAGCTTGATCCAAAGGTAATTCCATAATCACCTTACCATCTTGGTTGGTCAAAAAGTTTTGTACTTCAGAACAAGGCGTAAAAATATCGGCTGCTTCAATAGGCATTTGAGTGTCTGCATCAAAGACGCTAATTTCTACCGTTACCGATAACTTAGTGAAGGTATAAATGTCGTCGCCGCCTTTGCCTTTTCTGTTCGAAGAAAAATAGCCATGCGTTTGGTCGCTGTTGAGAATGAATCCAAAATCATCATCTACGGTATTAATCGGATAACCCAAGTTGATGGGATCAGTCCAAGCGCCGTAATTTTCAGTTGTTTTATAAATATCCAAGCCCCCTAGACCAATTAAACCATTAGACGCAAAATAGAGACTGCCGCTTTCGTGGTGAAAAGGAAACAGCTCGTTGCCCTCTGTATTTATAGTAGGCCCCAAGTTGACAGGGGGAGACCAACGGTTGTCTTCTAAGTAAGAGACGTACAAGTCAAACCCACCAAAACCACCTGGCATATCCGAAGCAAAAAATAACATTTCGCCATCATCGGACAAAGAAGGATGCACCACCGAGTACTCATCACTATTAAATGGTAGTGGACGAGGCTCTGAGTATTTTTTTGGTGCTCCTCTAGATTGATAGACTTTAAGGCGAATGATCCCGTCGTCTGCCTTTGTCATGTTAGAACGCGTGTAGTAGACTTCATTAAATTCGGCATTAAATGTCAATGGGCCATCGTGAAACTTGGAGCTTAGAGAAGGGCTAAATTTACTTACTTCTCCATAGTTATAATTGTATTCTTCGGGTTCTCCGACTTGGTTGCGTTTAGTTAAGTAGATTTCTGTATAGGGTTTATCTTCTGTATCCGTCCAACGATCGTAGCGTTTGACGGCAGCCTTGCGGTCACGCGAGGAGACAAATACCAAATCATTTTTGAAGAACATGGGAGAAAACTCATCTTCTTCGGTATTGATAGCATCAACGGGTTCTACTTTGTAGAGTTTACCTGAAGCACGCAAGTCTTGGACGACTTCTTCTTCGCAAGATTTGACCAGCCAAAGCGCTTGGGTATTGTTGGGTTCAATTTGGGTAACGTATTTTTCGGCCCATTCTTTGGCTTCGGGGCATTTGCCATTGCGCTGCAAGGCTTGGGCATAATAGAGCCAAGATTTCTGTGGGGCATTAGGCATACGCGCAACAATGCCGTACCAATATTCGGTTTCATCAGGATCTCCTATGCGGCGATAAGCTTCCGCTATCCCTTTGACTGCTTCTGAGTCGTTACCTTTGTCCAAGATGCTTAGGTACAAGTCAATCGCAGCTGCATAATTGTGCTGACCCATTAGGCGTTCCGCCCGATTGAGTTTTGGCCGCTGGGCGTCCATTGCTGTAGAAAGCGCCAGCAAGATAAAGGCAGTCAAGATATAGTGTAGAAATCGCATAAGACTATTAAAAGTTATGTAGAGCGTTGGTGTGTAAGTGTTCAGCCGATACTAGGGGTAGAACGTATAAGGCAGCGAGTCTTTAAAAGACCCGCTTGCCTATTAGACGCTTTGTTTTATGTATTAGAAAGTGAGGTAACGAGGATTAATAACCCTGCCACCATCTTCTAAGTATTTTGTTTTGTACAAATCGTAGCCTAACATCACTTCGTAAGAGCCAATGCCTGTACCCAGCATATCGTTAAGCGGTAAATCGTAACCCAGTCCAAACCGTAGGCCGTTTTTCAGGCGAAAGCCCATCCAGAAATCGACAGAATCGTAAGAAGAACCTGTTCCAATAATCGCCTCTACGGAGGAGCGGAAACTAGCCCCGATCCAAAAACGCTTGGCAAAGATAAAGCCCAAATCGATGTTAAAAGAGTTGGGGGCACCTACTTGGTTCTGTACATTCTCTTCTACAAACAACCCGACATTCCGCAACATGAACGAAGGACGAATGGTCAAGTTATTGCTGATCTCAATCGCGCCGCCCATCATCAAATAATAGTGGCGATACTCTTGTGACAAGGGGCCCTGATCCGATTCGCCAGGTTGGCGCTCCCGCATATTATTGGTCCATAATTTAGGTGCCGATAAACCCACATACCACATTTTAGTATGCAAATACAGTCCCCCTCCAAAATTAGGCATCCAGACAGTGGGTGTCAAGTTCTGAAAAGAAGGGTCGTTGGCATCGTCTAAATTGAGCTGCGAAAAATCAGCCGACCAGTTGGCAACGCCCCCTGATAAACCAATGTTCAACCGCAAGATGCGATTTTTATTCTTAGGATTGTTTAAGCGTAAGCTATAGCTAAACGTTAAATTACCAGAAAAGGTACGCGTCGCACCAATTTGATCGTGGGTAATGTATCCACCGACGGCGGCGTTTTGATTTTGCTTGCCAATCTTAATGGGAGAATGGATAGAGAAATTTTGCGTCAGTGGCGCGCCATCAATCAGACCAAACCATTGGTGGCGGTGCAACAACACCATATCCAAAACTTCCGAACTCCCTGTGATAGCAGGATTGAAGGGAAGCGGGTTAAACATGTAGTTGGTAAACAGCCCTTGTTGCTGCGCGTGGCTAGCAACACTCATACCCATAGCAAGTAAAGCGAGTACAATAATTCTTTTCATAAGCTATTGTTTAATAAATACTTAGGCGGTTGTGCCCATTAAAGATTAGAAACGCCGATTACCGCGCTTCTTTTGTTGTGGTTCCATGATTTTTGCAGTAGTGACCAAGGGGTCTGCCCCTCTATAAATCGTTCCACTGTACAAATAGTTGATTAACACGGCCTACATTCTTGCACAATCCAGCATTTAACCGTTTGTTGTCCAGCGCTTCCGAGTCAAATGTCTCTTTTTAGAGGCGTTGTCTTTTTGGATACCCAACAAACAGTGCTGTTAGAGCATTTTTCTAAAACTCTAGCATGGACAAAAATAGAATTCTTTTCTAACATTCTAAGGCTTCGCTAACAGAATTGTGAAAAAGTGGTCAAATTACCAGCAAAATGCAAACTCCCTTAGAAATAGGCACCCAAAACGTAGGTACTCGCTGCTCCTCTCTTCCCGATTCACAAGATTTTAGCCCGCTCTACAAGTACTTAGCAACACGTTAAATAAGCGCTAGTTTTAGCTAGTTTTTCGCGAAAAAATGCATCTTTGCAAAGCGCCCCCTCATATTGGCTACTATGGATCTTCCTATCGTATTAGAATTACATTACTTGGGTAGCTTGCCTTATTATAGCAAGTTCCTCTTGCATCCAACTGTTTGGATAGAGCAACACGAACATTATCGCAAAGGCTCCTTTCGCAACCGTTGTCTTTTGGCTACCGCTAATGGTGTGTTAGCCCTCAGCATTCCCTTGCTCAAAGGCAAGCACCAACAAGCGCCGATTCGCAACGTGGCGATTGACAACCGTACGGATTGGCAAGTGCAACATTGGCGCAGCATCAAAACGGCCTATGGTAATAGTCCCTTTTTTGACTACTATGCCGAGGAGTTACAAACGCTTTACCAGCAGCCATATACCTATCTATTCGACTTCTGTTTTGCCGCGCAAAAACTAGTTTTGCAGCTGCTCTCCTTCCCATCTGCTGTTGAACTTACGACCACTTATGCCACTACTCCAACACAGTGCTTAGACTTTCGCCATCAATTATTGCCGAAGAACTATAGCCACTATCAGGATTCCTATTATACCCCCCTTTCCTATCCCCAAGTTTTTGAAGATCGACAAGGCTTTTTGCCCAATTTGAGCATCTTAGACCTGCTTTTTTGTACAGGTCCTGAAGCGCCCGCGCACTTAATGCAGTGTATCCGAGCAGGAAAGCGTTAAGCAAGGCTCTTTTGCCGTGTTTAATCATTCCTATATGGCTTGGCTGCTAAAAAAGTAACCACCTTATTAGACTTTAATGGTTTTGATTGTTTTATTTAGAATTCTCCCATAATTTCTTTATTTCGCCACTACTAAACAATTCACGATGTCACCTTCCGTCCTCCGCCTCCTATTGCTTGTTGCCACTCTCGCTTTTGTAGTGGCTTGCGCTAATAACAAACCATCTTCGAATGATGCCAACAAGAACAGCTATCGCTTGCTCTCTAAAAAAGAAGCCAGCAAATGGGTGATTACTGATGAAAAAGAGAATTTTTTCGAGAAGGTAGCGCCACTGGAAATGTCTATCCAATTGCAAGAAAAACAGGACGAACGCTCCCGCACTACCCTATTGCCTATCTACAAAAAAATGCTTCAAGAGGATTTGGAAGACTTTACTGCTAGTGAACGAGAAGCCGTAAAAAAGGTCTTCGATCGCGCTTTAGAATTGTGTTATAAAATTAATCCCAACCTACAACTTCCTGAAATTTTCTTAATAAAAACGGCGGGTAACTACTACGGCTCAAGTGTTTATTATACGCGTGATAATTCTATTATCATCCCCGCACCAATGGTGCCTCAGGATAATACCATAGAGCATCCCGCTTTTTTATCGACTATGATTCACGAGATTTTTCACGTGTATTCTCGGTACAACAAGGACAAGCGCGATGCTATTTACAAACGCATTGGCTTTGATCGCCTGCCCAATTTGGTGCTTTCTGATTTCTTAAAAGAACGGGTCTTGTACAATCCTGATGGGGTCGATTTGCGTTACTCGATTACGGTCTCCGACAAAACAGGACGCAGTTTTGAGGGCGTTCCAGTAATTTATTCTCGCTACAAAACATTTAATCCCACGCTGCCTAGCTTCTTTGGTTATTTAGTGTTTCAATTGTTTGAGGTAGAGGAAAAAGACGGGCAGTGGACTATTATCACTCCCAACACGGGTTATTCTATTGACGAAGTTAATGGCTTTTGGGAGCAAACGACCCGCAATACCAATTACAACATTCATCCCGATGAATTGGCTGCCGATAATTTTGTTCTGCTCGCCCTCTCTAAAGCAAAGGATGCCAACAACTTAGACAATCTTAACCCCGAAGGACGACAGCTGATCAAAGATATAGAAGCACTTATTTTGGCTAAATAATTCAAAAAAAGTAGCGCTAAAATTTGCACAAGAAAAAAAGCGCCCTATCTTTGTGCTGCTCTTAAAAAAAGGGTAAAACATAGAAAGGGTGCTTTACCAAAAGTATTTCTATCTTTTAAAAGTTTTTTTATCTTTAGGGTGATTAGCTCAGTTGGTTCAGAGCATTCCGAACATAGTTCGGAAGTGGACGGCAGTTCGAATCCCTTACACGTTGCATAAAATATCAGGGTGATTAGCTCAGTTGGTTCAGAGCATTCCGAACATAGTTCGGAAGTGGACGGCAGTTCGAATCCCTTACACGTTGCATAAAATATCAGGGTGATTAGCTCAGTTGGTTCAGAGCATTCCGAACATAGTTCGGAAGTGGGCGGCGGTTCGAATCCCTTACACGTTGCATAAAATATCAGGGTGATTAGCTCAGTTGGTTCAGAGCATTCCGAATATAGTTCGGAAGTGGGCGGCGGCTCGAATCCCTTACACGTTGCATAAAATATCAGGGTGATTAGCTCAGTTGGTTCAGAGCATTCCGAATATAGTTCGGAAGTGGGCGGCGGCTCGAATCCCTTACACGTTGCATAAAATATCAGGGTGATTAGCTCAGTTGGTTCAGAGCACCTCGTTTACACCGAGGGGGTCGGGGGTTCGAATCCCTCATCACCCACTATTCCGTTTAGTTGGGACTTAAACTCTCAAATCGCATAACATCAGGGTGATTAGCTCAGTTGGTTCAGAGCATTCCGAACATAGTTCGGAAGTGGACGGCAGTTCGAATCCCTTACAGGTTACATAAAATATTAGGGTGATTAGCTCATGGATTAGGGTGTTTAGCTCAGAGCACCTCGTTTACACCGAGGGGGTCGGGGGTTCGAATCCCTCATCACCCACACAAACACTGCTTCTACTTTTTAGTAGAGGCTTTTTATTTTATAGAAGCAGGTGAGTAGATCCATTGGTTCAGAGCATTCCGAATACCATTCGGAAGCGGTCGGGGGTTCGAATCCCTCATCACCCACACAAACACTGCTTCTACTTTTTAGTAGAGGCTTTTTTATTTCCCATAATTTATCCCTCCATGTACTCCCTTTACATTCTCTACAGCCCTTCTATTGATCGCTTTTATACAGGTATATCGAATGATGTACCAAGGCGTTTGGCGCGGCACAATAAGGGCGGTCAAAAATATACCACCCGAGGTATTCCTTGGGTGTTGAAATACACCGAGGAATATCCCAATAGACAAGAGGCACAGATGCGCGAACGGTTCATCAAAAAGAAAAAAAGCCGTTTGTTCATTGAAACCCTCTTGCAGCAAGCCGAACGAAATCCCTGCGACTAAAAATGCTTTATGCACTACAATAAACTGTTCGTAACTTTTGAGCAGGGCTTTTGTTATGGGTTCTTGGTAGATATTTGCTAAATTTAAACTTCTACCTTCATTCATTTACAAAACCGTTTTCTCATGGCTTCTACTGCACCTAAGGACACCCCCTCTGCGCCCCAAAAAAACATCCTATTTTCTGCGCTCAAATTATTGTTAGGGATTTTGGTATTGGGCTTAATCAGCTTGATTATTATTGCTGCTGCCTTCGAAAAACAGATTGCTTCTTTGGTTATTAATACCCTCAATAAGCAACTAAAAACAGAACTCCGAGTGAGCGATGCGAGTTTATCGTTGATTTGGAAGTTCCCAAAAGCAGCCGTTTATCTCAACGATGCGCAGTTGGATGGCGTGGGAGAACATGACGAAAAACTGTTGGATGTCAAGAGCATTGCTTTAGAATGTGGTATTGTAGGCCTCTTAACGGGTTCTTATAATTTTACCTCCATTTCTATTGAAGAAGGGTCGCTGTTTGTGCATTATGATGAGAAAGGCAACGTCAACTATGATATTTTTAATTCGGTAGAAGAGACGGCGGAGGAGATCGAGAATAGTGATTTGAGCTTGTCTATTTCTGATGCTACTCTTTCTAAGGTCACGTTGCATTATGTAGATTTGGCAGCCGAATACGACGTTAAGGTGCGCGCGGAGGATGCCTACTTTGAAGGGGATTTTATTATTAATAATGAACTTAACAAAAATAAGCACGTCCTAAAAAGCAACGCCGAGCTGTTCTCCGAATACATTAAGATTGGCGAAACTACTTACCTAAAAGGAAAAGAAATTGCTTATGATGGAGCTATCGATTTAGACTTAGCAAAGGAGGCCTATGTATTCGATAACTTAAAGTTGTTTTTGCAGGGCAATGAGTTTCACATGGATGGCAACATTGAGCGCATGAAAGAGGGCTTGTTGTACAACCTACAATTTAGTAGCGAAGAAGCCCTGTTGGGCTCGCTCTTACAATTGGTACCCGAGCCTTATGCCAGTAGCATTAGCGATTTTCAGAGCAACGGCCGCTTGTCTTTTGATGCGCGGATTGATGGCGTGCAATCGGCTAAGAAGTCCCCTATTGTAGAGGTAAACTTTGGTTTAAAAGACGGCCGCATTACCCATCCAAAGTTAGACGGCAGTATGCGCGATGTAAATTTTGACGTGCATTTCACCAATGGCAATGGCGTAGATGACTGGACGGCGAAGCTGGAACTCCTCAACTTCCAAGCTTCCCTCAACAACCAACCCATCAACCTCAATTGGGAAATAAAAGGCTTGGAGATTCCTTTGATCAAAATGAGTCTAGATGGCAACATTCCATTGAACGCCGTTTATGGCTTCTTTGGGGAACAGGTGACAGATGGCAGTGGTTTGATAGAAATTGCACAATTAACATTGGAAGGGCGGTTATCTGATATGACCTCTATGTACCGTATTCCAAGGGTCAATTTAGGTGGAAAAATTGTCTTTAATGAGGCTTATCTATTGGTCAACGACATTCCCGTTACCGTGTCTACAGGTGATTTGGTCTTACAAGACAATATGTTCGGTATTACTAATTTTAGTGTCCAAACAAAAGAGAGCGACATGCTGTTCAACGGCAAATTCCAAAATGTCCTCCCTGTACTCCTCTCCGATTCGCTCAATTCTCAACAGGCCAAACTGACCTTTGAAGCCTCACTCAACAGCGAAAAAATGGACTTGGATGAACTGCTCGCTATTGGCGGCGGCCACACGGCTGAAGAAATCCAAGCCGCGCCTGTCGCCGAACAAGATTCGCTCACCAAAGACAATTTGCAACAGCGCGAACGCCGTACCTCTTTTCTAAAGGGTACCTTTGTTACAACAATTGCCACTATCAACTACGGCGAAATAGATGCTACTAATTTTACGGGAGAAGTTGCCTTCGACAAAAGCATTATGCTCCTCAAAGGGGTAAGGGTCAACGCTATGGATGGTTTACTAAAACTCAATAGTAAAGTCTATTTTGAAAAGGAACCAAGGATAGAGTTATTTTTGGATTGTAAGGACATTGATATGCGAGAGTTTTTGGCGCAGACCGATAATTTTGGGCAAGAGGCCATTACTTCCGATAATTTACGTGGCCGGCTTCAATCGTTGATTCGTGTCAATATGTACATGGATTCTCTTGGGAACTTTCAACACGACAAACTATACGTCATTGCCGATGTGACGCTACGTGATGGGGAAATTCTCAATCTCAAGATGCTCGAAGGGTTTTCCTCAGTGGTAAAAATGAGCGATCTAAAGCACTTAGTCTTTACCGAATTGCACAACCAATTTAAAATCGAAAACGGCAAATTCATTATGCCCGCCATGTTTATTCAAAGCAATGCCCTCAACTTACTGGTCGGAGGCACCTACAGCTTTAACCACGACATGGATTTTCATATAAAAATCAACGCAGGGCAAGTGATTGCTAATAAATTTAAGCGCTACAATCCCGATAAGACGGTGGTCAAAGCACGAGAAAAAGGCTTGTTTAATATTTATGCACGCATTATGGGCAATTTGTACGGCGAGTACACCTACCATATTGGCCCTAAATATACCAAGGAAAGCAAACGCTTTTTAGAAGAGCAATTAGCGCGGGATTTACCTGCTATTACCAATACCTTGGCAGCAGAATTTGATAAAAATAAAAATATTGCGGATGCCAATAGCCGCGCCCCTGAAATCAAACAGCCAACACAATGGGAAGATATTCCAGAGTACGAAAGCGAGGGGGAAGAACCATTAGAATATTTGGATGGCCGTTAGTCTGCCATCCCTTGAACCATAAATTAACAGGGCTGTTTTAACAACACTTGGTCGATTTGACCAGCCCTGCTGTGGTTGATGAGCGGCAGATATTGTTTATTTTTTTCCTTTTATACTTTTTATAAAGGTAGAATTTGCTGAAATAGAACATTCCTATGCCTACTCCTCCGAATACAGAACGCTCTGCTGTTGGGTTACCCTTAGAAAAAATTGGGCTCTTTTTATTATTGCTTAGCCTGTCTATGCTTTTCATGGCCTTCTCTATTGGTTATGTTTTTACGCGCAACCAAAGTGGAGCCGACGGAGTCTATTTGCCGCCCATTTTTATTCTCAACTCCTTCATTTTAATTGCTAGTAGTTGGTCGATTCACAAGGCCAACCAAGCCTATCGAGAAGACGATACTAGAGGCTATCAAAATGCCTTAACCATTACAATGGGTTTGACGATTGTCTTTATGGGCGCACAATTGGTGGGCTGGTTTGGCTTTCGCGATTCCTTGATTGGGGAAAATATTGGCAATGGTGTTAATTATCTGTATGCTATATCGGGCTTGCACTTTGCCCACATCATCGGCGGCCTTCCTTTTTTATCTATCTTTTTATACAATGCTTACAAAAAAATGGAGGAGCCGATGACGGTTCTCTTGTATTTTTCAGATCCTGTCAAGCGCATGCACTTGCAATTACTGACCATTTATTGGCATTTCTTGGATGGCCTTTGGATTTTCTTGGTGGTCTTTTTCCTACTCAACATGGCCTTTTAATCCCTATTGGAGGCATTAAACGAGATTTTGAACCTAATAATAATAACCATTACAACCGATATTGCGCGTGGTATTGCTCCAAATTGTGCAATAACCGATCTCTAACCATTGCTTTTAGGCGGGGGATATCTTCCATCGTCATTCCTTTGGTAGAAATGGGCTCCTCCCAGATGCAATGTACACTAGCAGGGCAGCCCAAGAAAGGCTGTTTGGGAGTAGAAACTTTATCCGACCCGCAAATAGTTAGCGTCACAATAGGGCGTTGTACCGCAATGGCTAAGCGAAAAGCGCCATCGTAAAAATCCTGTAGTAATTCGTTGGTTTTGTTGCGAGTGCCTTCGGCGTAGATGTGGATGGAGTGCCCAGCGTTCAGATGTGCTTGCATTCCTTCGAAGGTAGCCGCGCGGCTCTCTTTGCTTTTGCGGTCGACATAGACGTGCATGTTTCTAGCCAAATACCCTACAATAGGAACGCGGTCTACTTCTTTTTTGGCCAAGAAAGAGAAGGGCACTGGGGCGGTCGACATACAGATTGGAATATCTACGACGGAGAGGTGGTTACTAATCAAAATATACGGCCCATCGGCAACGGATACCGATTCTTTGCCCTCTGAACTAACCCGCACCAACATACTTGCCAGCAAACTCTTGCCCCACCACTTGGTGACCACATAGGCCGCTTTGCGCGCTTGGTTTTCTTTTAGAAAATTAAAAATAAAGAAATAGAAGACCAAGGCGACTAAACCGATACCCAACGTTGCCAAACAACACCAGGCAAACCAAAAGCGTTGTAACAACAACACCACCGCTTTGAGGGGGACGGGTAAGGATTCTGTATCAAAAGTTTGCATAGCTTATAATTTTATAGAAGCATGTGACGTTGCTATAAAGACAGATGCTTTTGGGCTAGGGTTAGCAGTTAAATAGTAGTATAAAAGCTAGGACATACTCTCTTTATTTTCAGGGGATAGAAAGCTTTTTCTGCTATTTACAGCCAAAAAAACTTTAAAAAGAGAGACAAAATAATATTTTCTTTCTTTAAAACTCTGTTCGTCAGCCCTTTATTATTTTTTGCCGATGGTTTAGCCTATTTTCTAGGCGTAGAGCAAGTGTAACCTATTGTTAAAGTTCCGTTAAGAACTAGACAGCTCTTATTTTTTGATGTACGAATTTTCTTCCGATGGTGTATGTTTTTCTTTTTATTGGTCTTTTTTTTAGCTCTTGCCTCTGTGCACAAACTACTACCAGCGAACCACCCATCAAACGTACTATAAAAATTCGTAAAAAAGCAAAAGTTGTTCCTTTTGAACACGCATTGTCCTTACCTGCCACGGCCACTTCTTGTGATTGTCCCAACAATCCCTCTTCGACCTTAGCCAAATTGGGTTGTCAACATCCTGACACAGCGGCGATTTGCAAAGTTGTCGTTACACAGTTCGACCTTGCTATTTTACCCCCACAAGGTACTGCCATTATTCTAAAAGACATAAAGGGTAGTTTTTTAACAGAACGAGCCTTAGAAGTGTTGCGTCGCCCGAGCAATGCAGGAGCGTTTGTTTCTTACTCCAACATTGAAGGCCTTACAACAGATGGCAAAACGGTTGTTGTCCCTCCTTTTGGCAGCACGGCTACCCAACAACGGGCAGAGCGGCTATATCGGCCTATATACAACTTCCTACCAACCGTAGATAGTTCCCATACCAAAGTACACTCTTTTGAATTACTTGCTTACGACCGCTATGGGCGCATGATTTTTAAGCAAGCGTATGATAAAGATACATTTGATGTTAATGCCATTCGTCCCGATGCAGCGCGCTATGTATTTAAGCAGATTCGTGCCCAACATCGAAGCGGTTTTTATCTAGACGTACAGCCTGTGGCTTATCATACCCTCGACGATCCGGGCCTCGATTTGCTCTCCACCGCTCAATAGCTTTTTATTTTTGACAAAGAATTCATATTTTTGCAGCCATTTGATAATCATCAAGTTGTCATAAAAAAGCAGTCGATAAGCTTCGTCTTTTTCATTTTAATGCCCAATTAAAATAGGGGGAGTGCTGTTTTTGCTCATCTATACAATTGAGTTCAAGCCTTATAGCCTATTTATAGGAAGTATAAGGGCAAAAAACAAGTTTCAGGAACGGGCTGAAGGGCCTTAATTATCAAGTCATAGAGGCGTTCCACGGAGCATTTATTGCACAATAAATAGTAGAAATCTGTACAAACTTCCTATTTTTGTGCCACATTATAAAAATTACTTGGCACGATTATTCTCTTAACACTAACGCTATTGCCTAGATCACCTAACTCTAGAAAGCGCGTTGGTAAAGCTAGCATAGAAGCAATTTGTCATTAAAACTTATCGAAAATGTTAAAGTACAAAGCTGATTTAAAGACCCTGCTGTGGATGACCATTACTACAAGTCTATTTATACTCTTGTGGTCGAATTGGAGTGCTTGGGAAGAAAACAAATTAGCCTTTGCAGGGCTGTATGTTGCCTTCTTGTTCATGTCTATTTCTGTGTCTGTTGTTGCCCATAACATCATGCACGAATCGATGTTCAAATTTGAACCCCTCAACCGTTTGATGGAGTATTGGGTGATCATGTTTTATGGTACGCCTGTTTTTGGTTGGATTCCAACACACAACCGCAACCACCACCGTCACAACAATAAAGAACCCGATTATACTAAAACATACCGTTATACGGAAAAAAACAGATTGTGGGTCTTGTTGACTTACCCTATGGTTAGTAACTATTTTCAAAGTGTCGCATTAAGAGACTTTTTAAAAGAGCGTTTCCAGAAAAATCGCCGCGAATTTTGGTTGTACATTTCTCAAATTGCTTTAGTATTGACTTGGGGAGCTACCTTTTTGTACTTGAACCCAATTGCTGCTATCATCTTGGTAATCATTCCTCACAACGTTTCTTTGTACTCTGTAGTTGTCTTTAACTTTGTACAGCACGTACATGCAGATGAGGAATCGGAATACAACCACTCCCGCAACTACGTGGGAACAGGATTTATGTCTTTGAACTGGTTGTTGTTCAACAATGGTTTCCACACGGTACACCACATGAACGCCAATTTACACTGGAGTTTAACAGAAGAAGCCCACAACAAAATCGCGGACAAAATTGATCCTTCGCTGAACGAGCCTTCTTTTTGGGGATACATCTTCCGCTCCTACATCTTTTCTCCCTTCAATAAGCGTTTGCGTACCAAATCTATGCGCTTAGAACGTAAAGCAAGAGAAGCACAAGTAGATACTAGACAAGAAGAGCCCGTAACAGCAGCTACACACTAGCACAACCGTCTACACGGCTTTATAAAATAAAAAGGGTAGCACGCATCCATTGCGTGCTACCCTTTTCTATTTTTAGTGGCGGTTCTTACCTCAACCGAAGAATTCTTAGCATTTACGCAGTCCTAAACCATAGTCAATAACTCCTGCACCAGCCTTGGAACAGCAGTAGAAGCATTGTCCTCAATGACCCTCAAATTGGGTATTCTGACTGCCGCAGGACGTGGATCAATGTAATATTTATCAGCAGTAGCCCGCGCCAAATCGACCAATCCCGCCGCAGGATAGACCTGCATAGATGTCCCCACGATAATAAAGATGTCTGCTTCTTGCGCCATTTCGCCTGCCGCTTCGATCAACGGCACCGCTTCGCCAAACCAAACAATATGTGGGCGCAACTGGCTGCCTTTTTCGCAGTGGTCGCCTAATCCAATTGGCGTGTCGCGCTCATACACCAAGCGCGAATCTACCGTACTCCGTACTTTTTTGAGCTCGCCATGCAAGTGCAAAACGTTGGTAGAACCGCCCCGCTCGTGCAAATCATCGACATTTTGAGTAATAATGTGTACCTCGTATCCTTTTTCTAATTCGGCTAAAGCATGGTGGGCAGCATTAGGTACTACGCTGTGCAATTGTGCGCGACGCTGATTATAAAACTCCAACACCAACTCCTTGTCCTTTGTCCAACCTTGCGGAGAAGCTACTGCCATCACATCGTGTCCTTCCCATAGGCCATCCGCATCTCTAAACGTTTTGATACCACTCTCGGCACTAATGCCTGCTCCTGTCAGGACGACGATTTTCTTTTTTTTCATGAAGATCTCTTTTTTTTGATGTCAACGTTTCTTTACCTTGAACTAAATGAAGGAAAATTGTTGTCTTAGAACAGCTAGAAAACGGCTTACTTCTGTCATGGAGTCAAGGCACTTTTCTTCTCAACCAAAAAAATACCAATTTAGTGCGGCGTTACTTTGGTTTTTTGCCTCAAAAGGGTAAACTTTGTTTAGTATCAACGCCGCTTTTATTTGGCTATTTCTATAACCACCCGCCTACGCGATCAATCATCCACTCTACCACTATGCAAGATAAATTTGACCTCCTCGCTCAAAAAACAGCTGAAGCCAAACTAGGTGGCGGCGAAGCTAGAATTGCCAAGCAACACGAAAAAGGAAAATTAACCGCTAGAGAGCGCATTCATTTTTTATTAGACGAAGGTTCTTTTGAGGAAATCGGAATGTTGGTGACGCATCGCAGTACGGATTTTGGGATGGAAGAACAGCTCTATTATGGCGATGGTGTCATAACAGGTTATGGTACCGTTAATGGCCGTTTGATTTACGTCTTTGCACAAGACTTTACAGTTTTTGGAGGTTCTTTGTCAGAAACCCACGCCGAAAAGATTTGTAAGTTGATGGACATGGCCTTGCGCAATGGCGCGCCGTTGATTGGCCTCAATGATTCGGGGGGCGCTCGCATCCAAGAAGGGGTCAAGTCATTGGGTGGTTATGCCGATATTTTTTATAGAAATACGCGCGCGTCAGGGGTTATTCCACAAATTTCAGCCATTATGGGCCCCTGTGCAGGGGGAGCCGTTTACTCTCCTGCCATTACCGACTTTATTTATATGGTCGAGAATACCTCTTACATGTTCATCACCGGCCCGAACGTGGTCAAAACGGTGACCAATGAAGACGTTACGTCCGAAGAATTGGGTGGGGCGATGACCCACGCGAGCAAATCAGGCGTTACGCACTTTACCGCGCCTAACGATATGGATTGTATCCACCAATTAAAAACCTTGTTGTCTTACATTCCGCAAAACTGCGAGGAGGAGACACCACGAATGCCCTATACGAGCGGTGACGAAGAGCGGGCCTCTTTGGATAGTATTCTACCCGACAGTGCCAACGTCCCTTACGATATGCGCGAGGTGATTAGCACCCTTGTTGATACCGATTCCTTTTACGAAGTACAAAAAGAATACGCGGAGAATATTTTAGTAGGGTTTGCCCGTATGGGCGGACGCGCCCTTGGTGTTGTTGCCAATAACCCAATGGTTTTGGCGGGCTGCTTAGATGTAGATTCTTCTAGAAAAGGCGGGCGCTTTGTCCGTTTTTGCGACAGCTTCAACATCCCGTTGTTGGTCTTAGAAGATGTGCCTGGTTTCTTGCCAGGTACCGATCAAGAGTGGAATGGCATTATTAGCAATGGGGCAAAATTACTGTATGCCTTCTGCGAAGCGACGGTTCCCCGTATTACTGTAATTACGCGCAAAGCGTATGGCGGGGCGTATGATGTGATGAATTCTAAACACATTGGGGCGGATCTCAACTACGCGTGGCCAAGTGCGGAAATTGCCGTTATGGGTGCCCGTGGTGCCAGCGAAATTATTTTCAGAAATGAAATTAAAAATGCCGCTGACCCTACGGCCAAACTCGCCGAAAAAGAAGCGGAGTATGCCGACAAGTTTGCCAATCCTTACCAAGCAGCCTCTCGCGGCTTTATCGATGAAGTAATTCAACCCAAAGACACCCGCAAAAAATTGTTGCGCGCCTTCAAAATGTTAGAAAACAAAGTGGATCAATTGCCCCGCAAAAAGCACGGCAACATCCCCTTATAAATGGTGATCCCGTTGTTTGCTTGTAGGCTAGTGAAGTCTAAGCAGCCTACAAGCAAACAATAGGGTACTATGTTTTTTATAAAATAAATATGCAGCAACTTCCGCCCCTCCCCTTGCGCAACGGGCTCCAACAGCATTTGCGACAAGCCCAAGAAAAAATAGACCAGCTCCCCAGTTATTACAAAAAAGTAAAACAAGCCAAAGTCCTTTGGCAAACTAAAAAGAAAACCAACGCCCAAAAAGCTGCGTTCAATCGAATCGAAAAAGCTTTGCAAGCCGCAGGCCAGCATTGTCACTACTGTGAAGGCAGCGTAGGTACCAGCATTGAGCATTTTTACCCCAGAGGGTTTTATCCTAATTTAACCTTTGTTTGGGACAATTATTTGTGGAGCTGCCAAGCCTGTAATACTCAATACAAAGGAGCCAAATTTGCTCTATTTGCCGCGCCCAACAGCGCCCAAGTGCTCCCCTTAGTCAAAAACCGAAGTTTCCTTCCTCCCACTAATCGCGATGCTGTTTTCTTAAATCCACGCGTAGACAATGCACTCGATTATTGGGAGTTGGAGTTAGAAACAGGCCGTTATACGGTACGCCCAGAGTTGTCAAAAAGAGCGCAAGCTCGCGCGCAATACAGCTTGGAATTATTACAACTCAATGAGCGCCCGTCTTTGCTGAAAGGCCGACAAGAAGCATTTAGCGCCTATAGCCATTTATTAAGCACGGCGGCGGCGGTACAAAGCGATACCACGGGTGCTTATTTGCGGGAACTCTTGCCCAATAAACCAGCCAGTTTTTATACTCAATCTCTGCTTAAGCAGCAAGAGGCCGCCCATTACTTTTTGCAGCAGCAATTTCTAACACTGCCTTACAAAACCGTGTGGCGAAGTATGCAGCAACAAGCCGAAGCATTTCCTTCTTTAAAAGCTTTGTTTGCCCAAGCTCCTAATACTTACTCAACAGAATTAGGGACATATAATTTTGAAAAAAATCCGAACAAATAAAGTTGTAGCGCTGTTCTATTACTGTTCTTGTTTAACCATACAATAGCTATTGTTAAACACTTATTTTTTTTTATAAACCACACAAGTTTAGAACATGCAACGTACTTACCAACTATTCACACTATTTATTTGTAGTCTAGGACTCCTTTTTTTCACTTCTGCGGCAGTTGCACCAGCTAGCATAGTAGAGGAAGTTCCTCCAGTAGAAAGAACTACTTTATCTAAAAAAGAATTAAGAAAACAATTGCGCCAAGAAGCAAGAGTTGCCCGCTTGGAAACTCGTCTAGAGCGCGCCACCAGTGACCGACGCAAATTGCGGTTGCAGAAACGCATTGATAATGCCCAACAGCAAAATGATGACATTGCAATTTTGAGCATCGTGGCCTTAGTCTTTGCCTTTATATTTCCAATAGTAGGCTTAATCTTAGCCATTATTGCCCGCAACAAAGGCGGTGGACTTATTGCTGACTTAGCTTTTTGGATTAGTCTTATTTTCTTGATCCTAATTCTTATCGGAATTATTTTTTACGGAGCAGGTGGCTTTGGCCCTAGAATTTAATTAAGTTCTTGGTAATAGCTTAAATCTAAAAATCCCTCTATCCGCAGTAAGCGCGATAGAGGGATTTTTTATGTTTTTATCAGAAGGGTAGTAGTCTACAAAACACCTTCAGCAGCCAAGTAACGTTCGGCATCCAAGGCGGCCATACAACCTGTACCTGCGGCGGTAATCGCTTGACGATAATCTTTATCCTGTGCATCTCCACTGGCAAATACGCCTGCAATGTTGGTGTGGGTACTGCCTGCTTTGGTTACCAAATAGCCCGTGTTGTCCATATCTAGCCAGTCTTTGAAAATCTGGGTATTGGGCGTATGTCCAATCGCTACAAAAAAGCCCGCCATATCAATACTGGTTTCTTTGTTTGTTTTATTGTTGAGAATACGCGCGCCTGTCACCTCCTCTCCATTTCCTAATATTTCTTGTACTTCGGTATTCCAATGGATGGTAATCTTATCGTTGTTGATCACGCGTTCTTGCATGATTTTGGAAGCGCGCAGCTCATCGCGACGAACAAACATGTGTACCGTTGGGCACATTTTAGATAGATAGGTGGCCTCTTCACAAGCACTGTCGCCACCACCTACAATACCAACCTCTTTGCCTCGATAGAAAAAGCCATCACAAACAGCACAAGCGGAAACACCTTTGTTCATGTAATTGCGCTCCGATTCCAAGCCCAAATACCGAGCAGAAGCGCCTGTTGCGATAATCACACTGTTGGCGTGAATTTCTTCTCCTGCATCCGTCCAAAGCTTATGTACAGGCCCCGAAAAATCTACTTTTTCGATCATTACCCCCTTGTTCACTTCCGTCTCAAAGCGCAACGCTTGTTTTTCCAAGTCCATCATCATCTCTGGCCCCATCACACCGTTGGGATAACCAGGAAAATTTTCTACATCATTGGTAATCATCAATTGTCCACCAGGTTCTCTTCCAGTGTATAAAATAGGTTTCATATTCGCTCGTGCAGCGTAAATAGCGGCGGTATAGCCCGCAGGGCCTGAACCAATAATTACACAAGTTGCTTCCTTAGCCATAATGCAGATTATTTTTTAGTAGTCAATAGCAGTTTACTCCAACATAACGCAAATCCTGCGCCTAAGTTGGTAAAATAGTAGGGGTCGATTTTCCACAAAGGTAGGAAATTTTTAGGGTAGGAATGCATTACGTTAGCTTACTCCTCTAAAAAATGGTCAACCCATTAAACATCAGCTCAATAAGGCTTCTAAGATCATCCGATCCCCTTTGCTCAAATCCTTTTGTAGAGCGGCTTTGGGCGACAGCCAAGCTTGATCAATGTGCTCTGTCAGTGAAATGCTACCCCTGACAAGCTGGCAGTAGAACGGAAAGAGCTCTATAAAAAAGCTTCCTTTTTGCACCACAACACTCGGCAACGCAGCCCCAACCTTGATCTCTACCTGCAATTCTTCCTGCCATTCGCGCCGCAAAGCCGCTTCCGCACACTCGCCCGCTTCTATTTTTCCACCAGGAAATTCCCATTGCAGGGGATGCTTCTGTTGCGCACTGCGCTGCAGTAACAAAAATTTATCGGCTTGCTGTAATAAGCCACAAACAACAGCAACAGGGGTAGAAGAATCCATTATAAACGATACGATTAAGGTAATAAAATCCCCCTGTATAGCTTTATGGCATAAAATTAAGGCACTGCGACAGGGAACTTGCTTTAAAAATAGGTACTTTTGCAGGAATAATAATAGACGTTACAAGAATAAAATTGTTTAAAAATGCCCTTTCAAGGCATCAGAGAGCGTTAACCGCGTTATCTTCTCTGAATAGGCTTAATAAATTAATGATGAAAGTAGCAATAATACGTTGGAGTGGCTTGATAGGTATTTTTTTAAGTGTGGTGGCCTGCTCGCTAAGTGGAGCGCAAACGGGGCAAGTAGCCCCCGACCAATTATCCTTGCGAGGCATTGAGCGCTTAATGGATAGCACTCCTGCCCCCGCTCCTATTTTAGATACCATTCGCTTAACTGCTGTAGGGGACATCATGTTGGGAACCGATTATCCCGATAAGCGTTCCTTGCCCGCCAACGATGGCAATGGCTTATTGTATGGGGTAACAGAGTATTTAATTGATGCGGATGTTACCTTTGGCAATTTGGAGGGCGTGATAGGACGAGGGGGCAAGGCCAAGTCTTGCAATGATCCACGTTACTGCTATACCTTTAGAATGCCTGCGCATTATACCAACCACCTCAAACGAGCGGGTTTTGATGTGGTGAGCATTGCCAACAACCACGCCAATGACTTTGGGGCAGGTGGCCGCAGTGCTAGTGCTGCTGTTTTGGATACTTCGGGCTTGCACTATGCGGGTTCACAAGATAAACCTTATACGACGTTTGAGAAAAATGGGGTCAAATACGGCTTTTTGGCGACGGCTCCTAATAGTGGTTGTTTCAGCATGAAAAACTACCAAGAGGCAGCAGCCATTGTCGCCCACTTGGATACTATCTGCGATATTGTATTGGTGTCTTTTCATGCAGGTGCCGAAGGCGCTAAGGCCACCCACACGCCCCGCAAAGACGAGATTTTCTTGGGGTATAATCGAGGCAATGTCTATAAATTTGCCCACGACTGTATTGATGCCGGGGCAGATGTATTGTTAGGGCATGGCCCACACGTAACGCGGGCTGCGGAGGTCTATAAGGAGCGTTTTATTACCTATAGTATGGGCAACTTTTGTACCTATGAGAAATTTAGTTTGAAAGGCCCCAAAGGGGTTGGTCCTATTTTTCAGTTGTTGCTGGATAAGCAGGGGCGCTTTTTGGGAGGAACGGTGGTTTCTACGAAACAACTTGGAGAAGGTATTCCTGTCTTGGATGAGGAAAAACAAGCGTTGGAGCAATTACAGGCACTTTCTATTAGTGACTTTCCCGAATCGCCCTTGGTCATTACAGACGAAGGAAGATTGTATGTACCCGTAGTCGACGTACTCTTGGATAGCTTACAGGAAGACAATTTGGTTAAGCAAATTCAAAAATAAGCTCCTTGAACTGGTAAGCTTTCGTAGCACCATTGCGCTGTACTTTTAACAAGCCTTTGGCATCTAAGCCTACGATTTTGCCTCGAAAGGATTCGCCTGTTCGAGCATCTTGAAAAGTCCGCCATTCTTGATAGCCGTAGAGCACTTGCAAGTACTGCACTTCCAACGATGCGTGTTGTTGGGCGCGCAGTTGCAAATACCGCTGTTCCAAGTACCAACAAAATTCTCCAATCAAATCGACCACCTCGTAATGGCTCCCCGTTTGCAAGTGCAGCGAAGTCGCGCGGTTTAAGGTCGTCGAAAAATCGCGTTGGTTAATGTTTAAGCCAAGTCCAATCACGGCACTTTCTAAGTAAGCGCCTTTGAGTTGATTTTCTATGAGAATGCCACCCATTTTTTGATCTTGGTAATAAATATCATTGGGCCACTTAATTTTTAAGTCATCAACAGGTAAAAGGTAGGTCGATAATAAATCGTGTACAGCTAGGGCAACTACTTGATGTAGGCGAAATTGCTGTTCGACCAACAAAAATTTGGGGCGCAAAATAACCGATAGCAAGATATTTTCCTTAGGGATGCTTTGCCAAGAGCTGCCAAATTGTCCCCTACCTTCGGTCTGATAACCCGCATAAATGGCAGTTCCTTCTATTGGATTGCTTTTTGACAACAATAGTTTAGCATGGGCGTTCGTCGAATCCAAGTTGGCTTTGTAGATTGCAACTTTTCCAATAAAGAGGCTGTTAGAAATAATAGGTCTTATGTCCAAAATAAATGCTTTTAAGGTATCTTATGGCGATGTATTTTTCCCTTCGATCAAAAGTAAACTTTTTTTGTTGCTTTTTCGATTTAGATACTTCTAACAAAACGTAAATAATTCTTCATCAAACTACTAGAATATTGAGTAATAGAACGTCTGCTTTTCAACAGAATGCCCCTCAACCCGATGTACTGAATAGTCTCATCGTTGATGCCATGCAAGACAATAAAGGAAAGGAAATTGTTTTATTTGACATGCGTCACCTAGAAGAAGCCAGCAGTGATTTCTTTATCATTTGTCACGGTACTTCTAACACACAAATTGCGGGAATTTTAAAAAACGTCGTACGCCGTGTCTATGACGAATTTGGATTTCGCCCCAATCACTCGGAAGGAACGCCTGGTAACTGGCTGTTGCTCGACTACTTTTCTGTCGTAGTACACGTTTTTTCTGCCGAGAAAAGAGAGTTTTATAACTTGGATGATTTGTGGAGCGATGCAAAGATTACACGCTACGAGGACTAATTAAGTTTTCATTAACCCAAAAACTAATCTTACTAACACTTTCAGGTCAACTTTTTGATAGGTTTGGAGTTGTAAGACTAACTAGAAGAAACAGCCATTAGGCTGTCACGAATAGGAGACTTTCTTTTCCTTTTATTTGCGGCGATTCCCTAGGTTTTGTTTCTAGACAATAACCAACATACACTATTATAACATGGAACAAAAAAAATCACCGAGTAACAAACCAAAATTCAATGCCTACTGGTTTTATGGGATCATTGCAGTGGTGGTACTCGCTCTCAATTTCTTCAATTTTACAGGAAGTATGCCCGACATTACGATGGGTGAACTGACTGCCTTAATTGATTCGGGAGACGTTAGCAAAATTGTGGTGGTCAGCACAGGGGAGCAAAGTAAGCACGCTGAAGTCTACATCGCCAAAGAGAAGCTGGAAGAAGAAGCTTACAAAAAAGTAGCTCGCTCTAGTATTGGGATGAACAATCCAGGGCCTCACTACAAGTATACGATTATTGCTTTGGAAAACTTTATGGACAAAATAGAGGTCGCCAAAGACAGATATGCAGCAGCCAACAAAGACAATCCTGATGCCAAAGACATTCTAATTACTGCAGATACCAAAGGTACGTTAGCGGGGATTATCATGTGGCTCTTTCCCTTTATTTTGTTGATCGCCATTTGGGTTTTCTTCATGCGCCGCGTCGGTGGTGGCGGAGGCGGTGCTGGTGGCCAGATTTTCAATATTGGTCGCTCTAAAGCTACCTTGTTTGACAAGGACACCAAAGTAAATGTTACGTTTAAGGATGTAGCGGGCTTGGACGAAGCGAAAGAGGAAGTCATGGAAGTTGTAGACTTCTTACGCAATCCTAAAAAATATACAGTATTGGGTGGTAAGATTCCTAAAGGGGTTTTATTAGTCGGTGCTCCTGGTACGGGTAAAACCTTATTAGCGAAAGCTGTGGCAGGAGAAGCCAATGTGCCTTTCTTTAGTATTTCAGGATCTGATTTTGTAGAGATGTTTGTAGGGGTTGGAGCCTCTAGGGTACGGGATTTATTCCGCCAAGCTCGTGAAAAAGCACCCTGTATCATCTTTATTGATGAGATTGATGCCATCGGCCGTGCTAGAGGACGCAACTCGATGCAAGGCAATGACGAGCGCGAAAATACCTTGAACCAGTTGTTGGTGGAAATGGATGGTTTTAGTACCGACAAAGGCGTTATCTTAGTCGCCGCTACCAACCGCCCCGATATTTTAGATACCGCTTTATTACGCCCAGGGCGTTTTGATCGCCAGATTGGTATTGGAAAACCTGACTTGGTCGGTAGAGAGCAAATCTTCAAAGTACACTTGAAACCTATCCGTATTAGCGATAATGTAGATGCCAAAACTTTGGCTATGCAGACACCTGGTTTTGCAGGAGCTGAAATCGCCAATATCTGTAACGAAGCGGCCTTGATTGCGGCACGCTATGATAAGTCGGAAGTAGAAATGATAGACTTTAACAAAGCCATTGATCGGGTGATTGGTGGTTTAGAAAAGAAAAACAAACTCATTTCTCCAGAAGAAAAACGCGTTATTGCTTACCACGAGTCGGGTCATGCCATTAGTGGTTGGTTCTTAGAACACGCTTATCCATTGGTCAAAGTGACGATTGTCCCTCGTGGATTATCGGCCTTGGGTTATGCCCAATATTTGCCCAAAGAGAAGCACATTGTCCCCCGTCAGCATTTACTCGACCAAATGTGTGGGTTGTTGGCAGGACGTGCCGCAGAGGAAATCATCTTCGGGCAGGTTTCTACGGGTGCGCAAAATGACTTAGATCGCGTTACGCAACATGCTTACAACTTGGTGATGATTTACGGGATGAACGATAAGATTGGAAACGTTTCTTACTACGAAATGATGAAAAACAATCAGTTTGCCAAGCCCTATTCAGAGGCTACCGCAGAGTTGATTGACCAAGAAATTCGTAAGTTGATCGACCAACAGTACAACCGCGCCTTGCAGTTGCTCAAAGAAAAACGTAAGGAATTAGAATTGCTTGCCAATGAGTTGTTGAACAAAGAAGTACTTTTGCGCGCCGATGTAGAGCATTTGATTGGCAAACGCGTCTACGACGATGTTCCAGATGAGCAAAGTGGCGAAAAGGCAGCTGGAGAGAATAACGGGGTAGATACCTTGTTAGATCCTGACGACTTGCCAGATGAGAACCACTAAACGCACTACTTAAGTAGTCACACAAAATTTTTCGCACCAAAAAACGGTTACTTTTGTTTGCCTACTTAATATAAAAATACTAGCCCGAGCGATGACATTCGTTCGGGCTTTTTTTTGTGTAAAATCCTTGCAAGCGGTACAAAATTAATATCTTGTGTTTTCAACGGCCATTGGGCTTTTTATAATTCAACTATTTGTCGTTGAGTTAACTAATACCCACTAGGCCAGATTATTTAATAGAAAAATAACACGTGGATTCTGCTAGAGACCGCATACTAGATCGATTAAGAAAACAAGCTGACCCCTCTGAGCCATTGCCTTATCCCAACGCACTGACAGGTGGGCTGTTTCACGAGGCCGAAGATGCCTTAGAAGTAGTGTTTGCCGAGCAGTTTTCTGCTAATGGAGGCCGTTTTGTCTATTGTAATTCTGTACAAGAATTGGGCAGCCAATTACGTAGTTTGGCCGAGCATCGCCAATGGCCAGCCATCCACTGCAAGGAAGAAAGCCTGCATCAACTACTTGCTCAACAAAAGCTGCCCTTGAAGGAATCGGTAGAAGATCCGCTTCGTGTGCCAGCCAGTATTACCACTTGCGAAGCGCTCATCGCGCGAACAGGCACCGTTTTACTGAGTAGCAATACCGCCTCTGGACGAAGTTTGTCTATCGTACCTCCTGTACATTTGGTCTTAGCAACCCCAAACCAACTCGTTTACCACCTCAAAGAAATTTTAAGTTTACAAACTGCTCGTCTGACAGAGTGGCCTTCCCTGCTTTGTTTTACCTCGACCAATAGCCGTACCGCTGACATCGAAAAAACGTTAGTCAATGGTGCTCATGGTCCCAAAGAGCTGTTTGTTTTTTTATTAGATACCTAAATTTAGATTTTCTCACTAGCATTTTAACTAATGAAATTAATAATTCTACTAAGTTTGTTTTGTTGTCAGATCGCTTTGGCGCAGCCCGCTACGGTAGATGTCGTCAGCATCAAACAACAACCTATTCGGGTCGTTCTGCAAGAAGCAGAAGACCTGTATAACGATGGGCTTTATCAAGAAGCTTATCCCTATTATGCCGCGCTCAAAGATATGCGCAAACGCTTCACGACGGATGATACTTACCGCTTAGGCAAAACGGCCTTAGCAGCTAAGGAATATGAAGTCAGTCAAAATGCTTTGCAGCCATTGCTTCAAAAGTCCAAAAATTACCCGTTGATTCAGTACGAATTTGCCTTGGCAATGAAATATCGAGGAGAGTATATTTTGGCCAGCCAGCATTTTCAGTCCTACCTGAATAACCACGGCAGCGAAACAGACAACGATTACGTGGCCCTTGCTCAAAAGCACTTGCAAACCTGTCAAAAAATCTTGAACGAACGCGAAAAGACCTCTAACTGGTCGCTCGGTTATTTTGAAAACGATAAAGAAGGCGAGGAAGCGGTGATCTACCGAGCCATTACTAAGATGAGTCGCTACGGTGTAGGCTTGATTGAATGCCAAACACCACAGGGGACTTGCATCAAAAAAATCTATCCTGACAATCGGATTGAACTGTTGCGCGGTGCCGTTGGTAATCCTATTTTTAACAGCTCCTCCCCTTACATTGCTCCTGATGGAGAGACTGTTTATTTTGCCCAGCAAGAGATTGGTCAAGCGGAGCATAATATTTTTACAGGCCGCTTGGCGCAAAACGGGGAAATTATTGACATCCGTAAACTAGGCCCTAACGTCAATCGAGTTGGTTATTCTAGTACCCACCCAACCTTGGGCATGACGGAGCAAGGACAAGAAATTTTATACTTTGCCTCTACCCTTCCAGGTACCCAAGGTGGTTACGACATTTGGTATTCGATCAAAACAACCGATGGCAATTTTACCCGTTCTTTTAACCTAGGAACGCGGATTAATGGCGAAGGCGATGATATTACACCTTATTATTACCAGCAAGCCAATGAGCTCTATTTTAGCTCTGAGAAGCCACAAGGGTATGGCGGTTTGGATGTTTATAAAATGACAGGCGAGAAAAAGCGTTGGAAGGAAGGCGAAGCCCAGCATCTACAAACCCCTGTCAATTCTTTAGGCAACGACTTTCATTATAAAAAATTGAGCCCAACCGAGGGTTCTTTTTCGACTGATAGAAAAGATGGCAAAGAGAAAATGGTCAAGTACGAAAATATTATTGGAGCTTAACTACCTCCTTATAAAAAGCCTATAGCATACAAGAGCAGCTGTTTCCTTGCGGAAACAGCTGCTTTGTTATGTTGGCAGCGCTATTCGTGCCCCAAACTATTCCTTTTTTCACCAACAAAAACGAGACATCCCCTGTAGAGAGCGTCTCGCACTGAAGGCATCTAGATACCTATCTTATTTCTTATTCAAACTGATGGGCAAAGTCGTACTATTAATCGTTACTGTTCCTGTCAATTTATCGTCGCTTACTACCAAACTTCCGCTGGTTTGAGATTGTCCAACCATTTGTGTTGGGAATCGTCAATAACACTACAGTTCTCATTCAAATCTCCTGTTAAGGTCTGTGCGTTAGTGCCTGTATTGGGGTTGTCTTGTGTAAAGACCAAGATAAGCCCTTTTTCGCCTGCTCCTTCCTTAGCATCGATGCTGATCGTGCCACCAAATCCATCACTGCCTTCATAAACGGCGATAACGCCTTCTCTACAGTTGATTTCTTCTTCGGGTTGGCAAGCAGTAAATAGCAATGCGCTAAATAGCGCCATCAATAACAATTGAAACTTCATGATTGTGTTGGTTAAAATGAATTAAAATAAAACCAAACAAAAGCGAGTGCTCTAGCTCTGCTGCGTTTGCTCTGACAGAATCCTTACAATAATTGTTCCGATTCTTTCTAGGTAGTAGCGCTCTAAATAAATAGAGCGTGGATCACTTATTGCTTACCTGCGTTGATCGAGAAAGTAGTTGTAATCGGCTCTACAACTGAATGTTTCTTTGGGTTCACAAGCAACAAAAACTAAGGCACTACTCAAGGCGAGTAATAAGTGTTGAACATTCATACATAAATGGGGTTGCAGTGATGAACTGATAGTTTATAGAATAGTGGCAAGACTACTGTTTGTGCAGTCGAACCTTGACGCTGCGGTAGTTAAGACTTAGGTTTCCCTCCATATATAGATCGTTAGGATCAAGAATATCGAATCCTCCTGACACTTGGATGCCCTCTACCACTTGCGGTTGTAATCGAACACCACTACAGTCCTGACTCATTGTTGCCTTAGCCGTTCCCTTGTACCGTTCTCCATCAATTTCTCGGTACATCTGATAGATTACTAAAACCTCGTCTTGGTTGGTTCCCGCTTCTAGAATAAGTTGGAGGGCAAAACGCGCCTCATAGGTTCCTAAAATAAAGCTTCGGCACTCTTTTGGAGCAGGTTTGGCACAAGCGGATAAGAGGAACAGCAAGGTTCCTAATAAGCATAACGGAAAAAATTTCATAGTTGGTTGGTATTGGTTAACAGTAAGGTGATTACTAGTTGCTATTTAGTGGTTGAATTTTTGGTTTTTATAATTTATTACAATAATTATTCCGTCTCTTTTTTGCGGATGCCTAACAGGGGATATAGCCCCCAAGTAGCACTAAAAGAGGTTTCTTTTCTTTCTCAAGTACGTTTTTTTAGACTTTTGAGGACATTAGGCACAAAAAAAGAGCTGCAACAATGTTGCAGCTCTTTTATAGCTATACTATTAATGCTCTAAAGGCAAGAAAAAAATCTCTTATTCTTCAGAATCATCGGTAGAATCATCGCTGTCTTCTCCTTGCTCTTCGTTTTTCAACTGCTCTTTCAATTGAGAGAAAGCACTTAAATCACCAAAGGTACTCTTCTCGTTGTTAGAGTTTACTTGCTTCACTGCTTGTTTAGCGGCTTGCTTGTCGGCTCTTTGTGAGTCTTTCTCTGCTTGAGCTTCGCTGCGCTTAGAATCAGAGTAGAAACGAGAGTGAGAAACTAAGATACGTTTGTCGTCGCGGTTGAACTCAATCACTTTAAAGATCAATTGCTCATCTACTTCGGCCAAACTGCCATCTTCTTTCTTGATGTGACGGATAGGAGCAAATGCTTCTAGACCGTAAGGCAACAAGACGATTGCTCCACGGTCATCGCGGCGCAAGATAGTGGCTTCGTGGGTAGAACCTTCAGGGAAAACATCAGCAAACGTGTCCCATGGGTTTTCTTCCAACTGTTTGTGACCCAAAGACAATTTACGGCTGTCTTTGTCGATGTCCAAGATAATAACGTCTAGTGTTTCTCCTACTTTGGTAAACTCCGCAGGGTGGGCAAAACGTTTTGTCCAAGACAGATCAGAAATGTGGATCATACCACCAATACCTTCTTCCAATTCGATGAATACACCATAGGGAGTCAAGTTTTTAACTTCGCCTTTGTGGTGAGAGTCTTTGGGGTATTTCTCTTCGATTTGCGTCCAAGGATCTTCCTGTAGTTTTCTCAAACTCAAAGACATTTTGCGGTCTTCGCGGTCAATAGTAACAACTTTAGATTCGTACTCTTGTCCTTCTTTGAAGAATTCGCGAGAGTTGATCGGTTGGCTGCTCCAAGATACTTCAGAAACGTGGATCAAACCTTCTACACCAGGCGTTACTTCCAAGAAAGCACCGTAATCCTCGATGTTCACGATTCTACCTTTCACGACAGAACCAGGCTGGATTTCCTCTGCCAATACATCCCATGGATGGGGTTGTAATTGCTTAAGACCCAAAGAGATACGTTTTTTGTCGTCGTTAAAATCTAATACAACAACGTTCAATTTCTGACCATTTTCTAATACATCGCTAGGGTGCTTAATACGTCCCCAAGAAATATCAGTAATGTACAATAAACCATCAACACCACCCAAGTCCAAGAACGCACCAAAGTCTGTCAAGTTTTTGACGGTACCTTCTAATACTTGTCCTTTTTCTAGTTTGGAGATGATTGCTTGACGCTGCTCTTCCAAATCACTTTCGATCAATGCTTTGTGCGAGACAACGGCGTTTTTGATAGATTCGTTGATCTTCACGACTTTGAATTCCATTGTTTTACCAACGTAAGCATCATAGTCAATAATCGGGCGAATATCAATCTGTGAACCAGGTAGGAAAGTTTCTAAACCGTCAATATCAACGATCAAACCACCTTTGGTTTTACTAATTACCGTACCTGTAACCACGGTACCTCCTTCGAAAGAAGCAACGATGTTGGCCCAAGCCGATAGTAATTTAGCTTTGCGGCGAGACAAGACCAATTGTCCGCGTTTGTCTTCTTGTGTTTCGACGTATACTTCTACAACGTCACCAACCGCCAAATCAGGCATGTCGCGGAACTCTGTCCGAGAAACCAAACCATCTGACTTGCTGTTCAAATCAAGTACTACGTCGCTAGCAGTAATAAATACGACTCTACCAGCAACGATTTCAAATTCTTTGATGGAGCTCAATGTACTTTCGTACATGCTCTCATATTCTTCGATTACGCTATCTTCGTAGTTCAAGTTACCTTTTGAACCTTTGCTCCAGTCAAAATCGTCGTGTGCAGTAGGCTGCTCTTCAGTAGCTACTACTTCTTGGGTAGGTTCTACTGTATTAGTGTTTTCAACAACGTTTTCCTCGTTGTTTTCTGTCTCAAGATTCTCCATAGTAGAAAATGCTTGTTTTTTAAAGGGTTAAAAAATATTGTTTGTTTCACTTCGACCATCCATTTGCCAAAGGCTAACGGACACTCTAAAGTGCCTGCAAAGGTACACATTTATTAAATCCTATCCAAATTTGTACGGTTGTTGTAACCAATAAAGTAGAGCTTTCTGAAAAAGCGACCTTCTTACACTCAAAAATGCCCCTGCTCTCTTAGAAAGAACAAGGGCATTACGGTATATTATTTCCTGTTTTAACACAGGGTTACTTTTTATAATAAACTGACAATCAACCTCCAAAAAGCTTACCGCTTCTTCCGTCCGTTTAGTAACAATTGATCCAAGTTGATCGACAAGCCAAAGTGGTGGGCGGCGCCCGCTACATGATAACTACCGAAGCCATAATCCAACTGAAATTGCTTAATCCGTAAGGCGCAGCCAAAAGAAAACCCCGATAAATTGTTGAGGTTGGAAATGCCCAATTCTCCCCGACGCATGTGGTTGTATCCTGCGGCTACTCGAAAAACCTCGGGTTTGCCCTTCTTACCAAATAACAACTCTAAATTAAAAATAAAGTGCCTAAATATATCGTCCACTACCTTGCCTGCATTGTTCTCCGAAGGCGTTTCGCCGTTGCTAATGAGCAGCTGCTGGTCTTGGTTATTAGGATCATCGTAGACAATTCCCCAGCGTTGGATGTTGTGGACAATGACCGAAAAGCGCAAGGGGATGTATTTCAATTTGTGCGCAAAGCCCACTTGAAAATCAAAAGGCAGCGGCTCGCTATTCCCATCGCGGTTATAAGTAGAAAACTGCGTTCCCATATTCTTAAAAACCAATGACAAGCTCAAATCTCTAGCCGTATCCGAAAACATCGCCGCCGCATCAAAAGCCATTCCTGTAGAGTTATAAGGCCCCAAATAGGACAAAATCGTCTTGGCATTGAGCCCCAAGGACAAAAATTTACTCACCTGCAAACCACTTCCGATATTGATAGCGTATTCAGCAGCGCTCGTAGTGCCCATTTCCATGCCTGTTACATCTGTATTTTGAAAGTCTCCATAGCTAATGTACTGCAAGCCCGCGTGTAGGGTCAAAGGCAGTTTAGAGCTTTTGATCTGGTGCCCATAGGCCAAATAACCGTGCGTAATCCCGCCCATATAGACGCTTTGATTGAGCACAATTTGGCGGTGCATCGCGGGATTCAGCGCCGCAGGATTGTGATAAGCCAAGCTTAAATCTGCATCGCGCACAGCGATGGCGCTCCCTCCTAACGCGGTTATCCGCGCGGCATTGGGGATTCTCAAAAATTCATACGTGCTGTTGCCACCGATTTGGCTCCAAGCAGATACCGCCCCTAATAGGCCCAAGATTACTAAACAATATTTCATAAACAAGCGCTATTTATTGCTATCCTTTGTCAAATAGAGTGGCTCGACAAAGTTTTTTTGTGGTAAAATACACCAACGTGCCTTGCTACTGGAGCAAAGTAAGGTCTAAAATTAAGAAATAATTTCAGCTTCTTTCTTACCGTTCTCGTCATTCCTTCAAGGCGGTCGTGTTTTAAGCTGTTAAATGGTGTATAAGTTATAGCGCGATAGAGCAACATTTTAGAGGAAGAGTGCCCCCCCCTGAAGTGGAAGCAACCCAAAAAGGGAGTCTATTAAATAGACGCCCTTCGATTTGTTTTAGTTGGAACGCCTCTTCAAGGAAACGAACTCCAGCCTTACTTTGCTGCTCTTTTGACGATTTTGTTACGATTCGTCTTCGCCGAACTCTTGGATAATGGCATCACAAAGGCCACTACTAGGTTTCATCTTACCTTGGGCCAACGTCCAAGTGGTACAGCATTGCCCCGATTTACAAACCATCTTCTTGTTCAATTCTCCGTTTTCATCGTAGAGTTTGAGCAAGCCGTGTTCTAGATTTTCTTCGTCGCCTTTGGTTGTGAAACTACCCTCTGCTTTGATACTGCCGTTTTCATTGTATTCCTTGAATGGCACCTTGGGTGACCCCTTCTTGATGAGCAACTTCTTCTTTTGGTGTACCGTCCATGTAAAACCCGCGTAGAGTACCTTCGATTTTACCCTCAACATATTCTCCATTTTGCTTGAGTTGTCCGTTGGGGTAAAAATACTTGAAAGGCCCGTGATTGATACCGTTTTCATAGGTAATAATGGCATCTACTTGACCATCGGGATAATATAATTTTTCAGTTCCTGTTATCTTACCCTGCTGGTATTCGCGCTCTACCATTAAGATTGCTCCACCAAGACTGCCATCTTCCTGCTGGGAGACATTGTATTCTTTGTAGCTGCCGTGCTTGTTATCGCTGTTGACATCAATCTGGTAAACTACTTTAATACTACTATCGGCCTCATAGGCGATACGCTCCTCTAGAGAAATGGTTGCTGAAGGGGTTTCTTTCGGCTGGTCACCGTTGTTTTTTTCCTTGTTGTTACAGGCTACTAATAATAGCGTCGTTAAACTAAAAATAAATGTTCTCATAATACTTATATTTTTGATAAATTGGGAAGTGGTGCATTATTTTCTCAACAGCATTATTCTTTAATTTGTTGCAGCGCAAAGGGGGCTCTTTTTATTTCTTTGGTCAAATAGTTGTAGTGTTTAATCTTGCGTTCCAACTATAATCTTCTCTAAATTGCTATGCTATGTCTTTCCGTTCTTTTTTACTACTATTGTTTGCCCTACTAGCTACTGAGGCTTACGCGCAGCAAGGCGTTTATGTCCCAACTGACAACCGTGATGGCGGTGCCAGTCAATCCACGGTAACAATTTCCACCCACGTTCCTTTTCCCGATATTCAAGTCTTGCTAGCGCGCGACATTCCGTTCGAGGATTTCAGCGTTGGTATTACCACGATCCGTCACCAAGCCGACTATGTATTGACAGCCAAAGCCGCCGATGCCGCACGAATAGTTGTTGTCGATAATTGTAACCAGTTTCCAACCCAAAGTATTCTCTACGGCAACGACTTGCCATCTCCAGACGTTCGCATTGAATTTCGCGACCAAGATCGCGGCTTTGCCCCTGATTTTTTGATTTATACGGAGCGGACAACGATTTCGGAGCAGGAACTGCTGGCTTGTGTGTTGCCTTTGATTTTGGAGAAAGCGCGGCGTTGATAGGGAACTTGTTTTAGAAGTTTAATACAACGCCCACGTCTGTGCCCCAACTCACTGCGTTAAAGATACAACAGGTAAGAGGAAATAGAATCCGTAAAGAAGTCCCGACCCAATTGTCTTATTCAACAGGATTAGGGAATTAGCTCAACAGACGCCTGTGTTTCTTTTCTACAGAATAGCGATCTTTTCCAAAAGAGCCGCTCGATAGCCTTTTCCAAACGGCAACTCCTGCCCTAGTACCGTGACGTGTACAAAACCAATAGAGTCAATATGTTGGCTATTAATGGCATAACTTCGGTGAATTCTGAAAAAATAGGTCGGCAACGTCGTTAAAAATTGGGTCAGTCCCGCGCGAATTAAGTGGCTACTTCCATCCAACATCACCAATTTCACATAAACGTGTTCGCTCTTCAAATAGAGCAAGTCTTGCAGTTTTATCTTAATGTATTGTTGGTTATTTTTAATAAAAAAAGTGTCCTTCGCTACAAAGCCTTCTTCGGAATTAGCGGGAGCGGTGTCTTTTACTTGAGCCCTATTACCTGTACTGTAATTGTACAAAGCAATTTCTATACTGGTGTAAAGGTCATTTTTGTTGAAAGGTTTGAGCAGATAAGCGCTGGGATTAACTTTTTTTGCGCGCTCTAAAGTCGCGGCATCTGCATTAGAGGTCAAAAATAGGAAAGGAATTTTATACGTCTCTACAATTTTCCAAGCCAAGTCAATGCCGTCTCGGCGGCCTGCCAACTGGATGTCTAACAGGGCAAAATCAGGTTTTTCGGCCTCTAGACGCTCCACCGCTTCCGTGTAACTAATAGCAGGTTCTAGCACGTCATAGCCCAGCTCCTCCAGGGCATCGCAAATATCATCTGCAATAATAATTTCATCCTCTACGACTAGTATTTTGAGTGTTGCCATGATCGTTTTGATTACGCTATAGATTTACGGGTAGTAGTGTCTTTAAATTCAATGCTAAATTGGCTCCCATTGTTGTACGCATACGTGGCTTTTCCAAATAACTGTTTGCTCAGGCGGCGTACCAAGCGCAACCCCAAACTGCGGGCTTTTCTCCACTCAAATCCAGCGGGCAGCCCAGGGCCATTGTCCTCTACTTGAAGACAGTACGTCCCCTCTCCCACGTGTTGCAATCCTACTTGGAGGGTGCCGTTGCCGCTACCCGTAAAGGCATATTTACAAGCATTAGTTAGCAACTCATTCATAATCAATCCCAAAGGAATGGCGGTATCAATATCTAATTCTATACTAGGATCTATAGCCAACGTATAATGGAAGGGCGTTTGCGACATGGCGCTTAGTGTTTGTTGTATCAATTGATCGGTATAGGAATGCCAATTGACGGTGCGGAGGTTTTCATTTTGATATAATTTTTGGTGGATAAGCGCCATCGAACGAATACGACTTTGCCCATCCTCTACCACTAGAGAAGCCGCTGCATCGTTGATGTTTTTATGTTGTAGTTCCAATAAACTAGAAATAACTTGAAGGTTATTTTTGACGCGGTGGTGGATTTCCTTTAAGAGCAGTTCTTTTTCCTCGTGGCGCTGTTCTAATAAGTTTTTTTGTTCTCCAATCAGCTCATTTTTTGCGGCCAATTGGGCGTTGGCTTTTTGCTTTTGTTGGAACAACCGAAAGAACACCACTACCAGCAACAACGCCAACAGTAAACCAATGGCGGTGCTGTACAACCAAACTTGACGGGTGGCGTTTTCCTCTTCCAGCAATTTGATTTGCAGTTCTTTTTTCTCATTCTGAAACCGCGCTTCGGTCTCTTCGATGATTTTTATTTTTTCAGCATCGAGTAAGGAATCGCTCATGGTATGATACGCTTTTAAATAGTGGTAGGCCGCTTTAAAATTCCCCAATTCTGCTTGTGTGGAGGCCAATAACTGCCCCGCGTCTAGCTGCACGTCCATTACTCCCAAGCGTTTGCTTTCTTCATACGCCCTGCTCCCATACTGTACTACTTGTTGCAAATAGGCTTTATTATCCATTGTACTAGGAAGCTCTAAGCGCTCCGCCAATTGTCGGCTTAATTTCGCCAACTGCATCAAGGCACGCAACTCATTTCCTTCGTCTTGCACCTGCTCAAAAAGTAGCAAGGCCTGCTGCAAATAGTCCGCTGCCTGCTCTAAATCACCTTGTTCTTGGTACCAAATAGCTAAATTGAAGTAGGCTAACCCCACTACAGGGGTGTATTGACTTTCTTTTCCCTTTTCTAAGGCCGCTTCGAATTCCTGTTTGGCCAGCGCTAGGTAATCTCTTTCCATCTTGGGTACTGTTGCTTTGATTCTCAAAATAAATTGTTCCTAAATCTAAGTGAGCATAGGCGATTCTGGGCAATTGCTCGGTGGCTAGGCTGGCCTCCATGCCCTCCTGCGCATAACGGAGTGCTTGCTGTATATTTCCTTGATCTTGATGCAATTGCTTTAAACCGTGCAAACTAGTCGCTTTCTTATCAAACAGTTCATGGCGGGCACTCAACTCTAAGACCTCCCCGTAGTATTGAATCGCCAACGCATGTTCTTGTAAGGCATTGTGCAATTCTGCCCGCAGTAAAAGAATGGTGGCGACTTGTTGCGCAGAAAGATTGGCACCCTGCAACAATTGGGTCAGTTGCTCCAATTGCTCTAAAGCAGCCCTATGCGCTCCTAACGTGTGCTGCCCGACCGCTAGTCCGTACAAGCTGATTGCCTGTAAACTATCATTTTGGAGACGCTGACTAAAGGTCAATAACTGCTCAAAACTTTGTTGGTGAAGCTCAAAATCACCTCTCTTTTGTACCGACAATCTAGCCAGCTGCTTAACGCCCCCGTATGCCCATTGATAGCCCCCGTAGAGTGCGCCGCGTCCAAAGCTTTTTGTTGGTAAAACAAGACACTGTCTTTGTTTTTTTCAAGATGCGCTTCCGCGAACGCTACATACCGCTGTACCGCTGCCGTATCCGTTTGCGCTCGCCGCTGAAGGCCTCTGCAACGCCAAGTTTTGCGCGCTGGCTCCAAGAGGACAGCACCAACATAAACCAACAAACAGTACTATATTTCTATAAAATTTAAATCTATGCATGCGTTAAAGATTGGATAAACAGAATGCCAACAAGATATTAAAAAAAAGAAGAATTTAGTAGCGCTCCGTTTTTATTTCTAGAACAAAAAAAAGGGGGTTGAGAACATAAATTTTCAATTTTCCTCCAATCCCTCTATTCTTGTGTCGGTCACTAGCAAGGCTATTTCTTTATTAATTATTACAAAATTTCAAACAATCATGGTACACTATTTTTACCGACTTAGTAAGACGCTCCTACTCTTATCGCTGTTTCTTCTGAGTTGGAACCCACAAATTAGCGCACAGAATCCCGATACTTTTGCAGTGGTTTCTCTGTGTAACCTCAACCTCAACAGGACGGCAACCAAACTAACCTCTGCACAGCTTAATACTGTAGATCCAGCGGTTGTAGGATATACTTGGAATACGGCAGACAATGAGACGGTGCGTTGGCGGCCACAGGGCATTGCCAATTATGATGCTGGCTGCAAGCAATTTTCTGTGGTCTCTTGGTACGGTCGCAACTACGATTATTCCTTTCCTTGTAATAGCCAAAACGCAGATTATAGAAATCGTGGCTCTAGGGTTTCTTTTGTCGATATTACCGATATGGATAACATTCGTTACCGCCATGTTTTATTAGTCGATGAGAATTACAACACCTTCTACGACATGCATGCAGGTGGGTTGTTTATCAAGAATGACACACTTTATGCCCCCGACTCCCGTGGAGCGACGGATGCCATGTATGCCTTTCCTTTAAATGATATCAAAGAAGTTCCCAGCCAACATTTAAACGATTATTATGACTATGCATATCTTCTAAAGATGGCTCCTTCTGCTACAGACAGTTTGCCGATCAATCCCTCGTTTGTCTCTTATGACTGGACGGATCAACAGCTGGTAGTGGGTAGTTTTCAGAACTGTGGGCCAACCAATTGTAGCAATACCGCTTCTAATAGACTGCTCTGGTATAATCCTGGTCAAGTAGACCGCACCACTCCTTTTTATAATGGCTTATTCGGTAAAATGCAAGGTATTGCGGTGGCGACAAATGTTGATGATCCTACCAAAAAAGATGTTTGGGTCTCGACTAGTTTTGGCTACGACAATGACAGTAAGCTGTATGCCTTTACATACGATTTCGGGGCTAATACCGTGCAAAATCAACCCATTACTATTGATAATAATTATGCGGTTTTTACCCTGCCCCCAGGGCTAGAAGACATTCACATCAGTCCAAGCAATGATACTATTTGGACACTAACAGAATTCTCTCCTCGCCACCCTACCTGTAACGCTTTTGCGACCAATCAACGCTACGTCTTCGGCTTTTTGCGCAACAGTATCTCTCCCCCAGGAGCCTGTGATGGAGACGTAGCACTTTCTCAAACTGCCCTAAATGACACCCTTATTTGTACCCCCAGTGCGCTGAGCTACCAAGCCACGACCAATTATGTCGCGACAGCTACCTTTGATGCGTCTGATAATACTTGGATGAATGCCGATGTACTGGCCGATACCTTGGCTGCAAGCAACCGCTCGGTATTTATGTGGCTCAAAAAGTCTACCACCGTGTCTAGTACTCAAATGCTCTTTGCTATGAATACCAGTACTGGAGGCAATATTTGTAATCTTCAAATAGGAACGACAGGACAAGTAGGCATCTTTGATGGCACCAGTTCTAGCTACAGCAATACGGTGATTACGGATGGGCAATGGCACCATATAGGCTACACGTACAATGAATCTACTAACGAAACCAAGATTTATATTGATGGGGTCGTAGAAGAGACATTTTTTACCCCTCAGACTAGTAGCGCTACTACGCGCTATTCCATAGGACAAGAGTTTGACAGTGGGTTGACCACGGGGAATTTCTTAGAGGGAAAACTAACTGAGGTGTCGGTTTGGAATGAAGTCTTGGATTCGAGTGAAGTGGCTTTACTAAGAAGTAGAACCATCCAAAGCAACCACCCTAAGCGCAGTAATTTGATGGGCTATTATCCTATGAATAACAATTGTGGAGATAATTTGACCTTGGTAAAAGATATTTCTGGGAATGGGAATACCCTTCAGGCTTTTGGCACTATCCGCACCACGGGAGTAAACGTACAATCCGTGGAAGACTTGGAGCAAATCAATGGCTTCAACAGCCTTGACTATTTTAGCCCTTCTTGGGAATTGAATGGCACGGTGCTTTCTACAACCGATTCTTTGGTGTTGGCAGCCAATACCTATACTACAGGCACTTACAACTTGATCCTATCTAGAAGCCCTTTTGTAATTACCGATGCTTGGGACATTACTCTACAGTACACGATCGGTACAGATGTTCAAACGGCTTGTAACAGCTATACTTGGATTGATGGCAATGACGTACACCAGTTCTAACAATTCCGCTACGACGACCTTGACCAATGCTGCGGGGTGTGATTCTATCGTCACCCTTAATTTGACCATCAACACGCCTTCTGCTAGCACAGATGTTCAAACGGCTTGTAACAGCTATACTTGGATTGATGGCAACACGTACACCAGTTCTAACAATTCCGCTACGACGACCTTGACCAATGTTGCGGGGTGTGATTCTATCGTCACCCTTAATTTAACCATCAACACGCCTTCTGCTAGCACAGATGTTCAAACGGCTTGTAACAGCTATACTTGGATTGACGGTATGACGTATACCAGTTCTAACAATTCTGCTACTGCGACCTTGACCAATGCTGCGGGGTGTGATTCTATCGTCACCCTTAATTTGACCATCAACACGCCTTCTGCTAGCACAGATGTTCAAACGGCTTGTAACAGCTATACTTGGATTGACGGTATGACGTATACCAGTTCTAACAATTCTGCTACTACGACCTTGACCAATATTGCGGGGTGTGATTCTATCGTCACCCTTAATTTGACCATCAACACGCCTTCTGCTAGCACAGATGTTCAAACGGCTTGTAACAGCTATACTTGGATTGATGGTATGACGTACACCAGTTCTAACAATTCTGCTACTGCGACCTTGACCAATGCTGCGGGGTGTGATTCTATCGTCACCCTTAATTTGACCATCAACACGCCTTCTGCTAGCACAGATGTTCAAACAGCTTGTAACAGCTATACTTGGATTGATGGGATGACGTACACCAGTTCTAACAATTCTGCTACGACGACCTTGACCAATGCTGCGGGGTGTGATTCTATCGTCACCCTTAATTTGACCATCAACACGCCTTCTGCTAGCACAGATGTTCAAACGGCTTGTAACAGCTATACTTGGATTGACGGTATGACGTATACCAGTTCTAACAATTCTGCTACTGCGACCTTGACCAATGCTGCGGGGTGTGATTCTATCGTCACCCTTAATTTGACCATCAACACGCCTTCTGCTAGCACAGATGTTCAAACAGCTTGTAACAGCTATACTTGGATTGACGGTATGACGTACACCAGTTCTAACAATTCTGCTACTGCGACCTTGACCAATGCTGCGGGGTGTGATTCTATCGTCACCCTTAATTTGACCATCAACACTATTGATACCACCATTACCACTGCTGGCAATAGCTTATTTTCCAATGCGACTAATGCTACTAGTTATCAATGGTTGGACTGTGCAGGAGGTCTTTTGACACCGATTGTAGGAGCTACCAGCGCTTCGTTCACCCCTAGTGGAAACGGCGATTATGCGGTAGCCATTACTCAAGGTAATTGTTCTAGTACCTCTTCTTGTATCAATTTTACGTTTACGACCATAAATAAGCAATGGCTAGAGGAAACGGATGTGTTGGTTTATCCTAACCCTACTACGGAATTGGTAAATATTACCTTTTCTAAAATGCAAGAAAATGTACACGTACGCTTGTTTACCGTAACAGGCCAACTTCTCCACGACCAGCAATACAACACGCAACAACACCTTAGCTTACGGATAGATGCCCCTACAGGTCTATACTTGTTAGAAATCTCTTCCAACACAGGAAACTATACGACTAAAGTTATAAAGAAGTAATAATTATTTTTTTTTGCTAAGTCCGCCAGTTAGACCTTTGTGTCTAGCTGGCTTTTTTTGTACGTGATCATATAGGCGGCAGGAGCTAACAACACGATGGCTACAGCGCTTCCCCATCCTGCAAAAAAGCAATATTCCGCTGCAAGCCCTCGTATTTTGTCCGCTTGACGGCCGATTTCTTAAATACCTTTTGGAACACCTCGCGGGTAATTTCTTGCCAATCGCGCGCGCTCATATCAAGCAAATCGGGATGCGGCTCAAAGGCAGGCTCAGCGTGGGGTTTAGAAAAACGGTTCCAAGGGCAGACCTCTTGGCAGACATCACAACCAAACATCCAGTTGTCAAATTGGCCTTGCATTTCAGCGGGCAACGCGTCTTTTAATTCAATGGTAAAATAAGAAATACACTTGCTGCCGTCCACGATGTAGCCATCAGGGTGAATCGCTCCCGTAGGGCAAGCATCAATGCAGCGGGTGCAGCGCCCACAATAGTCTTTGATGGGGCCATCATACACCAAAGGCAAGTCGATAATCAATTCCGCTAAAAAGAAATAAGACCCCTGCTCTTTGGTAATTAACAAGCTATTTTTACCAATCCAACCTACGCCACTGTGCTTGGCCCAATCGCGCTCCAAAACGGGGGCCGAGTCTACAAAACAGCGCCCAACAAACTCCCCTACTTCCGCTTGTAACTCGTTGAATAATTGGTGTAGTTTCTTTTTTATAACAGTATGGTAATCTTGGCCGTAGGCATATTGAGATAATTTTGGCGCGGTAGGATCGCTTTGTTGAGCAGGATTGTGGTAATTGTATAATAAAGTCACTACGGAGCGCGCACCTTCCACCAATTTACGAGGATCGACACGCTTATCAAAGTGATTTTCCATGTACTGCATTTGGCCATGTGCCCCTTGATTGAGCCACTGCTCCAAGCGCCTAGCTTCGGTGGTCAATTCGCGCGCTTCGGCTATTCCCACAAAGGAGAACCCCAATTCATAGGCGCGGGAGCGCAGCCACTGTGTTGTTTCGCTTACTGTCATTTATCGTTTCCTATATCTTTTTAGAGCGCTAAGACCACTACTTGGCCTATCCAAAAATCGTATTTCATTCTTGCTCTGTTGCCTTCTTAGGTTCAACAACAAACCCTTTTAGCGATAAGACATCGCCTTTTGGATTGGCATTGCTGTAGACCGTAATGGTGGTAGACTGCACGCCAACTTTGCCTTTGCTATCAAAACGCGCCTTGATGGTACTCTTTTCGTTAGGAGCAATATCCAAAAATGGGTAACTGCCAATGGTACAGCCGCAAGAGCCCTTGACATCTTTTATAGACAAGGGGCGCTCGCCTGTATTGGTGAACTTAAAGGCGTATTCTACTACTTCCCCTTGCTGTATGGTATCATAAGTATAGGTCGTTTCCTCAAAGGAAATGGACGCAGGGGTACGGACGGGACGCTCGGAACGGGTAACAACGGGCATAGTGTCCAACACTTGTTCGATCATTGGAGGCGCTTCGGGGTGTGGAGCGGGATCGGGCACTGGAGCTGGGGCAACCAAGCTACTGGTTTGGTCTTGTTGGTCCACCTCTGTAGGGTTGGCATCGCCTTCACAAGCCACAAGAACTAGAATTAACAATAAAAAACCCGATAGCGTCTGTAAAATAGTCATAGTTCTTAACATAAAGATTGATGGATAAAAAGGAAAACTCTATTTTTGTTTGTTGCCTACTTATACGTGTAAACAAGGGATTTTGTTGTGGCTAGTCATTTTTGAAATAATTAGTCTCATAAAATAAACTTTACTGACAAAAAAGGCGTTAATTTAATCGTATTTGAAACTAAAATTTAGGGGTAGGCTATGTGGCTCAAAACTTGCAACTCCTCCAATAGATTAGTACCTTTGTTGTATGAGCAATTTTGTAGTATCCGCCAGAAAATACCGCCCCATTCGTTTTGATGACGTGGTTGGACAACAACACGTTTCGCAAACGCTAAAAAATGCCATTCAAAATGACCATTTAGCGCAAGCTTTTTTGTTTTGTGGCCCTCGTGGGGTTGGCAAAACCACCTGTGCGCGGATTTTGGCCAAGGTTCTCAACTGCTTTAATCCTACCCCTGACAAGGAACCTTGCGATGTCTGCGAATCTTGTCGCTCTTTTAATAAAAATGCCTCCCTCAATATTTCGGAGCTGGATGCCGCTTCTAACAATAGTGTAGAACACATCCGTGCGCTCATTGAGCAAGTGCGTTTTGCCCCGCAAAAAGGCCAGTACAAAATCTATATTATAGATGAGGTACACATGCTCTCTCAACAGGCTTTTAATGCCTTTTTGAAAACCTTGGAGGAGCCCCCATCTTACGCAATTTTTATTTTGGCAACGACTGAAAAGCATAAAATCATTCCTACGATTTTGTCGCGCTGCCAAATCTTTGATTTTAACCGCATTCAGGTAGCCGATATGACGGCGCATCTACAAAAAATCTGTCAAGAAGAAGGTATTGCCGCCGAAGAAGAAGCCCTACGGGTGATTGCCCAAAAGGCCGATGGAGCCCTGCGGGATGCCTTGTCTATCTTTGATCGCATTGTTAGTTTTGCAGGCGATACCATTACTTATAAGGATGTTATTGAGAACCTCAATATCCTAGATTACGACTACTATTTTCAGATTATAGAGGCAATGGTGAGCGAAGATGCTAGCCGTTTGCTCCTAGTATTTGATCAAATTTCTAGAAAAGGCTTTGATGGAGATATTTTCATTGATGGTCTGTCAGAACATTTACGCAACTTATTGGTTTGCCAAGACCCGCGTACCTTAGACCTATTGGAAGTTGGGGAAACCATCAAACTCCGTTATCAACAACAGGCCAGCTTAGTACCAACAGCGCTGATCTTGTCTGCCTTGAGCTTAACCAACGAGTGTGATGTCAACTATAAAATGGCGCGCAACAAACGCTTGCACGTAGAAATGGCCTTGATTAGAATGGCCTATATGCAGCGTTCTATGCCTGCTCACGAAGCCGTCTATACGGCTCCTTCTGAAAAAAAAACACTTGACCAAACACCCGCAATAAATACGTCAGTAGCCGAAGAACCCCGCGCGGTTTATCAAACTACACCTGTTGCACCCGTTCAAGAACAACCTACTGTAAAGAAGCTTCCTGAGGAAGAACCATTGCCTATAACAGAAGAAATAATGGCGGAAGAAATAAAAAATATCGCGTCAACGACCGAAGAAGCGACCGCTATTGCCGAGTTAAAATCGGACAATGATCCCGCGCCAATTCCTGTCAACAAGCCCTCTACCTTTGCCGAAAAATTCGCCAAAAAGAAAGCCAATAGCCTACTCTCGTCCCTTAAAGACGCGGTACAAGCCGAGGATCTAACGCCTAAAAAAGAGGCGATGCCTTTTACTAAAGAAAACATTGCTATTTTATGGAAGCAATATTGGAAGGCCATAGAATCGCCCTCTACCCAACTGCTGTTTAAGAATGCTAAGGTAGAAATTGAAGACGCCGAAACAGGACGGTTAAAAGTAACCACAGCAAGCAATCGCGCCAAAGATGCTATTTTTAGAGAAAGTCCTTTGAAACAGCTTCTGATGGAGAAATTTCAAAAGAGAACCTTGACCCTAAAGGTAGTTGTTGATGAAACCAAAATCGCTGTTCCAAAACAAAAACCCATGCTGCCACAAACCGACCGCGACAAGTACGTTCATTTCTTAAAAATGAACCCCACGCTCAAAGATTTTCAAAAACAATTCCAGTTGCTACCGCCCAAAGAATAAAAGGCAAAGCACGATCTTATCCCTCAACCGATCCCTTCGATTATGGAGAAAACAAAGAATATTCAACTTGATTTGTCATACGAAGAAATCAATGTTATCTTAAAAGCCTTGGGCAATTTGCCCTTTAATGAAGTGTACGATTTAATCGGAAAAATTCACGAGCAAGCCAACAGCCAAAATAGCCTTTAGGCTACGCCCCAACACATGGAACACTATTTAGAAATATCGGCCAGTGACTGCTTTATTGGGTTGGTTAATGCCAAAGCCTACCAAAGTTTTATCGGAGGTGAGGTTGATTATGAGACCTTAGAAAAACGAGTAGTGCAGCAAATGCAACAAGGGCACCTTCTATTTTGGGGCTCTCAAACTCCCAACCGATGGACACTGCGCTTAGTCGATCAAGCGCAAGCCCCGTCCTCTATACAAGAATTCAAAGGGCGGTTGTTGGTCTCCGAGGAAGGCGTACATGTAATCAATTATCCCCTATTGATGGATGCCGCCGAATTTGAAGAAGATGCCCTGATCGAACAACCCTTAGAAGGCATTGCCTTAGCAAAAGGTTGGTACGAAGTTACGGTAAGACAACTCTTTGACTTGGAACAAGAACAACTCAACGAAGAGAGTTTGGGCTTTGAAATTGTCTTCCAAGCGCTTCCCAAAACGCCTACATCTCCTGCCAATTCCTTAGAAGCGATTCCTTGGTCTATTTATTAATTTCTAACTTAATTTGAAAATTTCCTGTCTAAACCTTGACTTTCTGTCTAATCATTTAGATATTTGTCTAAATATACAACTCTACAGTATGAACCAGCTTTTTAAGGCCTTGAATGATTCAACGAGGCGTGCTATTCTAGAATTACTAAAAGAAAGTGATTTGACGGCGGGCGATATTGCCGCGCACTTTGATATTTCTAAGCCTAGTATTTCTCATCATTTAGATTTGCTCAAACGGGCAAACTTGGTCACATCTATTCGACAAGGACAGTATTTGCTTTATTCGCTCAATATGAGTGTTTTTGAAGAGGTGATTCAGTGGTTAGTACAGTTTAGAGATATTCAGGATTAATTTTCAGGCAGGTGGTTGTTTCCTGCTTTCACGTTGCTCAACCCTATTATTATGGCTACTCTAACTCGTTTTTTGAAAACTAACAGCATTCTTATGCTTTTGGTACTTGTTCCTATTCTCTATTTGCTATGGGTTTGGCCACAGCTTCCCGAAATAGTACCTGTCCATTGGAATTTTCAGGGCGAGCCCGATAATTATGGCTCCAAGCAACTGTTGTTGGGTGTAGTGGTCGCACTAAACTTATTCACCTTTTTATTGATGCTGGCGTTGCCCTACTTTGCCGCACGCAAGGAAGAGCTGCAAGCGATGGGTACCAAGTATGAGCGTATCCGCTTGGTGCTACAACTGTTTATGGCCTCGTTGAGTGTAGTAATCGTTTTGTTGGTTCAAGAAGATAGCTACTGGGACAAAGGTTTGTTGTTGGGCGGGTGTTTTATTCTGTTTATGCTTTTGTTTGGCAATTATGTAGGCAGTATTCGCCCCAATCACTTTTTGGGGGTACGCACTCCTTGGACGCTGCAATCGGATAGCGTTTGGCGCAAAACCCACCGCTTGACAGGGCGGTTGTTAATTGGTGGAGCGCTGTTGGGGATTGTTTTTTTACTACTGTTGCCAAATTCTTGGGCGATGTTGAGCGTGGTAATAATTATGGTAGCTGCTTTTGTACTGCCTGCTGTTTATTCCTTTTTCCTATTTCAACAAGAACAGCAATAGCGAGGAGAACAAGCGCCGTGTTTGCTTCTGAATAGACAAAAAAAGGCGACTAGCCTGGTTAGCACTAGTCGCCCTTAAGTTGGTTATGATTCGTTGGTGAAATCCTTAGGTTGGTCTACAATTCTGCAAAAGAACCGTTTTGGTTGTTGTTTTTGCCATAGGCTTTCCAGGTATTATTTTTCTGTACCCAGATTTTGCCTTCTTGGTCTAATTTGATGGCATCGTAAGCTGTTTCGACTACCTCAAAACCTTGCTCGTTGATCAATCCCCATTGTCCGTCAATCATGACAGCCGCTAGACCTTCATTGAAACCACCTACCCAGTCGTAACGCAATGGAGTAAGGCGCTTACCTTGCTTGTTGACAAAAGTCCATTTACCATTTTTGTTGACAGCGGCATAGCCGTTGTTGAATAGGCGAATGTCGTCATAAATAGGTTGGCAGATTTCGTATCCTTGTCTGTTGATTAGACCAAATTTTCCATCGACTTTGATTAACGCAGCTCCTTCTTGGTACTCGCTGATAATCAAGGCACCTGTATTAGTAATACCTTTGTTAGGAGTAGCCGTCTGTACAGATGCTAAGAACGTCTCTTCAGAGAAAGATTGATGACTAACCAATTGAGCTTGTGTTGCAATGGCTAAAAGACTCAAAGCCACGATTACTAGTATATTTCTTAAGCTTGTGAATGACCCTTTCATAATTCTTAGTGTGTTTAAAGTTAGTTGTATTTTTAATAAAAAATTATTATCGTTATTTCTGTTGTCACAAATCGCTTTTAAATTATTTGTACGATTCAGTAGACATTTACTATAAGACAATTAGCCGCTCAAAAAGTTCCGCCTTCAAATTACCTTCGACTACTGTTAGAGTTTTGTCGATGAACGATTGTTCTCTAGGCGTTGGTCGCTTGTTTTTTGAAGCGTTGTTTACAAATAGTTCAAGCTTTTTTTTTGTGTGCTTAACAAACTTCCTTCTCGCTGTTTTAACGTCCCGCAAAATTCTATTTGGGGGTAAATGTTGTTGTAGAAGTATAATTTGTCGAGTGCTTCAAACGGCTCTCTATTCTATTTTTTTACAGTTTCTTGTCAAAATTTTTGCTTTCTTGTAAAGCAACTTTTATCTTCTTTGTTGACACAAAATTAGACTATTATTCTTAGATTTCCATGCTTTCAATGTTAAAACAGAATTAAATTGCGAAAGTTTTCACTTAACATGAGAAATTTAGCCAATTATTGAAGCGCATAGAATTTGGAAAGCCCCCCTTTTAGTAAATATTTGTACCTTTAGTAGTAGGCTCTGCCATTTTAATCCATTCAATCCTTTGTTCATGCAGAATTTTAGTCGCTCTTTCCTTTTTTTGCTGGTGCTAAAAATTTTATTTTTTTCTTCTTGCAAACCGAGCGTTTTTTCTCAATTACGTCCAGAAACACAAAATTTTCTCCACCAACAAGAGCAAGCGCGCTGTGCTTGTCTCGATCAATATGGCCAAGATTTCCTTAGAAATATTAATACAGGAATTATCTATATTAATAGCCTTTCCGAGCAATACAATTTAGATAGTTTGTCTGTTTCTGAACACTACCAAATTAAAGTTGGCTTAGCAACCGCAGAAAGCGTTATAAAGACGGTTTCTACCTGTATTGCCCAAAAAATGCCTGAAATGGATCAACTGACAGGAATGCTTATTCAAGAGGATTTGCGGGTAGTCTTAGAATTAGATCCAACTCTTTCTCCTCAAGAGCGCAATAAGCGGCTTAATCAACCTGGTTTGGAGTTGTTAGAAGAATTATGCCCCCAACACGTAGAAGCTGTCCAGCGCTTGCAGGTATTAATTGAAGCAGCTACTATTCTACCCAAGGAATTGCAGTAAGCCTACTATATATAGGTACAAAAAAAACCAACCTCCTCCGAAGAGAAAAGCTGGTTGATTGAAATGGGCTATTAGGGTTATTGTACGGGTAACTAGCAAAATAGTCGTTTCATAGGGACTTGAACCCCAATTGATAGCTTCGTAGGCTATAGTCTTATCCAGTTAGACGATGAAACTAGGTCTCCTTGCGCGGTCAGTCTCCCAAGTGACCATCAACAAGGAGAATGATAAAAATGATAATCCAGAACATAACACGATAGTATTGTATGGGTAGCAGGAATCGAACCTACATCCTCTACGTCCCAAACGTAGCGCTCTAGCCTTGTTAAGCTACACCCATGTGTTGTTATTGCTCTTTTAGAGCATTGAAATAGGGTTATAAAAATATTAGGGCATCTGACGAGATTGCTTCGCGAGCCTATCCTAATCCATCGGGATTAGGCTGGGTTCGAACTCGTGATAAACAAACTGTCTAGAAGGAGCCCATCAACAAAGTTGATCGTTTTCTAAGAAAACTTCCAGCTCTGCTGGCCTCCCCGCTCAACCACTCGCGCACAAATACCCGTTAGTGTATAAAAAATTAAAGTACCTTTAGTGCGACTGCTTCGCGAGCCAGCTGGGTTCGAACGCACACTATTTGGGGTCTAAGTCCAGTGCCTCTTCCAATTGGGTTATAGAGGGGGTATTATAACAGCTCACACAAAGCTACTAGAACGATTCCTCCGCATATACCTCTCCCTCTTGCTGCTTTATTAGCTAAAGCAGCATTACTAAAAAAGAAACCTTTAAAAGGCTATTCCACAAGGAGATGAGGCAAACATACCTCAAAACCTTGGGATATATGCAGTTGTTGTTATCAACGATGGAATAGATTAGCGCAGGTAAGCTTCCTGTTGCCAAATGCTACGTGCCGTGTTTGGGGCAGTGACAGCAAAGGGACGAATATGTCCAGCAGGGCGCTTGCCCGATACTTGACGAGGTTGCTTGTTGGGCTCAACAGTAACGTCAGACTGAAATAAGGACAGGTACTGGGCGAGCATTGGGACGATATGCTTGACAGAAGTTCTCATACAATAAGGCTTGTAGTGTGCGGCAGGCAGTTGGTAAGGGTAAAACGGCCGTACGCACGACGTTAAATAAAAAGATGACTTTCGGGCAAAGGGTATTGGTGTGGGATAGTTTAAAGTGGGGTTACAACGCATTTTGAACAATGTCATTTTCGAGAGACGTAGTGTCCTCTAGGCATTCATTCTTTTATCGTAACTTACTTAAAACATAGTCCGTGCCAATTGTTTGGTTGAAGCCAACAAGTGCGTGATATTATATGCCAGTACTATAAAACTTCCAAATAAAAACTAGAATAGATAAGAAGCGACGGCAACGCAGTTGTTGAGTAATTCAACCGACTACGATCCGTCTAAACTGGTAGAGCTTAGAGCTGCTCGTAGTGGGGTAATCGGTGGTTATGACTCCGATCTTTCGGAAGATGCACACTTGACAGGGCTACTGGGCAAGGGCGCAGACTCGTCTGGGTAGACTGGAGTACTCGCACGTTTCCTATAAATTGGCGGATTGCTGTAGAAATTCCCATAGTGAACAAATTAAATTTTCCGATAAAAATGATGGTATAACACTTGTTATAAGTGCTTTTAAGTGGCGTTTTTTGCGCCATTCAAGGGATATAACCCGCACTGATAAAACATAGTTCCATCCGTGTAAGAAAAAAGTCTTTTTTTGAACTTTAATTCTGTCCTTTGAAGATAAAACCTTCTTTTATTCTTCCCTAAGAATACTGATTAACAGACACTTAGCGCTAGTTAAATTTTTCTTAAAAAAATGCCTCTATTTGAAGTAGTGTTCCAAAAAATCAGTGATTTCTGAGCGCGTTGTCAATAGACCTTTGCGCTGGGATGGGATAAGAGGTGTCATCCCAATGTTTAGCCGTTGGAGGTGGGGAAGCGTCCGTATCGCTTGGGGCAACTCCTGTAAAGGATTACTGGCAAAGTTAAGGCTTTCTAATTGGTCGAGCTCGCCCAACCAGTCGGGCAGTTGCTCAATGTGGCAAGAGCGGCAACTTAGGCGTTTGAGTTGTCGGAGCTGTCGCACCCAATCGGGAATTTTCACCAATTTGGGGTGAGACAACGTAAGGGTTTCTAATTGCAGGCAATTGCCTAAGCTTTCGGGCAGCTCCCAATGGTAGCGTGAAGTAGCGATTAAACTCAGGGTTTTGAGGGCTTTTAACTTCCCCAAACTAGTTGGTAATTCGGGGAGACGGTATTGAAAGATCATCAATTGCTCCAAACTCGACAACTGCCCAAAGCTTTCGGGCAATGCTCGGAGATGGTTGTTGCTAAAATAACAGACGCGCAAGTGCTCCAACTTGTCTATAGTATTTGGCAGGGCTTTGAGGCGGGTATCGCTAATGGACAAAAACGTCGCTTGACTCAAGTACATCAGCCAAGCATCCAATTTTTTGTACTGCGGCCCACCCAAATGTAGGTGTTCCATCGGAATACTAGTAAGCACCTGCTGTTGTGCGGCAGCAGGTTGCCAACCTGTTTGGTGGTAGTTGGAGCGCTCTAATAACAAGGGGATTTGTGCTAAGCTACGTAGGGTTTTTCTACCTAAAAACTGCAACAAAGGTAAATAGCGCTCTTGAGTAGCTTTCTTCAAAACTTTGTTGTGCCGCACCAGCATCAAAGCCAAAGCAATGTTGTCCTTTTGCCAGCTTTCTATAAGTTCAAATAATTTTCCTATTTCCTGTTCCAAGTCGTTTCCTGATTTCACTTGCTTTTTAGAGTGCTGTAATATACTACCATGATGGAGGCGTGCTAAACAACTTAATTCTAACAATGGTAAGCTTGATTCGTTCCCCTAACAGCATATCCTACGAAATGTTTGCTTGGTTTCATTGACTTTTCCTCAGTAGGTACTTTTCGGAAATTGTTTGTATATTACTTGGATTTTAGCCCCGATATACCCGTTGATTCATTATTGACTCTATGACTACTGACAAACAGCCACTGGATAACAATTCTAAGCCCGAGCCTCAAAAAGGTCGTTTTCATCTTCCTGAAAACCGTTTTTTCCACTTAATCAAGCGGGCTTCAAAAGAGCTAAAAGAGTTGTTTAGCTTGCGTTTAGATACCGACGAAACGGGTACGATTGAAGCAATCCATAAAAGTATTGAATTTAAGGGGGGCAACCTTTGGGGGTTGATTTTTGCGGCCTTTATTGCGGCGATTGGTCTGAATATGAATTCGGGAGCGGTTGTTATTGGAGCGATGTTAATTTCGCCGTTGATGGGTCCTATTGTAGGGATTGGCTATGCGTTGGCAACCAATGATTTTGAAACGCTCAAGAATGCCTTTAAGAACTTAGCGATTTTCGTAGTCGGTTCCATCTTTGCCTCGATGGTTTATTTTACCATCTCTCCTATCAAAACCCTTACCGATCAACTCGAAGCGCGGACGTATCCCACGTTTTACGATGTAATGATTGCCATTTGTGGAGGGGCAATTGGTATTGTTGCCAGTTCTAGATTGGATCGGGGTAACGCCATTCCTGGAGTGGCGATTGCCACAGCCTTGATGCCCCCACTTTGTACGGTAGGGTATGGGTTTGCTACAGGCCAATGGACGTATGCGGGAGGTGCCTTTTATTTGTTCTTCATCAACTCTGTTTTTATTGCGGGTACGTCCTTTATTTTTGTGCGTGCCTTGGATTTTCCCAAGAAAGAGTTTTTAGATCCTGCTAAAGAGCAACGCTACCGATTTATTATGATCTTTATTGTTGTAGGAACCATTATTCCTAGTCTTTGGACAGGTTATAATTTGGTACAGCGAGAAGTTTTCAATAGTAAAGCCCTTGCCTTTGAGCGTAAAGTTGATGCTTATCGCTTGGAAAAGGGGGTTATTGTTGGGCAAAAAATAGACTATCGCCGAGATACCCCCACCATTATTTTAATTACGTCAGGAGGGCTCCGCAGCAATGATCGCGACAACCTCTTGCGCGAGATGCAAGAAGTTGGCTTAGGCGATGCACAACTAGAGTTCCGTGAAGGCAATTTGGATGTCGAAGTTTTATTGTCAGAAGTACAGAGCTTGCGCAATAATTTTACCTCTATCAAAGATGAGTATGCGGACATTCTCAAACGCCTCTATGAAGACAACGAGGTGGTGCTTAAAAACAAGACGGAGCGCATCAATTTCTTAGAATCTGAATTGGCTAAATATCAAGTCAAAAGTACCCGTAGTAGTAAACCTGTGAACGACATTGCCGCCGAATTTTCTGCCCTCTATCCCGAAGCGGCGGAGATTTCTTACAATGAACTGATTAAAATGAATACGGCTACCCAAACTATGGATACCTTGCCGACAGTAGTACTGCAATGGAAAGGCCGCCGAATGCGCGACGAACAGAAGGAACGCATCAAAAATTTCTTTCAGACGCGTATGAAATTAGATACTTTACAAGTCATCGTTTACTAATCAACTCCTATTGTGGAACCTACTCCTACGTTTCTAGCCACCTTGCAGGATAGCCTAGAAGAAGGCTATTTTATCAAATTAACCTTGAGTAAAAGCGCACCCAAAACAGCGAGTTTACAGAATATCTATGGCCGCCTGATTTTGGTGAAGGGGCAACGCCAACTCTCCTTGACTTACCGCTACCCTACCCAAGACGTAGTCAAGAACTTGCCCTTTTCGGAAGCAATGGAAACCATTACTGCCCTGCTTGGAAAAGATTTCCTACTAGCAACACTCCGTACGACACGTCAAGATCTAGTGTTACAATACAATAAAAAACGGCGTGCGCGCTTACAGGTACAACAACCTAGCAGCCGTCAAGCGCCTTCCTTGGCACACAACCAAGCCAAACAATATTTGATTGAGGAAGATGCTCCTTTCTTAGAACAATTGGGCTTAGCCAAAGCAGGGCGCGTGCTTAAAGCGCACCAAGACAAATACCGCCAGATCAATAAGTATGTAGAAATTATGGCTGGTTTGCTGGCACCATTAGACTCGGACACGCCCTTGCAAATTGTAGACATGGGATCAGGCAAAGGCTATTTGACGTTTGCGCTCGCTCACTATTTACAACAGCAACAGCGCGCTGCTTTTATTACGGGCATCGAACTGCGAGAACACTTAACGGACTTCTGCAATACCCAAGCAAATGCCCTCCAATGGCCTCATCTACGCTTTGTAGCACAAGATATTAATGAGTACGATGGCGCTGCAATGGATGTGCTTATTGCCTTGCACGCTTGCAATACGGCTACCGATTTGGCACTCGCCAAAGGCATCCGTTCAGAGGCCGCAGTACTAGTTGTCGCGCCTTGCTGCCACCGCCAAGTACGGCAACAATTGGCCGCGCCCGACAACGCTTGGAAGGGCTTGCTCAAACACGGCATCTTGCTAGAGCGACAAGCCGAATTGTTGACCGATGGTATTCGGGCGCTACTCTTAGAAGCCGAAGGCTACCGCAGCAAAGTATTTGAATTTATCAGCTCAGAACACACCGCCAAAAACTTAATGATTACGGGCATCCGCCAACCTATTGCCCCCGAGCAAAAAGCCCTCGCTCTAGCGCAAATTGCTGCCTTAAAAGCGGAATTTGGATTGACAACGCATTACTTAGAAAAATTGCTGGAAGCGTAACTTGTGCCGCGCTAGGTTAATTGACTTCCAACAAGAAATCTTACTCTACTTTCTCGGTTCTCCTACCCTACTCTTTTGGTAATACTGTGCTATCCACCAATGTATCTTTATTTATCTTGGGGCACTTTTAGCCTTCTTCTTCGGTTGTGTTGTTATCAAAGCCAAACCCTTTTAGCGGCTAGTTTTTTATCGTTTGGAAACGCTTTTTGGTAGTGTTTCTTTTTCCAATTTTTAATCGTTTTTATCATGCAACAAGAAATCTTAGCCCGCTTGCGGGCCTCGAAGCCAGCCGTAACATTACTATTCTTTATGCCTGCGAATCGGGCAGCCGCGCTTGGGGCTTTGCCTCTCCCAACAGCGATTGGGATGTGCGCTTTATTTATGTCCATTCGCCCGATTGGTATCTTTCCATTCAGGATAAAAAAGACATGATTGACTTGGGAGTGGATGAACAGGAATTGGATTTTACAGGCTGGGAGTTGCGAAAGTTTTTGCGGCTTTTTGCTGGGTCTAATGCGACGCCCTATGAATGGGTGCAGTCGCCAATCGTTTATTTGGAAGTCGGCGATTTTCGGGCACGGATTCAGGCGTTGTTTGCTGATTATTTTAACGCGCGCTCGGTGGCTTTTCATTATTTGGGCTTGGCAAAGCGTTCCTTGGAGAAAGGCTTGGTAGGGGAACAAATGGATATTAAGAAGTATTTTTATGTGCTGCGCCCCTTACTCGCGGCGCGATGGATTTTGGAGACTGAGAGTGCCGCTCCTATGGAATTTGCGCCGCTCTTGGCGCGTTTGGAGGCGAACACGGCGTTGTATACAACACTGTTGGAGCTTACACAGGCCAAGATGAAGGCACAGGAAGGGGATAAAATTGCTCCTATTCCTATCGTGCAGAAATTTATAGAAGAGGCACTAACCGATTACCCTGACCGCGCCAGAAACCTGCCTAGCAGCAACGGCCAATACGAGCCACTCGACCACCTTTTTCGAAATTTATTAACCAATCATGCTGACCATTAACGACCTTCGCCAACAAAATTTGCTCCTTTTTGAAGCAGTAAGCGGTAGCCATGCCTATGGTTTATCGCTGCCCAGCTCAGATGTTGATCTAAAAGGCGTGTTTGTCTTGCCCAAAAACCAGTTCTACAGCCTAGACTATGTGGCGCAAATCAACGACGAGAACAATGACGAGGTTTATTATGAGCTGCGGCGCTTTGTGGAGCTGTTGTATAAAAACAATCCCAATTTATTGGAAATGCTCCATAGCCCTGCCGATTGTATTCGCTACAAAGATCCTTTGTTTGACCTCCTACAAGCCGAGTTGTTCTTATCTAAAAAATGCAAAGATACCTTTGCTAGCTATGCGTGGTCGCAAATTAAAAAAGCACGAGGGTTAAATAAAAAAATTGCCAACCCAATGTCGGAGGAGCGCAAGGAGCTGTTGGATTTTTGTTATGTCAATTATAAACAAGGGGCGATGCCTATCAAAACTTGGCTTCGTCAAAAGGGCAAACAACAAGAACACTGCGCGTTGGTAGCCATTCCACACATGCACGATGTCTACGGCTTGTATTATAATCCTAACGACGAAGAGTACAAAGGCTTAGTACGTCCCCAAACGGTCGATACAGTACTCTTGAGTAGTGTCCCTGCGGGCGCTCAGCAAGAGGCGCTATTGTATTACAACAAAGATGGCTACAAAAAATATTGTAAAGACTATAAACAGTATTGGACTTGGGTGAAGGAGCGCAACGAGAGTCGTTATGAAACCACTATTGCTCACGGAAAGAACTACGATTCGAAGAACATCATGCACACCTTTCGCTTGTTGGACATGGCTCACGAAATCCTAGCAGAAGGCAAATTACAAGTACGCCGTCCCAACCGCGCTTTTCTCTTGGACATTCGCCAAGGAAAGTACGAATACGATGTCTTACTCCAAAAAGCGGAAGCTAAAGTAGCAGCCATTGAAGCGGTTTCTAAGTCCTCGCCGCTACCCGACACGCCCGATAAAGTCGCTATCGAGCGTATTTTGGTACATATTCGAACAGCAGTTTATGCGCGGACTTAGCAGTTTTAGTTAATTATTTACATAAAAAAAGCGGCTTGCTCTAGTAGTAGAGCAAGCCGCTTGTATATTTATTTGGTTCGTACTTTTAGCGCTGTAGCATAATGTAACCAGAGTAACGATCCCCAACACGGCCTTCTGCCTTGTTTGTTCCCGTTCCAGTGAACGTAGTATCATTCAAATCCAAGATGTAGAAGTAAGTCCCATCAGGCAAATCTTTGCCATCAAATTGACCGTTCCAACCCGTTGGCTCCCCTTCGTACACTAAGGTTCCCCAGCGAGAGAAGATTTTGAGCGATGCGTTGGGATAGTTGTTCTTGCAACGAACGATTAACTGGTCGTTGATACCATCACCATTGGGCGACAATCCTTGTGGAATGTAACACTCAAATTCGGTCACTACTTCGATCAATACTTCTACCACATCGCAGCTATTCGGACATTGCGCATCACATAAAGCATAATACAAGGTATCTACTCCGAAGAAGCCAGAACGCGGGGTGTAGTTTAAGGTGCCTGCTGTAGCGTCAATACGAGCTACGCCACCGTTAGTACTGTCAATAATCGTTAAACTGTAGCCAATGCCATTAGGCGCATCGTTGCCGATAATATCTCCACCAACCAATGAATCTCTAAACTGAATGCTAAAGAAATCATTTAAGCCTACTGGTAAAGGTTCGTATTGAACATCCACACTATCAGGCTGCTCAGACAAACAACCATTCATTGCTACGGTCAACTGGTACAGACCAGCATCCGCATTTGGCAAGAATAATTGCCCTACGGTTGTCGTATCAGAAGAACCATCAGGCTGTTGCCAGTAGTAAACTACAGGTGGAACAGCGTAAGTAGTCGTGTCTTGTAATTCCAACAAATCACCTGTACATAAAGGTTGCGTGTAAATGATGTTGGGGTTAGGTGGCGTAGGTCGAATAACAACCGTTACTGAACCCTCATTAGAACATCCGTTAGTATCTGTAATTGTCAACGTATACAAACCGCCAAAGGCCAAGGTTGTATTGGTACGCATCGGAACAGGCTGTACGCTGCTAAATCCAGCAGGGCCACTCCAAACATAGTTATTACCAGGAGCATTGTTGAGTAAGGTTAAAGTCTGTCCTTCACAAGGAGAAGTCGCTGTGGGTACAGGTGCTGCTGGCAAGTCCAAGACATCGTAGTCAAAGCCTACCACAGAACTGTCGGAACAAATGGCTGCGCCTTGTGCTACTTGAATCTGCATAGAGTAATTACCGCTATCTGCTGCGCTCATTCCCACCAATACCAAGCTATCATCTGGGTTGTTAATGGCAACACCATTAAAGTACCAGTTGTAAGTAATGTTACTTGTACCGTAAGCTGCGGCATTCGCTAAGTAAACAATTCCTGTATCCCCTTCACAAGGTGGTGTTCCTGTCAATACAGGAGCAGGCACGTCGTTTACCGTCAAATAGACCGAATCCGACGCAGGACAACCGTTGCCTGAGCGGCGATTGATCGTAAAGATATACCAACCTTCATCAGCAGCTGTGATATTACTCACAAGGGTATCTGTGGTGGTGACATTTTGCGTAATGTTTCCATTAGGCCCTGTCCATTGGTAATTGTAAGCAATTCCGTTAGAAGGTGCTCTAGCCCGTAGAGGCAAGGTATTGCCTTCACACAAGACCGTATCTTGGGTAGGCACCAAAATATTGGGTGATTGTAGCTCTACATCAATGGTATCTTGGCAGAAGCCAACGTTTCCGCTGCCATCTATCGAAGTTACGGTAAAGACAAATTGGCCAATATCGGTACAATTCACCATATTTGGAGAAACAAAGGTCGTATCAATACCACAGTTATCTCTACTGTTGTTCAGTACTAACCCTAACGTCAAGGTGGCTTGTCCTGTATTGGTTAAGTCAATTCTTAAACCACTTTGACAAATCAAAGCAGGGGGTGTCGTATCAATTACGGTTACCGTAGAGGTACAAGAATCGGCATTGCCATAGGTATCGGTGACAATAATCGTCACATTGCGCGTTCCTGTATCACTACAGTTATAGGTTCTTGTGTTACCGCCACCACTAAACGCGACATTAGCACCACAAGGATCATCACTGCCATTATCAATGCTATCAGCATACAAAATAGCAGAACCATTGCTTCCTAGATAAATAGTATCTGGTCTACAAAAGACGACAGGCGCAGTAACATCCTCTACTCGAACAATACTAGAGCAAGTACTCGATAGACCATTGTTATCTTGTGCCGTCAAAACTACCGTGTTGTTTGTCCCTACGTCAGAACAACCAAAGGTTGTTTGACTGAGGCTTAAGCTGGCAATTCCACAGGCATCCGATAATGTATTGTAAATCAAACTTGGTGTGATCGTGGCTACTCCTGCTGGAGACAATTGTACCACTACTAAACTGTCGCAATTAACTACAGGAGCAGTGACATCATCAATCGTTACGGTCGTCACACAAGTAGTCGTGTTGTTAGAAAAGTCCGTCAAGGTCAACGTAACGTTGAAGGGACTAGCACTGACACTGTCACAACCAAAGGTCAAACAGCTCTGTCCATTAATTAAGGTATCGCGAATAGCACAGTTGTCGGTATTGAAGTTCATCAAATCACTACCACAAACCTCTACTGTTCCTGAAGAATCCAATTGAACAACCACAGGATTACAACCAGGTGTCGGCGGTATTGTATCCAATACTTCGACAAGCGCAATACACTGTACCGAGTTGCCACTTTGGTCAGCTACAGCGATCGTCACCCCTTGAGCGTTGCCAATATCCGAACAATCAAACTGTACACTAGCCGCCCCATTAATTGTCCAAGAAGCAATCGCACAGGTATCAAAGGCTGTCGATACTTGCGAGGGCCTTACCGCTACAATCCCGTTATTATTGAGATAAAAGTTGGCAACCCCTCCCGTACATTGTATAGTGGGTGGTGTATTATCCACTACAGTGACGGTAGTCAAGCAAATGCTGCTGTTGTTGTATTGATCGGTTACGGTTAGAGAAACAGGAATCGGACCACCTACATTCGAGCAGTCAAATGTATCGGTAGCTTGTCCATTGATCAAGCGGGTAATATTTGTACAGTTATCAAAGCTCAAACTGTCAATTCTAGCCGGCCCAACAATCGCTCGTCCAACAGGGTTTAGCGTAATAACAAAACTGCTACAACGCGCCATTGGAGGAATCGTATCAATGACATCAATCGTTACGTTACACACATCACTGTTTCCTGTAGAATCAAAAACCGTAAGTGTAGCAGTCGGAAATTGTCCGATTTGGTTACAGCTGTACAAGACAGAGTCGGTACCGTTAATTTGGTAATCAAAAATTCCACAGTTATCAAAACTAGCACTATCAATACGCTGTGCAACCGTCCAAACACTTCCTCCTGCATTTAAGAAAACAGGAACAGGTTGAGTGGGACAAATAGCTGTTGGACTAATGTTGTCAATAATATTGACGATCGCATTACAACGAGAGACGTTACCCGAAGAATCCGTTACCGCAACAACTACGTTGTTGCCACTACCAATACTATCACAAGTATAGACCAGTGTATCAACCCCATTTGCCAAAATTGTGGCAATACCGCAGTTGTCATTAGCTGTTAGTACAATATTTGAAGCGGGTAAGATAGCTACTCCTGTAGAATCTAAGGTTAAGTTGGTCGTAAAGCGGCAGTTGATGGTAGGGCTCGTAATGTCCCTTACATTCACAATTGCTTGACAAGTATCGGTGTTGCCACTCTGGTCAGTGACCGTTAATATAGCAATGTTACTACCAACCATAGAACAGTCAAAAGTATCGCGCGCCTGTCCATTGATTAGGAAAGTAACGGCTCCACAGTTATCGCTACTGCTATTGGTTGTATTATTTAAATTGATGGCTGGTACGATAAACTCTCCATTGTTCGCTGAAAGGAAACCGTTGATAGGGCCACCACAACGCGCTACAGGAGAAGTGGTGTCTTGTACGGTAATAATAGCCGTACAAGAATCTAAGTTGCCTGCAAAATCTGCAACGGTAAACAATACCGTATCTGGCGTACCCGTTGTACCACAGTTGTAGTTCACACTGGTTCTTCCATTCACTCGGAATGTGCTAGAATCAATGCCACAATCGTCATTGCTACCAAAATCTAATTGAATCGCTTGAACAGTAGCAAAACCATTCGCCCCTACATAAGCGGTATAAGTACCACGACAAATAGCCGAAGGAGGCGTACAATCTAGTATGGTTATGTTGGCAGAACAAGTACCCACGTTACCGTTAACATCTTGGCGTTGTAACACGACTGCTTGTACTCCTAAATCAGCACAAGTAAAAATAGCATTGTTAGAGCCGTTGATAGTCTGAATTCCTGACAAGCCACAAGCGTCAATCGTTCCTCCATCAATATCGGCAGGTGTCACGTTGACAAAACCACCGCTAAGGCAAACCGTGGTATCTCTACAAACCATAGTTGGAGGAGTGGTATCTCGCACTTCAATGTTGACATTACACGTACTTTGGTTGCCACTATTGTCTACAACCGTTAAGGTAACAGGGTTAAATGGCCCTACATCCGTACAGTCAAAAGTACTTGGTGTCGTGAAGGTCGTATCTATTCCACAGGCTTCAACAATGGCGGCTGTGATAGACGTTGGGTCAACCGTTACAGTACCTGTGTTATTTAAGAAAGCAATGCTGTTGGGGGTACAGCTAACAACAGGAGGCGTTACATCTTGTATAATCACTCCTGCTACACAACTCGCATTGTTGTTGCTGTTATCCGTTGCGGTTATAGTAATGGTGTTAAATCCAGTATCCGCACAAGTGTAATTCACACTGTTGCCACTGTTGAGCGTAATGGAAACAACGCCACAAGCGTCATTGACCGTGTACAATCCTGCGGTAGCAGAATCTACGGTAGCCACTCCTGCGTTGTCTAAATCAATCGTAATCGTATCGCAAACAAGGGTTGGGGCAATCGTATCTAGAACCGTTAAAGTAGTAGTACAAGAATCCGTATTACCATTGACATCGGTTGCAATCAAAGTAACCGGACGCGTACCAATATCGGCACAAGTTACAAAGTTGGGTGCGCCTCTAAAGCTCAAGTTGGCAATACCACAAGAGTCATTTGTACCTGCATCAAATAAATTGGCGGTGATTGGTGCTGTTCCACCAGGTGCCAAGTGTACGTTTACCGTAACGGGTTGGCAAGCCATATTAGGGCGAACCGTATCCATCACCATTAGATTTGCAGAGCAGCTTTGAGCATTGCCACTTTGATCTATTATTGTTAATAAAACTGTTGGATTGCTCCCTATATCGGCACAAGTATAACTTGTTCTAGAAAGGTTTCTAGTCACAATTGTACAGTTATCCGTACTTCCATTGTCCACTTGGGCGGCGGTAATACTACCAACTCCGTTGGCATTTAACTGTAAGGGAATTGGAGTAGTGACACAACGGGCAATAGGCTTGACGCTATCTTCTACGGTTACGGTAGAAGGGCAAGTCGCTACATTGTTACTAGGATCACTCATCAGTACCGTCACGGTATTACTTCCTAAATCATTACAAGTAAAGAAGGCAGAATCTTGTCCATTTACTAAGAAAGTATCAATACTACAATTGTCAAAACTACCTGCTCCCAAATTGTTCGCCGCTACTCCAGCGTTGCCGTTGGCATCTAGTTGGATGGTGGGGTTATTACAGAAAGGAGTGGGGTCAGTTACGTCGTTGACAATGACGGTCGCCACACAAGAAGCGGTATTCCCACTAGAATCCGTTGCGGTTAGTGTCACTGAGTTGTTTCCAATATTGGTACAATCAAACGTCGTTTGACTAATCGTCAAGGTTGACAACGCACAGTTATCAGAACTACCATTGTTAATGGCCGCAACAGTTGTAGAAACTGTTGCACCTACCAACGACAAGTTGAGTGGTGTAGCTCTACAAATAGCATTGGGTGCCACATTGTCCTCTACTGTTACTACCGTTACACAAGAATCTGCGTTGCCGCTTTGATCCGTGATGAACATAGTGATAGGATGAGGATTGTTGGAAATATCGTTACAGTTAAAACTAGTTCTAGATAAAGTATAAGAAGTAATCGTACAGTTGTCGCTACTTCCATTGTCCACTTGACCAACAGTCAAGGTTCCAATACTAGTAATTTGGTCTAATACGACCGTAACGGTACCATTACAAGAAGCATTGGGCGCGGTAATATCTTCTACAAAAACCGTCGTAATGCAAGAATCGCTGTTACCACTTTGATCTGTTCCAACTAGGGTGACACTATTAGAACCTAAATCCGTACAATCGAAATTGAGGAGCGGCCCACCGTTAATGGTATAAGAAGGTACGCTACAGTTGTCGCGGCTACCGTTATTCACATTACTCGGAATCACGACGGCATTACCGTTACCATCCAACTGTACCGTATCAGCACGGCAAATCATTGTTGGAGGAATGGTATCTGCTACCACTACAGAGGTATTACAAATAGAACAGTTATTAGAACCATCGCAAACTTCCAAGGCAACTTGGTTGGGGTTAGTTGATAAGTTAGCGGCGGTAAAAGTAGCATTTGGCAAACCATTAACACGATAGGTCAAAGAGTTGCTACAGTTGTCTTGGCTGTTGTTGTTAAGCCTTGCTGCGGGAATAGAACCAAAACAAGTACTATCCAAGTAGACCGTGACAGTATTTGGATTAACACAACTAGCTGTGGGGCGAATACTATCAATAATCGTCACATTGGCAGAACACTGAGCGGTATTGCCATTGCCATCCGTAATTAATAACTGGGCGGTATTGGTCCCCACTTGATTACAATTATAGGTAACAGAGGGTAAGTTGTTGATTCGTCTAGTAAAACTACAGTTATCAGTACTACCGTTATCAATGGCAGTTGGGAAAACCGTAACGACACCAGGAGCACCCAAGTAGAAGGTCGTATCACGACAGCGCGCAATAGGATTAATGTTATCGGCGACAATAATATTGGCGACACAAGTAGACGCATTGCCTGAGCGATCAATAACAGAAAGCGTTACTGCCGTATTACCGATGTTGTTACAATTGAAGAAAAAGCTATCTACTCCATTTACTAATAAGGTATCCAAGCCACAAATATCACGGCTATTATTGTCCACATTGGCCGGGACCACAAAGCCGTTCCCATTGTTATCCAATTGTACGGTATAAGGTACAGGTCGACAATTAGCAATCGGATCAAACGTATCGCGCACGGTTACCGTTGTACGGCAAAGGGATACATTATTAGAAGCATCTCTCACGACCACATTGACCGTTCGGGAGCCAATACTATCACAATTATATACGATAGTTCTGTTTCCTCCAGCAAAGCTAGTTGTGATGTTTGTACAGTTGTCGCTAGTCGCAGGAAAAGCCAATACGTTGTTGGGCGTGATGGCAACCGTTCCTGAAGCCGACAAAAAAGCATCGCTAATCCGACAAGAAGCCGTTGGAGGCGTATTGTCTACGACCACTACATCCGTACGACAAGTAGCGATATTGCTAGAAGAATCCCGTACTGTCAAAACAGCAGAGAGTGTTCCAATATCAGCACAAGTATACGTTTGGCTAGCTCGGTTATTAATTAAGTATTGTACGATGCCACAATTATCGGTACTCGCAGAGTCGATATTAATGGGCGTTACAACCGCATTTCCGCTACCATCCAACACCGCTGTGTAGGTCGCTTCACAAAGCGCCGTAGGCGTAACACTGTCCACTACATTAACAGTAGCCACACAAGAAGCAGTATTTCCTGCAGCATCAGTTACGATTAATTGAGGGGTCTGAGGGGTAAAAATAGCGGCGCAAGTATACGTGATAGAAGTAATACCGATTACGTTAATCGAGCTATCTACTACAATACAGTTGTCACTACTACTACCCGTCAATTCAGTAGTCGTTACGGTAATTAAACCATTGGCATCCAAATAAGCCGTTGGAGAAGCACAGTTGACCACAGGATCTAAGGTATCCAACACCGTTACATTAGCGGTACAGTTACTACTGTTGCCATTGGTATCGGTTACAGTAAGCGTCACCGAATTGGGATTGGTTGCGATGTCATCACAATCAAAATTCGCAGTCGCATTACCATTGATGGTAAACACTAAGTTATTTCCCGTACAAACATCCGTACTGTTATTATTAAGACTATTAGCAGTCACGGTAGCCACCCCTGCCCCATTTACATAAACGGTAGCATTTTGGCAAATGGCTGTTGGAGGGAATGTATCTAAAATAGTAATCGTGGCGGTGCAACTGTTGTCATTGCCGCTCGCATCTGTTATTAATAAGGTAACGGTAGGCGTAGTGCCCGCATCCGTACAATCGTAATTAATGCTCGCTACACCATTAATAGTACGACTCACAATACCACAACTGTCAAACGAACCATTGTCTACTTGTGCAGGTGTTAAGGTAGCCGTACCTATACTATTTAAATAAAGGCTTACATTCTGACAAATAGCCGTCGGAGCCGTTGTATCCAATACCGTTACTTGGGCATTGGTACAAGTATCCAAATTACCTGATTGATCACTCACAATCAAGGACACGTTAAATTGTCCAATATCCGCACAAGTGTAGGTAGGGTTAGTGGCATTTACACTGCCAATCCAACGAGCGACAATAGGAAAACTAGGGCAAAAATCATTACTACCCGCATCAACATTAATCGGGGGTAGTGTTTGGGCACCATTGCCCACATATAAGGTATCCTGTCCACAAACTGCGGTAGGAGGAATCGTATCCAAAATATTTACAATAACGCGGCAAGAGGTTTCATTGCCCGACGCGTCGGTACCACGTACTAAAAACTGTTGTAATCCAACAGAGCAATCAAAAGGAATAAAGGTACTCCAAGTCAAACTAGAAAAGCGGCGGACTTCTTTGAGAACAAAGCCACAGTTGTCACTCATGGGCACCGCACTCGCAAAAAAGGTGTCGCGCCCAAGGTTATCTATATACAAGGTAGAAAAAGTTGTCCCTGAAGGCTGGCTACAATAAGGAATAACAGGACCAGTAGTATCCCGTACCGTTACCAAACTGTTACAAGTACTAGTATTTCCCAAGTTATCTTGGATCGTCATGATTACTGGTACGGGGGCACTCACATCACTACAGTTAACAGCACTAGGGGTAAATGTAATGGAATTGACCAAACAAGAAGCATCACTCAAGCTGTCTATATCCGCAAAAGTAAAACTGTGAACTCCTGTAGCAGGAGCTAAGGCTACTTCTGGAAAAGCCTGACATCTAGCCTGTAAGGCAGTAGACACACAAGTAACCAAGGTAATACAGTAAGAATGAATACAGAGCTGAGGAGAACTCCCCGCTCGTGGATCATCAATCGCGCCAATCTGCCAACTCAAGTTGGGAGGCAAGCCACGATAAAAGCTCAAAGGGCTGTTATTGGGCGAAATCGTATCGCCTGTCGTGGGCGCATAAGGATAGGCGCGGTTATACCCATCTCTAAAATAAGTCGTTGCGCGTATAATACCAGGACTGTTAGCAGGAAATGTTCCCGAAAACGTATTGGTCGTGGTAGGACTCGTTGCTCCCCCTGTTGCATTGGAGGCGGCCAAATAGCGCGTACCTGATGTACTGTTGAAGATTGTGAATCCCACATCCCCCAAGTCAGCAGGTGTTCCCGTACTTGGCGTACAAGAGCCATCATCGGTTTTGGACCACTCAATTTCTACAATAACATCGGCCACAACATGTCCAACAGGAATTTGACCAGGCCCATTTCCTTGTTGGAAAGTGACGGCTGGCATCAATGTTCCTGCGGCAGCATCAAAATTTCGCGTTGGCCCTGTGTAACACTCGGTCGTGACTCGTTGTTGGTTGGCCGTCTGTGCAAAAAGCGACTGACTGACTCCTAAACTTAGTACAACAACCAATAGTTGACACAATGGCGGGAGGGTAAATATCCTTCTCATATAGTTTTATAATTTTCAGTCTCTATTTTATAGTGGCGAGCAGCTATAACTCCTTGTATAAAAAATTGACTAACAAAAATTCCCTTTAATAAACTGATAACCAGAACTTTTCTAACGAGTAACAACCAACAACCCGAAGGGTTTTGGCTATTATTTTCCACGAGAGCTATTCTGAACTGTGCATTTGGAAACAAAAATAAAACAAATTAGCGGATTGTTGCAATCTGCCTCGCTGTTTCGCTATTAAGTTGACATTTGTTTCGCTTTCGCAAATGTCTTAGCAACAGCCTAGACAAGCACTTTGTTTTTCAATTACCTACGTGTGCTCTGGCTTGCTTTTGTTCTCGCTTCTTCTCTTTTATGGTAAGGACTTTATAAAGTAACCGTTGTTTCTAAAAAAGTCGAACTTTTTTTGAGGAAATCTTATTGCCATGTTCTTCAACAAGGGTTTTATTAGACATAAAGTCTATTCTCTTAAGACAATTGTTTTTCCCTCTTCTGCTAGTGCTGTCCCAGCAAAAAACTGCTGTGCTTCTTCTAATAAAGGAGCCAGCTCTTGATAACGCGCCGAAAAATGGCCGATAATTAAGTTTTTGACGGCAGCAGCAGCAGCCAATTGGCCAGCTTCTTTGCTAGTCGTATGTTTTGTTTTTTGGGCTTGCGCCAACGCTTCGTGTAAGAAGGTAGCCTCATGATAGAGCAAATCAACGCCTTGTAAGTAAAGTTGTAAACTGGGCTGATAACGGGTATCGGAGCAATACGCAAAGCGCAAAGGGCGCACAGCAGGAGTCGTCAATTCAGCATGTGGAATAACTTGCCCCTCAGGAGTCGTGTAGTCTCCTCCTGCTTTGATTGCAGGCATCACTTGGTAAGGAATATTGTAAGCCTTAATTTGGTGTTTGCGCATATTGGCGGGGCGCTCCTGTTCCTCTATCAAAAAACCATGACAAGGAACGCGATGTACCAAAGGGATACTACGCACCACTACGGTACTACTTTCGTATAATACCTGCGCAACCTCGGGGTCAGACTCGTGAAAATGTAACGGGTAGGTGAGCGCATATTCTAATTGTCGCTCTAGTAAATGGTTCAAACCAGGCGGGCTGTGGACATGCAATGGAGCCGTTCGATCATTCAATCCAAAACTCATTAACAAGCCCATTAACCCAAAATAATGGTCGCCGTGTAAGTGGCTGATAAAAATACGGTCGATCTTTTGAAAGCGAAGCTTATACCGCATCAACTGAAACTGAGTTGCCTCGCCACAATCAATCAAAAATACTTCATCGTCCACCTCTACCAACTGTGCCGACAAGTGTCTACCATAAGCAGGCGCAGCGGCGCTGCTCCCCAAAATCGTTATCTTGAAACTCATAGGTTGTAATAAGACATAAAAAAGCACTGGCTATTGTCCTTGGTCTTAGAAGGTCATGCCAATGCTATTATTAAGTTCATAAAAAGATATTAGAACACTGCCAAACAGCAGCCTTCCAGTCCTTTATTTTCCTTTCATGCTCGGTAAAAAGTCCACGCTAGTCTACTCGTCTTCCTCAACAGTCTTGCTGCCTAGTTCGCTTTTGAAAGCAGCCATCATCACATACTTAATCGCTTCGCTCAAGCTGTCTTTGATGGTTAATACACTATCCAAACGAGAGATGGTAATAAGCATTTTGACACTGGGGTGTACCAATCCTGTCAGGACAAAGGCATTGCCCGACTCCGTCCAAAGACGGTTTCCTGTCAAAATGGCACTCAATCCAGAAGAGTCCACAAATTTAGTATTGGACAAATCCATAATTAAGTTTTTATTGCCCGCATTGTGCAAAACAATTAACTCAGCTTTCAAATCGGGTGCTTTTAGAGAATTTAAATTCTCTTCTTCTAGCGTTAACACCGCGTAGTCGTCTTTTCTATCAACGGAATATTTCATAAGATTCGATGGTTCTTATATCAACCTAATACCCTGATAATCTCTTGTTTACTTGTTAAAATAAACTAAAAAGGCATTGTGTTAATAACCGTCTAACAACGGTTTTAGTCAGATAATGAGAACAGGGATTGGTCTAGCAGCTTTTAACAACACCTACTTAATAAATGTTCATACTCCAGTGCCTTTATTAGTTAAAGCAGTATGGATATGCCCCAAGTTGTTGTTTTTTAGGCAGCCCTGTGTTTTTGTGTGAGCTAATGTAATCAAATTTCTACTAAAAATACAAGACTAGCTTGGCACTATTTTAGACTAAAGCATACTGCCCTTCTGTTCTAAGCACTTATCAAGACCACTCTACTACTTAGAGTTATTCCTTCATAAAAACAGGGGTCGTTCTTCAAGGAAAATAAAATTAAAAGTTTTCCTTTTTTGGAAATATTCTCTACCTTTCTTTGTGTGTTGTTGCCACAAAACCTTTTATCTAGAACATTGTTAAGGAAACAGCAACCAAAATACTAAACTATATCTTTCATAGAAAGCCAGAATTATTGCCCCAAGAGATGCCCCTACGTCTCCCTTCCATCCAAGATTAAGACGACGATGGCCATAGAACATTAAAATCATTTACCAGACCTTGGCGGGTTTGGCAATCCATAAAATACCACTATGCCTAACAACAGATTCTCTCCCAAGGTAAAAGAGATCATCTCTCACAGTAGAGAAGAAGCGCTCAAGTTTGGTCATGATTATATAGGTACAGAGCACCTCCTATTGGGCGTGCTGAAAGAACCGAGCAGTTTGGCCGTACGCGTTTTGCAATCGCTACACGTTGACGCACAGCAGTTAACCTTAGCGGTAGAAGATTCTATTCATCAAAATGATGATACGCTTCCTACGGCTTATAACATCGGCAATTTGCCCTTGACACGCCAAGCAGAAAAGGTGCTGAAAGTTACTTTCTTGGAAGCTAAGTTGCTTAAAAGTGAACTAATTGGAACAGAGCACATTCTATTGTCTGTTCTCAAACACAAAGATAATCTAGCAGCCCGCGTGTTGCTACAATTTGATGTTACCTACGATGTATTCAAAACAGAGTTAGAATATGTAGGAACTGAAACTAATCCAGACATTACATCCGATATGCCACCACCAGAATTTGACGACGAAGACGACAGTCGTAACGAAGGCGGAGAGGGGAACAACCCCTCTAGAGGCGGCCGCAACAAAGGCAAGTCCCATACTCCTGTATTGGACAACTTTGGACGCGACATCTCTAAACTAGCCGAAGAAGACAAATTAGACCCTATTATTGGGCGAGAAGTTGAAATTGAACGTGTTTCCCAAATCTTATCGCGACGCAAAAAGAACAACCCTATTCTCATTGGAGAACCTGGGGTGGGTAAGACAGCCGTCGTAGAGGGCTTGGCGCTCCGCATCTATCAACGCAAAGTGTCTAGAACACTGTTTAACAAGCGCATTGTTATGTTGGACTTGGCCGCTCTTGTGGCAGGTACCAAATACCGTGGCCAGTTTGAAGAGCGGATGAAAGCCATCATGACGGAGTTGGAAAAATCACGCGATGTGATTTTGTTCATCGACGAAATCCACACGATTGTGGGTGCAGGTGGTGCCACAGGTTCTTTGGATGCCTCTAATATCTTTAAGCCAGCTCTAGCGCGGGGCGAATTGCAATGTATCGGAGCCTCGACTTTGGACGAATACCGCCAATACATCGAGAAGGATGGGGCTTTAGATCGCCGTTTTCAGAAAGTGGTTATTGATCCCCCAACGCCCGAAGAGGCCGTGCATATCTTGCGCAACATCAAAGAAAAATACGAAGACTTTCACCACGTCAACTATTCTGACGAGGCCATTGAGGCTTGTGTAAAGTTGAGTGATCGCTATATTTCTGATCGTTTCTTGCCCGATAAAGCCATTGACGTAATGGATGAAGTAGGTGCCCGCGTCCACCTCAAAAACATCCACGTTCCCACGCATATTGTGGAATTGGAAGAAAACATTGAGCAAACTAAAGATCATAAGAACCAAGCCGTTCGCGATCAAGAATACGAAAAAGCAGCCAACTTCCGCGACAAAGAATCAAAATTGATTCGCCAGTTGGAGCAGGCCAAAAAACAATGGGAAGAAGAGTCTAAGACGAAGCGCTACCCTGTTGGAGAAGCAGACATTGCAGAAGTCGTGTCTATGATGACGGGCATCCCTGTGAGCAGCGTTGCGGAAAAAGAAAACCGCAAATTGCTCAACATGACCAACGACTTGCAAGGCGAGGTGATCGGTCAGGACGAAGCCATCCTCAAAGTAACCAAAGCCATTCAGCGTAACCGCGTCGGCTTAAAAGATCCCAACAAGCCTATTGGTACCTTTATTTTCTTAGGACCTACAGGAGTTGGTAAAACAGAATTAGCCAAAGTATTGGCGCGCCAACTGTTCACCTCTGAAGATTCTTTAATTAGAATTGACATGAGTGAATACATGGAAAAATTTGCCGTCAGTCGCTTGATCGGAGCGCCTCCAGGCTACGTGGGATACGAAGAAGGGGGACAATTGACCGAGAAAGTGCGTCGCAAACCTTATTCTGTGATCCTTTTGGATGAGATTGAGAAAGCACACCCTGATATTTTCAATATCTTGTTGCAGGTATTGGACGACGGGCAATTGACCGACGGATTGGGACGCAAGGTAGACTTCAAGAACACCTTGATTATCATGACATCGAATGTAGGAGCGCGTCGCTTGAAAGACTTTGGCCAAGGGGTAGGTTTTGCTACTAAAGCTAGAGAAAGCAACTCGGACGAAAATGCGAAGGGCGTGATTCAAAATGCCTTGAAACGTACGTTCTCTCCTGAGTTTTTGAACAGAATTGACGACGTTGTCGTTTTCAACAGCTTAGATCAGGATGATATTTTCCGCATCATCGACATCTCTTTAAAAGACTTGTACGAACGTATTCAAGAGCTAGGGTTCAGCTTAGAATTGGACGAAAAAGCGAAAGTATTCTTGTCAGAAAAAGGGTATGATCCACAGTTTGGTGCGCGTCCGCTCAATAGAGCGATCCAAAAATACTTGGAAGATCCACTAGCGGAGTTTATTTTGAACAACCAAGAAAAGTTGGAGGATCAAGCGACCTTAACGGCAAGCTTAGATGACGATGAGCAAATGGTTATTCAAGTGAAAAGTGCGACAGAAACTACCGAAGAATAAGCGTTTATAGCGCTTCTAAGAATACTTTATAGGCAGTGCTGTTCCGATCTTACATCGGAACAGCACTTTTTCATTTTTTAAGCCCCCTCCTTTATCGGCTATGACCAAACGCCTTACCTTATATAATTTTGATGAGCTGAAAGCTGTAAAAGATTACAAGCAAATTACGGCTATCCGCATCAACAACTACTACAGCATTGCCGATTTTGAGCCGTTGCTTCGCCGCTGTGTCCACTTACAAGAATTGCATTTGCTGCGTGGTTTCTTACGCCCAGAAGTGCCTGCCTTTCTCCCCCTCTTTCCACAGCTCCATACGCTTGTGCTAAAGGATATTCCTATAGAACCGATTTTGCCGCTCTTAGCACAATTGCCTGCCTTGCGCCGTTTGGAATTACAAAAACAACAGTTCAGTAGCTTTCCCGACGTATTATTGCAATTGCCCCAGTTAGAAGAATTATCGTTTCAAGGCAGTAGCTTTGCCGATACAGCCATTGATTGGGCGATCTTACAACAACTCCCCCGCTTACGGCATCTCAATTTGTATCAAGTCAATCTATTGCACACCCCTTCATTACTAAAAGGGTTGACAGCGCTCACCGCGCTACGCGAATTGGTCGTTTCGAAACGACTTTATACCCTCTTACAAAAAGAAGCCGCTGATTTTTGCACGCAAGTGCCCTATCTTTACAGCCATTCTAGTCTAGAAAAAAAATACTTCTCCACACTGCTGAACAGCTGCCGTACCCACCAATGGGATGGGGCTTATCGCAGTGTATTGATGAATTTACTCGCCCAGCAAACCGATAAACTAGCACAACAAGCCTCCGAAAAATTGGTCTTGCAAGCAACCGATATTCTCCTCTTAGAACCCTTGCGTTTGCAGGCACTAGAATATTACCAAATGCGTTGGGGAGTTGACATAGACCCCAAACAGCTAGAAAATGCAGGCTTGGCGGTTGTAGGTAATTTGAGCATAGACAAGCGGCAACTTCGCCGCCAACTCAACGAGCAGGGGATTCGCTACCGCTCCAAACTCACAGCCGATTGTCGTTACTTATTGCTCGGGCAACGCGCTCAAGGGGCTTACACGGAGGCGTTAGAAAAAAACATCCCGATTTTGACGGAGAAAGCAGTGGTGCAGTACCTCGCACAGCAAGAAAATGCCTACTTGACGCAACCACAAGAAGAGCCCGTAGATTTAGCTCATTTAGAAGCGCTCCTGTGCAGTGGGCAGGCCGTTAATGTACAATTAGCGTTGACGCTGTTTGAGCGGGGTGGCTTTCCGCCTTCTTTACTCACAGCATTATTTTGGGCGCATCAGTTGGTAGAAGAACGCAAAACCAAACGCGCCTTGGAGCGGCTGCTCGGCCAACACGCCTCTATAGAATTATTAGAACACATCAAAAGCAAGCAACTCGTCTTTGCGCCCTACAGTTTTGAAGCGGGCATCAAACGCCGCCTCAAACAGCTGGAGCCCTTTTCAGAATTGGACGTGCCCAAGCTGGCGCAGTATGGCTACCAACGCTACTCCAAAGGCTTAGTCTATTTGCTCACTGCCTTGCCCAAAGCGGAGGCGTTGCGCTTACTCCATACCCGCTTGTCCGCAGATGCCGTCTTAAACTTGTCTCGCCACGAGTTGACAACCATTCCTTCTATTGTCTTTCGCTTCAGCGCCATCAAAACCTTAGATTTGTCTTACAACAATCAACTCAAAACCATCTCAATCAAAGGCTTACGACAACTACCAAATTTACAACACTTGGTGATTTATGGCAATTCCAAGTTGCGCAACAAGGAACATTGGGTACTGTCAGTAGCCGAGCAATTGCCCGATTTACAAGTTTATTATTATAATTTGCCCCATTAGTAACAAGCCTTTCCTACCTAGCATTGAACAAGTTGGAAATTAAACCGTATTAACAAGTCCTTGTTTCCCTTTCCAAAAAGACAAGGCACTCCCCTTCCCCTAAAAGGCCCACATTACCCCATCAAATTGTAAGCATTATGAGTAGCCTCAACTTTCGTTTAATTTTCCTTTTAGTTCTAATTGTATTACTAGCGGCCATCCCCTGGATGCGGTTGCTTGTGCAAGCCTTCCAACAAAAACAACTCCGAAAAATGGTTGTAAAGGGCGTGGTGGTTACTTTTTTGATCTTGACCACTGTTTTAGGACTTCTGTTCTTGGGTAGGGAGGTAGTGGGAGAATATAGCGTGTATTTAATGATGATTAGTCTTATTTTTGGAAGTTGGATCGGCTATTTGCTAACAAAAAAGCAGCTCCAAATCATTCTATTTGGCCCCTTAATCACTCCTAGAGAAGAAGTATTGGACGATATGAATTAATAGTTGTATAGCAGATTTAAGTAGAGATCATCTCGTTTTTTCTATTTTTAAAAGAAATTTCAGATTGCCTTACTCGTCTATAAAAAAGGCCCTCCAAACACCCCCCCTATGAAAGCATTTCACCCGCGCGATTTACGGGCGTTCGAGCAACACCCCGACCTCAACAGCATCCAACAGCTCCTCATTCACCCGCAGTTGCTTGCCCAAGTCAACGAAAAAGTATTGTTGCAATGCAAGCAGATCCAAGTATTGGTCTTATCAACCAGCGCCACCCAATTGCCTTTACCAATGGCTGTTTTTAGTTGGCGAAAACTACGGAGTTTGACCTTGAGAGGCGTTCAAATAGCCCCTTTATGGCCACACTTGGCGCGGCTGCCACTTCTGCAAGCCTTACAGCTACAAGTCAAGAATTTGGAGCGGTTGCCCGATGCCTTGTTGGAATGTACGCAATTGCAAGAATTGGATTGGCTAGACAGCAGTTTTTCAGAGCGCTTTGAGGGCTGGCAACTCTTGGAGTACTTGCCTCGGGTAAAATGGCTCAATTTACTGCGCGCACATTTTAAGCGCCCCCTCTTAGAAGGACTGGAAGAGCTGGACTTGCACGGCTTGTTACTACCTAAACGGCATCAAGCTTTTTTTGAGCAACAACATCCTACTTATTGTAACAACTTATGGTATCGTTACCAATACACCAGTGCGGAAAACAAATTTTATTCTAAAATAAGCTCCTACGCACAAAGCGAATCCCTCGATCTACAACAGCGCGCGTTGCTCTTAAATTTACTGACGCAAAATAGTAGCCAAGTAGACCGACTAGCCACCCCTGAACGGCTACTCTCTATTGTTGACTTGCCCGTTAGCGCCTTTGCGCTACTCCGCTTGGCGGCCATCGAGTATTATATACCGCGCTGGCATCCAAACGCAGCTTTAACCTCTACAGCTTACTTATCCGTCTTGGGTCAATTAGCAAGCAATAAAAACCACTTGCGCCAACAGTTGAAGGCATTGGGCATTACTATTAGCTACAGTGGGCAGCTAGATTCCTCAACCACGCATATTTTGTTAGGACAACGTCCCAAAGAGGCTTATCAAGCAGCATTAGCGCAAAATTTACCCTTTCTGTCAGAGGCAAACGTCTTGGATTATATAAGCACCCACAGCGATTTGTATTTGGTACAGGAAGCCGAAAGCGAGCCCGAACAATTGGCCAATATTAGCCGTCTGCTCACTAGTAATCAGGACGAAAATGTGCGTTTGGCGCTGGCTTTTTTTGAACAAGGGGGCTTTCCTAGAGCGCTGTTAACACCGCTCTTCTACGCTTATCATACCACAGAGGAACAGGCATTGCGCCAACAAGTTGGCCGGTTGCTCCGACAATACGGTTCGCACAGCGTTTCCGCCGCTATTTTGGGCTGGTCGCCTAATTATTACCATTGGGGAACAGAATCCAGCCTTCAAAAACATTGGCAAACGCTCCAAAAAACCACTGATTTAGACGTGCTCTTCTTGGCGCGAACGCTCTATCAACAGCAAAAAAATGGCTTGGCCTTTCTCCTAAAAGCGCTGCCCCTAGAAGAGGGCAGCCAACTACTGCGCAGCTTGGTGCGCCAAAAGGAACTGCAATTAAAAGATTTAAGTCTAACCAGTCTCCCTCCTTGTGTCTATACGCTGACCGAGCTGGAAGTCTTGGATGTTTCCAACAACAACTTACGCAGTGTTCCCCTTGTCCATCTAAAAAAAATGCCCCAACTTCAGCGCCTAGTTGCCCACCGAAATAAAGGGTTGCGCGACAATAAAAAATGGCGGGATAGCTTACGCACGACCTTGCCCCAGCTCACGGTGCAACTTTAATCTTTTCCTATCCTTTGAAATAGCCGATTCTCCCCTTCGTCACCTCCTATTTATAGTGCTTACCCATGATAACCAACCTTAATGTAACAGAATACCGCCTCTTGGAGGAACACCCCTGCCCCACTCAAATTCGCCAACTAAACATTGTTCCTTGGGTTTTGGCAGAAGCCAAGGAACAATGTTTAGCGGCTTATCATCAAGTGGAAATCCTACACGTAAAAGGTGAAACCCAAGTAACTTTTCCCCTGCCTACAATCATTTTTGAGTGGAAAAAGCTACACACGCTCACGCTACAAGGGGTGCAAGTCGCCAATATTTGGCCACAGCTCTCCCTCCTCCCTCAATTGCGAACGCTCAACATAGAGGTCGCCTACCTAAAAGCGTTGCCCCCTACTATTGTTCAGCTACAAAACTTAGAAGAAATCAATTGGTTGGCGACGCGTTTTGCACGCGATTTTGAAGGCTGGGCATTGTTGCATCAGTTGCCTCGGTTACAGTGGATGAGCCTGTTGTTTGCCCAAACCAACGCCTCAGTTTTGAAGGATTTATTGACGCTTCCGCTAAAATTTCTATTGCTGTCTAAAAATTTGTTGATTCCTTCTAAAACTGCCGCAGCAGCCTATTTTCAGCAACTTTGGTACAGCTACGGCCATACAGCAGTCGAGAATCGTCATTATAGCGCTTTATTATACCATTGCCAAAATAGCGCTATTGATTGGCAACAGCGCGCCCTGTTGTTGAATTTATTAGCCCATAACAGCGCTTCCATAGCGCGCTTTGCTAGCCCTCAACGCTTGTTGGCGATCAGTGATTCGGATTGGTCTTTTTATAATTTTCTACGGCTAAATGCGTTGGAATACTTTGTATTGTCGCTACCTAAAAGACCTTCCTTGTACCAAGGTGCGAACGTAGCTGTTTTGGGCAAAATAGCTAGCCCTCGCAAGCGCTTATGCAAACAATTGGAAGCCGTAGGTATTGTCTATAGTGCTAAAATAACGGCTAAAACTACGCATGTTTTACTGGGACATCAAACCAAAGGTGCCTACCAGAAAGCATTGGATAGAAAATTACCTTTTTTATTAGAACGGCAAGTCTTAGCTTACATCCTATCCACAGGAGATTATTACCTCCTCCAAGAAACAGCCGCTCAACAGGAACAGCTGTCCAATATTCAAGCCCTATTAAAGAGCGGGCAGGAAAGTTCGATTCGCGTGGCGTTGTCTTTGATGGAGCAAGGAGGCTTTCCATCTCGCTTATTGACGACGGTATTTTTTGCTTATTTTAATCAAGCATCCCTAGCAATCCGCCGCCTATTGGGGCGACTGCTGCGCCAGCATGGTTCGGCTATGGTCATCGAGTATCTATATGAGCACAAGTTGGTGCTTTACCGAAACACCTCTGAGCGAACTCTTTATCAACAATTAGAGGAGTTACACTACCATTCAGAATTGGACGTTCTAGCATTGGCCACGTATATTTATGAACAAACGGGCTTGGCAAAATCTTTCCTAGACGATTATACTCTTTAGTGGATTGGATAAGTAGCCTATTGGTCAGCCTCCTTTGTCGTCAATGTTGCTAGTTCGTCCAAATAATGCTGTACAATAATCCGCTCATCAAATTCGGCCAACGCCATTTTTCGCCCTACCGCGCCCATAGCTTGACGGTCTTGCACCGACAAATCGCGCATTTTTACCAACGCCTCAAATAAGGCCGTGCTGTCTTCGGCTGGAATACGATAGCCATTTTCTCCATCGCGAATGGTTTCGCGACAGCCCGCTACGTCTGTGGTAATAATAGGCTTGCCCATTGCCAAGCTTTCGAGCATGACGCGCGGTAGACCTTCGCGATAAGAGGGCAACACCACTGCATCGGCTTGCTGCATAATAGCCCGCACATCAGAAGAGCGCCCCAAATACTTCACCGCCTCTTGGGCTTCGTAGCGCTCTAACAGGTCTTTTTGAATAGCGGAAGGGTTGCCTTCGTCAATACCCCCAACAATCCAAAACTCGGTATTGGCGCGTGCTGCTTGTAATTTTTCAGCGGCTTGCAGCAATTCGCGAACGCCTTTGTCATACAGCAACCGCCCTACAAATAAGAACACAAAATTTTCGGAAGGAATGGTCTTTAGCAAGGGTTGAAAATAGTCGGTATTGATCCCTGAACCCTTGATGAGCAGGGTCTGTGAGGGCTGGCAGAGCCGCAAGTTTTCAAACAGCGCTTTGTCATCGCGGTTTTGGAACGCCACTCGCTCGGCTTTGCGAAAAGCAGAACGGTATAAGCGCTTGACAATTTGATGGACAACGCCCTTTTTCATAAAGCTATAGCCCAAGCCCGTCACCGTTGCAATGCTGGGAATCCCTGCCCGCCGCGCCGCCCAATTGCCATAAATATTAGGCTTAATGGTGTACAACAGCACGGCATCCAGTTGCTCTTGCTGAAAAATTCTATACAACTCCCGATACAGCAACCAATCTTTGACAGGATTGACACCTTTGCGACTCAACTGCTTTAGGGGTATGAATTTGGCTCCTGTTTCTTCAATCTGTGGAACGAAGCTGTCGGCAGGAGCAATCGCAACCACTGCGTAGCCCTCTGCGATTAGGGCACGGACTAATCCCAAGCGAAAGTTGTAGATGTTCCAAGCTGTATTGAGAACAAGGCCGATTCTTTTTTGAGTGGGGGCGGTACTTTTAGTCAAAATATAGTCGTTTGAAAATCTATGATTGATAATTCGGAAACAAGAGCTGCTGCATCCCTCTATAATTTCCCTATCTTTGTATTCCTTTTCTTTCTTGCACAAACGGTTCTTCCTCTATGCTTTTAGCAGCTTGGCAAATACTAAACGTTACAGACTTTCTTCTGTTGCCATTCTTGGTCGCTTTTTGGATGGGTATCTTTACAGTGTTCCGCAATAAGCGGTACAAAGATAGCCAATTAAAGCGGTACTTCTTGCCTGCGCTAGGGCTACGGCTCTTTGGGGCAGTACTGACGGCTTGCATGTACCAATATTATTATGGGTACGGGGATACTTTTTTCTACTTCTTAGGCGCGCGCGATGTTTACGATTCCCTGCTTAGTAATCCTTCTGCAGCGTTTGAAATGATGTTTGTACCCTATGACGAGTGGTCATTGGATACTTATAATGCCGTCACGCTTCGAAAGTTTTTTATGCACGAAAAGGAAGCGATGGTGATTCGGCTAGCAGGCTCGGTGAGTTTGTTTGGATTTGGCACCTATTTAGGTATTTCTTTTATTATGACGGTTTTTAGCTTTCTAGGCTGCTGGGCGTTGTACCGTGTCTTCTATGATTTGACACCGCACTTGCACAGGCAACTGGCTTTTGCCATTCTGTATTTGCCCTCTATGTGGTTTTGGAGTACAGGAATCATGAAGGATTCTATTGTGATCGGTGCTTTGGGCTTTTTTGTCAATGGCATTTATCATACAATTATTAGTAAACAAAAACACTGGCTACGTTCTGCTGTATTCATCGTAGTGAGCGCTTATCTAATGATGAATACCAAAATCTATGTGCTGTTGGCTATTTTTCCTGCTACAGTTATTTGGGTGTTTTTCATGTTCAAAGAGCGCATTAAAAATGAGACGATTCGCCGTTTTTCTACCCCTATTTTTTTTGGATTAGGCGCGGTTGGTGGGGCGGTTGTTATTCGTTTATTAGGCTCGGTTTATCCCCAATATACCTTGGTGGGCTTTATGGAAGAAGCGGCTAAAATGCAGTGGTGGCTCAAATTCAGTACAGAGCGTGACAACGGGACGGGGTATGATTTGGGCACTTTAGACCCCTCCACTTTTGGCTTGCTTAAAGCCTTTCCCAAAGCGGTCAATGTTGCTTTGTTCCGCCCTTATATTTGGGAGGCGCGTAAGGTGATTGTCATCCCTTCTGCCATAGAGGCGCTGTTTACCTCAGGTATTACTATTTATGTTTTCTTTAGAGTAGGCGTTTTGCGAACCTTACTGGCTCTTTTTAGTGATCCCGTGGTCTTATTTTGTTTGGTCTTTGCCATCATTTTCGCCTTTGCCGTGGGTTTTACTTCCTTCAATTTTGGAGCCTTGGCGCGGTACAAAATTCCCTGCTTGCCCTTTTATTATACCGCTATGATTCTCCTGTTGGATAAAATCCCTAAAGCGCCTCCCAAATTGGTGCTTACCCCTCCAATTGCTACGCCTGCTTCAAAACCTGTGGCGTAGGCAACGCCTCGAATTGGTACCCCAACTCGTGATAATGCGCCAGCAAGCGCGGCAAAACCTCTTTTAAATGCGACCAAGCTTTTACACTGTCGTGCAACACCACAATGCTGCCCGAAACGGCGTGTTCCGTGACATTGCTTAAACAACGCGCCCAAGAAATCTTAGGGTCAAAATCTCCTGCCAATACTTCCCAAAACACCAATTGGTAGCCCTGTTGCCGCAAGGCATGGCTTTGTCCCCAGCGCAAGCGGCCATACGGCGGACGAAAAAGCAGGCTGTCAATTTCTTTTCGGGCAGCGGCTACGTCTTGTAAATACTCGCCCGTGCGGGTTTTCCACCCATCGCGGTGCTGCTGGCTGTGGTTGCCCACTTGGTGGCCTTGTACTAATAGGGTTTGATAAATGGCGCGGTGGCGGACGACATTGGCGCCTACACAAAAAAAGGTGGCCTTGGCTTGATACTGGGCGAGTTGTTGGAGTACCCAAGGGGTCACGACGGGAATGGGGCCGTCGTCGAACGTGAGGTAGAGCGTGGGGCGGGTGCTGGGCAGATGGCACCAAGCGTTGGGCACTAGGTGGCGTTGTGTACAACGCGGCCAATAAACGGGATAGTACATATCAGAGCAGATCAGTAGGATTAATCAACGCATAACGCCAATGATCGCGCCAAGCACCATCAATTTTCAATACAGATTTAGATAAGCCCTCCTGCTGAAACCCCAGTTTTTCGGCTACCCGCAAAGAGGCAGGGTTGTGCGCTCGAATGTACGCGTTGATTCGATGCAAGTGAAAATGCTGAAATACATAAGCATTGCTCACACGCAGTGCCTCTGTCATAAGCCCCTTCCCTGTATCTTCTTGGTTGAGTTGGTAGCCCAAATAACATGCTTGCAAATTACCTCGGCGGATTTGGGTATAATTGATTCGTCCCAATAAGCGGTTGGAGCGCCGTCCCAAAACGAGTAACGGCAAGGCTTGACCTTTTAGATAGAGCTCTAGCGCTTGGGTGGTATTTTCTGTGATAAAATCTTCTTCAAACCGTCGAGTGGCATAGGTAGGCAGCCAAGCTTTAAAAAAGTCTTGGTTATTCAGATAATAACGCTGTATGCTGCGGCTATCATTGGGATGCGGCAAGCGCAAACGACAGCGGGTACTCAACAGTTCAACAGAATGCATACCGTCAATTTATTTTAAAGTCAGGGTGAATTCAGCAACCGCTTTGATTTCTTCAGGCGTTAACATTTCTTGAAAAGCGGGCATAATGTTACGGCCAAGGGTCACTACTTCTATGCGTTGTTCTACATTGAGCAACGACTCGGGCAATAATTTTGCCCCATTGTTGCCCATTCGCCCATTAGACCCGTGGCAAGTGACACAGCGATTGCGATAAATCATCGCCCCTGAGGGACTTCCGTCGGACTCTACTAGCGGTTTCGACGGGTCAGAAGAAGTACAAGCCATCAAAAAAGCGACTAATAACGCACCTAAAATAATAATCTGACGCATGTTTTTATTTTTATCGGGAACTCTTAAATACTGTTCCGCATTAATTATTATATTGAACCAACAAACACCACTTTTGCAATGTTGCCCTTTTGTCGTATAAAGGTCTCAATAATCAAGCGAAAACTATCGTGGTGTTTTTATTTATAACGCTTCTAAAATAATTGCCCAATATGAGCTCATCCGCCATAATTTTAATCATAGCAGCCTCAGTGTTGTTATTTTTCTTCTTCTCTACGGTAAAAGTAGTGCAAGAGAAAACCGCTAAAATCGTCCAACGCTTTGGTAGTTTTAGCCGCATCTTACATCCAGGTATCAACTTTTGTATTCCCATTTTAGAAACCGTTGCGGGAACCGTTAACCTAAAGGTACAACAACTCGATATTCATATCGAAACAAAAACCAAAGATGATGTTTTTGTTAAATTACAGGTCTCTGTACATGTGCAAATTATGCGCAATAAAGTAAAAGAGGCGTTTTATGAATTGGAAGATCCCTATAGCCAGATTTCTTCTTATATTTTTGATACGGTGCGTGCCGAAGTCCCCAAATTAGAATTGGACGATGTTTTTTCGCGCAAAGACGATATTGCGACTGCCGTCAAGCACGAGTTATCGGAGCACATGGAAAAGTACGGCTATAGAATCGTACAAACCCTCATCACGGATATTGATCCCGATGCCTTGGTTAAAGAATCCATGAACCGTATCAACGCGGCAAAACGCAACAAAGAAGCCATCTACGAAGATTCGGAAGGACGTAAAATTGCGCGCATCAAAGATGCCGAAGCCGACAAAGAATCCAAGCGCCTGCAAGGGGAAGGGGTTGCCGAACAGCGATTGGCCATTATCAAAGGTTTTGCCGATTCGGTAGAAGATTTCAGCAACACGCTGAATGATGTCTCCCCTATTGAGATTATGCAGTTCGTTTTGTTGACCCAACACTACGATACCATTAAGGATATTGGAGAGAAAAACAGTGCGATTATTGTCCCTTATTCTCCAGGCACCTTACAAAGTTTACAACAACAATTGATGGAAGGCAACCTGATGGCCGATGAGATCAACCGCCTAAGTAGAGAATCGTCTAAGATTCCTAGCAAGCAAAAAGTTGACCTCAATAACCCCAATCAATAAATACGGTGTAGTAGCCGATTTTTTCTAAGATCCACCTACTTCCCTCTTACCGAAAAGCCTGCCCCTCTACAATAGAGGGGCGGGCTTTTGTAGTAGAAAAGAATTTTTTTTTTAGTTTTTTTTAGCGGGACTAAAAACGCAACAATCTAGCAGAAGAAATAAAAGATGTCAATACCTTTATTGTAGTGACAGTTCTAAGAAAAAAAGTTACAGCAAAAGCCATTTTTTTCGGCGATTGACCCCATTTTTCCGTCAAAAACAGGTAAATGGCCGATATGAACGCTTAAATGTCCGATTTCGATGCTTGTTCTTTCCGTATCTTAGCGTCAAAGAAAGCGAAACCCACCCACCCATTAAGTAATTCAATTTCTTCACGTAGTCATTCCACGTCCCAATGTTTGCTATTTATATTACTATGCTTTCCGAGAATTACCAGCGTTTCTTCAAGAGTAAGAAGCAAAACTCCTAACCTACTAGGAACAACCCCCCCTGTTCTACTGTTATAAAGAATAGAGTTTTAGTTGTTGCCCTTTTTATAAAGAGCAGACAACTTAACCAATCCTCTATTTAGTTCATCAATATTAGGATCTTAGTTCCCAATAGCCAATTAATGAGGCAGCGGTTGCTTTCCCAGCAACGGACGCTCTGTCTTTGTTATTCTAAGATCGTACTATTAAAACCCCTTTATTATGTTAGCTATTTTTATTTTCTGCCGTTCTCTATGCTCTTAGAAGAGCTAGATTTGTTCCTTCCCTTTGCGCCAGCGCAATCTTCTACTAGTGAACGTAGGCGATAGCATTTCATGTCCCCAATAAACTACTAAGGCAATCAAAAAGCCAGTGAGCATTCCTGTTGTTACATCCTTCAGAAAATGCTGTACCAAGTAAATACGGGACAAACCAACTAGCGTAGCCAAGAACAAACAAAACAATTTTGCCCATTTATTGGGCACAAAAAAGGCAACAAGCGTATAGAAGGCAAAGGCGGAAGTCGTATGGCCAGATGGAAAGCTTGTTTCCCAGCCATCCAACAACTCTACATTAGGAATGTAGTTCGGCAAATCGGGCTCCCCACGCAAATTATCAAAATAACGCGTGGGGCGCTCGTGTTTAAAGAAGGTTTTTAGCCCTTGGCTAATCAACAACACTAAGATCGCATTGATAGAAATTGCTAGGCTTCTAGAATAGCCCACAAACAGCAAGACAATGGTTGCGATTAAATAAACATAGCCCTCTCCAATGTAAGTACAAAACAAGAAAAAGCTGTTGAGTGCAGGCGTTCGATGCTCTGCAAAAAACAGAATAACGTCGCCTTTATTGACTACACCAAATAAGAGGTAGCAAGCCATGCCCCAAAGCAATAAAAAAACACCGATATACAATCGGTTCTCTCCTACAAACTCATCAATCTTCGCTTGCAAATAACGGTTCTCTCTCGTCAACGCCGTTGCCGTATTTTCCTGTTTTTTCATGTCGTTTATTGCTCTCGCTTTTGAAGCGCGTTTTTTTCTTTTGAAAAGAAGGCTTTAATCTTTCCTATCAAGCGCTTTAGTTTGTCTAGGCTTACAATACGGGCATCATACAAGGCCATGTACGTAAATAGGATGCCAAACGGAGCCAAGACCAAGTTGGGCAACCAAGAGCCAATCCAAACCGTGATAGACGCACTTTTGGCCAACCGCTCGCCCACCAAATATAGTACAAAAAAGGTCATAAAAAAGCTCAAGGCAACCAAGATAGGCCATCCAAAGCCCCCTTTTCTAATAATCGCTCCCATTGGTGCCCCAATGAAGAGAAACAACAAGCAAGCTAAGGCATACGAAAGCTTCTGGTGGACTTCGTTTTCATGCTCGGCGTGCATACGGCGATTGGTCTTTAAATAAGTTTTTAGCCCCGAAGCTTGCCCTTTGACATTCTGACAAAAACCAACAGCACGCTGATAGATGTATTGTTTCTTTGCCGCAGGAATCTTTTCGTAGAAATTTTTCACCTTGGGATCAAGTAAAATCTTTGGGGCATTGTTCACGGGTGGCGGATAATACGCTTTTACATGTCGAGCGGAGGCATCGGGCAACGTATCTTTTTCTTCTAACGTCAAGCCCTCACGGCGAAAATGGAACATGCCGTCTACATTGCGTTTCAACAGCGCGTACCGCTCCTGCCGTCTTTTGTACAGCGAATCAATCGCCCGCAGCAGTTGCCTAGTCGTCAGGAGACTGTAGTGCCCTTTAAATAAGTCTTTGTCGGTTTGATTAAACTCAAATTCACTCATATCAAACAGCGTCGTATAGGAGTCAAAATTCATTTCGATGTGTGGGTACGCCGTAGGGTGATCCGCTTCTGGGTCTAGCTCTTCGTAGCGGGTACCATCTTCCAATTTCACTACCAAGTAACTGCGTTTTACACTCGTGTCCCGCATGACCACCGTATCCTGCTCACTTTGACGCATAGGAATTTGAATGGTGGTTTCGGTGGTGTCCTTGGTATAATACAAACTTCCCGACAACGCATTGGTTTGGCCTTTGTACCCTGTGGTGGTGGTATGGTCATAGATTTTAACACCCTGCAACACCTTGCCGCTCGCCGCTTTTTTTTCTACAAAAATAGATACCTTCTGAAAATCATCGTTAAACTGGCCTTCTTTAAACGAAAGGGCAGGTTTTTGATTGCGAATATCGTGTAGGGTGGATTTGAATTTGAGGGCGGTAATTGGTATCAAACGATCGGAAAACAGGAAAGAAATTCCCGACAGCAGCACGGCAAAAAAGATCAACGGCAACATGACTCGAAAAAGCGACAAACCCGCCGATTTCATCGTCGCCAACTCATAATGCTCCGCCAAATTCCCCATCGTCATCACAGAGGCAATCAGCACCCCAAAGACCATTGCCCTCGGAATCATCGCCAACGACTGGTAAAAAAGCAGTTCGAGAATGATAGATACATCCACCCCCTTCCCAATAATATCGTCAATATACTTCCATAGAAACTGCATATTGAAAATAAACATCGCCACCAACGTCCAAATCAGGAGCGGCGGAACAAAACTGCGAATAATGAGTTGATCAATCTTCTTCAAAGTGGGGAAATAAGTTTAACAACAGCAACGACTTCATGCCCTTGCTTAAGTAGCCAATATACTAAAATGCCTAGTGCGGGAGAATTGTTCGCCGCGCTTTTGTATAATTTTAAAGGGGAAGCGCTTCTATAAACGTGCCTATTGCCCGAGACGTTGTAAAAAGTAGACGCAACAAGTTGCTTTTTATTAAAAATTCTATTCTAACGGCACTTGTCTAACCCTTTGCAAGGTGCGTTTTCAGGGCTTCTACAGTTCTCTTCGCATTGCCCACAAAAATAGTTTGCTCCAAAACAAACACAGGCCGTTTCAAAAAGGTATAATGCGATAACAACAGCGCCTTATATTCTTGCTCCGTCAACGTCTTGTCCTTTAAACCTTGTTCCTTGTACTTCGTAGCTCTTCTATTGAGAAGTGCTTCGTAAGAGCCTGCTAGCGTGGCTAATTCCTCTACTTCTGCGATCGTTAAGGGATCTTTTTTGACATCTTGCAGTGTCATTTCATGCGTGTCAATTTCTGATAAAATTCGTTTACAAGTCGAACACGTACTCAAATAATAGGCTTTTTTCATAATTGGTGTGTATTAGAGGTTAGCATTGTATAAACAAATAAAAAATGGCCTCTACTCCTTGAAGTAAAGACCAGTGTTTATTTTTGGAGGCGTATTGTTACGCCGAAATTCCTTTTTTAGCGAGGGCTTCTTTGACATAATCAAAGGTAGAGAGCAATTCGGGTTTGCCGTCGATAATGGCGACATCGTGTTCAAAGTGGGCAGAAGCTTTGCCGTCTCTAGTAACAATTGTCCAGCCGTCAGATAACTGTTTTACTTTGGCTGTTCCTAGATTAATCATGGGTTCAATGGCAATGACCATTCCGTCCTTCAACATTTTGCCTCGGCCTCGGCGACCAAAATTAGGTACTTGGGGTTCTTCGTGCAAATCGCGGCCCAAGCCGTGCCCCACCAATTCTTTAACAACCCCATAGCCATGCTGTTCGGTGTGGTTTTGAATCGCAAAGCCAATATCGCCCACACGGTTGCCCGTACGGCATTGCTCTACACCCAAGTACAAACTTTCTAAGGTCACCTCCAGCATTTTCTTCACTTTAGGGTCAACATTTCCTACAGCAAAAGTATATGCGTGGTCGCCAAAAAAACCATTCATAAACACCCCGCAATCAATGGATACCACATCGCCGTCTTGAATCGCGCGCTCGCTTGGCATTCCATGTACTACTGCTTCGTTGATGCTCACCATAATGGTATGAGGATAGTCGTACATGCCCAAAAATCCAGGTTCGCCACCATGATCTCGAATGAATGCCTCAGCGAGTTTGTCCAACTCCAAACCTGTTACTCCAGGCTCCATATGCTCGGCCATTAAGCCCAAGGTTTTGGAAACCAATAACGCGCTTTGGCGCATCAATTCTATTTCTTCTCGTGTTTTGTAAATGATCGACTTACTACCCATTCTTATGTTTTTTAGTGGTTCTAACCTTCTCTTTTAGATAAGGCAAACGCAAAAATAAGGATTTGTAAGGGAAAGGATGGATTTTATAGGAATTTATTGTGGAGATGCGTCTAATGGGTTGGTTTTTTACCTTATTTCTAGGAAGGCAAGATCGAGGTCATTGGTGTAAATCCCCCTTACCACTGAAACCCTAACACCACTTGTACAAACTCTGCCTCGCCGCCATATGTCCGCAAATGGCAACCCAGCCAGACCTGCTGTCCTTGTTGTTTCAAATAATTGCGGCTATAAAAATTAAACCCCAATTCGGCCGTCAATAGGCTGCGTTGGTAGCGGTGGGTATTGAGATAAATGCCCAAACTACTCTGCAATCCCCAATGCCCAAACAACAACTCATGCCCTGCCAACACACTCAGCCGCGCATAATCCCAGTGCTTAGGAATTCTTCCTTTGTGCCGATCAAAGGCACTGTAAGCCGTATTGTATAAATAATCGACCGCCAAACGCAACTTGCTCGTCCGAGCCAACAAGCGCGACACGCCCACCGACACCCCATAAATAGGATACTTGACACCCCGAGTTGCGGCCGTTTCCGTCATGCCTAATGCTAGGCGCAAATACGGTCGAATTTGTTTAGAAAAAGGGGGCAACGCGGCCAGTACTTGGCGGCGCAGGCTGTCGCTTGGAGCAATAGAATGCCCCCATTCGTACTGTACACCTACTTGCAACGCAGGAATATTAATGCCCAAATTGGGCGATACAAAGCCGCCGTTAGAATAATGGCTCGCCCCTAGTCCAAGTACCAAGTGCCAAGCCGAAGCCACGCGATAACGCAATAAGAATCGAACAGTAGCACACGCATTCCAGCGCGCTCCGAGCACAATATTTGTCGGATTAAATCGACTGTGAAAAGAACGCGTGGCATAAGCCAAGCCCCAACCAACCCGCAACTGTCCTTGCCAGCGTTTTCTTTGAAAAAGTCTAAAATTAAGACTTGGTATGGCATAAATAGCCTGTCCTAATACCGCCTCATTTCCCAGTGTTTGAACCCCTAGCAAATAAGCAATTTGGGGGCGGTGGTGTAGAATAGCCCAAAGGCGGTCGCGCTTAGCTTCATGTAGAACAGCGAACTCAAAACTGTGGGTAGGCCGTTGGGTATTGGGATAACGCGGATGAATGGGGACGTTGTATCCCCCTTGATAGTTAAGGGCGATGCCCGTCGATTGCGCCTGCAAGCCAAGCGTTATTCCCCAAAAAAGGCAACTGATAAAAAGGCGCGTTCTCATGCTTCGCTTAATTGTCGCCAGCAGCGCCCCCTCCTGAAAAATCATCGTCGTCATCATCATCGTCATCATCGTTCAAATCCAAATCCAAGTCTAAATCATCGTCATCGTCGTTGGTTGGGTCGGCTCCATTAGTGGTATCGGCATTCTCTTTCAACTGTTGGTTCACTTGTGTAGACAAGGCTACCGCAGGGGGGTAATCGGCTTCCAAAGCAAAAGCTTTGATCAATTGTTCTTGAGCGGTCTCATAATCATGGAGGTACTTCATGGAAAAAGCCGCGTAGTCGGTATGAATAGAAGGTTTTTGTTGGGGTTGGGCGAGGTACTGCTCATAATATTGCGCCATAGCGCCATAATCCTGATAGCTTTCTTCTAGTAAATTCATTAAGCGCCGAAAGGTATCGGGCTGTTTTAAATTAACGGCCAAGGACTTTTCGTAATACAAGCGCGCTTTGTTAAAATCGCCCAGTTGTTCTTGATGCAAGCGCCCCAAGCTGGTCAGTAACAAACTGCTATCGCCGTGAATTTGATGATCCACCCCTTTTTCAAAAGTAGCCATCGCCGCTTCTATTTCTTGCTCGTCTTTCCATTGGATGTAACCCAACAAATTAAGTGCTTCTTCTTGGTAAGGATTAATGTCCAAAGCAATATCAATAAACTGCTTGGCGCGGCTCAAATCGCCTAACAACCGATGGGTTTCAGCCATACGCACATGTACTTCCGCCATAAAGGGCTCTACCTCTAACACCACTTGGTAATGTTCAATCGCTTTATCGTATGCCTCTTCTTGTTCGGTCAATAAAATACCGAGCTGCAAATGGGCATAAACATGCTTAGAATCTTGTGCAATGCAACGCTCGTACAGCGCAATCGCCTCTGTATAAGTTTCTTCCTGTTCTAACAACCGCCCCAAAGCATACAACGCTTCGGCCTCTGTTGGATGATAAGTCAGAATACTTTCAAAACAGCTTTTTGCTTCGGGCAACAAATCAAAGAGCTTGTACAAACGGCGACCTAAATCCAAATACTGTTCTAACAAAACAGGCGACTCTACGATAAGGGGTTCATAGCGTTCTTTTTGCGCTTCAAAAATCGCAAAATTTTGCTGTTGCAAAAGGCGGTAATCGCCAGCCCAAGGCAGAAAGCTAAGGATAGAATGAAAAATACGGAGGTGCTCTTCCATCGCTTCTAACTCTGACGGACTGCTGTAAAGTTTTATTTTTTTGTGCGCGGCCTCTTTTATGTCAGAATCGGGATGCACTAGCCAAAGTAAGGCCAGCGCATGCGTATATAGGCCAATTTCATCCGCAGGTAATTTTTCTAAATAGGTAAGGATATCGGTGTCGGCAGCTTTCAAAAGCGCTTGTTCAGTCATGCTAAAAAGGCGTTGTAGTTAAAAATACGTTTAAAAATGGAAGGGAGCCGTTGTATAAAGCTCGAATTTAGTACATTTGTTGAAGCTTGAGCACCACATTAGAGAACTTTTACAAATCGTCTTTCCTTCTTGACCGTTCCTCCAATTTCAGCATTGCGCTACAAAATAGGGAGTCTTCTACTCCTCACGTGGTTATTTTTCAGTTCTGCCAGTTTTGCGCAGCAACCTCCTGTCCCCAAACCACAACCTACCCTTCCGCGTATCTCTACGTCAACCGCTCCAAAGCTGTTGCCCAATACAGATATTGCTAACACGAGCGGCAGTTCTTATTTTCCCAATTCTTTCAAGGTACTACAAAGCAAGCTACCGCGCAAGTACTACAATAATAATATCTTCGATATTGATGAGTCGGACAATCCTTTTGCCCTCACAGGAGGCAGCAAAAACCGCCAGCGCGCCAACAAAGACCAAAGCAAGCAGGAAGGAACGCCAATTATTTCGCAACTATTTGCTAGTAAAGGCAGTAAAGACACGCAACATACCCAGTGGTTGATCTTCTTTTTACTAGGAATGCTCTCTTTTATGGCCATGCTGTTGGCAATCTATCCAAAAGATGTCCGCCTAACCTTTCAAGCCTTTTTGAGTAGCAGTGCCAACAAGAATGTACAGCGCGAACAAGCGGGCTTTCTCAAAATCGAAAGCCTGAGCAACTACCTCTTATTTGTCGCGAGCATGGGAACATTTTTGTTCTTAGCGGTTGACCTTCTACAACCCGACAACCCTTTCAACAGCTTCGGTATGTTGCTCTTGTTTATTATGGGGGTGGCCTGTATTTACGTCCTAAAACATCTACAACTTAAAGTATTGTCGGTTATTTTGCCCTGTGAACAAGAAATCGAAACGTATAATTTTGTGGTCTTTAACACCAATAAAGCCCTTGGTTTTATCCTCCTCCCCCTCCTGTTTTTGGTAGCTTATGTGCCTTCTAGTGCCCAATTGACTGCTTTTTACGCCAGTGTTATTTTGCTAGGACTAATTTATATATACCGTACCTTAAAGGGCTTAGCTGCCGCTGCTAGTTTAATTTTATTTCGAAAATTCCATTTTATTGTTTACCTTTGTGCCGTCGAAATAGCTCCTATCCTAATTTTACTAAAGCTATTGTATGTTTTGTAGAGGTTTTGACACAACTTCTGAAAGAAAGTAACGATCTGAATGGCAACAAATACACGAGACCGTCTCAACAAAGTGGAGAACATTTTGGTGACGCAATTGACCACCTCGAACAATCGAGCACCTTACGATAAACTCGTTGAGAAATTTGGTTTACACATAGACTATCGCCCCTTTACCGAAGTTATCCCTGTTACCGCAAAGGAATTTAGAAAACAGAAGATTAACTTAGAAGAATACACGGCCATTATCTTAACGAGCAAAAGCGCCGTTGACCACTTTTTTAGACTCTGTGATGAAGTGCGCTACAAAGTGCCGACCGACTTGAAATATTTCTGCAAGTCAGAAGCCGTCGCCCTATATTTGCAAAAGCACATTGTCTACCGCAAACGCAAAGTCTTTTTTGGCAAGCGCACTTTGGCCGACCTCAAACCTTCGTTGATCAAACACAAGAAGAAAGAAAAATTCTTGCTGCCTTGTTCTAACTTAGGGGGACATAATTTCTCTTTGTTTCTAAAAGAAAACGAATTTGACTACGATGAATCGACCATGTATTTGGCAGCTAGTAGTGATATTTCTGACTTAGAAGATGTTTTTTATGACATCTTGGTCTTCTTTAGTCCGTTGAGTTTGAACTCCCTATACGATAACTTTCCAGAATTCAAGCAAAACAAGACTCGTATTGCTGCTTTCGGAAAAACAACGGCGCAAGCTGTTCTAGACAAAGGTTTGACCTTAGATATTGAGGCTCCAACGCCTGATTCGCCGTCCATGACAATGGCTATTGAGCGTTATATTCGCCGAACCTTAGAAGAAGAATAAAGCCGTTACCGCTTTTTATATAGGCGTTAGCCCTTCCCATAGGCGCTTTTGAGCTAATCAAAAGCGCCTATGGTTGTTTTTAGAAGAGTGCTTTCGTCAAATAACAGCCGCGTTCTGTTAATAAACGACAGGACATTTTTTTTCTTTAGAATCTTAACGTACTTTTATTTCTAATCCAAGCACTCGTTGTTAGGGTAAATAAGACTATGGATAACAAAACGGCTATATTAATCTTTACGCGCTCCGCCAAAGCAGAGGCGCAGCACAAATGGTCGGATAGTACGCTATCGACTCGCAATAGTCGTCGTATTGCCCAAACCCTCATCACGCATACGCGCCGAGTTGCCAAAGCAACAGGTTTGTCTGTTATTGAAGTCGCTTCGCGCCAACAACGCGGCGCTTCCTTTGGACAGCGTTTGCAACATGCCATTGACGGCATTTGGGAACAGGGTTTTGAACGCGTGCTAGTTCTTGGTACCGACACCCCACAACTGAGCACCAAAGCCTTACTTTGTGCCGCCGAACAAATAACCCCCGAACAGAGTGTTTTGGGGGCGGCTACCGATGGGGGCGCTTATCTAATTGGTCTACACCGCCAACAATTTCAGCGGGCTGCTTTTGTGGCGTTGCCTTGGCAACAAAATACATTGTATCAAGCACTTAGCGAGCAGCTTTCGCAAAACGCCCAGTGCCTACATACCTTGCCTACTCTTGCTGATATTGACAATTGGGAAGATTTAAGGCATTATGTGCAGGCGGCTCCCATGTCTCTCTTGCAACTGCGTTTGCGGTATTGTTATGTGCTTCCAAAAGCCCCCGCCAGCACTCGCTTACCGCTTTCTAAGCCTTGGAATAAAAATTTCACGACACCTACTTACAACCGCCCTCCTCCGATTAGCGCCCTTTTACGCGCCTAATCGACACTCTTCCATTTCCAGTCTAATCAAGACCGACCCCTCTTTTTTGACGAACACCAACGTGTGGCTCTTTTCGCTGCGCTATTGGCATTTTATTATCTTTTTTTATAGTAATATTTTATGAAACATTGTTTTCTACTAGGCTTGTTATGCCTGTTGTTGACGACAGTCATTTCGGCCCAACATCGCCTGCAAGGCAAGGTATTGGATCAAGAAAGCCAAGAACCCATTATTGGTGCCTTGATTTATGAAAAAAACACGCTCACTAGCACTACTTCTACAGACGATGGTACCTATGATCTAACCATCCATTCAGACACCGCGCTGTTGGTTTTTTCTTATTTGGGAATGACCGAACAAGAAATCCGATTGACTGGACAAAGCAACTTGGAGGTGGTCATGAGTTATACGACCGAAAGCCTCAAAGAAGTTGTCGTGACGGCTTTAGGTATTGAACGACAGAAAAAAGCTTTGGGCTATGCCACCCAAGAAATTGAAGGCGCTACCTTGCAAAATGTTCGTCAAGAAAATCTATTAAATGGCCTTGCAGGGCGCGTCGCAGGGGTTCAAATTACCAACGGTTCTACAGGAATTGGCGCTTCTTCGCACATCTTCATTCGCGGACAGTCGTCCCTTTCGGGCAACAACCAAGCCTTGTTTGTGGTCGATGGCATTCCTATTAGTAATGAACTGATTGCCAACAATACAGAAACGACAGCCGCAGGTTTTCAGGAAGTAGATTATGGCAATGGGGCAGGTGAAATTAGCCCTGACGATATTGCTTCGATCAATATCTTGAAGGGGCCGAGTGCCACGGCTTTATATGGTGCCCGTGCCGCCAATGGCGTAGTAGTCATCGAAACCAAATCGGGAGGTGCCAAGCGCGGCATTGGCGTATCCATCAACAGCAGTGTCACTGCCGAAACCCTGTTGCGCTTGCCGCAATACCAAAACGAATATGGTCAAGGTGTTGGCAACGGCTTTAATTATGTAGATGGCAATTCTGGTGATGGTGGTTTAATTTACAGCTATGGCCCTCGCCTAGATGGCCGTTTGGTCAGCCAATTTGATGGCCCCTCCACAGGCCCTGATGGTCAAGCCTTGCGCGGCGGTGATGTAATTGCCCGCAATGGCGCGCCCATTACGCCTACTGCTTGGACGGCGCGTCCCGACAACGTGCGCAATTTCTTCCGTACAGGCGTTACCTTTATGAACAACGTCGCCTTGACTGGTGCCAATGACAAGGGTTATTTTAGATTGTCTTATACCAACCTTAACAACAAAGGAATTGTCCATGGCACCGACCTAAATCGCCACAGTTTTGCATTGAGTGGTGGTTACGAATTGACCCCGCGTCTATCAGTAAAAACCTTTGTGAATTACATCAATTCCAGCAGTAACAACCGTCCTGCAACAGGGTACGGCTCTGAAAACATCATGTATTTATTTACGTGGATGGGCAGACAGGTAGACGTAGGAGCGTTAAAAGAATATTGGCAGCGTGGCCAAGAGGGATTGGCACAGTTCAATTACAACTACGCTTGGATGGACAATCCCTACTTTGCGATGACAGAAAACCAAAATGGCTTTGGCAAACACCGCCTTTTAAACAATACGTCGCTCAACTATATCCTTGCTGAGGGCTTGACGGTGCGGTTGCGCAATGGCTTGGATTATTACAATGACCTAAGAACTTCTAAACGAGCGTTTAGTACACAGCGTTTTCGCAACGGCGCTTACCGCGAAGATCAAGTGCTTTTTTCAGAATTTAATACGGATTTCTTAGTGTCTTATGACAAAGCCGTTGACGAAGATTGGCGCTTTTCTGTAGCCTTGGGGGGCAATATGATGAACCAGAAATTGCGTTATGGCAGTACCACGGCCAACGAATTATCCGTGCCGAGTATTTACAACTTCAACAACTCGCGCGTCCCCTTGGACATTGACCAGTATCAACAACAGAAACAGATTCTGAGTTTGTACGCGTTGGGGCAAGTGGCCTTCAGAGATTTCTTGTACTTAGATATGACGGTGCGCAACGATTGGTCTAGCACGTTGCCAACCAACAACAATGCTTATGCCTATTACTCCTTCTCTTTGAGTGGAATTATTTCGGATATGCTCCAATTGCCCAAGGCAATTAGTTTGGTAAAATTGCGGGCTAGTGTAGCCAGTGTTGGTAATGACACCGATCCTTACAACCTCAACAATACCTTTGCTTTTGGACAGCTTTATGGAGCCAATCCAACGGTGACCAATTCTAGTAGCTTGTTGAATAGCCAGCTCTTGCCTGAGCGTACAACCGCCTATGAATTTGGCACCGATTTGCGCTTTTTCCAAGGCCGTTTAAACCTCGATGTTACTTATTATAACAACCTAAGTACCAACCAAATTATTGAATTGCCTACCTCTACGGCTAGTGGTTATCTCTCGCGTATTGCGAATGGTGGAAAAATTCGCAGTGAAGGCGTGGAGGCTATTTTATCCGTTACACCCATTCGTACGAAGGATTTCCAATGGAACCTCTTTGCGAATTTTAGCCGAAATGTTTCTACGGTTGTAGCCTTACCAGAAGGCGTAGAACAATATGTAACGGGGTATTCCCGTGTTTATGACCGCTCTGATCGCAGTGTCTTCTACATTGCTAGTGAAGGGGCCGCATTGGCGATATGTACGGCACAGGGCTTTTGGAAGTAGGCGGCCAGCAAGTCTATGATGCCAATGGCAACCCCGTCAAAGATCCTACCTTGCGTTTATTGGGTAATTACAATCCCGATTTTATTTTAGGTTTTGGAACAGAGGTCTCTTGGAAAGGATTGAGTTTGGGTATGCTGTGGGACTGGCGTCAAGGGGGAACCATTGTTTCTCGGACGTTGGCCATTGCTAGTACCTCTGGGGTGCTCTCCAACACCTTAGAAGGACGCGAAACAGGGGTCATTGGCGACGGTATTGTAAACATTGGAACCGATGACAATCCCAACTACGTACCCAATACGACCCCAATCTCGGCCAACAATTACTACGGCCAGTACTATGACCGCGACAACGAAGACAACGCCTTGTACGATGCTTCTTACCTCAAATTGCGCGAAGTGCGCTTGAGTTATGCCTTGCCTCAACGCTTGGTACAACGCTTGCGCTTCACGAGCATTCGCTTTTCCCTCATCGCCAAAAACTTGGCAGTGTTTACCGAAAACCCGCATTTTGACCCCGAATTGGCCGCCATGCAGGGACGTAACTTTGCCTTTGGGGTAGAGGATATGTCCTACCCATCTAGCCGCAGCTTTGGCCTTAGCATCCAATTTACTTTATAATAAAATAACTTTATTACGGGCTGTCTGAGCAAAGGCAAAGCCGGCCCGTAATACAACTATAGACAACATGAAATTTATCTATCCATTGGTGGTTTTATTTTTATTGGCCACCAGTTTTTGGGCGTGTAGTGAAGATTTTGAAACCATCAACACCAACCCCAATGCTCCCGAGCAAGTCAATGCTCAATTTTTATTGACCAATATCTTGTGGAATACGGCCAATAACAACGCTGTAGATGCGTGGAATGCGGGCAACTTTTTGGGACAACTCACAGCCCGTACGGAGTTTAATGAAATCGACCGCTGGGACATTCGTACCAATACTGAATTGTGGAACAAAAGCTATTTGTTGCTCAACGATGTACAGTCCTTGGAACAATTAGTAGACGAAGGCAAAGCCAGTGAAACGTACCGAGGTATGGCCTTGGTCATGCGCGCGTTTTTGGCGGCTACCCTGACCGATTTATGGGGTGATGTTCCTTATTCAGAAGCTATTAAAGGCCGTACGGAGGGTAATTTTACGCCGAGTTTTGACACCCAAGAAGCCATTTATACCAGTGCCGAAGGGATTTTGCAGAGCTTGCGGGAGGCCAGTGCAATTTTTGAAGCTGCCGCTGGAACGCCGCGTGTACAAGGCGATATTATTTATCAAGGGAACACCGACCAATGGTTGCGCTTAAGCAACTCGCTCTTGGTACGCTACTTGGTGCGGGTGTCCAAGCGCCTTCCCGTAGCTACTGAGTTGCAAAGCTTAGTGCGTGCAGGTAATTTGATGCAGAGCAATGCCGATAACGGGGCGGTTCCTTATTTACCAACCGCGCCGAGCCAGTGGTTTGTCCATACGATTCGAGAAGGGGACTATAGCAATGTGCGCATGTCTACTACGATTGATGCTGTTTTGAGCCGTTACAACGACCCGCGTACAGCGGTTTGGTTCAAGGCTACGGCCAACAGCCAAGGTACAGGCACATTGGTCTACGAGGGCTTGCCCAATGGCATCGGTCCTGGTAGCTTAGGCAATTATAACTTGGCCGATTTTTCAACCTTGGGCGCTATTTTTAGAGAGCAGCCTGCTGGTGTGGAGGCCATACTTATGTCGTTTAGCGAATTGCAATTTGCCTTGTCAGAAGCGGCTAATAGTGGTTTGATTATTGGCTCTGCCGAGAATTATTACGAAGCGGGCATTCGCAGTTCTTTTGCTTATTACAACACGCCCTTGCCAACGACTTACTTGACGCAAGCGGGCGTAGCATGGACGGGCAGTCTAGAACAAATTATCACTCAAAAGTGGTTGGCCTCTATGTTGGTTGGTTACGAGGGTTGGTTGAATTACCGCCGCACGGGTTTTCCTGTCTTGAATACGGCCTTGGACAATACCAACAACGATAAGTTACCTGTTCGTTATCGCTATCCTGATACGGAAAAGGCGGTAAATCCAACGAATTATAATGCCGCAGTGGCGCGCTTGGGGGGCGATAGTTACGATGAAAAGGCTTGGTGGGAATTGCCTTAATTTGTTTTTTTTATTTGGTGGAGACGTTTTTTAAACCTCTTTGCTGTGTATTATTTGGTGGAGACGTTTTTTTAAACCTCTTTGCTGTGTATTATTTGGTGGAGACGTTTTTTTAAACCTCTTTGCTGTGTATTATTTGGTGGAGACGTTTTTTTAAACGTCTCTACGACATGTACGCGTAAATTTATATTATGCCTTCTATTTTGACCTGCCAATGGCTGTTGATAATCGGTAGCAGCGTGCTGTTGTTGCTCTTGTCACCAACGGCCAAAACGGTACAGAGTTTTTTTAAGGCCGAGACGGGGCAAGGCGAAGCGCCGAGCTTTTGGCTCCTGACGAGCAGCTTGGTAATCTCTTGGATTTTTGCCAAGTCGATTACCGTCGCGGCGGATTTGGGGGCGGCCTTTGGAATTGTGGGTGGGGTGGCGTATGCTGCCTATTACCTGTCTTTTTCTGTGGCGGGGATTGTCATTTACCAACTGCGGCAGCAAGGCGGCTTTGAAAGCATTCACCAATTTTTGGCAAAGAAGCACGGGCAGAGTGCCTTGTGGCTATTTTCTGTATTGATTGCGATTCGTTTGTTTAACGAAGTGTGGTCAAATACAATGGTTATTGGCAGTTACTTTGGAGAAGCGGGCAGCGGGCAGTATTACCGTGCCATTTTGGTATTCACGTTGCTCACCCTATTGTATAGCCTCAAAGGAGGAATGCGCAGTTCCATGTTTACGGATGCGATTCAGATGGCTTTGTTTGGGGTTTTGCTGGCGGTTATTCTCGGTCAACTACTTCCCGATACGCCTGGTGGAGTGGCGCGTTATGTGCAAGAAGGCACTTGGTCGATGGCTATGGGGGGCAATTTATTGGTGGTGGCGTTGCTGCAAGCCTTTAGTTATCCCTTTCATGATCCTGTGATGACCGATCGCGGTTTTGTCGCGCCTGCACGGACAACACTAAAGAGTTTTTTGGCGGCGGGCTTGATTGGCGCGCTGTGCATTGTGTTGTTTAGTTTGGTGGGGATTTATGCGCGCATCCACGGGTTGGAGGGCTCGGCTCCTGTTGCGGTGAGTAAAAGTTGGAGTATTCCAATGCTCTTGATTATGAATTTTATAATGATTACCTCGGCTTCTTCTACCTTGGATTCTACCTTTGCTTCTTTTTCTAAATTGGTAACCATTGATTTGGGGAATGCCCGACAAATTACAGTGCGTAAAGGTCGGTTGACAATGGCTATTTTGGCGGTGCTGGGTGTTTTGCCTGTTTTTCTCAACCCCGAAGTATTGTCGGCCACAACGGTGAGTGGAACAATGGTGATTGGTTTAGCGCCTGTGTTTATTTTTTGGAAGTGGGGCGTACCGCGCTATAGTTTTCATTTATCGGTAGCCATAGGTTTGCTGACAGGAATAGTATTGATGGTTGGTTGTCCTGATGCGTTGATCTTTTTTGAAGGTAAATACGGGGATTTGTTATCCTTGAACCTCTTGGGTTCTGCCGCTTGTTTTGCCGTCTTTCTATTACCCAAATTATGGGGCGCGTCACCACCTAGCGCTTAGTACTTTGTTTTATTGTGCCTTTTAATTATAACAACATGATACAAGAACAAGCTACCCAACACTTAGGCACCCTCGAAGGGGATTTATTGATTTTTGGAGGCATTTACAGCAATTTGTCCGCGCTACAGGCAATGCGAGCAGCGGCGGAGCGCTTGCATATTCCCGCGAGCAACATTCTTTGCACAGGGGATATAGTGGCTTACTGCGCGGATCCTGAAGCATGCATCAACTTGGTCCGCGATTGGGGTATTCCGTGCATTGCGGGCAATGTCGAATTGCAGCTGATCAACGACGCGGACGACTGTGGTTGTAATTTTGAAAGCAGTACGCGCTGCGATATTTTTTCTAAAACGTGGTATCCTTATGCCAAGGAACAATTGAGCGCCGCCTCGCTGACTTGGCTGGCTGCGTTGCCGCACTACTTGCGCTTTAACTATGCGCAAAAAGAAGTTGTGGTCTTACATGGTTCTTATGAAGCGACAGCACAATTTATTTTTCGCTCCACCCCTTGGGCCATCAAGCAGCGGCAATTTGATTTGGCGAAAGCCGACCTTATTTTAGCAGGACACTGCGGCTTGCCTTTTGCCGAGCAGCAGGCAGACAAACAATGGCTCAACGCGGGTGTTATTGGAATGCCTGCCAACAATGGGGAAACGGATGTTTGGTACCTCACCCTTCAGGAGCAAACAACGCACGTCTTGCCTACGTTTCATCCTTTAGCCTACGATTTCGAAACCGCTGCCGCCCGTATGGAAACGGCGGCGTTGCCGCGCGCCTATGCCCACACCTTACGCACAGGGCTTTGGGATAACTGCGATATTTTGCCCCCTATCGAGACCCAGCAACAAGCGCCTGCCCCTCTCTTTCCAAACTCCAATCCCTTTATCAAAAGCTTAAAAGCCGACCTTAGCGGGGTCTCCCTCTTTAAATTGTTGTATATTCGCCTTTTAAACTACTCATAAGGCATCTTGTCTTTTTTACAACATCAAAACATGCGTTATACCTTTTGCCAAGAGGAGCGGCTAAAAAGCCGCAAACAGATCGCCGCCTTGTTCAAAAATCGGCGCAGTGTCGGGGCCTACCCTTTGCGCATCTTTTGGGGCGAGCGCCCTTACCTAGAGGGGACGTATCCTGTCTCTATTGGGTTCAATGTGTCTAAGCGCTTGTACAAGCACGCGGTTGATCGCAACCGTTATCGGCGCTTGATGCAGGAGGCGTTTCGTTTGCAAAAGCATGCCTTGTATGATTTTTTGGAAAAAGAAGGCAAACAGCTCAATTTACTGCTTATTTTTGTGGGCAAGGAAGGCGCAGATTACGCCACGGTAGAACGGAAATTCAAGAAATTGATGGATAAATTAATGGACGAAATCACCAAGGCATGAACGGATTAATTTGGTTGTTAAAATTGCCTTTTCGGCTATTGGGGAGCTTGATGCTCTTGTTTATTCGAGGCTATCAGCTCTTTATCTCCCCTATTTTGCCTTCTGCTTGTCGCTATGAGCCCTCTTGTTCTAATTATGGCCTACAAGCCATCAAAAAACACGGCCCTTTTAAGGGAGGGTATTTAACCGTTCGGCGTATTTTGCGCTGCAATCCGTGGGGAGGGCATGGCCACGATCCTGTTCCTTAGCAGCAGCGCTACTACAAACAAAGGGGATACGATCTACGCATGCAACAAGCTTTTTTACCCCTCTATTAATCAATACTTATTCTTATGATTCATTTAAAAATAAAAGGTACAATTGGGCGTTATCTAATTCTAATAGGTCTTCTTAGTAGTGTGTTAAGTGCCTGTCAAGGCCGCTTCTGCGGAAGCGGAGGCAAAGCGTTTGTGCAATTGTTACGCCCCAGATTCGGAAGCCGCCCAACAACTTCGTGCAGGAGAAATTGATCGTACTACTTACATGAATAGTATTGGTGATTGCATGGGTGACTACAACCCACTCGAGACTTTTGGAGACGATGAAGAAGCCAGACTAAAATTCAAGGGGAAATTTATAGAGGCGTTAGAAAAAAATTGTCCTGATATTTCTCGTACGCTAGGCTACTAATTCTCTATATCGACTATTAAATATTATATCAATGAGCTTTTTCAGCAAACTTTTTCTCAAAATAATGGGCTGGCGCATCGACCCCAATCAACCCAAAGAAATGCAGGGGCAATGTGTGATGATTTGCGCGCCGCATACCTCTAATTGGGATTTTCCCATTACGCTAGCGGTGATGAATGTCTTGAATGTCAAGGCGCGTTATGCTATTAAGAAAGAAATTATGGGTTTTCCCTTTGGGTCAATTTTACGGGCGTTAGGGGGGATTGCTATCAATAGAAAACCCAAAAAGGAAGGCGAGCAAAAACAAAGTACAGTACAGGCCATTGCACAGTTGTTCGAAAAAGAAGAACGCTTGTGTTTGATGATTGCAGCAGAGGGAACGCGCTCGCTCCGCGAAGAGTGGAAAACAGGCTTTTATTACATTGCTTTACAGGCAAATGTGCCCATTTGCCTAGGCTATTTAGATTACAAAGAAAAAATCGGCGGTTTTGGAAAGGTCGTTTATCCTTCGGGCGATTTGGAGAAAGACATGGCTCAAATCATGGCCTTTTTTGCTGATAAAACAGGGAAACACCCTGAGAAATTCAGCATCGATCAACGCTTCCTTCCCCAATTGCCTGATGCTCAGTCCTAGCTATTCAAATTTTCCGTATTATGATGCGTTTGTTGCTCTACTGCTTCTGTTTGGCCTGTGCCTGCTTGCTCTTCGCTTGTGCTAATAATTCTCCCAAACCGCCTGCTAATTCAGACAGCCAGCGCCATGACTTGGCCTTGGGGTATAACTTGGAGAACGCGAAGAAAGAGATCAAACTTTCTAATAAACTGCGAGAGATTTCGGGCTTGACCTATGTCCCCGATGAAGGCTTAGTGACGGTACAGGATGAAAAAGGTACCCTTTATTGGTTGGATAAAAAAGGCGATATTGATCGCATAGTTGATTTTTCAGCCGATGGGGATTATGAGGGGGTCGCCTTTCAGGGGAAGTACTTATATGTATTGCGGGCAGATGGGGTGTTGTTCGAAATTGACCGCTGGAAAAAGGATAAAAAGAAAACCCGTACTCGCGTTATCAATACCAATTTAGGTGAACCTAATAATACAGAAGGATTGACTTATGACCCTGTTAGTCAACAACTTTGGATTGCCTGTAAAGGTTCTGCTGCTATTGGGCAAGAACGCTACTATGAGCGCGCCGTCTACGCCTACGATTTGGCCTTAGATTCTTTTTTCACCAAACCACTCTTTAGTATTTCGCGGCAGCAACTCAAAAGTTTTATCAATAAAAATATGCGCCAGCATCCCGAGTTTGGCTATTATAAAAAAATGCTGCGTCGAGAAAAACCTACCATGCCGCTCCAACCTTCTGCGATTGCGGTTCACCCAATTACCCAAGATGTGTACTTACTCTGTGCGGTAGGCAACAGCCTTTTGGTTCTCAACAAGGCATTCAAAATTAAAGCCCTTTGCCGCTTGTCCGATAAGGATTTTGAGCAACCCGAAGGCTTGGCTTTCAATGATAAAGGCGATCTTTTTTTGTCTTCTGAAGGGCAAAAGAAAAAAGCGCGGATCTACCAATTTGAGTATGAGCCCGTTTCCAATTAGACGGTTATTTTGCTGCTCTAGAGGAGGGTTTTACCGCAAGGACTTATTCCCAAGTTGCTAATTTATGAAGCGTTCGCCAATTTCGAGTAGTGGCTATTTGGCCTAGCTTTTTTTCCAAATAATTGTTGGTCAGTTTGGTGCGCCCATAACCATTGGGGCAGTGCAAATATACACGGTCGTCGATGACTTGCCAGCGGTCGGCTTTGGGATCGACTTCTTCTAATGCAGCAATTGCCGAAGGGGCAGGCGCAACTACTAAGAACGTCACGTGGAGTGTTTTGGTATCCAAATCAGGGGTTGCTTCTAAGAAGGGATTGGTGAGTGCCTGCCGAAAATATTCTTGGGTTCGAAGCAGTACGGGAACTTCATACGCATATTCTCGCTTTATAGCAACAGATAAATCTTCGGCTTGGGGGAGCGTGTCCGCTTCAAAGAGCAAATTTCCAGACTGGATATAACTTTGTACGTTTTTCCAACCGATCCCTTCGCTTAATTGGCGCAAGTCGGCCATTGGCAATTTATTTTTTCCACTGACATTAATACCACGCAGCAAGGCGATGTAGTCCATAATTTCTCTTGTTTGTTCTCAATAAGAACAAGGTACTTAATTTTTGAATTACTTGCCCGTAGGGTTCTTTAGTTGAAACTAGGAACACTTAGAAAAAGTGGCCAAGTGATCCAGCCTAACCATTACTTTTTAGACCTTCTTACCATGTTTCCAACGATTTCTTACCGAGCATATGAACAACAAGCCCCGCAGACGGGGAAGCACATTTTGGCGACCCTACGAGGGGATAATATTATTGTGTACCAAGCGTACCGACCAAGTATTGGGCGTTATGCCCTAAAGCACCAACAGTTTGGGGGCGATTTCAAATTGACGCGGATGAGCTGGATCAAGCCTAATTTTTTGTGGATGATGTACCGCTCGGGCTGGGGACAGAAAGATGGTCAAACCTATGTTTTGGGGGTGGAATTACCATTGAAATTCTTTGTCGAAATCCTCAACGAGAGCGTTGTTTCTTCTTATAAGAAGCATCTTTATCCTGAAAAGGAAGCTTGGCAAGAGGCGATTGCCCACAGTGATGTCCGCTTACAGTGGGATCCTGATCACCATCCTACAGGAGAAAAATTAGCCCGAAAAGCGGTGCAATTGGGCTTGCGTGGGGACTTTATCCGTCGCTATGCGCAAGAAGAGGTGGTGGCCATTCACGATATGCGCCCGTTTATAGCCGAGCAGTTGCCGCATTTGGAACGGCGTGATTGGGACGCGTTGCAGGTACCTGCGGAGCAAGTGTTGGCACTAGAGGGCGTGAAGAAGGAATTTTGGTTGTAAGGCGAGTTTTTTTCAACGCTATTGGCAATAAGATTGATGTGGAGACTCCCTTGTATCTAGCAGACCAAATTCCTTAAAAAATCTATTGTTTGCCCTGAATAGACGGCTCTGCTATTTCTACATTATGGAATGTTTTAAACTATAGAGACAACTCTTTTCAGATAGAAAGCGTCTTTTGAGCAGCCAATAACATTAAGGTGCTATTGGCGGTAAACTTCTAATTATCTTTTAACCATTTTTCTTATCAACCAACCAACATCTATGTCTATTTCCTCTTTTTCTTTTCGACTGCTCTTATTGTTTGTAGTAAGTTGTTGTTATAGCTTTTCGGCCGTACCTGCTAGCGTCCCTGCCATAGCGCATACGCCTATTATCAAAAATAAAAAACGCCAAGTTCGCCAAGAAAAGCAGCAGCAGCGCCGCTTGAATCGTTTGCACGCGCGCCAGAAGCGACAGCAACACCCTCCTAAGAATCACGCTCAACTCAATTTGATAGGTTTCTTTACGATCATTGGTGCTATAGGCCTATTTATATTGGGAGTTTTGGCCTTACTGCTTGTATTGGGCTTTAGTGCAGCTGCTAACCTACCACTCTATATACTGTTTGCGGTCTGTTGTACGGTGTTTGCAGTGGGCGGAGTGTTCTCTTTATTAGGAGTTATCGGGTCTAAAGATGTGCCCAACTCTAAGCGAGGTTTTGGGATTGCTGGACTAATCCTAGTAAGTATTCCTCTTCTAATAGGTTTAGTTGTTCTTTTTGTAGCCTTAGGAAGAGCGCTGTCTATATTGGCCTAAGATTTTTTATTTTATACAAAGGTAGACGGCCTTCTTACTTCAAGTTTAGAAAACTGATCCTACTTAATTTTTATTATACCGCACTAAGATCCAAGAGGCATAGGGGTAGTTGCTGCTGTAATCGTATTGTCGATTAACAATTGCATCTGCCCCTATCTTTTCTGCTTTAATGCGTAGCTTTTTGAGTAATTATTTAGGCGTCTCGAATCCCCGCCCAATACGCGTTAGCCAGTTTGCCCAGTGCTACCGCTTCTATCGGCTTCCAAGCCTGATCAAGCAACTCGATGCCTTGACAGGCTATCACTAAAGTTCCCCCTGCAAAATTAGCCGCTTCGTAACTGTCTTCGAGTACCAAGGTCACCTCCCCTTCCTTGACGGTTGCTTCATAAATTCCGAGGGCTATTTGCGAAAGTGCTGTAGGAGCAGTCAACACGATTTCGGGAGCCTCTAGGTCTCTGAGCCAAGGGTGAAACACAAATTTTTTCAACCCGTATACTTTAATCCAAAAGAGCGTGTACTGTGGTTGGATCCGCTCCGCCAAGTATTCGCAATCTACCTTCCAGCAATGATACGCCTCGGTAGGTGTCATGTCTAGATATAGGGTGCCATCATGTAAGTTGGAGAACACTTGGGCCATGGTTTCTTTATTGGTAATCATGGAGTGCGTTTTCTTTTCTGGAGAGTAAAAGAAAAAAAGCAACTGCAAGCCTATAAGCCGAATTCTGTCTATGCCTCGAAAGACCTAGCCCTATCATTTATCTAGCTCCGACATCACTGGCGGAGTCTATCTGCCTACCCTCCAGCACAAGCGAGCAACTCGTTGTCCCGACAACTGGGTTGTCGGAACCTACTGGTTTACATGGCATTTCAACACACAAGGTTTATCCCCACGGAGTGTTACCACCCTGCGTCGTGCGCTCTTACCGCACGTTTTCACCCTTACTCTTCGACTTCGCTTAGAGTAGTACTCTTCGAAGAATCTCGGAGCGGTAATTTTCTGTGACACTAGCTGTATGCTGACGAATCAGCACCCCATCCGTTAGATGGTGTGCCGCTCTGCGTTGTTCGGACTTTCCTCGTTTTTGACTGGTGTTGCCACCAATCGCACCCGCGATAGGGCGGCTTGCAGTTACCTTACAAAGGTAGGGTATTTTCTAAGAAAACGCCGCCCCTAGAGAGAACTAAAATTGGATTGTTTTTTGCTTATTATTAAGGGTAAGAAATACTAGAAAAGAAAGGGCTTTAGGCCTGTTTTCTAGCGGATTGTAGCCCGTTTTATCAGAAGCAATGCCTTTTATAGAACAGGATTAAGGGCAAAATATAGGACAGACATTAAGTCTAGAACTATTCTAAATAAAAATAGAGTGGTAGAAAGCCTTAACATAGGTTGCATAAGTGCTGTTGAATGGATATTTTGCAAGATGTCGCTTCGCTGCCAACATTCTGTTGTTGCAGGGGGTAAGTCGGCAAGAAGTACCCCTTGGGGCTCCTTCTTAAAGCACTTAATATTTAAAACTAAAATTATTTCTACAACATGAAGTGGATTGTAAACTTTTTATTGTCTTCTATCGGCAGAAAGCTTATCATGTCGCTAACAGGCTTATTTTTATGCTTGTTCTTGGTGGTACACATGCTTGGTAACCTACAATTGTTTTTAAGCACGGATGGTTATTCTGATGGGTATGCTTTCAATATGTACGCTTATATGATGACGCATAACCCGCTCATCAAAGTGGTTTCTTACGGCAACTATTTCTTTATTTTGCTACACGCTGTTCAGGGAATTTTGATCTCTATTCACAACAAGAAAGCAAAAGGTTCTCGTTACGAGGGCAAAGAAATTTCGGATACGGATGCTAAAATAGCTTCGCGCAACATGATTTGGTTGGGCGTTCTATTATTGGCATTTATAGGCTTACACATGTGGCAATTCTGGGCACAAATGCACTTCTTCGAAGTTCCGTTGATGGCCGAAGTAGAGCCCTCTGGTGAACAAGTAAAAGATTTATACCTCATTGTTAAGGAAGCGTTCAAGAGTCCTGTCAATGTGATTTTCTACTTAGTTTCTTTGGTTGCCTTGAGCTTGCACTTGTTGCACGGTTTCTGGAGTGCGTTTCAGTCTATGGGCTTAAACAACAAGAAGTACTCTCCGATCATCAAGGCTTTGGGTTATGGTTTTGCCATCTTGATTCCTTTGGGTTTTGCTAGTATGCCTACTTACTTCTATATCATGCACGTCTCTAGCGGCGTTTAAGCGTGTCTTTCTTTTTTTGGAGTAGTGGAATAGGCTGTTGAAAGCTTCCAAACACCTACTCTTTCTTTTTATTTTTTGAACCAAATTCATTCTTTGTATGAAAAAGCTTCAGTCAAACGTACCAGAAAGCGCAACGCTGGCCGAAAAATGGACGGAATACCGTTCCACCATGCCGCTAGTCGCTCCCAATAACAAACGCAACATTGAAATTATTGTCGTAGGCACAGGTCTAGCAGGCGCTTCGGCGGCCGCTACCCTCGGCGAATTAGGTTATCGAGTCAAAGCACTTTGCTTTCACGATAGTCCACGCCGCGCCCACAGTATCGCCGCCCAAGGCGGTATCAATGCTGCTAAAAATTACCAAAACGATGGCGATTCTGTCTACCGTTTATTTTATGATACCGTAAAAGGAGGGGATTACCGCTCTCGCGAAGCCAACGTGCATCGCTTAGCGGAGGTATCGCGTAACATCATTGACCAATGTGTTGCTCAGGGTGTCCCTTTTGCTAGAGAATATGGGGGAAGCTTAGCTAACCGCTCTTTTGGAGGGGTGCAGGTATCCCGTACGTTTTATGCACGTGGACAAACGGGTCAGCAGTTGTTGATCGGTGCCTACAGTGCCCTTTCTAGACAAATTTCTTTGGGTAATGTAGAGATGTACAACCGCCACGAGATGTTGGATTTAGTGGTTGTAGATGGCAAGGCGCGTGGTATTATTGCCCGTAACTTGGTCAAAGGTACCTTGCACCGTTTTGGAGCACACGCCGTGGTGTTGGCCTCTGGTGGTTATGGCAACGTTTATTACTTGTCTACCAACGCCATGGGTTCCAATGTAACGGCCTCTTGGGCCGCGCACAAACGCGGTGCTTTTTTCGCTAACCCTTGCTTTTGCCAAATTCACCCGACTTGTATTCCTGTATCGGGCGATTATCAATCTAAACTGACATTGATGTCAGAGTCTTTGCGTAATGACGGCCGTGTTTGGGTTCCCAAGCACAAAAAAGATGTCGAATTGTTACGCCAAGGAAAAATGAAAGCGACTGACTTAGCCGAAGAAGATAGAGATTATTACCTAGAACGCCTTTACCCTTCTTTTGGCAACTTAGTACCGCGTGATGTGGCTTCTAGAGCCGCCAAATACCTTTGTGATGATGGTTATGGTGTTGGTACAACAGGTTTATCCGTTTACTTGGACTTTGCCGCTGCCGTAGAGCGTTACGGACATTCCGAAGCTATTTCTTTGGGTATCGCTAATCCTAGTGACGAGGAAATCAAGCGCTTAGGTCGCGGGATTGTCGCCAAAGAATACGGTAACTTGTTTGAGATGTATGAGAAAATCACTGGAGAAGATCCTTACTATACGCCCATGCGGATTTACCCTGCTATTCACTATACGATGGGTGGTACTTGGGTAGATTATAACTTAGAAACGTCGGTTCCTGGTTTATTTGCTACAGGAGAAGCGAACTTCTCTGACCACGGTGCCAACCGTCTAGGCGCTTCTGCCTTGATGCAAGGATTGGCCGATGGTTACTTTGTTTTGCCCTATACGATTGGCGTTTTCTTAAGTGGAGAAATTCGTACTCCAATGACCGATACGAACAGCCCTGAATTTGAAGAAGCAGAGAACAATGTGCGTAACAAAATTCGCAAATTGCTCAGTGTTCAAGGTACCCGCTCCGTAGAGTCGTTCCACCGAGAATTAGGCGTTGAAATCATGTGGGAATACTGTGGTATGGCTCGCAATGAAGAAGGACTGCGCCTAGGCCGTCAGAAAGTACGCGACTTGCGCGATCGCTTCTGGAAAGAGGTCTTCATTCCTCACCAAGATGGCGACGGGATAGAATTTAACCCCGAGTTAGAAAAAGCCTTGCGCGTATCTGACTTTATGGAACTTGCAGAGTTAATGATGGTGGATGCCTTGGATAGAAACGAATCTTGTGGCGGTCACTTCCGCGATGAGTACGCGACTAAAGACGGAGAAGCCTTGCGCGACGATGTCAATTACAAGTATGTATCGGCTTGGGAATACACGGGTATGGGCAACGATCCTATCCTGCACAAAGAGGAACTAGAATTCAACGACATTGAGTTGAAAACACGTTCTTACAAGTAATCTTTTTCTAAACAAAACAATCAGAGACTTATGGCTCACGGAAATATAAAAGTAAACCTGTTCGTTTGGAGACAGACTGGCGAGAATGATCCAAATGCAGGCATTCGTTCTTATCCCAATATTCCTATCAACACCCACATGTCGTTTTTGGAAATGTTGGACGTGCTCAACGCACACATCATTGAAAACATCGGACAGTATCCCGAAGGGCCAGTGGCCTTTGAGCACGACTGTAGAGAGGGCATCTGTGGTTCTTGTAGCTTGGTTATCAACGGTCGTCCACACGGCCCGATGAAAGGTACTACTGCCTGCCAACTGCACATGCGCCATTACAACGATGGTGACAAAATTTACATCGAACCCTTTAAAGCATCTGCTTTCTCTGTGATCAAGGATTTGGTCGTTGACCGCAGTGCTTTTGATCGCATCATCCAAGCGGGTGGCTACATCTCTGTGAATACAGGGGGTGCGCCTGATGGCAATGCCATTCCTGTTGCTCAGGAGGCGGCTACAGATGCGATGGACGCAGCTACCTGTATTGGCTGTGGTGCCTGTGTAGCGGCTTGTCCCAATGCTTCGGCCATGTTGTTTACCTCTGCCAAGGTATCGCACTTGGCGATTCTACCACAAGGAGAATCGGAAGCTGACAAACGCGTCAAGCGTATGGTGGCACAGATGGATAAAGAAGGCTTCGGCTTTTGCTCTAACATTGGTGCCTGTGAGGCGGAATGTCCCAAAGAGATTTCTATTGAGAACATTGCGCGCATGAACCGCCAATACTATGGTGCGGTTTTGTCGAAAGACTAGCAGCGACCTTATAACACTACTTATAGTAGCCGCTTCTGCCCTCTGGGTAGAAGCGGTTTTTCGTTTGTGGGCTTTTTTTTGGAGAGCGTGGTAGTGATGTAACCATTTGTTGGGGGGTGGAGGAGTCTAGTTTTTGTTGCATAGGGGCATAAAAAAAGAGAGAACTAGGGGTAGTCTCTCTTTTGATTCCTTTTGGAATTTTACATAACCAACGCTGCGAACATAAGTGGGGTTCTGCTCACAACTATTTTAGAAAGTGGCGACTATCGGTTTATAGGTCTGATTAGAACCCTTCGGTAGACACACATTTTCTCTTGTATTACTCATTTAGGGTAGAATTGCAATAGAGTATCAATTTTCTTGGAGCGACGCAGGCTTTTGTCTGGAGGATGCCCACGAGTCTAAGTAAAATTTCTATTGCGGTCACTCGAAATGACGATGATAGATGCTATTAGTTTCCATTCCCCCCTATGACAAGCACTTCTTCCAATGGTTGGAATTTTGCCCGCACTTTTTCTTCTTTTTTTATTTCTTTTGGAATAGCCCAAATACACAGCAGGCTATAAGCCCGATGAATAGAGGGATGCAGCTAGGTGACAAGACTACTATCTTTTTTGTGGAAGTGGAGAAAACAAATAGCGACAACTCGCTATAGGGCATACAAAAAGGGAAGATTTCCTCCTAAATCTTCCCTCCTGCTTCTCCGAGGAGAACTTCAATCAAAACTAATAGCGGTATCTATTTAATGTAAGATTGAATTATACATATAGTATCGTACTACAACACAAAGCCCTACGGGCCGTGCATCTTGACTAGACGACAAGGCTCAATTACAAATGGTTGCAATGCGAAAAAAAATGTCGTCTTTTTTTATAACGCTTTAAAAGCGCCTTTATTTTGTCTGCTTGTAATTGTATATCGTTGCTTTTTGGACGATGCCCCGCAGTAGTTTATTCGCATGGTGAATAAAGTGGGCATCTTTGCCCACTAAAATTCTATTTTTCTTTTTCTGAATGCCTTTGATAATTTGTTCGGCAGCGGTTTCGGGCGCGGTTCTGAACAGTTTTTCTTGTTTTTTTAGTTGCTTGGCTTGAATGCCGCGCGCATGGCGCAAAATGTTGGTTTTGATCCCACCTGGATGTACCGCCAATACATTGACTCCTGTTTTATTACTGCGCTCTTCTAGTAGCAACGACTCTGATAGACCTCTCACGGCGAATTTAGAAGCGTTGTAGGAACTTTGTGTTGGGATGCCTACCATTCCAAAAATACTAGAGATATTGACCAAGCTACTTTCTGGCTGCTCCCGCAAATAAGGCAAGAAATAACGACAGCCGTAGACAACACCCCAGAAATTGATGTTCATTAACCAATGAAAATCCTCGCTACTCAATTGAGAAAACTCAGATCCCGCTTGTGCTACCCCTGCATTATTAATCACCACATCGACGCATTGGTAATGTGCGTAGACCGCTTCTGCAAATTGCTGCACGGCAGGCTCTGCTCCTACATCAAATACTTGGCTAAATACCTGTGTTTGCTTGGAGAGCTCTTGTACCAATTCGGCCAAGGTTGCTTGGTTAATATCGCTCAGGGCTAAGTAAGCCCCACGCTGTGCAAAATCTATGGCCAATGCTCGCCCAATGCCCGAACCTGCACCAGTGATGACGACTACTTTGTTTTGGAAGCTTTTCATACGGTTAGTTTTTAGAAGCGATGGTTTCGCTCAATCCAAGTCTCAATGCGCGCGCAGACTTCCTCTATGTTGTGCAATACCTCTTTGTTGGTGAAGCGCAAGACATGGAAGCCACAAGCTTCTAGACGCTGTGTCCGTTGCTTGTCGTACTCTTTTTGATAGCGGTGGTTGCGCCCATCTACTTCGATAATGAGCGCGAGCTCTTTGCACATGAAATCGGGCACATAGTACAACACAGGCACTTGACGCATAAAGCGAAAGCCTTTCATTTTTCTAGCAATTAAGGCTTGTTCCCACAAATGGTTTTCAGGCTTTGTAATACACCGAGCCAACTGCGCCGCTCGCTTTTTTAGTCTTGGGTTATAATAATAATTATTGTCTTTAAGTTGTTTGAATTTGTCTGCTATTGGCATAATACAATTGCTGTTCTATGATAAGAAACCTAAAGTAGTATTTTTGATGCACTTTTTTGTTAAGTTTGGTACATGAATTTGTTTTTAATGCTTTTTATAACAAAAAAATGAGCCATCCACAATTAAGGGATGGCTCATTAATTTTTATGCCTAACAGAAGCAAAGGGCGTTTATTCGACGCGTACTTTCTCTGTGTAACTGTTTATGCCATTGCTAATGCGAATCAAATAAACCGCAGAAGGGTATTTACTAATATCGAAGTGAATTTCGTGATAGCTATCGGGAGACATTTCCGCTTCGTAGGCTTCTACTGTCTGACCAAGTACTGTCATAATTTCCACTGTGTAACGACCTGCTTCGCCTACTTGTAGGTAGACCGTTGGGCTTCCTGCATGTACCACTGTGGGGAACAAATCCTTCACAGCTGGTGCTTTCACCGTTAAGGCTCTCACGGGAGAGTATTTATAGGTGCCATCAAAATCCACTTGTTTTAAGCGGAAGTAATGGATGCCTGGAACCATGTTTTCTACTGTGTGTTGGTATTCGTTCGTCAAGACGGTTGTTCCATTCCCCGTTACAAATCCAATGTTGCGGAAGTCAGGAGTACCAGTACTTGGCAAAGCCTGCTCAATTTCAAATCCAGCGTTGTTCAACTCGCTAGCTGTTGTCCAGTCCAGTATACCTGTATTTTGGCCTTGTAGCGTTGCGGTAAAGTCTAACAATTCTACAGGTAATGGATTATTCATCAAGAAGCGGTAATCCTCTACCTCACCATTAGTTCTCGCTCCTGCAAAGTCAGCAGCGGTAAATGGATCGTCATCTACCCGCATACGAACATAGACTTCATTCGTACCCAATATTGCAGGGGTCGTAATGGTAATGATCGCGTTGTTACCACCTGCCGTCGTTACAATACTACCATCGTAAAAATCGTCATAAACGCCGTCGCCGTTCCAATCTACCCACATTCCGTAGAAGACATTATCAGCTACTGTCGTGCTAATACTAACCTCTACATCATAATTGGTCGATGGATCAGGAGAACGAGGAAAACCACCTGGTGTATTCGTACCGAAAGGCACCCCATCATCAAAGTTATCCGTGTTTGCTGGCAATGGTCCTTCCTCATAATCCATGTTTGGTTCGTAACCAAATATCGGAAGGGCCGTCGGGTACATTATCTCCGTTGACATCCGCACTGTTGCGGTGGTAAGCAATACCAAATACTGGTGGGGCATCCCCGTAATCTTTGTTTACTTCCAACATCGTTAAGTAGACGGTGGCGGTATCACAAACTTGGGGCGTTCCGTTGTCACAAACACTGTATATAAACTCGTCGTTTCCTACAAATAGAGGATCGTTCGGAGTATAGGTATAAGAACCATCGCTGTTTAAAACAAGTACTCCGTTAACTGGTCCTGTTACCAAACTTACGCCACCGATTTGTACATCACCTTCGACATCGCTATCGTTCGTCAATACATTTTCTGTCAACGTCGTTCCTTGGTCTAGAAACTCCTCATCATCGTTTGCACTGGTGCTGTTTTTCAAGCGCGGTAATACATCAATCGTTACCAAAGTAGCCTCACAGCTTCTTGGTGTACCGTTATCACAAGCCGTGTAGACGTATTCTACCGTACCAATGAAGCCTGGTGTTGGACTGAAAGTATAAGTACCATTCGCATTCTGAATCAAGTTACCTGCATTGATGACCGCACCACCATCTGTGTTGATTCCTGCTACTGATGTCAACACGCCTACTGGGCGCTGTGCATCAAAGGTACCATCACCATCGGTATCAATATCAATATCAATATCTACTACTAATGGATCACCATCGGCATCGTTGTCATTTGCCAAGACTTGACCAGTCACGGGTACTCCGTCGTAGGTTAAGTTGACATCTGGTGCAGGCGCTACTAAGGAGTTATCGTTTGTAGGAATAGGTTCTACATCGATCACTAAAACCGCACTGTCACAAGATTGTGGCGTTCCGTTGTCACAAACTAGGTAGCTAATAATAAACTCTCCATCAAAGTTAGCCGATGGGGTGTAGGTATAAGTACCATTTGTGTTTAGAATGAACTGTCCTGCATTGGTATTCGGTGTTCTATTCTCATTCACCCCACCAATTGTTGTTGCTGTTCCAAGCGCGACCACCGTTTCGGGCGTACCGTCTCCGTCGGCATCAATTGTTAAGGACGTAATGGTCTGAACATTGCCTTCATAATCTCTATCGTTGGTCAAGACAGAGCTGGACACTGGAATATTGATGACGGTTGTATTTACATCGTTCACGGCATAAGTCGTGTTGACCTCTCTCCAATCGCGTTCAAAGCTCACTGGGTTAGATTGGTCAGGGTGACTGACGGGCTCTAGTCCAGAGTTGGTTGGATCAGTGCTAGCGGTATTGTTATCAAATCCGTCTAGTAAACCATCGTTGTCGATGTCGAGTAATCCACCAATACCTGTATTGGCATTCGGGCTATCTGCTCCATTGACAATTCCGTCACCATTCGTATCGTGGCCTTCGATCAAGTCAGGAATACCATCGTTGTCAGTATCTAAATCCAAATAATCAGGATTATCTAGACCATCGGTATTTTCTGGCTCTAATCCAGAACCTGCTCCACCAAAGGCATTGTCATCGTTGTCATAAGTATCATCGATTCCATCACCATCATTATCCGTTCCTGTCGGAGCGATGTAGTTATCCGTAGGTTGTGCTTCTGTGTTGTCTACGATACCATCATTGTCGGCATCAATATCCAAGAAGTCAACTTTGTTATCTCCGTCGCTATCATCATTAGGATAGTTATCTGGTGTTCCATCGTTGTTGGCATCCGTTCCTGTCAGTGTTGTTGCATTGGCACTATTTTCTGGGATACCATCGTTTCCGACATCACCATCTACACTGTCATTAAAGCCATCGCCATCAACATCGACGTAGTTGTCTTCTTGTCCATCGCGGTTCACATCTTCGCCACCAGCTTCTAACACGTCTAACAAACCATCGTTATCCGCATCTAGGTCTTTGTGGTTCAAAATACCGTCGTTGTCCAAGTCGCCATTGGGATAGCTATCAGGAGCACCATCGTTGTTGGCATCTTCTCCTGTGGCTACTAACGCGTTGTTTGTATTGGCTCCTGCGGCATCGTTTCCTGTAGCTAATGCATTGGTTGGATCACCATCAACCACATCGTTGAAGCCATCGCCATCATTGTCTACATAGTTATCCGCAATACCGTCGCCGTCTGCGTCTGTTCCACCTGCTTCCACTACATCGGGAATACCGTCGTTGTCGGCATCCAAATCTAATTGATCCAATACGCCGTCGCCGTCCGTGTCTCCTTCAGGGTAACTGTCTGCTTTACCGTCGTTGTTGGTATCGGTTCCTGTCAATTGCAAGACGTTGTTGTTGTCAATGGTACCATCGTTATTGGTATCTCCGTCAACACTGTCTGAGAAACCGTCGTTATCCGCATCTGTAAAGTTATCTATGCGGCCATCGCCATTCTCATCTGTGCCGCCTGCTTCGACTACATCGGGAATACCATCGTTATCCGCATCCAAATCTAATTGATCCAATACGCCGTCGCCGTCCGTGTCCCCATCGGGGTAACTGTCGGCGCGACCATCGTTGTTGATATCTGGCCCTGTCAATTGCAACGCGCTGTTTGTATTTTCGGCTGTACCGTCATTACCAACATCCCCGTCATTATTGTCGTTGAAACCATCACCATCAATATCGACGAAGTTATCAGCAATACCATCACCGTCGGTATCGACGCCCCCTGCTTCGACTACATCTGGAATACCATCATTGTCGGCATCCAAATCTTGGAAGTCAGGCGCACCATCACCATCGTTGTCTACAATTTGATCGGTCACCCCATCATTGTTGCTATCTAGTATGGTAGAGGTAGAACTTGTTAGCAAACAACCTGATTGTGGTGTACAAGCAGCGCTTCCCTCTGGACCATCTGTGTCGTTGTTGTCCACAATATCGGCTAAGCCATCACCATCTACGTCTTGTAGGTTATCCAACAAACCATCGCCATTGGTATCGACACCACCAACTTCGATGATGTCTGCCAACCCGTCGTTATCACTATCTAAATCGAGGTGGTTGGGTATGCCATCCCCATCGACATCAAATCCACGACAAACGCCATTTACAACGCCACCACAGTTGACAAAATCCGCATCTTGGTAGTTAGGAATGCCGTCCCCATCTAAATCATCATCTGGATCAGGTAAACCATCGGTAGCACAATCCCAGCCACTTACTCCTTGGAAGTTGTTGGCACAGAAATCTGGATCTTCGTAATCGGGAATACCGTCGCCATCGCTGTCGCCGCTGTAGTTCTCCACCACATCAGGAATACCATCCTTATCTTGGTCAATATCTACAGGTGCCTCTCTCCAATCTCGCTCTGCCGTTTGTCCATCCGCATTCGGGTGGCTCAAGGGCTGCAAGGTATTGTTAGTGGCATCCGTACTACCAATGTTATTATCAAAACCATCCAATAAACCATCACCATCCGCATCTAGGGCTCCACCAACACCTGTGTTTGCTATGGGAGCATCTGCCCCATTGATTACACCATCGCCATTGGTATCGTGCCCTTCGATTACATCGGGTTCACGGTCATTGTCGGTATCTAAATCTAAGTAATCAGGGTTATCCAAGCCATCTTGGTTATTTGGAATAATTCCTGAACCTGCGCTACCAAACAAGCTGTTGTTGGCATCGTAAGCATCGTCAATACCATCATTGTCTAAATCTACTCCTGTTGGAGCGATGTAAGCAGTTGTTGGTAAGCCTTCTGTATTATCTACAATACCGTCGTTATCAGCGTCAATATCCAAGAAGTTAGGATTAGCATCGCCATCGGCATTGTCATTTGGGTAACCACTTGGGCGGCCATCATTGTTGCCATCACCTGCGGTCAAAGACGTTGCGGCGGCAGTATTTTCGGCGACTAAGTCGTTGCCTACATCACCATCGACGACATCGTTGAAGCCATCGTTATCGGCATCAACAAAATTGTCTTCTTGTCCGTCGCGATTGGCATCTTCGCCTCCTGCTTCTTCAATGTCTAAGATTCCGTCGCCGTCCGCATCCAAATCCAATTGGTTACGAATGCCGTCGTTGTCAAAATCATCGTTCGGGTAAGTGTTGGGTACACCGTCACCATCGGTATCGGCACCTGTCAATTGTGTGGCATTAGCCGTATTGGAACCTGCTACATCACTGCCCAACGCTAAAGCATTGGTTGGATCGCCATCGACGACATCGTTGAAACCGTCGTTATCATTATCCACAAAGTTATCCGCAAAACCGTCACCGTCTGCATCGACACCTCCTGCTTCCACTACATCGGGAATACCATCATTGTCGGCATCTAGGTCTAGTTGATCTAAGATACCATCGCGATCCGCGTCATCTTCTGGATAAACATCGGGGGCACCGTCCAAGTTGGCATCTGCTCCTGTTAAGGTTTGTGCATTGGCAGTATTGGCTCCAATACCATCATTGCCTACAGCCAAAGCATTGGTTGGGTCACCATCTACGATGTCTCCAAATCCGTCGCCATCGCTGTCGGTGTATCCATCTGCGCGGCCATCGCCGTTGACATCCGTACCACCTGCTTCCACTACATCTGGAATACCATCGTTATCGGCATCAAAATCTAAGAAAGAAGGATTGCTATCTACATCAATATCATCAGTAGCATAGCCATCGGGCTTACCGTCGCTATCAAAATCTAGGTTGGTCAATACTAAAGCATCGTTTGTATTTAGACCTGGTAAATCGTTGCCAATTCCCAAAATATTCAAGGGATCACCATCGACGACATCGTTGAAACCATCGCCATCGTTATCCACATAGTTATCGGCACGACCGTCACCATTGACATCGGTACCTCCTACTTCTGTTACGTCGGCTACGCCATCGTTGTCCGCATCTAAATCCAAGTGGTTAAGTACACCGTCGTTGTCAAAGTCTCCTGTCAAGTAGCTATTCGGAGCCCCATCATTATCGGTATCCGGTCCTGTTACGATTAACGCACTAGGGAAGTTCACTCCTGGAGAATCATCTGTAGGTGCTTGTACATTGTTTGGATCAGCGTCGACTACATCGTTGAAGCCGTCTCTATCCAAGTCGGTAAAGTCATCTACACGGCCATCGCCGTTTACATCAGTACCACCTGCTTCGATTACATCTGGAATACCATCATTATCGGCATCAATATCCATGTAATCCAATAAGCCGTCACCGTCGGTATCCCCATCAGGGTAGCTATTCGGTACACCATCACCGTCCGTATCGGCTCCTGTAAATTGCAACACTCTAGCTAAGTTGGTATCGATGCTATCATCGCCCAACGCTAAAGAGTTATCAGGATCACCGTCCAACAAATCGCTGAAACCATCGCCATCCGCATCGGTATAATTGTCTACACGGCCATTACCGTTACCATCTACCCCACCTGCTTCGACTACATCTGGAATACCATCATTGTCGCTGTCCGTATCTACAAAGTCTAGTATTAAATCTTCGTCATTATCATCATTTGGATAGCTGTCAGGACGACCATCAAAGTTGATGTCGATTCCTGTTAAAACTAGTCCATTAGCAGTATTAGCCCCTGGGGCATCATTGCCCACAACCAGTGCATTGATAGGATCGCCATCAACAATATCGGCGAAACCATCGCCATCTGCATCCGTGTAGCTGTCTACGCGTCCGTCACCGTTTACATCGGTTCCTTCCACTTCGACTACGTCTGCGATACCATCGTTATCCGCGTCTAAATCTAATTGATCCAATAACCCATCAAAATCGCTGTCCCCTTCTGGGTAGTTGTTAGGACGACCATCGTTGTCAATGTCTAAACCTGTCAACTGTAGCGCATTACCTGTATTAAATCCAGGGGTATCAGTTCCTGTTGCCAAGCTGTTAAGTGGGTCACCATCGACATTGTCGTTGAAACCATCCCCATCGACATCGCGATAGTTGTCCGCACGTCCGTCGCCATTGGTATCTACTCCATCGGCTTCGACTACGTCTGGAATACCATCGTTGTCGCTGTCTAAATCTAATTGGTCTAAAATACCATCTAAATCTTTGTCTCCATCAGGATAACTATCAGGAGCACCATCATTATTGGCATCAGGCCCTGTTAGTTGTAGCGCATTGGCGGTGTTAATACCTGCGATATCACTGCCTACAGACAATATATTGTTAGGATCACCATCAATGACATCATTGAAACCATCGTTGTCAGTATCTAAATACCCATCAGCACGACCGTCACCATTAATGTCTACTCCGTAGGCTTCGACTACATCTGGAATACCATCGTTGTCGCTGTCTAAATCTAAGTAATCCAATACGCCATCTCTGTCGGTATCTCCTGTGATGTATTCATCAGGGGCACCATCGTTATTGGCATCAGGCCCTGTAACTAATAAAGCATTGGCGGTATTGTTGGCGGTACCATCATTGTTATCATCCCCATCGACGACATCGTTGAAACCATCGTTGTCATTGTCGACGTAGTTATCAGCACGTCCGTCACCATTGACATCAGTTCCACCTGCTTCGACTACATCGGGAATACCATCATTATCAGCATCCAAATCTAAGAAGTCCAAGATTCGGTCTCCATCCGTATCGCCATTTGGATAAAGATCTGGTTTACCATCGTTGGTTACGTCTGGTCCCGTTACTAAAAGAGCGTTAGCGGTATTCTCGGCAATGCCGTCATTGCCAACATCTCCATCGGTTGCGTCGTTGTAACCATCGTTATCCGTATCGGTGTAATTATCTACGCGTCCGTCACCATCGGCATCAGCCCCTCCTGCTTCCACTACATCTGGAATACCATCATTATCGGCATCCAAATCTAAGAAGTCGGGTAAGCCGTCCCCATCGGTATCCACATCATCATCGTTGATACCATCAGCATCGGTATCAAACAAGTTAGAAGTAGAATTAATGGTTACACAAATAGATTGAGGACTACAAGGACTACTACCTGTAGGCCCATCGGTATCGTCGTTGTCCATGGTATTGACCAAGCCATCGCCGTCACTATCTAACAAGTTATCGGCAACACCGTCACCGTTGGTATCAACACCACCTGCTTCGACGATATCTGGAATACCATCGTTATCGCTATCTAAATCTAACGCATTAATAATACCATCGCCGTCGTCATCGTCAGGCAAACAATATTTGAAGTCAGAAATAAATAAGGTGACGTTGCCACCTGTACCGTCGTTTTTGTAGGCTTTGAACACAATGCTGTCTACAGGCCCACTTATATTAAAGCGGAAAGCCTCTTGGAAGGTATTGTCTACCGCACCAGCATCACCTACAGCGCTCACGATGTTGGGAGCGGTGTACGTCAAATTAGCCGCACTTGCTACAGCCGCTGGGGGAATATCAAAGTTACTCGTATTCAGTGGAATTCCTCCCCCTTGATAATAAGCGAATACTTCTACTTGATCTCTGTTATCCATTCCTCCAAAGAACAACTCTGCGTTGTAGACACCTTGGTTGAACTTGATAACATATTGTGTCGCATCATTAGGCCCTGTAGTTTGGGTAGAACGGAAAACTAATCCTTCTGTACCATTACCACCGATCGTATTAACGATGTTTAAGAATTGGAAAGTGGGCGTTCCTACAGCTTGCATAGTGAAATCTACTTCTCCTGTAGACATCGTACCTACACCCGTCATTTGTGGTTTGTAATCTGGCCCGACGGTAAACCCATTTACTGCCCATTCGCCATCACCACAAGTCAGTCCTTCGTCGTTGTCTAGGATACCATCGTTGTCATCATCAATATCAATGATATCAGGAATACCATCGCCATCGGTGTCTACCAAGAGGATGAAAGATTCTCTCCAGTCCCGTTCTGAGGTCAAGCCATCCGCATCGGGGTGGCTATTGGGGTTTAAGTTAGTATTGGTTGGATCATTGCTGGCAGTGTTGTTATCAAAACCATCCAACAAGCCATCGCCGTCTGCATCTACGGCACCTCCAATACCTGTATTGGCATTAGGGCTATCGTTACCATCAACGACATCGTCGCCATTGGTATCGTGGCCTTCTAAAGCATCTAGTTGCGTATCGTTATCACTATCCAAATCTAAGTAATCTGGCAAGTCGGTTGCATCTGCGTTGTTGGGTTGAATCCCAGAACCTGCACCACCAAAGACAGCATCATCGTTGTCATAGTTGTCATCAATACCATCACCATCCGCGTCCGTTCCTGCGGGAGCTATGTAATTATTAGTAGACTGTCCTTCTGTATTGTCTACAATACCGTCGTTGTCCGCATCAATATCTAAGAAGTTGAGGTTCGCATCACCATCCAAGTTATCGTTGGGGTAAGTATTTGGACGACCGTCGCCATTGGTATCGGCTCCTGTTGTTGTGGTAGCATTGGCCGTGTTTTCAGAAATACCATCATTTCCAACATCACCGTCTACCTCATCATTGAAACCATCGTTGTCAATGTCAATAAAGTTATCGGCAATACCATCGCTGTTGGCATCTAAGCCACCTGCTTCTTCTATATCTAAAATACCGTCATTATCGGCATCTAAATCGTATTGGTTTAAAATACCATCGTTATCAAAATCGTCGTTGGGATAAATATCTGGACGACCATCGTTATTAGCATCTATTCCTGTAAGGGTAGTCGCGTTAGCGGTGTTCGCTCCTACAATATCACTTCCGACTGCCAAGGCATTGGTTGGATCACCATCAACGACATCGTTGAAACCATCTAAGTCAACATCTACAAAGTTATCAGCAATACCATTACCATCCGTATCAACTCCACCTGCTTCGACTACATCTGGAATACCATCATTGTCGGCATCCAAATCTAAGTGATTCAAAATACCATCACCATCGTTGTCATTAGAAGGATAATTATCAGGGCGGCCATCGCCGTTGCCATCTGCTCCTGTCAAAATGAGTACTTGCGCGGTATTGTCTGGCACTCCATCATTGTCGGTATCTCCGTCAACAACATCACTAAAGCCATCACCATCGGTATCAATATAATCATCAATTCTACCGTCACCATTGGCATCGGTTCCACCCGCTTCCACTACATCTGGAATACCGTCGTTATCCGCATCCAAATCCAACTGGTCTAAAATACCATCGTTGTCTTTGTCATCTGCTGGATAATCATCTGGACGACCATCACCATTAATATCCACCCCTGTAATAACCAAGGCATTGGCAATGTTATCAGCCACACCATCGTTGCCTACATCACCATCGACAATATCGTTAAAACCGTCATTGTCGGCATCGATGTAATTGTCGGCTAGACCATCACCATCCGTATCGACCCCACCTGCTTCCACTACATCTGGAATACCATCATTATCGGCATCCAAATCCAAGTAGTCTACTACACCATCTCCATCGTTATCACCATCGTTGTCAATGATCCCATCTCCATTTGTATCAAATAGAATAGAAGTAGAATTGGTCAAGACGCAATTGGGTTGAGGCGTACAAGCATTGGTACCTGTAGGTCCATCGGTATCATCGTTGTCAAAGACATCCGCAAGACCGTCGCCGTCCGTATCCGTATCGTCATCGGCAAAACCATCGCCGTTGGTATCGACACCACCTGCTTCAACGATATCTGGAATACCATCGTTATCGGAATCTAAATCCAAGGAGTTCGGGACACCGTCACCATCGTTATCACAAGCAACCCCTAGAGCGCCGTTGTTTCTTTCGAACCATCCGAAGTAAGAGGTTCCCCCTACATTGTGTTGGGCAACTTCTACTTCTGTGACATATTGTCCTACCGGTAGGGTAACAAATTTATTATTCTGGGCAGAGCCTGCTCCAGGGTAAGTACTGAGTAAGTTTCCTAATCCATCTACGCCCAACTGTGAGCCTGGCGCACCAAAGGGAACACCTGCGCGGTCCAAAAACCCTGTCCAGTAGCCGTTACCATAAGTAACAACAGAACCGTCAATCGTTTTGTATCGGAAAGAGGTTAATACCTCTTCGAAGGTACCTACATATTCAAAATCAGACACGATAAATTCAAAGCCGTTCAATCCAACAGGCGCACCTGTTACAGTATTGACAAACTGTAATTTAAAGCGTTCTCCTGCGATTACAACCCCTGTATAGCCATCAATCGGGCCATCAGCAGAAGTACCATCTCCTACTGTTGGAGAAGCAGGTTCGATTGAGTTGGTAATAATTACATCGTAAGGTGTACCATCAGAAGCAATAAAGCCTGTAAATGTACTGACCCCTACAGGTAAATTTCCGTCAATTTCTCCTGCTGGAATATTAGTAGCACTAGCGTAGCTCAATGTTGTCGTTGCACCACAAGCATTTTCGTCTACATCTAGAATACCATCATTGTCATCATCAATATCGTCGAGGTTACAAATACCATCGCCATCGGTATCGACACAGAACAACTCTCTCCAGTCTCTTTCTCCTGTGAGGGGAATATCTACATCAGGGTGGCTATTTGGATTGAGGCCACCATTGGTAGCATCTGTGCTAGCCGTATTGTTGTCCCATCCATCAAACAAACCATCGCCATCACTATCGGCGTTACCACCAGATACTCCTGTATTGGCATTAGGACTATCCGCTCCATTGACGATTCCATCGCCATTGGTATCGTGTCCTTCTATCGCATCCGTTTCATTGTCGTTATCCGAATCTGTATCCAAATAATCGGGATTATCAGCTCCGTCTTGGTTGTTGGGGAAGACCCCTGAACCAATAGACCCAAAGGCCGAATCATCGGCATCATAAGCCGCATCAATCCCGTCACCGTCTGTATCGGTCCCTACTGGGGCAATGTAATTAGCGGTTTCTTGTCCTTCTGTGTTATCAACAATACCATCGTTATCAGCATCAATATCCAAGAAATTATGGTTATTGTCTCCGTCGGCATTGTCATTAATAATGCTATCTGGACGACCATCGTTGTTCGTATCCGTAGCCGTTAAGGTAGTAGCAGAAGGCGTGTTAGAGCCTGGCAAGTCATTTCCTGGTGCCAAAGCATTGGTGGGATCGCCATCAACCACATCGTTGAAACCATCGTTGTCCAAATCGGCAAATAAGTCTTCTTGACCATCTCTATCCGCATCTGTTCCGCCTGCTTCTGTAATGTCTAAAAGGCCATCTCCATCCGAATCTAAATCCAGTTGGTTTCTAATACCATCTCCATCAAAGTCATCGTTGGGATAACTGTCTGGGCGGCCATCGTTGTTCGTATCTACCCCTGTTAAGGTTTCCGCATTGTTTGTGTTGGCAGCGGGGCTGTCATCGGCCAAGGCCAAAGCATTGGTAGGATCACCATCAACAACATCGTTGAACCCATCGTTGTCCAAATCGGCGTAGGCATCTGCACGACCATCGCCATTGGTATCCGTTCCCCCTGCTTCGACTACATCAGGAATACCGTCATTGTCGGAATCCAAATCTATATAATCTAAGCGACCATCGCCGTCTGTATCTAAACGCACGTAGCTGTCAGGAACACCGTCGTTGTTGGCATCGGGGCCTGTTAGAATAGAAACATTAGCTAGGTTTTCAGAGATACCGTCGTTTCCAACATCGCCGTCCACTACGTCCGCGTGTCCATCATCATCTGTATCGGTATAATTATCAATTCTACCATCACCATTAACATCCGTTCCACCTGCTTCGACAACATCAGGAATACCATCGTTGTCCGAATCTAAATCTAGGTAGTCTTCTATTAAATCACCATCGCTGTTAAGGTTAGCAATGGCAGTGCCTAATGGCGTTTGATTGAAGAGTTCTATGTTGGTAATACAAGAGGTATTACTACAGTTAATTACATTAGCATTAGCTTGTAACGTAATATCAACGACTCCATCATTATTCCATAGGTTCCAATCCGCCAAGGGAATCGTTACCGAGAAATTCATAGGAGTGGTTCCACAACTGCTATAAGTAGGATTATCAGAATTCAGGCGGGTAAAGGTACCGCCGATAGCCGTTCCGCCTTCCCCTCGTAGGGTAAAGCTTTTGGTTGGATCACCGTAATCTCCTGCTATGCTAAAATTGAAGGTAACATTAGAGGCTACATCCACTGTTCCTGAATTCACACTGATAGCATGCGCAGGAGCAGGATCAACACTACATTCGTTGATGTCATAATTGTACGTTACTTGCGTATTAGAAATACAAGAAGTACTGGGACAAGTAGTGTTAACGTTACCGTTAGCTTGCAAAATAATAGTTACGACTCCATCATTATTCCAGAAATTCCAGCGCTGTTGTGGAATTACTATAGTAAATAACATAGCTGGATCACAGTCATTGTATCCTATGTTATTTGAATTTCTTTTGCTAAAGGTATTTCCAAAATCAATTCCACCTTCTCCAATCAATGAAAAGTTTTCCGTATCTCGGTTACCGTAATCCCCTGCTAGTAAGAACGTCATCGTAACATCGCCCGAAGCGTCTACTGTTCCAGAGTTGAAAGTAATAGTATGGCTAGGGCCAGTTATTGTTTGGCAATTATTAGGGGACGTATGAGTACGCGTTCCTGTAGTAGAAGGAACTGTTCCTATATAGGAAAATCTAGGATCATAAAGATCGTACCACCCATCGCTATCGGCATCAGCAGTGGCATCAACCAAACCATTCCCATCAATATCAACTCCCCCCGCTTCTACGATATCTAAAATACCATCGTTATCCGCATCTAAGTCAAAGGAGTTAATGACACCATCCTTATCGGCATCAAAATTATCATTGATACCATCGCCATTACTATCAATAAACCCTGGGAAAGTAGGATCTAAATAGTTAGGGATACCATCGTTGTCACTGTCTAATAATGGATCAGACGCGTGTTCTACTAAATCTGGAATACCGTCGTTATCATCATCTAAATCATCAGTATCAGCGATACCATCGTTGTCGTTATCACAAGTAGGCAACCTTCTAGTAACTGGCGCTGAGGTAGTATCAAACGACCAAAACCAAGTATTAATCGTTCGCGCATTTCCGAAATCATCACACAATAAAGTAGGTGTAGAACTACCTCCGCCTACAGAAGATGCGGGAACATTAAAGGTAGCCGTAGCATCCCAAGCGTGAGCAAAGCCAAAGCGTCCATCCAGCATATTATTGCTGACAGAACCTGCCCCCGTCACGTTACTCGTTTGTTGTTGTGTATTTCCTGTACCACAAGCCCCTACATTGGTTAGTAAGGCATCGTTCCAATACATTTTTCGAAGTCCTCTAGAAGGAAAGAGGCCTCTTACCGACATTCCCCTAGGATTCAACTCTGCATCGTGCATGGGCACGTTCGTTCGCCCTCGATATAGACCGACTTGTACTTGGAAGGTGGCGACAAAAGAAACAGGGTTGCCTAAGCCATCCAAACCATCCCAGCGAATAACGTGGCTACCAGCCGCCAAATCATAGCGCTCCAAAACGCGGTCAGCACTGTTAAGTTGGAAAATACCATCATTATTCATGTCCAATAAAATAGCAACATCCCCTGCATCTGGTAGAAACAGCGGAAGGTAATAATCTCCAGGACATCCATAAACCTCACTAGGCGCGACAGGCGCAATAGAAGGATCTGTTACTTTAAAGAGGCTGGTATCGGGTATAGATACAAAAATTCTGTATCCATTATTTAGTGGGGGGCCCTGTTTCTCCTGAGTGCACAGAAACACGGTCAGCGCGGAAGTTCCCTGTATTGTATATCCCGTATTTTGTCATGGCTAAGGTATAACCAAATGGGCGAAAACCTTCAAAGTTGACGCGCACGACTGAGCTATCTATCGTATAAGCATAAGTAATCTCCGTCAAAAGAAGAACCAATACCGGGCTCAAAATTGGGATCCGCAGGATCAAACGTGATAAATTTCCAGCGTTGGCAATTCAAGCGCCCTGGATATTTAGTATTATTGGTCCGAGCAACCGTAAAATCGAAGAAGGGAAAGTAAATCTCATTCGGACTTAAAGTAGCGCCTGCATTGGTGCCTGGATAAAGCTCTATGTAGTAATCTCCGTTCATGGTCGGATCAAATAAGATAGGTGTATACCCTGTCGGTGTCGCTCCACCAATGTTAGGCCCTGCTACTGCACGGGCATAATTAGTAATAAACCCTACCCCCGCAGTAGGAATAGGAGTAGCAGCAACAACGACGTTTCCAGCAGGGTCGATAATTCGATAGAATCCATCTGTCGCAGGGGCAGTTCCGCCGCGCTCGCGAGCATGCAACCCAAAATAAATATTCTCTATAGTATTATCTAGAATAGAAATCTTTAGTCGGTTCTCTACAGGAGCCCCCCGATAAGGGCCTGATCCAATTCCAGAACGAACTTGTAAGGCCGTACCATTCGCGGCATTGGGCATAACTTGTGCGGTTCCTTCGGCGTTGAGATTTTCCGAATGAAATAGGAACAGCAGTAGGGCTAGCATTGCTCCAGATAACCATCTGGTGTAGCGACTACAGTGTCGTAAATGTTGCTGCATAATAAATGTGTTTTGATGTAACGGTTAAACTTGTATTAGCAATTTTATTAGGTGGGGATCAACAATCAAAGTTATTGATTGCTTATTAGAGGTTATTACGAATAGCTTTGCAGCGAAAAAAGGATCTTTTTCTCCCACTTAAGCTAGTAACTCTGTACACTGTACAAACTAACTAGATCGCTTCGCGAGTGTTAAAAATTGACTCCATCCCGATAAAATCGGGATGAACTAAATTTTTGCCTTGATTACTTTGTGAACTCGCAAGCTCGGTTGTGAAAAAAAATCTCTCTTTTTATCTCTATACAACCCCATTCGTAATAACCTCTATTAGTAAGCAAAAAAATACGCGCCCTACCATAATGATGGGCACTGCATTTTTATACTATTTTTCCTCGAAGGTAATTTTTTGTCGCAAATATACCATGTTTTTTCTTGCCGACTTAGGTTCTTATTGTTGCCATAGTTTTTAAAATACATCCAACTAGTTGATTTCCAAAGGTTAAACCCTATTAGCCAAAAAGTCATTCCAATTATATTAGGCTCATTAACTTCGTATTAACAACAAAGAATTTCCACCAACCTTCCATGCTAAACACTTGATAAGCTTCTAAAGTTTAAGTTTTTGCAAAGCATTCTATATATCGAAATAAATCATAGAATTGATTAGAAGATTTTTTTGTTCTATTTTTTGGTAATTCTAGTATCTTTGTTGTTGATCTCTAAATCCATTTAAACAATTTTCATCTACTTAATACATCTAACAGAATGAAATACAGCCTTCTACTCTTCAGTAAGATTACGGTAAGGTATTTGTAATAAGTTGTTGTATCTTGATAAGATGCTAATTTTGGGTTGCTCTTTTGGTAGTGTCGTTGGTCTTTTTCCTCAATAGTTTGGATGATTCTTGCTATCCTCTATCAACAAGTTGCTCCCTTTACTACAAAACTTCTCTTTACTATGAAATGTACTCTTGTTTTACTCTTTCTATTCCTTACTACTTTTGCTGCTTTGGCGCAAGACGATTACGTTATTGACCAATTTGACCGTAAGATAACGGGCAAGGTAATGATGGGGACACCTGCGGCTAACTCTATAGAAATCAACTTCAAAGACGGGCAAGGCATGATTAGAAAGTATCGCCCTGATGAGATCAAGGAATGGGGAACAGGCAATTTGGTTTATATTAGTAAGCTCTTTGCCTTCAACAGTCGTGCAGGAGTTTGGGTATATATGCTGCGCCACACTCCCAAAAACAGCAAGTGCCAAGTCTATGAATTTTATAATGCTACTGAATCGGTAGGGTATACGGAGATGATTTTGGAACGGGATGGCCGCATGGAGGTTATTAATTATGGCCGTTTTCACAAGCAACTAGCCGCCTATTTTAAGGATTATGAAAATTTGGCGAAAGAGATTTCGCAGAAGAAATACAAGAAAAAGGAATTACTAACAATTGTGGAGTTGTATAATGCTTGGCGAGAAGAAATGTGGAAGTAGTTGTTCTAGCACCTTACTTATCTAACTCTTTTTCAATAATTTGCATTTTTGATGCGCGATATACTAAGAAGCCTTTAGGGGCTTCTTTTCTTTTTTGCAAAACTCGCCTATTCTTTGGGGAGCCGCTTAAATCTATCTACCTTTGCCGCATCTTTTCCACCTTCTTTTATCTCACACCTACGACTAATTGTGCAATTATCATGATCGAGACTGTAATCTTTTCAGGGACTGGGACGCGTTATTTGGCAGAAAAAATCGCTGATTTTTATGGACAAGCTTTGGGCGATGTCGTCTTGCAACGCTTTAGTGATGGCGAAATGCAGACGAACATTCAAGAATCTGTTCGCGGCAAATACGTTTTCTTTATTCAATCTACTTTTGCTCCTTCTGACAATATTTTGGAGTTGTTGTTGATGATCGATGCCGCCAAGCGTGCTTCTGCGGGCTATATTACGGCAGTTATTCCTTACTTTGGGTATGCACGACAAGACCGAAAAGATCGCCCAAGGGTGGCCATCGGTGCCAAATTGTTGGCTAATTTATTGATCGCGGCAGGAGCCAATCGCATTATGACGATGGATTTGCATGCGGATCAAATTCAGGGCTTTTTTGATATTCCTGTGGATCACCTCAAAAGCGAAGCGATCTTTTTCAACCATTTGGAGCGACAAGATACCAGCAATGTTATTTTTGCATCGCCTGACGTGGGCAGCACCAAACGCGCTAGAGCCTATGCCCAACACTTCGGGACGGGCTTGGTCATTTGTGACAAGTATCGTAAAAAAGCAAACGAAGTAGCCGAAATGACGGTTATTGGAGATGTTGTTGGGAAGGATGTCATTTTAGTAGATGACATTGTAGATACAGCAGGGACACTTTGCAGAGCCGCAAAAATATTAATGGAGCAAGGAGCAAAAAGCGTGCGCGCTTACTGTACCCACCCCGTACTTTGGGCCCGCTTATCAGCGCATCGAGGAATCTTTGCTCACCGAAATGGTCGTCACCGATACCATTCCTCTCAAACAGGCTTGTTCTAAGATAAAAGTAGTTCCCGCAGCAAAGCTATTTTCTAGAGCCATCAGAAATGTCCACGAAAACCGCTCTATTTCCGCGCTATTTGTGGATCGCATTTAAGGTATAAACCTATTCACTCTATTGAAGCACAAAACAGCATTGGACAAGAATGTCCAATGCTGTTTTGTGTTAGAAAAAAATAGAGACTTATTTAAGTAGCAGGCAGGAAATAGCTGTACAGCTCAAACATTTGTATGATTGCCACAATCAACACAGAGATTAATAAATAACGCACCACGCTGTTTGCTTTGGGGTAGGTAGTCGCTACTCGCGCCGCGATGTACCCGCCAATCCCCTCTCCAATGGCAAGCGCCCCACCCAATTGCCAAGCGATCTTATCATTATAGGCAAATACGGCAATACAAACCGTCGAATACAAAGCGAATGCCGTCAGTTTGATGCCACTAGCATCTACCAAGCTATATTTACCTACCAAAGCCAAAAACACCACGAGTAAGACACTGGTTCCCACTTGTATAAACCCTGCATAAAACCCTATGGCCACTAAGACAGGAAGCACCCAATAACTCATTTTATGATTGGTATCGGTATCTCGAATCCATTTCTTGGGGTCAATGAGTACCACAAACAACATGACAATCAAAAGATAACGAAACACTTGTTTGAAAGCAGCATTATCAATACTAACCGCCAAAAAAACACCCCCAACCGATCCTACAAAAAGCGCCAATAAAATAGGCCAGCTTTTCCGCACGTTCAAGTGCCCGCCCTTATAAAAAGTAGGCACGGCAATGAGCGACATCGCCATAATCCCCAATCGATTGGTACCATTAGCAACATCACCATCTAGGCCTACTACTTCTATAAGAATATACAAGGTAAGAACAGATCCCAAACCAGCTAAAGTAGTCACAAATCCAGCAAAAACTCCTCCTATTATAACAATAAGTAGTACAGAAAGACTCATAATAACAAACTAAAATGTAAGTGAGAAGGATCAAGTAGGCGTTTGGTCATCAGCAGGTCGTTCTTGACACAGCTCAATCAGTACTCCATTGGTAGATTTAGGATGCAAGAAGCAGACTAATTTATTATCTGCCCCACGTTTGGGTTCAGTTTGTAGTAACGTAAACCCCTCTCCTGCCAAGCGTTTCATCTCTGCTCTAATGTCTTCTACCTCAAAAGCAATGTGATGAATGCCCTCGCCGCGCTTGGCGATAAACTTGGCAATAGCGCTGTTTTCATTGGTGGCTTCCAATAACTCGATTTTGGTAGCGCCGCAACGAAAAAAGGAAGTCGCCACGCCTTCCGAGGCCACTTCTTCTACTTTGTAGGCTTCTTGCCCAAATAAACTAGCAAATAGGGCGTTGCTAGATGCCAATGTTTTGACGGCGATGCCGATGTGTTCTACTTTCATACCTTAAATATAGTTGGGTGATTGACAGACAAGCTTCCATCTTTTAATAATGGTGCTAAAAAACGCTGCAAGATACTATTTAATTGGACTCTTAGGCTGTTTTGAGGCCCGCCTTACTTTTGATCTTAGACTATGTGCAAGCGCTTTTGATCACTACTCCCTCTTCCAATAGCAAGGTGGCTTCCTCTTTTTCTACGCCCTCTTCCAATAAAAAGAAGGCTACTTCTAGCCACAAAAGGAACCTTGTTCCACCTTATGGCTGTTAAAAAAACTAGACTTTGTTGCTGAAAAGCAAAATTATAGCTTATTTTTGCCAAGTCTGTGCAAAGACTTATCATCATTTCTTAACCGTATCAATAACATTTGGATAGGAATAGGCGTGTTCTTGAATTTTCTTGTAAACAACTTGCTCGGCTAATTGGTTGCTAGGTTAGACTATAAGAACGAACCTAGAATACCAAAGGTAATCCTGCCTTCTACAAATAAACATCAACCACATGGGTGCTATTAAATTTTTTATACAAGGAATTAAACATTTTAAAGAAGTGGGAACCTTCTCTCGATCTTCTCAATTCCTTAGTAAAGCAATGACGAAGAGCAAGCACATTGACTTTACAACTGCTAAGTGTATCGTAGAATTGGGTGCTGGTGATGGGCCAATTACAAAGCAACTTCTACGAAAAATGGCACCCGATGCAAAGTTATTGTGTTTTGAGATCAACGATGAGTTTTTTCAAGAACTACAAAATAAATACGGCCACGATCCCCGCATTACCTTGATTAACGATGATGCTAAGAAATTGGGCGATTACATCCGCCAAGCGGGTTTCGAACAGGCCGATGCCGTCATTTCTGCTATTCCCTTTGTTATTATCCCCGAGGACGACATTATCATAGAGGCGCACAAATACCTCAAAAAAGGCAGCAAATACATACAGCTCCACTATTCTATGGTTGCCAAAAAACGCTACGAACGCATTTTCAACAACATGGAAATTGATTTTATCATGTTAAATGTTCCCCCTGCTTTCGTTCACATTTGCGAAAAGCTCTAATGAGTACTTGCTAGATAGACCTCCAAATTGCTCCTGTGAGTATTTTTTTTGTTGTAGGCTTTGCTATATTTTCCTGCTAAAACAACCTCAAGTTTTACCTATATCGAAGGAATACCTAACCATTCCTGTACTAATTAGTACTGTCCCTACAAGTGTAGAGGAGGTGATAGCATTCTTATGCGTTGAGCCTAGTCACTGCTCATAACCACCAATTTTCCTTTTCAAGTAATAGACCAACCCAGAAAGATCTTATGATAATTTCTTTCTTTGCTACTCCTTTTATTCGCGGTTACTGCCTGCCTTTCTTAGTGTACAAGTGCGAAATCAGACAGTATCTAGAGTTGTTCAGCTTTAGCGCAAACAGAAAACCCTTACGATAAGGTACCGTTACTTCATAATTTTAGCAGCTAGATACGTCTATAAAGAAAAAGAAAGGCGCTCAGAAACTAGTTCTGAGCGCCTCTTTTATAGAGCGTTGTTGAGTGTACATTCAACTACCTATCCTTTGTATAGCCCTGCAATCAACCCATCGTAGCTTTTTAGTACCTCGCGGCGCTTTAGCTTCATCGTTGGTGTCAAGTGTCCGCTTTCTACTGTCCACGGTTCGCAGACCAATTCAAATTTCTTGATTTGCTCTACCTTTGCAAAGTTCGGATTCAATCGCTTAATTACGTTGTCGTAATAAGCCCGTACTTTGGGGTGTTGAATCATTTCTTCGTCCGACGTGTAAGAAATCCCTTCGTCGTTGCACCAATGTTTGAGGGCATCAAAAGCAGGCAAAATCAACGCCGAAACAAACTTCTTGTTGTCTCCAACCACCATAGCTTGCTCAATTAAGAAGTCTTCTCTAAACAGGTTTTCAATCGGGGCAGGAGCCACGTATTTCCCCCCTGAAGTTTTGAGCAACTCTTTCTTACGGTCAGTAATTTTGAGGTATTCTACCCCATTCTTTTTAATCAACTTACCCACATCCCCTGTTTTGAACCAACCATCTTCGGTAAAGACTTCGGCGGTTTTGTCTGGTTTGTTGTAATAACCCATCATCACGTTGGGGCCTTTGACTAAGATTTCTCCTGCATTAGCGCCATAAGCTTCTTCATCCACGTCAATTTTGACCGTTACATCGTCGATGATTGGACCAACTGTTCCCAACAATGCTAGTTTTGGCGCGTAGCCACTCACCGCAATAGCGGGTGACGTTTCGGTCATACCATACCCCTCGCGCACAGGAATGCCAATCGCAGAGAAGAATTGCGCCATTTTCTTAGGACAAGCAGCGGCTCCTGTCAAAATACCTTTGACGCGGCCACCCAAGTTCTCCCGTACTTTGCTAAAAACAATTTTATCGGCCATTCCCCATTTGAGTTTGTCCCCAAATCCATTGGGTTCAAAATCGTAGCGGTAAGAATTGGTCATGCCCTCTGCCCAGAAGAAAATTTTCTTTTTCAAACCACCACCTTCGTTGGCTTTAGAAACAATCTTTTCGTAGACTTTTTCCAATAGGCGTGGTACCGTAGTAAAGAAATGTGGTTTCACCTCTTTGAGGCTTTCGCCTAACGTATCAACGCTCTGTGCATAGAAAATAGCAACGCCCAAATACATGTACGCATAAGTCGTTACGCGCTCAAAAACGTGGCACAGCGGCAAAAAACTCAAGGCAATATCGCCCTTTGAGACGGGAATTAATTTTCCAACTGAAATGATATTGCTAAAAATATTGGCGTGGGAGAGCATGACTCCTTTGGGATTGCCCGTAGTACCCGACGTATAAATCAAGGTCACCAAATCCTCGGCCTTAATTCCCGCACTGATTTTCTCAACGGGAGCTAGGTCGCCTTTCGTCAAGATAGTTTCCCAAAAATGCACGTCGTTGCCGTTGGCATCTTTCTCGCCTTCTGTTTTATCAAAGGTAAAAATAGCTTGTAAGCTAGCCACCTCGGGCTGTGCCTTGCGTACCTTCTCCAATAAATCACCGTGTCCGACAAAGCAATACTTGATGTCTGCATCATTAAAAATGTAGACGTAGTCTTTGGGGCTGATGGTTGGATAAACAGGCACATTGATGACACCAATTTGCGACATGGCAATATCCATGATGTTCCACTCGGGGCGGTTGTTGTGTGAAATGAGCGCGATTTTATCGCCAGGCTTTACCCCCATTTGCAGTAAGCCCAAACTAAATTGATTCGCTAGTTCTACAAACTCCTTGGTACTATAGTGATAGGTATGCCCATCCATATGCTTGCCACCTACAAAATGATCGAGGGGATTGTTCTTTAGTTGAATGTGGGGGATGTCAAATAATCGAGTAGGCTTCATATAGTTCTTCCTTGTTTTAGTAAATTAAACGGTTGTTAACAGGGTTCGCAGCTCTAGAACGTCCTTCCAAGTGGATGATTCAACTTTTTGGTTAAAAAAAGGTTTATTTCTCCTTTTCTCTTTTTATGCTAACTATTTTTATACTCTACAGCGCATCCTAGATGAAAAATAGGTAAAATTGGGCATAGCACCAATATTATTAGTAAGAACTTATGGCTATTTTTTCTAAAAAAACTTAAAAATTGGGGGCATCTTTGCCTATCTGTTCTAGGGTAGCGGCGGCAATAAGCGGAGAGCGACTCGATCTGCCTCTATGGTTATTAGTCGGTTATAATCTTGAACAAAAAGGTAGTTTTTGCGTATCTTTTAGACCGTTCTTGTATTCTAGTCTTAGGTGCCGTTTTTTTATCCTTTACAAAATCAGACCACTTATGTTGGCAGGATTAATATACATTCCTTTTTTTGTTTTATCAATATTACTGTTTCTAGCGGCTTACAATAACTATCCACTCCCCTCCTCGCTGATTTGGGTGAGTGTTTTTCCCTTTTCGATTGCCTTGGCCACCTACATTGTTCGGCAAGGCTTAAACGAGTGGTGGTATACCAAGCACCCGCCAGGATTGAGTGATTCGGAAAAAGACATTATAGCGCGCTACATTCCTTACTATCGCCAATTGAGTGTGCGTAATAAGAAGATTTTTGAAGAACGGGTATCGGTTTTTCGCTTGCAAAAGGAGTTTCAGATGCGGCTCTTGGAGAAGATCCCTGGTGACTTGCAATTGCTAGTTTGTGCCACAGGCGTACAAGTAACAATGGGCATTCAAGGAGAAAAGGAACTGTTGGATAATTTGGGTATGGTGGTCTTGTTCCCCAAGGAATTCATCACGCCTGACATCAACACCCAACTCCACCATGTGGAAGTAAATTCTGATATTTTTGACTGCTTGTTGATTTCTATTGATTTCTTTGCCAAGGGAATTCAAGACGCAGGACATTACTACAATTCGGGCATACACGGCATGGCAAAGGTCTTTAAATACAAATACGGTTATAAGGACGAAGACATTCCTTATACCGATCTCAAAGAATTATTAGTGCGCTTGCACCACTTGCGTGATTTCAAAATTGGCTACCAGTTTCTATATACAGGCTTGCCAACGATGGAACTGTTTGAAATGTGTTCGGAGCACTTTTTTCAGCTGCCCAATCGGATGCGGGAGCAACTTCCTGAGATTTATAACTACTTGATGAATGTTTATCATCAAGACCCTGCTAACACCCACAATCCCGTCATTCAAACGGTCAAAGATGCCTCTGTCTCTGGAAATAGCCAAGAAGCGGCGTAATTTTTCATTAAATAAATGCGCTGTGCTGTGCTGATGGTTTCGCTCCATTGGCGCAACACAGCGCATGGGGTTAACTTCTCAAAAAGATCATCCAATCCCAATCGGCAGGATCCCCCATTCCCACACTAGGCGTATACAAAACATAGTGAATTTTTCCATTCGGATTACTCGCTAAATAGTCTTTCACTACTTCTAAGTTTTTCAGCACATTCCATAAGTCTGTGGTATTGCCCGATAAGGCAGAAGGATTCCCGTATAGAATTTCCTCAAAAACAGGCATCATCAACAAGGGCGTTGTCGTCGGGAAAGTACTCGCCGCTCTAAACGTAGTAGGGTAATGCAAGTTTCCTCTACCCATCCAATGAATGTCCCCGTCAAAAATTCTAGCATTGGCCTCTTGGTAGTGTAAGGTCAAGTTACCAAAATCTCCTGGTGCCCGATAGGTTGGGGCAATGGTAAAAGTAGGTTGAGGCGCAAAAGGAAGTTCTGTCCCGCCTTCAAAAGTCGTTGTTAAATAATCAATTTTCAAGACGGCTACTTGCTCCATGACCGTGTGCGGTGTCGTCGCAACGGGTTGCTCTTTGGTGCAAGCGCTGAATAAGAGTAGACATAAGCTATAAATAAGAGGATATCGCATAATGGAGTTGTTTTTTTGTATGAAAATTATTGTAAAAAATAAAGTCGTTAGACAGGGCAGCCGTTTATTACTGCCCTGCCAGCATTGTGGTTATCAGCATTAAAGACCTGTCGTTGCTACTAGTTTGCCTGTTCCTACCAAAGCACCCTCTATGGAAATTTGATAGACGTATACACCTGCGGGTAAATTAGCAGTGTCCCACTGTATAGCAGCACCTGTAGCACTGTACACTTCTCCCACTTGTCGCCCTAGCGCATCGTAAATGTATACTTCAAAAGGAGCCTTTGTAGACGTTTCTGCTTCAAAAGTAACGCTTCTCGTAAATGGATTAGGGTACACCTTCCATCTAGTAAATTGATTTGCATAACGGTTAATAGACGTTGGTATAAAGTCTTCGTCGACGGTATGAAACGTGGTGTTGGTTCCCTGTAATACATAGCCGTCCAAGGAAACACCTGCTGTGTTGTAAATCACTGTCCCCAATGGCAAGGCAGGACGCTGGGCAATTCTAAATTTTACAAAGCCCCACTCTGCCGTATCTAATTCAAGGGGATTAAAATAAACCGTCAGCAAGTTGGTACCCGAAAGCGACCAAGTATAAGGGTGGCTACTCGTCCCCATCACTAAACTATTGGGATCTAAATGTACCGACAACGTATCTTCTAAAATAACCTGTCGCGTACGGCTGTTGCTGGTATTCTGAAAACGCAACTGGTATTCTAAATCTACCCCCCGTTCGATCAAATGCTGTGCACCAAAACCTAGTGGCGCCGCACGTTTGTACCCGTTGAGGTTGTTGCCGCCTGCCAATTGGCAATCAATAGAACGCGTGGGAGCGGCATCATCTTCTGGATATTGGGCAAAAATAGCCGCGCTGTTGAGTCCTACTCCTGTTCCAATACAACTTCTTCCTCCAGCAGCAGCATAGGTTCGATAGGGGTGCTGTGGATCTTGCTCGGCTTGAATACGATAGTTGGCATTACTACGTGTAGGAATAGCAATTCTAACACTGTCTCCTATTCCCAATTGATAATTGCCTGTACGCAACATGATGTGGTCTTCGGTTATAGAATACATCCGTGTGGCACTCATTCCTCCTGTTCCTGTGTTTTTTAACCAGTAGATAACAGAATCAGCCACACAATAGCCACTCGCTTCAATATTGGAGCCATCCCAGCCCAAAAAGCTACCGCCACAAAGTGAATCAGGCTTAATATCAGCTTGCACACAATACCAATCTAGGGCGCTCGCAGCACAACTCAACGCAACCGTTACCTCGAATTGGCTACACTGTCCAGGGGGTAAATTGCCAGGAGTGAACTCGTAGACGCGGGGTTGTGGGTTAGCGGAAACAGGCCTTGTACTGCTCAATAACGTCATTAACGTATCCAATTCAAAACGGATTTCGGGTTGCATCGCCCAACCGCTTCCCTCGTTGCAGTAACGCACTCGGTACACCACCGTATCGCAGGGCTGCAAGTAAGGCGTAGACACATCTACCCGCAAGGCAGGGCAATTATAAGTTGTTTCCAAACCAAAATCAATCGTATCGGTACCGCCACTTGTCGCTGTCAAAGGCACATTGTTGTTGCAGGGCGACCAGACGCCGTTGGGCAAATTGACCCGCAAGGTGTATTGTCCTGCTGGTAAATTTATTTGATAGAAGCCTTGCGCGTTGGTAGTTCCGTAATACGTTTGCTGAGTCGCCGTATTTTCTGCCCGCAATATCCAGTTGCTCAACCGCCGCTCAAAAATATCTGCCTCACAATTGGCATTCGTATCGACATAAAAGTGGCCACTGAGTTCATGCTGTGGAGTAGTACTGTTGCCAAATTTTGCCAATAAGCCTCGGCTATTTTCATACTCGCCCACTAAAATAGCTTCTTGGGCTTGCAAGGAGCGAATGCGCGTACCACCGTTACCAAATCCGTTCTCGAATAGGGTGAAAGAATTAACAGCCCCTGTAGGAGTAATTTTGGCCACGACCGCTCGGTGTACCCAAATCGGCATTATGGGGCGCCTATCAATCAAATTACTAACATACAAAAAACCACCCCCGACAGCTCGCACAATGTCGCGACTCTCTCCTGTCAAACCAATATTGACTGTCGTGTTTAACGTATCCAGCTCCCATTCAATCGTTTGCCCTGTTGGATCGACTTTGAACAGCCGTGGCGTAAGGCCGACAAAACCCTGTAGTTCTGTTGCGACGACGTAGCCGCTATCCAACGCTTGTGCAACGCTGTGAAAACCACTGGTAGGAACACCGCTATAAGATTGTGTCCATTCAACGCCCCCTTGGGCATCTACTTTTCGCAGTGCAGGAACATTGCTATTAAATCCCGCTAAAATATAGCCGCCGTCAAAAGTGAGGCGGACATCTTCTGCCCAAAAACCCACTTGGCTATTTTGGCTCACAATCGCCCCTGTAGGGTCTACAGTCAGCAATTCAGTGCGTTGTGCAACACCCCCCGTAGTAGTCACTGCAACAGCCAAGACATAGTTGCCATTGGGAAGTAAGAGCCAAATTTATTTCGTCAGGAGAACAGGAACAATTGAGGGGGTAATTGCGCCGCCACAAGGTATCCCCTTGGGCATCCACTTGCGTTGCGCGGACACTGTCGCCTTCTAATCCTGCTATCAAAGCCGTGTCTCCCACCCCCACCAGCAAGGCGACGGTATTAAAATTAGCACTATTGAACAAATCCATAAAATAGCGCTTCTGCCATTGTATGTACCCGTTAGCATCGACTTTTGTCAGTACAGGAAATTGCTTAAAAATGGCCATAGGTTGTTGTTCTAACCCTAGCATAAAATAGCCGCCGTCAGCAGTCGCTTGTACATCGTACCCGATCAAGGGGGTTCTGTTATTCGTAATCGTATTGACGGGCGCATCAATGATGCGAGTCCATTGTTGCGCCTGAGCGCTGCTACCCAAAAAGAGCAGCCCGAGAAGGAAATAATTAATAAATCGAGTTATCATTTTCTTTATTTTATGGAGGAAGTTACGGTGGCACATTCCTATTGACTAATTATTTGTTGTACACTGTTTTTAATTCTTAGGTACTGTTGATTTTATCACTTTACAAACTTCGGAATAATGTAGTAGCTATTCAAGTACATTTTTCTACTTTTGTTGGTTCTTTTTTCTTCTTATCCTTATAATAAACGCTAACTTACAAGTAGTTAGCTTTACTTTTTCTTATTCTTTGTTGTTAATTAATTGTAGTTTTTAGTGAAAAATAATCCCTTACTACTCGTTTTACCTAGCCTTTCGGCAAAAGAGCGGCGGCTTTGTCGCCAATGGCTGGCCACTCCCCTGCACAACAAGCGGCAAGACGTGCGCGATTTGTACGATTATCTCCTTACTTTCTTACAACAAAAACGCCTCCCTGATAAGTCTTTGCTCTGGAAAGTGTTGTACCCAAAAATGCCTTATGACGATGCAAAAATGCGGCAAGTCATTCACCTACTTTGGGGAGCGGTGGAGGATTTCATTCTTTACCAACAACTCCAATTACATCCCTTGGAACAAGACCACCTCCGTCTAACGGCTTGGCGCAGCCGCCAACTACCGTCTTTACTCGACAAAACCTTAGCGAAAAGCAAAAAGAGAAAGCAGCAACAAGCCATTCAAAACTGGCAGTATTGGCGACACCATTACCAACTGGAACGCTGGCAATTTGAAATAGACGAACGCGCCGAGCGCAGCACTGCTCTCAATGTACAAGAGCTGTCCGATGCGTTGGATTTGCAATATTTTGCGGATAAACTCCGCTTGGCCTGTCGCTTGTATGCCCGCTTAGTTGTTTTTAAAATGGATTACCAACCGCGCATGTTGTCGGTAGTGTTAGAACAAGTAAAGCAAGAGCAATACGACCGTATTCCCGCTATTGGGGTCTATTACCATTGTTACTTGGCATTGACCAGCTCTGAGGAAACGGCTGCCCTTCATTTTGATGCTTTATTGCTGCTCTTGCAAGAGCAAGCGACCTTATTTCCTGCACAAGAGTTGCGCGAGTTGTATTTATTGGCTATTAACTATACCATTAAGCAGTTCAATACGGGAGCCAATAGTTATTTGGCAAAAGCCTATGCGCTCTATCAAAGGGGCATTGAGGGCGGCTATTTGTTAGAAGAAGGTTGTTTGACACCTTTTACCTATACTAATGTCGTGAGTTTAGGCTTGGAATTACAGGATTTTGCTTGGACAGAAATGTTTATTCATACCTACAAAGATCGGCTCTTACCTGCGGACGATCGGTCTATTTTTGGGGAGTGCCTCGCTAAGTGGTATTACGCTCAACAGCAGTACGCCAAGGCGCAAGCACTTTTGGCCACCATTCAGGTCAAAGACATTCTGCGTATGCTCTCTTGCAAGTTGTTGCTGGCTCGCATCTATTACGAGACCGACGAATGGGGGGCGTTAGAATCGTTATTGGGCAGTTTGCAGCAGTATTTGCGCCGCAAAGAAGTGGTTGGTTATCACAAAAAAAACTACAAAAACATCGTCCATTTCATGCAGCAGTTGCTGCGGCTCAATCCTTTTGATCGCCCTGCACGGGCGGCGCTGTTAGCAGCGGTTGAGGCAGAGCCGGTGTTGACTTGGCGAGCGTGGTTTGTGGGAGTACTCCAATAATGGGTAGCCGTAGCGCTTACTTTTTGGAGTCGTCTAGGTATTCGTTGACCAAGTCGCCGATGATTTGGTGGAGGCGGCGTTTTTCTTCTTTGGCAATGCGTTTTAGTTCGTCCAATTTTTCGCTGTCTAGCACTACCGTGACGCGCTTGGTAGTGGTGTTCGCTTTGCGATCTTCGGGCTGTTTTGTGCGCTCGGTAGTCCGTTGGATGAGCAAGTCTATCCCAATCGCTTTGCGGTTGCCTTTGTTGACGATACTGCGCTTAACATCGGTCACTTTTCCATCAACGACACCATCTAAAACACCTTCTAGGCTATCTTTGAAAAACCGTTCTAAGTTAGAAGAAAAGGATTTGCGTTTAGTTTTCGCTTTGGGTTTTGACGACTGCTTGGTGCTTTTTGCTTTAGAATTAGAGGGTGTTTTGATCTTTTTAGGAGGCACTTTTTCCTTGGGGGCATCGATCATGGATAGGGTATCTTGAGCATTATCGTCCTGCATCCGCTCTTGAAACAGCAGCTCTAAATTATCAGAAAAAGATTTCTTCTTGTTGTTCTTACGCCCCATGTTTTTTATTGTTCTCTAATGATCCTCCCTTCCTCTACTCCTTCTCTCTTGCCCTTTTACTAGCAACAGTCCTTAAGCGGGAACCGTTTCAATTCGCTCAATAATTTCCTTTGCTAAGTCTAAATAATCTTTTGCCCCGTTACTAGAAGGACTGTAATCGAAAATGTCTTTTCCCTCACTGGGTGCCTCCGCCAACGCGACGTTGTTGCGAATTCTAGTTTTAAATACTTTATCCCCAAAGAAGCCTTCAATGGTTTTGACAATATCGCGGTTCAATACTTTGCGTTGATCATACATCGTTGCAATAACACCGCCAATCTGCAATTTCTTGTTTAAGCGAAAGCGTACCTTGTCGGTTACTTGCTTGATTTTGACAATCCCCTGCATGGCTAAAAACTCGGCTTGCATAGGAATCATAACGGAATCACTGGCGGTCAACGCATTCAATGTCAATAACCCCAAAGAAGGGGGACAGTCGATGATGATGTAATCATAATCGTGGGCGACGGGCTCAAATAATTCGCGCAAAATAAATTCGCGGCCTGCTTCATTGATCAATTCCATCTCTGCCCCTGACAGGTCTAGGTTGGAAGTCACCACGTCCAAGCCAGGCTTGACCGTGTATGGGGCCAATTCTGCTTCGCCACGGATATTCTGATAAATACTTACTTTCTGACGCGGAATGCCTAACGAGATGGTCAAATTAGCCTGTGGATCTAAATCGACCAACAGTACGCGCTTCTTAAATTTCACCAAAGCGGCTCCAATATTAATGGCAGAAGTAGTTTTTCCAACGCCTCCTTTGTGATTCAATAGCGAAATGATAGTACTCATGTATGTTTTTTTTCCTGCAAATAGAACCCCCTAGAAACTATTTTCTGCTAGAGATTCTGATGATTAGATAATGGATTCGCGTCAAGCTGTCCGCCCCTTACTATTTAGCGGTGGTGTCCAACTGCCAAAAATAGTAAATTTTCGACGCATTTAGGGAATTTGAGTTTAAGTGTATTGCAATCGAGGGGATAATTTGTTTCCTTGTTGGTGATAAAAAGAATTGGTGGGGTGCGGTTTGGGTTTTCTTTTTGGTTAGAATTGCATTCTAACCCCGCCCTACATCTACGCGCGCTACCCACCCCTTGGAATGCAATTCCAACCCCCTTTCAAAACAAAAAATGCTCCTCTTCAAGATACGAGGCTATTCCCGAGGGCTTTCTATACAGTTTGATGGCACAGAACAAACAACTTCTTTACTTTTTCCTTAGATTTGTAATCAATTAGCGACAAACAGCGGCGTTGCAAAATTTTCTAAAAAAAAGAAAGGCGCTATTCCGTTGAGCAAAATTACACACCAACACCGAACCAATGCCATATTTATTTCTTTTTTTACTCGCCGTGGCGCTCTCCGCCTGCCAAAGCAACCAGCCTTCTGAAAAAGACAAACAACGGACGGAATTGGCCGCTGTAGAACAACAGGTTGAAGCAGAGTTTGAAAAAGCCTTGGCGCAACAGCGCAACAGCTTAGAAACCCAAAACCAAGCAGGCGTTTCTTATGTCAACCCCCAAAAGGCGGCGGAACTGTTGAATACCGTACAATTATTATTCAGCTTAGATTCCAATCGCTTAGCGCCTGCTGAAACCAGCACCTTAGCTTCGACCCCCCAACACGGCGGCCTGCTACTAAGAGTGCGCAACCACGAAGAAACCTACCAACAAATTCAACAATTGGCGCAAGAGCAAGGCTTGATCATTTTACAAGAAACGGAGCAGATGGCCAAGCACAAAAAAGGCAGCATTATTCAATTACAAGCCCCTGCCAGCCAGATGCAGCCCACGTTAGAGCGCGTCCGCGATTTAGCAGCCGTGTTACGCAAAAAGCACCTTTGGCAAATGCCCACCAACAACGACCACTTGCGGGTCAAAAGTGAGTTGGTGGTTACCAAACAACGCCTACACGATCTCCGAGAACAATTGGAAGACACCGAGAATATCCGCGATCAATTGTTGCTAAAAGAGCGCATGGCAGAATTGAATCAAAACTTAGAATTGATAATCTTAAATTTGCGAGAACAAGCAACCTTAGCTAGCCCCAGCACCTTGACCATTGCCTTTTATGAAGAGTTGACTCCTATCGAGCCTGTAGCGACTACCTTTTCGGCAGATTTGTCAGGCAATTTAGAAGCAGGATGGATACAGTTCAAGCAATTTTTATTGCAAGCGGCGTTGGTATGGCCTTATATTATAATTGGCTTATTGTTCCTGATAACCATCTTATTAGCTATTGGTAGCAGCCGAAGAAGAGAGAGAGCATTTAAGTTACAACTCCTACATCGACAACAACCGTTGGTGCAGCCCATTATAGTGGAGGAGGCCGCTTTGTAACAAGCGAACTTTTTCTTCTTGTACTGCGTTGCAACACTATAAAAGAGCGGGTTATTAAACTCCTCTTTATATTACCATAAATCAAAATAGAACATTTCTTATGAAATATGATGTGACCGTTATTGGTTCAGGCCCTGGAGGCTATGTAGCGGCGATCCGCTGTGCACAATTGGGTTTGAAAACGGCTATCGTTGAACGATACAGCACTTTAGGTGGTACTTGTCTCAATGTTGGCTGTATTCCTTCCAAAGCATTACTCGACTCTTCAGAGCATTTTCACAATGCTGAGAAATCCTTTGCCGACCACGGCATTCAGTTAGAAAACCTAACCGTAGACATGCCGCAAATGATTGCGCGCAAAGATAAAGTCGTCTCTGATACCTGCGACGGTGTTAATTTTTTGATGAAAAAGAACAAAATTGATGTCTATGAAGGACACGGCAGTTTTGTCAACAAAAACACCATCAAAGTAGTAGACCGCAACGACGCATCGAAAGAAGTAGCTACCCTTGAAACCGACAAGGTCATTATTGCTACTGGATCTAAACCCATTGCTCCTGCCCCCTTCAACTACGATAAAAAACGCATCATCACTTCTACCGAAGCCTTGAACTTGAAAGAAGTACCCAGTAGTGTAGTCATCATTGGAGCGGGTGTTATTGGCTTGGAAATGGGCTCAATTTGGGCGCGTTTGGGCAGCAAAGTCACCGTAGTAGAATACGCCGACGCTGTCCTAGCTACCATGGATGCCGACTTGGGCAAAGAAATGCGCAAAGTCCTCAAAAAACACTTGAATTTTGACTTCCGCTTAGGCCACATGGTCGATTCTGTAGAATCTGATGGCAAAGGGGTCAAAGTAAAAGCGACTTCTCGTAAGAAGGAAGAAGCCGTAGAAATAGAAGCCGATTATTGCTTGATCGCTATTGGTCGCCACGCTTATACTGACAGCTTAGGCTTAGAAAATGTAGGTATTGAAACCGATGATCGTGGCCGTATTTCGGTCAACGACCACTTGGAAACCAATGTTTCCAACATCTTTGCGATTGGCGATGTCGTTCGCGGAGCCATGCTCGCCCACAAAGCCGAAGAAGAAGGCATTTATGTCGCTGAATACATGGTGGGACAACACCCCCACATCAACTACAACCTCATTCCTGGCGTGGTCTACACATGGCCAGAAGTGGCTGCCGTAGGCCAAACCCAAGAGCAACTCAAAGAAGCAGGCATCCCGATTAAAGTCGGTAAATTTCCCTTCCGTGCCTTGGGCCGCGCTAGAGCCAGCGCCGATTTGGATGGTTTTGTAAAAATCATTGCCCACGCCGAAACGGATGAAGTATTGGGCATTCACATGATCGGCGCGCGTTGTGCCGATTTGATCGCCGAGGCGGTCACTGCGATGGAATTCCGCGCTTCTGCCGAAGATATTTCGCGTATGAGCCACGCGCACCCGACCTTTGCAGAGGCCGTAAAAGAAGCGGCCTTAGCCGCGACAGACAACCGCCCCTTGCACATGTAAGGAAGCGTTTTTTGTCAGGGTTTAAAATTCAAAACACCCAACTAGCAGCGTGCTGGTTGGGTGTTTTTTTTGTGGGAGAGATGGGGTTTATAAGTTATTAATTTCTTCTTCAGTCAGACCCGTTGCCTTTACAATTGTAGTAAGGATCTATACCCAGTGTTTTAAATTCGTCGAGCTACTATCATCTCCGCTCTTCTTTTGTTCCTTTACCACTCCTCTTTTCTCTCCAATTTCTATTCCCTCTTCAATCCCTTCTTCCCGATGCGTATCCGCTATATTTTTAATATCCCGAAAATGCTTCAAACTATCCTCATAAGAAGTCCGTTCCTCCTGCGAGAAGGTAGCAATGGAAGCTGCTTTGAACAACTTCTCAAAAACCCGCTCTTGCAGAGCCGCAGGGCGATCTTGTAAGTTCGACAGGTGGCGAAAGATGTACAACCATTTGTCAAACTTTGTCTCTAATTCAGTCGCTGTTTTCTTAAATTTAGGCAACTCAATATACACATAGGTCAACTTATCATAAAACAAGTTATTGCGCTGATTTTTCAACTTTACTGTGTGTAATAATTCTGTACTGCCCTTATGTTCCTCGAATATAAAATCTAGAATCCCAATGGTATAAACGGGGGTCAGCTTAAAATTCCAATCGCCTGTTTGGGCTTGCTCCTGAATCGGAAACGTAGAATAATAGATGGAGCGATCTTTAAAAAAATTCTGCTTCGCCTTCTGCACCTCTACAATGAATTTCTCGCCTGCATTGCTTTTACAGTACAAATCAAAAATTGCTTTGCGCTCGCTTGAATTGTTGCCCAAATGCTCATTCTTCGTGTAGGTCAAATCCTTGATTTGATGCACAGGGGGTAGGATTTGATTCAAAAAATCAATCAATAGGTCTTTGTTCGGTTCCTCTCCAAAGAGCTTTTTAAAACCGAAATCCGTTAAAGGGTTGATGTATTTGTCTTGTAAGGACATCGTTGAGGTTTTTTGAGACTACTTTTTATGAATTATTAAGTCTATGGTTTGGTTATGTACTGGCGGCGGCTATAGGTTATTAATTTCTTCTTCGGTTAGACCCGTTCCTTTTGCAATTATAGCGGGATCAATACCCAGTGCTTTAAATTCTCTAGCTACTTTGATATTGTTTTCTCTTGCCCCTTTATCTCTCCTCTTTTCTCTCCTCTTCTCTCCCCAATTTCTATTCCCTCTTCAATCCCTTCTTCTCGATGCGTATCGGCTATATTTTTAATATCCCGAAAATGCTTCAAACTATCCTCATAAGAAGTCCGTTCCTCCTGCGAGAAGGTAGCAATAGAGGCCGCTTTGAACAACTTCTCAAAAATCCGCTCTTGCAAAGCTGCGGGACGATCTTGTAAGTTCGACAGGTGGCGAAAGATGTACAACCATTTGTCGAACTTCGTCTCTAATTCAGTCGCTGTTTTCTTGAATTTAGGCAACTCAATGTACACATAGGTCAACTTATCATAAAACAAGTTATTGCGCTGATTCTTCAACTTTACTGTGTGTAATAATTCCGTGCTGTCCTTATGTTCCTCGAATATAAAATCTAGAATCCCAATGGTATAAACGGGGGTCAGCTTAAAATTCCAATCGCCTGTTTGGGCTTGCTCCTGAATCGGAAACGTAGAATAATAGATGGAGCGATCTTTAAAAAAATTCTGCTTCGCCTTCTGCACCTCTACAATGAATTTCTCGCCTGCATTGCTTTTACAGTACAAATCAAAAATTGCTTTGCGCTCGCTTGAATTGTTGCCCAAATGCTCATTCTTCGTGTAGGTCAAATCTTTGATTTGATGCACAGGGGGTAGGATTTGATTCAAAAAATCAATCAATAGGTCTTTGTTCGGTTCCTCTCCAAAGAGCTTTTTAAAACCGAAATCCGTTAAAGGGTTGATGTATTTGTCTTGTAAGGACATCCTTGAGCTTTTTTGAGACTACTTTTTGTGAATTATTAAGTCTATGGTTTGGTTATGTACTGGCGGCGGCTATAGGTTATTAATTTCTTCTTCGGTCAGACCCGTTCCTTTTGCAATTATAGCGGGATCAATACCCAGTGCTTTAAATTCTCTAGCTACTTTGATATTCCGCTTTTCTCTTGCCCCTTTTATCTCTCCTCTTTTCTCTCCAATTTCTATTCCCTCTTCAATCCCTTCTTCCCGATGCGTATCGGCTATATTTTTAATATCCCGAAAATGCTTCAAACTATCCTCATAAGACGTTCGTTCCTCCTGCGAGAAGGTAGCAATGGAAGCTGCTTTGAACAACTTCTCAAAAACCCGCTCTTGCAAAGCCGCAGGGACGATCTTGTAAGTTCGACAGGTGGCGAAAGATGTACAACCATTTGTCGAACTTCGTCTCTAATTCAGTCGCTGTTTTCTTAAATTTAGGCAACTCAATGTACACATAGGTCAACTTATCATAAAACAAGTTATTGCGCTGATTTTTCAACTTTACTGTGTGTAATAATTCTGTACTGCCCTTATGTTCCTCGAATATAAAATCTAGAATCCCAATGGTATAAACGGGGGTCAGCTTAAAATTCCAATCGCCTGTTTGGGCTTGCTCCTGAATCGGAAACGTAGAATAATAGATGGAGCGATCTTTAAAAAAATTCTGCTTCGCCTTCTGCACCTCTACAATGAATTTCTCGCCTGCATTGCTTTTACAGTACAAATCAAAAATTGCTTTGCGCTCGCTTGAATTGTTGCCCAAATGCTCATTCTTCGTGTAGGTCAAATCCTTGATTTGATGCACAGGAGGTAGGATTTGATTCAAAAAATCAATCAATAGGTCTTTGTTCGGTTCCTCTCCAAAGAGCTTTTTAAAACCGAAATCCGTTAAAGGGTTGATGTATTTGTCTTGTAAGGACATCGTTCGTTTTTTTTGAGATGGCTTGTTGAGTAAGCCCCTTCCATTCTGAAGGCGTTTCCACTTTTTATACGCAGCAAAATATATTTTGTTGTCTAGTAGGATGACTTATCCAACCCAGCGTGCCCTCTCCTACAACTTCTCCACCTCCTCCAAGCTCAATCCAGTCCATTCTGCAATGGCAACCATATCCAGGCCGCTTCGCTTCATCCGTCGAGCAATACGCTCTTTTTCTTTAGAAACAATAGCTGCCGCCTGTTCCCGCATCCGTTGCGCCTGTTCGTAAGCAGGGACATATTTTAAACTCGTTTTTAGAACGGCCATTAACCCTGCATCATCAAAGCTCAAAAAGCCGTGGGGCGAAATTATCAAGTGGTCGTAAACGGGCAAATCTACGATAATCCCCACCTGGATGAGGCGATCCGTAATGTCCTGATCGTACTCCGAGGGTTTTAGAGAACTGCTCGGATGGTTGTGACACAAAATGATCTGTACCGCGCGGCGTTGCAGCGCAAGACTAAACACCTCCATCGGTTTGACAATCGTCTGGTTGACCGATCCTAAGCTGACCATTTCGATAAACAAAATGCGGTTGGCATTGTCCAAACCGATCACCCAAAAATGTTCTCGATCTTGATCTATCTTTTGCTCGCGCAATAAGACCTTATTCATGATCTCGTAAATATCATTAGAATTCAGGATTCTAATTTTCTCTTCTTCTGATAAAGGTACTTCCATTGGTAATCTTGGTACATAGATGAACGAATGTAGGCGCGTGTAGTAGTAAAATTACTATTTTTGTAGGGATTCTTATTACTCTCAATTGTCTTTTTGTGGGAATAGCTTTTGTTATTAGAGTTAGCCTTTTATCCAGTAGATTATGTTTTAATACCCCTTCCCAATTAAAACCTTCTTCTCAGACTCCGCTAAGGATGTTTAACAAATTTCTGCGCCAAATGCGCGATGCCTGTACTGGTAAACCCGCTTACAATATACACCCCAGGAGGAAAATCAGCGACCGAAATTTGTGTGTCCGAACTATGCAAATCGGTCAATTCCTTTTCGTAAACGATCTGCCCCGCCATTGTTGTGATGCGCAAATACCGTAAGTTAGCGTTCATCGAAGTAATGTTGATAAAGTCCTGTGCGGGATTAGGAAATAAGGTAAACCCTAATGCTAAGGAATTGATGGCTTGAATATCCTCGTCCTGCACATAACCCACCCAAGGCCGCGCTTGCTTGATGACCAATTGCCCCTCTGCACTAATTTTGTACTCGATTTCCATCGAAAACGTTTCGTTGTCCTCCGCTTGGTAGAGTCGGGCAAACTCGTTGTGAATGGTCGTTAAATACACCCGTAATTGATCCAAGTATTCCTCCTCCATCACCAATTCGTTATTCGCTAACAAACTAGAACGGCGTAAGACCAAGTAATTGCTAGTTCCTGCTTCGGTTTTATCCAATAGAATTTCTTCAGGAATCGACCGTGCGTTAGGATTGGTAATTAAGTCTTCGCCAATCTGGGTATTGAGGTAATAAAACGCGTCGCCTGTTTGATAAATCGGATCGCGGCTGACTCCTACCCCATTGGCCTGCTCCCCCGAAAAATTGGGATGGCACAACACCGCCATCGACGCGGTAAAGTGGTTGACGCGGTAAAACTCGCGCTCATCAAACGCCCGTAAATTCCAGAGACTGGCATAAATTTGCTTTATGGATTTAGAAATATGTCCCTCGTCGGGATGCTGTGTTTTGGAATCGTACAACCCCGCACCATTAAAGCCAGGCAAATCCTCGTTGTTGGTACTAGAACGGCAGCGAATAGAGGTGCCCGCAGGAAATTTTTTCTGTAACGCACTGAATTTTCTATCCATCCAATCAGGTACGTCCGCGTCTTTTATTTTTTCTCTAAATGCGGCCAAAAGGGCATCCCGTCGATTTCTATCGGTCACAAAATCGGGCTCCTTCATCATTTCCTTAGCCGCCTCAAAAAGATCATTGCAGCGCATAAACTCTTGATAAAAATAAAAGGGAATCCCATAACCATCGGGAATCGTTCCCGCAGGAAAACCCAATTTACCCAGCGTTGCAACATTGGCACATTTTGCCCCAAAGCCATCCGACATCAGAAAGGTAAGGTCTTCTAAAGGCAAAATAGCGCGATAGCCCAAATTCAGCGGCGATTCTTGCTCGTCTACAGGGCGCAAGTCATCAAACCAGTCGTTCACTTCTTGCAACGTCGCTTCCCGAATCGTATATTTTCCCTGCTCCACCCTAAAATAAATGTAGCGCCCCAGCAAATCTGCAATAGAATCTACGCCCAAAGGATCACGGATATAGCAATTGGGTACCCCATCTTGAATCGCTCTCAAATTAACGTGCGACAAGGGCGTTTGAATCACAGAAGTAATAATGCCCCCCACCCGAGGCAAGTTATTCGGCAAACTATTGTACAAAACAATATCCGTCGGGTCGGGAATATCTCCTGAGTTGACGGCTCTAAAATAACCAAAGCCCTCGGCCTCGTTCAACCCCCAATAATCTACCGCCGCATAAACATCCCGCTCAAACAGCACGGATACCCGAGAGTCCTCATACAGCACCGAATCGCGGCTGTAATCTGCCTCGCTATTGGTCGTTACAAAATAAGCAAAGTTATTCTTTAAAAACGGCATATTGGCCGCCAGTAGCTCGTGGCATTTCTCTACCACGGCAAAATCTTCTCCGTGTCCATTGCTGTAATTAAACGCAAAGGTGCCCAACGTTCCATTGTTAGAAATCGTTGTCGGATGATAAATTATTTGCCCTTTTTTGACCGTAGGCCCGCTGCTCGCAACCCCCACAGCATTCGCAAAATCCGCGTGTAAATAGTGGGTATTCCCATTCAAGAAAAACACCTTTGGCGCGGTATCAAAATCGGTAATAATAAATTTCGCAAAACGCTTCCCATCCAAAAACGGTGACCACTGCACATTGTCATACAACACCGAAAATTCGTTGAACGCCGTAATACTGTCCAAATAAACCGCCCCATCCTGCCGACTTACCGACATGGCCTTGTTCAAGGGGCTATTATTGGGAATGTTCCAAAATTCCGTCACATCGTCTATGCCATCGCCGTCGGTATCAAAAGGTGCAGCAAACGAGTATTCCAACACCTGATAATGCGCCGTCGTTGGATAAGCTTCCAACGACTCCGTGATAACAGTTGTACCTGCTTTTCCTAGGGTCATAGAAGTCGTCCACTCAAATGGGCCTGTGGTTCCATGCCGTGCTTGTAGGATATAGTAATGGTTAGAGGTGGAATTAACCGTGAGTTGTACCCGTCCGTCGGGGGTGGTGGTTTGTTGTAGAATGGGAATTTGGGCAGATAAGGTGCAGCTTATCCATAGTAAGCCAAATACGATTAGCAATGGAGTAATTAGAAATTTATCATGCATAGCATCATTTTATTTAGCAATAGAAAGAAAAACAAGCGGCTCTATTATCAAAATAATCTGCAAAAAAGAAGCCATTGCAAGCAATTACTTTAAATAAAATTTGGTACTTCTCGTAAAACCATCTGATTAAGCCTCTGTTGGTAAAAGGTATTGAGGAGCTGCCAGTTAGAGAACAAGAGAGACACACAAGGCTCCCTATTGTTAAAATAGTCTATTTTGGGGGCATTCTGTATTTGATAGACTTCTCTTTTTAGATCAAGAGACTTTTGTAATAACAACTTAATCCATTAAGGGTTCCCTAGCCTACCTTTTCAACTTTCGTTTAGCTTCTATAAGCCTTCTCCCATAAAATCCGTTCTTACAACCACCTACTACGTTCACTCAACAGCACAACCGCACTATGCCAGACCAACACACCCCCCCTGAATCCCCCTTTTTCCTTATTCGCTCCCAGCGCCAAACCATTTGGATTGGCTTAGGAGTCATTGCCATTGCCATTCGGTTGCTGTTTGCGTGGCAGCCAACGTGGTGCGAGGCGGTTTATTCGCGGGGGCTGTATCCTTGGTTGCACGAGGGACTAGGACTCCTTTTTTCTTGGTTGCCTTTTCCTGCGGTGTATTTGTTTTTTATTGGATTGGGGCTGTGGCTTATTGGAGCAGCAGGGCGTTACCGCCATTATCGGCAGCGGCGCAAAGCGGGGTTGCCTAAGGAGGGCAATTACTTCAAGGGCTTTGTCGCTTTTTTGATGGGCTTGGTTTTTTGGTTTTTGTTGTTGTGGGGCTACAACTATGCGCGGGTGCCGATGAGCGAGCAGTTGGCATTGGAAGTGCCTGAGGCGATGGATTACCAAGGCATTTGGGCGGAAGCACAGTACATTAAAACCGCTTGTATACAAGCGCGCCAAGCAATTCCCCACCAAGATACCCATGCCTTAACCCTAGCCGCCTACCCTGAAAATTTGGAAGAGATCATGCGGGCATCGCTGAAAAAAGTACTGGCGCGAAATGGCTATGATACCAGTTGGCAAGTACGGGGACGTTTTCTATATCCTGGCACCTTATTGCGTTTCAATAGTTCAGGGGTGTACTTTCCTTTTGTCGGCGAAGGCAATATTGATGGTGGCGTACATACCATTTCTAAGCCCTTTACGATGGCGCACGAACTAGCGCACGGCTATGGATTTGGGGATGAGGCCGTTTGTAATTTCTGGGGCTTTATGGCTTGTGTAGAATCGGAGCATCCAGCGATTCGTTATTCAGGTTATTTGATGTATTGGCGCTATGTGTACGGCGCGTTAATGGAATTTATGACGGAAGAAGATTATCAAGTAGAACGCGCTACGATCTCTCGAGGCATGTACAACGACATCGAAGCTATTTATGCCAATATGGATAATTTCCCTCCCTTTATTCCTTTCTTGCAACCTGCGGTCTACGATGTTTTTTTGAAAGTACAGGGCGTAGAGGAAGGCATAGAAAGCTATGACCGCATGGTCTTGTTGGTTTCTAGCTGGCGCAAACGAACAGGGTTGTCACAATAAATAATCCTTACTTTTCAACCCTATTGCTCCCTGAATTGAACCAAAAACAACCTATCTTGTTCTAAGAGTGTTTAACCATTTATCAACTATAAAAACAAACCAATTATGGCTTTCAAATTACCCGATTTGCCTTACGCAAAAGATGCCCTAACTCCACATATCGACAAAGAAACGATGACTATTCACCATGACAAACACCACAACGGGTATGTCACGAACCTGAATAACGCTGTAGAAGGAACCAATCTAGCTGGCAAAGGGATTGAGGATATCCTCAAAAACTTAGATATGAAGAACAAAGCTGTCCGTAACAACGGTGGTGGGCACTTCAACCACAGCTTGTTTTGGGAAGTAATGTCTCCTAAGGGTGGCGGAAAACCTGCTGGTGCGTTGGCTACTGCTATCGACAAAGCATTTGGCTCTTTCGACGATTTCAAAACTAAATTTTCCGATGCTGCCAAAACACAATTTGGATCAGGTTGGGCTTGGCTTTGTGTCAAAGAAGGTGGACAACTAGAAATTTGCTCCACACCAAATCAAGATAATCCCCTCATGCCTGGTGTAGGCTGTGGCGGCTACCCCATCTTGGGCTTGGATGTGTGGGAACACGCGTACTACTTGAATTACCAAAACAAACGCCCTGACTACGTCGAAGCTTTCTTCAACGTCATCAACTGGGACGAAGTATCAAAGCGCTACGACGCTCGCAAATAATACCGTCTTGTCGCAAGACAACCGACCATAATAACAACAAAAGTTTTCTTGGGCACGTCCTGAGAAAACTTTTTTGTTTTCCGTTGCACGGTTTTGTATCTTTGTGTATTGATTACGCTATTTGTAGTTTAATTCCTTATGCTGAATAAATCCATCGAATACCTAAAGGGAGTAGGCTCGGCCAAAGCTGAGGTACTAAAAAAAGAACTCGGTATCTTTTCGGTCATTCAATTGCTCCAACATTATCCGTATCGCTACGTTGATAAAACTAAATTTCACCAAATCAAAGATGTGGTGCAAGAGGGCGAGTATGTGCAAATCAAGGGGATTCTGCGGCGGATTCAAACGATTGGAGAAGGCCGCAAACGGCGCATGACAGGGATATTTAGGGACGAGACGGGGTTTATGGAATTGACTTGGTTCAAAGGCTTGAGTTGGGCACAAAATCTACAGGTGGGTATGGAATACATCATTTACGGAAAGCCCACCCTTTTCAACCATAACGTGAGCATGGTACATCCCGAAATGACCTTACTCAGCGAAGCCAAAAAGGCCAATGCCCCCACCCTAGAACCGCTCTATTCGACCACTGACAAAATGCGTAACAAGCGCCTTGATAGCAAAGGTATGTTGGGATTGTTTCGCAATCTCTTTATCAAATTGCACCCCGAGCGCAACAGCATCCCCGAAACCCTGCCCGACTACCTCCTTGAAAGCCTTCGCTTGCCCAGTCGCTACAACGCTTGGATTGGCATTCACTTCCCGCGCAACAAACGCCAGTGCGAATACGCCCAGCGCCGCATTAAGTTTGAGGAGTTTTTTTATTTGCAACTGCGGATGCTGCACACCAAAGAGCAGAAAAAACTTGGCATCCGAGGCTTTGTTTTTCCTAGGATTGGGCAGTATTTTCAGTCCTTTTATGATAACAACCTAAAATTTGAGTTGACCAGCGCCCAAAAACGCGTTATCAAAGAAATTCGGGCAGACATTGCCACCGGCCACCAAATGAACCGTTTACTGCAAGGCGATGTGGGCAGCGGCAAAACCATCGTCGCCTTTATGTGCCTTTTAATTGCTTTAGACAACGGTTTTCAAACCGCGCTCATGGCACCCACTGAAATTCTGGCGCAGCAGCATTATCAATCGCTCTTAGAAATGGCCGAAGGCTTGGGCATCCACATCGAAATTCTAACGGGCACCGTGAAGGGCAAACGCCGCAAACGCGTACTAGAAAGCTTGGAAGCAGGCAAAGTGAATTTGTTGATTGGTACGCACGCCTTGATCGAAGATCCTGTTTTGTTTAAGAAGTTGGGTTTTGTCGTAGTGGACGAACAACACCGTTTTGGAGTGGTGCAGCGGGCACGGATGTGGCGCAAAAACCCAGTAAATCCACCACATATTTTAGTCATGACGGCCACCCCGATTCCGCGTACGTTGGCAATGAGCGCCTACGGCGATTTGGATGTTTCGGTAATTGATGAAATGCCCCCTGGCCGAAAGCCCATCAACACCTTTCACAAATACGAAAGCCAACGCCTTTGCAGCCTTTGGGCGCATGAAAGAAGAAATTGCCAAAGGCCACCAAGTATATGTGGTTTATCCGCTGATCGAAGAATCTAGCTACGACGGTTTGGCGGATGTCAAAGATTTGATGGAAGGTTATGCGACCATGGAGCGGGAATTTCCTAGGCCGAAGTACCAAATTTCCGTTGTACATGGCCGTCAAAAACCAAAGGACAAAGAAGCCGAAATGCAGCGCTTTGCGCGTGGGGAGACACAAATTCTCATGGCAACAACCGTTATTGAAGTAGGGGTCAACGTCCCCAATGCCAGTATTATGGTGATTGAGAATGCCGAGCGGTTTGGCTTGGCGCAATTGCATCAATTGCGCGGGCGCGTCGGGCGGGGCGGTGGCGATGCCTATTGTATCTTGATGACAGGGTTTAAGCTCTCGGCAGGCGGACGCGCGCGGATGCAAATCATGTGCGAAACCACCGATGGCTTTAAAATCTCTGAAGCCGACCTCAAATTGCGCGGCCCTGGCAACCTAGAAGGCACCCAACAATCGGGGGTGCTCCACCTTAAGTTAGCAAGCATTGTCGATGATGGCGACATTTTGCGGGCAGCTCGAGACATTGCCAAAAAAATTCTGGCAGAAGATCCCAAATTGGCCTTACCCAAACATCGCCCTTTATTGGAAGAATTGCAGCGCAGCCAACGCAAGCAAGGCTTTGGCCAAATCAGCTAACGCCCCCTACTCGTCTATCTCTAGGTATTTCGGAAAAATCTTTGGTTGCCGCTCAAAACGCAGCCCTTTCTCATAAGAAAACAAGGCTTCCTTATCAATCGTTAGCATTTTATTATAAAAAACGATTGAATCAGGGGTGGCTACTCCATGTACCTCTATGTGCTTAATTACATCCGACAAGTCGCGCTGGCAAGCAGCTCCTGTAATGGTAAAACTGTTGGTAGCATCGCGCTTGACAATAGCCGTACAGCCTTCATAGTAAATCAAATCCTCTGGATCTAAGTTTGACAAAGGTTCTTTTTTGCGCCAGTCCCCTGTATAGCGATCCTTATTCGGCAAATCGTACATGACGATTTCCAAGGTTTCGCGGTCGCGTTTTTTAAAATTCCAGACTTCTTGTGATAACAAGTCATTGGGGCGGTCTTCTTGAAGCCAACAGATGTACAGCCAGCGTTCGCCACCACGTTTGGGCCAGATGGGCACCGCGATTAACTCTTGGCTCCGATAGAGCGGCGAGTTTTCTTGACGCGCTTGCAATTTGTTGGAAAACAAGCCCAAAAACATATAATACAGCTTGTCCAACCGATTTTCTGTCTCGGCTATCTCTTGGCGGTTTTTACTGACCTCTAGATAGTTGTATTGTTCTTTGTTGCAGGCCGTGAACGTCATCAAGGCCAGGCTTGCTCCTAAAAGCAAGCTAGTGTATAATTTCATAGATAGACTCCTCTGATTCGTGTGATAAGGTTATTTAGGAGTGGGAAGGATGGAGTGGGGGAAGAAGGTCGGTTATAAATCGTACCCCTTGGCAATAAAGACACCGTCCTCTCTAAAGTGTACCTCAAATTCCTCTCCTGTTTGGGTAGATTTGAGATCCAATTCGTAAGAAATATCACCATTGCTGTATTGTACCATCGCCACTTCTTCAATACTGTGGTCTTCAAAGTGCGCATTGGCAGAGGCGACAATATTTTCGGGCAAATCATCGATGTCCATAGAAATTTCTGTTAGCAATAAATGCCCTGTTACCGTGATTTCTACTTCAAAATCGACCTCACCATTGTCAAAAGACGCTTCATAAATCTTGGCGGGTATTTCCCAGCCCCATTCTACCTCACTTAAAGAAACATCAGGATAATATTCTTTGAAAACGCGTAAAATTTCGTTGGGTACGTGTAAATCGCTCATTGTTGTTGTTTTTCGAATTCTGTTATACGGCAAAATTACTTTAAAGTTTCGATCTTGCCTTATAATTATGCTTTATTAGCGTTGAATAATGACTTTTTGAGGAGGGGTGACTCCTGTTTCCTCTTCTATTGCTAACAAATACCAGCCTGCTTTCCAGTCCTGCACGGACAGCGTCATTAGAGAACTCGCACCAGTCACTTGATCCACCAATTGTCCTAACGCATTGTATACAAAAACGTTGCGAATACGATAGTCCCCTTCTATTGTCAATTGCTGCTGTGCGGGATTGGGATAAACCTTCCAAGAACGCCGCACTTCTTTAGCAACAAGCGCAGTGAAGGTATTGTTGGCGCAAGCCCCCTGAAAAGGTGTTCCTAGTTCTCCCTACTGCTGAGCCTTTGTTGCTTAAGCGAGCCAGTAAGTTGGGTACGGGTTGTCTCTTTTTAATCCCTGTACAACTCCAGTTGTGATAATATATAATGCAAGGAGAGAACATGGGAGGGGCGTACCTCTTCTAGAATACCGTCAAATGCTATTCTAAAAAACGACCGCTCCTAATAAAACAAATTCTATACAAACAAAGCTATTTTTTATTCTTCTACAAGCATTTGGCGAAAATAATCGACTGTATTGCTCAGTCCTTTATAAAAATCAAACTGGGGATCGTAGCCCAACAAACGCTGTGCTTTGCCAATATTTGCTTGAGAATCGCGAATATCGCCTGCTCTAGGGGCACGGTGGACGGGTTTCTTGTTAGGTACTCCTGCCGCTTTGCAGACCCCCTCAAATAATTCTAACACACTGTATCGCCCACCACAACCTACATTGTAGACTTCGTTCAAGGCTTCTTGGTTATCCGTCAATAGCGCTTTGATGTTGATTTGCACGACGTTTTCTACGTAAGTAAAATCGCGCGTCTGTCCACCATCGCCATTAATGTAAACGTCTTCGCCTTTGAAACAAGCATCCGCAAACAAAGGAATCACAGCGGCGTAAGCTCCCTTGGGACTTTGGCGAGGACCAGAAGACATTAAAATAGCGGAAGCCCACAAATTCCATGTCGTACAAACGGCCAAAATTCTCTGCAAACAACTCGTTGGAGAGCTTGGTAATGGCGTAAGGGGATAACGGCTTGCCAATACGGTGTTCGACCTTGGGTAAGTTGGGCTCGTCGCCATACACCGAGGAGGAGGACGCGTAAACAAAGCGCTTTATCCCTGCTTCATAAGCCGCAAAAGACATGTTGACAAAGCCATCTACATTGTGGGCGGTTGTGTTGTAAGGCTCGCGAATAGAGCGCGGTACTGACCCCATCGCCGCTTGGTGGCAAATGACATCTACCCCTTCACAAGCGCGTTTGCACGTTTCCAAATCACGAATGTCGCCCTCTATAAATTCATAGTTGTCGTACTTCAAAAAAGGATCAACATTGCTTCGATGGCCGGTCAAAAAATTGTCCAACACCCGTACTTTTCCTACTTGGTACTTTAGTAAATAGGTGACGATATTGGAGCCAATAAAGCCCGCACCGCCTGTAATCAAAATTGTTTTATCTGCTAAAGAACCTTCGTGGTAAGCACTATCGTACATGGTTATTGTTGTTGTCAATTATTAGAATAAAAATACGCGTCGTTATCGGCTGATCGAATCACTTGCTTAGTCGGCTTTTATCCAACGCTCATACCATTGATGCAAGGTATACAAAAACCATATAAAATGCGGATTCACATACCGTTGCTGCGCCACAAAATTTTCTATGATGGCTCTTAATTCTCGTTGATCAAACTGAAAAGCTTGCGCAAAAGCTTGGTCTTCTTTTAGTGCCAATAGCGCGGGTTGTAAGTGCCCCAACAGCCACTGCTGTACAGGAATCGAAAAACCTTGTTTGGGGCGCTCAATAAGTTCTTGCGGCACATATTTGTACAATACTTGTCGCAGAAGGTATTTGCTGTCTTTGCCACGTATTTTCAAGGAATCGGGCAGCTTCATTCCAAATTCTAATAACGATTGATCCAAAAAGGGATCGCGGCCTTCTAGCGCTACGGCCATAGTGGCGCGGTCTACTTTGGTCATAATATCGCCCTCTAAGTAGGTTTCAATATCAACCATACCCAAGTAAGTGATGAGGCGTTGCTCCTCAATGGGTAGGCTGCTCTCGTAGCGATTTTTATGCGTGGGCAACAGGCGTGCGAGGTCACTTTGGCTACGGTAAATAGAGGAGCGATTGAAAAAGTCCAAGACATCGTCAGCGGCTAGGGCATTTAGAAGTTTGGGGTATTTGTTAGAAACGTTTTTGTAGTTTTTGAGAACGGGGAGGCGGTGGCTGTTGCGCTCTAGCCAAAGGGGGTCAATGCCTTGTCCTAAGCGGCGCAAAGTACGGCGGAGCGGCTTGCCTAGACGCTTTATTTTGGGGTAAAATTGTTTGGCGACTTCGTACTTAGTATAGCCGCCAAAAATTTCATCCCCGCCATCCGAGGACAAACTGACGGTCACGCTTTCTCGCGCCAGTTGGGACACCAAATAAGTAGGAATACAAGAACTGTCGCCAAAAGGTTCGTCGTACAATTCAGGTAGCAAAGGAATGACCGATTTAAAATGTGCCTCCGTGCAATACAGTTCTTGGTGATCGGTTCCCAAATGCGTGGCCACGGCCTTGGCATGTCCCGCTTCGTTGTACGCTTCGTTATGAAAACCAATGGTAAAAGTTTTAAGCTGCCGCCCTTGTTTTTTCTGGAGCAAGGCTGTTACAATAGACGAGTCAATGCCCCCACTCAAAAAAGCCCCCACAGGAACATCCGCCACCATACGCCATTCAAAACTCTCCGTCAATAACGCTTCTAATTCTTCTACCAACTCGCCTTCCGATTGTTTGCTTAGACGCGTGTTTGCATACGTGTCGCGCGGACTCCAATAAGGCGTAATCGTATGCTCGCCATTGGCCTGCCAAGTCATAAAATGCCCCGCTTGCAGCTTGTGGGCATACTCAAAAATACAATGTGGATGTGGAATGTACCCTTGTTGCAAATACAGCGAAACGGCATCAGGGTTGATGGTTTTGTCAAACGCTGGATGCTCGTGAAAAGCCTTTAGTTCAGAGGCAAAAAGCAAGAGCCCATCTTTCCAATACCAATACAGTGGCTTGACCCCAAAACGATCACGGCACAACGTCAGTGTTTGAGTCGTTTGGTTGTAAAGCGCAAAAGCAAAAAAGCCCCGAAAGCGATGCACCATGCCCTGCCCCCACTCCTGAAAAGCTTTCAGCAAGACTTCTGAATCCGTCTCCGTTTCAAATTGATAGCCAAGGGGCACGAGTTCTTTGCGAATTTCTTCAAAATTATAAATCTCCCCGTTAAACACCAACACCCAATCTTGCCACAACATCGGTTGCTGGCCCGCCGCGCTCAAATCCAAGATGGACAAACGGCGATGTCCCAAAGCCAAAGCCGTATCAGCAGCCTCAAATACTCCTGCACTATCGGGGCCACCATGCTGCATGGTATCCCGCATCGCCACTAAGGTTTCGGACAAAGGGTAAACGGGGCGTTGGTTAAATGCCCAAAAGCCGACAATTCTACACATAAACTAAAAATTGGTAAACAGAGCCTTCTTGCCCTGTCGATGAGTAGCCAATAAAGGGGGGTAAGCCGCCAAAAGTAGCCATTTTATACTTTAAAACTCTAAAAAGCCCTAGCGGGATTTCTTATGCCCCGATTTAATTTCTTTTTCTAACTTTTTTTGACAATTTTTGTAATAACTAGTATACTTGGGAAACGACTGCCCAATCCACTTAAAAATTAATCTATTATTATATAATTCCTCTTGGCTATTGCTGCGAGGATTTGAACAACACCTCCTTCATCTGCCCTGCTTCTAAAGGTGCGGTAGTAAAATGGAGGGCAACCATCCTTAGACAAAATGAGTATCATAGATCTCGTAGTTCCAGTTATTGGTGAGTCCATCACGGAAGTTACGCTTTCCTCTTGGACAAAAGAAGACGGTGCGTATGTAGAATTAGACGAATTCATTTGCGAATTCGAATCCGATAAAGCCAGTATCGACGTTCCTGCTGAAAAAGCAGGCAAGTTGATTCACGTCGCCCAAGAAGGCGATGACATTCCTATTGGAGAAGTGTTTGCTAGAATCGACACCAGTGTTAGCGAAGATGGCGGCGCAGGTGGAGACGATAGCCCTGCTCCTAAAGCCAAAACGGAAACCCCTGCTGCTGAAAAGATAGCTGAAGAATCCGTAGAAGAAAAAACAGCTGCTGCTGGTGGCTATGCGGGTGGACACCCCTCGCCTACGGCACAAAAGCTAATGTCTGAAAACAACTTGGAAAGCAAAGATGTCCAAGCAACAGGCAAAGACGGCCGCATCATCCAACAAGATGTGCAAAATGCGATTGACAAGCGCAAGAGCCAGCCTGCCAAAGAAACCGCGTCTGCCAAAAGCAACGACGCTCCTAAGAAAGAAGAAAAAGCAACGCCTACACCCGCTCGTCAAGCAGCATTTAGCCGCGAGCAACGCACCGAGAAATTGAGCCGTATGCGCCGCACCATTGCCAAGCGCTTGGTCTCTGCCAAAAACAACACAGCTATGCTCACGACCTTCAACGAGGTTGACTTGACAGAGATCATGGCGATGCGTAAAAAATACCAAGACCGTTTTGTAGAGCGTTACGGCATCAAACTGGGCTTTATGTCTTTGTTTGCCAAGGCTTGCGCCAAAGTATTGATGGAGATGCCCGATGTCAACGCCCAATTAGGCAGCGATGAAAAATCAATCATCTACAACGATTTTGTCGATATTTCTATTGCAATCTCTACGCCTACAGGCTTGGTCGTTCCTCCCGTACACAATGTAGAATCCTTGAATTTTGCAGAAATTGAGGGCGCTATCAAAGGCTTGGCTAAAAAAGCCCGCGAAGGTAACTTGACGCTAGAAGAAATGCAAGGTGGTACCTTCACCATTACCAACGGCGGTGTCTTTGGCTCTATGATGAGTACGCCCATCCTAAACGAGCCCCAATCGGCTATTCTAGGAATGCACACCATACAACAACGTCCAATGGCTATTGATGGCGAAGTAAAAATTCGTCCAATGATGTACTTGGCGCTATCGTATGACCACCGCGTCATTGATGGTAGTACTTCGGTCACCTTCCTAGTCAAAGTGAAGCAATTACTAGAAGATCCTATTACGTTGTTCTTGGATCTATAAATTGATCGTACACGTTGCTGCTGGGTTACCCGAATAAATTCGGAACCAGCGCATCTTCGCTTACTTAGCAACAGGGCTAGCAACATAAAAAAAGAGTTGTTCCGATAAATCGGAACAACTCTTTTTAAATTTTGGCCGTGCTTTACGGCGTATATTGTATTAGTTGACGCGGTACCAAGTCTGCGTACGGTAGAAGAATCCTACCCAACCACGTACTTTCAAGGTATTTCCTTTAGGATCGCTATCATCCATCCACATCGTACACGTGTAGACTTTACCTTTTTTAGGATCCATGATACTACCACCTTCCCACTTGCTATCTTTCTTTTCCATATCCCAGATGATTTCTAAGCCGTGCATTGCTTGCCCTTTTCCGTGATCAGAAGGACATTTGTCACATTTGATATCAGCAAAGTCTTTTTTGCCACTGTCTTTGAGCGTTTGCTCATCTAATAGACGGACAATCTTGGCGTGGTAATCATTGCCTTGCTTGTAAATTTCAACATGAGATTTGGTGCGTCCTGTTTCATCGTCTACTGTTTTCCAAACACCAATAGCACCTTTGCTATTAACAGAAGTTTGTGCGTAGCTATTGGCAGCGAGCAAAAAGAAACAAGCAACAAAAAGGGGAGTCAAAAACGATGTAATACTTTTCATAGTAATTTTTTAATTGATTGGGAACAAACTGTTTTGTCCCGTTTTTAATTAGAAGTAGAATAAAATGCTAGAAAATCTCGCCATACGGAAGACGGTTCTTCTCTATAGAAGATAAAAACGTCTCTTATCATCGGCTAAATAGTTGGGGGTCTCGACTGATTGCCAAACAACTATGGGTAGCAAAGATAATCTAGGTTTGGGCTAATTCAAATTCTTTGCCAGTATTGAAAGCAGCCCTTTATATAAAAGAACTAAGCAGGGGATTTTTTTACATTGCTCCTATACTACTCCTTTTTTTTGTTCTTAAAAAGTGTCTTATAAATTTCCTCTACCCGCTTTACCATATCGGGCACTTGGCGCATGGCAATCAGTTCTCGGTACTTCGTACGCGACTCTCCTGCGGGAATGCCTGCATATTCTTTGTTGCCGCCAGGGATGGATTTAGCAATGCCCGCTTTCGCTAACAAGGTGGCCCCTTCTCCAATAACCAAGGATTTAGAAATCCCTACTTGCCCATAAATGGTTACATTATCCTGAACAATTGTTTTGCCTGCGATACCCACTTGCGCGGCCAACAAACAATGCTTGCCGATACAAACGCCGTGACCAATGTGTACTAAATTATCAATTTTGGTACCTTCTCCGATAATGGTATCCCCAGAGACCCCTTTGTCAATAGTACACCCAGCCCCAATTTCTACATCATTCTTAATAATGACGCGGCCAATTGAATGCCAGCGATTGTAGGAACCATCGGGCTGTTTACTCATATAAAACGCATCATTACCAATAGAGCTGTTGGCGTGGATAATGACATTATTGCCAATCTGCGTATGGTCCAAAATAATGGTATTCGTTCGAATAAAGCAATTGTCGCCAATCGTGACATGGTTCCCAACCACCACCCCAGGTTCTAAGATGGTATTCTTACCGATAACGGCCGTATCGCTAATGGTTTTGGTGAGTGGCTCAAAAGGGCTAAAATGCAGGGCTAATTTGTTGTAGGCTTCAAACGGTTTTTCAACCAATAGAAGCGCTTTGCCTTCAGGGCATTCTACCTCTTCGTTGATAATAATCGCCGTCGCCATTGAGTAAATGGCTTGGTTGTAATATTTCTTATTGTCTACAAAAATTAAGCTGCCTTTCACAACTTTGTGAATCTCGCTTAGGTGCAAGACTTTTATAGTTTCATCGCCGATAATCGTCGCACCTATAAGCGCAGCAATTTCAGCAATAGCAACGGGTGTATCAAATTTCATAAAATTATACGGTTATTATAACTAGGACGTTGTTTTAGTAGCTTTCGAACGGTGTTCAAAAGCGGGGAATACCCTATTGGGTGAGCTTCCTAAAGCCGTTGTCTATTGCGTTTAGACGCTATTTAAGCGGTTTATCTAGGGGGGACGAAACCAACGCTTGGACTCAACAAACTACAAACTATTCCTAACTCTACCAAACTTTTAAAGCGCTAGCCTTACTGCTTTTGTAATATCTTTATCTAGGCTTGCTGCGACCCTTTGATTTTTAAGCACTAAGTATAAAAATAAAACTTTACTATGGGGGCACCGCCAGTTCTTACCATCTACATAATACGCGTTGAGTTTTCATCAAGCATTCAAAAAAAATAACATTTTACAGAAATTCAGGCGCATTTGTGTACCTTCGCATCGGCATTGCGATACGCCGTCTTTTGAGGTAACCAAAATCGACTGACTACGAAGTCACTAGATCGTTTTTTCTCTTTTTTTAAGACATTTTAAATGGTTGTTATAACGACCATTTTATTCCGTTTTGCCCGACTTTTTTTTGGAGTCTAGTAATGAATACCACACATCAATCATCAATCAGGATATAGTTTTTATGAAACTTTTAAACAACAAAGTTGCCCTCATTACAGGCGGTTCTAGAGGAATCGGCGCTACAATGGTCAACATTTTTGCAGAGCATGGCGCTCACGTTGCCTTTACCTATCGCTCTTCCGAGGAGCGTGCCCAAAAAATTGCCGAAGAAGCCAGTGCCCACGGCACTATTGTCAAAGCCTTCGCAGCCGATGCTTCTTCTTTTGAGGAAACACAGACCTTGGTTAATACTGTCTTGAAAGAATTTGGGAAAATTGATATTCTCATCAACAATGCAGGGATTACCCGCGACAATTTGCTGATGCGTATGAGCGAAAGCAACTGGGACGATGTGATGAACAACAACCTCAAATCAGTCTTCAACTTCACCAAATGTATCATGCGTCCGATGCTAAAAGCTAAAAGTGGCTCTATCATCAACATTTCTTCGATTGTTGGCCTCAAAGGCAATGCAGGACAAGCTAACTACGCGGCTTCTAAAGCAGGTATGATCGGATTTACTCAATCCATCGCCCAAGAAGTAGGCTCGCGCAGCATCCGTTGCAATGCCATCGCCCCTGGCTTTATCGCCACGGAAATGACCGATGAACTCGACGAAAAGTTGAAAGAACAAATGATCCAAGCGACAGCACTCAAACGCTTTGGAGAAACCGAAGAAATCGCCAACGTCGCGGTATTTTTGGCCTCTGATCTATCCAGCTATGTAACGGGTCAAACCATCAATACTAGCGGTGGCATGTAAGCCAACTACCTTATCCTTAAAATAGCGCAAGCCCCAACGGTGGCTTTGCGCTATTTTTTTATCCCTTTAAGAATTTGTTAGGCCTACTTACCTACAGTTCTAATAAGTCGGCAGCAACCATATTTTCTTCGATAGGCACCGTCAAAAAACCATATTTGTACAAGTCGTGAATATCTCTAATCAAAATGGCTTGTGTGGTCTTCCCGTCTTTGGTAATGGTTTGCCCCACTACTTTTAGTAACAAATCTTTCATTTCGAAGGTACTAAACCTTTCTCCTAAGCCGACTTTTTTCTTAGGACGCTCGCTTTTGTTGTAAGCGATTACTATTGGTAAGTGCGCCGTTTCTAGATACAAAGTGGCTCCTTGTTCAGAATACAGCCATTCTCTAGTCAGTGCTGTCCCTTCTAACTCAGGATGAAAGGCCCAAACAAAAGCATTAAAACTTGCTTCGTCAAATCGTCCATCTTGATAAATCCCTGTGTGTATCCCATTTTTAAGCGCGTGAATAAAGCCACCATTGATCGCTTCATCATCAAAACTCCCTGTCAAGATATTTTTAGGGATGTTGGCCACCTTGCCCGAAGCGTAGGCGATGGTTTTGAGCGCTGCGGGCGGCAAGCCGAGTGCGTTGGACCAACGGGTCAAATCTTTGCTTTTTAGACCTGGTAGGGCATTTTTACCGTAGGCATTGGTACGGCGGGAGGCATCTACCATTGGGCAGACAATGTGCGTGGCAGAGCCAATTTGCTGCGCTTCTAAAAGTAGGGAGCGCTGGCTGCGGTAAGCCGAGGTTACTTCTTGATAACCTTGGGTATTGGTGTGGGTTTCACGTAGTGGAGCAGACATAAAGTGGCGATTTTGGTGTGTTGTTAAATACAAGCAACAGCAATCGGACTAGCTAAGTTGTTCTTAGAAAAATAAAGGCGCTTTGGGAGTCATAATATCGTCTACTATTGACAAATAAGCGCTAAATATCACTTATTATTAACACCCGCCTCCACAATTCCCTGCGTAGCGGCATCCAACATCTGGTACACCTGCTCAAAGCCATCGTCGCTCCAATATGGATCAGGGACTGCGATGTTGCGTTCGGGATGCACCACATTCATAATCAGTTTTACTTTGGATCGCTGTTTGTCATTATCACATAACTGTATCACATTGTTATAATTATCACTATCCATCACATAAACCACATCAAACTCCTCTAAATCGACCTTGGTGAGTGGGCGGGATTGTTGAGCACTGATGTCCAAATGGTGGTTGCGAGCTACGGCAATCGAACGCTCATCGGGTGGATTCCCCTCGTGGTAGCCGCTGGTACCTGCCGAATCTACTTCCCAATCCAAGCCCGCTTGGTTTATTTTTTTTCGTAAAAGGCCTTCGGCCAAAGGCGAGCGGCAGATGTTGCCTAAGCAAACCATTAGAATGCGCATAGTAAGTGGTTATTAGAAGGAAGAGGAATTAGTTATTGCGATTGCCCAACTTGAAGCCGATGCCAATTTTTATCGGTAGATCTAAGGTGGCATTGATCGCGCCATAGTCGGCGTAAGCAGGACAGTGGCTAAAGCGTGCGCCAAAAGAGAGTGTTGCAAAAAAGGCTTTTGGGGATTTCCATTCCAAGCCTGTGCCGACTTCTGCCCCCCATACAAACAAGCCTTTTTGCACATACAAAGCACTGCCCAACTGGCCATGCGCGGCGACCGAGGCGCGCCAAGGGCCTTGTTGCCAATAGGCATAATCATAGCCCAATTGCACCGCCACCTGATGCCCCCAATTGATAATGCGGTACTCCAAACCGCCCGATAAACGGGCTTTTTCGCCTAGTTCATGCTGGTAGGCCAATTCAAACCCGCCCCCATTATAAAAATATTCTGCTCCGCTGTTATTAGCTAACCCCAAAAAACCTAAGCCCCGTACCGAAACATACTGTGCTTGCGCGCTGTGCGGTAAGCCCAAGAGAAACAACCCTAAACTAAGTAGTAGAATGCGCATTACCATTGATTTGCTTGTAAAAAAGTGCGAATAAACGTGTTGATTTCATCGTGTTGCTGTTCACGGGAGATACTGGCTTCACCATCCCCCCGCTGTTCGCCATAACTGCCAAACTGAGCGTGGTTTCCCCCCTGAATTTCGTGGTAGATGGTTGTTCCCTTCGTACTGCTTCTAGGAAAAGCCGCTACATCGGTGACAACAACAGCGTCGGGCAAGTATTTTTTGTTGGCATCAATGTCTTCGGGCGAGGTCAAGCCATCCTTTTGGGCACTCAAAGACAAGACCGCACCCTCCCAATCGGGAATTGCGCCTGCCTCCCCTGGAAAAGAAGCCCAAATCAATAAGCCTGCATAAGCATCAGGTTCGTCTCGCACATCATACGCCGCAATAACGCCCCCCAATGAATGCCCGCCAATCACCCAACGATCGACACTAACTTGGTCGCGGTACTGCTTAGCTTTTCCACTATTAAAAATGGCTAGATTACCCGTTACTTTAATGATAAGAACGGGATAACCCTCCGTTACTAATTCTTGTAGGGGCTGTATATAAGCGTGTGGATCGACCAGCCCACCAGGATAAAACAAGATGCCTGTACTTTTTTGAGGCGTTGTTTTAGGCTGTAGCCGAATGTAATTGGCCGTTTCCTTTACATCTACGCTGCTGCTCATCTCCAGTTCTTCGGACAGTGCCGAACAAGCCGTTAGCCCCCAAATTCCTAGACCGAGGACGACTAGTATCCAATTCTTCATATTGTGATGTTATCTGTACCTTATAATGGCAATAGCAACAGTCCCTTAGACAGAAGGTTGTCTTCTGTTATCAAAAACGCACTCTAGGAAAAAAATCCTAAAGCGCGGCCAGTTGGTGACAAAGGACAAGACAGGATTTAAAAAGTAAAAAGTTTTTTTACGAATGCCTATGACACCTTAAAAATCATTTCATTTACCTCCTACACTTCTATATGTTTTTTTTTAAAAAAATCAGGTATTTATACCTATACTTTTATTATCTTCTAAAAAGAAAAAAACAACCCTAAACAGCAGCGCCGCTCTCTGCCAATGCAGGGAGCGGCGCTTATCCTCATTAATAAAAGCGGCTATTCCTCCATCTCCTCCACACTCAATGCCCCAGGTGTGTACATCAAGTCAATATAAATTGGCAAGTGGTCACTAAACCCTCCAATAAAGCGCGGCCCTGCATAGGTTCGAAAAGGCTGCAAGCCCAAAAACTTGTTGTCTTCTTCTAATAGAAAGCGCGCGGCAAAGATGTGCGCACCGTCTTTGGCAGCGCGCAAGGCGTTCGGGCGGGGCTCATTAAGCAGAGGTTCTGAGATGATAATATGATCCAAGGTGCCCCAGTGGCCTTGATATTTGTGCGAGCCTAGTTGCCATTTTTTGCCCAATCCTGCCATGTAATTAAACAAGTCGCCTTGCTGCATATCGACAGGACTGCCTTTGGCACGAAGCGTTTCCACAAGACTGGTATTGTCGGCATAGTCGTTCATATCGCCCATAACAACGGCTTTTAAATTGGGTTGTTGTTGGTACAATTCGTCAATTTTAGCGCGCACTAAGGAGGCGACATACACCCGTTTGGGTTCACTCTTGGCCTGTCCTCCCCAGCGCGAAGGCCAGTGGTTGACAAAAACGCTCAACGTATCGCGACCCAACACGCGCCCTTGCACATGCAACACATCGCGCGTCCGCAAGGTCGAATCAAAGGGGAAATCTACACGGATGGCCTCGTGGCTGACGTATTCAAACTTGCTAGGACGATAAATAAAGCCCACATCAATCCCCCGTCGGTCGGGCGATTCTTCGTGTACCACTTCATAGCCATATTGGCGCAAGGGCGTTTTATTAATCAAATCTTCTAAGACCTTTTTATGTTCCAACTCACAAAAGCCAATGACCGCAGGGGGCTCCCACCCTCCCAGTGCCATCAGCACCTTATAAATATTGTTGAGTTTTTGTTGATAGCGATAAAAACTCCACCGTTTGAGGCCATTTTTGGTAAAATCATCGTCGCGCGTCAAGCTGTCGTCCTCAGGCCAAAATAGATTTTCTGCATTATAAAAAGCCACCCGAATACCGTTGTTGTTACGCGGGGCCGCGTTGTGATCGGCTACTCCCATCGACAAATGCTGCTCTGCTGAAGAGAGACGTTCTTTAGCTAATACAGTACTGTCTTGTGCAGATAAAGCAACAACTGCCAACAAATTTATAATCCAATAAAAGAATAGAACCCGCATAAAAAAATGGTGTAATAGCCTATTTCAACCTTCAATAAGCCCGTAAAGGAAAGATTTTACGCTAATTTGGTAACAAAACAAACCCTGCTGCGTAAGTTATCAATGATTTGATGATTAAGCGACCAACGTTCTGATAAAGGACTCGCGCTTCTTCTCCTTTAAAAATACTTGATTTTGACGAGTTCTCACGACTCTTCTCCATTAAATTGTTGTTAAGGCACTTAAAGCCGCTTTCTTTTTATGAATACTCAAAATAAGCATCGCCAAATGCGCAAGCGCTGGGAATTGATTGAATACGACGTGGCCGAAGCCAGCACGTTACAAAAACAATTGGGGATTCATCCCATTTTTTGCCAATTGCTGGTTCAGCGCGGCATCCACAGCTACGAGCAGGCCAAGCGCTTCTTTCGGCCACAGCTCTCCCATCTCCACGATCCCTTTTTGATGTTGGGGATGGACCGCGCGGTACAACGCATTGGGCAAGCCTTTGTCAAGAAAGAAAAAATTTTGGTCTATGGCGATTATGATGTAGATGGCACCACTGCCGTGGCATTGGTCTACCGTTTTTTAGCGCGTTACCACGAATCTGACCTCGTAGAATTTTATTTGCCCAATCGCTACACCGAGGGGTATGGTATTTCTATGCGCGGAGTAGACCATGCCGTAGAACAGGACTGTCGCTTAATGATTGCCCTTGATTGCGGTATCAAAGCGCACGATGCCTTGGCCTATGCCCAAGAAAAAGGGCTGGATGTTATTGTCTGCGACCACCACTTGCCCGACAAGACCTTGCCCCCCGCCTACGCCATTCTAAATCCCAAACAAACAGCGTGTTCTTATCCGTATAAGGAGTTGAGCGGCTGCGCGATTGGTTTTAAATTAATTGAGGCGTTTGCCCAATTTTACAACTTAGATTTTGAAGAAGCCGTACGGCCTTATTTGGATTTGGTGGTGGTGAGTTTGGCGAGTGATTATGTGGCGCTGACGGGGGAAAACCGCGTTTTGGCCTACTTTGGAATGCGTCAATTGAACGAACAAGCTTCCTTAGGATTACAGGCATTGATGGATGCCTTGGGTAAAACACACGATTATAATGTGCGGGATATTGTTTTTGGAATGGCACCACACATCAATGCAGCAGGTCGCCTAGAAGATGCTCAACTCGCGGTACAGCTGCTCACCGCCCCCAATTTGGCGGAAGCCGAACGCCTCGCCGAAGCCTTGATTAAGCTCAACGAACAGCGCCGTCATATTGAACAGGGCATTGTTCGGCAAGCACAACAACAAGTACAAGAGGATATTGCTTTCGCAGAACGGCGAGCCTTGTTGCTCTATCACCCTGATTGGCACCAAGGTGTCCTCGGCATTGTTGCCGCCAAAATGGTAGAACAGTACAACAAACCTTGTTTGGTACTCACCAAAACCAATGGACGCTTGGTAGGGTCGGCGCGCTCGGCGGGCAACTTTAACATTCATGCGGCCTTAGAATCCTGCTCGGATTTGCTCATTCACTTTGGGGGGCATCCTTTTGCAGCGGGCTTGGCGCTCAAAGAGAGCAACTGGGAACGTTTTGTAGAGCGTTTTGAGGGCTTGGCGCAACAGGGAATTACAGCAACAGCGGCGTTGCCTGTACAACCCATTGATGCGTACTTATCGCTGTCTACCATTCAGGATTCCTTCTGGCAATTGCTGCGGCAGTTTGCGCCTTTTGGCCCTAAGAATATGCGCCCTGTTTTTGCCTCACAGCAAGTAAGCGATACCGGCTATTCTAAATTATTAAATAACAAACACCTCAAACTAGTCCTACAACAAAACGGCAGTGCGAGTGCGCCTGTCGAGGGCATTGCTTTCCACCAAGCGCAACACTTTGATGCCCTGAAAGCTAAAAAACCGTTTGAATGCTGTTATGTAGTGGATGAAAACCATTTTAGAGGGCGTACTAAGTTACAATTGGTCGTCAAAGATATTCGTTTTCGGTCTTGATCGCCGCGCCCAATTTGCCTACTCTGTTTCTTCTAGCCAAGCGTGCGAAGCAGCTGTTAGCTGTTGTACGTTAGCGGTGATTTTTTCGATGGGCCAGTTCCACCATTGCAAGCGCAATAAGTGTTCAATCGTAGCCTCTGAGAAGCGTTTTTTAAGGACTTTAGCAGGATTTCCACCAACGATGGCGTAGGGCGGAACATCTTTTACAACTGTAGCATTTGTGGCAATAATAGCGCCATCGCCCACCGTTACCCCTGCCATGATCGTCGCGTTGTAACCTATCCAAACATCGTTACCAATCGTTATATTACCCTTTTGGGGATAGGTTTTGCCTTCCATCGCGTCAGCCCAGCCTTCGCCAAAAATTGCAAAGGGGTAGGTAGAAAAAGCGTCCGTCAGATGATTGGCTCCATTCATAATAAACGTCACATCCGAAGCAATCATACAAAACTTGCCGATTAGCAATTGATCGTTGATAAAATCAAAATGGTATTTGACGTTTTTCTCAAAATTATACACGTCTTCGAAGTCATCGTAGTAGGTATAATCGCCTACTACAATATTGGGATTAGTAATAATGTTCTTCAAAAAACACAGCCGCTCGTAATGGGCTAAAGGAAATCGGGTACTGGGATTAGGGCCTTTCATGGGATTGCTATACTTGCTCTTTACACTAAAAAATTACGAGGTACGTTCTAAGAACTCTGCTTCCAAGCTCTTTTTACGCACTTTGAGGTGGCTCAATACTTGGCCTTGCTCAAACAACCATTGGTTGAGTTGCGCGGCCGTATAATCAGCCGACAGCGTCAATTCTAGAAAAGGCATTTCTTCACGCAAGCTCGTTATGGCATTCAAACCAGATAAGGCATTTTTGAGGCTCAGCAAATCGGCAGCCCCTACTTCAATGATGGGTTCTGTACTTAGAATTTCGGCCACACTGCCCGAGGCGATCAAGTCGCCGTATTTGATAATCGCAACGTGGTCACAGATTTTCTCTACTTCGTCAATGATGTGGCTAGCGAGCAAAATCGTTTTGCCTTGCGCGCCAATATCGGCCAACAACGTCCGTACCTCAGCAATGCCTTGCGGATCGAGGCCATTGGTGGGTTCATCAAAAATCAATACTTCAGGGTCGCCAATTAAAGCTCCTGCAATGGCTAGCCGCTGTTTCATTCCTAGCGAATAGGTGTGAAACGCGGAGTCCGTGCGCCCTGCCAATCCTACCCGTTCAATCAAGCTCGGAATATTATTCTTAGGCACCTTTTTGATGTGGGCGACTACTTCCAAATTTTTCTGTGCATTGAGATAGGGATAAAAATTGGGCGTTTCTAAAATAGCACCAATACGGCGGCGGACAGCCGCCCCTTTTTGCCCACCAAACCAACCGTAGTTGCCCGATGTTGGGGCAATAATGCCCAACACCATCCCCAAAGTGGTGGTTTTTCCACTTCCATTAGGCCCCAAAATACCGTAGATATTGCCTTTCTCAATTTTCAGATTGAGCTGATCAACAGCCGTTACTTTCTTGGAATAGACTTTTGTTAGTTGTTGGGTTTCTAGAACGATCATAGCAAAGGGTATTAATGAATAAGGATAAAAAAAGCGCCAATGAATGGACGGTTCAGCCAAGCAGAAAACTTTCTGAACTTCCCTCCTGCCTGTCTATTTGCACTAAGTTAGGTATTTGTTTTAAGAAGTTGGCTAAATCGAGGGCTACGACTGTACGAATTTGCCCGCGCGCTTCTTCCAAGAGCTTGCTCTAATCAATCAACAATCTATGCTGCTCTTTTTGAGCCCGCCAAACAGAACTAGCACTTTTTATAGGGTTACCCCGCAAATCTATTTCTTCTAAATTAATAAATGGTCTCAACGTAGGAAAGTAAGGAGGATAACGAAAAGAGCAACCTCGTAAATCTAAGCGCCGAACACCCCTCCAATCGCCTTTCAAAGTCGGCAGGCGATACAGCTCCCCTATGGCCGACAAACACAAGGTATCGCCTTTCAAAAATTGGCGCAACCAAGCTTCTAATCCTTCTTCACTGTGATACTTTACTAGATAAGACCACCCGACCCCACAAGCACGGAACAACGTTTCAGCCAAGGATAACGAATCCCAAAGGGGCCGTTCTCTATAGAATTTAAGACGCGCTCTAAGTGGTACTTTTCTATTTTTCGATCAATTACAGGCGTATTAACAGGGGGCAAATAACGGTCTTCAAACTCCTCAAAACAACGCTCAAAAGCCTTTATACAACCAGAGCGGCACGCGGCTTTTTCTTCGGGGGTTAATCGTAGATAACCTACCAATAATTCAGTCGTCAAGCGCGGTAACAGCACGCTATTTTCTAGCCATTGCAAAGCCAATATAATATTCCCGACCTGCCCACTGAGCAACATCGTTCTTAGGTTCTCGTAATTTTCGTCTATAAAATCGACCGATTGTAAAGGATCATAATAAGCCCTAGCTTTAAATTCTGACCATAAAACGGTTGTTTCCGAAAGCTGCTGTAAGGCGCTCAAGGGAATCTTTCGCCCTACAATGGCGTGGGTCGCCGCGCCAATCGTCGCTGCCCAAGGAGCATTATTGAGTCGAGTGAGATCAAGCTTATCGGGTTTGCCCAACAAAACCACATGGCTCTGGGCGGTTGGTGGCGTACTTTGGCGTGTAATGTACGAAGCCAATTTCTTACGCCAAGGCTGTTTGTCTAAGGCCAAGAGCGTCAACAAGACTGGCCGAGAAATAGCAGCTTGCCCTTCCTCAAAAAGCAACGCATAAGCCGCCTCGTACGCTGCTTTTTTGATCGCGGGCGTGGTAGCTTGTTGGCTCAGTTGTTTTAGAATTTTGTATAAAAAACCGACTTGTGTGGGGCTAATGCTCAGGTTATCAAAACGCATAAAATTAGGCAGTAGTTGCGGCAGTTGCAACAGCACTTTTGGAAAGGCGATCCAAGACCTAGAGCTAATGGACAAGATGTTTAAGCGAACAAGCTGCTTCATACCTGTAGGCAATTCCCGTAAAGGGAGATACCCCAAATCCAGTACTTCTAAGTGTCGGAGTTGGCCAATGGATTCAGGCAATTGTTCAATAGCGTTTCCGCGCAATTGCAAGACCCGCAGACGAGGCAGTTGACAGAGAATTTCTGGAAAGGTAGAAAACGCATTATCAGCCAATTGCAATTCCTCTAGCTGTTGCAATTGTGCAAAACTTGCAGGGAGCGTTTGCAGTTGATTGCCCGATAAATCAAGGCGACGCAAGGACGTTAAGTTGCCAATACGCGTATCCAACGTAGCAAGTTGCTGCTGCGCCATCTCTAGGCGTTGGCAGTCACTCCTTTCCCAGACAGACGTAGGAATGATTCCGTGTTTCCATTGGTCAATAATTAGCACAGGTTTAAAGGCCGTTAGATGTCGATCAAAACGCATAAGGCAAGGGTCAAAAGTCAAGAAATTATTTAGAAAGGAGCACCCGATAGCTCGACAGTTCTTTGAGCAAGGTGCGTGGGAGGTACCGAATGGGATTGTTGCGCAAATCTATTTCTTCTAAACTGGGCAGTTGCTGCAATAGTTCCAGTTGTGGCGCTTGGCTAAAGGCACAACCGCGCAGATTTAAGCATTTAATTTCTATCCAATTCTCGGGCAAGGGCGGCAGTTGTTGGAGCTGGGTTAAGCAAGAAAGATCCAACGTAGTACCTTTTGTGAAGGTCTTTAACCAGTTATTTAACTCCTCGGTGGGCAAGTGTTGGATCAAATACCCGTAGCCTACTTGGTAGGTTACAAAAAGGTAGCGCGCTACGGCTAAGCCGTCCCAATGGGCATTGGGCTGTATACAGGTGGCAATGCGTTTGGATGTCTCGGACTCGCTTCGATTGGGGGCGTAGAGCTTAAACGTCACATGAGGCAATTGCTGCGGCTCAAAGTTGGGCAAGGCAGTGCGTAGCGCCCTTTTGAGTGCCTTGGAGGCCGCGCGTTCTTGGGGCGATAGGAACACATAAGCCAGAAGCAATTCTGTTGCCAGCGTCGCCAAAAGCGTACTGCCTTCTAGCCATTGCAAGGCCAATAGGATGTTTTCTCCTTGGTGGCTGCGCAGTAAATTCAGTAACTGCCCTTTATTTTCTTCTAACCAAGCTAAGGTTTTCAGTGGTTGATAATGCTGCTGTACGGCTCTTTCCGAAATAAAAACAGCCGTTTCGTGGAGGACGGGTAGTTCTTTTTGAGCGATTCTTTCCCCCAACACGATATGCGTAGCGACGGCATAATCATCCACCCAAGGAGCAGCCGCCACGACTTCTTCGGTTAAAAAAGAAAATTTGCCTAAGCGAAATAAGCGACTAGTAAGACGAAGGGTAGGCGTTTTTTGTAGCAAATATTTTGCTATTTTTTTCTGTAGTTCTCGGTGCCGCAAGGCCAACAGAGGAAAGATGGCGGCGCGGGGCAGTTCAGCTATGGGCTGTTCACAAAGTAGCCGAAACAACGCTTTTTTTGTCGCGGTAGTGACTTTCCTAGGAGCGAGTTGTTGCAGCAATTTAGCGACTTGCGTCAACTGTTTTTGGCGCAAGCCTAGTCTAAATCCTAAGTCTAATTCGTCCAATGGGAGAATTTGAGGTAACTCTAATAACACGTTAGGAAAAGTCGCAAATTCATTGGCGAGACAGTTAAGTTGTTCCAATTGATGTAGCTGGGCGAGGCTATCAGGTAGCGTTTTTAGAGGATTGAATTCTAAATCCAATACCCGCAGGGCTTTAAGCGCGCCAATTTCCTCGGGTAAGACTTGGAGCTGGTTGCTCTTCAAGCGCAAGATTTCTAGGCGCGGCAGTTGGCACAACGCGACAGAAAAATGTGTCAATTTATTAAACGTAAGGTTTAATTCTACCAAGGCTTGCAATTGTACCATGTCCGCTGGTAAGGTCATCAATTGGTTGTGCCCAAGGTCTAGAACGCGCAAATTAGGCAACTGGCAGAGCACGGCAGGAACGCTAGTAAACTTATTATGGCGGAGTATTAAGCGCTCCAACTGATGCAACTGAGCGAAACTGTTGGGTAGCGTTTGCAATTGGTTGTAGGACAAATCCAATTGTTGGAGTTCTGTGAGCATTCCCAAACGTTGATCTAAAACTTCCAAAGCATTATTGGAAGCATCAAGCAGTTGTAGTTCTGCCCCCTGAAAAATGTCTTCGGGCAAGTGGGTATAACCTTGATGGTCTAGGCGTAAAGCGTGTTTGATGGGGACAGCATCCATAGTCTTGCATCTGTTCAAAATCGTAGCCAATCTACAAAAATACACTATTTTAGGGGAGTTTATGGATGGGTAATGTTATATTTGTTAGACAGCACGTTGCTGTTTTCTATAAAAATCACTCTACCAACAGCACTATGAAAAATATTCTAGTCCCAACAGACTTTTCTGATAATGCCAACAAAGCGTTGGATGTAGCGATTGCCCTCGCCAAGCGTTTCAATGCCGATCTGCACCTAGTACATACCTACCATGTTTCTAGTCCTGCAGGGCACATGACTAATGTCAACCGCGTGATTCGCGAAGACAGAGAAAAAGACATGACCGAATTTTTGGCCAAAATTAAAGCGACTGCTCCTGAAGGGCTTTCTATTGAAGGCACTTGCCGACATGGTTATCCCATCGAGATGATTGAGCGCGAAGCAGAGCGCGTAGCCGCTGAACTAGTTGTTATGGGCACCTTGGGAGCTTCTAACATTAGCAAACAAGTTTGGGGCAGCACCGCCAGCAAATTGGTCAAATCCAACAAGTTTCCAATTTTGGCGATTCCTTTGGAAACCCATTATCAAGACCTCAAAAATATGGTCTTAGCAGTAGATGCGTTAGATTTGACCGTGCTCAATACCCTCAATCCTGCTTTGAGCTTGGTACAAGCCTCTCGGTTGAAATTGCAGTTGTTGCACGTCGCCAAAAGCGATCAAGATTCTAACATGGACAACAGCATTGAGGATTACCTTACTAACATGGCGATCCCCTTCACTTACCACAAGGTCGTTTCTGATAATACGATGCAAGGAATTTTAGATTTCGCCCATACGCAAAAAGGAAATATATTATGTTTAGTGGCGCATCATCGGGGTTGGTTTGAGAACTTATTTCACGACAGTGTAAGTCAAAAAGTAGCGTTGCAATCCGATTTGCCCGTTCTTATTATACCAGGCAAGCAAGCGTAGGCCGTTGATTTTAAATAAAATGCAGATGATTGTTAAAAAGTGTTAAGATTTTTGTAGATTGGAACCATGAAAACAACCATACGGTTTAACCATTTAGTTAGCTTAACAAAACTAACACATTCTAACACCTTTTAAATTTATTCATTATGTCTAGCAAGTACAGCACCTCAAATACGCAAGCGTTCTCTACCTTGGCGTGGATTTCTTTCGGTATTTCCTTTGTAGGAATGATCTTAGGAATAGTTTATTTACAATTGGACATCTATCAAAAAGCCTTTGTGGGTATGACTTATTTGTTCAGTATTTCCTCTTGCTTTGTGTTGGCCAAAGTAGTGCGCGACAAGCAGGAGTCCGAAGAATTAGTAAGAAAAATTGAAAATGCGAAGACGGAGCAAATGATCAGCAAATACATTAGCTCGGACGAATCGTCTTAACAAAACGGTTGTGATAATCTACTTATATAATGGTGCAAGGCTAACAGTCTTGCACCTTTTTTGTTAGTTTGAGTCCGCTGAGAAAAACCTTAACTATACAAGGTATAAATAGCCCTACTCGCTGTGGATTCTTGGTAGCTTTTTTCAAATTGCTTGCCTTTTTGCTTAGTTCGCCGTATTTTTGAGGCGTAGCTCAAATCCGTTTTACCTTTGGTAGGGGACAAACAACCCTTTTTGCATCTTATTGATAGCTCCTCCAAAGCCTTGTATTTTTGAAGTTTAAAACTAGTTATATTATGAGTGAATCTTCTATACTACGATATAAAGCCGATTACCGAACCTTGTTGTTTGTAGTGCTCTATTATATAGTTGCCTATGGTGGGTTCTTTGCCTACTGGCAAGTACCCGCATTGCGAACATGGACGGTGATGGTGCCTTGGGTTTTGTTTACCGCTTATTTGGCCTTCTCTTGCTCGGTTATTGTACACAATACGATCCATGCTCCGATGTTTCGCAGCAAGCGCCACAATAAACTATTTCAGTTTGTCTTGAGTTTGGCTTACGGCTACTCGGTGAGTGCGTATGTCCCTGGACACAATTTTAGTCACCACAAGGATACGCAAACGGCCAAAGACAATATGCGCACGTCCAAAGTACGCTTCAAATGGCACCTGCTCAACCAGTTGCTCTTCTTTTTTATTGTAACGCCTGATCTACTTAAAGCAGAAAAGAAATTTGTAGCCAAGATGAAGCACGATAAACGGGAGTGGTACGAGCAGTGGCGTGCGGAGATGATCTTGGTACACGTGGTACGGATTTCTCTGTTGTTTGTGAGTTTGCCTGCGGCTATTTTATTTATTTGGGGGCCACATATTTATGGCGCTTGGGGGGTTGTTAGTACCAATGTATGGCAACATGATGGTTGTGATCAAGAACATAAATATAACCACTCGCGCACGTTTACAGGCGGCTTGTTGAATTTTTTACTGTTTAATAATGGTTACCACGGGGCACATCACGACCGTCCGTCGATGCACTGGAGCTTATTGCCTGCTTATCATGAGCAGAACATTGCGCCACACATTCATCCTAATTTGAACCAAAATAACATGATTACTTATTTGGTCAAAGCGTATATCTATCCTGGTAAGCGTTTGAACTACGATGGCTCGCCTTATGTACTAGAAGCGTTAGTGCCCGATGAAGATTGGGTGGCTGATTTGAGTGTCAACGACCGCGCTCACAAACATGATTTTGGAGCCGAAGCAAGTTCTATTGATGATGTTCTACAAACGACCCGTATCCGCGAGGAAGAAACCGCGTAGGTTTTTGAGGGGCTTTTAATAACTATATTTGATACGTTGAGAATAGGGCACAATAAGCATTGTGCCCTATTTTTAATTTTATTCCTGCTCAACTCTACGCAATGTCTTATATACTTAGTAGCCTGCTCTTTTTAGGGGCTTGCAACCAACACCGCACGCCAAGAAGTAATAGGGAAAGGTTACCAAATTACAGAAGAGCGTTTGATCATTGATTGGTGGCCACGCCCCATTTATTAACATTGGAATTCATACAGTTTAGCCTAAGAATCTCGAAATAGGTCGCTACCTTTGCCCAAAATTGCGTTTTCACTCATTGCTCAACGGCACTATTAAACAACTACCATGAACAAGATAGCTATTTTAGGGGGCGGCCAATTGGGTCGTATGCTCATTCGTTCGGCCATTGATTTTAATATAGAAGTCGCCATTTTGGATCCCAATCCAGAAGCGCCCTGCAAAGAAAATGCAGCGGAATTTGAAGTCGGCGATTTGAACGATTTTGATACGGTCTATAATTTTGGCTCCAAGCACGATTTGATTACCATCGAGATTGAGCAAGTCAATACCAAAGCCTTGCAACGCCTTAGTGACGAGGGCAAGAAAGTTTTTCCACAGCCGCATATCATTGAAATGATTCAAGATAAGCGCATTCAAAAGCAATTTTATAAAGACAACGGCATTCCAACTGCCGATTTTTTACTGACGGAAAACCTAGCCGACGTAAAGGCCAATGCCGATTTTTTACCTGCGGTTAATAAGATTGGAAAAGGTGGCTACGATGGCCGAGGCGTGCAAGTCATGCGCACAGCCACCGATTTGCCTAAAGGCTTTGACGCTCCTGGTTTGTTGGAAAAACTCATTGATTTTGAGAAAGAGATTTCAGTGATTGTTGCCCGCAACGAAAAAGGCGACATCAAGGCCTTTCCGCCTGTAGAGTTGGTCTTTCATCCCGAGGCCAACTTGGTCGAGTATCTTTTGGCTCCTGCCCAAATTGAGGATTCCATTACCGACGTAGCCGTTGATATTGCCACCAGCCTCGCCGAAAAATTAGGCATTGTAGGGTTGTTAGCCGTAGAAATGTTTGTCACGAAAGACGGCAACGTCTTGGTAAATGAAATTGCACCAAGAACCCACAACAGTGGTCATCAATCCATTGAGAGCAACATGACCTCTCAATTTGAGCAGCAATTACGCGCCATTCTCAATTGGCCGTTGGGCGATACTTCGCTCTTTATTTCTTCGGCTATGATTAATTTGTTGGGCGAAGAAGGCCACACAGGCATCGCCGTCTGTCAAGGCTTCGAAGATGTCTTAGCGTTGCCAGGCTGCCACTTGCATTTGTACGGTAAAAAAATGACCCGCCCCTTCCGAAAAATGGGCCATGTTACGGTGCGCGATCGAGATATGGAATCCCTTATGAAGAAAGTAGATTTTGTCAAAAAAACCATAAAATTTGTAGCCAATGAGCAATAAAGCTGTTGTTGGAATCATTATGGGCAGCCAATCGGATTTACCCGTGATGCGCGCCGCCGCGCTTTTTTTAGAAGAAGCAAACATTCCTTTTGAGTTGACCATTGTATCGGCTCACCGTACCCCTCAGCGCATGATTGACTACGCCACCACCGCTAGAGCACGCGGTCTAAAAGTCATCATTGCAGGCGCAGGTGGAGCTGCGCATTTACCAGGAATGGTCGCATCTTTAACCACCTTGCCCGTTATTGGCGTGCCTGTCAAGTCCAGCAATTCCATTGACGGCTGGGATTCTATCTTATCTATTTTGCAAATGCCTGGCGGGATTCCCGTCGCTACGGTAGCCTTAGATGGCGGTAAGAATGCAGGAATTTTAGCCGCGTCGATTGTCAGTACCTTTGACGAACAGGTGGCCGATTTTATGCAGACCTACAAGCAGCAACTGACCGACAAAGTGATGCGCTCTGTAGAAGCCGTGGATCAAAATGGCTGGAAGTAAGTTCTTGTTTTCGCTTAGTCTTTACCAATGGTGCGCCAATAGAAGTTGGCGTTTCTGTTGGCGCATTTTACTATTTCTATTCTTACAATACCCTATCTTCTGAAAGGCTTGATCGGTCAATGGTTAGTCGCTGGTTAGTCGCTGGGAGACGTATTGTCATACGTCTTTACAAGGAGGTGGGTGAGTTGTGGTGTTTTTTGAGGCGGCGGAATGGGAACGATGGGGTTGGGGGTGATGTTTTTAAGCTGACAACCAAAAAGCCACTCCCCGACCGAAGTCAAAAAAGGAGTGGCGTTTACCTGTCTGTGGTCTATTCTTTCTAAAACGGTGCTATACGCCTAGTAATTCTTTGGCATTCTGCTTGGCAATTTCCGAAGGCGGGTTACCGCTCAACATTTTGGCGATCTCTAGGACGCGTTCTTCTTGGTTGAGTTCGCTGACAAAAGTAGTCGTGCGGTTGCCATTGACTTTTTTGCGGACAAAGTAATGCGTATTAGCCTTGGCGGCAATTTGCGGCGAGTGGGTGATCGAAATCACTTGGTGACCCGACGAGATTTGTTGTAAAATCAAGCCCCATTTGCAAAGCGACTTCGCCTGATACCCCTGAATCAATTTCATCAAAAATAAGTGTTGGCAAGGGAATGGCGCTAGCTACTAGTGATTTGATACACAAAGCCAAACGAGAAAGCTCACCCCCTGAGGCCACGCCTTTAATTTCCTCTAAGCGGCTGCCTTTGTTGGCGGCAAATAAGAAACGCAAATTGTCGATGCCTGTGGGGTAAAATTCCTTGCCTGTTTTGATATTGACTTGTAGGCGGGCGTGCTGCATGGACAATTGACTCAACAGTTTTTGGACTTCTTTTTCGAATTTTGGAACGACCTTTTTACGCTTTTCAGAAAGCTTGGTTCCCAAATCCAATAACTTCGCTTCGTGCTGGCTCATGCTGGCTTTTAAGCTTTCGATTTTACCTGAAATATCATCAAAATCCCCTAGTTTCTCCGCCAAGTCATCGCGAAAAGCAATAAGTTCGGCTTCGTCTTGTACGTGGTATTTGCTAATCAAATTGAAGAGCTGGGAGAGGCGGTCGTTGACCTCTTCTAAGCGTTCGCCGTCGTGCTCGGTATCTTCTGCGATGGTATGAAATTCGCTACCAAGTTCCTCTAATTCCAATAAAATAGAATTAAACTGCTCTACCAATTTGGGCAACTTGGGATGAAAATCCGTTAAGTTGCTAACGGCATTCACCATGTCCGTCATTTGGCTGGCAATGGATTGCTCGTCTTCGTTGATGCTCATGGCCGCTCCGCCCAAAATACGCTGAATATCTTCGGCATTGTTCAAACGAAGTTGTTCCATTTCCAAGTCGGCCATTTCTCCTGTTTGCAGCTCTGCTTCGGTTAACTCATTGAGCTGGTAGGTCAAAAAGTCGGTCTCTTTGCTGGCGGCTTGGCTTTGTTGGATAAGGCGCGTGAGTTCGCGCTTGTCGTGCTCATAAGCTTGATAGGCTTTTTGATAGGTTCCCAGTTGCTTTTTACTATCAGCCAAAGCGTCTATAGCGCGCGTTTGAAAGGAGGAATCGTGAATATCTAAGGTATCAAATTGTTGATGCAGGTCGATTAGCTTATTGCTTAATGCTTTGAGCACGGCTAAACGCACAGGGGTATCATTGACAAAGGCCCGCGATTTACCAGAAGGAGTAATTTCTCGACGCAAGGAAGTTTCTGCTTCATAGTCTAAATCGTGCTCCTCAAAAAAGGCGTGCAAATCATAAGGTGATACATCAAAGACACCTTCTACCACACACTTTCGCGCTTGCTGGTACAGCACCTTGATGTCGGCGCGCTTGCCCATAATCAGCCCAAGTCCGCCCAACATAATGGACTTTCCTGCGCCTGTTTCTCCTGTGATGATGGTCAAATTATCAGAGAAGTCAATCACGAGTTCTTCTATGATAGCATAGTTCTTTATGGTCAGTGTGCGAATCATTGCTAAAGTTGAGTTGGTGCAAAACAATTACGACAAGCCAAAAATACAAAAATGTGCTGGCAAATGACACAAATTGTTTTATAATTTTCTACTAAAAGGCAAAATAGTAGGTTGGTCAGCCGTGTTGCTTTGTTTTTGTGGTGTAGAGCCTGTCGGTCTTGCTCAATATCTATCGCTTATTCAGCGGCGGGTAGGAAGGCCACTTTGCCCGTATCCATATCGTAGAGCGCGCCTACTATTTTGATCGTTCCCTTTGCTTCTAGTTCAGCTAAGGTAGTGCTTTGCGCTCGAATATTCGCTAGGGTGTGTGCTACATTGTGTCGACAAACAAGATGAACAAATTCTTGATTCTCAGAAGTACGCGCCCCTTTGTAGTCTACTTGTTGTACGGCTGGTTTAATTTTTTCTAGCAAGGTGGTAATATTGCCCATTTTTACGTCATCAATTGCCGCCTTGACGGCACCACAATGTTCGTGTCCCAGCACTACCACTACTTTAGAACCGGCAACCGCACAAGCATATTCCAAGCTGCCCAATATATCAGGATTCACAAAATTGCCCGCAACACGCGCTACAAACAAATCGCCAATACCTCGATCAAACACGTCTTCTACAGGCACCCGACTATCTATACAGGATAGAACAACTGCTTTGGGATACTGCCCTTTTACTGCTTCGCGAATCTGCGCGGAATGATCCCGCTCGGTCATATCGTTGTTGATAAACCGTTCATTTCCTCGTTGTAACAATTGAATAACAGCCTCAGGACTTAAATTTTCCTGTTCTGTTTTGGTGAGAATGGTTTGCTTTGGCGGCTCTTCCACAATCTTTGTGAGAGGCAATTCATTCACTTCAACAGGTGGCCCTTCACAGGCTTGAAAAATTCCTAGAAAAAGGCACAAAAGGACGAAGTAGTTGGAGCTGTTCATAAATGCTTGTCTTAATGGGTTAATCAATTGCTAACTAACAATTAGTGGTCTCGAAAGTTTCGGAAAGGAGAAAAGGCCATGGTAGGAATTAAATAGGATCAAATTTTTCCAAAAATTGGTCGTATGCCTCGAAAGGAGGTAATTACTGTGCCTAAAAGGAGGATACGACCAGAATAAGGCTAAAAATGGTCGTGTTGTAGAGTTGAGAAGAACTCAACGTGTCCAGAAAAAGAGCAAAAACTGAACACGTTACCTTTTGATGCCCACTTTTGAATGCGTATTTAAAACACACTTAGTACAGAACAATTTAAAAATAGAGTACTTGCGAGCAAGTTGAAGATTTTATGATTGATATAACTACCCTAAAAAATTACTTGTTCAAAATTCAGAACAATACCCCTAATAACTAGCAAAAATCATCACATTAATCTGGTCTCGATTAAAGCCAGGCAAAAACTGATTCATATAGCCCAGCTCAAAGCGTAAAAATTGATTGAGGCGAAAGCCCAAGCCTGCGTAGGAACGGTTGCGATCAAATACATTGCCTTCGGTTTGAATAAAAATTTCGTTGTAGAGCGAGAGGTAAAACGTACGGTCATTTTTTTCGGCGTTGTGCAAAGGGATGTTGGCGCTTAGGAAATAGCGAAACCGCACCTTGAACAATTGGTCTATCCAACGTTGTTCGAAGCGATAGCGATGCTGGAGCTGGACGAAAGCAATTTTTTGTTTGGTGATAAATTGCTGGTAAAGGCGATGTTCGTTAGTGGCTACTTTTTCTCCATTGACCGTGTAGTTTTGGCTGTGAATGAAGCCGTAGCCCATAAGTAGATTGTTGTTGTCTTCTGTTAAGTTATAACCAATTCCCGTGCGCAGCAGCAGTTGTTCTAAATCGCCGATAGCATTGTAATTTCGGTACTGCACCTCGTGGTGCCAATTGAAGTTGGAGGGTAGTTTTTTGTTCCCAAAATAGATTAACCAATTCCCCAAAGGACTGTCTTGGGCTTGTAAGGGATTTAGGATTAAAAGGATCATAGAAAGCAGCCAAAAAGTTCGAACGAAGGACATACTATTGGAGTTTATGATTGAAGGTTGCTTACTTAACTCTAAACAACTGGTTTTAGTTTTGTGTCTTATTACTGTCAGCGAAAACTACTCCTCGATAGACGCTGCTATTATTAAACTAAAAACAGGGTAACACTTGCCCCTCTATTAGAAATTTGTTTTCCATAAAATTATTCTACTTCACCAAAAAATCACCCAGATGTATATTCGATTACTCTACTTATCCTTGTTGTTGTTACAAGCCGTCCTTGTTGGGGCACAAACAACTGTTTACCATCCTTTTCCTACCGACACGGCTCGATGGGGCATGTACCAATCAAGGACTTATTATACCTCAGGAGGGCAAATCTCTCTTTTTACAGAAAGTAATTATACCGACGAGCTACGCGGCGATACCATTATCAATAACCTGACTTATAGTAAGGTCTATTCTTACAATATACTCCTAGGAGCACTGCGAGAAGATGCCAACCGTCGGGTGTGGTTTTATGGCTTTACTACGGCGCATGGAGGCAACAGTGGGGGACTTTTTGACTTTCCTTTACCCCCTTATGTTCCTGGTACGGAGTTGCTGCTCTACGATTTTAGTTTAAATGTGGGCGATTCGGTCAAGCACTATGCGACCTTTGCTTACGCTCCGTCACCAATGGATCAGGATAGCATTATCAGCAAAGTTATTGGGGTCGACAGTTTGCAATTACTAGACGGCAGCTACCGCCGTATGTTAGAAATCGAAGCACGTACGTTTCCAGACACCAATGGCAATGTCAATATAGTCAACTACTTGTATTGGGTGGAAGGTATTGGAGCCCTTCGGGGAAGCAACCGCCAAGTGCTGAACGGCACTATTCCCATTAGCAGCGATCCGATAGAGGACAATGGCTTGTTTGGCAGTGTATTTTTTGAAGTCATCAATGTCTCTGGGCAAATAGAATCGGCAATGGTATCTTGCTTTTTTGACCACACCAACCAATTGCTGGGTGTCAATGGCAATGCTGTTTGTAGCAACGTGCTGCCGCTGCGTCAAGTCCCTGCCGTGTCTACAACAGTGCGGGTTGCCCCCAATCCTTTTTCGGAGCAAACGACGTTGACTATAGAGTCTGCTCAGGGCTATGCTTCTTATCGAGTATTGGTCTACAATGCTATGGGGCAATTGGTGCGCCAAGTACAAAGCACCCAAGCTACCCTTATCTTATCAGGCAAAGATTTGGCAACAGGCTTGTATTTTTATCAAGTACTAGGAGAAAAAGAATTATTACACACAGGTAAATTAGTGATCGAGTAAGCAACATTCCTTCTTATAAAAAAAAACACCCCTGCCCTTTCGAATTGATTTCGGAAGGGCTTTTTTGTAGCTCCCCTACTCGTCAAGTATTTTCAATATCAACAGAAAAGGGCGGCATAAAAAAAACCTCCTCTCCTAGGAAGGAGAGAAGGCTTAATGTGCATTTTATGTAATTGGGTCTTACTTGATTCTGCAAGTATATCCCTCTGCTTCGTAAGCATTTTTGAGTTCTATGTTATCAGAACCGTCCTTGTCTGGAACAAGTACACAGAGACCGTCGTTATCAACGCTAGCGCGTTCATCACAAATATCTACAGCACACTTATCAGGGTGCGTACATTCGTAACAAATTTCTTTGACACAAGAAGAAAAGCCTAAAGTAATAGAAGCGCATAGCGCAAGAGCGAATAGATGTTTCATTGTTAGTGATTTGAATAACCATAATTTCCTGTATCACCGTTAAATTGTTCTACAGAGAATTGGCTAATAATATAAAAATTAGATAGTTGTTATCCCTACCTCCCTAAGAAGCAAGGAGAAACAAGAATACCTAATAAACATTTCGCACAGGGCCTTTGTTCTGAAACCGTCTATTCTTTATCAAAAAATTCAATAAACGCATCGGCTAATTCTAGGCCAATGTTACGTTGTGCCTCTACGGTGGAAGCACCAATGTGGGGCGAAACCGAAATTTGAGGGTGGTTCAATAAAGCCGCGTTAGGAGTCGGTTCGTTGTTAAACACATCCAAGGCTGCCCCTGCAACTTGCCCGTCTTCTAGCGCTTGCAATAAAGCGGCTTCCTCAATAATCCCTCCTCGCGAAGTATTGATCAAAAACACCCCTTGTTTTAATTTTTTCATCTCAGCAGCACCAATCACAGGTTGGTCACTGCTCGGTACATGAATCGTGATATAATCGCTCTCTTTCAAAAGATGATCCATTGGAACCGTTGATAATTCTATTGAAAACGTAGCGGCCGAAGCGTGGGGGCTAGTCAAAGCAACCGTCTCGCTGCGCTCCAACAAGTCGGTCGCCAAAACCTTCATGCCCATGCCTACAGCCAAGCGCGCCACCTCTTGTCCTATTCTACCAAACCCAATAATACCCAAAGTTTTGCCGCGCAATTGCACGCCTTTGGCGTAATTTTTCTTCAACCCTTTGAAATTGTCTACGCCTTCTTGAGGCATTTCGCGGTTGGAGCAGTGCAAAAAGCGCGATAGCACAAACATATGCCCCATCACCAATTCGGCGACAGACTGCGAAGACGCATTGGGCGTGTTGACTACCTTGATGCCCTTGGAACGAGCATACTCCACATCAATATTGTCCATCCCAACACCGCCTCTGGCAATGACTTTGAGATTGGGACATTGGTCGATCAACTCACGGCGTACTTTGGTGGCCGAACGAACGATAATGGCATCGTACTCGGGCAAGCGCTGGGCGAGTTCTTCTTGTGGAATCTTAGTGGTATCTACCTGATAATTAGCTTCTTCTAATAAAAACTGGCCATCAGCGTGGATGCCGTCGTTGACTAAAATCTTAATCATATTGTAAATGGTGTTGTTTGGTGGTTGATAGAGAAATGAAACATTGGTTATGGTTGTAAATAGTCTTTTTTTGCTAGGCGCTCCAAGGCTTCTTGGGCACGGCCCTTGCGGGCGCGGCTATCCTCGTTGCTGGCGGCGTTTTGATAAGTAATTTTGGCGGCTTCGTAGTTGCCTTGGCGCTCTTGGGCTTCTGCTTTGTAAAAATAAGCACTGCCAAAGACAGGGTCGTATTTGGTCGCTACATCAAAAAAGTGTTCGGCTTTTTCATAATCGCCCAGCTCCATGTAGAGCAAGCCATAGTTGTAGGTTCCATCGGGCTCTTGTGGATGGTGGACAATCAACCGCTCGTAGGCCGCTTTTGCTTTTTCTAACAACCCATTGTTGTCGTCAAAATTTTGGTGGTAATAATCGGCCTTGCCTTTGAGGGCGTTGTAATTGGTCGAGTCAAGGCGCAATACGTTATCAAAATACTCAATGGCAATAATCTCCTTGTTGGCGGCAAAGATGCTCCCCAATTGTAAATACGCTTCGGTATGTTCAGCGTCTTGTTCAATCACCGTCTGGAAACTCTCCAAGGCACTTAGCGTATCGCCCATGTACTTGAGGGTTAGCCCGCGCATAAAGTGGCCATCGGCATGAAGCGGCTGTATTTTGAGTACTTTTTCAGCCGCTGTTAGCGCTTCGTTATACTGTTTGACATTGAGGCTAATTTCCGATTGTACCAATAGCAAAGGAATCGTATCGGGGTGCAATTCCAAGGCGCGCTCTAAAACTTTGAGGGCGGGTTTGGATTGTTGGTTATCAAAATAAGCCCAAGCCAGCAACCGCGCTGCCCGCCAATTGGTTTTATCGTATTCGTACACTCGACGTGCTTCTTCTTCGGCCTCTTTGAACAAGCCTTCGTTGGAGTAGGCATTAGCACGAGCGACCCGTAAAGAAATGTTATCGGGGTTCGCTTTTATATCGCGCGTCAAGGCATCAATGCTGGGAATACCTGTCATTTTCCCATGCTCAGCAGCGAGGGAATCAGGTTTCGTTTTTTCAGGCTCATTACAAGCCACCACAGCAAGGAGACCAACCAATAGGCCAATCCTTAAAAAGCTATTTCTCATGATTATTGTGATCTTTTTTAAAAAAAAATTAATTTTACGTTAATTCAATGTTAAGTCGTCTTAATTCATTGCTAACAAGTGTTTTACACTATACTTCAATAGCAAAAAGCTACTTTTTAGCTGCTTTTTTAGTTTTGTTTTCCTAAAATTACCGCTTCGTTTTGTAACAAAGATAAGATTATTGCGTATTTTCTAGACAGCCTCGGCAAAAGTTGTCAAAGAGAGCACCACTTTTTTAACCGTGTTCTGTCCTACCCGTCTACTTTACTCTTGGCTATTGCTTATTTATCCGACCCATAATTTCAACTAGTTGTCTACCAACAACCAAGTAATTTACCTCGCTGTTTAGTTAAGGTATTTTTTTATAGACATTCTGTTATAAGACCTCAAATCCAAAAAGTTGTTTTAACTTTTTTGTTTTGCCCTTCTTATGTCTATCTACTACTGAGCATTTTGGGAGCATTGTTCCCTATATAAGACGGTATTTTCGCTGGTTGTTTAAAATTGTATTGCCGATGTTAAACTACTACCGTTTACTTAGCTTATGCTTCTACACGTTGTGTACCACTACTGGTTTAATGGCGCAACAAGTTCAAGTTTCTGCCCCTGTCGATTTGCCTAGTGAGGTCGATTACCAGCTCATTGCGCGATATGGCGAACAGGTTTTATTATATAGCAAAACAGAAACTAAATTTCATATTCACAGCTTCAAGGCAGGCGATTTGACTCAAAACTGGATCAAGACCATTGATTTTGAGCGCCACGGTGTAACGGCGTTTAGAATTATGCCTTACCAAAACAGCTTTGTAGTCTTGTATTATTACAACAAAAAAGGCTCCACGTATATCCGAGGCAAAGAATTTGACAGTCAAGCGCAGGCGATTGATGATTATGCCGTGGGACAATTCAAGGGCTTGTTTAGCATGCACCGTCGTCATGCCATTAGTGCCGCCAATAAACGCTATTTCATGGTCTATACCCCTTCTTATAAGGGAGAACTAGAAGTCATTCATTTTGATCTGCACCTCAAAAAACAACATTGGCAACGAGTCTTGCAGCCCAAGGACATGAATTATCATCAGAATTTCAAACAACTGCTCTTAAATAATGCGGGCGATGTTTTTGTGGTTTACAACCAATATAATACCCCACGCCAACGACAAAAGAACCAATTTATACTTGGAAAAATTAATTTAGAAGGCGAAGAACAATGGCAAACCATACCGTTCAACGATTATTTGTCCTATGACATCAGTGTACAATACGACGAAGTCAACCACCAATTGGTCGCCGCAGGACTCTATGCAGCAGATAAAAGCAGCCTCTCCAAAGGTATTTTCTATTTCAATACTGACCTCCAACGCCTGCCGTCTATCCATACCACGGCTTTGGAAGAGCCGTTTATGCGCAGCCTAACGGGCAAACGCAAGAAAAAACTCAATGGCATCCAGAATTTTGACATTTGCCAATTGGTTTTGCGCAAAGATGGCGGGGTTTTGTTGGTGGCCGAACAACGCTTCACCTACGAGTCTTCCTTGGCTTTTTACGAAGAAGAAAAAGCAACCAGCCAAGCCGATTACTTGTACGAAAATATTTTGATTGCTTCCATCCACCCATCGGGCAAGGTCTATTGGAAAGATGTCTTGTTTAAGAGCCAAAGCTCGGAGAACGACAATGCGCGGCACTCTTCGTTTTTTACGGTGACAACCAATTCTAGCATTCGCTTTTTGTACAACAACAACATCTCGTGGGACACTAGTATTTTTGAATACGTCATCAATAGCACGGGACAGGTACAACGCAATGTAGTGACCCACCAAGAGCGTAAAAATGGCCTCCTTCCTCAGCTTGCCGACGGCTTACAGGTCTCTTCTTCGGAGGTGATTGCAGTCGCCGAGCGCGATAAAAAGCTACGCTTGTTGAAAATCAACTATTAGACGTTGTTATACAAGAAGTAATAAAATCCAATGGAGTCTTGAAGGGTGTTTTTTGCTAGGAAGTAGCTTATGGCTATGTGGGCAAAAAATGCCCTTTTTTAATTTGCAACCTCTTTTGTTAGAACTTTTCCTTTGGGGGTTGTATTTTGGGCATTGACCTTGGTTTTTATTCAAATCTTCTGCCGTGCTACAAATTTTTAGGAACAATCAGATTTTCACTGTTATTTTTGTCTTGCTCTATGCCCTCCTATTTGGGGTCAATAGCTGGTTGTATGCGGGGCTGCCTTTGGACAGTTTTGAAGCGTTATCGAGTACTGTAGGTACGTGGCTCATTGATTGGGTCGATGCACCGAGTACCAATCGAGTAACCTTTTTTATGCTCTTGCTGCTACAAGCAGGCATTGTTAATCTACTCGTCAATGAATTTCGCTTGGCCAAGCACTACTCTTATGTCCCTGCGATTGCTTTTATTTTAGTCCACTTTGCAGGAGCAGACATTGATGTGTGCTCACCTGTGATGCTAGGCAATTGTTTTATGCTTTGGGCTTTGTTTTGTTTGTTTCAGAGCTATGAAAAGCGGGTCTCGTTGGCTGTTATTTTTAATATTGGCTTTGCAACAGCGATGGCTGCGCTTTGTTACCACGGGTTTATCGTGTATTTTATTTGGATGGTGTTGGCCGTATTGATTTTGCGGTCTTTTGACCCCCAAGAGTTTATCCTATTACTGGGCGGCTTTTTTGTGCCCTTCTTTTTGTTGGGTACCTACCATTTTATCAACGATAATTTAGGGTATTGGTTTTATACAGAGCTGGGGCAGCATTACCAGCAGATGACGGTGCATTATGACAATAATCTAAGCTTGTATGTGCTGATCGGGCTGATGGTTGCGCCTATTATCTTGGCCTTATTGCAATTACAAACCCTACATTTTAAAACCACCTCCCGCGAGAAAAAGTACATCAATGTGGTCTTAATCATGCCTTTTGTAGGTTTGCTGAGTTTTTTGGTACAGAGCAATTTGTATGCGTATCACTTTTTGGTATTGGCTATTCCTGTAGCTATATTATTGAGCTTAGTGTTACAATCCTTCAAAAGTTTGGCATTGGCAGAGCTGTTGCACTTAGTTATTTTTATGCTGGCACTGGGTTTACAATACCAGCAGTTTTTCTTTTATTAGAATATAATAAACAGTTTTAAGCGAATCATTCCATCCAACCTTTTCCCATTTTGCCCTGTTATTGCTTACATTCTTGAGGGCACACTTTTCCTTGGCACTGTATTTTCTATTGTCCTATCGAAAATCATTTTATCACTAAAACTAGTACCATGAATTTCTTTCTCGCCTTGGCTATAAGCCTGCTTACCTTACCTACTCCTAACAAAGAAGTCAGTTGGACATTTAAGAGCAAACGCGTTAAGCCCCGCACTTATGTTATTACCGCCAAGGCTACCATCAACAGCGGCTGGTATGTCTATTCTCAATATCTCGAAAGCGATAAAGGCCCAATCTCTACTTATCTAAGTTTTGAAGAAAATTTTTCAGCAAAATTAGTCGATCGCGCCAGCGAGGCGGGGGAAAAAGTTGAAGGGTTTGATCCGTTATTCAACATGAACATTACCAAATACAAGAAAGAATTACTCATCAAACAGACCGTCACTATTCCCAAAGGCCAGCGTTATCTCAAGGGCAGCATTACCTTTATGAGCTGCAACGACAATCAATGTATGCCTCCTGATGAAGTTCCGTTTGAGCTCAAACTCTAGACGTTATACTCTTTTGCTTTGTCTTTTCGTTAGCGTAGTGGTGCTATCCCATTAGAAAAAACAGCAGTACACGATCAATCGTTATTTATTCGCCTACTTAAAAAAACGTTAAACCTCCGTAGAATTCTTTTTTCGACCCATAGATATGAACTTATTTTCATAACTTTATAACTTCAAGGAGGCTTGACAGGTACAAGGTATATAAATCCCTTCGAAACGGCTTGCCCTGCACTTTTTTTGTTATTTTCGGGTCTCTCCCCACACCTATTGACAATTGGACACACTATGAAAAAATTAAGCATTACATTACTTTTTTTGGTTGCCCTAATGGGCAACTTGCTAGCGCAACAGGCACCAGTCAAGTACACTTGGACGGTCAAAGCGCTTACGGACAATACCTACGAGATCACTTTCAAAGCAAAAGTAGAGCAGGGTTGGTATACCTATTCTCAATACCTAGAGAGTGACTTGGGGCCTATTCCTACAAGCGTTAATTTTGAATCTTCAGAGGTTCAGAAATTGGGAAAAGCTACCGAAACGACTAGCGCAAGCGCTAATAAAGTAGAGGGCTACGATGATTTGTTTGACATGAACATCACCAAGTACAAAAAGGACTTAACCATCAAGCAAAAATTTCAAGTAAGCAATCCTACCCAACCAGTAGCAGGCTATTTGGAGTACATGACTTGCAACGATAGCCAATGCTTGCCGCCCACGTCGGTAGAATTTAGCTTCCTTCCTTCTAGCTATTTGCCCAAGCCCGGCACTCCCCCGCCTCCAAAAGAAGATCCTACCCCAAAAAAGGATCCCGCTCCGAAGGAGCAACCCACAGACAACAGCACGGGACAAACCACGCCCAACAAAGCCAATCAGGCAATACTACCGCCGACGTCCCTGCTCCCACGCCAGAAACACCGACTACCGACAACACAGAAGAGCCAGTAGTAGACTCCAACGGAACACCGCCTGCTAACGGAGCCAGCGACTACCCCCGCTTCAAAAAAACATAAAGACTATGTTGGAACGACCAAAGATGGTCTATTTAACCCTACGCGCCCTGCTTTGGTAGCCAGTGTCGCAGCGCCTATTAACACCGTTTGTACCAGCTCTACGGGCGCAGAATTACAAAATAACAATGTAGAATTAGAGGGTTTGCCTTGGTGGCAAATTTTCTTACTGGGTTTTGGAGGAGGCTTAATCGCCTTGCTAACACCTTGTGTATTTCCGATGATTCCTATGACTGTTTCGCTCTTTTCTAAGGGAGGAGATGGTGCCGCTGCTAAGAAAAACGGCATCAAAAATGCCTTGTTGTTTGGGGCATCTATCATCGTTATTTACGTGTCCTTGGGCTTATTGTTTACCATTGCCTTTGGCCCTGAGGCCATTAATTTATTCTCTACGAGTTGGATTATGAACCTGCTGTTCTTCCTTCTCTTTACGGTTTTTGCTTTTTCTTTCTTTGGTTATTACGAAATACAATTACCCTCTGCTTGGGCGAATAAAGCCGATCAGGCATCGAGTAAAGGCGGTTTGCTGGGTACTTTTTTTGGGGCATTCTCTATTGCTTTGGTTTCTTTCTCTTGCACAGGGCCGATCATTGGTTCCTTGATTGTACAGACAGCGAGCTCGGGTAGTTATGGAGCCCCTGCTGTAGGTATGTTGGGCTTTTCGGTAGCCTTGGCCTTACCCTTTATGCTATTTGCTGTTTTTCCTAGCTGGTTGCAATCCTTGCCCAAGTCGGGTGGTTGGATGACTAGTATGAAAGTGATCTTGGGTTTTGTGGAAGTTGCCTTAGGGTTGAAATTTTTATCGACTGCTGACTTAACCGAACACTGGGGAATTTTGCCTTATGAGGTATTTGTTGGTTTGTGGGCGTTGATCTTTTTGTTGATGACCTTGTATCTATTTGGCGTCATCCACTTTCCACACGATAATAAGGAGGCAAAAATTAAAACAGGCCGTAAGGTTTTGGGAGGCCTCAGCGCTTTATTAACCATTTCCTTATTGACAGGTTTTACCGTAAATCCTCAAACGGATGCGTTTAGAACGCCGTTTTGGTTGAGTGGTTTAGCACCCTCTGCTTGTTATTCTTACATTCGCCCTTGCCAACAAGCGCAGAGCGATGAGTACAAATTTAGCGACCATTGTCCCGCAGGCATCAACCAATGTTTTGATGATTATGATGAGGCGTTGCGTTATGCTAACGACTTTGACAAGCCAATTTTAGTAGATTTTACGGGGTATGGCTGTGTCAACTGTCGCAAGATGGAGGAGAATGTTTGGATTGATTCTACGATCAATAAAATCATTAACGAAGACTATGTTTTGGTATCGTTGTACGTCGATGATCGAAAAAAATTACCCACTACGTTAGTCATGGAAGACGGTACCAAAATCCGCAATGTCGGAAACAAGTGGGCAGCGTTTCAGAAAGTAAACTTCCGCAAGGTTTCTCAGCCGTACTATGTATTGATTACGCCTGACGAGGAAGTAATTAATACACCACGTGCTTACACCCCAGTGATCGAAACATACGAAAGTTTTCTCCGTTGTGGCTTGGATGGTTATCAGAAAAGTCTGGCCGCAAAAGAGTAATATTGCGCCCTATTTATACACCGTAAGGATTTAAAAAAGCAGCTTCTTTGTACGCCTCTAACTAGACTTTCCATAATTAGAATGTCAGTTGTCGGGCTTGGCCGTATAAAATAGTTTTTTTCCTTACATTAGTTGCTATAAATACTGTAACTTTGAGAGAGAAGCAGAACACAATAGTGTTTTCCTTCTCTTTTTTTATTTTCTACTTTATTGTCCCAAAATCCTCCTGAGGATTGCTGTTTGCTTCATTGTTTCTTGAAGAAGTAACTCCCCGTTATCGCTCATCTATCTTACAATTAAAAACTATGACTCAGTTTAGTGATTTTGAGTATCAAAGGCCTGATACTGAAACGTTCAAAAGAGAATTTTCCCAACACTTAGAGGCCTTTAAAGCGGCTGACAACAGCACGACTCAACGCGAAGCCATTCTAGCGCTCAACGAATTGCGTAGTAATTTTGATTCGATGTATTCGCTCGCCAGTGTCCGTCATTCTATCAACACTCGGGACGAATTTTACGAAAAGGAAAATGCCTTTTACGACACCCACTACCCTGCTCTTTCCGAGTCCATTAATGCTTATTTTCGGGCATTATTGGCCGTAGACAACCGCGCAGAGCTAGAAGCCATCTTTGGTTCGCAGCTTTTTGTCATTGCAGAACTACGCCTCAAAACTTTTGAACCTGCAATCATTGGCCTCTTACAAGAAGAGAACAAACTCGACTCGCAATACCGCAAAATAAAAGCGCAAGCCGTCATCCAATTTGATGGCGAAGAGTATAATCTCTCTTCAATTGGTGCTTTGGAATTGTCGAAAGACCGCGCCACCCGCCGCCGTGCCAATGAGGCCAAATGGAAATTTTACGCCGAACACGCTCCTGAAATTGAAAATATTTACCACGAGTTGGTACAGATTCGCCACAAAATGGCGTTGGCATTGGGCTATAAGAATTACATCGAATTGGGCTACGCGCGTATGTTGCGTTCCGATTACAACGCAGATATGGTTGCCAACTTTCGCCGCCAAATCAAAGAACACATTGTTCCCATTGCAGGCGAATTATTGGCGCGTCAAAAGAAACGCCTCGGCTTGGACACGTTGAAATACTACGACGAGGAGTTTAAATTTACCTCAGGGAATCCCAAACCCAAGGGTACTCCTGAATGGATGGAGGAACAAGCCCGCCAAATGTACCAAGAATTGTCGCCCGAAACAGATCGCTTTTTTCGCTTTATGAGCGACAACGAACTGATGGATTTGGTGGCGAAAGACGGCAAGCAAACAGGCGGCTACTGTACTTTTTTGAATAAATTTAAAGCCCCCTTTATCTTTTCTAATTTCAACGGCACCGCCCACGACATTACCGTCTTGACCCACGAAGCAGGACACGCTTTTCAGGCTTATTCTACCAGCAACAACACAAAACTATACGATTATCTATGGCCGACGTATGAGGCTTGCGAAATTCACTCGATGAGTATGGAATTCTTTACCTGGCCTTGGATGAACCTCTTTTTCAAAGAAGATACCGAGAAGTTCAAGTTCTCCCACTTAGCAGGTTCCATTTCCTTTCTGCCGTATGGCGTTGCTATTGATGAATTTCAACACGTGGTGTACGAAAATCCACACCTGACACCCGCAGAACGCAACCAAGCTTGGCGCGATATTGAACATAAATACCTTCCTCATCGCGATTATGAGGACAATGCCTATTTAGAAAGCGGTGGATTTTGGCAGCGCCAAAGCCATTTGTTTGGAATGCCCTTTTACTACATCGACTATGTGCTGGCACAAATTTGTGCCTTCCAGTTTTGGAAACGCAGTCTCGAAGATAAAGAGGGTGCTTGGGAAGATTACATCAACCTGTGTAATATTGGCGGCTCAAAATCCTTCTTGGATCTATTGAAAGTTGGCAACTTGCAATCGCCTTTTGAGGATGGTTGTTTGGCAGAAGTGGTCAAACCTATTCAAGATTACTTGGCACAAGTGGACGATTCTACTTTCTAGAAAAAATCAATTCTCTCATTTTTATACAACTTCAGAATTAGCCAATCGGTCAGTGAAGCTGTTTCTAGTAACTACTGGGAGCCAGTATCGCTATTTCCAATAGGTTATAATAAAGCTATTCATGCAAAAGAATCTTTTTACAACTATCGCCTTGTTGCTGCTCTTTTTGACCGCAGTACCCTCCCTGCAAGCACAAAAGAAACGCAACAAGAAAAAGGACAAAGACAAAACGGAGGAAGTAGTCGAACCTACCCCCAAAACAACACCCGTACAGGGTGCCCCCAAACCTTATGAAGAAGTGATTACCGACGAGGCGGTAACTAAAGTAGGCTTGATGACCACTCATAAAATAGGCAATAAGTATTATTTTGAATTGCCTATAGCGTTGATGGAAAAAGAAATTATGGTGGTTAGCCGTATTTCTGGTTACGTCAAAAATTTGAGCTTTGGTGGTGCGGGTATGAAATCGCGTCCACAACAAGTGATTCGCTGGCAGCGGATAGACGATCAAATTCTTGATGCGGTCGGTTTCTTACCACAGCGTGGCCAATGAAAAAGAGCCTATTTACAAAGCCTTAAAAACCAACAACTTTGAGCCTGTTATTTATAGTTTTCCTGTAGCAGCTTATCGGATGGACAGCAGCGAGGCCAAAACAGCCGTCGTAATTGAGATGAATCCCCTCTTTACGTCTGATATTGCCTTGATTGGTGCCTTGTCGGATGACCAGCGCAAACGCTTTGGCATTTCGGGTGTAGCTCCTAAGCGCAGCTTGATAGTAGGCACCAAAAGTTTTCCGAGCAATACGGAGATTCGCCATATTCTTACTTACAAGGGCAGTAAGTTACCCGATAATTTTTTGACACAAACGCTGTCGGTAGAAATGAATCAATCCTTTATTCTCTTGCCCGAGACGTTGATGCAGCCACGAGTATACGATGCCCGAGTGGGTTATTTTAGTATACAACGCACCAATTACAGCTCGCTCAAACAACGCGCAGATCAAGAGCGATTTATTACCCGCTGGCGCTTAGAGCCCAAGGACATGGCTGCTTTTGAGCGGGGCGAATTGGTCGAACCAAAAAAACAAATTGTCTATTACATTGATCCTGCTACCCCTGAAAAATGGCGGCCTTACCTCAAACAAGGGGTAAACGATTGGCAAAAAGCCTTTGAAGCCGCAGGGTTCAAAAATGCCATTATTGCCAAAGATCCGCCGTCGGTAGAAGAAGACCCCGATTGGAGTCCAGAGGATGTGCGCTACTCCGTCATTCGTTATATTACTACGGATATTGCCAATGCGCAAGGGCCACACGTCCACGATCCGCGTACAGGAGAAATTTTAGAATCCGACATTTTGTGGTATCACAATGTGATGAATTTATTGCGCAACTGGTATTTGGTACAAACGGCTGCCATTAACCCTGATGCCCAAACAACGGATTTTGAAGATGCAGTCATGGGCGAATTGATTCGCTTTGTCGCCGCACATGAGGTCGGCCATACCTTAGGTTTGCCCCACAACATGGGTTCTAGCGTGGCTTACCCTGTCGATTCCCTCCGCTCGCCTACTTTTACAGCCACACACGGCACGGCACCTTCGATCATGGATTATGCCCGTTTCAACTATGTGGCACAACCAGGGGATGGGGTTAAAAATTTGGGCGCTAAGATTGGAGAGTACGATGTTTGGTCCATTATGTATGGCTACCGTCCAATTCCCGATGCCAGCAGTGCAGAGGGAGAACGCTTGATTCTCAATCAATGGATTAAAGAACGCGCGGGTGATCCTGCTTATCGTTTTGGCGCGCAGCAATGGCGGGTAGTCGACCCTTCTTCGCAAACCGAAGATTTGGGAGACGATGCCGTCAAAGCCAGCACCTTGGGAATTGCCAATTTGAAGCGCATTTTACCAAAATTGCTAGAGTGGTCTACCGAGGATGGAAAAGATTACCAAGATTTACGAGAGTTGTACGGCCAAGTGTTTGGGCAGCTCAACCGCTATGTAGGGCATGTAGCTTCCAATGTTGGGGGCGTGTATCAATATACCAAAACAGCCGATCAAGAGGGTAGTGTTTTTCAACATGTGCCTAAAGCCAAGCAGCAAGCAGCGGTAGCCTTTCTACAAACACAAGTTTTCCAAACACCAGAGTGGTTGATTAATCCAACGATTCTAGACCGTATCGAAGCGACAGGAATTGTTGATCGACTATTGGGAATGCAAAAAAGAGCGTTGAATATTGTATTGGAGCCTGCCCGACTCCAACGCTTGATAGAAGCACAAGCGACAGAAGGCGACCAAGCGTACAATGTATTGAATCTGTTTGAAGAGCTGGAAAAAGGCATTTGGTCAGAATTGAGCACAGGCGAACGCATTGCCGTTTATCGCCGCAATTTGCAGCGCGCGTATGTAGACAAGTTGGCATCAATGATGGACGACAAAAAAGACAATTCGGATGTCCGCGCCCTCTCCCGCAGTCGCCTCAAAGGTTTAGAGCGCCGTCTCAAAACAGCCTTGGCCAGCCAAACCGATGCCCTTTCTGTGGTACACATAAGAGACTTATTGGATAGAATAGAGGGATTGTTTTATCCTGCTCGCCAGTAAAGTATCCCATTAAACCGTGTAGTGAAGTCCAGTTGTTGGAGAGAAAAACTAAGCTCAAGAGGGCTTTTTCTCTCCAACAACTTTTTTTATGGGGAATATTGGCAGAGCATAGCGCGGCAAAATAAACGGAGTTTTAGATAACTTTGTTAATGAGGCTCAGTTTTTTATGCTTTTTCGCTTATTTTTTTCTAACCATTCTCCAAGCCCCCCTTCCTTTCATAAACGCTTACATTGTTTCAGGAGTATTATTTTTTATTAAAATGCGAACAATAGTTGTCAATCAACTGGTTTTTCATTATTTAATACTTTCAAATAAGCGTAATACACTATCTTTTAGCTCTTAATGGATTTATTAAAAAATTATCTTCTCATAAACCTTTTTTAATCTTACTGGTTATGCCTTGGTACGCATTTGCCAACCACCTATAGCATACCAACAAACGCACTTGCTGCACTTCTATAGTAACACTCCTCCTTTCTAAGCTGTAATAGGTGCAGCCTAGATGTCCTTTTCATTGGTATAAATTACTTTACATAAATATTTAGTAACCATTAAATTCCAAATTATGAAAAGCATCTTTTTCAAAGCACTAGTCGCAGCGACCTTTCTAGCTTCTTTTGAAGCAGCCGACGCGCAAATTATTTTCCCACCTACCACAACGCCGGGTGTTTCCATTCAGTCACTCAACAGCGCCGCCATTTTTCCTTTCGGGACAAGATTCAATCCAAGGGGGAAATTTGCTGCCCTAGGGGAATCTGGATCAGTAGTAGGCCCTACTAGTACGGGGTGTGACCTCTACGGCTTTCGTGCACAACTTAGTCTTACTCAAGCAGTAAACATAGGGATGCAATCTAATGTTTTTAGTCGTACTCCACTTCCCACTATTTCTACCAACACTGATTTGGCGCTAGCTTTTATAGAACAAAATAGCCTTCGTCCTATCAGTCCTATTACTTCTACAGGTTGTGGAAGCTTGCTGGGCTTTTTCAAACAAGATCCAAACAGCACTAATGTATTTACCCTGAATGGGTCAATCACGGCAACGGCGGGTGTTTTTGGCACCTCTGACCGCACGTTGAAACGCAATATTGAGCCTATTGGCAATGCGTTGGATATCGTTAATCAATTGACGGGTTATACGTATGAATACCGCACAGACGAGCGCCCCGAATTGAATTTACCCACTGGGCAACGGTACGGTTTTATCACCCAAGAGGTACAAAAAGTAATGCCTAGCATTGTGCGCCAAAGTAGTGATATTGATGGTAATCTTGCTGATTTCCAAGTCATGGAATACGATGCCATCATTCCTGTTTTAGCGGAAGCTATCAAATTACAGCAGAATGAATTGAACGATTTAGAAGGTCAAAATGAGTTGCTAATTGAGCAAAACAGGGCATTAGAAGCGCGTCTAGCTCGTTTGGAAGCACTTATACTAAAGGAAGATGCCCCTAGCAAAAAGGGTACCGTCGGCATTGCACCTAGTGCCGTGCAGTTGGGTCAAAACCGCCCCAATCCTACTAGTGGAAGTACCAACATCGCCTATATGCTACCTGAAAATATGACGGACGCTACCCTAGTGGTGTTTGATTTGAGTGGCAAACAAATAAGCAGCCAATCCATCACCAATCAAAATAGCGCCGTGGAAGTAAACACAAGTAATTGGCCAACAGGAACATATGTCTACTCTATCGTAGTAGACGGTCGTGTATTGGCGCGTAAAAAAATGATCGTACAGTAAATGATTACCCTCCTTAAAAGTAAACGTTAGCGCGACTCGTCCAGTAGTCGTGCTAACGTTTTTTGTTTACAACCGCTTATTATCCGATAAGGAAGGAGCAATTATCCTTGTTAGAGCAACAAAGTCAAGTAAATAGCTTTGCTCTTTATTGCCAATGAATTTGCTTCTGTGAAGCGGGATGTGGCCCATCTGGGCTAAAAAAAAGGGACATTCCACGTGATGGAATGTCCCTTTCATAATTGATAAACAACCTATGCTTATTGACGAGAGATCGTACCGTCAATTCCTAAGAAGCTAATGGTAATCTCATCACATTCATTTTCCGTAATAGGTAACGTCGATTCGACGAAGTTCGTTGTGGTAGCAGACATTGCTTTAACGTACAAAGAATCTTCGCCAATAGTTTGGTACGTTTTAACTGTAAATTGGTCGCCATTGACTTGGCCGCCGATGATCGCATCGTCTGGATCTGTTAATGTACCATCACTTTTGAATTCAAAAGCAGCAGAGCTAGGCTCGTAATCTGCTTTCCAAGTTCCAATGATGTTTTGTTGTAAAGCAGGAACAGTACACTCGTCTTCTTTCTGGTCACAAGAAGTAGCTACAAAAAGAAGGGAGAATAAAAAAGCAGCGAATAAGAGTTTTACTGTATTCATATTGTTGTGTATAGTTGATAATAAAAAATAATGATTAGGAAACATCAATAGGGATCCTTCTAATCGTTTTGTTGCTAAGGCTATTATCAAAGACCGTTCCTTCTTTTGAGATTATGAAGGCTGTTGTATTTTTCTGATAATGCATTGCTCCAGACTATAGAGCATTCACTCTTAACATACTGCTCTTAAGAATATTTTACTATTTATAAGTTATCTAAACAACAAATTTTGATTGTTTACCATATTAACTAATGTGCGCACATATAATATACCCACTTTAAACCTACTATCCTACTATTCAGGCATTTAACTAAATACATTAAATACAATCACTTAAATAGAAGCGATTGCCCTAAACTACTATTGATTAGTTGTTCTGTGACAAACAATTTTCTTCTTTTTACCACTATTTTTCATATTGACTATTTATTCCTATACTTGTGGCATTCAATAACATTTACATTTACCAAATTTACTAATTATGAATACCCCACTATTAAACAAGGTTGCAACAATCGCCCTTGCTGCCTTTTGTGCCGTTTCTTGTAACACTCCTGTAGAAAAAGTTTACCCCACAGAAGTTACGATAGAAAATTACTCTGAATTTGAAGATGCCCCCCAGTCGGTCATCGATGCTTTAGATGAAAAAGAACGCCAAGCAATGCGCCAACGTACTGCTACAGGTGACCCCACTGCGGCAGCTCCCAAATGTACTGGCGGGCCAAACTTTGGTCAAGTTACCGCTTGGAATGGTAGCTCTTGGACAGGCATTCAGAATGTCAAGGTTACACAAGCAAACTGGTTTGCTTCTACCAATGCTTGGGGCAATTACGCCTTGTGTGCTTCTACTACTGGCCCAGTTTGTATGGCCTATACTACTTCCGAGACAAACGGTGTCAGTGGATTAGATATCATTCATATTCGTAGACACATTCTAAACATTGCTCCATTTGACAATATGAGTGATGGAGTACGTCGCTATGTCGCGGCAGATGTCAACCATGATGGTCTTATTGATGACAACGATGTTACTGCTATCCAACAAACCATTTTAGCCGTAAGCCCATTGCCTGGTAACAACATGACATTTGTTCCCAACGTTGATATGGACTTTGCAGTTGTAACTGATCCTTATGGGTTGTCTTTCTTACAAAACAATTGCCGCAACAACGCTTCTTACCACATGACGCGCCGCGCTATTAAGATGGGAGATGTTTCTGGAAATTTCTCTTTTTAATGCTTGACAGCACAATGATACAATCGGTATTGGCATTTGCCAGTACCGATTTTTTTTGTTTAAGAAGGCGGGGAAAGCAAGACCTTTCTGAGTAGAATAAAAAATACGGCATCTATTTTTTATGAGAACAAGCATTTACCATTTTTTTGCCGTTCTATAAGGCGAGTGCGTTATGGTTAATTTCTTTATTTTTGCGTGACTGCATTTTCACAATAAGTATGACGCAATTATGTATTTCTATATAATCTCCGCTATATACTTCCCTCTTCTTTTAGTATTTTTAAAATAAAACAGTTCTACGTCTTCTTATTTCTCGTATTTTTTATACCTTAGCAGAATCAAAGCCGTATAAAACGAAACTATTAGCTTTTAGAACTGTACTGTGCTTCCTACAAAAGCCACCATCACCTGTACCTTCTATTTTTTTGTTGAGGCTAAGAAAAACTCCATCACGGGCATTGTAAGCATTCCATCCAACTATCCTCTTTTCGGAGCATAGTCCCATCCATTCATCAGAAGCTGGTTAAGGTTAATTAAATAACAATTAATTACTTATAAAAACCAATTTTTAAGATGAAAAAGTCTTTCCTACATTTAATGGCCGTTGCGGTCATTGCTACAATGTTTACCCTTTCTTGTACCAAAGATGAGATCCAGCAAGAAGTACAACAAGAGTATCCTAGTGAATTGACGCTAGAGAATTTTGAAGAATTCTTGACCGCTCCCAAAGAAGTCTGGACGGCTGTTTCTGCCAAATACCGCGCAGAGCACCCCACTAGTAAAAAACCAATCGCCCAATACCCTCAAGATCAAAAAGCGCCTTGCTTCGGTTCGAACCGTTGTGGTAGTGTTGCCGCTTGGAATGGTAGTTTCTGGCAGGGCATCCAAGGGGTGGACATTGTGGAAACACAAACGGGAAGAACTGCTAGTACTAATGGAATAGGAACGTTCATTATACAAGGTTCTGGCATCACGCAATGGTGCATGAGCTACCAAACGCCCCAACTCAACGGCGTAGACATGGACGATATTATGGCGATCATGGATCATATTCTACAAGTAGACGTATTTGACGATGAATTGCCTGAATCTAATGCCGTACGTATGTACATGGCTGCCGATGCCAACCTTGATGGCTCTATTGATGTAGGCGATATGGTTACCATTCGTCGTGCTATGCTATTTGGTGATCCATTAGGTAAAAACGTTACTATCGTTGCTAATCCACAAATGGAATTGTTCACAGCTACCGATCCATTTGGGTTGACTTTGCTACAAATTGATTGCTACAGCAGTGCTTTAGACCAACGTCGCGTTGTCAAAATCGGCGATGTCACTGGTGATTTCTCCTTCTAATCTATCAAAAAAATAATCCTATCAATCGTCTACCACAGCACTCTTATCGTGCGGTCAGGCTATTGATAGGTATAGATATTCCCTGCTTCCCTTTTATATTATCTCCAATCTACCAAATCATTACACAATGAAACAATCTATCTTAAAATTAGCCGCAATCGCTGGCTTGACAATTGCTTTAGCCACTTCATGTGACAAAGCCTCTACTAGTCAACAAGCTTACCCTGATGAACTAACTTGGGAAAACAAAGAAGCGTTCTTGGATGCCCCCAAAGAAGTGATGGATGATGTCTATGCAAAGTTGTATGCCAAGTATCCTGCACAACGTCAACAACCAACTGTAGCCAATGACCATCCTACCGAAGCCGTTTGCTTGAACCGCTACATCGGTTTTGTAACGGCTTGGAATGGTAGCGCTTGGGTAGGCATTAATGGTGTAGCAGTGACCAACACAGGAGAAGCCCCTGTTTTTACGGCTAGCACCCCTACACAAAGTGGCCGTTACATTGCTTGTCTCAATTCTATGCAAAGCTGTATGGCGTACAATGTTGTTCCTAATACCAATGGCACTGTTAACGGAGTAGAACAAGCGGACGCATTCCTCGTTTATTTCCATGCACAAGCAGCCAATAACCCTGCTTCTCCCAACCGCTTTGAAAACATCGCTGCCTCTCCTGAAGATGCGGCTAGAATGTATGTTGCTGCTGATGTTGACAATAATGGTACGGTAACAACTGCCGATGCATCAAGAATTTATTTCAACTCTACTGGCTCGACGGCTGCTAACGCTACCTTTGTACAAGAAGTATCGTTTGTTCCTTACGTGGAATTGGATTTGACGATTGCTGCTGATCCATTCGGTTTGGGCTTTTTGAACAACCCATGCCGCAACGTATCCAATTCACAATTCTGGTTCCGCCGTTGTGTTAGAAAAGGAGACATTGATGGAACCTTCAATTTCTAATTTATCCGTTTCCTCCCGATAGCAAAGAAAAGTGCTTGGTTAAACTTGGTACCGTTCCTAGTAGTTGCGAATGCCAATAACCACTTTTCAAAAAGCTTATACCACTACTAAATTTATCCATCCATCCATAGCCTATTGCGTTTCTTCTGGAAATGAGATAGTGCTATGGATGGATTATTCCTCCTCCTCAAAATCATTTCGATGCGTTTATTTTCTCTGAAATCAATAACAATTGCCAGCCTACTCCTTTTGTTAGCGACCTCCTGTAGCAAAGAGGTTCCCCCTCAAGCCACGTTTCCCGACGAAATCACTTGGGAAACTAGAGAAGCTTTTTTAGAAGCTCCCAAAGAAGTAATGGAGGCTGTTTACGCTAAGTATCGCGCGGCACATCCTATACAGCGCCAAGTCCCTGACGTTGCCCCTCCCTCTACTGCAGAAATGTTTTGCCTCAATCGCTACATTGGTTTTGTTACGGCTTGGAATGGCTCGGCGTGGGTAGGCATGAACGGTGTTTCTATTATCAATACAGGAGAACCCACCATTTATACCAGTAGTACACCCACCCAGAGTGGTCGTTACAATGCTTGTATTAATTCTGCAGAAAGTTGTGTCTTTTATCAAGTAGCCGACGAACTAAATGGAGTAGATATGATAGATGCTATGAAAATTTATTTCCATGTACAAGCCTCTGTTGGAGATGCAGATGCCTCTAATCTCTTTGAAAACATGGCGATTTCTCCTGAAGATGCGGCTAGAATGTACGTTGCCGCAGACGTCAACAACAGTGGATTTATAACCATTCTAGATGCGTTGCAAGTTAGCTATTTGGTAGATGGTATCGACTTTATCTTTGGTTATTTCGAACAAGATTTGGCCTTTGTTCCCGCTACCCAGTTAACGTTAGCTAGCGTTGCTGACCAAACTGCTTTTAGACGCCTAAACGATTACTGTTACCCCACTTCTAATTCTAGTGCTTGGTTCCGTCGTTGTATCAAAAAAGGAGACATTGACGGCACGTTTAGTTTTTAGTTTTTTCTTTCCCCCGAATAGCAAGAAGCAGCGCTTGTTCTCAACCAATTATTAGAAGAACAACGCCTACTCTAAATGCCCCCTATATAAAAAAGCCCTCTATTCTACAGAAAGAATAGGGGCTTTTTTATGGCTTATGGCTTTCGCCTAAATATCGTAATTCAACACAGGCATTAACCAGCGTTCGGCCTCTTCGCGGTGCATCTCTTTGCGCTCGGCATAGGACTCTACTTGGTCTTTTTCGATGTTGCCCAAGCCAAAATAACGCGACTCAGGATGCGAGAAATACCAACCACTTACCGACGCAGCGGGGTACATGGCGTAGCTTTCCGTCAAGGTAATTCCTGTCTGCTTGGGAGCATCTAACAATTCAAACAAACGACCTTTTTCGGTATGCTCTGGGCAAGCGGGATACCCTGGTGCAGGGCGAATCCCTTGATAACGCTCCTTAATTAGCTCCTCGTTGCTCAGTTCTTCCTCTTTTTGGTAGCCCCAATGCAAGCGGCGCACTTCTAAGTGCATGTATTCGGCAAAGGCTTCCGCCAAACGATCGGCCAAGGCTTTGGTCATAATAGCGTTATAATCGTCCAAATCCGCTTCAAAACGCTTGACGTGCGCCTCAATATCCCCGCCTGCCGTCACCGCAAAGCCACCAATATAATCGGCGACACCGCTTTCCTTAGGAGCGATAAAGTCAGCCAAGGATAAGTTGGCTTGTCCAGGTGCTTTTTGGCGCTGCTGGCGCAAGTGTTCTAGTGTTTTGATCACTTCCGTACGACTTTCATCGGCATAGACTTCGATGCGATCATCGTTCACGCTATTGGCGGGATAAAAACCAATAACAGCGTTGGCAGTGAGCCATTTTTCGTCTACAATTTGCTGGAGCAATACTTGTGCGTCGTCAAATAATTTGCGGCACTCCACCCCTACAATTTCGTCGTCCAAAATTTCGGGGTACTTGCCCCGTAGTTGCCAGCTGGCAAAAAATGGTGTCCAGTCAATGTAGTTGCGCAAGACCTTCAAATCAAATTCCTTAAACGTCTTTGTCCCTAAAAAGCTTGGTTTTGGAGGCGTATAATTGTCCCAATCCAATTGCAATTTATTCGCCTTAGCTTGTTTAAACGTCAAGTATTTTTTGGCTGATTTTCGGTTACCTCGACGGGTGCGCACCTCTTCAAACTCGCGGCGAATGTTGTCCACATAGCTCGCTTGTTCTTCTTTATTTTGGTTGAGCAGCGAACTGGCGACGGTCACCGAACGCGACGCATCCAAAACGTGTACGGCAATGTTGTTGGTGTACTGAGGCTCGATTTTAACCGCCGTGTGAGTTTTGGAAGTGGTTGCTCCTCCAATCATCAAAGGAATGTTGAAGCCTTGGCGCTGCATTTCCTTGGCCACATAAACCATTTCATCGAGCGAGGGCGTAATTAACCCACTCAAGCCGATGATGTCCACTTGTTCCTTTCGAGCAGCTTTGAGAATGGCATCACAAGACACCATCACCCCCATATCTACAATTTCGTAGTTATTACAAGCCAATACAATCCCTACGATGTTCTTACCAATATCATGCACATCTCCTTTGACGGTTGCCATTAGGATTTTTCCTTTGGAACTGCTGCCTGCACTGGTTTTTTCCAATTCTATATAAGGCGTTAGATAAGCGACGGCTTGTTTCATCACCCGAGCCGACTTCACCACTTGGGGCAAGAACATCTTGCCTGCGCCAAATAGATCACCAACCACATCCATCCCCGCCATTAGCGGCTCTTCAATTACCCGCAAAGGGCTAACGTATTTTTTGTGTGCTTCTATCGTATCTTCTACAATATAATCCGTAATCCCTTTTACCAAGGAGTGCGATAGGCGCTCTTCGACGGTTCCTTCGCGCCAAGAGAGGTCTACCACGCGTTTTTTGCCTTGTCCTTTGACGGTTTCCGCATATTCCATCAAGCGATCGGTCGCATCTGGGTTGCGGTTGAAGAGTAAATCTTCGACTAGGGTCAACAACTCCTTGGGAATGTCTTCGTAAATTTCCATCATTCCTGCATTCACAATGCCCATATCCATTCCCGCCGCCACGGCGTGGTATAAGAAGACGGCATGAATAGCCTCGCGAATGAGGTTGTTTCCTCTAAAGGAAAAGGAAATGTTGCTCACCCCACCACTGATTTTCACCAAAGGCATCAAGCGCTTAATTTCGCGGCAAGCGTCTATAAAATAAACCCCGTAGTTGGCGTGTTCTTCGATGCCCGTTCCAATGGCAAAAATATTGGGATCGAAAATAATATCTTGTGGTTTGACTCCTACTTGCTCGGTTAGAATCTTGTAGGCGCGGTGGCAAATTTGCACTTTGCGCTCGGTCGTATCGGCCTGCCCTTCGGTGTCAAACGCCATAACAATCATCGCGGCACCGTAACGTTGGCACAATTTGGCTCTTTCTATAAATTGTTCTTCGCCTTCTTTGAGCGAAATAGAATTGACAATAGATTTACCCTGCACGCACTTCAACCCCGCCTCAATGACTTCCCATTTGGAGGAATCAATCATGATGGGCAGTTTGGAAATATCGGGCTCGGCAGCGATCAGATTCAAGAACGTGACCATCGCAGCCTTGGAATCGAGCAAGCCTTCATCCATGTTGACATCAATCACCTGTGCGCCGCCCTCTACTTGTTGGCGAGCAACCGATAATGCTTCTTCATAGTTGCCGTTCTTAATCAAGCGGGCAAACTTGCGCGAGCCTGTAACATTGGTGCGTTCTCCGACGTTGATAAAATTCAAATTCTCGCGGGCGATCAACGGCTCTAACCCACTGTATTGCGCATAAGGCATCGCAGGTGTGCGTTTGCGAACAGGCAACCCTTGCACAGCCTCCGCCATGCATTGAATGTGTTCGGGAGAGGTGCCACAACAGCCACCAATAATATTAACCAAGCCACTTTCAGCAAAATCACGAATATACGTGCTCATTTCTTCGCCATCTTGGTCGTATTCGCCAAACTCATTGGGCAACCCCGCATTTGGATAGGCGCTAATGTAGCAATCGCTAATTTTAGACAACGCTGCTACGTGCGGGCGCATTTCTGTTGCCCCCAAGGCACAGTTTAAACCCACACTAAACAAATTTGCATGGCTCACCGAAATCCAAAAGGCTTCAACGGTCTGTCCCGACAAGGTACGGCCACTCGCATCGGTAATCGTTCCCGAAACCATGATGGGATAGTCTCGGCCAGTAGCTTCGCTGTATTTATCAATCGCAAACAACGCCGCCTTGCAGTTGAGCGTATCAAAAACGGTTTCGATCAAAAACAAATCACAGCCGCCGTCAGCCAAGCCACGTACTTGCTCGTAATAAGAATCGACCAAATCATCGAACGTCACTGCACGAAACCCTGGGTCATTGACATCGGGCGACATCGACGCGGTTTTGCTGGTTGGCCCAATAGCTCCCGCTACAAAACGCGGTTTTTCAGGGTCAATTTGGCTGTAATAACTCGCGGCGCGGCGCGCACATTGGGCGGAAGCCACATTCATTTCGTAGACGGCATCGACCAAATCATAATCCTCTTGAGAAATAGCATTGGCGCTAAAAGTATTGGTTTCGATGATGTCGGCCCCTGCTTTGAGGTAGGCTTTGTGGATGTTCTCGATGACATCGGGGCGCGTGATGGACAACAATTCGTTGTTGCCTTTGAGGTCGCGGGGGAAATCCTCCCAGCGCTTGCCGCGATAGTCGTTTTCTTCGAGTTTATATTCTTGAATCATCGTACCCATTGCGCCATCAATAACCATGATGCGTTGTTGGATGATTTTATGCAATTGCGTCAAAACGCTATTGTTGACGGCTGTTGCTTTATTTTCCATGCGTTTAATAATGGTTTAGAACGGTGTTGATACCATGCTTTTGTGTAACAAAAACGCGCTGTCGTACTCGTCCTAAAGATTTGGTAATAACTTGTGCCGATGCCTACGGAGAGGGGTGGACGCAAATTTTTTTCTATTGATGAACATGCAAAGATAGGAAAAAGCCCGCACAAATAAAGGCTGCCCTTCTACCCCTCGTTGTATTTCGGGTAGAAGGGCAGCAAACTTGACGTTTTGTTAACGAAAATATGGAATTAGAAGTAATCTTCGTTGGTTCCTGGGAAGGCGGCGCGGAGGGCGGTTTGGACTTCGGGGTGGTCTTGGAAAACGGTATGCCAGACGGAGAAGAAGCCGCAGGGTTTAGCAGTTATTATTATATAAGCTATCATTTCATCAACCCTATTTTTCTCATACATTGCTTTTGTTGCTTCTGCCAAATCCCAAACTTGACTTCTAAGGAACAACCGATGATCTCTCTTGACACCTGCTGTATCTGGATTTCTATCCAAAGAAAAAAGATCAATTAGTGCTTGTGCTTTTAGGCGCGCAGTCGGGGATAAATCTTCTTTTAACATTACTCCCCCTCCTTCTTTATAGTCTAGGATCTCGTAGGTGTTATTCCGATGAGGTAGTAATATGTTCTCTAAGTCTACAATTTTCTGTCCTTTGCATCCTGTTCCTGAATTACAATGTGCACAAGCTAGGAGTAAGTTCTCCCAACTTTCCTCAGTTAAACTGCCTGTATCGTGCCTATTACTAAGGATTTGACTTTTGGGAACGACATGCTCTATTTCAAAATAAGAGCCAGGCGCTTCGCAGTAATTGCAGTACAAACCTATATTGTTGACTAAATGATCATAAGCGTCACCGTAAGGACTATACAGTTCTGTTATCGTTACTGTGCCATCTTTCTTTGTGGTATAAACATGTCCTATTCTCCATTTGGCTACAGGTCTCATGAGCGTTCCGCTAGGCGTTTCATTTTTAAGACAGCCACAAAGGCAGGGTTGTCGCTATACTCTTCTTCTAATAAATTTAATTCTTTCTTTACGGCAGCAGCCTCTTCATCGTTTTTACTATTCTTATTCTCCTTAACCAATCGAGCATATTCTTCAACAAGATCCATCATTCTATTAAAGCGGTCGCTTCGCTTTCCATCTGCTCCCATTTTTTCAGCAATTTCCTCTATACTGTGGTTAAAAGGATCGCTTTTTAGTCCTACAGAATTATCCTCCATTTGCTCCAAATTAATCAACTCTTCCTCCTTCAAGCTCTGCACTATAAAAGGTGAGTGGGTGGTGGCTACAAATTGAATTTTTGGGAAAGCTTTCTGTAAATCATGAACAATTGTTTTCTGCCAATTGGGATGCAAGTGGATGTCCAATTCATCAATAAGAACAATACCACGACTATCCTCCACAGAACGAGCTTTCAGTTCTCCGTTTAGTACAATACAACGAAAAGCCAGCTCTGCTACCATTTCTACAAAAGTAGCCACACCGTCGCTATGTCTATCTATAGGCATCCAAATCGACTCCTTCAATACTTTTTGGGACTGTTCGTCCTTATCAAAAGTAACTTTTAGCCACAATTTGTCGTAACTGACTTCTAGCAGCGTAATAAACGGACAAGCTTTTTTGATGGTAGTCAAAAAAACATCCATACTTTCCTTATACTCACTGTTATTAAGTAGTAACATTGGATAAGTCGCCAACCACTCCTTATACTGATAAGTACTAGAGCGCATGTTCGCCCAGTTATGATACCCCTCCTCTAAAATATAACGGCCTATGCGGTCACCCTTTGTTTTAGTTCTGTTGCGACTAGAACCGTGCAACCTATCGGTGCCAAAATAGGCGATGACGGGGAGGTTCAATGGAAGTGGGTTTTCAGTGTCTCGGTAAGCGTTGTACTTACTCTCTGCTATATCTTTAATCGCTCCAATTTCTATATGAGAAGAAGTCGTTGTTTTGGAGTTTTCTTTAATTTGACGTTGCCATTCAATAGCGGTTTGGCCATCTTCAACGATTCCTTTAGCGGCAACTATTACAGGGCGTTCTGACATAACGCTTCCTATATGTGCTCCCTCTGTCACTCGAATATCTTGCTCCTCTATTTGCCGTCCTTTGACCGCTTTCAGCCCTGTAAAATACGCCCCCGCAGCAACCCGCAAGCCATATAAAACGGTCGACTTCCCCGACCCATTTTTACCAATCACCACCGTAAAAGGTGCCTTGAATTCAAAGGTCTGGTCGTCTATATTCCTAAAGTTCTTTAGGTGTAGGCTTTGGATGAACATAGTGCAGTAGTTGATAGAAAAGAATAGTAGTGAGTAGTATTAAATGGTAAGTAGTACGAAAATAACAAAATTACCTGTCAATAACAACAATTCTAAATTCAAAAGGGTTGTTAAGCCATTTTCTAACCGCCCTAACAAAAAAACAGCCCTCCCTCCCACTAAGCGGGAGAAAAGGACTGTTCGTAACCATGTTGAAATCTTTATGACTTACCGAATCGTCAACTTGCCCGTGCCGAGCAATTGCCCGTCACCCAATAAGCGGTAGAGGTATAAGCCCGCGGGCAAATTGCCGCGTTGTAGGGTGAGGCGGTCGCCTTGGTTGCTTTGGGACTGTTGCACCAATTGCCCTGCGGCAGAGAAGACCTGTAGTTGTAATTGCTCGTAGTTGCCGCCCATCTACTTCCAGTGTAGTCTGGTCGCGGAAAGGATTGGGAAAAGCCTTGATCGAAATACTAGGGTTGGCTAATTTGTCTACGTTGATGACAATCGAATTCACAAAATCACTGCCAATGGTGTGGAACACTTGGTTGGTAATAATGGGCGGGTTGAAATCAAAGTAAATGCCCGCACTGTTGTAAATCATCGTCCCGTCGGGATTATTGGCATCTTGTTCAATTTTGAATTTAAAATAGCCATTAGAAGCCGCTTGATTGACTCCACTATCAGGCAACATGATGTTATCAAACGTAACGACGAGAATCCCGTTTTCGCGCAACTGCCAAGTATAAGGGTGGCTGCTTGCGCCCATCACCAAAGTAGCAGGGTCTAAAGGATCATCTAGGGTATCAATAACAACGACCGTGAAGGCCGTATCCGTTCCTGTATTCTGAAAGCGGATGTGGTAGTTGAGCGGGATATTGTTCTTAATGTAATGACTCGCTTCATACCCCTCGGGCTGTGCTTGCTTGTCGTTGGGGTCATAAGCCCCTCGGTTCGCTTGGCAATCGATGGCTATAAACGAGCTGGCATTGCCGTTGTAATATTGATTGAGAATGTTTGGCGTATTAAGCACGGGGAGCCCATTACAACCAATGTTGTTGGCAATGGCTATAGGATCGCCCAAAACAGCGGGGAAACCCGTCGCCTGCATCGCTTCCATTCTAGAAAAAGCACCTGCCGAAGTGGCTACAGTGACGTATTGATCGGCTCCACTGCCCAACTGGAACGGCGCTTGGCGCACCATGACATGCTCTTCGATAATGCTGTAGAGTTCGGCATTATTCATACTACTGCCCAAGTTGCGTAAGCGAAACGTGGTCGAATCGTTGGTACAATTGCTAACAGTTGCCTCAATAATGGGGCCTGTCCAAACGATAGGCGAACAAATACTGTCGGGAAAAATATGCGCCTCCGTACAGTGTACTTGTCCTAAACTAGTAGAATCACAATCCACTAATACGTTGATACTAAAATTTCCACCGTTGAACGAGGGGATCGAACCTACATCAAAGCGATGTACATTACCTATTTGTTGGATCAAAGGAATGGTGCTTGATACATAGGTCAAATAAGGATCTAAGGTAACTTCCACATAGGCATTTTGGGCAATTTGGGTGCCTAAGTTGCGGTAGTTGACATTGTAGGTAGAAGGAAAACAGCGCCGCAAAAACAAAGCAGAAATATCAACGTCTAAATAAATACAACTGTCCGTGGCTTGTAGCGCAAAATCTACCGTATCACGTTGGTAACTGCCTGTAAACGTAACGGTCGGTTGACTTTGGCAAACTTGCCAATAGGGCGATACATACGCCGATTCTACGGTGTAGGTTCCTGTATCCACTTCCAAGGTATAGCGCCCTGTCGCACGAGGTAGAAGCGTAGTAATTTTTAGTGGGACTGCTAGCCAAAATAATTTGATTACTCAACACAGGCTCGCCTGCATCTTGTACGCAATTACTATTGTAATCGTTATAATATACTCCTACTACTTCGTTGGTATACAAGCGACCTATAGAGTCTATTGCCATCAAAAAAGGGCCGCTACCATCACAACCGAAGATCGTGTAGCCGTTTACAGGCCCAGCTGTTGTATTGCGATAAATATTCACTCCAATCGAAACCGAACTTCCCGTACTCAAGCCCCGCTCTTGAATCGATTGCCCCGTGGCTGATAGCCTTATATAAGCCAGTCTTTTAAAATTGTAATCCCCAAAACCAACACAGGTGAAGCTTCCGTCGGGTAGTTCTACTGCCGCATTCAAGGACGCATCAGCAAGATTTGTAGAAAGTGGCGCTACCCAGTTCCATTCAAAATTACCTGCCGCATCTATTTTTTGTGCCATGGGAACATTGTCGAATCCAATCCGTTCTTGTCCTAGGATTAAAAAACCACCGTCATTCGTTCCCTTAACCCCAAACCCTTGTTGCGTATTGTTTAAGGCATAATCTCGTCGCCACAGTTCTGTTCCAGCTGTATCCGTTTTCAAGAGTATGCTGTTGTTGGTTAAGAAAGTTGTTCCTGAAATACGGCTCTGGTAACCGACTACCGCGTAACTCCCATCTGCTGCCCTAGTGATGCCTTTAGAGAACTGGTTGAGCCCCACGGGAGCAGGGTAGAGTTTGTCCCAAATAACGTTGCCCAATAAATCTAATTTGGTTAGCGTCAAATTATAGACATTACTAGTATCTTTCTTAGTACTGGAAATCAACAAATCTTCTTCGTCGGTTATCAACAAATTTGAATTGTGTGATCCCGTAAAGACACTGGATTGCATGACTAACAATCGGTCAGAAATGAACTGTCCCTGTGCATCGACGCGCAACAATTGGGCATTGCTAGGAGGCGCATTAAACCCTCCACCATTATGGTATAAGACCGCATAACTGCCGTCAGAGGGAACCTGAACAAGTCCTACGCTCCATTGACCGCCAATCATCGAATAGGTATACGTCCATTGTACGTTTCCAAAAACATCGGTCTTGCGCAGTTCTAAGTTTTGCCCCGATTGCCCTGGCGTTCTAACGTGCCCCAAAAGAATATAGCCGTTATCCGTCGTTTGTTGTGCAAAACTGTTAAGGTTGTTAGACCGATAGTCGTAATACGTTTGGAGCCAGCCTTGTGCGCTTACAGGCACCCGTATTAGCCAGCTTAGTAGTAGTAGTAAGATTATATTTTTCATAAGTATTTTTTATTTAAAAAAAGGGACGAAGAATTATCGTGTCTGCTTTCACTGTTACAATAATCCGCAATGTCGGGTAGAATAAAAATTACATTTTCAATGCTTTGCCTAACTTCTATTTTTCTTAAACCCTTTATTTATCGAGCTTCTAGCTTTTTTTTGTCGGATAATTAGTATCTTATTTTTCCTTTGCATCCCTTTGCTTTTATGAAAAAAAGTTTTTTCACTACTCCCCTTACCTTCTACGATGTACAAAACCAAAGCCGTGGCGATCTTCTACCAGCTTTCCAAAACAGAGAAAATTGCTTTTCGAAAATTCGTCGCATCCCCTTATCACAACAGCAATGAGAAAGTTAGCGCTTTGTTAGAACATCTCTACCCGTTGGATACCTACCGACAGCGGGCGCAACTCGACCGAACAGTGGTCTATCGAGCAGTATTTGGAAAGCAATCCTTAAATTGGTCAGCGCTACGGCATGTAGCGTCAGACTTAGCCCAGTTGTTAGAAACGTTTCTATTGTTAGAACAACCTGCCGCTGCTATTGAACAACAGCTCCAATTGGCGGAAATTTTTCAACAGAAACAATTGCCACACCTTGCCACACAAGCGTTCAAAAAAGCGGAAAAAGCCTTGTCCAACTATCCCAAAAATGACCAACGCGCCTTGGACTTAACGTATTTATTAGAACAAAAGCGCTACCACCAAGATGCCGAAAAAGACCGCGCGGCCAACAACAATATCCAAGCCCTCAACAATACCTTTGACCAGCAATACATCGCGGGCAAACTCAAACACGCTTGCGGTGTCCTCTCCTACCAAAGCATGTACAAGCAGCAATATGATTTAGGCTTATTGCCTGCCGTCTTGGACTATATGGAGCAGCATCCCGAGTATTTACAAATCCCACTCATTGCACTGTATTACTGTTATTACAAAGCCAGTACCACCACACAAAATCCCAAGGTTTACTTCGATCAATTTAAGCGGCATTTATTTGATTACCAGACCGTATTAGAACAGGAAGAGATCAAGGATTTGTATATTTTGGCCACCAACTACAGCATTCAATTAATTAATAAGCACCCTGAGAAAGCACAATTTATTGCGACGTTGGAGTTATACCAACAAGCGTTGGCGCAAGGCGTTTTATTAGAGAAGGGTACAATGAGTCCGTTTGCGTATACCAACATCATGGGAGTGGCTATTCGATCCGAACGCTATGTATGGGCAGCCGATTTTTTGGAAGCGTACCAAGCGTATTTGCCGAGCCGAGTGCGCGGGGCATATGTGGCCTATAACCGCTCGCGGTGGCATTTTTATCAGGCCCAATACCACGCAGCAGCGGACTTGCTCAGCGCAGACGACTTTGAGGATGTACATTTGAATTTATCGGCGAAGATTCTGCTGTTGAAGGTGTATTATGCCTTGGACGAAATACAACTTTTAGAGGGGTTGCTCAACCGCTTTAATACCTTTTTGAGTCGTCAAAAGGAAATGGCGTATCACAAAAAAAACTACAACAACATCATCCGCTTTACACGGCGCTTGGTCGCGCTCAATCCCTATTCAGCAAAAGCCAAAACAAAACTCCGCCAAGAAATTATTTCTACGCCTTTGTTGACGGAGAAAACTTGGTTGTTGGAGCAACTGGATGGGATGGAGTAAGGACTTAGTCGATGGGTGCCGAAGCAGGATAAAAATGTCTACTTACCGCAAAAAGAAAACGTATGAATCAAATTCCTCTACTACATCCCGAAGGTTTTCGAAAACGCTGGATGCGCCAAGTTGTGGCGACAGAATGGCAACGGGAAGGTTTTAACGACTTTTATATACACAATCTCTCAACGAGCTTGTACGAATTGCGGCTCCCACTGCCACCGCATCGAAAAACAGTCCATGATTTCATCTTGGTCACGGCAGGGAGCATGGTCAAAAGCAGGGGATTGGATCAATACGAAGTGCCTGCTAATTCCATTTTTATGCTTCCAGCAGGGCAAATCACCAGTACAACTAGTATTTCAGCTGCTTTCCAAGGGTATTACTGTCACTTTTCTGACCATTTTCTAATAAACCAAGCGCGTTCTAATACCGCTCTACTTTCTTTTCTAAAAGAGGATACGCAGCCATTTTTTCCGCTGTCGCCCGCTTCTGTTACCGTTTTAACGACCCTATTAGAACGCTTAGAAACACTCTACCAACAACAAGCTTCCGTCAATTTGTGGCGAAGCTACTTGCAGACAATTTTGTTAGAACTACAAACCCTCTCCCCGCCTAGCTCAGCACGCCACTACTCCGCAGCCGAAAAACTGGTTCTAGGTTTTAAAAAAGCGCTCTTACATCATGCTAAACAACAACACCAAGTCACCTTTTATGCCCGACATTTACACGTTTCTCCCAACCACCTCAACCGCAGTAGCCAGCGCATAGCAGGCAAAACCGCTTCTCAGCTCATTGCCGAGCAGCGCTTATTGGAAGCCAAAGTGTTGTTGTATCAATCTACGCTTTCTATTCAAGAAGTTAGTTTTGCTGTAGGATTTCAAGATCCCTCCTACTTTGGTCGCTTTTTCAAAAAACATACGGGACAAAGTCCCAGTGCTTTCCGACATTGGGTGGATTTGTCCGAATAATGGGACTAATTATCCTATTTTCTAGAAGGGTTTTGAAGGATCTTTGTCCTTCATCAAAACCATAGAATATGTCTCCTATACTTTTTATGTTACTATTGGTCGGAATAACTAGCCATAGCCATGCCCAAGCTTTTCCCGATACCTTACCTCCTCCTAGCCCCCCTATTCCGTTAGAGGTTTTTGTAACTCCTAACAACTTACTCGTTCAATTTATTATCAGTAAGCCGCTCGCTCCCAAAAGTAGATTTGGATTTTTCAACGTGACTAATTTCACGGGAGACTATAGGGAACAACAAAAAAACCAATACTTGTCTCAAGCTTTTTTAACCGCTTCTATTTGGAGAGGTTTGTCTGTTAATGCGGGGGTTTCTATGAACTACCAAACAGGTTTTAGTCCCTCCGCAGGCCTTCAATATGTACTGGCAACACGTCAACTACTAGTGGTCGTGTTGCCACGCATAGACCTTAGCGCTACCTACAATGTCGAGTTTTTTGGCCTATTAGAATACCATCCCTCTTTTGGAAAACATTGGGGGTTGTACACGCGCCTACAAGCCTTATATAACCACAATACCCGCTTGGGTTTTCACGAGCGCAGCTACGGCCAACTCCGCATAGGAGCAACGTATGACCACTTCCAATTCGGAATAGGAGGAAACCTCGATTTTTATGGCCCGATAGAATTCAAGAGCTCAGTCTGGGTTTATTTTTACGAACAGAAATTTTTTAGCTATGCGATTAAGCACACGACAAGGTAATTTTGTATTTGTCTTTCTGGTTTCTATTTTAATGACTGCCGTGATGAGTTTTGGCATTTTGTTAATGCGCTTGGGTTGGCGCGCAGATTTTTTGTGGCTCTGGCTAGGCGATTTTCTGCTGGGCTGCTGTTTGTCTATTCCAACAGGTTTTTTAGTAGTTCCCCTAATAAAAAGGGCGGTTGACTATTGGACTGATTAACTCAAAAAAGAGGCTGCGGAGTTTTCCGACAGCCTCTTTTACAGAAAGGCACAAGCCTATCTATCCAAGGGATAATGTATTTAAGAAGGGATAGTACTCCAAATAGCCCCCTCTTTAGCATCTTTAATCTGAATGCCTGCCGCTTGCAAGCGGTCGCGGATGAGATCGCTAGTTGCCCAATTCTTATTGGTACGCGCTTCTTCGCGCAATTCCAAGATGACACTCATCGCCGCTTCTAGCAACTGCCCGGTTTGGCTGTTCTGACCCGTGATACTCTCCTCCCCCTTCAGACCAAAAATATCTATAATCAACTCCTGAAAGGCTTGCTGCATACGTTTTAACGTACTCGCTTGAATGGCACTCATGTCTAAGCGTTTATTCGCTAAGGCATTGACCTTTGCCACTACGCCATTGAGTTTACCAATCGCGGCAGCGGTGTTAAAATCATCGCTCATCGCCTCAAACGCCTTGTCTAACAACAAGTTGATTTGCTGGTCATCGGGGCTCTCGCTACCGTTCCCGTCGTGGCTCAATCCTTTCAAAATTTCGTGCGCATCCATCAAGCGGTGGTAGCCTTTTTCGGCGGCCATTAGACCTTTGTCTGTAATATTGAGTTCGCCCGAATAGTGCGCCTGCAACATAAAAAAGCGGTAGGCCATTGGGCTATAAGCCTTAGACAACAAGTCGTTCTCCCCTGAAAAGAGCTGGGCAGGGGTAATGGAGTTACCCGTGCTTTTGCTCATTTTTTGACTGTTGAGCAGCAACATATTGGTATGCAGCCAATACTTGACAGGTGCACAACCACAAGCGCCGATGTTCTGCGCAATTTCATTCTCATGATGTGGAAATTCTAAATCCATACCACCTCCGTGAATATCAAAATGCTTACCCAAATATTTGGTACTCATCGCCGAGCATTCTAAATGCCAACCTGGATACCCCTCTGACCAAGGCGACGGCCAGCGCATAAGGTGCTTATCGGAGGCTTTGACCCAAATCGCAAAGTCGGAAGGGTGGCGCTTGTCGCTTTGGCTGTTAAGCTCGCGGGTTTCTGTGAGCAAGTCTTCTTGCTTTTTGCCCGAAAGAGTACCGTACTCGTACAAGGCTTTGCCCTCCTTGATTAATTTTTGGGTATCGAAATAAACAGAGCCGTTTTTCTCGTAGCCGTAGCCATTGGCAATAATATCCTTGACCATTTCGATTTGCTCAATCAAATGACCAGTAGCGCGCGGCTCAATACTCGGTGACAGGTTATTGAGTTGTCCCAACACTTCGTGAAACTGGTTGCTGTACTTTTGTACAATTTCCATGGGCTCCAACTGCTCCAACCGAGCCTGCTTAGAAATTTTATCCTCTTCTCCTTCATCTACATCGCCCACTAAGTGCCCGACATCGGTAATATTACGCACATAGCGCACTTTGTACCCCAAGTACATTAAGTAACGGTAAATGACATCAAAAGAGAAAAACGTACGACAATTGCCCAAATGCACTTCACTGTAAACCGTAGGGCCACAGACATACATACCCACATAACCCGCTTCTAACGGCTCAAATAGTTCTTTTTTACGCGTTAAGGTATTCATTACCTTTAGGGCGTGTTTGGGAGCAAAAGTCTCTTTCATTGTTTATTGTTATAAATAAATTAAAATTACTAAGCATTCGACTAATCCTAGCAGTACTTAGACTAACAAAATTAGAAAAATCTATTAGAATTACAAGCCAATTAGCGAAAGCCAAAAAAACACAATCCCGACTCTCCGAAAAGTATTCGAAAAGTCGGGACTGGAATATTGCTCAACGCCTTGGGCGCTTAAATCGTTCTGTTGGCATCAAAATCTTCTAAATAATCGGCTACGCGACGCAAAAACGAACCGCCCAACATGCCATCAACCACACGGTGGTCATACGACAAGGACAAGAACATCATGTGGCGTACCGCGATCACATCGCCATATTCTGTTTCTACCACAGCAGGCTTTTTGCGAATGGCACCTACCGCCAAAATAGCGGCTTGTGGCTGGTTGATAATAGGGGTGCCCATCACATTACCAAAAGTACCCACGTTGGTCAAGGTAAAAGTACCCCCTTGAATTTCGTCAGGGCGTAATTTATTTTTGCGGGCGCGGTTGGCCAAGTCATTGACGGTTTTTGTCAGACCTGTCATATTGAGCATATCCGCGTTTTTGATAACGGGCACGATCAAATTGCCTGTGGGCAACGCTGCTGCCATCCCAATATTAATGTCTTTGTAGCGCACAATTTCGTTGCCATCAACCGCCACATTGACCATTGGATAGTCTTGAATGGCTTTCACGACTGCTTCTACAAAAATAGGCGTGAACGTTATTTTTTCGCCATGGCGCTCTTGGAATTCATTTTTAACTTTGCTTCTCCATTTGAACAAGTTGGTCACATCGGCCTCTACAAAAGAGGTAACGTGTGGAGAAACGTGCTTGGACATCACCATGTGATCAGCGATCATGCGGCGCATTCTATCCATCTCAATAATCTCTACATTTCCACTTCTGTTGACTGGTGGCGCTTTGAATTGAGGAAGCGTTCCTACTACAGTTCCGTTGCTAGCAGCGGCCTGTTTCGCGGGTTGTTGGCTGGCAGGTGCCGCAGGTGTACTGGATTGCTGACCTCTATTTTCTAGGTAAGCCAACATATCGGACTTAGTGACGCGTTGCTCCTTGCCTGTTCCTGGGATTTGCTCTAGCTCTTCCAAAGCAATGCCTTCTTCTTTTGCGATGCTCTTCACCAATGGCGAGTAGAAACGGTTGGCGTTGCTCGTATCTAACCCTGTAGCAGGTAGGGTTGTTTTTTGAGAACTAGGGCTGGCCGTTTGTGGCGTGGCTTCTTGTTGAGGGGGTGTCTCTGCTACCGCAGGAGAGGCTTTTACCTCAGCGGCGCTATCGGTTTCAATTACCGCAATGGCCGTACCAATGGCTACGGTATCGCCTTCTTGAAATAGGATTTCTACCAAGGTACCTTCTACAGGAGAAGGGACTTCTGTATCTACTTTATCCGTAGCAATTACCACTACGTTTTCGTCCATTTCAATGGTGTCACCCACTTCTTTTTCCCAGTTGAGAATAGTTGCTTCTATGACACTTTCACCCAGTTTGGGCATAATCAATTCGACCTTAGCCATTGTAATCCTTTATTTCGTGTGAGAATCCTAATTCAAGCGCAAAAGTACAAAAAATAGCGCACCATAGGGTATAAAAAAAGCCCTTTTATTCTTATGCCTGTACCAACTATCGTTGGATGTCTTCTGCGGGTATCGCTTTTAACAGAAATAGACGCAAGATGTTCAGGGCAATGGTGGTGGTACGTTCGATGTTTTGTAGGCGGTCTTTGCCCAATTGCAGCCGCTTGGTATACAGCTCCTCGCCTACCACAATGGCCACCCAAATTGTTCCTACGGGTTTCTCAGGGCTGCCGCCTGTTGGCCCTGCCACGCCTGATACGGCAATAGCACAATCCACTGCCATCAATTGTTGGGTACCCCTTGCCATTTGTATGACCACTTCTTCACTAACTGCACCGTGTTCTATCAACGTATCGCCATCTACTTGGAGCATTTGCTGTTTGATGCGGTTAGAATAGGCGACAACACTGCCTTCATAATAAGCCGAGCTACCTGAAATAGAGGTAATTCTATGGGCGATATTTCCTCCTGTACAGCTCTCTGCCGTTCCTAAGGTCAAGCCTTTTTGTAATAATAATTTACCGACTGCACGTTCTATCGTCTCGTCGTTTTCTCCAAAAATCAACGTACCCAAAATAGAGGGCAACTCCTCGACATAATTATCCAGTTGTGCCGCCAAGACCATTTCATCTTCCCCGTAAGCACTCAAACGCAAGCGCACAAAACCTAAGGTGGTGCTTGGCAGATAGGCTAGTTTTATATTAGACGGCAAGCTCTCTTCAAATGTATCTAGGAGTTCGGCCAAATCTGTTTCGCCTTTTCCTGTAGTGTATATAGTATGATGTAGAATAGTGGGAAAGTGAAATTGACGAAGCAAACGCGGTAGTACTTCTTGTTTCATTAAATAATGCACTTCTCTAGGGACACCTGGCATAGAAACAACCACTTGTCCTTCGCGCTCAAACCACATTCCCGAAGCCGTTCCTACTTTATTAATCAGTACCGTAGCACCTTGGGGCATATCCGCTTGTACGCGGTAGCGCTCATCGGCTACGCGTCCATACTGCGCAAACAACTGTTGAATATTTTTAAAACTCGGTTCATGGTACGCCATCTCCATTCCAAAATAATCGGCCAAGGCTTTTTTCGTTACGTCGTCTTTGGTGGCGCCAACCCACCTGTGACAAACACTAAGTCTGTTTGGGTGAGGGCACGGTCTACCGCCAAACGAATGGCAGCTTGGGTATCCGCAATTACCACAACTTGGTGCACTTCAATGCCACTTTGGTTGAGTTGATCGGCCATCCAACTCGCATTGGTGTTTACTATTTGGCCAATTAAAATTTCATCTCCTATGTTGATTATGGTTGCTTTCATGGAATTGTTAGTTGAATAAATACAGGCGTTGTCTCTTGAAGTAATATAGCGCCATTTTTAGAGATGGCAGAAGACACCCTGTTTTTTTTACGTTAACTACTGCTACAACGAAAAGCAAAGCGCTCTAACGGACTCCAAGCAGTAGGCTTTATTGCTTAATATGAATATATTGGGGCTGTCAACCCACCGCTTCGAGCAGCGGGAAACCTAGTTGCCAACAATATCTTTATCTTAGAGTTTTATTTAACAAGCGCTTTTTGCTTTTTGTCTTCCAACAACCGACTTTCTATTTTTCCTATTATGTCCCAACCAAACGATTTACGTGCCATTTTACAGCATTCTATTGATGTTAAGCAACAACTTTTGGCTGATGCGGCTTGTCTTGCTCATTTGGAGGAACTCGTGCCGCTCTTGGTGCGCTGTTTTGAAGGGGGAGGCAAGGTACTGTGGTGTGGCAATGGAGGCAGTGCAGCGGATGCCCAGCATTTGGCGGCTGAATTTTCGGGGCGTTTCTATTTAGATCGTCCGCCGCTTTTCTCCGAAGCCTTGCACGTCAATAGCTCTTATATGACAGCAGTTGCCAATGATTATGACTTTACAGAAGTGTATGCCCGTCTTATTCGCGCCAAAGGGCAGCCTGGCGATGTGTTGATTGGCTTATCGACTTCAGGCAATTCGCCCAATATTGTAAAAGCCTTGACACAGGCACGGGAACAGCAACTGCATACGGTCGCTTGGACAGGAGCAAGGGGAGGTGCCTTGGCAGGGGTTACAGAGCGACTTTGCGCCGTCCCCTCTACCGATACGCCCCGTATTCAGGAAGCGCACATGCTCATGGGTCATGCTGTCTGCGAATTGGTAGAGCGGGCGCTGTTTGGCTAAAAAAGCTTGTTATTTTGTCTTAAAACCCTGTAGTTACTCAGGCGTAGAGCTCTTAGGCTTTTGATCTATATTTTTCCCTATAATAATTGTCAAAATGGTCATTGTGCAAGAATACTATTCTTTTTTTTAGTAAAAAAACGCCCTCATACGTCTTCGTGGACAACCGCCCAACCATCGTTCTTTTATCTTCTAAACAGACTAGCTCCCTACTCGCCTTTTTAACCAAAAAATCAAAAAAAAAGGGTAGCGCTTATCCGTTTGTAGAAATTGCTTTTTCTATAAAATGACCCTCAGTAACGCGATAGCCCTACTTCTGTGACCTTCCTTTGAAACAATGCATCCTATTAATTATCATTCAATTATCACTATTACCTACTCTATAAGTCAGTCTTTTCAATAGGTCTCATAGGCTTAACAAGCTGTTAATAAAGTGGCATAAAACGGTAAAAATTCCCCCCTATGCCGTTAAAAAAACATTAACAAATTGTTAGTGTACTGACTTTTATGAGTACATTTGAGGGGTAAAGTACTTTTATTCAACCTCAAAAAAACAGGTTTTTTATGAAATTATTCAACACGTTGCTAGTGTTGCTTCTCTTTTCCATCGGAACAGTATATGCCCAGAACATGGTTTCTGGAAGTATAGTGGATGACGGAGGGGAGCCAGTCATTGGAGCAACCGTTTTAGTAAAGGGTACTGCTCTTGGTACAACGAGTGACCTCGATGGTAAATATTCTATCGAAGTTCCAGAAGTAGCCGAATCATTGATATTTAGTTATATCGGATATGCTACACAAGAAATTCTTATTGGTGGTAAGTCGGTAATCGACGTGACCATGTCTGAAGGAGTAGATTTAGAAAAAGTAGTAGTCACTGCTTTGGGTATCTCTCGTAAAGAAAAAACATTGGGTTATTCTTCTCAACAAGTAGATGGAGAAGAGATTATCAAAACAAGAGATGCGAATTTCTTGAACGGCCTACAAGGTAAAGTAGCGGGTGTGCAAATCACTGGTTCTTCTAACTTGGGTGGTTCTACCCGTATTATTTTGCGTGGTGCGGGTTCGATCACAGGTAATAACCAGCCACTATTCGTAGTGGATGGAGTACCTATGGACAACTCTAACTTCACAGACAACAATCAAAACCGTGGTGCTGGTGGATACGATTATGGTAACGCTATCGCAGACATCAACCCTGACGACATTGAGTCGATTAACGTTTTGAAAGGACCTGCTGGTGCTGCTTTGTATGGTAACCGTGGTTCTAACGGGGTTATCATGATTACTACCAAAAAAGGTTCTAGAGCACAAGATGCCCGTTCTACTATCGGTGTATCGATCAATTCTGCTGTTCAATTTAACGAAGTAGCCGTATTGCCCAACTACCAAAACCGTTATGGTGGAGGTGCTGGTAGCAGCTTCGGTCGTTCTTCTTTGGACACGAATCAATTGATCGCTGATTTCGGTTACGATGGTAGCTGGGGCCCAGAATTTGATGGCCAGCAAGTAAGACAATGGGATTCTTACGATCCTACTGATGCGGCTAACTTTGGTCAAACTAGAGCCTGGGAAGCCAACCCTAACAACGTTAAGGATTTCTTCCGTACGGGTGTTTTGACGACTAACAGTATTGCATTGAACGGTGCTAACACGACTGGTGCGTTCCGTTTGTCTTATGCCAATACCAACCAAACGGGTACACAAGAAAATTCTTCTTTGACTCGTCACAACTTGTCGTTTAACGGAAGTTACAACTTCACGGATAAGTTACAAGCGTTCACCTCTATCAACTACGTTTCTAACAACGGTAAAGGTCGTCCAAACACAGGTTACAGCTCTTCTATTATGAGCCAGTTCAACCAATGGTTCCAAAGACAATTGGATATGGATCGCCTAAGAGACTACAAAAGTCCTGATGGAACACAACGTACTTGGAACAGAAACTCGGAGCTAGATGGTTCTCCTAAATACTGGGATAATCCTTTCTGGGATCGTTATGAGAATGGCCAACGTGATAACAGAGAGCGTATCTTCGGAAATGCTGGTTTGCGTTATGCTTTCAATGACAACTTTAGCTTTACTGCTCGTGCTATGACTGATTTCTACACGGATCGTCGTGAGGAGTGGGTTGCTGTAGGTGGTGTTAATGAAGCCAGCTATTCAGAAGCTGTTCGCACAAGAAGAGAGAGCAACTTTGATGGTCGTTTTGATTACAACAACCGTTTTGGGGAAGACATTTCTTTGTCTGCTTTTATCGGTATTAACTACCGTACAGATTTAGCCAGCAACAACATTTCTGGTACACTAGGTGGTTTGAATACTCCTGGTCTATACAACTTGGCGAACTCTGTTTCTCCTATCAGCATTACGGATGAAACGTTTAGAGAAGAAATCCTTTCTGGTTTTGCTAATGCTTCTATTGGTTACAAAGACTTTTTGTACTTGGATTTGAGTGGTCGTATTGATGCGAACTCTACGCTTCCTGCTGGTGCAAACGTTTACCCCTACTACTCTGTAGGTGCTAGTTTTGTTTTCTCTGAATTATTGCCACAAAACGACATCTTCTCGTTCGGTAAATTGAGAGTATCTTACGGTTTGGCTGGTAGTGGTACTAACCCCTACAACTTGTTTAACACGTACATTACGAATCCTAGCTTCGGTAGCAATGGTGCTACTACGGTTACAAACTCTTTGAAAAATGCTGATCTACGTCCTGAAAGCACGACTGCTTTTGAAACTGGTTTGGATTTGCGCTTCTTCAATGACCGTTTAGGTTTAGACATTACTTACTACAATCAAGTAACAAAAGATTTGATCTTTAACGTTTCTCAGTCTCCTGCTACAGGCTACACTTCTCGTGTATTGAATGCAGGTAACGTATTGAACTACGGTATCGAGATTTCTGCTTATGCGACTCCTATCAAAACGAACAGCGGTTTCCGTTGGGACTTAGGATTCAACTTTGCTAAGAATGATAACCAAGTATTGGCCTTAACAGAAGGGGTAGATAACTTGCGTTTGTCTTCTCTATTCGGTGTTGCACTTGAAGCTAGAGTTGGCGAAACTTACGGTACTTTTGTAGGTACAGATTACGTATACGACGACGCTGGTAACAAACTAGTGGACGGTAGCGGTGCTTATGTTGTTTCTGATGCGAAGCCTTTGGGTTCTGTATTGGCTGACTTCACTGGTGGTGTTTCTACTACTTTGTCTTACAAAGGCGTGTCTTTGTACCTATTGTTTGATTTCCAAGCTGGTGGTAGCATCTTCTCTTTGTCTAACATGTGGGGTAAATACTCTGGTGTATTGGACGTAACCGCTGAAGGTAGCATCCGCGAAGATGGTATTGTTGTTGACGGGGTATCTGCTACACAAGATGCAAACGGCGAATGGACTAGTACTGGTCAACCGAATGATGTAACGATTGGTGCTCAAGATCACTTCTTCTTGAACCAAGGGTATGTAGTTAATGCTGCTGATATCTACGATGCTAGTTTCATCAAATTCAGAGAAGCGCGTTTGGGTTATACTTTCCCTGACAAAATCTTTGGTAAAACTCCTTTTAGAGATGTATCTCTTAATGTAGTTGCTAGAAATATTGCTATCCTTCACAAAAATGTTCCAAACATTGATCCTGAAGCAGCAGTAAACTCTGGAAACGTACAAGGTTTTGAAGGTGGTCAATTGCCAACAGAGCGTTCTATTGGATTGAACCTAAACTTGAAATTCTAATCATTACCAACGTAAAATTAACGAATTGACATGAAAATTCATTTAAATAAAGTTATGAAGTATGCGCTATTGTGCGCTGTTTTTGGAATGGTCTTTACGGCTTGCCAAAAGCGCTTCGACGTGGTCAATACTGACCCTAACAACTCTACCACTACGGCCACTTCTTTTCTTTTGACCAACGCTCAAAAGTCAATGATGGACTATACTTGGGATGAGTGGTTCAATGGCCGTCGTGGCAACCAATTGGCGCAATACTGGGCTTCTAACCAGTACAGTGCAGAATCTAGATATGCCTTACGTGTTGGTATTACCAACAACTACTGGGCGTTCTTCTACACCCGCTCTTTGCAGGATTTGGAAGAAATCATTCGTCTAAACACCAACACACCTGGTGATTACGAAGGATTCGGTAAGCCAGAAAACCAAATCGCGATCGCGAAAACACTACAAGTTTGGTTGTACCAAAATATGACTGACTCTTGGGGACCTATTCCTTTCTCTGAAGCACTACAAGGAGCTGATTTTCCTTTTCCTGCTTACGATGCTCAGGAAGACATTTACTTGGGTATGATTGATATGTTGAACGATGCGATTAGCAACTTCGACAATAGCGATAACTCGGTAAAAGGAGATATGATCTACAATGGTAACATCTCTAAATGGCAGAAATTTGCCAACTCTCTAAAAATGCGCGTTGCGATGCGTATGGCTGATGTTAAAACGGCAGAAGCTGGTGCAGCTGTCGCTGAAGCCATTGCTGCTGGTGTAATGACTTCTAACGATGACAACGCTTTGTTCATGTACATGAACGGCGCTCCAAACAACAACCCTTTAGCAGAAGATTACAAAACTCGTAATGACTTTGCAGCTTCTAGCACAATGGTTGACGAATTGGATCGTTTGGGTGACCCCCGTATTGGTTTTTACTACTCGCCTGCTGTTTCTACAGGTACCTTTGTAGGAGAAGTTTACGGTTTGACAGAGGCCGATGCTGCGTTGACATTAGATGCGGACATTTCTCAAAGAAACCCACAAGTAATAGCAGAAACTGCTCCTGGTATCTACATGGACTATGCACAAGTTGAATTCTTGCTAGCAGAAGCTGCAGAGCGTGGATTTGCTGGTGCTGGTGCCGCTGCGGTACACTACAACAACGGTATCGAAGCGTCTATGCTTTATTGGGATAACGCGGGTACTTTAACCGCTGCTGATATTGCTGCTTACATCGCTCAACCTGAAGTAGACTATACTACCTTGACAGCGACAGAAACTTGGAGAGAAGTAATCGGTCGTCAAAAATGGATTGCTCTTTACATGCAAGGAATCCAAGGATGGGCAGAGTACAGAAGATTAGACTTCGGTATTCTACAAACGCCTGCTGGTGGTCCTTTGGATGGTGTTGGCATTCCTAACCGTATGCTTTACCCCACAGATGAGCAAACACTAAACGGCGAGCAATACGCTGCTGGTGTTGCCTTATTGGGTGGCCCTGATGCCTTAGATACTAAACTATGGTGGGACATCAACTAGTCCTACCTAGTCACTAGTTATAAAATAGTAAAAGCCGTTTCGACCTAGTCGGAACGGCTTTTTTTTGGGGGTTACCTATTGTAAAACGCGCTATCTTCTCTGATGCTCTTCTCCCGCTCTCCTCTCGCTCTCCTCTAAAAGGGATAGACGGCACGCTCTTACTAACCCAATCCATAAGAACTTCTATCTCTTACGCCCACGGAAGTAATGATAGGTCGTATCTGGAGTCGTAGGAGAACCTCCGAGATTGTTATACTCTATCGCAAGTTTTTCCATAGAAAAGCTATCATTTTTCCAATAGTGTTTGATATATCCCTCTCTAGTCGAATGGTCTTTTCGCTCTTGGTAATGGGTAAAGAAAGTACCTACACTAAAGGGTTCCCCATCCAACTCCAATATAGTCGATCCTTTATCGCCCATAGTCAAAGCAGAACCAGAACGGTGTTCGATGACGATATCTCCCGTGTATTGGGTGTCTATATTCGTGGTTGTATTCTTGCGCGTTACCGCTAACGTATAGAGCGAACCACTGTTGGGCAGTCGCCCCTTGAGCGCTCTATTTCCTTTGAAGCTGGCGGCTTTGCGGCTCTGTCCTGCGACATAGCCATTGTCATAATTCACTTCAAGGTAGCTGTAATCACTATTGAAGTAGACCGTTGTGGTGTGCAATCGGGACAAATACGTAGCGGAAAACGTAAATACTCGCTGTCCTACAGAATCAATCGGAAGCCGCCAATCTAAGATGACTAAGCTGTCATCTACCACGCGCGTTTCCAGAAACAGATCAGCGGTGTCATAGGTATTAAAATACCCCGAAGAACTAGAATAAAGACTGCTCCCTATTCGTTCGACATAAAAATACCCTTCCAACGATTCGTAGGGAGAAGAAGAGTCGACGGGAGAGACTACAACAGGAGTTGGAGTCGGAGAAATAGGATCGTTTTTTTTGCAAGCTAACAAACTGCCTACCACCAATGCAAGTAGCACTAGTGTTCTTTTTTTGAACAACATAACAAGGGGTTGAAAGTAACGTGGGGGTACTAATAAAGACTATAAAAAACGACAATTAGTTGGAATTGCAAAAAAAAAACAGCGCCCTTTTTCAAGAACGCTGCTTGATACGGTATATAAAACACGTTTTTTCCTTAGATAATCAAGCGCATCGGCTCTTCCAAAATCGCTTGTAGCGTCTGCAAAAACTTTGCTCCTGACGCGCCGTCCACCACACGGTGGTCACAAGAAAGCGTCACTTTCATGAAGTTCGATTCTTTGACTTCACCGTTGTCCATGACCAAGCGGGGCTTAATCGCTCCGACTGCCAAGATACAGGCATCGGGCGAATTGATAATTGCGGTAAACTCGTCAATACCAAACATCCCTAAGTTAGAGATCGTAAAGGTATTGCCCGTCATTTGTTCGGGAGTCAATTTTCGGTCACGGGCTTTACCTGCCAAATCGCGAATTTCGGTCGCAATTTGAGACAAAGACTTTGTATCCGCGTTGCGAACAACAGGTACTACTAACCCTTCGTCAATCGCTACCGCGACGCCCATGTTAACATAGTTGAAGGTGCGAATCGTATCGCCTTGCCAAGCGGCATTGATATTTTTGTGTTCTTTCAAGGCTTTGGCCGCTGCTTTTACGACAAAATCGTTGAAAGAGATTTTAGTGTCGGACAAGCCATTGATTTGTTTGCGAGTTTGCATCAACTTATCCATGTTGATTTCCATCGTTAGATAGAAATGCGGCGCAGAGTATTTGCTCTCTCCCAAACGACGCGCGATTACTTTGCGCATTTGGCTGACCTTTGTGTCCTCGTATTCGCCTTGTGGTTGGGGTAAATTAACGGGTTGATTGCTGGTGTTGTTGGATGGCGTTGCCGCTGGAGCGGTTTGCTTTTTCGGTTGTTTTAGATAGTCCTCAATATCGCGTTTTACGATACGGCCATCATCGCCACTGCCTTTTACTTGACCAAGCTCGATGCCTTCTTCTTTTGCCATTGCTTTCGCTAACGGAGAAGCTTTGACACGGCCATCATCTGAAGCAGAAGCGTTCATTTCAATATCGTGTTTGGCTTGGTATTCTTGCAAGGGTTCAGCCACCTTTTGTAAGGTTTCTTCCGAAGGCTGTTCTTCCTTTTCAGGAGCTGGCGCTTCTTTTTTCTCGTCGGTGCTGTTGTCTTTAGGAGCAGCATTGCCATCGTTCTCAGCCGCCAAAGCAGCTTTGTAGTCCTCTCCTTCTTGCCCAATTACGGCAATCACAGCATCAACGGGTACCGCACTCCCCTCTTCTACTCCAATGTGGAGCAACACCCCATCATAAAAGCTTTGGAATTCCATTACCGCTTTATCGGTTTCAATTTCTGCTAGTAATTCACCAGACTCCACGGCATCGCCGACACTCTTGTGCCAAGCTACTAAGGTGCCTTCCTCCATGGTATCGCTTAATGCGGGCATGCGTACTATATCTGCCATTGTAATTGTTTTTTTGGGAGTTGTAAGATGTTCCACGAAATTGTTCGGTAACAATTTCTCTGTAAATGGTTTCTTCTGCCCACCTTAGGGCGGACTAAAGATAACAAGGTTTTTTTACTCTAATAAAATTGAATCCCTTTATTTAGCGTTATCTAACTAAGCTCAGCGAGCTTTTTGAAGAAGAGTAGCATCAAAAGAATTCATAAAGGGGCGGCCAATTATCTTAACGGATTACCTATATTAGGCGTTCTTAAAAAATCGTTGGTAGAAGGGACTATAAAAATAAAACACTCCCCTGACTTCTTCGCTCCTCTAAGCTACAACAAAAAGGCCTTTTTTGCTTGGCCATTCACCTAAAATAATACAACCATGCGCGTATCATTTAGTTCACTTGCCTGCCTCTTGTTCTTACTGACTGCCTGCCAATCTGAAAAGATCTATTCGCTAGACGAATTGCGCAGCAATCCATACAATCAATTAGGCCTTTCGGTAACGCCCAATTTGGATCGCCAAGACTACTTGCAGCTCTTTGAACGTTTTCAAGCACTGTCTGTCGAGGAGTTGCAAAACCAGCTCAGCTCCCAGCCACAAGCCCTACACGAAGCCTCCTTTGGCCTCTATTATTTGGCCAATGCTTACGCCAATGAGCGGCAAATGGAGCAAGCGCTTTTGTACCACGAAGCAGCGGCATTCAATTACCTCAACCCACAATCTTACCTCAAACTAGCCGAGCGCGAATTCTTTGTCACCAACGACTACGACAAAGCATTTCGTTATTTGCATTATGCCTTAGAACTAACCCGCGATATTACGGATAACAACCGTAGCCATCCCATTGCTGAAAACATCAAATACAAAAGCCAATTCTTACTAGAAGAACTAGAAAAGCGGGCGGCACAAGGGGCATTTGATCGCTCCACCACTTGGGAAGAACTCAAAACGGTAATGACCGATGTCATCAATCGCCACCGAAAAATGTACGAACTCCCTGCTTTAGAAACGCCGTCTTAAACGACAACGGCTAATACTGATCTGCTTTCGCCGCGCGGCGCTCTTGCTCAATTTGTTGCAACGCCAATTTCGCGTTAGGCGTTGGATAATCTCCCGACAAGCACGCCATGCAAGTATTCAAGCCCATAGCGTCAAATTGTTCTTTCAAATCTTCCAACGACTGGTACACCAACGCGTCCGCTCCAATGTAATTGCGAATGTCTTCTGTGGTGCGATTCGCGGCAATGAGCTCCGTCGTTACTGACATATCAATACCGTAAATGCAGGGGTGCAGGAGCGGTGGGGCAGCAGAGATGAAATAAATTTCGGCGGCGCCTGCTTCCCTCAAAATTTGCACAATACGCTTAGAAGTAGTCCCCCGAACAATAGAATCATCTACCACAGCTACTTTTTTGCCTTCTACGGTTTTAGCAATAGGATTCAGTTTTCGCTTAACAATATCTTCGCGTTCCGATTGTTTGGACGAGATAAAACTACGACCAATGTAGTTGCTTTTGACCAAGCCACGACGGTGTGGAATGCCAAGTTCTTCGGCCAAGCCCGAGGCTGCAAAATAGCCCGAAGTGGGTACGTCAATCACAATATCAGGTTCTAATCCCGCAGCCCGTACCTTCTTAGCGAGCTGTCGCCCCATTTTTACACGTTGCCCCGCTACCAAACGCGTGTGCAAATAAGAATCTTCGCGAGCAAAGTAAATGAATTCAAACACACAAAAACGCTGGGCAATGCGGTACCCGTGGCGACTGTGTACCGTCTTGTCTTTATCAATAAAAATCATCTCGCCGGGCGCTAAATCCCGTACCACTTCATACCCCAAGTGGTCAAAACAAACCGTCTCGGAAGCAATTCCATAAACCACCCCTTCGTCAGTTTCCTTTTTACCTAAGATAAGCGGGCGGATGCCGTTGGGATCACAGAAAGCCAGCAAGCCGTGGTTGGCAATGATCGACACCACCGAATAGGCTCCTTGAACGCTTTTTTGCGTAGCTTCGACCGCATCAAAAATATCTTCAGGGCTAACATTTCCCAAGTCTTTCGAGGCGCGCAATTCGGACACAAACGTATAGAGAATCAACTCCAAATCGTTGGTCGTATTGGGTAAGATATGATACTCGCGGTACAAGCGCTCACTGATCTCCTCAAAATTGGTCACATTGCCATTGTGCGCCATTGAAATCCCAAAAGGATAGTTGGTGCCAATAGGCTGCGCATTTTTCAATTCATTAGACCCGTGGGTAGTATAGCGTACGTGGCCAATGCCAATATCACCCATCAAGCGCTCCAAGTGCTTTTCTTCAAACACATTGTTGACCAAGCCCAAGCCTTTTTTTTCATGAAACAATTTTTTGAAGGTAGTAATACCTGCCGCATCTTGTCCACGATGTTGGAGTGCCGTTAAGCCCATCATCAAATCGTACACAATTTTTTCCCGTCCTACAAAACCTACAATTCCACACATAACGTTATGATTAGCACTACATAAAGCCCAACGGCTCCTAAATGATTAAAATAGTAGCAACCTTATTACGACTGTCGCCGTTTGAGGTCACTTTCTAGGACAAGTTTTATGGCACGGCTGTAATTGGCGTGTTCTACCGCCAAACCGCGTTGTTGTATTTCCTGCAAGGTTGTCGTCCCTTTCAAATTTACAGGATATTGAGCAATAATCCGCCCTGTATCGACGCCCTCATCCACATAATGTACGGTGATATGCGTCATCTCTAATTTCTCATCTAATGCCCATTCATACGCCTTCAACCCTTGATGTACCCGTGTATCGGCAGGGTGGATGTTGATAATATGCCCCATGTATGCCTCGATCAATACAGGCGATAAAATTTGCATATAGCCTGCTAGAATAATATAATTTGGCCGATAAGGCTGCAACAACTCTAAGACAGAACTGTCAAAATCTTCTCTTCGTTTCCCTTTGGAGGGCAGGGCTTTAGTCGGAATACCTACGGCTCTAGCCGTTTCCAAACCCGCCGCTTTGGGTTGATTAGAAAACACCAACACCACTTCCGCCAAATCTTTCAAAATCCCTGTGTCACAAGCCTCCAAAAGAGCCTTCATATTGCTGCCTCTTCCCGAAATAAAAATAGCTATTTTCTGTTTCATGTTTTTATTATTATACTATGAAAAGGACTATAAATAAAGACCTTTGTGGACGCGTTGTCCAATATCTTTTCTATAAAAACAACCCTCAAATTCTACTTGTTCACAAGCGCGGTAAACATTATCAATAGCTTCTTGCAACGTCGTGCCCTGCGCCACAATATTGAGCACGCGCCCACCATTGTTACACAGTTGCCCGTCGATCAAGCGTGTACCCGCCTGAAAAACCAAGGCGGTTTCGCTGGCCTGCTCCAAGCCCCGAATCGGAAAGCCCTTTTCGTAACTCTTGGGGTACCCCCCTGAGACCTGTACCACATCCACAAAATACCCCTCCTTAAATTCCAAAGTGAGCTCGGACAACCGCCCCTCCAAACAAGCACGGACAATGTCGGCCAAGTCGCTCTTCAGAGCGGGTAACAAGACCTCGGTTTCAGGATCGCCAAATCGCACGTTGTATTCTAACAACTCAGGACCGTTCTTTCCCAACATAATTCCAAAATAAATAACGCCCTTATAATCCATCTCCTCGGCCTGAATACCTCGCAACGTAGGGGCAATGATTTTTTCTTCAATCGCTTCCGCTAAATCGGCGTTCCAAAAAGGCACAGGACAAAACGCACCCATGCCGCCCGTGTTGGGGCCTTTGTCACCGTCCAACAGTTGTTTGTGGTCTTGCGACGGCAACAGCAAGCGAATGCTCTGCCCATCTGTAAAACCGATGAGCGATAGTTCATCGCCTTCTATTTTGTCTTCAATCAAAAACGAACACTGTTCGCTGTACTGCTTGCGCAAATCATCCAAGGCCGCAAAAGCTTCTTCTTCGTTGTCGCAAACGAAAACCCCTTTTCCTGCCGCCAAGCCACTATATTTAATGACCAAATTGCCTTGCTTACGACGGACGGTTTCCTCCGCCGCAGTCACCGTTTCAAACGCTTCAAAAGCCGCCGTTGCAACGCCATAGCGCTCCATAAACTGCTTAGAAAAAATCTTCGAGCCCTCCAATTGCGCCGCTTGTTGGCTAGGGCCTAACACCTGAATCGACTTCCCTTTAAAAAAGTCGACAATTCCTGCGGCCAAAGGTACTTCTGGGCCTACAAAAATATAGGTAATGGCATTGGCTCGACAAAACTGCTCGATCGCTTCAAAATCCAATATATCCATGGGGTAACTATGGGGAATGCCGTCGTTACCCGGCAGGGTATAGACCGCGTCTTGCCCTAAGCTTTGCGCCAATTTCCAAGACAACGCGTGTTCTCTACCCCCTGAGCCTATAATTGCTATTTTCATCTGTTGTGGTTCTTATAATTCTGTAAACAAAGCCTTGCTAGACCATCGCCGCGCGCGCGGTTTCCAAGGTGAGGTCGCAAATTCTGACCGCGTCCCCAATATAATCCACCGTATGTAGTTGGTGAATGCGTTGTTTAATCGCGGCATCAATGTCCAAACTATCAACCAATTCTAAGAGCATTTCACGGGTGGGCTTTTGACCGCGCGATACTTTTTTGAGCAAGGTATAAGGATCGTCTACGCCAACGATTTTTAGAATGGTTTGAATCGGCTCTGCCAATAGCTCAGGGCTGTCGTCCAATTCTGCGCGGCAATTGTGTTCGTTGATGGTCAATTTATTCAATCCACGCAAGCACTCTGTCACGCCCAAAGAAGCGTAGCACAACGCTGATCCCATATTGCGCTGGACAGTAGAATCCGACAAATCGCGCTGCATTCTGGAGCGGCATAATTTATCCGACAACAAGGTTAGCATAGAGTTCGACAACATCAAATTCCCTTCGCTATTCTCAAAATTGATTGGATTCACTTTGTGAGGCATGGTAGACGAACCTACTTCGCCCTCTTTTACTTTTTCAGAAAACAAATCCTTAGAAATATACAACCAACAATCTACATCCAAGTCCATCAAGATGTTATTGATTTGGCGCGTCCAATTGAAGTAGGTGGCCCACGTGTCGTGGTCTTCAATTTGCGTCGTTGCAATGTTTGGCGAAAGCCCTTGTTCTTGCAAAAAATCATGCGCAAAGCCCAACCAATCAAAATCGGGAAAAGCCGCTAACATGGCCGAGTAATTGCCTACCGCGCCATTGATCTTCCCCAAAAAAGTAAAGCTTTTCAATTCTTTATAAATCCGCGTAATGCGATTGACAAAAACCGCTATTTCCTTTCCTGCGGTACTAGGAGAGGCTTTTTGGCCGTGGGTACGGCAAGGAAAAGGAATCGTTTTCCACTGCTCGGCTAAGTCCATCAGCTTGGTGAGCAAGGCTTCCATTTGCGGCAAATGCTGCTCCTCCAAGTAGTCTTTGAGCATAAACGTGTACGCCAAGTTATTGGCATCTTCCGACGTTAATGCAAAGTGCAGCATGTTCACATCGCGCAACTCGGTGCGCTCCCGCAAAAAGATTTCGCAGGCTTTCACATCGTGGTTGGTCACGCTTTCAATTTCCTTGATGCGCACATAATCTGCCTCCGTAAAATTATCCATACAGTCTTGAATATTGGCTTTTTCCGTCGCATTTAACGGCGCAAACAAGTCGGTTTTGTCGAGAGCCAAGACGTAGAGCAATTCCACTTTGCAGCGGTAATACATCAAACCTTTTTCAGAAAAATAAGCGCGGTGGGGAATCAATTTTCCAGCGTAACGCCCATCTAAGGGGGATATAGCATCCGTAATCATAATGGTATGGTTGATTGGTTGATTCGTTCGTTGATTCGTTCGTTTGATTCGTTCGTTGATTCGTTCGTTGATTCGTTCGTTTGATTCGTTCGTTTGATTCGTTCGTTGATTCGTTCGTTTGATTCGTTCGTTTGATTCGTTCGTTTGATTCGTTCGTTTGATTCGTTCGTTGATTGATTCGATTGATTGATTGATTGATTGTTGGGCGCAATTGCAATTGACGCAATCCAACAATTCAAAACGAACGAATACGATACCTTTTTACGTGATTAACCCGTGTTGGGTTAGGTTTTGGCGCAAACGCTCCTTGCTGGGCATATCGGGCAATTCCAAAACTTGGCCTACAATGCGTTGATAGATTTCTTGGTAGCGGCGGCTAGTCTCTTCGATGACAGCGGGTGGCAAACTGCTGGGCACTTCGCCACCCTTCTTATTGCGCAACATCCATTGACGGACAAATTCCTTATCGATTTGCTCGGCGTTGGCGGGATTTTCAGCATAATCTGCGGCATTCCAAAAACGCGAAGAATCAGGCGTGTGCATTTCATCAATGATAATCAATTGGCCATCTAGCAACCCAAATTCGTACTTGGTATCGACTAGAATAATCCCCCGCGCCTTCAAAAATTGGCTACCAAAAGCAAACAACGCCAAAGCCTTCTCCTTCATCTGTGCATAAATCGCCCGATCTACCAAGCCAGCGGCAACAATACCTTCTTCATCAATGGCCGTATCATCTTTATCTTTCGTAGTTGGTGTCAAAATCGGCTGCTCAAAGGCTTGATTACGAGTCAACCCCTCGCCTACCGTCACGCCACTAAAATGGCGCTCGCCTGCTTCATAGCCACGCCACATCGAGCCCGTCAAATAGCCGCGCACAACCATTTCTACCCGAATCGGCTGGGCTTCTTTGACAATCGTAGCACAAGGGTCAATTTGCTCAATGATATGGTTGTCAATAATAGAAGTTGTTTGAGCAAACCAAAAATTAGCGATGCCATTTAAGACCGCACCTTTACTTCGGAATAGGTGTTTCTAAGACTTTATTGAACGCAGATAACCGATCCGTTACGACAATCAAGCGGCGCTTGTCATCGATGCGAATACTGTCGCGCACTTTACCTCTGTGCAAGGTAGTCAATTCGGGAGAATCAAAACTGGTTAAGCAGTCCATAGTTGTTCTTATTTTAGACCGTTTAAGATTAGTGTTTAAAGTGGCGGATGCCTGTGAAGACCATCGATACGCCCAGCTCGTTACAAGCCTTAATAACAGACTTGTCGCGAATAGAGCCCCCTGGTTGAACCACTTTGCGAATACCTGCCTGAGCAGCCAATTCTATATTGTCCGCAAAAGGAAAAAAGGCATCAGAAATTAACCAAGCCTTACTTAATTCTTGTGCGACATGGCTTTCAAAGTCCTTGCCCGTGTAGTCGTTTTGTAAGTTCTCACGGCTTTTTTCAATCGCCAATTTAGTAGCAATTAAGCGGTTGGGCTGTCCTGCTCCCATGCCCAACAACTGCGCGTAGCCATCTTTGAAGCGAACAATGGCAATGGAATTGGATTTGATGGTTTTGATCGCACGCAAGCCAAATTCAATCAAGGCCTGCTCGACACTCATCACCACAGGTATTTCCGTTACCAAGTCTAATTTATCGTGCAGCTGGTTGTCGGCATCTTGTGCCAATAGACTGCCATTAAGATAGCGGTAATCTTTGGGCGTGTCTAATACAGCCGCGTCAAATTGAATAATGCGCAAATTCTTGTGCTGCTGCAAATAGGCCAATGCTTCGTCGGTAAAAGCGGGTGCCACCACCACTTCCACAAACTTGCGGCGACTCTTATCGGCATGATCCAATTCAAAAAACTGCACCGTCTCTAAGGTTACTTTTCTATTAAAGGCAATGATCGACCCAAAAGCAGAAATAGGATCTCCCGCCCAAGCCAAGCGCAGTAAATCCGCTTGGTGGTCGCCTTCGCACAACCCACAAGGATTGCTGTGCTTGATGACGGCACAAGCAGGGCGTTCTGCCTCGCGAATCGATTCAAGCGCTCCGTTGATGTCCAAAATATTATTAAACGACAAGGCTTTGCCGTGCAGCACCTCCATGTCGTACAAAGAATGTTCAATACCCGTTTGGCGGTAAAATTGCGCGCTCTGGTGGCTATTTTCGCCGTAGCGCAACCCTGTTCCTTGCTCAAAACGCAAGCGCAGCGACTCCACTTCTTGTTCTTTGTCCATCGTGGTAGCAATCAACGCGTCGTAATCCGCCGTGTGGTTGAAAGCGCGCGTCATAAGCTGTTTGCGAAAGGCGTAACTTGTCGCGCCATTTTGCTGTTGCAATTCCGTCATCAATGCAGCATAATCACTCGGTTGCGTAACCGTGGTCACGTATTTGAAGTTTTTGGCAGCCGCGCGAATCATTGTTGGCCCACCAATATCAATGTTCTCAATCAGCGTTTCAAAACCTGCCCCTTGCTTCAAGACTTGCTCAAAAGGATACAAGTTACAAACAACCAAATCAATCGCTTGGATGTTTAGGTCTGCTGCTTCTTGGGCATCTTTGATGCGGTCAAATAAAAGCGCCGATTCAATGTTAAAGGAAATGGTTTTCATACGACCACCAAAAGCTTCAGGATTCCCCGTTACAGTGCTGATATCGGTGGTGGCAATGCCTGCCGCCTGTAATTGGCGCTGGGTGCCTCCTGTAGAAATAATTTCACAGCCCTGTGCTAGCAATGTTTGTGCTAGTTCTACCACGTCTGTTTTGTCAGAAACGCTAATTAATGCCCGTCGGATAGGAACCAAAAGATCCATGTTAGTTCGTTGTTTTTAGATAGTTGGTGAGAAGGAGTGTTGTACCAATGACTAGAGCCTGCTTGGTAGTTTCCAAGCAGGCTCTAGATGGCCTAAACCATTGGCCTTGTAAACAAAGTTACAAGAGTAAGTAAGTGGTATTGTAGTAAAAGTACTCTGAAAGCCCGTTTTCATTGGTTAGCATTCAAGTAAAAGTGATATAAAGGAAACGCAAAAATAGCCGCTCCTTAATGAGAGGACAAAGGTAGCTTTTGTTTGCGGATGTGTTGCACGATGTTGGTAAAAATTTGCAACCCTTCGCCTTTTTCGTCGTGTGTCGGTTGTGTCCGTTTGATTTGCCCCCAATTTGGATGGTTGTATAAGCTCAAATAGGCTTCGGGGTGGGGCATCAACCCAAACACTTGTCCAGAAGGATCACTCAGCCCCGCACAATTGAGCGTACTGCCGTTTGGATTCGCAGGATAGGCACTTACTTCCTTTCCATCAGCATCGCAGTAGGTCAAGCAGTTTAAGCCTTGTTCTACGACAGCGGTTTCTACGGCTTTATTTAAGAACAACAACTTGCCTTCGCCGTGGCGAATGGGCAACGCCATGCGTTCAATGCCTTTTAAGAAAGGGGTCTTGGTGGTGTTATTGACTTGGCAATACACCCAACGATCCTCAAAATGACCAGAGTTGTTTTGTGCCAAGGTAGCCTCAGCCTCCACGTGGCGCTTAGTATTGGGCAACAAGCCCATTCGTACCAACATTTGGAACCCATTACAAACCCCCAAGATGTGTTTGCCTGCTGCCAAAAAGTCCTTGATTTCATCCATCAAGACCTTACCCGAAGGCAGCTTTTTGTATTTTATTTTATTAGAAACTACTTTGCCCGATGCTAAGTCATCTCCAAACGAAAACCCGCCAGGAAAGTTAAGCAAATCATAGTCGTGGATGGATTCCCGCCCTGTCAAGAGCGCGTTTAGATGGACGATTTGAGGCGTCGCGCCTGCCATGCGGTAGGCAGCGGCCATTTCTTCCTCGCAATTGATCCCAAATCCAGTAATGATAAGCGCTTTCACACTCGGCGCGCTGTTGCTGTTTGCTGTGTTCATTGTTCTGTGTTGTTTCTCCTTGCGGGCGTTTTATAAAATCAATCCTTCGGACCAAGCGTCTAGCAATTCCTTAGTCGCTACTTCCACTAAGGTTTCTTTTTCTTTTTGGATGACAAGTTGTTCTTGCTCGGTTACTTTTCCTAATAAAAAAGCCCGCTTGCCGAAAATCGCTTCAAAGGCAGCTTGATTTTCGGGAGCTACCGACACGACAAAACGCGAGTGCGATTCGGAAAACAACTGAACCGTTGCGGATAAATCACCCAAGGCATCTACACGAATCGCTGCGCCCAATTGTCCACCAAAAGCCGACTCGGTTAGCGCTACGGCCAACCCACCATCAGATAAATCATGGCTAGAGGCAATTAGCTGCTTGGTATTCGCCTGCATTACTTTTTGGTATAATTCCTTGGCGGATTCTTTTCTAACTTTGGGGACGTTGGCACCCAATTCATCGAACAAGCTGTATAGTTCTGAACCACCTAACTCATCGTAGGTCTCCCCCAATTGATAAATCAAATCGCCCGCCGCTTTGAATTCCGACGTTATCGCATGGCGCACATCGTTCATCTTGGCGGTCATGGAATAGAGAATCGTAGGAGGAACAGAGATTTTTTGGCCGTCGGCTTTGAAATCATTTTTCATACTGTCCTTGCCCGAGGTGAGCGGAATATCGAAAAAGGTCGCCATATCGTAGAGCGCTTGGCACATTTGCACTAGCTTGGCTAGTTTTTGTTTTCCGTCGGGATTACTTTCGGGATGGTATTCGGAATCGGGCACACAGAAATTGTCATTGACCGACCAAAAAATGCCGTCGCCTGCTTCGCTGTTCGGCAACCGACCGCCCGCTGAAATAATTTGACGAATCGCTTCATCAAAGGCTCCTGCTGACATCTCGTAGGCATCGATATCACCATAACGCGGTAAAATACCGTTGGAAACCGCCACGCCTTCAAAACTATCAAATCCAAACCGCATCACGGCCGCATCTTGGGGAGCTTTGCCTGCGGGACCCATCAAGGGCTTAACAATAGATTTGCCTTTGACCTCGTGGTCATAACGGCGAATAATAGACGCGCGAGAACAGATGTTCAAGCTGCCCATCAATTGGACGAGTAATTTATTGTAATCTAATTGCTTATCTAAAACAGGCTCTGACAGCTCGGGTTTAGTCCAAGCAGCGTGCATGATTTTTTGTGGATCGCCTTCGTGTAAGAATACCATATCTAGGTAAGCTACTTGCTGGTCTTCGTAACGCACATCCAAGAACCCTGAATCGGTAAACTGCCCAATGTCGGTCAATTCTACTTCCATAAAGGCAGCCAATTCAAACAAGGCTTTGCTGTGCTTTGGCTCAATCACCAGAGACATCCGCTCCTGCGATTCGGATACAAAAATTTCCCAAGGTTTTAAGCCTGCATATTTTAAGGGTACTTTTTCTAATTCTACAATAGCTCCCCCAGAAATAGTGGCTAGTTCGCCAATCGAAGAAGACAAGCCCCCTGCGCCGTTGTCCGTACTACATTTGACCAAGCCCGCTACACAAGCGCGTACTAAAAAGTCAGCGACTTTCTTTTGGGTGATCGGGCTACCAATTTGTACCGCCGAAGAAGGCGAATGCTCGTCAATTTCAATCGACGAAAAAGTAGCCCCGTGGATGCCATCTTTGCCGACGCGGCCACCAGCGACTACAATGCGGTCGCCTGCATCAATCGGCTTTTCCCAAGAGGGAGCGCCTTTGTAATCATAAGGCATTAGGGCACCTGTGCCACAATAAACCAAGGGTTTGCCGCTGTAGCGGTTATCAAACACTACAGCACCGTTGACAGTGGGGACACCTGATTTGTTGCCCCCATCCTCAATGCCTGCCACCACACCTTCCATAATTTGGCGCGGATGCAGTTGCCCCGTTAAGAGCGGTTTATCGTAGTTCGGATCACCAAAACACAAGACATTGGTATTGAATAAGAGCTTCGCTCCGCCTACTCCTGTAGCCATTGGATCACGGTTGTTGCCCAAAATCCCTGTAATCGCTCCTCCATAAGGATCGAGTGCCGAGGGAGAATTGTGCGTTTCTACTTTCCAGACAAATAACTGGTCGTCGGTTGCTTTGACGACACCTGCATTGTCCGAAAAGACTTTCACCAACCAATCATTTTGATTGGCCTCTAGGCTTGCCTGTACTTTACTGGTCGTGCCTTTGATGAACGTTTTGAAGAGGGAATTGATCGTGCGCTCTTCGCCTGTTTGTTCATCTTTGTAATGAATAATGGCGTTGAACTCCTTGTGTTTGCAGTGTTCTGACCACGTTTGCCCTAAAATTTCTAGCTCGCAATCGGTAGGATCACTGCCTAAGCCGACTTGTTGGCGGGCATCTTGGGTACTTTTTGCTTGATAATGCTGGACAATCGCTTTCATCTCCGCCAAGTTTAAGGCCAAGACTTTTTCACGCGAAAGCTGCAATAAAGCTTCATCCGATAGCGCTAAGTTGACGGTTTCTACCGTACGGTCGGCCTCCATACGCACTTCGGGCACATAGGCGGCTATGTCCCATTGGCCGTTGTCGGCTTGTGCATACGTGAAGTGGTTGATGAGCGGGTTACCTAGGAGTCGCTTGGCGAGCCGCTGTAATTCCGCGTTGCTAAGTTTGTTCTCTAGATAATACAACCGCTGGGTAAAAATGCGCTGGGTATGCACATCAGCGTTCGTATTAAAAAAATCGGCCCAAGCCATTTGCGCGGACATCCCTTCGTCGTCGGTTACGCCAGGCAATTGTGCCACAGCAATAAACGACTGATAGCCCTCGGGATGTTGCCAATCATTGATAATAATTTCATCGGTTACGACATCGCGAATACAGCGGTTGGCATAGCTTTGTAGCTGTTCTAGGCTGCTGTCGTATTGGATAGAAAAACGTTTGGCGGTTTTGACCGCGCCTGTTTGAATGTCGAGCTGCTGGGCTGCTTTTTGGGCAACTTGCTCGCCTTTGGTGTCTCGAATGTTTGGCTTTAAGACAACTTGGATAGAGGCCATCATTGCTGTTGGTGTGTTTTGATGAAGGTCAATATGGTGGTTTAGGCGTGGCGATAGACGATACAATTGGCGTGCATTCCTGCTCCTACGGAGGCAAAAATAACAATGTCGCCCTTGTTAATGCTGTGTCCGTCCATCACTCCTTTCATAATCAAATCGAGTACGGTTGGTACGGTTGCCGCCGAGCTGTTGCCTAGTTTGTGAACAACTAGAGGCATCATTTCTTCTGGATAATCTTTGTATCCATTGAGCTCATACAAACGACGAAGGATAATCTTATTCATTTTCATATTGGCTTGGTGCATGACAAATTTGTCTACATCTTCCAATTTTAAGCCTGCTTTGGCGAGGCATTCGTTCATCGCGTCAGGCACTTTGGTGACGGCATAACGAAATACTCCCTTGCCGTACATACGGATGTATTGGCCTTGGGTTTCGAGTTTGAGCGAGTCGCCCATTTTTAAATAATCGGCCTCGCCTAAACTATCGGAAACCGTGACGTGGGACAACAGACCCGTACTAGGCATGCCCTCCTCTTGTTCTACGGCTTCTAAAATAGCCGCGCCACCGCCATCGGCAAATAACATACCGTCAATATCGTGTGGATCGGTCATTCGGGAAACCGTATCGGCTCCAACCACCAACACGCGCTTTACGTCGCCTGATTGGATGTAATAGTTGGCCTGAATAAAGGCTTGTACCCAACTTGGGCAACCAAATAAAATATCATAAGCGACACAACGGGAGTTTTTAATTCCTAGTTTGTGTTTGACTTTGGCAGCTAGGTTAGGCAACAAATCCGATTGGATGGTTCCTGAAGTGACATCGCCAAAATTGTGCGCTACGATGATGTATTCTAAGGTTTCAGGGTCAATGCCTGCATCTTCGATAGCGAGTTGGGCGGCCTGTGCCCCTAGATCAGAAGCTTTGATGCCTGGTTCTGCTACACGGCGCTCTACAATCCCTGCGACTTCCTCAAATTTGGCAGTAATAGCGGGGTTAGTTTTGGTCATCAACTCGTTGGACTTGTTAAAGAACGTATTTCCCCAAAAGGCATCATTGGCCTTTTTGATGGTGGGTAATATCGAGCCAGTGCCTATAATTTTGGAGCTGTATTTTTTCATAAAGCGGTTGTTTGTAATCCTCGTGTTGAACAAATAAGTCGGGTCATTTCCCTCTTAGGACGAACTATTAGCTACTTGACCACTACCAACGGTCTTTTTATTTTTGCCTACCTATTGTCAAAACAGGTAAAAGTTGAGCCATCTGTTGTCCTTCTCTTATTCGTTTTAATTGATTTTTGCCTGCTTAAAGTACCTTTTAATAGCTTCAAAACAAAACCTATTTTCAACTAAAAAAAGCCTATTATATTATCCCTTAACCTTTTGAGGATAGCGTCCTTGTTCAAATAAATGGGTGATTCAAAAACCTAGTTACCTATTGCAAAGAACCAAAGGCCGATAAATAATAGCGATTCTATAAACAAGTTTAATAAAAAAAAGACCACCTAGAAAGGTCGCCTTTGCTGTTTCATTTTATTGGAAGTAGTCCAAAACGGTGTCTTTGCTGTGCAAGCGGATGCCTTTTTCAGCAGTGATGTGTCCAGCCACTTGTAGTTGATACCCACACTGCTCCCCCAACGCCAACACCTTATCCACTTGGTCTTCTTCTGCTACGAGCAACATGCCATTCCCCATATTCCAATAGAGATAAGCATCTTCTGCCGCTACTTTCCCTAAATCCATTAAGCGCTGCATAATGGGCAACGGTTCGAATAAGTTGTCGAGCTGTGCGCCCAAGTTATTGGCTTTGAGTACGCGCTGGAAATTGTCGGCAATACCTCCTCCTGTAATGTGGGCAATACCCGACAAGGCAATGCCTCTATGTGTCAAGGCATTAATAAGAGGGGTATAAATGAGAGAAGGCGTTAGCAAGGCTTCGCCCCACGTTTCGATCCCTTCATAAGGTTCTTGGTGCCAGTCATCGCCAAAGGCCGCTTGCATCAAGCGGCGTACCAAGGAAAATCCATTGCTGCGAAAACCGCGCGAGCGCAACGCCAAGACCTTGTGGCCTGCTTTTACAGCAGTACCATCAAAAGGTTGCTCCAAGCTATCGGGAAGAATGCCAATAGCGGTAGAACACCAGTTGAAGTGCATGCCTTCGCCGTAGCCATTGATACGGTTGCCCAATTCGGCAATCTCGCCGCCAGAAATACTGATGCCGCTGTACTCACAAGCATCGGCCAACCCTTGCATCAAGCTGTTGATGACTTCGCGGTCGAGGTGGTCTACGTCTATGATATTGGAAATATTGGTGGGTTCAAATCCTGCGGTAGCGAGGTCATCGGCAACCATAGCGACCAAATCAAAACCAAGGGTATTGTAAATTCTGGTGCGCTCCGCTAATTCTATTTTGGTACCGATTCCGTCGGAAGCGATGCCAATGCGTTGTTTGCCGAATTGTAAGAGGTTAGAGAACCCGCCATCTACTTTGAGGGCTGCTGCCCCTGCTTTGTTGGCTCTGTTTGGAAAGGTTTTTTTTGCCCAGCCGAAGGCATCTTTGGAACAGAGATTTCCAAGATCGATATCAAGGCCACTTTTCTTTTGATTAGCCATTTATTGTTTAAAAGGATAAAAAGCGTGAAAATAGATTGTTGTTATCGGTAATACTTCCTCCATCAAAGTGCAAAGGTAGCATTTTTAGTAGAAAACGAATGCTGGAGGAGGGTTTTATTCTTTTGCGCCTTGTCAGAAAAAAGTGCCGTATCTTAAATAACTATTAAATTGACCGATTTAGAAGGGTATATTTTGGATTCCGCCGATAAGCGCTTACTTTTGCTTGCAATTTTTTCCAAACCACATAATCCTCTGCGATGAAAAAGTTGCTAAAAGAAGGACTCACCTTCGACGACGTACTCTTAGTTCCTAACTATTCCGAAGTGCTTCCGCACCAAACTTCGCTGCGCACGCCCCTCACCAAAAATATTTGGCTTAATATGCCGCTTATCAGTGCAGGTATGGACACTGTTACAGAGGCCGCTATGGCTATTGCGATGGCTAGAAATGGTGGTATTGGAGTTATTCACAAAAATATGTCCATCCAAGAACAGGCCGAGGAAGTCATCAAGGTCAAGCGTTCTCAAAACTTTGTTATTTCTAAACCCATCTACCTTTCGGCCGATCACTACGTGTACGAAGCCGAAGAGCTTATGGCCAAATACAAAATTTCTGGGGTGCCCATCACCAATGAAAAAGGTACCTTAGTCGGTATTCTCACCAATAGAGATTTGCGTTTTGAAACCAATCACAACCGCAAAATCGACGAGGTAATGACCCGCGAAGGGTTGGTTACTGCTCCCGTTGGGACGACGTTGGAAGCCTCCAAAGCTATTTTGCAAAAGCATAGAATAGAAAAACTACCCCTAGTAGACCAAGATTTTAAATTGGGTGGTTTGATTACCATTAAGGATATTGAAAAAGCTATTCAATATCCCCATGCTGCCAAGGATGACAAAGGGCGCTTGCTCGTCGCGGCGGCTATTGGCACCTCTAAAGACACCCCTGAACGAACAGAAGCCTTGGTAGAAGCAGGCGTTGATGTATTGGTGGTAGACACTGCCCACGGTCACTCTAAGGGCGTTATTGAACAACTAAAACGCTTAAAAGCTACCTACCCACAAGTAGATATTATTGTAGGTAATGTCGCTACTGCCGAAGCTACCGTCGCCCTCATTGAGGCAGGGGCAGACGCGGTTAAAGTAGGTATTGGCCCTGGTTCTATTTGTACCACTCGTGTCGTAGCAGGGGTTGGTGTGCCTCAAATTACCGCCATAGAAGATTGTGCAGAAGCGGCGAAGCCTTACGGCGTTCCTGTCATCGCGGACGGGGGACTCAAGTACTCGGGCGATGTGATTAAAGCCTTGGCCGTAGGAGCACATACTTGTATGATGGGCAGCATCTTGGCAGGTTGTGAGGAAAGTCCTGGCGCGATGGAATTGTACCAAGGTCGAAAATTCAAAGTTTATCGCGGCATGGGCTCTATCGGTGCCATGCAAAAAGGCAGCTCTGATCGTTATTTCCAAGAGGGAAAAACTGAAGCCAAAAAACTAGTTCCTGAAGGCGTAGAAGGGAGAGTAGCCTATAAGGGCGAAGTGGCCGATACCTTATTCCAATTAATTGGGGGCGTGCAGCAAGGCATGGGCTATTGTGGCGCGGCCGATATTGCCACGTTACACGAAACGGCCCGCTTTATTCGGATTACGGGCGCAGGATTAAAAGAAAGCCATCCACACGATATTTATATTACCAAAGAAGCGCCTAACTATAGCGTCCGCTAAACTTAGGTCAGCCTTATTACTATTTACAACTAACTAGATTATCCTATCATGAATAACCACGAGCTTGTTTTAGTCTTAGATTTTGGTGGCCAATACAACCAACTCATTGCCAGACGCGTACGTGAGGCAAAAGTATATTGTGAGGTCTTGCCCCACCATGCTTCTTTGGAGAGTATTAAAGCTAAAAATCCTAAGGGAATTATCTTTACGGGTGGCCCTAGTATTGCCTACGAAGAGAATGCCCCTACCGTTGACCCAGCCTTGTTTGAGTTGGGTATTCCTATTTTGGGAATCTGCTACGGGGCGCAATTGACCGCGCATGTTTTGGGAGGAAAATTAGAAGCCTCTACCCAGCGAGAATACGGTAAGAAAGAGTTGGAAGTAGCAGGTGCTCACCCCATTTTTGAAGCCGTTTCTAAGAAGACGGTTTGTTGGATGAGCCATACTTATCAGATCACAGCATTACCCAACGAGGATTATAAGATTATTGGTCGAACCAACCATTGTGCGATTGCAGCTTTTGCCAATGACGAGCAACAAATTTATGGGTTTCAATACCACCCTGAGGTCGTACATACGCCTGAGGGACAGCAAATGTTGCATAACTTTTTGTACAACATTTGCGCTTGTTCAGGCGATTGGGTGATGAGCAATTTTGTGGAGCAAACCATTCAGGATTTACGCGCCCAAATTGGGAATCGCAAAGTCTTGTGTGCGTTGTCAGGCGGGGTCGATTCGTCCGTGGCCGCCATGTTGGTACACAAAGCTGTTGGGCATCAGTTGACCTGTATTTTTGTCGACAATGGTTTGTTGCGTAAAGATGAAGGCGATTTAGTAGAGCAGGTTTTTACGGAGCGCTTTGATTTGAACTTGATTCGCGTCAACGCACAGGACTTATTTTTGTCGCGCCTAGCGGGTATTAGTGATCCTGAATTAAAACGCAAAAATATTGGCGAAACCTTCATTCGGGTCTTTGAGAAAGAGGCGGTAAAGTTGGATGGCATTGAACTACTGGTACAGGGAACCATTTACCCTGATGTAATTGAGAGCGGTAGTGAACACGCAGCGGTCATCAAGAGCCACCACAATGTCGGGGGATTGCCCGAAGACATGAGTTTTACAGGCTTGATCGAGCCATTGCGCGACTTGTTTAAAGATGAAGTACGGGCTGTTGGGCGCGAGTTGGGATTGCCTTCGGATGTGGTGGATCGCCAACCTTTTCCTGGCCCTGGCCTAGCGATTCGGATCATCGGAGACATTACCGAAGATAAGTTGGCTATTTTGCGCGAAGCAGATTGGATTTATAGAGAGGAAATTCGCAAAGCGGGGTTGGACAAAGAGATTTGGCAATATTTTGCTGTCTTGACGGGTATTCGTACTGTAGGGGTAATGGGCGACGAGCGTACCTATAGTTATACCATAGGTTTGAGAGGAGTCACCAGTTTGGATGGTATGACGGCTGATTGGGCGCGTATTCCTTTTGAGACTTTGGAGATTATTTCTAACCGAATTGTCAATGAAGTAGAGCATGTCAACCGCATTGTGTATGACATCACCTCTAAACCACCTGCTACCATTGAGTGGGAATAAAAAAAACGGGTAAGGTGGAATTGTACTTCCACCTTACCCGTTTTTTTGTGAGGTGACTTACTCCTCTGCTACCGTAACAGGTAATTTTTTGGTAGAAACAACGCCTGCAAACTCTTCTTTTGCAGCTTGCATAGGAATAGCAATGCAGCGTTTTTCCATGTATTGCATCATGCGCTCGATCAAGTCTTGTGCCTCGCCATCTAAGTTCGACACTTCATTTTTGAACACGGAGGTTAAGGCGTGTTGGCGAATGGCTTTGATCTGCGTGGGCAAATCGCGTAAGACCAATTCTACTTGGCGTCCTTTGTAAATTTTTCTAAATTCGGCGGCGCGCTCATCAATGATAGCGCGGACATTAATCACTTCGCGTTCGCGAAATGCCAAATTTTCATTGACCAACTCTTTTAAGCCATCAATTTCGATGTAGTGCGTAAGGTATTTTTTGGAAATGGAACGCTCTATGTTATTAGGAATCGATAAATCGATGAGTAATTTGCAATCAATATCACCTTGGAGCAACTGCTCGTACAAAGCGGGTTGAATAACAGGTTCCGTTGCGCCTGTGCAGACAATCATAATATCAAAACCTTCCTCATAGGTTGCTAAATCATCGAGCGTATAGGCATGGCCCATTTAACATACTGCCCAAGGCTTGGGAGTTTTCTAAAGAACGGTTGAACACGGTGCAATTGTCAAACCCATATTTGAGTAAGAATTTTCCAACTAAGGTATTGGTTTGGCCTGCACCAACCAATAGAATTCGGGCATTGCGCGGCGGGTTCTTGGCCAACAATTGGCGAATGGCTAAGGAGACGACCGAAACCGCTTTTTGGCCAATCCGAGTAGTGGAATAAACTTTTTTGGCTGTTTCTACGGCGAGCTGTACCGCCATGCGGATAGAATCCCCTGTTGCACCAAGTCGGCAACAACGCGTGTAAGCGTGGCGCAATTGGCGTAGGATTTCGCGCTCTCCAATGACTAAAGAATCAACAGAAGAGGCAACTTCTAAAAGATGCGTAATAGCGGCATTACCACAGTAAACACTGGCAGAGGCTTTTAAACTCGTTTTGACAGGCAAATCTGGATAAACTAGATTTTCAAAGGCATGTACAAAACGGTCGTCGACGGAATGTAGGGTCGTAAATAAAAAGAGGACTCGGTTGCAGGTAGCTAGATACAACAGTTCTTTCAACTCAAGCGCTTTTTTAATTTGCTCTAGTCGCTGTTGCAACGCGCTCTCGTCATCCATATTAGGCAATACAAAATTGCCAATATTTTTGAGAGCGGTGCTCTTGTGAGTAATGGTTATTATCTTATAACTACTAAGTGTATCCATGTATAAGAAAAATACGTTCGTTAACGGTACTAGAATTACAGCAGGTTGTCGCGCTTGCTAGGCTACAGCTAAGAAATAACCATAGGGCTAAACAGCAGTTATGTGACAGGGTAAAAGGTAGGCTTTCAACCAGCTATTTTATATCATAAGCAACACACTTGCTGTTACTGTATTTTATGGAGAAAAGAAGATTCCTTGTGCTATCCTTACAACATCAAAAATACGGCAAAAAAGCGAGGTGGGCTGTCATTTTTACGTCAGTTCAAAGATTCACGTCCTTATTTAAATTTAATCTAAGGCAGCTACTTTTTTAATACTTCAAAAGGTACGAATTTTACATTCGCTGAAGCTATAATACGGTCATTGCACTGTAATTAGGGTTCTATATCCCTTTAATCTGACACGATTATAGCAGTAGCCTCTATTTCAATCAACAAGGCAGGGTCAATTAAGGCTTGTACTTGAACCATTGTTGCCGCAGGTTGAACACCTTTGAAAAAAGCAGCATGAACGCGACCAATTGCTTCCCAAGTACTTATATCTGTGACATACATTCTTGTGCGTACAATGGCTTCTTTTGTAGTTCCCAAGTGGTGCAACGCTTCTTCGATCTTCTCTAAAATATAACGCGTTTGTTCGGCTACATCACCTTCTCCGACGATGTTTTTTCCTGCAACAGCAGTTGTGCCAGATACTTCGATTATATTACCAACGCGTACGGCACGGGCATATTGTACCACGGCTTCCCATTCTGTTCCAGAGTGGCACCATTGTTTGTTTTGTTTCATAAAAGTATTTTCCAGGAGCGGCAGGAATTATAAAAATGAATTAAATTTACTTTACCAAAGGACTTGCATTTACTTTTCAAACCCAACATTTGACAACAAGGATTGGTTCTACTAAGGCAATAACTATCCCAAAAGAGCCTTTTTTTAGCGCTATTTTTGAGGTTTTAGCAGGTACTTTTTCTTATTGCTCTAGGCATAAAGGGAGTACATCCCCTTGACTCAATAAAAATTCAATTCACCTATATTTTTTATTTATCTCTTTAATTCCATTTACTGTTGCCGGTTACCTATTCGGCAACGGTATAGAGGTACAATAACAGGCGGTAGGTTATCGTTTTATACCTAACAAACTTTGTTATTGCTAAACTCCCCTTTTATGCAGCGCCTTTTCTTTCCTCCCTATCGGTCTTTATTGTTATTAGGTTGTATCTTTTGTGCCCTGTTATCCCCCCTTCAAGCGGCCATTTTCTACGCTCCACCACCAGCCAAAAAACTATCTAAACAATCCGCTGTTGTTAAGAAAAAACATGCTTATGGCGGGCGTTTTTTTGAGAAGCGGATACCCTTAGCACAAAACAAAGTGCAACAAGAACAGACAAAGCCTAGCCATGGCGCTGGTATATTGGGCTGGGCACTTTTTATTTTGGGAATTTGGTGGTTAATTATGGCGATCCCGATTGTTTTAGGAATCGTTTTTAGTCTTCCCTTTCTGTGGATTATTGGGCTTATTCTAGCCTTGTTTCCGATTGTTTTTGTACTTATTTTAATCCTCGGTCTATTGTTTCGAAAGCCTTACAAAAAAGATTTGCGTCCCTATCCTACGGAGGAATAAGGGCCTCCTTTATTTACTAAAACTATTGGCCTCTACCTCTAAGCTATTAACTACTTTGCCATGTCATTTTTTACGCTCCGTTTCTTCTTGTTTTTTTTTATTAGCTGTAGCTTAATTTTTCTTCCTACAACAAGTTGGGCAGAAGCAGTGCCTGCCGCTCCCCCTGCCAAAAAAGCACTTCAAAAAAAGCACCACCGCCCGCGCTTCAAAAAGTGGAATCCAATTCCTAAAAAAGCAGTTCGCTTAGCGCGCAAAGCGTCGCCCCAAAAAATCCAACAAACGACGGCGAAAGGGATGGCACTCTTAAAAATATTCCTCTTCCTCTGGGCGATTTGGGCGATTTGTTGGCTCGTTGTTATTATTCTTGGTCTTGCTTTGAGTCTCCAATTTCTATGGGTTTTGGGCCTTGTTGTCGCCCTTTTCCCTGGCTTGATCTTGATTGCTATTTTGCTGTTTATTGCGCTGTTTAAGGTAGAAACCAACTAGACATTTCCTTTTCCTTAAACCCACCCTTATGTTCTCCACTCCTAGTTACCACGCGCGGATATTGCCCAAGCTGCTCTTGCTGCTGCTTCCTTTGTCGTTCTTTTTGCCGACCAATAGTTGGGCGGAAGCCGTACCTGCACCCTCTAAGCCCGCATTATCCAAGAAATATCCCTATAAAAATCGCTGGTCTTTTCGACCACCAACACACAGGCTATCAACCATAACCGCTAAGACTACCACTGTAAAAAACTGCCCCCCTCAACGCATCCATTGTGAAGGGCCTGATATGGCTGGAACCATTGGAATTTTTGGAATTTTGCTGTTAATTTGGGCGATTCCAACAGGTGTTTTAGTTCTATTAGGACTGCTTTTTTCAGTCACTTGGCTGTGGATTTTGGGGCTGGTTCTCTTTGCTTTGCCCATCGTTCTTTTCCTTATTTTAATCATTGGGATGGCCTTTAACTAATACCGATTCGAGGTGGTTGCTAACTATTTCTTACGGCTAGCCAATATGGCTTTGCCGTCCTTGTTGTTTTTGCTTATTTTGGCGAAGCACGAGCAACTAATACTGGTTATAAACGCCGTGCGTTTATAGATTTATTCCTGTATGGTTTATCATATTTTAGGCCTGATGTCGGGCAGTTCGTTGGATGGTTTGGATTTGGCCTATTGCCGTTTGGAATGGCTAGACAACCGTGTGGTTGCTTGGGATATTCTGGCGGCAGCTACGTTGCCTTTTTCTGACTTGTGGCAACGGCGTTTGGCAAATTTGCCGCAGCAAAATGCCTTGGTTTTTGCCAAAACACATACTTATTTTGGCCATTATCTAGCCGAATTGGTACAGCAGTTTTTACAAGAACAAGCCATCGACCAACTGGACGCCATCGCTTCCCACGGACATACTATTTTTCACGATCCAAGTCGCCGTTTGACGGTACAAATTGGGGATGGGGCAGCACTAGCCGCCCAAACAGGCTATACCACTATTTGTGATTTTAGAACGCAGGATGTAGCGCTTGGACGGAGAAGGGGCACCGCTCGCGCCTTTGGTGGAGCAGCATTTGCTAGGCGGCTATGATTTTTATTTGAATTTAGGGGGCATTGCCAATGTCTCAGCCCGTGTAACGGACAAGCGTTGGGTGGCGTTTGATTGCTGCCCTGCCAACCAAGTCCTCAATGGCTTGGCGCAAGAACTAGGCGCGCCTTATGATGCCAACGGCGCTTGGGCACGCGCAGGAAACGTACTCCCTGAGCTGTTTCAACAAGCCGCGCAATTTGATTTCTACCATCAGCCTTACCCCAAATCGCTCGGCAACGGCTGGATTCAGCAAGAAGTCCTTCCTCTCTATAAAGCCGCCACAGGTACTTGGCAAGACAAACTAGCTACTGCTTGCGAACACACTGCCCTGTGTATCGCCGACGCATTGGAGCAAATTATTGCCACAGAAAACTTAGCGACGGATCGTCCCTTGCGCGTTCTCGCTACGGGGGGGGGTGTTTTTAATGACCATTTGTTGGAGAGCATACAAGCCTATTGCGAACGCTATTATCCCATAGAAATTCATCGCCCCTCGGACGAATTGGTGGCTTATAAAGAAGCGTTGTTGATGGCGCTTTTAGGGGTTTTGCGCTTGGAGGGGCAGCCCAATAGTTGGCGTTCCGTGACAGGCGCCAAGCGCGATACGGTGAATGGGGCGGTTTATTTTGGTAAATAGGGGTGTTTTGTTCTTGTTTGTGGGGTGGTGTGGAGACGTATTATAATACGTCTCCACTACGTGGTTCGGTTTTTTTTGTTAACGCAAATGATAACGAAAAGGCAGGTGGTATTTCACTTTTACGGCTTGCCCCTGTTGTCGGCCTGGTGTCCAACGCTCGGGGAGGTCGTTCATACGGCGGAGGAGTTCGGCTACCGATTCTCCTACCCCATAACCTGGGTTGCGCAGCAAGGTGATTTCCGTCACATGCCCTGCTTCGTCAATCACAAAACTTACCACCACCATTTCGCACACACCTGCTTTACGCGCGCTGTCTGGAAAGACCCAATTGTTGTAGATGTATTTTAGCATTTTTTGATCGGCACAGGCTTTTTTGGCGCGGTGGTCGCCGTCTAGGTCTTCGCAACCTGGGAAACGCGGCATCTCTTCGACAATGGTGTAGACTGCTCCTGTATCTACGGGTGTCGAAACTTGAGCACTGCTATGGCCTGTTGTTCCTACTAAAAGTAGGAAACACCAACCAACAACGGGGATCATTGATCTACTAAAAAAATGATTCATAAATAGGCTATTTTTTAATTGAGCTTAAAGCGAACGGGGAGATTGTATCTAACGGCTATGGGCTTTCCACGTTGGGTACCTGGTGTCCACCGCTCGGGCAAGTCGTTCATGCTGCGCACCAAACGCGCCGCTTCTTCTCCCGTCCCATGGCCTGGGTCACGCAAAATACGGACGTCTTCTATTTTTCCTGCGGTAGTAATGTTAAAACTAATGACGGCCATGCCTTCTACCTCGTTTGCTCTAGCAGCTGGAGGATATTGTAAGTTACTGTAGATGTACTGCATCAGTTTTTGGTCGGCACAGGTCTTTTTCTCGTTGTTCCCTTCTTTGTCTTCGCAACCTGGAAAGCGCGGCATGACTTCGGTCACAGTAAAACCTGTAGTAATGTTGAGGGGTTCGGGCTCGGGTTCAGGTTCTATTACCATAACAGGCTCCTCTTTGGGAAGGGGTGCAGGCGGAGTGGTATCGCGAGGTGGGGTATTTTTTTCTACAGTACTTGTAGGTGCTAAGGGCGCTTTGGGAAGGGCAGCACTGACTATGGTTGCCATAACAATTAATAGCATTGTGATTCTTAATAAAACCATCTCTGTTGATTTAAATGGGTGGTGTAAATTTAGTGAAATATTAGAGGGTATTACGAATCGGGTTGTATAGAGATAAAAAGAGAGCTTTTTTTATAACCGAGCTTGCACGTTCACAAAGTAATCAAGGCAAAAAAGCAGCTGTAGCATTTCCCTTTTTCATAAAAACACTACTACATATTAATAAATAAAAACAGCGCTCCCTACCACAGGAGCGCCGTACATGGGTAATAAACACTATCTAGCAATGACGTAGGATTATTTTAATTTAAAACGAATGGGCAAATTGTAGCGTACTTTGACGGTTCTGCCGCGCTGTTTGCCTGGTGTCCATGCTTCAGGAAGCTGATTCATCATCTTTACAATGCGAATGGCTTCTTTGCCTAGGCCGCCTCCTGGATCTCTCAACACCTTGATATCTTGTATTTTTCCTGCTCTATCAACGACAAAGCTAATGACCGCAATACCTTCGATACCAATTTCTCGGGCTTGGGCGGGATAGTTGATGTGGTCATAAATATATTTTAGCATGGCTTGATCGGCACAGGCTTTTTTGACTTTGTGATCGCCGTCCATCGCCTCACAGCCTGGGAAACGCGGCATTTGCTCGGCGACATTGATGATTTGGTCAATCGGAAGCTCTTCGGGCTCGGGCGGTGTCGGTTCTGGCTCAATGCTGATACTGCCTAAACGGGGCGCTGCTTTGCCGTCGGTTGGCCCTGTTGTCGTGGTGGTAGAAACATCGGGTTCTACAGGTTGCGGGATCTGGGGTAGGAATTTCCTTGTCGACGGCCTCGTAAGCTACTGGATCTGGTGGTGTAGGGGGCAAGGGAGGCAAGGCTTGTGGTGGGGCATCGGTAGTCACGGGTACATCGGGTGCTGCGTTTTCTAAGGCTAGTCCATCACCAGCAAATAGATCTTCATAGCTGTAGTGGTGTCCAAGCAAAAACTACTAAGACTAAGCCAATGGAGGCGGCCAAACTCAAGAGTTTGATGTTGCTGCTGTGTTGGTAGACATCTACCGCGCGGTATTTTTTAGTTAGCGTGGGCAAATTTTCCGCTTGTTCGCGATAATCGAGGTGGTGTTGTTTCCAATATAATTTAACACCAACCACCAAAGCGCCTAGCAGTGCAGCTACACCGAACAAGCCAAGGAGGACTTGTTGTCCTGTCAAGATCAAGGCGGATAGAAAAATAAAGTGAGTCATCTGTTCTTGTTTTAGTCTGTTTTTTACAAGCGCGCCTAGCAAACAGGCATGGCAGTGCCCTTAGCAGCTTTCGCTGTTTTTTGTAAAAGATCGTTAAAAAGGATTGGGTAACCGTTTGGCCGTAACTGCGCGGGTTTAGAAGTTGTTTGGTGTTAGCACAAAAAGGGGGCAGCAGCGGCTTTGATAGAATAGATGCGGCTTATTTTGCTTTTGGTGGTTGACGCTTAAAAAAAAGCAAAAAAAATACTGCTTGGCGTTAAATCCGAGCAGTATTATAAGGGTATGGTATCACTTAACCGTTTATTCTTCTTCGTCCAATTGGTTATCGGACATTGGAACATCAGGTATATTTTCTACGGTAGGCGTTGGATCAGCAGTTTGTGCCGTAGGCTCTACAGGTGTTTCTGTTGCCACACTAGTGGGCGGCGTGCCCTGCTCCAACACAGGGTTGGGATTGGCCGTTTGCGCCGTTGGGGGCGTTTCTTCTGTTATTTCGGGCTTAGGAGCAGGGGTGATTTCCTTGCCCTTTTGTTCCTTCTTGGCAGCGGCTCGTTTTTCGGCGGCCTCTTTTTGTACTTGGCGTTTTTTCTCTTGCTCGGCTTGGCGTTTTTCTTCGCGTTCACGACGGGCATTGTTCTTTTTCTCTTTGCTTTCCAAGTCCTTCATCGTGTTGATCATCTCTTGCAATTTGCTGTTCTTGGAGTCAATGCGCTCTTTGATCAACTTGGCGCGTACTTCGCGCAGTTGGGTTTCAAGCTGGCTGACACTTCCCGAATTGAGCTTGCCTTGTTGAATGGCCATTTCTTTATTGTCGCGAGCAATGGAGCGTTCCATTTTGTCAATAGCGATTTGCAGGCCTTCCATGCGGCGCGACAAGCGACCTTCGGGCGAACTATTGGGCGAGCGGCGTTTTTTGACTTCTTTGAACGCCGTGTCGATGCGGTCCCACAATTTGGAGCGCAGGTTGCGGGTGAGGGTGGCATTTTTGAAGCGTTGCTGCAAATCTTTGAGAGCATTGAACAACTTTTGCAAGTCGGCTTTTTCGGTGCCAATTTGCGCTTCGATGGGCACTAACTGATCGACAATTTCTTGGTAGCTAACTTCGGCTTGTTCTTCGTACTGGCTATCTTCTTTGGAGCGCATGGCTTTGAGTTGTGCAAACAACTCGTTGGTGCGGCCTCTTAGCGTATTGATGTGTTCGCGGAACAAGTTCTGCTCATTGACTTGTTGCTGTACTTTGTCCCAAAATTCCTTCATGGTATTCCAAACATCTTTGGAATAGCCTGTTAGACTGTCTACTTTTTCTTGTAACTCCTCTAACTCTGTTCGGTAAGTTTGGTACAATTTGGTGGACAACACCATGAAAATCCACTCCGTCTGTGTGCGCGTCAACAACTCGTCTTTATCGGCGTTGACCCCTTCGGGCAGTAAGCTACTACTGGCAGATAAGGCGGTTTCGCTAGCTTCTATCCCTTCAGGGAAGGCGACGGCTTGGCCTTGACGCCATTTATTGAGGAGTTCTTTGGCGAATTCTTCTGAGGCAGCAGCTCCTTCAAAGACCCAAGTTTTTACTTTGTTTGTTTCAGGATTAAGCTCTAAAGCCAAAAGTACTTTCTCCTGCACTTCTTCTGTGCCTTTATGGCCCCACAGTACAAGTTTTGTTTTCATAACGGTGCGTCTTTCAGTAATTTGTAATCTAAATTCTAATTAACAGGTAATCGTTCTATTGATGGTCGGTTATTGTTATACGGCTACCTTTCTTCCCCTTGAGAGGCCTTTCCCCCTTGTGGAGCGTTTGTGAAAGGCAGAGGACACTGTTGGTATACAGCGCGGTAAGGGGAGCGCTATTTTTTATGATAGCTCTAATTTAAGCTTTCTTTTCCAAAAAAAGACCTCTACACCCAAAAAAGCAGTGTAGAGGTCTTTTTAAATAGTAGGAGTCGTTCTAGAATCCTAAAAAAGTTCGTCTTCTTGTTCTTGATTTGGGGACTGGCCCAAATGCTCTAGTAATTGACACCTAAGGCACGCAAGGTTTCAAAATCGAGTTGGCCAATGGGCAAACCGTTTGCTTTTTGGAATTTAACCAAGGCTTCTTTTGTTTTAGAACCCATTACGTTATCTACTGGTCCTGGATCGTATCCTTTTGCTTTCAAAGCAGCTTGAATTTCTCTAACTTTTACTGCATTGACTTTGTTCTGGCACAATACTTCTCTCCATTCAGAGAAACCACCTGCTTTCACCAAACGGCGATTAGAGACCGTTCTATATTCGGCTGGAATTTCCGTGATTTTAGTTTCTGCTGGAGCTACTAAAACCGTCTTTTTCACGTTTTTAAATTCTGCTGGAATGTCGATTGTTCTAGTTTCTGCTGGCTTCACCATAACAGTTTTTGTTACTGTTTTGTACTCCGCAGGGATTTCGATACGGCGAGTAGTAGGAGGTGTTTCTACCACGCGATCCGTGTTGGTACGGTATTCAGCAGGTACCACGATTTCTTTTGTAGTAGGAGGCGTTTTCATGACTGTTTTTGTCAATGTCTCGTAACGGGCAGGTACTTCTACCAAACACCAAACTAGACAATCTTCAGGATCTTGTGACAAACAGTTTTTATCGCCTTGGCGCTTTACCCATTTGGTAGAGGCAGGAGAAACTTCGATTTGCTCCGTAACGGTTTCGTATTCAGCAGGTACTTCTACCAACTTGATTTCCTCTGGACGAACCATTACTTGATTCTCTACTGTTTTGTAAACCGCTTCTACAGGCTCTAGACGAAACGTAGCGGGCTTTACCTCGATGCGCTCTGTTACGGTTTCGTATACGGCCGGTATAACTTCTAAGCGGCTCGCGGCAGCTTTTACTTCTACGCGTTCTTCGGCATTCTCAAAACGAGCGGGAATAATTTCTAAACGCTGTGTTGCTTGTTTGGTCAATACTTCCTCCGTTAGGTTTTCGTACTGGTCTGGAATCATACAGCGGGCATAACATTTACCTGGTTCAGCATTTGGCGGGTAATCCTGTGCCAAAGCTGTATTAAAACAGGCCGCAGTTAATGTAGCTGCTAATAAGATGAGATTAGATTTTTTCATTGATCGTTTATTTTAGTGTGATATCGAAAGATGGTAATTGTTCGCTCTTCTTATTGCAAACAATGTTTATTAATAATTTGTTTTTATTTTGGAGTATTAGAGATTATTAGACAGTGCTTCAAATGTAGCGGTCTGTAGTTTGACTAATTTGGGGTAACAGGTAAAGTATTTGACCACTTCTTTGCTCTGTATACAGTGTTCCTGCCATTCAGAAATAGGACGGGCACGGTTGGTATTGAGCAGAATCAAAATTTCTTCTTTTCCCTTTTTATAAGCTTTGTTGGCTTCTCGGCCTTCAAATACTAAGTAGTTAATTTCTTCGGTCGTCCAGTCAGGCAATTGCTCTGCTAAAGTTTGCCGAATATGTTGCATGGTAGAGGCCGCCATAGGCTCATCCCTCAAGTTAATATGTAACAACTGCCGTTCGAGCAGTCCTTGCGCCAAAAAAGACAACACACGGTCTTCGCTACGGGTAAACCCTTTGACAGCGGCCATAATATCGGTGTCATCTAGTTGGTAAAAGTAGTCTAGGATCTCCTTGCTTCGCTTTTTTAAGGTCTTTTTATTCAATTCTTGACTCAAAAAGTAACGCAATGGTACGGATAACTCTAAATCTACTCCTTCTTTTAGGAGTTGACGAGCGCGCCGCATAAGCTGCACTAACATTTCGCCCGCACAAATAACATTTTTATGCAAATATACTTGCCAATACATCAAACGACGAGTAATTAGGAAGTTTTCTACGGAATAAATTCCTTTGAATTCAATAACAAGCTGATCTTCATGTACATGCAATAATTTCAACAAACGATTGTAACCGACTTTTCCCTCTCGGACACCTGTAAAAAAGCTATCTCGTGTCAAATAATCCATTCTATCCATATCCAACTGCCCCGACACCAATTGGTGTAAAAACTGCTTGGGATAACTGCCTTCAAAAATCTGTAAGGCCATAGTCAACTGCCCGTCAAACTCCTCGTTGAGCTGGTACATCATCTGCACCGACAACTCTTCGTGCACCACATCAATTAAACAATGTTCTAAGGAATGTGAAAACGGCCCGTGGCCTATATCGTGTAACAGAATAGCAATAGTTACTGCCTCGGCCTCGGCCTCACTAATAGCAATGTTTTTTTTGCGCAGTGTCTGTACGGCTTTTTGCACCAAATACATCGCCCCCAAAGAATGATGAAAACGGTTGTGGGTAGCACCGGGATAGACATAATGAGTAAGACCAAGCTGCATAATGCGGCGCAAGCGCTGAAAATAGGGATGTTCAATCAAGGCCATGATTAATCCACTAGGGATTTCGATTAGACCATAAATGGGATCGTTGACTATTTTGCCCTCCTTTTCCATATCTACTGTTTGATTGTCAGTTACTTGTTGTATGGGGGCAGTGCTTTTCAAAATTTCGCTCTACCTCTATCTATACTATACAAATTGCTTTGTGTATTTGTTGAGAATTACTTTTTTGAATCGTTATTACAAATCCAATAAAAATAGGGTAAAAAGGAGCAGAAATAACATAAAATAGAGGAGAGCAAGCTATCCCTGCCAAATCATTATTGGCTGAGGTTGCAAAATGGCGCTTTTTAAGTTATCTTTAGTTAGTACTAACCTACAATTAGTATGATAAAGCATTATTTGGCAGAAAAAGATAACTTTTTGGCAGCATAGTAGCGTTGCTCCTATCCTAATTCTACTTTCCTTATTTAGTTTGTACTTCCGACATCTCCCCTCCTTGTCACTCGAAGCCTTACCTATGAATATATGTACATATAAGCATTAATTTCTCAACCAGATTAACTGTTCTATGAAATTATTTAACACAACTCTACTTTTGTTTATTTTTTCCAGTTGTTGTATTCACGTGCTCTCCGCTCAAGATGACTGGAGAACCATGATTCAGAATCAGGATTTAAATTTCTACGACATCCAACGCGCCTACGAGCAAGAGATGGGCAACACACCTTACCAAAAAGGCTTGGGCATCAAACAGTATAAACGCTGGGAATACTACTGGGAAAGTCGAGTAGATGAACAGGGAAATTTTCCTAGAGCAGGGTCTGTTCTAGAGGAGATGCGCCGTTATTACGCCCAGCGCGGACAACAACGAAGCTATTTGACTGGCTCTGGCAACTGGTCGCTTTTGGGGCCTATTGCCATTCCTAACAATGGAACAGGGCAACTCAACGGCAACGGCCGCCTCACCTCTATTGCCTTTCATCCCACCAACCCCAATACAATTTTTGTAGGGGCGCCTTCTGGTGGTTTTTGGAAAACAACAGATGGTGGCCTCTCTTGGAGCAAGCACATCACAGGGATGACGCGGCTAGGGGTTTCGGCCATCGTTATTAATAATACCAACCCTAATATCATGTACATCGCAACAGGTGACCGCGATGGCGGAGATGCGCCCGGCTATGGTGTTTGGCGCAGTATAGATGGTGGCTTAACATGGGCACCAAGAAATACGGGCATGGGTAACATAACCATCAATGATCTACTCATTCACCCCACCAATCCCAACATTTTAATTGCGGCAGGATCCAATCGCCGCATTTATCGCACGACCAATGGGGGCACGAGCTGGACACAATCGGCTGATCTGAGTAACAATCCCAAAGACATTGCGATGCATCCCACCAATCCCAATATCATTTATTCAGCGGGTACGCGTTTTCACCGCTCTACAGATGGCGGTGCTACTTTTACGCAGATTACAGGGGTATTACCTGGGTCGCCTCAACGCATGGCCTTGGCTGTTTCGCCCAATCGTCCCGATTGGGTCTATGTCTTGGCAGGTGGCGGAAATGGGCTTATCGGCATCTACCGTTCTACTAATAGTGGAGCCACCTTCGCCCTACGCACCAACACGCCAAACATCTTAGATTATGCCGTTAATGGCTCGGGTACAAGTAGTCAGGCTTGGTACGATTTGGTCATTGCCGCTGATCCTACTGATGCTAACATCATTTACACGGGTGGCATCAACCTTTGGAAATCGACCGATGCAGGGGCAACGATGAACAGTATTTCGTACTGGGTAGGCCCTAATAGTGGTCGAGATGGTGTCCACGCCGATCAACACGCCTTGGAGTTTTCGCCCCACACTGGGCAATTGTACAACGGCAATGATGGCGGCCTCTATGTCACTCCTGATGCAGGAACAACTTGGAATGACTTAAGCAGCGGCTTAGCGATTGCACAAGTTTATAAAATCGGTGTCTCTCAACAAACGCAAGACTTGGTCATCAATGGCTATCAAGATAATGGAACAGGCATTAGCCGAGGAACGACTTTCCAAACAGAAATTGGAGGCGATGGCATGGAATGTATCATTGATCCAACGGATGATAACTTCATGTATGGAGCCTTATACTATGGAGACATTCGTCGTTCTACCAACGGCGGCAACTTCTTTAATTCTATTAGTGGGCCTACTGGAGAGGCGGGTGCTTGGATTACCCCTTACAAACTCGATCCCAACAACCCCAATCGTATGTTTGCAGGCTACAATAATGTTTGGCGGAACGATGCCGTTCGGACAGGTACCGCTTGGACAGAAATTTCCAACTTTACCAACACCTCCAATATTCGAGACCTTGCCATTGCTCCTTCCAATAGCAACGTGATGTATGTGTCTAAATACGACAACAGTTTTAGAGTGTCGAATAATGCACTCGCAGCCAATCCTACTTGGATTAATCGTTCAGGGAGTTTGCCTGTTAACAATGAACCTTTGGACATAGAAATTGATCCTACCGATCCGCTACACGTTTTTATCGCCTTGAATAGAAATATTTATGAGTCGACCAATGGAGGAATTAGCTGGACGGATATTTCAGGCACCTTGCCCAATATTAGCTTGAATACTATTGTTATTGATAAAGATAGTCCTGTAGAGGCAATGTACGTCGGCATGGACGTGGGTGTTTATTACAGAGATAATACCTTAGCAGATTGGGTACCCTACTCTACCGCGCTCCCCAATTTAGAAATCACCGAATTAGAAATTCACTACAATCCAGCCGAGTGTAAAAGTCTTTTGTATGCGGCTACCTACGGGCAAGGTCTGTGGAAAAGCGATCTAAAAGATCCTGGAACAGTTGCGACAGTCGCCTGCTTTGAGGCATCTGAACTAGAAGTTTGTGGGGGCATCCCCGTCAGCTTTATTGACAATTCGGATTATACCCCTACTAGTTGGACTTGGACGTTTACCCCCAATACTGTCAATTTTATCAATAGCACTACCGCCAACAGTCAAAACCCCGACGTAGTCTTTACTGCCCCTGGTGTTACTCGGTGCAATTGACCGTTAGTAATGGTGTTGGAGTCTGATACGGAGACCAAAACAGGCTACATTACCGTTGCTTCCTCTTCGCCTGCCAGCAACTTCAACGAAGATTTTGAGAGTCAAGCTTCTTGTGGTACCACTAGTAACTGCGCCGCGACGGCTTGTAACCTTACAGGACTTTGGAAAAATTTGCCGAATGGTACCGATGATGACATTGATTGGAGAATTGATAACGGAGGGACTCCTTCTACGGGAACAGGCCCTTCTGTAGATTTTAATCCTGGCAACAATGTAGGCAATTACGCCTATATAGAGGCTTCTAGTTGTCCTGGCAGTGAAGCGATTTTGCTCTCGGATTGTATTCAATTAGACAATGATTACACCTTGAATATCGGCTATCATGCTCTTGGCAATGACATAGGAAGCCTGCACTTGGATATGTTAGTTGGTGGAGCTTGGAGCTTGGATATCGTTCCTTCTATTATGGGCGACCAAGGCGATGTTTGGCGGGTATTATCTGCGGATCTATCGGCTTTTAGAGGTCAAACTGTACGCCTGCGTATTCGCGGTATTACGGGTCGAGGCTTCGCCAGTGATATAGCGATTGACGACATTAGCTTTAGCACTACAACGCTGCTACAAACCAATTTTATTGGGCTAGAGGCCACTTGTACGGGTAATGGTAGCAATAACGTAAGTTGGTCTACCTCTGATGATGCTCATCAAGGCAGTTATCAAATCGAAAAATTTGTACAAGGTGACTGGATCCCTGTAGGCGAGGTTTCTTCAGCAACAGGACAGACCAGCTATAGCTGGCAGGACGCGAATCCTTTCTTGGGCGAAAACCTCTACCGTGTAGCCATGGTGACGCTTAACGAAAGTAGCCATTATTCTACTATAGCCGTCGCCAATTGCGAAGTGGACATTAACCGCTTTGTGTTGTATCCCAATCCTTTCAAACAGCAAATTAGCTTACAGCTTTACGCGCCTATGGCAGCCAAACTTCCCTACAGCATTACCAATACCCTAGGGCAGGTCTTGTACGAGGGCAGCTTTCAGACACAAGAAGGAATCAATACCTTTGTCTTGCCTACCGAACGTCTGCCACAAGGTATCTACCTCTTCCACACCCAAGGAAAAATGGTAAAAATAATTAAAAATTAAGTCGTTACCCTTACTAAAATAACGCCTCTTATGTAGGAGCTGAACAGACCCTGTTCGGCTCCTTTTTTTTGTTCCCCTAGCTTCTTTTCATAGAAAATAAAAATCCTTTCCTAAAAAAGTCTTTCGTACCCCTTTGTAAAAAAGACTACTACAAGCATAAAATAAACACTAGTATTCGCTGTCTTTTTATTTTTTTGTATTAACTTGATAACAATAGCACTAAGATAGCTGTGTTTTCCCCTCTTACTGAAGCATCCACAGGCTAAACCTGTGAAGAGCAGCGCCTCCCTTGCGCTCTATGGATTTTGTATATCCCTTACTTATCTAACCTCTATTCTTATGGGTTAAATACAGGTATATTTATATAATCTTATCTTATCCTTTTAAACCAAAATTTTATGAAACCGACCACCTATCTGCTGTCTCTACTAATCCTCCTTTTAGGAGCGGTTTGGTCACCAACGACGGCTCAGGAAACCGATTGGCGCATTATGATTCAGAACCAAGAATCGTACAATTTTTACGACATCCAAGAAGCTTACGAACGCGAAATGGGCGATGTCCCCTATAGCAAAGGACTGGGTATTAAACAGTACAAACGCTGGGAATACTACTGGCAAAACCGCGTAGACGAAGACGGTAAATTTCCCGAAGCTGGTCATTTGCTAGAAGAAATGCAGCGTTATTATGCCAGTCAAGGCCAACAAAAGAGTTATTTAGTAGGTTCTGGCAACTGGTCGCTTTTGGGGCCAATTGCGGTGCCCAACAACGGCACAGGGCAATTAAATGGCAATGGACGCCTCAATTGTATCGCTTTTCACCCTACGGATGCAGATGTAATTTATGTGGGGGCTCCTTCTGGCGGTTTTTGGAAGTCTAGCGACGGGGGAACTTCTTGGACGAAGTTTATCACCGGCATGACGCGCTTAGGAGTCTCAGCCATTGTCGTTCATCCTACCAATCCCAACATCATTTATATTGGAACAGGCGACCGCGATGGCAGCGACGTGGCAGGCTATGGCGTATGGCGCAGTACCAATGGTGGGCTCTCTTGGGCACCACGCAATTCGGGTATGGGCAACCTCACGATCAACGATATGCTTATGGATCCCAACAATCCTGATATTCTAATCGCAGCGGCTTCCAACAACCGCATTTACCGCTCTACCAATGGTGGTGCGAGCTGGACGGCGTCTGCCAGCTTGGGCAACAACCCCAAGGATATTGCGATGCACCCAACCAGTACAGGTATCATATACGCCGCAGGTACGCGCTTTCATCGCTCTATTGATGGCGGGGCAACTTGGACGCAAATCACAGCAGGGGTGCCAACAGGAGTACAACGAATGGCCTTGGCAGTTTCGCCCGATGAACCCAACTGGGTTTATATTTTGGCAGGTGCTAGTACTGGTCTTAATGGTATTTACCGCTCGACGGCTAGCGGGGGTAGCTTTAGTTTGCGTACCAATACGCCTAATATTTTGGGCTATAGCCCAACTGGTAATGACAATGCTAGCCAAGCGTGGTACGATTTAGTCATTGCAGCTGACCCCAACAACGCCAATATCATTTATACGGGCGGGGTCAACTTATGGAAATCCACCAATGGCGGTAGTACGATGACCAATATTTCTTACTGGGTAGGGCCTAGTGGGGGCGCGGATGGCGTACATGCCGATCAACACGCACTTGAATTTTCTCCCCTTACGGGTAAATTATACAATGGAAACGATGGTGGTTTGTATGCTAGCAATAACGGTGGTAGTGATTGGACAGACCTGAGCAGCGGCTTAGCGATTGCGCAACTCTACAAAATTGGCGTTTCGCAACAAACCCAAGATTTGGTTATCAACGGCTATCAAGATAACGGCACAGGCATCAATCGAGGAACTGATTTTACGACTGAAATTGGGGGCGATGGTATGGAATGTATTATTGACCCTAGCAATGACCAGTATATGTACGGCGCGTTGTACTATGGCGATATTCGTCGTTCTAGTAACAACGGAACCAGCTTCTCTGGCATTTCAGGTTCCATTACAGAACAAGGAGCTTGGGTAACCCCTTATGCGCTCGATCCCAACAACAGCAACCGTATGTTTGCGGGATATGACAATGTGTGGCGCAACACGGCGGTAAAAACAGGAACAGCTTGGACGAAGATTTCTGGCTTTACCAATACGGCTAATATTCGAGACATTGCCGTCGCGCCTTCTAATTCTAATGTAGTCTATATTTCTAAATACGACAATAGTTTTAGGGTATCTTACAATGCCTTATCGGCTAATCCTACTTGGACAGATCGTTCCAGCACCTTGCCCGTCAATGCTTCGCCCCTAGACATTGCTATTGACCCCAATGACTTCAACCGCGTTCTTATAGCTTTGAATAGAAATATTTATGAGTCGAATGATGGGGGAATTAGTTGGACGGATATTTCTAATAACTTGCCCAACATCAATCTAAATACCATCGTCATTGATAAGAATAGCCCGATGAAAGCGATGTATGTCGGTATGGATGTCGGGGTATATTATAGAGACAACAACTCCCCTATTTGGCAACCTTATTCTACCAGTTTACCCAATATAGAAATTACAGAATTGGAGATTCATTATGATAATGGATCTTGTAAAAGTACCTTGTATGCGGCTACTTATGGACAGGGCTTGTGGAAAAGTGATCTAAAGGCTCCTATCAATACGGCTCCCATTGCTTGCTTCGATGCCTCCACGACCAATACGTGTACAGGCACTCGGGTAGATTTTGAAAATACATCGGCCAATGGCCCTACCAGCTACTCTTGGAGTATTTTCCCGAATAATTATTATTATACTAATGGTACCAATTCCTCTAGTGCAAATCCAAGTGTCATCTTTACAGCAGCAGGTACCTATTCGGTTACGTTGAGTGTTTCCAACAGCGTGGGCTCCAATGCGCTGCCCAAACCCAACTACATTACCACCTCTTCGACCACGGCTGTTTCTTCCCTTTCAGGACTCAAAGAGGACTTTGAAAGCCAAAACAATTGCAGTACTAGCGCCAATTGTGGAAGCACCAATTGTTCTATTTCGGGGATTTGGCGCAATGCCAGCAATGGTTCTGAAGATGACATTGACTGGCGCATCGACAATGGTGGCACGCCTTCCTCTAGCACAGGGCCTAGTGTTGATCGGCTCCCTGGTACGACTGCTGGAAAGTATGCCTATATGGAAACATCAGGAGGTTGTGCCAATAAGGAGGCGCTATTAATATCGGACTGCATTTATTTAGATCGCTATGGCTTTTTTGTCTTCCATTACCATGCTTATGGCGCTACAATAGGAAGTTTACACTTAGATTTCTTTGTAGACGGTAATTGGATAGAAGATGTCGCTACACCTATCAGTGGCAATCAGGGCAATAGTTGGAGAACCATGTCGGCAAGCATCAGTCCTTATTTTGGAAAAACCATTCAGGTGAGAATTCGCGGCTACTCAGGAACAAGCTATACTAGTGATTTGGCATTGGATGAGCTGTATTTCAAAACGTCGAGTAGCCCCACCACTACGACAGGAACAACGCCCCCACTAACAACCGTAGTAACCGACGTAGAAGCAGCTTGTACGGGCAACGGAACCAACCAGCTTTCTTGGACGCTTTCGGATGATCCGCAAAAAGGCAGCTACAGCATTCAAAAATACATCCAAGGCACCTGGGAAACAGTGGAAGAAATTACGGCTCAAAAAGGCCAGCGCAGCCACGTGTGGGAAGACCATGCTCCTTTCTTAGGAGAAAATCTATACCGCGTCGCGCTTAACAGTGCTGCCAAAGATGCACAACCCAAATTTTCGGAAATCGCTGCGACAAATTGCGCCGTAGACATCGAGCGTTTTGTAGTCTTTCCAAATCCTTTCCGAGAGGAAATCAGTTTGCAATTTTACGCGCCTATGGCAGCGCAATTGCCCTACCGCATTACCAATACATTGGGACAAGTCTTATACCAAGGCAATTTCCAAGCGCAAGAAGGCGACAATAGTTTCATTTTGCCCACAAGAGATTTGCCCAAAGGCTTATACCTTCTTCATACGCAAGATAAAACCGTTAAACTTATCAAAAACTAGGTAGCTCGCTACCAGTACTACAAAAGCCGAATGATTTTGATAATCATTCGGCTTCTTTATTAGACTTTATTATAAAACAGCTTCATTGGTATATATCGTCGCTAAGCAACTTCCTCTTCGTCTTCTACATAGTCTTGTTCTACACGTAGATTTTCAATAATATCCTGCTGGCGGCTGGCTGTGTTCTTACCCATATAATAGGATAGCAGCTCTTCTGCATCGGTAGCAGGGCTCATTTGTACGGGCTCTAGGCGAATATCTTCCCCAATAAACTGCCCAAACTCAGTAGGAGAAATCTCCCCTAACCCCTTAAATCGGGTCACCTCAGCAGTTTTACCTAAGTTTCGCATCGCATTTTGTTTTTCGTCTTCGCTGTAGCAATAGATGGTTGTTTTCTTATTCCGCACTCTAAACAACGGCGTTTCTAAGATGTACAGATGGCCTTTGGTGACCAATTCAGGAAAAAACTGCAAGAAAAAGGTCAAAAGCAGTAAGCGAATGTGCATTCCATCGACATCGGCATCGGTCGCGACAATTACTTTGTTGTACCGCAAATCATCCAACCCATTTTCTATATTCAAAGCATGTTGCAAGAGGTTAAACTCTTCGTTTTCGTACACTACCTTTTTGCTGAGGTTGTAACAATTCAACGGTTTTCCACGCAAACTAAAGACCGCTTGAGTTTGTACATTTCTAGCTTTGGTAATCGAACCACTCGCCGAGTCTCCCTCAGTAATAAAGAGCATACTCTCGTTAGATCCTTCTTTGGTGGTGTTGTAATGCAAACGGCAATCGCGTAATTTCTTATTGTGCAAGTTGGCTTTTTTGGCGCGGGTATTCGCCAGTTTTTTGATGCCTGCAATTTCTTTGCGTTCGCGCTCCGATTGGATGATCCGCTTTTGCAAGGCGCTGGCTACTTCTGGATTCTTGTGTAAGAAATTGTCTAGCTTTTCTTTGATAAAATCTCCAACAAAAACATTGATGCTTGGCCCGTTTGGCCCTATGTTGATCGACCCTAACTTCGTCTTCGTTTGCGACTCAAAAATAGGCTCTTGTACGCGTACACTAATCGCCGCAACAATGGCGGTACGAATATCTGCCGCATCGTAGTTCTTGCCATAAAAATCGCGCACGGTTTTCACCAACGCTACTCTAAAGGCATTGAGGTGGGTTCCCCCTTGGGTCGTATTTTGTCCATTGACAAAGGAATTGTACTGCTCGGCGTAGTGGGTGCCGTGGGTCATTGCCAACTCAATATCATCGCCTTTGAGGTGAATGATAGGGTAGCGAATTTTTTCTAAGTCAACCCGCTTGCTCAATAAATCCAGTAGCCCGTTTTTGGACACAAAGGTTTTGCCATTGAAGATGATGCGCAAACCTGCATTGAGGTAGGCATAATCCCAAATTCTATCCTCGAGGTATTGGCGATTGAACTTGTAATTTTTAAAAATGGACAAATCGGGACGGAACTCCATGTAAGTGCCGTTCTCCTCCTCAGTGGGCTGCAATTTACTTTCTTTTACCAAGTTTCCCTGCGTAAAAGTAGCGACTTTTCGTTTGCCATTTCTATAAGAAATGACCTCAAAGTGCGTGGATAAAGCGTTCACGGCTTTGGTACCAACTCCATTCAATCCGACGGTTTTTTGAAACGCGCCAGAGTCGTACTTTCCTCCTGTATTGATCTTGGAGACACAATCGACGACCTTTCCCAACGGGATGCCCCGTCCGTAATCTCGAATGCTCATCATCCCGTCTTCGGTGAGGTTGATTTCGATTTTCTTGCCCGCCCCCATCATGTACTCATCAATAGAATTATCGAGCACCTCTTTGAAAAGGATATAAATACCATCGTCGGAAGAGGTTCCATTGCCCAGTTTACCAATGTACATACCAGGACGCATGCGGATGTGTTCTTTCCAATCGAGGGAACGGATATTGTCTTCTGTATACTTTACTGTTGCCATTGTTGTCTATTAAGTGTTTTAAAAACAGCGGCTCAAAACTACCTCTTTCAATTCGCTCTACTGTTCTTTTCTCCTCTAAATACGTGATTTTCTTTCTACTAGGCGATTATTGTGCCAAGCCAGCCGCGCGATTTTGTTTGAAATAGGGGTAATTTCAGCAGGAACAAAGATACGACATTCTTACTTTAAAAACAAATTGTTTCACTTTTTTATCGTGTTAGCATTGTTTTGGGGTCGTTTTAATTCAAACTTAGTAAGTAGAGAGCTTTGCACTACTTTATAAAATCAGTATTCCTATTTTCAATCTTTGAAAGTAGTCCAGTCCCCGTTCTCTAACTGTTCTATAGATGCTTTTAATCTTGCTCTGTTAATTGTTGTAGACAATAAATAAGTCGTTGCATCGGCCTCTTGCACAAATTCTTCTAACAGCTCGTAAAATCTTTTTATAGATAATTTGTGCTGCTCTCTAGTTACGTTGGTAGCATATCCGTTCCAACTAATTGTCTGCGGATTTAATCCTAATGTAACTGCTAGGATCATGTTAGGCCAGCCTGCGGCTGATTCATAAAAGCCCAACTTGTTAGCTACCCAGTGATGAAAATTTGGCTCCTCTTGCTGTGGTTTTTTCTTTATTAATTCATAATCGATCAAAGCATAATAGTATCCACATAAGCAACTACTCAAACTTTTTAAGGTTTCGTCGCCAATCCACATCCCAGGTCGGGCTTCAATCTGCTTCAAGAAATTGTAACTGTGTAGAATCATCATTTGTTCATTGTTGGGAAATTAGAAAATGATAGCGTTGCTATTTCTCTCTTAAAATATTTCTTTTGAGCAATAATATTGTTTTTAGTTCGGCTTCATTTTTTACCACCTAAAGTCAGTTTTTATTTCAATCCAGCTCCACTTCATACGCCTTCGTCATCGCCTCTAGTGCCTCTTGATTACATCCTTCGTACTCCACCAACTTATACGCCTGATCAATCACAAATGTATACCTCGTCTTTGAATCGCCTCGTTGATTTTTAATTGCAATGCGGTAATAACGTTGGCCGTCCTTTTCCCAGCGGTTGACTATTTCTACCTCATCTCCCTTCAAGTTGCCTTTGTAGACATTATTTTCGAACACTTGGGGATGAAAAATCAACTTAAAGGCTTCGTAGCTTACCGCTTCTATTTGTTGGAGCGCCGCTTGTTTTTTCTTTCCTTTTGCAGCATACCACTGGTCGTACAAAGCAGCAACAGAGTCTTCCGAAACGGTGCAAAAAGTTTCCAACTGCATCAAAGAATCGTTTCTAATAAGAAAAGTATAAGGAGCTAACGTAATATATCCGATATTGCCCTGAAAGTCAATGCCGTTGACATACGCCGTTTTTCCAAATCTTGGATTGTTGAGGATTCTATTCTCCACAAATTTTTCGCCCATCGTTTCTAGCCCTAGTGACATTGTACTGCTAACAGTCCAAAGAAGCATGGTATCGCCGTTGATGCGTCTTAATAGTAGCGTAGAATCGCAGGTATAGATAACTTCTTGGGGGTTGGCTTTGGGCAGTTGGTTGATGGCTATTTGATGCTTTTTGAGCCATGCGCGATGGCGGGAGGCATTGGCATCGTCCGTTGGTTGCTCGCGGGGTTTGTTGTACAGTATATTTTCTAAGTTATTCTTGGGCAATATAAATAGGTCTTCTTTTTTGCAATTCCATATAGAAATGTGGCTGGCAGAAATGACCGTGTGTTGTTTCCAGCCACTGTATTTCCCCATCAATAAAAGCGTACAAATATCGGTTGGACTAATAAATTTATCTGCTCCCTTGTCGTGTACGTGCACCGAATTGCCTCCTTCCTGCTCTTCAAAACCTACAGGCAACAGGCTTTTGTGGATGGCTTTTTTGCTCGTTAATTCCAAGTTGTCATCAAATGTCAACAAGTAATCGTTGCCAAAAAGCACCACGCCCTCTACTGTTGTTCCTGTCAAAACATACACCCTGTTGTTTCCTTTTTCTACAATCGGTACGATGTTAAAGGAGGTATTCGGGTAAACCGTAACAAAGCCCTCCTTTTGAAGCAAATCCACTGTCCGAGTTCGCAGTTGAATCAGTACTTGCTCTTGTTTATTGCTGGGTCGTTTTTTTAAAAAGGCCTTGTCCTCTTTAGCATCAAAAGAAGTCGAGAATTGGAAGCTTGCCAGTACATTCGCAGGTGTAGCACCATCGTAGAAAATACAGTATACTTTTTTACCTTTTTGATAAGTCAAATAGCCCCGTAAGTCCTCCGTTTTCAGCGTACTGTTGCCCCGCTTTAAGACTGGCCTGTAGTTTATCGGTACCTTGCCAAGCAGCCTTTTCTCCATAGTATAACAAATACGCTTCCTTTAGAATATTTGCTTTGATCACTTCCAAGTTGTCGGGGGGCTGGGCATTGGCAGTGTTGAGGGCGAGTAAAAATATTAAACTGTAAGAGAGTATTCTTTTTATCAAATTGAGCACGATAGACGGCATGGAACAATGGGTTAATAGCGTTTAAAAAATGTTTTTACAAAAAAAGACAATATATTTTTAAGTTTCTAACGGCTTGTTTTGCTGTTTTTGCCTGAAAGGAGGGAGCTAACCTAAAAATCCCCTTTGACAATAAGGTCAAGGGGATTTTTATTTTTTATTGCGGGTAGAGTTAGCCTTATCTTATAAAATAACACTACTGGTTGTTTTCCTTTCTTATAACGCGAACTTGTTCTATAGAAACGCCTAAGGCGGCGGCAATAGCTTCATCGGACAGGGCCGTCACTTGTATCATAGTTGCCACTGCTTTTATTGTTTTTTGTTTGGCGGCTTCTTCTGCTGCTTTCTTGGCTTCTTCTGCTGCTTTCTTGGCTTCCTCTGCTGCTGCCACTTTCTTCGCTGCTGCCGCTATTTTCTTTGCCGAGAGCTTCTGCGCCAATAATTTTGATTCAAAATCAATAGTTTCTGCAATACTAGCTCTATCAGAAAGCACTTCTAAAAACCGCTGGTACTCTCTGCGCTCTTGGTCGGACATGTTCCCCTGTTTTAACATCGCGTCCGCTTCTCGAATCCCTTTCGCAGAAAATTCTTTTTTAATTTCACTATTTTTTAAGAAATAGATCCATTCGTCCAGCGTATTTTTTGCTTGATCATTAAATTGATTGACCTTAATCAAGTAAATTTCGGGATAGACTTCTTCTATTTTCTCTTTTTTGAATAGCTTCTTTTGGGCGGCAGTGAGTTCGAGTAACTGTTTATTATGAATACCTCTAAAACTAGTAGTTCCTCTATAGATGTAATCGTCGCCCTGTCCCAAATCAAAATAAACAATATTGACAGAAATCACCTTTTTTATCTTGGCATAGGTATCCCCTATCTTAATGTGCTCAACGATCGCCTTGGAAATACCATATAGAATTCTTAGAAAGTAATCTAGTGCATAAGAATTTTGTATTTCTATAATAATTAAATCCCCTTTACTGTCTTTTACCAAAACATCAACTCGATTATATTTGTCTTGTTCGTTTTCTTGATTACTTTCACTTTCAAGAATTTCTAGGATTTCAATATCTTCTCCCAGTAATTCGCTCAGGAAGCCTGCTAAAATCCCAAAATTGGCTTTTTGTCTTAATAAGCGTTTAATTGCCCAATCGAAGCGTACATGTCTTTTATATTCCATACCAGCTAGTTTTTTATAAAAATACAAAAACAGCCCTTCTAAAGCAAGGAGCAGATTCTTTTATCCTCATTTGCAACACATTTTTACTCTTTAGTAGACGATTTTCCTCCTCTCGACAATAGTTAAATTTCCCTTGGTTTATCCCATAGTTAGAACTATATTGCACAGCTGTGCGATTTTATGTCTACAGCGTCAACGGCCATAATGTGGAGGAGCGATTTGAGGAGATGATCGACAGCTTTTTAGAAAAGAAAGTCGGAATACAAGAGGAGTTTTTAGCCTTAGATTTGTCCGTAGCGTTACGGGCGCATTTACTGTCTCTGTTCGAGGCAGATAAGCTAAAACAAGCAGGCATTGGCAACGACAGTGCGTTTCTGCATGATAAAACCATTAGAGGGGACAAAATTTATTGGCTAGACCGCGCACACCACAATGTTTTTGAAAACCACTTTCTAGATCTGATTGATCACTTTGTCCGTTACCTCAACCAGACCTGCTACACGGGCATCACAGGCTATGAATTCCACTACGCCTTGTATGAGGAAGAGCAATTCTACAAAAGACACCTCGACCAATTTCGCGACAACAACAGCCGTGCTTTCTCGATGATCGTCTACCTCAATAGCGACTGGCAAACCTCGGACGGCGGCGAACTTTGTATTTATCAAAATGGAAGCGCGCAACGCATCGCCCCTACCAATCGAAAATGTGTGTTCTTTAAAAGTGATGAGTTGGAGCACGAAGTCTTACCGACGAACGTACCGAGGTTGAGTATTACGGGCTGGTTGAAGGTGGGGTAGAAGACTAGTATTACTACAAATTCAGACTAATTTTGCTAGTAAAATGATCGTTTTGAAAAAATCATTTCTTCTTCTTCATTTTTTCAAGTTGTTCAGCATCTGCTAAATCTTGTAATCTCCCTGACTTTTTCTTCGCAGTAATCAAGTCTCTCAATGACAAGAAATTCACCTTGATCCCATCGAATTCTCCTTTTATTTTGCGTTCAAAACATTCCTCAAAATCAACTCCGTCAACATCTACCAATAGATCTATCCTATATGGCTCGTAACCAAGTTGAACTATATTTTCTGGTGTCATGAAATCTTCTATCTGTAAATTTAATCCTCCAAAACCAAATTCATTGACAGCCTGAAGGAGCTTTTCAATGTTTGCTGATGTCATCCAGAGCCAAAAATCTATATCCTTTGTATATCTTGGATAACCATGAAAATTGACTGCATAGCCACCAATTACTAGATATTTGACCTCATGTGCGTTTAACAATTCTATAAACTCTCTGAAATCCTTGTCTATCTCCATATTTTCTTTTATTAATATATTGACGTATCTCTTCCAATTCCCTCATTCTTTGCTGCACTGTTCGGGATAACCAATAAATAGTATTTCCATCATCCTCGCCTTTCTTTACAATTCGTACCTTTTTCTCCATGGGACTTTTAGTTTGTTATTCGACAGGAATTCTATTAATGAGTAGTCTCTCAACTTAAAGCATGACCGAAGGGAACGAGCAGTTTGGTGCAAGTCACCAACAGGGCTGCGCGCTCACGACTGAAAGAAGCTAAGACTACAAAAGCTATCTAGACAATACACCGTATTTTCTAGATCAGATCCAGATTTTCATCTGGGGGTACCTCGAATTAGTAAAAACTGACTTATATGGTACACTCTATCATATAAGTCACTTCACTTAACAAGCATTTTTTATCAAGTGATTACCTTTATTCGCCTACTTAAGGTACAAAAAAAGGAGAAATTACTCTCATAAAGTTCTTACCATTCTCCACAAAAAAAACTATTCCGCCCCGAAAAAATTCGAAGCGGAACAGCCCTGCAATATAGAGTAATAAGCGTACGGCTTATCCTAGTATCTTCTTTTGGTTTTCTTCTTGTTGGTACGGAACTGGTTTCCACCAGCAAAACCGTTTCCACTTGGTGAACCTGTACGCGTCATTGCACAACGGAAACCCAAGTAAGCAGAAGATTTATCCTCTTCTAAGAAACGACGAGTACCAGGCGATAGCCAGTAAGCGCGGTCGTTCCAAGCACCGCCTTTGTAGACGCGTGTTTTGTCCGACACCAAACTGTGCTTGCCGTATTCATAAGTAGCTTCTGATTGCGCATCACCATCCAAGTGGTTGATCACGTTCGAGAACTGGAAGTTTCTTCTAGTTGCGATTTCGTTATCGTCCAACTCTTTGTACTTCAAGCGACCAGGAGCGATAGAATCGTTGTCCAATTGAGGTTTGCCATCGGCATCCAACTCAATTTCCATAAAGACGTTACCACGGTAAGGGTTCAAATCCTGCGTTTCTACATCTCTTAGTGTCGTGCTGGTCATTGGACGATACACATCTTGTACCCATTCGTTCACGTTTCCAGCCATGTTGTACAAGCCGTAATCGTTAGGAACATAAGCGCGGATAGGCGCAGTAATAGAGGCATTATCATTCAAAGCACCTGCCATACCCATGTAATCACCGCGACCACGTTTGAAGTTGGCTACGATTTTACCTTGGTTTTGACCGTGTTGAGGGTAACGAACTGTAGTTCCATCCCAAGGATAGATTCTACGGTCAGAAATACGCTCATCTCTAGCATAAGATTGGTTACCAATCAAAGCCAATGCGGCATATTCCCATTCTGCTTCTGTGGGTAGACGGTAATCGGGTAAGATGATACCATCTTCAAAACGCACGCGGCGCTCTTCGCCTGTAGAAGGGCTAACCATTGGCTTGTCGCCTGGCTCTGCTTCGTACAAACCTGCTAGATAAGAATCCGTCACAAAGTTATTAGAACCTTGTTGGCCTTCCATATCAGCGGAGATTTTACCTGTTTCAATCAACATCATTTCGTTGACACGGTCTGTTCTCCACTTACAGTATTCTTGTGCTTGCAACCAAGTAACCCCTACTAGAGGATAATCCATGTAGGCGGGGTGGCGCAAGTAAGTTTCGACATACGGTTCGTTGTACGATAATTCTTCCAACCAAACCAACGTATCGGGCAATGCCTTGCGATACAATTGTGGCATGGTAGGGTGAACGCGTTGCAACCAACCCAAGTATTCTAAATAGGCAAGGTTAGAAACTTCCGTTTCATCCATGTAGAAAGAAGAGACGGTGACACGGCGAGGAATCCCACGGTAGTCCATCATGACATCTTCTTCCGTTTGCCCCATGTTGAAGGTCCCCCCTTCAATAAACACGAGGTTGGGACCAGTTTCTTGTCCTTGGTAGTCCATTGGCTTTTCAAAGCCTCCCCATTTTTCGGAGTTGTAGACCCACCCAGTCGTATCTGAGCGCTCTTCTTTCTTACAAGAAGAGGCCGCTACGAGCATACCAAGCAGTCCCAATATAAATATGTTCTTCATTACGAGCTAAGATTTTTTATGATCTATAATAAAAGGCTAACAAATTTAACAAAATTTTCGGCTTACCTAAATATTTCTAGGCAATCGTTGTATCTATTTCGGTTGTTCTGCTGTTTGTGCCACCAATTGAACGTCAAGGCAATTTCGTGTGCTCCACCAGTGGCAACGTTTAATGCAGATACCGTAATATCATAACTATAGGCAATTTTAAACATTCCTGTTTGGAGACCTAGTAGAACTATAACGGCATCGGCATTACTAAAAGTATGTCGAAACCAAATTCCTCCCAAAATAATTCCATGTTGTACATACGCCCCCAAATTCAATTGGCGAAAAGCACGTTGTTGCACAAACAAAGCAGTCGGCGACAAAAAAGACGGTGCCCCCCGCATTCTAGGGCGGCGCAAGTTAATTTTGCTACCTGCATGCACACTGTAACGCATTGGCCACGTATCCGACCCATCTAGGCTATTGGTCGTAAAAGCTACGCGCGGCGCGTTGAGGTGCTGTAAAGAAAAGCCTGCATAAAAATAAGGCGTATGCAACAGCAAACCCGTTCCCAAATCAATATAAGTAGCGGTATTTGCTCCTTGCACTTCTTGCGTACTCGGTGCAGGTGCCGCAGCACCCGTTGTCAATTGATCTAAAAAAACCAATTTATTCCAATCCAAACGGACATTGATGGCATTAAACTCCAACCCACCCCGAATATAAAAATCCTTATTAAAACGAATATCATACGCATAAAACAACCCCACTCGGTACTTGGCGTGGGCATTTTGCCCTGCGACATCGGCCTCTACCAGCGCTCCAAAACCACTGTTCAACTTCGCCACATATTGGCTCACAGACACGGCATAAGTAGAATAAGCATCAGGAATGCTCGGCCACTGGTTGCGGTAATTTAGGGTTAATAAAGGTGCCTCCACCAAGCCTGTCAAGGCAGGATTGAGCTGCATGGGTGCCGAAAAATACTGGCTGTAAATAGGATCTTGCCCTTGTGCCATCACCACCCAAAGACTACAACACAGCCAAGCACTTATTTTTTTCCAACTCGTCCAACGCCCTACTTGCATGGTGTTTTATTCGTTTGATGGGGGTTAATAATCGCCTCCTTTTATGGAGGGCTATGGTACAAAGGTATACAACAAGTTTTAGGAGTCGTGGTTGTGCCCTTTATTTTTCAACGCTTTTTTTTAGTCCTTATTGTTTGAGTGGCTATAAATAGAAGCACAGAGCACTGTTTAAAAAAAAGTTTTTTCCGCTTCCAACGCTTCGCCCTTAGCAAGCGTTCTTAAGGACTATACAACAACCCTCTCTTTTTTCTTCGATACCATTAACACATTTTTATGTAATAATTTTACGCTTTTTTTGTTAGAACTGGTGCCGCTTAGCGCTAAATATATTGCAAATTCGTTTCTTTCTTTCGTACGGGCAAACTCCTTTTCCAACAAGTAAATCGGTATTTTTATTATCCAAAGACAACTACGTCCTTGCTGCAACAGCTGCGCGTTCGTCTTCTAAAAAATGACGCATAATGGTTTCACCCTTCTTTCGAATTTTAATTGCCTGCCTTTTTCTATCGGCTACCGCATCTGCTCAGGTTCTCACGCGCTCTATTGTATTGGATTGGGAAGAACAGCCGCGCGTAACAGCCGTGTCTGAGGAACGACAATTAACCCAAGCTTATTTTAAGCGAGCCCACTACCGAGCCTTAGAACCCAATATTCCTGTGTTTGCGCAGCAAGTTGAATTGCCTACCTATGGAACCATACAGGCGACCTTGGTCAATGCCCAATATGCTCCTTTAGCAGAAATTGACGGCGTTACTTACCCGCAGCGCAGCAGCCTCGATCTACAAACCCAAGTTACTTTTGCTCGCCGAAACCCCGTTGGGTTGGTTTCCTTTGTACCCATTCGAAAAAATGCCGCTGGCCAGTACGAAAAGCTAATCAGCGCGGAATTGCGCATTACCATTCAGGCGCAAGCCTCGCCCCTCACCCAGAACTCTAGAGTTTTTGCCAACAGTTCTAAGCTCGCCAATGGTAGCATCTACAAAATTGCCGTCACCAATACAGGCGTTCAAAAATTAGATTACAATTTCTTAAAAAGCTTAGGAGTAGACGTAGACAACATCGACCCCCGCCGTATTCAGCTTTTAGGACAACCTGGCGAAGCCCTTCCCGAACGAATGAATGTCCCGATTGTCGATGATTTGTTAGAAAATCATATTGTCGTTTCAGGAGAACAGGATGGCTCTTTTGATGCCAACGATTACATTCTATTTTATGGTGTGAGTTCTAAAACATGGAGCTATAACTCCACCGCTTCTTGTTCCCCCTTCGACCACGAAATCAATCCCTACACCGACGAGAGTTATTATTTTATAAAAATAGGCAACAACAACGGCCTGCGTATGAATACCCGCGCCTCTGCCGCCAACCCTACTTATTCTACCAACAGCTACGACGCTTTAACCTTTCATGAAGTTGATCTGTTAAACCTAATGGAAAAAGAGTTTTCCTTACCGCCTTCTGGCCGCGAGTGGTATGGCGAGTCCTTCAAAGTAACGAGAACGCGCAATTTTGATTTTGAATTTAAGAATCGAATTGAATCCGAACCTGTTGTTATCAAATCCGACTTAGCCGTGCGGGCCTTTAGTGCTGGAACGGCCAGTATGCGGGTGAATAGTGTCAGTGCAGGCGCGCCCGTCAATGTAGTACCTACCAATGGTGAAATTTACAACGACTATGCCACTCGGCTCGTTTTTCCTTGTGTAGGACAAGTGTACTCAGGGCAGGATTTGAGTGTAGAAATCACCTTAAATCACGGAAGTTCGGCGGCAGAAATGTGGTTGAATTATTTGTCGGTGCAAGCGCGTTGCAATCTGAACTTTCAGGGCGGGCAATTGGCTTTTCGCGATCAACGCTCGGTGGGACAAGGCGTAGCCAGCTACCAGCTCAGCGGCGGCAACAACCTCACTATTTGGGATGTGACCGATCCGAGCCAAGTGCGCATTCAAGAATACAGCGGCGCAGGTAGCTTTGCCACTGATGCCACTGATTTGCACGAATTTATTGCGTTTGACGCGTCACAATATTATGTGCCCTTGGAGCGCGGCAGTGTTGCCAACCAAAACCTACACGCCATGACCACGCCGCCCGACGCGGTCTTTGTCGTTCACAGCTCTATGCGCGCAGAGGCCGACCGCCTTGCCGCTCACCGCCGTGCCCACGACAATATTGATGTGGATGTTATTGAGGTAGAGGAAATTTATAACGAATTTAGTTCGGGTAGTCCTGATGTAACGGCCATTCGCGATTTCTGTAGAATGTTGTACGAGCGCGAAACAGCGACCAACAAGTTTACGCACATTTGTCTGTTTGGTATTGGTTCCTTTGATTACAAGTCTATTGGAGAAGGCCGCGCCGACAAGCCCAGCCAAAACCTAGTGCCCTTGTACCAAACTCTGCAATCACTTCACCCCACCAGCACCTATACCTCAGATGATTACTTTGCCCTCCTCGATCCCATGGAAACCATGTCTAGCTTTGGCTTATTTGATATTGCGGTAGGGCGCTTACCTGTCGCTACGATAGAGGAAGCGCGTACTGTTGTAGACAAGATCATTCGGTACGAAACCCATCCCAACACCTTCAAGGATTGGAAAAACCGTTTGTGTTTTGTTGCCGATGACGAAGATCGCAACAAGTATGTTGTCCATTCACAAGGAGCGAGCCGCATCGTAGAGGCCTTAAATAATACCTACAACATTGAGAAAATCTATATCGACGCTTTTCAGCAGGTAAGTACCTCAGGTGGGCAGCGCTATCCCGATGCCAAAAAAGCCTTACTCGATGCTTTGTTTAGGGGAGCTTTTGTGGTCAATTATATTGGACACGGCGGCGACGATGGTTGGACGCAAGAACGTGTCTTTACGAGTGCAGACATCATCCGGCTCAACAATCAAGACAAGCTGCCCATGTTTATTACGGCCACTTGTTCTTTTGGGCCGCACGATAATCCGAATATTGTTTCGGCAGCCGAGTTACTCCTATTGCATCCCGATAAGGGCGCCATTGCCCTGCTCACCACAACCCGCGTCGTAACCGCCAACGACAACCAACTCTTGGTCAATTCTACCGTTAGTCATTTATTTACCCCAAAAGCCAATGGCAAAATGCCCACTATTGGAGAAGCCTTACAGGTTGCAAAAGATTCGGCCTATGCGGGTATTGAAAATTCTAGAAAATATGCCTTATTGGGCGATCCAACCATGAAGTTGGCTTATCCTACCTATAATATTCTGACCAGTAGCATCAACGGCAATCTCACCACCTCAACCAGTTCCGATACGTTGCGCGCCTTGCAACGGGTAACCATCACGGGCTACATTGCAGACGACAACGGCAACACTATTTCCGACTTCAACGGTACGATTTACCCAACAGTATTTGATAAAGCCGATATCTTGAAGACCTTGGCCAACGATGCAGACAGCTACGAAAGCTCCTTCTCCATAAGAAAGAAGATTCTTTTCAAAGGCCAAGCCAGTGTAATCAACGGTAAGTTTAGTTTTTCTTTTGTGGTGCCCAAAGACATCAATTATACCTTCGGGCAGGGCAAGTTATCTTATTACGCCAAAAGCGACAATTTACTAGATGCCAGTGGCCATCAAAACAACATCGTCATCGGGGGTTCCGTCGCCAATGCGCCCGAAGACAACGAAGGCCCTGAAGTCTTGGTTTATATGAATACCGAGCAGTTTGCGCGCGGTGGCATTACCGATAACAATCCTAAAATCTTAGTCCAATTGTACGATGAGAATGGTATTAATACGGTAGGAAATGGCATTGGACACGATTTAACCTCTAAAGTACTCGCGCCCGATCAAAGCGAAGATGCCTACGTTTTAAATGATTTTTACGAGTCTAAAAAAGATGATTATACCAAAGGGACTGCCATTTATCCTCTCAAGGATTTAGAGTCAGGCATCCACACCATTAAGGTCAAAGCTTGGGATACTTACAACAATCCTGGCGAGGGAGAAACGGAATTTATCGTAGCCGAAACCGCCGATATGGCCTTGGCGCATGTCCTAAATTACCCCAATCCTTTTACCACCAGTACCAATTTTCAGTTTGAGCATAACTTGCCTTATCAGAACTTGGACATTCAGGTACAGATTTATACCGTGTCAGGGCGATTGATCAAAACCATTGATCGAACCATTGGTGCCGAGGATAATACAGGCTACCGCGTGAATGATTTGCACTGGGATGGTTTGGATGAATTTGGCGACCGCATTGGGCGCGGTGTCTATATTTATAAGATTTTTGTACAAGCCTCAGGGGCGGAGAAGGAGACAAAGCAAAGCAGCGAATTCCAGAAATTGGTTGTTCTAAAATAGTTATTTCAAATTAATAATCAAGCCATAGCAACAGCGTTTCTAGTTTATAAAAACGCTGTTGCTGGCTCTTATTGCGCTTCAAAACATACAAAAATAGACTTTCTTGCCCTTCCCCGTCAACACTTCTTGTTTTCACCACGTTCTTAAAAGAGACAAAGCAGTCGTTGCCAAAATTTTGGACGCTACTGCCCTCTTTTTTAGAAGACTTATACTATTATTTATGTAATAACTTTACTTGTTTTTTTTATCGAAGTAGCTTATAAATACAGCGTAAGAGTAATTGGGTACGTTTTGTGGAAGATATTTATCGTCAGGATGTAATTTTTTGTTGTCTCCAACTATTTGAGCCCCATTCTTGTCGTCTATATGAAACCTTGCAAGCAGTATGGGCGAGCATCCTACAAAGATTCTGTATCTTTATAGCCTATTTCTTTGTTTACAGTGCTGTCCTTGATAGTGCTGTACGATCTTCTAAAAATCAAGTACAATGTCTTCAGTCTCCTTTCGAATACTATTGCTGTGCCTCGTCCTGTCTAGTTCTCTAGCGGCGCAAGTCCTGACCGAATCTATCGTTTTGGATTGGGAAGAGCAACCTCGCGTGCTTTCTTTGCCAGGCGACCAAGAGTTAACGCGTCTTTACTTTGAGAAAGCGCATTACGATCCGACCAAACCACAAGTGCCGATTTTTGCCCAGCAATTTAATTTGCCCACTTACGGAACGATGCAGGCGACCTTGGTCAACGCCCAATATGCGCCCTTGGCCACTGTAGAAGGCATTGACTATCCACAGCGCCGTTCTTTGAATGTAGAAACGCAAGTGACGTTCGAACGCCGCAAACCAATGGGCATTGTATCTTTTGTGCCGATTCGCAAAAATGCCGCTGGGCAGTACGAAAAGCTAATCAGCGCAGAATTGCGCATTACCATTCAGGCGCAAGCCTCCCCCCTTACTCAAAATTCTAGAGCCTTCGCCAGCAGTTCTAAGCTCGCCAATGGTAGCATCTACAAAATCGCCGTCACCAATACAGGCGTTCAAAAATTAGATTACAATTTCTTAAAAAGCTTAGGAGTAGACGTAGACAACATCGACCCGCGCCGCATTCAGCTTTTAGGACAACCTGGCGAAGCCCTTCCCGAACGAATGAATGTCCCGATTGTCGATGATTTGTTAGAAAATCATATTGTCGTTTCAGGAGAACAGGATGGCTCTTTTGATGCCAACGATTACATTCTATTTTATGGGGTGAGTTCTAAAACATGGAGCTATAACTCCACCGCTTCTTGTTCCCCCTTCGACCACGAAATCAATCCCTACACCGACGAGAGTTATTATTTTATAAAAATAGGCAACAACAACGGCCTGCGCATGAATACCCGCGCCTCTGCCGCCAACCCTACTTATTCTACCAACAGCTACGACGCTTTAGCCTTTCATGAAGTTGATCTGTTAAACCTAATGGAAAAAGAATTTGCCTTACCGCCTTCTGGCCGCGAGTGGTATGGCGAGTCCTTCAAAGTAACGAGAACCCGCAATTTTGATTTTGAATTTAAGAATCGCATCGAATCCGAGCCTGTGGTCATCAAATCCGACTTAGCAGTGCGGGCCTTTAGTGCTGGAACGGCCAGTATGCGGGTGAATAGCGTCAGTGCAGGCGCGCCTGTCAACGTAGTGCCCACCAATATTCAGATTTACAACGACTATGCCACCCGCCTTGTTTTTCCTTGTGTAGGACAGGTGTACCCAGGGCAGGATTTGAGTGTAGAAATCACCTTAAATCACGGAAGTTCGGCGGCAGAGATGTGGTTGAATTATTTGTCGGTGCAAGCGCGTTGCAATCTGAACTTTCAGGGCGGGCAATTGGCTTTTCGCGATCAACGCTCGGTGGGACAAGGCGTAGCCAGCTACCAGCTCAGCGGCGGCAACAACCTCACTATTTGGGATGTGACCGATCCGAGCCAAGTGCGCATTCAAGAATACAGCGGCGCAGGTAGCTTTGCCACTGATGCCACTGATTTGCATGAATTTATCGCGTTTGACGCGTCACAATATTATGTACCCTTGGAGCGCGGCAGTGTTGCCAACCAAAACCTACACGCCATGACCACGCCGCCCGACGCGGTCTTTGTCGTTCACAGCTCTATGCTTGCTGAAGCGGAGCGACTAGCTACCCACCGTCGCGCACACGACAATATAGACGTGGATGTTATTACGGTAGAAGAAATTTACAATGAGTTTAGTTCGGGTAGCCCTGATGTAACCGCCATTCGCGATTTCTGTAGAATGTTGTACGAGCGCGAAACAGCAACTAATAAGTTTACGCACATTTGCTTGTTTGGTATTGGTTCCTTTGATTACAAGTCTATTGGAGAAGGCCGCGCCGACAAGCCCAGCCAAAACCTAGTGCCGTTGTACCAAACTCCGCAATCGCTGCATCCGACCAGCACCTACACTTCCGACGATTATTTTGCCTTGCTCGATCCGACCGAAGATATGTTTAACTTTGGCTTGTTGGATATTGCGGTAGGTCGCTTACCTGTCGCTACGGTAGAGGAAGCGCGGGCTGTTGTAGACAAAATTATTCGCTACGAAACCCACCCCAACACCTTCAAGGATTGGAAAAACCGCTTGTGTTTTGTTGCCGATGACGAAGACACCAATAAGTATTTTTATCACTCGGAAGGGGCGATTCGGTTAATAGAAGAACGCGATACCACTTATAATATTGAGAAAATCTATATCGATGCCTTTCAGCAGGTAAGTACCTCAGGTGGGCAGCGCTATCCCGATGCCAAAAAGGCCTTATTAGAATCTTTATTTAAGGGCACGTTTGTGATCAATTATATTGGGCATGGCGGCGACGATGGTTGGACGCAAGAACGCGTCTTTACAAGTGCAGACATCAACCAATTGGATAACCAAGATCGTTTGCCTTTATTCATTACGGCCACTTGTTCTTTTGGGCCACACGATGATCCGAACATTGTTTCAGCAGCCGAGTTGTTGCTGCTCCACCCTACCAATGGTACCGCTTCGATTATGACCACTTTGCGGGTTGTGATCGCGTCTGACAACCAGCGTTTGGTTAATGAAACCGTTAAAGTGTTGTTTGTTCCCAAAGCCAACGGCGAAATGCCAACGACAGGGGAAGTGTTGCAAATGGCAAAAAATAATGCAGGTTTACGGCCTCCTGTTAACTCTCGAAAATATGGCTTATTGGGTGACCCAACCATGAAATTGGCTTATCCCAATTATAAAGTAAAAACCACCAGCATCGACGGCCGCACCACTACGACGACGACCAACGATACCTTGCGCGCCTTACAACGCGTGACCATCAAGGGCGAAATCCTAGACGACAACGGCAACCGCGTCCAAAACTTTAATGGAACGATCTTTCCAACAGTGTTTGACAAAGCAGACCGTTTAAGTACCTTGGGCAACGATCCTGGCAGCCGTGCTAGTGCTTTTTATGTACGGAAGAAAGTTATTTTCAAAGGCCAAGCCAGTGTGACAAACGGAGAATTCAGTTTTTCTTTTGTGGTGCCCAAAGACATCAATTATACCTTTGGATATGGTAAGTTGTCCTATTATGCCAAAAGTGATAACTCGATTGACGCGAGTGGTTACCATGCCAAAGTAGTCATTGGGGGTTCCGTCGCGAATGCGCCCGAAGACAACGAAGGCCCTGAAGTCTTGGTCTATATGAATACCGAGCAGTTTGCGCGCGGTGGCATTACCGATAACAATCCCAAAATCTTAGTCCAATTGTACGATGAGAATGGTATTAATACGGTAGGAAACAGCATTGGACACGATTTGACCTCTAAAGTACTCGCGCCCGATCAAAGCGAAGATGCCTACGTTTTAAATGATTTTTACGAGTCTAAAAAAGATGATTATACCAGAGGGACAGCTATTTATCCCCTCAAGGACTTAAAACCAGGTGTCCACACCATTAAGGTCAAAGCTTGGGACACGTATAACAATCCTGGCGAGGGAGAAACGGAATTTATCGTAGCCGAAACCGCCGATATGGCCTTGGCGCATGTCCTAAATTACCCCAATCCTTTTACCACCAGTACCAATTTTCAGTTTGAACACAACTTGCCCTATCAGAACTTGGACATTCAGGTACAGATTTATACCGTGTCAGGGCGATTGATCAAAACCATTGATCGAACCATTGGTGCTGAGGACAATACGGGCTACCGCGTAGATGATTTGGCGTGGGATGGCTTGGATGAATTTGGCGACCGCATTGGGCGCGGTGTTTATATTTATAAGATTTTTGTACAAGCCTCAGGAGCTGAAAACGAAACGAAACAGAGCAGCGAATTCCAAAAATTGGTTATTCTAAAATAAAGCAACCTGCGCTCGTAAGGCCGTTTTAACGTGATGGAATGGCCTTACGAGCAGCAGTTTTATAAATTCTATCCGTATAAATAAGCTTGGAATAGGCTTTTATTTGTACTTTTGGATGTTTTTTTCACCAATCGAACTATATGTACCAACCTTTACTTTAAGGAATCTTTTACAAATGCCTTTTTGGGGATAGCTGATGCCCTTGCACACCGTCTATTCTTACTATCTAATAAGGCGCACACAAAACAGTATTTAAAAACAATAGTTCTTATATGAAAATCACGATTCTAAAAAGTTGCTTTATTGCGCTTACTACCTTCGCTTTGCAGAGCCAAGTAGTGTCTGCACAAAATACCATTGATTGCCCTTTTAACGGTGCCTCGGCAGATGGCTCCGATTGCAACAACACCATTTTAACCGCTGTTCCCTTCTTACGTATTGTTCCAGATGCTCGTTTCGGCGCTATGGGCGATGTGGGTATTGCGATGTCTGCCGACCCCAATTCCATGCACTTCAATGCTTCGGGCTTATCTTTTGCGGAGCGCGATTTAAGTGTTTCGATGACTTATACGCCTTGGTTACGTGCCTTGGGCTTGAACGATGTTTTCTTGGCTTATTTATCTGGCTACAAACACATTGATTACTTCCAAACTATTGGTGCGAGCTTGCGCTTTTTCTCCTTGGGACAAATCCAATACACGGATGATCAAGGAAATGCCCTCCAAACAGTTCGTCCAAACGAATTTGAATTAGCCGTTGCTTACGCTCGAAAATTGGGTAAGAATGTGTCAGTTGGGTTTACCCCAAAGTACATCTTCTCCAACTTGGGGAACGGAGCGGTTTCTGGTGGTCAAAATATGCAGCCTGCCAATGCTTTTGCCGCAGATTTATCTTTTTCTTACCGCAATTCGTTTCAGATTGGCGAGAAAAACGAAGACCTCAAGGATCAGGACAATGCAAAATTTGCGATGGGCTTGGCCATCTCTAACATCGGTACCAAAATCTCTTATACGCAAGCAGTAGACCGCGATTATTTACCTGCTAATTTAGGGTTAGGTTTTTCTTTTGAATACCAATTTGACAAGCACAACTCGATTACGGTTGGCTTGGATATTAACAAACTATTGGTGCCCACACCTGTACGTCAATTGCAATACGATGACGACGGAGATCTCATTACTGACGCTAATGGAAAACCCATTATCAACCCCAACTACGATTCGAATAACGATGGCGAAGCCGACTACAAACAACAATCGGTTCCCGCTTCTATCTTTTCTTCTTTTGGCGATGCGCCTGGTGGAGTTGGAGAGGAGTTGTCTGAATTGATGTGGTCGGTTGGGTTAGAATACTGGTACAACAAGCAATTTGCGGTACGCGTAGGCCACTACAACGAGCACAAGTTCAAAGGCAATCGTAAATTTTTCACGGTTGGTTTGGGCATTCGCTACAAGATTTTCAACATCAACTTTTCTTACTTAATTCCTTCACAAGCAGGACAGCGTAACCCCTTGGACAACACCTTGCGGTTCTCGATTATGTTCGACTTTGGAAAAGCACCGGTGAAAGGCCGAGGCAACTAAGTACAGCATAAGAACCAACGAAATCGGTGGTCTATAAAAAGTAGAGACGGCAAAGAACAACTGTTCTATGCCGTCTTTTTTATGGTAGCTAATAGACAAAACTACTTTTCTGCCATCAGTTCCATTAGGCCCATTGGCGCAACCACCTGCAATTGCCCGTCGTTTATCGTCCTATTAATTTTAGTAAAATTGCCTTGGTAGTACCAATAGAAATCGGTAGAAATGCGTTGTGGATGATCGTTGTAAAATTGCTCGGTCAGCGCTTGAAAGGTTTCGATAAAGGACATAAATTGTAACGGCTCTTCTTTAGACACCTTACAAATCATGGCGACTGTTTTGTTAGGAATAGTAATCACGGCTCCCCAATCGCCTACAAATTCGGGCACATTAGCTGCCAAATCTAGCGCGATGCTCGCCCCATAGTTTTCTTCTACCAGTATATGCACTTCAAAGGGAATCCGCGCATCCTCGACCTTCTTGGACTCTTTTTCAAATACCTGTTTGTTGACGTTTTTTTGAGCTATGGCAAACACCTCTTCCATCGACTTGCCCCACTGGTCAAAATACTCTTGATAAGCGGGAATAAAGGCCGTTGGTAAATCAAACATCAATACAGAAGACGTGCCTTCTAAGTCTTTTTGTACAACCATCGGGTTGGTCGCGCCATATTTTTCTACAAAGCCATCGGGATAAATACGAATACTCAAATAAGGCACCATAGCTTCAAAATTGGCATAATTTAGCTCTTTTTGCTTTTCTCTAGACTGGTAGATGGCATCAACATGTTGCTCGATGAGTAACGCCCATTCCTTCTTGGGGGCTTGGCTACAAAGGGTTAGCAAGTTCTGTACATTAAACGCCATATAGTCCTCTGATTCCAGTTCAATCGCACCATTGGTCATCCCAACAATCGTGTAGTTTTTGCGCAATTCTTTGGCGACTTTGTTGACAAAATACTTGTAGTTTTTGGCGGTTACAAGGTCTTCGTAGCCTTCGGGAATGGTGTAGTCTAAAGATTGAGCACTTAGGGAAATCGTTGTACTTAGTACGAGCAGTAGGGTAACTAGTTTCATGGATTATAGGAATTTTAGTGTAAATAATTTTGCTTATTGCAAAGGTAAAGATAGGCAAATAAGTAGATTTTTTAAAATGCCGTTAGCCCCCCTACCCATATCAGCTCAAAGACCAATCTCCTAAATGGAACGCTAAGCTCCTTCATACTTTATTCTATTTTATTAGTACGGCTACTGCTTCCCTATTTTATTATTGGCTAACTTCCTATTCCAATTACATTCTTACCCTGTAAACAGCCAACACGCCAATGCTTCTACTCTCCGTTATGAACCCCGAATTGATTAACCTAGTCCTCATTTCTATCATTGTCCTATTCTTTGTAGGGGTACTAAAATTCTTTCAACAACCCTCCATAATCGCTTATATTTTGGCAGGAGTACTCCTTGGAAGGCATGGATTCGGAATAGTCACCGATGAAGAATCTATTCGAGTAATTGGAGAATTGGGGCTCATCTTATTGCTCTTTTTTATTGGTATGGAAATTAGTTTGCCCGACTTTGTCAAAAATTGGAAGGTTCCTACCTTCGGGACTATTTTTCAAATTGTTGGAAGCGTTTTAATGGTTGGTTTGATCGGATGGTTCTTTGATTGGGGCATCAATAGAATTATTGTACTGGGTTTTATTATTAGCTTGAGTAGCTCGGCAGTGGTCATCAAATTACTGCAAGACAATGACGAAAGTGATACCAAGATTGGACAAAGCGTCATTAGCATTTTGTTGGTGCAGGATATTTTGATTGTTCCGATGCTTATCTCTACCTCTTACCTTAGTGGAACAACTCCTTCTACCCACGAGCTGATCTTGCAAGTCCTTGGCGGAATGCTTTTGATTGGGGTAATCATTTGGGTATTGCGGAAAAAAGAATTCACCCTTCCTTTTAGTGAGCAACTGAAAAAAGACCATGAAATGCAGGTTTTTGTAGCAATTGTGTTTTGCTTTGGTTTTGCTGTTACCACTGCCTTTTTCGGCATCTCAGCCGCGTTAGGAGCATTTGTAGGCGGAATGGTCGTTCATGCCGCTAATTCAACCGACTGGTTTCACGACAGTTTGCATTCTTTTCGAGTGGTCTTTGTGGCTATCTTTTTCGCTTCTGTTGGTATGCTTATCGACCTTTCCTTTTTAGTGGCCGATTGGCCCATTATCACGCTTATTATCATCGCTGTTTATATCGGCAACCACTTTATCAATTCGGCAATACTCTACTATTTTGGGAGCAACTGGAAAATGAGTTTGTACGGTGGAGCCCTACTCGCACAAATTGGAGAGTTAAGTTTTGTACTGGCCTCTACCTCCTTTTATGCCGCCATCATCACCAACTTTGCCTATCAATTAACTATCATCGTCATTTCCCTGACCTTATTGATTAGCCCCTTTTGGATTGCGACCACCAAAAAGCTATTGCGCATTACAGAAAACGACAAAATAGAATAGAGAAACCTCGCCACCCAACACAGACTGTTGTTGGAGGTAAAATTACTGTGGCTAACTTAGAAAAGCAATGGTAACACGCCCCTACTCTGCCGCGACAGCGGGATGCACTTTTGGCAAATAAAAGCAAGCATCCCATTCAGAGGGTTTGATTTTGATTTCATAATCATTTTCTCGAATGGTGTTGTTCTCAAAGAGCCATTTATAAGTTAGCAAAGGCGGATTGGCTAAGCTTAAATAATACTGTTGAGGGGCTAATCGCCTGCATAACGGCTTCTAGTCCCACGGTAGTAGGCGCAGGAATTGTATCCACGGTGCGTTTGCTGGGCACTTGCCACGTCTTCCAATACTGCCCGCCGCCGTAGACCATCCCGATGACAAACAACTCGTCGCCCAGGTGTTCTTTTAAGAGCTCTCCCATTGGGGTAAAATGGCGATAAAATTCCCCTTGGTGTTGAGAGGCCGTTTTGTTGTGCAAAACATGATTGATGACAATAATTTTAGCGCCCTCTTTGTAAGAAAGCATCCACTTGATATTTTCCGCCATTGCCAATTCGCGACCACTAGTTCCCAAATAAATCGGCACTTTGTTTTCGGTCGTGTCCATGATGTGCTGGTAATTGCGGTAGTAATGTTCGGCCATGCTCATAGCAGACACACTTCGCAAGACCCATTCGTAGTCTTTTTCGTTGCTTTGAGCAACATACGTTGTTTGGTTAGTGGTGAAGGTTTGAATTAATTCTTCCAAAATTAGAGCAAGGTCATTGCGCTGTCGGGTAGTAAACCTAGTAGTATAATAATAAGCGGGATAGGGCTTCATCCGCTTAAAGTGACCCGCCATAGTCGCGCGGAGCTGTTGGCTGGTCGCAACATCCACGGTATCCAAATAAGCAAAAATTTGTTCAAAAGGAAATTCCCAATCTCGATAAAAGCCGCCAATATCCGCGCCGTAATAATCCACGGGGGCGGTCGCTGTTTGGTTGTGCTCGGCCAGCCAGTTGATCAGCGCGCGGCCTTTTTCCCACTCGCTATAAAGCAGGGCAAGGCTTTTTCTCCACATATTAGGAATCGAATCCCCGCCATGAATGTATTCGTTGAGGTACTTCGATTCGGGCAAGCCACTCTCCGTTGCCACTACCGTAAACCCTTTTTCGCGCACCAAGTGTTTCACCAAAGCATACTGCAAGGTCAACATTTCTTCACAATTATGAAACCCCTCACTCAACAACACCACTTTGGATTCCCCAATATCTGCCGCAACCATCCTGACCAAACTGTCCACGCTCATTGAATCGTTCAGGTCAAACGGCCACTTATTTTCTTGCGCCCACTCTATAAACAGCCCCTTTCCCGTGAGTGGCGCAGCGGCGGTATTAGTAGCAGTATTGGCAGCATTTCTAGTGCATCCTCCAAAAAGGAGCCACACCAACACGGCCAAGGAAACGAGTTTTAAATAAGGCATGATTAACAGTGTTTGGCAGGAAAGGACGGCAGGGGGAATGGCACGCCCCCTTAAGGGAAATAAAAAGCTATGCAGCTAGGCGGCTCCTAGCAGGGACGCACACTAGGGCGGTGTAGTGCTTATGACAAACATACTTGTGAAGGTATAAACATGGGAACCGCCGTGACGACGAGCATGGTAGCCCCAGAAGCGTGATCAGAATGCAGTGACTAACGAAATGATTAGCTAGCCTCTTGGCTACTACTGGTCGTCTGGCTCCTGAGGAGGAACACCGCGCTCCTTTTCTAAGTATAAAGTATCGTTCAGCCTACCTTCAAAATAGCATAAAATGGTAGAAACATACTCATCTAAACTCAAGACATACTTATATTCAGGAGTATCGTAAAAGTTAGGTTTTAACTTCCACTTACTACCGTTCTGCAAACAAACACAATAAAAGGAATGCATTTCATCTTTATTCAGTTTTTTAATAACTGGAATGTGAACATAATATCCGTTTTCTACATAAACTTTCCCTAAAGCATTATAACTGTGCTTATTTTCAATCCAAATGTTATTTTTCGCAAAAATACTGTCATTGTAATTTACATGAAACACCCCTTTATGTATATTGTTTTTTTTAGCTGATTCAGCGCTTGGAGAAGGTCTAACTCTTGTATCTGTAACTTCAATTAGATGACAAGAACTTAGTTTTATAAAAAAGAAAATTAAAAAAGTAATTCGCATAATTATTCAGTCTTTTTGGGTTCAGACATAAGTTCATTGCTTTCATTTGATATCTCTTCAAACTGTCTACCTGAAGTAAATTTATAGAATTTACCTTTGTGATACTGTTCTCCTTGTTCCGTAGTTATTTTATGCTTGTATGTAATAACTTTATTCTCGTACCTATTAGCCATTGAATATTTTCTAGAAGTTAGTTTTATTCTTTCATTCATACTTTCTGGCTTTTGTTCGTCAATAGCAATTTTATGATCGTATAGATCATGATATATCAACGTCCCTTGTGGAAATATTACTTCTGTACCTTCGTCACCCATTATATCTCTGAAATTGTAAAATTCATTATGAGGCCAAGTAATATTAAGTTTTGCTTGACGTTCTCCCATATCAATACCACCTGCCTCTATGGCTTCTTTTACATCGTCTGCACAATTATTACCCGTTAACTCATAATACTGTTTCCCCGTAGCTCCTTCTGGTAATACGAGAGCTTCCATTTCTCTTCTTGCGACAGTATGTACCTTTCTATCTACCTCTCTGTCCGTTTTTACAAATATTCCCTTCTCGTACCCCATAGCATCTGAAGCTATGAATTCTTCTATAGACTTAAAATCTATTATTTCAGATAGGCCACCACCAGAATTTGAATAATAAGTCCAGCCATCTTGATCATTTCCAACCAATACTGCAGAATGTCCACTAATACCCGTTCCAGAGGGGGAATCTTTATTCCAAAGATAAATAATATGATTTCCATCAGGGTCAATAGCACCAATCGGTGTATTGTCTACAAAACTATATGGACTTAAATGAGGGTATTCAGATTCATAAGCGTCAACGCCCAACCAACGCCCAACTTGACTATTGTAAATTCTAGCCCCAAAATCAAGATTCCCCTTAGCTATATCCTCTTCCTTTTCCATTCCATTAAAGCCAAACCGATACATATCCGTACTATAACTACGCGTATTCAACTGCCACCCAAAGGGATACTAATCAGAAGACGATCACCCCTCATCAATCCCATAAATATCCGTTCCTGTTGCATCATCCGTCGCTTTTACGGCTTCGCCCTCGTTGACTATTCTATACTAACCTTAAGCATAGTATCTCCCACATTTTTAATATAAACTTCTGCCCCTACTACTCCTTCACCAAGAGTTATAGTCTTTTTCACATTAGGATGATAAATTTTGGTCTCATTAACCCTCTTATACCCAAAACCACGACGAGTAATTTTTTCTCCTGTTTCATCATTAATATTACAAACATACATAGCTTTACCTTTATTTTCTTTTCTGTCGTCTTCAAAAATAAAGTAATGCTCTTTCGATTTGCTTAGTAAATGGTACATTTTGCGTGGATGAAATTTATAGTTTTTTAAATAGGGGGAGTCTACGATAATGTCACCAGGAGATCTCGTTTCTGACTTTTTTTCTTTTTTTATTCTATTTATCCATTTTAAAGTTCCATCACCATTTGTCCGTACCACGAAAAAATCATTGAATATTAAACTTGTTGAACTAGGTTTTGATCTTGTAACTCCTGATGAGGAGGTGCTATAACTATATTGTTCTACTCCATAAAGTTCTTGAGCAATAACAAGAAGTCCGCCGTCTTCTTGTACATAGGCATTATGAACCATGATCGTATTCTTCTTCCCGTTTTCATCATATGGGACTAACTCTTTAGGGATATCTATTTCGAACTGCTTAGAATTTTCTAAATCAATAAAATACATTTGTGTTGTACCTGCATTATCATAAAAACCCGCTACATATTTATTCTTGTCACCATTTAGGGCAAAATCATTGTAGTAACTAAAGTTTCTATTGGCCGTGCTAACTATTTTATGACTTAAATCATTAGGGTTAATTTTTACAAGATGATAGGCTTCTTCTTCTAAATTATATCCAGCAACATTGATAGTACCATCATTATCAACTGCAAATCCCATATCATCCATGTCACTTGCTCTAAAAGGCATTGATATTTCATCTCCTCCCATTTTTACTAAACTTAGATCAAAAACATGAAGTCCCACCGTGATTCTTCCTCCTTTGTCTGCTGGAAGTGGTTTATAGTACTTTACTAGAAATTTATCTTTATCCTGTGATTGAAAAACTAAGCCTAATTTTTGATAATAAGGCTTGCGTATCCCCTCCTTTATATCCAGTAATTTTTTATTGTTTACCTCTATTTCTAAATTATCTTTATTAATAATTGTTCCGTGTATAGCAAATTCCCGCTTGTCTGTTTCAGTAATACTAAAGATATAGAACTTTCCATTAGCATATAAAACGTCAAGCGTTTCTGTTCCATATTCAAAAATTTTAGACTGAGAATTTTTCTTCACTTCTTTTAAAGAAGATTTTTCTATCTTCTGGATTAAAACACTAGTTTTATATTTTATTTTTAAAGTATAAATAAAATTTTCTAAATCAAAGAAATATTTTTCTTTGCCTTCAACCTCTTCGTAAGAGTTACCGATTGTAATGTTGGATTGTGCAACGATACTATGAAATAGAAAAGTTAAAATTAGAATAGTGAAAAATTTCATAAAAGGTGGAGTTTGAAAAATAAAGGTTACGTAAGTTTCTAGAAACCCTAGTTAAATTATGTGTAGTCGTTAATTCATATTTCAAAGTATTATATCTTAAATTTTAACTATTCTTGACCGCTACGATGCCATTTACTTTATAATTTTGAGAGACAAGTTTTTCCTTAAACTCTGCACCAAAATAGCATCTTTACATCCCACGCTGGCGCAAGTCTTGAGCTTGCACCATTTCCAAAAATTTGCATTCTTAATAAGTGGTGACTTGTGACCGCAGCCCGTAATACACGCAACAAGAGGAACACGGCTTTTCTCTTTATTTTTATACCTTTCTTCGCCTTCTAATGCGTGGAATATACAACGTCGTCCAAGCGACCGCTTCGCTCAACACTTGAACTAGCACCGTTGCATTTGGAACACTTGCGCTAGCGGGGAGGCATACTCCAGCCAAAGGGATACTAATCAGAAGACGATCACCCCTCATCAATCCCATAAATATCCGTTCCTGTTGCATCATCGGTCGCTTGCACGGCTTCGCCCGTATTAAACTGGTCGTACTTGATGCACTGCATTTCCACATCCACCGTTTCAGGCATGTCAAAACGCGAGCTAGAGCTGTAGACACCATCCTCTTGTAGCGTAGAATCGCCTTCTAGATTGCGCAAGAGATTGCCAAAAATAGGACGCGCCATTTTGCCGCCTTGCCCGTAAGTAAGGCTTCTAAAACGAATAAAACGGTCATCGCAACCCACCCAAGTTCCAACAACTAAGTCGGGGGTAATGCCCATAAACCAGCCATCGGCTTGGAAATTGGTCGTCCCTGTTTTACCGCCATAGCTGGACTTGACCCCGCGAAATTTGCCGCGCTGAATGCGTTGGAGCATCTCGCACATCACATACGCCCCTTGCTCCGATAAAATAGCCTCGGAACGCTGGTCGCTGCCTGCCGTATAAATCAAGTTACCGTTTTTGTCTTCGATGCGTTCGATAAAAATTGGCTCCGTATACACGCCTGAGTTGGCAAAAATCGTATAGCCGCCTGTCATTTCGAAGGGCGATAAATCGGGGGTTCCCAAACAGATCGCCGCCGAAGAAGGTACCCGCCCATTGCTAGTATCAATCCCTACATCGGCCAAGAAATTACGGAAAGGCTCGGGCCCTTTGAGTTCTTTCATCAAGAATGCCGAGACCGAGTTGAGCGAACGGTTGAGGGCTTCGGTCAAGGTGACTTCGTCGCCGCTATAGCCGCCTGCATTTTTAGGAGTCCAATCTTTTAATAGGTTAAATTTTCCTTCTCCTTTGGAGATGGTCGTAGGTTGATCCCAAACCGTATAGCAGGGCGATAGGTTTCTTAAATCAACCGTTAAGGCGTAGAGAAAAGGCTTGATCGTCGAGCCCACTTGTCGCGAGGCTTTTTCTTGGTTGACGTGGTCATACTTGAAATATTTGTGGTTGATCCCCCCTACCCAAGCACGAACAGCACCACTTTCGGGATCCACGGCCAACATCCCTGTTTGCAAGTGCATACGGTGATACCGAATCGAGTCGAAGGGACTTATCAACGTGTCTTTCTCGCCTGCAGCATTGTAAGCAAATACAGTGGTTTGAACAGGCGTTTTCATGTAATCCATGATCGCTTTATCCTGCATCTCCAAGGAATCAATGGCGCTGCTGCTCAAAATTTTCTTATACAACGTCGCTTGCTTGATGGTAATAAAATTAGTTTTTTCCCATTTCTCTAGCAAGGCGGCTCCATCCACATAAGGTTGGTAACGGTTAGCACGTTTGGGGGTTCGTTGGTATTCCACTACTTGAAACAAGCGGTCAATGTCAATATCGCGCAAGTCGTACCGCACTGCCGTAGTCAAAAACTGGCTGCGCACGGTTTGGTAACGGTCAGTATTCCACACTTGTTTGAGCAAGCTCAAGCGACGCGCATTCATTTCCGCATCGGTTGTGGTCGAGCTTTTGCGTGTCCAAGGATTTTGGATAGTAGAACTCACCACAGGATTGGGATCGTTCCAATCCGACCAAGTCTTAAAGAGCTTTTCTTGATGTTCTTTTAGGTGATCGCGGGCGGCTTTTTCGGCGTGGCGCTGTACCCGCGAGTCGATAGTGGTATAGATCTTTAGCCCATCGCGGTAGATGTCGTACGGCTCGCCGTTGGGCTTGCGGTATTGTGGATCATCCTCAGCCAATTGTACCAACGTCTTTTTGAGATGTTCGCGCAAGTGCATTCTAAAGTATGTCGCGATACCATCGTTGTGGTCTTTGATTTGGAACCGACTCATATCAATCGGCTCTTGGCGAAATTGATTGTATTCGGCAGAGGTAATGTGGCCCTTTTTCTCTAAGTTTTTGAGGACTTGTTCGCGGCCTTTCATCGCCCGTGCATTGTCCTTTCTAGGATTGTACAATGAGGGATTTTTTAACATCCGTACCAACATGGCCGCCTCTTTGACGTCCAACTCATGTGGTGCCTTATTAAAATAAATCTCAGAAGCTGACTTGATGCCATTTGCTCCGTACAAAAAATCAAATTCATTGAAATACAGAGCAATAATTTCTTCCTTGGTGTACGAACGCTCCAAGCGTACCGCCGTCAACCACTCTTTTAGTTTAGTGGACACCAACAACCAATAACGGGTTATTTTGCCCTTGTCGCGGGTATTGGGGCGGCCGACCAAGAGTTTGGCGAGCTGCTGCGAGATGGTACTTCCTCCCCCTGCATTTCGATTTTGTAGAATCACCGTTTTCACCAATACGCGCCCCAATGCCTTGGCATCAATGCCCGAGTGTTCCAAATACCGTTCATCCTCCGTTGCAATTAGGGCTTGTACCAAATGCGGCGACAAACTGTCGTAAATCACAGGGGTACGGTTCTCAATGTAATATTTCCCCAAAATTTCGCCATCTGACGAATAAATGCTGGAAGCAATACGGCTTCTAGGGTTCTCCAATTCCTCGAAAGAGGGTAAATCGAAGGACAACATATAAAAGATACCAATGGCTACAACAAAGCCAACGGCATACAAGCGCCACATCCAGCGAACAACTGTTTTGTAACGCTCTAGGCGCGTGTTCCTTCCCTCATCAGGAGTAGGAGAACTATTGTTCGTGGCGGAGTCATTATAAGTATTATCCATTGCGTTTTTTTAGTTTCACTAAAGACTGATTAGCTGCTAGCAAAGGTCTCAACAGCTCGTTTTTATCCCAAGTATACTCTTGGACAAGCAAAGATACAAAAAGAATTGGCACCCCTAACTACTAGGAATGCCAATGCTTATTATACGGTTGTTTAACGCCTTTAGTTGTAGTTCTTTTTAAAGAAAGCGTCGTACAAAACAAATTTTTGTTTGGTCATCGCTATGGCGTAATTTTCTTTAGAAATAGCATATACGCGGTACCCGTTAACCCCTGCCAAGAATTCTTTGTTGGTGGTGATGTCCAACACGTATTTCATCGCTTCTTCGGCATTATTGAACGAGCCGCGAATAGTCAACGTTGGTGTTTTGCCATCTACCAAAATAGAAGAGGTGCTCAAGCGCTTGTTCAAATAGTACTTATTATTGAACTCCGTAATCGGCGCGCGGTAGGGATTGGTACGTGCTTTTTGATCGTCAAAAACAAGCAACACCAAGTGCTTACTATCGGGAGTCGCGCGGTACAGTTCGCCTGCTCTTGTTGGGTCGATCGCCACATTGTTATTGTTGTTGCGCACTCGCGTATTTTGTTCTTCTCCTTTCAAAAACGCAATCATCTTGCTCGCCTGTTCGCTTTCCTCCGTATCGGGGTAGCTCGTCACAATGGTGCGCAAGGCACGAATGTAATCCTGCTCGCCCTTTACCCCACCAATACACATGGCTTCCAAAATAGCAAAGCGGCGTTTCATCTCGTAGTCTTTTCCGAATTTGGCAGGTACCGCTTGTACGCGTTCTAGTGCTTGCTGGGCATTACCTTGACGCATCAATTGGTAGGTTTCATCATAATAAGCATTGATGCTCTTGTATTTTTCCTTTTCTGAGTTGGCAAAATCAGGATCGCTCAACACTTTTGCGATGTTTGATTCAGGGTAGTTGTTGAGAATTTGAGCTTTGTAATACGCCGTTTTGTTCGCGTCATTTTTCTCTGAATAGATGTTGTAAGCCAAGAACAACGCTTCTACTGTATAAGGGCTTTTGGGATGGTCTTTTACCAATTGGTTGACCAATTCCAAGGCTTTGTCAGAGCGGCGCAAATCCTCGCGGTAATGGCGCGCAGCAAAAAACAGGGCTTCGCCTAATTTCGATCGAAGCGCATCCCGCTCTTGATCGCTCGCAGGCACGCCTTGGCGTTTGAGGTAACCGTCAATCTCCGCTTGCGTTTTGGGAGCGGCGGTGGCAATTACATCCGCATCGGCCGTTTCTACTTCTTCTTTATTAGAACGGCGCCAGTTATCCACCCAAGAGCGGTTATCCCAACGTTTTTCAAATTCGCGCTCGCCTTTTTTCTGAATCGAAGCATTGTACAAAGCAAACTTGGAGCGCTGTACAGCCACGTCCATTATTTTCACCTGCCCCGTAGCGCCTCGGGTTTGGGGGCGGTTGGGCAGGTTGCCTCTCCCAGTCTCCTCTGCCATACCCATCGGCCTATTTTCTAATTCGCGGCTACCCCCTCTAACAGAAACGGTGCTATTATCAGTACCTCGTAGTTCTTCTTGTTCTAGCCCAGCTACCGCCCAGCGTTCTTGCTTGGCACGCGGCCAGCTGCTGACGATTAATAAGCTATCCGTTTCGGCTTTTTCACTCAAGTGCTTCGCCAACCCTTCCAAGCGGCGCTTACGCGTATCCGTAGCCGCATAACGCTCGTCGTTTTCTTTCATCTCTTGCGAGGTCGTGTCGTAATACGCATATGCCTGCACAAAATCGTCGCGCTCGTAAAACAACTGTGCCAACAAGAGGGCTCCTTCTGCCCGTTGAGCGGGGTTACTACTGTTGTACAGCGATTTTTGCAAGGCGGCAATGCCTAAGTCTTTGTTGCCTCGTGCCAGTTGAATTTCGGCTAAGGCAAAGTAAATTTGATCCTTGTATTCTTCGTTTTTAGAATCGCGAAGCATGCGTTTGAGCGCCACTTCTGGATCGACGCGTTGGGTGCCACTGGCTTGAGCGGCATTTTTGGCCATATTCAAACGGGCGTTAAATTCCATAACGTAGCTTGGGCGCAAGCGCAAGACCTTTCTAAAATTCTCCATCGCCGCTTGGTTGTTGCCTTGTTTTTGCTGCAATTGCGCCAACAAATAGACATAGCGGTTCTTGAGTCCTTTTTGGCCTTTGGTTTGGGCGATTGCTAGCTCTAGCGGCTCTATGGCTTTGGCGTATTCTTTTTGCTGTAGCCAAGAATAAGCGATAACAGCCTGCACGCGAGGGCGCAATTTGTAGGGTACTGTCAGGTCATTTTCTAACATCCGCAAATAGTAGCCCGCTTCATCAAACTGTTGCAGTTCGATGTGGGTTTTGGCAAGCCATAATGTAGCCTCGTGGCGCACAGGGCGGTGTTTTAAACCATAATTGAGCGGCTTTTCGGGCTCTTCTTCTTCGACTTCCTCGACCTTTGTACTTTTTTTGCTGGTTTTCTTTTTGGGAGCTTTGCGCTTTTTTTTGCGCTTGACGCGTTTGCGGCGCACCTTGCGGCGTTTGCGTTTTTTCTTTTTCTTAACCGTTGGTTTCTTTTCCCCCTTAGCCGTTTTGCCTTTTTTGTCGACGATCTCAGGGTGGTATTTATCAAAAATAAACTTGAACGTGTTGGCAGCGCGGTCGTATTCTTGTTGTAAGAATTCCGCTTTGCCCATTAGCAAATAACTATTGTCGGTCCAGTCACCAATCTCATGCAAAACAATGTTGCGAGAGCTTTTGGTAATGGCCTCGTCTAGGGGTTCCTTGACGGAAGCTACACTCTCAACCGCCGCGTAGGGATAGAGGTGTAGGAGCTTGTTGTAATTATCTTGATACTGGGTTTTGAGGGCAGCAAAGCTTTCCTCTAAGCGGATATTAGCGTTGTAATAAGCATTGTAACGCCCTGTCAAATCATGGTAGGGCTTGGTTGCTTTGGTCTGCTTGGCGCAACCAACAGCTAAAATCAAAAGGGTACTAATCGCACCGAGAAAGAACCATATATTTTTCATGCACAGCAATATTTGAGGCAGTGAGTTTATCAAAAAAACTTCACTAATTAGGCCATCCGAAGCGGATGAGCGGCGGATTGAAGCGTCACCTAAAATAACGGGCGTTCCTTATAAGTAACGATAACAGCGCTCCAAAAGTCTATAAAAGTACGTTCTTTCTCTCATTTATGTGGCGTTCCTGCTTATTTTTAACGAAAGTGTAAGAGAATAATAGCGAAGTTCCGCCTAATCTTTTTGTACTTTTGGAGCCCTCCACTACCTGTGGAGCGGGGAACGTATATTTTTTTAAATTGATGGATACTTGTTAAAAATAAACAATGCTTATGCTTAAATGGATCAATGATAAGTACCGCTTGGTGCTAATGAATGACCAGACGTTTCAAGAGGAACGCTCTTTTCGCTTGCACCCGTCCAGCGTCGCCCTACTCACCCTAGTCATTGTGACGGTAATCAGCAGTATAGTGGTGCTCCTGATGGTCAGCACCCCTTTAGGCCGTATTGTCCCTGAAAAAACCAATCAAAACATTCGCTCTCAAATTACCACCATGTACCTACACGTGGATTCTTTAGAAAAGGCGGTTACTGCCCGTGATGCCTTTATTTTGAAGGTCAAAGACTTGGTCTATGAAAAATTTGAGTATGAAGAAGACCTAGAAAACGAGAACAGCAAACGCACACCCATCAGTGCGGAGGTTCCTGAAAAGTCAGACGAGTTGCGCGAGCTCATGGAAAGCGTCGATTCAGAAGCCGAGTTGGGTAACTTGATTGAGAATACGCTCACAGGCGATGACAACATTAGTACGATGATTTTTATAACGCCCATCAAAGGCATGGTTTCGGATACGTTTGCCCCCACCCGCGCCCACTACGGCACAGACATCGTGGCACCCAAAGGTTCTCTCATCAAAGCCACTCAAAAAGGTACCGTAATCGTTGCTACTTGGTCGGCTGACACAGGGCACATGCTCGCGATTCAGCACGATAACAACGTAGTCTCCTTCTACAAGCACAACGCGTCGCTCCTGAAAAAAACGGGTGATATGGTGCAAGCGGGCGAAGGCATTGCCATTATTGGCAACACGGGCGAAATGACCGAAGGGCCACACTTGCATTTTGAATTGTGGTTTAATGGGCAGGCGATTAATCCCGAGCGTTATATCGAGTTTAAGAACTAGTAACGCAGGATTTCTTGTTGGCTGTTTTTTGTATCGACAAGCAACAATTGGCCGCCTTTGCGATAAGCGTATAAAGAATACTTGGCGGCAGCGGGCCGAGGAACATAAATGTTGACAATTTGGTCATTGATACGCGCCCAAACTTGGTATTCGGTTGTTTTCTCCTCACCTGTTCCAGTAGAGCTAGGCTTCCTTGATAGGCGTATTTTCCAACGGCGACATAGCGGTTACCTTTCGCTAGTTTATGCAAATAGGCAAAGCTTTTATAGGAACTTTTTTTGTCAGCGGCATGGTGATAGGTAATGCTTTCAAAAGAAGTAGGAGAAAATTTATAGTCCAAGTCTAAGCCTTCTAAGTCCTCAATATATACCCCGTCAATGTCCACCCCCACTGATCTGGCTAAAGCAGCTTTTGGATAGCTTGTCAAGAGATGATCCAAAGCCGCTATAAACAATTTATAAGCAGGCGTAAATTCAATATTCTGGAATTCAAAACGCAAGGGTTCGCCCTTTTCTTTTGTCCAAGTACCCCCTGATTTTTTCAGACTGCTCGTACACAAGCCCTGAAAACACTCCTCGACCACTCCGTGCTCCAAATGTTCTAAAATAATTTTATTTTCTCGGTTGAAAAAACGCCCCGTTAGTGGAATGATTTTATCCGAATTTTTATAATGATAACTCCCCTCCAATTGCGTTATGCCATCTTTCTTTTCTCCTTTAACTAAGGTCGCTTCTATGTCGTATTGGTAATCTATCTGCCCCAACAAGGTCACACTAGAAGGACGCGCAAAACCAACGGAAGTTTCTAAAAGAGGCTCCAAGGAATACTCCCCATTCACAGGGCTCATCGTCCCCTCGCTGCTAACCTCTACAGGAGCAGGGCTAGGAGGAAGCGGAGGATTGGGGTGGGGATCTTTACAGCTAAAGCTTAGCGCCACTAACAAAATGAAGGAAAGAAGTTGATACATGGGTACAGAGTTTCCACCACAAATAGAAGCGCTTATAAATCGCGTTTCATAAAAATGCGGTAAGCCAAACCAAAAAACAACAGCGTGTAACCAATCGTGCAAGCCGTTGCCACTTCTACAGACAAATAAATGTCGAGCATCCCACTGTCCATAAAATCAGGAAAGCGTTTAACCACATACAAGGGTAGCGTATCGCTCGCCGCATTACCAGGCCAGTAACTTCCCCAAAACAAGTTGTCTAAGAGTTGTCCAAACACTAAGTAACGAATTACCCGTTCTACAATAAGCAGATAGGCAAAGAAAATGAGCATAGTAAGGCCACTCTTACGGGTCAAAATAGCCAAAAATGTTGCCAAACTCATGTAAAAGAGCGTTTGCACAAAAAAGCGGCCTAAGACCAAACTCTCCTCCCCAAACCAATACCCGTAGCCACCTTCCCACCAGCCAACTGCCAGCGTGACCAACAGCACATACAGCGTCGCCGCCAGCGATAACATAACCATCATGCCCACTTTGCTCAAAAATAATGATCTGCGCGATACGCCTGTGATGATGTTTTGGCGCATCGTACGATTATCATACTCCGTACTAATCATCCAGACAGCTAAGTAACTCAACACAAAATAGGTGAGCCAGCTTGCCCAATAGGTGGTGGTGTACCAGATTTCTGGAAAGGTATAAAAAGGGCGAAACAGCATATCTTGCGCCAACCCTTCGTTGTTCGTCACCGATTTATCAGGGCGCATGGCCGCCCGCACCGTAAAATACAGCAAGGGCATCAACAGCAGATACAAGAGCACTGAAATTTTAAATAGACGGCTTGGCGCCAATTTTTTCCATTCTAAGACGAGGAGGTGTAACAGCGCACCGAGAAAATAAAATTATTTTGAACATTTGGAGCACGGAGTGGTCGAGGAGTGTTTTCAGGGCTTGTGTACGAGCAGTCTGAAAAAATCAGGGGTACTTGGACAAAAGAAAAGGGCGAACCCTTGCGTTTTGAATTCCAGAATATTGAATTTACGCCTGCTTATAAATTGTTTATAGCGGCTTTGGATCATCTCTTGACAAGCTATCCAAAAGCTGCTTTAGCCAGATCAGTGGGGGTGGACATTGACGGGGTATATATTGAGACTTAGAAGGCTTAACTTGGACTATAAATTTTCTCCTACTTCTTTTGAAAGCATTACCTATCACCATGCCGCTGACAAAAAAAGTTCCTATAAAAGCTTTGCCTATTTGCATAAACTAGCGAAAGGTAACCGCTATGTCGCCGTTGGAAAATACGCCTATCAAGGAAGCCGCTCTACTGGAACAGGTCAGGAGAAAACAACCGAATACCAAGTTTGGGCGCGTATCAATGACCAAATTGTCAACATTTATGTTCCTCGGCCAGCTGCCGCCAAGTATTCTTTATACGCTTATCGCAAAGGCGGCCAATTGTTGCTTGTCGATACAAAAAACAGCCAACAAGAAATCCTGCGTTACTAGTTCTTAAACTCGATATAACGCTCGGGATTAATCACCTGCCCATTAAACCACAATTCAAAATGCAAGATGTAGGCCCTCGGTCATTTCGCCGTGTTGCCAATAATGGCAATGCCTTCGCCGCTTGCACCATATCACCCGTTTTTTTCAGGAGCAACGCGTTGTGCTTGTAGAAGGAGACTACGTTGTTATCGTGCTGAATCGCGAGCATGTGCTGTGTCAGCCGACCAATTAGCAACGATTACGGTACCTTTTTGAGTGGCTTTGATGAGAGAACCTTTGGGTGCCACGATGTCTGTGCCGTAGTGGGCGCGGGTGGGCAAACGTATCCGAAACCATGCCTTTGATGGGCGTTATAAAAATCATCGTACTAATGTTGTCATCGCCTGTGAGCGTATTCTCAATCAAGTTACCCAACTCGGCTTCTGAATCGACGCTTTCCATGAGCTCGCGCAACTCGTCTGACTTTTCAGGAACCTCCGCACTGATGGGTGTGCGTTTGCTGTTCTCGTTTTCTAGGTCTTCTTCATACTCAAATTTTTCATAGACCAAGTCTTTGACCTTCAAAATAAAGGCATCACGGGCAGTAACCGCCTTTTCTAAAGAATCCACGTGTAGGTACATGGTGGTAATTTGAGAGCGAATGTTTTGATTGGTTTTTTCAGGGACAATACGGCCTAAAGGGGTGCTGACCATCAGGAGCACCACTATACTGCTGATTACCGTCACAATGACTAGGGTGAGTAGGGCGACGCTGAACAGGTG
>CAWIMY010000006.1:0-33593 GCA_963837355.1 uncultured Saprospiraceae bacterium | reverse complement strand
AATAGACCTTGAAGGCTGTCCTTCAAGGTCTATTTTTATTGGTTGAGAGATAAAAGCGTGTAGCCGATCCTCCCTATTCAGGTTGCAATTCACACTGGTATTCTTTGGCGGCTTCGACCATCGCACGGCTCCACAACATTGGTTTGTAGTTTCCTTTTAAGAAATTGTCTAGCTGGTCGCGGTAATGCGGCGATAAAACATTGCCACTTTGTCCCAAGGGGGCGCAAGACAAACAGTTGTCCCAATCGCCCAAATCCAACAATTGCCTAAAAGAAGGCCCAATCATAGAACTATTCCCCAATTCCTGTTCAGGAACATTCGCCAACTGGCAGAGGGTGTCCGTATCGCCACCAATAGGAAATGGCCCTATATCAAAGATTCCTTTCAACAAATCTTGGGTTCCCAAGGCGTGTTTCGCTACAAATTGATGCAATTTACCCCATTGCCACTGCTTTCTATCCGTCCCTAACTCTTCGATTAAGAAAGCTTCTGTCTGCTTCAAGGCTTTTAACAAGGTTTTTTCAGGCGTTTCTTTCCACCATTTGGAAGTCGGACGCTCAAATAAACGCAGCAAAGTAGGGACATCGTGTCCAAAAAATTCTGACACTAGAAAAATAGAAACTTCGCGCTGGCTCACCAAACCCTGCATGGCCGATTTGTCCTCAAAAATCAATTGAATCAATTCTTTCTTCAAGACTTCATAAATGACTCCTGCTTGGCTGTCTGCCGTCAAATTTCCATCCCAATCAACCAACGTTTGCGCTAGCGTTTGTACGCTTTTGGGTAAAGCTTGATAAGCACTCGTCTCCTGTTGAGCCGCCACCAATTGAGCAAAATCCAGTCCTGGCAAACAAATCATATCTAATTGCCACTGGGCAAAATCTTCTAAACTGTATCGCTCCTTGGAGGCCAATAACTGGCTCAACCGCTTGGCGCGGTATCCATTCATCCATGTATGCCCTAATTCATGGGTAAAGTCATCTCCTACAATTTTATTGTTACACGTATAAAAGTAGCCTGCTTTAGGGTTAAAGTTATGAGGCATTTCTTCAAACGGCACACTTCCTGTCCATTCGTGGGAGCCATCGTAGCCAATATTAGGCAATAGCCCTTTAGAACGTTGACGAATAGGCACTTCCCCCGACATGTAATAACCGATATTTTGCTCCTTATCGGCATAGACAATATTCAGAGAAGGAACCGTCATTTGTTGTACGGCACGGGCAAAATCGTTCCAGCCTGCGGCCTTATTCATATTGTAAAATCCTGCCAACATTTGGTTGTCTCGCAAAGCATTGGTGGAGAGGGCAAGCCCTTTATTATCTTCGATTAAAGCAATTACAGGCCCATGTATTGTGCCTTTGCACAACCATTCTTCGGCTTCTTTCTCTCCCTTCACGATGATTTTTTCTCGGCGTACGTCAGCTTTGAGAATGCGGTCTTTAAAGTGGTATTGAGCACTCCCCTCACTTACAAATTGCTCAATAAAGGTATCCTGAATATCGGCATAACTGAGCGTAATTCCCCAAGCGATGTTGGCATTGTGTCCAATTAAGATCATAGGAACACCAGGCATAGAAACCCCTGTATTGGCATACCCATCTGCCGTTACCAAATGATTTTCGTACCACACATTGGGCGCGTTGATGATTAAATGGGGATCGTTGCAGAGCGCGGCGTGGCCAGTCTCCATTTTTTCAGGCGCAACTACCCAGTTGTTACTTCCGTGAATCGGACGCAAAAAAGGCCCCTTGAAAGCCTCTAGCAATTCTTCTGTTCGCTTATTGGTCTCAATGCCGTGGAGCATGGGTTCTGGATTGCTATACGGATATTCAGGAAATAATTCTTCTGCTTTTTCTAAGCCATATCGAGCGGCTAAGTGCCAACGTTCGATCTCATGCAACCAGCCTTGAGACATTTGCAACGCCAAAAAACGAGCAATGGCCAAACTATCGGCAGGTGTCCACGGTTCTGGCGAAAAACGCAACAACCCATATTCCGCAGGAAGCGTTTTGGCTTGTTGGATATAGGCCGTCACGCCCTTGGCATAAGCGATAATGGTTTGATCTTCGGGGCTATTGCCTAGTTTCTTTGCATCGCGCTCTGCTTGGTCTCTAAAACCAAAAGTACGGGCGATTTTATCAATTCCTAACGTATCTTTTCCAATAACTTCTGACAAGCGCCCTGAGACTACACGGCGTAGCAATTCCATTTGCCACAAGCGATCTTGTGCATGTACATAGCCTTGTGCAAAAAACAAGTCTGCTTCCGTCTTAGCATAAATATGCGGAATTCCCCATTTATCCCGGATCACTTCTACTGAAGCTTTTAGTCCTTTTAATTGTTGGTTCTGATTGTAGTCGGGTAAATTTTTGCGAGCTTGCCGACGCACAAACCATTGAATCATTGGGCGCAAGAGAGCAGTAGTAAAAGTCATGAAAATACGTTTATGTAACTGAAGGATAGGGTAAATGGAAGAGCTAGCGTGCACGAACACAGTGCTTCACCGTATTAATCGAATGTCATTATTGAGGCAAAAGCCTATGATGATGTCTCTCCTATAACTTCCTCATCAAAAGGAACATCAAAAGTTAGCCATCGTTACGCCTTGATCTCATCTAGCTCCCAGAAATAGACCCCCGTCATCCCCTCCTTCACCATTTGGTCGGCGAGTTTGCGTGTGATCAAGATGCGCTCCTCTAAGTGTTTCGGTCGAAATATAGAGGGCAATTCAGGAAGCTTCCCCTTCTGGAGTACTAATCGGTCACAGGTAAAGATAACATCGGGATTAAGCGCATTCATCTTCGCATTCATTGCTTCGAGGTCTAGCACCTCCACAACATGGTAGCTATTCGCAATCACATAGCTGTCTGACGCTACCGCTCCTTTGTGGTTGAGCAGGGCGACGGGCAAGTACTCCATATCAGGCGGATTGACCGCTTCGAGTAAGGCTCGGAGCTTGGCCGAGACCAACATCACTCCATCTCCCATACCATAGACAGAATCGGCTAATAGTACGTCCTTAGGATGGGCGGGATTCATATGAAATACAGCATCGCTTGGAAAGCCCTTCGCGCGCGAAACGCCACGAGCCAGTTCATACGCACGAGAAACATGCTTCACCTGTGTAACAGAAGCATAGCCTCCTCTAGGTGTAGAGTCCCAAACGACATAATCTATTGGTGTGTTAGTGGTGTTCTCCATGTAGAAACGGTTTATTAGAGGTTATCTCTATTAATTCGAATAAAAATTGCGTTTAAAATATGGTGCACCGCTATTAGAATTTCGTTGAAGAGCTAGTTGTTTGACTAGCGTTAGGTATCAAGATAGAAAGATACTTAATAATGATAGAACGCTTTCTATTGCCGCCTTCTTATTTGAAAACCCAACAGCCATTGCTAGCCTTTCATAGGAGCGTATGGATAACAAAAGAGCTTTCACCTACAATAAGCGAAAGCTCTCCCAATAGCATCCACTATTTAGTACTAGTAGCCCTTGTACTTACAGCTCTACTCCTTTCTTGGAGAGATAAATCGCCGTGCTCATTTTCACATTCTGAAAACGATCCATCACTTGCTCCAAAACCGCTTTAAATTCCGTTACGGTTGCTTCATCACCAGGATTTTCCTCAATTTTAGTGGTCAATTCTTCAGGAAGGCGTTTTTTGAGGCGTGTCCAGTAGCCTTTTGTTTCGCGGTCTAACTCTACGCGCTCTTCTTTTCTTTTAGTGAGTGCGGGAATTAGGAGATCCGATAAGTGGTCAGCAGCGATTCTTGTATCTTCAGCCATTATTCAATGTATTATAGTGATTTATTAATGTTGTGTGTAGAAGCCCCTTTTCCTAGAAGGCGCTTAGATGCTAAATATATGCCTTGTTGTTGATAATACAAAACCTTAGGCACTAGTATTTTGATAGATACGAATCTCTAAAATAGTTTTAAGCTAGGATCTAGGCGTTTAGCCTTGTCTTGATAGTCCTTGGCCAACCCATACTTGCCCATTCGGTGGTAGGAATGCCCAATAATTAAATAAGCTTTGGCAAAGTAGGGATTCTGTTTAATAATCTTGTCTGCTTCGGCCATCGTCGCTTCATAGTCCCCCATTTTGAAATAAGCCACCGCAATGCTGTATTGTGCTTCCCAATATTGAGGATCAAGCACCAAAGCACTTTCCATACTCTCAATCGCTTTGTACTGTTGATCGAGCGCCAAATAAGTAGAACCTAAACTAAAATAAAAATTCTTTTCTTGGTTGTTAATTTCGATGGCCTTTTTGTAGGAACCGACAGCTTTTTCAAACTGTTTGAGCTTGTACCAGCAACTGCCCATTTTATAATAGACATACTCATCTCTTTTGCCTGCTTCAATCGCTGCCATATAATAAGCGCCTGCCATGCGATACTCTTCTTGCTCATAGTGCAACATGCCCAATGCTTGGTAAGCCTTGGCATGGGAAGGCTCCAATTCCACCGTACGGGCAAACTGCGCTTTGGCTTTTTTGACATTACCCACTTCCAAGTAATTCAAGCCTAAATTAAAATACAACGAGGCCTCTTTAGAGTGTTCTTCAATCGCTTCTTCTAAGACTTCAATGGCCGCTTCGTATTGACCTGCTTTGGTTAAAGCGCGGGCTTTATTACCTTTTGTAGCAATGTCTTTTGAAATGCGTTCGTACAAATCATCGTCGCCAACCCCGTATTTTTTAGCGCGGTCAAAGGCACGCGCTGCACTTTTATTGTCACCCAATTGGCTGTAGTTGCTTCCCAGCAAACGCCACGCTTCCCCATTGTCGCTATTCCGTTCTAAATATTGCTCTAATTTCTTAGTAGCAAAGCTGTATTGTTTGTTATTAGAATACGCTTGCGCCAAATCATACAAGAGTTTTTGATCATTCGGCCGACGTAAGTGCGCCGCTTCAAAATAAGCTACTGCCGTAGAATACACTTCGTCATTATAGAACATTCTTCCCAAATTGAGATTGCTGTTGAAATGTTCTTCATCTAAGGTTAAGGCTTGTTGATAAGCTTCTATAGCGGTTGCTCGACGGCCGAGTTGCTGGCGGGCAATGGCTTGCAAATAATAAAAATTAGCGGAAGTAACTTCTCCTGTATAGCCTTTTAGCGTTTCCAAACAAGCTTTGTATTTTCCTTCTCGGTAGGCATCCAAAGCCTCTTGATAACGCTGGCTTTCAGGCGAATTACCGATTTGTACCGTTTCTTTTTCTAATACGCGGCGTTCTTTTCGAGTCAAATACTGCTCAATTTCCTCTAGGCGATTGATCGCCTTGGCATACAGCGGATCTATTTGAAGTGCTTTTTTGAGATAGACTGTCGCTTCTTCGTACTGCTTGATTTCCACATAATTCATTGCCAAATTATAACAGAGTTTCTTGTCGGAAGGCGCTATTACAATAGCTTGTTGATAAGCGGCAATCGCAGCTTGGGTATTCCCCAATTGTTCGTAGCAATCAATCAACGAACGATGGGCATTCACAAAGTCGCGATCCTCAACAATAGCCGTTTCAAAAAAGCCCTTGGCCTGCTCATAATTACGCAAACGGTGGTAGGTCAATCCCGATTGATAAGCCTCTAAAGCGGCAGGCGTTTGCGCCATTAGCGTAGACGGAATGCTCTCTATCATCAATACTCCTAAAAGGGATAACCAAAAGTTGTTCAATAGCCTATTCATTGTCTATAGTTGTTCGGTGTGTGGGGTTGCCTTAATAATACAACTACTATTCCAGCTGTTTTGATGTGTCTAGTTTCTTTTTTATTAAAACTTCAAATAAACTTAACATAGCGAATAGTATTCGGCAATAGAGTCGCTTATCCTTACCTCCTGCCCCATGTACCCAAGGAGAGCAGAATATTATTCTATAAAATCGCTACTCCCGTGCAGTGCCCCAACACCTTAAAGCCTTTATCGAAAACTTATTCCGTTGTTTTGTGTAAATTTGTAAATAGGTTTCTTAAACCCGAATACTAATAAAGACCTTACCACAGGTAAGGTTGAACAAGATTAATGTCTTAACAAACAAACAACTATGAGAAAATTACTTTCTACACTTTCTATGTTGTTGCTTCTCCAAGCAGCTACTTACGCTCAGGTAATTATTACCGAGATTATGTATAACATCCCTGGTAGTACCGAGGATGTGGAGTTTATCGAATTGTACAACAACTCAGGCACCCCCGTTATCTTGAATGACTATGCTTTTGCAGATGGTATCGTCTACTCTTTTCCTTCTTCTGCCTCAGGAATTATTACCTTGGCGGCTAATGCTTACTATGTTATTGCTCCTGACTCTGCCGCTTACAATGCTACTTTTGGTAGGAACGCAGATGCGATCTGGAATTCTGGTGGCTTGAGCAATGCTGGAGAAGACATCGTTTTGATCAACGCTGTTGGTGTAACGATTGACTCTGTTGATTATGATGATGTTGCGCCTTGGCCTACTGCCGCTGATGGTAGCGGACGCTCTTTGCAATTGTGCAACTTGCTATCTACCGATCGCAACTTGGGCTCCAACTGGGGAACAAGCAATGACTTCGCAGGTACTAACACTACTGGCGATTCTATTTTTGCTACTCCAGGTATGGGCAACAACTGTGTAACAGTTATTCCTCCTCCACCAGCCTCTTACCCTGTTTACACGATTGATATGGTTAATAACCTAGATAGCAATGGAGTAGCCGATTCTTTGGGGGTTACTTGTGAATTGCGCGCCATTGCTTATTGCATCGATACCAGAGGTGGTAGCGGAATGGACTTTCCTTTTGCTGTGAGTGATAACAGTGCAGGTATTCGCGTTTTTTCTTTTTCTGATGTAGACAACTACAGCCACACGCCTGGTGATTCTCTACACATCCTAGGAACAATCGTTCAATTCAACGGGTTGTTGCAATTTACGCCTGATAGCATTGCTGTTATTTCACAAGGTGTTCCAACACCTGCTCCTATGGTTGTAACACAATTGTCTGAAATGACAGAGAACAGATACGTCCAGTTCAACAACATTTCATTGGTAGATACTGCTGAGTGGACAACAGGTATGGGTAACGGTTTTAGCGTACGCATTACAGATGGTGGTACCGATACGATTGCTGTTCGTATTGACAATGATGTAGATTTGTACAACCAACCTGCTCCTTTAGGTACCTTCAGCTTGACAGGCTGGGGTGGTCAATTTGATGCTTCTGTAAAATACGACGAAGGCTACCAATTGTTGCCTTGTAGCGCTAATAACATTGTCAACACGACTAAATTAGCAACGCCTTTAGCAGTACGTCTCTATCCTAACCCTGCTAGCCAGTTTGTAACCGTAGAAGCGGCTACAGAATTGGAAACCGTATTGGTTTACAATGCCTTGGGTCAAGTAGTTTTGTCAGTAAACAACATCAACACAACAACTACTCAAATCAACACTAGCGAATTAGCGACTGGTATTTACACCATCACTATCGTTTCTGGCGAGCGTTTAAACAGCCAATTGTTCCAAGTAGCTCGATAAGATAATTTCTAGAATAGGTATTATCCCTGCTCTATCTACTATAAAAAAACACCCCAATTCTCCTATAGAATTGGGGTGTTTTTATGTTGGTTAGTTTATTTTGGTAAGTATTAGAATTCAATCACGGCATTTGGAAAACGTTGCTGCGCGGCCTCTAATACGGCAGCGTCCATAGGATTATCCGACAAATACAGTTCTTGCAACGTAGCGCTACAAGCGTCAAAACAGCTTGGAACATCCGTGAATTTATTGTTGCGCAAATCCAAAAAGCGCAAGTTGGTCAACGCTGAAAAAGCGGCCTCTACTTCGGCCAAAGCATTATCCGATACATCCAATTCTTCTAATTGTGTCAAGCGCGCTACAGCGGCAGGAAGGGTCTCCAATTGATTGTATTCCAAGTTTAAGCTCTGCAACTGAACCAGTTCTCCTAGCTCCTCAGGCAAGGTTTTAAAGTGGTTGTGGCTCAGATCCAAGCGCTCCAACTGTTGCATCCGCCCAATACTAGGGCTCAACACTTCCAATTCGTTGAAACCTAGATACCATTCGCGTAAAGCATCGAGCTCAAAAACACCTTCTTCTAGAGTAGAAAGTTTATTTTCTTTACAATCCAGCCAGTTCAACCGAGGCAGTTTTCCTAATGCAGCAGGCAGCGTTTTCAACGTATTCTCCGATAAATCCAACCACTCCAACGCTTGCAAATTGGCCACCTCTTTAGGTAATTCAGCCAAGCCTGTCAGGGTCAAGTCAAGTTCTTTGAGTTGAGTCAATTCGCTCACAATAGGTACCCATCCGCCGAAATCATTTTCTTCTAAGTTGAGGCGGGTAAGCTGCTGCAATTGGCGAATACTAGTAGGCAGTTTGGTCAATTGATTACTGCGCACATCCAACCACTCTAAGGCCGTGAGTTGCCCCAAGCTTTCAGGGAGTTGTGTTAACTGGTTTTCTGATAAGTCCAACCATTCCAAGGCCGTGAGTTGCCCCAAAGCTTCAGGCAGTACCTCTACTTCAATGTCGGTCAAGTCTAGCCCTTTGAGTTGTACCAATTCGCACACACAAGCGGGCAATTCTCCTAAGGGATTTACCTCTAAATTAAGCCAGGTCAAGGCTTGCAATTGTGCCAAGCTAGCGGGCAAGCTCTCCAATTGGTTATCAGAAACATCTAACCATTCTAAGCGGGCTAAGTTCCCCAATGTAGCGGGTAATTCGGCCAATTGATTGGCCTCTAAATTTAGTTTTTTAAGTTGTTGCCAAGCCTCTACTTCTACAGGCAATTGCGTCAATTGGTTGCTTTTTAGATCCAACCATTCCAATTGGTCGAGTTGGTGCAAGTTGTCGGGCAAGTCGGTAATTTGGTTGGCGGAAGCGTCTAACCAGCGCAACAAGCGCAGGGTTCCCAATGCTTTTGGAAGCGCGGTCAACAGGTTGTCAGAAATATCCAAGCGTTGAAGCTGCTTCAGGGCAGCAATTTCGTCGGGCAAGGTTTGGAGGTTGTTGCCTTCCAAATTCAATTCTTCTAAGCCTTGTATACGCTGTACAGCAAGGGGCAATTGTTCTATTTCTTGTCTTCCCCAATTGATTTGGCGCACAGGGCCACCTTCTAAATATTGGGCAACTTGTTTCTCTAGGTTCTTGCTCATTCGTATGTGGTCTACTGTGGCGGCGATTACTCCTCTACGTCAAAATAAATATTGGTATGGGGCAACAGCGCTACAATTTGTTCTTTTTCTTCTTTATCAAAATGATTTCCTTCTAAATATAAATCCTCCAGCACCTCGGCTAACAAGCCCAACTCAAAAGGCAATTCACTGAGTTGATTGTTGCGCAAATCCAACCATTTGAGTTGGTGTAAAGCGGCGATTCCTTCAGGTACTTCGTCAATGGCATTGTCTGATAAATCCAATTCGCGCAAGCGCAATAAATTCAATAGTTCTTTTGGAAATTCACTAAACGCATTGCCTTCTAAGTTGAGCCACTCCAAGCGCTGCAATTGTGTCCAATTGGACGGCAGTTCGCTGAGTTCGTTATAACTCAAATCTAATCGCTTCAGTTTTACCAATTCCCCTACACATTGCTCTACCTCCGTAAAGAGGTTGTGCGCCAAGTAAAGTTCGCGCAAAGCACGACAACTTGCCATCGCTTTGGGCAGTTGATGCAGTTGGTTTTCGCGCGCATCTAAAATCCGCAAAACAGTTAGTGCGCTGATTGAATCGGGTAAGACTTCCAAGTAATTTTCAGATAAATCTAAGCGTTTGAGCTGGCGAAGTTGCCCAATAGAATAAGGCAATTGGCTCAACTCTATCCCTGTGATATCCAAGTCTTTGAGGCGCGGCAATTGGCAAACTGCCAAAGGTAAGTGTTCAAAAGGATTAAATTCTAAATTGAGTATTTCCAAGGCTTCTAAATTCTCAAAACCTATGGGAAGCTGCTGCAACTGGTTGTCACTAATGTCCAATTGTTGCAAAGCTGTTAGCTGGGTCAGTTCGTCGGGGAGTTCGGTAAGTTCGTTGGCGTTGAGGTTCAGGTATTGCAACGCTGTTAGCTGACCAACTGTAGCTGTTAAAGCTGTTAGATGGGTGCTGGCCAAATTGAGGCGGCGAAGCTGTGGCCAATGCGCAAAGGCCGGTGGCCAATGAATTAAGGGGTTACCCTCCAAGTAGAGTTCTTCCAAACTCGTCATGCTGGCCAAAGCTTCCGTTAAGGTAGTCAGTTGATTGTAACTAGCATCTAAATAACGCAAATGGGCACAGTCAATTAAAGCCGTATCCAAACTTGTCAAGGCATTAATAGAAACGTCTAAATGCTCTAAGTTCGTCATTACCGCACAAGCGGGTAAGTTGGATAGTTTTGTATCGACCAAATCCAATTCTTGTAAGCCGTGGAGTTGTAGAACAATCTCTGGTAGCGTTTCTAGGGCATTGCCCTCCAATTGTAGAATGCGTAATTCGTGTAATTCCGTAAGCGTATCGGGTAAGTTTTTGAGTTGGTTGTTTTTGAGGCAAAGGGTATGTAAGTGGGCTAACTGGCCAATGGCGGCACACAATTCGCGCAATTGGTTGTTGGCGCAATGCAGCTCTTGTAAGGCTTGGCAAGCCGCCAGGGTGTCGGGCAACTCGCGAATAAAGTTATCATTAACATTGAGGTATTCGAGCTGTGCCTGTTGGCAAATGAAGTCCCAAAGTTCTTCAAAGGCGTTGCCTGAGGCATTGATATGCCCTATATTGGAGGTTTGCCCTATTTTTGCAGGCCATTCTGCCAAAAATTGTCCGCTGTAATCTAACTGCGCTAATTTTTTTGCCGAGTGCTGTTTATTCGATTCTTCTACTACCTGATTCCTATCCATACCAACTCATTGTACACGCTGCTGTACGCCTATAATTTTGGGGGTCTTCATTTGAATGGGCGCATCAAAGACTACACCCAACGTTTATTTTGCAACATCTTCTAAGTTAGTACTTTTTTTGGAAGGTGGCGCGCTTTTGGCAAATAAATACAAGGGTTTTATTCTTCTTCCTAAGAATATTTATGGAGCGTAGAAAGAATAGAGCGATTGAAAATAGATTAGCAATTCCATAGGCAGTATTAGTACTGGTGACCGTGAACATTTTTTTTGTGAAATGCCTTTAAGTCCGAGGCATCATAATAGACAGCGACCGCTTCAATCTTACCATTGCGAATAGTATACCATTGATTTATGTCCATAGTCATCAATTCTTCTCCGTAGATTCTATTAGTAACAGAAACCTGCGTGATAACAAAAGGGGCCCTTCTCTATCAACTTGTGAATAACACTGTTGGTCACTGTTTCGTAGTAAGCATTATAAATATCGATAAATTTATCTCTGCCTATAAGACATACTAAGGGGGACTTGATAGTTACCTTTTCGGCCACTAAAGTTTTCCAGTGCTCCGTATTTTTTAGTATGCTCTCTCTAAACTCTCTGTAAACTTGCGTTGGAGTTTTTTCTGCTGATGTATCCATTTAATGGTAATTTAGGAAAGGGTAATTTGGTTAAAAAAGCTTCTTTTAGATTTAGAACTGTATATAATCATCATAACGTTTTCGGTCGGCAGATTGCAAAATAGAGGCATCAAAATAAACTACTAGGTTCTCTATTTTACCGTTGCGAATGGTATACCACTCATTTATGTCTAAGATAACTGATTTTTCATAGTGGGTTTCCATAGTGGTAGAGATTTGAGTGATCACTAAATCCTCATGCTCTACTATTTCATTGATAATCGTACGTTCTACCCGCTCGTAGAAAGCTTCGTATACTTCAATACATTGTTCTATGCCTTTTAGCCGAGCCAAAGGGGCATTAATGGTGATATCCTCCGCAATTAATGTTTTCCATTCGTCTGTATCTTGTAGCAAACTTTGCATAAACATTTGGTAGACCTGTTTGGGAGATTTGGTTGTTGGCATTTTGTTGGGAGATTATTAATAGATGTTATTACGAATGGGTGATTATTAGAGGTTATTACAAATAGCTATAGCTCGCTTTGCTCGTGAGCCCTTCGCTTGTAGTTCGTGGTACCGAAAAAAAAGAAACAAACTTAAGCATGACCGAAGGGAACGAGTGGTTTGGTGCAGGGCAACAACAGGGCTGGATGAAGGGGCTGGGTAAGCAGTCCCCCTACTCCTATGCCCACTATTTTCTTTGCCTTTACAAGCCTTCATAAGGATTAATTGGAGTGGCGATTCTTTTTACACAACTGATATTAACTTCTGTTACACTGCATTACTTAGCGTAAGATCAATGTTTTCCAAGTAGCATTTACTAAAGATTTTCCTTCTCGCCAAACCGCAACGCGATAATAACCAGATGGCCATTGGTCACAAGCAATAGTCGTTGAAAACGAATGCAGTTCTCCCCTTTTTAGGCATTGCCCCAAAGCGTTGTATACCGCATAGTGACCATTTTCTAATTCCTCTTCTACTTCCAACTGAACATATTGCCGCGCTGGATTAGGAAAAAGCGTTACTAAGAAACGGGGTACAGCGACTATAGGCACCGCCACCACAGTCGGGCAAATAATAGGTTCTAAAAAGGTCAACATACTGGTAAAAATACTGTCTTGCCACAAGGTATCGTTGACATAAGAAACATGGCCATTGCTGTTAGGAATGGTAATCAATTGTGTTGGAATTCCCAATGCCAAAGCCGTGTCGGTTAGTACGCGGCTGCCTTCTAAATAAGAAACAGGTCGATTCGCAAAACTGGCGTAGCCCTGCGCATAAGGCACAATATTGTCCCCATCATCGTGTGCAGAAAACAGTGGGGCATCGCCCGCATCCATCCAAGACGCGCTTCCCATTGCCCCTGACAAATTAAGGACAGCGTGTACGGTTGAATTGTGGGCCATTGCCGTGTTGGTATTGCCCTCAAAGCCTCCATTGTTCGCAACAGCCGTACGCAAATAAGGCGGCAGTTGATCCAAGCTATCCATATAAGCCACGTGCAAGGCCGTAATCGCACCTGCCGAACCACCTCCTAAAAAAACCAACTGGCTGTCGATTCTAAATTGATTCACGTAAGCCGCGTCTGCTTTCAAAAAACGCACAGCAGCTTTCATATCGCCAATGGCTTTGACGACCACATCAGCAAAGACCACCGAATCGGGAAAGGGAAAAAACGGCCCTGTGAACAGCCGATAATCTATTGTGGCGGTTACATAGCCATGCTGGGCATAATAATGACACAAGGGTGCCATGTCTTCGCGTTGCCCAAAGACGAAACTTCCTCCGAAGGCCAAGATCATCAACGGACGTTTTGTCGCTACATCTCCTACAGGTTGGTATACATCCATGTATAGGCTATCTACGTCTCCTGAATAAGTCGTATTGACACCAAAAAAGACATTGAAAGTAGTATCTACTTGCGGAAATACAGGTTGTAAATAACGGCTGCCATCACAAGTGGGGTGTGGCGTTTGTGCGGCTAATAAATTACTCATTAGTAGCATAATAAGCAAACTACTAGCGCAGCGAAACAAGCCGTTCCAAAAAATCTTTGGAACGGCTGTTTTAATTTTTTTCTTATCCCTCATGATCTAAATTTATTGGAATACAATAGTCGTTTGAACAGGAGCTATAGTGGCATCTTCGAATGCTAATTGAACACGGTAGATGCCCGCAGGCAGTTGTTCTTTTGCCAAACGATAGCGGTCGTTTTGAATGTTGGCTACCCTACGCACTACCCGTCCCATATTATCATATAGAACAAGCGCATAAGCACTTGGCAAGTCTTCAAAAGCAATCACTACGTCTGTTGGACTTGGATTCGGGTAAATCTTCGCTAAAAGCTCTTGAGAGAAAGGCTGTTGCAATCCAACGATAATTGGACAGATCACTTCATCGTGCAAAAACTGGCTAGAGGTATTGCGTACCGTATCCGCCCACTGTGCTGCGTTGCTTTGAAAATAGCTAACGTGTGCCTGGCTGTTTGGAAGCGTAATCAAAAAGTTGGGTACTCCTACCGCCGTAGCTTGTGTGGTCATACTGCTGCTACCTTCTACATAAATAATTGGAATGCCAAAGACAGAAGCGGCATCGTTACCAAAAGGCACCACGTCATCTTGATCGTCATGGGCAGAAAATAATGGTGGGTCATTGGCATCAATGTAACCAGCGGAACGCAATGCTCCTGAGAAATTAATCACCCCTTGTACTGTAGAACTATAAAGCCCTACATTGTTGCTACTGTTCCCTTCAAAACCTCCGTTGCTATTAATTGCCATTTGCTCGTTTGTTGCAATGCTATCATCCGCTCCTAAATAAGCCGTGTGATCAGCTACAATTCCTCCAGCAGAGATCCCTCCCACAAAAATGTAGTTAGAATCAATACGGTAATTATTAACAGTAGCAGCATCTTGACGTAAGAAACGCACCGCTGCTTTCATATCCCCAACTGCTTTAATGACTACATCAGTCATCGCAGTAGAATCGGGAAAAGGAAAAAATCCGCCATCGTACAAGCGGTAATCAATGGTTACAGCAACATAACCTCGGCTGGCATAGTAGCGACAAAGGCCGTCCATGTCATCGCGGCTCCCCGAAATAAAAGATCCCCCAAAGGCCAAGACTACCACAGGGCGTTTGACTGCTAGGTCACCTGTTGGCTCATAAATGTCCATAAATAGGTTTCTATTCGTTCCACCATAGGTGGTGTTGTTGCCATACAAAACCCTTTGGGTAGTATCTACCGCAGTAAACACTTCGCTAACATAGCGGCTGCCATCACAGGTAGGGTGATTTTGGGCTTGTAATAGAAGGATGGTTAAAAAAAAGAGAGTAGTAGTAAAGAAGTAGTGCATATGCTTGTTTTTGTACTTGTTGAAATTTTTTACAGCCTCCAATTTACATAAAAAAAACAATTTCTTAATCTTGTTTTGTTGAAGGGATGTAATTTTCTCATTTTGGGGGGCTCGTTTTTTTGAGACGAGTAAGGAAGCCATTGTCGCCCAAGTTAGCTTATAAGTATCCCCCTTTATCTACTGTTTTAACAGCGAATTTGTAAGCCTTTTATCCTTCTTTTTTATAAATTGTAGTACATTGGAATCTCCTCCCCACACTCTACCGATGCGCTTATGCGTTTCTACCAAGCCAAAATTGGCATCTTTTTAGACTCATTCCGTGTGATAGCTCTTTTCATGCTCTAAATTTCAACTCCTTATGCGTTTTCTCACTGTACTTTTGTTGACCCTATTGACTACTGCTATTTTTGCTCAGACCGATAGCAAAACTATTATTAAGAACAACCCGTTTACCCACATTGATGGGCAAGAACATACGTTGGTCGATATTTTTAAAGCTCACAAGGGCAAGGTAATTTATGTGGATTTTTGGGCGAGTTGGTGTGGCCCTTGCCGCCAAGAGATGCCCGCTTCCCGTAAGTTGCACAAAGCGCTCAACAGCGATGAAGTGGTGTTTGTGTACATTTCTATTGATAAGAACATCGAGCAATGGAAGCGCAGCATGGAGCAATTGCAGTTGATGGAGTTGGGCGAACATTACCAGCGCAACCAAAACGAAATGATTGATTTCTTGCGCTTTTTCAAAATCTACTCGATTCCTCACTACATGATGATTGGCCGCGATGGACAAATTGAAGACAGCAATGCTATGCCACCAAGTCATCCCAGCGTGAAGAAAGAACTCAAACGCCTATTGGCTGAAAAAGCCTAAGAACGCGCGCCTGCTTTGGGCGCTATGGATCTCAAAAATAATGCTAGCGCCTGCCTTTTGGTAGGCGTTAGTTCGTAATGGATGTAACGGTGGTAATAATCATGCACACTAAAATTGGGATGGCTAGACTGAAATAGTTGCGCTACCTGTGCGCGCTTGTCTACTCCTGTTTTGAGCGCTGCATTAAACGCCTCTAAGAAACTTTCAGGTAATGGTTGGGTGCTCACCCAAGCAGCAAAAACGAAGGGCAAGCCTGTATGTGCTTTCCAGCTCTCGCCCAAATCGTACACAAAAGGATACTCGATCTTCCAAACCAATGGTGCGGTCGCCAATAATTAATGCGGCTGTTTTGCCCTGAATTTTTTGCTCGAAGCCCGCTTTCGCAGGTAGAATTTTGGGAGTTACCTTCCAATAATTGGCTAGCAAATACTGTGTCAAGGCAGCAGAAGTCCGCGAATGGTAATCTAAGTACAAGGCTTCTACTTGTTCTATCGGCACACAGCTGTACAAACAAACGGTCTTTACTGCTCCTTCTGTTCCAATACAATAATCCGTTATAATTTGTGCATTGGGTACTTGTGAAATCGCTGCTACAGGGATCAAGCCCAAATTCGCACGGCCATCGGCCAATTTTTGGGCGCACAGCGAAGGGATATCCAAATTGATGTTGATGGATTGTTCCAAACCGTGCTGGTAAATGCCATATAAAAATGGTTTGGTATTCAGATAAGAAACAGCAGACAAATTAATAACCGACATAAAAGTGGAATTTAGATCGCGCTACTACGTATGATGCGCGATGTCGTTTTGCTTGAGTAAGGTAAAAGTCCCTTGAGTGTAGTCAAAAACATCCAAGCCCGTATTGTGGTGCTTGTAGGCAGGCATTCTAGACAGGGGTTCGCCCAACAACATTGGAATCAAAAACCCCAAGGTTCCACCGTGGGAACAGACCAAGACACAATCGTCCGTCAAGGTGTGCAAATGCTCTACAAAAGGCAGCAAACGGCGTTGCATAGCTAAGGCACTATCCCCATTGGCTAAACTATGGACATAATCGCCCTTCGACCAAGCTTCTAACATGCCCAAATATTCATTGCTCATGTCTTGGCTAGCCGCTTTGCCCTCCCAGTCGCCCCAACTAATTTCGTCCAAGGTCTCTCGACGCTCAATAGGAATTCCCAACGCCTCAAAAGGAGCCATCGTTTGCTGGCTGCGCTTTAGGGTAGACGTAAAAAGCCGTTCAAAAGGAACCGTTTTATACGCTTCAAAAAACGCCTGTGCTTGCGCACGCCCTTTTTCGTTCAAGTTAGAATCTACCCCTCGACCTTGAATCAAGCGGGCTTTGTTGTACTCGGTTTCGCCGTGGCGATATAGATACAATTTCATGGTAATCTTACTGGGGTTGAATAACAGGCAGTTCTAAAAAGCCTTGAAGACCTTCTTCTTTAAAATCATACTCTTGATAATCCTGCAAGACATTATAAATAGTATCGCGCTCGATGGGGTGTCTGTTTACAGCTTTGACCAACTCCACCAATTCTTGCGTGTTCATGCTAGGCGATTGTTCTTCCGAACCCGCCATGCTGTAAATTTTAGTGGTATCATCAATAGTACCATCAATATCATTTACGCCAAAAGCTAAAGACAACTGCGCGGTTGTACGACCAATCATTGGCCAATAAGCTTTTACGTGGTCAAAATTATCCAAATAGATGCGTCCTATGGCATAATTGCGCAAATCCTCTACCGCTGAGACCTCTTCCAAATGCGAGAGCTCGTTGTTTTTATTTCTAAATTTAAGTGGAATAAAGGTCTGGAAACCGCCTGTTTTATCTTGTAATTGGCGCAATCGTTCCATGTGATCCACGCGGTGTTTGTACGCCTCAATATGTCCATACAACATGGTAGCATTGGAGCGCTTGCCCAAGCCGTGCAAAATTTCGTGAATGCGCAACCATTGGTCGCCGTCGCATTTGCCGCGCGCGATTTGCTCCCGAATTTCAGGATGAAAAATCTCTGCTCCACCACCCGGCATCGAATCTAACCCCGCTTCTACCATCGCTTTCATCCCCTCTTCGTAGGAAATTTTTGCTTTCTTGAAAACGTAGTGGTATTCCACAGGCGTTAAGCCTTTGATGTGCAGTTCTGGACGGTGTTCCTTGATGGCCTTGAACAGCTTGATGTAGAAATCAAAGTCGTATTGGGGCAAAACGCCGCCAACAATATGCACTTCCGTAACGGGCTTGCCATCGTATTTTTTGACAATATCCATCATTCCCTCATGCGTCAATTCCCAACCTTCTGAGCGTTTCTTAATCAGTCTAGAATACGAGCAAAAAGTACAGGTATACACACAGACATTGGTCGGTTCCATGTGAAAATTTCTATTGAAATAGGTCTTGTCTCCATGTCGGCGTTCCCGAATGTGGTTCGCTAGTGCTCCCAAATAGCCCAAAGGAGCATTATCATACAAATACAACCCTTCTTCGGGGCTAATTCGCTCTTGTTGGCTTACCTTGTGGGCAATTTCCTGTAAGGTTTTATCTAGGGTTTTATCGTTCAGAAGAACCTTTATATCGCTGTTCATGTATAGATGTTTTAGTCGACCGTATTACGACTATCTTTGTAATAAAATCTATGGATGATCCCGCTATCGCTGGTCTAACTATTTTTAGTTGTAACAGGCTGTAAGCACTGTCTCTTTATAGGCAAATGTAGTAATTATTTGGTGCAGATTAAACCAAACTTTTAAAACTTTCAGAAAAAAATGAAAATTCATTGCCACTATGACTAAGATAACACCCAATTTTTTACAAAAGTTTGAATTCTACAGTATTTTTCTCAATAATCTCTTTGTTTTTGTGGGTGTTTGGCTCTTGGGCTGGAGCCTCTTTGCTTCCCTTTTTCTGGTCTGGTTGGAGTTGTTGGCCGCTATGCTGGTTCTTAACTATTTGGTGCTGGTGGTTCCCATTCGCCACGGACGCCCTGGGCAGCGTCATCTAGAAGAGTATCGCCAACCAGCCTTCAAGGTCATTTTATTGAGTATCTACACCCTTGCCTTCCACTACCTTGCCTTGATTTTTCTGATCGAACTGGGCGAAGTCAGCAGCTGGGACACCTCGCAAGGTATTCTAATGACCTTGGTACAACTCCCCGTAGAACTCTGGCGGGAAAGTCTTTTGCTCTTGGCCATTTTGTTTTTGCTCACGTATTTACTGCCGCCCTTTATCTTAGAACGGCAGGGTATTGTGCCCTCCTATCGCCGTTTGCCGATGTCTACCCGTGTGATGATTCACCGCAGCCAATTTGTGGTGCAATACCTTTGGTTTATAGTGCTGTGGGTATTGAGTCGCTTTGCAGGTTGGGAAAATCCTGTTTTGTTGGTCGGAGTGGTCATGGTATTGAAATCCCTTTATGAGGGGGTTTTGTTTTTTGTTATTCGTAATCGTGGATGATGATTACATCCGCCCCTTGTGGGCACGCGATTAATCGCGTGCCCACAGGGCGGATGCAATGGGCGGTAGGCACGCGATTAATCGCGTGCCTACCGCCCATTGCATCCGCCGCCACCATTTCCATTCGCCACCGTTCACCCGCCCAAAACATTTTCTATTTTTTTTCGTATAATGGGGTTTATACCAAAACGGATTCATGGAAAAATATCAAAACAAATACCGCAATGGATCGGTGCGGTTGCAGGGGTATGATTACGGCCAAAATGGGGCCTATTTCCTTACCATTTGTACCAAGGGCAGGGCGCATTATTTTGGTGCCGTCGTCAATGGGGAAATGCAATTGAATGCAGTTGGGCAATTGGCCGAAAAATATTGGTTGGAAATTCCAACACATTTTCCTTTTGTGAAATTGGGCAATTTTGTCGCCATGCCCAACCACACGCACGGGGTGTTGATAATTGACAAAAAAGAGGTCGAGGAGCAACCCGATCTCCCCATCGAATTCTCTTCCGAAAAAGGAGGCATTACAGGAGATAAAAATCCGATGTTTCACCAAAACATTGCCCGTATCATACGCTGGTACAAAGGCCGTTGCACCTTTGAAATACGCAAAGTACAACCCGACTTTGTTTGGCAGCCGCGTTTTCACGATCACATTATCCGCAATGCGCCTTCCTTCAAAAGGATTCAACAATACATCAACAATAACCCTAGCAATTGGAAAGACGACAGGTTTTGGGTTTAAATCGGCTAATCAACAATCCTCCTGAATACATTAAAAAAACTAATTGCAGCACTATTTATTCTAATTCGAAGCCTATGAAAACTCTTTTACTCTCCTATTTCTTACTTCAAATAGGGTTATCCCTACAAGCACAAGTCATCCCCAAAAATGCTCCTAAAGAACTCATAGTGGTCAAGGACTACAGCATTTGGTCAATTAAAGTTACTAGAGACTGTTACTTGGTATTGAACGGTAACAATTGGGGGGGACTCAAGAAAGAGACATACACTGAAATTCCTTTGCAAGAAGGCGCAAATAGCTTCTTGTTTAAGAAAAAGAAAGAGGGGGAATTTATTCAGAAAAAAGTGGTGGTAGTAAAAGACCAGACCCATCAAACACTAGACATCACTCTAGTCGGTGAAGTTACTATCCAACAAGCAGCACCATCATTGAAAGCCCCTGCCAATACCCGTAGAAAAATGGTGAGTAAATGCACTGACTATGAAGATATTTTACGTTCTAAACCGAAGGACAGAGCAACCGTATCAATTTGTGTTAACCCAGCAGGGCAAGTAGAACAAGTAGATTTTATCGAAAGTGATTCTGGCACGTTAGATCAAGCAACCATTGACTTGGTATTGAACTGTGCCCGACAGTACCGCTACACTCCCGTTTCCAATGTGTCCACAGCATGTGGCCGAGTGATCTTAACTATAGGCATTCATTAATATAAAAAATAATCAACACCAAAACAGGCTCAGGGAAAATTTTCCCTGAGCCTGTTCTTATGATAAACCTATTCAAAACAACCAAAGGCTGTTTTAAGCCTCGTCGTCGTCGTCGTCGCCTGATGCTTTGGCTTTGAGCAAAGCGTTGAGTTCTTTGATTTCTTCGCGGTTGTATTTATTCGTAGGATTGGTCAACAAGCCAATATAGTACTCATAGCTAGAGTTCTCCTCGTCCAATTCGATTTCCTCTTCTTCCCAATAGCTCAGGTTATCCAAGGTATCGTGCGCGGCCAAGTGTTCGTACACGAGGCGAATAGATTTAACGATGGTAGGTTGTTTCATTTCTTTGAACAACTCGCGCAACGCCTTCATTTCATCTACCATTTCGGCCGTTACTTCCTTATTGGTCTTGTAAGCAGCTTGTAGCGCTTCAATTTTTGTCTTAATCGCGTTCATCACGTCTTTTTCTACCGTCTTCTTCATGTCTCTTATCCGTGTTCTATTCTTAGCAATAAACAGCTCAAAAACTGCCTTTATCTAGGTACAAATGTACGCTATTTTTTGGTAATCTTGAATTGAATGCGCTCATTTTTTTGACGGCCTTCTGTGGTCTTATTCAAGGCAATGGGGCGCGATTGGCCATAACCACGATAACTAAGGCGTTCTTCGGCAATGCCCGATGAGCGCAAATAGTTATAAACAGCTTCGGCGCGGTTCTTCGATAAAATTTGATTTTTCTGTGGATCGCCTCGGTCATCAGTATGTCCCGCGATCTCTACCGAATAGCTGGGGTACAGCCGAAGCGTGGCGACTAGGTCATCAATGGCTGCTTGTGAACCGCTGAGCATCGTCGTCTTTCCTCGCTCAAATTCTAGATCTTTCATAATAATAACTTGCCCCAAACTGTATTCTTTTGCCCGCGTTTTAAAGTCCAATACAATACGCTCCTCACCTCTAGTACGCACCAAGTCATAAGAACCACAATCGCAGGTAAAATTTGTTTTGGTACTCGTTACACAGATGTCGTCCACGTAATAATAGGCAAAATCCACGTGTGGATTGACAAACGTATCATTGACAATAGCTCCTGACACTTTAGTGGTTCGATCATCGTCAAAATTTCCTAAGGTAAAATAGCGCTCTCCGCCTTGCGCCTTGAATTGACAAGAAATTTCTACCCATCTCCGTTCATCCAAAGGTGAGCGGTCTTCTTGGGTGAGGTAGTGTTTTTTGTGGCCGATGAGCATGGCTTCATGGCGTTCGGTCATTTTGAGAGGCGTGGCCACCATACCGAGGGCCCCAACGGCACGGTTGGAGGATTGGGATAAAAATACATGTGCTTTGATGCAGTACTGTTGCCCTGCTAACAAGGGTTGTTTGAGCTCCACTTGTACATATTCTCTAAAATTTTGCTTGATGTAGCGGCTGGCGTAGGCATAAATACCTGCATAAGCATATCCCGAACGGGGATGGCAACGGCCCATTTTATTCAACGGCACATCTACTTCGCGGCTGCTTGCCCGCTTGTGAAAATAATCGGGCGTGGCGGCTGTTGGCGACGACCAGTAATCAATCGCATCCACATGCCCCAAATCGGAAGGCACTTTTTCGTATTGCTCAAAACTGGGATTCTTGACCATATTCTGTAGCACTTGCGCTTGTAAGTTCGTCCAACTGGCACAACCAACTAACAAACCCAATAGGTATAGGGGAAAACGTTGCTTTTTCATGTCTCGGTATCGGTATCACTAATAATCAATAAAAAACGAGTGGGGAACACGTGCTGTTCTATGGGGAAAATAAACCCGTGGTAACCTTTTGGGAAGCATTAGGTCAAGCAAAAATACTTAATTTGACGAAGTTGCGCAATTCCTTCTTGATTTTTGTAGAATAGAAAAAGCGCAATTTTTTTTTGTAAAATTTCGTAACATTGGTACAGCATTCGTATTATAACTACCAAAACCAGCGTTATAGTAAGACCTTGGCAGCAACTGCCAAGTGTACTTGAACCATAAAAACACAAGCATATGATCCGTCTCCTTTTTTTATCCCTGACTCTTTTAGTTAGCCTTTCGGCCAACGCCCAACGCGATCCAAGCACCCGTCAAGCGCCCACCACAGCCCCTAAAGCAACCGCCGACCTAGACAAAGTTATTGTCAAGACACAAAAAAAACGAGGCGATTATATTCAAGATAGCCTTTACCATGTTCGGGTTCAAGAATCAGAATTGGATGGGATGTACATCCCTAAGGATTTATACGATGCGTTCCGTGAATTGGACAAACTGATGGATGATTACGCCAAGGAAGCCTTTATGGCTTTTAGTGATGAGGAGGTAGACGGCCGTACCCACGGCACACTCGGGGTTTGGTTAGAAAATAAATGGTCCCTCAGTGAAGGCTCCCGCTTGTCAGAATATTTTCGCAAAATGAAAGTGCCGCACTACGATTACATGATCGGTATTGTTATTCGCTCCTACCATCGCCACTTGCACGGACGCGATCTCCAAATCAAAGAACAAGTCACCGAATTTAGAAAGCTCTGGAACGAGCGCCAACAGAAAAAAGCCGCAGAATGGTTGGAAAGCGGTACCGTACAGGACTAATAACCACCAAATTCTTTTTCTAAAAAAGACCACTTACCGATAGGTAGCTGGTCTTTTTTAGTTTTGAAATCCTCTTACAAATCCGCATCGTCCAATAAGAATTTCCCTTTCCATTTATACACAAAATAAAGCGCTCTGTACTTCGCTTTGGTCGCTTCTGAAAAATTATTCCAGCGCAAATCTACTTTGCCTCGAATACTAGTCACTACAAATAAATCGTCACAAGGGAGTTCTGTCAATTGATTTGCACTCAAATTTACATTCTCAGAGGTTATCCAATGGTGAAATTCAGCCGAGATACTTTTTATTTGATTGCCCGCTAAATTAATAGTTTCTAATGCCTCCCAATCTGTATAATCTATCTCTTTTGGAAAAGCCTGCAAGTTGTTATAACTCAAATCAAGTTTTTTAAGGTTCTTCAACCCTTCCATTGCCAAGGGAATTTTCCTAATGTTATTGTTGCTCAATTCTAGGCGCTCTAGCTTTTTTAAGTGTTTAATTTGAGGGGGAATGCTGTCAATGTTGTTTTGTTCTGCGGTAAACTCCTCTAAATTTCTAAGACAAAAAACAGCAGCAGGTATTTCTGTCAGCTCAGAGTTCCATAAATTAAGCCAGCGCAATTTTCTTAGCCGTCCTAACGCAGCAGGGTAAGCATTCAAAGGGCAATGCGAAAGAGAAAGATTCCTTAATCTAGGTAGCCGAACCAATACTTCAGGAAATCGTTCTAAAGGGTTAAATGTTAATATTATAGTTTCTATTTTCTTTAACTTCCCTAAGTGTTTTGGTAAATCGGTAAATTGGTTATAGCCTAGGTCTAAGACTTTCAGGTTCTTAAACTTTAGAATATCCTTAGGTAACGTTTTCAAACTATCACGTCTCAACTCCAATACCACCACTTTTTCTGGCTCTTTCAAGCCTTCTTCTATGGAATAATAGTGTCCATCTTGTCCATAGCAAAGGGTAGCTAAAATACTGATAAATAATATTAAGCCTATCTTTTTCATTATCATAGGACAGTTATTTTTACTGCACAGTATGTTAACAACATAGGATTTACTTTTGGAAACTTACGTCCTCTGTTTACCTCTGCATCTTTCTCAGTGACATTATGTGGATTATGCAACGTTATTACTTCGTCGTTTTTCCCTGCTTGTTCTAGGTTATCATAATCAATAAACACCTTTTTGAGCGGCTTCAAAAGCTTCTCATCCGTCAATTTTCCTTTAGCAGCTAAGAGGTAAACATAGATAGAAGGCCCTACTTGTGCCACACGGCAGGTTCCGTAGGAGTAATCTTTGAGCGTCATTTTGGGATGGCCATTGAGCTCCATTTTCCATTTGTTGGTAGGACCAACGTACAACAAAGGCTATTGTGCTACGTCCTCTTTTTTAGCATTTTTCCAAGGCAAAAAAGAGCCTGCTACTAAGGCGTAGCCTGTTGGTTCGGGGGCATTTAGTACCGTAGTTCCAAGTATTTTTAGCCAATTTTTTATAGCCATTATAATCTAGTTTTGCGGTGCTGTCTAGCTTCTTTAGTTTTGGTTCCATGTAGGGTTTAAAGTTTCTTATTGATCGTTTTTTATTGATGCAACCCCAATGATACAACTTTAAAATCGTTTTTTGAAACCCGCTTTTTTATTAATTTTTAAGGCATGAGTACAGGACGTTTTCTAGCGGCCTCTCCCTTCTCTCTATCAACAACAGCAAGTTTCCCCTAACAAAAAGCGCCTTGCAGTAAGGAACTGCAAGGCGCTTCTTTTATTTCGTATGTGACTAGTAGCCTAATTTTGACGCTTTGCGCGTTCGCCATCCACGCTCCAACCGCTATTTTTGGTGTCCTCAAACAAGTGGAGCAAGTTGACACCGTGGGCAGGGTCATTGTTCCAGTTTTCTTGTTTCTCTAAGGTCGTCCGCACAATATCATAGAGCGCTTTTTGGACGTGGTCTACAATCAGGGGATTAATGTGTGCCGAGCGCTTGCCGCTAATAGGATCGTGTCGGCGCCAATTGTAATAAGCGACCAAACTCGCCAACCGACGCAATTCATCCTCTTGGCGCATCTTAAAACGGCTCTCGCCTTTCCAAGCCAAATCATCGGGATTTTCCATACAATTGCTTAGTGCTTGTGCAGCATCGGCTACAATCGCGCCTTGCTCGGCTTGTACTCCAAAGGGACGATCGTAATTTTTACCTACATATTGTAACATCGCACGATATACGCGTGTCGCTTGAATGTTATCAGGATCTGTCCAAGGTGTTCCAACTTCCTTGTCGCGCATATAATCTTTCCAAATGAAGAACACTTCCTGAGCATCGGTTCCATTGGCTCCCAAATCCTTGAGATCAGTGATCGCCGCAGAAAACTTATTACTGCGAATGGCCTTGCTAATTTTCTTGAGTTGATTGTCATGCTGTATATTGAGCTGTGTGTTTAGCTCTTGCGCATAACGTTCCATATTTTCGACAATCGCGCGGTAGCCATCCCTAGTATACGCCTCGTTGTCAATTTCTTTGGTAGGCGTGTTGTCGTCGCCCATTAATTCTACCCCACCTAAAATAGCCGATAGGGTCTTTTCGTACTCTGCCTTTACTTGCGACTCTTTATCATTGGGAGTAGCCAAGGGATAATGCCCGTTGAATCGTAGCTTTTGGGCAAAACCCTCTTGTGCAAAGAGCAAAAAAAACAAGGCAATTATACTAATAATATGGAACCGTTGTATCATGTTAGGGGACGTTGGAATTACTATAAAAATAAACTGTTCGCTATTGAAGCGATTGCTAATCAAAAACAAAGCCTCCAATAAGGCTAACGCTCTTAGCACGTATAAAATTGTGCCATAAATAACGGCATTCTTCCAAGGAACACCAAAGCAACTTCCTTATTAGTCTCTTACAATTAGTAATTTTTTATCTAAGGGATCCATCTCTTGCCGCAAAGTAGTTATAAAAGCATCGCCATACCGTGTATAAAAGCCCATGAAATTATCATACCGTTCCTGCATTCCTTGGTTGGGAAACAACGTTTCTTTGATCTTTTCGATTTGCTGAATGCTGCTTTCGTTCTTTTGCTTTTCGGAGCGGAGCAAGCGCTGTTCCAGCTTGTCAATGGCTTTTTGGGTGTTGACTTGTTGCGCCAAGACCCCTTTCTCTAACGCGGGATCAACGGCTATTGTTTTCGCTACCAACTGTTCAAAAACCTGATCTAAAGCCGCGCGTTCTTCAGCAAACGACAGTTCTTCGTTAGCATTATCAACTACATATTGTTTGATAAGCTGGTGCGTATTCGTAAACAGGTCTTCCACACTCAACCCCAATTTGTCCATCAATTTAGAAATGCTCTTGGGAATCCACAACACGGAACTACGACGCACCAACATTGGATAAGGAATTCCATAATGCGCAAATTGCGTTTTGCGCTCCAACCAATACGCCAACTCTCCCCCACCGCCCACATAGGCCAAATTGGGAAAGATCAATTCTTGAAATAGGGGACGCAAAATCACATTCGGGCTAAACCGTTCAGGGTGGGCTTGCAATTCGGCCAACAACTCCGCTTCCTCAAAACTAATATCCGTATCCAACACCTTATACCGCCCTTCTTCTAAGACAATGCGGCTACGCTGTTGCAATGTCAAGTAAAATACATTGATCTCGCGAGCATGAGCCTGTTGGCTAAATCCTGCTGCTTCTAGTTCGGCAACGGTTTGTTCTACCAGTCGTTTGGAGGTATTTTCTAATAATTCTTCTTTTAGAATAGGAATCAACTGGGCTTTTAGAGCCTTGGTCCCTGCGTTGGCGATGATTAAGCCATAATCAGCAAACAGCCAGTTGAGAAAATCGCGCACCCCTGTTCGGTAAGGGCGCGCCGTTCCAAAATAAGCTTCTAATTTTTCGGCCAATACTTGTGCGCGGTCGCCATTGCCCAAAATTTCTTTGGTTTGATCCAATGCTGTGCGCAAGGAAGCCGTATCGTAACTGCCTACCGAACCGCCTTGCTCGTCTTCCCAAGTAATGGTATTACCAAACAAATGCAAGTGGTTGACCTCTTCAAAATCATGGTCTTCTCCCCCCATCCAAAACACGGGTACTACCTGTACATCCGTATAGCGCTTATTGACCTGCTCGGCCAAGTTAATGGCACTCAATATCTTATAAATAATGTACAACGGCCCTGTAAACAAGCTCGGTTGGTGCGCGGTAATAATGGTGTAACAGTTGTCTTGGCGCAGCCGCTTGATGTTCTCTAATGTTGCCGTAGACACTTCTACCTCTTGGTATTGATCGAGCAAATCATCTACTAAAAGCGCCCTTTTGTCCATAGAAAAACCCTTTTTGGCCGCTATAACGGCCTCAAACTGCTCCAAAGCAACGGGATGTTCATAAAAGGGGCGCAAAGCGGGATCCTCTGCCGCATACGCTTTATCTAAAGTAGAGAATTCGGCTATAGCCGCATAATCAAATCGCGTGATTTCCATGACAAGTAAAACTGGTTTTAAAAAGAGTTAAGAGAACAGGTCGCCCCTTATTTAGTTGTACAGATAGCCTCCTTTAAAAAATTATCTTGTTGTTGGGTAACAAGCTTGAAGAAGCGCTTGCCAAGTATCTTTGGTTTTGCTATTCGCCAATTCGATGTTGCGCTCGGGAATCCCTTCAGGATCGTCGTAGTGCTCCAAGGCACGCTCAATGCTGTCCTCGCGCAGTAGATGCAGCATTGGAAAAGGCGAACGATTGGTATAGTTAGAAGGATCGGCCTCTGTCGTGCCTGCAAAAATGTAGGCTGGATGGAAGCTCGCTAGTTGGAAAATTCCCGTGTAGCCCATCTTTTCCAACAAGTATTCGCCCCCTTCTACCAAGGTCAAATAGTTCGCAAAAGAATCAGCAAAGTGGGGTAGAATCAATAACGTCGTCTCTATTTCAGGATGCTGTTCCAGCTCTTTACAAGCCGCCGCCAATTCGTCTATAATTGCCAATACCTCTCTAGACAGACAGACTTTATAAGCCACTTTATCTTGTAGCCAAACCCGTCGCGCAACGGAACAAAAATTAAATCCGATGACAATTTTTTCTAGCCAATTTTTGGTAGCTTGGATGGCTTCAGCGGGTCGAACAGACATAATAGCAATAACAGTTAATTTGTAAAATAAGGAGCCACTAAGGTCTACTTTTTGTAGGACTTTCTGTCGCTTTCCGCTAAAAAAACCAAGTTTAGAGTAGTAGCTAACCAATATACGACTTCAGCAATGACCGCCATTCTACCCAAAGCTTTTTTTAGTAGACTATGCGACATCCAGCAGCGAGTAAATCGCTCCTAACAGTAAGAATAGCGTGTTGCTTTACAAAGCAAAACCTCCTGAAATGTAAGTAAAGATTAAGAGCAACAACAAAAACACAACGGCCGTTATGTAGAGTGACGTAGACGTTCCTGTGCTGTTCTCCTTAGGAGGAGCAGCTGCAATTTTAGCTTCATACTGCGCCACCAATTGATCGGCTTGGGGCCTTTCTTCGAGTTTGATATAGACCAAGGTATTTACCATATCTAGTTGAGTGCTTGCTAACGGAATAATGCCCGTTCCATTAGTACTCCCCTCTTGGCGTTGCAAGGCATAGTCGAGTCCCGCTTCTTCTAATAAGGCACATACATCGGCTAAGGTAGCCCCTTTTAATACAGAGTACGGTACTTTACCATTAAGTTCGTCGCGGTCTTTGTCCGAAAGCGCGGCTTTGTAGTCTTCAAAACCAAAAAAATCATCATCCAATAAATGGCTCATAGCAATAGGGGGTTGGGGGTTGATCGTTAAAGCTAAGATAAACAATCCACCATATAAAACCTAAAAATGCTGCTCCGATACGAGATCGAAGCAGCATTTTTTCAGTAGATAAACTATTAAAAACGAGCTTAGAATTGCTCGGTTCCTGCAAGTGGAAGTCGCCTTCGATTTGCGCGTTCTCATCAGAATCAGAACCGTGTACGGCATTTTCTCCAATGCTCTTAGCATATTTAGCACGGATAGTACCTTCTTTGGCTTCTGCAGGATTGGTAGCTCCTACTAGCTCACGGAAATCAGCAACAGCGTTGTCTTTTTCCAAGATCGCCGCAACGATAGAACCAGAAGTCATGAACTCTACCAACTCCCCAAAGAAAGGACGCTCACTGTGTACAGCGTAAAATTTCTGGGCTTCTAGCTTTCGTCAATTGCGTTTTCTTCAACGCAACGATTCTAAAACCTGCTTCGTTGATTTGGTTCAAAATTGCACCAATGTGTCCAGCTTTGACAGCATCAGGCTTAATCATGGTTAACGTTCTATTCGTGGCCATTGTGTTGTTGTATTATTGTAGTAATGGTATAATCAATTGTATAACTCGCGGCAAAGCTAAGAAAATTCAACTACTTGCACCCTATTCGTTCTTCTGTTTTTGGCAAAAGATTAAAGAAGGCGATTCGGATAGGATTCTATTCGTTCAAACTGTACAACACTAGAGGTAGTACAACTAGGATCACCCAGAAAACACCATTTTAAAGGATTCACTTCTAGTTGTACAAATAAAAAACAGGTGAAGCACTACGCCCCACCTGCTATTTCGCCTTGTTATCCTTTTTATGGCTGCCTAACTATCTTTAATAGTTAGTGGGAAGGAAGCGGTTCCTTTGCCTGCGGCAGAAACCAAAATAAGTTCATCGTAGCAATACTGCACCTCTAAGGTATAGTCTCCAGCAATGTTGGTATCTCTAGTAATCATGGCAAATTCTCTTGTTTGACAAGAACAGGGTTCCAAACAATCAATAATAACAAATCGATCAGGCACAATCTGCGCACTGGTGATGGGTAGCGTTGGATTCAACGCCACCATAGTTATTCTTAGTCCTTTGAATAAAATATCATTGAAGTTGTTGCAAACCGTGAGGTAAAATATCTCGGTTCCTCTTCATCAATTTCGCTGCTCGCTGTATCGCCCCAATGGAAATAGAAGCAAGGTTCTAAGTTGGTTTGGCTTGGAACAGCTTCTCTTGAGTCGGGCAATCCGTAGGAACAGGAAACGGATTACTTGGACAAGCAGGATCATTGATGGTTGATGGGATGGTGTTGAATTTGTCAGCAGCTCTCTGAATCAACTCGTCGTTTTGTTCGTCGGCATCCTCATTACAGGTAACACAGGTACAATCGCACTTGCACTTATGAGGAGGATCTGCGCAAAAACTCGAAATTAAATTAGGCAAGCCTAATCGGCCATTGGTAGTCGCTGCTAGGGTAACGTAGGCATTGTTTACAGTTGAACAGCCGCATCTGGATCTTCTATTACTCCAATTACCTGCATTCCCTCTCGTACAAAGTATATTCTATTATCTACTGCCAATTGTAAAGCGCCCAGGTTCTAGGGGCACCACCATTTGGAACCGTAGCAATTCGGGTGGTTGTGTTAGTCAATAAATCTCTCCGATAAATGTAGGCTGCACTTGCATTCAAGCCAAGGCTACCATAATAAAGAGATTGACTATTGGGAGAAAACTCTATTCCGTAAACTCGCTCTACAGGGGTTCCATTTGGTTTGTTAGGAGTAGGGATCGTTCGAGTTTGGGAAATATCAATTATTCCCGTGCTGTTGTCAAATGGAAAAACATTCACTTGCGCACTAAGATTGTTGGCGACCGCCAACAACTGTCCGTTTGGACTTCCTTTCATGTAGCCATTCTCATCGGAATTGATTAGCATGGGCGTGTCTTCCGCGTAAGTATTCCGCTCCCATCTATTTGAATACTCTAAATATACCTTAACCCAAACCGTTGACCTCCACCTACAGTTTGGGTATCCGTTCTCGCATCTTGAACAATGGTAATTACCCAAAAGCCAATACATTTATCATCTTGAATAGCGGTTATTCGCTCGGTTGGGGAAAGGTTAGTGGTAGAAGGCAGCATACTGGGGAACCTAGTGCTAATTCGAGTAAAAGTCCAAGAAGTTACATCTACTATAACCCCATTAAAATGATTGAATGGTGGGTTTGGATTAGAGGAGCCATCGGTGGTTAAGATATAGTATTCATCGCTGTTAGCTGGATTAGGCACTATAATAGAAGATTGTGTGGAAGAATCGTCTCCTAAAAGTGGAATATTATTAGGCGGAGTATTATTTCTAATCGTACCAGCACTGTCCCAAACAGTAATTCCATCCGTATAGAACAATAAATTTCCATTTTGGTCGGAGATAGAGGTACAACTTTCAAAGGTGTCCATTGCAAAAGGCCCTGTAGCAGGTGGAAGGATGGCTGGATTGGCTGGAAAATTTAATCCTGCCTTGTTACCGAAGACCCAATTGTTGTAAATCATGGTTTTATTTTTAGTTTTATAATTATATATAGTCCACAAAAAGCGGCTATTGGTAATTATTTCATGAACTTCGTTTCTCGCCATTAACAACTTGTTTTAAGACGAAAAATAATTGCTTTTACGATTTGCCATAATAGTACTTTTGGCTTTTTTCCTAAATTTGATTGGCTTAAATGGGGAAGTAGATTTTTTGTAATGAACTTTTTGCTTATTTCTGTCTACATGCTGCAGAGGCTTTTTCTGTTAGTGTAGGAACCAACAATTTACAGCTTTTGCAGGAGTTCTATTTACCCCGACTTTTTAAACAACTTCACTCAAAAGTTTTTTTGAAAGGAGTTAAAAGGGTTAAATAAAATAAGTGATAGGCCAAAATACTACAGTAAACAGGAGAAAACAAGGCAGAATGCACGGAGAGGTAGCTCAACCAACGAACAGGGTAAATGGATCAACGAAGGTTTTCACCGTCTTCTGATAGGGCTAAGTTTTGAGCGCGGAGAAAAGGAAATAAATTACGCGAGCCAGCAAGCTGGGCTACAGGCTTTTTAGCGAATAAACGGAAAAAAGGCGCCAATAATAACCGCTAAGTCGGCGCAGCTTATAAATTTGTTGTCATTTTGATCGATTCCGATTTTCGAAAGCTGTTTACAACACCTGCCAATAAAAAACGAGTTCTCCCGAAATACACTTAAGAAAACTCGTTTAGTTGGATCAACAGTAGAGCCGTCAAACAAACTTTGCAAAAGCGCCTAGCGTGTACTCCGCGCGCGCATTGCCCAATAATTCGCTAGAAATTGATACCCAATAAAGAGCATTATATACAAGTACTCCAAAAGGTCAGTCCTAAAGGATTATTGATCAAAATACTTCCAATTGCCGCTAAACCCAAGCCCCACAACCCTATCAACGACCAAAGGGCATATTGCTGCTTGTCTGTGCCAATAAACCCTAAAATAAGAAGTCGTAGGAATAGATACTCAACGCAAAAAAGCCGAGTAGGGAGAATAAATAATTTTGAGTGCCCCAATAGGCTACAAAAAAGCCGATCCCCGCCGATAAGGCGCACCGATCCAACCACGTTGGTTACTGTGGATTCTTCTTTGGTCAGCGCGTGGCGCGCGACTTTGTCCATCTTTATAAACAAATTAAACAAGGGCGTCATCGTCCATTGGCATAAAAGCAGACCGCCAAAAGCACTACCACAGGCATCAAAATTGGATAGGTCTGCGCAGCGCGGTACAAGTAACGGTAACCAAAAAAGGCCACAATAATAATCAGCCATTGGGCTTGCTCTTGTTGCTTGCCCATAAAGAACATCCAATTGAGAAACAAGCGGTAAATAATGTTTTTGGCTTTGAGTGCCTCTAGCAAGCCCAAGCGCGCCTGCTCACTGTCGGTAAGACAGCGGCTCTACAAAATGCTCCTTGGCTTTTTCGTGTTTCCTTGACTCTAAATGCGCCCACCCAATATTGCTGTGGGCATAGCTGCTGTTGGGATCAGCGGCCAAGGTTTCGCGCATACTACTTTGCATTTCGTCTTGGCGCCCCAATTTATTGAGTGTACCCCTACATCTCCATTCAGCGCCATGACGTCCCCTGAATCTGAGAATTGCCAAGGCACCGCGGATTTTGGCATATACTGGCAGGTTCTTCCCAGTTCTTCTACGCTTTTAATTGCCCCGTAAGGCAAACAAATCCGCATACGTCGGCGCAATGCCAATACCGCGTTCGGCTACTTCGATGGCCTCCGACAAACTCATTGTCATTGGCCAAATTCATCGCCAGCAAGTAATAAATCAGCGGATTTTCGGCGTATTGTTGTAATAAATCTTTTGCTATTTTGATGGCCGTGCCGTGGTTGTCAAGTTGTGTATGGCAAATCAAGCGCAGCAGATGCGCGAGCGTTCCAGGTTCTCCCCTAGGGCTTTCCGCAATTCTTCGAGCGCTTTCTTGATAGCGTTGTACATCAACATCGCTTGTGCTCACTGCTGCAAATATTGTTCTTCGTGCATCTTATTTTTTTATCTTTAGATAAGCCCGTACATCGTCGTACAAACCGCTTTC
>CAWIMY010000005.1:0-8123 GCA_963837355.1 uncultured Saprospiraceae bacterium | reverse complement strand
TCCCCTTTTTTTGTTTTTGTAGAATTGTTGCCGTATTGATGGATAGGAGTTATTACTCCATGCCCTTGCCCAACAGCTTATCCGTCACTTGCTGAAACCAGCGCAGCATCAGCGTCGAGCCTGTTGTATTGTCCCCTTGCCCAGTATTGCTCGTGCAGCTCGGCTTGGGCGTATTTCTTTTGTAAAAAATATCAATGGCAATGTTGCTTCTTATAGAAATCGTATCGTCGTATAAATCATGATAAGCGGCATGCTGCTGCAAATAAGGTTCGGAGTCCAACGCTTGTTCCAGCTGTTGGATTTTATCACTACCATGAAGCAAGTAACTGTGTGCCCACAGGCGCAAAAAGTTAATGCTTGGTACGATTGGGCAACGGCATCGGGCTGGGAGCAGGATAATCGGGCAAGGTGGCGTTGTAACGCGGATTGAGGGCGTATAAATTGCGCTCTACAAATCCCTGCTTGACTCGTAAACGGTAATATTCTTCCTGAAAACAAGCCCCAGATGGCAGTTTGGGTAATGTTTAGTTGTGTTTTTATTTCTTGAAACAGGGCTTCGGAATTTTCTCCTATCAGTAATTTTTCTTTTAGCCACAGCTGTACCAATTCGATCTGCTGTTGGTAGTCTTGTTCTTGCACGGCTGTTTTGTAAAGCCGCTGCCACAATTGCTCAAAATAATCCCATTGTTGCCGCTCGGCATAGATGTGTAGGAGGGAAAGTTTGGTGGCGTACTGCTGTAAATTTATCTGTGCTAACTCCCGTTGTTGTACTAGGAATAATTCAACCGCATTGCTCAATAGCCGTAATTCATTGCGTAGCAAGGCATCTTTTTTGTCCTCGTAAGGGACTTCAAAAACCTTTTTGTAAAGCACTTCTTTGCTGGGGGGAAGCTCTTTTTTGAGGACTTGATATAATTTTTTTAGGCGCTTGCGCTTGTGGAGTCTGATGACAGTTTTTTCAAAAAGTAGGTGTTCTTTGGGCGTGAATAGGTCAAGAAGTACTTTTGCTTTCAATTATTGCTGTGTTTGGTTTTACTTTGTAAGTAAAGGTATAAATTATCATACATTTCTTTCTAGTAGAAGGCATTTTTTATAAGGCGTGTAAGGCGCAAAAGAGACCGCTCGCCGTTAGCGAAGGGGCAAAATTTGTGCACCTCTATGTTCTCTAACTTTATTTTTGGTTGCTTTAGGGGATTTCCCAACTATATGGCCGTAGCTCTCGTTTTTCAAGAAGTTAACCGCCAATACTGCGCCTTTTTTATAACAATAGAAAGCTAGCGCTACCGATAAACGATAGGAAGGCAAGACCTAATTAGTTTGCCCATCCTGCCCCTGATTCTGTGGTAGAATTAGGGGCATTTTTATGGCTGGGTAAAGTCACTTTTGAACACTTGTTATGAGAAAATTTCACCTTGTTTGTGGACTTTTGTGCTGGGTACTCGTCTTGACTGCTCAAAAGAAAGATACGCTGGTGCAGCGTTTTTACTTTGAAGTAGAGGAGGAGGACAACGCCCCCTTTTATTGCGAGGAGTTGTTTGCAGTAGTGGCAGACTTTTGGTAAGGTACCGTAGTGCCCTGCCAAAGTACGGAACGCTCTATTGCGGTTTGCCGCTCTCGATCCAACAGTATATTTTTTGCAAATCAGAGTCGGGCAATTTACTCGCTCGCTCGGGCATTTCTTTATAGCCTGAAAGATGCTCTATGCTTCCTCTGAATTTCTTCTCAGAGGCTGCCCCTGAAACGGAAGCGTAAGTACTCAAGTCGATGCCCTCGGCTCTAGTAGTGGCATCGTGGCAACCACTAGTAGCACATTGGCTATCCATAATAGGCTTGATATCGGTCGTATAGGTGGGTGTACTGCTCGTGCAATCGTACGTGATGTCTTCTACGTCAATCGAATTGTTGTCGCCGCAAGCGACTAAACCAATAGTTAAGCATAGGGACAAGCTGGCTGCTAAAATCTTGTTATTCATTGATGGTTATTTTGAATAGTTAAGGGGCTTGAATGGGGGCGGCATGAAAGTACACAGAAATTTTACAAAAAAACGACTTTTGAAGCGGGAATACGCATGACTTAAAATAGCGCGCAAATGGTCTACCACAAAAAAGCAGTAGTTTACGGAATACACTGTACTGAGTTAGAAAATTATAAAAAGAGAAGTATGGTATTGCTACAAAAACGAACAAACATGAAAATTTATTGCCTACTTTTCCTCGGATTGCTTGGTGTGCAATGTGATTCTAGCGACACGCCATCTGCCACGCTACCCACAACTCCGCCAAGCATAGCCGCGTCCATCGTTTCGCCTGCTATTCAAGCCTTGCAAGATTCTATGGATCTTTATATCAGAGGGAAGGACAACTGTGATGTGGTCTCCGAAGAGCCTTTTATGGTCGCTTTCTATGGTGATACCAGCGACTTAGTCGATTGTTCCTTTGGTGGGGACAATCAATTGGAAATGAACGTCTGTAGCCAAGTCGCGGCTTGTTTGGTGGAAAAAGAACTGCGCACGTTGATAGAAGAACACCTCGCCCAACATCCTGCCCAGCAAGAAGCGTTTTTGCGGGAAATATTGATATTTCTAGAAGATGCCCAACAAAAGGCACGTCAAGCAGGTGCCCGCTACGAGGGGGGCTCCATGCAAGCGTCTGTAGTCAACTGCACTTTTGGAAGCTTATTAGAAGAAAAAAATAAAGAACTCACGGCTCAATTAGCCCAACCAAAGCAATAGCCTGTAAGATGCTGTTGCGTCCTGCCCGATTAAGCCAAACAGGGCGCAACAGTATCGAATTCGCAAAAAGATCCTACCAAGCCGTTTCCTCGCGTTTCAACAACGCCATATAAAACCCATCGCCCCCATCTTGCGGCCACAATTGCTGTTCTTCGATTAACCCAAAGGCCGCGCCCGCAGGACTCTGCAAGAATTTTTGTACTTGCAACTGGTTTTCTGTTGGTAGAATACTACAGGTAGCGTAAACCATTAAGCCGCCAGGTCGGCACATTGGACTATACTGCTGCAAAATCTCTTGTTGCGTCACCTGAATTTGATTTAAAAAATCAGGTTCCAAGCGCCATTTTATCTGTGGGCTACGGCGAAGGGTGCCCAAGCCAGAGCAAGGAACATCCAAGAGCAAGCGGTCGGCTAGGTCGTAGAAGGGGCGTACGCTGTCCAAATCTTTGATGTGGCGGGTTTTGATAATGTCTACGGCTGCGCGTTTAACCCGTCGTTGCAACTCATGCAATTTGTGCTTTTCGACATCCATAGCGGTAATCTTACCCGAATTTTCGAGGAGCGCGGCCAAGTGTAAGGTTTTGCCGCCTGCGCCTGCACAAGCATCAATAACCGTCATGCCGGGCAACACCCGCAAATAAGGCGCGACACGTTGCGAGGCAGCATCTTGTATTTCAAAATACCCCCGCTCATAGCTGGTCAAGTGGGTTACTTTTTGTCGTTTGGTTACTTCTACCGCGTCAGGCAGATCGCTAAGGCGTTCGGCGGGGATTTTTTGTTTTTCTAAGTAACTGACCAAGCCATCCGCGCTAGTTTTGAGCGTGTTGGCGCGCAAGGTGAGGGGCGCAGGTTCATTGGACGCGGCCAAACAAGCTTCCCAACGCTCGCCCAACGCTTCTTTTCCGAGCGCATCCAACCAATCGGGAATAGAATGGGTAATAGCGCGGTTACTGGCTAGGTTTTCTTTTTTGGCGCCAATATCGGCTGCTTCCAAGCCCTCGAATTGCTCCCAAGGGGGAAGTTCTTCGCCCTGTAGAATCCAGTGGATGCCCAATAAGCGCCACCAATCCGCTTCATTTTTAGGGATATGCCCTAAGATTTCATAGTACAAACGGTACCAACGTACCACTTCGTAGATAGTATTGGCTAAGAAACGGCGATCTTTGGAGCCCCATTTTTTGTTAGAGCGAAGAAGGCGCTGCACTTCGCGGTCGGCCAAGTCTTGTTCTGCTAATATTTTTACAAGCGATGGAATCGCCGCAGTCACTAAATTTCGGTAGAGTCTCAATTTTTTGTATTTTTGTACAACTATATAGACAGTAAACAAGCGTCAGAATGAAAGCTTACCCTTATTATAGTTGTTTCTTATAAGAAGTAGCGCAATAGAAGGAGAAATTATTCTGACCACAAAGTTATAAAGATTTGGGCGTAGTTCGTCCTCGAACATTTAAAATTATCAGTAGTATGGAAACGACCACTACCGAGCGCTTGAGCTCGAAGCAGTTGATGGAATTAGAAGATAAGTATGGTGCGCACAATTATCACCCGCTAGGGGTTGTCTTAGCCCGAGGAGAAGGTGTACACGTTTGGGATGTAGAGGGCAAGCAATACTTTGATTTTTTGTCAGCTTACTCAGCTGTTAATCAAGGGCATTGTCACCCAAGACTAGTGGCAGCGATCACCGAGCAAGCCAAAACCTTGAACTTAACCTCTAGAGCTTTTTATAACGATAAGCTAGGGGTATTTGAGAAATTTGCTTGCGAGTATTTTGGCTATAAGAAATTATTGCCGATGAACACAGGGGCAGAAGGCGTAGAGACGGCCATTAAAATTTGTCGCAAATGGGGCTATGAGAAGAAAGGCATTCCCAATAACAAAGCAAAAATCATTGTTTGTGGCGAAAATTTCCACGGACGTACCGTAACGATCATTTCGTTTTCTAGCGATCCTGACTCTAAAGGCCACTTTGGTCCTTATACTCCCGGCTTTCAAAGCATCCCTTACAATGATGTGGCCGCGCTAAAAGCAGCCTTAGAAGCCGATTCGGCTAACATTGCAGGTTTCTTGATAGAGCCCATCCAAGGAGAGGCAGGGGTTAATGTGCCTGACGAAGATTTCTTGTTTGATGCGTATGAATTGTGTAAAGCACACAATGTTTTATTTATTGGCGATGAAATTCAAACAGGAATTGCCCGTACGGGGCGTTTATTGGCTTGTGATTATGACAATGTACGCCCTGATATTTTGATTTTGGGTAAGGCACTTTCTGGAGGAATGTATCCTGTAGCGGCTGTTTTGGCGGACAACCACATTATGGAGGTCATTCATCCTGGTCAGCATGGGTCTACCTATGGAGGAAATCCGATGGCTTGCGCGGTAGCCATCGAAGCGCTCAAAATTGTACAAGAAGAGCAATTGGCAGGCAATGCTTTTCACATGGGAGTGTTGTTTAGAGGCCGTATGAATAAATTAGCAGAGAAAACAGACTTGATTACTAAAGTACGCGGAAGAGGCTTATTGAATGCCGTTTTGATTAACGATACGCCAGAGAGTTCTACGGCTATGGATCTTTGTATTGCGATGTCTAAGAATGGTTTACTTGCCAAGCCTACGCATGGTAACATCATTCGTTTTGCTCCACCGTTAGTCATTACGCACCAACAATTAGATGAGTGTTGTAATATCATCGAAGATACGTTTTTGAATTTTAAGAAATAAGGTAGCGTTTCCTTATTTCCTAACCAACCGCTATTCTTCGACTCTATTGCTTGAAGATGCTTCTAAACTTTGCAAATACTTTGTTTTAGCTCTGTTACACGGTATTAAGTTGGTTAATTGATAAACGTTGAGCTTGCTATTATGGATGTCTTGTTTCTTCACAAATTCAAGGTAACATCTTTAACAGCATTTTTTTTGCCCTAAACACTCTTTTTCCTCACACGCTATCCGCAATAACCTTTATTGTTGGAACATAAAAACGGAGCCAGCTCAATAATTGGAGTAGGCAACGTTTTTCATGGGCGTAAGTAAAAAAGTTAGGCTTCGGAAGCTCGAACGGCTATTTCGAAAGTTGAGGGGGAAAAGTGTTGGGAAGGTGCTTACATTTATGACGCCACAAGAACAAGCCTCAACTATGTCGTCCAACTTGTTCGAGCTAAAACTATTCGTAATAAGGGCTATTGTAAGAGCTATTTTTATACAAGGATGCTTTTTGATCCTTATCAAAGCGAAATCATCTAAACTACTTAAACCTATTAAACTATGAATCGACTATTTACCTTTTTATGCCTACTGCTAGGGGCTTCGAGCGTACTGGCACAACAAGACTGCCGTTATAATTACATGAACCTTAACAACTAGTCATCAGGAAGCTGCTTTTGGCACACCTGGTACAGGTTTTTGATGGAAATACTAGAACGCACCGAGTACCGTATACCTATACGGGCTCTTCTAATGGTCACCAGGGCGGTCTTTGCTTCTTCTCCTTGGCTGGGAATGCGGGATGCCAGCGGCTTGAATATGGTGATGGCACCACAATATTTAAGTTATGATGAAGCGTATGGACAGCGCCCTTGGATGCCCTTACGGGCTTGCCTGTAAGAAACGATTGTTCGGAGTACCAACAACTTTGGAAAGCTTCTCGTTGGGCAGTAGATCGGCTAATTGCCGATTATAACGACAATGGAGTTATTGACAATCCTGTAGAACAACAATTGTTGGAATGGCCAGGGCGAGGAAATCCACACTTTACAGCACAAATGGGCTATACCTTACCCAATCAGGATTTAGCTCCTTTTTACGATCAAAATGGCGATGGGAATTACGATCCAATGGACGGAGATTATCCCGTCTACAAAGCAGGCGTTGCAACAGCTATTGCAGAAGAAGTACTCTGGTCGGTTTTTCACAGCCGTGACTACGGCCAATTTGGCCCTTATGTTAACAATGGGGGAACTATGCAAGTAGAGGTTCAGCAAACGGTGTATGCGTTGAGCTGTGGAGGTAATTTCTTGCTTAACCGCGCTTTGTTCGTCCACCACAAGTTGATTAATCGAGCGAGTAGCACCCGTTATAACGTACGTTATGCGAACTGGTCGGACTTTGATTTGGGTTGTTACGAAGACGATTATATAGGAACAGATACTAGCAGAAACAGTCTGTATGCCTACAACCAAGATTTTTATGATGACAATCCTTGTAGCTTTTCTGGAACAGGGGGCTATGGTAATAATCCGCCTGTGCAAGCGGTTACTTTCTTAAATGAAAAACTGGTCAGTGCCATCTATTCCATTTCCAGTTCGACGGATCCCAAAGGAGATGCCCAAACGGCGGCAGAAGTACAAAACCTCCTATCGGGAGTGTTCAAAGATGGGACGCCTATTACCCCTAGCAGAGATGGCTATAATCCTACGAGTACGGCCACGCCCGTGTCTTTTGTCTTTCCTAACAATCCAACTAATTTTTCTGCTTGGACGATGGTGACCCAAAACTTGTCAGGGTTGGATCAACGAACTATTGGAACCGTGTACAAAGATAGCCTGCCTGCTGGAGCCATTTGGGAAATTGATTTGGTCTACTCTTACCATAGAAATCCACTGCTTGGGCCTTATCAAAATGTAAACATTATGGAACAGGGGATAGATAACTTGCAGAGCTATTATGACAATGGGCTAGAAAATATTAGTTGTCCCGCTGCGTTTTGTACAACCAATTGTGTCTTTCCAGGTGATGTCAACAACAATGGGGTGGCCAACGATTTTGATGTCTTAGAAATAGGTTTGGCGTACCAACAGACCGCGGCCTTGCGCGCCACTCCTGGAGAGCGTTGGTTTCCTTATGCACCTCCTACACCTGCTACCAATGGCTATTTGGATACCGATGGAACAGGTACCATTGATGCTCAGGATCTTAGTGTAAATGCTAGAAATTGGCAGTTAACCCACAGCTTATACACGGGCGCAGCAGAAGGAAGTAATGCTAGCGGAAATGAGTTGTATTTTGAACGGGCTTTTCCGTCTACGGTCTCTTCGGATACGGTTTCTATATTGGGCGATACGCTACAACTGAACCACTACTTTGCCGATACGATCAACCCTGTTACGGTACAAGGGGTAACTTATCGTGTACGTTACGACGCAGATGTATTGAGTATTAATAACCCTGATTTGGCTGTCTACAATGGATGGATGAACGATGACGCAATACTTGTCTATTACCGTGCAAGAACAGAAGGACGAAAAGGCTTGGTGCACTTTGTAACTTCGCGTTTGGATCAGGGCAATTACACCGGAGGCGGTCAAAAGGGGACGATAGAATTTAAGGTTAATCCCAATGCTTTTGTCAACGCTGATACGATGTATACCGATATTTGTTTTGAGGAATTCAAGGCGG
>CAWIMY010000004.1:0-17886 GCA_963837355.1 uncultured Saprospiraceae bacterium | reverse complement strand
GTGGTTGCTTGAAATGGATGCGGATAAATAGCGCTTTACCAATATTGGTGTTGGGCGTTGATTCTTTACTGGTTATTTACTGGGATATTTTTGGGCAACATAACTACGATTTCAACAATACACATGCCCCACTTTGGAGATCATTGGAAACTTTTTTGAACTTGATGTCTTCGACAATACGACCATCGGTATACTGGACGGTGATTTTTTGGTTGCGGCCAATGTCCTTAAAGTTGCTCGGAGAGACGGGTACCTTTGCCTCGGCTGCTTCCAAGGCTTTTAGTTGTTGGAGGAGGTGTTGGGTGTTGGCATCGTCCCTGTTTTGGATGGCTGTTTCTCCTAATTGTGCGCGCATAGCCGTTACTTTTTCCCAATCCCAGTTGGTGGGGTCATTCGCTTGCAAGGGAATCCTTGCTTTTATTTTTTCTACTCCAAGAATTAAGGCTTCGCTTCCTGTGATGTACTGTTGCTCACCCAAGAATTTTAAGAAAGCGATCAAAACTGTTCCATAGGCTTCAAAAAAGGTGTCTTCTGCTAAGACTGTTTCAGGGACAATTTGGAGGCAAATTTCTTCGATGCTATCGACATCCCACTGCTTGGGCGTGACACAGGTATACGTGTAGGCAAATTCCATGAAGGTATCCAATACTTGCTTAACGTGTGCTTGTTCGGCTGTTGTCAAGGTATTGTAGAAAGGGCTTTCTTGGAAGGTGTTGATCCATTGGTTGGCCCGTTCAAAATACGCCGTCTCTAATTCCGCTTCTAAGGCAATCGCGCGCTCAGACAAGTTTTCCAAGGCTTCCATCATTTGGTCATCCGTATCTCTTCTAGGAGCTTTCTCTAGATTTTTAAACTCAAAAATGTAGATGAAGGGTTCTAAACCCTCTTCTAAGCTGTGTTTCAACGTCTCATCAGAAAGATTATTGATCGTGGGCGCATCCAATACAACAGCACAACAGCTGTCCTTGCGATAGATGTGCTCTATTTGTCCCGCCCAATCAGTAGCAAGCGCTCCGTTGTCTAATACCGTATCGGGTTTAATTTTCACATAATCTCTTTTCTTAAACATAGCTATAAATTTTGCTAAAAAATAAAATATAATTTTTAAAAAATAATACTCTATAAGTCATTTTCCTCGCTACCCATCGTCCCAATCTGGTTTTCCTCTACCTTAAATTCCTTTAACTTCGGCAAATCTTTGAGTGAACTCAACCCAAAATGCTGCATGAATTTTTCGCTAGTGCCATAGAGTAGGGGACGGCCTGGATCTTTGGAACGACCTGCAATGTAAATGAGGTCTTTTTCTAGTAATTTTCGGACGGCGTAATCGCAACTTACCCCGCGAATGCGCTCCATTTCCCCTTTGGGGATTGGCTGGCGATACGCAATGACCGCTAGGGTTTCTAAGGTGGTCTTGCTGAGTTTTTTGTTGTTGCGCTCTTGAAGCAAGACTTGCAAGCGTGGTTTCGTAGGCAGGCTTTGTCAAAAATTGGTAGCCGTCTGCAATTTCTACAATTTCGAAGGAAAATTGGGACTGCTGGTATTTTTCTTGGAGCGTTTGTAGATGCGCTCGGAGCGTATCTCGGTCAATCGGCTCGTCTAAGGCACGTACAAGGCATTGTTGTAGTTCTTTGAGACTAATAGGCTGCTCGCTAGCAAAAATTAAAGCCTCTAGGTGGGGGATAATTAAGTCCAAAAGTAAGTGGTTAAGGGTAAAAAGATGGAAAGATAGCCGCTTTGTCTAAAAAAAAGCAATTGTAATGGATTTAGAGAACAAATTTTACGGCTTCGGCGTTGTGTCAAACATAATATTCGGGAGACAGAAAGCTTTTCGCTGTTATTTGTTTAGAAAAGTCATTAGTTCCCAAAATAAGGGAACAGCTTATTGCAATTAATAACAAAAAAAGGGTAAATTTCGGCAAGTGTCGCCCTTTTTTTTGTGGGAAGGACATGCTAACCCTATTTATTGGCCAACTCGGCAAGGGAGATTGCTATTATTTAAAAAGAAATCCAATTAAACATTATGAAGTCAGAGTACCAAGAGAAAGTAAAAGGTTATTTATTAGAAATGGGACACGACATTACTACGGAGAATGAAGAAGATGGCCTATTTGTAGTTACTAATACCGATAGTGGATTGATCAACACCATGTTAGAATGCGAAGGCGAAATTTTAGTCATCGAACAACACGTGTTGGATTTACAAGAAGGAAGCAACAAAGCTTACAAACGCTTGTTGCAGATGAACCGCGAAGTCGTACACGGTGCTTTTGTACTCAACGAGCAAGGCAATAAATTGTTATTTAGAGATACCTTACAGTTGGCTAATTTGGATGCCAATGAATTGGAAGGCTCTTTGAATGCTTTAGCAATGGCGTTGGTAGAAAATACTGATGAGTTGTTGAGCTGGGCCAACTAAAATCCCCTTGTACCCAACCTTATGTCGGGTTTTTTGTATTCAATTGTAAACTAACAAACACCATTATAACAGTTATGTGGAATTTTATCAAGAGATTATTTAGAATAGGAAAAGCAGAAGCCAACGCAGCCGTTGATAAATTGGAGCGTCCTATTACCATGACCAAGCAAGGTATTCGCGACCTCAAACAAGATATGGACGAAAGTCTAAAGAGCTTAGCAGAAGTGAAAGCAACGGCTATTCGCTCTAAGAGGGAAGCGAACAACCACAAAGAAGCTGCTGAAGATTACAAGAAAAAAGCTAAAGCCTTGTTGCAAATGGCATTGGATGGCCGCAAAGATGAAGCGGATGCCAACCGTTTAGCAGCTGAAGCAATGGCTCGCCGCGAGGAATCCCTCAAATTGTACCAACTGGCACTGACTAATCAAAATAAATTTGAAGGGCTAGTTTCTAAAATGGAAACTAAAATTCGTACCCTCAAAAGCCAAGTAGCCAAATGGGAGAACGAACTAAAAACCTTGGAAGCACGCGACAAAGTCAGCAAAGCTACAGGAAAACTCAACAAGCAATTGGCAAACATTGATTCTAGCAGCACGTTGTCTATGTTAGAAAAAATGAAAGAACGCGTAGAAGAGCAAGAAGCCTTGTCGGATGCGTATGGTGAAATGGCCGACGAAGGAAAAAGCATTGACGAAGAAATTGATGCGGCCTTGTCAGACACTACCTTAACTTCTAGCGCAGCCTTGGACGATCTGAGACGCGAAATGGGCTTATTGCCAGAAGAAGAAAAAATCGAAATCAAAAGTGAAGAGACTATCAAAATCGACGTAGAAAGAAACGACGATACGACTAATGCTTAAGGCTTAGTTTTTCCTTCACAAAAATTATAAAAGGTCAGTTTGCTTCGATAGCTATCGGAGTGGGCTGGCTTTTTTTGTAGGTTGGTAAAGCGTAGGTGTTCCAGTAGGAATTATTCAAGTAGTAGGATGGTATAAAGTAGAGCGCACACGCAGTGCGGGAGAACAACTATCCCAAGCGAAGGAAGGTGGAGGGTTGTAAACGTGCTTTACTACTTATCAAATCTGCCCCTGTCAGGCTCAAAACAAGCACGACCTAAATAAAAAGCAAGAAAAGCGGCCGTTTTTTTTAGAAATAAGGTTCTAAAACGGACAATAAAGCCTCCCAAAGCGCTTCAAACGGACAAATGGCCGTTTTGAAAGTAAATGTGACCGTTTTAAATGGTCGGGATGCAGTTACTTTGTGATTGTGAATAGTACATATAGTACACCAATCAGAGATAGCTTTCGGGGGAAGGCTAAATTTGTTGCACCGCAGCTGACGAAGGTCAGCTGCGGTTTTTTTATAGCCGTTCAGCACGGCGCTTGGCGCGTTGTTCTTTGTAATACCCCTTGTTGGGTTGTTTCCATTTGAAATTAAACGTCACAGAAGGAATAATGGGAAATAGCGAAACTTGGTAGGAGTTCAGCTCAATTTCTCCTGAGAGGGCGTTGGTTTCAGGAGCTGTGTAGGTGAAAAAAATATTGCGTCGGTTGTAGACATTGTAAACAGAAAGCACCAAACTGCTTTGGAAGGGTTTGTTCTTCTTGCTCAATACAAAGGTCGCACTCAAATCGAGGCGGTGGTACATGGGCAAGCGGGCAGAATTGCGTAGACCGTACTCGACTGTTGGAGAGAAATTGACGACGTATACCGATTTGATCGGCGTATAAGGTGCGCCAGAGCCAAGCACAAAACTCGCGCCGACACTCACCCAGCGGTTGATCTCATAATTACCCACAATGGATAAATCATGGGTACGGTCAAAGCCCGCCAAAAAAGTGCCGCCGCGAATGCCGTCAAACGTACGCTCGGAGCGGGAGAGGGTATAGGCTACCCAACCTGTAAAATCGCCTTTAGACTTGCGAACAAATAATTCTAAGCCATAAGCGCGTCCTCGCCCTGCAATAAATTGATCTTCGGTATCCGTATCAATGGTCGGGGTGTAGTTCTCTGAGTAATCCAGTTGGTTGTACATATCCTTGTAGAACACTTCTACAGAGGTTTCTAAGAGGTTATCAAAGAAGTTGTGAAAGTAACCCAAGGCATATTGAACACCCCATTGTGGTTGTACAATTTCTGTGCTGGGCACCCATAAATCTGTTGGCAAAGTGCTGGTAGAATTGGTCACCAAATGGACATATTGACGGCCAACAGTGATGCCTAATTTGAGGGAAGACTGCTCGGACAGGGTATATTTACTACTAAAACGGGGTTCTACGCCAAAGTAAGTTTTGACAGGCTCTAGGCTGCCGTAACTGCGCGCAGTATCGACTTTGCCCTCATATGGCCCTACCTGTTGGAACATAGAAAAACGGACACCCACATTCATACTCCAGCGCTTGCTGACTTTCCAATTATCAGTCAAATAAACACCTGCTTCGTGGGCGCGCTTGCGATCGGGATCAACGATAAACGCATCCTCTCCTGTAAAGGCTTCGGCGCGGTTAGGCGTAAAGGTGTGGTAGGTATAATCGGCTCCAAATTTTAGTTGGTGGCGCGGTGTAGGGTAGAAATCAAAGCTTATTTTACTACTATAATCGCGAATGCCTGAACTGAGTTTGAAGGAAAATTGTTCTTGGCCCCTCCAATAGAGAAATCATAATCGTTGTATACCAACACAAAATTCATAAACAATTTGTCGTCAAAAATATGATTCCAGCGCAAAGTAGCGGTGGCATTGCCATAAGGCATTGTAATGGAAAAGCCACGGTCGGGATTATTCAAATTGAGCACATCACGTCCAAAATAACCACTTACAAACAGGCGATCGCGGTCGCTCACTTGATAACGCGCTTTTACATTAAGGTCATAAAAGTAGTAATTGGTGCCGCTAAAGGCCGTTTCTGTCAAAAAAGGCTGTGCTACATCGAACGCATACGTACGACGACCAGAGATAATAAAGGAGCCTTTTTTGGGAATAATAGGGCCTTCTAGCGTCAAGCGCGAAGAGACCAAGCCAATGCCCCCTTCTACGCCGAAGCGCTCGTCGTCGCCATCTTTCATTTGTATGTCTAAGACCGAGGACAAGCGCCCTCCATAATTGGCAGGCATTCCGCCCTTAATCAACGTGGCTTTTTTGATGGCATCGGCATTAAAGACCGAAAAGAAACCCAACAAATGCCCTGCATTGTACACTACGGCCTCATCCAAAAGCACCAAATTTTGATCAATTCCTCCTCCGCGCACAAAAAAGCCCGCCGTTCCTTCCCCTCCCGACTGGACACCAGGCAACAATTGAATGGTTTTGAGCAAATCTACCTCGCCCATAAAAGCGGGCAGTTTTTTGACTTCGGCCATCGACAATTCAACAGTGCCGAGTTCGGTGCTTTCTACATTGGTGTTGCCGCGTTTGTCGGTCACCACAATCATCGAATCAAAGGTCGCCCCCATCGACAGCTCCATGTTGAACACCGTATCCCGTTGTAAATCCAATTCAAATTTGGTGTCCTGATACCCGATATAACTAGCGATAATAGTGTATTTCCCAGGGAGGAGGGAAAGGGAGTAAAAGCCGTATAGGTTGGTGGTGACCCCATCCAAGGTGTTGGCCTCGTTGTAGACATTGGCATAAATCAAGTCTTCGCCAGTATTGGCATCTTTGACGTATCCACTGAGCGTAACCCGCTTTTGGGCGCTTAGGGAGAGGCTAAACAAAACTAAAAAAACGGTAAGGCGATAGAATAATGACATTTTACAGGGGCTTGAACCAAAGGAAAAAAGTAGTGGTGATAAGGGTACCATAAACCTTACCAGTTAAAGGAAAATCAACAATAAAGAGTTCATGAAATTGGACAATAAATGCCGCTAAAACTATTATTCTACTTAATTTAGGGCACACCCTCTAATGTTCCTTTCTATGCTTACTTTATCACACTTCATTTCAACGCGTGCGCTTTTCTTAGTGTGCTTCTTGTGGGGGGCAGCTAGTACGTTTTTGCAGGCGCAGCAACCCAGTTACCAACAGGTGGGCGCGGAATACTTGGAGGGAAAGGACATCTACAATTTGTTAGAAGATAAAGCGGGAACGCTTTGGGTAGGGACGGACGATGGATTGTATGCTTATGATGGGGCGCAATTTAGGAGTTATGATAATCCTGACTTGAAAAACAACTCGGTTTTTTCTTTGCATTATGACAGTCAAGGAAGCATCTATTATTGCAATTTCTCGGGGCAGATTATGAAGGTGTACCAAGATAGTTTGGAGGTGTTTTATGAGCTGCCTGATAGTTTGATGGGCATGGGAATTGACATCAATGTGGATGACCAAGATGACCTCATTGTCTTTTGTAAGCATCTTATTAGCATCGACAAAAATCAAAAGATGCAGCTGCTGTATCGGTTGGATTATGCGTTTTCGGGAAGAATGGTTAAAGAGGAAGACGAATCCGTCTCGGTTATATTGGGACAGGAACGCTTGATGGCGACTTGGAAAGCGGGTAAACTGACGGTCAAGTCGTACGAGGTGACGGGAAGTGTGGCGGATATAACCGCTAATCACCAATTTTTGTACAATGGAGAAGACGTACTACTCGTGAATAGACGCGGGGATCACTTACTCCAAAAAGAAGGGGACAAATGGCAGGTATCGGTGTTTAACATGGAAACGACCCAAAATGTAGCTAAACAATGCTTGGCTTATGGGTTTACCAAGAGCCGAGATTTTTGGTGCAGCTGTTTGGATAAGGGGATCTATCGCTACCATATAGACACAAAAACAGTAGATCCACGCCGAATATTGCCTGACTATTACATCTCGTTCTATCTCGAAGACAGCGAAGGGAATTTATGGTTGGGAACCTTTAAAAACGGTCTGTTGAGAATTCCGAACCAAGCGCTTCTAGATTTTCGTAACAATGACTTTGTCAATAAGAACAAGCCGATGGCCTTGTCGGCAGGTGGAGGAGATACCTTGTATGCGCTCACAGGCGAAGGACAGCTCTATCTAGTGGACGAACAGAATGCAGTCACTCCCTTGGGACTGACCAAAAAAGACCCTCAAAATCGTCTCCAATATGTAGCCGCCTCTAAACGCTTGTACTTCAACGATACCTATTACGACTTAGAAAAGAAACAATTTGTGCCTATTGTAACGGTTGCCATTAAGTCTACCCAAGTGATTCCCCCCAACAATTTGCTGTTGGGAGATTATACAGGCATCCTCCTTTACAGCACGGATGAAAAGCCAGCGACCTTGCAAAAAGAACTGGATAACTATGAATTTTTATTCGCTCCAGTAAAGGTGGAAAACAAACCCGAAACCATCAACCTTGGTAGAATTAGTGAGGCGCATTATCAAGCCAGTGGGCAGCGGTTTTGGATTGGAGCGAGTAGCCAGCTTTTTGTATTAGAAAAGGGCGATACCACTAAGTTGACCCACCATCAACAGCCTATTGTAGCGTTGTCCGTTACTTCTTGGAATGATACGGCTTATGTGGCGACTGCCGACGAAATACTGGTCTTTGCGGGAACGACCTACACCGAAACCTTAAAAGCAGGCAATGTGCCGCTACTGCATAAAATTCGCCGCATCGAACAGCGGGATGGACGGCTTTATGTGATGAGCAGTGAGGGGTTTCAATGTATTGATTTAATTACTAAAACAGCGCATACCTTAACCCTTTCGGATGGGTTGCTCTCCAATAAAATCCTTGATTTTGCGCTGTTGGAACACTGTTTTTATTTACTGACGAGCCAAGGTTTGCAGAAAATCCCGTACGAGTTATTAAAACAACCACTGGCACCTTTAAAAGCAGTTTTTGAGTCGATTTATGTAGATCAACAATTAGTGGACAAGGAGTTAGTAGGTAATTTTGCTTATTATCAGAATGAATTGGAGGCCAACTTTGATTTGTATTACCTGCGGGACAGAAGCCAAGTGGTTTACCAGTATCGCCTGTTGGGCGTTGATAAAAAGTGGATACAGTTGCCCGTTGGGCAGCATCAAATTCGCTACAACGCGCTAGGGGCAGGGCATTACCAACTACAACTACAAGCCTTAGATAAAAAGCGTTGGACGGCACCTATTGCGTATTATAGCTTTTACATTGCTTTGCCTTTTTGGCAAACGTGGTGGTTTATTAGTTTGTGTATCGTTGGCGTGGTTTTGCTAGTCAGTCTATTTTTCTTATTGAGAATACGCCTTTTGAAACAGCAGAACAAGTTGCTCTTAGATAAAAAAGCGATTGAAAAACAATTGGTAGAGTCTCAGCAATCGGCTTTGCGGTCGCAAATGAATCCGCATTTTTTGTTTAATGCTTTGAATTCTATCCAAGAGATGATTATGATCAATGACAAGAAGTCGGCGAGTAATTATCTAGGGAAATTTGCTGATTTGATGCGCTTGTACCTCAACCAGAGCCGCGAGGAAAGTATTACGTTGGCCGAAGAATTGGAAGCATTGACCTTGTATTTAGAATTAGAGCAAGTGCGGTTTGAGGAGAGTTTGACTATTAAATTAGAGGTGAGTCCTACGCTGTCGCCCGATGTATTTACCTTGCCGCCGATGTTGATCCAGCCCTATGTGGAAAATGCTTTCAAGCACGGTTTGTTGCATTTGTCTACCAATAGACACTTATATATTGGTTTTGTATTAGAAGAGAAAGAGCAACTGTTGTGCTGTACCATTCGCGACAATGGAGTAGGGCGCGCTACCTCAGGCCGCATCAAGCATGCCCAAAAGGTTCACCACAGTTCCTTTGCCTCCTCCGCGACACAACGCCGTTTGGAGTTGCTCAATTACAACAAGAAAAAACTGATTACGGCAACGATTAAAGATTTGACCAACGAAGCGGGGCATGCGGTAGGGACAGAAGTGAATTTATGCATTCCCTTGGATTGGGAGGTGGAGTAGGGAAATTAAAAAGCACGGTTCGGAAGTCAGCCCCCGTACTGTAGGATAAAAGTTGTATTTTTATAATTCCCCTTTTATTTTATCCCAATAACGTCTAATAGACCATAAACAATGAAAGTAGTAATTATAGACGATGAAAAAAAGGCGCGGACGCTTTTGCGAATTCTACTAGAGGAGAACTGCCCTGATGTAGAACATATTTATCAAGCCGAAAACTTACCGTTAGGTGTACGGCTCATTCATCAAGAGAAACCTGATCTAGTTTTTTTAGACATTGAAATGCCAAGCTATTCGGGCATTCAGATCTTAGATTTCATTGATCCCAAAGACATTCAGTTTGAGCTAATTTTTACCACGGCTTACAGCCAATATGCGTTAAAGGCTTTTGAGCTCAATGCCATTGATTACCTGCTCAAACCCTTGCGCCCCGATCAAATTCAACAAGCCGTAAGTAAAGTAAAGGAAAAAGTAGGGCGAAAACAATTGACCCAGCGTTTAGAAGAGCTACGCAACAGTTTGAGTGCCCCCAGCATTTCTAAAGTCGCTTTTCCCTTGTCCGACGGGGTGTTGTTTGTCGCTTTTGACGAACTGATTTCACTAGAAGCCGACCGTATGTATACCAAGGTCTACACCAAAAACGACGGGGACTTTATAGTGAGCAAACCCATGAAGTTTTTTGCCAAACACTTAGAAAACATTCAATACTTTTACCGCCCCCACCGCTCGTACCTCATCAACTTGCAATACATCAAAAAATACGTCAATAAAGACGGCGGTTACATTTTGATGGACAATGGACAGATGGTGTCTGTGTCCAAGGATAAGAAAAAAGAATTGTTTGAATTGTTACAGTGATGTTGCTTCGGAAGTGGAGAGGCTACATTCGGAAGTTGCTCCCCCAATAAACGGTATAACTGCCGTTTTCTAAAAGTAATTCTGTCGGTAAAACTGGCTAAAAAAGGCTTTAGAATAGCCCTATGCCCTGTATTCTATAGCTGGAGCGGGGCATTTTTATGGGCTGAATATGGTCTACGCCCCCCTCTTCTCACAAGGGGGTTTTCCCGTTTTTTCTTTCGGAAGCCCATACACGAGTGTTGGAAGTTTACCCCCCTTTCCATCCATCTTTTGAGTCATCTTTGTAAGGACAAAAGAGCAGGTCACTGGCCTTGGAACCCATCGAATTCCTTCCTAACGGCCTTGTTCTACTTTACACCTTTTATTAAAATAGATGATGATGAATTACAACAAATTATTACTTTTTACAGCTTTTCTACTCTTGCAGTTACAAGGGGCTTGGGCGCAGAATACGTACCAACTGCGCTTGGATCGCACACAGGGCTTGGGCACAAGCAAATGCTTCGGTACAACTCGATAACGGCAATTTGTTGGTTGTTGGCAATACGATAGAGGGGATTGATGCGACCTCTGAACGAGATGGCTTTATAATGGAACTAAATACCGTCACTAAAGAAATTTTGTGGTCTAGAGCTTACGATATTGGTCTTCTAGATGATCTAACTAGTGTTATTGTAGCTTCGGATGGTAGTATCGTTGCCGCAGGGAGTTCGGGAAATGCCACTAACACTCAAAGTATGTGGTTCTTACGAGTAGACCGCAGTTTAGGACAAGAGGGTAATGTACTAGCAAGTACCCTATTTAATCAAGGTAATCGTAATGCGGTGACTTCTATTATTGAATCTGCTACGCAAGTGGATGGAGCTGCCAGCTTCTTAGTTACAGGGCCTACTAGTAATTTTGATGATATTTATGCTGCTCGTATTGCTATTGATGGAACAGTAGACTGGTCTAGACAGTACGGAACGCTGGAGAGTTGGACTTACACCGTATTAGAAGCTCCTGATCGCACTATTTATTTATCTGGTACAGATAATATGGAGGAACGCCTATTTATTCTTCATTTAAATACTAATGGTACTATAAGAAGATCAACTACTTATGCTCATGGATTGGGTGGCTTCACAGCAAACTGTGTCATTAGAGATATGCTTTTAGTGGGTAATCAACTAGTAACGGTAGGAAGTATCAATAATGGCGGGTATATTCAATCATTTTTCTTACGTATCGATACTAACGAATTAAAAGTAGTTGATAGTATAAGATACTACAATAATAGTACTTTAACTACGCAACATAGTATTACTGACATAGAGCCCATTTTTGATGGAACAATAGTAGTAGGCTATCTTACTCATATGCGCCACAATATCGCTGCTGATGCTAGATTTTTGCGGTTGGATGCTGTTGGTAATGTAGTAGGATATATATCATTACCGATAGATCATCAACTCGGAACTATATCTATCGCAACGGATAATCGACATTTTTTCCATGTTGGAACAGTCAACGAACAGGTTTACATCAATCGTCTACCCTTAAATTTCGAAGAATATGGATGTACCGAAGAGTTAAGCCTATCTGTTGTTGATTCGTTTACTAGCGATACTTCGTTTGCTGTTACCACAGGTACTGGTGGAGATTCAATATTGTCAGTTACAATAGATAATACACTAGAATGGCGTAACTATGATCGTCCTTGTTGTGCGATGGTGAACAACGACACCAGCTATATACGAGTGGATAGAAATCAAGTAGATCCCCGCTTAGCTGATTATGGCATTAGTCCTTTGGGTGCCAATTCGTTTACTATAAACAACAATGCGTATAACAGATTGCCTCCCCGTTTATATATTGGCGAAGGAACAACATTGTTTATTACCACTACAATTGGACAAACTACTACCGCAGACTTTACGAATTGTGATGTAGTATTAGAACAAAATGCTAAGATTGAGGTAGAACGCGGTTCTCATCTAATCGCTAACAATGCTGTCTTTCGACCCTGCGATCCTAACAGTACGTGGGATGGAATTGTCGTAGCAGGTAGAGCAGCGGGAAGTTTAAGCAACGCTATTACTAGTACCGAAGCTACTTTCAAGGATTGTACGTTTATTAATGCTAGCAAAGCCGTTGTTTACAGGAATGCTGCTATAGGCGATCTATCAGACAACCTATTCTACAACTGTCAAGAAGCCGTACTGTTAATCGGCACACTACTAGACATGAGTCTTAGTAGCAATGTATTTAAAATAGATAACAATGCGTTAGATTTAATTTATACTGCTTCTACTCCTCAAAACCACGAGCTACGCTATGAATTAGAATTTGTAGGCATTCGAGTTTTCGGGACATCAAGCACTGCTACAATTTCTCATCCCTACATCATCAGCCAAAATCAGTTTATCAATGCTACTAGGTTGAATGTGATCAATCCTCAATACAATGGTATTGTTTTATTCAATGCTAACGATATAGATATTGCTAATAACAATTTCACCAACAATGATGTGAGTGTCGTGGTACATTATAGCAGACGTATTAGCATAGAAAATAACTTCATGGAAGTAACGCGTCGTTCTACAGTAGATGAGAATTTCTATCAAATTGTAGCTTTAGGGCCAACTAATAGCACAACTCTAGGGGGCTCTATTGTATTGATAAAAGGCAACACTATTGTCAACTCTGCCGATGTACAAACACTTACGACCGCACCTCTTATTACAGGGAACTATGGAAATACAAATAACCCTCCACCAACCGTTACGCTAGTACAAGGAACAGGAGCCATCTATAATATTGGCAATAATGGTGGCGCTGTTAAAATTATAGACAATGACATTAGCGGTTTTGAAGTTGGTATTTACACTGAAAAATCGTCTACGCTTCTGATAACAAAGAACAGAATTCACGCCAATGTTTATGGTATTTATGCCTTAGAAATAGACGGACTATTGGGCTGTAATGAAATTACTATGGATTTGGATGCAAATGTTATTAGTGAAGGGGGGGTAGTTGGTATTCGCTTAACTCATGAAGCTGGAACCGTTAGTAATCCTACTTTCGTTTTTGGCAATTGTATCAAAAACACCGATAGAGCCATATTTCTAGGGACAGTGCCAGGAAATACAAACACTTATTATACTATTGGACAAACACGCGTTCAAAACAACTACTTGTTCAATTACACGGAAGCAGGTTTATTTACCAATAATTACACTAGTAATGGTAACCAAGCGCGTTTTATTCGTCGTAATGCTTTTATTAGCAACCAACCAACTGGGACAGGCGATATTACAACAGGGGCATTTGATGTAGTAACCGCTAATAGTGGTGTAGCTAATAATATATTTGTTTTAGATGACAACTATTATGGAACGGACAATATGGCTAATCACCTTGCCTATAATACTGATCCTTCTAGTACCAATTTGATCGAGATCACTTTAGGAGGAATGAGTGCCAGACCGTTTACCGCTTGTGGAGGCATGGACGTTGGAAGTATTACGACCTTAACAGATGAAGAAGAAGATTGGATGTACCGTTGTAACGACGAAAACTTTATAGGGGCTACGATTGCTCAGCGCACTGCTACAGGTATTAGTTTAGTAGCGACTTACCACGATATTCTAACTACAATGGGAAAAGAAGATGTGGAACAAGCGGCTAATACCGCCATTCAATATGTAGAACTTTTAGGCGATATTAATGAGGTAGAGCAATTGTACCAAAGTGCTCAACAGCTTTCTCTGACCACAGTTCAACGCCAGTGGTTGCAAGTGGCTTATTACCAGCGCTTACAAAATTGGAGTGCTGCCGAGCAAATTTTGAATCAAATCACTGCTACCGTAGATAACGCGGCAAAATTGACCATTGTAAAAGCAAGAATTGCTATCGCCCAACAATCTAACCTCAACGATGCTACTTTATTAGCTGACTTGAAAGTATTGGCGGAGCAATATGGGAACTATCGCCACGAGGCGCGTGAATTGCTCAACAACTATACTGCTGCAACGTACACTTTTAGCTACAACCCTGTTAATGTTTACCAAAAGGCGGCTAAAACTACGAGCCCCCTACAGCAAACAACCAACAGCAACTTCCGTGTATTGCCTAATCCTGCAACCGACAACGTGCGCGTACAATTTACCGACAACGCAAACAACTGGACGACCGCAGAATTATACGACCTACACGGCCGCTTAATCAAAAGCCAAACGGTTAATGCTTATACCCTACAATTTGACGTGAGCGAGTTAGCCCCTAGTGTTTATTTCATCACCTTGAAAGCAGACAACGGCGAGCAAGTCACCGAAAAGTTTGTGAAGCAATAAGATGGAAACAACGTTCTAATAAACTATCTCTTTTAAGGATTTGCGATAGTGTCTGGCTGTTCTGCACCGAATTAATTTTCAGGGTGGGACAGCCTTTTTTAGGCTAGAGCAGTAGGGTGGGTAGAACAAGTGCTGCTTCGGAAGTTGAAAAGGGTATTTCGGAAGTTGCCCCCGACTTCATTACTTTGAAAGCCCTACTTTTGAACAATAAACAACGTAAAATAACCACTTATTGTTACTTGATAACAACGTATATACCTGCATACAAACCCTATGGCGGGGGAAATACTCCCCAATTGTTTCCCCTCCATTTTATTTCCAACGGCTGAGTTGTGTTCTGTTAGAACATTAATAATACCTTCTTTAGAGAAGTTGAGGAAGCGTTCCAATCTTGTATTGGAGCGTTTTTTTTAATGGGAGCCATAGGGAGTCATAAGCGACTTCTAGGAAAGAGAATGTCTAGATTATAAAAAAAACAATCGTTACAACTTGTAGAATCTGCCGAGGCTTTGTAATTTCAAGGCGCATAAACAACACCACTAACCAAAAGGGCGCTCTTTGCACCCGATCCGTTAGCTCCAAGCGTATGGAGTACTCACGAAATAAAACAGAACGCTACTATGGCAATGAGAAAAATCCGCATGAGAGAAGCTTTGAATGAAGCGATGTCTGAAGAAATGCGTAGAGATGAAAACGTGTTTTTGATGGGAGAGGAGGTCGCCGAATACAACGGGGCTTACAAAATCAGCCAAGGCATGTTGGATGAATTTGGCGCCAAGCGCGTTATTGATACCCCCATTGCTGAATTGGGTTTTACAGCCATTGGTGTAGGGGCGGCTATGGCAGGTCTTCGCCCGATTGTAGAATTTATGACGTGGAATTTTGCGGTGTTGGCGTTTGATCAAATTGTCAACCACGCAGCCAAAGTAAACTCCATGTCAGCCGGCCAATTCAAATGCCCCATCGTTTTTAGAGGGGGAACAGGTTCTGCGGGGCAGTTGGCACAACAACACTCTCAAACCTTTGAAAGCTGGCTCGCCAATGTACCGGGCCTCAAAGTCATTTCCATCTCTAACCCTTACGACGCCAAAGGTCTACTCAAGTCTGCCATCCGCGACGAAGATCCCGTTTGTTTCATGGAGTCAGAAATGATGTATTCCGATATGGGAGAAGTACCCGAAGAAGAGTACTTGATTCCTATTGGCAAAGCAGACATCAAGCGAGAAGGTACCGATGTGACCATCACTGCGTTCAATAAAATGGTTAAAGTAGCCATGGCTGCCGCCGAAGAATTGCAAAAAGAAGGCATCTCGGTAGAAGTGATTGACTTGCGCACCATTCGTCCTTTGGACGAAGCGACGATTATCAAATCGGTACAAAAAACCAACCGCCTCATCACCTTAGATGAGTCTTGGCCTTTTGCAGGCGTTTCTTCTGAAATTGCCTACCGCGCCCAAAAACACGCCTTCGATTACTTAGATGCGCCTGTTACCCGTATCAATAGTTTGGATGTAAGCATGTGTTACGCCCCTACTTTGGTAGAGGCTTTCTTGCCCGATACCGAGCGCGTTATAAAGGCCGTAAAAGAGGTTTTGTACCGTTAAATAATTTAAACCGCTACTTTTTTTAAGTGGTTAAGAATAAAGTGCCCCTCCTTTTCTATGTACGCATAGAAAGGGAGGGGCTTTTTTGTTGGGGGCAAACGCTGTTTTGGCAAGCAGAAAGACCAATTAACAACAACAGGAAGGCGAGAGAACATACAGGCATAGTATTACAAATCTTTGAAGGTATTATTTTCTAGGCTTTTAACACAACGACAAGAGTAGTAAAGTTTTTTGTCTTGTATGTCATAATAAATTCCATCTTCATCATCCGTTATAATTCTATAATAAGCAAATCGTTCGGCTAGTTTATCGCCTAATATATGAGAAGTAGAAGTCCAGAAACCAGTTCCAGTTCCTAGATTATCGAAAGATCCAAATCCAAAGTCCCCTGCTGGAAGAATGTTCAGCTGTAACGAGTCAGTACCTGGGATTTCCCAACCCTGTTTAGATTTTAAAATTTTGACATTGTCACCTCTATACTCTTCTAAATTTACTAAAGTATCCTTGTTGAAGATAAAAATGCCTTCCAAGGACATCCAATCCCCATCAGTACTTAAGCGCCAACCTTCAGGGCAAGCTTTTGTCGCTTGTTTCCAATTGTATAAGCGTCCATACAAGGGGCTGGGATTATCGGGATTTAGTTTAGAGCCTTCTACGTTATAACGGATGTTTTCGGTCATCCAGTAGCGATCATCAATTTCTACATAGCTATAGCGCTCGCCGTCTCTGGAGTCTAGAAAGGTTTTAGATGCTTTGGCCGATTGATAAATACTGTTCTGACAAGCAGAAGCACTAAGTATGGCAAACAATAAGATCAAAGGGAAAGTATTCATTTTACTGTAATTTTTACTCTGTCTGGGGCTTTATGGATTTTACACAACGACAGGAGTAGTAGTGGTTAGGTTTGTGTTGGTAGTCGTAATAAATCCCTGCTCGGTCATTAACAAATACTCTGTAATAGGCATGTTTATGAGAGATAATCCCTCCTTGTATGAGCGTTTTAGAGGTCCAAAAAAAGGCAGATCCATACAAGCTGTTAAATTTTCCGTGGCTAGCAGAGCCAGCAGGAAGAATACTCAACTGTAGCGAATCTGTTCCTGGTATAGGCCACCCTTTTTTTGATTTTAAAATACGGGCATTATGCCCTCTAGTAACCCCTGTTACAAATAAACTATCTCTAGTATTTATCACTAAATTTTCAACAGTAAACCAATCTATATTCGTCGTCAATCGCCATCCCTCAGGACAGGCTTGCATGGCTTGCTCCCAATTATACAACCTACCGTAAGAAACATTGGGATTATCGGGGTTTAGCTTAGAGCCTTCCACATTGTAGCGGATGTTTTCCGTCATCCAGTAATTGCCTTCTAAAGCTATGTAGCCATAAGTGTTATTATCCCTAGGGTCTGTAAACGTTTCGGAGGCTTTAACAGGTGCACGAGTATACCGTTGACAAGCAGAAAAGCCAAGGAATAACAACAGAAGGGGAAGAGAACAAGTAGGCATAGTATTACAAATCTTTGTAGGGGTTATCTTCTAGGTCTTTAACGCAACGACAAGAGTAGTAAAGTTTTTTATCTTGTATGTCATAATAAATTCCATCTTCCTCATCCGTTATAATCCTATAATAAGCAAATCGTTCGGCTAGTTTATCCCCTAATATATGAGAAGTAGAAGTCCAGAAACCAGTTACAGTTCCTAGATTATCGAAAGATCCAAATCCAAAGCCCCCTGCTGGAAGAATGTTCAGCTGTAACGAGTCAG
>CAWIMY010000003.1:0-798695 GCA_963837355.1 uncultured Saprospiraceae bacterium | reverse complement strand
TTCTGATTATTTTTAGCGCTAATCGAAGCAGAAAATGGAAGTCTTAGCGGGCTAAGGCAAGATTTTATGTGGAAGAGTAGTGCAAAAAGAATTCATGAATTTCCTATAAATAATTTTGAATGATTACTTAATAGCTAGTAGTAAGGGTAGGCTTCGTTTTTTTGGGGACACTTCCGACCAAAGCACCTAATTTTTTGCTCCTTATCCGTCCCTCCATTTCGCTCATGCTTCCTTCTATCTTCGTGGGTATGGTTTTATTACTGAGTTTTTTAATGCTTCATTAACGGTTTTTTTATTGGGAAATATGGGCTACACTTCCGATTATTGCTACTTTAGTAGGGCATTTTATATTAGAGAACTCCTCTTTTTTGTCTTTTTAAAGTTGTTGCTTTTGTTTCACTTTTGTAAGGTCAACGCCGCTTATCACTTGGGCAAGTGTGTAGCGATCCCGTTGTACTACTCTATATCTCTACCCCTATCGTAACCACTACCAAAGGACTTTTTTAGAACACTAAAAAGTTATTGGTTATGATTCGATACCTTCTATTATGTTGCGTACTGTGCAGCAGCGCCACCCTTTGGGCACAAACGACGGGTGGTTTATACGGACAAGTCACAGATAAAAATACCGAAGAATTGCTTATTGGCGCTACGCTCATTATGGATGGAGAGGTACAAGTAGCCGCGACTATAGCCGATGTATCGGGCAATTACAATTTTTCTAATATTGAGGCAGGTAGCTATTTACTAGTCGCCATGTACCTCGGATACCCTAATTTTAGACTCAATGATTTGACGATTTCTGCCGATCAAGACAGAAAATTAGATATTGAGATGTCGAAGACCATCGACGGGCCTGAGATTAAGGTCTATGCTAGAGAAAAAATTGTAGATCCTACCAAACCACAAGTCACCAAACGAGGAGCAGATTTTATTAATAACAATCCCGATCGTGGGATTGACAACGCGATTAAGACCGCCACAATCGGTTCGCCCGATGACGGCGAATCGTACAGTGCCAGTGGTAGCCGCACCTCTAGTAATTTGGTGATGATTAATGGCGTACCGATTCTCAACCCTGACAACATTCCCTTAGCAGATTTGGAGGTGTTGGAAGTGCAAGTAATGACGAGCGGAATTCCTGCCCGTTATGGCGATGCCACGGGTTCGGTCACCAATATTATTACCAAAGGCCCTTCTACTCGCGTCTCGGGTGGGGTGCAGTTGGAGAGCTCTCAGTTTTTGGACAATTTTGCCGCCACTACGGCCAATGTCTATTTGTGGGGGGTTACTTTGGCCAAACCTATGATTACCGCTAAAGGCGACACCCTCAAACGCGATGGCAAAGTAGTCAAATCCAGTATTTTGGGCTATCGTTTTTCAGGTGCCTATTTTACGACTAAAGATGATCGGCCTTCTGCCTTGAATACGTTCAAATTGAGCGATGAGCGCTTGGAGGAGTTATTAGAGAATCCGTTAATGCGTAGCCAGAGTGGCGAAGGAACCATTTTTGGGTCGGACAATTTGCAGGAAAGCGACTTAGAGGCTACTAATGTGCGTTCTAATGCGCGGAGTTCGTCGGCCAATTATACGACCGTGCTAGAGTTCAAACCCAGTCCTGATTTTTTCTTAGCATTAAGCTCTGAAGGGCAGTTCCATGGGGCAAAGCAGCCTCCATAGAAAACCAGTTGTTCAATTACCAATTTAACCCTGACCAACGCACGGATAACTTAAACTTTACCCTACGCTTTCGCCACGTTGTGAAAAGCACGCAACCCGGCAACAGCATCTCAGAAGACGAAGCCGAAGAACGGCTCTTACCTGTCTTTCAGAACTTGAGTTATCAACTGACAGGCAGTTATACCCAACGTAATTTCATGTCCGAAGACCCTCGTTATGACGACGTTTGGGAATATGGTTATGTGGGAAAATTCTACGAGAGTAGACGGCCGGTTATTGACGTTATTGAAGAGCGCCCTGTGTATAATTCTCAGGGAGAAATCATTGGTTACGATCCACAAATTGGCCATGCTGCCTTTTTTAATTCCTTTGATGGTTATGAGCCTAACTTGGACATCAACCCAGGACTAGCCGCTTACAACAACCTGATTGCCCCTCCTAATGATTGGAAAAATCCAGCGTCGTTTAATCCAGCCGCGCCAACGTCGCTCAATGAAATGGAGATTATCAACGGCTTGATTACGGGTAGCCGTAGCAGCGTTTATGGCCTGTTCAACGCGCCCCACATTACAGAAGAGGGGGCTCTACCTAAGTCCAGCAATAACCAGATTCGGGCGAGTGTTCAAACCAACTTTGAATTGTACACCAACCAGCGTTCGGGCAATCCAATGCGCCACAAAATTGAAGTAGGTGGAGTTTTTGAGCAGCGTATTGAGCGCCGTTACAACATTAATCCATTCGATTTGTGGAACTTGGCTTATCAATCGGCCAATACCCACTTGTCCAATGCCACCGATTTGACGCGTGAGACTGGGGAAACCTATTACGATCCCACGCTTCAGCGCTCGTTTACCTTGTATGATGCCTTGATTCGGACAGATGCCGAAGGGGTGGAAGTACCTATGTCTAATTTTGGAGCCAATTTGCGGGAATCGTTGGGTTTGGATCGCCGCGATTGGGTAGCCGTGCATGAATTGACACCCAGCGACATGGATTTGAATTGGTTTGAACCCTCGACCTTAATTACGGGTCAACAACGGGTTGTCAATTATTATGGGTATGATTTCTTAGGCAATCCGATTGGTACCAATGTCAACTTTAATGATTTCTTTTTTGAAACCAATGAAAATGGCGTAAAAACGCGTCCTGTAGCGGCTTTTAACCCATTTATGCCGCAGGGTATATTCAAGATCAATTTATTTACAAAGATATGGTGTTTAATATTGGGCTGCGTTTTGACAGTTACGATGCCAATACCAGCGTGTTAAAAGACCCTTATAGTATAGTGGGTTATGAAACCGCCGCAGAGTTTGAAAGCGATCAATCCTTGTACAATACAGGGCAAGGCGCAGGCTACAACCGACCATCTAACATCGGCGATGATTACGCGGTGTATGTGAGCGAGAACAGCAGTGATGCGAACGTGGTAGGGTATAGAAATGGCGATAAATGGTACATGCGTCGGGACTTCCCGTCAACACGCCGAGCGAATTGGGGGCGACCATCTTACCTGCTTTGAAAGGATTTAGCAGTTCTGAAATTGATCCTCAAGGAGAGAATTACGACCCCAACCAAGCGTTTAGAGATTTTACGCCTAGTTTGATTGTGATGCCGCGTATTTCGTTTTCGTTTCCGATTAGTGATAGGTCTAACTTTTACGCCAACTATGATATTTTGTCGCAGCGTCCCCCTGTTGGGGCGTATTCTTCGGCCTACGATTATTATAATTTTAGAGAAATTACTGCCAATGGCAACCGCATTAATAATTCTAATCTAAGACCCGAACAAACCATCAATTATGAGGTAGGATACCAACAAGCGTTGACTGATTTTTCTAAAATCACCGTAGCATTGGTTTACAAAGAAGAGCGCGATTTGATTCAGTTGCGCCAATATGTGGGGGCTTATCCCAACACGTACACGACCTTGGGCAATGATGACTTCTCGACGACTAAGATTTTTAAATTGGAGTATGAGACCTTCCGCCATAAAGGCTTGCGCATTATTGCCAATTATGCCTTGCAATTTTCAGAGGGAACAGGCTCTAACCCCACCTCTTCGTCAGGTGTTGCCGCACGCGAGTTGAAGTATGTGTTTGCCTTGGATTTTGACCAGCGCCATACGTTTTACACCAACTTAGATTATCGTTTTCAGGCAGGAGATGACTATTTTGGCCCTACCATTGGCAACTTTAAGGTATTGGAAAACATGGGTTTTAGCTTTAGTGTAAATGCCAATTCTGGCCGCCCTTATACCCGCAAGCAAATTGCAGGGGGTATCGGTACCAGCTTCCAAGATCGCTTGACCGATGGTTCGGTGAATGGGGCGCGGATGCCATGGAATGTTCGTTTGGGCATCAAGGTAGATCGCAACTTTGTATTGGGCAAAAATACGGGTAAGGCGTTGCGCTTAAATGTTTATTTGCGCATCAGCAACTTGCTCAATACACAAAATGTATTAGGGGTATACGCTGCCACAGGTTCCCCAACAGATGATGGTTTTTTGAGTAGTGGAAATAGCAGGCGCAGGCTTTGCTTCTTCTCAACCCGAGTCTTATGCAATGCTGTATGAGCTACGCAACAACAATCCCTATAATATTTCTCGTCCCCGCCGTATTTTCTTGGGCATGAGTGTCTTTTCTTAAGAGCATGTTGAATCTTAGATTCGATAGGTACGTTTAGCGTTAGGCTTTTAGGTTGGGCGTTGGGTTTGGGACGTTTACAATTAAGAATCTAGAGTTGGGCGCAATTGCAATTGCGCCGAACTCTAAACGCCCTAACTTTTTTATTAATTATCCAGCAAATCGCTGTCAGCCGATGGTCGACTACCAATAGTTTTTCGATAGGCCGTAATCGCCCCCAAAGCTAAAACCATGATAACAATTACCAAACCTATAAAAAGCAGCAGCACGGCATAAATCCCATCAACGCCCCCACTTTCAGGAGCCGAAGAAACGCTCCCTCCTTCCAACACATAGCCAATCCCAAACAAGACCGCCGCCACAATTAAACAAGTGCGGCAATAGCGCCACAACTCTCGCAAACCTTGTCGGAGCTGTCCCAACTTATGGTAACGCCATAGCGTAACCAACCACAAAACAACCAACACTGTCAACATTCCAAATAACCACAAAAAACCCATAGTTTCCTTATTTAAAATCCATCATCTAATAAAGTCGGATTCCCCTGCTCCGCTTGCCAGTTAGAACCACAAATTAGTAGCATCACTGTTCTTCTCGTTTAATTTCTAAAGATATACGTTCTTCTCTAAAACGACCTTATTCCTCGGCGTTAAAAGATACTCCCCTCGACTCCGCCACCACCACATGACACCCAATACTTGCACTAGCATTATAATGAGTAATCATAATCCAAGTGCAAGTATTGGGCATAGCGTTCCTTCTCTTGGCTAATGCGCTCTAGGTTTTGACTAATTTTAGATGTACGGCAGCTTGTTCGCCCACTTGTACCCGCACGAGGTACACCCCTGTTGGTAAACTACTCTCTAAGGTCCATTCCGTCTGTTGCAATTGGTCATATCGTTGTTCGCGAAGGATGCGCCCCGATAAATCCAGTAGTTGTATCTGTACCTGCTCTTGGGCTACGCCTAAGCTTATCGTAAATCGTTGTGTCGTAGGATTAGGGTATAATTTAATAGTGCCTTGCCCATTCGCCAAGGTGCCTATACTTGCCATAGTAAAGGCATAACAAGCGGCAGTATCTGCACAGCCATTTTCGTAAACAGCTACAGCATATTGGCCACTCTGCCCAGGGATAAAACTAGCACTAGTAGCCCCCGCAATTGGAGCATTATTATTGGCACAATCCAACCATTGGTAAGTCGCACCAGTAGATGGCACTACGCGAAGGGCACTGCCATTTTGGACAATAGTATAAGTAGGATTTAGGTTTAGAATCAGAATGCGAATGGTATCGCAGCCACTACTGTTGGTGCCTGTGGTATAATAAGGCGCGTAGCAGGGTCCCCGTAGACGTGATGTAATTGAAGCCATCCACCCAAGGATAGGCCGTCCCGCAAGCCGTAACACTGTCCACTATGTAAATGGGGGCACAGGTGCTAAATACACGTACTTGTCCTGAATTGGGCCACCAGCATTGCTAAAATTAGCGCCTACGGCCACACGCAATTCCCCGCTGCGCGTCACTACTACATCCGAAGAGCGCCCAGAACGATCCCCGTCATTTTGTCCATTAATAGAAGGAAGCAACCGCCAAATGTTGCCGTTCCAAGTATATACCCGTGTGCGTCCCCGCGCTGTCCCACTTTGTACCGCGCCTCCCACCATGATGTTTCCATCCGCCGAAAGGCTAACAGAAGAACCCAAGGCTTCTAAGTTGAAGTCGCCCATTTTGCGGCTCCCTCTACTACGCCAAGTATTACCCTCCAAGCAAAATGCTTGAATTGCTCCTGCATTGCCGTTGCCCGCCAAGTTATCGGCCACAACAAGGACTTGTCCATTATCCGAAATATCCACTCCCATCCCAAAATTTTCATTCACAGAAGCATTTCCAGCGATGGCAGCAACTGTATCCCAAGTCCCCGCATTATAACGGTAAACGGTCACGGTTCCCACTCTCGCCCCAATTGCGCCTGCATCAGGTGCCCCAACAGCTATATAATCGCCAGTACTCAGACGGCCACACTGTGCCCCACCAAGCCAAAAGGCGTGATTCCATAACGATCCGCTCCTGCTCGTATCCATGCCAAGCCATCCCAATCATACACCCTAAAATACCCTGTACGGTTATTGTTGTTATCTCCATAAGGTGCCCCAATGGCAATTCGGTTGCCGTTTTTTGCCATGCTAACTGAAAAGCCAAACCGCGTATTGCTCGCTCCTCGCAAATCTATACCTAGTTGTACCCAGTCGATTCCGTTGTACTCAAATACTCGCACTAAATTGGAAGAAAAAGAGCCCACAACAATTCGATTGCCATCCGCCGAAATATCGACATTGTAACCAAACTGTATGGTATTGACCCCATCTATGTCCCGTCCCAATTGCACCCAAGTGCTTCCATTTCCATTCATATACCCGCACATGACCCGCTCGATTAACAGTAAGGCTACCGCCTTGGTTATTATTTCCTCCAACAACTAAACGCTGCCCATCCGCAGAAAACTTAGCATCCACCCCAAACCCATCCGAAAAGGCTTCTCCATTGATGTCCGCACCCAATTGCGTAAAAGGGACTTGCGCGTTGATGGATTGCCAAAAGGCGAAAATAAGTAGGATAACAACCGTTAAAAATTTCTTCATGGCTGGTGTTGGTTTTTATAAGAATTGAATAAAAGCTGTTCAAACAATTGCAGCGATTACTACGCCTAAGCGCCTCGCTCTTAAACCACAAAATACGACTTCATGGCTGCTTCGTTTAATAAGTAATCCTGTTTTTTATATAAAAAGCTACTTGAACCTAGGTAGCAAGCATTCTGCAACGAGGCCACTGCTATTGTTGTCCTTCTGTAGTCAACAAAAAAAGCCCGCTACACCTCTCTTTCAAAAAATAAAAAGAAGCGTAGCGGGCAATAGAGTCCATTAGGTAACCAATAAAAACTATTGTTTAACTAGTTTTAACTGTACTGGAACTTTGGCCTACTTGTACTCGTACCAAGTATACCCCTGTCGGCATCGTTGCATCCAAAGACCATTCGGCCTGTTGTAAATACTCATAGGTTTGTGTGCGAATTACACGCCCTGTTAAGTCTAACAACTGAATTTGTACTTGATCTTGTGCAGCACCCAAGCTGATGGTAAAGTTTTGGGTCGTTGGATTAGGATATAATTTAATAGCTGTTTGTCCATTCGCTAAAGTACTGATACTGTTTCTAGTAAAATTGTAACAAGCCGACGTATCTATACAGCCATTTTCCGATACCACTACTGCATACTGCCCATTTTGTCCTGGTGTAAAATTGGCATTCGTAGCGCCAGTAATTGGGCTGTTGTTAGTGTTGCAATCCAACCATTGGTACGTTGCCCCCATAGCTGTAGCTACACTTAAACGGTTCCCTGTAGCAACAATGGTAGTATTGGGCAAGTAAGCGGGATCTAAGTTTAAGATTAGCACGCGAATCGTATCGCAGCCTCGGCTATTCGTCCCCACTGTATAGTGCGGAGCAGAGCAAGCTTCCGTGGACGTGACATAAGTTTGCCCATCTACCCAAGTGTAAGAGGCCATACAAGTATTAATACTGTCAACAAGATAGATTGGGGCACGAGCTGTAAACACTCTTGTATGCCCTGAGAGGGTACCGTTATCGTCATTAAAATTGGCTCCAACACCTACATACATGGTTCCATCCGTGGAAACGACCACATCCGAAGAACGGCCTGAGCGATCGCCACCATTGGCGCCTAGGATAAAAGGACGGACTTCCCAGATGTTGCCATTCCACGTGTAAACACGTGTTCGGCCAAGGTCGTTGTTTCTTCCAACGCCTCCCCATCATGATGTTGCCATCAGGCGAAAGACTCACAAGGGCCTCTAGGGCTTCTAGGTTAGTAGCGCCCATTTTTAAGGTGCCTCTCAGGCTGCCAAGACGTACCATTCCAACAAAAAGCTTGAATAGCGCCTTCTTCGATACTTCCTGCACGGTTATCGGCTACAACAACCACCTGTCCATTATCAGAAATATCAACTTCGTGTCCAAAACTTTCGTTAATGGTTGTATTTCCCAAAATAGGAGTTCCTACAAGTGTGGCCTTTGCCATTAGTTAATCGAAATACTTTGGCGTAGCCAACAGGATTAAATCCTACTCTGCCGTTGATCGCTCCTGCTACTAGGTAGTCACCATCTTTCAGAAAGCGCCACCCCTTCTCCAAACTGATCGCCTACAGCACCATTAAGGTCAAACCCAACTTGTACCCAAGCGATCCATTCCAATCATACACACGTACATAGCCCGATTGCGTCCCCATTGTTGGTTCCATAAGGGGCGCCGACGGCGACACGGTTCCCGTTGTTAGCCATAGACACTGAAAGTCCAAAACGCGTACTACTTGAATTGCTAATCAAGTCTATTCCAAGTTGTACCCATTCGGTTCCATCGAATTCGTGTACGCGTACAACATCCGAGATAATAGAACTAACGACCACACGGTTCCCATCTTGAGCAATATCCACATCAAAGCCGAACTGCTCTGTATTAATACCGTCAATATCGCTACCTAATTGTACCCAAGTCCTACCTTCCAATCAAAAACACGGGCATGCCCTGCGTTTTTCCTGTCGTGCTTCCTCCTCGGTTACCATTAGCCCCTACAATAAACCGTTGTCCATCAGCAGCAAATTTAGTTTCTACTCCTAAGCCATCTCCGCCAGCTTGGCACAATAAGCATTCCCCAGTTGGGTAAAAGGAAGTTGGGCAGTGGCTGAATGTTGCGACAAAACAAAAGCAAATATTGCAACGAGGGTTAAAATTCTCTTAATTGGTTGTTGTATTTAATTCATTAAATTTAATTAGAACAATGCGCTCTAATCAGAACGACACAAAATATACCTTTGTAATCTTTATCATTAAAAAAAATGATACTTTTTCGTACAAAATTGCTTTCTCTCTCTTAAAACACACAGCAACCTCTTAATCCCTGATACGCTTAGGTAGCAATTCCCTAAAAGAATCTTTTTTGGGAAGATCTAACTCCACTGCTTGTACAGCGTCTTACGGGGGCTGCACGCCAGCAGTTACGCTTACTACCACTCCATTAGGCAGTTTTTATTGGCCACTCCTACTACACCTTGTTGATTCAACAGTGAATAACAAACGCTGCCTGCTCGGTTGGAAATTTTTATTTAATTTTTTCTGTTCCCCGCCCACCAAAAATAAAATAAGGTGCATCTATACCAATAACGCTACCTTAGTGAGCATTTTGCAACAACAAAGTCATTCGTTGACCGCTTTTTTGGGAAGTTTATGGGCGTAGATTGGAAAAATAAATTAACTTTGGTTCCTTAAAATTGTGTCTTCTTTTAACGATTCTCATTAGGGGAGCAGTTGTAACAACCTACATTTATTTTTATTGATTCCAATAGATCACACGCTATGAAGTTTCCAGAAAATTTAAAAGTATACCAAAGACCACGAGTGGGTACGCGTAGAAGGAGAAGAAGCCTATGTAGACATTACCGTAGGTGAATTGGGAGACATTGTTTACATTGATATCATTCGGAAGGGAAACCTTTGATAGCGAAGAAGTATTTGGCAGTATCGAAGCAGTTAAAACCGTATCTGATTTGTTTATGCCTGTTTCGGGTACTATTTTGGAATACAATAGTCAATTGGAAGACGAGGCGGAGGGGTCAATTCAATCCTTACGGCGAAGGCCTGATCGTAAAATTAAAATGAGCGACCCTTCGAAGTAGACGATTTGATGAGCGCTACGGATTATCAAGCTAGTGTTGAAGCCTAAGACCAAACGAGCACTCTATTTTTTGCCTGCCTATTTATGGGGTTTGCTGATTGCCAGTTTATCCACCACTTGGCCTTACCGCCTATTCCTTGGGACTTTTTGTCCCCTGAATCGGCATTTGGTATTTTATGGGTGCTCGAGAAGGCCTATTGGGGTTTTGCCGCAGGACAATGGCGCACGACAACACTCTCTATTTGAGCACGTTGTTGTTGGCGTGGTTATTAGCGAGCAGCTACGGATTATTGTTAGGTCTACAGTGCATTTGCCGCATCGTCCTTTGATTCCCAAATCTACACTCAACCCCCCTTTTTTAGGGGGGCTTTGCGTACAGGTGGGTTTTGTTGCTATAGCCTCAGCTTTTTAACTTGCGGGGGGGTGATTAAGTGCAGCCTCATATAAAATTGATTAATAATTTTTGATTTGTTGAAAGCATGGATGAAATAATATACATATAAAAATTAAAAATTACTTAGAAAGACAATTTTAAACCTGGTAAACTGTTGAAGAGAATTGCCTTAAGTATGATTTTGTTTTATCTTCAGGGGTAATTCCGTCTAATTTATACATCGGGTTGCACCTACGAACGTTAACGCGAAGCGGGGATAAATACCTTATTTTTTACTTAAAACTGACAAGTCGCCATTGCCTCAAGTTCCCTAAAGAACGATATCTTTCAGAAGCAAGATTAAATTCTGGACTAACCCATGCGTAACTCCCAGATGGCAGTTGCGAAAGTTCGTGATATCCCTGACCCCAAAACGGGGTATAAAAAGTTAGCAGTAATAAAGTTTTATCTCCTCCAGAGTCAAAGCTTCTGTTTCGCCAACAACAAAATTAATTTGCCGATTTTGGATCGCCGATGCAACTTCTTTTCTGTTGGAGAAACGGCTTAATATCGGGATCGTAATTACCTAGTAATCCAACTCCACCAGAATGCCATTGTCTTTAGCCATCATACTCAAAGAATCTGAATGAAAAAGCAATAAGGGAATTACCTAAATAATTAGCGATAAATAAAATAATGGCATCGATTTGTTTACGTAAAAATATCTGTTTTGATTATACTGATTTTACATCTATCAAAAGAAGGATGCAGTTATTTCCTAACTTCTAACTGTACAGACGCAGCAGTGCTACGTCTCTACACTTCCTATTTATTTTGCACAACAAAGCAACGGGGAAATCTTGAAGAATATCTCTTACCCAAAGAGCATCTTCCCCATCTACCTGTTTTCCAATAAAACTGCCAAACATTATTGGAATCAGCAGGGGGAACAATACGAGTCTCTTGCCAAACTTGTTCGCAACGGATATTTGCCTTTTTCTACTAAAGAACTAAAGAAACGAGGTGCAATTACAATTATTTTTTGTTCTCCCAATTCTCTACTAAATCCCACAATATGAGTTTTAAGCCGCCCACTACACTTAATTTTTGAGTATCTCGTTGAAACAAAATCCAAGTATTCTCCACGTGCTTGCAAGGTTTTGTAAATCAAAATACTTGTATTTTGGGTACAACTGAGGAATATAGTCAAAGTAAATTCAATATCGTGTTTTAGATTTGATTTCTTCAAGATATTCTGCCTTTTATTGAGCTTCACCGGACGACGGTTATCTGGATTACGAAACTAAAATCCCAAAGTTCGGGTTCCTTGGTAGATGTCGGCAAAGCGGCCGCGGTAAGTTTGAGTAACGTTGAGAAAGAGAACTTAGCATCCGAAACGCCGAATTTTCGTCCTTTTCAAGAGAAAATTCAGCATTACGGGATTCTAAGTTCTCTTTCTCAAACATTACTCAAACTTACCGCACCAGGGCTTCCCGATATTTACCAAGGAACCGAACTTTGGGATTTTAGTTTGGTAATTCGAGATAACCGTCGTCCGGTAGACTTCGATAAAAGGCAGAAATATCTTGAAGAAATCAAATCTAAAACACGATTCGATTTACTTGACTATATTCCTCAGTTGTTCTCGAAACTCCCGAAGATGCAAGAATCAGAGCTGTTTTTGATTTACCAAAAACCTTGCAAAGCACGTGGAGAATACTTGGATTTATTTCAACGGGGTAGCTACGAAAAATTAAGTGTAGTGGGCAGCTTAAAAACTCACTATTGTGGGATTTAGTAATAATTGGGAGAACAAAAAATAATTGTAATTGCACCTCGTTTCTTTAGTTCTTTAGTAGAAAAAGGCGAATATCCCTTCGGAGGAACAAGTTTGGCAAGAGACACGTATTGTTCCCCCTGCTGATTCCAATAATGTTTGGCAAGATGTTTTTACTGGAAAACAGGTAGATGGGGAAGATGCTCTTTGGGTAAGAGATATTCTTCAAGATTTCCCCGTTGCTTTGTTGGTAAATAAATAGGAAGTGTAGAGACGTAGCACTGCTACGTCTGTACAGTTAGGAGTTGGGAAATAACTGCATCCTTCTTTTGATAGATGTAAAATCAGTATAATCAAAACAGATTGTACTGGTATTTTTACGTAAACAAATCGATGCCATTATTTTATTTATCGCTAATTATTTGGGTAATTCCCTTATTGCTTTTTCATTCAGATTCTTTGAGTATGATGGCTCAAGACGATCGCAACTGCTGGTGGAGTTGGATTACTAGGTAATTACAATCCCGATATTAAGCCGTTTCTCCAACAGAAAGAAGTTGCATCGGCGATCCAAAATCAGCAAATTAATTTTGTTGTTGGCGAAACAGAAGCTTTGACTACTGGAGGAGATAAAACTTTATTACTGCTAACTTTTTATACCCCGTTTTGGGGTCAGGGATATCACGAACTTTCGCAACTGCCATCTGGGAGTTACGCATGGGTTAGTCCAGAATTTAATCTTGCTTCTGAAAGATATCGTTCTTTAGGGAACTTGAGGCAATGGCGACTTGTCAGTTTTAAGTAAAAATAAGGTCATCTATCCCACTCACGTTAACGTTCGTAGGTGCAACCGATGTATAAATTAGACGGAATTACCCCTGAAGATAAAACAAAATCATACTTAAGGCAATTCTCTTCAACAGTTTACCAGGTTTAAAATTGTCTTACTAAGTAATTTTTAATTTTTATATGTATATTATTTCATCCATGCTTTCAACAAATCAAAAATTATTAATCAATTTTATATGAGGCTGCGCTTAATCACCCGCAGCCTAAAAAGCTGAGGCTATAGCAACAAAACCCACCTGCTTACGCAAAGCCCCCCTAAAAAAGGGGGGTTGGGGGGATCTTAGAGTTGGGAATCAAATTGACGATGCGGCAAATGCGCCTGTACCAATTCTAACAATAATCCGTAGCTGCTCGCTAATAACCACGCCAACAACAACGTCGATGGAGAGAGTGTTGTCGTGCGCCATTGTCCTGCGGCAAAACCCCAAAGCAATAGCCCTGTCAACAGCCCATAAAATACCAAATGCCCAATTTTATCAGGGGACAAAAAGTCCCAAGGAATAGGCGGTAGGGCCGAAGTGGTGGATAAACTGGCAATCAGCAAACCCCACAATAGGGCAGGCAAAAAATAGAGTGCTCGTTTGGTCTTAGGCTTCAACACTAGCTTGATAATCCGTAGCGCTCATCAAATCGTCTACTTGCGAAGGGTCGCTCATTTTAATTTTTACCATCCAGCCTTCGCCGTAAGGATCAGAATTGACCAGCTCCGCCTCGTCTTCCAATTGACTATTGTATTCCAAAATAGTACCCGAAACAGGCATAAACAAATCAGATACGGTTTTAACTGCTTCGATACTGCCAAATACTTCTTCGCTATCAAAGGTTTCCCCTTCCGAATCAATATCAATGTAAACAATGTCTCCCAATTCGCCTTGAGCAAAATCGGTAATGCCTACATAGGCTTCTTCTCCTTCTACGCGTACCCACTCGTGGTCTTTGGTATACTTTAAATTTTCTGGAAACTTCATAGCGTGTGATCTATTGGAATCAATAAAAATAAATGTAAGTGTTACAACTGCTCCCCTAATGAGAATCGTTAAAAGAAGAACAATTTTAAGGAACCAAAGTTAATTTATTTTTCCAATCTACGCCCATAAACTTCCCAAAAAAGCGGCAGCAACGAATAACTTTGTTTTTGCCACAAGGCCTACTAAGGTAGCGTTATTGGTATAGATGCACCTTATTTTATTTTTGGTGGGCGGGGAACAAAAAAATTAAATAAAAATTTCCAACCGAGCAGGCAGCGTTTGTTATTCACTGTTGAATCAACAAGGTGCAGTAGGAGTGGCCCCAATAAAAACTGCCTAATGGAGTGGTAGTAAGCGTAACTGCTGGCGTGCAGCCCCCGTAAGACGCTGTACAAGCAGTGGAGTAGATCTTCCCAAAAAAGATTCTTTTAGGGAATTGCTACCTAAGCGTATAGTAAGAGGTTGCTGTGTGTTTTAGAGAGAGAGAAAGCAATTTTGTACAAAAAGTATCATTTTTTTTAATGATAAAGATTACAAAGGTATATTTTGTGTCGTTCTGATTAGAGCGCATTGTTCTAAATTAAATTTAATGAATTAAATACAACAACCAATGAAGAAAATTTTAACCCTCGTTGCAATATTTGCTTTTGTTTTGTCGCAACATTCAGCCACTGCCCAACTTCCTTTTACCCAACTGGGGAATGCTATATTGGGCGAAGCTGCGGGAGATGGCTTAGGAGTAGAAACTAAATTTGCTGCTGATGGACAACGGTTTATTGTAGGGGCTAATGGTAACCGAGGAGGAAGCACGACAGGAACAAACGCAGGGCATGCCCGTGTTTTTGATTGGAACGGTACGACTTGGGTACAAGTAGGTAGCGATATTGACGGTATTAATACAGAGCAGTTCGGCTTTGATGTGGATATTGCTCAAGATGGGAACCGTGTGGTCGTTAGTTCTATTATCTCGGATGTTGTACGCGTATACGAATACGATGGAACCGATTGGGTACAACTTGGAATAGACTTGATTAGCAATTCAAGTAGTACGCGTTTTGGACTTTCAGTGTCTATGGCTAACAACGGGAACCGTGTCGCCGTCGGCGCCCCTTATGGAACCAACAATGGGACGCAATCGGGCTATGTACGTGTGTATGATTGGAATGGTATCGCTTGGGTACAAGTTGGGTTTGACCTTAATGGTGCTGTAGGCGATCAGTTTGGAGAAGGGGTGGCGCTTTCTAAAGATGGTGACTACCTAGTAGCAGGAGCGATCAACGGCAGAGTAGGATTTAATCCTGTTGGCTACGCCAAAGTATTTCGATTAACTAATGGCAACTGGACACTTGTAGGAACTCCTATTTTGGGAAATACAACCATTAACGAAAGTTTTGGACACGAAGTTGATATTTCTGATAATGGACAGGTGGTTGTCGTAGCCGATAACCGTGCAGGAAGTATCGAAGAAGGCGCTATTCAAGCTTTTTGTTGGAATGGTACGTCTTGGCAGCCTAGAGGCACCTTAAAAATGGGCGCTACTAACCTAGAAGCCCTAGGGCCCTCTGTGAGTCTTTCGCCTGATGGCAACATCATGATGGGGGGAGGCGTTGGAAGAAACAACGACCTTGGCCGAACACGTGTTTACACGTGGAATGGCAACATCTGGGAAGTCCGTCCTTTTATCCTAGGCGCCAATGGTGGCGATCGCTCAGGCCGTTCTTCGGATGTGGTCGTTTCCACGGATGGAACCATGTATGTAGGTGTTGGAGCCAATTTTAATGACGATAACGGTACCCTCTCAGGGCATACAAGAGTGTTTACAGCTTGTGCCCCAATCTATCTTGTTGACAGTATTAATACTTGTATGGCCTCTTACACTTGGGTAGATGGGCAAACTTATGTCACGTCCACGGAAGCTTGCTCTGCTCCGCACTATACAGTGGGGACGAATAGCCGAGGCTGCGATACGATTCGCGTGCTAATCTTAAACTTAGATCCCGCTTACTTGCCCAATACTACCATTGTTGCTACAGGGAACCGTTTAAGTGTAGCTACAGCTATGGGGGCAACGTACCAATGGTTGGATTGCAACACTAACAACAGCCCAATTACTGGCGCTACGAATGCCAATTTTACACCAGGACAAAATGGGCAGTATGCAGTAGTGGTATCGGAAAATGGCTGTATAGATACGTCGGCTTGTTACAATTTTACTAGAAACAGTATCAGTACTTTAGCGAATGGACAAACAGCTATTAAATTATATCCTAATCCAACGACCCAAAACTTTACCATCAGCTTGGGTGCTGCACAAGATCAAGTACAAATTCAGTTGTTAGACTTAACAGGGCGTGTAATTCGCACACAAACCTATGAGTATTTACAACAGGCCGAATGGTCTTTGGATGCAACGATGCCGACAGGGGTATACTTGGTACGAGTACAAGTAGGCCAACAAGTTCCAGTACAGTTAAAACTAGTTAAACAATAGTTTTTATTGGTTACCTAATGGACTCTATTGCCCGCTACGCTTCTTTTTATTTTTTGAAAGAGAGGTGTAGCGGGCTTTTTTTGTTGACTACAGAAGGACAACAATAGCAGTGGCCTCGTTGCAGAATGCTTGCTACCTAGGTTCAAGTAGCTTTTTATATAAAAAACAGGATTACTTATTAAACGAAGCAGCCATGAAGTCGTATTTTGTGGTTTAAGAGCGAGGCGCTTAGGCGTAGTAATCGCTGCAATTGTTTGAACAGCTTTTATTCAATTCTTATAAAAACCAACACCAGCCATGAAGAAATTTTTAACGGTTGTTATCCTACTTATTTTCGCCTTTTGGCAATCCATCAACGCGCAAGTCCCTTTTACGCAATTGGGTGCGGACATCAATGGAGAAGCCTTTTCGGATGGGTTTGGGGTGGATGCTAAGTTTTCTGCGGATGGGCAGCGTTTAGTTGTTGGAGGAAATAATAACCAAGGCGGTAGCCTTACTGTTAATCGAGCGGGTCATGTGCGGGTATATGAATGGAATGGAAGCACTTGGGTGCAATTGGGACGGGACATAGATGGGGTCAATACCATACAGTTTGGTTACAATGTCGATATTTCGGCGGATGGCAATCGAATTGTTGTGGGCTCTTTTTCTTCCAATTTAGTGCGAGTATTTGAGTACAACGGAATCGACTGGGTACAACTAGGTATAGATTTGCGAGGAGCGAGCAATACGCGGTTTGGCTTTTCAGTTAGCATGGCAAAAAACGGCAACCGAATTGCCATTGGGGCACCTTATGGAGATAACAACAATAACCGTACAGGGTATTTTAGGGTGTATGATTGGGATGGCTTGGCATGGATACGAGCAGGAGCGGATCGTTACGGAATCACGCCTTTTGGCTTGGTGGGGCACAGTGTGGCCCTGTCTAGTACTGGCGACTATATAGCTGTTGGGGCACCTGATGCAGGCGCAATTGGGGTGAGAGTGGGAACCGTGACCGTTTACCGTTATAATGCGGGGACTTGGGATACAGTTGCTGCCATCGCTGGAAATGCTTCTGTGAATGAAAATTTTGGGATGGGAGTGGATATTTCGGATAATGGACAAGTCCTTGTTGTGGCCGATAACTTGGCGGGCAACGGCAATGCAGGAGCAATTCAAGCATTTTGCTTGGAGGGTAATACTTGGCGTAGTAGAGGGAGCCGCAAAATGGGCGACTTCAACTTAGAAGCCTTGGGTTCTTCTGTTAGCCTTTCGGCGGATGGAAACATCATGGTGGGAGGCGCGGTACAAAGTGGGACAGCGCGGGGACGCACACGGGTATATACTTGGAACGGCAACATTTGGCGGTTGCTTCCTTCTATTAATGGACAAAATGACGGGGATCGTTCTGGGCGCTCTTCGGATGTAGTAGTGACGCGCAGCGGGGAATTGCGTGTGGCCGTAGGCGCTAATTTTAGCAATGCTGGTGGCCCCAATTCAGGACAAGTACGTGTATTTAGCACCTGTGCCCCCATTTACATAGTGGACAGTGTTACGGCTTGCGGGACGGCCTATCCTTGGGTGGATGGCTTCAATTACATCACGTCTACGGAAGCCTGCTACGCGCCTTATTATACCACAGGCACCAACAGTAGTGGCTGCGATACCATTCGCATTCTGATTCTAAACCTAAATCCTACTTATACTATTGTCCAAAATGGCAGTGCCCTTCGCGTAGTGCCATCTACTGGTGCGACTTACCAATGGTTGGATTGTGCCAATAATAATGCTCCAATTGCGGGGGCTACTAGTGCTAGTTTTATCCCTGGGCAGAGTGGCCAATATGCTGTAGCTGTTTACGAAAATGGCTGTGCAGATACTGCCGCTTGTTATGCCTTTACTATGGCAAGTATAGGCACCTTGGCGAATGGGCAAGGCACTATTAAATTATACCCTAATCCTACGACACAACGATTTACGATAAGCTTAGGCGTAGCCCAAGAGCAGGTACAGATACAACTACTGGATTTATCGGGGCGCATCCTTCGCGAACAACGATATGACCAATTGCAACAGACGGAATGGACCTTAGAGAGTAGTTTACCAACAGGGGTGTACCTCGTGCGGGTACAAGTGGGCGAACAAGCTGCCGTACATCTAAAATTAGTCAAAACCTAGAGCGCATTAGCCAAGAGAAGGAACGCTATGTCCAATACTTGCACTTGGATTATGATTACTCATTATAATGCTAGTGCAAGTATTGGGTGTCATGTGGTGGTGGCGGAGTCGAGGGAGTATCTTTTAACGCCGAGGAATAAGGTCGTTTTAGAGAAGAACGTATATCTTTAGAAATTAAACGAGAAGAACAGTGATGCTACTAATTTGTGGTTCTAACTGGCAAGCGGAGCAGAGTGATCCGACTTTATTAGATGATGGATTTTAAACAAGAAAACTATGGGTGTTTGGTGGTTATTTGGAGTGTTGACAGTGTTGGTCGTGTTGTGGTTATTTACCTTATGGCGTTATCATAAGTTGGGACAGCTCCGACAAGGTTTGCGAGAGTTGTGGCGCTATTGCCGCACTTGTTTAATTGTGGCGGCGGTCTTGTTTGGGATTGGCTATGTGTTGGAAGGAGGGAGCGTTTCTTCGGCTCCTGAAAGTGGGGGCGTTGATGGGATTTATGCCGTGCTGCTGCTTTTTATAGGTTTGGTAATTGTTATCATGGTCTTAGCTTTGGGGGCGATTACGGCCTATCGAAAAACTATTGGTAGTCGACCATCGGCTAACAGCGATCTGCTGGATAATTAATAAAAAAGTTAGGGCGTTTAGAGTTGGGCGCAATTGCAATTGCGCCCAACTCTAAACTCTAAACGTCCTAAACGCCCAACGCTAAACACCCAACGCCCAACGCCCAACGCCCAACGCTAAACACCCAACGCCCAACGCTAAACCCCTAACGCTAAACCTACCTATCGAATCTAAGATTCAACATGCTCTTAGAAAAAGACACTCATGCCCAAGAAAATACGGCGGGGACGAGAAATATTATAGGGATTGTTGTTGCGTAGCTCATACAGCATTGCATAAGACTCGGGTTGAGAAGAAGCAAAGCCTGGGCCTGGGCCATCTCCACTACTCAAAAAACCATCATCTGTTGGGGAACCTGTGGCAGCGTATACCCCTAATACATTTTGTGTATTGAGCAAGTTGCTGATGCGCAAATAAACATTTAAGCGCAACGCCTTACCCGTGTTTTTGCCCAATACAAAGTTGCGATCTACCTTGATACCCAAACGAACATTCCACGGCATCCGTGCACCATTCACCGAACCATCGGTCAAGCGATCTTGGAAGCTGGTACCAATACCCCCTGCAATTTGCTTGCGGGTATAAGGGCGGCCAGAATTGGCATTTACACTAAAGCTAAAGCCCATGTTTTCCAATACCTTAAAGTTGCCAATAGTAGGGCCAAAATAGTCATCTCCTGCCTGAAAACGATAATCTAAGTTGGTGTAAAACGTATGGCGCTGGTCAAAATCCAAGGCAAACACATACTTCAACTCGCGAGCTGCTACGCCTGACGAAGAGGTGGGGTTAGAGCCTGTTCCCTCTGAAAATTGCAAGGCATAATTGGCAATAATGCGCAAGCCTTTATGGCGGAAGGTCTCATACTCCAATTTAAAAATCTTAGTCGTCGAGAAGTCATCATTGCCCAAGGTCGTGTACGTGTTGGGATAAGCCCCCACATATTGGCGCAACTGAATCAAATCGCGCTCTTCTTTGTAAACCAATGCTACGGTGATTTTAGAAAAATCAGTCAACGCTTGTTGGTATCCTACCTCATAATTGATGGTTTGTTCGGGTCTTAGATTAGAATTATTAATGCGGTTGCCATTGGCAGTAATTTCTCTAAAATTATAATAATCGTAGGCCGAAGAATACGCCCCAACAGGGGGACGCTGCGACAAAATATCATAGTTGGCGTAAAAGTTAGACCTATCACTAATCGGAAACGAAAACGAAATACGCGGCATCACAATCAAACTAGGAGTAAAATCTCTAAACGCTTGGTTGGGGTCGTAATTCTCTCCTTGAGGATCAATTTCAGAACTGCTAAATCCTTTCAAAGCAGGTAAGATGGTCGCCCCCAATTCGCTCGGCGTGTTGACGGGAAGTCCCGACGCATTGTACCATTGATCGCCATTTCTATACCCTACCACGTTCGCATCACTGCTGTTCTCGCTCACATACACCGCGTAATCATCGCCGATGTTAGATGGTCGGTTGTAGCCTGCGCCTTGCCCTGTATTGTACAAGGATTGATCGCTTTCAAACTCTGCGGCGGTTTCATAACCCACTATACTATAAGGGTCTTTTAACACGCTGGTATTGGCGTCGTAACTGTCAAAACGCAGTCCAATATTAAACACCATATCTTTGTAAATAAACTGATCTTGAATGTACCCAGCCGCATAAATGGGTTGAAAGGCCGCTACAGGACGCGTTTTTACGCCATTTTCATTGGTTTCAAAAAAGAAATCATTAAAGTTGACATTGGTACCCAACGGATTGCCTAAGAAATCATACCCATAATAATTGACAACCCGTTGTTGACCCGTAATTAAGGTCGAGGGTTCAAACCAATTCAAATCCATGTCGCTGGGTGTCAATTCATGCACGGCTACCCAATCGCGGCGATCCAAACCCAACGATTCCCGCAAATTGGCTCCAAAATTAGACATAGGTACTTCCACCCCTTCGGCATCTGTCCGAATCAAGGCATCATACAAGGTAAACGAGCGCTGAAGCGTGGGATCGTAATAGGTTTCCCCAGTCTCACGCGTCAAATCGGTGGCATTGGACAAGTGGGTATTGGCCGATTGATAAGCCAAGTTCCACAAATCGAATGGATTAATGTTGTAACGGCGCTCAATACGCTGCTCAAAAACTCCACCTACTTCAATTTTGTGGCGCATTGGATTGCCCGAACGCTGGTTGGTGTACAACTCAAAGTTGGTTTGAATACTCGCCCGAATCTGGTTATTGCTGGACTTAGTAAAGCCTTCTTCGGTAATGTGGGGCGCGTTAAACAGGCCGTAAACGCTGCTACGGCTACCCGTAATCAAGCCGTTGATAATCTCCATTTCATTGAGCGACGTTGGCGCGGCTGGATTAAAACGACGCTGGATTTCTCCAATCATTGGGAGCGGGCAATCAGGTTGTTGTAAGCGGCTAATCCTGGGTTGATGTCCAAGTTAGGCTCATAACCATCAAAGGAATTAAAAAAGGCAGCATGGCCAATTTGTGGATCGTAACCAATGATTTCTCCCTGAGAATTATAAATAGGGCGCTCCTCAATAACATCAATAACAGGGCGTCTACTCTCGTAGAATTTTCCCACATAACCATATTCCCAAACGTTCTTATAGCGAGGGTCTTCGGATGTGAAATTGCGTTGGGTATAGCTGCCTGTCAGTTGATAACTCAGGTTCTGAAAGACAGGTAAGAGTCGTTCTTCGTCTTCGTCTTCTGAGATGCTGTTACCCGGTTGCGTGCTTTTGACTACATGGCGAAAGCGTAGGGTAAAGTTTAAGTTATCCGTGCGTTGGTCAGGGTTAAATTGGTAATTAAACAACTGGTTTTCTATGGAGGCTGCTTTGCCCCATTGGAACTGCCCTTCAGAGCTTAATGCTAAGAAAAAATCAGGACTGGGTTTGAACTCTAGCACGGTCGTATAATTGGCCGACGAACTCCGCGCATTAGAACGCACATTAGTAGCCTCTAAGTCGCTTTCCTGCAAATTGTCCGACCCAAAAATGGTTCCTTCGCCACTCTGGCTACGCATTAACGGATTCTCTAATAACTCCTCCAAGCGCTCATCGCTCAATTTGAACGTATTCAAGGCAGAAGGCCGATCATCTTTAGTCGTAAAATAAGCACCTGAAAAACGATAGCCCAAAATACTGGATTTGACTACTTTGCCATCGCGTTTGAGGGTGTCGCCTTTAGCGGTAATCATGGGTTTGGCCAAAATAGGGCCGACAAATAGACATTGGCCGTAGTGGCGGCAAAATTGTCCAAAAACTGAGAGCTCTCCAACTGCACCCCACCCGAGACGCGAGTAGAAGGGCCTTTGGTAATAATATTGGTGACCGAACCCGTGGCATCGCCATAACGGGCAGGAATTCCGCTCGTCATTACTTGCACTTCCAACACCTCCAAATCTGCTAAGGGAATGTTGTCAGGGTTGAGAATCGGTACGCCATTAATCATCACCAAATTACTAGAGGTGCGGCTACCACTGGCACTGTACGATTCGCCGTCATCGGGCGAACCGATTCCTGTGGCGGTCTTAATCGCGTTGTCAATCCCACGATCGGGATTGTTGTTAATAAAATCTGCTCCTCGTTTGGTGACTTGTGGTTTGGTAGGATCTACAATTTTTTCTCTAGCATAGACCTTAATCTCAGGCCCGTCGATGGTCTTCGACATCTCAATATCTAATTTTCTGTCTTGATCGGCAGAAATCGTCAAATCATTGAGTCTAAAATTAGGGTATCCGAGGTACATGGCGACTAGTAGATAGTTGCCTGCCTCAATATTAGAAAAATTGTAATTGCCCGATACATCGGCTGTAGTCGCGGCTACTTGTACCTCTCCATCCATGAGTACGAGCGTAACGCCAATAAGCAATTCTTCGGTATTTTTATCTGTGACTTGTCCGTATAAACCGCCCGTCGTTTGTGCCCAAAGGGTGGCGCTGCTGCACAGTACGCAACATAATAGAAGGTATCGAATCATAACCAATAACTTTTTAGTGTTCTAAAAAAGTCCTTTGGTAGTAGTTACGATAGGGGTAGAGATATAGAGTAGTACAACGGGATCGCTACACACTTGCCCAAGTGATAAGCGGCGTTGACCTTACAAAAGTGAAACAAAAGCAACAACTTTAAAAAGACAAAAAAGAGGAGTTCTCTAATATAAAATGCCCTACTAAAGTAGCAATAATCGGAAGTGTAGCCCATATTTCCCAATAAAAAAACCGTTAATGAAGCCTTAAAAAACTCAGTAATAAAACCATACCCACGAAGATAGAAGGAAGCATGAGCGAAATGGAGGGACGGATAAGGAGCAAAAAATTAGGTGCTTTGGTCGGAAGTGTCCCCCAAAAAAACGAAGCCTACCCTTACTACTAGCTATTAAGTAATCATTCAAAATTATTTATAGGCAATTCATGAATTCTTTTTGCACTACTCTTCCACATAAAATCTTGCCTTAGCCCGCTAAGACTTCCATTTTCTGCTTCGATTAGCGCTAAAAATAATCAGAATTTTAACGCTAACTAATTTTGCTCGCTCACTTAAAGCACAGAAACAGTCTACACTAACTGACATTTTGCTATAAAAAAATACTATTTATAAGTTATTGATACAATATAGTTTGAATTGTTTTTTATACTTTCAGCTAAAAAGCTTGCCTTTCTTTGTGGGAGCAAAGTGGCGGGAAAAACAAGAAAAGTTCGAAAAAGTTTCAAAGAAATAGACTTAGATTTTGTAAAAACCTGTATATTAAATGACAGGCAACGATATAATATTTGCCTCATTTGCTTATTAATCACCTCCATCTACTACAAAAGTGCCTAATCTCGTACTTTATAGTTCTCCGAAATCAATTATTCTCCATTTTTTAAAAGTATTTTTTCATGAAAGTAGGTCTACAGTACGGTTGGATTTTACTGTTATTTTTAGGACAAGCTATTAGTGTTCAGGCACAACACACTAGCTACGCTTATCGAAACAAATCCACCAAGCAAGATAACTATGTCTATCAAACACGCCAAGGGCAGTCGGTTAGAGGAATGGTTGTCGATCAAGAATCCAACACGCCGCTCATTTATGCGACCGTAGAGTTGCTTAATTATTCTCCTATTATTAGTACGGTAACGGATGAAGACGGAAGATTTGAATTGCCCAACGTCCCTGTTGGCCGCCAACGTATACGAGTAGAGCGTCATGAATATTACGGTTATACCGAAAATGTTTTGGTAGGAGCAGGAAAAGAGGTGGTTTTGACCATTGGATTAGAAGAGGAATACGTCAAACCAACAAGTGCTAAACCAGAGGAAACCCTCGAACAAAAAGACCGTCGCCGTTTGCGCAACAGCAAATTGGAGCCCGTCAACGAAATGAACACGGTCAGTTATCGTGCATTAGAGTTCGAAGAAGTCAATCGTTATCCTGGAAGTTTGGAAGATCCTGCCAGAGCGGCCTCGAATTTTGCAGGCGTTTATAACATTGACGATCCTCAAAATTACATGATTATCCGAGGCAATAGCCCGTTTGGAGTCCGTTGGCAAATCGACGGCATTCCTGTAGACAACCCGCACCACTTGGCACGCTTGGGTAATACAGGAGCTATTTTTCCTATTTTGAATACGAACGTATTGGATCGCGCTGATTTTTTGACAGGGGCATTTTCTGCCGAATACAGCAACGCTACCGCAGGGATTTTTGATATCCAGTCCCGTCGAGGTAACAACGAAAAATTAGAGTTTACAGGAGAAATTAGTCTGTGGGGCGCAGAGGTGATGTTAGAAGGGCCGATTAAGAAGGGGGGGGCTTCCTTTATTTTGAGTTATCGGTACTCGGTGATTCAGTTTGCCCAAGCGTTGGGAATTAATACCAGCAGTAATTCCAGCCCTACCTATCAAGATTTGAATTTGAAAATTGATGTGCCTACCAAAGAGGCAGGGCATTTTTCTTTGTTCGCCATTGGAGGCATTTCCGATGCTAGTTTTTTAGCAAAAGAATACCAGCCATCGGATATTTTTGCGGTCAAGGATGTTAATGTGTTTACTTCGACACAAATGAGTTTGGTGGGTTTGAGCCATAAGAAATTTATAGGGGAGAAGAATTACCTAAAAACAACGGTTTCTTACTTATTTGAGAATTATGAATCGGACAAAGATTCGGTTGCACCCAGCAACGTAACCTTAGATTATTATCAAGCGCGTTCTTTGCGCAATCGACTTGGCTTAAGCAGTACCTTCAACAGCAAATGGAATCCGCGCTTAACGACGCGAGCAGGGGCTTATGGCTATGCTTTTTTCTTGGATATCGAAGAGCAAGATTTGTTTAACGACAAGTTGGTCTATTTTTCGGATGATAATTTGTTTCACGTAGGAGGCTTTATGCAAGCCAAATATAAAGTTTCCCCTCGTGTAGTGCTTAGCTTAGGCGTGCATGGACAGTACTTTACACTCAATAAGGATTCTTGGTCGGTCGAGCCACGCTTTTCCTTGAACTGGTTTCCAGGGAGCCGCCACAAGGTCAGCTTGGGCTATGGGTGGCACAGCCGCTTACAACCATTTTCTATTTCTTTTCATGTAGCACCCGATGCCGACAACAGCAATTCTTACAATGACAGCAACCGCGATTTAGGGTTGTTGAGTAGCCAGCACGTTGTTTTGTCGTATAATTTATACTTCGCCGAGCAATGGTCTTTAAATGTGAGTGCTTACGGGCAATACAATACTAATATTCCTGTCGATCAATTGCCAAGTAGCTTTTCACTCATCAATTACGGCGTTTATGAAACGCCCCGCAATGTAGACTTAGCCGATGATGGCGTATCTTTTAACGCGGGTGGGGAAGTCTCCATTGAAAAATTCTTAAGCCAAGGTTATTACGGAATCTTATCAGGTTCTTATTTTCGCTCGATGTATCAAGGCAGTGATCAAGTGTGGCGCAACACGGCATTTGATATTCAATATTTGACTCAATTAGTGGTCGGAAAAGAATTTAAAATTGGAGCCAAAAAACGCAATGCCTTTACAGCTGATTTACGGGTGATACATCGAGGAGGAACGCCCTACACGCCTATTTTATTGGCCGAATCACAGGCACAAGGAACAGCAGTTTATGACGAGAGCCAAACCAATAGCTTTCGCCTAGATCCGTACACGCGTATTGATGTAAAAATCGGTCTTCGCCTCAACGGAAAAAAAGTATCGCACCTGTTTTTTGTAGACTTAATCAACGTCGCTAACTTGTCCAACCCCAGACAACTCTACTACGACTCAGAAGCAGAAGAGATACGCACCAGTCAACAGTTTGGATTTATTCCGAATGTTTTTTACAGAATACAGTTTTAAATTTTCCCATTTTAGCAAAGTTTTAGATAAATAATGCTCCATTACTCAAATGGAGCAAGGATAGTTAGGAAGGCGCTTGTATAAGGAGTTTAAATTTCTTATTTTGCGCCTTCCCCAATTCAAGTTTATTTATAGGAATGTTGGTCAACCAACTTCCAAATAAACCAATAGATGTTAGGACTACGGTTAGAAGCAGTAATTTATTCCCCCTTTTGATACTGCTTATTTTAGAGCTCTTTTTTAAAGCTTTCTATTGCTAATCGACAGTCAACTGTTGGTATTTATTTATTGAATAGACGTTATAAATGAATCAACTATTACTTCAGTTGCTGCTACTCTTAAGCAGTACGCTTTACCTCCCTATGGTAAGGGCACAAGAGCCATCTGCGCTCAAAAATCAAGTTATCCGGGGATATATTACCGACCATTCTACAGGAAAAGGTTTAGGTAAGGCATTCCTCAAACTACTCCATTACCATCCATTAAGTTCTACCGCTGCCGATCAAGAGGGATACTTTGAATTGCGAGAGGTACCTACTAGGTAACCAACGCTTAGAAGTTGATTTAGAAGGGTACTACGAAAGTGTGCTTTCTCAATCCGTAGTTATACGAACACAACAGGCTGTATTCTTATAAACTTAATACATAAAATATTTTTTTTATAATGCATGGGTAGTGCCACTATCCATTTTGGTTTCCCCCACTTCCAACACCAAGTTTATTTAGCTTATTGATTTTTTAAAAAAACAAGTAGTTTTTATTAGCTCATCTATGCTTATGATTTTCCTCGTCCCTTTGGATGCTTGTAAAAATAGATGACCGTCGCTTCGTTTTGATGCCTCGTCCCAACTAAGGTTGACCAAACAAAAACACCGTTCCACTAATAAGGCTATTTATGATCTCTTTACTAAATAGACATTCTACAAATGAAATGTACAATTACTCGCTACCTCTTAATGGGGAGCCTTTTTCTTTGGTGCATCCCCTTCTTGCAGGCGCAGCGCGCAGCCATCAAAAATCAAACAATTCGGGGGTATGTGACCGACCGCTCCACAGGCAAGGGGCTAAGTAATGCCTCTGTTCGCTTACTCAATTACCATCCAATCATTGGAACCACTTCCGATGCGAATGGTTATTTCGAGTTGCAAGAAGTGGCTATAGGCAATCAACGCTTACAAATTGGCTTAGACGGCTATTACGAAACCATTTACCCTCTCCTCGTCGTTGGTGGTAAACAAGCCGTTATTATGGTAGCACTGGAAGAAATAATTCAGATGACTATCATTACGGTAGACGACAAAAGGATAGGAAAAGCCGAAAACCGTTATAGAAATAGTAAACAAGAAACAGTAGATCCAATGAATGTTGGTAGCGCTCGACCAGTTAATATCGAGGAAACACAACGCTATATCAACGGCTTCAACGACCCTGTGCGTTCTATTACCAATATACCAGGACTGTTCGCTGCTGACGATAGCCACAACGATCTGATTTCTAGAGGTAACACGTCTTACGGTATTCAGTATAGAGTAGAAGATGTCCCCATTGAAAACCCACATCACTTTGCGTTTATAGGAGCAACGGGTGGTGTCTTTCCTATCATCAGTACCAACGTGTTGGACAATTCCGATTTTGCTAATGGGGTCTTGTCCGCACAATATGGCAATGCTTATGCAGGGGTATTTGATATGAATTTGCGCAAAGGCAACAACCGCGAGCATGAGTTTATGGGGCAAGTTAATTTCTTAGAAGCAGAAGTAACTGCTGAACGGCCTTGGCCAAAGGTCAAAGCTCTTATCTAGTTATGGTGCGTAGTAGTCTCTTGAACCTTTTCCAAGGCTTGGACAAAGATCTTGCCTCGAACCCTTCTCCACAGTATGCCAATGCGAATATTAAAATCAACATACCCACCAAAAAAACAGGCACCTTTTCCATTTTTGGAATAGGAGGTGTAGCCGAGCTAGCCTTGCGCGATGAATATGTAGATACAGTGGATCTTTTTTTAACACGTGGATATAATGTGGCACTGTACTCCAAATTAGGGCTTGTGGGTGCCAATCATTTGTATTATTTTAATGATAAGACTTCTCTAAAAACAACAGTCTCCTATTTTGTACATGATTATCATGACAACCGAGACACTATTTTGAACGATGGGCGCACACAACCCCATTATTTGCATACACAATTTTATGACCGCATAGGGGTAGCTAGTATTTTTAATCGCAAGCAATCCAGTAGATTCTCTATCAGAACAGGCATAGAGGCGTATTTGTACCAATATCAACTGCATACTGATTATTTACAGCAGCGCCCCACATTGACTTATGCTCAAGAGCGATACCTACAAGCCAATGCTTTTATACAAGCCCAATATAAATTTTCTAAACGCTTTGAGATTTTGTTTGGCCTACAAGGTATGTATTGGAGTTTGAATGACAAGAGCTGGACAATAGAGCCACGTACTACGCTAACTTATAACTTGGCTACCTACCACCGACTGAGTTTTAGTTATGGCTTACACAGTAAAATCCCCCCTGCTTCCATCTTGTTTAATGCTGCCTATATGTACCACACTACTAACGATGGCAGCAATAAAGAGCTGGGACTCTTGCACAGCCATAACTTGGTATTATCTTACGATTGGATCATCTCTAAATACTGGTTGTTAGAAGCCAATGTTTATGCTTTTTACCAGACAGATATCCCCGTAGAAAGCACCTCTAGTAGTTATTCTATTCTCAATAACGGCTCCAATGGAACATCACTTTTTCGCAATGAACTAGTGAATGAAGGAGAGGGATACAATTACGGAGCAGAGGTATCTTTAGAACGTTTTATGGGCAAGGGCTATTATGGCCTTGTCTCGGCCTCTTACCAGCGATCATTTTACAAAGCTAGTGATCAGGTCTGGCGCCATACAGCTTTTGACGTGCGTTATATTGCTTCGATCATGGGGGGCAAGGAATTTAAGATTGGACCGAAACAACGAAATATATTTCATATCGATCTCCGCTTTACTACCCATGGGGGGCTTCCTTATATTCCCATTAATTTAGAAGCTTCTAAACGACTGGGTTATCAGGTTTTGGATATGGAACGAGCCTTTTCTGATCGGGGAGGTGCTTACAATCGTTTAGACTTCCGTACGGGCATTCGTCTTAACCATCACAAAAAACAAATTTCCCACCATATTTACTTGGAGATACTCAATCTGCTTAACTTCGAAAATGAAGCGGGGCAGAGTTACTACCCCGAACAAGAGCGCATTGCCAAAGCAAGACAATTTGGTATTGTTCCTAATATGACGTACCGAATTCGATTCTAATGGTAAATGAATCCAAACAACAAGCGGGATTGTATAGAAATACAATCCCGCTTTTTGTATCTTTGAACATCAACTAATTTTCCCTCTTATTCTCAATGCTTCTTTTAGGTAGGAGGAGAAAAGTAAATGTGCCATAAAAAAGGGGATATTTACTTAGATTACTCGCAGGCTTGTGAGGCTCGTGAGCACTTTGTTTGTAGTTCGCTGCTAATTCGTGATCGTGAGCTCAGTGTGGTGTGGAAAGTTTTTTACTTAATGAAAGGAGCAATAAATAACTCAACAATGAAAATTGCGGTCTTATTAGCGGGAAGCGGGGTCTATGATGGCTCCGAAATTCATGAAACCGTCTTTACCTTATTATCCATTGCAGAATTTGGAGCAGAAGCGGTCTGTATGGCTCCCAATATCCCTCAACACCATGTCGTCAACCACTTGACGGGAGAGGAGATGCCCGAGGAGCGCAATGTATTGATCGAAGCCGCGCGTATTGCCCGAGGCGAAATACAGGATTTAGCAACTATTCAAATAGCCGAATTGGATGGCTTAGTTATTCCAGGAGGATTTGGCGCGGCCAAAAACCTTGGTAAATGGGCCTTAGAAGGGGCAGCAGGTGCTGTAGAGCCAGCAGTAAAGCAATTGATTGTAGACTTTGTAAAGGCAGGCAAACCCGTCGCGGGCTTGTGTATGGGCCTTACTGTTATTGCCAAAGCCCTAGAGGATGCAGGTATTCATGCCAGTCTGACCATTGGCTCTACGGAAGCTCCTTCGCCCTATGACATCGAAGGCATTAGCCACGGAATGGGAGAGATTGGAACGATGGTGACCATGGCAACCGTAGAAGAAGTGATTGTCGATCACACCAACAAAATTGTCACGGCACCTTGTTATATGATGGAAGCTAGTATCATAGACGTACGTGAAAACATTGCTATGGCCATCCGAGAATTAATCGCCTTGATTCAAGGAGAAGACGCGGAGGCTGCTGACTACTAAATGATAACTCGTGGGAACCTTTTTGCTACAAAATCTGGACTTAATTCTCTTGCCCTTTATCTCTGCATTTATTGGGTGGGCAACAAATGTCTTGGCGTTAAGGATGACCTTTTATCCCTTGGAATTTGTTGGTTTTGAAGTCAAGGGTGTTCGAGCAATCGGTTGGGCAGGATTACCCGCATTGGGTTGGCAGGGCATTATTCCATCCAAAGCCGAACACATGGCGGGCAAGGCCACGGATATGATTACGACGAAACTCATTGATGTAGAAGACCAGTTTTCCCGCATTGATCCCGTTATCATCGCCCAGCAAATGGGGCCTAACATCTTGCGTCTAGCGCGCGACATTACCGACGAGGTAATGACCGCGCATGTACCTCTGTGGAAACTGATGCCCAAGCAGCGCAAAGAAAAAATCTATGCCCGTGCTGCCGAAGAAATTCCCAGTGTGATCGAAGAAATTATGGAGGATGTCAAAACTAACATCACGGAGGTTTTTGATTTGAAAACAATGGCCGTTGAGCATTTAACTCAAAACAAGATCCTTCTCAACCGCATTTTCCTAGAAGTAGGATACAAAGAATTTAAATTTATCGAACGCTCAGGCTTTCTTTTTGGATTTATCTTTGGGTTGATTCAGGCGGTGTTGTGGGTCTATTGGGGCGCTCCTTGGCAACTGCCTGTTGGGGGATTAATTGTAGGTTGGTTGACCAATATTTTGGCGTTGCGCATGATTTTTTCGCCTACTAATCCCATTCATTTTTTAGGGCTCAGAATTCAAGGCTTGTTTATAAAACGCCAAGATGAAGTGTCAAAAGGCTATGCGCATCTGGTTTCTGCCAATGTCATGACCATGGACAATGTATTTAACCAAATTTTTAAAGGAGCAGGCGCAGATAAATTGGCGGCCATTATTGCCCACCATACCCAAGAGGGGATCGACAAAACGGCAGGATTCAACAGTTCGTTTATTAAATTGACCTCAGGTACCAACACTTATGACGAGATCAAAAAAGTCGCCGTACGTCGTTTTGTAGAAGCGGCTCCCGCACAAGTACATGTCGTATTTGACTATGCGCAAGAAGCCCTCGACATCGAAAAAACCATGTACACCCGCATGAGCCAATTGCCGCCCGATGAATTTGTAGACTTTCTTCGTCCTGTTTTTCAAGAAGATGAATGGAAATTGATTCTCACAGGGGCACTTCTAGGTATGGTAGCGGGGTTATTCCAATTCTTACTCACCTTGGTATTTTAATGCTCTTCTTCTTCTTCTTCTTCTTCTTCTTCTTCTTCTAAATAATATGTCACCGATTGTTCCAAGATTTCAATCAACTCAGGATCGAGGTAGGAATAATCATCTGGAATATCCAAGACAATGATTTCTTGCTCTTTTAACTGCGGTCTAAAATGGCGCGTCAAGCGACTCTTGTGCTTGTCTTCCATGACAAAAATTACTTCTGCCCATTCCACGTGGTTGGCATTGAGGCGTACCCGTGCCGCGCGGTCTGTTCCTGCCGAGCGCACTGCCCAGCCTGCTTTGTTTTTGAAAATATGCTCCGCCGTACGGCTGCGCCATTTATTTTGGCTGCATACGAATAGGATTCTTAGCGGGTCGTTTTTTTTGGTGGACATGTTTGGCTAGTTCTTAGAAGTGTTAGATGTTTAAGTAAGAGGCGTAGTAGTTGGGCGCAATTGCAATTGCGCCCAACTACTACGCCGAACGACTACGCCGAACGACTACGCCGAACGACTACGCCGAACGACTACGCCGAACGACTACGCCCAACGACTACGCCGAGCGACTACGCCGAACGACTACGCCGAACGACTACGCCAAACGACTACGCCGAACGACTACGCCGAACGACTACGCCGAACGACTACGCCGAACGACTACGCCGAACGACTACGCCAAACGACTACGCCGAACGACTACGCCAAACGACTACGCCAAACGACTACGCCGAACGACTACGCCGAACGACTACGCCGAACGACTACGCCGAACGACTACGCCAAACGACTACGCCGAACGACTACGCCGAACGACTACGCCGAACGACTACGCCAAACGACTACGCCCTAATTAAAGTACGCAATAAGCGGAAAAATTAATCCCGAATAATCAACACCGACTCACTTCGATCCATATCCGAAGACAGCGTGATTTTCTTGCGGCCATCATTACGCTCTACTTCCAAGGCGGCGGTATTGGGAGGAATGTCCCCCAAGTTGTGGGCGATGAGGGTCAAAATATTCTGTCCTTTTTGAAGGGCGACCCGAAATTGGCGCTTTTCTTTAGTCAAGGTATGCTGTTCTAATAGTACCACTCCATTGAACACCAAAGAAATAATATCACCATCTTCGCGATTGCCGTCCCAGACATCAATACTAATCGAATCCTTGGCTACCGTCATCACTTCTTTGGTGATTTTGGAGCGTTGGTCGTAATGTTGCAACGTAACAGAAGGCGTAGAGGGGACAACAGGTACTACGGGCACTTCCACTACAGCAGGTGCTACGGGCTCAACAGTGGGTACGGCGGATACGGTTTCTACCAATGGTTCCACAACAGGAAGCGCTGGTTCGGGGGTAGGGGGAAGGTTGTTGGGATCTAACAAGCGGCGCAAGAGTACTTTGCCTGCGGCGCAAGCGCGATCTTTTTCGTCCCATCCTTTCCAGTCACCTATTAGGTATTCGTAGTACTCATCTTGAGAGTAGGAGAGGTTGGCCGAGCTGTAGCAAAAATCTTCGTTTAAACTGTTTTTTACTTCAAAGAGCTTAGTGGTCGCTTTATAAGCCAACCGTTTATTTTTTAGCTGTGCCTCTAAAGAAAAGCGCGCGAAGTGGGCTGGCTGTAAGGTTTCGTTGATATAGTATTCGCCTGTGTAGCTACTAGGTGTTTTAGTCGTCTTACCTGGGCGTTGTTTTTTCTCTAGAACAGGTTCCAACGTCAGTTTTAAGGCGTGGGTCGTGCTCCCTTTTTTCCAATATTCTTGGTAAGCGGTGGACTGGGCAGCGGCTTCGCTTTGATTGAGGTAGCCCTGCCAAGTACCTGCTAAGTTTTGGCTGTGTGCGGAATAAAAAGTTAGTAACAATAAAAAAGCCAACAGTAATGGTCTCATGTTGTATAGTCATCAATATACCGCCCCTATGACAAATAGAGGAAGTAGGAAGTTAGAAAGAGACGGGGTGTCATTTTTCTTCGTAAACAATGTCGTACGTTTGGGCAATTTCCCTGAAAAAGCGACGCAGCAAAACAAAGCTTTCATAATTGCGAATCAAAATAGAAAAGGGATCATAGTGGGGACTAGGATTGATATAGCCGTGGCAACGAATTGTTCGCTGTTGGGCTTGACCCTTGCTATCTTGATAATGAAATGTCAAGCATTTAACATCACTTTTTAGTTGTAATTCTTCGCCCAACCCGCGCGCTTCTATCTTGGTCAGCTGTGTCCAGTTTAACCGAAATTTGAGCCGCTTGGGATAAAAAATAAAATGGCACTCCAAGTAATCGGGAGCAATCGTAATGGCTGCATTCGTCAATTGCAAATAGCCGTAGGCCAAAAGTGCAAAAAATAACAATAAACTAAGCACCAATAAGAGAGAAAGCAAGCTAAGTGCCAAATTTCCTTGCAGCAGCGTCGTAAGGTACAAACTAAGGGGCAAACCTACCGCTAACATGAAAAATAAGACCATTCCATCAAAGCCTCGGGTCGATGGCGTAAAATGCTTGGGCTTTCCCCGCTTCTGTACCGTGGCAAAATTCCAAATAGTTGCGCCGTACAACGCTTGCTCGATTTTTTTAGAAAGGTCTGGACAATCAAAGAGGTAATAAAGCCCTTTTTCTTCTAGTAAGCGCAGTTTGCTTTGTCCTACCTTGTCGTACAAGGCGCTGTCTAATGCATTGATATTATGTTCGGTCGTGGAGTAGACCTTAGAAAGCTGCTCAGTGTAGCCCTTTTCTTGTGCCAAGCGCCAAATGTCATCGACCCACAACAAGCGCTGTTCTTCTTCCAATACGCGGTAAGCCATTTCTACGCCTGTCATAAATGGTTGTTTTAAAAAATGGTTCAAAGAAAAAAGCCTCGTTCCGTAGCTACAGGAAAATACAAAACGCTACCCAATGGTGGTCACTTCTTTAAAATGCAAGCGGTAATGGGTGCCTGGCGTTTTAGGTAATTTGACGAGTTCGCCTTCGAGCTGTCGCGTTAATTTACGCACCAAGCGCAATCCCAACGAGCTGGGTTGGCTGCCCTGTGTCCAATCTTCTGCCATACCAATCCCGTTATCACCAATTTCTAACCAATACGCCCCTTCCTCTGCTCGTCGTAAATGTACCAGTAAGATACTGCTTTCCTTCTTGTCTAAGCCATATTTCAGGGCATTAGTCACTAATTCATTAATGATGAGCCCCAAGGGAATAGCCGTATCCATGTTGAGGCGAATTGGTGCCACTTCCATATCTAGCTGTACGGTGTGGTCTTTTCCTTTGATCGCCCGCAGGAGTTTATTGACCAATTGATGCAGGTATTCTTTATAATCAATGGCCGACAATTCGTGTGATTGATAGAGCATTTCGTGAATCATCGCCATAGAACCAATGCGGTATTGACTTTTGTCAAACAACAATTTAATAGCGGGATCTTTGATGTCATAACTCTGCAAATGCAACAAGCTGGTGACCACTTGTAAGTTGTTTTTGACTCGATGATGAATTTCTTGTAGTAAGGTTTCCCTTTCGGTATTTTGTAGCTCTATTTTATGGAGGTGTGCGGTCAGCGTTTTGGTGTGTTTTCTTTTGGTTAACAAATACCCTAAAGTGCCCAACAAGAGCAGTAGTAAACCTCCTGAAATTCCCCCTTGTAGGAGAGCGAGGCGGCCGCCTTTTTCTTGCTTGATACGGGCTTCTTGCTGCAAGCGCAGCAACTCTTTTTCTTGTTGATGAACAATATACTCCGCTTCAATCTGCATGGTTAGCTTCTTGCGGTTTTTTAAGGTCTGTTCTTGCTGTAGTGTTGTCCATCGTTCTTGGTGTACGAGTAAAGCGTCCCAATTTTTTTGCTCTTGGTACAATTGCGCCAAGCGTCGGTGCGCTTCTAAACGCAGATCAACCTCCTCGCGTTTTTCTGCTATCGCCAAGCCCAAATGTGTCCATTTAAGAGCCTCTTTAATGTTCTTTTGCTGTTGATAATACGCCCCGTAATCGAGGTAACTTTCTAATTGGGCGCTGCTGTCTTGCAACTGCTCTGCCATTTGATAAGCCTTATCAAAATACCATTTACTAGAATCTAATTGGCTGTTTTTTAAATGGATGCTACCTATATTGCCCCAGCTCACTAATATACCGATGGAGTCTTTCATGGTTTGTTGCAAGTCCAAGGCGCGGTGGTAATAATTAAGTGCCAGTACTGGTTGCCCTTTCAGGCGTTCTAATTCGCCCAAGTTGTTGCAGACATCCGAAAGCGCTTTTGCACTTTTATACTGCTCCGCTACTTGATAGGCTTTCTTCCAATATTTTTCGGCTTTTTTATAGTTTTGCTGCTTAAAATAAACGCCTCCAATCTTGTTGTATACTTCGCAAATGAGCGCGGCATCCTTTGGAATGTCTAGCAAATAAGTAGCTGGCCCTTCTTCCATTGTTGGAACGAGAATATTGGAACGCTCTGTGGCAAACGGTGGTGTTAATAGGTGGCTAGAGCGCAAGAGGAATTCCAACGATTGGGGCAGTAGCTCATTTTCTTGGTAAAAATTACCCAAACGAAAGTAGATTTCGCCCAATAAAGTAGTGTCCGCAGCCTGTTCTGCGCTAATAAGCAATTGATCGAAAACCGTACTTGCCTTAGCGTACTCTCCTGCATTGTATAAGGCAATGCCTTTCTCTAATAAGCGCTGTTCTTTAATAGGCAATACACTTTCTTGCGCCCCTCCGTTTGTCGAAAGCAGGAGCCAAAACCAGCAACAGAATAGGACAATATAGAACGGTTTTTTTTGCACAATTAATGGGTCATAATTCGCTAATCGTAGTTGTTTCTAGAGACTCCAGCTTATGGAGAAAAGATGACTTACCGCATGGAATAGGGGATAGTTGCCTTTTGTAAATTACAAAAAATACTACACTTCTCACGAGCTATTTTTGCCCCTTGCCTTTTAAAAGGGGGCTAATTCCTTGAAAAAACGTTGTTTATACCTTTTTTCGTACTAAAAGACCTTGAAAATTGGAAAAATTACGGACTTTTCTAATACCCCCAACTCATAGAGTGTTTTGTCCAAGAAGTTCCAAGTAACTAACCCATCGTCGGATTGGGGTTCTAAGAGGTAAACAATTAAGTTGGCTAAGGGCTGCGCCAAATCAATGTAAAAGCTGCCAGCTGGAAACTGTTGAGTCGCGGGTTCAAAACTGCCTGCCAACGTCACTAAAAAATGGTGTTCAAATTGTTGCTTGGAAAGCTCCAGTTGGCGCACTCGGAATTGCTCGCCTTCGTACTTTTGAGGGTTCTGAAGGGTGTCAATTTGTATGCCTAGGTTTTGAAGGTGGGGAAGCAAATAGGCGAGGTTGGGGGGGAGAACATAGCCCCTCGGCAGCGTTGTGTACAACGTTGCCGAGAACGCACTGTAATTCTGTACGCCTTCTACGGCAATGATTTCGTGGCTGCGTACATAGCGCGTTTTACCTGCCGAATCCACATAAGATAAATAATCGTAGGTGCGTAAGGTCATCGGCTCTGCTTCGGCGACTTTCTCAAAACGCACCCCTTTTTTCAAGCGTCCAGCTCCTGTTTGTACAGCGGCAATGGCTGCTGCTTCACTAGCGCGGTTGACACGTCGAATAGCAGCTGCATGGGTGTTGGTATACCGCAAAATTTCCAGCACAAATTTATGCGCCGAGTTGATGCGGTGATAAAATTTATCGTGGGCAAAAGTCTCGCTCAAAATTGCCATACGGTTGCGCAGTCCAAATTGGTTGACCAAGTAACGCGGATGATGGTTGTAGGTGTACAAATTTTTAGGAGGCCAGCCTTGCGCCAAGCTATAACTACCGTAGACATCCGTATGCAAATCGTACCGCTCTAACAGTGCTTGCTTGACGGCGGGCAACAAACTATCACGGGTGTAGACGGAGGTGCCAGGCTCTCCCGATGTTTGGTAACTGTGGGCATAGGTCAGTTCATTGGCATGCCAAACACCATTGGTCGTATGCAAATCAATAAAGACATCAGGATCCCAAGGAACAATCGCATGGGCAAATAAACCCCGTGTTTCGCGGGCATCTAGTTTGATACCATCTCGATTGAGGTCCCAATCGCCACCACTACGCCGCCCCCCCGCTAAGTGCGGACAATGCTCCTGAGAAGAGCGGTGTTTCGGCGATAGGTTGTTGTTCCCATCGGGATTATAATTAGGGGTAAACAACAAAATTTGCCGATCTAGCAACGCCTGTTCCTTACCCAATAAAATTTCTCGCAGCAAGACCAATAAGGCTTCTTTGCCCTCTACTTCGCCACCATGAATATTGCCTTGTACATAAACCAAGGTTTTTCCCGAAGCCCGCGCTTCCGCAGGCGTTGTCACTCGTGGGCGCGCCAAAATAACCATCGGAATAACTTGCCCGCTATCGCTCACGGCAATCGTATCTACGTGCGCATAAGGACTTTGTTGTTCGATGGCTCGAATAAATTCCAAGACCTCCTCCGAATTAGATGTCCGTTCAAAAGCTGTTTTTTCAGGTGTCGTCAACAACTCTAAAGGATATTGCCCTATGGCTTCAAAAAAAAACAACAACCCAATTACAAACAAAAAAATAACACGTACACACATAAAAATAGCATTAAGAAACGAACAAAAAGGTAACGCCTGTTAGACTGCCTAAAAAAAGCACACCGCCTACTCCTCCAAATACTCCAAATAAGGCAACAATTCTTCGACAGGCAACAAACGCTCAGAGCGATAATACACCAAACTACCTTTAGAACCACTAGGCGCTGTCGAAACACTAGCCTGCAACTGCCGTACTGTCCCTGCGTGGCCATTCAAAATAGGAATGGTAGCAGGAATCAACGTTCGCAACAGGGAATTATAATAAGGGAAATGCGTACAACCGAGTACTACCGCTTGAATAATTGACCAATCCATGCCCGCAAACTGCTGCTGCAAATAGTGCTGCACGGCAGGCGAATCCCATTCTTGGCGCTCCGCAAAGGTAACCAATCGTTGCAAAGAAAGCCGCTGCAAGCGCTTCTGCGCTCCGAGGCGTTGAGATAACGCTTGTAACTTGGGTGCTTCTAAGGTTTTTTCTGTGGCGCAAACCAAGACGGCTTTGTCCGTGGCGATTTCCAAGGCGGGTTTTAGGGCGGGCTCCATGCCAATAATAGGAAAATCGTAGCGTTTGCGCAATTGTTGAATGGCTATGCTGGTGGCCGTGTTGCAAGCAATGACCAAGGCTTTGAGTTGGTGCTGTTTTACTAAAAATGCTACGGCACGATTAACCAACGCTAGGATTTCGGCACTGCTCCGCACGCCATAAGGAGCCGAGTCCGAATCCGCAAAATAGACATAGTGTTCTTGAGGTAAGTAGCGCAACGCCTCTCGGAGGACACCGTCAAGCCCCCTATCCCCGAATCAAAAAAAGCAATGGTAGAAGGTGGAGTAGTCATAAGTATCAGTCAATAAATTTCTTTGCCAAGATACAAAAAATTAGCCTGTGTAGTTGGCTCTCTGTCGATGGAAGACCGCTGCTAGTCGGCAAAATAAAGACGTGTTCCCCCATAGGGGGGCTTTCCTCAAAATAAAGCCTTATATTGAAGCAATTCCCCTAATTAAATACTCGTCTAAATCAGTTTTTCCAAATCCTTTTTTAGAGGAGCTTTCTTTCGCTGCGCTGCTATGGCGTAGTCCTAACTTCTCAAAATACCATTCTATGAAACTATGGAAACTAATAGCCACGTTAAGCGCCAGCTTATGGTTAGGGCAAGCCGTCGCCCAAGAAAACCCACTTTGGATGCGCTATCCTGCCATTTCACCTGATGGCCAACAAATTGTATTCAGCTACAAAGGTGATTTGTACAAGGTGCCCACGCAAGGAGGCCAAGCCCAGCTACTCACCTTGCATAGCGCCCACGATTATCGCCCTGTGTGGTCAACCGATGGCAAGCACATTGCGTTTGCCTCCAACCGTTATGGCAATTTTGACATTTACCTCATGTCCGAAGAAGGCGGCGCGCCCACTCGGTTGACGTACCATTCAGCCGATGATTTTCCTATGGATTTTACCCGCGACAACCGTTCGGTGATTTTCTCTTCGGTGCGTACGGATGCGGCAGAAAACCGATTATTTCCATCAGGACACTTGCCCGAAACCTATCAAATTTCTAGAGAAGGTGGCCGCCCGCAACAATATTTGACCCTACCGACCAATGCCGCCAAATTCAACAAAGCAGGTAGTTTGTTGGCTTACCACGACAAAAAAGGCTACGAAGATGAATTTCGAAAGCACCACCAATCATCTATTGCCCGAGATATTTGGGTGTACGATGTTAACAAAGAAACGTATATCCAAGTCACCCAATTCGCAGGAGAAGACCGCAATCCCGTCTTTACACCCGACGGTAAAGGCCTCTATTTCTTATCCGAAGAAAGTGGTACTTTTAACCTGCACCGCATTGATTATAGCAATGGAAAAGCAAGTAATAAAAAGCAATTAACTCGCCTCAAAGACCACCCTGTTCGCTATTTGACCAGTGCTTCCAATGGCTTGTTGTGCTTTAGTTATGATGGAGAAATTTACACCTATCAAGAGGGCAAACAGCCACAAAAAGTGGCTATTTCTATTAGAATAGACGATCGTTATAACGAAGAACAAATAGTTCCGATTAACGCTGCCCAAGAGATGGATTTATCTCCCAATGGCAAGGAAATTTTGTTTGTTAATCGCGGCGAAGTCTTTGTAGCTTCGGTAGAAAGTGGTTTAACCAAACGCATTACCAATACGCCAGAAATGGAACGCACGGCTAGTTTTAGCCCCGATGGCCGCTCTATTTTATATGCGTCGGAGCGCGAAGGCTCTTGGAATTTATACCAAAGCAAGCTCGCCCGCGAGGAAGAGAAGTACTTTTTTAATGCAACGCTCTTGGAGGAGGAAGTCATCTTGGTGAATGACAACGAGACGTTCCAACCTGCTTATTCACCAACAGGCAAGGAAGTGGCGTTTTTGTCTGAGCGCACGGAGCTGCAAGTTATTGATTTAGCATCTAAAAAGATAAGAACGGTACTAGATGCCAACGTCAACTATTCCTACTCGGATGGAGACCAGCATTACGAATGGTCGCCTGATGGCAAATGGTTTTTAGTCAACTTTTTGCCGAAAGGACATTGGATTTCTGAAGTAGGATTGCTGAAAGCAGACGGTTCTGAACCGCCGATCAATCTTACTAGAAGTGGCTACAGTGATGGCCGCCCTAGATGGATGATGGATGGGGAAATGATTATTTGGTTTTCGGGTAGAGATGGCTTGAAGAATCAAGCGAGTTGGGGCGGACAAAGTGACGTTTATGCCTTGTATCTCAACGAAGACGCTTGGGACAAAATGCGCTTGACCAAAGAAGAATTCCAGTTGCTCAAAGAAGCCGAAAAAGACAACAAAACCAAGAAAGATAAAAACCTAAAAGAAACGGCTACCGATTCTACCAGCACTAGTACAGACAGTAGTGCCACTGACAAAGACAAAAAGATAAAGGACTTAGTCATTGATTTAGATGGGGTATTTGATCGAAAACGGCGCTTGACATTGCACTCTTCGGCTTTGACAGATGCCTTGATTTCTAAGGATGGGGAAACCTTGTATTACCTTGCTGCTTTTGAGAAAGGCTTTGATTTATGGGAAACCAATTTGCGTACCCGCGAAACAAAAATTCTCAAAAAATTAGGCTCTAAAGGAGGTGGTTTGGTGCTCTCTAAAGATGGCAACCATCTCTACATCGCCAACGGTGGAAAAATTACCAATATTGATCTAAAAACAAAAAAAAGTAAGCCGATTGCCCTCAAAGGCGAAATGATCTTGAAAGAAGCCGAGGAACGCGCCTACTTATTTGAACACGCTTGGAGACAAGTGGTCAAAAAGTTTTACCGCAAAGATTTACACAATGTGCGTTGGGATTTTTATAAGAAAGAATACCAAAAATTTCTTCCCCACATCAACAACGGCGTTGACTTTTCAGAAATGGTCTCGGAAATGTTGGGAGAGCTTAATGCCTCGCACACTGGCTGCCGTTATTATGGCGGCAGAATGGACAATGGCGATCAAACGGCTTCCTTAGGGATGTATTACGATTATGCTTACGAGGGCGCAGGTCTAAAAATAGTGGAAGTAATGCCCAAGCATCCTATGCTTACCAAAAATTCTAGGATTAAAGCGGGCTTGGTCATTGAGAAAATTGATGGCAACATTCTCACCCCAACGACCAACTACAACCAATTTCTCAACCGAAAAGCAGGGCATTATACTTTATTATCGCTTTACGATCCTGCTAGCGGCGAGCGTTGGGAAGAAACGGTTAAACCCATTACCATGCGCCAAGAAATGAACTTACGCTACGACCATTGGGTAGACAACTGCCGCGCTATGACGGAAAAATTATCCAATGGCGAAATTGGCTACGTCCATGTGCGGGGAATGAATACGGAGAGTTATAAAACGGTCTACGAAGAAGTATTGGGTTTGAACGGCGAGAAAAAAGCTATCATCGTAGATACTCGTTTTAATGGCGGGGGCTGGTTGCACGATGATTTAGCGACCTTTCTCAATGGAAAAGTCTATTTGCAAGTAAAACCACGCGGTCAAGACTTAGCCAAAGAACCCATGTTTAAATGGTACAAACCTTCGGCTGTAGTGATGGGAGAGGGCAACTACTCCGATGCGCATTTATTTCCGTATACCTATAAGGCTTTAGGAGTTGGTAAGCTCATCGGAATGCCTGTTCCTGGAACAGGAACAGCCGTCTGGTGGGAGCGCTTGCCAGGGGGGTATGTATTTGGGATTCCAGAAGTGGGTATGGTCACCAACGACGGACAGTATTTAGAGAACACCCAATTGGAGCCCGATATTAAGGTAGCCAATGATCCTAAATCCGTTACCAATGGCCGTGATCTGCAAATTGAAGCGGCCGTAAAGGAGTTGCAGGGACAAATTGGCAAGTAGCCATCTTTGCTGAAACTCGCTTTCAAAAAAATAAAAATGTACCTTTGGAGCATTCTTCTACACCTATTACTTTTGAGCAATACCTTAATTGAATAACATGGACAATGAAATTGTAGTAACCGATAGCAATGGCAACGTTTTGAAAGATGGCGACACGGTTATGCCCATCAAAGACCTAAAAGTCAAAGGGGCATCCCTAAACCTAAAGCGTGGTACGGCCTTCAAAAATATCCGTTTGACAGGGGAGGAAGATGCGGTAGAATGCCGCATTGGTAAGAAGATAATTGTCTTGCGTACCGAGTTTTTGAAGAAAAAATAAGCCTGATTTGGCTAAACGAACGCTCTCTTACTAAAACGATCTTCGATAGCGATACCAACAAGAATAAATGGCGGCCTTTGACAAAGAGGTCGCCATTTCTTTTGAAATCTTTAATAGTTAAGGCCATGACAACTACATTAGCAAAAGTAATGAGCGACTTAGAGGCACTTGCCGATCCTCAAAAGGCCGTGTACAAAGCACAACAATTTAACATTCAAACGGATAAAGCACTGGGCATTTATCAAGCGGATCTCAAAGCATTGGCTAAACGCTTGCCCAAGGACGTAACCTTGGCTTTGGCGCTCTATGAGACGGGGATTTACGAGGCGCGGTTGCTGTGCGCTAAAATTTTTCCGATAGCTGCCCTGCGTTCAGAACTGCTAGAAAAATGGGTCGCTGATTTTGAAAATTGGGAAGTCTGTGACACGTTTTGTATGGGGCTGGTCGCCAAAAGTCCCTTCGCGCTAGAAAAGATAGCGGCTTGGGCCAATCGACCACGGGAATTTGAGCGCCGCGCCAGCTTTGCTACAATGGCCGCCTATTGTATGGCCGATAAAAAAGCCGAAAACAGCATCTTCAACGCCTTTTTTTCATTGATAGAGCAAGCCGCTGCCGACGACCGAATTTATGTCAAAAAAGCCGTCAATTGGGCACTGCGCAACATCGGGAAACGTAATGTTGATTTGCACCACGCGGCCACAGCTTGCGCCCAACGCCTATTAAACCGTCCTGAAAAAAGTGCTCAATGGATCGCGAGTGATGCGCTGCGCCAGTGGAATAAACCCGCGTTCAAATACGCGGATTATCCAAGGGCTGTCTATCGCCCTTAGTTAAGTACTAACAAAAGGCAATTGGCCATCATATTGAGTATCTTCTACCAAGGTAAGAACAAAGTCCGCTAGGTCTCCGCGACTTATTTGTGTGCCTGCATTAACACCTACCCAACCTACGCGGTACTGGTCGGTTTTGGGCGCGTTGGTCAAGCGGGGCGCACGAACAATCGTCCATGCTACGCCACTGTTTTGTAGATAGGCATAGTGGTCAATAGCATCGTTGAGCATGTTCGAAAAGAAGATTTTCATAATGGTTCTAATGGCCTTGTCGGCGAATTTTGGCTCATCCTTTTCTGGAAAGGGTAAGCCGCCCCCAGAGAGCGAAATAATACGCTCTACGCCGTGTTTTTTCATGGCTGCAACAATGTTTTTAGTGCCCCGTGTTTGCAATTGTGGAGGTGATCCTTTGACATGCCCAAACAAACTGACTACTAGATCACTCCCTGCAACTACTGCTTCGACTTCTTCGGGATTTAGTACATCTCCTTGTATAACAGTTAGTTCAGAGTGGGTTTGTTGGATTTTACTGGTGGTGCGTGCTTGCGCCCGAATGGTATAGCCTTTTGCTAAAGCAGCATCTAGAAACGCCTGTCCTGTTTGTCCTGTGGCACCAAATAAAGCAATCGTTTTCATCGGTTAAATTTTTCTTATTAATAAAGATAGTTCTTTTATTAGATGTAAAAGAGGGGAGCGCTTACTGCTGCAGCACTTGTTGGTAATTAGCCTCTAGGGTTTCCAAAGGCATATAACCACTTCCCAATTTATACAACTGGTTGTCCTTTTTTAGAAAAACGGTCGGAAAGCCCTGAACACCCAACTTATTGGCCAATGCAAAATCTTGCTTAGCCGCTTCCTCTATTTCAGGAGTACTTAAGGCCGCTACAAACGCGTTAGCTTCTAAGCCAAATTCAGCGGCCATTTGGCCGTAGGCGGCCCACTCCAAGGGAGGTGTACCCTCGTAGTAAATGGCCTTTTGTAGCCTTGCGGCGAAGGCTAAACTCTGTTTGGGCAGCTGCTGCCGAAAAGCGGCCAGTGCCTTGGCGGCAGGCTCCGAAGTAAAGATGGCGCTGCCCTCTTTTAGCGTGTGCTCCAAGAAATGTTGACCAAAAGTAACCCCTGTCGCCTTTTCCACATCTTTGTACGCCCAACTGATATAAGGCGCAACTTCGCCAATCGGCCCAATACGCTCGCCGAGTACCATGCCACCAGAAACTACTTGAACCGTAAATTCTGCTTGATGCCTTTCGGCGAAAGCCTCTATAACAGGCGAAAAACCATAACACCAGCCACAAAGGGCATCGTAAACGTAGATTAGTTGCATAGGAGAAGAAGCTATTGTTGTGGTAGAAGGAACAGGAAGTGTAGGTTGTGGATGGTAGAACAAACAACTCAACACTGTTCCTATAAAAAGTAAACCTTTCATTATTTTTTTGATAAAAGTAACCTATTTTTGAGAGGAATACTAGCAGGAGGGCACGCACCTTTTGGTAAGTAGATGTTGCCTTTACTTTAGAAAACTTCGTTCTTATGAGGAATCCACCTCCTTCAAAACAGCCGATTACTGCCCGTTGTCCTATTCGCACCACGTTAGAGCTCGTTGGTGGAAAATGGAAATTGTTGCTGTTGTTTCAGTTGTATCAACAGCCGCAACGGTGGTCGAGTCTCAAAAAGCAGTTGCCAGACATCAGTGAAAAAATGCTGACACAGGAGCTAAACATCTTGGTAGACAGTTTATTGATAGAGCGGGTTGAACAGTCTAGCCATAGTTTTTACCGCTTGACGGACAAGGGTAAAGCCGTTTGGCCCCTATTGCAAGCCATGCGGACGTTTGCACAAGCCTATGAAGCCTCTACTGACTAATCTATTGTGCCCGTAAGGCTTTCTTATCCAATTTGCCCAAGGGCGTATAAGGCAAAACGTCCAAAAAGTAGATTTCCTTGGCCGTTGTTCTTTGCTGGCCTTCTCTTGAAGCCAAGCGCGGAGGGTGGCTTCGTTTAGGGTAGCGGCTTTCGCCAAAACGATATAAGCGGCTAGGCACTCGCCAAAGGTAGCATCAGCAATACCCAAAACAGCACTTTGGGCAACAGCAGGATGGGTTTCTAACAGTTGTTGGACAACCAAGGGGTAAACATTGATGCCCCCAGACACAATCCGATCGCTCTGGCGACCTTGTAAGAAATAATAGCCTTCCTCATTTTGGAGCGCCCAATCGTCTGTATCGACCCATATTTTGGTTTGCGCTGCCCGCCAAGCTGCCCGTACCTGTAAGCGCCCGACGGTATTCACGGGTACTACTTGATCGTTCTCCTCCACAAGACGCAACCGTGCTCCTTGGATGGCTCGACCAATGCTGTTCGGGTATTTTTTCAAATCGCCCGTATCGGCCAGCACACAGAAACCTGCTTCAGAAGTGCCATAGAGATTGGCCAATTCAATGTTGGGTTTTTGCTGTACTTGTGCTATCAACGTAGGGGGTAGGGGAGCGCCACCACTCAAAATCAAGCGGGTATAGATCATTTCTAACTGACTGCTGTCTAATAGGCGTCGCAAGACCGTGGGTACCGTAACCCAAACTTGTACTTTTTGCGCAAGCAAGAGCCGCACAATCGTTTCTTTTTCAAACTTTGGAAGAAGGGTAACCGTAGCTCCTAGCGCCACCGAGACTAAGTAAGCGGACAAACCAAAACCGTGGTACAAGGGTGTTGTAATATAGGTGCTGTTATAATCCTGTAGCTTTAATTGGCGCAGTAAGGCAAAAAATGGATTTAAAAACTGACCAACAGAAGGCCGTCGAGGGCTGCTTTCATGGGCACCTGTGGTGCCGCCTGATAAGGTGACGAGCTGCCCCGCCGCCGTACGGGGCAAACGAAATTTTTTGGGTAATGGTTTTTCTAATAAGGCTTGAACATTAGGCAAGCTCAAATGCTCGAAGAGCCAGCGCTGTCCCTCAAAACCCGAGCGGTGTACAATTTCCCAATCCGACAAGTCGTAAATAAGTCCGTCTAAGGGTTGGCGAGCTAGTAAGTCTTTGAATGGCTCCAATGGCAGTGCCACGGGCAATAAATAACAATCAGCTCCCAAAGCCGACAAGGCAAAGAGACTAACGACAAAATGCCGCTGGTTGCGTCCCATCAAGCCAATCCGTTGGCCTGCTCCCACACCTTGTTGCTGCCATTGTGCGGCTAGTTGTAGGGTTTGTTGATAGAGTTCGGCATAAGTGGTCGTTTGCCTTGACTCTGCCAATGCAATGCGCTCACCGTGGTTCTTGGCGGCGACTTCTAATAAGACCAACAAATTACTACCGCGTCGCAACAGGGCGCTCGAAAACCGAAAGAGTCCTATGGGCGTCGCTAATTTTGCTTGGTACAATGCTTTTATTGGAATGGCCATATCTTGATGCTGCATAATTAGAGAAGGGAGGAAAGATACATAAAAGTTGCCGATTCTGTTGCCCTCTAAGAGGGATTGTGGCGTTCTCGTCGCTTTATCCATTGGGTACAAGCCCATTCCCAAGGGCGGCGAAAAAGTGCGCTGCCCAAAATTGCCCAAGCCGCCCACCACGGTTGAAACTGGTGGTGTCGATGCAACAAAAGTTGCCCCAATACACGTGCCGCTTGCTCGGCAGACATGGCAGGCGCTTTTTGATAGGCTTTGGTCGGGGCGATCATACGGGTGCGTACCAAGGGCAAGTACGCGCTGCTACACTGTACACCGCGCGCGCGCATTTCGGGCGCTACCGCTCGAAACCACTGATCAAAAGCAGTTTTGGAGGCTTGATAGGCCGACCAATACGGCGCAGGCAACAACAAGACATTCACAGCGGAGACATTGATAATTTGCCCACCACGCGCTTCTAATCCATCCAAAAGAGGCAAGAGCAAACGAACAGGAGCGAGGTAATTGAGGTCAATGGTACGTTCAAAGTCGTGTAAACGGGTTTTGGCTGGATGGATAGAACGGAGGATAGAATGCCCTGCATTGCTGATAACAACGTCTAGGCCCTTCGGGAGGTTGGTAAGGGTTTGAAGGAGGCGTTCTACTTGCTCGGGGCAGGTCAAGTCGGTGGGAAGGCATTGCACGGTTGCCCCTTGCTGTACCAGCTCTTTTTGAAGTAGTTGTAAACGGTCGGCACTGCGTGCTACTAAAATCAAGTGTACGTGCGGCGCGGCCAACAATTGAGCGGTAGCGGCTCCAATTCCATAACTAGCTCCTGTAATTAAAATACTGTGGTAAGCTGTTTTTCGCCGCAAGGCAGGGAGCGATAAGCGCTTGGGAGGAAAGAGGAAAAAATCTAAGATAGTCGACATCGCATAGGGATACTAATAAAGAAAGGCACTAGGAAGGTACAAAAAAAAACAGCCTCCCGAATGAAATTCGGAAAGCTGTTCTAATCCTTGTCTACTTAATTTTGACAAGCAATGCTTATTTTCTGGCACCAGAGTCAAAGCCCATCATATTTTGGCTGGACTGGCGGGTGCGGTAACGATCTCTATTAAAAAAGTCTGATTCATAGAAATTGTTATGGACCTTAGTAGTACTCTTACTGTACTCTAGGAGGTCGTAATTATTATAATACTCTCTATAGTACTCGTTGTCTCTCGAATAGTGTTTGGTGGTCAACAACTGGTATAAGGGGGTTATTTTGCGCTGCTTGATGCCCTCAAAACGGGGACTGCTGGCAAAATGTGCGGGGGTCAAGTTAGAGGTAGCTACGACCTTGTCTTCGCCAATATCTACCATCCCGACAGGCACCAAAATATGGCGATTTGCTTCATTGTCATAATAGGTATGGAAAGATTCGTCGATGTAATCGCGGTAGGAGTTGGTGTTGTACTTGTTCAAACCACTGTCGGTTTCTACTTCTAAATACAAGACGCGCTTAGAACCTGTATCGGCAATTAGGTTTTCTATGGTTCCGATTTTTTCTCCTGTAATGGTGTGGAGTTCCCAGCCACGCACGTCTGTATCGTCGTGATGGACTTTCCAGTCATCCATATTTTCCAAGGCATCAATGGTGTAGTCTTTGTATTCGCCTAAATCTCTGTTATTGGGAGTGTTATCGGTTTTCACGTATGTTGTGTGGTTAGCTGCGCTAGAAGAATTTTTATTTATATTGGTATAATGCGGATCATTCTCATTGTAGTCACTCATAATATCGTGTGTGTTTGGATAGCAGCAAGTTGACAGAACCAACTCGGCTAAGGTGAAAAAAATAGTGGGTTAGGGGAGTGGAAAGGGGGATGGCTTATTATTGGCTTCTCATAGAACCCAATACATCAGCTGCCATTCGGAAGAATTTCTTCACTTCACCTTTCTGCTCTAATGTTAAGGTACCCGATTTGATGGATTTGGCTTGCTCTTGTAGAGCGGCTACTTCATTATCCATACTTGGGAATTTAGCATCTTGGATTTCATCCACTACTTCTACGGCAACCATAGCAGCCTCGCGGATCATATCAGCGTGTTCTGTAGAACGCCAATCTCTAGTCAAATCCATTGCTTTTTCTCGTAATAGTTGGCTGTTGGCAGTAATGTTCACTGCTTCAGACATTCCTTGTTCTCTAGATAAGGCCACTAAGCTATTGGCTAAGGCCATTAAGGCAACTTTGCTGTACTCGTGGTCTAGACCCATTTCAGAATCTACTTTATCTAAACTAGAAATATAATAAATGTAGTTGGTTTCGTAATCGGCTTCACTACCATTCCAAGTGGCATCAAAGTCTTCATCGGCAACGGCTACAGGTTTAATGGTACCTGGTGCCTCTTCGCCAGTGATTGGAATAACAGCGGGGGCGTTTGCATCAACGTCGGCTACCTGTTCTACACGGTCGTCGTCGTCATTAAGTACTGCGAATGCAATTCCACCTATTAGCAATAGCGCTAAAACGCCTAATAAAATAGGTAACCAAGCATTGCTTTTTTCTTCAATTCTAATCTCTGCCATTGTTATGTTATTTTGTGTGTGTCTATAAATAAAGTTGCTTTGTGCGGAAGCAACCTTTTAAGTAGTATGTCACAATTATAACAGAAGGGAACCGCAAATTGTTTAGAAATATAATAAATAGGGGGTAAAAGGTTACTGGCAGATAGTAGGGTAATTGCTTGTTCGTTAGTGGTGTAGCTAGTATTTTGGGAGAGGTAAAAAGAACTGGATTAAAAACTATGCAATTACTAGCGTAGAAAGTGCGTTTGTCACAAGTATACAGTTAGTAAGCTTAAAAGTAGCTAATCTATGGCTGTAAATTCTATAGCGTAATGACAACCAGCAGGCTTTTCTAGCAACTCTAGCTTACCTTGGAGTTGGCGAATGAGTTTGCGAATGAGAGAGAACCCCAAGCTTTGTTTTTGTGATAAATTGGTGTGCTCCTCTAGACCGATGCCATCATCGCCAATTAACAATTGATAGCGGTTTCCTTCTAGTGGCATCACTTTTACATAAATCTTGCCCTTTGATCGCTTCGATAACCCATGCAGCAAGGAATTGCTCAAAATTTCATTGAGGAGCAAGCCTAATGGAATGGCGGTGTCTAAGCCAAGGTAGATGACGGGAATTTGTAAGTCCAGATCAATTTCTTGATGACTCTGTTGGAAATCAGTGCGTAAAGACTTGACTAGATCTTCTACATAAGTGGCTAGCGAAATGTTGGAAACGTCGTTGGACTGGTAGAGCAGCTCATGAACCAAGGCCATCGCATTGATGCGGCTTTGACTACTTTGAAAGAGGCGGGTTCTATCTTGTTGCGCTTTGCTTGGGTCGTTGGCTTGCAGGTGTAGTAAACTAGTGATAACCTGCATATTGTTTTTGACGCGATGGTGTACTTCTTTTAATAACGCTTCTCGTTCTTTGTTTTGGGCATTGATGTGCTCTAATTGTTCTTCTAATGCCGTATTCTTTTGGCGGCGAATGCGCAAAAGTAAAAGGCCAAAAAGCAAGAGCAAGAATAAGCCGACAATAAAACCAGTGAGTAGGAGGAACTTAAAACGGGTGTTTTGCCGTACAAAGAGCGCCTGATCGCGTAAACGTTTATTTTCTTCCTCAGTCAAAGCAGTCTGGTGCTTGATCTGCAATTCGTTGACGACCTCAGATTGCTTTTGTTGTGCAAGTCGCTGGCGAAAGCGTTCTACTTCGCGCAAAGCGGTCAGACTTTCCTTGTAACGTCCTTGTTTTTCCCAAAAGGTCACTCTAGTCAATTGACACAGTAAAATGTATTGGTCTATTTTACAAGAATCGCTAAGAACTAGCGCTCTATCAATGTAGCGGTTCGCTTGGCTAAATTCTTCTTTTGCCAAATGCAAATCGGCAATTTTGAGGTAACAAAGGGGAAGGTCACAACTATTTTGTGTCGAACGGTAGGAATTTGCTGCCTTGTTATAATAGTCAGAAGCTTGCTCATATTCTTCTTCTAGGCGATGAACATAACCGAGAATCAAATGGTTGATGGCGTGGCCGTTGTCTTTCAACCTATTGGTTGGATGGAATGCAATTGATTTTAAGGCGTATTGCTGTGCTTTCTCATAATGGAGCATGTTGAAATAGCACTCGGCAATACTGCCGTTAGAAAGTGCTAGGTAAGGGAGGCGCTTTTCCGTTTCTAAGTTGACCAATAATTGCTCTGCGTCGACCAATAAATCAATTGCCAAGCGCGGGTTGCCCATAGCTTTGTTGATATTCGCTTGCAAAAAATAGCCATAAAATTGTTCTTCTAGGGAAAGGTTCTCCTCTGCTAAGTAGTCGGAAATGGCGAGTTGTGCACCACTATAGTCGGCACTATAAATAAGGGAATTGGTCGTAGCAATGAGCCGTTCAGTCTTAGGTGTAAGGTGCTCTTTCGCTTGGAGTATTTCAAGTGAACCGACTAACAAAAAAAATGTCAGTAAAAACCTACTTATTAAATTATAACCCATAGCAGATAAGGATTCTCTGAATAACATAGCTAGGGGAGCAATTGGGGGGGATTACAAATTTTACTTGTAATGGGAGATGAGTAAAAGTAGTAAAATAATTAGAGAGCGGATAACAATAGAGCCTATTTTACGCCGCCTACACTGCTTTTAGACAAGACAATAAGCATTGATGGTTGGAAAATTAGCAGTCCAAAAACTGACCAGTCAAAAAATAAAGCTTATACTGTAGTTACCTCTTTTAAGCATAATAATACTATTGGAATGACAGAACGACCACTAGATGATTTGCGGCAGTTGACTCCCAAGGTACCTTACCTTTCCAGTGATGCCTCTACGCGTGCCTTAAAATATGCTACGTTAGGGTACTTGATTTACTTAGTGGTAGCGACGGTACTCACCTTTATAGAAGTAGAGTTTATTGTTGGAATGGGGCCTATTGCCTGTGTATGGACAGGAATACTTTTATTGCTGAGCAGAAGGAAGAATATCGCGCACTTTGGGAAATTTATAGGTTCTACCCTGTTATTTTGCTTATGCTGCTTTCTGCTAATTTATCTATTGGACTGGTCTCCGAGGACGGCACAACTGCCCATCAGTTGTTTGGTGTTGGCATACACTGCAAGCCTACTTTTCTTTTACTACAAGCATTATGCCCCCTTGTTTAGAACTATAGACTAATCGTTGTCATCTTCGATGGTCACATATTTCCAGTCGATTCCTTTCTCGATTTTGCGCAGTTGTTCTACGGTAATGCCAAAATTCTTCGCTAAAATTTTCTTCTTGGTTTTCCCTTCTTTGAGGCGACGTTTAAGTAACCGCACTCGTTCAGGGTTCATCTTGCAGTGGGAGGGACGTTTTCTGTTTTCGGGGTTATAGACTCCTTGTTCAATTTGGAAATCAGTCATCTCTCGTTGGGTGACCCATTTCAAATTCTCGTAATAGTTGTTGAGGTTATCCCGATCAATATGGATAACAAATTTGGCCTCTTCTACTGATTTTTGACAAAATTCTTGCGCCACCAATTTATGCACATAAAAACCCTGACGAAGCTCATCTTGAAGCTTCATATTGATTTGTCGATACCCCTGTATGGTAATCGAGCCTCGCAATAAAGTCTCTTTTTGGGTAGATTTATGTACACTTTTTATTCGACCATAATCAGAAAAATAATAGTCTTTCTGTTTAGTAGGTGCCTTACATTCAATCTTTACCCAGCGTTCATTCCAAAAACCTTTGACAGCTGTACTCATTCAACTCTGTATTAAATAATGTTATAGTCGCTGCCTTTTACTCCAGATTGTATTATAAATCGCAAAAATCAGCTATTCCGTTTGTTGTCTACAATATAATAATTTTATGGAGACTAAAGAGAATCTATCCAATACTTGATTAGATCAACTATTGATATGTGACAAAATTATGTCTTACCCTTAGTTAGAGCGCCAAAAGTGGGGAGTAAAGACCACTAAAATAGTGAAGAGTTCTAAACGTCCCAAGAGCATCAACACCGTGAGTACATATTTTCCGCTAGCGGGAACGGCTGCAAAATTATCGACAGGACTCAAGTCGGCCAAGGCAGGCCCTACATTGCCCAAAGCAGTAGCCACCGAGCTCAATGCTGATAAGATAGGCCGATCAAAGTCGTTGAGAATGGTAACCATGATGAGCGAGCCAAAGAAAAACAGCATCAAATACAACAATAAAAATACCAAAATATGCGTCATCACTTTAGGGGCGACTACTTGGTTGTCAATTTTAGTACGAATAATTGCATTGGGATGCAGCAAGCGTTTGAATTCTAAAAAAGAGTTCTTGAAAAAAACCAAATGTCGAATGATCTTGATCCCTCCACTCGTCGAGCCCGCACAAGCTCCCACAAACAACAAAAAGAAAAAGAGTAAAGATAAAGCAGGTGTCCAAGAGGTGTAATCAGCAGAGACAAAACCCGTTGTCGTAACAATAGATATAATTTGAAAGGCCGCATCGCGGAACGACTGTTCGAAGCCTAAGTCCGTCACGGTATAAATGGAGCTGGTCACCAAGACGATCAATACAAAAACAACCGCCAAATACGTCTTAAACTCATCACTGCGCCATACTTTCTTGAATTTTCTGGTCAAGCCATAATACAAAACAGTATAATTGATCCCTGCCAAGAACATGAAAATCAAGATGGTATACTGAATAGCAGGACTCGTGAAATGCGCCACACTGGCATTCTTAGTAGAAAAACCTCCCGTGGCCATTGTAGTCAAGGCATGGTTGATAGCGTCGTAAAAGGTCATGCCTAAAGCCCAGAGTAGAAACATCAACAAGGTCGTTAAGCCCAAATAAATCAACCAAAGCCGCTTGGCAATCTCCTTGATACGCGGGTGTATTTTTTCTAGTGAACTGCCAGGTGCCTCCGCCACAAACAATTCTACCCCCCCAATACCCAACAAGGGAAAAATGGCAACCATCAAAACAATAATCCCCATTCCTCCAATCCATTGCGTCAGGCTGCGCCAAAATAAAATACCCTTTGGAACCGCTTCAATATCGTTGAGTACGGAGGCTCCCGTTGTTGTCAGCCCCGAAACACTTTCAAAAAAAGCATCGCTCAAAGTGGTGAAGGTGCCACTAAAAAGGTAGGGGAGCATACTAAAACTCGACATGGCCACCCAGCCAATCAAAACAATCAAATAGCCTTCGCGCTTGCCAACATTCTCTTTGACTTTGAACTTATACCACCAAGAAAGGGCTCCCGCCAACAGGGTGCAACCCGCTGCCAGCACAATTGGGAGGGCATCTCCCTCTCCATAATATCCCGCAAAAGGCAGGGCTGTGAGCATAAAAAAGCCCAAGCTAATTAACAGTGCCCCAACCACGTTGGAGATCGCACCAAAATCTATCATTTTATTTGAAAATTTCTTCTACTTGGTGAATGGCTTCAGGTTGGGCAAATACAATGACCTTATCATTGAGTTCAAAACGAAAATCCCCATCGGGAATAAAGCTTTTATTGCCCCGAATAACGCCTGCAATAATGGATTTGGTAGGCAAATGTAGGTCGCGAATAGGATATTTGAGCAAGCGATTTTTCTTGTGCAACTCAAATTCAATCACTTCTGCATCTACTCCTTTCAGGCTGATGATTTCTTTGACTTTGCCACGACGGATAAAGCGAAAAATCTTGTTGGCCGCAATGAGTTTTTTGTTGATAATCGTATCTACTCCAATATTCTTAGAAATATGGGTGTAATTTACATTTTCTACCAATGCAATCGTTTTATATACGCCCAGCTCTTCGGCCATCAAACTCGTAATAATATTGGTTTCTGAGTTGGGAGCCAAGGCGATAAAAGCATCCATACGTTGAAGGCCTTCTTCTTTGAGTGCCTCCACATTGCTGCTGTCAGCATGAATGATTAAGCTGTGGTGTAGTTGTTCTACAAAGATCTTGGCCCGCTCTTCGTCGGAAACGACCACAATGACTTCGTATTTTTTTTCTAATAATTTGGCAGTTTGCAAAGCGAGACGTGTGCCTCCAATAATCATGACCCGCTTGATGGGTTTTATCTGTTTGCCTGCAAAGCTGAGTGCCTTATCAATATTTTTTTGCTCTGCCGCAATGTATAAGTGGTCACCTTTTTGAAGAACAGTGTTCCCTCTTGGGATAATGGTTTCGTAGCCGCGCAAAATAGATACCCCCCGAAAATCAAAATCTGAATTGGCTTGGTCAATCTCGAAAATTGTGCGGTTAATCAGCGGACAGGTGTTGTCTAAGGTAAAACCAACTACGGAAATTTTCCCATCTTCAAAATTCACAATATCCGTACAAGAACCTTGTTCTAGTAACTGTGCCACCTCTTGTGCCGCCAACAAAATTGGCGAAATTAAGGAATTGACTCCTAGGCGTTCAAAACTCTCTAATTGAGCAGGTTCAAAATACTCGGGATTGTTGACGCGAGCGATGGTCTTTTTGGCTCCTGCTTGCTTGGCTAGAATGGCCATGAGCAAATTGCTCGACTCGGAGGTAGTGACGGCAATAAACAAATCGGCTTTGTTAACGTTGGCTTCGTGCAATACTTCGATAGAGGTTGCATCGCCCTTAATTGTCATAACGTCCAAATGGGTCGCCATGTGCATTAACACCTTGTTTTTGATGTCAATGACCGTAATATCTTGATTTTCTTTGGCAAGCAATTCCGCTAGGTGAAAACCCACGGCTCCTGCTCCCGCAATAATAATTTTCATAACTTGGTGTTTGGTGAAACAACAGCCCTATAACAGCTAAACGACTACAAGGTTGGTTATAACGTTCTTAAAAACAGACCAATCTCGTTAAATAAGGAGTGCTCTCGGAGCTCAAATGTTAAAGGGAGTAGACCGTATACGTTGTTTGTTGAAGACCGCCAACCCTATAAGAAGGCTTTTTGCTGAACAACTTCGGCTACAAAACTCGTTAAAAAAAGTCCAAAAAACAAGCCTTTCTTTTCTAGTGCCAGAATGTTTGATAGGACTTCTCCTTTGGAGAGGTTAGGTGAAAAGGTAAAGAAGGCATTTATCAGTGCTTTACAAAGAGTCTTGTAGTGTTTTTAACTCGCGCGGAGTCAAGTCACGCCATTCGCCAACAGGCAACTTTCCCAAACGAATGTTCATAATACGCACCCGCTTTAGCGTCACCACTTTGTAGTCCAATGCCTCGCACATACGGCGAATTTGACGATTTAGCCCTTGCGTAAGAATGATTTTGAAGCGACTTTTGTCTAATTGCTCTACACGACAAGGCTTAGTAACGGTGTCTAAGATGGGCAGCCCTCCTTGCATTTTGCGGATAAAATCGGCATCAATAGGGCGGTTGACCCGAACAATGTACTCTTTCTCATGCTCATTTTCCTCTCTCAAAATACGGTTGACAATATCGCCATCGTTGGTCAACAAAATTAAACCTGTAGAAGGCTTGTCTAAGCGCCCGATGGGAAAAATCCGTTGTGGATGCTTAACGAAGTCGATGATGTTTTTGGGATCGTGGCGTTCGGTGGTACAAGTGATACCTGGAGGCTTGTGGAGAAGAATATACACCGTTTCTACTTGTTCCTTCAGCGGTTTATCATCCAAGGTCACTTGATCCCCTTCCTCGACGCGATTGCCACGGCGTGCTACTTGGTTGTTGATTTTAACCCGTCCTGCCTCAATCCACTTATCGGCCTCTCTTCGGGAGCAAATGCCCGTGGCACTAATAAATTTGTTCAAGCTGATAGAAGAATCTGACATAGAAAAACGAATGAGAGCGATTGGTGAATAAAATAAGTTGACCTATTTTTTTGGGTAGGACACTCTAGTGTCCTACCCAAAAATAGAAAAGCAGTCTTAAAAAGGCGGCGTGTTACGATGATTTTTTATTTCTGAACGAACGCTTCTTGAAGTTGGGCTTTTTATGTCTATTGCCCCCTGACTTCTTTCCAGAGTTGTTGTTAGCAGGTTTTTGCGAAGAGGCGTTGTAAGGCGTCTCGTCTACAAAAGGATGCTCGTCCACCTCGTCAATTTGTTGCTTAATCAACTGCTCTATTTTTCGCAGGTAAGCACGCTCTTCAACATCACAAAAAGATAAGGCGTGTCCGCTAGCGCTCGCTCGGCCTGTCCGTCCAATACGGTGTACATAGGTCTCGGGAATATTGGGCAAGTCGTAGTTGATAACGTGCGACAACTCATCGACATCAATACCACGTGCGGCAATATCGGTGGCCACTAATACGTGCATACGCCCCTCTTTAAAGGCGTTTAGGGCACGCTGGCGGGCACCTTGTGATTTATTACCATGAATGGCCGCCGCTTCTACATTAAGTTGTTTGAGCTTGCGCACGATTTTATCAGCGCCGTGTTTGGTGCGCGAAAAAACCAACACCGTTTCCATTTCCTGTTCTTTGAGGAGGTGGCCCAACAGCTTGATTTTGTCTTTTTTAGCGACATAATAAACGAGTTGTTCCACGCGTTCGGCCGTAGTTTGCTCAGGATTGATGGTCACTCGTTCGTAGTTGCCCAAAATGTTTTTGGAAAGCGCTACAATTTCGGGCGGCATAGTAGCCGAGAAAAAAAGAGATTGCCGATTCTTAGGAATTTTGGCAATGATCTTTTTGATGTCGTGAATAAAACCCATGTCTAGCATGTGATCCGCTTCATCCAAGATCAAATACTCTAATTTGTCTAAATGGATAAAACCTTGTCCTATCAAGTCCAATAAACGGCCCGGAGTGGCAATCAAAATATCGACCCCTCTTTTGAGAATGTTGGTTTGGGAACCTTGCTTGACCCCTCCAAAAATAACGGTGCTTTGCAAGGGTAAAAATTTGGCATAAGCCTCTACGTTTTCTCCAATCTGTAAAGCGAGCTCGCGCGTAGGGGTCACTACCAATGCTTTGATGTGGCGTTTGCCTTTGCTAGCGGGGCGGCTCTGTTGATCGAGGTAGATGTTTTGTAGGACGGGAATGGTAAACGCCGCCGTTTTGCCCGTACCCGTTTGGGCGCAACCCAATAAATCTTTGCCCTGTAATAGGATTGGAATCGCTTGCGCTTGAATAGGAGTAGGATGGGTATATCCTTGTTGGTCTAATGCTTTTAGAATAGGCTCAACAATTCTTAAATCTTCAAATGTCATGTATTGTGTATTCTGATCAAAAACAATCTTTAAGAAGGCTTTGATCGGTTGTTGTAATGGAAATAATAAACGTTACAAAATCTAATTGGATTCGGTAAATTTACGGGTAGGAGGGAAGGATAGGAAGAAATGGCAAAAGGGGACGGATGAATGATACAAACAAAAAAAGCAACAGGTAGTCTAGTTTCGTAAAAGAATACCCGTTGCTTTTTTGAATAAGCTGTGCGTGCGAGACGCTCCTATATTATAGAGAGTGAATCAATGCGTCGATGTTGTTATCTTCTACTAATTTTTTAGTGAAAATCTTGTGTCCTTTGGGGGCAAACAAGTGTAGTTGACCTTTTTTGACCGAAGCCATCAAGCTCAACAATTTCCAACGAGTCACTAAACGGCGCGTGTCTTCGCATTTCAAAGCGATTTCTGAATAGTGAGTAGCGTTGTCAATAGTAAAAGATACATCGGGTTGCACTTGTTCTTTCGTCGCTTGATTGGTAAAGATTTTAGGAGCCTCATACCCTTCGCTTTCGAAAGATGTTTTGAGAGAACTAATTTTTCTTTTCTCTACCCAAGTGATAACTTTATCTAAGTATTTTTCCTTGCTCATACGCGCTGTGTGCTTTTGGTCGAAGTTTGTATTGTGTCAATCAAAACGCTGTAAACGCAATCCTTGTAAGAAGCCTGATAGCGAGTTGAATAAGTCACTCTTCAAAAGTCTCCTCGATTGCTATAAAGCCATCAATTCCACAAACAATAAATGTTAATACGGTAAAAATAGTGTTTTTTGGGTTAAATACCCTGATAATGCTGTAATATTTACTTATTTTGTTCCCTACAGACAACCACCTCCTATTTTTCCCTGTCTAATTAAATAGACACACCATCACCACTCCAATTCAACCCTTCCTTACTAAAACATTTGAGAATAAGTCTTTGATGTTCTATAGATTAACCGCTTCCCCACAGCCGCTAATCTATGATCATAGAAATTGCATACCTAAGAAAAGTTGTTTGACCACAATTCTTTGTACTTTTTTCTTCCTCTAGCTTAGTGTTAGTTGGTGAAATGCAGCGATTGGTTTATCATAGCTTTACAAAGAGCAGTTTCACTACTACAACTATTTGCTTACACAAACCAACACTTTTTCAACATGAAAAAACTAGTCCTCTTTTTAGTGTTTTTGTGCCACTACAGTTATGCACAAACCCCTATTGCAGCTACCCCAGACTTCACGGCTGACGGGTATACTAGGAAACCTATTAAAATTGGAGACATCCTACCTATTCAAATAGCCCCTTCCCACCCTTATAATAGTATGGGCGGTGAGCGGATTGCTTTTGAACAAGAATTCTACAATAAGAATTCTGCTTATATCAAGCTTTATTTTGAACGCTTCGATTTGGCTCCTGGAGACTATGTAGAAGTTATTGGTCTGAACTCTGGCGAAACCATTCACTATGCTGCACAGGGAAAAATCATTGACCAAGATGGTCAAATGTTAAGTAATTTCTGGTCACAAATTATTTTTGATGAACGCGTCCGCGTCCGCTTGTACAGCAAAAGCTCTTCTGCTGCTTATGGATTTGACTTGACACAAGTCGCCTATGGATACTCAGAAGCGCGTATTCAGACCCTAGTGAGCAATAAAGCAATTTGTGGTGTTGATGACAAAGAACAGATAGAGTGTTATAATGGCACCAATATGTTTGACAAAGGCCGTTCAGTTTGTCGCCTAGTTATTGGCGGTGCTGGTTTGTGTACGGGTTGGTTATTGGGTTGTAATGGTAACGTGATGACGAATAACCATTGTATTGGAACCGCAACAGAAGCGGCGAATACGGATTTTGTATTCAATTATCAAGCGACCAACTGTGCAGGAACAGCCAATGCGGTGCAAGATGTTGTAGCTAGTTCTGCTGTATTTATTAAGACAAGTGGCGTATTAGATTACACGTTGACGCAGTTGACACCCAACGTAGGTAGAACATTGGCGGGTATTGTTAATACTTATGGCTTTTTGAGTTTAAGTTCTGTGCCTCCTGTTGTCAATGATCGTATTTATATTGTACAACATCCTGGAGGACGACGTAAAGAAATTGCGGTAAGCACGGATCAAGGAGGCAATGCGCAAGGGTTTGCCATTATCAATCAAATCAATGCCAATGGTGCCCGTTATTTTGCTGATACAGAGGGAGGAAGTTCTGGATCGCCTGTATTGGATTTCAATACCAACTTAGTGGTCGCCATTCACAACACGGGTGGTTGTACCAATGGTTCTAGTGGTCGTAGTGATCGCTTGATTGCTGATATTGGTTTGGATATGCCCGCTTGTGGAATTGATAGCTCAGGAAATAACATTGTGATTCCTGTTTGTAATACTACGATTGCTGCATTTCCCTATTCCGAGAGTTTTGAAAACAACAATATTGGTCTCTTTACACAAGATGCCAACGACGATATTGACTGGACCGTCTTTACAGGGGCAACACCTTCGGGCTCTACAGGGCCATTGGCTGCCAGCAATGGGTTGTACTATGCTTATATTGAAGCGAGTAGCCCTAACTTTCCAAACATCAATGCCAATCTACAATTGCCTTGTTTGAACCTGAGCAATTTGGCTTACCCACAATTGATTTTTGATTACCACATGTTTGGAACAGACATGGGGGAATTGAAAGTAGAAGTAAGTACCAATGGAGTTACTTGGGCTACCCTTTGGACGAGAACCAACGACCAAGGCGGCAACTGGATAACGGATACCATTGATTTGAATGCTTTTACGACAGAAACTGAATTGCGCGTTCGCTTTAATGGTGTGACGGGAACAGGGTTCAATTCTGATATAGCTATTGACGATGTTTCTGTGAGTGCAGGGACACCTAATTGTAACTTAATCAGCACGTTTCCTTATACCGAAAGTTTTGAAACAGGGTTAGGGGGCTGGACACAGACGACTGATGATGATTTTGACTGGACACGCAACAGTGGTCCAACAACCTCTACAGGTACAGGGCCTACGGCTGCTAGTGCAGGTGCTTTTTATATGTATACAGAAGCAACTTCGCCCAACGACAACGGCAAAGTAGCCCGCTTGGTGAGTCCTTGTTTTGATTTGACGGCGCTCTCTTTTCCTGAGTTGACGTTTGATTACCACATGTACAGTGTTAGCAGTGCTATGGGAACATTGACGATTGAAGTAAGTGTAGGAGGTGGTGCTTGGACCTCGATTTGGTCACGCACAGGGGACTTAGGCAATGCTTGGATTCCTGCTTCTGTTGATTTGAATGCTTACCGCAATGCTAGCGATTTGCGCCTTCGTTTTACTGGTCTAACCAACTCCTTTGAGTCGGACATGGCGATTGATGGTATTCAGATTGCTACGCCTGTGTTCTCTTGTGGAAACACGATTACCAACTATCCTTACACAGAAGGATTTGAAACAGGTTTGGGAGACTGGACACAAGCAGTTGGGGATGATTTTGATTGGACGATCTTGTCAGGAGCGACTACTTCTTCAGGAACAGGACCAACAGCCGCCAATGAAGGCCAATTTTACATTTATATGGAAGCTAGTGTACCCAATGACAATGGTAAAGTAGCGATTCTAAACAGTCCTTGTTTTAATTTATCTACCATCACAGACCCTGAATTGACCTTTGATTACCACATGTATGGGAACACAATGGGAATATTGGTATTAGAAGTACGCACTAGCACAACTAACTGGACGTCTCTTTGGGCACGCGCTACTGATCTAGGCGATCGGTGGCTTCAAAGTAGCATCAATTTGCAGCCTTATGCGGGGCTCAACGATGTGCGTTTCCGTTTCCGAGGAACTACAGGAACCACCTTCTCTTCGGACATAGCAATTGACGGCTTTGAAGTAGCTTCTGCCACAGCAGTGAGCACCATGGCATTAGCAGCAGAAGAGAACGTGCTAGAGGTAGCACCCAATCCGTTCAACGATTACTTGGAGGTTATTACCAACATTCAAGGCAACTTGCCTTACCAAATTATTAGTGTTCAAGGACAAATCGTCCAATCAGGCACCTTACAAGGCAATACTCGTTTGAAGGTAGCCGATTTGGCGACAGGCGTTTACTTTATTCGCTTCAACAACGGCCAAGAAGAGGTAATCAAAAAGGTAGTGAAATACTAGCATAAAACGGTTGTACCGTTAATAAGTAAGGGACATTTCTATAGCGTCGTTGGATAAAAAGCGCTATGGAAATGTCCCTCTTTTATGGGTAGAAAGGAGTAGAACTTATAGGGAAGTATTGTTACACGTCATTGCCCTTTACATTCAGCAACTGGGCATTGCGTTTGGCAAAATCTTGCAATAAGCTGGGCGATTCTCCCGTCAGCATTCGATAATCATTGGTGATGATAGGGTTGCCGCCAAAGCGCGGCAATACGTGCAGCATGGTCAAGACCAACAAGTACTCCTTGGGATAATTCTCGCGCCGTTTGCGCCAATAGAACGCCAGCGGATTCATGGGGTGGTAACGAATGCGCCAACGCAAAAAGCGGTTGAGAATTTCGACAACTTGGTAAAAATTCAAATTCTCTGAGCCCGTTAATTCGTAGACTTTGTTGGCGTGTGCTGCCGCTTCGTCCAGCACCAAGGCAATGACTTTACCCACATCCTTCACATCAATCCAATTAAAGACCGCATTACCCGCAGGCAAAACAATCTTGCGACGATCTCGAATATCTTGATATAAGGTAGTCGTCAGGTTTTGCATAAAATAGCTAGGCCGAATAAAAACATGCGTCAGGCCGTGCCGTTGAATAAGGCGCTCAATTTTGTTGTGGGGAATGATGCGGCTGCGTTCTGCACCATGTACCGACAAAAATACAACAAGCTTAGTGCCAGCGGCTTTCATCGCTTGCACCAAAGGCTCAAAGTAACGCGGAATATCTGCCAAGCTAGGCGGCCGCATTAAAAATACGCGGTCTATCCCCTGCAACGCCGCTCCAAAGCTACGGGAATCCTCAAAATCAAACTGGCGGTATTGCAATTGGGTATAGGCCCCTAAATGGAGTTTTCCCCGCTCCAAGTCGCGGACACCCGCGAACAATTCGTACTCTCCGTCGCGTTGAACTAAGGTATGGATCACTGCTTGACCTACATTGCCCGTAGCGCCAATAATCAGTATTTTGGGTAAAGACATGGCTGTAAATTCTAGCTAAATGAACAAATTAAGCAGCGTCGGTAATACGGCTGTAATACTTTTGGCACAATTCCAACGCGACCGCCATCGTCTCATTCACCCAATCGCGGTGCAAATAAGCCCTTGGCACTTTCATAAATTGGAAAAAAGTAAAGTGGTTGTTGTTAATAGAAAAATCCCCCAAAGGCAATTCCGCATTAATGCCTCGAAGCGCTTGTGAGGCGGCTGTTAAATGCTCCGTTTCCAAAGCTTTGTCATTGTAAATCGTTAGCGAAAGCGTAAAATGAATATCATGAGGTGCTAACAACAACTTATACTGTTGTTTTTTTAACGTAATGTCCACTTCAAAAGCCTGCTTGGTGTCACTGTAATAAACAGGAAAATCTTGTTCTTGAAAAGCCTCGATAACCGCTCTTGAAATAGGGCCTCGTTTTTTGAGGGCTTCTGCCTCATCTGACGGTTGCGTAGAACGCGTGCGATAGCCCGATTGCACCAAAATATTATTCCCACTTGGTTCCAACAATTCTTGTTGTTGCAACACACTCAATACATTCCAGCGACTCTCTTGTAGCAACGGCGCTTCGTTTTCTAAGTGCATAAAGTAGTGCGCCAAATCAGTTTGTGTATCAGGCAAAAGGTAATAACAGTTCTCTTTTAGAGCAACGGTGATGTGTACGGGCAAGGTATCGGTAAAAGGAGAGTCCATGCTCTCTAAGCGATTTTCGGGCAAATTATTGAAAGACTGTGCTTTTTCTAGGCGGGTATAAGTGGCGTAGTCTGTGTGTAAATCTAACGTTACCTCTACCCAGCCATTTTTTGTTTTTTCAGCGCTGATTTGTTCTAAAACAATCAATCCGCGCTCTAGAGGTGGATGAAAAGCAATGGTTTGGTCGACGGAAAAAGTATTGGTCATTGTTAGTAGTGTTTATTGGAAGAGTGATCCCATGTTCGTTGATAGTGGTTGACCTGCTTGGGCAAGGCTGTTCCCCTAAACATAACCCTTTTAAAGCAAAAGATGTTTGCCAAAAGCTCCAAAAATCATGGTACAAAACGGCCGTTCGCTTATTTTTCTTTGACTAGCAGCAAGGTTCGGTATTGTTGGTGTACTAAGGAGACTGCCGTTAATAGAGATTCTTGCACCCATTTGTAATGCACCGCTTCGGCGGGAATACTCATCTGCTGTTCGTACACCAATTGCTCCCCTTCTACCTGAAATTCGCCCAGCGTTTGTAGGGCATTGATGGTGTCTAATTGGGCCGTTGCTTGTTGTCGTTGCGCGGTGGTGAGGGGGGTAACAGGCTGTATTTGCAGCCAAAGTCCTGTTGTCTCCTCTTGGGCTTTGATTTGTACCTTATAACCTTGCTCTCCTGCTTTCAATTCTAACACAAAAGCCTGTTGATCCTCTTGAAAGTCAATAGAAAAATAGCTTTCAATCAGGGCTTGCACAATGGCGGTAGTGACAGGGCCTTTGCGGCGCAATTCGTCATTTTTGTTGAGCGGTTGGGTGAATTTGGTGCGGTAACCTCTGCGAGAGAAGCCCCCACCTAGGCTTTCAGGAACTGGCTCGTGCTGCATCGCCGATAGTAAATTCCAATGTTTTTCTTGTAATAAGGGATCGGTTGATGGCGCGTTTTCAAAATAGGTTTTCCAATTGGTAGCAGCAGAAGGAAATAAATCTTGTTTATCTGCACGCCATTGTAACATCAAGTAAATGGGTTTTCCTGCTTCGAATGGAATTTCCATGTTGTCTAAGCGGTCTTTAGGAGCGTTATGAAAAGCCCGCTGCTGCTCCAGTTTTTTATAAGTAGTGATAGATACTTCCAACAGAAGCTTCAAAGGGGCATCTTCTGTCACTATAATTTCTTTTAGCAATAGCGTCAAACTATCTAAGGGAGCATCAAAAACTAGTGGTTCGCGTAGCGTAATCGTATCGTTCATAACTGTATTGATAAGACGTGTGGAAGGGTTGGCTAAAGTAGTGGAAACAGTGGATCTAGGCGTTTTGCAAGCGAGCAATAAGCCCCAACTTAGTCCTCCCAAGATAAGTAGAAAAACCGAAAACCCATTAGCTCTTTCTTTCATAATAATCACCGAATTGAGCGAGGGTTAGAAGTCAGTTATTTCCATATATCCTACTTGTCCTTTCTCAGATTTAACTAAGTACCAACCAATAGACGTATCGTCGGCAATGTTTTTGAGTTCTCCTACAATTTCAAAATCCTTATTAAAAAACGCGGACTGTAGTTTTGTTGCTCCAGTATCGGGCTTTTCGTAGACGTGTGCCGACGATAATAACCCTGAATTAGATTTTTTAACCGTGGTGCGCATCGCCGCAACGTAATGATCGTTGCTAACAATATCGACATTTTTGGTAGGTAAGGCTTTGGCTGCCCCAACGGGAGCCGCTAACGCTTGTTCAACAGGCAAACCTAGACTGGAACGTAGTTTATCTTCGCTATACCCTACCAAAGCATTTTTGACAGGCAACAATAACTTTTTATCAGCGTCTACTTGAAGTTTCAAAAAGTCTGTACATTTTTTGTTGTTGGCAACGGTGTGCCCAATTAAAGCGAGTAATACCCGACCTTCTAAGCTACCTGCACCGTTTAAAAGAGCGTCTAGCTTGTTCTTTATAACAGAGAAATCTAATAATTTGCTAGCCGAAGTTCGGTTAAACTTATCTCCCAGTAAATCCACTAAAGGTTTTTCTTTCGCAGGATTGGAGCGCGCCCAATCTTGTAAAATAACCAACTGTGTGGTGTCCTTCGTTAGTTTGGGAAACAATAAAGTATAAAAGGCTTCTTTATTGTTCTGTATAATAGTATCCTCTGTTAGCGCCTTGGGGCGGCATTCGGCTCCACCTCTGGCAATACCGTGCAAGGTTCCAGCTGTGTTGACAAATTTATTAGCCTTCAAAATATCATTTTTGTGTTGGGCTAAGATGGTTCTATACAATAGTTGTATGATAATCTCATCCGCAGAGTTGGCGGGGCGGTCTTTGAGGCGACGTTCCATTTCGGCAAAGCATTTGGTATCGTCTTGTGCCCAAGATTCGATCACCGCTTTTAAAGCGCCTGTCGGCTCTATGCCTTCATACAAGTATTCCATTTTAGAACCTGCTACTTTAGGGTCTGTCAAAGCAATAATTTCTAACTCCCCTGTAGCTTGGTTCACTAAATCCGTGGTACTAGAAGAAATAGAAGCTTGTGCACCAACAATGTTTGCTTTGGCGCCTGCTTTATTTTGCAAGATACTTACCAAACTTCCCTCCGTCTTGAACTGGTCGACAATAGCTTTACGAATAGCCGTTTGATTGACGGTGGTAGTAGGGTCAACGCCAACAGCATCCAAATCCAGCCCTGTTTTAATCAACTCCGTCTTCAATTTTTTGTAGTCAATTTGATTAGAGGAGGTTAAACAAGCATTGAGTAAGATGACTGGATTTAACCCCCCTTTGGTATCCATGTTTTTCAGGGCAGCTTGGAAAAAGTTTGACCAAAAAGTATCAAAACTAGGGCTGTGAAAGGAGATAGGAGCCGCCCCGTCTTCTTTAGTGGTATACTCCCCTGTATCAGCGTCTTTTTTGGTGGAGGTCTCATTTCCAGACATATCCATTAGTTTGGAATTGCCGTGTCCCGCTACCATCATTTGTGTGATCTTGCCGCCCATACCGTGGTCTTTGGCTATTTGATCCAACCCAGTAGCCGTTAAATTCCGAATAGCGGCCACATCAGTCCCCTCAATGGCAAAAGCATTGGTATTGGGGTTTTGTATCGCCATGTTAAAATCCTTATCGCGAATGAATGCGCCATTATGATCAAACAAGGAAATTAAGACGAGCGTCAGCGGCTTATTTTTTTTCCCTAAATCTCCTTTGAGTTTATCCAACGAAGCTTTCTCAAACTTATGGTAGTTTCTAATTGCGGTTAAAGACCCTGTATAATCAGCAATCTTAGCCCCTTCTGTTTTGACTAAGGTATAGAAGGCCTTAGCTTCCTCGCCCGTAGAGGTTTCTAGAATAGGCTTTTGGATAGTGTAATAGTCTACAAAAGCCTGCACTACCGCTAAGTCTGACAAGAGCAAATCAAGAACCTTGTCGGGCATTGTCGCTCGCACCATTTCGCCCCCAATGGCGGCGTTGAGTTTGGCTAACCATTCTCCTTTAGTAAGAATCGTATTAATATTATTAGCGACTGCTACGCGCACGGTGGGTGCGCCACCCAGTGTTCCGTCTTGCGCCGCTTGACAGTAGTCTTTTATATAGGTCAAGTTTTCGGCTTTAGCTGTTACTTTGTTGACGAGGGTACGGAGCGTCAAGCTGCCTAGTGCACCCGTGCCCCAATCAATAACTCCCCAAATTACATTTCTCTCCGTTTCGGTAAAGGCAGGATCATTGGCCCAGTCCATTTGCTCCGCCTTGCGGTGCTGGTCAAACTGCTGAACCGTCAAATCTAGCAAGTCGTTCTTGTTTTTTCGGGCGCGTTGTATAGCTTGGGTATTGACTTTTCCTTCCTCCAACTCTTGTTGGTCAGTGGCGTGCTCGGTGTTGCCCGCTTCGGCTTGGGTTTCTTGTTGGGGCACTTCACTAATGGGCTGCCCCGCTACGGTCTTAGTAGTGCTCACTTCGCCCCGCATTTTTTGGAGCATGTGCCTCAACTCGTGTTCCAATTCGTCCGCGTGGCCAGGAGCTAAGTAGATGCCATAGCCTTGAGTATATGCCTTGGCGTTGTACTTTTCGGGTTTCGCCGAATTGTAGAAGACCCGAACCGCATCTAGGGAAAAGCCCGATTCTTGTTCAAGGCGTTTTTTGAGGGCATCGGGAATGTTGGTGCGGTTAAGAAGGGGTGGGGGAGCTGTTTGTAAGCGTTGTTTCTGTGTTTCGTCTTCTTGCTGCTTAGGGCTATTATAAATATTTTCCTTTAGCCCTTGCTCTTGTTGTTGGCGCTCACTGACATCGGCAGCCATAGCCGTTGATACTTGCTCTTGCGAAACAGGGGCAAGGGTATTCCTTTGGTTTTCTAAGGAACGATCAGACTCATTTAGTTTTTGCATAACAATAAAGGATTGGACAACGATAAAGGAAGATCGTTATCAAATTACTACTATTAAGTTACAAAAGGAAATAAAATGAGGGCTTTATATATTTGGTGTAAATTTAATTAAGAAGCGACAGAGCGCAACAAAGTAATAATTGCTTCTTTGCTCTCAATTAAGCGCTCTTTGGAGGCCAAATGACTGTCTTTCTCCTCCATGAGCATTGTCCAAACCTCTTTGTTCTCTTTCGCGGCAATTCTAAATTGCGATAAAAAAGTCTCCACTTTGTCCAATGGAAGGTGTTGGCTGTTGCTGGGCAGCTCCTCCTCCTCGCGCATCATGCTGCCTTCACCAAGCAAGACCCAATTGATGCTAATACCTTTGGTCGTCGCCAAGCGAATTAGTAAATTAGAACTCGGTAAATTTTTGCCGTTGACGACATTATTGAGAGACGCTTGCGAAACATCAATTTCACCTGCGAGTTGTTTAACATTCTTCTTGGATATAAAAAGATACTCCCGAAGACGTTCAGAAACAGTAGATTGCATAACTTTAAGGGAATTGTCACGCCACAGCTTTTTTTATAATAAGGCCACTGATTAGGACTTCAGCAACTTAACCGAGGCATGTTGTATGACTAACTATACAGCAGGTTAAAGTAGGCTCAACGCATAAGATAAGCCATTAACAAGCTTTTTATTTATAGCCCCAAAGTAGGAAATTATAAACTAAAATTGTCCATAATTACTGCCCCTATTGCTGTATTTTTAACAAAACAGGTCATTTTATGACAATTAGACACCTAAAATATCTATTTCATGTAATAAAAGAAACGAAAATAAGGCTCCAACGCTTGCGTACGTCCTATTGTCAGAACAGACTTTTATCCGTACTATTGAACAGCCTACCCTGCTTTCCTGTTATAAGATAGAGAACAGCCTTTTCTAATAAAATCTTAACTTTTTAGTAAGCTAAGAGCGACTATCGTTGTTTGGACAACTTTTACAGGGTATTTGGAAGCACGACTTCCCTTTTTATTGAACACACTATAAACACCAACTATGGGAATTGAAGACCTATTAATAGAATCTACACTAAAAGCTGCCGCAGGAAATTTTGGAAAGAAAATTGCCGATGTGGTCTTATCTTATCCGCTAATGGATCGCATGAAAAGCCTAGTGCCCTTTACGGATCGTGCGACGATTGAAGATTTTAGCCGTGGTAAAATTACGGACGCAGACATCCAACTGATTCGCAAGCACCTTACCGAAGAAACGAACCAGACCAAGGAGTTCAAAGCGTTGGTACAGGATGCCTTTAACCTGTCCGCAGGCGATACGCAATTGTTGATGAAACACTTCAAAGCACTAAATGACATGATTGGTCAACAAAACCTTGTGGATCAGCACAACGAACAAGGTCTTGCCGCCGAAGCCCAACAGGACAATTTGGCCGACGAAGCGCGCGAAAAAATTGTCTACCACGAAGAACAAGCCTTAAAATTACTGGAATTGCGCCACTAAGATAATTCTACTTAAACACGCAATATGACCCCGACAGCAGAAAATAGCCCCGCTATTTTCTGCTGTTTTTTTTGTTGGATAGAGGATTGTTTTTATCTTAATAATTGTGTTGTTTTTGGTAACAAAAGACACCAACAACCGTATACAAGGAGGCTGCTCCAACAGCAACAAATGGGACTTAATCGGGTACAAATAAGGTAGGAAATGGAAGAGATGATAAACAGCTATAGAAAAGCATTGGAAGAGGCCACCAAAAGACACCAAGCAGCGGTGGAGGGCTTATCCAAGGCAGGCATCGCCACCCGAGGCGACTACGAAAATACCATTTACAGAGAGGCAGCCAACATGAAAACCTATGCTACTCTTCTAAAAAGGGAAATTGACCAACAAGTAGAAAAAAAGTCTCCGCTTCAAGCTAGCGTGTATTGCTACGTGTTTACCAGCACCTTACCACAGTTGGAACAACTCTACAGCGAAGAAGAAAAACAAGCCCTGCCCAACGACCGCTACCATAAAAAAGAAGCCCATTGGAAACCCTTTGTAACCGAGCGAAAGGCAGATCGCATTGGCGAAATTCTAGTGGGGTATCAAAAAGCCTATCCCTTACAAATTGTTTATTGGAGAGGGGAGAAACGCCAATACATTCAATTAGACGACTATTTAGAAGAAAAAATGGTCATTGGTATTTTGGATTGGATGGTGTTAGAAGCTAGTCGAGACCCTGGTTTTACTAAGTTTGACAGCAAACACACGCCTTTTATTGCGCCTATTTGCGAACAGACCCGCCAAGCCTTTCAAGCGCGGATCAAAACGGCGCAAGCGGCTTTTAATACAGTGAGTGCCCACCGCGAGCAAGGCTTGCCTTGCGAAATGGGCTTGTTCAACAGCAGTAGCCTAGAAGATTTTCTCCAAGATTTGCACCGCCTACTAAAGCGGTTGACCCGCAACATCCGCAACCAAAGCCAAAACGACAGCCCCTTGCGCGACTTTAACATGAACTTTTAATTGCCCTACACGATGATCTTTTCCTTTTACTCTTACAAAGGGGGCGTTGGTCGCTCTCAACTCTGTGCCAACGTCGCCGCCTATCTCTGTCATAAGAAAAACAAGCGCGTATTGCTCTTGGATTGGGATTTTGAAGCACCAGGCTTGCATTATTACTTTGACGAAAAATACCACGGCCTAGAAGTCGATGGCAGCTTGGAGCTGCTGGAGCGCTACATGGCTTTGCTCTTGACCAAGGAGCAGGTACAAGAAAGTGATTACCACTTTTTTGACGCGAGCAGCCGCATCAACGTGTTGAACGCCAAGGGCTGGAAAGACACCAAAGGCTGTGTCGATATTCTCCCCGCAGGGCGCTACGACGACACGTACACGCTTAGAATCAACAATTTCAATTGGCATCAATTTTACAATGACTTAGACGGGCAAGTCTACATCGAATGGCTCAAAGGTCAACTCAAAGCCCTCGATTACGACTACATTCTCATCGACAGCCGCACGGGCATCAATGATTATTCAGGGATTTGCAACCTGCATTTGCCCGATGCCAACGTGGTCATTATGGCCGCCAACAGCCAAAACATGAAGGGCTGTGCCGACCTCATTGACAACATCATCAACCATCCCTATACCCAGCACGAGAATCAATACCGCACCAAGTATATTTTACCCGTCCTCTCCCGCATCAATGTTAACAATCCCAATTTTGAGGAGTGGGCCAATAAATTTGTAGACGGCTTTCACTACCTCATGGAGCATTGGAAAACCGAATTGCCTGAAGCCTTCAGCAAAGATATTTTTAGAGATTTTTATTTAGAAAAGACGCTGCTGGAGGACATGCCCCAATACTCGGCAGGGGAGAACCTCTTGTTTGAGGAGCGCAGCCAGCGCATACACCGCAGTTCCTTTGCCGCGAAGTTTGCCAACATCGCGCAATATTTGGAGGATTTGACAAAAGAAGGGGAGATCCAGTTGGAGCAGCAAATTGATCGCGAGTCTTGGGAGTATTATGCAGAGCTGGCAGAAGTGTGGTTGGAGAACGGGGACGTGTCGCGCGAGGTGGTGGCGTTTGCTTATGAGAAGGCAGGGAAAGGCGAGTTGTCGGATGAGTTTGGTGGGACAATTCAGCTGTATTTGGAGGAGTTTAAGGAGTATTTTGTTAAGAAAGAATATAAAGCCGCAGAGGAAGTTTTGTTGAAGGCGTTGCAGTTGGATGAACACGCTGTGGAGATTTATATGCAGCTGGGAAGATTAAAAGAGGAAATAGGAGAATCCGATAAAGCCATCCAAGCTTACCAACAGGCCATTACCATTAAAACCGACTACCACGAGGCCTATTATAATTTGGGAATCGTTTACTATAATAAGAGAGAGTTGGATAACGCAATTCGAGCCTATCAACAAGCTATTGAAGTCAAGCCTGACTTTCACAAAGCGTTTAATAATATGGGCGTTGCTTATGCTGATGAAAAAGCATTCGATAAAGCGATTCAAGCTTATCAACAAACCATTAATCTCCAACCTGACTTTCATGAAGCATTTAATAACCTAGGAGTCGCTTATCAAGAAAAAGGAAACTTTAACAGGGCAATCCAAGCCTTTCAACGAGCCATTCAACTCCAACCTGACTTCCAAGATGCCTATTATAATTTGGGAATCGCTTATCAGAAAGAAGGAAAACTAGACAGCGCAATTCAAGCTTACCAGCAAGTTATTGAAATAAACCCTAATTATCACGAAGCACTCAACAACATAGGCATCGCTTACAAAACTAAGGGGGAGTTCGACAAAGCGATTCAAGTCTACCAACAAGTTGTTGCTATAAAGCCTGATAAATATGAGTCTTTTCATAACATGGGAATTGCCTATAAAAACAAAGGGGAGTTGGATAACGCCATTCAGGCCTATCAACAAGCTATTGAAGTAAAACCTGACTTTTACGAGGCCTTCAATAATATGGGAGTGGCTTATGGTAACAAAGGAGAGTTCGACAAGGCCATCAGCACCTACAAAGAAGCTATTGAAATCAAGCCTGACTTTTATGAGGCATTTTACAACATGGGAGTCGCTTATAAAAACAAGGGAGCATTCGACCAAGCGATCCACACTTACCAACAAGCTATTCAAATCAATCCCAAAGATTTAGAAGCCAGAACAGACCTCTTACACCTCTACCAAACCCAAAACCAACCCAAAAAAGCCCAAACCATCCTCCAAGATTTAATCCACTTAGAATCCCACAACACCCAATGGCACCTCAAAGCCTCGCGCCTACACCGCCAACTCCACGAATGGGACGCCGCGCAAACTGCCCTAATCCAAGCCATTCAAATCAACGAAAAAGAAGCCACGGCGCTGCTCAAAAAGAACGTCCAAGAGAAGCCCGATCAAACAGAGCCACACATCGAACTCGGCCGTCTGTACCAACAAACCCAAAAATGGGGAAAAGCCCTCAACAGCTACGAAAAAGCCTTGAAGATAGAGCCCGAAAACAGCGATGCGTTGGTGTTGATAGGCAATGTCTACAGCAGCAAGGGTTCTCTACATATTGCACTAGAGTATTACCAAAAAAGCTTGGCCATTGACCCCGAAAATGATTACGCGTATTTCCGTTTAGGTAATTTGTATAGCCAATTGGGCGACTATGCCGCCGCCATTGCCGCCTACAAAGCCTGCCTAGAACGCAACTCCTACAATGCAAGAGCGCTGAATAATTTAGGGGTCGTTTATTATGAAAATGGACAAACGGACTTGGCGGTGCAGACCTACCAACGCGGCTTGGGCCGCGACCGCGACCACGAAACCTACAACAACAACATTGGGTATTTGTACCTAACGACGGGGGAGCTGGAAAAAGCAACGGATTACTTGGAGCGGGCCTTGGAATTGGGCTTGACCGACTTTGCGCACCGCAATTTGGGGCATTGCCAACTGGTGCAACAGCAGCAAACCAAGGCCTTGGAGCATTACCAACAGTCGTGGGCGGCGTTTGACTCGAAATTGGAGTTTTGGAGCGGGATGGAGCAGGATTTTCAGTACCTCAAACAATATGGACTGACGCTAGAAGATTACGAAGCGCTCAAAGCGGAATTACTAGACTGGATTAATATACAAGAGTGATTTTTTGAACAAGCTATTTGTAAAACAACTTCTTTTCTTCTTCAAATAACCAACCGATGGGCAGTTTTATAGAAATCAACGATACCTTATTGCTAAGCGAAACGCAGGGCTTTCCCGCTGCTGTACTCGATTTGGAGCGGCATCAAATCAATCCCATTACCCTAGAGGAAGTCGAGGGGCAGTTGTTTTCTTTTTATGATAAATCCGATGCGCGGCTACTGCACCGAGATCCCGTGAGGATGTTTTTGGTACAAAAAATCAAGGGCAAGTGGTTGTTTTGGGGGCACGCGTTGATCCAATCGCAAACCACCGAAAAAAAGCGGTCGGAAAATGGAGAGTGGGAGAACGACAGCTGGACAATGCGCGGGACGTTTACCATCTCCAAAATCTACGACCCCAGCTACCAACGACTCGTGACTCAACAGGAATCCCCTAACGGCTGGTCTTATTTCTAAGACAACTTTTAGTTGCGTATTTTTATACAAGCCTTTCAAAGAAATTTATTTTGGGAAGGCTTTTTTGTGTACTAAACCAAAAAATAAAAAATTGCCTAAAAAAATTATTTTTTAAATAAGTGGTGATCTTACTTGTTAGTAACTTGATTTTTAAGAATTTAGATCTATTTTAAAATGTCTAAAAAAAGTCATAAACACAATAAAGTTTTCTGAAAATAGCTTAGAGCCTATACTAAATTTTAGAAGAAGAGGGTTCTAAAGGAAAGCGCCAAACAGATGGAACTTTATCACACCACAAAAAAACAATCGAAGTATGGAAAGTAAGCTGAAAAATTTAGACAGTGTAGGAAAACTGAACTACACGGGCTACCAAAAATTGCTGAAAAGCAATTGGGCAGAGCTCATCGGAGCAGGCGAAGCGGTTGGGTTTGCCTTGGTAGAAGGCGGCAAATTACCTTGGAAAAATGCCACGCCTCAGGAGAAAGAAGAACAGCCTTTGTTGTACTTGGGTCCCTTGACCAAATGGAAAACCGAGCTAAACAGCAGTCAGGAGTTAGAATTGACCAACTACTCCTACGGAATGTGCAAAGCGGTTCAGGTAGGCAAAGATGTACACGTCTATTTGGCTCCTGCCAAAGGAAAGGTGACCGATGAAAAACACCTCAAAGCCATCAAAAAAGTGTTGAAGAAATTCAAACCCAAAGTATTTTTGGAAGTGGTTGCTGATTTGGGGGCTGTGGAAATGAGTGCCGCAGAAGTAGTGGTAGAGGAAGACGGCAATCTAGTGGAGGAGTTCAACGAGTTGGGAAAGGAATTGCAGGAGTACCACGGGATGACCAACAAAATCAAAAAAGCGATGGAAGGCGCCGATCCTGCCAAGCGCCAGCAGTTGCAAATCAAGTACAAACAAATCTTGAGCCGCCTCAAACATTTGTGCGCCAGCTGGACAGAGGACATTTTGCCTCAGGCCGACGAACTTATTCAAGGAGAACCAGCGCTCACTTGGCAGAAGATTTACCAGAAATGGAATGCTTATTTTGAAAAAAGACAAGCGGCCAAAGAAGGAAAAAGCGAGGATGTAGAAGGGCAGAAACTCCAAGAAGAAAACCTCTACACCAAGACCTTGGAAGATTTAGAGCAGTTTTTTACAGGTATTGAAAACGGCTATGATTTAGACCCCAGTGTCATCGACACCAATTTACAAAACCTACACACCCATGTCGCCAGCTGGAAAGCTTTTGTAGCAGGCAAAGACAGCCAATACCCTGAAGAATTGGCAACCGTCACCGCAGAGATGGAATCGCTAGACAAAGAGTGGGCCGTTTACCAGCCGCTTTTGCAGCGCTACCACAAAGCCAATACCGCGCTGGAAGCGGCTACGGCGGCCAATGATTCGGCCAGAGTAGCGCGCCTGAGTAAGGGCGTAGAAAAAGCATTGGCACAAATTAACAACCTCTAAAAACAGACCATCATGAGTGATAAAAGCAATAGAAGTTTAGGAAGCAGCATCAAGAAAGGATTGAAGCATACACAAGAACTGGATCCCTCGGAAGATCAGGTGCTTAAAAAAGAAGAGCGGGGTTCTGATGTCCCCTTGTTCTTGGGGAAAGGGAAGGACAGTCTAGGAATGGACATCAAAAAAGTCTACAACCGCTGTATGAGTTTGTTGGCCTATCAGCCCAAAGGAGACGATCCATTAGAAAATAAGAAAGGCGAGAAGGAAGTAAAATACACGCGAAAGAAGCTAGAAGATTGGGTCGTCAAATTGATTAAAACCTTGAAACATGAGAAGGAAGCGTATTCCAGTACTTGGAAAAAGTATTTCCCAAAGTATGAACATCATCTAAAAAAGAAGCACGTCGCTTACGATGATAAAGATCCTTTTGACGATACTTGGATTAAGCATGAGCTGTTGGAAAAGTCGATAGAGATGCAAGCAGCAGCGGCTGTCTATTTGCAAGAAGCAGAAATTATTTTGGGGCAATTTGATGAGATTTTGAAGTACTTAGAAGAGGAACTGGAAGAAGCCGCCAAAAGCCAATCCCTTACCCTAGACGAGTGGGCACAAAAAGGGCAGGAGCATGTCCTAGAAGAATTGAAGCGCGCACAAAAACAAGTGGATGCTATTTTGTTAGAAGAGTGGAAAGCGGTAGGAAAATACTTGGTCGGAGAGTTCAAAGGCCTTCAGCCTTCTTATATCGGTAGTACTAATACTGGTCAGAAATCAATCACCAAAGCCTACGTCCAATTTAATCCCAATGATTTTGATGTCGATGGACAACTGGTAAGCAGTGAATTGTATGCCCTGCTGGGAAGCTTGGGGCTGCCCGCTTCCAAAGGGCGCTTTTTTGTACGACAAGTAACAAAACAGGCCTTAAAAGAAATAGCCCTACAAATGCAGCACGATAAAACGAATAAGGAAAGCATTCAGCAGTTAACACAACTACAAAATGTGCTTATGGCCTTAGCAGAATACGTTGAGCGAGTAGAAAAGAGAATTCCAGATGAAGTACGCGGTGTGATGAAAGACGATACCGATCCCTTCGATTTGGCCATTGTCAAGAGTTTATAACGACTAGTTTTTAAGTAGTTTTTAGGATTTTCCGCTGTCCCCGCTTGGGGGCAGCGGCTTTTTGTTTAGATGTGGGAAAATATGCTTATTTTAGAAAATTGCTTCACCAAATCCCTTATTGTTCCCATGCTCTACCTCCAACGCGCCACTACTGCCCATGCCCATCTCTGGCTAGCCGTTTTGGAAAACAACCGCGCCCATTTGGAGCCGTGGATGCCCCACTTAAAAGACATTACGTGTCTAGAAACCGCCAAAGCGTATGTGCAAAAGTATGCGTCCTTGGATATTTATTTGGGGGCACACATTTATGAGTTGTGGACGGAGCGCGGAGAACTGGTTGGATTGGCCAACCTACACAGCGGCCGTTTTACTGATCAAAGTGCCGAACTGGCCTACTGGTTGGGCGAGGCCTACACGGGCAAGGGCTACGCCACTACGGCTTGCCGCCAATTGATTTCGATGGCGTTTGCCACCCAACGCCTCCAATACGTGCGCATTCGTTGCCTGACCACCAACTTGCCCAGCCAAGCAGTGGCCGAACGCTTGGGAATGCAGCGCGTGCCTAATAAAGACGAGCAATTATTGTACGAATTGTGCCAAGCAGATTGGGAACAGGATGCCGATTATTGGCTGTGGTTTTTGGAGGAGGAGTAGGGCATGGGAGGCCGGAAACAGAGCAACGCAACAAGTAGGTTGTCCAACAGCTTTTTCGAATTTATACCTAAAAAAACTAGGGTGTTAGTGAAAAAAATATCTTTTTTATCTCAAATAGTCAGCTCTGACTAGCAGAAGTACGGATAAATTCCTAATTTAAAGTACGGAAAAAATACCGTTATTTTTTGATAAGAAATCACTAATCACTACATGGAAAACAAGCTCAAAAAAATTGATAGTCTATCTAAAATAGATTACAACGGCTATCAAAAAATCCTAAAAAGCAGCTGGGAAGAGTTGGTAGGCGCACCAGAACCTATTGGCTTTGCTTTGATTGCAGGGACGCATTTACCTTGGAAAAACGCCAAACCACAAGAACTAGAAGAGCAGCCGCTCCTATACCTTGGCGCTATCAACAAATGGAAAACAGAACTCAACGGACATGATACCATGACCTTGAAAGACTTTTCTTATGGCGAATGTAAGGTGGTTGCCGTAGGCAAAGCCATCCACGTTTACTTGGTGCCTGCCAAAGGAAAACTCACCGATGACAAGCTCTTAAAGCCCATCAAAAAGGAGTTGAAAAAATTTAAACCCAAGGTTTTTCTAGAAGTCGTGGACGATTTAAGTGCCGTAGAGGATAGTACACAAGAAACCGATGGAGCAGAGCAGGCTACCGACGACTTGTCTACCTTGGGCCGCGAGCTACAGAAGTACCACACCTTATCCAACCGAATAAAAGAAAAAGTCGCGACGACTAGCGGGGAGGAAAAACAAGCTTTACAAATTCAATACCAGCAAGTTATCCGTCGCCTCAAGCACTTGGTAGGCGATTGGGCAGACTCCATTGCGCCTGAAGCCGCTACACTCATAGTCGGAAAAGAAGCCGAAACGTGGCAGAAAATTTATCAAAAATGGCAAGCCTACTTTGATAAGCGCCAAGCAGCCAAAGAAGGCCAAGGCGATGAGGAAGGCAATAAAGCCGAAGAAGAGCGGTTGTACACCAAGCTTGGAAAAGACATAGAACTGTTTTACAGCAGTATCGAAAAGGGAGAACTCCTAGAAGTCGAGCTTATTGAGACCAACCTAGAAAACCTCAAAGAGCATTACAAACGATGGAGTAGTTTTGTAAAAGGAAAACAATCTCAGTTTCCAGACGAACTGGTAGCCGCCAAAGAGTTGCTGCAAAACACCATCAAAACATGGCCAAAACTTAAACCCTTATTAAGCCGCAGCAAAGCCTTGCAACAACAATTAGCGGCTGACAGCAACCAAGGTGACTTGACCGCTATGGCGCGAACCATGCAGCAATTAGCCACTATTCAAGAACAACTAAACAACATCGCTTAATCATGATTAGAAAAGGAATACAGACCCTAGGCGGCTCAGTCGCTAGAGGAAACAATCGACAAGTAACTCGAGTCATGGCTAGGCAGGTACGCCAAATGAGCAATACTACCCGACGAGAAAGTCCACAAGTTAGAATGGCACTTTTGCAACAAAGAAGGGTAGAAACAGGCCGCTATGTACAGGAGTTAGTGGAGTACCAAGCTACTTACAATCCTCAACTACAATACACGGTAGAAGAACATGCCTTTTTTGAACAAGTAAAACAAAATTGGATTAAACAGCAAAAGGTCTACAAAGCCTTAGAAAAAGAGATTGCGGCCTTAGAAAAAAAACTAAAAAGCAAGGAAGAAGAAGTAGAGCAGATCAAAACGAGTTTGATTATTTATAAACCTAACAATGAGTTGGTGCCCGTAGAAGGCTTACTCAACCAGCTTATCCTTTGGTTTAATCCTCCAACAGCGGTAGTCTTGTACAAAGAGCCTATTGGTGATTTGGTGGTTTTCAAAACACCTGACGTAGCCAAGGGGTTAAAAGCATTGCAAACGCAAGACCAAACACTCAATACCCTACATGAGGAAATTTCAGGGGAGCAAGTGAGTGTTGATAAAATGAAGGTGTTGAAATTGCTCAACGACCTCAAGGACTTAGCTGGAGAGGTGTGGACTTTGTATACAGAATCTAATGGTCTCTTGTTAGGCGATTTAGCGTCTATGGGATCCATTAAAAATTTGGTTAAGAACTGCAAACAAGTCAAACAAAGCTATAAGAAGTTTAAGACCCATTACGAAAACTTTGAAAATGCCAGCGATAGCAGTGCCGCCAATACGGCCTTTAACAGCATGATAGCAGAACTGCTTCTACTTATCGCGGCCCTATCAGGTATTGTGACTGCCTTAACGCTATTCAAGAAAACCTACTTATCTTCTAAAGAGGTATACAACAGTATTCAGGAAAGAAAGCAAGCGCTGATTGATAAAATAGAGGAGACAGAAAGAGCCATTCAAGACTTAACCATAGACCGAGCCAAAGGCGAAGCCTTACTAGAAGCGGCCAGAAAACAGAAAGAGGCCCTAAGTAGCCTCTGGAAATTGTATCAACGGGTAAAACAAATCTTGTCCCTGCTTACTGAAACAGATGCGGAACAATTAGAAGCAACCATTGTCCGCCAAAATGCCCAAATAGAGGAATTGACGCAAAAAATGGAGCAACTAAAAGCGACTGTGCAGCAATTAGAAGCCGATCAAGAAACCGTTGTCCAAGACGTATTTATTAAAAAAAGACAAGACTTGGTTACTGCTCTCGACCAGAAAGTACAAAACATCTTGCGCTTGGGACAAGAAGTCGCCGAGTCGCCGAGCCTAACCAAATTGGAAGAGGTATATACGGAAGTCAACTCCGTAGGTGAAGTGCCTGTTGTTAGCCAAGATCAATAAGCTACAAAAAACTAAAAGCTTAGTAGTTATTTCAAATCCTTCCAAAGAATGGTTACTCTTTGGAAGGATTTTTTGTGACAGCTTGCAGGGAATAAAAGCCCACAGAAAAGAGAAAAGAGTAAAAAAATTAATAAAAAGAAGACTAAAAATCAAGGAGTTGCTTACTTTTAGCCTATATTGGCTAGATTGAATAAATATTTAAACTTTTAACATAAAAAACAAAAATCATGCTTAAGACAATCCTACAATTATTAGTAATCGTTTCTTTATTTGGTGCTGTAGTTGCCTGTGGTGGAGAAGCCAAAAACGAAACCCCTGATACTGTTGCCAACAACGTTATTTTATTAAGCAGCGACATCGAAAACATAGACTTTGACAAATTGCGCGCTAGCACAACCGCTAGTTCTGCGGAATCAATCAACGAAATGGAGACGCAAATGAAAACGTTGATGGGCAGCTTGACAGACGAGCAAAAAGTACAAATGAAAGAGATGGCAGCAGTGGCCCAAAAAGCTTATGACAAAACTACCCTCAAATGTGTAGAAAACGGAGACAACGCAACTTGCACCTACTGTTGTAACCCAGGTACAGAAGCAGAACAAACCATGTACCTAGTCAAAACAGACGGTAAATGGTTGGTAGATATGACGAAAAAATAGTCTATAATTCGCTCAAAAACGCATCTAAAAAGCCCCTTTCTACCAATATGGAAAGGGGCTTTTTGCTATTAAGTAGGTGCACTACTTATGGGCTCCCAATAAATTGGGGGCGGTATGGTCATCGCTAGAATAGAGTTGGACAACAACGCCTTGCTGATCCTTTTCAGCAGCAGTAGGCGTATCGCTGCCGTCTTCTTCTACAAAAGCTATTGGGCTATTTCTTCCAAATAAACATCCTTATCTTCTATTTTGACGACGCGCCAAGTAGAACCTTCGACTGTTATTTCACTACCAGCACCTACGGTTATCCATTCGCGAGGAGCGGGAGAGAGCATAGCTGTTATTCCCTTTTTCTCTTCTCCATTTAAGGTATATGTTCCCTCTGCATGAACAACATCGCAGCCGACACGGTGGCCATTGAGTTCCCCCATGGTGCCCGAAGTAATGATAGTAGTTTTATTTGGCGTTTTATTATTATTATCCATTGGTTGATTAGAATTGCAAGATTGAGTAAGAATAGTGAGGAGGATAACAAGGATCCCCCATAAAATGCGGTTACTGAATGTTAAAGTCATTGTAATACTTTCTAAAATCGGAAACAGAAATGGTAATATCACGGTTACCAGAAGCATTAGACCAAGGGTTTTGCAAAGAAATATTGTTCCCATTCACCGCTTTTACGGGATAAGAATGTCCCTCAATAATGTCTAATGATTTGGCTAATAGCGCTTTTTCAGTATTATCGTCGGGAATATCTTTACTATCCGCTACCACTGGTTTATTATCATTAAGCGCTTCTGTTAGCATGGCTAGAATGTCCGCTTCGCTGTAGTCTTTAGTAGCATAAGAGGTTGCATCGGTTCCAGTAATGACTCCAATTCCCAAATCAACTCGACCACCTTTTATAGCTTCAAAACTGCCGTTGTGTTGTGCGTAAGCTTTTTCTAATAACATGACCCAAAGTTCTCTATCGCCGCCTCTAGCATAAGCAGGGGTGCCATCTGCTTGGAGTGGAAACTCTGGGCTTACGGTAATCACTTTAGGAGCTCTTCCAAAGCCTAAAAACCCTCTATCCACATATAGCGTAACGTCGTAGGTGCCATTGCCATTGTCCTTGATTAGTTTTTCTAGAGCACTAGGATCAGCTCTGGCTACCGAGGCAATCGCGGCCAAAAAATAGCAATCCCCCAAAAAACCTTGCTGCACATCATTAGGATCAATCTTATTGGTATCTGCACTTCCTCTCCTAAATAAATCTGCTGCAAACTCAGCATAGTTATAGGAACCTTTATGTTTTTCTAAAACAGGAGGGTCGCTTTCGGTCTCTTCATTAACAGCCTGTGTTTCATGGAGTCTATCATCAAGCAACTCAGGAGCCAATTCCGCTACCTGTTGATGGCCGCGCTGTATTTTTTCGCGTAAATTGGCTATAATTTGCTGCTCTTCTTCTGTCGCTCCACCTGCCTGGGCAAAGGCTTTTTCATATTTTTCAACGACTTGTTCTATTTTGTTGAGTTGGGCGTTTATTTTTTTTACGCGTTTATTCGTAGGCATAGTATTGTTTGTTTAAATAGGTTGGGAAAAAGGGTACGTTATGCTATTAAAGCGCTTAGTTCTTCCAAAAGTCCCTCCGCACGGGTACTTAACTCTACTAAATTTTCATTGATTTTTTCGCGCTGCTGGGGCGATATGGCTTTTTGCGGCTCCTCAGGACGTTCTGTCAGGCGTTGTTCTATAGCAGTCAAATCGTTGGAAATTGTTTCGATGCGCTCTAAGGCGGCCGTATTATCGGCGTTTTCTTTCTTCCACGTAGCTAGGTGCTTTTTGAACTTGTCTAAGTTGGCCTGTAAGGCCTCTTTTGGTTTTTTGTAAACAACGGCTAGTATTTTGGTAAGGTTGTCTTCCAAGCGATCGAGCTGGCTTTCTAATTTTTTAGAAAGACCTACCGCGTTGTTCTCACCGTCTTGTTGGCCTTCTACAACGGGTATTTCCTCCTGCTCCAGCTGCTCTTCTGGCATCGTTTCTACAGGGGCACCTTTCAAAATTACAAACTCTCCGATGGATTGCTTTAGCATTTTAATGCTTTTGATCACCCCTTTGGCTTCCATCTTTTTCATCTGCCCTGCCTCTACCAAAAACTCATAAATGCCATCCCTATTGACCTTTACTTGCCCCATTGCTACTTTCTTCTTATCAATCTTACCTTCCTCCCCATTGCCTTTGGTGCGCTGGGTCTTGAAGAGGCGGTGCAGTTCCTTGGCTTCTCCTATGGATAAAAAGCCTGCGCCCGATTCAAAATAACCGACTTCATAATAGAAGGGAAGTGCCGTGCCTACATGAGCTGCCAAAAAATTCATGGGCTTTTTGAGCTTATTGCTTAGGGTTTTTTCTAATTTTTCCTTGTCGGAAAAGTCTTTAGCCTTGATGTTGATTTTCATGAGAATTCGTCTAGTGTGAAATGTGAACAGGATAATAGCGTTTAAGAGATGCGCTACCAACCCCATAGATTTTTTTATCAGGGTTAAGATAACTATAAAAAATTGAAAAAGCAAGCCCATTTACCAACTAACACCCAAAAACCTATGTAGGGGCAGGGCAGAGAGTCAGATGTAATGCTAAAAGTAGGTCAAAAAAAGGAACAACTCGGAAAGAGTGCTAATTTGGTAGTGACAAAACAATCAAATTATGCATCTATCTTGCCCGAGTTGCTCGAGTACAAATATAAAAAAGAATGGCCATACTTACTATGGAAAACAAAATCATCAGTGTAAAAGCTGTTATAGGCAGTTTGTAACAGGGAATAAGCATACAAAACCATCGGCTCTCAAGGAGTTGATAAGAAGGGCGTTAAAGGAACGGTTGTCCTTACGGGCGATTAGTCGTATTTTCCAAGTTAGTTTGACCTGGCTGTCTGCTTTTGCCAAGCAAGAGTGGCAGCAAACGCCAAGAGACTTAGGGATAACTAGTCAGGTGGCAGCCGAGCTCAAAGAGTTACAAGTCTTTCGATTACAAGCAGATGAGCTGTGGTCTTTTGTTCGAAATAAAAAGCGAAAGCGTTGGATTTGGCTCGTTTATGATATAAAACATCGACTTGTTATCGCCCATCATATTGGTGGACGAAGTCAAAGAGATGCTAAAAAGCTTTGGAAAAAGATTCCTGTCTGTTTACGAGATTGCCGTTTTGAAACGGACTACCTAAAAGCTTATGAAGCTATTATTCCTGCTTCACAGCACAAAACCAGTAAAAAACTGACCTACTATATTGAAGGATTTAATGCTACTATTAGAGCTAGAGTGAGCCGATTGGTGCGTAAGACGCTATCCTTTTCTAAAAAAGATAGTTGGCACAATCGAGCTATTGCTTGGTTCTTTTGGCAACTCAATACCGAAAGACTTCAGCATTACATTTGATATACCGCCCCGAATTTTGGTAGTAGCCAATAAGTATTTAACAGGGTTTGACCAGCCCAAACTATGTACTATGTATGTGGATAAGAAGCTACAAGGGGTGTCGGCTGTTCAGGCATTGTCTCGATTGAACCGCTCCGCGAATAAATTGGGGAAGAAAACAGAGGATTTATTTGTACTGGATTTTTTCAATACTATAGAGGATATCAAAGCCGCCTTTGATGATTTTTATACCGCCACTTCTTTGAGTGAAGCAACCGATGTAAACGTTTTACACGAACTCAAAGGAAACTTAGATGAGTTAGGAGTCTATGAATGGTTGGAAGTAGTGGACTTTGTAGAAAAGTATTTTGATGGGGTAGATGCTCAAGAGCTAAGTCCCATTATAGATGTGGCCGCCAATCGGTTTAATACCCTACTGGAATTAGAAGAAGAGGAAAAGGTAGATTTTAAAATCAAAGCCAAACAATTTGTAAAAATCTATGGCCAAATGGCAGCGATTATATCTTATAATACAATGGTCAGATGGGAACAACTTTTCTGGTTTTTGAAATTTTTAATCCCCAAACTTATTATTGTTGATCCCAATAAAGCGGCATTGGATGAATTGTTAGATTCCGTTGATTTGTCCACGTATGGACTAGAACGCTTGAAATTAAATCAAAGTATTGGATTGGATGAAACAGAGACGGCCTTGAATCCTCAAAACGCTAATCCAAGAGGCGCGCATGGAGGCGACGAAGAAACGGATACCCTCCAGCAAATTGTCGATAGTTTTAATGAAAAATGGTTTCACGGATGGAAAGCTACGCCAGAGGAACAACGCATAAGGTTGAAATCGTATGGAGAAAGACTAGAAGCCCATCCTGATTTCAAATCAAAAGTGCGGGATAATCCCGATGCGCAAAACAGAGACATAGCCCTTGAAAAAATGGTAATGGATGTCTTGCGCGAGCAAAGAAAATTGGATGTAGAGTTTTACAAGAAAATCGTAACGGACGAAGATTGTGCCCAAGCATTTTTTAATACCATGAAGCAAATTACGGGGGTCAATAATCAATCGGACTTGTAGAGGGACGTTGTTTCTCCAGCCTTTCGTCTCCAAGATGTTAGTAATTATTTAGCCCTGCTAAAGGAACAAAAAAAAGCGCCCACTCGATCCAATCAAGTGGGCGCTAATAAGTTGCTAGTGGAGCTGGAGAGATTCGAACTCTCGTCCAGTCAATGCATTCATAAGCTTTCTACATGTTTAGCCAGCAATCGGATTTCGAACCAACACAGGTCTGCTGACCCACGCATGTTAATTCTATCCTCTTCTTCATTCGCCAGACAATACGGAGAAACGCTTGCCGAACTAACCTAAAGGTTGATTGATGTGAGCTACGCTGTGTATTAGGTGTCAAGCGCAGGCCACAATGGAGTCTAGTTCTTAGAACTAGGCAGCCATAGCATAACTGTTGTTATTGCCATTTCAAAGTTGTTATGTACTATGTTTTACGAGATAATCACACCTGTCTCGACATGCTTACTTACAAAACGTTCAATGCTGTCGATTCCAGTCAGCCCCGTTTGTGGTAAGTGGTATCCTTGTTGAAGCGGTTTTGAGGCCGCCCTCGAAGGGACACAAAGGTATAACTTCTTTGGCGGTATAAAAGTTCCCAGCCGTTTATTTTTTTTGGAAGTGCCAAAAAGTTTTTTGTTGGGGGAGGCGAGTGGTGCGCTGTTCTTAGAAAAGTGCTCATTTATTCGTAATAATGTTGAATATTCCTTACCTATAGGCGAATAACTTCGCTGTACTAAATTAAAATAAAAACGAATGAAAATAGGAATCATCCGAGAAGGCAAAACGCCGCCCGATGCCCGTGTACTGTTTACACCTGAACAATGTGTGGCCTTACAAGAAAAATACGACCTAGATTTGGTGGTGCAACCCTCCAAAGGGCGCTGTATCCCTGATTTTAAATACGAAGATGTAGGCATTAAGCTACAGGAAGACCTAAGCGACCGCGATGTGTTGATGGGCATCAAGGAAGTCCCCAAAGAGCAATTGATTGCCGATAAAACTTACTTTTTCTTCTCGCACACCTTCAAAAAGCAGCCCTACAACCGCGAGTTGCTACAAGAAATTCTAAAGAAAAACATCACGCTAATTGACTACGAAGTCCTAACGAATACCAAGCAGCAGCGCGTAATTGCGTTTGGTCGCTTCGCGGGAATTGTGGGCGCGCACAACGGCATGATGACCTACGGCAACCGCACAGGCGCGTTTGAGCTGGAGCAAATGTACCAATACGACGACTATGCCGCTGCCATCGCTTATTATCAATCCCTGCACTTGCCCGCCATGAAAATCGTGGTTACAGGAACAGGCCGCGTAGCCAATGGCGCGGTAGAAGTGCTCGACCACATGAACATTCGCCGTGTCAAGCCGCAAGCCTTTTTGAACAACAGCTACGACGAGGCCGTCTATACCCAGCTCGATTGCGACGACTATGCCGCGCCCAAAGAGGAAGGCAAAGCCTTTGAATTGCAAGAGTTTTTTCAGCACCCCGACCGTTTTAAATCTATTTTTGCTCCGTATACCAAGGTGGCCGATTTGATGGTCAATGGCATTTATTGGGCCAACGAAGCGCCTGCTTTCTTCACGGCTGAAGAGATGGCACAGGAGGATTTTAAGATTCAAGTCATTGCGGATGTTACCTGTGACATTGCGCCTGTATCGTCTATTCCCTCGACGTTGTATGCGACAACGATTGACAACCCTGTGTTTGGCTACGATCCTGTTGCGAGAGCGGCGGTACAGCCTTATCAAGAGAGCACCATTGATATGATGACGATTGATAATTTACCCAATGAGTTGCCCAAAGATGCGTCTAAATCGTTTGGAGAGCAGTTTGGCGGACAGGTCATAGAGGAGTTGTTGGGTCTCAAAGACACGGGTATGTTAGAGCGAGCGAGTATTGCCAAAGCAGGACAATTGGCCCTCATTTTCAATATTTGCAAGATTATGTAGACGGCGAGTAGCCTAGGGGTTTATAATTATAATAAGAACAATAGCAGCCCTAACAGTGTTGTATAGGTCTGCTATTGTTTTATAGCACCCATCCACTAACCACCTCTCCTAAATAAGTAGCAGAAATCGAGGAGGGTACCCCACACACTATGAAAAAAGGTTTAGCAGATTACGGAAAAATCGTTGTTGGATTTATAGGATTTTACTTTTTAGTGCTAGCACTATACCAGACTAAGGCATTTTTAATTCCGTTCACCATGGCATTGGTCTTGGCACTAGTGGTGTTGCCCTTGTCCAAGAAACTGGAAGAACTGGGCTTGAAAAGAGCCTTGGGGGCTTTTTTGTGTACGCTTCTTATCTTTTTGATTTCGGTAGGCTTTGCGTCGCTCTTGGGGTACCAGTCTAAGGTGTTTGTAGACAAATGGCCAGTTATCAAAAAGAATATGCAGCCAAAATTGATTCAACTGCGCCAATTTGTAGCCGACCGCACACCCTTGAACGAGGAAGACTTAACCCCAACGTTGGACAACATAACTAGCGCTGATTTTAACCCTAGTTCCATAGTCGCGACTTGGTTGGGATCCATCAGTGGCTTCTTAGCCAATTGGTTATTGGTGATGATTTATATTTTCTTTCTGTTGAATTATCGAGCGCGCTTCAAGAAATTTGCCTTCCGAATTTCACCTAATAAAGATCATGAAACCGTTCGTGAAACCATTACTAAATCGGCCGATATTGCCCCGCAATATTTGGTGGGTGTCTTTACCCTAATGGGTGCTTTATCGGTTTTGTACAGCATTGGCTTGGGTATTTCAGGGGTAGATAACTTTATTTTGATTAGCATTATTGCCGCTTTATTGACCTTGATTCCTTATGTGGGAAATATTATGGGCTTTACGCTAGCGATGATTTTTGGTTACCTTACTTCTGGCGATACTTCAGTATTAATTGGTATCATGTTAACGTTTGGAGTAGGTCAATTTATTGAAAGCTATATTTTGCAACCTTATGTTGTAGGCGACCGTGTCAAAGTACATCCCTTCTTTACCATTTTAGTAGTAATTGTGGGCAACTTTATTTGGGGCGTGACAGGTGCTATCTTGGCTGTGCCTTTGTTTGGCATTATTACCGTGTTACTACTTAATACAACCGCTTTCCGTTCCTTGGGGCTGTTGTTTAGCACTTGTGAATTTGGCCCTAACGGGGAAGAAATGGGTTCAGAGGAAGAAGCCTGCGTTTAGAGGTGTTTTCTTGATTGCTTAGCTGGTTTCTGCTAGAGCAATGAGCAAGGTTTCTAGTTTTTTGCGCATTCGGTACCCCGAGCAAGAGTAGTTATTGACCAAAATACTAAAGGATAATAATTGACCGCTTTTAGTGGTCACATATCCTGTGTAGCTGCGAATGCGGTTCATGGAGCCACTTTTGGCGCGCACGTTATTTTCGGCGAGCGAATTGCGCCCGACATTGCGTAAGGTGCCCGAACGGCCAGCAATGGCCAATTGGTTGTAAAAATCACCAAAACTCGCTTTGTCCAAGTACATTTTGCGCATAATCGCGGCAAAGGTTTTGGCACTCACACCATTGCGCGCCGATAGGCCACAACCATCCTTCATAAAAAAGCCTTCTAAGTCCAAGCCGCGTGCGCGCCACAAGTCCATTACTACTGCGATGCCGTTGTCGGTCGTTCCTGCTCCCTTTACTTTTGCGCCCATTGCTTTGAGGAGGGCTTCGCAATACATATTGCGGCTGTCTTCGTTGGTGTGTTTGCAAATAGCACTGAGTTGGGGCGAGCGATGCGTCAGGATGATACGGCGAGACTCTTGGCGCTTGAATTGACGCTGGGTTGTTGGGCGTTTAGCCACGCTGATGTTTTTACTAATCAAGGCTTCGCGCAATTCGTGGGCGGCTAGCAGTGTAGGATCAGGCGTGGCCCCTTTGATGTCAAAAAGACCACTTCCTTTGGGGATGGTTCCCCGAATAATCGCCTGTTGACCAAATGGCGCAGAAAAAACATAGGCATTATCGCCTGTACTGCTGCCTGCTTGGGTTACGCGGTTGTCCAGTTCTAACCCTGGAATAACGGGATCGGTATAGGAGACCTCAGGCGTTGCACCAAAGGTATTGGTTCTATCAAAATAAATGTAGTAAAGGTTATCGTAATAATTGAGGCCGCTCACGCCTGTTCCATAATGGTTGCCTACATCGCCCCACTGCCAAGTGGGAACCACTACTTGATCTTCAAAATAACTGCCATCGCCAATAACTGAGCCTTCGATGCGCTGAATGCCCGCCTTCTGTACTGCCGCGACAAATTTGGCCATCAAGCCCGCTCTATCCAGCACGCCTTCCATAATGGGGGAGGCCAAGCAGGGGTCGCCCATTCCGCGCAAGTATAAATTGCCGCGCAAGGTACCGCCGCTGATACTGCCGCTGTATTCTAAATAGGTATTAAAGGTATAATCGCTACCCAAGGTAGCCAAGGCGGCTCCTGTGGTAATCACTTTCATAGAAGAGGCAGGCGTTAGGGCTTTGTCCGCGTTGCGCTCCGCATAAATACGGTTGTTCTTAATGTCAATCGCACAAAAACTAATCGACGCGTGTTTTAATTCAGGGTCTTGTTCCAAACTGGTCAGCGCCACTTCTAATTTACTTTGTGCCCCAACACTTTTTCCACTACTCCACAACAGACCAATCAATAACAAATACCGCCACATAAGAACTAAAATTTAAAGGATGGATAGGGGCGTTCGCTTTCGCCAAATCGCCTGTTTTTTGTTGAAGTTACTGAAAAAACTTCTTTAAAAAGAAAGGTAAAACATCCTAGGCATACGACCAAACTCCGCTGCTGTTCTGCTTAAAAAATAAAAAATTGCGGGGTGAAAATTTTAGAACTAGCCCAAAAGTCCTATATTCGTTCTATGACCAGTTCCACACATAACGCGCTATTTATTGACTGTGCTGCCGCTAAGGTAAGCCAAAAGGCGGAGCTATGTAAGGGGTGTAAGAAACAGAAGTATGTTTCTACCAACTCCTATTGGACGGTCATCTAAAGCCACGATAAACAACGGAAGTACCATAGTTTATAAGCGATTGATCCAAGTAGGGTCAATCGCTTTTTTTGTTTTTAACTTATTTTTATCACGCAATCAGCACTACACCATGCTTTTTAACGAAGAAACAGCACAATTTGAGATCGGCGGACTAAGCGCCGTTGCCTTAGCCGAGACCTACGGCACCCCTTTATTTGTCTACGATGCGGCGCGCATCCAGCAGCAATACCAAACCATGCGCCACGCCTTGCGCGGCGTTTCTAACGTTAAGATTCACTATGCGTGCAAGGCGTTGACCAACATCTCGGTGCTGCGCTTGCTTCAACAACTTGGAGCAGGTCTAGACGCGGTCTCTTATCAAGAGATTTTACTAGGAATAAAAGCAGGTTTTGCCCCCCAAGAAATCATGTATACGCCCAATTCTGTCTCCATCGAAGAATTAGAAGCGGCCATAGAGCTCGGCGTACGAATCAATATTGATAACATTGAAACGCTGGAATACATGGGCTTGCACCATGCGGGCAAGGCTTTTTGTGTGCGGATCAATCCGCACATTATGGCAGGGGGCAACAGCAATATTTCGGTAGGACACATTGATTCTAAATTTGGTATTTCTATCCATCAAATGCCTTTGGTACACCGCTTAGTGAAGACCCTGAATATGCGGATAGAAGGGGTACACATGCACACGGGCTCCGATATTTTGGATGTGGATGTATTCGGACACGCTGCTAAATTGTTGTTTGATGCTGCGCGCGCGTTTGACGATTTAGAATACTTAGATTTTGGGTCAGGGTTCAAAGTAAAATACAAAGCCCACGACATGGAGACGGATATGGAACAGTTTGGGCAGATGATTACCGAGCAATTCACGGCTTTTTGTGAAGAGACGGGCAAGGACTTGACCTTGGTTTTTGAACCAGGGAAATACCTAGTGAGCGAGGCAGGCACGTTTCTGGCGACCACCAATGTGGTGAAACAAACTACTTCTACTGTTTTTGCAGGCTTGGATACGGGTTTCAATCATTTCATTCGTCCGATGTTTTATGGTGCCCACCACGACATGGTCAACGTATCCAATCCCTTGGGCAAACCCAAAATTTACACGGTGGTCGGCTATATTTGTGAAACGGATACGTTTGGTTGGAACCGCCGTCTCAGTGAAATTAAAGCGGGCGACATCATTGGTTTCAAAAATGCAGGGGCGTACTGCTTTTCGATGGCTTCCAATTACAACAGCCGCTACCGCCCTGCGGAAGTCTTAGTACACCAAGGCCAAGCACATCTGATTCGCGCTCGTGAAAACTTAGAAGACTTGTTGCGCAACCAGCCTGATCCTGTCTTGGAATTTGGTGGAATTGCAGCGATGGAAGAAAGTTTGTAGTTGTGTATAGAGGGCGCGCCTATTGGTTGGTTGTTAGTATTAAAACGCCAATAGGTGCGCTCCTTTATTTTATTTCGAGCCGTAGCCACTCTGTTGTTAGGTTCTCTTCGGCATCTTCATCCGAGATTTCCAAGACTTCTACGACTCCTTTGGCTAGTTTTCGATAGCGTTGAGAAAAATTGCGGTAGGGATCGTAGGTCTCGTTTAAACAAAAGGTACTGCGTCCAAATTGCTGCCAAGAGCCGTCTTTAAGCGTCCAGTACAACATGGATTTGTAGCGGCTAGCACAAGAGGAATAAAACTGCGCAATTTCTTGTAACCCATCTTCGTCAATATCGCCCATGGCAAAAATATTCTCGGGGTGGCAGCACTCTGAATCAGTTAGTAGGCGCGGTAAACTCGTATCGGTAAAATAATAAGCACCTATATAATAGTCAGAACAGTCAAAAGCCGTAAGCGTATACACAGAGTCGGGGTGCTGGTCTCCGTTGAGATCGCCGAGGCCTACTAGCCCTTCAAATTGAGCCTTTATATTTTCCTTGGATTCCGCGTAAGCGAATAGGCAAAAACTATCCACGTAAGGCGCGAAATGAACGGAGTGCAACCCTTTGAGGAGTACGGTCTGTACAAATTCTTCCTGATGCCAATAGGCGCTATCGCTGCCCAATGGGGGCGGCACACTGGGTAGCCCCGATGGGGAAGAAGCAAGGCGGGTTGGGGTAGAACAAGCATTATAATAGAAAAATAAGATAAAAACAGTAAAACGCAGCATGGGATATTTTTGGTAAAAACTCGTGAAAGAATAGTGGTACCTTTGGACAAAAGGCTTACCTTTATAGGATGAGAACAGTAATTTGCATACTATTTATGATCCTAATTGGCCTGCAAGCAGGCTATCAGGGCATCGTATGCGCTTATTACGCCTTCCAAAAGGAGCAAATTACCGAAAAATACTGTGTCAACAAGGCTAAACCCGCGCTCAAATGTAATGGAAAATGCCACCTCAAAACCATGTTGGCCGCCCAAGAGGAGCATACCGAAAATGCTCCCAATAAGAAAAATACTTCTCTAAAAGAAATAAGCCTACAACCGTTGATTGGGCTCTTACAACCCTTACCCAATTGGTGGGAAGCGACCCGTGTTTCTATACGGCCTATCGCTACCACTACTATTGGTAGACCTGCCACTCTATGCGACCGCTTGGCCATAGAAGAGCTATTAGACCCGCCTCGGCGTCTAAACGGTACTATCCACAGCTAAATTTCTTATCAACCGTTGTATTCACAACGTGTTCCTTTGTTTTCGTAAAAACGACAACCATGCAACAACGCCAATTTTGGTGGGGGATGCTGTGCGTATTGCTCAGTATACTGCCCTATCAATTGTGGGCCTGTGATGGAGGTTGCCCTGTTATAGGCAATTTCCAGAATGGCCTCTTTCCGAATTTTCACAAGCATTATATTGGTTTAATGGGGCGTTATAGTACTCTGGGCACACTTAATGGGCATGATGGCCTAAGTGGGCAGCCTACGCGAGATGCTTATTATAGTCTAAGTCTACAGACGCGTATTTATCCGCATCCTAGGGTGCAAATAATGGCTTTTATTCCCTACAAAATTAATTTGCAGCAAGCAGCAGACGATGCTTCTACTCAATTAAATGGGTTGGGAGATGTTTCTTTGTTGGCTTTTTATCAAGTGTACAACACTGCGCGGTTGGATTCTAATGCTCAAACCCAACACAATCTTATGTTGGGGGGCGGGCTACAGGCACCAACAGGGGCACACCGTGCCGTAGATAGTGATAAAGTGCCGCTTCCAGTCGCGTTTCAGTTGGGCACAGGAGCTTGGAGCTTTGTATTGTCGGGGGCTTATACCTTGCGCCGCCCAAAATGGGGGATCAATCTTGGCAGTACTTACCAAATAAACATGACTAATGCCGAGGGCTACCAATTGGGCAACCAGTGGAGCACTAGTTTAGTGGGCTTTGGGGTATTTAAAGCTAAGAATTGGACATTTGCTCCGCAAGCAGGTCTGCAAGTAGAACAGCTAGCCCGCAACAAAAACAGAGGCTACGACCGCGTTTACTCAGGCGGCACCCAGCTGTTGGCTACCGTGAGTTGCAACGTCTATTTCAAAAACATACAAGTTGGGGTAGAGTATCAACAGCCGCTTTGGCAAGAGCTGGCCAGTGGGCAAGTACACAACGAAGCCCGTTTGATGGCACAGGTTAATTATTTATTCTAAAAACATTTTTTTAAAGAAGCCATAGGCTTCTCTATATTCTCAATAAGATCATGAAAAATACCATCATTTTTACCAGTTTATTGCTATTTGTTATTGCGTTTACCGCTTGTCAAAAAGAGGACAACCACGATGACGACCATGACCACATCAGCCAGCCGAGCATACAGGTGACCCAACCTATGGAGGGCATGACCTACAACTCAGGGGATACGGTTCCTGTAAAAGTTACCTTTTTGGACGACGATGAATTACACAATTATTCTATTACGGTAACGAATAAAACAATGAGTAGGGATGTGTTGAGCTTGGGCGGGCATGAGCATGGCACGAGCCACGCAATAGACACCTATGTAGTGGTCACTGCTACCATGCATGCCGACTACGCGATGATGACCAGCGTCTCCAACCACAACGGCGAAGAGGCGATGGATACGACCGAATTTCACGTACATCCCTAAGGGGTACCCAAGCTACTGCTGAAAGCAAGCCCTGCACAGAGAAGAAGTATGGTTGACTGTGCAACGGCTTTTTGGCAGTGTTTTTAGTTACTTTTGTAAGACAGTTAGGGCGGTGTCTGGAAATCGCCGTCCTGACTTTTTTTTACTTACTCTCGTACAATTCGGACGACCATCGCCAAATTTTCCTTAGGCCGTGCATACGCATCCGTGGGGTGTGTACAGATGCTGTCAATCACTTCAAACCCTTCGTACACGCGTCCAAAAACCGTGTACTCCATATCCAATTGAGGGGCTCCACCCAATTGATAATACAATTGCCGTTGTTTTTCGGTATACACCATGTCGTATTCTCGCTCGTTTTTATCCAACTGTATAGGGGCGACGCTGCTGCCTTGTACAATATAAAATTGACTCCCCGAAGAGGCTTTTTCGGGGTTGGTTTCATCAGGCTGTCTTGCGGCAGCCAAAGCGCCTTTGATGTGGTAATAATGTTGCCCAATTTCGGCGGGCTGTTGATAACCTGAACTACCACTGCCCAAGCGGGTGCCCAAAGGTGCATTTTTGGAATTGGGATCGCCACCTTGCGCCATAAATCCCTTGATAACACGGTGAAAAAGCAAGCTGTCGTAGTAGGCTTCTTTGGCTAATTTAATGAAATTTTCTCGGTGTCCTTGTGCCTCAAAAAATAGTTCTACTTTCATCGTCCCAAAGCGCGTGTCTATGTCTACCAAAGACGAATAAGGATTAGGCGTTAATCGGATGGTGTCGGGTTCAACTACTTGAAGTTGCCCGGCTTGACGGATGACGACTTGGCGACCATCTTGGGTGGTTGTAGTGGCATCAGTGGTCGTTGTTGTTGGCGTTGTCGTGTTGGAGGTATTGACACAAGCGCTAAAAAGAACCATACAGGTAAGAAGCAAAGAGAGCGGGAGAGAAGAAGACACAAGTACAATGGTTAAGTGGAAGCGATACAACGCTTCGTTGAAATAATTAGCAAAAGTAAATAAAATCTATTCTAAAACAGAACATCCCGCACTAGGGTTCTACGCCTAGCACGGGATGTTAAAGAATAACAAGTTTGATACCAAGCTACTCCTAATTAAATGGACTCTTCCATTCTTCTTTATGGATATAGCTCGTATCGGTCAACGCATGTAAGAAGGCAATAATGTCCTCTTTGTCGTTTTGTGTTAATTGTGATAAAGTCGTCGCTGTACTCAACTCAGATGCCAAATTGGGCGCAGGGTGAACGTCTGACACGTAGTGGTCTAGTACTTCTTCCAAGGTAGCAAAACGCCCGTCGTGCATATAAGGAGCGGTCAAGGCAATGTTGCGCAAGCTCACTTCTCGGAAAGTGCCATTTTCAGGAGCATTACCAGTTATCCCACCCAATCCATAATCCAAAAAATCCGTCAAGTTCGTCGCGGGATCTAAGCCATTATTAGAATACTCATTGCGCGCAAACAACGCTTTGTTAGTCGAAAAGCTGTGACAGTGGGCACACTCTCCATCTTTGGAACTAGGCGAGCCCGCTGCATCTCCGATGAATAAATCCATTCCCCGCACTTCTTGGGCGGAGAGATACACAAAGCTGTCCCAAGCATCTTGGTCATACCTAGAGCGCGCCGAATTGAGCGTCCGCATGAACTGTGCAATGGCTTTGCCTACCATTTCTAAGGTGAGGTCATTGCTGTTGGCAATACCAAACGCCTCGCGAAACATTCTAGGATAGGTTGGATGATTGCGCAAGCTGCGCTCTACATTAGCGCGAGTATTGGCCATTTCTACAGGGTCAATAATTGGTCCATCGATCACTTGCTCTTCCAGCGTCGCAAAGCGGCCATCCCACATAAAATTGTGCTGGCGGCCGCGCACCCAGTTATACCCGACATTAATCAAGGACATGGAGCTGCGCTTGCCTACCAAGCCATCGATTCCCGTAGAAAAAGCGACACCATCGGTAAACGCTTTATCCTGTTTGTGACAACTTTCACAAGAAATCGTAGAATCGAGTGATAGAATAGGGTCGTAAAACAAATGCCGCCCTAAGCGAATGCCCTCTTCTGTCATGGGATTATCCGCAGGAATATCCATTGCTGGAAAACCCTGTGGAGGCGTCACCGTGTAATTAGTAGTGTTGTAAGCAATATCGGTCAGGTCTACTCCGTCATCCACGTCTAGTGGTTCTGTTGGGCGACAAGCAAACACACTAACAACTAAGACTAGAGAAACCGTGAATAATTTGTAATACATACGAATAGATTTGGAGGTCTAAGATTGAACTGGGGCAAAAAAGCCTCTAGTGAACGTGCAAGGCATCTGCCAAGTTAGTGATGGCTCTTTCCGCTAGGATGTAAGCGGTACTTCCAGCAGCGCCAGAGTGGGTTGAATTCTCATTGAGGACATCAATTTCTTGTCCCGCTTGGAAGAATAAATCTTGTGCGTGTAAATGAAAAATCACCTCCGTGCTAGCATCGGCATCAACAGTAAATTCCTTATCAAAAGAACGCGTTTGGTACATGCCATTAACGCCAGCGTGGTACAAGAAACCAGCACTAGTCGTATCGGTCAAGCTAGCATCGCCTTCAATTTTACAGAAAATATAGCTGTTCCAGCTTGCCCAGTAATTGGCTCCTAGTGATAAAGGGTTACTAGAATCGCTATAATCACCAGGTTCGGTATTGTTGACGGCATCAGGAAGACCCACTCCATATTGTAATTTGCTGTAAGTGCCCACAGGAACATCGGTAATGGTCACTTTGTACCCTGTTTCGGCTCCTGTTGCATCTGTGAGGTTGGTAAAGGTAACGTAGCCTACCTCCAGTAGATCTAACAGATCGTCTCCTTTTGTTGCTATGACTTTGGAAATGAAAAATTCCAGCTTTTTGAAAGTCAATGTTTTTGGATGAACGGACAACCCCGTGCTAATATCGGTATACATAAGAAGGGGCGCACCGTCATAACGGGCTTTAAAAACCAACTCGACTGTTCCTGTCTTTTCTTCTGTGTCGTTGGTGGCTTTATCGCAAGCAATTAATGCAAAAGCGACAAGCGCAGAAATAAATAAGAATAAACGCATAACTTAAATGGTTAAGTGATTGAAAAATAAAATAAATCAGAGTCATAACTACTGTTACTTACCAAAAGATAAGGCAGTAAACCATTAGTAGGCGTTTGCTTAGGTTGGAAATTAGAAGAATTCACAAACGTATAAAAAGGTACTTACAAGCCTGAAGCGTATATAAAATCTTGAAAAAGTAATCGTTGTTTTCTTAGTATAAACTCGTTCAACAAATAAGCCAACCTAGATTATTACAGCAAAAAAAAATCTAGTAGGGACTGCTATGGCGAGAATATGATAGAAGAACGTATTTTAGGCAGTACATGCCGCTTCCTTGTTACTAAAAATAACGAAAAATTTCGACAAAGCTTAGGAGAGAACGGGTAATTTGTAGACAAAGCGCTACTTTTGAGGGCTAGATTGATCCATTACGCTATGCCGCTATTTCCATTACTATGAAAGACCAACAGATTTACACCAATTTACAAGCCGATAAAAGAGCGGGAAAGAAAAATTTTGTCGTTTTGATCGATCCCGATAAATTGGCGTTATCGGGCATTGAGCCTCTAGTGACATTGGCAGAGCAAGCATCTGTCGATTATTTTTTTGTAGGGGGCAGTTTGGTGGTTAACAACGAATTGGACAACATGATCAGCGCGATCAAAGCCCAAACTACCATTCCTGTAATCTTATTTCCAGGCAGCTCACGGCAGTTGAGTTACAAAGCCGATGGTTTGTTGTTGCTGTCGCTCATCTCTGGGCGCAACGCCGAATTGCTCATTGGCAAACAGGTAGAAATTGCCCCTTATCTCAAAATTAGTCCCCTAGAAGTTATTGCTACGGGCTATATTTTGGTAGATGGGGGCGTACCCACTTCCGTTTCTTACATGTCCAATACGTTTCCAATACCTGCGAACAAAGACAGTATTGCTGTTTGTACGGCAATGGCAGGTGAAATGCTGGGGCTAAAATTGTTGTATATGGACGCGGGGAGTGGCGCGCGGCAGCCGATTAGTACAACGATGATTGATGCGGTAAAAACCGCCACCGACATTCCATTGATTGTCGGTGGCGGTATTCGAACCGCTGCGCAAGCGCGGGCGAATGTTCGAGCTGGGGCAGATGTAATTGTTGTTGGCAATGCTCTAGAGCAGCAGCCCGAATTGATGATCGAAATGGCTAGAGCAGTACACGAAGGTTAGTTGCCTCTAGGGGAATTAAAGCGGTTTAGAATTTGGTTTGAGCTCCTTGAGGAGTTTGGGGGTGTTGACAGCATCCGAAAGCAATTTACCTGCTTTGAATTTAACCATGACTTTTTCACCAATCATTACGGGGTCATTGTTAGAGGGATTGACACCTTTTCGAGGAGCGCGGTAGGCAGTGTGAAGGGTGCAGAAGTTGACTAGTGTTACTTTTTCGCCTTGCTCTAACGCCTCTTGAATACATTCCAATACGGCATCTAAAGCAGCGGCGGCATCCGCTTTTCTAAAACCTGCTTTTTGTGCAATTTTATCAATTAAGTCTCCTTTATTCATAATAGGTGTTTCTTTACGGTTTAAGTTAGAAATAGCGTATTCAACAAGCAACGACTGTTGGCAGAGGCTAGGCGGCGAGTAGGCTATTAGTTTGGTTACTACGAGGTAGGCGATCAAGGAGGTTATCTAAAAAGGCGTTGATAGGAATATTCCTATTGGTACCCAATTGCTTGAGAAAGGATGCCATTCCATTATGCCAGCAGGTGTTTTTTTATTCAAGCCCTACTGACCAACAGTAAAACACTTCTAAGAAAACCTTGCGCCCTATACAGGCGCTCCTAGACAATAATGCCAGCGTGTTCCCAGCGTGAATAAGGTGCCCCTGTCATACTATTTCGTACCACTAAAGGACTATTTTTATTGCTCGTTTTGTCGAGACAACATCAATGTTAAAAGACCTGGCAGTGTGTCTCCCTGATTACTAATATTCTAAACGTGCTTTGACTTGCTATTCGTATGCAGTTGGTTAATTGAATATGCAATAGAAGTTTTTTACAAATTTATGTCCTTTTGTTGTATTTCAAAATTTTTCACGATTTTTTGCTGCAAAAAAATCGCTAAGTCATTTGCAATAGGGCAATTATAGCGCTCAATTCTCAAAAAAAACGTCCATTATTAGTGGGGAAATGAAATAGGAAAGGAGAGTAGTAGTCATAAAAAAAAGCCTCTAGTCGACGAAGGACTAAAGACTTTTTTTGTTAGCCCACAAGGACTCGAACCTTGAATGACGGTACCAAAAACCGGAGTGTTGCCAATTACACCATGGGCCAAAATTACAAAGTAGGTAGGTAACTCCACTTTGCTGTTTTCGATGATAAATCGAAAGAACGCGAAGAAAAAATGGTTGGCCCACAAGGACTCGAACCTTGAATGACGGTACCAAAAACCGGAGTGTTGCCAATTACACCATGGGCCATTACTTCCTCGAAGCGAATGCAAATATAAAACATCCCAAACAAAGGGCAAAATTTAAACGCAAAAAAAACGCGTTTTTTTATTTTTTTTATTCGACAGCTGCTTCTAACTGTAGCAACCGCTCGTCTTGTTCATTGACCGCCATCGTTATCCAAAGTGTTTCTTCGGGGAGATAAGCGTCCATGACTTGCGGCCATTCAATCAAACAATAACTATTATCGTCAAAAAGTTCCAAGAGCCCTATAGAAATTCCTTCTTCTTCGGAATTTAGTCGATAAAGATCCATGTGGTGGATGGGAACGGTAGGTGTGTTGTAGACATTGATAATAGCAAAAGTAGGGCTAGTGGCCACGTCGCGTGTTCCTAGTGCCGCACAGAGGAGTTTAATGAGGGTGGTCTTCCCTGCGCCCATTTCTCCAACAAAAGCGACTTTCTTATGCCGTTCTATATAGGGAAGTAGCGTTGGAACGAGAGCTTCTAGGGTGGATAGGGTGGGAACTCGAAACTGCTGCTGCATGGTTGACCAAGATTTTATGAAGTAGAAATAAAAAACAACAGTTTCTCCGTGTTGGAAAAACTGTTGTGGTGCAAAAATGCTATTTTTTTCGGAAAGAAGCACTAGAGGTTCTTAGAAATTGTATTTGAGTAACAATTGTAAGTCGCTGTTTCTTATTTGCTGGGGAACGCCTAGCAAATCAGTACTGGCAGCTCTGTTCAATGGTACCAATACTTCGTTTTCTCTGCTTAATCCCAAATCATTAAGAGACGTAGGAGCGGGATTAGACAAAGCCGTCGCTTGTTTGCTCATGTTCATCAGCCCTAGCGTATATTGTAATCCCAAAGACCAGTTTTCATTGAAGACATACTCTGCTCCCAATAAGACCCCAATGTCAAAAGAGGCGATGCCTGCTTCTTTTACTTTGACAGGGGCTGTTTTGTTCGCTTCCGAACTCAAACCTACTACAAGAGCAGGTTTGACACCTGCTTGTAAGTTGTATTTAGGATGCGGGGATAGTTTGTAAACCAAGGGGAGCTCCACGAGATGCAGCGCGCTAATGCGTTCTACACTGCCGTTGAGCGCGTTGTCAAAGCCTTGGCGAGTGGGTTGATCGGTATCAACCGCTAAATTTTTGTATTGGGCACCTAATTGAAGCTGGTGGCGTTTGGCGAACTTAACGCCTGCATGTAAGCCTACGACAGGACGCAAGGTCATTTTGTTAGGGCTGATAGCGGGCATTTGTGCACTTCCACCAACCGTAATCCCAAATTGCAACGGTGATTTCTTGAAACTAACTTCCTCTTGAATTCCAAACGTGCCTAAGTCTTTTTGTCTTTTTTCTTGTAAGGTACGTAAAGGGGTAGTAGAGTATTGATAGATGATTTCTGTTCGTCTTTTCTTAATGTGGTGCTGCTCCTCGGAGAGCACTTTTGGCGTAGTGATAGGGGGTGTTTCTACCGATAACTGCTGTGTAGTATTGCTATTTGCAAGCGTAGTAGAAGGATTGTTGTTCGTAGTATTGGTGCTTGTGGCATTGGGCAGGGCAGTAGTTGGGGCAGGTATTGCCGCTCTAGTTGCTGCTTTTTTAGCCGTGCTTTGGCTGCTAGACCGCGCTGCGATGGTTGCCGACAGAGCGCCTTGTTGACTGCCGCGAGACGCTGTACTCGTTGGCTCCAGCTGGCTGCTGGTTCTTGTAGCAGCAATCGTTGAGGCGCTAGAACCTGTGGTTTCTTTAGTCCGTGGCGTGGCGGGTTTCAACTGTTGGTGTTGCAGGGCAATTGGTGTCGAAACCGTGGTGGAAGCTGGTAGTATAAGTGCTTTCTTGTTCGTATAAGAATAAATACTAGTTGTTGCACCAATAAGCAACGCCGCAATTGGAATGCCCCACCAATAATAGCCCGCAGAGCGCTTGGCCACGACGGGCTGGCTGTCCAAAAGTGCGGACATTTGCTCCCAAGCTTGTGGTAGCGCATCAAACTGGTGGTCTACTAGCTTGTCGCGCAGGAAATCATCTTCATTGTTGTAAAATTTATTCATCGCATTCAGTCTTTCTTCTTATTAGGAGTTTCTTTTTTCAAACTTGGTACCAATTAGTAACCACGCACCAACAGTTCTTCGCGGTCTTGTTGGCGAATCATCCGTTGTAATTCTTTGCGTGCATTAGCGAGGTGCCATTTGGAGGTTCCGACTGTAATGTTCAGCATTTCGGCGACTTCTTTGTGTTTGTAGCCATCGACTACATACAAACAAAATACAGTACGGGAAGCCGTAGGCAACTTCTGAATGAGTTTGAATAAATCCTCTGCTTGAAGGTGGTTGATGCTATCGTTTAGTACGGGCAAATCCTGTTCTACCTCAAAGTTCATCACTTTTCGGTACTTGGTATGGCGGCGTACATGGTCAATAGAACTATTGAAGACGATTTTGGCGATCCATCCCGCTAAGTTGTTGTTGTCCTGATATTTGTCTAATCCTGTAAAAACTTTTAGGAACGCCGCATTCAAAATTTCGATGGCTTCTTCCTGATGTTTGGTATACCGCATCGCAATGCCGAGCATTTTACCAAAGTAACGCTCGTACAAAAACTTCTGTGCCAGTCGATTGCCCTTTCGGCAACCCTGTACAAGCTCTTGATCGGTATTTTTCGCAGAATATCTCATGCAGACAAATTGTTCATCATTCTAATAAAGAAGTTATTTGGGTAAAGAGTAAGACAACTTCTAATTCAACAGACTCAAAGGGGGAAACGTAACCGCCCCAGTAATCGGCATCCAACCTAAATTGGAATTTATACAAAGCAATTTATTCTTGCCTCCTTCCTCTTACCAAGACTTCCAAAACTATTTAACGCTAGGACTTGGTGGTTTGGTATGAATTGTGGAGACTAAAACTCAATTCTAATTCCTAAAACGCAGTGTTTCTTAAAACCGTTGGTCAAATGCCGTGTTTTATTGATAATTTCTACACAAATTGCGCCCCACCACGCAAAATTCTATAAGAAGCGCCTTTTGCGAAAGAGCTTTATCCGAAAAAAAATAACCAATATGCAACGCTATTTTTTCCTTTTGACGCTCTTTTTGACTCTGAGTACGTTTGCACAAGCACAAATCGATGACGAGGTAATGGACAAGATACTCATTGATAGTATCGAGCAACCAATAATGGAAGCACGTAAAGGGCTCATTGATGTGGACAACCTATTTATTGGAATTACTTTTAGTGCGCTGTTTGGCAATTTTATTTTTTTGGATGCCTCGCCTTATGTGGGGTATTTGTTAAATAGGCACGTGGGGGTCGGAATTGGGGCGACCTATATTTATACGGCTTACTTGAGCGGCAACCGATACATTGGTGATAATGTTTTTGGCGGACGGGTCTTCGTCAACCTTCGCCCCCTTCCTCAAGTACGTGGGTTGCAGGGGTTTTATTTTCATGTCGAAGGGGAATACCTCAACCATACCGTAGCGCTTTTTAGGGGACGCAAACAACGAGAGTTTGTACCGGCAGTAAATTTAGGGCTAGGATTCAACGCTTCTTTTGAGAAAGGTTTTTCGGTAACGACCGAAGTGTTGATCAATGCGCTTTGGTTTAATCAAATTGCTAATGGCCCTATTCCTGTTTATGCCTCTCCTTGGCAGTACCGCATCGGCCTTTATTACGCATTCTAGCAAACGACGTTTTTTAGCTAAAAACAAGAGTCCTCTCGAAGTTACTTCGGGAGGACTCTTGTTATAGAATTAGGTATAGAAAAAGAGAAAACGCTTATTTTTTCAAGGCCTTCTCAATCAAACGCAAGATACGGGCGTCACTTACTTTGTCTTTGGGGGCAATCGAAGCGATTACTTTCCCATCGCGATCAACCAAGAACTTTTGAAAGTTCCACGCTACAGGCGCATCAACCGCTCCGTTTTGCTCCTTGGAGGTCAAATAAGCATACAACGGGTGTTGATCATTGCCTTTGACCGAAACCTTAGCAAACATAGGAAAGGTCACTTCGTATTTGTCTTTACAAAATTGCTTGATTTTTAGGTTAGTGCCTGGCTCTTGTCCCATGAAGTTATTGGCAGGAAAACCCAAAACGACCAAATCCTGCTCTTTGTACTTTTCATACACACTCTGCAAGTCTTCATACTGCGGTGTCAAACCACAACGACTCGCCGTATTGACGATCAATAAAACTTTGCCTTTGTAAGTGCTCAGCGCTATAGGCTCGCCATCAATATTATCCATTGTAAACTCATGAACAGAGCTAGGAGTAGCACTCAAACAGCACATCAAAAAGAATAGACTTATCAATTTCATAATAGAATAGATTGGTTAGTTGGTGGAATGTAAAATAACTAGGATCGTACTAGTTCTTGTAATGCGAATATGTTGCCAAAGGTAAAACGGATAACGAATAGAAAGGTCATTCTTGCGTTAATATAGAAGGCTATCATCAAAGTAGGTCTAAAAAACAAAGAAATTATACAAAATGTACAAACTAAAAGTGTATTTTTACTGTTAGTAAAATAGAAGAGAAACGGACTATTAATCATGCAGGTATTTATAACGGAGCGAGAGACAGGCGCGCTGGTAAACGCTATTATTACTACTATAACAATAGAAGAACTGCCCTCGATGCAAGAAGGGTGGTATTTTAACTTTGCCAAACAAGTACGTCTTCTTAAAGGTTGGTCTTCTTACGCTTTGAAATTAGAAAACTCAGCAGGAATTCAAGGTTGTTTAATTTTTCAACTGCGGCCATCGCCCAACAATGCGGCCCCCGCAGCGTGTTATATGCCTTTTATAGAAGTTGCCCCGCACAATTATGGCGCTTCCAAGCAGTATGAGCGTGTAGCAGGCTGCTTAATCGCCTACGCTTATTGGTTAAGTCTAGAGTTAGGAGAAACGTATAATAAGGGGATTTTATTTTTTGAAGTAGGAGAAGAAGACCCTGCGAATGAAGAAAAATTGATCGCATTATACGAGCAAAAATACTACGCTAGACGTTGGAGTAATAACTTGTTATTTATTGATACTGTAGGTGGAAAGGCCTTATTAGAAACCTATCTCTGGAATTCATAAACTACACAAATCTATTGGACTATGTCAGAAAACGAAGCATTAGAAGGACGAATTGGTGCCACTACGCCCAGTAAAGTGACGGAGCAAGAGCGGCAAGGGTTAAGGGATCTTTTGAAAAAAGAGTATGAAGCACGCAGCACCGCCAAACAATTAGAAGACGCCTTGTTTCAGTTACAAGTGACGATTCAATACAGCTTGAATAGCGGAACCAAAGAAGAAGTACCTCCTGTCGGCGACTTTATCGAACGCGGGATGCAACTCTACAAGGACATTGCTAAAGTATCTAAAAAACAATTGGCGCGAATTTGGGGCTTACAAGATTCTAATTTACGCAAGTACATAAAAGGTACCCGCCCCTTGGCTCCTGCGCTTGCCCGAAAAATAGCCATCAGTTTCAACTTGCCCCATGATTTGCTCCTACGGGTAGATTTGGAAAACACCAACGCAAAAATGAAGCAGTTACAAGACGAAGAACCCGCGACCAATTACTCTGTCGCCAGTATTTTGCAGCAATGTGCTTAGAAAATACACAGAAGCTGACCAACATAATATAGAAAAGAGGCCGTTCTGCTATTAGCAGAGGCCTCTCGTTTATAAGCTTCTATTTCCTTTAGAACAAATTTTTAGAAGAAAGAGAAGCGTTTAGGAATGGCGTACTTGTTGGCGGATCAACCGCTTAATTTTTTTGTTATTAACACGTTCGCTGGGTTTGAACACTTGGCGAACTTTCCCATTTTTATCCACTAAGAATTTCTGGAAATTCCAATTGACAGGTGTATCGCTACGGCCATTGAGTTTCTTAGAAGTCAAGTACTCATACAAGGGGTGTTTGTCTTTTCCCTTGACAGAGATTTTGGAAAACATCGGAAAGGTGACCCCAAATTTGCTAGTGCAAAAGCGGTTAATTTCTTCATTGCTGCCAGGTTCTTGGTTCATGAAATTGTTGGCAGGAAAGCCAAGAACCACAAAATCTTCGTGTTGGTATTCTTCGTAAAGCGCTTGCAAATCGGCATATTGTCTAGTGAAGCCACATTTGGAGGCGACGTTGACAATTAATAAAACCTTTCCTTGGTAACGCGAAAGAGAAACGTCGTTGCCAATAATATCTTTGACTTCAATGTCGTAGACACTGACGGGGCTGGGGCTGTTGCTCATCAACAACAAACAAGCAGTAAGAGCGAGAAAAATGGTTTTCATAAGTTGGAAAGTTTAAAGGAGTAAATTACGGGATAATTGAAGTAGGTGTTGCTTACTGTGATAACATTTTCATGATAGAAAAGTTTTAATTTGTCTTAGAAAATAAAGTTGCCTTTTTTGGGAGAAGAGGAAAAAGAAACAAAAATAGGTAACGTATTAGGATACCTATAAGTGATTTACTATCAAGGAAAAAACAAGTGTGCCTCTTATGGAGGTTATTCCATGGGTTAGTAGCGGGTAGCGAATAGTGCTAGTGCCAAAAATGTCATAAAATAGCCAATTTTAAGGTTTTTTGAAGCCGCTACAAATAGAAAAAGGGCATTTCTCTATGGAGAGAAATACCCTGTAAAATTAGTGAGGAGAAGGTCTCGTCAACTACTGGTATTTAGTCTTTGATTTGCTTGCGAATAGCCGCTTTGATGGCGGCATCTTTGACTTCATCCTTGGGCTCAAATGACCGAACTACTTTGCCGTTTCTACCAATTAAAAACTTTTGAAAGTTCCATTTGATCGGCGCATTAAAACGGCCATTTTCCTTTTTAGAAGTGAGGTACTCGTATAGCGGGTGTTTGTTTTTTCCTTTAACAGAAATCTTAGAAAACATCGGAAAGGTCACCCCATAACGGCTGGTACAAAAGCGGTTAATTTCCTCGTCACTGCCTGGCTCTTGGTTGAGAAAGTTATTGGCTGGAAAGCCCAATACTACAAATCCATCTGCTTCGTACTCTTCGTACAGCTTTTGAAGGTCTTCGTACTGGTGGGTATTGGTACAATTAGAAGCGACATTGACAATTAATAAGACCTTGCCTTTGTAGCGAGACAAAGACACCTTATTGCCAATAATGTCCTGTACCGTGAAGTCGTAAATGTCAGCAGTTTTTGGGGCGGCACTAAGTAATAAAAGGAGCATCAAAATGCTAAGAGTCAAACGATTGAACATACATAATAAATTAGTTAAAAGGGAGGTAGCCTTTTAAATGAAGTAAATAAACTGGTTAATCCATGACCACTTTAAAAAAATAAACAGTGGGGATAAGCTGCTTTAACCTTACAAGAATAGCGTATTTTTGGTTCCTTGGTATGCCTTTTTAAGGGGATACTAACAGCAGTATAGGTGTTTATATCATCAAAATATAAGCCAGCTTAATTTTATTGGTATGGTAGGACTGTATTTGATTCTTTATGGAGGATTTATAAGTGCTGATGGAGAAGAGGTTAGCTAAAAAAGCTGTTTTATGGAATAGCTTTTTCAAGCAAATTGTTGGAGTGCAATAATGAAATCATAGAACCCAAGAATGAGCAAAAAAGCGTATCTTTATAGCTATGGAGAAGCAGCAATACAGACCGCCAACATGGTGGGGAAAAGCTTGGATAGCCCCCTTAGTAGAACCCGCAGCCATAGCGCTTTGGGAGCAAGGTGCCCAATATTTAGGGCAAGGTGCTCTACAGGAGTTGACGTTGTTAAAGAAGGGCTTGGTACAGGCGGAGGTGCTCGATCACGGTGGGCAACGCTACCAACAGCAATTGCAACTAACCACTTGGCAGGCGGCATCGCTTCAGATTTGGGTGGCGCATCTTCGCCAAGAACCCCACTCGCTCAGTCAACTGCTGAGCCAGCAAGTTCCCGATGGTTTTTTTCAAAGCCCCGCTGCCCAGCAAGCCCCTTTGTTACCCTCAGGCTTAGAGGATTACAACATGGCTTGTTCCTGTTCTCAGCGCAAAGTGCCTTGTAAGCACTTGATTACCGTGTTATTGGGTATACAGCAACAGATCGATCAAGATCCTTTTTGGCTTTTTCATTTGCGTGGCGCGCCCTTGGTCACGGCATTAGAAGAGGAAGGAGTGCTATTACCTGTCCTACAGCTAGAGGGATTTCCAACATTAGAACGACAAACAGCCGCCCCAAGTAACGAGACCAGCCTTTATGACAGCAGCGCGCTGCACCAACTCGATTGGTCTACCATTGATAACCAATGGAAGGAATACTTGCGCCTATTAGACAACCAACCCTTGTTCTATCATGGCTCCCTCAAAGTAGAGATGCAGCGCTATTGGCGCAAGGCCATTAAGTACCAACAAAAACAAACCTACGATCGGGCGGATTATGCTGTTTGGCACCAGCAATTGCAACAAACCAAGGACATTGCCCTCATCATTGACAACCACCACCAGTTGGTCAATCTCTTTGCCCTCAACGAAGGCAAAAGCGCGCCTTTATTTGCTTCCGATCAAGCCTTGGAACGCTGTATTGGCTTGTTAGAAACGGTAGAATTGAAAACCTTGCCTTTGTATCCCGAGGCTTTTGTGGCGCTGCATACTGTTTATCGTTTTTCCCTCAAATTGATGCAAGAACAAGCTTTATTACCCTATTTGTTGGCTTGCCCAACGGGTTTTTTGATGCAGTGGCTGCCCGCTTATAATGTCAACAAAACTGTCAGAACATTGGTACAGCAGCTGGCGGCCTCATTGCCCAGTGATTTGTTGTTGTTAGACAACCAGCCGCTCCAACGTTTTCGCCGCGAGAAACAACTCTTGAACCTCTGTCATTTACTGACCAGTTATTATTTGCAGCACAGCAAGGAATGGATTCCAGAATGGTCAAATAGTCAACAAAAGGTGGCGTATTGCTTTTTTAGTGGACAGCCAACGCCGTTTGAGCATAGCCAAGAACAGAGCATGCCCAAGAGTATACGCGCTTGGTTGCAGGTTTTTTATTTGGGTCAAGCCCAATATGCCCCTGTTTTCAAGGTAGTGGAGCAAGAAGAGGTAGAGGAACGGCAATTTTATATTACTATAGCAGTAGAAAACCGAGGGGATAAAGAAGCACCCATGATAGCGTTAGCGCGGTTTATGAAGCAGCGCGATAAGAAACCATACCAGTTGGCGGTGTTGCAGGAGTTGCAGCGTTTGGAGCAATATTATCCTGATTTACAACCTATTCTCACTCAAAAGGAATCCCATACGCCCCCTTATACGCCTGCTGAATTTGAATGGGTATTTTTTGAGGTCTTGCCAATTCTAAAAATGCTCAATTTATCGATTGTCTTGCCTTATTCTTTGCAGCGACTTACCAAACCCCGCTTGGGCTTGAGCATTAGTGCAACTGAACAACCCAACAGCAAAAAGCCTTCTTTTGTCAATTTAAAAAGCTTATTAAAAGTAGAATGGACGGTTGTAGTTGGGGAAGAGACCATAGAAGCGGTTGAATTCTTGAAATTGATGAAGCGTAAAAGTGGCTTGGTGTCTTATAAAAATCGCTATATTTATTTGAATGAGAATGAGCTGGCTAAGATCCTAAAACAACTAGAAATACCACCCGTCGCCACCGCCAACCAATTGTTGCAAGCAGCGCTTAGCCAATACGATAGCGAACACTTGGTAGAAGTGAGTGAAGGGGTGAAAACCTTGTTGGCCGCCCTACAAGAGCCCATTCAAGTGCTGCCGCCCACCACGCTAAAAGCTACCTTACGGCCTTATCAACAGGTAGGCTACGCTTGGATGTATAAAAATGCTCAACTGGGCTTAGGCTCCTTAATAGCCGATGATATGGGCTTGGGTAAAACCCTACAAGTCATTAGTTTATTATTAAAATTCAAAGAAGAAGGCCGACTAGAAGCGCAACAAGTACTGATTGTGGTACCTACGTCGCTATTGACTAATTGGAGCAAAGAAATTAAGAAATTTGCCCCCCTCTTGACAACTGGAACGTACCACGGCAGCAACCGCCAAATGCCCCAAGACGCGGATATAGTACTGACCACTTATGGCGTGGCCAGAATGGAAGTCGATCGCCTCAATCAACGCGCTTGGTATTGCTTGGTCATTGACGAAGCACAGGCGATTAAGAACGTACAAGCGGGGCAAACCGAGGCGATTAAAGCCCTAGAAGCTGACTTAAACATTGCTATGAGTGGTACGCCTGTAGAAAATCGCTTGGCGGAATATTGGTCAATTATGGATTTTGTCAATCCTAATTATTTGGGTACTATGGTCGAATTTGCCGAGCGCTACAGCAATCCCATTGAGCGAGAAAACGACCAGCAGCGCCTCGATGCTTTCAGACGAGCCACCGCTCCGTTTATCTTACGCCGCCTAAAATCCGATAAAAGTATTATTCAAGATTTGCCCGACAAGGTAGAACAAAATTATCTTGCTACTTTGCAACCTGGACAATCGGAGTTGTACCAAAAAACGGTCAACGACCTTATACGTGAGCTCAATATTCACAAAGATAATCCCAAAAAACGCCAAGGTCTATTGCTCCAACTCATGGGTATTCTCAAACAAGTTTGTAACCATCCTTACCAATACCTTGGTTCGGGGGGGAGCGAACCCGTGTATTCAGGCAAGAGCCAATTGCTGATGGATTTGCTCACGCGCATCGACCGCCAGCAAGAAAAAACATTGGTATTCACCCAATACCGCAAAATGGGCCGCTTGATGAAACGGTGGATTACGGAGCGTTTTGGCAAAGAGCCGATGTATTTGCACGGCGGCTGTTCTAGAGCCGAGCGTGATGCGATGGTAGAGGCGTTTCAAAACGACAAACAAGAGCGCATTTTCCTATTGTCGCTCAAAGCAGCAGGAACAGGCTTGAATTTAACGGCGGCCAACCATGTGATTCACTATGATTTGTGGTGGAACCCTGCCGTAGAAGCGCAAGCGACGGATCGCGCGTACCGCATTGGTCAACAAAAAAATGTGCAGGTGTATCGTTTTATTACCCAAGGTACCTTAGAGGAAAAAATAGATGCGATGATTCAGAGCAAAAAAGCCTTGGCCGACCGCAGCGTTGCGCTAGGGGAGCAGTGGCTAGGCGATTTGTCTACGGACGAATTGGAAGCTTTGTTGCGCTTGAGTTAAGTTATTCTTGATAGGTAGAATGCAGCACCCTTTTTTGACCAGTTTATTGATCGCTTTTGCCGTCGTCGTTTTATCTATCAAAAGAAGCTGGGATAACTCTTTTTGGGAAAGGTCGGGATGTTCTTTAATCCGTGCCAAAAATTGGTATTGCCCTTTCTCCAACTCCATAGACTTCATCAAAAAGTCTGAAAAAGAGTTCAACGCTTTATCGATTTCACCAATCTATCTTAAAATTTCTTTACGCATTATTTTTTAGTTGAAAGTTCCTCCAATTGACTAAAAAAAAGAGGAACTTTCAACCATTGTTGTGGGCTAGGGTCGTGCGAAGGGCTTATTTTGTTAATTGTAGGAATAACTCGGAGCCCGCTCGTGGTGGGATAGAATTGTAGCAAGGGAGCAACTCCACCTTTGAAAAGTGCGGCTCGAAGTATCCTCGGTATTCCTCGGCATTGCCTCCAAAGGGTGGCCCAGGCCGTCCCAACTGCAAATTTTCATTGAACAATACGCCTACCACTTTGCCCCCTGTCTTTAACAGACTAGCCGTTTTCTGCGCATACTGCGCCCGCAAGCTCGGATCAATGGCACAAAAAAAGGTTTGTTCTAAAATCAAGTCCAAGTCTTCTACTGCCAAGGCAAAAAAGTCGCCTTGTAGTAAATGCGCACTTGGAAAGTCAGGACAGCTTTTCGCTAAAGCGTCCAACGGAGCCGCTGCCCAATCACAAACATAGACATTTTCAAAGCCTTGCTCGTGCAAATAGCGGGCTTCGTGGCCGTTGCCACAACCAGGAATTAAAATGCGAATAGATTTATCGGTTAAGCCATCAGCGTAGTGCTTTAGAGGCGGGGTGATTTGGCCAGTGTCCCAGCCTGTTTGTTGGGCTTCATAACGGGTTTGCCAATAGTCTTGGTTGAGCATGGTGGTGGTTTTGGTGTGAGAAGCTCAAGTCGATCTTTTATAAAAAGGAACATTACTCCTCCTCATCCCCCTGAAAATCTGATGCGGCATACACTTCTACGTCGCCATCGGCAAATTCTTGCTGCGCGCCTTTAACGCTTCCTGTATCGGCATGGCGGGCAAGAATTTCTACAATAATTTCATAGGTAGGGAAATCATCTTCTGGAGAATCAACCTCAATATTTACAAGTACCATATCGTCCTCTACTTCATGGGATTCTTCCCACGTTTCTATGATTTCCTCTTCTTGTTCCTCTAGGAACATCCGTATGTTGTCTAATGCTTTTTGGAGGGCTTTATGGGAGGCATAACTGTAACTGCCTTCAAATCTAACTTCGTATGACATGCTAAATAGTTGTTTGTTTTAATGGTAAGGTGTGGTGGTATTGCGATGGCGGCTAGCCACAACAAGCAGAATCTTTGTTACAAAATAACGAAAAAAAGGAAGATAAAGTTATAAGAATTGTCCTCTTTTAATAAAGTTGGGGAGGAACCTACAGGAAGATAGAAGCGTTATTGCTGTTTTAATGCACTGCTTGTGGGAGTTTATAACCATAGAGCGCAATAAGCGGGGGCGCTGCTGCTTCAAACAAAAAAATAAAAGCGTACCTTTGCAAAAAAAAAGTAAGCTACTATTATGACGTTCCAAGACCTCAACCTCAACAATGCTTTATTCAACGCCCTAGAAGATTTACAACTAGAAACCCCCACTCCAATTCAGGTGGAGGCTTTTCCAGTGATTATGTCTGGGCGGGATGTCGTAGGCGTAGCACAAACAGGAACAGGAAAGACTTTTGCGTATTTATTGCCGATTTTACGACAGCTCAAATTCTCGAAGCAAAAACACGCGCGGGTGTTGATTGTGGTGCCAACACGAGAGTTGGTCGTACAAGTAGTGGGAGAAATTGAGAAATTGACTACTTATGCTTCTATCCGAGTCAAAGGAGCTTATGGAGGAGTCAATATGAGTACGCAAAAGGAAGTGCTGGCCGAAGGCATGGATATTTTGGTGGCGACTCCTGGGCGTTTAGTAGATTTGGCGCTCAGCCGCGCGATTAAGCTCAAGACCATCAAGCAATTGGTCATTGATGAAGTGGATGAAATGCTCAATTTGGGCTTTTTGCCCCAGCTCAAAAACTTGTTTGATTTGTTGCCCGAGCGTCGTCAAAACATTTTATTTTCGGCCACGATGACCAAAGAAGTGGAGCGTCTTATCGACAATGTATTTTACGAGCCCGAAAAAGTGACGATTGCCGCTTCGGGAACCTCAGCAGATGGCGTTACTCAATTGGCCTACTTGGTGCCCAATTATAATACAAAACTCAACTTGCTGTATTTTTTGCTCCAAGAAGAGAAGGAATGGACTAAGATTTTGTTGTTTGCCCCAACTAAAAAAGTCGCGGATCACTTACAAGAGCATCTACAAGAGCATTTGCAAGAACCCATTGGCGTTATCCATTCTAACAAATCTCAAAACTACCGCCTGCGTATGGTAGAGGAGTTTGATACAGGACAATTGCGAATTTTGATTGCGACGGACTTGATGGCGCGGGGCTTAGATTTTGACGGGATTACACAAGTCATCAATTTAGATACGCCTGATGAGCCCGAAAATTACATTCACCGCGTAGGGCGCACCGCGCGAGCCGAAGCCGAAGGCGTTGCCATTACGTTGGTCAATGAAGTAGCCGTGACACAAGAGTTGGACTACTTGGCCGCTATTGAGGCCTTGATGCAACAGCAATTGACGCGCCTGCCACTGCCCGAACAACTCGAACACTCCAAGGTGTTGACCGAAGCTGAAAAAGTCCAGTACCAGCAGAAAAATGCCACGACAGCCATAGACATAGAAAAGCAGTCTCAAGGTGCCTATCACGACAAGAAACTCAAAAATACCAAAGTCAACCTCGCCCAAGAAAAGCGCTTAGCGCGTAAGCGGGAGAAGTTCAACTCTAGAAAACGCGGGGGTAAAAAATAGGAGGGGAGTGGGTTAAGGCAATTGATAAATGACCTCAAACTCCTCACAAATAACCATCATGTCGTCTTCGGGAAGTTCCCCAAAATTCGCCAGATCTTTGGAGAAAAACTCCCAGTGCTTCTTTTTCCAATAGGATAAACTTTGGTCACCTTCGCCCTCTTTCATCGCATAATCCTCGTCTATTTCATTAAACGGTACGATGTCCACTTCGGTCGTCTTTAAGAGGCATTTGGCCTCGCCTTCCCAATTGGTTAAAATAGCCATGTCGCCCACTTGTGGAACAGGCACTTGGTAGTGTAGGTAGGCCGCCAAAGCTCCCGAGGTAGCGGTTTTTAGACCCGCTTGCACCAGCATAACGCAGGTGTCGGCTTGCTCTTTAGTGGTTCCCAAAGGATACGCTTCGGGCATGGCAGTGTGGCTGTGTTCGATGTTGTCCGCTACAAAGGAAAACCAAAGAGCGGGAACGGAAGGGTGTATTGAATCACTCATACTAATACTAACAATTCTTATGTCCGATGTGCTATCGGGGTCTACAAACAAGGTCTTATTTTAACGTGCCTTTGAGAATTTCTCGGGCAATATCTTTGACTTGGCTAGGAAAATCTTTGCTGATAATCCACTGCAAGGTGCGCGGGTTTTTGTACGCTTCTTCGCCTTTATTGGCTCCAAAATTAAATACAATAACGCCTTCTGAATTGCGCACAAAGCGCTTGGTAAAATCTACTTGATTTTTATCATTGATAAAGTCATGCAGGGCTTGCATATTGTTTTGAACAGGGGCAGGGGTCACGTTATCGTCGCCATCGATATAATCAACCCCGTCGTATTTTTGAATCTGTCCCCACAAAACGGCTGCCGTGGCACGCGTGTCAGCCATGGCATCGTGGGCATCCGTCAATTGCTCACCACAGTAAAATTTATAGGCGGCTTTGAGGGTGCGCGGTTCCATTTTGTAAAAAATCTGTAGGGCATCCAACAAGCGGCGACCTTGCATGGAGAAACTAATGCCCACGCGCCCAAATTCCTCTGTCAACATTGGAATGTCAAAGCGGTTGGAGTTGTAGCCCGCCAAGTCGGCCCCTTCTAAAAAAGCGTGGAGTTCCTCCGCATATTCTTTAAAAGTAGGCTGGTTACGCACTTTGTCAATCGTAATACCGTGTACCTTCAAGGCTTCGTCTTTGATGGGATACTGTGGATTCATTAAAAACTCTTTCTCGATTGGAGCGCCACCTTCTTTGGGGTATTTGATGAGGGCAATTTGCATGATGCGATCTTTGACCACGTCCGCGCCCGTTGATTCTATATCAAAAAAAACAAGATCTCTATCTAACTTAAAATTCATAGTGTATGGATAAATCCTAAAACAAGTTTAGGACAAGTAAAAGAAAGAAGGCAATGCCCGCTAAATTCTTCCCAAAGAGAGACAACACGGCTTTTATTTTGTTGTTCGAAGAGGGCTTTTATTTTTGCAATCTCAGAAGACTCCATAAAAAAAGCACCGCATGTTCCTATATTTATAGTCAAACCCTTATATTTGTCAAGCTAACCTTACCCGTATTAGCACTATTCTTTAGTCGAACTAATTAGCCATATCACATGTCAAGAAAGCAATATAGAGGCGCTGCGAGCAGCCACGAAAGAAAATTAAGCAAGAAAGAGCGTCAAGAACAAACACTCGAACAACGGGCACAGTTGCCACGAGAAGAGTTAATTCCCACAGAAGAGGAAACGACGCAAATCAAAAATCTAGCCTTGTATTCCGTTATTGGAATTGGCTTAATCTTACTGTTGATGTACTGGATTTTTATCAATGGCTAATTTTTTGTAAAACTGTTTTATGCTGGCTACGCGCAAGCAACGCCAGCATAAAACAGTACAAAAAAGCTATTCTTCTTTAGCGGTCACCTCGGCCTGCTCTCCAAAATACTGCACAAACTTGCGCATATCATTGGCCAATGCCTCATTGTTGGTCGCGCGGTAATAGGTATCTGCCAATCCTTTGAGCGTTTGGAACATAAACTTGTTCATCTCTCCAACTTGCAGCTCGCTTGTCCACAAATCAATCTTATAAGTATCTCTAAACTCCTCGTCAAAAAGCGCTAATAACATCGCTTTAGAGCCTTTGAAATCAGGCGTATCGGGAGAATCTTGTGCTTTCCACTCAATTTTTACGGGTACGTTTTTGGCATCTAGGCCAATGCGGCAAACAATATCGCTGGTCTTAACGACTTTATTTTCTTGATTAGACATATTTTAATGTAATTTTAAACTATAGAAGTCTTTTACTGCTGTGGCATAGAAGACGGATTAGAAGGGCGCTTGGCCCTTAGTGAATGTTGTTGTAAGGTAGCGGGTTGCGCTTGTGGCGCAATGGCTTGATCGAAACGCTGTAAGTTGTAGCGTTCTACCAAGTCGATGAGTTTGGCGGCATACTCGGGGTCGGTCGCATAACCTGCGGCCTGTAAACCTTCTGCCCAAGCGCGCCAATCGAGCGGAGACAATTCAAACAAACCCGCATAGCGGGGGCGGTCGGTCAAAAAATTGGAATGGCCCGTATAGCCTGCTTCAATGTTGGGATAACGGCGAAAGCAAGAAAAAGCGGGATACATCCCCTCGCGGCGGCTGCTCCACTCGTAGCTATAGGTACAGTGGCGATCATCCCCATCCCAATGGGGATTGGATTTGATACCAAAATGGTTATTGGCGTGCTGTGCGAGCAGGCTAGTACCAAAGCGTGATTCCAAAATGGCTTGGCTGAGGGTAATGCTCGCAGGAATTCGTGTACGATGCATTTCTTCTACTGCCAAGTCGCTGTGTTGGTCGATGTACAGCACAATGCTGTCTAGCAGCAGCGTATTCGCAGAAGCTCCGTCTCCCCATAAGGAAGATACTTTGGTAGGCGGTAGCCAATACAAAAATAGGCCATAACACAGCAGCACAGCGGCAAACAATTTCCACATAAAACCTCTAGCAATTATTGAATATCAGCGTCCGTAATGATGAAGGAACAAATCTGTTCGCTTCCTATTTCTTCAAAATCCCAATCGTCCTCTTTTCGGAGATCTTTGAGCAAGCGCAGTTGTCTACTACTGTCAATTTCTATATCAATGCGACTATTGACGACGACGCAGCCCTGTGCTCCGTAAACCAAGCTGTTATCTTCTGCAAAGTAAAGAATTTCCTTGTCCTCATTAGGCATCACAGTGACGGTGTCCCCGTAGGTTTGACTGTTATAGCTACCTAAGAAATAGAAGCTGATGGTCTTGTTGGTCTGATTTTCAATGCGCTTAATGTAGATGCTTGAACGTTTTTCGCAAGCAGACAACAAAGCAACGAGTAGGATCAAGAACAGCAATGGACGTGGGAACATAAGCTAAACGTTGAGGTGATAAAGTGGTGTAGCAGTGGTTCAAAAGACAGAACTTGAACTACTCTAGCAAGAACGGACTACCAACACAAACGTCCCGAAACTGTTCGGGACGTTCTATTAGGTTGCTCCTTGATAGGCAAAGGTACACACTGTTGGCCTATTTATAGCCATCTAGGCTTGTTTTTTTGTGGTTAGCGTCTAGCGCAACCTATTGTTCTTTGTCAAAAATATAAGTAAAGAGCTCTTCTTGGCCTTTGTAAAAACCTTCCAACGTAACTGTTCCTTCGGATTCTACAACAGCTGCTTTAAACTCCTCTATATTATTAACAGGCGTTTCGTTCACAGAGGTAATGATAAAGTCAGACTCCATGTTGGTAGGTTCTAACAAACCATTTTTTATCACTTTCGTAATGATAATCCCTTCGGCCACACTAGACTCGCTGGTGGTGAGGTCGCGTGCTTCGATGCCCAAGTCTTTGAGCAAGGTCTTTGTAGAGGCCAAGCGTTTTTCACTGCGTTTTTTACCCAAACTAGTGGTATTAGAGCTGTTTTTCAAAACTACATCTGTTGATTTGAGCTCGCCGCCGCGCAAGAAAATAACGCCTACTTTTTCGCCTGGACGGAACAAGCCAACTTGCTCTTGTAATTCAGGAGAACTCTTGACAGGAATACCATTCACTTTTACAATCACGTCGCCGCGCTCCAAGCCTGCTTCTTCCGCTGCACTTTCTTCGCCTACGCCTTGAATGTAAACCCCATCCATTGATTCTAAGGCATTTTCATCGGCAATCTCATCCGAGATGTCGCGAATAGTAACCCCCAAGAAACCGCGCTGCACCTCTCCAAACTCAATCAAGTCACTCATGACTTTTTTGACTAAGTTAGAAGGAACAGCAAAAGAATAGCCTTCGTAACGTCCAGAACGGGTAATAATGGCGGTATTAATCCCCACCAAATTGCCTTCGGTATTGACCAGTGCCCCTCCACTGTTTCCAGGATTAACGACAGCGTCGGTTTGGATAAAGGATTCAATGTCATAAGCGCCGTCCAAAATATCAATGTTGCGCCCTTTGGCGCTCACGATTCCCGCTGTTACGGTAGAAGTCAAGTTGAAGGGGTTGCCTACCGCCAAGACCCATTCGCCCACAAATACTTCATCGGAGTTGCCAAAAGCCAACATGGGTAAATCAATATTCTTAAGATCGCGTTCTTTTATCTTGATAACGGCTAAATCGGTGGTTTTATCCGTCCCAATAATAGTCGCCTCATAAGTGCGTTTGTTATTTAAGGTAACGGTTACTTCCTTAGAACCACTAATAACATGGTTGTTGGTAACAATATAACCATCTTTAGAAACGATAACGCCAGAACCAGAAGCCTCTGCGCCAAACATACGCTCGTAGGGGTCGCCACTGCTGCTGTGGATGTGTACGACGCTTGGTCGTACCAAATCTGCCGCATCCTTAAAGGAGGTTACCTCGGTAATATTGGGATTGAAATTAGGATGATTAACGTGTTTGGCATAAGAACTATCTTTGATGATAACGTCCCTAACAGGCGAGTAAGGCGTTTCTAAGTAGAACTTATAAACACCTAATGTTAGCGCTGAACTGAGCAACGAAATAGCCAAAATGGTGATAAACTGTTTCATATAGGGTAACTGTTTTTATGGAAGTTGAAACGAAGGAATGCCTGATACGGCCATCTTATTGAATTAAGATTAAATAGAGGCGGTTAGAAGTACTCTATAAAAATAGCCTGTAGCGTTTCTGCGATTAGGGGTACCATGGTAAATAATAAGGAGGCGCTGAATGGAACTTGTACGAAGTTCGATTAAAATATCGTTATCAAAAACAGATTCTTTGACGCTTTCCAAAATAGAGAATTGCTGCCCTTTTAGCAACAACCTTTCCTGATAATTGGTTAAATTGTTGCTTCAATAATTGTACTAAAAATTTTCTTTTTTGTGTCGAGGGGCAAGAAAAGTGCTTTGTTACTTTAGCCAATTTTTATTGCAAGTGCTCGTTTGTACAGAATTTATTGTTTGCCAAAAGGCGACACTAGCCAACAATTGAAAGCTAGTTATACGTAAGATAATTAATAAAGTTGAGTTATGAAGAAAGATGAAGAGGAAAGACCGTTTTCGGAGTTGACCCGTGCCGAACGCCGTGCAAAAGCTAGAAAGCTACTTTTTGGAACAGACAAGGATGAATATATTGGAAATATGTGGGGCTGGCGCTTCTCTTTTCTCTCTTTTATGGGGCTGATTGTCGTGGGCTTATTGGCCTTGTATGGGGTGTACACAGGAAAAATTGACCCCCAAAGAATGAAGGAAGAAAGCGCGACGCCGCTCTTTCAAACGCCCCAAATAGAGCGCCCTCATCGGGCCGTTAAAGATTCGTTAAAGTAGTCTATTAGGACGAAGCAATCAATGGGGAAGGGGAAGTTGGTGCTCTTTGCTCCAACCATGCCTTTATGTCATATTCTTTGGGTGAGTAGAGTAAGCCGCGTACTTGGTAATGGTCATCCATTTCCAAAAGTAGCTCCAAGTACATTTTGCCTCTCTTTCGTGGTTCCTCAAAATCAATCCGAACAATGTTGGCTTTGGAGATGATGTGGTAAGAGTCGGGGAGCCGTTCAAAATAGTATTCGTCGGTCAAAATAACACCATAGGCCGCGCTCTGAGGGTTTTGAAGCACCAATTGCAACTGCCGCCCGTGTTTGATGTATTGGCGCAAGAGCCAAAGGGTAATCAGGATGAGCAGGATCCATAAGCCCAAACAAACAATAACCAAGGGGTCCAATTGGGCGTAATAGTTGGCCTCTGTAATCATCGTATAAAAGAAAATATAGAGACAAAGTGCCGCCATTCCCAAAAAGTACAGCAAATTGCGCTGTTGGCGTTGGTATAAAAAGCTGGGATCGGCTGGTATAAAAACGCCCTCTATAGAAGCCGTTTGATCGCGCTCCATCGTGCGCAAAAAATTGAAGGCCGCGAGTTGAATTTCTTTGTCAGACTTGAGAGTGGTCATAAGGAATACTAAAACACATCAGTGATAAAAGGAAGGTCGTAAAGATAAGAAATTTTGTGGCTTGTGGAGGGCTTTTTGCTAGGAAAACGCTACTGCTAGCGCTCTTGTAGAGGGAAATAGTTACTCAATAGCTAGCATAGTTCTAGAAAAAAAACTAAATTGTTGATCCAAGCACCCCCAACTACTCTCTTCCGTCACTTTCGTATTAGCAGTATTGCGCTTCGTTACACTATGAACCAGCCGTTTATTCGTTTCAGCTTTCGCGCTGGGATCTTTGCTATTGTTTTGAGTACCGCTCTTAGTGGAGGGGGATGTAATCCACCTACTCCCATTGAAAAAACAGCTTTTAGTGATGCTCAATTGGTTGCCTTGGGGCCCCACCATCTTTTATTAGGAAACGATACCCTGCCTTACACACTTTACCATCAAGCTGCTTACGAGCTCAATCCCGATAAATACAGTCAAAGCGATAGCACGACCATTAGTTTCTGGTACCCGCTCATTGATTCTTCGGCGCCTGTAAAGATACGAGACCGCCTCAATGCACATATACAAGCGATTTTATTACAAGAGACCCAACAATACCATACCGTCGAAGAGCGCCTAGCAGGCTTTATTGCAGAATTCAAAGCGCACAAAAAAGACATGGAGGAGTTTAACTTGCCCTCTAGCAACTGGGCTTTCGACATGCGTTTGTCAGTGCTTACCAATACCCCTACCGTGTTCGTGTTGCGGGTCGATCAATTGGAATTTACAGGCGGGGCTCATGCGAATAGCTGGACGAGTTATAAAAATTACCACGCGCAATCAGGACAAGAACTGGCGTTGAGCGAGCTCTTTTATCCCAATAGCCAAGCCGCTTGGTTGCCCCTTGTTAGAACCGCGTTTTGGGACGCTTGGCAAGCCCAAGACAGCAGTTTACAGCCGTCTATAGAGCGCGATACGGCCACTTTTGTGCGCCCCCCCAATTTTTCTATTGGCCTTACAGAACTGCACTTTTATTACAATCCCTATGAGTTAGACGCGTACGCCCTCGCCGAGTTGTCATTTTACTTGCCCTATGATAAGTTGTTGCCGTATATTGATACCAGCACCCTACCCCTAGTCACCCAACCCCTGTAGGGGCGAATTGCATTCGCCCCGCACCCACACAACGCCCACACCCACACAACGCCCACACCCACACAACGCCCGCACCCACACAACGCCCGCACCCACACAAACCACAAACAAAAAAAGCGTTCGTTCCGAATACATCGGAACGAACGCTCAATAAGCAGAAGCACAAACGGCTGCTGCTATCAGACCAAGTTACTTATTTAACAGCAGACTTAGCGGGAGTAGCAGGCATCGCAGGCGTACCAGCGGGCGCGGCTACGGTACCGAAGATTTTCAAACGAGTAGTAGCGTTGCTTTGAGAGTTGGTAGTCAACGTCACATATTTTGTATAAGCACCCGTACGTTTCGTATCGTATTTTACCTTGATGAATTCACTTTCACCAGGCATAATCGGTTCTTTGGGGTAAGAAGGAACGGTACAACCACAGCTACCTTTAGCCGCAGAAATAACCAAAGGGCCAGAACCCGTATTGGTAAATTTGAAGAAGCGGTAACCTGTAGTAGCATTTTCAATGTTGCCATAGTCCCACTCCATTGCGTTGGTGCCAGGCTGGCTCATTTGAGCACCTGCCTTTTCGTCCGCACCAGCAGCCTTGACATAATCACCCGCTTCGTAAGGAACAAATTTAATCTCTTGAGCAAAAGCGAAAGATACAGTGGCTAGTAAAACAGCCATCAAAGAAATAACGTTTTTCATTGGTATAAAATTTATTAGTAGTTATTAATTAGAGGGGCTTACAAGTAGATTCGTAAGCATATAGTGTCTTAGTTAAACATATTTTTTTCCTTGACAGGAGTCGCCTCAGCTTCCGCCTCTACCAAACCGTAAATTTTCAAACGGGTAGTAGTGTTGGACGTGGCATTAGTAGTCAACGTGACATACTTCGTATATTGGCCGATACGCTTGGTATCGTATTTTACTTTGATGTACCCCGCTTCACCAGGCATGATGGGCTCTTTGGGGTAAGAGGGGACGGTACAACCACAGCTACCTTTGGCCGCAGAAATAACGAGGGGAGCCGTACCTGTGTTTTTGAATTTAAAGAAGCGAACCCCCGTCGAAGACTGGGCAATGTTACCGTAATTCCAGCTCGTAGCCTCTGTTCCAGTTTGTTTGATTTTAGCACCACTTTGCTCATCAGCAGTTGCCAAATCGCTGGCACCAGATTTTTCACCTTGGTAAGCTTCAAAATTAATGTCCTGTGCAAAGGCCATTGAGGCAGTCGCCAAAACAACGGCCATTAGGGAGATAATCTTTTTCATTGGTAGTAATTTTTATTAGTCAGAATTGTCGTTAAAAAACAATAGTCAGTTAGATGACCATACAAGAGTACAACGAAAAAATGATTCTTGCAAGTTTATCAACTAAAATTTTAGTTAAAGGGTGGAAGAAGTTCAAAAAACTACTTTTCCTCCTTTCTAGCCTCTACCTTTTCTTTGCCACTACCGTGCCAGTTATTTGTAGCGTAGTAGTAAGTTGTCCAGATTTTCCATAAGTAAAGAGCTGCACCCATTTTTTAAAATACCCAATTCGCTGCGTATGGTAGCTTATTTTGAGATAGCCGATTTCGTTGGGTAGTATAGGAAGCTTGGGATAACTAGCCGTCAAGCAACCACAACTGGTTTTAGCATTGGTAATAACCAAGGGTGCTGTGCCTGTATTTCTAAACTGAAAAAAGCGCAGCCCTATACTGCCTTCTTCAATTGTTCCATAGTCCCAAGACAACGGATCCTTCGTTGTTTGGTAGAAGGTAAGGGCCGCTGAATCCTTTGGCAATAAGCTAGGCAAATGCCCGTCTTGTAGCCCTTGATAGGGCTCCAATTGCAGCTGCTGTGCAGAAGCAAGTCCCACAACCGAGCATAACAAGAAGGTGAAACAAGCGACTATTTGGCTTTTTATAGATAGGGTGATAATAGAAGACAAGGGAAGGAGTTATAAAAATATTAAGGAGAGTGGGCATTTTGGCAGCTGTTGAGAATCGGCAAAAGCTTTAAAAAAGAACCCTGTTATCAATCAAAATTCCCAAGAAATACGCCAAACCTTTTCAACTCCTTTGTCTTTTTTTGATTAATTTTCTAAATAGCTTCTTACGCTCCAAGAAATTGTTATATTTTTGCACCCGTATAGGGCGCGGTAGTCATCAACTTTTCGGCTACTATCGTTGTTTAAAGGAATCACACCACCGTCAACGAACCGTCCAATTCTTAATAATTCTTCGGCCTTATCGTCCACAATCAACAGGTTATTTCGATGGTATCTGTGCTTGTTTGTCAAGCGATCTGTAGAATTGTTGTGCCAACTAAAAATAAAAGAACATGAGCCAAACCAAGCTAGAGCAAAATTCCTCGACGTATTCCGATGCCTTTCAGCAAGAAGCACTAGAAGATTTTAGAACAGCCTGTATCAGTCGCCAAGTCAGTTTGATGGGGCGCAAAGAAGTCTTGACAGGCAAAGCCAAGTTTGGAATTTTTGGAGCGGGCAAAGAAATCGCCCAAGTAGCGATGGCAAGAGCCTTCAAAAAAGGCGATTTTCGTTCTGGTTATTACCGTGGGCAAACGTTTATGTTAGCCGCAGGACTAGCCACCGTAGAACAATTGTACGCCCAACTCTACGCCCATGCTGATCCTGAGCACGAGCCTTTTTCGGCAGGTCGCCAAATGAATTCTCACTTTGCCACGCCATTAGTAGATGCGCAAGGGGAGTGGTTAGAACAGAAAAATCTAAAAAATGTCAGTGCTGACATCTCGCCTACAGGCGGACAAATGGCTCGTTCTTTGGGCTTGGCACTGGCTTCCAAAAAATACAAACACTCGCCCGATTTAGCAGAAGGTACCCCCTTCTCTAACCAAGGCCGCGAAGTCTCTTTTTGCTGTATTGGCGATGCCAGTACTTCGGAAGGCGTTTTTTGGGAAACCCTAAACGCAGCCGCTGTCATGCAAGTCCCCCTAGCAGTTTTTGTATGGGACGATGGCTACGGTATTTCGGTACCCAAAGAATACCAAACCGCTAAGGGGAGTATTTCGGAAGCCTTGGCAGGTTTTCAGCCACAAACAGCCGATGAAAAAGGCATGGACATCCACACCACCAAAGGGTGGGATTACGCTCACATGCGCGAGCTATTTGAAACTGAAATTGAAGCCGTCCGCGAAAGCCACCGCCCCTGCCTGTTCCATGTCGAAGAAGTGACCCAGCCACAAGGGCACTCCACGTCAGGCTCACATGAGCGCTACAAAGACCAAGCACGCCTCCAATTCGAGAAAGAAATGGATGGTATTGTACAAATGAAAGCTTGGATCATCCAACAAGGATGGGCAAACGAAGAGGAGCTAACAGCCATCGAAAAACAAGCTCAAAAAGAAGTTCGCGCTTCCATCAAACTCGCTTGGAGCAATTTTAATGCGCCAATCAAAGCCCGTTTAGAGCAAGCCATGAGCTTATTGCAGCCTTTGCAAGAACAATTTGCCAACGAAGATGGTATTGCCCAAATTATCAATAAATTATCCAGCAGCATTGATCCTACCCACAAAGATGTCCTCCGTGCGGCGCGGCAAGTGCTGCATGTAGTCAAAGACCAACAGCACGCGAGTGTTACAGCTTTGAAGGATTGGCTGCAAGAGGCGATGGCCGATTTTAGAACGACTTATACTAGCCGCTTGTACAGCGACACGCCGTATGCGGCTCAAAAAATAGCCGTGGTTCCTGCTGAATATGCCGATAAAGCACCGCTCAAAAATGGTTCCGAAATACTCAATGCCTGTTTTGATGCACATCTAAAAAATAACCCGCGTATTTTTGCTTTTGGCGAAGACGTGGGACAAATTGGAGACGTTAACCAAGGGTTTGCAGGCTTACAAGAAAAGCACGGCGAAGCACGGGTATTTGACACGGGCATCCGCGAATGGACGATCATGGGGCAAGCAATTGGCATGTCCATGCGCGGCTTGCGACCTATTGCAGAAATCCAGTACCTAGATTATTTAATCTATGCCTTGTCGGCGTTGTCCGATGATTTAGCAACGTTGCGCTATCGCTCTAATGGCATTCAACAAGCGCCTGCGATTATCCGTACGAGAGGCCACCGTTTAGAAGGGATTTGGCACTCAGGTTCTCCGATTGGTCTGATTCTTAATAGCCTCAAAGGGATTTGCTTATTGGTGCCCAGAGATATGACGCAAGCAGCAGGTTTTTACAACACCATGCTACAGTCGGATGATCCTGCGTTGATTATTGAGTGTTTGAATGGCTATCGCCTAAAAGAAAAATTACCGAGTAATGTAGCCGAATTCACGGTTCCTGTAGGCATTCCTGAAACGCTTCAAGAGGGGAGCGATGTTACTTTAGTGACTTACGGCTCTAGTGTACGCGTTGCCCAAGAGGCCATCGCGCGGTTGGAGCAAGAAGGCATTTCGGTAGAGCTGATTGATGTGCAATCACTTATGCCGTTTGATTTGCATGGTCAAATTGGCGAATCGTTGCGCAAAACCAACCGTTTGGTGTTATTAGACGAAGATTTTGCAGGAGGGGCAACGGCCTATTTATTACAAAAAATATTAGTAGAACAGAAAGGCTACTTTGCCTTAGACGCGGAGCCTGTGACAATTACGGCGGCGGATGTTCGCCCGCCTTATGGCTCTGATGGGGATTATGTAATCAAGCCAAGTGTAGAAGATGTATTCGAAAAAGTCTATGCCTTGATGCACGAATCTAACCCCGCTCAGTTTCCGCCTTTGTATTTTATGTAGGAGGAGATAAATCCTAGTGAGCCAAGCAACTTTATAAAATAATTGGTGTTAATAAAAGGTACCGATTGGGGACAAAATAGTTTCTAATCGGTATTTTATTTATTTACCACACCGTCCTTAGTTGACTGTCTTTTGTACCCTTGGTCAATGGGACTTTATTTTAGTTTTTATGAAGAAGCCAACCCTACCCATCCTATTAACTAGCCTAGCATTGCTCGGGTTATTGTTTAGCAGCAGCTTGTTGATGTCTTTTGGCAAAACGCCTGCCGCCGAAGGCCCTGTTACAATTATTGTGGACAATATTAGAAGTGCTAAGGGAAGTATTGCCATTGGATTATACAAAGATCAACAGTCTTTTAGTCAAGAAAAGCCCTTTCAAAAGATCATCGTTCCAAAGAAGGATTACCGCAACCAACAAGTGCGTTTCCAAATTCAATTGCCTACAGGCACGTATGGCATTGCTTTGTTAGATGATGAGAATGACAATAAAAAAATGGATTACAGCTTTGCTTTCCCAAAAGAGGGCTATGGCTTTTCTAACCACGAACACAGGGGCTGGAGCAAACCTAGTTTTAGCAACTTTGATTTTTATCACAATGGACAAGCGTCTACGGTGAGAATAACCGTGCAATATTTTTAAATGCGCCAGCTTAGGCCGCTCTAATAGGGATGATAGAACTATATTATAAGAATGGAGCGCAGCGCAGGCTTACCGATCCAGCAACGTTGCATTCCTATCGAGAAGACCTAGTCAGGGTGCGTTGTGTCGATGTTTCTGAGGTAGAATTGGCCGCGCTCAAGGCTTGTTTTGAACTGGATTTAGGTATTTTTTCTTCTACGGGAGATATTGAATTGAGCTCGCACTACATCCGAACACCAGAACAGTTGGCCTTTAATGTTATTGTTCCAAGCTACTCTGAGGCGGTTCATTTTGAGGAAGAGGTGTTTGTATTCATCATCAAAGACAATCTTATTTTTTATTTTTTGAGTGCGGGCGTACAGCGGGCTTTGGCACCCTATGAGCAGATTGAGGTTTCCTTTGAAGAGGCAGAACATACCTTGCATTGGCAACAATTTTTCTATCAAATCGCCATCATTTCCGATTACTACGCCGACTTGACCGAGTTAATTACCAGCAAAATCAAAGGCTTGTACATCGACATCCTTTCCAAGCGTCAATACGTCGAAAAAGATTTGGATTATATTACTGTTATCAAGCTGAATAACCACCTGATCAAGTCTTCACTCAATCGTTTTCAGCGTATTTTGCTCTTGCTAGAAAAAGCCAAACTCCACCCCGAAATCCACTACAACTTACAATTGGAGCTACAAGATTTGGTGGTGGTCTCGGAGCATGTTCAATATAATTTTGACCGTTTGGATGGCCTCAAAGACAATATTAATATCAAGATTGACCTAGAACAAAATAAGATTTTTAGAACTCTCACAGTTATTACGGTTTGTATCTCTTTACCAACGCTCATTGCGGGTATTTATGGAATGAATTTTAAGCATATGCCCGAATTGGAAACCCCTTATGGTTATTGGGTGGTGCTGGGGTTGATGTTGGTGACCTTTGTAGGGGCTTTGCTATTTTTTAAGAGCAAGCGTTGGATTCGGTAGAAGGGGGCTGTACGGCTTACTCGAAGCCCTCATGGAATCCATTTGGACGTACATTCAACAAAATATCCAACTCGATAAACCGATGCTAGAATTAAAAACTCTAGAAGCCTTATTGGCAATAGGGCAAGTGCGCCCCGAGTTGTTCCCCATTCTCAAAGCTTATTCCCAAGCGGAGCGGGTAAATTTGGAGCAGTTTATGCAACATAACTTTCAATACAATATTCCCTTGGAGCAATTGGCGCGGATGTCGGGACGAAGTTTGTCCACTTTCAACCATGAATTCAAAAATCTCTATAACAGTAGCCTCCACCAATGGACTAAGCGTCAACGTATTGAGTTGGCCAAACGCCTTTTAGTGCAAACGGAAAAGATACCATCCGAGGTATATTTGGAAGTCTGCTTTGAGGATTTGGCGCATTTCAGCCGCTCGTTTAAACGCCATTTTGGGAAAAACCCTTCACAAATGAAACGCTTAATCAGTTAAATGGCTTGGGACTTTAGCATAACAGGGGGACATGGCACCACTATTCGACAACGTTTATTAAAAGGAATTACACAAGATTGGCCACTGTCAGAAGAATATCGAATTGATTTTTTGGCACACTACCACTTGCACGGCCTTACCGCGAAGCTTTTCGAGGATTTGGCCTACCAACTCTATGTACAGCAGCAACTAGAATGGGATGCGCTGTTGCACCAATTGGGGTTTGAAGAACAATATGAGCGGCGCTCCAAGAAGGCTAATTTTGCCCTTAACCAGATTTTTAGCCATTGGCACGAGCAATTTTATAGCGTTCACCATATGCCTTTAGAAATTCACGAAGCCAGTGTTTTTATGAATAAAGAGACCATCACGGAACTGGTCGATTGGATCACGCTTTGCGCCCTCCTGCTCAATAAAGAAGTCATTCCGACCTACTACCACAACCACCGCGCTTACTTTATAGTAGAAGCCGAGCGCTACACCACCGAAATCGCTAATTACGAAGAAATGGAGGCTTTCGTCTTTGATCTGCCCGTCTATGTGCATTTTCAAAAGGAAATGAAAACCTGTTTCTTTGATCTTTTTTATTGGTGTAATGCTTACTAGTGGGGTTGTTGGCCAAGCGGGGTTACCATTGCTTCAAAACACCAACAAAGCGGTTGTTTTCTAATAAAAGTGTTACCCGTTCTAAAGGAATCGTATCTTGATTCCAAGTAGTAGAATCGCGTGGAAAATGGCGCGCCAACACTTCCTGAAGCGCTGTCCGTTCCTGAGCGCCTTGGTTGATTACCTCTATTAAGACCTCCAAATCTCTCTCTGTAGAGCCGTAACCATCTTGCATGTAGCTAAGGCTTATCCCTTGATCCAATAGGACATAAACGCCCCACAATAGTACCATTAAACTTAGAAAGAAGGCTGCTTTCACACTTATTCATCGGCTGTCATTAAAGCGGTTTTTAGTACCCGCCATTCCGTCCAAAAAGCTTTGTAACCCGCGCGGTCAAACGGGTCACGTAGCCGCTGATGACTTCACTTTTTGACTGCCCCTTTTGTTGATAAACAAGTGACAGGGAGCAATCGCCATTGATGGGCACCCAAACAGTTTTTTGCTCGCCTGCTTGCAATTGGTCAATAAAACCAGCCCCGCAACCGACAATCTCGATATTCGTCAAGGTATCAGATGTATCATTGATGAACGTGATACGCATGGTGCCGAATAAGAGCAGGACAAAGTAAACATAACAGAACGAGACGGGAATATTGAGCAGTAGTAGCCTGGCTGTTTTATAAAGCCGTCGTTTATTGGGTTGATCTTGGCGGGCTTTCATCGAAAGGCCAAGCAATACCGCTATATTGAAGAGACCTGCCAGTACAATAAACCCATACCCTAGTAGTATCCAATTGATCCCACCCACCAGAAAAAAGGCGAAAAAAATAGCTATTCCAAATAGAAAAGAGAACAAGGCCGTGTAGCGACCTAAACGGCGATAATTGGAAGTGGTCATCACTAATTTATTAGAAAAGCAAACAGCGCACCTGAATAGAGTTAGTTTATTCAGGTGCTACTGGACTATTTTTTTATTGAAATTCGATAATTTCAGCAGACATACTACAAGTAACACGGTTGCTATTTTGTACGAGATCCGTGGTGATATTAATCATTGTCCGCGCACCTGTCAATTCTACGCCTGCCTTTTTGGCGTTTTCAATCAAATCTTCTTTTGCGGCGGCAATAACCCCCATCTTGTTTTTAATTCCCATGACAGCGATAGGGGTGGTGGCAAGGCCTGTAAAGCTGCCCAAAACAGTAAAATTAGCTTCCGATAACTCCACTTGGGTGGTGACTCCTTGGCCAATGTATCCCATGTAAGTGGTAGTTTGGCAAGAAGAAAGCAATGCCAATAGGCCAATGGCTAGGGAAATTTTTTTAATATTCATTACGCTTGTTTTTTGAACGATACTAACTTCAGGATTGAAGCGCAGCAAATATAAATAAAAAATCATAAAAATTAAATTTTTTAAATTGATAATACTACTCATTGATAACAGCTATCAGCGCATCTCGCGTATCTTGTAGCTCTTGGATGTTCTGTTCAATTAGAAACAATTTTTCCTTAAATGCTTGACTCTTGTCAATACAACCATCAGGACTCGCATCTTTTTGGTCTAAAAGTTCCTTAATTTCTTTTAGCGTAAACGAAAACCGCTGCAAGTACTTGATAATCTGAATCCTTTTGAGGTTACGCTTGCCGTAATCTTTGTAGTTGTTCCACTCAAAAGGGCGGCTCACCTCGGTCAACAGTCCCTTGCCTTCGTAAAAGCGAATCGTATATCTAGAAACGCCCGTTTGCTTAGATAATTCCCCTATTTTCATTTTTCTTGCTGGTTTATTTGACCATTGATGTTGTGAGTGGGGACACAAAAAGTCTTAAAATAAGCGCTAGTAGAGGATTTGACAGTTTTTGACAAGTAGATGGAGGGTTTTAGACAAACAACGGGCTGTTGTTCGTTTTGAAGAGACCAATAGTTGGAAATTAATCCTCCAGCGGAAGGACAGGCCATTTAGAAAGCAGGTGAAAGCTGTCTTTTTGGTAGGCGAACTCAGCTGTCCAAGTGGCTCAATACAGGTACAAGGGCAAATAATTACATTCTTCTACTTTTTATTTTTCAGAGTTTCAACATACTTATCGAACGCTCCCTTGCTGACTATTTCTACGTCATCTTGGGAACCGAAGTAGATTCGACTGAGGTATTCTGGATGGATGTCAAAATTTTTAGTTTCCCAGTTATAAGGCATAAATTCCTACTCCTCCGTTTGCGCCTTTAATAGATTTGACTGGTCGTTGTCCAACAATGCAATAGAGCGGGACTTTTAGACCTTCTTGCTCCTTTTTTTTATCGGGCATTAGTAATGTCTTTCTATTTTATTAATTTCTTCCTTCCACTCCTCCAAGTCTTCCAAAGAGACTTTGGGTTCAATGATAATAAACATGGCTCTTTTGCTCTCGTATTTTGTTTTACCAGTAGGTTCCAACAAACTTTTTCGAAGAATTCGCTGAATCACTTGGTCTTTCCCTTCCATAGGTTGATGGAGTAGGTCGCCTATTTCTTCTAGCATCTCCTCGTAAAGGTCAGGTGGGTCTATATAGTCTTCTTCCTCTTGGTTGTAAAGGTAGTTTTCCAAGGAGACATAATAACTGTAAAAAGGCCTTATAATGTAATCTGGACCGACCTCTATGGAAGGTAATACCGCATACATGCTTATTACTAAATGATCCTCGATCCATTTTTCTATCGCGTGGTACAAGTTCGTATACACTGGGAGTAACTCTGGGGTTAAAGCTTCATCTAAATGCCTAACAAGTATCTTTTCCTCAGGAATAAGACTAGATTTGAAATACATCGTTCCAAACTTACTCCCTAAAAATCGTATTAATCCTAGCTCTTCTTTAATTTCTTGAAATGATTTCATTTCCTCCTATTATTGCACTATACCATCAAAATGGGTTTATTCTTGCTCACAAAGCTGCTTCCACTCCTCCAAGTCTTCCAAAGAGACTTTGGGTTCAATGATAATAAACATGGCTCTTTTGCTATTGTATATTGTTTTACCAGTAGGTTCTAACAAACTTTTTCGAAGAATGCGCTGAATCACTTGGTCTTTCCCTTCCATAGGTTGATGGAGTAGGTCGCCTATTTCTTCTAGCATCTCCTCATAAAGGTCAGGTGGTTCTATATAGCCTTCTTCCTCTTGGTCATAAAGGTAGTTTCTTAGGGAGACATAGTAACTGTAAAAAGGCCTTATAATGTAATCTGGACCGACCTCTATGGAAGGTAATACCGCATACATGCTTATTACTAAATGATCCTGAATCCATTTTTCTATCGCGTGGTATAAGTTCGTATATACTGGGAGCAACTCTACGGTTAAAGCTTCATCCAAATGCCTAACGACTCTTCTTTTCCTCGGGAATAGGACTAGATTTGAAATACATCGTTCCAAATTCACTCCACAAAAATCGTTTTAATCCTAGCTCGTCTTTAATTTCTTGAAATGATTTCATTGCCTCCTATTATTGCGCTATACCATCAAAATGGGTTTATTCTTGCTCACAAAGCTGCTTCCACTCCTCCAAGTCTTCCAAAGAGACTTTGGGTTCAATGATAATAAACATGGCTCTTTTGCTCTCGTATTTTGTTTTACCAGTAGGTTCCAACAAACTTTTTCGAAGAATGCGCTGAATCACTTGGTCTTTCCCTTCCATAGGTTGGTGGAGTAGGTCGCCTATTTCTTCTAGCATTTCCTCATAAAGGTCAGGTGGTTCTATATAGCCTTCTTCCTCCTCGTTGTAGAGGAAGTTTTCCAAGGAGACATGGTAGCTATAAAAAGGTCTCATAATATAATCTAGGCCAACTTCTATTGAAGGTAATAGGGCATACATACTTATTTCTAAATGATCCTCGATCCATTTTTCTATCGCGTGGTACAAGTTCGTATATACTGGGAGCAACTCTACGGTTAAAGCTTCATCCAAATGCCTAACAAGTATCTTTTCCTCAGGAATAAGACTAGATTTGAAATACATCGTTCCAAATTTACTCCATAAAAATCGTTTTAATCCTAGCTCTTCTTTAATTTCTTGAAATGATTTCATTGCCTCCTATTATTGCGCTATACCATCAAAATGGGTTTATTCTTGCTCACAAAGCTGCTTCCACTCCTCCAAGTCTTCCAAAGAGACTTTGGGTTCAATGATAATAAACATGGCTCTTTTACTATCGTAAATAGTTTTGCCAGTAGGTTCCAATAAACTTTTTCGAAGAATGCGCTGAATCACTTGGTCTTTCCCTTCCATAGGTTGGTGGAGTAGGTCGCCTATTTCTTCTAGCATCTCCTCGTAAAGGTCAGGTGGTTCTATATAGCCTTCCTCCTCTTGGTCATAAAGGTAATTTCTCAGGGAGACATAATAACTGTAAAAAGGCCTTATAATGTAATCTGGACCGACCTCTATGGAAGGTAATACCGCATACATGCTTATTACTAAATGATCCTCGATCCATTTTTCTATCGCGTGGTATAAGTTTGTATACACTGGGAGCAACTCTACGGTTAGAGCTTGATCCAAATGCCTGACGACTCTTTTTTCCTCGGGAATAGAACTGGATTTAAAATACATCGTTCCAAATTCACTCCACGTAAATCGCTCTAATCCTAGCTCGTCTTTAATTTCTTGAAATGATTTCATTGCCTCCTATTATTGCGCTATACCATCAAAATGGGTTTATTCTTGCTCACAAAGCTGCTTCCACTCCTCCAAGTCTTCTAAAGAGACTTTGGGTTCAATGATAATAAAAATCAATCTTTTGTTTTCATAAATGGTTTTACCAGTAGGTTCTAACAAACTTTTTCGAAGAATTCGCTGAATCACTTGGTCTTTCCCTTCCATAGGTTGGTGAAATAGGTCTGCGGCTATTTCTTCTAGCATCTCCTCGTAAAGGTCAGGTGGTTCTATATAGCCTTCCTCCTCTTGGTCATAAAGGTAATTTCTTAGGGAGACATAATAACTGTAAAAAGGCCTTATAATGTAATCTGGACCGACCTCTATTGGAAGGTAACTACCGCATACATACTCATTACTAAATGATCCTCGATCCACTTTTCTATCGCGTGGTATAAGTTCGTATACACTGGGAGTAACTCTACGGTTAGAGCTTGATCCAAATGCCTGACGACTCTTTCTTCCTCGGGAATAGGACTAGATTTAAAATACATCGTTCCAAATTCACTCCACAAAAATCGTTTTAATCCTAGCTCTTCTTTAATTTCTTGAAATGATTTCATTGCCTCCTATTATTGCGCTATACCATCAAAATGGGTTTATTCTTGCTCACAAAGCTGCTTCCACTCCTCCAAGTCTTCTAAAGAGACTTTGGGTTCAATGATAATAAACATGGCTCTTTTACCTTCATAAAAAGTTTTACCAGTAGGTTCTAATAAACTTTTTCGAAGAATTCGCTGAATCACTTGGTCTTTCCCTTCCATAGGTTGATGGAGTAGGTCGCCTATTTCTTCTAGCATCTCCTCGTAAAGGTCAGGTGGGTCTATATAGCCTTCTTCCTCTTGGTTGTAAAGGTAATTTCTCAGGGAGACATAATAACTGTAAAAAGGCCTTATAATGTAATCTGGACCGACCTCTATGGAAGGTAATACCGCATACATGCTTATTACTAAATGATCCTCGATCCATTTTTCTATCGCGTGGTACAAGTTCGTATACACTGGGAGTAACTCTACGGTTAGAGCTTGATCCAAATGCCTAATGACTACTTCTTCCTCGGGAATAGAACTAGGTTTGAAATACATCGTTCCAAATTCACTCCCTAAAAATCGTATTAATCCTAGCTCTTCTTTAATTTCTTGAAATGATTTCATTTTTTATTGCATGTCTATTATTAGTAATTTTCCCTCGGAGGCAGACCAATGTATATTCGCTGAATTTTTGACCAGCTTCGTATGTATGGAAGAAGCTATTTCTCCTTTTTGACCAGAAAGTAGTTCTATTGCTTTTTGCTTTGCAGCATCAACAACAGGATCTCCTAAGTGCTTCTTTAAGTGAAGTAGAGTCGAGGATCAAATCCTCTAAGAATCCAATCTTCTCCTTTTTGTCCAACAGGTACTACATCAATAAGTTTATTCAACCCAGGAATGGCATCTACTGTTGTTTTCGCCCCTTCCAACAAACGAACAGATTCTGGCATATCGGTTACCCTAGAGCCAAACCAACGTTTAAGGACGGTATCGTTGCTGCCAGTCGACTGGAATAATTGGCCTTCTCCACCACGAAATTTAGCATTATACGACAAGTCATTCGAACCTCTGAATTTTTGTAGTTGCTCTGCAAAAGCTATATCGTGTTCAGGGGTAAATCGATACCAGTCTTCTGGTAACTTTTGTCCTACTTTTGCTAAGAATTGTTCTGCAAAATCCATTCTTCCAGCAGCTAGCTTTTGCCATTGTGCATAGCCTCCCGCTTCCTCTATCTCTTTAGCTATATCAATTTTAGGGTAGTCCGTGTTATATCGACGTACAAACTCAACGGCCTCTGGATTGCTTGCCAATTCCTCAAGGTTCGCACGAGTCAATACTTTTTTAGCACTTTCTTGTTGTTTTTCTAGTTTGTTGGCCATACGCGATAAGACCTCGGCTCGATCAAAATTTACGTTTTTTCGACAAGCATTTACAATCGCGTCCTCTATTTGTTGGTTACTGAGGTTTAGAGATTTTCCATGACCTGCCATAACATATATGTCTTCGTCCGTAAATCGCGTACCTACTTCAACATATCTCTCGGGAGTCGCTTTTGTTTTACTTATAATATTTCCCATCATCGACCCATCCACCAAACTGATACTCGCCTTAGCATGTTCTAGGGTTTGCCGCAAGGCGTTTGTCTGCCCAGTTCCTAAACTCTCTCTAGTAATATTAGAGATGATTTTCTGATCCAGTAGCCATTGGAAAAAGCCATCTACGGACTTGATTTTGTCGTGCTTAATAGCGTAGACCGCCCACATCAATAAATCGGTATCGTTGAGTTGGAGTAGTGCAGCAGTTCCTTTGACCGCACTTGTTTTGGCCTTCTGCAACTGTGCTTCCTTCGCTCCTCGCTCCAATAAGGCCGCCTTCATCGTTTCGTCAACTTCATCAATCTCCGAGAGTTGATTATCGAGCTGTGCTAAGGCCTTCTCTGGATCGGTCTTCGCCAGCGCATTAAAGCTTTCCACAGGCGCCTTCAATGCCTTGAGTGCTTTGGCCGCCGCTGCAACGTCTAATCCAGCCCCAACCAATGCCAACAGCACCCAGCCAAAACTAGGATCTTTTGACAGCAGTCCCACATCATGCGCGGCGCTTTCCTCGCTGTATTTCTGAAACTCGCGCGATACATCGTAGACACTTAGGGCGGCGCCACCGACCAAGGCCGCCGTTGCTAAGGTACCCGTTCCAAAACTTAGAATGCCCAATCCAATGGCTACGATAGCAATACCAATACTTGTCCAAAATTCGAAGTCTTTGATGCCTTGGATATGGTCTTGAATGAGTTGTTGCTGCACCGACCCTTGGGTCAATCCTTCCTGCTCGAACATGTGCGCCATGAGGTTGTCCAAGGTGTAAACATAGTCAGGATCGGACTGCATTTTGGACTTAACCGTCTTAACATTTTCTAATTGATCAGCGATAAAGTCCAAGATAAATTCCTTGGCTTCATCAGGGGAGGTGCCTGCAAAATCTTTGTGGTCAAAACTACCGTCGCCGACGATGGGGTGGGCTTCTGCAAAGCCTCTTACCAACTCCTCCGCCGCTGCGTCTTGTCGGCTGGCCGTATCACGAAGTTCCATGCTGCGCTCTATTTGTGCTTGCGAAGGCCCCATTTCCCCCCCTGAAACCAGTGCGAAACTCGAACTCATTCGATTACTAGACGCTTGGCTGTACAATTCTTCCGCCTGCGTGTTTTCTACGGAGGTACCTAGTGCTTGCGCGTCGTTGGTAGAGCTGTAGCGCTGTTGGTATTCCAGCAGCTTGTGCTCGTATTTTTGCATTAACGTAATGCCCGTTGCGACGGACTCTCGCCAAAAAGAGGCTTTGTAATCCTTTAGGTGTTTTTGATAATCTTCTAGGTTATCAAACCCCAATTCTTTGGCTTTGGCCAAGCGGTCGGCTTCCTCGCCCTCACCTTTGTAGATGTCGTTGGTGCCAAACAATTGGTTAGACAGTTCCGTTCGGTTTTCTTTGCCCTCCGCTCGCTTACTCTCTAGCGTTAGGTAGTGGTCTAAACTTTGCTCCATGTCCTCGATGGACTTAGCCACTCCTGTTGTTCTAGTGGCATACTCCTGCAAGGCCGTATCGTCCATGTTTTCTAAACGCTGGATCAAGCGCATCATTTTGGGGTAGTCTTTTGGCGTGATCTTAAACCCACCCGCTTCTACTTGTTTAACTACTTGATTGACTTTTTCGGAGCGGTTGAGGATTTGGGCGCGCTGGGCCAATACTTCCGCTTTGACCAAATCCCATAACTTTTGGTCGGCATCATTTTCCACATCTACTTTGCCCGAAACGGCTAAGTAACGGCGGTCGATCTCGTCCAGCAAGGCATCTTTAAGGGGCTCTGCGAGCTTTTCAAAGTCTGCATGGTGCTCTTTGGTGCCTACAATGTTGTTGTTCTCATCTAGCTCTACGCCTACGCCTTCCGTACCTTGGGTACGGTACTTCCTATAAACGGCGGCATTCAGGCGCATGGTGTACTTCAGCGTTTGCCCTTTTGTACCGTATTGTTGATCTTTATTGATGGCGACTTTGTTCGTTCCTTCATACAAGTACCAATTTGAGCCTACTACTTTGCCATATATCTGCTTTTCAAAGCGCTTCATGAGCTGGTCGCCACTTACGACACCTTGTACATGGACAGAGAAGAAGATATCTTCCTCATCGTTGTCTTCTTCATCACCGTTGGTATCTTGAAGCGCGCGCAAATCCTCTAGGTTGGTCATTTGCCTAGGGTCTTCTTGCTTTTGGGCGGGGGCGGTGTCGTTTATAGGGGCCTCCTGCGTCTGGTTCTGCGTGGTAGCCCTGTCTTGTTCAATGCCTGAGCTGTCGTTGGAGCGTTCCGTTTTGGGAGCCTGCTGTTGCTGCGCGTGGTTTTGAGCCATGTCCTGCAATTGCGCGCCTTGTTGGGCTTGCGGGCTGTTGTTGGCCATGTCCTGCATCTGGGTAGTATATTGCACTTGCGGACTGTTGTTAGCAATCGCTTGTAATTGTTGGGCGAGCGCATTCTCTGGGCGGTTGTCCACAAAGGGCGGGGTGCTAGACGATTGCGCATTGGTTCCACTGCTTTGCAGGGTACGGCTTTCTTGCTCTTGCCCGTTAATTTCCTGTTCTTGCGTGGTATTTTCTTGGTCTGACATGGTGGTAGAGTTGACTGGTGAAAGCGTCTAACAACAGATGGGATAGGTGCCGACTATCTACTGCTAATCTACTTTCAGAATAATTGCGGAACCATTATACAAAAAAAGCAGCAATAGCTACTTTGATTTTGTGTATTATCCTACAACGAACTAAAATATACAGAAAGCTCTTTGTCTGAATTTATATAATCTAAAAAGCATAGGTATTCTTCTTCTGTCAAGTTGTCTTTTAGAATAGCGTTCAAGGACTGCTTATCCTGTTCATCTGCGTACTCTACTATAGAAAGTAAAGGAAGCTATGATAGTTTTATAATTCAAAAAAAAATAATATTTATATTTTTTACGGAAATTATTTCATGCGTTAAAACGTCTCCAGTACCACCCCCAAAAACCAAAAAAAAACACCCTTCCGAGATCGAAAGAGTGCTTCAAAATGCAACGACTTAAAAAGCCTAGTGCATAACATGTTTTTTGCCCGTATCTCTCCAACCCGCATCGTACTTGGAGGTCACGTAGTAGATTTTCAAATCAGCATCGTACTTAGAATCGACAAAGTAGACTTTTTTGTCAGCATCATACTTAGAATCGACGAAGAACCACAAACCAGGTTTATTGGCATCGTATTTAGAACCTACTTTGTAAACCAACAAATCGGCATCGTATTTAGAATCCACGACATGTACTTTAACATCTGCATCGTATTTGCTAGTTACTTCGTATATTTTTTGTGCACTGGCAGTTTGGCTTAGGGCGAACAAAAGCGTTGCCAGAAAGAATAATTTTTTCATGGTATTAAATCACTATGGTTGAGAAAAATAGTCGTTGGTCGCTATTTATAAACTAGTTAGAACGACCTGAGAAATAAAAGTAAAGAAAATATTTTTAGCGACCATTTGCGTGCCAACCAACGGCCTGCATTGCGGCTAGGCGCAGCGGTTGTTGTAGTTGTGGCGGCAGGGGCTTGGTGTTCCAAGACGTGAATGGCCAACTGGGCGGCCAATTGGGCTTCCAAGTCATCATAGCCCTTCATGGCGCTAGGATCAAAATGCTCTTGGACAAAGTTGGTGTCAAAATCACCAGAGACAAAGGCCTCGTGTTGTAAGACATACGTACCAAAAGGCAGCGTAGTCGCACAGCCGACAATTTGATACTCTTCGATGGCGCGGAGCATCCGTTCAATGGCCTCTTGGCGGTTGTTGCCATACGTCACCAACTTAGCAATCATCGGATCATAGTAAATTGGAATGGGCATGCCCTCTTCAAAACCATCATCCACGCGAACGCCTGGCCCTTTGGGCGTGTTGTAGGTAGTCAACGTACCGATACTGGGCAAAAAGTTATTGGCGGGATCTTCGGCATAAACGCGCAATTCGATAGAGTGGCCTTGTATTTTTAAGTCTTCTTGTTTGATGGACAACACCTCGCCGCGTGCAATTAGGATCTGTTGTTTGACCAAGTCTACCCCTGAAATCAACTCCGTTACAGGGTGTTCTACCTGCAAGCGCGTATTCATTTCTAGGAAATAGAAGTTTTTATTTTCGTCTAATAAAAATTCTACCGTACCGGCGCCAACATAGTCGCACAATTCTGCTACACGGACAGCGCACGCGCCCATTTCTGCCCGAAGTTCAGGCGAAAGTGCCACGGATGGCGCTTCTTCTACCACTTTTTGGTGGCGGCGCTGAATGGAGCATTCGCGCTCAAAGAGGTGAATGGTATTGCCGTGGGTATCGGCCAACACCTGAATTTCGATGTGGCGGGGTGAGGTGACGTATTTTTCAATAAAAACAGAGCCGTCGCCAAAAGCTGATAGGGCTTCGGAGATGGCGCGTTCCATTTGCTCGTTGAGTTCAGCGGCATTTTTAACGATGCGCATCCCTTTTCCACCCCCTCCAGCAGAGGCTTTGATGAGAATGGGAAAGCCGATTTTTTTGGCAATTTCTTTGGCTACTTCGGGATCTTCTACGGCTTCTTCGGTACCAGGTACCAAGGGAATATTGTTGGCTTTGGCCGCTTCTTTGGCTGCCAATTTACTGCCCATCATTTCGATGGCATGGGGGCGGGGCCAATAAACGTCAAGCCTGCGTCGGTTACCTGCTGGGCAAAAATGGCGTTCTCACTCAAAAAACCATAGCCAGGATGGATGCCGTCGACGTGTAGCGTTTTAGCGAAAGCGATAATCTTTTCTCCTAACAAATACGATTGATTGGAAGGGGCAGGGCCTAAGCAAACCGCTTCATCTGCATAACGAACATGAGGCGCATTGCGGTCAGCTTCTGAATAAACGGCTACGGTAGCAATACCCATTTCGCGGCAGCTGCGCAAAACGCGCATCGCAATTTCTCCTCGATTGGCAACCAATATTTTTTTCATAATTGTATAGTTCTAGACTTCGTGAGTGTGTAGTAATTAGATGAGAACAAGGCTCAAAAAATGTCCAACAAGATACTTTTTCCTAGTCATCTCTGCAAGCATTCGGCAGCTTTTCTAAGAAGCCAGTTTTGGAGTGGGAACAACAAGAGCAAAATAAGCCAGTTCTTGGCAGCTGCTGCTATAAACCTTACAGAAAAGTTAAAATAATACTCTTAGTCAAAAAATGAACAACCGAATCAAATTTACGGCGTTATACTCCCACTGAATGCGCAAATCAGTATTTCAATTATTTTATAACTAGAAAAAAAATTACCATGCAGTATTCCTCTTTCAGTAAAGAAGGTCAAATGATCCTAGAACATCCTTTATTACGCCCGATGTTAAACTTGGCAGGAACGAACGATAATCGCTATATTTTTGAGATTTATCAACAGCTTATTTTTCAAGCGAGTAAGGAAGATCAAGTCGTTCAACTCGCTGAAATTTACGCCAAAGATCCTGCTTTTGCTAAATTGTACCAAGAGCAAAATAATTTGGAAGGGTTTGATTTAGAGCGGCTTATACAACTTCCTGACCATACTTTTGGGTATCACTTTGCCAAGCACATGAAAGACCACAATTTAGAAAACATTCCCGCCGAACAATTTAAAATTACGGATGAATGGTCTTTCTATACATTTCGGATTGTGCAGACACACGATTTGTGGCATATCTTGACAGGGTACCATACCGACTTTATAGGAGAAATTGGTTTGGGGGCGTTTTACATTGCGCAGCATACTAACTTCCCTAGTGTGGCATTAATGACAAGCTTCTTTCTCAATGTATTGATGAGCAAAGATTTGCATAAGGCTGATTGGTATGTCCGAGCCTTTGTAGAGGGGTATGAACGCGGCCGACAAGCAGCGCCTTTATTGGGCCTGAAATGGGAAGCATATTTTGAAGAGGACATCACCGCATTGCGCAAACGACTAAACGTACACCCTACTGATATTGCGCCACATCCTGAAATTACTCCTCGTCCTGCCTTAGTCAATGCTTAAGTAGTCGAGCGCGGGTTGGATAGTTTATCTTCCACCCGCGCTTTTTTACGCGTCAAAATATTTACCTTAGAGCTTTGTGCTCAACTGATCTAATTATCATGACGAATAAAAATGACTCTCCTACTGCTAATCGGCGCGCGCGCGAAAAGGAGCGCCGCCGTGCCTCTATTCTCCACAGCGCGCTTGATTTGATCCGTACCCAAGGGCTGCACCATTTACAGATGGACGATCTGGCGCGACAGACAGAATTAGCTAAGGGAACATTGTATCGTTATTTTAAAAGCAAAGATGCGGTCTTAGTGGCATTAATCATACAAGCACGGCTGGCCTTATTGCAACGCTTCAAAATTGCCACTACTCAAAAAGAAACCCCTCTACAACAAGTCGAAGCCATTTATTGGTGTAATTTCGAGTTCTGCCAAGAGCATCAGGACTTATACGAATTGATGTTTTTTTACGAATTTGGAATCCTAGATGAAACGCTTCTTGACGACCTAAAACCAAGCAGCAAAGCAATTGTTGATTTCCTCGTATCCATTATTCAAAAAGGCCTAGAAGAAAAAGTATTGCGCCCAGAAATTAACCCCCTCGAATTTTCCTTTAATATGTATGGGACGACCATGGGAATGCTCAAAATGCTTTCTGTACACGCCAGCATGTTACAAAAGAACCTTCATCAAAGCGTTGAAGAAGTCTTTCGCACGTTTGTAGAGCGAACCATTCGCTCCATTCAGGCCTAAATTTTTGGTATAACAAGACCTACTTTGAGCAGGGGCAAAAGGTCAAACCGCTTATTCTTCCTAGATTATCGTATTTTGTGGTTTCTATTGACCTAATGTATGTTATGAATAAGCTACTTACTACAGTACTACTAGGGTTGTTCCTCACCGCCTGCAAGCCTTCTACGCCTCCTTCCGATGCGCCTATTGCGCTCCAAGACAGTTTGCCCAAAGAGCTTGACAGCTTAGTGCGCTTGCGCTTGGCTTTTGTAGGCGATATCATGGGACATACCGATCAAATTCGCTCGGCGGCCCGACAGCCTGCCAATTTCAAAAGCCGCGACCAGCAAGTTTTTCAGTACGAGGATTGCTTTCGCTACATCGCGCCCATTTTACAAGAAGCAGATTTGGCGATTGGTAACTTAGAATTGACGTTGAGTAACAAAGGCCGCTATACGGGGTATCCAATGTTCCGTTCTCCTGATGCCTTGGCGAGTGCGCTCCAAAACGCAGGCTTTGATTTATTGAGTACCAGTAACAACCACTCCAACGATGGCGGAAAATATGGTTTGATTCATACTCTGGATGTCTTAGATTCCTTAGGTATGCTCCATACGGGGACATTTAGAGATAGTAGTACGCGGGATTCCTTGTATCCTCTAATCGTAGAAAAAAAAATAGATGGAGAGACTTTTCGCTTAGCTTTTTTGAATTACACCTATGCTACGAATGGCGTTTTTGCGAAGCCGCCTACATTTGTGAACTGGATTGATACGGCCTTGATGCGCCGCGATATTGTACGCGCCAAGGCCTTACAGCCCGATATGATTATTGCTCTGATGCACTGGGGACACGAGTACCACTTAGACGAGTATCGAACCCAGCAAGCCGAGACGCGCTTTTTGTGGGAAAACGGGGTTGATTTGGTGGTTGGAGGGCACCCGCACGTAATAGAACCCGTAAAACTAGACACTCTATGGAATGCCGACAGCAGCCGACAGCGTGAGGTCTTGGTCGCCTATTCCTTAGGCAATTTTATATCCAATCAATACCAGCCCAACACGGACTTAGGGTTGTTGTTAGAGGTGGAGTTGGTGAAGAACAGAAAGCAACAACGGACATACTTGGGCAAACACAAGTACATCTATACGTGGCGCTATTTGTACGGGCGCGGCGTGGATAGCTTGACAAAAGGCTTTGATTGGCGGTATACGGTCTTGCCTGTATCTGCCTTTGAGGCCAATGCAGGACAAGCACTAGTGCCGTTGTCCAAAAAAGACAGCGCGGCCATGTCGACGGTCACCCAACGTTTGCGGAAGCATTTGGCGCCTTATCCTAGCCAAGAGCGCCGTGTTTCTGTGCAAGAACTAGGGGCGGTCTTACCGTTCAAAACGCAGAAAAAGGAGTTGGAAGTCCAATAATTTTAAACCGAGAAACCATGAGTGCCAAAAAGAAAAGCCGCCCTAGAAAAGGAAAGCCGCGTACCAACAGTTATAAAAAGAAAAAGCGTTCGCCCCCTTCTACCATGCAATTGATTTTGGGTGTCACCGCCCTGAGTTTTGTGTTGTTGTTGGGGGTACGGTATTATTATGAAAAGGAAAAAGCCCAACAGCAATGGGGCATTGCTTATAAGGTATTACAAGAGCGCGTACATTACAAGCGCTTGGACTACGAACAGCGCTGGTATGCCGAACCCGAACGCCGCCCTGCTATTGCCATACAAGCCCAACGCTACTTAGAACAGACCTTGAGCGACAGTATTTTTTACTATTGGTATGGAACGGCCTATGATTTTAATGGGACAACACAGCAGCCGCGCCAAGGAAAAATCGCTTGTGGCTATTTTGTGACAACCACCTTGCAACAGCTCGGCTTTTCGCTGCCTCGGGTACGCTTGGCGCAACAAGCTGCCTCGGTGATTTTGCGCAGTTTGTGCGATCCCAAGAGCATCAAAATCTATCAAAGTTTAGCCGCTCTCAAAAAGCACATGGATGCCCAAGAGCAAGGCCTGTACTTAATTGGCCTAGATACACACGTTGGTTATTTGTGGAAAACCGACCGTGAATTGTACATCGTACACGCCAGCCAATCAGGCAACAACCGCGTCTCGCGGGAGCCTTGGGATAAATCGACGGTTTTGAGCCGTTCCAAAGCCTTTTATGTGGGCAATTTATTCGGCAATCCTCAATTAATTGAGGATTGGGTGCAGGGCAAAGCCATTGTGTTGGTACCCTAATAATTTAAACCTTAGGGCAGCAATGCTAGTTGCCGCCTAACCAAAAACAACCAACTTATGTTAACCAAGATCTTTTTTTTCTTACTGTTTTTCCTGAACAGTTTTATCCTGTTGCAAGCACAATCTTTTGTACAGATGGGCAGTACCATTGTTGCGGAAGCTGCCCGCGACCGCTTTGGCGAAGGTGTTTCTATGAGTGGCAATAGAGTAGCCATATCTGCCTTAAACAACCAAGGTAGTGGAATTGAAGCAGGGCATGTGCGCATCTATGAATGGGATGGAAATGACTGGGTACAGCTCGGAAATGACATTGATGCCGAAGCCGCAGGCGATCGTTTGTGGGCGATTTCTATGGATGGCGACCGCTTGGCCGTGGGGGCCTTTTGGAATGATGGCAACGGCAATAAATCAGGCCATGTCCGTGTCTTTGAATGGGATGGTCTTGTTTGGACACAACTGGGCAGTGACATTGATGGCGAACATGCTGGAGATGCTTCGGGCAACAGAGTAGTGTTGAAACGAGGCACGGTGGTCATTGCCGCTTACCACAATAATGACAATGGCTATTATTCAGGGCAGGTACAGGTATTTGACTGGGACGGCACAAATTGGATCCAAAAAGGCAGTGATATTAACGGCGAAGCCGCAGGCGATTTTGCGGGAAATATTGATTTTGATGGAAAACGCTTAGCCATTGGAGCGCATTATAACGATGGCAATGGTTTAGATGCCGGGCATGTGCGGGTGTTTGAGTGGGGCGGATTAGACTGGGTGCAAGTGGGCAACGACATCGAGGGAGAAGCGGCCTACGACCTTTTTGGTCAAAATCTGTCCATTCATGGAAATCGCTTGATTGCTAGCTCTTTGTATCACCATACTTCTCTGGCGTTTGAGGCAGGGCATGTGCGAGTGTTTGAGTGGGATAGTGTAAACTGGGTACAACTGGGAGCGGATATTGAAGGGGATGTTTCTCGGGGGCGATTTGGAAAGCATGTCGAACTACAAGGCAATACCGTGGCAATTTCAGGAAGTACGGCGAATTACGACGGAGAGATTAGTTTCTATGTTTGGAATGGCAGTGCTTGGATTTTTCAAACGAGTCTTACGGCTCCTGTTGCTAGTAGCTCTTTTGGGAATCGTTTTTCTTGGGAACAAGATTACTTGGCCGTAGGAGAGCCCTTTTATGCTAATCTTACAGGGCAGGCACGAATGTATAAAATTTGCAACGAGAATACTCCTGTTATTACCCAAAACAACAATACGCTCGCGATTAGCGGAAGCGCGACAAATACCTACCAGTGGTTTAGCTGCTCGGCAACAGGCTTGTCGCCTATTACGGGAGCAAACGGCAGTAGTTACGCGGTCACGAGTAATGGGGATTATGCCGTTGTCACTACCAATGGGTTTTGTTCTGACACGTCCACTTGTCACAATGTTACCATGATGCATACCGCTACTTTATGGAACGCACCGTTGTTCAAGGCTTATCCCAATCCCACCCAAGGAGTCGTGACCATAGATTTGGCGGAAGCCTATGAGGCCGTTACTTTAAAACTCTATACCCTAGAAGGGAAGTTGCTCCACCAAGTACAGCACCAACAGTGGCAGCAAGGGAGCGTGTCGTTAGAAGGGGTTCCGCAAGGGCTTTATATCCTGAATATTCAAGCGGGGGAGCGGTCTCCTCAATACATTCGATTACACAAACAGTAGTTGTTGGTTAAGCATGATAGTAGAAAAGAAAGGCTAGCCATTCCGTTTTACGGGGCGGCTATTGCTCTTGGAGGCCGTATTAAAGTGAAAATCCTTACGGTATACGCCAATTTAGGGGGATTCAGGCAAGTAGAAATCGCTTAGAGTTGTTTATATTTAACGCTTTATTTCCCCAGCAGTGGGTTGGTACGAACCTTCCTGCTACTTGTTGACGCAGTTGGCGGGCTTTCTAGAAAGCCGTCTTCGTTTTATACGGATGCGTTGCCTCAAACAATTAATTTCTACTAAACAGCCTTTTAAAACCTCTTACATGGCTAAGAAGATGACGGCTATTGAAGCCAAATACGAAGCGCAAAAAATCGCTTTTGCCCCTATTTATTTCCACGCTGTGGTCTCCCTCAAAGAATTGGGGATTTTGGAAGTGATTGCCAACAAACGCGGTGGCCGTACACTAGAGGAGATTGTAAAACAGACGGAATTGTCCACTTATGGTGTCAAAGTATTGCTAGAAGCAGGATGCTGTATTGATGTGCTAGAGCTGGTCGAAGACCGCTACAACCTAACTACGGTAGGGCAGTTCATTCGTTCCGACCGCATGACGGAAGTCAATATGAACTTTGCCAAAGATGTTTGTTATGCGGGCTTAGAGCACCTGACAGAATCCATCCAAGAAGGCCGCCCTGCGGGCTTGAAAGTGTTTGGCGACTGGCCGACGGTCTATGAAGGGTTGTCCCAACTGCCAGAGCAAGTAAAGAAATCTTGGTTTGAATTCGATCATTTTTATTCGGATGATGCTTTTCCTTATGCCTTGGAGTTGGTGTTTAGAGAGCCTGTCAAAAAACTTTACGATATTGGTGGCAACACGGGTAAATGGGCACGCGCTTGTTGCGATTACAATGCAGAGGTGGAAGTAACCATGTTGGATTTGCCAGGGCAGATAAAAGTTGCCAAGCGTAATAATATGTTGTCTATTTTCAACAAACGGATTCACTACCACGAAATTAATTTGCTAGACGAAGCGCAAGCTATTCCCAAGGGAGCCGATACGGTCTGGATGAGCCAATTTTTGGACTGTTTCAGTGTGGAGGAAATTTTGTCTATTTTGAAACGCGTATACGATGCGGTAGACGAAAAGGCATTGGTCTATATTTTAGAGCCATTTTGGGACAACCAACGGTTTCCTGCTAGTGAGTTTTGTTTGGTCGGGACATCGCTATATTTTACGTGTATTGCCAATGGCAACAGCAAAATGTACCACTCGGAAGAGATGAAGCAGTTGTCTATTGATACGGGCTTTGAGTTGGTGGAGAGCTTTGAGTTAATTGGCGATTCTTACCATACCTTATTTAAATTGAGGAAGCGTACCCAAGCGTAGAGGTGTCATTTTACAATAGGCTGTCTATTATTAGAGAAGAATAGCTTATCTTTGATCCATATTTAAGCTACCGAATTGTGTTTTCATAATAAAAAGGTAGGTTAATGTTATTATTTTATCATCTGGTACCCCTACATTCTTGAGCTGGTGCCCTACAGAAGATTATACACAATATGAATTTCGAACTGACAGAAGAACATTTGGCTGTACAAGCAGCCGCCAGAGATTTTGCGAAACAAGAATTACTAGCTGGTGTTATTGAGCGGGATACCAACATGACTTTTGCCAAAGAGCAACTCCGAAAAATGGGAGAGCAAGGCTTTATGGGGATGATGGTAGACGAAAAATACGGCGGTGGCGGAATGGACACCCTTGCTTATGTATTGGCAATGGAGGAAATTTCCAAAATTGACAACTCTTGTTCGGTCGCTATGTCGGTCAACAACTCGTTGGTGTGTTGGGGCTTGCAAGAGTTTGGTACCGAGGAACAAAAGCAAAAATACTTGCCTAAATTAGCCAGTGGAGAACAAATTGGGGCGTTCTGCTTATCAGAACCAGAAGCAGGTTCCGATGCCACTTCACAGCAAACCAAGGCAATTGATAAGGGCGATCACTATGTCCTAAATGGCACCAAAAACTGGATTACCAATGGTGGTTCTTCTAGTATCCACTTGGTCATTGCACAGACAGACGTAGAGAAAGGCCACAAAGGCATCAACGCCTTCATCGTGGAAACCGATTGGGATGGGGTAGTTATTGGAGCCAAAGAAGACAAATTAGGCATCCGTTCTTCGGACACCCACACCATTTTGTACAACGATGTAAAAGTACCTAAAGAAAACCGTATCGGGCCTGATGGATTTGGGTTCAAGTTTGCGATGAAGACCTTGTCTGGTGGCCGTATTGGTATTGCCGCTCAAGCGTTGGGAATTGCAGGAGGTGCTTTTGAATTAGCGTCTAAATACGCCAAAGAGCGTGTAGCATTTGGTAAGCCGATTATCAAGCACCAAGGAGTAAGCTTTAAGCTCGCTACTATGGCAACAGAGATCGAAGCCTCTAAAATGTTGGTGTACCGTGCAGCTTGGTTGAAAGACCAACATATGGAGTATGATTTGGCAGGATCACAAGCCAAATTGTATGCTTCAGAAGTTGCTATGAGAACAACCGTAGAGGCCGTTCAAGTACACGGGGGATATGGGTTTGTGAAGGAATACCATGTAGAACGCTTGATGCGCGATGCAAAAATTACACAAATCTATGAAGGAACTTCAGAGGTTCAACGCATTGTGATTAGTCGTTTTAATGAAAAAGGACAATTGTATGTGCCCGTCACCAATCTAGATAAGGGTCACTAAAAAGAATTGTTGAAGATACAACACAATTATAGGGTGCTACACTTGAAAGAGTGTAGCACTTTTTTTATATCTTTATACAAAAGACCAAAGCATTTTAGCGCAAAAGGGAGACGTAACACTAAAAATGCCTTGGTTTTCTAGTGATTTGAAGAACAGAATGTGACAGAAAACTTAGAAAATTGGACACATTCTAAAAAAAACTGCACGAATATGCAGGAACAACTAGTACATTCACTAGAAATTAAAAGGGAATGCGTATATTAGAAGGCTCGCACCAGCGAGTACAAGCGGGATACAGCCTTTTTTTATTTTTTTTTAATACTAGAAAGTAAAAAAATAAGACCGTTTTAAACCGACTATTTCAAGGGCTAATCGACAGAAAATTTTGTCTATAGCTGCTCGGTTGGATAGGGAATTCCCTCCAATTAGGCGTGCATTTAAAATTAGACGAATTAAAATTAGCTTGGTTCTTAATGTTTTTTATACCTTACAAGAGTATTTACTTAGAGTTTTTTTATAAATTTACAGCTATTTCAATACTTAATCAGCGACACTAATATTCCTTTGTTACTGCATATTACAAACAATGATTGGTTTTGAAAGCAAAAATAACTTCTTTAACAAAAAATTAACACAGTTTTATGACACTTAAACCAACTGACGAAGGCTTACACAAACGCCTGATAGCCATACTCAACTACTTGGGTTGCGACAAAAATACCAGTGAAGTTGCCCGCACAGTAGGCATCAATAGTCAGAATATTTCCAACATTTATAAACGCCAGACGATTCCCAAATTAAATCTCGTGGCGAAGATTGCTTATAAGTATCCCGACGATGTCAATTACCACTGGTTATTGACAGGAGAGGGAACAATGTTGCCTCTCAATCATCCTAAAGCGGCTTTATACCTTGATGTGAACCAAGTGGCCGATGAAGCGAAGCCTTATCGAAAAGACCGCATAGAGGAGTACAATACCTATCTGTTGAAATTGCAAGAAAAAGACAGTAAAATTATTGATTTGCAAGCCGAGTTGGCGGAGTCTCAACAAAAGATCATTACGTTGTTAGAGAAGATACTGGAGAATTAGGAGAACCATAGAATAGTTGATAGTTATACTAGTTGGATAATGAGCCCCATTTCTTTGTCTATTAAGTTCTCTTAAAGATAATCTTGTATACTAGTTTACTACTACACCTATTCTATGGGGGTTGATTAGCTGTGTTTAGCTCGACTATTGATCTCGTCCCCAGAGGTGTTGGTCGAGGGGAAGTACATCGGATGACAGGATCCAAATACTCGCTGGCAAATCTCGTACTTGGTTCAATCGCAATGCTGTGCGTATATCGGCTTCAAAGACAGGGTGTGGCGATAAGTAAGCATCACTTTGTAGCGTCATAACGGGCAATTCTATTTGTAAGGCAGGAATGTCCTCCAAAAATTTGGATTGTTCGATACACAACTGTTGCAAAAAATTAGTAGGGGTACCCATCCATTGTTCTTCTCTAAAATCATAGCTGATCTTTGCTACTAAGTAGTAAGCACCGTGTATGGATAGCGTTTGTAGGCTCTGTCGGCGATCGCTTTGCCCTTTATTGTCAAACCCTTTCAATACATAAACCTCATTCGGTACCCGAATTCTGAATTCAAAATTGCTGCTACGTCCTCCGACTTGGATATTATCGGCAATAAATCGTTGTACCGATTCATTCAAATAGTTATTGAGAAAAGGCAAGACGGCCGTAAAGGTGCTGGGAATCATTTCTTTGAGACGTTTCACCACTGCCACTTGTACTTTCTCTTGTAAAGGGCCTTCTAGTTGCTGGTAATTAAACGGCATAGGAAGCGTAATTCCCGTATTTTCAGTGTCGATCAATTGAAGGCGCTGCAAGATACGCGCGGCGCAATATTTGCCATAAGCGACCTCATAAGCACTGGCTTCAGCAGAAGCAAAGCCTGTAAAGCCTGCCATGCCTTTGCCTGGCAAGGGCATAAGCTCCCAAGCATTATCTTGTTGGTTATAAAAATCAAAAGGCGCAATCGGAACAATCGTTGGGTGAGTATTTTTGCCAATCAATTGCAAGCCAATGTCCAAATGTAGGCAGGAAAGCGCAAAGACCAAATGGCTAGCCTCGGGCAGTGCAGCAGGCTCTGGCAAATAGCAAAAGGCATTAACCGCGTCTATCAACGCGCGTTCATCCGTCGGTAATTTATCCGCCAAAAACTCGGCTTCTTCCTCTACTATGCGCAATAATTCTTGGGGCAATTGTAATAGCGTTTCAGGCAAATGCAAGGCCAAGCGTGTTTTTTGAAGTGGCCTCTTGGGCAAATTGCCGCATCCGTACGATTGCTTCATTGTTGGGCAGCCCCGTCAAGGTTTGCCGATAAAAGCCCCGCAGTTGGTCGCGCTGCTTAAATTGCTCCAAAATAGTTGATAAGCGCTCTACCTCAATACTTTGTGCTTCATTTAATACCGCACTCAACAAATGCGTCATTCCACTAAACAAACGAGCCGCACTCGATTTATTCGCGACTTTCATTTTACTAGAAAACAAAGAGCGGCCAACACTCACCGTCTCGTGGGCTTCTATTCTAAATTGATGTTCTAATTCCGATACATCGGGATCAACAAAAATAAGCTGTCGTTCAAAATGGGCTTTTGGGGTAGCGTTATCAATAAAAGCCGCCAAGCGCAAGGCTTCTTGCACGGGTTCATTGTTAAACACGCCGCCATCCACATAAGTAAATGGATAATCGTCTTTATTGGCTAAAGCAGGTGCCCATTGCTGCCCAAACTCATGGCGGTAACGATTGAGAACAACGGGCTCAAAGGCAAACGGAACAGCTGCCGAAGCAATAGCCGTGGCAGCGATTTCGCGCCAGACGGCATTGCTGTCTAAGGGATTGACCGTTTTTTTATAAGGAGTTCCTTGCTGGTCTTGCTGTGGCAAATCCAATGCCTCGCCCTCGTGGTATTGCACCCAACGCAAGGGAAATAAGCGCCCTTGGTCTTTTAATATCGTATCAAAATTCAAATCAAATACCCGCAATTCGCTGTGTATCCGCGCTACCGAACTGTCGTTCAAGGCCGCTAACAAGCTTTGTTGGTCGCTGTCTGGGGTGGGGTTACTGCTACCCTTTTGCAGCGTATGGCTCAAATTGGCCAAGGTACACCCAAACAACACCCGCTTGGCCAATAGTTGACGATGCGCCAACCGCTCTGGTGCCCTCTTGCTCAAACCGAAACAAATTCTTACCCAACTCATCCACCACCGTCCGATCCAAAAAGCTCGCTTTTTCACTCAAATCTTTGAAATGTGCGCCTGTCCCCAGCAACCGATCCAAATCCACTTCTTTTGCCCACACTCTTTCTTGAAATTCCTGCACCGTCTGTGCCGCCAACAACTGCTCGTATTTCTCAGGTTGCTCGCGCTTCATGGCCTCCACCCGCGCACCAAACTGCCGCACCAAGCGAAAATCCAATACCTCGCGCATCTGCTCATAGGAGCGAAAGCCCAAAAAGCGAAACTTATCACGCGGATTCACCAAAACGCGCAACATGATGGCCAAGGAAATCGCCCCTGCACTCGCGCCACTAAACACATCAATTTCCACCTTTGCATAGGGCTTAAAAATAGCGTTTCCGTCCTCGTCCTGCTCGTCGGTTTTGTATTGGCCATACACCAATTGCTGCTTGATGGCTTCCGACAAGGCCGCGCCTGAAAAGGTGCCGAGCGACACGCCGCCGCCCATGATAAAACCAAGGCGTAATGTTTTGTTGCTGTTCATTGTGTGTTGGTGTTTGGTGTGGATATAAAGGCTAGAACAAGGAGGGATAAGATAGGAATTAAGTTATTTTATGGTTATCGTTCCAGTAGGTTTTAAGGTCTTCTAGAAGGGTTAAATACTGGTTGGTGTCTAGACCTAGGTTCTCCATGGTAGTTTCATCTTCCTTGTACGCGCTAGTGAATGTTTCCATATCATTGCATAGATCGAGAGCTTCTTTGTAGAATTCTATGGCTTGCTTTAGGTTGCCTTGTTGAAATTGGAGGTGCGCCAAGCCACTTATAGAACGCCAAGATTTTTTTATTGCTAGAGCTTGGTTAAAAGCTTGCTTACTCTCCTCAAAATTTCCTTTCTTAAAATAGATAAAACCTATATTGCTCCAGCAGTCAGGGTTTTTAGGGTTTAATGCTATAGCCTGTTGAAAATTTTCGAGCGCTTTGTGGTATTCTTTTAAGTCTGCGTAGGCGACACCTATATTGCTCCAGTAGCGAGGGTTTTTAGGGTTTAATTCTATAGCCTGTTGATAATTTTCGAGCGCTTTGTGGTATTCTTTTAAGTTTGCGTAGGCATTACCTATATTGTTCCAGTAACGAGGGTCTTTAGGGTTTAATTCTATAGCCTGTTGATAATTTTCGAGCGCTTTGTGGTCTTCTTTTAATTGTGTGTAGGCGGCACCTATATTGTTCCAGTAGTCAGGGTTTTTAGGGTTTAATTCTATAGCCTGTTGATAATTTTCGAGCGCTTTGTGGTCTTCTTTTAATTGTGTGTAGGCGGCACCTATATTGTTCCAGTAGTGAGGGTCTTTAGGGTTTAATTCTATAGCCTGTTGAAAATTTTCGAGCGCTTTGTGGTATTCTTTTAAATCTGCGTAGGCGGCACCTATATTGTTCCAGTAGTGAGGTTCTTTAGGATTTAATTCTATAGCCTGTTGATAATTTTCGAGCGCTTTGTGGTATTCTTTTAATTGTGTGTAGGCGACACCTATATTGTTCCAGTAGTCAGGGTCTTTAGGGTTTAATTTTGATAGCCTGTTGATAATTTTCGAGCGCTTTGTGGTATTCTTTTAATTGTGCATAGTTATAAGCTATTTTGGCGTAGTAGGTATGATTTTCAGGAAATTCGACGGATAACTTCTCAAAAATAGAAATAGATTCTTGATACCTTTTCAACTTAGTAAGTACTTCGCCAATACCATTTAAGATTTGTCTGTTTTGAGGAGCTATCGCTTGTGCGTCTTGGTAATATTTTAAAGCAATATCATATTCTTTTAGTTCAAGGTATGATTCTCCTAATCTATTTAGGCTTTCTACGTCTTGAGGGTTGTTGACTAGTAGTTTCTTTAAATAAGTTATAGCATGCTTGAAATATTTCTTATTGAGGTAACTAGTACTGATAATACTTAAGAGCTCTTGGTCATTTCCATCTAGTTCCAATCCTTTTAGGGCGTGCTGAATAGCCGTGCGATATTTCTTATTTCTAAAGGCAAGGCGGGCACTTAGAAATAATTTTTCTTTTTCTGCTAATAGAATATCTTTAAGCGGGGTATTGGCAATAGATTGTTGTCTGGAAAACAGTTCTTTAGCAGCATCTTTGGAGAAGAAGGTTGCAAAGGCGTAGTATTCTTGTATAAGGTTCTGAAAAGGGGATAATACAGCCGAAATATGGAGCATTCTATGGACAGCTAATACGCTGACTTCCTGCTCTTCCATTGCTTGCCGTTCATCTTTTTTAGGGATGCTATTGAGTTGTTGCAGAAAATTGTATTTCAGAGCATTAGAGAAAGGAATAGTTTCGAATTCTTCTAGCAATTCTGCATGGTCAATATCACTTTTAACATCTTCTTCCAAAGCTTTTTCTACCAATGGATTATTCGCCTTATAGAAAGGCAAAAAATAGTGCATAGGATTGTTTTCGAAAAAGGCTTGTTCATACAACTGGGGGGTAAGAAAACCACTACGGTAAGTTTCGCTGATTAAAATAAAATCAATTATTCTTAGTCCTTTTTGCACGTCGGGAACATCTTTCAATCGTTCTAAGCGCTGTATAATTTGCGTGAAACGCTTCATCTTATTATGATGGAATTGAAAGGCTAGCACTAAGCCACATAAAGCTCGTTCCCACACCCGCGCTTCAAAGTCTGTCAAAAAATCAATCAGCAAATTCCAGTCTTTAGAATCTATTTTCTTATTGCTAATAATGCGTAAGGTTAGCGCACTTACAATGACCGATTTATCTACCCAAGCTTCCTGCTTTGTCTGCTCATCTCTTGTGGCACGAATCTTTTCGATGGTTGTTACGCCTAACCTTCCTGTCGAAAAAGCTATTTCCTCGAACAGGGCGCTCAATGTAGTTAATAAGGCTGTAGGAGAAATTGGTATATTTTTACTTCCTCCAAAAAATAGTTTATTGATCTCCTCTTCTAGCTTGTGTATTTCTTGTATCTCCTTTTTAGAGGGCGCAAGTTTACTGTAGGCAGTTTCTTTTTTCTGTCTAAGTAAGTTCATGGCCTTTATCAATTGGTCTTGCGAAAGCTCCTCTACAGGCTCCTCCTTTATTGATACCAATGCTGTATTAGTGCTAGGAACAGAAGGTTGAGGTTTGGCTTCCAGTGCTTCTATTTCCTGTTCAAACTTATCTTGCTGTTGTTTGAGTTCTTCTATCTTTGCTTCTATTTCTCGCTTCTTAGAAGGATCAGTAGTATTAAGGAGAAGATCTCTATACTCGGATAAAAGATCTTCGCATTTCTGCCACTTCTCTTCTATCCCCTTTATTTTCTTTTCTGTGAATCTACTCATGCTATTAGCTGTCTAGTAAGTTATTATACTCCTTCTCAAATTCTGCTTCCAACACCTTTAGCCGATTAATTTCTGCGGCAGCTTTTCTCAATTCGGTTGGATCACTAGTAAATACTTGTCTTTTTTGCCATTCCTCTAATAGCTCGTGGTTCTCTGTAAGTACTTTTTCCAAAGAGGCTAGTTTTCGCTTTTTGAAAGCAGGCAGTTTACTTTGTGCGGCAAAAAAATAGTAGTCGCCCTTCCTTTCTATAAATTCCTGTAATTCGGCAGGAATAGGCATTTTTAAATAGCTTTCAAATAGATAACGCAATAGCGCAGACAGCGCCAACATCGTATAAACAACGTCCGTGTAGGCAATGTCATTCTCTGCACGATTCGTAATGTCGTGAGAACCCTAGATTGCCCTTTTCGCGAAGCGTCTTTAAGTAATACTTCAAAGTCTCCTCCTGAAAGTGGCCTTTCGCTTCTAGCTTAGGATTACCGATAGCATCTATTAAATTACCTAGAGATGGCGCTTTAGGGTTGTCGGGCATAGTAGCGTTCACCGTGATTACTCCCTTGTAGGAAATCATCGCCTAGGTCATCCCCCAGTTCTTTATAAATGACTACTTTACAAATAGCTTCTCCCGCTTTTCGGGCATTATTGAGAACATTATATTTATTCCCCTTTGGGGCATGGTCATACGCCTCTAAGGTGTATTCTAGGGCATCTTTTAACTTAGCTTGTAGTTGGGCAGTCATGTAGTGCTTGTTGGATAAAAAATAAAGCAACTTATAAAGATAATAAAAAGTGCCCTTGCAAGTAGCGGCGGCTACTACTTTTTACCCAGAACAAAGGTAGATGAAATAGCAATAAAGTGTAAGGATTTGATAGGGAGTCGCTTGTAATTAAAAAATAAACGCTCTCACTTAAGAGAAGCCATCCTCAATAGTTAGCAAACGTTGAGCCTCACCCCCCCTCAAACAAATTCAACACCAACCCATGCGCCTGCGGCGCGTCCAAAAATGCCCGTTTTGTTCGCAAGGCCACCCGATCCCCAACCTCTAGGAAAGCATAGTTTTTCTGTAGAATACTGTCCAATTCTTGTTGTACGGCAGGTAGGGGCATCCAAAAACGGGAAGTGGTGGTAATATCGTTTAAGAGCGCTGTTTTGAGCTGTAAAATTTCAGGGCGGAAGTAGCCCGTACTATCTAGGGCGCTGTCGAGCTTGACCAAGACGTCTGAGTGAATGCCCGAACCCAATAAGCTGCATAGGGTTTGGTCGTCTAAGGGGAGCTGCCAACCGTAGTAATAATAGGCAATGCTATCGGCGGGGTAGCAGGCGAGGAGTAAGTCTAAAAAAGCGTCATCTTCAGGCGCGGGTGTTTGAAAAGTAAGTTCTTTCCAATAGGTGAGGTCGCGAAAGAGGTAGTGTTTTTTCTGTTCGGGGACATAGTGGAGAAGGAGGCCGTCCAGCAGTTGGTTGATCCAAAAGAAATCCGTATCGGGGCTGCTCTGGGGCGCGTGGGCGTAGTTGGCGAGAAAGAATTCTAGGCTGTCTTTGATGTTTTGAGCGCGGGTATAGAGGGCGCGAAAGCCTGGCAAACTGCGCGTTTTGGGAGCTTCTTGCTGATAGATGCTCATTTGTAGGGCGAGCGCTTTGCCAAAGAGCGCCTTGGCGCGTTGTTGTAGCACTAATTGGGCGAGTTCAGGCTGTGCTTTGGAGTCAAAGCTAATGTGTGCGCCATGAATCCACGCCATTTCTTGATTGGGTAGAATGATGCGGAGCCAAGGCTCACGGTAGGTCAAGCCTTCGAGCTGCTGTTCGTCTAGGGCTTCGGTGACGCGATTGGTAAAAATCAGGCTATCGTCTTTGTAATAAGTAGCGATAACGGGCGCGGAAAAAACAGGGCGCTCATAAACGGGGGCAACAACAGTTCGTACCACTAAAACAACGGGCATACCCGCTACTTGGCGTTCTGCAAGGGGTAGGGGCAGTGTGGTACTATCGGGAAGAACGGAATGGTTGGCAGTAGGATCAGAGGTCGTCGGCGTACAAGCCGAAAAAAATAAGCTGCTGCAAGAAGTTAGCAGTAGAGCCAATAGAAAAGAACGCATAAGCAAAGGGGCCGCATTAATAAAAAAAAGAAAGCTTGTTACCAAACATGGACGGCCTGAATAAACTCCTGACCGATGCCCTCATTGATGAATTGTTTGATTTTTTCTTTGGAAAAAGAGATTTCTTGGCGAAGGGTGGCCGAGGAAATAGTAATGTACAGCTTGCGGTTGCGCACGTAAATATTTTGGGTGTATTGGGCAATACTTGGACCCATCGTTTCAAACCACAATTGCTTGGCGCGCGACTCATAGTACTTGTCCTCAATGCCGTACGCTTTTAGCATCCGCAAGAGTACATTGCCCACAGGGGCATCGTTGGTTTGACGATAACGAAGTTTATTGTTTTCTCTCTGTAAATCAAATCTCTTCATTATCTATAGTCGTACAAGGATCCGTTAATTAAAAATTAATTTTTCTTGGGTGAAATGGTCTACCCAACTGCTAAAAAGGTTTCCGTAGCAGTGTTGGGCATACTCTACCAAAATCTCTGCTGCAAAATTACTAGAAATTGAGGAGAGCTGGTAATGCTCGCGCAACCATTTTTTATATTTTCTATTATGGGGGCTTGGCTCGTAGTTTTCTTCGTCTTTATAGAAGTAAATCCCATCGTCATCGACAATTGGCTCTACATCAAAAGAAAGCAAGCATAGAAAATCTAACAAGTTGTAGGCAACAACGTAGTAATTGCCCTCTTCATCAAAAACGACGACAGGCGCCTCGTTGAGATTTTGGCAATGCCCGCTGTGACACCACAGGGCATAAATAGAACCGACGCTATCCGCTTGCGCAAAGGGAATGAGGTCATTGGACAACCCAATTGTAGACGACCAAACACTCCATCGAAAATCGCTGTTGGTAATTAAGGAAAACCCATCGGAGTAATTATCCTCTAGCCCTTGAACGTTTTCAAACGTCAACAAATCTATCAAGACGCTTGGAACAGGGCTACCAACAAATACCTTGGCATACTCTTTTATAGTCATGTTTAATAGTGGCTAGTGTGATAACTAAGTTAGGAAAAATAGCGGGCAATAGCTAATACAATCCTGCAAAAAATTCTACTTTTGTAGTTCTTTTATAAAAAAAAACCTTTAATATCCTTAAAGAAGCTTTTTCAGGGCATTTTGTGGACGCAAAGTTCCAATTATTTTGAGATTTCTTGTGTCTAAAGCAACTTGTCTATTATCCCACCCACTAGTTCTAAGCTAGTTAATCTGAACAGAATTATGTCTATCGAAAACTTATCACTAAAAGGAAAAAAAGTATTAGTACGCGTAGATTTTAATGTCCCTTTGGACGAACAGCGTCAAGTAAGTGATGATACGCGTTTGAGAGGGGCAGTGCCCACCATTCAGTATATCTTGGAGCAGGGCGGAGCGGCTATTTTGATGGCTCACTTAGGCCGTCCCCAAAAGAACTTATTACAAACAGGTGCCTTGGATCGCGCGCGCTTTAGTTTGAATGCGGTTGTCTCTCCTCTGTCGGAATTATTGGGAAATCCAGTAGCTTTTTGTGATCAAACAGTAGGCGAAGCGGCTCAAAAAGCAGTGGCTTCCTTGGAAATGGGGCAAGTACTATTGTTAGAAAATACCCGTTTCTACAAAGAAGAAAAAAAAGGCGACCAAGTATTTGCCCGCGAATTGGCCAAGCTCGGGGAGGTCTATATTAACGATGCCTTTGGAACAGCCCACCGTGCCCATGCCTCGACTTGTACCATTGCTCAATATTTTGACAAGGCGCACAAAGGCTATGGTTTTTTGATTGCCAAAGAATTAAAAGAAGCCAAAAAGTTGACCGATAATCCTGCCCGTCCTTTTACCGCGATTGTAGGCGGCGCTAAGGTATCGGATAAAATTACCTTGTTAGAAAAGTTAGTGGACAATGTGGACAACTTGCTCATTGGCGGCGGCATGGCCTATACCTTACTCAAAGCCCAAGGGGGCGAAGTCGGAAAATCCCTGTTAGAAGAAGACAAATTAGACACGGCGCGCCAATTGCTAAAAAAAGCTAAAGCTAATAAGGTAACGATTTTACTGCCCGAAGATTCTATCGCCGCCGCAGAATTTGACAAAAATGCGTCCCCAAAAACAGTACAAAGCGACAACATTCCCAGTGATTTGATGGGCTTAGACATTGGCCCCAAGGCCATAGAAGCCTTTTCCAAGGTCATTCGCGCCTCTAAAAGTTTAATTTGGAACGGCCCAATGGGTGTCTTTGAATGGGAAAATTTTTCCAATGGTACGTTGAAAATAGCCGATGCTGTGGCCGAAGCCACCCAAAACGGTGCCTTTTCGTTGATTGGCGGCGGAGACTCCGTGGCGGCTATCAACCAAGCGGGGAAGGCGGACGAAGTGAGCTTTGTCTCTACTGGCGGCGGCGCGATGTTGGAATTGTTAGAAGGAAAAACCCTGCCAGGCATCGCCGCTGTAGAAGCGTAATGGTAACAATAGACTTCGTAATTATTTAAAACTTAACTCCTATGCTGACTTATTATCAAGCGCCTTCCGATTGGGCCACCCGTGGCATTGCTTATTCTTTGGTGCTTGGCTTGCCTTTGGCCTTGCTATTGGGATACGTGTATACGGTGTTGATGGTGACGTTGCCACTGGTTTGGGTATTGCCCGTTATTGTGGTGCTGATTGCTTATGCATGGAGTTGGGTGCTGCGGCTAATGGCGCGTTGGTTGAAATTATACAATAAGAAAAGCCAGTTGCTGGTAGGGTTGCTGTCGAGCTTTGTCTTGTTTTATGGACAGTGGGTAGCGTTTTTATTGTACCTAGACTTGGGAAATTTACCCCCCTTGTGGTATTATTTTGAATCCTTGGGAACCCCGTTTGAGCTAGAAAAGACGGGCGAACTACTGTCTTTTTTGTACCATGAAGGGTTGTGGACTGTGGGAGGCGCTCCAATTAATGGCGGGTTATTGGTCTTGTTGTGGGTAATAGAAGCCTTGTGTGTAATCGCTGGGCCTACAGCTTTTATTTGGAAAGTGCCGCTGATTCCTTATTCTAAAAATCAAGAAACTTGGTACGGTAAATATATCCTAGAACAGCGTTTTGGTACCTTGCGCCTAGAGGAATTTACAGAAGCCTTGAAAAGTGATCCGATTGCAGCCATAGAAAATGCTCCTTTGGGCAAAGCGGGACGCTACCGTGTCCTAGAGCTCTACCATTTGCCAAAAGGCCAACAGAATTACGCCACCATCAAGTTGGTCAATATTGACCTAAAGGGCAACCAAGAAAGTAGTGTGGCCGTGCCGCCTTTTTTGATGGATCGGCAGGGGGTAAAAACTATTTTGGAGCGTTATCAACTCAAAAAAGAACGCTTAGAACTCTTCTAACGTATGGCGTAAATAACTATCTATTTTTATAACTGTTACAGAAAGCAACTTGTTACAAAAAGCAAGTGGTACTCTATTCACACAAAAAACTAGTTCATGAAAAAGAACCTTACTTTATTAATAAGCCTTTTGTTGGTACTCCTAAGTGCCTACAGTTGCGAGGAAGCCGCAAAACCTGCTGCGTCTGACGAAACGCCTATTACTACTTCGACGGATGTGCCCGCTGCTCCCGCCTTGAATTATACGCTGAGCGCTACACGGGTAGGGGATTTTGAACTTGGCGGCCCCATCACAGCTATCGCCAAGGAAAAAGGATATACCATCGAAGAGCTCACTCAACGTCGAGAAGGCCAAGAAGAGCCTGTGTTTATTGTGTCGGCTGATGGCGAGCGCTTGCTGCAAATTTTTCCTCGCTACAACCCGCAAACCCAAGGGTTTGACGATGTGGTAGGGGAGTTAAAAGTTATTTCTAACCGCTATAAACTGGATAATGGAATAGGTGTTGGCAGCAGCATCGAAGAATTTCAAAAGGCTTACGCAGATGCCGCTTTTTGGCATACCAATGTTGGGCAAATGTTTGTCGTAGAGACCGAACAAGTTCCTATGCAGTTTTTATTGAATGATTCGGATTATGTGCAAGAGCAAAGCCCGTTGCGCGGAGAGCGTACGGATTTGCAAGCGGCGGCTTTCAAAACAGGGAGCAAAATTGCGAGTATCCGTATTTATTAGCAGTAATAAGTATTAGATTATACCCACCATTTTTCTCTTGATAAGAGCAAAGGCGCTGTGCTTTTGCTCTTATTTTTTATTGGTAGAAAGGAAGGCGTTTAGCGTTTCCAAGCATACACCTCTACTGCCGTTTGTGCGCCTGGAAAGTAACTTCTTGTCAAGTAGTCTAAGCTTTTTTTAGATAGCGTGGCGCTAGCGGCTTCCCCCAACACGAAGGCCGCTTCGTAGTGCTGTCCCACTTTCAGCAAGGCGGGCAGGCGTTCGGGAACGGTACTGCAACACCACGCTCGTTGAGCGTCATAAATGGCGTCGCCTTGGTCGATGGCCGCGTTAGTATCTGTGCGCGCGCTTAGTAGGGCAATGCTTTGTACCAGTGTTGGGAGCGGCTGTTCTGTTGTCCAAATAGCGGTAAGGCCTTGTGGGTCGTACTGAATTTGTAAGGGGGTGGCTAGGGTTTTCCAAGCGGCTTCTACCGCCTCCAGCCACTCGGAAAATGCTTGTTGCATTGGTACGAGGTCTTGGGTAGTACTGGGCGTAGGACGGTGCTCTAAACGGACGAAAAAATGGACGGTTGGTGACGGCATCGGCTGTTGTGTTGGTCGACTAGAAAGAAGCGGTGTGGGGCAAAATTAGCCGAATATCGCTATAAATGTAAAAAATAGTGGGGCAATCGGGGTGCTATAGCGGGCTTTTGCTATTTTGGCGGGTAACCTATTGACAACCGTGTTGTGTACAACACGGTTGGGAGGCTGTGCCTCTTCCACCAAAACAAATACTACTCTATGGCTGGTTCTATACCCACCTCCAACACCGACCGTCCCTTGGACGAACCCACCAACAACCAACCCTACAAAGGAGCCTTTGCCCTGTTGACCACCCTATTTTTTATGTGGGGCTTCATTACCGTGGTTAATGATCCATTGATTTCAGCCTTCAAAAAGATATTTGACCTCAAAGCCTTTGATGCGAGTTTGGTGCAATTCTCCTTCTTTATTGCCTTTTTTGTCGTCTCCCTACTCTATTTTTTAGTGTCTTCCATTAGCGGAAGCGATCCCATCAATAAAATTGGGTACAAACGAGGGATGGCCATTAGTTTGGGCGTGTGTAGCTTGGGCTGTTTTGCGTTTTATCCAGCGGCATTGGCCGAATCATACCCGATGTTCTTGATGGCCTTGTTTATTTTGGCCTCAGGAATTACGCTCCTGCAAATTTGTGCCAACCCCTACGCGGCGATTATGGGCCGCCCAGAAACAGCTTCGAGCCGCCTCAATTTGGCGCAGGGGCTCAATTCCTTGGGGACAACCATTGCGCCCTTAGCTGCCTCGTTGTTGATTTTTAAAATCTTTACAGACGGTACCGAGCCGACATTAGACGCTATTTCTTCGACGTATCTAATTACAGGAACGCTATTTTTGCTCTTGGCAATTGTGGTGTACTTTGCCAGTATGCCCGCTTATATCAATTCGACAAAAGTACAAGGAGGATTAGCCGTCTTGAAATATCCCCAACTGACTTGGGGAATTGGAGCCATCTTTTTCTACGTGGGGGGAGAAGTGGCTATTGGCAGTTTTATGATGCCCTACATGGAAGATTTATTAGGCTTTGAGCCGACCAAAGCAGGGGCTTATTTAGCCTTTTATTGGGGCGGCGCGATGATTGGCCGCTTGTTGGGAGCCGTCGCCTTTGATACGGCCAACCAAGGCACCCGCAAATATGGACTAATGGCGATGATTTCCTTGGCTGTTTTTATATTTATCTATGGGGTCACAGGTTTGAAATTAGAAGATGGGGGATTGGTGTTTGTCGGCCTTCAATTAGAAGAAGTGGCTTATTACCTCCTGTTTTTAGCACTCAATTTTGTGGGTTTCTACATCGGCAAATCGAACGCCGCTAGAACCTTGAGTTTGTTCGCCGTTATGGTTATTATACTTTTATTAGTGGGTGCCTTGGGCGGACAGAACAACCTTTCTTTGTGGGCCCTATTGAGTATCGGGTTGTTTAATTCTATCATGTGGTCTAATATTTTTACGTTAGCGATCAAGGACTTGGGAGAGTATACGAGTCAAGGCTCTTCTCTATTAGTGATGGCCATTGTAGGAGGGGCGTTTATTCCTCTATTACATGGGTTTATGATTGATTGGGTAGGCATTCAGCTTTCCTTTTTAACGCCTGTCATCTGTTATTGCTATATTTTATTCTATGGATTAATAGGCCATCGCCCCGATTCGTTGAGTAGAGAATAACTCGTTCAATAGAACTGTTAGGCAACAATTGGGAAAGGAGCGTTGTTAAAAATTAATAATTCTAACCGTACTTAAATTCTTCCCAATGGACAAGCTATATTTTACGAGCTTTGACAGCTTGACGCGTATTCTTATTTCCTCTGCTATCCTCTATGTGCTAATGATTTTCTTTGTGCGCGTCATGGGTAAACGGAGTACAGCGCAGATGAATAATTTTGACTGGGCCGTTACGGTGGCAATGGGTTCTTTGTTGGCCTCTAGTCTTATTCTCAAAGACGTTTCTATTGCTGATGGAGCAGTCGGGATACTTGCCCTTATGTTGCTGCAATATTGGCTAACCAAGCTCACTTTTCATTATAATGTTGCAGGTGATGTTGTCAAATCCTCTCCCAAATTGCTCTTATACAAAGGCAAATTCTTAGAAGATAACATGGAAGCAGAGCGAATTATGGAATCCGAAATTTATTCGGCTATTCGCCAAAGTGGAGAAGGCAATATCGAGGATATTTACGCAGTAGTCTTAGAAAATAACGCCAATTTAAGTGTTATCCCCGAGTCGGATGCCGAGCATCCCGCTCGCTGCTTAAAATACGTGTATGGTGTTCCCGAAGAGGTAAAGCAAGAATTAGAACGAGCTGACTAATAAGTTCAATAAAGCAACAACATACGGTACATTATTCTACAGGATGTAATATAAAAAAAATATTTAAATGAAAGAATTATTCACTATAGACACGCAAAGCTTTCTCCGCGTAGTAATAGCGGCACCCTTTTTATACGCCATAATGATCTTTAATATCCGTATAATGGGGAAGCGCACGACAGCGCAGATGAATAATTTTGACTGGGCAGTTACGGTTGCGATGGGCTCTTTAATCGCTTCTCCGATGACAAGTAATACCTCTATCACTATTGGGGCTTTGGGTATTGCCTTATTAATGCTGTTGCAATATATTTTAACTAAATTGTCTTTCTATTCTGATACTTTACAAAAAATAGTGAGAGCTACTCCAACGCTCTTACTATACGAAGGTAAAATGCTGTATGAAAATTTGGAAAAAGAGCGCGTTTTACCCGCAGAGGTGCAAGCGGCTATTCGGGAGAATGGCTATAACGACTTAACACAGATTTATGCAGTAATCTTAGAGAGTGATGCTATGTTTAGTGTGATCGCCAAAGAAAAAGCGCTAGAGCATGGCGAGATTTTATCAGGCCTTACAGGTTTGCCAGAAACTTTAAAAAATAAGTTTAGCAAGTTGTGATCTTACCTAACCTATAAAATACAGTGATGGAAGGTGTTTTATTTTCTAATACCAATAGCATTTTACGCGTCGTTCTTTCTGCACCACTCTTGTACCTAGTCTTGATTTTTTTTACTAATGTGATGGGGAAGCGCACAACAGGACAGATGAATAATTTTGATTGGGCGATGACCGTTGCAATGGGCGCTTTATTAGCAACACCTCTAACTACCAAAGACATCTCTGTAGCGGATGGCACCACAGGAATTATCATGTTTATGCTGTTGCAATACCTTACTACGAAAGCCTCCTTTCATTATAAAAAGATTCGTAAAGTAGTTAAACTAACGCCTAGTCTGCTCTTATACAAAGGCAATTTTGTACAAGAAATAATGGAGAAGGAACGGGTGATGAAAGAAGAAGTCTATGCAGCGATTCGAGGAGAAGGGCACTATACCAAAGCAAGTGTTTACGCGGTCGTTTTAGAAACAGACGGAAAATTGAGCGTTATTACCAAAGACGAAGAAAACGGAGACAGCGATGCCCTACACGGAGTAGATGGTTGGGAAGCCGCTCAAAAAACAACGCTTAAGTAGAGAAAAAAGAACAGTAGAATAATTATATAAAACAAGCAAAAAAATCCACTCAAAAGGTGGATTTTTTGTATTTTTGCTCACTACTTTTTCTAGTAAAGAAGTGGACAAAGTAGCCTTTCAGAAGTTTAAAAACACCTCCCAGTGGCCAAGAAAAAAACAACCAACGCAACGTCTAAAATCAAAAAGGTAACGCCCTTGATGGTACAATACAACGACCTCAAAGCACAATATCCCGATGCAATTTTGCTGTTTCGGGTAGGGGATTTTTACGAAACCTTTTCTGACGATGCGATCACTGCCGCTAATGTATTGGGCATCATCTTGACAGCGCGCAACAACGGCTCTTCTAAGGTTGAACTAGCAGGCTTCCCCTACCACTCCTTAGATACTTATTTGCCCAAGTTGGTGCAAGCAGGCTATCGGGTGGCCGTTTGCGACCAGCTGGAAAAGCCCAGCAAGCTCAAAAAATTAGTCAAGCGGGGCGTTACAGAGGTCGTTACGCCAGGGGTAACGGTCAATGACAATATCTTGGATCGCAAGAGCAACAACTACTTAGCAGGGTTGCATTTTGGTAAGAAAGGACAGGTCGGCTTGGCCTTATTAGACATTTCTACAGGGGAATTTTTAGTCAGCGAAGGCTCCCGCAGTTACATTGATAAACTCCTACAAAGCTTTATTCCCTCTGAGGTTATTTTTTCTAAGGCCTTACAACAACAAATACTAGAACAGCTCGGCGATAGTTATTACCAATATGGAATTGACGATTGGGTGTTTACAGGCGATTATGCCCAAGGCAAATTACAAGCACAGTTTGACGTTACTTCTCTGAAAGGATTTGGAATAGAAAGCCTAGCCTTGGCACAAGTCGCAGCAGGCGCCGTCTTGCATTACGTTGCTTCTACTGAAAATACCAATCTCCGCCACATCACCAACATTTCTCGCATTCAACCCGAGCGCTATGTTTGGTTGGATAAATTTACCATTCGCAATTTAGAATTGGTACAATCGCCCTATTCTTCAGGAGTGCCATTGGTGCAGATTCTAGACCATACCATTTCGCCAATGGGCACACGGTTGCTAAAAAAGTGGATTTTGCTGCCGCTAAAAGCTAGAAAAGCGGTGACTGCCCGTCACGAAATGGTGCAGTATTTTATAGAGACCGAGCCCATGACTACGTTGCTGGACTTGCAAGTACGTCAAATTGGTGACTTGGAGCGCTTGATTTCAAAAGTGCCGTTGGGCAAAATTCACCCGCGCGAGGTCAAGCATTTAGAAAAATCCTTGACGGCCATCGCGCCGCTCAAAGAGGCCTTGCTAAAAAGCGACAACGAGCAGTTGCAATCCATTGGCGAACGCCTACAGCTCTGCACCAGCATCCGCGACCGCATCGCGGAACAATTGGTCGAAGAACCGCCCGTGAAGCTAGATAAAGGCGGCGTGATGGCCGACGGCATTTCGGAAGAACTGGACGAGCTGCGCGGCTTGGTCAAAAACAGCAAAGACCACCTCCTGCGAATCCAACAAAAAGAAGCCCAAGCCACAGGTATTGATAACCTAAAAATTGGGTTCAATAATGTATTTGGGTATTACTTGGAAGTCACCAATAAATACAAAAACAAAGGCTTGGTGCCCGACCATTGGGTGCGCAAACAAACCTTGACCAATGCAGAGCGCTATATTACCGAAGACCTCAAAGTGCTAGAAGTTAAAATATTAGGCGCACAAGAAAAGATTTTGGTGTTAGAAAACCAGCTCTATGCCGATTTGGTATTTGCATTAACAGAATACATTACGCCGATACAAACCAACGCTGCCTTAATTGCGCAATTGGATTGTTTAGCGTCGTTCGCTAAGGTCGCTCTGCTCAACAATTACTGCCGTCCCAATATGAACGACAGCCTCACGATTGACATCAAAGCAGGCCGCCACCCCGTGATCGAAAAACAACTCAAACTAGGAGAGGAGTATGTGCCTAATGATATTTATTTGAGCAACGAAGAGCAGCAAATTATTATGATTACAGGCCCCAATATGTCGGGTAAATCGGCGCTGCTCCGCCAAACGGCGCTTATCGCCCTCATGGCACAAATGGGAAGTTTTGTTCCCTGCTATCGCTGCCGATTTAGGGATGATCGACAAAGTTTTTACCAGAGTTGGCGCGTCCGACAACATCTCTTCGGGCGAATCGACTTTTATGGTAGAAATGAATGAAACCGCCTCTATTCTCAACAACATCTCGCCCCGCAGCTTGATTTTGCTAGACGAAATTGGCCGAGGTACCAGCACCTACGATGGAATTTCCATCGCGTGGTCAATTGCTGAGTTCTTACACAGCAACAGCATCGCCCAGCCCAAAACGCTCTTTGCCACGCACTACCACGAGCTCAACGAGCTCGCCGAGCGCTTTCCACGCATCAAAAATTACCACGTCTCCACCAAAGAATTAAAAGACAAAGTGCTGTTTTTGAGAACCCTCCAAGAAGGCGGCTCCCACCACAGCTTTGGTATCCACGTCGCCCGAATGGCGGGCATGCCCCGCTACGTCGTCGAGCGCTCCCAAGAGATTCTAGCCCAGCTAGAGCAAAAAAGCATCGACGCAGGCGACTTAAAAGAAAAAGTACAGCGCATCAAAGCCTCCACCACGCAGCTCAGCTTCTTCGATGCCGCGCCCGACCCACAGCTCGAAGCCTTCAAAGAAAAGCTCAACAGCATCGACCTCAACAGCCTAACACCCATCGAGTGTATGCTCCAACTCGATGCCCTCAAAAAACTCTTGGCAGAGCCTGTAAAATAGCGTATCTTTAATTCACTTCCTTCATTTTTATCCCTTTTGCAACGACACTACTTATGGCTAGAGAGAAACATTTAACCGCTGTTCACATTGGCAATTTTAAGCGCTTTTCGGATTTTCGAGTAGAGAATTTGGGGCAGTTTAATTTGGTGGTGGGGGATAATAATACGGGGAAGACGAGCTTTTTGGAGGCGTTGGTGGTGGATGAGAATGGGGCGATATGGATGACGAACTTAAATTCTTTGATAAGAACCAGAACCACACATAAATGTAAGGACGATTTAAAATTCTTTACAGAACATTATAATTTGTTATTAAATAGTGATAACAATCATGAGAAAGTAGAAGTAACACTAGAACTTGAAGGTAAAATAGATTCTTATACACTTCATAAGTTTGATTTAGAAAGAGATATTGTAAAGTTAACGGGTTTAGTACGAGAACGAATTTTATTGCAGAATAATAATAAAGGATTCGTTTTTACGAAAAATGAGGAGGTAGTTGTTATTAATGATAATGAATCTATAGATCAAGCAACTATGGACATGGGTAACTTCATACCTTTTATCCCTTTCGGCTTAGGCTATGATTTGTCTTTAGAAAAATTCTTTACAAACAATATTGATAACAATGTAGAGCGAAGAGATAAATTTATAGAGCGGTTGAAAGTGTTCATTCCAGAGGTTCAAGATGTACGCATTGGTCAAGAAGTCATTAATATATTCGAAAAGGGTAGGAACACACCAAAACCTCTGCACAGCTTTGGAGAGGGCAGCAATAAGTTCTTTAGAATTTTGTGTGAAATTGTAATCTGCGAAGGCAAACGCCTAATGATTGACGAAATAGACGCAGGGATTCACCATACAAAATTCGTACGCTTTTGGAAGGCAATTATGCAAGCGGCAACCGAATATGACGTGCAAATTTTTGCGACAACGCATAACGAAGAATGCTTAACCTACTTCCGACTAGCTTTAGAGGCAGAAGAAATGGCAGCCCAGCGAGCACACGCCCGAGTCATCACTTTAAAACTGCGCAAAGAAAATAAAGTCAGAGCCAAAGTATACGACTTTGCCAACCTACAAATCGCTACCGAATTGAATCACGAAATAAGAGGCGGAGGACTGTAATGGAGGTGAAAATTTATGTAGAAGGAACGAATGATGTAGTCTTCTTTGGCACCTACTTGCAGGAAGTATTAGGCTTCCAAGGAGATAATAATCCGAAGGATAAAATTCATCTTTTTGAATTGCAAGAGACTAAAGTACAACTAGTTGCATTAGGAGGATTATCAGGTTTTGCGAAACCTTGATTTCCAAGAAGAGATTCGGGAAGATTTAGAAGACGATATTGTTAGCTTGGTTATAGTAGATAGTGACAATGAACTACAACCAAGGTGGTTTTGCTGTAAGAAGAGGACAGTTAGAAAGTATTAAAATTACGGTTCCTTTTAACTATTTTTTGGTGCCCAATCATCAAGACGACGGATATATAGAAACGCTCTTATCCAACATTATAGTAGAGGAATATCAACCTGCTTTGGATTGTCTAAAAGGTCAAGACCAGTGCTTACAAGCCGCTAACGAGGCTGTTTTACAAGGAAGAAAGTTAGTAGTAGCCCCACAAAAGAGTGCGGATAAAGCGATCATGGGGGCATTCAGAACTAGATTGAAAAATAGAGGAGTGGATTCTTTTAAGGATGCCACCATCTGGAACCTCAACCACTCCTACCTCGATCCCCTAAAAAACTTCCTAGAAACCCATTTATCACCCGCCTAATCAAACAAACCCCGTACCCGAGGCATAGGCACCCATACTCCTTCCTCCAAGCGCTCCAATTGCCGCCGCCAGTTGTCCAAATAGGAACTGTGGTCGGCGACCCAATGGGTCTCTTGATAGCGAAAGGCCAGCCAGAGAGCAGGAAGTGCGCGGACATGGAGGCGTAGAAAATCGTCTTCTTGGGGCGTGTAGGCAAAGTCAAAACAGCCGCCTCGGTTGAGCTGTTGGGCGAGTTGTGTATGTAATGGATGCAGATGCGCGCTACTAGGCGACAACGGAATAGACCCTGCCAAAAGCGGCGTTTTTTTGAGTGGATTGCGCCGACTCAATACCCACGCCAAGGAGCCAGCGGGAACAGTAGAAATTTGAAGCTGGAAGCCTTTGGTGAGGTCGTACATGAGCGGCGGAGTTAGACGGAAGTTACCGACCAAGAGTTGGTAGAAGTGTGGTCAAGATAGCAAAAGTGTCCACCTTGGAGTCAGAATTTTAAAACATTTTTTGTCGGAGCAAGGTAGATTAATTCTAAATGTGTACCTTTTGCACAAGATTTAGAGTAAGAATACAGTTCTAATAAGGAAGTATTGCCATCCACTTCCACCCCTCAACCCTCTCATTTTACTTACTCCTTCACACCAAAGCAGGAGCTTCTCAGAGCTGCCTTCTTCTTAAACCAACCAATTATGATTAACTTTTTATGTAGTATTTTTGTGACTATGCTGCTGTCTTTGAGCTGTACGGATAGTCCTTCCGAAACGACCGCTAGTAATACGGATCGAGATGCTTCTGCTACTGCAGCGGAGCCAGATGCAATGGTTATGGTGGAAACACCCGATGCCACACTAAAAACCGATTTGGGAGAGCCTGTAGAAGCGGCACCAACACCTAAACCTGTGGTAACGAACATGCCACCCCAAGAAGAACCCATTATCCAAGACAAAGCTCGCCCTAGAAGTGAAACGGCTAAGAATACGCCTACCCCAAAACCTGCTTCAAAACCTGCTTCAAAACCCGCTTCAAAACCCGCTTCAGAACCCATTCCAGCAACGACGGACAACCCAGCCGCTACTAACAATAATGTAGGTAAAACGATTGGAACAAAACCTGCTATCCCTGCTTTTAGTCACGATAAACTAGATGCCTTGTTGCGCAAGCACGTTAGCAGCAGTGGAGCGGTGAATTACCGAAGCTTTAAGAAAGACCACGCTGTTTTAGAAGACTACATCAACTTATTGGAGCTCAATCCACCCAAAGACGATTGGTCAAAGAACAAACAAATGGCGTATTGGATTAACCTGTACAATGCCTTTACCATCCATGCTATTCTAGAAAAATACCCCGTTAGCAGCATCACTGACTTGGAAGGCGGTAAAGTTTGGGATCGCAAAACGATTACTATTGGTGGCGAGCGCTTGACACTAAACGACATCGAAAAAACGAAGTTGTTGAAGCGCTTCAAAGATCCACGCGTCCACTTTGCTGTCAACTGCGCGGCCGCTTCTTGCCCGCCTTTGCTCAACAAAGCTTGGACAGAAGACAATGTACAACGCTATTTGCAACAGCAAACTAAGGCTTTTATTAACAACAGCAAGGAGAATCAACTCTCGGCCAAATCCATCCAAATTTCTCAGATTTTCAACTGGTATGCCGATGATTTTGGCGGTAAGGATAAGCTGGTTTCTTATTTTCAAAAATACGCTGATACGGAGATCAAAGACAACGCCACGGTGACGTTCAACGAATATGATTGGGGATTGAATAACTAATGATTTACTCAGGGAATTGGCTTTTTAGTAATTCCTATAAAGCGTATGCAGGGGTGCAAGGGGCGTGTTTTTAGCCACCTTGCACCCCTGTTTTTAACCCCATAATCCTACCTTTTTACAAATTTTAACAACTTGACTAGACGCTTGGCCGATTTATTGACGTTTACACCAACAATGAAAGCGTTGATGATACTCCTCTGGGTAGCGGCTACTAGCCTAATGACTCTTCCTTTGCTAGCGCAAGACAGCAGCAAGGTTAGGCCGCCTCTGTATGCGCTGCAACTAAAAATTCTTGACAAAGACACCCGTTTTGTCAAGCAGCAACGACTCGAAACGGCTCATAAGGAGTTGGATAGTATCCAAGTGCAAGCTATCTTGCGGAAAACACTTGCCCAATTGCACCAAAAAGCTTACCTAGCCGCGTCGATTGATACCGTCTTCATAGAAGGCGCAGAGTATACGGCTTATTTATTAGTGGGAGCGCGCTACGAATGGGCACAATTGGAAAATGGCAATGTTGCTTCTGATTTTTTATCGGCTATTGGCTTCAAAGAGCGGTTTTACGAGCAAACGCCTTTCTATTATAAGGAAGTGCTAAAGGTACAAGAGAAGTTGTTGAGTTATCTAGAAAACCACGGCTACCCCTTTGCCCAAGTCTATTTAGACAGTATTCGTTTATCCGAATCAACCATCGCGGCGCGCTTGTATTATAAAAAAGGCCCGCTCATTACGTTTGATAAATTAGTCATCGAAGGCAAAAGCCGTTCTAATAAAAGAAGCGCGGACAAAAAAGTGCGTATCAAGGCAGGCTTTTTGTCTAGCTATTTGGGCATCCGACCCGATAAATTATACAGCGAAAAGCTGATTAAAAAGATTCAGAATAGGATGGATGCGCTGCGATATTTGAGCAGTTACCAAGCGCCGTATGTGGTTTTTCGCGAAGACAAAGCCGCCGTCAATCTGTTTGTTACCGACCGCCCTTCTAGCAAAATTGACTTGTTGCTCGGCTTACTTCCTAGCCAAGATCCTGTGACCCAACAACAGCGCTTCGATTTTACAGGCAATATTGATATTGATTTGATCAATCCCTTTGGGACGGGTAAGCGGATACAGTTTAAGTTTCAACAACTCAGTTTGGGGACTTCCGATTTGTTGCTGCGCTTTAATTGGCCTTATTTATTGCGCACGCCCTTGGGGATGGATGTGGCGTTCAAGTTGTACAAGCGAGATTCTTCCTTTATTGATATTATCAGTGACGTAGGAGTGCAGTATTTATTCAACGGAAACAGTTATATCAAGGCATTTTGGGTGAATACGACCACCAATTTGATCAATATAGACTTGGAGCAAGTACGGCAGACACGGCGCTTGCCGAGCATGGTGGATTTGAGCAACAGCTCCTTTGGGTTAGAGGTGTATTACGATAACTTAGATTATAAATACAATCCTAAAAAAGGCTTTGAACTCTTGGCCACCGCGAGTTTTGCCCTAAAACGGGTGCGTCCCAACAACGGCATTCAAGAATTAGAAGATCCGCTGGATGCGAATTTTAATTTTGCCACCCTTTATGATACCATTGTCACCAATACCTTTCAATACCGATTTTTATTACAATACAGCCAATTTGTACAGGTGCTGCCTTGGAGTACCCTTATGGGGCGTTATCGAGGCGGCTTGTTGCTGTCCAAAGATCCCATTTATGACAATGAAACCTTTCGGATAGGCGGCAATCGTATTTTGCGCGGTTTTGATGAGGAGTCTATTTTTGCTACGTGGTACAATGTATTTACCTTAGAATGGCGCTTTTTGTTTGGCCGCAATTCGTATGCGTATGCCTTTGGCGATGTCGCCTACACCCAGCGGCAGACTGTTTCTACGGAGTTGAATGACGTACCTTATGGTTTTGGGGTAGGCGTGGCCTTAGAGACCAAAGTAGGGGTGTTTGCTTTGAGCTATGCGTTGGGGAGCCAACAAGGCAATCCTGTTTTGTTTAGTAATGGGAAAGTACACTTTGGGTATGTGTACGCGTTTTAAAGAAGTAGTTTGTTGTTGTAACAATACCGCCATAAATGCCTGCAAAGTATTCCTTGTTGTAGCAGCAAAGAAAATAATTTCATAAGTGAACTTACCACAATTAGAGCTTAGTTGCCTCCAAGGAGACTAGTATTATTTTGATAAACAAGGATATCCCCCAACTTATTAAGTAAACGACTGTTGAAGGAACAAATACCCCCCTTTTATGAAAGAAATCCTTACTACCTTTTTATTCCTAATTGCCGTTATTGATCCAATAGGCTCGGTACCTGTTTACTTAGAAGCCACCAAAGAATTTGCCGAACAGCAGAAAAAGAAAATTGCGATTCGCGCTTCGACGATTGCTTTTTTCATCCTGTTCTTTTTTATTGTGCTGGGGCAATTGATTTTAGAAGGCATGGAAATTTCTCTAGATGCCTTTCAAATTTCAGGGGGGGTGATTTTATTTTTATTTGCGCTAACCATGATTTTTGGCGACGGCAAACCCACGCGCGAGAAAGACCAAATCACTGATTATAAACACGTGATTGTCTTTCCCATTGCGATTCCATCTATTGCCTCACCAGGTGCTATTATGGCCGTCGTCTTAATGACCGACAACCATATATACACACTAAAAGAGCAGGCGATTACCACCCTTTTGGTGCTCGTTGTCGTAGCGCTAACAGGCAGTTTGTTGCTGGTCGCTAAATCCGTACAGACTAGAATAGGCGAATATGGCATTACCATTATTAGTAAAGTTATGGGCTTAATACTGGCCTCCTACGCTACGCAAAGCATTCTAACAGGTCTCAAAGCCTTCTTTTCACACTAGGCAAATTGCACGATGGTAATCCCATCGCCGCCTTGGTTGGGTTCGGGATGATAACTGCGTTCAATGCCTCGGTATTCTCTTAATTTGCGTCGAACCACTTTGCGCAACGCGCCCGATCCTTTGCCGTGTATAATACGCACTTCATTAGCACTAGCCATCAAGGCATTGTCCATAAATTCCTGAATGCGCTCTAAGGCATCTTCGTACCGCATTCCTCGAATATCAATTTTAGGCTCAAAGTGTGCTTTTTTACTGAGAGTGTCGGTTTTGATACTGGTGGTGTTATTGGTTAAAATCGGATCTTTAACGGCGTGCAAATCGCGTAGTTTCACCGTCAAGACCATATTGCCCAACTCCACCTTGGCTTCTTTGCGCTTGATCTCTTTAACAATGCCCATGCCGCCGCCTGAGCGCAAGCGCACGTAAGAACCTTCTTCAATCACGCCACTATCTTGCTGTTCGTAGACTTCATAAACCTTGTCTTGTGCTGTCCGAACAGTCGTCTGTAATTGCTTGCGCGTCTCTTGTGCTTCTTCTAAAAGACCCTTAGCTTTTTCTACGGCTTTTTCCTTGTTCTGAGCCGTTTTGAGTTCTTTGAGTACTTTTTGCAGCTCCTTGGTGGTATTTTCTTGTTCTACCAACTCTTGCTCCTTGATTTGAAGTTTGAGTTTCTTACGCGAAAATTCCAATTCCTTAAAAGCTGATTCGTAGTTTTTGATGAGGCTATCCAAGCGCTTTTGGTGTTCCAAAACTTGCTCGCGGGCTTCCAATGCTTTTTGGCGTTCGCGCTGCAAATCCACTAAAATTTCATCCAAATTGTGGGTTTGCTTGCCTACTTTACGTCGAGCGTAACCAATAACATGGTTGGGCAGGCCGCTTTTGGTGGCAATTTCAAAGGCATAAGAACTACCCGGTTTCCCCATTTTCATTTGATAAGTAGGAGAGAGTGTTTCTTGATCAAAAATCATCGACCCGTTGACCAACCCTTGATTTTCAAAGGCAAAGACCTTTAGGTTAGAATAGTGGGTCGTAATTACCCCAAATACCTTTTTAAGGTTCAAGTCGCGCAAGACTGCCTCAGCAATAGCACCGCCCATTTTGGGGTCTGTACCCGAGCCAAACTCGTCAATTAACACCAACGTTTTATCGTTGGCATGTTGCATAAACTCGCGCGCATTGTGCAAACGCGAACTATAGGTACTCAACTCATCTTCCAACGACTGCTGGTCGCCAATATCCGCAAAAATCTGTTCAAAGATGCCAATCTCTGCGCCTTCACTAGTGGGAATTAGTAAGCCTGCTTGTACCATCAATTGCAGCAGCCCAATGGCTTTCATGCAAATGGACTTTCCCCCAGCATTGGGACCACTCAGCACCAAAATACGGGTGTCCTTGCGGAAATGCAAATGAAAAGGAACGGTCTTGGCACCTGTTGCTCTATTTTTGAGAACCAACAAGGGATGCACTACATTGCGCATCTTGTAGTGCGGCGTTTCCATCAAAGTAGGCTTGGTCGCCTCCAATTGTAAGGCCAGTTGTGCTTTGGCTTGAATGGTATCAAAACGCACGATAATTTCTTCGTACAACTGCAACTGCTGGACATACGGCCGCAACAAGGCACTCAACTCCCGCAAAATGCGGTAAATCTCGCGCTGGTAATCGCGCTCTAGATCAAAAATATCGTTGTTGATGTCAATAATGGCCTCTGGCTCTATAAAAACCGTCTTGCCCGAAGCGGACTCATCGTGTATAATACCGCGAACTTGGCGCTTGCGCTCGGCAGGCACTGCCAAAACACGGCGGCCATTTCTAAAGCTCTCTTTATTGTCCTTGAGCATCCCTTGGGATTCATAATGCACAATAATTTCGCGAAAGCGTTTGTTTAGCTCTTGGCGCTTGCTGCCCTGCATACGGGAAATCCGCATCAATTCGGGCGAAGCATCGGGGCGAATATTGCCCTCTTCATCAATAACGCGTTGTATTTCTTGGAGCAAATCTTTATCAAAATCGGCCACCTTAATCACATCGTAGAGCGTAGGATAGAGCCCCTTGGTGCTTTTGCGTTTGTTGAAAAAACTGTAAATGTCGTAACAAACCAAGAGCGTTTTGGAAATGTGTCGCAGGCTCTCGACCGACAAGACATACCCCTCAATGGCTAACATCCGCAAGGATTCGCCGATGCTGCTATAACTGCTAAGAGGGAAATTATGGTTATTCTCGTAGGTTTGGGTATATTCGTACACCTCCAACAGCCAACGCTCTATTTGAGAGGCATTGCTGCTTGGGTGCAAATTTTTAAAATAAGAACGACCCAGTTCCCCATAACAAAACTGCTCGGTCAATTCTAGTACTTTGTCAAACTCTAGTACTTGGTATAAATCCTTCGGTGCTAATCTCATATTCAATCACTCGTTCTATAAAAAACTAGGCGCTAACGCCCTTGTAAGGACAGTTTCCCACAGAGAATTCTAAAAGAAGCTCTCCTCAGTGGAATGTCCATTTCATTAAGGCATCTATTGCTACAATAGTTCACTTTTAGGGGAGAACTTTATAAAAAAGATACCCTTCTTACAATAAGCAAAAACACCGCCATAAAGTTGCGCGCGCTGCCAGCAGGTTACTACTATGAAAGATCCCAATACCCTCCCCGAAAAACAGTACGAATTTAGTGCCGTACTCAACGAAGCTGCCACTCGACAAATCGCCCAAGAAATTCAGAGTGCTTGGCCCGAATTTGATGCCCAAGGTTTTTACGACAGTGTAGCGCCACAGCTTGACGGCCAAGCTCTAAAAGTGCGCTCACAGCTTATTGCTGACCAGTTGGCGCAGTATTTACCGTCCTCGTTTGCGCAAGCGGGCGCTATTTTGACCCGCTCGCTTGGCACGCGCCTACAAAGTACCTCAGGGGAACACGTCAGTGCGTTTCGTTATCTACCACATGGGCAGTATGTTAGCCAGCATGGTTTGGCAGAAGAAGACTTGGCCATCGCCGCCGATTTTTTATACGAAATGACCCAATGTTTCACCGCCGAATTCGCCATTCGTCCCTTCCTAAAAAAGTATCCTACTCCTATGCTGGATTACTTGCAACAATGGGTAAAGGATGAGAACGAACACGTGCGTCGTTTGGTCTCGGAAGGCACGCGTCCCCGTTTGCCTTGGGGGGTGCGGGTGAAGGCGTATGATGCCAATTATCAACCCATTATAGCCCTGTTAGAGCAATTGCATGCCGATCCTTCGCTCTATGTACGCCGCTCGGTTGCCAACCACCTCAATGACCTGACCAAAGACCGTCCCGAGTTGGTCTTAGCTACCTTAAAGCGCTGGAAAGAAGAGCAAGCACACGACGAGTTGGATTGGTTGATTAAACACAGTTTGCGCACGCTCATCAAAGCGGGGCATGCTGGTGCGCTTGCACTGCTCGGTTATGGACAAACTCCTGCTGTCGCCATTGAGCAGCTTCGCGTAGCACAGCCACAGTTGCCTTTGGGAGTACAACAAGAATTTTCTTTTGAACTGGTCTCGACCAGTGCAGCACCTCAAGAACTGCTATTGGATTACCTAGTCTATTTTACGAAAGCCAATGGGCAACAAAAGTCCAAAGTTTTCAAACTCAAAACCCTTACCTTGGCACCCAAAGAACGCCTCAGTTTTCAAAAAAAACACTGGTTTAAGCACTTTAGTACGCGCCGACTTTATGCAGGGACTCACCGTATTGAATTACAGATCAATGGACAACCCCAAGCGGCCATCGACTTTGAATTGGTTTTTCCTTAGAGAATAGCCGACAAAAAAAGAGACCATCCCGTTAGGGACAGTCTCTGGTGGTTGGTAAAGGTTGAGATGGTTAATCTCTTGGTTATACAGGTAGAGCTGGTCAGGCTCTGGTTGGTAAAGGTTGAGATGAATTAATCTCTCGGTTGATGTCGTTGGTTCTTCGTCTTTGGTTGGGAAATTAGTAGTAGTAAAAGCGCGAGCATAATTGGGATACTAGGAAAGGTGAAAAAAAAGATTACCGCTCGTTTGCTCCTAAGTGTAAGATTGTAGCGCGGTTATCCTCTAGCAGCGTGAGCCATTCGGCATAAGCCTCGTTGGACTCATCGGCCACCTGTAGAGCAATGATTTTTTTCTTTAGTTGATCCAAGCGATAGGCGGCGGTCAGGTCGGCATCCATCAATAGGTCTTTTTCTGCTTCTAAGAGGGCTTTTAAGCCTGTTTTATCATAATAGCAATTGGCATAAATGAAGGCGAAAGCGCCCTCGTACAAGCGTTCATTACCATCAGTAATGTGGTGTTTATTTCCCCCTGTCAAACTAAATCCCGCTTCTTTTTCGATTCTATCAAATTTCATGTCCAGTGCTCCAATGTAGGCATCGATCAGTTTGGGAGCTGTTTTGGCCACCCCGCTAAAGTACTTGATCACGTCTTTGAGTGGGCCATCGGGAACAGGAATGGCTTCAATGGTATCGCCGATGAGCGTAAAGCCTTTTCCAACATGGGTTGCCCAAGCTTTGCCTGCTTTATAATCATCGGGATTGTTGATGAAATTTTGAACAGGCGCATCATCTGCGAGGTATTCCGCCCACTTCAAAACGCGGTTAATTTTTTCTAATAAAGCTGCTTTATCCTTGATTTGCTTAGTGAGGTGGCTATTTTCGATTTTTGCCAATTTATCTACGTTGCCTTTGAGTTTGCCCACTTCTTTTAGGATGCTTTGCACCCCTTCACTCATTTTGATATACCGCTTGTATTTGTCGCTTTCTTTTCCGTCTTCGGCTAGGGTAGTGTCAGCAAACGCATTAATCGTTTTGTGCAGTTTTTTGATCGACTCTATGGAGCTGTGGAGTTGCGTTGCGGTTTTATTGGCCTTGGTGGCTACTTTGACCACGGAAGCGGCCTCTTCTGAGGTCAAAAATTCCTTAGTATCTTCCCACGTATTTTCGAGGGCAGAAGGGATTTTTTTGATCGAGGTTTTTACCTCGCCCAAGGCTTTATCGGCTTGTTCTAAGCGTTTGCTAGCTGCTGCGCTGGCTACTTTTTTGAGTTGGTTGGCCTTTTGTTGGAGGCGTTCTAATTCTTCTTGTAGAGACATAATAACGGGATTGTGAGGGCAACGAGATTATTGCTGCTGGGCAATTTTTTCTTGTAGTGCTTGAATGCGTTTTTCTAGATTGGTAATGGCTTGGTCCACTTCTTCTGGGGATTGAGGCGTTAGTTCTACCGCATCTAGTTTTTGATCCAGCTGGGTGAGCGTTGCTTGCTGTTTGGCTAGTTTCTGCTGGGCAGGTGCCAGTTTTTTCTTCAAAGCGTCATCAGCCGATTTGTACTTGGATAAAAATGCTTCTACTTTATCAACTGCTGCTTGAAGGAGGTTAGAATCGTCAAAGACATTTGCTTTCTTCTTGAACCGTTCTACGATGGGTTTGGCTTCCTTGGTAACGGCCTCTTTAGCCTGTTTAAACAACGCGACCAATTCGTTCTGCTGTTCTTTTTGGACGGCCCTATTGGCTTGTTCTCCTTCGACGCTTTCTGTTGGGGCGGCGCTATCAGAAGGGGCTTGCTCCTTCGAAGGGAGAGCAGGAGCCGTGTCTTCTACGGTCTTAGCAGTTGTTTCGACAGCATCTACTTCGCTACCAAGCTCGGCTACAAACGTGTATTTGAGTAATTGCTGGATGGTGGGCGCTACTTTTCCTTCTAACGCCTCTAAGGAATAAGCGCCGTGGGTCATTTTAAAGGTCATCTGAGGGCCGTTTTCTCCTTTGCCCAACTGTAGGGCACCTGCTGCCAATTTTTGGTTGGGGTGTTTGTCTTGCTTGATTTGTTTGAGCAAGGGTTTGAGTTGGTTGGAGCGGCGCAAGGGGAGGACGATGGACACTTTTCGGCTACCTAGTTTATAATCGACTAGGACAACTAGTGCCTTTGCTTTTTTCCACTGTGATTTTTCTTTAAAAGCTTTCTTATACGAGGCGAAATTCATTTCTTTAAGCGCCTCATAGCTTAGGGACTCTGCCATTGGATCTTGTTGATTGGTTACTTATTCTTCTACAAATATCGAATAGTACAGGCGGAGCCACAAGTTGAAAATATGAATTTGTGAGGTTTTAAAAGAGGCTTTTGTGTTGTAATAAATTGAAAATCATAATTTTGTGTAGATTTGTTGTGATAAAAAAGAGCCGTTAAATTAAGTTCAAAAAACAATACTATGGATAAGGCATCACTCAAGACATTCTTGCAAGCCAACGAAGAAGAAGGCATTTCTACCCTTTATAACCGAGGCTACCAATGGTTCAAAAGCTATTATTTGCCGCGCTTGCGTTTAGCCGACGAGCTCCTACCCGACGAACTCGAATTAATTGCCGAATCGTGGTATTTGGTAGGGGATGTGTACGATTTTAATGAAATGCCGCTGTTGGCGATTGAAGCTTACCGCAAAGCCTTGGAGTACGACGACGAAACGGACGGCGCTTACCGCGAATTGGCGCACATGTACGAACGCATTGGCGAATACCAAAAAGCACTAGAACACATCAACATTGCGCTAGAGCATAGCCCCGATGAGGAGGAACTAATGGACGCTAAAGCGGAAATTCAAGACAGCATCAACTATACTACAGAGCCTTATTTGACAGACGAAAACATGGCTTGGAAATGGGCAGAGCTGTTGGGCAACGAACGCCCGCAAGTAGTGGTCGAACTTGCCGAAGAGTTGGGCGATGCCGCTACGGTAGAAGAGCTACAGCGTTTGGCACAAGCCTATGCTGCCCTAGAAGACACGGACAATTACTTGAAAACTTGGCAAAAAATTGTGGCGTTGGGCGAACCAATTTCTATCCACTACGCCGATTGGTTTTACTTGCCCGAGGAATTGGCCGATAAGCCAGAGATTTGGCAACTATGGCAAGAAGCGGTGGATTATGTCCAAGAATTGGAAATGACCGAAATGGAAAGCTTGGATTTGAATTATGACGAAGAACTAAGCGCTAGCGAACTGTTTCAGACATTGGTCAACTACTATTATTATAGAGTAACTGACAACCGCGACGGCCTCGCCAAACTCGCCAAAGATTTTCCACTTTGGGAAGAAGTACAACACGCCTAACTTATCTAGGCACTTCGGCCAACGCATACAGCGCAAAACTGGCCAACCAATGCCCGCCTTCATAATTACCATCTGTGACGGCGGGCAGGGAGTGCTGTACATGGCGGTGGGCGACCAGCAGCAAGCGCTGCTCATTGTTTAACTGTTGCGCCAAGCCATACAAGCACCAAGCACGGCTAAAATTCACCCCATCCAAGTGAACCAAATGACCATCTGCACGGTCACTCACTTCGGCAGGAGCCAAATAAAAATTCTTCTCCAACAATTGCGGCAAAAATTTAGTAACCCACTCCCTAAATTCTCCTTTAGATAAAACACGGCGCATCAAGTCGGCCTCCTCCAAGCAAGGCGATAAAAAATCGTAGCCCCCAGGCTCCCAAGTGATGGGGCAAGCTTGATCCGAGAGATAAAATTGTTTGGCGCGTCTTTCTATGGCATATTTTAAGTCTGCTAATGCCGCAGTGCGGGCATAATCGTGGGCAAAGGTCAGCCCAAAGGCTGTATTGGTATGGGTGCCTACACGAATGGGGTACCGTAACTTGGGTAGAAAATCAATGTATTTGGCAACGATCAAGTCGGTGAGCGGTTGCAAATTGGCCTTCCATACTTTGCCTTGTGGGTCGTCCCAATCGTGCAGCTCTTCGGCTAATTTTAGCAACCAAGCCCAGCCATAAGTACGTTCGTAATGTTCATTATGCTTGCGAGAAAAATAAGCCACTTCCTCTTGGATGTTGGCTGCCGTGAGTCGCGCGTCGAGCTTTTCGCGAATAGCGACGGCTTCGGTCAAATTGGGAAACACTTTGAGCAAGCGCACCAAAGACCAATGCCCATGTACGGCAGAGTGCCAATCAAAGCAGCCATGAAAGGCAGGGTGCAGGGTGCTAGGGGCGAGGAGATCGGACGAATCGTTGAGCACTTGCCCCAATTTGTTGGGGTACTCTAGATCCAAACAACGCAAGGGCAATTGTGCCAAGCGGTTGGCTTCCTCTAGGGTAAGTTTGGGGGCAGCGAGTTCTTTGGGCATTTCTGTAGAGGTAATTGGAGGCGAAGGGGCTATCTCTGAGCTATTTTCTTCGGAGGCCAGTGGTGGTTGGCAAGCAAAGCAAGTACTGATTATAATAAGGTATAAAAAAGAAAGTTGGCGTGGTGCAAAACTCATAGAGCCAAAAGATTGAAAAGATTGGATAAGACTTCTAAGATAATAGAATTGTTGAAACAACTTCTAAGAATTTAATTTCTCCTGTTGCTTACGGGTTACAAAATAATAACCCCACCCTAGAACAAGCCCTAAACCTAGCAAATAACTCCCTGTTAGTACGCCGTTGAATTCTACAATCAAGCTGGTCACATCGCGGCGAGTTGTCGATAAGACAGGCAATTCGTAAAAGCGCTCTCCATTCAAATCGGTCTGTACCGTACTCTTTGCCCAATCCAATAGCAGGGGATAAGCGGCCAAAAATGCCCAAAAGACGGCAAACAGACGGCTTGTTCGCAAGTAAGTAATCATGAGTAGCAAACCCACAAAAGCCGCGATGTGATGGTACAAAAATAACAACCAAAACATCCCTTCGACGGCATAAATACGCTCGTAAAAAGCACACAGTTCCCAAAAGTAAACGCGGTTGCTCAACAGACCATACAAACGGCTTAATAAGTCCCACCACAACAGAGCTAATAACACCACATGTTGCCAAGCTAATAATGTCGTACGAGGCTGTTTAGGAAAAAAAACAACGACAAGAACCAATAAGAGATGTGCTAAATAAAGATGTTCCATAATTTAAAACTAAACCCATGTCAGTAGGAGGACTGAATTAGTTTGAAGATAATTTCGACGACCTACTTACCCCAAAATACACTTAAAATCCTATTTTGTGCCTAAGGGAACGAATAACCTAAAAAGCACGGTTATTAAAGGAACAATTTAACCCTTAAAAGTTTGCATAAGCGCACGCCGAAGCGCGATCTATTCCAATTACCATTAACTTAAAACCATGAGAGTTCTATTACTTTGTTTACTGATGGGCGGCTACAGCTCCTTGTTATTAGCACAAAAATTAAGCGACCGCGAAAAAGCTTTTTTACTAGAGCAATTAGAAATGCCTGCCATTGCTTACGGCTTTGGCTTATCATTCACGGAGGAGGCCATGCATCTAAACAAGGCCTACGACCCTGAAGCCTACAGCGAAGCCACATTAGCGGATAAATTGAAGCAATTAGAGGCCGTTCCTGCCGATTATGAAATGACCAAAGCGATTGCTAGGACTTATTTACAAATGGGGGAGGAAAATAAGAGCGAACCGTATTATGCCAGAGCTTACGGCTTAGCGAGTGGCCGCTATGAGGAAGATCCAAACAATGCTGAAAAAATGGAAACCTTACTGGATTTGCTCATAGAACTCAATAGTCTAGAAGCAGCGCAAGGTTTGCTCAATGATTATGTAAAGACACATCCAAAACTTCCTGCTTCGCTACAGCGCGACCGTGCTTACTTGGCCCTCTATACTTCCCAACCTACAGATGTAGTTGCTCGATATCTACAAGAAGCCTACAAGGCAGATCCAACTTCCTTGGAAATATACAGCCACTTATTATCACGCAACTTGCTCCAACTGATGCAAGACCTTTCGGACGATGAGCCAAGGGCATCCAGTAATGGATTGGTTGCCATGCCTCTCTTAGATAAAGCGGTCGAGGAAGGAAAAACTCCTTTTGCCTCGATGACTAAAGACTTGACCGTATTGTTGTGTATTTATACCCGAGCGCTATTTGAGAACCAAGAGCAATATCATGCTTTGGGCAAATCAGGGTTTACCTTTGACCTGCCTACTGGTCAAAAAGACCTCTTGGCAAGCATTGAAAAACGCAGCGAAGCCGCCCTTGAAAAAGGGTACGAGAATCTTTATACTTTCTATAAAATGCTAGTGGTGATCAATATTCTGCAAAATGACCCTACCACTGCTTTGCGTTATTTAAAGGCAGGGCCTATTCTTCTAAAAGAAGACCCTGAACTCTTGGCGTTGTTGGCTCTAGGGTACGGCATGAAGAAAAACAACAAAAAAGGCATCGACTACCTTTACCAAGCTATTAAAAAGAATTCTAGAGAAGAGGCGCAGCTGTTTTTAGTGCGTTGGTTGATTTTGGACAATAGAGCAGACGAAGCTATGGCGTATTTAGAAGGGGTAGAGGAAAGCACTCGACTAGCGTATGCCAAAGCTTATTTGGCCTTTCAAAAGAATGATTGGGACAAAGCTTGCCGTTATTTAGAAGAGTTGGACAAACCCGAAAGTGCCAACAAAATGACCACGTACCAGTACTATTATCAAGCTGTGCGTTTTTGTCACGAAGGCAACCGCAACCGCGCCAAAGCCATCTTTGGAGCCTTATCTGCCCTAGAGGGATTGCCTTATGCCGCAGCTGCCGAGGCGACTTTAAAAGAATTGTACGAAGAAGAGTAAATTTTTATATTATAACCTCTATACCGACACAAAAAAAGCAGGACGATCGAACGATCGTCCTGCTTTGCGTTTATAGATGGGAGAGAGGAGAAGCTTACAGCTGCACGTATCCGTCAGGTTTTGCAAATAAATCTTCCGTAACAGGAACAAAGCGCACATTAGTAATCGTCGCTTCGCCCAATTGATTGGTTAGGCCAGCATCCGTTCTCCAACCCCAAAATTTCCAAGCGTGGGCGATTGGAATCCCATTGACTTCTTTGTAATCATGGTAAGAAATGGCGTGGGGATCTTCTTCCGCTTCTTCTTGTGTTTTGCCCGCTGTTACGATGTATGCGGCTACTTCAACCAAGTTGTTTTCTGGATTAGCATAAGCAATATACCAATCATTAGGGTCATCTCCTGTGCCTGCTTCAAAGCTCAATTTCTGTGTCTTGTACGACTTGTCGTTGAGGGTAGTTTGCTCAAAAGCGGTCCATTTGGTGCCGTCGTCGCTCAATTTGTAAGGAAACAAAAAGAAATAAGGCCAAGTATACGCGGCAAAGCGCTTGCTGCCTTCATTTTCCGCATCAATGGCGTAAACTTTGTCTCCATCATAAATCAACGATTGTCCATTGTTGTAATCTATGCGCGCTTTGGTGGAGTTGGTCAAGGCTGTGATACTACCATTGACCCGTTCTTTGCCACCAAACAACAAAACAATATCAAACTTGACCGCTTCTTGGTCTCTAAACTCCTGCCATTGATGGGCTTCTTCTACTGCTGCTACAAAGGCATTGGTATTTTTGTGTACTTGAGGTTGTTCTGGTGTAGGAGGCGTGCCAGTGGTGTCAGCCGTTTCGGTCGCGGTATTCTCCGCAGGAGTACAGGCTAGGAGTAAGGATAAAAAGGCGGCGGTAATCAATCGGTAAATAGTCATAATTAATAGTGTTGTCTAATAAGGAACATACGGAGGTCACTATCGTCCTTTGATTAAAAGGAGGAAGACAGGATCGATGGCTCCTATAATGATGAAAGTTAGATTCGGATGCTTTAAAAAGAAGGGAGGGCTCTCCAAAACGCACCTAACAAATGACGGGGGAAACTATCACGGTGCATTCTTCCACTTAAAATCTGACACAAGATACTATTAAGAAATTCTTTTTAAGTAGGAGGGCTAAATTAGTTCAAACTAATTTTGTTCAGAGTTTTGTGTTGAGAGGAGGCGAAAATACGCGCTACCAGCGCAAAAGGCTAATAAAATGTTTAACGATAATTTCGACGTTCTACTTACCAATAGAATAACAACTATTACGAAACTCTTAAAGGTTTTTGGACGTTCCAAGCTTACCCTAGAAAAGGGTATTTTGGAAACAAGCCATAAACGTTGTGATTTGGTTTCCTCTTAAGTCTATTAACGAAGTACATTATGATCAAAAGGTTTGCCTTTTTGGGCCTTATACTAGCACTGAAAATTTATTTATACGTTCAATTAGTGCGCTTTTTTGAGCGACCACTGTACAAACGCTTGGCCTTGGCATTGGCGGTGGTCTCCTTTGTAGCAACAGGCATTGGTATTTATGCTATTGTAGAACGCTTTGCTACGAGTATGACCCACAGCACTCCTGGGGTCAATTATGCTATTGGAATTATGGTCTCTTTTGCTGTATTGGATGTGATTATGGGGGTGTTTTTTGTTTTGGATGATGTATGGGGAGGTGCGCAGCGCTTGTATCACTTGACGGCACAATCAGAGACGCCTCGGGCGAGCGGCGACAGTTTCTCAAACGAGCGGGGATGTTTATTGCTGCGTTGCCCTTTGCTTCTTTTTTGCACGGCATTACTGTGGGCAAATACAACTTTACCGTACACCACGAGGAATTGAGTTTTGAGGATTTGCCTATTGCTTTTGACGGGTTCACCATTGCGCAAATTTCCGATGTCCATGCGGGGAGTTTTGATAATGCTGAAGCGGTGCGCAAGGGATTGCAATTATTGCAAGAGCAGGGTGCGGACATCATTGTCTTTACAGGGGATTTAGTGAACGTATTTGCCTCCGAAATAGAGCCTTATTTAGAGGATTTTAAGCAATTGCAAGCGCCTTTTGGCAAATTCTCTATTTTAGGTAACCATGATTATCCTATGTATGGTCGCCATTTTGAGGATGAAGCACACAAGGAACGCAACTTAGAGCAAGTCAAAGAACACCATAAAACGATGGAATTTAGGCTGTTGCTCAACGAGCACAAAAAGCTGGAAAAGGAGGGACAATACATTTGCCTAGCGGGGGTAGAAAACTGGGGGCGCAGTCATTTTTTTCCCAAGAGAGGCGACTTAGATCAAGCCTTTGAAGGCATCCAAGATAAGGATTTTACGGTACTACTGTCGCACGATCCCACCCACTGGGAGGAGAAAGTAAAAGCCCACCCAAAGCACGTTCATCTGACGATGAGTGGACACACCCACGGGTTTCAATTAGGCGTAGACCTGCCGTTTTTTAAATGGAGTCCCATCAAGTATGTCTACAAGCATTGGTTAGGGCTCTACAAAGAAGCAGAACAGTATTTGTATGTCAATAGGGGGTTTGGATTTCTAGGGTTCGCAGGCCGTGTAGGCGTGTTTCCAGAGATCACGATATTCAAACTAAAAAAGAAGTAAGGCGCGGTTACTCCTCGTGGCTTTTTTCGCCATAGGCCAAGTCTCCCGCATCGCCCAAACCCGGTACGATGTACGACCGCGCGGTCAATTCCTCGTCTACGGCAGCTGCCCAAACGGTAGCTTGGGGAAAGGTACGGCGCACGTGTTCCAACCCATCAGTAGAGGCGATGACCGTGACAATATGAATGTGTGTTGGCGTGCCGTGTTCCAATAAAGCTTCTAGAGCACTAGTCATGGATACGCCCGTTGCCAACATCGGATCACAGAGAATCAACGCGTGACCATCTAAAGGAGGGCAAGAGACATAATCGACATGAACTTCGAACGTGCCGTCCTTGTGTTGTTTGCGAAAAGCAGTCACAAAAGCATTGTCTGCTTGATCAAAAAAATTGAGCAGACCTTGGTGTAAGGGGATACCAGCGCGCAAGATCGTTGCCAAAATGGGCATTTTACCAATAACCTTACAATCTGAAGTGCCCAGAGGGGTTTCCACCTCCCAATCTTGATAGGGCAATTGCTTGCTAATCTCGTAGGCAAAAATTTCGCCCATACGCTCTAGGTTTTTTCTAAAACGCAAGCGATCCGCTTGAATATCAATATCTCTTAGTTCCGTGAGAAATTGATGAACGATAGAGTTGTTGTCTGATAGATTAATCAAAGGCATAATGATGTGATTTTGGTGGTCAAGTAAAACGGCAAACCTATACGATAAAGACGCGTGCTAATGTAATCAAAAAAGCAGGAACCCACCATCAAACCCTCAGATACTCTACGCAAAATATCCAGAACAGGCCAGTCCAATGGATATTTTAGCTGTAGCCTAATAAAAACAAAGTCAATTGCTGTATCTTTGCGTTCATTATCTCGGACTTCCTATTCTCTACAAAACAGGGGCTTAAACTATTCTAACCATACATGCATACAATTACCGTTGGGCAACAGCACTACCGCTGGAAGGTACAGGTCTTTTCTTGGCTCCAAGCTTCAGAATGTATTATCTATAACCTCGTTGATCCCGCTGCACAGTTGTCTATTGTCTTACCAACGACCGATACCAAAAACTGTACTCCCAAACAAATTAGGAGTTGGATTGATCTCGCCCTACAACAGGGGTGGTACAGCGAGTGCCAACGCTACCGCTTGATCCAGCGCAACAACAGTCCGTATTTGTTGCCCATTCCTAGCAGCCTCACCGAAGAAGCCGCCCTCATCGAACAAATTGCCCAACCAACCACCTCGCCACTGCCTACTGCTTTAGAAAAAAGCAACTTGATGGCTCAATGGAAACAGCTAGAAGAACAGCTAGGCTTTTTGTTGCCCAGTGCCTTACAACAGCTGTATTTGACATTGGGCAACGGCCATTTTGGGCCTGACTATGGTTTTTTTCTATTAGCATCCGAAGTCACTTCCAAGAAGTTGACGTTGTGGGAAGCTTACCAAACTGTTCAGCAGGAAAAAATCGTAGATTGGGATTGGCAATTACCCGCTCTGAGTGTACCGTTTCTGTATTGGGGGGCAGATATTTATTCTATAATAGATACGTCTACGCCCAATTACGCCGTTTATGTCCTCGATCTGAATTTAAAGAAAACCCATTCTACTTGGCAGGAATGCTATTGGTTGCATTGTACGACCTTTTTTGAATGGGTGCAAAAATGGGCAAAGGATGAAGCATCGGGACGTAGCCTTTGGTTGGAGATGTACCGACTGCGAGGCTTATTGTAGGTTTTGTACCAAAAATTGAACGTAAAATTTGTTTTTCTTAGGAGAGGTCTTAGGTTTAAATATACATTGCTATTTATATAACGTGGATTAGTCAAAATAGAATGAATAAACATACAGAATGCTTAGTTTGCAATTCCTGAAAAAGACCGCAAACAATCTAATGACCTGGACCAATACAGGCATGACGTTGAAAGGCTACTCCATTAAACAGTAAAGAAAATAAGCAATGGGAGAATGCCTAAAAGCGATGCCACGCTATTAACATAGAGCAAGGTAAAACCGATCATTTCCCACAATTGCCCATTGTGTTCCAATTTTTTGAAACAAGCATACTTTTTTGGCCTCTAGCGTACCCTTTCTAAGATAAAAAGAAGGGGGACGCTCTTCTTTTTATTCCTCTAACAAGGGTTTTGCCCACTTACCCATCCGCAAAATTTTTCAAAAAAAATACCCGAACGCTAATCAAGGAATAATTTGGGGCATGCTTTTCTAAAAAAAGAAAAAAATAGACCTTTCTCCACTACAAAAAGTGGTAGAAAGTGGCAATTAGTGGTAAAAAATGGTACTTTTGGTCGGTACAAAGGATTAAAACCACGAAATGCTACAACTTCTCGGCGAATATAACTGTAAGATAGACGCAAAAGGGCGTCTTCGCTTACCCGCCCCCTTACTAAAACAGTTGGGAGAGCAGGCGGAGCAGGGCTTTGTCGTCAATCGAGGGTTTGAGCAATGTTTGGTTTTGTATCCTCGACAAGCTTGGGAGGCCAATGCGACGGAGATTCAACAGTTGAATCAATACGTCAAACGCAACCGCGCTTTTGTACGCTACTTCTTTAGGGGGGCAACGGAGTTAGAGCTCGATGGCAATACCCGTATGTTGTTGCCCAAGATGTTATTGGAGTATGCGGCTATTGACAAAGAGTTGGTTCTATTGGCTTATTTTGATCGGATAGAAATTTGGTCAAAAGAGCAATATGAGGCATTACTAGAAGAAGAACCAGAAGATTTTGAAGCCTTGGCCGAACTGGTTATGGGTAACTTAACAGGAGGCACTAATAATGGTAGTATGACTACAGCGCCAACTAGTACTTTGAAGGACACACACCAAGATGGAGGAACTGAATTATCATGATCCCGTATTGCTTACTGAAAGCATCGAGGGGTTAAATATTGACCCTGCGGGGGTTTACGTGGATGTTACTTTTGGTGGAGGCGGGCACTCGGCAGCGATCTTAGAAAAGTTGGGCCTGACAGGGCAATTGTATGCCTTTGATCAAGATGCCGACGCTTTGGACAACCGTATTCAGGATAGCCGTTTTCGTTTGCTGCCGCATAATTTTCGTTTTCTACAGCGGTTTTTGCGGTTAGAAGGCGTTCGAAAAGTAGATGGTATCTTGGCAGATTTGGGGGTTTCCTCCCACCAGTTTGATACGGCCCATCGCGGTTTTTCTTTTCGTTTTGATGCGCCGTTAGATATGCGGATGAACCAACAAGCGGACTTGACAGCGGCCAAAGTAGTGACTACTTACCACGTAAAAGCCCTACAGGATTTATTGAGTGAATACGGCGAATTGCGGAACGCCAAAACACTAGCCCAGCGCATTGTCGCCGCCCGTGAAGCAGGAACGCCCTTAGGTACTATTGGTGATTTTATAAGCGCCATTGATACGTGTATTAAAGGAAAACGCAACCGCTATTTGTCGCAAGTCTTTCAGGCTTTGCGGATGGAAGTAAATGGTGAAATTGAAGTACTAAAAGAGATGTTGCTACAAGCCACTGATTTATTGAAAGAGGAAGGGCGACTAGTCGTTATTTCCTACCACTCGTTAGAAGATCGCCTCGCTAAGAATTTGATTAAGAAAGGCAATTTTAGCAACGAGGCTGAAAAAGATGAATTTGGACATTTTGAATTGCCCTTAAAAGCTGTTCACAAGAAAGTAATCGTTCCGACCAACGATGAAATTCAACGAAACCCAAGAGCGCGATCCGCAAAAATGCGCATCGCCAGTAAAAAATAACGGCACTGTTTAAGCAAAGCCGTACCAGTGCCGACAAATCGTAACAACTGGCGAAAAAAACAATAGCATAGCAGACAGATACTTAGCAAAATGGCAAAGAATAGATTAAAATCACCGAGTATACCTACCCCAAAACCTATAGCAGGCCCCAAAAGGACACCTGCTTTTACTAATGGGCTAAACATGACGGCATTTTATTTATTTAATAACATACATTTTATTTTTTATTTAGCTTTTTTAGGCATCATCTACATCGCCAATTCTCACTACGCCGTTCAAACGATCAAAGATATCAATGGATTGCAAGGGGAGTTGCGGAAAGTGAGCTGGGAAAGCAATTCTAAGAAATCAGATTTGATGTACCAGAGTATGGAATCCAATGTTGCGGCCAAAGTCGAAAAATTAGGATTGCAAGAACTAGAAACAAACCCAAAGAAAATTATCAACAAGAACGCTCGATAAGAGACCATCGTCCCCTTTTTTAAGGATGTCTCTATACCGATCTCAGCTATTGAACACACCATGCCAGGAACTGACAACAGCCAAACTACTAAAAAGCGCGAAAACGTCAATGTAAGAAACTCCATCTTATGGCGGATCTACGTGGTGATGCTACTGACCTTCATCGTGGCCTTAGTGATTGTACTTAAAATCGCTAAGGTGCAGTATATTGATGGGGATGACTTGCGCGCCCGTGCCGAAAAAATATACATTGCTGAGCGTCCTGTAGAAGCTCCAAGAGGCAATATTCTATCGGAGAATGGCCGTTTATTAGCCACTTCTCTTCCTTATTTTGAACTGCACTTTGATACGAAAGTGGTGCCTAAAGATACCTTTTTGCACTATGTGGATACCTTGGCGGCTTGTTTGGCCAAATATGTAGATAACCGCTACACGGTAGGGGCTTATCGCGGCCGCTTGTTACAAGCGCGGGAGGCAGGACATCGTTATTTTCCTATTCGCAAGAATGTAGGTTATTTAGAGTTAGAAGAAATTAAGAAGTTTCCTCTGTTTAATAAAGGAGGACAGTATAAAAGTGGGTTGATTATAGACAAAATGAGCAAGCGCCAATATCCGTTCAAGATGTTAGCGCACCGTACGATTGGATATATTCGTCCTCATGTCAAGTTGACCCGTTCGGGCGATACCTTACGCAATACATTGGGCGAACCTATTTTGGATACGCTACGTGTAGGCTTAGAAAAAGCCTACGATTACATTTTGTCAGGAGAGGAGACCACCAAACCTATGAAGTGTATTGGTAGTAATATTTGGGTGCCGTTAACGGATATGTCAGAAATTGAGCCTAGAGCGGGTAAAGACATTGTCACTACCTTAGATATTAACATTCAGGACATTACTGAAGAGGCTTTGCTCAAAACGTTGCAGCAAAACCAAGCCGACCACGGCTGTGCCATTGTCATGGAAGTAGCAACAGGCGAAATTAAAGCCATTGCCAACATCGGATTTAACAAAGACCGTTCGACGTTTTGGGAAACCAAAAACTATGCGATTGCTGAAGCTGCAGAACCAGGATCGACCTTTAAATTAGCGACTATGATGGCGCTTTTTGAGCACGGTTATATTACCCCTGACGATACGGTGAATCTAAATGAAGGAAAGATCAAATTCTATGACGAGACGATGGAAGATGCCTCTTACCACGGGTTGTACAAAACCTCGGTGCGCAAGGCTTTTGAGTTGTCTTCTAATGTAGGAGTCGCACGGTTAGCCAATAAGTATTACAACAAAGATAAAGCGAGTCAAGAAAAATTTATCAAATACCTACGCAACCTGAAATTTGAGCGTTCTAAGTTGAATTTTTCAGGAGAAGGTTCTTCGTTTCTAAAAGATCCTAGTCACAACGATTGGAGTGGTATTTCGGTGCCGTGGATGTCTATTGGATACGAGTCGTACTTGACCCCTTTGCAAACGCTCAACTTATACAATACGATTGCGAATGGCGGTAAAATGATGAAACCACATTTAGTGAAAGAAATTCGCTCGTTTGGCAAAACTGAACGACGCTTCCGTCCAGAAATCATTGACCGTGCCCTCACTGATAAAAAGACAATTGCTTATGTACAACAGTTGTTAGAAGGGGTAGTCGCTGGTAAAAACGGAACGGCCAAGAACATTAAACCCGACCACTACAGCATAGCTGGGAAGACGGGAACGGCGATTATCAATTACAAAGAGCACCGCGATAGAGGCGTGGCCAAAAAGTACCGCTCGTCTTTTGTAGGCTATTTTCCTGCCGACAAGCCTGTTTATTCTTGTATTGTGGTGGTCACCAACCCCCGCGTAGGATTTTATGGTGGACGGGTAGCGGCACCTGTGTTCAAAGAAATTGCGGATCGTTGTTATTCTCAAATTGTAGATGTACACGAGGCGATCAATACGGACGAAAGAGCTTATGTAGCCACTAAAATGCCCGATTTACAAGTAGGATTCAAGGACGATTTAGCCATTTTGCTCAGAACCTTGGAGATGCCTTTTGAAGATGTCTCTACTACGCAATGGGCGGTGACAAGAATGGGACAAGATACCTTGCAATTATTAACAAGAAACATACAGGATAAGATTGTTCCCAATGTAGTGGGAATGGGCTTACGCGATGCGTTATATTTGTTAGAAAATAGAAAAATACGCGTGCGGGTGCGCGGTTCTGGAAAAGTGAAATCACAATCCATCAAACCAGGGCGCTCTGTCAACGAAGCACATACCATTGATTTAATATTAGGATAAACCAACAAACGCCTTTAGCAAGAGCCGATGCAAGTACAGCAACTCACAGAAGGATTAGCTTATAAAAGCTTAGGAACGGCGGATAACCCGACGATTCGCGACATTCAGTTTGACTCTAGAAAAGTACAAGCAGGAAGTCTCTTTGTGGCCGTACAAGGCAGCCAAACCAATGGACAACAGTTTGTTGGACAAGCTATAGCACGGGGTGCCGTCGCCGTTATTGCGCAAGAAGCGCCAGTAGATGCAGCCGCTTTAGCAATACCTTACTACAAGGTCAAAGACAGCGCCGAAGCGTTGGGCTACTTAGCTAGCCGCTATTATGGAGCTCCCTCGGAGCAATTGCGCTTGGTGGGCGTTACGGGTACCAATGGCAAAACAACCACAGCGACGTTGTTGTATGAGTTGTATACGGCCTTAGGGTATACGGTTGGCCTAATTTCTACCGTCGAGCATCGTGTTGGCGAGCGGGTAGTCAACAGCACCCATACCACTCCCGATGTACTGACATTGAACGCGTTATTGGCGGAAATGAATCAGGCGGGATGTGAGTTTGCATTTATGGAAGTGAGTTCCCACGCAGTAGACCAGCGCCGTATTGCAGGATTGCATTTTGAGGGAGGGGTTTTTACCAATTTATCGCACGACCATTTGGATTACCACAAAACCTTTCAACAATATTTGGAAGCGAAGAAAGCTTTTTTTGATGGCTTGCCCAAAACGGCTTTTGCCTTGACCAATCTTGACGATCGTCGTGGCATGGTGATGTTGCAAAATACAGCCGCTAAAAAAGTAACCTACGCCTTACGGCAAATGGCCGATTATAAGGTAAAAATTGTAGAAAATAACTTAACAGGTTTATTACTCGACTTGGACGGAGAAGAATTTTTCGCGCGCTTGGTCGGTGATTTTAATGCCTATAACTTACTGGCGGTATATGCCACGGCGCGTCTGCTGGGCTCCGATAAAATGGAAGTGTTAGCCGTGTTGAGTCAATTGCGCGCCCCTGAGGGTCGCTTTGAATACGTGCAGCATTCCAAAAGAGCCATTACGGCTTTGGTAGATTATGCCCATACGCCTGATGCGCTAGAAAAGGTCTTACAAACCGTAGACAAACTGCGCACAGGCAACGAACAAGTACTCACGGTAGTGGGTTGCGGCGGTGATCGCGACAAAGCTAAACGCCCATTGATGGCCAAAGTGGCCTGCAACTACAGCCACCAAGTGGTACTAACATCAGATAATCCAAGAACGGAAGATCCTGAGGAAATTTTGGCCGATATGCAAACAGGCATTCCGCCACAGGCAAGGGGAAGAACTTTGGTGATTAGCAACCGCCGACAAGCTATTCGTACGGCTTGTCGCTTGGCACAAACGGGCGACATTATTGTTGTGGCAGGCAAAGGCCACGAGAAATACCAAGAAATAAATGGGGTTAAACACCCGTTTGACGATAAAGAAGAATTAATCAATGCGTTGGCAGAAGGAGAATAAAACCCGCCACGGAACACCTTTTAGTAAAAGAGTACCATGTTATATTGGTTAGCAGAAGTCACAGATTTTAGATTGTTTCAATACCTGACGTTTCGAGCGGGATTGGCAGTGTTGATTGCCTTGATCGTCACCCTAGTTTTTGGAAAGCGCATCATTGCCTTTATCCAGAAGAAACAGATTATTGAAAAGCAACGCGTTTTGGGTTTGCCAGGAGAGGCTTTGAAGGCCAACACCCCCACTATGGGAGGGCTGATGATCCACTTGGCGATTTTATTGCCTTGTTTGCTACTGGCCGATTTGAGCAATGTGTACATCCAGTTGATAATTTTGACGACTATTTCGATGGGTGCCATTGGTTTTTTGGATGATTATATGAAGTTGACCAAGAGCAAAGATGGCCTATCGGGACGTTATAAAATCTTAGGGCAAGTCTTATTGGGGGCCATTGTAGGCGCGGTGATGTTGTTCCACGATGATGTAGTAGTTCGTGTAGATAAAGCAACAGCAGAGGAGTACAATTACCAAGTAATTGATAGTATACAAGTCAATCGCGTTGCGCGGTTGCAAGATGGAAGCTTGGCACCCTATAAGGAGACCATGTATTACGTGAAAACGACGATGACCAACGTGCCTTTTTTTAAGGGAAACGAGTTTGATTATAAGAACTTTTTATGGTTTTTGGGCAAGCAAGCCAAAGACTGGGTGTTTTTGATTTTCATTCCCATTATCATTCTCATTGTAACGGCTGTTTCTAATGCGGCCAACTTGACGGATGGAATTGATGGCTTAGCGGCGGGAACATCAGCCATTATTGTAACGGTACTGGGTCTATTTGCCTATGTGTCGGGTAATAATATTTTAGCCAATTATCTCGGGGTACTGTATGTGCCGCATGTGGGCGAATTGGTGGTCTTTTCCGCTTGTTTTCTGGGGGCTTGTATTGGTTTTTTGTGGTACAATGCCTATCCTGCACAGGTCTTTATGGGCGATACAGGAAGTTTGGCGTTGGGCGGAATTATTGCCGCTTTGGCGATTATGACCCGTAAAGAATTATTGATTCCCTTGTTGTGTGGCATTTTTGTCGCCGAAAATCTATCGGTCGTCTTACAAGTGAGTTATTTTAAATACACTAGAAAGAAAACAGGAACAGGCAAGCGTATTTTTTTAATGTCGCCCCTGCACCACCACTTTCAAAAGAAAGGGATACACGAATCTAAGATTGTCGCCCGTTTTTGGATTATTGGCGTTTTCTTAGCTGTTTTGACAATTATAACCTTAAAAATCCGATAGGATGGACACCACATACAACATCGTAGTATTAGGCGGCGGCGAAAGCGGCGTTGGGGCGGCTATTTTGGCGGTAAAACAAGGCCATACGGTGTTGGTATCTGATTTTGGAACCATCAAACCCGCTTACCAGCAAGTACTGGAGCAACACGGCATTCCCTACGAGCAAGGGGGGCATAGTGAAGCCCGTATTTTGCAAGCCAACCTAGTGATTAAAAGTCCAGGTATTCCTGACAGTGTGCCTTTGATTCAGCAATTAGAAGCACAAGGCACGCCGATTATAGATGAAATAGAATGGGCCAGTCGCCACAGTAATAGTTTCGTTATTGCGATTACAGGCAGCAACGGGAAAACAACGACCACTAAATTGATTCACCACTTATTAACAGTAGGGGGCTTGGATGCGGGTTTGGGAGGTAATATTGGATACAGTTGGGCGAAACAAGTAGCCTTGTCGCCAAAGCCTTATTATGTTTTAGAGGTGAGCAGTTTTCAACTTGACCGCATTCAGGAGTTTTGTCCAAATGTGGCGGTTTTACTAAACATTAGCGCCGATCACTTGGATCGTTATCAGTATAATATAGAAGAATACGCGGCGGCTAAATTGCGCTTAGTGAAAAACAAGCAGCAGGCACAGACGATTATTTACAACAGTGCCGATGTCTTGATAAAGAAAGGATTAGAGGCCAATGAAGGGCGACATACGGACGATCAATATTGGGGTGTCAACCCCGAAGACTATCAGGCGGAGTCGACTGTTTTTCGGGTGCCACACAGCACTTTTGAGCAACCCAAAAGCGAATTGGCGTTACAAGGACGTCACAATGCCTTCAATATGCAGTGTGCGGTATTAGCTGCCGAGCAAGTGGGTGTAAGCGCTGATGCGATTGCTCAAGGGTTGCGTAGCTTTGAGAATGATCCTCACCGTTTGGAGACGATCATGACGCTGGAAGGGGTGACCTATATCAATGACAGCAAAGCCACCAATGTGGATGCCGTGTATTGGGCCTTGGATGCCATGACAAAACCCGTCGCGTGGATTGTAGGGGGCGTGGACAAAGGCAACGATTACCGTCCTTTATTCGACTTAGTGCGCCAAAAAGTACGCGCGATTGTCTGTTTGGGAAAAGATAACAGCAAGATAAAAGCCGCTTTTGAAGGCGTGCATGACATTATAGTAGAAACCTTGAGCATGGAGGAAGCCATAAAAGTGGCGAGCTTGTATGCTGAAACAGGGGAGGTGGTGTTGCTATCGCCTGCCTGTGCGAGTTTTGATTTATTTGAGAATTATATGGCGCGGGGCAATCGCTTCCGTGCTATTTTGGAAGAGCAACATAGACTATTGACCGAAGGTATTTCGGTAACGTTGGATATCCAATGGAAACAAAACCCTGTTGATAACCAACGTGACGACAATAACAATTAGGATGGACATACGATATACACAAAAAAAATTAGGTGGTCTGTTGCAAGGCGACAAAGTTATTTGGCTAGTCATTGGCCTTTTGGCGATCCTATCGGTCTTGACGGTATACAGTTCTGCCGAAGCTTTGGCTTTGCGGACAGGAGCCGATACCGAATCTTTTCTCATCAAACACATTGTCTTGTTGGGAGCGGCTGTGGTCTTGATTTATATCTGCCACATGGTTAACTATGTGAAATATGGCCGTTTATCGGTGGTTTTATTGGTACTGGCGATTCCGCTGTTGCTGTATACACAATTGTTGGGGGAGACCTTCAATCAGGCGACCCGTTGGATTCGGATTCCCTTCATTGGGGTGACGTTCCAAACGTCGGATTTTGCCAAAATTGCCTTAATTATGTACACGGCTAGAACGCTCTCGCTCATGCAGCACAAAGCGGTACCTTTGGGAGAGTTGGTCATTCCTGTTTTATTGGTTTGTGGCTTGATCGCACCTTCGGATTTGTCGTCCGCTTTGATTTTGTTCTTTACTTGTGCGCTGCTGATGTTTGTAGGGCGCTTAGAAATGCGGAATGTATTTTCTCTGTTTATGTTGGGCATTGGCTCGTTTGCGGTGCTAATTATGTTGTCTGAATTTTTGCCAGGCATTATCCGTGTTGGCACCTGGGAAAAGCGCTTATCGGATTTTTGGGTAGGCTCTTCGGGCGACCAGTTTCAGGTAGAACAAGCACAAATGGCGATTGCACAAGGGGGCTTTTTTGGAGTTGGGCCAGGTAATGCGCAGCAAGCGCACTTTTTGCCGCACTCGTATTCGGATTATATCTTTTGTGTGATTGTAGAAGAATACGGTACTTTGGGCGCGCTGATTATTATTGCCCTGTACATTACGTTGTTGTTGCGCTGTATTCGTTTGGTGACGCGTAGTCCCAAAGCGTTTGGAGCAATGCTGGCCTTGGGCTTGTGTTTTAGCTTGGTTATTCAGGCATTTGTACACATGGCTGTTAATGTCAACTTATTGCCTGTAACGGGTTTGACCTTGCCTTTTGTCAGTATGGGGGGAACGTCCTTGTTGTTTACAGGCATCTCTTTGGGAATTATCTTAAGTGTTAGTAAATACATTGAGACGACCGCAGGCGAGGGAGGAAAGAGCGACAGTACCGAAGAAGTGGTCAGCAGCAACCAATTATTAGAAGAAGAATAACAGGGTAGTCAACGACCCTTATTACAATAAAAAAAGAAATAAAATTTATAGTAAGCAAGCATGAGACTAGACGAACTTCAATCCATTTATTTTGTAGGCGTTGGCGGCATTGGTATGAGTGCCTTGGCGCGCTATTTTCGCCATTTAGGCCGACAAGTATCGGGCTACGACAAGGTAGAAACAGCTTTGACCCAACAGTTGGTTAAAGAAGGGATAGAAGTAGGTTACGTTGATGCCGTTGCATTGTTGCCCCAAACTATTGATTTGGTCGTATATACACCTGCTATTCCTGAGAACAACCAGCAGTTAACGTATTTGCGCAAGCAGGGATATCCTGTTAAGAAACGCGCAGAGGTCTTGGGGTTGATTTCTAAGAATAAGAAAACAATTGGCATTGCAGGGACGCACGGAAAAACGACGACCAGTTCTATTTTGACGCATTTGTTGCGGTCAAGTGGGATTGATTGTACCGCATTCTTAGGCGGCATTGCCCGCAATTTTGAATCAAATTTTGTAGCAGGAGCATCGGATTGGGTGGTGATGGAAGCGGATGAATTTGACCGCTCGTTTTTGCACTTGCACCCTCATATTGGAGTAATTACTTCGATGGATGCCGATCACTTAGATATTTATGGCGAGGTAGAGCAACTGCACCAGAGTTTTGAGGACTACGCCAGTCAAGTAAGTAAAACACTTTATGTGGCCGAAGGCGCGCCCCTAAAAACGGGTAGCGCCACGCGTTACAGTTATGGGTTGGCAAAAGGCCAAGTACAAGCACAACATTTTAGAGCGGCGGCTCCCCACGTTTATTTTGATTGGAACGGCTTTGGGAAAGAGTGGCGCGATTTAGAATTTACGTTGGCAGGGGAGCACAATGCTTGGAATGCCACGGTTGCGATTGCCATTGCGCAGCAATTGGGGGCACAAGAGGCCGACATTCGCGCGGCTTTAAAAACATTTAAAGGTATTCAGCGCCGTTTTGAGGTCGTGTACGAAGGGGAGGAGCAAGTCTATATTGACGACTATGCCCACCACCCGACAGAACTAGCGGCCGCCATTCAAGCCGCTCGGACGCTGTACCCCAATCGCCATTTGACAGGCGTTTTTCAGCCCCATTTGTATTCTAGAACGCAAGATTTTGCACTAGAGTTTGCTGAGGCGTTGGATGCGTTAGACAGCGTGTTGTTGTTGGATATTTATCCTGCTAGAGAATTACCCATTGAGGGCGTAACTTCTAGTCTTATTTATGATAAAATGCAGGGGACGGATAAGCTGTTATTAGAGAAAAAAGTATTACTATCTACGCTGAAGAATCGAGACCTAGATGTCTTGATGACGTTAGGGGCGGGAGATATTGGAGCAATGGTTTCGGAAGTAGCAGCAGTACTAAAGAAATAGCAACACTAAAAAATAACTAAGTTTATCAATCATTATTTGTTGTGAAGAGCGATAAACGTAGGCGGCGAAAATGCATTCAAAATGCAATAAGGTAGCCACCAAAACTTGAAAAAAATAAGTTTAAATAGCATTAAAAAAAGGAGTAAAAACAGCTAAAAGGCTTTGATTTTATCCAAATGTTGAGAAAATAAAGGTTATATGCAGTTCCTCGGAACTATTTGAGGCCTATAGACATACTATTTAAAGTTTGCGTTGAGTAAGCGCTATAAAATAAAGAAGAAAATGAAAGTGAACCCCAAACGAATGTCGTTTATCGTGAAGCGCTTGTCGCTGGTAGTCGGGGGCTTTGCCGTGTTATTGCTCGTCGTAGCGGCCGTACAATACCGTAAAAAAAGTATTGTTTCGGATGAAGGGCTAACCATTACCATTATCAATAACGAAGCGGAGAACAAATTTATCCGCGAACGCGATGTGGTCGAATTGCTGTTTAAGCAGTTTCGCCACGGGATTGTAGGGCAGCCCCTAGAGCAAATCGACATTGAAGAAGTCGAGCAAGTGCTAGAGGAGGATATGTTTATCAAGGATGCTGATGTTTATGTTGATGCGTTGAACAACGTTCACATTACTATTGAACAGCGCATTCCTATCGCTCGAATCATGGACGAGGCCGACAAGGCGAGTTATTATTTGGATGTAGATGGTGACCGCGTATCTACCTCGGCTAAGTTTACCGCTCGTGTAATGGTGGTAACGGGTAAGATTGGCCGCTACAGCGATAATTACCGCAACATTCCTAACCACCGTTTAGGAAAGGTGCTGGCGCTGGTACAATTTATTGATGCTGATCCATTTTGGAAAGCACAGTTTGAGCAAATTCACATTGATCACAGTGGCGAAGCGACGTTGATTCCTAAATTGGGCGACCATAAAATTAAATTTGGACAACCTGATGAAGCCATAGAAGATAAATTTCACCGTCTAGAGGTCTTTTATCAAGACGGATTACCTGTAGAAGGGTGGGACAAATACAAAAGTATTAACTTGTCTTACAAAGGGCAAGTAGTAGCAAAGAAACGATAAGGTCTTGTTTGTTTGTTCTTTGTTGGGCGCAATTGCAATGTTTGCTTGTTGGGCGCAATTGCAATTGCGCCCAACAAGCAAACAAGCAAACAAACAAACAAACAAACAAACAAGCAAACAAACAAACAAGCAAACAAACAAGCAAACAAACAAGCAAACAAACAAAAGCCCAACAAAACAACATTACCTATAACTATGCGTCTAGCAGGCGGCCCATTAGCAGCCCCTGCCAACCGCACGACATTATAAAGAACTAAAATGCGGATTACTATGAAAAACGAAATTGTTGTTGCATTAGACATTGGAACGACTAAAATTTGCGCTATGGTCGGGCGCAAAGACAAACACGGAAAATTGGAAGTCCTAGGAACGGGCAAAGTCGCCTCTGTAGGCGTTTTGCGCGGCGTAGTTTCCAATATTGAAAAAACAGTGAAAGCCATTTCCGACTCGATCGCAGAGGCCGAACGCCGCTCTGGAGTAGACATTGGCGTAGTCAATGTTGGCATCGCTGGGCAGCACATCAAAAGCCTACAACACCGAGGTATTTTGACGCGCCACAGCTTGCACGACGAGATTTCACAAGAAGACATCGACGACTTGATTTCTGATATGTACAAATTGGTCTTGCCTCCAGGCGATAAGATCATTCACGTGATTCCACAAGAGTACATTGTAGACAACGAGCAAGGTATTGTTGATCCTATTGGTATGTCAGGTATTCGCCTAGAGGCTAATTTCCACATCATTACAGGACAGACAACGGCGACTAAGAACATTGCCAAGTGTGTGCAAAAAGCAGGCTTGGACATGGCGTCCTTGGCGCTAGAGCCAATTGCTTCTTCTGCGGCTGTATTGAGCGATGAAGAATTGGAAGCAGGGGTCGCCTTAGTAGATATTGGAGGAGGAACCACGGATTTGGCTATTTTCCACGAGGGAATTATTCGCCACACGGCCGTTGTACCTTTGGGGGGTAACATCATTACAAAAGACATCAAAGAAGGGTGTAATGTAATGGGGAACCAAGCCGAGAAATTAAAGGTGAAATTCGGTAGTGCGATGGCGAATGCCGTGACTGAAAACCGCATCATCACCATTCCTGGTTTGCGTGGCCGGTCTCACAAAGAAATTTCTGAAATCAACCTTGCCCGCATCATTCAGGCACGTGTAGAAGAGATTTTGGATTTGATCTATTGGGAGATTCGCCGCTCTGGTTACGAACGCAAGTTGATTGGTGGAATTGTATTAACAGGTGGTGGGGCGCTCTTGAGCAACATGACGGAGTTGGTAGAATTGCACACCGGCTTGTCCGCGCGTTTAGGTATTCCTACAGAGCACTTGGCACATGGTTACGACCAAGAAATTACCAGCCCTATCTATGCGACTAGCATTGGCTTGATTTTGAATGGCTTCAAGGAATTGGATCGCGGTCGTCACTTTGATAACAGCGAAGAATACAGCTCTAACGCCGTTCCTGCTACCCACAGCAAGCACAGCATGGAGAACGAAGACAATGGCAACAAGTGGTACGAAAAGATCTTTAAGCGTACAAAAGAGTGGTTCGAGGCTGAACCAGATGGTGACCTGTAGTGTTCTTAACAACACTGCTAAACAGTAATTTGAGGCTAGTTGGGGCTTTTTGTCTAGAAATAACCCCTAACTTAGTCAAGAATCACTATATTTGTAGTTGAAATTTTGCAAGCGAAGATTTTTATCCCTTTGAGGACTAGGCTTTGTTTAAAAAGTTTCGTTATGTAATTCTCGAAAAACACGTGCAGGCCGTATAGCTTGTACTATAGAATAAAGCAAGCGATATGAATTTTAACATACCAGACGATTCTGCTCCGATTATTAAGGTCATTGGTGTTGGTGGTGGCGGTAGCAATGCGGTCAACTACATGTTCCAAAAGAAGATTGTAGGGGTAGATTTTGCCATTTGCAATACAGACAACCAAGCGATGAATTTGTCGGAGGTGGATAACAAAATCCAGCTCGGCCCCACCTTGACAGAAGGGCGTGGCGCAGGTTCTAAACCCGTTATTGGTCGCGAATCGTGCATTGAGTCGATTGAACAAGTCAAACAGTACTTCAACGATGGTACAAAAATGCTTTTCGTAACGGCTGGTATGGGCGGTGGAACAGGTACAGGGGCAGCCCCTGTCATTGCAAAAGCAGCCCAAGAGTTAGACATTCTGACGGTGGGTATTGTGACCGTTCCCTTTACCTTTGAAGGGCGTCGCCGTATGAAACAGGCTATGGAAGGCTTGGCAGAATTGAAGAAAAACGTCGATACGTTGATCGTGATTTCGAATGACAAATTGCGTAAGATTTATGGCAATCTCAATTTGAGCGAAGCATTTTCTAAAGCGGATGATATTTTGATGACGGCGGCTAAGGGCATTGCCGAAATTATTACCGTGCCAGGCTATGTCAACGTGGATTTTGAGGATGTTAATACGGTAATGCGCGACTCTGGAGTAGCCGTTATGGGTACGGCAACCATGGAAGGCGATGACCGCGCCATCCGCGCCGTAGAGGCCGCACTACAATCGCCTTTGTTGGAAGATAATGACATCAAAGGAGCGCAGCATATTTTGCTTAATATTACCTCGGGTACCAAGGAAGTAACTATGGACGAGGTGTTTGAAATCACAGAATATGTACAAGAAGAGGCGGGCTATGGCACGGACTTGATTTGGGGAAACTGCTACGACGAGCAACTTGGCGAACAAATTTCCGTTACTGTGATCGCAACAGGCTTTGAAACAGGTCGGGAAGTGAAAAAAGCGGTAGCAAAAGAAGAACGCCCCATTGAGCGCAAAGTACGGGTTTCTTTAGATGATGAAGAAAATGCCGCCAGCAGCAACTTTTTTGGTAGCAACGATACTCAAGAGACCATCGAATTTAACTTGAGTAAAAAAAAACAGACCGATAACACTCCTGTAAATGCTGACAACAAGAAGCCTAAGTATTCTATCGAGAAGCAACCTTTTGTGAAGCCTAAAGCAGAGCCCGAACAACCTAAGGTTTCACAGGAAACCAAAGAAACGCTAGAAGAGCGCCGCCAGCGGTTAAAAAATCTAAGCGTCAAGTTGAATAATCCTGAAGTGCTCAACGAATTGGAAAACAAGCCTGCTTATTTGAGAAAAGGTATTGCCTTGGACAATGTAGAACACTCTTCTACCTCCAATGTGTCTAAATGGACGATTACGGATGAAGAAGAGCCAGAAGTAAAAGACAACAACTCTTTTCTACATGATAATGTAGATTAGTGGTCATAAATTTAGTTTGATGGGGTAAAGTGCAACAGCACTTTACCCCATTTTTTGTTATAAACCGATTACAAAATAAGGGGCAAGAGCGAGCGCCCAAGGATTAAGCCACCCAAAAGTATCCCCGCCAAAGTGAGTTGCAATAAAAAGGCGACTAGAAGTGGCCGAACAGCGTCTTTTAACCGCTTTGTCGTGCGTTTAAGGTGTCGCAGACCCAAGACCCAACACAAGCCTTCTAATAAAACTAGTAGTAGTCTGCTCCCCTGATAAAGCAAAAAAATAGTGGTCAATAAGGAGAAGAAGTAGAAGAAGGGCAAGAACAATAAGGTCAGGAGTTCCCAATGTTGTGTTTGAAGGCGCTGGAACAATAAAATACTTAGGTTGAAGAAACACAGCGACCAGCAAAGCAAGGTCAACACGCCGCGTACCAACAAGCGATTATCCGTGTTGGGTGGCGGTGGTGTAGGATGGTCGAGTGGTGTAGACATAGGCAATAACAATAGAGTGGAAAAGTATTAGCCCACTAGGACGAGCCCGCGAATAAGTCGAAATAGTATTCCCAAAGTAATTATTGTTTGAAACCCAACTTGTGCCATTTTAAACGTCAATTGGTTTTCTAAGCGCTGAATGGCTTGGACCGCTCTTTTCTCTTGTATGATTCCTAATACCCCACGTAAGAGCAACAGGACGGCAGATCCAGCAATAGATAAACCCAGTGGAATAAAAAAACAGTAGAGTATTAAGAAACCTATCACTAAACCTAGAATGTAAGCGGGTTCTTTTGTTCCCCCTAGACCCACTACAAATAAGGTCAAATGTAGCACTAATTGTATGCGAAAGAGCCATCGCCATACTTTGGCAGAAAGTAGAGGGTCTTGGGCTTCGTTTTCTACTTCAGGACGGTCTAAAATCATGGATAGAAAGATTACAGTTCAGAAAAATAGGGTTGAACGAGATAAATGATGATGCCTATCGTTAATAAGCTTTGAAACAGCACCTGTATTGTTGGAACATCTAAGCGCTGTTCTATTCGGACTATTTTTTGGACGGCTCCCTTTTGCTGAATAAAGGACAACCCAACCCGCAACAGAATTAACGCACAGAAAAAGACAAGAGCAAAGGCTCCCGTAAATACCGTATGAAAGAAGAAGATAAAAACCACTACTATGGCCACTATTTGCAAAATAGGTCTGTCCTCCCACAAGCTGCGCATGATAAACAATGCGTGGAGCAGCAGTTGACTAATGGCTAACCCTTTCAGGATAGGAGGAGGAAGCAAAGGAGGTGGAGCAGCGTGCTCTTCTTGCCACTCCGAGTGATCTAAAATAGCAGACATACAATAAGAAATTTATAGCGATAAAGTAACAAGATACAATCCATCGACCAGTAAACCCAAGCTAAATAGCACATTTCCAAGTAAAAGCAACTTAAAAAGGCTCCATTGACTAATCCAATAGCGCACACGGCGTTCCCAAAAGGAAGAAGACCGCCCAACTGCCAAATATAAGAGCAGTTCCAACAGTGCCAAGGAAGGCAAATAAAGCAAGGCCAAGGCAAGGAGTAGAGTGACTGCTCCAAGTAGTCCCAAAAAAAGGGCAAAGCCTCCTTCTTCACCGTTGAGTGCTGTTATTAGTATAACATTAAGTAAACTCGTCATCAAAAACAAGCCTCGTAGGAAAAGTGGCGATAGAGAAAATTGCCTTTTTTCGCTATCAATTTCATCTAGCGGGCCTTGCATAAGACAGCATTTAGGAAGCAGTAGGTAAGGATAATAGAGGCAGTTGCCCTTGTGTTTGTTGGTAGGCGAGGAGCTGTTGTAAGGTCTCCAATAAATAAGCGCGTCTTTTCTTGGTTAGCTGTTGCCCAATGGCTAGGCGGTAATTACTCCCTTCTAGGATGATCTTGCGCTTGCTATTGTCGGTATAGAGCCGTTGTAAGTGGTCGAGTGAGACCACGCGCCTTTTGCGCATAAAGCGCCAGCCCGTCACGATTTCCAGCTGCTGTTGGTCTAGGGTAACGGTCATTTTGCCAAATAAGGCGAGCGGTAAGGCATACAGCCAGTAAAACAAGCCACACCAACCCAACAAAATCATCGAGACAGAAAACAGATCAAAAGTTGGTAGGACTTGGTGCTGCCACCAAACCAACACGTAGGCCGTTGTTAATAAGCTAAAAACAGGAAAAAAGATCAGCGATTTGTTAGAAAGCAAATCGAGTTGTACGATAATTTGCGTTCGATCAGGTTGCCCAATCCAACAACCTGTGGGTAGTTTAGACCAATCAAAGGAAGCGTCTAGTGGTGGGTCTGCGGAGGAGTTCGTCATAAGGAGATTTAGTAGCGGGCTTTTAATAGGGACTGCTTGGAAATTTATTTTTGAATAAGGTGTTGGCTCAAATCAAGGCCAAGCAATGGCATTCCTTTGGTATGTTCTTGCAAGCAGGTGTTGAGCGCATCGCTAAGGTATTGCACACGGGATTTTTCAATATCAAGGCCAAAAGTGATGGTCTCTGTAATGGTATTAATAGCAACATGTTTTTGCTTATTTCCCTTAGGCATTTCTTTTACAAAGACCGATTTGATGTTACACAAGGCTACTTTTTGAGAACGACCTATAACAAACCCTGTATAAAGGTGTAGGTGCGTAGCATCTATGGTTAACGTTACTTTTCCAATAATGGATCTTAGTGCTAGCCACCACGGAACTCCCAACACTAACAATACAATAAAGGAGCCTCCCCAACCTAATTTTTCGAGGGTTTCGAAAGCAAGGTCATAGGTGTTGGGCAATGCCGTGAACCTAAAACCAATTGTCCACATTAAAGCAAAAATAATCGCTATGATAGAAGTACCCGATACCATATAACTCCCGAAAACAAATCGATCTGCTTTTTGCTTGCTCCAAGTTAGACGGGGAGGTTTTCTCAAGTCGAACGCTGGCGTTGTATTCGCGAGAGAACGATCAAGCTGGAAGTTATTGTCGTTTTGGAAAGTGGAGGAAGGAGGCGGCATATAAGTCGTGTAAATAAGGAGAAGGAAGGAAAATATAGCGCTTCTACCAAACAAGTTACAAAAAAGTGCCTGCAACGCCTAACAATGGCCTAGCAAACTGTTGCGAAGAGAAGAGCCAAGAACTATGTGTTTTTTAATAACTTTAGGGAACACCTGCCTCACTACTGTTGCCCGATGTTTTAGTCGATTGTAGGTTGTTGAAAACCATCGGGGGGGCAAGCTGAAGATGCCCTGTTCTAAGCTGTTTTAAGATACGTCTCCCCACACCATCCCAGTAAAGACGTATTAGAAACGTACGTCTCCCCACTTCCTGCCCACCATCCCAGTAAAGACGTCTCCCCACTTCCTCCCCACACACAAAAAAGTAAGGAAAAAAGAAGCCCGCTTATAAACGTAAACCAGTCCATACGGCGCGCCCCCAAAATAATCTTGTGAGGTGTTTGTCGTAGCCAAGTGCCGCTAGGTTGTTGATGCAGGTCAAAATCAGAAGGGGTCGGAATGTCGAAGTCGCTCATTTTATCTCTATGCCCGCAGGCGGATTATTGCAATCAAAAGAAGGGGGTAGGGGCAGTGGGCATAGAACAAACAATAAACAAGTAGAAAAAGAACCTTTGGAGGAATAACCCTTCAAATTACTAAAAAGTGCCACTTTACCGTTTCAACAGGGACAAAAAAGCGGTTTATAACAACTAGTAGCGACCTATCGTTGTTGAAGAGAGTCAAGCCGTATACCCGCTCAAAGCGACAAGGGCTGTTTATAAGTACAATACTATCATTTTGCTACCCCTCTTTTCACTATCCAATTGTAACCTATGTCTGCGCCCACTTCTTCTTCCGAAACCCCTACTCCCCAGCCCAAATCCAAACCGAGCAAGGCAAGGCGTATTTTTCGTTTTATTAGTCGATTCCTATTGGTCGTACTGATCTTGCTAATCGTCGCATCGGGCATTGGTTATTACCTTATTTGGCAACCTAGTGTACAACAGAAACTGCTACAGCAATTCACTAGCAAAATGTCGAAAGAGTGGAACGTGGCATTTAGAATAGACAGTATGTCCATGACAGATTTTGGACATTATGAATTTTACAATTTTTATTTGGAAGATCCCGATCAAGATACCTTGCTGTATGCTGGATTGGTGGAAGCCAAACAGGTTGACCTTTGGGAAATCTGGGAGAATAAACGGATTGATATTGGTTTTGCCACCGTAAAAGATGCCGTATTTAAGGTGCAGCGAACGGCTCGCAAACGGTATTTTAGTTTGGATTACATCATTGATTATTTCCATGAGGAGGAGCCCGCGCCAGCCGACGAGCGCGCCAAATTGAGCATTGACACGGCTTTTGTAGAAAATGTGCGCTATGAGTATGCCGACGCGTCAAATGGGATCGAAATGACGGTAATCGCAAAACAAGTTTACGCTTCAGGGCACGATGTCGATTTGATTCAGAAACGGGCCTTATTAGACACGGCTTCTCTAGCAAACTCCAAGGTGTTTATCCGACTCAAAAATCCAATTGCCATTCCCGATTCAGTGCCTCCAAGCCCTTATAGTACATTGCCCGAAGGACAAGCACCAGCTTGGAATTTAAGTAGTACCCATATTATCGTAGAAGATATGGTGTATCGCTCTAGCGAGCCTTTGGGAAAGCAAGCACAGCATCATGAAGCTGTCCAACAAGACAAAAAAGGAAAGGGAGAAGTAGCCGCTTTTCGCAAACAGCAAGGATTGGGCACTCCTAAAAAGGCACAGGCAGATAAGAACAAACAGTTGGCGGCTCACGACCACCAAGAGAATGAAAACTTAACTAATTTGCACGTGCGCAATTTGCGCTTGCGCTTGGATAGCTTTTCTTTGCATCAAGGCCGTTACAAAGGAGACATTAAGCGCTTTTCGGCAACAATGCCTAGTGGTTTTGCGCTGCAATCTTTTCGCGGGGAGTTTGATGTTAATCCTGAGCGGGCAATTTTACGTCATTTTAGATTAGAAACCAAGGAGAGTTCTTTTGGAAACGCAGTGGTTTTGCATTACGATGGCTATGGCGATTTAAAGGATTTTATGGAGAAAGTAGAGGTGTCGTTCAACTTGTCCGACTGTCATTTTTCCTTTGCGGAAGTAGCGGTTTTTGCTCCGTCTTTATTGGATAATTTTCTTATAAAAATGAATAAAAATACCATTATCAATGTCAGTGGCGAGTACCATGGGTTGATGAAGTATTTTGAACTGACAGACATTGATGTGCAACTGGGAAAAAATGTAACAATGGACAAAGCCCAAGCCGCCAAAGATACCCCTGTAGAATGGCTCATCAAGGTATTTGGCCCCAAAAACAAGGAGCGGCAACAACGAGAGCGCGCCGCCCACAAAGCAGCACTGGAAGAAAAACGCGAAGACCGGCGCGAAGCTCGCCAAGAAAAACGCGAGGAGCATCAGAAAGCATTAAAAGCCAAACGCGCCGCCCAATAAGAGGCGGCTAAGGCCAAAAAACGGCGCTACTTTATTCCGACCAGCGGTAACTATTGAGCTGAAAGCCTGCTAAATCCAACACGCGATCGACGACGGTCGCGGCCACGGCCTCTATGGTCTGTGGTTTGCTATAAAACGAGGGAACCGCAGGACAAATGATCGCACCTGCTTCGGTTAACGTCTTCATGTGGTTGATGTGCAACAAGCTCAATGGAGTTTCTCGGGGCACCAAGATAAGGCGGCGGCGCTCTTTGAGGGCAACATCTGCCGCGCGGGTCACCAAATCGTTAGAAATGCCTGCCGCTATGCGCGCTAACAACCCCATAGAGCAAGGGCAAACGAGCATCACACCGTATTGGGCAGAGCCAGAAGCGAAGGGCGCAAAAAAGTCGTTCTTGGCATAAAAATCAAACGGATACTCTTCATAGGCCGTGTTTTCCAACTCCAATTTCCAATTTAATTTGGCGTTGTCACTCATGACCACACCTACTTTTTCGACCTGCTCGGGAATCGTTTGTAACTTATCCAGCAATATTTTGGCATAAATGGATCCGCTAGAACCACCAACTGCCACTACAACTTTCTTCTTATTCATTTCTTGGAATCATTTTTGAATTTCGGTATAATCACTGGTTCTTTCTACTACTTGTAAGAACTGCTCGTAGAGAATACAGTAAAGTATTCGCTTGGTTCATTGAATGTTTATTTGGATATTAAGGACTAGTACAACTGATTCCAAACAGGAAACGGGTACCCTTTATGTTGTTTCCTCTTTTGCCTTCCTTTATCCATTATAGAAGTAACCAAACAAGGAACGCAGGAAAGGGCTGTTAAGGAGTAATAAATAAATCTTAAACCGACCGCAAAAGCAGGAAAGAGTCATTTGTGGAGTTTAATTTGCAGTTTTAAGAAGAAGGGCAACTAAAAAAGCAGTGCTCAGGAATAACACGATATAAAAGTAAACAGGTAACTTGAAGCTCTGTGGAGGTCAAATAAAGGGCATTGATGGACTGTTGTTACTAAAGAGGAAAGAGGAGCATTTGTTATACTACGATCAAATCAATTACAACCATGAAAAATAATCTACTACTAATCGGACTTTTGAGCATTTGCGGTCTTGCCTTTGCATTTACGGGCGTTCCCAGCCCCCAAGAGGCACCTAAACAGGTGACCGCTAAAAATGTGCAGTGGATGACTTGGGACGAGGCCATACAAGCGGCAACAGCAGCCCGCCAACGCGGGGAGACACCCAAAAAAATCTTTGTGGATATTTATACCAATTGGTGTGGGTGGTGCAAGAAAATGGATCAACAAACCTTTGAGCAGCCCAATATTTCCACTTACCTCAACGATAATTTTTATCCTGTGAAATTCAATGCGGAACAGCGCGAAACCATTACCTTTCAGGGGCATGAGTTTAAATTTGTAGCCCAAGGACGCAATGGTTACCACGAGTTGGCCGCCGCTTTGTTGGACGGTAAACTAAGCTATCCTACGGTTGTTTTTCTCAACGAAGACTTTGAATTGCTACAACGCATTCCTGGCTTTTTGGATACCAATATCTTCGATACCATCATGCATTATTTGGCCGAAGAGCACTATAAAAAAACGCCCTGGGCAGAATATCAAAAGAGTTATAAGGTGAATAACTAAGCGTTTATGAAAAAAAAGCTCTTGCTGACGGGTGCGTCTGGTTTTTTAGGCCAAGCCCTTTGTCCCTTATTGACGGAGCAATACACGGTAGTAGGCACTTATTTTAGACACTTGCCCGAGGAGGCAACGGTCGAATGGCTGCGCATCAACTTATTGGAAACCAATAGAATTGCTGCATTAGTGCAACAGCATCAGCCCGATGCGATCTTGCATTTAGCGGCCATTACCAATACGACGTTTTGCGAAGAGCATCCTGCGTTGAGCCACCACGTCAACGTCTACACAACGGTCGCCCTAGCCGAAGCTGCTGAAAAGTTACAAATTCCCCTGCTCTACACGTCGACCGATTTAGTATTCAATGGCAATTCTGCTCCCTACAGCGAGGAAGATTTTGCCTATCCAATTTCTCAATATGGCCAGCAGAAGCAAATGGCAGAAGAATTGTTGTGGAACGATTTTGAACATACGATAGTCCTGCGGTTACCCTTGTTGTTTGGCAATGCTCCTGCTTATGCCAGTAATTTTTTTACCAAAAGTGTGGCTCAATTACAGGCAGGGAAGCAAGTGATCGCTTTTGCCGATGAATACCGCTCTATGCTCAGCCACGTAGCCGCAAGCCGTGGGATTGTTCAAGCCTTAGCGTACGCCTTGCAGGAGACTCCCGACTGGGCAACTAAAGAACGGCTGTTTCATTTGGGAGGATCTGAGGGCTATTCTCGCTACGAATTTATGCAGGCGGTGGCTAAACAATTGGGCGTCGAACCGAGTTTAATAGAATCAGGCCTACAGGAACAAGCACCTTATGCCCATACGCGACCAGCAGATGTTCGCTTAGACAATCGCCTTGCCCAAGAAATTTTGGGCTTTGTCCCTAGTACTTTGGCCGAACAATTGCAGGAAATACTATAAACAGGCAGAGCGGCGTTGTTGAATAGTACGCTATTTTGACCTGCTTCTTTATTTCTTGATTAATCTCCCCCAACTGTTTTGCGCTTCTTTTTTCTCTCTTCTTTGCTGTTTTTTCTCTTCTCAATGACTTGTCCACTGTCGGCACAGCAGTTGCGTTTAGGTGCTCATGGTGGCCCTACAACGACTGACTTTTATGATGGCAATCATTCTCTATCCGAGAATTTTTGGGGGATTCCTACGCTTGGTGCGACCGTTGGGATGATGGAACAGTTTCGGTTAAATAGTCGTTGGCAGTTGCAGTGGGAGCAAAACATAAGTTGGGAAGGTAGTCAAGGGCATTTTTGGAACCGAGAAAACTTAAATTTGTGGTACTTGACAATGCCTTTAATTATCAAATTTAAACTCTATCCTAATTTTTGGATTGGTGGGGGGGTAGAAGCAAATTACTTGTTTGATGTAACAGGCCCCTCGAAAGTTTACAAGGATCAATATTGGAATGGCGCGGCTATTTTTCAGATAGAGCATACCTTTTTGGAGCATTTTGCCGTTACTGTTCGCTATTTGCACGGCTTTACCTCTACTTCTATTATTAATTATGTAAATTACGAAGGACAAATAGGGAGCATCTCTACCTACTCAGGGAGACGCTTGCATGTGTCGCTTTCTTACCTTTTCTACGAATACAATTGGCAACCCAAGTGGGTAGAGGGAGAGACATATTTTTATTAAATTTTTTGTTAGTAGGTTATAAAAAAGACGACCACACCGCTTTATGAAACACTATTTAGGCTACTTGTTATTGATTTGCTCCATTTTATGGACGGCTTGCGCCAAGAGTATTTACTCGCCCAAATCACCCAATTATTCGCCCATCGTAGAAGTGATTACGGAGTACGGCAACATCGAGTTGCAGCTCTATGCTAGTACCCCAAAGCACCGCGACAATTTTGTAAAGTTGGTCAAAGAGGGCTTTTATGACAGCTTATTGTTTCATCGCGTTATCAACGATTTTATGATTCAAGGGGGGGACCCTACTTCTAAAGGGGCTGCCCCTGATATAATGTTGGGCAATGGCGGTCCTGGCTACACCATTCCCGCCGAATTTGTAGACAGTTTGGTTCACCTCAAAGGGGCCTTAGCTGCTGCGCGTATGGGCGATGGTGTTAATCCACAAAAAGCCTCTTCAGGTTCTCAGTTTTATATTGTAGAAGGGCAACCCGTGAAACCCAATATGTTAGATCAAATGCAAGCGCGCAACGGGATTCCTTATACCGAAGCCCAGAAAAAAGCCTACACGACAGAAGGAGGTACACCCCATTTAGACGGTGGGTATACTGTTTTTGGGCGCGTGATTTCGGGAATGGATGTGCTAGAAAAAATTGCCGCCGTACCTGTAGTAGGTTCTCGTCCTACTAAAGATGTGATGATGAAAATGCGCCTCAAAAAAGGTTAAGTTGACAACATAGCAGGAGATAATATTTTTTTGTGCGTCTCCATTTATAAACAAATTAAAAACAAGAGCGTAGATAGGCGGAGCAAGCTTATCTACGCTTTTTTTGTTCAAAACAAAAGAAAATTCCAACGTATGGGGTCTAGCAGACGTTCTTATAGTAGACCCATTGGTGGGGCAGTAAGTTTTGCCCCTGTTGATAAGGCCAAGGCTACACCACCAACGGCAACCGAACCACAAGCATTATAACCATTTTTACCATCTATAAATTTATAACCTTAAATTTAATTCTAAATGAAAAACTTTTCAACGCTCCTGCTCACGGCAGGACTAGTTTTGTTGTGTACCTATTCTACCTTCGCCCAAAAATATCCACTTTGGCTGGCTGGCTGATCCTGGTCAAGACAAAAACGAATACCCAACCGCTATTGCTACGAGTAACGACTTTACGGCTACGGTAGGAATTTACGAAGATGACTACGATATATTCGATATTGTCTACAATCCTTTTTCCTCTTTTGCTTGTAACAGCTCTTGTGGGGGAAACAATATGTTTGTGACCTTGCGAGAAGAGGGCAGTGGGAATACTTGGACCTTGCGTATTATTATTGATGGTCTACTCAACAACGATGTGGGAGCCCAAAGTGCCCCACAAGTGGATGTTAGCAGCAACGGGGATGTGTATGTTTCTTTTACTTATTCAGGGATTTTTCTCGTACAGGATGTTTCTGGCAATTATTATGGGGGCTCTACTCCTGGTGCTAGCAATGGGCAGTATGATTTAGCCGTTGTCAAATTTGACTACAAGGGAAACCACGTTTGGAATTTCTTCGAGGGCAATCAATCCAATGACTACATAACTGATTTAGATTATAATGAGAATACCAACTTATTGGCGATTGGAGGTTATGTAGAGGGCAAAGATCCCCTAATTTTGAGTAATGCCGTGGCCATTAATCCGTTTTCTTACCCATCTACCTTAGGGTCGAATTATCCTTTTGGAAATGCGTTTTTAGCTGTTTACGAGGATAATGGTAGTAGTGCCAATTATCTATGGTCTATAGATGCTGAAATCCCTACTTATTCTACGGATGTAGTAACGAAGGCATTGATCAAATTCGCTTGATGGATATGACAGGCCGCGTTTTGCAGATATGGAAACAGCCCAAAGCAACTGCCCAAGGCTTTCAATTGCCTCTTGGAGACTTGGTTCCTGGTTTTTATGTGTTAGAAGCCAGTGGCGAGCAAGTACAACAAAGCAGCACAGTGGTCGTCAAATAACGACACCATAACTACAACTATTTCTTACAATTGGCGCAGGTTCCCCAAGAGGGAGCTTGCGCCAATTTTTTGTTAGTACTATGCTATGAAATAACCTACTATACGTATTTTTATTCTTTTGATGGGCTAATTACAGACGTGAGGAGAGTTTACGGGAGGTTGTATTGATTATTTAATCAATAGTTGGAAGCTCTACTAGAGAGAAAGAAATTTATAATTACTAGATAAAAGGATAAATTAACAACTGATTTGCAAAAGTCTACATAAAAGTAACCTGAAAAATTTAACAGTAAGCTAATTTTTGCCTATACTTGTAAAGGCAGCTTATTGAGCAGGCCAACATTGAACCGTCGATTGTAAACACATCATGTATCCCCATTTTAATAACCTAAAATTTAATTTCAAATGAAAAATTTTTTAAATCTTCTGCTTTCCGCAGGACTGATGGTATTGTTCATTTACCCAACCTATGCCCAAGATTATCCGCTTTGGCTAGCCGATCCAGGCCGAGATTACAACGAGTATCCAACCTCTATTGCTAGCAACCAAAAGGTCACGGCTACCGTAGGGGTGTACGAAAGTAGTTATGAGATGTTTGATATTGTCTACAACCCTTATCATTTTGTACCCTGTACAGGAAGTGGTTGTGGATACGATAATGTCTTTGTGACTTGGCGAGATGAGAGCAACGGTGGTACTTGGAGTGCGCGCATCCTTTTTGATGGGATGTTGAACAACCATGTAGGGGCACAAAGTGCCCCACAGGTAGAACTCAACGACAATAATGAGGTCTATGTATCCTTTACTTATTCAGATTATGCCATTGTAAAAGATGTATCGGGTAACTTCATCAATATTTTTACTGCTGGAGTAGGAGGAAATCGCTATGATCTTGCTGTAGTGAAATTTGATGCAAACGGAGATTATCTTTGGCACCTTACAGAAGGAAACCAATCCAACGATTATGTGACGGATTTAGACTATGACGACAACACCAAACTCTTGGCCATTGCAGGGTATGTAGAGGGCAATGACCCGTTGATTTTGAGCGGTGCGGCTACTATTAAAGCCGTTACTCAACCTTCTTCACTCGGCCCCAATTATCCGTTTGGACACGCTTTTGCTGCTGTCTACGAAGATAATGGCTCTAGTGCCAACTACGTCTGGTCTACAGAAACAGGAGCTTACAGTTATTCTACGGACATTGTTATCGACGAAAATGGCTACACTTTTATGAGTGGTTATTACTACAAAACTAGTACCATAGCGGGACAACCGTTCTCTAGTAATTATACGGACGGTAATTTTAATTACAATTACTTTTTGGTAGGAATGGAGCCTGGTGGAAATGCCTATTGGGCAGAGTCTTATGGAACTCAATACAACGAATTGAACATTTCAGCAGACAAGCACTTACGCAATACTAGTTTGGCCAGAATCCCACAATCAATTAAGTTGATCTATGCCCTCAACAGTACAGGAAATAGCGGTGGTTTCTTTTCAGAATTTGGAACCTACGTCAACTTAATTGATGGAGGAAATGGAGGCGTAGCCTCTTCTTTGACTGTTGGTAACTCAGGTGGTGCTAATGGAACGACCTATCCTGGTTCTACTGATGGAAGTCCTACTTATAATCCCAACATTACGGTAAATGCTAAGGCCATTGCTTATATCAGTGGTAACTTTTTGTTGACCAACCAAGGCTCTACCGATTTAGGAATTGCTTTCGAAGAAATGGAAATTGGCGGTACTTATGTCAACCACGGAATGACGAATGCAGCCAATGCAGGACAGAATGAAGCCGTGGGTTGGTACACAGCCGTTATTGATTTTAGTGGCGTTAATTTGAGTAACGAAAACCTCAATTACAGCTATGTTCCTAACAATCCTACTACCGTTTACAACCAATTGCCTGTATATGGAACTTCACAAAACACCTTATACGACCGCTTCTATTACACGGCGTTAGGCTTCAAAAATGGAGAATTAGAGTTGGATCTTAGCGTCAACCACGGTTTTATAAACAATTATAATAACAGTGGAGGACAGCAATACGATGGGTTAGTGGTGCGTAGTTTTACGGGCAACGGCCAATATGCCAAGCCCAACAGCACCGCAGGAACACAAGGAACCGTACGCAATACGACTAGTAATTTAGTCAATAACAGCAACGTATGGAAATTATCGCCCAATCCAGTAAGTGCTAATCAGACTGTACTTTGGAGCAGCGAGAGTAGCAACGAAGGCATTGATCAAATTCGCTTGATGGATATGACAGGTCGCGTGTTGCAGGTATGGAAACAACCCAAAGCAACTGCTCAAGGCTTTCAATTACCTCTTGGAGATTTGGTTCCTGGTTTTTATTTATTAGAAGCCAGCGGCGAGCAAGTACAACAAAGCAGCACAGTAGTCGTCAAATAACGATCTGCTAAATAAATGCATGACAATGGCGCAAGCTCCATCAATAGGGAGCTTGCGCCATTTTTTATTGTCGGTCTGTACAGCATAAACTTGTGTACTAGTCCTTTTTCTTTTTTTTCTTCTTAGTCTCTGTACTAAACTCGTAATTCAAGGCCACAATGAAATTGCGCTCTATACAGCTTAAGCCTATACTTTGCTCATATAGCAACCGCAACTTAATTTTATGCTGTTTACTGATTTTATAACTAGTCCCTAAGCCAAGGCGAAACGCATTGAAACCCTGTGTTTCTCCTTCATTGAACTGGTAAAAAAGTTCGGCTTGGATTTCGGGATCCAATTTCCAATTCTTAATATTATGACCAACAGAGAGGCGATTGCGAAGGGTTTGTCGTCGTGTCCAGTCTGTTTCTAGAAGATAGGCGCGTGGCAAACCACTTTGGTCTTGATAGATAAGGCGATAACCAAAATCCCAACGTTTCCAGCTTTGTTGATACAGAAGTAGACCATAAGCACGAAAACCCATTTTGAGCCCTTGTTTTTTACCAATAACATCATTGACACCCAAGACACGAAATCCTACGCCAAAAGTAAAGGGGCGTAAAAATTTGATGCTGCGATTGTTGTGCAAAATTTCTACTTCTCCCAAACTGCGGTCAATCATGGTAATGCGCTGGTCTAGGCGCGTTTGTATCATCGCCTTGAGCTTCCAAGCTTTGCTAAAAGTGTGTTCATACTGTATACCCAACCAGAGCCTGAGGTCTGTATAGTTGGCAGTATCGGTGAGCGTTATTTGTGCAAACGAGGGGCGGTACAAGAACAGACATAAGAATAGGGACAGCCCAAGTGTTGTCAGTTTTACTGGCATATTTTTTTTTGAAGTAAACTAATAAATAGAAAGGACAAGCTAAGGTAGAACGTCGGTCAAGAAGTCTTATTGAGGATAGGAACGACGACCGTTAGCGTCAATAGCCTAATAGGAAGATAGGGAAGACTTGCTACTCACTGGTAGGCATTAGTAAATAGGCTGTAACTGTCGAAAAGTGATTTTAGTAATAAACGTGCCACATTATCAATAGGTTGGCTTAGCCGAAAAAAAATTAAACTTTTCAAAAAAAATAAGCCTCAGAACTAGTATTTGTAAGTAAAACTAGACCCTTTCAGCTTTACGAACGTTTTTTTAAGAGATGGTATGAATAAAAATAGGAGCAATTTTTGCTTCCCTGCAAACAGCCGTTGTGTGTTAGACGACGGCTTTTCCCTTTAAGCAGATCGCTTAAAAGTAGTCCCAATATAACCAAGTTTAACCTAATATGAACACATCTATGCACCCTATAAAAAATAGCTTATTTCTTTTGACCCTCTTGTTCTTAGCGGCTTGTACAAAGACGAAAGAATCGGAGATGGCCACGTGGGAAAAACGCCCTCAGGGCAAACAGTGCAGCCCTAGACAGAATAGAATTGACTTTGAAGATCCCCATCAATTTTATAACAAAGACCATGTCTATTGTATCGCTTTAGAAATGGAAGCGGACGATTTCGAGACCATGCGTTACGAATCTAGATTCGGGCCAGTGTCTTAGATTTAGGAGGGGTAGCCGCGCGAAGAGCTGCTTTTGAGTACTTTTATCAATGTGATGTGGCGTTTCCTAATTACTACAATTGGTACACGGCTTCCATCGAAGTAGATGGACGCAGAGCAGAGAATATTGGAATTCGGAAAAAGGGTTTTTTGGGCTCTATTTTTTCGGTTGCTCCGTCAATTAAGTTAGATATTAATCGGCATAGTACAGGGCAAGAATTGTTGGGCAAATTCGATAAGGTAACCCTGAACAACAATTCGGAAGATCCTTCTAGATTGATGCAAGCCGTCTTTTATAAGTTATTTGAATGGGCGGACTATCCCGCTTCTCGTTGTAATTTGGCGAATGTAACCATTAATGGCGAAGCCTTGGGGGTCTACTCTAATGTAGAGCGGCTAGACGAGCGTTTTTTGATGCATAATTTTGGCAACAGCTCAGGTAGTTTATACGAATGTCAGTTGACGGATTTTAGAATGTATTGGGTCAACCGTTGGGAGAGTAAGACCCTAGCAACAGACGATAGCAAAGAGCGCATTTCTAAAATTGCCTACGTCTTAGAAAATGCCAATGAAGAGCAATTGTTAGCAGAGCTAGACGACTATGTGAACATAGAGAACTTCCTTCGCTTTTGGGCTTTAGAAATTATTCTCAACCACGTGGATGGCTATGGCCGCAACAGCAACAACACCTACGTTTATTTTGATCCCGATGACAACAACCGCGCAACCTTTATTCCAGCAGGCATCAACTATTTTCAGGAAGAAAACATGCAGGGAACGCCGTTAAAGGAGTTTATGACCGCAGAATTGCCACGACGATTATCCCGTTGTCGCGGAATAGATCAACGCCTAGAAGATGAAATTAACTACCTACTAGACAATGTTTGGGATGAGCAGGCACTCCATGCTTTAATCGATCATTTTGAGGTGCAAGTACTCAATGCTCAACTAGACTTAGACCCAGAAAATGGTTTTTCTCAAAATTATTTACCCAGTCTAAAAAAATGGGTTAGCAATAGAAAACAGCGTTTGAGAGCAACGATCGCTGCCAGTGGTATCCCTACAGGAAATTCTACCCCATCAAAAAGGTGTTATTTTGAAGAATCGTAATTATAGTTTCCTGCTGCTAATTAGTTGTTGGTTAGTAGGCTTTCCCCTTAGCGATAGCTTTGGGCAGCGCCGCCATTACCAGCACGCTGATGTAGATTTCGAAGCTTGGCTAGGCGGAACCTATCAATTAAAAATAGACAAACGCTGGGACTTAAAGTTGACTTCGCAAGCCCGTACTCAATACGAATTTGGAGAGGCCTTCGAGTTGAATAATTTCTTGGTACAAGCAGAAACGACCTACGACCCTCGGTTTGCGAAGTGGGCCAAACCCTTAGAAATCAGTTTGGCGGCGCGCTATATTGGCGCAAACAAAAAGAATTACGAGAATTATATCCGCTTTCACCTCGATCTGAGTTATTCTGTGGAATGGAAACGTTTGGAAGCCACCTACCGCTTCCGCTTTCAATTGCGCGACCAAATACAAGCCCGCTCTTCGGTTGATCCTGTCTATTGGAGCAAAGGCTTGCGCAATTTGCTGCGCCTAAAATACAACATCAAAAAATGGAAACTAGATCCTGAGATTTGGGGAGAGTTGTTTTACCGCGACGAATTGGGATCCCTCAATGGCTTTTCTGATTTTCGGGTGGGCATCCGAACCACGTATGACATTGACAAACACCACAGTTTGGGATTTCGGTACTTTATAGAACGAGAGATCCGTTACTTTAATCCCGAAACAACGCATATTGTTGGGGTATTTTATAAGTATAAGATGGATTGGAAGAAGAAGAAAGCTAAAAAGAAGTAGAATAGAGGCGCAGACAGAGCCCTTCAAAAAAAAATAAAAAGAGGCCATCATGAATTTTAAACATGATGGCCTCTTTTTGTCCACTAGTGTGGAAACCTTGTCTTAAGAAAACTAGAATTTGAGAGGTACTGTACTTTTGATAACGGTTCCGTCTGACCCTTCAGAGCCATAGCTTCCCGTCTTGCCGTTTCTGTCATAGGGGCAACTCATACAGATACCTGCCAATCCAGGTCCTCCCTTGTTACCTCCTTCTACGTTTGTACGGACGTTGACTGAACTTGCCTCAGGAGCCACATAAATGTGAATAGTCCCCCCATTACCTCCATCGCCTCCACTACCTCCATTAGAAGGAATGTCTGTAATGCTAGATGAACTAGATTGGTCTCTCCCTGCACAGCCATCGCCTCCTTTACCTCCTTCAGAAGCAATCGAGAACTCTTTGGTAAATAGAGCATATCGGGTCGTTTCCCCTTTTTCTCCAGCACGGGCCACGTAATACGTTTCTCCTGTTTCACTGTGTTGAGCAGTGGTTATGTTGCAATAAATAGTAGGGCCATTGCCTCCATCGCCTCCATTGCAGCCATAGTGCCCGATACTACTGGCGTTCGAACCTCCGGGAGTACCTGCAAAACCGAGGCTTGCACTGGTTCTGTATTCGATTGGAAAACTGAATGTTGCTTTGGCAGACTTATCGTACTTGGACATTACCGTATAAGAGACAACGTCTTTCCCCTCAGGGGTAGACTTCTCTGCGCGAAGGCTGCCTCTTTCATTATTGGTATAAATACCCCTTTGATTGGTGGTGTACTCGTTACCAATAGAATAACTAGACCCGTTGACGGCGGTCACTGTGAAATCTTCCAAATATAAGTTTCCGCCTACATTTTTAGTTTTTTCGGTGGTTCCATCTGCGAAGGTAACTTCAAAGCCAATAGGGGTAGATGTTCCAACGCTTATTTTGCTAGGTTTGCCTTTTGGCCAAATGGGTTGAATCTTGGAAATTGTTTTACCTGCTAGAGTATACTTGGCTCGGTCATCGGCCGATTCTTTTTTCTTGCGCGCCCATTCTGCGAACAGATTCTTTTCGTAATTAATTCTATACTCGTTGACGTACTTCATGGCTTTTTCATACCCCATTTTTCGACCATAGATTCCAGTAACCCGAGTTACTCGAAATCCATTAGGAGCCTCAGAATCCTTAACCATACTGTATTTGATAAAGGTTTCTGGGGTAATACAAAGGCATTGCATAGCGTTCTGGGTATAGCTCAGAACGGTTTCCGTGTCGGGATATTTGTTGGCTTTGAACACAATGTCCGCATCTTCTTTTTTGCAATCTTGAAACCAGATCGCAGCTACTTGGTTGTTTTTATCGCGTTCAAAATTCAGGGTAGCATAGCCCGAGGGGACGCCATTAAAACCCTCGACCATACCGTTCATGATTCTAAAATAAGGAATTTGCCCTTCTTTGAAGTTCTCTAATAGAACCGTCACTTCTGTGTAGTCTACGTCATCTTGACTCGCTCGTTCTGGCTTGTCTTTCTTTTTAAATGTTTTTTCTTTGAGCGTATTCAAACGCTCTTTTAGGGTTTGTGCTTGCAAAGGATAAGTTAATACAAAGGCAAAAAAGATAATAGCAAGTGTCTTCATTAATCTTGTAAATTTTGTTTTCTAAATAATTACTTTGTAGGATTTATGCCGACAAATATAGGGATAATTGCTTAGAAAAAAAAGAAAAATCTAAAAGTACTACTAGGCTAGGAGCTAGCAAAAAAGAAGGTGAAATAGAGTGATTTTTACAAAGCTGTACTTCTTTACTTTACACTGAAAACTAAATGATCTATGTTCTCTGTCTACTCAACTGTCGCCATCCTCAATCGAGGATAGGAGACCTATAGACAAAAAAATAGATGCCAACAGGTTATTCCCTTCGGTCATGAGCGCTACGCTTGCCCAACTGTCGCCATCCTCAATCGAGGGTAGGAGACCTATAGACAAAAAAATAGATGCCAACAGGTTATTCCCTTCGGTCATGAGCGCTACGCTTGCCCAACTGTCGCCATCCTCAATCGAGGGTAGGAGACCTATAGACAAAAAAATAGATGCCAACAGCTTCCCAACTGTTGGCATCCTTAACATCGCTTTGCGAACTCATGAGCCGCAGGCGAATAATCACCCCAACCGCGCTTGCGCGCTCACGAAGTAATTAAAACCCAAATTTATTATCGTTATTTGGTTTCAGTTTAGAAGTTGGACTGGAGCAGGTTACTTCGCTACGCTTCGTGTGCTTCGCAAACCCAACTGCTCCAAGTCCTTAATCACCCCAATTAAAACCCAAATTTATTATCGGTATTTGGTTTCAGTTTAGAAGCTTCGACTGGGCTTCAGCAACCCAACTGCTCCAAGTCCTTAATCACCCCAATTAAAACCCAAATTTATTATCGGTATTTGGTTTTACCTTAATCACCCCAACCGCGCTTGCGCGCTCACGAAGTAATTAAAACCCAAATTTATTATCGGTATTTGGTCTCTACTAGGTTATAAGTCAGTAGCAAAGCCAAATTTGTTTTTCGATGTTGTTGTTGTCACTTGTTGACTTGCTTTCTAATAGGCCAATATGATACCAAAAGTTGGCACGCTATGATTGTCAGATGTTTATATATTATGGCTAGGGGCTTTTATTTTCAAAATGAAAATAGGATACCATTCTAAGTACAAAAGGAGAAAATAGAGGCTAGCAAGTAACTAAGGTACTAGAGAGGTTTGTTGGCGAGGCGTTGTTGTAGGTCGGCTTCAATCGCCTCTAAAAGAGCGGTAGAGAAGCGTTCTTGGGCAGCAGGAAGATGCGTTTGTTGACTGCGACTATAGCGAGATTGGTAGAGGAGCTCTTCTGCCAAACGGACAACGTTGGGGAAATACTGAGCCGTGTAGGGAATTTCTACGCGGCTATAAGGATAACTGCCTTGAGTAAGCTGTTCTAAGTCGGTGATACTGCTCCGTAGAAGGTATAAAGCATCTTTTGCAAGGCGCTCCACACTGGTAACAAAAATACCTTCGACCCACAATTCTTCGGATAAATTATCTTCTAAGAACTGTTCGTAGCGCGTTTCCATCATGCGTAGGCAAGCCGCCGCTAAGGCGGCCTTGCGTCGAGTGTGGACACTCGCAATGAGCGCGGCCAATACTACGATAACCATTATTACTAATAGAATATATAACAGCATAGGTTAGGACGTTAAAGGTAAAAAAAACAAGTTACTGTTCTTGCCAGCCTTTGGTGCGCTCAACAGCTTTTTGCCATTGCTGGTACAAGTGTTGCCGCTCGGCTTCGGGCATAGCCGCTTCAAATCCGCGATCGAGTTGCCAGCGTTCTTCTAAACTCGCCTTATCCCAAAAGCCAACAGCTAAGCCTGCCAAATACGCTGCCCCTAAGGCCGTCGTTTCAATGACCGCAGGTCGTTCCACTGTGGTATTAAGCAAATCGGCCTGAAACTGCATCAAAAAATTATTGGCGCAAGCCCCCCCATCCACGCGCAAGCTGTGCAACTTCATATCAGCATCTTTCTCCATCGCCTCCAAGACATCGCGGGTTTGATAGGCGAGCGATTCTAAGGTTGCCCGAATGATGTGGTATTTGTTAGAGCCTCGGGTTAATCCAAAGATAGCACCACGAGCGTACATATCCCAATAAGGAGCCCCCAAGCCTGCAAATGCAGGAACAACATAGACTCCGCCATTATCGGCCACTTTGCTGGTGAAATACTCGGAATCGGGCGCTTCATCCAAAATTTTGAGCTCGTCGCGTAGCCATTGTACCGCCGCTCCTGCAATAAAAACAGAGCCCTCTAAGGCATAGGTTACTTCGCCATCCAATCCCCAAGCAATCGTAGTTAACAAGCCCGCTTTAGAAGGAATGCGTTTTTTGCCTGTATTCATCAGCATAAAACAGCCTGTCCCGTAGGTGTTTTTGGCCATGCCAGGACGGGTACATCCCTGTCCAAACAAGGCGGCCTGTTGGTCACCTGCCATTCCTCCAATCGGAAACGCCTGCCCCAAAAGCTGCTCGGCACTGTAGCCATACACTTCACTAGAAGGGCGTACTTCGGGTAACATGGAAGGGGGAATATTAAATTCTGACAACAAACGCTCGTCCCAAGTAAGGGTTTGAATATTGAATAACATGGTACGGGAGGCATTGCTGTAATCCGTTACATGCACCGCGCCATTGGTCAGATTCCAAAGCAGCCAAGTATCAATGGTACCAAAAAGTAAATCTCCCGCCTCGGCAGCGGCGCGGGCACCTTCTACGTGCTCCAACAACCATTCTAACTTAGTTCCCGAAAAGTAAGCATCTAGCACCAAACCTGTATTTTCGTAGACATAATCTTTCCATCCTGCTTCTCGCAATTCATCACAGCGATGCGCCGTGCGGCGATCTTGCCAGACAATAGCGTTATAAATAGGCTCGCCCGTGTGTTTGTTCCAAACAACGGTAGTTTCTCGCTGGTTGGTGATGCCAATTGCTTGGATTGCGCTGGGCTCTACGGCAGAATCGCGTAATACTTTTCGGGCAACCGCCAATTGTGTTTTCCAAATTTCAGCGGCATTGTGCTCTACCCAAGCCGTATTGGGGTAGTGCTGTTGAAATTCTCGTTGAGCCGTGGCGACGATGGTGCCGTCTTTGTCAAATACAATCGCGCGGGAGCTGGTCGTACCTTGGTCTAATGCAAGTATCATAATCGTAGAGGGGTTGTCAAAAGCCGTAAAATAAGTCGCTTGTCGCGAATTTTGATTAAATTAACGGGAAATCCTATTTTTACAAAAGAACGCCCTAAATTTTTATTGCAAATGTTTGGTTCTTCTTCTTCCATTGTTGGCTATTTTACGCTGTTGTCCTTCTTTTTTGTAGTGCTTTCGGCCAAGGCACAGCTGTCCGATTGCGACCAAGATCCCTCTTGTCAGCATACCAAATCTATGTTGTTACTAGCACAGCAGCAGTGGGATAGCCTCGATCAGGGGATCAACAGCAACGCGCGTTCTGAAGATTTTGATGTGCAACATTATACGGTTGTTTTGGATATGACCGAGCACGAAAAGAAACGCATCCAAGGTTGGTGCGGAATAAATTTTATCCCACAAAAAAAGGGATTACAAGTTTTACCCTTGGATTTATTGCAATTACGCGTCGACTCGGTGCGTTGGCAAGGGCAGTTGTTGTCCTTTACTTATAACGATACCTTATTACAAGTACAATTTAAGGCTGCTTTGCCCAAGGGTTTGGAGCAGCAAGTGGTTGTTTATTACCAAGGTCACCCACAGCGGGATGGCAGCTGGGGCGGCTTTTATTACCAAGACGAATACGCGTATAACTTAGGCGTTGGTTTTGCTTCTAATCCACACAATTATGGGCGGGTTTGGCATCCTTGTTTTGATAATTTTCAAGAGCGGGCGAGCTATACGTTTCGCATTACGACTAAAAACGAACAGCGGGCACACTGCAACGGCTATTTACAATCGGAACAAACGATCAATAAACGCACGACCCGAATTTGGCAGCAAAAGGAACCTATTCCAAGTTATTTGGCCGCTATTGCGGTCGCCGATTATACGGTGGTGGAGCAAAGTTATATTGGTATAAAGGATACCATTCCTATTCGCTTAGTGGCTAATGCTGCCGATACGAGTAAGCTTGTTCAATCGTTTGGGCACCTAAAAGATGCGATTGCGGCCTATGAATTTTGGTTGGGCTGCACCGTTGGCAGAAAGTAGGGTACAGTTTGGTGCCGTTTCGCTCGGGCGCAATGGAGCACGCCAGCAACATCGCTTATCCAATTTTTGCCGCCGATGGCACCTTCAAACGAGAAACATTGATGGCGCATGAATTGGGACATAGCTGGTGGGGCAATTTAGTAACGTGTGCCAGTGCGCAAGATATGTGGATCAATGAAGGCATGGCTTCTTATTGTGAACACTTGTTTGTAGAATGGGCCTACGGGCGCGAGCGCTATTTAAAAGATGTGCGGGACAACCACCACAATGTGTTGAGTGGCGCTCATATACGGGAGGGAGGATATCGCCCCGTTGCCAATGTGCCTTGGAAATACACCTACGGCCGCCACGTTTACGACAAAGGAGCCGTTGTTGCGCATAACTTGCGTTGGTATATGGGCGATAGGGCTTTCCGCAAAGGTATGCAGACCGTTATGAAGGATTATGCGTTCAAAAATATCAGTTCGGGCGAGTTGCGCGATGCGTTGATGGCTGCCACCAACCAAGATTTAAATCCTTTCTTTGACGATTGGGTCTTTCAAGGTGGCTTCCCGCATTTTGAAGTCGTTAGCTATCAGTATGATAACAATCAAGTACAAGTCAATATTGCACAGCAATTGGTTGGCCGCAGTAGCTATTTTAATAAAGTGCCCTTAGCCTTGACCTTTTATGGAGCCAATGAAGAAGTGCGCCGCGAACGGGTATTGGTGTCGGGGGCGTTGGATAAGGTGCAGGTAGCGTTGACCTTTGCGCCGGTACGGGTGGTTTTGAACGATCAACAACAGCTTAATCAAGCACGTTATGACGAAGTATTAACCCTTAGAGATAGCAGCGAAAGCCTGCCTGTCTTACAACACAATGTATTGCAATGGGCAGGGCTTGGAAGTATTACACCTAGAGGATACGGCACGCCTTCATTTACAGCGCCATTTGGTGCCTCCTAGTCAATTGCCCCAGCTTTCCAACTACACCGTGACAGAAACGGGCTATTGGACCGTTGAGGGGACTTGGAGTCCTACCTTTGAAGCCGTAGGCAGCATCAACTTGGCCAAAAGCCACTTGGCCGATTTATGGCTTAAAGCATCGAGTATGGACAGCGTGGTTTTGTTGTATCGTCCACAAGCGAATGTGCCTTGGCGGGTTCATCCGAGCAGTAGCAATGCCGAATATTTGGGCGCTCGTTTAATTGTTTTTACGCTCCTAAAAGGAGATTATTTATTAGCAAAAGGTAACCCGCCACTCTCTTATCAAGAAGCCCAAAAACGTCCTGTTGTAAAGACCACTATGGTGGGTTATGAAGACGGCCGTTTACAACTTCGCTTAGAGCTGCCACAAACCCAAAAAGGGTGTTTGCTGTTGTTGGATGAAGAAGGGACTTGTATTTATAATAAGCAAGGAAAATGGGGGCGGGCAGAACAACTGCTCTCTATACCTGTTGCCAAACGGGGGACTTATTTTTTGCGCTTGCTCAATAGCAATGGACGCACGGCCTTCAGTAAAAAAATAGTTTTTTAACTCGATGTTCTTTTGTAAGTAATTTAGACCTTATAATAGCACTAATAAAACACCAACGATGCCTTATTCTATGCTCCCCCTTGTCAGTTTATGTTTGCTGTTGGGCAGCTGTGGCTCGGCTCAGAAGCTGAACAGTTCTAAGCAATTAGAAGCGCGCATTAGCCAACTAGAAGAAGAAAATAAACTACTCCGCGCTGATATGAAGCGCTTGCAGTTGCAGTTAAGTAGCGTCATGGAAGAGGTATTGCCCAAGCCCATTCGTGGGGGCAATGGTGGCGCGCGCCCCCTCAATGACAGCGAAGAAGCCCAGCAATTACCCGATTTGTTGACCTCGATTCAGTTGCCCGAAGTGCAGTATGATTTTGGACAAATTGCCAAAAATAGCAGCGTAACACATACCTTTATTGTGCGGAATGTAGGAGAAAACCCGTTGTTAATTGACAATGTAAAGGCCAGTTGTGGCTGTACCGTTCCCAAGTGGCCCGATACGCCGATTGCTCCTGGAGAAGAAGGAGCCATCGAAGTGACCTTTAATTCGGCGGGCAAGCGCGGTGTTCAAAACAAATCCATTACCATTACCGCTAATACCGACCCCATCTATACACGGCTGTACATCAAAGCCAATATTCCTCAATAACCTCTATTTGCTTGTTTTAGAATCTTAGTCCTATGGCCAAACGATACTATGTAGATCCTGCTGCTAAAGGAACGCCGCAAAAGCGCTCCAAAGAAACCTTTTACGACTTAGGGTTTAGCAGTATGGCCTCTAAACACAAGAAGCGGTTTATCAACAAGGATGGTAGTTTTAATATCCTTCGGGTAACGAACAATTATCAAGATTTACACCTGTACCAACGGGTGGTTTCCATGAGTTGGTGGAGTTTTGGAGGGCTAACCTTATTGGTATATTTTGTAATGAATTGCTTTTTTGCAGCGCTGTATTTGCTTATTGGAGTGGAGAATCTAGTAGGAGCTACTGACGATGGTTTAGCACCTTTTTGGACTGCTTTTTTCTTTAGTGTGCAGACGATTACGACGGTCGGTTATGGCAGTATTAGCCCACAGGGATTTATGGCCAATTTTATTGCTGCTTTGGGAGCCTTTACGGGGCTCATGGCCTTTGCTTTGGCAACAGGGCTGCTGTTTGCGCGCTTCTCTAAGCCGAGTGTTCGGATTTTGTTTTCTGATAAAGCGATTGTAGGAGCGTACCGCACTGACGAAGCCTTTATGTTTCGCTTGGCCAATGAGCGGAAGAATATGCTCACTAATTTACGGGTGGAGGTCATTGCCGCTTGGATTGTACGCGACAACGAAGGTAAGGAACGCCGTATGTATAGTCCTTTAGAGTTGGAGCGCGATCATTTGTCCATGCTGCCTTTGAGTTGGACCGTCGTCCATCCGCTAACGGACGACAGCCCGATTCGCCTCTGTCAAAAAATGGAAGACCAGTCGGATTTAGAAATTATGATAATTTTAGAATGTTACGACGATACATTTGCCAATATTGTCCGCACCCACTATTCCTATAAGTTTGAGGAAATTGTTTGGAATGCAGCGTATGAGCCTGCTTTTGAATTTGATGAAGACGGCTATACGATTTTGGATTTGGACAAAATTCCGCAGTATATAACTAGACCGCCGACAGGGAAGGGCGCTTCTAAAAAATAGGTCAGGCAGTCACTTTATAGACTACCCGACCATCTAATCTAAGTAAGTTACTAGATCAATTTTACTTCGTCAATTCAGGCTGCAACATCAACGGCACTTCGCCATTGTAAAAGATAATTTTACTATTGGTCGATTGCGACAACTCTCGGAAGGTTTCTAGCGCTTTGAATTTCAAGACGGCATCGGTCAAGCCTTCGTCTAGGATTTTTTGAGCATCTCGAATACCTTTGGCTTCAATGCGGCGGCGTTCGGCCTCTTGTTCTTCGCGCAGCAACACAAATTCCATGCGTTGGGCTTCTTGCTCTGCCGCAAGTTTGCTCTCAATGGCTGTAGACAAGGAGGCAGGCAATTCAATGCGCTTCATCAAGACCGATTCGATGATAAAACCGCGCGGGCCAACAACCTTCATCATTTGTTCTTTTACTTCTTCTTCGATGACCGAGCGCTGACCTGTGTGCATATCCTTAGCCATAAAACGGGCACTAACATCGGCTAAGGCCGAGCGAAAAACGGGCGCAATGAGGTCTTCTTCGTAATTCATTCCGATTTCTCGAATGACATCAATCACTTTTTCTTTTTCTATGCGGTAAAGAATGGACATTTCTGAGCGGATCGTCAACCCTTCTTTGGATGGGATTTCGAGGTTCACCTTCATGTTGGTAGTGCGGATGGGAACTTTTAAATAGGTGGAAAAGAAAGGGTTGTAGGCGCGTAGGCCTTCTCCTACAATCTTGCCTTTTATTTTTCCTAACTTTTGTTTGACAGCAACTTGGCCAGGGCGAACAATGGTACAACTGGCGAACAAGCAAAGGGCACTTAAGCAGAGTAATAAACGCATAATGAGTAGTTTTATGGTTAGAAATGGGGCTATTGCCAACGGTAGGCAGCACTTTCTATTTTTGAAATTAGTAGCTTAACTTTTATAGTTAGAAGCTTAAAGTTCTACTATAATAGCATTGCTATCTTTTTGTTTGATAAAACTACTCTTTTTGTAAAAAGATTCCCGTTCTCTGCTAATAAATGGAATAAAAATAAACACTTGTTTTAGTGGGGATAAGGGCGCGATGGAATACCAGTATCGTTGAAACTAACCTGAGACGGGTTCCTTTTCTTACTCAAACCACTAACAAGATTCTATGACACCGATCGTCCACTGCAAAAACAAATAGCCATGACTATCACAACGCTCACTGTAAGTAAACACATTGTAATTACTATTTTTTTTCTACTTCTTGGGAACCATAGCACGATGGCTGCTCCTCCTCAAAGTTCTACTATTCAAGGTGGACAGACGTACCAAGAACCACCGCCTTACATTGGTTTTTGGGTTTTTATGGAAATGGTGGAGGAGTGGCCCCAAGAGAAAATTAGAAAGGGGGCAGTAGGCCCTGCGGGCACTATACACCTAAAAGGCGCTTTGTATTTAGACAAACAAGAAGTATCTAATTTTGCTTGGTTAGAATACCGCTTTTGGATAAAAGAGCACCAACCAGTAGCTTATGTGACTACGGCTTTGGATACAACGGTCTGGTTGCCTAAGGACAGTACTTGGTCTACACCAGCTAATGAAATCGTTTACGATTGTCCTAGTTACCCTACCAACAAAAAAAGCTCTAACTTAGCCAGTGAATACCACCTCTACGCTCCTTATCACAATTATCCTGTGGTGGGAGTGACTCAAGAGCAAGCAAAAGCGTATTGTCAATGGCGGACAGATCGCGTTAATGAAATGATGTGCTTAAAACCCAAACTCCAGAAAAAATACGGCAAGGTGCTCTATCGCTTGCCCACTGAAAAAGAATGGGAATACGCAGCTAGTGGCGGGTTGGATAGAAAGCAATTTCCTTATGGTTACAAGGATATAAAGAACAAAAGAGGAAAAGCAGTAACTTTGTTAGCCCAAGAAGAAAGTAAGATAGATTCCGTCCTGCTCCATGCCAGTACTTACCAAGAGGCGGTTCCACTGGTTCCTGTCGGTGCCTTAACCCCCAATGCGCTGGGTTTTTATAACATGATTGGCAACGTAGCGGAACTGGTAGAAGAACCTCACCTCGCCAAAGGGGGAAGCTGGGTACATTCCAAAGCAGCAAGTAAAGTTACAAATCAACTCTATTATGAACAACCCACTGTCTGGTTAGGCTTTCGTTGTCTTTGCGAAGTAGGCTTATAGGTTTGATTTAGCAACTTGACCAAGTATCATTTAAGGAACACCTAGAGGAGCAATTAACACTCAACCACTACGTCTATTTTGTGAGTAAATATTTTGTCGTAGTAACGCAACTAATCAGGGCTAACCTGCTTGGCGCGGCGACCACCCAACAAAAGAGCAACAGGAAAGAGCAAGGCATCCAAGAACGGTTTGCTCAGGGCTATAAGAATACACAGCAGCGTTGCTAAACCATGAAAAAACCAAGCTGGCGCAGGGGGAACATGGCTATTGGTACAAACCAACTGTGGTACTTGGTTGAAAAAACCAATGACCGAATGGCCGCGATACGTGTTGATATAACGGCGAAACATAGCCTCGTGAAAATAAGCCGTACGCTCCATTGGATGCTGTCGATATGCGTGTTGTTTGGCCTGCTTCCACGTCATGCCTTCCTTGAAAAAGCCCTCGTAAAGGGTTTCAAAATACCAGCCGATGTAGTAGCGCATAAAGCGCCGATTGTAGCCCCAGCCCCAGCTGCCACTAGTCATGCTTTCGAGATCGTGGTATTGCTGGATGTGAAAGGCCTCGTGTACCATAATCGCTAGGCGCTCATTGAGGGAGCGGCGCTCTTTGTCGCGCAAGCAAATGTGAACCCGCTGGCCATTGTACGAATGCGGCAAGGCGGTACCAATCGCAAAGGTGTAGTGCATAAACCAAGGCAAACTGGTATTGAATTCTACTTTGCTCCAATCAATATTGGGATACATTTGGTGTAACAAGCGCTCTTCTTTGGGCAGCAACTCAAAGGAGGGTGGCAGCACACTGTTGTATAATTGTTGGCCTAAACGCATAAAGTAGAAGGGCTTTTTTTACTAGTTTTTGATGTAGAAAGGCGCTACAAAGCGTACCTTTGGGGGACAATAGCTTTTCAATACAAAAATATAAAATTATGGCGAGCAAAGCGCAGATCACCGCTTGGTTTCAACAACTGCAAGATAACATTTGTTCTGGACTAGAAGAACTGGATGGCGCAGCAACTTTTGAACAGGATTTGTGGCAACACCAATACGAGGGCGGTGGGCGAACCCGCCTTATTCAAGACGGCAAGGTACTTGAAAAGGGCGGGGTGAACTTTTCGGGAATTGGCAGTGAGATGCCCCCCCAACTGTTGGCGCTCTTGAAAATGGGCCCACAAGGCGACGAGCCGATTACGTTTTGGGCAACAGGTGTTTCGATTGTGTTGCACCCGCGCTCGCCACGCACGCCCATTATTCACATGAATGTGCGCTATTTTGAAATGAGCAATGGCGTTTGGTGGTTTGGTGGCGGCATTGACTTGACCCCCCACTATGTGGATGCGTCCTTAGCCGCAGATTTTCACGAACAGCTAAAAGCCGTGTGCGATCGCCATAGCCCCGCTTATTACAAAAAATTTAAACCTTGGGCAGATGACTATTTTTACCTCAAACACCGCGACGAGACACGCGGAATTGGCGGTATTTTCTTTGATCGCTTGCAAGCCAATGCAACGACTACCAAAGAAGACCTGTGGGCCTTTGTACAAGAGGTGGGCAATGCGTTTTTGCCGTTGTACCGCCATCAAGTAGAGCAAACCCGCGCTTTGCCCTATGGCGAACAAGAACAAAATTGGCAGCGCTTGCGCCGTGGGCGCTATGTAGAATTCAACTTGGTGTGGGATCGCGGAACGAAGTTTGGTTTAGAGACTAATGGCCGCACGGAATCTATTTTGATGAGTCTACCCCCGCGCGCAGATTGGGCGTATTGTTATGAACCCACTCCTAATTCGGAAGAAGAAAAAACCTTGCAGCAGCTTAAAAAAGGCATAGATTGGGTGCGCCAAACGGCGTTATCGTAGTAGTGGTTATTCGTAATAATACAAGGCGCGTTTGGTCACTTCGATGACTTGGTCGCCTTCGTAATACAGGCAGTTGGTCCAGTTGCCAATGGAATCGTATTGGTATTGGTAAGAAAAATTGCCTTGTGTACCATTGGCATAGTTGATGGTTTCGCGCTTTACGTGGCCTTGCTCGTTGTAGGTGAAGGTAGAAATATGGGGCGTAGGGTTGCATTGTTGGGTGGCAGGATTAAAGCCATAGGCCGTTTCCCGTTGGACTTGCTTCTTTTTGTTGTACTGCTTGACCACGCGGCAAGGTACTTTCTGTGGTTCTCGCTGTTCGGAATAGATATACTCTACAGGCAGGTGTTCTTCATTGAATTGAACCGTGAGTTTGTAGTAAACACTGGTATCCAACAACAACGAGGTGACAACTTTTTGCTCGCCGCGCTCGTCTAGTTCATAGAGCCAAAACGATTGGTTGCGCTCCTTGCCGCCTTCAGTTTGTAGCGTTTTGCGTATCCAAACGGAATCGGATTGGTAGTGGTAATAGCTCCACCAAAGACGATTGTTGCTTTGGTAAGCCACTTCTTTGGTAAGAAAGCCTTTATTGGAAAACCAAAATTCTTGATGGCGGCTGTATTGTTGGTTGAGAAAGTCCTGATAACTGCTGTAATGCCATTCTTCTAGCTGTTGTACGTTGCCTTTGAGGCCAGACCGTTGCCAGTCTGTGGAAGAAGAGGGTTGGCCGCAAGCGCCCATAAAGAAAGCCAGTAGGCTCATGCCTAATAGTTGATAGAATGTATAGTGTTGCATGGTGTTGGTGTCTGGTGTTAAGGTCACGGCTACTGAATTACTTTAGTTGACAGCGCCTCAAAATAAACCCTAAAATAACGATTTATAGTATGTTCCTAAAAATGCTCCTGCTTTTCTTTTTGTGGGGGGTGTGTTCTCCAGCGGCAAACGCCTGCACCACAGGGGAGCACCACTCCACGGCTTATCATTATAACAATGCTAAAAAAGTATTTGTTGGCAAATTGCTACACCGAAAAGTACACCAAAGTGATCGTGTTTGGCTGACCTTTCGCGTGGAACAACCCTATCGCCATTGTCAAGTAGGGGAACTGGTGAAATTACTCGCTAATCGCTACAACACGGCCTTAATAGAGAAAAATAGCCGTCATTTAATTTACGCGGAGGTCACTCCTTCCGCTGCCTTGTATTGTCCTCAATTAGAACCCTTCAACGACTCCAATACTACCCGACAAATTGATTTTATCAAAAAAATTAGGCAGCAGCCACTCGGAAAACTCTTAACCGAATATTCGCCTTTGGGGGGTGTTTGGGCAACGGGTTATTATACTGACGGCGAGCCTTATCACACGTGGCGTTACTATGCTTACAGTGGTGAGTTGAAATTGGAAGGCGGCTACAGCAATGGCTTGCGCTCAGGGCAGTGGCGGGGAAAAATTCACACTAACGACGACGAATACACCGTATTGCATGGTATTATGACGGGAGCATACGCGCGTTTGTGGGATGATTATGCCGTGTTGGGTATAGATACTAGTGCCAAAGAAAAATATCGGTACACGTTGCGTTATACAGTAGAGACAGAGACTATGACGGAGCAGTTTTATTACAATGAGCCGTACCGCAATTATGTGTGTGATTATACCAATGGCTTGCGCGATGGGCGAGAGGTGTGGTACAATGAACAGGGCTTGTATACCCGAGGCTATTCCTTCAAAATGGGCTATTTAGAAGGCCAGTATCAAGAAAAAATTCCAATGGCCAAACCTCAAAAAGGCTATATTGAAGTTAAAGGAAGCTATGCCCAAGACCACCGAGAAGAAGAAATTCATTATTATTACAATGAAAATGGACACTATTTGTACCGAAAAGTCATTGTAGAAGCAGGAAAAACCTTGCCCGAACCTCGTTTAGACTATTCTCAGTAATCTAAACCATGAAAAAAGACCTCGCTACCCGTGCCGATTTGGAGCAGTTGCTGCAACAATTTTACACGACTTTGTTGGAAGATCCAGGGATGTACCATATTTTTATAAACATTGCCGACATTGACTTGCCTACACATCTGCCCTCGATTGTCGATTTTTGGGAACAAGCCTTGTTGCAGGGCAAGGGCTACGAGCGCAATGTCTTGAAATTACATACAGATTTACATCAACAAATCCCGCTGACGGCGGCGCATTTTCAGCACTGGCTCACGGTTTTTGAAGCGACGGTAGACACGCTATTTGAAGGTATCGTTGCCCAGAAGGCCAAAAATCGCGCCCAGTCCGTGGCGCTGGTGATACAGAGTAAATTGGCGCGGGGCTAGTATCTTACCCCATAAAAAACGCTTACCTACACTAGAACTATCTGTATAGATTCCCGTATCTTATAATAGTTAATAAACACACTAAATATCTACCAACCCTATGAGAGATTTATTACTAGATGACAATTCCCTAGAGGAAGAAATTAGCTTACAACGCATCGAATACCCTTCGCGGTCAAAGCGCCTTTTTGCGGCGGTGGTGGATATTATACTGGTAAATATAGGGTTTGTTTTTTTCGGAGCCTTACTAGGGGTTTCTAGCTTGTTCACTAGTATAATTGCTGCCTTTGCAATGCCTATTTATAAAATTACTGCCGAGGGGAATTATGGGCAAACACTTGGAAAAAAAATATTTAATATCCGTGTCGTTCTGAACGATGGAAGAAGAACTCCAATTACCCCCAATATAGCAAATAGGAGATTTTTGTACAATTGGCCTATAAATATAGTGGCATTTTTTCAATTGTATGTCATGCGATTTACTTCTAATGGTACTGTAGCTGTTGCCATAATTGTGTTTATGTTTGGAGCGATGTTATTGAGTATGGCTGGAGTGATGAGTATCTTTAACAATAACGAAAACCGAACGTGGTACGATAAATTAGCGAATACGGTTTGTATCAAAGACAACTAATTGCCCCCTCTCCACCCATGCAAGAACAACTATTAGCCTGCTGGTATTGCTGGCTGTCAATGAAGGGTTAGACGAATGGAGGGAGGGGCTCGGTAGTACCTTCTTATGACTATGCTATAGCGCTTTTTTTACTTGTCAAGACAGTAATGGAAGGCCGTTGGGGCTACACGATTGGCAAGTATATTTTTGAGTTGCGCGTGGTTACTTCGGTCGATTATTGCTTACTTGGGTTCAAACAACCGTTTCGGCGTAATTTGCTTTTGGTTGCTTACTGGGGCTGTCTTATGGCATCCTAGCCTAGAGGTTGGGTTGTTGATTGTGGGACTCCTTTATCTGTTGAGTTTGTTTTTTCTATTAGGAACCCGCCCCCCTAGAACGCTGTATGATTTTTTTGCGGAGGCCGTTTGTTGTTCTACTAAAGATTTGCTCTAGTTCTACTGCTTCTGCAACAACTGACTAGTCCAATATCCTTTGCTGCGCCAACGCAACATATAACAACCCTCAGACAAATGGCCAGTCGAAAGGCTATAAGAAGAACAAGCCGCCAACTCCGTTTCCCAAACCACCACCCCTAACAAATTGACCAGCTGCACGGCTTCCAATTGCGGCGCTTCTAGATGCACCACTTCCGTACAAGGATTGGGATAGACGCGCACAGTGTTAGGAGCGAGGCGAGTAGCGGAAGCCAAGACAAAACAAGTAGGAGCCGTCGCCGCTCCTTTAGAAAGACTACCACTGCTGTTGAGCGACCAGTATTCCCAACTGCCCCCCGTAGCGCTGCGCCAATCTTTCAAATCAAAAGAATTATTGCCAGTCGCCGTTCCTTTAATCGCATAGACCGTCACCGCTTGACCATTGCGGTTCCAAATCAATGGACTGCCCGCTTGGCATTGCTCAGGCAATGGATTACTCAAAGCGCAATTGACTTGTAAAAAATAAGCGTTGTCGTCATAAGTGGGAAATCCCCCAAATACGCGTGCAATGCCATTGGTGTCGATACAAACGGCGGTATATTCATCGCAAGCAATGCCTTTGGCCTCGGCATAGCCATAGTCTTGCAGCATCCGCGCCATAAACGTCAATTGTCGTCCCTCTCGGCTGGGATTATCATAATGCGTGTCGGTAATAACGGCCTGTAAATAACGGTTTTGAAGAAAGGGAGTCGTATCCACGACTAAGCGGCTGTCATAGGGATTGGCCACGGCGGCATTGCTAGTAATACTACCATTTTGCGCCGAAAAATAAGCCCCCCCTTGGATGGCCATGCCTGCACTTGTTCCACCCAAAACCAATTGGCGCTGCTGCAAACCCACATTGAGCAAGCTGTCTATAGGCGTTCCTCGCCAATACTGCACATAATCCCACTGGTCGCCGCCCGCGATCCAAACCGCTTCAGCGGCTGCCAAACGCTGTTGCACATACGGATCATACGCCGCGCTGGCGTTGGTTAAAAACAATGGTTTCTACCGAATTGACGGCAACCCCTAAAGTCTGGTAAAAGTAATTATTGTACCCATCGCTGCCTGTAGCGCGCAGTACCACTACATCTCCTCCATTTGCCCGCCGCAAAAACCATTGCATGGCTTCATCACTCTCGGTCGCACCGCCCATTAGGCACAACCCGCCCGCTGCCTGTACCACGGTATCGGGGTGGCCTACAAAGTAGCTCGTATACGCTTGCCCGCAAAGGGTAGGAGTAGAACCGAGTAGCAAAAAAACACTACAAAAGAGCGCGTGAAATTTTTTCATAAAAAAGGGATTGATAATAATAAAGACAGCTAATATAACAAAAAAAGAGCCAGCAACATTAGTCACTGGCCCTTTTCTAAAACTTGCCAAAAGGCGAGGCGGTTATTTTTTCTTATACAAAGGCACCATCGAACAGGGCTCGCCGTACATGATTTTTTTGGCGACAGGCGTGAGCAAGCGGGCCAATTCCATATAAGCGGACACAGGCACAGGCTTATCACTACAGCCCTTGATAACAACGCGTTGATCTTGGTAAGGCTGTAAATCAAGCGCTTGTAAGGCCGTGTAATAATGCGCGACAACAAAGTCTTTTTCGCTGCCGCATACAATGTGTTGAGCATAAGGTGCGGCCTCAATGGTCGCCAATTGGTAGGCCCAAACGGGTACAATGGCATCCGTAGAGCAACCAATAGCTAAATTTTTATCTTGGTATTGCGTCCAATCGTGTTCGGCGACTGCTGCTCTAAAATCTTTCTCGCGCAACATCAAACCTCTAAAGAGATAGTCTTTAATATCAAAAACCAAAATCTCGGCTTTGGGATAATACTCTTCTAAATTGAGGGTGATAATGCCGCTTTTGGCCACTCGGTTAACTAGTGGTTTGTCTTTCATCTGCTGTTGGTTGTAGACGGCTGATCCGTCGGGTGGCTACTCTAAAACAAGCTGAGTGCATAAATCAATAAGATTATAGTACCCACTACCCGCAAAATAGTTGCCTGCTGCTTGTTTTTTAAGAAAAAACTAACAGCCAAGGGTAGCGTTGCTTCTGCAAAGATAAAGAAACTATACAACAGTTCCAACCAATAAGGGTACGACAACCATTCGATTAATTGAGCCGTAAATAAGATCAAAGAAAGGCTCAATCCAACCACATACAAGGCTTTTTCGGTTTCTGTACTGGGTTGTTGGCCTTCTAGGGCTTGTGCCACCCGTTTTAGAGCGGCATTGTATTCCTCGGCTTGCTGTGGCTGGCCTTGTGATAAAGGATCGCCCGATAAGGGCTGCTCTTCTGGAAAAGAGGCATTAGAAGATTCATTCATGGTATTTGGTTGTAGGATTTTCTATGGTTTATGAAAGTACGACCATAATTTCAACTATTCAAACTATTTTTTGTCAAACTTGCTAAGAGAAAAGAACTTCCCTAAAAAAGTTATTCTAAGCAACTGATAGCGTAGTATTTGTCAGTGATGATAAGTGCAAAGGAGTAGTTGGGTAGAGGGTTTATTAAACAGAAAACAGAAAAATACTTTTAATTGCTTGACAGAACAGAATGAAGATCGCCTGCATTTTTTTATCTTGTTTGCACGAATAACAACCAGCACTTTTGCTACACTGCACTAAATCAACCACACCTATGATAGGGGTACCCGAAGCCAAAAAACTTGTCGCCAATTTACAACCTACCTTACGGAGTCAACTACTTTCTGTCGTAGAGGCCGTCGGATATGTACTGGCGCAAGACGTGCACGCCCCTTTGGCGTTACCGCCCTTTGATCAATCGGCGATGGATGGCTATGCTTTGTGTTTGGGAACAACACCGCGCTATCAATTGCTCGGCGAAGTGGCCGCAGGCAGCGATTGGAACCCGCATTTGATAGCAGGACAAGCCGTGCGTATTTTTACAGGCGCGCCTATTCCCAGCGATGCCAATGCGGTCATTCAGCAAGAAAAAGTAGAGGTAGAAGGCGACGAGCTTCTAGTGCCTACAGACATTGCCGTAGGGCTAAACATTCGCCCCAAAGGCGAGCAAATTCAGAAAGGAGCGTTGGCCTTGCGCACAGGAACGCCGATTACGCCTGCTACGGTAGGTTTTTTAGCGAGTTTGGGCTTGACCCAAGTGCAGGTGTTTTGTCCCCCTAAAGTGGGCTTGGTGGTAACAGGCAGTGAGTTGGTCGCTGCGGGAAAAGCTCTAAAACGCGGCGAAATTTACGAGAGTAATGGGCAAATGCTGCAAACGGCTTTGCTGCAAACAGGTTTTTCGCACGTACAAGTACAGGTAGTAGAAGACGACTATTTGACGACCTTGAGCGCGCTGCAAGCACAACTACAGGAAGTGGATGTCTTGCTTATTTCGGGTGGAATTTCAGTGGGCGATTATGATTTTGTAGGGCAAGCATTGCCTCACTTAGGTGTAGAAACACTGTTTTATAAAGTGCGCCAAAAGCCAGGGAAACCGCTTTATTTGGGGGTCAAAGGAGCCTGCACGGTGTTTGCCTTGCCAGGGAATCCCGCTGCTGCGCTCACTTGTTACTACGAATATGTATTGCCCGCCCTCAAAAAATGTCTAGGCTACCAACATTTTGCCTTGCGCAGTAGTTATTTACCGTTGGCCAAGCCCTATGAAAGAAAAGGTATCCGCGCCCAATTTTTAAAAGCCTATGCCGATACGGAGGTGCACTTGCTCGAACAGCAAAGTTCGGCCATGCTACAATCCTTTGCCGCCGCCAATGCCTTGGTGTATGTACCAGAGACGGCCGAGCACTTGGCAGCGGGCGACTTGGTAGAAGTGCATTGGCTTCCTCAATAGCAACCTTATTATGCTTAAAAAATACCTTTTTGGGGTTCTCTTATTAGGGTTATGGGCTTGCACTTCCAATCAAGCCTCGGACGTTCCGCGCCTTCGAGTAGCCGCCGCTGCGTCTACCCAACCCGTTTTGAAAGCCCTAGAAGATGCTTTCCAAAAGGAACAACTAGCCACAACAGGACAAGCCGTTACCTTTGAAAACTATGTACAAGCCTCGGGTAAATTGGTCGCTCAAATTGTACAAGGCGCTCAACTGGATGTTTTTTTATCGGCAGATAGTTTGTACCCTGCTTATTTGGCGACGGAAGGGCGTACGGCAGTGCCGCCCATCACCTACGCCCGTGGCAGCTTGGTTTTGTGGAGCGCCCAAGAAGAATTGGTTTTGCCCCAAAACCTCCAACAATTAGAATTAACCCCCCAACAGCGCCTTACCTTAGCCGACCCTAAAGCGGCACCCTATGGCCGCTTGGCGCAACGTGCCTTAAAGGAAGCTGGTATCCTAGAAAAATGGCCCACCCAATTGGTTTACGCGCAAAATATTGAGCAAGTTAACTTGTATTTAGATACCCAAGTGGCCGATCTAGGGCTGACCGCCAAATCAAGCCTCGCGCATCCAATACTAAAAGACAAGGGGCAATACCTTCTGCTTCCTGCTTATCAACTGCCACAAGCGATGGCGTTGTTACAGCCGTTAGAAGGAGCGCCCAAGCCTGAGGCACGTGCTTTTTATGACTTTTTGCAGTCCAAGGAGGCACAGGCTATTTTGATGGCGTATGGGTATGATTTACCGTAAGGGAAAGCGGCTTTTAAACACAACAAATGGAAGGAATGAACTGGCAACCCTTATGGCTGTCCTTACAGCTGGCGGCGGTGACTACAGTAGCGCTGTTTTGGGTAGGGCTTCCCTTGGCGGCCTACTTAGCACACAGCAAAGCGCGCTTTAAGTTTTTGCTAGAAGCCGTAGTAGGCTTACCGCTGGTGCTGCCGCCGACTGTGTTGGGGTTTTATTTATTGCTGTTTTGGTCGCGCCGTAGTGGAATCGGGGCATGGGTGTATGATATGCTAGGGGTAGAATTGATTTTTTCCTTTTGGGGATTGGTATTGGGGTCGATGTGTTACAGTTTGCCCTTTATGGTGCAGCCGATACAAGCGGGCTTGCAAAATTTGTCTCCTTCTTTGCGGGAAGCCGCCTACACGATGGGTAAAGGACGCTGGGAAGTACTGTGGCGGGTCTTGTTGCCCAATATTCGACCTGCTTTGCTGACGGGTGTTGTGCTTACTTTTGCGCATACTATCGGAGAATTTGGTGTGGTATTAATGATTGGGGGCAAAATCCCTGGAGAAACGCTGGTCGCTTCCGTCGCGGTGTATGACCATGTGGAGTCATTAGAATACGATCAAGCTAATTTTTACTCCGTCGTTCTTTTAGTGCTTAGTTTTGTGATTTTGTCCATTACTTATGGATTAACTGCCAAAGCCAGAAAAGCGGCCACCTCCTAAAAAGTTTTCTTATTCTAGATCAAATTATCATGCTAATACCAACCGCCTATGCTTGATTTTAATTTTCGTAAAACGCTGCACAGTGCCCAAGGGCCACAAGACTGGCGGGTGCAAGCGCAGCTGCCATCGGGGCGGCTTTTGGCAGTTTATGGAGCATCTGGCGCAGGCAAAACGACCCTGCTTCGCTTGTTGGCAGGCTTAGAGCAGGCTGCTGAAGGGCAGTTAACAGTAGGTGAGGAGAAATGGTATAATTCCATGACAAATCGGCATTGGACACCACAACAACGCCGCGTAGGTTTTGTGTTTCAAGATTATGCCTTATTTCCCAATATGACCGTGCGGCAGCATTTAGAATTTGCCACTAAAAACACAGCGCTTATTCAGCGGCTTTTGGAAGCCACAGATTTGTTGGCGCTACAGCAGCAGCGCCCTCGGCAATTGTCGGGTGGGCAGCAGCAGCGCTTGGCTTTGGCGCGCGCCTTGGCTTTGGAGCCGCATTTGCTGCTTCTAGACGAGCCGCTCTCGGCGCTAGACGGGGGCTTGCGCCAACAACTGCAACAATTGTTGGCCGATTTACACCACGCTTGGCAATGTACCACCATTCTAGTTAGCCATGACGCGGACGAAATTCTACGCCTAGCTGACCATTTATTGGTGCTAGAAAACGGCACAGCGCAATTTTATGAGCAACCAAGTCGCTATTTTGAAGCCCAAGGCTTGGCCGTGCAATTGACAGGAATCGTATTGGCCGTAGCCGCGCAATATGCGCTTGTACAAGTAGGTGACCAATCGCTGCGCTTGCCTCTTTCGGTACTACAATTATCCACGCTCCAAGTAGGGCAAGCGCTTTCGCTTGGTTCTACCCACCCACTTCAACTGCTCTCCTCATGATTCGACCCAATGATCTTACCGCCGTTATTTTGGCTGGTGGCGAAAGCCGCCGTATGGGGCAAAACAAAGCCTTATTGTCGCTAGAAGGTCGCTCTTTTTTGGAGCGGGTAGCCGCTGCCGCGCAACCGTTGGTGCAGTCGGTTGTGTTGGTTGATAATGGCGCGTTGGCCGCGCATTGGGCAGGTGTCTTGTTGGGGGGATCGCTATGTTGGGCAAGGGCCTGTGGCAGGAATAGAAACGGCTTTGTGGCATCTCGAAACGCCTCATGCCTTGGTGTTGAGTTGCGATTTGCCCTTGCTGACGACCGAGGCGCTGGCCTACTTGTTGGCGCAGAGTGCCGTGGGGGAGAGTACTATTTTTTCTTTGGCGGGGCGTTGGCAGCCGTTGGTAGGGGTGTATGCGAAAGTGCAACAGGAAATTTTTGAAAGCGCCTTGCAACGGCAACAATTGCGGCTTGTGAGCGTTTTGCAAACGCTGCCCGTGCAGGTGTGCGCGTGCCCCGCGCTACACGCGCGCGCTTTGAGCAACATCAATACTTTGGACGCTTATCAACGCTTACTACATGATTTTAACCGTTAATTATTTCGGAATGCTCGCCGAGGCGACCCAATGTTCCCAAGAAGCCCTCACCCTGTCAACACCCTGCACAGTCGCCGAGCTAGAACAGCAATTGCGGCAACGTCACCCCGCCTTGCAAGACAAGCCCTTCCGCATAGCGGTCAATCGCGCGTTTGCCGCCACCTCCCACGAGCTAAGAGCCACGGACGAACTGGCGCTATTGCCCCCTTTTGCAGGGGGATAGCTTTGTTCTACTTTTCATCAATTAAGTTTGTTTTTCCTTGAAAATAAGCGGCTTGTAGATTATGAATGCCGACCGTTTTAGCCAATTGTTCGGCTTGTTGATGTTCGGGGTAAACCTTTCTGTTTGCCTGTTTGTAAGAAGGAACGGTTGCTGGAGAAACTGTTTTAGGATCCAACCCTTCTACTTGATTTTGATAGGCTTTTAGTGCGGAGGGAGGAAACTTAGCATAAACATTTAGGGTGAAAAATTCACAAACGCCCTCCGTTAGAATGTATTTTTTCTTTCCTTTATGGGTTTTGACCCACGCTAGATACTTGGGGTGCATGAGCAGGTGTAGGTATTCGTGAATAGAGGTGTAAAACAATTTCCATTGCTCCAAGCGCTGTGCCTCTGCCCCCTCGGGTTTAAACCGTTGCAGCGATTGTATGCCTGACATATCCGCTACCCCTGACCACGCTTGCTCTAGGCGAATTAGTTTCTCGACATTATCGGGTGTTTGGAGCAGTTCTTGAATAGCAGCGGCTTTCAAAGCTGCATAAGCTTCCTGTCCTACGGCTACTTCTAAGGCATCGGTCGTGTTTTTGATTTGCGGATGCTGCATTAACTGCCCTGTCAAGAAGCGTTGTGCCCGCTGACTAATTCTGCTGCCGTTATCTTTCGCGTCCGCTTCTTTTGCGGTGGTGATTTCCGCTTCTGCTAATTCCCATTGATCGAAAAGATTTTTACCCATTTTAAAGGAAGGTTTCTTTGCCCCTTTCGCCAAGCCTCCATAGACCTTATTAACGGCCTTTTGGGCGGCATTAGCACTGCCTTCTAAAGCCTCTTTGGGATATAAGTACGGATTTTCGGTGACCTCTTCTTTTTCTAGAGCGACCCCTTTGTCGTGGGCCTCTTTCTTATCACTGTATTTTTTTTGATGCAATCCATCCAATACTTTTTGTACTTGACGGGTAATGTCGGCTACTAATTTTTTTCTATTGTCTGTGACAAACTTCTCGTCATAGTAGGTCTCTTGTATATCTTTTTCCTCTTCTTTATAAATCTCTTTGATCTTGTCTTTATCCGTTGTGTCTAAGGGACGTGTTCGATCTACTTTATCGGGCTCCGCTGCTTCTGCATAAGCCTCTCGATCCTCAAAATGATCTTCTACCAACGTTTTGTCTCCTCCTGTGAAGGCAGGGTTGGTATTAACAGGAGTACCCGCATTATTACGGCTTTTTCTATACGCGACGACTGCGGCGGAAGTGGCTGCATCATACTCACCCAATTTGATGGTTTTTGGATCCAGCTTCTTTAAGTCAATAAGTGCTTGTTGGATTTCTCGTATGGCTTCGGGATTTTTAACAGTAGCATCTACTTTTTTGTGGGTTTTATCCGCAAAGAAAGCCTCTAAGGCCGCTTCTGGGTTGCTCGTTGCGGTAGAAGCCTCCGTCAAAACGATCTAGGGACAATACATTGTCATGGGTTTTATCGGCAGGCGGTGGCGCTACTTTATTCTGTTGGACTACTGGTGGAGTTGCTTGCGCGATCATTTGCGGCTGATCACTGTTTACCGAGCGCGGCCCTTGTTCTTGCTCGCCTTTCTTTAATTCATCGCCCATAGTTAGTGGTTGTTTTGGTGGTTTATTGTTTTAAGACCCAATAAGATAGTATTTTTGAGGCTATTTTTTTCCTGCTCTTGTAAAATAAAGCGCTAATACGGGGAATTATAGAAAAGAAGAAAAGGTTTTGGTAGCGTCTTTGGTACATTCTAGAAAGAAACGATTCCAAGTACATTTATAAAAAATCCTCTAAGATAGAATCTTCTTGGTTGTCCTCCTTTAAGGTTCTAGTCATATAATAAGCTGTTGGAAATTGGCTAATGGTTACTTCGTTGGTAAGTTCCAGAATTTTGAATACCTGATCCAAATACTCTTGCCGTGTTTTTACGACTGGCCCATAATTTAAGCCCAGTGTTTTTATCATACCATTTACTCGCTCGTAGGTTGCTGGATCTAAATCTGGATGTGGCGAAAATTCGTGCAGATCAGGATTGTACACCAACTTTTCGTTGGGATCGTAGGCAGGATCATCGGGTTTGAGGATGTAATCGACAGATTTTTGTCCCTTCACTTTAGTATTAACGTCCGTATCTGCTAAGAACAGGTTGTCCCAACTCCAAGCGGTATCCTTTTTCAAAGTGGAATCAAAGTGCTCTAGCTGTCCCCTAAATTCTGGTTTACTTGGTTGATAGCAGCCTTCTCGCCAATGACTAGCCTCATAACAATCTGTCTTACACAAATACTGCTCGGTGTAAGCACATAATCCACCTTGGCAATGCAAAAGTTGCATTACTATATCCTTATAATATTTTCCTTTAGAGCTATTGTACTCGGGATGAGGGATTTTATGATTTTTCTGCCAATCAAAGTACGTCGTAGATAGAAGACAAGTTTTATCTATTTTACGCATGTTCCTACCCGTTTTTAGTGTTCCAGCCTAGTTTCTTTCCCATTTCTAACAACCTTTTTACAGCTGGATCATCCTTAGAGAGCTCTTCTCCCTTCGCCTTTCGCGCTTTGAGTTGGGTATCTAGATTAGAAAAGTCTTGCAACATTTTCTTACGTTCGTCACTGCCGTCATTTTCCAAGTCGAAGATGTTTTGTAGAATAGCATCCCAGCGCAAATATTGCGGGTAGAATTTGTAATTGTCTACGTGGTTTTCTCCTTCGTAGTACAATTCGCGATAGACGTAGCCTTCTTCGTTGAATTTTAATTCTACAATCTCCCACGGCTCGAAACTAGCCGCTATAATGGGGGAGTGGGTCGCGAAGAAAAATTGCGAATCGGGTGCTAAGCGGGTATAAATGTCTATAATTTTGCGTTGCACATCGGGATAGAGGGAGTTTTCGGGTTCATCGACGCAGATAATAGCGTTTTTGAATTGGTGGGTGTATAGTGGAATTGTTCGAGCTACGATATTTTCTACGCCTGAACTCCAATGTTCCATTGGGATGACTTCGTGGGTGGTTTTGTTTTCTAGGTGGATGTTTTCTAATTCCGCTAGGTTCTGAATGTTGGTTTTAACTCGAAGGTTGAAGTCTTTTAGAATAGGATCTAAATAGTCATCCGCTAAATCCTGTAAAGGCGTTTCATTTTCCTTTTGCCAATTCCTCAACTCTTGAACATATTGGTTAGCTTTTTTTGTGTCACCTTCCATGAAAGCTGTACTAATCAAGCTATTGTAAGTAAGCTTTTTGTTTTGGTGAATTTGGATTTTATCTTTGAGGTTTGCCCAGCCATTTAACTCGCTATTTTTATAAGAAATCAGGTTAGTAAATACAAGATTAGGATTGCGTCTAATCATTTTCGTTGCTTACATGATACTTCTAATGCTGTTAATACTGCATCCAAGCTAATCGACTTTTCATCTCTACAGTTACACTTGTTAATTTCTTCTTGATTATATTTATTTTATATTCTTCTAAGAAGTCATGACGTATAGATTGTTCTTTATTATTTATTCCTAATAGTATTTTATTGCTAGGGATTGTTTTTGAATAAAATGCATGATTTTTTGCTCTTTCTATAGTTACTCCATTTACTTTTTTTGTCCCTCTATATTCTAAGAAAGAATCAGGAACTTCCAACAACTCCTCCAACAAAGTAGTCTTCCCTGTACCACTCTGTCCAATAATACACACCTTATCCAAGGGTTGCCCCGCCTTTTGATGCCCTTTGGGATAAGTCAAATCTAGCTCAAAATCCTTAAACTGGTGGTGATCGGATATTTTAATAGAACTAATAAACATGATGGCGTACAATTAAAAGGGTGAAGGAAAGCTTGTCAAACTTTTATAACAAAAACAAGACGAATAAAGATAACAAACCACGCCTCAAAACTTCGTATCTTCCCCCAAAATAATTCCACCACCAAGCAGCAACACACATGAGCCGACTCAAAATTCCTAAAAAAGTCTTTCAACAGGGCGGTATTCCTGCGGCCTTTATTGCCGAATCCATTGCCAAGCATCAAAGCAAAACCGACATTGGGGCGCACAATATTTTTTTGGGACAAGTACGGGCCGATGTGATCGAGGGCAAAACCGTGCGTGCCATTGACTATACGGCGTACGAAGAAATGGCCACCGAAAAAATGCACGAGATTCGCGAGGCAACCTTTGATAAATTTGACATTACTTGTATGCACATCCACCACAGTTTGGGGCCGTGGCAGCGGGGGAGATTTGCCTCTTTGTTTTTGTCTCCTCGCCGCATCGGGAGTTGTGTTACCAAGCCTCGCGCTACATTGTGGAGGCCATTAAAAAAGAAGTGCCTATCTTTGGCAAAGAAATTTTTGCCGACAACAGCCACCAGTGGAAAGAGAACCGCTAGTTGCCTTATTTTGAAACTTCCTCATTTGCAATAACCAATCATGGTAGACATTACCCACAAGAGCAGTACCCTACGCATTGCCACCGCTGAAGCGCGCGTGCGCGTTAGTCACGCCGACACGATCACCGCCATCCAAAACAAAACCGTCCCCAAAGGCGACGTTTTCGAAATGGCCAAAGTCGCGGGACTTTTTGGCGTTAAAAAAACCGCCGAACTCATTCCAGACTGTCATCCCTTGCCGATTGAGTATACCCACGTCACTTACGAAATTGAAGACCTAACGATCATCATTCACGTGACGGTCAAAACCATTTATAAAACAGGGGTAGAAGTAGAGGCCATGCACGGGGCTTCTTTGGTCGCCTTGACCATGTACGACATGCTCAAACCCATTGACAAAGGCATAGAAATTGGTAGCATTAAGCTGCTTCAAAAACGCGGGGGCAAGTCCGATTATCGAGGCAAGCACCCGCACAGTCTGCAAGCGGCAGTTATTGTTTGTTCGGATTCTATTTCCGCAGGCAAAAAAGAAGACCGCGCAGGCAAAGCCATTATTGAAAAATTAGAAGCCTCTAAAGTGGCCATTACCGCTTATACCGTCATTCCCGATGAGCCAACCGACATTGAAAGAGCCGTGAAACACTGGTCTAGTGAAGGGATCGACTTACTCCTTTTTACAGGAGGGACTGGCTCGTCGCCTAGAGATGTAACGCCCGAAACAGTGCTGCCGTTGCTCGACCGAGAAGTGCCAGGGATTGTGGAGGCCATGCGCGGCTACGGCCAAGAACGAACGCCTTACGCCATGTTATCACGCTCCATTGCAGGCATTCGCGATCAAACCTTAATCATTACCATGCCTGGTTCTACTAAAGGGGCGAAGGAATCGATGGAGGCTATTTTTCCTGCGGTATTGCATATTTTTGCGATGATGAAAGGCGGCCGCCATTAAATTTATTTGTTAACGCTCAAAAATAGAGACACATGATTTGGGGATACGTTATACCAATATTATTAATACTACTCGTTTTTCGTTGGTGGCAACTCAAGCGCTCTATCCGTCGCGGCGATTACGATTATAGTTATTACGAAGAAGGGCCTTACGGCGAAAAGAAGCGCCCCTTGACCCTTTGGGAACGCATTCGAGAAAACTTAGGTATCTAATGAGAACAACACTAGCGTTATGTTTATTGGGCTTATCGTGGCTATGGAGCGCTTGCGAGAAACCCAAAGATCCCACTCCAACAGGACAATACAGCCAAGGAATTTTTGTCATCAATGAAGGCTCCTTTGGCAATACCTCAGGAACGATTACTCATTTTGACCGCCAAGGAACAACGACCGATCGTATTTTCTTTGCCGCCAACCAGCGGGATTTAGGCGATGTGGTACAATCCTTAGTATTGGAGGGGGACAAGGGGTACATTGTGGTTAATAATTCTAATAAAATAGAAGTGGTGGATGCCCATACCTTTGTGGAAGTAGCACAAATAACGGGCTTGCGCTTACCGCGCTACTGCTTGCCTGTCTCTAGTACAGAGGCTTATGTGACCGAATGGGGAACGGATGGTTTGACGGGGAGCTTGGCGCGAATCGATTTAGCGACGAACACTATTGCCGAGCGTTATCCCATAGAGATGGGGCCAGAGCGCTTGCTATTGAAAAATGGCTCGTTATACATCAGCCATTTAGGAGGGTTAGGAACCAATAATAAAGTCACCGTTTTTGACGTACAGCAACGACGCGTACAAACAACCATTACCGTAGCCGATAAGCCGAGTGGTCTTGTCATTGATAAAAATGGCTTGTTGTGGGTGGCCTGTGCAGGAGAAGTACAGTATACCAATTATCCCAACATTGATACGGCCAACAGCACGGAGAGTCAATTGATTGCCATAGATCCTGCGACCAATACCATAGTTCGGACCCTTAATTTTGGAAAAGGCAATCCCATTGGAAATTTGACGATTAATGAACCCGACAACGATGTGTTGTTCTACACCAAAGCAGGGCAGGTGCTTTCTAGAGCGTTGGCTAGCACGACCGAACAGCTCATTTTTACAGGCAGTTATTACGGCATAGGGTACGACCCGACTACAAAATACCTGTATGGCGCGCCTTCCTCAGGGGTTAACCCCGTCTTAGTGAATGGCTATCGACTTGATGGCACCTTGATGGAAAGCTTTACGGCAGGAGTATTTGCCAATGGTTTTGTTTTCAAATAAGGAAGCGGCCACAAACAGGTTAAAAATAGAGAAGGGGAGGGATTGGCTAGCCAATCCCTCCCCTTCGTAATTAGTAGTTGCAGAAGCAATAACCCTCTTATAGAAGAGTCAAGCAAAAGTTAGTTAAAGTTCAGGACATACTGAAAGCTCACGTTGATACCAGGCATTACGTTGAATGTTCCTGCGCGCTCATTAGAGTTGTTGCTTTCAAATACCTTCCAAGAATCTTCGCCTTCTGGATTCGTCAATGAAGTTTCTAAGTGAAACAACAACAGGACACCAATAACATCTGTAATGCGGATACGACCACCTACTTCCATTGTCAAACCAATGGTGACATCTTGGTAAATCTCTTCGTCTTCTGTAGAAAGAAGTGTACGGTAATTGCGGAAGTTTTGTGTATCTCTAGCGCGAGTACCAAGGATTGGAATGCGAACATCGGAGTTACCCATGGCGCCTGCTAAGAAATCTAAGTGTGGTCCAAAGCGGAAGAACGCACTGCTGGGAGCTGTTGGATCACCACCAATACGCACCATCAAAGGAATACGGATGTAGGTCAAACGGCGGTTGTAGGTATTTTGCTCATCTCTACTACGGTCACTATAATCAGATACATAGTTTTGGTTAATAGAAGCTAGTCCAAACCCAGTCATCACCCCTACTCTTTCAGAGAAAGTTGAAAGCCAGCCGTCAAGCCTACGTGAGAACCATAAGTGACTTGATAGTTCAAATCCTCGCCTGCTGCAAAATCATCATCATTGAGCATGAAAGAAATGCCTGGAGTGTACCCCGCTGTCAATTCTAAGCCAGCTTGACCGAAGGTCTGCCCTGCCAAAAGAAGGGTAGCCACTAATAAAGTTAAATTTTTCATTGTATGAATTTTAATCATGTTGCAAAAATGAATAAATTAAGGTAGAATTACTCTGCAACGGCTATTTATGAGATAAGGAAGGCCGTTGCTTCGCTTACTAAACAACAAAAGATTCAAAAGGTTCTATTGTTTTTTATAGGTGTAAACAATACCTAGTTGCAAACCTACCATTACCTGCCAAGTAGGGGCTCGTACAGAGACATTGGGATAGGTCTCATCGGTATAATTAGGGAAGACCGCATCAAACGGTGTTCCCTCTGCTTGTTGTTTGTTGTCGTCTCGACGGGCCGATTCGGGAGCGCTCAAAAGGATCAGCAGTGACTAAGTAATCCCCCCGCGTTAGATTATGCGCTAAACTGGCAGCGCCTTCGTCCTCAGGATTAGAGGAGCCTTCTACGTGTAGCAAGGCCGTTACTTTAAATTGGTCATTCACGCGCAACTGCAACCCCAATTCTGCCGTAACACCAGGAACGAATGCTTTGTAAATTGCTGCGCGGCCTCCTTCTCGAATAAGCCCCCCTGTCGCGACATTTTCTTGATAAAGGGTGATTTCTTGCCGTAAGTCGATGCCCGTATTTTTATTGTAATTGCTATAACCATCTAGCCGCGTGTCGTAATACTGGGCATTTAGCAAAAAATTGAAGTGCGGCCCAAAACGTGCCAAAACGCCCCATTTTCGATTGGGATCAGAAGCCAAACCAAATAGGAGGGGGACTCGAATGTAAGTAGATTGCCGTTCGATCATTGCCCCTAGATTGGGATCACTTTGTCCATTGTTCAACACCGTGCGTTGGTGCTGGAAATTGGCTTGATGTTCATAATATAAGGCTCCTGTAGAGAGACTAAAGGCTTCGGTAATGCCGTAACCTACCAATATTCCTGCACTGTAGCCAAAAGCGGCCTGCCGCTCTAAAGTCGAGCCTTTTTTGGTATCTTGTGAATTGAAGGAAAAGGAAAGGCAGGGGGTAATTTGTGCGCCAATTTTTAACCCTTCTTGGGCAGCGGCTACCACAGCCACAGAGAACAGAAATAGAAAGAAGACGAAGCGTTGCATGATCGCTATTAGTTTTGTACGGAAAACCTTGACTGCTTCTTTAGTAGGACAATCAGGGAGGGGGAATTCCAGTGGCTAAGAACAAGTTACTGTAATGATTTTAGTGTAACATTTCCCAAAGTTATTAAGTTTTGGAGAGTCTACCAACTAATCAATCAAGCAGCCAAATACTCAACGTCTCTTTTTATCTTGAATTGCTGTTATAATTTGTACTATTTTTATGCTGTTGAATCGTATAAGTCAGAATGAATGGCTAAACATAAGCCCCAAAAGGTACCTATATAATCTCCATGAAAACAGAAACTAAGGTGGTTAGTTGCCTCTCTCTCTTGGCACTTGCTCTACTCTTGTTGTTACAGACGCAAACAACATCGCAACAGCTTTGGGGAGAAATTAGTGCAACAGACGGAAAACAGCAGCTTATTCTCTATCAAAAAGACAGAAGAATGCACCAAACTCCTGAAATATTGCTATATTCTCAACACAAGGATACCCAAACCACACGGTATTTGGGCTGTATTAATTTGCCTGAAGATAACCGCAGTGCCATCCGATATACTTACGAATGGGAGGACGAACAGCAATTGATTTTACGGTTAGAATGTGATTACTGTATGATCGAACAACGACGCTATAGAATTGCCCTCGCACAACAAGTCCCTTATTGCATTACGCCACTGTCAACCTTAGCCGTTAAACCATAAGTAATTCTCAACTTTTTTTTACTATAAGATAACTGAATCCAATGAGAGCAACACCACTACTTCTTTGGCCTTTATTCTTGGCCTTTTTACTAACGTCCTGTCATTCCGAAAAGAATGAAAAGGTCGAGCGCATCGTTCACAATGTACAATTTGATGAGTATTTATCGGCTTATACCGAAGGCGAAATCTCTAAGCGCTCCACTATCCAAGTGCTTTTTCAAGAGGCCGTAGGTGCCGACGATCAAGAAGCGCTTGCCAAAAATCCCTTTTCCTTTGAGCCCGCCCTCGAAGGAAAGGCGGTATGGAATAATCCTCAAAGCTTAGAATTTATTCCAGAAGCCCCTTTGAAATCAGGCCAAATCTATACGGCACAACTCCGTATGGGCCAACTTATAGAGAACTTACCCAAAGACCTAGCTACCTTTACCTTTCAGTTCAAGGCCAAGGATCAGTTTGTCAACGTCAGTCCAATGGCTAGCGTAATTACCAAAAAAGACAATAAAAAATGGGTGCAACAACGCGGCCGCTTAGAACTCAATGATCTAGAAGACCCTAAAACAGTAGAGCGTGTCTTGACTGCCTACAGAGGCAGCAAGAGTTTGGACATTGATTGGCAGCACGAAGATGCGACCCACCATCAATTTATAATACACGAAGTACCACAAGAAGACGTGGCCTATCCCATCACTTGGAAATGGAACGGCACTTTAGTGGATGTCGAGCAACAGGAAGAAGTGGTCGTTTCTGTACCTGCTAAAAACGATTTTAAGCACCTGCAAACCTACCGCTACGAGTCGCCCGAACAACACATCGTGTTGGAGTTCTCGGATGTCCTAGATGCCGATCAAAATTTGGAAGGGTTGGTACAGTTAGGTGGTCGCTCGGTCGATTATAGTATTGAGAACAACCTAATCAAAATCTTTACCGATAAGAAACTAACAGGAGACAAAACCCTCGAAATTTCGGACGCTATTACCAACGAAGAAGGAGCCGTACTCATCGAACCAATGAGCGAAACCCTGACTTTCTCAGAGATCAAACCACAAGTGCGTTGGGTGGGCAAAGGCAACATTATCCCCAACTCAGAACGGATGCCGATCGTATTTGAAAGTGTCAATATTAATGCTGTAGCTGTACGCGTCATCAAAGTTCGCGAGCAAAATATCAAGCAGTTCTTTCAAGTCAATACCATCGAAGGCAACGAAGAATTGAAACGCGTTGGTGATTTGGTGCTAGAAAAAACAATTGCTCTAGACAAAACAGCGGGGCTCAACCTCACCGAATGGACTAAGCACTCTTTGGATTTGGCAACGCTAATTCAGCCCGAACCAGGGGCAATTTATGAAATTGCTTTGGGTTTCAAACGCTCTAATTCTTTGTACGTCTGTCAAGAGACGGATGCCAATGAGCAAAATAGAGAAGAGAAAAATATGCTGGAATTAAACGATTCTTGGGATAGTCCCAGCTACGGCAGCAGCTATTGGGATTATTACGAAGACGATTACGATTATGAAGACCTAAGCAATCCTTGTAGCCGTTACTATTACCGCGAGCAGTTGGTGGCTAAGCGCAATATTTTGGCTTCTGATCTGGGCGTTATTGTCAAGCGAGGCGACAACGGCATGGTGGTCGCAGTAACCAACATAGAAACTACGGAGCCGCTCAAAAATGTAGAGCTAGAGTTTTATGATTATCACCAAAAGAAAATAGCGACCGCTAAGACCGACAAAGAAGGCTTGGCGCGTCCAGAGTTATCCAAGAAGCCCTTTTTCTTGATTGCTAAACAAGGAAAACAGCGCGGCTATTTGCGCCTAGATGATGGCAACGCGTTGTCTATGAGCCGCTTTGATGTGGCGGGTTTGACCTACCACAAAGGACTCAAAGGTTTTATTTATGGCGAGCGTGGCGTTTGGCGTCCTGGCGATGAGTTGTTCCTCAATTTTATCCTAGAAGACAAGGACAACGCATTGCCTGATGATCACCCTGTGGTCTTTACCTTAAAAGATGCCAAAGGGGCAATCATTGTTAAGAAGACCAGCACCAAACACGTGAGTGGCTTATACAATTTTACCTGCCAAACCGACGAAGAGGCTCCTACGGGCAACTATTTGGCGACGGTACGGGTAGGGGGTGCTACGTTTACCAAGACGTTGAAAATTGAAACCATCAAGCCCAATCGCTTGAAAATTGATCTCAATTTTGGCAAAAAAGAATTATCCGCAAACGATGGTGAACTCAAAGGTTTGCTCAAATCGACTTGGTTGCATGGTGCGATTGCCAAGAGTTTAAAAGCGACTGTCAAGGTTACCTTACGAGAAGGCTACACCAAGTTTGACCAATACAGCGACTTTAACTTCCAAGATCCTGTGCGTAGTTTTGAAGCCGATGATCAAGTGATTTTTGATGGCGAATTAAACGAAGAGGGCAAAGCCTTAATCGCGACGGATTTAGGAGTGGAGGAGCAAAGTCCTGGACAGCTCCAAGCGACCTTCTTAACCAAAGTATTTGAACCAGGCGGTGACTTTAGTGTCAACCAAGTCTCCTTGCCTTACCATCCTTATAAACTGTATGTAGGGGTGCGTTTGCCGAAAGGCGATGAAAAGCGCAATATGTTGTTGACCGATAAAAAACACCGCGTAGAAATTCGCACGGTAGACAAAGACGGTAAACCCGTCGATGTAGAGAATTTAACGGTCAAGTTGTATAAAATTAGTTGGAAATGGTGGTTTGATAAGTCGCAAGATGACTTAGCCAACTATCGAGGCCGCGTTTCAGGTGAAGAAAAAGAAACGGCGACGGTGAGTACCGTCAATGGAAAAGCGTACTGGGAATTAGAAGTAAAATATCCTGCTTGGGGCCGCTATTTAGTGCGGGTTTCTAATGGCAAAGAAGGCCATGCCTCTGGGCAAATTTTCTACATTGATTGGCCGGGCTGGGCGGGTAAGTCCAAAGAACGCGATCCTGAAGGCGCGACGGCACTTAACTTTAGCGCCAACAACGAACGCTTTAATGTGGGCGAAGACGTAACCTTAACCATTCCGACAGGAGAGGCAGGCCGCGCTCTAGTAACCATCGAAAACGGCAGCAAAATTATTCAGGCCAACTGGGTAGAAGCCACCAAAGGCAATACGACGTTTAGTTTCAAGGCTACGGCAGAAATGACACCCAACGCTTATGCTACGGTTACGTTGTTACAACCCCATGCCCAAACGAAAAATGATTTACCCATTCGGATGTACGGCGCGATTCCGATTACCGTCGAAGATCCAACCACCAAATTGGAGCCAGTAATTGAAATGGCGGATAAGGTGCGCCCTGGGGAGCAGTTTGATGTAGCGGTCAGCAATAGGCGCGGTGGGCCAATGGCTTATACGGTTGCGATTGTAGACGAAGGTTTATTGGATTTGACAGGTTACAAAACGCCTGCGCCTTGGAGTGATTTTTACCGCCGCGAAGCCTTGGGGGTCAAAACTTGGGATTTTTACGATCAAGTATTGGGCGCGTTTGGAGGCGACATCAAGAGCTTGTTAAGTATTGGTGGAGATGCCGCAATGGCGGGTAAAGGCAAAAAGAAACCAGACCGCTTTAAGCCAGTGGTGTTGTATGCTGGCCCCTTTTATTTAAAGAAAGGAGAGACCGCTAAGCACCAATTTACTATGCCCAATTATGTGGGCTCTGTTCGCGCGATGGTTGTCGCTACCCACGAGGGGGCTTATGGCCATGCCGAACAAACGATGAAAGTACGTCAACCCCTGATGGTGTTGGGTACCTTACCCCGCGTCTTAGGCGTTGAAGAAAATTTCAAATTACCTGTGACTGTTTTTGCAATGGAAGACAAGGTGAAGAATGTCACGGTAAAAATGGAAACCAGTGGGGGGCTAATGCTCCAAGGGTCTTCGACCAGACAACTGACCTTTACCGAACCTGGCGACGATTTGGCTTATTTTGAAGTCAAGACAGGCCAACAAGTAGGAACGGGCAACGTAAAAATTACGGTAACTAGTGGCAGCGAAAGTGCTACCTATGAAACCGACGTAACCATTAGAAATGCTAACGAACGAGAAACGACTGTAGCAGCACAAGTAATATCGAACAAACAAGATTGGACGACTACTTATAAACCTGTAGGTATGTTGGGCACTAACAATGGTGTTTTAGAAGTGTCTTCTGTGCCGCCGCTCAACTTGGGCAAACGCTTGCGCTACCTCATTCGCTACCCTTATGGTTGTGTAGAGCAAACCACCTCTAGCGTATTCCCACAGTTGTATTTGAGTAGTTTATTAGAATTGTCGGACAAGAAAAAAGCAGCAACTACAGAGAACATCAAAGCAGGCATCAAGCGCCTATACCACTTCCAGACTGCTGATGGTGGTTTGGGGTATTGGCCTGAAGGCAAAGCCGATGAATGGGGCAGCAATTACGGCGGGCATTTTTGGTTAGAAGCCAAACGCTTAGGCTACAGCATTAACAATGATATTCTAAACAACTGGATTGCTTATCAAACAAAAACTGCACAAGGCTGGACAACAACCGATAAGGCACCAGCTATTCTCATACAGGCCTACCGCTTGTATCTATTAGCGTTGGCGAACAAACCAAACTTGGGAGCGATGAACCGTTTGCGCGTGCAGCAAATTGGAGACGATGCCGTAGCAGCGCGCTGGTATTTGGCCGCTGCTTATTACCTAAGCGGTCAGAAAGGGGTGGCCAATGATTTGGCTAAAAAAGCCACGAGAGTGGTCAAACGCTATGCTGCCAATGAAGGCGTGGCGACCTTTGGCTCGCAGTTGCGCGATCAGGCATTGATTGTTCAAACGTTGAGCATTATGAATAAGCGCGAAGAAGCAGGCGAATTGGTAAAAGCGATTTCGGAGCGGCTCACCAGTGAAGATTGGCTCAACACGCAAGAAACAGGGCAGGCACTTGTCGCTATGGCAACATATGCAGGCGATATGGGGCGCAACAATCCTTTGGTCTTTGAATACAAAGTCGGCAGCGGCGCTTGGGAGAAAGTCAACCAGAAAAAAGCCGTTTGGCAACTGGATTTGCAAGGGGAGCAGGCCAGTAAGGTCAGTTTCAGAACAACCGATAAAAATATCTTGTTTGCCCGCTTAGTCTCCGACGGTATCCCCGCTGTAGGCGAAGAAAGCGCTGTAGAGAAAGGCTTAACCATGACCATCGCTTATACCGACATGAAAGGCGAAACCATCGACCCTGCTAGCTTAACGCAAGGAACCGATTTCAAAGCGACGGTTAGCGTGACCAATACAGGCAATAGAAACTACCACGAATTGGCCTTGCACCAAGTCTTTCCATCGGGCTGGGAAATTCATAACAGTCGCCTTATGGGCAGCGCAAACAACAGCAGTGCCGCCGAATATGTAGACGTGCGGGACGACCGCGTATACACCTTCTTTGACTTAGCAAAAACAAAAACGAAAACTTTTGTCGTGGAGTTGAATGCTAGTTATTTAGGGCACTATTATCTGCCAGGAGTAGGGGTAGCGGCGATGTACGATCGAAAGTATTCAAGCCCGTAAGAAAGGCTATTGGGTGGATGTCAAGAAAAACGAAACGAAGTAAACGGTTAGTAGCAACCGATCATAAGTAATTAGAAACCTTCTTGTCAATAGCAATGTGCTGTTGGTGGGGAGGTTTTTTGTTGTAAGAAGGCAATGGTTTTTTTTTAGAAGAGCTCAAACCATTGGATAAGAGAAAATTGGTTCAAGTAAAGGGTTAGGTATAATTCCTGTAGCGTTATTTTTTATTCTTATAACCTTTACCACAACCACTTAGCCCGCCAGCAAGCACTATTCGTTAGCTTGTTAAGCGTTGTGCTATTAAAACCAAACCAAATGAAGTATGTATTTTTATTTTTTCTAGCCGCTCTCTCCCAACACACTGTTGCTCAAGAAAAAACCACTAAAAAACGCCCTATTATTTTTGTCGAAGTTGCAGGAGGGATTGCCCCGCTTATTAATCAATCTCGTTATTCCATCGACGATCCTAGATTGATGCCGCTGAATTTTTTAGACGCAGAAGATCTGGTGCCTTATTGGTCGTTGCGTGTAGGATTACTTCCTCTCAAGCGGCATTCTTTAGCACTAGGAGTTGAATCTGCCCCTATGTATAATCGGTTCGATTATACAGGCGATGAGAGGGCTTCGCAAGGGCTGCGGTATGAAATTAGAACAGGGTACTACTATATTCATGGTCAATATGCATTTAATGTGTTGTCGAGTACTAGACTTAGGCTAGAGCCAACCGTGCAATTCGGTGTGGGCATCGCCAATGAAGACCTGAGTAAACGATTTCCGACCAATAGTAGAAGGGTAACAACAGATTTGACGGGTCAGGCCGTCGAGCACATCGTAAAAATTGATTTGGTGGAACAACGTAGAGCGGCTTTTATATTTGGTTTTGGCAACAACTTTGAATGCATGATATGGCCCGATCACCTGAGTTTGGGGCTTGAATTTAAGTTTTTATTAGCTCCTTATTTTGAGGAAGGATTAGTGACACATCGTGTCGCGTATCAATATGGTAATAAACCCGTACTGAATTTTGAAATGTCTAATAGGATTGTTTACTTCAACTTAGGTGTTCGTCTGTGCTGTTATTTCTGATCGTAGAATGTAAGAGTGAAAAAAAACAAAAAGTAGAGAGGAGTGATCTAAACAGCTGTTTAGGTATAATTTCTGTTACAAGAAACGTAATTCTAAAAGTAGTCGCTCCCCTCGACTTGCTGTTGCCCTATAACAGTTGTTATTTTATTCAAACCCGTTGGTAGACAGTTCCCTTGATTGTATAGAATCAATCGTCTACCTATTAAAATAAATTTATATGCAATTTATTTATTTTTTTATTTTAGTAATAGTTGCCCAACAGGCTTTTGCCCAAGAAGAAGTGCTGCGGGAAGAGCGGCCCATTGTTGTTTTTTTTGAAGTAGGTGGCGGTATGGCAGGCCCGATGAACCGCCCCCAATACTCCATCAACTCTTCCTTGCTCAACAACGATAAGCGCCCAGGTTCCGATTCGTATTGGTCACTACGGGGTGGTTTGCGGCTCCAGAAGCGCCATTATGTAGCACTAGGGGTAGAGCGTACTCCAGTAAGTAACCTATTTGCTTATGATAGGGGGGATGATATTAATGCCATTAGTTATGACGTGGGAACGCGCTACCACTATATTCATGCACACTATGCGTTTGATTTGTTGCCTTCTCCCAAGTTTATGCTAGCGCCCTTGGTACAAGTAGGGCTAGGTATTGCGGATGACATAAGCTGGTGGGAATTAGAGCCTATTACGTTCACTACTATTGATCCCAACACAGGAATGGATGTCCAACACGTTGCAACCGTTACGTTTAAAGAACAGCGCCCTGTGGTATTTACTTATGCGGCAGGAATGACGTTTGAGTGGAATATTTGGGATGATCGGATTAGTTTGGGCGCAGAGCTCAAAGTATTGCATTCGCCTTATTCCAATGGCATTATGACCCATTCCGTTGCTTATGATTATGGTAACGAACCTACTTTGAATTTTGATGTGAGTACTACAATTTTAAACCTACATTTAGGAGCGCGTTTGCGCTATTATTTCTAGGGAATTACGGGTTATAATTCATCCAGATGCGTTAGATAATGTTCCGCCTGTAAGAGCAAGGCTTCTTGGTCTTCGGCGGACATTTTATGGAGCAGCGCATACATCATGCTCATGCGGTGGTTGCCTTTGAGGCGTTTTTCGTGCTGCATCAAGAAATTCCAATAGAGGGAGTTGAAGGGACAGGCTTTATCGCCTGTTTTTTCTTTGTAGTTATAATAACAGCCTTTGCAGTAATTACTCATTTTATTGATGTAATTGGCCGAGCTGATGTAAGGTTTGGTGGCAACAAGGCCGCCATCGGCGTACTGGCTCATACCGCGTGTATTGGGCAGCTCCACCCATTGAATCGCGTCGATGTAAATGCCCAAATACCAAGCATCTACCGCGTCGGGATGGGCGTTGGTGAGTAGGGCAAAGTTACCTGTAATCATCAGGCGTTGAATGTGGTGGGCGTAGGCATAATCTAGGGATTGATTGATGGCGTGGTGGAGACAATTCATCTTGGTCTCGCCCGACCAATAAAAGGCAGGCAACGCGCGCTGGTGGTCAAAGAAGTTCTCCTTCTCGTAGGCAGGCATCTTTGCCCAATAAACACCGCGAATGAATTCGCGCCAGCCCAAAATCTGCCGTACAAAGCCCTCAATACTTGCTAGAGTGATGTTGCTATCTTTGTAATACTGTTGAATGGCTGCTTCAATAACCTCTTTTGGGGAAAGTATTTTGCTGTTCATCGCAAAGGACAAACGGGCGTGATAAAGCAGCCAATAATCGCTGTGCATCGCATCTTGGTAACGTCCAAAATCGACCAAACACTCCTCCAAAAAATACGCCAGCAGCGTCAACGACTGCGCCCGATTAATCGGCCAAATTAAGGCTTTTGGGTCTAAGCGCCCGAAAGTTTGAACCCCTTCTTTTTCTAAGAGCGCTACCAAGTCCGTCACATCATTGTATAGGGGAAAGGGCTCTGGAACAAGGGCTTTTTTAGCGAGCTTGTTGCGGTTTTCTTGGTCGTAATTCCACTGCCCGCCCGCAGGGTCAGCGCCATCCATGAGGTAGCCTGTTTGCTTGCGCCAATGCCGATAAAAGCGCTCCATTAGATAATTCTTCTTTCCGAAAAACTCCGTCACGGCTTCCCGTTTGGTTATAAAATGTTCGCTGTCTACAGCGGCAGCGGGGAGAGATAAATCGGTACAAAATTCCCGCAATTGTTGATCGAGTCGGTATTCATCGGGCAGTTGGTACTCAAAGCGTTCAAAACTGCCCTGTTGCAATACTGCCGACAAATTTCCAGGCAAACTTTGGGTGTTTTCTTTCGCGTCTAAGCGCCAATAGATAACCGTATGTCCTTGACGCTCTAGCTCAGCGGCGAAGGCACGCATGGCGGCAAAAAAGGCGACCACTTTTTGGATATGGTGCTTGACATAATCCGTCTCTTGACGCATTTCAAATAAGACATAAGTGGTCTCAGCATCGACTTGTTGTAACCACGAATGTTGGGCATTGAGTTGGTCGCCCAAAATCAAACGGAGGGTAGCTGGCATGTGTGTGATAGATTGGTGTCTTTTCAGAACAGGCTTGCGGTAGAATGGTTTATCAAAAAAAGAAACAGCGGCGGCGAGCAGCCGCCGTACCAAGCGAACAGTGAGCCTGTTGTTGGGCGACCGTATTACAGAAGAAGTGCTCCTTGCACCTATTCGAATAGAGCTGATTTTTTGAAATCGTATTTGTGGGAAGGGCCGATCCGTCCAGCTGTTCATAGCATTGATTTTGAGCTTTTTGATACCCTTGATTTTCAGACGTGCCTCACTATTTGGTGTTTAATCACTGGGTGACGCGTGAGCGACAGCGCATTGATTTGCGGGAGTATTATACCACGACGAAAGAACGGGTATTGAACTACTTGAAACGAGAATTTGTGTTGGGAGACGAGTTGGAATTGGTTATTTTTCCGCAAGAGCCAGCCTATGCGATTTATGTACAAGACTCGATCTACTGGGTAGATTTGTCTTAGTGTAAAACAAGCTCATGAAGAAAGAACTATTAATTGAATTGTTGGAGGAGTGCAACGCCACTGGAACCAATGGGGAGCTTGGAGGCGGTGGAACGAGTGATGCAATGCTATACCTTGCTGTGGGGCAGGGTAGAGTTGTTGACACTATCTTGGAGCTGATTGACAGCAAGCCTGACTTGGAGGTCGTCGCCGATGATTTTTGAGGGCTTACCGCCAGTTTTATCCACCCCTTGTTGGGTGCCCCCCCTTGTTGGGCGCACCCCCTTGTTGGGCGCCCCCCCTTGTTGGGTGCCCCCCCTTGTTGGGTGCCCCCCCTTGTTGGGCGCAATTGCAATTGCGCCCAACAAGGGGGTATCAAGACCACTCTTTTTTCTTGGACTTGCTAACGGATCATCCTTTTGCCAGTACCGACCAAGAAGTGCAAGCCAAAGGCCGCCAAGCGCTCGGGCTGTTATAAAAAAAAGCCTCTTTGCCAGTAACAGCAAAGAGGCTCAAAAAATATTGGTAGAAAGGCAAAGGCTTATTGCCGCACAATTTTGCGCACCAATTGCTCTTCTTCGTTGTAGACGGTAATAAAGTAGACGCCTGCGGCAAGTTCGGGCAGTGGTAGATGGAGCTGATCGCCGCGCAATTGTCCTTCTTTAAGGATTTGGCCTTGCAAATTGACAAGGCGGTAGTTGGGTTCGCCCGCTAGATTGGTTTCTAGGCGAACGTGGTTGGTAAAGGGATTGGGTGCCACGGTCAAGAAAGGGGCTTCTGTGGCGAGGGTTAAGGGAGTTGGTGTAGTGGTATTGTTGTCGTCGGCATCATTGCGTAGAGAAATGCCGATGGATAAATTGAAGTTGTCAATGGCCATGTCGCTCCTAAAGGAACTACCTGTTGTGCCCACAAAACGGAAACGAACGTTACTGCGGTTGCCGTATTCTGTTAGGAACAAGGAAATGTATTCCCAGCTACCACCAAAATCACCCGTGCTTGACCAATGTGTTGTCCAAGAGGCTCCGTTATTTGTACTAGCTTGGAGTTGTAAGTTGCCCATATCGCTGCCATATCGATGCACCCAAAACGTTACCACAGGGGTAGAAACACTAGACATATTGTAACAAGGACTCGTTAAAATTGCTTGGCTATTGAAATTATTACTCGCTTCGGTATACAAGTAGGTATTGCCTGCCTGAGCCGCAGCAGGGCCTGTGTTGGAAGAAGGTGTACCGCCCGTACGGAAACTCCAATCGAAATCGTCGTTGGTATTTTGTGTCCAGCCGTTTAGCGTATTTTCAAAGCTAGCGTTGGCGGCAAAAAAAGAAGTACAAACCTCAGAGTTGACAAATCGAACATTGTCTACTGCCATGTCTCCACCGAAACCATTGGTGGTAATCCCTTGAAATCTAAATTGTACACCATCAACATTAATGAAATTATTAATATTGACCGTCGCTGTTAGCCATTGGTTGCCTTGATCTCCAGCTCTACTCCAAATAGTTGACCAAGAGGTACCCCAATTTGTACTGACTTGCAAGCGTAAAGTACCCATAGAAAAGCCCCACATGTGATAATTAAAGCTGACGTTGGCTTGGGCGGTCCCCGTATTCAATCGAAAATAGGGACTGTATAAGGCTGCTACACGATTGGGGTTATTGGGGCCGAGGCTTCGATGTGTTGATAGAAATTGCCGACGGCAGCGCTGCTTGGTCCTGTATTGGTAGAAGGGGTTGCGCCTGAACGTCGTGTCCAATCAAAATTATCTGTATTACGGTTGTACCAACGGTTGTTATTAGCTTCAAAGCCATCAATAAAGGACAAGCTGGTTACCACACTGGCAACGGCATTGTCGGGCATGTTTGCCCCAATGTTATCAATCAACTGCGCACTGCTGGCATTTGCACCATTAGGACAGCCTCCTGTATTATGAAGCGCTACTACAAAATTGTTATTTCTAGAAAGTACAGGCGAACCAGAACTGCCTGGTCGAGTATCTGCAAAATATTCTACTCGGGTTGGGGTAACGGCATCAATGCGGGCAATTCCACCAGGGTCTTGGTCGCTCAATATACTAATGCGTTTGCGCTGCCCAGAAGGATGCCCAATGATATAAATAAGATCTCCCGCTGCAGGTGGAACAGGATTTAGTCGGAGAAAACCGTAGGTAGTGGAAGGATTGTTAGGCAAATCCAGTAAAGAATAATCTAGGGCACTATTGGTACGAGTTACCGTAGAGGAACTAGCCATTACGGTTCCTGATCGAAAGCTAGGACCACCACAAACCCGTTTTTCAAAATCAAATACAAAATCGGTATTGTTGGCTTCTGCCGCAGTACTAACGCAGTGGTTATTGGTGACTACGTGTCCCTCGGAGCCAAGTAACCAACCTGTACAGGAGCCGCTACCTCCAATGATTAATCTACAAACGGCTTCACCACGGGTATAGAAGATACTGTTATTGTAGCACCAAATATCTTCTCGATCATTAGCGCCACAATTGGACTTAGCGTTGGCCAATGCCTCCAATTGTGCTTCAGAGTAGCCGTATGCGACTCTAGAAATAACAAAGCCATAATTGGAGGATTTAACTTTGCTGTGTAGACGTACGGTAACTTCGTCATCGAACAAGGCTTGCGACCAAAATTTACTAATCATGGTACCTTCTTTATTGATAATTTTACCCTGACCTGCATAAAGAATGGATTCCCCTGTGTTGGTCGTCGAGATTTCTACATAATCTCCAGGGGCTAAATCAAAGTCCTCAAAATAGAGCTTGATGTACATGGAATTTTTGTTGTAGAAGGTTTGTTGGAAAACAACGCCAACTTGTCCCGTAGGATTGTAAGGGTGGGCGGTAGCGTGTTGAACGGTAAATTCATCGCCGATTTTGAGCGGGGCGGGCGCATTTTGTTGAGCGGCTAGGGTAGTGACACAGCAAAGCCATAGAAAAAATAAGTTTTTCATGTTGTAGCAATTGATAGGTTATAAAATAAATGAACCTAACAAACAGTGTTGCCAGAAAGCGGGTGGGGAACAACAAGATGGGGAGTTGTTAGTGGTATCCTTTGAAGTAAGGATAGTACTACTATAACGAAACAAAATATCGAAATGTAACAGAGTAGAACTGTTTTTTTTGAGAAATTACAATAAGTGCTTTTATTTTACCTTAAAAAAAGTCGATTAAAAAGAGCTGTTTTTATGAAGGAAAGGTATAATGCTCAACAATTAATGAAATTAGTAAGATGGATACAAGGCGCTGATAAACAGTATTATTATGTCGTTGTGGTTGATGGTCCTGCTTCTCCCAATGCCATCGAAAAAGATCAGCCTTACGGAGCTGCAAATAAACTATGGTATTATGACGAAGAAATTTTTCAGAAATTGTTGTTTCCTTACTTAGATTGGTCCGATATAGGGTGGTTGGCTGTTATTGACGAGGTCTAGGATTGGCCATTTTTATTAGAGCATTTACCCAACGGGATCTACGATTCCGATGTTCGTATCTTAGAGACGCTCAACTTGATGCAGGATTTTGTGGCTTGTTGGCAGGAGGAATGGCCAAGTTTACTTACTTTTGTAGAATGGCTCGAACAGCGTTTGACCAAATAACCAAGTCCATGCTTCCACCTGCTATAAAAGCTCTGTTAGATACGCACAACGGCGAGAATGCCTACATCGCCGTGCAACTATTGATACACCAACTTCACTACACGCCCGAACAGGCGCTAAAAGCCATTCCCTTTATAGAAATTAGCAACAGCCCTGTTGGGCAAGAGTTTACTTGGCAATTGTATGTCGGGGCGCTTCAACTCGAATACGTCGTCACAGAAGGCTATGTTCCCTATATGGGAGCCGATACCACTGCCGCCCGCATGGTACGCGTAGAAAAAGACGGCCAATACGAGCCTGTTCCCGATTTAGCAGGCTATCTCCCTTTAGAAGAGGGGAAAAACAGCGCCGAAATTCAGCAAATTCTTCTGGAAGACTATCACCAGCTGCTCCCACAACTTTGGGCCTGGCTCGACCATCCCTTAGAGGCGTTGTTGTAAACTGCTACAAAAAGTACTTAATTCAACTGCAACAAATCCGACATCCCAAAGACCCCCTTCTTGCCAATCAGCCACTTGGCCGCCATCAACGCACCAGTTGCAAAGCCCGTACGGCCTTTAGCAGTATGCTTAATTTCTAAGGTATCAAGGGTAGAATCGTATCGAATAACATCGGTGCCAGGGGTGTCCCCAATGCGCCGCGCCGTAATCGGAATACAACTATCCGAAGCCGCTTCTTGGGCCTCCTGCTGCAACGCATAGCGCTCTACGCGGTCTATACGCTCCAAAATGCCTTCTGCCAATGTCACGGCCGTACCGCTGGGCGCGTCCAACTTTTGCGTGTGGTGAATTTCCTCCAGCGCGATGTTATAATTGGACTGGGCATCCATGAGTCGCGCGAGGTGCTGGTTCAATTCAAAGAAAATATTGACACCAATACTAAAATTAGACGCATAGAAAAAAGCGCCGCCTTGTTGTTGACAATGTTCCACTACTTTGGGATAATCATCCAGCCAAGCCGTAGTGCCCGAAACGACAGGAACACCCGCTTCTAAACAGTGCATAATATTGGTAAACGCCGTATCGGGGCGAGAAAATTCAATGGCGACATCCGCCAATTGTAATTGCGTGGACGTGAGTTGGGCAGCATTATCACGGTTGATGCGCAGAACCACTTCGTGCCCTTGCTCCAAGGCCAAGCGTTCGATGATGCGCCCCATCTTGCCGTAGCCAAGTAGTGCTATTTTCATAAACAACAATAAAAGATTGGGAAAAAACGAAAACCGCCCCGCACGTAGAGCCGTATTATAATACGGCTCTACGCAAAGGCGGTTATATTCAGAATATCATAAATCTAATCCTCTTGCAAGAACGGATAACGGTAGTTGATCGGCGCATTAAACGTCTCCTTAATCGTACGAGGAGATACCCAACGCAATAAATTCAAGATCGAACCCGCTTTGTCATTAGTACCCGAAGCACGGCCACCACCAAAGGGTTGTTGTCCAACAACCGCCCCTGTTGGCTTGTCATTGATGTAAAAATTACCCGCTGTATGGCGCAAACGGTGCGCTGCTTTTTCGATAACCAAGCGGTCTACCGCAAACAAGGCTCCTGTCAACGCATAAGGAGAAGTGTCGTCCAAGACATCCAACATGTGGTCAAAATCCTCATCTTCGTATACGTGTAGTGTCAAGACAGGCCCAAACAATTCTTCGCACATGGTGCGGTATTTAGGATCGTCTACGCGCAAAATCGTGGGGTGAATAAAGTAGCCTTCTGACTTGTCATAAGTGCCACCCGTAACGATTTCTACTCCATCATCCTTTTTAGCTTGTTCGATGTAGCCTACAATTTTATCAAAAGAAGCCTCAGTAATGACCGCGTTGATGAAGTTAGAGAAATCTTCTACCGTACCGACTTTCATCGAAGCGACATCTTTTTTGACCAAGGGCTCAATCAAAGGCCAAAGGCTTTTGGGAATGTAGGCGCGCGAAGAAGCCGAACATTTTTGGCCTTGGTATTCAAAGGAACCTCGTACTAGAGCCGTAGCTACTTGAGCCGCATCGGCGCTAGGGTGAACCATGATGTAATCTTTACCACCCGTTTCGCCAACGATACGAGGGTAAGCGTTGTATTTGTGAATGTTGTTGCCAATAGTTTTCCACAAGCTTTGGAAAACGCCCGTAGAACCTGTAAAGTGCAACCCTGCAAATTCTTTGTGGTTGAAAATAACGTCGCCCGCTTCTGGGCCATCGGTCAAGATCAAGTTGATGACACCATCGGGTAAGCCTGCATCTTTGAATAAGTCCATGATGACTTTGGCAGAATAGATTTGTGCATCGGCTGGTTTCCAAACAACTACGTTACCCATCATCGCAGGAGCGGCACACAAGTTGGCGCAGATAGAGGTAAAGTTGAAAGGGGTAATGGCAAAGACAAAACCTTCTAAGGGGCGGTGTTCTAGGCGGTTCCACATACCAGGGTTCGACTCGGGCTGCTCGCTGTACAAGTCCGTCATGTATTGAACATTGTAACGGAAAAAGTCGATCAACTCACAAGCCGCGTCAATTTCTGCTTGGTAAGCGTTTTTAGATTGCGCCAACATGGTCGAGGCGTTAATTTTAGCACGGTAGGGGCCTTCTAGCAACTCCGCCGCTTTCAAGAAAACAGCGGCGCGGTGTTCCCAAGACGTATTTTCCCACGCTTCTTTGGCACCCAAAGCTGCTTCAATCGCCGAATGAACGTGCGATGCGTCACCTTTGGAGTAATGCCCTAGCAAGTGCTTGATTTCGTGCGGGGGGTGCATGGCTACTTTGTTATCCGTGTGGACGGGTTTGCCATTAATGACCATAGGGACATCAATAGTAGTCGCTTTATAAGCGGCCAATTGGGCTTTTAGTGCCGCGCGCTCGGCCGTGCCTGGCGCATAACTTTTGACGGGTTCGTTGAAAGGAACGGGAACTTGAAAAAATGCATTAGCCATAATGTAGGTAGTTGTTTTAGTGAAAAGCAGTTGGCGATAAGGCTCCCAAAAAAGCAGTAAGTACTTACTAGTAGCGCTTGTCCAACAACTCTCTCGTCCAAGAAATGCCCCAATGAGGTGCGTGTGTGCTACAGGGTGGCTTGCGCCAATGCTGTAGCATGGCGCAAAGGTACAACAATACGACTGTATTTAAAAATGGCGGGAACTATTCTTTGTAGCGCTCAAAGCTGTACGGCCCTTTTTCCGATCCCCACATCAATTTTCCCGCTTCGTCAAATCCTTGATCCAAACTTTCGAAAACGTCCAAGCCAATTACTACCTCAGAATGGGCGTAGGCCGCGCCTGCCATGCTGCTTTCACAGGTGTTGGGCCGCGTGCTGCCTGTGTAGAGAGCATTGGATTTGCGGGTGAGGTAGACGGCACAGCCTGTTCGAGTAATTAATTGCTGCGGCTGTTTTTCCTTCCAAAACTCTACATCATCTCCTTTACCAATAGCGGCTTTGGGATCGGGTAAGTTATATACCTCGCTAATGAGCGTGTCACGTTCGCCGCGATACACTTTGTAGACGCGCTGGCGATAGGGGCGGTCTTGTACGTCAAACTGTGCTTGCTCAATGTAGAGCCAAATGGCATCGTCGCGGTCGGGCCAAATGCGGTGCAGGCGCATAACAACATGATAAAAATCTTCCTGATTGGCGTTGTACTGGTTGGTATTAGAATAAACCCCCGGCATAATGCGCCCCAATTGTTGTAAGTTATTGGTCATCGCCAAAATTGCAGCGCGTTCCTCTTTTTCAGCCTCTCCAAGGCCTTTTTTAACTGTTCCACAGCTTAGGAATAAGAATAAGCAACTCCACCAAAAAAAAGTAAAAATACGCATAGTGTAAGATTTAAGTAGACATTCGAAAGTAATCGCTCGATGAAAGATAGAATGTGTTTCACTACTTCAAGGCGAAAAACGGAGTCTTAGCTTCTTTTAGTCTTGAGCGCATTGCTTTTAATTAGAAGTCTACTTAGACTGTCTCATTCTCGGTAGCGTTCAAAATAATAAGCTCCTTTGTCAGGACCCCAGACTTTTTTGCCTCTAGTATCAAAGCCTTGATCCCATATCTTTAAGGCATCCAAGCTAATAGTGATTTGTGATTCCATAGCAACTGCACTTTTCAAACTACAGCTACAAGGACAGGTATTAGAATAGGTTTTTCCTATAAAGTACCCGCTACTACGACGGGTCAAATAGATGGCACAGCCTTCGCGCAAGAGTAAGGTCTCAGGATGTTGCTCTTGCCAAAAAGAGTCATTTTTTATGACACCAATGGCCGTATGATTCGGCTCTAGCTTGTATAATTCGATGATTAACGTGTCCCGCTCTCCTCGATAAATTTTATAAGCACCTTCTTGATAAGGGTGATCTCGTAACTCAAATTGTGCTTGTTTTACATAAAACCAAAAAGCATCATCTCGGTCTGGCCAAATCCGATTAATCTCCATCATGACATGATAAAAATCGGTTGGATTGGCTTGGTGTTGTTTTGTGTTGTCGTAAGTGCCTGGTAATAATTCAGCCAATTGTTCCATCGTATTCGTAATGGACAAGATCGCTGTATAATCTTTCTGAAAGGAAGTGGTGACTTGACAAAAAGCTATTGAGCTGTTTGTTACTATAAATATGGTCATAATCAAAGAAAAAACAAAACTGCACATAGGATAAAAAATAGGTGAAAATGCTTATTGCTCTGATAAGAGTTTCCACAGAGGAGAAAAAAGGGCGAGAGAGCTACTTCTTACTCTGCCATTAAGGAAGTAATTGATACACGAAGAAGATGCGGCAAAGATAAAGGGAGACTTTAAGCTAGGTATGAAATTGGAGTCAACAAATGGTTAAAGGGCGAATAGCTGCTGAATGCTTTTTGTAGTCAATTACAAGAAGAGCACAGGACGATATTCTTACAAGAAAACAGTAGCAACGGCGCTTAAAGACTGTCTTTTTTGAGCTCCTTTAATGGAAACATGATAATATCTTCATAAAAGAGACGAGATACCAAAAATCCTTTGCTTTATGACGTTAAGCGTTCGTTAATCCTGCCTATGTTTTGTATTATTGTCTAGCAGTGAAATATTATTTCACCGCTTTTTCATCAGAACTGCTTTTGGGGTCTGGCTCAATGCAGAAAAAACAATACAAGATGCATAGACTATTATTATCTTTTACCGTTGCGTTATTCTGCTGTAGCTCTTGGCTTCATGCACAAAGCAACACCGTCAATTTTCTCAAAGGGGAAAAGACTTGGGCCGCCAATGTGTCCCAGTTTTCTCCAACAGGAAACATCAGTACACAAGAAGTGTATCAAGCGCGCTTCTACCGATTCCTACAGTTTCACAACATTCCAACCCTAGCAGAGCAACAGCGCCTAAAAGCAGCTAACATTCGCCTGTTGGAATACATTCCCAACAAAGTATACGTCGCTTCCATTGCTCGCAATGCCGATTTTTCTAGCTTAGAAAGCCTAGGAATTCGCAGCATCATGCCACTAGAGGCTACTTACAAAATGAGCACGCGCTTAGAGCAGGAAGATTATCCAGCATGGGCGATGGAAGGGCCTTATGTAACGGTCACCGTACAATATCACAAAGATGTGGCTGCCAGTTTGGCTGTCGAAAGCCTGCTTCAGTTGGGGGTATCGATAGGGGAACGCATGGATCATGCCCACTTATTAGAAGTACAACTATTGCCTAGTCAGCTTAAAAACTTGGTCGCTGCGCCTTTTGTGCGTTATGTAGATGTCGCACCAGAGCCAGGAACGCCAGAGTCTGATGATGGCCGCCACTTGCACCGTGCTAATGCTATTGATGGGGATTTTTATGGCGCGCGCAACTACGACGGAACAGGCGTCACCTTTGCCATCAATGACGATGGATTCGTAGGGCCACATATTGATTTTAAAGGCCGTACCAACCAGCTCGATGTAGCGGGGGACTTCACAGGCACTCATGGCGATATGACCACGGGCATTGCAGGAGGTGCAGGCAACTTGGATCCTTCGGTTCGAGGAATGGCAACAGGTTCTTACATTCATGTCCGCCAATATGTAGGCAACATGGGAGGAACCCTTCCACTACACCAAGATAGTGCGGTGTTGATCTTTTCTTCTTCTTATAGTAATGGTTGTAATGGAGGCTATACGAATACTACCGTGCTCGTCGATCAAGAGATTTATAACAACCCCAACTTAATGCAAACCTTCTCTGCAGGAAACAGCAACAACCAAGATTGTGGTTATGGCGCAGGCAACCAATGGGGAAACATTACAGGCGGCCACAAAATTGGTAAAAACGTCATTGCTACCGCCAACCTCAACGCCAACGATGGCATTATAGGGAGTAGTAGCCGTGGGCCTGCCTCGGATGGACGGATCAAGCCCGATATTTCTGCGCATGGCAATTCCCAATTATCAACCGACCCTAACAATGGTTATGCTCCTGGAGGAGGAACTTCTGCCGCTGCCCCTGGTATTTGTGGCGTATTGGCGCAAGCACACCATGCTTACAGCGACCTCAACGGAGGAGCAATCGCCCCCTCTGCACTCCTAAAAGCTGCCCTATTGGTAACCGCTAATGATTTGGGCAACGATGGCCCTGATTTTATCTATGGATGGGGAAAAGTAAATGGTTTAAAATTGGTCAAATTACTAGAAGACAACCGTTACCTCAACGGCACGATTGCCCAAGGCGGCAACAATACCCACACGATTACTATTCCAGCCAATGTCAGCCGTGCCAAAATCATGGTCTACTGGGCCGATCCTGAGGCTTCTACGGTAGCGGCAACGGCTTTGGTGAATAACCTAGATGCTGTAGTAACCGATCCTTCAGCCGTCACCCATTTACCTTGGGTATTAGATGCATACGCCTAATGCGGCTACGTTGGCGTTGCCTGCTACCAAAGGGGTAGACAACCTCAACAACATGGAAGAGATTGCTATTGACAATCCAGCCGCAGGCGCCTTTACGTTGACGATTGCAGGAACGACTATTCCAATGGGTAGCCAAGATTATTACGTGGTGTACGAATTTTTGACGGACGAAATTACGGTAATTCACCCCATGGGAGGCGAAGGATTAACACCAAGTAATGCCACGCGTATCCATTGGGATGCTTATGGTACGGTGGGAGACTTTTTATTAGAATACACGACCGACAACGGAGCCACTTGGACAACGATTAACAACAGTGTGCCAGGCAACAGCCGCTTTTTTACTTGGAATGTGCCTAGCACCGTTTCAGGCGAAGCGCGCGTTCGCGTAAGCCGTTTGGGAAGCAGCGACGAAAGCGATGCCAACTTTACGATCATGGAGCGTCCACAAAATCTTCGCATTTCTAGAGTGTGTACCAACACCAATGAAATTAGAATTGCTTGGGATGCCGTACCCAACGCAACGGACTACGATGTCTATGTTTTGGGCAGCAAATTTATGGATTCTATCACCACTACAGCGGCTTTAAATTATACCATTCCAGTAGCGAACATCAACGATGAGCAATGGTTTTCTGTCCGCGCCGTAGGCGCGAATGGGTTGCGTAGTCAGCGACAAATTGCCGTGCAATACGCAGGCAGCCAAGGCGGAAACCCCGTTTGTTTGCTCTCTTGTAGCGGCGACAACGACGCAGGGGTAGCTGAAATTACCAGCCCTTTAGAAATAGTAACGGCTTGCCCAGGTGCGGGGGTGTTGCCCGTCACATTTAATCTAGAAAATTTAGGTTTATTTGGCGAAAGTAACTTTACGGTTTCTTACCAATTGGACAACGACCCTATTATCACAGAAACCTATGCTAGCACCATTGCAGCAGGCGCAACCGTTGCTTATACCTTTGCAACAGCCGCGACCTTGCCCAATGCAGGTGCACACAGCATTAAAATTTGGACAAGCTTGGCGACCGACAGTACCAAGTGTAACGACACCTTGGTAAAGCCTTTTACGGTCTTGCCTTCGGTCGGAGCGTTTCCTTATGTAGAGGATTATGAGTCGGGCGTTTTTCCTTCTAATTTGTCCTACGTGATCAATCCAGACAATGCCACTACTTGGGAGTCTGCGACGACTACTGGCCCTGCGGGAACGCCAACAACGGCGATGTTTATAGATAATTATTTTTACAACTCTTCAGGAGAGGAAGATATTTTTGGCTTTACCAACCTCGACTTAACGCAAGTGACAGCAGGAACAGCGGCCAACATGACCTTTGACGTGGCTTACCGTCCTTACAGTGCCCAAACGACAGAAGGCTTGCGCGTGGAGGTATCTACGGATTGTGGACAAACTTACAATACAGTTTATTTGAAAATAGGGGCCACGTTAGCAACAGGCCCTGCGGCAACGCAGGTTTGGAATCCTAGTGCGGCAAGCGATTGGAGAAACGATACCATTGATTTCTCGGCTTATGTAGGCGGTAGTGTACAAGTGCGTTTTGTCGCTTTGTGTGATTATGGCAACAGCTTATACCTAGATAACATCAATGTTAACGTCTTGACGCCGTTGGCACCTATAGCTAATTTCTCTGTAGACAAAGCTTATACTTGCGATGGAACGGTACAGTTTGAAGACAATTCAGGCAACTTGCCCACACAATGGTTGTGGAGTTTTGGCGATGGTGGTGTTTCTACCCAAGCCAGTCCGAGCCATCAATATAATTTGAGTGGTACTTATACGGTTTCTCTACGCGTAACCAATAGTTTAGGCGTAGATTCTATCGTTAGAACGGCTTATGTAGTGGTAGAATTACCCGAAGTAAGTAGCGTAAATGGCGACATGGCTTGTCCTAATGTACCTATGAATTTATCCGCAACAGCACCGTTTGGTGATTTGTACTGGTACGATGGAACGGGAGCGGTTGTTAATGTCGGCAACTCTTTTACAACGCCCGGCTTAACAGCGACAACTGGTTATCAGGTACGCAATGTTGTTTTATCGCCCGAACAAACCGTAGGCCCTGCCAATGGCACCGCTGTTGGAACAGGCGGTTATCACGGCGCTGGTGGTACCTTTAACGGCATTATCAATTTTACAGCACAAACTGGATTTAACTTGATTTCTGTTTTGGTGGATGCAGGGAGCGTTGGCCCTCGTACGATTACGCTTTGGGATGGTACCATCCCAGGTGGAACAGTTACCGCAGCCAATACAGTGGTTCAACAAATGACCGTCAATATAACAACTGTAGGTCTACAGCGAATTGTACTCAATTTTGAAGTTCCCGCAGCAGGCAACTATGCCATTGGGGGGAGCGACATGGACTTATTCCGCAACAATGGAGGAACTAGTTATCCTTACACCTTGCCAGGGGTAGTCACGATGACAGGTTCTTCTGCTGGCGCGAACTTTTACTATTATTTCTACGATTGGAAAGTGCGTACCGACTCTTGTGCTAGTCCTACCAGTACCGTGAATGCAGAAGTGGTTGAAGCGGATTTCTCCGCTGTTGGGAATGGTGCGACGGCCGTCTTTACGGATGCTTCTGTAGGGGCAACGAGTTGGTTCTGGAACTTTGGGGATGGCAATACGTCTACGCAACAAAACCCAACGCATACCTTTACGACCAATGGCCCCCACTGGGTGACGTTGAGTATCAATAATGGCGCGTGTAGTTTTGCAGATAGTGTAGCTGTCATTACTAGTTTACAGCGCCTACAAAATGGCTTGGAAGTGGTTTTAATGCCTAATCCAACAGCTGATTATACCCAATTGCGCTTTAGTCAAGCCTTGCAAATGGACGTGGAGGTAACCTTACTCGGTATTAATGGGCAAGTGGTACGTCGCCATGTTATCCGCGCGGGCGAAGATCGCTTGATGCTAAATGTAGCGGATTTACCTGCGGCTATTTATTTGGTGCGTTTGACAACGGCCAAAGCCACCGAAGTACACCAGTTAATTATTCGAGAATAGCGGTCAACCGCTTTCTAATAGGTTAAATAATCATGAACGGTCATCTTTACTGCGGTAGAGGTGGCCGTTTTTTTGTACTTTTGATAATAAGCATTCTCACCAAAACAAGAACAATGAGCTATCTAGAAACGACCAAAGAGGTCTACCGCGAGGCGGCCTTGACACCCGACATCGGATTGTGTTGCACCACCAATCCCGTTTGGGAATTGCCGGGTTTGCGCATTCCGACGATCATGCAAAAAATGAACTATGGTTGCGGCAGCACCGTGCATGCCCGCGACCTGACCAACAACCCGCGCGTGTTATACGTGGGCGTTGGTGGAGGAATGGAACTGCTTCAATTTGCTTACTTTTCGCGCCAGAAAAGCGGGGTGATAGGGGTAGATGTCGTCGATGAAATGTTGACGGCTTCGCGCGAAAACTTTGTAGAAGCCGTGGCTCAAAACCCTTGGTTTCAAGCCGATTTTGTAGACTTGCGCAAGGGCGATGCCCTGAATTTGCCTGTTGAAGACAACAGCATTGATGTAGCGGCACAGAATTGTCTCTTCAATATTTTTAAAGCAGAGGAATTGAAGAAAGCCATTGCCGAAATGTACCGCGTGCTTAAACCACATGGGCGCTTGGTGATGAGTGATCCAATTTGTGAGCAGCCCATGAACCCTACGTTGCGCAACGACGAGCGCCTACGCGCCCTCTGTTTGAGCGGCAGCTTGCCCCTCAATGACTACATCAAAGCCCTGACGGACGCAGGCTTTGGCACCATCGAAATTCGCGCCCGCAAGCCGTACCGCATCTTAGATCCCGTTCATTATCCCACCGAAGAATTGATTTACATCGAATCGGTAGAAGTAGCCGCGATCAAAGATCCCTTACCTGCCGATGGCCCTTGTGTGTTTACGGGCAAAGCGGCTATTTATTACGGTACTGAGGAGTTGTTTGATGACAATAACGGCCATAGTTTAACTAAAAATCAACCATTGGCCGTTTGCGACAAAACCGCTGCGGCTCTTCAAGCTCTTGGACGCAAGGATATTTTTATTAGCGAAAGCACTTACCACTACGATGGTGGCGGCTGTTGTTAAGAAAAGAATGGCAGCCCTTCGAATAGACATTCTTGGGGTTGCACTAATAAATTGCGGATAGAATCTTGTATCTTTAGTGTAAGAACCTCCTAGCCCCACCTCTAGGAATTGCCCACAAAATTCAATACTATTATGAGAAACTGTCTATTGCTGCTCTTGGGCTGCTTGCCTTGCTTGGTATATGCTCAACTCAACGCTTTGGAATGGCGGGTGGAACGCCCCGATGGTACGGCCTATCAATATCCTTGGGCTGGTGGCCTGAATAATCCTCAATTCTCAACGGTGGACTTGGATGGAAATGGGGTCGAGGATTTGATTTATTTTGATAAAATAGGCAATGTCGTAACGCCGTTTCTCAATGGTGGGACAACGAATGCTGTCGATTACCAATACGCGCCTGAGTACGCCCACCGCTTTCCAAAAGTAAAAAATTGGCTCCTGCTTCGTGATTATAATTGTGATGGGATTGAAGATATTTTTGCCTACGATTACGATAACAATACAGGACGGGTAAGCATTGCCGTTTATCAAGGGAGTCGCGACGCTCAAAACAAAATTGCCTTTCCTGCCCTGACAAAGCGGCTAGAATACCGTGTAGGCAATGGCAGCACGCTCTACAACTTATTCAACTCTTCAGCGGATTTGCCTGCGGTGGATGATATTGATGGGGATGGGGATTTGGATATTCTAAATTTTAGCTCTTCGGGCGGCTATATTGATTTGTTTTTGAACGATTCGCAAGAGCGCGGCTGGGGCTGTGATAGTCTTCGGTACAGCTTGGTAGACGATTGCTGGGGACGACTGTACGAAAGTGGCATTACCGAAGCAATTGATTTTAGCAGCGATATTGACAGCTGTCCTGGTATTAGCAACTGGCAGCCACCTTCGCGTCAAGCGCGGCATTCGGGTTCTACCATTCTCACCCTAGACCGCGACAACGATGGCGACAAAGAAGTGTTACTAGGTGATTTATCCTTTAATAACATTACGCTACTGACGAATAATGGGAATGCCGATACGGCTTATATGACGGCACAGGAGGTCTTCTTTCCGAGCAATACCATTCCAATCAATATAGAGATTTTTCCTGCGGCGTTTCATGTGGATGTTAACAACGATGGTGCAAGGGACCTCTTAGCTGCCCCTAATATTTTGGGCAATGCCTATGACAAGGATTGTTGGTATTACCGCAATACGGGAACAGATCTCTTGCCTGTTTGGGAATTGGAACAGCGCGATTTTATGGTAGGGGAGTTGTTGGATTTTGGGACAGGGGCAGCGCCTGTGTTTTGGGATTACGACAACGATGGCTTGCAAGATATTCTAGTAGGCAACGAACAACGATATTTGGGTAATAACCAATTGGAGAGCAGTTTGAGTTTGTTGAGAAATGTAGGGACGAGTGCCCAGCCTGTTTACCGTTTAATAACCGATGATTTTGGGAATTTGCGCCAGTACAATTTTCGGCGCTTGGTGCCCACGTTGGGGGATTTGAATCAAGATAATTTGTTGGATTTGATGATTGGTTTGAGCGATGGGCAGTTGCTTTATTTAGAGAACCAAGGAACAGCGACGACACCTAGCTTTCCGTCGCCTAGTGCGAACTACCAAGGCATTGATGTAGGGCAAAATGCCAATCCCCAATTAGTAGATGTCAACCGAGATGGTTTATTGGATTTGGTGATTGGCGAGCGCAATGGCAATACTAATTACTTTGAAAATACAGGTACGGCGAGTGCCGCAAGCTTTTCTACCACACCAACCACCGCAACATTTGGTTTTATTGATGCGAAGTTGCCTGGTACGTTAAGTGGCAATGCCGCCCCACACTTGGTCGATATTGGCGGGCAGTACCGCTTGTTTATGGCCAATGAAGCAGGAGAGTTGTGGCAATACGATAACATTGAGGGCAATTTGTTGGGCGCGTTCAATCGCCTGAGCAGTTCTCTGGATAGTTTGGATGTGGGCGAGCAGTCGCACGTGTCTGTAGGCCGCTCAGGCAATGGAGGCAATTGGGTGTTTTTGTTGGGTAACCGACGCGGGGGCTTGCAACTCTATAGCGCGGAGCAGGTACTGAGCCAACAACGCCTGCCTTTGGCAAACGATAATCTATTGGTCGCCCCCAACCCAACCACAGATATAATACGCTTAGATTGGCAACAGCCTCCCACTGACGCGGCGCGTTTGTTGCTGTACAATAGCTTGGGACAACTACTAGAACAGCGCCCTTGGCCTGCCCAAGCAGCTTTGACCCTTTCTCTAGCTCATTTGCCTTCAGGCAATTATATTATTCAAGTGGCGACGAGTGAAAAATTGTACGTCCAATGGATTAGTAAACAGTAAGCACTTAGACAGCACAATACAAAGGCTTTACGTTTTTAGTTGGGATAGCGCTTCGTTCTCCAAAATACTTGATGTCCTCCTTATGAACCTTTATTTCTTAAACAACCAAAATACAACACAATGAATAAATTACTACTGACCCTAGCTTGTTTGTGGACAGGAACGCTATGGGCACAATATGCGCCAATGGATATTCCTGTACTGCGCAACGGACAAAGCTTGCCCAATGCTTGGGCAGGAGGGATGAATTTGCCGCAATTTTCGGCGGTAGACCTAGACAATAATGGAGTCAAAGATTTAGTCGTCTATGACCGTGAAGGAGGCGTTTCTTCTACCTTTATCAACCGAGGAACCCCCGGACAAGTAGACTACGAATACTCCCCTGGCTACATGGCGCATTTGCCCCAAATGGATGCGGAAAACTTTTTACTCTTTCGAGATTTTGACGGAGATGGCATTGAGGATGCTTATGGCATGTACGAGGTGTTTGCCCAAGGCGTGGGCTTGGCCGTTTGGAAAGGCAGTTATACCGTAGACGATACCATTCAATACACGTTGATCGTAAACCAAATGCGCTACGATGCTACAGATGCGGGTGGCTCTGCCAATAGCAAAATATTTATTTACAACACCGATTTGCCTGCTATTGACGATGTAGATGGCGATGGTGATTTGGATATTTTGGCCTTTACGCTGGATTTTTGTTTTCCTGCCAATGTGTTTTATTATAAAAATATGTCCGTAGAACGCGGTTATGGGCGCGATTCCTTGATTTATCGGTTAGAGAGTGAATGCTGGGGCTTGTTCAGAGAGCGCGGAGATAGCAGCATTGTAGAGTTTGGCCCTAATAGAGATAGTTGTTATGCCAATGCTTGGTACAACCAGCGTCCCGATGTGCGTAGAGACCAAATTAGTACCTTAGGCCACTTGAGTGACGCTAGAAGTGCCCGACACGTTGGTGCCAATACTACCATTATTGATTTCAATGGCGACAATAGTACCGATATGATTTTGGGGGGGGTAACGTATAAAAACGCCAATATGGTTAGTGGTACTACGGTCAACGATACGGTATTGATCACGACCCAAGATTACCTTTATCCCTCGTATGATCGACCTATTGATATTTACAGTTTTCCCTCGGTTTACTTCTTGGATGTCAACAACGATGGAGTGAAAGATATGTTGGCCGCTCCTTCTGAAATGGGGATTGGCGAAGCGATTATGGACAGTGTGGCTTGGTATTATGAAAATACAGGCAGCAATACCAACATGAGTTTTAGCTTTCAACAAAAAGATTTTTTGGTGGGGGGGATGATCGACGTAGGCCGTCGTGCGCATCCTGCATTTTTGGATTTTAATGGCGATAACTTAACGGATATTTTGGTGGGAGGCTACGGTCGTTGCCAATACGATGGCAGTTACGACTACGGAATGACCTTGTTTTTAAATGTGGGAACCGCGAATGCCCCCGCTTTTGAGCAAGTGACCTCTAATTTTATCGGTACGGATAGTTTGCAGCTCAACGGCTTGTATCCTACTGTGGGCGATTTGGATGGCGATGGCGATTTGGATTTAATTTGCGGAGCAGAAGATGGTAGTTTGTTGTATTTTGAGAATACCGCAGGGGCCAATGCTACCATGCAATTTAATGCGCCAGTGCGCAATTACAAAGGGTTGAGCGTGGGCAATGCCAGTGCTCCACAATTATTTGATTTGGATAGCGATGGCGATTTGGATTTAATTATTGGTTCTGCCTTTGGCGCGATCTATCACTATGAGAACCTAGGGACGAGCAGCAGCGTGAATTTCGCTACTACGCCCACTACGAATAACTTGGGAGGGGTTGGGTTACAGCAAGCAGGTAGTCGCCGTTCGATGCCTTATTTCCATAATAATAATGGCGTTATGGAATTGTATATAGGCCACCAAAATGGGAATCTCATCAAGCTCAATAACATCAATAACAACATCAATGGCGTGTACGATACGGTTTCCGTCAACTACAATAATTTCTACCAAGGTCGCCATACGCAACTAGCGATTGAAGACATCAACAACGATGGAAAATTGGATTATTTATTGGGAACTGGCCGTGGAGGCTTGATGTTTATGACCGAAACCAGCAGCTTTATCAATACCCAGACCTTAGCCCGCGCGCAGCAAATAGTGCAGTTATATCCCAATCCAGCGCAGGATAACGTGACGATTGATTTCAAAACGGCTCCTCAAGGCGATTTACAAATTCGTATTTACAATGCGCTAGGACAACAATTGTTGCAGCAAGAACTCAACAACGCCCATCAACAGCAAGTATCGCTAAAGGGCTTACCAGCGGGCTTGTTGTTTGTAGAAGTACGCGGAGACGCGTTTCGGGAAACCCTTCGGTTAATTAAGCAATAAAAAATCGGTCAGGGCACAATTGTGTGGTGTCCTGACCGATATAAATAGGCGTACTCAACGCGTTCGCGTCAACATTTGTACTACCCCTTTTTCTTCTCAACCACTTCTATTGGTTCGTGGATGGCTCTAACGGCTAACAGCTTATTGTCGCTCAGTTTATTACCCAAAGACTTCCAGCCTTTGACATCAATAAATTCGTTGAGCTTAATTTGTCCTTCAATCGTTTTAGAACGACCTGCACGGACTTTGTACTCTACTTCGGGATCAGGATGCATGGTTCCCAATAGGAGTTTCGTACTTACGTATTCGTTGGGCAAAAAGTTGAATTTCTGTCCCAGCGTATTGGTTTCTATTTGAAAGCGTTTGACATAAGTCGCTTTTCGTTCGCCATCATAGTGAATAGAAGAAACGGTCGTATCCTCTTCCCATTTTTGAATCTCCAACAACATTTTATTGTCGTAGCGATGCGGCAGCTCGTAGTTGTTCAGTTCATAAGAACCATCGTTGTACAAGGCAATAATGCGGTCTTCCTCTTCAAACGCACCAATGAAACGCCCGTAAGCCGAGGTATTAATACGCCCTGTGGTATCGTCGTACCAAATCTTGATAGCTCCCAAAGTAGAAGTACCTTTTTGAATCGTCTTGATTTTACGGATAGGGTATTTTGTTAGAATATTACCCCGCGAGCTGCGGCCTTTGACGGCCAATTCTGAAAAATCAAATTCAAATTCTTTCTTTTTAGCGCTACAGCTTTGCGTCAATTGTACCTGTATGATTTCCGCTTCGCCATTGGGATTAACCGAGAAATGCAATAGTTTAGCTTGCTCGACTTTGTTGGCCACAGGGTAGAGTTTGTCACGGGTAATGGCCGAGACATTGAAGCGCTTGACGTAGTTCAACCCCTTTTCTAAATCGGCGTAAGCCATGTTGTAAATCATGCGTTTGTCGCCCTTCTTCCAAATAGCTACATGCAAAGGATTTTTCCCCACAAAGACTTTATCGGCAATGCGAACGACCTTATAAGAACCATCTTTATAGAAGACAATCACATCGTCCATGTCCGAACATTCTTCAATGAACTCATCCTTTTTGAGCCCATAGCCCAAGAAGCCTTCGGCGCTGTTGATGTAGAGCTTAGCGTTGTTGATGACAACACTTGCAGCATTGATAACGCCAAAGTTGGCGATTTCTGTTTTGCGCTCGCGGTCTTTGCCGTATTTTTTTAGTAGATCTTTGAAGTAAGCAATAGCATATGGTGTGAGGTGTTGGAGGTGGTGTTCCACTTCTGCTAGTTCCTCTTCGATGCTGCGCAACAACTCGTCGGCTTTGAATTTATTGTACTTAGAAATACGTTTGATTTTGATTTCTGTCAGGCGTACAATATCGTCTTCTACGATGGGGCGTTTGATGTGTTGGATATAAGGTTGCAAGCCGTTGTCTACGGCGACTAGGACTTCTTCCCAAGATTCACATTCCTCAATAGCCAAGTAGATTTTATTCTCAATAAAAATCTTCTCCAAACTAGACTGGTGCCAGCGGTCATCCAGTTCTTTTTTGCGATTTTTAAGTTCCCATTCCAACAAAAATTTGGTTCGCTCCGTACTAATTTGCAACAATTCTTCCACGGTCGTAAAGACAGGCGTATTGTCATTGATGGTACATGCGTTGGGCGAGATAGAGACTTCACAGTCTGTAAAAGCGTACAACGCGTCCATTGTCACATCAGGAGACGCACCCGAGGGCAGTTCGATCAAGATTTCTACTTCTGCCGCCGTATTGTCGACAACGCGTTTGATCTTGATTTTATTTTTGTTATTCGCCTTGATAATACTCTCGATAATTCCCGTAGTCGTAGTGCCATAGGGAATCTCCGTAATGGTCAAGCGTTTTTTATCTAAAATATTGATCTTAGCACGTACGCGCACTTTTCCGCCTCTTTTTCCACCGTTGTAGGCCGAAAAATCAGCCGAGCCACCTGTCATAAAATCAGGGAAAAGCTCCACCTTTTTGTCGCGTAAAATATCTATGGAAGCTTTGATAAGCTCAATAAAATTGTGGGGCAGAATTTTGGTAGATAGTCCCACGGCGATCCCTTCTACGCCCTGTGCTAGGAGCAAAGGAAACTTGACAGGCAATAAAATAGGCTCTTTCTTACGGCCATCATAGGAGAACTGAAAGTCTGTTGTTTTGGCATTGAAAGAAATATCTAGGGCAAACTTGGACAATCGCGCTTCAATATAACGCGCTGCGGCAGCGCGGTCACCCGTCCGAACATCGCCCCAGTTTCCCTGACAATCAATGAGTAAGTTCTTTTGCCCCAGATGAACCAAGGCATCTCCAATAGCGGCATCCCCGTGGGGGTGAAACTGCATGGTCTGCCCAATGACATTAGCGACTTTGTGAAAACGCCCGTCATTCATCAAAAACATAGAGTGCAAAATACGCCGCTGCACGGGTTTTAGGCCATCTTGTGCAGTAGGAATAGCGCGCTCCAAAATAACATAAGAAGCATAGTCCAAGAAGTAATCCTTGTACATATCTTTCACTACGTCAATTTGAACGACCTCGTCAGAGGTCTGCTCGTCATCGTCGAACTCCTCTTCGAGAGGGTTATTGTTATCTTCCATTATACTATAATTATAGCTGTTATAGCTTGTTTTGTTGCGTGTTAGCTAACTTTTGTCAACAAAAAGAAGCCTTTTTCTTATTAATTGCCTTCCTTTAGTTGGATCGCAAAGGTACAACTTTTTGTTTTAATTTTCACAAAAAAGGAACAAAATGTGTCACTTTTGTGCGTCTTTATTCCTGCTTTATCAGCAAAACAGCGGCAGCGTATACTTTTTTATAAAACAAATAGTGTTTTATAATTAGCGAGTTCCAACGTTCTGCTTGTATTTTTTTTGTTAATTAAATGATTTTTGAAACTTGTTTTGCAAGGAAGCAGTAGAACCCGATTTAATTTTTTATATTAGTAAACCTCAAAAAAGATACCCTTGCTAAATCACCTTTATCAAAAAAAAAGGGCTGTCTAATCTATTACCAGTTTTTAACAACTTACCCGTATATGTACCAACTATCCACCATCCGTAACTCCTCTATCGTACTCGTACTCCTCTTCTTTATTACTTACTTTATGGCTTGTGTTGGCCCCAAAGAAAAGCTACAGGAGGTTAGCGCCAGCAAAACTAAGACAAAAAAAGGAAAAAATGTGCTGTTATTGTTTGACGATCAAGTACAAGATAAAGCAGCTTACGAAAATATCAAAGGTAATATTCCTAGACTAAAAGCCATGCTGTCTGGCCAATTTGTGCAATACAACACCAATGCTGATCCCAAAAGAGAAGTGTATAGTACTTGGTATGTTAATGAGGGAAAAGATAGCGTAATGGTCTATCAACTACCTGTTGGAGAACCCAATAAAGTAGGGCATTGGATGTACCATTATCAATACATGACCAGTTTGCCCAATGAACCTGTCTATGTTTATTTCTCCAAAATGACTGAAATCAACCGCGACAGCATTGTCGCCGTCTATTACGAAGTCCCCGAAACATTTACCGCAACTATTCCTGAAATATTAGCAAAACCACAAGAAATTTTCAAGAATTTTGACTTTGAAAATTTAAAACTGGCAGAAACAGGAGAGGTCGTTTATTACGAGCGCAAAACGCCCTTGAAGTACGAGGGTATCTCTGTCTTGCGCAAAACCAACTCCAAAGCAGAAGAGCGACAAGGGGGCTTCGATGCTGACTATTATTCGGTGACACCTGAACAATACCAATTTGGGATCGCCTATTATACTAGAGATAAAGAGCCTATTGCCCGCACACGGGGCGAACGTCTGGTAAAAGAGGCGAGGGTGATGAATGAATACTTTGAGCGTTAGAAACTTACTCTTGCCCTATCTTGACCGACTTATTTTATTTTGAAACAGCTTATCCTTGGTACTGCTCTTATTTTTTGGTGGGTACGTCAAGGGTAAGCTGTTTTTTATTATTAGGAAGCTTGCTTTCTAGTCAATAGATCACGCGTTATAGCGTATACACCCTGTTAAAAGGAAGTCCCTTTTTGTAAAGTTATCCTCACTTTTTCAGCAACTTAGCAGATATTTTAGTAAATTAAAAAAGGTATTCTACCAACTAAAAAAATGAAATAGGAAGAAGTATTCTATAAAGCGCCTAAAATCCAGCTAAGAAGCAGCGTTTCCACAAAAAAGAGCATAAATACCTCTCTTACATAAAAATGATAATCCTCAAAAAAAAGCCTCATGAGCAGCGTAGGAAATTGGAAAAAGAACACTTTTGTTAGTGGTTTAATGGCCTTGTTGCTATTATAATGGCCTGTGGTGGAACAAAAGACGCGACCACAAGTAAGAATAAAGCAAAAGATGGATTGTTGTCCTACGGGGATGATGTGCGTCAACGGAGTAGCTACGAAAATATCAAAGGAACCGTTCCAAGGCTCAAAGCCATGCTTTGTGGGCAATTTGTACATTACAATAGAGATGAAGGCGCTGCCGAGGGAGAGTACACCCCTTGGTTGGTCAATGGGGGCAAAGACAGCGTTATGTTGTATCGGCTTCCCGTGGGAGATGCCAATAAAGATGGGCACTGGATGTACCATTATCAATATTTAACCAGTCTGCCCGATGATCCTATTTATACGGCTTTTTCGAAGTTAGAAACCATTGATCGCGATAGTATTCAAGAAGTGTTTTACGAAGTCCCTGCCAATTTTGATGTTTCATTGGCCAAAATTGTTGCTAACCCTACAGGCGCTTTCAAAGATTTTGACTTTAAACTATTAAAGCCTGAACCTTCGGGTGAAGTGATTACCTACGAGCGCGAAAACCTATTGAAGTACAAAGGGGTTTCTTCCTTGCGGCCAACCGAAAGTACGGATGAAAATCGAGTAAATGGCTATGACGGCGAATATTACGAGGTAACGCCAGAGTTGTATATTTTTAGTAGAGTGGGCTATACGCCTAATAGGGAGCTAATTGGCAACGCCGAAGAGGAACGCATGGTCAAGATTGCGAAGATTAAATCCTCGTACATAGAGCAATAAAGCCTAGAAACGCTATCTTTGGTCGTTTGATTTTTCCTTGACAAATTTCATAAGTGACCTATGCAGCAGTACGATTTTCAGGCAGGAGCCATGTTATTGATTGATAAACCCTTAGAATGGACTTCTTTTGATGTCGTTAATAAGGTGCGCTATGCACTCAAACAAGCCTTGGGCATTCGCAAAATAAAAGTGGGGCATGCTGGGACACTCGATCCATTGGCTACAGGCTTGCTCCTTCTTTGCACAGGAAAATTCACTAAGAAAATAGACAATTACCAAGCCCTATACAAGGTCTACGATGGTCGTTTCCAGTTGGGAGCAACTACCCCGTCCTATGATGCCGAAACAGAAATCGACCAGCGTTTTGACACCAGTGCTTTAACGCCCGAAAAAATAAGAGCTGTTTTGCCACAGTTCATAGGCGAGATTGAACAAGTGCCGCCCATGTTTTCTGCCATCAAAGTAAATGGCCAGCCTTTGTATAAAAAAGCAAGAGCGGGCAAAACCGTGGAAATAAAGTCTCGCCAAGTGACCATTGACCGATTTATCTTGCCCGCTATTAGCGAGACGCTAGAAGTAGATTTTGAAGTTCAGTGCAGCAAGGGGACGTACATTCGCTCCTTAGCGCACGATATGGGAAGAGCCTTGGATAACGGCGCTTATTTGACCAAGCTACGCCGTACCCACATTGGTGAGTATGCCTTGGCCGATGCTTGGCAATTGGACGAGTTGATAGAGCACATTAAAAATAACTATCAGGCAGATCCTGCCTAGTCAATTGTGCTTGTTGGCGCTGGCGCAAAGCCGTTAATACCCGCTTGGGATAATCGGAAATTAAGCCCGCTACTCCCCAATCCATTAATCGAGCAATGTCGGCTGTTTCGTTGACCGTCCAAGGAATGACCGCTAAATTAAGGGCGTTGGCTTCAGCCATCATCGCTTCAGTGATGTATTTAAAATTGGGGCCATAATGTCCAGGAAAGAAATCTAACAGCGCCAACAACGCTGACAAGGGCCGTGCGTCATCGGTTAGGTAGGAGAGGCGCAGCTCAGGAGCCAAGCGTTTGGCTACTTGCAAACACTCTATATCAAAGGATTGTACAATTGCTCGATCTAGGGCATGGTTATCTCGAAGGGTTTTTACAATTAGAAAGACAAATTCTTCGGCAGCAGGGTGCCAAATCCCATCCCCCTCGGGCTCTCGCTTGACTTCAATGGTAAAATGAATTGGCAACAAACCCCGTTCAGCACAGTATTTATCCATCGCTTGAATGGTATCCGCCAACGAAGGCTTATAGCAGCGGGTTCCCTGCTGCTCGGGAAAGCGCGGGTGCCCCAAACTGCCACAATCGAGCTGCTGAATTTCTGCGTAGGTCAGCGCATACAAATTGTAGTTTTTGCCCTCTTCAGGCGTAAGGACTTGGCCTGTTGGGCTGAGGCAAATCTCGTGATTGAGCCACGGCTCGTGCGAGACTAAGACTTGTTTATCTTTGGTAATGACAACATCCAATTCCAAGGCATGACAACCTAACTCTGCTGCTCGGAAGAACGCGGGTAAGGTGTTTTCAGGAAGATAAGCGCGGCAGCCGCGATGGCCGTGTACAGTAAACATGGTTCTTTGTTTGAAGGGGAAGGGTTGGCTAGCTTCCATTAATTATATACGAGGGCAAAAACGAACGGTTACGCTTACTCGGGTGGGCTGTTTTTTTGCGAGGCTTGCGCCAAAATAGCCAATTTGTACGCCATGCGCGCCCCAACATTACCATCCCATTCTGAACCACTGCCGACTTCGGACAAATCAAAACCGATGATGCGACGGCCACTTTCATGGACTTTAAACAACAGGTATTGCGCTTCCCAAAAACTCAAGCCACCAGGAACAGGAGTGCCCGTACTAGGACACAACGAGGGATCTAAGCTATCAATATCAAAACTAATATAAACGTAGTGCGGTAACGTCGCCACAATATCGTCACAAATTTCCTTAAAACAATCGTGGCTAATAAACAGCTGTCGGCGAATATAGGCCATCGAAAACTGCTGGACACGGCGCAATTGCGTTTGGGCATACTCCAATTCTGAAGGTGCCATATCTCGTAACCCCACTTGTGTCAATTGAACGACCTGTGGCAGTTGCTCTAGTGTTTGATAAAAAATAGAGGCGTGGGAATACTCAAAGCCCTCATAAGCGACCCGCAAATCGGCATGGGCATCTAACTGCAAAATTCCAAATTCTTCGTACTGCTCGGACAAGGCTTTTAGGTAGCCAAAGGGCACGCTATGCTCGCCTCCAATTAGACCCACCAACTGGTTGTTTTTTAGATAACTTTTGGTTTGTTGATAGACCCAATCGTTTAGCAGTTCTGAGTGTTTATTTACTGCCTCTGCCCACTCAGGATCAATTTCCTGTCCTTCTTCCAACGCCTCGATGTGTTGCGCGGCGAATTGGCGGGCTTGCTCGCTCCAACTACTAACTTGGGGGGCAGTTGGCGGCATAAAAATTTTGGTTTCCCAAGCTTTAGGGACATCCCAATCCATTAAATCCAGTTGGTAAGAAGCTTCGCGGATATTCTCGGGGCCCTTGCTGGTGCCTGTGGAACTAGATACCGTGGCTTCCCAAGGAACAGGCAACAAAATGACCTGCGCCGTTAGTTTATTATAAGGTAAACCGATGAAATTACCGTTTTTTAGAGCGTAACTATTGGGATCAAAAGGTGTGTTTGACATAATGATAATAAGCTTAAGTAAAATAGAAAAGCACGTGACCTACTTCCCTTTAACAGCGTTGCAGGCAACTTGGTTTAGCTAGAAGCGAAGTGTTTTGGTAGTGTAAGAAGATTACGAAAATATACGCTTTCTAACAAAAAAACAAGGCGGACATTAAACCTTCTACCTCAAATAACATCTAATAGGCAATGCTCCTTCCTTTCTGACTAACAAGATTTGACGATGACGAACGAAGAAAAGATACAACATCTCTACCGCCGTGTAGGATTTGGATTGGCTCCAGCACCCTACCAGCGCTTGCGCCGACAACCCCTCAGCAAAGTAATCAACAATTTATTTGAAGCGGCTAAAAAAACGCCAAAAATAATTGAAGTGCCTCATTTTAAGTTGCCTACACCAACAGAATTTCAGGCGATGAACAAGAAGGATCGCCAGCAAGCCACCCGCGATTTGCGCAAGCTTATTCCACAGCTCAATTTCAATTGGATGCGTCAACTGATACAGGAAGAGGAGAATACGCTATTAGAGAAGATGACGTTGTTTTGGCATGGGCACTTTGCTTGTGCTCCCAAGCGCGTTGATTTTGCGGCGCAGCAACTGACCACCCTCCGAAAATATGCATTGGGTAACTTTAGGGATTTACTGTTGGCCATTTCTAAAGATGCCGCGATGATTTTGTATTTGAATAACCAACAAAATCGCAAGGCTCAACCCAATGAGAACTACGCCCGAGAAGTGATGGAGCTCTTTACCTTGGGACGCGGCAACTACACCGAGCAAGATGTCAAAGCGGCAGCCAGAGCGTTTACAGGTTGGTTTGCCAACCGTTTTACAGGCGAATTCAATTTCAATACCCGCCAGCACGATAGTGCTGCTAAGACCTTTATGGGGCGAACAGGCAACTGGAATGGGGACGATATTATTGATTTTATTTTAGAAGATCGACAGACTGCTCGCTTTTTGGCGGGCAAGCTCTACCGCTATTTTGTCAACGAAAAGCCGAACGAAAAAGCCGTTGAAGCATTGGCCAGTCGCTTGTATGAAAGCAACTACGACATCGCCACTACTATGCGTTATTTATTGGACAGTGAATGGTTTTATGCCGCAGAGAATGTGGGCAACCGTATCAAATCACCCATCGAATTGATGGTGGGCATTGCCAAAACACTACAGGTCAAATTTGAAGAGCCAAAGGCCGTTATTTTACCACAACGCGCACTGGGGCAAGTGCTTTTTCAGCCGCCCAATGTAGCGGGCTGGACGAGTGGCAAGGGCTGGATTGACAATGCCACGTTGTTGCTACGCCTCAATCTCGCGGCGTTTTTGCTCAAACAAAAAGAGTTGTCCATTACCTTACCCGATCAGCCAGAGCGGGAGCAGGGAGGACGGTTTAATAAGCTCAGTATTAGCAACAATATTGCGGTGTTAGAAAAAGCTTTTTCTTCGACCAAGGCCAATGAACAGGCTGAGGCGCTGAAAGCTTATCTATTAGCAACACCCATCAAAACCCTACCCGAAGAGTGGGAGCGCTGGATCAAAAGCCGCACAGAAGACCGTTTTAGAACGCGGGTACTGGTGCTGATGAGTTTGCCCGAATATCAAGTGTGCTAGGAGGGATAACAACCTTGCTTTTGCACAAAAATAGGCGCTAGTAGAACAACTATCCCATCAAAAGAATAGTCGCAAAAAAAGAAAAACAATGAAATTATCTCGTAGAAAATTTGTTCAACATAGCAGTTTAGCGGCAGCAGGTACCCTTTGGATGCCGCAATTTTTACAAGCTTTTTCCGCGCCACAACGCCTTGCTGCCAGCGACCGTAAATTGGTCGTGATTCAGTGGTCAGGGGGCAACGATGGCCTCAATGCAGTGGTGCCGTACACCAACGATTTATATTATAAAAATAGACCAAACATCGGCATCGCCGCCGACAAAGTGCTGCGCGCCAATGCACAATTGGGTTTTCATCCAGCATTAGCGGTTTTGCGCACGCTATACGACCAAGGCGATTTGTGTGTGGTGAATAATGTGGGCTATCCCAATCCCGACCGCTCGCATTTTCGTTCGATGGACATTTGGCAAACAGGCAGCAACGCCGAGGAATTTTTATCGACAGGTTGGCTAGGGCGCTACTTCGGACCACCAATCCCACAGCGCGCACCATGCGCTAGAACTCAGCGATACGTTGAGCTTGGCGCTCAAAGGCGAAGAGGCGCGCGGTTTTGCTACCAATAACATTCGCCAATTGCGCAGCACCACTAAAAATCCCATCTTACGCGCTTTGGTGGAGCACCAGCACGAGCACGAAGAAGAAACGGTTAATTACCTTTACAAAACACTGGGGGAAACCCTCAGTTCTGCCGATTATTTACAAGAAAAAAGTGATTTTAAACGAACAACAGGCGACTATCCCAAAGGGAACTTGGGCGGTGCCTTGCAACAAATTGCCAGCTTAATGGTGGGCGGTAGCGACACCCAAATTTACTACGCCAACATGAGCGGCTTTGACACCCACGTCAACCAGCCCGCTCAACAAGACCGCCTGTTTAAGCAGTACAGCGCGGCAGTGTCGGCCTTTGTGCAAGATCTCAAAAAACAGGGTTTGTGGGATAATACGCTTGTTTTAACCTTCTCGGAATTTGGTCGGCGGGTCGCTGAAAATGGCAGTCGGGGAACCGACCACGGCGCAGCGAACAATGTTTACTTGATGGGGGGCAAACTCAAAAAACAAGGCTTCTACAATGAGGGGCCGAACTTGCAACAACTCCAAAAGGGCGATTTAGGGTTTAAAGTGGACTTTCGTCAAATTTACGCGACTATTTTGCGCGACTGGCTACAAGGGGGACAGCAACGGGCTTGGTTTCAGGAGTTCAAGAGCTTGGGTATTGTTTAGCGTTAGGGCGTTAAGGTGACGGTACGCAACAAATTCAAGCAAGGTACAGAGCGAGGTTAGGAGACTTGACACATAGCCATTGTTCAGTGCTGATGCTTCAATTTAAATGAACTGTTTTACAAGTATGCCAATCAGTAAGACAGCTAAAATAATCCCAAAAATTAAGACCAGATTACTTGTCTTTTTATGGTACAGATTTAATAAATCGATCTGCTTATCTACTTTATTATCAATTATCTCTTTAATTTTTAATCGCTCACTTTCGATAAGTTGTTTGATTTCTGATTTGTTTTCTTCAAGCTTAATTCTCACAACTTTCTCAAAATCTAAATAGAACGGACGATTTTCCTTTCTCAGTTCTTCTATGGACGAATTGAGATTTTTCCCAATTTCATCATTTAAGACTTTCAAGTTCTGATAGCTCTTTTTATTTTCGTCACTAATCTGATCTAATGATTTTTTTATTTCGTGATGTTTGGCTACACCGCAACTCCTCATGTCTCTTTGCTCTTTTACCAATTTCAGTACTACGGTTCTTTTTCTAGTACTGATAGAAAGCACCGTTAGTAGCGTGTTCTGTAGATGTTTTTCCTACTTTGTTTTCATGTTTTAGTTACAAAAAGACTTAGTCGTTCGCTAGCTTGTCCTCGTCTAAAAGTTGTCTGATTTTCCATTTTTAGGAATTGTTTAAGGGGTCAAAGGCCTATTTTCCTTGAAAAAGCGGTATTTTGCGGCCTCTTATCAACATCAAGCACCAAAAGGGATGAAACAATACTTGGATTTACTGCGACACATCAGAGAGGAGGGCACGGACAAAGGCGACCGTACAGGAACAGGCACTCGCTCCGTTTTTGGTTATCAATTGCGCTTTGATTTACAAAAGGGCTTCCCTTTGGTGACGACCAAAAAAATTCACTTAAAGAGTGTGGTACATGAGCTGTTGTGGTTTCTGAAAGGAGAAACAAATATTGCCTATTTACAGGAACACGGTGTGCGCATTTGGAATGAATGGGCAGACGAAAACGGAGAATTAGGCCCTGTTTATGGCAAGCAGTGGCGCAGTTGGACAGGAGCCAATGGCGAAACCATTGACCAGATTCAACAAGTCGTGGAGACCATCAAAACCAACCCCAACTCTCGCCGTATGTTGGTGAGTGCTTGGAATGTGAGCGATTTGCCCGATATGGCCTTGTCTCCTTGCCACGCGTTGTTTCAATTTTATGTAGCAGAAGGTAAGTTGTCTTGTCAATTGTACCAACGCAGTGCCGATTGTTTTTTAGGCGTACCCTTTAACATCGCGTCTTATGCTTTGTTGACGCACCTCATTGCGCAAGTCTGTGGCTTAGAAGTGGGAGATTTTATTCACACATTTGGTGATGTCCATATTTACAACAACCACCAAGAACAAGTCGAACGGCAGTTGCAACGTGCTCCCAAAGAATTGCCCACGCTGCGTTTAAATCCTGCGGTGACGGATTTATTTGAATTTACTTACGAAGACATTAGCTGGGAAAATTACACGCCTCATCCCGGTATCAAGGCACCTGTTGCTGTTTAAAATGGCCTACCCACTTCCCCTCCATTAAAGCCGCCCTATTCTACTTTTATAAGGTAAAACTAGTCTATTTGTGAAACCATTACTCTTCGCTTCGCTGCTTTGTATTCTACTAGGAATATTTTTTACGCCCTGCCTCTACGGGCAAATTGATACCACTGGCCGCCCCACGTTGCAAGCTTTATACACCACAACACCGCCCAAAGTAGATGGCGTATTGGATGATGCTGTCTGGGAATTGGCCAAAGGAGCAACGGATTTTGTGGAGAACTCTCCTAATCCAGGCCGCGCGGCTTCGCAAAAAAGCTTGGTTAAGGTGGTCTACACGACTCAAGGCATTTATATTGGTGCGCGTCTTTATGATACTGCTCCCGATAGTATTTTGCGCCAATTGAGTGTTCGCGATGCGCAAAACAGCGTCAATGCCGATATGTTTGCGGTCAATATTGACGGAATGTATACCCAACAAACGGATTTTACCTTTATGGTTACGGCGGCAGGTGTACAAATTGATGCCAATGCAGGGGACGAAATTTGGGATGCTGTTTGGAAAAGTGCGGTTAAAATCGACGAGTTGGGCTGGGCGGTAGAAATGGAAATTCCCTATTCTCAGTTGCGTTTTCCCAAGAGCGAAGAACAGACTTGGGGGATCAATTTCCGCCGCAACATTCGCCGCACCCGCCAAAACTTATTTTGGAGTGCTGTCGATCCTTTGCAGCCTAATGAAGTGCAACAACAGGGGTTATTGACAGGCATTGAACGAATTAAACCACCTGTACGGCTTTCTTTTACGCCTTACTTGGCAGGCTATCTCAACCATGCGTACAACGATGTCACTGGTGAACATACTTGGTCGCCCGCTTTTTCGGCAGGGGCGGATATGAAATACGGCATCAACGAAAGTTTTACCTTAGATGTCGCGTTGGTGCCCGATTTTGGCGATGTGCAGTCGGATAATTTGGTGTTTAATCTAAGTCCGTTTGAGATTTACTACGATGAGCGTCGTCCGTTTTTTACGGAAGGGGTAGAGTTGTTTAGCCGCGCCAACTTATTTTACTCGCGTCGAATTGGCAGCCGTCCTGCGCGCTACAATACCGCTTACCAAGAGTTTGATTTCCAGCAAGAAGAACTTATCAAAAACCCAGAACGCCCTTATCTCATCAATGCACTCAAAGTATCAGGTCGTACCAAAAAAGGCCTAGGATTGGGCTTGTTTAATGCGGTGACCGCTCCTTCTTTTGCTCAAATTCGCAACAAGGATACAGGGGATGAGCGCCGTTATGAAACAGAATCCTTTACCAATTACAATGTATTGGTAGTCGATCAGCAGTTTTGGAAGCACTCCTATGTGAGTTTGGTCAATACCTCTGTTTTGCGTTTTGGAGGCTTTACAGATGCATTGGCAACGGGTACGGAATTCAAAGTAGCCGACAAAAAGAACTTGTACGGAGTACAGGGAAGCGCGGCGATGAGCCATCGGTTTTTAGATGAAGAGCAGCACAGCGAGACCTACCAAAGTGGTTATCGCTATGATTTGAGCGTCAGAAAATTTAGTGGCAACTTTACCGCGAGCTTGCGCCAATTGGCCTTTAGTCCAGATTACAACATCAACGATTTGGGCTTTGTAGGGCGTACCAATTATATCAGTAGCATCGCTGCGGTAGGGTACAATATTTACGAGCCCTTTGGCTATATTTTGAGAATGTGGTCGAGCTTGGATTTATCGCACGAAATGTTGCATACGCCTGCTGCGTTCACCCGTATTCAGGTAGGAGGAGAGTGGGGCGCTACGTTGCGTAATTTCCTGTCGATAGGAGCAGATTTTAGGGTAGAACCCTTGGGCTACGTGGATTATTTTGAGGCGAGAGTGCCGGGCCGTGCTTGGCGCAAACCGACATGGTCGCGCTTGGGGTTTTGGTTTTCAAGTGATTATCGAAAGGCTTTTGCCTTAGATGGCGATGTGAGTTACCGCCGTTTTTGGTCACAAGATGCCGCTTGGCAAAGCTCGGATGTTATTGGTGGTAGTTTGAAGCCCTTGATTCGCTTTAGCGACAACTTTAATATGGTGGCAGAGGCAGACTTTACGGTGCGCCGCAATAGTTTGGGGTATGTGGCCCAACAGGTCATTGCAGGCAGCCCTGACCAAGTTATCTTTGGGAGTCGTGCCCGACAGGATTTAATCAGCTCTATTTCTGCTAATTATCTGTTTACCGATTTGATTTCGTTGAGTTTTCGGATGCGCCACTATTGGGCAATCGTTACCTATGGCGATTTCTTTGCGTTGGGCGAAGGGGGAGATATGGAGCCGTTGAATTATACGGGCGAACACGATACCAATTACAATACGTTCAATGTCGATTTGATTTTCCGATGGCGATTTGCTCCAGGATCAGAATTAAACATTGTTTGGAAAAATGCGATCTTTCAATACGGCAGCGAACCCAATTACGATTACCTAGACAATATGGCAACTATGCTACAGAGTCAACAAAGCAACCAGTTTTCTATAAAAGCATTGTACTTTCTAGATTTTTTTACATTATTTAAGAACAAAAACACAGGAGAACGATTTTAAAATACTACTTTTAGAAGTACACCTTCCCAGTTATAGACACACAACACCTCTCCCCCCAATCAAGAAACCAATGTTCTGAACAGTTGGTCTAAAAATACCAGTAGTGTATGAAAGTAGTGTTTATGCTAATAATGGGACTACTTGGCGCAACGATGCTCGTGGCGCAAAGCCCCGAAGTGCGTGCGCAAGCCGTTGCCGATCAATTTTGTAATTGTGTAGAGGAAACGTACAGTGAACTGGACAAGGACGTTAAAAAAGCGATGGTGCGCATGGTTCGTTATCAATTACAAAACGAACCCCAAGATCTAGAACGCTATATGAAGCGTTTGCCCGCCGAATTAATTTTTCGCATTCAGGAGCAGGCGACCCAATTCAAGCAAAGCACAGGTTTAGCCAATCGTTGTGTACATAAAATGGAACAGGCGATGGATCGAATAGATTTAGAAGATCCCTTGTACGAGCGGGTCACCGAAAGTAGCTTTAGTCAAATGATTCAGCAAGAGCTCCAAAACGATCCAGCCTGCGAATTTGCCGCCCTATTGCTAAAGTTAGGCATTCTAGAACGCCCTGAGAGTAATTCCCAAGTGCGCATCGGGCAGACTCGCAGCCGCGAAACCGTCGCCCAATAATAAGTAATTAAATACCCAATGCCGATTTACAATGTTGCTCTTAGCAATTTAACCGTGCTTCTACCCGTCTATTTTTAGGGCTTCCTGCGGCCTCTAATGGTTTTTGGGGGCCATACCATTGGCAATCAATCCGTTTGGGGTTGATTCCGTACATACTCAACCAGCGTTGCACTTTAAAAACTCGTGCCTTAGACAAGTCCATGTTTTCTTCTTCAGAACCAAAAATATCAGTATGGCCGTAGAGCGTGAGGGTAGCTTTTGGATGCTCTTTGAGGTACCGAAGTAACAAATACATTGTTTTACGTGCCTCAATAATACCTCGGTATTCGGTGCTGTTATCCTGAAAATGGATACCGCTTAAGATCAAGATTTCATTACAAACTAAGTCATCCGAGTCTCGTAGGTATTTTTTACCTGGCGTATATTCTTTAACTGATTCGCGGCTAGGCGTGGGGGCGACGACAGGCGGCTCAACAGGAGCAATCGGTTTTTTTTCGACAGGAGGGAGGGTAGACTTGCCCGTTTTCTTTTCAAAAGAAGCAATAGTTTCGCGGCTATCGTCTTCACTGCCAAGGGTTTCGTCGTCCCAAGTTTTGAGTTTTATTTTCAAACAGTTAAAGTGGCGGCGGTTGTACTCTTGCCCAACGCCCTCAATTAGGTCAGCGACTTTTACTTCGTTGTCCAGCGCCCCAAAATGCACCTCGCAGCTAAAAATAGTATAGCCTGACAAGCTCAAAGGTAAGCTGTTATAGACTTCGTTTTTGACTTCTTTATTAATTAAAATACCATCTCTACGAATATTCTTAACAGCCACTAAGGGAAAATTACGCTCTACATCTACGCCTTTCAGATACCACGCATCGCGGGCACCAGGAGGATAAAAAATAGCCCCGCCTGACACAGCATTATCACAAATAAATCGAAAGAAGAAAATAGTCGCGTCGGGACGGTATTCTATTTTATCTAAAATATAGGAATTCTGCCACTTGCGGTATTCAGGCTTATGGTCGGTATATTGACGTTCGCTATTTTGGGCTTGCGCCAATAGAGCAAAGCTTAAAAAATAGGTAATTAGCAAGAAAAATCTATTCATCATTGGAGTTGTAAGTGAGCAAAAAAACGTGGGAAATAGCAACAGACCCGATAGTCTATTCACAATGCAGCAGCACCTCTACGCGTCGATTAATGGGACTTCCCGCAGGGTTCAGTGGCTGCTCGGGGCCAAACCACTCGTAACTAATGCGTCGCGGATGAATACCATACATCGTTAGCCAGCGCTGAATTTTGATTACCCGTGACTTTGACAGCTCCATATTGCGCTCTTTGGGGCCAAAAATATCAGTATGTCCATACAGCGTCAAGGTAGAAGAAGGGTTGTCTTTCATGTATTGAAAAATCAAATTTACGGTTCTTCGAGCAGCGATCATGCCTTTGAATTGGGTGGTGTTGTCGTGGAATTTCAACTTATCCAAGACCAACAATTCTCCGCATTTAATGGCTTTGCTAGAACTGATCAAACTGACTGAATAAGGGTAATCTTCTGGATCAGGTTCTGGCTTCTGGCTCAGGTTCTGGTGCTATTTCTTCAATTGGCTCTGGCTCGGGATCGGGCTCGGGTTTTGGCTCAGGCTCGGGTTCTGGCTCAGGTTTGGGTTTGGGTTTGGGCTTTTTCTTGGGAGCTTCATTCACTTTTTTAGAACTGATGTTGTACTTTTTCTCAAATTCATCCACCTTTTTATCACTATCTCGGCTAGAGCCTAAATCATCATCGTCTGAGGTTTTTAGCTTGATATTGAAGCAGTTGAAATGGTTTTTGTTATACTCTTGTCCTCTGCCTTCAATCAAATCTGCTGTTTTGAGGTCGTTTGGAAAGCGCTCAAAGTGTACTTCACAGCTAAACACCGTATAGTCGCCGCCTTCTAACGCATTGATACTGTAGGGAGTATTTCGCACTCGAGATTTCATCAACACCCCATTACGCCGCACATTGCGAATTTCTTTCAAGTAAAAATTTTTCTTGACATTTCTCCCTTTGATGTACCAAGGATGTTCACCTCCTGGAGGATAAAAAATAGCGTTGGTATATTTGCCGCTCTTGCATACAAAACGAAAGTAAAAAATAGTGCGGCTACTGGTGTACTCTATTTTGTCCAAGATATAAGAATCTTGCCACTTGCGATACTGGGGTTTGTGATCGGTATAAGTTTCTTGTGCAGCGGCATCCGACAGCAGCGCTACACCCAAAACGAGTACTATCAAAATATGTCGGACAATTGTTTTCATGTAGTGTTTGATCTTGAGAATGCTCTCAGAGAAGCAGTGAATAGATACTTAGTTACTTAACATAAACAAGATTTCTGCCAGTATTATTATCGAAGACCCTTTAATGCAGCAAATGTTGTCTATAAATAGGCTAAAACCCTTGATAAATAGCTAAGAAGGACATTTTCATAACAGTAAAAATAGGGAAAATGGTTTCGAGCAAAGAGCTAATTTATCCTTTTTGTTCTCTTGCAACGACACGACGCAAAGCTTTGTTCAAGGGCAAACGGGCTAAGGCGAATAAAAAAAGTTGTTTAGTAAAACTTCAACGTGCGAGACATTGCAGTTTCCTAAACAACTTTTAACTGTTTTTAGAGGGAAAACTTTTAGGTCGCTTTGCTCCTGAGCGCGTTGCTTATAGTTAGGAGATTGCTTAAAGTTCTAACCAAGCAAAACAACCTCTACTCCTCCGCCTGCAAAAACTTCGTCAACACCTCCAAAAAGCGCGCAGGCTGCTCCGCATGTACCCAGTGTCCTGCTTGCAATACGATTTCTATGGTAGCCGCAGGAAAATAGCGGCGGTAATCCTCCAGTTCTTCCAATAGGATGTAATCCGAGGTTTCTCCTTTGATAAAAAGTGTAGGGCCCTCATAGGCTTGATAAAGCGGATTGTAACTGAGAATATGGTTGTAGTTTTTATAAATCACGGGCAAGTTCAACTTCCACTCGTACTGTTGGGTATCCTTGTTTAGGCTCAGGCTTTTGATGAGAAATTGGCGAACGCCGTAAGAAGGAATTTTGTCGCGCATCAGCTCATCGGCTTCATTGCGCGAGGCTAATGTCGCCAAATTGAGGGCAAACATGGCTTGAAAAATCTCTTCGTGGCTACCTTCGTATTGCTTGGGAGCCATGTCTACCAGCACCAATTTACTAATCATATCAGGGTGCTCGCTGGCGAGCTGCATCGCTACCTTGCCCCCCATAGAATGGCCGACTACATGCGCTTCATATAACCAATTTTTTTCCATAAACTCTTGCACATCCTTGGCCATGAGTTGGTAACTAAACTCCTCACAATGGGGAGAGCGTCCGTGGTTGCGCAAATCAATGATAAACACCATAAAATGTTCACTGAGCTTCTTTGCAACCGTTTGCCAGTTGTCCAATGTGCCAAATAAACCGTGTATAATGACGACGGGGTGTCCTTGTCCAAAAACTTTGTAATTTAATTCCATGCCTTATTTTATTGATTGTCTAGGGCTTTTCGCAATACCGACTTTTTGCGCGGGTTAGATAGTTAATTAAAGGAGCGGATAACCCGCGTTCCGAAAAAAAGCTCTTTTTATTAATTTATACCAAAAGTAAATAAGCAGCTCGCCTTTCATTGGCAACAAATTCTCTTCATCTTAGCAAACCCAAATGTCAATTGGCTGTTAGTCATAATTCAAGGCAGCATCAAAAAAAAGTCGCCCAGTAGTATCAAAACAACGAGCATGAGTTATAAAAGTTTAAGAGATTGCGCTAAGGATTTAGAAAAAAATGGTCGCTTATTGCGTATTAAAACAGAAGTAGATCCCGATTTGGAAATGGCCGAAATTCACCGCCGTGTACGCGATGCCCAAGGGCCGCTATCCTCTTTGAGCGGGTCAAAGGTAGCCCTTTTCAGGCGATCTCTAACATCTACGGAACGCCCGAACAAACCCGTTTCATCTTTCGCCATACGTTAGACGCGGTTCAAAAAGTAATCGAACTCAAAATTGATCCCATTCAGTTGCTCAAGCAGCCGTTTCGTTATCTCAAAACGCCTTTTACCGCCTTGAATGGTTTGCCTAAGAAAGCTTGGCGCAAACCTATTCTATACGGAAAAACCACCATTAGTCAACTGCCGCAGGTCAAGTCTTGGGGCATGGATGGTGGGGCTTTTGTGACCTTGCCACAGGTGTTTTCTAAAGCCCCCCACTCGCGCGATATTATGAAATCCAATTTGGGGATGTACCGCATTCAGTTGTCGGGCAATGATTACATTCCCAATGAAGAAATTGGCTTGCATTACCAACTGCACCGAGGCATTGGCGTTCACCACACCGCTTACAACCAATCGGAGGAGCCGTTTCGTGTGTCGGTTTTTGTGGGTGGCCCGCCTTCTAATGCCTTTTCGGCCATTATGCCATTGCCCGAGAATCTATCAGAGCTAACCTTTGCAGGCTTGCTCAACGGTCGCCGCTTTCGTTATTTTAATCGAAATGGCCATACTTTATCGGCCGATGCGGATTTTTGTATTACAGGAACAATCCTTAAAAATAAAAAGAAGCTTGAAGGGCCTTTTGGCGATCACTTAGGTTATTATAGTTTGGCGCATGATTTTCCTGTGATGAAGGTGGAGAGCGTGTACCATAGAAAAGATCCCTTGTGGCATTTTACGGTAGTCGGTCGCCCACCTGCCGAGGATTCTAACTTTGGCTACTTGATTCACGAATTGGTAAAGGAATTAGCCCCACAAGAATTTCCAGGGTTGAAGGAAGTGAATGCTGTAGACGCGGCAGGGGTGCACCCCTTGCTTTTGGCTATTGGCAGCGAGCGGTATATGCCGTTTCGCGAAAAGCGCCCCGAGGAAATTCTAACCATTGCCAACCACTTGTTGGGCAAGGGGCAAACGACTTTGGCGAAGTATTTATTTATTGCTGACCACAGCGATGACCCCCATCTAAATGCCCACGATATTCCCAATTATTTCCGCCATGTTTTGGAGCGGGTGGATTGGACGCGAGATTTGCACTTTCAAACCAAAACGACTATTGATACCTTAGATTACTCGGGCGAAGGGTGGAACGCAGGGTCTAAGCTGGTGGTTGCTTGTTGTGGCTTGAAACGCCGAACCCTTGGCACCACCTTGCCTGCTAATTTTGAATTGCCTATTGGCTTTTCGAATCCTGTTTTTGTGCAGCCAGGCATTTTGGCCATTCAGTCGTTGCCGTACAGCGATGCCGAAACAGGAACCCGCGCCATTCGACAATTAGAACAACAACTGGAGCGCTACGATTGGGATAGTATTCCAATGATTGTGGTCGCTGATGACAGTAATTTTGTGAGCCAGACGTTAAATAATTTTTTGTGGGTGACGTTTACCCGTTCCAATCCATCTCATGATGTACACGGCGTGCATAGTTTTATAGAGCACAAACACTGGGGCTGTCGCGGGGCAGTGATTATTGATGCGCGCATCAAACCCCATCACGCCCCTCCGTTGATTGTTGACCCTGCCGTGAGCAAAAAAGTAGATCGTCTCTTTAGTAAGGGGGGCGAATTATATCAAAAATTGTAGGCTAGTTGGAGCAAATTGTTGTAGTTTGTGCGCAAATTATCAACTAGACAGATGAACTATGTTTTTTTATGGATCGGGCTATTCCTCGGTTTTTTAACGGCTTGTGAAACGCCAACGAATGAGGAACCGACGGACGAGCCCATTGAGGGAGAAATTACCTTGGAGGATACCTTGCGGTTGAAAGAAGGCCGCCTGCCACCCAATTGGGAGTTGATACAACTACCCGAGGGCTATTATATTGGTTTTCCAAAAACACCCAAAGAGCGCAGTAGCAAAAGCCAAAAACGTATAGATTATTTGCTAAAACGCAATAAATACCGCTTTCAATGCAGCGTAACCGACCTGTCGGAGTTGGCCTCTTTTCAGGAAAATAAAGCCTATAGAATTGCGTATTACGAGGCCATTGTAGAAGATTTGGCAGAAGATGTAGACGGAAATATTATCCAACAAGACGTTTATTATAGCCAAGGTATTTATGAAGGCAGTCGCGCGACTCTAAAAATGGAGGAAGCACAGTTGTATTTGCAATGTGTCATTATTGATGCCCTGTTATTTACGTGTAGCTTGACAGTGTACGATGTAGAGACGCCTGCTTATTTGCAATTGCGGGATCGTTTTTTTTATTCTTTTGGCAATGAAGATTACAACGATCCAACGGCCAAGCCGCTCCCTGTGCCCAACTAACCGCACTTTATTCTCACTACCCTTATAAATTCAAGGTTGTTATGAAAATTCTATCTACCGAACAAACACGCGAAGCAGATGACTATACCATTCAGCATGAACCTATTTTATCCATTGATTTGATGGAGCGGGCTAGCCGTAGCTTTGTAGAATGGTTTCTAGAAGAGTTTCCTGTAGAGAAATACGCAGCGGTGAGTGTGCTTTGTGGCAAAGGTAACAATGGAGGAGATGGCCTAGCTATTGCGCGATTGTTGCAACAATTAGACTATGATGTTGCCATTTTTATTGTGAATTTGAGTAACCAAACTACCCAAGATTTTGAAAGTAACTTGGAACGGGTAGAGCAATTGGAGAAGCTGCAAAAAATAGAAGTGCGTTTCCTCGAAGGACTAGACGAAATGCCCGTTTTTGGTGCTGAAGAAATTTTGATTGATGCCATTTTAGGCTCTGGCCTATCGCGCCCCATAGAGGGAACCCTAGCAGAGATGGTACACTTTATTAATGAATGCGACAATACGGTTGTCGCCGTGGATGTGCCTACAGGTGTGTTTACGGAGTCTCCAACACTAGGAGCAGCAATTGAGGCCGATTATACCTTTACTTTTCAAGCGCCTAAGTTGGCCTTTTTATACCCCGAAAATTTTCATTATGTAGGCGATTTTGTCTACCGTTCTATTGGGTTGCATCCGCAATATTTGGCGCAAGTAGAAACACCTTTTCATTACATTACACCCAAAATGGTGGGGCGCTTGTACAAAAAGCGCGATAAATTTGCCCACAAGGGAGTATTCGGACATGCATTGTTGATTACAGGGAGTTATGGCAAAATGGGCGCAGCGATTTTAGCAACGCGGGCTTGCTTGCGTGCGGGGGTTGGATTAGTCACCGTACACGTACCGATTTGTGGTTATGAGGTCATGCAAACTTCTGTTCCTGAGGCAATGGTGAGCTTGGACGAAGACCGTTTTATTTTTACGAAAGTATACGATTTGCCCAAGTATTCTACGATTGGAATCGGCTGTGGCCTAAGTACGAAAAACCGTACGCGTAACGCCTTGTGTTATATGCTCAAACACATCGACAAACCCACCGTACTAGATGCCGATGCCCTCAATATTTTAGGACAAAGCCCCGACTGGTTTGAGTATGTTCCTACTAATAGTATTCTAACCCCACACCCCAAGGAATTTGAGCGGATGTTTGGCCGTGCCGACGACAATTTTGAACGCAATGAGTTACAGCGCCAAAAAGCCCGTGAATATGGGGTGTATATTATTCTAAAAGGAGCAAATACTTGTATTGCCACTCCTGAAGGGCTCTGTTATTTTAATTCTACGGGTAACCCTGGAATGGGGACGGCAGGCAGCGGGGATGTGTTAACAGGGATTTTGACAGGATTACTAGCACAAGAGTACAATTCTTTAGAGGCCTGTGTGTTGGGGGTTTACATCCACGGGTTGGCAGGGGATATTGGCGCGGCTGAACGCAGTGAAGAAAGCTTGACCGCTGGGGATTTAGTGGATTATTTAGGCAAAGCGTTCTTACAGTTGAGAAATTATTAACACGTATATAAGAAGCCTTTTAATCCGCCAAAATCTGTGCAATCAACTCCTGCAACAGTGCGCCTGTGCTGTTGTTGGTGCTGTTAACGCCCTTGGAGCGCAAATCGTATTTTTTGAGCAAATGAATCACCCGTTCTAGCTGCGGACGTGTATATTTGTGGGCAGCGTCTTTGTAATCTTTTACAAAAAACTTATTGGCACCAATGGCCTTGGCAATGGCCTCGTCACTGCTGCGCAGCAGCGCTTGGCAGACGTATACTTTGCTGAAAAAGTTATAGAGCGTTGCCGTAATCATAGGCAAGGGATGGTTCTTTGGATTGGCAATAAAGTACTTGACAATCAAAAAACTCTTGAAACGGTCGCGCTTGCCCAAGGAGTTTTGCAATTCAAACACATTAAAATCCTTACTGATTCCAATATTTTTCTGAATCAACTGTTTATCTACGCTAGCGCCTTTCGGCAAATTGAGCAATAATTTATCCAACTCGTTAGCAATTTTAGACAAATCACTACCCAAGTATTCTGACAATAACTGCGCGGCGGCGGGCTTGATGTGTGCCCCTTTATCTTTTAGGAAATTACTAATCCAGTTGGGGATTTGGTTGTCGTAAAGCCTTTTCGACTCAAATAAACAGACCTTGTCGGAACTAGAGAGTGTTTTGGCAAATTTCTTCCGTTTGTCGAGCTTCTTGTGTTTGTGTGCAAGCACTAAGATGGTGCTGTCTAAAGGATTCTGGAAGTAGGGCTCCAGTTTATCCAAGGTTTTTAACTCTTGCGCTTCTTTTATAATCACCACCTGTTTATTGGACAACACGGGGTAACGGCGCGCGCTATCCAATACCGTTTTGTAATCAATTTCTTTGCCGTAGAGAATGGTTTGGTTGAATGCTTTCATGCCGTCCTCCAACACATGGGTTTCAATGTAGCTGGTGAGTTGATCAATGTAGAAACTCTCCTCGCCATGCAATAAATAGATGGGACTGTAGCTTTTTTGCTGCAATGCCTTCATTATTTGTTGGTACGACAATGTTTTTGCTTTGGCCATAAATTAGCTTGCCTACTAGGTGGTATAGAAAGGTTAAAGGTACATTTTTGGGGTGGAATGACCAAATTGTTGGTATTGGTATTGATAAAGCGATACCTGTTGCGAATTTCCTTTATTGTGGCGGGGATTTGCTGGAGCAGTGCCCTGTCTGGCGGGATAGACTTGGAGTATCCGGTAACCTTCTACCTCAGCGCCTTTGTATTCATCTTTATAAATGTAAGTCGTGCTTTCTCGAATACCTTCTCTATCTGCCAGCTGTAGGGTAATGTTGCGCGTTTTGATGTAATAATTGACCGTAGGCACAAGAAACCAGCGGGTACTAATGGTCGCTAAAGTAGTATTGGTTGCTGTTGTTCTATCGGCTTCAATCATCGTTAGGGCATCTTTGGTAGACGCATCGTAATCCCACAAAAAGAAATAAGTCAGATTAGCTCCTTGCTGGAAATGATAACCCAGTGGAAGGCAGCAGCTAATGGCTACTACCAATGCAACAGCTTTAGCCAATTTAGTCGTTAGTGGGGAAGCCCAAGCCGCAACTATATAATAAGCCATCAGTAACCAAGTGAGCAATAATAACAAGCCTGTTCGATCAAGCGGATAAAGCGCCCCAAATAGTTTGTTTTCTAACTCAATGCCGATGACCAACGCGCAAAATGTTGTAAGAAGAACGGTCAAAGGAGTAAATAATTTTCTTTGAGCGAGTGCTGTAAATAGTCCTAGTATAAAAATACCCACCGTAATCCCTAAAAGACTCATTAGGACTGTTTCTGAATAATCAACTCCATAAAGCATGCTTTTGATCAAGGAATCATAGCTATCTGCCCACGTCTTTGCCCCGTAATAGAGCTGGTTTCTATGTTTTAGAAAAAGTAAACGATTCAAGGGAATGTAAATTATGACCAAGCCCAACACTACCGCCACTACATAGCGCCAAATAGGGATGGATTCTCTATAAAAGCAATAAAAAAATCGCACTATTAGTAATCCTGTCACTACAATCAATAAATTGATGGTAGACAGGTTCGCCATGCAGGCCGTAAAAACCAATGCAACCGTTCCTATACTGTATGCGAGTTGTTGCTTTACGGTAAAGGATTGTGTCATACAGCCTATAAAATAATAATAGCTGGCCATCAAGAAGGCCAAGGCCAAGCCATACCCGCGCGCCAAGGAAAAGAAATCTAGAAAAAATGGCTGCGCTAACAACAAAACGCTCCCTAGCAAAACGCTACTCCAGCGAAGGGGAGACAGCGCCAACAGCTTGACCACAAAGAACGCATACAGCAGAAAGGCCAACACATTGGGCAAGCGCAACGACCATTCCCAGTCGCCCAATACACTACTGCACACATACATCAATACCGTATTGAGTTGGTGGTTGTTGGCGGTCATATTCTGTTCGTCGTCTCCGTGAACTACTTCATAACTCAGACTCTCGTCGTGGGTAAAGGAGAGGTGATACGCTCGGTAGGCGACGTAGGAAAAGAGCAAGGCAATGAGGGCAGCCAGCATTATTTTTTGGGCAGAAGAGTAGTTGTCAATGGGAGGCATGGTAAAAGGACTCAACGGGAGTTAGGGTAGACTAATTCAATACAAGCGTAAAGGTAATTATTTTATAGAAATAGAAGAACCCCTTTAGAGGATGTCCAAAGGCTTTGGGAGTGCCTTGCTGTTGTGGTGCGTTGCACTTGCCACTTTACTCCTTACAGCAGCTATAGCAATAGCTGTTATAGCTGCTGTAAGAAGATAGAAGGACTAAACAATGCCATAGGTAGCTATCATTTGTTCTAATCTACTTTTCAAAGCGTCTAATTCTCTACTAATCGTGGCCATTTGTGTAGAATCTTGGTTGTTATCGCTAGAAGCGGGCATCTTAGCGCGAATAGAGCTAATTTTGGCGCGTACTTTATCAATACGAGCATCAATTTTGTCCAAACGCTTTTGTTCTTTTTCTACGATTACCCCATCGTTTTGTAGAAAGATAGCTCTAAACTTATCCGTCATGGCACTGAACTGGCTAATTTTAGCGTTCAGTTGTTCTATTTTAGCAAGGGCTTTCGCTCTTTTTTGTTCTGCTTTTATTCTGGCCTTTTCGTCCATAATATATGCTTGTTTTTTTGGTTGTTTTAGAATTTAGGCGGTGGTTTCTTCTTCTTTTTCTAGATCCGTTATCCCTAATGCTTTTTCCATAGCACTGAGTTCGGCTTCCATTTTCGCCATCGTATCCTCCATTTTGGCGATGGTTTCTGGCTTGACATTCGAGGTGGTAGGGCTCTCCGACGCAGCGTTTTCAGTGGCGGACGCTTCAAGTTGTTCTCCTAAGATGACGATTGCAGGTATGCCATTGAGATAGGGTTTTAAAGCCTTGATGATGTTATTCCATTTTCCACCAGGAATTTTAGATTTTTCTACAGGCTTGAAGTGGATGGTGTTTTTATTATTAACTTCTTTGATGTAAACGACCCCAAGGGTAGCGGCTTTGGGCGAGGCAGACATTCTTTTTGCGGGTTTGCCTGGTTTCATTTCTATTTGTTCGAACTGCTTCGACAACTTGAGGTTCGTACCAATATCTAGAAAATGCTCCAATGGCTTATCCGTAGGATCTAGAAAATAATCTAACAACAAATGAAAAGGTGTTTCTGTGCTCGCCTCTAGGCTCGCCAACTTTTTGAAACTTCCCTTGGTACGCGTTTTTAGGGCGCTAAACTCTATAGTTTTAGTCGACGTATTGTTCTTATCAAACGAATCAAGGGTCGTTTTACTTTTGAATGCCATATCGGTAGGATTTAGAAAGAAATATTAGGTTATAGTTTAGTGCCGTGTAACAGAAGTTTTTGAACAGAGGGTATATTGTTTTAAGTAGACTGGGTGTCACTTTTTTTCATTGCCAAAAAAAGTAACCAAAAAAGGCTAGGGCTAAAGCAAGGAGCTGGGCAAACAGCCTTTTTGCTCGTCTAAACCTCTCAAACTCGCCTTCGGCTCAAACAAGAGAGGTTTTATTTTTATCAAAGATAAAAATACCGTCTCACAAAAAGGCGGTTCGCTTATCCAGCTCCCTGCAATGCCCATTCAAATCCGTGGCAATTGCTTTTACTTTAGCTATTGTTATTTGTAGGAAAACTTCTGTTACAGTGTATTTAGTACCGTGTAACAGAAGTTATTGTTGTTTTTTACAGAGGATTTTTAGTAAGATTTGACGGCTCCCGCAGCCTAATAGCCGTAGCTATTAGGAGAGGACAGGCGGAAAAAGCTTGCAAAAAGGCTCGCTTAAAAAATTGTAATAAATTTCCGTTACGCGGTATTAGTAATAAAAACCACATAGAGCTACGATAAAGCCACGCTGCGCAGTTACTAGCGGTGAAAGTAAGCTTTTTAGTGTAAAAAAGCAAGTCCGTTTTTGATTAATCCCTTGTAAATTGCATTTTTAGGGCTTTAAACTGTGCTTGTAGTTTAGATAACTGTGCTTTTTGTTTTTTGAGAATGCGAGGGCGCAGATAGAACCAATTAAAAGCGATCCAAAGCGCCGTTAAACCGTAACATAAAAGCGCCCAATGTATAGGCATCAATAAGGTATATTCGTAGAAATACAAGGCTAATCCCAACGACAAGAGCAAAAAATAGGCTGTCATAATCCTAGTTTGTAGTTTGTTTTTTTGTCGTTCCAATTGCTGCAAAAGTACCAAATAGGCTTGATTGCTCAATTGCTTGTCTTCCTTTAGTAATAAGGGCAGTAGCGTGGTTGAAAAACCAATAAAAAGAACCATTGCAAAAATCACTAGCATGATTCCTAGCTTGGTGGTCCAGTAGGTCGGTTGATAAAACCACCAAATCCAAGCAATAAAAACACAGGTCGCAAGCAATGCGATATTCGTGAAGAGTAACTGCAAGAGTTCTCGGCGCTGAAAACGCTGGGCGGCATTGATGACGGTCTGAACAGCTGGCGGCTCAGGAGTAGGCTGTTGCCACAGCGCTTTTAAATCAATATTAGACATAATGTTGGAATTTTTTTTGTAGTTTTTTCTTAATGCGATGCAGTTTCACGCGGACATTGCTGGGGAGATTTTTTTATAAAAACGTTGTATTTGGATAAGAATAATCTAAAAGTAATGCTTGCTCGACACAGATCCACTAGCCCTAAAAATACTTACTTTCCAAAACCAATTCGCTTCGATTATCAAGACGACGACAGGCGATATTCCCCTTTTACAGATCGTCTGATCCTAGGATAATTCTTCAAAAAATCCTATCTTTAGCCCACCTTTTTTGGACAAACTGGGTTCAGTAGTTAAATAAACGGAGATAGATGAAGATGATGGAAAAACGGCACCCGAACAGAATTATAGGCGAGCGAATAGGCAAGGCACCAGGGCCTCTATTGGTGATTTTTGCGCAAATTCACGGCAACGAACCCGCTGGTTATGACGCGGTACAAGAGCTGTTTCAAGCCATAGACAAAGAGTATGCAGACAATCCTAATTTTGAATTTAGTGGAGCCATTGTAGCTGTTCAAGGCAACGTAAAAGCTGCCCAGCAAGGCGTGCGTTATTTGGACAAGGATCTGAACCGAAGTTGGTTGCCCGAAGCCATTGCCCACATCCGCGCGACCGATGATTGGGCGCAACTCGATGCCGAAGACCAAGAAATTAAGGCAAACCTAGAGGTGCTAGACGATTACCGCCGTATCCATCAACCGACGCGCACGGTCATTTTAGATTTACATACCACCACCGCACACGGCGGCATTTTTTCTATTCCTGCTCCCAACGACGAGGCGCGCCGCTTGGGTTTGTCGATGCACGCCCCCGTCTTACACGGTTTTTTGGAAGGCTTAAAAGGAACCACTTTGCATTACTTTTCTAAGGAAAATTTTGAAGGGGATATGAACGCGGTTTGTTTTGAGGCAGGGCAACACCAAGACGAAGACTCCCACAAACACGCGGTTTCTGCCATTATTCAATGTTTCAAATCAGTGGGCGGCTTTTATGCCCGCGATATTGAAAGTAAGCACGACCAGTTGCTATTGGATCGCTCCCAAGGCTTGCCCTTGGAGGCCAAATTGGTGTATGTACACGCCGTGGGGCCCGACGATGAATTTGTAATGACTACCCGCCGCATTTACAACAATTTTGATCCCATTGAGAAAGGGGAAATCTTAGCTTACGATAAAAATGGCGCGGTTCTCGCTCCTTTTGGAGGGCTTATTCTCATGCCCTTATACCAAAAACAGGGCAGCGATGGTTTTTTTATTGTACAAGAACTCACCCCGCGCCCAACCGACCCTCCTGCCGCTTTTCGAAAACGACAAAGACAGGCTTAAAGCATTGGTTTTTTAAGAAATTAAACCAATAACAACCCGACTTGCTCTTGCAAACTTTGCAGCAGCAAGGGCTGTGCCTGCAAGGGATTTTGCTGTACATTGAGTTCGGTGAGTTGAGGGAGTTGAGCCAACTCCAACGGCAATAATTGTAGGCGGTTATTTTGAGCTACAAAGACTTTGAGTTGTTGCAACGCGCCAACCGACACAGGAACGTGGTCAATTTGATTGTAGGCAATGGTCAACTGTTGCAATTGCCGCAAATAGGAGAAGTCAAAAGAGAGTTTTTTTAAAGCGTTGTTGTCCAAATGTAATTGTTGCAAGGCGTATAATTGTTCCATCGAAATAGGCAAGGCTTCGAGTTTATTGCGGGAGGCATTGAGCTGCCGCAATTGGGAGAGTTGGCCGATTTGTTCGGGCAGCTGCCGCAGCTGGTTGTTATTGACGGTCAATTCTTGTAATTGGGTCAATTGGCTCAACTCGTTGGGGAGTTCGACTAAGCGATTGAGTCCCAAGTAGAGCCGCTGCAATTGCTGGAGCGAAGCGAGCTGAGACGGTAATTCGCGCAAGCTGTTGTTGAACAAATTTAGATGAACCAAGGCCGTTAGAGCACTTAACTTACGGGGCAGTACTTGTAGGCGATTATGCTGTGCCTCTAAGGATTGCAAGCGCTGGCAGTCGGTTAGACTGTCGGGTAATTGTTGGAGCTCGTTGTCGCTAATATCCAGCTGTTCTAAGCGCTGTAAGGCCCCCATTGTTGTCGGCAAGGCTTGCAGTTGATTTTTTTGAACATTTAAGATGAGCAATTCGCGGCAAGCGCACACATAAACAGGCAGTTGCGACAAGCGATTTTCGGCCAATAACAGCACGGTCAATTGTGGCCAAGCTTGTTCGGCGTTGGGCAGCTCCATCAAATGGTTGCGGTTTAGGTAGAGGTAGTTGAGTTGGGGCAATTGTGTGAGGCTATCGGGCAGCGTTTCCAAACGGTTGTCAGATAGGTCTAAAAAACGTAGGTTTTCTAAGTGGCCTAAACTATCGGGCAGATGGCTCAAATAGTTATAGGAGAGGTGCAACGCTTGCAAATTCTTCAAACAACCAATGGAGGCCGTTACCGTTTTGATGTGGGAAGAAGACAGATCCAATACTTGCAAATTCATCAATGCCAACAATAATTCCAAGGGCGAAGATACTGGCTCAACCTCTGGGCGCAACTCTCGCCACCAAGCATAAAAAGTATAATAAGGGCTCAAATCAAGGGAAATAGCTTGACTTTTAGCTAATTGTAAGGCCAGCTGGATGTTTTCTTTTTTACCTGTTTCTAGTAAGGCTTCTAATTTTCGAATAGCGGACATGCCAAAGAATTGATGGAAGGAAAGGGAGCGGTACAAGAATAGCCCTACTTTGCTGTTGGTGGGGCAGGGAATTAGATAAGGTCGAAAGATACGGATTTTTAACGAGAAGTCCTTTTTCTTTTAAGAAGTAGGGAGGAGCAAGGGCTTTAGCTCCAAGGGCAATTGCTTAATTGGATTGTTGCGTACATTTAGGTGTTTTAGGGCAGGCAGTTGTGCTCTAGAAAGGGGGAGCTCCCGCAACTGATTGAGGGACAGGTCTAATTTGGTCAACGCTTTTAAGTCCAAAATAGTAGTTGGAAATTGTGTTAAGCGGTTGAGACTGAGCGATAATTCGTGGAGGGCTCTCAAGTGTTTCATGGACGTGGGCAATTGCTGCAAGTAATTGTGCGCCAAGTTGAGCCGTTCTAAGGCTACCAATGCTCCAAAAGAAAAAGGCAGGCCATGCAGGCGATTAAACGATAGGTCCAATTTTTTTAGCTGTTGCCAATGTTTACCTACACTCGGTAAGGTCTCTAGCTGATTGCGGGATAAATTGAGACAGTGCAAATGCTGTAGGGCCAAAAGATCAGAGGGCAACCGCTTGATTTGATTGCTATTTATAAACAACCGTTCTAAGGATACGAGGCTAGCTATGACAGTGGGAACATGCTGAAAGCGATTCTTACTGAGATCCAAATACACCAATTCAGAAAGCTCAGATAAGGACGCGGGCAGATCGGTCAAGTAGTTGCTGCTGAGCATCAAACAACGCAATTGCTGCAACTCTCCCAAATTATCGGGCAAGGTCTCTAATTGGTTCCCATTTAATAGCAGCGAATGTAACTTTGCCAAGCAGGTGATGGAGGGCGGCAGTGCGTTGATGCGGCTATAACTTAAATTGAGCACTTCGATAGAAAATAACTGCACCAACAAATCCGTTGGATTCTGCCAATCTTGCACGATATTTAAGTCCTTCAACCATTCAAAAATAGACTTATAAGGCGTTAGGTCTACCTCAAACCCTTGCCCTTCCGCCATCAGAAAAGCCATTTCTATGGTATCTTTATGACCCGATTGAAGTAAGCGAACTATTTTTTTTAAGCTTGGCATAAAAAACAGGGCATGATGAAAGGAGAAAGAAATACAACGAGCGACTAACTCAGATAAAGTAGTCTAGGGTAGGAGAGCATTGGGGAGTCGCTATGTTCGGTGTGTCCAAGGTAATACATTTAAGGATAAACCTTTTCATTTTCTGCTTTTAGTAACAGAAACATTTAAAAAAACTAGGAAAAAGCTCTAAATAGCTACTTTAATCCAAATGTAGGGTTATTTTTTCTTGTTCTTTTAGTGTAGGTGATAACGACAAATGTTTGTTTCTAGACAAGTATAAATGCTTTAACCGTAACATGTTGCTTACGTATTTGGGTAAGGCTTGTAAGTCGTTGTTAGACAGATACAAACGAACCAACTGCTCCAACTGATGAATAGACTCAGGCAAGGTCGTCAATTGATTGCCACTCAAGACCAAGGAGCGGAGGTGGTCTAAGCCTGCAATGGAGGCAGGAATAGTGCTGAGCTGGTTGTAGGAGACATTGAGGTGTTTGAGCGCGGTCAACTGATTAATAGTAGATGGCAGCGCTTGGAGTTGATTGTGACTAATGGAGAGCCGTTCCAACTGCTGCAAAGCGAGTAAAGAAAGTGGCAGTTGTTCTAAGGCATTGTGCGACACTTCTACTTCGCGTAAGCGGGTACACTGGCGAAGGGTGTCGGGCAGTGCCAAGAGCTGGTTGTGTTTACAATTTAAATAAACTAAGCTTTTTAATTGACCGATGCTATTCGGTAACTGCTGTAAGTCATTGTGATTCAGATAAAGTTGCTCTAAGTGTGCTGCCTGCCCAAGGGTATCAGGCAATTGGCTCAACGCTGTATGCGAGAGATTCAAGAGTTTTAACTGTTGCAGTTGCCTCAACGTAGCTGAGGGATTGCCCAAGGGATTCGACGATAAATCTAGGCGGCGCAAATGAGGAGAATACTGTAGTACCGTTGGCCAACTTGAAAGAGCATTATGAGCACAAGAGAGGTTTTCGAGGCGGTTGTTTTTTGTCCAAACTGGAAAGGCAACCAAGGCATTGTGCGAGACATCCAAATGGTGCAACGCGGGCAACTGAGCCAAAGAGGCAGGCAATTGCGTCAATCGGTTGTGCGCCAATTCTATGACCCGAAGCTTTTGCAAGTTTCCAAGACATTCGGGCAAGGTGGTGATTTCATTATTAGACAAGTGTAAGCGCTCCAAATGTACTACTTTGTCTAGATTATCAGGTACATAGGAGAGGTTGCGCCAATTCATATTGATAATTGTAATCTCCATGAGCTGAAAAAACAAGTCCGCCTCATCCTTGTAACTCGCTCGCGCCTCTTGATGAATCCAAGCATATAAGTTTTGGTAAGCAGCTATATCCAAGTCAATCTGCTGGCTTTTAGCCAGTGTCAAGGCCAAGGTAATGTTCGTGGGTTTGCCCGTGTGGATGAGGGCTTCTATTTCTTGTAGCACAAGCTGCTTTTTTGATGGAAGTTATTTCGTACAATTATTTACGGAGCCCAATTCCCTTTACCAAAGGATTTTAAGTTGGGGGCGATAGAGCAAACCAGCAGGGATATGTTCTATTTTCAAGGGGTTGCCTTGCAAATTTAGATAGTGCAAGTTAGGCAGTCGTTCAAAGAAGGAAGGTAAGTAATGCAGTCGATTATTAGACAAATCCAATTCTTCTAACTGCGTCAGCAGCTGTAAAGAGCTCGGAAGGGCATCGCTGATCAAGTGAAGATCGTTTAGGAGTAGGACGCGCAATTGCGTCAACGATTCAAAATCATTGGGCGCAAGTTGAAGGGGGTTGCCACTCAACGCCAAGTAATACAGGTGCTTTAATTTCCCTAAGGTAGCAGGCAAGCGTCTCAATTGATTATTGCTCAATTCCAATTGTTGCAAGCGTTTTAGTTGCTTTATAGAATCAGGAAGCATGACCAAGGAATTATCATTCAAAAACAACCGCTCCAAGCTACTCAGAGCGCCCAAATCATTGGGCAAACACTCCAATACGCCTTTAGAAAGAAATAAGAATTGCAAATCCTCTAAGTTGACAATCGAGGCAGGCAATTCCGAAAAGTTTCCGCCGATGAGGTGCAAGGCCTCTAAGCCAAGTAAGCAACCCAAACTGTCAGGCAATTGATCGAGGTCTAAACCTTCCAATTCTATGGTGCGCAGATTACTCAGCAACAGCAGCATTTCGAAGGTATCCTTAGGGGTAGTCATATCGACTGCTCCCTGTGCTTGTAACCAATTGAAAATAGACCAGTACGGTTGCCAATCAATAGCAGGCGCTTGACTATCAGCGATAGTAAGCGCTAGGTCGATGTTGTTGGGTTTGCCTGTTTTGAGCAGCGCATTCAGACTTTCAGGTAAGAGCATGCTAAGTAAATTTAGTGCTGGTAACGCTGATCGGTTAAGGCTTCTAAAAAAGCAACTAAATCGGCTTTTTCGCTAGGGCTAAGTTGCAATGGTTGTGCTAATAAGCTATCTCTATTGATCGAACCTTGTACAAATTGACTAGGATCATCGTAATAATCAACGACTTCGGCTAAGGTTTTAAATTGTCCATTGTGCATATACGGGGCAGTCACGGCACTATTGCGTAAACCAGGTACTTTGAGTTTACCTAAGTCACTCGAATCCTTGCTCAACGCAAAACGCCCTACGTCATCTAAGCCTATCTGCCCCGTAAATAAACCAATATTGCGAAATTCATCGCCTGTAAAGTCGGGGCCAAAATGACAATCGAAGCAGTTGGCTTTTTCATTAAAAATTAACCGCCCACGCACTTGTGCCGCGCTCATGGCAGTAGTGTCGCCCTTCATCCATTGATCAAAAGGCGAGTCTCCCGCCGATTCTAAGGAAAAAATAAAGGCCGCCAAAGCGGCACTTAAATTGGCAGAATCGGGCGCGCTGCCATAAATGTCCTCAAACCAAGCGCGGTAAGGGCTGTCTTGTAACCGCAGCAATAAATCAGCAACGGGAAGCGCCATCTCCACAGGGTTGTGGATCGGCATCAATACCTGCTCTTCTAGTGTCGCTGCTCGTCCATCGTAGAAAAAATAAGGCCGTGACAACATATTCATGGACGAAGGCGTATTGCGTTCGCCCCGTTGTCCATTGACCCCCAAACTAAACTGCGCAGTATCAGCAAAAGCAAAGTCTCGTAGATGACAAGAACCACAGCTGATACTGTTGTCCAACGATAAGAGCGGGTCAAAAAATAACCGTTCGCCCAGTTCTTCTGCCGTTGTTGGAGGTTCCGTTTCTATAAAGGAAGCCAAGCCAATTACAATCAATAAAAATGTGCATAAACGAAACATAAACAGCTGATAAGAGGACGGTTCTGAAAATAAAATCTTACTGCAAATATACAACCTACAAGCAATATTCCCTAATTCTAGATAGATATTTACTTTTATGTGTTGCACGCATTAGCAACTAAATCGGTGCCTTGGGCCGGTTATGGTTTTCCAACAGTTAATCGCTTTCTACAAATTCGATGCGGTAATGGGTGCCAGTCCGTTTTTCTAAATGCTGGAGAGTGCCATTGAGCTGGCGGACGAGTTGGCGAACCAATTTTAAACCCAATGAACTAGTTTTGCGGGGCAGGGCAGGGGTTGAAAACCCAACACCATTGTCGCCAATCAACAAACAATAGCGCTTCGGTGCAGTCTGCCGCAAGTGCAAATACAATTGTCCCGCTTCTGCTTGCGGGAAACCATATTTCAGGCTATTTGTAATCAATTCGTTGATGAGTAGTCCCAAAGGAATGGCCGTATCTAGATTGAGGTAGATGTCTTCGGGAACTTGTAAATCTACGGTGATAAGATGCTCGGGGCCTTTGATCGAGCGCAGGAGTTGATGAACCAACTCTCTTAAGTAAAGGCCATAACTGAGGCGGGATAAATTTTCGGACTGGTAGAGTTGCTCATGAAGCATCCCCATCGCCTGTACTCGCAATTGGCTCACCTCAAAAAGTGCTTTGGTCGCCTCGTCCTCAATGGTACTGCCCTGTAAGCTCAATAAGCCCGTAATAACCTGTAAGTTGTTTTTGACACGGTGATGAATTTCTTTGAGCAAAATAGCTTGGGCATTATTCGCCTCCGATAATTGTAAGGTGCTTGTCGCTACTTTTTTTTGTAAGTCACGCGCATAGCGGTCGTTGAGGAGTAGAATGGCAATGACAATAAGCATCATCATCAAGCTCATGGCTAATGCCGTGTAAGCAATTGGGCGATGGGGATAAGCCAACAGATGGGGACGAAAATTGGTATAGACCTTCCAAGTACGCCCTCCAAATTCTACCGCGATAGGCTCCCAATTGCCTAAGGTAACCGCTGAAAAGTCAGCTAAAGTATCTTGGGCATCACTTTCGTACAAACAAAGAGCTTGATCCGTAGTTTGGTCATAAATTTTGATGGTAAGGTGTTGTAAGGGGACGGTTAGAATGGTATCTATAAACGCATTCATATTGTATACGCCTTGAATACTTCCTAGAAGTTGATCCTGTTGGTAAACCGATTGTAGAATCAGAAAAGACCGCTCCTTATCCTTGTTTTGGATGAGCTGTAAGGGCTTGGAGACAATGCAAGCCTTAATTTGTTCACTGCGTTTGATGGGCGCATGACGCAAGGGATTAGAAGAAAGGTCTACGCCTAAGGCAAGGTCATTCCATTTTTGCGGGACAATGTATTGGATGGGATAATAAAATGCCTTGGCAGAGGCTTCTACGACTACCCGATTCTCAACATCTAAGCTCTTAATAGAATAATTGGGAAAGCCTTCTGCCCGAATGCGTTGCTCGTGGTCGGCTCGCTGTGCTAAGGACACCTTGGGCGTCCATTCTAGGGCTTTTATCCCTGGTAAATTACGTAGAAAGGGCAACGTGAAATCATAAAAAGTAGGCCGATCTATGGTATCTGCTTTTTCAAATAAAATATGAAGCGAAGAAACGGCCAAGGATATTTTGTTCAACTCACTGTGTAGAATTTTTTCTACGTTTTGATGAGCCTGCACACCGATTTGTGCATTACGCTTGACTTGCGAAAGGTTGATATAATTGAAGGTTCCCCAAGAGACAGGCAAGCCAATCAAAAGGACTAAAGCTATTTTGAACCATCGTGGCGTTGTGTACGGATGCATTCGCTTAAATCAGTAATAAGATAAGTCTCAGAGCGGCTAACAAGATACCACTCCTTGCAACAACAGTCGAATATTTTGTATGAAATTTTAAAGCGCTATTTAAAAATAAAAAAAGTGCCTTCAATTGATTTTGAAGGCACTTCGTTTACTAGAAATAAGGAACAACTTAATTAAGTACGTCACTAATATTTACTTGAACGCCATTTTTGAAGGCGACAATAAAAGGAGCGGCAACGCCCTTGTCTTTTACTTTGGTTCTAGCAACCCGCGCATCTTCGATGGTTTTAAAACTAGATAAATAGACATAAGTCAAACCATTGGCTTTTTTCTGTTGCTCAATATAACCCATCCCTTCCAACTGAGAAAAATTAATACTTTTAGTATCCTTAAAGGCCCCTAATTGCACTTTAAACGCTACGGTATTCGTAGGCTTAGTGCTAGGAGCAGGCGTACTAGTGGAGGGGGGGCTGTTGTTCGTCCAGTTGGTGACAGGCGTTTCCTTAATAGGGGGCGGCGTTGTACTAACAGGGGTACTATTGACACTATTACTGGCTGTTGGATCATCAGAAGGCATCAACAACGTAGCAGGTTTTGGCGGAGGAATGGGATAAATGACTTGCGAGCTGAGTGCAATACGGTTGCCCAATTGTTGGTTGTCCAATTCTACGGCTACCTTAAAGGCATCAGGGTACGTTTGTTTGATGGATGCCAACGCTTGTTCCGTATGAATCGGGTTCGCAAAAATACCTACGCGGTACGCTTTGTCTTTACCACGGTCTTCTGTAATGACATTGCCGTACTGGCCTAAGTAATCAATTTGTTCTTGGCTCAACTTATCGGTTACGATGGTTTGAATCAAGTAGCCTGTTTCAGGCATTGGTGTACCGTTCGCTTCGTAAGAGAAGTACTTGCCCGTTGGGCGAACAGGATTAACCAATTGATCGGTTGTTGGCGTAGGAGCAATGACCAAAGGGCCCTCCTCTTCTACGGCGCTGCCGTAGAGATCGCGTCCTACAGTAGGCGAAGGAATTAACTGGCGCGTACCCAACAGGGTTTTCTTGCCTCCACTGCCTGTACTGGCATCAAACACCAAGTTTCTGTAACCAGGTTTAGAAACAGCAATGGTATAATCATGCAAAGGCTCCAAGATGACCGAGTATTCTCCATAGTGATTGGTCGGTTCTTTGATGCGCTTTTCTTCGTTCGTTTTTGTATTCTTAATATAAATGCTTGCCCCTTTAATTGGACGTTGTGTCTCTTGGTCGACCACTGCTCCAATATAGAAATTCATGGCACAAGGTACTAGATTAGGCGCATCGGGGTCAATCGTTGGCTTGTCTCCCATGTCTCTGGGCAGCGCCGTATTAACGGGTGTGAGCGGATAATTATTGACGGGCATGGTAGTATTTGTCGTTGGGCGATAGCCACCAGAAGGAGTCTGTTCTACCGTTCCTGTATTGTTTGTATTGCTCAAATTAGGCGTTACATAAGGAGTATTACCATTATTAGTAGGATAGTTGGTATTGGGATCATTGTTAATATTCCCTGTACTACCACCATTGTTGGTCATGTCAAATTTTCCTGTATTGGTAACGGGTGTTTTTCCCGTGTTGGTAGTGGGCGTATTGTTGGGCGTAGTAATTGGATCTACCACTGCCACAGCGCGTTCACTGTCATTCACCAAAGGCATCAAGCTTTCTGCCCCTGTCAACCGCGCACTGTAAATGTTGTAATAGTTGTCTCTATTCGAAGAAAAATACCCCATACGTTTGACCGCATCGTACGCAAAGTACATATCATCCGAAGAAGAGTTGACCTTGTTGCCCAAGTTGCGGACTTCCTTCCAAACACCTGCTTGGTTGGTGGCTCTAAAGACATCCATTCCCCCAAACCCTTTGTGGTAATCCGAGGAGAAAAACAATTGTCCATTGCTAGCAACCATCGGAGATACTTCGTCACCAGGGGTATTGATATTGGGGCCCAAGTTTTGGGGTTGCGTCCATGCATTCCCTTGTTTGTAAATCACCCAAAGATCAAAGCCGCCAAAACCTCCTGGAAGGTTGTACGCCGCAAAATAAATGGTCTGGCCATTATTGACAAAACTAGGAAAAGAGGCCGAGTTGCGTTCGCCAACATGAGGAAACGGCTCTCCTGCGGGAATATAGCTCAATTCCTTCATTCCGTGTTGCGCGGCACTCAACTCCATTCCTGTATTTACAAAAGATGCCTCATAAATATGGCGTAGCCCATTGGTAAACTGGTTGAAGGTCGTTACCGCCATCGTTTCAGTAGCATTAATAGCGAATGGCGTAAGGTTGGTTTGTGGCGCAATTTCAATAGGGCCTTTTACGATTTTTACATCCCCCAATTCACCAGCACCACCACGGCTTACTTCATAGATATAATTGTTGGTCTCATCAGAAACACCACTGCCGATATTAATTTTACGCGCAGAGGTAAACAACAATTTGTTGTTGTGCAAAACAGGCGCGTAATCATCAAAAGAAACGTGGTTGATGCTATTTTCCTTGTTGACAGTGAAGGCAGAGGGGAGCGCGGCTTGCTTTTGAGCAAACAAACAGGCTTGGCGCGCTTGTTCGGCTCGCGCTTTGTCGTACATCGCGTATTTGTCAAACTGCTCCATCGCCTCTTTGTACTTGCGGTTGGCTTGCAAAACTTGACCATAATGGAAATAATTGATCGCGGCAGTACTCGTGTTGTTACAAACAATCGCATAGCGCTTTTCGGCTTCGTTCATTTTATTTAGAAAACGGTAGCAATTGGCCAATTTGATTTGTAAATCTAAATTGCCAGAGTTTTCCATCACGGCACGGCCAAAATGAAAGGCCGCGTCTTTGAAATTTCGAGCGCCATAAGCAGCGTTCCCTTTATCAAGTGCCGTTTGCGCTTGCAAGCTCACTCCCGAGAGCAGCAGCAGCAAGACGAATAGGCTAAACTTGTTCATAGTTGATGTGTTTTGCTTTCACTCCTCCAAGGGAGCAATATGATAAATTGTTGGTGTATATATCGGTACTAGCGCGGCACTTTCGGTCGCTTTGTAAGAAGAAGAACAAAAAGCATCCGAATTTTTGCCCTGCTCCAAGAGCAGACTATTTACAATGCTACAAAAAAAAGGGCAGATTTTCCATTCCTAGCGGCAAAAGTAGGCTCCTAACAGCTGCAACAACTGCTATACGACAGCATGGAGCCCGTTAGCTGTGGGCTATTTAGCGTCCGCCTTCGTATTGAAAGAGTACCTTGTTATTCTTTTTATTGTAAATACCATCCGCTACGACACCCTGCCCAAAGCCACAGCTCATGTCCGAGCCTTGCTCTTGGGTCAACTCTACCGCACCTTCTACCAACATAAAGGAGATGGCACAGGGCTGTTGGCCTGCTGTTTTATATTCTGACGTGGTGTAAACGCCACTATTTCCATTCAGTTCTATTTCTCCTACAGCGGTACCAGAATGGTAGTTCGGGGGGCCATTATTGATATCCAATTCAAACTTGACACGGCCATTGTCGAGTTGTTTCAAGACCAAATATCCGCCGCCTTCAGGGCTGTCTTGGTTCTTGTACGTATAAGTACCTGAAATTTCGTCTGCCGATAGCGAACGGGCATTGCCCTGCTCGTAGTACTCTGAGGTGCCATTGGGGTCAATAGACGTAGGAGGAGGGGTGTCTACTTGCTCTACAAGCTCTCCATCGTCTGTGGACGTAGTGGCCTCGTCACAACTAGCTAAGAAGAAAAAACTGCTCCAAGTCAATAAGGCAAAAAGGATTTTTATAGTTGTATAGCGCATGGTGTTATGATTTCTATGAGAAAATAAATTTGGGTAAATTAATAAGCAACCCTATATAATAGGTACAAACGTATCAAAATAGTTGCTTTTTATTAAACGACGCGCCTACTATTTGGTTGCACAGGCACTTATTTTTTGTACAGCAGCGATTAGGCGTGTACCAATACACCTTCCTGACCACTGCTACATAAGAAGTTTAAAAACCGCTAAAAATTAGGGGCAATCTGGCGACGGCGCTTTATCCACATGGCCGCTCCGATATAGGTAGTAATGGCCGAATGCCGCAAAATATTGCCTTGCACGGTAGCAAATTTATTTACGCCGACTTGTAAGCGCGTTCCAATAGAGAGCCGCTTCCAGCGAAACTGTATGCCCGCTATGGCATTGACATTGACGGGGCTCGTTGCTTGATCTTGATAATTGGTAGAGCTGCTCAACGGCAACCCAATTTCGGCACCTCCTTCCAAAATCATACGCCCATGCTCGGACAAGAAAATCTGATAGCCCAAGTTGAGGGGAACACTGAGGTAATAGGTTCGCCAAGCTTTTTGGTTTCCTATTGGCGTGCGGCGCGAACCCAACGCCATATAAGAAAGGCCTGCGGAGGCAAATAAGTGCCGAAAATCGCATTCTACTTCCAAGGCAGCGTAGGGCGAGTGCAAGACAGAAAACGCTTCGCTTTCGTAGGGCGCTTGATTGGCATCGTACAATTCAGGGGCTTGCGTTTGTATTTTGGAGGCCGTCCAGCCTGCTTCTAACCGCAAATTAAACGTTGGAATAGGCGAGTATTGCGCCGCCAATAAAAGGGGCAACAAAAGAAAAATAGAGAAGGTTAGTAGTCGTTTCATCTGTTCGTGGTGTTTTTTGTGATAGAATTAGATAGGTATGTAACGCACAGTGCTTTACCGTAAGAACCTGACGGGGTAGAAAAATAGATCAGGAACAAAAAAGCGCCGTCCCGATTTAACATCAGAACAACGCTTCACTTATTAGAAGCCAACGCGGGCGCTGGCAATTATTTGTTGGTTATCGGCGGAACGCCTTAACGATTTCGGCTGCTCCAAAAAGAACAGTACCCGCCAAAACGGCATAGACGATGATGTCAGCGGTAGGGCCATTGGCTTTTAGGGAAACATCTCCTTTACTTAGCATCAGTCCGCCATCTTGTTTTGTTAGATCACTCATTAGTTGTGTTATTTTTTTTAGAAAAACTACCCTACATAATGCTCAGGATATTAAGCCTTCTAAGAACAAAATCGGAGAACCTTGGGTGCTCTTAAGACTTTATCTTACATGGTAGATTGGCTCTCAACAAACAGGCAACACCGCACAATAGCGTACTTATTACCAAACAACCTACATCTATTAAAACTAAAACAAGAGTAGTTTGGTTGTCGCAAAGGCCAACTTTTTCTAAAAAAACAGCAGTAGGAGTGAAGTCCTGCCCTTTATTGGCGAACAGCAGCAGGCTGTAGAATCTCCTGTAACTTTTGCATCACGTAGTCAATTTCTTCTTTGGTATTATAATGAGAAAAAGAAAAACGGACGGCATTATAGCCCTCTTCTTCGCCCAACGCAGCAATGACCCGCGAAGCGCCTACCGCTCCCGAATTGCAAGCCGACCCCCCAGAGGCACTGATGCCTTTGAGGTCTAGTTTGAACAGCAGCATATTGACAGGCAAGGTCGTTTTGAACGAAATATTCAATACCGTAAACAAATACTGCCCTGCATGGTCGCCATTAAAACGCATATCGGGAAACTGCTGTTGCAGCTGCTGAATAAAATAGTGGCGCACTTCCTCAATGGCTAAACGACGGGGCTCCAAGTCTTCAATCGCCGTTTCTACCGCTTTGCCCAAACCAATAATACTGGCTACATTTTCCGTGCCCGAACGCATTTGGCGCTCTTGTCCACCACCGTCAATATACGCGCCGATGGGGTTGGTTTTGTTGATGTACAAAAAGCCAACGCCTTTGGGACCATGCAACTTGTGTCCCGAGCCCGATAAAAAGCTAATCGGTTGTGCCTTGACATCAATGGGAAGATGTCCCAATGACTGGACCGTATCGGTATGAAAATAAGCGCCATATTCGGCACAAAGTGCCGCAATTTCTTGAAGGGGATTGAGCGTGCCCACCTCGTTATTGGCGTGCATCAACGTCACCAATGTTTTTTGGTCGCTGCTCTCCAACAAGCGTTTCAGATCCTCCAAATCTGTACGTCCAAAGCGATCTAATTTGACCAACTCAACTTCCAAATTTTCCGTTTTAAGGCGTTTAACCGTATTGTAAACACAAGAGTGCTCTATGGCACTAGAGATAATGCGACGCACCCCCAAATCTCGTACCGAGCATTTAATCGCCATATTGTTGGCCTCTGTTCCCCCTGAGGTAAAACAAATTTCGGAGGTGCTAGCGCCGATTGCCTGCGCAACGGTTTTGCGAGCGCGTTCAATGCCTGCCCGCGCAGTGCGGCCTTCTTGGTGGGTCGAAGAAGGGTTGCCAAAATTATCTTTGAGATAGGGCAACATTGCTGCTAAAACTTCATCAGAAAGCGACGTGGTGGCCGCATTGTCTAGGTATACGCGCATAGCACTGGTTAATTTTTATGGTTACAAAAACTGCTCTAACTGCTTGGTAGACTATTAAGTAACTAATTCATAACAAGATACTTATTTATTGGCAAAAGGCGTAGGGCAGCAGCTTGTTTTTGTCAAAAGTAGGGCTTACCATTCTCCCTTTAAAATGCTGCTCATGTCCATTTTTATTTTCTTGGCCAACGTCTCTGCCATAGTAGTGGATTGGCTTTCGGTATAAATACGAATGATGGGTTCGGTATTGGAACAGCGCAAATGTACCCAGTTCTCATTGAGGTGAATTTTCAAACCATCGACCGTATTTTGGGGATATTGTTGGTATTTTTCTTTTAAACGCTCTAGCAACTCCGTGATGTTGATGTCTGGCGTAAGCTGAATTTTGTCTTTGATAATGGTATAGTTGGGGTAGCGGCTCCGCAATTGAGACACCGATTTGCCCGTTTCTGCCATAAAGGACAAAAATAGCGCAACGCCCACCAAGGCATCGCGCCCATAGTGCAGTTCAGGGTAAATAATACCGCCGTTGCCTTCTCCACCAATTACAGCACCCGTTTCTTTCATCAGGGTCACGACATTGACTTCGCCGACGGCAGAAGCTTGGTATTTTCCACCGTGTTTTTCAGTGATTTCTTTTAGTGCTTGCGTAGAGGATAAGTTGGAAACGGTATTGCCTTTTTGGTGCTTAAGGATGTAATCCGCGACCGTCACCAAGGTATATTCTTCGCCGAAAGGCTCCCCTGTTTCTGTAATAAACGCCAAGCGGTCTACATCAGGATCAACGGCAATGCCCAAATCCGCGTTGTGAAATTTTACCTCGCGCGCCAAGCCTGCCAAGTTTTCGGGCAACGGCTCGGGGTTGTGCGCAAAGCGCCCGTGCATTTCATCATTAATCGCAATCACCTCACAGCCCAATTGTTCTAACAAAGGAACAATCGAGATCAACCCTGTTGAATTGATGCAATCGACCACCACTTTGTATTGCTGTTCAATGATCGGTTGTGGCGTGACCAATTCCAATTCAAAAATCAAATCAATGTGCTTCTGAATATAGCCAACTGCTTTTTGGTAAGTCCCCAAATGGTCGACCGAGGCATACGTTACATCGCCCGATTCTACCAAATCCAAAATGGCTTTGCCATCGGCTGCTGAGATAAATTCGCCTGCACTGTTCAAGAATTTGAGGGCGTTCCATTGTTTGGGGTTGTGGCTGGCCGTAAGGACAATGCCTCCGCTGGCACCTTCCATTTTTACGGCAATTTCTACGGTGGGCGTAGTCGATAAACCCAAATCCAATACATTGACCCCCATCATCCGCAACGTAGCCGTAACCAACTGTGCCACCACACTTCCCGAGATACGGGCATCTCTACCAACAACGACCAAAGGGCTATCGCTGTCTTGGGATACCCAATGGGCATAAGCCGCCGTGCTTTCGACAATATCTTGTGCCGTGAAATTATCTCCTGTCTTGCCGCCAATAGTGCCGCGTGTCCCTGAAATTGATTTTAGTAAAGCCAACGTTTTTATGTATTAGAAATATGATGAAAAATAAGCTGCTGTAGGAGAAGACACTACCGCGCCGCACTCCCCCAATAGCGCACTGCCCGCCAACAAGCACCCCAAAACAAGTGTGTCTTGCCTCTAAAGGCGACCAAAAATACGCTTTTTTTCTGGCATTGCGGGGATATTCTGAGAATAGAAAACTAGGGCTTTTTACGAAAAGTGAAAAGGCGGCTCAATTTTAGTTGCTTATTTTTTACTTCACAGAACAAGCGCCTTGCTTCAAAAAGTTGTATTTTGTCTCTGTTTCCCGCTTTTTGCTTGTTTTTTACCATCAAAACCTTGCTACTATGTCTATTCTTTCTCGTCTCTTCTTGGTGGGGCTGTTGCTTGGATTATTCTTTATGGCCTGTGAGCGCGTTACCGAAACGCTCCCTAAAGCCGATCGGGCCTATTATCCCATCGTAGCAAACAACTACCGCGTGTATCAAGTAGACTCTACCGTGTATGACGAATATAATTGTACGGTAGAAACAACGCGTTATCAAATCAAGGAAGTAACTGGCGCGTCCTTCTTGGATGGCGAAGGCCAAGATGCCCACCGCTTGGAACGCTACTGGCGGGCCAATGCGGCCGATAACTGGACGTTGGTAGGGGTTTGGAGTGAGAAAGTAGAAGGCAACCAAATACAGCGTGTGGAGAGCAACCAGCGCTTTGTAAAAATGGTTTTTCCTGTCGAACAACAAAAGGAGTGGAACGGTATCGCCTTTATTCGACGCGATACCTTGGTGCCCATTCGCGGCGGCTCCATCGACTTGTACAAAGATTGGGGCATGTTTACCTACGAAGGCGTAGGCGATTCGTACCTCGATACGATTTCTAATACCATTTATCCCGATGCCGTACAAATTCTACAAGTAGACAAAACCAACAACATCGAACGGCGCTACTCCAAGGAGGTTTATGCCAAGGGCATTGGGCTGGTTTTCAAAGAAATGCGCATCTTGGACAGCCAATGCCGCACCCCGCGTTGCATCGGCACCAGCGATATTGCCAATTGTATCAACACGCCTTGGGAGCAAAAGGCCGAAAAGGGCTTTGTGTTGACGTTGAGTTTGTTGGAGCATAATTATTAGAATACTAAAGAAAACGCAACAGCGCCACCCGATAAAACAAGAGAAAAACTACAACACCTCTTCCTCCACTTCCTGCCAAAACGGTTCCACAATACACAAAAACACCAACTCCTCCGCCCCCGTATTCTCAATATGCTGCAAGGCATTGGGCGGCACCAAAAAAACACTGTCTTTCTCTACGGCAAAATCCTGTCCCTCAATGTACATACGGCCTTGGCCTTGCAATATATAATAGCTCTCGGAGCCGACCAAACGGTGCGGCAACGAGGCTTGCCCAACGGCGACCGAAGCATGCGCCAAGCTGTAGCCAATCGGCACCGCGTCGTGGGTGGGGTGCATCAATTCGCGCAAGCGCGTGTGGTCGCCTGCTACAAATTCAGGCGCATCGGTTGTCTTTTTATGAAAAATCATGCTCTAGCAAGGGATTATACCAACAACTGTTGCAACAATCCCTTTTTGTAGGCTTGTGTTTGCGTAAGTTGGTCTTGAATGTTTTGGATTTGTTGGTCTAGGTTGTTGAGGTAGTTGGCTATTTTTTGTTGCTCGGGGAGGGAGGGGAGGTTGATTTTTATTTTTTCCAGTTGACGACGATATAAATGAACTACCTGTACGCCTTGTGCTGCTTTTATTATAAATTTTTTACTATAACTATTCAGATAATAAGCTAAAAATACACCACTTGAAGTAGTTCTTATAATATTCAAATCACTACCTAGAATGACATCGTTCATTTGTACACAAGCAGCAGTAGCGATATCTAAAGCACTTTCTCCTGAAGCAGGAATAATAATGTCATTGGCTACGCTAACTATCAACTTTGTTTTATCAGCATTGGTAAAAGACTTTATAACAGTAATTACTTCTCCATAATGCGTGTATAACTCGCCATATCGAATGCACGGATATTTTCCTCCGTCAACAATATCTTTTTTCGCTATACCTTTCCCCTTTTTTAATTGAGCAATTTCTCCTAATGTAGTGTCCTCCCAAGCAGGGAAATCCTCCCCATTCTCGTCCTTGAACCTTAGTTGCTGACTAAACAACTGCTGCATCATCCCTTTTTTAAAGGTTTGTAATTGCTGTTTCTTTTCCTCTAATAAGCTTATTTTTTGGTCGATGCCAGCAAGGAAATTGGCTATTTTTTGTTGTTCGGGTAGGGAGGGGATAGGTAGTCTAACATTTGCTAATCTCTTAGTAGATAGACTTATTACCTTTGAACCTTGTGCTATAGTGAGTACTTGTTTTCTAACAAACCAAGAATGCACAAGAAAACTAGTAAAACCAAGTGCAATAGGGTGTTTGTTAGGACGCGCTAAAAAAGTATGAAGTCCAGCCAGAACACGTTCTCCATTTAGATTTGCTATTTCTGTACACTTTCCTATGTCTGCATAGTCTTCAGAAGCATCTGCAATTACCAAATCCTTCTCTTGGCAGTAGGATTCTTCTTTTATTCTACTTAAATCTACGTCTTCGTTGATGAAAGGAAGTGTCTCTTTATTGATGTCTAATAGATCACGCAGTTTTTTATGAATATCACCGTAGTGAATATTTTCTACTAATCCACTTTCGTAATTCAATTTACTTCTAGAATAAGAATTAGTAGGGTAGAATGTATAAATTCCCCCAAACCTTTTCACTTCCCAATCCCCCTCAAATTCGGGAAAGCGCAGGGCGGGCACGCGTGTATGTGTAGTTGTTTGCATGGACTAAAGGTACGCCAAAAAGGCAACTTTTCCATAAAAAAAGAGTGCTTTAAAAGTCTCGATAATGCTTGGATTTGCTTTGGCGCAGTAGCTCAATGCGGTTGTTGTCTAATTTAAAATATTGGGAGCCGACTTTAAAGGCTTGGCCGTCTTTTTTATCGGACAAATCCGTCAAGTCTTGGTCGATGGTATGCAAAGAGCCGCCCGTATAGCGCGCGAGATAAATGTAATCCAAATTGACCACATCGCCCTTGGCAATGCCACACACAATAACGCGCACCGGCTTGCCCAAGCGCATCAATTGCGGCATCAGTTTGAAGTCGCGCACCCGCGAAAAATTATCAGCAATCAAGACTACGCCTTCGCAGTTGGGAAATTTTTTGATGCCGTACAAGATCGCTTCGATGTCATTTTCAGCCGCTTTGCCGCCTTGGCCGTTGCGCATGGCCTCAAAGGCCATTTCCTCAATCGCTTGAACGTTGTCCGCGCTTTGGTAGTAGCAGCCGCCCGAGCGGCCAATAGGGCCATCGGGTTGGGCATCGCCATCGTTGAAAAAGACAAATTTTTCGGTGGTATTTTTTTGAATGTGGCCGCGTAGGTAGAGCAGGGTTTGGGTGAGGTAAGGGTGCATACTGCCCGTAACATCTTGAACGACCACATGGTTGTTCCATTGTCCCAAAGTGCGGTTGAGCACGGTATAAACGACAGAATCTTCGGTCAGTTCGGCAATAACTTTGGAGGGCTCGACACTGCCGTCGGGGTCGGGCACTTCGCGCTCCGTGATGGTCATCACCTTTTCGTATTTAACTTTGTATTCTTTGGGGCGTTTGGGGCCTTTGGTTTTGAATTTTTTGCCGTTGCGGCGCTTGCTTTTGCTCTTGGCGAGGTAGAGCCCTGTCCAAAAGCGCTTGCGTTTTTCGGTATAGGAGGTGTCTTGAATGGTTTTGGTAGCGGTCGATTTGGCTAAAATCGTTTGTATGGCGGTGATTTCTTCGTTGGTTTCTAGGCGGCGGGTGCTGGGGCGATCCACGCGTTTGTCCAAGGCGGTACCAATCGTCAAGCCCTCGGCCGTGGTGACGCGGTGGGGTTTGAGGTAGATGACAAAGCCGTGGAAATAGGTTTGGGCTTCTTCGTATTCCATCGTGCCGTTTTGCGCCATTAGATTCCAATCAATCAAGTTGTTGTTGAAGGCTTGCGGAAAATTGGCTTGAAACATCTCGTAGCGCTCTTTATTCAATTGCACCTGGTCAAAGCTTTTGCTGCGTCGGAATACCGTGTATACCAAATCAATGCGCTCAATCATCGTATCGCGCAAGCTGTAAAACAGCGCTTTGTCTTCTTCTGTAAACAGGAACTTGGAATAGTTCATGGGAAGATAGATGATGTACGGGCTTTTTCTAGAAATATCGTACTGTTGGAGCTCGATTTCTTGCGCTTTGGAGAGCAGATCAGGCGTGACGATGACCGCGTCGGGCATCTGTGCTTTTGCCGATAAGGCCATCAGGAAAAGGAACAAAAAGGGAAGAATTGGGAACATAGCTTGTTGATTTAGTGTCCTAAGATACCAAATATTTTGTGGATGCCCAAGGCCCCTTTTTACAAATTAATCGTTCAAAGCTATGGTCGGAAGAATAGCCCCTCCGCCGTGATTTCAAAGCGCTGTCCGCCAATGATTAGTGTAGACCCAAGTTCCAGCTTAGATAAATCAAAATGTTGTCCTTCTAGCGTCGTAATCGAACCGTTGGTTTGGTAAGCCAATTGCAAATATTGATGATTAATAACCTGCCCAACGCCGCAGGCCAGCACCCGAACGGGCTTGTTGAAAGCTAATAATTGCTGGATCAAACTCATATCGCGTACAGGGGCAGGGTTATCGGCTATTAGTAGCACGCCTTGGCACTTAGGGGCTTTTTTTAGACCGACTAAGAGCGCCTCTACGTCATTTTCATGGCACCGCCATTGCCTTTGCGCATGGTTTCAAAGGCAACATTTTTCATGTCGTCTACGGTTTTTGCAGGCACAAAATAAGCCCCGCCCGAACGGCCAATAGGGCCATCAGGATAATTATCCCCGTCGTTAAAGAAGACTATTTTTTCGCTTTTTGTTTTCTCCAAACGGTCGCGGTGGTAGAGGAAGGTTTGCGCCAAATAAGGAAACATACTGCCGGTGACATCGTGGACAATCAAATAATTGTCCCAGTCGCTCACCAAGCTATCGTAGCCATGTTGGTAGTCCTCGTTAGCAGTGGCGTTGTTAAAATAGCTGGTATCATACGTAGGAATTGGATCGGGAAGATAACTCGAATCGTATTTTGGCAGATACACTTTTGGGCGGCTAAATCCTCTAGTGGCATACGTAATACCCTTGGCAAAGCGGCCTTTGTGGTGAGGATAATAGCGGTTGTTCCAATATTGACTGGTATCTATTTGGAGAAGATAGCCTGTATCAGGAGTGCCAGAAGTGATCCGCATCCCCCTGATGCCACCTTTGTTGGCAGGGTGGCCAAAATAAGCCGTTCTACTAATGGGGCGTTCTGCTAGTACCCGTTCAATAAAATCAATTTCCTCTTCCGTATCGTATTTCTTAGTGCTGGGTAAATCTACCCGTAGATCAAACGCCGATTCTATCAATTGCCCGTTGTTTGTCACCAAGCGGTGGGGGCGAATATAGATTACAAAGCCGTGGAAATAGCCCTGTGCTTCTTCGTAGTCCATCGTGCCGTCTTGCGCGACTAATTGCCACGCGGTCATATTGGTTTGAAAGGCTTCGGGAAGGTGTTTTTTGAGTTGTTGGTAGCGAATTTGGTTGAGTGCGGTTTGATCAAAATTGGGATTGCGCCGAAACACCGTATACATCAAATCCACGCGCTCAATAAAGCGACCTTGCAACTTGGCTAGCGCTTTTTGGCTCTCTTCGGAGAAAACGGATTTTGAATAATTGACAGGGACGTACACCACGTAAGCGCTTTGGCGCTCGGTGTTGGCTTGGGCAAGGGAAATAGGCGTTTGCCGCGCCAATTGCTTGGGGGTATAAAATTCTTGGGGGAGATTTTGGCTGTAGCCTAAATAGGAGGAAAGTAAGCACAATAGAAATACAAAGATTCGAAACATGTGTTGGGGTTTTGTTGTCGTTACATGGAGTGGTTGATAATCAACCACGTTATTTAAATGGACAAACCGTTTATTGGTAACCTTTTTGGTAGATTTATTTTAAAACGTCTTACTGCTATGTCTATATCTTACTTTCGTTGCTGGGGGTACTTTTTCTTTACCGTCCTGTTGGGTTCCCTCGCCGCTTGTGGCGTTTCTACTACTTATAAGAATTCGACGGCAAAGCCTTTGGATCACAAACTTTGGGACAGCTTATTGCAAACGCACGTAAGCGAAACGGGCGTTGTGGATTACAAGGGATTTATCAAGGACAAAGAACGCCTAGAGCGCTATTTGGGACAATTGTCCAGCCATGCCCCTGCGGACAATTGGAGCAAAGAAGAACGCTTGGCCTATTGGATCAATGCCTACAATGCGTTTACCATTAAGCTAATTGCCGACAATTATCCCGTGGAGAGCATTCAAGATTTACACCCCAAGGTGCATCTTCCTTTGGTGAATTCGGTTTGGCACAGGAAATTTTTCAAAATTGGCGGCAAGCCGATGAATCTCAATGCCATCGAACACAAAATATTGCGCCCCAAATTTGAAGAGCCGCGTATTCATTTTGCGATGGTTTGCGCCTCCAAATCCTGCCCTAAACTACTTAATCGTGCCTTTACGGCCGATAAAATAGACGCGCAACTCACGGCACAAGCCAAGGCGTTTTTAGCCGATGATTTTCGCAACAAAATTACGCCCGATGAAGTCCAACTCTCCAAGATTTTTTCTTGGTTCAAGGGCGATTTTACCAAGGGGCAACGCCTAATAGAATTTTTGCAACCGTACACGGACGTGACCATCCAACCCACGGCGACCATCAAGCACTTGGACTACGATTGGAGCTTAAACGACTAGGGAGGAGCATTTTATTTCTCTTGTAGTAATTGAAAGGCAATGGCATCTATTTGCTCGCGTTTGGCGTGCATCCCCGATAAATTAGAGAGAATGACGACGGCTTTTTGTTGGGCTTTGTCCAGCACCATCGACGAAGTATAGCCGCCTGTCGCACCATTATGAAAGTAATATTCCCGCCCTTTTTTTGTCAAAATCAACCAGCCCAAAGCGAGGTGCAAGTCCTTATTGTGTTCAAAGGTAAGGCGTTGTTGGCGCTCAAAAACAGCGCTTTCAGCAGTTAGTTGAGCACGGGCGTAGCGGCTCAAATCCTCAGTGCAAGACAAGATGCTTCCCGCAGACGCGAGTACTTGCCAATCCCAATTGGGGGTGATGCTGCCTGTCGGATCTTGGCCAAGCACCAACTGTTCGGCAGGCACTTGCGCCGCGTGGGCATAGGTGTGCGGCATGTCGAGCGGGTCAAAAATAAACTCTTGTAATAGGGTTTGGTAAGGGGTTTTGTAGGCGCGCGTGAGGGCATAACCCAAGAATCCCGCCCCTAGGTTAGAATAGGCAAACTGCTCGCCAGGGGCGGTGGCAAGGCGCAATTCTTTGGTGGCGTAGGCTTCGAGCAAGGCTTCGTCGTATTCTTTATAAGGATTAGTGGCGTTGGTGAGGAGCAAGGGGAAAATATTTTCGGGGAGGCGAGGGAGGCCGCTGCTGTGGTTGGCGAGCTGTTCCAGCGTGATTTTTGGGCGGCCTTTGAGGGCAAAGGGCAGCAGCGAGCGCAGGCGCTGTTGGGGTTTTACTTTTTTGTCTATGATAGCTTGCGCCAAGAGCGTGCTGGTAAATAATTTAGTGAGGGAACCGATCTCAAAAACGGCTTGTTGGTTGGATACAGGAACGTAGCGTCCTTCTTTTTTGTGAAAGCCATAATACTGCACGGTTTCCCCTTCGAGTAGCGCAATGGACAATTGAGTGTTTTCTGGAAAATCACTGCCTAGTTTTTCTACTACCGCTTGTGGGTTTTGGTGATAAGTATAAAAGGCAGTATAGAGGCAACTCAGCAAGAGGAAGATTTTCATACATTGGATGGTTGTGGTGATTGGGAATAGTAGTTCAACGCCATTTCTCTTGTAATAATTACTGTTTTGTTGGCCTTTTCGACCAGTAGCGTAGATTATCAGACGAATAGCAGCATCCTTTTTTCGAGAAAAATAGTTGATCAATTAGCTGCTTTTTGCTACTTTTAATTATTATTTTCACTTATCCTTTATTGTTCAAACGGTTTCTCTTGTAGTTGGCCTATCCATTATGATGCTCTTAGATTCTGTTCCAAAAGGTATTACGTTGGAGCGTGCGCCCTACGAGTGGCGTTTAATAGTACAGCATCCTGCTGCTAATGGACTATCCAATTTAATCTTTCATGCCATAGGTTTAGGGTTTGTTTTATTCTTAGAATTGGTACTCATCGTAGATTTTTTTGAAGATTGGCGCTTCCATTCCAACAGCTGGCTCAAAGTGCTCTTCTATGCGTTACAAGATGGCCTATTTCTTTGGATTGTATTAGAAATGCTACGCTCCATCCGCCGCTTAATTGCACAACAAGAAAAGGCGCTCCACCTTCGACTCTGCCGTCAAGGGTTTGCCTTAGCTTACTGTAAAAACAAGCAACAACCCACCCAAGAGACTTGGTATGCGACTACCACCCTGCAAGAACTCTACAGTAATCGCGGCCTCCGAAAACGTGGTATGGATACCCAAGCCATCCTCCTCAATGTTCCCCAAGAGTTATTTATTGGTACCGATCAAGGTTCACCTGATGCGTGGGGCTATTTTTTGGAAGAAGCGCAAACGACTTATTTAGCGGAGTTGTTGCAGACGTTGTACTTGGAGCAGGAGGTAGTAGGATTGATCGGAGCTGATCCGCAGAAGCGCGCTGGATAATAGACCAGCTTTTAGTTAATTTTGAGAGCTTTCTGAGGAAGGGGGGGGAACACCAGCAAATTTTGATCGGTAATCTTGTTGTTGGTATAGTAACCAACCCTAACTTATGGATAGTTGCAAGGAGCGGGCACTAAACTTTTGTAGCAGCAGGAGTACGCAAGCGTTAACTTTTATTTTAGATAACTTTATTTACATTCTTTTATTGCTTTTAAGGATTTAAGTTGTTGTTTTTCAATGAATTAAAAATGGATATTGTTTGCTGTTATTCCTTGCTTTTTCTGGATGGCAGTAGCTTTTTTATTTGCTTTTTCCTGTCTCGCAGGAGTAAGAATGACGCAAGCGAATCATAAGAAAATTTGTTTTTTGTGGTTGTTTTTCCTTTGTCAGTAAAGTAACTTAGTAGCATAAAATAGTAGTAAGTCCCACTCTCTTAATACTTAAAATCCTCTCAAAATGATAGTTCTGTACTTATTATCCTGTTACAGAGTATTGAAGAGCAAAGTTCTGAATAATAAGGCTTTGTGATGTACTCTTTAACAATACGCTGCGCTTTTTTTTTACCATTTTAGGTGTCTATACATTTAAAGTTATGGGTGAAATTATGTGTGTAAGGCGGTTCCATTTTTTACCAACTATTAGGGTAGTCCCTCAAAAAATATTATCCAAACAATCCAAATGCAATCATGAAGATTAACATCAAGCTCAAAGATTTCTTAGACAAAGTTACTTTACAGAAAAACTTAGATACCCGCCTCAAAAAGCCCGTACAGTTCTTAGCAAAAAACATAGACACGCCTTTGCCCTTCTGTTACGAGGCGGAATATTTTGAAGATGGAAGCGGTTTCATGAGTATTGGTGTTTCCAAAGAATTAATGGCTCACTTTAAAAAACAACGTACCAAAGGCCAAGGCAAAGACGAGGAGGGTAAAATCATAAAGATTGACAAGAAGAAAGTCGCCTATGGGCAAGTGACACTCAAGGAAGAAGGCGTTTATGAATTTTTGGTTGAAGGGGGCATGATGAAAAAGCCACAGGTCAAAGCAACGATTAAGAGCATCGGGTTCTTGAAGAAAAACATCGGGGACAAATTTGCTATTCTTACCAAAGCCGTGGAAGAAAATGTGGAAGAAGTGCCCCAAGAAGAAGCAGCGCCAACGACTAACGCGGCCACAAGCGAGACCACGGCAACAGAAGAGCCTACAACTGCTACGGATACAGCCGATACGGCAACGGATGAGGCCGCTGCCGCCAAAAAACGGGGCTTGCGTGGCAAAAAACGCGACAAGATAGCGTCGAACATGGATAGTTTGGGCGGTGCGGTAGGCCGCGCCCCCGCAGACAAAGTAAAAGCAAGCATTGCCAAATACCAAGCAGTACTAGCTGAGGTGAAAGCAGAAGCGAATGCGGATGGAGAAGTCGATGCTGAGGAACAAGCTCAAATAGATGGGTTAGAACAACAATTGAGCGATTTGCAAGCGCACTTGGAGCGGATTGGAGACCGAAAGATCAAAATGACGCCCAAGAACAGAGCTGCAGTGCAAACAACGCTAGACGAGGCAAAAGCTTATTTAGCAAAGGTGAAAGCCGAACTAGCTAGCGCGTTATAATCGCCTTCAATTTCTATCCCTTTTTCAATTTTTAAAACATACGAAAGACACGGTCTTTGACAATATTATACCATGAATTATACAAAAGTAAAAGCCAATTTAGAGAAACTGCGTGCTAAATTCACAGAATTTCAAGACCAGTTTAATGCCGATGGTTTTGTGGATGCCAAAGAGCAAAAGATACTGAACGAACTGCTGGCAGAGATCCAAGAGCTTGAAGAGCAAGTGGAGGTGCGGGTGTCGGCAGGAGCGGAGGCAAATCTACAAAGTAAGAACAACAAAAAAAGCAAAGAAGAACCTGTGATGTTTGAGTCTGATTCTGCCCCTGAACGAGCAGTTGGAGCAGGCAGCCGTTTTGCCAAGTCGAACAAGGACACGACAGAGGAGCGCTTTGATAAATTTACCAAAGAGTTTGGCGGAGCGGTGAGCGAAGAAGAAGTAGAGCAAATTGCAATGCAGGACGATGGGGTGAAAGTAGCGGGTCCTGTTCAAATCACAGGAGGTTCTTCAAACATTGGTGCCCCCTATCATCCTAGTAAAGACAGAAAGAAAGCGCCAAGAGATCCCAACCCGTTAGCGGTACAAGCGGCTAATTTGGTCTATGAAGCGCTATGGGCTGCTAGTAGAACACTCAATAGTGTGCTGGCGCTTACTACTGCTGGAAGTTTGACCTTAGGTTCTGGTGCAGTTACCGCAGAACACGGAACGTTTATTACTCCTGATGGGGAAGTAGGCCTCGTAACCGCTCTTGGTAAGTCTATGTCTATTGACGGACTAATTGATGTTGCCGAGAAATTGAGCGATAAAAAGAAATATACGGCTATAGAACAGCTACTTATTCACACAATGGAGGGCGCTGGTGGTAGCTTAGGATTTACAATAACGGTTATATTTGGAAAGGATAAAGGTAAACTAGGAGGCCAAGCGTTTACCGTAGGTGGTAGCAAGCAATTTGGTATTCCTAGTGTGGCAGGAAACGTCATATTTGCTACTGAATCTGATTATTTAAGAGGTTTACGACCCATTGGCATCAATGTAAGTGGCAGTTTCAACTTTCCTCCTGCTGTAAAATTTGATATTAACATAGGAGAAGCCGTTGCTAAATTGAGAAGTCTTTAACGCTTAATTTATGGACATGAAAGAGAAGGCGTAGCTGACTGTGCTGCATAGGACAAGGTGCGTTCGTTCGTTGCCAAGTCACCCAAGGACAAAAGACCCCGTGTTTTTTGTCCTTTTTTAGATAGAATTACCAAGAACCTTCTTATTTTAAGCAAGCTTCTTCATTCATCCCTTTGTCCCATGCAACTCCTCCAAAAAATCCCAAAAAATATTAGCCTCGAAAAAGAGCGCTATGAATGGCAATTGGTGGCCCACAATCGACGACCAAGTAATTGGGCATATGCCATTCTTAAAGTAATGGTGATCGCCATCTTAGTGGTGGTGGAAGGGTTGTTAATGTACAAGCTCTGGAACAGCTGGGCGGCTATTTGGAGAACGATGAATTGGTCGTGGTTATTAATGTGGGGCTCGCAGCTGGTTATGGTAATTTTTATTATCTGGGAGATTGGAAACGAACTGCGCCGCGATTTAGATCGGCAATTGAAAACCTTGCGGATAACCCTGAAAAACGATGTTTTTTCGATAGCAGTGAAAGGAAAGTCCCCCTTTGGACGAGCGGCCTTGCCTCAAAAGACTTATGCCCGCAACCAATTGCAAGAAGTTTATTATTACAGAGGAGAAAAAAAGAAGGCTGCGGAAATAAGTGCGAAGCTGCTCAATAAACCCCAAGAGCTTTTTGTTTGTGCAGAGGAACAAGAACCAGAGGCTTGGGGGCGATTTTTGGAGGCTGAACAAACACAATTTTTGACGTTGTTGTTGCGTGCTTTTTATCAGCAAAAGCAAGTCGATCAGCAAATCTTACTAGCGCCTATTGATCCCATTTCAGCAGAAGACTTTGAAGACTTATCCCAACACTTGATTCTGTAATGAAAAAAGAAAAAATAAACACCCGTTGGGGTGCCCACTTGAACCAGCAGCAATTAACTCCTTGACAAGAGGTGCTACGCGTGCTTCACAGCGAACAGCTCATTGATGATGAATAGACAAAAATACAACACTTCTAATCCATCTTTACAGGTACAAGAAGCTGCTTCTAAAGGCGTAACGCTGCAAAAAATGGGCGCTATTTGGCAGTTGGATACGCACTTAACTTGGAACCAAATTCTACCTTATTTACTGGTAGGGGCGGGGTTTCTATATGGAGTGCTGGCAATATCGTTGCCCGACTTAGTCCATGCTTTTTCAGAAGCCACCGCATTAAAAACTAAAGCCGTGCTAGTGATTGCAATGTTGGGTCTGTTGGTGATAAGTTATTTTATAACTTGGTTTTGTTGGCGGTCGCTGGAATTCCACAGCCAGCGTCTACACTTGGTCTTGCGGCGGGATGGATTTTTGGTCGTGCAACGCATGTTTGTGGGCTGGCGACAACACCACCAAGTATATACAAAAGCGAACTTAACAGCGGCAGTCGTGAATCCCATTCCTCCATCCCTCGGTAGGGAGTTTACACGACCTCAACAACAAGCCCTTTATCTACAGGAGAGGGATACACCGAGGAACCAACTGTCTTGGGGCTATTATCTCTCTGAGGAACAATTGACCTACATCGCTACCCTGTTGCGCCAACTCTATATCGAGGATAATGCGAATGAATGGCTATTGCCCAAGGAGGAAGGGGAGGATTGGGGGCCGCATTTGATAGACGAATAACTACCTCTTAATTGGCAACAAATAAAAGGCATTCGCTTGCTGTTGGGATTGGGTCTGAGAGCTATTCGGGTGCGAACAACGGGATCCAATCGGGAGTGGATATACCTCGATTAATACTATAGTTGCGATCAACTTTCCTTTTTGTATGAAGACTTTAAAGCTCGGCAAAAACACTATCAGCATCTGCCCGAACCTACGCCCCAAGAAGATGATTTATCAAGACATTTAATAGATATTTAACCTCTATAGAATCCATGCTCCCCCTTCAACTGCCACCAACCATTCCCAAACGCATGTATGTCCAATCCTTGGAGAATGGCCGCTTGTTTATACAGACAAAAGTACATCGAAGTTGGATGATCGTTCCTCTTGTATTGGCTTTTGGAGGCATAGTTTGGCTGTTGGTCAACTTGTTGTTGTTGGATCGCCTAAGAGAGATGCAAGGGATAGGAGTAGTGTTGTTGGGAATTATACTGTTTATTATTGGTTGGCCAATAGCTATTTGGATACGCGGCATCGTACGGACGAGTATTAGCAGCGAAGGGCTTCAACAACAACTATTTTGGGCGCGTTGGGCGATTGGCCGCCAAGAAACGGTGCTGTGGCAGGAGGTACAATGGATGGGCTTGATGACCGCTGGCTTAGGAGATACAGAGCGAGAAATTCAGTTGGTTACTAAAAGGAAAAAGACCATTGAAATTAAAAAATATTATACCACCGAACAACTGATTTATATAGAACGTTGCCTGCGCGGCTACCACCAAGCCTACCAAGAAGAACAGCGCCGATTGGGAGAACAGGGCGTCGATTGGTCAGAACATTTAATAGAAGAATAAAGCGAATAATTTGAAGGAGTTTAGTAACTTAATAAGCGAATAAAACCAAGTGCCCGTGCGCGTAAAAGATGCTTTTGATCGACTAATCCGAGATTTGCCCCCTGATGGGGTCAGTGTAGAACGCCCAACGTCTACCAAGTTGATCGTGCGCTTTGAAATGCCTACGGCAGAACACGCCGCCCAGATCAAAGAAGAACACGCCGCTTATCAAAAAGCTCTCCGTATACAGGAGCATCAACTCAAAGAAGCACAACAATTAGAAGCATTGGCAGAAGCCGCAACGCGTAAAAAGAAGCGCCTCCGTTTAGTGGGGGGAGCAGCGGTTTATCTGCTGTTGGTTGGCCTACCGTTTATGATGTTTCTAATCGGGCACGTGCAGTCTGAGGTTTTTTTTAGCTGGTTAACGGGCATCACCCTGCTTGCAAGCGCTGGCTGGCGTTTCTTTTTTCCAGTAGAACCGCCACCAACCATAACAACAAAGCGCAAGCCGCTACCTAGCATTGCGCCGTACCAACCCAGCGATTACACGCACTTGGTCTTGGAATTATCGCCCAAAGGCGGTGATATTTACCAATACAAAAAACGCAAAAAGAAAGCGTTATTACAGCAATTTAAGTGGTACAATGTCAAAGCGGCTCTGCCTCAGGTCGAAGGAGATCCCTATGTATTGTTGGAGAGTAAAAAAATGTATAATCTTTCTATTCTAGAAGAATTGCGTTCTGCTATAAAAATTGAATATTGTGCCCACCTATTGGACGCTTTGGTCAAGCAACGCAATGTAGGGACGGTTCCCGAAGATTGGTACCAGCCTGATCCAACGTTGGTGCATCGCCCTATACCCAAACCGAAAGAAAAAATAGACCTCGAACCCCCTGTCAAAGAACCGATTCTACTGGTAGACTTGTCAGAACACTTAATCGACGACAACTTACGCTAGCCCTATGGTTACACGACAAGAACAATTAGAAAAAAAGCCTCTAAGAACGGACTTTCATTACTCTAAAGAGGGTTTACTAGTAGTGCGATTTAGTTTTGAAAAAAAAGAGGCGCTACGAGAACTCGGCGGCGTTATTTTCCTCATCGGTTTTGGAGCGGTATTATTGACAACGCTACCCGAAGGGAAGGGCGGCTATTTAGTCGGTTTGCTGGGCGGGAGTATTATTGGGTTGGGTATCTACCATTTTTGGAAAGTGTTGATGTATGGATTTGGGCATTTGGAGGTCTATTTGTCGCAACAAGGCGTACAATGGCACTACTATTGGGGCACCATAGCCGTAGGCAAAAAACGGCGGCGCTATTGGGACGATATTCAAAGGGTACACAGCATTCCCGTGTACACAGGCGAGCAAGACAAAAGCCAAGGCACTGATGAGGAAAATGTCAATATAGAAGCCTATTTAACCCACGAACAGGAGGGGTATATTAGAGGGATTTTGAATGGGTTATTAGACGATAAAAAGAACGGGCAACTCCACCTAGCGTCTGATTGGAGCGAGCATTTGATGGATTAATTTTTTGGTAGAATACCTGTTGTAATGACTATAAAAGATGACTCCATCCAACCACTTTTAAACACCCCCATAACCACTTAATTGATGACGAATAATACCCTACTTTTCAAAGAAGCGTTAGATTTTATTACCCAAACAACAACACCTCCAGAGGTGCGGACAACTCGACCTACAGAGCATACCTTATCCCTCTTATTGGCAAAGGGAAAGCCAATGGGGGCTTCTTCTTCAAGTGGTTTATACTGGCTCGGATTGTTAGTAGGTATCTTTTTATTGCTGTATGTTGGCATTCAAGTCTTGCTACGGTCTTTTGCTCCTAAAGGCTTGGAATTAACAACTATAGGGAGTCTGATTTTGGGGGTTGGTTGCTGTCTTTGGGCGCTGCGTGGATTATATTTAAAAAGAAAAGGCAATGCCTCTGCAACACTAAGCTTGCTTTTAAACAAAGAAGGGGCGCAGCTGTACCAGCACGTCGGAAAGTCACTGCCCCAAATGAGCACACAGTTTAAGTGGCAAGAAATTAGCGCCGTTACCTTGTTACGCAAAAAAGTAGCGCAACAAAAGGCTCCCCTTTATTGCATCGGCCTTACTTCTACCACCAACGAAGAACTATACTTATTTAAACAAGATTTTTTGGGACAAGAAGTGAACTACATCGCCAATATTCTACGCGCTTTATCTACTTATCACAAAACAGGAACCATTCCTAGTGATTGGAACAAAACAATGGACGAGCAAGAACCGCCGCCATTTTCCGATTTATCAGGGCATTTGATTCAAAACTAACCGTCCAAGAAGCTCCATCCACCATGCCCTTCCAAGAAGCCTTGAATATTCTCACCCAAACACCGCACGCTCCCAAAGCGGTATTATCTCCACCTTGCCACCTTCAATGACAACGCCATCCGATTATTTCAACACCAACTGACCGATGAAGAACTCAACTACGCGACCAGTGTAATAACCGTACTGTGGCAAATTCACCAAGGCGAATCTATGCCAGCCGATTGGAATAAGGATTGGATAGAATTGAAAAATACCCCCAATACCGATTTTTTGGATCACTTGGTAGAATAAACTAAATCAAATACGGTATAGATGGAAAATAGAGTGATTCTATGAACTAGCAAAAAAGATCCCAAACAAGCGTTTGGTAAAAAGCGCCTAAAAATTTGTTTATCAAACAAACGTTTGGTAAATTGGCCAAGCAAATAAACCAACTGTCCACCGTCCAACCAGTTATGCCCGCACAAAAAACAACGCGCGAAGAGATCATCGAGAAAGCCATACAGGTATTTCGTCAACAAGGGTACCACAAAACCTCGATGAGTGATTTGGCAGCAGCCTGTGGATTGCAGAAGGGTAGTTTTTATCATTATTTTAAAAACAAAGAAGCCTTGATGCAGGCCGTATTGGAGCGCTTGCACGAATATTACCACAAAAAGGTATTTTCGATTGCTTACCAAACAGATACAAGTGCAGAAGAGCGCTTTGTAGCCTTATTCAAAAAGCAAGAGCCGATTATTTCCGCTGATTTTTCGGGCTGTTTGTTTGGCAACATGACGTTGGAGAGTGGCAGCAAGCAGGTAGATTTTAGCGCACCGCTCAAAGCTTTCTTTTCGGATTGGCAAGCGGCCTTTCAGCACTTGTACGAGGAACAATATTCCCCAAAAGAAGCCAAGCAATTGGCCAAACAAAGCATTGCCGAAGTAGAAGGGGCCTTGATGTTGATGCGATTATATGCTGATCGAAGTTATCTAACAGCGGCCTGCGAACGAATTTTGCAGCGCCTGCGCGACCAAAAATCAACAGAGGCACAATAATTAAACGCCTTATAAATACTCCACTCGAACGCTGACCCAACAAAGTAGCGGTTAGCTTGTTAGAGCATGGAATGCTGAAGCTGTTTAATAAAGTCTATTTATGAAGAAGGATTTTTTTAAACAACTTTACTATATAGAATTCCTTTTAAACAACCATTCTAAAATTATCACACAAGGATGAGTAGAAGAATCAAAAAAGTAGCCGTCTTAGGTTCAGGAGTGATGGGCTCCGGGATTGCCGCACACCTTTCTAACATTGGTTTAGAAGTCTTATTGTTAGACATTGTGCCCTTCGATCTAAAAGACGAAGAAAAAGACAACCCCGCCGCTCGCAACCGCATTGTAGACAGCGCCCTCCAATTTGCCATCAAGAACCGCAAGCCCGTTTCGGCTTTTTACGATACCAAAACTGCCAGTCAAATCACTACCGGTAACTTTACCGATGATTTTGAAGGCATCAAGGATTGCGATTGGATTATTGAGGTCGTTATTGAGCGGTTGGATATTAAAAAACAAGTGTTCGAAAAGGTCGATAAATACCGTAAAAAAGGCTCGTTGGTAACGTCCAATACCTCTGGTATTCCGATTCACATGATGTCCGAAGGACGCAGCGAAGATTTTCAGCGCCATTTCTGTGGCACTCACTTTTTCAACCCGCCGCGTATCTTGCGCTTGCTAGAAATCATTCCCGGTCCAAAAACGGATCCAGAAGTCATTGAGTTCTTCAAGATGTACGCCGACCGCTATTTAGGAAAGCGCGCGGTTATGTGTAAAGATACGCCCGCCTTTATCGCCAACCGTGTTGGGGTGTATGCGATGGCTAAGATTTTCCAATTGACCGAAGAACTGGATTTGCCCATCGAATTGGTGGATAAATTGACAGGGGGAGCCATCGGCCGCCCACGCACAGGTACGTTCGCTTTGGGAGATTTGGTCGGTTTAGACACTGCCCAAAAAGTAATCAAAGGCATCGCCGAAAACCGTCCCAACGACGAGCAAATCGAAGCCTTTAGTATGCCCGAATACCTCAACTTTATGTTGGAGAATAAGTTTTTGGGTAATAAAACGAAGAAAGGGTTCTACGAACGCACCCGCGAAAAAGATGCTTCTGGTCGTCCCATCAAATTGGGCTTGAACCTGAAAACATTAGAATACGCGCCTACACAACGCGTTAAATCGCCTGTATTGGATGCTGCTGGTCAGTCCGATTCTCTAAAAGGAAAAGTACGCACCTTCTTCAACGATAAGTATGCCGATGACAAAGGCGCACAACTAGTAAAACGCTCGCTAGCGGGTTTGTTTGCTTATGTATCGAATAGAATTCCAGAAATTGCCGACGATATTTATTCCATCGACGACGCGTTGCGTTCAGGCTTTGCTTGGAATGTAGGCCCGTATGAATACTGGGATATGGTGGGCATCAAAGAAGGCATTGAAGCAGCAAAGGCCGAAGGCCACGAAGTTGCCAAATGGGTATACGATATGCTAGATGCTGGATTTGACAGCTTTTACCAAGTCAAAGACGGCAAGCAGCAGTATTATGATATTGACAGCAAATCTTACCAAGTAATTCCTGGTACCGAAGAATTTATCATTTTAGACAACATTCGCAGCAGCTCGGAAGTATGGAGCAACTCGGAGTCTACATTACATGATTTAGGCGACGGGGTATTGTGTTTTGAGTTCCGTTCTAAAATGAATTCGCTTGGCGAAGGCGTTTTGAGAGGCTTGAACAAAGCCATCGAAATTGCTGAAGATGGAGATTGGAAAGGCTTGGTGGTTGGTAATAATGCCGAACACTTCTCTGTAGGAGCCAACTTGATGGCTATTGCTATGATGGCTTACGAGCAAGATTGGGATGAGTTGAACATGGCGATTAACGTCTTTCAACAAACCAGTATGCGCATTCGCTACTCGTCCATTCCTGTCGTGATCGCTACCCAAGGCTATGTCTTTGGAGGCGGTTGTGAATTCTCCATGCACTCGGATGCTGTTATCGCTTCCGCAGAATCGTACATCGGTTTGGTAGAAGTAGGGGTTGGTTTGATCCCCGGTGGTGGTGGAACCAAGGAGTTTGCCTTGCGCGCCGCTCAGGAATTCAATGTAGGAGATGTAGAAATTCCGCTCATTCTAGAGAAATTCAAAACGATTGCGATGGCTTCTGTGGCCACATCGGCTTACGAGGCGTTCAACATGGGCTACTTACGTCCAGGTATTGACGAAGTAAGTGTCAACGTTTCTAGAACCTTGGGCGAAGCCAAGAAAAAGGTCTTAGAATTGGCACCGAACTATACTCAACCCGCTCCCAAAAATGACATTTATGTCTTGGGGCGTGGAGGATTGGGATCGTTGTACGTGGCTGCCGAAAGCTTGCGCTTAGGTAAATACGCGTCTGACCATGATATTTTGATTGCGAAGAAAGTAGCCAGCGTCTTATGTGGTGGTGATTTGACCAGCCCACAAAAAGTATCCGAGCAGTACTTGTTGGACATTGAGCGTCAGGAGTTTTTGAGCCTTTGCGGCGAACAAAAAACCTTGGAGCGCATCCAACACATGCTAGAGACTAATAAACCTTTGCGGAACTAAGCAGCGGTTTTAATTCAATCATTCACGACAGGAAACTGTACGTTATAAATATAAATAAACAATGGAAGCATATATCGTAGCAGGTTATCGCTCTGCTGTAGGAAAAGCCAAAAAAGGCGGATTCCGCTTTTACCGTTCTGATGATTTAGCGGTACGCGTATTGGAGCACTTAGGCAAAAATGTAGATTTTGATACCAACTTGATCGACGACGTTTTGGTCGGTTGTGCCAACCCCGAAGGGGAGCAAGGCTTGCAGATCGGTCGCCAAATTTCGTTGCGCGCCTTTGGTAAAACAGTCCCAGGGGTTACCGTCAACCGTTATTGCGCCTCTGGCCTAGAAACCATTTCTATGGCCGTTGCCAAAATCAAAGCGGGCATGGGCGATTGCTATGTCGCTGGTGGAACAGAGAGCATGAGTTTGATTCCCATGACAGGCTACAAATTGTCACCCAGTTATGAAGTCGGCCTCAACAGCCCTCAATATGTAGTAGGCATGGGCTTGACGGCAGAAGCCGTTGCCAACAAATACGGCATTAGCCGCGAAGCACAAGATGAATTCGCTTATCAATCCCACATGAAGGCGGCTGACGCCATCGACGCAGGGAAATTCAAAGACGAAATCGTGCCTGTACAAGTAACAGAAGTGAGCGTCAAAGACGGCAAACGCACCGAGAACCAATGGACGGTAGATACCGATGAAGGCGTGCGCCGTTCGACTACTGCCGAAGGGCTAGGAGGCTTGCGTCCTGTCTTTGCACAGGGTGGTTCGGTGACAGCGGGCAACTCTTCGCCAATGTCTGATGGTGCGGCCTTTGTTTTGGTTATGAGCGAAAAAATGGTCAAAGACCTGGGGCTAGAGCCGATCGCTCGGATGGCCTCTTGTTCTGTAGCAGGGGTAGATCCTTTGTACATGGGCATGAGCTTGCGAAGCGATTCCAAAAGCCTTGCAAAGAGCAGGCTTGAAATTGAAAGACATTGATTTGATTGAATTGAATGAGGCGTTTGCTGCCCAAGCCCTAGCGGTTATTGGAGAAGCAGGACTGAATCCTGATATCGTCAACGTCAATGGTGGCGCGATTGCATTGGGACACCCCTTGGGTTGTACAGGAGCAAAATTGAGCATTCAATTGTTCAATGAATTGCGTCGTCAGAATGCCAAATACGGTATGGTAACAGCCTGTGTAGGTGGTGGCCAAGGTATTGCTGGTATTTACGAATTGCTAAAATAAGCGTTTTCTCAGGAAAATTTGCTTGGTAATAAATAGTTAGAACTGTCGGGTAGCGCAAGCTGCTCGGCAGTTTTTTTTGGGGTTTGCCAGAGTAGTACTTTCGTAGAAGCAATAAAATGCCTACCTTCTAGCATCTTCCCCCAAATAGTTACTTCGTTGGATAATCTTTAAAAATCATTTTATGAGATACCACGATAACCATGTTTATTTTTTAGACAATGGACAACATCTTGCTGGCGGTTCCTATACCATCACCGCGTACAAAATTACTAACAAACAAGATCCTGATGGACATGTTTATACAGGAAAAGTCTTTAATTTTGGAGCAGATGGACAGCTTAATTTTAACTTGGGTAGAAGCGCCAGCGACGACGTAGCCGACTGGTTCAAAGAACAAAGCCCCACTTCGCACAATACCTTCAATGAGAATCCTGACGAGTTAAATTTTGCCTTTCTTGGAACGTTATCCCTACGGCTTTACACCGACGAATTTAAAACCGAAACCACCACGGTTACTTTTCAGAACATTACCTTGGCGCAAGGATCCAATGCTAGTAGTGAAAATTGGTGGTTTGGAGGAAAAAAAGCAACTCATACAATTGGCAATCAAGTAACGGTCAATGGTATGGATCAACAGGGACGGACGGTCAACGCTAACTTTTTGAGAGGCGACAATGGGCAACACGAAGTGGTGATGATGAGCTTCTCTCCCTTTGTGGAGGAACCCAATTGGATGAGTCGATTAAATAGCCAGCTTTCTTTGGATAATATGGTTTTGCCAGGGAGCCACGATACAGGCATGTCGCAAGTATATGACAACGGTGTCACTGCTCCATCCTACATTCAAACGCAACAATTTAATGTGGGACAACAACTCGTGTGTGGTATTCGCTACTTCGATTTGCGCTTAAAGCTGTACAACAATGCCTTAGTGACGTACCACGAGACCGCAGGATTTGGCGGAAAGGGGCAGGACTTAGCCTCTATTTTGCAACAAGCCACCAACTTTTTGAGCCAATACCCTAGCGAAACCTTTGTTCTAAAATTCTCCCATACCAGCACGGATAGTGATTTAATCACAGCGATGCAGACCGCTTTTGAACAAGCTTTTCTACAGCCATATTTGTACAAAAATAACGATACTAACGTAAATCTATCTCAGATTCCCTTGTCTTCCCTTCGTGGAAAAATGCTACTGGTTATTTATTATGATAAGGAAAAACTACCGCCATCAGGCTACATCGACCCTTCTCAGGGGCGGTTTAAGTATGTAGATGCGGAAGAAAGTTCTAACAACCATAATCTTAGAGTCTACGATCATTATGCGGACAAGGATAGCTTTGATAAGATGTACAGCGACCAACTACAAAAATGGAAAAATCACGTCTCATGGGGGGCAGGACATTTGTTCTTGCTTTCTTGGACACTAACTGCGCAAGTGGTTTCTATTACAACAAAGGACATCGCGGCCTTAGCACAAGAAGCGAATAGAAATCTAAGTGCGAGTTTGCGCGATCAAATCGGCGGCAGTAAGGTCTCCAAGCCCAATATTATCTATTTAGATTTTATAAATGGCGCGTTGTGCCAAACGGTTTACCAGTATAATTTTGAGTAAGGAAAGTGTTGCCAATAGCAAGGAGCCCTTTGTTGTTTTTAAGTAAGCAATTCCAAACAAAAGGTTGGCCTTTAAAGAAAAACTGTCCAGAGGCTATAAAGCAGCTGGACAGTTGTTTTTTATAAAAAATAAAGAAGCAGATCACTTAGTCAAGCAAGAGCTAGCCCCGCAATACCCTTACTTAAACGCTGGAAAAGAAGCCAATAGGCCGCCAATCAAGGCAAACGTCACCAACCAATACCCTGCATGGGCAAGAATGTAAGCAGGACTTCGCTGCTCGGATACGGCGTGAATAAGAACGGCTCCAACGGCAAAAACACCAATGTTTTTAGCGCCATGATACATGCCGTGCACGAAAAAATTTAAGTCATCAGGGTGATTGATCCAATTCATTTCGTAAGCGAAATACGCACAAATCACAAAAGAGACGAGAAAAGTGAGGAGCTGACTCTTTCCCGCTGTCGTGGTCGTTCTCCCAATTTCTTTATTCCAAGCGGTTCCAAAGACATTAGGATGAAACCAAACAAATCGAACCGCAACGCTGAGAAGCCCTGCTGCTAAACAAGCTATTATTAAATTCATAATTAAGTAGGTTTATGTGATGTTGAAGTAACAGTTCCAACTTAATGTATACAAAAAGATTTAGAATAGGGTAGAAAGTCCTGTTTTTCAGAAAGGTAAAACGGTGATTTAGTAAGTTTTAGAGCGACTTAACTCTTTTAGTCTACAGTATTAAAATTAAATCCCGTTCCGTGCTTTAGCAGCGTCCAAAGATTGAGCTGCCACGCTCTCTATACGCTGTAGAGTCAGTGTTGGAATAGTATCCAACGGTTGCCAGGCTGCCAATAAAAGGGCATAGGCCGCTTGTAACTCAGCAGCCAATCGTAGACCACGTATAAGACGGGCAACAGAAGCGGCACCAACTTCTGTTAAAGAGCCCTCCAATACCAAGTAAATGGCCATAAAATAAGCTTCCACTTGATACGCGGCTTGAAGGTAGTATTTATACAATTCAGGAGTAGAAGCAGCAGGGTTTAAGCGAAGAAAGCTAAAGAAGATAGTTAAAGGAATCTCAGAAAGCGCTTGGTAGGTTGTCAACAGTTGTTGTGGTGTTTCTGTATGTCTAGGAAAGCAAATACTGCGGCGAATGTCTACTACCTCTTTGGCAACGTTGCGCAAATAAGGGTAGTTGTTCTTTTTTCGTAGAAAGGCAAGTGCCGCTTGATAAGGATCAATGATAACTGATGGTATGGGGGCTTGTTCCAAGTCTTTGATAACATATTGAATACAAAGCTGGTGCATCTTTTCCAAGCATTCTTCTTGGGCTTTCTCCAACTGCATGTCCATTAGGATTTTAACAGACAGCAACTTCCACAAGTCATTATACAACCGACGACTCTTGGAGTCTATTTCTAATTGTCCTATCAATAAGCCAATAAATGGAACCTGATACGCCATATTTCCTATCTTAATAACCCACAAAAAATAATAGAACGAAGAACTCGAGTAGTCAAGCGAAATTAGCTTGTCCCCAATCTGCCTACCAACCCAAACCCACCGCAAACTCCAACACCGTTGACAAATTATTCTTCAACCAATACCCCGCGCCGCCCAACAAACCCGCCAGCACCAAGCCCGACCAAACCACATCAATCTTACGAAAGACCAATTCAAAATACAAATCGACAGCGAACCAAGTCATGAAAAACAGCCCAATCCAAAACAGGCTACCAATGCCATACAGCAAGCCCAGCGCCACCGTCAAATACCCCATCGAAAAGGCAAAAATACGCGCTAAAATTTGTTGATACACCGCTGTTTTGCGCCCATAAACAAAAAAGGCCGTATAACCTAAACCCAAAAAATACACCAAGGGCACCAAGGACAACAACCCGACTTCATACACGCGCAACGGTTGGCGCAGCGCACTCAAAAACGGGATATATTCTGTATAAAAAATAAGCCAAGCCAATACCGTCAGCACCAGCATGATTCCCGTCAAGCGCAACACAAAAACCTTATCGTAGCGCTTAAAACCAATGCCAATTGCGCCAGGCCATAGGACCATTGCAAATCCCATACTCGAAATAAAAGCTGCTACAGCCATAAAACCCACCCAAGCATGGTCAAAATAATAAGCCAAGCCTGCCCAAACCAAGGTTACTAGCCAAGAAGACAACGTGCCTGCTCGTTGGTTGTAGCGCTGTTGTTCTTGGTAATAATCAATGTGTTCTTGATCAATGGACTCTCCCGAAAGTACAGCAGCCTGTTTACGACGACTATACACGCTGTAGCTAATCAAACTCCCCAAGGCAAAACTCGCCAAGAGCAGTAACCATTCGTTTGGGTAAACCCACAAACAAGCGATTAAGATTACATAAGAAAGGGGTTCCCACAGCAGTTTAGCGAGTTGTACCAAGCCGCGATAGAGTTGCCGAATAATATCCAAGTGCCAAATCGTGCGAAACAAGGCGCGAAGCGGTTTCCAAAGCTTGCGCAGCAATGGGCCAAGTAGTAAAAATACCAGTAACGCGGCGGCTAAATACAGCGCCGAGGCCAGCCAATTGACCCGTTGCGCGGTCACCGCTTGTTCTATGGCAAGCCCTTCGAGGGATAAATTAAAGCGCTCTTCGGCTATTTGCTGCAATTGAGCAGCACGGCTATCGAAGGTCGTTGCTGAAATTTGATCGGTCGCTTGGAGATCCAACAAAAGACGGTATTGGGCTTGCAATTCGGTGACGCTGCTAGGCGTACTCGATTGGGCAATACTAGAGGCAAACGGCAAAAGAGCCAAGAGTAGGAGGAGCAGAAAACGCATAGGCGAGCTTATTTGGGTGGACCAAGGGCAGGAGGATTTTTGTCAAAATCGGGAAACGCCTCGGGATAAATTTGTAGGACTTGGTCAATGGTGATGCAGGTAGAACACTTATGGCAGCGTTTTAATTCCCACTGTGCCGCCCCCTCAGGATAACGACAAGACCACGTTAGGTTTAAAATATCTGGGGGTAAGCTTTGCATAACGCGGTACTTGTCCCAATCTCGGAGCGGAAAAACAATCGTCAAATTCTCCTTACTGCGTTCGCTGACGAGGTATAGAATTTTCTCAATTTGCGTCAAGCGCTCCTGAAAGCCTTGCTGTAGATAATCGTCATAAATAGCACCCTCTACCAGCTCATAAATCTCTGGATGGGCGCGTAAGCAGGTCGCGGCAGCAAAATTAACCGCTTCGCTGTCCCAAATAGGCGGCGGCCCCAACTGACTGTAATCAAAAGACAAGCGCCGATAAGTAAAATTTTGAATTCCAAGCGCGCGCAGTCGCTCCAAAATAGCGTTGACAGCTTGTTCTTCTTTGACGCTTCGGCTGCCACACTCGCCATTGATTAATACCACTTTAAAAACTAAAAAATGATCGTTGGGATAAGTGGTTAAGGTATGATACAACCCTGCGGTACTATCAATGCCGCCTGAAAAGGGGATAATAGCTCTATAATTGGTCTTCATGATAAGAGGATTCTATTTTTTATGGTAAACAACATACTCCTGAAAATCGCCGCGCATACAATGGTCAGAGCTGGGCGAAGCGCCATAGCCGCCTGTATTCAGCAATGCTAAATAATCGCCTTCTTGCAAAGGCGGCAGTTCGCGATAAGCAGACAATAAATCCACAGGCTCATTAATATTGCCTGCCAAATAGCCTTTTAGTAACTGTCCATCAGGTGCTTGTTGAAGGGGGACAGGTTCTAGATTCATATTATAATACGCTGGCTCATAATTCATATTCATGCCTGTATCAACACCGACAAACAGTTCCCCGCGTTTGTGTTCTAAGGTATTCACTTGCGTAATCAAGACCCCTGCATCTTTGACCAAATAATCTCCTGGCTCAAAGCGCAACGCCAAGCCGCGCGGGCGGGCATAATCGGCCACCAACTGCGCCCAATGCTCCACGTCCAAGGGGATATCTCCTTGCTCTTGCGGAACCCCTAAGCCACCGCCCAAATTCAAGGTATCGACCTGCGGAAACAAGTCTAAAAAGGCATCAATCGCTTCAAAAATAGCGGCTAAGCGTGGGAGTTGGTTGCTCAAAAAGCCCGATCCTGCATGACAATGAACGGTTGTAACCGTTAAATTACTGCGCTCAACAAGTTCCTTCAATTCGGCCCATTGCTCTTGGTAAACCCCAAATTTAAAGGTTTTGCGCCCTGCATATTCTAGTGATTCGGCATACGCCATACCTACATCCGAATTGATGCGAATGCCAATGGCGCGTTCTTCTACCAAGGGATCAAAACGCCGCACTGTGCTTAGAGCGTCTAAATTGAGGGCAATAGTAGGATGTTGTGCTAAAATGGCGAGGTCACTGGCAGAGACAGAGGTATTTGTATAAGTAATTTGTTCGGGCTCAAAACCCAACTGCAAGGCGTGTTGCAATTCTCTAGGAGAACACACATCGATGCCCGCTGTGGTGTGGCTGCGCAAGTGGCTCAAGATGGCCGCGTGGCGGTTCGCCTTCATGGCATAGTGAATTTGGTAAGAAATACCCGTCGCCTCCAGCGCTTTTGCCAAGCGTTCGTAGTTGGCCTGAATGCGGGGCAAGCTGTACAAATAAAAGGGCGTTGCTTTGTTTTGGGCGAAAGCCAACAGATTATGATCGGCTAAATGGAGCTGTTGCGTACGGTACCCTAAATCTGCCCGTTCCCACCAATTCGCCTTGGGCGCATCAAAAAAACAACCATAGATAACGGCCGTACAGCGACAAGGAGGAGCGCCACACTGGTCACAAATATACCCTTGCGCCAAGCTGTCTTTTTTCCAAAAATCAGGAAATTCGCGTAGCGCACGATAGCCGTTTCTGGTTAGAATGTTTTTGATAGAAGTGGTATTAGAGATCCACGCATCACATACCACGACCTTTACGCGTTTGGAAAGTGCTTCTAGCCCTTCACGGACTAAGCAACTGGCCACGCCTTTTCCTTTTGCCGACGCTGTAACGGCCGTTAGCGAGCGGTAGCCCAAGTAGTCGTAGGCTGCAAAATAGGCCAAAAACCACTGTTCAGCTCCATGCAGACGCTGCGCCAATTGGGCGCGGGGCAATACTTCCATTAGCGAAAAGCCCAGCACTTTCTCGTGCTCAACCACTACTTGTCCAAAACGGTCGGCGTGGTGGAGGTAGCTCAATAAGGTAGTATTAGACAAAAAGCCCCGCCCCATTTGTTCCTCTGCGAGCCGTAAAACAGCATCAACATGTTGGAGGGTAAGGGGACGGGTGGTATAGGTCGAAACAGTAGGCATCGCTCAATAATTAAGGCAACGAGTAGTATAAAACAACAAACAAGGCGGCGTAGTTACTAATACAATACCTTCGATAACAACGCCATCCATTGCGCTGTAAAATAACTAAAAAAACGACATTCGCGGAAAGCAAATTGTCGTTCTATCTTAAAAATTATAGCCGTTAGCCTTCTATTGCCCGTTGTTAACAGCATAGAAGAAAAAGCCTATTTAATCTCTTTTCTTACCTTTGCGCTGTAGTAGGATGTCTATCGCTTTATCAACAAATTGGTTGAAACCTGCGTATTGTTGGGCATAACTCAACGCTGTGCTGTAAACGTTGGCAGAAAAACGCTCATAGAGCTGCTGAAAGGCAGCTCTATCTCCTTGGCTAACAGCGGCTAAAAGTTCAGTGGAAGAAGGTGTCAAAAGAATAGTTTTTGAAAGGAGAAGCGTAGAGCGTTACTCTAATAGGATACCTAAAGTAAGTAAAGGTTTAAACGCGCTGAATAATTACAGCATATTTTTTTGGGGGAGCGGCGTAGAAATAGGAAATAAAATAAACGCGTAATTGTGCGAAGTAAAAAACTTCTTTCCTACCTTTAAGGGATGGCCTAGGCTTGTAGAGCCTACAAAAAAAGACAGCCGCCACGTTCTTAATTAGCTAACAGATAAATGGACGCACGATTAAAAGCTTTTGAGCGCTTGCTCAATATCATGGATGATCTAAGGGAAAAATGCCCTTGGGATCGCAAGCAAACTCTAGAGAGTTTGAGTATTTTGACCATTGAGGAAACCTATGAATTAGTCGATGCCATTGCCGACCAAGACATGACCGAGCTCAAAGGAGAAATCGGCGATTTGATGTTGCACTTGGTCTTTTATGCCAAAATTGCCAGCGAAAAAAAGGCCTTTGACATTACTGATGTACTCCATACAGTTTGCGATAAGCTGGTTCACCGCCATCCACACGTTTACGGCGATGTAGAGGCCAACGACGAAGAGACCGTCAAGCGCAATTGGGAACAGTTGAAATTACAAGAAAAAGGTAAAACTTCTATCTTGCAGGGGGTTCCCAAATCACTGCCCGCAATGGTCAAGTCGTACCGCATCCAAGAAAAAGTCCGCCAAGTGGGGTTTGATTGGGAGGAAGTCGAAGAGGTGTGGGACAAAGTGGAAGAGGAGTTGGGCGAATTGCAAGTCAGTATTGACGACCGCGAAGGCAACGAGCGCATTTCTTCGGAATTTGGCGACGTGATTTTTGCCTTGATTAATTATGCGCGCTTTATCAATATTGATCCCGAAGCCGCTTTGGAAAAGACCAATAAAAAATTTATTCGACGCTTCCAATACATGGAACAAAATGCCCCGAAGGCGCTCAATGATTTGTCGCTCGAAGAATTGGACGATCTTTGGGATCAAGCCAAGCTATTAGAAAAAAAGAATCAATTATAAGAAAGGGAGGCCCTACCGTCTAAGCGCCCCCAATTACGTTTTCTATTCCACTCATACACACGCAATACTACTATTATGTACGTTTCTGATCGGTTAAAAAATATGACAGAGTCTGCCACTATCAAAATGGCACAATTGGCGCGCGAGCTACAAGAGCAAGGGCATGAAGTCATTAGTTTGAGCTTAGGCGAACCAGATTTTGATACGCCCGAACACATCAAGCAGGCCGCCAACAAAGCCTTGGCGGACGGTTATACCAAGTATACGCCTGTCCCAGGTCTAATCGAATTGCGCGAAGCAATTGTTACCAAACTCAAACGCGACAATCAATTGGATTTTAAAGCCAGCCAAATTGTGGTCTCCAACGGAGCCAAGCAGTCCATTGCCAATGTAGCCCTTTCGTTGCTCAACGAAGGGGACGAAGTGATTGTTTTTGCGCCTTATTGGGTGTCGTACAAGGAAATTATTATACTCAGTGGAGCCGTCCCTGTTTTTGTCAATGCTTCTATTGATAATGATTTTAAGGTGACGGCCGACCAATTAGAAGCTGCGATTACGGATAAAACACGGATGATTTTATTCTCCTCGCCCTGTAATCCCACAGGAACGGTTTATACCAAAGAAGATTTTGCTCCATTGGTCGAAGTCCTAGAGCGGTACCCTGATATTTTAGTGGCCTCGGATGAGATTTACGAATACATTAATTTCTTAGAAGAAGGCCACAGCAGTATTGCCAATTTTGAGCAACTAAAAGACCGTTGCATTGTTATCAATGGCTTTTCTAAAGGCTTCTCAATGACGGGCTGGCGCTTGGGCTACATGGCTGCGCCTCAATGGATTGCAGACGCTTGCAGCAAAATGCAAGGGCAGTTTACGTCAGGTGCCAATTCCTTTGGCCAAAAAGCCGCTGCGGATGCCCTGTTGGCCGATATGACGCCGACCTACGAGATGACCAAGGCTTTCCGTCGCCGCCGCGATTTGGTACTCGGACTCTTACAGGAAATTGAGGGCTTTCAAGTCAACCACCCCGAAGGCGCTTTTTATGTTTTTCCTAACATCAGCGCCCTCTATGGCAAATCGGTAGACGGCAAGGTAATTAACAATTCCAGTGAGTTTTGTGAATACATTTTGCACGAAGCGCATGTGGCGATTGTAGCAGGCGAAGCTTTTGGGGCGGATGATTGTGTCCGTGTGGCTTATGCGACCTCCGAGGAGCAATTGCGCGAGGCGATCAAGCGGATTCGGGCCGCTGTGGAGCGTATGGCGTAGTGCGCTTATTTTTTTAGGAATAATAGAGAAGGGACAACATCGGCTAGGTGTTGTCCCTTTTTTTGTTTTTGTAGAATTGTTGCAGTATTGATGGATAGGAGTTATTACTCCATGCCCTTGCCCAACAGCTTATCCGTCACTTGCTGAAACCAGCGCAACATCAGCGTCGAGCCTGTTGTATTGTCCCCTTGCCCGTATTGCTCGTGCAGCTCGGCTTGGAGCAGCTGTATTTTTTGTTTTTTCTTATCTGAGGGCGGTAAGTAACGCACTTGCGCCAAGCGATAAAAAAAGCCAGCACAACCGACAAAAAAGGGCTCTTGCAAGGCGTTGTATTGGTGTTTTTGTTTGATGTTGTACAACTCCCGTTCGGCCATTTCTAGCTCGCCTAACATACTGTATAAAATACTGAGGAGCATGCGCCCATAAATGGCATCCTGGTGGGGGCGATCCTGTGGTTGGCTTTTTAGGACTACATCTAAAGCCTGTGGGTATTGCTTCAATAAGATGTGTGCCCAAGCTTTGAAGTAGAGGGCGCGGTATTTGACGCGGTCATTTTCTGAGAAGGTCTCTTGGTAATCACGGTGGAGGTCTAGCGCTTTTTGGTAGCTGCCTAAACAAACCAAATTGACCATGTAATTGTAGAGAAACGCTGATTTTCTGTTAGGAGAAAATTCTTTTATTCGAACCAATAGTTGTTGATAGGTTACGTTGGCTTGGGCGTATTTCTTTTGCAAAAAATATTCAATGGCAATGTTGCTTCTTATAGAAATCGTATCGTCGTATAAATCATGATAAGCGGCATGCTGCTGCAAATAAGGTTCGTAGTCCAACGCTTGTTCCAGCTGTTGGATTTTATCACTACCATGAAGCAAGTAACTGTCTGCCCACAGGCGCAAAAAGTTAATGCTTGGTTGATTGGGCAACGGCATCGGGCTGGGAGCAGGATAATCGGGCAAGGTGGCGTTGTAACGCGGATTGAGGGCGTATAAATTGCGCTCTACAAATCCCTGCTTGACTCGTAAACGGTAATATTCTTCCTGAAAACGAGCCCAGATGGCAGTTTGGGTAATGTTTAGTTGTGTTTTTATTTCTTGAAACAGGGCTTCGGAATTTTCTCCTATCAGTAATTTTTCTTTTAGCCACAGCTGTACCAATTCGATTTGCTGTTGGTAGACTTGTTCTTGCACGGCTGTTTTGTAAAGCCGCTGCCACAATTGCTCAAAATAATCCCATTGTTGCCGCTCGGCATAGATGTGTAGGAGGGAAAGTTTGGTGGCGTACTGCTGTAAATTTATCTGTGCTAACTCCCGTTGTTGTACTAGGAATAATTCAACCGCATTGCTCAATAGCCGTAATTCATTGCGTAGCAAGGCATCTTTTTTGTCCTCGTAAGGGACTTCAAAAACCTTTTTGTAAAGCACTTCTTTGCTGGGGGGAAGCTCTTTTTTGAGGACTTGATATAATTTTTTTAGGCGCTTGCGCTTGTGGAGTCTGATGACAGTTTTTTCAAAAAGTAGGTGTTCTTTGGGCGTGAATAGGTCAAGAAGTACTTTTGCTTTCAATTATTGCTGTGTTTGGTTTTACTTTGTAAGTAAAGGTATAAATTATCATACATTTCTTTCTAGTAGAAGGCATTTTTTATAAGGCGTGTAAGGCGCAAAAGAGACCGCTCGCCGTTAGCGAAGGGGCAAAATTTGTGCACCTTTATGTTCTCTAACTTTATTTTTGGTTGCTTTAGGGGATTTCCCAACTATATGGCCGTAGCTCTCGTTTTTCAAGAAGTTAACCGCCAATACTGCGCCTTTTTTATAACAATAGAAAGCTAGCGCTACTGATAAACGATAGGAAGGCAAGACCTAATTAGTTTGCCCATCCTGCCCCTGATTCTGTGGTAGAATTAGGGGCATTTTTATGGCTGGGTAAAGTCACTTTTGAACACTTGTTATGAGAAAATTTCACCTTGTTTGTGGACTTTTGTGCTGGGTACTCGTCTTGACTGCTCAAGAGAAAGATACGCTGGTGCAGCGTTTTTACTTTGAAGTAGAGGAGGAGGACAACGCCCCCTTTTATTGCGAGGAGTTGTTTGCAGTAGTGGCAGACTTTTGGTAAGGTACCGTAGTGCCCTGCCAAAGTACGGAACGCTCTATTGCGGTTTGCCGCTCTCGATCCAACAATATATTTTTTGCAAATCAGAGTCAGGTAATTTACTCGCTCGCTCGGGCATTTCTTTATAGCCTGAAAGATGCTCTATGCTTCCTCTGAATTTCTTCTCAGAGGCTGCCCCTGAAACGGAAGCGTAAGTACTCAAGTCGATGCCCTCGGCTCTAGTAGTGGCATCGTGGCAACCACTGGTAGCACATTGGCTATCCATAATAGGCTTAATATCGGTCGTATAGGTGGGTGTACTGCTCGTGCAATCGTACGTGATGTCTTCTACGTCTGTCGAATTGTTGTCGCCGCAAGCGACTAAACCAATAGTTAAGCATAGGGACAAGCTGGCTGCTAAAATCTTGTTATTCATTGATGGTTATTTTGAATAGTTATGGGGCTTGAATGGGGGCGGCATGAAAGTACACAGAAATTTTACAAAAAAACGACTTTTGAAGCGGGAATACGCATGACTTAAAATAGCGCGCAAATGGTCTACCACAAAAAAGCAGTAGTTTACGAAATACACGGTACTTAGTACCGTGTAACAGAAGTTTTTGAACAGAGGGTATATTGTTTTAAGTAGACTGGGTGTCACTTTTTTTCATTGCCAAAAAAAGTAACCAAAAAAGGCTAGGGCTAAAGCAAGGAGCTGGGCAAACAGCCTTTTTCGCTCGTCTAAACCTCCCAAACTCGCCTTCGGCTCAAACAAGAGAGGTTTTATTTTTATCAAAGATAAAAATACCGTCTCACAAAAAGGCGGTTCGCTTATCCAGCTCCCTGCAATGCCCATTCAAATCCGTGGCAATTGCTTTTACTTTAGCTATTGTTATTTGTAGGAAAACTTCTGTTACACTGTACTGAGTTAGAAAATTATAAAAAGAGAAGTATGGTATTGCTACAAAAACGAACAAACATGAAAATTTATTGCCTACTTTTCCTCGGATTGCTTGGTGTGCAATGTGATTCTAGCGACACGCCATCTGCCACGCTACCCACAACTCCGCCAAGCATAGCCGCGTCCATCGTTTCGCCTGCTATTCAAGCCTTGCAAGATTCTATGGATCTTTATATCAGAGGGAAGGACAACTGTGATGTGGTCTCCGAAGAGCCTTTTATGGTCGCTTTCTATGGTGATACCAGCGACTTAGTCGATTGTTCCTTTGGTGGGGACAATCAATTGGAAATGAACGTCTGTAGCCAAGTCGCGGCTTGTTTGGTCGAAAAAGAACTGCGCACGTTGATAGAAGAACACCTCGCCCAACATCCTGCCCAGCAAGAAGCGTTTTTGCAGGAAATATTGGTATTTCTAGAAGATGCCCAACAAAAGGCACGTCAAGCAGGTGCCCGCTACGAGGGGGGATCCATGCAAGCGTCTGTAGTCAACCGCACTTTTGGAAGCTTATTAGAAGAAAAAAATAAAGAACTCACGGCTCAATTAGCCCAACCAAAGTAATAGCATGTAAGATGCTGTTGCATCCTGCCCCAATAAGCCAAGCAGGACGCAACAGCACCAAATTCGTAAAACCATCCTACCAAACTGTCTCTTCTCGTTTCAACAAGGCCATATAAAACCCATCGCCCCCATCTTGCGGCCACAATTGCTGTTCTTCGATTAACCCAAAGGCCGCGCCCGCAGGACTCTGCAAGAATTTTTGTACTTGCAACTGGTTTTCTGTTGGTAGAATACTACAGGTAGCGTAAACCATTAAGCCGCCAGGTCGGCACATTGGACTATACTGCTGCAAAATCTCTTGTTGCGTCACCTGAATTTGATTTAAAAAATCAGGTTCCAAGCGCCATTTTATCTGTGGGCTACGGCGAAGGGTGCCCAAGCCAGAGCAAGGAACATCCAAGAGCAAGCGGTCGGCTAGGTCGTAGAAGGGGCGTACGCTGTCCAAATCTTTGATGTGGCGGGTTTTGATAATGTCTACGGCTGCGCGTTTAACCCGTCGTTGCAACTCATGCAATTTGTGCTTTTCGACATCCATAGCGGTAATCTTACCCGAATTTTCGAGGAGCGCGGCCAAGTGTAAGGTTTTGCCGCCTGCGCCTGCACAAGCATCAATAACCGTCATGCCGGGCAACACCCGCAAATAAGGCGCGACACGTTGCGAGGCAGCATCTTGTATTTCAAAATACCCCCGCTCATAGCTGGTCAAGTGGGTTACTTTTTGTCGTTTGGTTACTTCTACCGCGTCAGGCAGATCGCTAAGGCGTTCGGCGGGAATGTTTTGTTTTTCTAAGTAGCTGACCAAGCCATCCGCGCTAGTTTTGAGCGTGTTGGCGCGCAAGGTGAGGGGCGCAGGTTCATTGGACGCGGCCAAACAAGCTTCCCAACGCTCGCCCAACGCTTCTTTTCCGAGCGCATCCAACCAATCAGGAATAGAATGGGTAATAGCGCGGTTACTGGCTAGGTTTTCTTTTTTGGCGCCAATATCGGCTGCTTCCAAGCCCTCGAATTGCTCCCAAGGGGGAAGTTCTTCTCCTTGTAGAATCCAGTGGATGCCCAATAAGCGCCACCAATCCGCTTCATTTTGAGGAGTATGGCCTAAGATTTCATAGTACAAACGGTACCAACGTACCACTTCGTAGATGGTATTGGCCAAGAAACGGCGATCTTTGGAGCCCCATTTTTTGTTAGAGCGAAGAAGGCGCTGCACTTCGCGGTCGGCCAAGTCTTGTTCTGCTAATATTTTTACAAGCGATGGAATCGCCGCAGTCACTAAATTTCGGTAGAGTCTCAATTTTTTGTATTTTTGTACAACTATATAGACAGTAAACAAGCGTCAGAATGAAAGCTTACCCTTATTATAGTTGTTTCTTATAAGAAGTAGCGCAATAGAAGGAGAAATTATTCTGACCACAAAGTTATAAAGATTTGGGCGTAGTTCGTCCTCGAACATTTAAAATTATCAGTAGTATGGAAACGACCACTACCGAGCGCTTGAGCTCGAAGCAGTTGATGGAATTAGAAGATAAGTATGGTGCGCACAATTATCACCCGCTAGGGGTTGTCTTAGCCCGAGGAGAAGGTGTACACGTTTGGGATGTAGAGGGCAAGCAATACTTTGATTTTTTGTCAGCTTACTCAGCTGTTAATCAAGGGCATTGTCACCCAAGACTAGTGGCAGCGATCACCGAGCAAGCCAAAACCTTGAACTTAACCTCTAGAGCTTTTTATAACGATAAGCTAGGGGTATTTGAGAAATTTGCTTGCGAGTATTTTGGCTATGAGAAATTATTGCCGATGAATACAGGGGCAGAAGGCGTAGAGACGGCCATTAAAATTTGTCGCAAATGGGGCTATGAGAAGAAAGGCATTCCCAATAACAAAGCAAAAATCATTGTTTGTGGCGAAAATTTCCACGGACGTACCGTAACGATCATTTCGTTTTCTAGCGATCCTGACTCTAAAGGCCACTTCGGTCCTTACACTCCCGGCTTTCAAAGCATCCCTTACAATGATGTGGCTGCGCTAAAAGCAGCCTTAGAAGCCGATTCGGCTAACATTGCAGGTTTCTTGATAGAGCCCATCCAAGGAGAGGCAGGGGTTAATGTGCCTGACGAAGATTTCTTGTTTGATGCGTATGAATTGTGTAAAGCACACAATGTTTTATTTATTGGCGATGAAATTCAAACAGGAATTGCCCGTACGGGGCGTTTATTGGCTTGTGATTATGACAATGTACGTCCTGATATTTTGATTTTGGGTAAGGCACTTTCTGGAGGAATGTATCCTGTAGCTGCCGTTTTGGCGGACAACCACATTATGGAGGTCATTCATCCTGGTCAGCATGGCTCTACCTATGGAGGAAACCCAATGGCTTGCGCAGTAGCCATCGAAGCGCTCAAAATTGTACAAGAAGAGCAATTGGCAGGCAATGCTTTTCACATGGGAGTGTTGTTTAGAGGCCGTATGAATAAATTAGCAGAGAAAACAGACTTGATTACTAAAGTACGCGGAAGAGGCTTATTGAATGCCGTTTTGATTAACGATACGCCAGAGAGTTCTACGGCTATGGATCTTTGTATTGCGATGTCTAAGAATGGTTTACTTGCCAAGCCTACGCATGGTAACATCATTCGTTTTGCTCCACCGTTAGTCATTACGCACCAACAATTAGATGAGTGTTGTAATATCATCGAAGATACGTTTTTGAATTTTAAAAAGCACTAAGAAATTACCCATAGTGTTGAGATTAAGCTTTGCAGCGCTCGCAATTTTGTTTTAGCGCTATTTCACGGTATTAAGTATTGATAAAGTGAGCTTGTTGTCTTGTTTCTTCAATTTAGGGTAACCTACGCCTTTTTTTTGTTTAAATAAATTATTTTTAACAACGATTGCTTAACAACTAAAAACGAACATAACACAACGAACACCCTTTTACCCTATTTTTGACAGCGACTGGCCTACTGGCACAACAAGACTGTTCCTATAACTACACTACCCTAACAACTAGTCATCAGGAAGCTGCTTTTGGCACACCTGGTACAGGTTTTTTTGATGGAAATACTAGAACCCACCGAGTACCGTATACCTATACGGGCTCTTCTAATAATCACCCTGGGGCGGTCTTTGCTTCTTCTCCTTGGCTGGGAATGCGAGATGCCAGCGGCTTGAATATGGTGATGGCACCACAATACTTAAGTTATGATGAAGCGTATGGACAGCCGCTGGATGCCCTTACGGGCTTGCCTGTAAGAAACGATTGTTCGGAGTACCAACAACTTTGGAAAGCTTCTCGTTGGGCAGTAGATCGGCTAATTGCCGATTATAACGACAATGGAGTTATTGACAATCCTGTAGAACAACAATTGTTGGAATGGCCAGGGCGAGGAAATCCACACTTTACAGCACAAATGGGCTATACCTTACCCAATCAGGATTTAGCTCCTTTTTACGATCAAAATGGCGATGGGAATTACGATCCAATGGACGGAGATTATCCCGTCTACAAAGCAGGCGTTGCAACAGCTATTGCAGAAGAAGTACTCTGGTCGGTTTTTCACAGCCGTGACTACGGCCAATTTGCACCTTATGTTAACAATGGGGGAACTATGCAAGTAGAGGTTCAGCAAACGGTGTATGCGTTGAGCTGTGGAGGTAATTTCTTGCTTAACCGCGCTTTGTTCGTCCACCACAAGTTGATTAATCGAGCGAGTAGCACCCGTTATAACGTACGTTATGCGAACTGGTCGGACTTTGATTTGGGTTGTTACGAAGACGATTATATAGGAACAGATACTAGCAGAAACAGTCTGTATGCCTACAACCAAGATTTTTATGATGACAATCCTTGTAGCTTTTCTGGAACAGGGGGCTATGGTAATAATCCGCCTGTGCAAGCGGTTACTTTCTTAAATGAAAAACTGGTCAGTGCCATCTATTCCATTTCCAGTTCGACGGATCCCAAAGGAGATGCCCAAACGGCGGCAGAAGTACAAAACCTCCTATCGGGAGTGTTCAAAGATGGGACGCCTATTACCCCTAGCAGAGATGGCTATAATCCTACGAGTACAGCCACGCCCGTGTCTTTTGTCTTTCCTAACAATCCAACTGATTTTACTGCTTGGACGATGGTTACCCAAAACTTGTCGGGGTTGGATCAACGAACTATTGGAACCGTGTACAAAGATAGCCTGCCCGCTGGAGCCATTTGGGAAATTGATTTGGTCTATTCTTACCATAGAAATCCACTGCTTGGGCCTTACCAAAATGTAAACATTATGGAACAGGGGCTAGATAACTTGCAGAGCTATTATGACAATGGTCTAGAAAATATTAGTTGTCCCAACTGCGTTTTGTACGACCAATTGCGTCTTTCCTGGTGATGTCAACAACAATGGGGTGGCCAACGATTTTGATGTCTTAGAAATAGGCTTGGCGTACCAACAAACGGCGCGCCTTGCGCGCCACCCTTGGAGAGCGTTGGTTTCCTTATGCACCTCCCACACCCACTACCAATGGCTATTTGGATACCGATGGAACGGGTACCATTGATGCAACAGGATCTTAGTGTAAATACTAGAAATTGGCAGTTAACCCACAGCTTATACACGGGCGCAGCAGAAGGAAGTAATGCTAGCGGAAATGAGTTGTATTTTGAACGGGCTTTTCCGTCTACGGTCTCTTCAGATACGGTTTCGATATTGGGCGATACGCTACAATTGAACCACTACTTTGCCGATACGACCAACCCTGTTACGGTACAAGGAGTGACTTATCGCGTACGTTACGACGCAGATGTATTGAGTATTAATAACCCTGATTTGGCTGTCTACAATGGATGGATGAACGATGACGCAATACTTGTCTATTACCGTGCAAGAACAGAAGGACGAAAAGGCTTGGTGCACTTTGTAACTTCGCGTTTGGATCAGGGCAATTACACCGGAGGCGGTCAAAAGGGGACGATAGAATTTAAGGTTAATCCCAATGCTTTTGTCAACGCTGATACGATGTATACCGATATTTGTTTTGAGGAATTCAAGGCGGTGCAAGCAGACGGAACCGTGCTCAATATAGGAGCGGAGTGCATCACTTTGGCGTACACAGATCCTACTTATAATGCCATAACTATTCTTGCCGATGAGACCCTTATTCGGTTATATCCCAATCCCGCGCGTACGGCTATTCAACTAGAGTTAGACCAAGTAACGGCTAAACGGGTTATTTTGATGGATGTATTGGGTCAAGTGATTCAGCAGCATACACAAGTACAAGGCACCTTGACCATTCACCGAGGCAATTTACCTGAAGGGGTTTATTTGATTCAGGTGGAATTGGAAAACGGTCGCCAATCTACGCATAAAGTGGTCTTTAGATAGAAATACAGGCAATATCGTAAAAAAATAAGCGGGCAACTTTGTAAAAAGTTGCCCTTTTTTTTGAGAATTTATAATGTTAATTCGCTGTTAAATAGAGTTTTGCATTTATTTAGAAGTTGTTTTTATTGGGAAATAGCACATTTTGTCGTTGTCCTATGCTGAGAATTGTCCCATCTTGCAAAAGATCAGTAAGGCCAGTAGCTACGCCATACCCTATATTATATTATTCTACCAATCACTCTAATTATGAACAATTACATCACTCTACTATTTTTGTTGTTAGGTACTTCAGGAGTTTGGGCACAACAGTCTTGTGCTACTTCTGACGCTGCTAATCAGCTCCAGACCAATTATCAAAAAGCAGCGTTCAACAGCCACGGCACCGCTTTTTACGATAAATCTCTACCTGCTCAACAAATTCCATACACGGCCAATCAGACTGCCCCTACCACTGTTTTTGCGGCGGCACCTTGGTTGAGTGCCCGTGATACAGGCGACAATCTCATGGTAATGGCAACTACCTACGGCGAAAATTTCGATGGCTATGACCACGGCCCCTTGGATGCCGTGACGGGCGCGCCAATTGCTACTACTTGTAATACGTTTAACCAAGTTTGGCGCGTATCTCGCTGGGCGATAGAACGTTTGCGGACAGATTTTCAAGATAATGGCGTTATTGACAGTCCTGTGGAAACAGAATTGTTGGAATGGCCAGGTCGTGGCAACCCGCATTTTTTAACCCGAATGGGTTACGCCTTGCCCAATCAAGATTTGGCACCCTTTTATGACCAAAATAGCGATGGCATTTATGATCCTATGCAAGGGGATTATCCTGTTTTTAAAACAGGCGTTGCGACAGCCGTTGCGGAAGAACTCTTATGGACAGTGTTTCATAGTACAGATACAGAGTACAACAACGGGGGCGCGTTGAAGCTAGAAATTCAGCAAACGGCTTACGCGTTGGATTGTGGGAGCAATGATCTACTCAATCTGTCCTTGTTTATTAATCACAAACTCATTAACCGCGCAAATACTACGCGGTATCAGATGCGTTATGGCAATTGGACTGACTTTGATTTAGGCTGCGCTTCCGATGATTATGTGGGAAGTATTCCTAGTAAGAATACTGTTTATGCTTACAACCAAGATGCCAATGATGATGATCCTTGTGGTGCGCAGGGGGGAGCTGGGTACGGTGTTGACCCACCTGTGTATGCAGTTACCTTTCTAAATCAAACGATGACCAGTGCTATTTATAATGTCAATAATATAGGTTCTCCTCCTTCGAATCCCACTTCTGCCGTAGGGTATGAGAACCAACTACGCGGTTTATTTGCCAATGGTACGCCCATGACACCTGGCGGAGATGGTTACGACCCACAAGATACCACTACGCCTCCCGTGTTGTTTATGTTTCCCAGCAACCCAAATGATTTTTCACCAGGAAGCTGGTCGATGGCTACCGCCTCTTTATCGGGATTGGATCAACGCACCATAGGGGCGATTTACAGAGATAGTATGCCCGCAGGTGCTGTATGGGATATTGATATAGCGTACTCTTATCACCATGCCCCAACGACTTACCTTTGGCAGAATGTAGATTTAATGGAAACACAATTGGATTCGCTACAGCTCTATTATGACAATGGCTTAGAAAACTTCAATTGCCCTTCCACAAGCAACTGTGTGGTCAACTGTGTTTATCCAGGCGACGCCAACAACAACGGTATTGCTAATGATTTTGATATTTTAGAAATGGGTTTGGCTTATGGTCAAACTGCCGCACCCCGCGCCTTGGCAGGCGACCGCTGGGCACCTTATGCCCCTCCAACACCTGTCACCAATGCTTATTTGGATGCCAATGGGTTGGGACAAGTAGATGACTTAGATTTAACGGCTAATACACAGAATTGGGACTTAACCCACAGCTTGTATACAGGCGCTAGTGAGGGCAGTAATGCCGTCGGTACCGACTTGTACTTGGAACGATTTATCTTTCCTCCTATTGGAGGTACAGTAGCTACTTTGGGTGGTCTTATAAGAGTGAATCCGTATTTTGGAGATACGACTAACAATCCAATAACCGTACAAGGGTTGACCTATCGGATACGGTACGATGCACAAGTATTAGGAGCGGCACACGTTAACAATGGCACTGATCTAAGTGGCTGGTTGTCTGCTGACGGAGCCCCTATTTTTCATCGATTCATTTCAGAGCCCAATGTGTTGCACGTGGTAACTAGCCGTTTGGACAACGGCAACTATACGGGTGGCGGAATGTTGGGAGGAATTAATTTTCGCATACAGCCAGATGCTTTTGTCAATGCCGACACCATGTATACCCAAATCTGTTTTGAAGACTTTAAAGCCGTTCTAGCAGATGGAACCGTGCTAACTATAGGAGCTGAGTGCCTTACGATTCCCTACACCGATCCTACTTATAATGCGATTCGTGCCTTGGCCGAGGCTCCTCCAGTTCGTTTATATCCGAATCCCGCCCGCGAAGCGATTCAGCTCGATTTGGGACAGGCTTCCGCCAAAACGGTAGAGCTGTTGGATTTATTGGGACAACCCATTCAAACTTATCAAGAGGTACAAGGCCAGTTGACCATTGCGCATCAGCAATTACCCAAAGGTCTATATTTGATACGTATTTCTTTTGAGAATGGTAGTGAATCGACGCATAAGGTTGTATTTCAATAGGAGACTAGTTTTCCAATGGTGTAAGTACGATTTTGGTAAAACTAGAAGCAGACAAGTTCTTCGTGGGCTTGTCTGCTATTCTTTTGTGGCAAGGAATAGTGTATGCCGTCTAATTTATAGGTTATTCTTCTAATAAAATAGCCAACTGCGTCAGCAAATTTTTGATAGTTTGATCGCTGGGATGGCGCAACAAATATTGCTCATAATAGCCTTTTGCTTTGACCAAATTGCTGCGGTTGTTGGCCGATGGTTCGGCTTGGTAGAGGCGGGTATAGAGCAAGCCCAACGCGGATAGCGACAAATCTTCATAGCCTTGGTGGCGGAGTAGCGATTCGTACAGCTCGATGCTACGGCGACGGTTGATGCTCTGGTAGGCGGCCGCGAGTTCTTGCAGTACTTTTGGACTGTTGGGGTCGTTTTTGTGTGCCAGCTGCAAGGTTTGTAAGGCGGCGGCAGTTTGATTTAATTTTTGTTGAAAGCGGGCACGCTGTAATAGAATGGCCTCTGATTGGGCTTGTGCGGGTGTCGCTTCGTCGAGTAATTCCAACCCAAGTTGATAGAGGCGTTTTTGCTCGGCTAGTTGTGCCCCGTGAGCAATAAATCTAAGGGTAGGGTAATCTGTTGCCGTTTTAGAGCGGATAAATTGCGTTTTAGCAAGGCCACATCTCGGTTTTTGATGGCGTACATAGATTGTTCTAAATAGGCTAAGCTGTAGCGAGGATGCTCTTTTATGAAGCTTTCTAGCGTGGCAATGGCAATTGCGTAATCTTGTTTGGCGGAAGCCGCTTGCCCTTGTTCGCTGATTGGTTCGTAAAGGGCGTAAGTTGTTTCTTGGGCGAATAAAGCTATACTAAAGCCGCTGAGTAAGAGAAAAGTAAACAGTTGGAACATACCATAAATTTTAAAAGATGGAAAACAAGTCCATGAAAATAAGCATTTTAAACAATTAATTGGCTAAAAATTGCGTTCTTGTTGCGCTTAGAATGGCGCTCTGTCCAAGAAGCCTCTAAATAGAACTGTTTTTATCGCACATTAAGTTTAATCCTTCAACGATCAATGAGCTTCCAACAATCAACATTTTTTTTAGCAGTGCTGTTCTTTGGAATGGCTTGCACTACCTCTAGCACAACCACCGTTCCAACCAAGCTATTTTACGGTGTTTGGAAAGTAGATGCCTTCAAAGTACGCGAAGGTGACCGCTTGCGGATTATGCCAGGGGCTTACATGGGCAACCCACAGTATGAATTCAATACAGAAGGCAAACGCATCAAAACCCTCAACGAAGAGCCCGCGCCTCCACCAGAAATTATTACCTACGCTTTGCGCAACGACAGTATCATTTATCCAGAGAATCCTAAATTACCTGCAGTTAAGATTTTGAGATTGACCAAAGACAGCTTAATTTTACGCAGCGAAAAGATTGATTGGCATTTATATAGGGGAGAATAGTCGGGCCTGTTGATTTTTGGTATAAAAATAGACTAGTAGAATAACAAGAACAGGAGATTAACCGCTGTTTGACGCTAGCAAAGGTTTTCCCAAAAAGTAGGCCGCGCCCACGTTCCATCATTGAAACATTGAAAATTACTATTATGCAGACATCATTTAAATTGACACTCCTTTTGAGCTTTTTTGCCTTGTTGTGGACGTTGCCTAGCGTGCAAGCGCAAGACAAAGACGACAAGAAAATTGCTAAAACATTGACCAAACAACGCTCTTGGAAGTGCAAAACGCTCAGTATTGATGGGCGCGAAGTTAATGTCCAAGCTATCGTTGGCGATGTAACGATGGACTTTTTTGTACGCAAAGAAGAACGCAAAGTGACCGTTACCGACAAAAAAGGCAATGACAAGAAAAAGAAAATCAAAGAAAAAGTCAACGTCTTTCAGATGCAAATGGGAGGAAACGACCGTATTTTTAACTACGACATCAAGCAAGACTCGGTACAGTTTATTGGCCTCAAAGGCTGGAACGATTACCGCGTTGTGCGCGCTGACAAAAATGAAGTGGTCTTAGAGCACGTCTTAGACAACAGTTTGATGCGTTGGACGATGATTCCTTACGAGGAAGAGGACAACTTGCGCTAAAACTTATTTTGTAGGGTTGTGTCTTGGATGCAGCCCTACAAAAAGTAAGTTAATCCCCTTGTTTGCTCCATAACTGCCCCATTTCCACCAGTCCCAAAGGGAGCAACCAACTGCACCACGCCCAACCCACATAAACCATTGGGCCTTGCCATTGCAAAAAGTAAACGCCCAAAAAAGAGAGCAACCGCAGAAAAAAAGCCGAGCTCGCCAACGCAAAACTACGCCACATAAAAAGGCGATGTCCTGCCCAGTCTCCCTCTACAGCCAAGCGCCACGCTTTCCAGGTCGTCCAAGCCCACAACAGCGACAGCAACAAAAAACAACTGACTCCCAGCCAGCCGCCCCCCGCAAAAAAAGCCATCACCAAGCCCGAAGGAGCCGCCACGCCTAAAATCAACCCTACATACACTTTCCCCAAACGGCGGTGCCAGCGTTGGGAAGTCTGTCGCCACCAAGGCCATAAGCCCAAAATGCCAAGTACCAGCACCACGGGACTACTCAAAACGTGCAAGTAGAGGGCAGGCAAAAAATAAGCATAATGCGCCCGCCTTGCGTAGACAAAGGCCGACGGCGCTTCCCAAGGGGAAAAATGACGACTGCCCCCCCAAGCCAATAAGCCTGCGATCAGGAGCACCCAGCCTACTAAAATCCCCCAAGAAAAGTTCGACAAGAGCCGTTTAACCCGCATAATTTCCTGCTTCGTAACTTGGATTTTGCCATTCCTTTTCTTTAGGGGCCACTACTTTTTGATAGTCCAATAAGAACTGAGCATTTTGCTTTTCTAAGGGCGATAACAAGCTTTCTACCTCGTCTTGACGGGCTTGGTACCACGCTTCTTTGGCAAAATACTGCTGCCATTTTTTTTGTTTGAATTTATAACCGTGTCGCGCGTAGATTTCGTTGCGCATGGCCTGCAAATCTTCGACAGAAAGGTGCTGAGTTACTTCATAGGAAGCATAAACATCTTCGGGTAGAGCTTCGATTTCGGTATCAGTGAGGGCGCGCGCAAAGCAACCTTTAAAATGTTCGGGTTGGAGGCGGGTGTATTGAGAGGTTGAAAACTGTCCTTTGCTGGGTAAGCGTTGCAAAAGGCCATCGGGCTGGATGTGGTAATAACGGTATACCGTTTTGTAAACGTAGCGCTGTTTGGGCGTATGCTGAATCTGTGCCACTTCTAGCGTATCTGTCCCAATCATACGAATCTGGGCAGGAAGGGCGCAAACAGGGCGCTGCTCCAACGTTTGTAACAAAATACTGTCTACAGGTTGGTAAAATTGATCGACGGTAACAATAGACTGTTTTTCCTCGTGATAACTTCGTGCATCAATAAAGGACTGATCAAATGCGGTGAGGAGTGTCGTTGTATTTTTGCTAGACAAGGTTTGTACCTTAGCAGAAGTGTTTTCCATCCCAATATTGCCTTTTTTGTAAGCCCATTGATAGTTGTATTCGGCAGCAATGCCAAGGTCATACAGGTAAGAAGGCAGGACTAAAATACCGCTACCTGGATCAGCAGATTCTTTGCTGTTCATACCTTCTATATCCACAAAGGGAATAAGGGAAGCTAGTTCGGCATCAAATTGCCAGTTCTTAACCAAATCTGCGGGCTGCTCTTCTAAGGTGGCACTACTGCCGTTGCCATACAGCGCCCCAAATTGACTACCATTGCGCCAGTACGCCCATACATTGGGCTGTTGGGTGGCGGGGTAGATGCCGTCGTATTGGACGGGGAGAACGGCCGTTCCAGTCAAATCATACAAGCCGCGTTGGCCTTTTACTTCCACTTCCAACAAATTGGAAGCAGTGCCACCCATGTTGTAGATTTTATCAAACTGAAGAGGAATAATGACTTGATTTTTGGCACTGACTAACCCGAGTTGGTAGGAGTAGGGTGTTTTGTTGCTAGGAAGGGCGTTTTGTTTGTCTAAAGACCAATCGCCTTGGGCGACGACAAAATAGTATTGGTCATTGGCGAATAAAGCGTAAGCCACTGCTTGATATTGGTCGCCGTATTGGGTAAGAAAAGCAAACGTCGCTTCTTTGAGGCCTATTTCGTCTACGAACTGCCGTTCTATGGCAGTGGGCGGGGCATCTTGAGGAATGGGTGCGCTTGGGGTAACGGCGGTAGGTGGTTCGGTAGTCGCGTCAGAACAAGCGGTCAAGCCGAATAAAAGGAGCAAAAGGAGCAAGGAGATTTTCATAATACAAAATAGTTAGCAGCTTCAAAAAATGACTGTCCAAGCTGGAAGTCGTTGACGCAAAATAAGTAATAAGTACTCAAAATATGCCTACAGCGCTGCCTATTCCTGCAATTGTCAAAAAAAAAGCCTTACTAAACTATTTTTTTCAAAATAGTTTTGAACTTTCCGTAAAAGTTTCTACTTTCGATATGTTGTTACTAAACAATGGACAAATTACTACCCTGCTTACGAGCAAGATTGTCCAGCGTTATGGAATATAATTGATTGATTTTTGGTGATTCATAGGTTTGTTAAAGCTCGCTTTAACAAACCTTTTTTTATGTCCCTATCGCTACTATAACTATATCCTTAGTGCTTGTTCTTTTTGAGTTTAATCGCGCTTCCAGCCTCGCTGATAAAATCTCCTTTCTTAATAAATTCCTGTTCCTTCATGTACTTGTAAGCGGCATTGGGGGCAAAGCTAGTCGTTAGTACAAAGGTATTGGCTTTGTTGTTTGTGATTGGAATCACCAGTTCTTGGTTGTCAAATTCCAAGGTAATCGACGTGACGTTCTTGGTGGTGGGGTAGGTGTAGAAGCGGGGAGAATCGGTGTTTTTTATGCTGTCGCGAAGGGCGGGCGATCCTGCGGTCATTTGGCGTTGGCGCATGGCCAACAATTGCAACCCTGCTTCGCCATCGGGCTCAAAGGTGGCGGTTTCGTCTTCGTTAAAATAAATAGCGTTAATGCTGGTAGGGCTTTGGTTTTTGCCTGCACTTTGGATAATCAAGCGCAGCCCTTCTATATTGGGCTCTTCGGTTTCCACCAAGGTATAATCGGTCAATTGGTATTCACTGGTTAGAATTACTCGGCCACTGCCTAGTAGCGGCCGCCAATTGCCGCGTGTTTCGCAACTCGCCCAGCCTTTGTTATAATTATAGATAAAAACGCCATCTCGACGCAAATCCAAGTCAATCGTTGTATTAGTAGACTTATTTTTATAACTGTAAGTTCCTGTCTGTGCTTGCGCTAAGGTGCAAGAAAAACAAATTAAAAGAAGGGAAGTAAAAAATTGCATAGTTAGTAGTTTTGATTTGGAAGGGGGCAACGAAGCTAATAATGGAACGTCTATTACCCGTGGAATAGTATACCGCTAATAGAAAGCATCACCTTACAAGGTTAAACCGAAACTATGCCAAACCTTCTACGTTTTTTTGGATGCTGTTATAATTGATGCCGACAAAGAGCGCACAGAGGGAACATCCAACCAGCCAAACAATCCAATGCGGATAGAAACTGATGGTGTAGCCCTGCTCTGCCAAACTGGCGGTTAGCACATATTTGATGGGTACCAGCAGTGCAAAAACAGCAACGACGACTACCGCAAAGCGCTTGAGTAGTTGGTTAGAAAGCGTGGACGCGATGTCTTTGACAGGGTAGCCCAGTTGCAGTAACAATTGAATGTCGTGACTAGATTGCGCGATGAGTACCTGAAAATTAAGAATAAAAACTAAAAGGGCTAAACTGACAATCGTCAAGCCAATGGCGACCAATAAGAACACTAAAATATAAAGCGCACTTTTGAGCTCGCCACCAATCAAGCCGCCCTTCGACAACTCATAGCCCTTCTCTTCTAGAAAGCGTTCTAAATTGACATTGTAAGGGTTGTCCGTGGCCGCAATTAATTGTGTAGGATCCTTGGCTTCTTTTTCATCGCCGTACAAACTGTTGGCGTAGGCCATAAAATTGGGCGGCACCAAAATTGAATTGACATTGGGGGTAAAGCCCACTACCCGTCCCTCAAAACGCTCGCTTTTGTTTTTACCTGCCACGGTGACATCAAAATCGACCAAACCAATGGTTTTGGCCGAAAACTTGGGCAGGCCTTGACTGGGCGCAAAGCCAAAGTTGTACAAAGTCAAGTAATCACTGGACAGGACAATCGGTAAAGGGTCGCCTTTTTTCCATTTAAAAAGCGTGGTGTCCACATCCAAATAGGAAACAGGCAAGGACTGAAAGAACAATAAGGTTCTAAAGCCAAGGCGCTGGCTCGACAAAGAAACGCGGTACGTATTGGATTCAAAAGGATCAACACGGTTGAAGAAGGACTGTTGGCGCATTGCTGCTAATTCTTCCTCCGAAAAGGCCAATTCGTTTTGATAATACCGCTCGAAAGACTTGTTGATGACCAAGAAATTATTGTCGCGGGCACCCTTGGTGAGCTGCTGCACATCCAAGTAGACTTGCAAGGCAAAAAGCAATAAAAAGAGGCCAATAAAAATACCAATAGAAGCCCCTAATAACTGCCAAGGGCTGCGGTTTTTCCATAAGACTTGATGCAACATAATTTGAAGCTTGATGGCGCACAGGGCGCTTTAGAAAAGGCGTTGTGAAGACGCTAAAAGAGCACAATTAGGCATAACGGCGACGCACCAATTTAATGAAATCTTTGGCGACAGGACGCTTGTTTTTACTCATCCACTCGTTTTGAGCGATTAGGTTTTGCTCGATGTAGTGCCGTGCTGCTTCAAAATTTTCTCCCTCGTTGAGTGTTTTAATCGCGCTTTGAAACTGGCCGACATCGCCCCCAAATAATTCATTGATGTACAAGAATTTTTCGTTCAAGCCTAATGCTTTTTGCAAGTCGTCTAATTTAGAGGCGCTCAACTTTTGAGAGATGTCTGTGGCGGCTTTGTAGCGGAACAAGGGCTCGTACGCCTCTTGAAAGCCATCGTCGTTGAGGGCTTCGTGTTGGTCTTTGACCAATTGTAGGGGATCAACGGGCTCTGTGCTAGGCGATACCACTTGTTTTTTCTCCTCTTTGGGCGTTTCTTTGGATTGTTGTGGCTCGACGGGTTTTTGCTCGACGGGCTTGGACGTTTCTTTTACGGGAGGTTGCTCAACAGGCGGTGGTGTTTGTTGCTTGGGTTGGGGAGCGAGTTGTTCTTCCTTTTTTTCTGTGTTTTTGCTAGCGTTTTGGTGGTTGAAAACCAAGGTTGGGCGCTTTTTAGGCGTTTCGGGCTGCTCTTTTGGCGCAGGGGGTTCCGATTTTTGGAGCGGATTGGTACTGGGTGCGTTCTCTTTTGGGGTGGCAGGTTGGGTCTGAGCAGGCTGCTGTGTGCTGGCCTCGTCAAAACAGGCATCGTACAACGAGCGGATAGAGGCTAGGAAAGCGGCGCGGTCTACTCGGGATACAATTTCTTGGTTTTCTATTAAATAAGCGTAAAAGCTATTGACTTTATCTAGTTTTTGTTTTACGTTTTGAACGTTCATAGAGGCTATTAGTGACAACGGTGAAAAATCAAATTGTGTGGAAGATAGGAGTTTTTTGATACGAATTGAATCTGTAGCGTGTTTTTTCTGAATGGCTTGATCCGCGAAGTGGTACAAAAATATTACCAATCCGTTTGGCGCTCCCAATAATTCTGCCCCATGATTTCTTCCAAGACCGATAAATAGCTTTGGTAACGCAAAATACTGATCTCATCGTCTTCTACGGCTTCTTTGACGGCACAGTTGGGTTCATTGACGTGTAGACAGTCGCTGTACTTGCAGTTTTTAGAATATCGGAAAAACTCTTTGAAGTTGTGCGCTACGTCCATTGGCTCCATATTGATAAAGCCCATTTCTTTGATTCCTGGGGTGTCAATGATGTGCCCACCGCCCTTCAAGGGATACATTTGTGCAAAAGTAGTGGTATGCATCCCTTTGCCTGAATAATCCGATACTTCCTGGGTGCTCAAATCTAAGTCCGCATCAATATTATTGACCAACGAGGATTTTCCTACGCCCGAGTGGCCCGAAACTAGGGTTGTTTTATTTTTTAACAGTGCTTTGAGTTCGTCAATACCATCGCCTGTTTCGGCAGAGACCAATAAAGTTTCGTAGCCAATTTCTTTGTAGATGGCTTTTAAGCCGCCGTAGATTTCTAGATCCTCCTCAAAGTACAAATCCGACTTGTTAACAATAATGTAGGTCGGAATATTGTGCATCTCTGTGGTCAATAGAAAACGGTCGATGAACCCTGGTTTGAGCAAGGGAAAACGAATAGTGACAATGATAAAAGCTTGGTCAATGTTGGCGGCCAAAAGGTGTAAGTAATGCTTGCGTCGGGTCGATTGGCGCAGCACATAATTCTCACGGGGATACAATTTGGCAATCATGCCCGTATCTTGCCCCTCCTCAGGATCGACGCCAACGCGGTCGCCTACAGCAATAGGATTGGTTAATTTTAATTTCCCCAATCTAAATTTTCCTTTGATGCGGCAGGCCATACTAGTGCCGTCGTCTAACAGCACGGTATACCATTTACCCGTTGATTTGGTTACAATTCCGTCCAAAATATAATAGTCTGATTAGTGTGGTAATGTTTATTGTAAGGCGCTTGCCCGACCGTTGCACAACGTACCAATTGGGGTAAATCGTTCCCGTGTATAGAGGCACGCGCTGTTATTCTTCCAACAAAATAAACATAAAAGAGTTATAAAGTAGTAAGGCGCTTCGTTCTAAATGGCGCTTTCGTTTCCTCTTCGGTCAATTTATAGGCGTATCTATTTTTAAACAAGTCCTAAAAATACTACATTGAGGGAAGTCATCCTTGACTACGGTTCGAGACCAATCACCAATAGCACTATAAGTAACTAGCTTCATAAAAACATCCTGTTCATGTCACAACACGTTTATCTATTCTACACCGAGGCCAATTCGGCGGAAGCCCAACAAGTTAGCAATGATCTAAAAGCCTTGCAGATTCCCTGCATCAAAGCGCCCTCTACTGCTGACAAAACACAACAAGTATTAAACGATACGCAAGGGATTGCCCTTTTGTTGGTCAGTGATAATTTTTTGAAGGATTTGACGCAAACGCGGCATTTAGAACAGTTGATGGAGGAATTGCCCAGCGAGCGCTTGGTGCCTGTGCTTACCCACGGCCGTCGCCCCAAGAAAGGAGAGCCCGATCGCGAAGAGGCGTATCCTACGCGCATTCAAACGCTCAATGATGTAATGTATTACCGCGATTACTGGTACGAGGCGTGGATTGCTTTGCGCAAAGCGGCAAAGAATGTAGAAGGGCAAGAGCTGGATCAAATCAACGAGCAAAAAGAAATTGCTAAGCGTTTGTCGGTCGGTAATATTTCTAACCATATTCGCAGCATCAATCAATCAGAACCAATTGAATGGGAGGCGCTTTACGCGAATGATTATCAATTGTTGATTGAGCGTACTGGCTTGGAGGCCGATGCCAATTATCAAGCAGAGGACGACACTATCCCAACTATTGATTTGCCTGTGGAAGCAGAAACGACTGCCCCTGTTGCCGATGCCTCTGCTGAAAGGAAAGAAACCTCTATTCTGGAAAAGGCTATTATACAAGAATCGGACGACTCAGATACCGAGCCGCCACTGACTATTGCCGATGTAGACGTGCCTATAGGCGAAAACTTAGAAGAGGAAGAAGAGACCAGTACAGAAGTACCCAGTGTAGAAGAAATTCAACAGGTTGATTTGTACGAAGAAAAGGCGCTGAAAGAAGTACATGTAGAGGAAACAGAAACGCTGTCTAAAGAAGAGGAAGACACTCCAGAGCGGATTCCTGTGGCCGATATTGCTCAAGTAGAAGAACCGTTTACGTTGGACGAGAAGTTGGACGATTTAGAAGATTTGGATGCGCAGGAAATTTTGGCGCGCTACGAAGTGGATGCAGTAGACAGCATTGATTTACTGTTTCACATTGCAGAAAGCCAAACCGAAGAAGACCAAGCCCAAGAGGCTCGCCACACTTACGAGCGTATTTTAAGCCTCGATCCATACAACGGCCGCGCCCTAATTTGGCTTGCGCGCCTATTGGCTAAACAAGAAGAAACCGAAGACCACACCGAAGCGGCACAGATGTACCGTAAGGCGATTATGGTCAATGATGATAACCCCAACTTGTACTACGAGTACGGCTTATTACAAAAAGAAGAAAAAGCTTACCACAAAGCGAGTGAATCGTTTCGCGAGGCGTTGTTGTTGGATGGGCGCTATGAAGAGGCGTATTTTGGCTTAGCGCAATGCCTCAAAGAGATGGGGCGGATGGAAGAAGCCAAGGCCAATTACCTGCAAGCGTGTATTTTAGATGCCGAGCGCTTTGAAACCGCAGAGAACGACAATTATTTCAAAGTCATTCGCCTAAGCAGCGCAGAAGGGGAACCCGAAGAAACACAAAGCGAAGCGCTAGAAGCCGTCGAAGAACAACGCCACCCCAATGCTGATACTGTGGTTTTGGTAACGGGGGCGACTTCGGGCATTGGTCGTTCTATTGCAGGGCAATTTGTGCTAAGCGGCTACAAAGTTATTTTAGCAGGCCGCCGTACAGAACGGTTAGAAGGTCTAAAAAACCTACTGGAAGAACATTTGGCGGAAGCGCAAGTACATTGTTTGACGTTAGATGTGCGCGATTTGAAGGCGGTTAAAGAGGCCATTCACGGCTTGCCTGAGGGTTGGAAGGATATTGATATTTTGGTCAATAATGCAGGCTTGGCAAAGGGTTTTGCACCGATCCATGAAGGAAATACAGAGCATTGGGAAACCATGATTGATACCAATTTGAAAGGATTGTTGTACGTCAGTCGTGCGGTAACGCCTGGTATGGTCGCCCGCCAACGAGGGCACGTAATTAACTTAGGTTCTGTCGCAGGAGTAGAAGCGTATGCAGGCGGTGGGGTATATTGTGCCACCAAAGCGGGGGTGGACTCCTTGACGCGTTCGATGCGCTTAGATTTGTACCAATACCATATTAAGGTAACGGCCATACATCCTGGACACGTCGAAGAGACAGAATTTGCTAAGGTGCGTTATGAGGATGCCGAAAAAGCAAAGATTTATGAAGACTTTAAGCCACTATCGGCTAAGGATGTAGCGGACACCGTGGTCTATGTGGCTACACGCCCTGAACACGTAAACATACAAAGTGTGCTGTTGTTTGGCACGCAGCAGGCTTCTGCTACGAATGTTGATCGCAGCGGGCGGGATTTTTCTGAATAAGCTTGGAATAGTCATTTAGAACCTTGTAATCACTGTTTTAGTAGCATTGGTTAACGCCTAGTTATAAGTAAGCCGTCTGTCTCGAAGTTATTTCGGGACAGGCGGCTTTTTTAGTTAAAGGGCATTACTCATTGAGGAATAGAGAACCTATAGTTTGATAATCGTGGTGCCCTTCTTCTCTACGGTGTCTTCAATCTCCTCGTAGGCGTTTTTGTAGTGGTAAAAAGGAATGTTGGGGTAGAGGTGGTGGATGAGGTGAAGGTTCTGACTTAATAGAAAGGCAGAAAGGCCAGGGATATTAATGACACGTGTGTTGAGGTAACGCTCCATGCTCTCGTGTGGGTGGTGGGGCAACCAATCAAAGGCAAATGCCAAAAAAGGTTGTGCTATAAAGGCAGGTAGTACCCATAACATAATGGGATAAAACCACCCAAATTGATAGATTAAGGCACCCAAAATAACCAATAAAATAGCTAGTACTACATAACTAATCCACAGTTCGCGGCGAATTTTCTGCACTAATTTTTTATCGGATTGCAAAAGGCGTACCCCTGAAATAATATAAATGGGAAAGACAGTAAAAGCGTGGAAAAGCAAAGAAAATAGATGCTTGGAGGCAAGCCAATGGTCGGGATCTTTCTCGGGGTCGTTGGTGTGGGCGTGGTGTTTGAAGTGGATGATTTTGAACAAATAGAATGGCGCAAACAACGTCCAACTGGAGACCCAGCCTACTAGTTCATCCAGCCATTTGGCCGAGCTGCCTGTTCCCGAAATATTAGCATGTGCTGCTTCGTGCATAGAGGTAAAGAGCAAATAGGCCATTATGGTATTGATAAAAACTGCCCAACCAATCGCTAAACTACCCCGAACAGCTAAGTAAGCAACTCCTAAATAAATCAGCAAGGCACCAACCGTCAATAAAATAGTTGGGTAGGCAATGTGGCGGGTATACTTTTTTCTCATTTGGCTGGCAGTACTCATAATTGGCGCTTTACTACAATAAAAATAAAGGGCTCGCAGTCCCTCAGACAGACAAAGATAGCCATTCTTTTAGCGAAAGCGGAAAAAAAACAACGTGCTATAGGTTTCTTGGTACAAAAATGACTTTGCAATTGCCAGTATAAGGGTTTGCCTTTTATACAGGTATTTTTTACTGGATTAAGGCTGTTTAGCGGCCTCTATATAGGGCAAGAGCCAAGCTTTGGCTTGTACTGCTTGGCTGAATATTCGGGTGGGTATATTTTGATTGGAGAATACTTTGACAATTTTTAAGGCTAGATTGCCCACCACTTTAGAGGCAAAAGAGTTAGAAATTAATGCTACGGCTACAGGGGTAGTTAAGGTAGTGACGTACTCTTTGGAAATGTCGCTTCCCAAATACGTATTGGGTAAGTGCATCAACAAAGCACAAGTATTTCCTTCTGTTATTTTTATTAGAGCCGCTATATTTTCTCGAGCTACCTCGATTGTTTCTGGTTTTTCCCAAGCTTCTTGTGGTGTAGTTGTAACAATGCCATCAGGAGTACGAACGATGTGCATCGATGGAGTATCAATAGTCATAGTAGAAAAAATATACAGCAATTCGTAAAAACAGGAGAATCTCTAAAGACCGATAAACAAAGATTTTGTAGCTACCAAAGAATAGCTTCGCGCTCGCCATCGTAGCCCATATCGTCCGCTTTTTTGATTTCTTCGCGTGCTTCTTTGTGGCGATCTAAGTGGTACAAAACAATGCCTCGGTAATAATGAATGGCGGCGTAACTGCTGTCTAATTCCATTGCTTTATCACAGTCGGCCAAGGCTTTTTTGAGTTTTCCTTCCTTGTAGTAGGCAAAGCCTCGGTTGCTGTAGGCGTAAGCGAATTCCTTATCTAAAGCAATGGCTTTGTTGCAGTCTTTAATGGCCGCAGGATATTGGCGCAAGGAGATGCGCGCAAAAGCGCGGATGTTGTAATGGACGGCACTGTCAGGCTCTAGTTTGATAGCGCGTCGGCAGTCTTCAATAGCTGCTACAAAATTGCGCAATTCTAGATGTACTTTTGCTCTTGCCATATAATAGAGGGGCTCTTTGGACGCTAACATAATGGTAGCGTTGCAATCTTCTAAGGCTAAGGAGAGCTCGTTGAGTTTGAGATTGGCGACCGCTTTATTATAATACGCAATACTACTTTTTGGATTACTCTCCAAGGCTTGCTCGCAATCTTCGATGGCCTCATTGTAGTGGTTGAAGGCAATGTGCAAGGCCGCACGATGGATGTAATCATCCTCGCGGTTGGGTTGTAAGGTAAGCATATAACGGTAATCGCGTTCTGCTGCTTCTACGTTGCCCATGTGCAAATTGAGTTCGGCGCGGTTATAAAGCGCCAGCATATTGTTGGGATCGTTTAACAAGGCATTGCTATAATCGCTCAACACATGGTTAACTTCCCCCATGTCGTTGTAGATGCGGGCGCGAATCAGATAAGCGTGTGCCCGTTCTTCGTTTAAGGCAATCGCCAAATTGGCATTTTTGAGGGCTGCTCTAGTATTGCCCAATTGACGCATAATGACGGCACGACATTCATAAGCAAAAGCGTGGTCGGGGTTCAATTCAATGGCTTTGATGGTGTTGGCCAAGGCTAATTCGTATTGTTTGAGCTCACATTGAGCCAAGGCCATAGCACAGTGTAAGTTGGGGGTTTCTAGCCCTTTGTCTGCTGCTAAATGAAAATCCTCCAAGGCACTTTCTACTTGTTTGGCCTCCCATTTGGAACGGCCCCGCACATAATACCCAAAGGCAAATTCAGGAGAAAATTCTAAGACCTCCTCAAAGGCCTCAATAGCTCGTTGGTAATGCTTGTTTTGGTGCAGCAATTGCCCCTCATTGAAACGCCCATTGATGTCTTCGGGCGTTTCAGTGCTGGGAAATATATCTTCGAATTCTTCTTTAATGGTTTCAAAACCTGTCAATAGGGTGTCGACAACGCGACCGATAATCGTACTCATGTAATAATAAATATAGTGGTGCCTTGTAAATAGGTAAAACAGGGCTTGAAAAAGTAAGCGCAAGTCTTCGTAGTCATCAAACACACAATTTTGACAATAGTTCTGATAGTAGGTATTGTCGCTTTTCAAAAGGGTTCTTTTCTGTTTTATACGCGGTCTTTATCCTATAGATAAACGTTGTTTTTTGAAACAGGAAAGAAATGCTCATAAAGTAGCTGCGTCCCTTACTTCCAAGTTCTAGTAGCCATTAAGCGTGCAATTTCTACGATGGTTTTAGTGGCTAATTCCATCGACTCCAAGGGCACGTATTCAAAGCGGCTGTGAAAGTTGAGCCCCCCCGCAAAGATGTTGGGGCAAGGCAAACCCATGAACGACAAGCGAGAACCATCTGTTCCTCCACGAATAGGGCGGGTGATGGGCTCTAGGCCAATATTTTGTATGGCTTCGCGGGCTAGCTCCACAATGTGCATCACAGGACGCACTTTTTCGGCCATGTTGTAATATTGGTCAGTAATTTTTAGAGAAAAGCGATCGTCGTAGCGCTCGTTGAATTGTTCGACAATATTGGTCAGCAACATTTTTTTTGTCTCAAACTTATCCTTGTCGTGATCGCGGATGATGTACCGCAAGGCCGTGGTATCGACATCGCCTTCGATGGACAGCAAGTGGTAAAACCCTTCGTATCCTGCTGTTTTTTCAGGAACTTCTTGGGAAGGCAATGACTTGGTAAAATCGGCCGCTAGGTACATCGAATTAACCATCTTATCCTTGGCATCTCCTGGGTGTACGATTTTTCCTTGGATGTCTACTTCGGCATAAGCGGCATTAAAATTCTCATATTCAATCTCACCAGGTAGGGAACCATCCATCGTGTAGGCCCATTCGGCTCCAAATTTTTCTACATCAAACAAATCTGCGCCTCGGCCAACTTCTTCGTCAGGTGTAAAGCAGATACGGATTTTACCGTGCTCAATTTCTGGGTGGGCGAGGAGATACTCCATCGCCGAAACAATTTCTGTTACCCCTGCTTTGTCATCTGCCCCCAATAGGGTCGTCCCATCAGTCGTAATCAAGGTTTGCCCTTTGAATTGTGTCATTTTAGGAAACTCACTAGGGCGCAAGACTAGATTTTGCGCTTTGTTGATGACCAATTCTCCTCCGTCGTAGTTTTCCCAGATTTGAGGGTTGCAACCTGTTGCCGTAAAGTCGGGGGAGGTGTCAATATGGGCTACAAATCCTACCGTTGGAATATGTTTGTCGGTGTTGGCGGGCAAGGTGGCCATGATGTAACAATGGTCGTCCAGTGTCACGTCGCTGAGGCCAATTTGGCGCAATTCTTCCGCGATTTGCTTCGCCAAGACAAATTGTTTGTCGGTACTAGGGATTTTTTCAACGCCAAATTCAGATTGGGTATCTACTTTTACATAACGCAAAAAGCGCTCTAGAATTTTATCTTTCATGTTGCTTATTAATTCCTCTTACTAAAGTAGTAGGAGGGTGTTGTATGAGAACAATTGCTTAGTTAGAAAACAAAAAAATAACCAGCAGTAAGGTAAAAAAAATGGGCGGCTTTTTGAGGGATTGCTCTGTCAAAAAACCGTCTTTTGCCTCCGCTTTGGCGACAAAAGTAGTATAGGAGAAGTATTTTGAGGAAGGAAGAGAGGGGTGTAGGGGAATAGTTTAAGTAGGTAATGGTGATTTAAGTTTTTTAATGGTTTACCGTATAATTTTGAAATGGACACCTTGTTTCTCGCTTGATAGAATATAAAAGAAGTATAAAGATGATGGTTTTTAGAAAGTTTTAAAAGGCATTTTGAATGATAATAAGCTTATTTTTAGCCGTGTATGATTTAATAAAAAAAGTAAACTAAAAAATAAAAGCCTTTATATGTTATTGTCTGCGCGCATTTGTTGCCTTATCCTTGCAACATCAAGTACTACAAAAGAGCGTTAGTCAGGCTCTATTCTAAAAGCAAAAAACAAAAATATGTTATCAAGGATCACACAAATTTTCCTACTAATGAGTCTGCTAACGCTAGGGGTTAACCAAGCAACAGAGGCGCAGGGAACTTGTCAGGTGAGTTTTCACCAATTCAATTCAGGCAATACCGTTTATTTCAATGCCATTGACAGCGGCGCGTTCAATCCGCTTTATGTTTGGACAATGTCCGATGCAGTTTCTGGCGTTACGACTACCTTGACGGGGCCTAATCCTAGTTATACGTTTTCGGGAGCTAGTGCCTACCACCAAGCTTGTGTTACTTTATACGATTCCGTATTCAATTGCCAAGTAACCTACTGTGATACCGTATCTACTACAGGAACGGTTGTCAACAACTGTAACGTATCTTTTACTTACTCGGATTCAAGCAACACAGCCTTTTTCAATGGGAGCAGCACAGGTACGGTAAACGCTACTTATTCTTGGCAAATCACGGATGGCAACACCAACGTAACAACAAACGTTTGGGGTCAAAATCCAGTCTTTAATTTCTCAGGGCCTAGTACTTACCACTTAGCTTGTGTGACGGTTTATGATAGCTCAAGCAATTGTCAAGCAACTTATTGTGATAGTGTGCTGATTGGTAATAATAACAACTGCAACGTGTCTTTTACTTACACTGATTCAGCAAACACGACTTTTTTCAATGCGAACGGGAGCACTCCTTTTGCCAATTATTTCTGGCAAATCACGGATGGCAATACCAACGTAACAACAAATGTTTGGGGTCAAAATCCTGCGTTTAATTTCTCAGGCCTAGTACTTACCACTTAGTTTGTGTGACGGTTTATGATAGCTCAAGCAATTGTCAAGCAACTTATTGTGATAGTGTGCTGATTGGTAATAATAACAACTGTAACGTCTATTTTACTTACACCGATTCAGCAAACACGACTTTTTTCAATGCGAACGGGAGCACTCCTTTTGCCAATTATTTCTGGCAAATCACGGATGGCAATACCAACGTAACGACAAATGTTTGGGGTCAAAATCCTGCGTTTAATTTCTCAGGGCCTAGTACTTACCACTTAGTTTGTGTGACGGTTTATGATAGCATTACTAATTGTCAAGCGACCTACTGCGATAGTGTTCTTGCTGGTAATAACAACTGTAACGTCTATTTTACTTACACCGATTCAGCAAACACGACTTTTTTCAATGCGAACGGGAGCACTCCTTTTGCCAATTATTTCTGGCAAATCACGGATGGCAATACCAACGTAACGACAAATGTTTGGGGTCAAAATCCTGCGTTTAATTTCTCAGGGCCTAGTACTTACCACTTAGTTTGTGTGACGGTTTATGATAGCATTACCAATTGTCAAGCGACCTACTGCGATAGTGTTCTTGCTGGTAATGGTTCTACAGGAGGTAGTTGCGTTCTTAACAGTGTTACCTTGACCCTCAACCACGATAACTATGCGGGAGAAACATCTTGGGATATAATTGATGCGGCTGGAAATATAGTATCTAGTGGTGCTTCTACTGCTGCTTTGAATGGCTTAACTACTTACGAGCAACTGTGTTTGCCAACAGGCTGTTACACGTTGAATGTATACGATTCTTGGGGAGACGGTATGTGCTGTGCTTATGGAACAGGAGGCTATTCTTTATCAGACAGTGTAGGTAATTTTTACCTCTCTGGTGGAGCCTTTGGATCAGTAGATAGCCGCAATTTCTGTGTCGGTGGTGCAATAAACCTTTGTGGTAATCTAAGTTATACAACCATTAACCACATCATTGGAGCGAATGGTAGTGTTTCGTTCTCTTCTACGACAACAGGCAGTGTACAGCCTTTTGCCTACGACTGGAGCGTCAATGGTACAACTATGGCTACTACGGCAACTCCAACCCTTACTCTACCCAATGGAGTTAGTACCGTTTGCCTATCGGTGTTGGATACAACAGGTTGTGTCGCTACGGTTTGCGATTCAATTTTGGTTAATAACGCCAACCAAGGCCCACAAGGCTGCGCGGGTATTGTTCCTGATATGACGGTAGTACAAGATTCTTTGAATCCTTATCAATTGTATGTCCAACCGATTTTGAACAACGTGCCTGGTAACTCCTCTTTTATTTTTTACTGGAGCTTTGGTGACAATTCGGGTGCTTTTGGCAGCCAATCCAACCACAATTACAACGGCTATGGTTCTTATAATTTATGCTATGTAGCCATTGATAGTTTAACAGGCTGTATTGTTAATTACTGTGACACGATTACCTTGGATTCGTTGGGCAACTTTAGCCGCTTCATCAACAAGCCCGGCTTTAACGTGAGTACTATGGCTCCTATCTTGAACATCAACTTGGAGGCTTCTACGATCGAAACTACGGCTTGGGAAGTGAACTTATACCCCAACCCAGCCCAGCAACAAATCAACTTAACGATCAACACACAAGACGCGATTAATGGTCAAGTACGCATTGTTAGTGCGACAGGACAAGTAGTACAGCAACAAGTATTGGATCAAGCGGCAGGGCATAACTTATTACAACTCTCGGTAGAACAATTGCCCGCAGGCATTTACTTTGTTCGTCTAGAGACCGCAGAACAACAACAAACCTTGAAGTTTGTCAAGCAATAAAAAATAACTACAACATAGCCTATTGTTTACAGTAGGATATAGGGTGTGAATCAGGTCAACGTTTGGGGAAACGTTGGCCTGTTCCCTTTTTTAGATCCTTTGATGGAGTGGAATGAGGGAGCTTTCATGCAAAATAGCAGTATTTTAGTATCTTTTTTTGAAAAGTCTTGTTATAAAGGTAGGTACATGCTCCTTTTTCACCACAAATAGACAACTCATGAAACAGTTTTTTATAGGTTTATTTCTTCTCAATTTCCTAATAACCACGTATGCGCAAAACAACCCTGTCCCGCTCTCTAACCAAGATTTTAACAGCTTTCTGCGCGATGTAAAAGCCACAACATTTGAGCGAGATCGCCTAAGCCTTGCCGAGCAAACTATTAATCAAAATTACTTGCTCGCCGACCAATTGCGCCAAGTCTTGGAGCAATTCAACTCCAATAGCGACAAAGAACGCCTAACTAAAATGGCGTACGCCAAAATCTATGACCAAAGTAACTTTTACCAAGTCTACGCCGCTTTTGATTTTGAAGACAGCAAAAGTAAGATAAGAGCGTGGGTAAGCGAACAGCCGCGCAATGAATTGAATACAGCCTTGCGGCCAATACCTATGAGTGTGACCAACTTTGAACGAGCTTATCGGCTCTTGGACGAGGCCGATTTTGATGCCGAGCAACTGCAATTGGCCAAAGAGTTGTCGGATAATAATTTTTTGTACGCCTCGCAAGTGCGCGATATTGTATTGCTCTTGGATTTCAAGACCAGCGAAGACGAGTTTGCCAAGTATGCTTACGCCAAAACCTACGACCAGCAGAACTATTTCGTGGTGCTCAATGCCCTCACCTTTTCTTCTAGCAAGCAGAGTCTAAGCAATTGGCTAAAAGGTCAACCTGTGATTGATTACGACAACTATGGCTACGCCAACAATTCCACGACCCGCACCTGGACGAGCCCTTACGACGATGGAGACAACGTCAATACGGCGATTCGCTACAGCGGCAGTGATTTGGGACGAAAAACGCGCTTTGACACTGATCCACCCAATTACAACCAAACACCTCCCGCGCCCATCGTTGTTTCGGATGCCGATTTTATCAACATTCGCACTCAACTCAACCAAATTCCCGCCGACAAAGACCGCCTCATTCGCGCCAAGCAAATCAGCGATCAATCCAGTTGGACGGCAGAGCAAGTCCGCGAGTTGATGGACATGATGGTATTTGAGAATATGCGCTTGGATTTTGCCATGTATGCCTATGACCGCACGATGGATGCCCAAAATTATTACTTGGTACACGATGCTTTGTCTGATGCCAACAACCAACAGCGCTTAGTCAACTATATTCAAAGTGTTGGCGGTACGCTACGCAATCCATCCTCAGTGACCAATAATGCGCCCAATACAACGTATACCACGACCAATCGGCCTTTGTCCAACGACACCCAAACTTTGCCCAATACGAGTAAGTTTTCCAATGTGCTATCGCCAACCGATTTTCAAGCGACTAAGGATGCCATTACGCGCTTTTCTTCCGACAATGATCGGTTACGCGAAGCCAAAACAGTAGTGGACGAGCAATTTTTATTGAGTAATCAAGTAGGGGAATTGGTGCAATTATTCGTTTTTGATGACGTGCGCTTAGAGTTTGCAAAATATGCTTATGCAAAGACACAAGACAAAGAAAATTACGACGAGCTGCTTCCTTTAATGCAAAATGTTTCTAGCCAAGAAGCTTTGCGTCAATATATTAGTGAGAATTAATCGCCTAAAAAATAGGGGAGAAGGGAGTTATTGTAGAAAAAAAGGCATTTTTGTATAAGCGGTCACCGCCGCTTACGAAAATCATCGTACCAACTACCACAAAACCAATCTATCATGCACTACTCCTTCACTAGTTTTTTATTAATCGCCAGTTTACTGTTGGTGAATAATACCCAAGCCCAGACCAAAAAAATCGCGCTGCGTAGCCACAGTGGCAACAGTGCCAGTTTTACGTTTGAGCTGCCCGATGAATTTGGCTTAGGGCCAAGACAGGAGCGCATGATAATGCGCCGCCATATTATCGCCGATAGCTTATTGGCTGCCGATTCTTTGGCCGTTTGTACCCCCAATAAAATAAACCCTTATCAGGCGTTGGCCGATTCTTTGGCCAATGAGGAAGAACGAAAAATAGACCTGTTGCAGAAGGCGGAGTGGGAAAAAATGCGCGAAAAAGAAGCAAAAAAAGCGGCCAAGAAAAACAAATCTACAAACACGACCAGCCCAACGGGCACTCCTGAAAAAGCAGCCGCTCCCGAAAAAAAGGCCGCGCCCACCCAAAACACAACGGTTCCACAGACCATCAAGGCATCTTTGATGCCCTCTTCTCCTCCGTCGAGCGCCACGCACTGGCTTTGGCTGTTGTTGTTGCCCTTAGCACTGGTTTTTGCCAGCAGCCTAAAGCAACCTTAAACCGTGGCCTCTTGGACAAAAGGTCAACTATGGTTGTTGTATGCAGGCGTTGTTTTTGCGCTGCTCTTTGTGGCAACAGCCTCGGAAGCCATGCAATGGCTGCCTTCGCCGCGTCCTTGGTTGAACCCTTGGACAGAAGCCGCCGCGCAATGGACGGCAAAAGTCATATTTCAACAAGGAGCCGATTTTTATTCGCCGATTAGTTCTGACGCTTTGGGGCTAGTGTTTCACCTTTTTAATGGAGGGGTGGTGGCTGCTTTGGGGGCAATTTTGTTAGTTGCAAGCCCTGCTCGCCATTGGAACGCGGATAAAGTCTATTATGGACTTCGTACTTTTTTGAGCTATTACGTGGCGTTGCAATTGCTGTTATACGGCTTTAATAAAGTCTTTAAGTACCAATTTTACTTGCCAGAACCCAATACTTTATACACCACGGTTGGAGAAACGCCGCGTGATTTATTATTTTGGTCAGTAATGGGCAGTGCTTATGGCTATACTGTTTTTGCGGGTTTGTTAGAAGTTATAGCAGGGAGTTTGTTGCTGTTTAGGAAGACACGTTTGTTGGGTGGTTTGCTGGCTATTGTCTTGTTTACGCACATCATTGCCGTGAATTTTGGATTTAATATCTCTGTAAAAATTTATTCTTGCTGTTATGGGGTATTTACAATAATAGCCTTATTGCCTCATTGGCGGCGCTTGTTTGCATTTTTGTTGCATGACCAATGGATTGCCCCAACGCATTGGCAACCCCGTTTTACACAAGTATCAACGCGCCTTGCTTACGCCAGTATCAAAACCTTAGTTGTTGGCTTATTGCTCCTAGAGAGTTGTTACCCTTATTTCAAAAACAATAATTTCAACGATGATTCGCAGCCGCGTCCTGCTTTTCATGGGGCGTACTTGGTCGAATCCTTTATTAAGGACGGCATTAGTTATCCTGACCGTGCTATTTATACCCAGCGTTGGCAGCGTGCGTTTGTACATCGGCGCGGCTATTTTATTGTACAATATGCCCAAGGGAACACGCAGGATTACCAGTTTGCTTATGACGATGAGCAGGGCTTGTTTGAGTTGGTTCATCCCCAAACCCAAGCGCGCAGTATCTTGCGTTATGTATTACTGCCCGATGGTAATTTGCGCTTGGAAGGAAACTTCGAAGGAGCGCGAATAGAAGTATTTTTAAAGCAACTCGCGTGGCGCTCGCTGCCCTTGTTGCAATACGAATTTAATTGGACAATTGACCCTGAAAAAGGGGAGTAAAGGCACGGCCAACCAGTGTGTAGGTGTCTACTGCCAATGATCGTATAAAAAGTTCCTTTTCTTGAAAATAAAAATAATAAATTGATAATCAGTTAATTGCACTCTGTTAAGACTTCTTTAAGTACTGTTAGCGTGGCCTTAAGATAAAAGTTGGCACACTTTTGTAAATCTAGTACAGTGACATATTGAAGCGACTGCTTCCCAATCAAAGAAATAGAATAGGACGGTTCAAATTCTAGACGTAGAGCACTACCTCCCCAAAAACTTAAAAATATAACGATCATGAAAAACGCCATCTATATAATCGGACTTATACTTAGCACTTCTTTTGTTTTATCTGCTCAAATTTCAGAACCACTTTCTACGAGCAAGAACAACACCGAGCACTACAACAATAACAACAACCAAGGCAACAACGGTTACGACAACCGCCGAGGTGGAGATTACAACCAGCGCAACGATAACCGTTATAACAATAATGGGCGCAATAACAATAGCAATAACAGTCGTTATGGCAACGATAATCGCTACGGCAATAATAACAACAACAATAACCGCCACGGTGGAGGCTACTACGGCAACAATGGGCACGGCCACAACAACGGCCACCACGCTGGAAATGGACACGGCCACAACAATGGACACCACGCTGGACACGGTCACGGACATGGCCACAACAACGGTCATGGACACGGTCACACGGTTAGCAATCGCCATGGACATCGTTATGTAGGCTTTTGCAACTACACCAACCACAACTACGGTTGGGCACCAGTAACCATCTCTATTTTCAATACAGGATGCCAGCGGATTCGCCACTGTAACTTTGAAAGCGACCGTTTGAGAGAAGCTATGGCTTTTGTTAACCACAACTACGTTAGTGCACACCAAATCGCCAACATCATGCACTACTTTGATTTTGAAAGCTCTAAACTAGAATTTGCAAAATACGCGTTCCACCGAACTTGTGATATTCAAAATTACGGGGTTGTTTTCAATGAATTTACGTTTAACTCTAGTCGCCGCGAATTGGATTGTTATATCCGTGATTACCACTGGTAGACAAGGAATACAGAATCAAAAAAAACTTACCTTCAAAGCTTGTAAAGGTTTGAAAGTCAAAATATTAAATAAAAGAAGACTCCTTTTTTAAGGGGTCTTTTTTTGGTTTAGGACGATTGTTTTTTTTCTAAAAATAGTTCCTGAAAGGGTAGGTTTGGCACACTTTTTCACTGTATAATGACAATAGCGGCTGCAATTTTTACTAAGCTTGTTCGTTGCGGATAGCTACTGTTTTTAAACAACTTTTGTTATACTTGTACGTTAACAAAACGACTGTGCTCGGCAGGTTTAACAACAGTCATCGCTGTTCTAACAAGCGCTCCTACGAGAGAAAATAGCGCCACTATCTTTCCTCAATTTTAGAAAGGTTCTTATCGATTGGCTCAAAAAGGTCAATAAAGGGCTTTTACTCACTCATCTCAAAAAAAAGTAAACATTATGAAAGCATTTCTCTACGCATGTATGCTGCTATTTGCTGGGGCCTTGTGGCCGACGCAAGTGGGGGCACAAGTTAACGGCGAATCCCAAATGGGCAATGGCGGCGGCTATTGGATTCTGGGACTCAATGCAGGAGCAGCTTGGCAAGACAGTGATATCAAAGCCCGTTTGGGCGGTGGATGGGGCTTTTATTTAGGCCACAGTTTTTACAATCCACCCAATACCTTTATTTCTGCCGATTGGCGTTTTCGTTACATGAACACGTATACCTTTGGGCAGAATGACCGCGATACGCGTTTTGGAAATACTATTTTGGCCGACCCGATGCGTTTTTCTTACCAGCCTGATAGTGCTGCTTTTGCACACAACCACTTTACGGCTTTCCACGATTTATCCTTAGAAGTACGCTTCAACTTTGAGCAATTGCGCCGTCGTTACCGTGTGCTCTTCTCGCTGTATGGCGGAGTGGGCTTAGGAATTTACGGCAGCAAATTTGATCAATTGGATCAGGACGGCGATGAGTACGATTACACGGGGGTAGACTTCGACCAATCCGAAAGAGACGTGCGCCGCGACATTATCAACTTCCGCGATGGTAGATACGAAACCTTTGCCGCTTCCGACGATTTTGATGACAATCTATTCCGTTTGGGAATTATGCCGAGTGTAGGCGTTGAGTTGGGCTATTGGTTTACGCCCTATTTTGCATTGGCAGTAGGCCACCGTACTACCTTTACGTTGAAAGAGAATTTTGAAGGGGTAAGTATTAATAACGGGGCCGCCATTGAAGGCGCTATCCACCACTATACTTCTTTGAACTTACACTGGCGTTTGCAGACAGGCCGCTCTAGAGTATCTTGTCCTGAAATCAACTTTGTAGCGCCTACGCGCAATGGTTCTCAGGTAACTACGGTACAACCCAATGCTTTTATTAAAGCAAATGTCAGCAACTTGAGCAGCCGCGAAGTAAGTGTGACGGTCAATGGTAGAACCGTAAACTCTGTTGTTTTCAATAGCTCGGCTTCTACTGTAGAAGGCAATATCCGTCTGACAGCGGGACAAAACCGCATTATTGTACGGGGTAAAAATAGTTGTGGATCAGAAGCGCAAGGCGTAACGATTATTTACAACCCTACCAACAATACCAATACCAATACGACTCCAAATACGACAACGGATCCGAATACCAATACTACGATAAACACCCCACCCGTTAAGCGTCCGCCAACAGTAACGATCACTAATCCTTCTGGCTCTCCTAGTAGCAGTCAGGTGAGTACTATTAACATTGCCGCGCGCATTCAGCATATTGTGAATAGAGACGGCGTAGTATTTATGGTGAATGGACAGCGTAGCAATGCGTTTAGTTTTTCTGGAACAAGTTTCCAAGCCAACGGCGTACCGTTGTCGGTAGGCCGCAATGTCTTTAGCATTACTGCCCGCAACAACGACGGCACCGACAGTAAAACAACCGTAGTCAACTACGAGCAACCTATCGCACCACCAATAGTGACGATTACTGCACCTCGTAGCAATCCTTACATCACTCAAAATAACCGCGCTACGGTTACGGCAACTATTCGCAACGTGAACAACGCCAGCGATGTTAGCTGTACCGTCAATGGCCGCGCTACCAATGCCTTTAGTTTCAATGGAACTACGTTTACCTTAGCAAATGTAGTATTGAATACAGGAAACAATACAGTAGTAGTTACTGGCCGCAACAGTGCAGGACAAGACAGCAAAAATGTTGTAATTTCTTACGAACCTGTGGTGCAGATTCCTAGACCAGTAGTCACCATTACTCAACCCAACCAAAATCCTTTAAACACTAATAATCCTCGTTTGGATTTGCGCGCCACTATTTTGAATGTTGACAATGCTAATAGCGTGGTCTTTACACACAATGGTCGCCGTGTGAGCAATTTCAATTTCTCTGGCAATAGTTTTAGCGCCGCAGGAATTATTTTGCAAGCGGGTAGCAATACCTTTGTCGTAAGTGCCAGCAATCAAGTAGGTCAAGACAGCAAAAGCACCGTGGTCATCTTTCAGGAAGTACCAACAGAGCCAGAACCTTCTGTCGTCATTACTTCGCCTACTCCCAACCCTAGCACCACTTCGCTAGGTACATCGAGCATTCGGGCAACAATTAGAAATGTAGTGGATAGAAATAATGTAAACATGACCGTTAACGGTCGCAGTTATACTAATTTCTCTTTCTCTGGAACCAACCTAACTGCAGGTGGGGTAAACTTAGTGCCAGGTAATAACACGGTGGTCATTAGCGGAAGCAATAGCCAAGGAACCGCCAGCGCCAATACGACTATTATTTATCAAGTAGCCGTAGAACCTGAGCCTACTGTCGTTATTACTACGCCCAGCCCGAACCCGTCTAGTACCGCCGCCGCTACCGCCAACATTCGTGCAACGATTAGAAACGTAGCGAGCAGCAGCCAAGTGAGCATGACTATTAATGGCCGCGCAACTACTGATTTTACTTTTTCAGGAACCACTTTCTCTGCTAATAATGTCGCTTTGACAGCGGGTAACAATACAATTGTTATTAGCGGAAGCAACAGCCAAGGAACGGCAACAGCAACGACAACGATTGTTTACGAACTTGGAGCGCCTCCAGTAGTGAACTTTACTAGTCCCAGTGTGAATCCGTTGATAACAGTACAGAATAGTATAAATATCCGTGCAACGATTACCAATGTGACTAACAAAAATGATGTGGCTTTTACCGTCAATGGACGAGCTGTAACGAACTTTGTTTTTAGCAATGGAGTGTTGCAAGCCAATAACATCGAGTTGAATTTGGGAACCAATACCTTTGTGGTAACGGGACGCAACAATGCTGGTCAAGACAGCAAAACAACGCGCGTGGTGTACGAACAGGCTACACCTCCACCAACCGTTAACATTACGATTCCAAACCGCAACCCTTTGACAACAGCGATTGCTTCTGTGAATTTGTCGGCAGTTGTTACGAATGTAGCTTCACCTAGAGGGATTCGCTTTATGGTCAATGGCCGCAACAGCAGTGGCTTTACCTTGGTAGGAACAAGTTTTACAGCTAACAATATTGGGTTGAATGTGGGTAGCAATACCTTGACCATTACGGCTACCAATGAAGCGGGACAAGATACCAAGTCTACTGTCGTGGTTTATGAACTACCCGTACAAGAACCTGCGGTGCGTATTACGGCACCTACGGACAATCCTTTTGCCACCCAACAAGTAGCGGCCAACATCACGGCTACTATTCTAAATGTGGATAGCCGTGCTAATGTAAGCTTTACGGTGAATGGACAAGCAATTACAACGTTTACCTTTGCAGGAACTGCTTTTACTGCGAACAATGTACCGTTGAGTGTAGGTAACAACACCATTATGATTAGCGGAAGCAATAGCCAAGGAACGGCAACCGCTTCTACAGTCATTATCCGTCAGTTGCCACTTAAAAAACCTGCGGTGCGTATCTTGGTACCGAATACCAATCCCGCTACCGTGATGATGAACACCGTCAACATCACTGCCAACGTACAACAGGTTTCTAGTAAGAACGATATGAGTTTCCTAGTGAATGGCCAAGCGTCTACTAGCTTTAGCTTTTCGGGCAACACTTTTACTGCGAATAATGTACCCCTGCGTTTAGGGAACAACAACATCGAGATTATTGGACGCAATGGAGCAGGACAAGCGAGCGCTTCTACAGTTATTATTTACAAAGCGCCAAAACCTCCTAGCATTACGATCACTGCCCCCAATCAAAATCCATCTTCGACGACTAGCCAGCGCGCTAACATCAATGCAACGATTTTAGAAGTGAGCAGCAAAAGCGATATTCGCTTCCAAGTAAATGGACAGGCGAGTACCAGCTTTACATTTAGTGGCACACAGTTTAACGCCTTGAATGTCTCGTTGAACCCCGGAAGCAATACCATTAGTATTATGGCTAGCAATCCTGAGGGAAGAGATAGCAAAGCAACGACCATTATTTACGAAGTGCCTGTCTTAGAACCAACAGTAACGATTACGTCGCCTAGCAGCGATCCGTTCAATACACAGGTCAGCAATACAACGATCAATGCGACAATTACCAATGTGGCTCAGAAAAGCGACGTTGAGTTCAAAGTAAATGGACAGACGGTTACAAATTTCCGTTTTGTGGGCACCTCGTTTGTAGCCGACAATGTACCTTTGCAGGTGGGCAACAACACCTTTGTGGTGACAGGCTCTAATGCGTCGGGCATAGCAACGGCGACTACGAACGTGATTTATACCGCTTTTGTACCACGTCCGACAGTGAGCATTGTTAGTCCTGCAACGAATCCTACTACGGTAACCATGCCGAACATAACCATTCGGGCAACCATTCAAAATGTCAGCAACCGCAGCAATGTCTCGTTGACGGTGAATGGACGTGCGGTGACCAACTTCTTGTTCTCAGGAACCCTATTGCAAGCCAATGGCGTTATACTAGGGGAAGGAAATAACAGTATTGTAGTTACGGCTACCAATAGCGCAGGGGCAGCCAGCGACTCTAAAGTAGTGTTGTACCAACGTACTACAGGAGGGAACACAGGCGGCAATACCAACCAAACGGGTACGGGCTCTACAGGAGGTGGTAACACAGGTGGTAACAATGGAAGTTCAGGAGGAAGTTCAGGAGGAAGTTCAGGAGGAAGTTCAGGAGGAAGCTCAGGAGGTTCTAGTGGGAAAGCCAATCTAAACAGCAGTGGCACGCCTACAAAAACTACAAAAACCACCAAAACGATAGACAAAAGCACCAAAAAGACGGTGACACCAAAAACGTCAACGACACCAAAAACGTCAACTAAGAAGAGTGTAACAACACCTGCCGAATCTACAACGACCAAAAAGAGCACTGGTAAGGGCAGTATGAAGCCCAAGAGTTCTGGTAAAGGGAGTGTGAATCAAGGCGGTTAAGATCCTTTGGTTTAAAATATTAACTATACGAAAGCCTCGCTGTTAAATCAGCGGGGCTTTTTTAGGTTCAGGTAGGGCAGGAGAGAAAGGAATTGCTATTTCTGCTCCCTTTTTGGAGCAAGTAGACCCACAATGGGAGCGTAATGCCTAAAAACAAACTGTTCTAAACAAAAAAATAGCAACCAACACGAAGTTGATTGCTATTACTATAATAGAGCGACCTTAACGGTCGGTAGTATTAAATTTTAGAAAGGAAGGTGCTAATGTCACCAACTACACTGTGTAGGTATTCGTAGTTAACACTGTAAAAAATTTGCTTGCCGCGACGCTCGTGTTCAACGATGTTCGCCAAACGCAAAATACGCAAGTGTTGAGAGGTAATAGATTGCTCTAAACCTAGCGTGTTATAAATTTTATTCACGTTGATTGTTTTATTCTTATCAATAAAAGTAAGAATTTGCAATCTCAAATCGTGTGTTAAAGCGCGCATTACTTCTGCGGCATACTCTAACTTATCTTCGTCTATAATTACTGTTTGTGACTCCATTGTTAAGCGGATTTTGGTATGAAAGTTAAAAAATGAGAACAAATGTGGCTGACACCAAGATAGTATAATGGGTTTTCGAGGAACATACGAAATTATACAAGGGACAGGTGTTCAGTCATCATAAAATAGGAGGGTAAGTTAGGCAGCCAATTGGTCTACCAAGATCGATACTTCAGAGAGGCGATCGTTGTTCAACGTGTAGTAGATAAATTTACCTCTACGTTGTGTCAAAACGATACCTGCCTTGCGTAAAATAGCCAAGTGCTGAGAAGCAACAGATTGCTCAATGCGTAATTTAACATAAATGTCGGTGACATTCATAGTTTCATTTTCTCGCAATAGTTCTACGATCTTTTTGCGTAAATCGTGGCTGATCGCACGAAGAATTAAAACAACTTTACGCAGTTCAGGGTAAATTAACTTTACTTCCTGCTTTCCATTTTTAAGAGTGAAAATCTCTGTTTTTGATTTTGCCATAATAGAATACGGTTAACAAGTTTAAAAAATTAAGTAACAACTAAAACAAACGCTTATTTGATTCCAATGGCAAATAATGCATTTGTATACATCAAGTACTAATGTAGGATAGGCGTAGAAGTCTCCTTTGCAAAGAGAACATTCTAACGACAGAAAGTACCATTAGCGAATACCAGCTGTCGTTTAAGGGGTTCGTATGTTGTCTTAGAAAATTTCTTATATAGCAAGACAAGAAAATAATCATCGACATTAGAGGCGTACAATAAAAATGGGGCGATTGTACGTCTGACATTGTAATGAGAGATCCAGAGGCTAGCTCTGAATAAGGGAACGGCTTAGAAGTTATTCTGCTCAGCTTTTCTGAGCGCCGCAATAATTCCATATTATGCCCTGTCAACTAAGGGTAGTAATATTTGATGGCACAAGATATAAAAATATGACCACTAGGTATAAAAAGCATGTTTTAATTTTTCAAAAAAGCTACTTTTTCTTTACTTTTTGCTCCTTTTACTAGCAAAAGCGTCTTTTGAGTCTTTTTATTATTATTTTTTGCTGTTCACTGGGAAGTCAAAAACATTGACTGCGATAGCTAATAAAGATAAAATACCCCGCCATAAGTAACTTGCTGAAACCAATAATTATACCATATTAAATAATAACGGAAAGATCCTAATAAAGTTTTGTACAAACAAATTATTTATAAAAAAAAAGCACCCAATCTATTTAGACGGGTGCTTTTTTAGTAACGACTGTAGTCGTTTATTCATTTTAGAGAGCCGTTAGGTTAGGCTTCGCTATTTTCTGTGGTTGCTTCTTCGATGGCAACAGGATTTTTGCTTTCTTGATAAACTTTCAATACGGTTTCAAAATCTTCCTTGCTGCTATCAATCATGTCTTTGCCCATATTCTCAGCGGCCTTTTCCAAGATGCGTTGATCCATTAAGCTTTCGAAGCGTTTGTTGACTTCTTTTTTGTCCGATAGGATACGCTCTAGCATACTGTCCATCATCTCGCCATAAGGAGGGATCTGGTAGTTGAAGTAACCAAGGATCTCTGAGCGGGTCATGTTCTCCACATCTTGATAGTCTACTTTTACGTCGTACTGTTCGGCCAATTTTTCGCGAATCAACGACCAGTTGGTACTTTTAACAAAGTTTTCAAACTCTGCTCCGTCAAAGAACTCGTCTGTAATCTCTGGGTTGTTCTCTTTGAGCCACTTTTTCAAGAAGTCCATGGGCAAGTCCAATTGGTTGCGCTCCAACAAGTGGTCAAAAACCAAGTTGCTGTAGTGGTTGTTGGCGCTTTGCTTGTACCCTTTGTAAATTTCGCTTTTTACTTTTTCGCGGAAGGCTTCTTCTGTTTCAATTTCCTCATCGGGAAAGAGTTGTTGGAAGAATTCTGGATTCAATTCTGCTTTGTCAACGCGTTTTACTTCTTTGATCGTCAAGCGGAACTGTTCATTCACTTCTTGCTCTTCTTCGATGCCCAACACGTGCTTGCGAATGTAAGCAGGGGCTTTATCTTCTACGGTATAAATATCAAAGTCGAAACTGTCGCCGATAGTTGCCGTCAACAAATCGTCTTTAAGACCGTCATTGTTCAAATCTCGTAGGGCTAGGAACGTTTCTTCCTTCACCACACCATTTTCTTTTACGTTGCCTTCTCCGTCCAATTCTTCTAGACGAATGGCTAACATGTCTCCTTCTTCTACATCCGTAATGTTGTTCTGGAAACCTTTACTTTGTTTGCTGCGAACTTTCTCAATTTCGTCAGTTACGGCTTCTTCTGTTACCGTAATGTCGTAGAAGGGAAGTTTGTCGTCTGCAGAAATACCTTGTACTTCAAAGTCAGGTGCCAAGCCTACTTCAAATTGGAAGGTGTAGCTTTCGGGATTGTTGATCTTAATGTCCAATTCCTTGTCTAGGATAGCGATAGGGTTGCCCAACACGCGTAAACTCTCTTCCTTAAAATAGTCGTTTAGACCGTTGCCTAACGCTTCATTGATTTCTTCCATCAAAACCGCATTACCAAACTTGCGTTTGATGAGGCTCATCGGTACTTTTCCAGGGCGGAAACCACTGATTTGTGCTTCTTTACGGTACTTTTTAAGGCGTTGGTTTACTTTTGGCAAGTAATCTTCTTTGGCAACCTCAACTGTTACGATAGCATTTAGCTCATCGACATTTTCATGCTTTATCGTTGGCATTGAATGATTTTATTTAAGGGATAAAAAAGTAAAAGTGCAAGTTGAGAATCATGTGCTGTTTCAGCGATTCGACAACTTGCACTTTTCTTACGAATTTCTGTTGGTGCGGGTGGAGGGACTCGAACCCACACACCTTGCGGCACTAGATCCTAAGTCTAGCGTGTCTACCAATTTCACCACACCCGCGCTATTAATGCGATGCAAATATACGCATAATTGTAGGTAAGAAGCAAATTTTTGCTCAAAAAAGATAGCACTTTTTTTCTTGATTTTTGCTAATGGATTTAATTAGAAGGGCTTAGCGCAAACGTTTAATCAATGCAAGTTGGTGGGTACATTTTTTTTGATGCCAAATTCCCTGTTGATCCAATGCATCTACCCGTACCCAACCAGAAGCATGAACAAGGCTGTTGCCCCCCAATAGGAGACCCACGTGCGTTATTTTTTCTTTTTTATTCTTAAAAAAGGCTAGATCGCCCCGTTGCTGCTCTCCAAAAGGAATCATCGCCCCTAAAAGGGCTTGTTGCGAAGCATCGCGGGGCAAGGCCAATCCCGCCATTCTAAAGGCTATTTGCATCAAGCCCGAACAATCAATTCCCGCACAGGTGCGCCCTCCCCACAAGTAAGGACTATTGACAAAAGATAGTGCGGCCGAACACGCATGGTCGGGAAAAATAGATTCAGGTACCTGCGCATCGTGGTAGGACGGTGTTCCTAAGTAACAAAAGGCTTTTCGCACTATATCCCAATGAGCCAAACTAGTTTGGTACTTCAAAAAAGGTCGTAGGTATTGCTGTTCGTCAATTAGATAGACCTGATTATTGGCGATCCAGCCCTCATAATCGTCGTGGCTGCTCGCTATCTGTGTCCATTCTGGTCGACGCTCCAAGATACGGTAGGTTTCTTGGTAGAGCAATTGGTTGACAAGCTCGCTGCTGTGCTGTGCGGCGGCTCTAACAGGAATACAAGGGAGCTGGACTTGTCCAAATAAAGCAGTAGACATATAACGAATTAAAAGAGAAAATCAAACAATCAACCTAACAAAAAAACCTTCTGTCTGCCTGTATGTTGGATGGTAGAAGAGCAATGCCTGATAGAAGCAACTAGGAAAATTTCCCATACAACGGTAGATAAAGATATGAAAGAAAGTGCAAAAGGGGAGAGAGAAGAAGGGGAAGATGCTACAAAAAGTAACTTCTTTGAGGAACAGGCCATAGGCCGCTGGGAGTTCATCATTTTATTGGGCTTAATCATGGGCTTGTCCTCGCTTTGTATTGATACGGTTTTGCCAGCACTGTCTCCTATGAAAGAGGAATTGGGGGTAGAGAGCGATAATAAAATGCAGTGGATTATATCCGTACTTTTTTTGGGTTTGGCCATTGGGCAACTCTTTTACGGAACCCTCTCGGATAGCTTTGGGCGCAGAATCCCTATGTGCGCAGGTTTTGCCCTTTTATTTGTGGGAACCGCCTTGTCCTTTTTTGCACAGAGCCTTGACGTGTTGCTGGTGGCGCGCTTCTTACAAGGGATTGGTCTAGCTAGTCCCCGTACCTTGAGTTTAGCCATCGTCCGCGATCAATTTAAAGGGGATAAAATGGCGAAAATCATGTCGTTTGTTAGAGCTATTTTTATGCTTATCCCTGCCTTTGCGCCTGCCTTGGGGCAGTTGATTGTCAATTTAACCACTTGGCGAATTATTTTTGTGGTCATTGGAGTCCTTAGCGCGCTATTGTTGCTTTGGTTTTTGATAAGAATGCCCGAAACCCTCGAAAAAGAAGACCGCATCACCTTATCGCGGTCGCAATTTAAAGAGTCCCTCACCAAAGTTTGGAAAGAAAAAGATGCCCTAGCGTACACCCTAATGGCAGGGTTGGTGACAGGGGCTTTTTTGGGATTTCTGAATTGTTCCCAACAAATTTTGCAAGCGCAATACGATCTAGGAAAACAGTTTGCCTTTTACATAGGGGGCTTATCGGCGTTTATGGGCTTGGCCTCGTTTATAAATGGTTGGCTGGTACAGCATTTTGGGATGCGGCCACTCGTGTTGGTGGCGTTGTCAACAGTGTTGCTTTGGTCGCTGGTGTTTGTAGGGGGGCTGTTATTGGGGGGCTGGGAGTTGTCTTTATGGAGCGCCTTGACGTATTTAGCAGGTGCCTTGTTTTGTACAGGTATTCTGTTTGGAAATATGAACAGCCTAGCTCTAGAGCCATTAGGTGCGGTCGCGGGGCTTGGTTCTACTTTAGTGGGCGCGTCTGCTACCCTAATCGGCACAGGCTTCGGTACATTGATTAGTATGCAATATAAGGACGATATTTTACCTGTCGTTGTTGGTTATGTCATCGCGGCCTGTTTGGGACTAGGGTTAGTCACTTGGGGCAACTATTATCGGCAACAGCAAGAGGCCTAGGAATAAAAATGAGGTTCTAGTAAGCTTACTCCCGATAAGTATGCGGCAGCCGCGCGGAGTTAGAGTGTTGTAAGAATAATCGCTAAGAAAAACGAAGTGCCACGGGGATTTAGTAGGTTTGTTTGCCATAAGCTATTTGTTGATCTAATAACCCATACCATATGATTTTGCTTGCCAACCACCAACTCAAAGTAGCCCTCGCTCAGATTGCCCCCGTGTGGCTAAACAAAGAAAAAACCTTAGCAAAAGTCGCCCAATCCATGCGAGAGGCTGCCGAAGAAGGAGCAGAGCTCATCGTTTTTGGCGAGGGCTTAGTGCCAGGTTATCCTTTTTGGCTGGCGCTAACAGGTGGTGCCGAGTGGAACAAAACCCTTGTCAAAGAATTGCATGCGCATTATGCGCGCAACAGTGTGGTTATCGAAGCAGGAGATTTAGAGGAGGTTTGTGCGCTTGCGCGAAAGCATCAATTAGCGGTTTATTTAGGCGTTATTGAGCGTCCGCAAGACCGAGGCGGCCACAGTCTGTACGCTTCTTTGGTGTACATCAATGCCCAAGGCGCGCTGCAATCCGTCCATCGCAAATTACAACCGACTTACGACGAACGCCTTACTTGGTCGCCTGGTGATGGGCACGGCTTACAAGTGCATCGGCTCAAGCAATTTACAGTGGGCGGCCTCAACTGTTGGGAAAACTGGATGCCCCTGCCGCGCGCTGCTCTCTATGGTCAAGGCGAAAACTTACACATTGCCGTGTGGCCTGGCAGTGAACACAATACCAAAGACATTACGCGCTTTATGGCGCGCGAAGGCCGCTCTTTTGTGATCTCGGTATCTTGTTTGATGAAAAAAAGCGATTTTCCCGCCGATACGCCTCACTTGGACGCGATTTTGGCTAACGCGCCTGACGTACTCGCCGATGGCGGTTCTTGCATTGCTGGCCCTGACGGGGAATTTATCCTCGCTCCCGATACGACCACGGAAGGCAATTTATACGCCGTCTTGGATTTCAACCGCATTTATGAAGAGCGGCAAAATTTCGATCCTGCGGGGCATTATTCGCGCCCTGATGTGACGCAATTGCGGGTAAATCGGACGCGGCAAAGCACCATCAAATTGGAATGAAATTTTATTGTGTAGGACTTTATTGCAATAAAGCCCTACACAATAAATTTCAAAAAGAAGCCCTATCCTCTAAAGCCCTTTCCATCACGAACCAATTCCGCATACGCTTTCGCAAAATAAGTCAAAATAACATCGGCCCCTGCTCGCTTGATAGACAGCAACATTTCGGGCATGGCTTGCTCAAAATTGAGCCAACCGTTTTGGCAGGCGGCAATCAACATGGCGCATTCGCCGCTGACATTATAAGCCGAAATAGGAACATCACAATGCTCTTTGAGGAGGTGAATGATGTCTAAATAAGGCAGAGCAGGTTTTACCATTAGGTAATCCGCGCCTTCTTGGATGTCCAAAGTTGCCTCAATTAAAGCCTCGCGCTTATTAGCGGGATTCATTTGGTACGTTTTTTTGTCTCCTGCTTTGGGGGCAGAGTCTAAGGCATCGCGGAACGGGCCGTAAAAAGCCGATGCGTATTTGGCCGTATAGGCCATAATAGAGACATCCAAATAGCCCGCTTCATCCAATTCCTCGCGGATAAAGCCCACGCGGCCATCCATCATATCCGAAGGCCCAAAATATCGGCTCCCGCTTGTGCTTGTGCGACTGCCATTTTGCCTAGAATAGGCAAGGTTTCGTCGTTTAAAATAACGCCTTCTGACACCAAACCATCGTGCCCATCGGAGCTGTACGGATCCATTGCGACATCGGTCATCAAGCAAGTTTCAGGAAAGGTTTCCTTGATTTTGCGCAAGGCGTGTAGGTAGAAATTTTCCTCGGCATAGCTGTAGCTGGCGACTCGATCTTTGAGGGATTCTTCGATGGCTGGAAAGAGGACAAAGCTGCGCAAGCCCAGTTCCATGCAGGCTTCAATTTCGGGCAGAAGGCGATCCAATGACCAACGATAATTGCCAGGCAACGAAGGCACTTCTTCTTTCTTGTTTTTTCCGTCGTACAAAAAGAAGGGGTAAATCAATTGCTGAACGTGCAAGTGGGTTTCTTGGGCATGAAAGCGGACAGCGGCACTTTTTCGGTTGCGTCTAGGTCGTTGGTACATAAGTAAAGTCGGTGTGGTTGGTTAGAATAGGCTACTCTTATAATAGAAAAACCAAATAAAACAATAAATCACTGTTGGTACCATAATACCGCGAATGAATTCTTCCATATAACGTTTATTCGCAATATAGGTTGGGATTAAGTTAAAACAAAAAGCGATCAACACCAACGTACTTTCTTTGAAACCTGTCCAAAGAAATTTATCATTGCCCGTGATGTTGACGGAGGTGGAAGAAGCCAATGCTCTATCGAGATAATAGACCACTACAAATGCTACCAACGGAATAATTACACCCGTTATAAAGCCATTCAAGAATTTGTTTTTAAACATAAGTAAGCAAGTAAGAGTGAGTAAATTAGTTGGTGGGAGCACCGCCATTATAAGCCCTGCCCCCACAAAACGCAAAAAGAGACAAAAGTTACAAAAGTTACAGCCCGTCAAATGATCCAAGCTGTCCAATGCCTTGTAGTCGGTCAAATCATGCATGACGGGTACCACCGAGACGAAGCCATTTTCCAACGCCCAAATATCAGAATCGTCGCCCTCGTCTTGATAGATGTATTTGCCTTTGAGCCAATAGTATTTTCTACCCATTGGATCTTCGCCTTCCTGAAAATCCTCTGCCCAGTGGCCTTTGGCTTGGCGGCAAATTCGAATGCCTTTGAGATCGCGCAAGGGAAGTTTTGGAATGTTTACATTGAGTAGGTCGGCGTTACCTAAGCCATGTTTTAAGGCACGGTCTACTAATCGGCGTATGATGTGTTGTGACGTAGCAAAATCAGCATCCGCAGAAAAATCCAAGAGCGAAAAACCAATGGAGGGAATGCCTTCTAGAGACGCTTCCATAGCGGCAGACATGGTACCAGAGTACAACACATTGGTCGAAGCATTGGAGCCGTGGTTGACCCCCGACAAGCACAAGCGAACGGGGCGATCTTTGAGCACCACGTATTTGGCAATTTTAATACAATCGACAGGGGTGCCCGAACATTCGTACGCCTCAACATCGGGCCCAAATAAGTGGACGCGGCGTAGGCGAATAGGATCTTCTATGGTAATGGAGTGCCCTTGTGCCGATTGGGGGCTATCTGGTGCAATGACGACGACGTGGCCGTAATCTTTGGCGACGGCGATTAGGCTGGCAATCCCGCCTGCTGTGATACCATCGTCGTTACTAATCAAAATAATTGGTTGCTTGGACATGCTGTTTGTTGCTGTTTGATGAAGGTGAGTAGAAGAGTAGGGGTCTTGATAAGAAGTACCCCAAAATTATAAAAACTACCCTTACAATTCGTCATATCCTTCAAAAGTTCTTAAAATTGGTACATTCCAAAAAGGGCCGTGGCAGCAATGCGCTCCTTTTATTGTTATAACCTACACTAAATAAGTCACTTATGAAGACTGTAAAAGAACGCCTAAGCCATTTGAGAAAAGCAATGGCCGACGCGCATATTGATGCTTTGATCCTTCCTGCCAATGATCCCCACCAAAGTGAATATGTGGCCGATTACTGGAAAGCTAGAGAATATTTTTCAGGATTCACAGGCTCGGCTGGCCTATTGGTCGTTATGGCCAACTACGCTGCGCTTTGGACAGATTCGCGCTATTTTATTCAAGCGGAACAAGAATTGGAAGGAACAGGCGTGACGTTACACCGCTTGGGGGAACAAACCGCTCCCGAACACTTGTATTGGATGGTGGATTATTTGCCAAAAGGCGCTACAATAGGCATACAAGCGCCGATGTTTTCGGTGCATCAAGTAAAACAATTACAACACTTAGCAGCGTCTAAAGATATAAAGGTGGTGCCTGCCAAAGGCTTAGTGGGCAATGTCTGGGAAGACCGTCCCAGCTTGCCCAATAGCATTGCGTATGATTTTGAAGTAGAATACAGCGGCGCTTCGCGGGAGGATAAACTGGCGCGTTTGCGGGCGTTTATGCAGCAACGTGGGGTGGATTTTTACTTTGTCAGTGCTTTGCATGAAATCGCTTGGTTGCTCAATATTCGCGCTTGGGACATTGATTTTACTCCCGTCGTTTTGTCGTACTTATTGGTAGGAAAAGAGGAGGCGAGTTTGTTTGTCAATGACTACAAGGTGCCTACTGTACTGAAAGAAAAACTCAAAAAAGCAGGGGTGCGTATCAAGGATTATCCCGCTGTGGTACACGGTTTAGCAGCCGTTTCACCCAACAAATTAATGTATGCCGATCAACATACCTTCAGTTGGGAGTTTCAAATGGTGATGCACAATAACCTAGTGCTAGGCGACTCTGTGATTACACCTTGGATGTCTATTAAAAATCCAACCGAAATACAGCATTTCAAAGAAGTAATGGTCAAAGATGGGGTAGCGTTGTTGCAGTTGTTTCGCTGGTTAGAACGCACCTTAGTAGAGCGTTCTGTTAAAGAGACGGAAGTGGCCACAAAATTGAGTGAGCTCCGAAGCAAACAGCCTGGGTATAAAGGCGATAGTTTTGCGGCGATTGTAGGCTATGAATCCAATGGCGCAATTGTCCATTACCACGCCAAAGAAGCTACTTGCGCGTCTATTGAGAACGATGGGATGTTGCTCTTGGACAGTGGTGGGCAATACATCAATGGAACGACCGACATTACGCGCACCGTCCATTTTGGAACGCCTACAGCCGAACAAAAAAAGCATTACACTTTGGTCTTAAAAGGTAATATTGCCTTGCAAACGGCGCATTTTCCGAAAGGAATATCGGGCGCTCAACTCGATACTTTAGCCCGCTTGCCCCTCTGGAAAGAAGGCTTAAATTACGGACACGGTACAGGACATGGGGTAGGATTTTTCTTAGGTGTACACGAGGCCCCTCAAGGGTTTGCTCCAAATATCAAGAGCAGCCGAGGCGCTACAGCCATCGAAGAAAATACCGTATCTTCTAACGAGCCAGGCTATTATAAAGAAGGGGCTTATGGGATTCGTATTGAAAACTTAATGCAGTGTGTTCCGTCTAAAAACAATCCTGACTTCTTGGCTTTTGAGGTGTTGACGTTGTTTCCAATTGCGACTAATTTAATTGATGAAACACTGTTGAGTAACCAAGAGCGTACTTGGTTGAATGATTACCATCAAAAAGTTTACGCGGCGTTGTCGCCCGAATTAGGGGAGCAAGACCGCGCGTGGTTGTGGAGCCATTGCCAAGCTATCTAAAACGGACGGATGCTGGTAGAGCATGAGCGAAACCAGCATCCGTTTTTTATAAAGTTTAAACATCTCGCAGTTCGTCAGATTCGATCACGTGCTGCCCTGCTTGGCCTTGGGTCAAATAATAATGCATGGCCTTAGCAACTTGACTGGCTTCAATGCCTTTGTATTGATCGGGAATTAGGAAACTCAAGCCTTTGGCCGCCATTTTTCCGAGGCTTTCGCCTAATCGAAACTCGTCGCGCTCGCCCAAGAGGAGAGAAGGGCGCACGATGTAGAGCGTTTCCCAGCCTTGCGCTTGCAGGGCCGCCTCCATTTCGCCTTTGACACGGCTGTACAACATATTGCTGTCCGTATCGGCTCCCATAGAAGAAACAACGGTTAAACGCCGTGCCCCGCGTTCTTGAGCTAGTGCAGCCGTTTGCACCACATACTCATAATCTACCCGCCGAAAGGCCTCGGGTGATCCTGCCTTTTTGATAGTTGTGCCCAAACAACAATAAACATGCTTGGCATCTAAGACATCGGCTTGCGGCTGCTCATAGTCGTAGAGAATCTGCTGTAATTTAGGATGTGTTAGCTCTATTTTATTACGAACCAAGACTTTTACGGTGGTATAGTAGGGGTCGGCCAACAGTTGTTCTGTGAGGGCCTTGCCAATCAATCCTGTAGCGCCCATAACAAGGGCTGTTTTTTTGGTCATAATGTGATTTGATTTGGGGTGATGAACGGCGTACGTTTGGAATAGCCACCATTGTTCCCTACAACAAAGAATTGTTTAAATAGATTTGGTAGAGAACACATTCTTTCAGAATAGAGGTTACGAATGCGGTAGCTCTGTAAGTAGTCAGGTTTGTTAGGGGGAAGAGTAGAATTTATTTGGTATGGTTTCGTTTTTTTTTGACCAAACACTATTTTTTTAAGAAAATTTTAAAATAAATAAATAGGTAAAGATGCCTCTAGAGGTCTTTGAGAGGCATTTTTAGGATTACCACTAATATTTTGTTAATAAAAAAAGTGCTTTGCTTAAACATTTTATAAATCAATCGGTTACACTTCCAAAATTCGGATCTATTATAGTTTTTGCTAAATGCAATACTGTAATTTGGTCATTTAAACTAATTGTAAGCCCCGATATTTTTAGCTAGCTAGAATGTTTTAGCATCGAGTTAGGTATTTGAATATTGTACAAGCTGTAAATTTTTACTGTTTTAGCAGGGGATTAGACAACTGCTACAACAGTATATAGTATATTTATTTTCATTATTTCATTTAGAACCACTAATTATGAAAAATTTTTTTTTGAAAACGCTGTTTACAACGATTTTTATTGCTTTCGCTGGAATCATTTACGGACAGATCCAAACATCTCCATTGAATAGCGTGTCTATTCATCCCTTTGGAACGACGTTTGACCCTCTTAATCAATTTGCTTCGATAGGAGAATCAGGTGCCATAGCTGGCCCTGTAGGTCCCAGTAAGTGTGATCTTTATGGGTTCCGTGCTCAATTGGATATTAAATCGGCGGTAAATATAGGCATGCAAATTTTTGTAAACCAACCACCATTAGGTTTGCCCAAAGCTTTCCCCGTTATCACGACCAACACTGATTTAGGGTTGGGCATTTTAGAACAAAACAGCCTTCCTTCTACCTTTAATCTTGGTTGTGGAAATTTATTAGCTGTATTTAAGCAGAGTACGACTAATAATAATGTATTGACTCTTTTTGGAGGAATTACCGCTACTAGTGGTGTTTTTGGTACCTCAGACCGCAACTTGAAGCGCAACATTCAGCCTATTACTAATGCGCTAGAAATTGTTAGCCAGTTGAACGGTTATACCTATGAGTACCGCAGAGACGAGCGCCCCGAACTAAACCTACCAAAAGGACAGCGCTATGGATTTGTAACACAAGAAGTACAAAAAGTAATGCCTACGATCGTTCGCCAAGGTAGCGATGTGCAGGGTAAAGCTACTGATTACCAAGTAATGGAATACGATGCTGTCATTCCTGTTTTAGCGGAAGCGATCAAAATGCAGCAAGTGTTGATCACGGACTTAGAAAAGGAAAACAGTGCATTAGAAGATCGTTTAGCACGTTTGGAAGCTATTATTCTAAAGGATAAAGCACCTAACAATAAAGTAGACAACGTAAACAATGCCAGTGGGGTAAAGTTAGGTCAAAACAGCCCAAATCCTTCTGATATGTCCACTACGATCAATTATACCTTGCCAGAGAACATTGACAACGCTAATCTAGTTGTTTTTGATTTGAAAGGTCAAACTATGAGTAGTCAACTAATTAATACCGGCAATGGTACGGTAGAGTTGAATACGAATACTTGGGCCGCTGGAGTCTATGTTTATTCTATCGTTGTAGACGGTCGTGTTTTGGCGCGTAAAAAAATGACTGTGAAGTAAACGGTTCTTCAAGGATAAATAGGAGCGTGTATAGGCCGATGGATTGCTTTTTAAGTAGTTTTGAGATTGGCTTATGCACGCTTTTTTGTTGTTGGGCAGGTGCTTTTTGAGCTTTCTCAGATTTTTTTTGTAATGTGTAGGTATGGCCGCTGTGTATTGCCAACTCTTGGGCGGATCGGTCAGGTCACAGGTTGCCTTGTGCGCACAACTGGGGAGCCTATTAAACAAAGAAATACCCATTTGGATAGCTATACTAAAGCCTTTAAGGACGTATAACATTTTGAGGATGGAAAAATTTACCACTAAAGACGGAACGTCGATTGCCTACCAATACCGACAGGGACAAGGGATACCTTTTGTCTTTATTCATGGAGCTTATTTAGAATTGGGGGCATGGAAGCCCCAATTTGCTGCTTTGGAAGCGCGTACGCATGTAGCTATAGATTTGCGAGGACATGGACAATCGGATAACGTAGGACAACCCTACTCTGTAGAGCAGTTTGCAGAAGATGTAGAGCAGTTGTTAGTCCATTTAGATTGGGATAAGTTTTTTTTGGTGGGACATTCTCTCGGGGGAATGGTTGCACAGGTGTTGGCAGCACGAGCGCCGCAAAACATCCAGCGATTAGTATTGATTGATACCTCCTATGGTGTGCGCTCCAAATGGTGGGAAGCCCTGTTGACGAGTCTAACGCTGCCTTTATTTGCCTTGATTCCTGTAGCTTGGCAAGCGCGGTTGTTTGCCCAACAAATCGGACAGCACAGTGTTGAGGGAAAAGCCTACGTCCAGCAAGCTATTTCAAGCCACGCAGATAATGCTGCTAATTACCGTGCAATTTGGGCGGCAGTGGTCAATTTTGACGGCTACGCCGATCTAACACAAATTACTTGCCCTACGCTAATTTTGGCAGGCGGTGAAAATCGCCAAACGCATCGCCAAGCGCGTATTATGCAGCAACAAATCCCCTATGCGGAACTACAAATAATAGCAGGAGCAGGACATCTGCTACCTTGGGATACGCCCGAAGTTCTTAACAACGTCTTGCTTCGCTTGTCATGACCTACTAGCTTATTGAACTAAGAAAAAGGGTTGCTCAATCAACACATTAATGCGTGGTTTGCTGCTGTCGGGTTCCACTGCATTGGGATCTTTGGGAACAATGCCAAATTCTTCTTGATTGGATAGGCTGATGCCTTGCGAATTGGGTTGGACACGAATCTGTTCTTTGATACGGTAGATGGCAATGTCCACCTGCGTTTCTCGACGCACCAATTCAAACTCAATATAGCGGTCATAATGGCGCTCTACAAAATTGATGTACCAAGGTATAATAGGAGCATTGTAGCGGTGTACAAAGTAGATGTTGCTGTCAATGGGTGCTTGTAGGTGGATGTTCTCAATTCCAAAATTAGCGAGTTGTTGATAATGGTTGGGCGAGTTGGCAAAATGGCCAAAGTCCAGCATATTAAAGTCAGCAAACAAACTGTCTTCTAAACTCTGGTAAGGGGTCATGAGTGGGTGTAGATAGAAATCCCCCCCCCGATATAGAGCTGTTCAGGTTGTGCGTTCAAGCTGTCTAACGCTGCTGTCCATTGTTGTTTTTGGGTATTGGTTTCATAACTTTTGAACGTAGCGAGTTTGAGGTTGGATACCGCCAAGAGGCTAAGGGCTACTATTATTTTGACTTTCGTCGACCGTTCTAGCGCCGTTCCACTGGCAAAGAGTGTTCCCAGTCCCATCAAATAAAAGGCGAGGGGATAGCTGACCCGCTCAGGAAGGTGTTTGTAGACATACAGATACCCCAAAATTGCAAACACCAACCCTATTTGTGCCGCCAAGAGAAAATACCAATTGCGTGTTCCTTTGGTGAAAACCAGCAAGAACAGCAAGAATAAAAAACCATAGAAAACTTGGTCTTGCCAAACATAACTCACAAAAAACTGCCAATAGCGTTCTTCAATGTGTTTCTCTGTAAAGGGGCAATCCTGAAATGTCGCTTGTAACGCTTTGAATTGGCGCAAGCCATACACCGTAGAATCGGCAAAAAACCAATGTTGAAACAACATTAGGTCTTCGTATTTCCAACCGACACGGTAAAAATAATCATCTGCCGTAGAAGGCGACCATTCGTATTGTGGTTTTCTATAATCTAAAATATCGTGTGCCGCTAAGGAGTGTTTGTATTCGTTGTAATGTTCCCAAGCAGGATCTTGATTTTGTAGGAGATAATGGCTTTGCTCTAAGGCCCACGCCGCTACTAAAATGCCCGTTGCTAGCAAGAGATGCCGCAGTGCTTGTTTTTTTTCTTCTATAATAGCGTACAGAAGTAAGGGCGTTCCCAAAATAACAACAAGTAAGAAAGCATCCCAACGCATCATTTCTACCACCAACAAAAGCAGCCCTCCAATGAACCACCATTGCCAACGGCGCTTATCCTCCGAGTTTTGGATGGCGGTAAACAAGAGGAAAACTGCCCCTGCTCCCAGTACCAAAGCCGAAGAGGTATATTGCAGTTCTTGCAGCAGCAACACCTCTGCCGTGACAAAAAATACCGCAAAAATGCCTAGCCTAAAAAAACTAGCTTGTCGAACCAGCATACTGTATAAAATAGCGGTCATGCCCAGCCAATGTGCTAGTGTCAAATAAAGTCCATACCAAGGGAGACTAGGGAAGTTGCGATAGGCGGCGGCCAAAGGTGTTCCTAGAAAAAGATGCGTCCAGCGTAAATTGGGAGAAGAGTCTGCCAAAAGTCCTTGGCCGGCCAGCACCATTTGCATTTCTAGATCATCAGTCGTGCCAAAGCGGGTGTATAAAAGACTTAAACACAGGCCGAAAAACAGCGTGTTAAACAGGGCACTACTTAAAAAAGGCTTTTGTTGTAACAGTGAACGCATAAGTTAATGGCGGCAGAACATCAAGCGCGCTGGCTTTGTTTTATAATAGAGAGACCCACAAAGTTGGTAGGCCGCTGCAAACTATAAGAGTGCAAAAAGACGGTTAAGGACATAGAACAAAGATAGCAATTAATTTGAATCGACGCAGGCTGGCCTACAAAAGCAAGGTGGTGCGTTTAAGGGGAGGGGCGTTGCTCTACATTGCTGTCTAATTCTTCTAGTAATAATTGTCCAAAGGATTTGAGCCAAGGAAAATCAATAGTATTAGCACTAGTTTTCTCCACTTCCTCCAACCAAGCTAGCAGTTGCTGTTTGGCTTCTTGTTTATCAAAATTGAAAGTAATGCGCTGACAAAGGTAACTATACAAGGGTTTGAGCAACTTGATGAAATTTAAATTTCGTATTTTACCTTGATTAGAGTAAACACTGGATTTGCGTTGTACAAAACGGCTGTGTTTTTCGAGGTAACTCGGAATATCCTCCAACTCGATTTTGTTTTGCCGAAAAGATTCAAACAAGCTTTTAATTTCTAGAATGTTGCGCTGTACAATAAAGTGAATACGGTGCTCTCGGTCAGGGAGATTCTGATCTGAAAATGCTTTCAAAACAGCCTCCCAACGCTCGTGTAGGAAATAATTGTAGGCTTTGGAGAGGATAGAAATATAAGAGGTGTAAATGTCTTGGCTGTATTCGGTATAATCGGCATCAATGTTCTCCAACAATTCCGTATCGCGGTTGCTGAACGCCAAATACAACATATTGATGAAGTCTTCAAAGTAAATGAATCCATCATTTTGTACGAGCCAATGGTTGGTAAAAGCAATTTTATACACTTGGTACAAATCGTGCATGTCCAAATCGGTTTGGCTAGTCGGCAAATAGTAATTGGTAATACTGACGAGGTAATTGAAAATCGACTCTTTGTCATCTCTTGGAATATTATCCGAATACTCCGTCAATAAATCGAGTACTTCCTTCAAATCGCGTTTTTGGAAAGGGGCGAGCGCTAATTTATAAATCATTGCATAAATGCTCAAGATGTGCCCATCACTGTTATAAGTATAAGGTGTCAAATCGGGCAGCGCTGGCAATTCCTCAATCAAGTAATTTTCTTGCGGGAAGGTCGTCGCGCGGTTGGCTTTCTCTACCCAAAGTCGGAGTTTCTCAATCCAGTAAAAGGTATCTAGGTTAGACTCGCTTTGGTTGAGGTAGAGTAGTGTTTCTTCTTTTTGGGTGTTGGTATTGGGATGCAAGTACAAGCTTCTATAAAAAGAGGCGTACTGCTGGTATTGTTGCGGTGTGGGTTCGCTGGTGGTGTGAATGGTATCGTGAATATCTTGGTGCAGTTCCTCTATATAGACGGATTCTTCTCTACGACAAAGGGCTTTTTGTAGCAAGAGTTCCTGTTGGAGTTCTTGTTCTTTGAGCTCTGTGAGAATAAGGTATTGCTTTAAATCGTCAATGAGTTCGCTGTAGAGCGGGGTGAGTTTCTTAGAACTAGAGAGTTTGAGCGCGCTAGCTAATTTTCGAGAGTCAATTTGCTCTACTTCTTCTATAGAGATGGCTTTGTCTAGGTAAGCAAATACTTTTTCATGCCTCTCAGCCGTCTTTGCGGTTTTGCCGCACTTTATTCGCTGCTTGAAAGCTGCTCGATCCACTAGAGATAGAGCCTTTATCAAATAAAAAGCAACTTTTTTCTTTTCCATTTTTGGGGACGATTTTTAGGGTAAAAAATGGTTCTAAAAAATTGATTTACATAAGATTAAGGCAATAGGGTAGTCAACCCAGTTTTTAGCGAAAAAAGGGGAAATTGGGCAATTCCTGTCCTAGTGATTAGGCAGAATCCATTTTATCTTTGTATCAACAACTAAAACAAGTAAGGAGACTTATTGAACGGTTGTTTTGAGAACAAAATATTCTATAAGCACAACATTAAAGGGACACTATATTGCGCCTATAGAATACATATAAGGTTGAAAATCTTGTCAAGCTAGAAGGTCAAATCGTCTTTACACAAGAAAACTAGTTGCTAAATATAATTTCTTAAAAAAGACCGCTCCCGCAAGCTTGATGCGAGAACTACAACAAACATACGTTATTATTTCCTGAATTCCAAAATTGACATTTCCTTTCTTAATTTCTAAATGAAACTATTATGAAGCGTTCTACAGCATTTACTCAAGCCATTTTTTCTCTATTTGCCTTATTAACAATCTCTTTCACGGCTAGTGCTAATTTTCTTACAAACATTGAGCCTCCTGGTGGTACACGTAGCCTTATTCAATTGCACTCTACTATCGAAGTAACCCAGAATACACCAGAGCACCTTTCTATTACTATAGTAGATGAAGACGGTGTTGTTGTATTGACAACAACGACAGATGATGCTTCTGCTGTTATTTCTACCGCTGAATTAGAGTCTGGTGATTACATCGTACAAACTATTGACGATGATGGCGATTACCAAGAGTACGAAATTACAATAGACTAAATACAAGGCGGTCACTCCTTTGTCGCCTAGTTGGATAACCCCGCTTCCCCCTGACAGTTAAAAGGCTGTCTACTTCATGATTTTCTCTTAACGATATACAAACGAACTACTTATGAAATACTCCATTAGCCTATTCACAACGCTGTTACTACTCTCTTCTCTACTATTATTTAGCGGTAGCGCACAAGCGCACGATGTAGAACCATCGCTAAGTCCTGCTACAAGTACTAAGGAAATGCTTCACAAGGAACGAGGAGGGACTAGAAGTCTTATTCAATTGAGAAACTCTGCAACAGTAACGCAGACCGAGAATGAGTTTCTAGAGATCGTTATTATTAACGAAACAGGGGAATCTGTCCACGAAAGTACCACTACGGCTCTAAAAACAGTGATTTCTATCGAAAACTGGGATTCAGGAAGCTATACGGTAATCACTACTGATGCTTATGGAGATCGTCAAGATTTTTATATGATTATTGAGTAAAAAAGCAGGATTTAAGTTTTTTAAAGTTTTTTTTGAGAAGCTTTTTGGGAAACTTAATCAAGTATTAAATCGTTAAGAGACAGCTACTTATGAGGCTTTTAAATCGAAAAGGAACACTAAAAAAAGGGAAATTGAGTACCTTCTGTCCTTGAGTAGAGACGATAAGTGGCCTATATTTGTATCAACAACTAAAACAAATTAAGGGGATTTGCTAAAAGTTGTAATGAGATCAATAAAGCCTGTCCAATATGAACTTAAGGGACGAAGTTCGGATAGCACTAATCTTGTTGAGCTAGCAGCCTAGCAATGGACAATGTCTAAATTGCGGCTGCTAGTATTTTTAAAAAATAACGAAAATACATAGGTAGGTTAGTACATACTATACCAAATCACACACACAGGAAAGCTAGCTTACTAAAGATAGTACCCTTTATAAAATTCAAATTGTACTTCCCACAAATAAAGCCACCTTCTGAAAAAGGTGGCTTTTTTATGTTTGCTAGAGTAGCAACGTCCCCCACAAGCAACACTTAACATTTAATCCCTAAATAGTAGGTCTTAAATGTGCAAAAGCTTTTTATATTTAATTATCCACTCACCAAATACCAACTTCTACTAGTGCCCTTTTTCTAAAGAAAGAGTAAAAAGTCGCGGTGCAAGGCCTCAAACGCAGGCGTATATTGTTTATTGGTGCCCTGAGCAGGGCGCAGGGTCAATTCTTGGACACTAGTACTACAGGGCAGCCGTTTTAATTCTAGTAAACAGCGATTGCTGGCTTTGCCCGCTCTGGGGATAACGGCTACTTGCTGCGCTAAGTGCCAGTCGCGTTCGGATGCCGCTCTCCAAAACTGTTGTGCCTCTTGCTGGGGCAAAATAAGCGAGAAATTGCCTTCGGGTGCTAAGAGCTGCGCCGCGATTTCTAACAGGGTTACAAAATCCAAGTCGCTGCTACTGCGAGCCTGTCGGCGGGCAGTAGAGGCAATGAAGGTGTTCTGTTCAATAGGGTAGTAGGGCGGGTTGCAAAGTAGGCTGTCGTACAGTTTAGCAGGTGCTTGCTGGGCGTAGGCTTGCAAGCTATGAGCAACAAGCTGTAACCGTGTACTCCAAGGGCTTTGCTCAAAGTTGGCCTGTGCTTGTTTCTGGGCAGCGGGATCCAACTCTACCGCAGTAATGGTTGCTGTCGAGTGGCGCTGTGCGGCCATTAAAGCCAATAAGCCCGTTCCTGTACCAATGTCTAAAATAGAAGAAGCCTGAGCGATATTCGCCCAAGCTCCCAATAATACACCGTCGGTACCAATTTTCATGGCACACTTATCTTGTTGTAACGCAAACTGCTTGAATCGAAAAGTAGACATGCACCTAAAAATCTAAGTCCAAGTCGTCGTCGTCATCTAAGTCTAAATCGTCGTCGTCGTCCAAATCTAAGCCCAAGTCATCGTCGTCGTCATCCAAGCCCAAATCCAAATCGTCATCCAATCCTAAGTCGGCATCGCCTGCAAAAGCTACTGCTGGTACTGGTTGCTCATCGTCATCATCCAAATCTAGATCGTCGTCGTCTAAGTCCCCAAAATCTAAATCGAGGTCATCAAAGTCGCTGTCGTCATCCAAATCCAAGTCGCCTAAATCCAAATCATCATCCAAGGTCCAAATCTAAATCTAAGTCTAGATCATCGCCCAAATCCAAATCGAGGTCGTCTAAATCTAAATCATCCAAATCCAAATCATCGTCCAAGTCCAAATCGAGGTCGAGATCATCATCATCCAAGTCAAAATCGAGATCCAAATCCAAGTCATCGCCTAAATCTAAATCGAGATCATCCAATCCTAGATCAACATCGTCCATATCAAAATCCAGATCTAAATCGTCAAGATCATCATCATCAGCCCTCCAGCGCCGCCAATCGCCGCTGTTGTACCGCCCGTATTAGGCTCTTCATAAATCAGGATTTCTAAATCGCTAGACTTGAACAAGCTGTATCTAAGCTGGGTATCATCAAACCACATGCAGGTCGGATCACCAATGGAAAATCCTTTGGAACCCATGCGGCGGTCATTAATAGTAAAAGAAGAGTTCTCTTCATCGCCCAACAACCGCATCACCGTCATTTTCTTATCCAATCCTTTGTGGCGTACTAAATCTCCAATTTCCATTGTAAACGTATTATTAATAGTATAATTAAAGGGGTGAATTTAGTTCTGTTGATTCTTTTTCGAACAGAACTCCTGTAGGAACGTGTTTAATCTTCTTCTTCTCCCACAGGGACGAGACTGCCATCGGCATAAATCAAGGTAGCCGCTTTGAACGATTCTTTTTTGGTACGGATGTTATCTTCGTTAATAACTTGTTGCCATTCGCAAAAAACATCTCCAGGATTAAAGCCCTTCATTAGAGCAATCTTCTCGCGAGTACCTTCATTATCTTTATAGACGTAAACAATAATCATGTCGGGTTCACCAGATTTGAGGCGGACAACTTCTCCTACTTTGGGCATCTGTTATACATTTAATAGCGTCGAACAAAAAAGCACTTCAAAAAGCGGCATAAAGTACCGTATTAAAGCGCTCTACAAGATATAAAATATAGAGAATATTTCGGGGATGACTGCGCTTATTTTTTCGGCTAATTTAGAAAGCAGAATAGAAAGCAAAAAAAAGAAGCCTTCTATTCCAAAGGGTAGCGGAATAGAAGGCTCGTTGTAGAGGCGTTGAAAGCCGTTATTAGTAACAGGTAACGCTATTTGGGCTCCTGCATTTTTCTAATTTGTGGCAACAATACTTTCTTGGGTGTAATTGGAATCATGGCCATCATGGCTTTTTGGGCAAGACTCATGCCCGACAAGACTTCTAGCTTACCCGAAATCATGGCATCGTAACCATCTTTGGCCACTTCACTTGCGGGATGAGGATCTTTGAATAACTCCGTGTCGTTCATGCCCGATACATCACCAAAACCAGTGGCCGTCGCGCCAGGTAATAAGGCCGTTACCGTAACGTCTGTGTCGTGTAACTCCTCTGCGACGGCATTGCTAAAGGAAGTAACAAAAGCCTTTGTTGCAAAATAAACCGCCTGCATTGGCCCTGCCATCAAACTGGCCGTAGAAGAAACATTCAATACTTTACCGCTGTTGCGCGCTACAAAATCAGGCAAAAAGTAGCGTGTTAGAGCCGTTAAGGCAACTACATTGAGTTGAATCATAGAGCGATCGGTTTCCCAGTCGCGTTCGTGGAATTTACCCACGCCTCCAAAACCTGCGTTGTTGATTAAATAATCTACCTCTAGTCCCTTGGCTTTGACTTCGTCATAGACTTCTTTTGGTCCCTCTTCTCGACTCAAGTCTTTGACGATGACCGTTACCGTAATGCCGTGCTGCTGTTCGAGTTGTTCTTTGAGCTCTTGAAGCTTGTCTTCGCTGCGCGCGACGATGATCAAATCGCCTTTTTTCTGGGCGTGTATTTTGGCTAATTCTTTTCCGATACCACTGCTGGCACCTGTTATTAGTGCTAATTTAGACATGTTGTTGCTATTGGTTGTGTGTTATAAATTGATTACCAATAAGACAATTATAACCCTTCTTTGTTGCTAAAAAAGGTTTTTCCTACTATTAAGGTGGGCTAAGTGGGTTGTTGAATGGGGCTTAATTTTTCGGAAATCGATAACTGTTGCAACTGTGTTTTAACGGCTTGTGCTTGCTGGAGCGTTAAGGCAGGTTGTCGAGCAATAACATCGTAGCCCTTGGGGGTAAACCATGTTTTTTCGAAGGCAATAATCGCCCAAGTATGGTCGGGAGCGAGGTGGACGATGGACCAAACACTTGTCAACAGCCCCAATAGACCTTTGCCCCGCCATAAAAACTGGGTTTGCTCGGCATTTAAGACGCGATCAAAGCCCCGAATACGTTTGCTTTTTCCTGCTTGTTGGTACTCTACTAAGTCCTCCAAACCCTGTTCTCCCTTTTGGGTAGCTACCGTATACCGAAAGGTAGGGTTGGTTTTGTCGCCTTTGAGCCACATCGGAAAATTGCTCTGGACAATGTACCAATGGCCTGCTAAATCGGTTAAAGCAATAGACATATAGGGTAGTTTATTTAGAGAATGAATGGAGCCAATTATTTGCGCTTAGAACGCATGGCTGGAATTTTCTTAATCGTTGCATCCGCCACAAAATCTTTGTATGCTTGACTCTCGACTGCATATAGGGCAATTTTGCCTTGTTCATTGTAATGGATGCCCCAACCGTAGCGCTTTGTTAGGGGCGAGGCCCGTAGACAGGGCTGCCCTTTGCTAAAAAAAACTTCCCGTGCTTCTTCCCATTCCTCTACGGGAATATCTTGGCGCAAGGCATGAATGTGGAAGAGTAATTCATCAGAGCTGTATTGGTAAGACTGCTCGTATAAGTACTCCATTTGATAATTGGCAACGGACTTTTTATCGCCGCGTTGGGGCGGCGGGGTTCCTTTGGTGCTAGGGCAGTCCTCGGCAATAGTGAGAAAGGTATTTTGATAATTGGTACTGTGCATGGCCATACTTATTGGAGTTATCAAATTGGAGTTATTAAAAAATAAGTAGGAGGGCTGAATTAGTTAAAGGTAATTTTGACTTACTACTTCTAAGGTACAAAAATCCCTAACCAGCGTTTACCAATTGGGGATCTATAAAAAAAAACTAACAGATAGGCCGCTATTTTTACGCTCGGATTAGCCTTTTTAGTATTTGCTTAGCGCAAAAAATAGCGTTATAATAGACCTCCATGATAGTGTCTTCCACTTCAACAGCGTTTATTAGGTAAATAGTGGCGTGGGCGCTGTTGAAAACATAGAGACAACTAAAAAAGAAGCGGGTCAACTGATTGCTAAGTATCTGTTATTGTGTATGGTAGATGCTTTTTGAAGGATTGGAGCGTTAAACAAAATCAAAATAAAATAGACTGATTATTTAACACTTTTATACTTTTTATTTGCCAACAAGTAGATAAATCTTATCTTGCAAAAAGAGGTTGTTGGGTAAGACCATCAGTTTTGCCCTGTGCTAATAGTTGTTAACTCCATAACACTGCGGAGCGAGCAATCTATATTCTTTGCCAACGCCTATATAAAATTTGCTCCATGTTAAAAAATATCCCATGAATAGGATTTACAATTTACTCGTAGTTTTATGGCTTTCTATTTCCGTTTCCTTTGCTCAGCAAGCGCCTATCGCGTGGGGCGAGATTCCACGAGCAGATTTGAAGATGACCCACTACAAGGCAGATAGTAGTGCTGCCGCGCTGGTATTGGCTGATTATGGTTCTTTGACCTTTAATTTCCTAGAGGTAGATGAAGTACCGCGATTTGAGTTAACCATTCACAAAAGAATTAAAATATTTGACAAATCCGCTTTCGATGAGGGCGATATTTCTATTCCGTTTTATAGCGAGGATAAGTATGAAGAAATCCATAACTTAAAAGCGCAGCTTTTTACGCCTGATGGAAAGCGGGTTCAAGTAGAACAGAAGGATATTTTTGTAGAGAAAGTGAGCGATAATTTATCGTTGAAAAAATTCACGTTTTCTAATTTAGTAGAAGGGGCTGTTATAGAGTTTAAATACACCTTATCTTCCAAGAATTTAGTTTCTTTGGAAGAGTGGTATTTTCAAGAAAACATTCCTGTTAGATGGAGTGAATTGAGAATGGAAATTCCGAGCTTTTACACGTATATTTTTCTGAATCAGGGAAGAGCGATGGATGTGTCAGAACAAGACAACCACGAAACTTCCTTCACCTTTCCCCAATATGTTTACTCTGAATTCAGTAAGAGGAATGAACGGCGAGGAACTCAAATGATAGAGGGGGGGCTCAATACTTATCGATTTGTTCAGAAAAATGTACCCGCGTTAAAAGAAGAAGCCTACATCACTACGATGGAAGATTACGTGGCCAAGATAAAGTTTCAGCTGAATACGACGGCGCTACCCAATTCCCCCGTGCGACCCTTTTTGGCGACTTGGCCAGAAGTAGCCAAACGCTTGATGAAAGAGAAATTCTTTGGTCAGCAATTTAGAGTAAGAGGTAAGCACAGCCAATTGTGGGCAGCCGCTGAACCATCCCTTAAAAAAGGAAAAACGAAATTAGAAAAAATTGTCCTAGCCTACAACTTTATAAATAACAACATCGAGTGGAATCAGCGATATAGTTACGGGGCGACGGAAAATACCATTGATGTTTGTTTTGAACAAAAAACAGCCACTAGTGGAGAGCTAAATTTAATGCTCTTGGCATTACTGATAGAAGCGGGAATTGAGGCCGATCCAGTTTTGGTGAGTACCCGTTCCAATGGAAAAGCACAAACGCTTTATCCCATATTGGATCAATTTAATCACACGATGGTACTAGTAACGGTAGAAGATCAAAATATTCTGCTTGATGCTGGCAATCCCTTTCGCCCAATTGGCTACCCTAGAGTGAATGCCCTCAATTATCAAGGCTGGTTGGTCAACACCATGCAACCACAATGGATTAATTTAGCGGCTCCCAAGTCGGTCGAGAAAATGTTAGGCAACTTTAAATTAGATCAAGAAGGTACATTAAAAGGAACCATTGCCATTGGAGACGAAGGATACGAGGCCGTCAGTGGAAGAGCCTCTTTTGCGGATAGCCGTGATGGAACAACAGTCAAAGAGACGTGGACCAAGCGGTTTCCTGAGATCGTCATCACAGAAGTAGCCTTTGAAAACACAACGGTCGAAGAGCCGTCTTTTAAAATTAAAATAGCTTGTGAGATTCCTAACCAAGCTCAAGTGATGGATGATTTTATCTATTTTTCTCCTGCTGTTTACAATAGTTTTGAGGAAAACCCTTTCAAGTTGGCAGAGCGGGTATATCCTGTAGAAATACCTTATCCCTTTTCTGAACAATTGGTAATCAATCTAGAGTTGCCAGAAGGCTACACCGTAGAAGAGTTGCCAGAACCCAGTAAAGTGGTGTTGCCCAATAAAGGCGGAAGCTTTTTATACATGGTCAAACAATCAGGGCAAAACCTTCAAATTATACGCAAAATCAAGGTGAACCAATTAAAATTCAGCCCTGAAGAATACGCTACCATCAAAACCTTCTTTGATCTTATTATAGAGAAAAATGGAGAACAAGTTGTTTTGAAAAGAAGCCAACCCTAATTAATAGAACACTTGTAACTTCCTACCATGTTGATTTCCCCACTAAAATTGTCGTTTCTTCCTGTTTTCATTTTGTTGAGTTTCTCCAATTTGTTGGCACAGAGTAATACGTCCTATGCTGCGCTCCGCATTCCAGCAGGGTTAACTACCAATGCCAATGATGTCGTTCGTTTAGAGGATAGAAAGCTCAACATTGAATCTACTAAAACAGGTTATCTATCGTATCGCAAAGTCGTGACCATTCTGAATGAAGCTAGTCGACAAAATGTCTTGTATACGAGCTATGACCAACAATCAAAGATTAGAAAAATCAGGGTTACGCTGTACGATGCTGCGGGTAATTTTGTGCGCAAAATCAAGGAATCAGAAATCGAGGATTTTAGTGCCGTCTCTAATTTTTCGATTTATGAAGACGATCGCTATAAGCGGATAGCAGTAGTCCACAATACTTATCCCTACACGGTAGAATTTGAGTACGAACTTTCTGTAAAAGGAATCGCTCTATTTGGGTTGGCCAATTGGTACATTCAACAATACCACTCTGCTGTGCAGCAAGCCAACTATCAGATTCAGCTCCCAAAGAAGTTGAAAATTTACTACGACGCGTTGAATTTTGAGGGAGAACCAACGGTGAGAGAAGTGGAAAACCGCTTAGTTTATACTTGGAAGTTAAAGGGGCTAGCCGCCAAAGTTTCGGAAGCTTTTAGCCCGAGTGCTGCTTATATTTTGCCGCGTTTATTGGTTTCCTTAGACCAGTTTGAAATTGATCATTACAAAGGAAGCTTCCGTTCTTGGAAAGATTTCGGGCGCTTTGTTTATGACTTATCGGAAGAGCGGGATCAGCTTTCCGACCTTATGCGCGAAAAAATAATGACCCTAACTGCCAATGCTTCCAACGATCAAGAAAAAATAGAGCGTTTATACCAATACCTCCAACAAAATATGCGTTATGTAAGTGTACAATTGGGCATTGGAGGTTGGCAACCCTTTGATGCCGCTTACGTTGAAAAAAATAAATATGGAGATTGTAAGGCATTGACCAATTTTATGAAGGCTATGTTGAAGGCCGTGGATATTGTGGCGTATCCCGTATTGATTTACAACGCACAAGAGCCCGATTACCGTTTGACAGAAGATTTTACGACATCTATGTTTAATCATGTTATTTTGAGAATTCCGACGGAAGATATTTGGCTAGAATGTACCAGTACCAATTTTCCTGTCAACTATATTGGATTGGGCAATGCCAACCGTACTGCTTTGATGATTACAGAGGGAGGGGGGCAATTGGTAGAAACGCCTCACTATGCTGCGTTGAAAAATACAGCACAAAACAACGTACAAATTTACCTAGAGGAAAATGGAGGGGCATCTATCGAAGGAGTTGCTATGTTGAAGGGCTCCAAGCAAGAAAGTTACCGCTCTATTGCCAGCAATTACTCGAAAGAAGAATTTGAGGAGTGGTATCGAGAAAAGAGTGCCCTCCCGAGTTTCCAAATTAATCGATTCAGCTTTGAATCGGCATCTGATACGCCAAGCTTTGAACTTCAAGTCAACTTAACGCTCCAGCGCTACGCTTCTGCTACTGGAAAAAGGCTTTTTGTTCCAATTAATAAAATAACGCCTCTGCAAAGCGCCCTCAAAGTTTACGACAACAGAACGCACCCTGTTGTCCTGCACCACGGCTTCACCGAAGACGATCACTTTGAATTCCATTTGCCAGAAGGCTATGGCTTAGAGAGTGCCCCTAAGGCAGACACAAAAATCGAATCACCCTTTGGAAGCTACTCGCTTCAAATAGAAGAAAAAGAAGGCCAAGTACACATCAAGCGGCACTTGGTACTACACCCCACGGAGCAACCCGCCGCGCAGTATACTGCTTTACGCGATTTTTTTATGGCGGTCGCCAAATGTGATGCAGGCAAAATGGTACTGGTCAAGAAAGACTAAGAAAGGGTTAGAGTGCAGGAAACGCGGCTTACTGGCGCTCCAATCGCAGCAAATTGTTAGCACAACTGCTACAACTAACTTCTACTTGCACTTGATCGTCGTCAATACTAGTAATGCTAACAGGCATCCATTGTGCTTGAGTGGCGTTGGCAGACTTGATAAGCATTTCACCTTGAATGGTAAAGGCCACATTCAAATCGGTTGTTAAGGAGCGAAAGACCAATTCATTCTCGGTATAGCCCCAGTCGTTGGTGCGCACATTTTGGAAACGGCCACTTTTATTGACTTCTGTAAAATGAATCACCAGCTCTGTGGTAGAGGGGGCATTGGGGCCAGTTTGCCAATTATTAACCACCCAATAACCTGCAAGTTGTCGGTATTCTAGTGGCTGAAAATCATCATTATCTTCAGGAGTGCAGGCAAAAAGAACGGTAAAGCTCAACAGAATTATACTGTAAAAGGCCAATCGAGGGTAAGATAAAGAACGCATTAAAGGAATTGAAGGGTGAAGAAGAATAAAGTTAGACCACCACAAGATTCGTTCCTAAGCAAGCGCACTATTACAAAATACTTAGTAAGACACATAAAAAAACTCCTCTGACCAGCGATAAAGCCAGTCAAAGGAGTTATATAAAAAATGCCCGTCTATTGACGAATAAAAAGCATGTATTGATTCGGACAGTTGATACAATCTCCACGAACCGAAATACTCATCCGATCCCCTCCAATTATAACCGTCGTCCAAGTAGTTTGCGCTGGATTGCCCGTTTTGAGTTGCATTTCGCCAGTTATGTCCCCAAAACCGCTGGGGAGGTTTTCTAGCGCGCGAAAAGCAATCTCGTTGTTGTTGTAGCCCCAACTATTACTAGGGACACGGAGCAGGGTGCCACTGCGACTAATTTCTGAAAATTGAACGGTCAAAGGGCGAGTGTTACCAGCTGCATCGGTTTGCCAATCCTCACAGCGCCAAATGCCTTCAATCGCTTCAAAATCCAAGTTGTAAGGCTCTTCTTCCCAAATGTCTTCTTCTCGTTGACAAGCGAATAAGCTACAGACAACAGCTATAAACAAGCAATACTTCAACATAGTAGTTTAGTTAGTTATTAAGGTGGTGGTTATTAATGAACCACTAACTTAAAGACTAACAGTTGCTTCTGGAGCGGCTGCTAAGATTTCTTCATTAGCTCTGTCCTTGTATTTTTCAAAATTCTTTACAAACGAATTGGCTAAACTCTGTGCTTTGGCATCGTACGCATCTTTGTCTTTCCAAGTATTGCGCGGATTGAGTACACTAGCAGGCACATTGGGACAAGTTATTGGCATCTGTAAACCAAAAATAGGCAATTCCGTGAACTCCACCTTCTCAAATTTACCGTTTAAGGCAGCGGTAATCATGGCGCGCGTATACTTTAAGCTCATGCGCTCTCCTGTACCATAAGCACCACCAGACCAGCCAGTATTGACCAACCAAACGTTGACATTATTAGCTTTCATGCGATTACCCAACATTTTGGCATATTTTGTTGGATGCAAAGGCAAAAATGGCGCTCCAAAACAAGCCGAAAATACGGTAACAGGCTCTGTAATACCCGCTTCTGTTCCTGCCACCTTAGCGGTGTACCCCGAAATAAAGTGGTACATGGCTTGCCCTGGGGTCAGTTTAGAAATAGGAGGCAACACACCAAAGGCATCACAAGTCAAGAAGAAAATATTCTGTGGCACGCCTCCTTTGGACGGGTGTAGTGCATTCTCAATATGATCAATTGGATAAGAAACCCGCGTATTTTGGGTGATGTCTGTATTGGCAAAATCAGGGGCACGGGTGCCTTCTTGGAATTTGATGTTCTCTAGAATGGCTCCGAACTTGATCGCCTTATAAATCTCTGGTTCTTTTTCTTCCGACAAATCAATGGTCTTGGCATAGCAGCCGCCTTCAAAGTTGAATACCCCTTCGTTGGCCCAGCCGTGCTCATCGTCACCGATTAGGTTGCGTTCGGGATCTGCCGAAAGAGTTGTTTTGCCCGTACCTGAAAGGCCAAAGAAAACAGCCGTGTCGCCCGCTTTGCCCACATTGGCAGAACAGTGCATCGACAAGACATCGCGTTCTTGTGGCAAGACGTAATTCAAAACAGAGAAAATACCTTTCTTGATTTCACCCGTATAGCCTGTCCCTCCAATCAAAATAACTTTGCGCGAGAAATTAATGACGGCAAAGTTGTGTTGGCGCGTTCCGTCTTCAGTGGCTACCGCCATAAATTCAGGAGCACAAAGAATAGTCCATTCTGGCATCGCGCTCAAAATTTCTTCTTCAGTCGGGCGCAAAAACATATTATTGGCAAACAAGGCCGACCAAGGTTTTTGAGCGATCAAGCGCAAGCTGAGACGGTATTGGTCATTGGCACAAGCATAAGCATCGCGCACATACACTTCTTTTCCTGCTAAGTAATTGACCACTTTGTCGTACAAACGGTCAAACTTTTCACTGTCAAAAGGCATGTTGATGGCGTTCCAATCAACCGTATCTGCTGTTAGGGCATCTTTAACAATAAAACGATCCTTGGGGGAACGCCCTGTAAACTCTCCAGTTTGGATAACCAAGGCACCAGAATCAGCTATGACACCTTCATCTATCGCGATCGTTCGTTCTACCAATTCAGGAACAGATAGGTTCCAATAAGCAGTTACATTTTTAAGACCAAGCGTAGTTAAATCTGCGTTGGGATTTTTAAGACCTACGTTCTTCATTAGTCGTATTTTTTTTGTTAAACACTCGTACAGGAACCCCTTGAAAAAGAAAGGCTAAACGAACGCTCGTGCGGCATTTCTATAAAAGCTTTCCAAACAGCCTAATATTTCCTGCAACTAAGGTATCTAAATTTAATAATAGAGTTTCTTTTTTTTAGGAAGCCAATTTAGCTCCTTGAACTATCATTTGAGGCTTTGCATTGAAAGGAGCCATTAGGTCGACTCGGTTTCTAGAACAACAAAAAGCGTCAAAGGTTATACCAACTTATAAGCTTTTACTCCGTCGCCGTCTACTCTTAGAGCTTTCGCGAGGCTAGGGGCAGGGCTATAAAAAAAGCAGTCATTCCGAGATGTGTCGGGATCACTGCTGTTGTTTCTTTTGTTTAGGCGGTCGTAGAACTAATCGTAGTCGTAGCGATGCGGCCTGGATACACGGTGAGTGCCTTTTCTAAGCAATCCATCGCGGCATTTAAATCGTCGATGTGGAGTACATACGCAATGCGGGCTTCTTGTTTGCCCAAGCCAGGAGAGTTATAAAAACCTGCTCCAGGAGCCATCATCACGGTTTGCCCTTCGTGCTCAAAGTCTTCTAACAACCATTGGCAAAAGGTATCACAATCATCGACAGGAAATTTTGCAAAGGCATAAAACGCACCTTTTGGATTGGGGCACTCTACGCCGTCCATCGCGCGCAAGCGCGCAACAACGGTCTCGCGGCGCTTGTTGTACTCCTCCGTCACTTCAAGGAAGTAACTTTGCGGCGTATCAATTAAGCCTTCTCCCAAAATCTGTGCTAGGGTAGAAGGGCTCAAGCGGGCTTGTGCCAATTTCATGGTTTCTCGTATAAACTCGGCATTCTTACACAATATCACACCCATCCGCGCCCCACAAGCACTGTAACGCTTAGAAATAGAGTCGATCACCACAGCGTAGTCTTCCATGCCTTCTATAGATAAAATCGATGTATGCGTTTGGCCTTCGTAGCAAAAATCGCGGTAAACCTCATCGGCAATCAAGAACAAGTCGTGTTTTTGTACAATGGTGCGCAACTGTTCCAATTCTTCTTTAGAATATAAATACCCTGTAGGGTTGCTGGGGTTACAAATTAGAATTGCCCGTGTTTTATCGGTGATTTTTTTCTCGAAATCCTCCATCGGAGGCAAAGCAAAACCATCTTCAATGTATGCTGTAATGGGTACAATCGTCACATCTAAGGTCGTAGCAAATCCGTTATAATTAGCATAAAAGGGCTCAGGCACAATAATTTCATCTCCTGCATTGGCACAAGCCAACATAGCAAACAACAAGGCCTCAGAGCCACCATTGGTTACAATCATTTGGTTGACATCTAGTTGCACCTCGTAGCGCGCATAAAACTCTACCAATTTCTGACGATAAGAAGGCATACCGGCAGAATGAGAATAAGCAATCACTCCTAAATCGGCTTCTTGCAAGGCAGTAATACCTGTTTGTGGGGTCTCAATATCGGGTTGTCCAATATTGAGGTGAAAGACGTGAAGCCCTCTAGATTTAGCGGCTTCGGCATAGGGCACTAAGCGGCGAATAGGAGAAGCAGGCGTTTTCTGAACACGTTGTGCAATAATTGGCATGTCGTAATAAATAACATTAGAACGGCAAGTAGAGCTAACCAGTACAAAATTGGCGCTTTGGACTTACTCGAACAGGTTAAGAATTGTATTTGAAGTCGTTAGCAAAAGGCTAGGCAACTTATCAGTCTCCCTAAAATGGGACATTCAGTAAAGATACAAAAGCCCGCGCAAGAATCGGAAGCAGAGCTCATATATTTACAATTTGGTGATAGGGCGCTTGTTTTATTTATAAGCGTTTTCCTATTTTTTCTTCTTTTTTATAATAAATGCCTCGCTCTTCTAAGTAATTCATAATGAAGGCAAAGCAAGCGGGATGGCGGCCCAAGTATTCGGGGGGCAAAATCCCTTTGTTGGGTACCAAGCCTTTCAAAAAAGCGTGTACTGCTGCCGTGGCGGTGTAGCCCGTTGTCCGTGCCATCGAAGAGGTTTTGCTCTCAGGGTCATAGCGATCCAACAAGTTATAAGTAATTTCTTCTACTTCCCCTTGGGTATTTTCTCCTTGTACTCGAATACGCATCACCGTGAGTTCCTCCTCTTCGGGATAAAGTTTCCAGTTGTCAAACAAAATACGAGCGGTAAAGTCGATGGGACGAATGGCTTGCCCTCCAAAATCTAAGGGCTGCTCTGCAAAAAAGCCGCTGGCTTGCAAAACTTTGATGTACTCTACATGGTTGGGATAACGAAGGGTTTTTTCTTTTAAGTTAGGAATGTGAGGCATGGTAAACAGCAAGGAGCGCAAGCCATCTGTATTAAAAGCTTCCAAGGTGCCAATGCCTTCAAAATCCAAGTATTCGCAGTCGCTTAGAGCAGGGCGGGTAACAATGTGCCCGTTCTCTACATAGCGAGCAGGGCGCGTGTACTCCTCCAGCACATCAATGGGCGAAAACGGTGCTTTGTATTGAAACGGCCACTGTTTAATTTTGGGTAAGCCCCCTACATAGCACTCAAATTCGCTAATGGTCAGCAGCTCATTGTGGTAACCTAAGATCAAATTGCTCATCCCTGGAGCAACACCACAATCTACAATAGCCGTTACGCCATATTCCTTGGCTAGTTCGTTCAACGTTAGGGCATCTTGTTCAAAAAAAGAGATGTCTACGACGTTTTTTTGGTGTAGAATAAGCTGCCGTAGGGTTTCAAACCCTAAGAAACCTGGTACCGCGCAAACGACTAAGTCAGGCGTTTGCGCCGCTTCTGCCAGGGCGGATAAATTGGTTACATCCAATTCCAACACTATTAAATTACTGCATCTTTCCTTGGCTTGCTCCAAGGCAGTTATATCTCGATCAGCCAAAGTAACTTGGTGTTGTTGCGCCAAGTCGATAGCCATGGCAGAACCCACCATGCCCGCACCTAAAACTAGTAGCGTTGCCATATATGAAATTATCGTTAGTTGTGAAAAGAAGTAAACCCTAAGAACGCAAAAAAAAGTCAGTCGCCCAAAGAATCGAGCAACCGCTACAGATATAGCCGCTTATTATAAAATGTAGAAAAAAAAGAAAATTAGTAGTACCTTTTACCCAATTGTAGAATAATGGCCTCTAACTTTGTATTTGATCCTTGTGTAGCCTTATTCTATCTACTTAAGCGAACAAACGATTGCTTGGAGTTGCTGAGCAATACTGTAGATTATAGACGATTTTTATTATGATAGACTTGAGCTTGATGGTGCAAGCCTTGGAGGATGTTGTTTTTCTGATTGATGAAAACTTGGTGTTTCAACAATATTGGGTGGCTCGGAAGGAGATTCTCTGGATGTCTCCAGAGGCATTTCTAGACAAAACAATAGGAGAGGTGTTTCCCAATGGGTTGGGAACGGTCAATTTGGAAGAAAAAACTAAGCAGGTATTTGTGAGTGGGGGCAATGAGAAATTTATTTATCAGATGTCTACAGTGGAGGAGGAAGAGCGCTGGTTTCGAGGCAAGTTGCACCTGACTAACCGTCGCGATGAAACAGGCAAGCGCTTGCTTTTGTTGATAATTGGCGATTGTACCGACGAGGTGACGATCAAAAAGCGCGAACCCCTCTTCAAATCCTTGATCGATCAAAACTGGGAGGCCATTCGCTTTATTGATTTGGAGCTAACCATTCGCTATGTCAATCAAGCAACGAACCGTTTGTATGGCTATGACGAGGGGGAACTAGTGGGGCGCAAAGTCAATCAAATTACCCAAGATGCTAACATTGATATTAAAGGCGTAAGCGCCACTGTAATGGAAACAGGGCAGCTGGGCAGGAGAAGTCTGGCAAGTGCGCAAAGACCAGCGCCGTTTTTTATCGTTCTTATCTGTTCAATTAATTCGAGATTCGGAAGGGCCAACCAATGGGTTTTGTAAGCCAAAGCAAAGACATCTCGGAGCAAAAAGAAACCGCAACCACCCTTAAAAATATCATTGCAGAGCGGGAAACCCTTCTACGAGAGATCCACCACCGCGTCAAAAATAACCTACAAGTCATTACCAGTTTGCTCAGTTTGCAGTCTAGTTCTATTGATGATCCGCGTATCCACGCCGTTTTTCAGCAGAGCCAATACCGCATTAATGCTATGGCGACTATTCACGAAACGCTCTACCGTTCCAATAACTTTACAGGAATTGACTATCGGGAATATTTGATAACGCTGTTCGACTACTTGGTGCTGTCTATGAAAGGCCGTAAACATCAAGTGCAGTTGGACTTAGAGGTGCCGAAGGTTACCCTGAGTTTAGATACGGCTATCCCTTTGGGGTTACTGGTCAATGAAGTGATTACCAATGCCCTGAAGTACGGTATTGTCGGACAAAATAAAGGAACGATCGCCATACAGTTGGTGCAAAAAGGTGACCAAGCGTATGAGTTGACCATAGGAGACGATGGAGCGGGATATTCTAAAGAAATTAGTTATCATAATACGCCCTCGTTGGGGTTAAAACTTATCAAAAATCTTGCACGGCAGTTAAATGGTAAAATTGAGCGTCTATTTAATAAGAAGGGCACTTACTATCGCTTGTCATTTTTGGAAATAATAGACGAAACCCCCATGAATAGGGGAACAGAGCTCCACTAGTACTCATAAAATAAAGTCCAATTTTTTATACAATCATTTGTCCGCGATTTATTTTTTAGTTATATTTGGGCACCTCAAAAAAGATACTCTCGGTTTAGAAAGCAGCTAATTTGAGCGCCCCCAAGGTTTGGTTTTTTCGTGTAAGGAAAAACAATCAAAGCGCCACTTCCCTCCATAATTTATCGTTTCCCTTATTAGTAAATAAGTTAACCGCCGTCGCTACTGTATTTTGTTTAACAAAGAAGGCAGCAAGCAACGGCAACAAAACGCGGAGCGTTTCAAAAAAGAATGGAATGAAACCGCCTTCTAACATACCCACGCCTGAGTTTTTCTTGAGTGCTAGAAAAACAAAAGCGATAGTCGAGCGTTGGCAAAGAAGCTGGTTGGCCGATGCTGAGTTGGAACCGTTGGTATTGACTCCAGCGTGGCAACAGTGGGCGGTTATTTGGTTGGTGGCAGTGCAACAAGGGGAGGCAGAACGACAAGCTGCTCAACGCTGTTGGCAAGTATTGGCAGCCGCTGCCTTGACAAGCAGCCATTGGAATGCGTTGGTATTGCAATTGGATACGGCGTTAGAAACCGTGGTTGCTTTAGAAAAGGAGCCAATAGCAAAAGAAAAAATAATAGAGGCCGCTTTACTGGCGCGTCAACAATACGATAGTACTCGACTTAAAAACGAGCAATATAACACAGCTACTTTTTCAGTAGAACAAGCAACAGAAGACACGATACCAAATAGAAATAGCAATTCGACCATTATGAATCAAGAACAGACGAATTATCAAGACTTATTGCAGCAAACCATAGACACTTCGTTTTGCCGAATAGAATTTGATCGAACAGGTACCATTATAGACATCAATCAAAATATGGTTGATCTGTTGGGTTATGAAACGGCCAATGAAATTATTGGTCAACCCGCCAGTCTTCTAAGAGGAGAGGAAAAAAAGGAGGAGGAAAGCGAAGATCTGTGGAGTACGCTGGTGACAGGAGAAACACAACAGGGGCAGTTTCGCTGCATCACCAAAACAGGTGGAGAGGCTTGGGTACAAGCTTCTTATACTCCTGTAAATAACGAAGAAGGGGAAGTGGTGCGGATTATTAACATCGGCATGGACATTACCCAACAAAAACAAGAATCCCTTAGCGCAGAGGCACTCAAAGAAGCCGTAGACCGTACATTTGCTCGGATTGAATACGATATGAATGGGCAAATTGTGGATGGTAACCGAAGCTTTTTGAAGGCGGCAGGGTATGAGCGTGTAGACGAAATTAACAACGAGGACAATCCTATGTTTATGGAGGAGGTCTTCACCAATAGCGTAGCGTACCAAGAGCTTTGGGAGAATTTGAGAAAGGGAGAAAGTCAATCTGCCGAGTACAAACGTGTCAACAGCAAAGGGGAGGAAATCTGGACACAGGCGGTTTTTGCCCCTGTCAAGGATGAGGAAGGAAATGTCAACCGCGTGATCGAAATTGCCAGCGATATTACCAGTCAAAAAACATTTCTCAAAGAAGTCAACCGCGTCATCGAAATCGCAGGGCAAGAGGGAAAACTCAATGCACGGCTAGACGCTAGAAAAGCCGCAGGCGATTGGAAAACCTTAGCCAGTTCGGTCAATTTACTTTTAGAATCCATCGCTTTACCTGTGTCCGAATTGGGCGATGTTGTCGGCTCCTTGGCCAATGGTGATTTAACAGTAGAATTTGATTCTTTTGTCGAAGGGGACATCAAAGATTTGGGCGAAGAGCTCAACAGTGCCATTCGCAACATTGCTGCTTTGATGTTGCAAATCTCTCAAATTGGGGATTTGGTAGCCGCCTCTGCCGAGGAAATGTTGGTAAAAGGGGAAGAAATGAAAAATACCACCTTAGAAGTAGCGTCTGCTACCCAACAAATGGCAGAAGGGGCACAACAACAAGCGCAACAAACGGACGAGGCCAGCAAAATGATGGACAGTGTTTTAATGTCGGTAGACAGCATGGCCAAGAAAGCAGGCAAAATTAACCAATCGGCCAAACAAGGACAAGAGAATTCTACCAAGGGGTTGGCTACTATTCAGCTCGTTGCCGAGAACATGAGTCAAATCAAAGATTCGGCTAACAGTACCTCTAATTCCATCGAAATTTTTGCTGAACGCTCTGAGGAAATTGCCAGTGCTCTAAGCGTCATCACCGATATTGCTTCACAAACTAACCTGTTGGCACTGAACGCCGCCATTGAGGCGGCTAGAGCAGGCGATGCAGGCCGTGGTTTTGCCGTAGTCGCCGAGGAAATTCGAAAATTAGCCGAAGGTTCTCGCCGCTCCGCCATTGACATCGAAAAGGTGATTCGAGAAGTACACAAAGATATTGCCGCCGCTACCAAAGCGATGGATTACATGGAGCGCAGCGTCAAAAGTGGATTGGATGCGACCAAACAAGCTGAATCGGTTTTTGGAAGCATTGAAAATGCCAACAAAGAAACCTTGGAGATGTCTAAGGAAATCGTAGAAGTGACAGAGCAGCAACGCGCTTCTATCCACGCTACCGCCAAAAATATCGAAAAGATCGTTATTGTGGCGGAAGAAACTGCTTCAGGAACCGAGCAAGTCGCTAGTTCTAGCCGCGTATTGAGCCAAGGCATGAACGAAGTCACCGCCACCAGCGAGGACTTAGCCAATGTCGCGACGCAGTTGCAAGAAAGTATCTCTAAGTTCAAACTACCCGAATAAACGCTCATGGCAGACAAGAAAAAATATACCTTAGACGACGTTCGTAGAGAGGCCGCCAACTACCAAGAGCAACAAGCGCCGACCGAGCTGCTACAGTTGGTCGTGTTTAAGTTGGGCGGAGAATCGTATGGCTTGTCTATCGACCAAATAAAAGAAGTCGTCTTGCGACCAGAAGTGGCCAAAATGCCACAGACACCGCCTTATATCAAGGGCTTGTCCAACATTCGCGGCAGCATCATTGCCATCATGGACTTGGAAGAAAAGTTTGGATTGCAAGAAGCGGAAACAGCGGTAGACGAATTCCTATATACCTTAGTGATCGAAAACGAGACTTATAAAATAGGCGTGTTGGTAAGGGAAGTGCCCGATACCATCACGGTACCCGTAGAGGACATCGACCGCGCCTCGGATTTTGTCCAATATTCTACGTTGGATGCCCGTTGTTTGGTTGGGGTAGTCACAGCCAATGACCGCCTTATCATTCTCATTGACATCATTAAAATGGTAGAAGTAGAGGGCATAGAAACAGCTTATTAGCAAACGGCCAGTTATAACGACTAGTAGTTATAGTATCATATTAATTTCCCCTTTTGGGTAAAGTTGAGCAGCAATTGTTAACGCAACTGCTAGTATAAAAATATAAATGGAGTTGTCGTTCCAAGCTCTACTTACAACACAATTTTACCATCAAACAAGCGATTAAACACAAATAGGATTACATGAGCAAACGAGTATTAATAGTAGACGATTCGCTCTACATGCGCACGATGATTAATTCGGCTTTAACGGCGGCAGGCTATGACGTTGTTGGGCAGGCTGCCAACGGAGAGACCGCCATTGACATGGCGATGGACTTAGTTCCCGACCTAATTACGTTGGATAATATCTTGCCTGATATGATTGGGACCGACATCTTGCGTGTGTTGAAGGAAGACGAAAAGTTACCCTCTAAGGTCATTATGATTAGTGCTGTCGGACAAGATTCCGTTATTCAAGAAGGGCTGAAGTTAGGCGCTGCGGCTTATGTCGTCAAGCCTTTTACCACCGAGAGCCTGCTAGAAGTGATTAACGAACAAATGGAAAAAGACGAAGAATAACTTGGACAACGCAACTCCCATCAAAGTATTGATCGCAGATGATTCTGCCTTGATGCGCCTATTGATTCAACAAATCATAGGTGCCGATCCCTCTATAGAGGTGATCGGACACGCTACGGATGGGCGAACCGCGTATCTAAAAACCCTAGAGCTACAGCCCGATGTGGTGTTGATGGATTTAACGATGGGAGATTACGATGGACAATACGGCGTGGAGCAGATCATGCAGCATTGTCCAACGCCTATTATCATTCTCTCTGCTATGGGCAACATTGACATGACTCCTATTTTGGAAGCCTTGTCTTTGGGAGCGATTGACTACCTCAATAAACCCGCTAAAAATCGGGTGAATATGAAAGACGTAGAACAGGTGTTAATCAATAAAATAAAAGTAGCTCACAAAGCAGAAGTCACTCGAACAGGGCCTATACCTGTTGTCGCAAATAGCTTTAAGCATTCTTTTGACGAACAAGCACTAGGCTACGATTGCATTGTGCTAGGTGCTTCTACGGGCGGGCCAAGAGCCATTGAGTACATTTTGACGCAGCTGCCTGAAAATTTAGCAGTACCCGTATTTATTGTACAACACATTCCCGCTTCCTTTGCGCAGTCGTTTGCAGCTCGGCTAAACGAGTTGACACCTTTGGTCGTGCAGTTGGCACCCATTGGAGAATCGCCTAAGGCAGGTCATGTTTATTTGGCTTCTGGACAAGATAATTTAGGGGTAGAGCGGCGCGGAAAACGGGTTTATTTTATGAAGACAACAGAAAAAAGTTTGCATTATAATAACCCCTCGGTCGATGTGCTGATGACGGCAGTAGCCAACGTTTACCAGTCGCGCGCCATTGGCTGCCTCCTAACGGGAATGGGCAAAGATGGAGCCACCGGTCTCAAGGCCATCCGTTTAGCAGGGGGGTATACCTTGGCGCAAAATGAAGCGTCTTGTGTGGTTTTTGGAATGCCCAAAGCGGCCGAAAGCATCGGCGCAGTAGGCCAAATGGTTCACTTAAACGATATTCCAGGGTTTTTAGTGAGTTGCTTGTCATAGGGCAATATTAGGGAACAACAGACATGGCAAAAGAGGACGAATACAAAGAAATGTTTTTAGCGGAAGCGCAGGAGAGTTGTGAAGAGCTTGACCAGTTGCTCACGGAGTTGGAGAGAAATCCCAACAATCCGACGGCTATCGATGCCCTGTTTCGAATTACCCACACCCTTAAAGGCAATGCGCTGGGTATGGGCTTTGCAGGCATTGCCGATTTGAGCCATGTGCTAGAGGATTTGTTTAGCGCGGTCAAACTAGGCCAACTGCTACTGGATGCCTCTTTGTTTCAGGCTCTATTTCGTGCCAGCGATGTGCTCACCCAATTGGTACAGGCCATCAAAACCGATGCTGTCGTACGTTACAAAGGTGTTTTAACCAAGCTCAAAGTTGCGCTTCGTCGAGCCAAAGAAGCCCCTTTAACCTCCACTGTTCCCACAGAAGCGACTCCTTTGGTTGCCGAAGAAACGGCACCCGAACAAGCGGCAATAGAAAAAACAAGCACAGGACATAAAGTAATCCTTTCGGACATGGTGCAAGTCCCTGTTCGTAAGTTGGACGAGCTCATGAATATCGTGGGGGAGTTATTGATAGAAAAAGATACCTTAGTTGCCCAACAACAAAGTGGCAGCAATGAGCTGGCGCGCCTACATCGCCTAACTTCGGACTTACAATATAGTGTAATGAATGTGCGCTTGGTACAGGTGGGTTTTTTGTTTAAAAAATTTCATCGGGTATTGCGCGATGCTGCCATTTCGGAAGGAAAGCAAGTGGATTTGGAGTTAGCAGGAACAGAAAGCGAGATTGATCGCAATGTTCTCAAAGCCATCAGCGACTCGTTGGTACATTTGGTGCGTAATGCCGTTGGGCATGGCATCGAACTACCCGAAGAGCGTTTGGCAGCAGGAAAACCCGCTAGCGGCACCATACAATTGCGGGCACGCAGCGAAAAAGACACGGTTTTTATAGAAGTAACGGATGATGGCGCGGGCATCAATATCGAGCGCATCAAGCAAAAAGCTTTAGAGAAAGGCTTGATTTTAGAAGCGTATGCCGATACCATTTCTAGAGAAGAAATACTCATGTGCCTATTTGAACCTGGCTTTTCTAATGCTGAGGTAGTGACCGAAATTTCGGGTCGGGGTGTTGGATTGGATGTGGTACGTATGGGCGTAGAGGCTATTGGGGGAACGATTAACATTGAATCAACCTTGGGCGTGGGATCTACTTTTACAATGGCGCTGCCTGCCTCGATGGCGGTTAAGCCTGCCTTGTTGTTTTATTTAAAAGAGCAAATTTATGGCATTCCTTTGTCTTATACCGAGGCCGTGATTTCAATGCCCAAATCGGAGCTGCACAAGATCAACACAGGTTTGGTAGCGCGTTATCTCAACCGAGTGATTTCGGTGGTATTTTTGGCAGATCTGTTTGCGATGGAATCCATGAAAGAAATAGATAACAAAGGCGCTTTTTTTACCCACTTTGACCAACATCCCGAAGAAGCCGAATTTGAATTGGTTATTGTACGTTATAACCACCGTTTTGTAGGGGTGGTAGTAGATAAGTTGTTGCAACAAAAGGAGATTGTTGAGAAAAAACTACCTCCACCAATTCACAATAATCCTTTGTTTAGTGGGGCAACGGTATTGGGCACGGGTAATATGTGTTTGATACTGGACATAGCGCGGATTATGGCGCATTTATTTAAAGAAAAACGATTGGGTTTATCACAAATTTAGATAACCTAACATTCTAATACAGAGCTTTTAAAGAAGGTAGAAGATGCTTGACGCGAGAGAATTACAGACGGCCAAAGAGGTCGTACACCAAGGTTTACAACACGCCGCAGAGGCCCTGTCGTTTTTTATCAAACGGCCACTGGCAGTCGTGCAAATGGATGTGAGTGGTTTGAGTTTGGAGAGTCGTGGCCCTGTGCCTATTTCCAAAGGTGCCGATGCCCATTTGCTAATGACCGAGTTGGTAGGAGAAGTGGAGGGGTTTTGTTGTTTGATTTTCTCCAAAGAGGAAGCCGAGTTGCTGCAAAACAGTGCTTTGCCCCCCGAAATATTGGAGAACAAAGAAATGGCTGCTCCAATGCGAGAGGCGATTTTGTTGGAAGTGGATAATATCATTGCGGCGGCAGTGATTACACAGTTTTCTAACCTCTTGCAACGCAAAATGCACGGTGATGTGCCCAAGTTGCGCCGCTTGTCGGAAGCAAATTTGAAAGATTTTATACAAGAACGACTAGACGCGGGCATTCATGTCTTGACGTTTAAGGCAGAATTGAAAGCGGATGAAACCTCGTTCAGCCCTGCTTTTTTATGGTTTATGAAAGAGCCTTTTATCAGAGATATTCAAGCTTTGAGTAACCGTTCGTAAGAACCATTCGCCTAGCAAACAGCGCTTAGAACTTTCTAAATAGAAGCATGACAACATCACCACGCCTGACAATTAGCGATTATGAGCTGCAATCTTTTACCTTAGCGGTAAAGACGCGTTTTGGGATGGATTTTACCAATTATGAACCCAAATCCTTAAAACGGGGCTTGGTGCGGTTGATTGCCAAGTATCAATTGAAGTCGATGATTGGGTTGTGGTCGGCAATGTTGTACGACAAAGAATTGATTATAAAATATGTAGATGAACTATTAATCAACTTGACAGAGTTTTTTAGAAATACATCCTTGTGGCAATTTCTGAGAACAGAGTTGCTGCCGAGTTTGATTCGTACACCCGTCCTCAATGTATGGCATGCAGGTTGTTCAACAGGGGAAGAGGCGTATAGCTTAACGGTAGTATTGAAGCAATTGGGGCTGTTGAATCGGGCAAACTTACTAGGCACAGATTTGAGCACAAAGGCTTTGGCAATGGCAGAAAGTGGTACTTACAGTAATTTGTTATGGGCTGCTTGTGAGCGTTCTTTTATGCGTTATGATGCCGCTGGAAGAATAGGCCGCTATTTTTTGAGAAAGGAAGAGGAGGAGGTGTTTAAGGTTGCAGCGTCTCTGAAAAGTCGCGTGCGCTTTGAGCGGCACAACTTGGTACAAGAGCCCATCAACAGGCAATTCAAGTTGGTTTTTTGTCGCAATGTGATGATTTATTTTGACCAGCGCCTCAAACAGCTTGTCTTAGAGCGCTTGTATGCTGCTATGGAAGATGATGGCTATCTGATTATTGGGTTTTATGATATGCTGCCCGATAGCGCGCGACAAATGTTTCAATTACATTGCGCAACCAATAGGATTTACACGAAGAATTTGGCTTATAAGCCTTCTATATAATTTACCAACTAGCAATTACCAAAATAATAAGATAATGGAATTAGTAGCGACAGAACACGGGGATCAATTAGTGATCGAATTTGTAGGCCAATTGGATACAGGCACGGCTCCCAAAGCAGAAATGGAGGTTAACCGCCATTTGGAGCGTCAACAAAAAATTGTCTTTGATCTAGACCAAACAACTTTTGTAAGCAGTGCAGGCTTACGCGTATTCTTGGGCACGGCCAAAAAAATTAAGGCTTCTAACGGTCGTTTTGTAATTTGCAATGCCAACGAAGTGGTTCAAGAGATTTTAGATATTTCAGGCTTTAGCCAAATTCTAACGATCAAACTTTCGTTACAAGAAGCCTTGGCGGTCTAATACCGCGTTCACTTATTAACTTCAATTTTAGATTGGAAGTACGACAAACAATGAAACAAGGAATGGATCAACAGGCTACAGAACTAAGCGCGCTCAAGGAAGAAAAGTCGCGGATGGAGGCGGAATTAAACCTCGCCAAAGACATCCAATTGAGAATGATTCCCACAGGGCAGCCGCTGTTGTCGGAGGAGCAAAATATTGATTTTTATGCCAAGTTGATTCCTGCACGCGAAGTTGGAGGAGACTTTTACGACTATTATTGGCTAGACGACGAACACTTGTGTTTTGTGGTGGGCGATGTGTCGGGCAAGGGCGTAGCAGCGGGCTTTATGATGGCTATTTGCAAAGCCTTGCTTAAATCTAGAGCCGCCTCGGACTTTTCGCCTGGGAGTATCTTGACCCACGTCAACAACCAAATGGCGGCCGATAATCCCGATTATATGTTTGTGACGGTCTTTATGGCCGTACTGGATATTAAGAAGCAGCGCCTCACCTACAGCAATGCAGGACACAACCCGACTTTTATTCGACATGCCGATAGTAGCTTGCAAAAGCTCAGCGACTTGCACGGGCCTGTTATTGCGGCGATGGAAGGCATGGAGTACGGCGAAACAACGGTACAATTGACCACCAACGATGTCATATTTGCCTACACAGATGGGATTACCGAAGCCCACAACAGCGCTCGCGAATTGTTTTCTGAAAAGCGGCTCATGGAAGCCTTACAATTGCCGTTTAAGAGTACCAAAGAGATTGTAGAGCGTATGTTTGTTAATATTCTGATGTTTGAACGCGGAGAGGAACAGTTTGATGACCTGACCGCTTTGTGTATTGAATTAAAATAAAGGAGCCATGTCTGAGATATATTCTAGAAAAATAACCATAAAGAATACGATAGAGGAAGTGCAGCGGGCAATTGGTGCTTTTGAAGAGTTTTCTAATACCTATGCTATTCCAACCAACTTAATGCTCAAAGTCAATATTGTATTGGATGAGCTGTTGTCGAATATTGTGAAATACAGTTTTCCCGACGGAGACGAACACGTGATCGACATTACGTTGGAGTTGTTTACGACAGGAAAGTTGACCCTTTCCTTGACTGATGAAGGGGTGCCTTTCAATCCGTTTGATGCGCCTGAACCCGATTTGTCGATGCCATTAGAAGAGCGAGAGGTAGGTGGTTTGGGCATTTTGATCGTCAAGCGCTTGATGGATGAATACCATTACAAACGCCAAGCGAATTTGAATATCACGTCTATGATTAAGAATAAAATATAGAACTAGGTGTAAGGTAATTACAAGGTAGGTTTATTGGTAAAGAGCCTAGCGCTTACCTCGCTATTTTAAATTCCACGATTCTGCGTATTTGTCTTAAAAAAAAGATTATACTAAGCTTATGACAAAATTATTTGCTGATATGCGGCGCTACTTTAAGGACGATCTAACGGCAGCCTTCGGCTTGGCGTTGGTAGTGCTTCCTATTGCCTTGGGCATTGGAGTAGCTTCTGGGACAACCCCTATTGCAGGGGTTTTGTCAGCGGTGGTGGGCGGTATTGTGGCAACGTTTATTCGCGGTAGTCATGTGACGATCAATGGGCCTTCGGCAGGATTGATTGGAGTGATGCTCTTGGGCGGGCTCACTTTGGGCGATGGTACTACGGCTCTGACAGGCTTCAATTATTTGTTGGCGGCGACCATTGTAGCAGGGATTGGGCAGATGTTGCTGGGCCTATTGCGCTTTGGCGAAATCATTGATATTACTCCCTCGGCCTCCGTTAATGGAATGTTGGCCGCAGTCGGGCTGATGATTATTGGTACACAATTTCATACCATACTTGGGGTGTCGATTGATTATGACAATGCTTTTAATAACTTGGGAAGTATTCCAAGTAGCCTATTGGCACTTAATCCAATTGTAACGAGTATAGGACTCATTGCCGTATTGGTGATGGTGCTACATAATAAATTAGAGATTAAGGCGATAGAGCTGATTCCTGCACCAGTTTGGGTGATTCTATTTAGCTTGCCCGTTGTCTATTATTTTGACTTTTTTCACATCCATTATGTTCTATTGTTTGGCTATGCTGCTCGGGTAGCACCCGACTATTTGGTGGACATTCCAGAGAGCCTCAACGGTTTTTGGGTGTACCCTAATTTTGATAAAATAACGGAGTTTAATTTTTGGATCGTAGCTCTGAGTATTTTGGTTATTTCTACAATAGAAACACTGGTAAGTGCCAAAGTGGTTGATCGGTTAGATCCCCTGAAACGACATAGTAATCTGAATCGAGAATTGTTTGCCGCAGGGTTGAGTTCAGTAGTAGCGGGCTCTATTGGGGGCTTGCCTGTAATTACGGCTATTCCTGTTTATAATGGTGCTAAGACCCGCTGGTCGAATTTGTATTACGGCCTCATTTTGGCTTTGTTTGTGGTTTTGTTTGATGATATTATCCGCGTTATTCCACTATCGGCCTTGGCAGTTTTATTAGTTTATACAGGGTACAAAATGGCGAAACCCAAGGTTTGGGTTTCTACTTACAAGAAGGGAGACGACCAGTTTTTAATCTTTTTAACGACCTTGTTGGCGACCTTGGTTTATGGCTTGTTGGTGGGTTTGGTCGTTGGTATTTTAACCACTCTGTTTACGCATTTTGTCAAGTCTAACTTGACACGCAAACAGTTCTTCCATTATTTGTTAAATCCCTCTATAGAAAGCGACAGAAGTGACAATACACACGAGCGATACATCCGCTTAAAAGGAATTGTTAATTTTATTAATATTCCCATTTTGAAAAAAGTACTTCGACACAGTGCCAAAACGGAAAAGCATATTATTGTAGATATGTCTCATACCCGCTTGGCAGACTACACGGTACTAGAATATTTGCAGGATGATGCTCCACGCTATGATTTGACAGGAGTCACCTTTGAAATTGTTGGTTTGGGCGCTCATGACGCGACTTCTCGGCATCCCAATGCGACGCGGATTTTGCCTGCGGACAAGAAGCCACAGCTGAACCAACGGCAGCGCGGGTTGAAAGAATTAACAGAGGAAAAAAATGGGAATTTTTGGCCAGAAGTGCGCTGGGATTTTAATCAACTAAAAGATTTTAAGCTGTTCAAAAGTCGGGCGATTGAGTATACTTTTAATACAGCCAAAGGCCATTATAAAATGTTTTTTGAGTGGGAGACTTGTGATATTACTTTCAGAGAGAGCGGGTTGTTTTTGAACAAAGGCAGACACACGAGCGTTGCTATTCTACATTTACCATTTAATGCGCCGAGTTTTGTGTTACAAGAAGAGGTATTGGCCGATCGAATCGGTGTCAAATTAGCCTTGCGCAATGAGGATATAAATTTTGAGAATCACCCTGATTTTTCCAGTCGATTCTTATTGCAAGGAGAAGATGAAACAGGGATAAGAAAGTTCTTCAATGATGTCCTTATTGACTACTTAGAGGCACATCCGTATTATCAATTAGAGTGTAATGGGGCAATGTTATTGATACTTAAGGATATGCGTTTCGCTAGTCCTCTAGAAATGAAACGTTTGCATGATTTTAGTCAACAGTTAGCAGAAATTCTATTAGAAAGCTGGAAATCACAGCCCCTAGACCTAGAAGCACTGTTCTAGTAGAGCTGGCATAGTTATGGTAAAGCTTTGATGTACCAACAAGCATTATATTTGTCCCCAAGCTATTTTCTGTAACGATTTATACTAACATGACAACAAACACAACTAACATGAATTACTGCCAACGAATTCGCCATTTATCAACAGGGCTAGGAATTCGATTTTCGAACCTTAGCATTACTGACGCTTTTTTGTTTGAGTACGACTAATGTAGAGGCACAACGAAATAGACGCAAGAATAAGAAGTACATATTACCTTATCTCAAAGACATTAAGTCGGCGAAAGATATTTCAGAAATTTACAATAAATTTGATCGTTTCAAATACCAAATTATTGGCCATTTCAGTAACAAGCACCAAGTAGAGGCAGGCACCACCACCGAGCCTTGGCAAGAGTTTATTGTAATGCCTATTTTTCAAGACCGCCCCAATGAGTTTTGGGTTTACTTAGAATTCTTTTCGCCCGAACTCATTGAATCGCCCATTGATCAACGCGTAGAACAATACGTGCAGGTGTCTCGCGATTCGTTTAGAATGGAAGTATATTACTTAAAGAATCCTAGTAAATATGTCAATGCTTGGAAATTTGACGAGTTCCCAGAAACGGATATTCGCGAAGATTTGGTACGTGGCGATGAGTGCGATTTGATTATTGCCCACCAAGAGGATAAGCCAGGCACCTATAAAACAGTACCTCCAGAAGAATATACTTGTGAGATGTTGACTTCGAAAGGAGCAGCGCGCTATGTAGATTTATCATTTGAATTGAGCGACGAGCAGTATCTAATGTGGTTTCACTTTTATAATGCCAAGAAAAAACACCTCAAAAAAAGTTCGAAAAATGGCTTGCAGTTCATGCGTATAGAAGAAGAAAAAGACATGGAGCACTTAATTACTGAAGAATAGACGTACTATACGGGGATAAATAAAAAAGCCTTCTATTTCGATTGATCGAAATAGAAGGCTTTTTTTGTGGTGCTCAGTGCTTACAACTTAGGGGTCTGTGGATCATCGTTGTTGGGCAGAATCGGTGTTTCTGTTAGTGGAGCGGTTTCTTGGGCAGGGCCATATTTGGCTACTACCTTACCTTCCTCATCGGTAGGCTCTTCGTCATCGTTGCTTTTCATAACAGAAAAAGCAATGAACCCACCAATAATCGCTAGAAAAAGCAACTTGCCTCCAATAGAAGACCAAAAAGGGAGAGGAGGGGTTTCTGCCAAGGTAAGACCCGCATCAGCAGCAATGGCATCTAGCTGTTCTTTTGTCAAGCTCATCATTTCGTCGTCGGTACCTAAGTAGGCACACCATTCTACATCGTAGTTCCAAAGTGGAATAAAAAAGATGGTAAATTGTTTGCGGTAAGCTCCTAAATCGAAGTAGCTGCCATCTTCAAACTGGAAATTTTCTGTGTCAGGCAATTCTTGTGCCTTAGAAACGATTTCTGAACCTGTCTGAAAGAAAATAGGCATTCCTTTACTAAAGGCTTGAGTAGAGCATAAAAAGAGAAATAGACCAGTAAATAGGCCTGTTTTGAATAAGTGTCCCATGAGTAATGGATTTTTTGAGTGTTAAATAATGTAATCAATATCTTGGCCGCAAGATAGTGATTTTGTAAACAAATCCCCGATTGTCACGGAAAAGTGTTTTATAATAATAAGTATAAACTGACGTTAGGTTTTTTGCAAGAAGAAACGACTCCTTTAAAAGTGGTTAGCAGTGCGTTGTGGATTAGTAAGAAGTCAGGCGATAAAAGGGCTGTCTTTTGATAAGGGCTACCACTACCTCGATGCTTGGGGTTTCGCCTTCAGATGCCTCTTCCCACCAATAAAATTGTTGGTATTGTGGGAGTTCCCGAGGCAATCGCTGGTCGCTAATCAGCAAGCGATAAGATCGGTGATAGAGTTCAAAATGCGCCTCCCACTGGTGGTCGTTAAGGGCAACGATCTGCAAGTCTTTTAGTGCCTCGTCTAAGTCGCGCTTGAAAGAGCTATCGTAAAGCTGTTCCAATAAAGCAGCTTGTACCTTTGGAAACTGCTCGGCTCGATCCGCTGCAATCAGCATATCTGTTAAGAGCGTATGCACCAGCACGTCTCTATTGCCCAACTCTTTTAGCAACTCCAACTTACGGCCTTTCAAAAACGCCTGCTTTTTGCGAATATTGGTATAGCTGCCCTCAAATCCCCAATAAGGGTAGAGTTTGTCCGCTTTTTCTAGCCAAGCCAAAGCCATGGCATAATCTCCGCGCTGGATAGCGATTTCCGATAGAAAAAAGGCAGACTTGTGCTTGTAGTTGGCGTGGGGCTCCATAAGTTGCCCCGTTTCCTCGTTATCTTTTAAGTCAGACACCAAGATTTTCTTATACCATTCTTCGGCCAAATCATATTCCTCTTGGTGAAAATAGATGGTGGGAATATTGTAAAAAGAGCAGCCGTAAATATCCGTTTCTTGACCCATCTTTCGGTTAACAATATCCTTCCAAATTTCCAACGCCTTGCTGACGTTACCTTCATCGAGGTAATCATATCCTTGTTGGAAATAAGCTAGTGTTTCTTTGTATATTTTCTTGCGCTTGGCTTTTTGTGCTTGCGCCTCTGGGGCAAAAAAGCTTAGGGAGAGAAGAACGAGGAAGAGGGAATAGTTCATGGTAAACCTGATTTTTTGGGATAAAGTAGCAGTAGAGTAATACGCAGTGTTTTGCAAAAGGTTACATAAAAAGTAATCTTCTAAATAAGAATAGCTTATTTATTTTGTTCATCGGGGACTTAATTCGACAGACTTTTTATCCAACGCAACAGCTCCTCCACGTCGACAATTGACCAACTGTGTGTATGGCGTTCGCCAGTGGGAATTGGTTAAATAAGGGGGCTTGTCTATAAAAGACATCGGTTAATTTATTAAAAAAGTATTTTCACTCCAAATAAAAGCCTACTTTGTTCTGCCAAATAAAAAACAATTTCTTGGATAGAATGGAGCGCTAAAACATGAAAAAGAAAGTCTTATTGGACCACGATGGTGGGGTGGATGATTTGTTATCCTTGTTGCTGCTGCTGCAAATGCCCACCGTGGAATTGATTGCAGTAACGGTAACCCCTGCCGATTGTTATTTAGAAGCGGCGGTGCAGGCCACGCAACAGGTACTGGCCAAAGCCAATCGGGCGGACCTTCCCTTAGGGGCAGGGCAATACTACGGCGTGAACGCTTTTCCGCCTGCTTGGCGCGCCCAACCCCTATTCATCAACGCGTTGCCAAGCCTCATTGCGCAACCAACGTCTTCTCTACAAGCACTGCCCACGGCTACGGCCGTCTACATAGAACAGTTACAAGCCGCTACGGAAAAAATAACCCTTATCATGACAGGGCCTTGTTCTAATCTGATTTTGGCACTGGAGCAAGCGCCTGAGCTGGCCGAAAAAATAGAACAAGTGATTTGGATGGGAGGCGCAGTAGCCGTGGGCGGCAATGTCCACGCGCATTTACACGATGGTAGTGCAGAATGGAATGCCTATTGGGCCCCTCAGCATACGCAAGCTTTGTTGGCAAGTGGCTTGCCTTTGGTGTTAATTCCTTTGGATGTGACCAATCAAGTACCCGTTAGTTTGAATTTTTTGAAACAGGTGGCAGCGCTTCCCTATGACTACGCCCAATTGGCGGGGCAATTGTGGGCTAGCACGGTGCATACCATTCCAAGTTACCACTACACGTATTACATGTGGGATGTATTAGCGACTTGTTACATTGGTTTGGCAGAACATTTTCAAGTGGTCGAAAAGCGCTTATTGGGTAGTGCGCAAGCGCCCAATGCTGGCCAAACCTACGAAGCGCCAAACGGACACCCTACACAAGTGGCAGTGGGAGTCAACCAAGCTGTTTTTTACGCGTATGTCTTAAAATTATTAAGGGCCAACTTTTTCCTTGCTTCCTAGTTACTTATTGCTACTAGATTTACAATTTTTATTCTTATCTTTTGGAACCTTTATAGGCTTAATTTATACCACCGTTCAAAAAACACCTAACAATGACCGTCAAAATCAAACACGGCAGTGCCGATACGGCCAAAGTAATTCTCAATTGGAATGGTAAGAAGTTAATTCGCGGGAACGCTAGTTACGGCGAGGTACTTTACAACTTCGACGGCCAATACATTCGGGAAGGCAATTCTAGTTTTAATAAAGTCTTGTACAATTGGGATGGAAAAAATTGGCGGCTAGGCAATCAAAAAGATGGTAACATTGAGTTTAATGTTTTGTCAGGGGGGCATTTGGTAGAAGGAAGCGCGCCGACAGGAGAAGTGATTTGCCACTGGAAAGGAGGCAAATTGCGCTGGGGCGGCGATGAAACAGGCAATATAGAATACAATTGGAATGGTGATTTGCCTACGCCTATTATTATATTACTATTATTAGAAGAAAATAAAATATCACTGTGAGCGAATTGATGGAGGATTTAAAACCCGAGTTATATAACTGGTGCGCAGAAGAGCAGCACTTGGATGTACAAATAGCGGACGACGAAGATTTTTCCAAGCCGCATGTATGGTTGCGTTTTTTGGATGATGCTTTGAAATTTAATAAATGGTACGCTATTGAATTGCGTCATCTAGAAGAAGAAATAGACAGCCACAAAGTACAGCACTTTGTCAATACCTTACCCAAAGGCCACACGATTGTAGACAAGATCATGGTGTCTAAAGTAGGTTTTACCCAATCTGCTATTGTAGCGGCAGGGCAACAGGGCGTTCACTGTATTAATTTTGTGCAAGAGGAGCGAACTCAATATTATGGCTACTTGATGCCTGTTATCAAAGCCCAAACGATAGATTCTCCCGAAGTGCTCAGCCAGCGGGAGTGGCAACAAATTCACGACCAACTCGCAGAAAGCCGCCAACAGCATTCCACCATAACCGCCACTATCAGCGACCCACAAAGCGAAGAACGCTATACCTTGGGTACGTTGGAAAAAGCCCTGCCTATTGTTACGCCCTATGATACCAGCGGTACTTACGCGTATGAATTTCCCAAGCACCGTTTATTATTAACGGGCTTTGATCCGCTTCCAATTGAGCGCATCAACTTTAATTATGCGACTACTTTTCAGGTCTTGGATGGCCGCACAGAAGCGGAAGCCTTAGCGGAAGTGTTGGGACGGTTGATTTTGGAGTAAGAGAACGCGCGTTGGGCGCGTTTTGAGTTGGGTGCGTTTTGAGTTGGACGCGTTTTGAGTTGGGTGCGTTTTAAGTTGGGTGCGTTTTGAGTTGGACGCGTTTTGAGTTGGACGCGTTTTAAGTTGGGCGCGTTTTGAGTTGGACGCGTTTTGAGTTGGACGCGTTTTAAGTTTTAAGTTGGACGCGTTTTAAGTTGGGTGCGTTTTAAGTTTTAAGTTGGGCGCAATTGCAATTGCGCCCAACTTAAAACTTAAAACTTAAAACGCCATTTCCCTGATCCCCTTGTCTGTAAATGAAAGTAGATTGCCAGGAATCGTGTCGCCTACGCACTTGACGATACCGAGGAGTTTTGAGTGGTGGAACGATACGACTTATGCGCGGTATTATTACGAATATCCTTTAAATCATGGTGCTTTATTGGAGAAAGAACTAATTGGCAAGAAAAAGCGCTATCTTGTAGTAAGCATCGAAAAGCACCCTTTATTTGATGCCTACGACGACCAGCGTCTAGTCAATTTATTAAAGAAATTGAAAACCAGCACCCAGTAAGATGAAAGAGCAACCCTATGTTTACTACGAGCAGACGCGTTTTAAATTAGCCGACTTACAAGGGCTGATTCAAAAAGGGCAAAAGTTGAATGCCATTGCATTGGTAAAAGAAGCAACAGGCGCTCCGCTCAGAGCTGCAAAAGATTTTGTAGAGGCCATCGAACGCGGCAACTATCGACCCTACCAGCAACAGGGCAATGCCTCCACGTCCTCCAAACCTAAGTTCTCTCATCTTGTGATCAACGAGGCACGCCTCCAATTAGCGCCCATCTACCAATTATTGAGCGCAGGCAACAAGATACAAGCGATCAAAGAAGTACGGGATCAAACGGGGTTGGGCATCCGCGAATCCAAAGAACTCATCGAAAAAATAGAGGCCAATGATTACGAAGAGCACATGACCTTTGGCAAGACCACCACGAGCCAAAAAGCCCTAAAGCAAAGCAAGTCTCAACAATTCAACGCGGTACAAAGCAGCCCTAATAATGGCAGGGCGTTACCGATTCTATTACTGTTGCTACTTGCCGCTTTGGGCTTCGTTTATTTCTTAGTAGTCTAATGCTCGAACAGCTGATGCCTTAGCCAAAAAGCGCTTTAAAAGGAGCAATCAACCGTTCCTCCTTAGTATAAATAGCAAATACAACGGTTTCAAATACCCCTTTAAACTCTTGTTCTAAGACCTCGTGAAAACATTGAGCAATATCCACAGGATCATTTTGGAATACGCCGCACCCCCACGCTCCCAATACCAAGTGCTGATGACCGTTTTCTTGGGCCACCGCTAAGACCTTAGCCGTGCGCTGGCGCATTGTCGCGGCAATTTCGGATAGGCGCTCGGGCTCGTTGTTCTTCACTGCCCCCTTATTAACCGCTGGAGCTGTAATAAAGCTTGCCAATTCAAGTTTTGATAAATAACGCCCATTATCTTCCTTCAACAAGGGTACTTGAGGCGAATAAATCATATAATCCGAATAAAAAGCAGATGCAATACCACGGTTGACGGTATAATATTCCTTGGCTTTTAAGAGGCAAGGATAGAGCCCTGTAGAGCGCACTAGGCTTTCTTCTTGGGCTTGGTTACCACTCAAAAAACCACCACCAGGATGTTTGGCCGATGCAAAATTAAGCGCTACAATAGACGTATGCCCCTCTCGGAGCAAGCGGCGTACAGCCTCTAGTGTACTTTCGGTCGTCACTTGGTAGGTGGTGTCGAATAAGGGGGTAGGGGTGGTCTCCAATAAAGCATCGGTAGCCGTAGGGGAGTAGAGTTTTGTCTGTTTGAGGGCCTGCTTTTGTGCTTTGGAAAAACTTATACTGCTGCCTTCAGGCGTTTTAAAGGCTCCTTTTTTGAGGCATTCTAAGGTGTCTTTAGCAATGACACGGCGATTGCTGCGGTTGGTAGACATGGTCTTAAATATTCTGAATAGTGTATAAAGTGTATAATATAATGAGATACCCCCACTAATACTACATTTAGAGGGTAAAAGTTCCAAGCATTAAAAAAATTAGCGAAGACCCTTATCTCTATTTGTTGGCAAAAGTAAGCGCTTGGTAAAAGTAGGTTTTTTAGTAGAGTTGTGGAAATTAAATTGCCCCTAGTATCACTAAAATCATCATAGCGCTTCAGAATGCACCAGTACTTCCGTAGAACAAACCGACTACAAAAAATAAGATGGTTAAATCCAATAAGCGTGTGGCTGTTATTATAAATAGGATCAGAAGTCCCCATAGGAAACATAACCACTTCGGCCGTAATTTGGCTGTGAAAAAGGAAGCACTTGGACACCAAAAGGAACCCTACGTTATTGTGATGCAGGAAATTGCACTAGTTGTACCTTATCCCAATAAATTGCTATAGGATGCTAGGAAGTATTCTATAAAAATAATAGTATTAGAAAAGAGCGATGGGTCTCCAACGGAGGGCATCGCTCTTTTTCTATCTTTACTTCTAAAAAAAGTCTTTTAGAGCAGTGTAAAATACCCACTGCCCTCAACGAGCCCGCACAAGGAGCAAAATGGCTTTCTGTGAACTTGCCTAGAATATTTGTGTTAAAAGAGTAATGTAGGCTTACTCTTCTAAACCCCGCCCCCAATAGTGGAGCGATGTCTAGTAGGCGGTAAGTGGTCTACTTTCTATAAAACACACAAACCACACAACAAATGAATAAGGAAATCAAACGCGAAGGGCATACGTTTACCGTAAAGGGATACGGCGCTACAGGGGCAATGATTGGAGGTAAAACCATGAAAGAAATGGATGTCAAACGTCCCATTCCCACCAAGGATCAAGTCCTAATTGAAGTACTGTACAGCGGCGTTTGCCACAGCGATATTCACCAAGTCAACAACGACTGGATGAACACCCGTTACCCCTGCGTACCAGGGCACGAAATCATTGGCCGCATCATCGAAACGGCAGTTTCGGAAACCGCATTTAAGGTTGGAGACATCGTAGGCGTTGGCTGTATGATTGACAGTTGCCAAACCTGCACTCCCTGTAAAAGCAATGAAGAACAGTTCTGTCAAGGGCCACATGGTGCCACAATGACCTACAACGGTTATTTTAGTGACCCTCAATCGGATTTTAATACCTTTGGTGGCTATTCTACCCACATAGTGGCCGATAAGCGCTTTGTTTTGCGGATTCCCAAAGCCTTGGACATTAAGGCGGCGGCACCCATTCTTTGCGCGGGTATTACTACCTACTCTCCCCTCAGAGATTATGGGGTAAAAGCAGGCGATAAGGTCGGTATTGTTGGCATTGGTGGCTTGGGCCACATGGGGGTACAATTAGCGAAAGCGATGGGGGCGCATGTCACCGCCATTACTACCAGCGAAGAGAAACGAGCGGCTGCCTTAGAGTTAGGAGCGGATGCGGTGTTGTTATCGACCGACAAAGAAGCGATGGAGGAACACGCTTTGAAATTCAATTTTATTCTCATCACCATTCCCTATGCCTTTGATGTCAACCCGTATGTCAATTTGATTGCGCCGCGCGGAAGTTTGGTGACGGTAGGTTTGTTGGGAGAATATAAGAAGCCGCTCAACAACATGACAGTTGCCAAGTATGCCCGCTCTGTCGGTGGTTCTGTGATTGGTGGGGTCAAAGAAACGCAAGAGTGTTTAGATTTTTGTGCGGAACACAACGTGTTGCCCGAAGTAAAAATGATCAACATCAAGGAAATCAATGAGACCTTTGATAAAGTAGTCAACGAGAAAGCTCGTTTTAGATATGTAATTGATATGTCTTTGTAAGGACGATCTATACCCGTTATTAAGTAGGCTCCAATAATGCATTGAAATGTATTGTTGGGGCTTTTTTTGTTGGTAGAAGGGGGGGGGATTACAATCCGCTAAAACAAACGTTGAGGAAGCATCATCTTTTAACCTCGTAGAATTCATCAAACGGCTAGTTATTGGAAGAGATCGTACCATAAAATTTTTCCATTACAAAGGAATGAGGAATTGTGATACTAGAAAGTAGGATCAATAGAATATAGGGGAGAAGGTAATGGATGTCCAGTTGGTAAACGAATAATAGGATAACAGCAATGCCCAAAAACGAACCAAGCGTTAACGGCAAAAACAGCCGAATAAACTGCTGTACACTGGTAATGCGCAATTTTTTTTTAGAATGCTCAAACTCTTGAGCAATCACTTTTAAGGAGTGCAGCAAAACAAAGAAAAGTGAAAACGCAAGAAAGGCAGAGAAGACATACATCGAACAGGCAAGAAGTCCCAAAATATAGGTCTCTTTTAGAAGCAACGAAATAGGAAATTTATTTAGATAAGTAACAGTCAAAATTATAAGGCTATAAGTTCCTGCAAGCCCAATCAAGTAATACAACGCGTACTCAATGAGGTGATCCAACACGGGCAGCTGCTGAAAATGTACCTCCTGTAACGACAATACTTCTTGCCCCTTAAAATGGAACATACATAGCAAAACAATCCCGCCCCAAGTAAAAAAGAGCCCTTTGGAAAGTAACCTCGGTTGAAAATTATATTCGACAAACTGGGACTGCCCAAAATGATAGGAGGAGGTTAATAGAAAGAGCAAAAGGGCTACGTTGGGAAAGAATACCCAAAGCATAGCAAACAGAAAAATAATAAAGATATAGCCCGTTATAAAGTTCCAATTAGATCGACCTGGTTGCACGCCAAACAAAATATTGTCTATTGCTCCATGCGCTAGCCCTAGCGTCATGATCCCTACCGCAGCAAGAATATGAATAATTAACTCCATGATGTCCGATTGTAACCCAACTAAGTGCAACAACAGAAAATTACAAGCGATATAGATAAAGACATTGAATTTCAAGAGCCAAGTAGAATAGAGGGAGAGGAGAAATACGCAAGTACGCCTCCTCTCCCTTTGGTTAGAGAATCAAGTTTAGAGAACCTATTGGTGTTTCGGAGCCAAACGAGCTCTCTCCGTTTCGCCTACTGCTAAACCGTATACCACTAAACCAAACCCTATTTTATTGATCGCATCAGCAATGTTGTAGAATAAATCAACACTAGACGAATCCCAACCCAAGGTAGTGTTTAACCAACCTCCAGGCATACACATGTAGCCAATAGGGTAAATAGCCCACCCTACCAAAACAAACCAAGCAAGAATTCTGACACTATTTTCGATGGATTTGTTATTAGAATCTTTGGCCAATTGGGCTACTTCTCCTATCCAAGCAGTGTATAGAATGTAAATATATCCCAAGGTAGATAAGACCCCATAGATAACAGAATGCGAGGCGCTTCCTCCTACGGGATTAAAGGCTTCTCCTATGTACCCAAATACCAGCATCCAGACAGAAGCTAAAATTAACTTCCACAATAGACTTTTAGAAGCCCCCTTTGCTTTGGTTAATAAATAAAACTCTACACACATCAAAGGAACCGTTAATGTCCAGTCAATGTATCTAAGGGCAGTCGGATTTTCACCCGTTGCCAGATAGTAATCTTTCATGTAATAATAGTGAACCGCAGCAATAAACGTTATTAAACCAGAAATCAAAAGCGATAGTTTCCACTCATCATTTACGCGGCTACGCTCAAAAAAGAAAAAAACAGAGGCGGCCATCATTGCCATGTATCCAATGAAGAAAGTAAAGGCAACGGGGTCATCTTTCGGAATTGTTAAAGCATCTAGATAAATCATGTTGAGTACATTTAGTTATTTGAATAAATATTAAAACACTATACTAAGTGGAGTAAACAAAGGAGAGCGGTACGTTGAGAAAGCGTCTACTTAAAAAGTACAATACTATTTATCTGCTGTTTTTTAGAGCGAGCAACTTTTAAATCGCTTTGCTTTTAGTTGCTAGACTACTTATAGACTATTGTTGGAGCATTTGAAAGCACTATATGGCATTAATAATAGTTTATTATGTAAATCGATGGCAAAGGCACTTGGGGTAACTTATTAGTAGGTTATTTATTAATTAAATAGTGAGGTGCTTAAATCTTTTAATCAGTGATTTGTGGTTACATAGTTCTTAGGTATCTTCAACGTAAAGTCTAATTTTTTGTTGATGATTCTAAGATAAAAACAGTAAATAATTTGTTTAAAATAGGAAAAAGCTCTTTTAGAGCTTGTATTAGCGATATAAAGGCAGGAAAAAAAATAAACCAACAGAACAGTTTTTATCTAACAATGCTATGAAAACATTTTACTGGTACCTTCTAGGAAACTACAGCTTCGTCGATTGTTGGATTGTAGAATCAGGGGAAGTGTCTATTGCTGCGCTGACTGATTAGAGGAGTAAGGGCATGGTGTAGCAACGATACTTTTTAAGTGCTTTGCGAGACAAGTGCTCAAAAAGTAGTAGAAATAGGCGATCTTGAAGACTTAGTGGATTGACCACCCAAAATAACACAACATGGAGCTAGTGCGCCTGCTCAGTAGCAATAACATACAGCACACAAGGATTCAAATGCGGCGCACTTTCTAATCCTGCTTCGCGGAATTCTTGCAAAAACTCCATCCCAATCTTCTGCATCACCCGTTGGGATTTGACATTGATCAACGGCGTGGCGGCATAGATGGCAGGCAAGTGCAACTGCTCCAATCCATAGCGCAAGCAAGCCTTAGCGCCCTCCGTGGCGTAACCTTGGTTCCAACTGCGCCGCTGCAAGCGCCAACCAATTTCGGTCACCGTACCTTGTTCTTCTAAGTAGGTATGTTGCGACAAGCCAATAAATCCAATAAAGGCCTTATCCACCAACGTATCTACCGCAAAAAAACAATAGCCCCGCGCGGCCATATCATGTTGCATCCGCTCGACAAAAGCAGCCGTCTCTTCCAAGGTTTTGAGGGCGGGAAAAAATTCTAAAACCGCAGGATCTTGGTTGAGCGCTTGCATGGGAGCCAAGTCGCTGTCCTGCCAAGTGCGAAAACCTAGGCGTTCAGAAGTAAAGAGATACATAAAGGGTTGTTTGGATGCGTAAAAAATAGTACATTTGGTTAGACCGTCAACAGAAGTCTAAGATACCTTTTTTTGAGCAGCTTTTGTTTTTAAACAACGGCTCTTTATACGAATTGATTATGCTCCCAACAACCCCCATTTACTGGCTAGAGGTCTTCTGTGCCCTGCAAGACCAAGCCGATACCCTGGCACAACAAGAAGTGCTCGTAGAGGGCCGCACCTTTGGTTTTGCTTACACGCTTGTTGATCCTGTAAGCCGAAAAGGGACGCTTTGGATGTGGGAAAAAGCCTCCAAGCGCGGACTGTTTCTATCGGTTCGGGTGCCTCTAGGAGCCGAAAATACTGGACAAAACCACGTTCCTGAGGATTTACAGTTAGAAAAACTGGTGAATCGCCCTAAGCGCTCTGCCAGAAATACGAACCACAATTAGACTACATGAAAGCTTATTTTAAGACCTTTTATCCGCCGCTAGAAGAGCGCCTCGCGCAACCCGCTTTTGAGCAAAGTCGGGAAGAGGTTTGGGACAGTTTGTACCAACAAGAATTCTCGATTGATTACAGCTATTTTTTGACTGAAGTGGCAGGGAAACAACCCAAATATCCTTCTTTTGATCTGACGCAGGTGAGTAGACCGTCGTCCAGTAGTCGCCGCGATTCTTTTATTACCATTCAACAATTTTACACGTGGGACGAGTTGAGAACCATCATCACTTTCGATGAGTACATGGAAGAAATAGTAATGGTCACGATTGCTCAATTGGAAGAGGAGGGAACACTAGGGCTTGATTTAAAAGACCAAGGAGCGGTTATTTATGACTCCGAGGAGTATGGACGCGTAAAATTAGCGGATAACTTACTGCAATTCTTACAAAAATGTACTAAACGAACACCTTGGTCAGCTCTCTCAATGCTTAGAATATTTCAGTCCCGCGCTATCGGAAAGGACAACCTATTCTTAGGAGGCTTTAACCGTTTCCCCGAAGCAGCAGCCTATAAAGAGATTATTTGTCTGCAACAGTACAACGGAAAAGTAGACTTTCTAATCACGCGCAGTTTGATTGTCTTTTTTGGCGCTTCCATCAAGGAATATTGGCTAGAGGAACTGCAAGAAGTGACCTTTGAGAAGAGTGCTTATATGCAATTGGCCATCAAACGCATTGACCAGATGTCTATGACTTTGGATTTTGGAAGCGCAAAAGAACAACTCCTTTGCCGCAGTATTCACGAGCAACGCGCCTTGTACGATTTACTGTCCTTTTTAATAACAAAAAACAAGGGGTATTAGACCAATGAAGGGAATTCTGTACATCTGTCGTTGGGGCGCACTGGTCTTGTTGGCTTGGCGCTGTTCGGGGAGTAGCGAATTGCGGGAGCGGCTGGATTTTTCTATGGTAGTGCAAGATTATGATGTGGCCTTGGATCTAGCGGCCTTGCACCAGCAACCTATTTTGTTGATTTTTAGCGGCTACGGGCTTCCTACTTCTGAAACAACTGATTTTATTTACCACACGCCTGATCTTCGCGGTAGAAACAACTATATCTGGTGTGAATTGATGGTCGATGACCGTGCTCCTTTGGGAGATAGCACCGTAGGACGGCGTAATGCGTGGCTGCAACGGCACCAATACAAGCGCGCTAGTTATCCAACCTATTATATTATTAATGCACAAGAAGAGCTATTGAAAGGCCCTTTGGGCTATTGCAAACAAGAGCAATTAGAAACTTTTTTGAACGATACGACCATTACCAGTAGCCAAGACACCCGATCCCTTGACCCAGGAATTTTAGGCGACTAAATAACTACCTATCGCGCGCCAAGTTTACCCAGCACGACGAGTTGCGGGCGCTGCTGTTAGCCACCCAAGACGCGGTATTGATAGAAGCGTCCCCCAACGACCGCTATTGGGGGGAAGGCGCTGATGGAAAAGGCAACAACAAATTGGGTAAACTGCTGCCAAAACTGCGCGCGACATTGGCCGAATAGTTTTTATAATTCCTTATCTTGGTACGCGTACTTTAAGACAATCAGAACAGCAACAACATGGCAAATAACAAACTTTTGGTCAATGAACGGCAAGCCGATTTAGGCAATTTTATGGTGGGGCGCTTGTTGCCCTTTCGGAAAAAACGCCAAGTAGGGCCGTTTACTTTTATCGACCACATGGGCCCCGCCACCTTGGGCAACGGCCAATACGTGGATGTCGATCAGCACCCGCACATTGGGTTGAGTACCTTGACCTATCTGTTTGAAGGCGAGGTAGAACACCGCGACAGCTTAGGAACCGTACAAATTATTCGGCCAGGGGATGTGGGCTTTATGACAGCGGGCTACGGAGTCACGCATACGGAGCGAACGCCTGCCCATTTGCGCCAAGCAGGCACGTTTACCATGCACGGCTACCAAATTTGGGTGGCCTTGCCCAAAGAAAAGGAAGAGATGCCCCCACAGTTTGATTTTTATCCCCGCGATACGCTTCCTACTTGGACGACCGAGGGATTGACCTTTAAATTAGTGGCGGGAAAGGCGTTTGGGCGTTCGGCTCCCTTGCAGGGATTTTCGCCGCTGTTTATGGTGGATATTTACGCGGAAGCGGCTACTACCATTTCTTTAAAAGACCAGCTCGAAGGCGAAGTTGCTTTTGTCATTGTCAAAGGGGCGATTATCGACGAGGGCGAAACCGTGGAAGCGGGGCAAATGCTGATTAGCAAAACCGACAACGAATGCGAAATTACGGTGAAAGCCAATACCCAAGTGTTGTTGTTTGGCGGCGCGCCCTTGCCCGAAGAGCATTACTTGCTTTGGAATTTTGTCTCGCACAGCAAAACGCGCTTGCAAGAAGCCAAAACCGATTGGGAAAACAAAGAATTTCCGACGGTGCCCGACGATCGTACTTACATTCCTATGCCTGTGCGGAAGGCTTGATTTGCTCCTGCCCATTTAAATAAAAACAAGCCCGCGCTCCTTACAGCGCCGCCACCGCTGCTTCTAGCCCCTGCAAGGTCAGCGGAAACATCCGCTCTTTCATAAATTCCCGCAACAAGCCCACCGAATAGGTGTATTCCCATTCCTCGGCGGGCATAGGATTGAGCCACACCATGTTGGGAAATTGCTGTTGGAAACGCTGCAACCAAGTAATGCCCGCTTCTTCGTTGTAATGCTCCACACTGCCGTGGCGCATTGTGATTTCATAGGGCGACATCGCCGCGTCGCCCACAAAAATAACCTTGTAATCGCTGTTGAAGCGATTCAAGACATCGACGGTCGGAATAAAATTCTGCTGGCGGCGTACATTGTCCGTCCAGAGGCGTTCGTACACGCAATTGTGAAAGTAGTAGGTGTGTAGATTTTTGAATTCGTAGCGCGCGGCAGAGAACAGTTGCGAACAGCGCTCAATGTGGTCGTCCATCGAGCCGCCGACATCAAGCAGCAGCAGGACATTGACGGCGTTCTCTTGGACGCGTTGAAACTGCAAGTCTAAAAAGCCTGCGTTTTCAGAAGTTTTTTTGATCGTTTGATCGAGGTTGAGCTCGGTGGCCGCGCTGGAGCGGGTAAGACGGCGTAGGCGTTTGAGGGCCAATTTTAATTGGCGGGTTTCCAACTCCACATCATCGCGCAGATTGGCAAACGCCCGTTCTTCCCACACCTTGACCGCGCGGCGATGGATGGATTTTCCTTGATTGATGCGAATGCCCTCGGGATTATAGCCAAAGGCCCCAAACGGCGAAGTGCCCCCTGTGCCTATCCATTTGTTTCCTCCTTGGTGTCTTTCTTTTTGGGCGGCATAAATTTCTTGGAATCGTCGGATAAGGGCTTCGAGTCCACCCAAGGCTTCGATGGCTTGCATTTCTGCCGTGGAGAAATGGCGGTGTCCTTTTTGATTAAGCCAGTCTTCTGGAATTTTATATAGCGCTTCATCGGTAATGTTTTCTATGCCTTGAAAATACAATCCAAATAGACGGTCAAAATCGTCCAGATGTTGTTCATGCTTTATCAAAATCGTTCTACAGAGGTAATAAAATTTCTGTGAACTTTGTTTAACCAAATCGTTATTTAACGCTTCGAGTAGGTTTAAATACTCCCCCAAACTGACGGGAAGGCCTTGATCTTTGAGCAGCAAAAAGAAATCTAAAAACATAAGGCCTAGGGTTTTAGGTAGCGCAGCAAGGCCATGTCTTGTTCATTTTTGAGCAAGGCACCCGCTAAGGGAAAGCGCCCTTCTTGCCGCGCTTTTTGCAAGCCCTCCTCGTTGATGCGCGATAGCAATAACAGCTTAATCCAGTCTAAAAGTTCACTGGTGGAGGGCTTTTTTTTGAGGCCGCGCACTTGGCGCAACTCCTGAAACTGTGCCAAGGCCTCATCGAGCAAACGTTGTTCTAAGTCGGGAAAATGCACTTCTACAATCTGCTGCAACGTGGCGCGGTCGGGAAACTGGATGTAATGAAAAAAGCAGCGGCGCAAAAACGCATCGGGCAGTTCTTTCTCATTGTTAGAAGAAATAATCACAATAGGGCGCTGCTTGGCGCGAATCACCCGTTGCAATTCGTAACAAAAGAACTCCATCTTGTCCAACTCCTGCAACAAATCGTTCGGAAACTCAATATCCGCCTTGTCTATTTCATCAATCAACAACACCACGCGTTCCTCGGCCTCAAAGGCTTCCCACAATTTTCCTTTGACAATGTAGTTGCTAATGTCATGCACCCGCTCGGCCCCGAGCTGCGAGTCGCGCAAGCGCGCCACAGCATCGTAATGGTACAAGCCCTGTTGGGCTTTGGTGGTCGATTTGATGTGCCAAGTGAGGAGGGGTTTGCCCAAGGCGCGGGCAATTTCTTGCGCCAACATGGTTTTGCCTGTCCCCGGTTCGCCCTTGATGAGCAAGGGTTTTTCCATGGCAATGGCGGCATTGACGGCCAATTGTAAATCTTCGGAAGCGACGTAATCGCTGGTTCCTTCAAAAGTGGTTTTCATAAGCTAAACAGTAGATTGGTGGCTCTATAGCCAAGAAAAGAAAGCTTTTTAACGCCTTATACCAAGAGTTGTTGCAAAAAGCCCTTTTTGTAGGCTTGGTTTTGGGTGATTTGGTGTTGGATGTTTTGGATTTGTTGGTCTAGGTTGTTGAGGTAATTGGCTATTTTTTGTTGCTCCTCAAGGAAGGGAAAGGGAGTATATTACAATTAAAAAAGTCGCACTACACTTACATGTTAATAAACCATGATTTCTGGCTCCCTCTTGTGCTATTTTTTCTAGTTCCTTATTTATGTCAGAATGATAAAATAGTGTTCAAAGAACTTTGGAGATGAATTAGCTTTTATTCGGAAACAAATCCGTAAAGCGTAGATACAACACCCTTCGTCATATCTATTCAGTCTCTTTATAGCTCCCATTGGATAGCCATTAGAATAGCTTTTGTTTAAGCAAAATCACCTTTTCTAATAAATAATATCCTGTAACATTTCTAGCTGAAACTGATTTTTTGAAATACTCTAATTGATTAATAACCCAACTGTCCAGAAACTGTTAATATGTTTTGAATGTTTTCCTCGTTCTTACTTTTTACCCTACGGAATAGCTCTCCTAGTTTTCTCTTCTCCCAAGCAGGAAAATCCTCCCCATTCTCATCCAAAAACCTCAGTTGCTGACTAAACAACTGCTGCATCATCCCTTTTTTGAAGGCTTGCAATTGCTGCTGTTGCTGCTCTAATACGGTTATTTTTTGGTCGATGGTAGAAAGGAAGTTGGCTATTTTTTGTTGTTCGGGGAGGGCGGGAATGGCTAGCTTTAGTATCTTTAATTGACTACTATATAATTGAATGACAGAAAACCTGTTGAGCTAATTTAACAATATCCATTTTTTTACTGCTGTTCAAGCAATAGGATAAGAAGACTCCATTAGCAGGAGATTTTATTATATTTAAGTCACTTCCTAATAATACCTTGCAACAAGAACACGAGGCAGTAGCTATATCTAAAGCAGATTCCCCTGAGGCAGGAATTATTTATCATTAGTTTCGCTAAAGACTAATTTATCTGCGTCTACAATTCGAAGACTTAAGTCTTTTATAACTGCACCATAATGAGTATAAAGTATACCTCTCCATATCGCCACATAACAGGGATACTTCCCATCCTCAACTATATCGTTCTAGAAATCCCTTTTCCTTTTGTGAAGGAAGCGATTTCACCCAACCTTACAACCACCCAATCCCCCTCAAATTCGGGAAACCGCAGGGCGGGCACGCGTGTATGTGTATTTGTTTGCATTGGATAAAGGTACAACGCGCCAACGATGAAGAGCAAAAAAAGGCGTGTTTTTTGGCACAAAAAATAAGGTTTTAGCGCCTTGGCTTACTGCTGTTGCAAAAAAGGAAAAAGGCTATAAAAAATCCATCAATTACTGGTTTTGGAGCGCTTATTTGCCGACAGGCGTATCTATAAGCTCCTCATGCGGCTCGTTTTTAGAAGGCTTATGTATTCCCAAGTAGGTGGCTTGTTTAATAAAGCTATCGGGCATTTCCTCTACGCCTGGGTAGCCCAATTCGATGTCCCGCCCAGAATAAGGAATGTAATTGGTGCGAAACAGATAATCCCAAATACTCAAGGTCAAGGCAAAATTAACGCCCGTTTGCCGCTCTTTGGGCAAGTGGTAGGCGTGGTGCCAAATGTGCATTTCGGGACTGTTGAAAATGTATTTTAGAATAGGACTGAGCAGCACGCCCAACAAGACGGCCAAGCCAATGACCAACAGCGCGCCCACGCCCGTGGTTTCGCAGCGCAAAAAAGGCCGCAAAGCTACCAATCAAGACCCCAAAACCAATGCCTTTGGCCCACTCGGGCAGCTGCACATTCGCATGGTTGTAATGCCCTACAATGAGCGTAAAAATATGAATGACAAAAAAGTCGTTGAGACCAATGCCAATCAGGGCCAAGGGCAAGTACTCTAGGGTTTTGTACACCACGTTTTCCATCCAGTGGTAGCGCAAGTGGGCGGCAAACCCCATTTCGCGCACCGAGTGGTGTACCTTGTGAAATTCCCACAAAAAGGGCACGTTGTGTAGCAAACGATGCACCCACCATTGCACAAAATCACGCACCACAAAGCCGAGCAGCAAATGCGCCCAAATGGGCCAGGTCTGCACCTCTATAGCCACTAAATTGGTAATCCCAATGGCCGCCAATCCGTCGGTAAAAGCCTCCACCACGACATTGCTCGCCGCATGAAAGACGATTAGTGAAAACAAGAAAAAGTTGAAGAACATATAAAAGGCATCCAGCCAAAAATCCTTTCGGAATTTGGGTTGCTCCTTGCGCCAAGGTCGCCACAGCTCCAAGCCAAAAAAGAAGAGCGAAATGACAATTAGCGCATAAAAAAAGTTTTGCCAAAGCGGCTTGTAGGTATAGTTGAGGGTGATTTCGTTGACCAAATACTCCCAAAACCCTTGATACGAGGAGCTGATTAATTGCCAGTAGTCTTGCATAGGAATTCACATAGTTAAGTCAACAAAAAACGGTTGGGAGGGGTAGTTTTCCACCTACAAATAAAGCACCGATTTGGGGGATTTGCTAGAAAAAGCGCCTTTTTTGGAGAAAGATGACTGGAAATAGAAAGAGGAAAATGGTCTAACGCAAGCGCATTTCCTTTACTAAAAAATACAATTATCAATAAAAAAAGTGTAGTTATTAATAACTTAGTTTATCTTTGTGGCTCTTAAAATGAAAACGCTTAATTCTTACAAGTCCGTCTTATAGAGCAACGGCTTGGCAGCGTTATCAACGAAATTATAACAAAACTCACAAAAACTATGAAGTTTATTTACCTACTCTTACTAGTGTTGGCTACTCAATTACTAGCTGCACAACCTACGAATCATTTAGCGCAAGCGCAAGCCTTTGCCACTCAACAAAAAGTGGCTTTTGAAGAAAACAAAGGACAGGTTTGGGATGCCCAAGGCGCTACGGCTAGTTATGTCAAATACCATTACCAACAACGAGAAATGGATATTTTTATGTTGCCTACAGGCTTGGCGTATCAGTTTAGCAAGGTGCATTATCCAGCGGGCTACCAACACGACCACAAACACCTCGATGCCGAAGAGCGCGCCGTTCAGCAGCAATTGCGGGAACAAATTCGACAAGAAACCTACCGCATGGACATGACCTTAGTGGGCGCTAATCCAACCCCTACCATTGTAGCCGAAGGCGAAAGCAAGGATTATGTGCAGTATTACAACAGAAATGCACTCGATGTCCACAGCTTTCAAAAACTTATTTATCAAGAAGTCTACCCTGGTATTGATTGGGTGATCTATACGACCGAGGAAGGTTTAAAATATGATTTTGTAGTACAAGCAGGAGCCGACCCGAGTCAAATCAAAATGCGTTTTGACCACCAAGAAAGTATAAAAATTAACGCTGATGGTAGTTTTACTTTGTCCAATAGCATGGGCAGTGTGACGGAGCAAGCGCCTGTGTCGTTTCAACAGAGGCAAGAGGTTGTCACAGCCTTTGAATTGCAGGAGGATGTTATTTCTTTTGCGTTGGGGGCTTATGATGAAAGTGAGGTGTTGGTGATTGATCCCAGTTTGGTTTGGGCGAGTTATTATGGGGGGAGTAATATCGACCAAGGTAACGACTGTGTAGTAGATGGAAATGGAGATGTATATTTAGTAGGTAATACCGCTTCTGCTAGTAACATAGCTATGGGAGGTCATCAAAATGCCAGTGGAAACGGTTTTGATGCCTATATCGTAAAGTTTAGCAGTAACGGCACGCGTTTATGGGCGAGTTATTATGGGGGAAGTAATTACGAAGAAGGGAATGCTTGCGCCGTAGATGGCAGCGATAATGTGTACTTAGTAGGAACGACAGAATCTACGACTAACATAGCCGCGGGGGGGCACCAAAACACTAAAAATGCTTATAATGAGTCTTTTATTGTGAAATTTAACAGTAGTGGAATGCGTCTTTGGGGATCTTACTACGGAGGCGAGATAGAAGATTATGGCTTTGGTTGCACCGTAGATGGTAATGATAATGTTTATCTAGTAGGCGTAACAAAGTCTTCTTTCAGCATATCTTTTAATGGTCATCAAGATACTGTTGGAGGAGCTTACTTTCTGGGAGGGCCTGACGACGCTTTTATTGTGAAGTTTAACAGCAGTGGTACACGCCTTTGGGCATCTTACTATGGAGGAAGACAGGATGATCGTGGCTATGACTGCGTGGTAGATAGCGACAACAATGTTTATCTAGCAGGAGTAGCATACTCAAATAGTGCTATTGCTTTTAATGGGCATCAGAATACAAGAAGTGCTTTTAGTGATGACGCTTTCCTTGTGAAATTTAACAGTAATGGAACGCGTCTTTGGGCCTCTTATTATGGAGGAGATGAGGATGAGGAGGCTATAACTTGTGTAATAAATAGCAACGATGATGTATACCTATTAGGAACAACTAGATCTACCAATAAAATTGCTTCTATTTTGGGACACCAGTATACTTATGGCGGAAATGGAGATGCTTTTATAGTAAAGTTCAATAGTAATGGTACTCGTAGTTGGGGCACCTATTATGGTGACGTTAACACAGATCAAGCCTATGGAGGCACCATAGACGCTAATGATAATGTTTATATGGTAGGTAGAACATTTTCCGACGATAAGATAGCTGCTGGAGGCTACCAGAATACTAGGGCAGGCAATTGGGATGGTTTTGTTGCAAAATTTGATACCAATGGTAGACGTGTTTGGGGGACTTACTATGGAGGAGCAGATGAGGACAGGGCTACCAGCTGTGCTGTAGGCAACAACAACTTATATTTAATAGGCAATACGTTCTCAACTAGTGGTATCGCTTTAGGTGGTCATCAGAATAATTACCAAGGTGGGGGTGATGCCTTTATTGCAAAGTTTAATGGCAATTGCTCCAACGGTACGGTTACCATCCAAACCAGTGGCAATACCATTTTGGTGGATACACTAGTGACAGGTGCCAATGCTGTTTATCAATGGATAGATTGCAATAGCAGTGACCCTTATATCATAGGAGCGACTAATCCGAGCTTTATGCCTGGCATGGATGGCAACTACGCCGTAGTGGTGACTCAAAATAGCTGTATAGACACCTCGGCTTGTGTTTCATTCGTAGGTACCAGCACCCAACAATTGCCAGATGCTCTAGCGCAAATTCTCGTCTACCCCAACCCTAGCAACGGCACGGTAAACGTAGACTTAGGCGACTTAGAAGCGCTATCCATAGGCGTATATAGCGCGGACGGAAAGTTGCTACAACAGCACGAACAGCTAATAGGCAGCTTGCTTACCCTTGATTTGCCGCGTACAGCAGGCGTGTATTGGCTGCAAGTGATTACTGCCCAAGGGGTAGTACACCACAGCGTAGTGAGGGAGTAAGAATAAACTTGGTACACTAAAGTCTAATAGAAAACGCTTCTGTTCCCTGTTTAAGGGGAGCAGAAGCGTTTTTTTGTTGGGTAGGATGGTTCTCCTATTCGTTTGGTTGTTTGGTAACAGTTATTCCTTCGTCAATACAATGGTTTGCCCGCCTTGTACCAAAATCATCTGCTGTTTCTCCAACACAAACGTCAAGGCTAACTTTGCCTTTTTAAAATCAAATTGGTGTTGTCCTACCGCGTTCAATATAAAAGCGGGTTGCCCTGTTCCTTGGGCTTTTAGTTGCTCACCCTCGGCAGCAATGGTTAATTTTAGAGGAAAGTCAGGCGCGCCATAAACGCCCTCATAGGCCATTAAATCGGCAGGATCAACGGTATAGACCTCAAAGGTGGGGTATTCAAAAGCTCTGTCATAAAGAATGCTCAGGAAATCCAAGGCAAAATCATTCGTCAAGAATAATTCTCCGTTAATCATATAAGTAATGGCTATTTTTTCGGTGGGATCGTAGGCCATCACGCAATGCGTTCCGCGTGTATCGCCTCCGTGTCCATACAGTTATTTGTGATAAAAAGGAATAGCCATAATGCCATAGCCAAAAGGGGCGCTTTTGACGGGCAACATGGTTTCTAGGGTAGCTTTTTGGAGGAGTTTATTTTCAAACAAGGCGTGTATAAAACGATTTAATTCCTGCGGGGTAGAAAGCATGTCGCCAACGCCCACGACGTTCGGAAAATAGAAATCTTTGACCACCGTCCATTCGTCCAATTTTTCGTAAGGCTGGGCAATGTTTTGGTAACTGTCTGTTGTCGCGATAGAATGGGTACGGGATAACTTCAAAGGGGTTAAAATCTGCTGGTTGATTGCCTGCTTGTAGGGTTTCTTATAGGTTTGCTCTACTATTTTAGCCAATAAATAATAGGCGCCGTTAGAGTAGCGCAAGCCTTCTCCTGGCTCAAATGCCACCCCATTTTTTACAATCTGTTCTATGATTTCGGCTTCCAAAACGGGTTCAAACAACCATTCTGATAGGGAATCGTCTTTGACAACAAAGTCTTTTAGACCGCTGGTGTGGTTGAGTAATTGGCTAAGTGTTATTTTATCAGCATTGGGCATGTTCGGAAAATAGTCCTGTAGCAAGTCGCCGTAGTGTAGTTTCTTTTGTTCTACTAATTGTCCAATAAGAACAGCCGTGAAGAGTTTGGTAATCGAACCGATTTGATAGACCAATTGGGTGGGATCTATTGTTTTGTCCAACAAGTTGCCCTGCCCAAAGTGTCGACCATAGATCTCTTGGCCATTTTTGGCAATAGAGATCGTCCCTATCAATTGATTTTCCGCTTCTAAGTAATTGAGGTAGTCATCCAAGGCCGCTTTTTTTTCTTTGGTCAATGCTAAGGGAGGGCTAGTGGTTTGTGCGTTTCCTAGTGTCCAAAGTAGTAAAATTGCTAAAATTAAAAGTAGATTTTTCATAAGTTATTGATAATGTTTGGAATAAAGTAAAGAGGTGATAGTTAATACAAAGTACCTAGTTATACAATGCTTGCAGGCAAAAAAATAGCTCATAGGAATGGCGCGCAAAACGTTAGCCCATCGATCTATCGCTAGCTCCTAGCAGTATGGAGCGTTCTTTTTAGTTTTAATAATAGCGTAATCAACAAATAAGAGCCAACCGTGGCGGCGATCATAAGTGGTATAAACCAATGGCCTAGTACTTCGGTAATACCAGCCGTTTGCACTTTTAAGGTAGTGTGTCCTAGTACCAGAAAATCATCCCCTTTGAAAAATAAGCCCACTTGCGCGGGCTGCATGACTTTGGCACCAATCAAAAAGACAAAGCCAAACAGAAGTAGGTAAAGCACGGAGAAGACCACGTAAGAAACACCATTGGTCAAGTTCAGTATCAAGGCTTTAAAAACATGAATGGGGTTAAATGTTCTGGTGGCCTGTTCCATTTTTTTGTCGGCGATCAACGGTTTCAAAACCTCTTCAGGGGCGCCCAGCTTATCCAAAATATCCAACAGTCGATCAATTTCGCCCTGTTCTTTGCCGAGTTGCAAGCCCTCATAAATGTGGCTGTTAAATTCCATCAAGACATCTTGCTGGTCTGCTTTGGGCAAACTCTTTGTGACTTTTTGGAGGCGCTTCATATAGTCGGTATAGACGCGCTTCGCTGCCGACGTTTCAAATTCTAGTATGGTGATGTTCATTTAGTAATTCTTTTAATTGATTGCTCTAATCCACTCCAATAGACTTGCATTTCGGCTAACATCTCTTCCCCTAAAGTGGTCAGGCAGTAATATTTTCGGGGAACGCCCGTTTCTTGTTCTACCCATTTAGAGGTCACTAGCGCCTCTTTTTTGAGTCGATTCAGTAGGGGGTACAAGGTTCCTTCGGCAATGTGTATTTCTGTGTGGGTCTTTATTTGTTCGATCAACTCATACCCATAATACTCCGCATCTTTGAGTACGTTGAGAATGATAAAGGATAAGGTTCCTTTTTTGACTTGCGATTTCCATTTTTCTATAAACACTCCTTTCATTGTTGGGGGATCGTTTACAATAGTGGTTAATTCGACCAATTGGAGGGCGAACTATTGTAGTGTGGTACAAACTTAAAACAAAATACCTAGTAATACAAAGTACTTGGCTATAGATTTTATAGAGAAGGTAATTTAGGGGGTAAGGAGTCTTATTGATGGCCAAGCAAAAGCATAGTATAGAATATCTTACGTATTCAAATCGCTTCGTACAATTATTAACTATCAGAAAAAGAAACAGATTAGTGCGATAAATAGGGGACTATTTTTCATGTTATTACTTATAAGATTAATGTTATTTATTTTTTGATTATGAATTAATAATTTGTTTAAGTTACTATACACTTTCTAGAAAAAAATAAGTTCATTGAAAGTTAGGAGTTGCAAGTTGTTTGTATGTTTGGTTGACCAGAACTTAACATACTATGAAACAACAAGTACAACTCCCAACAGCAGATAAAATTAAATTATTTTTTCCATATCACCGCATATGTGTGGTAAAAGTAATGCTACTGTTAATTCAATGCATCCTTCGCTCTCGAACGGTAAACTTGAATAAATGTAAAGCAGAAGCTGGAACAGTTTTAGGTCGTAAAGACTTAGTTTTAAGCAATATTTATACTCGTTTCATTCGCTTTTTTAAAATTAAGAATATAGATAGTTTCTGTGTTGGTATTACCTATCTAATAATCTCTTTAATTGGCTTTGAAGGAATGGTATATATGGTAATGGATAGAACGAATTGGAAGATTGGTAAAATTGATATCAATATATTGACTGTTGGGTTATTATTGCCCAATAAAGTATTTATTCCTATAATTTGGAAAAATTTAGCAAAACGAGGAAATTCAAATCAACAAGAACGAATTGATTTAATGGAACGCTTTTGTTTAGTTTGGCAAAAACATACTGATATTGAGATTACTATTTTAGCAGATAGAGAGTTCATAGGGGTTGATTGGTTTTCCTTTATTAATCAATTGAACTGGAGCTTTGTAATTCGGCTTCGACATCAAGATTACCTAAGTCAAGTAGCTCTTGTTTTGGGTAAAACGACTTATAAAACAGAACGTTTATTGGAAAGAAAAGTCGAGAGAAATGGCTACTTCCAAAGCAAGGTTAGGTTGAACGAACAAGAGTATTTTTATACTGTTTTTCCTAATAAAGGAAAGAGAAAGGGGGAATCTAAAGGCGATAAATACCTTATATTACTTTCTGATTTTCAAAACTTAAAATTAATTAGTCAGGCATATGAGTCTAGATGGGGAATTGAAGTGTTTTTCTATCACTGTAAATCTAATGGTTTCAATTTAGAAGATTTAAACCTAAGTGAACTACCTAAGGCTCAATTAATGATGGGGCTAGTTTCAGTTAATTGTATTTTATGTATTTTCAATGGCTTAAAATGTCAAACAACTAAAAAAGTTAAAATATACTTGAAGGACTATGGTCAAAAAAAGGACCTTCTATTTCCTTGTTTCGTTTAGGGTATGACGAACTTAAAAATGTTGTTCATTCGCTTGATGATTTGATTCAGTTAATCTTGAGTTTATTAAAGCCTATTTGTTGTAATTTTAAAATAGTTAACAAGCCCATTTTAAAAAGTGTATAGTAACTTATAATTTGTTCAGCGGTTCTCACGACATGATAAGTTATATTAAGTAATGCTATTTAATAAATAGAGTAATAAGGTTTATTTTGTCAAAAAAAGGGATGTACGATCAATTACTAGAACTAGTGTTCCAAGGATTTGGAGCAGTAGAAGACCATCGCAAAGGAGGGACAAAATACAGTTTACAGGACTGTTTAATGAGCGCATTTGCGATGTTTTCGCTCAAAGATCCCTCTTTGCTGAGTTTTGTATCCAACTATGCAGCGCGCAAAGAGAACCTAGAACAGGTATTTAAGCTGCAACAGATACCTAGTGAAAACGGTCTGCGTAAGATATTGGATTCGGTAGCGCCTGATAAAATACGCCCAACTTTTAAGCAACTCTTCAGCTACTTGTCAGAAAATGGGCTGTTAGAAAATAGACGTTTTTTAGGAAATAAGTTGTTAGTTAGTGTTGATGGCACTGGCACGTATGCCTCTAATACTATAGGTTGTTCCCACTGTTTAACTAAAAAACGGAAAAATGGGGAGATCGAGTATCACCATCAATTGTTAGCCGCTAGTGTGGTTACCCCTGAGTTGAGTACTGTTTTTCCTGTCTTTGGAGAAGCCATTACTCGGCAAGATGGAGCGACGAAAAATGATTGTGAAAGAAATGCCTGTAAACGCTTGTTGCCTGAAATTCGAGCGGTTTTACCCGATGAAAAAATAGTTGTTCTTTTGGACGGGTTATACGCCGATGGGCCAACTATACGTGCCTTACAAAAAGAAGGCAATGACATGGATTTTATAATTGTCATTAAAGAAGGGTATGTGTTAGAACAAGTGGCGCAACAAGCTAAAGAAGCAAGCTTGAACCGCCTTGAATTTGAAAAAAACTTTAACAGGGATAAACGGAAGCTGTGTCGATTAGAGTGGTCTTCTAACCTTATCTTAAATGGAGCTAATCAAGAAATTAGGGTAAATTATTTAGCGTATAAAGAGATAGACCTACAGACGGGTACGGTCAGTTATTCGAATAAATGGATAACCAATTTAGCGCTGGATAGCTCTACTGTTGAGCAAGTGGCACAAGCAGGTAGAACGCGGTGGAAAATAGAGAACGAGACGTTCAATACCCTTAAAAATCAGGGCTATAACTTGGAGCATAATTACGGGCATGGACAATGGTTTTTAGCCACAATATTTGCCTTGGTTATGTTGCTAGCTTTTTTTGTAGATCAACTCACTAGAGCGCTGGACGAGGATTTTAAGGAGGCTTTGATAGAAGCAAAAACGCTGCGGGATTGTAGGCAAAAAGTTAGAGTGCTCTTCGACTTTATTCCTGCTGCATCCATGAACCTTATCTATCAGATCATTGCTAGAAAAATCCTTATAGCCCCAAAGTTAGAATAACTCCTCATATAACTAATACTTTATATTATTACTCATGTCGTGAGAACCGCTGTAATTTGTTTAAAAATAAAATTGAACTCTTACTTTACTAGAATATTAAATTGGTTAACTTTAGGCGGTGTAGGCATAGGGATTTCATAGACACATAAGATGCATAATTATTTTTAATAAAAAATGAATGAAGCCATGAAAAAAAAACTATTATCCATTTGGACAACAACGATACTTGTTTCTCTACTGTTCGCCAGTGAGGGCTCAGCACAGTCTTTTGGAGCTCAAAACTATATTATCAATGGAAAAACATTTCAACCTCAGTCGGTTCATTCCGCAGATATAGACGGCGATGGCGATGCTGATGTCCTTGTAGCTTCTTCTGGTGATGATAATATATGTTGGTATCCAAACGATGGTACAGGGGTTTTCGGTGCTCAGCGAGAGATATCTACTTTTGCAATCGGAAGTGTTCCTAGCTTCCTGCGTCTACACGGCTGATTTAGACGGTGATGGCGATTTGGATGTTCTTGCTGCTTCTGCAGGAGATGATAAGATTTCTTGGTATGAAAATAACGGAGTAGGAGTTTTTGGACTTCCACGAGTGATTACTACAGCTACAGATGGTGCACAGTCTGTTCATGCAGCCGATATTGATGGGGATGGTGACTTAGATGTTCTTTCAGCTTCCTCAAATGATGATAAAATTGCTTGGTATGCGAATAATGGCACAGGGGTTTTTGGAACTCAACAAGTGATTTCTACATTTGCAGATGGTGCGCAGGATGTCTATACGGCTGATCTAGACGGCGACGGTGACTTAGATGTTCTTTCAGCTTCTTCAAATGATGATAAAGTAGCTTGGTATCCGAATAATGGCATAGGTCTTTTTGGGTCTCAACAATTAATCTCTACGACTGCCTCAGGGGTCACGTCCGTTCATACAGGAGATATGGATGGGGATGGGGATGTCGACGTTTTTGCAACTTTAGAGCAAGGAGATCGAGTAGTTTTGTATGTTAATAATGGGTTAGGGCTATTTGGAGGTGAACAAGGGGTGATTGGGAGTTCAGTGGTTGATGGACCTCGTTCAGTCTATACTGCTGACTTAGATGGCGATGGTGACATTGATGTCCTTGCTGCTGCTCAAAACAACAATAGAATCGTTTGGTGTGCAAATAATGGAACAGGCACCTTTGGTACACCACAAGTAATTTCTACTGCTACACTCTTAGCGCAGGATGTTTATGTGGCAGATATTGATGGGGATGGGGATTTAGATGTAATTTCGGCTTCTATGGATGATGATAAAGTAGCTTGGTATGCAAATACTGGGACAGGAACTTTCGGCGTGCAACAATTAATCTCTTTTAATGCTGGAGGTGTACAGGATAGCTATGCGGCCGATTTAGATGGGGATGGTGACTTAGATGTTCTTACTGCTTCACGAAATAATGAAATTGCTTGGCATGCGAATAATGGCACAGGGGTTTTTAGTCCACAACAAATAATCTCTACGAACGCTAGAGTTGCTCGTTCAGTCTATGCGGCCGATTTAGATGGGGATGGTGACTTGGATGTTCTTTCAGCTTCCTCAGATGATGATAAAATTGCTTGGTATGCGAATGACGGAACAGGCGGTTTTGGTCTACAACAGGTAATTACGACGGCTACAGACGCTGCAAGTGATGTATATGCAGCCGATTTAGATGGCGATGGGGATTTAGATGTAATTTCTGCTTCTAAGAATGACAACAAAATAGCTTGGTATAGGAACAATGGAACAGGCAATTTTAGCACACAACAATTTATTTCTAATGCTAGTGGCGCTAGTTCTGTCCATGCAGCTGACATGGACGGCGATGGTGACATTGATGTACTTTCGGCTTCTGAGAATGATGACATCATTGCTTGGTATAGGAATAATGGAACGGGTGTTTTTGGCGCACAACAATTGATCACCAATAGCGCAGATGTCGCAAGTGATGTCTATGCGGCCGACCTAGATGGCGATGGCGATTTGGATGTTCTTTCAGCTTCTGTTCTTGATAACAAAATTGCTTGGTATAGGAACAATGGCACAGGGGCTTTTGGCTTACCACAAGTGATCACTACGGCTGCTATCGACGCTTCCTCAGTCTATGCGGCCGATATAGACGGGGATGGAGATGTTGACGTACTTTCGGCTGCTAGGGGAGCTAGTAATAACATAGCTTGGTACATCAATAACGGGGTGGGAGCCTTTAGCGCTCCACAAGTACTTTCTATGGCATCTACTTTAAATGGTTTCGATGCGGGGTCGATCTATGCGGCGGATTTGGATGGTGATAGTGACTTAGATATTCTTTTTACCTCTAGCTTCTATAGTAGAGTCGCTTGGTATGCAAATGGCAGAATTTGTCAAGCTACTAGTATAGACACACAAACGGCCTGCAATAGCTATACTTGGCGCAATGGGAATACATATACCTCCAGCAACGACACGGCTACTTTTACGATATTAGGAGGGGCTTCCAATGGCTGCGATTCTGTTATTACCTTAGATTTGACTATTAATAGGAATACAGAAGTCGATGTACAAACAGCTTGTGACAGCTATACTTGGATAGACGGAAACACCTACACGAGTTCTAATAATAGTGCAACAATTACTTTAATGAATGCAGCAGGTTGTGATAGCATAGTCACCTTAGATTTGACAATAAAGCAAGCTAGCAGTAGCGTCGATGTACAGACGGCTTGTAACAGCTATACCTGGATAGATGGAAACACCTATACGAGTTCCAATAACAGCGCAACGATGACATTGACGAATGCAGCAGGTTGTGATAGCGTTATAACTTTGAATTTGATCCTTAGTACAGTGGATGTTAGTACGTCGTTGACAGGGCTGACACTTACTGCAAATGCAACAGGGGTTGCCTACCAATGGCTGGATTGCAACAATAATTTTGCCCCCCTTTTTACGGCGACCAATCAAAATTTTACCCCTCTACAAAACGGGGATTATGCTGTAGCGGTCAATGACAACAATTGTATTGATACGTCCGCTTGTGTTTCTGTAACGGTGATTGCGGTAACAACTATAGAGGAGGATAATGTTGTGCTGCTCTATCCCAATCCCACTACAGGTATGTTTACTATAGAGCTAGGAGCGGCACAAGAAGCAAACCTAGAACTCTACGCCGCCAATGGACAATTGGTCTACCAACAGTTTTTACAAGGACAAGGTGCTCACCAAATGACAATAGACGTGGCCGCAGGCGTTTATTTTTTGAAGATTAAAATTGGAAATCAATGGCAATACGGCAAATTAATCAAACAATAAAACCGTAAGTTAGACAAGAGAACGGTTCCAAAAAAGAACATTACTATAGATCAACTAAGTGGATGAAACAAGGAGTCACTCCCATCGGTAGGGGTGACTCCTTGTTGTCTATAAGTGGTTGCATCAGCTTTTATCCGCAGCAAAAAGAGCTCTACAACTGCTCCTTCAAATCCCAATACGCGGCTACTTGCCCATACTGAAAATGAATGGGTTGGTGCCCAGGATCGCGTTTAAATAAATACAGATCGGGGTTTTTCTCGAAGAGTAGAATAATGTCCGAGCCGCCAAACTGGAATTTACCAAACTCTTGGCCTTTGACCCCTTGTTGGCCTTCTAGGTGGGTATACATATCCACGCCCGATACTTGTGCCATTCCAATGGGTAAAATCGCTACTTTGCCCATAGCGCTTTGGGTGTCCATAATAACAATCCCACGGGCTTGCGCAAACTCGTAGCCATTATCGGCGTTATCGGGGGCATGGAATTGCCCACCCCGCATATTGACTTCTAAATAAACCTTATCCTGTACGGCACAGACTTCCAAGAATTGGCCACTTACAGGCGTGTGAAAACGGTGGTAATCAAAAGGCCCTAGAAAATAGTGAACAAACGTACCTCCATAAAATGCCTCGGCATGTGGGCTGCCGTCCAAGAGTTCTTGAATCGTGCCAATGGCATGGGTCTTTTTTAGAATAATCTTGGTACGTCCTCCAGATTCATTCAGTACATTTCCTTGCGCATCAATGGCATAGGTTTTTTTGTAGGTGCAGTCGGCAGGCGCCACAATGGTGTGGTTGTCTTGGGGCGCGGCAATTGGCCGCAAGGGCGAAATGCCCGTATTGGGATTTGCGTTGTTGAAATTGCGGTAAAAAAACTGGTTGAAGGTAGTCCAATTGGGCGCGTTGTCAGCATACAACGGATAATTATACATGCGATTGTGCTTAAAGGACAACAAACTTTCGGGCGTTAGCGAGTCCGTTGTGTCTAAGAAATCGCCCCAAGCTTGGGCAAAACTTACCAACCAATCGGCAAATTCCTCCGAGCTTTGCAAGGTTTTTTGGCTGCCACTAGCGGGGTCAACAGGTTGATCGACCAACCAATAAAATTGGCACAACAAATCGTAGACCTTTTGATTGTAGCCATTGCGTTGGTTGCTGCTTTTCCAACCAGTGGGATAGTTCGGGTCGTTGCTCTCGTTGGGAACTCAGGCGCACGTATAAATCCAAATAATCCAAGTAGTGGTCTATGGTCGTTGGCCAACCATTGCCCTGAAATTCATCGTTGATGGCGTTGTAAAGCTCGCTGTTGAGCTGCGTTTTGGCTATGTTAGAAGCAGTTTTTAGGGATCCCTCTAAAGCTGGGACTAAAGTGGGATCATTTGTCAAGAGTTGGATCAACTCTTGGACAACAGGGGCGTGCTCGTGGGCGGTAGAGACGGGGAGTGTGGTGGTTTTCATTTGTCGGAGATTAAGAGGATAAAGAAGAATCCAAGCGGCGAAGCTCGGCTTTTGTCTACTTCAAAGATCTCGAATAAGAAGCACCCAAAACAGGGTAAAACTACTTGATTTTGAAATTCAGGTGTTAATACGGGGTTCTACTTTAGCAGGAGCGGGGCTATTGCGCGACTATACTACCCGAGGAAAACTTGGTTTGGCCTTCTATCGTCGATACTTCAAAATAGCCTTTGGTGGGCGCTTTTTTATTGCCGTCAACAACGGAGCCGCGCATATCTACTTGCAGGTTGTAGATTCTAATGGTGTCGCCCCTTTTATCGACGGTATAAAATCCCTTGGCAAACCAACGCATGGTTTCGGCAACCGCTGAATCAATTTCCTCTAAATAAGCCTCGTTTATTGGAAAGGTCTCTATAGGAAAACGATGTGTCGTCCAGGGTTGGTATTTTATTAAATAAAGGCTATCCGCTCCCTTGGCTACCCCATACCAATGGATATTAGCCACGCCAACAGGCATCGTCAGTAAGGAATGATAGGCCACCTGTTCTTGTGCCAACCTATCGGAAATAAGCTGTTCTACCCTGGCTTTGTTAAACAAGGTAAACAACAGATAACAAGAACTCAATAAGAGCCCATAAGTAGTAAACTTGGCTCGTTTAGTACTCGTGCGGGATACCCACAAGTTCAGCAGCACACCCAGCATTAGAGGAAGCGTATAAACAGGGTCAACCACATTGATGCTATCCAATCCTACGCGTTGATTACTAAACGGCAGCCACAATTGGGTACCGTAAGCCGTAAAGGTATCCAAGAGTTGATGGGTGAACAAACACAACCAATTGAATAACAATAAGCGCCGAAAAGAAACCCCTTCTCAGCCACTTGCCCTGGTTTAGCAGTACCGCAAGGAGCAACGCCCCCAAGACACTAAAAACAATAGAATGGCTAAAACCTCTATGAATGCTCAGCATTTCCAACTTATCATAAAATAAATAGAGAAAGACATCCAAATCAGGAATCGTCGCTACGACTGCTCCTAGAAGCGCTCCTCTATTGCCTACTTTTTTCCCTAATACCGCTTCTCCAATTGCCGCGCCCAAAACGCCTTGCGTAATGCTGTCCATTGTATAATTTTGGTTCTAACAAATGAATTCAATGGGAAGTAAGGTAGCAAAAATCAAGGGGCAATGTTCTTATTCTAGACAAAATGGTAGCGTAGTAAGATTACGCTTAGTGGGAACTATTCCCTACCTAAATTTTTTAAGAAGATAGTAATCCTCCCTAGCAGAAAGGGGATAGAATTTCCTATATTAGCAGGATAACTTTTACAAGTAGAAGACGCGGATTTCTGAAGTAACGTAAAAATTACCTTGCGTCTCCGTCCATTAGACCATATAAACCAATCAATCAATGAGTTATTTTCACGGAGAAACCCCTGATAATTACGAGCAAAAATGTTTGTGCACGTTGGTGCTGGACACTTCTGGTTCGATGAGTGGCGCGGCCATTCGCGAGCTCAACCGTGGCTTACAGCAGTTTTATGCGGCCATCGAAGAGGATTTAATTGCCGCCAATCGCCTCGAAGTGGGCATTATTACCTTTGGCAGTACCATCAAGACCATCCAAGATCCTTCCTTGATTGATAACTTTGATATGCCCACCCTCAACGTATCAGGCACAACGCGCCTAGTGGATGCCGTGCGCGAGGCCATGCGCAAAACCGAGCAGCGCAAGCAGTGGTACAAAGAAACAGGACAGCCCTATTATCGCCCGATTATGGTATTAATTACCGATGGCGAGCCCGACCGCGACCAAGATGTCAATGGCTTGTCTACCGAAATTCAGCAGGCGATTGATGATAAGAAATTTACCTTTTGGGGCTTGGGGGTCAAGGGCTTTAACCAAGACGTGTTGAACCACATTTGTCCTACTTCTGCTCCTGCCATTCCTTTGTCGGGATACAAGTTTGCTGAGTTTTTTAAATGGTTGAGTAATAGTATTGGAATTATCACGAAGTCCAAAGAGGGCGACAGCATCGAACTGCCTCCTGTCAACGATTGGGCACAAATGAAATTTTAAGCCGCGTTTTAGGCGCAACACTTTCTATACGAATACACCATGCCAAACCAACCAACTACGGCACTCCCCGAATGGGTAGTCGCCTATGCCTCTATTATCGGAAACGGCCACATTGCCGCCGATTTGCCTTGCCAAGATAGCTGTACCCACCAACGCTACAACGCTACTTGGGGGATTGCCGTTGTGGCCGATGGCGCGGGCTCGGCCAGCAATTCGGAGATTGGTTCCAATTTTGTAGCGCGCAACACCGCGCATTGCTTTGAAGAAGTGCTGTCGCGCAATACTTGGAACAGCGCAGAGGAATTGCCCAGCGAAGAGCGCTGGCGCGAAGAAGCCTTGCACGCCCTGCAAATCGTTCGCCAACGCCTAAAACTCAATTCGGAAAATAATAATTACAAATACGCCTCCTTGGCCTGTACGGTCTTGGTCGCGCTTTATTCGCCTTTTGGGATTCTAACAGCACACATCGGCGATGGCCGCGCGGCCTATTCGACGGCTCCCAACGAGTGGAACGCACTGATTGAGCCGTTTCGGGGCAACGAAGTCAACGAAACCGTCTTTATTACCTCTAATATCTGGACGACTGAGGGCGTGGCTAAATACGTGGAAACAGGCGTGATAAAGCATACCATTCGCGCGTTTGCCCTAATGAGTGATGGCTGCGAAAATGGCTCTTTTGAAGTCAATGTGTGGGACGAAGAAAAAGAAAAATACCACGACCCCAACCGACCCTATGTTCGCTTTTTTGAACCCAATGTACAAGGCTTGTTGCAGTTGCACAAAGAGCAAAAAGAACAGGAAGAAATCAATGCTATTTGGGGGGGCTTCTTAACCAATGGCAACAAATCCTTCAAGCACGAGACCGACGACAAGACTATGATTTTGGGTATCGTTGTCCCGCCCAGTACCTAAAACAACCTTCACCTTTGGCGCTCACGTACTACATCAAGGCTCAACAGCAGGCCATCGAATTGGCTCCCAAAGCCTTTGCGTCGGGGGGCGAGGGGGCGTTGCATCAAGTGTTAGCGCCCGAAGAATGGCGGCACTGTGTCGCCAAAATTATCTATCCCCACAAACGCAACGCACAGAAAGCGGCCAAAATGGATTACCTCTTGGCCAACCCGCCTCCATTAGAACACCACGAACGCGATGCGCCCCTTATTTGGGTACAACAGCTCTTACACGATGCCCATGGTCAATTTGTAGGCTTTTTAATGCCGCGCGCCACAGGCGAAAAGTTGGAAATTCTCACCTCTAGTAAACTGCCCAAACGCCTAGGTTCGGAGTGGGATCGCCTACGGCTAGGCAGTATGGAATCCTTGCGCTTGCGCTTAAAAATTTGTCACAACATCGCGGTAGCCGTACATTTGCTACACGCAACTAACCGCTATGTTTTAGTCGATCTAAAACCTGATAACTTATTGATTAAGAGCAATGGAATGGTATCTATTGTGGATACTGATTCAGTGGAAATCGTAGAGGGCAACGAGACTTTATTTGCCGCTACAGTTGCAACACCTGAATATACTCCGAGCGAGTACTATCGTGGGGTGCGGCCAGGGCAAGTACGGATTGCTTCTTCTTGGGATGATTTTGGGTTGGCAGTTATTTTTTACCGCTTGTTGTTTGGCATCCATCCTTTTGCGGCCACAGCGGGTGCGCCCTACGAGGAGTTAACGGCCTTAGGCGACAAGATCAAAGCGGGGTTATTTGTCCACCATCCGCACCATTCCGATCAATTTAAAGTAGTGCCGCCACCACACCAGCTTTTTCATCGGCAAGATTCCTCGTTGCAAGTGTTGTTTAAACAGGCATTTGTGCAAGGACATACACAGCCCGACGAACGCCCGACTGCCGCCAATTGGGCTAAGGTAATTGCTCAACATCCTTTGCTACTCACCGAGCGCGAGTTGCCGACTAAGCGCTTGTCGTTGGAGGGCTTGAATCGCAAGAATTGGTACAATGCTGCCTTGGAACAAGCGCAACAGGGGCAGTTGTTGCCTGTTCTTAAAGACAAGGAACGCAAGGGGAGGAGTAAGTATGTTCAAAAAGACTTTTCTACAAGAATCAAAGAGAATTATCAAGGTTTATTACAACTTAGCAACAATTTGGTAAAGTTTGGAGGGGTTGTAATGGTAGTACTTGCTATTGTGCTGCTTATTGGTGTATTAATAGCGGGAGGATCAGGAAATGAAGGGGTGGGTTTCTTTCTCTATTTAATTCGCGAGGGCTTGCTGTATCTTCTGCAAAGTCCTGTGCTGTTATTATATTTACTAGCACCCCTCTTATTATCGGTTGGGCAAGAAGTCAAGGAGTTACTCTTCAATGGAAAAAAAGCGGGGCGGTACAGTAAGCGCACCTTGTACAAAAACAAGGGCAACCAAGAAGAATGGCAATACGATTTGTACCGCGAACGCAGCCGCCTCAAAAACAAATTGCGCGAGCTCAAAAATGAATATTTTGTTTACCTAAAGGTGAAACAGCAAAAAGAGGCTCAATTTGAGCAACGCCAGCGCCCTCTTATCCAGCGCTCCGAACAGCGTATTGCCCAGCAATTATCCTTTAAAAAACAATTCCTAGCCCAGCAAGACCAACAAGCCCAGACACTGATTCAACAAGAGGCGACCGAGCTACGGGAGCTCTTGCAAGCCCAAGAAGAAGCCTTGGCGGCTCATCCCTTGTTCCAAACTATTCGGGGCAAAAACACCACTCAGAAATTGCGCTTTGCGCAACAGGATGCCCCGAGTTGGCCAGATCCAACTCAAACCAAAGAAAGCGTTTTAGTTGCCCTCAAAAAGCTCCACGAAACCCACAAAGCCACCCAAAAAAAGCTACAAGAGCGTTACGACTTGCTGCACGAAGCGTTGTTGCAACAAGTACAATCGGAAAAAATAAGTATTGACAGTCTAGTGGGACAATCGGTGACCGATATGCGCCAACGTATTCGCATTGATGATTTGTTGTATGACGAAGCCTTTCGGCGAACCCTTGGAATGATGGAAGAATTGCGCAGCGAAATCAAGCAACAAGAACAGGACTTAGAAGAGGTGAACCAGCACCTCCAAGAAGTGCGTAATCGGCTCAAAGACTAGGGCTTTTCCAACTCCTTGCGCTACAAATTAGCGTGCTGGAAGTGTCCTTTTTCACAAAAAAAGTTTATCTTGAAAAGACAGCTTATCTGTTCGCTTCCCTCAAGAAAAAACATGCATCGAGTTTTCCACTACTTCCTCCACTGCTGCTTGCTCCTTCTTTGGAGCCTTCCCACAGCACAAGCCACCCACATGGTAGGTGGTGAGATCAATTACCGCTGTCTAGGCAACGACCGCTACGAAATAATGGTCACTGTATTTAGAGATTGTGATACGGGGGTGCCTTGGTTTGATAATCCCGCTTCGGTAGGGGTTTTTGATCGCAACGATTCCTTACTCTACGATTTGCGCTTGACGCTAAGAAACAACGATACCTTGGACTTGAATTTGACCGATCCTTGTTTGGTCGCGCCGCCCAATGTGTGCATTCACACGACTACCTATATTGATACCGTGACGTTGCCTTTTCAGGTAGGAGGCTACCAAGTGGTGTACCAGCGCTGTTGTCGCAATCAGGATATTGTCAACATTGTTGCCCCGACGGCTACAGGCGCTACTTACTCGTCGTTTATTTCTGAAGAAGCCTTGTTAAATTGCAACAGCAGTGCGCGGTTTAACGAGTGGCCACCTGTCTATGTTTGTGCAGGCGTGCCGATTGTTTATGACCACTCGGCGACCGATTTGGATGGCGATTCTGTGGTGTATGAGTTGTGTACGCCGTTTACGGGCGCTACCCCCCAACAATCCCAGCCGCAGCCCCCCAATAATCCCCCTTATAATAACGTGACTTGGTTGCCGCCTTACAGCGTTGACAATATGCTTGGGGCCCCGATTCCTTAGTGATTGACCCACAAACGGGCTTGTTGACAGGAACTCCCGATATTATTGGGGTGTTTGTTGTCGGCGTTTGTGCCAAAGAATACCGCAATGGGCAGTTGATTTCGACGACACGCCGTGATTTTCAATATGTAGTGGGCGTTTGTGGACGCTTGGTTTCGTCGGCCTTTTTTGCACCGAGTATTCAGTGTGATAATTCGTTAGCGGTGACTTTTCAGAACAACAGCGCGAGTTTAGGGACGGGCTTCGTTTGGTCATTTGGGGACACCCTCAACAATACCTCTTCTAATTTTGCGAACCCTTCTTACATTTATCCCGATACGGGCTTGTATACGGTTACCCTAATTGCCGATCCAGGTACCTTGTGCGCCGACACGTCTCAACAAATCATTAATTTGCAATACCAGTCTATTGATATAGATTTTGATGTACAGACGGCCAATTGTACCGATTCTTTTTTTCTAGACATTACCGATTTGACGATTGATAGCATCAGTAGGATTGTGCAATGGAATTGGGATTTTGGCAACGGTTTAAAAGATACCGTTCCTTTTTCGAGTACGATTTATGATACGTCGGGCACCTACATTATTCGCTTAGATGTGTTGGCGGCCAATGGCTGCACCGCTACTTACCAAGATACCTTAACCTTGGATTTGCCGACGATTTTTAGCGCGGATTCGGTGGGCATTTGTCCTGGCGATACGGCTCTTATACTCAATCCAAACGGCAATCCTAATCACCGTTACCAGTGGGCACCCGCAGCGGGGCTGAGTAATCCCAACAGCCCAAGCCCAATAGCCTTTCGGATTGGTACGACCCCCCAAACGTACCGCGTCACGGTGACGGCTCCCAACGGCATCGACACCTGTCGTTTGGAGCGCACGATTACCGTGTTGCCCAATCCACTCAACAGCTTGAGCGTGTCTCCCGACACCATTACTTGTGCCGATTCGGTGAATTTACGCGCCTACAGCCCCTTGGCACAGCGGATAGAATGGAGCACAGATCCTATTTTTAGTGTTGTACAATATGTAAGCGATAGCATTGTAGTACCTGTCACAGGGGGTACGCGCTTTTTTGTACGGGCAACCGACCCTTATGGCTGTGTGTTGCTGGATACTGTAGATGTAATTAAACAAACCCGCCCTATTTTACCCAATTGGGGGTACCAAGGCACAGGATGTGTACCTCCGTATGCGCTACAATTTTCGGATAGTACGGCTGTTACCAGTGATAGTTTGGCAACGTGGTTGTGGACTTTTGGTGATGGCGACAGCAGCAGACTGCAAAATCCTTTGCACGCTTATGCGCAAACAGGAAGTTACCAAGTGACCTTATTGGTGCAAACGAAAGGCGGTTGCATAGGCGAATTTAAAGACAGTATTCAGTGGCAGATCCCCCGCTTATGGGGGCAAGATACGGTTGGAGTGTGTCCGAACGGAACCAACGTAGTGCTGAATGCGGGTGCTTCTAATGCCTTGAATTATCAATGGTCGCCTAGTGCTAGTTTAAACAATGCTACGTTGGCAAGTCCAACGGCTACGCCGCCTAGTTTGCCGTTTGTGTATACAGTTACGATCACTGCTGTTAACGGCAGTGACACCTGCCAAGCGGTGGAACAAGTGGTGGTGTTGGCCTCGCCGCCCATCACGGTTACGGTGCCACCTACGACACAATATTGTGGCGACAGTGTTACCTTGACGGCCAACAGCCCTAGCGCCGTTCTTTTTGAGTGGTCGGGCGATCCGAGCTTTGCTACCATTATTGCTAGAGGCAATTCCATTCGGTTGCGACCAGCTACCCGACCAATGGCGGGCTATTACGTGCGCGCCACCAATGTCTACGGCTGTACGGCTACGGCCTTTGCCCTAGTGCAACAATTGAGCGCGGCGAATGTAAGCTTTACCTACCAATCCTTGCGTTGTTCGGATAGTTTAGCCTTACAATTCACAGACGTATCAGCAAGCACAAGCGGCAGTCCTCTGGTTGCTTGGAATTGGAGTACCTCCAACGGGCAGTTCTCTAACCAACAAAACCCAATTTTTAATTTTACACAAAGCCAAACTATTTTTGTGACCTTATTGGTCACGGATGCAGATGGTTGCACGGCCTCCAAAGTCGAGCCGATTAGTTTTAATTTGGCGACTTATACGCAAGATACGGTGGTCGCTTTGTGTGGTGGGGTGGCCTCTACTACGCTCAATGCGGGCGGTGATCCTAGTTTGAGTTATCAATGGTCGCCTGCGAGCAGTTTGTCTTCTGCAACAGCTACTTCGCCTATAGCCACCCCACCCAGTTTGCCCTTTACGTATACCGTAACGGTTACCGCCTTTAATGCCTTAGATACTTGTTTGGACATATATCGGGTGACGCTAGTACCTGCGCCGCCGATTGGCATTCAAGTACCCAAAGATAGTGTGACCTGTGCAGCAGTATTTAATGTACAGGGGAGTTTTACCAATGCGACACAGATTGATTGGTCTTTTAGTCCCAACTTTTTTCCTGTCGCGATTTCTAATGTGACGAGCTTTTTTGTAGGGATTGCTGGGCCGCCTGCTACCTTGTTGATGTATGTCCGTGCAACGGATCAATATGGTTGCGTAGAAACGGATACCGTGCGGGTTTTCCGTCGGGCACTTCCTGTTCCTACTTCCTTTACCACTCAAATCAACAACTGTGTTGATACCTTAGATGCGGTATTTACGAATACGTCTACGTTGCCAGCAGGCTTTCAGCTCCAAAGTTATACCTGGGATTTGGGCAATGGGCAAACGGCGACTAGCCGCAACGCATCGGCCAGTTATACCCAAGCCAATCCAATTGTACAACTGACGGTAACGGCGACCAATGGCTGTTCGGGCACCTTTATAGATACCTTGAATTATCGGTTGCCTCTTTTGCAGGGAAGTGATAGCGTGGGGTTGTGTGGGGCAGACTCGGTACAACTCAATATAGGGGGAGATCCCAATTTATTATACCAGTGGTTCCCTGCTATTGGTTTGAGTGACCCGACAAGTCCAAGTCCAATGGCCGCGCCCTTATTAAATACCAATTATACGGTAACGATCACGGCACCCAACGAGGGCGATACTTGTCGGGGGATTTATACAGTGGTGGTCAATGTGGATGATTTTACCGTAGAGGGAATGAACGATACGTTGTTATGCAACAATAGAATTAGCCTACAGGCAAATGCCCCTGCGGGCACCCAAATAGAATGGTCGCTAGTGCCCAATTTTAATACGGTGCTAGGCGTGGGCAATCCTTTGATAACGTATGTCAACGATCCGCGCTGGTTTTATATGCGGGCGAATAGTGCGTTTGGCTGTACGGCCTTTGATTCTGTTTTTGTCGATTATCGCCGCGAAGGTATTCCTGTAACCATTGATTACTTACCGCTATTTTGTGGCGACTCGGCACAGGTGCAGTGGTTGGGCAACAGCTTAGATAGCAATTATCAATGGCAATGGAATTTAGGAAACGGACAAGTAGCGACCTTACAAAATCCGATAGGCAGTTATAACCAAGATAGTACCTACCTCATTACCTTACAAGTGCAGGGGCCAGGTACTTGTGTGGGTGGCGAAAGCCAGCCGTTACGGATTTTACTGCCCCTGTTGGATATTCCTAATGGGACGGTGAGTACTTGCGGCAATGATTCGGTGCGTTTACTAATTAATCCGCAGCCCAATCGCGCCTACCAGTGGTCGCCTAGCTTGGGTTTGAGCGATCCCAACAGCCCCAATCCAATGGCGTTGCCCCCTGTGAGTACCACTTATCGGGTACGAAGTTATGGGGTATTGGATTTCAACGGCGTAGCCGATACCTGTTGGATAGAAGATACCATACGGGTAATTGTAGCGCCTGCGCCTAGTTTGAGCATTAGCGGCGACAGCATTACTTGCGACAGCAGTGTACAGTTGTTGTTACAAAGCAATACCAGCGCCAGCAACTTACAAGCTGCTTGGTCTTTGAATCGCAATTTTCAAACTATTTTATCGACAGATTCTACGTTAACCATCAATGCGACTACTGCGCCGCAATGGATTTATGGGCGGGTGGGTAATACCATTGGTTGTACGGCCCTGGATTCTATGCGTATTCAATCACAAGCTTTTGCTTTGCAGTTAGATAGTCCTGCCATTTTGTGTGCGGGGCAACCGCCGAGTTTACAAGTACAAACAAGCCCCAATTTGACGGGGTTGAGTTACGTTTGGTCACCTTCGGGCTTAATTGCTTCGGGGCAGGGGACAGATAGTGTGGTGCTGTTGCGCGCGGCAGATACTGTTATTCAGGTGATTGCACAAAGTCCGTTTGGCTGCTTGGATACGGCCGTAGCGACGACTCAAATTGCTCCACCGTTGGTGGTAGCCGTAGCGGGGGATAGTGTTTTTTGCGATAGTGTGCCCGTCCTGTTGAGTAGTAGCGCTATCAATGCCCAGCAATACCGTTGGGCGAGCGACCCTAACTTTTTGACTATAATTAGTCTAAATGCACAATGGACAACCAACGTTGTGCGCGGTCGTCGCGTTTACTATGTACAAGTAGAAGATGCCTTCGGTTGTTTGGCAACGGACTCTGTCGTGGTAGAATACCGCCCTGCTGCCATCACGGTCAACGCGTTAAGCACTCCTTGTGTAGATAGTAGCAGCTGGTTGACGGGAATTAATTTGATCCCTAATGACAATTTGATCTACCAATGGGCGGCAAATGGTGTGAATTTGGTGGGGGAAGATAGTACACAGCTGAGGGTGTGGCCTACGGATAGTACCTATTATCAATTGCGCGCCGAAAATCAATACGGTTGTATAGACAGCAGCGCGGTTTGGATAGCGGGGCGAGCAGATAGTTTATTATTAGGGGTAAGTGCCGATAGAGATACCATTCAAGCAGGGGATTTGGTGCAGTTGTTAGCAACACAGCGCGCTGGTTATCAGTACAATTGGCAAAGTATTGCGGTGTTGAACGGCAACGGAAATTACAACCCCACTAGCAACCCCGACCAAACCAGTACCTTTTATATTACGGTGACGGATGGGCAAGGGTGTAGCCGAACAGACTCGTTGACTATTTATGTACGGAGTAGTTTTTGTGACGATCCTTTTGTGTTTATTGCGAATGCTTTTTCTCCTGATGGGGATGGGTATAACGATGTAATTTATGTACAAGGAAATAACATAACCCGTATAAATTTTGTAATTTACGATCGCTGGGGGGAACAAGTTTTTAGTAGCAACGTTCAGCAAGAAGGCTGGAATGGCACCTACAAAGGGCGTGCTTGTCCACCCGATGTTTATGGATATTATATGACTTGCCAATGCTTGGATGGTACGGAGCTTGTCAAAAAAGGAAACATTACGTTATTGCGCTAGTATAAGCCATTACTATAATACTATGAAAATTAGTCTACTTGTATTCGTTACTCTAGGGATTCTATTCGGAAGGGGCTCTACACAGGCTCAATGTTTAACCACTGATTTATTGGTGAGTGACACGTTGGTGTTGGGAGATCCCGTAGACAGCACCCAATCCATGAAGGTGTACGCCAAAAATATCAAGGAAGTAAAATTACTGGTCTACAGCCGAAGGGGCAAAAAAATATTTGAATCAAGCTCTTCCGTTATTACCGCTAATGCGACTGCGTTCAAACCGTTTGATACGGGGTGGGATGGTACCTTAGAGGGTGCCCGTTTAGCAGAGGGCTTGTATGTTTATATGTTGGAGGCGCAATGTGCCGACCGCAGCACCGTCCGAAAAAGCGGTACCATTATTTTAATCAACCGACTGGTTCCCTAAAGCGATTTCTCCACGCGCAAGAGGTTACTTTTTAACAAATCACCGCACCATGAAGCATTTAATTTTACTTGGTTTTGCAATGCTGTGCTACAGCGTTTCGTATGCGCAGGACGTACACTGGTCACAATTTGAAGCCGCTCCATTGCAGCTCAACGCCGCCCAAACGGGGCTATTCAACGGGCACTACCGCGTGGCAGGCAATTACAGAAGCCAATGGTTTGATGTGCCTGTTTCTTATCGTACTGCTGCGCTGAGTTTTGACGCGCATTTGTTGCCTTATCGTTTGAAGGACGATGTTTGGGGCGCAGGCATTAGCTTTTTCCACGACCAAGCAGGGGATGGGCAATTGAGTACGTTGAGCATTATGGCGGCTACGTCGTATACGAAGCGAATTACTAAGCATTTCTTTATTGGAGCAGGGGTGCAAGCGGGTTTTAATAACCGCCGCTTTAACTTACAAGAATTGACTTTCAACGACCAATTTAATGGGGATGTATTTGATCCTACGATTACTTCTTTTGACCACATCAAGTTTGCGGGAAAAACGAATTTGAATTACATTGACCTCAACGCGGGGCTCAATTTTAGATACCAACAAAGTCAACGTACTTGGATTAATTTAGGGGGAGGAATTTTTCACCTCAACCAAGCACCTGTTTCCTTTATGAGCGATGCCAATGTACGCCTGCCCATTCGATGGAATGCGTCTTTGGTCGCTTCTTTTCGGATCTCTGAGCGGGTGGACATTATGCCGAGTGCGCTGTTTCAGCGACAGCTAAGTTATCAAGAATTGGTGTACGGTGCCAGCTTGCGTTATCACTTTAACACGAACCCTGGTCGCCAAACGTCAGGAGAAATTGGGATCATGCACCGTTGGGACGATGCCGTGATTGCCCGTCTCGGTTTTGCTTATCAAAACTGGCACATAGGGTTGAGTTACGACATTAATGTCTCTGGATTTTCGGCAGCTACGCGCGGTAATGGTGGATATGAATTGTCTGTCGTCCACATCTGGAGCCCTGTGCTGCCTATGGAAACCGTTATCACTTGCCCTATCTTTTAGCCGTATTGTGCGGGAGTAATTGAGCTTATTCAAAACATCCCACCACAATACCCCATCTTTACAAACGCCTAGTTTTTTATGAAAGAAGCTTCCCGATTGCTTGCATTATTGACCATTATCTTGTTGGGAGTAGTCAGCCAACAGGCCAAGGCACAGAATTTAAAAGCGTACGAACGCGCTGCCGCAGAAGCCTTTGAGAAAGAATCTTATTACAATGCCATGTACTATTATGACATTGTTCTAAAGTCTAAGAAAACGCCACAACTCTACTACAATTACGCACAAGCTTGTCGGTTGTCGTATGCCTATGAGGAGGCCGAAGCGGCTTACGCAACTGTCATCGAGGGACCTGAAAAAAGCCGCTTTCCAATGGTAGAGTATTATTATGGGCTTACGCTCAAACACAATGCAAAGTATACCGAAGCCAAGCGAGCATTCAAATATTTCTTAGATGGCTATCAAAAAGATAACTTCTACAAAGAAAAAGCGGCGCAAGAAATGAAATCCTGTGATTTTGCCCGCGCCTTGATTAAACAAGGAAAATCGGAAAAAGAACTGGCGTTTCTACATCTAGGCGAGACAGTCAATACCAAATACTCTGACTTTGCCGCGCATGAAATCGAAGGCGTGTTGTATTATTCGTCCTTGCGGTTTGAGCGCAAAGAGGAGAAAGGGGAAAAACTAGACCGCGAGGCCGACGAGCCCTTGGTGGCTAAAATTTTGTCTACGGATGATTATGAGAAAGAAGCAGGAAAGCAAGTCAAAAAACTCAATTTGCCCTACGCCAATTCTGCTAATTCGGCCTTGAGCCACGATAAAAAATACCTTTATTTCACCCGATGTTCTGGTAAGAAAACCGACAGTGTACGCTGTGAAATTTTTCGGGCAGAACGCTTAGAGAATGGCGACTGGGCGGCTGCGGAACGCTTGCCCAACCCTATTAATTCTAACACGGCTACGACGACGCATCCAAATTTGGCTTGGGATGCTGCCACTGCCCAAGAGTGGTTGTACTTTACTTCCAATCGGGCAGGCGGACAAGGAGACTTGGACATTTGGCGCGTTGCCTTGGGCGAGGATTTAAGCGCGGTGCAGCCTGAGAATTTGGGGGCAACCATCAATAGTAAGGATGCGGAAGTGACGCCGTTTTATGATGCGCGGACAAAGCGCTTGTATTTTGCGTCGCGCTGGCATTTGGGCTTGGGGGGCTATGATATTTTTCATAGTAAAAGCATGGGAAGCAACACTTGGGGGGCTCCTGTCAATATGGGTTTGCCGTTTAACTCGGCGGCCAATGACTTGTATTTTGTGGTCAATGCCGATGATACCACAGGCTATTTGGCGAGTAATCGCGATGGTTCTCGAACGCTGACTAAGGAAGCTTGTTGCAACGATATTTATCGCTATGCTTATTTGACACCTGATACAACGGTGCTTGTTGATACGCCGACTGTGGTCGTAGTGCCTCCTGTAGTCGATACGCCTGCCTTAGTAGTGGTGCCGCCTCCAGTAGATCCTTTGCCCAATCCAATCTCGACTCCTGACCCGACTCCTGACCCTACGCCCGACCCAGTATTGCCGCCTGTAACAACAAGCAGTATGTTGATCGAGGAATTGGATAATTTGCTGCCTTTGAGTTTGTATTTTCATAACGACGAACCTGATTCGAATGTTCGAGCGCGGACGACTAGAACCCCTTACGAGGAAAGTTATCGCTATTATATGGGTTTGTTGCCCGTTTACCGCGAGTTGCATACACAGCAGTATTCGCCCGAACGTGCGGCTACTGAAGAGGTTTTAGTAGAGCGGTTTTTTGACAATGAGGTACGAGGAGAGTATAATCGTGCGCCGCTATTTTTGGATAAGTTATTGAGTGCTTTGGGACAAAATTTGAAATTGAAATTGTATATCCGTGGCTACACGAGCCCCAAAGCAGATGCCAATTATAACATTGCTCTTTCGCACCGCCGTGTAGCGAGTTTGCGCGATTACTTGATGCGTTATAAGAATGGCGCGTTGCGGCCTTATTTGGATAACGGACAGTTGATTATTAAGGAAGCGATGCTAGGAGAATCTGCGGCTCCTGCGGGCATTAGCGATGATCCAAACGACCCCGCTAATTCTATTTATGGCACGGCTGCGGCTAGAGAGCGCAAAGCCGAGGTGGCGGTTGTCGTCGAACAGTAAGCATTTATAGACATTAGCACTTAAAATATTTGTAGCCCTTTACAACTTCTTGTAAAGGGCTACTGTCGTTGGAGTAGGTAGCAGTTGTTAAAGAATTATTAATTTAAAAGGGTCTTAATTTACTAAAAGGGCAAAAAAAAATTGATATTTTATCCGAATCCTCAATAATCGCAAGTAATAATTATCTTAGTTAACGGTAGACTTTTCAGTACTGTTACACTATGTTACTTCCTTGTAAAGTAGGGCTTAAATTTGGTCAACGGCTAAAAAACGGGTACTTTTACAAAGAGTACGATTGGTACCCATAAAGAGAGTGGTACAAACACCTTTTTAATATTCCCCTTTACATTTTCACTCATTAAATACTCCTTTTTGGGTTCTTAATCGTTAGGATCCAATTAAACAAGAACATTATGAAGCATTTATTTACTTTGCTATTAGTGGTAGGCTGCATGTTATCAGGCAAGAGCCAGTGCACTTATTTTATTGATCTGTATGATTCTTTTGGCGATGGTTGGAATGGCGCAAGTTTAGATGTTTCCATTAATGGGACATTTGCCAACAACTATACCTTACCTACAGGCTCTAACGGTACTGCTTCCTTTGTCGCCAACAATGGTGACGTAGTGACATTTAGCTACAATTCAGGCACCTTTGATAATGAGGTTACTTACGATATTCGCAGAGGGGGAAGTACCTTGTTCAGCGATGGCCCTAACCCCACTATTGGGTTAGCCTATACCCACACTTGTGGGGGGTGTGATCCTGTCGGACAAGTAACGGCTCTTAATGTAACGTCTACTTCAGCGGATATTAGCTGGGTGAACAGTGCTAGTGGAGGCTCTTCTTGGATTATTGAGTATGGCGTTAATGGATTTGTTCCTGGTACAGGGACGCGTATGGCGGCTACTACCAATCCTATTACTATAAATGGCTTAACACCAGGCATTACTTACAATGCTTATTTGTATAACATTTGCCCTACAGGCGATACAAGTTCTGCTAGTGCGCCTAGCATTTTCTCAACAGCTTGTACCGCAATTTCTGTTTTTCCTTACCAAGAGGGATTCAACTCGAATTCCCCTACTCAAAACTGCTGGACGGTATTAGACCAAAATGGCGATGGCGATGCTTGGGATATGGATTATGCCTTTAATGCTTTTGAAGGAGACGAATGCGCGGCGATTAGAACTGATTTTAATAACGGTAGCAACAGTGATTTCTTAATTTCTCCTCAAGTTACCTTAACAGGAGGGGAGCGCTTGCGTTTTAAGCACCGTTGTAACTCTACGTTTGAGCCGAATGACTATCGGGTGGTGTTGTCGACGACTGGGCGCGATGCGACAGACTTTACTACGGTCTTGTTTAGCGATACCTCTACTTTGACAACTTACGAAGAAGTACTCATTAACTTAATAGGTTACACAGGCAACGTTTATATTGCTTTTGAAATTCCGAACGGTGGTCTAGATGGCTGGATTCTTTACATTGATGATGTCATCTTTGAACGACCCACACAAAATGATGCTGGTGTTTCTGCTTTGTTGCAGCCTATGGCTCCCGCAGGAACAGGTTTTTCTCCCATTGAAGTAGAAGTAACCAACTACGGCTTACAGCCCCTAAGTTCTGTTATGGTAGAATGGTCAGTTGGTGGAGTGCCTCAAATGGCCGTTCCTTATAGTGGTAATGCTTTAGCCAATGGCGAAGCGGGGATAGTGAACTTGGGTAATCTCAATGTTCCTTCCAACAACTTAGATATGAAGTTTTGGACCAGCATGCCCAATGGTATGATGGATGACGAAACAAACAATGATACCTTATCCGTTACCTTATGTGCGGGCTTATCGGGTGTTTATACGGTTGGTCATCCTACCGCAGATTTTCCGACAGTAGCGGAAGCCTTCGACGTGTTAGAGAACTGTGGTGTAGATGGAGCAGTAACCTTACAATTTCAACCCAATACGTACACAGGCCCTTGGAAAATTGGTCGAATCCCTGGTGTGAGTGCTACCAATACGGTTACGTTGGACGGTTTAGATGCTAGTACAACGACTTTGACCCACAACAGCTTGTTAGAAGGAGCGGCCACGCTTGTTTTAGACAACGCACAATACATTACTGTACGAAACTTTACCCTAGAAAATACAGGGACAACCACTGCTTACGGCGTGTTATTGACCAACCAAGCTAATTACAACACGATTGACAACAACGACATTCGTATGGTCATTGGTAATGCCAATAACGTAGTAGGTATTCTAGCTTCTGCTAGTCCAACGCAAAGTACAGGCGTGCAAACAGAAGGCGACAATGCGAACTGGAATATGATTAGCAACAACGATATTTCTGGAGGTCGTACAAGCATCTTGTTAGAAGGTGGGGAAAGAGATTCCCTCAACGTGGGTAACAAAATCATGAACAACGAATTGCACGATGCAGACGATTATGGCATCTATGTAGATGAGCAAGACAGCTTGGTCATTGAAGGCAATAGAATCTACAACCTATTAGGAGCAGGCAACGATGGCATCAACTTGTTTGATGTACCCAATGCACGCATTACTAAAAATGACGTAGAGTCAGGCGATTACGGAATTGCTGTTTTTGGAACGTTTAACGATCCTACTTCTGGCGTTTTGATTGCAAATAACTTGGTGGATGCTGATGATGAGGCTCTGTATTTGAGTCAAGTGACCTTCTCGCAAGTTTACCACAATAATTTTGCAGGGGGTGCCCGTACTTGTTTTTTGGCCAACCAGCAAAACATTGATTTTAGAAACAATATTATGTCTACTGTAGCGGGAACGTGCTTCTTCACAACCAGCAACATTTCTATGGCAGGCATGGATTATAACTTATACTACATTGCAGGAACAGGCGATGCCGTGCGTTTTGGAACAACTACTTATCCTACACTACTCGATTGGCAAACCAACGGTGCCGCAGGATATGATCTCAACTCTGTTAGTGGTAATCCTAACTTTGTAAATGGTATTCGGACTAGTGGTAGTTTACCTGTTGATGCAGGAGATCCTACCGTTATGATTATGGAAGATATTGACGGCAATATCCGTCCTAGAGGAACGGCTCCCGATATTGGAGCAACGGAATACGTTGTTATTGCTAATGATGCCATGGTCTTGAACTTGATCGCTCCTGTAGCGAGATGTGGCAATACCAGCAGCGATATAATTATCGAGATTGCCAACTTAGGATCGAATGCAATCGTCAATGCCCCTGTAGCGGTCAATGTATCAGGAGCAGCCAACAGCGCTTATACGGCTACTTTGCCTACTGTAGCGTCAGGTGCTACCGCACAACTGACTGTTGGAACACTCAACACGGCTGTTGGTGGAACGTATAACTTTGTAGTAATCATTTCTTATGCCGCAGATGGCGACCGTTCTAACGATACATTAAGAACCAGCGTAACGATTAACCCCAGTAACCAAAATGCCTTGACTTTTGCAGGAGATAACGTCGTTTGTGATGGAAATACGGCTTTATTGGATGCGACAGCTAGTTATAGCCCCGCGACAGTGGTTTGGTATGATGCGGCGGTAGGCGGTACTATTGTAAATGTCGGAAGACGCTTTACTACCCTACCTTTAACCACAACAACTACTTATTATGCAGCTGTTCAGGGATGTAATTCTCCTAGAGCTGCAAGAACAATTACCGTAGATAACGTAGGAATTGCGATAGATTTAGGAACAGATTTAACCGCTTGTGGTGGTACGGCAGTAGCGATTACGCCTACGATTACTAATTCTACAGCGACGAGTATTCGCTGGCAGGATGGCGCGCAAAGCTCCATCTATGTAACGTACTGTTTCTGGAGATTACTATGCTACCGTAACCAATGCCAACGGTTGTACCGATGTGGATACCGTAAATGTTAGCGTTTCTCCCATGCCCGCCGTGGCCAATACAGTAGCCAATGTTACGTGTGGTGCTGCAGCAGATGGTAGTATTGACTTAACCGTAACAGGTGGCGACCGGCCATACAGCTACAACTGGAGCAACAGCGCAACTACAGAAGATGTAAGCGGTTTGAACGGTGGTTTTTATACCGTAACCATTACTGATGATGGCACCGCTTCTAACTGTGCGTACGTAATGAATTACCAAATCACAGAGCCAACGGCTTTGACGGCAAACATTGATAATACGGACATTGATTGTGATGGCAATGGTGGCAACATCGACATCACCGTTTCTGGAGGTTCTCCTGCCTACACCTACTTATGGTCAAACGGCGCTATGACGCAAGACTTAACAGGTGCAGCGGCAGGCGTACAGACGGTGACGATTACGGATGGGAATGGTTGTGAAACAACTGCTTCTGCTACGATTGTAGCCGCTACGCCAATCGTGGTTACCGTAGATAGTATTTATCCTGAGATTCTAAACACACAAGGAGGAATTGATTTGACCATTTCTGGTGGATCAGGCAACTTAGGCTTTGTTTGGAATACAGGAGCAACGACGGCTGATTTGACAGGATTGGTAGCGGGTACTTATACCGTTACGGTAACGGATATTACGACGGGTTGTCAGCAAGTAGTGGACGTGATCGTTCCTTATCAATTGCCCAACAGCGTGAACCAATTGTCTAGCATTGCGAGCTTAGAGTTGTATCCGAACCCGACTTCTGGGTTGGTATGGGTGAACTTGAATTTGAGCGAGCTGGCGACGGTACAGTTGAGTGTGATGAGCATCACGGGTCAGCAGGTACAAGCGTTTGAGCCAAGCGAGCAGTTGCAACAGAACTACGCGTTGGATTTAAGCCATTATCCCGCAGGAGTTTACCTAGCGCGCTTCATTATTGGAGACGCTGTAAAAACTGTGAAAATTATTGTAGAGTAACTAATATTTAATCCCCGACCTTTCTTATTCTAAGCCACTTCTTTTTATGGAAGGGGGAGAATAGGAAAGGCTTTTTTTGTTCTTATAAATAAGCTTTATTGACATTTTTTTACCGCTAAAAACAACTATATGAGATTAGTCACCACAAAAAAGAGGCTGTTAGTATTGTTCTCTTTGTCCTTTTTCCTAATGAGTTGGGGAAGCAGCCAAGTTGCTGCACAAACCATTAACTCATTCCCTTACTTTTACGATTTTGAAAATGAAACGACAGGTCCTACGAGTAGTAACCCTACTTATACGATGGTTCAACCAGGTTGGCTTAATGCCGCTGGTGATGACATGGACTGGACGAACGACATCAACAACACGGGTTCTGGAAGCACAGGGCCTGATTTAGACCACACCCCAGGCGCGGGTGTCTTTTACATGTACCTAGAAACTTCTGGCACAGGGACAGGGCGTATTGCGAATTTAGAAACTCCTACGTTCGATTTTACCGCTGCCCCCACACCGCAGGTGTCTTTTTGGTACCACATGTACGGAGCAACAACGGGTTCTTTGTTCTTTGAGGTTAGTACCAATGGCGGTACTACTTGGACGTCACTTTGGTCACGCACAGGACAGCAACAAACTGCTTCGAGCGACCCTTGGTTGCAAGCTACTGTAAATACGGCTGCTTACGGTGGTCAAGCTAGTGTGAAATTCCGCTTTAGAGGAGTTACGGGTACTAGTTTTACAGGAGATATCGGATTAGATGATTTCTTAGTAGAAAATATTTTACCTGATAATGCAGGTATTTCTGCTATGGTTTCTCCTGTACCAGGTGCGGCTGCAGGAACCTACGCGGTAGATGTTACCCTAGAGAACTACGGTAGTAATGCCTTGAACTCGGTAGATATTGAGTGGGAAATTGACGGTGTGGCACAGACACCTGCTGCTTATGCAGGGGCTCCTATTGCCGCATTCGGAAATACGACTGTTAACTTGTCTGCCGCAACACCTTTTGCAGCAGGTCTAACGACGTTGCGTTTTTGGACTAAGAATCCTAATGCAACTACTGATTCTGATCCTAACAACGATACCTTAACTACTATTTTTTGTACAGGTTTAGCAGGTACTTACACCGTAGGTACTGCAGGCTCTGACTTCTTAACCATTCCTGATGCCATCAATGCCCTATACAACTGTGGTATTGGCGGTGCCGTTACGATGGAAGTACAAGCAGGTACCTACACAACGCCAATCAACCTTAATCAAGTGATTGTCGGGTCTAGTGCTGCAAATACCGTTACTTGGGATGGTTTATCACAAGGAGCAACTATTAGCGTGACGAATGGAGCCGCCGTTATTATTGACGGAGCAGATTATGTGACCGTTAAGGATTTTGTTCTTTCGAACAGCAGCACAGGTACTGCTTGGGGAGTACAGTTGACAGGCGCCGCAGATCACAATAGCATTTTGAATAATCGGATCATTATGGCTCCGAACACTAACTTCAATTCAGCAGGTATTGTATCTTCAGGATCGCTCACTTCTGTTTCTACGAGTGGAGATAACGCCAATTACACCTTAATTGAAAACAATGTGATTACTGGTGCCGATCGCGGGATTAGTATTTATGGTATTTCTACAACCAATTACAACGTTGGTAACGTGATTCGCAACAATGATATTTCTAATGCGGACAACTATGGTATTTATACCTACTACCAAGATTCTTGTGTCATGGAAGGCAATAAGATCTACAACTTTCCCAGCACATTCCACTATGGAATTTTCAGCTGGTACTTGAACAATTACCGCGTAGAGGCCAACGATATTCAGGCCATTGATTATGGTATCTACCTCAGCCAGTCGAATTCTCAAAATACAGCTGGTGTATCGGGTCAGAGTTCTGTAGCCAACAACATGGTGCAGACAGAAGATGACCGTGGTTTTTACATGTTAACAACCCGTTCGGTTAATTTTTACCACAACACGGTTAGAACACAGAACGCTTCGGCTTGTGTATGGTCTAACTTTGATAATACGGTAGATGTTAAGAACAACATCTTTGTATCGAATTCGAACAACAACTACGCGTTCGAAACCTTTACTACGAATGTATTTACGGGAATGGATTACAATCTATTCTACAAAAACCCAGCGAATCCTAACTTGATTCGTTATACGAACATTTACACTGATTTAGCCGACTGGCAAGCGAATAATCCCAATGGTTATGACGTTAACTCCATCGAAGGCTTACCTACTTTTGTAGGCCCTAACGATTTGCACGTAGATGGTCCATTGATCGACAACCAAGGCGTATTGACCAACATTACCGTGGATATTGATGGCGATGTTCGTCCTGCTGCTGGTTCTCCTTCTGTGGATATTGGAGCGGATGAGTTTACGCCTCCACAAAATGATGCTGGTGTAGCTACGTTGGTTTCTCCAAGTTTACCGATCACGGCTGGTTTCTCTTCTATTGAAGTGAATGTCCGTAACTACGGTACCAACATCTTGACTTCTTTTGATGTCTCTTGGCAAATCAACGGTAACACACCTATCTCTACAACTTATACAGGGTTCCCAATTCCTGTTGGTGGCAACGCCGATATGATTTTGGCAAACGTGAACTTGCCTGCGAATACAACGCAATTGAAGTTCTGGACAGAAAATCCTAATGGAGTAGTAGATGAGCGCTTTGAAAATGATACGCTAGAAGTAAACCTTTGTGCTGGTTTAGCAGGCACGTATACCCTTGGTGCTCCCAACTCGGATTTTCCTACTATGGACGATGCGATTGCGGCACTAGAGGAATGTGGGGTGAATGCTGCGGTTACTTTTGAAATTGCTGCTGGAACCTACAATGGTGCCATTACTATTAGAGAAGTAGCGGGTGCTAGTATGGTGAACACCATTACGTTTGACGGATACGATCCAGCAGATGTGATGCTCACTCACGATGGTACTGGCCTTAATACGGGAGCTACCATTACTTTAGATGGCGCCGACTACGTTACCTTCAAGAATTTGACGATTGAAAATACGGGTACTACTATTGGTTACGGAGTATTATTAATCAACGAAGCGAACAACAACACCATTGAAGACAACAACATTACGGTGTCTTTATTATCTAGTACTGCCAACGTGGTAGGTATCTTGTCTTCTGCTAGCTATACGTCTAGTAGTGCGGGTACTACAACAGAGGGTAACAATGCTAACTTCACCATGATTCGCAACAATGATATTGTTGGTGGAAATATTGGTATTAACTTAGAAGGAGGACTTGCTAACATAGAGAATGACAACAACAAAATCATGAACAACGAAATCCACGATAGCTACAGCTTTGGTATCTACGCGGATGAGCAAGATAGTTTGATGATTGTTGGTAACAGCGTCTATGATTTGATCGCCACTGGAGCAGATGCGGTACAGTTATACGATGTGCAAAACTTTACCATTCGCGAAAATAACATCGTATCACCTGATTATGGCTTAGCCGTATTTGGTACGTTTGGTGGAGATGATGTAGCAGGGGGGTTAATTGCTAATAACATGATTGGTTCAGGTGCGAGCGGTGAAGCGATGTACTTGCTTTATGCCGACCAGATTTACATTTATCACAATACCTTAAGTGGAGGTCTTCGGGCGATGTGGTTAGACGAACAGTCCAACATCGACTTTAGAAACAACATCATGACAACGAGTTCAGGAACTTGTTTCTACACGTTGGATCCAGTGAGTATGTCTGCTATGGACAACAACTTGTACTACGTTTCTGGCTCAGGCGATGCTGTGCGTTTTGGAACAACGACTTATGCCACTTTATTAGATTGGCAAACAACAGGCGCTGCGGGTTACGATGCGAACTCTGTTTCGGGTAATCCTAACTTCGTCAATGGCTTTTTCCTCGGTGGTTCTTTGGCTATCGATACAGCCGATGCTAGTTTAGTCGTTCCTATTACTTATGACATCAATGGAGATGTGCGTCCTTTGGGGTCTGCCCCTGATATTGGAGCAGACGAGCACATTATTATTGCCAACGATGCTATGGCCGTAGAAGTCGTTTCTCCCGATGGTTGTGGACAAGGTACCCACGATGTAGTCGTAGCGATTGCGAACGTAGGGTCTAACTTACTCGTAAACGTACCGATTACCGTAAACATTAGCGGAGACGCTACGGCAAGCTTTACTTTGACCCAACAGCTAATGGCACCTGGTGTGACCATTAACAAAAATATGGGGAGTATCAATACCTCTGCTGGAGGTACTTACAACATTCAAGTAATTATTACATCAGGTAATGATGGCAACCGTTCTAATGATACCATCAATACTGTAGTGACCATTAATCCAGATAACCAAACGGCGATTACAGCAACAGGAGATTCTTTGGTATGTGCTGGTAGCGATGCTATTATTTCTGCTACGGCTAGTTATAGCCCTGCTTTGATCAGATGGTATGATGCTCCAGTAGGAGGCAACTTAATTACGACAGGCAATAGCTTTACCGTTACTGCCTTGGCAACTACAACGTCTTACTACGCGGAAGTTCGCGGATGTCCTTCTGCTCGCAAAGTAATTACCGTAACGACCGATAATGTTGGTATTGATGTGGATTTAGGTGCTGATTTAACCGCTTGTGGTGGTTCTATCGCAGAAATTGTCCCAACCATTACTAATTCTACGGCGACAAGTATTGAGTGGCAGGATGGCGCACAAACCGCCATTTATAACGCTACTGTTTCTGGAGATTACTATGCTACCGTAACCAATGCCAACGGTTGTACCGATGTGGATACGGTAAATGTTAGTCTTTCTCCTATGCCTACTGTAGCGAACACGATAGCCGATGTTACGTGTGGTGCCGCAGCAGATGGTAGCATTGACTTAACGGTAACAGGGGGCGTCGGGCATTACAGCTACAACTGGAGCAACAGCGCAACTACAGAAGATGTAAGCGGTTTGAACGGTGGTTTTTATACCGTAACCATTACTGATGATGGCACCGCTTCTAACTGTGCGTACGTAATGAATTACCAAATCACAGAGCCAACGGCTTTGACGGCAAACATTGATAATACGGACATTGATTGTGATGGCAATGGTGGCAACATCGACATCACCGTTTCTGGCGGTTCTCCTGCCTACACCTACTTATGGTCGAACGGCGCTATGACGCAAGACTTAACAGGTGCAGCGGCAGGCGTACAGACGGTGACGATTACGGATGGGAATGGTTGTGCAACAACTGCTTCTGCTACGATTGTAGCGGCTACGCCAATCGTGGTTACCGTAGATAGTATTTATCCTGAGATTCTAAACACACAAGGAGGAATTGATTTGACCATTTCTGGTGGATCAGGCAACTTAGGCTTTGTTTGGAATACAGGTGCAACGACGGCTGATTTGACAGGATTGGTAGCGGGTACTTATACCGTTACGGTAACGGATATTACGACGGGTTGTCAGCAAGTAGTGGACGTGATCGTTCCTTATCAATTGCCCAACAGCGTGAACCAATTGTCTAGCATTGCGAGCTTAGAGTTGTATCCGAACCCGACTTCTGGGTTGGTATGGGTGAACTTGAATTTGAGCGAGCTGGCGACGGTACAGTTGAGTGTGATGAGCATCACGGGTCAGCAGGTACAAGCGTTTGAGCCAAGCGAGCAGTTGCAACAGAACTACGCATTGGATTTGAGCCATTACCCCGCAGGAGTTTACCTAGCGCGCTTCATTATTGGAGACGCTGTAAAAACTGTGAAAATTATTGTAGAGTAAATTTTCTTTGCTTTTAGTCTTTAGCCTTTCTTATTCTGAATCCTTTCCTTTATGGAAAGATCGGAGTGAGAAAGGCTTTTTTTATGGGGTAAAGCAAAGAATCTGAGTAGGATGTTTGTGCTATTTTTTTTATTATGATAGGATTTTTATACCTTGGTAATAAGGAACGGGGTAAAATAGCCCTTTTGCGTGGTAAGAAGTAAGAGCGTTTCAGAAAAGCCCTACATTCGTATAGAAAATTAAATTAGTAACCTAAAAGGAAACAGAAAAATGGGAGATAAACTATTAGATTTTTTTCAGAAAGCAAATGAAATTGGAGGTTTGCCCGCTAAAATAAGGTTAGCAGTACTTTCGAAAAATTCTTCTATTCAAGCAAAATCAATGGAAGACTCTATCGAAAATATTCAAAACATGAAAAAAAGTTTTGAAGCCATGAGCAAGGAGTTTGATAAGAAGAACCAAGACACCGTAGAAGTAACGATAGAAGATACTACCAAAAATACCGTAAAGCGGTTGAGAGGATATATTCAAGCCTTTTCAGACGTGCTTTTATCGCAATCGCAAAACAATAACTTCGAGCTTATCGCACAACAAGTGACAGCCGTCTTATCAGAAAGCTTGGAAGTCAATCGAGCGAGTATTTGGCTGTATAACGAGGATGAATCTGGGGTTACTTGTATAGATTTATACGAGCGAGATAGAGCAACGCACTCAAAAGGAACTGTGCTATATGAAGCAGATTTTCCCAATTACTTCAAAACCATCGCGAACAACAGAACGTTAGCCGCAGAAAATGCCCATACCCATTTTGGCACCGCAGAATTCTCAGAAGTCTATCTAAAACCCAATGGAATCAATTCTATGTTAGACGTGCCTATTTTTGTCAACAGTAAAATGGTTGGGGTTATTTGCCATGAGCACACAGGCCCCCAACGCCAATGGAACAGCGACGAAGAAAGTTTTGCCTATTTAATGAGCAACATACTCAGCAATCATTTGGCGAAGAACAACTAATCTCCAAGAGGAGCACTACCCCATAAATTTATACTAGGAGATGCCTACTAGGCATCTCCTTTTTTGTACTTTTACCATTCTAAATAGAAACTAGCAACGACGTTATGATACAGACCAAACAACTTACCTTTCAGTACAGCCCCAACCAGCGTTTTGAATTTCCTGCCATGCACTGCGAGCAAGGAAGCCATTGGTTGATTTTAGGGCAATCGGGTTGTGGTAAAACAACGTTGTTGCATTTATTAGGGGGACTAATGGCTCCACAAGCGGGTTCTATTGTCGTTAATAACCAAGAGTTAACCAAACTCACGGGCAACGAATTGGATCAATTTCGCGGGCAACACATCGGCATTATTTTTCAACAAGCACACCTCATCAAAGCCCTCACCGTAGAAGACAACCTCCTCACTGCACAATACTTAGCAGGTAAGCGCCAAGATCGCGCGAAAATAAAAAGCCTCCTACAGCGCCTCAACTTGGAGGACAAGCTCCACGCCAAGCCTCAAAACCTTAGCTTAGGGGAGCAACAACGCGTCGCCATCGCGCGCGCGCTTATCAATGATCCCGTTTTGATTTTGGCCGACGAGCCCACTTCTAGTCTAGACGACCACAACTGCCACGAAGTGGTACAACTCCTCTTGGAGCAAAGCAAGGCTTCTAACGCAACGCTGTTGATCGTGACGCATGACAACCGTTTGAAGGTATTATTTGAACAGCAAATTTTGTTGGAACGCGTGAAGGTAGGGTAGTTGTTTGTCTAGTAGGTCGTAACGCTGTAAACAAAACGTTTATTCGTTAAGGCTCACCTTAACACCAATAATTTTGTTTAATGTTTCTTGAAAACGCTCGGCTTCGCTTTGCCGAACTTGTACTAGTAGAGTAGTTTTTTCTTGATAATCCATGCTCTTAATCACAAAGCCCTCCTGTTTTAAGAAATTCATCACGTCACTAGTGGCGACATAATCAAACACCACTTCATAACTATCTTCGACAATGCGTTCTACCAAGGTAGCTTGCTCCAACGCATCTTGGGTAGCCGTTTTATAGGAGCGTTTGAGCCCCGATGTGCCGAGCTTAGTGCCGCCAAAATAGCGCACAACTACAGCGAGTACATTGGTCAAGCCAAAACTATCAATCTGTCCTAATATAGGTCGTCCTGCGGTGCCAGAGGGTTCGCCATCGTCGTTGGCGCGAAAGCGGTCGCCTGTTAATCCAATGCGGTACGCATAGCAATGGTGGCGGGCTTTGTTGTGGAGTTGTTGAACGATTTCCAAGCAGTCGCGTACCGCCTCTTCCGAATCCACTTCGTAGATGTACGCGATAAATTTACTGCCTTTTTCCTTGTAAAAGCCCTCGCCAGGGGCGGCGATGGTTTGATAAGTATCCTCGGACATAAGTAGGGGTTAGGAAGCAAGAGGAACAAAAATAGGATGATCTGTGGCGCTAATAATACCCCGCGCAATAGCCGTATCAAATAAATGCTGCACGGCGCGTCGTCCCTTTTGCCCTAAATCTATCGAATAATCATTGACGTATAAGTCAATGTGTTGTTGCATCACTGCGGTGTCCATTTCTTGCGCATGGCTGCGTACATAAGGCAAGGATTCCTGCGGATGGGCAAAGGCATATTCAATACTGCGGCGCAATACTCGGTCAATGCGTTGTTGCAGCGCTAGGGGATGATCGCGGCGCACCACAATGCCCCCCAAAGGAATGGGCAAGCCCGTGTTGCCCTCCCACCATTCTCCCAAATCGAGCAGCTTTACTAAGCCTTTATCTTGATAAGTAAATCTATTCTCATGGATGATCAAACCCGCCTCTACTCGCTCTTCCAAGACCGCTTGTTCAATGTCTGAAAACAAAAGTTCTTGTTTGTTTTGAGCCTCGGGAAAGGCCAAGCTCAATAAAAAATTGGCGGTGGTATACGTTCCTGGAATGGCGATGCTCGTTTGGGCAAGGCTAGCCGTATTGAGGGGTGTTTTGGCAATGAGCAAGGGGCCACAATTATTGCCTAGAGCCGAGCCACTGTTGAGCAAGGCGTATTGCTCAATCAGATGGGCGTAGGCGTGGTAACTGAGTTTTGTAATGTCTAGTTCGCCCCGAAATGCTTTTTGGTTGAGTTGCTCCACATCACCGAGCTGCACTTCAAAATGCAGTCCTTCGGTATCTATTCGATCATGAATCAGCGCATCAAAAATAAACGTATCATTGGGACAAGGCGAAAAACCCAGCGTCAAAACAGTCATAAGGGGTATCTTTAAATTACTTAGAGAGGATAATTGACAGGTTGCACTTGCTCCGCAGCCATTGCCGCTACTTTCAGGGCTTCTTGGCGTTCGTTGGTGGTCGCTTCGGCCACTTGTCCATCGCGCATCAAATGCACGATTTTCTGGTCTTTAATTAGAAAATCGTAGCCATCGCGCTCCAACCAAAGCTGCCCATTGGGCAACCAATATAAGAGGTCAAAAGAGCCTGTTTTATAAATGTAACGCGTTTTGAGTGGGGTAGTTTTATCTTCTTCTAGGTAATAAGTCGTATATTCTTTAGTTAATTCATCTACTCCATCCGCAGTGGCGTAGAAATTGCCGTTACTTTCAAGAATCGCATCAATGCGTTCGCGCTCTTCTTGCCAAGCCATAGAAGCCTGTTTCGATTGTTCGGATAGTGCTTCTACTTGTTGCTTTTTGGCGCGTTCATCAACGGGCAAGCGTTTGGGAAAAGCATTCTCGGGCGTATCGCCCCCACAAGCTGTCATTAGTAGTAGCATAAAAAATAGACTACTTGTTAGGAAAATAAAGCGTTGCATGATTGATTTTGTTTTTTATTATTAACAATAGGAATGCTTGTTACTGCACAATAAGCATCGTTTTAGAAAAAGTGGCGCTACGGCCTGATTGACCTACCGTAATGCTGTAATGATACAAGCCACTAGGCAGTGCTTCTACTGCAAAATTATAGTGGTAAGCTCCTGCGGGCTGTGTTTCGGCGACCACCAAGGTGCGCACCGCTTGCCCCAAGTGATTATAAACTACAAACGTCACCTCTTGAGGGCGATCCAATTGGTAGCTCAATTGTGTTTGTTGCGCCACAGGGTTAGGAGCATTGTCCAGTAACAAAAGACCCAAAATCCTCTTGGCGGCTAATGCGGTTAGGCGGTGTGCAGGTTTGTACGCAGTAGTTGCAGCGGTTGGGCAACGTACAATCTTTAACAAAAGGATTAACGAGGTTGTTCTGAAACGGAGCGATTCTAGAGGTGCGAACCCACTCCATACTATCGACAGGATCATCCAAATGCCATTGGCACAAAACGTTTTTTTGACTGTTGAAAAAGTTAGCATCTACGCCGTCCGCCTCTGTTTTGTACATGGTATAATAATAAAACATCGCGCGGGCAATGTTACCTTTGAAATCGTCGCGGGGCTCAAAAGCAACATTATTCTCTTGCTTACTATAGAATGGAATATCAGCGGCAGGTGGCGGCGAGCTAAGTACCGTTGTCCCCAAGTACCATTTGTCAATATTGCCACTGGGAATGTTGTCAAAAGGAGAGGAGCTGCGGCCATTATTAGCCAATGCTCGCGTAGGAAAAATATGATGCAAATCGGCTTTACCCGCTTCGTTTAATACCTTGCTTTGTGGATAGGTATGTTCTGTATTCATCGACACCGAACTGTTGTTGTCAAACATAACTGTACGCGGACTTAACGCACTGGGCGGCAAGTAGCGTTTCATGCCTGTATACACACAAGTGACGGTGTCGTCCTCTTCATAAATGGTACGAAACATATTATCACGCGCCGCGTCATAACTAGCTATAATCGTGGGTTTGTAATCTAAGCGCAAATTAGTGAGTAACGTAGCGCCTGTTTCTCCAGGTAGGATAGTTTCGTGGTCGTATTGAGCTTGCACATTCCAAGAAAAAAAACTCCACAAAAGTATAAATAAGTAAGCATTTCGCATGACAAAGAATTAGGAAACAATCAGAATAAGAAAGAAATCCAATCGTAGCTTTATGATAAAAATTGAAAACAAACTAAAAAAAAAGGCATAGAGCATTGGTAAGGTATCGCTTTTTTGCCACTTTTGGAAGTCATGCTTCGCCTTTTAAACCCTTAGCCGCGCTAGGGGTTGTATAGACAAGTGAATATAGAAGTCGTCTGAACGGCTTCTAAACTGAGAGGGCAACCCCTTCTTCAAAACCAAATAACGTTGAACAAAGACAGCATCGATCTCAATCCAGATTTTAAAGCCGCTCTAAACGATATGGAGCGCACTAGAAAGTGCCTTTTTATCACAGGCAAAGCAGGAACAGGGAAATCTACACTTCTGCGCTTTTGGCGCGCGCATACCCGTAAAAAAATTGTAGTCTTGGCACCAACAGGCATTGCCGCGCTCAACATAGAAGGGCAAACCATCCATTCCTTTTTTGGCTTTCCCGCTCGCCCACTCAAAAAAGAGGAAATTCGCGTGCGCCGCAACCGTCGTATGTTTCAGGCTTTGCAGGCAATTGTGATTGATGAAGTCTCTATGGTACGCGCCGATTTGATGGAGCAGATTGACTTTTTTCTACGCGTCAATACGGGAAATCCTGCGCCTTTTGGGGGCATACAGATGATCTTTTTTGGGGATTTATTCCAATTGCCGCCTGTTATTGCCTCCAACGAAGAGCGCGCGATGTTTCACTACCAGTACGAGAGCCCTTACTTTTTTTCCGCCAAGGTGTTTCAATCCAAAGAATTAGAAATTCAGATGATCGAATTGCGCCAAGTGTATCGCCAAGAGAACCGCCACTTTATTCGCTTATTGGATGCCATTCGCTTGCGCCGAATGGATGAAGAAGAGTTTAACGAGTTGAACGAGCGCCACGAAGCCGAGCTGGAAGACGAAGATTTCTACGTGATTTTGTCTGCGCGCAATGCAGAAGTCAATGAAATTAACGTACAAAAATTAGCCGAGCTGAACACCGAAACGTATTCCTACTTAGCCAAAATAACAGGCTCCGTTACTACACTGCCTGCCGAAACTCCCCTGCACCTCAAAGTAGGCGCGCAAGTCATGTTCCTAAAAAATGACCCAAAGAAACGCTATGTCAACGGCAGTGTTGGGCAAATTCACGACCTCACCCACGACAGTATCAAAGTGGCTTTGCTCCAACCCAACGGCACCATTGGCTACATTGACGTGGAGCCTTATGAGTGGGAAGTTATCAAACATGACCTAACGGATCAAGGAACCGTAGAGACCAAAAAAATCGGTACCTTTACCCAATATCCTCTCCGTTTAGCTTGGGCAATGACCATCCACAAAAGCCAAGGAAAAACCTTTGATCGAGTGATTATTGACATGGGTAAAGGTGCCTTTGAATTTGGACAAACGTATGTCGCTCTGAGTCGCTGCCGCACCCTAGAAGGCATTGTTTTGCGCCGCCCTTTGCGCCCGCAGGATGTCATGGTCGATGAGCGGATTGTCGATTTTTATCAACAACATTTTTAGCAGAAAAGACAAGTTTTAAGTTGTCAAAGAAAAGTTAATAAACTATTTTATTACTACAAAAAAAGATTGCTGCGTGAACAAAAAGACCTTATGCGTTGTCTTATAAGTGTCAGTAAGATAGCTTGTAGTCAAGTTATTAGATGATAATTTATTATTAATACTATAAAACTACACACACATGTCTAACAAGAATCAAAACGAACAGAATCAACAAGACCGTAGTACCCGCAGCAACGATTCTCAACAAAAACGCAACAGCCGCGAGCGCGAGCAAGAAGAATCCAATAAAATAGGAAACGAAGACAAGAAAAAAGGCGGCGTAGAACCGATGGATAATAGCCGTTTGAGCAATGAGAATGCCGAGTAGGGGTTTCATTTTCAACCATCTACAAGAAGCGTCCTTCCAACACTAGTTTGGGAGGACGCTTTCTATATAAGGTAGAGGGGTACTCACTTGGTATTATTTTGGTAGTGAATTTGTTAACACGCTCTTAACTAGCTTAATCAACCAAACATGAGGAGTATCATCACCCTACTTTTTTTATCTTTAGGGCATTTTCAACTGCTAGGCCAATGCCCTGACAACTACGAGCCAATGCCCACAGATCTATTGACCAATGGAACCTTTCAACACGGCTATGTCGGCTTTACCAGTGACTACACCTTCACCGTAAACGATGTTTTTCCTGAAGGGCGCTTTGCGCTCACCGACAATCCCAATAAAGTACATCCCCATTTTCCCAATTTTGGAGACCACAGTACGGGCAACAGCTTGATGTTGGTGGTCAATGGCGCTACCCTAGCAGGGCAGACGGTGTGGGCGCAAACCGTAGAGGTCTTGCCCGATAGAATTTATGCCTTGGAAGGCCACCTCAAAACAATTGTTACTCCGAGCAATCCTGCGGATCTTACCTTGTACATCAACGAACACGCTACCATACGCGTCAAAGCCTTACAAAATACCACCGATTGGCACCGCTTTTCAAAATCTTGGGTTTCTGGTAGAAATACTACTACTGTTACCTTGCGTTTGGTGAATGGCAATACTACGGCAGGAGGCAACGATTTTGCGTTAGACGATCTGAGGATTGTGTATTGTAAACCACTGTTTGCCAGCCTGCCACAAGATCCTAGTTTTTATACGAATCAACGCTTGTAGAACACGCCTCCTCAAAAAAGCGCTCCTGTATCAAACTTTGGATGCTAAGAACCGTTGTATAAGAAGAAGCACGTTTCTTTCACCAAAATTGAGCAAAATGCAAAAGAATTTAGCCAAAGGACTTATTGCGGGTGTCATTGGTGCCGCTGTCGCAACCAAAATTAAATCAGAAATAGAAAAGGTATTGCCTGTACGCAAAAAAACAACCGACTCACCTCCCGTAGTGTTGGCCGATCGAGTCTCGCGCATGGACGATGGCACGGGTTTAAAGAAAGAAGAAAAAAAGCCGATGGAGCAAAAAATACATTGGGCTTTTGGTTTGATGACGGGCGCTTTGTACGGCTTATCGGTAGAGCGCAACCCCGCTGCCGCCTCTGGATTTGGTAGCTTAATGGGCACGGCTTTGTATGGCGGAACCCACGGTTCGGTGTTGCCTGCATTTGCCATGGAGCCTTGGCCCACTGAAAACCGCCCCGAATTTGTAATCAATGAGTTTATTGGGCACCTTGTTTATGGTGTTACTACCGAAATTGTTCGCCGACAAGCGCGCAAATTATTGGGATAATTTGCCCTCTCTAAGAATGGATACAAGCGGCCTGTTTTCCCCACTGGTCGCTTTTTTTATGGATAATGCTTGGAATAGTATGTGTTCCTGATACTACGTCTAGCTTGAAAAATGCAGGTATGCTAGCTATAAAAGCCATTGGAGAATTGGATCAAGGCTATCACTTTTTCGTGCCGTCTTACCAACGCGGGTATCGCTGGACCGCGCGCAATGTTTGGGAGTTGCTACAAGATTTGTGCGAATTTGCCGCGCAGCAGCCTGCTTCCAGCACTCGGATGTATTGCTTGCAACCCATTGTCACCAAAGCCCTAGCTGCCGACGATCCTCGTCTGTGCGAAGCTCCCAATTGCCCCCACCAAAGTTATGAATTAGTAGACGGACAGCAGCGTTTAACCACCCTATTGCTGCTCTTGCGCTATTTGCAGCAACGAGATAACAACAATTCCATTCCCAATACTTTTTCGTTAGAATACGAAACCCGTCCACAAAGCCTCGCTTTTCTACAACAAATACAACATTCCTCTAGCGCCCCCCACGCCCAAACCAACATTGATTTTTACCACATGACGGTGGCTTATGCTACCATCGACCGCTTTTTCAAGGTGGCTGAAAACCGTGCTTGCTTGCCTGCTTTTGAGCAAACCTTGCTGGTTGCTACCAAAGTGATTTGGTGTGGCTTGGCTCCCGAAACCGATGCGCGCGAAGCCTTTCAACGCCTCAATAGCGGTAAAATCCGCTTAACCAATGCCGAGTTGGTCAAGGCGCTTTTTATGGGAGATCGAGGAGAGGCGTTAACGCCAGACGAGCGCTTGTTGCGCCATAAAATTGCTTTGGAATGGGAGCAAATTGAGAACCAATTGTACGACGATCAGTTTTGGTATTTTTTATCTAATGATGAGAAAGAACTGGAACACCGCATTGAATTTATCTTTGATTTAGTCGCCAATGACATCAACGACAGCGATCAAAATAAGATTGATGTCCCTAGAGAAGATGCCCTGTATATTTTTCTGACCTTCAATCACTTTTTTAATAAACAGCCTGATTTGGAGGCCAATTGGCAGCGCGTCAAGCGCTATTTTTTGCGTTTCCAAGATTGGTACAACGACCGCCGTTTGTACCACTACATCGGGTTTTTATTAACCGACCGACTTGCTGAAGTACAGCTGGCCGATATTTTACGCTGGTCAAAAGTCGGGCACAAGTCGGACTTTGAAGCGCAATTGTTGAACGTGATCGAAGATCATTTGGAAACCAACTTAGCGCAGTTGAGCTATAGCAAAGACAACGACAAAGAACGCTGTTGTTTGTTGTGGTTTAATATCGTGACGCTGTTGCGCCAAGCGCTGCCCGCTTCGCGGTTTCGCTTTGACGAATTTAAAAAAGCCGATTGGGACATTGAACACATTCGCTCGGCGCATTCTGATATGCCAACGACTGAAAACACCCAACGCTTGTGGCTCTGGCGCTTATGGGAATTTTTATCGGGCAAACCCCAAACTGTTTTTGAAACCATACACGGGACACTCGTGCTAGAAGCTACGTTACAGGAATTGTACAATGAGTTGTGTCGTTTACTGAAAGCCCCTTTTGACCAAGTTACTTTTCGGGATTTTTACGAACACGTTTTGGAGCAGTTTGATGGCAAGGACTACTCAGAAAAAGACCTGCATCGTATTGGCAACCTTTGTTTGCTCGACCGCAGTACCAACCGCCGTTATAAAAACGCCATTTTCCCCGTCAAGCGAAAAGAAATCATTCGTCAAGACAGCATGGGAGCCTACGTGTTGCCTTGCACCAAAAATATTTTTCTAAAATCCTACAGTTCTAAACTAGACAATATGTTGCAATGGACAGCGACCGATATGGAAGATGTCGAGCAGGCCTTGCAGGCAGCGTTAGACTTGAATCAACTGTTCTTTGAACCTTCTTAAACTACGCCACGAATGGGAGCGGGGAGTCATTTTACCTTATTGCAATTGCTAGAGCAGGCGACGGATTTTTACATTGAAATCCCCGCTATCCAGCGCGATTATGCCCAAGGCCGTCCAAAGGCGGAGCGGGTACGGCAGGGCTTTTTGACGGCTATTCATAAGGCTTTGTCGGAGGGAACGCGCCTAGAGTTGGATTTTGTTTATGGCAACTTGCAGCCCTCGCCACGTGGCTGTGCTTTTGTGCCAATAGATGGGCAACAGCGGTTGACCACCTTGTTTCTATTACATTGGTACTTGGCTTTTGCTCATGGAAAAGCGAGTTTTAGCGCCTTTCAGCAACGTTTTTCCTTGGCGGATGGTCGCCCGCGTTTTTCTTATGCCACCCGAGCTAGCGCGCAGGAGTTTTGCCAAGCCTTGGTGAGTGCAGCGGCTTTGGAGACCCGACCACGTCAATTAAAGGGCAGTTTAAAAGATTTTTTGAGGGATTGCAGTTGGTTTTATTCGTCTTGGGAACAAGACCCTACGGTGCGCGCTATGTTGCACATGTTGCAGGCGTTGCACGTTTATTTTTATGAAGATAGAAAACGCTGTTACAAGGCTTTATTTACTAAGAATTACTTACAGTTTGAATGGTTGAATTTGGACGATTGGCAATTGACGGATGATTTGTACATCAAGATGAATTCGCGGGGGCGGCCTTTAACGCCTTTTGAGAATTTTAAAGCGGCTTTGAGCCAACATTTGCATGCGCATTATCAAGGAGAAGCCGCCGCTGTACAGCAGTTTTTTTACCATCTGGACAATGCTTGGAACGATGCTTTTTGGCAACTGAGCCAACGCTTCGACGGTAGATTACGACGAGGCGTTTATGCGCTTTTTTGATTTTTTTCTACCCTTGTTGTTCTATTGGGAAAGCGAAGCCGACGTGCGTTATCGCAGGCGAAGAACAAGCCTTAGTGTTGTTAGAACAACCACAACACTTGGCCTTGCTGTCGCAAGTATTGCATCTGATTGCCAATACTTTGGCGGAAAGCCCCACAGGTATACAAGACTTTTTTGAGGGGGTTATTAAACAAGAGGGCGTTCCTTTGTTGACAACGGATGTCAATTTGTTTGCGCGTTGTTTGGAGCAGCGGCGCTTTCACAGCCGTGCGCGCTTGCTGTTGTTTGCGGTCTTCTATTTTCAGGCGCAAGGTTCTAACCGAGCGCAACCAAGGCTGTCGAGTAATCAATCGTTCTTAGATTTTTTTCGCGTCTGCCGCAATATTACTTGGAGCTTGGAGCAGCCCAATCGCGACGAATGGCTGCCAAGTTTGCGCGAGAATGGCTACCACGGCCTCCTACAAAGTTTTCGCTATTGCTTTGCCAAAAAACACCTTTATTCCCATTTGGCTGCCTCCAAAGCAGCCCCTATAGTTACGCGTGGTGCCGTCGACCACGAATTGCTCAAAGGGCGGTTGATTAGACAAGACAACCGTTACCAACCTCTTATCCAACAGCTAGAAGACCATCCTTTGCTGCGGGGAGCCTTGCACAATTTTGATCTAGAGCACCTTTCTGTAGAGGATTTAGAACGTCAAATAGACGTCTTCTTTTACCTCTGGCCTGCCAAAAAAGAGGGCGCTTTAGATGAGGGGCTTTGTGCGCGCGCCTTGCTCGCAGCTGGCAACTATGCCCAAAAGATTGCTGGCTCGGCCTTGGGCTGGGCGTGGTACTTTGGAAAAGGACGACGCTGGGGGCGCATTCTACGCGCTCGCGATCCCCGTGTGCGCACGGCCTTGACGAGCTTATTGACTGCCTTGGCTGCGACACCACTTTCTGAAATCCGTCCAACACTAGAAGCTCGTATTCAAAAGGCCGCCTCATCGGTTTGTCTTGCGCCTTGGTGCCGCGCCTTTCTTCGTTATCCAAGTATCTTAGAGAGCGAAGCAAACCGCGTTTCCTTTGCCTTTTTTAGCACTGCTGCAAACGATTACCGCATCGAAAAAATATTAGGTAAAACCCTCAAAAGTCCACATATCAACGTCTATGTCGAGGCGTTGGCGCAGGAACTCGGCCAAACAGCAGGTTTGGTCTATGGGCGCAACCGCGAATCGAGTTGCCTGCAATTGGACAAAGGAGTACAGCTTTATGCAGAGAATGGCGGCTGGCATGTCTACGGTTTGGGAATTCCTAGTGCCGCTTTGTTGGAGCGCTTTGCGCTAGAAGTAGACGCGCGGTATACGGTAAAAACGCTACACAAATTGGCGGTGGGTGTGGAGGAAGATATGGTAGCCGTGGGAAAAGAGTTGGTTAGCGTATTATTGGAGAAATAAACACTATGGCAGAAGCTAGTTAAAGGTCTATTGTTATCATGTAAAGGCAGATATTATATGTCTTGTTAAAATAAATATAGGTAAAGAAAACGCCTCAAATAAATATCAGAGACGTGTTTTTTAAACAGGAAAAATTGATAGATGACGAAGATAAGAAAGCGTATTTTGGCTAAAATAGAAGCCTTATTAAACGATTAGAACAAACCCAAGTAATTCATCAACAAACAACAATGCCTCAACAAACCACTGCTCAACTGCTTATGATTCGCCCCGCCAATTTTGGATTCAACAAAGAAACGGCGATCAATAACGCCTTTCAACAAGAAATTAGCGGTAAAACAAGCAAGGAGATTAGCCAACAGGCACAAGCCGAATTCGACCAATTAGTAGCGCTTTTGCGCAGTAAAGGCATTCAAGTAGTGGTAGTAGAAGACAGCGAACTGCCTGTCAAAACCGATGCGGTTTTTCCGAATAATTGGATTTCTTTTCATGAAAATGGAAGCTTAGCGACTTATCCGATGTGGAGCCCCCATCGCCGTTTGGAACGCCGCGCCGATTTGGTCGCGCAGTTACAAGCGCAATTTGGCTATACCCAACGCTTTTCTTTAGAACATTTGGAGGCGGAGCATATTTTTTTAGAAGGAACAGGAAGTTTACTGTTGGACCGTGTTCATAAGCTTTGTTATGCGTGTCGCAGTGTTCGTACCCATGAAGTGGCGGTGGACTTATTTTGTGCCCATTATGGGTATCAAAAGGTGCTATTCGATGCAGTAGACGATCAAGGGCAAGCCATTTATCATACCAATGTGCTGATGGCACTCGGGGAGGATTTTGTAGTGATTGGTTTAGAAAGCCTGCCAAAGGCAGAGGAACGCCAACGGTTATTGGCGCTTTTTGAACAGACGAACAAGACCGTGGTACCGCTAACATGGGCACAGATACAAGCCTTTGCGGGGAATATGCTGCAAGTGCGCAACAGCCAAGACGCTACTTTTTTGGTGCTGTCTCAGCAAGCGCGCGGCAGTTTGACCGCGACGCAAGTTCAGGTGTTGGAGGAACACACGACGTTACTTTCTAGTCCGATTCCGACCATTGAAACCTTAGGTGGCGGCAGTGTTCGTTGTATGATGGCAGAGGTCTTTTTGCCCCAATCGTAGAACTATATCGCGCGTATTTTGTCCCCTTAAAAGACAATTCTGTCCATCCACCCAACTATCTAATTCCACTAATAATGAATGTAACATTAGCACAAGCTCAGAAAATGATCGCTGCGGCACAAGCCAAAGCCCAAGCCATTGATGCCAAAATGAACATCGCCGTAGTAGACGCAGGCGCCAATTTAGTGGCCTTTGGTCGCATGGACGGCGCTTGGCTCGGCTCTTTGGACATTTCCATTAAGAAAGCCAAAACGGCGCGTTTCTTTGATATGCCTACGGGCAAGATTGGCGAGCTCTCTCAACCTGGGCAACCGCTCTTTAACATTGAGCATTCTAACCTCGGGTTGATTACCTTTCCAGGCGGTATTCCTATTACCGATGCCAACGGCACCGTGATTGGAGGTATTGGTGTGAGCGGGAGTAGCGTTGAGAATGACCATGCCGTTGCCGCCGCTGGTTTGGCTGCGCTGTAGCGCTAGGTTTTTTTTAGTGTATTTATAAACTTATGAAGCTTCTCTCCCTTTGGGAGGGGAGCTTTTTCTCGTTGGAGCTTTTTCTCGTTGGGCGCAATTGCAATTGCGCCCAACGAGAAAAGGACTACACGAGAAAAGGACTATTGAAACTCATATCGGCTAATTAATTTGTAAAAAAATAGTATATTAGAGAACACGCCACTTTTCACGAAAATCCAAAGAAATGCGCTATTTCTCTATTTTAACGAGCTGCTTATTACTACTAGCTTGTAACAACCCGAATCAAGACGCTACCCAATCGGCTACTTTTATACCCAGTACTTCCAAGGCAGCCCGTTCTTACACCAAGGCCGAGGAGGCGGTGCAGGCATGGAGCGCGGCCATTAACGACCGCAATTGGGCCGCGTTGGAGGCGCTTTATGCAGAAGAGGTCTATTATTACAAAGACAAAATAAGCCGCGCCCAGTGTCTGGCGCGCAAGCGAAAAGCCTTGGAAAAAGCCCCCGACTTTCGGCAAGCCATAAAAGAAGTGAGAACCGTTAAAACCTACTACCACACCAAGGAGGTGTATTTTGAAAAGGAGTATGGGCAGGACTCCAAAAAGGAAAAACTCATTAGCATGTTGAGTTTGGTGGAACAAAAAGACGGCACTTGGTTAATTACCCAAGAATCGGACTTGATTACCCACGGCAATAAAGGCGACCGTATTTGCAGTTGTAGCGACTACCTGTTGGCGCTGTACAATGGCGGCAATGCTTCTTATTATTCCCTAACCAATGGTATTAGTGAAGGAGGAATGATGTATATGGGCAATGATAAGTATTATTACCTAGACATAAGCTTTGATTGGGACGACGAAACGGTTACTTTTTTTCCACGCGAGGACAGGGGGACGCATTATGCTGCGCTAGGAGACTATGACGTGTTGTCTCTAAAAACACTAACCATGACGACCTATTACACCCACGAGGACGACGGTACCCCCACACCATTGAACAAAGCCTTTTTGCGGCGCTTGGGAGAGTTTTGTCGCTAGGAGGTTTTATCTGCGTTTGTTGGTGTGATTGCGCTTGCTTTATAAAGGACTTTCGAAGAAAGAAGGAGTTTATCTTTTCTCGTTGCGCGCGTTCTCGTTGGGCGCAATTGCAATTGCGCCCAACGAGAACGCGCGCAACGAGAACGCGCGCAACGAGAGCGCGCAACGAGAGCGCGCAACGAGAGCGCGCAACGAGAGCGCGCAACGAGAGCGCGCAACGAGAGCGCGCAACGAGAACGCGCAACGAGAACGCCCAACGAGAACGCGCAACGAGAACGCGCAACGAGAACGCGCCCAACGAGAACGCGCCAACGAGAACGCGCAACGAGAACGCGCAACGAGAACGCCCAACGAGAACGCGCGCAACGAGAACGCCCAACGAGAACGCGCAACGAGAACGCGCAACGAGAGCGCGCAACGAGAACGCCCAACGAGAACGCGCGCAACGAGAACGCGCGCAACGAGACGCACAACGAGAACGCCCAACGAGAACGCACAACGAGAACGCGCATAAGTGGATACAGAAAAGTGATTTTTCCCAATGCTCAATATGCGGTCTTTACAGGGCAAATACTGGCATGATTGTCAAAAAAGTGATCAAAAGTTATCCACCAAAACAAAAAAGCCATTCTGATTACTCAGAATGACTCTCTAAAACATTGTGCCCGGGACAAGATTCGAACTTGCACACCCTATACGAGCACCAGCCCCTCAAGCTGGCGTGTCTACCAATTCCACCACCTGGGCAAAGATGTAGTGCGTTGTAGCTCGGCAAAGATACGCGATTGTAATTAAAATGCAAACTTTGTGTGGCTTTTCTTCTTCCAATAAAAAAATAGGGAAGGATTTTTAAAAAAGTGCTACCTTGGGGAAAGCAGTAATGACGACAAAAACAAACAACCATGCAGGCAACGCCAACCGCCACTTTTACCAACAAAGAACAAGCGTACCAAGCGGCTTTACAAGCACTAGACGCGATTTTGGAAGGAGAACAACAGGCCATTATGAAAATGGCGACGATCAGTTGTGTCTTAAACGAGCACTTGCCCTATGTATTTTGGGTAGGATTCTACTGTATGCACCAAGGGCAATTGATGGTTGGACCATACCAAGGCACCTTGGGCTGTTTGCACATCCCTTTGAGCAAGGGCATTTGTGGCCGCGCCGCCAGTACCGAGCAAACACAAATTGTAGAGGATGTCCACGCGGATCCCGCGCACTTGGCCTGCGACAGCCGCACCAACTCGGAAATCGTAGTGCCCGTACACAACAGCACTGGGCAATTGATCGCCGTCTTGGACTTGGACAGTGCCGAAGCTGCCGCTTTTGATGAGCAGGACCAGCAATTTCTAGAAATAATAGTAAAAAAGCACTTTGCTAGGGCACCCTTAGAAATGACCTATAAAGCATAAATCATAAAAAACAACAAATAGGCAAAGCGCAAACACCATCTCCAAAGAGCTGTAAAAAGCAACGAACAGGCCCATTGAGCGAAGTCGAAATGGGCACTATACACCACACACTATGCTATTCCTAAAAAATTACATCAACGGCGAATTGGTTACACCCAAAAGCGGCCAATACCTCAACAACTACGAACCGGCCACAGGAGAAATCTATGCTAAAATTCCCGACTCGGACGAGGCGGATGTAGAAGCCGCTGTACGCGCTGCCAAAGCGGCGTTTCCTGAATGGTCGACTTTGCCCGCTAAAGCACGCGGGAAGATCTTGACGCGTTTGGCGGCCTTGATTGAGGAAAATTTGGAGCGCTTGGCGCTGGCCGAAGCGACGGACAACGGGAAGCCGACGAGCTTGGCGCGAATGGTGGATATTCCCCGCGCCGCGAGTAATTTTCATTTTTATGGAACGGCTATAGAGCATTATTCTAGCAAAGCACACGCCATGAACAACCAAGCCATCAACTATACGTTGCGGGATGCGCTGGGAGTAGTGGGCTGTATTTCGCCTTGGAATTTGCCGCTGTATTTGTTTAGTTGGAAAATCGCCCCTGCCTTGGCCGCAGGTAATTGTGTGGTCGCCAAACCCTCCGAAGTGACTCCAATGACGGCGTACTTACTCTCTGAGCTTGTGTCAAGAAGCGGGACTGCCTGCGGGCGTTTTAAACATTGTCCACGGCCTCGGCCAAAAGGCAGGCAATGCCATCGTAGAGCATCCCGATGTGGTGGCGATTTCCTTCACAGGCGGCACGCAAACAGGCAAACACATTGCCCGTACGGCCGCTCCCATGTTTAAGAAACTTTCCTTAGAACTAGGGGGAAAAACCCCAACATCATTTTTGCCGATTGTGATTATGATGAAATGCTGCGCACAACTGTGCGGTCTTCTTTTGCCAATCAAGGACAAATTTGCTTGTGTGGCTCTCGGATTTTTGTGCAGCGCGCCATTTACGAGCGTTTCAAGGAGGATTTTGTAGAAAAAGTAAACCACATGACGGTCGGCGATCCCTTAAAGGAAACCACGCGCATGGGCGCGTTGGTTTCGAAAGCCCACTTGGAAAAGGTCTTGTCTTATGTAGCCTTAGCCAAGGAGGAAGGCGGCACAGTGCTCACTGGTGGGGAGCGCGTTCAACTCAAAGGCCGTTGTTCCGAAGGCTATTTTATGCGCCCAACGGTCATTGAAGGCTTGTCTTACGACTGCCGCACCAACCAAGAAGAAATTTTTGGGCCTGTGGTCACAATTATGCCTTTTGATACGGAAGAAGAGGTCTTGACCTACGCCAACAGCACGGTATACGGCTTGTCGGCAACATTGTGGACCAATGACGTGGGACGTGCTACAGGCTTGGCACAACGCCTACACGCAGGCATTGTTTGGGTCAATTGCTGGCTTTTGCGCGATTTGCGTACGCCTTTTGGCGGTGTCAAAGCTTCTGGGGTAGGCCGCGAGGGCGGTTTTGAAGCATTGGACTTTTTTACGGAGCCTAAGAATGTTTGTATTAAGTATTAGAAGAAGTTATAATTGACCCTATTTAATTCCCTTCCCAACCTGCTTCATTAGAACAGCTTTCCATGGAGTGATGTTTGTAGCGCTCAAATTCTTCTCCGAATCGCTCTTCATATACCTGATAAGCTGCAAAACCGATGCTTTCGGCTTCTAAATCCATCGCTGCTAATTCAGGTTGTTGGTCTATTTTATTATAATAAGTCTCCCCCATGCCTACGATAAAGCAGCGGCAGTAGAGAAAACCATCGTCCGAACCATCAGTGTAGCGCTGGATTTCTGCGCGATCAATATGGTAAATTCGTTCTTCCAAATGCTGAATAAACGCAGTTAGAGCGTCTTGGTCTAATTGTTTAAGTTGGTCGGTATAAGCACCGAGCAGGTTGCTGTTGAGGGCACCGTCTAGTTGCTGTAGTAAAGCATAATCGTTACTTTCTAAGGCTTGGCGGCGTTTTTCCTTCCATTCAGGAGCCCTATTCCAAGTGGCTTCGATAATTGACCAAAAATCTTGTCGTGTCATAAGTCGTGTTTTTTTAGTAAAAGAATAACAAAGGTTAAGACAACGGCCAAGAAAATCATTTTCTAAAAAATGACCTAAGCCGATAAAGCTTTTATTAAAAATGCCTCGCAATACGCACCAATCAACTAGAAAAATCTTATTTTAACCCTTCTCCATCACTCTAATTATTACAACAGATGTTACCAAAAAAAGAAGAGCTACTTTACTCTGACCGTGCGCCCAAAGCTGTTGGCGCTTATCCCCATGCCCGCAAGTCGGCAATTTACTGTTTTTGTCGGGCGTTGGACCGCGGCAGTTGGGGCAAACGAGTATTCCAGGCGTGGAATTGGATGCCGAGGGCAACATCACAAAGTACGACATTGAAGCGCAATGCCGTGCAGTTTTTGAAAACGTGCGTTTTATTGTAGAGGATTGCGGGTCGAGCTGGGACAATATTGTTGATGTAACAGTCTTTTTAACCAACATGAAAGACGATTTTAAAACCTACAACCGCCTCTATGCCGAGTATTTTAAAGACAATCAACCCTGTCGCACGACTTGCGAAATCAATTGTCTGCCTACCCCGATTGCCATCGAATTAAAAGTCATGGCAACCATCGATTAAGGGGTATCAGTAATCGTTTAAAAGAATTCAGCTTACTTACCTCTAATTAGTATCACTCAAAAAAACACCACTATGCAAGCGTTTAATGTTGTCAACCTCTTGAAATGGATTGAGGAGAACGAAGATCACCTAAAGCCACCCGTTTGTAACAAGGAAATTTTTCCTGGGTCAGAATATATTGTTATGGTGATCGGTGGGCCGAATAACCGCAAGGATTATCATTATAATGAAACCCCTGAATTTTTCTACCAAGTGAAAGGGGATATGGTCTTAAAAGTAATTGACGAGGGGCAGCCACGGGACATTCCCATCAATGAAGGGCGAAATTTTTGTGTTGCCTGCTAAAATGCCGCATTCCCCACAACGCACGGCAGGGAGCATTGGTATTGTCATTGAACACGTTCGTGATCCCGAAAAACATACCGATGGCTTTCAGTGGTATTGTGAATCTTGCAACCACCAATTGCACGAGGATTATTTCAAGCTAACCAACATTGAAAAACAGCTGCCCGAGACCTTTGCTAAGTTCAATAACAACACGGCTTTGCACGAGTGTAAGGAGTGCGGCGACACGCTAAAAGTGAAATAAATCTGCTAACGAATAGTGCTAACGGATAGAATATACAGCACGGTCAAGTTTTTTTGCTTTTTTTTAGAGCGTCTATTTTTTTGATACTGACGTTCTTAAGCGTTTTAAAGGACTTTTTGAGAAGGATAAGCCGCAAAAAAAAAGAGAAAAAATTTGGCAGTTTTTCCAAAACGCTCTATATTTGTATCCACAAGGAGCAAACAACACTACGTTATTGTTCTTTAAACAAGCGAAAATAGCTCAGCTGGTAGAGCACAACCTTGCCAAGGTTGGGGTCGCGAGTTCGAATCTCGTTTTTCGCTCTTCAAAGTCTTTCTGATTATTCAGAAAGACTTTTTTTTTGCGTTTTCTAAGGCAAAGAATTACAAAAAAGCCCTTAAATACAAGAAAAGGAACCGCTCCCAAAAGTTCAATGGCTACCAAGCAACCAAACGGGTTCGGTATTTGTAGTATTTAAATAGATTACCACTAAACAAGGCAGGTTAAAAGTGCCCATCCCGATGGATCGGATAGGCAACCTACCTCTACAACGAACGAAAATAGCTACTACACCATACGAAAAAAGCAGCAGCATGGAAGATTACAGAGAGATCAATGAATGGGAAGGACAGGGATTGCCCGAAGGCATAGAGTTGGATTTAGAACTAGAATTGGAGGATTTGTTGCCCAAATTACCCGAACTGCCCAGTCGCAGTAACCGTGAGGAATGGCTCAATACTTGGTCACATGGTGGTTCTGCCATTGTCGCTTTTTTTGCGGCCTTGTACTTGGTGTATGCGGCGCTGCAAAGCGGACAGGCGTATGCCTTAGAATCAGCCATCGTGTATGGCTTTACAATGGTATTGCTGTTTGCTGCTTCAGCAAGTTACCACGGCGCTACAACGCTACGCCTCAAAAAACAATTGCGTATTTTAGACCACTGTGCTATTTTCCTCTTTATTGCAGGCAACTACACGCCGCTGTTGCTCCTAACGATTGGCGGAGAAATAGGCTGGTCTTTGGTCTCGCTACAATGGTCTATTGCTTTGGTGGGGACGCTGCTCAAAATTAAATTTACAGGTCGCTACGACTGGTTTTTTATTTTGATGTTTGTCGCGATGGCTTGGATTGGCGCGATACAGGGTGACTATCTTTACCACGCATTACCTGTAGGAGGCTTTGTTAGTTTGATCATTGGCGGCTTGGTTTATATGATCGGTATTGTGTTTTACAAATCGGAAGACCGCATTCCCTATGCCCACTTGATTTGGCACCTCTTTGTTATGGGAGGATGTAGTATTCACTTTTACGTGTTTGCCCGCTACGTTTTTATCTAGTAAAAAACGCTTAATTCCAATAGAATAAATTACAAAAGCGAGTTAGATGCGCAAGAAATCCGTACTTTGGAGCTCTTGTGTTATTTAACTCGCTTTTTTTATGAAAACCAGCCAACTGATCGTTTTTGATGCGCAACGCAGCGCGCTCAAACCCCTAACCTACACCCGCCCAACTGCCGAATTGCGCTTGGGAATTTTAACCCTTCGCGAGAAGTGGGAACAGTATTGGGGGCAAGCTGCTTGCCACGCAACAGTTGCTTATTTATCCAATAAATACCCCACTAATTTTGCCATTAGCAATGTATTGGTCAACGGTTCTGTTGTGGCTACTCCTGCGCTGTGTGCGTATATTCGGAACAAGCTAGCACCAGATACCTTATTGATGCAAGGCGACACACCCATTGCGCTACGGGCATCTAAGGTGGTGGCCGCGCGTTTTTTGGCAGAACCCTATGGCCTTTGCCCAGCGCCAACTGTATATGGAACCGCTCCTACAAGTCCGTCATCCTTGGGATTTGTTTGTACACAATGAAGATGGCTATAAAAACTGATTTTGAGCACCTGACCAGCAACCGCACCTCGCAGCCGCTCAGCGAAAGCAACCGCTTAATTGGCGACCCCAAACAGTTATTTATTGCCGAAGGAGCTTGGGTAGAAGGCGCTATCCTCAATGTACAGAATGGTCCTATTTATATTGACGAAAAGGCTACCGTAATGGAAGGGAGCTTGGTGCGTGGGGGACTTTACTTGGGTAAAGGCTCGACCCTCAAAATGGGGTGCAAAATCTATGGAGCAACCAGCATTGGCCCACAATGTAAAGTTGGGGGAGAGGTCGGCAACTCGGTTTTCTTGGGCAACAGCAACAAAGGCCACGAAGGCTATTTAGGCAACTCTGTGCTAGGAGAGTGGTGTAATCTAGGAGCGGATACCAACAGTTCTAATTTAAAAAATAACTACGCTCCTGTACGGGTGTGGGATTATGAACAAGACCGCTTTGCCGACAGTGGGCAACAGTTTTGTGGGCTTATCATGGGCGACCATTCCAAGACAGGAATCAATACTATGTTTAATACAGGTACTGTCGTTGGGGTCTCCTGCAATATTTATGGCGGCGATTTTCCGCGAAAATTTATTCCTTCTTTCTCGTGGGGCAGTAGCAAAGGCTTTGAAACGTACAAGCTCCATAAGGCGTTTGAGACGGCAGAACGGGTAATGCAACGCCGCAATAAAGTCCTCGATGCCACGGAGCGTGCCATTTTGGAACAGGTGTTTACGGAAAGTAGTATTTATCGAAAATCTTAATGTACTTTTATCGCCTATGCGCCCTTCTTTTTGGATTAAAACGGCCAGTTATTTCGCTGATATTCAGCTAGAAACCGTTGAAAGTGTCTATAGTGGCTCGCTCGAAGTCATCTGTCGCAAAGGTCGGTACGCTCTTTGCACCAATAATGCTGTCTATTCTTACGATGACTTGTATGTTAATTTTAGCGATAGTTTTGAGCGCCTAGATTTGGATGCCTATGGGCTGAAAGACGTTCTGGTGCTGGGTTTGGGCTTAGGTTCAATCCCCTGGTTGCTTGAGAAGAAATTTAATAAAATATATAACTACACTTTCGTTGAAATTGATCAAAAAATCGTAAATTTAGCAACACATTATACCTTGTCGGAATTAGAAGCGCCTTACAGCGTTGTTTGTGAAGATGCCTTGACGTATACCAAGCGTTGCCAAGAGACCTTTGATTTAGTGATAGTGGATTTGTTTATTGACAATACGGTTCCTTCTGCCTTTGAGTCGCTCGCTTTTTTAGAGGAGCTCAAGCGGTTGCTGCGCCCTGGTGGTTTGTTGTTGTACAATCGTCTAACAGACACCCCTGAATTACTGGCACAGACGGAACAATTTTATGAACAAGGTTTTCAACAAGTATTTCCAGCAGGAATTTCTTTGGAGTTGGGTACCAACCGAATGCTCATTAACAACTACCAGCCGTTGAAAGTAGACCCTGTAGTAAAGGAATAATTATTGGATAAGAACAAAAGTAGCAATAGACCGTTAGTTTACAATTAGCTCGTAAAAACAGCCATATCAAGTATATAGTAAGTTAAACCTAAGGAACAACTGGAAAAAAATCTACACGAATGCATCATTTATCTTTGAGCCATCACTCCCCCAAATTAATGTTACTCCTGCTTTTTTTAGTAGGGAGTACTACTGTGCATGCCATAGATACCTTTTTCGACTACCTTCCCAAGTATCGAAAATTCAAATCGCATTATCAAATTGATAAAATAGAGTACCAAGAAAAGCGTACCGTTATTCATTTTAGGTTTGTGGTACAGGAATCAGGAACCACTACTTTTTATGGGGGAAACCATCCCAACTCTTGGTATCTGCGAACGCCTCCTAGAATGCGGGGGTTAGAAATCCAATTCAAGCAATTAGAAGTCGCCAATATTTCGATCAACAGTGAGGTGAAGCTCAGTTCTTTGGTAAGCAAACCTGAAATTACTTACGACCTCAAGCGAGGGGATGTAGTCACCTGTCAGGTGCATTTTGTGCGCATTCCGCAATACATTCGTATGTTAGATATGATAGAAGGTAAAGATGGGCACCTCGATCAAGACAAGTTGAATTGTTTTGACATTATGATAAAAACTAAGGAAAATCCACTGCTCGGTAAAGAGGATAACATGATCGCTGTCGTTGATCGTTTTGAACAGTCCTTTAATTACATCAAACCTAAAGTAGAATCGCCTGTAACAGCCAACGTAACGGTTAGCGCTGCGCGCCCTACCTCTCCAAGTAGCAGTGTGCGGCCCAACAGTGCGGTGCGCCCTACAGAAAAGGAAGAGCGAGAAGTAGTGGTCATTAACCAGCCAAACGAACCAATTGATTATATGCCAGAGGCACTTTCCTCCTTGGAAAACCTGAAATGCAACACTAGAGTTTACCTGCCCAATGTCGTGTTTAAAGAAGAGGAGACCCGCTTTTCAGGTCGCGTAAAAGCCGTTCAGAACATTCGCTTAGTCGCGGAATACCTCGAAAATTACCCCAAAGCCAAAGTGTACCTTTATGGGCACACTGATATTTTTGGTAATGAGCGACAGAATTTAGAACTCTCTAGAGAGCGGGCGATTGCCGTCAAGCGGGAATTGGTGTTAATGGGGGTCAACCCTGATAAGATCTCGGTTTTCTTCTTTGGAGGGCAACAACCGTTGAGCAAATATAAAAATGGTGGTGGAGAAAATAGACGGGTGGAAGTGGAGCCTATTTGTACGGATTAAGCCAACAACCTGTTATCACCACTGCGCAAAAGCACTTTCTAATCATAGGAAGTGCTTTTGTTATGTACTTCTAGCAGAAGGCACTGTTCTCGTTGCCCTTAGAAGATCTGACAAACAATTTTTTGGTAAAATTCTAGGCTTACAAATGCTAAAAAGCAACAACAAAAGCCGAATTTTGTAGTTTTATCATCATTACCAACAAACGGAATCAACAATGACCAACAATAACTTCTCGGCAACAGCACGCGCCCAATGGCTCCAACGCCTTCAAGAAACTGATTTTGATCTTTTGGTCATTGGCGGTGGCATTACAGGGGCAGGGATTGCCGTAGATGCTGCTACCCGAGGGTTGAAGGTTGCACTCGTAGAAAAACGCGATTTTGCTTGGGGGACGAGCAGTCGTTCTACCAAGCTCATCCACGGGGGCTTGCGTTATTTGAAGCAATTGGAATTTGGCTTAGTCCACGAAGTGGGTATTGAGCGTGCAATTGTACACGCCAATGCTCCGCATGTGGTTTTGCCCGAAAGGATGCTCTTGCCCATCGTAGAAGATGGTTCCTTGGGTAAACGCATGAGTTCCTTGGGCTTGTGGGTCTATGACCGCTTGGCCAATGTAGAGAAAGAAGAACGCCGTAAGATGCTCGAAAAGGAAGAAGTAGAAGCATTGGAACCTTTGTTGAGAACCGATATTTTGACGGGTGGCGGGATTTATTACGAATATAGAACGGACGATGCGCGCTTGACCATCGAAGCTATGAAAACCGCTGTAGCACATGGCGCTATTTGTCTGAATTACACCGAAGTGACGGATTTTATCTACAAAGATAATGGTTATGTAGGGGGGGCAACCGTGCGCGATGGCTTGAGTGATCAAAGCTTTGAAGTGCGGGCTAGACGCGTGGTTAATGCAGCGGGGCCTTGGGTCGATACCCTGCGCAAAAAGGATAAAGAAGGAGTACAAGGCAAACGCTTACACTTGACGAAAGGCGTACACATTGTTGTGCCTTACGAGCGCTTGCCTTTGCAGCAGTCTACTTATTTTGATGTGAAGAGCGATACGCGGATGTGTTTTGCCATTCCTAGAGGCAACATAACTTATATTGGCACAACCGATACCTTTTACGACAGTAGCCTCAATAATCCTTATGCTTGTTTGGAGGATGTAGAATATTTGTTGGAGGCGACCAATTATGTCTTTCCTTCGGTAGAATTGACTTTAGAGGATGTAGAATCTACTTGGGCAGGACTGCGGCCACTGATTCACCAAGACGGCAAAGACCCTTCCGAATTATCACGGCGCGATGAGATTTTTTATTCTGATACGGGGTTGATTTCTATTGCTGGTGGAAAACTAACGGGCTATCGAAAAATGGCTGAGCGGGTCGTGGATGCCGTCCTCAAAACTATGCACAAAAAAATCCCTTCGATCACCAAAAACCTGACCTTGGGAGGCGGTGATTTTGAATCGAGCGAAGCGATCCACCACTATATTTACACCCTAGCAGGACAAGCAAAACAGATTAATGTTGGTGCTCAACACATACAAGCCTTGGTCTATCGCTATGGCAAGAATACGGAACAGATTATCAATAAGGCTTATGAATTGCACGGCCAAATCAAAGATCCTGCCCAACGGTTGATGTATGCCGAAATTTGGTATGCCATTCACCACGAAATGACAAACAATGTCTGCGATTTTTTGATTCGTCGAACAGGGCGGCTGTATTTTGACCGACCGATGCTGGCCGAATGGTATCCTTACGTCATCGACAGCATGGCCGAGTTATTGCAATGGACAAAACAGCAGAAAGAACAAGAGGCTTTTGCCTTTGAGACCGAATACCACGGGGTAGTTAGTTTTCAACCTGTAGAAAAAACTTAGATAGAGGCTTGGGCAAACAACGCACAAAAAATACCCGTTGCCACCCCTGCATTGAGCGACTCGGCAGCCCCTGCTTTGGGAATGGTGAGCCGATGACTCAACAGGGATTGGGTCTCTGTACTTAAGCCTTGTCCTTCATTGCCAATAATTAAAAAAGAAGGCTGTTTTAAGGTCGTTGTATAGACATTTTCTCCGCCCAAGACAGCACCGTAAACAGGTAAATCAGGGTGCTGGGCAAAAAGCTCCGACAAAGCTACTTCATGCACTGGCATTCTCAAAAAACTACCCATACTTGCTTGGATCACTTTGGGATTGCTCCAATCGACACAACCTTTGGAACAAAAAATATGTGATAAGCCAAACCAATCGGCTATGCGGAGGATTGTTCCGAAGTTGCCAGGGTCTTGGATGTTTTCAAGAACAAGGTGAAGAGATGTTTGTATTTTATTGACGAAAGGCGTATACTTAGGCATTTCTACCAAGGCTAAAACTTGATTAGAAGTCGTTAATAAGGACAATTGTTGCAACTCCTGTTCACTTACAACTGTTGTGCTGTCGTGAAAGGGCGTAACCACAAGACTATATCGGTCTATAAATGCGGTAGTCGCATAGAGTGCTCGAATATGGAGCGTTTGCTGTTGCAAGAGTTCTAAGACGATTTTTTCGCCTTCTACGACAAACACTTGCTCTTTGTAGCGTTGCTTTTTTTGGCGCAGGCGCTGTATATATTTAACTTTTGCTTTGGATAACATTCGACGGTCAATTCTCGATACAATATATGAAAAATAGATTGGAGCTTTGTTGCTTACTTTTAGGCTTATTAGGCGGCTTGTTAAGCAGTTGCGGCAGTAATAAATACTTGAAAAGCCACTCTAAATCGGTGGAGCAACCACGTAAGCGGGTGTACGATGAACACTTGGTAGCTAGAAACAAACTCGACCTAGACGAACAAAACTACAAAATACGAGAAAACGCCGATAATTTATGGACAGAAATATCCACGATTATTCAACAAGAACCTGGCGGTAATTTCTTTCGCAAGTGGATTTACCACAGCAACGACACCCTCTCGGTCAAATATACCTTTGATAAACAAGAAGAACGCATTCTACCCGACACGATTCACCGCAAACCGAGTCGTTTTCGTACGTGGATGAAAAACACACTGGGCAAAGCACCTGTCGTATTGGATACGGCATTGACTAGGAAAACTGCCGTAGGGATGCGCAATTTTCTACATCAAAAAGCCTATTTCGATGCAAAAGTAACCTACAATATTCGCTATAAGCGCCACAAAGCTATTATAGAGTACGTCATACAAACAGGCAAACCTGTCCTTATTGATACCTTGTCCGTCTTCTCCAAAGATTCTTCTATTCAAGCCATTTTACAACGGATCAAATCCCAAACCGTACTCAAATCAGGGGTGCCTATCTCTCTAGAAAATCTAACGGAGGAAAAGCGCCGCATTACACTGGCGATTCGCAACCAAGGCTACTACGATTTTAATTGGAATTATATCGTCATCGAAGCCGATACCATTAATGCTCGAACGGTACAGCCGAGTGGGGCTGGTTTTTTTGATGGTCCGAATGGAGCAAGGAGAACCCCGCGCCAATCTCTATTTGGAGGTGTTGCCCCTTTCTGATACGACGATCAACCACCCCCGCTACCGCATTAATAATGTCTACATCATGCCCAATGAATTTCTCTTGAAAGCCCACCAACGAAGGGTGGTATTGCAAGACTCCTTTTTTGTGGTCGAACGGACGCGCCGCGACCGAAGCAGACGCGTGGTGTTGCAGCCCGATGAGGCCATGCAAGACGATGATATACTGCTACGGGAAATGCTTACCGGCAAAGGCAAGACCTTGCGTATGGTACAGCGCAGTGTTCCGCGTGTCAAAAAAGTTACGTTGCGCTCGCGCGAAGCCCTACAACCCGAGGACAAATTAGTGCACATTGTTTTGCGCAAAGCCGTGCGCAACCAAGACGGTACGCCCGCTACAGACAAACAAATCCGAAAGAAATTCTTCATCCGCGACAAGGTCATTTCTGATGCAGTAGAAATAGAAGCCAACGACTACTACAGCTACTCGGAAACCCGCGAGTCGGTGCGAAAAATTGATAAATTAGACGTGTTTCGCTTTCCGCGAATTGAGTACGTCCCTTCTGAAAGTGGTGATTCCAACACCTTGGATTGTATTGTGCGGATGCAACCAGGAAAAAAACAAACGATAGGAGCAGATTTTGACATCAACAATAATCAAACAACCGTATCGAGTTTGGGTATTGCTACGTCGCTTTTTTATCAGAATAAGAATGTCTTCAAAGGAGCAGAAATCTTTGAACTGTCCGCATTAGGGGGAATTGATTTTAGAATTCTCAATCGAGAGGAGCGCCAAGAAACCTTCTTCGAGCAAAATATTAACTTGCTGGACATCAACTTAGAAGCCAGCCTGTACTTTCCGAGACATTTAGGGTTTAATTTTATGGAGCGCGTCTTCAAAATGGAGCGCCCCCGTACGCGGGTAGCGGTTGGATATCGCTATTTACAGCAATCAACCGACTTCCAAATTAGCTCTTTCTACACCAAGTTTGGCTACGATTGGACGAAAGGTGCCAAGCACGCGTTTGCCTGGAATCCCTTGGTCATTAATTTGACTTCGGAACCAATTTTAGATCCTGATTTTGAACGCCTCTTGTTAGAGAGTAACCGAGCGTTGTACGAATCATTGGCGGCTAGTTTTCTGATTCCCAGCATGGATTTTACTTATACCTACAGCGATCCGACCAATACCACTAAGCGCGGAACTTGGTATTTCAAAGCGACCGCAGAAGTAGCAGGCAATTTGTTTTACGCTTTGGATCAACTCATTCAACCAGAACAACAGCTCCAATTTGGCGGCGTGGATTATTCTCAATATTTTAGTTTAGATACCGATTTACGGTATTCCTTCCGTTTGAGCAATCGCCAATCTATTGTATCGCGTTTGATGGTGGGCGTTATTTTTCCTTATGGCAATTCCTTGGATAAAGATGTGCCTTTTGTAAAGCGGTACACGTTGGGGGGGCCGAGTAGTATGCGCGCTTGGAATTTGCGTTTTATAGGGCCAGGCGACCAGCCGTCGATCAACGGCGCAGAGTTTCAATTGGGCGATTTTAGAACAGAATTTAACACCGAGTATCGCTTCAAGCTCAATTCTTGGATTGGCGCCGCTTTGTTTGTAGACATCGGAAATGTGTGGTTGCTCAAAGCACCAGAAGTCAACCAAGATGTGCCTTTGCGGACACCTCGCTCGGGAGTATTGACTACCAATTTTTACGAACAGTTAGCCATTGGGGCCGGCGTGGGAATCCGTATTGATGTCAGCTTTTTTGTTATTCGCTTAGATTTAGCGCTTCAATTGCGCGAGCCACAGGGGTATGATCTTCGTAACGATGGCACGACTCAGTATTGGAACGTTGATCCCATCGTATTTACTGGCCGTAACAACTTCATTATTGCCATTGGTTATCCGTTTTAGAGCGTTGTATTAGTAAAGTGTAATGGTGTGCCTCCCAATTAATTAGAAGAATTAACATCCCTCACTCCTCCAAGCCCTCAATACTTTCCTTGACCCACAAAATAATGTCCAACAGCGCATTGATAAACGTCTGCACAGTATAAATCGTAATGGGATAATTGTAATACTCGCTCGATTCAGGCGCTTTGTGGTTAATGGCAATACTCTGCGTGCTGTAGATGACGTAGGTCATAAAGGAGATGTGCAACGGGGCTAGTTTCTTCACTTTGATGTGGTCAATCAAGTCCTTGCCGCGCCCTGGGGTATCCTTGCCCTGCCCAAACAGCATCGGGTCCATTTTTAGAAATTCCTTGCAATATACATTGAGAATAGATTCCTCCAAACGGCGGATAAAACCTAGGCGATTCATCAATTCCTCGCGTTTGGACGACAATTTGGGCGACAGCAAACTCACTAAAAAACTATTGTCTTCACTGTCCAAGTAGGCTTCGGCAAATTCAAACACCTCAGGGTGTTGTTGCCTAATTTTAGTAGTTTCTAGGTCGTTGACTTCTTGATGCAAATAGCTAAACATCTCTTCCATCAAGCTATCGTCTACGGCTGTTTTTTTCTTATCAAAAATACGGGCGCGGTTGCGCAAACTGGGTTCTAGTTGGACATACCAAGCCGTATGCACACAGAAGGGCAAGGTGCGTTCGTGCAGTAATTCCAATTCGCGTAGTTTGAGAATGGCCTCGTGGACGAAGTTTTCGGCTTCGGTGCCCTTGGGTTGTTCGGCGCTCATCGGCGCTTTTCCATCCAAAATAACGGCCTGGTACTTGCTGTTGCCCTCTAATTCTTTAAAACCGTCTTTAAAGTTGGTGCTGGTGGTCACCAAGACATTGTAGCGGCGCGCGCGGTTCTTGATCGAGGCCGAAAGCCCTTCGTCGTCGTCAATCATTAAGACATTAATCGGGCGTTTGCGTTTTTTGTTTCTGGACATAATAACGGGAGATGGTGAATAAACAGACCTATAGTACAAAAAACAACGGGCTTGGGTTGCCTTTTTGGAGGTCTTATTTCTAGTTGAATGTTGGAAAGCCAGGAGAGGTCCGTGGAATTCAGTCTAGGAAGAGGGTTGTGTTAGGCTTTAATAGGTGGTTGTCAAGTAGAATTATTCCCGCCTTAAAAAGTCGCCCATTATTGGCCTACTAGGGCTAAATTGGCGAACAGAGATGTTGAGGTTGGATAGTGCTTGGGTAGGAACAAAATGATAATGGGTTTCTTGGTAGTTCTCGGTATAAATAACGAGGGTCAATTGCTCCTCGGAAGGCGCGACAGTGAATTCAAAACGCCCCCACTGGTCAGTAATGGAGCGCTGCCGTTTATCGTCAGAATGAATGATAACTAACATAGCATCTGCTACACCTTCTCGGCTATCCGCGTCTCGTATCGTACCCGAAATTACTACTTGATCTTTATTGTCGAAGGATACTGTAGAAGGGTTGTTTTTTGGGACGGGTAGTGCTAAGATGGGCACTGAATCGGTCAGCGTAATGGGCGCTTGCGCAAAACTGGGCACGGTCGCTACAGCCATCAAGACCGCAGCAGTCGTCCACGCCCGCAATCTAGAGGGCGTTGGGAGAAGTTGATACTGCCGATTAAAAGCGGCGAGTTGATCCGTTCGGAAACGGCCACACGTTTTTTTGTCTGGTGCTTGTTCGAAGTACAGTTTTATTTCAGGCAAAGATAAGCGGGCAAAATCGACGACTTCTTGCTCGCAAGCCGCGCAAAATTTGCCGTGCTGGCTTTGCTTCATTTGATTCCAATTCTCTTGGCAGGGGGTCTTAATCGTAAGAGACATAGCTATTTGTAGGACAAAGGTTTTTACTGAAAATAGATAAGGTGGCTTACTTCTTTATAACAATATTACCAAGGAGACCTAACCTCTCAAAAGGGAGATTGGGGGCTGTTTCTTTTGCGTTTAATGCTATGGTTAAGGCTGAGGGAGTGGTGCTAGGAATTACTTTTTGAACGACTGTCTCGTAGCCGTGCTTATAGATTTCCAAAGTAAGCGGCTGGTCAGCAGCAGATAAAGACAGCTCAAATAAACCTTGGGCGTTCGTTCTAACTGTATCCTTCGAGCCTTCCACTTGTAAAAAAGCATTCGCTAGTCCTTGCTGGGTACTGGCATCCACCACTTTTCCCGAAAGGGTAAGAGGAGCTGAAATGGATTGCCCCTGTACCAATGCACTGTCCAAAGTGGGGTCTACCTGATGGATGGCGATCTTGCCCACTATAGCGGGCTCTCCCATCACAGGATCATTGCAACCTGGTCAACGTGGGAAACGTAGCGACAGCGGTCAAAATCGCTGCTGCTGTCCACTGCCGCAAGCGCGACGGCGTGGGCAAGGCTTGGTAACGGGTATTGAACGCTTCCAATTGATCAGCATGAAAACGGCCACAAGTATTTCCTTTTTGGGTATCAAAATACTGCTTTATTTCTTGCAGCGAAGCCGTCGTAAAATCAACCACTTCTTTTTGGCAAGTGGCGCAAAATTTACCCTGTTGGCTAGCTTGTCATGGTGTTCCAATCTTCAGAACAAGGATCAGGAATAGAGAGCGACATACGGTATCTAGTTTAAGGTTATTGAAAAAAGTTTGTTGGAGGCAGTTGCTTGGTTAGAATAGTTCCTTTTTTTGCTGGTCGCCGAAGGTTGTCATACTAGTTGACAACTCTTATATTTCCTCTAAAAATAAACCACTTTTGTGTTACTTTTTCGCGCTGCGGGCGGCTTTTTTCAAGGCGCGTTTTTCTGCTCGCTGTTGGCGACGGTACTGTTTTTTGGATTTTTGATAAGGCATACTTACAACAATCCCTGTTAAGAAGGTAGAGCCATCTAGGTTTTCTTTTACTGCTAAAACAAGTTGTGCTCTGTTTTGATTGGGAACGATTTTGTACTGTTCCGTAGGATAACCCACATAACTAACTACTAAGGTAATTGGTTCTTCTGACTGCGGCACCTCTATAGAGAACAAGCCATCAAAGTCAGTTTGTACCCCTTTTTCTTTTTCCGCTATATAGACAGTAGCAAAAGGTAAACCCTCTGGAGTTGCGGTACTGCGGTCTACTACTTTTCCTGAGAGCGTCACCGTAGCGCTTTTTGGAGTGCTACTAAGAGGCGTTTCTGTGGTTACTGTAGAGGAATTGAGCGGCATAACAGGTGTTGGCGGAAGGGTATCGACTACAACAGAGGCGGTGTTGGCGAAGCTCGGTAGCGCGACCACGGCGGTCAAGACTGCGGCACCCGCCCAAGCGCGTATTCTAGAGGGCGTAGGCAAGGCTTGGTAGCGAACATTAAACGCTTCGATTTGCATTTTGCGAAAGCGCCCACAACTATCACTTGTCCTTTCTAAGTGCTGCTTGATTTCAGCGAGTGAGTAGGTCGTAAAATTGACGACTTCTTTCTGGCAATTGCTGCAAAATTTACCTTGTTCGGTAGGCGACATAGCCTCCCAGTTCTCTAGGCAAGGCTGTTGAATGGAAAGAGACATAGTGTTAAGGTTAATCGTAACGTAAGCTACAGTATAAAACAGGTTTTATAACTAAGATGCAGCATTCGAAAAAAAGAGCCAGTAGTAGGGCGGTTTTTTTGAGAAAAATCGATTGTATTTAGAATTGCCCTGCGGCTTGTTGAAAATAGAACACTAAAAGGCAGGACAACCCATGATTCGTTTAGTTGATAGTTTCCGCCATCTACGTTTCTCCTTACGAGCCGCTTTTTTCTCTGTACGGGTAGGCTTTGGCGAAGGGGCAGGAAGGGAGTAAATGACGGCACCCATCGTGTGAACGGGGGCGGAGCGCGCGATGATAAAGGTTTCAGGAAGTCCTTTGATTTCTATCACCAAAGCTGCGCGGTTTTTATTTGGAATAACTGTATAAGTCTGTGTTTCATAACCAAAATAACTAACGATTAGGGGAATAGCTTCTTCCGACCGTGGTATTGCTAGCGTAAAATGACCTTTCAAATCAGTGGTAGTACCTATCTCCGTTCCTTCAACGAGGATAACCGCTCCCACTAAAACGTCCTCCTGAGCAGGATCCCATACCTTACCCGATAGGGTGATGGTGCTTTGGGGAGTGACCGTCAGTAGCGTTTGCTAGCTGACTTTATCGGCAATTGTTGGAAGAAAGCGCATTGTGCTGTTTGCACAGGCGCGGGAGCTTGCCCAAAACTAGGGAGCACCACCACTGCTGAGAATAGCGCGGCGGCAGTCCAACGGCGAAGCTTAGACGAGCGTGATAAAAGGTTGATAACGCTCATTGTACTGCTTGTAATTGTTCCTTCGAGAAGTAGCCACAAGTAGATGGCGTTGCTTGTTCTTCAAAAAAGAGCTTCATTGCTGGTAAAGAAAAAGCCGTAAAATCGACGACTTCTTTTTGGCAGGCCGCGCAAAATTTCCCCTGCTCGCTGGGTGTCATCGTCTTCCAGTCTTCTGGCAGGGTTCAGGAATGTGTAGGGGCATAGATTGGTTTTTAGTAAGAAAAACAACGTTGTCTCTACTAAAAGATACGTTTTTTTCTTCGTTTCTGCTGCTTCATAAGGGGAAACCCTGCTGTTGCTCTATAATTAATACGCTATCAAATAAAAACAGCGCTTAGAGACGACTCTCTAAGCGCTGTGCTATTTTCTTACAAAAAGGAAGTATTTTATCCTTTGCTAATGACATCCTTGGCGTACAAAATCTTTGGTTTCCAATAGTTGGATTCTGATAAGTTATCTACAACAATCCCACGACGGGTAGAGTGGATGATGTAAACGCCGTCTTCTTTGTTGTCTACGACTAATGCAACGTGGGTGACGCGGCCACCTTTGCCGTGCTTGCTAAAGAAAACGAGATCGCCCGTTTTTGCTTTCGCTAAATCAACGGCTTTTCCTTGTTGGGCTTGGTAGCGCGAGCTGCGCGCAACGCCCACACCTTTTTGGGCGAGTACATAAGAGGTAAATCCAGAGCAGTCAAATCCTTTGGGTGTAGTGCCTCCCCAAATGTATTTTAGACCGAGGTATTTTTTGGCTTCTTGCAAGACCGTACCACGAACCCCTGTCGTTGTTAAGCTATCAAAAATCGCATTGTAAGCGACGGGCAGTTCTAATATCTTTAAAACTTCTTCTTCGTTGTCGGTATCGGCATCGCTGTCGTCGTCTTGGAGTTGACGTTCTAAGCGATTAGCAGTGCGTTCGGCACGACGAGCGTCGCGTTTGCGTTTGCTTAAAATTTCGATCTTGATTCCCGTAATGTCTCGGTGTTCAATTTCGATGTGCGGAGTTTGCTCTTCGGCCAAGATAGCCAAGGAAAGCGAAGTGGGAGCCACTTCTTCTTCTATGTGTTGTGGTGCTAGTGGAACGATAGAACGACTAACGATTAAACTAGCGGCAGTAGGCGCTTGGAAGGAAGTCGATGGCGGGGCAAAACAATTACTTTGCAGGGCAACTTGACTTCCTAGCAAGAAAAAAAAGTAAGCGCCAATCGTTCTTGCCAACGATTTTTGGGTATCTTTCATTGTAGTATTCTTCAGTTAAAAAGCGCAAGAGAAGCGGTTTACTCCTTAAAAAAGAGGAGAAGTAAAGCGCTTTGTATTTCTATCCGTGAAATACGTTGCGTATTTTTGCGAAGACAAAGGTAATAACTATTGGCACATTTCCAAAACAAGGGGCGACCATTCTATACTTTAACACGTTTGTAACACTTTAATAACTAGTTAATAAGGCCAACAATGTCGTATAAAAGCTTATTTTTAGACCGTGATGGGGTGATTAATCAGCGCTTGGTGGGCGGTTATGTCCGCAATTGGGAGGAATGGACCTTTTTGGATGGGGCTTTAGAAGCCTTGGTTATTTTGGCACGAAAATTTAGCCCTCTTGTAGTGGTGACCAACCAACAGGGAGTAGCCAAAGGTTGGATGACCGCAGAAGAGTTGGCAATTTTGCACCAACAGATGATCGCGGCAGTGGAGCAAGCAGGCGGGCGCATTGATGCGGTTTATGCATGTATGGAACACGAACGAGATAATCCGCCCTGCCGTAAGCCCAATCCAGGTATGGCCCGGCAAGCCCAAGCGGCCTTTCCCACCTTGGAATTGGAGCGCTCCATTATGGTGGGGGACTCGGTCAGTGATCTTGTATTTGGCCAACAACTACACATGCGAACGGCACTCATTACCACCAAAGCCGATTTAGATCAGGAAGCTTACGCGGCTATAAAAGCACACATTTGGGGCGAATTTCCAAGTTTGTACGCGTTTAGTCAAGCTATTGTATAATTGTTAATTGGAGTAAACCAACAGATGGGGAAACGATTATCTATAAAAAGCTATTGTTGTTGTTGCTGTCTCTTGCTGGCGTTAAGTGGGCAAGCGCAGAACAAAACGGAATTGCCCAAAACATTTAGCGAAATTTGTTTCTATACCATTGATAAAACTAACTTTGAGGAGTTTTTGACCATGCAGGCGGCAATAGATGCGGAGCAATATCGCCTTGTTTATACTGCCATTCGTGATATGCGTCAATCGCTAAAGACCTTTGCCGTCGAAAAAAATGACCGTGCTTTTGAGCTGTGGTACATTGGTAATTATACCGATTTTGATGCGCAGGCAGAAGTGGCTAGACAAGCTACGTTGACTGCTTTACAAACCTATGAGAACCGTTTGCGCCTAGGAAGAGCCTTGTATTATGACCATCGTTTATTTTTGGAACAATACTTGGCTTTCAAAACCGAACCCTTTTACCAAGCGTATTGGTTCATGTCGCAAGAGCGGTATTTCTCTAGGGGCTTAGTAGAGCGGATTCGTCAACAAAACAGCAAAGAGGGCTACCAATTGTTTAGCAATTCTGCTTTCTATCGTCCTTTTGTGGTGTTTAACGAGATGGCTACACAGGAAGGCGAAGCGATTCGCAACTACTTGGATATGCCAACACAACAAGCAGACACCACTACTTTTATTCCTTATAGTTACATGACGTTGAATAGGAGTACCGCTAGTTTTGTGTTGAGTCAATTTGACTTAGATGATGCTACCCAAGATTTGCAGTTGGATCGAGAAGTGCGGGCGTTGAAACGTTTTTTATTGAATGTGCAGTCAGGTAAAATCTACTTGGTTGCCCGCTTTAATAATTTGGAAATAAAGCGCATGCAAGCCATCGAAACTAGAAAGAAACGCGCTATGCCACCTACTTCGGCGGTATCGCCAGAACAACGCTCTTTACAACAAGAATAATTGATACTATTATAATAGAAGACCAAGTAAATAACCGTATGAAACAGCAGATGATAAGCACAATACTGTGGCTAGTGGCTTTATTAAGCAGTGGCAGTGTGTTGGCACAAGAGGCCGCTTATAAGATTCATGTCAAGATTGAGAATTATGAAAACGATACTTGTATTTTGGGCTACCACCTAGGGGCGCAGATTTATGTGCAAGACACGGTAACGGAGCGCAATGCGAAAGGCGAGTTTGTCTTTGAAGGCGATAAAACCATGCAGGGTGGGATGTATTTGGTGTTGACGAAACCCAACAATGTTTATTTTGATTTTCTAATTGCCAATGACGAGGATCAAAAAGAGATACATTTTACTACTAAATTGGTAGACGGTGATTTGAACAGCAATTTAAAAGTAAAAAACTCTCCTCCCAATGACCTGTTTTTGGGCTATTTGAAGTTCTTGAATGGCCGCCGTACGGAGGACGGCAAGTTGGCCAAAAAGATAGAAACGGAGACAGATGCTGAGAAGAAAAAGACGTTACAAGAAAAACGTGTCGCCATCGAACAAGAGGTGCGCGATTATCAATTAAAGCTCGCCAAAGATCATCCTAAATCATTAGCAGCCAGCTTAATAATGGCCTCCATGCCCCCCAAAGTCCCTGAAGGCTTAACCCGTGAGCAGGGCTTTTATTACTACCGCGCGCGTTTTTGGGATAACTTCGATTGGGCAGACGAGCGCTTGATTCGTACCAGTGCCTTTAACAGTAAATTAGAGAATTGGACAGAAAACTTGACGGTTAAAGTACCCGATTCAATGATTATAGGCGTTGATTATGTATTGACAAAATTAAAAGACGCAGGCAACGAAAAAATGTTTCGCTATGGCGCAGCAGAGCTACTCAACAAATACGCTAAAACGAAGGTGATTTGTATGGATGCTGTTTATGTGTTTATTGGCGAAAAGTACTACTGTAGTGGGGACGCGAACTGGGTCGATTCCGCGCAGTTAGAAAAAATTTGTGAGAACGTGCGGACACTCAAGCCGTTGCAATGTGGTTTGTACGCGCCCAATATTCGCCTCAAAAAAATGGACGGAACGCCTGTCAATTTATACGATGTTAAAGCAGAATTTGTGGCCCTTTATTTTTGGGATCCCGATTGTGGCAACTGTAGCAAAACGAGTGATAAGTTAGTGCCTGTTTATAACGAGTACAAGGACAAGGGGTTTGAGATTTTTGGCATCTGTAGCAAGACGTGGAAAGACTTGGATAAATGCAAAGAGAAGGTGAAGGATAAGAAGATGGATTTTATCAATACTTCGGACGATGCCTATCCACTAGCCGTAGTCAAAAAGGCCTATGACATCAAAGTAAATCCTTATTTGATGTTGTTGGATAAAGACAAGAAAATACTTTGGAAGCGTTTAGATCCCAATCAATTAAAAGATATTTTGAAGCGCGAATTGGACAAAGACGCGCCGATTGAAAAATAACCTTTTAGAAAGGTAGCGTAAGAGGGGATGGCCATAGAAGCGTCCCCTTTTGCGCAATAACGTTTTTTTAACTAGGTCTTTAGTTATAAAAACGTACATTTGAACAGTGCTGTACCCCAGCGCTAAGAACTTGCATTTTTATACCGATTTCCCAATGGTATAAACCTTGGGGAAATACAACTACATCATGAAAACAGTACTATACCTCTTAGGGGCATTCTTGGGCTTTGTCGGCTCTAGCAGTGCCTTACTGGCACAAGAAACGGAAGGCCACAGCATTCGTGTAAGAATTGATAATTACGATAACGATACCTTGATTTTGGGCTACCACCGAGGGGCGAAGTTGTTGGTACACGATACGTTGACGGAACGCACGAGTAAAGGCGATTGGGTATTTGAAGGAGATGAGGATTTGGCAGGTGGCCTCTATTTTGTTTATTTGCAAGGACACGGCAGCTATTTTGATTTTTTGATTCCCAATAGCGAAGATCAAAAAAGAATGGTATTGCATACCAAGTTGGACGAGACTCGCAATTTGTACAAGCATCTAAAAATAAAAGGCTCTACCGAAAACGTCGCTTTTTTGGAGTACATTCTCAAAGGAATGGAAACAGACCGCGAGGCGAGAGCCTTGCAACAGAAATTAGAAAAAGCCACAGAGGAAGAAAAAAAAGCGCTGCAAGAGGAAGGAAAACTTATTGCTCAAAGACGCCGTACGGAGCAAGAAAAACTACTAAAAGAGTATCCCAAGAGTTTAATTGCCAATATGATTGGCGCGTCTATGCGTCCCGAAACCCCCGAGGGATTATCTAGGAACGATGCGTTTTATTATTTTAAAGGACATTATTGGGATAATTTTGATTGGACAGACGATCGCTTGATTAGAACGCCCATCCTAGAAGAAAAACTCCAATTTTGGATCGAACGGTTGACCGTACAAGCACCTGATTCTATTGCCTTGGCGATTGGTTACATGCTAGATCGTTTCAAAGATGGAGGCAACAAAGACCTTTTTCAGTACATGGCAGGACAGTATTTGAATGAATATGCCAAGAGTAAAATCATTTGTATGGACGCGGTGTATGTCTATATTGGAGAGCGTTATTACTGTAGTGGTGCGGCAGACTGGGTCGACTCTACACAATTGATTAAAATTTGTGAAAATGTTCAAGCTCTCAAACCCTTGCGCTGTGGCCTAAAAGCGCCCAACGTGCGCCTCAGAAAGATGGACGGTACGCCCATCGCGTTGCACGATGTCAAGGCTAAGTTTACGGTACTTTACTTCTGGGATCCCACTTGCGGCAACTGTAGCAAAACCAGCGCGAAGTTGGTGCCTGTTTATGAGGAATTTAAAGACAAAGGTTTTGAAATCTTTGGCGTGTGCAGCAAAAGCTGGAAAGAATTGGACCAGTGTAAAAAGAAAATAGACGAAAAGGGGTTAACCTTTATCAATACCTCAGATGATCCCTATCCATTGGCAGTCGCCAAAAAAACATACGATCTAAAAGCTAACCCGTATTTGGTGCTGTTAGACGAGGATAAAAACATTCTACTCAAGCGCATTGATCCCAACCAGTTAAAAGATATTTTAACAAGAGAATTGGGAAGTGATGAAGAAGAAACCGTGGAAGAGGAAGCACCAAAGTAACAGCAAAACTATAGACAACATTTATCTTTTTTGGTAGGGTGCAAGCGCACCCTACCATTTTTTTTAATTCAAATCAAATTCTGCCAACAACTGCCAATTCTCTGGCTGGCGCTGTGTCTCCACCAAGCGTAATTTGGGCAAGCAAAAATTCATAAAAAAGGCATCTCCCAAGCGGTCAATAATGGCCTGTTTCTGAAAAATGGGTAAGGAGCCGTACAAAAAACTCACGTGCGGAATAAATGGATCAATCCGAGTATGCTCAAAAATGGCTTCCGCCAACTGCCGTGCTTCCAAAATATCTTCACTCTCGTTGGTACGAAAAAACAAACAGCGGTAGTACCGCTCTAGAAACTCAATGCCTGTCAAGGCCGCCGAGAGCGGCAAGAGGCTGTTGGCGAGTTCTTCTGTTTTGTCAATGGCTACCTCTAAGGGATCGACGATGCCACTGAGCAGCGTTACGTGCGGCTCAAAAGTAGGCGTAGCGTGCGAACTGCTTAGATCTACGATCAGCTGGCTCAGTTTATTATAAGCCTCTGCATCAGGCATCAACCACAAGGTGTACATACAAGAAGACTAAAGGATGAAACAACGCGGAACGTTGCGGAAAAACAAGTGCCTAAAGTAACAAAAAATACGAACAAAGTTGCCTCTGTTCGTATTTCTGAAATCGAAAATTAGAAAATAAGTAGCGCCTAGCGTTGGCGTCCAAAAATATCTTTCTGCTGCTTCTTGCTTTTCTTTTGTGCATGGCCATCTTTGAGCGCTTCTTCATAGCTCGTCGCATTCACCAATACATTATTGGGGTCGTCTTTGTGTACTTTGTCTACAAAAGTCCACATGCCCGAGCGCTCTAATTTTAGACCACAGTAGCTGCCGTCTGGCACGCTAGAAGGGCCTGACCCTTTGATGGGAGAGCCATAAATTAAATGGTCGTAGATAATTAAATCTTGGGCTTCGTCATAATTGAGGCTAACATTGACACTAGAAGAATATTCCATCAAAAAGCGCTTCACTTTACGCACTTGCCCGCGACCATCTTTCATTTGTAAGACCTCCTTACCAAAGCGCGGTCTGCCCTTGTCGTCAAAATGCAACACATCCAAGACTTTGCGGCGGTTATAAAAGCTGTAGGCATCGTACCCAAACAACACATAAGCGGTTTCCCCTTCGTGTTGGAATGCTTTGAGGTTGTAATATAAAGCCCCGTACCAATCGGTGTGGCGCATGGTCATAAATTCTACCGTATTCATGGCATCAGAGCCATCTGTTAGGGGAAAAACCTTGCCTTCTTGGGTCTGTACAAAGCCGTGGTACTTGTAGTGGTCTTTGTCCACATACAACTGCCAAGTAAAAATTTTGAACGCCTTATCGTCTGGTTGTAATATGGAAACCCCTTCTAACTCGGAAAAATCATAGGCATAGGAGCCTTCTCGTTCCAATGTTTCTTTTAATAAATTTTCCAACTCTTTGGAAGCGCCTTGTCGGACTTCCAAATTTTGGTCGGTACGAACGGCTTGCATCAAGGTCGTCATTTCGACGGCGGCAGAATGCCATTGAGTGCTGTCCACTTCGTTAGTGGCGTAGCTAGGAACACTTCCGAATAACAGCGCCAAGATGGCTAAACTATAATACATCATGTTTTTTATTGTTTTGGTAAATGCTTTTGGGTGGTACTATTCTTTAGTTAAAACTATAACTGTGCCTGTTTTAGTATATTGGAGCGGCCTTTATTCTAATTTGTCTATAAAAGTTCTAATAATTGGAATAACGCTCTAGTGGGTAACAAGGGCTAATAATTAATAGAAAAAACTATGTTCAAAGAATTGCGTATGCCCTTACCTTGTTACCGAAAAAGACAAGTATAAAAAACTTATGCTAACAGGAAAGCTGCTGTTTGCTAGTCATTGACGCGGGCTTGTGCGCCAAGCAACGCTTTAATTTCGGCTACTTCTTTTTCTAGAGACAACAAGCGTTCTTTTTCGGCTTCTAAGGCTTTTACCTTGGCTTTTAAGACCTCGTTTTCTGCGGATAACTCCTGTACGGCTTGCACCAAAGGTACCGTAAAGTCCGCATAGCGCAAGGCGTAGTGGTCTTGCTCCGAGGCAGGCTGATCCACCCCACTAAATTCAAAACCAACACTTTGGGCGGCCTGTTCTACCTGTTGGGCTAAAAAGCCTGCTTCACGGGTATAAGAGGAAGGGATGTCATCTTCAGGAGCTGTTCGCCCTTGAAAGGCGCGTAGTTTTTGGTTGTCCAAATAATACGTCACGGGTTCCAAGCGGTTGACAAACGATAAACCAGGGACATCGCTGCGCACATCTACTTTGAAGCGCGCATCCGACACTTTGTCGCAGAGACCTTACCGCCAATACTCGTCACTAATTCGTCCCCAAAGCGCATTTGATTGCTTGCCGAAACTTGGGAATTGGCTCCAATTGCCGTAGAGTTGCCATAGGCGAATCCCATAGCATAAGCGCGATAGCCCAGCGCGGTATTCTTGCTGCCTGCTGTGTTTTGTTCTAGGCTTTGATAGCCCAAAGCGACGTTTTCATTGCCCGTTTTATTCTCGAGCATACTTCCAGCTCCTATGGCAATGTTGTAATCTCCTGAACTATTGGTGTACAAACTTTTATTGCCCACGGCTGTATTTTCCAAACCAGAAATATTTTTAAACATGGACAAGTAGCCCAACGACACATTGCGCGAACCATTGAGGTTGGTGTGCAAGGCTTTAGTCCCCATGGCTAAGTTATAGTTGCCCGACTTGTTTTTCATCATAGATTGATGGCCACTCGATACATTATAACTGCCCGATAAGTTGTTGCCCAATGCATTTGTTCCTAAAGATACATTACAAATACCAACGGTATTGTTGTATAAAGCATAGTAGCCCAAGGCTACATTATTTTCGCCCTTTGTATTGCTCTGCAACGCAAACGCCCCAAAGGCGGTATTGGCCGACGCGTCAATATTACTCATCAACGCGTGGTAGCCTGCCGCTGTGTTGTTGGTTCCAATAGTATTAAAGCCCAGCGCATACGTGCCAAGCCCTGTGTTGTAATTTCCCGAGGTATTCGAATTGAGGGCATTGGCACCCAGTGCTACATTTTCTGCGCCTGAGGCATTGCGGTAGAGGGATTGGTAGCCCACAGCCGTGTTGCTTTTGCCTGAGCGGTTGTACTGCATGGCTCCAGCACCAGAAGCAGTATTGTAACTGCCTGAGTAGTTGCTGCGTAAGACATCGTTGCCCACGGCCGTATTTTGTACGCCTGTGGCATTGTTGTCCAAAGCATGGTTACCCGAATAATGGTTGAGTTGAGCGGTAAGTGTCGTAGCGCCTAAAAGCGCAATCAAAAGAAAAAAACAATTCATTAGTGTAGTTGTAAGGGGTTAAACGAAGCCTTCAAAGCTACTAAAAGTAAGGCATTTTTTTGCCTTCTGTAAGGCTTGTGCTTAGAAATTGCTATCTTTCGTAACGAACAGCATTTGGCCGCTGCCGTAATTATTGACCTATTTTAGCGTATTAAAATGACCATTCCGACCTTAATCAAACAACTCGACGAATTAAAAAAAGAGCTCGACAGCTATCGCCCCATTGACCCCGAGCGTTACCGCCGTATTATGCAAAAACTACAGCTCGATTGGAATTTTCATTCTAATAGTATAGAAGGAAATACGCTGACAATGACAGAAACCAAGCAATTGTTGTATTATGGCTTTACAGCAAAAGGGAAGCCGCTCAACGACCATAAGGAGATGGAAGGGCATGCTAAAGTGTTGAAGAAAATGGAAGAAATTATCCATGAAGACTTGCTACTAACCGAGTCTCTAATCAAGGAGTTTCATGCGCTGATTCTTATGCCTGATTACCAAAACAGCAAAGAAAAGGACGTTGAAATCAATCCTGGACACTGGAAAAAACAACCCAACTACTTACTCACCCCAACAGGGGAGCGCTTAGACTTTTCTTCTCCTGAGCTAGTCCCTGCCCAAATGAATGAGTTGATCAATTGGGCAAACAACTATTTACACCAAAATAAGCTCAAATACTACAATACGAAAAAATACAAGTTACACCCTCTAAAAGTAGCCTGTGGTTTTCACAAACGCTTTATTGACATTCATCCATTTGGCGATGGCAATGGTAGAATGGCGCGTATTTTAATGAACTTGATTTTAATGCAGCAAGGCTACATGCCTGCCATTGTCTATTTAGAGCAGCGACAGGAATATTATACTGCATTGAATACGAGCACCTTTGAAGACATTAGCCCCTTGGCAGAGTACATTGGGGGGAATTTGATCCAGTCGATGCAATTGGCGATTGATGGCGCGCAGGGTAAGCCTGTAGAGGAGCAAAAAGATTGGATGAAGGAGTTAGAAGTGATGGGTCAGATTTTGAAGGATAGAGAGGAAGAAAATAATTACCATGGATGGTCTATAGAAAAGCAAAAAGCGGTACTCAATAATTGCTTTATCCCTTTCGTGAAAATACTTTATGAATATTCATATGTATTTGAGAGAATGTACACTAATTTGAGATGGGGTGTCTCAAAAAAGAATCCTATTCTTGAAAAATTTCATGGGGCTCACTCACTAGATAAGAAAATAAGTAGTGTAGATCAAATAAAAGAAATTTTCGAAAAATGGCACGAGGATATACGTGATGATAAGCCATTTACTAGTAAAACGAATAATTTATATTTGTATCTGCCAGAGCAAGATGAACTTAAAGGAGTTAGATTGAGTATTCTATTTCATTTACGGAACGAGGTATATGAAGTGGAGTACCTCGGGGTTGATGGTTCTACAAGTGTTTGGAAAAATGATTACATCACTTATCCAAATATAGCGGATATAGAGAGGGCTGCTGATGAAATAATGAGCAGTCTTACTAAAAGAATAAGAGCAGAAAATGACTTAAAATAAGTTGTCTAATTTATGAGTTTTATACGCTCTATTTAAGAGGAAATCTATCAAAAGCCCTCAAACACTAGTTCCTACAAATAAATTTGCGAATAACCTGCCTGTCACTCCATCAGCACAGTATACTCTTCTAAAAGTTTTAGTCTGCCCCCCCCAAAAATAGACCTGTCAAAAAGCCCTACAAAGCTCGTTGAGCGAAGTAAAAACGAGCACCCCCTACGACAGAAGTAAGTACAAACAAACCTAGCCCAAATATTCCCCACCCCCAAAAAAATAGACCTGTCAAAAAGCCCTACAAGGCTCGTTGAGCGAAGTCGAAACGAGCGCCCCCATCACCCCCAAAAAACAGACCCGCCAAAAAGCCCTACAAAGCTCGTTGAGCGAAGTCGAAACGAGCGTTACCCCACATGTTTATCCTTCACCTTACGATCAGCTTGATCAACTTCATCTTGTTCAATAACTGAGGCCTCGCCCGAGTGCGTTGTACCGATTTTTCGCTTATTGGCAACGGCAAATTGTTCCAAGGCTTGTTTCATCGTAGAAGGGTTGATATACCCCGTGTGTTTGCCGATCACCTTACCATCATGGACAAAGACCAACGCGGGTACTTCGGTGACTCCAAAACTTTGGTGGAGGTTGTGGCTGCCGTCTACTTGAACGCTTTCGTATTTGACTTTGCTGTAGTCGCGGGCATATTGCTCGACGACAGGCGTTGTTTTTTTGCAGATGCCGCACCAAGAAGCCACGAAGTAGAAGAGCAGGTATTCGCCCATGCCGTACAATTCTTTTTGGTTGACGGATTTCATGTCGTTGATCGACTTGACGCTGCTGCTGTTGGTAAAGTTAGCGCCTTCTAATAGGATGTTGACCTTGCTTTCTAGAGCCGAGATGCTCAAAAGGCCTTGATGGGTTGCGATTTTCTTGTCGCCCCGCTTGAAAATAAGAGTAGGCAGGTTTTCTAAGCCCAATTTGTGCATGGCTTGTTCGTCGTCTAAGACTTGGTGTTGCTCCACGTTGAGTAGGCCATCGTATTCATCGGCAACAAACTCTAGGTTGCGCTTCATTTTGCGGCAGCGCTTGCTTTTGGAACCATAAAAAACAATGCTAACGGTATCGCCGTCGGTCGTTTTTGGGGCGGCCAAGAGCTTTTTGGCGCGCTCGTGGATGCTGGCAACAAGTTCTTTTCCACGCTCGTTGGTACTGTCATCAGAGAATTGCCCAAACCAATTGTTGGTTAGTTTTTTAAGTTTTAAGGCCAGTACGGTGGTTTCTTTGCTGACTTTGGTGTTTTGTTCGGTTTGCACGGGACCAAAACAGGCAGCAAAAGACGGAGAGCCTTGTGCCAATTTTTCAATCTCTGCCAATTGTTCGTTCTCGTCACCTGAAGCTTCGCCCGCTTGGCGTTCTATAATGCGGTCAGTTTTGGCTTGCAAGATTTTCATTTCTCGGTTCTGGCGCTTCAATTGTGGGCTGTGGCTGCCCAAATCGTGTTGGTTGTAGCTTTCAATCCAGTCTTTGGCCAAGGCATTGAGGCGGACAATATCTTTGTATTCTTCTAAAGTCATTTTTGCGATCGATAATAGGTGGAACAGGTTATTACTATTTTGACCATTAAATATAGGCATTTTGTTTCTACTAAACAAGCAATCTTTTCAATCTTACACCAAAGCGGGCATAAAAAAATCCTTTGCACAGCAGTGCTGCTATGCAAAGGATTCTGAGAAAGAAGTTGAATAGTGGCTTATGAATTAGCCTCTTCAATCCATTTATCACGGTCATCAGGAGAAAAAGCCCAAGGCGCGCCGTTGTTTTCTATGGTATTAAACATGTTGTTCCACTCTTCAGGAGAGTCGGACAATTCCAAAATTTGATTGCGGCGCAACTCCATAATAATATCCAATGGATTAATCATAATGGGGCAGGCCTCTACACAGGCATTGCAGGTGGTACAAGCGCGCAATTCTTCTGTGCTAATTCTATCAAATAGATTCTTGCCGTCGTCGTAATTCTCTGGCGTTAAGGTACTGGTTTTTTCCTTGAATTCGTCAGCGATGAGTTCCGTATTATTGGCATTGATGTGCCCCACAATTTCTTCCGCACGATCACGCACGTCCATCATGATTTTTCTGGGGGACAATTTCTTACCCGTCAGATTGGCGGGACACATGGCCGTACAACGACCACATTCGGTACAAGAATAAGCGCCTAAAATGTTGGTCCAAGGCAAATCAAACACATCAGCGGCACCAAATTTGGGCATCGGAGCGTTGGGATCTGGCTCTTCAAAAGCAGCATCTGGGTCAAACATAGAAGCCACCTCCGCCTGAATATCAGGCATGTTTTGCATTTCGCCTTTAGGCTGCAAACGCGCGTAGTAAGTATTGGGAAACGCCAACACAATGTGCAAGTGCTTCGAGAAGGGGAGGTAGTTGATAAAACCAAACACAATCAAAATGTGTCCCCACCAACCCACACGCTCCATCACATGCAGGGTCTCTTGAGAAATGGTATCGCCCCACAACGGGGCCAGTTGCCCACTAATCAAAAAGCCCCAATCAGGATGCGCGGCCATATCAGCGCTATTCATCATTAGAATAAAGACCACCAATAAAATCTCCGCATACAAAATTAGATTGGCATCTAATTTCGGCCAGCCTTCCATTTCAGGCTTGATAAAACGCGGAATCTTAAGCAAATTACGACGCGCCAAAAAGACGAAGGTCGCAATCAATGCCCCAACCGACAAAATCTCAATAAAGCTAATCAAGCCTACATAAACAGGGCCTAAAAACTCTCTAAAGAAACGGTGGTTGCCTGTTAGTCCATCAATGAAAATCTCGATCAACTCAATTTGAGTAAACAAAAAGGCGACATAAATAAACAAGTGCAATACAGCCGCCAACGGACGCTTAAACATCTTCTTTTGTCCAAAGGCAATTAAGAACGTATTCTTAAAACGCGCAGCTTTGTTGTCAGCTTCCTTCAACATAGGATCATCCTGACCCAACATAATTGCTTGGTAAATCGCCCGATAGCGGCGAAAAGCAAACCCAAAAGTGAGAAAAATGACCAGTGCAAATATAGCTTGTTGCATATCCTAGTTTATTTAGATGAAATGTTGTAATTTTATTGAGGAGCCAATCTCCCCTTGAGAACAAGAAAATCGCCCAGCTGTTGTTGGAAAAATACCTGTTCTAATAATAAAAAGAAAACTAAGTACACAGCAAGACCCCCGCCTCAAGGAGCTAAAATAAGCCAAAACTTATAAAAAAGTAGTAGAATCTTGGTTTAAATTGCAACACGCTACCACTATCTAAAACAGTTCTATATAAATGAATTTCGACCGCCCCTCTTTTTTTCAACTCCTTGGCCTGTCCTTACTTTTTTTGGTGGCGCTGTCGCTTCCAAAAAAGCTCTACGCTCAACGGGCTTCTAAACTAAATACAGAGCTGTTTCGCTTACTCCAAAATACGCCCAGCGAGCAGCAAGCCACTATTCTACGGCCTGTTCTAATCAAAGGCCAAATAGCAGAAATACCTCGATTGGTCAAGAGAGAAGGAGGAACATATAAATATGGAGCAGTTACTATCGCCTCGGCAGAACTCTCTTTACAGGGAATTGCGCGTCTGCTAGAAGAAGAAGCCGTAGAGCGCATTGAATTTCGATCGGCTAAAGCCCAATTTTTAGGACACGTAGAAGACAGTCTAATGCTGCAACACAATCGGGTGAATGCCGTGTATCAAGGCGCGGCACCCTTTCCAAAAGCTTTTCGAGGGCAGGGGGTACTGTTAGGTATCATTGATGATGGGTTTGAATGGCAGCACCCTGATTTTTGGCAGGCCGATAGCAGCACGCGAATCCTGCATTTGTGGGATCAGAATTCTGGAGATGCGCGGTTTTTTGAATACCAATACGGTTATGGTGCGGCTTGGACAAAGGTGGACATTGACAATTACCAATGTTCCCACAGAGCGCTTGACCATGGTTCTCATGTGATGGGAACAGCAGGCGGCAATGCCCGTGCGACAGGTAAATATAGAGGAATCGCCCCTGAGACCGATTTGGCTGCCGTGGCCATCACTTCTGGAACTTATTTTTTGTCGGGTTTTGTGGATGGCTTGCACTATTTGTTAGCGGAAGCGGCCGCTTTGGGGCAGCCCTGTGTGGTCAATTCTAGTGTAGGCAGCTATGCAAGTGGGCACGATGGCAAGGATTTGTATGCACAATTGGTGGCACAGCTTTTACAAGCACGTTCTGGACAAGTCTTGGTACAAGCAGGGGGCAATGCCCGTCAATTTCCCTTGCATTTGGGCGTAAGCCTACAAAACGACACGGCCATTACGGCTTTTCAGTACCACCAAGCTACCCAAAAAACGCATTTTACTTGCTATGCCGATACGGCAGACTGGTCGGCTATAACCTTTGTATTAGAATTAATTCATCCACAGACAGGGCAACGGCTGGCACAAACCCGCTCTTTCAATGTAGGGCGTAATTTTACGTTGACAGGGGGTATAGCGCAGTGGTCGGAGTGGTTGTTTGCAGATGCCCAAGGGCGCGACGTGACGCTGAATATCTATGTCGATCAATATGAGGATGCTTATGCTACAACGGTGGAAATTGCATCCGCTAGTGATTTGGGCCTATGGCAATTGCGCTGTAGCGGAACAGGAAAATACGACATTTGGAGCGATGAACAACATTTGGGGAGCTCCAATATGTTGACGAGAACAACACCGCACTATCATTCCCCCGATAACGCCCAAACAATTGTGGGGTTTTGTGACCTGTGCGGCTCCTGTGGTCGTCGTTAGTTCGTATCAAAACCGCCAATCCATCGTTAATTATACCCAAGATACGGTGGATATTGGAACCATAGGCTATCCTGTAGGCAGTATTTCGCAATTCTCTAGCTTGGGGCCAACGCGGACAGGCTTGCAAAAGCCTGACTTAGCCGCCCCTGGAGGGCAAGTGATGTCGGCCAGTAGCTTATCTACCTTGAATGCGCAACGCGCCGCGAGTTTTAGTAACCGTTTGGATGAGGATGGTTGGCATTGGCTCAATCGCGGTACCTCTATGGCTGCGCCAATGGTAGCAGGAGCCGTGGCCTTGTATTTAGAATGCCAGCCACAGGCCAGCAGCAGCCAAGTTTTACAAGTCTTGCGCCAACAAGCACGTTTAGATAATTGGGTATTAACGCCGACTGTGGCGCTGCCCAATGTGCATTGGGGCTATGGCAAGTTGGATGTAGAACAGCTGTTGAGCAGTTGTTTGGTGCGGGGCTGTATGGATTCGACAGCGCTTAATTTTAATCCGTTGGCGACCTTACCCGATAGTAGTGCCTGCCAATATGCCTTAGCTATTTCTACCGTAGAACAAGCCTTTACTTGGGGCTGTTATCCCAATCCATTACAACAACAGGCGCAAATTGTCTATGAATTGGAGGAAGGCACGGAAGCACAATTTGTACTTTATAATGCCTTGGGGCAACGGGTGTGGGCAAAAGCAGTAACCAACAGGAAAGGAACGATCGTGCTAGAGCGAAAAAAAATGCCAGCGGGTTGTTATACCTTGTTCTTAGAACAAAAAAGTACAAACAACCGACTAGCACGACAAGGACAAGCCATAATTCTGCTGCCTTAATTAATTATCTTAGTGTATATTTGATTTAGAAACCAGATTCATCAAGACTACTCCTATAATAATGAAAGCCAGTCCAACAATGGCGGCTAGATCCAGCTTTTCTTTATAAAAATACCAGCCAATTACAGCGACAAGTACCATACCTATGCCCGACCAAGTCGCGTAAACGGTTCCCAGTGTCAGTCTTCGTAAAGACAAAGACATAAAATAAAAGGAACCCGCATAACCCATAAAGACCGCCAAAGAGGGAAGAAGTGCTTTAAACTCGTTGCTCGCTTTGAGGTTGGCCGTGCCGAAAACTTCAAACAGAATGGCTAATAACAAGTAGAAATAAACCATTGTTTAGTCGGTGATATTTTCTAAATTTAGTAAAAAAGCATACTCCAAGGCCGTTTCTCTAAATCGACGGAAACGTCCAGAAGCGCCGCCATGACCCGCTTCCATATTGGTGTACATCATTAGGAGATTGTTGTTGGTGCGTTTGTCGCGTAGTTTGGCTACCCACTTAGCAGGCTCCCAATATTGTACTTGAGAATCAAACAACCCTGTTGTAATCAGTAGGTTAGGATAAGCTTGTTCGGTTACTTGATCGTAAGGCGAATAAGAGAGCATATACTTGTAAGAAGCTTCTTCCTTGGGGTTTCCCCATTCGTCAAATTCGTTGGTAGTTAGTGGAATAGATTCATCCAGCATGGTAGAAACTACATCTACAAAGGGAACAGCAGAAATAACGCCATTAAATAACTCAGGAGCCATGTTCATGACGGCACCCATCAGCAAACCGCCTGCACTGCCGCCCATAGCATACAAATGTTCGGGAGCTGTGTATTGTTCTCCAATCAAGTAGTGGGCACAGTCAATATAGTCATTAAAGGTGTTCATTTTGTTAAACATCTTACCTTCTTCGTACCAATGTCGGCCCATTTCTTCGCCGCCTCGGATGTGGGCAATTGCCCAAGCAAAGCCGCGATCGAGCAAGCTCAGCCGCGTGGCGCTAAACCAAGGATCTACCGAAGAGCCATAAGAGCCATAAGCATACAACAACAGAGGCTGTTGGCTATTTTGCTCAAATCCCTTTTTATAAACAATAGAAATAGGAATTTGCTTGCCATCGCGGGCAGTGGCGAACAACCGTTTGGTAACGTATTCGCTTGGCTCGTGTCCTCCTACAACTTGCTGGCGTTTGGCGACCGCCTTTTCATGCGTGATCATATTATAATCATACACGGTACTCGGCGTGGTCATCGAGGAATACTGAAAGCGTAAATTATCGCTGTTAAACTCGGGGTTATTCCCAACAGAAGCAACGTACGCCTCTTCTCCAAAGTCGATGCTGTGGTTGAGTTGGGTTGCTTTATGAATAATATTGATCGCCGTTTTGGCATTAGAACGCTCACTGGTAACCAAATAATCCTTAAAAACGTCTATGTCTTCTAACAAAACCGATTCGCGGTGTGCAATCACCTCCTTCCAATTAGCTTTACCTGTTGCTTGTTCAGGCGTTTCCATTAGGCGAAAATTCTTGGCTTGCCAATTGGTCAAGACATAGAACTTATCCCCATCGTGGTAGATGTTGTACTCGTGGTTGGGGCGGCGTTCTGCAAATTGCTGGAAATCGCCGAAAGGCTCATCTGTAGACAGAATATGGAAATCGCTAGAAATGGTACTGCTGTTATAAATGATAATATAACGGCCAGATTTAGAGCGATACACTCCAATATAAAACGAAGGGTCTTTTTCGGTATAAACCAAGGCATCGGAAGCCGTATTGGTTCCTAGGCGGTGCCGCAATACCTTCTCAGACAAAAGAGAGACCTCATTCTTAATGGTATAAAAATAGGTTTGATTATCGTTTGCCCAAGCGCCGCTCCCATCAGTATTGGTCAGCTCATCAGCTAAGAATTCTCCTGTAGTCAGCTCCAAAAAGCGCACGGTATAAATACGTCGTCCCGTTATATCTTCACTAAACGCCAAAATCTGATTGTCAGGGCTAACTCGTAGAGCTACGGCAGCATAATAGCTGTGTCCCTGTGCCAAATTGTTGACATCTAAGATAACAACTTCCTCCGCTGCTAAGCGTTCCTTTTTACGGCAGTAAATCGGGTATTCTTTGCCCTGTTCATAGCGCGTATAATACCAATAGCCGTTTTTGAAATAAGGAGCAGAACTGTCATCTTTTTTGATGCGCCCAACGATTTCCTTATAGAGCTTTTCTTGAAGCGGTTCTGTATGCTGCAACTGTTGTTCTAAATAATGATTTTCAGCATTCAAATAGTCCAAAACCTCCTGCGTTTGGGCATCGGGTGTTGCTGAGCTCTTTTGTTCATCGCTCAAGCGCATCCAAAAATATGGATCAATGCGCTCGTGGTTGTGCGTAACAATAGAGAACGGTTTTTTCTTGGCGATGGGTTCAGCTACAGTTGTATTCAGGGAGGTATTTTCGTTATTTAACATAGAATTACAAGCGTTTGTAAGAAGACTGTATAACATGTCGGGACGAGCTGTTACAGGGGAGCATACAAGAGCGCTATTTGGCTGTTGCGTGTTTGTTACACGAAATGAATTCTAAATGTACATCAAATGAATAGTAATTGTAAGCGTTTTAAAGGTTTTTTTTAGAAAGATTAAGCAATGGTTACCAAAAAGAGGGTATTTGCAGAAGTTACTGGTTGTAATAAGCTATAGCGGGCTAGTGCCGCTGCCAAATAGAAACGCTGGAAGTGCGTTCAAGACCACGCCGCAACGGTATGCCTTTATATAAGTAACTTTTTTTTGTAAAAAAATGTTTAATTGCTTAACAATAAACCGCTCTAAGACAACCCAAGTTGTTCGGATACGCGATCAATTACTAACTGTCGATCTTCTGCTTTGTGTTTATAATCTAACTCGTTAACATCAAGGACTAACAACTTGCCTTCGGTGTAATTACCAATCCACTCTTCGTACTTATCGTTGAGGGATTTGAGGTAGTGCAGACTCATACTCGCTTCATAATCACGGCCGCGCTGTTGTATGTGGTTGACCAAGGTAGGAACACTCGCTTTGAGGTAAATTAACAAGTCGGGAGCATTGACTTGGGAGCTCATCAATTGGAACAAACTAAAGTAATTGTGAAAATCGCGCTCGGCCATCAAGCCCATTTGATGTAGGTTGGGGGCAAAAATATGCGCATCTTCATAAATGGAGCGGTCTTGAATAACTGTTTTGGTTCCCTTCTGGATTTCTAGAATCTGTTGGTAACGGTTGCTCAAAAAATAGATTTGTAAATTAAATGACCAGCGACTCATATCATTGTAAAAGTCTTCTAAATAAGGATTGTCGTCGGTAGATTCGTAGTTGACTTCCCAGTTAAATTCTTGGCTTAGCAGCTCGCAAAGGGTAGTTTTGCCCGCTCCAATATTGCCCGCAATAGCAAGGTGTTTTGGTTTCATACAAGGTTGATGTGTGGATAATGTGTCCGAAAAATAGCGCTTTTTTGCAAAAAACGTCAGTCCTCTCTATAAAGCTTACAAATCTTTTGTGGGGGGCAAGGACAATCGCAAGCGTTCTTGGAGATAAGCCGCCGTTCGTTGGGCGGCTCCTGGCAGCCCCAAGCGTTGGCGCAATTCGTCGTACGCCGCCATAATGCGGGCGCGTTCTGGACCGCGCATCAGCGGAGCCAAGCGCGCCGATAAGGCTTTGGGGTTGACTGCGCGCTGTAGGTGTTCGGGGACGATTTCTTCGTCCATAATCAAATTGACCAGCGCTATAAAGCGCACTTTAATAAGTCGCTTGGCCAAAGCATACATTAAAGGGCCTGCCTTGTAACAAACTACTTGTGGGACCTTGAACAAGGCTGCCTCTAAAGTAGCGGTACCCGATGTGACTAAGGCCGCTTGGCTGTGTTGTAAAATATCGTACGTCTGTTCGCGAATCAATACGGCACGAGGCGCATTCATCAAAAACTTCTCATAAAAACTAGGTTCAATCGAAGGCGCTGCGGCTACTATAAATTGATACTCAGGAAAGTTATTGACCACGCCCAACATCGGAGGCAGCATACTGCGGATCTCCTGTCGCCGACTGCCTGGCAACAAGGCGACAATGGGGCGCTCATCTAATCCCCAAGCAGCCTTAAACGCTAATTGGGGTTGATGCGCAGCGACTACATCCAAGAGAGGATGACCAACATACGTGACCGAATAATGGTATTGGTCATAAAAGGCCTTCTCAAAAGGTAAAATAGAAAAGACATGATCGACGGAACGTCGAATGGTATGGATGCGGCGCGCACGGGTCGCCCAAATTTGTGGGGAGATATAATAGTAGACCTTCAAGCCTTGTTGCTTCGCCCAAGGAGCGATGCGCAAATTGAAGCCCGAATAGTCAATCAAAATTAAAGCATCGGGCTGAAAGCGCTGAATATCTTTCTTGCAGGCTTTGAGCTTACTCAGGATACTTGGCAAATGTTTCACAACTTGCCAAACGCCCATGTAAGCCATCTCGCGGTAGTGCTGGGCAAGCGTCATGCCTGCTCTGCTCATCAAATCGCCTCCCCAACCTCTAAACACAGCGTCGCTGTCTCCTTTGGCCAATGCTTCGACCAAATAAGAACCATGTAAATCACCTGAGGCTTCTCCTGCTATTATATAATACCTCATAGACTAGTTTCGGCCGTTTTTTCTTCTTCTAATAACGCTTCTAATAACTGGGCAAAGTCGTAGACATCCACAAAGCTGTTGTAAAGTGGAACAGGTGCTACACGAATCACGTCGGGTTCGCGCCAATCAGCGACTACGCCGCGTTCGGTCAAGCGATCAAACAACGCTTTGTTGCCATTTTTGACTTGAATAGAGAGTTGACAACCGCGTTGAGCAGGAGTGCTAGGCGTGATAATGTTGATTCTGTCCGAATCAATTTGCTCTAGTAAATACTCCAAGTAAGCTGTTAAATAGATGCTTTTGAGTAGCATATTTTGAAAACCTGCTTCTGCTACTACTTCTAAAGAGGCCAACAAGGGGGTCATAGAAAAAATAGGCGCATTGCTCAGTTGCCACGCTTCGGCAGTAGGCATGGGTTGGAAGGTATCGTCCATTTTGAAGCGCGTCTTTTTGTCGTGGCCCCACCAACCTTCAAAGCGTGGGATATTACTTTGGTTGAGGTGGCGTTCATGCACAAAAGCACCTGCAATGGCACCAGGGCCAGCATTCAGGTATTTATAATGACACCAAACCGCAAAATCTACCTTCCAATCGTGCAGCGAAAGGCCAATATTGCCCGCCGCATGCGCCAAATCAAAACCGACTAAGGCGCCAATTTCATGGCCAATTGCCGTGATGGCTGCCATATCAAAGACCTGTCCCGTATAGTAATTAACGCCGCCCAATAGCACCAAGGCAATGGCATCACCATTGTCACGCAGCACTTGTTCGATGTCACTTTGACGCAAGGTTTCTTCGCCCGCTCTAGGAGTGAGTTCAATTAAGCCCTCTTCGACGGTGTACCCGTGAAAGCGCAATTGAGAGGCGACTGCGTACTTATCAGAGGGAAAAGCCGCTTTTTCGATGACAATCTTATACCGCGCCTCGGTCGGCCGATAAAAAGAAACCAGCATCAAGTGCAAATTAACACTGAGCGTGTTCATCACGACAATTTCTTCGGGCTTGGCGCCAACAATGGCCGATAATTTTTCGGGAAATAACTCGTGGTAAGCGACCCAAGGGCGCTTCGCTTCAAAATGACCCTCTACGCCGTGGTTTTTCCAATCTTCTAATTCCTGTTGGAAATATTCGTTGGTCTTTTTGGGCGATAAGCCCAAGGAGTTGCCACAGAAGTACAGGACTTCTTGGCCGTTGGCTTGTTTGGGAACATGAAAATGCTGGCGGTAATGGCGCAATGGATCTTGTTCGTCCATTTTTAGGGCATAAGAACGTGTTTTTTCCACAGTACTAGAGAGGTTATAAAAGAAGTAGCTTCCAGCACGGCTATTCTATTGAAGTAGAGGGCTGGAAGCAATTTCAGATAAAAAATAAAGGGCTTATTGTGCTGCCCAAGGATTAGTAGCCCAGACAGACAATTCGGGGATCATACCTCGGTCGTCCATACTCAACACGGCTTTGATGCTGTGGGCAATTTCTGTTGGTGTCAATTTGTGTGCTTGCTGCTCGCGTTCCTCGCGGTCACTTTGGTTAAAGGCCGTGGGCACTTCACTTGGGTTAATTTGCAAGACGCGAATGCCTTTTGGACGCAATTCTGCTTGCCAGCACTGTGTCAAGGAGCGCAGTGCAAACTTAGACGCGGAATAAATAGAGCCTTGTGCAAAGCCTTTGAGGGCTGCGGTCGAGGCAATGTTAATAATATGGCCGCTTTTCTGCTCCTCAAAGTTGGGTAAAATTTCTTGGGTAAGCAAGGTCAAGCCAAATACATTCACAGAAAAAACGCGTTCAAACTGTTCAATGGTAATTTTTCCCAAAGGGGCAAACTCGCCAATACCTGCATTGTTGATGAGGACATCAATACCTCCTAGCAGTTGGACGGCTTTGGCCGCATTTTCGGCAATGCTATCGTACTGGGCAACATCAAAGGGTAATCCTTGGCAGCCGATTTCTTTGGCTACGCGGGCTACTTTATCTTCGTCGCGTCCTGTGATGACTACTTTAGCTCCCGCTTCGGTCAATACTTCGGCCATAGCTTTTCCCAATCCAGAGCTTCCTCCAGTAATCAATATTTTTGCTTGTTCTAATTGCATGGTATAAATAATTAGCTGTAGCGAATGCGCACAACGACACTCGCTGAATGTCAAAAAAAGATCGTTTAGAAGTTGTTCAAACACGGGCAACCGCATTTTGTTTCAAGCTGTACTTTTGGTAGGCTGATCGTAGCCTACAGAACAGCTCTTTTGGTGGCAGGGGGGGGGGCAGCTGTCTTGTCATTATCTTTTTAGTAAAAATGCCACGGGGGCTGTAGTAGCGGAAGCATGGGCGGTTCAAGCTCGTTTTATTTTTTATATGGACAGAAAAATAGTATTAGAAATGCTTTAGAAGGCATTCGTTTAATGTCAAAAAAAAGGTTTACTTTGTTTTATAGCAGAAACATCTGTAAAATTGTTTTGTTGATAGTGTTGAGATAAAGTTCTTATTAATAGAGAGGATGGTTGTATTAGGGCAGTAATATATTCGGCAGGTTCTTTTTTATATTATACTAAGTGATTCATTTTTTATTCACTAAAAAGAAGAAAATCATGAGAATGAGGTAGTGCAATCCACTTCTGTTAGATAAATTGGTTCAATAAAAGCGCGCTATTTGGCTTTTAAGAAGCTTTTTTTACTGCTTTCGATAGTATTTTTGCTCTAAAAGGCTATATTGGTGACGAAAATTCTTTAAGGGCTTCATAAACTTTTTGAGTGGGCAGCCCTACAATAGTATTATAAGTGCCTTCTATTTTGATGATCTTGGCGAGCCCAATCCATTCTTGAATGGCATACGCTCCCGCTTTATCATAAGGCTTAAAGGTGCGGATATAATAATCCATTTCCTCTTCTGATAAAGGAGCAAAATGAACACGTGTAGTATCGGAGAAGCGAATGGTTTTGTCTACCCCCAGTAGACAAACACCTGTGATGACATCATGTTGCCGCCCTGATAAACAACGTAAGATGCGTAGTGCATCTTCATAGTCTTTTGGTTTGTGAAAAATAGTGTTTTCTTGCAAGACGATGGTGTCAGAGGCCAAAATGACAGTACCTGTTTGGAGCTGTTCTTGTACGGACTTAGCCTTTTGTTCTGCTAGATAAACAGGTACTTCCGATTTAGCTAAATCATCGGGAAAGGTTTCTTCGATGTCTTGTTCTACTACACGAAAAGAACACCCTAAAGCCTCTAATAATTGACGGCGGCGGGGAGATTTGGAGGCTAGTAGAACCATTGGTAAGTTGACAAACATGGCAAAATAGTAGATTAAAAAAATGAAAATAAACAACTAAACTTCCCAGTATATAAACCAAATTAGTAAACCACAATTTGTAGGGAATGCTTGTTCTGCTGTTGCACAAAATGCAAAAAAAGCAAACAATTGTACCACTACACCAATTAAAGTTTAAATTTACATTCATGAGATACGATATGGAATGGCTTTTAGATAAAGTCAAAAAAGATGACCGTATTGATTACCTGTTTTTTTGGGGACACCAACATGATTTGGATCATCCAGAGAAGGTGAGCAGACCTTGCTTAAGCCAATGGTATGACAATAATTCGGCCTTTACGGTATTACACGAGCGCTACCGCACGGCGGAGCATTGGATGATGACCCACAAAGCACGTCTATTTGACGATGATGAAATGGTAGATCGCATTTTACGGGCGCGCACCGCTGCCAAAGCCCGCAAATTGGGCCGTTTGGTACAACCTTATGAAGAAAAAAAATGGATGGACAATGCCCGTGATATAGTTGTAGAAGGCAATTACCACAAGTTTGGACAAAATCCTAAATTAAAGGATTTCTTGTTGGCAACAGGAGACCAAGTACTAGTAGAGGCAACGCCTTTAGATACGCTTTGGGGAATTGGTTACAACCGTTCTCACCGTTTTGTAGCACAACCTGCTGACTGGAAAGGAACCAACTGGATGGGCTTTGCTTTGATGGAAGTTAGAGATATGTTGGCCGCCAAAGAATACGAAGTGCCTTCTTACAAGTACTAAGATTATTTATGAAAAAGTTTTTAGGCGGCTTAGTAGCCGTACTACTCTTGGGCTATCTAGGAACGCTAGTCGCCTGGTGGGGACTAGCCCTAGTAGCAGCCTTTGTTGGTTTTGCCATCTCGCAACACGGCGGATGGAGTTTTTTAAGTGGTTTTTTGGGTGGAGCGCTGTTTTTTGGGCTCTACGCTTCTTACTTAGATAATGCCAATGAAGGCCAATTGTCGAGCATGATGACCGAAGTCCTTAAATTTGACCCTTTCTGGCCGACGGTGGCCATAGGGGGGCTTTTAGGTGGATTGGGCATGCTCCTTGGCAAATATACCCACGATGTGTTTTTAGGAGAGAAAAAAACACCCAAGTACCGAGGCAAGTACCGTTAGTGGAAACACGATTCGATACCGCGATTTTTTGTAGTTATGTAATTAATAAGAAAAGAAACATGGATCAACCACACCGCTCTGGATTTATCAACATCATCGGCCGGCCTAATGCTGGAAAATCAACTTTGATGAATGCCCTAGTGGGTGAACGCATGTCGATTATTACAGATAAGCCGCAAACCACCCGCCATCGAATTATAGGCATTGTCAGCGACGACCATTATCAAGTCGTCTTCTCTGATACCCCTGGGTTCATCAAAGAACCGATGTATGAGATGCAGAGCAGCATGAATAAATTTGTCTCTTCCACGTTTAAGGACGCGGATGTAATGCTGTTAGTAGTTGACGTGCAAGAACACTACGATGACGAGAATCCGCTCTTTAAGAAATTAGAGAGTGTCCATGTTCCGTTGTTTTTAGTGTTAAATAAAATTGATTTGGTGGACGAAGGAACGCTGATGAGTAAAATTTTAGTCTGGAAAGACAAAGCTAATTTTACGGATATCATCCCCATCTCTGCCTTGCATCAAGATCAAACGCAGGAATTGATGGAGCGTCTTTTGACCTATTTACCAGAAGGGCCTGTTTACTATCCCAAAAATCAATTTACCGACCGTCCTGAGCGCTTTTTTGTTTCGGAGATTATTCGGGAGAAAATCCTAATCAATTATTACCAAGAAATTCCTTACTCCTGTGAGGTCGTTGTCGATGAATTTCAAGAAGACGACAAGAAAAACTTAGTCCGTATCCACGCCACTATTTACGTTGGCCGAGAGAGCCAAAAAAATATTATCATTGGCAAACGCGGAGCCTCCATCAAACAATTAGGTATTGATTCGCGCAAAGCCATGGAAATTTTCCTCGACAGCAGAGTCTATTTAGAGCTGTTTGTAAAGGTTAAAGAAAACTGGCGCAATGATGACCGTATGCTGAAACACTTTGGCTACAAGCAGTAATTTTTTGCCCAGTTGATAACGAGCCGTCTTGTTTGGTCGTTGAGCAATTGTCTCAAGCAGTAATTTTTCCTTTCTTACGTCCACCCTCTTACCTTTTATGGGGGGCAATTGCTATCTTAAAGTAGAGGTAATGTAATTGCGCGCGGTATACAAGCCTGTTTATACAAAAAAAATGTTACTTTTGGTGGGTTTTTCCCGCGAGTAGTACAGGCAGCACTTCGATAGTTGCCTCAAAAAATACTACCATTACCAAAACGTAAAGCAACGTAGCAATGACATTTGAGGATTTAGAGTTAGATTATGAATTGTTGGATGCCTTAGATTATATGGGTTTTGCAGAAGCTACGCCCATTCAAGAACAGGCCATTCCACTTATTTTAGAAGGCCGTGATCTCATTGCCTGTGCACAGACAGGAACAGGAAAAACAGCGGCTTTTATCTTGCCCATTCTCAATAAACTAGCCGAAAATCCAAGGGCGACGACCAATACCTTGGTGGTCTGTCCAACACGAGAACTGGCCATTCAGATTGAAAAGCAAGTACAAGGGTTTGCTTATTTTGTAGGCGTGAGTTCTATTGCGGTCTATGGCGGTAGTGGGGGGGATGATTTTGCCCAGCAAAAACGCGCCTTGACCCAAGGCAGTAATATCATTGTAGCCACCCCTGGAAAATTAATCTCTCACCTCAATTTGGGGTATGTGAAGTTTGATGATGTCGAACACTTGGTGCTGGATGAGGCCGATCGTATGTTGGATATGGGATTCATGGAAGACATTCAAAAGATCATCTCTTTCTTACCTAAGAAGCGGCAGAATTTGATGTTCAGTGCTACGATGGCTCCCAAAATTCGGAGTTTGGCCAGTGCTATTTTGACAAATCCAGAAACGATTAATATTGCCTTGGCAAAACCAGCAGAAGGCGTGTTGCAAGCGGCATACATGACGTATGACCGCCAAAAAACGCCTCTAATTCACAGTTTATTATCAGATAAGCCTGAGTATGAGCGCATTTTGATTTTTACTTCTACTAAGCGCAAAGTTTTTGATATTGCCCGCTCTTTACGCAAGGAAGGGTACTCCGTTTCGGGTATTTCTTCTGATTTAGATCAAAGCGAGCGCGAGAAAGTATTGTTGGAGTTTAAACAAAAAGCCGTGCGTATTTTAGTGGCGACGGATATTTTGAGCCGTGGGGTAGACATCAAAGATATTAACTTGGTCATCAACTACGATGTGCCTGGCGATGCGGCGGATTATGTCCACCGAGTAGGCCGTACTGCCCGTGCCTCTACCACAGGAGTTGCCTTGACTTTGGTTACGCCTGATGATATGTACAAATTTGCCCGCATTGAAGAATTAATCGAAACGGATATTCCAAAGCTGGCGTTGCCTGATGGAATGGGGGAAGCACCCACTTACAATCCAAAAGGGGGTAGTACCAATACCCACGGAGGAGGACGTAACAGCAGCAGTAGCCGAGGCAAAAGCAGCAACAGCAAAGGCGGTAACAACCGCTCGCGCAACCGCAGCAACGATAGTAAAGGAGGTAGCAAAAGTGGCAGTACCAACAACCGCCGCCGCAATAACAACCGTTCGCGCAAGCCCAATAGTGGCAGCAAGAACAACAATTCTGATAAATCCTCCTAATTGCCCTCATCAACTACGGTCAAATTCAATCAATCAATGGACGGAAAACAGCGCGCAGACCTCAGCACAGGCATGGAGGTTGCTATTGTTCTCAAAAAAGACCAGCGCACTGGTGCGCTGACAGAAGGGTACATTCAAACTATTCTCACCAAAAGCGCCTACCACCCGCACGGCATTAAAGTACGTCTAAGTACGGGAGAGGTAGGACGCGTTCAAGAAATTTTATCCACAGACGATTAATTGCTTTCGTGGATTCCTATTACTATCGCTTCAGGCTATGGAATAGCAAAGATGAAATTTGCCCAATGGCCTACAATCCTTTTATTTATGAATAATCGTTTTTTTATTTTTCTATTGATTGGCTTAGGAATGGCACTCAGTCTTAGTGCTCAGGATAAAGAATTGAGTTTAAAAGATGCCGTGATTGGACAGTGGCGGGAATTCTACCCCAATCGCTTGGCTAATTTGCAATGGCGCACAGGAACAGACTTGGTGACGTACTGTTCAGAAGATGGCGGACAACTAATGCAACGCGGCGTTAATGATAAAACGGCCGAACTTCTATTTGACCAAGCGGCCGTTAATGCAGCATTGGGAGAAGAATTGGCCTCTATTCCAAGAATTCGTTGGGAGAGCAAAGACGTATTTCACCTTGACTACCAAGGCACTACTTTTCAATTGCGCTGGGATAGCAAAAAACTAACGGTAGAAAACCGCCTAAGCTCTCCTACGAGTGTTGAAAATGCTGCGAGTCACCTCGCTAGTGGACAAGTCGCTTACACGCGAGACAACAATGTCTACCTACAAACCAAAGCGGGCAAAGAAGTAGCGATTACCAACAGCGAAGATCCTAATATCGTCAGTGGGCAAGCCATTGCCCGCCAAGAGTTTGGGATTACAAAAGGCTTGTTTTGGTCGCCCAGCGGTAGCCAGTTGGCTTTTTATCAAAAGGACGAAAGCAAAGTAAGTGATTATCCCCTGTTGGACATTAGTACCACACCAGGTACCCTCCGCAATATCAAGTATCCTATGGCGGGGCAGGGCAGCGAAAAAGCCAGTGTCGGCATTTACAATACAACCACCCAAAAAACAACTTACCTACAAGTAACAGGACCAGAAGACCAATATTTAACCAATTTAGGTTAGGGTCCTGGGGGCAACTATGTGTATATAGCGGTTGTCAACCGCGATCAAAACCGTATGTGGCTCAATAAGTACGATGCCCATACAGGAGCGTTTGTCAAGACCTTATTTGAAGAGACCAATGAACGCTATGTCGAGCCCGAACACGCCGTTTGGTTTTTGCCCACCAATGACCAAGAATTCTTGTGGTGGTCGGAGCGCGATGGCTTTATGCACTTGTACCGTTATAATACAGAGGGAAAACTGCTAGGACAAGTGACAAAGGGCGACTGGGTAACGTTGGAAATCTTGGGCTTGGACGACAGCAAAAAGAACTTATTGGTGAAGGGGACGGATGTATCGGGACTAAATACGACGGTTTATTGCGCGCCCTTAGCAGGCGACAAGCCTAGCAAACGCATGGTGGCACAAGCAGGGATACACGATTTTGACTTGAGCAGTTCGGGGAAGTACTTGTTAGATCGTTATTCTACGATTAATGACCCGCATGTGGCACAGATTACCAACCTCAAAGGAAAAGTATTACAGGAGTTATACCGTGCAGCTGATCCTTATGAGGGGTATGCTTTGGCTAGAGCCGAATTGACGACCATTAAGGCAGCGGATGGTACGCCCCTCAATGCGCGCTTAATCAAGCCTGCAAACTTTGATCCGAGTAAGAAATACCCTGTTGTGGTCTATGTTTATGGCGGGCCTCACGCACAACTGATTACCAACAGTTGGTTGGCGGGCGCTAGTTTGTGGATGCACCAAATGGCCAATCGCGGTTACTTGGTTTTTACGGTTGATAATCGCGGCTCAGCCAATCGCGGCTTTGCTTTTGAAAGCGTTATTCATAGAAATCTAGGCGTAGCAGAAATGGCCGATCAACTCCAAGGGGTGGAATACCTCAAAACATTGCCCTATGCTGATACCGATAAAATGGCCGTTCACGGTTGGTCTTTTGGGGGATACATGACTACTTCTTTGATGTTGAAGCACCCTGATGTTTTTAAAGTAGGGGTAGCAGGTGGCCCCGTGACCGATTGGCGGTTTTATGAAGTGATGTATGGCGAGCGTTATATGGATCGTCCCGAGGAGAATATAGAAGGGTATCGCAATACGCAATTAAAGAACTTTGCAGGTGACTTGAAAGGCGATTTATTGCTCATTCATGGTACTATTGATGACGTGGTGTTGATGCAGCACAACTTGACCTTGGTAGAGGCATTTGTGAAAGAAGGTATTTTGATGGATTTTTTCCCTTATCCAATGCACCCGCACAATGTGCGTGGAATGGATCGCGTACATTTGATGAATAAGGTATTGAGTTATATTGAAGATAAATTAGCGCCTTGTAAATAACTTTTTCTTTGGGGGCAAGGGTTGGGCGTATTAGATGTTGGGCGCAATTGCAATTGCGCCCAACATCTAATACGCCCAACATCTAATACGCCCAACATCTAATACGCCCAACATCTAATGCGCCCAACATCTAATGCGCCTCTAGGGCACCTAATTAAAGCCCCTTAAGAAACAGCAAGAAAAATAGGAAATATGGCTACGATTGCCTTGGAAGGAATTCGCTTGTATGCGTATCATGGCTTCTATGAGGAAGAACAATTGATCGGTGGGTATTATGTAGTGGATGTGTATGTCAATGCGCAAGTAGGCCACGCGGCGCGTCAAGACGAGTTGGATACCACGGTTAATTATGAGACCTTGTACCGCATTGTCAAAACGGAGATGCAGTACAACTCGAAGTTGATTGAAGCCGTAGCACAGCGTATTATTGATAACATAATCGCGGTGTGTCGCAGCGTCCAAGGAATTTGTGTGCGTGTGACCAAGGAGCATCCGCCTTTGGGAGGAGAGGTGCGCCAAGCGTATGTAGAATTGTATGAGAATTATGTGGTGAAGTGCAACCGTTGTAGTCGGTCGTTTTTGTCTCATCAAATCGGGGATGGCTGGACAAAACACGGCAGTGTTTATCCTGAAACGAGGGCGATGCTGGAGCGAAAATTTGGCCCCAATATTTGCCGCAGTTGCCTGTCGCCCCACTTTATAAAAGACCGCCCCGAATAAGACAAGACCGCCTTGAAGAACAACTTGGCTTGCTTTTCGTAAGAATTAAAACAAAACAGCTTCACTGGGAACTATTTTGCACCAACAATTTAAATAGCAGTCGGCTTATTATTAGAACAACACACACGAAAGAAAATGAAAAGAATTAGTATTTTAGTTTTATGTCTATTGACTTCCTTCTCTATGATGCGCTGTGATACCTTACAGGACATCGTTGATTCAACCCTTGGATCTAGTACAGGAGGTACCGCTTTGAGCAACGATCAAATTATTGCGGGCCTCAAACAGGCCTTGTCACAAGGAACGACCAAAGGGGTGCAGACCCTATCGGTTGCGGATGGATTTTTTAAGAATGCGGCGGTCAAAGTACTGTTTCCACCAGAGGCACAGAAAGTAGAAAAGACTCTACGTGATGTAGGAGCAGGGCAATTGGTCGATGTAGCAGTAGAAAAACTCAACCGTGCGGCAGAAGATGCTTCTAAAGGTGCCAAGGACATCTTTATTAATGCTATCAAGCAAATGACCGTCAGCGATGCCATGAATATTTTGATGGGTGCAAATAATGCGGCAACTAATTACTTGCGCAAAACAACCTCTTCACAATTGTTCAACACCTTCAATCCTGTCATCAAAAACTCGCTTAATAAAGTAGGCGCGTCGGATGCTTGGACAACGGTAATGACCAATTACAACAAAATTCCTTTTGTAGAGAAAGTAAATCCTGATTTGGACAATTACGTGACTACAAAAACAATGGATGGCGTTTTTTACATGATTGAAAAAGAAGAGCGCTTGATTCGTCAAAATCCTGTGAAACGGGTAACAGATTTATTGAAAAAAGTATTTGCTTTACAAGACAAAAAGTAAGGACGTACGATTCTATTCTTAGAAAACTTGAAAGGGGGCTGCTGTGTAGTAGTGCGCCTTTCAAGTTTTTTTGTTTTATGGTTAATAAAGCAGTGGACTACTACTGCTTTTGCAAAAAAAAAACGGCTTCCTCCTTACTTATGGGAGAAAGGACACGTTTACAAAGAGGAAAGAACGTTTAGCACAAGTAGGAGAATAGCCCAACGGCTGCTTTGGGGTAGCTTTTTTGCAAAATTGCTCGACCATAGAAATGGAGATCCCCCTTGCTTCCAATAATTCTACTTACTTTTGCCAAGTGATTACTACAAAAACAGAACAGAACATTATGACAATCTCGAAAGTCACGAGTCAAGTTTTTTTATATACGCTCTTATTGGGCGGGAGTTATTTTAGTAGCGCGCAGCAGTTGTTGTCGGTTCCATTAGAGAACAACCCCCAATTGTTGGAGTACGTTCATGCCAATCCTCAAACAGCAGCACGAAACTATCAAGTTTGTCCTGCTATTACCTTATCCTTGCCCTTCTTTGAAGATTTTTCTACCTATCCCAAAAATAGCGGTTATCCCGACTGTACACATTGGCAAGATCGCCATGTTTTTGTCAATGGTGATATGGCTTACAACCCACCTTCAGTAGGGGTGGCTACCTTTGATGGGTTGAAATGGGATGGCACGCCCTATGACCAGGGCGCTTCGACAAGCGTGGGCACCCCTGCGGACACCTTAACTTCTCAAGGCTTAGACCTAGCAGGAAAAACAGCAGCAGATGGTATTTACCTGAGTTTTTTCTACCAACCCCAAGGCTTATCGGATCGTCCCGAGGTACAGGATTCTTTTTTGTTAGAATTCAAAAATAGCAGTGGACAATGGACACGTATATGGCAAGTGAGTGGCTTGGATAATTCCATTTCTGCTTTTCAATTGATTCCATTTCAACAACAGTATATAGCGATTGATGCGGTCGATTATTTATACAATGGCTTTCAGTTTCGCTTTCGCAACCTAGCGGCGGTGACAGGGAACAACGACCACTGGCATTTGGACTATATTTTTATTGATGAAAATAGAAGCAATAACGCTGATCCCGCGCATCCCACTTATGGCAGTTCGGCAGATGTCGCCTTTACCCACAGTCCCAAAACAATCCTAAAAGATAGTTTAACCGCTATGCCTTGGCGTCACTTTAGAGCCGCCACGCGCCAATGGGCAGACGCGGTGGTGTTGCAACAATTTAACCACAACCACAGTCAAGTGGCCACCCTAGACCGCGAGGTCTTGGTCGAAGAAATTGATCCAATTACCACCTTGCTCTTAACCGAGCCGATTCCTGCCGTGGGTGCCTATGGCCCTAGTCCAAATAATAACGACAGCTTAAACCACCCGCTCAACAATACGTTCAGTAGCTTATTGCCCAACGAAAAAACAACGCTCCGTACCACGCAAGTGATCTTAAATCCTGCTGGCTTTCAGAGCAATCCCATTTACGAGCCTAACGATACCGTAACGCGGGAAACGATCTTACATAATTATTTTGCCTATGATGATGGTACGGCAGAAACTCGTGTGATTGCTCAAGGTTTAGGAACTAAGATTGCCGTAGAATTTGTCGCTGAAATTGAAGACACGCTACAAGGAATTTATTTCCACTTGCCTTATTTTAGAGATGTTGCCAATAATGGAGATTTTGTAAATGTCAAAGTGTGGTTGGATAGTTTAAGTGATAGCACAGAGGCTTTTTCGAGGGATTTGCACCGCTTGCAGTATACTTGGGGACAGAATGGGTTTTACTTTGTTGATTTACTGGATTTTGCAGGCAATAAGTTTTTGATTCCGATCCGACAAGGGCAAAAATTCTATGTGGGGTGGCAACAATCTTTTGGCCCGTCCGTTCCTGTTGGTTTTGATAGAAGTAATAATACCAATGATAAGACTTGGGTTGGTATTGGCAATACTTGGACACCTTCGACGTTGGAAGGTAGCGTAATGATCCGTCCTTTGTTATCACCGAATCCTAATTTTAACGTCACGCCTGTCACAAAAGTAGCAGCGTCTTTTGATACTCCTGTACTAAAAGTATATCCTAATCCTATCCAATCGCTGCTGCATTTGGATCTACAACAAAGCCGTGACAATGCTGTTTACCAAGTCAGCGTACACGATGTGATGGGCAGAATGGTGTATCAACACTCTTTGGAATCGACCATAGATGCTAGCCAATGGCAAGCAGGGTACTACATTCTTACTTTACAGAATGAACAAGGCCAATTGATTAGTCAGCACCAGCTCATTAAACATCCCTAAACGCCTTTAAAATAACATCCTACCAAACACTATTAGCAAGTACAAAAAAATGAAAGTAGATATCTTGGCCATTGGGGTTCATCCTGATGATATTGAACTGTCTTGTGCAGGGACTTTATTACACCATATTGAACTGGGCAAAACCGTTGGTTTATTAGACTTAACTTGCGGAGAGCTCGGCAGTCGCGGCAGTGCCGAAATTCGTTTGCAAGAAGCCAACAAAGCCTCCGAATTACTAGGGGCGGTCGTTCGGGGTAACTTAGAAATGAAGGACGGTTTTTTTGAATACTCTAAAGCCAATGTGCTCAAAATTGTAGAAATCCTACGCTTGTTGCGCCCTGAAATTGTCTTGGCCAATGCTGTTTCTGACCGCCACCCCGACCACGGCCGCGCGGCCAAATTAACCGCTGATGCTTGTTTTTATTCGGGCTTACGCCGTATTGAAACGGAATGGGAAGGCGAAGCGCAAGAAGCTTGGCGACCTAAGGTTGTTTATCATTATATCCAAGATCATAATTTAGTACCTGATTTTGTGGTGGACATTACGCCTTATTTGGATAAAAAAATGGACATTGTGCAGGCGTACAAATCGCAGTTTTACGATCCTGAATCGAGTGAACCTAAAACGCCTATTTCTGGCAAAGATTTTTTAAATTTTATCCGCAGCAAAGCCGCTATGTATGGCCGCGCTGCTGGCTTTACTTATGGAGAAGGTTTTACCGTCGCACGCACGTTGGGCGTGACCAATTTATTTGATCTCCACTAACCTTTTATGACCAGCTTCCGACTTGTATCGGAACACACTACAAACACTATGCACACAGCAATGGTAGAATATTTGGGCGAGTTGCGCCTCAAAGCCACCCACTTGAAATCTGGGGAAACGTTTATTACAGATGCTCCCACTGATAACAACGGTCGGGGAGAGGCCTTTCGCCGACGGATACAGTCGCGACATCGTTGGCTACTTGTATGTTGACCATCATGGGCATTCGCGCCGCGAAAAAGCAGGTTGATTTGCATGGCGCTACGGCACATGTCACTAAAGTGATGGTGGCTGACCCTCGCCGCATTGGCAAAATTATCGTTGAGGTACGGTTACCCAAATTGAATATTGATCCTCATTTTCAGGAGTTGTTGGAATTGTCGGCGGCCAATTGCCCTGTGGCAAAAAGCTTGCACCCTGATATTGAACAAGAATTGTCGTTTATTTGGTAGGCAAGCACTGGCTTGCGCAAATTAATTCAAACTATGCGTTATTTATGGTGGGTGGTATTGCTGGCGTTGTGTACAACGACAGCAACGGCACAAAAAGCGAAGGAAAATAGAGCGCGGAACAAATTGCTCCGAGAAATGCAGTACGGCTTCAATGAAGATGCCAAACCGCCTATGGGGTTTCTGATAGATTTTTCGTACGGCGTACAGCTGCCTATGGCAGATATGACGGAGAATTTTAAGTACAACTTTGCACTTGGTGGAAAGATACAGTACATTTTGTCGAACAACTTGGCTTTTGGCTTGGTGGGCGATTGGCAATTTGTAGACGATATCAAGACGGATGTAGTTGCCAATTTACGAGAAGAGGAAGGCTTCCTCATTGACCAATTTGGAGCTCTATCCGATGTGCAATTGGGGCAACGAGGCTTTTTTCTGGGAGCAAGTGTCAGTTACTTAATTCCTTTGTTTAAGAAATACCGCCGCTCGGGGATTGAAGTGCGTTTTGAGGGGGGCTACCAGCAACACTGGGTGCGCATAGAGGTCATTGGTGGAGAGGTCTTTGGCTTAAGCCCTGAATACAAAAAAGGCTATGACCGAATGACAACAGGGCCGGCTTTTCGCCAATACATTGGCTATCGCCACCTCGATCGCAACCGCCTACTCAACTTTTTTGGGGGCTTTGATTTTATGCAAGCCTTCACCCAAAACCGCCGTGGCTTTAACTTTGATACAGGGCAGGCAGACACGAGCAACCGCATTGATATGCTGATAGGCTTTAGAGTGGGAATAACCTTGCCATTGTATATTTATACGCCAGAGACACAAGACGATATGCGGTTTTACTAAGTCCTTTACGACACCTAAATCGTACAATAAGGAAGCCCCGAACTAGCCGTAGCGAGTTCGGGGCTTTTTATGTTATCACAACTAGGTAAGAAAAATACCTACATCAATTTGTCAGTGGAGGGTACATTGCCTACTTCGATCATAATTACTTGTTCTACCAACGAGAGGGCTTTTGCCAACTGTATGGGATCGGCTAAGGGAGTCAAGGCTTGTAGTTTGAGCCCTTTGTAATAGTCGTCAATTTCAAAAGAATGTTCTATCGTCAGTTCGTATTGCTGCATCAAGGCATCAATTTCCCCATTATCTGCAAGCAGCAATTCTAGATCTCCTTCGTAAATAATATCAAAATTAGGAAAATTCTCGACTTCATCGGACACGGCTCGATTGGTATAGAGCAACGCATCTTGTTGGTCTAAATTATGAACGAGTGAAGTACTAGAAAAAGGATCAGCGGGTTTATCATTACAAGCGCCCAATAATCCAAAAAAACAAAGCAATACTGCTAAAAAACTTAGTAGTTGATATCGTGTCATGTTGTTGAGTTTGGGTAATACTCTAAGAGTATTGTGTAGAACAGGTTACTTCTCGACCGTAGCCTAATACAGGATTAATCAACAGTCGGGAGGAATGAAGTGGGAATCTGCCTTTCGCTAAAAATGGGACAACATAGCTCGGCCTCTAATATAGGCTATTCTTTTATAAACATAGTACGTTGATAAAGTTTTTTAAAGTGCTCGTCAAAAAAAAAGTAGGCGATTTGACAAGTACGATGAACAAAAACACTGTTGATTTGTTATTTCGCCTCTAAAATACTACAAAATGTGGAAATACGGCTTTATAATAGATTATTTATTATAAGGATAACATCTGGCAAACAAAACGTGAACAAAGCAGTAGGAGGGTAAAAGGCTATTTTTGTTTATAACAAACTAAAAAAGAGCGACTTCGATACGTTCCGTCTAATTGCAAGGGTTAACCTATAATAAACAACACAACTCGTCTTGCCTTAGCAGTACAGGTCTGTTGGGGGCGAACATTGCCCCTAACTACTCCAACGCTAACGGTCTATAAGGAAAAAGCCCTCCCGATAATACATCGAGAAGGCTTTAATTTTTTTGAATGGGGGAGCGTGTTATTATCTAGTATTCTGGGGTATTGTGAATAGCCGATAAAAATTCGGCACGAACCGTAGGGTCTTGAAACTTGCCACCATAAGCGCTAGTAACCGTACTACTGTTGATGTCTTTAATTCCTCTGGAGGATACACAAAGGTGTTTCGCATCTACATAAACCGCAACATCTTCTGTTCCTAAAGCCGTTTGCAGCTCTTTTAGAATTTGCATACTCAAACGCTCCTGTACTTGTGGACGTTTGGCGAAGTGTTGCACGATGCGGTTGATTTTAGATAAGCCAATTACGCGACCATTAGAAATGTACGCAACATGAGCCTTTCCATAAATGGGTAAAAAGTGGTGTTCACAAGTTGATTGCAGCAGAATATTCTTTTCTACTAACATCTCGTTGTACTGGTATTTGTTATCAAAGAGCGCAATCTTAGGCTTGTTGGCAGGATTTAAACCGCTAAAGATTTCTTTGACATACATTTTGGCTACGCGGTAGGGGGTACCTTGTAAGCTGTCGTCTGTTAAATCCAATCCTAATGTTTCCATAATCTCTCGAAAATGGTCTTGAATGCGTTCAATTTTCTCTTCATCAGACAAGTCAAACGCGTCTTTGCGCATAGGGGTTTCCAAAGAAGTTAAAATGTGCTGGTCGCCTAGTTCTTCGTAGTGTTCCAACGTTGATGCGTCTACCGTGGTTGTATTACCGTTTTTCATTGTAGATGTTTTGTTACCAATAAAGGATTGGTGATTTCTTAAAAGATGTGAAGTTTGTACAACATGATATACCATGATTTAATGGGTTATTCGAGAACATACTCTATATCATATTCACTGAAATTCTTCTGTTTAACTAACAAAAGATAGTTGTGTTCAATAAAATTTTAGGATTAGACAAAAATGTGACAAACAAAGTATTAAGTGTTTTTGCCCCTTCTAAAACCTAATGGACAAAGGTAGCTATAATTAATGATTTTTCCTAACGGTTTGTTTAAGCTGCAATCATATAACTAAGACGTGTACTTTTAAAAGTCATTCCTTATAACAACAGAATAATTCCTGCAAAAGGAGGACAACCCATTTCAGCGCTATTCATAATTTTTATTTAGACTATATCAAAACTAAAGCCAATAGTTGAAATTTATGTTGCCAAAATGTTAGCGTTGGAGAAAGTTTTTTGGAAGTCCCCAAAATAAGCCTTTTGTAAGATTACATAAAATTAAAGTGCGCCCACTTGGATAGCTGCCCTAGAATGCGTTTTTTGTAAGGCATTTTGCAACAGGCCGATCAATCTAGTTTTATGAAGTCTTTTCTACTTTTCTTATGCCTTTGTGGCAGTTCCTTAGGATTACTTGCCCAAAATGGCATTCCTCAGAACGCAGGAGCCCGAGGAGCGGCCTTGTCCAATGCCGCCCTTACCTTTACTGACATCAATAGTATTTTTACCAACCAAGCGGGATTGGGGTACTTGGAACACACATCGTTCACCGCGTATGGCGAGCGGCGTTTTTTATTGGCCGATGGCCTCAATTCGTTTCTAGTAAGGGCCGCTGCACCCATCAAAAATGTGGGGACGGTTGGTTTGAGTCTCCACTACTTTGGCTACGGCCAATACAATGAGCAAAAAATAGGCTTGTCTTATGCCCGCAAGTTGTTCAAGCGCTTTTCTATTGGTGCTCAATTCAACTACCTCGCCACACGCATCGGCGAGTACGGCACCGCTCACAACGTCACCTTTGAAATTGGGATTTTATCCAAAGTAACCAAGCATTTTCACTTAGCTGCTCATGCCTACAGCCCCATTCGAGTAACCATGCCCAACGGCGATGTCATTCCCTCGGTGTTCAAAATTGGCGCGGCGTATATTCCCTCCAAACAATTGCGCTTGACGGGCGAAGTCGAAAAAGACCTAGAGCGGCCACTCAATGGGCGTTTTGGAATCGAATACCATCCTATGCCCGTATTGTATTTGCGCGCAGGAGTAGCCACTACGCCTGTCATGGCGAGTTTTGGAATTGGGTTGCACCTCAATGCGCTCAAAATTGACATTGCCAGCAGCTACCACCAAGTTTTAGGCTTTACGCCCAGCGTTTCGCTCTCCTATGAAATAGGGAGTAAAACGGACAAATCTTCTACGCCTCACTAAGACCAAATCCTCTTTTTATGCGATATATTATAGCCCTTTGCAGTTGCTTGTTGGTCTTTGCTACGACCACCGCGCAGGAACCTGTCGAGAACAAACCCGATGAGAACGAAGTCAACAGCAGTACGCAGTTTTTGATTGAGAATTTGGTGCAAGAGAGTGAAGGGGAAAGCTTTGATTTTGATACCCAATTTGAATACCTAGAAGCCTACCGCCAAGATCCTTTGGATTTGAACAAGGCGAAAGAACAAGACTTGGTAGAGTTTGGGCTCTTTTCTGCCATTCAAATTCAAGCCTTGCTGCTCTACCGCGAGCGCTACGGGCAAATTTTTTCGTTGTACGAATTGCAAGGCGTACCAACCTTCGACCAGCAAACTATTGTGCAACTGACACCCTACATCACGGTCGCGTCTTCCAAGGAAAAGGAAGTGATGAACTTTAAGCGGATGATGAAATACAGCCGCCACCAAATTTTTATACGTTACCAGCGCTTGCTGGAAGATCAACGCGGCTTTACCGAATTAGAACCTGGCGAAACAGGCAGCCGCTTTTTGGGCTCTCCTGATAAGTTGTACGCGCGCTACCGCCTATCCTACAAAGATCGTCTAAGCTTTGGGGTAACCATGGAAAAAGATGCAGGCGAAGAGTTTTTTGCAGGCTCCAACCCACAGGGCTTCGATTACTACTCCGCGCACCTCTACCTCAAAAACATTACAAACAATATCCACAGCGTTGCCCTCGGCGATTTTCAAGTTTTCTTTGGACAAGGCCTCACCATTTGGGGTGGTTTTGGCATTCGCAAAGGTGCCCAAGTCTTAGACATCAAGCGCCAATCGCTACCGATTCGGGCGTACAGCTCGGTCAACGAAGCGCTCTTTATGCGCGGGGGCGCGGCACATTTTGAATTTTTAAAAGAAAAAAACCTAGAAGTCACGGTGTTTGGTTCCTACCGTCGGCGGGATGCCAATTTGGGGGCGGACATCGACTCTATTGTGGGCGAATTTGATTTAGATATTCCTGTGAGTTCTTTGCAAGAAATTGGTTTTCATAGAACGCCAGGGGAGATTTTGGATGAGAATGCCATTGGGCAATTCACCACGGGTGGGCGCTTGTCGTATGCAGGCAATACCTGGCATGTGGCGGGCAACTTTGTATACAACCAATTGAGCAACGAGTTGCGCCGCGAGAATCCTGCGCTCTATCAGCAGTTTGATTTTGCAGGCCGCGAAAGCTTTAATACCAGTTTAGATTATTCATTTCGTTACCGCAATTTGCAATTTTTTGGTGAAACTGCGATCAACGATCAAGGGGGCATTGCCACCCTCAATTCTATCTTAGCCGACTTAGACCCCCGCGTCAGTTTGGCCGTCTTACACCGCCATTACGACCAACGCTATTACACCTTGACAGGCAACGCTTTTGGTGAAAGCACGCGGGTGGGCAACGAGTCAGGGCTTTATTTGGGGATGCAAGCCCGTTTGGGCAAAGGGGTAGAGTTGAATACCTACTTTGATCTATTCAAATTTCCGTGGTTGAGTTTTCGGGCCGATGCCCCTGCGCGTGGTTACGAGGTGTTCAGCAAGCTAGAATACAGCCCCAACTATTACCTGTCTACCTATGTCCAATACCGCTTTGAGCGCAAGGAACGCAATATTTCGGGCAATACGACCAACATCGACCAGCTCATCAACAACGACCGCCACAACCTGCGCTTTCATTTCTCCTACGACGTGTCCAGCCAGTTCGCGATTCGCACCCGCCTAGAATTTGCTTTCTTCCAAACAGACAACTTCACCAAGGGCATGATGCTCTACCAAGACTTGGTCTTCAAACCCCGAAACCTACCCCTCAAAGCGCAAATTCGCCTAGCCTTCTTTGATACCGACGACTTTGACACCCGTATCTATGCCTACGAAAACGATGTTCTCTACGCCTTTTCGGTGCTGCCTTACTACGGGCGCGGCTTGCGTTACTACTTCAATACCAGCTACAAAATCAACAAACATTTTAGCCTCTGGCTCCGCTTTTCGCAAACCTATTTCGCCGATCGAACCACTATTAGTTCGGGCATCTCCGCCATCGAAGGCCGCACGCGCTCGGAAATTAAGGTACAGTTGCGGGCTAAGTTTTAGGAGGAGTCGTCAGATTCTTATCCTTTTGGGTGGAGTATGCCTGGGAGAACGTATAGTCTAGGGAGAAAAATGCTAGAGAGGCATCTAAAAGGAAGCGTGTCAATAGATTATTTTTTGTTAATGCTAGAGTCTATCTAGGGGACTTTTGATAGTTGTTTTCCGAGTAGTTAGCAGATGGGTGTATTGTTGAGTTGTCTTGATGGAATTATGTCCCAAAAGAGCCTGTATATAACGGATATCCGTTCCGTTCTCTAAAAGGTGGGTCGCAAAGCTGTGTCGTAGGGTATGTACGGTAGCCTTTTTGTTAATACCTGCTTGGTGTAGTGCTTTTTTAAACACATTGCGTATACTAGCAGCGGAATAGGCTTTACCATGGCTCCCTTCAAATAGCCATTGTTTGGGTTGGTATTCTTTGTAATAGATTCGAAGTAAGGCTAATAATTTTTCCGAAAGCATCACTTCCCGATCCTTATAGCCCTTAGCTCCTTTAATATGGATAACCATCCTACTAGAGTCAATGTCTTGGAGCTGTAATCGAATGACTTCACTAATCCGTAATCCTGCACTATACAAACAACTGATAACTGCTTTCTGTTTTTAATAGTGTTTAATAGGGCACGCACCTCTACGTTTAATAACAAGGAGTAAGGCGAATTCGTCTAGTAATTTTATTGGATTGAAGGTAAAGGTAATAACTAAAAAATGACTGGTTATTTAGACTTATTCTTAATATCTACTAATATAGTTGGATGTCGAAACATTTTCTAAAAATAACTCTTATTTTTTGTATACTTGGGTTTATACAGTAGTTCGAGTCCATCCTCCGGTCGGATCGACTCGAACGGGTCGGGGATATCCCCGACCCGTTAGCGGGCATTAAAAAAAAGAAACCAATGATAGATACCGAATACGGAAAATTTGATGGAGATAAATGGGAAAAGATTTGCCAAATCTGCTTTAAAAGAAAGTATGAAGAAGATTGTTACATTGAAATAATTGCATCTCCTGGCGATTTCGGAATAGAAGGATTTACAAGAACTGGCAAGGCTTTCCAATGTTATTGCCCTGACTTCAATTATCCAGAGAAGAATTATACGACCACCAAAGAGATAAAATAACGAAGGATTTGAATAAGTTAAAAATCTTTGAAAAAGAGCTTAAACGAAGGCTTGGGGATACAAAAATTAAACGTTGGTATTTTGTTACTCCTGAATTTAGTAAAAATGAAATAGTTGCTCATTGTACAAAGAAAACAGCCGAAGTTAAAAGCTGGAATTTAGGTATAGTTGATAATAGCGATTTTGAAGTTCTTCCTTACGACATTGACTTTTTACATCCACAGCTAACTGTTGCATTAGGAGCAACAGGTCAAAAAATAACGATTAATCCTGCATCTAGAGTTGACCAATCTAATATTTCAAAATATAGAGATAGTGAGAGCTATTTGGTAGATAACGCTTTAGACAAACATCAAAAGAGGCTTAAACAGAAAAGAAGTGACATTAGCAAAGTTGATAATTTGACGGACAAGACGATTAAACATTTCCTACGAGGACAAGCAATAATCGAAAGGTGGAAAAATGTACTTCCTGAGCAATACGAAAAATTTAAAGAAATCATTGAGAGAGAAGAAGAGGAAGTAGAAGAAAACTGTTTAATGCCAAGCTCTGATTTCCAAAGAGATTACCAAACAATTAAAAGAAGTACAAAAAATGTTTTATCCGAAGTATTTAGCTCTTTGGATGAGCTACTAATAACAGACCTAACAAATTACGTAGTTGCAGACTGGGTCTTGCGTTGTCCTTTGAATTTTGTGGAAGAAGTAAATTAATAATATGCAAGTAATATTTAAAAGAAAACCAGTTCCAATACCAGCGGATTACCGTCCGTTGTATAAAATTGCATTGATTCTCTTAATCCTCGAAAAAAATAGCAGAGGAAAAAAGGCATCGTTAATGAAATTACATCTGTTTTCATGGGCTTTGAAATCCAGTTTATCAAAAGAAAGGTTAGTCAAAGCTTTAGACAATAATGATTTACCTGAATTTTGGAGTTTTGAACCATCTTTAAATAGAGCGTTAATCTTTGCAGAAGCAGAAGATTTATGCGAGGTGGTGAATAAAAAGAATTATAAAATCACCGCAAAAGGTAAAGAATTTTTGGATAAAATAATTGGGGAAGGAGATGTTTTTAAAGATGAAAAAGAGTTTTTAAACCAAATAGGTTTAAAGGTCGGTGAAAAACTAATCCAAAATACCATACAAAAATGGAATAAATATCATGCTTAAAATAAAAGCTATTCAAATAAAAGTACAGACTGATAATGGTGACTTTGAAAGTTCATTTGAATTTGACAATGGGTTAAACATTATTAAAGGAAACAACACTTCAGGAAAAAGCACCTTATTTCAGGCGATTTTATATGGTCTTGGAATGGAAGAACTTCTGGAAGCAAGAATGAAAGAACAATGCAATCCGTCTTACGAGATAGAGTTGAGTACCCAAAAGATTCTTTTCATGAAGTTTTGCGATCTGTCGTTAATTTGGAAATCGAGAACAAGGAAATTATTACGACTCAACGTGTAGTAAAACATAATCAAAGAAGCCCTAAGCTAATAAGAATATTCAAGGGTGGTCTGCTGACAAATCCAAATGAATCTTATGAATTCGTTGATACATGGATACATGATAAAGGCGGAGCTACTAATACAGAAAGAGGCTTTCATTTTTATTTGGAACAATTTCTTGGCTGGCAAATCCCTGAAGTTGTCTATGCTTATAACGACATACGAAAACTTTACATTCAAACAGTTTTTCCTGCATTCATAATCGAACAAAAAAGAGGTTGGTCTGAATTTTTAGCAACCATTCCGTATTTTGGGATTCGACATGCGGAAAGTAGAGCGATTGAATTTTTGCTTGACTTGGATGTATTCGAGAATAAAAAGAAAAAGCAGCTAATAAAAGAGCATAAAAATAAATTAGCTCAAAACTGGGAGTTCTTTATGATGAACTTCAATACTTAGCACGTCGAGGAGGTATAGAATTCATGGGCGTTAATAGTAAGCCCGAAGAAATTGAAGAATTAAATTCAATTTTTCCATTTGTTTACCAAGATGATAAAAAGGTGTCATTATCTGAATACGTTTTTTCCCTAAACATTGAATTAGAGGAAGTAAACAAATCACCAATAGAAATAGGAAAAAAAGATTTAGAGGCATTGAATAACAAAATTATTCAGCAGCAGAATTCTTTAAATGAGAAAATGTATTTATGGGAGGAGATTACCCAGAACCTTAGGCTATCGAGAGACCAACAGGAAAATTATAAAAACCAACTTTTAAAAGTTAGAGAAGAGTTACGAAAAAATAAAGATGCAAAAAAAATATATTCTCTTGGAGGTGATGCAATGATTGATGTTGCAGAAAGTAAATGCCCGACATGTAATCAACCAATTCAAGATTCATTGTTTGCACATTCGGAAGAACATATTCCAATGAATATAGATGAAAATATCAACTATGTGAAAGCGCAAGAGAAAATGATAATTGCTTATCTATCTTCTCATGAGCAAACGATTAGAGAAAATGAAAGAAGGGCAACCAATTTATTTAAAGAAATAAATGAATTAAGGGCAGAAATTAGAACCCTAAAAAAAGAACTTATTGCTGACGACCGTTTGCCATCTATTGCAGAGATTGAGAAGAGAGTAAAGTTACAAAATAAAGTTGAATTCTATAATAAATTCATTGTAGAGGTAAACGAAAAAACTACAGAGATATATGAGTTATCTAAAGATTGGAAGCAAGTTTTAAGTGAAGAAAACCAACTGCCCAAAGAGTTACTTTCAATAGAAGATAGCAAGAAAGTTCTGTCACTTGAATCAAATTTCAAGCGGTTGCTTTCCCAGTTTGAATACAGTAGTAAATCAGCAACTAATATCTCAATATCAAGAGACTCGGAGAAGCAGTTTTTGTTTCCAATTGTTGAGAATGAAACAATGAGATATAATTTAAGATATGATTCTTCTGGAAGCGATTGGATTAGAGCCTCTTGGAGTTACTACTGCGCCTTATTTAAAGTTTCACAAGGAAAAGAAACTAATCATCCAAAATTTCTAATGTTGGATGAACCTGCTCAACAAGATATGAGCGATTCAAGTTACAGTAAACTTCTAAAAGAGTTGACGAAATATAAAGAAGGGCAAGTTTTGGTCTTTTCATCTTTCCATAATTCAGAAGCTAATTTTAATGAGGTGACGGAAGGAATAACAGACTTCAAATTAATTAAAGTAGAATCAAAGTTAATGAAACCAAAAGAATAGAAAGAGAACGCCCGCTAATATTGTGTACCTGTCCATAGCCAGCAAAAGCTGGCTATGGACATGTCTCGACTCTGTTGTGCGTTATTTAAAAATGAAACTTTGAAATGCAAATTAGACCTGAAGAATTAGAGAATAATGGTTACTTCCTAATAGACAGTTTAGGACATAAGGAACTTATTCCATTTGTGAGAACATACTTAAAAAAGCGGACAAAAATTTCATCATTTTACACAGTCTCTAATATAATTATAGCTGTTGCAATAATATTTTGTTTTTGGCAAAATTATGGAATTGATGATTTTAGTTTGGGCAGTGGAATTACATATTTTACTTATGGAATGGCTATCGCATTTGGACTTATACCATTACACGAATTTATTCACATTTTAGCTTATAAATCTCAAGGTGCTGAAAAAACATCCTATGGAGCGAATTTTAAAAAATTTCATTTTATGGCAATTGCTGATAAGTTTGTTGCCAACAAAAAAGAATTTCAAGTTGTTGCCCTTGCGCCATTTGTAGTCATATCTATTATTTTGGGAATTCTTCTATTTTTTGTTTCAAATCTATGGGATTTTACAATTCTAGGAATATTGCTCACTCATACGGCTTTTTCTTCAGGAGATTTTGGTTTATTAAGCTACTTTGAATTTAACAATGAAAGAGAAATTGTAACCTACGATGATAAAGAAAATAACATTTCATATTTTTATGAAAAGATTAAGTAAAAAAACGAACACACAACAATGTATACAAAAAATAGGTGAAACAGTACTAAATTCAAGGCTTTCGGCTCGCCTCAAAGTTGGTGCTTAACCGAAAGTTTGGTACTTCGAAATCGCCTACTTTTCATATACTAAACGTTATGCCTCACCTAAAAAAAACCGTAGAAGAAACAAAAAACTTTGAAATATGGACAAAATCGTAATAATTACAGGAGTAAGCCGAGAATCAGGACTTGGCTTTGAAACAGCAAGGCAAATGAAAGACCTTGGATATAAAGTTATTATAACAGCCCGAGACTTGGACAAAGTTTCAGAACTTGCTGAAAGAATCGGAGTTTCTGCCCGTCAATTAGATATTACGAATGACCAATCTATAAACGGACTTGTAAAAAACCTTGAAAAGGAATTTGACAGAATAGATGTTTTGATTAACAATGCAGGTTCGTTCTTTGACCAAGGCGGAGAACCACTTTCTGCTGATATAGAATTCATTAAAAATGCAATTGACACAAACCTGTTGGGAGCTTGGAGAATGATAAAAGCATTTTACAACCTGCTTGAAAAAAGTGACCAACCCAGAATTGTAAATGTTTCTAGTGGTGCAGGTTCATTTAATGACACAGTTTTCGGTCTTGCTTATCATTTTAGCAAAGTACCAGTATATGGAATTACCAAACTTGCTCTTAATGGACTAACTGTGAAGTTCGCAACACAATTTAAAGACAGTAAAATCAAAATAAATTCCGTTGACCCAGGTTTCACAGCTACTTATCCAGGAACCGAAGATTGGGGTGCCAGACCTGTAAATGAAGGTGCTAAAGGAATAGTTTGGGCTGCAACACTTCCTGATAACGGACCTTCAGGTGGCTTTTTCAAGGACGGAGAACCAATAAATTGGTAATGGAAGTTTATAATAACGTACAAACTTTTCACGCCAAATCACGAAAAGAATGGCGAAAGTGGTTGGAGAAAAATCACTCGACAGAAAAGTCTATTTGGCTCGTTATCCATAAAAAGGAAAGCGAGATACCCCCGCTAGCGCAAGTGTTCCAACTCAGCAAACTCGAAGGCCGCACGCGCTCGGAGATTAAGGTGCAGCTGCGGGCTAAGTTTTAGGGGAGTGGGGGTGATGTAGTGCTTCTGATTATTATCCTTTTGGGTGGGAGTATGCCTAGTAGGAATGTAATAAATGGACAGGGGAGCTAGCATTGGCTTTAATGGGAAGGAAGATGCTAGAGAAACCCCAAAGGTAAAAGCGAAGCGGACGGTATTAAGCAAGTTATTTTTTGTGAATTCTAGAGCCTATCCAGTGGACTTTTGATACTTGTTCTATGTGTAGTTAGTAAATGGGTGTATTGTTGGGTTGTTTTAATGGAGTTGTGCCCCAAAAGAGCCTGTATATAACGGATATCCGTTCCATTTTCTAAAAGATGGGTCGCAAAGCTATGCCTGAGTGCATGTACCGTAGCTTTTTTGCTGATGCCCGCTTGTTGCAGTGCCTTTCTGAATACATGGCGTATACTAGTAGCGGAATAGGTCTTACCTTGGTCTCCTTCAAACAGCCATTGTTTGGGTTGGTAGTCTTTATAATAGACTCGAAGTAATGCCAATAATTTTTCCGAAAGCATCACTTCACGGTCTTTATAGCCCTTAGCCCCTTTAATATGGATGACCATTCTACTAGAATCAATGTCTTGGAGCTGTAATTGAATGACTTCGCTAATCCGCAACCCTGCACTATACAAACAACTGATAACTGCTTGGTGCTTTCTATTTTTAATAGTGTTTAATAGGGCACGCACCTCTTCCTGAGAAAGCACTACAGGTAGTTTTTGCTCTCGTCTATCAGGATATAAATAGTCTATTCGTAGGTGTCTGTTGTACATTTCTTTATAAAAAAGCTTGATGGCACCTACTATTTGTTTTTGTGAAGAGAACGCTATTCCTGCGGTTATTTTCTTATAGATATAAGCTTGTACTTCCCGAGCTCCTACCTTTTCTATAGGGATTGATAGTTGCGTAAAAAAATGTAGTAATGCCGTCTTATAACTTTTAATGGTACTCCTAGCATAACGTTTAATAGTGAGAAGTTGGGCGAATTCGTCTATTAATTTCATTGGATTAAAGGGAATAACTAAAAAATGGCTGGTTATCTACACCTATTCTGAATATCTACTAATATAGTTGGATATCAGAACATTTTCTAAAAATGACTGCGATTTTTTGTATACTTGTGTTTATACAGTTGTTCGAGTCCATCCTCCCTCCGGTCGGATCGACTCGAACAGAGTCGGGGACAAGCCCCTAGTTCTGCGCGAGCTCCCTACGGGAGCACAGCCCAGAACTAGGAATATCCTCCATTATTTTATTTTAGTGTGCTACAGCACACACAACAAAATAACAGAGGATATCCCCGACTCTGTTACCTGCAATTTAAACTAACCAAAAAAATCATAGAAATAAATGGAAGCATCAACAACCATAAAACAAATGTTGGCAGGCAATCGAATATTTGTGCCAACCTACCAAAGGGCATATTCGTGGGATACAGAACTTGAAAAATCAAATCTGCCAAAACAAATAAACGTTTTCCTCTCGGACTTAGAAGACTATAATCGAAGTACAACCAAATCAAAATATTACTTCGGGCACTTTCTTTTTGAAGAGCAAAAGGAAAATAAATTTGGGGTTATTGACGGTCAACAAAGATTGACAACCATAGTAATGTTCCTTTCAGCATTATTTACAAAACTCAAAGAACTCAGACCCCTAACGGAAAAAGAAGAAGAAGCTTTTGAAGACATCATTAAACGAAAATCTACCTATCGCTTTGAAACAGTAGATTATGACAAACAGCTTTTCAAAGACTATGTGATTGACCAAATCAAGAAAGATAAAAACGGACTTGAAACAGAATCAGCCAAACGCATTGTAACCGCATTTGACTTCTTTACTTCTCATTTAGCGAATAAAGAAGAATCGTATTTGCTAAAAATGTTGGACACAATTCAAAACGCTTCGTGTACCACTCATCCAGTTCAAGATGAATCAGAAGCAATCCAAATGTTCATTTTTCAGAACAATAGGGGTAAAAAGCCTTCCAACTTAGAAATCATCAAAGCTCAATTTATGTTCAACGTGCATTTGTACGGTGGCGAAGAAAAAGAAGCTTTGATTGAAGAAATTAAAACTCGTTTCGAGAAAATTTATAAATCCATATCTTCAATTGAGTATAGAATTAACGAAGATGATGTTTTGGTTTATACCTTAAGAGTTCATTTCAACTCACTCTGGGAAACTAATGCAGTTGACAAAATCAATAAACTGCTATCTGAAGAAAATCCCATTCCATTTATCAAGTCATTCACTCAATCACTCGCAACAAGCTTCGAGCATTTAACAACATTCTTTGGTAAGGATGAACGTGACAATTTAGAAATCCATTCGCTTATTACTCTTGGTGGAATCGGTATTGCAATGCCATTTATCATTAAGGCTTACAGTTTTGGGCTACCTATAAATCAAATCAATCAGTTATGTAACAAATTAGAGTCAGTGGTATTGCGTCACAGATTGATAGGGACAAGAGCAGATATTACATCCCGACTAAATGATGTGTATCAAAAATTCACGATTGAAAATGCTGATGTCAAGCCAATTATTGATAGAATTGAATGGATGAAGAATGTCTCCTCAGATTCTTGGTGGTGGGCTTATTGGAATAACAATCAATTAAGGCATTCTATTCAGGGTGCTTTAAATCATTCCGTAGCGAAATACCTTCTCTGGAAATACGAGAATCATTTAGAAGGTCAAGGTAAAGGCGGCTATACACCTATACGTTTTGACAAAATTGTTAGACCTGAATTGGAGCATATTGCACCCCAGACAGAAAACCCTGAAAAAGGCTATGATACCTATGATGAAGAGTTTGTGCAACAACACCTAAATTGTTTAGGTAATTTTTTGTTATTATCAAAATCGCATAATTGTTCAGTCGGAAATAAACCTTTTAAAGAAAAGCGAGATAGCTACACTCATTTGGAACAGCAACGCGAAATTCAAAGAATGACAGCTCAGAATGAAAAACTTGGACACGTGATTTAATTCAAGAGCGAAAAGACAAGATTATTAAATTTATAATGGAAGAAATATAGAAAAAAAAGCAGGTAACAATGTATATGCGATAATGCTCCCTATCGGTCGCACTACGCATATACTAACCGTTCAAGTCCATCCTCCCTACGGTCGGATCGACTCGAACAGAGTCGGGGACAAGCCCCTAGTTCTGCGCGAGCTCCCTACAGGAGCACGGCCCAGAACTAGGAATATCCTCCATCTCCAAAATAACAAGCTCCGCTTGATTTTGAAAACAGAGGATATCCCCGACTCTGTTACAGCCAACCGAAAAAATGAGCAATGAATGAATTGAAAACACTTTTACAAGCTTTGACTTCTATTTCAGACAAGGAATTTGAGGATTCAAGAAATAATTTCCATAAAGTTTATTTAAGAAAAGGAGAATTCTTACTTCAAAGAGGGCAAGTTTGCAAACAAATGTCTTTTGTAAATCTAGGAAGTTTAAGAACCTTTTATTTCAATAATAAAGGTGAAGAAATCACACATTGCTTTCGTACCAAAAACACATTTATAAGTTCGTTTAGAAGTTTCATACTTCAAGAACCTTCTTTACTTTCTATTATGGCATTAGAAGAAACTGAACTTATAGTTATTGATTATGATAAATTACAAAAGCTTTACAGTACAAGTATCACTTGGCAAAATATAGGTAGGTTACTAACTGAGCGAGCCTATATTGAAATGGAGGAATACGCCTCAGTTTTAAACAACGAATCGGCAAAAGAAAAATACTTGAGATTAATAAATGAACACGGTGAGATTGTACAGAAAGCAGGCGTTGAACATGTTGCAACCTACTTAGGAGTTACACGAAGAACATTGTCCAGAATTAGAAAAGAAATCTCTATTCAATAATAATTGAGGTCATTTGTCCTTTTCGATCAAAATCAATAACTATAGCTTTGTACGTTACTCTATGAGAACACACTATTAGCGGTATTCTAATTCAAATTTATCTAGTAAAAAGTACTCTATTATATGATGAAAAAAGTTGTTTTTGCAATAAGCTGTATCTTGATAATGATTGCCTCATGTCGGAAAAATGACGATAATTTTGAAGTTCAAATTCCAGACTTTAATTTCCCTCAAACTATTTCTTTTGAATCAAACCTTTCAGCGTACAACATTTTCGAAGGAACACCTTCCAATTTAATCCCTTCTGAAGGTTTTGAGCTATTGGAACTAAGCTCTGCATTATTTACGGATTACGCACACAAACAAAGACTAGTCAAAATTCCTGAAGGTACTTCAATTTCAAAATTAAGTAACGGTTCCCTAGACTTTCCTGATGGAACAATTTTAACTAAGACATTCTTCTATTTCAACGATGAACGGGACACCAGCCTTGGAAAGCGAATCATTGAAACAAGATTAGAAATCAAGGAAAGTGGAACTTGGAATATCGCAACGTATCTATGGAATGAATCACAGACTGATGCGACATTGAAATTGAATGGACAAGACACACCAGTATCATGGATCAATTTACAAGGGAACAATCGATCAACTCTTTATCATGTTCCTACTCAAAATGAATGCATAACATGCCACCAATCCAATTCTACAATGTCACCAATTGGTCCGACCCTCCTAAACCTTAACAAAACTGTTAATAGAAACGGCACAGAATTAAATCAACTTGCCCACCTGCAATCATTAGGACTATTGGAACAATTTTCAGTAACTGACATTTCTCAGATGGTTGATTACAAAGACTTGAATGCTTCTTTGTCAGCCCGAGGAAGAGCTTATTTAGCAATCAATTGTGCGCATTGTCATAACCCCCAAGCTTGGAATATCCCAGCTGAGAAAGACTTCGATTTTAGACATGAAACCCCTTTTGAACTCACAGGAATTCAAAACGGGAAGGACAAAATATCGAGAAATGTACTCAATCAGGAAATGCCATTCATTGGTACGACAATGATGGATGAAGAAGGAGTTGCTCTATTGGTTGAATACTTAAATAGCTTGTAAAAAAATAAAAAGGCAGGCTGTAACAAAGGCTATAGTGCATACCCTTCGGGATACGCACCATAGCCAAACCGTTCGAGTCCATCCTCCCTACGGTCGGATCGACTCGAACAGAGTCGGGGACAAGCCCCTACTCCTACACGAGCTCCCGTAAGGAACTCCGCCTAGAATTAGGCCTATAGGCCGTTGTGTAACATTGAAATAAGTATTCTTTACTAAAAAGAAAACAAATGAAAAATATAAGTTATATCTTTCTACTATTGGCATTGATTGCAGAAGTGCTCGGAACAATAGGTGGCTTTGGATCGTCTGTTTTCTTTGTTCCCATTGCGAATTTTTATTTTGATTTCGAATCCGTTTTGGGGTTGACAGCAATTTTTCATCTTTCGAGTAATTTGAGTAAAATTTTTTTATTCAAAAAAGGACTCGATAAGAAGTTACTTATTACTATTGGAGTTCCTTCGGTACTATTTGTTGTGCTTGGTGGATTACTGGCAAAGGTGTTTGATAGTCAGCACCTTGAATTATTTTTGGGCGTATTTCTCGTTGTTTTAGCTCTTGTGTTTCTAATTAAAAAGAATTTAGTAATCACGCCTAATAAAACAAATGCCATAATTGGGGGTAGTTTGTCAGGCTTTTCAGCAGGTTTATTAGGAACGGGAGGAGCGATACGAGGACTAACCATGGCGGCGTTCAATTTGGAAAAAAATGTATTTATAGCTACTTCCGCATTCATAGATTTCTTAATAGATTTTTCAAGGGCATTTGTTTATTACTATAATGGATTTATCCATACTCATGATTTAATTTATGTGCCATTTTTATTTGTAATTAGTATTGTTGGAACGGTAATCGGTAAAAAAATACTAGATCATATACCGCAAGATAAGTTTAAGACAATCTCTCTTAGTCTGATATTGATAATTGGATTAATAACGCTAACTAAAATTTTGATTCAGCGATAGTATGAAGTTTAATTAAAAGTAAATACAAGGCAATATTCATTAAAACAAAATAGCCTTGTTGTAGCGCGTTTTCACGGCTCCACAACAAGGCTAGTAGGTGATTTTCTATAAGAAAGTAGAATTATCTATCTTTCATTTTTTCTATGGTAGAAGTCAACGTAGATTTCATTTTATTTACCGCATCCGTAGTAGCTTTATCTTTAGAATCACTCTTACTAGTGACTACAATGGGTTGCATGCCTTCTATTCTGGCTTCGATTCGACATTGGATATCGTCTGCGCCTCCTTTATTAGCATTTTGATCAGAAAGATGGACTTCTATTCGGGTGATTCTTTCAGAGAAACGTTCGAGGCTAGTAGTAATTTTTTCTGCTACAAAGGCTTCTAGGGCTTCTGTCCCTGATATGTTTTTGTCCGTGTTGAACTGTATTTTCATGTTAGTTGTTTTTGAATGATTGGGGAGTAAGTATTCAACAAATCGTTGTCTCCATAATCCTTGTTATAATTACTCTTTTGACAACGAGTTTTTGAGCTATTTGTTCAATTTTTGTGCGGTTATTCGCTCAGTAGCCTGCCGCAATCGAAAAGAAGATATTTTTGATTGTCCATAGAATTATGTTACGAGTAAGAATAGCCCGAGCTAACTGTTTTAAAACAAGTGGCTTAACGGTTGGTCTTGTTTTTTTTTGATGCGCCCAAAAACTGGCCGTCCAAAAAATAGATACTTCTACTTTTTCAACAGCCCTTTTTTAAACAACGTTTACCCCCAGCTTTGTTAGATCGCTTTTTAAAATTTATTTTTTAATAATTTGTCTAGTTGTCGTTAACTCTCCACGGATGATTTTCACAAAATAAACACCACTGGGTTTATCAGAAATATCTACCGTAGAAATATTTTCTTGAACGGTTTTGGACAAGACCACTCTTCCCACGAGGTCTACGACTTCTATGGTCGCATCGACCTCTTCTAAAAATTCTACAGTAAACGCTCCACTAGTAGGATTGGGATAAAGGTTGAACGCAACGGGTTTTAGTAGGGTTACTTTAGAAGAATGGGTAGGAGGGAGGGAGTTGGCAGGCTGACCAGCAGTCTGTAAATCTTTGGGATGCGTTCCTATTTCTTTAGAATAAGTAATTCGTTCAAAAAATGCCCCTTCTTCGCCTTCCTCTTCTGGAGGGAGCACTATATTAATAGTAGCGCTATAAGCCGTCCAACCATCGCAATCTGACCATAGTCCTCTAATGATTCTATAGGTGTGTCCATACTCAAATTGTCCTTGATTGTAAGCCGTAGAAGGTTGACAATTGCTAGCGCCATATTCAGGGAAATTATTCGTAAAACTATTGGCGGTAGTAGGGTAAGCACCGCCCCACCACTGGCTGGGATTATTAAACGTACATCCTGTAGTTAAGTCTTCAACAGACCAATAATGCCCAATATTGGGTACATTGGTAGGGTAGGAGAATTGAGCGGCATTGGCAGTAATGTTGTAATACCCTCCTCGATCAGTAGTAGTGAGGTTAAAGTTAGGAATAAGTTGCCCCGCCAAGTCATTCACATAAAAGGCTTTAATAGCAGAACAGGGATTATTTTGTACAACGTAATACGTTCCTTCTTGAGTGGGATTAAAACAAGAGCCCGTGTGTACTAAAATACTTTGAGAACCCGTATTCAAATACCAGTCGGTGGTCGTATTGGCCTCTGGAGGACAAATAGTTGGTGTAGACCTTCCACAAATATAATATTCAGGATCTACCGTAAGCGCATCACTATCAAGAGTAACCGTTACATCTTTGACGGTTGTGCAACCATTGCTTCCCGTGACGGTGACGGTGTAAGTAGTGTTAGCGGACGGACTCACGCTAATACTAGGGGTTGTTTCGCCAGTACTCCATTGAAACGCTCCTGCTGAAGAATTAGAGGTATACAAACTAGAAGAACCTCCAGGGCAAATGGTACTGGGAGTTGCAAAGATATAGTAGCTGGGGCGCGGTAAAGAATAAAAATACAACCCATGTTGTCTAAAGTGCTGTCTTCCAGATACCGGGCCAACCGTAGCTCCTGACGATTGAGAGCCAGAAAAATAAGAGACCGTGAAGTTGATCGCCCCTCCATTACTGGGGAGCAAAGGTATATTACTGGGCACGACAAAAGAAATTATTTCATTGTACTTCCAATCGGCAGCTGGAATGGGCGGGAAAATTTGTCCTCCTGTAGGAGAAGTAAAATGATAGGCTCCTACGACTAGTCTACTCCCAATCGGCCATGCCCCATTGCCTCCGTTTTGGAGTGCTCCATATTTAGATTTGTTAATAAGATAAATACGTTCTCCAACACAAACATTCTTGCGTCCTGTTAGTTTTGTCCATTTTGGTCACAGAAAGGGGCACTCATGGCAAAGTATTCTAATTTAGGTGTTTGGGCATAGGTTTCGTGCGCCAGTCCCATACTTAAGAGGAGTACAAGAATAGCATAAAAGAAATTGTTTTTCATAAAATTGGATTTTAATAATAAAAAATGAATCGTCAGTTGCACCATAGATTGAGGCTATTGGTGAACTATCTAACTAAGAACGCAGCCGAGTACAGTTTTGTGAATAATTAGCATATTTTTATAGAGGAAGAGCTGTTACAGCGTGGTGCAAATAAGCGTATTCCTCTCAATTATTGTCAGGCCAATATTAAAGTCGTGCAGTTTGTCACAAGAGTAAACCCAAACAGGAACACCTATTTCAATAAAAAGGATACTTTAGGGGGGGGAATCTATTTTTCTTAAAACAACTTCAACGAGAAAACTGTACCTTGGGCGCTGTCACCTAACGTCTGAAAGAAAAAGAGATGAGAACAACATTTTTTTGGTTGGTCCTTTTAATAGGGCTTTTACAGGGAGCACTGCCAGCGGATGCCCAAAACCCCAACAGTGCCTATATTGTCCAGCAAGGAGATTGGTTGAGCAAAATAGCGCAGGCCGCTTACGGCAATGCGCATGGGTATTACCGAATTGTAGAGGGCAGTAATAAGAAAGCTGCTTTAGACCCTAGTTTTGCTGTTATTACGAACCCTAATAAGCTCCCCCCTGGACAAAAAATATGGATTCCTGCGCTGCCTGCCCCAGATAATTTAACGAGTATTCCCACCACCAACTGTGAAATTCGTCTGTGGTACAATTATCAAATCGTGGCAATTGGCGTGCTCAATGAGAAATGGAAAGCCGATGGTTTATCTTTAAAAGAACGGCCTTCAAAGCCTACCACACTCGCCATCAGGCTAGGGTTCATGCCCGTTTTTTGATGCCAAATAAGGAAGAAGTAAAGGCTTTGCAAGCGCGCGATCAGGCCAAGTATGGCAACCCGCATGGGCCTACTTTCGAGGATTTAATAAAGAAAAGCACCGATCAAAATATGTCTTTAGAAGCGGCCTATCAAGTAGTGATAGAGAGCAGTAGCCGAACCGATCAACGGTACAATGCAGATTGCCAGTAAGTAATGGTCAACGTCTCTATGGAATGGGCGTGTTTATGAAAAAGTAGTTCGTTGCCCTTGATTGATAGGCTGCATAAAAAGAGCAGCACCCTTGATTCTAGTTTACCCAAATTCAACTACAAAACAGTGATGCTATGCTTTTAGGCTTGGAAACAAGTGTTTTATTTCAAAAGCCAAGAATAGAGGAACTATTCGTACGACTCTCGTTATTGACTTGCCCACAAACAAATAACTAAGGAAAGCATTACTTCAACAACGTTCACATGCCCCTCGAAAAATCAATAATAACGTATGTTGGTTTCCTCTTTATAACGGGTGGCTTGTCTTGGAATAGTTGGATGCCCGCAAAGACGTACGACAATACGTCTCCCGAACCATCCAACCACCCCGCAAAGCACGTATAGACAATACGTCTCCCGAACCATCTAACCACCCCGTAAAGACGTATAACAATACGTCTCCCGAACCATGCAAAACCCATACATTAAAATAAAAAGAATGGAGCCCACCTGTCCCCAATGCCACAATACCCTTCCAACGATCACCCTAACCCAACAAGAAAAAAAGATCCTACACCAACTACTCCAAAAAGCCAAGCTATACGCCGTCAAACAACTACTCCAGCACCATCAACAAACCCATCGAGATGCCAAGATCATCATCGCACATTGTACTACCGTTCCCAACCACTGTCATCGCTGTCAAGCGCACTTACACCAAGAGGAAAACACCACCTGCCCCCAATGCCACGCCTTCAATTACAACTGGCAAAATGGGTAAGGAGTAAGAAGCGAGAAGCGCAGAAAAAAGAACCAATAATTTTGTAGCTTTGACAAATTTGTGAGTAACCAATTATCAAACACCAAGGCAGTACTGCCAAAAACGTTAAACAACAATAAACTACCTAAAAGCCATCAGCATAGCCCTTCTATTGGCGAGTGCCAACATTGGCCACAGCCAAGATCTTTTACAAGACAACCTCACCCTTCAACTGAGACGACGTATCTTCCAACAAAAACTACGGCTACTCAGAAAAAAGCCCGTTAAGCGGATGGGGTAGGGAACTACTTCATCCGTTTTTCATGAAAGAGCGGGCAGTGATTAAAGTAAAGCTTTTGCTTTTTCCCCCAAAAAAAAGAAGTTGCCCGCTCCGCAATGGGAGCAAGGCAACTTCTACTTGCTTGTATACATGATCGTCTTTCTAAGACGCTACTAGCCTTATTTTGCCATCAAGTTGATTTGGATACCCATTTCATCGTTGATCGCCATGTCACCTACTTTACTAGATTTGTAAACAATGCCCCATTCTGTACGGTCGATTTTGAATGGAGGCGTTTCTGCTTTCAATTGGCCGTCGTTGTAGCTTACTTTAGCAGGAATAACGACAGATTTAGTTTGGTCTCTCATCGTCAAGTTGCCTGTAATGTTGTGGGTCGCATTTTGTGCGCCTTCTACGGCTTCTACTTTAGTAATTTCGAATAGTGCAGTTGGGTATTTTTCTACTTCAAAAAAGTCGCCCATTTTCAAGTGGCCTTCTAATTTGCCTTTCTCTTCGCCTTCCAAATCGGTAACAGTGATGGAACCCATGTCCATCGTGAATTTACCGCCGACGAGTTGCTCGCCTTCTAGCATCAATTCTCCGCTTTGGATTTTCATCATTCCCTCGTGTTGGCCTGTTGGTTTAGTGCCCACCCAGTTGATGTTGCTGTTTTCGGTATCAACAGATAAAGTTTTGGCTGTGTTGGCTACTTCTTGTACTTCTTGCTTTTCTCCCGCTTCTACTTTTTCGCCGGGTGTAGAGGTACAAGCGACCATAAAAAAGGCTGTACTAAGTGCTAAAAATCCTGTTTTTAAATTTTTCATTGTTCTCTTACTTTTTGTGTGGATGGATTGAATGTACTGCAAAGATAATTAAAGTAATGGTATTAGATGTCTATACACGAATTTTATTTTCTTCTTTTTGTAAAAAAGATTTCTCAGCAGTCTAACTTACTTTTGTTGTTAGCTAGAAGCGTAACTCTGTTTTGGGCTCTTTGTTCAGTTAGAGTGGTTTTTTCTACCAAAGGGGACGGTTTATTAATAAAAACTAGTACCTACTAAGGTGTCTTTTGATAATAGGAGGAGGATAATCTATTGTCTATAAGGCCAAAATACATTATTTCATTAGCAAAAGCTAACTTTACACAAACAAGCGCAGCAAAAATAACCTCTACGGTAGTACTCTTACTTTCGGCATAGCCTGTTTGCCCCATTTGCTTCGCCCAAATAAAATTACCATTGGCATCTAGTTTTTGGATAAAACATCTATTTTTCATTGAAAGTAAAATTTTCTTGTTGATAAAAGTAGACTAGAACGAAGAATTTTCCAATCAACGCCTGAAAAAGCAACGCTTCTAGTCTAAAAGGGACTTTCATACAAACTATAGATAAGGTCTAATATAAATTGCCATCAATAGCAAAGAGCGTAGAGGATTTTGATGGAAATAAATACCTGACCAGTGCCTACCCAAGCGTTTGTATGGTTACAAGGATAGGGGAATAAAGAACGCCCTGCAACCCATGTTTTTGAACAGCCCACTTTGAGCGGTGAACAGAACGGTTGACCTATTAAAGGGAAGTCATTTAATGAGCGGCTCGCCCAACAACAAAGAAAACCCCTGCTGCACGACCGTGTTATACACAGCCCACAACAGGGGTCAATTTTATAAGGCAGCGCTACAACTCAATAAAAAAAGAGCAAAAGCGGCAGACCATAGTAGAGTATCATAAAGGCTTAATAATAACGGTAACGACGCACCTGCGCGGCATACTTCGCCAAGCGCAACACCTGACGCGTATAGCCATATTCATTATCATACCAAACATAGACAGTAATCGTTTTGCCGTTCTCTCCAACCTTGGTCGAAGGCGCATCAAAAACAGAGGCGGCAGGTGCCCCAATCACATCCGAAGAAACAAATTCCTTAGAGATAGAATACTTAATTTGCTCTACCAAGTCACCATGCAAAGAGGCTTGGCGCATCATTTCATTAATTTCCTTGACAGATGTTTCTTTGTCGACATTCAAGGTCATTATAGCCAAAGAGCCATCAGGAGTGGGAACACGGATGGCAGAGCCTGTCAATTTGCCTGCGAGCGAAGGAATAACTTTACTCACGGCGCTAGCAGCACCCGTAGAGGTGATTACCATATTGAGGGCGGCCGCAGAACCGCGACGCTCTTTGGAGTTGTAGTTGTCTAATAAATTTTGGGCATTGGTGTAGGCGTGGATGGTTTCCAAATGGCCATTGGCAATACCCAAGTTGTCGTGCAATACTTTTAGGACGGGCGCAATGGCGTTGGTCGTACAAGATGCCGCACAGAAAACAGTATCTTCTTTGAAGTCTAGTTCCTTTTGATTAATGCCGTGTACAATATTCTTGATGCCCTTACCAGGTGCAGTAAACAGCACTTGCTTGACTCCAGGACGCAAGTGGCGGCTTAGGCCTTCCTTGTCGCGCCAAGCGCCTGTATTATCAATTAGAATAGCATCTTTGATGCCGTAGGTCGTATAGTCAATGTCTTCGGGACTGCCTGCAAAGATGATCTGTACGCGGCAACTGTTGACAATCAACTGTTGGCTTTCTTGGTCTACACTAATGGTACCGCGAAACTTGCCGTGAATAGAGTCCTTGCGCAACAAAGAAGCGCGTTTGAGCAATTCTTCATACGGATTTTCTTTGTTTTTGGGACGCAAAACGATGGCTTTGAGGCGCAATTGCTCGCCGCGACCCATCATTTCGATTAAGCAGCGAGCAGCCAAACGGCCGATACGGCCAAAACCGTATAAAACAACGTCTCTAGGAGTAATTACCTTGTCTGCTTTGGCACTCTCGCCAATAAAATCGGCCAATTCGTGGGCTACAAAAGCATCAAGGTTGTCCCAATCTGCGCGGTTGTTGATCCATTGAGTGGCTAGTTTACCCAAGTCAATGCGGGAGGGAGCCAAGTCCAACTTAGCAATAGCCTGAGCAATCTCTACACTCATTTGCAACGTAATGGGTTGCTTGGCGTAGTTTTTGGCAAAAAGATGGTCATTGATGACTTCCGTTGGGCGAGAGTCGTAAATGTCTCGGCGGAACAAAATCACCTCGATAGAGCGGTCGAAGCGCAAGTCTCCAACGACTTTTAAGAGTTTCAAAGCGGCTTTTTCGTCTTCCCTCCAAGAACTGAGGTGGGATTCAAATTGTGTCTCTAACGTTGTTACGTCCATGATTAAAGTGGTCTTTGAGTAGCAAAGAAACAGCTTGCCGCTGGGCAAGGCCGCGAAAACTCCTACTACGATGGAATAAAATGCCCACAAATTTCGGCTTTTTTAACAAGCTTTGCAAGTAACCTTTCCCGTTTTTGTGTTTGTTAACTAGAATTGACCACTTACTAAAGAGAAGAACCGATTGTACAGTGGTTTAGAGAGAAGCCTATTTTTTATTAGAAATAAGGTATTTTTGTGACCCCATTTCTAAGGAAGTACTTTGAACAGCCTTCCTACTACTTATAGACTATGATGACCCTAAGAATGACAAAAATTGTGTTTTACTGTGTGTTGTGTTGTGGCCTGCTGGCGAATAATTTGGCGTGGAGCCAACGCGGAGGCTTTGCGGAGTTTGAAATGAACCAATTAGGGCTGCGTGCTAATCCTTCTGCCTCGTATGGGCAAGGCCAGGACTCGCTTTATGTCGAAGTGCGAAGCGGGCAAAAATACCTTTTGCATAAGATTCGGGCAGGGCAAACCCTGTATTCGATTAAAAAATTCTACGCCGTTGATCTATCAGATCTCTATTATTCTAACCCCAACTTAGAGGCCAACGGCCTGACTATCGGCCAGTATTTACGCATTCCTTTAGTGAATCAAGCGCTACGCCGCTACCAAGGCCCCAATTTTTTAGAGAGCGAATACATTCCCGTCTACTATAGGGTGCGGCCTTCAGAGACGCTTTACCGCATTGCCCGCATTCATTTTCGGTTACCCGTAGAGGTGGTTCGCGACCGCAACCAAGTGTATTCCGATCAACTAAGCTCCAACCAAGTATTATTAATTGGCTGGATTAGTCGCTTGGGAATTCCTGATTCTCTCAAAATGGTATCGGGCTTGCCAGGGGTGTTAGGGGAGGAGAGTCAACGTAATAAATACCGCTATGAAGTGCGTTTTAATGGAAAAAATGAAAAGATGCTACAAGGTACGGCTTGTTGGGATAAGGCCATGGAACTATCGGCCAAAAACAAACTGTATGTGCTCTGTTCGTATGTTCCCCAAGGGCGCATTGTCCGCCTAGAAAACCCTATGACCAATCGCCAAGTCTATGCCGAGGTGGTTGCCCCCAAGCCCGATATTTCTTTTACTCAAAGTACCGTGGTGTTGGTTACGCCCACCGTAGCGAAGGCACTTGGTGGGTTAGATGCGCGGTTTTATGTGAAGTTATATTATTGTGAGTAGTAGCAGTGGGCCTTCTTAGCTTATTTTCTTTAGAACAAGTGTTGTCTTACTTGTAATATAAGAATTGGTTCTTTCTCTGATGAAAGGATTAAAAAAAAGCCCCATTTACTAAAAACACTTGATGTACAAAGTATCCGAGAGTACATTGTTGCTCCAACGATCGGCATTGTCCTTAATCGCAATTTTGAACACAACAGGATCATAATAATTGGGTTGTGTCTGACACAAAATTAGCGGGTTGTTAGGGTTGATCCCACACAATTGTCCTAGTGTTACCGTAATTTGTCCTGAAATACCACTGACAATACCTTGTTGTTCAATCGTTGGAATTTTATAGCGCAAAGTATCATTGGGCGTACGGCGGGTGTCAATCAATAAAATATGATCTTCCGAATCGCCATCGCGCCCCAGATCACCATCGCCGTCGGTGAAATCAAACGTCACATCAACACTGCCCGATAATTGCTGAACGGTATCACGGGAAAAAGAACCCCATCCAATGCTAGGTGTATCGTCGTAAATCGGTGGCTTTTCACAAGAAGAGAAGCAAAACAAGCCACCCCAAAAAAAGAACAGAAGCGAATAATTGGCGCATAAGGATATGTTTTATAAAAAATAATTGGCGCAACAAGTAGAAAATAACCTTAGTAATAAAACTACTTCTACTCCATCACCAACCTCAAAAAGCCCATAGGAATGGCTATTATTAATCCCATAAACAGGACTGTTATTGAGTGCAAGAATCAAACCGTTTCCTATAACGTCCCCACAATAATTTTAGGGAACGCGTTGTGAAAAGAATCAATTAGCCGCCCTCAAACGCAACACACTCCTGTTTTATCTAGAACGCTAGAGCAATGCTAAGGTTTACAGAGGGGAGTAAGATTGTTGAGTAAGACCACCATATTACTTTATTAAAAACAACTTTTGCTCTAAAAAGTACAGTTGTTAACTGCATTCTAAGGTAATGGGAGTACTCTCAATGACATTGCTCCAATTACCTGCGCGGTCTTGTAGTTGTATTTCATACCGAAATGTATTGGTGGGATAAGTGGTGCTAGGTTGGCAAGAACTTCCATTGGGATAAATACAACAGGGCGCGTACAACACCAACGTAACGCTTCCTTTACGACTACTATTGTTATTGATGATATAGTCAGGAAATTTGTAAGTCGCTAACGTCATTCCATTGCGGGGATCTGTTACGATAATATTCTCACTTGTATCGCTGCCCAAGTCACCATTGCCATCTTCAAATTCAAAGGTTAAAAACAAGGAGTCCGCTCCGTTTTGTGTCATAAAACTTTTGGAGATTTCCGAAAAGGTTAACACAGGTACCTCCGAGCATTTTTTTTGGCAAGAAAAAAAGCAAAGCAACAACCCAAAAGCCCAAAAAGCGGTTAGTTTTACAGTCATAAATAGAAACAATGAAGTTAGATTATTCCACGCTAAAAGCGCGCATCAATACCTTAAAACAGGTCGATTTTGAAGAAACGGCCTTGGCTGTTTTCCAATACCAGTACCAAAATAACGTACTTTATCAACAATTTGTCGATTTGTTAGGGATTTCTCCTGAATCCGTTACTCAACTAACCGCAATCCCCTTCTTACCCATTCAGTTTTTTAAGCAGCATCGCATTCAAAGCGAAACTTGGACTGCCGAGCAGATTTTTACGAGCAGTGGCACGAGTCAGCAAGTCCCCTCCAAGCACTATGTCCGCGACTTGGGATGGTATCAACAGCACGCTTTTGAAGCGTTTGAAGCAGTTTACGGCCCTTTAAAAGAGTATGTTGTGTTGGCTTTGTTGCCCTCCTATTTAGAACGCAAGAGCTCTTCTTTAGTCTTCATGGTCGAACAATTTATTCAACGCTCCGCCCAAACAGCCAGTGGGTTCTTTCTTTATAATACGCAAGAATTGCTAGAAAGGTTGGAAGCGTGTGCGGCGCGCCAACAACCCGTTTTGCTGTTGGGCGTTACCTATGCGCTATTAGATTTGGCAGAGGCACATCCACAGGCTTTGCGGTATACCCTCGTTATGGAAACAGGCGGCATGAAAGGCCGCCGTAAAGAGCAAACCAAACAAGCCGTACAACAACAGTTGCAAGAAGCGTTTGAGCAGCCTGCCATTCATTCCGAGTACGGCATGACAGAATTACTATCGCAAGCTTATTCCACTGGACAAGGGCTGTTTTATCCTAGCCGCTTAATGCGGGTGTTGATTCGCGAGACAACCGACCCCTTGCACCATCTGCCCGATGGCCGTACAGGTGGGCTCAATATTATTGATTTGGCCAACCTCGCTACCTGTAGTTTTATTGCGACTGATGATTTAGGCCGCCGCCACAGCGATGGAAGTTTTGAAGTCTTGGGGCGGTTTGATGCCAGCGATCTACGCGGCTGTAATTTACTAGTGGCAGAATAGCCGCCGACTAGCTTGTCGGCATTACTACTAGAACTTTTATAGGAAGTTTGCAAATTCGCGCGCTTTGTTGTAACTTAGAAGGGTCTTTGTGTGCCTCTTATCACGGTTCCTTAGGCAGCTTATTTTGTTATTATAAGAATAGAACACCACCAAACTACATACACCATGTCGGAACTACTGCTTTCTGCCCAACGCTTATCCCAAGAAAAAGTCTTACAAACAGGCAAACTCAATGTACTGGAAACCTTGGAAAACCACCGAGAACTAGAGATTGTCATCTTAGAAAGAAAACGCTTTAAGCAAGAGTTAGAACTCGAATGGAAAGAAATTCATACGCCCAATACCCCAAAGAGTTACCAAGATTTAGTTGGTAAGAAGTTGGGGGAATACAAATTTCAATACCTCGGTCGTTTTTTGGTAGATGGGCAACCCGTCAAAGTCAAAGAAGAAAATTTTAGCACTCGTATCAACAGCGACGACGTGACCAACGATTCTTTAGAAAATGAAGGTTGGGTCAATTGTACTTGGCTGATTGATTTTTTGATGCGCGCTGAACGCATTCAGCACGACAGCACCAGCAACGAGCAATTAAGTCTTTACAACAAAGGCAAACGCTTAATTCTAGAATTGCACCGCGAAGCGACCGACAAAAGTAGCATCGAGCAAGAGCGTTTCAGCTTTAGCAAAGACCTAGAAGATTTAATTTGGGAACACGACACCTTGTTTGTACAGCCTTCGTAAACGGGGTTCTTTATAAGCAAAAACAAGCAGCAAGTCAAGGCAGTAGACCCAGTTAGATGCTGCGTAATTGCCAAGATCAGGGACGTAATGGCAGCATCTTGCCTACTTAATTCGGGGAAATGACCCGTTTAAGCACCGCTTTTTGCGTATTCATGACCTTATAACTTAATATCGTATCTACTTCAAATTCACTCCCTTGATAAGTAGAAGCAGTTTTAGAAGCCAATTGGAAAGAGGCAATTTCAAAATGTAAATCATCGCCTACCTTTTTGGTTATACCATACAAACCTAAGCCACCGACTTCAAAATAGTCGTAAAAACCATTATCGAGCAAAATTCGATCTAAATAGATACCGTTATTTTCATCCATCAGGTAATGGTTTTTGGGCATAGAATCCGTACGGAACAAGGTGTAATCTTTGATAATATCGCGCCCTTGGTAGACGGATTTAGAGTACCAGCGCCAACGGTTTATGGTATCCGTTTCACTAATAATGATGGTCAAACGCAACGTCATCGTGGTGCCTTTTTGGGAATTGAGCAATACTAAATTGCCTTGATATTCGCCCAGCCAATCTTGTGGGAAAACGGGCGAAGCCGTAGGAATTGGCGTTTTAAGGGTAGTTTTACAAGCGCTGCAAAAGAGAACCAACGTTGCGCAGAGGAAGAGCAATAATTTCATAAAAGCAAGCGTTTACTGGGAGTAAAAAAGGACGTTTTAACAAACATACAAAAAAAGTGTGGAGGAATCGCCCCTCAATGTTATTCGCGTTAAGCGGAATAAGTGCTGCTTTTTTGCTACCTTCTGCTCGTTATAAGGAATATTTATACGCTCTACAAACTAATTACTCTCATGGTGACGCGCCGTATCCTCTATTCTATGTTTTTTGTTTTGCTTCTTTTTGTCCTAGCTTGTGGCGGCGCAGCCGAAGACCGCCCTTGTACTTATGGGGAGCCAACCGCTATTTTTGAAGGAGTAGAAGGCTTAGAAAATCATCAATTTGAGGGCAATGGACAGGAGAGTGTGGAGAAAGTGACCGTGTCCGATATGAATATGAGCATTGAGCTTTATCAATCGGGGTGTGACCGTATTGAGCAAGAATACCGCATTTTGCTCAATGAACCTTATGAACTGAATACGCCCGCCAAAGTCTGTGCGCTACACATTTCTAATATCTTGGGCCTTATAGCAGAAAAATCTCCCCAACAACTTGGGGCGCTACAGCAGTGGGCGGAGGCAATCCGAGCAGATGTAGAGCGCATGGAATACAATGAACGCGTACAGTTGACCAACTCAGATGTCTACGTGCAGATTGATAAAACACACCAAAGCAATTCCGCTATTTTAAGCGTGGTTTTTTCTCAGTCGCCCCAATAGCGCCACTGACAATTAGGCATCAATGCCCAGAAAGGCCGTGGGATCCGTTTGATTGTCTTTCATTCTAATAAAATTGTACACGCCTTTGCCTTCTGCCAATAGGTTTTTTTCTGCTTCGTCCCAAACCCGCATCTTGGTCACCAAAATTCTACGCCCTAAGCGCACAATTTTGCCTTCTACAATAATCGGCGCGGCTTCTGCGCCCTTGAGATAATCCACCCGCATATCAATAGTCGCCATCTTATCCTGAGGCGAACTAAAATACGCGGCACCCGTCAAACTCCCTACCGAATCCATGATGGTGGCCAAAAAGCCGCCATGCCAACGACGGCGCACGACATCCCCCAATACAAGTTCTTGAAAAGGTACCCGCACTTTGGCGTAGCCTTCCCGAATTTCCAGCAATTCTAACCCCAAAAACTTATGAATGGGGATTTGCTCTTCTACAATACGCTTAATTTGCGCGACATCTATGTTCATTGGAAAGTTGGTTTATTCAAAAAGTTCAGGGCGCAAGCGCTGCACCAAGGTTCACAACACCATTCCAATCGTCACAGAGACATTAAAGGAATGTTTGGTGCCAAATTGAGGAATTTCTAAGCAATAATCTGCCGCATCAATCACTGTTTGGTGAACGCCTTGTACTTCATTGCCAAAGACAATGGCGATGGGTTCCTTGGCTTGGACGGGGACTTTTTGTAGTGGCGTGCTATTAGTGGCTTGTTCTACGGCGGCGATGGTAAACCCCTGTTGACGGTAGTGTTCCACAGCCTCTAAGGTTGTTTCAAAGTGTTGCCAAGCAACAGATTTAGTGGCGCCAATCGCTGTTTTTAGAATTTCGCGATGGGGCGGCGTGGCTGTAATGCCACAAAGCGCGACTTCTTGTACTAAAAAAGCGTCGCTACTGCGAAAAGCGGCTCCAACATTTAGCGCAGAGCGCACATTGTCTAAAATAACCACCAAAGGCGTTTTTGGCGTTGCCTTAAATTCTTCGACAGAAAGGCGTTCTAATTCTAATAAAGATAATTTTTTCAAAAGATCAGCAGCGTTGAAAATGAATAAAGGAATGGTAAACGGACAAAAGTACAAACTATCCTGCTAGTTCGCAACTCCTATAGAATCCAAGCACTCAGTAGAAATGTTGTATATTGTCGCCGAAATTAATAAAGCCGCCTAAAAAAATCGAAGAACCATGAATTAGACACAGAAGAATTGGAACGCTACAGCAGACATTTGCGCTTGGATCAAGTCGGAGAAGGGGGGCAAACGCGCCTCAAAGCAGCCAAGGTGTTGGTTGTTGGTGCAGGGGGCTTGGGCTGTCCTGCCTTGCAATATTTAGCTGCAGCGGGTATTGGTACCTTAGGTATCATTGATGGCGACACCTTGGATTTGAGCAATTTGCAGCGCCAAATCTTATACGTAACCAGTGAAATTGGGGAGTATAAAGTGAACGCTGCTCAACGCCGTTTGCAAGCGCTGAATCCTTTAGTGACAGTGGTCGCTTATCCCTACGAACTAACCAAAACGAATGCACTGTCCTTGTTTGAACAGTACGATTTGGTAGTGGATGGGAGTGATAATTTCGCGACGCGGTATTTGGTCAACGATGCCTGTGTCATTACTGAGAAGCCTTTAATTTATGGCTCTATTTTTAAATTTGAAGGACAAGTGTCGGTATTTAATTACCAACAAGGCCCTAGCTATCGCTGTTTGTTTCCTACACCACCACCTGCGGGGCAGGTGCCCAACTGTTCCGAAATTGGAGTTTTGGGCGTTTTGCCTGGCATCATAGGCAGTATGCAAGCCAATGAAGTGCTCAAAATTATTCTGGGGATTGGAGAAGTGCTGTCAGGGAAGTTGTTGGTATACAATACGTTGAGCAACCAAACCATGCTGCTGCAAATAGAAGCCAACACGGAACTAATTGCCGCTACAAAGGCTAACCGTAACCAATTGGAGCAACAAAATTACGAAGCTTTTTGCGGCTTGCCTGCCACCCAAACGATACAAGAATTATCAGCGGCTAGCTTAGCACAAAATCGCTCGGCTTATACGATTGTTGACGTGCGGGAAACTTGGGAACAACCTCAACTAGAAGCATTGGAAGGTCTTCAAATTCCCCTACCTCGATTACTGTTACAAGCGGCGCGTATTCCTGCCGATCGACCTGTAGTGGTCATTTGTGCCAAAGGAATTCGCAGTGGCATTGCTATCGAGCAATTGCAAACCAAGTTTGGGTATACCAATCTTAAAAACCTAACAGGAGGAATTAAGGCGTGGGAGCAATACCAACGAGAAAAAGAGGTTTAAATGCCGTTTTTGCGTAAGTCAGGGTAGTGTTGGCAAAGGAGGTGTTCTGCTTGTTTGAAGTCCGCCCATTGTTCATCACTCCATTCTATATGCCTAGTTACACCTTTGAAGAATAAGCTGCTCAAGTGTTCGTAGTAGTCGCGCGCGCGCTCAAAATCTTGCCGCTGCAAGACAAGCAACCGTACAAAATTACCCAAATGAAAGGTATCATCGAGGTAGATGGCAAAGGCTTTGACGTATAAGTAGTCGGCCTCTTCAAAATTTTGGTGAACGGTTTCTACTAGCTCTGCTAGGTTGCCTAAAATATTATAGCTAGTGGGGTTGTGTACCAAGGCTTGGCGGTAAATCATTTCTGCGCGTTCGGGATCGTTTTCCGACATCCAAAGATGGTTGCCATAAATCGCCCAAGCAGGGGCATTATAAGGATTGCCTTTAATGATGTTTTTGATTAATGCTTTCCCTTTATTAAAGACGCTTTGTTCCGCATGCAGCATACAAGCATCGGCTAGCCACAGCTGAAAGTTTTCATCCTTGGGATAAAAAGTGAGGGCATGAGCGGCCAATTCCATCGCTTTTTCAGGATCTTTTAGGTAATCCATATGAAAAAGAATATTGGATTCTATGGTATCGTAATGTTGTGGATCAATTTCTAAGATACGCTCATAGTAGGCCAGCGTACGTTCATAATCTTGGTGTAAGCTGCGTTCTAAATTAGCAACACGATGTAAGATTTGTACGTCATTGGGCGCGTGGCACAAGGCAACCAAGTAATAATGTTCGGCCCAATCTAAGCGTTTTCTATAATTTGCTACCAAGACTTCTGCAATGGCAAAATATTCCCGCATATAAGCCTTCTTCTTAAGGAGTAAAGGCATGTATTCGGGGCGCTGTTTTTCATGTTTTTCAAACCAATGCCAATTCTCTTCAAACTCCTCTAAATCATACAATTCTTGGTAAATACTAAAGAGGTGGAAGGCTTCATTCCAGTATGCCAACTGTGTGCCATCGTATTCTTGTTCTAAAAGTTGAGAGGCTTGTTCTCCGTGCCCTTCATCGGGGGAGAGGTTGGATACTAAAACCAACTCTCTTCGTAAGCAGGTGATAGAATCGGGATGTACACTTAGAATTTGAAACGCAATGTTGATGTTGCTGCTATCGTTACTTAACAACAAATCTGATAGGCGTTCTATTGCTTGAGTATCTAGGGACGAAGATAAAGTCATAAAGCGTCGGTATTTGTGTAAAACTTAAGCAAACGTCTGTGTAAACGTCGCCCTAAAAAGGAAAAAATCTTCTAATATTGGAAGATAGGCACTCTATATACTTTTTTGTTTTCTTTGGCTAAGTTCGATAAATAACAACAGGTTGATAGTACTGTAGGGGATATTTATTACACGATGTTGGTGCTGTTTATTCGTAATTTTGCTCTTTGCGTTTGGCGCGGACATAAATTAATTTGGAGCGGCTTTTGCCCGTTTCGCGGGGCTCTATCTCTATTCCATTAATTTTGTGCATGAGCGGAGTTAGTTTTTCAAAACCATAATTTCTGGAATCGAAATTGGGTTCCCGTTTTTGCAACAGTGATCCCACATCGCCCAAAAAAGCCCAACCATCGTCATCGGCTACGTCAGAAATCGCTTGCTTTAATAAACGAACTAACTTGGTTGAAATAGGCTCTACTGCTGTTTGTTCCTCCTTGGAGGCTTTTACTTTGCCCTTAGAGTCTTCATTGGGCTCATCGTGTTGGGTGTTTTTCTGTTTTAATATCTCGACATAAATAAAACGATCACAGGCTACAATAAAAGGCTGTGGTGTTTTGCGTTCTCCCAATCCAATTACCAATTTTCCAGCTTCGCGCAGGCGAGTAGCCAAACGCGTGAAATCGCTGTCGCTAGATACTAAACAAAAACTATCTACTTTACCTGAATATAAAATATCCATAGCATCAATAATCATGGCAGAGTCTGTCGCGTTTTTACCTCTGGTATAAGCATATTGTTGGACAGGGGTAATGGCATTGGTCAGCAACATGGCTTTCCATTTCTTGAGGTGGGGCTTGGTGAAATCTCCATAGATGCGCTTGATTGTTGGATTGCCATATTTAGCGATCTCTTCTAACATCTCTTTCACATAGGCAGAGGGGACATTGTCCCCATCAATCAAAACAGCCAAATGGCTATCAGCACTTCTATTTTTTGAATTCATAACTCTTAATAATTCCTACTTTGTCTTAATACAAATCGGTCGGATAAAATTTAAAATGGTGTAGTTGAATAGGGCGAAATATTTGAAATTGGTAATTATACTAGTAGACATTGTGCAGGATAGTACCTTAACAATGCTAAAGCTAGATTGTTTTCAATGAACAAGAAACTACTAAATAATTAAGCCAAAAACGCCAATAAATTCATTAGAGTTTATCAAAAAGTCTAAAAAGTTCATTTCTTTACAAAAAGAACAAAAAAATGACAAACACCCTAATGGACAAGGTATAAAAGTAAGGAGATTAATTTACTTTTATTGTTTATAAAAAACGCCTTCCCAGCAATTGAGAAGGCGTCTTTCTATAGAAAAGCACTAGATCTTATGGTTTGATGTGCCCATAACGACGAGGGAAAGGAATAGTTTCGCGGACATGGTGTAGGTCGCAAGACCAACGAACCAATCGCTCCAAGCCCAAGCCAAAACCCGCATGGGGAACGGCTCCAAAACGGCGCAAATCCAAGTACCACTCAAAGTCAGCTTGATCCAAATCGTGTTCTTTGATTTTGCGCAACAAAATCTCAATGTCCGTTTCTCGCTCGGAGCCACCAATGATTTCGCCGAAACCATCGGGTGCCAATAAGTCTACCCCTTTAACGTATTCAGGTTGTCCGTCTACCTCTTTCATGTAGAACGCCTTAATTTTGCTAGGCCAGTTATAAACCATAACAGGCGTGGAAAATACCCGTGTCAAGACGGTCTCGTCAGAGCTGCCCAAATCTTCACCGTGCTGGAAATTCTTAGCCGATTCAATCCATTTAGGAATATTGCGCAATTGCTCTTCGGCTACTTTAATTTCCGCTTGTAGTTTGGCAATGACGTTTTGGCTGTGCTTCCGCGCTCCTTTTTTCATGCCCGCATTGATGGCCGTTTCGCGCTCCGTGATTTCTTTTTGATGATCTTCGATCAACTGTTTAGCGGCCGCTAAATCCGCTTCTTGTAGCGCAATGGCATTTTTGCCCTCCACATCTACGGTACCATTCAAGATTTTTACGGCCTCGCTATACGCTACCCTTGGAAAGGCACCATCCACTACTGCTTGTAGGGGAGCGGTATCGCGCTCTAGCATAGCAAATTCGGTTTGGCAGCGTTCCAAAACGCGGCGGATGACATGCTTGACAAAGCGCTCGATCAACTCCATGTTGTCCTCGTTGGTGGCAAAAGCCACTTCGGGCTCAATCATCCAAAACTCCGCTAAGTGGCGCGGGGTATTCGATTTTTCGGAGCGAAAAGTAGGTCCAAAGGTATAGACTTTATTCATCGCCATTGCCATGGCTTCAGCATACAATTGTCCTGATTGGGACAAATAAGCAGGTTGTCCAAAAAAGTCCGTTTCAAATAAATCAGTAGTGCCTTCGCAAGCAGAGCCTGTCATCAAAGGCGCGTCCATTTGGATAAAGCCGTCGTTCTGAAAGAACTCGTGAATGCCCATTGTCAATTGATTGCGCACGCGGCTAATCGCCCATTGGCGACGGCGGCGCAGCCATAGGTGGCGATGCTCTTCTAAGAAATTAGCCCCGTGCTCGGCATCGGATTTAGTAATAGGGAAATCTATTGCTACGTGATAAATTTCGAAGCTTTCTACTTGTAATTCATACCCCCCGATGCTGTTTTCGCTGTGCAAAAGGGTTCCTGTAACAGAGAGTGAACTCTCTAAGGTAAGGCGTTTGGAAGCCTCAAAATTTTCTTCCCCTACTTTATCTAAGGAAACGACACATTGAGCGAAGCCCGTTCCATCTCTAAAGTCGTAAAAGTGGTTGGTTTTTCCTTGGCGTAACTTGTCAATCCATCCTTTTAGTGTAATGGTATCGCCGTCTTTATACTGCGCAAGGTCTTGAATATATTGGTGTTGCATGGTGCTAATGTACAATAGTCTTTCAATAATAGTTTCCAAAACGTTCTTAACTTAACCAAAACGCTCGGGTAATAATTCCCACAAAAATAAGATTTAAGTTCTATCGCGGGCTATTTCAATGGACTAATTTTAAAAGGTAGGAAGGTGCGCTCCTCTAAGGGAGTGGTAAGAAGCGCTTTACAAGCATAAAAAAAGCCCCTTCCAGTATTGAAAGAGGCGTTATAAAGAAGAACAGTAATTTCGCTAAAAACATACTATTGTCATCTAATCAGTGTGGGACGGCGTTGTAAAACGCGCTTGTTGATTCTTATTAAAGAACTTCATTAATCGGATAGCAAAAGACTAGCCAAAGTGTCGCTTTATCGTCACGACTACAAAGAAAAGGCTTTTCTAGTGTAATTCAAAATGGTTGCTTTATAGTTTTTGTTCTCTTGGCAACTAGCGGTTTTGTCACAAAGTTCAATAGATTAACCAACGGCCTTTTATTGTTCGGTTTGTTCATGGTGACACCATAGAAAAGATGGATTTCTTTCTTTAAGAAGCGCTTGCAGCACACTGCTTAATAGGTATTTATTTTTTGAAAAAAACGTAAATTGGCTTTAATTGGCTCCATTGGAAATAAGAATTGGCTTTAATTGTCCCCAATAACCTTATATGGGGGGAGACCTTATTACAAAAAAAAAATAAACTTCCAACCTTTCTTACTAGCCAACCGTCTTAGAGAAAAATGCAACACTATGCGATTAAAGATCTTTTGTGGTTTACTCCTCTTTATTTTTGCCTGCTCCAAAAACCAGTGGAAACAACCGACTAGTATTTGTTTTGAGCTGGCGCTATCACCATCCCAACTTTTGGGCGGAGATCTGTCTTTGCAAACAGGTCATCTGAGTATGGGGAACTTCATTTTCGATGGAGTGCGAGAAGAAGGAGGTGACGTCTACTTTAGTACAGATTACGATAGTCCAGTACGAGTACCGTTCAAAAGTTCGACGAGCGAACCATTGGCTTTCGAAATTCCACAGGGCGTTTATACAGAAATGACTGTTCGTTTGGGAGAGGAGAGCAAACCCAGTGTATTGGTCGTAGAAGGTGAATGGAAAGATGCCAACAATGATCCCATTTTTGTACAAATAGAGTTAGAGGAAGTAGAAACCTTATCTATTCCAGGAAAAAATCAAGCTCGTCAACAACAACCTTTACCGTTAACTAGCGATAAAGCGACCGCCAATATTGTTTTGCAACCCCACACATGGATTATGGAAAGCCAACGCCCCTTATGGGAAATGGCTGAAACCGTCATCCTCAATGGCCGTGTCACCCTGTTGGTCAATAAAAAGACCAATGTAGAATTGTACCGTGTCATTTCTGAACTATTCCTAGACAGTAAGCCCTGTGCTTTTGTGGAGTCCTAAAAACATTGTCGTCCATGAGTCATTCTCCCGATATAGATCCCAAGAAATTAAGTGATAAAGAGCTGGTGCAACACTGCATGGCCAACGAACGCAGCTATCAAGAGCTGTTGTACCGCCGCTATGCCGATCAAATGTACAGCGTCTGTTTATCCTATAACAACGACCAAGATGAAGCCTGCGATATTTTGCAGGAAGGCTTTATCAAAGTATTCCGAAAGCTCGATCAATTTAAATTTGACAGCTCTCTCAAAGGTTGGATACGCCGCATTATGGTCAACACCGCCCTAGACCATTATAGAAAACAAAAACGCCACGAAGAAAAAATAGAATTGTATACCAAAATTGCCATCAGTCCGCGCATCGGTAATGTACTCGACCAACTCAATGCACAAGCCTTGATCGAACTGGTCAATCAACTGCCCACCCGCGCGTCCATCGTCCTCAAACTATACGCCATAGAAGGCTATAACCATAAAGAAATTGCCGAAAAATTAGCGATTAGCGAAGGCACCTCTAAATCTCAACTCCACCGCGCCAGAACACTGCTCAAACAGCTGCTCAGTAAAAACAATGGATAAACAACTCGACCAACAACTCGACCAGAAGCTGCGAGAAAGTTACCAGCAGCATACGGCCAAAGCCCCTGAGGGCTTTTGGGAGCAGCTCCAAATGCACTTGCCCGAAGGGACAAGCGACTTGGACGCACAGTTGGATGCCCAAGTACACGCGAGTTATAAAGGGCAGAAGGCCGTAGCGCCTGCGGGTTTGTGGGCGAGTTTGGAGAGCCAGTTGCCTGCTACAGATACGGGGCTAGACCAGCAATTAGATGAGAAATTAAAAGAAGGGTTCGCTCAACAAGTCTCTAAAATAGCACCTTTGTCGCTTTGGGATGCTATTTCCGAAAAGCTGCACCCTGTGGAAGGATTGGCCGACATAGATGCCCAACTAGATGAGAAGGTCAAAGAAAGTTTTGAAGAAGTCCCTTCACCAACCCCACACAAAGTTTGGGCGGCCGTCAACCGTCAACTCAATATTGACCAAACTTGGCAACGAATTAGTTCGGCCTTGGATGTACCTGTCGTTCGTTTTGACTGGAAGTTACGCGGGCTACAATTGTTTATTGTTCTCCTGTTGTTGTTGCTTTGGGTAAGAAGTTGTGAGGTCATTCCGCCCAAGCCTGAATGGTCGGAGCCAATGGCTGTAACCACTGCTCAACAGCCGAAAGAGAAGAATAAAAAAGCTTTGCTTTCGCCTATTCTCCATAAAAATAACAATAAACAACTGTTACTTGAGCCATCAGCCACTGAGCTGCTAGGGGCAGAAGAAACAGCAATTATTGTTCCTGCTTGGTCGCCCGTGTTAGAGGAGGGGAAGATGAAAAAAGGCCAAACTGCGCCCAATTATCTAACGGACGTAACGATACCCGATTTAAACATCGATTCAATTATGAAGGCGGTTGACGACCGAACAACCTTTCCCGTTTACCATTATGATACTGCTCCTAGTACTGTTCTAGCAGAAGAGGCCAAAGAGAATACCACTGCCATTCCCTTCTTGCCTACAAGAAACACGCTTCAAGTGCCTTTAGAAGAACAAAATAACAGCAACAATACTGTTGTGGCCAGCCAACCAGCAGTTCCTAACAACGGAACGGAGCAAGGGAAAAGCCCTGAAAATACACCAACGGCTTCAACAACTGCTCTTGAACAGCAAGAACAGCCCACTGATGCGGCCTCTGCCTTAGCACAAACTTACTTAGCTGCAAAATTCTTAGACGGCTTAACATTGCCGCCCTTGGTATTGCCTTCAGAATTGGAACTGGTGCAAGCTCCTAAATGGAAAAATAAGTACTGGACACTCAAAAACAAATTAGCCGTAGGCGTTTTTATCACTGTCAATTCTACCGTTTTGTTGAACAACGAGACACGAGAAGGATTTGATTATAATAGTTTGACAACCAATTATTTTGGTTTAGCGGCCAATTATGGTTTGTGGGCGCGGTATCGCTTGCACAAAAAAGGTGCGCTAGTAGCCGAATATTCCATCAACGCCGACCATCGCCAAGCCTATGGGACTTTTCAGAAGGGCCAGTACTTTATCAAAGAATATGTATTCAAATACAACCGCGCCTCTTTAGCCTACCAAATGGACGTTTGGCAGAACCACAAGGGTTTAGGCATTGACAACAAAGTAACAGCCCAATTGGGCGCTTATGTAGGATCAATGCGTGCTGCACGGGTCTATTACGACCAAGTATTGGTCAATGATAAAGCAGGGGAGTACCACCACTTTGACGCAGGGTTGAAAATTGCGTTGGGGCATGAGGTCACGATTGATCAGTTTGTTATTGGCTATGGGATTCGCTCTGACGTGGGGCTAGCAAACATCTTCAAAGGTAACCGTGTTTTGAGTGGGCAAGAAAATAGAACCAGCCTCATCCACTTAGGAGGCTACTTACATTTGGGCTACCAATTTTAGTTTTTACGGTTTTATGATGCGGTATAATTTTGAAAAGTACCCAAAATGATCTAAATTTAGAAAATACAGCATTTGTCAGGTCACTTTAAAAGAGGCCATTAAGGGGTATTTTTTTCCTTACTGGACAGCTGAATGGAATTAAAACAAACATTTCTGAGTTGAAATGAATACGATATGAGAAGATTGACTACCTTTTCATTTATGCTTTTTGCAAGTTTTTTGTGATAATAGGTTTGTAATTTAGCAATTTTTGTACTGTTTTTTTGAGGTTTCCCATTGCAAGGGGAAACCTCTTTTTTTTGTTACTCCTCCTTTGACTGTGTGTAATGGACTAAAAGGAAACAAAAAAAATAAACAACCGCGTAGGGGAACAATGGCTTTAAAGCATTGTTTGATTGAAAGGCGGGGATCAGTGCTGTATTGCAACGAGAAAAGAGGAAAACTATAAAAAGAAAGATAGTTCAAAACCTAAGAATGCTTAAATCTTGCTTGCGAACTACAAAAAAAATATAGTACCTTTGTTGCCAATTAGTCCTAATAAGGACAAGCTTTGGGCAACAACTCTTTTAAAATGTTGGACAACGCCTTTATTAACAGGAAGTTTTCAGATCACTTCTCATTACAAAATCAACAACAATTTCTTATTTATCATGGCCATCACAAATGTAATTACCAATACCGTTAAAGATGTTTTTGCACTCAGCCAAAACATTGCTAAAGTAGTTAAGGAAGAGATAGACCTAAAATTGAAAGGCGGAAAAGATGACGAGGACGACATCGATTACGACTACGATTCTTCTTCTAAAGAGAGCAGCAGTTCTTCTTTGTCTAGCTACTTTGAAGGCTTTGAAGTTAAAGCAAAAGAATTAGTACACACTGCTTTTTCTGGTTTCCAATCTTCTAAATCAGAAGAGCAAGCAGAATTAGAAGAGCGCATCGCTGCTCTAGAAGCCAAATTGAGCAAATTGGTAGAAGAAAGCTTAGAAACTATCCGCAACAACAAATAATTTCAACCTATGGAACGTCTACTCAAAAAAGTTCTTTATACGGGCGTAGGGCTCGTAGCCGCTACGACAGAACGCCTTCAACACGTCGTTGACGACTTGGTCGAGAAGGGAAAACTCTCTGAAGAAGAGGGTAAAAAAGTAGTGGACGATGTTGTGAAAAATGCCGAAACGCAGCGCCCTTATTTGGAAAGTAAGCTCAAAGGCTTTGTAGATACGACGCTAGAGCGCATCAACTTGCCTCAAGGAGAAGCGTTCTCTAATTTAGAAAAACGCATCAAATCCTTAGAAGTAAAAGTAGGGCTGCTTGCCCAAGAATTAGAGCGCCAGCAACAATCTGAGGAGCCAACGGCTCGCCCAGATCTAGCAACGCGGGAAGGTTTTATAAAGTAAGAGGAGCTAAGTAGTTCTTAGAGAACCTTTTATTTGTGGGAACAAGTTCGAGCATGTCTTGAATTTGTTCCCTTTTTATTTTTCAAGATAGGAAGTAAATATAGTTAATCGAACTTTTTTGATAAAAAAGCTAATTAAATATTAATATAGTTTTGATAATTGTTTACATTAGCCTACTAACTAGCTTAATCGCGCTGTGCATTTTTATATTAAATAACCATTAAATTAATTCCTATGAGTTTAGAATTCGAACCCCACGCTGTTGTAACCTGGCTAGAGGATGTTAAGGCGATCCATATTGAATGGAAAAAGCTCTATATGCCTTTGGAGCGTTTTCAAGAAATTTGCGTCACGGCTATTGGGATACTTTCTGAAAAAGGAGGAAGTATTTGGATTGCCGATCAATACGAGAGTGAAGGTGTTTTTAACAAACAAATAAAAGAAGTCATTAGCGGAGATTTACACGCAATGGCCAAACATGCAGGAATTACCAAGGTCTTGACGGTGATGCCTAAGCAAGTTGGTCTAAGTTCGCTCAATGTCAAAAGCTGGATCAGAGATGTCAATAAAAAAGAAGGCATCGCTACCGTAGAGTTTGATACCTTGGAAGCCTGTAAACAATGGATTCTAGCAATGGAATAGAATTAGGCGTGGGTTTTTACTCAAAAAAGCCGTTCGCCAATATGTTTTTTGTAGGTCTTGCCAATCGGTAAAACATGATCTTCCTCCAAGTGCAACTGGTTATTTTGATAATGGAGTACTTTGGGAAGAGCAACAATATAAGAGCGGTGAACCCGCATGAATTGTTGGGTGGGCAACTGCTCTTCCAAGCGCTTGAGCGAGTTGAGTTCGATGATGCGGCCTTTGGTTGTATGGTAGCGCACGTATTCTTTGAGGGATTCTATATAAATTATATCCTGTATTAAAATCTTGTGATGCTGGTGCTCCGAATGTACCCAAATAAATTGTTCTTGCTGTTGGTCAAATTGCCCTGCTTTATTGGCAGTTTCTTGTTGTTGCAAGGCCTTGTTGATCGCCTGTTCAAACCGCTTCCACGAAATTGGCTTTAGTAAATAATCCACCACTTCTAATTCAAATCCCTCTAGGGCATAATTTCGATAGGCCGTGGTAAAAATTACCCGTGGTTTGTTAGGCCCTAACTGTCGCAAAAAATCAATGCCCGATTGCTGTGGCATTTGAATGTCCAGTAGAAGCAACTCAACGGGTTGCTCTTGCAAGAACGGCAGGGCTTCGTGGGTAGAGGCGCATTCTCCCAATAGCGTCAAGTGTGGGATCTTTTGTACATAACTAGCGAGGAGTTGACGAGCTAAGTGTTCATCGTCGATCAAGAGGCAATTCATACATTGGCGAGTTGTAACGTGAGTTCTAATCGGAAGTGGTCGGCTTGCTTCTCTAGTTGCAGCTGATGGCGGTTGGCGTAGAGCAACTCTAAGCGTTTTTGTACATTCTCAATACCGATGCCCATGTATTCGTCGGGCACTTCTTCCTGTGTGTCGTTTTGTGAGAGACTGTTTTCCGCAACAAAGACCAAAATATTGTTGTGATAATACAATTCTAGCTTAATCCAGCGCGCTTTAGGGTTTTTAGCATCATAGCTATGTTTGAAGGCATTCTCTACAAATGGTAGCAACAGCATGGGTTCAATGTCTAAGTCGGGCAAATTGGGATCAATGCGGACTTCTAATTGCTCCAACCGTACGTCTCGCCACTGTTGCAAGTAAATATAGTTTTCTATGTAATTCACCTCCTTTTGTATAGAGACACGTTCTTGTTGACAATCATAGGTCACGTAACGCAACATATCCGAAAGTTTGAGGACGAATTCTCCTGCTTTTTGGGGCTGTAATTGAATAAGCGCGTAGAGGTTGTTGAGGGCATTGAAAAGGAAATGTGGGTTGATTTGGCGGCGCAGTAATTTGAGTTCGTTTTTTAGATTGGTTGCTTTTAGTGCCGTATTGGTTTGGTCCCGTTTAGAAAATTCTAAGCCCAAGCCATAGAGGGAGCTAATGAAGTAAATAGAGATGACCAACACACCCACCACCGAGCGCGGAAAAGAATCACTGCTTTTTACGGTATTCATCAACACACCTTCTTGCCGAGCTTCTACCACAAACCGAATACTAATTGCCGACAATTCGTTGACGAATGAGAACACTTGTTGTAAGCCAAAAAGGGTAAGAGGAATTAGGACACTGTAAACCAAGAACGGATAATAAACAACAAAACCCTGTGCTGGAAACAAGTACCGCCGTACTAAATAGACATTGCTATAGAAAACAACTGCCAAAAAAAGCGTAGGAAGTAGCACACGGAACAAGGCTATTTTCCAGCCAAATAGTTCCATGTTAAAAATCAGCGGGAAAATGAGCAGCAGCGACCATAAGACCAACTGTAGAAGGGTCAGTAGACGGCGAGAGCGAAGAAGAGTCATAAAGAGCAGTAGGGAGAAGACTAGTGAACACTAAAGCAACTTTTTTATCAGCTACGAAGATACAGCTTTGTGGGGAAGCATTCTCCCAAAAGAGCAATATTGTTGCGCCAGCAGTAAAAGAACCACCCACTATAATTTTTTTAACCTCAATTCCAGCCAATTACTCTAGGTAAGTCGTTTGAGGGGAGTGGTAGCTTCCTCATACCTATCACCTTTTTATTAACAATTTATTAACAGACTTGTATTCATCAAAACCATTAGGTCTTCAAAGCAGGTAGCGTAGTCTACTACCGCCAAATAGTGCCTATAAAGAGACCATGTCTCAACCCAAACCATTAGCTATGAAATTTTTAGTAGTATTGCTGACAACCCTGTGTTGTCTGTTCTTATTTGATTCTTGCAAGAAGAAAGACACCATAGACTGTCAAAACCAAGGCGTTTACATGGACGGGCGTTGTGATTGTCCCGATGGCTATTTGGGTGCTGACTGTAGCATCGTCGATTCCTGTTACAATGTGACTTGTTACAATGGTGGCGTGTGCGTCGGCGGCTTGTGCGATTGCCCGCCTGGCTTTACAGGGGCTGATTGTAGCGTAGTGGATTCTTGTTCTAACTTCACCTGTTTAAATGGCGGCGTGTGCGTCGGCGGCTTTTGCGATTGCCCATCTGGTTTTACAGGGGCTGATTGTAGCGTAGTGGATTCTTGTTCTAACTTCACCTGTTTAAATGGCGGCGTGTGCGTCGGCGGCTTGTGCGATTGCCCGCCTGGTTTTACAGGGGTTGATTGTAGCGTAGTGGATTCTTGCTATAATGTGACTTGTTACAATGGTGGCGTGTGCGTTGGTGGCCTATGCGATTGTCCAATTGGATGGGGCGGCTCTGATTGTCGCACTCAAGTACCAATAGGCCAAGTGACCGTAGATTCTATTGTAGTGCTTCATTATGCACAAACCAGAGCTTCGGGGGCACCTTGGGATACTATGCCTCCAAGTCCCCCAGATATTGTATTGACCTTGGTACAATACATTCCCAATGTATATCCTAACCCACAAGGGACTAAGCTTATTCACTACGGCGGAGTGCTAGCCGATTATATCCAACCCACCATTAGTTTTTCCGTCGGAAAAACCTTCGATTTTTGGTCTACTATGGAAGATTGGGAGATTACTTTGTCGGATTTTAACTACGCTTTTCCTCGCGAAATCATAGGTTACATACAGTTTCGTCCTGACACATATCGCAACGGGGGTAACCAATTTACGGTGACTAGTACTACAGGATTATCCTTTACCGTAGAGGTCTATCTTACGTGGAATTATTAATAAATTCCTCCTTGAGAAATGGCTTAACAGCACAAAAAAAGACCGTTCTACTAGTACAGTAGAACGGTCTTAATAATTTATAAAACTTGGTAGTCCATAGGGGAATCGAACCCCTCTTACCAGGATGAAAACCTGGCGTCCTAGCCGATAGACGAATGGACCAAAAAATTGCAATTTAGTTTTTTGCAAAGGTAACAGTAGTAGTCCATAGGGGAATCGAACCCCTCTTACCAGGATGAAAACCTGGCGTCCTAGCCGATAGACGAATGGACCAAAAAAAATTGCAATGTAGTACTTCAAAAAACTTTGGTAGTCCATAGGGGAATCGAACCCCTCTTACCAGGATGAAAACCTGGCGTCCTAGCCGATAGACGAATGGACCAAATGCACTTGCTTGTTCAGCTCGGCGAATGCAAATATAAAGCAGATTTTCTTTTCTACAAAACAAAAGTCGAATCTTTTTATTACCTTTCTAAGCGGTTCTTGCCCGCAAAGACTAACAATGAAACAATAGTGATTTAAAAAGAGTTCAGTATCAAGGCTTTTTGTTACTATAAAGTACCTAAAAAAAAACTGCACATCATGGCAAAAAAAATTGCGATCAATGGTTTTGGACGCATCGGACGTCTCACTTTTAGAAAATTAATCCAACAATCGGATGTTGAAATCGTTGCGATCAATGATTTGACCGACGCAGCAACTCTTGCGCATTTATTAGAATTTGACTCCTCGCACCGTCGTTTTGACGGGACCAGTGACGGTAGAAGACGGGAACTTAGTGGTGAATGGCAAAACCATTCCGATTTATGCCAAGCGCCATCCCGAAGAATTGCCTTGGGGCGAATTGGGTGTAGAGGTCGTTTTAGAATGTACAGGCTTTTTCAGAACAAAAGAAGCCGCAGGCTTGCACCTACAAGCAGGGGCTAAAAAAGTGCTGCTATCAGCACCCGCCAAAAGTGAAGGCATTCCCACCATCGTCAAAGGAGTCAACGACGACCTCTTGACAGGAAAAGACAACATTGTTTCCAATGCTTCTTGTACCACCAACTGCCTCGCGCCATTGGTAAAGATCATTGAAGAGCAATGGGGCTTGAAATACGGTTATATGAGTACTATTCATGCCTACACTGCCAACCAAAACCTACAAGATGGACCGCACAAAGACTTGCGCCGTGCTCGTGCTGCTGCGATGAACATGATTCCAACCTCAACGGGAGCTGCGGAGGCGTTAGAGTTGGTTATACCAAGCGTACAGGGCAAAATCAGCGCGTCCAGTATCCGCGTACCTATTCCAACTGGCTCTTTGGTAGAATTGATCGTTGCCACGGATAAAGACGTGACGGCTCAAGAAGTGAATGCCGCGTTTAAAACAGCGTCAGAGGGGGCGTTAAAAGGAGTGTTGGAGTACACTGAAAAACCCATTGTATCTACCGACATTATTTCTAGTCCTTATTCTAGTATTTTTGATGCAGAATTAACCACGGTACACCGTGGTCTGCTCAAGGTAACTGCTTGGTACGATAATGAAGCGGGCTATTCGGCACGTTTGGCAGAGTTGGCAGAAATGATTTAACGGCTGCCAAACCATGCAATCGTTCTAAGCTTGCTGTTTTTTCCAAAAAAAAATACTTCAATGAATGGGCTGTCTATACTAGTAGGCAGCCCGTTTTGTTGAAGCCCCCAAACGCTAAATTCAGTGATAACACCCTGATAGGTTAGTTTTTTGTTGATTTTAGCTGTATCTTTTAGCCCACAATCGTGCGCTAAAAGGGAAAGCCCATGAGCACTATAACTATCAAAAAAATGAACCATAAACGACCATTAGTCTTATTATTAGGACTACTATTTATCGGACTATCTTGCCAGAATGCTATGCAAACTACGACTACCAGCAAGGATGCGTATACCTTGGAGACAACTGCCCAAACCCCGATCAATACTACGATCTACACCCTCAAAAATGGGCTCAAAGTCTACTTGACCGTACAGGACAAAGAACCGCGTATCCAAACGATGATTGCCGTGCGGGCAGGCTCCAAAAATGACCCCGCCGATGCCACGGGATTGGCACACTATCTAGAGCACATGATGTTCAAAGGCACTAGTAAAATCGCTTCCCTAGATTGGGAGAAAGAAAAGCCACTCCTCAAAAAAATATCCAACCTCTACGAAAAACACCGCAAAGCTAGCCCTAGCGAACGGGCGGCGATTTATAAAGAAATTGACTCCTTGTCTACCTTAGCCGCGCAATATGTCGCGGCCAATGAATACGACAAAATGGTGGCTTCCATTGGTGCCGAAGGAACCAATGCGTTTACGTCACTGGATCGAACGGTTTACCTCAACGACATTCCTAGCAACGAAGCTGACCGCTGGCTACAACTAGAGGCCGAACGCTTTGGTGAATTGGTACTCCGCTTGTTCCACACCGAGTTAGAAACCGTGTATGAGGAGTACAACCGCGCGCAAACAAGCGACAGCCGCCGTATGTGGGAAGCCTTGATGAAGGCTTTATTGCCCAACCATCCCTACGGTGCCCAAACCACTATTGGCACAGGCGAACACCTCAAAACGCCTTCGATGGAGAAAATACATGAATTTTTCAGCACTTATTATGTGCCCAACAATATGGCGATTGTTTTATCAGGTGATTTTGACCCAGAAGAAATGATCAAAAAAGTAGCCCAGCATTGGGGAGGCATGAAGAGCAAACGGGTGCCGACTTGGAAAGTGCCGGCGGTACCCAAGGCGAGTAAATTGCAGGAAGTTTACGTAACAGGAAGTGAAAAAGCCCGTGTACAGCTCAACTGGAAGCTAGCAGGAGCAGGCACAGATGATGCTTTATTAGCCGAATTAGCTTCCAGTATTTTATACAACAAACGAGCGGGCTTGATGGACATCCATCTATTGCAAAAGCAAGTAATTGGTCAACAAAGCGCCGCAGGAGTCTGGATTGCTAACGATTACAGCTTTTTTATGGTCTACGCCGAACCTAGAAAAGATCAAGATTTAGAACTCGTTGTCAAACTCTTACAAGAACAATTGGCCTTACTAAAAGCAGGGGACTTTGAAGATTGGCTGTTAGAAGCAGTTATTAATCAAAAAGAAATTCAAGCCCTCAAAAGCCTAGAGACCAACAAAGGCCGTAGCTTTTACCTGTTAGATGCCTTTATTTTTGACCAGCCTTGGGCGCGGTACCAGCGCCGCTTTCAGCGTATGCGGGCGTTTAGTAAAAAAGACGTGGTGGATTTTGCCAACCGCATTTTGACTAATGAAGAAACTGTGGTACTGCTTAAACGAGAGGGCGCGGCTCCCGAACAAGAAGGTTTTAGCAAGCCCTCGATTACGCCGATTGAGCTAAACAAATCAGTGGCATCAGCGTACATGAAAGCCTTTGAAGCGCAACAAGCTGCTTCGTTAAAAGCGGTATTTTTAAACTACGAGCAACAAATTGCTACCCAAGAGTTGAGCGAATCAGCAGACCTAAGTTACATCAAAAACACCAACAACAATACCTTTGAATTGACCTATATACTAGAAATGGGAAAAGGGAGCGACAATTTATGGCCTTATGCCTTGCGCTACCTCCAATTCTTAGGGACTGAAAATAGAACAGCTAAAGAATTGCAACAAGCCTGGTACAAAGAAGGCTTGACCTTTGAAACGAGTGTGCGGGAGGAGTCCATGTACTTAACCATTTCGGGCTTGGATCGCTCTTTTGAGAAAGGGGTGGAGCTGCTAGAAGAATTGCTGCGCGCACCAGTGGAAGACGAAAAGGCGTTGCAGAATATGGTCGAAGACATTAAAAAACAACGGGCCGATCGCAAAAAAGACAAGCGCCAAATCTTACAAGGAGCTCTATTGGGCTATGCCTATTATGGCGACAAAGCACCCATGCGTTACGAAGTGCCAGAACGCTCGTTGGATGTTATGACGCCCAATTTGCTACTTCGCCGCAGCAAGGCATTGATGGATTATGAGCACCAAATTTTCTATTACGGGTCTAAATCTATAGATGAGGTCGCAGGGATTCTTAAAGATAAGCACCAAATGACGAGTGCGCCTGCCAAGCTCATTCCCAACCGTGATTATACCCAATTAGAAACCAGCAAAAACAAAGTTATTTTTGTGAATTACGACGGAATGCCACAAGTAGAATTGCTGTTAGTTTCTAAGGGAAGCCCTACTTATAATGTGCAAGAAGCCCGTATTTCTAGACTGTACAACGAGTATTTTGGGCGGGGTTTATCGTCGATTGTTTTCCAAGAAATTCGCGAAGCCCGCGCCTTGGCCTATTCTACTTATGTCTACAACGGCAACCCTCAAAAAAAGGACAAAGCCCATTACCTCAAAGCTTTTGTGGGAACACAGGCAGACAAACTACAGGAAGCTGCACAGGCTTTGTTGAGCTTGATGGATACGTTGCCTATTTCCAATATCCAAGTAGACAACGCTTTGCAAGGGATTATCAAAAAGCTAGAAACCGAACGCATCACTGGCTCTGAAATCTTTTGGGACCAGCGCGAGAAAGCGCGTTTAGGCTTGACCGAAGATCCGCGCATTGAGGATTATGCCTTTTATAAAGAATTAGAGAACGACCCAACACGTACCATCCAATTACTTAAAGAATTTCACGAAAAAGTGATTAAGCGAAGAGCCTTTACGTTTTTGGTTTTAGGAGATAAAAAACGGGTTGATTTGAATTACCTTAATGCCTTTGGCAAGGTACAAGAAATGAGTCTAGAGCAATTATTTGGATACTAATTTAGAAAAGAGAACAGACAAAAGTATGAGTGATAACACCATCATTATCGTAGGATTTGGCACCTTATTACTACAAGAATCCTTGGGAGATACCATTGGCAGTACCAAAAAATTTCGCCCTATTATCGTCCCCAACTACCGCCGCTTATTCAACTTGTTGCCCGATCATTACGAGGCCGACAATCGCCTGCGTAGCGACCATACAGAAATTGGGGCGGCAAACATTGAGCCCGCTGAGGGGATTCAGTTTAATGGGTTGAGTTTTGAGGCCGATGGTTCCAACATAGAAGAGTTGGACAAGCGCGAACGCTACTACAAACGTTCTGTGGTGCCACACCTCGATTTTGAAACAGGAGAAGAGTTGGGATGGTGCCACGTCTACGAATCGCCTTTGGACGCGCGCTGGCTCCGCCGCGACAACAACGCGTTGTTGCCTTTATGGCGGGATATTGTGTATGCGCGAGTTGGTGCCTACCGCATCAGTACTGCTTTTGGCAAAATGTACGATGAAACGACGTACTTGGCCGATGGTAAAACCTTATTAGTAGATTTTTATAAGGAGCATTTGAAAGAATTAGAAGATTTGGAGTCTGTCCGTGCACAATATCAATAATATTTTTATTATCGTAACCTAACAGTCAATATGGCCCTGTGGTAGTAATATAACAGCATACGGACCTTTTGTCTCCTCCTTTATAAAACAAGTACTATGAGAGAAAAGGATTTTTCCATTCATTGTCCCACGATTCAAATGCGTATAGAAGGGGGGCATTTGTGGCAAGCCCCTCCGCACCAAGAAGACACGACAGGAGTAGCTTTAGAAGCGCGCAAACTCTCTATTTATTTGCACCCCAAGGACAATGCCGCAACGGTGCAAGAAGCCTTAACGGAATTGGTACGGGAGCATAGCTTGGGACAGTATTGGTTGTTCCAACTCAAAAAGCGCTTGCCCAACCTGCTACTGTTGGTGCCCATTTCTCTAACGGTCTTATTTATTGCCTTCATTACCGTATGGGGCGATTTGGTGATTAATTGGGTGTTTTTACAAGAAAATTCTCCGACGGTATTTGGCCTCAATATGAATGAATCAGCGGTCGTTTATGCGCTGTTGGCCATTGTGACTATTTACTTTTTTCCTGTGCTGTTTACAGGGGAACAAGAGGGGTTTATTGAGGCACTTAATGAGCGTTTTTCTAATCGCGAACAACTGCGCAAGCGCTTGGTCGAACTCCTACAGCTACTGCAAAAGAAAGGAGCGTTGGCGCAAATCGAAATTTGGAATCCCGATATTGCCAATGAGGAATTGGATTGGGTTGGCAAAAGTTTGCTCCCTGCTATTCTCCAACTAAAAATACAGACGATTCTACAAATTCGCATCGACGAACGTCCTCGTGTCGAAAACTATTTTCAAGAAAAAGCACCTGTTGAAGAGGAGCTAATTTGGGAAGAATATCCCTTAGATCCCGTCGCTTGGACCGATGCCCAACCAATTCCCTATAGCTATCTCCAAACGTGGGAAAAAAGCTTGTTGGGCGTCTATGTATTTGCCTCTACAGCTAGTATGCCTGTTGCTTGGCGACAGCTCAGCGGTGGTTTGCAAGAAGGAGTATTGCAACGCGCCGTTTCCTTGCGATTGGTCAAGTTGTTAATAGAAAAGTTTAAAGAACGCCTGTTCTTAGAAGAAGATATACAGCAGCTGATTTCTTTAGATTTGTTTGCGAGTCGTTGCCTCAATGATTATGGTATTTTAGGCCCTTCCTTGCACTACACCCACGATGTCTGGAGTATCTCGGCGCAAGTAGTTGAGATTGAGCGCATGGCAGTAGAGGAGGAGATGAAATATCTTTTCTCTTATGTACAAACAGAAGTAAATACGCTGATTAGTTTGTTAGATGATCCTGTTGCTGCCCTCAAAATTAACAGTGTACAATCTAAGGTGAGTATTTATAACGAAGAGCGATTAGCCGCGATTCGGTTTTTTGTGAATATCATCCACGAATCCGAGCAGTACAAAATTCTTAAACAATACTGGCCGATTTTAATCCAACAACCAGCAGAGGTGGCGAGCAACAGCGAAGACATCTACCGCATTATTGGAGTGGATTATTTGTTGCAATTGACGACTATTTTTGAGCGGGCAGGCTTGTACGAACAAGCAAATGTGACGCTAGATTATTTAGAGCGAGTTTTTCCCTTTCGGGGAAAAGTAGGCAAAGCGCGCATCCAAGAGCGGCAAGGAAACTTTGAGACCAGTGTCTGTGCTTTGTTGGACATTCGCAATGCTTGGAAAAAAGGAGCATTGACCTTGCAAGATACGGCAGTGATTGATTTGGATTTGAACAGTTCTTGGGCGATTGTCAGTGGGCGGTTAGAGGCTTACCGCGCGGCAGGAGAGGAAAGTTTGGCGGAAGCCCAGCACTTGCTTGACCGCAATTTTGACCGTTTGCGCAGCAGCGAACAAACCATCCGTTTGTATAACATTTTGGCCAACTACGAAGAGTGGGCAGGCCGCCCCGAAGGAGCTTTGGAGAATTATGACAAGGCTTTACAGATCCCTGGCGTGAGCCAATCGGGGTTGAGTAATTTGTTGGTCAACAAAGGAATTGCTTTGCGGCAGTTGGGGCGCTTGGCAGAGGGCGCGCAATTTGGCGAGCAGGGCGTAGCCATTAAAACGGCTATCGGAGATGCCGATCAATTGCCTATTGCCCAGCACAATTTGGCGCAAACCTATTTAGAATTAGCCCAAAAAAGCACAAGTGAGGCGCGACAGCCACAACTGGAACAAGCCATCAAACACGCGAGGGATGGCCTCGATTTACAAGCACAAACAGGCTCTACCAAAAAGCGGGGGCAGCTGCTTGCCGAGTGTTTTTTGGGATATTGGAACCTGCCTCAGCCAAGCGAAAACGACCGAAAAGCCCAGCGCAACTACTGGACGATGCTTCACCAGTGGTTGTCAGAACAGCAAGCGCAAGACAACCAATCCTACGATACGCGTGTTGTCATAGAAGAACTCTTAGGGAGCTATCCCGCTTGGAAGGGCCTAGATTTGGACGGCTTGATAAGTTGGGAATTGCCCTAAGTTTTGGTATCTTTGTTGAAGCATACTTTACTATAAAACTAATCGTTTAACGATCTCCCTCTATGGCATTCTATCAAAAAGCAGGCAGCATCCCGCACAAGCGGCACACCCAGTTTAGACGCCCTGATGGGCAATTGTACGCTGAAGAATTGGTGAGTACAGAAGGCTTTTCCGCCAACTATTCGCTCGTTTATCACACCCACCCACCCACGTTGGTCAAAGAAATTGGCGATGCCTACTCTATGGCACCCAAGATTGCGTTAAAGAAGAATTTAAAGGCGCTTTCTCTCCGTACTTTTGACGTGCCTCCCAAGGAAGATTATCTGGAAAGCCGTACGGTTTTATTAGCGAACGACGATTTGTACTTAGGAGTGGCTGCGCCGACGGGCAAAACAATGGATTATTTTTATAAGAATGCCGATGCCGACGAATTGTTATTTGTACACGAGGGGAGCGGAATCGTGCATACGATTTATGGCGAACTAGCCTTTGAATACGGCGACTACATCGTTTTGCCACGCGGCACGATTTATCAAATAGAATTTAAAACGGAGAAAAACCGCTTGTTGGTTTTAGAATCTTTTAGCCCGATTACTTTTCCTAAGCGCTATCAAAATTCCCAAGGACAATTGATGGAGCACGCGCCTTTTTGTGAGCGTGATATTCGCACGCCAGAAAATTTAAAAACACACGACGAGAAAGGCGATTTTAAGGTGTTGATCAAAAAGCAAAACCTGATCTATCCGTACACTTATGCCACGCATCCATTTGATGCCGTTGGTTGGGATGGATTCCACTATCCTTATATCTTCTCGATTCACGATTTTGAACCGATTACAGGACGGGTTCACCAGCCGCCGCCAGTACACCAAACTTTTTCAGGGGCGGGATTTGTGGTGTGTTCTTTCTGTCCACGCAAGTATGATTACCATCCCAAGGCCATCCCAGCGCCCTACAACCACAGCAATATTGACTCCGACGAGGTGTTGTATTATGTGGATGGGGACTTTATGAGTCGGAACAACATTGATCGCGGACAAATTACCTTACATCCAGGAGGTATCCCACATGGCCTCATCCTGGTGCCGCAGAACGCAGCATCGGCGTCGAATCAACGGAAGAATTAGCCGTAATGGTTGATCCTTTCCGTCCTTTTCAGATCACCGAAGCTGCCTTAGCGATTCAAGATCCCGACTATTATTTGTCGTGGTTGGAGCACTAGAAGCGTAGACTTTCGTGATTTGCCCAATATTTTATTATAATAATATATAATTAACAGGAGTTTAAATTCCTCTAAATATCCTCAAAAGGAACAATCAAATGGAAAATCTAGAACAAACCCAATACGGACTTGAAAAGATCTTTGATGAAGCAGAAGATTTTTTGCCACTGTTGGGAACGGATTATGTAGAACTATATGTAGGCAACGCCAAGCAATCGGCACATTTCTACAAAACCGCTTTTGGCTTTCAATCGTTGGCTTATTGTGGGTTAGAAACAGGGGTCAAAGACCGCACGTCTTATGTGTTGGTACAAGATAAAATTCGCTTGGTATTGACTACCCCTATGAATGGCGAAGGCCCAATTGCCGCGCATATTCAGAAACATGGTGATGGGGTAAAAGTCGTTGCTTTGTGGGTAGATGATGCCACCAAAGCCTATGAAGAAACCATTAAGCGGGGCGGCAAGCACTTTATGAAGCCTACCACAGAACGCGATGAGCAAGGAGAAGTAGTACGTTCGGGGATTTATACCTATGGGGAGACGGTTCACATTTTTGTGGAGCGCAAGAACTACAACGGTATTTTCTTACCTGGTTTTACCGAATGGAAATCCAACTACAATCCGAAATCTGTTGGCCTAAAATACATCGACCACATGGTTGGTAATGTTGGTTGGGGCGAGATGAACGAATGGGTAGATTACTATGCTAACGTGATGGGCTTTGCCAATTTGATAAGCTTTGATGATAAGGATATTTCAACGGAATATACGGCTTTGATGTCCAAAGTAATGACCAATGGCAATGGACGGGTTAAATTCCCCATTAACGAGCCCGCTGAAGGCAAAAAGAAGTCTCAAATTGAAGAGTACTTGGATTTTTATCAAGGGGCAGGCATACAGCACATTGCCGTCGCGACGGACGATATCTTGTCGACCGTGAAAGAAATGACCAAACGCGGTATTGATTTCTTGTACGTGCCTGGTAGTTATTATGATACGGTGTTGGATCGAGTAGGAGAGATTGACGAAGAGATTTTGGCGCTCAAGGAATTGGGGATTTTGGTAGATCGCGACGAGGAAGGCTATTTGTTGCAGATCTTTACTAAGCCTGTAGTTGACCGTCCTACCATGTTTTTTGAAATTATCCAACGCAAGGGTGCGCAGTCTTTTGGCAAAGGCAACTTCAAAGCGCTATTTGAATCCATAGAAGCCGAACAAGAGCGTCGCGGCACACTATAGAGAGCGTTCAACACTACACAACATAAAGAAACGGCCACTAACACAATGTTAGTGGCCGTTTCTTTGCTGCAATAGCAGGAATGTTCGGTTACAAAAGTGGAGGTAAATGGAACTAGGTAACGTAAATTAGAGCCCAGCGAATGAATCAAATAACAGCGTTTAAAAGAGCGCGGCTACATCAGCGTGGGTAACTTGCTCTACCGTGGTGCCACGGGGGACATAAAGCTTGAAACGATAAGTTTCTTCGATTCTAATTCCACCCAATGTAACCTCTTTTTGTGCTTTGAGCATGGTCAAGATAAAATTACCTTCTACATTCTTAGAAGTAGCGGTATAACGACCTGCTTCTGCTAAGGCTTTTAACGTGCCTTCGTTGAAGTTAACCGCGTCGATACTAGTGACTAAGCGAACGATTTCTTCGTCCCACTCTTCCACTTCTACCTCTCCATCTACGGCGAGGGTGACGAGGGCAGCGCCTTCGTGTTGATACGATTTTACAATATTTTTTTGAACTTGGGCTTGGGTCGCTACAGCAAAAAATATAAAAAAGATAGTTGTTGAGAGGAGCTGTTTCATAGTTCTTAATTTTGTAGCTGGCTAATGAGAAAACTTGGGAATCAGCAAGCTAGTGATGGAATAATTGGGAAGCACGACATAGATGGTCAATAGTTAAGTAAAGAAACGCGATACTTTTGGTAAGAATGCCTTGTCACTTTATTAAACGAAATCTTTTTCTTAAAGGTTGGATAACAGGGGACAATAGGCTACTTTTTTTTCATGTAGAAGTAATAGATTGTCACAAGAAAGCCTGTTATTGGATTGATTTAAAACGCATAAAGGGCAGATAAGCAGTTATTTGTGAAAAGAACGGACGTTCGTAGATACCTATTAGAATAAAAAAATGAAAAAAGTTTAATAAAACTGGCAATTTGTGGAGCGTAACTCTAAAAAATTGGCAATAAACTTAAAATTGGCAAATAACATTCTATTAATTAAAACGTAATCTAACTTATAAACGCTGCTTGCTGGTTTTCAAAATTATAACAAAAAAGACGACAAGCAGGAATTGGCCTTAAAAGACGTTTTTTTATGGAAATAGGAAACTATTTTCAAAAAACAACAATTGTAAAGGATTCCTTTGGGAAACTTTGTATAAATTCGTTCTTTACATGCTCTATCTACAAATAGGGCGCTTTTGAAGAGGTCTTATTAACTTGTTTTGGAATAAGGCTTACCCATATCATATCAATCAATTAACATAGATCCCGAAATTGCTCCATGCAGTTTCATCAAGTAGTGCAGCAAGAATAGCCAATGGATTACCAACCTGACAAAATTGAAGCCCGATGGAAAGAATATTGGGCAGCGCATCAAGTTTATAAAACGGAAACTGACCCCTCCAAACCTAAGTATTATGTGTTGGATATGTTTCCTTATCCTTCTGGCGACGGGTTACACGTCGGCCACCCTTTGGGCTATGTAGCCAGCGATATTTTCGCCCGTTACAAACGCCTCAAGGGCTTTAATGTACTGCATCCAATGGGCTACGACTCTTTTGGATTGCCCGCTGAGCAACACGCTATTAAAAAAGGGGTGCATCCCGCTGTGTCTACAGCTATCAATATGAAAGCCTACCGCCAACAATTGGATAATTTGGGCTTTTGTTACGATTGGAGTCGCTCTGTTAATACCTCTGATCCTAAGTATTATAAATGGACACAGCATATTTTCTTGAAGTTGTTCGAACATTATTACAATCCCAAACAACAAAAAGCGCTTCCTATTAGCGAACTAATCGCTCAGTTTGAACAGCAGGGGAATGCCGCCGTTAGTGCGGCATCGAGCGAAGAGGAAGTTTTTAGCGCCGCTGATTGGAAGGGATATTCTGCCAAAGAAAAAGACGATGTGTTGATGAACTACCGCTTGGCGTACCGCAAAGTAGGTTTTGTCAACTGGTGTGAAGATTTAGGAACGGTCTTGGCCAACGATGAAGTAAAGAATGGCGTTTCGGAGCGGGGAAATTTTCCTGTAACGCGCCGTCCAATGACCCAATGGGCCTTGCGCATTACGGCTTATGCCGAACGCTTGTTGCGCGGCTTGGATAACATTGACTTTTCGGAAGCGCTCAAAACGCAACAACGCAACTGGATTGGCCGCTCTAGAGGTGCCCAAGTAGAATTTAAAATAAAAGACCACGAAGCAGCGATTGAGGTATTTACTACCCGTCCTGATACACTTTTTGGCGTAACGTTCATGGTGCTAGCGCCCGAGCACGAGTTGGTCGATCAATTGACTACTACCGAGCAGGCCGCAGCCATTAGCGCTTATAAAGCCTATGCCAACAGCCGCTCAGAGCGCGAACGGATGGCCGATGTGAAGAGTATTACAGGGGCTTTCACAGGTGCCTATGCCGTGCATCCTTTCACAGGGCAGGACATTCCTATTTGGATTGCCGATTATGTCTTGGCGGGTTACGGAACAGGGGCGATTATGGCTGTCCCTAGTAACGATGAGCGCGATCAACGCTTTGCTCAACACTTTGATTTACCCATTCGTTGGGTGGTCGACCAGTCGGACTATCCCGATGCGGGCATTGGTGACAAAGTAGGCTTTTTGCAAGAGTCTAGCTTTTTGAATGGTCTATCTGTCAAAGAAGCGATAAAAACGGCTATTGCCGCTGTCGTCAAAAAAGGAATTGGACAGGAACAGGTGAATTATCGCTTGCGCGATGCCAACTTTAGCCGTCAACGCTATTGGGGGGAGCCGTTTCCGATAGAATACGATCGAGATGGGGTAGCTTATCCTACTTTCGATTTGCCTTTGAAATTGCCTGAATTGGATAATTTTAAGCCGACGAAGGAAGGCAAAGCTCCTTTGGCTCGTGCCCAAGATTGGGTGCAGCAAGGCGACCGTGTACGGGAGACCGATACCATGCCTGGTTTTGCAGGTTCTTCTTGGTATTTTTTGCGCTATATGGACTCGGACAACGACGAAGAGCCTTTTAGTCAAGAAGCAGTGTCGTACTGGCAAGATGTAGATTTGTATGTTGGTGGCGCAGAACACGCGGTTGGTCACTTGATGTACTCGCGTTTTTGGCACAAGTTCTTGTACGACTTGGGTTTGGTGCCAACGAGAGAGCCTTACAAGAAATTGGTTAACCAAGGGATGTTACAAGGCTTTATCGAGATGTTGCCCATGCTCAAGAAAAAGCAAGACGGCAACAGCGTTTTTGTCAGTGCTGATTTGTTAGATCAGTACGAGGAGAACGATTGGGTGATGGTGTTTGTACACATCGACTTGGTAACGGATTATGGTAAAGACGAGTCTTACTTGGATGCGGATGGCCGCGAGCGGTTTAGAAAATGGGTGCCCGACTATAAGGACGCTATTTTTGTGACCAATGCGAACGATCAAGTGGTTACACACACTGAATTGGGAAAAATTTCCAAATCGAAATACAATGTGATCAATCCCGATGATGTTGTCGAGCAATACGGTGCGGATTGTTTCCGTTTGTACGAAATGTTTTTGGGGCCGATTCAAGACAGTAAGCCTTGGGATACCCACGGAATTACAGGCGTGTCTAAGTTTTTGCGCAAGCTATGGTCTTTGTTCTATAAAGAGGAACAATGGATTGTAACGGAAAAAGAACCGAGCAAAGAAGCGCTTAAAATACTACATACCGCGATCAAGAAAGTGAACCACGATATTCCGACGTTCTCTTTTAATACTTGTGTTGCGCACTTTATGGTTGTTGTCAATGATTTGAGAAAAATAAATTGCCACAACCGTGCAATTTTGAAGGAGTTGGTTTTGTTGATTTCTCCTTTTGCACCGTTTATCAGCGAACAATTGTGGCACGACTTGGGCGAAGAAGCCTCTATTCACCGCAAGGGTACTTATCCTGTACACAACGAATCTTACTTGGTAGAAGATTCTATCACTTACCCTGTTTGTGTCAATGGGAAAAAGCGCGCTGAGGCTACATTTTCGACCGATGCTTCTAAGCAAACGATTGAAGATATCGCCTTATCGTTGGAAGATATACAGCGTTGGATTGACGGTAAAACTATCCGAAAAGTAATTGTAGTACCCAAGAGAATGGTGAATATAGTGGTTTAACAATTATCAATAAATAATCTAGTAGTTGCTAGAAAAGTAGATAGAATCGGTAGGAAAGCAGTTTTCTACCGATTTTTTGTTGCCCCAAGGCCAAGCAACCCATAGACAAAACCATAAAAAAAACGCCGTGCCTTTACCTGCCTCCCAATAGTTTCGTATTTTAGAGTACTCAGTAGAGTGTAACAGTAGTTTTGAACCGTTTGTGGAAAGCTTCGATTTTCTTTGAAGAATCACGTCATAAAAATCAAACGTTAGAACACTCTGCCGTGAACCGCTCCTATTATCTATCCCCACCAAAAATAAGCCAGCTAATTATGTATATCTGTTTGTTGATTCTTAGTTTGTTGTGTTGCAGCGCCGAGAGTTGGGCACAACAAAAACCAGCCAAAAAAGATTCTATTCGTGTTGTGATGGCCTTTGATGCGGCCAGCGATAAAATTGAAACCTCGTATGGATTTTGGGAGGCACGCGATAAGATTAAAGTAACCATTGATATGTACGCCCTTAATGGCGGCGTGAAAAGACTCGCAGAGCAGTACGAAATGCGCTACGATGAAGGCGAAGATGCTTGGGTAACGACCTTACCCTGGGGCTTCTTTGAAATGCGTATGGAGTCGCTTGGCTTCAAAAACATCTTATTTCCCATGCGCTTGAAGGAAGATTTTCGCCAAGAGTTCAAACTAGATGTAGACAGTACGTCCTACACCTTCAAAAAAGGCAAACGCTACAACTATATCCCTGGTACCCTCAATTTTACCTCAACCATTATTGTTAAATTCAAAGGGGGAGAACCCAGCGACCACTTTGGTTTTTTGGCCGAAGCCTTGGAAGAAGAAGGGATGGAAGACATGAGTGTCATACGCATACAGAAAATGCCGAGTACCTTGGCTTACTTTGTTAATGTAGATGTGGTCGAACAAATCCCCTTGAACATGATTCTCTATCGTAAAATGACAAAACAAAGTCCTATAGAAAGAGGTTATGTAATAGGCGGGGGCATCACCCGTGCTATTGAAGCTTTTCAGGCCAACCCGCTAGTAGAATATGCCAACCCTGGCTTTCTCAACGACCCCAATCAAGTTTTTTGGAAGTCGGCTAATTATGCCAAAGGCGATCAGTTGGAACGCAAATTGTTACGCTTGATGGAGGAAGATCCGCGTGTAGTGGATAAAATCAATTATATTATAGAGAAAACGACCCCTGAAGAGGACAAGCGTTCTTCCCAATAAAGTGCTTATTGGCTGGCCTCTTTTAGGCAATCCGACTGTAGCCTACAGAACTATTTGTTTATGAGAATTAGTGCATTCATTTGCCTTTTATATTGGATGGCAATGCCTTGGGCGCAAGCGCAGGTGCAACGCTCTGAAGAAACCATTACAGACGAGCCTCAAGGAACACCTGTAGAATTAGAAGTAGAGTACTTTACGGATAATATGGTTACTTATGCCACATTGGATACCAATAAGTTGTACCGTTGGAACGAGCGCGTAAGAGCTTCTATCAAGGCGTTCTTATCATTGGAAAAAGGCAACCATGATGTAATGGTTTTAGTAACTTTGCCTAAAAATAAAACCCCATTGGTAGAAGTAAGTTCGCGCCCTCAACTAAGTGCCGAGCGGACTACCCATCTCATCCGTCGCCTCGAAAGTCTATCCCGAATTCCCCGCTCCGAACTAACCGAGTATGCCTATTTAGTCAACGCAAAAGTAGGCTTGGGATGCCAAGATCCACAACTGAAATTCTTGCCTCAAATCGCCTTGCCCGAAGAAAAAGTGCGTGCGCAGTTTGAAGCGGCTGATTTAGCAGGCAAAGCCAAATTATTTGAAGCATGGGTGATTGAAGAGGTATTGCCTGTTTTGAGCTATTATGAAGATACCTTACGAACACAGTTGCGTGGGGTCAATGCCATTGGCGATATGTTGCGCGACAGCGCTTATCGAGATACAACGACCCACGCCTTGACCGTTGGAAATCCTACTTATTGGCGGGCAACGATGGAGATTGAATCGGGCAATGGTTTGGTGATTTTGTCCAAAATATGTTTGCATGTAATCAAGGGGGAGTATGATTTGGCGCAGCGGTATTTGAATGTGGCTCAGGTCTTTCCCGAGCAGAATTCGATGGCGCTTAATTTTTATCGACAGTTTGATTTTAGAATGCAGTGGCTCTTTGATGATTTGCAAGCCGTTGTGCGCGAGGGGCGAACGTTTCAAGAACAGGGAGATTTTGAGAGTGCGGCGCTGTATTTTGAGGAACAATTGAAGACCTTGCCCCGCTCTGCCGTTCTTAATTACCAAAAGTATTATTCTCGCTCGCTGCTCCTAACCGAAGCAGCTCCTGACGAGATCATCAACCTCTGGAAGGAGTGTAAGGAGATTGTTTACTCTTGCGACCCTTTGTTTAATATGCCGATTCCTACCCACAGTAGTAAAGAGGTTTACTTGATGTCTAAACGGCACGAGATCAACTTGATATTCAATAATCAACGCATCATTCAAGACCGTATTTTGGAGTATGCTGATATTGCTTTAGACTTAGAAGTGTACGGATTTGCCGCGCATTTGTATTGGCTAATTATTGGCAATAAGCCAGATGATTTTACGGAGCGCGATATTCTAGCGCATTACTTGTATTGTTTGGAGCGATTGGGCGATACGGATAATATTCGCTCCTTTGAAGAGGAGTATACCCACCAAAAATTTAAAAAAATAGAACGCGAGCGCCAGCGCGTCATGGAAACGAGCCCTGTCTATCGCCGTTCAGAGGGTTTAAAGCGCAAAACTAAGCGCAATGGTCGCCCAGGCTAGTCTTTTTTAGGGCGGGTTCTAGGGTGGTAATGTTGCAGCTCGGTATGCAAATAGTGAATATCCATGCTCGCATACAACTCTGTGGTAGTAATCGAACTATGCCCCAACAAATCCTGTACCACGCGCAAACTCGCTCCCCCTTCTACCAAATGCGTGGCAAAAGAATGTCGAAAGGTATGCGGAGAGATGTTCTTTTTTAAGCCAATCGCCTTGGCGAGGTCTTTAATGATAAGGAAAATCATGTTGCGCGTTAATTGCTTGCCTCGACGGTTGAGAAAAACAATATCACGGCTATCAGGGTGGATGTTTTCCTGTTGGTTGCGCTCGTGCAAATAAAAATTAAGGTGCTTGATCGCCGTTTCTCCAATCAGCACCAATCGTTCTTTGTTCCCTTTCCCAATTACCCGAATGTAACCCACTTCTAAGTAAAGATTCGTTACTTTGAGGTGAGTCAACTCACTCACCCGCAAGCCACAGGCATACAGTACTTCCACAATGGCGCGGTTGCGAAGCCCTTCTTTTTTGGAATGGTCAATTGCACCGATTAAGGCTTCTATTTCTTCATAATCTAGTACGGCAGGCAATTGGCGGCTCCGTTTGGGTGTGGAGAGCAGCATTGCGGGATTTTTATCCAAGACTTTTTCTAGTAATAAGTAGTTGAAAAAGCTTTTGAGGCCCGAAATAATTCGCGCCTGTGAGGCCGCACTTAGGCACAATTCATGGAGCATTTCTAGAAAAGCCTGTAAGTGGCTTAATTCCAGTTCTTTCATGCTTCTGTCATAGTCCGACAATTCTAAAAACTGGTCAAACTTATCCAAATCTTGCTCATAGGCGACAATAGAAGCAGGGGAGAGGTTTCTTTCTAATTGTAAATAGGCTCTAAAACCTTCGGTATACGTTGTTATAATAGACATAAATAGTGTTACAACAGAATAAGAAAGAGAGAAGAAATTTTATTCACTAACCGTACCCTCCATTCCAAAATCAATGCGCAAACGCGTTTCTGTTACAGGAATACTTCTGAAAATTAACTTCAATTCCATATCAAACAATTCTTGCGAAATGTGCTCCTCTACTTCTAAAATAGAGGGATAAAGCTGGGCAAAGGTAGCATTGGTTAAAGGTAAATCTGTTTGATAAGCGACCTCTTGGCGCACGCCATCTTTGACCGTATACATAAATCCTTGCTGCACAAAGTCCATGTTGCCCTCGCCGTACTCTACCGTCAACGTCACATAAGCAGGACGCGCGGAGATCAGCTCCTCGTAATCAACGCCAGGAATATTGCGAATAGCAAAATGATGAGAAAAACCCGTGTTGAGTCCTGCGGGAATGACGACATAAGCTCGGAAAGGAATGTCAATCGTGGCCCCTTTTCGGCAAGCGCTAAAAGAAACCGTTAACAATAAAAAACAGAAAAAAGAAGAACGCATCGTACTATAAAATTTAGCCTAGAGTCAAAACTAATAAAACAAACCTAATCAAGCCTTTCTCGCTTTTTTAGGAGCAAGTGGCTATACAGTAGAACGTACAAAAGCTACTCCAAGGTAGTGTTTTTGTGTAACATCTTTTTGTTTTATGCGTAGAATGCCCCAAGGAGTGCCCAATGAGTCCCCACTAGTCAGGAGCTTTTTTTGTATCTTTCTCCCTGTTAAACGACTTTATCATCAACTGCTAATTTATTCTAATGAACAAGAAAAGAATTTTTTTACTCCTACTTGTAGTACTGGTAGTCCTTCAGTTTATTCCGACGGATAAGAGTACTCCAGAAATTATACCTGCTCAAACTTTTGTTGCAATAGAACAGCCTCCTGCTGCTATTCTTACCCAACTTCAAGATGCCTGCTACGATTGTCATTCTTATGAAACCACCTACCCTTGGTATACTTATGTAGCGCCTGTGTCTTTTTGGATTAGTGGACACATTAGAAATGGCCGTAAGAAGCTCAATTTTTCTACTTGGGGAGTCGAGTCTACGGAAGATCAAAAACACCTTCTACATGAAATGGCAGAAGAAATTGCCGAGGGACACATGCCCCCCAAAGGGTACTATCGAATGCATGCTGCTGCCTATTTAGACGACGATAAAAAAGCCACTTTAGAAAGTTGGCTTAACGCGCAGAGTCAGTAATGCCCCTCTTTTTTTGCTTATTCTTTGGCCCCATAAAACAAGATCCTTTGAACGCCTCTGCCACCGCTGCCCCTCTAGAAGAAGAATTGATTGCTAAAATTGCCTTGCAACTTGTACCGCGTATCGGCAACAAAATTGCGCACGAATTGGTGGCACATTATGGCTCTGCCGATAATTTATTTGCGCAAGCAACGGTCAAAGAGTTGTGCCAGTTTACCCATTTGGGGCCAACAACCGCGCAGGCCATTGTGAATAAAAGCACTTGGCAGCGGGCGGAAGAAGAATGGGCGTTTGCTCAAAAGTACCACATTCAGGTGCTCTCGCAAACAGAAAAGGACTACCCCAAGCGGTTGCAACAATGTCCAGATGCGCCTTTTTTACTCTACTATCGAGGCAATGCCCCATTGAATGCCAGTAAGGTCGTTGCACTTGTTGGAACACGCAAGCCTAGTGCGCGCGGGCGGCACTTCTGCGAACACTTGTTAGAAGAACTACAGGGCTACAGCCCGCTTATCGTGAGCGGCTTGGCTTATGGTATTGACATCACGGCCCACCGTAAAAGCTTGGCCTTGCAATTGCCTAATATCGGTGTAGTGGCACATGGCTTAGACCGGATTTATCCCAGCCAGCACCAACCAACGGCCCAAAAAATGGTACGCTGTGGCGGGATTCTCACCGAGTTTCGCACACAGACAGAACCTCTTTCCAAGCACTTTCCCCATGCGAAACCGCATTATCGCAGGTATGGCAGATGCCGTAGTGGTCGTGGAAACCGCCAATCGTGGTGGGTCGATGATTACCGCCCACTTGGCCAACGAGTACAACAAAGAAGTATTTGCCGTGCCAGGCCGCCTCAACGATCCTTTAGCCAAAGGCTGTAACCACTTGCTGAAAACCCATCGGGCTTGTTTGATCGAGTCGGCTGCTGATATGGCCTACGTGCTCGGTTGGCACGAGCCACAACGCCATCGCCAACCACAGCTTTTTCCAACACTTTCTACTGAAGAACAGCGTTTGGTGAGTAGTTTGGTGGGAACAAGCTTGCATTTGGAGGAGTTGAATCGAATCTTACGATGGAGTAGCAGCCAATTAGCCGTGTTGCTGTTGGAGCTAGAATTTAAAGGAGTGGTGCGCGCTTTGCCTGGAAAACGATTTGAGCTGGTGTAGTGCTTATCGCAATTAATTAGCTATAAACCGTAGCCACCAACTTCCGCCCGCCGCCGCGATTGCGAAATTCACACAAATAAATCCCTTGCCAAGTTCCCAAGTGTAGCTGCCCATTGCGAATAGGAAGTTGCACCGAAGTACCTACTAAGGCTGCCTTAATGTGGGCGGGCATATCGTCAGGGCCTTCTAACGTGTGGGTGAGGTAGGGCAGGTTTTCAGGAACAAGGGCATTAAAGATGCTTTCAAAGTCGGTGCGGACATCAGGATCTGCATTCTCATTAATCGTGAGACCTGCGGAGGTGTGAAGAATAAATAAATTCAAGATACCTTGCTCAGGTAAGGCAGGTAATTCCTGCAAAACACGGTCGGTAATAAGGTGAAAGCCGCGCGGGTGCGGGGGCAATTGAAATTCTACTTGTTGAATCATCAGTAGGAGACAGTTTAATTAAATATTGCCCTAAGATACCACTTGTTCTTATAAAAAGTAAGAACGGGTTATTCAAAAAAAGAACTACTATTAATACGCACGGGGCGGTTAGAAAGTACAAACGAGGACACTTTATATCCTATCAGATAGGCCGCGCTCTTTCTTTTCTATCTCCCCAATTAGCCTTGTTTTCTGAATTTTCAAAAAAAAATGAAAGTTTGTTTTTTCTTGTCAACCATTGTGGCCTTTTCTTGTTATCTTTGTACGATTGGAGAAAAATAATAATGCAATAGAAAGGGCATTCTTATCCTTTTTAAAGCTGTTTCGTTGTTTTTCAGGTAGTTGAATGCCTAGTCCTAGAAACGGATATCCTCTCCAAGGGACACCCCATCCACCAAGATCAATTAGATGCCATTATGAAGAAAGCACAGCGAATTATAGTATGGTTTAGAAAGGATTTGCGGTTGCACGACAACGAAGCCCTCACTTTTGCCTTAGAACACAGCGAAGAAATTGTTCCCGTTTATGTTTTCAACTCCGAAGAATTGATGGGGCGGACACCTTATGATTTTCAGAAAACAGGCCCCCACCGTGCGCAATTTTTGTTAGAGAGCGTAGAGCGTTTGCGGCAAGCATTTCAGGAGCGCGGAATTAATTTGCTGGTACGCTTTGGCCATCCCGAAGAGGAGATTTTTGAGTTGGCTAAGAAAATAGAGGCAAGTTACGTCTACGCCAACATGGAACGGACGCAAGATGAAGTTGAAGTACAGAATTCTTTAGAACGCAATCTGTGGTCGGTGGGCTTGGAAATTTCTTTTTTTCGAGGCAAGATGTTGTATTACACACAGGATTTGCCTTTTCCTATCTCTCATTCTCCCGACACCTTCAGCGCTTTTCGCAAAGAAGTAGAGCGGTTTGTATCGGTTCGCGAACCCTTGCCAACACCAGAAGCCTTTACGCCTTGGAGCATAGAATTAGAAGTAGGGGAATTGCCTACACTAGCCGATTTGGGTCATCAACCAATAAAACGCGATCCTCGTGCAGAGGTCTTATTGGAAGGTGGGGAACAAGCTGCGTTGGAGCGCGCCGCCCTCTTTTTTGGAGAGGAGGAGCATTTGAGTCGTTTCAACGAAACGCGCTATGAATTGGAAGGGGCTTTTCGGTCTTCTTACTTTTCCCCTTGGTTGGCTGCGGGTTGTCTTTCCCCCAAGTACATTTATTCAGAATTGATGGCGTACCAAAAAAAGTACCGCTGTAAAAAAGCCGCCCAAGCTTTTTTTCAAGAACTACTTTGGCGAGATTACTATCGCTTGATGGGCAAAAAATACGGCCATGCTATTTTTGAAGAAGGCGGGATTCGCGGTCAGGAAAGCAAAGAACTGGTCGAGGATTGGACGGCTTTTAACGCTTGGAAAATGGGCGAAACAGACTCTCCCCTAATCAATGCTTGTATGACCCAACTTCGATACACTGGATTTTTGTCTCAAAAAGGGCGTCAATTGGTATCTAGTTACTTAATTAATGACATGGGTGTACATTGGCGCATGGGCGCGGCTTATTTTCAACACATCCTAATTGATTATGACATTTGCTCCAACTGGGTCAACTGGAATATCGTGGGTGGTGTTGGGCCTGACCCCAAAGACGACCGCTCCGTCAACGTCGATAACCAAACCAAACGTTTTGACAGCAAGGGCTTGTATACGCGTCGCTGGGCAAACTCTGTTCTAAAATAACCTGTCCTAAGGACGCGGAAAAACAGGACTCCACTGAAAAACTTGCTGGCTGCTGCTTTCCCCTGCGGGAAAGGTATGCTCTGGGCTAGGATCTAAATCACTATTGGGTGAAAAAATACCCCAAAGCAATAACTTTTTGCTGCTGGGATCGTAGTGCAAGCTGAATTGCTCTTGCACCAATTGATCGACTGCAAAGCTGTATTTCCAACGCTCTTGGCCTTCTAAATCAAATACCTGCACCGTTTTGGAATGTGCTTTGAACGAAGTTTTTGCGGTTTCAGCCGTAATGCTTTCGCCAAATGTTTTTTGGTAAATTTTCCTAGAGGAAGTGGCGTACAATTCTTCGTTATTGACAAGGGTAATGTCCGTAGCCGTCGTCCAATCATCTGCTAGGTAGCGCTTTTGCCAAATCTCTTGGCCTTGAGCATCTATTTTGCCTAGTAACAAGGTCGCTTGCATATAGATTTCAAAATGTGCTTCTGTACCCGTCCAACGGCTATTCAATAAGGCACTCCACCAATAAACCTGCCCTTCATCATCGACAACAAAACTAGTTTTGCTATTGGTATTGATGGCGCTCTCCCATATTTTTTCGCCATTAGGCGCTATTTTTAGAATCGAACTTGGTACGGCTATGGTTTTACTGCGGTATTCTCCCTGCTCGTGGTGGTAATCGCTGTAGCGTAAAATATAAAGGTTGTCTTTGGAATCAACAGCCATGTCAGAGGGTTCTACCGTAAAGTCTTCGTAGTGGTTGTTGCCCAATACCTTTTTGCTCCAAACGACCTCCCCATTCATCGTCAATTTACTGTAGGTGCCGTTGTGCTGTAAAATGTACAAGTAACTCTGCGGTTGATCTAAAACAACACTGATAACAATACCCGAAGGGTCGAGCTCCGTGATAGGATAGGAGCGTACGGCCAACACTTTTCCTGAAGAATTGAGCTGCAATAAATAAAGTAAGGGAATATCTTTTTCGGTTTTTTCCACTCGGTTAGTTGTTCCTTCTTGGTCAAAATCAATCCGTCCAGAAAACTGCCCCATAATATGTAGATTGTTGCTCTTGTCTACGGCAAAAGCTTGCACGCGCAATTTGTTCTTGCTAGGATTGAAGGCCCAAGTCTTGCGCCATTGTGCCTTTCCCTGTTCATCCAGTGCCTGTACAAACAATTCGGATAACCCTTGCTCCAACTGAGGCGAAACGACTTGTTGGGTCTTGTTTATTTTTTCCTTGTAAGGGTTGTAACTAGTGTATTGGGCTTTGCTGCTACCTGTTTGGTAGCCAATTAAATAAGTAGAGCTGTTTGCAGCAGCTACGCGTTCTACACTCGCTGCGCCCTCCAAGCGGTACGCCCAAGTAAGTGGTGGAAGTAACTGTTCTTGTGCAAATAAAAGAGTGGGAAATAAGGTCATTATTGTTAATCCCCACTTCCAAAAGTGGTCAGAGCGTAACAAGTTCATTAGAAGTAATTGGTACGTGGTAAAGGAATAGCACAAGGTCAACCTAATGGTCAGGAAGGTTATTAGTTCTACAAAGATAAACATAAAAGGGTATCAAAAACGGTCGCTCTTCTAATAAAAAGCGCGAACTGCCCTAGGAAAGACCGCTCGCGCTCGTATTCAGCGAAGTCGTTGACGACTTCTAAGTGGAATGCACTTATGATTTTTTCAAGCCTAATTCTTTGATGCGTTCGTCCAAGAACTCGCCTGCGGTAATGTCGTCGTATGCTTTGGGGTGCTCTTCGTTTACACAGTTGTCCAAACAAGAGAGATCCATATCGCCGCGCGGGTGCAAAAAGAAGGGAGCCGAGTAGCGCGGAAAACGCATAGACTCCTTGTCCAAATTGACAACGCGGTGAATGGTAGATTTCAGGCGGCCATTGGTATGGCGGTGCAACATATCGCCGATGTTAATTACGATTTCGTTGGCTTCAGGAGAGACATCGACCCATTCGCCTGCTGAGTTTTTGGCTTGCAAGCCTTTGGCAGAGCCACCCATTAGAAGCGTGATAAGGTTGATGTCGCCATGTGCGGCGGCGCGGACGGCTCCATCTTCCACCTCGTCTAGATTTTTGACAGGGAAGTAATGTAGGAGACGTAAAACGCTGTTGCCGTTATGAATTTTTGCATCGAAGTAGTTTTCGTCCAAGTCTAAGTAGAGCGCAATGGCGCGCAACAGGTTGCGGCCGGTCTGCTCAAAGGTGCGGTAGACTTTGGTACCGACTTTTTCCAAGTCAGGTACTTCTTGCATCCAGATATTGTCAGGGTATTCTTCTGACAAGGCAGGCTCGTCTTGTACCTGTTGTCCAATGTGCCAAAATTCTTTTAGATCGGGCACTTTTTTGCCTTTGGCCGTTTCTCTGCCTTTAGAGATATAGCCCCGTTGGCCACCATTGGTCAAATCTTCATATTTTTGCTTCACCTCTTGGGGCTGCTCAAATATATTCTTTGATAAATCAAACAATTCTTGGCGTAAGCCTTCTGATACGCCGTGGTTTTTGACAATGACAAAACCAATCTGCGAAAAAGCATCGCCGAGGTCTTGGATAAATTGTTGGCGTTTTTGGGTGTCATCGGAGATAAAATCATGATAATCAACTGTTGGGACAGACTGTAATGCCATTTTGTATAAGATTTTAAGACGTTGAATCAAGTAATTTGTCTACCAATATACAACGAAGTTGCTAAAAAACCGCCTGAAAAGACGACGACTGTCGCTTTATGGCTATAAAATGCTGTCCTACGTGTTTTGCAGGGCTTTGGTCTTATTGTTGCTAGACGGAGAAAAGATGTTTTTTATTAGCAGTTTAAGCGAAGAATAGGGATAGTTTTGCTGATAAGACCTTATAACAACAAAGATTCTTTCTTATTGCAACTAGATTCCTTACTTTTGTGCAAAGTTTACCGTTTATATAGGTGAATTACAAAAAGTGCTTCTCGACAGGTACTTTGAAAATGATCATTACGACAAAATAAATTATGATTCAGAGGTTCTTAATGACGGTGGCTTGCTTGACAAGTCTAGTGTGTACAAACGCCTTGATGGCTCAAACAGCTGATACGTCAGCTCCTGCGCCTTTAATAGATTACAACACTCCCCAAACCTACGAAATTGGAGGCATAGAAGTAGCAGGTGCCAATTATACCGATCCCAATGGGATTATTGCGCTTTCAGGATTGGATGTGGGAAAAACCATTCGTATTCCGAGTGACCAAATTTCTAAAGCCATCCGCAAATTGTGGAAACAGGGCTTGTTTGTTGATGTTAACATTGATATTCAAAAAGTAATTGGAGACATTGTATTTCTAGAAATAGATGTCCAAGAGTATCCTCGTTTTGCGCGCCACGGCTACAAGGGTATTCCCAAAGGCCAGCACGACGATGCCAATGCCGCCACCAAGCGTTATTTGCAGAAAGGTCGCGCGGCTACGCCTGCCATGAAATTACACGCGATGCAAGCCATCAAAGAGATTTATATCGAAAAGGGCTTCTTGGATGTTCAAATTGAAGTAGAAGAGGAGGAAGACAAAATCCTCAAAAACTCTGTGCGTTGGATTTTTAACATCAAGAAAGGCAAGCGGGTTCGCATTGATGAAATCAACTTTATCGGAATAGACGAAATTAAGAAAGGGAAGTTGTACGCTGCGATGAAAGAAACGAAGCGCAACAATATCATGGCGATTTTCAAACCTTCTAAGTTTATCGAGAAGGAATATGAGAACGACAAGAAAAATATCTTGGCACTTTACAACAACCTAGGTTATCGCGATGCACAAATTGTGAAAGACTCGGTCTACTTGATAGAAAAGAACGACCGCAAAGTGATGCGGATTGATATGCACATCGACGAGGGCAACCAATACCGCTTTGGCAACATCGTTTTTAGAGGGAATACGACTTACTCCGACCGCGTGTTAAACCAAGTATTTGGTATCAATTCAGGAGATGTGTACAATGAAGAATTGATTCAGACACGGTTGAATTTTGATAGAAATGGCCGTGATGTCAGTACCTTGTACATGGACAACGGGTATTTGTTCTTTAGAGCTGATCCTATTGAACGCGGAGTACGCGGGGATTCTGTAGATTTGGAAATCCGTATTTCGGAAGGGCGTGTAGCCATTATTGACAAAGTAATTATTCGCGGCAACGACCGCACGCATGAGCACGTGATTCGCCGAGAGTTGCGCACCTTGCCAGGCAATAAATTTAGCCGTTCGGACATCATCCGTTCACAACGCGAGATTACTGCGTTGAATTATTTCAACCCAGAGAATTTAAAAATTAATACGCCTGTGAATCCACAGCGCGGAACGGTAGATATTGAGTATGTGGTCGAAGAACGCCCGTCGGATCAGTTGGAGTTATCTGCTGGTTGGGGTGGTGTAGGCCGTGGTATTATTGGTACGCTTGGGGTGACGTTTAATAACTTCTCTTTGCGTAATATGTTGAATCCTGAAGCTTGGAACCCCTTGCCACAAGGAGATGGACAGCGCTTGTCGTTGCGCGTACAGACCAATGGTCGTTTTTACCAATCGTACAACTTCTCGTTCACAGAACCTTGGTTGGGCGGTAAAAAACCTAACTCGTTTACCTTGTCGGCTTACCACACGAATTTCAATAATGGCTATAGCGAAGAGAGTTCAGCTTTCCAGCGCTTGCAAATTACAGGGGCTTCGATTGGTTTAGGAACGCGTTTGCGCTTTCCCGATGATTTCTTTGTTTATCAAATTAGTTTGAATTATCAGAACATGGACGTGTTGCGTCGCTTTGATTTTGAAATTCCAACAGGTTCGTTCCACAACTTGGCCTTGAGCCAAACTATTGCCAGAAACTCTATTGATAATCCGATTTTTCCTAAGCAAGGATCAAATATCTCGCTTTCGCTAAAATTGACACTGCCTTATTCTTTATTGGATAATAGAAATGCCGTAGATTATGCCTTGATGGATCCCGCCAAAAAGTTTGAGCTGTTAGAATACCACAAATGGGATTTCTTGGCCGAGTGGTATGGAGAAATTGCTAAGAACTTAGTTGTAAAGTTGAGTGTTAAAATGGGTTTCTTAGGTTTTTATAATGCCAACGTGGGCTTGTCTCCGTTTGAGCGCTATGAGCTAGGAGGTGATGGTATTTCTAATTTCCAAGGTCTTCAAGGACGAGACATTATTTCATTGCGTGGTTATGCTGTAGATGAAGTATCTGCTGCTAATGAAAAAGGAGCTGCGATCTACAATAAAATGACGATGGAGTTGCGTTACTTGATTTCTCCGAACCCCAGTGCTACCATTTGGGTATTGGCGTTTGCCGAAGGTGGAAATGCTTGGTCAAACTTCGACAACTACAATCCTTTTCAGTTGCGCCGCTCTGTGGGAATGGGTTTGAGAGTCTTTTTACCAATGTTTGGTACGCTTGGATTTGATTATGGTATTGGATTTGATAAACCAGAGATAAGCGCGGGTAGTCCTTTTACGGATTATGGAGCCTTTAATATCGTTCTTGGATTTGAACCTAAATAAAAAAGTAGTTGTTACACAAGAGACTTTATTACGAATAGCCTTGCAGCGAAAAAAGGATCTTTTTCCCTCACTCGGCGTTAAAAATTAATCCCATCCCGATTTTGTCGGGATGAGCTGAAGCTGATTTTTCGATACACAGTATCAAATAGATCAGATCGCTTCGCGAGTCTTGATTACTTTGTGAACTCACAAGCTCGGTTGATGAAAAAAACTCTCTTTTTAATCTCTATACAATTCCATTCGTAATAAAGTCTAAGGAGCAATAGAAGTTATTTTCCTTGTTTTGACAAACATCCCATTAATTACCATAGCGTAAAAGCTCAATCGCCTCACGGTCGATTGAGCTTTTGCCGTATCTTGTGAATAGCGCGCAACATTATTTTTATGTTAGAAAGCAGATAATTGAGGCATTAAGTTGTCGAATTAGAAGAAACTTTATAACTTTATCGTGGAACAATTAAAGACAGAAAAAAACTAAGCATAATTGTTTAGGAGTAAACGATTTATTACAAAAATTAACCATTAGTAGCTCTTCCATGAGGAAAGCTCTATTTATTAACAAAACAAATTATATTGGCTAAAAGATTTAACAGTAGAAATAACTACAAAAGAAAAAGCAGACTACCAGAACACCGAATTAATGCCCTTATTAAAGTACCTGAAATCCGCTTGGTCGGTAGTAACTTTGCTGACATCAGCAAGGCGGCAGGCAAAACACTAGAGCCAGGGATCTATCCGACTGCGAAAGTGTTGGAATACGCCAACAAAATGGAAATGGACTTGGTGGAGATCTCTCCCAAAGCTAGTCCTCCAGTGTGCAAGATTATCGAGTACAAAAAATTCTTGTACGAGAAGAAGAAAAAGGAAAAAGAGCTAAAATCGAAGCAAGTCAAAGTCGTCGTTAAGGAAATCCGATTCGGACCTAACACGGATGACCATGATTTTGAGTTCAAAGTGAAGCACGCTAAGAAATTCTTGGAGAACGGTAATAAAGTAAAAGCATACGTGCAGTTTAAAGGCCGTACGATTGTTTTTAAAGACCGAGGACGTGATTTATTGAAACGCTTCTTGGTTGAGTTGGAAGGAATCGGATTTCCCGATTATCCCCCCAAAATGGAAGATCGTCGAATGCACTGTACCTTATCCCCCAAGAAAATTGGTAAAAAGATCTAGTTCGCTGGATCATAACAATCTAATCAATTGCCCCATTTAGAAAGACGATTGTTGTAATACATCAATACGATTTTTGATAATACTAGACGCGTCTATACGTCTTTTTATAAACAACAACATGTTTGGAGCAAACAATAACCGAACGGAAACTACTACTAGTAGCCGTTCGGTACACAATAGTTTGGTGGCGGGAACCGTCATCAAAGGCAATTTACGGTCTAAAACGGACATTCGCATTGACGGAACTTTGGAAGGCAATTTGGAGAGCGCCGCTAAAGTAATCATTGGCTCAACGGCCTTGATTACAGGCGATATAAGCTGCCAAAGCATTGTTATCCAAGGAAAAGTAGACGGCAATATTTTGGCGCAAGCCTATTTACACATCCAAGAAACGGGAAAGGTGACGGGAAATATTACTACCCATAAACTGATTATCGAGGATGGAGCACTCTTTAACGGAGCAAGTGTGACAGGTAAAGTGAGCAACAATTAACGGAACGATGAACGAAGAGCCTCCCCAAAAGGCGTCGGGACGACGCGACGATTACATTAAATACTCGGGAATGGCCATGCAAATGGGCTTCATTATTGGGCTGTTTGTGTTTGTCGGTCTGCGTCTAGATGCTTGGGCAGAAACACGGTTTATTTTTGTTTTGTTAGGCTCGCTTACAGGCGTTGGTTTAGCGCTCTACACCTTTATCCGCCAGGCTTATGCCGATGATAAAAAATAACTCCGCGAATAGCTTTCGCGATTACTACGACGCATGACTGCTAAAAAATTTTACGTGCAATTGGGAATACTGTCGCTTTTAGTAGCGCTGGCAATTTTACCCATGCATCAACATACGCTGATCCATGATTACCAATCCTTTTCTTGGATAAGCTGGAGCTTTTTTGTTCTGTTTTCTATAGGTGTTTTTTGGGCTTGTTCTAAAGCTGCAAAAAGTGAAAATGGGAACTTATTTGGGCAAGTTTTTTTGTTGTCTATTACTTTTAAGTTGATGATTTGTGCTTTGCTCGTTATTGCTTACGCCTTGTTTGTGAAACCGATTAGTATGCACTTTATTTTGCCCTTTTTACTGATTTATGTTGCCTTTACCACCTACGAAGTTTATTTTGTCACCAAATTAGCCAAACAATAGCCCATGTATCAAGCGACGATTAACGAGGAGCTCACCCCCGACGGTCAAGAGCCAAAAACCATCCAATTTGAGAACAGTGATTTTGACTGGGACTTGATTGCCATCAATGATCGCAGCTTTCATATTTTGCACAACAACCGTTCTTATGAAGCGACGGTGCTAGAAGCGGATCCTGTTACAAAAACGGTGCAGATACAGATTGGAAGCAATACCTATCATATAGGACTCAAAAATAAGTTTGATCTGTTGGCAGAAAAACTAGGTTTCTCTACGCTAAGTAGCCAAAAACTTAACCACATTAAGGCACCTATGCCTGGATTGGTCTTAGAGGTGTTGGTCAAAGTCGGTGATACTGTTGCTAAAGGCGACTCTGTCTTGATTTTGGAGGCTATGAAAATGGAAAATGTTATCAAGGCAGAGGGAGACGCCGTCGTCAAAAGCATTAATGTTGATAAAGGAGCGGCTGTGGAAAAAAACCAAATCATGGTAGAATTCCAAGACTAGCAGCTTTAATTTATTAAGGCGCTACGCACTTATCTAATAATAACTCTATTGTAAAAGAGACTAAGAATATTATAATTCTTGGCCTCTTTTTTCGTTATTTACATACCCCCACACTAGATTGCTTTTATTTTTCATTCATCAAAATACTAGGGCAATCGCTTTTAACTCACCAACAAGTTGTAATTCGTATGAAAATAGCGATCTTATCTATTGTCCTAATGTGTTGTGCTCTACCTTACAGTAATGGACAAACAACCAACGAAGGGTATCCCAAAAGTTGGACAGAAAAAAAAGTGCTCAGTCAAATTGACGTGCGCACTATGCCCAAATTTGATGTCGAAGCAGAGCGACAGATTGATGCCGTGAACGATGCTGCTTGGGCAGGACCTTGGCGTTTTGGATTTAACCACTTGGTTCAATACAACCTACAAAATAGCGGCACTTGGAATGATTTATCCGATGGAGGCCGTATTTGGCGGTTGGGTATACGCTCCAAAGATGCACTCACCCTGAATTTGTTACTGGAAAATTTTAGGCTACCCAAAGGAGCTACGTTGTACTTATATAACCCTAGTACCAAAGAATTGCGCGGCGCTTATACTGCTGCCAACCATACTCCAACAGGAGCGCTCGGAACCACAATTTTGAGCGGCGAGGAGTTAGTCGTAGAATACTATGAGCCACAGCGGGTACGCGGACAAGGAACCTTAACAATCGCCGCTGTTGTCCATGGTTATCGCCTCATCACTGCGTATCCTAGACAGCGCCTAGCCAAAGGTCTTAACGATGCAGGGGCTTGTAATTACGATGTCAATTGCCCCTTGGGCAATGGCTGGCAAGATCCCATCAATTCAGTCGCTATGATTGTGGTGAACGGAGGGGGAGTTTGCACAGGTGCTTTGGTGAACAACACCAGCAACGATGGAACGCCTTATTTTTTATCGGCGAATCACTGTGGAACAACAGGACTCAACAGCTGGGTATTTCGTTTCAACTGGGATAGTCCTGTACCAAGTTGTGCCCAAACGACCTTGAGTCAGGCACCAACAGGCCCTTTTAATGAAGTCAACGGCGCTACGCTAAGAGCAAGCAATGCAGGATCAGACTTCTCCTTGATGGAACTCAATACCATTCCTAGTGGGGCAATTTATTATGCAGGTTGGGATAGAAGCACTACTCCTGCTACCCAAACAACGGGAATTCATCACCCTAGAGGCGATGTAAAGAAAATTTGCCGAGATAATGACCCTGCGGTAGCTGCTGCATTTGGTGCGGCATCGGTTTGGGAGGTGACCGATTGGGATTTGGGAGTGACAGAGCCTGCTTCTTCAGGCTCCCCCTTGTTCAATCAAAACCAGTTAATCGTTGGCCAACTTTATGGTGGCGGCGCGGCTTGTACGGGAGTCAATGATAATGGATTGGATGATAATTACGGTCGATTTGACGTGTCTTGGGATGGCGTGGCTGCCAACCGCCGTTTGAAGGATTGGTTAGATCCTACTGGGAGTAATGTAATGACACAAGGAGGATATAGCCCCAATGGAGCGTCCTTGGCGTTAGATGCAGGGGTGTTACAAATTCAAAACATTAGCAATTCTTATTGTAATACCAATACCATTGAACCCATCGTTAGCTTGCGCAATTATGGAACGACTGCCTTGACCAATGTAGAAATTTTATACAACATTGATGGTGGCCCTAATGCCACGTATAATTGGACAGGAACCTTGCCTAGTCAAAACAGTACTTTTATTGTCCTGCCTTCGATTATAGTGGGAGGAGGTGCCCATACTTTTAATGTGGCGACCAATGCACCCAATAATGGAATTGATTCCAACAGTACCAATAACAGTGCTAGTCAACCATTTACCGTTATTGCCACTGGTGCTGCCGTAAATTATTCGTTGGCACTGGATTGCTACGGCTCAGAAATTAGCTGGACCTTAGAAGATTCTGCTACGGGGGCATTGTTGTATAGTGGAGGCCCTTATAATGATAACTTTAGTAGTGTAGATACTACGCGAGAAGAATTTTGTTTAGCAGAAGGCTGTTATAAATTTACAATTAGGGACAGTTATGGTGATGGGCTAGATGGCAGCAGTGGTATTTGCGGCCGTATTGGCGATTACTGGCTGCGCGATGGAAATGGCAACGAATTGGTACGCATGAACGCCGTGAATGGTGATTTTGGAGCGAGTGCCGTGCATTTCTTCTGTGTCATAGGACTTGGAGTGGAGGAAATCAACCTCAATAACAGCATTGCGGTTTTTCCCAATCCTACACAGGATCAAGTTGCTGTGGAATTGGCGCTGCCAAAAACTTCTGACGTGCTGGTCTCTTTATACAATGCCACAGGGCAGGAGCTACAGCAGCAGCAGTTGCGTGGTGTTCGTCAAGAATTACTGGAACTAGATTTATCGACGTACGGAGCAGGGTTATATGTGGTTTGTCTAAAAGTAGGCAACCAGATAATAACTAAAAAGATCATCAAGCAATAGAGGTTATTCTTTGGCAATCGCTTTGTATAAGAATACTTTGCTTGTTTTTTATAGGGATGCTTCTAAATGGGGGCATCCCTATAAAATATAAGGGCTGTTTATACAAATAACAAGGCCATTTTAATAGTCGTATAATCTACCTTTCCGTCTAAATGGTCGTGCAGTAACTTAGAGGAAATAGACCCGTCGGGACGCAGCAAAGAAGGATCTTTTTGTAGCAGTTGTGTCTTGGCGTTGTTAACGGCTTGTACAATGCTCTCCTCGGGACGATAAGCCGAAAAATCGAGTTTCGGAAATAATCCGTGCAACTTAGCGACGTGGTTCATGACGGTGCCTACCGTGAGGCCACGTTCTTTGGCAATGGCTTCTAAGCTATTGCCCGCTTCAATCAAGCGCTTGGTAATAAGGTGGGTGGCTTCTTTTTTCTGTTTTTTCTCTTTTAATTTTTTGTTGTACCGCTCAATGGCCTCGGGATCAGTGATGCCTCCGCAATGGCGAATAAATACGACTGCCCGTTTTTCTAACGCTTGGAGTACTTCGGCATCGGTTTTTTGAACGAGTTCTTTCGAAAGCTCCTGAAAGCGGTGATCGGCTTTGAGGGCTAAGGCATCTACTTGCAAGGCTAACTCATTGAAGCCCACCAACTGCAAGCCCTCCAAACTTTGCAAGCGCGAAAGCGCCACATAACCTTGTCCTTTCTCAAAACAGCGGCGCAAGTCGGCTTTTGCTTGTTCTAGCGTCATCCCTTGACTTTTATGCACAGTAATCGCCCACGCTAGTCGCAAGGGCAATTGTTGGTAAGAAGCCAGCACGTGCCCTGTCTCATCTTCTACCGTCCAGTCTACTGGTTCTACGACGAGTTGGCTGCCATCGCGCAGCCGAACAACGGGCAAGCCTTTCTCTTCTTCAAACGACAACACCTCGCCCAACGTACCATTCATATAGTGTTGATCGGGGTTATTTTTGACAAAAATCACCTTGGCCGTCTTTTTTAAGTACAACAATTCATCGGCTTGTACGGCTTTTTTTAACATGGCGCTCAAGCGCTTACTTCCCTTGGTTTTGGCTTCAAAGGTAAACGTTTCTCCTTCTAGGGCACGTAAGTGAGCATTGTTCGTGCGGTTGACATCGTGGTTGTGGCTATAAAGGGTAGGGGGAATTTCGCCTGCTTCGAAGCGGTGGTGCTTGGCTTGTTCCAATAAAGCGCGGTTACTCGGTGACACCTTGCCTGATCGAATGTCGTTGAGAATGTGTTGTAGAGCGCCTATTTCTTGGCGGTGCTGCTCGGTGAGGTAGCAGATATGGAGCTTGGCATCGACCCAAGCGGGCGACATAAAGGCAAATTTATCGCGCTTGGCTTCTCCTGGAAAGCCTACAGGCGGCAATTGAAAAAAGTCTCCTGAAAAGACGACTTGAATCCCTCCAAAGGCATATTGGTTTTTCTTAAAATACTGCAACACTTGATCGACTAACTCCAGTTGCTGCTTATGCAGCATCGAAATTTCATCAATGATTAAGACCTTGACACTTTCGATTTGTTCCCGCAAGTACTTTTTGCTTTTCATAGCGGCCAGTTCTTCTTCGGATATTTTTTGGCGTAAGCCAATGCCCGACCAAGCGTGTACCGTCATGCCTTTGAGGTGGGTGGCAGCAATGCCCGTAGAGGCCGTTACGGCTAACACAACTTTGCGTTTTTTGAGGTAGTCAATGTACTGCTGCAAGACATAGGTCTTGCCCGCGCCTGCGGAACCCGTCAAAAAAACATTTCTACCTGCTTTGAGAAGGGCTAAAGCTGTGGATTGTTGCATGATACGAAGGTCAAAAGGGGGTAATTAATGGAAAATTTGTTCGGATGTTTCTTCGTCTAGCGGTGTTTCTTCTTCGCCTGATAAGGGTTGAATTTGTACACAGTAGCACTGCGCCATTTTATCGTGTAGCGCTTGCTTTTGAACATCGGTAAAAATGGTAGAAACGGAGAAAATATAAATAAAATAGGTAATGGTCAAGCCCAGTCCATTTGTTCCTTGCGCTTCAAAATTCTGTAACTCCTCTAAAGTCGTAATCGCGGCAAATTCTGGCGATTGCAAGAGAATATAGGTAGAAAATAAGGTGCTCAAACTAATCGCAAAATAGGGAGCAAAGCGCAAAAGGGCTTGATTGAAACTAATGCCTTTGCCTGAAGTGTCTACCACCCGAATCTTCATAATCAGTTTTCCAAAAGTGCCCCCAAACTTCCAATCCATCAACGGCTTATAAATCCACCAAGCCAAGGCAATCACAAAGACGATGACAAAGCTTTTGTCGTTGAAAAAGTTATACTGAGACCACATATTCAACGGCAAAAAAATAAAACAATCGAGTAAGAAAGCGTAAAAACGCTTCGCAAAACTAGCATAACCAACTACTTGTAGTGAGGACGCTGTTTTTTCATTCATAACCAACAAAAAATTTAACAACAGAGCAATGTACCCCTGCTGCGTTATAAAAGATACTTAACCTGATGATAGGGCAACGCTTCTTAAGGATAGGGCTTTAATTTTTTCAATACGACTAAGAAAATTGTTGTAATACACCCTGTTTGGCTATACTGTACGTTAAATGGAGCGATAAGTTGTCTACCGCTCCATTTATTTCTTTATCAATAACGACTACCCACTCGCTAGCTCTTCTTTTTCTTCTTTCTGTTTTTAGGACAAGCCTTGTAGCGACTCGCACTGTTGTAAAAACTCACAATAGGAATATCAACTGCTAAAAAGGCTCCCCAGCGCCAGCCACTAGCTTGCACTACATTGAGGTTATTATCCGTCACACTCCGCAAATTGGGGCCTAGTTGTGCACCAAAGCCCACTGCGATAGGGTATTTCGGTAAGGCATATACCAAATATGCCCCTGGTGCAAACACGTTTTCCAATTTTAAGTCAGGCAAATCACTGGTAGAGTTATCTTGAAAACGCAAGGAGGTCAACGCTCCAACGTCAATCAGCGAAGCTAAAACACCTACAGAACCATAATTGTTGAAGCCCATATTAAAGCTGACACCAATCGGGGTAGCGACGGCGTAGTAGGGATTAGAGCCAAGACCTTGATTTAAAATTTCTTGTCCTGCCGAAAGGCCGACAAAGGCGTTGAGGGCAATACTAAATTTAGCATATTTTTTCATAGCTGAACTGCCAGGAGGCAAGGCAAAAGCCGCGATCACATTAGATACCTCTTCGGGAGTTTTGGCTCCTACTGCAGTAGCAATGAAGGTACCGTATTTAAGTAAAACTTGGCGCTCGCATTGGAAGCTATCCTGTGGTAATAATTTTTCTATAACAAAGAGGGAATGAACAAGAGCAGAAGTGTACTGCTGGCGCTTAATTTCTAGCGTAATGGTATTCAAATCACTAGCAATGCTCAAATAACGTGTCACGACTGTATCGAGGGCACTAGGCCCCATCAACTGTATTTTGAAAGCATTGGCATAGGTAAACAATTCGCAAATGCCCTCCGTGAACTTGAAGTAATTCTGATGCTCCGCTTCTATTTGTGCAGGCGTAAGAGGGACGGCAGTGCGGCTGCGGCGGTTGCTATTGTTTTCTGTACGAATATAATCGGCCAAACGCTCTAGTTTACTTGCTTCGTTTAGAAACAATTTAAAGGTGTTGAGCAACTGGCGGATGCGGTCTCTATTGTCTACTAAGACCGATAAATGTTGTGCTAAAGATTGGTTACCAATGTTTAGGGTTTTTCCTTCTTCGTATAAGAATCCTAGGTAAAATACAGCCGTAACAGGGTCGCGCAATAATTCTACGATGCGCTGAGGGTCGACCCAATAACCACTGCCTTCTTTTTTCTCCAAAGACTTAGAAATGACCCCCAATACTTTCAGGTGGTCTTGTAAATGAACCAAGTATCCTGTACGGTCATCGGTAGAATCTAAGACTTGTAAGTACGAATCTTCGGCCAAGTAGGTGATGACATTAGCAGGCGTGGTCTCCTCGTAAATCAACTCCGTCACTTTGAACAAATCGCTCATTAAGTGGCGGGCAAGGGGATCTTTGATCCGCTCTGAAAACTGTACATAGTCATCCAAGTTGTACACCAGATTGTCTAAATCCATCAAAAAAGATTCGCGGAGTAATTCCCAAAAAGCTTTAAATTGATAAATATTATCGTCTATTTCTAAGAGGACATTTTTAGTCGTTGGAAATAGAAAACGCATTTCCTCGGAGTTGTTGAGGGCTTTGCGCAATTCTATAAAAAAAGCAATGTTGAGCTCTTGTTTAGTACGGCCTACTAAAAAATCGGTCAACCCTAATAAAAAAGTAGAACCTGGTAAGCCCAAACCAGTACCCACAGCATCTAAGCTACCACGCGCTTGAGCCCGCACTTTGGTCAAGTCAACAACATTGTTGCTCGTCAACCCTTTCATTAACTCCTCACTCAAAAAAGGCGCGATAAACGGATTTTCTTTATAAGCGTCTAAGATTGCTTGGTGGCTAAGCGTCTGGCCACCTGTTTGAAGATCTCTAGTTGCCAGCAAATGGCTAGCTAGTAATTCGTAAAATTGTTGTACACGTTCTGGGGAGTCTCCTTCTTCCAAGGTAGCGTCGCTGTTAAGATAGGTACGCAGCTCAAATGCGCTGTGAATCGCTTGTGCTTGAGTGGCGTTGGCTTGCAACAAGAGGAATGCTCCTACACAAAAAAGGAATAATTGTTTGGTCATAGTGTTTAGTGAAATTGAAACTGTTCATTAAAAAATATATAGAGCAAGGTACTGCTGCCCGCTCCCAAAAAGGGATCATTCTATCAATAAAAAAGCGGCCCAATAATAAGGGTTGCTATAGCGTTTACTCATTTCCTGTTGGGCAAATTCAAAGGCTTCGTGTGCCGAGGTTCCCGACAAATAACGCTGGTAAAATAATTGCATTAACTCCGCAGTTTGTGCATCGGGGACTTTCCAAAGGCTAATGATCAATTGTTGCGCCCCCGCCGTTTTAAAAGCGCGACGTAGACCCATAATTCCTTCGGTATTGTCAATATCTCCTCGACCTGTTTCACAGGCAGATAGCACGACTAATTTGGTGTTAAATAAGTCTAAGTTAGAGACCTCCAAAGCAGTCAAAATGCCATCCTCTAAGCCTTCAATAGACGCGCCGCCTTTCCAAACGCGGTTAATACCTGCCAGCGCCAGCCCAGAACGCAATAGAGGATTATAAGAAGCGGCAATGTTATCTTCCATTCCTTTCTTACCTTTTCTGAGCGATACGTTATTACTGGCCGCTCGTTTCTTAGGAGGCGTAGGAAAAAAATAGCCGTGGGTAGCGATGTGCAAAATATCGGGTGCTTCATTGGCAATATCTGTTAAATTTTCCTCGGTCGCAAGGCTTCCACTTAATAATTTAACCACCCAATCATTTGGAAACAATTGACTGATGGCCTCTACTTCCGTCAAAGTACCTTGTAAATAATTGAAATCTTGCCCTCGTGTTCCGTCTACAGGAAGTAGCGCTGCCGAAGGTTTGGTCTCTACAAAACTGTCTGTACGGACAAGAAAATTGAGTTCTGCTGAGGTCAAGTCAAATTTTACTCCGCCAATTAAAACAGCGCTAGAACCCTCGGCTCCTTTATCCGCTTTTAGATGCAATAAATCCCGTAAGGCACCATAATAGTGAATCGACCAGCGATCCATAATGCGGCTATTACTATAATCGCCCGTTCTCAACGTTCCAAAAGCAATTCTACTTAAAATTCCAGTAGGGCAGAGGTGCAAATCGGTCGCCTTGTTAATATAGGGCAACAACGGCTCCCATACGAGCTCGTACAAGTAGCGGCTTTCTCGATTGTCACTAATGTAATTAGAGCCGTGGGGCGTGACCTCCGCAGCCAAGACATCGGCCAGCTCTTCTTGGGTGGCCAAGCGTACAAAGTGTGGGTAGGGATGTCGCGGAATTACGATAGCCGCATAATAAACTTGTTGGCGAAAACCTTGCGCAGTCATTTCGGGCACCAATAAAAAGTCGATAGCCATCGTAGAATCGACAGGCGTTCCCATGTTGTACAGCAAGCGCTTGAGGTCTACAAAGTTTAAATTTCGGTTATTCTTATCGTATATTTCTCGTAAGTCCTTACTAGACAAGCCAATTTCTTTTTCTAGACTTGCAATGCGCGTATCTAGGTTTTTTTGAACATCCATCGGCAAGTCCGTAGCACCCGATAGTTCCTTGCGCAACGACTGCATTTCTAAGCATTTTTTACGCAGCACCGTATTCTGTGTCACATTACAAACACTTTGCAAATTATTACTAGTCTCCAATGAAAGCCCTTTGATAATCAAGTGACTATTAAAAGCCTGTAGTAGTAAATCAGGGTCTTGTTGGCGTACAGCAAATTCTAAAAAAATATCAAAACGTTTGGAGATGGGTTGTAAGAATAACAGGCGCTCTTGCTCCGAAAGCGCGGTGTAATTATCTTGTACCCGTTTTAAATCAGTAGATAGAGCAGCAGACAAATGCGGCTCTGCCAAGCTATCTTGCCCAATGGTTTGGTAGTATTTGGCAAAGGCGAGGTGGGCAATAGAGCGTTCTTCCTTGCCCTTGATGTATTGGAGGGCGTGGGTGTAATATTGCGCTGCTTTCTCATCTTCATAATCATAGACGGCGAGTGCGGCCAAGGCCGTCAACAGATAACCTACTTCTTTTAAAGCGATGGGCGATTGGGCCGCATTGACCAAGTCCAAGGCTTCTTGATAATAAACCCGTGCTTCCTCCTCTTGTTTGGATTCAAATAGTAATCGGCCTTTTCCATGCAAAGTAGAGACGTAGATTTTTGCAGCGCGGGCATTTTGATAAGGATCAAAAAGAGGCGTGACTTTTTTGGCTTTTTCTAAGATGGCCAAGGTAGTATTAAACGCCTTCATGGCCTTTTCATAATCGTTGAGCCGATACGATAAATCTCCAATATCGTTGGCTGACCGAATGGCAATCCAAAGGGTTTCTTCGCGCGAGCTACTCAAGGCAGGAGCCAACTCCCAAAGTTTTTTATACGTTGCTTTGGCCTTGTAATACCGCCCTGTTTTGCGATAAATTTGCGCTAACACATCCAAGGTGCGCAAGTACCATTCCTTGTCTTTTTTATAAACGCCTTCTAGCTTTAAATAATAGTCGTCTTTTTCAAAATAAGCAACAATTTGCTCAAAATACTGCTCTGAAGCGATCAACTGCTCGGAGTCGTACAGCCAATTAGCATAGCGTTCTACAGAGGTCAGATAATAGCGCTCCAACTCCCCCATATCCTGTTTTATCTTGCCTAACAAATCCTCAAAAAGTGTGTTTACCTGCTCCACCGTCCAAGGAGAAAATCGGGTGAGGTTACGAGTCATCTTATCCAAGAGTTCTTCGTACTCATCCTGTTCTCCTAGGCGGTCGTATAGCTCTAAGATAGCTTGGTAACGCTCCAAGGCAATGGTAGCGTGAATGGCCTGAGTCGTATCATAGAAATAAGCATCTGCAAGCACTTCCATCAACTCTGCTACGGCCACACTATTGACACCATATTCTCGGCGCATACTATCCATTGGAAATAGTAATAATTCCTCCAACGCTGGAATCTCAACTCTCTTAGGAAGTAGGTCTACAATGGGAATGATATTGAATTCAGGATCTAACCGTAGAATGGCACTGATGCCCTCTAAAGCAACGTTAAGGTAGTCATTAGGAACGATTTTCAATCCTTTCTCTAAATATTTTGCTCCGCGCTCTCTTCGTAAAATATTCTGCTCGTGGTGTACATACGACAACTCAAAGTAAGCCTTCCAGTATTCCGCACTTTGTAAGCCATAGAGTTCCTGAATAACATATAAATTGTGTTCTTTTATCAGCACTGCTCGCCAAGTAGGGAGGACTTTAGACCAATAATATTGAAGAATATCTTGTTCCCCCTGCGGCGCAGCTACTCCTTGTTCATCCAAGAGTTCTAGCTGATCAAACGCTTGATGGAACGCCACCTCTGCCAACACATCGTCCCCATCTTCCGCATATAGGTTGCCCAATTTAACCATGCTTTCTAAGTACAGGAGCGATTCTCGTCCATACTCCTCCAAATAGGCAGCCGTTAGGTTTTTTTGAATAGCAATCTCTCGTTCCGCATCGTCTAGATCCCAATTGTTTTTCATGGTCGTAACAATACGGTAGTAGGGATCGGCTACTCCATGATGCGTGCGAATGTCATTAAGCACCCATTCAAAAACCTGCATCGCTTCATAAGGAGGCACTCCATCCTCTTCCAGCGCGAATAGTAAGGAACGTAGCAGCACGATAAAGTCGTCATTATTGGTTTGATGTTGCTGTAGTTGTTCTAAAAAAGGCCGCTCCAAGACATGATAGCGCAGCATGGCTGGAGAAAAGGTATTATAGGTAGTTTGATAAGCGTCTGATTCTTGCCCCAATAGGGTTTCGTAAAGGAGAAGGGCTTGATTAAGATGGTAATAAACAGAATCGTACGCGTACTTGTGGTAGTAGTTTTGATCGTGCTCAATCGCCGCAGCGGCGAACTGCCATTTTAAGGCAGCTAATTTTAAGCTATCGTGCTGTTGTGCTCCATCTAAGGCAATTTTCGCTTGGGCTAAGTTCAACATAAACGGCGCAAGCTGTTGCTCCGCATACGTGGATAAGCGGTTTTTATCGGTAGGAGGTAAGCTTTCTATTAAGGTAACTGCTTCTATCGTTACTTCAATACAGGTCTTTTCCTGTGTTTTGAATAAGGTTCTTGCCTGTTCTATTAAGCGTTTAGCATACAAAGCAGGATTATCCACTTTAGTTTTTTCGGCTTCCTCTAAAGCCAATTGACTATCGACGATAATATTGGCAGGATAGCCAAGGCGGCGCAAAGCCCATTTGTACAAGGTACTGTTAGCACCATCTTTTTCTCTAATGACACGGACGGCTTGAAAAACGATGGCTTTCCAGTCCCACGCCAAGCTGTACCGATCGAAATAAGGAGCGCCTAAATCTACAGCCATTTTGGCGTAATTAAGACTTTCTTTACTGTACAAAATTTCCGCCTTTTCTAATTGCTGCTGAGCAGCTAAAATAGAAAGGGTATCGGTGGAGGGGGTAGGTGTTTGGCTTTGTATACAGTAGATAGGGACAAACAGCAAGAAAAGAAGGAGAAATACTTTCATGGAGTATGGGATAATAGAGTAGATATACAGAAAGGGCGTTTCAAAAGTAAACTATTTCGATTAAAGATGCAAGTAGCGTTTTAAGTAACTTCCGAAAAGTACAAAGGCAGCTATCAATAGAGGGGTAGCCTTCTGAGAAGCCCTTAAAAAAACAGGCTTTAGCTAGAAAAACTGGATCTCAAGAGTAAGAATCCCTTCTAGCTAAAGCCTGAATGTAAGACAATCCATGCACAGGTTTATTAGCGCATCAACGTAACATCGCCTTTTAGAATTTCTGTTTTCCCATCAAAATAACGCACTTTGATGTAGTACACAAAAACGCCCATGTTCATTGGTGTCCCCAAGAAGGTTCCATCCCAACCATAGGCAGGGAAATTTGGGGGCACATTTTGATGGCGACAAACGACTTCGCCCCAGCGATCAAACACCATAAATTCTTCAATTTCCTCTACTGCACCTGCACTATAGAGCATAAAGACATCGTTGGTGCGGTCTCCATTAGGAGAGAACGCGTCAGGAACAAAAACCCCTTGATCTTTGTCCACTTCAATGTAAACTTCCGCACGGCTCACACAGCCATTGTCCCCTGTAATACTCACCGTGTATAAGGTAGAGCGCGAGGGTTGTGCAATCGGTTGTAAGCAATCGGTACAGCTCAGGCCCGTAGTCGGTGTCCAGGCAATAACAGGATTGATCGGCGCATTGATCGGTAAACGCACATACAATTGTACCGTCTCCCCATAAAGAATGCTTTGGTCAGGGGTTACTTCTAACAAAACCGAATCGGCTTGGGTAACGGTAGCCGTTGTCGAGAACAAACACCCTCCCGCATCACTCACCACAATAGCGTAACTGCCCGCCACCAAATTGCCAAAGTTACCACTGCTTTGTACGGCTCCGCCATTGAGGCTGTAAAAATAGGGGGCGGTACCGCCCGAAGCGCTGGCTGTAATCGTTCCATTATTATCCCCAAAACACGCTAGCGCTGAACCGATGCGACGGCTTTTAAGCGCGCTGGATCCACAATACTCGTATCCAAACTGGTAGAGCAATTATCCAAGTCAGTAATGATAAGACTGTAGCTGCCTGCGGCCAAATTGTTAAGCGTAGCACTGCTGCTGTCGGTCACTTGTTGGCCAGTACTCCAATCAAATAGATAAGGCGCTAAACCGCCTTGTACGGTTGCTGTGATGGCTCCTTCGGTGCCGTTGTTACAATCCGATTGGATCACCTGAGTGAACAAGGCTTGCAAGGGATCATTCTGATCAATCACCACTGTTTCAATAATAAAACAACCCAAACTATCGGTAATCGTCACGCTGTAAACGCCTGCTCCTAAGTTGTTGAGGGCGGAGCTGGTTGCTCCTGTAGACCAAGCATATTGATAGGGAGGCGTACCCCCTGAAACGGTGACCGCTCCTTCTCCATCCGTGGCACCAAAACATCCTGCATCTAGTGCAATAGCCGTGCTAGTCATGGGGTTGGGGGTGTTGATAAAGACAGAATCTAAAAGTGTGCAGCCGTTGGCATCCGAGACCACCAATTCGTTCCAACCATATAACAAGGTCGTTGCGGTCGCTCCTGCATTGGTAAAGCCATTCCACTGGTACGTATAAGACCCAACACCACCCGTAACCGTAGCCGTTGCCGAACCCGTTAGGTTGGTTACACAATCAATGTCTACAATATTGCTAAAGCTCAACAGCAATACTGTAGGTTGATTAATCTGTTGAGAATCTATTTGAGAACAACCATTAGCATCCGTGACTGTAACGTAATACATCCCTGCAGTCAAAGCCGTTGCCGTACTACTCGTTTGTGCATTTGACCACAAATACGTGTAGGGGGTGCTGCCCGCTTGCGCGAATACTGTAGCGCTGCCATTGCTACCGCCAAAACAAGTCACGGCAGTTGCCGAACTAATTAGAACAATCGGATTGGGTTCGCCCAAATTGACACTGGTCATTGCCGAACAGCCATTGGCATCGGTAACAGTAACCTGATGCGTCCCTACAGGTAGGGTCCTTGTTGTATCGGTATTGTCGCCTGTTGACCAAACAAAATTATAAGGAACCGTGCCGCCCAAGGCAGTGGCTACGGCACGGCCATCACTGCCGCCTGCACAAGCAATATTGCCAATAACAAGGGCACTGATGGTAATCGGAGTGGGCTCAAACAACTGTACTTGTGCCGTATCTGAGCAACCATTGGCATCGGTAACGGATACCCAATACAACTGTGGACCCAAGCCAGCCGCCGTAGCGGTCGTTTGTCCATCGGGCCAAAAATAGGTATACGGTGCTGTACCACCCACCACACTAACGGTCGCTTGTCCATCAACCGCTCCCGTACAACTGATGGCTTGGCCGTTATAAATCAAATCTGCTGCCGCGCTGACCTGCAAACCCGCAGGATCACTAATGATAACACTAGCCGTATCTAAACAACCATTGGCATCGCTGATGGTCACAGAATAGGTGCCTGCGGCAATAGTTTGAATGATATTGCTCGTCGCACCTGTTGACCAACTAAAACTATAAGGAACCGTACCACCCGTGGCACTGGCACTAGCTGCTGCATCGGCAACGCCTGGACAGCTCACCAATTGCGTTTGCTGTGCTGCGGCAACAACGGCGGTTGGTGCCTTTACTAAAACACTATCAATTGCGGTACAATTGTTAGCATCACTGACGGTTACCGTGTAGACACCAGCCACCAAGTTATTAATAGTTTGGCTGGTCGCTGTGGTTGACCATAAGAAGGTATAGGGCGCGGTACCGCCTGTTGCTGTGACGTTGGCCGAACCATTGGCACTAGTCGCACAGTTGGTTGCGCTCGCGCCTGCATTAGCTACCAAGACACTCGGCTCCGAAATATAAACACTATCCACCAACAGACAAGCATTGATATCGCTAATGGTTACGCTATGCCAGCCTTTCGGCAAATTGTTAGCCGTAGCGCTATTGCTGCCTGAACTCCAAGTATAATTGTAAGGAGCAATTCCGCCTGCAACAACTACGGTTGCCGAGCCATCGTTGCCTCCAAAACAGCTTACCGCTTGTATGTTGGTAAACGTACTCAATAAGGGAGCAGGAGCAGTCAACGAATCGGTCACGACCGTGAAACAACCATTGACATCCGTCACCGTTACGGCATACGTGCCGCCGTTGAGGGTGGTGGCGGTATCGCCTGTCTGGCCATCTGACCACAAATAGGTATAGCCACCTGTGCCGCCTGTAACGGTCGCTAGCACTACACCATCGTTGCTAGTATAACAACTAGTATTATAACCATTGTAAAAAGAAATCGCTTGCGTGCTGATTACCAACTGATCGGGATGCATCAAAGTCACGCTATCTACTGCCGAACAACCGTTGGCATCGGTCACCGTTACAGGGTAAGTACTCGCTTGTAAACCTGTTGCAGTAGCCATTGTTTGGCCATTGATCCATTGATAAGTATAAGGAGCATTGCCCCCCGAAACGGTGATGGTCGCTTGTCCGTCGTTGCCATTGGCACAAGAAATCTGCTGCCCATTGTAAGGGCTGGCAATACTAATAGTAGTAAAGAGCGAATCCGCATCTAAAATAGTAGCGTTGGCGCTGGCAATACAGCCGTTGGCATCGGTGATGGTTAGACGATAGGTGCCTGCCGCCGCGTTGGATAAATTGGGCGTAGTGGCTGCGCTGCTCCATTGATAATTGTAAGGAGCGGTGCCGCCTAATACGCTGCTGCTAATACTACCATTGCTAACGCCTGCACAACTGGCATCGGTCGGTACTAATGTTACCGCCAAACTATCGGGTTGGGTTAGCGTAAAGGCCGCTGCTGCGGTACAGCCATCAATATCAGTTACCGTAACGCGGTAGGTTTGTGCACAAAGGGTAGACGCGGTCGCCGTGGTTTGGTTAGTGGGATCATCCCATTGGAAAAGGTAGGGGCTACTTGTGTTACCACCTGTTGCAGTGACACTTAAACTGCCATTGCAAGCCCCAAAACAATTGGGTTCTACGCTGCTAGTGAGCGTTAAGTTGAGGGAGCTATTGGCAGGCACCAAGACGCTTGCCGAAATAGTACAACCGTTGGCATCCGTGACGGTTAAGCCGTTGAAGTTGGGGCATAAATCGGTAGGAGTGGGGCTGGTATTGCCGTTGTTCCACACATAAGTATAAGGCGCTTGCCCACCGCTAACAACCGCCGTAGCGCTGCCATCGCAGCCCGTAGAACCGCAATTAGAAGCCGTTGTATTTTGAATGGAAAGGGTTAGTGCATTAGGACTGCCAATAGTTGTAGTCGCTGTCGTACTGCACCCATTGGCATCGGTTACGGTGACGCTGTGTGAACCTGCTGTTAATGCCGTATTCGTGCCGCTGTTGCTGTTGTCATCCCACAGAATGCTATAAGGTACAGTACCCCCTGTAATCGTAACCGTTGCTTGTCCATCGCTACTGCCCACGCAAGAAACATCCTGTAATGGCGCTGCCAAAGCGGTTAAAACAGCAGGCTCATTCAAGGTGATACTCTGGATAACAAAACAACCACTGGCATCGGTCACTGTCGCGGAATAGTTGCCTGCACACAAATTGCTCAAACTGTCAGTCGTAGCACCCGTGTTCCACAAGATAGTTAGGGCACCCCCTGCTGTTGGCGTATTGATACTAATGGCACCGTCGCATTGCCCTTGGCAACTGATGGGCTGGTCAATACTGGCGCTGGCCGTAAAACCACTCGCATTGCCAATTGAAAAGGCCAAAGTAGTACTGCACCCATTCGCATCGGTCACCGTGACTTCGTTGCTGCCTGCACAAAGTGCGCTGGCATTAGGAGTCGTTTCCCCGCTTGTCCAAGTATAGTTCAAGGGGGCTTGCCCACCGCTCGCGCTAATAGTTGCCGTGCCATCGCAAGCGCCACAACTGGCGGCTGTTTGGCCGTTATTGCTAAGGCTAATAGCCGTGGGTTCCGTTAGCGTTAACGCTAGGGTGGTTTCACAATTAAAACTATCGCGTAGCGTTACCGTATACGCGCCTGCGGCTAAATTACTAAAAGTGGCAAGGGTAGAAAAATTAATCCCATCTAATGCGTAGCGATAAGGAGCAGTGCCGCCACTGCCCTGTACCGTAAAGTCGCCGTCGTTGGCTCCAAAACAAGTACTGTTACTAGAACTGAGCAGTGTCAAGGCGAGTGCGGAGGGTTCTATTATTATAAGGGAAATAGAATCGCTACAACCAAGCGCATCTTCGACCAAAACCCCATAAGCTTGTGCCGAAAGATTCCCAAAGCTGCCCGTATTGTTACTGCTGATTAAGCCACTGTTTTGGTACAACGAATAGCTATAGGTAGGCGTGCCGTTAGTGGCGACGACGGCAATGCTTCCTGTACTATCGCCGTTGCAAGCAATATTGGTTTGTTGTGTTAGGCTCAAGGCCAATCCGCTTGGTTGCGTTACCGTTACCGTCAAACTATCTGAACAACCGTTATCATCGGTTACCGTGACCGAATAACTACCCGCACAAAGGTTACTAAGCTCGGCCGTGTTGGCTCCTGTAGACCAATTAAATTGGTAGCTGCTTGCCACGGTGCCCCCCGAAGCAGAAAGACTAATTTGTCCCTCACAAACACCACTACAAGCGATATTTTTAGTAGAGTCTACTTGTATATTAATCGGAGTAGGTGCCGTAATAACAACCGAAGCTGTATCAAAACATAAATTATCATCGTAAACGGTGACCATGTAGGTGCCTGCACACAAACCCGTTGCCGTAGCGGTCGTTTGGTTAGAGGGATCGTTCCAAAGATAAGTATAGGTGGTCGCGACGGAGCCGCCCAATGCCGTGACAGAGGCTTGCCCATCACAGTTGTTCCCACAGTTGACATTGTTGCTATTGGTAATCGTTGCCACTAATAACGTACTGTTGCCAACCACCACACTAGCTGTATCAAAACAGCCATTGCTGCCTGTTACCGTCACAAAATATAAGCCTGCTGCTAAATTAGTTGCCGTAGAATCAGTGCTGCCACTGCTCCAAACAAAGGTGAAGGGGCCAACCCCTCCTTGCGTTACCGCAGAGGCGGTTCCATCATTGAGGCCAGAGCAAGAAAGCGGCGTAGATACAGGTGTCAGAACGGGGTTAGTCGTCGTCGTAATCATGATTTCACCCACATTATCGCCTCCTAAAGAGCCAAAGCCTCCATCAATTTGAATGATATAAGGAGTATTTGGCGAAAGCCCTGTATAGGTCTGGTTCCAGTTAAAAGGCTGTACATCACAAGACGTAAAGGTCTGACAATCCACCAAGGTATCGGGGTTGTTATCACAAGGCGTGGCATCCTGAAAGAGAGAAATATTGAAGCCATCTGTTGGGGTGATGCCCAAAATACAGTTGCCATTAGATACGGCATTAATAACGCTCAACGTCACGTCGCTACCATTACAATCAGAAACAAAGTAATAATAGACCGAATTTTCTGGATTGTCCCCTTCCGAGCATTCGAAGTAGCCAGGGCTACCGCCCGCCACGTTTTCGCCATTGGCTCCTGCTGTATTAAAACAGTAAGGAACATTCGGCAACATCGGCACTGCCAAAGCATTCAGACAATCATCAAATCCACAACCCTCAGAAATACACAATTGGTAATCTTCTCCTTGATCGTCGCCATCGTCGCTAAATACTTGGAGCCAGATCGTGGTACCAGGAGCGGCCGCTACCTGAAAAGAAACATCATTGGTGAGGCCACCTTGGTCGCAATCTAAGGGCGTGAGGTTGTTACAAGACCCTGTATAAGCGGCTACAATTAGCTCAGAGAAATCTCCAATAACGCCGCCGCCAATGTTGTCATCATTGCCTTCAATTACTGCGTTGCCCGAGGCAGGCATCGTAAATTGATACCACGTTGCTCCGCAATTGCCGCCACAACCTTGCGCAAAAGCAGGATTATAAGTAATGGTTGGATACCCGTAATTGAGGTTAGAAAAAGTACCGTTGGCATTGAGGCAAGATTGGCTCTGAACAGGCAAGGTGATAGCACTGTCACAAGCGTTGTTGCTTGGTTCAGGGTCGCCCGCTAGGCCTGTGCCATAGTTGGGAAAGACGGCTTCTATCGAAATATTAAACGTGCCCTCAATGACCAAGCCCGAGCCATCTACTTGAATAAAATACGTGTTGCCAGGAAGCAAGCAATTGGCCTCAATGTTCTCCGTAAAGAGAGCCGTAGGTAAATTCGAGCGTTCAATTTGGGATAAGTTACCTGTACAAGTATTGTTACTAGAAGAAAAAAGGCGCACTTCTGGTCTGATTCCAAACAAAATATTGGTAGAAGTAACGTCAATTTCTACGCGTCCTGAAGGGGGCGCAATAAACTCGTACCAAACCGTATGGGTAGCGTAACTCCCTGCACCAGGTTCACCCAATTCGACATTGGCGCAGTCATTGGATTCGTTGTTGAGGGTTTGTTGCGCACTGGGGGTGCCAAAATTATAGGCATCGCAAATGTTGTTGTTATAAGGGAAACTACTCGTTCCGCCATCGTCTGTTATTTCTAACGTAAACCAACCATCTTCATCTCCAAAAGCGCCATTAGAACCATCCACTTGCAAAAAATAGAGGCGGCCGCCTTCTAAGCAATCTACCGTCAACGATTCATCTTTGTTAAAAATATCGTGGTCGCTGTCTACTTCCAAGAAGGGGCCAGCACAGGTATTGTTGACCGAGTAATACAAGGCCAATTGTAGGTCGATTTCATCCCCGATGTTGTTCGGGTCGTTGGTGGCATCAATCGTTACATTGCCCGAAGCAGGGGCGGTGAAGGTAAACCAAACTGTTTTGTCAATAGAAAAAGCATTAGGACTCGGTTCGCCTGGCTCTGTATCTGAACATAAGTTAGTATAATCTACGCCGTTGTTGATGTTGCCGCCGTTGGGCACTACGCCAAGGGGTTCGGCGGTACAGATAAAGTTATAAGGAGGACGAAAGCCCGCGCCATCGTCTTCTATTTCTATTTGGAAATACCCTTCTTGGTTGAGAATAGACCCGTCTACTTGCACCCAATAGCGACGGCCTGGATACAAACAAGTAACGTTTACCTCGGCATCAAAACTAAAGGTCGGATCGTCCGAACCATCTTCTAACAAGGTCATTGCGCCTGTACAAGTATTGTTACTAGACTCATAGACTGCCAGTTGCAAATCAACCGTGTTGCCCACGCCCGCAGGGTCGGATTCTACCGAAATGGTTACATTAGAAGTGGCATTGATCCCTGGGTGGTTGGGGGCAACAAACGAAAACCAAACGGTTTGTTCAATTCCAAAAGGGCTTGGCTCTCCAGGCTCCACATCTGCACAGAAATTGTAATAATTGACCCCGTTGTTGATGTTGCCACCAATGGGCACCACGCCCAAATTCTCATGTTGACAAATCAGGTCGTTGGTAGGTAGGGGAACAGGTGTTGCCGCAGAAATATTAATGTCAAAATAGCCCTGTACATCCAAGAAAGAGCCATCGACCATCACAAAGTAGGTGCGGTTTTCTTCCAAACAAGCGACGTTTAGACTTTCGTCAAATAAATCTAAGAGCGAATAACCGCTTTCCACTTCCGTCAAGGCTCCTGTACAAGTATTATTGCTAGAACCAAAAACAGCAATTTGCAAATCAATGGCATCTCTATTGCCAAAAGGCCAAGGTAAACTAGAATTGGCATCAATATCGACTGCAAAAGGGCCACCTGTAGCGGGTGTGGTAAAGCTGTACCAAACGGTTTGGTCGGTACCAAAGGCAGAAGGCGTAGGATCGCCAATATCATCGGCGCATAAATTTTGTTGGTTCGTCGCACTCACCGTTCCTGCAAAAGGATTGCCCAACGGCACGGCATTACAAATCAAATCATTCGTGGCTACAGGAATAGAGGGAATCTCACTGATGGTAATATCAAAGTAGCCCTCTTCGCCGCCTAAAATGGCTGGGGGCGAGCCATCAATTTGAATATAGTACACTTGGCCTGGCGTAAGACAGAATACATCCAAATCCACATCGTAGATTAAATCATCGCCGCTTACTTCCTCGCGCCAAGGCCCTGTACAGCTAGGGGTTTCCCAAACGGCAATTTGTAAATTAATGGGGTCTGTCCCACCGAGAACAGGGTCCGACGTTAAATCAATATTGACATTGCCTGTAGAGGGCGCGACAAAGGTATACCATACTGTTTGATCGGCGGTAAAGCCCGAGGGCTGCGGCTCGCCTGCGGCATCCGCGCAAAAATTATTTTGGGAGCCGTGCGTGGTGATGGGGCTAGTGCCCACTGAGCCACCTGTAGGATCGCCTAGCGCCAAGGCATTACAAGGTCTATCGTAAGGAGAGGCTAAATCACGCGGATCGCCATAGACTTCAATATCAAAGGTGCCTTCTTGTAAATCAGGATCAATCAAAGAGCCTTCGCCATCTACTAGAATCCAATATTCGCGGCCTGGTTCTAGGCATTCCACTTCCATATCTTCGTTCCAAAGCACTCCAATACCGCCATGCTCAGATTTAAGTTCGGCGGGCACCCCTGTACAAACTGCCCCCGCCAAATCATAGACGGCGACTTGTAGGTCTACGTTGTCTCCTGTGATAATATTACCGTTATCGAGGCGGATTTCGACCTTTCCCGAAGGAGGCGCGATGAAGGTATACCAAACTCCTTGGTCATTGCCCCAATTGCTGGGAATGGGTTCAAAGATGTTATCCGCGCAGTAGTTGTTTTGGTTGTTGAGCCCCACGGTACCACCATTGCCTGGCGCGCCCAAGGGAATCGCATTGCAAATGAGGTCGTTAGGAGCAGGGGGGATGCCACCATCGCGGACAGTGATGTCAAAAATCCCATCGACATTGAGCGGGGAGCCGTCTACTAAAATCCAGTAATCTTGGCCTGGGGTTAGGCAGCGGACATCCAGTTCTTCGCCAAATAAGCCAGGGGTATAATCGGAGGCAATAAAGTTTTGTGTTCCTGTACAAGTATTATTACTGGTGCTATAGACCGCCAATTGTAAATCCACGGCATCTGTTCCCAATGGAAAGGGCAAGTCACTGTCGGCATCAATGATGACGTGACCCGTAGGTGGCGCTTGAAAGCGAAACCACACCGTTTGGTCAGAGGACCAAGCGCCAGGGTTGGGGTCGTTAGTATTGGTGGCACAGACATTGGATCGGCTCAAATTGGGTGTGCCCACCGAGCCACCTGCGGGCACTGCACCTAGAAATTCGGCATCGCAAATCTCATCGGCAGCTTGTATAATACCGCCATCAACTACTTGTAAACCAAAATAACCTTCTTGTCCGCCATTGTTGATAATGTTCGTTCGTTCGCCATCGACCAATATAAAATAAGTGGTGTTGGGTTGTAGGCAATTGATGGATAAGTCTTCGTCTTCTAACAAACCAAAGCCCGTATAGCTATCGTCAACTAAGGTTAAAGCCCCCGAACACGTCCCGTTACTGGATTCATAGAGGGCAAGTTGTAAATCTACGTCATTGCCAATATTTTGTGGGTCGCTTTCGGCTTCTATTTCGATGACTGCGGCAGGGGTAGCGCTGGTGGTGAATTGAAACCAAACTCCTTGATCGTTGCTATTGCCCCAAGGACTCGGTTCGCCGATGTTATCCGCACAAAAATTGCCGTAGTTGCTCAAATTTCGGTTACCAATAGTACTGCTAGCATTGAGGGTGCCCAAGTTGACTGCGTTACAAACGTCATTATAAGCACTTCCTGGTAAGGCAAAACTACCTGTTGCCGTAATGCTAAAATTGACGGTGGCGGTACTAGAGCCATTGACCGAAAGGGTATAGGTGAGCGTGTTGCCTATGGTAGGCGTAGCGAAGTTTTGGCAAATTTGCTCTAAGCAACTTTCGTTAACGATACAAAGAGCGCCATCATCCTCAAAAGCGCGTAAGCACACGGGTAAAGTGGCAGGGTAGCGGTTGGTACAATTGAATACCTCTGAATATTGGGTATTGGGCGCATCCGTAAAACAACCGCCGCGTCTGGGGTAAGTGGTATAGCCTTGTCCATCTACCTCTACGCGCCAATGCAGCTCTGGGCCGCCGCCCAAAAAACCATCGGTACAGGTGGTGGTAGAACTACCACTATTGATGCGTACGGTTAAGGTAACCTGGGCTTGTAAAGATGGAGCACTAATAACGATTAATCCTAGTAAGCAGCAGAATAAAAGTGGTCTATGTTTCCACATAAGTATTGGTTTCTTTCTCTAAAATGGACTTGGGACAGGTAGAATAGTACCTGAGTACCTGTTTTTAAACGGGCAAAAAGTGACGTTCTAGCTAATATACAATCTTTTAACGAAAGGCAGGAGCTTTTATGATAGACGGAAGGGTTAGAAAGCGGTAAAAAAACAGGAATTGCTGTGGAGGGCTACTATAATTGAAGTTTTTTAGCTTGTAGAAATAAGCTTTTTATTGCTTTACTGCAAATAATATTGTTTGTTGTACGATGGTTATTTGAAAGAGAGGGCGATTGGCTGAGGTATCCAAAAAGCGCGGGAGTAGAAGGGCTTCAATCGCAGGTAGTCGGGGGGGCGAATCAGAAGATTTCAGACTTTATAACTATCGCTTGCCCATAAACGAGCAGTGCAAGAATCTTTGAGACCAAAGGTTCTTGCACTGGAGGATTTTTTAAGAAAAAATTATCCTAACTTTTTCAGGAGGTACTCGCTTAGAGCGCACATAGAAGGCAAGGATGAATCATAAACAGTAAGCTTTTAGCGAGCTAATTCTACGACTACTTGCTGCTTTTTGATGCGTTTTTTATGTAAATTTTCAATAACTTTCTCCACTACATTGCGCTTGACGGCAGCATAAGAGCGGTGTTCTTTGACGACAACTAAGCCGAGTTCTTCGGCATTGAGCTTGCCTTTTTTGAGAATGGCACCAACTAAATCAAACTTATTGATTTTATCTTTTTTGCCTGCGCTGATATAAAGGGTGTCCCATAAGGGAGCAGGAAGAGTGGTGGTTTTTTCAGGGAGTTCGATGTACTCTAAGCCGTCATCCAAGTAGCTGCGCCAGGGTTTATCCTCTTCTAATAAAACATAGGCAGTACCCGTGGCTTCCATCCGCGCGGTACGACCGTTTCGGTGAATGAATTCCGGCTCGGAATGGGGCAGCTGGTAGTGAATGATGTGGCGAATGCTCGGAATGTCTAATCCACGCGCCGCCAAGTCGGTCGTTACTAAAATATCGTAGCTGCCATTTCTAAAGCGAATCAGTGACAATTCTCGTTCTTTTTGCTCCAAGTCGCCGTGAAAGGTTCCGTGGGTAATGTTTAAATCATCTAACCAGTCGCTTACTTCCTCTACCTTTGCTTTTTGGTTGCAAAAAACTAGAGTAGCTTCTCGACCAACCCATTGGACTAATCGTAGAAAGTCTTTTTTTCTATTGGTACTGCTGGTCATGATGGCTTTGATGCCTAAACGATCGGAGGTGGGCCGACGAGCGGTAAAGTCTAGGTAGGCGGGCTCATGGAGAGAGAGAAACTCTGGTATAACAACCGCGTTGGTGGCAGAGGTTAATAAGTGCTGCTGTAGTTGTGGTAGTGCCTCTACAATGGCCGCCATATCTTTTTCAAATCCTAGTTCCAAGGACTTATCAAACTCATCCAAGACTAAGTATTGGATACTGGCCGTGGTAATGCTTTCCCGTCTTAGGTGATCGGCAATACGGCCAGGAGTACCGACTAATACGGCGGGAGGGGTTTGTAGGTTCTGCAGTTCGATGGCAATCGGGTGACCACCATAACAGCAGTTGATTTTGTAGCCTGTTTGCAACGTTCTAAAAACTTGATCAATCTGTAAAGCGAGCTCTCTTGAAGGAGCTAAGATGAGCGCCTGTGTGGTGGGCTGTTCCGTGGGTTGGAGTTTGCCGAGCAAGGCTAGCAAAAAGGCCAAGGTTTTACCAGATCCCGTGGGAGCATGTAAAAGCACATCATTAGGCAAAGCCGCTGTTTCTAAGAAAGCGATTTGCATCGGATTGAGTTTCTCAATACTCAACCGTTGTAAGTAGGAAGTTAGTGGTAGATCGTTCATGGCAGAAAGGTAGGGAATTTACAGTCAAAAAAGCAGTTTTATACCTTAACTCTTGGCGAGAAATGTTAGTTGTTAAAAAAGCATAGAACTTTAAAGTTGGTAGGGAAGGGCGCGTAATTGATACCCTTGCTGTTTTAAGAGCCGTAAAAGTCCTTGCTCTCCTGCCAAGTGTCCTGCTCCTACCGCTGCAAATAGACTTTGTTCTTGCGTATAATCGACAAAACGCGTGGCCATCTTTTTATTGCGTTCATACAATAAGACACGCCGCATACTGCCAATAGAGCGCCTGCTTCGTTGGTACAAATCGTGTACATCACCTTTTATATAAGCGAGCGTTGTTTTTTTGAGGTTGCGCCGATACCGCTCAAAATTAGTGGCCACTTGTTTGAGGGTGCGGTATTGCTCCCGTAGATTAAAGGCTTTGAAAACGGCCAGTTGTTCTTCGAAAGTTTCTAAGCCAAGCAATTTTTTGTTGGCTTGTTGGGCCAAGTTGTATAGGACTCGGTCTAAGGCTACTTGGTGATCTAGGTTGAGTTGTGCTTCTGCTAATACATTGAGTAATAATAGGGGGGAGAGGTGGTCAAATGCAGCAAGTGGTTGTTGGATCTCTTGATAGACGACCTTTTCTAACTTACTGTATATGCTTGGAGATAAAGCAGTTCGTAAAGAAATGCCTTTAGGGAGTTGTGCCGCGTACTGAATTTGACTACTATCTGCTTGTTCAAAATTGAATTCGGCAGCAAAGGCATCACACTGTTGTAAATAGCGGGTTAAGTAATCAATAGAGGAAAATACGCGCTCATCTCGTACGTGCATGGTTCCAAAAAGGTAAGATGGTGTAAGGACAGCAGGAGCAGTTACTTCCCAAAGTAGGCTATTTTTGGCTTGACTCATCGGTTGGAGAAAGGCTCGGTAGAGCGGTTAAAACGGTTTTAGAATGAGAGGCATAAGTGATGGTGATGGTTTGAGGAACAGTTAGGCTGTTGTATTGGACTTTACTTACTTCAAAATCTTCTTCTTCACTCTGCCAGTAATAATACGGCTGCAAGCGGTTAATCTTACTAATGTACTTCGCATACACGACCGTTGTAAGGGTTATTTTTTGTTGCTCTTGCAAATCTAAGCGCAGCAATTTCGCCCGCTGGTAATAGCGCCAAGGATAATACCAAAGGCCGACAGATAAAATGAGGGCTATTAGTAGGGTGCCTGGACGGCGCAAGGCAAAATATAAGCCCCAGCTGAGAAGAATTAAAAGGACGGCTAATGTAAGATAGTAGCGCTGCTGTTGCTCACAATGAATCAGCAATTTACTAAGATATTCCTGTTCTAAATTGTCAAGCATCTGTCACAAAAAATGTTGATTTGTTCAATTAATAAACAATGCAAATGAAATACTGTTTCAATAAAATGTAGTACAAATTTACCCTTTTACAGCTAAAATTTGCTGTTCTCAATACTTAACTTGCCGATCAACTACAATCGCAGAAAGTTGGTGCTCCATTCACAACAGTACTTACCGTGTATTGTTGCCCACCTTTTGAAAAGAAAAATTGCTGCTGCATACCATTAATGTCCTACACGCCATGAATAGTTTCATTCTAATGATGCATTACTAGTCAAATATTTCTGTTCTAATGATAGAATAGGTGATAAATAGTAGGTCTAAAGAAAAGATTTATATTACTAATAAGGAAAGAACGCTTCAGATGGGAAGAAAAAGTAAAGCAGATGTACGTAAGAAGGAGATACTGGAAAACTTCTACACCATTTTGAAAGAACAAGGATTTGAAAATGCCTCAATCGCTAAAATTGCTAAGCGGATGGACGTTAACCCAAGTTTATTAATTCATTATTTCAAAACAAAGGAAGAAATGGTAGTTGCCTTCGTCGAACATCTATTAGATCAACACGAAGAAAATTTTAGAGTACGGGTGGCTAATGCCGAAGGGCCACGTGCCAAGTTAGAAGAAGTTTTGGAAACTTTATTTAGCAAAGAATGGCTCAATTCTTCTGACCCGACAGTTTTCTACGCCTGCTATTATTTGTCCTCTAGGAATCAGCGGATTAGGCAAAGGTTTCGAGACATGTATGATCGATTTAAGAAGATTTTAATCCCCCAAGCTAAATCTTGGATTGATAGTAATCTTATCAAAGAAGAAAGTCCAGAAGCAGTAGCCGATTATATTATTATTACGAATGAAGGCTTGCTATACTATGATAAGTTAATGAGTGATCCTAAAGGATTTAGTCGTCGTGCCAGCTATCTAAAAAGTGCGGTTATAAAGACATTGACGAGTTAATAAATTCTCACTGCTCTCTCCAACTAATCAACACCCAACAAGAACTATAACAGCTGCTAATCTAATTCAGGTTAGCAGCTGTTTTTATTAGGGTAAATTCAATTAAGCGGCTAAACGTTGTTCCAATTGTTCGTTAAAATACGTTACTCTTGGATTCATTAAATGGAACCACAATGGCGGTACTAACGAAACAAGCATAGAAGTGGGGTAGCCCCAAGGGAGCAACGGCGCTTGATCAAAATGACGCAAGACTTGATATTTGCGGCTAGCTTTATAATGGTGGTCAGAGTGGCGGGTTAACTCGTACAATAAGATGCGTCCAATATCGTGGTTGCAGTTCCAAGAGTGCCAAGGTTGTACAGGCTCATAGCGACCAGAGGCCAATTGTCGACGTTGTAGACCATAATGTTCAATATAATTCACTGTTTCCAACATTAAAAAGCCCACCACGGCAACCAACAAGGCAAAGGGTAAGATTGTCCAACTAAACACCAAGACAACAACCGTTAAATAAGCCAGCTGTACCAATTGTAAATGAACCATTCTATTACGCCAAGAAAAAGCCACATACCCTGCTTGTTGTAGGCGCTTTGCCTCTATTTTCCAAGCCGATAGATAGCTAAAAACGACCGAACGGAACCAAAATCCGTATACTGTCTCGTTGTAACGAGAAGAAGCGGGATCTTTTGGCGTAGCAATGTGAAGGTGGTGCCCGTGGTTGTGCTCAATGCTAAAGTGCATATACAAGTTAGGCAATAATAACAACTGCGCCATAAAACGCGGAAAACGCTCTTGGCGATGACCAAGTTCATGCGCTACATTGATACCAACTCCTCCCAAGGTAATACCCGTCGTAATCGTTAAGCCTACAATTTCGTAAAGGGCTAATGTGCCTGTAGATAAGACATAAAGATAAGCGATTGTAATCCCCAAAATCATAGGGACATTGAGGTAGAGCAAGAAATCAAAGAGCTGTTTGTTGTTTTGCTTGACTTCTTCTTGTTGCTCCAAATTGTTGGTATTTCCCTTAAAGAAGAATTCTAATAAAGGCACTAAGATAAAGGCAACAGTAACGCCGTTAAAAGACCAAAATCCTTGGGCATATAGGGCGTGTATGGTCGATAGAGGGATGATATAAGCTCCCAAATATTTTAAATCTCTCCACATAAGACAATTCTTTTTATGATAAAGTAACAGTAGGCACCAGCTTTTTTTAGCAACAGTATTCTTTTTATAAAAAACGAAGATACAGCATTTATAGTAAGAATGCAAGTGTAATTTTGATGTAAAATTAGTAATGCAGCCTCCCACGCGGGCGTTGCAATGCAATTGCAACAGGGGGAAATAAAAGGCAAAAAAAAGTACAAACAACAAAATATTAGAAAAAGCGCCCTTTATTTCTACAATAGTCATCCCGCCTCGCGCCCGCACGTTTTGCAATGCAATTGCAAAAAAGCAGCAGGTAAAAAAGCCAATGCTTTCCCCAGTGTTTCCAATCGCTACAAGGCCTCCAGTGCCTTTGCCAAATGCCGAATCAAATAGGCGGGCTCTTCCAAGCCAATATAGTAGCGCACAAAAGTAAAAGGCAGCGGCGGTGCCGCTTTGCCTTCGATTCCATAAAAAGTACAAGTAGGAATTTGTAACGCCTCGTGTCCACCCCAAGAGACAGCCATTTGAAAAACAGTACTCAACGCATCGCAAAAAGCTTCCATTTGAGCAATCGACTCAGCGTGAAAATTAACAGAAAACAACCCTCCTGCACCACTCATTTGTGCTGTAGCCAAGTCGTATTGTGGAAAACTTTCGTCCAATGGATAAAGCACATAGTCCACCTTGGGATGCGCCTTTAAGAAGTCCAAAACTTGGCGGGTAGTGGCCGAAATTTGGCGGAGGCGAAGGGGCAAAGTACGCAAGCTGCGAAGGACCAACCACGCATCGTGTGGAGAAAGGCAAGCCCCCAACGTCATATATTCTGCCTGAAAAATCGGCGTCATCAATTCCTTCGATCCACAAAGCACGCCGAAAACTACATCGCTGTGTCCCCCTAAATACTTAGTACCTGAGTGCAAGACCAAGTCAATGCCGTAGTCTATTGGGTTTTGGTAGAGCGGACTACAATAACTGTTATCAATAATACTCACCAAATTATGTTGCCGAGCCAGTTGGGCGCAAGCACGTAAATCCTGCACTTCAAAAGTCAATGAATTAGGACTCTCCAGCATCAAAACTTTGGTGTTGGGTTGAATAGCAGCGGCCACCTCCTCCAAGCTACTGCCATCCACAAAAGTGGCCGTAACATCAAAGCGCGACAAGTAATCGTGCAGCAATACATACGTCCAATTGTAAGGTTTTTGGACACAAACTACGTGGTCGCCTGCTGCCACTTGGCTCATAATGGCGGCTGCAATGGCCGCAGAACCGCTAGAAAACAACAAGGCATCTTCGGCTCCTTCCAAGGCCGCTATTTTTTTGCGCACAATTTCCACGGTCGGATTGTTGCCGCGTGTGTACAAATGGGCGGCTTTTTCGTTGCCAAAGGCTGCCCGAAAATCGGCTACCGAAGCAAAACCGAAGTTAGAGGATTGCACAATGGGAGGAACAATAGGTTTGGAACGCAAAGGCGTTTCTTCGCCCAAATGGAGAAGTATTTCTGTCCAGTCTTTCATAGAAGTGGTTGGTTAAAGCAGTAGTAAGAATGCAACTATACAGAAACCGATAGATGTACGGGTTCCCAATCGTTCATTTCTAGACAAAGATAGTCAAAGCCATTAATTGACGAAAAATCCAATTCCCAGTTTCGTTCTGATGCAAAGTTTTTTGGAAGGCTAATGGAATCCAAGAATAAGGTCGCGGGGGTATAAACAGGTGGGGGATGAAGTGACCACTGTTGCACGGATTGATTCATAAAGGCAAAGAGTTGGGCTTCTATTTTCGGGTAATGCATTGCTACCAAAGATAGCCAATCTACTTGGATCTTTTGTACACCTGTTGGGTCATTGTAAAGAATGTATTCTAGTAATTCGTTGAGTGGAGGAAACAGATTAAAAGTAGACCAGTAATTGTCTTCAGAGTTGGGGAGGCGATGGTAAGTAAAGACCATAGTAGAAAAGTTAGACAGGGGTAATTTTCTTAAAAGGGAGAAGGGTCAAGTTTTTTTCTGCGTTGGGCTAAATTGCAATTTAGCCCAACGCAGAAAAGGGAGGTTATTTTAGATGGAGTTGGTTGGGCGCAATCGTAACGGCGTTCAAAGTACTTTTATTCCTGTATGTCTGCCCATGCTTCCTCTGTCCATTGAAAATCGTCCAAGACCAAATAGGGAATGCTTAGAGCCTGCAAATATTCAGCAGCCTCTTTAGATAGGGAATAGGTTAGCAGTAAAATACTTTCAGGAGCAAGCTTCGCTTTTTTGAGTACCTTTTTCACGGCTTTGTTTAGCGTCAGTGTGTTGCGTTGCGTCTGAAACGACAGGACAGTTTTGCCAAGATACCATTCGGGAAGGCGGCCTAAAAATTGCTTTGGGACTTTTCTCAAATCCGCTTTAGTCTGGAGGTTTATTTTTTGGTACGCAATCATAGGGGCGTTTTTTTAAAGGGTAAGTTTGTCAAGTTCATCTTTTTAAGTTGGGCTACATTGCAATGTAGCCCAACCTAAAAAGGAAGGTAGAATAAGCTTAGTTGGGGCAATAGCAATTGATCTTTAGTCAAAAAAACAATACAGCAGCTAGGTGTTGACGCGCTAAATAGGCTTTCGTGGCCTTAGGGGAGACCGTCCATGCTCGGTCGCGTTTTAAGCAGTTGGTCGCTCTGTTAGAAAGGGGCATTGGGCAAGAGTTATTGAAAAATAAAATAAACCAGCATAACGGGGCATTTTCAAAAATAACAAAAGTAGGGATAAATAAAACAGGTATTCCCGCTTTTTAAGAATCGAGCAGTTCTTCTATCTTCTTAGGTCACTTGCGACCACATCATTTTTAAAACCACTTCTAGAAGAAAACCCAGTATTTTTTAAGAAAACCCTGCCTAATTCTTAGGCAATAGCCATATATTGAAGCTCAACGGATTGATTGACTCCGTCATTTATTTTGTTGTCATTTATATGCTATAAGAATTATTATCTATATTTTATGAAAAAAAATCAATACATTTGCTGGCTTGTTTTATTGCTTTGTTTCCTCTTAGGACAAGCAGAAGCCCAAGTAGGCATCAATATTTTGCAGCCCGACAGCTCGGCTATTTTACACCTAGAATCAACAGATCGAGGGTTTTTGCCACCGCGCATGACGACCGCACAGCGCGACAACATCAACCAGCCCAAGCCAGGCTTAACGATTTTTAATACCCAAGACAGTTCCTTGCAATATTATACAGGGCGTTGTTGGTTACCTGTTTGGCAAGAGGATTGTGATGCTTGCTTGTTTGATTTTTCGATTGAACAACAAACAGGAGCTATTGATAGAATTATTTCTAACAGCGATTCTACCCGCTTATTTGTCAACCAAATCAATGGTAATGCTTCTATCGGTTTGTATGTCATTGCCAATTTACCAGCAGGTATACAGGTGCAAATCGATCAGCCTGTTGTACAAGGTACGGACACGGTGCAGCTCACCGTAACCGCTGATATTTTTGCCCCACCAGGAACGTATCCAATTGTAGTACAAGCAGCCTGTGATGGCGAAATCAAGAGTCAAGTATACATCGTTACCATTGACCCTTGTATAGAAATTGATTTATTAGCACCTACCGTTAATTATGATTTACAAGCAATCAATAACTTGCCTTCTTCGACACCCATTTGTGTGGTCTTGCGCATTCCGCCAGGCTTAACGATGACCAATGATACCTCAGGCGCACCCGTTTATACGTCAGGAAATTTACACCCACAATCTCGGGTAGGGATTGACAACCAAGGTTTCCTGTTTGCAACAGGCGGTAATGGAGGCGTAGGAGCAGGCTTGAGCGGCGGTGGCGGTCAAGGAGAGGATGGCACCGATGCTATGGTATTAACCACTTATACCCATTTGCGCAACACGGGCCGCATCTATGGCGGTGGCGGTGGCGGTGGCTCGGTGGGCTTTTTAACCAGCATCAATATTCCTAACCCCATCAATACCAGCATTAATTTAGGCTTGGGAGCAGGTGGTGGCGGTGGTGCCCAATTGGGTGAAGGGGGCGACCTCGGTGGTGGTTTTGGGTTCTACAGTGCAGGGGCAAATGCAACAGGGGGCTTTTTGGCACAACCAGGTGCTGGTGGCGTTTTAACTACTCCCATCAACTTTTCCATTGTTTTTGCGCAAGCGACAATTACCCCTGCTGTTTTTGGTGGTAATGGAGGCGATTACGGTTTTGCAGGGCAGGCGGGCAGTTTGTTCTTTAATCTGACCGTAACGGTCAATGTACCCATTGTTGGTACCTTAACGTTAATTAACCAAAACTTTCCCAATCCACCAATCAGTACCTTCCCCGTAGGTGGTCTAGCAGGCAATGCCATTCAGCGCAATGGAAATACCTTGATAGGGGTGATTGATGGCAATTACCAAACGACGACTATAAAAGGAGAAGTTGGCAATTAATAGCGCAGAAGGGAGTTATTATGATAAAATGACTCTAATCGGGAACCTTTTTAACGAAAGTGTTAACAAAATCCTAAGTTGGCAAATTCTTTGCCTTTTGAGTAGAACTATCCAATTTATAGCACCCACAAATTTATAACATGATAAAATCTCTATTGTTTGGCTGGCTTGTACTGCTCTGTACAAGCTTGAATGCGCAGTCATTTGAGGGCATTATTGAAACGCACCAAGTGACAGGAGACGGTGTAGAATACGACTTGATTTGGTACATCAAAGGGGATAAAATCGCCTATGAGCTAAAAAGTAACAGTCAAGAAAGGATGCGTTTTGTCCCTCAAATTGCCTCAAATTCCATGTTGATGGTAACAGGCGAGAGTAAAACGCGTATTCCTGTCAGCGATATTGGCAGTCCTACGGACTTTTCGATGGAAGGGGCGGTTTTGAGTGGCAAGGGCAGGGGGACTTGCGCGCATTTTGAGGCGGTGGAGCAATGGCAACTCTCTACCAATGATGTTGTCGCTATGGTCGAAGTAACGACCGATGTCGCCATCAACTTATCCAAATACAAGGAGTTTTTTAAAGCCCATCATGGTCTCTGCGCCCTAGCAGCGTCGGGCAAAGCAGGGTTTCCGCTCAACAGTACGATCAAGGACAAGAAGGGAAAAATATTGTGTAAAACAACCCTGACTAATGTCACGCGTACTGCCGTCGCCGATTCTTATTTCAACTAGTTGGAGCCTTCTACAATAATTACTAAGCTGTTAACGAACTGCTTACCGCATAAAAAACCTGTTTCTACTAGAGACAGGTTTTTTTTATTGGACAGTACGTGCTTTGTGCCCCTACAAATCGTCTCTAAAAAAGTAAGATAGTAGTTTGCTAAACCCGTCAATTTGTGTAATTTTAGCGCGCTTGCCATCATTTGGCAGGGGTTGCCGCATCTACAAACCTCATTTTACATCTTTCTCGCGGTTCCTCTCATCCACCTAATCCGACTATAACATGTCAACAGCAGTCATTCTTACGTTTATCATTGGCTACCTAGCCATTGTATTTGAACACCCTCTCAAATTAGACAAAACTGTTCCCGCACTTATTATGGCCGCGGTTTGTTGGGCTCTCATCTCTTTGGGGCATATCCCATTGCCTGTAGGACACACGATGCACCCTGCTGCTGGAGAGGCGCACGATTATTACAAGCATATTTTAGATCCCATTTTGCTGCACCACATTGGTAAGACGGCGGAGATTCTAATCTTCTTGATCGGGGCGATGACCATTGTAGAACTCATTGATCTACACAAAGGGTTTTCCGCAATTACCGATCGTATCAAAACGACTAAGAAATCGACCATGCTGTGGCTTATTACCATATTGGCTTTCTTCCTGTCAGCAACATTAGACAACTTGGCCTGTACGATTGTATTGGTTTCGCTGTTGCGTAAATTAGTGCCCCTCAAAGAAGAACGTATCTTTTTTGTCGGTCTTGCTGTCATTGCCGCGAATGCGGGAGGAGCTTGGTCGCCAATTGGAGATGTGACTACAACGATGTTGTGGATCAACGATAAAGTAAGTACACTGGGCTTGATTGTCAATATCCTATTGCCTTCTATCGTTTGTGCAGTGCTACCCACTTTCTTGATGGCTAGAATGCCGTACATGAAAGGCAATATTACTATTCCACCAGAGTCTGTTGTTCTAGAAGGAGAGAACACCAAAGTAAAAGGGGGGACAACAATGTTGATCGCTGGTTTATCAGGATTGATTTTTGTTCCTTTTTTCAAAGTATTTACCCACTTGCCTCCTTATGTAGGCATGATGTTATCGTTGGGGGTTGTTTGGATGATCTCAGAATACTTACACCCTGACGAAGAAGATTTCGAAGACAAACACCACTATTCAGCGCACAATGCCTTGTCGCGGATTGAAATGTCTAGTATCTTATTCTTCCTCGGAATCTTATTGGCCGTAGCCGCTCTAGAATCTATGGGAACCTTGGAAGCCTTAGCTAGCGCAATGGACGGTGCCATTAGTAACCGTGATATTGTCATTGGAATTCTAGGGTTAGGTTCTGCTTTAATTGATAATGTACCGTTGGTAGCCGCAGCAATGGGGATGTACGAAGTAGCGCCCGATGGTAAATTGTGGCACTTCTTGGCCTATTCTGCTGGAACAGGGGGATCGATGCTCATCATTGGTTCTGCCGCAGGAGTTGCTGCCATGGGATTAGAAAAAATTGATTTTGTATGGTATGTGAAACACATTGCTTGGTTGGCGTTGGTCGGCTTCTTTGCTGGCGCAGCAGTCTTTTTGCTGATGTATGACCTTACTTCTTCCTTGATATAAACAGCTCTATGGCTCGATTAATGGCAATAGATTATGGTATAAAGCGAGTGGGTCTGGCAGTGTCAGACCCACTTCAAATTATTGCCACGCCTTTGGAAACGGTACTCACCCCTAAGTTGATGGACTATTTGAGCCGCTACATAGAAGTGGAGGAAGTAGACTGTTTGGTAGTAGGGTTGCCGACGCATCGAGATGGTACTCCAACGCCTTTGGAAGGGCATATCAAGGGCTTTATTAAGCGTTTTCGCAAAGCCCACCCCCACATCAAAGTTGAGCGACAAGACGAGGGCTATACCTCCGCGATGGCGGAAGAAGTCATCCAACAGACGGTCAAAAATAGAAAAGACCGTCAGAACAAAGACCTACTGGATCAGATGAGTGCCTGCATTATTTTACGCGAATACATGGGCATTTACTAACAAAGAGTAGTCTACAATTGGCAGATAGGGTTTAAAAATTCCTTAAAGCGTTGGGTGCGGTTGGTAGGGCGATAATTTGGCTGTATTTTGTTGTTTGCAGAACATTGCTGCGTAAGCAGTGATTTTAGTTTCTTCTTTCTGAGGTTGGTCAAACAACTTCTCTATCTCAATACGACTACATGAGTTTTGTATATCCTTGGTTTTTGTGGGCTTTATTGGCATTAGCCATTCCCATCATCATACATCTGTTCCATTTTAGACGCTTCAAAACCGTTTATTTTACCAATGTTCAATTCTTAAAAGAAGTCAAAGAACAGACTTCTGCTCGCGCCAAAGTGAAGCACTTATTGGTGTTGTTGGCGCGGATATTGGCCTTGGGCTTTTTGGTACTGGCCTTTGCCATGCCTTATCTGCCTAGCAGAAATGGAGCCGTCAAAGCGGGTAATAAAGATGTGAGTATCTTTTTTGATAACTCGTTTAGTATGGCCGCTGAAAGCGAAGATGTACGTCTCTTAGAAAAAGCCCGTACGCGTATTCAGGAAATCATCACGGCCTACAGTATTGATGACCGCATCCAACTCCTCACCGCCGATTTTGAAGGCCGCGACCAGCGCTTACTCAGCAAAGAAGATGCCCTGACCCGCCTCAACGAAATTAGCATTAGCTACAAAGTACGCGATTTATCCAAAGTCCTAGCGCGCCAAAAGCAGGCGGTTATGGGCGGCAACAACAGCAACAAAGAAGTCTATTTAGTCTCCGACTTTCAAAAAAATATAACCGATTTACAACGCTACGAAGATACCACGGTACAAGTAAACTTGGTGCCCTTACAATCGGTACAGAGCCAAAACGTCGCCATTGATTCCGCTTGGTTTCAATCGCCTGTTCAAAGTCTCAACCAACCTAATCCGATGGTGGTCAAAGTGCGCAACTGGAGTGATCGCGAGATTCCCAACATCCGCATGAGCCTTGATATAGCCAACCAAACGCGCCCTGTAGGAACCTTAACCATTCCTGCCCAAACCTCGGTTTACGATACCATTGATATTCCTGTGCTAAAAACAGGCTGGTACGAAGCGAAGTTGAGCATTACGGACTTTCCCATTGAGTTTGACAACGATTACTATTTTACCTTCAACGTGGATGAGCAAGTAGATATTTTGCAAGTACACGGCGCTACTCCCAACCGTTTTATTTCGGCTACCTTCAGAGACAACGAGTATTTCAAAGCCAAAGCACAAAGTGCAGGGCAGTTGGATTACAGCGAGTTTTCTAGTTATGATTTGATTATTTTAGATGGTTTAAAGGTCATTCCTTCGGGCTTGATTTCTGAATTGTACAACTATGCGGAAAATGGGGGAAATGTCGTCGTTTTTCCACATCCTGAAGCTAGCTTGAGCGATTACGGTAACTTAACGCGTCAGTTCAACGCCAATACCTACCGTGCGTTAGAGCGTCGCGCCCGCAAAGTTTCCTTTGTAAATTTTGAAGAATTTATCTTTAACGATGTTTTTGAAGAGCGCCGCAGCAATTTAAAATTGCCGACGAGCCAAGCCAACTTCAAACTTGCCAAACGCGCAAGCTCTGGCGAAGAGGTGATTTTGCGTTATCGCGATGGGGGGACTTTTGTTGGTAAGTACCGCACGGGTAAGGGACATTTGTTCCTTGCTGCTGCACCATTGGACTTAGATTACTCCGACTTCGTACAAAACGGCGAAATCTTCGTTCCCATGCTCTATAAAATGGCCTTATCAGCTACCGCTAACAGCAAAGTTGGTTACGTGATCGGCCGCGATGAGGTTTTAGAAACCGACAACCGCGCTACCAGCGCCGAAATGGTGTACAAAATGCGTGGCAGTCGGGGCGAGTTTATCCCCGAACAGCGGGTAATGGGTAGCCGTGTAGTATTGGGTTTAAACAACCAGATTACCACCGCAGGTTTCTACGACTTGTACCTCAAAGAAGGGGAAACACTGGACAAATACGGCTTTAATTACGATCGCAAAGAATCCTTTTTATCCTTCTACAGCCAAGACGAATTGGCCGAACTGGTCGGCGAAAATGTCAATATCATTGAAGGCAACAACAGCGCGAGCTTCGCTGAAATTATCAGCACTCAAAACCAAGGTACTCCCTTGTGGAAGTATTGTTTAATTGCCGTACTAGGTTTCCTAGCGCTAGAAACAGCCCTGTTACGCTTTTGGAAAGTCTAATTTGTTCACCTCAAAAACATTCCCAATGGACAGCCCAATACGATGGACTTTAAAACCCTTTCAAGACCTTAGTTTAGAAGAGTTGTACGACTTCGGACAGTTGCGTCAAGAGGTGTTTATTGTAGAACAAAATTGCCCCTACCTAGATTTTGACGGCAAGGATGCCGATTGTTACCACTTGTTAGGGCATCAAGGAGCTACGCTGGTTGCCTATGCGCGTATTGTACCTCCAGGCATCAGCTATTCTAATGCAGCTTCTATTGGGCGTGTTGTTAGCAGCCCCGCCCTGCGCGGCAAAGGTCTCGGCAAAGCCCTTATGCAAGAAGCAATGGCTATCGTCCAACGCCTTTGGAAAGAGGATATATTGACGATTTCTGCACAAGATTATTTATTGCGTTTTTATCAAGATTTTGGCTTTGTAGACAGCGGCAAAAAGTACTTAGAAGATGGCATTCCGCACACGGAAATGCACTGGGAGAAGTAATGTGCCGTTGATTTTCCTATAGAATAGTCTACTATCAATAGCTAATAATCCGTATATTCAATCCTATGGAAAATCTACTACAAAAAATCACCGCTCTACAGGCAGAGATCAAAGCACTACGTCCTTTAGATAAAGACACGCAAGGCCGCATTATGCAGAAATTCCGCTTGGACTGGAATTACCACTCCAATGCCATTGAAGGAAACAGCTTAGATTTTGGGGAAACCAAAACCTTCTTATTGCACGGCATTACCGCCGCAGGCAAACCTTTGAAAGACCATTTGGATTTACGCGGACACAATGAAGCCATTTTAGCGCTAGACGACATTATCAAAGAGGAACGCCCTATTACAGAAGCTTTTATCCGTGATTTATACAAAATCATTTTAGTAGAAGATAGTTACAACCCTGCTGTCATCGAAAGCGGTGCTCCCACCAGAAAAAAAGTCCATGTCGGACAGTATAAGACGACTAACAACCACGTCAAAACAGCCACAGGAGAGATTTTTTATTTTGCAAGTGTGGAAGAAACGCCTGCGAAGATGCACGATCTGATCGAATGGTTACGCGCGCAAAAAGAAGAAGAAAATCCCGTGATCTTAGCCGCGTTGTTTCATTACAAATTCATTCGGATTCATCCTTTTGATGATGGCAATGGTCGCTTAGCGCGTATTTTGATGAATTTTATTCTAATGCGGGCAGGCTTTCCACCTGTGGTGATTAAGACGACGGAGAAGGAGGACTATTTTAGAGCTTTGCGGCAAGCGGATGGGGGAGATCTTGGTGCTTTTGTGCAATATGTGGCCGAGCAGTTGGTCTACTCCTTGGAGTTGTATTGGAAGGGCGCGAAAGGGGAGAGTATTGAGGAGTTGGATGATGTGGAGAAGGAGTTTGCTTTGTTTAAGATGGAGCAAAAAGGCATTGAAAAAGTAGTTTATCTAACTATAAACAATAGATTGAACATTATAGAAAAGGAGGTAGTACCTTTTGTTACTATAATTTTTGACAAGATTAAGCAGATAGATGATTTGTTTGATAATCGTATTGACTCGATTGATTACATGATAGAGTTGATAAATGATGAGGTGGGATATGCTACTCATCTTATGAAAGATATGGCACTGAGGGATGCACCTGACTTAGGAAATACTATTCATGAAAATGTTGAATCAAAAGCACAATGGTATCGTATCTTTTTTGAGTGGAAGTCTTACAACCGCCCCACTAATAACAAACAAAATACAGACTATACTGCTCAATTTTTTCTAGAATTACCTTTACGCAAGAATAACTACTGGACCATAAAGCATGTTACAACTACTGTCAAAGAAGCCGAGTTAGTGAAAATATACTATGGTAATCCAGACTTTGACAAGGCCAAACAACTAGGTAATCAAGTACTCAAAGACTTTATGCAATTCATAAAAGAATAAATCAACCTTCTCTTGTTGGGCGCAATTGCAATTGCGCCCAACAAGAGAAGAGCGCCGAACAAGAGAAGAGCGCCGAACAAGAGAAGAGCGCCCAACAAGAGAAGAGCGCCCAACAAGAGAAGAGCGCTCAACAAGAGAAGAGCGCTCAACAAGAGAAGAGCGCTTAACCAAGGCAATCCGATATTTTTATAGTAAAAATCACACCACCAAGTGCCCACCCTCCACTACAAAAATCATCCCCTCCACTACGAGCGCTACGGCCACGGCCCCCAACTCCTAATTTGCCTCCACGGCATCGCAGGGCGCGGCAAACTCTTTGAAAATGTCACTCGCCCCCTATGGGACGACTATACCGTGCTTGCACTCGATTTACCGTTCCACGGCCCGACGGAGTGGTACAGCGAATTATACACAGACGAAGAATTAGCCGAAGTGTTGCGCTTATTCTTACAGCAAGAAAACCACGAACGGTGCAGTTTGATGGCGCACAGTATGGGCGGGCGGCTAGTTTTGGGGCTATTGCCGCATTTGGCCGCGCAGTTGGACGCGTTGTATTTATTTTCGCCAGGTGGTTTTCAGTATGTGTTTACAGGGAGTCGGATTTGGTGGCCGTTGGGCGCGCGAAATTGGGTGCGGCGACGGTTTGAGGAGCCCGAAGGCTTTGTCAAGGTGTTGCACGGCGCGGATCGCATGAAGCTGGTGGGGCGCAACCTGTACTTGATGTTGTTGCAGCAAGTGGATACGCCTGCGCGGCGGGCGCGGTTGCTGCGTAGTTGGGCGTCGTTGTACTACTTTCCGATGCGGGCGACCAAGGAACATTTGCGTTTGTTAGAAGCGTATCAAATTCCTATTTATTTCTTTTATGGTGATCGTGATCAGATTACGCCTGTGCGCCATGCCCAGCAATTTATGAAACGCTATCCTTTAGCAGAATTAGAAATTGTGTCAGGCAACCACTTTTTTGTAAAAGAAGACTTGGTCGCACCATTTAAACGCTGGTACGAGGGGCGAAAGTCGGAATAAAGTTTGCAAAAATCCCCAAAATTGTAGAACTTACTGAGCAGGCCTGTAGCGCCACCTTTTGTTCATTCCATACTTTTATACCTTACTCTTATGTTTGCCGATTTGCACTGCCACGCGCACATGCGCTCTTACCTTTGTTTGCTTCAACAACGTGAAAAAATGGAAGCCTTGGATCAATATCATCCTTGGACGGTGGTGGCGAGCAATATGTCTAGGTTAAAACATGTTGACCGCGCAGCAGGCTATAGCCAATCAGATTTAGTGGCACTCTGGAACAGTGGTTCCCGCTTAATTTGGAATTCGTTGTATCCCATTGAGCGCGGATTTTTTATGACGCAAAACAAGCCTACTGTAGGACGTTTTCCTTTTTTGAGAAATGTCGTGCGCGTTGCCACCCACCACAAATTGCCCCTGCGTACTTTTATGCAACATATGGTGATGCGCATTCCTGTCGCAACCATTAATTACGTGCGTTCGGATGCCTACGATTATTGGGAGTTCTTACAAGACGAATACGCTTACATCAGTAGTAAATCAGGCATTACGACCAAAAATGAGGTCTTTACCTTAGGGGCAGCTCGCCGCGCTTTGGAAAACAACGATCGCCGCCGCGAAAAATACCCCGACTATTACGACGCAGAAGGTACCTACCAAATTCCAAGGAACAAAGAAGAGGCGAAAGCCATTGCAAAACAAAACAAAGACGTGATGCTCATGGCGTTGTCTATTGAAGGCGCGCATGTATTTGGCGCTGAAAAAGAAACCCCTGAAACAGTACTAGAGCGCGTCGATTATATCAAAAAAGAATGGGAATACCCCTTATTTTTTATCACGTATTCGCACCATTTTAACAACCACTTATGTGGCCATGCACACAGTTTGCCCGATGCGGCCAGCGTCATTCTCAAACAAGATGAAGCAATGGGCGAAGGCTTTACAGACACAGGTTGGAAAGTATTGCGCAAGTTGTTAGCACTGGACAAGGACAACAACCGCGTCCCCGAAGAAGGGCACCGTATTTTGATTGATCTCAAGCACATGAGCCCGCGCGGCCGCCAACAATTCTACAATCAAATTGTCAAACCTTGCCTCAAAAAGGGCGATACCATTCCCTTGATTGCTAGCCACTGTGGCTATGCCCCGCGCAAAACCTTAGCGGATATTATCGCCTTTGAGTCAGAGGAGCGTGATGGCTTGCGGATCCAAACTCCTGACGGCAACTTCAACGCTTGGGGGATTAATATGTGCGACGAGGACATTCACTTAATTTATGAAACAGGCGGTTTATTTGGGTTGTCTTTTGACAAACGCATCATGGGGGTAGCGGGCGGTGGCCGCCTCAAAAAGAAGGAAAATACCAACAACATCCACGCGTTGTGGAATAATATCAAAGCGGTCTTGCACGTCATCTACCACCGCGAAGACCTCACCCTCGCGCAGAAGCGTGGCGCTTGGGATTGCCTCGCCATTGGCACCGATTTCGATGGTTATATTGATCCCATCAATACCTACAAAACAGCGATCGAGCTCAACCAATTCAAAGCCGATCTCTTAAAAGAAATAAAAAAGGCCGCTGCTTTGGAGCAACCGCCTTTGTGTGCATCAGATTTTGATGCCGAATTCACGCCCGAATTGGTGGTGAATAAAATTTGTTATGACAATGCGTTGGCGTTCACCTTGGCACATTATCCGAGGTAGGGGGGAAGATTGGATAGAATGGAGTCATGCCAGCTAGATTTTTTGCGCGTGTTTTCTTTTTCCTAATCTCCTAAGAAAAACAGGAGTTATCCCTTAAATTGGGATGACTCCTGTTTTTCTTATATCGAATTTTACCCTTGTATTGGTCGTGGATAAGATTTGTTATGACAATGTTAGGATATTTACCTTGAAAAATGATCTAAGACAGTAGGTTAACCTGCTGTTAATCTACCCATTATGTATTGATCAGAATTTGGCATGCTGGATTTAAAGGCAGCTGGATTGTCATATATATTTAAGGTCCAATCGCTATCTACATAATCATAATCTCCTGAAGTCATTCCTGCATTCCTTTCTAGAACAATAAACTGTCCTGTCTCAGAATTTTTAGCAACTACAGCCACTGCATGAACAGATTCTGCTGGCTTATCAGCTTTGACTATTAGTAAACCATCTCCAACATCTAAATCACCTGCACTAAAGTCATAGTCCTTTGCGCCTCTAAGTTTAGTTTTAGTAATAGTATCTTGACTAATATTCAGTGTTTTTTGATTACCACTACGAGTCTTGCTGAAGGAAAGATCTACAGATTTATCAATGCCATCACGTTCCCAATCATCTATATCACCTCCTAGATGAGAATAATGAACAAGATGTTCTGCTGATTCAATACAGCTAACAGGTAATTTAAAGCTACCTGATTTTGCAATGTGATTACCTCCAGTTCTATCTGTTGTTTTGGAAACAACTTTATCGTTAATATCCCATTTGGCTGGATCTTCGTTGCTTGCTAAGTCATAAACAGTATAACCTGTTTCTTGTGTTACTTTAGCGTCTGCATCTGCCTTGTCGTATTCTTGTGAGCTTATTTTTTTTAGTGTGACATCACTGCTTCCCTGTTTTCTTTTTTTATATTCTTGATAAGATACCTCAGTTTCAGAATGAGGATCAGGTGCAGCTCGTTGAGCAACGGGTTTTGGAGTGAGGTTATTTTCTATAGGCCCTTCTTGCTGCTTTGGAGCAACCGTTGCTCGCTCTGATTTTTGACCTTCCTCAACGGCAGTTGCTTCTAGGCCTTCCTCGTTGTTTCCTTTTTTACCGCCTTCAAAAGTAGTATTGGCTTTGGCTTCTCCCTTCATTTGCTGTACAATATGCCAAACCTCTTCCGCCAAATGCTTTTCTTCCCCTTTTCCAATATAAATGTTGGGATATTCAGCATACGCCAAGGCGCCAATTTTAGCAGGCTTATCGGAGTTATAATGCACTCGTACCTCATCAAGAGACAAGCCCGAAAAATGTTCTACCACTGCTTTCAACCGATCGGGAATACCTGTTTTATTGACTTTGCGCTTGGGGGCGTTTTTCTCTGCTGCTGCTTTAGCGCTTGCTTTGAGTGCAGCGCCCTCTTTCGCCTGTGGACTATTTTCCGATTGTTCTTTTAGCTCGCGGCCTTGTTCGGCCATTTCACTTCGATCAACCGCCGTTTCTTGTTGTTGAGGAGAGGCTTGGACCTCAGTAGGGGCATTAACGGATTGCACTTGAGTGTCCAATTCTTGCTCGCGCTTTTTCATATACTATTTTATTGCTAGGTTGTAAAGTATTGTTGGGGTATTAGCCTAATTAAGATACAACAACTGTGCTGTTATTGCAAGTAAGTACTATACTATTTTGTAATAAATACCGCCAGTAACTAAAAGAAAATGTTTTAGAAGAGCAAGAACCCTTTTAAAAAGTAGATTTTTCCTAGGAAAGAATGTGTTGTCCCAATAGGGCTACTATTTCATTTTTATACCGCTCCAATCCTCTTTCCAAGTAAGCATCTGGATTCGCCCAAAAACTTTCTACCGCTATTGGCTTACTGCCGCCTTGGGTCGCGCTGTCCCAGCCCCCTATTTCCACGTGTCCATCGCTAGTCAGTTGTATATAGTCGCCTTGTTGTCCGCTGCTAACTTCCCATTTCTTAGAAGGAATGGTTTGATAATTGAATAAGGGAAAACCATCCTTGTATCGGAACGGCAACCCCTTTTTGTGCAAGGCGTTCCAACAGGTTTCCTTGAGGGCTCGGCGCGTATCGAGCGGCAACCGAACGCTTAAAGGCCCTTCAAAAAAAACGCGATCTAAGCGCTGAAAATTGGTTTCCACCAAATGTCCACCTCCAATCAGGCGTTTTTCATAACTGCCATCAACCGTAAAGTGAAAGGTAGCAGGAAACATTTCCCGCGTTGTGGTATCCAATTGGATGGAGCTGAGCTTTTCTAGATCAATGGCTTTCCAAAACTGCCAAGCGTTGAGGGTAGTGGTATCCCAATTCTTTGGAATGGGGAAGTGTTGTACCAAATAGCGACAAATTTCGGCATCTAAGGCAAAGGTCGTGCGAACAGCTGGATAGGCAAAAAATGCTCGGAGCGATAGCTCTTGCAAGCGTTGATAGACGGTCAAGCTAAGTTTATCGTCCGCTAATGTAATGACGTGGTTTTCTTCTCGTTTAGTGTAAAACCATTTTTTTTCTAGCATAGAGGATAGGGTTGGAGCAGGGGATTATTTTTTATTAGAACGCGGGGTGAGTTGCTGTGTAACCGTGGTGCCATTTTGTACCTTTACCGTCCAATTGTAGCCTTCTAAATAGGCCAATTTGCTGCGAAGGCTAGGCAATCGCTGGTGAAAGGGGGAGGCGGGGTTCCAATCAGAATAAAAAGGATGGGCAGGAATAAGCAAGGCTACTTCCATCGTGATGGCTTCTTCTGTCAAGGGAAATTGCGCTTTGTAAACAGGAAAAAGTTGCACGTGTACTTCAATCGTATTATTCATGGGCGGCAAAAAATCAAAGCGATTCAAGGGGCGCACTGCTTGACGGTTATTTTTTGAGAACGCCTGCAAGCGCTGCTCGGCCTTCTCAAAATCATACGCCCACTCGGCATAAACAACAATATCGGAACTGCCTTCCGCATTCATTGTAGAATAGCTAACTGTTGGACAGCTCTTTTTAGGGCTAGTTGTTAGGCTAACCAAAGCCATTAAATGCCCATAGTTTTGCTCTCGATACAACCGCTTTTTTTCTCCCTTCTTAGTGATAAGGGTAGAATCGGCGACAAAATGCAAGTCCATTGCTCCGTCATAAAATTCTAACCCAAAGCGCAAGCAGTGGCAAGGGCTATCTTGGGCATAGCTAGTGCTAGTCCAGAGTAATCCGAAACAGCAACAGAGCCAAGTATAGAGCAGTGAGGGCATCTTATTTTTTCTTTTTATCCAAGGTCGTCACAACCCGTCCAATTAAGGTTTCCATATCCTTCATAAATGTTTTCTTGTCTGTTACATTCTTGATGTGTAAGTGTCCTTGTGGCATATCTTTGGATGTTTTATTTTCGGTGCGTAATTTAGAAACACGGTAATGGATTTCGTTGGACAAATAATCGCCGCTAGAGCCATAGTCAGGTGTTCCTTCGTTATTGATGTCTTCTAAGCTGCCTACTGGTTGGTCGGAATTCCATTCGTTGCCCGAATTTTGGTTGGGGTATTTTCGTTTATTGGTTTGATTTTCCTCCGTTGCCCAATTTTGGCGATAAAAGTATTTCTGTTGGTTGCCATTTTTGTGGTCACCCGCCAACATTTCTTCTTGCGGCAGCGAAGATTCATAAAAATTATCGGCTTCTTTCTCCTTACTAATTTCCCCTGTTTCGCTAACGTTATTATTATCTAGACCACCGCCCCGCACATTAGCGGAAAAGCGATCAATGTCAATATAATTAGAATAACTGGTCTGGCTGACGGTGATAATGGCATCTACTTCACTCATTTTTGTTCCAAAAAAGCCCTCGACCATTCCGTTGTTGAAATCCTCATAACGAACAGGAAAAACCCCACTCTGAATTGTAGCATTGCCGACGACTTTGCCATCAAAATACATGGCGACCACCCCTGAAGAATTGGTTTGCCCTCCTTGAAAAGGATCAAAGCCTGAGATCAGAATTTTCTTGGCGGCATCTTTGGGGAAAACTGCACTGCTGAGACCTCTAGAATGCTGTTCTAATTGTTCGATCAATTGGGGAAGCAAGGTATTGTTTTCTCCTACCAAGAGCGTGTTTTTACTTTTTTTGAGGGCAATGCGCATTTTTAAGCGGGCTCTATACAGGGCACGGTCGTTCCAATTGTCCTTGTCCTGCTCGTTTTTCTTAGAGGCTTGTAATTGTTGGGTGGTATACGTCCACAAATCATCTCCTGTAGTTTGAACGTATTGGATTAAGTCGGTTGCTGTTTTTTGTTTGGCTAAACCTTCCTCAAATGCCACGCAACGTTCATCTACCACTTTATCAGTAGTCTCTATGATCCCATATTTTTGTTCCTCGACCGTTGTTTGATGTGGGTCAGGGGCGCTTTCCTTTTTGGGTTCTTTTACTTGTTCTTTGGGTAATTTGTCTTGCTCCGTGGATGTCTCTGTGACAGGTGTTTCTACCTCCTTGGGTTGATCTTGTATGATAGGAGGCGTTTGGAGTACATTAGTATCTACAGGCGTTGGGTCAACGGTGGGCGTATTTTGTTCGGTCGCGCTAGAACGGTCGGAGGTAGTCTGTACTGTTTGACCTTGTTTTTTATTGCTTTCTACTTGTCGAATATGGCGAATAGCAACCCATATTTCTCGTTCCAAGTGCTTTTCGCCACCAGGGGCGAGATAAATATCCAAGCCTTCAGTGTAGGCCTCTACTTCACGGGTTTGTGCTTCTTCAGAATTGTAATGCACACAAACGGCATCTAAGGAAACACCAGAGACCGCTTCTAGCAGTTTCTTGAGCAGATCAGGAATACCCGTATCGTTGTTTTTAGGAGTTGGCGCGCTTGCTTCTGCTTTTTGGGAAGCGACTTCTTTGAGCCGTGCTCCTTGTTGGGCTTGTGGACTATTTTCGGACAATTTTTTAAGTTGTCGTCCCTGTTCTGCCATTTCGCTGTTGTCAGTAATCGGCTGCTCTACAGATTGGCTAGAACGGTTTTCTTGGTAGTTAAGTGTCTGTCGCTCTTGTTGGCGTTGTAGTTCTTGTTCCTCCATATAGGGCTGAATAGGTTTATAATAGAATAAAGTTACACTATTATCAGGAGGAATGCAAGTGCAAAACGGAACGGTGCCGATAAAAGCGCTTAAAACAATGCTGCCCTAAGGGTACTCAGGGCGGCATTGTAGGCAAACGCTAATTTATTGAGCGGTGTAACCACCATCAATAGGCAGTGCCACTCCTGTAATATAACGTGCGTCATCACTTGCCAAAAAGGCCACAGCGGCAGCAACATCTTCTGGCTGAATCCAACCAGGTAAGGGGTTGAGTTCGCTAAATTCTTTTTCTCTTGCTTCTGGATCTTCTGATTCTTCAATAAAATGTTCTACTAAAGCAGTTTTGACCACACTGGGACAGACACAGTTGATTCGAATACCCTTGTCGGCATATTCTATGGCCGCCGCTTTGCTTAGTTGAATAACGCCTGCTTTGGCTGCCGAATAAGGAGGAATGTTTTCAAAACCTACTAACCCCGCCGTGGAAGAGGTGTTAATGATAACACCACTGCCTTGTTCTTGCATGATGGCCAAGCCGTATTTCATCCCGTAATAAGCTCCGTTGAGGTTGATGTCAATCACCTTTTGCCAATTTTCTAAAGTGCTTTTGTGAGTGGGCGCTTGTTTGCCATCAATGCCCGCATTGTTGACCAAAACGTCTAAACTGCCTTTTTTCTTGACCGTTTTTTGGAGTAGTTTTTCAACGCTTTTGGGATCGGTGACATCACATGTAAAGTAGAGACCATCTTTTAAGCTTTTTGCTAATTTTTTGCCTGCTTTATCGTCAATATCGGCAATAACAACGCTGGCTCCTTCTTTGTCAAATCGTTTGGCCATTGCTGCACCTAATCCAGAAGCACCGCCAGTAATGACGACCACTTTTCCTTTTAAATTTTTCATGTTGACTATTTATGTTGAACGAATATTTTTCACTCATTAAATAGTTAAAACAGAGGTATTGTTTAGAGATTAAGACAATTTTAAAGCGCTTAAAAAATGGACAAACAGCTGTTCTAGTAAGGTTTGTGACTGAGCCAAACGGTGGTCATCAGCTACCAAATGTATATTACTTTGTGTGGCTTGTCCAAAGCGCAACGTATTCTCATACGAAATTACGGCATCTTGCCAGCCGTGTACTACCGTGATGTGGGATGTTTTGGGCACATAGGTTTGTTGGGCATAACGTGGCAAATAAAGGGCAGGAGCCATCAAAAACAAGCCTGCAATGGCGCGCTCGCTGGCGAGTACTGTGGCGACATAGCCCCCCATACTCGATCCTACCAACACAAGGCGTTCATCAGGAAGTTGTTGCATTGTTGTTCGGAGCAGGGCGACACGCGCTTCGGCATCACTACAAGTAGTATAATCTAAGGCATGTGTTGTCCAGCCCAAATTTTGCGCAATGGCTGCCAAGTATTGAATTTTAGTGCTTTTAGGGCTGCTTTCTTGACCGTGGGAAAAGAGAATGGTAGGCATAAAATTAAAGTTTTCTGTGTAAATTTTTATAGATAAACAAAGACGTTCTAAAGATAAACCACCACCACTAGTTGACCAATAAAAATGCCCACTAGTCCAAGACCAGCAGGCATTTTTATTACAGTGATAACACGTCTGTTTATCGAATCGCTAAGCGTTCTGGCGCTGCCCAAACTCGGTGCTCATTGGTATAATATAAGAAGGCCGAAGAAGCAGGGGCTTCATAATTACCCGGTACATCAGCTTTCAAATCCAAGTGGACGGTTTTGTTTTCGCTGGGCGTAAGTTGTTCGTAATGCAAGACCACAAAACCATCAAACAATTCATAGTAATCAAAGGCTTTTTGCTCTTGTAATTCCTTCAATTGCCATGCCTGTACCGACAAGCCTGCTGGAATCCCAATCATCACCATCGTCATTGGTTGGCCTTTGGGCGTGGTGTTGGTTAAGGTCGTTGTCAGGCGAATGTTTTCCCCCATATTGACGAGTTTTTTAGGCAATGTCGTTTGCAAAGAAAATGGACACTTGGACGAGTTTTGAGGTAGGGTAGTAGTGTAGCTCAATTCTAAATCCCAAGGCATGGCTGTTTTGGTGTCGGCATATTGAACCGTTATTTTATGCTTTCCTTCTTTGATAAATTGGCCCAAATTGGGTAGGCTGATTTCTTTTTGGTTGGCAACATACGCTACCGTCGCCACTTGTTTGCCATCTACCGCTACCAATAGAGTACCTGCTTCGCCTGTTTTTTTACTGCTCTTTGCGTGTTCCAATAATGCTTTTAAGGCGAGTACCGTACCTTGGGTGGAGCCATAGCCGTAATGATTTTTACCGCCTTGAATAGCTTTTAACGCTCGTTGAATGGCTTTGTTATAACCAGTGCTTTGAAGCATGGCTAATACCGCTAAACTAGAGGTTTCGACCATCAAGGATTGTCCCGTTGAGTTGGTAACAGAGCTGCTCAAGCCTACAAAACTGCCATCTTCCTGTTGTAAATTAGCCAGTTCTTTGACCAAGTTGGGCGCGCGGGTATCGTTGGCTTTGAATAAGGCATTGGCCAATAACGCCATGCGGTAAGGGTCTTCACTTTTGATGGCTTCTTGGTAAGACTTATCTAGTTCGGGCTTAATTTGATCACCATAGCCTGCTTCGGTCATTGCCCAAACAATATAGGCATCAGTAACTTCGGCAGCTGCCCAACTGTGTAGAGCATGGGGGTTTTTTGTCCAACCGCCGTTGCCATCTCTTCTACTCAACAGCCATTTAGCTGTTCGATCAATCAAGGCCTGTTTCACCGAAAAAACACGCTTCATATCTACAAATTCCATTAATCCATAAGCGGATAAGGCTTCGTGGCCAGGATCGCGTCCCCACCAATCAAATCCTCCCGACGGCGATTCGTAGCCTGTCAAACGGGCGTAACCTGTTTTTAAATAGCCTTTTACTTGGGCTTCTAATTCAGGGTTTACCGTGTTGGTTTCTCTCAAATAATCTAAGACCAATAAGTTGGGATAATTAGAGCTAGAGGTTTGCTCAAAACAACCACTGGGCATTCTTAGCAAGCTTTCCATGCCTTTCATTACTTCGTCCAAGGTACTTGGATACGCTTGTAATTTGGCTACCAAAGAGCCTTCTAATACCTCTTGAATAGTAACGGTGAAACTCTGGTTCATTTGGTTACCTGCAAAAACACCCTGTACAGGAAATCCTCTAGGCCGCGCATTAATTGTTGTTGAAAATTGATCTTGTAGACCATCAGCGGCTAGTGTAATTACTAAATCTCCTTCGGCTGGTTGGTTTAATACGACGCATTGCAAATAAATGGTTTTGCTAGCACCAGCGTCCAACTGTATCGTTTTGGGAGCCTCTTTCAAAAGGCGCAAATGAGTCGGAACGGCAACGGTGAGCTGTCCTTTTAGGGTGCTGCTGCTGTTGTTGGTAATGGTCAACGGGATGGTCAATTCATCGCCTGTCAAGACTTCGCTGGGCACTTTGCTCAACATTTCAAAGGGCAGTTGGGTAAAGTACTTATACTCCAAACGGCCAAGTTGTCCCTGCGTTCCAAAGCCTTCTACCGTTACTCTAAATTGCGTAATGGCATCATTGTTATAAAATTCTAGTTGCGCTCTGCCTTTCTCTACCCGAACACTAGGATTCCAGTAAACGGTAGATCTAAAATCCGTTCGCGCCGCGCCAGCCGCTTGATTGGCATAGCTGACGGTTGGGAATTCCCGTACTCGGTGGTAGCGGGTGGCACTACCTACCGCAATGCGGGGAGCGGCTTCCCTTTTTTTGGCTACCTCCAACTCTTTTCGATCTAGCACAAAGGCTATATCCGCTTCTATTTCATCCGCCTCTTCGTCTTCTAGGAGTTCGATTTTTTCGGCTTCTATTTTTCCTAGTAATTTTTGATCTTCTTTAGCAACAGGCTCCTCAACCAGCTCTAAGAATTCCTCTTGTGGGGCATCGTCTAGCATGGCTTCTTCTATTTCCTCGACTTCCTCTACCATAACTGGGGCGGGTGGTGGGGGAATAGCTTGATTGTCCTTTCTTTTTCGAGCACGCTCAAGGTTCTTCCGATCAGGCGCGCCTACTCCTGCTATAGTTGCAACGGCCCTGTTAATGGAACGCGAAGGCACACTCCTAGCAAAGTCTTCTGTTAGAACAACATCGTCTGATAAGGTAACGTCTAGTTGGTTGGATTCTTTTAGGGGAACATAGACATTGCCATAGCCTGAAGAATAAACACGCAATTGTTGGATGTTTTCAGGGACAGTAATGCTAAATTTTCCTTTGGCATCGGTCGTTGCGGTAGAATTATTGTTAGCCCATATTGTAGCACCTTTAAGTATTTTATTGTTAGGATCTTTCACCACACCTGTAATGGTCCTAGCACGGTAGACAGTGAAATTTAATTGATCTTGGTAGTCATTCAACAGTTTTACAATCGGATAAAACCCTTTGCTGCTCACTTGCAAATTAACGGATTCATACAAATTCCAATCGTTGATAATAAACTGCCCCTGTGCATCGGTGATAACCGTTTTGTTTTGGTCGGATAAGGCAACGGTAATGCCTGCAACGGGTTGGCCTTTGATGTCGACAATGGTGCCTGCAATGTCGGCCATTTCTCCTTTGAACGTAGGACGTTTGTAGGTATTGGTAACCACTTCCTTCCAAGCAAATTTGCGCCAGCCTTGTGTTAACAACAAGTGATCTAAGGCCTCTTGGCGGTTGATTTCAGGCTTTAGGCGGGTGGGGTCGTCTTCTTTATCAAAATAAAAATTAGGCTCGACCACTGTTCCTGTTAGTTCTTGCTCCAACAATAGGGCCGCCAACAAATGGCCTTGCTTGTCATCGGCAAAGTTCAATAATTTATCATCGACTACGGCTAAAGAAAAATCGCCTGAAACGGGGCGGCCATCTTCGTCCTTTACCTCTAGGGTAAGGCTTACTTTTTCGCGGGGCAAGTACTTCTCTTTGTCTGTTTTGATGCTGATTTGCAAGTGCTTATTGGGGTTAACAAATACCAATCGCTCCGCTACAGCTACTTGGTTGTCATTAAATAAAGTCAATTGTGTAATGCCAATCGGAAAGCTACTGGTTGGAATAGAAAGGTTGTTGAGGCCTTTTTGGACGGATAATTCTCTAGTGAATTGCACCTCGTTGCGGCTTTGTGCGACGACATAGGCGGTTCCTTCGGTCGCCGCCAACACATCCAAACTGATTTTTTGACGGCTTCTATTATTGACACGCATCGTTAAACCTTGATTACGGGCAACAGGTAGGGGATAGGTGGTGCTAATGTTACTGGGTTGTGTAAGTTGGGCGTGGTATTGCTCGCCTTCTTTGGGAATGAAATCTACTTTTCCCATGCCTTGGTGGTAGCTCTCAAAACTAGCAACAATGTCGCCTTTCTGATTGAGAATGTTGCCGCTTATATCGGCGGGTTTGCCAAACTCATTGAGTGCCTTGAAACCTACTCCACAACGAATGCCTTCTAGTAATTGTCCCCCTTCTGGGTAAAAGGCTACATCAATATTGCCAAGTACAATGGGAATGCTCCTAGAAATGGATTCCGTTTGACCTTTGTATTGAAGCAAAACATTGAGCAAACCATCATTGGTAGCCAATTTTTTTGGGAGTTTAAAACTGACTAGGGCTCTTCCCAAGGCATCGGTTTGGCCGCTTTTTTTAGCAATTTCATTGCCTTCTAAAGCGATGACGTAGTTAAAGGCGTGTTGCGCCAAGGGCTCTTTGGTTAAGCTGTTCAAATCCAGCGTAGCTTCTACGGTTTCGCCTGCGCCATAGGCTTTCTTATTAAAATTGAGGCGCATATTGAGGTTGGGCAGTACTGGTTTTTGAATGGTAATCTCCCGCTCAAAAAAGGCCGCGCTATTTTTTTGCCAGTTGGTATAGGCTTTGACGGTATAAAGGCCACCTTTGATGCTCTCAGGGAGGGCGAAAGTGCCTTTGGCTTGTCCTGTTTGCGCAAGGAGCGTTAGGCTTTGCTCAATGCTGCCTTTGGGGCTTAAAAATTCTACATAAACCACTTCACTTTTCTTACTGGCCTCAAAGCTATGGGCATCGCGGACATAGGCGCTAAACCAAATATCCTCGCCTGGCTCATACAAATGCTTATCAAAATGCAAATAAACACGTTCTTCGGCAGTTGTCTCTTGAAAGATACTCAATTGGGCAGCCAACTTTTTTAGAAAAGGATTATTAGAAAATAAGTCCGATTGATAAAGGGTTTTGCCTGCCCAACTAATGCCCAAAACAGCGCAGACTAGAAGGGCGGTCAGTAACTTTGGTTTCGTGATGCTCATAATAGTGGTATTGAAAAAGAAACAGCTTGGATAAAGGCATAACAAGGTCCTGCTAGTTCTTATGTTTTTTTAGAAAATAAATGGTTATTCCATCCAAAAAGGGAACGGGTCGTCTGTTGCAACAGTTATTTGGACGGTTACTAAGAGAGATGCAAGCTTTTCCGTTTTTGGTGTCTGTACCGTATCTTTATTAGAAAAAAGGAAGCGATGGCTAGTATTGGCTGCTATGGAAATAATTTTCTTCCGTTAAAGAAATTGGATGGTCAGAAAACCAGTTTGTGAAAGCTTCCCACTCCGTTTCATGATCTTTTAGCCAAGCTCCAAAAGCGGGTTCGTTGCCCTTCATCAAAACCCAATGATTATAAGCTTCAAAATGCCCTTGCTCTTTCAGACTTTTTTGAAAACGAAAAAGTAAATTGTCATACTCTTTGTCATGCCCCTGTTGGTAATATAAGTGGACGAATTTATCTCGAATATTGCATAAGCCAGTTAGGTCGATGGATTCTTCCAAGGCTACACTGAGGGTCAACGTCGTCCCATAAAGCATACAAAAGGGCATTTTCAAGCGTTCTTCAGTGTCAAAGTCATCAGACACGACAAGGATATTGGCACAGACATTAATGGTAGCAGACTGTTCGTTTTCTTTATCTCCTTTTTTGATTTGAATACTACTGGTATAAGCATCGTACAAGCGCTTGCTAATCTCTGCGGTGCGGGCGCTGGTTGGCTCCAAATTCATAAAAATTTCTCCGTAGAGAAAGCCCCAAATTTTTTCGCTCGAACTCAAATAAATCTGTGCCGCCCGATAGTAATTAGAAGGAAAGGTTGGTTGTACCTCAATGCCTTTTTCATAATATTGTAAGGCGTCGTTATAGCGTTCGGCCATCGCTTCCATCGTACCGCGCTCCAAGTATAAAATCCCTGATTTAGGAAAGCGTTTCAAGCCCTCATTGTAGGCTGCGATGGCTTTGGGTGCTTGTTGGTTCATGTCATATGCATTGCCCAACATTTGGTACACCCGATCGTTGGCCGTAGGGCGTTTGATTAATTTTTTGAGTAGTTTAATAGCTATTGGATAGTCCTTATTGAGATAGTGCGCATAAGCGATTTCGTAAGGATAATCGATGTTTTCGGGATCTAAGGCTTGGGCTTTCGCCAATAACTTTAGAGAAGCCGCAATCTCACCCGCGTCCATTTTTTGAATGGCTTCTCGGCCAAGTGTTTTGGCTTGTTCGGCTTTGTCTTGGGCAAAAATAGGAGAGAGCAGCAATAAGAAAACGAGGCAAAAAAAGCCTTTTTGGAGCGTAGAAAGGAGGGAACTTATCATGACATTATTTTTGAGAGGGTGAGACGATAGAAGGCTGATCTAAAGTGGCTTGGGTTCTTAAATTACAAAAAAAGCCTTGAAAAAAAGTAATCCTTACACGTTGAATTGTAAAAGAAGGGATGGAATAAGGGTTGTTTTTGGAAGGGGCTAACCGTCAGTTGAATACAATTCGTACCCTGTACACTAGTAGTATAAGAATAAAAAACGAATTCTAATCAAGAATCTCCTCGCGTTCCAAAAGGAGCAAAAGCTTGTCAATGCCTACTCAAAATAGTCGTTTTTAAACCCAAAAACCTCTATTCCATAGTAGATTCGGAATAGAGGTTTTATATCGTAGAATAAGGGCTTACTTTAAGCCATCACTTTTTGTTGGTGTTCGGCTTTAATGGCCTCCAAACGGCTAACCATATTGGGCGAGCCCATATAAATTGGTGTGCGTTGGTGCAATTTGGTCGCTTCGAGTTCTAAAATGCGTTGGTGGCCATTGGTCGCTTGTCCGCCTGCTTGTTCGATGATAAAGGACAGCGGGTTGCATTCATACAATAAGCGCAACTTTCCTTCTGGTGCTTTGGTGGTAGCGGGGTACATAAAAATACCCCCTTTGATGAGTGTGCGGTGAACATCTGCCACCATAGAACCCACATAACGGAAGGCACAATCGCAATCCATACATTCTTCTACAAAGGTCTGTACACAAGGCTCAAAATGACGGAACGCGCTTTGGTTGACGGCGTAAATAGTGCCATTTTTGGGAATGCGCATATTGGCGTGCGATAGGCAAAACTCTCCGATAGAAGGATCTAAGGTAAAACCATTAACGCCGTTACCTGTCGTGTAAACCAACATCGTCGAAGAGCCATACAAAACATAACCAGCGGCTACTTGCTCTACCCCATCTTGTAAAAAGTCTTCTAATTGGCAAGCGCCATCGTCAGAGATGCGGCGGTAAATGGCAAAAATAGTTCCGATAGACACATTGACATCAATATTACTCGATCCATCCAAGGGGTCAAATAAGACAACGTATTTGGCATTTAAGCTGCTTTCAATTGGGACATAGGTATCGTTTTCTTCGGAGGCAATGCCGCAGCATTCACCACTATTTTGCAAACAAGAGATTAGTAAATTGTCTGCTAATACATCTAGTTTTTGAACTTCTTCTCCTGAGGCATTAGCGGAGGTACCTGCCTGCCCCGAAATATCTGCCAAGCCTGCCTTATTCACTTCGCGGCTAATGATTTTGGACGCCAATCCAATGTCGCGCAAGAGGCCCGAAAGTTCTCCTGTAGCGAATGGAAAATCTTTCTGACGTTGAATGATGAACTCGTCTAACGTAATAATCTTATTCATAACCGTTTTTTGTGCGTTGGCAAAAATGAAGCAGCAACCCTGCTGGGATCACACTGCAAAGATACGATTTTTTGCTAGCAATATGCTAGCCAAATAGCGCTTTTGTGTAAGGTGGCTGTTGTGTGCGGGCGTATTCTCAAAAGGGGCACTACTATTTATAACGTTCACAGACGGCATTTTAGTAGCAAAATGAACCTTGATTATAGAAAAGGGCGAAAAAATCAGGCCACTTCTGCTTATCAGTACTGGAGAAGGCAAAAAATAGCCCCGTTTGTTCTTGTTCTAAAAACAAGTTCTATGTTACCCCAAACAAATAAAAGCAGGGAGTAAAAGTAGAATCCTTTTGAAATAGACGCTATAACATTAAGAAATAATAGTACCTTAATGCCCTTATTTTATTGGTATCTTTCTTGTCCATGAACAACCCCAAGCGAAAATTGATCGGGCGTTTAAGCTTTCTCCTAGCAGTGATGCTGGGCTTGTTGGCACTTGCCAAATATACAGCTCTAGGGATGTATTTTGACTTGGAGGTGTTACAGGGATTGGTACAAGAAGCGGACAACTGGGGCTTACTGTTGTTTTTGTTGGTTTTTTTGATCGGCACCTTGATGAGTGTACCTGGAGCCGTATTTGTGATTTTTGCTGTGCTGACCTATGGTTATTTTTGGGGAACGGTGTTGGCCTATAGTGGCGCGGTTGGTTGTGCCTTAGTTAACTTTTGGATCGCGCGCTTCTTAGGGGGACAAAGTTTGTCAGAAATTAATAACAAACGGCTCCAAAAAGCACTGCTGCGCATCGAAACCCATCCCATTCAAACCGTTTGCTGGCTGCGCGTGTTTATGCTTTTATCGCCTGTAGTCAACTATGCGTTAGCCTTAACCCCCATGAAAAGCCGCCAGTTTTTGGTGGCCAATAGCTTGGCGATGATTTTTCCAATGACCATTATTCTAGGCGGCACCTTTCTTTTTCAAAGTGTTTATTTTCAAGAAGTTGTTTTGGTGTGGTTGCGCGACTTATTCGGGCTTTAATTACCTTATAGAAGGGGGATAGACCAGTCGCATTACGATGCAATTTTTCTTGTAAAGAATAGAAAAGAACTACGCTAAATCACAAAAAGGTTTTTAAAATTGTTATCTTAGTAGCTTTGCCCTACTCACTTCACTATCTATTATTGGCTATGACCATACCTTTTGAAAATAATAAAAAACAACGGCAACGGAAAAGTTTGTTGCGCTTAGGCCTATTGTTGGCTTTTTTGGTCAGCTGTGTGCTGTTGGTCAAATATACGGTAGTTGGGACGTGGATTAGTCTAGAGAACATGCAATACATGGTGGCTAAAACAGGCTTTTGGGGCATCTTTATTTTCATTGGCCTCTTTATGCTCTCTGCGGTTCTCAATGTACCTGGCACAGCGTTTCTATTGTTGGCCATCTTACTGTTTGGTTATTGGCAGGGGGCACTATTTGCTTATATTGGAGCCAGTCTGGGCGCTTGGGCTACGTTTGTTATCGGTCGAAAAGTTGGCGGAAAAGCCCTATCAGAAATCACCAATCCAACAGTACGCAATTTGCTCGCTGAGGTAGAAACCCGTCCTATTCGCACCTTGATTTTGCTGCGTATTTTGGTGCAATTATCGCCTATTGTCGGTTACACGTTAGCCCTGACCAACATCAAAGAGCGTCAATACATTGTAGGCAACTTAATTGGAATTTCCATTCCCATTATTGCTTTGAGTTTTGGGATGTATTTTTTTGAAGACAGCATTCGCTATTTATTTGGATACAAAGAAGTAGTGCTTTAGAATTAAGGCCGCCAAATTCCTTCGTTACTTTTTGAAGAGAAAATACTATCTTTGTAGTAAGCTGTCTTACTAAATTATTATGACCACAAAAGAATTAACACAACTACTTACCCAGCCGAGTCAACTACAGGAGTGGAGCTATGAACAGCTCGACCAGTTGTTGCTGCAATATCCCTACTGTAATGGGCTACGTATGTTGTTACTCAAAAAATATAAAAACGATCGGCACGTGGCCTTCAATCGGCATTTGATGCTGGCTTCCATGTATGCCGTTAATCGCAGTCGGTTATACGACTTTCTAAATACCTCTGTCGTCGCCAATGCAGAAACAACGGTAATTCCTTTGGCCGCTTCGGATAACCCGCCTGAGCAAGAAGTCTTGTTGGTGGAGCCGCCGCCACTTTATGCCCACAAGGTATCCGAAAATCCACCCATCTTGGCCTTCCAAGCAGCCATTACGGCTAGTGATTTGGCCTTATCCAATCCCGATTTGCAACAGGGAAAAGAGGATTGGAGTGCGATGCCTGTCGAAGAATGGTTGAATAATTCGGCTGCTTCCAAAAGCACAGAAACAAGCACAGAGGAAGATGCGTTGGCTAAAAAGCCCTTCAAATTATCACGTATTCCTGTATTTGATGAGAATATGTTTGACTTTTTGGAAACGACTGAAGCAGTAGCAGAGGAAACTCCCGCTGCAGTATTGCCCCCTGAGGTAGTCGTTGACACAGAAGAAAAAAGTCTAGAAGAAGTCGAGGCTCCTGTGGCTCCAGCACCTGATGTATTTGACTTTTTTATGCAGCAAACCAATAGTTTTTTGCAAAGCTTGAATGAGCGCAAAGAGTCGAAGGAAGAGCGCGAATGGCAAGAAGTAGAAGACGATAGTACGGCGGAAAAAGAGAGTGTAGTATCAGAACGGTTAGCGGATTTATTAGCTGCTCAAGGACAAAATAGTAAGGCAATTAAAATGTATGCCGCACTAAGTTTGAAGTTTCCCGAAAAAAGTCGTTTATTTGCAGATAAAATAGCCACCTTACAAGCATAGCGTTTTCCTTAGAGGAGATGGATGATAAGAAGCTATTTTGTAGAAACCTCATAAAAGCAAATGACCTAGCGTTCACGACCACTTGACTTTCCTTGGGGAATTATTAAGCCACTAAAACAAAACAAGAGATGTTAGTATTACTTCCTGTTTCTATTGCCTTAGTAGCCTTTTTATTAATTTTGGTGATTTTGATCCAAAATCCTAAGGGAAATACGTCAACAACGCTTTTGGGCGATTCTGCTACTGCCAACCAATTTTTGGGGGCAGCTAGTGCCAGCGATTTCTTAGAGCGGACAACTTGGAGCCTTGCTTTTACATTATTAGGATTATGCTTGATAACGGGCATTGTTATTTAATTAATATTGAAGTTGTAACAACAGCTTTATAAGAAAACATTACAAAATCATGGTTTTATTATTGACCATATTGATCGCCTTTATTTCTGTTTTGTTGATTTTGGTGATTTTGGTTCAGAACCCTAAAGGGGGTGGATTGAGTTCTTCTTTTGGAGGTAGTGCAGCAGCTAATCAAGTGATGGGTGCCGCTAACTCTAGCGATATGTTAGAGCGGATAACTTGGGGCTTGGCCTCTGCTTTATTGGGCTTGTGCTTAGTGACAGGTGTATTCTTTAAGGGTGGTCCATCAGAGACTGCTGGGGAAGAAATTAACACGACTAATACAACAACACAACAATCTGCGCCTGCAACGACACCTATTGCTCCTCCTCCAACAGGAGATGGCCAGATCAGATAGATAGACTAGGTTTCATTGAGAACAATAAGGGCGGTAACGTCCACGACTATACAAGGTTCGTCCTCCTAAAGTACGTTTGGGAAGACGAACTTTTTTTGTGCCGTTTACTAAGGACTCGTTCATCGCTTGTTGCCCTGTGCCACAAGTTGACGACGGATTGACAGAATTAGCGGCTAATAATGGTATCTTTGCGGTAAGCTTTTTTAGTAGCAGCAGAATCTATGGTCTACAACAAAAATTGCTTTTCAAGATATTTTGAATTACTTCCTTACAACGCGTAGAAAAAGACTATGGCTAGACGGAAAAGCGCTGGAACAGAGCGTCCCAAGATTAGCAAAGATGGCTGGATTAAGGCCAAACAAATATTAGCTTACCTCAAACCTTACCGCTGGTCGTTTTTTGGCGGCTTGGTCTTTTTGGTTATTGGTAGCACGGTGTTCATGGGTTTTCCTGCGGCAGCAGGGGAGTTGATTGACATTGCCACGGGAGAATCTGAAGAAGGCTACACCCTCGCTGATGTAGGTATGGTGTTGGTCGTGATTCTATTCTTACAAGCCCTGACCTCTTATTTTCGGGTATTGCTGTTTGCCAATGTCAGTGAAAAAGGCATGGCCGATATCCGCAAGGCGCTTTACGACCGCTTAATTACTCAACCCACGGCCTTTTTTGACCAAAATAGAGTAGGAGAACTAACCAGCCGAAGCACGGCAGATGTACAACAATTGCAAGATGTGTTGTCGATTACCTTGGCGGAGCTCATTCGCCAAATTATTATTCTGTTGGTTGGCTTCATCTACTTGGCTTGGATGGCTCCACAATTGTTGCTGGTTATGATTTCTACGTTTCCAGTAGTCATTATTTTAGCGCTGTTTTTTGGTCGCTATATCCGCAAGCTCTCTCGACAACGCCAAGATAAATTAGCCGAAACCAGTACAATTTTAGAAGAAACATTGCAGGCTATTTCAGTGGTCAAATCTTTTACCAATGAATGGTGGGAGCGCCAGCGTTATGGAAAAGCTGTAGACGACGTGGTGCATATTTCCCTTCGTTTTGCTCGTATTCGTGGGTTATTTATTGTCTTTATTATAACAGCTTTGTTTGGAGCGATGTTTTTTGTGCTTTGGTGGGGAGCCACTATGGTACAATCAGGACAATTGAATCCGGGGGAGTTGGTGACCTTTATAACCTTAACGGCAATTATTGGTGGAGCGGTAGCAAGTTTAGGCGATTTTTACACGCAACTCTTGCGCGCTATTGGAGCTTCAGAACGCATTATGGAATTGTTGGATACGCCTTCAGAGCTAAGTATCGACGAACAATTGCCTGCACTAGCCATTAAAGGCCACATTCAATTCGATCAAGTAGAATTCAGTTATCCCAGTCGTCCCGAATTAACCATTCTCAATAAAATTAACCTTGATATTCGCGCAGGCGAAAAAATTGCCTTAGTGGGCGCATCGGGTGGCGGAAAGTCTACCATTGTTAAGCTGTTGCTGCGTTTATACGATTTGCAGAGCGGGCAAATTTTGGTGGATGGACAACCTTTATCCGCTTATAACCTCTTACAACTGCGAAAAAACATTGCCATCGTTCCACAAGATGTACTGCTATTTGGCGGAAGCATCCGTGAGAACATTGCCTATGGCAAGCAAGAAGCCAACGAAGGTGAAATCATTGAAGCGGCAAAACAAGCCAATGCTTGGGAATTTATTGAAGGCTTTCCTGAGGGCTTAGCTACCATTGTAGGAGATCGAGGCGTGCAGTTGTCAGGTGGACAACGTCAACGCATTGCTATCGCCCGAGCGCTGCTCAAAGATCCTGCTATTTTATTGCTTGACGAAGCGACTTCTGCGCTTGATGCCGAATCAGAACGCGTGGTACAAGAGGCGCTCAACCGCTTGATGAAAGGCCGTACCTCCATCATTATTGCACACCGTCTGGCAACAGTACGCGATGTAGATTGTATTTATGTCTTAGAAGATGGGCAGATTGTGGAGCAGGGCAAGCACGAGCAATTGGTTGCCAAGGAAGCGGGGGTTTACAATCAATTAGCGAAATTGCAGTTTAGTTAAGACCACTATTCCTTATCAGAATAGCAGAGGCATTTACGCGCCACTAAAAAAGAACCTACTCAAAATTTAATTGCTGTATGTTGTACGTCATTCCTACCCCTGTAGGTAATTTAGAAGATATTACCTTGCGTGCCTTGCGTTTACTCCAAGAAGTGGATCTTATTTTAGCTGAAGATACGCGCACTTCTAGAAAATTATTGCAACACTACGAGATTACCACGCCTTTGCGGGCTCACCATGCCCACAACGAAAACCACGCTGCTGAAGGTTTGGTTAAGGCCTTACAGGAGGGCAGTACGATGGCGCTTATTTCTGATGCGGGGACTCCTGGCATTTCTGATCCAGGTTTTTCGCTGGTTCGGGCTTGTGTAGAGGCACAAATACGGGTTGAGTGTTTGCCAGGGGCTACTGCCATTATTCCCGCTTTAGTCGGTTCGGGGCTGCCTTGCAACCGCTTCTATTTTGAGGGATTTCTACCCCACAAAAAAGGACGACAAACCCGCTTAGAATACTTGTCGGAACTCCCTTGTACGGTCGCTTTATATGAATCGCCCCACCGTTTAGACAAGTGCCTCCAACAGCTTGCCGACCACTGCGGCCCTGATCGCCAAGCCGTGGTCTGTCGCGAACTCTCTAAACTCTATGAAGAGTACGCTCGTGGTACCTTGACCGAACTTATTCAACAAGTCGCCGACCAAACGCTCAAAGCAAAAGGCGAGATTGTCATTGTGGTAGCGGGAAAAGAGAAAGAGAAGAAGGGGAAGAATAAGTATAAGAAGGAAGAGGAAAAAAGGTAACTACTTTAGTAGTTAAAGACTACTTATGCTATACTTTTTGAATAAAAAGGCAACTTTTTTTGAAGAGGGCTCGTAAAATTGATGCAATAGGTTTAGATAACGGCGGTTCGATATTCGCTATAATTGTTATCTCAACTACTTTCTAACTTATTGTATTTATTAGTTTTAAACTCCTTGTACACATGCTATTGGCTAACCCCATTTACGACACTATTTTCAAATATTTATTAGAAGACGTAGAACTCGCTCGTCAGTTACTCTCTAAGATAATAGGAGAGGAAATTGTAGAGTTGACTACTCGAACAACCGAATCTACACTTCAGGCAAAAGAGTATGAGATTCTTATCCTACGCTTAGATTTTAAGGCGGTTATTTTGACAGAAGAAGGTATTCGCAAAAAAATATTGATTGAGTTACAAAAGGCACATCAATTAGGTGATATTATGCGTTTTCGCAAATATTTGGGCAACAATTATCTTCAAGCAGATATTCCTGATACCGAGACCCAAAAAGCAGATGGACTACCTATTATTACAATCTATTTCTTAGGTTTTCGTCTGAAAAATGTAGATACTCCCATTCTAAAAGTAAATAGAATCTACTTAGATTTGATGACTAATGAACCTATGAATACTAAAGAAGAATTCGTAGAAAAATTAACACACGATAGTTATGTCATACAAATACCTAGACTAGAGCGACAGGTAAGAACTGAACTAGAAAGGGTGTTGAGTATTTTTAATCAGACCTATAGAACTGGAGATCATAAAGTGTTAGAAATTCCTAATGAGGAAGTGGAAAATCATGAGTTGCTAGAGAAATTAACTTTGCGGTTACGTAAAGCAGTGACGGATGAGGATATCTTAAGAACATTAGAACTAGAACACGATGTGATAAAAGTTCTAGATGATGCACATCGCGAGGCACAAATTAACAAAGAGCAAGCACAGCTAGCGAAGGAAGAAGCAACCGTAGCCAAAGAAGAAGCAACCGTAGCCAAAGAAGAAGCAACCGTAGCCAAAAGAAGCAACCGTAGCCAAAGAAGGCAACCGTAGCCAAAGAAGAAGCAGCCGCCGCCATCGCTGCCCTAGAGAAAATGAAACAACTCCTCGCAGAAAAATACCCCGACACAATCAATGAACTTGATCAGTTGGAGAACAATAAAGAGGAAGAATAGAAAACAGCGCCGTATAACAAAGTTATGCGGCGCTATTCTAAGGCGTTACGAATTATTCTCCAGATAGTCCTCCAATATAGGATTTCAAAGAAAGGAGCAGGCCTGAATCGCTTATTGAATATTTTTAGCTGCCATCAAGGTAGCTTTCAAGAAATCATCAATATCGCCATCTAAGACGCGTTTGATATTGTGGGTCAAGTGGTTGGAACGGTGGTCTTTGATGCGGCGATCATCCAAAACATAAGAGCGAATTTGAGAACCCCACTCGGTTTTCATTTTCCCTTCTTCAATTTCTGCTCGTGCCGCATTTTGTTTTTCAATTTCTAATTGGTAAAGCTGCGATTTAAGCATTTTGATAGCTTTTTCGCGGTTTTTGTGTTGGGAGCGCTGCTCTTGGCACTCGACCACCAAACCCGAGGGCAAGTGTCGTAAGCGGACAGCCGATTCTGTTTTATTGACGTGTTGTCCACCTGCACCACTGGCACGAAAGGTATCCCATTCTAAATCAGAAGGATTGACTTCGATTTCGATAGAATCGTCTACCATTGGAAAAACGAAGACTGAAGCAAAGGTAGTTTGTCGCTTATTTTGCGCATTAAAAGGACTGGGACGTACCAGTCGATGAACGCCATTTTCGCCCTTGAGCCAGCCATAAGCGTGATCGCCTACAATTTCTAAGGTAGCTGATTTGATGCCTGTTACATCACCTGCTTGGTAATCTAATTGCTTGACAGCACGGCCTGATTTTTCGGCCCACATGGTATACATACGCAAAAGCATGCCTGCCCAATCGCAGCTTTCTGTTCCCCCTGCGCCTACATGAATTTTTAATAGGCAATCCAAGCGGTCTTCGGACTGGTTGAGAGTAGAACTAAATTCAAGCTCTTCTAGGACGGTTTGTGCTTCTAGGTATTGCGCTTCCACTTCCGTTTCGGGAATTTCACCCGCTTCAAAAAAGTCGTACAAGACTTCTAGGTCGTCTACGGTTTGCTCGGCTTTTTCATAGCGTTTGAGTAAGGTTTCTTTTTCGCCTACACTTTTCAAAATGCGCTCGGCGCGCTGTGGATCTTCCCAAAAATTGGGATCAAAAGTGTGTTTTTTTTCTTCTTCTACTTGAGAACGTATATGGGCAACGTCAAAGATACCTCCCTAACATGCCCAGCTGGCCTTGAAGTTCCTTGAATTGATCGGTAGTCATAGTATTATAATTATTGAGAGAAAATGTGTCGAAATCGACGGCTTGTTCTGCCGTAATAATAAGGAATTAAGTGGTCAATATGTCGTTTTTAATAAAAATCAACTAATTTAGAGGATTCTATATAGCCATTATTAAAATTCATGGTAAAAGATAGAGTGATGAAATATAAGATAATAATTTACTCGCGGAGCTTTGTAGACTACTTTTGGAGAGACAAGGTTATACTAGAAATTATAAAAATAAATTATGCGTTCTACAATAGTCTGCATTATAATATGGTTATTAGGCAACACGGCCTTAGTTTCGGCTCAACGCCAACAATTTCGAATTATTGATCGAGAAGCCATCTTCTTTCGTTCAGGTTCGGACAAGATAACACCGCAATATAGCAAAAAGTTGAAAGCAGTCGCCGAGTTGCTCAACGAAGCGCCCGATCGTCGTGCTTGGATTCAGGCACATACGGATTCTTTGGGAAGTTACGAGGCCAATCAAGTGCTATCAGATCGCCGTGCGAAGTCTGTTTATCGAGTGTTGGCAATGGAGGGAGTAGATTCTATACAGCTCAAAATTGATTCCTACGGAGAATATATTCCACTCAAAAACAATCGGACTTCAGATGGGCGGGCGTTTAATCGTCGGGTGAGTATTGATGTAGTCGAGCCATATATTCCGCCAGACATCGACGCGCGTTTGTGTACTATTTTGGGAACGGTGATGGATGCTAAAACGCAAAAGCCGTTAAAAACGCGGGTGGTATTCAATTCTTTAGCAGGGCAAGATACCATCGAAACCGACAGTGCAGGACGTTATATTTACACCACTTTTAAGGAAACGAATGTTGAAGTTAGGGCTTATTCTAAAGGGCATTTTTTTATTGCTAAAGTAGCGCCTACCAAGCAAGGGCAGCAGGTAGTTGTTAATTTTTCTTTGGAACGGGCAATTGTTGGCGGCAAAATGGCGCTGAGTGATTTGTTTTTTCAGAGTGGAACCCCCTTGCTCCTGCCTTCTTCTGAAAAAGCTTTGCAAGGTTTGGCAGGTTTTATGGATTTTAATAATAACCTGAGTATTGAAATAGGGGGGCATATCAACAAGCCCAATCAAGCCCCTGTACTGCCCAGTTCTTCTTCGTTTAAGTTGTCAGAGGCTCGCGCTAAGGTAGTTTACGATTATTTAGTAGAACAAGGGATTGATGTTAGCCGTTTATCTTATAAAGGCTATGGGAATTCGGAAATGATTCATCCTATGGCCAGCAATCCTATTCAGGAACAAATGAACCGCCGTGTGGAATTGACCGTTACGGCAGAGTAAATTACTTTATAGGAGATTATTTATCCACTAAACGACCACTGATTTGCTATTAGAAAATTGCCAAACTGCAGGAGACCACTTCAAGTATTTAAACAGTACTCTAAAAGAAATTTATCCAGCCCGAGAAGCCAATACCATTGCTACTTATATCTTTGAAGACTTGTTTCAACCCATTGATGAGGTGGCTGCACAGCGCTATTGGGATGCCAAGGAACAAACTATTTTTGAGCGAGTCGTGCAAGAGTTGAAGCAAAATCGCCCTTGGCAGTATGTGGTGGGCAAAGCTGATTTTTATGGCTTGCATTTTTATGTGGCAGAAGCTGTTTTGATTCCCCGACCAGAAACGGAAGAGTTGGTACATTTTATTATCAAACGCCACGAGAATCAACCCTTGGATATTTTGGATGTCGGGACAGGAAGTGGCTGCATTGCTATTACCCTCAAAAAAAACCTACCCTCTACCAGTATTACGGCACTTGATATTAGCCCAGAGGCTTTGGCTATTGCGCAGCAAAATGCGTTAGCGAATGCGGTCGAAGTGCTCTTCTTAGAATTAGATATTCTAGCCTCAGAACAAACGGTTATCTTACCCCAATATGACCTCATCGTTAGTAATCCGCCCTATATCCCTCCCTCTGATAAGCCTAAAATGCGGGAAAATGTCTTGGAACACGAACCTTATTTAGCTCTTTTTGTGACCGATGGTGATCCCTTACAATTCTACAAAGTACTAGCCCATATAGGAAAAAAAAGGTTGTACGAAGAAGGATGGTTGTATGTAGAAATTCACGAGAATTTTGGAGCCGAAGTGTCGCAATTATTTGAAGAACAGGGGTATAGAAGTTGTCAAGTCTTTCAGGATATGTATGGAAAAGACCGTATTGTGGCGGCACAGTTGTAATCGTTTGAATAATAAGGGCATTTTCTGTAAAGAGCAGCGCGTAAGCAGTGATAAAAGGATCAGCAGAACCTTTATGGGCTTACTCTGTTTAAAAAAGGTCATCAATTATTTACGAACAAAAGACTATTTTCCGCTTATGAAATCAGTATTAATAATGGCTGTGGCTTGCTTGGCAATCGCTTGTGGCTCTCCCAAAAATAACGACACCACTACTACGAATAATGCCAAAATAAGTGCTGAAACTGTCGCGAATCGCTCAGAGAAAAACTTAGGAAACTTGAGCAAGGCTTACTTTGCAAGTGGTTGTTTTTGGTGTGTAGAAGCTATTTTTGAATCGGTCAAAGGCGTAGAAGAAGCCGTTTCAGGATACGCAGGCGGCGATGAGGCCAATCCTACTTACCAACAGGTGAGTGCAGGAGCAACAGGACACACCGAAGCGGTCGAAGTGTATTACGATCCTGCTGTGATCGACTATGAAACGTTGTTGAAGGTATATTATGGCTCACATGATCCCACTACCGTCAATGGACAAGCTCCTGATTTCGGAACGCAATACCGATCTATGATTCTTTATACCAATGACAAAGAACGCGAGATGGCGATGCAATTTAAGAAAGACTTAGCGGCCTCTGGCCAGTACAGTGAACCAATTGCCACAGAAATTGAGCCTTTGAGCAAATTCTGGAAGGCCGAGGAGTATCATCAAGATTTTGAACGCCGCAATCCCAACCAATCGTATATCCAAAACGTCTCTATTCCGCGTTTAAATCGATTTAAGAAAAAGTTTCCCAACTTGCTCAAAGAAGACCTTAAACATTAGAAGTCGTTGTTGCTCATCCAATTGGGAAAAAAAGCATCAGGGAAGTGTCGAATTTCGGGGGTCGGTTCTAGGACAATAGCAATGACATCAAATCTAAATTCCTGTTCGTGTTGGAGTTGGTACATATACTCCGTGGCTAGATCGTACAGATGTTGTTGTTTCTTGGCATTGACGGCCAGTTCGGGCGGGCCAAAGGTGGCTGAACGGCGTGTTTTGACTTCTACAAAAACCAATACGTCGCGGTCGTAAGCAATTAAATCGACTTCTGCTTTTCCCCAACGCCAGTTTTGAGCCAATATTTGGTAATGCAGTTGCTGCAAATAGCGCTTGGCTAGACCTTCGCCCAAATCACCTAAATCATTGTGGTTCGCCATAAAAAATAGTATATTGCAGAGTTGTCCTGAGCTGTTTAGAAAGATGATTTATTGTTCGCCTTGAAGCAATAACAGAAGACAAGATATAAAATATTTTGCTTTGTTAGAATGGTTGGGGAGCAGCTATTTGCTTGCGGTAGCCTCTTTTTTGAGAAAGAGAGGGATTGGGTTGTTTATGTGATGACCTATTGCTAATGGAGAATGACAGGAGCCAACAGTTTAGACGCCGCGAAAATATACGTGTATACACCTAAAAAAATAAAAAGTTATGATGAATGTTTTTATCCAAGAATTTCCAAAGCAGCTTAAAGAAGCAATGGAGATTGGACGACAAGCAAAATTTACGAAACACCCCCTAGCACTGCATAACATCGTGGTACTGGGTATGGGTGGCTCAGGCATCGGGGGCGAATTTGCAGCAGAATTTATACAAGATACTTGTTCCGTACCAATGCTCTCCTGCAAAGGCTATGTATTGCCTGCTTATGTGGGGCAGCACTCTTTGGTGATTGTCTCGTCTTACTCGGGAAATACGGAGGAAACGCTTGGAACTTTTGAGCAAGCGCGGGCGCGCGGCGCGAAGATTGTTTGCATCTCTTCAGGAGGCAAGTTGGTCGAAATAGCCGAAGAGCTGGGCTTGGATTACATCAAAGTGCCCAATTCAGGGCAGCCGCCTAGAACGTGCTTGGGGTATTCCTTGGTGCAGCAGCTGTACATTCTCAACTTTTTTGGCTTTGCACCCGATAGTTGTTTGAGTGATTTGAAAAGTGCGATTGCTTTGTTAGAAGAAAATCAAGCGTTGATTCATACCACTGCCAAGCAATTGACCCGTCATTTGGAAGGCCGTTTCCCTGTTATTTATGCCACGGAACGAATGGGCGCGGTGGCTTTGCGTTTCCGCCAACAATTGAATGAGAATTCTAAAATTCTATCGGTACACCACGTTATCCCTGAGATGAACCACAACGAATTGGTGGGTTGGACAAAACAGGAAGGCGAATTTGCTGTAGTGATTTTCAGAAGCAAAGACGACCACAAGCGCAACCAAAAACGCATGGAGATCAATAAAGAAATTATGGGGGAAGTGGCCGCTGTAGTGCTAGAAGTAGATTGTGTCGGTGACAATTTGATCGAGCAGGCGTTGTATGGCGTTCATGTAGGCGATTGGATTTCTTATGAATTATCAATGGCGCGTGGAGTGGATTCTATAGAAGTCAATGTGATTGATTTCCTTAAAAAAGAATTGGCCACTGCCAGTTTAGGTTAAACGATTATGGGAAAAGAAATTTTCTACAAAGATTTGGGGGTGGTGCCTTACCAACAGGCGTGGGATTTACAAAAGCGCTTGTTTGAGCAAGTCATTGAGCGAAAGCTGCACAACAGAAAGGCTGCAGAAGACGAGCAAGAAACACAGTTTCACTATTTGTTATTTTGCGAGCATCCCCATGTTTATACGCTTGGCAGAAATGGTAAGGAAAGCCATTTGTTGCTAGACGCAGCAGGCTTAGAAGAGAAAGCCGCTACTTTTCATAAAATAAATCGTGGTGGGGACATCACTTACCACGGTTATGGCCAAGTAGTAGGGTATCCCATTTTGGATTTGGATGAGTTTTTTACCGACATTGCGCGTTATGTGCGTATTCTAGAGGAAACGGTAATCCGAATGTTAGCGAGGTATGGCATCGAAAGTGGCCGTATCAAAGGTCTTTCGGGGGTGTGGATTGAAGGAGAGACGGAGCGAGCCCGCAAAATATGTGCGGTTGGGGTGCATCTAAGCCGTTGGACAACTATGCACGGTTTTGCTTTGAATGTCAATACGGATTTATCCTACTTTGAATACATTGTTCCTTGTGGAATTGATGATAAAGCCGTAACGTCTATGCAAAAGGAGCTCGGCCAAACCGTCGACATGGAAGCCGTGAAGGACGCTTTGAAAAGCCACTTTGCCGAACTGATGGAGGCGTATTATAAAACTAACTAAACACAGCGATTTTCTAATTAAGTTGGAAAGACCAAACAAAGAACATGAAAAAAGACATTCCCGTAAGGAAAGTAACCGATATTGCCATTGCTGCTTTGCCTAGCATAGAGGATCCCAATTTTTGGGACGTTTATTTTCTAAATTTGAAAGACCATCGGGTCAAAAACGTCTTGGTAAGCTCGCGCGGCTATGGTACTATTGAAGGAGAAAAAAAGAAACAACGCAATTGCGGTATTTCTTCGAAGAAATCGGCCCAGAAATGGCCGTTAAGATTGAGCCGTTGGATTCAGAATTGTTTAAACTAGCCAATGAGTATTGGATTAGCTTTAATGACGATGGGTTTATGTATGATAAAAAATACGTCTTTGTTCCTGGCAGTTTTATGGAAAGTAATTTTACGAACATTCCGATCATCAACCGTAAGGGCATTATGATTAAGTAGTATACCTATAAGATAATCAATACTATTCGATAGAGGGCTCCAAAAGAGCCCTCTATTTTTTTAGCCCAGTACTTTGGAAAATAGTAAGTCGTAATTTCTAGCAACCCCGTTTACCTCAATGTCAAACGACAAGCGCAATTTGCCCGCATCTAGTTCTTTGACCAAAAGCCGCAGCTGTTCGTTGACTACAATGGTTTGTTCTTCAATAGTATACGGTTCTGTTTGAGAGAAGCCAGGCATCATCATGGAGAGAATTTGACAACTAAATTCTGTTTCTGTAAAGTTGAAATTGAGGTTTTTGAGCAATTCAATGCCCGTTTCTCCACCATCAATAGTTCCTTCTTCAAAAAGCCAATTTCCAATTAATTGTTCTTTCTCTAATTCCGCTGTTCCCGAGTCGCAGGCTTGGAAGCAAAAAAGGCAGAAGATGAAAAATAGAAATGCTTTACCTATGGTGAGCGCTGTTGAGTTCATAACTATAATAAGTTGTAAGTTAAGTGTCTAAATAGTAGTTGTTTATAAGTAAAAATTGCCCTGTTTTTAGTCGAATAACAAAGCGGTGAATTGGAACTATAACTCTTTTTTATCTATCCAACAAGATAATCATTCGATGGGATAATTGTTGGTAATGAGAACGGCAATTTTGTTCTTTCCGAAAAAAACGATTCTTAATTCTTGCAAAAGGAACCAAAAAGCAAGGCACTAAGTTGTAAAATACACTTCCTAAAATAAACTTTACTAAGTCGCTTTCCCCTCAACAAATTAACCATGGCAACGGATAAATACGGCCGCACTTACCATTTGCCCTTCTCGAAAGGGGTGACCAATGACGACCGTGTTTGTTGGGATTGGGAGGGGATTGCAACAAGAAATCATGCTGACGGAAAAGTTAGATGGAGAAAATACCTGCCTCAAAGCGGAGGGCGTTTATGCGCGCTCGCATGGGCAGACTACGCGTAATCCTTGGGCGAAAAATGCTTGAGTGTTTATAATCCTAGATTTGGCTTAATTTATGTTGAATCTAGCGAGCAAGATTTTTGGGCACGTCGAAGCGCGTCTATTCCAAAGAAAAAAATGCAAAAAATGTGGCTAAGTTTAGAGGTTCCAGCACCTTATGAAGGACATACCTTGACTTATCTGCGCCAATAGTTTCGTTCTATAAAAGGAAAAATAGCAGTTATTATCCTGCCTATTAGAATGATTCTATAGGAAAACCAAATAAAATTTTCTAAAAAAGGGTAAAATAGGGTGGTCAACGCCATATTATTGTATATTTGTTTCTAGCAACAAATGTCATTTATTCCCATCAGGCCTGTTTACTATTTCTTGGTAAGGTCTGAGCAACTTACATAATAACAAACGTATGTCTGGACATCATAAATTAGATAAAATAGACCTGAAGATTTTAAAAATTCTTCAAGAAAATAGTAAGATTACTAATTTAGACCTATCTAAGAAAATTGGTCTATCTCCTGCACCAACTTTGGAGCGCGTAAAGAAATTAGAGAGCTCGGGTATTATCAAGAGTTACCATGCTCAAGTGAGCGCCCAAGTTATTGGCCTAAGCGTAAAAACCTTTGTTTTGGTATCGCTAGCTTGGCAAAAAGAGAATGCTCTGGAAAACTTCATCGCCAAAGTGGGCGAAATTGAAGAAATTGTAGAATGTTACATCATCACAGGGGAGGCAGATTTCTTGATGTCTCTAGTTTGTAAAGACATTCCAACGTACGAGCAATTGTTATTCAAGACTTTATCAAAGATCGAAGAAATTGAACGCCTTAAAACCTTAATGACGTTGTCTACGGTTAAAGATTCTAAGGTATTGCCTTTTGATTACGAAACTATTCCTTTTCAGAACTAAGTAGTTTTGTTTAGGAAACGATATATAGGTTTACCTGTTGAGGTTGATCGTTGCACTACCAATAAAATAACCTTCCCATTATAATAAAAGAACGCTCCTAGAAATATTTCTAGGAGCGTTTTTGTATGCTATATAAAAAGAGAGACTTATCGGATTAGGGTAACTTCTCCTCTAATTTCTCGTTCCGTCGGTTCGCTTGCGCGTTTGTAGGTAATCACATAAATGTAAACCTCTGTCGGTTGTTCGGTTCCCTGGTACGTACCATCCCAGCCTTCGCCGTGGTTCTCGTCTCCATTGTAGACCTCTTGTCCCCAGCGGTTAAAGACGCGGAACGTAGTGACTTCTTCGTCGGACAAGAAGGTCGGACGGAAAAGGTCGTTTACAGCATCCCCATTAGGAGTAAAGGCATTTGGAACGCCCTCAAAAGGTTGCTCCACCATCACCATTACCGTATCAGAAACAGAACAAACAGTATCGTTTGTAGTTGCCGAGGCGGTTACGACATACCAATAATCCCCTGCGGGATCAGGCGTAGCAGTCGTGGTGGCGGTGTTGTTGGTCGCAATATTAGGATTACCCGTTACAGGATCGGCAATGGCCGTCCATAAGTAATCAAAACCCGTACTACCTGCAATCAACGTGACACTAGTAGACAACGGAACACTAACTTGGCGTGTCCCAACAGTCTGCACAGCGGCATCGAGTGTTGGAAGTGTCGGCGCAATAATAGTTACACTGACGGTATCCGTACAACCAAATGAATTGGTTCCCACAACCGTGTAAGTGCCTGCGGCCAAATTACTAATACTACTGTCGCTGCTGCCATTGCTCCAAGCAAAGGTAGTGCTTGGATCGCTAGAGCGTGCTACTAAAGCGCCTGTAGCTTGTCCATCACAAGCAGTAATTAAATTAATGGTATCGATACTAACAGCAGCATCTAAGTTTTGGTCGATAATAAAAGGCCCAGCAGTAGCCGTACAGCCATTATCATCGGTAACCGTTACAGAGAAACTACCTGTTGTAGTAGAAGTCAAACTAGCAGCAGTACTGGCATCTGACCAAACATAGTTATAGGGGGTTGTGCCTCCAACAACTGTTAAGTCAATTTGACCTGGAGCCGTTGCCCCACAAGCAATGTTTTGGATGTTGTCCAACGTTACCAATACGGGGGCAACACCTTGCAGAGGAATCGTAGCTATAATGGTACAACCGTTTACGTTATCGGTTACGGTTACAACTACTGTCAGTGTTGCGGTAGAAGCGAGGGCAAATTGAGCCGTATCACTTGTACTAGTAGAGGTCGTGCCCCAATCATAACTGTAAGAACCCGATCCACCACCAGCTGTTAGGCGAACAATAATTGGATCACCAGCACAAGCTGTTTCTACGCTGTCGCTCAACGTCAAGAGGACTGTTGGAACAATCGTATCTTGAACGGTAACAAAACAACCATTCACATCGCTAACCGTCAAGGTGTAAATGCCATCGGCAACACTTGCCAAGTCTTGCGATACAGCGCCATTGCTCCACAAGTAGGAGAGACTGCCTAGTCCACCTAAAGCAGTCACATCAATGCTACCATCAGCTTGGCCTGCGCAACTGTTATTTACCACATTGTCAATTGTCGCTACAATCGGATTAGGAACATTTAAAATGGCTTGCCCCATAGCTGTACAGCCATTGGCATCCGTTACGGTGACCATGTAGGTACCGTCATTGAGGTTAATCAAACTATCGCTAGTAGAAGCTGTGTTCCAAAGGTAAGTGAAAGGCGCGGTGCCTCCTGTTGCGGAAACAGCAATGTAGCCATCCGCAGAGCCATTACAAGTAGGATTACCCGTACTGTCAATGACTAAGATCAGTAGATTCGGCTCTGTCAATGTCGTTTGATCGGTCACGGAACAACCATTGGCATCGGTCACGGTTACCGAGTATGTTCCTGCCATCAAGCCCATAATACTATCGCTTGTCATGGTATTGTTCCAACTGTAAGTATAAGCGGGTGTGCCGCCTGTAGCCGTAAGCGCAATGTAGCCATCCGCAGAGCCATTACAAGTAGGATTACCCGTGCTATCTATCGTAATTACTATAGGATTGGGAGCGGCTAAAACGGCTTGATTGGTCGCGCTACAGCCATTGACATCGGTTGCCGTAATGGTATAGGTGCCATCATTAAGCCCTGTTAAACTGTCGCTCGTGGCCGCGTTGCTCCAACTATAACTATAGCCAGGAGTACCTCCTGTAACCGAGACGGCTAAATAACCATCGGCAGCACCTGTACAAGTAGGATCACCTAGGCTATCTATCGTGATTACTACAGGAGTGGGAGCCGTTAGTGTAAACGAATCGCTAATAAAGCAACCGTTGGCATCCGTTACGGTCACCGCATAAGTACCCGCTAGTACATTGCCAATACTATCAGTGGTGCCTCCAGTACTCCAATTGTAAGCGTAGGCAGGTGTTCCACCTGTTACCGAAATAAAAACCTGACCATCAGCATCATTCGTACAAGTGGTATTTCTGACACTATCTAGTGCAATTACAATCGGATTGGGTACCGTCAAGGTTACCGAATCCACCACTGAACAGCCGTTGATGTCCTCTACTGTTACTACAAAAGTACCTGCATTTAATCCAGTCAAACTATCACCCGTTGCGAGGTTGTTCCACGTGTAGTTATAAGTAGGAATGCCGCCTGTAGCAGAAACAGCAATATAACCATCCGCTGTGCCATCACAAGTAGGCGTTGCAAAGCTATCTATGGTCAATACTACTGCCGTCGGTTCATTGATAATAAAGGTTTGAGAGTCGACACAAACAAAGGTACTCATTCCACCCTGCATGGTCGAAATAACCACCGAATCAATGGCAACAGAAGGGTCAGTACCTGATAAATCATCATTGTTTGTCCAGTTGATGCCTACTTGAACAGCAGGTTGGTTGTCACAACTAGCAGGTAACGCGACACTGTACCGTGTCCACAGTCCTTGTCCATTAGTACAAACCGTGGATTTGATACTGTTGGTCAAAGTTTGCCAGCCGCTGCCATCATTATAGACTACAGAAGCGTTATCAATCAAGGCATCACCTCCCGCAATGTAGTTGAATTCAAAGGTCATGTTACTACTGCCTACGGTAGAAAAAGCAGGCGATTCTGCGCGCATATTGGTTTCTGTACAGAATAAGAAAGGACAGAATCCTCCTGTATTGTATAGCGCTCCCTGTGTAGGGGTGAGGGCAGAAGTCACATGTAAAGATTGGTTGGGGCCTCCTGCTGTTCCACAAGCACCAACAGGTTCTCCCGCTTCATCACTGCTAATCGTCCAAAAATTGTTATCGGCACCATTGGTACCTGTAGCAACATTGAGTATCCAATTGCTTACTCCATCAAAGTCCTCCGCATACACGATGGTATTGCTTGGCGGATTCATAGAACCAACGGTATCGGTTACGGTCAAGCTATACGTGCCTGCGGCCAAATTACAAATCAAGTTCGTATCGACTTGTCCAGTAGACCAACTATAACCGAGATTATTGTTGCCACTGCCACCCGTTACAAGAACGTTTGCACAACCTGTACTATCACCATTACAAATAGGATCAGTAATGGTTAGGGCAAGGTTGAGGGCAGGATTTCCCGTACAAGAAGGGTTTGTTGTTGTACAAGTAGTCGTTCCTGCTGTACTAAGAGGGCAAGTTCCCCCTGCACCATCGTTACCACGAACCAAGATGGTGTACGAAGTATTGCCCATTAAACCTGTGATAGTCGTGGACAAAGCATTACCAACAGCTACCCAAGTAGCGCCACCATCTAAGCTGTATTCATAAAAGCCTGTGGCGATGGGGAGCCCGATGTCTGTCCAACTAAAACTAATACTGGTCAACGTGGAACTGTCACACGTGATGACAGGAGTTGGGAAATTACTAATCACCGTAACGGTCGTGGTATCAACATACCGACAAACGCCGTCCGTCACTTCTACACTATAAGTAGTCGTAGCAATAGGCGAAGCCATAGGATTGCGCGTCGTATTGCTGTTCAGCGTCGCTGCTGGAGTCCACGTATAAAACGGGCCATTTTGTCTAGGCTTAAAACGATACGCAACGCTAGTGATAGGGCCACTTGCTTGTCCGAGTGGATAAACAGCAGGAAAATGCGCCAAAGTACCATTTCCATTCTCAATACCTACTGTAGACGCGGTATGCGTGATGCTGCTAATATGCAGTTCAATGCTGTTGTCTGCTTCTGATAGAATTGCTTGGGTGGTAGTGGTGGCTGTTGTGGAGAGCCAGTTAGCTACGCCATTTAAGTTGACAACCAATTGGCGATTAGGAGCCGTACCGACAACATAGTAATTAATGTTTCCTCCATTGGAGATATCTAAATCTTCCCAACCCATGGCAATCAAGTTTTCAGGTTCGCCCGCAGAAGGGAGAGGATCACCCGTGTAGGCTGGCCCTACCGTCAAGTTATCAAAAGTGATAAAACCATTAGTATGGATATAGAAGGAGCTAAAGGTATTGCAATAAAAATCAAAGTTGAAACCAATAGGTAAAGCTGCTGAAATGCCCTCATCATCGGCAGAGAAAAGGGTCGTAGTTGCGTTAAAAGCAGTAACTGCTGTTCCACCTGTAGTTGTCAAGGGCGCAAAAGGGATAGTACTAACCGTGTAGTCATCACAAATAGGTGCTGCTAAACTATTCGATAAGATAACATCTAAGGCTGTCATGCTGCCTGAACAAACAGAATCGGGCAGCGCTAGAGCAGAGACGGTCAAATCAGTGTACCGTAAAACCATCGTGTCCCGCATTGGGCACAACCCTCCATAGTTATAATCTACGACTAAAATGATAGAATCGTTAACACTACTACTATTGGAAGTAGGAACCGTAATCAGTCGGATTCGGACTAGTGACACTAGAAAAAGTAACCGAAGGGCCACTGAGCTGTTGCCAACTATAAGAAGAACTACCGAAGCGAAGTGCTCGGAATAGAATCTATCAATACTTGAAACTGCTCGCCAGGACAAACAAGTGCGATCCGTAAGTTTTACGCCAGGGACAATTACTTGGACATTGACAAAATCAAAACAGGTGCTATCTGATACACCACCTGTGAAAATATCATTGCGTAAGCCTATAGTAAAGTCATTGACCCCAATTTCATCGTTGGTTGGTGTCAACAACGTCAAAACCTCTATAGAGTCAAAGCGTGTTGGGCCACCAGGGCGTAAAGACAAAATAGTATTATTAGCAAACACACTATTAGCTGTTGTAAAAGGGGCATAAATATTTAAAGTATCGTTCAGGTTGCTACCTGCAAGTACTGAAAACCCCAAAGTATTATTAGGACAAACAACAAATTGGTTCACAGCATTGATGGTATCTACCAAATAACCCGTGTTGCCAAAAGCTACACTAAGCGTATCTACTTCAAAAGGAATATCACAGGGGCAAGCGACAGAGCCCGTTCCTGTATTAAAGGTACTAAAGATATTGGTAGCTTGATTGGTATAATTGGTTACCATCAAAATATAGACCTCTCCACTAATCGCGTTGGGAATAGAGACAGGTTCTTGGCCTAACACACTGTAACTGCAGTCTGTTACGCCTCCCGATGTTCCACCTTGACCAATCGAACCACAGGCTGCTTGTGCCGAATTGACACTTGAAAAAGGCCCCCACAGAATGAAGTCAATATCTAAGTTGCTGGTGTTGTCTAAAATAAAATCAATACTTCCCGATTGATCAATTGTCAAGGAGAAATAACTGGGATTGCCTTGGGTACCCAAGCAATCGTAATTGGGGCCAAGAGGCGCCTGAGGACCGCTGCCAAGACCAGTGCCATCAAAGTTGGCGGGATATTGAGCAATCCCATTACAGAAGGGGCTAAAAATAGCATCCCCACAATTGGAGGCTTGCGCGTGCAACCAACCGCTCATTCCACCAAGGAAGAGCAGGAGCATGATGCGAAATAAGTTCATAATTTGGAGGCTTTTAAAAGTTGCATAGTAGGGCTGCTCTCTTATGAAGCGGGAGCGTTATAACTAGAGACAACTTTGCAGAAAAGATCACTTTACCGATTGGTCTTTCCTCAGAAAAAAAAGAATGAAAATAGCAGGACTTACTGTCCTAGTTGACGGCGCTTTTTAGCTGTTTTGGCAGTGCGTACTTGATGGGCTTGCACTACTTGTAACTCCTTGGCATTGAGCTCTAGCGCACGAAGATACTTCAAAAGCAAGTCTTGATCGGGTGTCGCCGCTTGTCGCAATTGCTGAATCGTGCGCCCTAAGTGCGCTTGCTCTGCTAAGAGATCTTGTTCAGAAGCCAAGGTCTTTTTGGCGGTAGAACTTTTGGCGGATAAAGCCGCTTTTTGGGCACAGGTAGTACAGGATCGCTGGTCCTGTTTTTGCTGAGCCGCTAAGGTGTTGAGGTCAACAATTGTTGCCTGAGGCAGTTGTTGTTGCAGTTGTTGTACTGCTTGCTCGTGTTGCTGTGCAGGCGCATTGGAGGGCGCTTGTGCCAAGCTGAACACGGGAAGTGTACAGAGTAGGAAGAATAAGATACGCATACGGTTAATGTATAGTAAGGTGAATAAAAAATAAAGGATGGGAACCCACGATATCATTGGTTCAGGGGGTTGTCTCCACAATATTCAAGGACAATAATACTATAAATAATAAAAAAATAGTGCAAAAAAGCGAAGAACTGTCTTAGTATTTTTTTAACAATTACCTATTTACTACGGCCTATGCGTCTATACTGTTAATAAAAAGTTAGCAAGTTAGGCCCTTCATTTGCCAAAAAACAAGTACTTTTCGCAACGCATAGCGCTTGGTGAGCTGTAAAAAGCAAGACAAGCGACGGCAAAAAAAGCACCTAAATACGAGTAAATTATTAACAGGTACATTTCTAAAAGTACTGATAAACAGTATTCTAAGTGGAATGGGATACTAAGAAAAGCATTCAAAGAAAATAACGCATCTATGGAGGATATTTTAAGAGGACTGTTGGGAATCGTGGTCATGTTATCCATACTTTACGCCTTAAGTGCCAACCGAAAAGCCATCGACTGGAAATTAGTCGGCTTAGCCTTAGGTTTACAGATTGCCTTTGGAATGGCGGTACTTTATGTGCCGTTTATCCGTGCTGGATTTGATACCGTTGGTGGATGGTTTGTACAAATTCTCAACTTCACCAAACAGGGATCGACTTTCGTTTTTGGAGGCTTGTTAGACCCTTCCAACATTGGGTATATTTTTGCTTTTCAGATTTTGCCGACGATTATTTTCTTCTCGGCGCTCTCTTCTATTTTGTATTACTTGGGCATTTTGCAGCGGATTATCTATGGCATTGCTTATGTCTTGACGCGTTTCTTGCGCTTGTCAGGAGCAGAGAGTTTAGCGGCTGCCGCCAATGTGTTTATCGGGCAAACAGAAGCGCCGTTGATTGTCAAGCCTTACTTGGATAAGATGACCAAATCGGAGTTGATGTGCCTCATGGTTGGTGGTATGGCGACTATTGCGGGCGGTGTATTAGCCGCTTTTATTGGTTTCTTGGGGGGCGATGATCCTGCCGCGCAGCAAGAATTTGCCCGCCATCTCTTGACCGCTTCGATTATGTCGGCACCCGCTGCAATTTTAGCGGCCAAAATGCTCTATCCAGAGACAGAAGAAATAGATACCACCTTAGATATTCCCAGAGATAAAATTGGTGATAACCTACTAGAAGCCATTGCTAACGGTACAGGAGATGGTCTCAAATTGGCGGTCAATGTGGGGGCTATGCTCATCGTTTTTGTCGCCTTGGTAGAAATGCTTAACGTAATGTGTGAAGGCTCCTTTGGAGAGTGGATTGGTTGGGCGACCGCCGACAACAGCTTGGCGCTATTTCAGAATAATTTTGTAGAAGGCAGCGATTATATTCGCACGAGCCAAAATTCCTTACCACCATTAGAACAACTAACAAAAATTGTACAACAGAATGTGGTTGTTGGCTCTGCGGGACAGGACAGTATTGTCTTTTCTATTGTTGAACAAAGCATCAGCATGGCACAGTTTGAACCGATGTACGATACCCTAAATTACAACAGTCTATCGATGGTTTGGACTCCTGAACATTGGGAATTATACGACGATAAGAACAGCTTAGTGGGGCAGCTCGCTTTTGGTAGCGAAGAAATACAACGCACTACCCTTAATATGTACGTTAGCCAAGCTACCGAGGGGCGTTTTGACGGCTTCAATTTAGAATACATTTTGGGACTTATCATGTCGCCTGTTGCTTGGATACTAGGAACGCCTTCTGAAGATATTTTGATTGTAGGCCAATTATTAGGTAAGAAAACGATTCTTAACGAATTTGTAGCCTACGCCGATATTCCAGCCGTACAAGATAGCTTGACGTACAAAGGAAAAGTCATCGCGACGTACGCCCTTTGCGGGTTTGCTAACTTTGCGTCGATTGGAATTCAGTTGGGCGGTATTGGGGCGATTGCTCCTGAGCGTCGGACAACCTTAGCAGAATTTGGCGTAAAGGCTTTAGTCGGCGGTACCATTGCTTGTTTCTTGACGGCAATTATTGCAGGCGTATTGATCTAATAAAACCTAGTACTGCGGTCGAGTAAATACCCGTTATCCTATTACTATTATAATAAGAACAAAAAATACACAAGAATAGAGATTATGAAAGCATACTTATTTCCAGGCCAAGGCGCTCAATTTGAAGGCATGGGCCGCGATTTATACGACAGTTCTCCACAGGCCAAGAGCCTTTTTGAGCAAGCCAACGAGGTGTTGGGTTTTGATATTGCGACCGTGATGTTTGAGGGTAGCGAAGAAGCGTTGCGCCAAACCAAAATTACCCAGCCTGCTATTTTTCTGCATTCTGTCATCACCGCGCAGGTGAAAATGACCGATGCTGAGCGCCCTGCCGCTGTTGCAGGCCACTCTTTAGGGGAATTTTCGGCGCTAGTCGCCAGTGGGGCGTTATCCTTTGAATCGGCGTTGCAATTGGTCGCTCAACGCGCGTCGGCGATGCAGCAGGCATGTGAAGAAACGGAAGGAACGATGGCCGCTGTTATGACTGCCGATATAGAATTGGTAGAGCGGGTTTGTCAGGAATTGTCCGAAATAGTGGTTCCTGCCAATTACAATACGCCCAGCCAGTTGGTGATTTCGGGCAGTCTAGCAGGCGTAGAAGCGGCTTCGGCAGCCTTGTCCGAGCAAGGCGCGCGCGTCATTCCATTAAAAGTAGGCGGCGCGTTCCACTCGCCTCTAATGGCCTCTGCGGAAGCCCAGCTCAAAGCAGCCATAGAGTCCACGGATTTTCAAACGCCGTTTTGCCCCATTTATCAAAATGTCACAGCGAAAGCGACGACGGATGTAGCCACCATTCGCCAAAATTTAATCAACCAATTGACAGGTTCTGTGCGTTGGAGCCAGAGTATTCAAACAATGCTAGACGATGGCTTCGACAACTTTGTAGAAGTCGGCGGCAGCGGGCGTATTTTGCTCGGCATGGTTCGAAAAATTAACCGTAAAGTCGGCATGGAGATGTTATAACCCCTCCCAAAAAATACCTAGGTAAACAGGAAGTTGTTCTAATAACAAGAGCGGCTTCCTGTTTGTATTTGTACAACTATTTATTGTAAAATGAGCATGTTTAAAATTGCTTTTTGTTAGATAATTGCTTAGTTTTAAGGTAGTTCCCCAAGTCCATTGTTCTTACCATACAAATCGACTTGCTTGTGCCGCTCTCTGCTGCTTGTACCCAACACTTGCAAACGCTGTATCAACAGGTACAGCATTACCTCTTTTTGGATCGCCAAAACCAGTGTGGAAAAACGATGCTGTTACAACAGTTAATTGCCGTGCTTCCCACCCTTGTCGCTATTGATGACGAGGAATTATATGGCTTTTGGAAAGTCTATCAAGACAACGAACGCACTTGGAACCAAACCATCGCGCCCAACTATACCAGCGCCAAAGGGGCGGCTTATCCGCCTGCCCTCCAAGCGGCCTTAGATCATTTGGTGGCACTCATAAAAGCCGCTCAGGACTATTTAGAAGGCTACAAAGAACACCAAGAAGACATTGTGGGTGAGATCATGAAAGAGCGTTTTAAACAGTACAACGACTATATAGAAGGGAAACTTCATGACCCTAATCAAGGGTGGTTGTTCTTTCAAACACTTCTACAGCAAACCCAGCAATTTGTCGGCCACAGCCAACAATACAACCAACTCCACACCCAATGGAAAACACGAGTCATCCCCAACGCAGCTGCTTTATTGACCGATGAAAAAGATATTGCTACTGCCGAACAGCTGGTCGCGTTGATGCAAGTCTTGCGCACCTTTTTTAAAGACGCACCAATCAGTTTGAAGAAAAATCATGCGAGTTGGGAAACGTTGGCGAATTCAGGAAAATGGGAAAAGCGCTTGGAGGACTTGAAGATTAGGCACCATCGCTCGCAGGCGCGGCAGGTGGCAGTGTTGGAAGACGGGAATCCTGCTATCGCAGAAAAAAAGCCTTATACTTATCAGGAACCCAACAAAAAAAGTAAGCTTTATCGCAAAGGGAGAGGGGATGAAGATGCAATTCATCCCAATGATATTGAACAGGGAGATTTGGATAACTGTTACGTTTTGAGTCCCATAGGTGCGCTGGCACAGGCCAATCCTGATTTAATTCGAGAGATGATTCAAGAACAAGCAGATGGGACATTTGAAGTGACGCTTTATTTGCGTACCGATGCGGATTCGGAGGAACGAAAAAAAACGGTGGTAACGGTCAAGAGGGAGTTTGTGTATAATAAGAATGGAAAAGCTGTTTATGCGGGAGAAGGGGATCAAGAACTTTGGGTACGCCTACTTGAAAAAACCTATGCACAGGCTTTAGGACATTATGATGCAATGGCAGAAGGAGGAGACGCGGCAGAAACTTTTGAAGTATTGACAGGCAAAAAGACAACTAAGGGCAGTATTAAGAATACATCCCAAGAGACGTTACAACTTATATTTGAAAAAGCATTGGCCGCCAAGAAGCCTGTTGCTGTTAGTTCTATCATTTTTTCCGATAAAATAGAATATTTGGACATAGGGGATAACCAAGGAATTTATACCAATCATGTTTATTACCGTGTAACAGAAGTTTTTGAACAGAGGGTATATTGTTTTAAGTAGACTGGGTGTCACTTTTTTTCATTGCCAAAAAAAGTAACCAAAAAAGGCTAGGGCTAAAGCAAGGAGCTGGGCAAACAGCCTTTTTGCTCGTCTAAACCTCCCAAACTCGCCTTCGGCTCAAACAAGAGAGGTTTTATTTTTATCAAAGATAAAAATACCGTCTCACAAAAAGGCGGTTCGCTTATCCAGCTCCCTGCAATGCCCATTCAAATCCGTGGCAATTGCTTTTACTTTAGCTATTGTTATTTGTAGGAAAACTTCTGTTACACTGTATTTATTATTTGAGGGAAGTAAATGAAATAAATGTTTCTTTACAGAATCCAGCAGGAAAAAATCATTTGGTAATTGAGTGGGATGTTTTATTGAAGCATTTTGACAAATGGGTTAAAATATGAGATTCTTGTGCGTTGTTTTGATAATATTATTTTGTAAGTGCAATTGCAAATACTATCCAATTCACAGTAGTCACAAAGGAAGTGACGAACCTATTTTTGTTATGGGGGCTAGGAGGTATTCTAGTCCTTGCATAGGTGCAGAAAACATAAGAATTGGCGTATCAGAAGGCGAGATAGTGTATGCTGTGAAGGCAGATTCTGTGGCTCTTGGGAATGTAGCTACTATCATGTACGTGGATAGACAACCTTTTGAAAGTATCGTTGTAGGCGCAGGCAGCGAATTTGAAGTTGGAAAATGCCGTTTTAGAGTATTAAAAGTCTATCCGCCTAATTATATTGATACGATTTATGACAACTTCCATTTGCGTAGTAAAATAGCGCTACAAGCATTGTCCTTTCCTAAGCGCTGCCGCTGTGAGAATAAAGCTTTGCAACGCTTCGATGAAGAAGTAATGGATAGTACTTGGGAGCAACGGTATTTTGATTGGTAAAAGCAAAGGACTCGTTTACAGGAGCATTTATAAAATATTGAAAAAAACACCAAAGCTGGTAGCGGTATAGTACAGCGATTCAAATGATTTTCGAAGCTTCGTTTCACTACCTTTCCAATACAACCAATAAAACTATGACCCAATTTTGGCCAAAACGAAACATTCTAACCGCAGTTGCGTATAATTTTTGATAGGAGTAGGTCAACCTACCGCTCCAAAAATGGGGCTCCCCTATAAAAAGAACGAACAGCAGTAAATCCTGTTCTACAAACAATAAAGACCTATGCCAGCAATCAACTACTTATTAGGAATCATAACTATACTTTTGGGACTCAGTGTCTTGGCTTGTGAGCGCGCCGAGGTAATCAAAGATCCCACTGATCTAGTGGACGAACGCGACGGACAGCGTTACTCGACGGAAGAATATGGGACACAAGTTTGGATGGCAGAAAACTTAGCGTACGACATTACGGGAAGTAAAGCGAACCCCAACAATCCCTTTTCGGAATATGGACGTTTATACAACTACGAACAAGCCTTGGTGGCTTGCCCAGAGAAGTGGCATTTGCCAACAGATCTCGATTGGCAAGATTTGGAACGGTACCTAGGGATGGAAGCGCATACGTTGGGTTTTACAGGGCACCGAGGCGGCACGCTTGGCAACGCGCTGAAATCAAGCTCAGGATGGATCTTGAACAACGGCTCCAATAATTTGCTATTCAATGCGTATCCAGCGGGTTGGTACAACGAACAGAATCAAGCTTATGAGCGCTTGGGGCAACACGCCGAGTTTTGGAGTGCCACCGAAGAAAACGCCGCCAAAGCTTGGCAACGCAACTTAAACAAAGATTTTGACAGCATCTATCGCGGTAGCGTGAAAAAGGAAAATTACCTTTCTTGCCGCTGTGTGAAGGATGAATAAAAGGTGGTAAGGGTAGGAGCGCTACTTTTTTTTAATAGGGCGCTATTCTGCTAGCGCCCTATTAAAAAAAAACGGTCTAGCGGTAAATTTCTGCGCCGCTATCCGTAAACTCTTTTGCTTTTTCTTCCATGCCTTTGGCCAATGCTGCTGCTTCCGTAGCTTTAAGGTTGGCAGCGTATTCGCGTACCTCCTGCGTGATTTTCATCGAACAGAATTTAGGGCCACACATCGAACAGAAATGAGCAATCTTGGCTCCTTCAGCAGGCAAGGTTTCATCGTGAAATTCGCGCGCTGTGTCAGGATCCAAAGACAAGTTGAATTGGTCGTTCCAGCGGAACTCAAAGCGCGCTTTGCTCAACGCATTGTCGCGGTGTTGTGAACCAGGGTGCCCCTTGGCTAAATCAGCGGCGTGGGCAGCAATCTTATACGTGATAACGCCATCTTTAACGTCTTTTTTATTGGGCAAGCCCAAATGTTCTTTAGGCGTTACATAACACAGCATCGCGGTACCATACCAACCAATCTGCGCAGCACCAATCGCCGAAGTGATGTGGTCATAACCTGGTGCAATATCCGTGGTCAACGGGCCGAGGGTATAGAAAGGCGCTTCAAAACAATCGCGCAACTGCTTTTCCATATTTTCCTTAATCAACTGCATGGGTACGTGTCCAGGTCCTCAATCATAACTTGAATGTCGTGTTTCCAAGCAATTTTTGTCAATTCTCCTAAGGTCTCTAACTCGCCAAATTGAGCGGCATCGTTGGCATCGGCCAAACAACCAGGGCGTAAGCCATCGCCCAACGAGAAGGCAACATCATACGCTTTCATGATCTCGCAAATGTCCTCAAAGTGCGTGTACAAGAAATTTTCCTTGTGATGCGACAAACACCATTTCGCCATAATAGAACCGCCTCTAGATACTATCCCCGTAATGCGATCAGCTGTCAACGGCACATAGCGCAACAAGACACCTGCGTGAATCGTGAAATAAGAAACGCCTTGCTCGGCTTGCTCAATCAAGGTATCTCTAAAAATCTCCCAAGTCAAATCTTCGGCTTTACCGTCTACTTTTTCTAAGGCTTGATAAATAGGCACCGTACCAATTGGAACAGGAGAATTGCGAATAATCCATTCGCGGGTCTCGTGGATATTTTGTCCTGTAGACAAATCCATAATGGTATCCCCACCCCAGCGGCAGGCCCAAACTGCTTTTTCTACTTCCTCTGCAATACTAGAAGTGACAGCAGAGTTACCAATATTGGCATTGATTTTAACTAAAAAATTGCGCCCAATAATCATCGGCTCCGACTCTGGGTGGTTGATGTTATTGGGAATAATAGCGCGGCCTGCAGCGATCTCATCGCGGACAAACTCAGGCGTAATAAAGCCTTTGGGAATGTTTGCTCCAAAGCTCTCGCCAGGATGTTGTTTAAACTCTACCCCTTGCTGCATCAATTCATCCCGTCGTTGGTTTTCGCGGATGGCAACGTATTCCATTTCGTGCGTAATCATTCCCTTTCTCGCGTAGTGCATTTGCGAAACATTCGCTCCTTTTTTGGCGCGAAGGGGGCGGTGCTGCAAAGAGGGGAAGCGCAAGTGGTTCAATTTCTCATCGGCTAGGCGCTCTTGTCCGTAATCCGAACTAATCGCGTCCAACGCTTCGACATCTCCACGCTCCAAGATCCAATCTTTGCGCAGGCGATGGATACCCTTGGTAATGTCAATATTAATGTTGGTATCGGTATAAGGACCACTCGTGTCATAAACCGTCACAGGAGCATTCTTCTCGACTTCACCCGTTGATTTGTGTACGGTATCCTCTAGAGAAATTTCGCGCATAGCGACTTTTATATTGTGTAGTTTACCTTGAACGTAAATCTTTTTAGAAGCTGGAAAAGCATCTTTAGTGATTACGCCTTCACTTGGAATTTTATCTTTTTTCATAATGGCTATTTTATAATCCTAATCGGCGATTAGGGGTTTGTTTGTTGGCTAATGAGAAGAAAATCAACCGCCTTGTGTGGCTGTGATAATCGTAATGTTGTCTTGATCTTGCAATGCTTGCAGTTCCCATTTATTTCTAGGAATAACGCGATTGTTAACCGCTACAGCAATGCCTGTTTGTTCTGCTTTTTGCAACGCCTCTAGAAGCGCTAGTAAGGAAAGAGGAGCCTCGTGCTGTTGTGCTGTTTTATTAACCCAAAGAATCATACACTAGTGTTGATAGAAGACCGCAATCTCCTTGGTAGATTATTATAATAAAATAAAAACAATAGACAGCGGAAGCGCGAGGAAAGACAAGGAACTGACAACAGACTCGGAGAGAGAAGAAATCGAGGCAAAAGAGGGCGTAGCGCGCTCGTATAGAATAGCCAACAACTTTTCCCTACGACAGTACGAACTGTATCAGGTAATAAGGGTCTTTCTCAGTTCCACTAAAAAATGGAACACCCCTAAAGTCTATTTGAAATGGTTGAAACAACTTCTACTTAAATCTCCTCAAAGTTAAGAAAAAAAATAAGGCTCTAGACAACGATGCTCAAACATCTACCAAAAAGACGTGTTACAACAAGAGAACTGACAAATACCTGTTATAATGAAAACAAAAAAGAAGTACAGCAAGTCAAACTTGCCCGAAAAAACCTGTGTTGTTTGCCAACGGCCTTTTGCTTGGCGCAAAAAATGGGAAAATTGCTGGGAGGAGGTGAAGTATTGTAGCAAGCGCTGTCAGGGAGAACGAAACAAAACAAAGGGGGAATAACTTCTAACGCGTTAGAAAACGCTAGCCACTAAATAAGAACCCTCATTAAAAAGTAATATCCGTGCATTTTTTTTGGAAGGACTAACTGTTTGCCTTCCAAGCAGCTACCGCCAAACAACGGCAGCAGGACAAAAAGCAAGACGTACATTGAGGAACCTTATGGGAATAAAAATTGTAAAGTTAGCGGACTAAGCCCGTAGAAGTGGGCTATAGATGTTCCTAAACTGCCTATTTCCTGTGGCGTAGCTAGTCTAACAGATTAGTACAGCACTAGGAAAACCGAACACCCAAAGCGTTGCTATAAACGGCTTTATTTAACCAACAACGAATGAGTTTAAGCGAAGTAGTACTATTGATTGAAAAGGTAGATTTAGTCTCCTTTTACGGTAAGAACGACAAGAACCTGAATGCCGTGCGCAAAGCCTATCCCGATGTAACCATGACCTCTAGAGGAGGCATGATCAAGATCAACGGCGAGAAGAAACGCGTGCAGGATGTAAAGGCCAAACTAGAATTAATGGCCAAAATGCTCGGGCAATATGGAGAGTTAACCAACGCGCACATCAACGAGATTTTGAGTGGCGAAAATCCCATGGCTGGCCGTGTTCAGAAAGACAGTAAAAATATTATTGTGCATGGGCGCAATGGTAAACCAATTCTGCCGCGTACCAAGAATCAAAAAAAGATGATCGAATTGTCCAACGACAACGACGTCTTGTTTGCCATCGGCCCTGCGGGAACAGGTAAAACCTACACCGCCGTAGCCTTGGCCGTACGCGCCCTCAAACTGGGAACCGTTAGCCGTATTGTCTTGACACGCCCTGCCGTAGAAGCAGGGGAAAACTTGGGCTACTTGCCTGGGGATTTAAAAGATAAAATTGATCCCTATCTACGCCCTTTGTACGATGCTTTGGATGATATGATTCACCCCGAAAAATTAGCCTTGTACATGCAAAATCGCGTTATTGAAGTGGCGCCTTTAGCCTTTATGCGCGGCCGAACGTTGGACAATTCCTTTATTATTTTGGATGAAGCACAAAACACGACAGAGACACAATTGAAGATGTTTTTGACGCGTCTAGGGCCTTACGCCAAGTGTATTATTACTGGAGATTTATCGCAAATTGATTTGCCCCGTCGCCAGCAATCGGGCTTGATTAAGAGTTTGAATATTCTTAAAAATATCAGTGGAATTGGTATGTTGCAACTGACTAGTGAAGATGTGGTGCGCCACCGCTTAGTCAAGCAAATTATTGATGCCTACGAAAAGCATAGCGAAGAAGACGAGAATAGAAAATTCCAAAAGAAAACCAAAGAGAAACCTTACGAGGATACCGATCAAGAGGAGTCCTAAAAGCGAGGTAAATGCATAATTCACCGTGCCACTAAGCAACAACTCGCTGCTTAGTGGCTTTTTATTTTTTATGGTATGACCACTGTTTCTAGAAATATCCCCCAAGCATTAGACCTCGATTACCTACAAGGGTTGACCGTAGATACGGCTGCAGTAGAACAAACGGCGGCGCTCTATCGCGGGAATCCAAGATTGAGCAGCAGTGAAAAAGCAGCGCGGTTGCGGCTGGCGCTACGCTGTATGGATTTGACCACCCTTTCGGGGAACGACAGCGCGCAAAAAGTGCGCGAACTGTGTGCTTTGGCACAGCGCCCCCTAGTGCAAGAACCCCATTTGCAAGTAGCAGCCGTTTGTTTGTATCCTGCTTTTATTGCGACGGCCAAAGAAGCCTTGGGCGAAAGCGGCCTTCCCATTGCCAGTGTCGCGGCAGGCTTTCCGACGGGCTTGTTGCCCTTGTCTTGGCGGTTGGATGAAATTCGGGCCGCAGTAGCATTGGGCGCGCAAGAGATAGACATTGTTGCACCGCGCCATTACAGTCTTTCCCAAGATTGGGCAGGGTTGTACGAGGACTTGCGTCAACAGCGCGCGGCTTGTGGTTCGGCCTTGCTCAAGGTCATTCTAGAAACAGGGCATTTGCCCGATTTAGAAACAGTGGCCCGCGCCAGCCAAGTCGCCCTATTGGCAGGGGCTGATTTTATCAAAACAAGCACAGGAAAAGAGGAAATTGGTGCCACCTTAGAAGCGGGTATTGTGATGGCGCAGCGCTTGCGCGCCCACGAAGCGCGCACAGGTTTTCGCGTTGGTCTCAAACCCGCAGGGGGTATTCGCCGCGCCCAACATGCTTGGCAGTGGTTGATGCTGGTCGAAAAAGAATTAGGAGCCGCTTGGGAGACCCCACGTTATTTCAGAATTGGTGCGAGTAGCTTACTGACGACCATTCAAAAACAATTGGCGTTGTTGCAACAAACCCCTTAAACCCATTGTCTATGAATTCCATTGCGGCCTTGGCCAGTACAATAGAAGAGCAGCAGTTGTGGCTCAAAACGGTACACTTGTCTAGAAATGAGTACTTGAAAATGGCGGATACGACCGACACCAATCTGTATTACATTGTCAGTGGCAGTTTGCATGTTTTTGTAGAGCAGGAAGAGCGCTTGCACACCATTCGTTTAGGCTATGAGGGCAATTTTATCGGCGCGCTCGATTCCTTTATTACCGAAAGCGCTTCTCCTTTCTACCTACAAGCCATCAAAAAAACAACCTTAAAAGTCATTACAAAAACGGCCTTTATGGGATTGGTACAGTCCAACAAAGAGCTGTTTGCACTTTGGTATACGATCTTAGAGCAGTTGGTGTACCAACAAATAGAGCGCGAAAAAGACCTACTACTGGATTCTCCCAGAGCGCGTTACGAACGCGTTTGGAAGCGGAGTCCCCAACTTTTTCAGCACATCCCTCATAAATACATCGCGTCGTACTTGCGGATGACACCCGAGACCTTATCTAGAATAAAAAAGAGCTAATTCACGGGTTGTTTCTTGTGGGGCTGCACTTGTTCCAAGACTCCCTTGGCCTGTACGATATGCCGATCATTGTGATAAATAACCACTCTAAACGTATCGCCTAACCGCAAGCGAATCCAAGGTGTCAACGTAATGCCTGTTTTGGTTTTGGTGAGGTTGACGCGGCTGGCTTGTTCTAGTAAAGTCAACGTTTCTTTTTGCTGCGCGATAAATTTGGCAAGGACTTGCTTGTCCAAACTACTTCCATTGGGGTTTTTGTCTTGGAAGGTTTTCATGGTATTTAGCTGTTCTTTGGGCAGCATGGCGAGTGCAAAGTAGTTGCCCAACCAACTACTTTTGAATAGAGCTGTGGCAGTTTGATGCGCGCTCTTGTCCATTTGGCGCTTTATTTCGGGCAGGTAAAACTCTCCGTATAGGTTGAGGTGTTCTAGGCCTTCTAAGACACTCCACGTTTCCGCATCGGGTTTGTATTGCAAGGTTTCTAAGGGCAAATTAAGCCACTGTTGAGCAACTTGAAGGCTGTTCTCTGTGCGTATTTGGAGGTCTTGTAGTAATTTTTGGCTGTTGATTTTCATTGTTATTCGTGTCTATTGGTTAAGAATATACTACAAAGGTGCGGCATTGGCAGGAGAATAAACTTGATTGAAATCAAGAGTATGGACGCGGGCATAAAAATCCCCACTAAAACTACCAAAAGCAGCTAGAGCGGGGAGGTTATTTCTATGCCATATAAGGAACTTACTTAACCGTAAAGGTTTGTTCTTTAGACCAAGCACTACTAGATTTTTTGACTGTTTCTTTTTCAACTTCACGGCAATCAGTGGAAACTTGATATTCGTAGACGGCACCTACTGTTAATCCTGCTACAGGTAATAGCATTTCTTTGTCCGTACTTGACAAATAGGCCCAAGCTTCTTCACTGCCTTCTATGCGGTAGCGAATGCTAGTGTTTTCTAGAGGAAGACTAGTAGAGGAGGGTTTCCAAATGAGCTTTATGGCCTCCGCAGTAGGAACCGCCGTCGCGCTGGCAACGGTCTTACAGGCCTTGTCCAAGCAGGGGCGAGTGCTTTGAGTGAGTTTTTGCCAAGCACTAGTGTTGCTTATACAATAAGAACGGATTTCTATGGTATACAACGTATTACAAGGTAAATCTGCTAAGGTATAAGAAGAAGTACTGGATTCTACTCGATTAGTAATAGCGTAGCCCTCCACATCCGTATAGCGAATTTCAATTAAGTTGACAGGTTTTTCCGCGTGTTGGTGATCTATTGGCAAGGACCAATTCATGGCTATGTTGTTTCGTGTTCCGTGGGCGAGTAGACCTGCAGGCGCAGGACATTCTTCGACATTGATAGAAGCCATTTTTTTGGTACTGGGAGAATTTTGTCCCAACAAGGTTCCTGTACTAGCTAGAATAAGTAATAAAAAGAGTCTGTTTTTCATGAAAATAATTTAAGCGTTTTAGCCCTTAGTACAAGAGCCTTATCAAGAGTATAACAATGCTAACACTAGTTATACAAAAAAGCAACCAGCTTGTTAAGAAAAGCGGAGTTAATCAATAGTTAATACAAATAATCAAAGTTCACCTTTACTTTTGTGGTGGGTAGAGCCTTCTCCAGCCAATCCAAGACGGCATTGTCCAACGGTACTTCGTGAATGATTAATTCCTGTAGCTGGGTGAGTTGTGCCAAGCTTTCGGGCAATTGTTCCAAGGGATTGCTGGTCAAATCTAAGCGCTGCAAGTGTTGGAGCTGTCCGATGTCATCGGGCAGGGAGTAGAGTTGGTTGTACGATAGGTCTAACCATTCCAAGCTCCTACAGGCTGTGATTTCATCGGGCAAATACAGCAACTCGTTAGACGATAAATACAAGTGGCTTAGGTGCGTACAAGTACGAATGCTGCTTGGTAAGGTTTTTAATTTGTTGTGAGACAGGTCTAAAATGACCAAGTCAGCAAGTCCCTGTAATTGATTGGGCAAGGCCGTGATTTTGTTTTTGGCGAGCAAGAGCGACTCTAAGCCTTGCCAGTTGTCGAGTAGATGGGGCAGGGCTTCTAAGTCATTTTGGCGCAAGCTAAGTGTTTGTAGATGAGCACACTGAAGTAAACAAGCTGGAAGCGTTTTGAAGCGGTTATTGTCCAGCAGGACGTGTCGCAACTGTTTCCAGTCGCTCAAAACAGCAGGCAACTCGGAAAGCTGTTGATTGACAGCTTTGTATTCTATTTGTGCAAACAAGGCTTGATAGGCCATTAAAGTCGGTGCTAAATCGCCCAACAACACCCGATAGGGTTGTAGCAACCTTAATAAATCGAAGCCCGCCCCTTGTGCTAAGACGGCGGCTAGCTCCATGTTTTGTGGCGCTCCCGTCTGAAAAAGCGTCAAAACTGCTTGTTGTTGTTGGTTTGGTGTCATGGTCTAATAAAATCAAAATACAGTTGCAAAGATAGACGACTTTGTGAAAAGTAAAGGAATTTTATTACCGAAGGTAGGCTGTTTTAATCGTTTCTGGTGCGCCAACTATTCAATGAAGCACAACAATTTTTCTTCTTTCAATTCATTCAATCATAGCTCGGTTTTCTGTGGGTTAGCTTTGTAGCGCTCTGACTTTGGGGCATAGGGGTCAATTTCAGGGGCGTAGAGGTACTGGTAGCCTAGCCGCTCCAATAATTTTATGGCAAATGCTTCTATGGTGTTTTCTATTATTTTTTTCATGTCATCCAGATTTCTTCTCCGTAACTAGCAACTGGTTCCAAAACGGTATTTCCTTTTCCTCCATTCAATTTATCGGCTTCCCATTTTTTGGGATTGTTGTGGATGTATTGGGAAATACGATCAAATTCCTTTTTGTTACGGACAATGTGGTCCCAATAGAGGGGTTGCCAGGCAAAATCAGGATTGATTTGTCGGGCATTTTTGGTGACCCCTATTTTAAATCCGCGTACAATGGAGGCCAAATTTTTGGATTGTGGCTCAAATTTGTTTTTGGGAGGTGGTGGGGGCATTGAAGGATCGTCGTGATCGTTGGACGAACCATCGTCCGATTTATTGATCATCACAATCCCATGAACGTGATTGGGCATAATGATATGCGCCCCCAATTCCACGAATGGAAAATGGTTGGGGATTTCATACCAACAGGAATTGGCAATATGTCCCATCGCCGATAATTGCATTTGCCCCCCTGCAATGTGTCCAAAAAAAGGTGCCCGATTCTTGGTGCAGATGGTAATGAAATAGGCGGCATTCCAGCCATAATCCCAATAGGGCAGGCGGGTTGATTCGATGCGGTATTTGTTCTTGTATTTAGCCATCGGTTGGTATTCTTATGGTTGAGACGCAAGATTTTGCGTCTGTGATGTTGAGACGCAAGATTTTGCGTCTTTACTATTTGTATTTTGCCATCGGTTGGTATTCTTATAGCGCCACTCATTAGTTGGGGGAGTAGGGTGTCGCGAAGGTTTTCGAGGGTGCGGATTTGACTAAACAACGCCCTAATTTTTTCTATTGCTTTTTGTTGTTCCATTATATTTTTACGCTAGAAATAATAAACCGCCTGTACTGCTTGCTGTTACTAAGAATAATAACGAGTCGTTTGAGCAACTTCTAACCGAACCTAGCCTTTTTTTGCGACAAAAAACCTACATTCAATCGACGATTCTATCCATCAAAGACAACAAAAATAAGAAAGAAATATGAACATCCTAGTGATTAATTGCGGCAGTTCTTCTGTCAAAGCAGCGGTTATTAATAGCCATGACGGGCACAACAAATTGACCATGACTATAGAACGCGTCATTGATAACCCTATAATACACTTGGATGGGGACGTAATAAACTGTCAACAGGCAGGACATGAAGCGGCACTGCGTTACGCGTTGCCCTTGTTGCGCGAACGCCTAAAGGAAGCGCCAATTGGGGGCGTTGGGCACCGTGTGGTGCATGGAGGAGACCAGTTTGATGCTCCTGTGCTGATTGATGAGCAAGTAGAACAAGCGATTCAAGGCGTGAGTGGCTTGGCACCGCTGCACAATCCAGTCAATTTATTGGGGATTCGGGTAGCGCGCGAAGTGTTTGCCGATTTGCCCCATGTAGCTATTTTTGATACCTCTTTTCACCAAACAATGCCTAGACGCGCCGTAGAGTATGCCTTGCCCAAGGATCTACGCAAAAAATATGGCCTCCGTCGTTACGGCTTTCACGGCACCAGCCACGAATATGTGGCCGAACTGACGGCCGATTATCTACAAATGGACATCAAAGCACTCCGAATAATTACTTGTCACTTGGGCAACGGGGCTAGTGTGGCCGCGATTGAATATGGTCGTTCGGTAGAGACATCAATGGGAATGACACCGCTCGAAGGCTTGGTCATGGGAACGCGTTCAGGCGATGTCGATCCAGGTATCATCTTGCACGTAGCAAGAGAGGAAGAAATGACTATCAAGGAGCTCGATCAATTGTTGAATAAAAAGAGCGGCTTATTGGGTTTATCTAATTGGAGCAATGATATGCGCGATATTATCGACCGATCAACCGACGGGGACGAAGATAGTCGCTTGGCCTTACAGGTGTTTGCCCACCGCTTGCGCAAATATATTGGGGCTTATGCAGCTGTAATGGGAGGGGTAGATGCCATTGTGTTCACAGGGGGGATCGGAGAGAATAGTCCTGTTATTCGCCACCGCGCCAGTCAGCGCTTAGATTTTCTAGGCGCAATTATCAACGAAGATACCAACCACGATGTCCGCTTGTCGGATGAAAAACCAGTCGCTGAATTTTCGATGCACCACAGCCGCGTCAAGTTGTTGGCCGTGCGCACCAATGAGCAATATGCCATCGCCCAAGAGGCCGTACGCATTATAGAAGAAAAAACAAAAGTAAACACCATCCCCACGATTCCAATTGCGGTATCGGCGCGCCACATTCACCTGACGCAAGAAGCGGTCGAAAAACTATTTGGCGAAGGCTATCATTTAACAGAAAAAGCGCCACTGTCACAGCCAGGGCAGTTTGCTTGCAACGAGCAAGTCACCATTGTAGGGCCCAAAAATCAGTTGGAGCGCGTTCGGATATTAGGGCCGACCCGCCCCCAAAATCAACTAGAAATCTCACGAACCGATGAGTTTTTCTTGGGGTTAGATGCGCCTGTACGGGCTTCGGGCAAAGTAGAGAATACGCCAGGTATCAAATTGGTTGGCCCAGCAGGGGCTTATCACATGCAAGAAGGGGTGATTTGCGCTTGGCGACACATCCACATGACCCCTGAAGATGCCGCCTCTTTTGGCGTAGAAGACAAAGATATTGTCGATGTAGAGGTAAGCAATGGCAGTCGTCCGTTGACTTTTGGCAATGTGTTGGTGCGCGTGTCTCCCAAATACAAGTTAGAGATGCATATTGATACGGATGAGGCCAACGCTGCCGAGTTGCCGCGTTACTCGGAGGGGGTACTCAATAAAACCGATGGCAGCGCTCATCTCCTAAAACGCAAAAAACGCTACGCACAATAGTTGTAAATGTCTTTAATGTTTAACTTGTAGTCGTTTGTTTTATAGCAATTTAGATTGGTTTTTAAAAGTTGGAACGAGAATTGCAATGTAGTTTATTGCGCGGCATAAGGCCGCCCTTGAAGCATCCAATTAAAAACAAAGTAGCCATACTTGATTTTGTCAAAAAGTGTGGCTCATTCCCTGAAAGTATAACAATTAGTTGTTATCTTTCGTAACTAACAAGCCGAACTGTTTGTTTAAAAACCACAGCTTTAGCTTCTTTTAGGAAGAAAATAAAATAGAACACTATGAAATTATTAATAGCATTTTTCGCAATGACGTTCTTGTTGGTACAAACCGTAGCCGCTCAAGAGATGCCTACTTCTTCTAGTGACTTGGCCATCAAATTGGACAATGCCACAGGAAAAATAGATTTGATAAACAAAAGAAACAATACCGTAATTACTCAATATTATCAATTGGGAAAGTTGGAAATCACTATTTTTGATGTTAATGGAGAATATGCAGGTACGTTGAATTTGAAAAGTTATCTATTGCCTAACAATGAAGTAGATGCTTCTGAGAAATTGAAAGTAGCGAATTTACAAGTAAAAAATACAGCCTCTGGACAGCAGTTGACGCTGATGAACGTCGATTTTACGCGATAGCAAATGGTCAATCGTTCCTTTTTGTACGGCGATGGGTTGTTTGAAACCATTCGAGTGAGTGAAGGCCATGCGTTACAGCTGCCCGCTCATTTTGAACGCTTATCCAAGGGCCTACAAATTTTGGATATGCAAGGGCAAACCCCGTTCACGTATGCCCAATTCAGCGCATTAATAAAGGGCTTTATTGCCCAACAAGCCACTGCGAATCTTCGGATTCGCAGTACTTTTTTTAGGCAACTTGGAGGGCGTTATACCCCTACTCAACAGACCTTTGAATATGTCTTGGAAGCCACTCCCTTGACAGAGTCCGCTTACCCCGTTTCAACAAAAGCCCTCACCATCGGCATTGCACAGCAGGTTCGTCTTGCTGTCGATGCCCTTTCTAATTTAAAAACAACTAGTGCCTTACCCTATGTATTAGCCGGGATAGAGAAAAAAAAGCAGGGTTGGGATGATTGTTTACTCCTCAACCACGAAGGCCATATCGCAGAAGCTATTGCCGCCAATATCTTTCTAAAAATAGGAAACCAGCTCCGAACACCCGCCTTGCATCAAGGATGTATAGCAGGGGTTATGCGGCAGCAGGTCTTGCGTCTAGCGCCTGCTATGGGCTACCGAGTACTAGAAGATATCGTTACGATTGAAGACCTTCGACAAGCTGAGGAGCTATGGCTGACCAATGCTTTACAGGGGGTCGTTGGGGTACACCGTTGGGTAGGGCGGGAACAAAACTACCGCAAAATAGGAGCAAAAAGACTACAAGAGCACTTAAGTAATGCCCTTAAAAATAGCCCACTAGAGTAGGGAAAGTAGTTTTTTTGTCGTACTTTGCTATCATCTATATAGATATTAATTGCTTTATCCCTAAAAAAACTCCCGAAAAAAAGCAATAAAATTAGAAACCATCTTATTATCGACGTTATTGTAGTTGGTACAACTCCCCGGTGGTTTTGCTAAATAAATAAACAAACAACTTCATAATTCCTTTGTTCTGTTATAGAATTACATTTGTAATTAATTGCATATGCAGGGCTATTTAGAGAAAGAAGTGCTACTTGTTGGCCATTTAATTTTACAGGGCTAATAAGCAGAGGTTGTACTATAGAAGATTGCCGTAAAAGGCGTTGATAAATAAATTGGTTATGGAAGGAAATACGATAGGAAAAAGTAATACCGGTTGGGTTAATCAAAAAACGCTAGTAGAACAAATTTTTGAGCTCTCTCCTGACTGTATGTTTATAATGTCCGTACAATCGCTACGATTTTTACAGGTTAATCAACATACTTGTGCACTTTTTGGGTATTCTACCGAAGCATTTTTAGATCTTCCTGTTGAACAGTTGTTTAATACGGAGGCAGAATTTAAAGCGTTGCAGCGAATGAATGAAAACAGTGGAGTGGGGGAGACTACCGAACTGGAAATGATGGGACGCCGTGCTACAGGAAGCATGATTTTTATGCGCCTGCGCTACAGCAAAATAGATGAGCAACAAGCCTTAGTCGTTATTAGAGACATTTCGAAGCAACAGCAAATTGCCCTGCTCAACCGCGAATTGTCAGAAATTGTAGAATTACAAGAACAATACAACCACAAAATACAAGTAGGCCGTACCGTTTTGAAAATGGTCGCCAAACAAGAAGAATTAGAAGATATTTTAGACGTGTTGTGTCGGGGGATCGAACGCCTCTTAGAAGATTTGAGAGTATCTGTCGGAGTGGTAGAAGATAATAAACTCTACTTTATGGCAGCCCCTAGTTTGCCCAAAAAATTTGTGGAAGCCATCAATGGAGCTGATATCATAGCAGATGGGATGCCTTGCGGGGTAGCTGTTTTTAACAAAGAGGAAGTACTAGTGGAAGATTTGGTGAACAGTGAACAGTTTAGCCACTGTCAAGAATTTGCAATGGAATACAACATCCGTTCGTGTTGGTCTATTCCCATTATATCCTCTTCTGGAGAGACTGTACTGGGAAGCTTTGCTTTTTATTCCAAAGATATTCAAAGCATTGATTTTTCAATAGGGGATCTTATTGCTATGGCAACTGACTTGGCTGCCGTAGCCATAGAACAGTATAATAACCGTAATCACCTGACTAGTATCAATGAGCGCTACGCACAGCAAAACAAAGAACTACAAGCGGCTAAACAGCAGTTGGAGCGCGATAAGATTATCGTCTTAGATCGAGAGGAAAAGCTAAAAGATGCACAACGGCTTTCTAAAGTAGGCAGCTGGGAACTAGATATGATTAAGGATAAACTTACTTGGTCGAAGCAACAATACCTGACTTATGAATTAGAGGGTATTGCTAATGAGCAGCTGTACAACGCCTATCAAAATCGAATTCATCCCGATGACATTGACAATATGCCTTGTGCAATTGCTGAAATAGTGTATCCCAATACTATTTTTAATTATCAACAACGCTTGCTTTGTAAAGATGGAACGATGCGTTACATTTTGGGGACAGGACGCGTCGAATACAATGAGAAACAAGATGTTGTTCGAATAAAAGGAACCGAGCAAGATGCAACCGACCTGAAAGTAGCGGAACAACGTGCCGTGCAAAATGAGTTGCAATTTACAGAGTTGATGGCCAATATCAACGAAATTGTCTTTATGGTGGATGTCATTGACCACAATACTTATGACAATCCCTTTAGTTATATCAATGGGGATACGGTTAGAATGTTTGGTTACACCCAACAAGAGCTCCTCGAAAATCCTACCCTTTGGTCGGATCGCATTCACCCCGAAGACCAAGTCGAGGTCGTTGCACAAGGCAAAATTCTACACTTTTCAAAGGAAAAAATAAGTCGAGAATATCGTTTTAAGCATAGAGAAGGACATTATATCTGGATTGAAGATAACATTTCTGTTGGCAAGAGTTGGGATGGGAAAACGCGTCGAGTCTACGGTAGTGCTCGGGATGTTAGCCAGCGCAAAGCTTCAGAAGCGGCTTCTTTAGAGATCAAAGAGCGCCTAGAATTGGCAAAAGAAGCCGCGAGTCTAGGGAATTACGATTGGAAAGTAAGAGAAAATGACTTGCACTGGGATGATCGGATGTATGAAATCTTTGGTTTGAGTAAATCTATGATCGAGGGAAAATGTTCGGAAGATAAAAATGACTATATCGCGCAAATTTTGCACCCCGAAGATCGCGAACGCGTAGTAACAAGTTATTTGAAAAACCTATTACCTACAAATAAAATTTTCAATGCTAAGAATTCTTACCGTATTGTGTTGAATGGCAAGGTTAAACACATAGAGAGTTACGTTATTTTTATGCGCAGTGAGGAAGGGAAAGTCGATCGGATGATTGGAACCTGTTTGGATGTGACGGAGCGTAAAGAGGCGGAAGACTTGCTGATTTCCAACGAAGAAAAGGCTGTTTTACTCAAAGAAATTCACCACCGTGTCAAGAATAATTTGCAGGTGATTACGAGTTTGTTGAGTCTCCAATCCAATGCGTTGGAAGATGACGACCAGCGCAAAATATTTGCCGATAGCCAGTACCGCATCAATTCTATGGCGATTGTACACGAACTATTGTACCAATCCGATGATTTGTCTAGAGTCAATTATGAAGATTACTTACAGGAGCTCAGTCAATACCTCATTCGGTCTATCAAAGGTGATGACAACAAGATTAAACTAGAGTTAGATGTACCCAACATCAAGTTAAGCATTGATACGGCGATTCCATTGGGTTTGCTCATCAACGAAGTTTTAACGAATTCTTTGAAATATGGTATTCCAGCAGACAAAGAGGGCTGCATCACTATTCGCATATCAAAAGCGACTGCCCCAAAAGGCAAACAATCGCCTGCGTTTATTTTAGAAATAGGGGATGATGGGATAGGTTACTCTGAGGAGATCAATTACCGTAATTCTAAGTCCTTGGGTTTAAGGCTTATTTACAACCTTACTCGTCAATTAGAAGGAAGTATTCAGAAGGATGCAGACAAGAAAGGAACCAATTATATCATTGCTTTTAAAGAAATTTAAACCATGAAAGGGCTATGGTTACTACTGTTTTGGAGTTGGGCGGTTGTTGCAATGGGCAACCCCTTAAAAGCCGTTTTAGTCAGTGAGCAAACATTCAAAATCAATGGGGAACAGCGCTTTTTTTATGCCTTTGAAGAAGGCGACCAAATCCTATTTGACCTACAAGTCCTCAAAGGCAATTCTTTAAAAGAAGTTGAAATTTCGATTTACGAAGGGGCTAGTCGCTGGCGCGTAGAACAAACGGAGGCTGCACTACAGAAGCGCTTAGTGGTACAAAAACGTGCTATTTATGCCTTCCGCATTCGTTCGGGCGGCTCTAAAAAAATCGCCTTAAAAATCAGCCGCATTCCCTATTTAGAAAGCCGAGCCGATTTTGATCCTTATATCCAATGGAAAACAGTTGTCGATACCCTGCGCCCGAATTACCGCATCGAGCAGACTACCGTTTACGATACAACCTATCAAACGCGCTACCGCCGTATCTTGTACAAAACGAGCCAGCACTTAACTACCTTGTTAAGCCGCACTGAACGCGTAGCTTCTAAAACGAACTTACAACAGGATCATACCACTACGATAAGCGTTAAATTGCCCCAGTTAGAACAATCAGAGCGCGTAGAAGAACGGTTGTTGGGTTGGGCCTATTGGATAGGGGTTGGGCAGGAGGGCTTGGAAAATTACAACCAAGAATTGAAGAAATTTTTGGCCTCTTCGGCGGCGAAGATAGCGGGACAGAATTTGTTAGCGGGCTTGGCATTGGGGGCTTATGCCGTCGCGGTCAATCCCCCACAAGGGGATAACATTATTTATCGCTGGTACAGCCAGCGTGGCAATCGGCGACAATTAGAAACAGAAGGCAACGTTACCGCCGCCTTTGGGCGGTTCTCTGCGGCTAAGTATAGCCAGTTATTTTTGGAGCTAGACAACGACAATATCCTCAACGGACTCAACATTCATCTCAAAGTAGTGACCGCCACAGAACGTCGCCATTACCGACAAGAAGGCTATCAGGAGCGCTTGATAACGCCCTTAGTTAACAGCGAAATCAAAGGAAAAATACGCCTTGTAGAGCGCAGCGTTCCCTATATTAATAATTGGTAAAAGAAACTTGTCCAATAGGTTAACCCTACTCCTAAACCAAATAGATCAACACCCTAGCACCTTGCTAAGTACTCCTTATAAATACGCCTCAAAAAACTGACGAATCAAGCGCTTCTCCATATCCTTGGGATCGCTCGAAAAACGCCCTGTAGGACGATTTGCTAAAATGGCATTGAGTGCCAAGGCGCGGTGGCCCATAATATTGGCCAAACCATAAATCGCGGAGGTTTCCATTTCTAAATTCGTAATGCGTAAATCGTTCTGAAAGGAAAAATCCTGCATTAAGGTAAACAGATCAGACACTACGGTTTTGGCTCGAATAGTACGGTTTTGAGGGGCGTAAAAGCCTGTTGCGGTAATCGAAATGCCTTGTCGCCAAGGCCCTCCTTGGAAACGCGCTACCAAATCCGCATCGGCCGAAGCAAAGGTCGGTGTAATGGGAAACTGAAAATCCAAGCGCTCCAAGTAAGCGGTAAATTGTTGTTTAAGTTCTTCCGTTAGCGCATCGCGGTTTTGTTGGTAGAACAGCAATAAGCCCTCTAAACCAATCCCATAATTAGCCACTAAAAAAGAATCGACAGGCAAATCTTCGCGAATAGAGCCTGAGGTTCCTAAGCGAATAAAGGTCAGTGCTTGATGCTCGGCTTTGAGCTGCCGCGTTTCTAAATCTACATTGACAAGTGCATCCAATTCGTTGAAGACAATATCAATATTATCTGTCCCGATTCCTGTTGCCAAACAAGTAAAGCGCTGCTGCCCAATACGGCCTGTACACGTGACAAACTCACGGCGCTGTTGCTTAAATTCAATGGCATCAAAATACTGGCTGACTTTCTCCACCCGTTGCGGATCGCCCACCAAAATAATGGTTTCGGCCAAGTGTTCGGGGCGGATGCCCAAGTGGTAAATACTACCGTCAGCATTGAGAATTAATTCAGAATCTTGAAGCACAGTCATGTCAGTGGCGTTGTAAAAAGTAATGGGATGATGGCAAGCAAAAATTAGGTAGCAGCAAAATAGGAAATTTACAAAGCAAAAACAACCGCGCTCGCCTCTAAATCTAGTCAGGAGGTATAGTTTTTGAATAGGTTAATGATTGTCAATTGTTTATACGAAACAGAGGATTGGGTAAACATTTCTTCAAGTAGGGCGTTTACAGCAAAAATCACCGTTCACCTCTCCAACCTTAGCTCTATGAAAATAGGATACCTTTACTTACTTATTAGCCTAGTCTATTGTTTAGCGATAGGTGCTAGCCATGCCCAAACGACTATTAGTTATGCCCAAGCAAGCTATTGCACCAATGGTGCTGATCCTACTCCAAGCATTATAGGAATTACAGGCGGCAGTTTTTTTTCCACGACAGGATTGGTATTGAATCCAACTTCTGGTCTGTTGGATGTATCGGCTTCTATAGCGGGGAGTTATACGGTTTCTTATTTAAATAACAACGATACGGCGACGACGACCGTACAAATTATTGGGGCCGACGATGCTAGTTTTTCTTATTTGGACAGTGTGTATTGCTCCTTCGGTATTAGCGATACGCCAATCGTAGCAACAGCAGGAGGGATTTTTACTTCTCAACCAACTGGTTTTAATACGCTGTGTTTGGATTCAATCTCAGGGGTTATTGGTAATCCCAACTGTGGGTCATCCGTAAATGTTTACACGGTGTCCTACACGACTAGAGGCGCTTGCCCTGCGGTCAGTACACAGCAGGTAGCGATTGCGCTGGGAGCCAGTCCCTTTTTTATCTATCCAGGGAATAGAGTGTATTGTCAGAATGAGCCCGATGTTGTTCCTGTAATCTTAGGAGATAGTGCTGGATTTTTTACGGCTCCAGTAGGGGTGGTTCTTGATCCTTCGACGGGGGTAATTGATTTGAGTGCCAGTGTCCCTGGTTCTTACATTATCACTAGAGTCACGACAGGGTTTTGTGCTTTTTTTTCTGATGAAAGTATTACGATACTTCCTGCGGATGATGCCCGTTTTGCCTACGGCGACAGTGTGTATTGCCGTTTTGGCAACGACCCTACCCCAACGATTACTGGGCTTTCAGGAGGGAGTTTCAGCAGCAGTGCAGGGCTCGCGTTGGATTCTTTGACGGGGAGAGTGAATTTAACGGGCTCTTTGATCGATCAGTTTACGGTGTTTTATACCACTAACGGCAGTTGTCCCAATACTGATTCCGTACTGATCCAAGTCGATACCTTGGATGATGCGAGTTTTGCCTATGATACGACCAATTATTGTCAGAATGGTGGAGTGATTGTTCCAACAATTACAGGCGAAGCAGGCGGTAGTTTTTTTAGTATTCCCTTTGGCTTGGCGCTTGACAACACAACAGGAAATATAGATTTGCCCAATTCTAACACAGGAAATTACACCATTATTTATACGACTACCAACCCTTGTTCCAGTTCTAGTACTTTTGATATAGACATAGACGGTGTGCCTTCCTTTATTTTTGATTATCCTTTGGATACTTATTGTTTGAATGACTCTAGTCGCCCAAGACCCGTGCAGTTACCGAGTGTAGGCTTTGGCAATGCGACCGCTGACCAAGTGGGGTTATCGTTGTCTAATACGGGTATTTTGATTTTAGAGCGCTCATTAGCGGGTGTATATGTGGTGACTTATGTGACCAATCCAATCAACAACCTTTGTCAGGTAACCTATACCGATACGATTACCGTTTTGGCACCTGATAATGCTAGTTTTAGCTATGGGGCCGTTCGTTTTTGTGCCACAGATCCACCGATTACGCCTTTTTTAATCAATAATTCAGGGGGAACGTTTAGCGCCAACAGTAACAACTTAGCTTTAAACAGCCAAACGGGAACCATTGATTTTGGGGCTTCTACAGCAGGAACCTATATCGTGACGTATACAACGGCTGGTTTCTGCGCGACGGTCTATTCAGAAACCATCACCATTGATCCTTTTCCGAATGCCAGCTTTGCTTATGGAGCTAATGCGTACTGCCTTGGCGCTACCAATCCTCAGCCAACTATTACGGGGATTTCTGGCGGGCGTTTTAGTAGCCGTGCAGGATTGATTATCAACGTCTTTTCAGGAGAACTTGATTTGAATACCTCTACAGCAGGGACGTATACCGTGTTTTATAGTTTAACAGCCAGTTGTTCGGCCACTGATTCTACGGTGGTGACGATTGGAACTAGAGACGACGCTACGTTTACCTATCCGCAAACTACTTACTGCCAAAGCGAGCCCGATGCCGTACCGACCTTTACAGGAACTACAGGAGGCAGTTTTACCAGCAGCCCTACAGGGTTGGCTTACGATCTAAGTACAGGTGTTCTAGACCTATCGGCTTCTACAGCAGGAACCTATACCATTACTTACACCACGACGGGCACTTGCCCCGATAGCCGCACCCTTTCCATTATAATAACGCCTACCCCTAGTGCCGCTTTCGGGTTCGCTAAAACAACCTATTGCTTAGGGGAGCCCAACCCGAGTCCTTCGATTACAGGAAGTACAGGCGGCCGTTTTGTCGGCAGCAATGGCTTGCCAATTGATATTTTATTTGGCCAAATTGACCTAACTGCCGCAACAGCGGGAACTTATACGGTTTTCTATCAAGTAGGAACTAGTAACTGCGCTGATACAAGCAGCGTTGTGATTACGATTGGTAGCCCCGATTCCGCTAATTTTTCCTATCCCCAAGCTAGTTATTGTCAAAACGAACCTGCGGCTGTTCCCACGAGACTGACCACAGGCGGTAACTTTACGAGCACTCCGTTGGGCTTGGCCTATAATCTAAATGCAGGAATTATAGACCTTGGGCTTTCGATCCCTGGAATTTATACCATTACTTATAGGACTAATGGGAATTGTCCCGACAGCAGCAGTCAAATGCTTACGGTCTTCGCTACTCCTAGTGCGGCTTTTGCTTTCGCTAAATCTGTTTATTGTTTGGGCGAACCCAATCCGAGTCCTACAATTACAGGCACAACAGGGGGGCAATTTTCAGGGAGTACTGGCCTTTTAGTCAATGCCTCTTTGGGAGAACTTGACTTGTTGGCGACACCTTTAGGGACGTATACCGTTACTTATAGGGTCAATAATGGTACTTGTGCTAATAGCGATAGCACCACAGTCACCATTGCCCTCGCCGACTCGGCTAGTTTTGCGTATACCGACACGTTTGTGTGTGTTAATGGCGGGAATAATATTGTATTAGGAGCAACTAGTAACCGTACAGGAACCTACAGTGCTAGCCCTGCGGGCGTGACTTTTGTCAATACGAGTACAGGGGAAATTGATGTCTCGAATACCTTAGCGGGCACCTATCTCGTCAAGTATATTACCAATGGCAATTGTCCTGATACAGCGAGTATTCAACTGGATGCAACGTTCTGCTTGGGGCAGCAACAACTAACCACAACCCCAAATTACGGGGTCTTTCCCAATCCCAACAATGGCACGTTTTATCTTGTGTATGAAGGAGAAGCATCGCCGACGACTATTCGCGTGGTAGATGCGTTGGGTAGGGTAGTGTACGAAGAAAATAACGTATGGCTGAACCAATCCGCTTATGAAATTCAGTTGCCAAAGGTCGCAGCAGGTGCGTATTGGCTCATGGCTCAAAATGACAAGGGAATATGGCGCAGTAAAGTAGTGGTAGCACAACCATAAGTCGAGCGATGATAATGAAGCTACAGAATAGGAGACAGGGCGTAACCGACAAGGAAGCGTCCTGTTTTTTTATGGAAGGGACTAAGTTCGCCCTTTATCCGCAGGCGGCTGTTGTTGCTCCATCAACTCCAACAGGCGATCTACTTTTTTATTGAGCGCGCTTATATCTTCCTGCATGCCCAATACTTGATCTTCCAAATCATCGTTGTTGTCGCTCACCATTGCATCTACAAAAATAGAATTAACAATAGACAAGCCAATCAAGCCACCCAAGACCAAGGCACAGATAAAGTAAAACTTTGTAAAAAATGCTTGGGACGTTGTCATCCCCACACAAATTTCATCGGGAATCGTGTTCCATCCTTCAATCGTGAAGACTTTGAACATGCTATAGTACGAAACCAAAGGATCCCCAAAATACTGCGGCGCTAGGTCTTGGTATAAATAACAAGAGAAAATGGCCGCAATGAAGACCAAGGTAAAAAAGGCCACCAACACCACAAACGAAGCCCGTAACGCTTCACGCACCGAGCGAAAAATATGCTCTACTTGTGGAAAAAACTGAATGAAGCGGAAAAATTTGAAGATTCTCAACACACGGAAAATCAACAAAAAGCCGATGTCAGCCGCTCCTATATCAATAACAAAGCGCGCAATTAAGGGCGGCAGGGAGCAGAGGATCAATAAGACATCCAATTTATTCCAGCCAGATTTCAGGTATTCGCGCCAGCCAAAATAACGGCTTTTGACCAAAATTTCTAATAAGAAACAGAAGGTAATAAAGTCATCAACACCTCTGAAGACCAGCTGTATAGGCAACCCAAAAACCGTTAGAGGAAAGCCCTGTAGAAAAATAATCAAGGCGTTGACACAAATTAAAAACAAGATGACCTTATCGTTGAGAAAGATCTTGTTGAGCAGCTTCATGGTAGTCCTGAGAATAAACATAGGGCACAATGGTGGTTGCGCCCTATGTATTGTACTGTAATAGAAAATATATCATGCAAAAAATAAATCAACCTACTGTTTAGGTTTGAATAATGCCAGGGTTGAATTTGGCCACAGGGGCATTATTCGCGGCTTCAATGCCTTGCGAAATTACAAAACGCGTATCCAATGGATCAATGATGGCATCGACCCACAGTCGCGACGCGGCGTAATAGGGCGTGGTTTGCTCGTCGTAGCGGGCAGTAATCTTGTCTAGCAAGGCTTTTTCGTCCTCAGGCGTGATTTCATCGCCTTTGGATTTTTGAGAAGCTGTTTGGATTTGTAACAAGACTTTTGCTGCCTGTGAACCGCCCATAACGGCAATTTTGGCACTGGGCCACGCGACAATCAAGCGCGGATCGTAGGCTTTGCCACACATGGCGTAGTTGCCTGCTCCGTAAGAATTGCCCATCACAATCGAAAATTTAGGCACCGTTGAGTTAGACACTGCCGATACCATTTTAGCGCCATCTTTGATGATGCCGCCGTGCTCGGAGCGTGTACCAACCATAAAGCCCGTGACATCGTGCAAAAACACCAAGGGTATTTTCTTTTGGTTACAATTCATAATAAACCGTGCGGCTTTGTCCGCAGAATCGGAGTAAATAACGCCTCCAAACTGTACTTCGCCTTTGGCATTTTTGACCACTTGGCGGTTGTTGGCCACGATACCCACCGCCCAACCATCAATACGGGCATAAGCACACAGGATGGTTTTGCCGTAGCCTTCTTTGTATTCGGTATACTCCGAATTATCTACTAAACGCTTGAGTATTTCTTTGGTATTGTAAGGCTTAGAGCGCTCGGCAGGGAAGATGCCATACAACTCATTGGGATCTTCTTTAGGTTCTTGGGGTTCTACTCTAGAAAACCCTGCTTTGTCAAACTCCCCAAATTTATCCACCAAATCTCGAATGGTATCCAAGCAAGTTTTATCGTCGGGCATCTTGTAATCCGTGACCCCAGAAATTTCGCTTTGAGTACTTGCCCCTCCTAAGGTTTCTTTGTCTACCGTTTCGCCAATAGCGGCTTTTACCAAATAAGGGCCTGCTAAGAAAATAGAACCAGTCCCTTCGACGATTAAGGCTTCATCGGACATAATCGGCAAGTAGGCGCCACCTGCCACACAACTGCCCATAATAGCCGCAATTTGTGGAATGCCTTGGCTAGACATCTGCGCATTGTTTCGGAAAATACGTCCAAAGTGTTCTTTATCGGCAAAAATCTCGTCTTGCATCGGCAAGAAAACACCCGCTGAATCCACTAAATAGATAGTTGGCAAGCGGTTTTCCATCGCAATCTCTTGAAAGCGTAGGTTTTTCTTTCCAGTAATAGGAAACCAAGCGCCTGCTTTGACGGTGGCATCATTGGCAATAATCATACATTGGCGACCTTTTACATAGCCAATGCCACCTACAACGCCACCCGCAGGGCAACCACCGTACTCGGCATACATACCGTAGCCGGCAAAGGCACCAATCTCTAAGAATTTAGAATCGTCATCAATCAAATAAGCCACGCGTTCGCGCGCCGTCATTTTTCCTTTTTTGTGGAGCTTATCAATTTTCATTTGGCCACCACCTAGACCGATGTTTTTGAGCAAGCGGCGCATTTTGGCAATCTCCAGCTTGTTCGTATCTTCGTTTCTATTAAAATCTATATCAATCTTTATTGGTGTTTCCATAATTTTCGTACTGTTGTCCAGTTTTTATTTGTCGAGCAAGCGACTGCTCTTTTTGGTTCTAATAGTAGCGTTATTGGCTGCTTGGCAAAGGGGCTAAATGCGTCGTAAAACACCGATTGGCGTTCGCCGCATGGCAGATAAACAAAGATATACTATTTTGCGAAAATACAAACCCAGAGCTGCGACAATTTGCGGGCAATAATTTTAAGAGTAAATTGTCTCTTGTTATAACAGTGCTCTATTTATACGCCCTATTTTCAGTAGAAGATTTACCAATTCACTCAACGATGAAACACAGAGGAAAACACGGCAGCGACGACAAAAACTTTGCCCCCAACTATCAAGCAATTTTTAGAGAAGCAGCTTCGGATTTATCGTATCTATTGGGGCGCAATTATGGCGAAAAATCGGCGCTGGCCTTAGTGGGCAACCGTTACCAGCTCAATAAGCGCCAACAACGCGCCCTGCATTTGATAACCTGCCCCGCCGATAAAATCACTACTCGTCGTGCTAAGCAAGTTGCTCCAGAGGCCTTAAAGGGGCAACGGGTGTTGATAGATGGCTATAATGTATTGATAGGAATGGAAGCGGCGTTGTCAGGAGGCTATCTTTTTGTGGGGCAAGATGGTTGCTACCGCGATATCGCCAGCGTACACGGCACCTACAAAAAAGTAGAGGAAACTTTGCCCGCGTTGCAACAGCTCGAAAAAAGTTTGCGGCAACTTGGCGTGGTGCATGCGCATTGGTATTTTGATTCTCCCGTTTCTAATAGTGGCCGTTTAAAAACATTATTGTACGAATTAGCTACCGAGTGGCAAGCGCCTTGGGACATTGATTTGGTCTTTAATCCCGACACCGAATTGGTTGAGCAGAACAAGCTGACAATCAGTGCAGATAGTTGGATTCTGGACGGGGTAGAAGCATGGTTTGATCTAGTAGGATACACCGTACAACAGCAGGTGCCTAAAGCGGCCGTTTGGGATTTATTCTAAAAAAAATGAAAAAAAAGTACGGCAAAGCTTGCGAGATCTATAAGGATGCTCTATATTTGCCATCGCAACAACAAAGCACGTTTAAACAATTAGGAAGTTTGGCAGAGCGGTTGAATGCACCAGTCTTGAAAACTGGCGTGGGTTAATAGCCCACCGGGGGTTCGAATCCCTCAACTTCCGCCATAGCCGCAAAAAGTGAATCTTCGCTTTTTGCGGCTTTTTTGTTTGGGAGGTAAGGGAAGCAAAAGAGATTGTTCATGCCTAAGTGAGCGCATCGATTTTCTAAAAAAACAAAAACCATAGTATGGGATATTAAAAATGCAAATTGTTTTGTATGTTTGTGGGAATCAACTAAACAAACATACTAGACTAATGGAATACTATATTTATATTGACCGAAAACCTGAAGGGCCTTATACTGTTGAACAGCTTCGTGAATTGGGTATTGAAAAAGAAGCTATAATTTGGCATGAAGGGCTAGAGGAGCCTGTTAGAGCAAAAGAAATTGAGGCATTGAAGGGACTATTAGCTAAGGAGCCCCCTCTTCTAAAATCCGTTGTGCCTCCAGTGCTGCCACCAACAGAAGTTGTGCCCAATAAGGAAGAACCTGAATCGACAACTACTTCTGGAAAAGGTAACGCGCGAAGAGAGCCAGAAAGTCAACTGCCTTCAAAGAAAAAAAAGAGTAGAAAAGTCTTTTATGGTATTCTAGTTGTACTGCTGGTGATCGGAATAGCAGGAGTATTGGGCTATATTGATACTAATGCTCGTGGTGCTGATAGAGCGATTGAAGCAGCTGTTAATTCTGCATTAAATAAGAGAGAAGTTGATCAAGAAAAAGCAAAATATAGAAATAATATAGGGCAATATTTAAAGCCTCACCCTAATGATTTTGACAAAGATATAGTGTTTGGAGGTATTTCGAATTTAGAAATAAAAATGGATAATAATACTCCTTACTTACTAGATAGAGTAGCTGTCGAAGTTCATTATTTCAAAACCAATGGAGATTTACATAAGAAAGAAGTCGTTTATTTTAATAATATGATGCCTGGAAAGCGACAGCGAGTGGTTGCACCTAGAAGTAGCAAAGGAACAGATGTAAGGTGTGCCGTTCGTAGCGTAAGTAGTTTATCTTTAGGAATGTAAAAGAAAGTACTCAACTTCCGCCATAGCCGCAAAAAGTGAATCTTCGCTTTTTGTGGTTTTTTTTTGGAACGATAAAGAGGGACAGTACCCATCCAACAACAGTACTAAACCTCCATTACCCATCGTTTCAATAGCGCTCCCTTTGCTACCAAAAAACCTACCTTATCGACCGCTAATCAAGGGATAAAAGCAACTATTCTTAGGGGCTTCTTGTTTTAAAGAGGAACTGGATGATAGGAATGAAGAAAAAATACTATATTGAGGGGTTTACTATTCTGTATCTCAACGTATAATAATACCCCCTTTCTTAGGTAAAACTATAGAACGACATGAGCAAACACCATTTACTATTGAGCTTTTTTTGTTGTATCGCCACTTATTTTTGTACGGATACCTTAGAGGCGAACCCCAATTTTTACGACAACGATTACAGCGATTATTTACCGCGTTATCGAACGCTATCAGAAGATTTTTTACTGTCCAAGATAGAATACAAAGGGGAGGAAATGATTCTGTCAATGAGCTATGTGGCTAATGCCTCTGACGAGAAAGTAACGCTTTATGGCAGCAGCCATAGTGATGCTTGGAAAATCAAAACAGGCAACGGTTCTAGAGCAGCGGCGGCCTACGCCTTACTCAAAATGGCTGATGTGTCCGCTATCCATGTCAATAATGATTTAAAGGTAGAGCGTCTACAACCCAACGGCCGCAAACAAGTCATCCTTCAAAAAGGCGACTTGCTCTCCTTTGAGTTGCACTTTGAGCGCTTGCCACAGCAAGTGCGGATTGTGCATTTATTCGGAGGGGATACCAATGAAGCAGGAGAGGCGCGCATCTATTGCAATGATTTGCAAATCAAAAGTAAAGACAATACTACGTTGGGGACACCCGAGCAAATGGAAGCTAGTCTAGAGCTTTTTTATAGAAATAAAGAAGCCGTCAACTTGCCTAATGAGAATAATGATTTGCTCGCCGATCAAAAGAAACCCGTAGAAGCAGTTGGAGAGCCGATGGAGAAGCCCCTTGAACATTCCCTTAAGCCCATCAACTACATGCCCAAAGATTTAAACAACACAGAAGATATGGTGTGCAATGAGCGCCTTATCATGAGCAATGTTTATTTTCAGGACGATAAGGCTGAATTTTCGGGGCGTGTCAAGGCGATGCGTACGGTGAATTTAGTGGTGGAGTATTTACGCTACCATCCTGCGGCCAAAATTGTTTTGCATGGACATACCGATATCTTTGGCAATTCCTTCAAAAATTTAGAGCTCTCTAAAAAACGCGTCTGGACGGTCAAATCTGCCATTACTAGTCGTGGTATTGATGCTGAACGTATCATCACCGTACACCACGGAGGGGCACAGCCATTGATTCAATACAAAAATGGCGGCGACAAAAACCGTCGGGTAGAGGTAGAAATTTTGTGTGTAGAGGAAGGGAAATCTGTGGATACTACTTCCGTAGAATAGGAGCGCGCTGTAGGCCATTCCCCTAAGAAATAGGGCAGTATTTTTGGGGAAGGAACAAGATCTATTTATAGCTTTTGGGATTGCGAGGGCTCGAATAGCACTCCTTCAATAACTACCTAATTAGGCTCTCTTTTCGATTTTTACGGCTCTTTCTAGGCGTTTTAGCGGCAGTGTCTAGGGCAAGCCCCACAAAATAGTTGGGCTACCCTCCGTCGCATCAAAGCACTTCGCATCCGTCAAGTTGTTTATTATAACCGCAACAACAAAGCTTTGGAGAGCTTTTATTTATTGGTAATAAAGTCTATTCCTTACTTTGTGGTTTATTACTGAAACCACATTGTTTACCATAAAACAATCAACCGTGTTACTGAAAACTAAACTATTCCTAGTCCTATTTTTTATCGGAGGGCATTGGAATGCCATGCAAGCACAAGTAGAACTGCATTCTTTATTGGATAGTGAGGGCAAGAAACCTAGTCTTGAAGCACTGAAAGCCAACAAAGATATTCTATGGATAGGAGAACTGTACGTGGATTATTACCCCGATTACACGCGTACAGGGATGAAATTTGCAAATGCTCCCGAAACACCTACCTATATCGACCCTGATAAAAATGACTCGAAGCTACTCAAAATGATGACGCGAAGAAGATGGGAAGCGACCAATGAAAACGATCATTTGTCTAATTATCTAGCCCACGCTTTGATCAATACCAAAAGAGCCGTTACTGCCGACGAAGACTTACAACAGGTGTTATCAGAAGACCAGCGTATGGAATTAGCGCGCGTAGAGGTGGTAGAAATTACCTTTGACAAAGAAACCTACGCAGAGGAAGTCCGAACAGTTGTGCGCAGTGAGGCCGAGAGCTATCAAGGGGTGCGCATCAAGCAGCATTTGTACTACGATCAGCGCAAAATGGCCTTTGAGGTAGTGGTGCGCGCTATGGGACCGTTGATTATCGAACTCAACAGCAAAGGCGAAGTCGCCGCTACAAAGGTCGCTTATTGGACAGAGCCCGTCCACTTAAAAAAGCGCCCTGATATGGAGCATTACGACATTATGTTTGCGAAGCGCTTGTACAAAACCGTCAATATGACTAGCGCTAAGGTGGTCAAAGCGACTAAGCCACTGGCCGCTGTGCTGGCACAATCAATCGTAGATTTTGAGCGCCATGAGGAGAATTTGCGCATTACTGGACCTTCCTATTTAGAAAGTGATGAAACGCTTTACGATTACTCGTGGGAGTCCTTAGATGTGGAAGGCGTACAAGAATTGTTGTTGATTCAAGAATTTTACTGGGACGCTAGTACGCGTGCAATGGGCGTTTATCAAGTAGGCTTTGGTTATGTTGATCCGATTGCTGAGGAGAAAGGCGGCACTTATTTTATTCGGTTACCTCGCCAAGATCGGTTAGAAGGGCAAGACTAATGGGCGACGACTAGTAATTGGACTACGGTTGTTGTTGTTGTTTGGAATACAGGATCTTTATTGGGATGAAAAAGACAAGGAGTTTGCCTTTGATTACTTGGAACTGCTGCCTCTTCCCAAAAATTACTTTATTTATTAGACTTTATTACGAATGGGATTGTATAGAGATCAAAAAGAGAGTTTTTTTCATCAATCAAGGCAAACCCCGAAGGGCTCACGAAGTAAAATTCAGCTCATCCCGATTTTATCGGGATGGGATTAATTTTTAACGCCGAGTGAGGGAAAAAGATCCTTTTTTCGCTGCAAGGCTATTCGTAATAAAGTCTATTGTATACAGCCCCCGCTATGGGACGAGAAGTATTAAATGGCCATAGAGCCTGCCTTCGGAAACTCATACTGCGCAGGGTCATAATCCAAAATGCGTTGAATAATCTCTTGTGCGTCATCGGTCAAGGCCAATAATTCTCCATAAGGGCGGCCTTCCGCAACTTGCTGTAGCAAGGGCCAAACAGGGCGCTGGGTCGTCCAATAGTCTTCGCCCATCAAAATCATGGGCGAAACGTAGCTCTTGGGGGCTAGGGGATGATTGTTGTAAGCCGCATAGTGGTTTTGGCAAGCGTCTTGAAAAATTTCTTGGGTGGTGCCTGCGCTGCCCTCTGCAAAAATAACCCCGTGTTTAGCAATCTGCAACAGCCCATCTTCGCGGACGGAATTGGCAAAATATTTAGCGATGTGGCTAGCAAAAGCAGCAGGGGGCTCGTGCCCGTATAACCAAGTCGGAATGCCAATGCTCTGGGCTTTTGCTGCTTGGGCAGGTGTAAGGGGAAAGTGTTCAATAACGTGCATCGCGCGGTGTAGCCAGTCGGGGTCGTTGTACTCTTGATTGGGCAACGCGCCTACGGGGCGAACCGACAAGAGGGATAACGCCTCATCCAGTTCTGCAAGCGAAAGCGCGGCAAAATAAGCGCCCAAATGGGTCGCTTCCATAACGCCTGGCCCGCCGCCACTCACCATTAAGAACCCATTTTGGGTAAGGGTGCGTGCAATTAGAGCGACTTTTTTGTACGTGGTATCGCGGCGCTCAATGCCATGCCCCCCCATAATAGCCACTACTTTTTTGCCCTCTAATGCTTCTTGAAGCGCATCGGTAATGCTGTGGTCATGCAAACGACGCATCAAACTAGTATGAATACTGTCGGGCATGTCCTTGCCGTGGGCCAAATACTGTTCGTAAATTCGATGATCGAGCGTCTGGTGGCGACTTTCTAAGGAATCTGCTCGAAATCCCTCAAATAATTCCTCACGCGTATATAGGGTTGCCAAGTGGCTTTTAAAGAACAACTCTTCTGCATTGGGAATGACGACCCCACCCGTTTGCACAATGTGTCCTGCTGCTTGATCCGATAAGGTACAACCTAGAAAAATGCTATCAGGAAAACGCTTTTTGCAAATATTTTCTTCGTAAAGACTTAAATCTAAGCTCTGTATGGCTCTAGGTGCCAAGGTGACAGCAGGCTGTTCTAGCCAAATCCGAACGGCTGGGCGGTTGTCTAATTCTATCATAACTAGGTTTAGTGAAAAGGAAAGGTATTACTGCAAGGATTGGCGGAGTGTAGCCACTTCTAAGAATTTTTTGCCTTGCAAACGGCTCTCTAGCCAACTAATCATATCAAAATTTTTGAGCATCATGCGTTCGTTGGGATCGTCTAACAAGGCGCGTATTTTTTCCAAATAAATAGTGGAAAGGCGGCGGCGCTCTTCGTTGCCCTCTGCCTGAATAACTTTCTTCAAAAATTGCAAGGTTGCTTTCTCAAACTTCTGTGTCTTTTTCATTTTTAGAATAAAATTATACGTCGAGCGTAGTTTGTAATCTAAATATTGAAAATTACCCATCTCCGTGTGGTTGACTACGTGGAGCAGGTGCGCCAAACACATAATATCTTCGCGCAAGCGCTCTTTTTGATGTTGCAGCGTTTCGTCTACCCATGTTTCAGACGTTTCGTAATCGCCTAGGGCAAAATAGGTATAAGCTACACTATAACACAGTTCAATGTAGAGCATTTGCAAACCAAAAACCTCCAAATTATCTTCGTGAAGCACTTTTATAACCGTTGGCAACAAGACTTGTGCTTTGTGGAAGTGCGCGTTTTGTGTATAAAATTGAAACTCTAACGCTAAACTATAGTAGTGGATCAAGCGCTGTGTACTTTCATTCTTGACTTCGTACACCGTTGGAATATTGCGCAGATACGCTAAATTTTCGAAAAAAGTGGTTTCCTGATTGAGGACAATCGCGGTTGCTAATAGATTGTAATGGGCGGGAATGACGGTGGCCATGACATAATCGGCAAAGACGTTGGGATGTTCTTGAATAGTGGTCACAAAATCTTTGCTCGCTTGGTACATGCCTGCATAATCATTGCTCATCTCGTAGAGCTTACTCCAGATGTTGTGGTAACGCCCCAATGCCTTGGCATTACTGGGGTCGGGCGGTGTTTGTAAAAGTGGATCGCTGCTGTACTGCTCAATAATAGTGGCGGCCTGTTCTGCTCTAGAATAGCCTTCCCGAAAGGAAGTATTAAAAATGGCATAGGCCAAATGCCGATAGTTGGTCAACTCGCTGGCATGTTGCGCCGCCTGTTGATCTAGGGCCTTGTTGTCGGCCATGTGTTGATCGGTCTGGTACTATCAAAGGGCATCAACAGGTGCAAGCGAAAATCCCAGAAACACAACTCTTGAACATGGTGGTATAATTGGGCATCCTCCACAATTTTCTTGGCCTTTTTCAGCATTTTCTCACATAAACCCAATAGGCGTTTGTTGTATAAAATTTCTATTTCTAAAAGCAGTTCATGGACTTGAATGTTATTACTCGAATCAGAATGGTAAGCCCTCAAGCTGCGCATGATCGACTTGGCCAAGTAGTTTTTGGCGACTGAGAATTGCTTGACAAATTTTTCTTTTTTGAACTTATGCTTCAGCTTATCTTCGTCATAAACCTCTTGGTTGTCAATCGCATCTAAGAGTTTGAGGTAGACAGGACTAGCGCCATTTTTTGCACAATATTTCTTGACATAGCCTTTTTCAGAAACGGAAAGGGCTTTAACCAACTGAAATAAGTAGAGTTTTTGATTTTTTTCCATGTGAACAAGTGGGGGCAGATGAAAACGAATAGAAATTGTTTAATGGAAACAATAACTAACGTGTCAAGAGGGGGAATGCGCTATCTTGGGGAAGTTATAGGCGATTTTGGTTAACCATTTCTAACAAGGTATCTTTGTAGTTTTTACCAATAGGAATGATTTTTTTACCGATCTGTATGGTATTGCCTTCAATGATGGTAATGTTGCCTAAGTTGACAATGTAGGAACGGTGAATGCGCATAAATAAGTCTTGGGGAAGCTTTGTCTCTAGGCTTTTCATGGTTTGTAAGGTCACGACACGCCCCGTAGGGGTATGTAAAATGACATAGTCTTTCAGGCCTTCGATATAAAAAATATCGTTGAAATGGATTTTGATTAGTTTCTTATCCGCCTTGACAAAAATATAATCTGCACTGTCTTTGCTGGAGCCAACGGGCTCTTGGTCAGAAGCTTTGGATTCTTGACTAATGGCCTTGTTGACCGCCTTAGCGAAGCGATCAAAAGAAATGGGTTTGAGTAAATAGTCCACTACATTAAGGTCATAACCATCCATCGCATATTCCGAAAATGCCGTTGTCAAAATTACTTTGGGCGGATTGGGCAAGGTTTTTAGAAAATCAATACCCGAAATCTGTGGCATTTGAATGTCCAAAAACATCAAATCAATGTCGTTTTGTTGAAGGGCATGAAGCGCTTCAACGGCATTGCTGCATTTGGCCACTAAATGGAGGCTCGGAAATTTACTGATATGGGTTTCTACCACTTCTTGTGCTAGCGGTTCATCGTCTACAAGAATAACATTCATACTAAAGCTTTTAAAAGGAGGTTAATAAAGATAAGGGATTGTCACAGCAAAATCAAGGAAAGTTTATCCAAATACTAAACTTTATCCGCCTTGGAAACGGTTTCGGCTGAACGGATCTTGGCATCGTATATTTTCAAATTGACCACATAGATGTCTTCCGTCTCATGAATATCCAGCTGGTAGCGCTTTGGATAAATCAACTCTAAGCGACGTTTTACATTAACTAAACCGATTCCGCCTTGAAAATAGTTCTCATCCCGCTCCGTGGTTTTGCTGTTTTGTAGGGTATAATCGATCAATCCATCTTCTGTATAGATGAAACACTCCACGAAGCCATGCTCAATGCTCTGACTTAAGCCATGTTTGAAGCTGTTTTCTAGAAACGTAATAAATAGCAAGGGAGCTACACGATATAGACCAACGGGTTCGCCCACATAATCAAATTCAATGCGCGCTTTATCGCCGTAGCGGGTGCGTTCTAGTGCTAGGTAATTTTCAATATAGCGAATTTCTTGCTCTAAGGGGACCTCTTTTTCATTGCTTTTGTACAGCATGTAACGCATCATATCGGAGAGTTGCAAGACCAATTCAGGGGCTTTATCAGATTTTTTTAAGGTCAATGCATAAAGGCTGTTGAGCGTATTGAATAAAAAATGCGGGTTAATTTGAGACTTTAAGAAGCTGAGTTCGGACTGCAAATTCTTATTTTCTAGGTCTTTTTGAACGGCTTGTTGTAGGAGCCATTCTTTGGTGATTTTGAGCAGGGTACTCACAATGAGGGTGAGAAAAAGAAAGATAAAATGCCCCGACTTTTTGGTCAATAATTCCAGTTGCGCATCTAGGTTATCATTGCCTGCAATATTCCAATACAAGCAAATCATTTCTATGGGCATAATAACCACCGCTGTTGTAAATAACAGCACCAAATAGGTCAAAAAGCGTTTTTGAGAAAGGTAACGGGGAATGAGATAGCCGTAGTTAAAATACACAATGACCATCAAAAAGAACACGTGAATAACCGTATTTCGGAAGGACAATAAAAAGCCTCCTTGGTTGCTGTCTAGCAGTAACAAGACCAGCACATACGTCATCCAAACCAAGCCGTGGTATACGCCTTTTTTGGAGAGGTATTCGGAGCTTTTTTGTAGGAGGGTGGGAGTAAACGATGAAGCCATGTGACCGACAATTCTGTAGGGGTGCGCGGAAGATTGTTCACACAACTTCCTTAATAAATCCTGTTGTTTGTTGTAATAATAAGATTTAATGCCCTAAATTTGTGCAAAATTAGACCAGTCACCCAGCAAAACCGATTAAAACGTTTGGACACAACGAGAGAATAACGTGGCTTTGCAAGCCGAATAACGCCTTCAACTAGTTTAGTAGTAGTTGTTTAATGAAAAGGCTTCCTGTAAGAAGAACAGTGATGTTTAGAAGGAGGGAACTTTTATTTTTGAGCAAATGGGGGAAGTGCTTGCATAACGCATCATAGAGGTGGATGTTTTAACGTTCTATTATTTTTTTCACTAAAAAATCATTTTAAAGAATGAGAATTTCAGATTTTGTTGAAGTCAAAAGCAGAAGTGTTGCTGCTCGATACAACAATCAAAAAGTATCTATTGGCCACTTCATCGAAGATTACATGGCTGGTAAAGTAGACATCAATACTGACTTGCTAGAGATGTTATGGAACAAGGATGAAATCTTTACGTTCGATTACGTAGGACACCACTACAAGTTTTTTGTAACACGCATGATTCCTGAGGTTATATCGCACTCTCAAGAGCAAGATACCCGCATCATCAGAAGTCACTACGACAACCAGAATGACTTGTTCAACTGGTTCTTAGGAGAGAGAATGATTTACACGAGCTGTTACTTCACGGACGAAAACGAAACGTTGGAGCAGGCACAGGATAACAAAATGGACATCATCGCTCAAAAAATTCAATTGAAAGAAGGGGAAACCTTGTTGGATATTGGATGTGGATGGGGTACATTGATTGCCCACATGGCTAAGTACTACGGTGCTGAAACTACAGGTGTTACTATCGCTCCTGCTGGAGCAGAATGGGCACAAAAGCAGATCGAAGAATACGGTGTTGAGGATAAAGCGCAAGTTAAAGTAATGGACTACCGTGATATCCCAATGAAAAAATACGACAAGATCACTTGTTTGGAAATGGCCGAGCACGTAGGTATCAAGAACTTCAAGAAGTTCATGAAACAATGCTACGATATGCTAGAAGACGATGGAATCTTCTACATGCAAATTGCTTGTTTGAGAGAGCGTGACAGCTTGTTCCGTGAACCAAACCAAGAAGATTTGGTTTGGGGCTTGTTTATGAACGAATACATCTTCTCTGGTGCCGATGCTTCTATGCCTATTAGCTGGGATTTGACGCGTATGGAGAAAGTAGGTTTCGAAATTCACTCGGTAGAGAACATTGGTATCCACTACTCTAAAACCATCAACTACTGGTATGACAACTGGATGTCTAACAAAGATAAAGTACTAGAAAAATACGGTCAGGAAACTTTCCGTATGTACGAAATCTTCTTGGCTTGGTCTACCATCATCGCTAAGCACGGTGGTTCGACGGCTTACCAAATCGTAGCCTACAAAAACTTGAACAACTTTAACAGAGCGCGTTTCATCGGTGCCCAAAACGTAGGTATTGGCGAGCAATCTGGTTTCAAAAAAGTTTCTAGAGAAGGAGAAATGGCAGACGCCTAATTCCAACTCCCTGTAATATAGTAAAGCTGTTCTAGCCCTCGGGTTGGAACAGCTTTTTTTAATCCTGCTGCTTTTTCTACTTATGAAACATCCTAGAGATCAATTTTTGACCATCTATGGCCGCAAACCTGTCCTAGAATTACTGGCTCAACCTGAATTATCCATTGCTAAAGTGGTTTTAGACCGTAAGGCCAAAGGCGACATTATCAAAGAAATTCTAGTGGCTTGCGAAGAACGCCAAGTGCCCGTGGTTCGCATGGATGCTACGGAAGTATCGCGCCTATCCAAGCATCCCAAGCAAGATCAAGGTGTTGCAGCAGATGTGCATACGCCCTACATGGACGATGCCTTAAATACCCTACAAGACGATTTGCCAGCGCGCTGTACTTTTCTCGCCCTTGACGGCATTACCACGCCCGCTAACGTCGGCCTTATCATCCGTACGGCAACGGCCCTCAGCCTCGATGGTATTTTGTTGCCCCGCAAGGGCAGCGCTAAGCTGGATGCGTTTGTCATCAAAGCCTCGGCAGGGGTAGTCTTCAAGAGTCGTCTACTCAAATGCGAGCGCTTAACGCCTGTGTTGAAAAAAGCCAAAGAAAAGGGATTTGCTATTTACGCTTTGTCGGGTGAACAGGGCAGTTCTATTTATGAGGCCGAGTTTGCTCCACGCAGTATTTTTGTATTGGGCAATGAGTCGGCAGGCGTATCCCAATCGACGGAGGCTTTGACGACCCAGCATTTTAGTATTCCAATGGCGAAAGGTGTAGAGTCTTTGAATGTGGCTTGTGCAGCGGCAGTAGTGTGTTCAGAGGTGTCTAGGAGAGGTTTCTAAAAAGGTCGTATACGTTGACCGAATGAACTGTTGACCGTGCAGTAAGTAGCGCATACTTTTTGCGCTTTTTTAGATGGGAAATAAATACAAAGGTCTTTGAGCAACAAAGGATGGGCACTGAATACCGTGTAACAGAAGTTATTATCAGTTGTGGTGTCCGTAACTTGTCTTTTCTTTTTTTCCATTAGCTACGCTGCTACTTACTGCGTGAGCGCTTCGTTTGTAGTTCGTGGTACCGAAAAAAAGAAACAAACTTAAGCATGACCGAAGGGAACGAGCGGTTTGTTGCCTTGCACCAACAGGGCTGCCCGCTCACGATTGAAAGGAGCGCCCCCCTAAGCCGCACCCACATTATAAGTAGTCTCCTAGCTAAAAGCGCAGCCCTCAGGAGCAAAGCGACCTAAAAGCTTTCCCTCTAAAAAACGGCTATTTTGTCCTACTTAGCTACGCTGAGCCTTTGTTGTTTACGCAACCTGGGTTCGGATTTTCTCTTTTTATCTCTATACAATCCCATTCGTAACCTCTAATAGCCGTCAGAAAGATAGAGGCTTTTTGGAGAAGAGAATAGCAGTTCTGTTATTTAGAGTTCCCGAAGGTGTTGTTTTTTTATAAATTTTTATTTTGAAACTATTTAGGGTGCTAACTGTAATTTAGAGCGATTGGATAGGTAAACTATTCGATGGTAATCATATTATTATTTTAAATTTTCATAAAATAGGGCTTCGTCCATATTTATTGACGCTTTTTCTGAAATCTGCGTTTTTAAATTTGGATGAAAAGTAATTCTTGCTTTTTATCATTGCTATATTGTCAATAATGCAACATAAAAACTAAAACCATGCAAGCCATTGAGCGTCCCTTTAATTCTGAAAACCTCTCCCAGTTAGAAAATTTGACTGCCGTAACAGGATACCTTCGCGGAGAACTCTTTGAAATTAGTACTTATGAATCTGGAGTTGTTCCAGAACCTGTACTCAATTACATCCACTACCTACAACAAACCAATGATCTGAGCAACGAGCCCGATATGAGTGATGCCGTTGTCAATATGCTCAACTCCCTATTGGTAGACAAAAAATACAGTGATCCTGTCTATATCAGAGTCTTACACGATTGGTTGCGTCCACTGCGATATGACTTGCCGCTTTCAGAATATCAAAACAAACAATATGGAGTCGGTACTACGGCTGCTGTTCGCAACTTTCAAAAAGCCGAACTACTTCCTATAACAGGCACCGTGGATTTGGCTACCGAGCAGGCTTTACAAGAAGCCTATTCAAAAGCATTCTACTTTGTAAAAGGACAACTGCATGATGCTAACTGGACTGCTCTTAGCGGGGCTACCATAGAGGTATGGGAAAAATCCTTACGTGGTGCAGGTGCTTTCTTACAAAGTGCAACTACAGATGCGCAAGGTAGTTATGAACTTTCTTTTTCGCCTCCTACAGATACGGACACAGGGCTTTTTGTGGAGGAGGTCCACCTTCTGATACGCATAAAAAATAATGAAGGTACTTTGCTATTAGAAGAAGCAATCTATCATGCCGCTCCAGTAACTTGGATCAATTATACGGCAGGGGAGCAGCCTTACCGAGGAGAGTCTGTATACACAGGAGTAGTGAATCAATTAACCCCTTATTTAGAAGGTATCCCTATCCATCAATTAGAGGAGAGCGACCAGCACCAAGATGTTACCTACTTATATCAAAAAACAGGTGTTCCAATTCAAACTATTTTACAGTTATACTTCGCAGAACGAGTGGCATTAGAGTGGAGCGAGGTTCCTGCATCTGTCTTATTTGCTTTCTTTAGACAGCATTTGCCCAGTATGCTACCCAGCTATCTATTGCCTGATGAGCCTAACGAATGGAACAATTGGAGCGAAAACTTAACAGAAACCCTCACAAGCGCGGTTCCCCTAATGCACGTAGAATTGCAGCAACGCGCCTTAGAACGCGCTATTCAAAATAATGTTATTCCTCTTGCTGACCAACAAAATAAGACGGCTATTTTGCAGCGTCTAGATGAACTCCGTTTGGAATATGCTAAACAGAGCCCCTTAATTGCAGGAAGCCTTTCTTTAAATGAGTTGCTCAAAGAAACGGGGCTGAACCTAGCGCAAAAAGACAGTCTGGCTATAGCCTTCGCCAAAACGCAACGATTAGACGCACCTACCATAGAAAAATGGTACGAAGAAGCGCTCATCAGTGAAGAGGAGCGTCAAAAAGTGGAGCAAGAATTACAATTAGCGGCGTTAGGTATCTACGACACGGCTGTTATTCAGCGCCTACGAGAGGGGTATGATTTGGAGGGGTTTAGTGCTTTTGTTTATCAAGTGAGCGATTTTGCTAAATGGACTTACCAAGATTGGGAAAATCTGGATTTTGACCCTGATGATCCAACAGGAGACCTTGTACAGCGCTCAGCTGCTCTTGCACCTACAGTAGCGGCTATAGCTGCCCTACAACGCGATGGAGAACATGAATTAGAACATTTGAATACGCTGGCTACCTTAGTGGATGAGCAGCAACTCCTCTCTCTACAAGGGGTACCTATTGATACTTATCTCCAAGAAAAAGGCCTCGAACTTTCGCAAGCCGTTATTAACGAATTAAAGCTGATTCAGCGGGTTCAGCATTTGGCACCACGGGCCGATTTAGTCCCTACTTTACTAGGGGCTAGAATACACAGTGCCTACCAAGCTCATCGTCTAGGGAAGGCTCAGCTCGAACAAATGTATACGTTAGCGGGCGTTGATACTTCCCTAGCTCCAATTTATGCCGCCCGAACCGCTACTATTGCGGCTAATACGCTCAGTACCTTAGCAGGGGTGTCCGCTTCTTATGGACTTTTGGGAGGAGGAGGAATTACCCCTGCATCTATTACCCCCTTGCCCAACCTTGAGGACTTATTTGGCAACAATGACTTTTGTGGCTGTGTCCACTGTCGCTCGGTCTATAGTCCAGCCGCTTACCTAACGGATTTATTGCATTGGCTGGAGAGTAAACCCGATAAAACAGGCAACCAATCCGCTTTAGAGCTACTGCTAGAACGCCGACCTGATTTGGAGCATATTTTGCTTAATTGCAAAAATGCCAATACGCCTATGCCCTACATCGACTTAGTTGCTGAGGTCTTGGAATATGCTATCAGTCCTACAACAAGCTATGAAAAACGCAATACGACTTGGCAGGCTGCTGAGCTAAAAGCACGGTCAGAGTATCGCTTGGATGCCGTATACGAGCGTTTTGCTCAGTTGCCTAGTGCGTCCAATTATCGCCCTTATGCCTCTTACAATGGGTTTAATATTTGGCAAACGCAGGTACATTTGTTCCTTGAAAAATTGGGCATTACTTCTAGTCAATTTACGGAGCTTTTGAGTCCTCCTAATTTGGGATATCTAGAGCGTGCAGCGGCAACTTTTGAGCTGCCTAGTCATGAGGCCGTTGCTATAACTACACCGCATGCGGATGTAGATCAATTAACTAGTCCTAATCGTAATGTGGCAGCCTTGCTACACGATCACCAATTGAGCTACGAAGAGTTGTTGATGCTACTGCAAGGGGAGTATACCAATTCTGGCAAAGCTATGTCTATTGAGCCAGAAGGTAGTTGTGATTTGGATGCGTTGCTTATCGCGAATATGACGGCGGTAGAACTCGATCGTTGGTGGCGTTTTTTGCGGTTGTGGAAATACACTAATTGGACCATTTGGGAATTGGATCATTTAATAATGCACCCGAAGGTTGGTAACGGGATACTCAATTCCTATGGTCTAGAACGTCTAGCTACGTTTTATCGCCTTCAGAAACGTCTTGGAAGAAAGACCTACGAGATACTAGGCATGATGGGCGACCTAGATACTAGTGGTCGTTATAATAGTGATGGAGACTTGGTTCCTTCTTTCTATGAGTCAATTTTTTATAACCGTTTATTGGACGACAGCCAGCGTGTCTTTTTTGATAAAAACAACCTCACGCTCCAATTGGCGTTGGGCAGCATCACTTCGGGGCAGATCGCCTACCTTGCAGCGGCGTTGTCCATGACCTCTACTCAAATTGAAACATTATTGACCTTCCCACAGCAAGGACAATGGACGCAAGTTATTCCACAACGGATACATCAACTGAGCGCTGCTCAGGAGGGTTTAGGGTTGTTATATGCCTATGCTAACCTAGCTAAATATCTACGATTATCGGTAGAGGAGTTAAAAAACTACTTGCGTTTGTTAATCGACATTGCCGATCCTATGGCTGGGCTGAATGAGCTGGAAGCCTTTCTAGATAATTATGAGGCGTTGCGTGCTTCGGGTATAAATGCCAGAGAATTACTCTTTTTGTTATCAGGTAGTGCATTAGAGGGCTACCAGCCAAGTGAAACAAAAATACATAAGTGGCAGGATGATTTGTATGAAGAAGTAGGAACGGCTTATGATAAGGCAATGATCGCCAAGCAGACGGAAGAAGAAGTCTTACAAGATTTACTAAAACAAACAGGAACGTTTGAGACACAAGAAGTCGTGGAGACGTTCTTAGAAGTGCTTTATCAGACAACAGATGGGCGTTTTACCAATAATTGGACTACAAGTGACCGCAGCAACTATTTAAATACTGATTTGACCCTGTTGTTTGCTTACACGGACTCCGCTGCATTGGATCAACTGAAAGAGGACTTGGACCTCACCAATGGTTCCATTAGTGCGGCTATTGCTACCATCAAAGTGATTCTACACCGCCGTTTGCACAGCGCGGTAGTGGTTAATTATTTAGCAGACTTGTGGGAGGCACCAACTGACGTGTTGGCCTATTTGCTAGACGATGCCCACCCCACATTGGGACAAGCAGCTCGTCATCGTCTGATGGAGGCACCGCCTGTGGGTAATGCTGGAACAGCACATCCTATAGCGACTGTTGCCACAGGGTCTTCTGTACCCACTTCCTCTACTCCGCCTGCACCAGCGAGTTTTACAACCATTTACCGAAGATTACTGAAATATGTCTTTTGGGCAAAAGCTTGGCGACTTAGTGGTGCTGATTTGGAACAACTAGAAACTGCAGCGGCGAACCTACCCGCGTTAACAGTTGCCACCCTACCTTTATCGAATAGTGGAAATACTGTCTCCTATACAGCGATTCCACAAGTGATGGAATACCTGAACACGGCGCAGTGGGTTCGCTTTGCTCAACAGTACAACATTCCTATAGCTGACTTAGTCAAGGCGATACTTACGCTAGATACTACCAGTGATACCAACGATTTCTTGGAAGCGATAGCAGCGTGGACAGGCTGGGAGGTAGATGATTTAACAGCAATGCACCAACATTTTCAGTGGACACCCACTAACTATATGACGGAGCTTGGCCATTGGCAGCATTGGAACCAAACAATGCAACTGTTACAACAACTACGCGTCTCCGCAGGAGAAGCCTTGGGATGGTTATCGCTATACGATACCAGTAACAGTAATTATTTTGCACAGCAACGCCTAATTGCTCAACAGATTCAAAATGCCGTGCGTCAAGCTTCCACGCCAAAGCAATGGCTCCTGATTCAACAGGAAATTCAGGATCAAATTCGCCTTCAGAAGCGCGATGCCTTGGTAGCTTATGCCCGCAATTACGATGCACAAGGCAATCGGGTATACTATTCAACAGAGGATCTGTACCACCTGCATCTCATTGACCCACAAATGAGTGCTTGTCAACTTACTTCCCGCATTAAACAAGCGATTAGCGCGGTTCAACTCTATGTACAACGCTGTCGCTTAGGGTTAGAGCAGGACTATATCCAAGTTACCGAAAACGATGGCTGGGCACAATGGGAGTGGATGCAAAACTACCGTGTTTGGGAAGCCAATCGCAAGGTGTTTTTATATCCCGAAAACTGGATTGAACCTAGCCTACGCGATAATAAGTCAGAACTGTTCAAGCAGTTTGAGGGAGAGGTGTTACAACAGGAAGTAACTAGTAAACATATAGAGACAGCTCTTCAAAACTATTTAGTGCGGTTAAATGAAATTGCCAATTTAGAGATTATGAGCTTGGCCCGTGAATCAAGTACTAATAAGAATGTCACCCATTTTTTGGCGAGAACTAGAGAACATCCAGCTATCTATTATTATCGAAATGTTGACAACGATACGATGCAGTGGACAGGTTGGGAAAAGTTGTCCTTCGACATACAAGGGGAGCATCCCGTATTACAAATATACAATAATAGATTACATGTATTTTGGCTGCAAATTATAGAGCAGCCAGAGAAGTTAGTCGTATCACATCAAGACACTATTGGGGAAGTCAATTCTGGGACAGATACATTAGGAAGAATTACTATTGCTTCTTCTTCTTCTTCTTCTTCTTCTTCTTCTTCTGAAGCTAACCCTAGTGCAGCTTCTAGAGAACTTCCCAATTATAAGAATATACAGTTGGCTTGGTCAGTTTTAAATTATGACGGGTGGTCTACACAAAAAATCTCTAAGAAGAAACTAATACACCCTTGGCCTAGACCTGACTATGCATTGCATCTACGTCCAAGACATAAAGGAAGTGATATCTGGGTAGACTTGTATGTATCCCCTTCTCCAGAATTCAACAACAATGTCTTTTATAACCAATTTGAAGACAAGTATGAGACGATGACTGATACGCGTTATGATTCAAGCATTTCGCCTGTTGCTTGGCATTCTTCTTCCTTTGTATTTGATGGTTTTGTTCGTGAGGTAAAACTGTTTGCTGTTGCTGGTTCTTATTGGACTAAGCAGCTAATAGGTTCGCCTACTACCACTACTATTGAGAAATGGGACGAGAATGCTCCTCTTTGGATTGATGAAATACAGGAAGATGCTAATTCGAACGTAGAATATATCACTAACCTTGGAAAATTTAAGCAATATGTTAGCTCAGAAAAGTCAGATCTATTAAAAATTATTAATGAGAACCTAGACCTAGGTAGAGCAGAAGATTATGTCAAGGATATTTCTTGTCAGTATGATGATACTGCCCAAGCCCATAAGATTACGTTACATGTAAAATATTGGATTAACAATTACTATAGCGCATGGTTAGTTCATAATATTGATGAGTGGAATAATGTATTTGCCAATGGTGATATGTACAATTCAGCTGTAAGACCTTGGATCAACACAAGCACTACCTCATACGGTTCTGTAAATACACAAGGAGCGACTTATATAAAGATGAATAATAGAATGTTTGACTCCTACCAACATGTCTATCATAATTATGGGCAAGACGGAAGAGTAATTAATCAACTTCTTGATAGTGAACATGCTGGTGATCTTCCTATAATCTCTGGAGCGCGTTATAGCTTTAATAAGATTATTCCTACTATAAAAAGGGAGTCTGGTATTATTGCTCCTTTAACGGATACTGAACATGGAACCGAATTTTCCCCTTTTATGCAAGCTGGGTCTTATAGAGAAGGATATGAACTTACCGTGCCAATGGAAGATACCTTCTATCGGAGTCAACTAGGAAATTACTTTACTGTTGCATCGTCCAGCTATAATACTTTTTATGTCAAAGGCAATCGGACTCAAAACACCGCTTATCTACTCTACCACCCCTTAGCTAGAAGAGTTCAACAGGTTTTAACCAGTCAAGGTAAAGCTGCATTATACGATCGGTCACTACAATATGAAAAGGGGGATAGTATATCTAATAATTACACTATAATTTCAACTGTTTTTGAAGATTCTGTAGAACATATTAACTTCAACCTTCACGATGGATACGCCTTGTACAATTGGGAGGTGTTCTTCCATATACCGTTCTTAGTGGCTACAGAGTTGAGCAAAAACCAACGCTTTGAAGAAGCAATGGGTTGGTTTCATTGCATATTCAATCCCTTAGGAGTTGATGCTACTAATGGGACACTATCACCTGCATCCGATGTAAGTCGCTACTGGATTACCAAGCCCTTTTACGAACGTACACAAACCGATTACCTAGTACAACAGATTCAGAATTTACTTAGTGGAGTGCTTTCCGACACTACACAAAGAGCGATTGCTCAATGGAAAAAACACCCTTTCCAACCTCATGTAATTGCTCGTATGCGTTCTGTAGCTTATCAGAAAGCAGTAGTAATGAAATACATTGATAACTTGTTGGCTTGGGGCGATCAATTATTCAGACAAGAAACGCTAGAATCTATTAATCAAGCGGGTTTGATGTATACTTTAGCTGCTGAATTGTTAGGAGATAGACCTAAGACTGTGGAAAGCAAAACCGCAACAGATTTGGATTATAAGGAGATCAAGGCTGATTTGGATGATTATCTTTCTAATACAGTTCTGAATGATAACCTAGTCATCAGTATTCTTCAAAGTAATGCAGTACTGCCTAATGACAGCGATCCTATACCATCCTATAGTTTACCTAACAACACACAGTATTTTTGTATTCCACATAATGAAAAGCTCCTAGGATATTGGGATATGGTAGCTGATCGTTTATTTAAAATTCGCCACTGTATGAATATTGATGGTCGGGTGCGTCAATTACCGTTGTTTGCGCCGCCAATTGACCCCGCTTTATTGGTGAGCGCTGTTGCTAACGGAGTAGATATAAACAGTGTTCTTCAGGATTTAGCTACTCCAAAATCTGATTATAAATATCGTCCATTATCCCGTCTTGCAACACAGTTCTGTTCGGAAGTAAAAGCATTAGGTCAAAGTCTTTTGAGTGCTTTACAAAGTCGCGATGCCGAAGGAATGGCTTTGTTGCAGACTGGGAACGCTACGAAGGTTTTGAATGCCTCCATTGGACTCAAAAAATTACAAATCGAAGAAGCGCAAGAAAACATTCTCTCCTTAGAACAATCTAAACAGGCAGCACTGCATCGTCAAAATTTCTATGGTAATCGCTCTTACATCAGCTGGCAAGAGTCTGTAGCATTGAGCAAAAATAAAGAGGCTTTAGGACTGAGTCATACCGCCGCCGCTATACAAAGCATAACTACTGGTGTGGTAGGAATTCCTGATGTGCAAGCTAGTGTAGGAATTGCTGCTGCTCTTACTACAGAAGTTGTAAATGGGACAAAATTAGCCTATGCCTTGACGCTTGCTAGTAACATTACAGATCGGGCTTTGAATATTATCAATCAAGAGGCAGGTCTCATTGCTACCAAAGCCAACTACGACCGCCGCCAAGAAGAATGGGACTTCCAAGCGGAGCTAGCAAAGCGTGACATAGAGCAAATTGAACAACAAATTGCGGCGGCTAAAATACGGGTTGCTATCGCGGAAAAGGATCTAGTCGTTCACAAAAAGCAAATTGATAATGCGGAGACGGAACTGGCTTATTTGCAATCTAAATACACTAACCAACAGTTGTACAGCTGGATGGTAGGACAGCTTTCCAAAATCTATAGACAGGCTTATGACTTGGCTTTTGACATTGCTAAACGCGCTGAGAAAAGCCTTAACTATGAGTTGGGCTTACCGCTAGAAACGCCGCGTATCATTCAACACGGTTATTGGGACAGTTTGCGCAAAGGGTTACTAGCGGGTGACCAGTTAATGTTGGCACTCCACCAACTGGAAGACAAATACGTCCAACTTAACAAACGCGAGTTAGAATTAACAAAACACCTATCCCTGCACCAATGGGCACCCGATGCACTATTACAACTTAAAACTACAGGCAAATGTCAGCTGCATATTCCCGAATGGTGGTTCGACTTAGATTATCCAGGACACTACCTACGACGCATCAAGGCATTGACCATTTCTATTCCTTGTGTGGTTGGTCCAAATACCAATGTGAATTGCAAAGTGACCCTTTCCCGCCATGCTTTACGTCGTGAAAGTATAATTAAAGGTGCAGATTATGCCGATGCGCTTAATTTTGACCAGCGTTACGACAGTCATACGATGGCTACTTCTAGTGGGCAAAATGATGCAGGGGTCTTTGAGCTCAATTTCAATGACGAACGCTTCTTACCATTTGAGGGCTTAGGAGTCATTAGTACTTGGGAGCTACAGTTGCCTGATTATGCGCAGTTTGCTTATAAAAGTATTTCAGATGTAGTATTCCACATGCGTTATACAGCACGTGAAGCAGGGAGTGTCACCGTCAATGCTGCTAAGGCTCACTTGAGGACTCAACTAGCAACTGCTGCCAGCCAAGAGCCCCCTTCCATTTTAATTAGTGCCCAAGAAGCCTTTCCAACAGCTTGGCACCTATTTAAATATCCCAATTCTGATTCGACAGCAACGCCTTACGGCTTAGATTTAGATATTCACCAGTATTTATATCCCTACTTTACTAGTTTATTAGGTACGCCCAAGATTGTAGGAGGAATGGTAGGAGTTGTTCGTAACGCGGATAGTCCAGCTACGACTGTTAATCTAAGTATAAAAGCTCCATCGGTAACAAACCCTGTTGCTAGTGTACCCATAACTATAGATACCAATACCCATTATGGAACGCATGACTTAGGGTTGATCGACGAAAGTGGCATCGATACTTGGACCATTACAGCCGCTACCTCTACAGATGCGCAGGCTATAGAGAATATTTATTTCTTATTGGTCTACCAGCTACCTGTTTAAGACATTGCCATCCAAACAAACACCTGCCCTGTAGTTCTTTCGAACAGCAGGGTTGGTGCCAATATCTTACAATAACGAAGTCCATACATTTTTATAATTTACAAAGTAGAGAAAACAACCATGCAATCCAACCCACCCTCGAACAACGCCAACCAAGACCAAGGCCCAAAACCCTTTGCCAGTAGTCTGGCACAACCCAACCAGCATCAAGCCCCTGAAATCGCTCTGCCCAAAGGCGGCGGCGCGTTGAAAGGAATTGATGAAAAAATGCAAGTCAATCCTGTCACAGGAACCAGCGGCACCAGTATTGCGTTGCCTGTCGCACCTGCGCGGGGCGGGTTTAGTCCTGCGTTGTCGATTAGTTACAGCTCAGGCGGCGGCAATGGCCTTTTTGGGATGGGCTGGGGACTTTCTCTGCCGAGTATTGTTCGCAAGACCAACCAAGAATTACCCCGTTACCAAGATGGTATCGAGTCCGATACGTTTATTTTAGCAGGTGCCGAAGACTTGGTGCCCAAATTAGAAAATAGTACAGGGTCTTGGCTGCCTGTGACGAAGCAGCTAGGAGATTTTACCATCAAAGAATACCGCCCGAGAATAGAGGGCAGTTGGCTGCGTATTGAGCAATGGACCAACCGAATAGATGGAGCCATACACTGGCGCACGATTAGTACTAATAATACGATTACTGTCTACGGCGATACGGACGAGAGTAAAATTACCAATCCACAAGACACCCGACAGGTGTTTGAGTGGAAAATTTCTCATAGTTATGATAATTTAGGTAATCTCATTGTTTATGAATATAAAGACGGAAGATTTAGTTGGTGTATTACCGACGGTCTATGAGAAAAATAGAAATGCAGGGAATGTGACCAATACCTACCTTAAGCGGGTACATTATGGGAACAAAAACCATTACCACCACGGTGATCCCTTGCCTGCCAGCGAGTACTTTTTGTATGAAACGGTCTTAGATTATGGGGAGCATCTCAACGATCTTCCTGAAGCCGAGCCAACCGATCTTTGGACAGCGCGGCGCGATGCGTTTTCTAGTTTCAGAGCGGGTTTTGACATTCGGACGTATCGCTTGTGTCAGCGCGTCTTGTTGTTTCACAAATTTGACGCGCCTACCGATCAACCGATTGAGCATTTGTTGGTCAACAGCCTAGAGTTGACCTACGAGGATTATCCCGAAGCAGTACCGAGTACGTTTCAATTAGAGGGATTTACCTACCTCAAAGCAGCGGAAAGTTATGGTTATTTGTACGATGTTGGCCTTGGCGAATACAAAAGAAAAGCGCAACCGCCCTTGGAATTTTATTACCAAGGACATGCTTGGGATACCACCATCCACACTTTAGACGATTATGAGCATTTACCTGTTGGCATCAACCAAGCAGGGTACCAGTGGATGGATTTTTATGGTGAAGGGATCGCAGGTGTTTTGAGCCAGCAAAACCAAGCGTGGTATTACAAAGAAAATTTAGGTGGGGGAGCGTTTGCTGCCGCTAAGTTGTTGGATAAAAAGCCTTCGTTGGCGGGCTTGCAGTTTCAAGATTTAGAAGGGGACGGCGAGCGGCAGTTGGTCAATTACGGGCAATCGCCCCAAGGCTTTTTTGAATGGCAAGACGGAGAGGAGTGGCGCAATTTTAAGTATTTCCAAGAGATGCCTAATCGCGATTTGAGCAACGATCCTTATGCGCGGTTTATTGATTTGGATGGCGATGGCCGCGCGGATTTACTAATTACTTCCGATGATTTGTTTGAGTGGCATGCCTCGAAGGGCAAAGAGGGCTTTGGCGCAGCCAACCGTGTCTACACCGCGCTGGATGACGAGGAAGGCCCTCGAATCGTCTTTGCCGATCAAGAGCAATCTATCTTTTTGGCGGATATGACAGGCGATGGCATGACGGATATTGTCCGCATTAGCAATGGCCATGTATGTTATTGGGCGAATTTGGGCTATGGTAAATTTTCGGCTAAAATCACCATGCAACATGCCCCTACCTTCGACCACGAAGAGCAGTTTAATCCGCAGTATTTGTATCTGATGGATATTGACGGATCAGGAACAACCGATTTGGCCTATTATCATAAAAACAGCCTACAAGTTTGGTGCAATTGGTCGGGGAATGAATTTGTAGAAGCCCCCAAAGTGATTGCTCCTTTTCCACCAATGGATACAGGAACACGCTTGGACGTGGTGGATTTACTAGGCACGGGTACCAGCTGCTTGGTCTGGTCATCCTTGCATCAAAAAGACCAAAATATTCCCTTAAAATACCTCCACCTGACGGCGGGTAAGAAGCCGCATTTGTTATACCAAACTAAAAACAACCTAGGCGCTAGCACGGAAATCACTTACAGCCACTCCACGCAATTCTATTTAGAGGCCAAAAAAGCGGGAACACCGTGGGCAACCAAGTTGCCTTTTCCCGTACATGTAGTGTCGAAAGTAACGTATACCGATCATATTCAACAAACGGTTTTTGCGCAGGAATATCGTTATGCGCATGGCTATTATGACCGTCTGGAGCGCGAATTTAGAGGCTTTGGACGCGTTGAAACCTTTGATACCACTTCTTTAGAGGTGCTGTTGGCAGCGGGTGCGACTAATGCTTTGGAAGAACACTATCAAGTGCCGATTAAAACCGTGAGCTGGTACCATACAGGCGCTGCTTTGAAGCACGAGCAATTGACCACTGCTTATGAGCGAGAGTATTATAAAAACTCCGATCCAAGTAAAGAGGTGGAACAGGCTTTAGAATCGACGATTTTACCTGAAAATTTAGAGCAACCAAGCGTACTTAGAAGCCTTTCGAGCGTTGAAAGGCCTGCCGTTGCGGCAAGAAGTCTACAGTTTGGATACCGAGAACGTCGATCTAGTCAATCATCCCTATAGTGCAAGCCGCCAAAGCTATGCACTAAAAAAGGTACAACCACACCAAGGACAACAATATGCGTCTTTTGTGGTCGTACCCCAAACCCAAATTAGCTACGGCTATGAGCGTAATCCAAACGATCCGCGAATTAGCCAAGAGCTGGTATTAAAAACCGATGCGTTGGGCATTCCGCTAGAAACGGCCAGTATTATTTATCCCCGACTCGCTACTCCTGCAAACCCATTACCGTGGATGGTCAGAGAGGAGCAAGCTAAGCTACATATTGTGCTGCGCGAAATGACGTTGACAGCGGATATTGATGACGATCATGCCTATCGTTTGCGTGCTGCTTATGAAGAAAAAGCCTATGAGTTGCTGCAGGCAAGTCTACCCGTAGGAGAAACGTATTTTACGCCTACCAGTTTGAAAAACATTGTTGACACCGCGGCTGTATTAGATTATATCCAAGAACCAACCGATCCCTCGATTGCTTACAAGCGCCTGCACGGCCATACGAAAGTACAGCTGTTGAAAGATGATTTGTCGGAGCCTGAACAGATCGGGGAGTTGACAGCCTTGGGAATTCCTTATAAGACATACCAGTTGGCTTATACGCCCTTGCAGTTAAATGGTGATGCCAATAGATCTTTAAATAGTCTCTTTACCACAGCCAATGGTACTGATTTGTTGTCAAGCATTCCTTCCATGAATGACTTGGGCTACGTGGATGTAGATGGTGATGGAGATTGGTGGTTACATTCGGGGACAACGTTGTACGATAATTCGTTGGATACTAATAATTTGCCAACGGCTAGCAACGCCACCGAAAACTTCTATTTGCCTTACGGCGTAGAGGATATTTTGGGTAATCAAAGCACCATGCAATATGATGCGTATCAATTGCTCCCCCTTTCGGTAACGGATGTGTTGGGCAACACCAGCAGTGCGGTGTATGATTATCGGGTGTTGCAGCCTGTGCTCCTGACGGACATCAACGACAATCAATCGGCGGTAGAATTTGATGTGTTGGGAATTGTCGTCAAATCGGCCATTATGGGAAAAACTAATGGTTCAGGACAAGTAGAAGGCGATACGTTAGATCACCCAACGGCGATCATGGAATATGATTTTTATAATTATAAAGATAACGGAGAGCCAAATTATATCCACAGTAAGGTGCGAGAACAGCATTACGATCCTGATGTTACAGCAGTGTGGCAAGAGAGTTATGAGTACTCCAGCGGCATGGGCGAGGTCATAATGGCAAAAGTACAAACCAAACCTGGCGAAGCCTTAGAGTGGGATGATAGTATTGGGGAGGTGGTTACCGTTAATGCTTCAGAACGTTGGATTGGCAATGGGCGGACGATTATTAACAACAAGGGCTTGCCCATTAAGCAATACGAGCCGTATTTCTCGGCCACCCACAAATACGAATCGGCGGCAGAGCTGGTGGAAATTGGCTATAGCCCAACGCTGTACTACGATGCCGCAGGGCGCAACAATTATACAGAGTTGGCAGACGGCACGATAGTGCGCACGGAGTTTGACAGTTGGTTTTCAAAGCAATACGATAGCAACGATACGATTTTAGAAAGCCCTTTGTATGATAAGTTATCAGCGAGTGATAAAGCGGAAGTGAGCGGTACGGCTGTTCCCACCAATTTGCGCCTTAAAGCCTTGTGGCAAGCGGCACAACATGCGAACACGCCCACGACTGTACATACGGATTGTTTAGGACGGGCTATTTTTGCCAGCGAAGAACTAACGGCAGGAACGACCTATGCGAGTGTTTACACGCAGACCGATATGGCAGGGCGAGAAAGCCGTATTTACGACCAGTTGGCAACGGCGGAATTATTACAAAACACAGCAGGAGACTACAGCATTGCCCGAGGAATTAGCAGTTATGCTCGCACTAATTTATTGGGACAAGCGGTCTACAGTTGGACGGCCGTCAAGGGCGCGACCTACCAACTTACGGATGCCTTAGGCAGGATGGTACGGATTTGGGACAACCCCGATGATGCGACCAATCGCCTAGAATATTCCACCGATTACGACGTAGCGCATCGCCCATTGAAGACCTACGTTCAAAAAGGAGCGAGCGCCAGAGTCTGCTTTGCCAAGACGGAGTATGGACAATCCTTGAAGGGAGGTTTCACGGACCCTAAAGCAAACAACCTACTCGGACAAGCGTATAAAAGTTACGACCAATCGGGGGTTATTACCACCGAAGAGATCGACTTTAAAGGCAATCCGTTGCGAATGAGTCGTCAAATGACAGAGCGTTTCGATCAATTCATTGATTGGAACAATTCTGTTGCGTTAGAAAGAGACATTTTTGAGACGGTAAGCAGCTACGATGCGCTTAATCGGCCTATAGAAACCACTTTGCCAGATAACAGTATTTTACGACCGACCTACAACACAGGGGGGTACATGGAAGAGTTGGCAGTAGATGTATTGGGATTAGGGAATTTTGTGACCTACTTAAGAGGCCAAGATTTTGATGCCAAAGGCCAACAGCAACGGTTGCAATTAGGGAATGGTACGATTACTAAGTTTTTCTACGAAGCAGCGACTTTTCGCTTAAGTAATTTACTCACCGAGAATGGCAGTGACAAACTACAGGATTTGCACTACACCTACGATCCTGTAGGTAATGCCATCAATATAAAAGATGATGCCCAGAGCAGTTATTATTATAACAATCAAGCCATTGCACCAAGAAAAACCTACCGATACGATGCGCTATATCGCCTAATAGAAGCAACAGGACGGCAGCACGCAGGAGCAGGGGCACCACAGGCCAACAGTAATCCACAATATGCCGCGCCTTTGCCCCACAACAATATCCAAAGCGCCGTCAGCAGTTACAAACAAGAATACCACTACGATGAAGTGGGTAACATCACTCAACTCCACCAGTTCAACGCTTGGACGAGGAATTATGAGTACGAGAACAATGCCACAAATCAACTGGTCGTTACCCGTCTTAGTACGAACAGCAACCTCCCCATTACCTACAGTTACGACCACCACGGCAACATGAAAGCCCTGCCACACTTACAGGCGCTGCATTGGAACCACCAAGATGAATTGGTCAGGGTAGAGTTGGACTTAAACGACAATGTTGCGCATTACAATTACGACGGTGGTGGACAGCGCAGCCGAAAAGTCATTACTCACGATGGCAATAAAAAGAAAGAGCGCCTCTATTTGGGCGGTGTGGAGCGGTATCGCGAGTACGACAACAACGGCGCCGTAGAGCTGGAGCGTTGGACGTTGCAAGTAGAAGGCTTGGCGCAAGTAGATACATTAACTGTAAAGAATTCTGCTGTTGTTGCAACACCTTTGCCAGTAGCGCGTTATCAATATAGGGATCGGCTTGGTTCATCCGTACATTGAGGCTAATGAGAGTGGGCCAAGTGATTAGTTATGAGGAGTATTATCCATATGGGGCTACGGCTTATAGTGCGGCTGCTTCCTGGGTTGATTTGAGTTTGAAGCGGTATCGGTTTACGGGTAAGGAACGGGATGAGTGAAACGGGCTTGGATTATTTTGGGGTTCGGTATTATGCTTCTTGGTTGGGGCGCTGGACAAGTGGCGACCCTGGGGGCTTTGTGGATGGGTTGAATTTGTATCGGTATACTCGGAATAATCCTGTTAATGGGATTGATCGGGAGGGGTATAGTACGGAGGGAATAGAAGAGCCACCGCCAGTGGAGAGTGAAAGTATCAACAATAGTAGCGAACCAAGTACATCATCAGGCGGCGCATATTATAATGCAGAAGGAGTGTATCTTGGAAACGATGGCAAAAGTGCTAACAAAAATAAGGTATTTATTGCTGATTCTGTAACCAAAGATGATAATAATATAGTAACTGCATCGGAAGGTGAATTTTTACTAACGAACCCAGATGGAACGAATGTATCTATAAAGTCCTTCAAAAGAATGGCAGCTAAGATTGTCAACGAAGATTCTAGTGGAGAAGATGTAATCATGGCAATAGGTAGTGCAATGAGGAATCAAATGGATCGAAAAGATTGGACGGTCAAAGAGATGGTTGACGACCCTGACTATTCTTATGCTGGTGATGAGTTTAAAAGTGGTGAAAAAGAGAGTGTGAAGAAACTAGGATTTAAATCTGCTATCAATGCTATTACTGGTGGAAATGATTATTCTAATGGTGCACATTATTTCGATGGGGTAGATTTTGCAGATACGGCACCTGATCGTTTTAAATTTAGATCAGGTATCCTTATTCATCCTGAGCATTTCAAAGATTTTGGTGATGCTTGGCCTGATTCGGAAGTTCGTACTACTAGGGGAAATAGCTCTGCTGAAAGAGCTGAAATTTGGGAAAATGAGAGCTTTAGAAAGTACGGTTATGTACAACTAGGGAGTAATACCGAAAGTAATAAGAATAAAATCAAATATGAATCTACTGCTGCTTACGGTCGTAAGATATTTACTAAGTCTGTCAATATAGATCCTATTAAAGAAATTAATGAAAATTTAATAGAACCAGCTAAAAAGTCATGGAATGAATTCATTGAAAAAAGTAATTTAGATAAATTCTTAAAAAAGTTCTAATGAAATATTTTTTCTTAGGGAGTATTATATTATTAGTTGTCTCATGCAATATTGTAGTCGAGAAACAGAGGAATGAGTATGTGGTTCCGAAGTTTTTACAAGATACTACGATTGGGGACGTAACTACTAAATACATTAGAAATACCGACTCCACGGTAGTATTACAAATTATAAAAGGAAACGATACAATAACCTCTAGTGAAGAATATTATATTAACAGTCTAGAAAAAATACCGTACTGCTACTTTTACAAAATAAAATGGTCAGATACTAAGGTAGTAGTTCTTACGAGAGGTTGTAACTCCCCTCCTGATGTAGAGAGTATTGTTATTATATTTGGAGAAAATACTAATACAGTCAGTAAGTACGGGTACATAAGAGATTACACAAACGGATTTATCATCCATAGTGAAGACTACAGTGCAAATAATCTACTTGTTGAAAATATATTTAAGAAGCAAATTATAGACACTATGAATTCGACCATCTATTACAATCAAAAGATGAAATAGATATATCTCTAACTACAGAGTTTAGCATGTTGGATAATGGAAGATATTTTAAATATAAAAGGAGATACTATATTGTTTAATTTTTTCAAGAGAGATACCTTTCTGATAATAGATTCTAAATTACTAATGGAAGAGTAAAGAGGTAAAGCGGTGTTCCTCCTCGGAAGTCAGACGACCAGTAGCGCGCCAGTTCTGAAATAGAAAACACTACGCTAGCCGCTGCGTTCTGTCACGCTTCTGGGGGCTCCCCCGATGTCTCGTTGTCACGGCGGTTCCCGTCCTTATAGCCTCGCTAACGCTACGTTACAAGCACTCCACCGCCCTAGTGTGCGTCCCTGCTGGGAGCCGCCTAGCTGCATAGCTTTTATTTTCAATTGAAAAAATAATGGTAGCTATTTGCCAAAAAAGCCCCAATCCGAATAAATCGGGTTGGGGCTTTCAGGTGTCAGCGCATCATCCCGATAATCGGGTTTTCCTGCGCTGTACTAGTCGCTCCATACGCTATCGGGCCGCCAGCCGCAAGGGCGTTTTGGTCTCTCTTTTTACACTTCGCTGGTTGCTCCGTGGTTTTCTCAATAGGGGTAGTCCTTTTTATTCCGCTTTGCTGCATAAAAAGGAACCTTTCCTTGGTGCAGCTTCCTTGTTCATACTTCACAAGCAACCTACACCAAGAAAAGCAATATTATTTTGAATGTGCCTGTCTAGTTTTATAATCTCTTATTACTGCATTCACGAAAAATAACAAATTATCTCTCATTCCTTGAGGGAGCTGTTCTAACTCCTCAATAAGGTCTAACAGCTCAGAGTTGTGAGAAGAAGTTTTACCTGTTCCAACCAAGTAATCTAAACTTACCTCAAATACATTAGCAAGCTTGCAAGCTGTATCTAATGAAGGTGAGCCTTCCCCGCGCTCATATTTTCCTATCGTTTCTCTTGTCACTTCTACTTTGTCCCCTAATTCACTTTGGGAGAGCTTACTAGCCCTTCTTAGTATAAGTAACCTGTCTGCTATATTAGCCATATTTCCCAAAAGAGATTGTTTATTATC
>CAWIMY010000002.1:0-1208586 GCA_963837355.1 uncultured Saprospiraceae bacterium | reverse complement strand
TAACACGTTCACTTGTCCGACCTGCTGCATTACCTTAGTTGGGGTAATACGTAGGCGTTGGTGGTTGGCCTGTTGCGCAGTTATTTCTTCAATGGCAGCACCTTCCCAAAGTTGTTGTATATCTAAAGCAGAAGCGCCATTTTGCAAGTGCTGCTGGGCGCGTTGCCATTCATCCAGCACAAAAATCTTCTGGGCACTGGGATAAATGGCGTAGGCGCTTTGCCCATCAGCCAAGTAGACCATCTGCGAAGACAGCAAATATTGGCGCTCAGCCTCTTGGCGAATTTCTATCTTTACAACCTGTTTTTCTTGCTCCGTAGAGCGTGGCACTGATGTTTGTGTATAGTTTAACTGAATGGCCTGTTGGGGCTCTTGTTTGATGGATTGACTAATGGTTTGAATAAGGTGGCTCCAGTCCTTTTGGGCATGAGCCGTGCTTATTCCCGCTACCAAAAAACAGCAGAGAAGCAACCAAGTATAGTTCTTGTTCATGAGTATAGATATAAAGCAAGCAGCAACGCAGCCGTCTCTGTCCGTGCCGCTACTCGCCTTCTTTGGGTAAAGGGTTATTGAATTGTATCCCGCATAGGGGTATTACTTTGACTTTCTTGGATGGTTTTTAGACCGCGTTCTGTCTCTATTAGGGTACGCACCAAAGTACCTTCATCATTGTATTGATAAAATGCTCCAAAATGCTCTGCACCAAAGGTCGCCAACAGCTTAAACGAACGACTGTCGTAAACATGGGTAGACATTTCGGCCTGTACAGGCTGTAGGCGTACATCGTCTACCAATACCGTCTTACCCGCTTTATGGCTCAATTGTAAGTCATAATTGGTAGCAACAACCAAACTATTGGGGGCAAATCGGTAGTCTAACAAAACCCACTCGCCCACCTGCGCTATTTTTTGGCTACTCATTGGGCTAGTAGTAGTGGTGCCATTGGTCAATACGACTTGCAAACCCGCTGCTAACACGCTGGGATCACTCCAATTGATTACAGGACGGCGATTGACCAACTCATTTTTGACCCATAAGCGCAATAGGTAACCATTACCAAGTGTAGGATCTTTGACTCGTCGATCCACTTCTATGTTGGACAAAACAGTTTTGGCCGTTGCTCCAACACGTAACGCATATCGGCCTGCATGGGCATTTTCAACCAATGCAGTATCTTGCCCAAATAACTCGTCTTCAAAACTTTCAAAGCCGATGGTCGTATAACGGGCATTTTTAGCCACAGCAGTACTCAAAAACTTTTGATAGCCATACTTGGCCGCGCTGGGAATATTAGCGAGCAAATCTTGCTCCTCCAAAGCATAGCCATTGGGGGAATACAAGGTGACTTCGGATACCGCCTTCCAATTATTATTAACGGCATTCGGCGACCAATCAAAAAAGGTAAACTCGTCCATAATTCCGCTACTGTGGGTGCGGTTATTGCCGCCGTTGGCGCTAGACGCACCAGTGGTTGGCTGATAGACAAAATTCTGGTAGACACGATAGGTCTGATTCAACTCATCAATAGTAGCAGTAGTTAAACCGTTTGGAGCGTAGTTATTCAAAACAGGATCATTGGTGGTGGCAAACCAATCGTTGTTTTTAAGGGTCATCACCGAAGCTGCCAATACATTTTTCTGCGTATTGGTATCGGCTACCCAAGCGTTTACTCCCCCTACATGTCCAAGTGGATTTCCCTTTTTACCATAGGTCGTTACAGAACCGACGGAAGCCGTCAATTGGTTTAAATTATCGCTGTTCAGTGCGCGTTGTCCCATGTTGGGATAATACCATGCGGCAGGCAAATTCCAGTTGTATAAATATCCTTTATGGGTCAAGGGCACAGGCGTTCCACTACTGTAGTTCGCCACTACCGTACGGTCATAGCCATCGGTTGTTTTGCTGATAATCGGGCTGCCTGTTAATTCTGAAAAAGCCAAATGCTCTACGCTAGAGGTCGCCCGATTCATCGTTGTCTTGACCGACTTCAATACCGCAGGAAAATACAATACTCGCGTCGTCATGTGTCTAGACATCGCCTTTTCGGCAAAGGTGAAATTGAACCCAATATTGGGTGTGACATTTACACCACCAAAATAACTAACCGTCATACCTAAATCCAAACTACTAGTGGTCTGGTTATCGGTCACCGCTTGTTGCACTATCGTCACATCATCCGTGAGTCCCAAGTGGCGCTTTTTTACCGTAAAACCACGGACTGCATCGTACACCAAAGTATTCACGGTCTGTCCAGGTTGATAATAGCTGTATTCCATTTTAGACGTTAAGCTAATGTCCGACGAGCCATTTTGCTGTGATAGATAGGCAGTATGATCCGAGAAATAAAGTGGGTCATAGGTTCCCCCATAAGTGGTATTCTCTCGTTGTTGCCCTACCATATTGGTTTGTATAAATAAGAACCCTTGCGCCAACCAGCGCTTATCTACACTGTAAGAAATAACACCAGGAATAGTGGCAATCTGTTTTCTAGAATAATTGTGATCCTTTCCATTACGCATATCCCCCCAAAGGCCTGTTTTATCAATATTTTGATCGCTAGCGCTCTCGTTGAGAATGCCGTAGTCTTCTTTACTTTCGTCAAAATACATTTTGGTTGGATAATCTGCGGCTGTGTAGTACTCTTGGACAGTAAAACCACCAGCCTGTCTTTTTGTCTGCACTACGGAGGCAGCATTTTCCACATTGATATTGGAAAGCACTACGCGGCTGTAGTGTACGGAAGGGCTCGGCAACATAAATTCGCCATGCGGCAACTCGCTTTCTTTGCGATCGCGGCCTGCTATAATCTTAGAATAGTTACTTTGTTCTTCGCGTTTTTCGTGGCTCACCAGTGCATTTTCTTCTCGGCCTTGCTGTGGTTCATTGCTGGCAACTCCACTACAAGTACCATCTTCTTTGACATAGTGGTATTCGGTACCAAACAATTGTGCATCGCCTGTTTCACTGTGCATGCCTGCATCGTACATCAATACCCGCTTAACACGTACACCACCACCCCGTTTTGGCGTTACCATAGGCACACGGATATAGGATTCTTCGAAATGGAGGTCTTTGCAGGCTTGATTATAGGGGACGTAATTTTTGCCAGCTAGAGAAACTTTCATTTTCTTATACTGTTCTGCTAGTCCTAAATCGTCTCCGTTGGTCAACCCATAACGTACCCTATCTAAAAAATCATCATAGCTACTACTAGCGGAACCAGTGCTACTATCCACCTCTAATTTAGGATAATCTACAAAGGCCGTGTCTTTGTTTTGATAATCAAACTCAAAATTTTGGTTGTTCATTCCAACAATATAGTCGTAACACAACTGCCTCGGAATACCCTCTCGTTTAGCGTAAGCACCTCTATTTCCAATATTTCCTAGTGACAAATACACGCCGTTCACATCTACTCCCACTTTGCGTACTGCGGCATAACCGCTAATAAACTCCGCAGAATTGTCACTATTATTTTGCAAATTGTACTTAAACTTAAAATAGATACGTTTAGAAGGCTTTACTTCTCCAGTGTCTATTCTAATAAACTCAACCCCTCCAGAAAAAGTAGGAAAGCTGACCAAGGTACTGCCACTCGGGAAATGTTCTTCCTTAATAGCCGTTACTAGCGCTTCCATTTTATTGGTATCCGTAGCTTCTATTCCAAGGTCATCTAAATCCAAATAATATTTATTTTTATTATCTCTATTATCATCAAAAGAGGCTTGTGCCTTTAAACTTACCATTGCGGCTGCCTGCTTATCTTGCACCGTTTGGTACGTTTTTTCCTCGTATTGAACATGAATTTCGCCCCCCGAAGGCAGTTTTATTTGCTTGAGCATCCATGCCGCAGGGTCGTAGGGTGCTTCATACTCGCCTTGATACAGCCAATCTAAGTGGTTCTTATTGCGTTCCGTGCCGTTATAAGCCCAGTTGCCCCAGCGCCCTACGGCGTTAGGATCAAAATAAGGGCGTTCTGCCACTTCTTCGTAGGTAGGCCAACCTTCGCTGCTGTTATTGAATAGGTGGGGGTAACGCGCTTGAACAACAGGGTCAAATTTGTTAGCGCCCGTTATTTTCTTATAGGTATAATCGAATTCGTAGGGACTAACACGATAATTTTTTACCCCTTGGTATTCAAACCACACTTTTTTCAGCGTCAATTTTCCGCTGTTTTTGGCATCTGTTGGATTATCATTGTAGCGCGCATGTACATTGTTCGTCACATTCGTCCAGCTCGAATAATCGTAGTCAAAGTGCGTAATAACCAAGGGCTTGGACAAATCGCTTTTGGCAAACAGAACAATGCGTTCTAATTTCTCTACTTGTTGACTGGCGGCCTTAGCATCTTTATTATTGAGGGCACTCGTATCGCTTGCTACAACAGGACTATTGTTTTCATTAGGGTCTGCTAAATCACTCGGCGTTTCGGCCAATTGTCCTAAACCATCATAACGGTCATCACCAGAGCCATTATAGGCCGCTTGGCGCAACGCGTTATTCGTATCAAAGCCAAAATCAAAATCTTCGTCGGCTACTGTTTTATTGGTAATAAAAAGAGCAATGTGCGACTTGGTTTCAATAGCGTTGAGGTAGTAATTTTCGCGCAAGCCACTCGATACCGTTCCCATGTCGTCACTTTGTTTGGCCAATTCATTTTCTTGATAAGCCAAGCCCGTATAAGGCGTTCGGTAACGATACCACTGGTCTCGATTAGCTGCCCTGTTTCCTGTTGTGCGCATCCAGCGGCGGTAATCAAAGCTGGTATAGCCTCCAAAATCATCGGCAGAAGGCCCATCTTGCGTGACATCCACGTAATCAGGAGTTGTAATTTGCGTCATCAAATAGTTATTGGCATACCACTCCTGCAACTCTTGCCCTAGTTTAATTTCTAGCTGGCTTTCGCGTGCTACATCAGGATAAAAGGTTGCTTTTTCGATCAACGACGTATTCAATCCATTGCCCCAGTGGGCCAAACTATCCGTGGTCGCTACCTTATTGGTCACATCCACTCCATAGGAAAAATCCGCTTCGTCCTTCACATAAACAGGTAAACCGTAGGTATAGCGGTTACCATCGGGGTTCCATACTCTAATTTGAGCGATGTGCTCCGCCAGCTCTGCCTCACCAATAGAACCATTGGAAATGCTCGTACTGTTGGGACTGATAAAACGTAAAGTACGTGCGTTCTTTTCAAAGGCTTCGCTTACATTCAGTTGGTTGTTGTTGTTCAAATCCTTGTTGCGAACATATTCCATATAAGAGGCTTGCCCTTTGTAATAACTACTGTCCCCAACATAGCGCTCCGAAGAGATGTATTTGCTAATGTTAGGTAGATTTTTGTTGGGTTGTTCCCCGTCGTAAACACTGGTTCCTTTTCTAATCGTCCCCAAAAAACCACCTCTGAAATCTTTGACTAACCCACTCAAATCCTCTGGGTCAGGAAAAATAGGATTACCGCCTCGTGTAGTAGTACTATCCAAATCAGCATACAACAAGGCACCTCCCAAGTCTCCCGTTGCTCTAAAGAAAGGGAGGTTGTCGGTTTCTTCTATCGTATTGTTGTAGGTATCGTCAAACTCAAAGGCCTGCTTGCGGCTTCCCATTTCCTTATCGGGTGCCCAAATTGCAGCCTTAGTAATTCCTCTGTTCACCACCTGAACACTCGCTCCTATAGTCCCTACAATTCCTGTTGGGGGTGTTTTTGTTTCATCCAATCTATAGCCACCACCACCAGTGATGTTTGGAATAACGATGTTTTCTTTGCTTAAAATAGAAGCAGTTAAATCACTGTAATAATGTCCCACTTTGTGATGGTGTAAGCGATAACCACCTGCAATACCTTCTCCTACTGCGTTAAAGTAATCCGCATTATTGTAAGGAATACCAATCACCTTATCTCGCGGAGAGTACACACTATTTTTTTCTACGCCATAATCGCTCATCACCGCAATTGAATCTTCTTGCCTTTTTTTATGAGTAGAAAGACTAGGATTGTACATGTACCCGTACGCTTCGTACAAAATCTCTGGTTGAGCTACTTCTAAGCGTATATTTTCAGACAAACTATTAGAGGCCGTAACTGGTCCAAATAACCCTTGTGCAGTAAAACCAAACGTCTTACTCAAGACAGCCGCAGGTTTCACCATATTAGCAACAGCGTTTCCTACCTTTGCTGTAGATAATTGATTGATACTAAAGCTGGCAGAATTACCATTCGCGGCACTGTGTCCCAGCTGTTTCCAAAATTTGTGTTTCTGTTCGTCCGTGTTGCCCGTAGATTTATCTCTTGCTAAATTTAGAGCAGGGCCTATAGAAACATACGCATTTAAACTGACATCTCTACCTGAAAAATTGAGGCCAATCCCTACTCCCGCACTGAGCCCTACGTCACTCTGCTGACCAGTAGAAATGCCCCCTCCAATACCAGAGTATTCGCTTTTCCCATAACCACGTATGTTAGAAAAACTGTACGTGATGTTGTTAGAGATGCTTATATTCCCCCCAATATCCGCAGTTGATTTCCCTATTTGTATAGCGACACTTCTTCCAATCGTCCGTGAAAACGTCCAGCTCGGTTTGATGCGGTTGTGTTCTTTGACTTTGCCTTTGTAATCGTCAGGCAAGCCTTTTTTGGAGCGGTTGAGGGCACCAGGATTGAGTGTCCAGTTGTGCCCTACCCACGAGGCTTCGTTGTGTAGGGCAGGGCTACCATTGTAAGAAAGCGACAAGGCATAGCCGCCACCATCCGCGCCTGGTACATTGAGCACAGGCAGGTTGTATTGAAAATCGCCCGAAAATGGGTTGACCATATTGGTCGTCGCAATCGGCGTAAAGCTTTTGAATTCGGGCTGGGTCGGCCCTGCCGTAAGTGCCAAAGCAGCACTTGGAGCGAATAAACTGTTCAAAAAGAGCACAATAAGGCCCACGCTGTGCGGATGCGCAGCGTTTTGGATAATGTATTCATAAGGGAGTGTTGTTACTAAGGTTTGCTTTCTATTGTCTAATTGTTAATGGTCGGTCTGCGAAACCGCAAAGGGTATAGGATTATAATTCTAAGGTCGGTAAGTTTTCTAAATCGCTGGATTGGAAGACAAAATGGTGCTTGCCTGTCCCAAACAACTCGTCGGCAAAAACCACATCTAGTTTTTCAGGCAGCTTGCCCGCTTCCTCCAAGGCTTCTTTGGCAAAGACGATATTGACCAATCGATGCTGCTGTAAGCCATAGGTATTCTCCAAGATCGCCAACACGGGTTTGATGCGGCGGCCATTGACATCTATATAAAGCGAGGTTTGTAGATCAAAATTCATAGCGACGGCTTGGCTCTTAAATTCCTCTAAAGAAGACACTGTCTCCGTCATCACATCAAAGGATTGAGCGGCCTGGTCCGAGGCTTCTAGTTTCAATAAGAACGTAAGGCTATTGTCATACAGCTTTCGCAAACTATCAGTAGACAAACCACTGTTTTTATCGTGCTGCACCAATGCCTCCGTCGGCCAATGCTGTAGGGTGAACTTCATATCTCCAATACTCCGTTCCTTGATCAACCCGTGTTCGGGCGCGTGCAAATAGGCGTAATATTCCTGCCAACTCTGCACTCGGTTTTGGCAGCCCACTAGCAGAAGCGCCAACACAACTACGCCGCCTAAAATTGTCTTATTCATCCTTGTATCGTTTATTGATGTAGGCCAACACGGCTTCTGTCACATTGTACGTTTCTTTGCTGTAAACCAAGTTGCTGCTTCCTCCACTCGAAAAGATCATATCATACCCTTCCTCCTCGGCATAAGCACGAATGTACGCATCAATCTGCGTCAACAAGGCTTCCGTCAGGCGCTCATCCTGCACCTTGCGGTCAGCTTCTACTTGTTGATGGTAGCGTTCAAAGGCCGTTTGTCGCTGTTGCAATTGCTGCTCCAGCGCGCTGCGTTGGGCACTGGCTAAGGTAGCTTTTTGGCTATTGTAGCTAGCGTAGACTGCTTTGTAAGCTGTAGAGAGCGAATCTAAGCCCTCGCTCCACTGTGCTGTTTTGGTTTGCAAATCGTGGTAGGCTTCGGTACTGCCTGCATAATTTTCAAATAAATAATCAGCCTGTACATAAGCCAATTTCATCGCATTGGGCTGTGGTCGCCAAGTCAAAAAACTTAGCCACGCCCCTACCAAAAGCAGGGACAAAACAAGAAAGGCGTTACGGTTGCGCATGTTCAATTTCATAGGTTATTAGCGTATCAATAAGTTAAATAATAGGCAATAGAAGACTACACCTATCTAGATAGGTGAAAATGCCACTTTTTTGCGTTCAAAAAAAGACAAAGCAGTAGCTGTTTACGAAGGCCAAGAGCCTCTGCAAAAGACATAAAATGTTCCTGAAGAGATCTACTCAAAAAAGTAAATCCACCGTTAGAAACGAGGATAAACAGGCAGTGTACTAATTATATTCTTGGATTTAGCCCGCCGTTCTTTTTCCATTTTCAAGGAAAGAAACAACTGCGAACAAAGGGTTTTATTAGGGTAATGGGTTTAACTATAAGGGTCTCAAAAGTCAGTTATTAAACTGACCTTCATAAATGGGTGCTACAAAAATAAATTAAAGAAATCTAAAAAGCAAGTCTTTGAAATTATTTTCGCTTAATTATTCAAATTTTATTGGGGGCAGAGAGTCAGATGTAATGCTAAAAGTAGGTCAAAAAAAGGAACAACTCGGAAAGAGTGCTAATTTGGTAGTGACAAAACAATCAAATTATGCATCTATCTTGCCCGAGTTGCTCGAGTACAAATATAAAAAAGAATGGCCATACTTACTATAGAAAACAAAATCATCAGTGTAAAAGCTGCTTTCGTCAATTTGTCAAGGAGAATACACCTACTATATCAGAGGAGAAGAAAGGGCTAATAAAAAAAGCCCTCAAAGAGCGCTTATCCTTGCGAGCAATAGGTAGAATATTTGGAGTCAGTAAGACATGAACAGTAATGAAGCATAGGGTTGATCGTGTTAATTAGCTTGAATTTAGGATATTATAGTCTATCAAGTTGAGGGCGATACTATTTTTTATAGATCAACTATTGCATTGCACATTAAAAATTAACAAAACAATCAACTATGATTAAGATAAAAAATGTAACAATTGCAGGAGGAAGAACATTAGGTTCACAAATTGCATGGCAGACAGCTTTCATGGGATTTAATGTAGTGGTCTATGATGCCTTTTAGAAAGGATTAGAAGCCTGTAAAGACAGGCATAAGCAGTAAGCAAAACTGTTTATGACGAGTAGAGGAGCTACGAAAAAAGCAATCGAACAAACTTTGAGTAGATTAAGCTATTCCTCCAATTTGGCGGAAGCCTTAAAGGACGCGGACTTGGTGAGTGAATCTGTTCCTGAGGACGTAGCTATTAAAAAAAGCTTCTATCAAGAGCTGGCCAAGGTAGCTCCTAAAAAGACAATTTTTCTACCACTTTGCCGAGTGATTATACGGCTTATACAGGCCGTCCCGAAAAGTTTTTGGCACTGCACTTTGCTAATGGAATATGGGATACTAATGTTGGAGAAGTGATGGGACACGAAGGCACGAGTCCCGAAATATTTGAACGCGTGGTGAAGTTTGCTGCCGAAATTGGAATGGTACCCATTCCCATACACAAAGAGCAAAATGGCTATATCCTCAATACTTTGCTGATTCCACTGCTCACGGCTGCCCAAGAGTTGTTTTTTAACGGAGTATCTGATGTGGAGACTATTGACAAAACTTGGATGATTGCTATGGGAACGGAAATGGGCCTTTTTGGCATTTTGGACAAAATAGGTTTACAGACGTCGTACCATGTGAGTAAGCTTTGGGGGGAAAAGTTGGGGGATCAAAGCAGACTTGATCGGGCTGCTAGAATCAAATCAGATTTATGGACAAAGGAAAAATGGGGGTAAGCAGTGGGGAAGGGTTTTACAAATACCCCAACCCGAGCTATGCTGCCCCTGATTTTTTAAAATAGTACTGAATATAACTAAGACAAGAAATTTAGCAACTACTTTTTGGCCTCTTTTGGGCATTTGAGTCGAACCCAATCTAAAGAGGCTTATCAAAAGCAAATCTATTCCATAGTAGAAACGGCCAGAGGAAATGATGGTTGGATTAGTTGGTCAACAATGAAATATGTGGATAGTTCTACAAAACCATTGCTAGCGCGCGCAGAAAAGTATTTAGCCAAGGGGGATTATGAACCTGTCTTTTTTATCGCTACAGCTATGTTGGAAGAAATGACTGTGGCCGCCCAAAGTGGAGATGATAGAAACAAACTGAATCCTGATTTTGAAAATGCGTTCTATTTTGGAGGCGATTTGATTTATCGTTTTGATTTGAGAAAGGAGAAGCAATAAGGGATACAGGAGATAATATCTAAGCTTTGAGCAGCTCTTTTTTAGTGGGATTGTATAAAGCTGTAACCAACTGCCCCCGCTGGCGCAAGTCTTGAGCTTGCGCCACTTCCAAAAATTTGCAGCTTTGATAAGCGGTGACTTGTGACTGCATTCCAGGAAACACGTAACCCCCGCTGGCGCAACTCTTGAGCTAACCCCGTTGCATCCAGAACACCTGCGCTAGCGGGGGTCTGTCCCGACGTGTTGGGAACACCGCCGCCCTAACTTGGACGGTGCTCTACGGTAGGTAGTAGAGGTGCAGTCGCGTTGGAGATGTTGCGAATCAAATAGCTGCCCGTGCTGGGTGCAATCAATTCTTGATCTCGATCCAACTTTTGCCAATGCACTGGCAAGCTACAGCGATCATAAAAGGAGATGTAAGAGTGAACCTCGGGGGATTGTTGAAAGATCAGCCGCTGCCCCTTCTCTATGCAGTCAAATTGAAAATGGGTTTCTGGATTGCCTACTGGCAAATACATACGGTATACAAAATCTGGGTCTAGAGTTTGTCGGTGTTTTAGGTATAGATAACTGTGTAGTTGCAGCAGGAGATCCTGCACGCGACGCTTTCGACGAGCCACTCGGCGCAACACTGCATCGTATTGATCTTGCTCCTGCTCCATCAAGCCCTCGGGAATAACCAATACGCCGTCGGCATAAACAGCGGGCAACGGTGTGCGAACTGGTGTTTCATAGTAGCGAAGCACGATAAAATAGTTTCCAGGTGGTACGGTGTGTATTACGCGCGGCGCTGTAGGGTCCAAGTTTTGGTTGCTGCCAATGGAAACAATGGTGCGCAAGGCTTGGTCGTAGACCACCACCGTCCAATAGGGCGCTTGATCGCGAATGACCGATACATCAATAGCGATTTGCTCTTGGACATCAAAGCGTTGACCGAAGGCCAGCAAGCCACTGCAATTCCAGCGCGGCCCCAGCAGATAGATCAAGTCCAAGCGCTCTGGTGCTGCTTGCAACCACTCACTCAGGGTGACCCACCGGGGTGCGATTGTCGGGGCGAGTGCTCGACTGATCTCGGGTAGGCGGCGTTTTCGGGTTCGTTTGAAATAGCGGTATGACCACTGCGCCATGGCCAGTTCTATTGATCGTTTCATAAGGAAGGTGTTGTTGATGGTGAGGAAGTCTGCTCGTTGGTAACCAATGCCCCCAATAACCATTGGGTCCAGTAGTTGCAGAGTAGTTCAATTTTTGGGGCAGCTATCAAAGTTGCATTGTAGCGAACGATCAGTTGGAGATGGGTCTGGTAATCCCGCACTAATACATCCACGAGGTAATCCATAGGGGTTTCGGAGCTGCGGTGCAATAGACCTTTTGTTTCAGAAAATGCCCCTTTTGATCCAGCGCCAACCATTGGAAAATAATTGTACCGCAGACCACAGACATGAGGGAGGTCCGCGACTTGATCGTCCAAAAATAACTCGTCGTAGGCGATGCTTTTGAGGGGAAGTTGACGCATGTATTGTTTGAGATCCCGTCTAAAGGTATCAGCCGTCGTTTCGCTGTCCACCGCTACGCACAGAGGATAGTCGCCTGCTACAAAACCCAAATAAGTGGTTCCGTAGACAGTACGGCGGTTGTTGCGCAAGCTTATACTAACGCGGTCTGTCTCATAGAGCTGTGCCACTGCTCGGTACAAGCTATACAGCGCTTCGGTGTTGTGAAAGGTAAATGGGGGGTTCTTTGTGATGGGTAACATTAAGGTCTTTGTTTGAACAGTCTGAACCGTACTACTCGTGTTGGTTTGGAGGGTTTGTTGGGTAAAAACACTGGTAGCATCCGCGCGGTGGTAATCGCTCAATACCTCGCTATAGAGTGATGGGGTCGCCGTTTGGTAGTGCTGCTGCAACTGGGCGACTAAAGGCGTCGCCTTTGTAGGTTGTCCTTGATAAGTATCCCACAGTAGGCGATGAAACAATTGGATGCTATAGCCATCAGCAATGAAGTGGTCAAATAGGTAGACCACCTCGTAGCGGTTCTCTTGCTGTTTGATTACCCACACAAAAAATCGAGGCGCATCCGACTCGGGCACGCTCATTTTGTACTGTTCAATCAGTTGACGTTTGTGCGTCTCTAGTTGAGTACTCGACAGGGCATCCACATAGGCAAATGGTAGCCCCGTTGACACCGCTGGATAGTAATTGTATAGTCCCTTAGAAGTCATGATAGGTTGGCAGCGCAATCCCTTATGCTGGTGCAGACACGTCTCCAACGCCTGTGCGAATCGCGCCTCTTCAAAGGGCAATTGTGAGGCATCGTAGTACCGACTTATTTCAATAAAGGTTTGGGATAGCCCTTGTCCGCGTTTGTGATAAACCGCTTGAGATAAGGTAGCAGGCGCGGTACACGGAGCGGCTGGTAGCTCATACCCCAACCGCTCAGCAATGCGCAAAGTAGCTGCGGTGTAGGTAGCTTCCGCCCACTTGGTGTACTGCTGACGCCACCCTTCGACTAGACTCGTGTCTAGTGCTTTGTACTGCTCGTAATGGATGTCACCCACCTCATTGGCGACGCGCACGGCACCCGATTTATTGGAGAAGGGATGTAGCATGTTTGGTTCTGGTTCGATGCCGAGCAGGGTACAAATACGCGCCAACTCCCCTACGGGATCCAAGATGAGATCTTCGTACCGAACGGTTAGTCGGTCTTCTGCTGGAATGGTTTCCAAAAACGTCAGTATTTTTTCGTTGCTGAGGCAATAGTTGGATTGAGCAATTTGCAAAGGCGTTTGGCAAGGATTGTCGGAGGTAGGCTCGTAAGCCAAAAATAAATTAGAGGTAGGCGGTATGGCTCGACGGCGCATTCGGGCGCCATTTATGTCAAAAACCCGAAAGGTCTTGTCCAGTTGGATGGACAGCATGGATTGGAAGACATCAATGGGATGTCGGTGCAAAAATAGATACTTTGGGCGTACCCCAGAAGCAGCCCCGTAAGCTGCCATTCGATCCAAAGTAGCCCGATTGTATGGATAACTAGGGCTTTTATCCACCATAATGCCTTCCTGTAGATGGGTCATGAAGTGGTCCATAATCATCGGAATCGGGGTCTTTTCAATGGTGAACTGTTGAACCAGTGCTTTAGCTTTCGCCTCGTCTTGGTGCAATTTGGTCAATGCCTGTTCTAAACCCTTTGCCAAGGAAGTAAAGCGCAAATGGTCGGTGAGATCGGTAAGGTGGTCATAGTGCCAAAGGTGTAGCTCTGCGGGCGCGAAAATAGCCGTGTGCTGATCCAGCATGTTTTTTAAAAGAGTAGAACCGGAGCGACCACAATTGAGAACAAACAATAAGTTTTTGTTGTGCATGGTATGTGTGTTAATGAATAAACCGTTTTTTTTGGGGAATAATTAGATAGGAGAAAAAAACAAGTATTGCACACAAGCACAGTATAAAAGAATACCTGCAAAGTAAATAAAACTTCAATAGTTGACCTAAATTTCAGAGTGAATTGTTGACTGTGTCGTTCAAAATAACCCTCAACGTATGCGTTTATTATAATTTCATACAGCAATAGACAATCTCTAGAAAAATTTATATACAACGCCCCTCTAGCTTCTGGGTCAGAAGGGGGATACGTTTGGGAGACTTGCTATTGAGCGCGGGCTTGAATGGCATCGGAGTCGTAGGTATCTAACAATTGGCAAACCATTGGAGCAAGGGTTTCGCCGTTGGTGCGTGCGGCGAGGGCGGTGTAGTGCTCAAAACGCAGACTGTGAGGACGGGAACCGCCGTCGGGTTGGCTTATACCTGTGGTATAAAGGAGCTGCGAGTAGGGCAGCCCAGTAGCGTGACAGCACTTTTCTCCTGACCGAAGGGAATAATGTAACGGCTGGTGAAATGATTTCTTTTTTTCAGAACTCGGGCTGGCACTAGTAGTGCAAAGGTGTTGTCCTTGCGCTACTAGTCGGCGCGCTCCTGAGAGCCTGTCCCGCCTTAGCGGGGAGGAATACCGCTCTTCAGAATCCGTATTGTGTTTTTACTAAGTCTGTAATGTAGGATAAACTTCAAAGTGCTTAAACCTTGGTCTTGAGTGTTTTTATTACCTCCTCTTTAAACAGAGCATCATAACTTGGAACATGCTTGTAAAATAGTCTCGTATCCTTGCGCTGTTAAACTCGTTAATTGATTAACTTTAAGCGTGCTGTTGTGGATGGCTTGTTTCTTCATAAGTTCAGGGTGTTTTTTTTACTCAACATATATTCGTAATAACCTTGCCTTGAACGAAAGAACTAGAATCAAAGTCCTATTGGACGACCAGCACAGCAGCCAAACTAAAAAAATTACTAAAAATTACAATGACCAGTAACAATCAAAGAGCCGAATTACAGAATCAAATTTGGAAAATTGCCAATGACGTGCGGGGATCTGTAGATGGATGGGATTTTAAACATTTTGTCTTAGGAACCTTGTTCTATCGTTTCATCAGTGAAAATTTTACCGATTATATTCAAGGAGGGGATGAAAGTGTGGACTATCCAAACTTGTCCGACGAGGTCATTACCCCAGCCATCAAAGAAGATGCGGTTAAAACAAAGGGCTATTTTATTTATCCCAGTCAGCTTTTTGTCAATGTCGTTAAGGAGGCCAAAGACAACAAGAATCTGAATACAGATTTGGCGGCCGTATTTACCGCTATAGAAAGTTCTGCTATTGGCTATCCATCAGAAGACGACATCAAGGGACTCTTTGCCGATTTTGATACGACTAGTAACCGACTGGGTAATACGGTTGACAATAAGAATGGCCGATTGACCGCTGTTTTAAAAGGCGTGGAGGGCTTGAATTTGGGTAACTTTGAGGACAACCAAATCGATTTGTTTGGCGATGCTTACGAGTTTTTAATCTCAAACTACGCGGCCAACGCGGGCAAATCTGGTGGAGAGTTTTTTACCCCACAAAGTGTCTCTAAGTTGATTGCTCAATTGGCCATGCACCAACAAACGACGGTCAATAAAATTTACGATCCCGCCGCAGGTTCAGGGTCGTTGCTCTTACAAGCCAAAAAACATTTTGACAGCCATATTATAGAAGAAGGCTTTTTTGGGCAGGAAATCAACCATACTACCTATAATTTAGCGCGTATGAACATGTTCTTGCACAACATCAACTACGATAAGTTTCAGATAGTACTGGGAAATACCTTGATCAATCCAGCATTGGGGGACGAGAAGCCGTTTGATGCGATTGTCTCCAATCCGCCCTATTCTGTCAAGTGGATAGGGGACGCTGACCCTACCCTCATCAACGACGACCGTTTTGCCCCTGCGGGGGTCTTAGCGCCTAAGTCTAAAGCAGATTTCGCCTTTGTACTGCATTCCTTAAGTTACCTATCCAGCAAAGGTAGAGCCGCGCTGGTCTGTTTTCCAGGTATTTTTTATCGGGGAGGAGCAGAAAAAAAGATTAGAAAGTATCTGGTAGATAATAATTACGTAGAAACCATTATTGCCTTAGCGCCCAATCTATTTTATGGGACCTCCATTGCGGTAACGCTTCTAGTGCTTTCTAAACATAAAGCCGATAATACCACCCAATTTATAGACGCGACGGGGGAAGATTTCTTTAAAAAGGTAACCAACAACAACGAACTGGAGGAGAAACACATTGAGCAGATTATGCAGCTGTTCGATGCTAAAGAAGACGTCGCTCATGTAGCCACTAGCATAGACAATACTAAAATAGCCGAAAACGATTATAACTTATCGGTCAGCAGCTATGTAGAAGCTAAAGATACACGAGAGAAGATCGATATTGAGCAGCTCAATAAAGACGTGGCTAAAACCGTAAAAAAGATAGATCAACTGCGTGCTGCTATTGATAATATTGTAAAGGAGATTGAAGTATGAGTTATTTAGAGGAATTGTTGGAGGGTGTTGAGGTGGAGTGGAAGCACTTGGGGAGATTATTCAAGTTAGTGCAACAGCCAACTAAATTATTACAGAGTAAAATGTCCCGGAAAACATATAGGACGATTTCCAACGTCTGAATATATCTGCAGGCGAAAAAACTTTTCATTTGTGGATTTACAGATGAAATAAGGCATATAATAAAGAACTTCTGATCACCAGTAATTATTTCGATGAGTTTTAGTAGCTTGCATATAATATGGATGAGCCTTGATTCATAAAGTGAAATGGGCTTCATCATTAAAAATAATAACATCTATCAATAAAGTCTTAGTTTACTTATTTATTATATACTTCAGGATCACTACTATTACGCAAGTATTGAAGATAGAGATCCATAACGACAATGGATTAAATACATGATACTAATAAATTAAAATCCCAATCCCCTGCCCCAATAACCCAGAAAAATCACTCCAAATACAACAAGAAATAGTTCGTATTTTAGATACTTTTACCCAGCTTACAGCAGAGCTTACAGCAGAGCTTACAGCAGAGCTTACAGCCCGTAAAAAGCAATATAGCTATTATCGAGAACAATTACTAACCTTTAATGAAAATGAGGTGGAATGGAAGACTTTGGGGGATGAAGGTATTGGAGAATTGGTTCGTGGTAATGGGTTACCAGAAAGCAGATTTTACTGAATCAGGTGTTCCAGCATACACTATGGACAAATTTACACCTATTATGGTACATATACTAGAAGAACAATATCTTTTGTATCCGATGAATTTGCTAAAAAAGTAGAAGCAAAGTTATACAGGTAATGTGATTATAACGACATACAAGTGAAAACGTTGAAGATGTTAGTAAGTCTGTTGGTTTAGTTTGGGAACGAGAAATAGCAGTAAGTAGTGGTCGCTACTATTTTTAGACCTAGTGAAAACATATTGGGAAATTTTTAGCTTATTATTCTCAAACAGCAACGTTCTATAAAAGCAAAAGAAAATTTGCAAAAGGTGCAAAAGTTAGACGTGTAAATGCCAAGAATTTAGATAAAATTATAATCCCCGTCCCCTCACTAGAAGAACAACAACGCATAGTAACCATCTTAGATAAATTCGACACCTTAACCACGTCCATCCAAGAAGGCTTACCAAGAGAAATAGAACTTCGTAAAAAGCAGTACGAGTATTATAGAGAACAATTACTGACGTTTCCGAAATAAAATACTTAGATAAAAAACCGTATCATGAGTTCATCCTCAACAGACCCCATAAGTGGAAACTTAGCAGAAATAGCACAAGCACTAAAGGACAGCAACAAAAAAGTACAGTTGTTGTATGCGTTTAATGGGACAGGCAAAACACGCTTGTCGCGTGCCTTTAGATTATTGGTAGACCCAAAAGATACAGGAGCGGAACAAGCGGAGCAAGAAAATTCAGGGGTTAAAATCCTGTACTACAATGCCTTTACCGAAGATCTCTTTTATTGGGACAACGACTTAGATGCCGATGTCAATCGGAAGCTGGTGATACGCCCGAATGGGTTTACCAATTTGGCTCTAGGGTTTCTAAAGGAGCAAGGGTTGGATAATAACATCATCACCAATTTTCAGCAGTTTCACCAGTCCTTCTATTACGCCAATGTTTAGTGCAGATTTTTCGGAAGTCACTTTTTCGTTTGCCAGTGGGGACGACACCAGTGTGGCCAATATTAAAATCTCTAAGGGAGAAGAAAGTAATTTTATTTGGTGTGTCTATTACAGTTTGTTGGAGCAAGTGGTGGAGTTGTTGAATACGCTAGAACCAGAAGATAGGGCCTCTGCTCTATTTAATGACCTAGAGTATGTGTTTATTGACGACCCTGTCAGTTCTTTAGACGACACCCACTTAATCGAATTGGCTGTAAATATTGCTGAGTTGATCAAATCCAGTCAATCAGCGCTCAAATTTATCATTACTACTCACAATCCGTTATTCTACAATGTGCTGTACAATGAATTCAATAATAAAAATAACACAGGTTATAAAGGGAAACATTCTGAAAAAAAGCGTTTAGAAAAATCGATGGATGGTACTTTTTCGCTTTTTAACCAATCGGATGATTCTCCTTTCTCCTATCATCTGTTTCTTCTAAAGAGCTAGAAACCGTTTCAGAATCTGGTCAAATAAAAAAATATCATTTTAACTTCCTTCGTAATGTTTTGGAGAAGACGTCTACTTTTTTGGGGTATAAAAAATGGAAAGACCTGTTACCAGAAGATACAGAAGGGGCGAGAGAGGCCTACTACAATCGTATTATAAATCTGTCTAGTCATTCCAACCACCACGGCGAAGAAACATCTATTATTTCAGAAAATGACAAAAAGGTATTAGGGTTCTTGGTTAATCACATAAAAACCACTTATCTTTTCAACTCCAATGATAATCCAACTAGTTAAAAATGGCCAACTACACTCCTATAGCAGAATCCAACAACTTTATTGTTTTAGATGACTACAAAAAGTTTTCAGAACTTAATGAAGCCCCTGTAAGTTATCAAACAGAGGTAGATTTAGAAAGAGAGTTGATACAAGACTTACAAAATCAAGGCTATGAGTATCTTCCTGAATTAACCAATCAAGAGCGTCTATTGGCCAATGTGCGGGAACAATTGCAAGCACTTAATACGATGCAATTTACCGACAAAGAGTGGACGCGTTTTGTAGAAGAGTATTTGGATAAGCCCAATGATAATTTAGTAGATAAGACAAGAAAAATACACGACAATTACATTTACGATTTCGTTTTTGATGATGGCCACATTCAAAACATCTACTTGGTAGACAAGAAAATCATCGCTCGCAATAAAGTACAGGTTATTTCTCAATTTGAGCAAAAAGACACCCATGCTAACCGTTATGATGTCACTATTTTAGTCAATGGCTTGCCCTTGGTACAAGTAGAGTTAAAAAAACGGGGGGTCGCCATTCGGGAGGCGTTTAATCAAGTCCATCGCTATACCAAAGAGAGTTTTAACGCCACCAACTCCCTTTTTAAATACCTGCAAATATTTGTAATTTCCAATGGTACGGACAGTCGTTATTTTGCCAATACGGTAAAGCGGGATAAGAATAGTTTTGATTTTACGATGAATTGGGCAAAGTCCGACAATGCGCTCATTAAGGATTTAAAAGACTTCACAACGTCTTTTTTTGACAAACGCACCCTTTTAAACGTACTCTTCACGTACTCTGTTTTTGATAGTAGTGACACCCTCTTGGTGATGCGGCCGTATCAAATTGCCGCCACAGAAAGAATTTTATGGAAAATAGAGAGCTCTTTTAATTCAAAGACTTGGGCTACAACAGGAAGCGGTGGTTATATATGGCATACAACAGGCTCTGGTAAGACCTTGACAAGTTTTAAAGCAGCAAGATTGGCCACCAAACTAGCGTTTATAGATAAAGTATTCTTTGTGGTCGATAGAAAGGATTTGGACTATCAGACCATGAAAGAATACCAGCGCTTTTCGCCAGACAGTGTTAATGGTTCCGATAGTACAGCAGGTCTTAAAAGAAACATAGACAGAGACGACAATAAGATCATCGTAACGACCATTCAGAAATTAAATAATCTCATCAAGGGGGAAAACAATTTAGCCGTTTATCAACAACAAGTCGTCTTTATTTTTGATGAAGCACACCGCTCGCAATTTGGAGAAGCCCAAAAGAATTTAAAAAAGAAGTTCAAAAAATACTACCAGTTTGGTTTTACGGGCACCCCCATTTTTTCTAAAAATGCGTCAGGTTCAGAAACCACCGCCAGCGTATTTGGTAGGGAACTGCATGCCTATGTGATCACCGATGCCATTAGAGATGAAAAAGTACTCAAGTTTAAGGTGGATTACAATGATGTTCGTCCACAGTTTAGAAACCTTGAAAAAGAACAAAATTTAGACAAACTATCGGCAGCAGAAAATAAAAAAGCCTTATTACATCCTAGTCGCATTTCAGAGATTTCGCAGTATATTTTACAGCATTTCAGACAAAAAACACACCGAACGAAATGGGGTACGGGTGGCTTTAACGCCCTATTTGCCGTCAGTAATATTGATGCTGCTAAATGCTATTACGAGGAATTAAACAAGCTCCAAAAAGGTAGCGACAAGCCCTTGAAGATTGCCACCATTTTTTCTTTTGTAGCCAATGAAGCACAAACCTCTATTGGAGAGATTCAGGATGAAAACTTTGAGCCGACGGCACTAGACCTGAGTGCTAAGGAGTTTTTGACCAAAGCCATCGATGATTACAACGAGGCGTTCAAGATGAACTACAGCATTGATAGCAGAGGTTTTCAAGACTATTACCGAGACCTTGCCAAACGGGTAAAGAACAAAGAAGTCGACTTATTGATAGTCGTAGGTATGTTCCTAACAGGGTTTGATGCCCCTACCTTAAATACTTTGTTTGTAGATAAGAATTTACGCTATCATGGATTAATGCAAGCCTTCTCCCGTACCAATCGTATTTATGATGCCACAAAGACGTTTGGAAATATTGTCACTTTTAGAGATTTGGAAAAGGCAACCATTGATGCGATTACCCTTTTTGGTGATAATAGTACCAAAAATGTAGTCCTAGAAAAAAGCTACAAAGAATATTTAGAAGGCTTTACAGATATTTTATCTGGTACGGCTCGTAGGGGGTACATTGAAGTAGTGGAGGATTTAACTACAAGATTTCCAACCCCTGAAAATATTGTCACGGAAAAGGACAAGAAAGAATTTTCAAAATTATTTGGAGAATATTTACGGGTGGAAAACATTTTGCAAAACTATGATGAGTTCACCTATTTGAAAGAATTGCAACACATCGACGTATCCGACCCAAAAGCGGTAGAGGCATTTAAAGAGGCTAACTTCTTGACCGATGAAGATGTGGCAACTATGCGTGCTATAGAAGTGCCTACAGAAAGAACCGTTCAAGATTACCGCTCTACCTATAACGATATACGAGACTGGTTGCGACGAGAGAAAGAAGGGAACGAAGCAGCGGATTCCGCTATTGATTGGGATGATGTGGTATTTGAAATAGATTTGTTAAAATCACAAGAAATAAACTTAGACTACATATTAGAGCTAATACTTGATAGAAATAAGAAAACTAAAGATAAATCGGAATTAGTTGAAGAAATAAGACGTGTAATTCGTGCAAGTGTAGGTAACAGAGCAAAAGAAAGTTTAGTGGTGGATTTTATCAATGAAACAGATTTGGATAGCATAAAAGAAAAAACGACCATTATAGATACTTTCTTTGCGTACGCACAAGGCGTACAGAAAAAGGAAGCAGCAGCATTAATCGCAGAAGAGAACCTAAATGAGGAAGAAGCGAAGCGTTACCTAGCCACCTCCTTAAAGCGCACTTATGCCAGTGAAAATGGTACAGCGTTAAACTCGATCTTACCTAAAATGAGTCCCTTAAACCCACAATATTTGACAAAGAAGCAGCGTGTTTTTCAAAAAATTGCTTCTTTCATTGATAAATTTAAAGATGTGGGAGGTACACTATGATACCCCAGATGACAACGGCATCACCTTTTCAGGTCGGAGGTACTTTGTCATTTCTTATAATTACAAGTGATCCGACTTTGATTCACTAATAGACTTTATTACGAATGGGATTGTATAGAGATCAAAAAGAGAGTTTTTTTCATCAACCGAGCTTGCGAGCTCACAAAGTAATCAAGACTCGCGAAGCGATCTGATCTATTTGATACTGTGTATCGAATAATCAGCTTCAGCTCATCCCGATTTTATCGGGATGGGATTAATTTTTAACGCCGAGTGAGGGAAAAAGATCCTTTTTTCGCTGCAAGGCTATTCGTAATAAAGTCTACTATGTCTGCTAAATATTGTCTCGCATCCTACCTTCTCTAAAGTACCTTTTTAATGGTTCAAAGATTGTTCTTTAACCGAAAAACGCGTGTGTGCTATTTCTATTCTTAGGATTTAAATTCGTCATAAATATTTTTTGTCCGTGAACCTGTTAATAAAGCGCAAGACAAGGAAATGAACAATTTTGAATTGGGATTTAAGGGAATATGAAGCGTTCCTTTCTTATTACTTAATATAGCTAGACGTAATATTTAAGAAGCCTCTCAATTTGGTCAATTGAGAGGCTTTTTATTACACATTTCTGTGTCCAGCTCCTATATTCTAGATTCCAACCTTACATTGGAACCAGGGCGTTGAAGTACGCACAACGGGGGTATCAACCGAGGCTGTGCGGATGAGAATCCACCGTGACAACGAATAGGCGCGCCTAGTACCCCCGCAAGCGGGACTACGCATAACAGTACTGTTCTCCTGACCGAAGGGAATAATGTAGCGGCTGGTGAAATACTTTCTGTTTCAGAACTCGGGCTGGCTTGCACTAGTAATGCAAAGGTGTTGTCCTTGCGCTACTAGTCGGCGCGCTTCTGAGAGCCTGTCCCGCCTTAGCGGGGAGGAACACCGCTTTACCTTTTTGTTATTTTATTAATCTATTCCACCCTTAAAAGGCACGGATAGATAGGAAGACTCATCCATTTTATCTAGTTTCTCCAATATGAATGTTATGTTTACATATTTTCCAGCTTGATTACATACAGTTGAGAAAGTATCTACGACAACATACCCTTCTGCTATATATTTATTTACCTTGTCAAATTCCATTTCATAATATCCCTTATCATGAACGTCCATTGTATTTACGTTTACGGAAACTACTTTTTGTCTCATTAATTTTTAAATTTAAAATTTATAAATAGTCAATATCTTAGCTGCCATTGCGCATTACTGGTCGGCTGGCTTCTGAGGAGGCACACCACTTCCCTTCTTATTATATTCATATTTAAAGCACACTTCTTCTATTTGCAACCTATTAGAATGGTTATCAAGTTGACTCAATAACTTATTGTTAGCTCCCCCTCTCGCAATACCAATAAATAAGAGACCATTATCAGCATCGGAATGCATTCCCCAATTGTTATTAGCGGAATAGGCAACTCCCCCTGTATACTTCAGGTAGGTAGCTTCCTGAAAAGTATCAAAAACTTCAAAATCAGGAAGCTTATCGAAGTTATAACAGGTTCTATCTTCAGTAAGAGGATACTCCATTATTTTGAACGCCCTTTCTCTTCTATCATTGATTAATGCATACACCTCTTCATAAATCTCTCTATCTAGAAAAGGCATACACTCAAAACACCAAATACCCCAACTTTCGTTTTTAAATAGACTAATATACAACCCTTCCAAGTTTTTGAAGATATCGTCAACTTCTCTTCTTATATGGTTGTCAACAGGGTATTCGTTCATCTCAATTATTGCTTGTCTTTTAAAAGTATAAGTTCTATCATGTAAGATACAGCATTCCCTCTAAAAAAACAACTTTCAGTCAAATTCTATGCAACAAAAAACCCCTATACAAATAAAAAACCTGTAACCGCCTAAAAGCAAACACGAAAAAGCACCTACCACCATCCCCCCCACAACCATTCCCTTATTCCCTAAGAAAACCCTATCTTTGCCACCAAAGCCAAAGCCCCTTTCTACTAACAAAAAAATGACAAAATAACTTTTTTGCGTAAAAAGAGGGCAATTTGCCAACCTTTGCGGCGCGGGCTCGTATACCGTAGTAGAACTACCTAGCCACACTCCACACAACCGTTTTTAACTCATCTCTTGAAGTGCTTATTTGATGCAACAACTGCTGCACCTATTAGAAAACGACGAAGAGCCGCAAGCAACACGGCTTTTTGTGACGGTCATTATCCCTGTTGCCCTCTCCAAACTGTATACCTACAGTGTGCCACTGCATTTCAAAGAAGTGGTGCGGGTGGGTTGTCGGGTCGAAGTCCAATTTGGAAAAAGTAAACTCTACGCGGCGCTGGTGTATAAAATTCACAACAACGCCCCTGAGAACTACATCCCCAAACCCATCATCAATGTCTTGGACGAAGAGCGGGTCGTCACGCCCCAACAGTTTCAACTGTGGGAGTGGATGAGTGGCTACTACGCCACCACGATGGGCGAGGTGATGAATGCCGCGCTGCCTGCGGGCTTGAAGTTGGCAAGCGAAACGACTTTGTTGATTCGGCCTGATTTTACGGAAGAAGAGTTTGCACGGGAGGATCTGAAGGAAAAGGAACGAACGATTTTGGAGGCGCTTTACCAGCGGGTAGAGCTGTCTATTGCCGAGGTGCAGGCGCTGCTGGACCAAAAAACTATCTATCCTTATATCAAGAGTTTGATGGAAAAGCGCTTGATTCGCGTTAAAGAGGAATTGAAAGACAAGTATACCGTCAAAAAGGTGGATTTGGTGGAATTGGCCGAGCCTTATAAGAGTGATCCGAGTCGCCTCCGAGAGGCATTTGAGCTGATTGGCAACCGCGCGATGCGCCAAGCGGAAACGCTGATGGCCTATATTCAACTCAGCAAAGAGCAGGAGGAAGTGACTAAAAAGGCGCTTTATGACCGCGCTCGAATTGACGCGGCCATGCTCAAAAAACTGGTGGATAAAGGCATTTTAGCCCTTTATCACAAAGCCATTAGCCGCTTGAGCAACTATGAAGGGACGGTGATTGATAATTTCAAATTATCGCAGGCACAAGATCAGGCGTTGGTGGAAGTGCAGGCTTGTTTTGAGAAAAAAAACGTGGTGCTGTTGCACGGGGTGACGGGCAGTGGCAAGACGCAGGTTTTTGTGGAGTTGATGGAAGAAATGATTGCCAAAGGCCAACAGGTGCTGTATCTCTTGCCAGAGATTGCCTTGACGGCGCAAATCGTACAGCGCTTACAAGTGCATTTTGGGGATCAAATCGTTGTTTATCATTCTAAATTTAACAACAATGAGCGGGTAGAAATTTGGCAAAGTGTGTTGGACGGCGTGCCCATTATTTTGGGCGCTCGCTCGGCGCTGTTTTTGCCGTTTGTCAACTTGGGTTTAATCATTGTGGATGAGGAACACGATCCTTCTTACAAGCAAAACGAACCGTCGCCGCGCTACAATGCCCGCGATACGGCTGTTTTCTTATCCTACTTGTATGGCGCCAAAACCCTGTTGGGAACGGCGACACCTTCTTTGGAGACCTATTACAATGTTCAACAAGAAAAATACGGCTTGGTAGAGCTGAATAAGCGGTTTGGGAAGGCTACGTTGCCCAAAATTCACTTGATTGATGCGGGCGAAGAAACGCGCAAAAAGCGTATGAAATCCCACTTTACGCCGCAATTGCTGACGGCGATTGAAGAAACGTTGGCAGCGGGCGAGCAGGTGATTTTGTTTCAGAATAGACGGGGCTACGCGCCTGTTTATAGCTGTAATACCTGCGGCTGGACGGCGGATTGCGTGGATTGTGATGTCAGTTTGACCTATCATAAATTCACCAACGATTTACATTGCCATTATTGTAATTATCACCAAAAATTACCGAGTAGCTGCCCCGCTTGTGGCAACCACAGTCTAGTGATCAAAGGCTTTGGAACAGAGAAAATCGAGGATGAGCTGAGTATTTTTCTACCCAATGTGAAGGTGGCGCGTATGGATTGGGACACCGTCAAAGGCAAGCACGGCCACGAAAAAATTATTGATCGCTTTGCCAGTGGTGAAGTTGATATTTTAGTGGGAACACAAATGGTGACGAAGGGCTTGGATTTTGATAATGTAGGCTTGGTGGGGGTCATGAGTGCCGACCAAATGCTGCATTTTCCTGACTTTAGAGCGACCGAGCGCGCTTTTCAGTTGTTGCTCCAAGTGAGTGGCCGCGCTGGACGAAAGGAAAAACAGGGCAAAGTGCTGGTTCAGGCTTTCAAAATGGGGCATCCTGTCCTCAAAGAGGTGAAGCACAACAGTTTTAAAGAGTTTGTGAGTCGGGAAATGGCGGAGCGGCACGAGTTTTCTTACCCGCCTTACCACCGCCTAATTAAGCTACAGCTAAAACATAAAAAAGTAGACATTGTAGACAAAGCTGCTAAGTTCTTTGCCAAAGCCTTACACTCTAAATTGGGGGATAAAGTCCTCGGCCCAGCTACTCCCGGTATTTCTCGTATTCGTACCTATTACCTGCGCGATATTATGATTAAGCTGAGTAAAAATTCGGAACAATTGGATTATACGAAACAGTTGATTTTGGATCTTCAAAATCACTTGCGCGGCCAAAAAGGGTTTTCTACCATTCGCTTAGTTATTGATGTCGATCCTTATTAGAACAACTCCCAACTTTTTCCTCTAGTTGACAAATACACACGCATGCAGCCCAAAAAAATCGTAATTATTGGTGGTGGCTCCGCTGGAATGATGGCGGCGGCTCGTTTGAGCCCTAGCTTTGAGGTGCATCTGTATGAGCAAGGCAAAACCTTGGGACGCAAGTTTTTGGTGGCGGGCAAAGGCGGGTTTAATTTGACCAATGAAGCGACGGGCGAGGCGCTCTACCAGCGCTATTCTACCAACACAGCCTTGCGCGCGGCGTTGCAGCAATTTGATAGCCGTGCCATGCGCGCGTGGTTGGAAGCACTGGGCGTTCCTACTTATGTGGGCAGCAGCGGACGGGTTTTTCCTTTGCAGGGCACCAAGCCCATTGCTGTCTTGCAAGCCTTGCGCCATCAGATTTTGGAGCAAGGCGTACAGGTACATTATCAACATTCGTGGAAGGGGTTTGATGCGCAAGAGCGCTTGCTGTTCGAACAAAAAGAAGGCAGCCCGTTGATTGTGGAAGCCGATTATTATATTTTTGCCTTGGGGGGCGCTTCTTGGTCGGTCACAGGGAGCAACCAGCGCTGGCTCGCGCCTTTTGAGGCGTTGGGAATTGCCACGCAGCCTTTTCAGGCCTCTAATTGTGGGGTAGAAGTGCCTTGGCCAAAGGCCTTTCAGGAGCGTTTTGCAGGGCAGCCCCTAAAGAACATTGCGGTCAAAGCGGGCGATATTCACCTCAAAGGCGAAGCATTAATTACTGAATATGGCTTAGAGGGCAACGCCATTTATCCCGTTGTTCCGCCCTTGCGCCAAGCGCTACAAAAGCAGCAACCTGCCCAGCTTTTTATGGACTTAAAGCCTTTTAATTCTATAGAAAATTTACATAAAAACTGTTTTTCTCCGCCCATCCAACCCAAACAGTATGCCCATCGTCTAAAATTGCAAAAGTCGGCTCTTGCCCTCGCCAAGCTTTATACCGATAAAACGACCTATCTCGACCCTGTGCAATTTGTTTTGGCGATCAAGTCTTTAGCTATTCCTATTCAGGGGCTTCGCCCAATAGAAGAGGCCATTTCTACGGTTGGTGGTATTGCCACCACAGCCATTACGCCTCATTTTTCGCTTCAAAAAAAGCCTTCTATATTTATAATAGGTGAAATGCTGGACTGGGATGCCCCTACAGGTGGTTTTTTGTTGCAAGCTTGCTTTTCTACTGCTGCCAGTTGTGCCCATTATTTGAACCAACAAGGCTAATTGTTCGCCTGCTCCTCCCCTATTTTTCTCTCCTTCCTATTCATTGCCTGTCGTGTTGAACCTTCAGCAGATTCTTTTGTATCATAATAGAACTGTCAAGAAAATGTCAGTGGCGATGTATGTTGTGTTTACTCCTATTGTATCCCAATGGCTTACTAATGTAGTTGTATTCGCCCCTTCTATTGCTATAAATAGCCTACAATGAACTACCGCAAATTGATACAGGAACTCTTCTATTCGACGAACAAATGCAATCGAAGTTTGGCCTTCGAATTGGCAAAGAGTACCCATTGTCACGCTGAGGTAGTAGAGGAATTGTACACGGGTTTGTTGGAGTTGCCGCATTTTGCACTGCTAGCGGATGCTCATCAAATTCCTGCGTCGATACAAAAGGCTTCTGTCAAAGTACCATTAGTAGAGGAAGAATTGGCTGTCAAGCAGCAATGTATTGAGCAGTTTTGTGATACCTATTTTCATAAACAGATGAATCTAAATGGTTACCACCTCAACGGCAGCACAACGGAGTATTTGCACGTTTTTCCTAAGGTATTACTCCAGTGTACCTTTTTAGAACAACTGGATTTATCGCACAATGATTTAAAGGAAATTCCGAAAGACATTGGTTGTTTACACAACCTCCACACCCTCAATTTATCTTCTAATCCTGAAATCAAAGTCTTGCCCCCAAGTATGTGTGCGCTGAAAAACTTGGAGCACCTCAATCTATCGGGTATTTTTGATTTATTTGCAGTCGAATTATCAGATTGTCGCGTTTTACACATTTTTCCGACCGTTTTGCGGAGCTTACGCCACTTGCGCCACCTCAACTTACAGGATGTCATGCTCGATGGTTTGCCCACTTGGATCAATGAGTTAGAACAACTTCAAACCTTACACTTGTTTAGCGGCAGCCGCCAGCATCCTCCCCTAGCGTTACCTTCTACCTTTACGCAATTGCCACAACTCGAAACCTTAACCATTGATGCTTTTACCGTGGCCATTCCCGAAGATATAGACGCGCTAGTTTCCCTAAAATGTTTGGTGGTGAATCACGCAAAAGCAGTTCCTGCTGCTATTGGCCAACTGCGCCATTTACGCTATTTGGATTTGAGTTATTTGAGTCCAGACTTTCCACTCCATCATCCTACTTATAAAACGTTGGGAGAATTGCCCGAAGATTGGTCAGGCTCTCGCTTGGATTTATTTGGTTGGAATTGGCTCTTGGAGATGACGGATTTGGAGGAGTTTATTTATAAACATAAAGCGCCTTATAAATTCACTTCCGTGGAGATTGCCCTTCTACAAAAAGCCTTGCCCAACTGCACCTTCTCGTTGGAATAGTAGTCCCTTATTTGAAATCGTTTTTTAAGCCATCCTGCTTACTTTTTTGGGACTGAATTTGTGCCTTTACCAACTATTACCGTTCTTTGTAGTCTCTCCTTGATTATTCCTAGAAACACCCGCTTGAACAAGCATAGTTTGAGATTTTTTTTTTGCTCCTCTTTGGGGAAGATCAATTCACTTTTCTATGAATTTTGTTGCCATTGATTTTGAAACGGCTACGCACCAGCGCTCTAGTGCCTGTGCGGTCGGTATTGTTACGGTAGAAGATAGTAAAATTGTAGACCGCTATTATACCCTTATTCAGCCACCTGAAAACTTATACAGTTGGCAAACGATTCGTGTACACGGTATTCGCCCTGCTCAAACGGCAGAAATCGGTGATTTTGGAGATCTATTTCCTGAAATTATTGAGCGTTTGGAGGGCAAAACGATTGTGGCGCACAATGAGGCTTTTGATCGCAATGTTTTGCGCAGTACAATGGCCTATTATCATTTGGATTACGACGATTACAGCCTAGGCTATCGCTGGAAATGTACCTGCCGTATCTATCGCGCCAAGGGTTACAAACCCGCTAAACTCAGTTATTGCTGTGCCCGCAAAGGTATTGCATTGGATCACCACCACGCTTTATCGGATGCCGAAGGTTGTGCCCAGTTGTATTTGCAGCAGTTTACGCCCTAATCCCACAAGCCCAGCCGCTCGGCTCGAACCACGGATTGAACCATATTCAACGCCGACAACCAGCCGCCCGACAATAGCCGAACCATCCAACGCTCTTTGAGCTTCATTTTGCGCATAATGTCCTTGGCGGGATAGCCTTGCTGGTGCCAGTGTAATACGCGCCCACTAAAGGTCTGGAAGAATTGTAGTTTTTGCTGTAGCAAAGCCTTGCCGTTGCGCTGCTCAGTGCTGTGGCTACACAACATTCGATCAAAATCTAAGGCAATCATTTTTTTTAAGGAAGCGATTTGCGTAGCCATGCATTCGTTGGCGACAAAATACGCGATATAAGGATGGACGTACATATCGCCTGAGAACAGCCAACCTTCGTTGGGCTCGTGCAACACCAAGTGGTCAATGGCGTGTCCAGGCGTATAAATGGGGGTGAATTGGTATTTAAAAGTAGACAACGTGTCTCCAACGGGCTGAATGCCTTGTACTGCGGTATGAATGCCCCACGTCAAGCGTTCTACCAACGAGACAGCGGGTGGATTTTGTATAATTTCAGCACACTTGGGATGCGCGTAAATGGGAATCTCAGGCTGGGTGGCGGTCAAAGCCGCCAAATTTCCCGTATGATCTTCGTGGTGATGGGTAAGAAAAATTTGCTCGATGGGCAACCGCGATAAATCGGCCAACACTTCTGCCTGTAAAATACCAGGCCCTGTATCAATCAACAACCCATCCACAAAATAAGCCTGCACCGACATTTGATAACGACGGCGACCCAATAAATAAGATGTCCAGCGAAAGCGTTGTATAGGATCGCTCATAGCTTAGGCGAAAAGAATGTTGTACAATTCTTCGACCTTTCCAACGGGAATAATTTCCACGTCATAATTTTTCTGATCAATTCCTTTCATATTAAAGCGCGGCACGTAGATTTGCTCAAAGCCCAACCGATTGGCTTCTTGCACGCGTTGCTCTGCGCGCTGCACCGAACGAATTTCGCCCGACAAGCCCACCTCGCCCGCAAAGCAAATATTGCTCGGCAAGGTCACGTCTTCCAACGAAGAAATGAGCGCACTAATAATCGCCAAATCAATCGCGGGATCACTCACTTTGATTCCCCCTGCTATATTCAAAAAGATGTCGTTGCTTACAAATTGAAAGCCACAGCGTTTTTCTAACACGGCCAATAACATACTCAAACGACGCAAATCAAAGCCCGTCGAGGAGCGCTGAGGAGAACTGTAGACGGAGGTACTGACTAGGGCTTGGGTTTCTATCAACATCGGGCGAATGCCTTCCAAGGTCGCGGCAATAGCCGACCCACTCACATCCTCGTCTTTTTGCGACAGCAGCAACTCAGACGGGTTAGACACCTCGCGCAAGCCTACGCCGTGCATTTCATAAATGCCCAACTCGGCTGTGGAGCCAAAACGGTTTTTGATCGTGCGGAGAATACGGTGCGTATAGTTGCGGTCGCCTTCAAACTGCAACACCACATCCACGATGTGTTCCAAGACCTTGGGCCCTGCAATCGCGCCATCTTTGGTAATGTGTCCAATAATAAACACAGGCACATTGCTCTCTTTGGCGTAGCGCTGAAACTCGCTGGAGCACTCCCGCACTTGCGAAACACTACCCGGTGCCGAGTCGAGGTGCGCGGAGGTGATGGTTTGAATAGAATCAATCACTAAAACGTCGGGTTCCAGCAATTGGGCTTGCATGAGAATATTGGTCAAGCTCGTGTCCGACATGATGTAGCAATGTTCGGGCGTTTTGCCGAGGCGATTGGCGCGCATTTTAATTTGCTCTTCGCTCTCCTCTCCCGAAATGTACAGTACTTTTCCATCGACGCTCAAGGCCAATTGCAGCATCAAGGTAGATTTACCAATACCTGGCTCACCGCCCAACAAAATCATTGAGCCTTCGACCAAGCCCCCGCCCAATACGCGGTTGAGTTCACCGTCTTGCATTTCGCGGCGCTGGGTAGCCCCTGTAGAAATTTGTTGCAACTTTTTGGGGCGGGGTTTCTCTTTCTTCGACCCTTTGCGCCACGCTTGTTTCGCCGCTTCTTTAGGCGTTTCTTTCACCAATACTTCTTCCTGAATGGTGTTCCAAGCTTCGCAAGCATTGCATTGCCCTGCCCACTTGGAGTACGTGCTGCCGCATTCTGTACAAGCAAATATTTTCTGAACTTTTGCCATAGTTAGTTATCCGAATGATCTTGTTTTGAAGAAAAAGCACCACAGATCCCTTGTCTAGATGCGGGGCTAAGATACGCTTTTAAATGCACCTTTTTGTTTTATTTTTTTGTTTTAACGCCCTCGTAAGAATCTTAGCCCTGCTAGAAGTTCGAGAGAAATAACGCTGTTAGAAAGGCACAATTGTATTTTTATTGTTAAAAAAATAGCTGTTCTATTCACTTTCCTTATTCGACAGCTCGCAGCCTTTTTTAGGCCACTATCTTTACCACTCTTTAAAATAAGACCTTATGAAAGCAATAGGATTTAAACGCTCCTTGCCCATCGAACACGCGGATAGTTTCCTCGTCTTTGAAACCGAACAACCTACCCCTAAGGGCCACGATTTACTGGTCAAAGTTGCGGCCAACTCTGTCAATCCCGTAGATTTTAAAATAAGACAAACCGCTGCTAAAGACCACCCCTTGGAGGAGCCAAAAATTATTGGCTGGGATGCTGTGGGAACCGTGGAAGCCGTGGGCGACCAAGCCTCGCGCTTTCAAGTGGGCGACGAGGTCTATTATGCAGGAGACCTTACTCGCAGCGGCAGCAATGCCGAATATCAGTTGGTCGATGAGCGCATTGTCGGCCGCAAGCCGCACCAACTTAGCATCGCCGAAGCCGCCGCCATTCCCCTCACTGGCCTAACAGCTTACGAAGCGATTTTTGATCGCATCAAAGTAGGCGCGGCCGACAAGGCAAAAGCATCTTGATTTTGGCGGGCGCCGGTGGCGTGGGTTCTATCGCTATTCAGTTGGCGAAACAATTGACAGGCTTGACCGTCATTGCAACCGCTTCTAGAGAAGAATCGAGCGCTTGGTGCCAAAAAATGGGCGCAGACCATGTGGTTAATCATTACCATTTAAAAAAAGAACTAGCCGATATTGGCTATGCGGAAGTGGATTATATCCTAGAGTTCGTGGACTTGGGAGGCTATTGGGATACTATTGTTGACGTGATCAAACCCCAAGGCCATTTTGTAAGCATTACAGGCAGTAGTCGCCCCTTGGATTTAAATGCCCTAAAAAAGAAAAGCATTACCTTTTCCTACGAGTTCATGTATACGCGCTCTATGTATGCGACTAGCGACCTAACCCGCCAACACTACATTCTCAACCACTTGGCCGAGCTCTTTGATAAAGGCACCCTGCAAAGTACGTTGACCACGACGTTGGAAGGCTTTACCGTACAGAATCTTAAAAAGGCGCACACTATGCAGGAATCGGGTAAGACGATTGGAAAGACGGTGATTTTGTTTTAGAATTTGCTGTTTTTGGTAGGAAATTAAATAGGGACGCAGTCCTGCATCGATAAACTCTTTTCAAAAAAGGCCATTAGAAACAAATCCTAATGGCCTTTTTTTTCTTTGGCAAAAACCTTACCTTTGGGTATATCCTGTTCTACTTAAAGTTAACCTTAAATATAATTTATCATGAAGGCCTATTTTATCAAATTTCTTAGTGCGCTTAGTTTTGTTTTGTTTTGGCAGGTGGCTGTTTTTGGGCAGTTTGTGCAGATGGGAAGTGATATTTTGGGGAGTGAGGCAAGCCAGCAATTTGGATTTTCTACTGCTATCAGTCAGGATGGAAAAATCATAGCAGTAGGAGGAGCCTTATATAATGGAATTGGGAGAGTGCAAATGTATGAATGGCACAATGACAATTGGGTACAAAAAGGAAATACTATTTTTGGAGAAGAGTTAGATGATTGGTCTGGTAGATATGTCAGTATCAATGGGAGTGGAAATATTATAGCTATTGGAGCACCCAAAAACGATATAAATGGAGTGGATGCAGGGCAGCTAAAAGTGTATGAGTGGGATGGTACTGCTTGGGTTCAAAAAGGGGCAGACATTTATGGAGAAGCAGCAGGAGATCAAGCAGCCAAGGCAGTTAGTATCAATAATAGTGGAACTATTATAGCTGTTGGAGCTAGTTTAAATGATGGCAATGGCTCCAACTCAGGGCATGTCAGGATATATGAGTGGGATGGTACTGCCTGGGTTCAAAAAGGAATAGACATTGATGGAGACACAGGAGGTGATGCTTCAGGGAGTGCTGTTAGTCTAAGTGCTAATGGAAATATTGTGGCCATTGGTGCAGCTGGTAATGCTATTAACGGCACTAATGCGGGGCAGGTGAAAATTTATGAGTGGAATGGTACTATTTGGGTTCAAAAGGGAGTAGATATTTATGGAGAAGCAGCGAACGATGAGTCAGGTAATGCCATTAATATAAGTGCTGATGGAAATACAGTAGCTATTGGTGCTTATCTTAATGATGGGAATGGCTCCAACTCAGGACATGTAAGAGTGTATAAGTGGAATGGTACTGCTTGGATCCAACAGGGGCTGGATATAGATGGAGAAGGAACAAGGGATCGTTCAGGTAGTGCTATTAGTCTAAGTGCTAATGGAAATATTGTGGCCATTGGTGCCTTTTTTAATGATGGGAACAGCATTAATACAGGACAAGTGAGAATATATGAGTGGAGTGGCACTGTTTGGGTTCAAAAAGAGGAGGACATAGATGGGGAGGCTTCATCTGACCACTTAGGGACTTCTGTTGGTCTAAGTCAAGATGGAAAGAGAGTAATAATAGGTAGTCCTTTGAATGATAGAGGAGGTAGTAGTGCTGGAATGATACAGGTTCTTGATTTTGGTAAGAAAATTACTGGACAGACTTTCTTAGACTTAATTCAAAATTGTGTTCAAGATCCTCTTGAAAATAACTTATTCAACAGACAACTTATCATCAACCCAGGAAACATAACTGTACAAACTACATCTAGAGGCTATTGGGGACTAGACTCCCTTCCTGTTGGCACTTATACCATCAGTACAGATACCAACCCTAACAACAATTACCAACCCTGTGCTCCTACTTATACCTTTACAGTAATACATCCTGATAGCACTGTTCAAACACCACCCATCGGCTACCAAGCTTCCCAGCAATGCACTAGCCCTAGTGTGTCTATTAACGCTCCTTTTCTACGGCCTGGATTTTCTAATCAAACAGTTTATGTGCGAGCTTGCAACGGGCATGATGCGACTACTATTTTAGACAGTGCCTATGTGATTGTTGTTTTAGATACGCTGCTTACAGTAGATATTGCCTCTCTAACTTACACCAGCCTAGGCAATAACCAATATAGAGTCAATGTAGGCGATCTTTTTCCAAATCAATGCATCAACTTTTGGCTCAACTGTACCTTGTCTCAAAATGCAGTTTTGGGAAGTTCTTTGTGTATGGAAGCGGAATTATACCCTATAGACTCTTGCTCTTTAGACACCATTCCTAACACCACGATTGGTATCCCTTGTACGACCGCTTTTGATGGCTCGCATCTAACCATTGAGGCTACTTGTATCAACAACGACACCATTTCTTTTACCATCACCAATGTAAAAGGAGCAATGAGCTGTTGGAGCCAAACAAGACTGTATATTGATGGAGTTTTAGTGCAAACAGATTCCGTACAACTCCTAACAGGACAAAGCCAAACCTTCAACTTCGCAGGCGACGGCCGCACGTGGCGTATGGAAGTGGATCAGCACCCCTTACATTGGGGTAATTCCCAACCTTCTACCACCATAGAATTGTGTGGAAATGCCGCCAACTGGATGCCTGATTTGGTCAATGTACTGCCGCATGATGATGCTGATCCTGTCATTGATATTTATTGCGGCTTGGTTACAGGCTCCTATGATCCCAACGACAAAACAGGCTTTCCCTTGGGCGTAAGCACGACCCACGACATCCTACCCAATCAAAAATTAGAGTACCGCATTCGCTTTCAAAACACAGGAACTGACACCGCCTTCACTGTCGTTATTCGAGATACGCTATCTACAGATTTTGATATTTTTTCGGTCATATCAGGAGCATCTAGCCATGATTATACGTTCCGTTTGTACGGGTCTAGAGTCTTGGAGTGGACGTTTAACAACATCATGTTGCCTGACAGCAACGTCAATGAGCCGCTGTCCAATGGCTTTGTAATGTTTGAAGTGCAGCAACAACCCAACTTACCCAATGGAACGGTTCTAGAAAATTCAGCAGGCATTTACTTTGATTTTAATGCGCCGATTATTACCAATACCAGCAGGCACACGATCAATGATGGCGTTATTTTCTTGGAGCTAACCGAGGTGATTGCTAAGGAAATGAAGCTACAGGTTTATCCCAATCCAACATCTAATTCCTTGACTATTGTAAAAGGAGATGCCAAAGAAGTGACGCTCACCCTGCTCAATAACTTGGGACAAGTGCTACTCCGTCAGCCCTCTACAGGACAGACTACACAGCTCAACCTAAGCGCTCTTCCAACAGGCATTTACTACCTGCACTTACACGACGGAACGCAAACAGCCGTTCAAAAAATCATCAAGCAATAAGCGAAGTTTACTAATTACAAAAGCCCCATTCAAAGAACAACACTTTGAATGGGGCCTTTTTTTTGGTAGCAATGCAGCTTGTACTACTACTCAACGCTACTTCTCATTATTAAAGTAAATTTTATAATACTTCATCTCCTTGTCCTCGTCGTAACCGCGCTCGATAAAGCCCTCGGCTTGTGCATCGGACGAGAGAATTTTAATCTCCATTTGGGTATCGAGTTCGATGTTATTTTTGAAGCCGCGCTTGGCTTTTTTGACCACGGGTTTGCTAATAAAGAAGCCTTCTTCGGCGGTATCTTCGATGCCCAACTTTTCTTGAAAGTCTTGCTTCGTCGCTTCAAATGCGTCAATTTTCTCAAAATTATCCTCAAAGATCACCTCTTTGAATTGCTTCTCATCAAACTCCTTGTAATGCTCAAAATAATCCTTGGAGCGGTTGAGAAAATCCACGCGCTCGTGTTTGTCCTCTTCTTTAAAGGCTGTTTTGCCAAATTCCTTACACAAATCCAAGTAAGCCTTGGTCTGGAAACGATCGTTCTGCACTTGAGTAATCATTAAAAACTCGTCTTTCCAATACTTGGCATCGGCACTTTTGAGATCGACAGAAACCACGCGGTAGCCCGTCTCTTTCTCCATATTGAACACCAAACAACCTTTGTCTAATTTATCGACATCGGTTCCCTCTTCAAAATCCAAAGTCCACTCCTCTTCTTCATCCAATTTGAGCTTTAGGTAGGTGTCTTTGTTTTCAGCTTTAAAAATACCGATGGCATCCACCATTTCGTCGTCTACAATGCAGTCTTTGAAATAAGCCACGTACAGTTCTCCCCCCTTCACTTTGACGTGGTTGGATTTCTCGTACAAATGCTTTAGAATATTGATCGACTGGTCATAAAAATTGGCCTCGGCATCCTCAAAAATATAGCCGCAATAGTTGTAAATCTCATTCATACTCAAATCCACCTCGTGGTTGAATTCGTAGATGTCTTCCAACTTAAACCCACTCAAAAAATAGCTCATCAGGACTTCTAGCAAATCGTCCGTCAAGTTAAAAAGGTGTTTGGCAACGCGGATGCCTTCGTCTTGTGACTTGTTGCCTACTTTGTGCAAAACCAACTTGGTCATGGTCACTTCGTCAACGTGTATACTTTGTTCCATTTTATAGTATTATAAGTTCTCCCTGTTTATCAATTGGCGAAAGCGCCACCAAGAGAAACCAGCGTAAAATAAAAAATTGCAAGGCTACTTCGTGCCGTCTAAACCATAATAGAGATAAGGGTAACTATCATCTACTTGTGGTAAAACGGCTTTTTGTTCGTTGGTCAGTTGAGCGTAAGTAGCTTTTACATACCATTGCGGATTGTGGTAATGGCATATTTTATACGTTACAAAGATAGACCCGCTGTGTTGACACTGCTTAATACGGTGGCGTGTTTTTCGAGCCTCTTTGTCATTTTTTGAATGGTCAAGATACGTGCATTTTTTCATAGAAGGCGACAAGAAACTGCGCTCAAACGTATTTTGATACAATTTATAACCGCCTAATTTTTCTTCATCGTACCAATTGCGTTGGCCGACGTGGTGGTATTTATACCCTGGTGCCCACAAAAGCGTTACAGGATCGCGGTAATACTCGAAGCGCTGAATGCGATTGGGCAAGAGGGCATTGGCTTTTTTGATAAAATTGCGGTTGCCGATAGTGCGCGGACAAGCGTAAGCGTACACATTTTGCACGTCAAAGCCGCTAGCTTTTAAATAAGTACCCGTGATTACCGATAAGGCCGCGCCCAAACTGTGGCCTGCTATCCATATATTTTTGTCCTTGGCTCCCAATTCTATCAAATTGCTCAACAATTCGTCCCGAATCAAGTCAAAACTCAACCAAAAACCTGTGTGAATGCGTGTCCCAACCAAAGCGCCACCAGCAGCGCGCTGGTTGATTCTAAAATCCGTGCCTAGCCATTCTGCCCATTCATTTTCGCCCACGTCATCGGTTCCCCGAAATAAGATAAAAATTGTGGTAGGGGTAGAAACCAACATCAACTCAGGGTCTAAACCCGACTTGTATTTCACCCCCATAAACCGCGCATCTTCGGTGTGGTGTTTATTCAAAAAACGAAACACGACCTCGTCCTGCTGCTGCTGTAGCCCCGTTGCTTCCTCTCCTCCTTGCTGATGCTCAAAGTAATGCTCAAACCGTGTTTGATACATCTGCTCAAAGTTCTTATCATCAATCCCTGTGTGTGCGCACAACCAATCGGTAGAGCTCAATGTATCCAACACACAACAATCATTTTGCAGGTAACGCAATTGGTAATCTAAGCGTTCCGCATACATCATCTCGGTCATTTTTGCCAAAATAAAGGCATTGACAGGATGAACACCCGATGCCGTATCGACAAACTGCGCCATACAGGAATGCTCCCAATGGGGCTTTTCCAACGTTTCAAAAGTAGGAAATTGGGCTTGACTATTTGTAGCCAATACACTACAAAAAAGGAGGACAACTAAAACAGTAAAACGAGGGGTAGAGCACACAGGGTAAGATTTTTTCAAAGCAGAGAAGAAGAGTCTTAAGAGAAGAGGATCAACGCTGTGGAATGCGTACCACAATCTTGCCAAACTGCTGTCCTTCGTTTAGGTAATCAAAGGCCGCTTGCCCATCTTCCAACGCCCAAGTGCTATCGACCACAGGCAACAGCTTTTTGCTAGTAACAAATTCTAGCAAGCGCTCAAATTCTGCCCGACTGCCCATCGTAGAGCCCATAATAGACAACTGTTTCCAAAAAACACGCTGTGGGCTAACCGTAAACTTTCCCCGAGTGCCTCCATAAAAAACCAAGCGTCCGCCAGGGGCGGCAATATCAATCAAGTGTCGGAAGCCATCGCCGCCTGCACTATCAATGGTCACATCAAATTCGCCCCCCGCTTTGTCCTTTAGAACACGGTGCCAATTTTCAGTGGTATAATTGGCACCACCTGCGGCACCCATATCTATCGCTTGCTGTATTTTTTCTTCAGAACTAGAAGTCACGTAGACTTTTGCGCCTAGTGCCAGCGCCATTTGGAAAGCCATCAAGGCCACCCCTCCCCCAATTCCAGAAATCAAAATACGGTCATCGGCGCTTGCTTGGGCACGCACCATCAATGCCCGAAAAGCTGTCAGACCTGCCAAAGGCAGAGCAGCAGCTTCTTCATAGCTCAAATGTATCGGTTTTTGGAAAACTTGTGCTATATCTACTACTACATATTGTGCCAAACACCCATCAGTAGGCATTCCTAGAATATGATAATCTTTTGGTTGCACCACCCCGTCTTTCCATCCAATACCTGGTAACAGGATTACATCTTCGTGTAGCCATTCTTCTGCCACTTGATCCCCTAAAGCGACTACTTTGCCCGCACCATCAGAACCGAGGGTAATGGGTGTTTTGATTTGGGCATACAAGCCTTGTTGGATATAAACATCACGGTGGTTGAGTGCAGCGGCGTAGAGCTGTACTAACACCTGTCCTTTGTTAGGAATTGGTTGTTGGACATCTTGATAAACAAGGGGTTGCCTTATGGCTGGAAGAACTAAAGCTTTCATGATAAATACGATCAATACAGCAGACAAGCGCCCCTTGGCGAACCAATGATAACGCTTATCTGGAACGGGAAATAATTTTGGTGTAAGGTAGCCACTTTCTGAACATTCTACGTTGTTGCTCCGTAAAATTATTGCCACCAATATAAACGGCATCTAGCTTTTTGAGCTTCGTCAAGGCTTTGGGCAGTTCGCTCAAATCGTTATAGCGCAAATCCAATACCTCTAGGTTGTGGAGGGCTAGAATTTCTTTAGGTAAGTCCATGAAGTTATTATTACTCAAATCCAAGTGCTTGAGTTGTTGCAACTCTGTAATGCTACTGGGCAGGGAGTTTAACTCGTTCTTAGACAAGTTGAGGCGCTCTAGTTTTGTGAGTTTGCTCAAATCGTGGGGAGCTTCTACCAAATCATTGTTTTGTACGGTTAGGCGTTCGAGATTAGAGAACAAGCCAATATCCGCAGAGAGATGGGTCCATTCTTCGTCAGCAATGACTAGAACGCGTTGATTTTTGGCAGTAGAGCGCTGGTCGTCAGTAGGAGCCCAATGACCTGCTGGATAAGGCGTTTTGGAACAACCTAATAAGACATAAAGGAGTAGGAGCGAGAGAAAATAAGTCACGTTCATAATGGGGTAATTTTGGTGATTTCATAATAGCACAGCAGCCATCCTATATTGGGAAAATACAGCTTACTGCAAGACTATTAACATTAAAGATAGCCAAAAAGTTAGAAATTAAGGTTTTTTTTCTGTTGTTCTTGTCCTACTTTCTACTCCATATATTTTCAAATACCCTAACTATAAGCCCCTGTCCGTTCGACGATGATGGGAAATTCTTTGTAAATAGAGAACGGTTTTCCAGAGCGCAAACGCTGTTTTAAAGGAGCGAGCATATCGCGGATACGTTTGGATTTTATCCGCTTGTAGGAACGGTGCAGCACGATCGCAAAATGCGGCTCCATCGCCAATTGTTGCCCATTTACCCAATAAACGCCCCGCTTGACATACATGATTTCGCCGAGCTTGTAAGCTTTGCCCTTAAATTCTTCTGTAGAGCGCCATTTGAGTAATTTTCCAATCACCAACACATAATCGAGATCGGTATTATAACTTCTAACTTCGTCGTCGTCACTCTTCTTTTTCTTATACGGATAATCCGCCATAATCGTGACAGGCTGAATCATCATATAAGGCTTACTGAGCATGTATTTATAGTCGCGTTTGAGCTGGTCGCTCATCTCGCTCTTCGTGTAGCGCTTGATGTTGCGGTGGTCACTTCTAGAATTCTTAGTGATGTCTAAGCGCGCTTTTCTTTTTTCTTTTTTATAAGGTAAAAGGGGGTCAGGTTTCTCGTTAAAGTTACCCAAAAGATTACCTAAAATGCCCCCGACATCGTCGTCCTCGTCCTCGTCGTCGTCCTCGTCCTCGTCATTGCCTTGAACAGCATCATCAGCAAAGAAAGAAGACAAGATACTTTCTTCTTCTGCCTCTTCTTCTGCCTCGGGCTCTGGTTGAGGTTCTGGACTTGGTTCTTCCTCTTCGGGATCGGGACCAAAAAAGGAGGCTAATAAATCATCGTTATCCGCAGCGTCGTCGTCGTCCTCGTCGTCCTCTTCGGGCTCGTCGTCAAAAAAAGAAGACAAGATATCCTCTTCCTCCTCGTCGCTGTCATCGTCAAAAAAAGAAGCCAACAAATCATCTCCCTCTTCGTCGAGAGAGGCGTTGTCCTGCTCTGCGTCCTGTGATTCGTCGTCTTTTAAGAAAGAGGCCAAGTCGTCTAGTTTATCCGCCATAACTGCTTGTGGTTAATTGTACACTGGTTTTTAGATCAATCATTTTCCTACCTTTATTCGTGATAAATGGGCACAAAAAGGTTGGGTGTATTCAAGATAACACTATTTATGAGAAATAACCAATGGAAAAGCGTATTTTCTTAGCTTCTGCGCCAGCGAATCCACCAAGGAAGCTGGTTGTTGGTAAGCCGATAGTAGGGTTCATTTTGAGCGCCAAAGCTTTCATAAAAACGGGCAATTCCCTCTACAGAAGAGCCTTCAAAGTCGATATAACGGTGGCTTTCTGCTTCGCGCTGTATGGTAGCGTCCAATAAATAAGGCATAGCGCCCACGTCTTTGCCCTCAGGCGTTGTCACATTTAGCAAGTTAATGAGGGCAGCGCCATCAAACATAAAGAAGATGGCCGCGCACAATTTTTTATCGGCATTATAGGCCGCAGTGATTGCCCCCTTGCCACGGTGCAAGCAGTTCCAAATAATTCTAGAAGCAGTATGATAAAGCGCATCGGGATGTTTGACTCCCTTGGCGAGTTGTGCCGTTTTGACCGTTTCAACAAAAATATCTGGTGCCATGTTACCTGTCAAATATAAATGACTGTTACGAGCTTTTTTGAGATTGCGTTTGGTGTTTTTGGAATACGCGGCGTATAAATCGTCGTATGGTTTGTTGAGGTGCAAGACATAATTGGGCTGACTGACCGCTTGATAGGATTTGAGTTTTAACACATTGGCATTGCCATCGTTGAGCGGAATATCCCAATACTTAAATTCGGGGGGAATAGCCTGCAAAAATTGGTTGATGCGCTCTTTGGAGCGTACGTTGACCGTAAACAAGCCCAATTGTTGGCACAAATAGGGCTGATACAATTGTTTTATATTAAAGAGTTTGTCGTTCCAAACTAGCGGAAAAACCGATTGATAGTCCCCTTCTACTAAGCCCATCCAATCACTTGATACATTGTCCAAGTACCAAGTATAGGCATATATTTTACTGTTAGCCGCATAATGCACACAGCCATTCCATTTATTGGGTTCTATTTCCTCTCTTGTTAACAGTCTTATTTTCATGTTCTTGGTACGATGGCGTAGTGGGCGATCTATTTTTTTAAATTCCCTGCTACAACAGCAGAGCATTCCTTATGTTCAAGTATTAAGCAAGGACTATTTTACCTTCATAACAAAGCAAATTGATTTTTTGCTATAAAAACGTTTTTTTTGTAAACAATTTGAAGTTTACTATGTTTCATTAGTATAAACAGTGTCACAAAAAGCAAAAATAACATGATAAAACCCATACGCCTCAATCATCGAACAGTAGATAAATACAAACAAGCTGTGAAGATTGGAATTTTGGGTGCTTCCATGATGATCGCTTACTTGTTGGTGATAGAAGTAATTACTGCAGGTACTAGTTATGGGTTAAAATTTCTAAAATATTTTTTCCTAGCGATCCCAATGGCATTTGGATTGTGCAAAATGAGCAAAGGAGAGGGATTCAACAATCCTTATTTGCCACAAAGCACGTTCTACACCGCCGTTATAGCTACAACAGCTGCCACAGTAGTTTTGTTAGCTTATTGGGTAACATTGCCCCTAGAAAATATCAACATGGCAACTATTGTGTCGCCATCATTGACAGCACAAGGGGCGTTGTCTAATGCTAATGCGTTGCCCCTTCCAGTTCCTTTCTTATTATTTTTGGAGGTTTTTGCAATGGGAATGATCATTGGCTTTGGTATACTAGTTTATGGTTCAGAGTTAGAGGAAGTCCTCGAAGATGAACAAATTTATACGCCTGTCGTTAAGATTAAGAAGGCGGCTTAAAAAACAATTACTTATTTACTCTCTAGAAAAATGTTGGTGCATGGACTTGGGAGTTTTTATAAAATATAAAAACACACTATTATGAGACAAGAAACAGACATTGACCCCGCGATAAAACAACACGTTAATACAACGACTAAAAACAACTATACCTCTGCTATGCTTATTGGAGCTATTGGTGGTATGGCAATGATTGGTTTTTTACTAATCGTAGAAGCATTAAGTGTTGGCAATAGTTTGGGGCTCAAAATGATGAAATACTTCGTTATGGCCATTCCTTTGGCGGCTGGTTTATCTAAACTGAAAGAACACAACAATAGCAAATATACTTTTTTTCAGAATGGTCTATTATTTTCAGCCATTGCATCTGCGGTAGCGGCTACCGTCATGCTAGTGGGCTTTATGATCACTGCTGGAGCGGACACATTTAGCTTAGCTACGATCACTGCTGGAATGACCCACGTTGACGAACTCGGTAAATCTAATGGATTTGTTCCCGTTCTATCTGGTGCGATGTTATTTTTAGAAGTATTCGTGATGAGTATGATTACCAGTTTTGCCATCTTATTATTTAAACAAGACTACGCAAGAACTGCCTAAAATAATCTTTAGTCGCCTATGTTATCTATCCAAAAACACCTTACTAACACCTGTATTCATCCTGATGCGTTTGTTAGTCGAATATATCTCCAGCTGTATTAAAGTTAGTTGGATCAATTAAAATCACAAACAGGATTTGAGCTAGCTCAAATCCTGTTTTTTTTCACCTTTACTAAACATAATAATTATGATAGCCTCACTTATTCTTCTTCTTTTAGGAGACCATTAAAATACTGCACAAATTCGTCTACTGTTTTTGCACCTACATCGCCGTCTTCGACACCTTGTAAGCGCACAGAAACGGTTTGTGCCTCTACATCTTTTCCACCTACAATAAGCATAATAGGAATCTTTTTGAGCTCTGCATCTCTGATCTTACGCTTCAAAGACTCATTTCTATCATCAATAGAGCCGCGAATTTCACGCGCCTCTAATTGATTTTTCACGTCACTTGCATAGTCATTAAAATTGTCTGAAATAGGCAAAATGACATATTGCTCTGGTGTCAACCACAACGGAAATTTGCCCGCTGTGTGCTCAATGAGCACAGAAATAAAGCGCTCTAACGACCCAAAAGGTGCGCGGTGAATCATCACAGGACGATGCGCATTGTTATCCGCTCCTGTATATTGCAAATCAAAGCGTTCTGGTAAATTATAATCTACTTGGATAGTTCCCAGCTGCCAAGAGCGACCCAACGCGTCGCGTACCATAAAGTCCAACTTAGGGCCATAAAAGGCCGCCTCTCCCAACTCAGTTACTGTATTCAATTCCAACTCTGCCGTCGCTTCAATAATCGCACTTTCAGCAGCTTCCCAATTCTCATCAGAACCAATGTATTTCTCTGGCGTTGCGGGATCTCGCAAAGAAATTTGCGCTGTAAAATCTTCAAACCCCATCTTTTTAAACACCAACAAGGTCAGATTCAAGACTTCAATAAACTCTTCTTTGAGCTGATCGACGGTACAGAATATATGCGCGTCATCCTGTGTAAAACAACGAACGCGTGACAACCCGTGTAGCTCTCCACTCTGCTCATAACGATAAACCGTTCCAAATTCGGCGATTCTCAAAGGCAATTCCTTATAAGAATGTGGTTTGTGCGCATAAATCTCGCAGTGGTGGGGACAGTTCATTGGTTTGAGCATAAACTCCTCTCCTTCTTTGGGTGTCCCAATAGGTTGAAAACTGTCTGCGCCGTACTTTTCGTAGTGGCCTGAAGTAATGTATAAATCCTTGTGTCCAATATGGGGCGTACTCACCAACTGGTAGCCGCGTTTAACTTGTTCTTTGGTCAGAAAATCTTGCAAGCGGTTGCGCAAGGCGGTTCCTTTGGGGAGCCATATTGGCAAGCCCTGCCCCACCCTTTCGGAGAACATAAATAATTCTAATTCTTTACCTAGTTTTCGGTGATCGCGTTTTTTAGCCTCTTCTACCATCTCTAAGTACTCTTTTAACTCCTTAGCTTTGGGGAAGGTAATGCCATATACACGCGTCATCACAGCATTGTTTTCATTGTTTTGCCAATAAGCACCTGATAACTTGGTTAATTTAATCGCTTTGATAAAGCCTGTGCTAGGAATGTGTGGCCCACGACACAAGTCGGTAAATTCGCCCTGCTTGTAAAAAGTAATGGTGCCATCTTCTAGCTTTTCGAGCAATTCCAATTTATACTCATCGCCTTTTTCCTCAAAATAAGCAACGGCATCCGCTTTGCTAACTTCTGAGCGGTCATACGTATTTTTCTGACGGGCAAGCTCTAACATTTTTTTCTCAATAGTCTCAAAATCTTTGCTAGAAAGCGTTCGCTCTCCCAAATCAATATCGTAGTAAAATCCATTCTCTAAAGAAGGGCCTGCTCCAAATTTGACACCAGGATAAAGGGCTTCTATGGGCCTCTGCCATCAAGTGGGCAGAAGAGTGCCAAAAGGTTTCTTTTCCATCTTGATCTCTGAAGGTCAACAACTGTACGGTCGCGTCGGTCTCAATAGGACGCGTAGCATCCCAAATTTCTTGGTTGACTTTGATAGCCAACACATTCCGTGCTAAGCCCTCACTTATAGATTGGGCAATGTCTAAACCTGTGACTCCCGAGTCATACTTACGAACGCTGCCATCGGGAAGAGTGATGTTAATCATGTTTCTTTTTTTAAGCTCTGCTCTATTTTTAATACAGCAAGAGTTGTTGATATAAATAAATGAATGCCGACTTCTGTCGGGGAGCACTAGATACCGCCCAGTGCCCTTTTGCTAAAGCAAAGTAGTGATTTTTTGCTAGATGAACCATTTTTGCACCAAAGTAGTTTCTGCGTATAAGCGAGTGTTGGACTTTTTATGAAGATATGTAAGCGATTGAGAACTTGTGTACTTTTTTTTTGTTATCATTATAGGACAAAAGCACCCATTGTACTCTATTCTTTACAACAAAACTTTCCTATTTTTTTATTACATAATACACACTAACATGCTTCAGAACAAATATCAAAGCGTCCTAGACTTAGGACAAAAACTCAATATTCAAAACGGAGACGTTCGAGAAGAAAACGGTAAATTAAAAGTTTCTGGAACTGCTCAAACGCCTTATCAAAAGGACGTTTTGTGGAACGAAATCAAACGCGTAGGCGGTGATACTCCAACAGACATCGAAGCAGACATTAAAGTCGCTGACCACTCGCGCTATGCAACCCATACCGTAGAAAAAGGAGATACGTTGAGCCATATTGCCAAGCATTATTACGGCAAAGCCAATAAGTACCACGACATTTTTGCGGCCAATCGCAACATTTTGGACGACGCGAATAAAATTCGCCCTGGTCAAGAATTGGTAATTCCCAATTTGAACCAAAATGCCTAACACGCCTTAACAAAGGGTTATACTAAGAGGTACTTATCCTAGCTCTATATAACCCACCCCAAACTGCCTCTAATGTCACCATTGGAGCTAACAGTTTAATAAGTTGGCAGATTATCCTAAAGGATGATCTGCTTTTTTTTGTTATAAAGTCATTGAACGCCCCCCAAAAAGGAGCGCCAGTAAAAGGCGCACTGTTTCCAAATTAAGTTGGGGAGATTATTGTTTTTTATCCACTATTGCCAAACGGACTTTGGCGCGACTATGCAGAGTCGCTTGATATTGATCAGGTTTCTCTTTTAAACAACGCTCGTAATAACTGCGGGCTTCTTTCCATTCTTCTCTAGACTCGTGGACTAATCCCGCTTGCAAGGCTGCATTACATGCATAATAATAAGGCTTCTTGCTTCCGCGTTGGAGGGTTTCTTCAAAGGCTTCTAAGGCCAATTGTTTCTTACGCATTTTTTGATAGATGCGCCCTTTTCTATAAAAATACTCCACCTGCTCTTCCTCTTCTTTTAAATCTTTTAAGGGGCATTGCTCTAAAGTACGATAGGATTTTTCATAATACCCACCATCGTAGTATAAGCGCGCTTGTAGCAAGGTTACGTGGGGCTGCTTTTTTGTTTTGGCGGTTTCCATCTCGTTCATGGCCGAACGGTCGGGACTGGTATAGTGTTTTCCTTTACACTCCACTTGCTGCATATAGTAAAAATACTGATTGGGGAGGTTCTCCAGTAACGCCAGCCAAGCCAACCGCTGGTAAGCCTCTTTAATACCATTCACGCCTTGATACATCTCTAGAAAGTTGTTGTAGTGCGTTCTAGCAGATTCATCCAGCCGATATAATTTACAATGTCCTTCAAGCAATTCTAACTGTGGAAAAGGGTACTCCTCTTCGGTTACTACTCGTTGTTCTAACAACAAAAGCCCTTGCTTACTTTTGCCTGTTTGGATATAGTGCGACACTAAAATATAAGTCGCCATCGGATTAGTTTGGGGGTTTAATAGCGCGGCATTGAGGGCAGCCCAAGCGGAGGGATCATCGTTGCCTAGGTACAATAGCAACATACTGTACAACTGCTGTACTTCCTCGTTGAAGACAAACTCAGGTTGTTGCTTGCCGTATTGAATAACCGTTTGCAGTTCGGATAAGCCCTGCTCTACACTACCTTTGAGCCCAACCAAGGAGGTGCCCCATTGGTACTTGCTAGGAATAGCTCCTACCATCGTATGCAAAATACCAAAAGCCCGTTTGTTGAGCAAGAAATCAGGAAAGCGTTTTTCATTGCGCTCCAATAAGGTAGCGGCGCGCTTGATGCTTTTAAAAGCCAGCATATTGTCTTGGTACAAGGCGTAAATCATGGCCCAACGCAAATGCACATCCGCTTGGGTATACAAGGTGTAGGGGTCATTCTCGGAGCCCTGCTCCAACCAAGCTAGACGCGCTTCCTTGCGTTCCATGTATTTGCCATAGATGGCCTTTGGGCGACCCTCTACAAATGCAAAATAAAAGTCTAAGTAGTCTTCTAAATAATAGGACAACAAGTTAAAACGCTCCTTTTTCTGTGCCTCTTGGAGCCGTGGCGCAGCTTGCAGCAACTGCAAATGTAAAATATCTTCCAGAATACTTTCCAGCTCTTTATCCCATTTAAAATAACCTGATTGGTGAAGAGCTGCTGCCTCGGTCTGAGCTTGGTTCAAGCTACTGCTACACAAAAACACAATAACGAACAGATAATAAGGTACCTTTTTCATTGGGAAATAGTTTATTCTACAAATTCAACAGGCCATCATAAAAACAGACCTTGAAAAACAAGTCGTTCTTCAAGGTCTATTCTAGTACTTGTTCCTATGCTTCCATCCAGCATCGCAAGAGGCATGAAGCATAGTGTGCTGATGGAACCTAATCGGAATAGGCTCCTAACTAGGCGTTTTCTTCCTGCTCTAGCTCTGCTTCTTGCTCTAGTTCTTCCAAGGAAGTTTCGATGTTAGAGGCCACGATGATTCTAGCACAGTGCTCACAGTTGATGATGCGTTTGCGTTGTCCCAACTCTAGTTGTGTTTGAGGGGGAACTTGGTTAAAACAACCACTACAAGCATCTCGCTCTACGGTTACGACAGCCAACCCATTCTTATAAGTCGTCGCTAAACGATCATACACCTCCAACAAGTTGTCGTCGATTTTTTTACGGGCGCGTTTTTCTTTACGCAAGAATTTTTGCTCATCTTTTTCCGTTTTGGCGGTGATGCGCTCCAACTCTTCTTTCTTCAATTCCATGTCCGCTACCTTCTCGTCTCTTTTTTGCTTAGAGGCTTCCAAGGTCAACTCCTTATTGTTGAGTTTTTGCTGCGTTTCACGGATGCGTTTATTCGCTAGTTGAATATCCAAATTTTGCAATTCAACTTCACGAGTCAACGCCTCGTATTCTCTATTGTTCTTAACGTCGTCTTGTTGTTTGTTGTAACGCTCAATCAATGCTTCAGATTCTTTAATCTGGTTATCATATTGTGCGACGCCCATCTCTAACTCTCGGTATTCTTCTTCCAACTTCTCGATGCGCCCATTGAGTGCAACGATCTCGCCCTCCAACGCACTCACCTCCAAAGGCAATTCCCCTTGTAGTTTTTTGATGTTGTTGAGTCTAGTGTTAACTGATTGTAACTCATACAAGTTCTTCAGTTTTTCTTCAACAGGCAAGTTGGCGTTTGCATTTTTCTTGGCCATAATATTATAGATAATTTATCGGATTTGTAGTTACTTTGGTACAATGAATGGCAAAATTAATAAATTTTTGCGTTAAAAGCTCATAAAACAGCTCAATAGTAAACTGTTCGCTCTCATAGTGCCCTATATCAGCGATAATTAAAGCCTTATCGGCATCAAAAAACTGATGATACTTATAATCCGCTGTAATAAAAACATCTGCCCCTGCTCTTTTGGCTTGAGACAGCAAAAAACTTCCAGCGCCGCCACACAGCGCTACGCGCTTGATTTGAGGTCGGCACAACTCGGTATAACGAACACAGTCCGTTTTCATTTGTTGCTTCAAGAAGGTTAAAAATTCCATTGGCTCCATAGGGTGTTCTAACTCGCCCACAACTCCTGCTCCTACTTGTGGATGCGCGTTTTCTAAAGCTATCAAATCGTAGGCCACTTCTTCGTAAGGGTGGGCAGCTTGTAAGGCTTGCAGCACCGCGCCTTGGCGGTGTTGAGGAACAATAACTTCTAGCCTAGTTTCGGCTTCTTGATGTTGCGTTCCCACTACTCCAAGCGCAGGCATCGCGCCTTCTTCTCCTTTGAAGGTGCCTATTCCCGCCAGTTGAAAACTACATTCGGTATAGTTCCCTATACTGCCTGCTCCTGCTGCAAATAAGGCTCGTGCCACGGCATCTTTGTGTGCATGGGGTACAAAAGTATGAAGTTTCTGGAGCAGGCCACGCTTGGGCGCTAAGATCTTAGTTTGCGTCAAGCCCAATTTTTGAGCAAATTTCGCATTGACCCCATTCTTGAATACGTTATCCAAATTAGTGTGACAAACATAGATAGCGAGGTCATTTTTTATCGCTTTGATAAGTACTCGTTCGATGTAATTCTTGCCTGTCAACTTTTTGAGGCCACTAAAAACAATAGGATGGTGGGCGATAATTAAGTTACAGCCTTTCTCAATAGCCTCTTCTAAAACCGCTTCGGTGCTGTCTAATGCCAACAGCATTCCTGTTACTTCCCAGCTGGCATCGCCGACCAATAAGCCCGCATTGTCATAACTCTCTTGATAAGATGGGGGGGCGATTTGGTCCAAGTACTGAGTAACCTCTTTGATACGCATAACTAGTTTTTTAAAAGATGGAGGCGTTTTTCATCAAGAAAAGCCTTAGCAGTACAAACAAAAAACAGGAAAACAGCCCTGCTGTTTTCCTATTTCTGTAGAGAGAGCGTTCTTTTGAAACACACTGTAAAGGTAGGCAGTTGCCTAGTATTTCCAGTTTCTACTGGCTTTACCATCACCTGCTGGACGACTCTGATCTTGAGCGTTTTCGTCTGCAATGTAGAATTCTACACGGCGGTTGATAAAGTGTTCTACTTCTCTGTTAGCGTTCTCAATCAAGTTGTCTACCTCTCCATTATAGCGGATGATAAAACGACTGCGGTCGATACCATAACGGTTTACCAAGTAATCTACGCAAGACATAGAGCGGTTATAAGACAACATATCGTTGTAGTCTTTAGAAGCGCGGATATCGGTGTGGCCGTGCGCTACTACTTTCAAGCTAGGATAGCCCTTCATAACGCTTGCTACGTGTTGCAATTGCTCGTATGCTTCTGCACGCAAGTAATACTTGTCCAAATCAAAGTGTACCATAGGCAAGTACCAGTCTTTCAACGTACCCGCACTACCTGAACCCAATGGATCGTATACTTCATCACCAATGACCAAGGTAGGATATTTACCTGTTGCTGGATCACCGGGAATAACTTTAACGTCATCTTGTGTGATTGGTTTTGGCACTTGTGCTACACCAAACTGGTCTGTAGGATATCCAGGAGGAGAATAAGGCTCTTTATCTTGGCTATTGACAACACCGTCGCCATCAGAATCCAAAGAACGACCTTTGCTGTCTACCTCTGTATCTGGAGGAGTATCTTTCTCTTCATCCAATGCATTGGGTACCCCATCGTTATCGTCATCTTTGAACCAATCGTCATCCAATTGATCTTTGATGTCAGCAATGTCTTGCATAGGGTAGATCAAGGGATTCACAAACCATAATGGTTGAATCGCTTTTTCTTTGCTACCAATGTTGAATCCTAAACGAATGCTGGTGTAATGAGGAATATCAATGTTTGAAGTTCCTGAACCGTTTTCTTTACGGCTTTTTCCATCAAAAAAGTCATCGTCAGAAAGGTACGCTTGGTGCTCCAATCCGATAGAGATACGAGGAGTAATCAAGTATTCAAATGACAGACCAATGTTGATAAAAGGATTGAGAACCATGCGGTTTTCATCTTCTCCAATGGTTAGAATATTATTGGCATTCTGTTGAGCAATTGTCTCGTAAGTACCATCCAATACACCTCTCAACTCTTGAATGATTTCCATACGGTCACTCAATTTGGTCAAGTCGTATTGTTGGTTGGCACCACCACCACTAGAACGATTGGCTAAGTCTGTCATTGCTGCTCCATAAGTTGCACCATTGCCATCCAAAGCATCAATTTTAGTGTTGTATAAGTTAGCCCCCAATCCTAGGATCAAGTTCAAACTCCAACGGTTGCTTTTTTTGTGAAACTTGATGTTGTTCAAGTTAAAAACCATCTGCAAAGACAACGCATGGTGTTGCTCAATTTTGTAGTTGGCATGAAAAGCATCGCTTATACCATAGTCTCCAGGCGTGACGACGGCTCCTGTCGAAGAAGTGATCGTGAAGGGATCTACATTGGGAAACGCGCGAAAAGAAGAAGCTGCATAGTTAAGACCGCTAGCTTGGCCAAACATGTATTCTGCTTTCAAAGAGAAAACATAGCCAATTGACTTTCTAACGTGAACAGATCCACCCCAACCGAAAGCAGGCTTAACGTCACCACCAATAAGGAAGCTACCGCCACCAATTCCTACTTGCCACCAATCTCTTGGACGACCGGGGAATTGACTCTTGCCCTCTTTCCATTCTGCATGGCGCGCTTGGTCTTTTTTCTTAATATACTTATCATCTGTCGGATTAACAGAGATTTGTGCTTGTGTAGTATTGACGAAGCTAAGCAATAATGCCCCTGCCAAAACAGCACCTAATTTGTTAATTTTTTTCATCATAATAGTTTGTCTTTGTTGGATTGAATCTAGCTTTGTTAGTGGAATGATTAAAAGGACAATTAATTTTGAACCAAAGCTTTAATATTGATTATCATCTTTTAATAGTGTAACATTGTATCAGCGTTATAAGACTGTTATAAGTAAATAAATACCCTATTAGACAACTGTCATTCAACGTTCTCTTTAACAATGCAATACCCTCAATGTTTACAAAAGGGGCTTTTGGTTACATAGGAAATAGTAGATCCAACACGCGCAAATTTACATTTTTTTTCTGTTTAGAACAATATTTTAGCTGCTAGCTGTACATTTTCTTGACAAATAAGGCCAAGTACCTCGGTTTATACAACTATCTGCTACTCAAAAGACTTTTTTACAACACTCCTTTAAAAACGCGTTGTAAAGCCATGTCTGTTTTCAATTATTTGTTTAATCCGTCCTCTCCTAACAACTTCTCCAATGCCACTGTTAGAGCGGTAGTTGAAATTTCTGTTGGGTTGTCATTAATTGCTTGCACTTCTTGAAGAGCGCGGCGAATGGTTTGAGAGACGTCATTGAAGATCTGCTCATCGGTTAATAAGGCGTGGGGTTGCATTAGATAAGCAAATACCCGCGCCATACCACAGTTAGCAATAAAGTCGGGAATGACGCTGATTTGTTGGTCGGTATACTTGGCGGTAGGCCCAAAAAATACTTCATCGTCAATGAAAGGCACATTGGCTCCACAAGAAACCACTTGTAACCCGTTAACAATCAAAGCGTCAATTTGTTCACGTGTAATAAGTTTAGAAGCAGCTCCGGGGATAAAAATATCAGCAGGAATGTCCCAAATCTTCTCATTCACCTCCTCAAAAGGTAACATCTCCGAAGACTCCAGCTTATTACCACTTTTGTCATTGTACAAGGCAGCTACCGTGTCAAAACTTAGACCTTCTGCATTCATCAACCCACCTGCAATGTCTACAATTCCAACAATTTTAGCGCCTTGCTCCGCCAAGTAATAGGCAGCTGCAGCGGCGACGTTTCCCCAGCCTTGTACAAGAACCCGCTTACCAGAAACCGTGCTTCCGTGGTACAAGTCGTAATAGTGCACGACTGATTCGGCAACACCATACCCTGTAATCAAGTCGGCAACAGCGTATCTTTTGAGGACAGAAGGGGTATAACTGGGATCTTCTACAATCTTGCTAACCCCTTGTCTCAATTGTCCTAAGATTTCGATCCGTTCGCCTTCATTGGATTTGAAGTGGCCTTGAACGATGCCTTGTTGTGGATGCCATAGCCCCAAGTTTTGAGTGATAGGAATCACATCTTTCAATTCATCAATATTCAAATCTCCCCCCGTCCCATAGTAGTTTTTTAACAAGGGAATGACGGCTTTGTACCAGCGCTTTAAAACACCCTCCTTGCGGGGGTCGTTGGGGTCAAAATTAATTCCTGACTTAGCGCCTCCAATAGCAGGGCCACAAACAGAAAATTTAATCTCCATAACTTTGGCTAGAGAAATAACTTCCTCCTTGTTTAAGCCTAAGCGCATGCGTGTTCCCCCTCCAGCAGCACCACCGCGCAGCGAATTAATCACCACCCAACCTTTGGCGTTGGTTTCTTGGTCCGTCCATTCGAAAACAATTTCTGGATGTCGTTCTTTATACTGCTGTAGTAGCTTCATAGTAATGCTTTATTTTTGCGAGCAAATATAGAACAATTGGGCAAAAAATCACCGTAGTGTCAGAAATCTTTTTAAAGCTTAACCGATTGGGTGAGTGGTGCTTGCTAAAGCATTGGTCATTTATGTGCCCGATTGCTTTCTAGAATGGCCTATAAAGGCTATTATTGTTGTCGTGAGGATATCTACCTTGTATCTAATTTGTCTCCTTCTCAACAATTGCACGATTCATGATCGACCATTTATTACAATTTGATACCGAATCTCTCTCCTTTTCTGAAAGGGCATCTTTTCAATATGGCGGGCAATTGCTGGCACATCAACGCGATAATCAAGCTTGGAAAAAGGCTCATATTGCCTTATTGGGCTACGGAGAAACCGCCGCTTATCAAGCGGTACAAGAAGCTTTGTCAAGCCTTTCGGCTAATTTTAAAGCGGGACAAGTAGTTGACTTAGGCGTGGTTCTCCCCGATGTCTTGCCATTGACAGAATTGCTGGATGTTCTGTTACAACAAGGAGTTTTTCCAATTGTAATAGCAGAGAATAGTCAGGCTGTTTTGGCGCAATTGCGCGCTTACGAACAACGCGCGGAAGGCGTGTCTGTGGCCCTCGTCGATGCTCAATTAGATTACCAGTTAGAAGGTGAAGCAGGCTTATTGAATCAATTATTAGAAAAAGCACCGCGCTTACTACACCAAATGACCTGTATTGGCAGCCAGTCTTACCTCACCGACCCTGCGGTAGTGCAACATTTGCAACACCAACAAGTATCCATACATCGCTTGGGAAGTATTTTGCGAAAGCTAGAAGAAGTAGAACCAATGGTGCGCCAAGTAGATATTTCAGCACTTGCGCTCCGCGCTATTCGGGCGGCAGACGCGCCTGCCCTAGCCTCTCGCAACCCCAATGGCCTAACAGCCGCAGAAGCCTGTCGCTTGGTGCGTTACATGAGCATGAGCGACCAGCTCTCGACCCTCTGCCTACACGGGTGGAATCCCCAGTACAACGACCACGGACAAACGGCTTTGTTGACAGCACAGTTGATTTGGTTTGCAGTAGAAGGATTTTATGCACGGGTGTATGAATGGCCTGTACAGCGCAAACAATTGCGCGCTTATGTCGTTGACAACAAATTGTTGGATACCGCTGTTACCTTCTACAAAAGTCAAAAAAGTAACCGCTGGTGGGTGGCCATTCCCGAAGAATTTCAGGTCGAGCAGGAATTAATTGCTTGCTCTTACGCGGATTATCAATCCGCTTGCGAAGGAGAATTGCCCGAACGCTTGCTACAGGCCATTGCTCGCTTGCGCTAAGGCAGCACTTCCAATACGCGCTTCACTTCTATTTCTTCGTATTTATTCTGAATGGTTACCTCTAGGGTAATGCGCTGTTGTGGGCGAACGCGTTTGAGCGCTTGCAACATCTCGCGGCTCAATTGGCTCCCTCTATGCTCTAGACGTAGTTCCTTACTAGGTGTTTCAATCAGCAACACTAGGTGTTGAGGATCGTAGAGTTCGCCATAAGCATCCCGTACCACCAAATGACGGCGCAACAAAGCCTTGAGTTCGTTTCTAGTAACACGATCGGTATAAGCAGCCCCCCACTCTACGCGATAGGCAGCAGCAGGACGGCTGTTTTCTTTTTGCGTAAAGCGAATGGGCAATACCATCTTCGTGGCAATAGCTTCTCCATTGCGGTAAGCAGGGGTAAAATTAGGCATCATGCGAACCACGCGCAAGGCTTCTTGGCCGCAGCCTCCTCCAATCGTACGCAATAATTCTAAATCGGTAATGGCTCCTGTTTCAGAAACCGAAAAGCGCACGACCACCGTTCCCTCGACTCCACGCGCACGGGCACTGTCGGGATAGGTCAAATGCTGGCGTATAAATTGTTGAATTTTGGGCGCGGAGCAAGATTGGCGTTGCGTGGCACTAATCAGCGGATCGGCGCAGCCTTCAAATAAGGGCGGAATATCTATAGAAGCGAGCAAGGCGGTGTCCTGTGCTTGCAAGGCAACAGCACTGCCGTACCAAAGACTACAACAAAGTATCGCCCAGCGTAAGAAGAAAACCATAGGTGGCGGTATTAAAATTGTATGCGAAGGATAAAAAAGAGAAAACCCATCCTAAGATCAATTTTCTCTCTTCTATTTATATCTATAGCCATTCTACTAATGGCGCGCTATTTAGGCGTGAATTTAACCACTAACTCCCATTCCATATCTGTTGGGGAGCCATCGGCTAAAGCAGGCAACCAATTGGGCATTAAGTTGACAATACGCAATACTTCGGCATCACAATCAGCCGATAAACTTTCTATAATGGTAGCATTCGTGATTTCGCCAGAAGATTTAACCATAAACGAGGCCACTACTTCGCCGCCAGGGTTACCGTCAGGGTGTTTGAGGTTACTAAACACGAACTGCATCATCTTCATATCGGCACAATCCACGTCAGTGGGATCGTCACACCCAGGAAATCTAGGTTCATCTTCTTGTGCCCAAGTTACTTGAGCCATCAAAAACATTGCGCTAAAGAGAAGATATGTGCATAGTTTTTTCATGAGAATATTTTTTTTGGAACATTGGAGATGTTCTATTTAATGATCGTTTAATAAGTGGGTCAACTCATTGGGGGGACGTTAACACTTTCAAAACACCTTCAATAAAAAAACCGTACCACAAACGATTTTCTTGGGCAACAAATTTAATTTATTTTTCTCAATACTTAGAATTTTTGCCTGTCTAACCTAAACTTTTAGTTTAAATTAGACCAATTCAGGAGCTTCTAGCTTTTTCTTGCTGCCCCTAACTGGCTTACAAGGCAATTAATTCTAGTTGGAGCGAAGTATAGCCGCTGTTGTAGTCGTTTTTACTAGCTTAGAGTAGCAACTAAAAGAACGCTTTTTTGCCTTTATATAGTATTATAGACAAGCTTTTTTAAGAATAATTAGGCTTTTGTTAACAAATATAATTAAACACAACTTAAACTGAAATTTTTTAAAAATATCCTTGAAAGCTGCTTCTATAGCATCATAGCCGTTTGGATGTTTTCTATAAACGTAACTTTGTCCGCATTATCGGGCAAGCCAGAGACTTGTGCGTCCCCTAGTTCTATCACTATCCAATTTCCTGTAGTAGTTTGAGCAATATCCATTGTAAAAAAGTTGCTCTTGACCTCTTGCAGCAATGCTTGAAAGCCGTTCCAATTGGCTGTAGTCGTTTGGTAGTCGCCCTCGTCCCAATAATTGAATACACTGATTACCTTCTCTTTATAAACAAACAATCGAAACTCTTTTGTCAAGGGCATCCCGCTCTTAGAATGGGTCGTCAATTGCTCCAAGGGTACAAATTCCCGAAACACCAACCCTTCATTTAAGTCCTCTGCTTGTAATTCTAAGAAACGCTCAATAACAGCGGTTGCCTGTACTCGATTGCTGGCATCGGGAATGTAACAAGCTTCTTTCCAGTAATGTTTCTGCGACTTGACATAGTCTTTGACAATGATGGGTTGGTCAGCAAAGACAGCTAATTCTGAAGCAAAGTCATTGTAATGGAATTTCCCCTCTAGCTTTTTAAAAGTAGTTTTAGGCGTATACCCTTGCAGTACTTTGTAGCTCTTGGGCAAATGGTGGCAAAAAACATACTGCTCAGGGCTGTTTAATAAGCGTAGTTTTTTGTCCAATAAACCTGTATACAACGCTTGGTATTGGGTGGGTTTCAGCATCCATCCACGATAAACCACTGTCGTTTCAGTGGCCTGTACAGGTACATACCGCAACGCTTCCGTTATTGCTCCTCGTCGTAGCTCTTCTAAACTAAACAGCGCTGTTGGTATTTTCTTAGCCTTAGCCGCGTGGTATTCCTCCACATAAAAATAGTCCACCTCGCGGTGATCAAATCCGTTGTTACAAAATAAAAAAAGCATGAGTCGGTTGAGTTGAGCTGGTTTAGTGGACGAGGGTTCCCGCCGCCCTAATATAAATAGAAAATGGGAGGAAAAAGTAACCACTCTCCTAAAATTTGTCCGATAAAAACGCAAGCACTTCCCAATTAGAAGCGCTTGCCAGTCGTATTTATTCCAAGGCTCGTTCTTGCTGTTTTCGCAAGCGCCGCGCTTTGCATTGGGCTTGATCCCAAAGGGTGTAGCCGAGGTAGGTCGTGATGCCTGTGTGCTTGTAGATAAGCACATAGACTCTTCTAAAGTTAGTCACTCCTAAATGTCCCCGTACCCCTAAGCGGAAGTTTTTCCATTCTGCTTCGACAGCCGCTACTACATTGATGTTTCCCCAGTTTGCGCCTGCGGTCTGAGGTCCTCCGATATACTTGCCATTTTGAAAACCAATTTCCATCCCAGTTTCCGTAGTAACTGTCCAACCCTTATCTAACTTCAACTTGTACCCACCCAATAAAGGTAATGTCCAATAAGCGACTACCCAAGGATAACTGGAAAAACCAGGCATTCCCCCTGCTCCCATTGACATCATTATAAATCCAGTTGATAAGCGTAATCGCTTGTGGTCGTATTCATATTTTATCCCCATAAGAGGAGTATGCCAAAAGGGAAACTTGGTAAAGGAATCCCCCGCTACAGGCCCTGGCCTAAAATCGCGTTTATTTTCCGCGCGAATCTTGGAAGCTGTCCAACCACCTTGTAGGCTGATACGGCTTTGAGCTAGCCCCGAACAACTCCAAAGAAGGGCGACTAGTAACAATCCTATACTACTCATAGCGTTATTTTTTGTCCTAAAAAAGGCAAGCACTCCCTAGTTGGAAGCGCTTGCTAGTCGTATTTATTCCAAGTTTCGTTCTTGCTGCTTTCGCAAACGACGGGCTTTGCACTTGGCTTGATCCCAGAGGGTATAGCCTAGGTAGGTTGTGATGCCTGTGTGCTTGTAAATAATGGGGTCAAAGGTTCTAAAGGTCGTTAAACCCCAGTGCCCGCGTACGCCCAGACGAAAGTTTTTCCATTCGGTTTCTACGGCTAATACAGCGTTAATATTTCCCCAGCGCGCCCCTCCTCCAGTTTGGATAGTTGATGAACCATGCTGAAAACCAATTTCTATGCCTCCTTCAGCCACCAAATCCCATCCTTTACCCAGTTTTATATGATAACCTCCTAGAATAGGAACTGTCCAATAAGCGGTTACCCAGTAAAACCCTGGCAAACCTGGTAATCCTCCTGCCCCCATAGACATCATATGGAAGCCTGTTGATAGCCGTAACTTTTTGTAGTCATATTCATATTCAGCAGCAATATAAGGCGTGTGCCAAAAGGGAAACTTGACAAAAGAATCATCGAACACGGGCCCTGGCTTAAACGTCTTTTTGTCGTAGATAGCGCGAATGTTAGAAGCGGTCCAACCTAGTTGCAGACTTACTCGACTTTGGGTAAATACCTTACTGCTTGACAGTAGCAATACATATATTACAATTATACACTTCATTGCTATTAATTCTTTAGATCATTGAAATCACTATTACCAGAATAACATCCCTCCCAAATAGCTTTTACTCTGATACTAGAAATTTGATCATTCATATGCCCTCCCCAACCATTTGGATGCTCCCATTTTTCATCTCTCATATTAAAACAGAGTGGATCAGGATATGGTCCCATTAGCACGATAAATTAAGATTCTATACCCATTACTATAAACCCCAAAATGAGTATCTTTATAATACCCAACACCCATCGCTTCAGCTCCTTGAATATAACTCAAACACTGCGACGAAATGCAATCATTCCAATCGCTATTGATCGGTTTATTCTCTATAGTCAAATTAGGATTAGAAGCCATCGTAAAACAATCGTAATCGCCGTAATTGATGATGTAGGTATGGGTACCCTGTTCTACATAAAGCACCGAACCGCCCGCATTAGAATGTTCCCAAACGGATAAAACAGGCGGGCCGTTGAGGTTCTTAGGGGATTTCGGTCGTTTAAATTCCTCAGTAGCAATTCCTAGAAAGGCGGCTAAGTTACTGGGAAAAGGAGTATTGATGTGTAACTCTTCGTAGAGGGCTTCAACGCCTTGTTGGGCAGCCGTTGCTACGGCGGTATTTTTAAAGTCGAGTGGTTCTCCAAATTGAGCCATTAAAGCCGTTCTCAATTCATCAATGCGTAGGGAGACTTTGAACTTGCGCCCAATGAAGGGGCTAGCATCGTGTTGCTCCATGTAGTCATAGCCTTCCCATTCACTGTCGAATAGGTAAAAGTGATGACTCGGTTTATCGTTAAATGTAAAGGTCACGATATTGCGTTGAGCAGTAGCCGTTTGCAACGCGTAGTAGTTGTCATCCTCAATCACTGCTTCTGTACTGCCTTCTTGGTAGAACAAGCCATAGGTTTGCCCCTTGTAATGATACAGCAAGTCTGCCTCCGCCGACTTTGTAGATAGTGCTTCTTCCTTTATTACGGTAGTTTCTGTCGATTTGTTGCAAGCCATTGCCAGTAGACATAGCATAGCCAGTCCTAATAATTTGTTCCTCATTGGTAATAAATTTGATAGTGGAATAATGGCGGGACGAATTCAAATGTATTCTAATAATTGCTTACTTCAAAGTAAAATTGTCAAACGGTGATGAATTTTAACACTTTTTAACAAAAAAAATCTCCTATAACGCTCATCGCTATAGGAGATTTGTACTACTGTACTAAAATGCTGGTTATGCAGTAGTTATGCTTCCACTGTTTCTAGTAAAATAGAAACTTGGTTGTTTAAGACTTCTAAAAATCCACCTGTTGTTTGAAAGCTTAAGCGTTCGTTGCTGTTGGTGGTGACATCCACTACTCCTGCTTTCAACGAAGCGACAATCGGGGCGTGGTTCTCTAGAATCTCTAATTTTCCGTTTTTTCCAGGCGTATTCACAGCGCTTACTTGTCCGCTATAAATCGTTTTTCCAGGAGTCAAAATAATTAATTCCATGTTGTAAAGAATATAAAAAGCGCGAAACGAGACAGCAATAAGGCGTGCCGCTTCGCGCTTTGTTTATGGATAAAATGGATTAGGCTTCTACTTCGGCCAACATTTTTTCACCTTTGGCAATGGCATCTTCGATGCTACCGACTAAGTTAAATGCGGCTTCAGGGTATTTATCTACTTCCCCATCCATAATCATGTTAAATCCTTTGATGGTTTCTTCAATGTCTACCAAGACACCTTGCAACCCTGTAAACTGCTCGGCTACGTGGAAAGGCTGTGATAGGAAACGCTGTACACGACGAGCGCGAGAAACGATCAATTTATCTTCTTCTGACAATTCTTCCATACCCAAAATTGCGATAATATCTTGCAATTCTTTGTAGCGCTGTAGCATGAAAATAACGCGCTGGGCACAATCGTAGTGCTTGTCGCCTACTACGGCTCTTGTCAAAATCTTAGAAGTAGAATCCAAGGGATCTACCGCTGGGTAAATACCCAAAGAGGCTAATTTACGACTTAATACCGTCGTAGCATCTAAGTGAGCAAAAGTTGTAGCAGGAGCTGGATCCGTTAAATCATCCGCAGGCACGTATACTGCTTGTACCGAAGTAATAGAACCTCGTTTGGTAGAAGTAATACGTTCTTGCATCATTCCCATCTCTGTTGCCAACGTAGGCTGGTAACCTACTGCTGAAGGCATCCGTCCCAATAAGGCCGATACCTCTGCTCCCGCTTGTGTAAAACGGAAGATATTATCAATAAAGAATAGGATATCACGGCCTTTTGCTTCGCTTGGGTCACCATCACGGAAGTGCTCTGCAATGGTCAAACCAGATAAGGCTACACGGGCACGGGCTCCTGGAGGCTCGTTCATCTGACCAAATACCAACGTTGCTTTAGAGGTTTCCAAGGCTTTCATATCTACCTTAGACAAATCCCATCCACCACTTTCCATAGAGTGCTTAAAAGCATCTCCATAGTTGATTACGTCAGATTCTAAAAACTCGCGCAACAAATCGTTCCCCTCACGGGTACGCTCTCCGACACCAGCAAATACAGAAATACCTTCATAAGCTTTGGCAATGTTGTTTACCAACTCCATAATTAGTACGGTCTTTCCTACACCTGCCCCACCAAACAAACCAATTTTTCCACCTTTCAAGTAAGGAGCAATCAAATCTACTACTTTGATTCCTGTAAAGAGAAGCTCAGAGCTGGTTGCCAAGTCTTCAAATTTGGGTGGCTTGCGGTGAATAGAACTCTTCTCGGCTTGCGTGGCAGAGATGGGTCCAATACCGTCAATAGTCTCTCCTACTACGTTCAACAAGCGACCTTTGATCGCGTTATTAGTAGGCATTTGGATGGGATATCCCGTATCAACACAGATCGTTCCTCGGGTCAATCCCTCGGTACCGTCCATAGCGATAGTACGGACACTGTCTTCTCCTAAGTGCTTTTGACACTCCAAAACTAACACTTCGCCGTTCGTTCTAGTAACGGTAAGGGCGTTTAGAATTTCTGGCAATTTAGCGCCTGCTTCTGAAGAGAAGCTAACGTCGACGACAGGACCAATGATCTGCTTGATGCGTCCAATATTTTGTGACATAAGTTGCGGACTTTATACTACGTGTATTCGATGAATAATCTATTTCTAATTTGCGGCAAAGATATGGCTTTATGTGGTGAAATAAAAGAACTTCTAACAATAAAGTTCGTTTAATTTTACATTCGGTGACTTCTAAGAGCAAGTTCCAAGCTATAATTGGCTTGTTTATAGCGCTAGCAAGACGTTAAAAACCTTGTAAAAGATGGAATTCAACCCAAAACAGCTACCTTTATAAGGGCAGTTGTACAAATCAACTGTTTTACTATGCCCATGAGTATCTTCTGCAAAGTCGCACAGCGCACTAGTTTATTATGGAGTTGTTGCTTACTTGTTTTGCCTTTGTGGGCACAAGTACCGCAAGTCTATGTCAAATCCATTGATTTAGAAGGACTTCGTCAGACAAAAGCTAATCTTGTTTACAATGAGCTAGACATTCAAGTGGGTGATTCGATTATGTTGCAAGATTTGATGCCGAGCTTGGAGCGCAACAGACGTTACTTGATTAATACTCTTTTATTTAGAGATGTGCTGGTCAATGTGGCACGTTGGGAAGGGCAAGAGGTGCATTTAAAAATCACGCTGCGCGAAAACTGGTACTTCTATCCCTTGCCCGTTTTTGAACTCGCAGACCGCAATTTTAATGTGTGGTGGGAGCGGCACGAACGCGATTTTCGACGTACGAACCTTGGTCTGTGGTTATTGTGTCGCAATTTGACGGGCTACAACGACTTGCTCCGAGCAGTGGTACAGTTTGGCTATACCCGAAAATTTGAATTGGATTATACCCTGCCACCGATGGGGCGTGCGCGCAAATTTGGCTTCAATATCAACGCCCTCTACTCCGATAACAAAGAAATTGCCTACGAAACCCGCGACAACACCCTTACTTTTTATAATAATTATGATAGTAAGGAGCGCCAATTGCAGCGTATTCGAGGGCACGCGGCTATTTTCTTTCGGCCTACCTTACTCCAAATACACCGCCTCGAATTGAGTTATTTGCAATTAGGTATCAGCTCCAGTGCCTTGGCCTTGAACAACAATTACTTTAAGCTCGGCCAAAATTTCCAGCGCTCTTTCAATTTGCGGTACAGCTACCACCTCGACAAACGCGATATTCAAGCTTACCCACTCAACGGTTATTTGGTTAATATTAGCGTAACCAAAAATGGCTTGGGGCTTTTTAAGGATGTCAACTTTTGGGGACTTTGGACGCATTTAGAATACCACAAACAGTTCGATGAGCGTTTTAGCGTCAGTGTACGCGGCAAGGGTCAATGGACTATTAGCCCAGAGAAAGTGAGTTATACCAATAATAGAGCGTTGGGTTTTTATGAGGATTACATACGGGGCTATCAACATTATGTCATTGACGGGCAATCTTTTGTCTTATTGCAGGGTGACTTGAATTGGAAAATTATTAATTTTCGTATCCCTTTATTTAAGAAAGCTTCTGTAGGCTATCTCACTAGCCTACCTGTACAAGTACATTTCCGTTATCACCTCGATTATGCCCGCGTTTGGGATCGCTATTATGCGCAAAACAACCCATTGAGTAATACCCATTTGATCGGCACAGGGTTGGGAGTAGATTTCGTCTTTTATGCCTACAATATTATTATGCAATTAGAATACACTTTCAATAAAAGCGGCGAAAAAGGTTTATATTTACGCTACAAGTTTAATTTTTAAGAGGTAAGCGGTTGCTACAACTGCCCTAAACCTCTCATTTTTTCGCCTCCAACCCTTCGCATATATTTTGAACATCGCCATCTACAGCCGCTTTCTAAAAGAAGAACATGTTGAATTCGTACAGCATTTGTTTGATGCTCTAGCCAAGCGACCCATCAACTTGTTTCTATTTCAGGAGTATTACCAAAGTTTTAAACACCGCATTTCCCTAGTGCAGCTTCCGCAAACCTTCAACAACCACGCGGAATTTAAGCGGCAACAGATTGATGTGGTCATCAGCTTGGGCGGTGATGGCACTATCTTGGATTTAGTGACAATTGTGCGCGATACGGGAGTACCGATTATGGGCATCAATTTGGGGCGCTTAGGTTTCTTGGCAATGATTGAGAAAAATCGTTTGGAACAGGCCTTAGACATGTTGTATAATAAAAGTTATGCGCTCGATCAACGCTCTGTGCTGTACTTAGAGTCCTCGCCTAGCTTATTTGGAGACAAGAATTTTGCCCTAAATGATTTTACCATTCTAAAAAGGGATACATCTTCTATGGTCATCATTCATACCTATGTGAATGGGGAATTTTTGAACTCTTACTGGGCGGATGGGATTATTGTGGCTACCCCAACAGGTTCGACGGGGTATTCATTGAGTTGCGGTGGGCTCATAATCTTTCCCAAGTCGGGAAATTTCATTATTACGCCTGTTGCACCACATAATTTAAATGTACGCCCCATCGTTTTGTCCGATACGTCCGTTATTTCTTTTGAGGTCGAAGGCCGTGCCAAGAACTTTTTGTGCACCTTAGACTCTCGTTATGAAACCATTAATACCAATTTTCAGTTGGCCGTACGCAAGGCTGATTTTGAAGTCAATTTGATTCGGTTTACAGACCGCAACTTTCTGTACATGATTCGCGAAAAGCTAAAATGGGGCATTGATTCTAGAAATTATTAAGCTGAAATACCCCTTTTGCTCTACAATAAACTACGCTTTTTTTTCGTTCTGCTAGATAGGCTAGTAGCAGATTTATTCTTTCAAAAAAAACCTTTGCTATAGTAACAATTCTCTACTTCAACAACACGCTTATCACACTAGAATAACGGCATTCTCACCATTTCGAGAAGAGGCAAAGAGCCTTGTATTAGTTATTCTAACAAATAAACTACAAGTGAGACAACTACTATTTATGAGTTGTGCCCTGCTCCTCGTGAGCAGCTTGCAAGCTCAATATTGGGAAGTAAGTGGCGCCGCAGGGGCTACCGTTTACCACGGCGATTTAGCGCCTGATTTTTCGATGCAACGCCCTGGTATGAGTGCCAATATTATGGTTCACCGCAACGTCGATCCGCGCGTTTCTATACGGATGGGACTAAGTGTTGGTACCATCAGCGCAGCCGATGAGTTTTCTAAAAACGACTACAACCGCGCGCGCAATTTGAGTTTTCAGTCCAATATTTTTGAAGGCTCCATTGGCCTAGAATTCAACTTCTTACCCTTTCACCACCATTCACTCAAAGGCCGTGATGTCAACCAATATACGCCTTACTTAGTCGCTGGTTTTGGCGTGTTTCACCACAAGCCACAAGCCAGACTAGAGGGCAGCTTGTACTCCTTGCAGCCCTTAGGTACTGAGGGACAAGTACGCGGCGAAGAATATTCGCTCATGCAGCCCGCCTTTATTTTGGGTGCAGGTTTCAAAATCGACATCAGTTCGCAGTGGGGCATTGTTATCGAAGGTGCCACTAGGATGCTGTTCTTTGATCACTTAGACGATGTAAGCGGCACCTATGCCGACCCTAGAGTGGTAGCGAGTAATCGCGGTTCCTTGGGCGCAACAGCGGTCGCTTTTGCCGATCGTTCGGGAGAAATTGGCGAGCCAATTGGCCGCCCCAATCGACAACGCGGCGACGAGACAACCAACGATGGGTATACTATGTTTAGCATTGGTATTCTTTATACCATGCACCAGCCCCGTTGCCCTGCTTGGTAATAGATAAGCCAATTTTAAAAGTAGACCGCTTTTGCTAAAATTGGGGGCAGGGAAAGAATTGTACAACAAGACTCTTATCTTGTGCTTTTTCTTACCGAGTGGATAGCATTTATCCAACCAGTAGGTTTCTGACACCCATTATGCAGCTATACAACACCTATGCGCCAGCTTTTTCTTGTTCTGATCGTTTTTCTACTAAGTCTCTTTACTTTAGTAGCGCTTTTTAATACCGTTACGAATACTTCTAAGCAAAGTAACATCGTTTTAGCCACCACATTGCCCGATTATCCCGAAGCAGAAGAAAACCTGACTCAAGCCTTACGGTGGCGCAGTAGCGACGACAGTATAGGACAGGCGCAAATCAAGGATTTTTATGCTTGGATAAGACTCCAATACCCTTTGTTGTTTGATAATCCCAATTTGGAATGGCAAGAGTTTGGCGCTTCCAACTGGGTCGCTAAGTGGGTAGGTCGCCAAGCTGATTTAGCCCCGATTGTTTGGATGGCCAGTCCACAAGTAACGATGCCCACGGCAGCGGAGCGACGCAACTGGTCGGTCACACCCTTTGCGGGAGAACTTACGGCAGAACACATTTATGGGCAGGGTAGCCAGGGCAGCAAAGCGGCAATGATTGCGATGCTTGAAGTTTTGCAACAGCTCATCGCCCAAGAACGCCTCCCTGATCGTACTATTTATCTAGCCTTTCCCTTCCCTGCCCAAATCGGAGAAGCGCGTATTCTAAAAGCCCTCGCCCAAGCGGGAACGCCTGCGGAATATGTTTTGAAAACAGGGGGCTGGGTCGCTCAAAATTTACTTTGGGAGCTATCGGCTCCTGTTGCTTTGCTAGGGGTGGGGCAGTTGGCGCAAGCCGATCTTACACTCGTGCGTAAGCATCCAAAAGTGGCTTGGAGTGGCGTTTTAGACCGCTTACAAGCACAACTTCCTAAAGCCGATTTAACTCACAATACGACTAGAGAATTATTACAACAACTCAGTCCTGAACTCCCTTTCAAGCAACGCTTTATTTTCTCTAATACGTGGTTATTAGGCTGGAACCAGGATAGTTACTTCTCTCCCAACTCATTGCCTAATAGCTTAGTAGGCACCCAAGCGCGCTTATTCCCTTCCCTACCTGATTCGGATACAACTCAATTGCGCATCACTGCGCCCAGCTTAGATCAAGCTACACTCTTGAGTATTCAAACGCTCGTTAAGTTGGATTCTGTTAAAGTTATTGATAATTGGAAATGGCAACAGGGCTACGCTACCGCTGATTTAGAGAGCCGTTCTTATCGCCTCTTGGGCAATACCTGTAAGGAAGTATTTCCCAATCTAATAACAGCACCTATTTGGGTCGACCAACCTGCTGCTCCCGCTACAAAAGCTATTAAAGCGCCTATTTTCTACTTTCAACCAGTAGTTTATGAGGCAGATAGCTGGCAAAAGGCACAATTAGGAGTAACAGAACGCATTAGCCGCCAAAATTACCAGCGGCTCCTCCACTTCTACCATCAATTGTTGAGCAATAGCATCTAGTTTATTCCAGTAGTGATTTATCCCGCAGTTGGTATTGCATAACAAAATTGGTCTCGTCTACATCCATAACAAACGTCCCCTGTTCGTATAATTCTTCTAGTCGTTGCTTGGCTTCTTCGATAGAAATTTTGCGCTTTAGGCACAACAAGGTAGGGGTTAACCGTCCGTCATGTTCTATGGCCAATTGAATAACATCAGCATCAGGGATTTTGATGCGTTCAGTTGTTGTCCATTTGGGAATAGCGCGGTCTCGGATTCCTTGAAGCGCTTCTTTGATGTTGTTTTCTGCTAGCTCTGCCGAAGGATGCAAATGCCTAAAATCAGGACTAATGACGTAGATAACTTCCGTTCCTTTTACTAAAAAACTAACTTTTTTGCTTTTCGATAGACGCTTTATCAGGGCTTTTGCTTTGTAAATATCAATGTCAAAAATAACCACTAATTCTGCGGTGGTCAATTGATAATCGGATGAGTATTGCAAAATCGTAGTAATGACTTCTTGGTCACTCATCTGGGCTACATCCATCTTTGGAATCGCTTCCAAGGGCACATCTTCGGCCAGTTGATACACTCCTGTAGACGTTCCACTAGCATTATAAAAGGTTTGGAGCGCCCCGTATTGATGTAGATAAGACAGGTGTCTTTTGGCCATTTTGACTTCTACCCCTGTCGCTTCCGCTAATTGTTCGGCATTGATGAAATGGTTCATTTTGTGAATCAACTGAAATAGCTCCGCATCTTTGATGATGGATTGAAAACTAGCGTGGGCTTCTTTTTGCTTTTTATGTACCCAAAAACCAAATGCGATTAAAAGTACTAATCCCAAAAGGAACAGTAAGAGAACCAATGATTTCATAAGCTTAAGTGTCTAATAGCGATTTATCCCGCAGTTGGTATTCTAGGACATAATTCGATTCATCCAAGTCCATCACAAACGTCCCCTGTTCATACAACTCCTCTAATTTATACTTAGCCTCTTCTATAGAAATTTTGCTTTTAAGGCACAACAAAGTTGGTGTTAACCGTCCGTCGTGTTCTATGGCTAGTTGAATAACCTCTGCATCAGGAATTTTAATCCGTCCTGCTTCTCCAAAGTTAGGGATGACCATTTTTTTAACTTGGTCAAATTGTTCTTTGAGTTCGGCCTTGTGATCGCGGGGATTGGCAAGGCTGCGCTGCTGTTGGATAGAGCGATCAATGACATAGATGTATTGTATCCCCTTGCGTAAACGGCTCACCAACTTGCTCTTTAGTAACCGTTTTAATAGTTTTTTGGCCGCGTAAATATCAAGGTTAAAAATGACTACTAGTTCGGCGACGGTCACTTGATAATCGCGCGCATAGATCAAAATGGTTTTAACAATTTCTCGCTCACTCATCTGCGCTACGTTCATCGCTGGAATGGCCTCTGAAGGGACATTTTCAGGCAACTGAAAAACACCTTTTTGGGATCCACTGGAATCATAATACCCACGAATAACTCGTTGAAAAGACAAGAACCATAAGCGTTTATAGACGACCTTTTTGTCTATTCCTGTGACCTCCGACAACTGTTCTGCGGTAATGAAATGGTTGGTTTTATTCATCAAGCGAAACAATTCGGCATCAGTAATGTCTTTCTGAGTTTCTCGGTGTTGCTTTTTATAGCGATTCTGTGCCCACTTAACAATTCCCCAAATAAATAGGAAATAAGCGATACAACCTAGGATACCAAGGAAAGCAGTCAATAGTGGAGCCATAATATAAAATAGCTAGTTAGATTAATGATTCTTGAAAGTAGTGGAGGTGCTGGAATCTATGGCTTGCTTATCGTACAATAAAATTCCCACGCGTTGGATGTGCGCAACCAAATCAGGATTTTCTATGGTATGGAGTAGCGAGCATCTATTTTGTAAGGCAGCAACAAATCGTCCAATTCATTTTCTATTTTTAGCAACAGCGATAAGTTCATGTCCTTGCCCACAAAGATAAGATCAATATCGGAATATTTTTCATGATTCCCCTTTGCTCTAGAGCCATATAAGATGACTTGTTCTACCTTAGCGTGTGCTTTAAATACGCAGTTGATGGCTTCAATTTGTGTTTCTTTCAGTCCGTAAGGCATGCTCTTTTATAGTAAGTCTAGTGGTGTTCTCCTTCCTTGTTTTGCATGCTACCTTGAAAGTGAACGAAAGCGGCTTGATAGTACTTTATTATCTGATTCAACTTTCGCAAAGCTTTATTATAATTCCTAAAGCGCTGCCTCCAACGGATACCAGTTTGATCGCTCATGGTTATTATTTCTACGTTTTTACAATATAGTTGCGTATTCCAAGATAGTTATAAAATAACAGTTCCTTTATTCTCTCCCCAAAAAAAAGAGGCAGCCACTCGCCTTTTGCGAATGACTGCCAGCTAGAAACACTCAACTTGACCTATACTTAGCTTCTTTCTAACGAGTGGTTTCTAGGAAGCATAGGCACCGTTGTGGCCTAACTAATGGAGGCATTGTTGCCTTCCTTCTATCGGATAAGTGTGCTTATTTTTCTAGCACATCGTATTGGCTCAAATTATGGCGCTCAAGGAGCCCTGTTAAACTAGCCGCTTCTGCTAAGCCGTTGGTTTCTAAAGCAGCCGCCCAAGCGTAGGGGTCTTTTTCTGCTTTTAGTTGGCTAAAGGAAGGTTGACTAAGGCGCAAACTATTGGCCCTAAAGCTCGTCCAAGCATTTTGATAATGCACGTAGCAAGTTTGCTGATAGATAGCACGCTCTACAATGCCTTCTGCCAATGGGTTAGCAGCGCAAGTAAGCGCAAAGTAATTATTCCCTGTTTGTGACAATGGCGTAGTGCCATAATTACTTTCTATGATCGAGAGTCCCAAGATAACAGAGGCAGGAATACCGTACTTCTTCATTTCACCTTGTGCGACAGCAACGAAACGGGTAATGTACTGCTCTTTGGCAGCAACGGAAACCGTCGCAACAGGTACCAAGGCTTCTGCCTCCGTCGCTACAGTAGAAAGTGCCGCCGCAGGTGCCGAGCGAGTCACCGAGGGCAAGACCGCCGCTGTACTGCTGTGGCTAGCAGGTGTTGTAAACGTAATTTGGGTGCAGTAGAAAAAAGTGCCGACAACGGCTACTTTTGCCCAGTGCCGTTTGGTACTACCCAACAACGCTTCTTTGGTAAATTGGCGTTTGAGTTGGGGCCATTGTACCGCATAAAAAAGCGATTGTAAGAGCGGTTTGATGGAAAAAGGCGATCTTTTGACCGTTTCTTTTGCAACCACTAGGGCTTTTTCTTCGACGGATTCCGTATGTTGTGCCTCTACTAGTTCAATGCGCTCTTCCCTAATAATGGGCATTGCCGTTACAAAAACGGTGGCCTTGGCTTCGGGGGTATTGAGTGGTTGGTTAGTGGGTGGTTGATTCTCCATAAGATATTATTTTGAACGCTTACTGTCTGTCGTTGTGATAACACAAATCTAAAACATTTTGTTTCTACTTCAAAATATTTGGTCGACTTTTTTAAAACTTTTTGTTTTATGCAGCTTTTTCATACTAAGGATATTCAAGGCGAGACGGCCTATTTTGACGAAGACGAAACAAAACATTGTACAAAAACGCTCCGTAAGGGCTTGGGAGACGTTTTGCGCCTTACAGATGGCAAAGGCGGCTTGTTTGACGCGGAACTAACGGCTTTTGATAAAAAAAGTGCCACACTGCGCATTTTAAAACAATTGCCTAGCCCCGACCAGCGCTCCTTTCGTTTGCACTTGGCCATTGCACCCACCAAAAATAACAGCCGTTTAGAATGGTTTTTGGAAAAAGCCACGGAATTGGGCATTGATGAAGTGCATTTTATTCGTTGCCAACGTTCGGAACGCAAAAACATTCGGTTGGATCGCTTGGAGAAAATTGTTTTGGCCGCTGCCAAACAATCCCTCAAAACTATTTTTCCAGTACTGCACCCGCTCCTTCCTTTCCGAGAAGTGGTCGAAGCGGCTACGGCCGACTTCAAAGGCATTGCTCATTGTAATGCCCCAACCTTGCCCCCTCTCAAAAAAGCAGTAGGTAATGCGCCGAGCTTATTTTTGTTGATTGGCCCCGAAGGAGATTTTAGTCTAGAGGAAGTTGATTTAGCGAAAGCGAACGGCTTTGAGGAGATCGGATTAGGCGAAAGCCGCTTGCGCACAGAAACAGCAGGGTTGATCGCTTGCCATACGGTACATTTGATGCACGAATAAGCGACTATTTAAGCTACTATTATAGTAATAGCCATCCCACGAAGCGGGCATAAAAAACAAAAGTGCCTTCCGAATAAATTCGGAAAGGCACTCTTTATCACCCATAAAAACAATTTCAGACGTGGCGTCTCTAACCCACCACGACGAAACATCCTAAAACAATTCTGAACATCTTTATTTCTTCGGACAACCCCACGCTTTGGTGGTCAGTTGCGTTATTGGTAACAAGAGCGTTTTCTAAACGGCGCTTTGGTGTCGTGGTAACGAGCCACTCGGCAAGTTGTTCTAGGGAACTTCCTTGCCTTTATTCTAATACCAATATGACAGACTTTGTTTTATTTATAATTGACAAACAACTCTTTACTTAACTATAAAAGTTGATTATCGGCTTGTTTCTATTGTACTACTTTGAAAATAGTGTGCCAACTTTTTATTTTTTCTCAAAAACTAAAAAAATGCTCTTGGTGTATGGCTTGATTTTTACGTGCTAAAGTTCAAAAATCCCTAAAAGTAAAACAGCTTTGTTGTTTCTACCCGTTGATTTGAAAGGACTTGCTTATCTTTGTTTTTCCACAGAAGTTGTTTACTTCGCGAAATCGTAAATCATGCGCACTTTTTGTTTTAAATTTTCCCTCCTTTGCAGTGTTGTTATAGGCATTCAACTCATGGCCTGCAACCGAAACAGCCTAATTACCACTACGGGCGCGGGCTTAGAGTTCTCCTTGGATACCCTCACTTTTGACACCGTGTTTACCAACATGGGCAACGCGACTCGACGGTTTAAAGTGTATAATCGCCATTCCCAACCCATTCGGATTAATAATGTCTCCTTAGGGGGCGGGCAACAATCCGATTACAAAATGAATATTGATGGCTTATCTACCGTCGGTACGAGCAATATTGTTATTCCTGCCAAGGATAGTATTTATGTTTTTGCCAACGTGTTTATTGATCCGAGCAATGGGGATGCCATCCGAACAGATTCTATTACCTTTGAGACCGATGGTGGGGGCGAGCAAAAAGTTATCCTTTACGCCTACGGTTGGAATGCTACTTATATTGGGCAAGTAGGTTTCTTGACGCGTTTTGTCAACCAAACAGTACAATTGAGTAATGCACAGCCTATTATTATGATGGGCGTTATTTCAATAGATAGCAACTCTTGTATTAATATTCCTGCGGGAACAGAGATTTTTATGTTTGGAGGCCCCACCTCTCGCCCTGGTGACCGTGCCGTCCTGTATATTGGGCACAACTCCTGTATTCGCTCCAATGTGGGCGGTGACCTCAACAATCCTGTCGAGTTCAAAACCCATCGTTTAGAAGAAGATTACCAGCTAATTACCTTTCATCACAATGGAATTTATTTGAGTGCCACTAGCTTGGATAATATTATCGAAGGAACCATTATTAGAAATGCCGTTGATGGGGTTTTTATAGACTCGGCTAGTGTCAACAGCAACCCCAAATTGCGGATGAAAAATTGTAAAATCTTCAACAATGACCGCGCTTGTATTTTGAGTCGAGGCGGTACGATTGACGTGAGCAATACCATTTTGGCCAACTCCAACCAGTACAACTTTGTAGGCATTCGCGGCGGCGATTGTAATTTTAGACATTGTACCTTTGCCAATATTGCTACGGGCTTGGTCAGCCGTTCAGAGCCTATTGTCAGCTATCGCGACTTTGAAATTCAAGTGATTAATGGGCAACAAACCACCGTATTAGATCGGGGCGAAGCCTACTTTACTAATTGTATTATTTATGGCAATCGCAGCGAAGAGATTGAAGTCTTATATGGCAATGGGCCTAATAGTAACTTTAGTTTTGCTTTTAATAACTGCTTAGTAAAGGTCGATACCTTTAGTCAGAACTTGTTTAACTGTGTGACCAACCAAGATCCTCTTTTTGTAGACGAGGATGAGAATGTGTACGAGATTGATTCTACCGATTCTCCTGCCAACAACATTGGCACCTTGGTTCCTTTCCCTTCAGGGACAGCAGCGGGGCCTAGCTCCGATGCCTTGGGACGACCTAGAACAGGGGGGACACCTGATGCGGGGGCTTATGTAATTCCTATTTAAGTAGTCAGGGCGGAATAAGTGCCTATTGACACCTTACTCCGCCCTGAAAATCCCATCCGCATGCAAAATATCCTAGACGAAGAAATTAAGGGAACCACGCCCCTGTTGTCCTCCCTCCCACTATTTATGAAGGTGGTACATGGAATTATTATCTCCTTAGTTGGCCTGAATTTATTGTTGCAAGCTTACGAGCCTGTTCGTTTGTGGCTACAAACCATCGTTCCTTATGGTGTTCTTATCTTCATCACTCTACTTAGGCAAGTGCGCGGAGAACGCACCAACCAACTACTGGTCGCCTGTTTTTTACTGTTGGGTAGGTATATAATTGGAGTTGGTGCAACGACTTTTGCCAATGGTTTTTTGAATTGGGTTGTTGGCCCAATAGGCATTGTACCACCTGATCCAAGCAGCTAAAAAAATGCTTTTTTGGTAAAGCGCGACAAGCACCGCGCCTTACCAAAAAACTAAACGATCACCACCTTCTCTTCTTTCTTTTCCCTTGTAGATAGAGCTACTGCCGCAGAAGCAGAGCGCTCCAGCAACGTCTTGAACACCCAAATATTCCCCGCTACCAAGATAAACGAGTAGAGAATATCTTCTACAGGAATCGTCCCCCAACGAAAGCCTAGGTTTTCGGCATTGTTGTACCAAACAATGGGATCAGGTGTAAAAGAACCCGTAAGGGCGCTGTTCATTAGAAAAAAGGGAATAACAGAAAGCACAAAGGAAATGGGTAAGAAATTGAAGGCGCGATAACGGTACCAAAAACCCAAAATCATCGGCAAGGCCACTAGTGCCACCATCGTACTATACCAATTGCCCCATCCCAAAATCAAAACAGTTAGACCATAAATCGTCATTACCGCATAGACTACGTGGTTAAACCGCTCAAAGTTGACTTTCGGAAAATAAGCCCGCACACAGGCATAAATAAACGTACAAGCAAAGGGAACCACCACAAAAAACAAGACCTCTTCTATGGGTAAGTTAAACAAGTGTGGCCCTGTCAAATAGGTCTCATTAAAGCCCCAAAATCCCATAGCAGTAAAGCCATAATCGTGGATCAAAAAAGGAATGCCAATGGCGACCAAAGCAACCAGCGCATATTTCCACTGACTGACGTAATGCACCTTCTTATCAAAACTCAATAAGAACGGAAAAATAATTACCCCAAAATCTAGTAGGAGATATAAGTAATGGCTATCCATGCGCTTTCTTTTGTTCGGCGTGAAATTTCTTAGGAATGACCAACAAGCCGAAACAAGAGCCTTCTTCCTTAAATCTATTTTTGTGATGTACTTTGTGGGCTTTGCGCAAGGCTTTGAAATAAGGACTCTGCACCTTATCAAACCACTTAAAACGGCGGTGAATCAACACATCGTGGATCAAAAAATACGTGACCCCATAGGCCAAAATACCAAAGCCAAAACCAACCGAAAAGTTGTACCCATACATAATTCCCAACATGATACACAGCCAGCTAGGAATGGCATACACTAGAAAAAAAGCATCGTTCTTCTCAAAAAAAGTATTGGGATTGGGCTGGTGGTGATCTTCGTGTAGATACCACAAAAAGCCATGCATAATGTATTTGTGGGTAAACCAAGCCATGAATTCCATTCCAAAAAAGGCGAGGAAAAAAGCGCCTACATAAGTTAAAGCAGTCATTCTATATAATGTTATAACAAAAGGTTTTTACAATATATTCAAAAGTAGGAAAAACACCAGCCAAACAAAGAATAATAAATGGGCTGTTTTATTGATAGTGCGGATGTAATGTAAATAGATACTCGCAAAAATCGTGGCAAAAAGCCACCAGCACACATAATTAAACAAAGGAATGACATGCCCTTCCCAATCCCAAAAATCGTAACGCATCGCCACAGGCTCAATCAAAAAATCTAAGCCCATGCACAACAGCCCCGTCAATACACCGCGAACGACCAACGGCCAACTACTTGGCACCCAACGAAACACCACATGCGCACTCGCAGCAACCACGCAGTACCAGTTCAACCCCAACACTACAGGAACGCCTAGTAGTTTCCAGCCCAGCTCTTGCCCATACTCGTATTCGCCAAATAACAGCCCCGTGTTTACACCAATCGCTTCTACCGTAAAGCCGCCCAAGGCAATGCCCAGTACTGCCCAAAATTCTTTGCGATAATCGTATGCACTCCCCCACAATAAGATCGTACACAGTAGCATATTCATACCCGATAAGCCTTGCGGACGATCGGGATACAAGAATAGCCCCAAGCCAATGGCGTGAAACAACCCCAAAATCCAAGGGGCATGGCGTTCATACAGTGCCTGTAGACGCACTGTCCTAGCGCTCACGAGCTACCAATTTATCGACAATCTTTGCCGACTGAATAGCTAATGGAATACCACCACCGGGGTGTACTGTTCCTCCACAGAAAAACAAGTTGTCGTATTTTTTAGAAAAATTGGGATGACGCGTTAGGGCAGCCACCTTTCCATTAGAAGCGGCGCCGTAAACAGCTCCACGATAAGCTCCCGTATCGGCGGCAATCTGCTTCGGTTTCCAACTCCTTTCTGTTTCTATATAAGGCTTGATGTCCTTGCCCAAGGCTTTTTCTAGGCGCGTCAAGGTGCGGTCTAAAATCGCGGCGCGCTCTTCTTCGTTGATCTCTGCATCTGCGGGTACATTCATCATCAAGAACCAATTTTCGCCGCCTTCGGCAGCGTCTTCTGGGTTCACTTTAGAACTGATGTGGATGTACACCGTGCTGTCTACAGGAATTTCTTTTTTGTCGAATAAGAATTTGAATTCGCCTTCGTAATCTTCGCTAAAGAAGATGTTGTGCAAGCCCAATTCGGGAAACTCTTTCTTGACTCCCAAGTAGTGGATTAAGGCAGAGGTAGAACTTTCTTGCTTGCTGTACTTTTCGTATAATGCTTCATCTTTGATAATGCTTTTGTAGAATTGGACACAATCTACGGCACAAACAACGCGCTTCGCTTCGTAGACCTTATCAGCCGTATGCACCGCGTAGCCTGCTCCTTTTGGCAGGCAGTCTTTGATTTGAACATTCAGTTCGTATTCTACGCCGACCTCTTGTCCGAGCTTGTAAAAACCCTCGACAATAGCGCGCATTCCCTTCTTGGGGAAGAACGTCCCTACATTTTGCTCCAAGTGGGCAATCATGCTGTAGACGCCTGACGCTTGGTAAGGATTGGAACCGTTATAAGTAGTGTAGCGGTTGAAAATTTGGATCAAGCGCGGATCATCAAATTTCTTTTGATTGACCTGATTGAGCGACTTGAACAAATCCATTCTAGCGATTTTGGGTGTCATTTTCATGATTTGCCCCCAAGGCATCGCCGACGATTTGTGAATAGAGTTTTGTAAGAATACTTGGCCAAGCGAATCGTATTTTTCTCGACTTTTATCCAAATAGGTATCTACCGCCGCCATGTCTTTGGCTCCGAATTTCTCGGTAATTTCTTGCTTCAAGCGGTCGCGGTCGGTATAAAAACGCACACGGCTTCCATCCTTAAAAAAGTAGCGACAAGCCGTGTCGTCGGTGTGATAATCGTAATAATCGCGCGGGTTACGGCCGTACAATTCGTACAGTTCATCTACCACCGCAGGAATGGTAAAGAGCGATGGCCCGTATCCCAACGATAGCCTTCTGATTCATACTGGTTCATTTTGCCTCCGATGTAGGCGTTTTTTTCCAATACTAATACGTTGTCTCCTCGTTTGCGCAAGCGCAACGCAGCAGCTAAGCCTGCTACTCCTCCTCCAATAATTATGGCATCATACATATTATTCGCAGTCTATTTTTTTCGTTATAAATACAGTTGTCCGTTGCGGTCGCCTAAAGCGCATTGATAGAATGGCGCACATAGGATTTACAATACAAAAAGTACTTGTAATAATCGGAAATGCGGACGCGCTGGGACATCAACTCGCTTACCGTACGCGCTTTAATTTTCTTTAGCAAATTGTAATAGTAGGTATACGCGACATAGACACCAAAGCGAGAGGATTTTGGAAGCAACAAAATACCTTCGTAAGCCTCTAAAAATTCCTGTTCGATTTCTTCTTCAATTTGCAATTTGTCCTCTAAGGTCAAGCCTTTGCTGTCTACTTTGGGAAAGTAGACCCGTCCCAAATCACCCCAATCGTCCTTCAAGTCGCGCAAGAAGTTGATTTTTTGAAAGGCCGAGCCCAATTTCATCGCATAAGGCTTTAATTGTTGGTACTGCTCCTCGTCTCCGTAGACAAAGATTTTGAGGCACATGAGTCCCACGACCTCCGCCGAACCTAGAATATACGTTTCATACAACTCCTGTGTGTACTCCACAGGGTTTAAGTCCATTTCCATGCTCTGAAAGAAACATTCAATCAAGTTCAAGTCAATTTGATATTTGTTGACGGTCAACTGAAAAGCATTCAAGATTGTGTTGAGAGAAATACCGCGCTCAATGGCCTTATAGGTATCTACTTTGAACTCATCCAGCAGTTCTTGCTTTGGAAAGTTATGAAAAGAATCGACGATTTCGTCCGCCAAACGCACCATGCCGTAGATGGCATGCACATCACCACGGATACTTTCGTCTAGCGTAGAAACACTCTTAAAAAATGAAGTGCTGTAAGCCTTAGTGACGTTTTTGGCAGATTCTTTAGATACGTTGTCAAATAGAGATTTCATTATCAAAATTTTATGCGTTAGAAGAGGTTAACCGTTCTCGTGTACTGCGGCCACAAGAAAGACCTTCTATAATGGAAGTGGGGGTGTTCACTACTCAAATAAGCTATTAAGATAGCAATGGTTACTAAAATTGAAATACAGTTGGGAATACAGACTAAGTTGTGGCAGTAGTCGTGTGCTTATTGCCTTTTGGATGGTCTTTCAAGACCAATTTAGCGGCGACCTTTCCAGAAATTAAGGAAGGAGGCACGCCTGGACCAGGTACCGTCAGTTGTCCACAAAATAGCAAATTGTCTAATTTGGACGTTACTTTGGGCTTCAAGTTGGCCGTTTGCAGCAGTGTGTTGGCCAAGCCATAAGCATTACCTTTGTAGGAATTGTAATCGGATTTAAAATCCGCAATGCAGTACGATCGTTTGTATACAATATGATCGCGGACATTTTGGTTGGTGTGGCGCTCCAAGCGCTCCAGCATGATGTCCAAGTATTTCTCGCGCAGTGCTTCGTTGTCCTCTACGCCAGGCGCTAAGGGCATCAGTAAAAATAGATTCTCGCTGCCTTCGGGTGCCACATCTGGATCTGTCTTAGAGGTAACACAAGCGTAAAACAACGGTTTATCAGGCCATTCTGGGGTCTCGTAAATTTGACGGCCATGAGCCACCAAGTCTTCATCAAAAAATAAATTGTGGTGTTCCAAATGCCCTAGGCGTTTGTCTACCCCAATATAATACAACAGCGAGCTAGGTGCCATTTTGCGTTTGTCCCAATATTCGGGAGTATAGCGGCGGTACTCTTTGGGTACCAAGTTTTGTTCTACAAAATTATAATCCGCACCTGCAATAACTTGTTCGGTCGCTTTGCGCTGCCCATCTAATTCGATGTGGGTAATGCGCCCATTGGCACATTCAAAAGCCGTAACGGGCGTATTGAAGTGAAATTGTGCGCCGTGCTTTTCGGCGACAGCCTGCAAGCCCAAGGCCAGCTGGTGCATCCCTCCTTTGGGATACCAAGTCCCCAATTTCAGGTCAGCGTAGTTCATAAGCGTGTACAAAGAGGGAATACGGTGGGGCATCTCACCCAAAAACAACACAGGAAAAGTCAAAATTGACCGCGCTTTGTGCGATTTAAAACGGTTGAAGACATCTTTCTCTACCGATTTGAACAAATCGAGCTTAAAGAAATTCTTAAAGACTTCTACGTCGATTAGCTCTGACAATTTTAAGCCAGGCTTATCCAAAAACTTCTCGGTACCTACACGGTATTTAATCGCCGCATCTTCTAAAAATTGACGCAAAGCCGCGCCACCACCTGTTTCTAAGTCTTCAAACACTTGGTATAATTCGTCCAAGCTAGCAGGCATATCTGTACTGCTGTTATCGTTCCAATATACTTTATAAGAAGGATCTAAACGTTCTAATTGTAAATAATCGCGTCGGTCTTCGCCCAGTTCTTCAAAAATCTGGTCGATCAATTCAGGCATCCAATACCAAGACGGCCCCATATCGAAGGTAAAGCCCTCTGCTTTGAAAATTCGGGCGCGGCCTCCTGCCATGTCGTTTTTTTCATAAACGTTGACTTCGTGTCCTTCTTTTGCCAAGAAACAAGCTGCTACAAGGCTAGAGAAACCCGCTCCAATAATATCAATTTGCATTTTTATACAATTAGTAACTGTAAAGGAAAGCTATTTCACATCCAGCTAGAAAACAGATACGTACTTTTCAAAAGCTGTGTTTAAACTGTAAAATAGTAGGTGTTGAAATTATTTTTTTCAACAATCTATGGTAAAACAGCGGGATTTTTTTTTTGTTTAAAAGATATTGCGCTCCCCTTAGAATTATCAAAAAGACCGTGACACAGTGCTCAAGGGACGAAAAAAGGCGTTTCAAACAAGTACAGAATAGGGGAATACTATTATTATAACGCAATAATACGGCATTATTTACAAGGAAGTAGTGTATAGAAGCGCTATTCTGAAAAAGGTGGTAAACTTTAACAGAGACCAGTGCGATATGCTTTTACTATTGGGCCGCATTGCCACCCAAAAACCGAGCGCAGTTCATTAGACCTTATTACAACAATAAAATCAAACTCCCCGCCATCACCATCATTCCCAAAACAACCCCGTATATAGATAAATGGTGTTCGCCGTACTCTTCTGCCGCAGGCAAGAGCTGATCTAAAGAAATAAAAACCATAATTCCCGCCACGCCTGCTAACAGCAAGCCCATTAGAGAAGGCGTTAAATAAGGCATCAATAACAAATACCCTACAATCGCCCCTAATGGCTCGACAACGCCCGATAGAAAAGAATACATAAAGGCTTTTTTGCGATCTCCTGTAGCAAAATAAATAGGCATTGATACCGCAATTCCTTCAGGAATGTTGTGAATGGCAATGGCAATGGCAATCGTCATCCCAAGTTCTGGATCATCTAGGGCAGTGATAAAGGTAGCAATTCCCTCTGGGAAATTGTGCAAGGCCAAGGCCAAGGCCGTCAGTACACCAATGCGCATCAATTTTTGATCGCCTTTTACCCCGCCCTCTTCTTGCAAGGTAAATTCGTGCGGATTTTCATTGTGTGGAATCAAGCGGTCAATAATTCCCACGACAAACATTCCTACAAAAAAAGCAATGACCCCATAAGTCGTCCCCAATTTTTCATCGCCAAAACTAGCAAGGGTCAATTTATGCACGGCTTCAGGTAATATTTCTACAAAAGAGACATACAACATTACTCCAGCTGCAAACCCCATTGCAAAAGTTAACAAGCGCGTACTTTTATCCTTGACAAAAAAAGCAATTGCACTACCAATCCCCGTAGCTAAGCCTGCTGTAATGGTCAATAAAAAAGCCATCTGTACATTCTGTTCCATATAATGCTAATATTTAAGTTCGCCTAACAATATTTTTAGACAAATCTAAAAATTGTTTTACTACACAATGAATTTTGACGCGTAAAGTTGAGTGTTTACAAAAAAAAACAGTCCTTTTCTGCTGGAGAAAAGGACTGTTATGACAATGGGCTACCGTAAAGTGTTGGTCTTTCATTCTAAATAGGCTGGTATCCCACCACAATGCGTTGATTGATGTCAATTTCCGAATTGGTCAAGTTTCTATTGAGCATATACACATCCTTGAGGGTAATGCCATAGCGCTTAGAAATACCATAGAGCGTATCGCCTTGTTCTACAATGTGAATCGTTGTTTTGGTTGTTCCATTGTCCGTTACTTCTATCAAAGGGTTGATACTTCTCACAGGAACTGATCCGTCGTCCACTACTTTGAGGGGTTGATTAAGACCAATCTCAAAGCCCTGTAGTCCATTGAGCGCTACTAAACGCTCTACGGAGAGGCCAAATTTTTCCGAAATCATGTACAAACTTTCTTTTTCTTGCACGATGTAAATCCCTCCTGGCAATAAGCGCGCTTTGTTGGCGGCTACTCGTTGATTGGTTGATGGATCTAAAAAAGAACTAGCAGGCGGCATCCCATCGGTTGAGCGGCCATCAATAGAAGGAGTTCTTGGGGGAAGTTGTTGACTGCTTGGTGGCGTTACAATGGGCTGCTGCACCACATTGCGCGCGGTCAAGCCATTGCTTTGTCTCGATAGCCATAATTTCTTTTCCACAGGGCTTAGGCCAACCGTATCGGGAATGCCTGGCTTATCGGCAACTTGGGCAGTAGGTACCCCAGCAATAGTAATAGGCGCTCCGTTGCTATTACAACGAGCAGCAATTACTTGCGCTACAGGTACGCCATTAACTTGCGTCAACCGCAACCCACCTTGTGCCGTGTACAAGCGCTGAAAACCCAAGTTATTGACAAAAGTCAAGTGCTTAATAGGTGTCTCAATATGGCGGCTAATAATTTTGAATTCGTAAGTAGGCAAGCAACCCGTTGTCGTTTGCGTCTCAAAAAAGATGTTGCGCTCCTTGTTTTTTCCTCGATTGAGGATCTCACCAGGCATAGAAACCCCTGCTTCATAAGTAAACCCATAAACGGGATCGGTATAAACCAAGCCTTTGTTGGTGTTCTCTAAAGTAGCAACCGAGTAAACGTTGTACAAGGCATATTGATTGCCTATTTGAACGACCATGTAGGCCAAACGGCGGTTGTTGTTGATTTCTCGAAGAAGCGCAGGCGAAATAGCTCCTCGATCGGCACACATGTAGGGCTTTTCAGGAATTTCTGTGACCATTCTTCTATGGAGGTTGGCGGGATCTTTCTGCACTCTAAAAATGAGCTGTTTCTCAGGCGAGACAGAGGTATAATAATCTGTATGTGCCAAATCTTCAATGGCACTCACGCGTTCATAATCCAGTTGTTCCATACAAGCGGGATCGTAAAAAAAGTAAACAGGCGTTTGCGCTTGCGCTTGTGTTGCTGCCAAGATCAACAACAATAAACCCATTCCTTGTACTATCTTATTCTTCATAACGATATAATTAAAACCTACTGAAAGGCGTTATTTACAAAATTTTTAAAGTTACTTTCAATAACAGTACCAAACCAAAAGTGCCTAGCACCAAGCCCGCCAGACGCCTAACGTACAGAAAATGATGGGCATTAAGTCGGTTGCGAATAGACTTCGCCAAAGATATCTTGAGGCAATCAGCTAAGACGACGACGACCATTACCGAAGTAAATAATACGGCGCTAGCCTGTCCGTCATAGTTGCTATTAATAGCAAAAGCCATTAACCCCATCCAAAACAATAAAGGCGTAGGATTGACGCTATTAATTAAAAACCCTTGTAAAAAATAAGCAAAATGTGCCGCATTATAACGGCGTTTAGGAATTTCTATTTTTTCAGATCCTTCTGTAGAAACAGACTTTGTAAACAGCAAGCCCGCCCCAAACAACAACAATAATATTCCGCCAATAGTGCCACTGTACCAAACAAAGTTAGCCTGCCGTGTGGGATCATTGATGATGTCCTCTACCCAAATCGCTCCCCAAAAAGCTAAAAAAATATAGAAAAAATCGCTGGCCCATTGTCCCAACGCTAAGGCAAAAGCCGCACTAAATCCATGTTCTACCCCCAATTGGAGCATGGTAAAAAAAATGGGACCGACAAATATACTTAAAATTAATCCTGCTGTAGCACCGTGTAAGATGGCCTCTAATATCATGTAGTAGCAATTCTATCTCGTTCGTAATCGGTAGTCATGCTAGAAAAACCCTTATTGATAATCCTTAACCATAACCCGTTTATTTTTGTGGTAAGATGCAAAAAATGGACAAGTCCCCCAATTCTTTAGAAGATTAAGCATCGCCCCAATCTCTTCTATATACGCAACTAGCCGCTAATAGTTGTCTTGTATTGCTGAAATTGCGCTAGGTTCATTCCTGCCCCACCACACACCAAGACCAAAACAGTCGAAGCACCCGCCAACCAACTCCCTGGCTCATAAACACTCGATAAAGCCGCCCCACAAGCGGGCTCGACCAGACAATTATAATCTTCTAAAAATGCACCCACAGCTCTTAGTGCTTGGGCGTCGCTTACTACATGCGGTTGTACCCGCTCTTGCTGGGCATATTGGTACGCTTGCGCGGCTACTTGTTTCGCCCCTAGTGAGCTTGCGATGGAGCGAATGCCTTCTAATTGGAGGTGTTTTCCTGCGGCGAGGGCAGCTTGTAAACAATTGGCTCCTTCTGTCTCTGCCGTTAAGACGCGCGCCTTATTCCAGCCCTGTTCTTTCAACCCTTCCATCACACCACAAAAATACCCACCGCCACCAACAGCCACTACAATTAAATCGGGTTCGGGCATTTCGGCAGCGCATTCGGCCAGTACACTGGCATGGCCTCGCCATATAGTAGGATGGTCAAAGGGCGAAATATAAACGGCCTGTTCGCGCTCGGCCAAGGCTACAGCAACCGCATGGGCTTCATCCCAAACTTGCCCTGCCAATTCTACCGCTGCTCCCAAAACACGGATTTTCTCCTGCATGGCTTCAGAAGTAGACAACGGCAACACAACGGTAGTCCGTACCCCCAATTTCCAACCCGCATAAGCCGTTGCCAAGCCTGCATTGCCCCCTGAGGCAATTATAAAATGTTCGCAACCCGCTGCTTGCGCTTCTTGGCAGCGCCGCCCAATTCCTCGGACTTTGAACGAGCCAGTAGGCTGGTAACAATCCATTTTGAAATAGATTTGACGCGGCTGCTCACCGCTCAATCGATGCGCTAAAAATAAAGGCGTATGATGATGTAAAACAGTCATTCTATGGATAAATTAAGCGGTTATAAGAATAGGTCGGGCATTAGGAAGGCAAATTATACTCCTCACTCAATCCACGGTATTCGCCTGTACTGGCACCGCGTTTGGCTTTTAGTTCCCTCCCTTTTTCTAGAGCTTGCCACTGCTCAAACGAAAGGGCGTGTTCGTGTTGCGCGCCTTTTTCGTCGCGCACCGTAATGCTGTAAGTGCCTGTTTTTTGTGTGGGACGACGGCGGGGGTCTTGATCGACCGCATTCGTATTGGGCCATTGAGGGTCGTGGTCTTGGCCTTGTGCCGTCAAAGGAGGGGCTTTTTGCCAACGGTAAATGCTGTAGCGGTATTTGGTGCGATAAACGGGTTCTTGTCGATAGACGGGCTCTTCGTAATTTTCCTCGTAGGTTTCGTAAATGGTGCGGTCACAGTATTTGTCTTCAAAATAACCATTGCCGAGGTCGCGTTTACCGCAAACATATTGTTCGGTGCCTGTTGCGCGTTGTTTACTACGGGTGCGGGTTTCGTAGTGGGATAGGATTTTATCGTAGTGATGAATGTCCCGAAAAGAGCGAATCAAGGTTCCTTGGCTGGGTAAACTCCACGCTTCTTCTTCGACCAAGCGCTCTTGCTCGGTGGCAATTTGGCGCTCCCAACGGAAACCCTCTACTGTCACTACAATTTCTTTGCTCCGCCCTAAGTAAACAATTAGACCAACTACGACTAGTGCTATTAGGGCAATAATACCGCAGCCTTTTTTGTTGAGTAACTTTTTGCGAAGTGGGGGGGCAGTGGCTAGCTCTTCGCGGCGCTTTTTCTTGCCTGTAGTCGGCACGTCGCCCGTGTAGTAATCGCGTACAGCTAAGGTAGCGTCGGTCTCAGCACGTGTATGCCCACAATCTTTGCAAATGGTGGTGGTCGCGGCATTGTTTTGTCCACAGTAAGCACAGCGCCAATCGACTCCTGCTTTTGCTTGCTGCACGATGGAGTCTTCGCGTACGGCTTTTGGTGCCTCTGCTACATAAAACTGTACCTCTTTGGGTCGATCAGAACCGCAATTAGGACACTCTGTTTTAGGACCCAAAATTCCCTGATGACCACAGCGATTGCAGTCCCACCGTCCAACGTAGACACTCATAGTTTTGATTTTATAACAACATAAGAAAGCTATTGCTGGATACAATTGGGTACCAGCAATAGCTCAAAAGCACTTATAGTAACTAAAAAAAGGCTGTGGGTCTTAGCCCAACAACCCTCCTAAACTACCCATGCCACCAGGTAGCATTTTAGCCAACATGGCTTGAGATTCTTCTTGCTCTTTGGCCGCTGCCGCAGCTACGACACGGTTGACGGCTTCCAAAATCAAATCTTCCAATTCTTCTTTGTCCGTCAAGTCCAATTCAGGACTAATCGTTACGTCTAAAATCTGACGAGCCGCATTGGCTTTTATTGTTAGCAATCCGCCGCCTGCTTGTTCTTCAACAATAATACTGGCCAAGCTTTCTTGCATCTGCTTTTGCATTTCTTCCATTCCTCCGAACATAATTCTATCGTTTTTCGTGTTGTTATTTAATAATTAGAATACCATACACCCAATCATTTCGGAAAGGGTTGACGCAGTAATACTACTAAAAAAATGTTGATTAATAGCCATACTGAGGCGTGTAAAGCCCTCCTATTACAACTCTAGCATCCATAGGAAAGTTTCTTTTTATACCGACAAATTCGTCAGACGGCAATAGAAGAAAAGTAAAATCCCAAGAATCAACAAATCGGTCGATACAGAATTGCCCACTGTATAATAGAAGCAATGCTCCATAATCCGCTTACTTATACTACTTTTTCTCGATTTCAACTTCCTATAAATACCCTCAACTGAACGTCTGCCAGCAACATCTATTCTATTATTTTGAAACTATTATTTATTTTTTGCGCTATTTCTATTTTTGTAAAAAGTTCACTTTTTCATTGACAATAGGCTATTATTCACAATTTTATTCTAAGAATTGTCTTATTTTTAGTAGTTTCAAGCGTTCAGCGGTGAGCTTTCCTGCTTTAATTAAGGAATCTTACTACATTTATTAACATAGCAATAACGCATTTGCTTGAATAATTCTTACTTCCAATCCCCTTGCTTGTTCTCGTCAACTATCTAACGGCAAGCATTATCTCCAAAAAAATTAAAAATAACCTAACTATGCGAATACACTCGTTTCGAAGCACGCAGCTGTATAGTTATCTGCTATTCTTGGCAGCATTTCTAGCTCAGCAGCAAGCCAGTGCCCAGTGTGAGACCATTTATGCCAGTCCCACGGGCATTAGTACCAACGATGGTACAGAGGCCAATCCAATGGATTTACAAACGGCTATCGCGCAAGCCTGTATACAAGATCGTAAACACGTCCGCTTGCTCTCTGGCACGTACAACCTCACTCAAAAAATCATCCTCAATTGCGATGATCTCATCATTGATGGCGATTGGGAAGTTGTTTTGGGTACAGGACGCAAAAATAGCAACCTTAGTACTACGATTAATATCAATGCTCCTGTAGAAACTGCTCCCTATAATGGAGGGGGTGGAACTACTGTAGGGTACTACCTTGGCGTACAAGCCATTGGGCAAGATGATTTCTTAATTCAAGACATCACGTTCAACGTAAAGAATGGAGGTGCCTCGGGCACTGCTACGGGCACAACAGGCAACAGAGGCCGTAGTGTTTATGGCTTCTATTTTAGAAACTCCAACGGCTGGCAATTAGAGCGCTGTGTGATGAACACAGGTGCGGCTACGCGCGGTGCCAATGGTACCAATGGCGCGGCTGGTCAAAATGGCGGCGCTGGTGGTACAGGTACCCAAGCCCGTTGTAACGATGACTGCGATGTTAATAGAGGTGGCTTTGGCGGCGCTGGTGGCGGCGGTGTCGCGGGTGCCCCGACTAACATTGATAACTCCTGTTATAATGCAGGTCAAAATGGAGGAACTGGTAACCTTGGCATTAACCGCCAAGGTGGTTCTGGGGGGGCTGGTGGCTCTGCTGGGACAGAAAATAATCGCGGCGGCAATGGTGGACGTGGTGGTAATGGTGGTAGCGGTGTTGGTGGCAACGGCGGTCTGCGCGGCAACGGCAACGGCGGTACAGGTAGTGGCAACTGTAGCAGCGTCAACGCGGCTAATGGTACAGCGGGCACCAATGGTACAAACGGTACGGATGGAGCAGCTTTACCCGTTTCTGCCACCTTTGATAATTTTTGGTTGCCCTCTGCACAAAGCACTAGTGGTACAGACGCCCGTGGTGGTGGTGGTGGTGGTGCTGGCGGCGGCGGCGGTGGCCAAGGCTGTTTCTTTTGTACAGATGGTACGGGTGGTGCTGGCGGCGGCGGCGGCGGCGGCGGTCAAGGCGGTGCCTTAGGTACTGGCGGCTGGGGCTCTGGCGGGGCATTTGCCTTATATGCCGTAGCCAGTTCAGGTAGCCGTAGCAATGTCACGCTATTAGCTGGCCCCGCTCCTGCAGGTGGCACCCGTGGTGCTGGCGGCAATGGGGGCGCTGGTGGCAACGGGGGATTAATTGGTGGTCAAAGCGGAGGTTTACTCGGCTGCTCTACCTGCGAAGTTGGACGCGGTGGCTTTGGTGGTCGCGGCGGCAACGGTGGTAATGGCGGTAATGGCGGTAATGGTGCCAACGGCCGAAGCGAAGCCATTCGTTCGATAAACGGTTCTAATGTTACGGCTTCTACTAGTGTAGCTATTGGACAAATCATTACCAATGAGCCGTTAGAAGGCTGTCAAAATTCTGAAATTATTATCACTAAAAATGGTGGTACTTGGGGTTTGCCTGCTAATGCGGGATACATCCAAGATTTAGAAGACGGCGTGAGTTCTTACAACAATAGTTCTAGTCCTGCTATTATTAGTTATAACACTATAGGCGGCCAAACCATTAATATCAATGGAGTCCCCTACGCCAATTTTATCCAAATCACACAAGCACGGCCACTCCCTGCTTTTGGGGCGTCGATGCTGGCTACCGTGTGTGAAGGACAAGCGGCGAATCTAAATACCTCAACGCCTGCGGATGAGTATGAATGGATCTTATTTGAAGGAGCCAACAATACGACCACGCCCGCAGCGATTTTTAATACCCAAGTAGCGACCTTTCCGACACCGATTACAGGCACCACGGTCAACTACCACTTGCGCTTGCGCCTACGCGATGATTGTTGCGGTTGGTCAGCGCCTGTTTATTTTGATTTTGATGTCGTGCCCACTTCGGCAGGGCCTACAGTTACCTTAGACACCATTTGTGCAGGAGACAATGCTACGATTAGCACTACAGGAGCAGGTACCTTGACTTGGTATGCCGATCCTTTGGGACAAGTGCCCGTAGCGACAGGCGCGGCACCCACACTGAGCTATACCACTCCTGCCCTCTCCCAAAATACAATTTTTTATGCTTCCCAATCTGTCGGTTCTTGTGTGGGGCCTTTGACAGCAGCGGAAGTTATTGTCAATGCCTTGCCCAACCTCCCTAGCGTGACGCCCCTTGCCATTTGTGCAGGGCAAAACACTATTTTGAGTGCTACAGGCTCGGGAAGTGGCGACCTTGTTTTTTATGATAACAATCAAGTAGAAATTAGCCGTACCACGGTTTCTACAGCCAACCCCACCGCTACGTTTAATGTAGGTGCATTGGCAGCGGGTAGCTATAGTTTTTATGCCGCAGAGGACGACGGCGATTGCGTTTCGCCCTTGGCACTGATCGGGGTGACAGTAAATGCCTTGCCTGCGGCTCCTGTCGCGGCTAGTCCTAGCATTTGTGCGGGCGAAACAGCTTTATTAAGTGCCGCAGGTACCAGTATTCAGTGGTACAGTGATGCTGCTTTAACGAACTTAGTCGGCACCGGCAACACCTACAATACAGGTGTATTAACTACCTCTACGACTCTTTTTGTCACGCAAACCAACGCTACTAACTGCGAAGGAGCTGCGACTACTGTTACCGTTACTGTGAATCCACTCCCAGCCGTACCGACAGCTATGAACGACACCGTTTGTTCGGGTGAAGCGGCCACCTTGATGGCAACGGCTACAGGTACGGTAAATTGGTACCGTGATCCTGCGGCTACCATTTTAGTTAATACGGGCGCTAGTTTCACCACAGGTATTCTAACACAAAATGCAACGTTCTACGCTTTTCATACCAATCCTACGACCGGTTGTATCAGTGCAGGAGTAGCCGTTCAGGCAGTCGTTGATCTACTGCCCATTGCGCCAAGCGTGAGCAGTCCTGTTATTGTTTGTGCAGGGGAAGATGTCCTCTTGGATGCCACTACGGCTAGTGCAGGCAATGTTGTTTTTTATGACAATAGTAATAACCCACTAAGCACTGTTGCCACTGGCCCCAACAATGATGCCCGCTACAATGCAGGCGCTTTAGCTGCGGGCAATTACAATTTCTTAGTCCGTGCCGACGATGGCACTTGTTTGTCAGACCCCGTGGCCATTGCCGCGACCGTCAATGCCTTGCCTACGGCTCCTATCGCCAACGCGGTAACCACTTGTGTAGGAAGTTCCGTCACCTTGACGGCAACTGGTACCACTTTGAAATGGTATACAGATGCCGCTTTGACCAATCAAGTAGCAACAGGTAGCACTTACACTGTTGGACTAGTGCTCTCTTCTAGAGATTTCTATGTCACACAGACTAATGCAGATGGCTGCGAAAGTCCTGTAACTACCGTTAGCGTCACCGTTAATAATCCACCTGCTCCTCCTGTAGTAGCAGACCAGACTATTTGTATAGGTGAGACCGCTACTTTTGTAACAGCAGTGGCTGGTAGAGTAGATTGGTATAGCGATCCTTTGAGCATTACGCAAATAAGTTCAGGCGCTAGCTTTACTACTCCTGTTTTGAGTCAAACGACTATTTATTACCTTACAGAAACCGATCTAACAACAGGTTGTAGAAGTGCCTTGGTAACCGTTCGCGCGGTGGTCAATGCTCTCCCTGCAACGCCAAGTGTTGCAACGCCTGTTACCGTCTGTGATGGCGCGGATGTGGTCTTGAACGCAACTAGTGCCGTGACTGGTAGTTTGGTTTTCTATAATAATACGAATACACTACTCAGCAGTTCGCCAATTGGTGCCAATAATGGTGCTAGTTATAATGCAGGAGCTTTGGCCGTAGGGAATTATAGTTTCTTGGTGCGGGCCGATAATGGTAGTTGCTTATCTAATGCTGTAGCTATTGCTGCTACCGTCAATGCCTTGCCCGCTGCGCCTACGGCCAATGGCGTAAGCATTTGTGCGGGGCAAATAGCTACGCTCAGCGCTACGGGTAGCAACTTACGTTGGTACAGCGATGCCGCTTTGACCAACTTGGTCGGAACGGGCAGCAGCTATAGGACAAGCGCTTTAACCGCAACGACGGATTATTATGTAACTCAAACCAGTGTTGATGGTTGCGAAGGTACAGCTTCTACTGTAACCGTAACTGTCAATGCCTTACCCGCTGCCCCCAGCACCATGAACGACACGATTTGTTCGGGTGCTACCGCCACTTTAATGGCGACAGGTACGGGTACCATTAACTGGTATAGTGATCCCGCAGGAAGCAATGTACTAGGTACAGGAGCGAGTTATACTACTATTGCGTTGACTCAAAGTTCTACCTATTACGCTTACCAAACCAACACGACAACAGGCTGTAGAAGCGCTGTCGCTATTGCGCAAGCCGTAGTTAACGCTTTACCCGCTACCCCAAGTGTAGCAACACCCCTTGCTGTTTGTGCTGGGGAAGATGTTGTTTTAAATGCAACAGCTTCAGGAACGAGCAATTTAGTTTTTTATGATAATGCGAATGTTTTGTTGAGCAGTGTGCCCGTAGGCGCGGCCAACAGTGCCAGCTACAACGCGGGTGTTTTAGCAGTAGGCAACTACAGCTTTTATGTACGCGAAGATAATGGCGCTTGTCTTTCTAATGCGGTAGCCATTGCTGCCACTGTCAACGCCTTACCTGCTGCGCCAGTCGCCAACAATGTAACCATTTGTGCAGGCGAGACCGCTACCTTAACCGCCAATGGCACGGTGCAATGGTATGCCGACGCAGCCTTGACCACGCTCTTAGCGACTAGTACAACGTATACGACTCCTAGCCTAACCGCTAGCACCGATTACTATGCTGTAGCAATGGATGGCAACGGCTGTAGTAGCGCGGCAGATCTTGCCAGCGTTACCGTCAATGCTTTACCAGCAGCACCTGTCGTTATGAACGATACGATTTGTGCAGGCAATGGCGCAACTTTAATGGCCACCGCAGGCGCCAACCAAACCTTGGCTTGGTACAGTGATGCTGCCGCCAACAATCTAGTGGCTACGGGTGCAACTTACAACCCTGCTTTGCTGAGCCAAACCAGTGTTTATTATGTACAGGCGACCAATACCGTTACAGGATGTGTTTCTACCTTAGCCGTTGCTACGGTTGTTGTTAATGCACAGCCATTGGCACCAGCTGCCAACAATGTAACGGTTTGTGCTTCGACAGCTGTTGTCTTAACGGCGACGGGCTCAGGAACAGGGGATTTAGTTTTTTATGACAATACAGGAACTGTACTAGCGCGGTTGACAATGACAGCGGGAACAGCGACACAAAGCTATACCGTAGGCACCTTGACAGCGGGCAATTACTTGTATACGGTCGTAGAAGATAGAGGCGATTGCCAATCTATGGCAACGACTATTCAGGCAACGGTTAAGGCCGTACCTGCTGCGCCCAATGCATTTAATGACAGTCCGATTTGTGAAGGAGAAACCGTTTTTGTACAAGCGAGTGCATTACAAGGGGGAAGCTATTACTGGACAGGCCCCAACGGCTTTACGTCTAGCACGGCCAACTTCTCGTTGATGAATACCACCTTAGCGCAAGCAGGTAACTACGATGTGGTGGTTACCGTGGATGGCTGTACTTCCGCCGCTGCGTCTACTGCTGTTACCATTAACGCGCGGCCTACATTAGGCGCGGTAAGCAGCAACAGTCCGCTTTGCGAAGGCGACAGCTTACGCTTAACGACCGCTAGCCCAACGGGTACTTCTACTTACACGTGGAGCGGCCCGAATGGCTTTGCAGCCAGCACTGCTGACGCAGGCGTTAACGCGGTAAGCGAAGCAGATCACCAAGGATTCTATACCTTAATAGCGACCGATGCGACAACAGGATGTGCTTCTGCTCCCCTGTCAACTCTAGTAATGATTACCGCATTGCCTGATGCAGGCATGGCGAGCAGCAACAGTCCCATTTGTGTGGGGGATGAAATTCAATTAAACGTTGCGGCTGTATTTGGAGCGACCTATTCTTGGGAAGGGCCAGATGGCTTTGTTGCTACTACAAGAACACCTATTATTAACAGCGCGACCAATGATGCGACAGGCACTTATACGGTAACGGTAACGGTGGGCAACTGCTCTAGCGTGTACGATACGGAGGTAGATGTACGCGATGCAGGATCTGTGGATGCAGGTGTGGATACCACTATTATATTAGGTACCCCCTACCGTTTATTAGCTTCGGGTGCTGCTTTTTACAGTTGGGATCCTGCCGCTAACTTAGACAATCCTAGCAGCAGCAACCCTGTGTTTACAGCGCCTGCCGTGGGCACCTACACGTTAACCGTTTTGGGAACTACGCCCGGTGGCTGTAGTGCCAAGGACGATATTCGTATTACGGTGGTACAACCCGCCATTGCCGATCTTAAAATCATTGATCTCTTTACGCCCAACGGCGATGGGATTAACGATTTCTGGAGAGTGGATTTCTTGCAAGATGCTTCTGTGGGGTCTTATACCTTACAGATCATTACACGCGGTGGTATCGAAGTGTTGAACACACAAAATTACCAAAACGACTGGTATGGCACCCTTAACGGACAAAATTTACCTGATGGTACTTATTGGTACATCATTTATTTGGAACAAACGGATGAAGTCGTCAAAGGCGCGGTAACCATCAAGCGTTAGACCTTTCTTTGTAGCAGCGGGAACCGCTTGAAGTGCTTCCCGCTGCTTGTTTCTATAGAAGTTATCAAACAAACTTCCTTGTCTCAACCTGCAATTCATTATCATGATAATAAAAAATAAAATTTTAACGGTAGTAGCGCTGGTTGTTGGAGCGCTGTCGGCTAATGCCCAACAGTTTCCCCTACTCAACCACTACGCCTACAATCCTTACTTATACAATCCTGCCCGAACAGGACAAAACGACTACGGCACGGCCAGTTTCCACTTCAAAAAACAGTGGACAGAGCTGCCGAGTTCTCCCTTTAGCGGCATTGTGAGCCTAGAAACCCCTGTCTTGACCGAGAAGCTAGGCAATATGGGGTTGGGCGGTATGTTTTATGTCGACCAGACCCATTTGACTACCAATATTGGTGGCATGGGCACTTATGCTTACCACATTCCTTTTCAAAAATCAACGGAGTTTAAACACGGCTTGAGTGCCGGATTATCCTTGGGCTTTGTACACCAACGGTTCAATTACCCTGATGCCATTGTGGACAATCCAAATGATCCGCAGCTGCTTCCGTCAGAAAGCACGGGAACGATGTTCGATTTTAGTGCGGGGTTGGATTACCAATGGCGCGACTTGCACGTTGGGGTGTCGATGTTGCAAGGGCTCAATATTGGGTTAAGTCCTGTCTTGGGAAGTACTGGTACTATTTCTTTTGTCAATACGCGACAGTTTATCGGCTTGGCGAGTTACAAGCATACCTTTAAGAAGGGTGAAAAACCACATCCATTCTACCTTAAACCAGTGGCTTTACTTCGCATTATACAAGATGTTCCTGTACAGGCGGAGGGGAACCTTATTTTTGGAATGGAAGGTATTGGTTGGTTAGGCGTGGGTTATCGCTCTAGTAACAATGCCATTTCTACTGCTAACATTGATTTCACCCTTGGTGTAGAGATTAAGCAAAACTTTATTTTTGCCTACACCTTTAGTCCGAATATTGGGGCGGCTATTCAGAATAGTATGGGTACGCAGCATGAGTTTATGTTGGCTTATCGCTTTGGCAAGAATGCTAAAGTAGAGCGCTTAGAGGAAACGGTCGGAGCATTACAAGCCCAAAACCAAGCCTTGGAATTGAGCATCAAAAACACCCAAAAGCGGACGGATTCGCTGTCGACTGTTCTAGAAAAAACCAGCACGACGGTAGAGAAAAATTCAAAACAACTCGAAGCGCAAAAAGGAACGATCCAGCGCCAAGGGGCAGAGATTGATAAAAACAAAGCGGCCATTGAGGAATTGCGCAAAGCCATCAAAAATCAACCCCTCCAATACAAAAAAGTAGGGGAAGTGTATTTTGATGTAGGCGAAGATGATTTGAGTGCTACGTCTCAATCCAATTTGGATGCCGTAGCAGCAGCTTTACAGCAGGCCAAAGCGAGTGGGAGCGAAATTAAAGTCTACATTCAAGGCCATGCCAGTACCGATGGTGATCCACAACGCAACATGGCGCTGTCGATGAAAAGAGCGGCACAAGTGCGCCAGTATTTAATTGCAAAGGGCTTAGATCCTGCTTTGATTACAGTGGTTCCTTTGGGAGAAGAAGACCCCAGCAAAGGAGCGACGGGCAGTGCAAAAGGCGAAAAAGGAGATCGCCGCGTGGATATTATTTTTACAGAAAAGGCGGCTAAAGGACGCTTGTAAGGTTTCCTACTTGAACTTGGGAGGCATAGCAAAGCCCTTGTACATTGGTTTAGAGTTGACTCGACCAAGATGCAAGGGCTTTTTTAATTTCTTTTGGGTGGAGTTACAGTTGCGCTTCTTTGGGGCAGCGCTTGCATTGCTTTTTACCTTTTTTGTATTTTTTGCAACACTTTTTTTTGCAATCTTTACAATCAAAACTGGGTGTCAACGGAGCGGGGGCTAAATGCAATTCTAATGGATTCATAGCTGATTATTATTTGTTCCTCAGTAATAACAGATGCAAGATAATGCTTACTTAGACTTAATACAAATAAAGAGCCAATTTTTCTTTCTTCTTTTTGAAAATAATTTCTGAGCGGTTATTTCTGCAAACACCAAGTTGTCATGCAGCGAAGTCCCTGAACGTTAGTTGTTTTGATGTACTCGGTCAGGGTAGCGGAAAGTGTTTTGGTGTAGTGGAGCAAGTCTGCTTCGGTCACTAAGTAGCGAATGGATTCATCAGGCAATAAAAAGCGGCCAGCTCCTAGGGGCACCAAGTTGTCTTCGATACCAATGCTTGAGGCTAGGCGAATAAATAGATGTCCTTGAGGGGTTAACACCCGCCAAAGTGCTTGCAGCATAGCTTCAAACTGTGCCTTGTTCTCTGCAAAATGCAACACAGCATTACAAATCACTCCATCAAACGATGCCTCTTCATAAGGCATTTGCTCTATGCGCCCCAACTGAAAGCGCTCCAAAGGATAGTTCGGAAATGCGGCTTGGCACCATGTCTTTAAATTTAACAGCTGTTCTTCATTGGGGTCAATCCCATGCACCTCATAGCCCTGTTTCAAAAAATAAAACAAATTGCGCCCGCCACCACAACCCGCGTCCAAAATGCGATCTGTGGGTTGATAACGGTCTTTTAAAATTTGATCCAACAAGTAAATGTCTATGTTCCCAACGAGGTCTTTCACAGGTTTAACGGTCGTTTAATAAGGCTTGAACAATGGAGGGATTGAGCAAGGTAGAGGTATCGCCGAGTTGGTCGGTTTCGCCTGTGGCAATTTTTCTTAGAATGCGGCGCATAATCTTTCCAGAACGAGTTTTGGGTAAATCGGGTACTAATTTGATTTGATCAGGACGCGCGATACCGCCGATATTTTTATTGACAATATACGCAATTTCTTGCTCGAATACCGCTTGGTCTTTGATCGGCTCCGTCGTTACGATGTAGGCAAAAATACCTTGACCTTTGATGGGATGCGGATAGCCCACCACGGCCGATTCAATAACCTGAATGTGGCTGTTGAGGACATCTTCAATTTCGGCCGTCCCTAAACGGTGCCCCGACACGTTAATCACATCGTCTACCCGCCCAATAATGCGGTAGCGCCCTTCGGCATCGCGCTTGGCAGCATCGCCTGTAAAATAGTACCCTTTAAAGGGTTGAAAATACACTTCTTTGCAGCGCGCATGGTCGCCGTAAGTCGTGCGAATCATAGAAGGCCACGGATATTTGATACAAAACAAACCTTCTACTTCACTGTCTTCTATTTCTTGCCCCTCTTTGTCCAACAAACACGGTTGAACCCCTGGCAACGGCCAACCCGCAAAACAAGGCTTTAAAGGGCTGTGTTCGCCCAGCGCACTGATCATAATGCCGCCTGTTTCCGTTTGGAACCACGTATCGACCACGGGGCAGCGCTCCTGCCCTACCACTTCGTGGTACCAATGCCACGCTTCTTCATTGATGGGCTCGCCGACTGTTCCAATAACTTTCAGGCTGCTCAAATCGCAGCCTTCTACCAAAGCATCGCCACAGGCTTGCAACGCGCGAATGGCGGTGGGAGCCGTATAAAATTGATTGACTTGGTGTTTTTCACAAATTTGCCAAAAGCGGCTTGCATCGGGATAAGTAGGCGTTCCCTCAAACATAACGGTCGTTGCCCCTGTAAGCAAGGGCCCATAAATAATGTACGAATGTCCTGTTATCCAACCAATATCCGCCGTACACCAATAGACATCGCCATCTTTGTATTGGAAGACATTCTGAAAAGAATACGCCGTGTACACCATATAGCCGCCACAGCTGTGTACCACGCCTTTGGGCTTACCCGTAGACCCCGACGTATAGAGAATAAATAACAAATCTTCGGCCTCCATCACCGTGGCAGGGCAGTCGCTATCTACCGTGAGGAGTTCTTCGTGCCACCAACAATCGCGCTCGGGCTGCATCTCGGTTACTTCGCCGCTGCGTTTGTACACCAATACTTTTTCTACTGAAGCACAGCCCTCAGAAAGTGCTTCGTCAACAACCTCCTTGACAGGAATGACTTTATCCCCTCGGTAATTTACATCAGAAGTGATAATGACCTTGGCTTGGGCATCTTCTACACGGTCGCGCAAAGCCTTGGCCGAAAAGCCTGCAAACACCACCGAATGCACGGCTCCAATTCGGGCGCAAGCCAAAACAGCAATCGCCAATTCGGCAACCATTGGCATATAAAAACACACCCGATCCCCTTTTTCTACACCAAGTTGTTTCAAGACATTGGCGACTTGACAAACAGCATAATGGAGTTCTTGATAGGTGTATTTTACCGACATTTCGGCAGGGTCGTTGGGCTCCCAAATAAGGGCGACTTGGTCGGCGCGTGTCGCCAAGTGTCGATCCAAGCAATTTTCGGTAATATTGAGTTGTCCGCCCTCAAACCAACGTATGCGCGGTGTTTCAAACTCCCAATCCACTACCTTGTCCCAAGGGCGGTGCCACTTAAAAGTCTCGGCTTGGGCGGCCCAAAAAGCTTCGGGCTGCTCCACGCTGTGTTGGTAGGTACGTTGGTAATCGTCAAAAGAAGTAATGCGCTTGGTCATGTTGGTATAGTTGAGCGGGGTCAAATAAGTATTCTTGTAGTATACAAGGTAACTAGGGAACAGGAAAAATAGAAACTTTGTTGAGGGGATTTTTTACTCGCGGTCTTGTTCCTGAATTATTTGTCCTAATCCCCTGCTAATTAGATCAGGTTTACTGATTGGTTATTGCCGACGGGGCAACTCCCATTATACTAATCAAAATAAGCAAAGAAAAAGGCTTTATCACGTGTATTTTTCGCATAGGAATAGGGTGATAAGAAGTGGTTATTTCTATTCTGGTATAAATAGTTCATCGACTATCCTTACCTGAACTATTTCAAGATAATACTTGTATTTTAGAAGTCGGCTAGCCCTTACTTTTTTTCTGGGAGCAGGGGCTTTTGTGTATCTTTACCTTCGGTGTTTTTTTTTGAATAGTCTATACTATTGTTCTAGTACGCCCACCAAATAACCTTTATCCAACCAACATTAAAAACCAAGTTATGGGAAATAGTTCTGTACGCTCTTTTATGGGCTTTATCATGTTTGTAGGCGGTCTTTATTTAATGCTCAGTGCTATTCGGGTCGATATGGGCAGTATGTTCCGAGGGGGACACAGCGCCCTGTACAATGTAGGTGGTTTTGGCATTACCTCAGGGTCTATTTTGATTGTTATGATGTTGGGTATTGGAATGATTTTCTTCAACGCTCGTAATCCGATTGGCTGGTTGGTGGCCGTCGGGTCAGTTGCCGCGCTCATCTTTGGGGTGTTGTTTAATACGCGCTTTAGCTTGTATGGGCAAAGTGCCTTTGATTTGATTGTGATTTTGGTGCTGCTTTGTGGAGGCTTGGGCTTGCTGTTGAGCGGTATGGTTGGCGGGCGAAAAAAGCAAGATGATTCTTGGTAGGAAAGCGACTGTTTCTATAAATCCCCTATACGCGCATTGTGTTTCTATAGGTGATTTGTTTATTTTGTTGGAACACTTCTTATTTTTCCATCAATCTCCTATCCATGCTCCCTACTTTCGACTACATCATTATTGGCGCAGGCTCGGCAGGCTGCGTCTTAGCCAATCGCCTCAGCGCCGATCCCAACAACCGCGTCTTGCTCCTCGAAGCAGGCGGCAAAGACAACCATGCGAACGTAAAAATTCCTGCGGCTTTTCCTAAGACTTTTAAAACGGCCTTGGATCATGCCTTTTATACACAGCCGATGCCGAGTATGAATAACCGACGGTTGTACTTGCCGCGTGGAAAAATGTTAGGGGGATGTAGTAGCAACAATGCCATGATTTATATTCGGGGCAACCGCCAAGACTATGACGAATGGAGTGCTTTGGGCAATACAGGTTGGTCTTATGAGGAAGTCTTGCCTTATTTCAAGCAATCAGAAAATCAAGCAATTTTTGACAACGACTACCACGGCAAGGACGGGCCGCTCCGCGTTACCAACCGCAATTATAGCAATCCTTTATCGGCTCTTTTTGTAGAAGCGGGGCAAGAATTGGGCTATTCCAAAAACGAAGATTTTAATGGCGCACAACAAGCGGGCTTTGGTTATTATCAAGTGACCCAACACCAAGGCGAACGCTGGAGCGCCGCGCGGGCCTATTTGCATCCTGTCATTGATCGCCCCAATTTAACCGTAGAAATCCACGCCCAAGTAGAGCGCCTTCTAATCGAAAAAGGCATCGCTACAGGCGTCGCTTATCACCAAAAAGGACAAACACATACTGCCTTGGCGAGTAAAGAAGTGCTGCTCTCTGCTGGCGCTTACAACAGTCCTCAAATTTTGCAGTTATCGGGCATTGGGGAAGCCAAAGTCTTGCAACAACTCGGCATTCCTGTCCAAAAAGACCTGCCTGGTGTCGGAAAAAACCTACAAGATCACTTGGTTTATTTTTCTATTTATAACTGTTCTTACAAACACACATTGGATACCGTTGAAAAAATCCCTTATGTTTTTCAGCACTTAGCGCGTTATTTAGTTGGTAAAAAAGGGCCTTTGAGTAGCAATTTGGCAGAAGTGGGTGCCTTTGTAAAATCCTCGCCCGAACAGCCTGCCGTGGATACCCAGTTCCATTTTGCCCCTGGCTATTTCATCAACCACGGCTTTACCAAACCCAAGAAAGGCAACGGCTATTCCATTGGCGGCAAAGTCTTGACCCCCAAAAGTACAGGTACCGTTACACTTGGTTCCGCTAGTTACACCAACGCCCCCTTGATCGACCACCGTTATCTAAGCCATGAGGACGATGTCCGCCGTGCCATTTGGGGGTATCGCCTCACCGAAAAACTCGGCTTTTCCAAAGCCTTTGAACCCTACCGCACAGGGATTTATATTCCTACCGCCTCCCTAAAAGACACTACGGCCATTGAAGACCACCTTCGCGCAACAGGCGAAACCCTTTACCACCCTACTTCGACTTGCAAAATGGGCGTAGATGCCCTTGCCGTGGTAGATCCTACACTAAAGGTCTACGGCATTCAACAGTTGCGGGTGGTGGATGCGTCGATTATGCCCAATGTGACACGCGGCAATACCAATGCGCCCACCATTATGATTGCGGAGAAAGCGGCGGCTATGATTTTGCAATAAGAACTTCTTACACGGTTGTTTATTTTGTTTTCTAAAACTCCACCATAATCAAATGCCCCGAACAACGCACGGCTTCAATCGTTACTTGTGTGGCCGCCGCAGGCGCATCTTTGACCGTTATTTCCACGACGGTCAAGTGCTCGTTGACGCGTTTAATCTGGCTAGAAGTCGAGGTTACTTCTCCTAGAAAATTCCTATTTTGGTCGTAACAATTGATTTTTATGATGGGAAAATAACCTGACGCGGTGCCTTCATTGACCACAAAACGAAGCATTAATTTCTTACGGGCATCTATCGCTTGTTCGTATTTTTTGCCTTGTGCTAAAGAGGCGTCGATCACAGTACCAAAGCGGGCCAAGTCTTTTTTAAAGAAGGCCACTAGTTCCTCGTAGGTACCTTCCTCGTCCGTTTTGGTAGCCGCTGCTTCTAATTCTAATAGGGATAATTGCTGAGATGCTGGCGTATTTTTTTGTGCTGCTGCGGCTTGATAAAAGCGTTGGGCTTGAGCCAAATTTTTCTCTACAAAGCGCCCCTCCTCGTACAATATTGCAAGTTGCTCGCAGGCTCTGGGCTGACCGAGGTAAGCGGCTTTTTTCAGCCAAAAGAGGGCAAGTTCCTTGTCTTTCGGAAGCGAACCTTCACCATCTTTGTACAAGTAATACAATTGCCACATGCAAAACGATACGCCCATCGTGGCCCCTCTTTGGTTAGCTAAGATTTGCTCTTCTAGCTCTATGGGGTTATTGAGGTCTACGGCAGCATAATAAATCGAAATAAGGTGATAGGCTTCTTTTTCTCCCAATTCTCCAGAATGCCACAGATAGGAATGCCCTTTTCGGACATCGATCGGGGTGCCCTGCCCAATTTGGTAGCAATATCCCAACAACAAATTAGCTTTCTTAGAGCGTTTAAAATCAAAGTCGGAGTCTTGTTCTAAGGCCTTCAAGGTCTGGTAGAGCGCCTTGAAATTTTCTTTGTGTGGTTCTATTGCTTGCTGTACTTGCGCATCCAACGCTTGCGGGCTTTGGGCATAGAGAGCACTATTTATTATCAAAAGGAAAGAGCAAAAACAATAAAAATAAGCGGTCATGAGTGGTATCAATTAAAGACGAATGGAATACCTCCAATAGAAACAGGTTTTGTGCCAAAGTAACCGTTTCGCCCTGAGTAATTTATCTACAAAAAAGAGCAAAACAACGTTGCCGTTGTCCTGCTCTACTTTATCTCCAACAAAGTGGGAAATAATTATTTTATAATGGTAATTTTTTGATTTTCTGCAATCCCCGTTGCAGTTTCTATCTGCAAAACATACGTTCCTGTAGGTAGATCGGATACATCCAGTTGTTGGCGGCTATTGCGCCCGCTACGGGTCGTGTTGATTAGAACAACTCCCAATACATCGACCACCTGAATATGGTAAGCCGTCATCACATCAGGCAACTCTAACTGTAGGGTATTTTGGGCAGGATTCGGATAAACCTTGATGTTGCTAGCACGGCTAAACTCGACTACCTTGGTTGGGCTATAATCGCTTACTCCAGCATAATCTACTTGATGAATGCGGTAGTAATTGTACCCAAACAAAGGCGTTTCGTCAATATAATGGTACTGTGCCCAGCTTTCTGTCTGCGTCGCCTCAAAAGAAGCAATCGTTTCAAAATTCTGTCCGTCACTGCTGCGTTGTAAGTAATAAACATCATCGGCGTGTTCGTTGGCCACTTCCCAAACAATGTCGGTAGTTTGCGCTACTTTGTTAACGTCAAAGCGCAGTAAATCTAACGGCAAGGAAGCTTGATCTACAATATCCCCTAGAGTAAACGGACTAAAAGTAGTCACTACATCTGACCGCACACTACCCCGTAGGACATTTCCAGTGAGTGCCGTATTTCCCTCGCTCTCCCATCGGTCGCTTGTGCTTGGTGCTTGGGTATAATAATGCGCAACGCGTAAACTACTCCTAGTGATCACATCACTGTGGGGCCCCCAATGTAAGGTTACGTATAAGTTTTCTCCAGAGCCACCATTGCGTTCGTCTAGGTTCCAGTATTCTAACCTACTAGCGTGATCTAACTCTAGTGGATTGACTCTATAATCACCGTAGCCATTGTTAAGGTAACGCGCTACAAAAGGCTCTCCTAGATGGAGAATGGTTTCGATTCCAATGGCACCATAGATGTTGTTATTTCCTGTAGGATAAGTAAAAATCGTGGGGGTTCCTGTAAAGGTTTCTTTGACCACAGGCCCCTCAACGTGGCTCAAATCGGAAGCGCCAGTAGCCGTCGCATCGGCCTCAAATACAATGTACGTAGCTGGTGAGGTACGAATCACTCCCCGTATAAATAGGGCATCGTTCTCAATAACCATATCGCCTACATTATTTTGCAAAAAGCCATTGGGCTTATTAACAACAATGTTGTGAAAATTTTCGTCGGTACTAAACTTGTTTACGATTTGCAAGATTCCCCCTACAAATTCTACGGTACTCTCCCCTTCGGCAAAACCATCAGCAGGATCATTGTTCGTCCAGTTTCCATGAAGGCGGAATCGACCATCAAGGGCAGCGGTTCCATTGTCGTAGTTCAGTTGTCCATCGTTGTTAATGAGCAAGCTGCCAAAGACTTCCATTCCCGTTCCGATAGCTGCTCCTTGGTTGTTTCTCAAAATAGAAGTCCCTGAAAAACCGTTTCCACCGAGTACCAAATTTCCTTGGATTTGCATCAAGGTGCCATTCGTATTGACATTAAATACCTCTACCGATGCGGTTCCTGTTGTACCAACAAAGAAACTTCCTTTGACGGTAGCATAGCCGCTATTTCCTTGCAAGCGCTCCGAAGCACCCGAAAAACTATAAGGGCCATTCGTCGATTCAAAATACAAGTTGGGATAGTACATATTAATCGTCGCTACGACTACATTGGGGCTGTTTCCTGTATAACGGTAGCGCCAGATCGCTGTACTGGGCAAATTGGCAATGCCTCCTTCGTAGTTGTCGCGGTATTGTGCCACTGAGCTAGATCCTGTTTTGACAATCGTACCATTGGTGCCATAAGCCCAAGTGCCACCATTCGTAGAAAAATCAACGCCATTTCCACCACCGTTGCCATTGTCTGTCAAAATACCATCAATCTGTAAATCAACCCCTGGCCCATTGGCTACTTCTAAGAGTTGGTTGTTACGAATGATAATTTCTCCATCAAATTCGATCACCACTTCATCTACGCGGACATCAATGTCTACGGCTACTTCATGGGTGGCCAAAATGTGAATGTAGTCGCTGTTATCAGCCGTAGGATAAGTACAGGTGGCAAACCAAGGGCCTGCCGCCGAGGTGGCTGTTTCCCATGCTAGAGAAGACGACCAGTTGTTGATGCCGGGTGTAGAGCGGAAAAAACGGCCTGTTGTTAAGTTAAACTGCACGGCCTCTGTAATCGCGTTGCAGCTCCCCCCTTCGGTTACTACTACATAAAATTGGTACTTATCATAAGGCGTTAGATTGCCCGAAATAAGAAGGTTGTCAGTTGTTTCTCCTCCCACGGTAGTACCTGGAAAAGCCCCCGCTGTTACCGCTGCCCAGCCAGCAGTACTGCCGTCATTGGGATTGAAAAACCATTGATACGTCAAGGCACCGCCACTAGAAGGAGTCGCGGTGACGCTTAGATTAATGCCGCAGGAATTGGCATCCGTAGGTTGGCTCGTAATAGTGGGGGCAGAACCAACCGCTGTTACATTGTAAATTCCTAAGTCCGAAACATCCCCTGATGTCGCCGTTGTCCATTCTCCTGTCGTGTAAGTAGGATTTGGCCCTGTAACATTTAAATTTCTTCGGTAAACATAGCCTATATTGCTTACTACATCGTCGTGAAAATCATCAATGATAGCACCACTAGCGACTAATATTAATTCTAAACGGTCATTGGCATTAAAGCCCGCTGTTGTTCCTACAAAAGTAAAATCTTCTGGTTCACCAGCAGCAGTACTCACCTTGCCTACCAATACTTGCCCAGAGGCAATCGTAGACCCTACTCCTGTAACAGGAAAAGTGTAGCGATGCGTTGGAGCAGCACTCCCTAAACCACCAAATCGATCAATTCCATACAAGCTCAAATCTATCGTCGTGCCTGTTCCGTTAAATAACTCAATATATCCCAAAGAGCCACCATTGTTATCATACACTTCACTCATAATCAACCCGCTAAAAGCCGTACCACAAGAAGCAGCACTTTCGAAGACGGTAAACGTACCGCCTGTGGCATCACACGCATTCTCTCGTACGACAATGCTTCCTGTGCTGACGGTTGCAGGTGCCGTAGCCACCAACTCGGTCGTACTGACAAAAACCACGCTGCTAGCCGCAACGCCATTAAAGGTAACGGTAGACGCATTGGTAAAACCTACACCCGTTATGGTCACTTCTGTACCAATTGGGCCACGGTTGGGGGCAATATTGGTAATGCTGTGGGCGCAACCCGCTGGCGGGTCGCCCTGTAGAATGAAATTATCAAAAGCGGCACGGTCACCTGCTCCATTTTGTTCTATCATTACTTCAAACCTACGGTAGAAGTTCCATTGGGATAGTAATGGTCTCTGTCACATATCCACCTGTAGATGTTGCCCCAGTACCACTTCCAGTAGGAGTACCGTTCCTCCATCAATGATTTGTATTGGTGTTTGGGAACACCATCTAAAATAACCGTGTAAAAAACATCATCTCCAGTCATCAAATTCATGAATATCGTAATCAAACTCAATCACTGACGTTGGTATAAGCCAGCCACAGAAGTACTAGCAATTAAGATATCTCCAACGTCTCACCATTGGCATTACCACAAGGGCCAAGTAAATCTTGAACACCCAAAAGAAGTGCACCATCAGAAGGAAGTAATCCATCTAAAACCTGTAATAGTCCCAAATATCTCCTGTTACTTGACAAGGTGGCGTAGAGAAGGTCAATCGCCCAAGTATCGGTAGGCCGATTGCTCAAAGCTTTGAAAAGCAATTTGAGTTTGCGCGTGAATAGAAGTAGTGAGAAAGCAGCCTAGCAGACTGCATAAGAGTAAAATATTTTTCATTGTATTATTATGGTTTCAAAATGGGAAGAAAATACTACTAAAGACATCCTTTTAAAGTTCACAAAAGTAGTCTATTCTATATAGTAACGTCAAAAAGGCTGTATTAGTTATTTGTTAAGCTTTCTTCCTACAAATTTGATTATCAATTCTATACCTTAACAATATGTCTAAATCATCCTTACTTATACGCTGTGGCGCGTTATCTGTCACGCTATTGCTGATAAAAAAGAAGCGCGCTGGTGAATTATCACCAGCACGCTTACATTTTTTATTTTCAGGCAGTTACAATTCGGCCATAAGCCGAATCATAGTAGTTGTTAGGCATTCGCCAATAAATTCTCTAACAATTGGTTAAATGCCTTTACAGGACGCATTGCTTGGCTTACTTTCTCCTCATTCGGGAAATAATAACCACCGATGTCCATTGCTTTTCCTTGAATTTCGTTCAACGCAGCTATGATTTCTTCTTCCTTATCGGCTAAGGCAGTGGCCAATTTTTCAAAGTGTGCTTTTAATGCAGGAACGCGATCTTGCGCGGCGACGTGCTGTGCCCAGTACAAGGCCAAGTAGAAATGGCTACCACGGTTGTCCAATTCATTCACCTTGCGAGAAGGCGATTTTCTATTGAGCAACAATTTCTCGGTCGCTTCGTCTAGGGCTTCTGCCAAAACCAAGGCTTTGTCGTTGTTAAAGGTATTGCCCAAGTGTTCTAAAGAAACAGCTAAGGCCAAAAATTCGCCCAAAGAATCCCAACGCAAGTGGTTTTCTTTGACAAATTGCTGCACGTGCTTGGGAGCGGATCCCCCTGCCCCTGTTTCAAACAAGCCACCGCCATTCATCAAAGGAACGATGGATAACATTTTGGCCGATGTTCCCAATTCTAGAATCGGAAACAAATCGGTGTTGTAATCCCGCAATACATTGCCTGTTACAGAAATCGTATCTTGTCCTTTTCTGATGCGCTCTAGAGAGAAATCCATTGCTTTTTCAGGCGATAGGATACGAATATCTAAACCGTTTGTATCGTACTCGGGCAAGTAGTGGTTTACTTTTTTGATCAATTGGGCATCGTGGGCACGATCTTCATCCAACCAAAAAACAGCAGGTGTTTTAGAAGCTCTAGCTCGGCTTACGGCCAATTTGATCCAATCTTGTACAGGGGCATCTTTTACTTGGCACATTCTCCAAATATCCCCTTGCTCTACTTCATGCGCAATCAACACCTTATCGTTCGCATCTACGATACGTACGGTACCTGCTTGAGGCAACTCAAAGGTTTTGTCGTGAGAACCATATTCCTCGGCTTTTTGAGCCATCAAACCTACATTGGGAACGGTTCCCATCGTAGTTGGATCAAATGCGCCGTGTTTTTTACAGAAATCAATAGCCGCTTGGTAAATGCCCGCATAGCTACTGTCTGGAATGACCGCTTTTGTATCTTGTTGGTTGCCTTCTTTGTTCCACATTTGTCCAGAAGTACGGATCATCGCGGGCATCGAAGCATCAATAATTACATCACTAGGTACGTGTAGGTTGGTAATTCCTTTGTCAGAATCCACCATAGCGAGGTCAGGCCCATTTTCGTAAGCAGCCTTTAAGTCTGCTTCAATAGCGCTGCGTTTATCGGCAGGTAAGTGTTGGATTTTGTTAACCAAATCACCCAAACCGTTGTTCACATCAACGCCCAATTCTGCTAGCGTCTCTGCGTGTTTTTCGAATACGTTGTGGAAGAAAACGCGTACGGCATGACCAAAAATAATAGGATCAGATACCTTCATCATCGTCGCTTTCATGTGTAACGAAAATAGGACACCTTTGTCTTTAGCGTCTTTAATTTCTCGCTCCAAAAAGCTCAACAATTGGCGCTTACTCAAAAACGTACCATCAATCACTTCCCCTTTTTGAATGGGAAACGCCTCTTTTAGAACGGTCACTTTGCCGTCTTTGTTGACGTGCTCAATGCGTACTTTTGTAGCGCTATCTAGAGTTACTGATTTTTCGTTAGAACGGAAATCACCTTTGCCCATAGTAGCAACATGGGTTTCCGAATCAGCTGACCAAGCCCCCATAGAATGCGGGTTGTTTTGGGCGTATTTCTTAACAGGTTTTGGCGCGCGGCGATCCGAGTTGCCTTCTCGCAAAACGGGATTTACGGCAGAACCTTTGATCTTGTTGTAGCGCTTTTGGATGGATTTATCTTTGTCTGTACTAGGATCTTCAGGGTAATCGGGTAAGGCGTAACCCGCCTCTTGTAATTCCTTGATGGCTGCTCCTAATTGAGGAACAGAGGCACTAATGTTGGGCAGTTTGATCACATTGGCTTCTGGCAACAAGACCAATTCTCCCAATTCGGCTAACGCATCCGATACGCGCTGTTCTTCTGTAAGAAATTCTGGAAAACTAGCCAAAATTCGGTTGGCCAATGAAATATCACTCAATTCAATCTCGATACCTGCGGCATCAGTGAACGTTTTGATGATGGGCAAAAGGGAAAAAGTCGCCAAGTAAGGCGCTTCATCTGTCTTGGTATAAACAATTTTTGCTTTGTTTTTTTCCATGTTCTTTCCAGTTTTTAAGCAACGGTTGTTACTGCATTGAAAACGTTTGGCACTTCCTAAAAGCAGTAATTATAATGATTGAAATGTGCGCCAACAGCCTTTATAAAGGATTCTGCGCTTGGTTGTTCGGGCGAAGGTACGCTTTTTTGTGAATTTTTTTTTGTCTTTTTGTTGGTATTTACAAGGACAACAGAGCGTCTTACGATAGGCATCTCACCGATTATCCTCCTTGGGGCTCTACGTTTTTATTCCCTATTTGCTTCTTATTCCTCGATAGGGCTAAGTTGAATGGTCGACCATGTTCCAATAGTCGAATTGGGGTTGCGCCGCATACGAGGTTGTTGGGTATTGATTTGCCCTGGTGTCCCGCCCTGCATCATGGGATTGTTCTGCTGCGTTCCGCGTAAGATGGGATTCGTAGCATCATCAAATAACCCTGGCTCGTCTTCGGCATTGGGTTCTGGGGCATTGATTTGAATGGCGAGCGTAATGGCCTCGTCGTAGCGCAAGGCGCGGTCGTAGATTTGTGCAAAGGGAATTTTAAACTCCAAAGACATCGCGCCCAATTGGTCAAATCCCATCGCTGTTTTGAGGTCTTTAGATGCCAAGTTGCTGACGCGAATGCGCTCTTTGGGGTCTTCTTCTACAAATCCCAACAGCTCAAATTCTTGTGCCATACGCGCATAGGCTTGGTTAAAGGCGTTTCTATCCAACGCCCCTCCTTGGGAGGCTTCAAAGGCCGCTTTATTAATTTGATCCTCTGTAAAAGGCAAGGGATAAGCAATCCCTATTTGTTCTTTTCGTTTGGCAGTGGTATCAATAAAGACCGTCACCCCATAAAGCATGACCCGCTGCTGAATACCTTTGTCAGCAATACGCATCCCTACATATAAATTGTCTTTGTCGTGTCCCAAATTGTACTGAAAAGCACTGTAGTCCTTGGCTTGCGCTAAAGGGGTTGTCCAGTCTTGTAACTCTCCGTCGACAATGGGCGCAGCAGCAGCAGTATATCCGTGGATGCGGGTCAATTGTTGGGTAGTTTGGCAGCCTGTTACTAGAAATAATAAGGCCAAGAGACTGATGAACAGCTTAGAAATAAAGGTCATAAAAAAATGGTAATGTCGTTGAAGAGGAATGCTTAAACGACAAAGGTACAAAATCTACCCGTATAGAGTAGTTAGTAACGGTTGTTCTTGTCTTCGCGCAATAGTCGTTCAACTCTACTTTCTAGACTTTCCAATTCCGTATCGTATTCAATGCGCTGTCCGCGTTTTTCTCCTGTATTGACCTTTGCTTTATTAGGATTTGCAAAGACATTATAGATGGTTCTAAAAAATAAGAATACCATAAAAGGCGTAAATAAAATAAACGCGCCAAAACCAGCCAAGATGCCTTTAAACGCTTCCTCTTTGTAGAGGTCGATAATTTTTTGTACCAATTTCCCAACCAAGTCCCTATTGACAAATAATAAAATCAAGACCATAATCGGTACGATCAAAGCCGCGACAACCCGCAATAGGAAGATGCCCATGATGACAATCAATAAGATACTCAAAGCCGACTTCCAAGGAGCTGTTCGCTCTCCTTCGTTAAAATAATCCTCTTTCATATTCTGAAATAATTTAGTGGTATAAGATGACCGCTCCTAAAAAAAGCTCCTCCATCACTCTGTTATGCTAGCTTAGGTATAGAACACAATAATAGTTGCGCTGTTGTTGTTTTGTAGGTAAATTCTTAGCTTTGTAACAACTGCTTGATAGCCATAAGTTCCTGTTATAAGAAACTAGTTATTTTATTAGCTTGTGAGCGCTACACGATGAGTAGTAGTATTGCTAGACGAGGCTGTTTACAGCTTTGTTCTTTTTGTAAGATACTTTTATAGAATAGCCTATTTTGTAGCGATTTCATGCTTTAAAAACATTCCCTAACGCTTATTAATTAGTAACACCACCAACTATTCTTTCCGCTCCCCAACCCTTATTATGAATAACGACGACGATTTATTAGAAGTTTACGACGAGAAGGAAACTACAGCCCGTACAACAGAAAAAAGTCCCTCTCCTATCAACTGGATAGGTGCTTTTTTAGTACTGGGTTTTCTGCTAGTTATTGGAATGATTTTCTTCAAAAAACCTTCTAATAGGTTCTTGGATCGAGATGTAGTTTTGATGCGTCAAGTGGAGTTATTAAATGTTCTCAAGACTAGCAACGACAAACAAGAAATTCAACAAGTCGTCAATGAATACGACAGTTTGGCACTTGTTCTAGATAAAATAGACAACCACTAAGTTGACTTCCTACGTTGAAAGGGATCTCCCCCAAAGAAAAAACCGCCGCACAGATCATTAAAGTACTGTGCGGCGGTTGCTTTTTTTATCAAAAAAGTAGCTGACTAGACTAAGGATTGTATTTACTAACGCGCTGTGTACGCAGGATATTTCCACTCTCATCAAGCATTCTCACCATATAAATGCCTCTTGGCAAACGGCTAACGTCGTATTTCTCTCCTGCATAAGAAACCGAAAAGCGCTGTAATTGACGGCCAACCACATTGTACACTTCTACGGTTTTAACGGCATCATAATCGTCTTTTAGATACATGAACTCTGTCACAGGATTGGGGTAAATCTTTGGAGCCCCTGTTTCTCTACTTACTCCGACAATGCCCGCCTGTTGTTTGGCGGCACCACTAAAAGTAATGCTTTGTTCCGTCTCATTTTTATCCCCCTCTACATACAAGGACAATTCCACATGACCCATTCCTTCTTTCCCATTGGGCCGAAAAGAAACTTTAAAATCATGCAGCACTTCGTTGGGCTGTAGTTTAAACGTTTTGCTTTGCACCAAAGAGGTGTAGCACTGTTGGTCGCAAACAACGGCTTGCCAACCTTCTGACAAATTTGTCTTTTTAATCTCCCAGCGCAATTCTAAGGCGCGGCTGCTCAAGTTGCGGATGCTGATGCTCGGAGCAACTTCGCGATCTATCGTCCCCTGTTGGGTGGCGTAGGTCGTCGAGACGTGGAAGTTACTTTGTGCTTGAAGCAGCACAGCAACAGAAATAAGGAGCGCTATAAGTACAGTTTTAAACATAGGCGGTTCTTTTCAAAGAAAGTGAATCAAATAGTGGGGCTTAGCATAGTTATTAGCAAAAAACCTGTCCAAGGGTATTGATGGGTATTAAATATACTAAGAGCTGCCGTAAATTTACAGCTTTTATAGTTTTTTCTAAGCTTTTGCTTGGTATATTGAGTAATAAAGTAAACAATTGACATTGTTCAAAGGTTCCCCCTGTACACAGAATAGCGTGTTTGTCAAATTTAAAACGGCAAAACTACTTGTAATAAGAAAGAGAAAAGGTCGGAATAATGTTTTGCCAAATTACCATTTTATCAAAAAATTCTTTGGAAAAAACAAGGTCTTGTCTAATTTGTTTAGTAACTTTGGTACAAGCTTATGTACATTCCTTTATATTTTCATGTATTAATCACCGATAACTTCGACTTTATGAGAAATTTTATCTTACTCCTTACTGCTTGCACCTTTGCACTATGCGTTAGTGCCCAGCAAGTCCCTAAAAAACCCTTAATTGAGCACTTTACTCAGGCTTCTTGTGGGCCTTGTGCTTCTCAAAATCCGACAATGTACAACACCTTAGGTACCTTTGGTGCTGCTAACTATGTCAAACTAACCTACCAAACTTCTTGGCCTGGATTTGATCCGATGCACTTAGCCTATCCTGCTGGGCCAAACGATCGTCGCGCTATCCACGGGGTAACAGGTGTTCCCAACGCTGTTCTGAATGGCGGCCCTACTGGTGCTCCTAATACAGTAGTTACTAGTGCTACCTTGAATACAGCAAGTATGCAAATGAGTGACTTGGAGATGATGGCTTCCCACACTTATATGACAGGTAGAGACGTTATGGTAGAAGTGACCATCAAGCACGTTGGTGCTACGGCTATTACCGCAGGCAAACGACTAATCTCTGCCTTAACAGAAAAAGAAATTATTTATCCTACGGCTCCTGGCACTAACGGCGAAACAGAATTTTTCTATGTAGTACGCGATATGTACAATGCCTCTACAGGTGCTTCTGCAACTACTGGTTTCACCCTTCCTGCTATGAATCCAGGTGATTCTATAACGTATTCTTTTACAACAACGACTCCTTCTTACATCCGTAGTTTCGGAGAGATTGGATTTGCTTTCTTCGTAGAAGATGGTGCTGGTGGAAATGTATTGCAATCTACTTACAGCGAGCCTGTAGCCATTCCTAACGCGTTGGACGTTTCTACCACGGCTGGTAACTTTGCTGGTGCAACAACGGATTACTGTGATAACACGTTAACTCCAGGATTTTCATTTACCAATGAAGAAGCCACTCCTATTACTTCTATCGAAGCTAGCTATACGATTGATGGAGGAACACCTGTTCCTGCAACAGTTAGTGGTTTAACCGTAGCACAAGGTCAATCTGCCGCTGTTGTGTTTCCTGCCATTACACTTCCTGTAGGGTCAGCGAACATCGTCTACAATATTGTTAGTTTGAATGGTGGTAGCCCACAAGCTACGGTCAACAATGATTTAGGATTGGCAGGTAGCCGTATCGTCATGTCGGCGACTGCTGTTGATACAGGTATTATCTCTGCTTTTGATGCTTCTGCTGTTGGAGCAGCTAGTCCTGATAACGCCATTGCCGATAACCCCGATGGTATCCGCGCTTACAAAGTAGACAATAGTATTACTCCTGATGTTACTTGGAACTTAGGTGGCTTTGGTAACAGTAACGGTTGTTTCCGTTGGGACTTTTTCGCTATTGCAACTGGAAGCTCTCGTATTATCTATGAAAAAATTGACATGACTGCAGCTGGAGCTAATATGGCTTGGTTGACTTGGTCTACTGCTTACGCTCAATATTCTAATGAAAATGACCGTCTAGAAGTCTTGGTCTCTACTGATTGTGGAGCCACTTGGACAAACTTGTACAACGTAGCAGGTGCGGCATTGGCTACAGCTCCTGTTCACGGGCAGGCGCTTGGTCGTTTTTACCCTGAAGTAACAGAATGGAGAAGAGATTCTGTCGACTTATCCCCTTACCTTACTTCTACAGAATTGATGATTGCGTTCAAAGGGACATCTGCTTATGGTAACTCTTTGTACTTGGATGATATCAACACTGAATTTATCTGGTATGATCAACGTCAACAAAATTCAAGCGCCAACAACTAGCTTCCAAGTATTTCCTAACCCCGTTAAGAATACAATGAGCTTGAACTTTGAAGTAAAAGATGCAACTGATTTGAACATCTCTATCAAAAATGCTTTGGGTCAAACGGTTCAACAAGTAGCCAATCAAAGCTTTTTGGGCGAAAACACCTTGACAATTAATACAAGCAACCTAGCTGCTGGTGTTTACTTTATCAATGCGGTTAATGACAATGGTGTGATTACTAAACGCTTTGTTGTAGAGCGCTAGAAATAGACACTTGGTTCGTTTTTTGAGACGACCATAACTTAATAAATGGGTTGCATCCGATTGCGCAAAGCAGTTGGTGCAACCCCTTTTAATAATTCAACTTTTTTATTTTTACTAAATTTCTTCTTATGAGATCGATTCTTCTGTTAGTAGCACTTTGTGGCTTATTTTTTACCGCTTGCCAACCCGATGAGCCCGCTACTTTTTCCGTAGAAGTTACCCCTACTAGTTTCAGTGAAACCATTAGCCCTACTGGAACAAAAGTTATGACGGCTAACCTCAAAAACGAAAGTACCGTCAGTGGTACCGTCGATTGGAGTTTTACAGAAACTTCGATGGTGGCCGGCTGGACATACAGTATTGTAGTGGGAAATACTCAACAAAGCAGCACCACAGGTTCTTTTGAATTAGTAGCAGGTGGTTCTATAGATTTGACTATTTCGGCGATGCCCAATGGAACGGCTGGAGTTGGAAAAGCAGAACTTTCCTTGAAAAATGGCAGTGACGCTTTGGAAACTATTTCTTATACCGTAGATGCTGTTGCAGCAGCCGCTAAATTTTCACTGTCTACCAACAATGAGGGCGGTACGGATAACAAAAATGCCCCCAAAGTAGAGTACAAATCTAAAGTAAAGAACTTGACCAATAGCGATTTGAATTTGACTTGGACTAGAGTCAATGATAGCAATACACCTGGTGGCTGGAATGTCGATGTTTGTGACATCGTTCAATGTTATGCTCCCTTCGTCAATACCGCTGATTTTACGATTCCAGCAAACGGAGAGTTTGATTTAAAAATTGGCTTTAACGCCAGTGGAACACCAGGTACAGGCGCAGCTACTGTTGACCTTTTTGAGACGGGTGACGTGGGTACCACCCAACAATTTACCGCAACACATACGGCTACCAACTAGTGCCAACGCCGTAAAAAAAGAAATGGGCATTCTGAATGTATTCAGAATGCCCATTTTCTATACTAGTCTATGCCTATTGCTTACTCCGCTTTTGGCGCTCCTCTTTTCTTTTTGCCATCTCTTGCTTTCTGCTCTTTCAATTCTCCATCCCATAGGACAAAGCGCGCCGCTTTCATGATGTAGCGATCTTCTTCGCTGATTCCATGCTCCTTAGCCCCTTTTTTCACTCGATCTTTTGTCTTTGCACGACGCTCCTTCATTTTTGCTTGCTCCTCTGCGGTCGTGTGCTGCTCAATGATGGCTTTTTTCTTCGCTCTCCACGTTTCTTCGTTGGCTTTCAAGCTCTTCATCGCTACATCCAACGCCCCTTGCTGGGCTTCCAAAAATGGACGCATAGAATTAACCAATGCTTTTCGTTCTTCGCGAACCGGAGCCATCGCTGCCGCTCTGTCTACTTCTTTTCCCGCTTTTTTATCGGCGCGGAGTTTCTCGTGGATGGCTTTGCTTTTTGCTTGGAGGGCGGCGCTTTCTTGGCGCTTAGCCGTTACAAAAGCTAGGTCTTCCGCAGATAGTTGTCCCATAAAGTTATCGTGCAAGGCTTTCTTAGCAGGATACACTTCGTTTTTGTGAAATTCCTTTAGAGCCGTTTTAGCTTCAGGGCTTAATTTTGTTTTTCCTTTGTGCTCATGGCGGCCTTGCGCCAAACCTACAGTTACTAATAAAACTACTAATAACCCAATCATTCCTACATTTCTCATTGTTGTGTATTTTTGTTTTCTTTTTTTAATGCTACGCCTTGAAAGTCATTTTAAGGGTGCTCCTTTCGTAGCTACACCCCTTAGAGCGCTCCCCATCCCAAAGGTTTAATCGCCGTTGATTTTTTTTCATTTTTTTTCAAAAAACTGCTGCACGGTACTTTTACCGACCCTCCCTTCCTCAAAAAGTCTACTTGGTCGTACAATTGTCTGAAATAATCGAAATGGAATGTATTTAAGTGCTAAAAATTGGTTTCTCTCATAGACTATCCTATATTTGAATGCTCAATCTTCATTCATTATATTATGCGACAGGAATACGAGCAATACACCGACGAGCACCATCAAGTATGGGCCTTGCTTTATGGCAAGCAAATAGATTTACTACTTAGCCGTGCTACTTCTACCTATCTACAGGGAATTGAAACCGTCCAATTCTCTCCCACCCACATCCCGCGCTTCGACCTAATCAACGAAGCCTTGCACGCCCTCACGGGTTGGCAAGTTTATGCGGTTCCTGGGATCATCGACAACAAACCATTTTTTGAGCTGCTGGCCCAACGCCAATTTCCTGCCACCACTTGGATGCGCAGCCTCGCCCAATTAAAGTACATCGAAGAGCCCGATATGTTTCACGACGTATTTGGCCACGTGCCTTTGTTAAGTGAGCCGCACTTTGCTGAGTTTCTAACAGGCTTAAGCCAAATTGCCTTGCGCTACATCGACTCTCCCACAGCGGTAGAATTGATGGCAAGAATCTATTGGTATACCGTAGAATTTGGCCTTATCCGCGAGCAAGGCCACCTCAAAATCTATGGTGCAGGCATTTTGTCTTCTCCAGGGGAGTCCGTTTATTCTTTAAGCGAAGAACCCATCCACTTGGCCTTTGACTTGGCGCACATCTTAGAAACGCCGTACATCAAGAACCAATTCCAAGCGCAATATTTTATTATTGACAGCTATGAGCAATTATACCACAGCTTAGTTGAATTAGAATCTTTGGTTGGTCAATTAGTCAACAATGGTGTTACCATCGAAGACGGACAGGCTTTTTCTATGAACAGCTTATTGAGTACGGTCTCATGATCGACTTACTGGATTATCCCGTTACCGTAGAATCGGCTGCGTTTGTACAGTTGAACCAACAACTGCGCGCTGCCGACTACTCCAAGGTCGTAGTGCTGGTGGATACCAATACCCACCAGCACTGTTGGCCTATTCTACAAGCAGCCATCGCCACTTGGGATCCTGCTGTTATTGTAGTTCCTGCGGGCGAACAACATAAAACCATCGCCACCTGTCAATTTATTTGGCAACAGCTAATGGCCCTTCAAATCGACCGAAAAGCCGTGGTGCTTAATTTGGGCGGCGGAGTCTTGGGCGACATGGGCGGTTTTTGCGCGGCTACCTTTAAACGAGGCTTGGACTTCATTCAAATACCGACGACCCTGCTCGCGCAAGTGGATGCCTCCGTAGGCGGCAAACTAGGTGTTGATTTTGAAGGGGTCAAAAACAGCATTGGTTTATTTGCTGCCCCCCAAGCCGTTTATTTACATCCCGATTTTTTCGCCACGCTTCCAACGGAGGAATTGTACAGCGGCTATGCCGAAATGATCAAGCACGCCCTCCTACAACAAGATATGCCTTGGCGCGAATTCCTCCCCGCTACTTTTCCCCCACAGGATTGGCCGACAAGTATTGCCGCATCTATTGGCGTGAAAAAAAACATCGTTGCACAGGATCCCTTAGAACAAGGCTTGCGCAAACAGCTCAACCTAGGGCACACCATTGGCCACGCCATCGAAAGCCTAAGTTGGGAAACCTCAGAGCCCTTGTTGCATGGAGAGGCCGTCGCAATAGGCACCTTGATGGCGGCGTATTTGAGCTACCGTTTGTTGGACTGGCCAATAGAGGAATTAAAAGCATTAGATGCGTATATTCGCAACCTGTATGCCCCCTACGACTTGGCACAGTTGGATCGCAATGCCATTTGGCGGCTCATTTTACAAGACAAAAAAAATAGCCACGAGCAAGTCGCCTTTACTTTGTTACGCGCCGACGGCACCATTGCCATCAACGTCAACGTAACTAAAGAACTCGTTGAAGAAGCCTTGGATTTTTATCAACACAACCAACTTCCAAACGTTTAACCACAAAGTAAGCCCGCTCCCATCTCGCTTATTCCTATTTTATGCTTCTTATAACAACAGAACCAAACGCATTATGGCTGGCAATAGCTTCGGCAAATTATTTAAAATTACTACGTTTGGCGAATCACACGGACGCGGTATTGGCGTAGTCATTGACGGCTGTCCTGCGGGTGTCTCTATTGATTGGGAACAGGTACAATACCAACTCGACCGCCGTAAGCCAGGCCAGTCCAAAATTGTCACCCAGCGCAAAGAGGACGATGAATTCGAAATCTTGTCAGGTATGTTTGAAGGCAAAACTACAGGCACCCCCATCACACTTTTTATTGCCAATACCAACCAAAAAGTACGCGACTACGACCACATCAAAGATAAATTTCGTCCCTCGCACGCCGATTATACCTACCACGAAAAATACGGCAACCGCGATTATCGAGGCGGCGGTCGCTCCTCTGCTCGCGAAACGGCTTCGCGTGTAGCCGCAGGAGCCATTGCCCAGCAGCTATTAGCCCAAAAAGGCATTCAAATCCGCGCCTACGTCAGCCAAGTTGGCCCCATCGTCCTAGAAAAAAACTACGCCGAGCTAGATTTTTCTACCCTAGAACAAACGCCTGTGCGCTGTCCCGATTTGGCCTTAGCCGCCAAAATGGAGGCTTACATAAAAGACATTAAAAAACAAGGCGACACCACTGGCGGCGTAGTTAGTTGTGTTATTGAAGGCTGTCCTGTTGGGTTAGGGGAGCCTATTTTTGATCGCTTACATGCCGAATTGGGCAAAGCCATGTTGAGCATCAATGCCTGTAAGGGCTTTGAATATGGTTCTGGCTTTGCAGGTGTCGTTCTGAATGGCTCTGAGCACAATGACCATTTTGAACTAGACGATCAAGGAAACATTCGTACCCATCAGAATAATTCGGGAGGCGTGCAAGGTGGTATTTCCAATGGAATGCCTATCTATTTTAGAACGGCTTTCAAACCTGTTGCTACTGTAATGCAAGAGCAACCCTCTGTAGACATTCACGGCCAACCCACTACGGTCACGGGCAAAGGACGGCACGACCCTTGCGTAGTTCCTAGAGCGGTACCGATTGTAGAATGTATGGCCGCTTTGGTGCTGCTGGATTACTACTTGCTAGCCGCCCAAGACCAATGGCACGATTTGCCTTAACCCGCTGAAATTAGGAGAGTTTTGCAAAAAATCGTATTTTTGTGGTCTATTCCAAGCGTTCGTAGATTTGTATGGGCAAACGCTTGTTTTTGTTAGTATTGTAATAATAAAATCGCCGTGGCTACACCAAAAACCGTTGCCTTTCATACCTTAGGCTGCAAATTAAACTACTCGGAAACTTCTAGCATGGGCCGCCTTTTTGAAGGAGCAGGTTATCAAGAGCTGCCCTTTAAAGACCCCGCAGATATTTATGTAATCAACACTTGTTCGGTCACGGATTTTGCCGATCGGAAATGCCGCAAAACCGTCCGAAAAGCCCTGCGCCAATCGCCTGATGCGTTGGTGGTCGTAGTGGGTTGTTATGCTCAATTGAAGCCCGATGAAATTGCGGAGATTCCTGGAGTGGATTTGGTCTTGGGTGCGGCACAAAAATTCCGCATTCTAGACTACATCGACGATTTATCCAAGTCGCCTTCCAAGGGATTAGTAGTGGCGGGTGATGTCAAAGAAGCTAATATTTTTGTCAATGCCTTTTCATTTGGCGACCGTACCCGCTCTTTTTTGAAGGTGCAGGATGGTTGTAATTACAATTGCTCCTTTTGTACGATTCCACAAGCGCGTGGAGCTAGCCGTAGCAATACCGTAGAAAGTATTGTCGATAATGCCCGTGAAATTGCCGCGATGGGCATCAAAGAAATCGTTTTAACAGGCGTCAATATTGGCGACTTTGGGAATGGTACGGAGGTAATTGAAGGCTTGAAAGCCCAAAAAGGAAGCTTTGTTTATTGATTTAATCCGCGCTTTGGACGAGGTAGAAGGCATTGAGCGTTTCCGTATTTCTTCTATTGAACCCAATTTGCTCACGCAAGAAATCATAGAATTTGTCGCGCAATCGAAGCGCTTCGTACCGCACTTTCACATTCCTTTGCAATCGGGCAATAACAAACAATTGCGCGCAATGCGCCGCCGCTACTTGCGCGAACTATACGCGGATCGCGTGGCCGCTATTCGTCAAGTGATGCCCCACTGTTGTATTGGGGTCGATGTTATTGTTGGCTTCCCTGGCGAGACGGACGAAGATTTTAGAGAAACGCAGCAGTTTGTAGAGGACTTAGACATTTCTTATTTGCACGTGTTCACGTATTCAGAGCGCGCCAATACGCCCGCTGCCGAAATGCCGCACGTAGTCCCGTTCACATTCGCCGAGAGCGCAACGAGCAATTGCGCCAGCTATCAGTCAAAAAACGCCGCCATTTTTACCAGCAGCATGAAGGCAGCGAGCAAGTCGCCCTAGTAGAAGCGAAGGAAACAAATGGACAGATGTTTGGCTTTACGGCCAATTACATAAAAGTAGCGCTGCCACACGATGCCAGTTTGGTGAATCAATTGGTTCCTGTACGATTGGGTGCCATAGATACCGCTGCTGAAGAATTGCAAGTCTTGGCGACCTTAAAAACGCCTGTTCACTAAAAAGCATTTTAGAGCCCCTACTTCCCTTTTGTCTCTGTAAAATCGTTCTACTATGACAATAAGTAATCCAGAACTTGGCCGTTTAGGTTATAAAATAGCTATCTTTTTTACGATTTTAGGGCTTTATTTTTGCCTTAGTCCTTATTTGATGCCTGCGGCTTGGCATCATCAAATCAGTCTATTGTTATACGACACAGCGTATACAACAGAAGCATTGCCTGCGTCTAGCAAGTTTTTCTTGGACAGAGCTCACTCATCGCTTATTCGGAGCTATTTTTCTAGTCATTGGTTTATTCCAATTCAATAAAAAATTCAGGCGGCACTACCTTTCACTACATCGCTTATTGGGTAAAATCTACTTTGTTTTTTGTTTGACAGCGGCTATTTCAGGGTTTATTTTTGCTTGGTTTATCCCTTTTGGAGGATTTCCAGAAACGATTATTGTAGCCATCGCCGCCGCAGCGATGCTTTATTTTACTTATCGCGCTTGGGCAGCCATTAAACAACGCGATATTGCGACCCATGAGCAATTTACCCGCTATACGTATGCCATGGGATTGGGTATTGTAACCATTCGCCTAATTGCCTATATACTATTATTCACGGCTATTGATGACGGGACTGTATTGAACATTAGTTTAGCCTGCGGTTGGGCGTTGACTGTCTTAGCTGTTTATTATTATAATCATCGGTTACAAACCGATGCGCGTTCTATTTCTTCTTAACGACCATTTAGCTCCACTCTATATGTCTGATTTTATTGCACACAGCCGCCCTATTTTGACCGAAGATCAACTCGCCCACAATGCCAAAACCTTTTACGAGGAAATGAAAACACGCCGTACCGTGCGCCATTTCTCCACGCGTCCCATAGCTAAGGAAGTCATTGAAAACATTATTCGTACCGCCTCTACCGCCCCTTCTGGTGCCAACAAACAACCTTGGACATTTGCCGTCGTTCATTCCCCAGAAATGAAACGCAAAATTAGAATAGCCGCCGAAAAAGAAGAATTAAAAAACTATACCGAGCGCATGTCACAAGAGTGGTTGGATGACTTGGCGCACTTAGGCACCGACGAGCACAAACCATTTTTAGAAGACGCTCCTTATCTCATTGCTGTGTTCAAAAAAGCCTACGACATTGCCCCAAAAGGCAAACGCAAAAATTATTATGTCAACGAATCGGTGGGTTTAGCAGCGGGGTTTCTGCTGGCAGCCATTCACCAAGCAGGGTTATGTTCCTTGACACATACGCCTAGCCCTATGAATTTCTTAGAGCAATTGCTCGAGCGTCCCAAAAATGAACGAGCAATTTTGCTGATTCCTGTTGGCTATGCTGCCGAGGAAGCGACGGTTCCCAATATTCAGCGCAAGCCGTTGGAGGAAGTGAGCGTTTGGTATTAATCGTTTAGTAGGTTACTTTTTACTAAAAAACACCTACATTGATGCTTTACTAAAAAAGAATTGTTATAAATAGGTTTTATTTTGTTCTCATGGCAGACGCAGCAGCGCTACAAATTGGCGGTTCCTTCCAAAAGCCTTATCTTGTCCCCTCAAACTAGTATGTAAGGATTTATGGATAAACTAATTATAGGAACAAGAGGGAGTAAACTCGCACTCTGGCAAGCATATTTTACACAAGACCGCCTAAACGAATTGGGCATCGCTTCTGAACTCAAAATCATCAAAACACAGGGTGATCGCGTCCAGCATTTGAGCTTTGACAAACTAGAAGGCAAGGGTTTTTTTACCAAAGAAATTGAAGACGAATTGTTGGCAGGCAGTATTGATTTGGCCGTACATTCGATGAAAGACATGCCTACAACACAGCCCGACGGTTTGTGTTTGGCAGCGATTTCGTACCGCGAAGATCCCGCTGACTGCTTAGTGGTGCGCAAAGAACGCGTCGATAGTACCCAGCTCTTGGATTTGCCTAGCAATCCTGTAGTAGGAACCTCTTCTGCACGGCGCAAAGCCCTGCTCCATTCCATGCGCGAAGATGTAATCTTAAAAGACATTCGCGGCAATGTGCCGACCCGTTTGCGCAAACTACAAGAGGGCCAATTTGATGCGATTGTTTTAGCAATGGCAGGGCTCAAGCGGTTAGAATTGGATTTGAGCGATTTTCACACCATTCGCCTCAATCCCAAAGAATTTGTGCCCGCCCCCGCGCAAGGAGTGTTGGCTTGGCAAACAAAAGCCGATAACATGCCCGTGCGTCGTATTTTGAGAAAAATCCACAATGGAGAAGTGTTACAACGCACCAATGTGGAGCGCAAAGTATTGCGTTTATTAGACGGCGGCTGTCATCTGCCTTTAGGGGTATATTGTGAGCAAGATCAAATGGGCTACTTTCATGCTTGGGGTATTCTCTCAGGTGGTATCAAGCAACCGCTCAAACGGGTGCATTTGTCGTCTAGTACTACCCACAACTTATCAGAGCGCTTACACGGCCAATTGATGGAAGGGCAAGACCTGTAAAGCATGGCAGTGCTACCACGGATTTTCATTTCTAGGGCATTGGGTTCCGATAGTCCATTTCGGGCGCTGTTGACAGAACACGCCCTGCTAGAAGCACAATCGCTTATTGAATTTGAAGCATTGCCCGTAGAGCCTTTACCTGTTTGCGACTGGTTATTTTTTTATAGTAAGAAAGGTCTAGAGTATGGGTGGTCCACCTTAAAAACACTCGTGCCTGCGCCTCGGGTAGCCGTTTTGGGACAGGCTTCCGCCGAATACCTGGCCGCGCAGTTTGGGCAGATGGCAGATTTTGTAGGGACGGGTGCTCCCGAAACGACCGCCGCCGCTTTTTTGGAAGTAGCGACGGGAACGCGGGTCTGTTTTGTACAAGCGCAACACTCGCGGCAATCGGTGGCCACGCTGCTGGGCGAGCAAGTAAAGACACAGACCATAACAGTTTATAACAACCGTCCCAAAAAAGTGCTTGATCTGCCCGTTTGTACTATTTTAGTCTTTACTAGTCCACTCAATGCACAAGCTTATTACCAACATTATACGGCGTTAGAAACGCAAGCGGTAGTAGCCATTGGGCAAACAACTGCCCGCGCTTTGCGACAGTTAGGGGTAAAACCTACCGCCATCGCTGCTGCGCCAAATGAACGAGAATTAGCCCAATGTTGTTTAGCATTATTATAAGACAAATTCTTTTACATCATCTTTTAAATACTTCCTGTTATGTTTAAAGAAAAAGACAACTACCTAGTGGCGACGTGTACCTTTGAAGACTTCATATCAGCATTTGGCTTTATGACAGAAGCTGCTTTTCACATCGAACAGCAAGGCCACCATCCCGAATGGGAAAATGTGTACAACAAAGTTACCATTCGCCTAACGACGCACGATGCAGGCAACCAAGTCACCGACAAAGATCGCCAGTTGGCGGATACGCTCACCAAATTATACAAAAAACACGCTATCTAGCTTATGGAGCCGTTATTGCGCTATTTCCCCGACCTTACCGATACACAAATTGGCCAACTCGAACAGTTGGGGCCACTTTACCGTGATTGGAACAGCAAAATCAATGTCATTTCCCGTAAGGATATTGACAACCTTTATGTCCACCACATTCTACACGCAATGGGCTTGGCAAAGGTCATGCAGTTCAATCCTGGTAGCCATATTTTAGATTTGGGAACAGGTGGCGGCTTGCCTGGTATTCCCTTAGCAATTTTATTTCCCGAAGTCGATTTTTTCTTAGTCGATTCTATTGGAAAAAAAATAAAAGTGACGCAGGAAATTGCCGATACCATTGGTTTGCAGAATGTGCGTAGCCAACAAATTCGTGCTGAAGAGGTCAAAGAAAAGTTTGATTTTGTGGTAACGCGCGCCGTAGCCATTTTGCCACAGCTGGTCACTTGGACGCATCGCTTGATTAGCAACAAGCACCAACACGGCCAACCCAACGGCCTTTGGGCGACTCAAAGGCATCGACCGTGCGGCAGAAGAAACTAAAGCCTTAGGCAAACGTGCCTACACAGAAATACACCCCATGCAAGATTTTTTTGAAGAAGATTTTTTTGAAACGAAGTGTGTGGTATATGTCCAGCATTAAGGCTTATTTATGAAAGGAAAAACAGAAACATATCATTCTTATGGCAATATTTACACCTCTACTGCTGAGGTTTTTTATCCCAAAACGGTAGAAGAGTTACAAGAAATTTTGGCTTTTTGCCGTATCAATGGCCGCCGAGTAACGCCCGCAGGCTCCTTTCATTCCTTTGATCGGCAGAATGCTAGTCAGGATGTAGTTATTTCGATGCGCCACTTTGACCGCATTGAATGCGATGCGGAGCAGGGGTTGCTTACGGCAGGGAGTGGCGCGAGTTGGGGGGCTATTTTTGATGCTGCTTACGCTAAAAAATGCCTACTCTATACTTGCGTTACTGGTTCTGCTCCCACTGCGGGCGGTACCTTATCCATCAACTCCTATAGTATGTGGTCGCCTGGTGTGGGCAAGGAATCTAATCATTGTATCTCCATTACCTTAATGACCACAGCAGGCGAACTGGTCACCTGTTCTAGAGACGAACATTCCGATTTATTTTTGGGAGTTATTGCTGGTTTAGGTCTATTAGGATTTATTATAGACATTACCTATCGTGTCCTTCCCGTTAAGCGCGACTTCAAGATTAAGTTCTCCATAGAGGATTATGAGCACGTAGAAACCTTAGAAGATCACTTGGATCAGCGCAAAATCAAGGATTTGAGCCAGTTGGAGCAGGTTAAAGGGCAAGGAGCGCTATTTTATCGAGAAAAGGGCGTACCAAAATTTACCGTTTACAATTGTAGTTATGAGCGGACTAATCAACCTGTTGTTATCAATGGCTTCTTCCGACAACTGGCAACGCTAGCCAGCGGCTTGATTCGTTTTTTTCCTACGCTAGTTGACCGCGTTTTGGTCTATGAAAAGGACAAAGCTCCAGCTAAGCGCTTGCTCCTCAAAAACTTATCTGCGCCACGGTATGGGCTTTTTTGGGCACAGCCCGATTACCGATGGTCTAAGAAATTCAGCCGTTTTTTTCAGCGCTGGGGCTATGAGCCCAAACTGTATCAAAACTCTTATTTCATTCCTATCGGAGAAGAGCGCGTAACGACTTTTACCAAAAAGGTCTACGAATTAATAGCACAGTATCAATTGCAGGCTTTTATGTTTGATGTCCTACACATTCCACAAGACGAATTGCCTTTTGTACTTTCCTGTTCTCGCGATACGGCTGGTTTTTATGTCAACACCACCTTTATGGAGAAGACCAACCGCGAGGATTTAATGGCCTGTTACCACCAACTCAATCTACTGGCACTGGAATTGGCAGGCTCCCTGAATTTATCTAAAAATTGCTTTATCCAACCCAACTTACTAGAGCAAATGTACGCCCCTGCCCTAGCAGAATTTAAAGCGTTGAAGGAAAAGTACGATCCAGCGCACTTGCTGACCTCCAATTTCTTTGAGCATTATTTTCCAAGTTATTTTGGGACAAAAGCAGTGGTAGAAGGGGAAGACTAAGCAGCCACTTCGGTATTTTCTTGTAAGAATAAGAAGACTTCGTCGTAGGTAATTTGGTGGTGGCTTTGGGCAATTTCTTGAATCAATTGCTCCAAGAGTAAATCCCCTTTTATCTTCTTATTTCTAGGAACAGTAGTAGTGGCAGTTGCCACAGCTTGTAGATGCCCCTTAAATTGATACCCATTGCGTAGCAAAAAGTAATCGCTGGTCAACAAAGCTGTTCTCTTATTCCCATCATTAAAAACATGACTAGTTACCAATTTGAATAACAATAAGGCAGCGACATGCACGACAGTAGGATATTGTGGTTGCCCAAATACTACATTGTTTTGGCACAACTCCAACAAGTAATCCAATGGTGGCGCAACCTTTAGGTTATCCACCCCAAAAAAAGAGCCGCCATATTTTTCAATGACGGCTTTATTGAACGCCAACACATCAGCGCGTTTTATAAATTTCATAACTAGGAAAGGGCCTTGTAAACTTCATCAAAACGGTTAAAACTCTGCGCAATCAATTGCTCGCGCTGAACGGTTTCTGTTGTTTCAGGCTCTACCACATCTAAGGTCGTTTGCACGGTTTTGCGCAAGATGTCCAGGCAAGCTTGTTGCCAATCAGAAGCAGAAGAAGGGGTAATAAATTCCTCGCTATCCTCCCTGCGGCGATACACGAGGGTGCCTTCTTGCACACTAGAGGAGTTAGTCTTATTAATGGCCGTACGAAGCTGCGCAACAAAAGCCATAATATCTTTGTCATTCGCCAATTGCTCCATTACTTGATTGGTCAATTCTTGCTTGTTCATAGGTAAGCACCTTTTTGTCTTTTTAATACAGTCACTTCTTTCTTAAACGGTGTTTTCCCTATAATAATTCCCTCTTTCTCCACTTTTCCTAATGCGCCTCTAACCAGTTATCCCCTGTATCCATTCCTACCAAAATAGGCACCTTCAAATTGGGCAAGGCATATTTCATTTTATCTTCAATCAGTACTTTAGCACGCTCCAATTCTTCTTTGGGCACATCAAAAATCAATTCATCATGCACCTGCGAAATCATTTTTAGTCCCAGCCCTTCTTCTTGTATTGCCTTATAAATATGAATCATAGCAATCTTAATCATATCGGCAGCAGTTCCCTGAATAGGCGTATTGATCGCGTTGCGCTCGGCGTGCGAACGCACCATTGAGTTCCGCGAATCCAAGTCTCGAAGATAACGGCGACGGCCTTTGAGCGTGGTCACATAGCCATCTTTACGGGCTTGTTCCACCACAGATTCCATGTACTGTTTGAGGCCCTTGAACTCATTGAAATATTGCTCAATCAAGTGGGTCGCCTCTGCACGGCGAATGCCCAAACTCTTAGCTAAATTGGTTGCACCTGCTCCATAAACAATAGCAAAGTTGACCGTCTTAGCGCCATAGCGCATTTCTTTAGTCACTTCGTCCAAGCCTACCCCATAGATGCGAGAGGCCGTCGCGGTGTGAATATCCAAGCCATCCTGAAAGGCCTGTAACATCGCTTCATCTCCACTAATTTCAGCGACTAAGCGCAGTTCGATTTGCGAATAATCCGCCGCCAGTAAAGTGTGGTTGTCATCTTTGGGTATAAACGCTTTGCGAATCTCACGCCCCATTTCTGTACGAACAGGAATATTTTGCAAGTTGGGATTTTGAGAACTCAAGCGCCCTGTTAACGTCAACGCTTGGTTAAAAGAGCTGTGCAAATGGCCCGTACGAGAGCTGACTAGTCGAGGCAAGGCATCCACGTAAGTTGATTTCAATTTTGCCAAGGAGCGGTAGCGCAGCAAGTTGGCGACAATCTCATGGTTGACGGCCAATTCGGAGAGCTTTTCTTCGTTGGTAGAATATTGTCCTGTCTTGGTTTTGCGCCAGCGATAGGGAATTTCTAGTTTCCCAAACAACACCTCGCCTACTTGTTTGGGCGAATCCAAATTAAAGTTTTCTAAGCCAGCAGCGGCATAGATTTGCGCCTTCATTTCTGTAATTTGCTGATCCAATACTAGCGAGTATTCATTCAAAAACGGCACATCCAAGTTGACCCCGTGGTATTCGATCTCTGCTAAAACATCTATTAATGGCTCTTCTATTTCTTCGTACAATTGCAACAATTCGGGCTCTGCGGCTAATTCTTTGTACAAAATTTGTTGAATTTGCCAAGTAATATCGGCATCCTCGCCTGCGTATTCTTTTATTTTTTCGCCCTCCACGTCGCGCATCGTGAGTTGGTTCTTTCCTTTTTTGCCAATCAAAGATTCAATGGCAACGGGGGTATAATTGAGGTAAGTTTCGGACAAATAGGTTAAGTTGTGGCGGTTGTGGGGAGCCAGTAAATAGTGCATAATCATCGTGTCCCAATATTTGCCTTGCACATGGATATCATACCAACGCAACATCAACACATCGTACTTAATGTTTTGGCCAATTTTCTCAATATCTGGATCTTCTAAAACCGCTTTAAACTCCCCAATAACCGCTTTTGCTTCTACCTGATCGACAGGCAGCGGCACATAAAATGCTTCGTTTTTTTTGATGCTAAACGCAATGCCTACCAATTCTGCTTCACTGGTATTCAGTCCTGTAGTTTCGGTATCGAAACAGAAAATGGAGCTTTTTTGTAAGGTTTTGATAAGTGTGGCGCGTTGTTCCGCTGTTTCGATGAGCTGGTAGTTGTGCTCCACCGTTTCGATGGTTGCTGTTTGGGTAGCGCTAACTTGTTTAGCAGAGCGGCTAATCTTACTAGCAATGGTGTTTCCAATGGTGTTTCCAAATAAGTCTTTTTGCTTGGCGGGTGCTAGGCCACTTTCCGATCCCAAGATGCGCTTGGCTAGGGTTCTAAATTCCAACTCTGCAAACAATTCTTGTAACTTATCGCGGTCATAAGGCTCTAACTCGTAGCTTTTAGCATCAAACTGAATCGGGCAATCCAACTTAATGGTAGCCAATTCTTTGGACAACAAGGCATCCGCGCGGCCCGCTTCTACTTTTTCTCGTTGCTTTCCTTTGAGTTGATCGGTATTGGCTAGAATACCTTCAATGCTGTCAAATTGTTCCAGTAGTTTTACCGCTGTTTTAGCCCCTACGCCTCTAATACCTGGGATGTTATCTACGGCATCTCCCTGCAATCCTAAAATATCAATCACTTGATCGATGCGTTTGATTTGCCATTTGGCTAAGACTTCTTCTACTCCCAAAACAGCGATGCTGTTGCCCATGCGAGCAGGTTTGTATAAGAATACATTTTCAGAAACCAACTGGGCATAATCCTTATCGGGTGTCATCATATACACCTGAAAGCCTTCTTTTTCGGCCTGCTTGGCCAGCGTTCCAATCACATCATCCGCTTCATACCCCACGCAAGAAGCTACGGGAATATTAAAGGCCTTCACTATTTTCTTGATGTAAGGCAACGCTAAGGTGATGTCTTCGGGCTGTTTTTCTCGATTAGCTTTATAGGGCTCGTACATTTCGTGGCGAAAGGTCGGCTGAGGCAAATCAAAAACCACGGCAATATGTGTCGGCTGTTCCTTGCTCAACAACTCCCATAAGGTATTGGTAAAGCCCAAAACGGCGGAAACATTCATATCCTTAGAGTTAATCATAGGGCGCTTAACAAACGCAAAATGAGCTCTATAAATTAATGCAAAAGCATCCAACAAAAATAACTTCTTCATAACCGTAGTGGGAGTTTGTTCTATCAAAAAAGCGGCCATTCTGCTTGTTCTTATAACAAGCAAAAAATAGCCAACTAAGTTGCCAAAGGTAACAAAAAGCCCCCACAATAAGACAGAGCAATTACAAAAGAAGCCCGCGATTTTTTCTATTGTACGCGATGGATCAATACTTGATAATCATCGTAGCGTGCATCGTCGGTTTTCATTTCTAATAAAGCCATAGCGGTAGCCATATCCATTTGCTCTTCTTGCAAAAGCTGTAATTCTTGGACAGTATCCTTGGTACGCACCTCAATTTGGCCTTGCTCTACCTGTGTCATGCGCCATTTGTAGGTTTCTTGAAGGCTATTCCAAATTTGTTGGTGTTTCTCTTGAAAATTATCAACCGCAGGCGTAGTAATTTCTGCGCTGTCAAAAGCCAAGCGATTGCGGGCGACAAGGGTGGCACTTTCTATAATAAAATAAGCAGTGTGCGCCCATTCTTCTTCGCCATCCAACAATTTGGAATAAATAACCAGTTGCAAATCTTCGCCATTTTTGAGCTTATCTTTATGAAAAGTTTTGCCGCCCCACTTCAAATCTACAATGGCTTTTTCCTTACCCGCTCTGCGCTGCAAGACCAAATCAGCAACACCCACCAAAGGCCGTCCCGCTACATGGCCAGAAATAGGATACTCGATGCCGTGAATCTCCCATCCGTTGTTTTGAATTGCCATCACCAAGGTCCAAGCTGCCTGTTGTACTTTATACACCAACCCAATCCGCTTGGCTTCTTGTCCATACATTAGCAATACTGCCCCTTCTCGCTCCAGTAAATCCTGCGCTTGTGCGCCAATCCAATCGTGTACATCCTCTTTCGTCCAATGGCTACCGCTGTTTTGTATTTCGGTAAACAAGCCCTCCAACAAACGGTGGGCAATATTGCCTTCCAAACGACGCTCGTTCACGACACTCAGCATCGCCGCGCGGCTAAATTTTATTTGATAACGAAACACCCATTGGTAGGGATAGTACAGCAAGCTGTCCATACTGGAAAAAGATTCGCGCTCTGCTTGTTGGATGTGGTTGCCGCTCGGCAACTGAAAATAAGGCTTAGGTTTGCTCAATGGCGCGGCAGGCATGGCCATCAAAGACGGCAATTTAAACCGTTGCGCTGCTAGAAAAGCACTTTCGGGGTCAGCATCCAAATCTACCGTAATTTGTTTTAGATTGTCTTCGCCAAAGGCCGCGCACAAATCCCCCCAAAGCGGGTGCGGCAACTGTTCGTTGCCCTCAATATATTGCGGGATCACCAGCACCAAGCGCTCCTGTGCTTTGAGTAGGGGCTGCATGCGTTGCCAAAGAAAACGCGCATTTTCTTGGGCGGGCGTTTCCAACTTTAAGTGCTGGGCTTCTAAATAGTCCCGCTCCGTTGGGTACCAACGCGCAAAGCCCGTTTCGCGCTCCGCGTGGACAAAATTCCACCAAAACACCTGTGGCACAGGGCGTACAATGGCACTCGACTGGTGTACATAGGGCAAGTGTCCCATTTCTTCGGCTCTAAACCGTACCGCCGCAGGCTCATTGATCGTTCGCACTAAGCGCTCTAGGCGCAAATAAGGCAATACGCGGTCTTGTTCGGGCAACGACTCTAAGACTTGCACCAAATTACCCGACTGTATGCGCAACGCCTCCAAAGCAGGCAAGGCATTTTGCAAATCGTCCTTGTAGCGCTGGTTTTTCTTGACTTCCTCCTCATAAGGGGAGCGGGCGCGCTTGATGCTTTTTTGGAGCTTATCAATCGTTTTTTTATTTTCTTCCTCTTGTTTAGAGGCCCAATTGGCGACATAACGATAAATTTCGACTACTTCGGCTTTGGGTACGGCTTGGGTAGTGTCGTAGCGGCGGCGATTAAACCAAAAGCGATAAGCCTCTTGGACACTATCTTTTTCTTCTTGTAGCCTAACTTTGTTCCTGCCCCTCTAGCTCGGCAATTTCCGTTTCGTAGTCATCAAAAAACTGGCGTACCATCGCGTTCCAGCTTCCGCTAAACAAGCCCGGTTTTTGTGCCATGGTTTTGGCGATGCCTCTAGATAAGCGCTTGTGAATGGGCGTATTAGGCAGCGAAACGAACTCTAAAATTTTGTAGGGATCTATAGGTTTCCAAAGGAAGGTACTGACGAGTTTTAGAATTTGAAGGGTGGGGCGAGCAATAGACTCCGAAGCAATACCAAAACTCGGAAACCCCTCTTGAATCAAACTGTTGTCTAAGGCGCGGTTTTTATTGGGAATTAAGCAGACAGGGCGATAAGTAGGATTATCCTTGAAGATTTTGGCCCAATACTCCGCCGCAAAGGTCTCGCGCTTGGCTTTGATAATTAACAAGGAACCATCAGCTTTAACGACTCCTTTGTCGTATTTCTCTTTGAGTAGAGCGCGCTGTAAATTCTGTAAATCGCCTGCTTGCTCGGTATAGGCGACAGGAATTTCTTCTAAAATTATACCTACAGCGTCCCTCAATTGTTCTAACAAATGCCGCAGATGCGGAGGCAAGAGTTCTAGTGGTTCGTTAAGGTAGATTTTCTCCATAGGCACAGGAAATTCCTGTATGGCCTCCAACACACGGCGGTAGCGCTCGGCAAAGCCATCGTGCAAAATAACAGGGGAACCCGATTGCACCAGCGCTTCTATTTCCGACAACGTTTGCAAACGCACAGGCATATCTTTTGCCCGCGCAAAGTCCCATCCACTCAAATACAGCTCATCACGGCGCTGCAACAAGGCACTCGCCGTTGCGATTTCATCCGCTTCAAAAGAAGCCGTATAAAAGGCATTGGGGTGCAGATTGCGCATGCACCCGCAAAATTTGGCGGTATTGCTCAAACCGCAAGTAATCTTGTCGATCAGGATTGCGCATCCCCAAGTGTTTTTCTAGGTACGCCATCAGGCCATTAACCCCCAGCGCCTGCTGTACGCCCGCTATCTCACTGGGGCTACAACGTTCTTCTAAATCTAGTCCGAATTGTATAATCATGGCTGGTGTACGTTTATTAGACTATGGATAAAGTCATTCGTAGAAAATTTCGATAGAGCAAGTTGTAAAATTATAAAAAAAAGGATGCCGTTGAGCATTCTAGATTCTTTTTGCTGTTAATTTAGTGCCACTTTACTTTATTAGACCAAAGGGATACAGCGTATGGTGGGTTAAGCAATCCAGTGCGAGCGTGATTTCATCGGAAGAGAGCTGTTGGAGCGTTTCTTCTACCCTTTTAAAGTTGTTTTTCTGTGCCTCCTTTCTTAATTCTCGGAAGATTGGATAGCCAAAAAAGTAATCATTTCTAGAAATAGGTTTTCCTTGTGATCCAGAGTAGGCGAAAAAGTTTCTTAGACCGTTTATGGTGTTTTTCATAGCGAGGAGTACGTTTTGACAAAGTAACTGTTTGTAGTCAACAGTAGTACTTATTAAAGTAAGTTTATAAAACTACAAAGTAATTGCAAAAACAACTGGTATGTATTACCTTAACTATGCAACAAATACGACTCCCACAAAAAAAGGGCGGGTGCAAGGAGCGACTAACCACTACTCCTCACACCCCGCCACACGACAGAACTACTATAACGATTCTTTACGCGCGTTGCTCGCGATGAAAACCGATGGGCAACACACTGCCTGTAGACTGCTGGCCTACGGTTTCGCGCATGACTTTGAAGGTGTCCAAGTCAATGACATTTCTATTTTTCAGCCACTCTAAGTAGCCTAATTTATCATCTATATCGTCTATGCAATTCCAGTATTTTTCAATCAAAAAGATACGCTGCTTTTCCAGCAAGGCATCTACAAATTGTTCGGCTTCTTCGCGGTGTTCGTCATCACAAAAGAACAACAAATCGTACTCAGAGCCTTGCCCCAAGCGAATGACGGCTTTTCCTTGGTGGTACAGCACATAGAGAGCTGTGCTGCTCGCCAACAAAACAGGCAAGCCCAAAAAAGCGTACGCGCCATCAATAATGCCCAATACATTGCCTAAACCCAAAATCCAGAGTACCCCCACGGCAATCATGGCTTTGTAAGAATAATGTTGGTAAACAAACTTGTCTCTGGAAATTTCCTCGTAGGGCAAATCAATCTCTAAACGGTTCCAACCAGTCGTTTCTTTGCACCGCAAAAATTCTTCTTCTAAATGATAAGTACTGCTCTGCCAAAGGCGCTGTTGGGAAATACTAGCAATTGTCATAAGGTATTCTGTTTTGACTGAAAAAATGAGAGAAAACAAATTGTTGGTTGTCCTCCTAAACAACTCTACCCTTTATACGATTCCTACTCCCTTTTGTTTCACCAAAACAATGTAAATTTTAATAAAAACCCACTTTCTTGCGTACAAAAAAAGATGCTCTCCCAATAGGAAGAACATCTAAAATGCTAACAGCAAGTTTTACAAGGGTTTATACAATGCTTCCTTTTGCAAGGATATGTTTTAATAACTCCACAGATCATGTTCAAAATTAAATAGGCGCTCTTCTATTTTCTGTGATTCTAATAGAATGTCCATCGGGTTGTTGACATAATCCTTGATGCGGCGGTCATAGACGTTGCCTTCTTTGATGATGTAACTATCAAATAGACGCGCTTCAAACACGTCTTCCCAGCTCATCCGTGCTGCATCGTTGTGCGGGTTGAAAACTTCGGTACGAGCCAAGACTTGGCGCATTTCGGGGTAATAAGCCCAAAACAAGGGGCCTGAGTTGAGATAATTGCCATTGTCATCCAACCGCTCGATTATTGGAGCGATTCCCAAAATCCGCACGCTTAGCGTAGAGGTTTCTTCGTCAAAAAAGTAGACCTCTTTGATACGGTACTGCTTAATATCTTCCCAGTTCAATTCATTGCGCACCACGACCATAGAATCTTTGAAGGTAATCGGATCAAAAATAAGCGTTGTATCAATGGAAAAACGCAGCCCATTGACTTCACTTTGGGTCATTGGGGTTGAAAATTGATCATCCATGACATGATACAAGGTAATGTCCCCTTCCTCTGCGGCATCAAATAGCACATTCAAAAAGGGGTTGTTTTGGTCTTTGAAGATATGGTTGCGTTTTTCGTTGATGTCGATCAACCGCCAAATGCGTTTTTCCCAAAAGACATCTTTTTCATGGACATAATCATAAGGTAAAACCTGCTCTTCGGTATGTAAGTAGCGGTCGTAAAAATTGTCGCGAGGGGTAGTTTTTTTGACCTTACCAGACTCCGTAACGGCTGGATCAGGCTGGGCAATAAGTGTAAAAGGCGCACACACACTGACCAAAAGAGCCAAACCCACTATTTTAGTGCTATTTTTCATTGGTACTTCTTATTATAAATTATAAAATTCCCTATTAACTACTAAAGGCAAGAGTAGTAGCAGGGGTTGTTTATTTTTCATAAGGAGATTTTAACAAAAAGATACAGCCCCCTTGCTCTTTATTTTAAAATAGAAGATTCCCTAGGTTCGTAACAAAGGTTAAACTTTGCGTTTTTTTAATCGTTATAATAGGAATGAAAGAACGCATTAACATAGTATGGCTCAAGCGCGATGTTCGATTGATCGACCATCCACCACTGTATCGAGCAGCCCAAGAAGGCTTGCCGATTCTATTGGTCTATTGCTTTGAGCAAGAACTAATTGACATGCCGATTTACAGCCCAAGACATTGGCGCTTTGTGGTACAGGGCTTACGCGATGTTTATAGCCAGCTCAAAGAGCAACATCCGCAAAACGTACAAGTCGTACAGGGGAATTTTGTTGATTTCTTGCAACAGTTGCAACAGAACGTAACGATCAATGCCCTTTATTCTAGCCAAGAATCGGGACTACAATGGACGTTTGACCGCGATAAAGCCGTTAAAAAGTTCTTAAAAGAAAAGGCCATTCCTTGGATAGACATCAATACAGAAGGCATTCGCCGCGCGGTTTTTACACGTGAAGATTGGTATGCGGATTGGCATAGCTATATGCAGTTGCCTTTAGAAAACCCCGATTATGACCAACTGACGTTTTATGCCCTTCCTGCCGCCTTGCAACAGGCCTTTGATGCGAGCCACTACACCAAGCAGTTTAACACCGCCCCCCCGCAATTTCAGCGCGGCGGCGAGACCTTAGCATTGCGCGTTTTAGCTTCTTTTTTGGGCAAGCGTTTTCTCACCTATAGAAATCATATTTCTAAACCCCGAGAGAGCCGCCAAAGCTGTAGCCGTATTTCGCCGTATTTGGCTTGGGGACATATTGGAATGCGCTATATTTATCAAGCCACTTTTAAAGTGTACGAAGAACATCCGCGCGGTAAAGCGCTACGGGCATTTGTAGACCGTATTAGTTGGCGCAGCCACTTTATTCAGAAATTCGAAGACGAAGTAGAAATGCAAACCCGTCCAATGAATCGCGGTTTTTCTATTTTAGAATACAAAGACAATTTGGCTCACATCAAAGCATGGAAGACAGGGCAAACGGGTTACCCCTTAGTGGATGCCTGTATGCGTTGTTTGATTGACACAGGGTATATTAATTTTAGAATGCGCGCCCTATTGGTCTCGTTTTTTTGCCACCACATGCTCCAAGATTGGCGCATCGCAGCCGATCACTTGGGCGCTTTATTTTTGGATTTTGAACCAGGTATTCACTTTCCGCAGATTCAAATGCAAGCCAGTGTGATTGGTATTAATACGGTGCGGGTATACAATCCAGTTAAACAATCCACCGACCACGATCCCGAAGGAATTTTTATTAAAGAATGGGTACCTGAATTATCGGCCTTGCCTGCCGAATACGTGCACGAGCCTTGGGCGCTTCCACCAATGGAAGCGGCACGACTCGGGTTTCGCTTGGGCGCTGCTTATCCTTTTCCTATCATTGATGCTGTAAAAACGGGGCAGCGCGCTAGAAAGACCTTTTGGTCGTTGCGCCAAGACCCTACTATTAAAAAAGAAACACAACGAATCTTAACAATACATGCTAACACCAGAAAAAAACGAGCCCCTAAGAAAGAGCCAACCGCTACGTCCAAAGCCGAGTCCCAACCAAAATCTAAATGAGTTATCGGAAGAGGAGATTGACCGCATCATAGAAATGGCTTGGGAAGACCGTACGACATTTGAGTCCATCGAATTTCAGTTTGGGTTGCCTGAGGCGCAAGTCATCGAGTTGATGCGCCGCCAAATGAAAGCCTCTAGTTTTAAACGCTGGCGGGCGCGTGTCTCGGGACGCAGCACCAAGCACCAAAATAAGCGTACGTTTGACGAAGGGCGCTTCAAGTGCTCCCGCCAAAAGGCGATCACCTTCAATAAAATAGCTAAACGAAAATAAAACAATGCCCTTTTGTCATAACAGAAGGGCATTGTCAATGTTAGAAGGGCTTATCCTTGCTCGGACTTGGCAGCGGCCTCTAATTGCTCATGGGTAGATGCCAGCAGTTCTTCAAAAACTACCTTATTGCGACGATTACCACGTAGGCTACGGTCAATGATCGTCTTTTTGAAGAAGCTCTTTTGGGCAACGCCTTTGACGTGGAACGATAATTCTTGCTCCGTTAGCTGCCATTTGGAAATGGTAACCGTAACAGAAATACCGCTGACCTCCTTCTTGATGACTTGATTACCTGATAGCGTGAGGTTCATACCGCCTCCGCCTACGTTTGTTTCTACCTTTACATGGGTAGGAAATTCATTACTTCCATTGTCATAGACAGAAGCTTCTACGGTTCCTCTAATGATGGCAAAGACATCGAAGGCTACTTTTTCTTGGATAATTAGGGCTAACCCTTGTGTTAGATCTTTCATGGTATCAATAATTTTGTGTTTATAAAATGGGAGAGTGTATTTGTCTCTCTTTGCATTACAAAGTTACGTGACTATTAACTCCTATAACAGCCTGTAAACACGCACATTACTAATTACCTATAAACACGTACATACGCTTGCATCCTCTCTTTATTAGCCCGCTATTATTGTTTTCAACGCTAGTGGTTCAAAGAGATTTTCTATCCATAAAAAGACGAGCCATATTTGCTTGAACCGCTCTCCTTTCCAATTGTTATAACAACACTGTTACTACTATTTGAACCGATTAAAACAACACTACTGTGCCTCCATCTGACAAAGAAAAAACAACTGGTGACTGCTTGTACCTTTTTCAAAACAACCTACGCTTGCGGGATAATCCTTCCTTACAATATGCCTATTTGCACTATTGGAAAGTAGTTCCCGTCTTGGTCATCCCCGATCAAGCCTACGACTACGCTTATAACAGCAAACAAACGATGGGCAGCTATCGCAGAAAGTTTTTATTGGAAGCAGCCTTAGAATTACAAGAGCGGTTAGCCGAAAAGAACATTGATTTGATTTTACTGCGGGGTAATGCGCAAACAGAAGCACGATTGGAGGAAATTTGTACGGCTTATGCTTTAGAGGAGGTCGTAACCTCCTACCCTCGAAGCTTTTACGAACAACAACGACTGGCACACCTTTGCACCCTCGCCAAAGTCTATACCTTTGAAGACGAAACTTTATTGAGCGCCGAGGATTTGCCGTTTCGGAATATGCCCAAGTCGTATACCTCTTTTAGAAAGAAGGTAGAAGCTTCGCTGCAAGTGCGTGATTTGGCACAAAATCCTGTCTTCAATGCTTTTCATAATAAGGAGGGCTTAGGGGATAGCTTTACGCGCTTAGAACAGCCGCTGCACCCAACTACTGCCCATCCCTTACACGGTGGCGAGACCGCCGCTTGGGAGCGCTTGAATCACTATTTTTGGGAAACTAAGAACTTAGCACGCTATAAGGAGACGCGCAACGGAATGATTGGAGCGGATTACTCCTCTAAATTTTCGGCCTATTTGGCATTGGGTAATCTATCGCCTGTGCAGGTCTATTATGCCATTCAGGATTTTGAACGGCAGGTCGAGAAAAATAACAGCACTTACTGGCTCTTTTTTGAATTGTTGTGGCGGGAATTTTTCATTTGGGTAAGCCAGAAAAACGGAACGGCTATTTTTCAATTGGGCGGCATTCAAAACCGCCGCGATGTCCGCACCAAGGAGGATCAAGCTGTTTTTAAACGGTGGTACCAAGGCCAAACGGATCATCCTTTTATTAATGCCAATATGAAAGAGCTCGTTGCTACAGGCTATATGAGCAATCGAGGCCGTCAAAATGCCGCGAGTTATCTAATACACGATTTAGGGATTGATTGGCGTTGGGGAGCTGCTTTTTATGAGCAACACTTGGTGGATTACGATGTGTCTTCGAATTGGTGCAATTGGATGTACATTGCAGGCGTTGGCAACAGCGCGCGTAGCTCGGTCTTTAATCCTACTTCTCAACAACAACACTACGACAAAGCAGGCCGTTATGTGGAGCTGTGGAACGAAGCTTAAGCGGCGCTTTTTTATTCTAACAAAAATAAAAAACGTTCTTCGCTACTAGAGCAAAGAACGCTGGCAATCTACCAAACCCTATGCTAGATTACACAACCTTACGTTGAATAGTCTAGTATAGTAAGTAGTTTCTTAACGAATTGTAAATGCTAAGCCATTAACACGGCGGCCTCCCCCCTGATCGCCTGGACATTTTGCTTTGACACTGGTAAAGACAAAGGAATCGCCTGCTTTGGCACCGCGCACATACTCGCCCGCTTGCCCTGGAAAGCCCCCGCCATTAACGTCCACTTTGATGGGGTCTTTTCTTTCGGGCGTATAAAATAAGGTATAGCTTTGAATCTTGCATTTTACCCCAAAATCGAAGTTTTTTAACTCTGGATACAAACCGCGCTGTACTCTAAATTCGCCACTTTTGATGGTTCCATCTGTTTTGCCTGCTAAGCTCACCTCTGGGTTAGGGATGCGCTTGACGCGAAATTTGAAGTCGGTAGGGCTCAATCCTCCCCCTGACAAGGTAATGGTAGCTTCGCCTGGCTGGGTTACTTTGGCGGTACGTTTGGCACCACTGCCCGATAGCGTTACCCCACTAGTTTTTACTTTCAACTGTTCCGTAGGCACCCCTGCGGCAGAGAGGGTAATGGGATTATCTACTCCAATGTAAAACACGTTCATCATATCAGCAGCAACAGAAGCCGAGCGCAAGCCTACTTCGTATTCAAAGGTGCTGCTTCCTGTGGTGACTTCTCCTGTCAAAGGGTTGGTCACTTCACTTTTCAAGACTAACTTTTTATTACCTGTTTCTCTAGCTAGTTGCGAAAAGTCAGCCGTTCCATCTGCTCCAATTTTCAAGCGTTGACCGTTGATGGTCAGCTTGATGTTGTCAGGGTTCATTTGGGTGCTGTAAGAACCAAGCGATACTTGGGCTTTGAACGGTTCGCCTTTGATCACATAAGATTTTTCTGCGTTAATAATCGGAAAAAATTGATCCATAACAATCGTTCTTCCGCCTGCTAGCGCCACTAAATCCCCTACTAAATTGGCTTCAGAAGTACGGGCATTGGCTTGAATCTGACTCAACAAAGGCAGGACAGCGGCGACGGGCATTTGTTGAAATTTAAATTCTGCCCAGCTCTTTTTTTCGCTGTTTTTCCAGTCGTCGCTGACGCGCAAGGCAATGTTTGCCTTCAGCGCGGCGATTTTATTGGCGATTTCTTCTTCTTTTAATTCAAAATCCTTTCCGTAGGTGTTGAGCAAGGTTTCGTATTGTTGAATCAAGCGTTCTTGAGCGGCTCTAATCTTTTGTTCCAACTCGGCCCCTCGACCTTCTTCTACTAACAAACGCGTGGTGACATCTTTGTCTTTTTTCCCTTTTGGAACAGACATCCCATAGCTCATCACGTAATCGCCTGCATCGTTTTGGCCATTTTTATCACCTGCGGCATCAATCAATTCATCGCGCAAATCATTGATGTAGCTGACAAGCTCTTTGCTCGTCGCTCGGACATCATCAACGGCTATGCCTATGGGTTTATACTTTTGTTTGGAATCGTCTTCTAGTAACTTATCTAGACTGCGTTCGGATAAATCCAACTGGGTTTGGACGACATCCATAGCGCTTTGATTGCCCTTATCTAGGGCGAAAAAGGCATTTATAATTTCGGCGGATACATTGAGCGCCAGCATAGCAGTGAGTACCAAATACATCAAGTTGATCATCAACTGTCTCGGTTCCTTAGGTATAGACATAACAAGGTGGTATTTATTAGTGAATAAATAGAAAAAAGAGTAACAACCGTAAAAGTAGGAGTTGTGTAAAATCGTGGGTTGCTCGTATGAAGAGCAGCAGTTTAGTACCGCTTCGCGGATTTTTTAGTGTACCGTTTCTCTTGTGCTAGCTTCAAGAAGTCGGGTAGCTTTGTTTGTTCCCATAATGCGCCATTGGAAAATGGTTACAGTCTTAGCCGTTCTTTTTCTCCTTTTTTTAATAAATAAATGCCTTGATTTGTAGCCTTGAGGAGCGTTGTTGAAACAAGAGCAACCGTATTTACCAATAAAAAAAGCTGTCCTGACAGAGTCGGAACAGCTTTTACGAAGTAGTAAAGTACTACTGTATAGTATAAGATTGAGATTGAGTCAGCAAGTCTTGCTTAGTAAGACCACAAATCGTGTTCAAAGTTAAAGATCTGCTCTTTGATGCGATCAGACTCCAATAACATATCCATTGGATTAGTTTTGTAATCCTTAATTCTTCGGTCGTAAACGTTGGATTCTTTAATGATGTAACTAGAGAACAAACGCGCTTCGAATACATCTTCCCAGCTCATACGAGCGGCATCATTCAAAGGGTTAAAAGCCTCGTGGCGAGCCAATACACCGCGCAATTCTGGATAGTATGCCCAAAACATCGGCCCAGAGTTCAAGAAATTTCCATTGTCATCAACACGGTCAATAATGGGAGCAATACCCAAAATCCGCACATCTAAAGTAGACGTTTCTTCATCGAAGAAGTATACCTCTTTAAGACGGTATTTTTTGATGTCTTCAGGGTTCAAGTCATTGACAACAACTTGTACAATTTCCTCGAAGGTATCTGGATCAAAAGTAATAATAGTATCTACAGAGCTACCGATGTTTTGCATTTCTTTTTGCGTCATCGCTTGTGTAAACTCATCGTCCATTACGTGGTAAAGAGTGATGTCTCCCTCTTTGGCATGGTCAAGTAGAATAGAGATGAACGGCTCTTTCTCATTTTTGAAAGGATGGTTCATTTTTTCGCGAATATCAATCAAACGCCAAATTCTCTTCTCCCAGAACACGTCTTTCTCATGAATAAAATCATAAGGGATGATTTGTTCTTCTGTGTATAGGTAACGGTCGTAAAAATTGTCTCTTGGCGTGACGTCATTGGTATTACCCGATTCGGTCATGTTGGTGTTGTTGACTGGTTCTTCATCTCCGCCAGGCTGCGCCAAAGCGGCTGTTGAGGACAACAGCGTGATTGCCAAGCCAATAAAAAGGCAGGGTATAAATTTAAGATGCGCGTTCATCAGTTTAATCGTTTTTAGTATTTACCGAATAAAAGAAGTTATTAACAGAGCAAGGAGGCAACCTTGCCAAATACCTAAAAGGCAATAATAGGTACATTTTTTCAACTCCAAAACTAGTTCGAAGCAGACGCAGAGCGACCACCCGTGTAAAATTAAAAAAAGTTGGTTGCTCGCGCTCTATTACAACGCAAAACAACCAACTCATATTTTATACAGCCCAAAAATAATTCGGAATTATTTAATCTTGAAAGCCAAAGAGTTCACACGACGGCCAGCAGTATCACCAGGACATCTTGCTTTTACATCGGTAAAGGCGTACTGATCACCAGGCTGAGCCGCGCGGATAGCATTGGCTACTTGTCCACTAAAACGAGCACCCGTTCCTTTTAACTCTACTGGATCCTGACGCTTACGGGTGTAGTACAAGGTATAAGATTGTACACCACACTTGGCATCAAAGTCAAAGTTATCCAACCAAGCGATTAGACCTGGTTGTGCTTTGAAAGTACCAGAACCCATGCTACCGTCTTCACTTTTACCCAATCGTACAACAGGATCAGGAATACGCTTCACGCGGAATTCAAAGGGATAGCTTTTTCCTTTCTCGGCATCACGCACGGTAATAACAGCTGTACCAGGCTTGTTAGCTTTCACCGTACGGTTAGTTCCAGAGCCAGATAATGTACCACCAGACATGGATACTTTCATGTTAGAAGTCTTCACACCAGCAGCAGCAACTGTTACTGGGTTGTCTACACCTACATAAAATACGTTCATTTTATCAGCCGATACGTTTACAGAAGCTTGACCAACTTCGTAGAAGAAATCTTTTTTAAAGGTTTCTACTTTACCCGTCTGTGGGTTCTTAACGCTAATAGTAGCAGTGTATTTTTGTTCTCCAACGCGGCTACCAGAAGCAGTAAACTTCGCTTTACCATCTACAACAGGTAAAGAACGTCCGTTTACAGATACCGTAAACCCAGCTTGAGAAGAATACGCCCCCAAAGCAATTTCAGATTCGTACGTTTCTCCCAACAAGATGTAAGGTTTAGGAGATTGTGAGAATACGTCAAACTTATCGTAGGTCACCTCCATTTTACCAATCTGAGAAGCCAAGAAGTTAACTACAGCAGCTTCTGAGGTTCTAGCATCGTTTTGGAATTTACGCAACATCGGGTAGATCGCCGCAACAGGCATGTGCCCGAAGGTATACTCTTCCCAAGATTTGTTTTCGTGCTCTTCTGGCACATAGCCTTCAGAAGAAGTCAAGGTTAGTTTTTCTCTCAGTTCGTTTAGAGCCGCTTCCTTTTTATCGGGGCTAGCAAAAACGGTTTCTGGAATACCACCATTGTCCCATAAACCAGCTACAAAATTAACGTACGCAGTTCTCAACTCTTGTACTTTTTTGTCTAGTTCAGGTCCTACAGGATCTTTCTTTTCGTTGCCATAATCTCCTGATACAAAGATACGCTGTGGTGTGTCCTTATCTTTTTTACCAGAAGGCTTACCTACTAAACCTTCGTCTTCAGTAAGGTGTAATAGAGAACCTGTATAGCCCAGTAGCTTCGTATTTCGCTCTAGTAGCTTCTGTGGAATAAACTCCACCAGACTCTTTAACCATACGCTCGCGGATGCCGTTTACATATTGGTCAAACTCCTTAGTCAAGCTGTTAACAGCTTTAGAGTTTGTTACTAGAGGTACATACTGTGTTTTGGTCTTTACCGTTTCTTCCATAGAGGCGATGGTACTTTTTACAGACCCCTCTACGATTTCGTTGTTTGCTTCTAGCCCTTTATCGAGCATAAAGAAGGCGTTGATGATCTCCGCAGACACGTTCAAGGCTAACATAGCCGTTAGAACGAGGTACATCAAGTTGATCATCAGCTGTCTCGGTTCCTTAGGAATTGACATGCTTTATTTATTTTTGTCTAATTTAATATTTATTGGTTATGGTAGAGTTGAATTCATTGCTTTGAGGCAATGAATTCAACTCTAAGACTTATGCAGAACAAGTTGTTCTTAGCCTTTCATGGCAGCTAACATACCACCATATACTTTGTTGATGCTTGTCAAGTTGCCATTCAATGTCTTAACATTGTTAGCATATTCTTTCATAGCGTCAGCAGAGTTAGCGATAGCGGCTACACCTTCCATAGCATTCACAACACCACCATAGACGTTGTTCATGTTAGACAAGTTACCATTCAAGGTTTTCAACTCTTCTCTGTAGATGTTTACATCTTCAGCAGAATCAGCAACATTGCTAATAGCGTTAGACAAAACAGTAACAAATTTACCTGTTTCCTTAGTTAGTTTGCCTACGTCGTCAAAATCAAGACCAGCAAAGATATCTAAGCTTTTCATTGTTTTAGACATGGTTTGCAATTCAGAAACCATTTGTGTTTGTTGAGACTCCAAAGGAGAAACAGCCTGCTTCATGCCGTTCATGGCTTCGATCAAAGCAGCTTGTTGCTCAGAAGAAGAAGGACCAGCAGCTAAAGCGGTGTTGTCTTGGATGATGGCGATGTCCGCATCTGATTTATCCAAACCAGGGTATAGACGCTCCCAGTAGTAATCTTTGTGGGGAGGTAACAAACCCAACATCAAAAATAGAAACGCTTCTGTCAACAATCCAACTGTCAACATCTCAGAAGCGTATGGCCAGCTCTGAATTTTGAAAAGGGCACCGATCAATACAACTGCAGCACCTAAACCAATAATCAGGTTTTTAACATAGGCGAATGTTGAAGAATGTATGAAACTCATGATCTAAAAATGTTTAAAAAGGTTATGTAAAATGTAAAATAAAGGGTCTCCAGAATGTATTCGGAGGGTGTTAGTGCCATTAAGGGTCGGCCAAATTTCCAAAAACTTCGTAAGTATAACACTATTTTATATGAAGGTTACACTTTTCAGCAGAAAAAATTAGCTTTTTTTTTCAAAAAAAACTAGCACCCAAATTATCTATAGAACTTGTTCTATCTACTTCATTTCTTTTGCCTTACTTCTGTTCCAATTCCTCGGCTCTTAAAAGCGACAGGCTTTTTTTAGTGCTAAGCGCTGCCCTTGTTTTCCGCAAAGAAAGCAGAAACGGTTTTTGGTAACAGTAGGCTATTTTAGTAATGGGTAATTGTCAACGGCACTTTTTCCTATTATTTCTTTGATAGAAGCTATCAATATTTATAGTAGGTTATCCCCCAACTTCTCCACGCCCCGCCAGTACTTTTTTGGCTCTCTAGAACATCGCTTTATGAGCAATTCTATCCTAGTAATGCAGTTGCAGGATAAAAGATACAGTTTTTTGGGGGCTAAAAAAAAAAACAATGAAAATTATAGGCAGCGTTTATAAAAGTTTTGTCGTTGGCCTAACCACCAAATAAAAATAGCCGTTCCGAAGTTTATTCGGAACGGCTATTACAAAGGGACTTAGCCCCTATTTTATAAGCAATGGCTTAGTTAAAATCGTTCATCGAACGACCCAAGAACGTCAACACGTTTCTAAAGCCAATGTAAGAAGTAGTCGTATCTTGGAATTCCCAGTGACGCGTACCTGTTTGGATGTAGTACATGATGTCTTTCCAAGAACCTCCACGGATAACTTTACGTTTCCAAGCGGTCAAATCCTCTTCTTGTGCATCAAAGCGAATATCTGGTTGCAAATCGTGTAAGAACGCATAAGCATTCTTGTAGTAAGCAGAAGAAGTCCATTCAGATACGTTACCTGACATATTGTACAGCCCGTAATCATTCGGGAAATAAGCATCGGCGCGTACGGTGTACAAACCACCATCCGCAGGATAATCTCCACGACCTGGCTTAAAGTTGGCTAGCAAACAACCTTTGGCGTTACGGACGTAGTACCCTCCCCAAGGGAAAGGCGCTAAATCGTGTCCACCTCTAGCAGCATACTCCCATTCGTGTTCTGTAGGCAAACGGAAATCTTCGGTGTTTACATCTTCGAAGTTGTTCCATAGGTTAGTTCTCCAGTAAGAGAACGCGTTGGCTTGTTTCCAAGCAATACCAACAACGGGATAATCGTCAAAAGCAGGGTGCCAGAAATAGTTACGCGTCATTGGCTCATTATAAGAGTAAGAAAAGTCGCGAATCCAAACCAACGTATCGGGATAAATTCTAGTAGCGTCCTTCTTGATATAATCAGCACGGTTGTGTTTTTCTTTTGAATGTCTGTTGTAGTCACTCGACCAAGAGTAGTTTTGTGCAGCAGCTTTCCAATCGTACCATTGGTAATCAAAAACCAATTGGCGAATATCCAAGTTGCGACTACTACCAAATTGCTCATCGCCTTGGTAGAACATATCGTCCAACTCTCCTCCTGCTTCGTAACTTAATTCTTGATCCCAGTCTACCCCTTGTACATTACCTGGATATTCTTTCGTGTGTCCCAATTTGGTGTGTGCAATCGAGTCGCGCACCCACTCTACAAATTGGCGGTATTCGTTGTTTGTAATTTCTGTATCATCCATGAAGAAGCCTTGAATAGACACTTGTTTGGCGCGTTGCACCAAAGCGTGGTTGACATCTTGATCACTTGGACCAATGTGCAAGCTTCCAGAAGGAACGTACACCATGCCGTAGGGCTGGATAGGTCTCCAAAGTGGTCGTTCTAAGACACCAGTCAACTGGCCACTGTCTACTTTGGCACATGCTCCAAGGAGTAGAGAGAGAAATAAAAGAGCTAAATTTTGTTTGTTCATGTTCGCACCCGTGTTTAAAACCGTTTTCTTAAAAAAGCGTCAACGACAACTTACGGCAAGGCAACCGTTTGAAGCGTTCGTTAGGAAAGTTGTGTAAGCAAAGAAAAGTAGATCTACGTGTAAATACTAATTTTCTCTAAAAGGCTTCCTTCGTTACTAGATAGTTAAAGGCATTTACTACTAGCCCGTCAGAATATTCCATCGGATTACTAACGAGGCCAGCCCCATTATTATTATCCGCTTCCGCAAACTTTCGTTATTTTTTTCTGTGAAATTATAAAAATCTAGGGTTATAGATAACTTTTGCAGGGATTTCTTTACCAATTTTTTTGTTCAGATTGTAATTGAGGACGACCTCATGGGAGCCGCTATTAAATCCCTGTAAACTGCCGATAGACAAATCATAAGCATACGCTAACGTAAAGTTATCGTTCCATTTTACGCCTGCCAAAAACACTACCGCGTCATTGGTCAGTCCGCTATATCCTCTAAACGCCACACCGCCAAAAATATTATCTCGCCAATCCAAAACTAGCGCTAATTCAGGTTGAAATTTTACAAAATCACTCTTCACTAGCAAAGAAGGCTTAATAATAAAGTCGTTGTTAATTGGAATGTTTCCTGAAGCCATCAAGAAATAAGCGCGGTTGTACAAGATAGAAGCATCGTTGGCCAATTGCAAACTGGGTTGGGTCAAATTGATTGCCGCAACGCCCACTTCAAACCAATCGTGTTGGTAATACACCGCAGCGTCCATGCTAAAAGACAAGCCCGAAACACGCGCCACTGGTACACTAGGATCATTGTGATTGACCCCCAATTCGTAAATGCCATCAGGCGTTAAAAGTCGACTGCCGTCTAATTCTTTTTGAAGCATCCGCCCAGCCAAGCCTATTGACAAGCGACCCGACTCTTTTAAGTCTATAATATAACTGTAAGAACCACGCAACGCCAAATTGCTATACGCGCCCAATACATCGTATTCTACTCCAATCCCTACCCCACTATTAATCATTTCCAGCGGCATGTGGGCATTAAAATTTAGATTCAGGGGCGATCCTGGAAAATTGACCCACTGTTTTCTAAAAACCCCTGTAATGCTCAGCGAGCCATCCAAGCCGTTGTACGCATTGTTGTACGCATATTTGTTGAGCATGAATAGGGAATACTGAGCGGGTTGTTGCGCTTGTAGCGAAACAGATAAGGCCAGTCCCAAAAACAACAATAGTATAGTCTTCATCATAATAGTCAAATTATAGGGTGTAGGATGGTATTATAAAATCCCTTGCAGCGCTCTACAAAATTATATGGTTTATAGATGCTAGCCTAACCAACGCCCTAACAGCACTGCCAGCACCAGCAAGAAGAGAACGCCCCACCAATTGATCGGGCCACTAGGACGGCGCAAAAAACGGCGAACAGCAAAGGCTTCTTCTTCTAAAACGTTCTCCGAATGCCTAATCGTCTTGTCAACAGGTCTATTTTCCCATTTTTTTAACGCCGCAATAATTTGTCCACAATTTTCCCAGCGTTCAACTGGATTCGTTTTCAAACATTTTTCTACCAATAATTGGTAAGGCATTGGAATAACTGGCAATAACCCCAAGGTCCGAATCCTCCGTGCCTGTAATACGCGCGCGAATTTTTGCATTAGGCAAACTCGCACTTTTTTCGCCAAACGGCAAGCGCCCCGTCCATAAATAGTGGAGCAATACACCATAAGCCCAAATATCGCTGCGAGCGTCGACTACTGCTTCCGCCTCAAATTGCTCAGGCGACAAGTATTCATAGTCACTAAAAAAAGCGAGCGGGATGCGTTCTTTATTGCCGTAATTAATGAATTTGGGAATGATATTGCCATACGATTCTTCTAGCAAAATATGACTCGCCGACAAATTTTGCCAGTATACGCCATGCCCATGCAAATAATACAAGCCATCCAAAACCTGTTCTGAAATCAAGTGTTTTTCTTCGGTCGTAAGAGCAGTAGCTTGTGCTAGACTTCTCCGACTTACTATGGGCAACAACGCCACCTCTATAATAGTTGGCGTTTCAAAGCGAAAATGTTGTTGGTAGGGCAAGAGGTTTAGATGATGTAACTGTTGAGCATTCTCATAGCGCGCCGTCAACAAGCCGTGATCAAAACGCGGATGCAACTCGCTCCACTTTAGGCCACTTTTTTTGAGTCGCTTTTTCCACTGCAGGATAAACACTGCCTTGGTGCTTCGGATCAAGCGATTGAGTTTGATCTACGCTATAAGCCTCCAAAAAATCTTTTAAATCCAAAATCGCTGTCATACTACTTAGCCTTCTAAGGCATCCCAATTTCCTGTAATAGCCAAGGTCAGCCCTGGCACTTGAATGTTGACAAACAAGGTTTTGCCCGATGGCGAAAAGCACACGCCTGCAAATTCTGAATGATAGCCAATATTGCTAGCAATGGGGTAAAAGTCGCCGTTGGGACGAATGCCAAAAATGCGGGGGTGAATGCCGTCTTCACAAAAAACCACATCGCCCCACGGCGCTACGGTCAAGTTATCACAGTAACGCAACACTGCTGTATCGTTGGGTTCAGCATACAAATGCAACCGCCCATAATGTTCGGTTTCTAGCTCTCGCTTTGTTCCCTCGTAACGACTTGGAATATACTTAAAAATCTGTCCTGTTTTGAGGCGGCCACCATTGGTGCAAGCAAAATACAACTCCCCCTCCCCAAACCATATACCCTCGCCCCGCGCAAAGATCGCGGCGCCCTTTTTGAGCCCGCGATAGCGCAAATCATCTTTGGGTGCTTCCACGTCCGTCATGTTCATCCAACGCACGGCATAGCCCGTCCCTTCCTTGATGGTGGCGGCTGTCCAATTGCGCGTATCCATGCCTTCTTTCCAAACAAAAGCCAACGCCTGTAACTGGCCTCCTTTGTGTAATTTTCCTTTTTCTTTGGGAATAAAGCGGTAGAATAAGCCATCGGAACGGTCTTCGGTGAGGTAGACAATCCCTGTGCGCGGATCTACTGCCACCGCTTCGTGGTTAAAGCGCCCCATTGCGCGTAGCGGAACAGGATATTTGAGGTAGGGCGTTTCGGTGGCAGGCACTTCGAAGACATAACCGTGGTCTTTGGCGTGGGTAGCGTTTTTGCTAATTACATACTCCTCGCAAGTGAGCCAAGAGCCCCAAGGAGTGGTGCCGCCCGCGCAATTGCGCGCCGTTCCCGCCAAACTCATAAATACGTTTTCAACGGTTTGCGTTTCTTCGTTGTAAATACTTGTCGTGGTGCCGCCCAAGTGGGGGTAACGGCCATAGCCACTGTCAAATAATTTTTTAGGATCAACCTTGGACAAGTGTTGGTTGCTGTAGCCAAAAGGAGATTCGACCAAATAAGCAGGTGAATTTTCATGGTTTCTTATAAGCACCACACGGCCATTACTCCCCTCAAAAGTTCCCATACCATCACCACGACCAGGCAACAATAAGCCATCGCTCATAGTACTCCCCTTCTCCGCAATGATTTTATAACGAAACCCTTTGGGCAATTCTAAAATTCCATCTGGCAGTAACGGACCAAAGCCACGGGCAGCCGTTCGGGGCTGGCCATGTTGCGCAAAGCTCTGTAAGCCCGAAAAGCCTAAGCTCACCGCACCCATCATTTTCAAAAAATTCCTGCGTGTCGTCATCCCTTCCTATTTTTGTTTGATAGCAGTTGTTTTAACAACTTCTATGCTAAAAGAACAAAATTTTAAGGATAAAAACAACTATTCCCTATCAAGTGACGGTAGTATTACTGCAATCCCAAAGCGGGGACGATAGCCGTACTGGATTGCAGCTTTTTGTAGGCGGCAATACGGCTCTTGAGGTTGGCTTTTATATTATGGTAGAAAAAATTGTAATCGTAAAGGTGATAATTTCCCTTGGCAAGAGGCGTTTGGAGCCGCTGCTTGCTCGATGTGGGCGTTACGAATAACAAATCATCTTGAATTTGGGCATCGGCATAATGTAGAATGACTTCGTCCTCTTTTAGGCGGCGGTTGGGCATTAATGCCCCTTTGTTGTACGTCCTATCGGCATACGTGGTATCAGTTGTCCAAGTAAGCGGATTGACACAAACAATTTCTTTGTCCACAGACAAAGCACCTTTCATGCTGATGTTGCTCTCGGGGTGTTGGGCGTTCCAAGAAAGCAGGCAGTTGGTTTGGGTGGCCGTGCTGCATACGGCTATATTAGCCTGCTCGGTGGCGTACTGCATTTCTATGGGCCAGCCAATGAGGTAGGCCGTGACTAACTGTGTGCGGATCGCACTATCCTGTAGGAGCTCTGCGATTAGGCGTTTGCCGTGCAGCGAGCCTTGGCTGTGGCCTGCCAAAATAAAGGGGCGGCCTTTATTATAATGAGTCCAATAATAATCAAAGGCGCTTTTGACATCTTGATAAGCCAATTCTAAGGCCTGTTCGCCATTGTCTTTGTTATCTACAAAAGAATAAAACGCCGCTTGGCGGTATTTTGGAATAAATAGATTACAATCCTCCTGAAATACACTGGCTTGATAGCACAATGACAATACCCGCGTCCGCCAGTTGGTGTGTGCATCATCCAAGGGCTGGTTCCAATAACGCGCCTTGATGTAAGTTGTAGGATGAATAAAAAACACATCTACCTCCTTGTCTTCAAAGCGATAAGCAGCTTTATGCCAATCGCCCTGTAACGCATAGTTGGGCGCAATAGGCGTTCGCTTTTCTGCGAATTCCTTAGGTGGTTTGATGAAAATCAGCAAGGATTCGCGGCTGCACGCGCTAGTCAATAATAAGAACAGCAAAGGCAGTAGATAACGTAGTTGCAAAAAGAAGTGGCGCATAGAAGGATTGATAAGAAATAAACTCGGAGAACAGTCTTCTTATTAACACAGCAAAGATTCGTTTTGTTATATTTACCCTGCTTTATGAGCAACAATAAAATTGTCAAAGAATAAGCTAACGCCTTCAATTTTTGTACCCCAATATTTTAAAAAGTTACGCTATGTCTATTTTTTCTACTATAAGCCATGCTTACAGACGTTTACGCTTGAGCAGCTCTCCTCAAATGAATTTGGTTTGGGGCTTTTTGTTGTATACGCTACTAGGTTTTGCCTTGCTCTGTTTGCCTATTTTTCACAACAGAGATATTGGGCTTCTTGATAATTTATTTACTGCTACGTCGGCGATTTCTACCACAGGTTTAATGACCTTTTCGCTTTATGACGACTACAATTGGGCGGGTCAATTTATTGTTCTTTCGCTCTTTCAGGTAGGGGGCATTGGCTACATGACGCTGACGGTTTATTACCTCTTATTTACCACCAATCGAATAACGCGCTGGCACCACGACGTGTTAGAAACGGCTTTTACCATGCCCAAAACCATCCGAATGAGTGATTTTATCAAGAGCGTCATTATTTTTACGGTCGTGATGGAAAGCTTGGGGACGCTTTGCTTTTTTATTGCTTTTAAGCAAACTGGAATGCCGACAGGCCAAGCACTTTGGTTTAGTTTATTTCATAGTATTTCTGCCTTTTGTACTGCAGGTTTTTCGCTCTTTGGGGATGGGTTTGAGGGCTACCAAAACAATGTTTTCATCAATACGATCATAGCTATCTTAGCTATTGCGGGTTCTTTAGGCTTTATTGTCATTACCGATTTTTGGTACCGCATTACGGGGCGTTCCAAGGCCCTTTCTTTTACTAGTAAAATTGTGTTGTATGGTTTTTTATTGTTGCTCACAGGCGGCACACTGCTTCTTTGGTGGAAAGAACCCTTGGTACATAATTTGGGCAACAGTCCTGTCATGACGGCCTTTTTTCAGAGCATGAGTGCCATGACGACGGTTGGTTTTAATACGGTCTCTATTGGAAATTTGTCGGTGCCTATTTTGTTAGCCATTATCTTTTTGATGTATGTTGGTGCCTCGCCTTCTGGAACAGCGGGAGGATTAAAAATCACAACCTTAACGGCCATGCTAGCCGTTCTGAAAAGCCGCTTGTTTGGACAAAAAAAAATCACCTTTTTGCATCGGGTTATTCCTTTTGAACGCTTGTATGTAGCTACCTCTACCTTTATTCTTTATACCAGTTTGATCTTTATCTTCACGTTCTTACTGTCTTTTAGTGAGCGAGCCGATTTCGAAGCGATTTTGTTTGAAGTAGCCTCTGCGTTAGGAACCGTCGGCTTGAGTACGGGACTCACAGGCGATTTATCCGCGATTGGCAAGATTTGGATTATTATTTTAATGTTTATTGGTCGTGTAGGGGTGTTGACTTTTGGTTTTGCCTTGTTGCAACGCCACAAGCATCAAGATGATGAAGGCGCTTTGCAGGATGATTTGGCCGTATAAAGAAAGCGAGTAAGGCCACTTTTACAAAAACTCTCTTTAAAAATCAAAAAAAAAGCCTTACCTTCCCGCTTGATTAGGTAGCCGTCCTACGATGTTTCATTTTTTCCAATCTTGTCCCACCCTTTGTATGGGGCAACCATGACTAGCAGCAAGATGAGTTTTCAGCAACATTATGATTCCTTAGCCAAGTATTGCAAACTCTACCAACAAAAGGTAGACGAAAAAGAATTGTGGTACCAAGAGCCTTACCAAGATAAGTATGTCAGTGTTAGCAAATTGATTCAGGTACACTCCGATAGCAAGTTTGCACCTAGAGGCGCTAAAAGCGGGGGAACAAACCGCCCCTGGACAACCGAGCTTGACCCCTGCCCGTCGCTTGTTTTATAACTTACAAGAAGAAGTGCCGCCCTTTTTGGCCAGTGGTTGCAAGGCGTATTATTATTTGCAGCGCTACCGCATCGACTGTACGCACCTCCTAAAAACCTTTAGCTATTCTACCTTTGAGGGCGATTGGGATAAATCTCGCGAATTAATTTCTTGGATGGGGGCGATTAATGGTAAGCAAGAGAGCTACGATGCCTCTAGTTCGGCCACACAAAGTCTAGCAGACATCAAAGATCTAGGAGATTTAAGTAATATGTCTGATGGCGACTTGCGCGCGCTAGAAGAGGAAGTGCGTAATTTACAAGCCTTGATGATAGACAATCCTGATTTGGCTATGGGGCTTTCTGAGGAAGATTTGGCCTTTATCAACGAAGCCTCTAGTCACTTGGACAACAACAAAGAGAAACTCAAAGGCTTACCAGAAGTTGATAATTCCTTCAAATACGAAGAGCCACCTGCACTAGATACACTCTCTTATCGCACTCGACAATTGGCCGTTTTGGTGTACGACATCAAAGAAGACTTTAAGACCTACAAGAAAGAAATTGATATGGATGTCTTCAAAAGAACCCTTAGAGATGAGTTTGATTTGACGGTAGATGCCTGTTCAGATGTCTACGTGGAGTTGATGAACACTTTTGACGCAGTGAAAAGGATGTCGTTGAAGGAGCTTGCGGATAAGATGCACGATGTCTTCGAACGCTTTTCTATGCCGCTTTATCTAGAAAAACGCTACCCCAACGGAGTACGTGCCCGCTACAAACAGGTAGAACGCGGCATCCCCAATACCATTACACTAGAAACACTCTTTTTAACCACGTTAGGGATTCTTTAATCTCACTAATCAAATAATCGCCAAGAAATACCCACGCGCATCACAAAGTTAGTGATCGGATGTTGGTAAGCCGTAAAGTAATTTTCTTGGTAGAGAAAGTAAGAAAGATTTTCTCCACGCACAAAGAAGCGAAACTGCCAAATTCTAAAACTCACGTAGGCATCCAAGCGCGGATACATCTGTATGGGCTCGTTGTTTTGTAGGTAAAATGCCCCCGTTAGAGGCGTGTATCCATCCGCAAAATAATTGCTCTGGTAATTAAAGCGTACCCCTACTTTGGCCAACATCGCCCGCTTAAAAATCCAATCTTGCCAGTATAAATTGTGTTGTAGTAACAATTGCGGCAAGCGAATGTATTGTCCCCCCGCTAAAATAGGCTGCCAAATCACTTCGTTGTCCAAATGAAACCGCCAAATGCGCAGGTCGCCCGCTGCCTTGACTTGCAAGAGATTAATGGTAGAAGGTGCTTGCTCGACGCGGTCTTTGGTATAATAAATCCAATTGCTCAACGTGTGGTTGAGAACCGCTCCGCGTACTTTTAAATCGACCCATTTTGTTTGGAAACGGTTGCTGTAACTCCCCCCAAAATTGAGACTCTGTACTTGTCGAAAGAACAAGTTATTGTCCCAAACCTGCTCCCCAGACACATACAATTGGCGAGCGATCAAACTCGGTTGATAACGCTGTATATTGGCCTCGCCTTCCAAGTAACCTAGCTTACCCAAATCATAGCCCATTCTCCCTTTTACAAAAAAGTCCAACTGCCGTTCTGCCCAAGTCAATTGCCCTTGTACTCGGTATTTGAACTTAAATTGAGGATTGTTTTGCACCAACATACCCGCTGATACATTGTGTACCTGAAAAGCTATGGGTTCCTGAAAAACTAAGTTCCACCGATGCCGTCCATATATCTTAAACCACAGTGGTGCCGTACTCAAACTGCCACCTACTGCCTGTCGAAAACTAACTTCGTTCGTCAATTCTTGATGGCGCACAAATAAGCGAATCCCCCTCGGGTTGACGCTGGCATCCCCGTACAAACTGCTGTCGGTTGGTGGAGCGGTATCGTAAAATTTGTAACGATTGAATTGATAACTAATTTGATGCCCCCAAGCATTTGTCGCCTTTGTGGAGGCTGCTAGAGAATCTACAAGGTTGTTGTATAAAAATTGGGTATAATGTATAGAAGTTTTGTTGTAGCGCGTTTCTGCACTCGTGGAATTAACTGCTATTTCTGGCAAAAAGTCGGTTGCTGTATTTTCCAAAAAAGTATCCCGAATGCCGCCATTATCTTCTTGCTTAATCGCCGTGTTCAAGAAACTGAGATAACTGTGGTAACGTTTGTTATTGGTAATAAACCGCATGGTGTACCCAATGTTCTGATTGCGGGTACGCTGGTGTTTAAAATATCCCGCTTGGCTCACCAAACTGTACTGCACGCCCAAATAAACATTGTCATTGAATTGATAACCAAAGTCTGCTTTTACAAAATTATTTCGTTGATTGAGCTGTGAGTAATACAATTCGGTAAATGGCCGATAGTTATCTACTTGATAATACTTGATGTCTTTTTGTTGGAGAATAAAGCGGTCAAATTGTGTCAAGCCCACTCTAAAACCACCACTCCAATCGGGCGTTTGGTAGATCAAATCAAAACTAGGAGCCGCTAAAATATTACCTAAGCTTTGGTACCAAGTACTGCTATCCCAAGTCACCTCGACTTGCTCAAAATTATACATCCCATCATAAATACGCTGTAAGGTGGTTGGATTTTCTAACGTACTGTAATATACGCTAGTCGTATCACCAATGATTTTGACACCTTGGCGCTCGCGCTGTGCCACACGCGGCTGCGCCACACTCTCGTTGGGTAGCGCTACAAACAAGACCAAAGCGGACAAAGCTGCCCAGAAAAAAGATCGCAAACGAAGAAGAGTAGTCACAAATAAATGGCGTTAGATGAGCAATAGCCCTGCAAATTACACAGATTTTAAGATTTTTTGGCCTTTTAATACCTTCAAGCGAGGATAAATAAAAAAAGCGGACATCCAGATTTCAAGAAGTACTCGAAACGTGGATGCCCGCTCGTCGTGCCTTTTTAGGGGCGCGTTGGTGGAACTATCGGAAGGTGTAGCGCACACTAAGAGCCGCTTCGTTGTACCAGACCCCGAAATACTCTATCAAGTGAAAACTCGGTTTGATGTCTGCTTGGAACGTAAAAGGAGCATTCGGTAAGGTATACTCTATTCCTCCAACAAAATCCAAACCAGTCAGGAGATAAGGGCGGTCATCTTTAAATTTAGGGTGAGAAGAATAGCCTCCCAAAACCCCCAAATGAAACCCTCCGCCAATAAACCAATTGAAGCCCTGTATAGAGCCAATCGGAAAGTGCCACTCGGCCAAGCCTGTTAGCATTAATCCCGGATTGCCATTCCAGCCACCTCGGCCATAGCCACGCCCACCATAATAACGACTAGTCACCAAGCCTTCCAAGGCCACTTTATCGCTGATAAAATGTTTGATGGTAAAGCCATAAGTAGGCCCTAAACGTAAGCCAATACCTGTTTTATAATAACTCTGTGCTTGTATACTATCGGCAACAAAAAGTAACACCAAGCCAATAATTACGGTCTTTAGATACTGCATAAAAAAGTGTTTGTGGTTAATTCCTTAAGGTATAATAACGGCGATATAAACAGGTAAAGAAGGGAATTGTTCTGCGCGAAATCCTCTACAATGCCCCCAAAGATGTTGCGGGGGCATTACAGTACATGACGTGAAGCTTTCTCACGGTTGTTCTCGCCTTTGTTCGAACAAGAATAAAAAAGGTTGATACGCGGGAGCGCACCAACCTTAGAAAACTAAACCCTAAAACCCATGAAGTACAAATATAGACCACTTAATAACTAGATGCAAGTTTTTAGCACATTATTTTTTATTCTGTCCACTTTTTATTCTAAGCACGCAATCAAAACTAAGGGAAGTATAAAAAAGGAAAGTTTTTTGAGTATTCAAAGCACTCGCAAACCCAGCTTGCTACCTCGCATAAGCAACAAAGACTCCTATATGGTGATAAAAACAAGAGAGATTCAAGAAAAAAATAGTAGTTCTAAGGAAGAAATTTCTTAACGAGTAGCATAGAGCGGGGAAATATCAAGTCCTCATTCTCTTCTAAAAAAAAGTACCATAAAAAAAAGGTTGATACGCGGGAGCGCACCAACCTTAGAAAACTAAACCCTAAAACCCATGAAGCCACAATATAATATACCCCTAGACTATTTGCAACTTTTGGGCTGTTTTTTCTTTTAAAAAGACTTTTTTTCTAAAAAAAAGTAATTAATAACGAATGTTCTTCAAAATAGCCCCTCTAAAACAAGTCCCTGAACGCTTACTCCCTCGGAAATCCGCGTCGGTTAAATCACAATTCTCAAAATCCACTCCTGTTAGGTTCGCATTCATAAAACTAGCCCCGCGTAAATTGGAACGAGAAAAATCAACATTTTCCAAATTCGTTTCCGAAAAAATAGCCTGCGCCAACTGAGCATCGGTCAACAAACTATTGGTCAAATTAGCATCGCTCCAATCCTGCCCCTTGGCATACACCCCACACCAACTCGAATACGGCAAGTACAATTCCTGAAATTCTAAGCCCTTGTCCAAACGCTGCATATCCAAGACTGCTTGCTGCCCCGCACAAGCCACAGGACATTGATAAATTCCTAAGGCACGCCCTTTCATATTGATACGTGTCCAATATCCTTTTGTGCCGCCTGACTTCAAAAATACCTGATGAGCATCTACAATAGCCGTCCAATCGGTAGGAGAAAGGGGATCTTCCGTTACCGCTCTCTGTTGCATTTTTTGGGTTTTGATCTGTGGCTGTAGCCGTGGCAATTGATCCGCGAGTGGAAAGTGCTGCGCCAGCAATAGATATTCCATAGACCAAGCATGTTGCCACTGCTCGCGAGCTGGCAGCTCCTTTATCGTAGCCTGTTGGTAGCCTTGGGGAGCCCCCAACCACTCCCGACGTCGCAATTTCCAACCCTTGGAGGCCAGCAAAAAGGCCAAGTAAGCCTCAAAAGTAATCGGCACGGCATCCGTAAAGCAAGTCCCCTCCTCATCGCCCAACAACAGCAACGGGGGTTGCTCTTCTCGCAACAAAATGCCCACATTAACGTAATAAGAAAAAGCATCGAATGTATGTAAACGGGTATAAAACTCCACCGTTTCGTATGTTTTTCCCTCTAGGATAATACTTGGCTGTTGGCTATTAGGCGGCAAAAAACTGCGCAACATTTCTTCTAGTGGCAACAAAAAAATACTGCCTTCTTCTTCGCGATGGATTTCGGTGGCATAATCCCAAGGCTTGGGTGGCCTCCCTACTTCGTGGGCAGGGTATCGCTCGGGCTGGTAGGCCCATTACTTTTTAGCATCCAGCGCAGTTGTAACCCATTGCTTTGCTGATAGAACTGCCGCATCGGCGCATCCAGTTGACATTTGTACTGCCCTTCTAATGCCTCTATCTCCGCTAGACTTAGCGGCGCAAAGCTGTGGTAGCCCAACAAGACTGTCGAAGGGTGTTCCTCTATGGCCTTGGCCAATCGTTGAAAAGCCGCTAGATAATTTTTCTGCACGGGGTTGTTTTTTAAAGTATAGAAGATCGTTTTGATGCCGCTTTAAACCGTTCTAATATAATCTTTTTTAAGCACTCTTACAAGGGCTTTTTTGTTCGTCTTTAAAAGTGTCCCTTTCACCTGTACCGTAGAATTCTTTTTTACTAAGGACTTTCTGTTAGAGAATTTACAATGTGTTTTGGTACATAAAAGGCGGCACAGCAGAGAAGAGTCCCCCCTTTACATCCCCTCAAAAAACAAAGCCCTGCTCTTTAAATAATTTTATTTTTTATGATAAAAAATATCAAAAAAGGGGAATGCCCTGTATTTTTAGCGCCCTCCCCACGATTTGAAGCAGCTAAAACCAAACAATCCCTTCCCAATAACAATCTTTTTTAATAACTTCACAACCTTGTGCAAATCGTTTAGAGGGCGCAGCTTCCCTGCCACATTCTAAACTATTTGCACCTTTTTCTTTTATTACTAAGACACTGTCCTTTTACGGATAAAGGAGATACTACTACAAACATGAACAAAAACGATAACATCCGCCTCATCGAAGTTCCCTCGGAACTTGGAGCAGGAACACGCGGCGCAAGCCTCGGTATTGGCGCTATCAAAGTGGCCGCCCTCAACGCTAAAAATTCTTACTTTTCTAAATACAAATCAACCATCGTTCCCAATGAGAACGAGCTATTGTTTGAAGACAGTCCAACCCAATATGCCAACTACATCGACGGCATTGTCAAGGTATACAACTACGTCTCGCACTATGTATCCGAAGAAGTCACACACAACAAACGGTTTCCGATTGTTTTGGCAGGCGACCACTCGACCGCAGGGGCGACCATTACGGGCATCAAAAAATCCAATCCTACAAAACGCTTGGGGGTAATTTGGATTGATGCGCACGCCGATTTGCACACCCCTTATACCACCCCGTCGGGCAATGTTCACGGAATGCCCTTGGCAGTTTGTTTGGGCATCGACAACTTAGAACACCAACGCAACGACATTCCAGAAGCCATTGCCGATCATTGGCACCAACTCAAACACATGGGGGATGTTTATCCCAAAATAGAAGCCAACGACTTGGTCTTTATTGCTTTGCGCGATACCGAAATGGAAGAAGATTTCTTGACCGAGCGGTATGGCATTCGCAATTTTGCTGTAAAAGAAGTACGGGAAAAGGGCACCGAGCAGATTGTAGAGGAGGTGTTGCAGTACTTGCATGGCTGCGATATGATTTACATTTCCTTTGATGTAGACAGCATGGACTGCAATTTGGTATCTAAAGGCACGGGAACACCTGTCCCGAATGGCCTGAGCGAAGAAGAAGCTACCGAATTGGTTTGTGGACTCGTTGCCGATCCCAAAGTTTGTTGTTTAGAAGTAACAGAAGTGAATCCCACTTTGGATAACAAGGGAAATACCATGGCCGAAACGGCTTTTCGCGTGCTTGACCGCGCTACCAATATTGTCAAAAACCGCTAACTTATGAAAGTTTGTTCGTTGCTGCTACTGTGTTGCTTGCTCTTGTCCAACAAGAGTTGGAGCCAATCCGTGCTTCTCTTACACCGCCCCTTAGACGGGAATTTTGCGGTAGAACCCCTGTGGAATTATCACAAAGATACCGCCGCGTTTACAGGAAGTGCAGAGATTTGGGGCATTGTTTATTGTGCAGATTGCGATAGCAGCCTAGCTCCAAGTGTAGAAATCAGTTTGCAACACGCCGATGAGCCGATGCAGATTGTGGCCTTTGCCTTGAAACCCTTGTCGCTTGCGACGGCAACGTGGCATCCTAGTTTACAATTGGGACTGCCCGCCTTGTTGCAGTCGCCCAATTGGTATGCCTTTCGGCTAAACCCTGCCCCTGCTGTGCGCACAGGCTACGATGGGGTTAATTTTGGACATGTTTTTTATGAAGCGGCACAGAGCTCGGAGCGACAACTATTTCGCTATAAAGTATTGGCAGGCAAAGAAGAAAAATTATTGACGATCAATTTTGGCCAAGACAAAGCGCCTTGGGAGAAGATTTGGCCAACCTACCTACATTATAAAGGTCTGGTAGAAAAGGTAGATAACTTGGAGATGATGCAAGACGCGGCTAAAGCCCAATGCGCCCCTTTTGGTTTTTCACAGGTGCAGACCTGGGCAATACAAGCCCAAGGGTTTCGAACCGATTTAGTTGGTAGTGATTTAGAATTATTCAAAGCGGTAGAAACCTTAAAAATACTGACCGAAACAGCCCCTTCAACCATTCGCCCCAATCTCAAACGACAGTTACACGCCTTGTTGCGTTTGGATGTCTCGATTTTGGAAGCAGCAGACATTGCAGCACGCACTGAGCTGCTCAAGCGCAAAGCGAGTTTGCTCAAAGAACTCTCCCTTTATCCTTCTCTACAACCCATTCTCAAACAATACAACAACGCCACAGGCTCCGCCGTACAGCAACAACGCCAGCAAGAAGCCCAAGAACAAGCCTTGCAACGGGTGACGAAGCAACTAGAACCCTACCGCAGTATTTATACCCGAATTGAGCACCTACAAGAGCGATTGGATTACTTAGAGCAGCAGTTGTCTTCTTTTGATTAACCCTTACCACAACGCAAAAAAGTAGTGCCGTATATTGAATACGGTACTACTTAGTGCTATTGCTATAGCTATATTCTTACTCCACTGAACGAATTGTTCTAGCAGTTTTAAGTCTTATTGACCTAGCGCGTAAACATGCTTCGCCAATTTACCTTTAAGGTTATTAGCTTTGTTGTCGTGGATTTGGTTTTTCTTAGCTAGACGATCAATCATAGAAACTACCTTGGGTAGAAATTCTTGAGCTTTGCTCTGATCGGTCATTTCACGTAGAGCGGCAATAGCTGTACGAGCCGTTTTCTTGTAAAAACGGTTGTGTAATCTTTTCTTTGCGTCTTGACGCATGCGTTTCTTAGCTGATTTATGGTTTGCCATAATTATCTATGTTGTAGTTCGTTCAATTTTATAAGCTTCCCCCCAATGGATTTTTCCATAAAGGGCAGGCAAAGATAACAATAGTTAGCTATTATTCCATAAAAAAACAGAAAAAGATGGTTTAATTTTCTGAGCATAGGGGAGACAGGAGCTTTATCTGCTCTTACTAAGGCGTGAGGCACTCTTGATTTTAGTGGTATAAGCTTGCGCATTCCTTATAACTTTCGTACCTTTATTTTTTATCATAACAACACTCAAAAGTGGCCTTTTAAGGCTGTTTTTACTAGCTAATCTTGAAGCACCAACCACCTCCATAACGCGCGTGGTTTCTTAAACTTAGGAATTCAAAAATGGACTATTCATTTATATCCAATGCCCATCCTTCTTACATAGAGGGATTGTACCAACAATATACCAAAGATCCCGAATCTGTTGCGGCAGGTTGGAAAGAGTTCTTTGCTGGTTTTGACTATGCCAACGAAAACGGGATAGAAGACAGTAACGATACCTCTACCAAGGCTACCACAACGACAACAGGGACTCCATCTTCTTTCAACGCTCCCAAAGAATTGGCGGTCTTGTCCCTCATTCAGGCTTACCGCCAAAGAGGACACTTGGTGGCAACCACCAACCCTGTTCGTGAGCGCCGCTTCCGCTTTCCCAATCTACACTTGGATTGTTTCGGATTGAGTGAGGCCGATCTATCGACCACTTTTGCAGCGGGCAGCGAAATCGGTTTGCCGAATGCTAGCTTGAGCGACATTATACAGCGATTGAAAGACATTTATTGTGGCAATATCGGTTTTGAATTTACGCACATCGAGAACCAAGACAAACACGATTGGCTCTTGCAACGTATTGAAAAAATCAAAGCCAATGATTACGGCCACAGCCTAGAAAAGAAAAAGCGGATTTTAGAAAAACTCAATGGCGCAACAGGCTTTGAAAATTTCTTGGGTAAAAAATACGTTGCCCAAAAGCGCTTTGGTTTGGAAGGAGGAGAATCTGCGATTCCCGCTTTAGATGCCATTATCAACCGTGCCGCTGACCAAGAGGTGCAAGAGGTCGTTATTGGAATGGCGCACCGTGGTCGCCTCAATGTTTTGGCCAATATCATGGGCAAAACGTACAAGTATATTTTTAGCGAATTTGAAGGCAATATCGCTGAAGACACTATTTTTGGAGATGGTGATGTCAAATACCACTTGGGTTATTCGTCTCAAATCACAACGCCCGAAGGACATCATGTACACTTGAAATTGGTTCCTAACCCTTCTCACTTAGAAGCGGTTGATCCTGTTGTAGAGGGATTCACTAGAGCCAAGGCAGACGTGTTGTACAATTCTAACTTTGACCAGATCATGCCGATTCTCATTCATGGGGATGCGGCTGTTGTAGGTCAGGGAGTGGTGTACGAAGTGGTACAAATGAGCCAATTGGAGGGCTATTATACAGGTGGAACCATTCACTTTATCATCAACAACCAGATTGGTTTTACCACTGATTTTGAAGATGCGCGTTCTTCTACTTATTGTACCGCTGCGGCGAATATGATTCAAGCGCCCGTGTTCCACGTCAATGGAGATGATCCTGAAGCCGTTTTATTTGCCGCTGAATTAGCGGCCGATTACCGCCAGGAGTTCAACAATGATGTATTTTTGGACATGGTGTGTTACCGTCGCCACGGACACAATGAAGGTGATGATCCAAAATTCACCCAGCCCAAATTTTATGAGCTAATCAAAAAACAAAAAGACGTTCGTCAGATTTACAGTAAAAAACTGATTGCGAACGGCGATATAGAAGGCAAACTCGCCAAGGAAATGGACAAAGAGTTCGATGCCTTGCTACAAGCTAAATTTTCGCAAGCCAAAGAGGAAACCTTGGAATATGACTACCAAGAACCTGAAATCGCTTGGCGCGAATTGAAAAAATATACCTCTCCCGAGGATTATACAACCTCGCCCGACACAAGCGTAGAAAAAGAAATGGTGCTCAAGATTTTGAACAGCCTGCAAACTACGCCCGACCACTTTACGCCACTTCCCAAGTTCAAGCGCTTGCTCAATCGCACCCAAGAATTATTGGAGCGCGAATTGATCGACTGGTCAATGGGTGAACACTTGGCTTATGGGTCGTTGCTCTTGGAAGGCCACGATGTGCGCTTAACAGGGCAGGATGTAAAACGCGGTACCTTCTCGCACCGTAATGCCGTTTTGTATGATGCCAAAACCAATGAGCAGTACAATCGTTTTAACCACTTGGCCAAAGAGCAAGGTAAATTTAGAATTCACAACTCTTTGTTGTCTGAATTTGCTGTTCTAGGATTTGAGTTTGGCTATTCCTTGGCTTCGCCCAAACCTTTGGTGTTGTGGGAAGCGCAGTTTGGTGATTTTGCCAACGGCGCACAGACAATGGTTGACCAATTTATTTCGTCTGCCGAAAGTAAATGGCAACGGATGTCGGGCTTGACCATGCTCCTACCGCACGGCTACGAAGGCCAAGGCCCCGAGCACTCTAGCGCCCGTTTAGAACGCTACTTGCAGTCTTGTGCCGAGTTTAATATGACCGTAGCGAATGTGACCACCCCCGCTAACTTCTTTCACTTATTGCGTCGCCAACAAGCGCGGCCATTCCGCAAGCCCTTGATCGTCATGAGTCCCAAAAAGCTCCTGCGTCCAAAAGACATCAACCGCAGCAACGAGGAAGTGATTTTGCGCGAATGTGTCTCTTCCTTTGACGAGATTACCACAGGTGGTTTCCAAGAAGTATACGATGACCCACAAGTCAACAGCAAAGAAGAAGCAAGAAAAATCAAGCGGGTCTTGTGTTGCTCTGGTAAAATCTACTACGAATTATTGGATAAAAAAGTAGCCGATGGGCGCGACGATGTAGCGATTATTCGCTTAGAACAGTTGTACCCCTTCCCTATTGTACAGGTAGAAGAAGTTATGCTCAAATACGCCAAAGCCGATTGGTTTTGGGTACAAGAAGAGCCGTCTAACATGGGTGCTTGGCAGTACATTTTGGCCTTTTATAGAAAATACGATTTGGAATTAGTGGCGCGCAAGTCTAGTGCTTCTCCTGCTACAGGTTTCAAAAAAGTACACTTGGCTCAGCAAGAAGACATTATATTGCGCGCTTTTGGGGATATTGAGAACATCAATAACAATCCTAGAGAAATCGTTATTCCAAAATTGGAAGCGCTTAAAAATGGCAGTAATGGAAAAGGAAAAGCTAACGGCCACAGCAAAGAGAATCTAGAAGAGGCCGTCAAAGCCTTGTCTTCGCTCAAAGGCTTGGGTAAGGTAGTTGCCAAGCAATTGGTAGAAGCGGGTATTTTGAACTTGTCGCAATTGGCAAAATTGACGGAGAAAGACAAAGATCGGTTGACGCAAACTATTCCAGGCTTTAACAGCAAATACGACCGCTACGATTGGAGAAGACAAGCTACCGTATCCAGCGAGGGTTAATACTCGTTGCACATCGGGCACTACGCTCCTTTCATTAAAAAGTTGTTCAAAGAAAAGACCTCCGCTTCTACAGGGGTATTTTTCTTTGAGCTACTTTTATTATAGAGAAGTTTTTTAGGTAAGACAGCAGTTCCAATACCTCCAAATAGAGGGTCTTCCTGAACGCACTTCAGAACTAATCTAGGCATGGACATCGTCTTTATCTTATTAACGCTATTGGGCTTTTTCTTTTTGGCTATCATCTTAGGTGGCCTATTTTTGCCCACCACTTGGTTGCTTGAAAAAGCCGTCTTGGTACGCGCACGCCCCAAAGAACTGTTTCCATTGCTCCACGACTTGGAGCGTTGGCAAGAGTGGACGGTTTGGGCTCCTGCCGAAGAAGCCGACCTGTCCTTGACCTATCCAGGAGCAAGTGCAGGCGAAGGAGCCGTGCAGTTGTGGAAAAGTAGTCGTATCAACGGTCAATTGACCGTTACCAAATCCATCCCCGACCAAACCATAGATTACCGTTTAGAGATTGATGAAGGACGTTTGACGGTGATAGGTACCTTGGTACTCGCCGCTGCCGATCCTGATTATACGCAGGTAGCTTGGCGCAGCCAACTGGAACCCTTGACAGACAATAACCCTATACGCCGCTATCAGGCATACTTTTTGAAAAATTATTTTGATACTACAATGGAAAGTAGTCTAGCAGCCTTGCCTGCTTTATTTGCTTCTAAGGAACTAGAATAGAGCATCTTATACTACTGCTTGTACCGTACCTTATTTTGAGGGTACACGACCTTTCTTTTTGTAGTGCGAGAAATTTCGTTGGTAAATAGAACCAATGTAGTTTTTGTAGACGAATTAGAAAAAAAGTGAGCTTACATTCTAGCTCGTTTTGTTGTAAAAATATTTGATGCTGAAGTTTCCCCGTTCGCTTTAGAACAGCATTGTAGATCGATTGTCCCCCAAGGGATAATTGCTTATCCTAGAAGCGCACCTATACTTTGGCAACAGGCAAAGACAGGGAATTATTTATGAATAGTAATAACTACGTGGTGATTATGGCAGGTGGTATTGGCAGCCGATTTTGGCCCAGTAGCCGCCGCAAAAAACCCAAGCAATTTTTAGACATCTTGGGGCTCGGAAAGACCTTATTACAGTTGACTTTTGAGCGGTTCAAGCCGATCTGTCCAGTAGAAAATATTTTTGTTGTTACTAATTTAGAGTACGAACAACTCGTTAAAGAGCAGTTGCCTGAACTGAGCGACCAGCAGGTTTTGACAGAACCTTGTCGTAACGATACGGCTCCTTGTATCACTTACGCCGCCCTCAAACTACGGGCACTCAATCCTAATGCTAATTTTGTGGTGGCGCCTTCTGACCATGTTATTTTGAAAGAAGCGCAGTTTACTCAGCACTTATTGGAGGGCTTGGCCTTTGTAGAGAAAAACAACGTTCTCTTGACTTTGGGCATTCAACCACACAATCCCAATACAGGATATGGCTACATTCACTTTGACAAAATGGCCAGCGGCCCGATCTATCCCGTCCATCAATTTAAAGAAAAGCCTACTGCCGCACGCGCGGAGGAGTTTTTAGCCAGTGGAGATTATTTGTGGAACGCAGGGATTTTTATTTGGAATGTCAATACGGTTTTGGATGCGTTGCAAGACCATGCGCCAGAGGTCTACCGTATTTTGGAGGCAGGAACAGGCAAGTGGGGTACTCCTGCTGAACGCGGGTTTATAGATGAATTTTATCCAAAAACACCCAGTATTTCTATTGATTATGCCATCATGGAAAAGGCTAAAAATATCTACACGATACCCGCCGATATTGGTTGGTCAGATTTAGGAACTTGGGGCTCCTTGCATGAGCAATTTGAGAAAGACGACCAAGGCAATGCCATTAGTAGTGCTAGTCCGAGCTTGGTACAGCCACTCAATACGTCTAATTGTATGATCCGCACTCCTAAAGACAAATTAATTATTATCAAAGACCTTGACAATTACATTGTTGTCGATGAGGGAAATGCCCTGTTGATTTATCCTAAAGATCAAGAACAGGAAATTAAAACCGTTTCTAATGATTTGGCCGCACGCTTTGGCGAGCAGTATTTGTAGGCTGTTTATTTTTCTAGCAGGGCACAGTTGTACAAGCAGTATGCCCTGCTAGAAAAGCTTATTGTGGCAATTCATTGCGCCAACCTGTTTTACTAAAAATAATAAGAGCCAAGGCACAGCAACATAAAAAGACGATAGTTCCTCCTGAATCGGGGCTCGCAGTACTTGCCTCCTCTTGTCCTGCCCACAACAACAAGGGGAAAGCGGTAGACCAAGCCCAGAAAGCAGGCGCGCTTGTCGCTTCTGCAGCACGAATAGAGGTAAAACAACGAGTGGGTAAGCTCTCCAAGGGCAAGATGGAGTCGGTCAATCGACGTTGATTGTCGGTATTGGCGGAACGTCCTGAAAAAGGAATAACAGGAGCAATTGGAATGAAAGTCATCTGCTAGGGTTTTTGATACGTGATCAAATGGAGGCATCTTATAGTATAAGAATCAACCTAGCTTTTTGAAAATTAGTTCTACAAACCCAATAAATCGAGTTTCCGAGTTGGAATAAAATCGTAGCGAATATCCGTTAGGAATAAACCCGTAGCAGGTGCCGAAAGCGCACGGTCAAGCATCTGTTGTGTCTCCAAAGCTTGTCGAACAGTCTCTATATCAATGTTTCCCTTCCCCACATTCAAACACATCCCTACAATCAACCGAATCATACCCCGCAAAAAACGATTGGCGCGGACGTGATAAATCAACTGCTGTTCCTGCTCATTGACTTCCCAATAAGATGCTTTTACGGCACACAAGTTCGTTTTAGTTTGGGTCTTGCTTTTGCAAAAGGTTGTAAAATCTTGATACTGTAGCAAAAGCTGGGCAGCCTCCTGCATTTTTTGAACATCCAGCTGATGTGTATAGGGGCAGTAATAGGCTGATTCTTGTCGAAAGGGATTGGGAAAGGCATCAATCACATAGCGATAACTGCGCGACGTAGCATCAAAGCGCGCATGTGCCAGAGCAGGCACCTCTAAGAGCCGGTAGCAGACTATATCACCACTCAATACGCGGTTGAGGCGGTAAAGAAAATTGGGGTGCAAGGCCTCGGTTACATCAAAATGTAAAAAATACTGCAAGGCGTGTACCCCTGCATCCGTTCTACCACAGCCAACGGTTTTGGTAGGCTGCTGCAACAATAATTGCAGCGCTTCTTCTATGGCTCCTTGCACCGTGATTTGATTGGGCTGTTCTTGATAGCCACTATAACGGGTTCCATTATAGGCTAGTTCTAAAAAATAGCGCATGGCAGGCGAATTGTTCTGGACAGAATAAATGTAAGGCAGCAGGGGCAGTTACCTTAGAAAGAGCAGACAAAGTTATTCCAATAAATAGCTTTTACAAAAAAAATCGGAGCTACTGCGAACAGCAACTCCGATAAATTTAATAACCTTAAAACCTTTCCCGAACCACCGGGATAACCAAAAACTGCTGCATTGCTGCAACCATCTATGAAGTCTTTAAATATAGTGTCGTGGCCAAAGCCACTTATATTATTTGTTTGTCAAAAGGTGAATCTTCATCCACGCCTTACTTACTACAATACTATAAACATTCCAAAATAGGAAAAGTTAGTCTAAAAGCGTTTTTTTTTGCCGTTTTTTAAGCATTTTTGTCAAAATAGCTGTCGTACTTACAAAAACTAGGGCGCGACCTGATAGAATGGCAGTTTAACAGTCGTTGCTTCTAGCTTTTTACCGCGTACATCAATGTAAATCGTTGTTCCGCTTTTGCTGTAGGCATTTTCTACATAACCTAACCCAATGGCTTTACCGACAGAAGGCCCCTTGGTACCTGAGGTAACCGTACCAATGGTATCTCCTGCTTCGTTGAGAATGTCGTACCCTTGCCGAGGTGGACGCTTATCGGCCAACTCAAACCCGACCAACTTGCGTGGTATGCCCGCTGCTTTTTGCTGCACCAAGTAGGCTTTGTCCACAAAATCGCTGTCTTTTTTGAGCTTGGTAATCCAACCCAACCCTGCCTCTAGCGGCGAAGTCGTATCGTCAATATCGTTCCCATACAAGCAATAGCCCATCTCTAGACGCAACGTATCGCGTGCGCCCAAACCAATTGGCTGAATGCCGTGTGCTTCGCCTGCTTCCATAATCGCGTCCCAAACAGCGGCAGCATGCTCATTGCGTACATAAATCTCAAAGCCACCAGAACCTGTATAGCCTGTGGCAGAGATAATTACATTGTCAAAGCCAGCAAAACGTCCCCGTACAAAGGTGTAGTATTTCATACTTGACAAATCTACGTCTGTCAATGCTTGTAGCGCTTTGGCAGCCTTGGGGCCTTGTACAGCTAAGAGCGCCGTTTGATCCGAGATATTTTTCATCTCTACATTCGCACTATTGTGCTGGGCAATCCAATTCCAATCTTTCTCAATATTAGAAGCATTAACCACTAGCATATACTCTTCGTCTCCGAGCTTGTACACCAACAAATCGTCTACAATTCCTCCTTTGCCATTGGGCAAACAAGAATATTGGGCATCGCCTTGTTCTAATTTAGAGACATCATTGGAAGTAACGCGTTGTATTAGATCAGCAGCGCCTTTACCTTTGAGGACAAATTCGCCCATGTGCGACACATCAAACATACCCATGTGCTCGCGCACGGTTTGGTGTTCGGCAATAATTCCTGTATAAGAAACAGGCATGTCGTAGCCTGCAAAAGGAACCATTTTAGCTCCTAGTTGTACATGTTTGTCGTATAAGGCCGTCTTTTTCATCCGTTGTGGTTGTTCGTGAGAAGGAATAAAGCCCCTTGCACCATCCTTTTGTTCAAGGTCAACTTTGTGGCAACTAAGGTAGTCGTTGTTGCCCAAATAGAGCAAGGAAGGGGCGAATAAATTTTGTATTTTGTGTAAGTCTATCAAAGTAGATTTTGGTAGGGCGCAACGAGCAGTAGCGCCCTACCAAAAAGTAGTCGTTGCTACAGCGACGCGTGGGTAGCGCTCAATAAAGCGCGTACTTCTTCTTGCGTTGGTGCTTGGGCGTAAACGCGCAAAACAGGCTCTGTACCAGAGGGGCGAATCATAACCCATTTGTCCTCGGCCAGGTAAAACTTAAAGCCATCGGTTGTTTCTACCCGCTGTACAGTATATTCTCCAAAAGCTTTGTAGCTTCCTGCTTTACACCGATCAATAATCGCCCACTTGCGGTCGTTGGGAAGGTGTAAATCGTCTCTATCGAAGGCAAATTCGCCCACCAAGTCGTACATTTCTTGGATCAACGCTTTCATGGACTTGCCTGTTTTGGCCATGAATTCTAAAATCAATAAGCCAATCCAAGCGCCGTCACGCTCAGGAATGTGTCCTGCCGCAGCGATGCCTCCTGACTCTTCCCCTCCAACCAATACGTTGTCGGTCATCATGATTTCGGCAATGTATTTAAAGCCAATTTTCACAACTTGATGCTCTAGGCCGTAGAGTTCGCATAGTTTCTTCACCTTGTCTGTCACTGAAAACGAGACCACTACTTTACCCGTCATTCCTTTGTGCTTGTGCAAATAGTGGACGAGCAGGAGGAGAATGTGGTGAGAGCTGACAAAGCTACCGTCTTCATCGTACATTCCAATACGATCAGCGTCGCCATCGTGGGCAATACCACAAGTAATATCTTTGTTGTTTTTAATCAACTCAGAAAGCTCTGTTAGGTTTTTGTGGATGGGCTCAGGAGCTTGACCATTGAATCCGGGGTTGATTTCGCAGTGCAAGGGCACGGCATTGGGCAAAATACGACGTGTGATGTTCTGTCCTGCTCCATACATAGCATCATAAGCACAGACTACCCCAGACTCACGGATGGTTTTCAGATCAAAGCCCGCTTCTACAGCCTCTAGGTATCGATCTTCTAAGTTGGTATATTCCAACAAACCCTCTTCCTCCATTTTTTCAAGAGAAGGCAATTCCTCCGTAGGAACAGTCGCGGGAATCAACGCTTCTACCGCGTCAATATCTCTTGGTATAGAAGGGCCACCCAATTCTGATTTTAGTTTATACCCATTATAAGAAGGGGGGTTGTGGCTGGCAGTGATGACCACGCCGAGTTTGGCTTGGTGCTGTACAACGCCTAGAGAAACCATTGGCGTACTAGCTATATTTTTATCGAGATAGGTTTTGATGCCGTGCTGTCCCATGATACGCGTAGCCGTTTGGGCAAATAACCAGCCCCCAAAGCGGCAATCATAGCCAAGTACGATGCTTTTACCGCCTTGTTCCTTGACCCACAGCGCTGTAGCCGTAGCAATACGTTTTACATTATCCACGGTATATTCTTGGGCAATAATGGCCCGCCATCCGTCTGTCCCAAACTTAATAGTTGTCATATTTTTAGTAGTTTATTCTTTAAGCACCTATATTGAATAAGCTTTTTTATAAGATCAACGCTTATGTTTTTATAGTGTGTTTATTAATAGGCCTTAATGAAGGAGTTATTTACACCTTATTTTGCGCCAAAATAGCAAAAAAAAGACAGCTATGCTAGACATTAGTAGGTTAAGCTAAATTGAAAGTTGTACTTTGGATGAGGATTCAGCGGGCAGTTGTTGTTTGTTTGTTCTTTATAAGAGTCGAGAAAGGAAAAATACTCGGCGGCGCGCACTATATATTTTGTATTGGAGGAACCAAAATAATGGAAGATAGTAACAGACACAAAGGCATGCGCAAACGCTTGGCCTTACAGTTATACAACAGAGGGATTCGAGACGAGCGGGTACTCAGTGCGATACAAACCTTGCCAAGGCATTTTTTTCTAGACAAAGCCTTTGAGGAACACGCTTACGAAGACAAGGCCTTTCCGATTGAGGCCAATCAAACCATCTCACAGCCTTATACGGTAGCCTACCAAACGGCGTTGTTAAACATTCAAGCCCGCGACAAAGTATTGGAAGTGGGAACAGGATCGGGGTATCAGACAGCGATTTTGGCCTTGTTGGAGGCGCGGGTATACACCATAGAGCGCCAAGAACAGCTGTACCATCGCGCCAAAGCTATGTTGGAGCAATTGGGTTTGTTGGGCGTGCGAACTTATTTTCGAGACGGGTACAAAGGGCTGGGAGAGTTGGCACCTTTTGACAAAATATTAGTAACTGCGGGTGCGCCTTTTATTCCGCCTGCCTTGAAAACACAACTCAAGATAGGAGGGCAACTGGTGATTCCCGTTGGAAAAGAACAACAGCAAATGATGCGGCTAACAAGGACAGGAGAGGCCACATTTGAACAAGAAGCTTTGGAGTTGTGCCAATTTGTTCCCTTACTAAAAGGAAAAAAAATGCATCGTCACATATAGAAAGCTATTTATTCCCCGTTATATTCTTGCCAAAGAGGGCAACAGAATAGCGCAAAAAGGACATTAAGTAGACTAAAAGTACATTATTTTAGTATCTTCTGACATTATTTTGAAACTCCCCTAATTTAGTTTGTAAATTTGCCGCTAACGATTCATTGTTAAAACACTACACCCTATGATGTAACACTTATAAGCAAGCAAACAGGTTGTTTTATATTCCCATTACTGCCCTCCATCTTCGATGCTTCTATATACTCAATAGATTTGTCCTAATGTATGCTACACAGTGGTGGTTACGCCTTAATTTCCCAACCTAGAGCTCTCCTTGTAAAGCGCTTTTATCGGACGATTGTAGTCCTTTTCTTGGGTTTATCACAACGGTTTGCCAGTTTGTATTCCATCATCCCCAAATGGTAACTATGACATATTTTTTGCTCGCCCTTTACCTAGTGGCCTTTGGCCTTTGGTTGAGACGCACCCCTAGCGTGGAGCACTATGACCTTTCGCGGCGGTTCCTTTTTTCCATTTTCTTTTTCAAACTGTTGATGGGTGGAGTCTATTTGTTGATCTACAAATACTATTTCGTAGAAGGTGACACGTTTTCCTATTTAGAAGAAAGCACTCTCCTCGGACAAACTTTTTTAGAATATCCTTTGTATTACCTCTCCAATATTTTTGGAAATGCTGTTCCTCCTCCTGAAGGGGCGGTTGTCTTTCTTTACCCACCTACTTCTTTATTTTGGAAAGATTTAGGAACGTATGTCTTAGTGCATTTTCATGCCTTGTTGTATCCTTTCACGGGAGGATTGTATGGCGTACATTTGTTTTTTATTGGTTTATTTGGCTGGAAAGCAAGTCTCAACTTTTACAACGTTTTCAAAAAAGTCTTGCATTTGCCTAAGCCTTTGCTGCTGATGTGTTGTTTTTTCTTGCCTTCTCTGAGTTTTTGGACGGCGGGAATGCACAAGGATGTCTATGTTTACTATGGCTTAAGTATTTTTTGTACGGGTTTGTTACGCTGGCAAGAGGGCAGCTTCAGAGGCGTTTGGAAAACCCTTCTTGTAGGTACGCTGGTTATTGGTTTAACGCGTTATTATCTGTTAGCGCTGTTATTGCCTGCTGCTCTTGCCTATGGAATTACCTTGCGTCAAAAGCGGTTTTTTTGGACGTATGTGGGTGTTTATTCTATCAGTTTGATGGTCGCCATTGCAGGGAGCGAATGGCTACTTGGCAAGAGTGTTTTTGAATTATTGTCGCAGCGCCAAATGGCTTTTTTAGCCGAAAAAGGCGGTTCTTCGTTGCACGCCGATCCCTTTGATCCGAATTTTTGGGGTGTTCTAACGGCTTTGCCTGTTGCTGTTTTCAACATTATTGGACGGCCTTTTTTGTGGGAATGCAAAGATATTTTACAACTCGTAGCCAGCTTAGAAATGGTTTCCTTTATGTTGCTGTTGGGCTTTTCTTTATCGTACAAAAAAACAACACCAACAACCATTCATCCACTACTTTATTTCCTTTTGGCCTACACGGTTAGCAATTTACTTTTGGTGGGTTTATTGGTGTATAATATCGGTACCCTTGTTCGGTATCGAGCGATTGGATTGGGGATTCTCTCTACCTTACTGACCCACTTACTAGATGTTCCCGCCCGCTTACAACAGCACAAAAACACCATTCCTCCTACTACAGCAGCGCCGCTTTCTGCTGTTCGCCCACCTCTAACCTCCAAAAAAAAAGCTAACTTAGTTCCTTAATTATCACTTTACAAAAGGACTGTCATGACACTAAAAGAAGCACAAGAGCAAGTAGATGAATGGATTAACACCATTGGCATTCGTTATTATAATGAATTAACCAACACGGCTATTCTCATGGAAGAAGTAGGGGAAGTGGCGCGCCTCATGGCCCGTATTTATGGGGAACAATCCTTTAAAACGCCCGAACAAGCCGCTACAGCTAAAACAGATTTAGCCGAAGAAATGGGCGATGTCCTATTTGTCTTGTTGTGTCTAGCCAATCAAGCGGAGGTGGATTTGGGGGACTCGCTCACCCGCATCATGAACAAACGCACCAAGCGCGACCAAGAACGCCACGCCAATAATCCAAAGTTGAAATCGTAAGTAGGCTACTCAAAAAATGCGCGCACCGCATCCGTGATGTACTGCAATTGCTCCGCCTCCAATTCGGAGTGCATGGGCAGAGACAACACTTGCGTACAGAGCTGGTTACTGTTGGATAAGTCTTGGAGAGGCTGGGCGATGATTTGACGAAAAGCCACTTGTTCCTGTAAAGGAACAGGGTAATAAATCATGGTGGGAATGCCTTTCTCTTTTAAGTAAGCTTGTAAAGCATCGCGTTTTTGGGCAGGTACTTTTAGGGTATATTGGTGAAAAACATGAGTAGAATTAGCTTGCCGCGTTGGGATTTGCACCCCTTCAATGTTTGCTAAAGCTTGATCGTAATGGGCAGCTGCTTGTTGACGGGCACGGGTATAGGCATCTAAATGCTTTAATTTAATGTCTAGAATAGCTGCTTGAAGGGCATCCAACCTAGAATTCACACCAATCAAATCGTGGTAATACCGCTTTTTTTGGCCGTGGTTGGCGAGCATCCGAAGGCGCTTTCCGATGGTTTCCTGTTGGGTCATCATCGCTCCACCATCGCCATAGGCACCTAAATTCTTAGAAGGGTAAAAAGACGTGCATCCAATATCGCCCAATGTTCCCGTTTTGGCCACGCGCCCATTCTCGAAGGTATAATCCGCTCCAATGGCTTGGGCATTGTCCTCAATCACTGCTAAGTTATGCTGCTTTGCAAGCGCTAAGATGGGTTCCATATCCGCACTCTGTCCAAACAAATGCACGGGTACAATTGCTTTCGTTTTTTTAGTAATAGCAGGAGCAATATGCGCCGCTGTTGTATTAAACGTATTGGGATCAACATCGACTAGTACAGGGGTCAAGCGCAACAACCCAATCACTTCTGCCGTGGCGACATACGTAAACGCAGGCACAATAATCTCCTCGCCTACCTCCAAATCCAAGCTCATCAAGGCCAATTGTAACGCATCGGTTCCGTTGGCACAAGGAATTACTTCGGCCACTTGTAAGTAGGCTTCTAAATTAGCCTGAAAAGTGGCTACATTAGGGCCACCAATAAACGCTGTATTGGCTAAACAATCAGCCACAGCCGCCTGAACAGCAGGAGCGATAGCAGCATGTTGGGTCTTTAGATCGACCATTTGAATCGGACGCATAAGCGCAAGAAATTAAGGAGCTAAGGAATGGACATTCACGGCATTCTCACTATAAAAATGCCGCATGAAGATACTACTAAATTGGACACTATTTTAATTCTTTTAAGGTCAATTCCTGAAAGGTTTCCCCCGAAAGCACCAATTCAAAGCGGCGCACTTGCTCTTCAACAGGCGCATCAAGCCCTGTACTTTGGGCTTCTACCCCCACGTCAAAATTCCAACAATAATGGCCTTCTTTTGTCATAACCCCTTATTCGTAAGACCCTTTATTTCAATTTTATAGACAATAATTCACCTAATATAACAAGGTCTAATTCTATCTCTCAGCTCGATAAAACAACTTCCCAGCACCAATAATTGCTCCTTTAGATACCACGCTATAAAAATAAAGTCCCGAGACCAATCGAGCATTCGGTTGCCATTCGACTTGCTGCACCCCTTTGTCTTGAGCTTGATTCTGCAACAATATCGCTACCACTCTACCTTGTGCATCATAAATCATTAAGCTAGTAGTAGCAGATTGTTCTAGGTGATACTCGATTGTTGTATTATGAGAAAATGGATTGGGATAGCTCTTGAGACTAGAAGCGCTAGTAGCATCAGGTAACTGTTGAAGATTTACTAAGCCTCCCTCTTGATAGACCAATAATAGTTGATCGTTAAAAAACCATACGTTGCCGTTATTGTCTACTTCTAAGGTGGCAACTTCGTTATCTACCATAGGACTGTTGGGCGTGTTGGTATTGATGACTTTCCAAGTAGTTGTTCCATCATAATGCACTAACCCACTGTCTCTGCTCCCTAACCAAACTTCCCCTGTTGAGGTCAATGCAAGTGCTAGTAAATGATCGGTTGCGATACCTGAATTTTGGGTGTTGTACGTTGTCCAAGTACCGTTGGTATATTCTATTAGACCTGCTGAATCGGTCGTTGCCCAAAGGGTGCTGGTTGTATTGTCGTAACGCAGCGCGGTAATATCTGCATCGGGCAGAGCGGTTGTAGTATGGTCGTAGGTATTGACAGTAGTGCCATCGTACTCAAAGAGTTGGTTGTTGTTACTTAGCCAAAGTGTTCCTGTATTGGTAATGCTTATATTTTCTAGGTCGCCATTGAGTGGTGTGGGATAATTGCCTGTCCAAGCACTGCCATTCCAGTTGAGGAGCCCTTCGCTGGTTGTGGCAAGCCAAACACTGTTGTTGTTCACGGCCATATCGGTGACGCGGGTTGTATTGGGGGCTACTTGGGTGTCGATTTTAGTTTCGGTCCAAGTGCTGCCATCGTAGTGGAAAAGAGATAGGGTGTCGGTGCCAAAACCAGTATTTAGCGATTCGTAACTTCCAGTTTGCACTACCCATATATCATTAGGCGCTAAATATTCTAAGTCAGCATAGTAATTTCTATCTAACAAAAAGTAATTGCTGGTATCGTTTTCAAAAGCTAGCTCGTCAATGACATCTATTGTATTGTTATCTAAATTGGCATAACCTACTTCTCCATTAAGCCACAACAGCTTACTGCCTCCAACAGCTTTTAATTGATGCGTTCCTCTTAAGTAATTTCCACTTGTACCAACATTATAACTCGTAGTGGTTGCTCCATTAAAGGAAAACAATCTTAAGTAGTTGTAGCCCCAAAATTGATTGTTGTCATCCACTACAAAATTATTAGTTACGCTAGTAGATGGATTTGCCATCTCATATATTTTGGGATCATAAGAAGTCCAAGTTGCTCCATCGTAATAAAGTAGAGAGAGAGGACTAGTTGTTGTCGCCCAAAATGAAGTTCCAATACCATCTATATGCTGTACATCTTCCACTGCTACCCCTACGTCCGTTTGTGTAAAAGTAGTCCAAGTAGTATCGTTGTACATCAAGAACAAATTACCATCCGAACAAGAAAAAGTAGGCGCATCACAAGATAAAGCCCACCATTTTCGGTTGCGGTCGTCCACATGCGTGTTCCCTATTCGCTGGCCAGTTGGCAAGCCATGGGTATTAATATTATAAACAGTCCATGCATTATTTTGATAGCTAGCTATCTCTGAGCGATTATCATTCAAACTTACCCAAATAGCGCCCTTTCTATCTACTTCAATATCGTAAATAAAATTGCCAACGCCGATGTCGGTTATATCAAATCTAGCCCAAGTTAACCCATCATATTTCCAAACGCAGTACAACGCAGCGATCCATAGAGTATTGCTGGAATCAACGACCATAGAAGCAAATCCATTGAAAATAGAGCCAATCGGAGGAGCATAATTACGAACACTATCTGGAACAGAAAAAGACTGCCATTTACTAGAGGTGTAGGTGTAAATATCGTTGTCTGGGCCTAAACCCCAAATTTCATCGTCAGGTGCTTGATGGATATAAGTAAGACGGAAGTTAGCAGAAAGTTCTTGTTGTCCTGTAACAATGTCGTGTTTTTCTACGCCTTGTTCATTCGCATACCAAATAACCCCATCAGTTATAAAAACCCGATCGTCTCTTTGACCATCTTTTGAAGCTAAATACCCCCTCCATTCACTGCCAAACTGTGCTTGCAGAGAATAATAAGAGCTGAAAACAAATGTCATTAGTAAGATTATTCTCATGATTTTTTATTTATAGGATGGAGTTGTTTAAAATTTTGAGTTTAGCTGGAATAGGGGTGAAAAGTATGTTGCAAAAAGTTTAATTTGTTGGTTCCTACACGAACAAAAAAACGATCTACAACATGTATATAACTCTATCTCTCACTTCGATAAAACAACTTCCCAGCACCAATAATTGATCCTTCTGATATTACGCCATAAAAGTAAAGTCCCGAAACCAATTGAGCATCAGGCTGCCATTCGACTTGCTGCACGCCTTTGTCTTGCGCTTGATTTTGTAACACGACCTCTACGACTCTACCTTGTACATCATAAATCATCAAGCTAGTACTAGCAGGTTGTTCTAAGTTATACTCAATTGTTGTACAGTAAGAAAATGGGTTGGGATAACTCTTGACACTAGCAGTGGTGGTTGTGTTGGGCAACTCTTGAAGATTTACTAAGCCTCCCTCTTGATAGACCAATAATAGTTGATCGTTAAAAAACCATACGTTGCCGTTACTATCTACTTCTAAGGTGGCAACTTCGTTATCTACCATAGGACTATTGGGCGTGTTGGTATTGATGACTTTCCAAGTAGTTGTTCCATCATAATGCACTAACCCACTGTCTCTGCTCCCTAACCAAACTTCCCCTGTTGAGGTCAATGCAAGTGCTAGTAAATGATCGGTTGCGATACCTGAATTTTGGGTGTTGTACGTTGTCCAAGTACCGTTGGTATATTCTATTAGACCTGCTGAATCGGTCGTTGCCCAAAGGGTACTAGTTGTATTGTCGTAACGCAGCGCGGTAATATCTGCATCGGGCAGAGCGGTTGTAGTATGGTCGTAGGTATTGACAGTAGTGCCATCGTACTCAAAGAGTTGGTTATTGCCACTAAGCCAAAGTGTTCCTGTATTGGTAATGCTTATATTTTCTAGGTCGCCATTGAGTGGTGTGGGATAATTGCCTGTCCAAGCACTGCCATTCCAGTTGAGGAGCCCTTCGCTGGTTGTGGTGAGCCAAACATTGTTGTTGTTCACGGCCATATCGGTGACGCGGGTGGCATTGGGGGCTACTTGCGTGTCGATTTTAGTTTCGATCCAAGTGCTGCCATTGTAGTGGAAGAGGGATAGGGTGTCGGTGCCACTAACTGAAAAAGGAAAATTACCATACTTTCCTGTATTGACTACCCATATATCATTTTGGTTTAGCGATTTCATATGAGAATAATACTTCTTAAATATAGAAAGAGTACTAGTTGTATCTACCTTAAAAGCTAATTCCTTGACTAAATTTACTGTGCTAGCATCGAAATCAATCGTTCCTACCTCCCCATTTATCCACCCCATTGTATCATCCGCGGCAAGCGATAAGTCTCGCAAATTTGAAGGATTATCGCTGTTTAATCCATAGTTAAAAGATTGAGCCACATTCCCATCAAACATATATCCACGTAAGTAATTACTGAGCCATAGTTCTTGATTAATGCCAATAGTATTACCTGATATTAAATGATTGACGCCATAATTGCGGGCGAGATAGGTAGAATACCCGCTAGGAGTATATTTTAAGAGTGTATTACCATCGTCTTTGATAGCCCAAAATGTACTGCCATCTCCAGTTTGAGCAATGGTACCTACCTTTGTATTATTAAAATGATTCTCAGTAAGTATATTCCAACTCGTATCGTTATAAATAAGGTACAAATTACTATCGGAACAGTTTACTGATGAACAATATAGCCCCCACCATTTTTTATTGTCGGCATCAATATACACATCTCCTATCCCATAATTTATAGAAAGCCCGTGTGCTGCATTACTATAATTCATCCAGGTTGTTCCATCATAACTGGCAATAGACAATTCATTAGAACCAGCCCATACAATGTTCTGACTATCAACGGCAATATCATAAATAAACGAGGTTCCTATTGTAGTGGTACTAAATGAAGTCCAGCTAACACCATCATATTTCCATATATAATACACAGCAGCAATCCACATGTTGTTGTTATCGTCAAATACGATATCAGAGAATTCATTCCAGCCTGGCCCTATTGGTGTATTATTGCTGCTGACATTAGCAGGAATGGGAAATAGCTGCCATAGTTTTTGACCTTGATCATACTTATAAAGTGCATTGCCTAACATAGCCCATAAGTGGCCATTTTTATCTTTTACAGGAAGTGACAATTGTAAAGGTGAAGACAGCTCTTGTCTTTTAGTTCTAATATCGTATTTTACTAGACCGTAATCTCGGAAGGAGCTTCCTCCAGATAGCCAGAGCACACTATCTATAATAATCATATCACCATAGCTCCCCTCCTTAGAAGCAGAGTACCCCCGCCATTCGCTGCCGAGTTGAGCCTGTACAGAATGATAAAAACTCACAATAAGTAGAAGTAGAAAAAATGATCTCATGGTTATTTATTTATAGAATAATTGAGGAGAAGGCATCCTAACATAAAACTACAAAAATTATGCTTCCTCAAAATCTTCTAACTTATCAAATTGTAAATTGCTGTTTACTGCTCCCTTTCCAGCGCGTTTTTGTCGTCCAAGCCAGGTGTATACTCGACCGTCTGTCCAGCGCGTTCGTTGAAAGGTTCTACTTACTGTTACTCCTGCTCTAGGAACTTCCTCTTCCTTTAAAAAATAGAGGTTGGGATTATCATGTGTATGTTCATTTAAGAGTTGGCCTAATGGAGAACTGTACTGCAATTCCTCTGGTAAATGGGGTAAATTACGCTGCATTTTACCTCTTTGCAATACTAATTCTGTAGAATTGGGTAGACGAACAGGTAAGAAAGGTACCCAATTCTCTGGGATATCCTGAAGTAAGTAATTGTAAATAAAATCTGCTGGGTGCAAACGCTCCATAGCAATTTGTGGTGCCAAGGTTGGAAAGTTTTGACCATTATTATACAATGTGGTTACTTCTATTGCTTCTAAAGCACGCTCATAAAAACGCAGCTCGCTAATGTCTCCTTGGAACGGGGCATTCAGACTACCGTTGGTTCCACCTACCAAGACTGCTGCGCCCGCTTTGTATTCAAAACTATGTGTAACAGGCTCAGTAGCCTCTAGATTACCATTAACATACAACTTTAATTGATTGTTGCCAATAGTAAGCAAAAGATGGTACCAAGTGTTGGTTTGAATCGTCGTAGTACCCTCTACAACAGCAATAGAACTAGCTATAGAAGGTCCGATTGGGGTCCGTATCTACAGAAGCATTTTTATATCCTCTAAATTTACTATCACGAATACTTAGAGCATAAGCTTGTATATCTACAGACTCATTATTAGATGTAAATACTAAATACTGTTCTTGAGGAACAATAGTTGCTGGGAGCACCCATAAGGATAGGGTAAGCGCGGTAGCGGGTTTTAATAAACTATCTTCTGGTAAGCTGATATAACTATTAGAATTTCCTGTAAAACGCAGCGCCGCCGCTGGATTTCCCCAAGGCCCAATTACTGAACTTACATTGTTAGTAGTTCCATGCAGAAAATTTTGCTCCTCTGTAGCATCTCCATTCAAGGAGTAATAGGCGGTCAAGTTTTTAGCGGGAGGTACAGGAATTTGTTCTAATAGAAGGGTGGCTAATTGTTGTTTTGTCGTCTCACTGATTGTACGGCCGTCCATGCCCGCTCCCATCAAAGAAGGAATTTGTTCTTCTATAGCCCAGACTTGGTTAGCCATTTCATCCCGAACAAAACGCACCACTTCAATAGGCTCACTCTCTAGTGTTTTGTCTAATGTAGGGGGTAGAAACAAACGCCCATCTAGTGTCGTGCTATCTTTGTGATTCAAGCTGTATAAACTCCAGTTGTCCTCGTTATTATTAGCTGTTGTAACAGCTGTTTTTTGCCCAAATACATCTGTTACGACTAAACTAGTAATTTGGCTCAAACTTCCAATAGGTCGTTTTATCGGCACCATTTGCCAATCGTTATTAAATACTAAACCAAATTGTGCTAAGAGTACTTTGGGAACATCCAAGGTATCTTGCGCCAAATCTCCCAGATTGATGTAGCCGTCTTCCATTTCCCACCAACGTGGTACAGGCATTCCCGCAAATCGTACAGGAGTAGGTAATACAGTTCTGTCTTCTGTGTAGACGGTAGCATCCTCGTCTATTAGGGGCGTTGGATTGGTCAACGCAGTATTGGGATGATTGTCTTCAATAGAATAAGCAAACCAATCTAGTTTACCTTGATAATGCTCCTCTACAGCTAGCACTTGGTGGTTTCCTCCTTGAGGCTTTGGCACCGCATTGCTAAACTGGTATTCTAAACGCGCCGCCTGCCAAGCAGAAGAGGCACCTACATAAGTTTTCTCTAACCAATTGGCTAAGTTTTGGGCGACTGTTGTTAATGCTTGTTCTTCACTATTGGTCAAATTACTAGTAATTACCAAAGCAGAAATAGGCGTTCCATTACTCAGGCTATTTTTGAAATCTGTGTATAACCGTTCCCCATCTAGCAGCCCCTTATCAGCAGCAGTTTTCCACAACAACCAACTTCCTGACTGAGCCGTGTGCCTCGCCTCTTCTTCTAAAGAATTAAAAGTTGGTAGAGACAACTTATAAGAATCTAAAAAAGAAATATATAAACTCACAGGTAAAGGGGTAGCACTTCTTTGCAACAATTTCTTAAAATATAAGCTCAACTGCAAATGCAACTTTAGATCAAAAGGCACCCCTTCGCTCTCTACTTTTACTTCTAATGGCACTTGCTCTGTATAGACTTCTACAGGTGTACTAGCATCCTTTCCAGCAGCATAACGTGTTAATTTTGTATGTTGCAACCGAAGGTGTGCAAATACAGCAGAACCAGTATCTTCTCCTTTAAATTCTCCAAACTGCCACTGCCGATTAAGCATCCAAAGAGGATCGTAGACCTGTGCTTGAAGTACTTTAGAAAAATCTTTATGTAGTGGGCGAGGCTCTAATCGATTCCAGATGCCAGGAAGAGAACGCTTTAAGTCTCTATCTAATTGATACATATTAATTCGTTTTGTGCAGGTGGGTGTTTGTATTTTTGTGATAATCCGTAGACCAGTTTTCTTCTGAGTTCGGAGCATCTACTAAGGCAAAAGTAGCAGGGAGCAATTGAGAGAATGCGTCGAATCCATCTGTTGTGCTAGTAGGGTCTGTTTGAGTTTGCAAGTGATCGGGCTCTACCGCTCTCATTTTAGCAAGCTCTAAAGTAGTGTCTAAGGTATTGACCAATTGATGCCACTGCCAAGAGCTACTGACATCACTATTCTCTGGATGTACAGCCAACAGGATAGATTGTGGCGCTTTCGAATTAGGTTGATCGTAATGAAACGCCAAGCCTGCAATTTCTTCCGCCAAAGGAATTTTTTCTGTCCATTCGTCTAATAATAAGCCAACAAAAGGCGTTGTGTTGGGGGCTGTATGCCAATCCATTACCAAGGATAGTTTATCCAAACTGACCAAATCTGTATCTGTGAAATGATTTTGATAATAGTCTTCTGGTAGTTCTAAGCCCACCCAATGGTCGTTGGCGCGGTAAGGCAGTTGAATCGGCTCCCAACTCAAACTTTCTGTTGTATAGTCCAACAGCATTCCTTGCAAGAAAGAAACATTTTCTAAGCGATTAACTTGGTGGCGCACCCGCGCGAGGCCTGCCGTCCAGCGTTCCACGCCCATAGGGTCATTGGTAGGTAGAATGGCACCTTTGTCATTATAAGCGTTGCCTAATTCTGTTGTATTTAAAGGAACGATTTGAGGGAGCAGTAAAAAGCTTTTTCCCAGCAAGGAAGAAACTGCTTTTTGATACAGCTCGATTTTATCTTTTATTTTTATCGTAGGATCGTTGAAAACAGGATTAATTATTTTATCGTATTGTGCTAAACGATCAACTGCCATTTTTTTAACCAATTGAATACTATTGGTATAATCTAAGTTATTCGCGCTACTATCCGTTTTAGGAGTTGCTAGAGCAGCCTCATTGATACCATAGTTCGCTAGGTCCCAAATGTTGGAGGAGTTAGCGCTCATCGATAAATTATTGGCAGCTTGTTCTAAACTATTTCGCAGATTACTGGCTCGGCTGGCTAACTCTTGTAAGGAATTACTGTTCACGCCTGTCAATTCTAAATTAGTCGTATCGGTTGTAGGATGCACTAAGTCTTTGGCTTGTAAGTATCTACTGTTAGAAAATAGTAGTTGCAATTGAGCCACTAAAGGAGCAATATCCGCAATAGTATAAGCGGTAGCACCTCCTAGCTCAAAATTTACTTGAAAGCCATAGAAAGCATCGGTAGAAAATTGCACAGCATCCGAGTAAGCAGTTTGTTGAAAGCGCTTTGCTAGCTCTGAATGGGTATCTTTTATACTTTCTGGAAAAATGTACAATAAATCAATCGGCTCTATTTGTAAATCTGCCAAGGACAAGTTGACGACTTCTTCTATTGCCGCGTTATTATTGTTCTTTCGCTGATAAGTAACTTGACATTGCACTTGTGCAGGTGCAGGGAACAATTCACCCAGTTTTGCATTGAGTGCAGGTTCCACCAATGCTCTAGGTGTAAAATTGCTGGCCCAAATTGGATTGGTCATTGCTGTATTAACTGTAGCTAGCGTCATGCCTACCCTGTGGGTCAATGTTTGGCCACTTCTAGGCGTTTTTACAATCTCTGGTTCTGGAATCGGCGCGCCTTTAGACAAAGCATGCATCATGGCGTTGGAACGGCTATAATTCCCCAAAACCATCTGATAGGTTCCTTCGGCCAGAGATAAATCTGCTAAGGCATCCATGTCCTCTACTATCTTATCCATGATAGTTGCTACATCAGATTGATCGTTGACATTAATGTAATTAAAAGCAGTGGCAAACGTTTCTCCTGTTTGTTGCATATCGCGCAGTTGCTCTACCACAGCCAGCCCATTAATCACGCTACTGGGAGAAGTCGGAAGGAGTGGTTGTTGGTTGTTATCTTCATAATTCAATTGTTGAATAGGATACTGCTCTCTCAAAGCGAGCGTATATTGTCCTAAATTCGCTTCGCGCAACTGACGTTCTAGACGATAGCCCAACAAGGCTCCTAAATGTTGTCCATTGCGAATACCTTCTATGTAGAACAAAGCCCGTTTCACTCGTTCAGAAGATAAATTGACGGCCAATAGATTTTCATCTGCCGTTCCTTTGTGTGCTTCGTAGCCACTTCTTAAAACGGCGGCCGTCATGGCATGGTTGAGAGAAGGTGCCTGGATGTACCCTTGATTATCGGGGTCTTGCATAACTGGTGCTTCTCCCCTTCTATCTATAGTATACAAGATAGAATTGTCATTAACATCGGTCCGCTGTCCGCCTGGTTTTATGTTCATTAGCCAACCATAACTCCCTAGGTACGTTCCTGTTTTATTAACTGCTCGAATCTTAGCGAGTCTTTTATTGGCCATTCCCAAAATCCACGCGTCTAGGCGATGAGAAGCTAAGTCCATGTGTTCTGCATATAAGCGTTCTAGCTCTGCCACTGGCTGGTCAGCCAATACCTTCAACGCATCTAGTAGGGTTTTCAATGCCGCTGTTTCTTGTGGGTAATCTGCCAGTGCATTGATAGGGGCAACTCCTATTCCTGGAAATAAGTAAGCTGCCATTGTTAAGTTACTAGCCGAAATATTGGGAACATCATCGGTGTTTATTTCTAATAAGAAAGGTAAGCGGCCTCCTGATGTGATAAGTTCATCTCCGTATTCAGGCGTCTCTTTTGCAGTGGGTAAATTTACGTCCTTGACAAATACTTTATAGCTATTTCTCTGCAGGTAGCCATAGTGATAGAATTTCGCGCTAAAGCTATTTGACCTGAGCAATTCAGAATAGTACTCATTACTTCCAGCGTCCAAGCCTGTATGAGGTTTATGAACATTATAAGTAGCATGGTAATCCATCGAAGCCCCCCAGCCTGTTTTGTTGTTATAAACCACCTCCTTGTGTGTAAAATCTCGAAACTGCTCTTGCTCCAGTATCCGCATAGCAGCATCCCAATACTGATTCAACAGAGCATTGCGCAAAGACAGATACAACAAAGCACTAGAAGGCTCTCCCCCCTGCACGAAATCTTGATCTATCTGCTGTGTTCTATTGATAATTTCTTCTGGCGAAGTGGTAGCTAACCATTGTATGTAATTGATAGTAGTTCCATCTATAGGAGTAAGTTTGTTTTTCTCAGAACCAGCATTATCAGTATCTACTACAGCTCCTGTGAGAGGTTGTAAAGTCTCTGTACTACCATTACCATAGGTTTCAAATAGACGTAAATCGTTGATTGTTGTATTACTGACGGCTGCTGTGCTTGTGTTATTTGCATCATAATATTCTATGAATTGCTTAAATTCGTTTTCCAGTGAGGAGCTAAACTGTGTCCAATTGTTGAGCAAACTGACATTACTCCCTCTGAAAAGCCCTTGGTAGACACCATTTTGTAAAATTGGCGATGAAGACGCTATCATACTATAAGGATTGAGGGCATATCTAGCATAATAGCTCGCCGCAGTAGGATGTAAGCGCAAGATTTTCATGAATTGTTCTTGCAGGCCTGTCAATACACTACTTCCTGCCCCTAATGGTGCATCGTCAACGGTACGTATATGTTCTTCTACTACTCGGAGCCATTTTTTGGAAGCCGTCGCATTATTGGATTTATAGCCCCATAGATAACTCAACAACAACGTTTTAAAATGCTCTAAAAACTCTTGACTCAGCTCATTCTGTGTTCCATTAATGGGAGCATCTTGCCACTTCCAGCCTTGCGTATTGTCTTGCAATACTCCTGTAGTTAGTATCCCATAAGGTTGTTTTCCCACTCTAAGAGCAGGCAATTCACCCCTTCCTTTAACGTGTTTTGTAAAGAAGTTATAAACCTTGTCTAGGTCTTCTGGTATATTAAAATAATGCAGCCAATTGTGTTGATTATTTAAATCAGAAGGCAAGAAGTCTTCTGATTGGAAAAAGCCATCTTTGTGACCAAACATCTCCTCTAAGTAAAGCCCCCAAGTACTCATCCATAGGGCTTTGTTGATTAATGCTGCATTGTGACTGCTATAGTTTTTGTTGTTCTTGATGTGCTTGAATACACTGCTATCAATTCCTAGAGCCTCCGCTAAAATATGACCATCTTCGGGACGTTCACTATCTTTATTCGCCGATAACTGCTGTTGGATTTCTGTTTGGTAAGTTTCTTTTACTCTTTTAGAAAGAAAGGAAAAATCCGAAGTTTGATCACTAGTGTTGTTGGTAGGCGTACCTGGTGATAGGATAGCCAAGCCTCCGTGGGTATAGTGGTGCGCCTCTAGCAACTCCTCTATTTGTTGTTGGCCTTCGACTTGTATATTACCAACAACTGTATTCGTATTCTCTCGATCATAATGCTTGACCCCCAATACATACATTCTAGAAAAACCTGCTTCAATAGTACTCGCATTTGTTGCTGCTGCCCCTTCTTCTGTGGTAATAGGGATCTTGATAGCCATACCTTTACTTACTGCTTCCTCAAAATCTGTCATCCACTTAATGGTATTCGGCTTTATTCCCAAATCGCTTTGAGCAGGATCAAATTGGGTTTCGTCCTTAGGATCGATTCCAATTTGTAACTTTTTTGGAATGAGCGCCCCCAACTTTTCATGCACTACCTCGCCTTCCCAATTGTAGAGTAAGAACGCCAACTGGTCGGGCATGACATCCGTATAAGCTGCCATAGACCAAGTAGCTTCTCGTCGATCGTCAGGTGTCAAAACGGGAAACTGTGGGGTAGGATTATTCAGCATTGCTACTTGTTGGTATTGAGTAAGCTGCTGGGTACGTTGTTGGATTTGAGTAGAGGTAGCTACTAAATTGATTACTCCCCCCGAAGGAGCTGGTTGGTAAGTACTTTGATATAAATTTTCCCCTAGTTGTGTGGGCTGGGTTAGATAAGCTAATACTTCTGCTTTGGTATTGGCATAAGTAGCCCTAAAATTATTGACAACCCCTGTCTGTTCTTCAGGAGAATTTTGAGTGATGGATAGATTATTCCAAAACGCCCCACCTATTTGACTAACATCCTCTACGCGCATGGTTGCTACGTCCTCTATGGTCGTGGTAGAAACGGTTACCGCTTTGGGACGCTCGCTGATGTTAGTTGGGGTTAATTGCCTTGCCAACCAAGCCGCCCGTTCTGCGCCATATTTGCCTACTAAAACACGCCAAGCACCTAGTTCTATAGCAGTATTACCAGCTGCATTCCAGATAGCCGTCCAATAGATAATAGCATCTTGTATTTCGTTATCGGTTAAACGCTTTTCATGGTTATTGATGGCAATGTCGTCTGGATAAGCGCGAATCCAAAGCTCATAATTGGAAACATTTGTGGGGTCAGTTGTGCCTCCTGTATTTCCCCCACCACTGGTACCACCACCTCCTGTGTTTCCGCCAGAACCTCCAATAGGCAACCAACAAATAATATCTCTGTCTTTATAGCTTCCACTATGAGAACCATTAGTAGCCATTGCCGCTGTTCCCGTCTGTCCATTTTGTAGAGCAGTGTGGATGCGTACTGCTTGTTCTTCTGTGGCTTGTAGTTGAGTGGTTAGTAGATTTTGTTTTAGGTCAACGCCTTCCCTCCATGTTGTATAAGCTTGTCTTACAGGAGTTATGAGATTGGTGATAACGGTTTGACTTTCTATTGCAACACTTTGGTCTTCCAATGCTTGGAATGCTGCTGAAATTTGCTTGAACAGTTCACTAATAGTCGATCTGTATCTCCATGCAGCACTGGTATTATTTATTAAAACAGTACTTTGTTGAAGTGCTGTAGTAAGATGATTTACCAGTTGTTCTAGTTCTTGTTGAGTAGTTGGGTTTAAAGGTTCCCCTTCTGCTTGTAGGTTTAAGTAGGTAACGGTATTGTCCAAAGTTTGATACGCTTGTTCTACTACAATGGTTAGCAATTGAAACCTTTTGAGCCTTTCCTGTTGAAACTGGCTACTCTGTTCTACGGCTTTCTTAGTCTCGCTCAAAACAGCACTTATTCGTTTCTTATAAGCAGGAGCTACAGCGCTATCTGAAGCAGTAGAATTGTTGAGTGTTAATGCTGCCGCTTCTAGGGCGCTCTTCAAAGAAGCACTATCTAAATTAGAGGAGACGACTCGTGTCAATAACGTAGTCAGATGCTCTAGCTCTGCGGCTTGTCGCTGAACCAAGAACAAACTATTTTCTTCTTCTTCTCCTAGATATGTATCAAACTGTTGCTGAATTAAATTCTTTACAGCTGCTTCTTGTGCTTCTAATTCTGGCGTCTGGTTATTTAGTGTATTCTGCCAACTATTCACAATAGAAATGCGCCCCTGTACAGCTTGTAGGATTTCGGACACCTGTACATTCAGTTCGCTGTTGTCTTGTTCAGATAAGGAAGTTACCCGTCCTAACAGTTCGGCCACTATCTCTAGTATCCGTTGCAATTCCCAATAATCGTACAGCAATAAATCCAGCTGTTGAATAGGGGCTGGCTGATTGGTTATAGTGGTAGTATATTTCTGTAAATAAGCCAAAAGAGGCGCTATTTCAGCATAACTATCTATAGCTTCCTCCTCTTGAATAATAATGCTTTCTTTTGAAGCATTGACCAGATTAATGTGCTGCTGAAGTTGCTGTTGTTCTTGCGTAAGCACTTGTATAGCGCTTTGGTGGAAAGTGGCTATTTGCGTCGAGACAGCAGCAGTTCTCCCTAAATTATCGCTTAATGCAAAATTGACTCGAGCGCTGCGTTTTTCTATTCCTTTCAACCGATCACTGGCTGTATTCATTAGCTGGCTAATAACGTTCAATTCATTCCACTGCTTGTCTATTTCCCAAAGTGGTTGTTTTCGGAGGCGGTCTGTATACAAACGTAAATGGTGGCCAGCCTTCCAAACCTCCGCTTCTGGCAAAGCAGCTTGTTCTCTAAAATTATTGTCCGCTAATTCTAGAAGGCTTTGCTGTGCCGCAGATAATGCAGTAGAAATAGCATTACTATCACTCTCTAAACTATTAGCGGTAGCAGCAACCACATCCTTCCAAACAGCATATTGCTCTTTCGCTAGATTCCATTGATTCAATAACAACTGCTGATTCTCTTCTCCTGCAACCGCTATTTGTAGAAGGGAAATAACTAGTTCGTGTAACTGAGTATTCAAACCTATTTGTGCACCCGACCAATCTGAAAGAATAGCGGGGACGAGTGTAAATGATTGTTCCATCGCCTTTACAAGTAGCAACTTGTCTTGAATTTCTCCTTCGACTTCTGGTTCTATTTTTAACTGTTCTATAGCACGGTCTACCTCCTTTATCAACTGTTCTGTGGTAGTATGGTAGTGTAATAGGCCATTCTTTTGAGCCGTCATTTGTTGGCTTGTTGCCAAATACAATTGCTCTACCTCTACTTCTAACATCAGCGTATGAGCAAGGATAAATAAGGCATACTCCTCTAAGTTAGAGGCAGACGAGCTTAAGGTTTGAACTTTACCTTCTATAGAAGAAGCTAAAGCCAACAAGGCATTGTATTCCTGAAGCTTTAACGAATCTTGATATTGAGCCAACAGTCGATGAAGGCTACTAAGCTTTTTCCAAACAGGTAATTCACCAGCAAAAGCCGATTCTTTCTTCAATTGTTGGTACCCGCTGTCTAATTTGCTTTGTACTTCTTGTAATTGTCCCTCCAAAGCATTGGCTTTAGTCTCAAAATAGTCTAAGTGGTTTTGCACTTGGGCATGCCATGCTATTATCGTATCTTTTACACTGTTTATTGTAGTGGTTATCAACAGTTCATCCTCTGAATGCACTTCTTGATAGACTTGAGCAACAGTTATAAATTGCTCTACCTGCTGTAACAACTGCTGGGTTACTTGAAAAAAGTAATCTCCTTTGGTTGTAGCAATGGGGTCTCCAGTAGCGATAGCCTGTATCAATTGTTGAGCATGAATGCCAATTTCTTCTTTTTGGGTAGTAGACAATAAAGGTGCTTCCTCTCCCACTTGTACACTCAAACCAGCCGCTCTGTTCTCAATCGTAGTAACTACAGCTGTTATTTCGTTAATTTGACTTCTGTAATTAGGGATCCAGTCTTTACTATTCAAAACTAACACCTCGCTAATAGCAGCATATTTCCAAGCTGTCAATGCTCTCAGCCCTTCCAACTCTACCGTTTCTGGAACATGACTACTTTTATCGGCTAGGTTTGTTATAAGATTTTCTATATTCCCCATACCACTGAGGCGTAGATTATCATTGCTCTGTCTTCCTATTTCTGTCATGGTATAAATACTTGGCTCTACATCAATTACTGTAGTGTCAGGTTCTATGTGCATAAAGCGCGCTTCTAAACGTAGAGGCAACATTAAAATAGGATAAGCCGCAGTGCATTTATCAGAAATTTTAGTCGCCTGAATGTGGTTGGGGTTGGAATATTCTATAGGATCGGCCATGAGACAGATATGGTTTTATGCTGTTGTTTTAATGAAGGAGGATATAAAATAAATAACCTACTGATTAACTAGGGTAATAGCCGTGCTGCATGCAACCCCAACATCAATGGTGCTTGATACAATCGCTCTGCAAGCTGGGCAGCACTACTCGCTAATTGAGGAGTTGTTCCATCCGTAAAAGATAGTGTTTGCGTAGGGCTGATATAAGAAACCCCTCCTTGTGTGGTTGGCATATGTTGCCAATGTAAGTCATTGTAGCTTGCCAATTGCATAGGAATGGCAGCACCTTCGTCTAGTCCCAATTTAACCTTACCAGGGCGTTCTTTTAAAATAAAAAACCAACCTTTGTTAGTAGCATCTCCCTTGGCAACAGCAGTATCTAGATCAAAGCCCAAAGCCATTACATCAGGAGCCAACTCTGCCCGAAAAATGGGATATTTAACAGTCGTATTGTTTTCCGTTGGATTTAGAACCTTTTTAGGTCTGGCTTGAGTATCTGTATGGAGGAGAGGATTACTGACTGCCTGATGAGCGTACACCACCAAGTCAGGATTGGCGCGTAGTAACTCTCCCTTCAAGATTAAAACAGTAGGAATATTAGGATAGCCATTGGGACGGTGTGTTCCTAAGCTACTGTTACTCCCCCAAGTATGAATAGGACTGATGTCTCTGTAGGACACTTGTCCTTGTCCTTTCTGTATGTGATCCTTAACATTCCAAAATTGTCTAAAATAGCTTCCTCTTTGATCTGTTGGATAGCCCCGCCATAGCAACTCTCTACCCATTTCATGGTTGGCTCCTAACAAAAACTGCTCAATGAATACTTGATTGACGCGCATCAATCCCACAAAGTTATCTCCGTAAGTAGCCAAACTAGGAAGAATAAATTGTTGAGCAATATCTTTTAGATAAGTATAAAGCGGCCATTTAATTTCGGGTGCAGCTAAAACAGGTTTGAGCTTATCACTAGGTTGCTGTAGCACTAGATCACTGTTGGATGTATCAGGCAGCTGTAACTTATCCAACAATCGCTTTTCTAGCGTAAATAGTGGATTGATAGCCTCTTGAACAACGGTTTCGTGGGTAGCTAAATCGACAGGCATTGGTGGCGACGCTCCTAAAGTATTGAGGTGGGCAGACAGGTCATCAACAGCGGTGCTGTTCGATGGCGTAGTATTGGCTGGATTTGCGGTTCCTAAAACAGCATAGGGACTAGGCTTTAGAGGAGCTCCATTGATTCCCTCTAAGGTCGTTTGATTAATATTGGTAACAAAGTTTTGATTGGGATCTATAGTAGTAACATAATTACCTGCTTGCTTTTTAAGTTTCTTAATTGCTTTGCTACTTGGTCTTCTCAATTTGACAAACGCACTATTAGTAGGAGCTACGGATAAATTACTGCCTAGTATCTCCTGTTTAACCGTATTAGCTGGGGCTTGTCCATTATTGTCATGTAAAATACGTTGATGCAAACTTCCAGTAGCAGCTATAGTAGTATCTCGACTAGCATTTTTTAATCTTTTATGTAGTTGGTAACTGGTTTCTCTAGCTACTAGGGTTTGGTTGATGGCTCTATTTGTTGCTATAATTTCTCCTACTTGTGCCCAAGCTTCTGTCATAAACTGCTCTTGATGCTCCCGCACCACTTGTACTCCCAACCCTGCCAATGCGCGTGCCCGTACATCCGTATTAAGCTGGTGTATCCAGCCCGAATTATTAGCATCTAGATTACCATTTGTACTCTGCCAAGCACCTTGATCCAAGTGCCACTTACCATATACGGGGGGGATATTAACGACAATATCCCCTTGCATATTCGCCGTAGCTACATTAGTCACCGATGTAGAAGCAGTTGTATCAACTACTGGATTAAGGTCTTGCTGCACTGCTGCTTGAATAGCGGCATCAGCCACAGAATTAATCGCTGGCCAAGCCTCTGCCTCTTGTCCAACAGGCATTAAAGCACTCGGTAATTCTACTACCTTACTGGCATCGTTAGCGGTAATACTGTCTTGAAAATGCACCAACGTCTTCTCTACATTTGCCGTTGTCAGTGGTAGAGTATTCAGTTCTTGAGGTTGTAATTTACGCGCCAAGGTTTCGAAGTCTCCTTCTATGCTAGTTGTAAACGACCATTCGTAATAAAAGGGAAAATCTTTACTAGTACTATCCAAGTCATTGGGTGTCCAAGCAGCATCTAATAGATTGGCAACTGTTGTATCTTCTCCTAATCCAGCCAATCGCCCACGCTCAAAAAAAGGAACCAAGAAAGCTTGATAATTAGTACCTGCCTTTAATCGTCTAGGTGAAATAATTCTGGAAAAAGCCACATCGGGATTATTATCTAAAGCAACTTTTAAGGCCGTTGGTAAATCTGTTGTCGTCGTATCTAAGTGTTGATTGACCTGTACATGTGCCCAAGACCAAGCTTCCTCGGCAGGAATTTGCAAAGCGGGATTGGGTGTGCCATCTGCTAAAGTAGGTTCTAACGTAACGTAAGGCAACGGGCGACTGCTATGATGAGCAACAATCCCCTCTCCTTCTTCTAATACTAGCAACCAGAGCCAAGGCCGCAACTTATTTTGAAAAGGAGCTGCAGGTGTATAACGCCAAGGAAAATCTTCGTCGTAGAAAGCTATAGAAGCCAAATGACTCGCAACATGCGTAGTAGAGTTGTCTAACGGGATCGTCTCAATGATTGCTTCTGGCCGAATACCAGCTACATTCTCAGGGCCTGCTAAAGGCATTGTTTGTGTAATGCTTTCTGTTCGTCCCGCTTTCTCTTGCAATTCGATTCCAAAAGTCAATGCTGATACAGCACCGGTCGTATTAGGGTCATCAACTTGCTGAATATACGTAGCTAAACCTTGACGATACCAAGAGAGAAAGGTATATTTTGGCGATAAGCTCATAAGGCAGTATTATATTTTTTTTAATAAAGTAAACGCCCTATAGGCTAATCAATTGTTGATGGCTTGTCTGTACAGTGGTATCAATAGGTATGGGAACAGTAGCAGGTGTTGCACTGACGACCACCATTTCTGAAGCAGACATTACTTGTAAGAGAATCGCTGTAGAAGGCTCTATTTGGGACAATTGTCTCAACCACTCGTCGGCGCGTGTACGGGTATAACCATTGGGAGCAGCAATGTGTGCAGGGGCATAAGGCTGCAAGGTCACCTTAGAAACCACATAGAATAGTTCTTCTTTAAGTCGGATAGGTACATTAGTAGCAACAGTATTGTCTAAGCTATTGGACAATGTAGATTGCGCAGCAGCATGATTGCCCAACAAAGCCTGAAATTCTTCTTCACTAGGCGTGTGCTGTCCTTGTGAGTAACTTTGGCTTACAAATATTCCCTCTTGTACATCTTCCTCCTCTTCAATCAAAATCATTTCGTAAGCAGGTATCAACTCTTCTTTGTTAGAAACTTGTACAGGCAACTCCTCCTCTGCTAGTGCTACTCCTGCTGGAAACTGCTCAAATGCTGGAACGCCTAGTTTCTCTTGTTCTCCTAGTTCTTCGTATTGAGCGCGCGCGAACTCCTCTTCTACGACTTGTTTGGTCAAGGATAAATTGTTAGAAGATTGTACGACATATAAATCACTAAGGGTATAATATTGCTGCTCGTTGATCAAACCTTTTTCTCCATACTTTTCTAGGGTAGTTTCCAGTGGCGCAATGGATTGTTGCACGGCCAAGCGCGCATAAGGTTGAAGGAGCAATGCCTCTTCTTGCCCTGCGGTAGCTTTAATAGATACCAATTCATGGGTAGCTTTGCGTTGAGGTGCTAGACTGCGCCATGCTCCAGGTTCTTCTAATGCTTCTTTGATAAGCGGCATTAAGTCCGTTTCTTCTACCGTTGTAATTTTACGCTCGCCAAAGGTTTCATCAAAAGGCACCTTAAATTCGATTCCCACAATAGCAAACGTAGCGTGTCCTTTGACGCGCCAAGGACTAGGCCCTTCTAGGCGGAATAAGAGATGAATGGCAAAAATCGGCACCCCGTGGAACACGACACTTACCCCGGCTCCTACCTCAATAATCATCATAAAGGGATTAAATTGGAACAGCGCATCAAAATAAACGTACCCTAGCACCTGCACGTGCCCTGCATCCCCTGCAGCAAAACGCAAATCTACCCGCGCGCCTACTTGTACTGAATTAGATGTTATGGCTAAATAAGCTTCTAACTTAACGCTGGCATTAGGCTCATCCAAAATGCTCAAGGTAACCCTAGACATATTGGTTAAGCCCTTGGGCACTTGGGTATATTCGGGGTGAAAACCTCCTACAGACAATACAAATACAGGCTGCCTGCCCCAGCTCAGGCGCATAGCAATATCGCCACTTAGGGTAAATTTACTCAGTATATGAGAATCATAAATAGAGGCATCTAAAGAAAAAAGTTGGGCTCCAAAATCCAGAATAGCAATAAAGGCCGCTTTTATCGTGATAACATCAGAGTCTTTCTTAGGAAGTAGCGTCTGTAAGACCCCTGGCAAGGCAATACGCACAGGTTGCGGCAGTTCTATAATCAAACCGACATCCAATCTGAACAACTGTGTTTTTTCTTCCTGCGCGCCCCAACCAATTTGCAACATCGGCCCTATAATAAACTGGCCTTGTGTAATGGGAAAAGCAGCATCCAATCCTGTGACAATTTTATCAAAATTCTCTACTGGATCTTCAGGAAAAAGTATGTTTTCTAACAGCCCTGTTTTAACACCATCTCGCAACACTTGCGGATTCATTCCTCGATGCAGACCCAACATTCCCCCTGCCCCTGTCAACCAAAACCCATAAGAGAGGTGAATGGGTGGAAATTCGGCCGTAACGATGGCTAAGAAAGAAAACTGTTTTGTTCCATCAGGTGCTTTGAACGCTATAATCCCAATAGCTGCGAGGTTCAGCTTATCAGCGATGTTTATTTGTAAAGCTCCACTATACCGTTGATTTTCATAATCCAACCAAACAACTCCTCCTCCTTTCACCTTCTTAGCGTCTATTAAAAGACCAATTTTGGTGGGCGGTACAAAAGCCCCTGTAATCGCCAAAGGGCCAATATAAGCCGCAGCGCTTGGTGCAGTAGGGGCGCTTGGATCTTCTACGTACTCTACCTTCAATTCTGCCCCTACATCTCCAACAGAAATATATAAAGGACCAATAGCTAATGCTCCATCAATAAGCGCCTTAGAAGAAAAACTAGAAGCACCACCATTTAAATCTATATCCAGCGCAGTTTTTAATTTCAAGGTATTGATGAACAAGACATCAAACAAATTCCAACCCAACGGAATAATTTGCTCGCGCTCCCCTCCAATGGATTGTACAAAGTTCTGCCCCAGCTCGTCCCATTTGATGTTCAAAGCAAACTCCTCGATGCCATTTTTAGAGACTTTGAATTCTTCTAAGACCAAAGGATTGGGTACAAATTTATCCACAAAAGGAAAGTCGGTAGTATACTTCAACCCTGCTTTCAAACTCAGGAAGAAAGCTCCGTCTTCCGCTCCTATTGTTAGCTCTGATAGGTAGAGTTCACCAAAATCTCCTAATTGGATACTCAACAGCGGTGTGCTGCCCGAGCCCTGCGCACTTAACGCAAAACCGTTGTCTTTGTATTGGCCTGTGATAATGACTACGTGTGATCCATTTCCATTAGGAATGGTCAATTGTCCTTCCAGTGTCGATTGAGTAATACTACCGCCAAAAAACGTCAAATCAAAGCGTGTAAGTGAGAGGGTTAAATCGCCAGGTAATATAGTTGTCAACGTAGGGGTAGCATTGGTAGGATTAACCGTATCGCGCAAGCCTACTCTTCCATCAAAAGTGAAGTAGTTGTTGCTGGTCAATTCGTCTTTGTAACCACCAATCAGTAGATGTTCGCCAAAAATTTCTACGGAGTTGTTAACGTCTTTATTCCAAAAAGAAGGCAAACCAATGATCACCTCTTCTACATAGATACCCTTGAAATTAGTGGGATATTTAGCCGCACCTGGCAAATTGTTTTCATGCTGGGAATAATCCAATTGAGCGGAGGTAATGGCTAGTGTCAGTCCCGTTTGTCCAATTTGGCTACGGTTGAAGGTGAAATTAGATTGATCCTTGAACTCAAAACCATATTTGGTTGATACCTTTACGCTGCCCGCCTCAAATTTCAAGGCAGAATGAGCGTTGGGATTAGGGTCTTCTATATACGTCCCTAGATTGTTGACATCTTCGATTAATGGAAGCAGCCAATTTCTAGGAAATTCCAGTGCCAAGTTGATAGTAGGCAGCTCAATTTCAAACTGCGGGACAAGTAGTTCGTAAATGTCGGCGGGCTCTATACTGCCGAGCCAACTGTAAAAAAGGGCGCCTAAATTTTCCAGTTTTTCCTCCAAGTTAGAGAAGCCATCCAACACTGCTCCAATCAGCTCAATTAAGAGGTTAAAGTCGACCTCGTAGGTTTCTTCTAACTCTGTTAGCGCCGTTTGAATATCGGTAACGGCTGTCGCGATGGTGGGATGATTCTGATAATCTTCCAACAAGCTTTGTAAAGTGTATAGGTTGGTAATGGTCAACGCGTCAGTGACGGCGGTTTCTATGGTAGCAAGTGCGCTGGTAATGGTCTGAATTTCCGAGACGACGCCTGGATCACCGTTGTTGTACGCATTTGCTCGAGTGATCAATTTGGCAATAAAGTCTTGATAGGTCTGTCCGCCACTCCCTAAAAACACCGCAATTATCTCCGTCAACACCTCTTTTTCATCCTCAATATCCGCCAGTTCCATCAACAGTCCAATAAACGCCTCAGGCGCATAAGAAAATCCATTGGTTCCAAATCCCGTAAGGTAGCGGTAAACAGGCCAATTCCAGCGCATCACCAAAGGAAATTCCGAAAAGGTAGACGTACCGTGAAAGAATACCAAGTTCATACCCACATTGAAAATAGGAATCTGCAGGCGTTTGGTCAACAGTACCAAGCTGTAAAAACGTTGCTCGCCGTTGCCATAACTTTTGAAAACAAAGTCTTTGTAGTACACACTTCCCAATAAATCATCAATCACAGTCTGCACGGCGTCTTCCAAAGGCTTAAAGTTACCTGGAATAGCACTGGCATCGAGCAGCTGGTTTAGGGGATTGTATAGATTAGGCGCTAAAGGCATGTGTTTCTTTTTAGGGTTTTGGGAGGTTCGAGAAAAGACTTTAGGAGTCTAGTTAATTATAGTTTCGGTCATAAAATCATCCTTAAACCAGTATACTACTATTACTTGATGCTGGTGAATAAATAGAACTTAACGGCGTTATTATCAATGGAACTCCATCTATGCCTCCCAACATCTGGTTTCCAAAGCCAAAAGTAATAAAAACAATTCCTGGCATTCCTGCAGTTCCTGTCATTCCTGCAAAGGCACCTACAGGGAAACCAGCATGCAGTTCTTTCTGATCTGCAGAATACCTAATAATAGAAGGGGTAACTTCTAAAGTTCCTTGCCTTACGACTAAGTATTCAATTCCTGATAAAACAGGATATTCGCCCTCTATGATTGTAATTTTCATATTAATGAGCTCATATAACACACCCTGTATTTCTTGTAATACGTGTCTGATATCTACAGTAAAGTTACTTGTGCTAACACTCATTTGGATTATTCTTTAGATTTTCTGAAATAGAAAAATTGTGAAGACTGTACAGATTCATACTGAGAAATTCCTTTTTCGCTTACAAGTGGTAATAAATCACTGTATACAGCAATAATTATTTCTGTCTTGTCTTCTGAAGAAGTATAGACTAAAGTTTCTTGCTTATTAAGTAGTTGAAAGATTTCATGTAAGGTGTACCGCACACCTATTTTATAACTGCTGTCTTTATGTGTTTCTACAGTGTTAATTTTTATAGTTGTACCTTGATAATTAGGTAAGTCAGAAGAAGAGCTTTTAGAATACTTAGCAGATTCTGTTATAGAAATGATGTATTCATACCTATCAAGTATATCGATGAGCTCCCCTTTATCTATTGTCTGTTGAAGTTTATTTTTTATATTAGTTGCCAGTACAACTCGGTCAATACATAGCCGAGAAGGATATTCTTTCGATCTTATTGGAGAGGAAGATTCTGGATCATCTGCTTTTCGTACCTCTACAATTAATGCTTTTAGGTCATCGTCATCCAATTTACGAGCATAAAAATTAGTCCTCACTACACGACCATCAACACCCAAGTACCTATCAAAGAATATCATTTTTTCATAGGATCCACTTCCCTGTTTATTAGTTTTTGCTGTTTGTTCATCAACAGCTTTCAAGTTTTCCTTCGGGAAAGGAGAAAATATACTGTAGTCCATTATTCTCAGTACTTTAAAATACCCATAGCATTCCAACCGCTCCTGTAATGTTTGAAGGCGCTTTGAAAAACAATTTTTCTGAGTAGAGAATAATAGTATCTTCTCTTCTGCCGTTGATGCACTATCTGCATAAGCAATCTCCCATAATAGTCTAGGAAATATACACTCATTTAAAATACTCATTCCTTTTTTATTAGTTTCACTGTTACCATAAGAGGAAATAGTGCTAGGGGAATGCTGTTGATTGCTTTTTCGAGAAAAGCAACTACTAACCCAGAGAACCAAAACTATAAGACATATTTTTATAAAGATATTCATATGCTAATTTGTAAATTCAAAATCGCTAATGGCGACGATACCTGCACCACCGCCAAAACGTAAACTAATACGCCTGATATCTCCTCTTTCTGAAGGCGTGTATCCAAAATCATCTAGTGGAACTCGAATCGTCACCATCGATGATTTAGTTTTCGCAACAGACAAGAATTGTTGAATATCTAAATTAGGCCAAGGTAAGCCACTTACACTGTGCAAAAATTCTGTTCTATAGCCGTTGATATCATATCTACGAAAAGGCTGATACAGCGAATTTGGATAACTGTATGTTCTACTTATGTTCGTGGGGGAAGCTTCTAACTCTACCTCTAGGTTATTGGACTCTATAGTTGCCATCAAAGGCAAACTTTCTGTAGGTGGACTATTATTGTAGTCAAAGTTATAATCAAATACAATAGCTATTCTAAAACTTAGGTAAGCAAACCCAACTGAACTAAGTCCTCCTCCTCCTCCACTATTGTATATCTCAACAATGTTGTTGGAAGTAGAATATTCTATCATTTTACTATGAAGGGCATGAGGAGAAAAAAAGTCTAACCACGTTTCTATATCGTATGCTGTAAATTGAATAACATCATTGATGGATGATAAGGGGAGTGAAACTGTCGGGGGAGTAAGTGTGGGCGCTATTCTGTCCCGTCTAGCTATGCCTACAAGTTCATTTCCTGTATTAGGGTTGAAGTCTTGCAAAGATGGGTCACTATAGTTTTGAATAACACTTCCTCCAGGTCTTTTGTATTGAAACTCAATTTTAATATTTTTTTTATTCATAGTCCTGGGTAGTTGATCTCCCCTCAACAAAGAAGGCCAAAAACTTTCTGATTTTTGATAACATCTAAAAAAGGCGTTAGCGAAACCTTTCAATAAGGTACGTTGAATGCTCTCATTAGCAACAAAGTCATTAATGTGTGCCTTTTTACCTATGTACTTTCTATCTCTTACCCAATTAGTTGTTTTTGTATCATAGAAATAGCCATCTTTATTATAATCCTCTCTATTTTTTGTTGCAAATCCGTTATGTGTAGCACCTTGAACAAATGCCATAAATTTTTCTGCTCCTACGGTTCTTTCCCATAGGGAAAAACCTGTACCACTGACAATAGTTGTTGGAGCACCAGAAGGAAACGCTCTAGGGTAGGACAATGCCGCAGCGACATCAGCATCGTGAGAGCCATACAAAACAAAATGGGGTACTCCATCTAGCTCTTCTACTCGATATTGGTCTGTTGGCGCTAAAGAGAATAACGCAGTTATATTATTCAAAGCGGGAAGCGTCGCGGTTGCTGTAAGATCTACTACACTATTGGTACCAGTACCGTTTTGATTTCCTATTAAACGTTCAGCGGTTAGAATAGCTTCTCCTCCTCTGCTATGCCCAATTAGGCCAATATCATTAGCTATTTTATAACTCGTATTACCGCTATTTGTAACTGTAAATGTATTCCTAAGTAAGTTTAACATATGGAACAGTGTTTCAGCTCTTCCCCTTGCACCCATTCCATGAGCATTTCCGTGTATTCTTATGCTAGATCTAAAAGTGACTGTTGATCCTGCGATAGTAAAATCCGCACCTATCTTCCAAGGCATTATGTTTTGAGCAGGAAACGAATTAGAAAACGAATCGTATAAACAAAACTCTTCCGTATTGGAATTGTATCCATATGGTTTTAGAGCGTATGCTATTTGAGAGTAATTTCCAACAGAAGGAGTTAATGGTCTAAGTACCACTCTATCTCTTGCAATGGTGCAATCAATACTGACTGCGATAAATCCATTATGAGCTAGATGTTTGAGCAGAAAATCATAAGAGGTATACATTTGACCATTTCCATGCACCACAACTATTAAGGGGTAATTGGTCTGACTCGTGCTAATCTCTTCGGGATCTGTAACGCCTACCGAATCTGTTGGGAAATAGGCCCTTGCAGCATAGTCAATAGCAAAAGGGGCGGGAAGTCCGCTACTATTATCGTGATCGCTGACCGTTATCCCAGTATTTTCAACAACTGTTGCCCATTGCCCGACATGCTTCCAAGGTTTCAAGCGGGTAGGATCGGGAATATTGAGTTCAGCAACGATCTGAGTAATATTTGCGTTGCTTGTAAATTCTTTAGAGCTGAAAACGTAGTCGTTCAAAGAGTACACAAAGATATTAGAAGCAATGCTAGGAGGCACCTCCCCCTCTGCATCTAACCCTTGTATATGCAATTCATATTTTTTGAAGGGTATACCTATTATATCTCTGTGTATAGTTCCTCCAACTTCTTTAAAAACGAGGTGTCGAGCATGTAGATTAGATAAATTACTAGAAACCGTAAGCAATGTATCATGTTGAGCGGCTGTTAAGGCCAATATTAAGCAGTCCTCTTGCCGAGTAGTTCTAGAAGGACTACCGCCGTAGCTAGCAATGTCCAAAATCTGTAGATAGCTATTATAGTTGGGGGGATTGTTACTTGTTGCTGTATTTTCTACAATATTGGTACTGCTGAATAAAATATCATTTGGAAATAAGGGATCCTCAATCAATACATCTCCCTCTGCTCTTTCCTTAGGCCATCGGTCATTCGACCTCTTATCCGACAAACCAGCCGACAACAAACGAGTAATAAAAACAGCCGATTGAGCATCTTTGTACAGTTCAGGATGCGTCAGGTAGGAAAACCCGCTGCCTTGAATTAATTGTAAACTTTCCGCCTGTCCCTGTTGAAGTTTTGGAGGCGCCCCCGCTGGCAACAAATCTATGGAACCGAAATACGTATCCAAGTCGTCCTTTAGTCGTAAAATATCGTTGTTCGTAGCACTGGGTGACTTTTGTCGAAAATAATACAGTTGCAAATATGTAGCTACAAAATCAGTTCCTTCTCGAAAAGCATTGAGTCTAATGTTGGTCGTCCATCCATTGGAGGTAATAGGATTTAAGCGTGCTTTTCTAAGAAAAGGCTTGGTGCGCTTTCCCTTTCCAAATCGGGTAACATCTTCCAAATACAAGAGAGGCGCTTCGTTTTCATCAGTGCGCAACTTAAGTATAAATTGCTCGTGGTTGGTCGTAAGTTCCACGTAATAAAGAGGCCACTCAAAAGACTTGTTGTAGGTTTCTTCTGTGAAGGTTGGTGTATTTTTGCTTTTTATCTTGATATTCTTACCCGTACCATCAGCGTAATTTTCATAAAAATTATAGGGATACCCCCATTCACTCCGAATATCTATGTAGACGCGGTTCTTCGTATCAAAAACTTTTAGTACTTCGCTATACAAAACGGTATTGAGCACCAAATCGGATAAACCTGTTGTAGAATTGTAGTACCCGACCCCCACTTTATAATGCATTCCGAAGAAGGCCGCAGGGTCTATGTGGTTAAATACTTTCGTTTTTGCCACTTTGAGGATAAATTCTGCTTCGAGCAATGCAGAAGAAGAGGGTGCGTTGTTGACCGCTTGTACCTCTGTACTGAGGTTTATATTGCCTGTATCTGCTCTAATGTAATCAATATCAATGTAGCTGGGGTCGACATCAAAAACGATCTCCAATTCAATCGGCGTGCCCGAAACGGCTTGTACCCACTCTCCTAAACTTCCTCCCTCCTCTATTGATCGCGCTAAAATAGTAAGATTATTTTGTGGTGCTACGATATTCTTGAACAGTAGATTCACATCGGTTACGCTTGTAGGTATGTTGTCTGCAAAGCCTATGTCTTCTTTGCTAGGAATGGCTCCGCCTACAATTTCAGTCCAATACTTCCAAAACTGCTCTAAAAAATCAGAATTACTTCCTGCTATAGACCCTTTCACATCGCCAAAGGCATCTAGAAAGCTATCTTTTGCAAGTCCCCGATAAATATAATATTTGACGGGTTTTAAATTGACTTTGTGAACGGTCGTAGGTTTTAGAATTACATTGACCCTATCAGCATTAAAAAGACTGGTAACAACAATCACTTGTCCCTTTTGACAAGCATACGCCTTAGTTCTCCGTTCATTATTTATTGGTATAATTGAGCTACTTAGATCGAATTGAGCGCCAGTATTAAATATACTAGTAGAAACTGGCCCGTATTGTTGGGCGGTGGCTATTAGGTGGTTAGGGTCTGCAAAAAAGTACATGCGAAGTATAGTTTTGCTTTCAACAAAAGGCCAAGTAAGTAGGGCTACACTAGCAAATATGTTGAGTTAGTTTTTAAAATCTATAGTTTCAAAAAAAGGGTACACACAACTGCTTGGTTAGACGTCTTGCGAAAAGCGCTAACTATTTGTTCCAATGCAGGGAACATTAAGCAACCAGAGTATTTTTTTATGAACGTATTAGAGGTTATTACGAATGGGGTTGTTAGAGATAAAGAGAGAGCTTTTTTTCACAATCAAGGCAAACCCCGAAGGGCTCACGAAGTAAAATTTAGCTCATCCCGATTTTATCGGGATGGGATCAATTTTTAACACTCGCGAAGCGATCTAGTTAGTTTGTACAGTGTACAGAGTTACTAGCTTAAGTGAGGGAAAAAGATACTTTTTTCGCTGCAAAGCTATTCGTAATAACCTCTATTGTATCAAAGGGTTTTCAAAAGTATCAAGGTTTAGTGTTGTTGGATTAGGGGGCAACTACATGGGTCATGTGCCATTAGCTTCTATAAAACTATTATTTTTTTTTGAAGAAACAAAGTTTTGTAAAGACTATTCATGCCAAATAAGAGTACATAACGAAAACTTAACAGTTATTTTATTTGGTTTTTCCGTAAAACAGGATGGATACTTGCCGAGTACCCCATAGCTCATTTTTATCAATTAGTCCTATTACCTAACTGCTAGTAGACATTGGGTATTTTTGATTTGTTCTCCTTACAATAAAGGGTATTACGAATAAGGTATTATGGTTCAAAAGGTATTTAGGGGGCAAAAAAAATGCTGCTAGAAATGCTACCTTGAATTTGTGAAGAAACAAGACACCCATAACAGCAAACACAAAGTTAAGTAATTCCCCCCATCAAGGTGCAAGAAGAAAACACCCAAAAAAAAGAAGTCAAGCCACAGCCGCCTGAACAGCAGGAGCGATAGCAGCATGTTGGGTCTTTAGATCGACCATTTGAATCGGACGCATAAGCGCAAGAAATTAAGGAGCTAAGGAATGGACATTCACGGCATTCTCCCTATAAAAATGCCGCATGAAGATACTACTAAATTGGTCACTATTTTAATTCTTTTAAGGTCAATTCCTGAAAGGTTTCCCCCGAAAGCACCAATTCAAAGCGGCGCACTTGCTCTTCAACAGGCGCATCAAGCCCTGTACTTTGCGCTTCTACCCCCACGTCAAAATTCCAACAATAATGGCCTTCTTTTGTCAGCGTAATCCCTGTTGGCGTAAGTTTTTTTATGCGAATCAATTGCCCATCAAAGCGGTCAAAATACTTACTCAAAATTGCTTGCACATGGGTATTCCATTGCTGTTGATGCTCCTTAGGCAAGGCCGACAAGCCCTGTTCGATACCTCTTTTATCTGTTCTGTAGAAATGGCGGCGGCGCACCTGAAAATGGTCTACTTTGCCCCAATATACGGCATTGCCTGCCACTTGCAAAATTGGCCAAGTAGATGTCTTTTGAGGGTGTTGCCGAGCAATAAATTGGTCAGGCGGTACCGTTTTGGCCTGCTCTAAGTGTTGCGCTTCTCGAATTTCGGAAACGGGAATTTTTTGCCATAATTGGAGCCATGCGAACATACTAAAAGGGATTGATAAACAATAGAGTTCTTATTTCTCTTACAACAACAGGCAAGGTATAGTGTTTCTATCAGGGTTTGTTTTATAGAAATAGATGATTTGGACGAACTGCCAAGTCTTCTGAATGGCTTCCCTCCTACTTTGTTGGGATTTATGCGTTTTTTAGGCGGGTTATTGTCGAAGTTCTTTATCTTGTGTTGTCCGACTTCCTTACTTTGGGGGTCTATTTTTTCAATCTTTTTACGGCTAAATTCTCCTTTCATGGCGACCATTTCTCCTTTTCGGGCTGCTTTGCCTGATTTGACAGATATCATTTCATTTGACGATTTTTTTGGCTCCGCCAAACGAAAATTCCCTTTGTACCTTAGCGATGGTATTTATCAACAAAATACCCAGCCTTCACTGTATGTTTACCGTATCAAGCGGGCGCACCGTAGCCATACGGGGCTATTGGCTTGCGCCGATGTCAAAGACTACATGGAAGGCACGATTAAGCGCCATGAGAATACCTTGGCTGCAAAGGAAGCCAAAATGATGCGGCTTTTTGAGGAGCGACAAGCCCTCATCAAACCTATTCTACTGACCTATCCCAATGTTTTGGAAATAGATGCGACCATTAACCGTATTACCACGTCTTCCTCTCCCTCGTTCAGCATCCCTTTTCAGGAAGAAGAGCATATTTTTTGGCAAATCGATGACGATATGCGAATTGAACTGTTGCAGGGACTTTTTGAGGAGCACGTAGCGGAGGCGTACATTTGCGATGGGCACCACCGCGCCAAGACTTCCGAGAGCTTTTATAAGCGTTTTGCCGACAACCAAGAATTGAGCCACCAGAAAGCACGATTCAACCACATGTTGGTCGCTTATTTTCCCGCTTCAGAAATTGAAATTCATAACTATAACCGTGTTTTGGCTGATTTGGGCACGCTTTCCGACCAAGAATTCCTAACACAACTAGAAACGTACTACCACATTACTGCTGTCGAGCGGTATCACAATCCCTTGCGCCAATATGAAATGGGAATGTTACTCGATAAACAGTGGTACCAATTGGAGCTCCGCAAAGAACATTTTCCAATCCAAGGTACTCCGACCAATGAAACTTTGGATGTGTATTTCCTCAATCAATGGGTCTTGCGGGGCATTTTAGGCATTGAAGATATACGGACAGAACCCGATATTAAATACGTGGAAGGCCCCAAGGGAGCCTTTGGCTTAGAACGCCGTGTCCGCGAAGGCCGCGCCAAAGTTGGGTTCAACCTCTACCCCGTCGCTTTAGAAGATTTGATAAAAATCTCCGATGAGGAGGATACCTTACCACCAAAATCTACTTGGATTGAACCGAGAATGCGCAACGGCTTTGTCGCCCACTTGTATGAGGAGCTCGACGAAACCTTATAGAGTACACTGAACTGTTTTTGCGGCCTTCCTGTTTTATGCAGAAGGCAGCATGTTGTTTTTTGACCTTTCAATCGAGAAACGACCGCCTTACTATGTACGCCTTTCACCATTACTTTCTACTAATTGACTATGAAGTTCGGAACCAAAGTAATTCACGCAGGTATTGAGCCTGATTCTGCTACAGGGGCGATTATGACTCCTATTTACCAAACCTCTACCTACGTGCAAGCCTCGCCGGGCCAACACAAGGGTTTTGAATATGCCCGCAGCCAAAATCCGACGCGTTCGGCCTTAGAGGCGAACTTGGCCGCGCTAGAAAATGGGGCAAAAGCCATCTGTTTTGGCAGTGGATTGGCAGCGATCAACGCCTTGTTGCAAACACTCCATCCAGGAGATGAAATCATTGTTACCAACGATTTATACGGGGGAACGTATCGCTTACTGACGGGCGTTTTTAGTCGTTTTGGTATCAAATCTCGCTTTGTGGATATGGAGCTTCCAAGTACTATTGAGCGTTATATTAGTAAGAAAACTAAGCTAATTTGGATCGAAACGCCTACTAATCCCATGCTGAATGTCGTTGATATTGCAGGCGTTTGTAAAATTGCCCAACGACACGGCATCAAAACTTGTGTAGACAATACCTTTGCTTCTCCTTATCTGCAAAATCCCTTGGATTTGGGCGCGGATATGGTCATGCACTCGGCTACAAAGTACTTGGGCGGGCATTCTGATTTGGTGATGGGCTGCTTGATTTGTAAAACAGAGGAAGACGCTAAGCCGTTGTTTTATATGCAAAATGCCGCAGGAGCTATTCCTGGCCCACAAGATTGTTTCTTGTTGTTGCGCGGTATCAAAACCTTACATTTGCGCGTGCAGCGGGCTTGTGAGAATGCTCAATTGGTCGCTGAATTCTTGGCAAAGCACCCCCGTGTCAACAACGTTTATTACCCTGGTTTTAAGAGCCATAGAGGCCACGCCATTGCCAAGCAGCAAATGCGGAATTTTGGGGGCATGGTTTCGTTTGATTTGAAGGATGACCGTTTTGAAGCGGCGGCAGTAGTGCTAGAGAATACCCATTACTTTACCTTGGCGGAATCCTTGGGCGGGGTAGAGTCCCTGATTGGGCATCCTGCTACGATGACGCACGCCTCTATTCCTAGAGAACAGCGCCTAAAAGTGGGCTTGACGGATTCTTTGATTCGGTTGAGTGTAGGAATAGAAGATGCAGAAGATTTGTTAAAAGATTTAAAATATGCCTTGGATTTTTAATCCAAGCTCGCATACGGGTAATGGGAAAGCTTATTTGACGAGAAATTTTTCCTGTCCTTTTTTCGTTTGAACTTGTCGGTTGTAACTATTATTGTATGAAAATATTCTTTGAGGGTGCTTACCAAGATCGCTTAGATCAAGCGATTCAGGAACTGGAATTACGCAGCAGCGTGGAATTTGTCACGGTTATTTATCCACAAAGTGACGATTATCGAGACATTGAATTGTGGGGTGGAATTTCTCTAGCGGGAATTTTCTTAGTCACTACGTTTATGGTACCTACGGTCATTCATTTGTACACCATTCTGTTTGGCACCTTGCTCGCCTTTTCTATTGGTGTAGGCCTTCTCAAAAAACTCCCTGCTCTCAAACGCTTTTTGCTCAACAAAAAACGGACAAAACGCCACGCGGAAATCATGGCGCGGGCAGTCTTCCAAAAAGCACATTTGTACCGTACTTCTCACCAAACAGCTGTGTTGCTTTTTGTGTCTACCTTAGAACAACAAACAACCTTATTGTGGGATTTGAAAGTAGATACCGAATTGACTTCGGAGGAACTGGATGGCTTGCAAGCGCAATTTCAAGCCTTGTTTCAAGCCGAGCAACCCGAAGAAGCCCTCTTACAAGGTATTCGCGCAAGCATTCCCCTCTTTGAGAGCTGCTTGCCTGTGCGCCCCAATGATATCAATGAATTGCCCAACCATTTGCACATACAACTCTAATTCTTACCTAACTTATGGTTTCTACTACTCTGCTGCGCCGTTTGTCGGTTTTTATAGCGCTTATCAGTCTACTGTTGTTCGTTTTTTATCCCGAACTAGCTTGGGGGCGACCTGGTGGTGGCCACTCGTATAGTGGCGGCGGAGGCTACAGCGGCGGCGGAGGTAGTAGCAGTGGCAGTGGCAGCGGAGACGGCATAGGGGTCTTGATTTACGTCTTTTTGAGCTTGCCTTATCCTGTACAAATTGTAGTGGTTATTATTGCGTTGTTTGCCTTTTTTAAATACCATAGAAGTGGTCAAGCCAATGGCGCACGGGTCAGCAATTATACGCAAAGTTCGGGCGGTAGCCACCAGTATCACAACCAAACTGCCAATGCGGCCAAACAGCGCCAAGTAGATGCCTTGGTCGTTCAGGATCCCAAATTTTCTGAAGTCCTTTTCTTGGACTTTGCCCACTCTTTATACCATAAACTCTACAGCACGATGGGCACGCCTGCCCTCAAAGATGTAAAGCCTTTTTTGAGCGAGGGCATCAAGCTTCAATTGGAACAAGCGGGCAACCAACAGCCGCGTACAGAAGTGGTTGTTGGTAACTTACAAATCTCTGAAATTGACATTCGCCCTAGTTTTGTGACGATTATTGTCGATTTTCAATCCAACTTTTCGACCCTGCGCCAAGACAAGCGCTTCCGCCACCAACTCCAAGAGCGTTGGGTATTTACTCGCCAAGGCATCAGCGAAACTGCTGATCCCGAAGCCATGCGCGACTTGGCCTGCCCTAATTGTGGAGCACCCAACGATTTCAATGATGCGGGCACTTGTGGCTATTGCAACACGCAAATTGTAGCAGGGAAAATGACTTGGATGGTACACAAAATTGTAGTGCAGGAACATGAGCACATCCGCTCGGAATCCTTGGTGCATTATGCGCCTGAGGTTGGCACCAATAGCCCTACCCTATTTGATCCCTTTTTGCAAGAAAAAGGCGCGACTTTCATTCGACGGCATCAACTAGCCGATCCCTCCAACTATTGGCGCACCTTTATGGATAAGGTGGTGCGCGAGACGTTTGTCACGATGTATGGTGCTTGGTCGAGTCGCGACAAATGGGACAGTGTCCGCCACTTGTTGAGCGACCGCCTCCACGAATCTAATTCCTTTTGGATCAATTTATACAAAGAAAATAACCTTTACAATCGACTAGAGAACATTCAGTTAGACAAAATTGACCCTGTCAAAATCACTTCAGATAACTACTACGAATCTATTACGGTGCGTATTTTTGCCCGTGCCATTGATTATACAGAAGATGCCAATGGCCGCCTTTTGGGTGGGGATAAAACCCGTGCACGGCGCTTCTCGGAATATTGGACGTTTGTTCGAAAAATTGGAGTAGAAAAACCAGACGATCAATTTGATGTACATCAATGTCCCAACTGTGGCGCGCCTGCCGATCAGATGAGCGATAGCGCCGTTTGTGCTTATTGTGGTACCAAAACCAACTTGGGAGATTTCTCTTGGGTATTGAGTAATATTGCGCAAGATGAGGCCTATATGGGGTGATCTTCCCGATGATTGAGACGTAGCATTGCTGCGTCTTTATGAGGGGTGGTGGTTGAGTGGGGGGAGACGTAGCAATGCTACGTCTTTATGAGGGGTGGTGGTAGTGGTTGGTTGATTGAGACGTAGCATTGCTACGTCTTTACGAGGGGTGGTGGTAGTCGTTGGTTGATTGAGATGTAGCAATGCTACGTCTTTACGAGGGGTGGTGGTAGTGGTTGGTTGATTGAGACGTAGCAATGCTACGTCTTTACGAGGGGCGGTGGTGGTTGAGTTGTTGGTCTAGTTGCTGAGCCCCAGGGAGGAGTTCCTCTAAGTGTCCCCAAAAAGCAGGGCTGTGGTTGGGGTGTGCAATGTGTGCCAGTTCATGACAAATGACATAATCTATCAGAGCATCAGGTAGGAGCATCAAATGCAAGGACAAGTTGATGTTTCCTTTACTGGAACAACTGCCCCAGCGAGATTTGACATTTTTAATGCGAATATTAGCGATGGGAATACCGTGGTATTTTGCCCAATAGCGGGTGCGCGCGGGTAGGTATTCTTTGGCAAATTTTCTCAGCACTTCAAGGAGTCCATTTTTTAACGCCGTTTGGTAAGTGGGCGCTTGTAAATCCCATGTTTTAGGTACGAGCAGGGTAAGGGTGTCTGCTGTTGTTTGTAAACGAAGACGATCGTTGTCGCTGGGCGCGAAGAGTAAGACTTGGTTTCTGATGGAAAAGCGACTGTCCCAAGTGAGCTGTTTTTCTTGTTCCTTTTGCTGTATTTTTTGGAGTTGTTGTTGAATCCAAGGTACCTGTTGCTCTACGAATTGGGTGGCTCGTTGATAGGTCGCGTAGTACGGTAGAGTTACTTGCACTTGGCCACCTTCCTTGATGCGAAGGGTAATGCGCTTGGAGCGCTTGTTTTTTTTGTACAACACTTGCCCAATAACAGGGTGTGGAATTACTTTGTTCATGCGTTTAAGGCTTCTAATTGCTCCACTACCACAGCGGGAAGCGGGGCTATTTTTTTGGTGGCATAATCAAAGCATAAAATGCCTGTTTTGATGCGCGCGACGGCCTTGTTGGTCACTTTATTGCTAATTTGATAATAAAGATCAAAGCCGATGGAAGAGCGATCTTGTACAGCTAATTCTATTCTTAATACATCCCCTGCCAAGGCTTCTGCTTGATAAACGACCATAGCATCGGTCATAATAATACCCTTGTCGGCCAAGGTCAACTCGCCATACCCCCACTGTTGCAGCCACTCTACGCGTGCTTGTTGGGCATACGCCAAAAACATTTCGTTGCCTACATGTCCCCCGTAATTTAGATCGGTGATGCGTACCGTTAGCGCTGTCTGAAAATGGGTTTGCGCGGGCATACTTAGTTTTACTCTCATGGCTGGTGTTTTTCTTGCGCTGTTTGCTCGACAGGCAGTTCTAGTAGGACAAATTTTTCCTAAGGCCGTCCAAAATAAGGCTATTTTGTTATATTGAAGCAGTTTAGCAATAGTTTAGGCCATTGTCCGCTTCTTTTTTCTTAGAGAAAAGTTATTTTAGGCTTATCGTTAAACGCACGGATGAGTTTTGCAACAAGACGGCTCTTTTTTTGTAGATACAGTAGTGTCCTAGTAGAACTTTTCTTCTAGCCGTCTGTTTTTCTGTCGGTATACCAGAACAGAATAGCGCCTTTGATGGCAAACTTTAGCGCAATTTGGGTTGTTATAGAAACGATTTCACGCTTGCTCTACCGCGACAATCTAGGACAACTGTTTGCTCTCCGAATCATCTCGGAACGATTACAATGAACCATTCCAATTTTACATAAAAATACACAAGCTATGGAGACAAAAGGAAAAATCCTATTGGTTGAAGACGATAAAAACTTTGGGGACGTTTTGCGCTCCTACTTGGAAATGAATGACTATGAAGTTTTATTGGAGGAAGACGGTGAAGCAGGATTAGCGCGCTTTCAGCAGGATAAATTTGACTTGTGTATTTTTGATGTGATGATGCCCAAAAAAGATGGGTTAAGCTTGGCTAAGGATGTGCGCGAACTCGACCAATTTGTGCCGATTGTTTTCTTAACTGCCAAAACGATGAAAGACGACGTTATTCGAGGTTTTCAGGCGGGGGCAGACGATTACATTCCCAAGCCCTTTGCTCCTGAGGAATTGTTATACCGTATTCAAGCCATTCTAAAGCGCAGCCAAAAACCCGAGCGCCAAAAACAAGAGGTCAAAGAATTTAACATTGGGAAATACCATTTCAACTATCCCTTGCGCATTCTAACCTTTGGAGACAACGAAAGTAAAGACAAGCTCTCGCCCAAGGAATCTGAATTGTTGCGCTTGTTCTGTTTGTATATGAACGACATTTTGCCGCGCAGCGTCGCCTTGAAGGAAATTTGGGGAGAAGACAACTACTTTACCGCGCGTAGCATGGATGTTTTTGTTACAAAGTTGCGCAAGTACCTCAAAAAAGACGAGACCATTGAGATCGTTAACATTCATGGGAATGGTTTCCAATTGCGTGTCAGCGAAGAACAAGTGGGGTAATAGTTGTGCCCTAGTATAAAATTTCGTTGGGCGCAATGGCAACTGCGCCCAACGAATAAAAGCGTTCCGAACAATAATTCGGAACGCTTCTTTTTTTGGAGTCTAAGATTCGTTTATCGAACCAAGGTAAAACCACCTCGACTTGCCCGTGGGGCATTGTTTCCAATTTGATATTCTAAGACAAATACATACTCTTCAGTAGGCTGCTCACTGCCTTGGAACGTCCCATCCCAACCATCATTCTCTAGGTTATCGCCCTCGTAGACAATTTGTCCCCAACGGTTGTAGATCTTGAAACGTAGTACATCTTCAGCAGTAAGGCCAATCGGGCGGTACAAATCGTTGATGCCATCGCCGTTAGGCGTAAAGGCTGTCGGCATTCCTAAGAAAACCGATTCAATGATTAAGACGACCGATCCTGTATCTTGACACGCATTGGCATCGTTGGCCGTCGCCGTCAACAATAAGGTATACGTCCCTGAGGTAGTCGCAGAAACCGTGGTGTTCACTCCTGAAGGATCAACAATCACTACATTGGTAGCACTCCCCGTCCAACTGTATTGTACGCCCAAGCTACTTTCATCATTGCCTGCACCAATATCAAAAACTTCACCTGCTGTTCCTGTACTGCTGACATTGCCAAATACATCAATGTAGGGGGTTATTGTGGGCACAAAAGGAGCATCAATGGTATCGTATAAAATAATGCTACAGTTCTGGCTATTGCTCACCGTCACCGAATAAGAGCCAGCCGCCAAGCCATTCGCTTGTTGCGCAGTCTCGCCATTGCTCCATAAATAAGTATAGTTATTAATAGTACTAACCGCAAGCACTCCGGTGGGCGACAAATCGCAATCCAAGAAACTATCAATTGCTACAATAGTCACTGCGTTCGTATCTATCGCCACATTCTTGGGTACAAAAACACCAATTGCAGTAGCTGTACATCCGTTGGCATCCGTCACCGTTACAACATACGTCCCTGTACTCAATTGGGTAGCCGTAGCCGTCGTTTGGTTGTTTGCAGCCGCGCCCCACTGGTAGGTGTAAGCAGGCGTTCCATTAATGGGTTGCGCCGTAATACTCCCGTCATCAATACCATTACAACTCACAGGCGTAGCCGTATAGCTGATGCTGATCGAATCTAGTGGCTCATCTACTGTGGCAAATCCAACCACTACACAACCGTTGGCATCCGTCACCGACAAAAAGTAAAGGCCTGCACTTAGGTTGTCTACACTATCCGTTGTCGCTGTGTTTGACCACAAATAAGTATAACTAGGCGTACCGCCTGTAACCGTAGCGGAAGCAATCGCCCCGTCGTTGCCACTCCTACAAGTGACAGGAGTCACTGCTCCTAGGCTTACTTGTAAGCTGTCGGGTTGGGTCAACCCAATCGTTAAGGTATCTTCACAACTGCTGCTATCCGTAGCAACTAGCGTATACGTTCCTGCTGGAACGTTGTTCAAGTTAGCGGTTGTATCGCCTGTATTCCATAAGTAGCTAACATTTGTACTTGTCGTACTCGTCATAATGCTTCCTGTAGAATCCCCAAAACAGTTCGGCTCCGCAGTCATTGCCAAAGCGATGTTGAAATTGGAAGCGCCTACGATCACTACTACAGAATCACTTAAAACACAAGTGCCAAGCGTTGTAACCGTGTAGGTAGTCGTAACCGAAGGACTAGCCATTGGGTTGGTAATCGTATCGTTGCTCAAATCCGTAGCGGGTGTCCATTGGATACTCGTCGCGGTGGTATTGGCTTGCAAAGCAATAGAATCGCCTGCACAAATAAATAAGGTATCTACGGGAATATCCAAAGTGACACTACCGCCTGCAACACTGTCACATAAAACAGCTGTACAGCCATTATCATCGGTAATCGTCCCACAATAAAAACCAGCCGTTAAGCTGTCAATAGTAGCCGTGCTGTCGCCATTCGACCACGCAAAACTATAAGGAGTGGTCCCGCCTGTTACCGTCAAGGCAATACTCCCTGTAGAATCCGTGCAGTTGGCATCGGTCACTACAGCAGTGGCACCAATGGCTGCCGCAGGTTGAATAACGATATAGGTCGCACTGTCCGAACACCCAGTTGCGTTGGTGACTACTACACTGTAAGCGCCTGTAGGCAAACTGTCTATTGCAGCTGTTGTGTCCCCTGTACTCCAAAGGTAGGTATAGGGTCCACCTATTAAATTCGTAGCAATACTGCCTGTAGAATCGCCAAAACAAGCGACGTTTGTAATCATAGTAGTTGTTAAGTCTATCGGCTGCACCACTACCACTACCGAATCCAACATCGTACAGCTGCTACTAGAGGAAGTTCTTCCCTGTACCACATAAGTAGTGGTCGTGGCTGGGCTCGCAAAAGGGTTTAAAATTGTGTCGTTGCTTAAAGTAGCAGAAGGTGTCCACACCACACTAGTTAACGTAGTATTGACTTGCAACTGTACCGAATCGCCGGGGCAAAGGTATAAGGTATCCACAGGAATATTCAACGAATCTTCGAGCAAGGTCGCGCACAAAGCAGCGGTACAGCCGTTGCTATCAGTGACTGTTCCACAGTAAACCCCTGCAGGTAAGCTGTCGAGGTCTTCTGTTGTTGCACCGTTATCCCAAGCAAAGGTATAAGGAGCAGCGCCGCCTGTAACCGTCAAGTTAATACTTCCTGTAGAATCACCCATGCAGGCGATGTTGGTTAAACTATCCATCACCGACAAAGCCGCAGGTTCGATTAGCGTAAAGCTAGCCGTATCCGTACAGCCCAACGCATTCGTGGCAGTCACGGTATAGGTACCTGCGGGTATACCCGAAATATTTTGAGTCGTGTCGCCGTTGCTCCACAAGTAAGCAATAGCACCACCTGTACCTGTTGCGTTAACGTTGTTACAAGCATTGAGAGAGCCTCCTACTTGAGCCACCCAGCTACCCGATCCATCAGGATCGCGCACCAAGGCCGTTCCTGCTAGTACGCCACCAGGAGCAGTACTGTAAGCGGTAGCGGCAGGAAAGGTCACGGCACCTAAACAGCCTCCCAATCCAACAGTCGTAATGGTAGAACCGAAAGGCTGGTTACCCGCAGAAGGATTTCCATAGATCACCCCATCCACAAAGGTACCTGTAGCATCAAACATAGCAATGGTTTCGCCGCCATCGGTCAAAATCAACAACCCAGCGCCACCACCACCATCGGTAAAGCAGTTACAGTTTTCGGCATCCAAATCAAACGTGCCTGCTCCCCAAATAAAATCATTTCCAATCGTAAAAAAGCCGTCGCTAGGAATCGTCGTTCCTGCGGGTAAAGTAATCGTCCAGTCGCCATCGGTCAAGATATAACAGCTAAGATCCGTACCAGGAGGGCCAATCAGCTCAATGTACTCGCCTGTATTGGGATCGGTACCATTGTTCATGGCGGCCATGGGGCGGTACAAAAACTCATTGAGACGAACGACTGACGAGCTACAGTTATTCAAAGCGGTGTCCCCAATGGCAGAGGCAAAAATAGCCCCTGTACTATCGCCATTACACAAAATATTAACCGTACTGTCAATCGTGGCCGTAATGCGGCCCAACAAAGGAACCAACGCCGTATCCAACGCGGTACAACCACTGGCATCGGTGACGGTCACTGTATATAAGTCATCAGGCAGTCCAGCAATATTTTGGCTCACCGCTCCATTCGACCATAAAAAACTATACGGTAGCGTTCCGCCAGAAACCGCCAAATTCACCAAACCATTGCTATCGCCTGCACAAATAGCCCCTGCAATACTGTCGATACTACTTACTAGCAAGGCCAAAGGTTGGCTAATGGTGGTATTGGCTACTACGACATCAATTTGTCCTGTAGACGTAGTATTTCTTACTTCAATGTTATTAATCGCCACAGAAGGATCTGTCCCTAGGTTGTCGTTGTTATTAGTCCAATTGAAGCCAATTTGAACTGTAGGGTTATTATCGCAAACTGGGGGCAACGTAACACTGTACGCCGTCCATTCTCCTTGCCCTGTTACACAGATAGTAGACTTGAGACTAGCATCTAAGACGACCCAACCTGCTCCCGCATTGTACACTAGAGAAGCATTGTCCAGCAAGCCATCGCCATTCGCAATAAATTCAAATGCTAAGACACTATTGACAAACCCAACAGTAGAAAAAACAGGAGACTCCGCGCGAATATTACTTTCTTGCGTCGCATTGTAAACGGCTCCTGTTATCAAACTACCACAAAGTAGGCTGGTACAAGTGATGTGTAGGGTACTGTCGCCATTGTTAGCCACGCCACAACCCGTTGGAGCCACGCCGCCTTCCTCATCATTGATTTGCCAAACATTGGCCTCGACCGCATTGGTACCTGTCAAATTAGACAAAGTCCAGTTATTGGCTCCATCAAAATCTTCTTCGTAAATCGTGAAGGGAATTGGTGAGCCACCAGGAACGGTATCGGTGACGGTAACAAAATAGTTACCTGCGGCCAAATTACAAATAGTGGCCGTTGTTTCCCCTGTAGACCATAAATAACCCAGTTGATTGGCGGCACTACCGGTTGCCACAGCCGTGGCACATCCGTCAGCGGCTCCAAAGCAAGTGACATTGGTAGTCGTAAAACCAACCGTGGGAGACATAATAGAACTCGTTGTCGGGGCGGAAAGTGTTGTTGTAGCAGTTTGGTGTTGTCCTAATAAGAGCATAGGAAAACCCAGTACCAATACATACAGCAAGGAGGTAAAGCGTTGTTTCATGATAATTGTAATTGAAAAAAATAAAACCTTATCCGATGGTGGGCAAAGATACTAACAATTTGCTGGTTTCTTTAGCTTGCAATATAACAGAACAATAATTTTAGCGTATAGGCACAAAAAAATAGAACAGCAAAGCTTTCCTTTACTGTTCTATTCTATTTTCTTAATAAAAAATTGATGTTGACGCGTTTAGCTCGCAATGGTTTCGTGAACCAAATCCAAGATAATGCGCTCGCGTTCGGCCATCCCTTGCAATAATATATCGGCCTCTTCACGACGCCACTCAGCGTACGCTTGGTCTTCGATGTCTTTTAAGTTGATGAGCACATTTAAATACGCCCCATAAACCGCCGTGTGGACACAGCTAGTGCCGACCCCTACATCCGAAATAGAATTGGGGTTGCCTTGGCGCGCCATGTCTTCTAGCAAGTCTAAGGTTTCAAAAGCAATACCCATCACTTCAAAAGGCACCTCTACCGCGTTTTTGGTAGCCGCCTGAATCGCCTCTTTGCGGGTTTGTTTTTCGGCGTCGCTGCCTTTCGGCAAACGGAAAGCCTCCATGATGCCGTTGAAAGCGGCGGTATCTTCGTCCACTTTTGCCAAGAGGCGCGCTGTCAAGGCTTGGCCTTGCTCTGCTTGCGCCGAAAAGTGGGGCAAGCGCTCGTCCCAACCGCGTTTGTTGGCCGATAAGTTCGCCACCATTGTTCCAAGGGCAGCGCCCAAAGAACCAACATAGGCGGCGATAGAACCTCCACCAGGGGCGGGGCTTTCGGAAGCTGTTTCGGAGGCAAATTCAGGGAGCGTCATGGCCAAGAGGGGGGCAGCTTGTGCGGCCTTTAAACGGTATTCGATAATTTTTTGCTGTGGATCAAAGGGCTGCAATTCATCCAAGCCCATTGACTTGACGGCAATTTTGATAATTTCGGATTCGGCAATACCTGTCGAGCGCTGTTGTTTTTCTAGAAAGTGTTTGCCTGCGTCTAGCAGTACTTGCAAAGGCATCAGGCCAATTAGTTCGGAGCCTGTTACGCGCATTCCTCGCGCTAAAGCAGAATTGCAACAAGCTTCAAAAACCTCGTGTAGGGGCGTTTGATGAATGTCGGTTAAGTTCATAGATACTTGAGCGATGCCATATTCTTCAATGTACCAACCAATTCCTTTTACAGCTTTACAAGCGCCCGGTACCCGCATCGTATTACCCTGCGCATCTTGCACAATTTTGCCCGTCACAGGGTTGCCTTCGCGCTTGACACGGCCCGCTTCGCGCACATCAAAAGCCACTGAATTGGCGCGGCGCGTAGAGGTCGTATTGAGGTTAACATTGTAAGCAATCAAAAAATCACGTGCTCCAATGGCCGTCACCCCTGCTTTGGTGTTGAGGGTAGACGGGCCAAAATCAGGGTTAAAATCCGCTTGTTGTAATTTGGAAGCCATTTTTTCGTATTCGCCTGAGCGAATATTAGCTAAGTTTTTCCAACGGGGATCGCTTGCAGAGGATTCGTACAAAAAGATTGAAATATCCAACTCCTCGCCTACGCGCTTTGCCAATTGACGGCTGTACGCTACCGTTTCTTCCATGCTAATGTTGGCAATGGGAATAAGAGGACAAACGTCGGTCGCGCCCATGCGTGGGTGCTCACCTTGGTGTTGGCGCATATCAATCAAGCGCGCAGCTAGTTGAATGGCTTGGAACGCCGCTTCTAAAACAGGTTCGGGCTCCCCAACAAACGTCATTACGGTTCGGTTGGTCGCTTTCCCTGGGTCGACATCGAGTAGTTCTACCCCTTCGACCGCTTGGATTGTCTGCGCAATTTGTTGAATAATTTGCTCATCTCGGCCTTCACTAAAATTAGGAACGCACTCAATCAATTGTTTTGTTGCCATGTTTGTTTTTTATTTAAGTCCTCGAAGGAAGTTTTTTGTTTTTTATGCTAAGAAGTTGTCTCAAATCTTATACCTCGGTGCGGGCGGCGGGCGCTTGGCTCACCAACCACAAACCCAACGCGGTCAACAGACCATTGAGCAACAACAATTCAAAACCAAATTGATAGCCCCATAATAACACTGCCGAATTCTTATTAATAAAATAGGTTAGAAGGGGAGCAGAAAGGCAGACAAACGGCACCCATTGATCGTGTACTCGCCGCTGTGTTAATAGGCCAAATCCATACAAGCCCAACAAGGGGCCATAGGTGTAGCTCGCTAATTTAAAGAGCATTACCACTACGGATTCATCGTTGATCCACCAAAATAGAACAATCGTTAAGAAAAGTAGCAGGGAGAAGGCTAAATGTACTTTGTAGCGCACCTTCGTATTCGTATCCAACGGCGCTTCTACCTGCTGCTCAAGCGGAGCATCCAAGACCGTCGCATCGTCCGTGGCAGTCTCTACAGGCGTTTGTTTAACATCAAACCCTAAAAAATCTACACAGAAGGAGGTTGTTAAAGCCGTTAGAGCAGAATCGGCACTCGAATAGGCCGCCGCGACTAAGCCAATTAGAAATAATAAGCCGACGCCTGTTGGCAAATATTGTAGGGCAATCGTCGCGTATAAGGTATCAGCGCGCTCAAAAGCAACGTTAAACTGTGCCGCATACAAGGCCAACAATGCCCCCAATAGCAAAAACAAAAAGTTGACCCCTACTAAGACAATACTAAAGGTAAACATATTTTTCTGCGCGTCTTGCAAACTGCGACAAGTCAAGTTTTTTTGCATCATATCTTGATCCAGACCCGTCATTACAATGGCAATAAACATCCCCGCTAAAAACTGCTTGAAAAAATTATTCGGGTCAGCCACCCCCCTTCAAAGAAGAAAATTCGTCCCATCCCTGACGCTTTTACCGTTGGCCAAACAGTGTCTACGGATAGATGGAGCGCGCCCGTCAGTTCATATACCGTCCAAGCAACCGCCACCAACATAAACAACGTTTGCAACGTATCGGTCCAAACAATGGTCTTGATGCCTCCTTTAAAGGTATACACCCAAATTAAACCAATCGTCAACAGCGCCACTATCCAAAAGGGAACCCCCATCGCTTCGAAGACAAATAAATACAAGATCATGGCCACCAAATATAAGCGAAAAGACGCTCCAATCACTCGCGAAATCAGAAAAAAGCCCGCCCCTGTTTTATAGGATCGTGTTCCAAAACGCCCTTCTAAGTAGGTATAAATAGAGGTCAGCTGCAAGCGGTAATACAGCGGTAACAACACCAAGGCAATGACGGCATAACCCGCTAAATAGCCAAACACCATTTGCAAATAAGAAAAGCCCATATTAGAGGCTTGAGTCAACTCCGAACTAAGATACACCGCCCCGACAACACCAGGCACTGAAATAAACGTCACGCCCGACAAGGAGGTGCCAATCATTCCAAAGGCTACTACATACCAAGGTGATTGACGACTGGCTGTAAAAAAATCGTGGTTACTAGCGCGCCGACCCGTCCACCAAGCTACGCTTAGTAGCAACATAAAATAACCCAGAATAACGCCTAGGATAACAAAAGAAGACAGCTGGTTTTCGGGTAACATAGCATCATTCATAAAGGAGGTATAAGAAAGCAAGTACAGTAAAGAGAAACAAAAATTTGCTTAGGCCAAGTCAAACGTATCTTTTAAAATCAAGCGCGCGATGTTGTGCGTACGCCCTTCTGAGAACGTATGGTGCAACCAATAAGATTCCCCATTTATCTCTAAAGCCCAAGCCGTATTGGGCGTGGGCGCTTGACGGTGGTCGTGGGTGATCACGTCTAGGGCAAATACGCTTTGTTGGAGCTGTTCAGCTATCCGTGTAATCCAAGTGGCGTAGTCAGGATGAATTTCTTCGGTAATATCGAAGGCCGTTGCACCCTTGTTCATATTGGCCACCGCACGGAGCGGTAGGGTTTGTCCGTCTGCTAAAATGTCGTTCCACTGTATATTTTGTTGGGCGACAAGCGCCTCTACTTGGGCATCGACGGTTAAGCTATTGGAAGGATTTTGGGCTTCAATGCGGGCTTGTTCCTTTGCCAGCAACTCGGTAACGCTGTGTTTTCCATCTCCTATTAAGGTAGCAGGACGGCGGTGGCAAGCCGCAACAAGTTTACCTCCTACCGCTTGTAAGCGCAAATCTTTTCCTTGAATCTGCTCTTCTAACATAAAACGCTGGTAAGATTCTTTCAAAGGAAGCCAAGCCGCTTCTACCCTTTTGGGGGTGGTACAATCAAGGCAAACACCGTCTCCTTCTGTTCCTTCAAGCGGTTTACAAACATACGGTCGTCCTGGCTCCATAAACGCTACTAAACGTTCCTTTTCTTGGTAATAATCTTCAAAAACTAGGCTTTTGGGACTGGGAATACCTACCTGCTCAAAGATACGCTTGCAATATTGTTTGTTATCAGCAATAAAAGCCGCTTGCTTACTGATAGCTTGCAAAGGCACCCCATTTTCGTTGAATAAAATCGAGCGGTCATTAGCCGATAACAAGATGGTGTTGGTGGCACAATCCTCCAATAAATCTACTACAATACCCAATTCTTTGGCTTCGCGGAGGAGCTCAAGCTGGATTTTTTCCATGCGTCGTTCGTTGTTTTTTTAGGTAAAGAACTGTTAATAAAGTCGTTTAGATACTTTCTGAAGTAGAACCCGCCAAAGATAACCATTGGTATAGAAATGCCCTTTCTATTCCGCGCAATTTGCCAAAAATAGCGCTTAATTTTCTCCTTATTCCAAAAAATCATCCCATTAGGTATATACATTTGGCCTATAGTTTCGTTCTCCTACTACCCGTGTTCCACCAGAAGTGCTGGAACACGGGCATAGTGTGGGAAAATTATCGCTGTTCTAGTTTTATTGTTCTAAAAAGTCTCCGCAAGAAGAACTCCTTTAATACTTGGTTATCGAATTAAGTTTTTATTAAGAAATACACCAATTCAAGCAAAAAAATACAAATCGCTGTAGATTCTTAGTACAAATATTCCTACCTTAATAGCCTTATTGTTAGTCGTTGCTATCGACTGTTAAGAAATTAATAACTAGTTTATAACAAAAATGACTCCTCGTAATTAGTATTCTATAAAAGACGGTATCTTTACGAAGCCTTACTATTTCACTTTACGTCCCCCCTCTTATTAAATAAGTTGTTCGCAACTTATCTCAAGTATAGATAAAACTACCGCTTCAGCAGTCAGCAAGCCGTTCTAAGTACGCTGAACCTTTTGTAGCTGCCTGCAGTGGCATCATATCCTTTTAAAATTTACAGTAAATAATTTGTTTGTCAAGACAAAATTTTAACTATGCACTCTACTTTACACGGCTCTTTTCGGCGCTTATGGATTCTTTGCGCGCTCTTTTTAGGAATGAGTACGATGGGCTCTGCCTCTCACTTTACAGGATGGGACATCACCTATTCCTGCATTGGTCCTAATCAATATCAGGTGACTGTTAACATTTATCGCGATTGTAATGGGGTTGCCCTTGGTAATACCCAAATCATCAATTACAGTTCTGCCTCTTGTGGTATTTCTTCCAGTGTGACGCTCACCCGCCAATCGGTGGCTGATATTACGCCCTTGTGTCCCACACAGCCTAGTGCTTGTGGGGGCAGTGGTCCAATTGGGATAGAACTACATACCTATCAAGGTACATTGACCTTGCCTAGTGCTTGTAGTGATTGGGTGCTATCTGCTAGTTCTTGTTGTCGTAACCGAATCATTACCAACCTCAACAATCCTAGTAGTGCGGGAATTTATGTCAGTACGACCTTGGACAATACCAGCGTCAGTTGCAACAATTCCCCTTCATTTGCCAGCAATCCACAGTTATTTGCTTGTGTCAATCAACCTGTTAATTACCAACAATTGGCTTTTGATGCCGATGGGGATTCTTTGGTTTACTCGATGACGGATTGTCGTACGGCGGCCAACAGTACCGTTTCTTATGCGTCTGGTTTCAGTGGTACTAATCCATTGACTAGCCCCATCAACTTAAATCCACAAACGGGAGATATTCGATTTACCGTTACCCAGCCGCAAGTCGCGGTAATGTGTGTGTTGGTACAAGAATACCGCAACGGCGTGCTGATTGGTACGATTACGCGGGATATTCAGTTTAACATTACCAACTGTACCAATACCATTCCTGATTTAACGGGGATTGATGGTAGTTCTACTGTTTTTGATACGACTATTTGTGCGGGCGCCTTGCTCTGCTTTGATATTAATGTTTCCGATGTCAACAATGGTCAGAACCTAAATCTAACCTATAGCAATACTATCCCTGGGGCAACATTTACAACAACAGGCTCTGGTACTAATCTAGTTGGTCGCTTTTGTTGGAATACTGGGCCAAACGACTTTGGTACGCACGTTTTTTCTATTACGGCAAGGGATGATGCCTGTCCAATTGTAGGACAGAATACCCAGTCTTATATTGTGAATGTACGCCAACCCCAATCCCCCCGTCAATGCGGGAGCCGATGTACAAATTTGTGCAGGGGAAACAACCACTCTAACAGCAACGACAGCGGCTCCTGCTGGTATGATTTCGTCGTTTAGTTGGACACCCACGCCTACCTTGGGTACCCCTAATGCGGCAACAACAACGGCTACTCCAACAACTTCTTCTACTAACTATACCGTTTCCTTACAATATACCGATGGTTGTTTTGCCACCGATGTGGTAAACGTTATGGTTGCTCCCGACCCTTCAGTTGGGGTTTATCCCAAAACAGCTGAAGTATGTGGCGGTAGCAATTTTGTCTTGACAGGAACCGCCGACCGCGCGGGAGTTACCTTTGATTGGTTTGATCAAACAGGTGCTTCTATTGGTGCAGGTACCGTATCGGGATTAACTTCCACTCAAACAGTCAGTGTTCCCACAGCAGCAGGTGTTTATCCGTTTATTGTTCGGGTAACTGACCCTATTGTTGGTTGTTCTAGTGAAGACACGGCCTTCATTACGGTAGGCTCTCCCCCTGTTCTACCGAGTTGTGTTAATATTTATGTCTCTTCGACAGGTTTAGCTAGTGCCGCAGGTACACAAGCAGATCCTACTAGTTTGGCCTCGGCGCTCAGCCGTGCGGCTTGTAACAATGCCGTTATTAAATTAGCCATTGGTACTTATACCTTAGATAACCCGTTAACGCTAGGAAGTTTCTTGACGCTAGAGGGTGGTTTTGACCCAGGGGCTGCTTGGACAAAAACTAGTTTAGCAGGCGCAACCACCATTCGCAGAACAACGGCTAATCCCGAAGGGCCAGCCAACTCGTTGCGCTTGGTCGCTTTTTATGGGAACGGAACAACTGGTTTCCGTTTACAAGATTTAACCATTACGACAGACAATGCCAACACGGCAGGGATGTCTACTTATGGCCTGCACTTGTCAGGTTGTAGTAATTACGATATTGTCCGTTGCCAAATCAACGCAGGAGATGCGGGCGATGGAATTAACGGTACCGATGGTGCCGATGGCCGCGATGGCAACTTTGGTATCGCTGGACAAAATGGGGACAACGACACCCAAGACCGCAATGGTGGTGGTGGTCGTGGGGGCAATGGTGGTTTCGGAGTAGCTGGTGGCCCTGGTGGTGCTGGTGGTTCTACGACTGCCAATATTGGTCAAAATGGTATCGCGCCTGCTGGAATCAATGGTGGTTCTGGTGGCGGTGGTGGCTCTGGTGGTGGCGAAGACCGCGATGGTGCCCGAGGGGGCAACGGCGGTGGCGCCCTAGGAGCTTTTGGTACAGGTGGTCAAGAATCAGGCTGTAATAGCAACATCAATTGTAATTCTAGAGAATCAGGAAATGATGGCCAAAACGGTGTTGATGGCACTAACGGTACTAACGGAACCAATGGTTCCCTTGGAGCGCACGTTGGTGGGTTCTGGCTGGCTGGGAGCACAGGCACCAACGGAACCAACGGCACAGGTGGTTCTGGCGGCGGCGGCGGCGGCGGCGGCGCTGGTGAAGGTGGAACGTTCTGTAGAGACGGAAAAGGTTCTGGCGGCGGCGGCGGCGGCGGCGGCGGCCAAGCGGGCACTGGTGGCCAAGCGGGTTCTGGCGGCGGTGGCTCTTTTGCTATTTACCTAGTTGCTAATGGTGCTAATGGTAATTTCACCCAATCCAATGTCAATGCTGGTGCCGCTGGTGCCGCTGGTGCCGCTGGTATTGGTGGTATTGGTGGCAATGGTGGTAACGGCGGCAACGGTAGTACCTATACCGGTGGCGAAGTTGGTTGTGGTGGCGACGGTGGCGACGGCGGTGACGGCGGCGACGGTGGTACAGGTGGTGCAGGGCAACCTGGTACCGCTAGTACGATCTTTCAAGCGGGCGGAACGGCTCCTGTCAGTAATGACATTGCGTTCAACCTAGTAGCACAACCTGTCATTGAAGTAGCCAACATCAACTGTACAGATCGCAACATCCAATACAGCACTACGACCGCAACAGGAACGTGGGATTTTGATGTCAATAGCAACAATGCCACTCCTGCAACAAGTGCCAACAATACAGACAATACGATATATAGCGCAATTGATCGCTATACCGTCAGCAAAGGCGCACAAGTATACGCAGGGTTCCACAATGTTTCTTTCGAGAATACGATTGTGCCTAATATCCTAACCAATGCTACTCCTATCGGCGTAGACACGTTTAGTGTTTGCGAAGGAGATTTTGCCTCTTTTGAGAGTCAATTCTTTGCCGATGACTACGTGTGGAACTTCAATGGGGCTATTCCAAACCCTGGAAGTTTAGGATTGGTTAGTAGCCAGTTTAATACCACAGGTTTCTTTAAAGTAACCTTATCCATTATAACCGATTGTTGTGGAGCTTCTCCTGTAGACAGCGTTTACTTATACATCTTGCCTCGTCCTACCGTAACAGGTTCGGGTGATGTGGCTATCTGTGAAGGCGATACCACGGCATTGACCTTGACGGGTGTTTCTCCAACAGACTCTGTTTTTTGGACACCTCTTACAGACATCGTCATTGCTTCTCCAACGTCTATTGTTGTGAATCCTTCAGCGAACGCGATTTATACGGCAACAATTTACTCTAGAACAACAACGCCTTCAGGCGAATTAGTCGCTTGTCCTACTGTTATCAACTTTAATGTGACGGTCAATCCGACTCCTACGATAGATATTACTACGAACGATGCTGTTTGTAATAATGATGGCGACGCAACGGCAACGATTAATAGCCCAACAGGCTTGTATAACTTTGTATGGAGCACCAGTGCCACTACTAATAACGCGACCTCTTCTACTATTAATAGTTTGGGAACAGGTACTTATTATGTTACTGCCACAGAAACCAACACAGGTTGTTTTGATACGGACAGTGCGTTAATTTTTATTGCGCCCAGCGGTTTTTCAGCCTTATTACAAAGCACAACCGAAGCTACTTGTGGTCAGTCCAATGGATCGGCTAACTTAGCTTCTACAGGTGGTGTTGCCCCTATTAGCTATAGCTGGAGTGATGGTTCTACAGCCATCAGTCGGGTGGGTATGGCAGGTGGTGCCTACGCTGTTACGGCCAGCGATGCCGCAGGTTGTAGCGTCACCTTCCCTGTTGTCATTACAGAACAACCGGCTTTGGCGATTAATTTTATTGATTCTACCAACCCTACTTGTGGCAACACAGGAAGTATAGAAATAGAGAGTGAAGGGGGAACACCTATCGTCACTTATGTTTGGAACAATAGTCAAACGACAACGTTGATTACCAACTTAGCGGCTGGCCCGTATAGTGTAACAGCAACCGATGCGAACGGCTGTTCCGCTACAGCGGCGTTTGTTTTGAACAGCACGCCTTTAAGTGTGAACTTAACCGCTAGCACGCCCATTCTTTGCCCAAGTGATCTAACGACCTTAACCGTTAACGCTGCTATTGGGGCAACGCCTTACACCTACACTTGGACAGGCGGTAACTCGGCTACTTTCCCCACCAATCAGGATGTGATTGCAGGGGCAACGGCAGGCAACTATTCTGTTACCGTAACCGATGCGACAGGTACGTGTTCTATTACCGATGCTCTTACCATTGCAGCACCTAGCTTTACGTTGGCGGTCAATAAAACGGATGTCAACTGTTTTGGGGGCAACGATGGAACCGCTAGCACCACCGTTACTGGTGGAACAGCGCCCTTGACCTTTGCTTGGACTGGTGGAGCCACCACAGCAAACCTAACAGGTTTGACAGCAGGAAAATACCTTGTCACAGTAACCGATGATAATGGCTGCGTATTAGTTGATAGTACTACTGTTGACGAACCAGCAGTAGCGTTGACCGCTTCTATTACCGCTTCTAGCGACATTACTTGTAACGGTGCCAATGATGGTAGCGCTACCGTAGCCGCTGCTGGTGGAACAGCACCCTACAGTGTTTCATGGTCAAACAGTGCGACTACCTTACAAATAAACAACTTAGCACCTAATACTTATATCGCGACGATTACCGATGATAATGGTTGTACCACAACGGCGAGCGTAACCATCGCGGAGCCTACAGCGGTAACTGTTGCCATTACTGCTCAGACGAATGTGTCTTGTAACAGCGGTAACGATGGCGCGGCAACGGCTTTGGCCAATGGTGGAACAGCGCCCCTCTCCTACTTATGGAATCTGGGCAGCCTAGCCACTCCAACGATCAACAGCTTAACGGCTGGCACCTACACGGTAACAGCAACCGATGGAAATGGCTGTACGGCAACAACAAGCGTTGTCATTACAGAACCAACAGCACTAGCGACGACCATTACTCCTGTCGTAAATGTTTCTTGTAATGGAGGTAGCGATGGTTCAGCTATGGCTAATCCTAGCAATGGTTCAGCTCCTTACACCTTCTCTTGGTCTGATCCTACCGCACAAACAACGGCGATGGCGACGAACTTACGTGCAGGCCCTTACACGGTAACCATAACGGATAATAACAGTTGTACAACAACAGCTGGTGTTACCATCACTGAACCTAGTGCCATTACTGTAACAACTTCTTCTACCGATGTTGCGTGTAATGGTGGTAACGATGGTTCTGTTACGGCAACTGGCACAGGCGGAACAGGCGCGTTTACTTACTTATGGGATGCTGCCGCAGGCAGCCAAACTACAGCCACAGTAACAAATTTGCCGACAGGCACTTATGACGTTACTGTAACAGATGCAAACAATTGTACGGCAACAGGTACCGCAACGATTAATCAACCTGCTGTTTTAGTGGCTAATATTGCGACGAGTTCCAATATTAGTTGTAATGCAGGTACTGATGGTTCAGCAACGGCTTCCCAAACGGGTGGCACGGCTCCCTACACTTATTTATGGAATGATCCTGCTGCACAAACAACTGCAACGGCCACGAACCTTAGCGCAGGCACGTATACAATTATTATTACAGACGATAACAATTGTACGGCCAGTGCCACGGTTACCATTGCCGAACCAACGGCTGTCACCGTCGCTATTACCACACAAACGAACGTGTCCTGTAGCAGTGGCAACGATGGCGCAGCAACAGCTTTGGGCAATGGTGGAACAGGCCCTATTTCCTACTTATGGAATCCAGGTAGCCTAGCTACTCCAACGATCAACAGCTTAACGGCTGGCACTTACACAGTAACAGCAACTGATGGAAATAACTGTACCGCGACGACGAGTGTCGTTATTACGGAACCTAATCCTATCAACGTTACAATTAATAGCGTTGTCAATGTTTCTTGTAATGGGGGCGGCGATGGTTCAGCAATGGCCAACGCCAGCAACGGCACAGCACCTTATACCTACTTATGGTCTGATCCTACCGCACAAACAACGGCGATGGCGACAAACCTTAGCGCAGGCATCTATACAGTGACCGTAACCGATGATAACACCTGTTCGATTGCTGCTAGTGTCACCATCACTGAACCTAGTGCCATTACTGTAACAACTTCTTCTACCGATGTTGCGTGTAACGGTGGCAACGATGGTTCGGCTACCGCCAATGGTACGGGTGGAACGGTAGGATTTACTTACTTGTGGGATGCTGCCGCTGGCAGCCAAACTACGCCTACAGCAACCAACCTACCGACAGGTACTTACGATGTTACGGTAACGGATGCGAATAACTGTACCGCGACAGGTACAGCCACCGTTAACCAACCCGCGTTACTCACAGCAAGCATTCCTGTTAGCGCCAACGTTTCTTGTAACGGTGGCAGCGATGGTTCGGCAGCAGTGACAAGCGTAGGGGGAACACCAACTTACCGTTTCTTATGGTCTGATCCTACTGCACAAACGACCCCTATCGCTACTAACTTAGCAGCAGGTGTCTATACCGTTTCCGTAACAGATAACAACAACTGTGTCGCCACCGCTTCCGTGACCATCACGGAGCCTAGTGCGATTAACATAACAACAACAACAACTGATATTACCTGTAATGGTAATACCGATGGTTCGACTACGGCCAATGCCACAGGCGGCACAGGCCCCATTACTTATTTGTGGAATCCGGGCAGCCAGTCAACAGCTACCATTAATAGCCTATCGGCAGGGGTTTATACGGTCACCGCAACCGATGCCAATGCTTGTTTTGCGATCACTAGCGTTACCATTACTGAGCCTAGTGCGGTTACTGCAACGATTAGCAATGTGCTAGATGCGGCTTGTAATGGAGGCAGCGATGGTTCGGCTACCGCAACAGGTACAGGAGGCAATCTACCGTATACTTATTTATGGTCTGACCCTACTGCACAAACAACTGATGTAGCCACCAATTTAAGCGCAGGCCCTTACACGGTAACGGTTAGCGATGGAAATAACTGTACAACTACAGCTAGTGTGACTATTTCTGAACCTAGTGCCATCACCATAAGCATCACGAACCAAACCGATGTTTCTTGTAATGGAGGCACCAATGGTTCGGCTACGGCCAATGCTGTGGGGGGGATAGGTACCATTACTTACTTATGGAATCCTGCCGCATTAAATCAAACCACTGCAACCGCGACAAATTTGGGAGCAGGTACTTATACTGTAAGTGCGACCGACGCGAATAACTGTGTAGTAACGACTACCGTTACTATTGTAGAACCTACTGTCTTGACAGCTAGTACGACTACGGTAGATGTCGCTTGTAATGGAGACAATACAGGTTCCGCTACGGCCACAGGAACAGGTGGTACTGCTGGCTACAGCTTTTTATGGGATAACAACGCCACCAACCAAACAACAGCCACGGCCTCTAACTTAGTCACAGGCACTTATACGGTAACGGTAACCGACGCGAACAACTGTACAACAACAGCCACGGCTACCGTCAACCAACCTAGTCCTTTGACTGCGGTTCTAACAACTACACCTGTCAACTGTAACGGAGGCAGCGATGGAGTAGCGACAGCAACAGTCAGTGGTGGTACTATAGGTATTCCTGCGTACACCTACAATTGGGGAACGGGTTCAACAGCCTTTAACAACAGCCCTGGCCTAGCAGCAGGGGCGTACATCGTCACCATTACCGATGCTAATGGCTGTACGATTACGGAGCCATTTACCATTACAGAGCCTTCTATTATTGTATTAACAACTAGTAACACGCCTGCCTCTTGTAATGGAGGAAACGACGGTACGGCTACGGTTAATGCCAGTGGTGGCCTAGGTGGCTTTACTTATCGTTGGAATAATACACAGACTACTCCAACTGCAACTGGTTTAGTGGCGGGTAGTTATTGTGTGACGGTGACGGATGCCAACGGTTGTACCCAAGACACGTGTATTACGGTCACCGAACCTACTTTACTTGTAGCAGCTAGCTTTACTACACAAGATGCCTCATGTTTTGGTAGTAACGATGGTCAAGCGACCGTTAATGCTGTAGGTGGAATTCAACCTTATACTTATTTATGGTCAGATGCGCAAAATACCGCTACCGCTAGCAATTTACTAGCAGGTGCTTATCGCGTCACCATTACGGATGCCAATGGCTGTATTGCTGTGGGTAATACAACTATTGGTCAACCTACTGCCATTCAAGCCAGCTTTACTTCGGATTCTGTAGATTGCGTTGGCAACAGTACAGGAAGCTTAACAGCAATGGCAATGGGCGGCACCTTCCCTTATACTTATATTTGGGATAACAACGCTGCCAACCAAACTACGGCTACGGCCACTGGATTAGCGGCTGGAGTTTATGGGGTTACGATAACAGACTTTATCGGTTGTACTTTTGTAACTAGTAGTACGGTCTTCGAACCTGCCAGCGCCTTAACCGCCACGATCATTGCCCAGCAAGATCCAAGCTGTAACGGCGGCATCAACGGCCGCATGGAAGTAGATGCCCAAGGCGCTACGCCCAACTACACCTACCGCTGGTCGGATGGCCAAATTACTAGCTTAGCCACGGGCTTACCCGCAGGCGCTTACACCGTCACCATCACCGATGCAAACGGCTGTAGCACCACCGCAGGGTCTGTTTTGGCTGAGCCAAGTGCGATTCAATTAAGCCCACAAGTCTTGTCCAACTACAACGGCTCTCCCATTACCTGTGCTGGCGCAGCCGATGGCTCCGTTGGCGTGGTGGTAGCAGGCGGCAGCGCTGGCTATAGCTATACGTGGAGTCCTGGCGGACAAAACACGGCCAACATCTGCTGGATCTAGTGGCAGGAACCTACTGTGTGAGCGTGACGGATTTGCAAGGTTGTCAAGTCGACACCTGCCTTACCATTGCCGATCCTATTCCCTTGGCCGCTACCATTGACTCGGTCAATGTGCTTTGCTTTGGCGATCAGAACGGACAGATCCTAGCCAACGCGGTGGTTGGAACAGGAACATTGGGCGTGAATGGCTATGAGTACCGCATCAGCGGCCCTGGCCAATCGGGCAATGTCTTTAGCGCCAACAACGTTTGGAACAACTTAGCTGCGGGCGCTTATACCGTCACGGTGAGAGATGGCAACGATTGTGTGATTGCTATTAATGTACAATTAGAAGAGCCTGCGGAGGTCTTAATCGACTCGGTTGTGGCAACGCTTACCGACTGTAATGGCGATAGCACAGGCACTGCCACGGCATTTGTCAGTGGTGGAAGCAATACGTATACCTACAACTGGTCGGATGGCCAAACTACCCAAACGGCTACAGGGCTTGCCGCAGGCTTATACAGCGTGACGGCAACGGATGCCAATGGTTGTGATCGCGTAGAAGTGATTAACATCCAACAGCCCACTGCCCTACAAAGCAGCATTGCCGCGACCAACTTGGCTTGCTTTGGCGATGCCAACGGCACCGCTACGGTCACCGCTACAGGCGGAACGCCGATTGGCCTAGTAGGCTATGCGTTCTTATGGGACAATGGGCAGACGAGCCAAACGGCTATTGGCCTTGCGGCAGGACAGCACTGCGTGACGGTGAGTGACTTCAACGGCTGTCAAAATAGCAGCTGTGTGACCATCACCCAGCCTAGCGCCTCTGTTTCGGGTAGCATAACAGGCGTTGATCCTGCTTGTGCAGGCGACAACAGCGGCACCGCAAGCGTGACCGCAGCGGGTGGAACTGCGCCTTATACTTACAACTGGTCGAACAGCCAAACAGGGCAAATGGCCAACAACTTAATCGCAGGAACTTACAGCGTGACCATTACCGACAGCCTCGGCTGTACAGGAAGTGCGAGTGTGATACTTACCGATCCAAGCGCTATTATCGCCACGATCAGCAGCAGTGCAGGCGTGGCTTGTGCAGGCGATAGCAGTGGCACCGCCACCGTGACCGCTACGGGCGGAAGCGCTCCGTATACTTATGCTTGGCCTTCGGGTGAGGTAACGGCTACGGCCACCCGCCTTGCGGCAGGTGCCAATACCGTGACGGTAACGGATGCCAATGGTTGCGCCGCCACCGCCTTAGTCAACATCAACAGCAGCAGTTCTATTAGCGTGACGAGCTTGACGAATACCAATGTGAGCTGCCTTGGCGGTAACAACGGTACGGCTAGTATCTTAGTGAGCGGCGGAACACCTGCTTATAGCTTTACTTGGAGTGGGGCAGCGGGTCAAACAGGGCCGTTTGTCACTGGCCTTTCGGCGGGCGTGCAGTATGTCACCATTAGCGATGCGAGCGGCTGCTCGATCGTCGATAGCTTTGTCGTTACCCAGCCCGCACAGGGCTTGACAGGGCAGCTACTGACGCGCGACGCGCTTTGTGCCAATCAAGGCAGCGGACAATTAGCCGCTGTTGTGACTGGGGGAACCACGCCTTATGCTTTCGCTTGGAGCGGAAACACCAACAATACCACCACGGCAGTAGCCGATAGTTTATTGGCGGGTAGTTATACCGTAACCATTACCGACAATGCTGGTTGTAGCTTAGCCCTTACGGGAACGGTTGGAGCGCCACAGCCCTTGCAAATTACCGCACAAATTGACCAAACGATTAGCTGCCAAGGTGGCGCTAGTGGCGCGGTGAGCGTGCAGAGCGTCACGGGGGGAACACCCGCCTACCGCTTTATCTGGAATGATGTTAACGGCTCGACCACCACAAGCGTGAGCAACCTGCCCGCAGGCACCTACAGCGTGCTGGTGACGGATGTCAATGCTTGTTTTGCCTCCGATACGGTCGTGTTGAATGATGGTTTACCCATCGTATTGAACGCTACGACTACGCCCATTACTTGTAATGGACAAACGAACGGAAGCATTAACTTGGGCAACAACCCGAACATTGCCAGCTACAGCTGGTCATCTGGACAGGTGTTGTCACAAATCAACAACTTGGCCGCAGGGGCTTACCGCGTGACGGTCACGGATTTGACCGGTTGTCAAGCCAGCTTTGGCTACACCTTGACGGAGCCCAGTGCCATGAGCGTGACCGTCGCCACGGTTAATAACTTGACCTGCTTTGGCTCACAAGACGGCCGTCTACAGGCCAATGTAACGGGCGGCACTGCGCCGTACACTTACCGCTGGTCGAACAGCCAGACCACTAGAACGGCGATTAACCTTCGGGCGCTGCGCTACACCGTCACCATTACCGACAGCAGAGGCTGTACGATGGATAGCGAAGGCACCTTGACACAGCCCGCTGCGCTACAGATTACAGGGGTGACCACCGCAACACGCTGTGCAGGCGATGCAACGGGCACCTTGACGGCCAATGGCTCAGGGGGAACCGTGATTAGTCAACCACTGGAATACCAAGTAGTGGGCGCAAGCAGCAGTGGCTGGACAACGGGCAACTTCTTTGGCGACTTGGCAGCCGATGTCTACACGCTGAGCGTGCGCGATGAGAACGGTTGTATGGCCGACACGCTACTCACCGTAGACAGCGGCGATCCGTTCTTGATTGCCAGCATTACGCAAGATACGGTAATAGAATACGGCGACAGCATTACCGTAATGGCGCAATTGAACGACACGACAGGGGTGCAATACAGTTGGAATCAACTTACCAGCCCGCTGGGCTTAGTGACGGATACGAGTTATCAATTTGGCGTGAGCCCACTCGACAATGTTCAATACCAATTTGCGGCGATCAATGCGGCAGGGTGTAGTGTGGAGGCGATTGTGCGCATAGAGGTGCGTAAGTTCCGCCGTGCGAATGCGCCGACTGGCTTTACGCCGAATGGTGATGGGGTGAACGACTACTTCTTTATTCAGGGAGGAGAACGCGTACAAGAAGTGACCATCTTTAGAGTCTATGACCGTTGGGGAACCTTGGTGTATGAAGGCCAGAACTTACAAGTTAATATTCCCGAACAGGGATGGGACGGTATCTTTAGAGGTAAACCCGTTGGATCAGGAACCTATAGCTGGTATGCAGATGTCCTCTTTATTGATGGAGAAAGCATTCAAATCAAAGGTGATGTAACGGTCTTGCGCTAAGGCAACAAGGCTATGAAATAGCAAAGGGGCTGTTCCAAATTTGGAACAGCCCCTTCTTTATTTAGCGATAAGCAAAATGATGCGCCTACTCTATCACTCCATTTTTTAACCTTAAGATTATGTGCGGCGGGACCGTTCAATCAAAAAATCTAAGCCCTTTTGCTCTTCTAAGACTTGATTGAGCAACTTACAAAATAGCATTCCTTCCCAATATTTATAATTAGGCTCGTCCAAATAAGGATTTCCAAAAGAAGGAAAACGCCACTCTGCTTGGCTCACTTCTAGCCATTCTTCAAAATCGGGATGATAAGGATTACCCTCAAACAAACGCACATGGATATAGCGGTATTTAGCCTTGTGCCCTACTTCTACCAAAACACGCACTTTGAAAATAGACGCATCCAACAAAACATTACCTGACTTGAATAAACTATGAGAAGCTCCTTCTTGCCAGTCAATGCGCTCCCACAACCACGTCCATAACCAATCGTCAATAGCAACTGCTTCTTGCTGCACCGCCGTTCTAAACGACTCCTCCCAAACGGCAGGGTCAGTACCCGCCAATTGTTCTCTCCATTCCATAAATTGACTATTTGATTTGATGTTTGGCAATAAGACCCAACAAATGCCCTTCTTGTTCAACTAAAAGGCTGGTTATTTTATGCTTTAGTAATAATTGATCGGCTTCCCACAGTAAGGTATCAGGCGTAACGGTCTTTGGGTGTAGCGTCATCAAGTCTTGGGCTTGCAGTTCAAAAAACGAAGCACTGGGATGTTTTTGTAGCGTTCGACGCAAGTCGCCATCCGTAATAACCCCTAATATTTTTTGGGGAGCTTCTACTATGACCACCAAGCCAAAACGACTTTTAGACATTTCTAGAATAACCGTTTTTACATCTGTATCACGGCTGGCAATGGGCAACTCATGCTGCGTCATTTCTTGTCCAACTGTGGTGACTAATTTTCGTCCCAAGGAACCGCCTGGATGCAGCTGGGCAAAGTTACTTTCGTCAAATTTCTTAGCCGTTAATAAAACCGTGGCTAACGCATCGCCCATAACCATGGCAGCAGTGGTAGAAGCCATCGGAACCGCCGCAATCGGGGAAGCTTCTTTGTCCACTCCAACGTGCAAGACCGCCTGCGCATTTCGCGCCAGCGTAGAGTTGATTTGTCCTACCAAGGTGATGTGTGGAATGTGCAGGCGTTTGATATAGGGTAGCACTTGTAGAATTTCGTCCGTTTCTCCCGAATTAGAAATACTCAAAAAGCAGTCTTGTGACCGCAACATACCCAAGTCGCCATGAATGGCTTCTGAGGGGTGCAGAAAAAAACTAGGGGTGCCTGTACTGGCCAACGTGGCTGCTATTTTTTTGCCAACTAAGCCCGATTTGCCAATACCACAAACTACAATGTGGCCTTTGCACTGCAATAAATAATCAACGGCTTGCTCAAAAGCAGGGGTCAACTGCTCGCTGAGCTGTTGTAGCGCTGCTGCCTGAATGGCAATGACCTGTTTGGCAATTTTTATACGATCGTTCATAACACAATGATACGACTTGCTTGGGTGATTGACAACCACTAGTGGCCAGTTTTTTGGTTAACATAGATAAAGCCTAAAACTCTTTCTTACTGTAACCTGATTTTTGTACTTTGTTTGTTTAAAACTACAAAACAAAATTATGAGACGAATATTGATAATACTTGGCTGTTGTTGCTTGACAATGGTCGTAGAAGCACAAGTATATGTGCGGGGTGAAATTGGGGCAGGAGTTGGTGTCAGCCAAGATGCCTTTGGGGTCCCCTTGGTGGAGCGCGACAGCAACAATATAGTAGTACAACAAAATACCATTTTTGGTACGTTTGGCGGTGGTGGGCGCTTTGGTTTGGCGGGTGGTTATTGGTTTACCCCTGCTTTTGGGGCGGAGATTGATGTCCATTACTTTCAAGGCTTCAAGCAGCTTTATGGAGGTTCTACTAGCCCTATAGGCAATAATTACCGCCGTCAAGCCTATTCTTACCAGCTTCGCGCAACGCCCTCCTTAGTGGTACAAGCAACTGAAGGTAAGTTTAGACCTTTTGCCCGTTTTGGGGTGGTGCTACCTTTGTGGGGTCGCTTATTGGTCGAAGAAGACTGGACTTACAACAGCAGTCGTGGCGAGCGGAGTAAGCAGACCGATATTTATGGGAAGTTTTCTTTGGGTTTTGAATCAAGCGTAGGGGTAACTTTTGCGGTAAACGAGCGCTTGGGTATTTATGTACAGGCCACTTACACGGGATTGCGCATCCGCTCAGAAAGAGCAAAAGTAAGCAAAGATGTAGAAGTAGCCACGGATGGTACCGTTACTGATAGATTAGAGAGCGCGGAAGTTATTTTTACGGAAGTAGAGTTTCAGGATGTAATGACTTCTGAATCCAATACCAATGCACTAATTACCGCTTTTATTGATGACCTTCCAGACGATGTCGTTGTTCTGATTAGCAATTCGTTGGACGTTGATCGACCGTTGAATTTACCTACTCAAAGTAGCAATTCCAATGCCTTGTTTTTTACGTTAGGTGTACAGTATACGTTTTCTAAAGCAGAATAAGGGTATAGAAAAAACGCCTTACTACAAAGCGTAGTAAGGCGTTCTTAGTTAAACTAGTTTATACTTTTTCTCTTATTTACCAAGGGCGTTTCATCAAAATCAAACCATGCTGCGTCCCTTCGTAGTGGTTGTAAATCAAGACTTTTTTAGCGCGACGGGGCACTGGACTCCAAATGGCGCGTCTCGGCATTGTTTGTCCCGATAATAAGTTAGCCGCCATCCACATCGCAAAAGAAGACGCGGTGTAGTATTCTCCTACCAAATTTTTATACGTGTACACGCCTGTTGTTTCGAAAGAAGTCGTGCGCAAATATTCGTAATAATGATCGGTTCTCACATCGCCATTGTAGCCCAAAAACAAGATATCAATATCGTGATGCGACATCCCATTGCGCGCCAAAAAGGCATCTACTCGCTCCACTACGTCCTCTGGTGTCGGAAAAGAAAACATATCTACATCCAACACCCGCGCTTGCGAGTCTTTCGTGTATTCTCGTTCTAATACAAATAAGGCAGCGCCCTCTCCCGCTACCGTTCCTGCCGTATTAGACCGCAATAGGTTTTCGGAGTGGGTCGATTCGTTGTCTTTGTATAAGCCGCGTGCTTCGTCAACATTAAAATTAGACTGCGACAACTCGTCTACTCCCCCTAAAATCAACCGCTCTACTTCAGTGGTTTCGTATTGCAAGAACGCATCTAGCAAAGCACTTTCAAAGGCCAACCCGTTATTAACGTGTGTGTTGTTATACCCTTTCACTTTGCCCAACAAGGCCAGCGTGCCAGAGATAGAATTGGAGGTCGATTGTACAAAATCACTAGGGGTTAAGGTACCTTCTTCATAGTCCACCATTTGATGTAAGAAACTGATCGACTTATCAATAGACCCATTAGCAGAGCCAATGATAATCCCATCTACCTCTTTTTCCTGTTGCTCGGCTTCCTTGAGCAAAGTCATCCCTGTTCCTACCCCCATACGCACCGATTTATCCATACGGCGCAAGAGATTGAGCGGAATTATTTTTTTGTAGGGAGGCTCTACCGCCTCGTATTGGTTTCCTAATAGATGTTCTACTTTTCCGAGCGTTATCAACCGTCGGTCATAGCTCAATTGAGGGGAAATACAGGAAGAATTAACAATAAACATAACTTAAGCTTTTGAGAAGATGAGCGCAGAACAGTTACCGCCAAAACCAAAAGAGTTGGAGAGGGCGTATTGGAGCGCTTGCCCTTTTTGGTAATCTGTAATTGGGAGGTTGTCCTCCTGCCCTTCTATTGGGGTTTTAAAATTTAAACTGGGATATAGTTCTCCGTGTTGGAGTGCTAGCAAAGTGAAGACGGCTTCCAAACTTCCTGCGGCGGCCAACGTATGCCCCGTGTAGGTTTTGGTAGAATGATAGGGGGGAAGGTGACCAAAAATTTGACGCAAACCATAGATTTCTGCGGCATCATTATTTACAGTGCCTGTTCCGTGTCCATTGATGTAATCAATATCACTGGGTTTTAGTCCTGCTTTATCCAAGGCATTTTGAATTGCGCTAATAATGCCCGTTGCTTGCTCTGACATGGACGAAGCATGAAAGGCATCGTTAGTATTACCATAACCCCGCACTTCTCCATACACAGGTCGTTCGCCTACTTCTTCCTCCGCTTCTAATACCAAATAAGCAGCGCCTTCTCCCAACGTCAGCCCTTCGCGAGCCGCATCAAAAGATTTGGCGTTTTCGGATGATAAAATACGCAAGGCATTGAACCCATTGACGGTGAAAGCGGCTAAGCCATCGGCACCACCGACAATCGCCCGTTTAGCACGTCCCGATTGAATCAATTGTACGCCAAATGCAATAGCGTTAGCCGAGGAAGAACAAGCTGTATTAAGCGTACTGGAAATTCCCCGCATTCCAAAGCGTTGCATTAATTTAATGGTATGAGCCCCACAAACATAAGAGGCCAAATAATCCGACGGCGACCCCTCTTTCTTGCCATCGCGGTAAAGCTCCTCCGTCATAGACATTCCACCAACGGTGCTAGCAGAAACAAAAGCGGTGTCCCAATCTGCCAATTCGCGCGCTGTCCATTGGGCGTGTTCTATCGCTTCTTGAACAGCGACGGTAGCCAAAATATCCGTTCGAGTCAAGCCCTTCTCTCTCACAATTCCCAACACTTGTTGTAATTCAGCCGTGCTGTAGGGCACCTCTCCTAGAGGAAAAATATCTTTGTAACGGGAAGCAATGTGTTGAGCGGCACGAACACCTGTTTGGCCTACCTGCAAATTCGCTCTATTGGAGGAGAGATCTTTGCCAATAGCAGAAATAATGCCCATCCCTGTGATGAGGACTTTTGTCATAATTAAATTGGATTATTGCTAGAGCTCAATAATTAGGCAAGCTCTATTGGAACGATTATAGGGGGAAGAATAGCAATAAAGGTACAATATTTTTTTTATTTACAGCCGTTGATGCTCTAAAATGTAGTTTGCCATAACCTCAATGCTTTCCAAGACTTTGCGCCCGTCTTTTGGATCGGTTATTTTTATTTTATATTCCCGCTCCAACAACACCAATAGCTCTACGGAATCAATAGAATCTAGCCCCAAATCTCCCTCTGGCCCAACAAAGGGGCTTCCGAATCCAAGTCTTCTGTTTCGACATCCAACAGATTTAAATACTCTATAATCTGTCGTTTGAGTTGTTGTATCAACATTCTTTTATTCATAATAAGGAGGTTTTTGGAGGTTTCTCTAAGGATATAATAATAGACTTTACTGCGATTAGATCAGTTGATCTTTTTTCAATTTCGCGAAAGCAATACCCAAACAAACGGCGATAAAGGTCAATAAACCCAATACAACAGGTTGTAAAGATGCCCATGCCCCACCCTTTAAAAATAGTACATAGAACCCTTGCAGGCACCAATTGAGTGGCGAAACAAAGCTAATCGTCTGCATAAATTCAGGCATAACAAAACTCGGTACCCAAATCCCACCAATTGCCGCCAAGATGACAATGGACATGGATCCAAAACCATGCGCTTGTTCTTGGGTATTGGCCAACGTACCAACGACCATCGCATAGCTCACTGCCGAAAACCCACTCAACACCGTAACCAAAAATAATCCTGGAATATTAGACGGCAAGGTCAAAGGAGGTAATCCCAAACTAGGAAACGTTAGTTGGGCTAAGGAAAAGACTAAAAAGACCTGTACCACTGCTGCTACTGTATAGAGCAACATTTTGGCACCAATAACTAACGCAAAACTGGTAGGCATCGTTTTCAAGCGTACAAAACTCCCGTTCAAGCGCTCTTTGACAATGTTGGTGCCGAGCGAAACCACCATAAAAAACATGGCGAAAATGGTCCAAGCAGGAACATTATGTTGGGTAGAGTTGGGTAATTTATCTTGTTCTGAATTGCTCACTACTTTGCGCTCAATAGGCACACGGTTTTCTATCATGGCCTCTTTGAGCTTGGTGGGCGACTCGGTCAATTCTAGTTCTGCACAGAGCTGGTTAATCAACAATTCCCCTTCTATCGTCTTCAAAAAGGCATCAATCATGTTAATAATAGAAGAGCAATAGTTTTCTTGCAACACAGGGTCGTGGTAAAATTCTAGCGCAGAGAGTTGCAATTTGGCCTTGGGCGCAGCGCTTTCTTCCTCTAAGCCCAATTCGTTCATCATGCTGTTGCTAACTAAGGTCGCTTTTTGGACGAGCTTTTCGCTAAAATCGGCACTAATCACCATTCCCGTCAAAAAATCAGCCGTTAGCATCGACTCTTTCAAATCGACGATGGTATCGTTTTGCTGCAAGTCGAATAAGCCCGAACGCTGCATCAAATCAACCAATTTTTTCCCTTCTTGGCCTTGGTCTCTATTGACCACCACCATAGAAATCTTATTTTCATTTACCAACCGAAAAGCAGAATCCTGTACAATGGTGATGACATAGACCAATAACAGGGGCATCCCAAACATCACAATTAACCCTGCCTTATCGTAAAGCAGCAACTGAAACTCTTTTTTTATGGCAACCCAAAGTTTGAACATGCGTTATCATTTGTAAGCCGCACCCGCGCTTAATCGCGGTAGGCTTCTCCTGTAAATTGCAGGAATAAATCTTTTAAATTTTCGGCCTGATGGTCGTATAATACCGATTCCATAGCCCCTTGCAAAATGATATTGCCCTGATCAATGAGGGCAATTCTATTGCAGAATTCTTGTGCTTCTGACAAGTGGTGCGAGGTATAAATAATGGTTGTTCCCCGCTCATTAAGCTGGTTTAGGAACTTTAGAATAGCCACTTTGCTCTGCACATCTACCCCCACGGTAGGCTCATCCAAAAACAAAATACTCGGTTCGTGAATAATACCAATCGCTAAATTAACGCGGCGTTTCATCCCTCCAGAAAAGGTTTCGACACGGTTATTTGACACGTGTGCCAAACCCAAAATACTTAAAATTTTTGGAATCCGCTCCTGAATGGTAGCTTTGCTTAAATTGTACAGCGCCCCAAAATAAGACAAATTCTGTACAGGAGTCAATTCTTGATACAAAGCGTATTCTTGCGGGACAAAACCAATGGTTGATTGTATCGCTTGATAATTGACTTTTTCCTCTCCCTTGAGATAACGAACATCGCCACTACTCGGTTTGATGATGCCACACAGAATAGAAATCAAGGTAGTTTTACCTGCGCCATTAGGCCCAAGAATTCCGTATTTGTCGCCCCTATTGATGCGGAGATTCACCGCTTGTAAACTATCTTTGTCGGCGCGGGGATAGCGCTTGCTTAGATTTTCTATTTGAATGCATGTATTGGGCATAATGGCTTATAATTTCATTTGATAGAGTTCATTGAACAGCTGATACTCCAAATCTGCAATCTCCTCCAAACCATCGGCAACCGCTTCAAAGTCTTGCTGGCTAGTGGTACGCCCTTTGTAAACGGCAGCCATACGCACAGCAGATTGTCGCAATAAATCGCCCGATTGGGTAACGCGTTCAGAGCTTTTCAGCAAACGCTCGTCTTGCAAGTAGTGGCCCGCTTCTTGCAAAAAGGCAGCATAGATGAACCGAAAACCGCCCCCTCCTGTTCCAATTTCCTCCTGCATGCGCACAAATTGTCCCAAGTAAAGCCCCCCTGTTTTAGGGCCGTATTGATCTCGCCATTTTCGAATTTGCTTGCCCGTGTATTTAAATCCGCTTGCTCCAATAAAAGGCAACCGTACCCGCGACATCAGGTAAGCATTTTTCTTAATCGCCTTTTTGAGGGCTTCTTGAATTTGCTCGGCGCTAATTTCAGGAACGGTTGTAGGAAAGTAGACATGGCCTTTGGGAGCCATTGCACCACGAGCAAAACGCACGTCTTCTAATTCGGCGGCACTCAGTTGGGTGACGGTCTCCATAACAGGATCACTAACCAAATATTGGCCGTTTTGTTGTCCGTATAAAATCAAATTATGGGCATTGAAATGAAAGCGGTAAGCTTTGGGAAAGTAAGGCAAATGGAATACGCCTACTTGACAGCCCACCAAATGGCCTTTGGCAAGCGCTGCATCAACAAAAGCCTGCGCTTTTTCTTTGCTGTTGAATTTCTTATGCGCAATCTTAACCCCCAAGCGCTTACTTGCATTTTTGAAAATACTGCCAGGCAGGGAACGAAACGAAACCGTGGGCGCGTGATTGACTTTTAGAAAGGGAATATGGATGTATAGCAACCCTGATCCCAGTCCAAATACCAACGGCTCAGTCATAAAGTCTAACCCGTGATGCCGCAACAAATTTGCTGCTACTCCATTCTCACAGTGTGCCGTTTGTAAATGTTTAAATTCCTTTATACTGGTTGACATCAAAGTTCCTTAATTCGTTAGTAGTAATTTTAAAAGCTGCTGCGTAGCGTATTAATAGTTGCTCGTTTAAACGGCTAAAAGGCCGAGCTTTGAGGTGGCGCTTGACGCGAAAAGACCATAACTTAGCGTAAGCCGACAACGTGGGTATATCCATTAAACTGCGCTCCATAAAGTAGAGAATTGGACTCGCCTCCCCTCGTTCAATCGCTTCCAAGGCAGCCTCCATACGGCGGTTAATTTCTTCCCAAGCTTGGTCGAGGGCATCCGTTTTTACGTTCCACCCTGTACTTAATTGGGTTTCATAATTGCCCTCTTTATTTTTTCCATAGCAGACTTCTCTAGTAAAAGAAACTAGATCGCTTTTATCTTGCGGGATGTCTTCTTTTTTCATAATAATAAGCCTTTTGCAATAGGGGCTATCCGTTAGCAAACCGTTAGCCAAGCCGTCACATAAGAAAAACGCGCGCTTTCGGGAATCAGCAAAAGGAGTTGTTGCCCTTTTTTCAATTGCCCCCCATTCATCAATTCCTCCAACATCAAATAAATAGACCCTGCGCCTACGTTACCTTTGGTTGCTAAATTAGTAAACCATTTTTCTTTGGGCATTGGCCAACCCAATGCTTCAAAATTATCACTAATCGCTTGTTCAAAAAAATAGCTGGACATGTGCGGCAGAAAGTAGCTAACCTCGTCAACAGTTTTGCCGTGGGCTTTCATTTGCTCTACGGCAAAACGAACGCCAAGGGGAACAACATGCTTACTTAATAATTTGACATCTTGCTTAAAGCTCATCAAGGAGCGCTGTGCCTGTTCGGTAGCCGAAAACTCCTTGTAAGAGCGCAAGCTGCCATCTCCGTTTTTCTCAGCCCCTGAATACATACAGGCTTCCAATTCTTGTGCATAAGACACCCCCGTCATCCAATCAATGCGCAAGGAAAGACCATTTTTACTAGGAGTTGGTTCTAACAACAACGCCCCTGCTCCATCCGATAACATCCACCGCAAAAAATCTTTCTCAAACGCTAAATAAGGGTTCTTTTGCAGCTGCTCCACTTGCTGCATTTCTTCCTCAAATTTATTATTCGTCATCATAGCCGAAGCTCGTTCTGAACCCGTAGCGACAGCTTTTTTCTTCTCGCCCAACTTCACTGCCATATAGGCGTATTTCAGGGCGTGCATACCAGCACAGCAAGCGCCCGCAGGCGACACCACTTCTACACTGTTTGCCTCTGCCAAATATCCGTGTACCATTGCTCCTTGTGAGGGTACAACTTGATCGGGGGTCGATGTACCGCTGCAGAGTAAATCCATCCCTTGCAACGCCTCTTTGCTATCAAATAGTCCTTTGACTGCTAACGCAGCCATTTCGGCATTAGTATGCGTCATTTTTCCGTCCTTATCCAATGCATAATATCGCTGTTTGATGCCATTTTTGCGCAATACAATAGCTCTAGAGCGGGAAGGACGGCCATTTATTTGACCAAGGTACTTTTCCATCTCCTCATTCCCTACCACTTCATTCGGCAAAAAAGCTGCTGCGTTAGTGATGTATACTTCTTTCATAATTTTGATCCAATAAAGCTCTTTTGAATGGAACCGATAAGCGCGATCAGGAAAGCTATAGAAATAATTTCCAGCTTTTGGTAAGCCAGAGCGCTGTGAATTAGCGTGTAAAAGTACGCTTTTTTTTACTGTTATTACTTGTTATTCTAAGAAGTTGTGTCAGAACACTAACAATGCCTACTTAGATTTCACCTTATCATTTGATAAGCTCAACTGTTCTTCAATCACTTGTAACCAGCGAAGAAATAGGGAGTCCGTGTTCTCTTCTAAGGTGGCCTTTACAGAACTCCGATGCAGTTGTTGGGCTTGCTCCAAATCACAGCCGCACCACAGCAGCAGCAGCTCGTGAGAACGATTGCGCGAGGTAGAGCGAATAGAAACACTGACCATAATTGCCCCAACCGCTAATTGGGTATGGTACCTCCCTGCCATCTCCTGCAAAGTTGTCCAAAGCTTGGTACTCCCGATAGCCAAATAAGTACAGGCGATTCCAATACCCCGCCACAAGTCCTTCTTATGTTTTAAGGGTTGTAAGGAGGCTTCTAAAGCCGTCAGATCACCTTTGCATTGATGCCAACAGCTTCTGCCAACACCCTGCCAATACAGCGATTTCACCTCCTTGGGTTGGACATCCAAATAATCCACGGAGGTTCTTTTTCTAAAAAAATTATTATAATAGCCATAACCTGCCCAAATACGGCCTCCAAGCAAAGCAGGAGCCTCCGCGACATACGGACTTGGGTCTAAGCGCAATTGTGCCAAGGCCATTCCCAAGCCCAAATAAGAAGACAAAGGGTAAGGGTGTTTTACGTCTTCAGCAAGGGTTTTCCAATCCGTTAATGGTTGTTGATTGCGCAAGGCATTTATCGCCAGTTGCATCGCCGCCCCTTCAAAAGCAATGGCGGTGTAATCAAAAAATTGTTGGGGTAAATCAGTGGTCAGCTGGTTGATAAAACGTTGTTGCTCGGTCCATTCTTGTGCTTTGACAAATACGTGCTGCATTTGTGCAATGCCGATGGATAATAGCATGTTATCGTTCATAGTATGGTAGTTTTTAGTGCAACCAAAATGCTTTCATGTCACTAACAATAATAGGGTCACTTGTTTTAGCGCGAGAGTTTTGTGCTTGCTCTTCTAGCACTTCGTTAGATAAAGGTAAGGCAAATTGGTAAGGGTTAATGTTATTAATAGTATATAAAGAGTCATATTTCTGGCGGATTGTTTGGTAAATATGTACCGCCATTTGTTCTAAGGTTTGTAAATTTTGCTGGCATTGTTGCAACAAGTCATCGGCCTCATGCTGCTGCTCCAAGCCCAAATGAAGGCGCTTGATAAAAGGGATGTGCATAAAGTCTATAAATTGCTTGCAATGGGAAGCAGGTACTGGCTCCAACTGTGCCCAATCTCTAAAAAAATGCTGCATCTGCTCATTGAGCTGTTGAAAAGACTGGCTCACGGCTCCTCTCTTCACGAATAGCGCCCGCAATAAATCTGTATCGGTAAAGGCGTTATTAGTGAATAATAAACAGGGAAAGCTCCAATAAAGCGTCCAATCCCATAAGATTTTGACCACCATCAGCTGACTGTGGCCAAACAAGCCATACTGCTGGTCATAGATTGGAATCCAACTCTCAAAAAACGTCCCAAAAATGCGATCGTACAAAATAGAGCGCCCTGCTACATCTTCGCCTCGATAGTGACGCACAATTAAATCGCTCATCCAAGTATTGCCCAAGGCGATAAAATCAGTCCCTGGCGAATAAAAAGGATCTAAAAATGCCCCTGCCTCTCCCACAATGCCCCATTGTTGGGTACTATAAAATTGCTTGCAATGTCGCCCGTAATTTTTCATTTGTCTAAAATCCTCTGGCTCTTGTTTCCGCGCGCGCAGCATTTTCGCGCAAAGTGGTTCTTGCACCGTCAGCCAAGCCAAGGCTTTGGGCCACGTATTGTGCTGGCGCCAATCGTGAAACTGTGGGTCGGTAACAATTCCCACGCTTGTATAATCGGATACCAAAGGAATTAACCACACCCAATACCCCTTTCCCATTAGATGCACTGTACTCAAACGACGCAAGCCTGGGGCAAATTGCTGCTGCCAAGTGGTATTTTCTGACCAGTCGTCAATGTCTATTTGGCCTTTGAAGCGAAACCAAACGGCGTTATTTTGATAAGGCAGGGCTTTGCTTAAGCCTAATTTACGTTTGAGTAAACTGCTTCGTCCACTAGCATCTACCATCCAATCGCTGTGAATCTGTTTGGTATATCCCGCTTGTTGATAAGTGACCTTATGACAACTGTTGGGAGCTTTGCCAATGTCAATTTTCCCTACTTTAGCCCCCATCAAAATCGTTACTCCTAAAGCCCCTAACTGTTCCATCAGATCGTTTTCCAGTAGTCCGCGATCAAGTTGATGACTTGGGACGGGCAATACGGTACTTGCGCCCAACTCTACCCGTTGCTCTAATTGATCCTTCTTCTCAGAGGAAAAGAAAAACCGCAGACCAATTTTAGGCAGCTGGTATTGATCTAAGTAGGCACTTAAACCCAGCGTTTCGCGCAGGTAATAAGTACCAAGCTCTACTGTTGATTCTCCTACTTTATGGCTAGCGATTGGGGCAGCTTCTGAACGGGCTTCTAATAACGTAATGGTCAAACTAGGTGCCTTACGCTTTAGCTGCAAAGCCAAAGTAAGACCTGCTAAGCCGCCACCCAAGATTAGGACATGTTGGGGATCATTCATAAAGAAACGATTTTAATACACAGGGGCGACGGTAGGGAAGAACAATCGCTAAAATACCACAGGATCAGAGGGTTGTCTACTGGGTCGAGGGCTTAATACCCCAATAAAGATAGGTATTTTTTTGCGCCTGAATGCGTTTTTTTCGGAATGGTCGGATCAACACATTATAAATACCAATGACAAAGGGAGAAATTCCGAATAAGGCGATCGTCAAATAGTACTTATAGACGCCTATCCAAAAGGCGCGCTTCTTAGGGTTGGTGCCTTTGCGTTTGATTAAATTGGCCCAAAGCAAGAACAGTTGCTTGGCGCGGCTCTCTATGAGAATAATCGTAGGGTGTAAATCTATGGTAGGTTTGTTGGGTGTTGGATTCAATATCTGTCGTTGTAAGTCTTGGTAGTTTTGCTGTTGCAACGCTTCTACTACAGGCTGTCCAAAAGTGTGTGCAGCGGCCATATCTTCTTGAGAAACCCCTGGGGTTGGCAGTAGTCCCCACTTCCGATCTTTGCGCCCTGTAAGCATCCAATGTAGAATAGAGAACGCACTCAAGATATTCTGATGTCGATCAATCAAAGGTACATTACCTACCAAGTACCCTCCAGCCGCTTCGATGCGCGCCACCACTGCTTTCTGAGAATTGATCCACATATTGCGAGAACCAATTACAGTTACCACAGGCGTATGGTGCAATACGGCCAAAAACTTAGCATCTTGTAAGAGGGAAGTAGTTGGAATGGAAGGGGACAAAAACCAAGGTTGGTAGCCCAAAATCACCAAATCATAACGCGTGCGGGCCAAGGTGTAAGGAGCCAAAGGGCCGCCTCTTCTAAGACAGATTCAGGCATGGCATCAAAAAAACGCGCCGTATTCCAAGGAAAGGCAAAAGGCGCCGCTAAATCAATCGTTACTCGATCAATTTCAGCAACTCCCTCAAAAGGCTCTAGAAACTGCTCTAAAATGGCATCCAACTGCCCCGATTGAGAATAATTGATTACCAATACCTGTTTCATGCCGTATAAGTTTAACAGCGGCCTCTCTACACAAGGTGAGAAGGCCGCTAAAAATTTCTATTTCAATTCGCTAGCATTTAATAAGGTCGAACCACGAGCGTAGTCCATTACATAAGCACGCGTTTTGCTATCCATTTTTTTATACCCTTCTATAATCGCTTTTTTATCTTCTACTATATCCTTGTTGTACTTTAGAATTTTAGGCGCATTCTCTTGAATAGTCAAGCGGATAAAGCGAAATTCTACATTGTTGGGATAACGCACAATGGATTGCTCTAGCAACTGCCGTCCTTCCTTAAAGACATTTATTTTCTTGGTGGCACCTTGTAGATAGCCTGATTTTTTCATTTTCAAGCCTCCTGTATAAGCGTAGGTAGTACTGCTCTGTTTCTGCTGTTCCAACTGTTGGAGTGCTTGATCAATTGTCGTTAAGGAGTCGCTTCCAAAAGCTTTGTAGAAGGTACTGCTATTAGTAGTCCAAACAAAACTACTGCTGATTACGATCAAGAGTAACAAAGAAAATTTTAAAGCCATTGTTATTACTTACAAATTGATGGTTAAATAAGTCGGTGAAAGCCCCCTTTTCAGGTGTTTGCTAGCCAACTATCTAACGAATAAAATGATTTACATAATTGCCCTTTCCAAAACTGTACCCAAAAGCAATTCCGATTCGTCTAATCGTCTACCATTGGAATGAACTTCTTTTTCAAAGAGCTGTTTGTCTTTGACGGATAAGTCTATCTAAAAAGTGGCTAACTTGGCTGCAAAGATATACTTTTTTAGACCTTACCATAGCAATACGGTGGGCATTCTAGTAATTCTCTTTGTAAAAGTAAGAAATCAGAGGCTATATTGTATTGACTTAGCGCAATTTACGAGTTTGGGCGACGACCTCTTCTTTCGTCATCATGCTGGTGTCCCAAAGCTTGGTCACATAGTATTTTATTTGAGCGCGTTTGCTTTCCTTATCGTCCAAGTAGCCGTAGTTTTGGGTGGTTTTGACTTGCAAACGGTAGCCATCGTTGCCTTTGGCCCAACGAAAAGTAACTTTGTGAAAGAGGGGGCCTAGTATTTTGCTATAAGTAGAGCGTACTTGATCGATCTTCCCTACACCATAATTAGAAATGGCAATAGCATGGGTCAAGGCATATTTTCCACGCCCTTCTCGCCCACTAGCTTGAGCAATCACCTCAAACGCTTGTATACCTTCCAACCGATCAACAATAGTCTGCCACTCTCCATCTGCATTAACGCTACCTGAAGCATACGTTCCTACGCGACCTGCAACCCCCATCATACCGTTCACCTCCAATTTAAATTGGGGGGTAGTGGTACCGATACCCACTTGTCCTGTATCTTTTAGAAATAGAATGCTGTTGTGTTCAGCATCGTCCAAGCTCAATCCCTTGGCATGGCGCGTGGGGTTAAGTGACAAGCTAAAAGCAGCTTGTGGATCTCGAATACTTTCGAAAAAGCTCATGAGCTTTCGATTGGCTCCTTGTGGTGCCAACATAAATCCATGCTCTGCACTTTGAGAAAACCCGTCGTCTACTTTGTTAACAGTAGAATCTATAAAATCAGAAAAATTAACTTCCGTTGGAACCGCGCCTCTGGTAAATAAATTCTTTAGCGTGCTTCTAGTTAATAAGGTCATAACTTAATTAATTACAATTCGATGGGTTACTCTTATATACCTAGGATAGGGGCGCATTTACACACGTCCCTATCCTAGATTATTTTTTGGTGTACCTTTCAAAGATACTATTATAACTGTCTTTTTCTACGGAAGCTGTCGCCAATTTTTATTTCAAGAATAAAAACCCACGGTGCTTATCCCCAGCGCGACTAATCTTCCTCCTCGTCAGGGTCAATATCACGTTTGCGGCGCTTGTCCGTAAAATAGTCGTCGATGTCCCGCTCCTTCTCTTCTGTCATTACAAAATCACCGTCGATAATCATCGAACTGATAGAAGCTTTGTCAGGAACTTGGAAGGTTTCTTCTTCCAAGAAGTAGATCGGATTCGTTTCAAATGGAATCAAAATCGACCAAGGCTTAGTAGCCTTAATGATGGGCGAATTCGTCGCGTGGATCGCTGTATCGTCTACATCGAATCCTACTCCATCTTCGGGGAAAACTTGCACCGCCGAGAACTTCGTGATGAAGTTCACATAAGGACGTTTTTCGATAAAGCTTAAGATAACATCTTTTACCAAGGTACCTCCCAACGCCAATTCACGCTCTTGCCCAAGCATCCAAGGACACATAAACTCGACGATGTCTTGGTTGAGTTTTTTGAGGTAAGTTCCATTGTTTTTTCCTTTGGTAAAACGGACACCAGCAGAAATTTTGACCCGCTCGTAAATGGGGTTGCGCACCACAATATCAATAAAAGGAGAAGACAATTGCTCCAAGTAGTCTTTAATCGCCGATAAGACGGTAAAGTTAACCATAGGCAAATAGTAGCTTCTAGAATTTTTATCAATTTTAGGCACTACAATCATCAAGACGGTTCCCGCTTTGACAAATTCTTCATTGCCCACGTGTGTGACGCATTTTGCTTGGTGAATGTTAGGAAATTTTTCTAGTACTAAGCGCTCATAATCCCAAGCAGAGACCGCGCGGTTTTTGTGGCGCAAACGCTCACTCGTTCTCGTATAAAATTCATTTTTACTCTCTCCTGTGCGTCCTCCAAAAGAAGGAAAAGGTTGGTTAACCCCACGCACTTCTTGAATCGAAGAACCTAGTCGGTTAATTGTATCGGCCTTCAATGGCTCTTTGAGGTGTTTATCACTCTGTCCATTGTCTTGCCAAGTGACAGACACCGCTTGCGTAGCTACTCGGAGACAACGCGGCAACAAACTAGGTTCGCCTTTGACGGTCACCCGTAACCAGTGGTAGTCAGGCTCCAAAATTTGGTTGCCAGTACTAATATCTCTAGGCATTTCTAGATTGATAATGCCTGATTTATTAAAGCCATCTGTAGCATCGGATAAGATTTTATTCTGAGAAAAATCCTTCCAAATATCATCCGACAAATAGCTCCATACAACTTCTGGTTTTTGTTGCTTAGCAGCTTCGTCCGAGAAGAGATTGATGTTTTCTTTTAATTCAAAATAGATAGACAACACATTGGGTGGCATCAAATCACTCACTCCCAAGTAAAGATAAGCATTGTCATCATAGTTGGGCATCAACGAACGGTTAGAAGAACGACCGCCCTCAAACGTGCGAATAATTCCAAACGGATGTAAGTGGTATAGTTCTTCGCGACTGTTTTCACCTTTTGTCAAGGTACCAATAGACAAGACGTTGATTTCTGTAGTAGCAGAATAATCTAAACTAATGGTTTTGATCATTGGTGCCCAAGGCTGTGGCGGTAAGGTTTTCTCAGGGCCTTTTCGCTTTGGATCGCTATTAAATCGCACTTTTTTGGCGTAAATCTCAGCGTATTTTTCATGGGCAAACATCACTTTAGGTGAGGTCAACTCCAATTTAAAATAACCACTCCGTGCCTCTTGTGAGTACGTTTCTTGAAAATCAAAATCCTCATTGGGCTTGATGTTTAGGGCTTCTATATCAATCTCTGTGATGGTTCTTTTGCGATCGATATTGGCAGGATGCTCCTCATCGGCTTCAAATACGTTATAAATTAGAGGCGTATCTTCTCGCAAAGGGTAAAACGTGCCATCAGACAAAGCCGAGATGCTCATTTCGTATTGCTCATTCTTGATACCTAGACCGTAATCGCGGTAATACCCTCGTAGACCTTTCGGATCATCGGGCAAGGCATGCCATTCGATGTTAAATTGTAAATCTGTTACTTCTTTTTTGAAGACTTCTTCTTTTCCAACCATCAAGAACGACCCTATTTTGGGAGTCGCACCAAAAGGCTGAAAAGGAACGTTGGGATACAAGGGGCCGATGTCGCTAGACAAAGACAGACCGCGAATACCTTTCACGTCAATATCAATAGATACGCGCTGTACTTCTAGTTCCTTCAAGAAAGAATAGGAGAAGAACGAGCCTTCGTGACGTTGTGTTACTTTTAGAATGGGCGTTGTAGCCGTATAACCATCGCCATGCAATTCGGTATCGTAATTGACCACACTAGGTGCATTTGCCGTTAGCGTAGCAACAATAGTTACTTCTGGATTGCCCCATTCGCTTGGTGGCAAGACTTCTACGGTATGAGCCGTCATCCAGCCCTCAGTAGTGGTAAAGAAAATTTCTAAACTGTTCTTAAAGATCTTAGAAAAAGCATCTTCTCTAGAAATGTTTTGATTAATACTAATGTCTTTGATTAGCAAATTGAGCGTGTACATGGTACTTGCCACAAAACGGAAAGTCATCGTTACAATTCGGTGCCCTTCGTCCATTTCCAAAATAGGCGCAGCAATAGCCCACCCAATCTGTGCAAAGTTCATTTGCTGCTCATCCTTGGGCAATTCCAAAATCTCGTGCCCAAAAGTTGGCCAGTTTTCTTCTCCATTCAAAAACTCCGCTCCTCTGCCATCTTTAGAATTTGCTTCTGCTGCCCCGTATAAGTTGGTAATTACTCGATAAGAGCTACCAATACCAATCTTAGGGTTTTTGCTGACAAATAAGGTGTGAATCTTGGCGATTTTAGCTTGGTGCAACATCAAGTCTTGATCCGTCTTGTAAAAATGTTCCACGCCGTCTTCATCGCGTCCAGCTGTCACCAAGGTGCCTTTTTTCAACAAATGGGTATCTACGTGCCGCGCTACATCAAAATAGATGTTTGCTTGATCGGGAGATAAGCCTTTTTGCTTTTGTTTAAGAATGTTATAGTAATAGAAATCTAAGTGCTTCTCGGTGACTTGGTTGACTTGGTTTTGTAGATTCTTGAACATCTTTGTGAAGGAGATGAACAAGGCCACATCTGGGCGGTGGTTGGATTTGTCCGTTAGAGACTCCAACAAATATTTAGGAGAAATCTGCAAAATATACGCCGTCACACTGTAGAAAGTGCGGAACTGTATGCGGATTTTCTTGGTGTAATCTTTGATTTTGTCCGAAGAGCCAATGCGGTCGAGGTCAATGCTACGGGCACCAATCTGTTCGTGTCTCTTGAACCAGTTGTTGTGAAAGTGCTTTTTGATCTGCCCTGCACTAAAAATTCCTGTTTGGTTAAACCCTAAGTCTTCTTGGTAGACCAACAACTTTTGTAAGTTCTCAGCCAACTGCTGTTTGATGGCATTTTCCAACTCGTTCTCTAACTCCGAGGAATCCATCATGTTTAAGCGATCCATATTGAGCGCATGGACGTACCAATCATTGATTTGCTTGGCCATATCCAATACTTGCTGCATCAGATGCTCTAAGGCTTCCAATTTTTCTTCGGCACGGGGAGCATTTTCTAGAAAACTAATCCACTTGTTGTGCTTTTGTTCAATCCCCTGCAAATCGGTGGATACGATTGTGGCCAAAAATACAGTTTCATCACTCTGAAAAAACTTGCTCCAATCTCCCGAGCGGTTATTGTTTAAATCGTAATACTGAATCAGCTCTGAAAATTTAGCCGAAAAAGCCAATAAGTCACTCATAGAGCGCTCATCTACTTTTATGGATTCAGGCAACAAAGAGCGGAGTAGGCGTTCGTCTTGGGCGGTTCCGTTCCAATGCAGTATGGAATTGTTGTTGTTATCACTCATAAGAGGTTGGTATTGAGAGTAGGATTCCCATGGGGGAATGTTGTGTTAGAGACAAGATGGGTTTTGGGCAATCGTAAAAAGACGACGACGTGTATTAAATGTCGGTTCCCTCTGTTAGGTAGAAGGGATAGACCATGTTTTTACGGGAGTTGGTTCCTTTGATCATGTAAACTAGTTTAATTTCTACTTTTCCTTCAATCAGCTGGCTGTCATCAATGGTAATAGACTCTACATCAATACGCGGTTCAAAATAGAGAATTGAAGTAGAAATCATGTCCTTGAGTAAGGTCTTGTTGCTTTTATTCAAGTTTGCAAAAACCATACTGTGTAGATCACAGCCATATCTAGGATTCATGACCCGCTCTCCTGGGGTAGTGGATAAAAGAATGAGAATAGATTCTGCAATATCACGATCATCGTGCGAGAGTTCTAATCCTGAAGTGCTCTCTAAAAAACGAGGTGGAAAACTCCAGCCTGAACCTAAAAATGATTTATTTTCTGCCATGGTATTGTGTTACAAGCGTTGGGGTAATGGAGAAGCATTGTTTACGCTTCAAAATTTTTGATACTTCTATTAGGAAAAGTTTTGTAGTACTGATTAGCGCGTTTATCACCAATTAGCTCCCGCATTTGCTTTTCTTCACTTTGGTCAGCAATAGATTCTATCTCTACTTCTTCGTAATCATTGAGGTACTTATCATTCAACATGTGAATAGAAGGGAAAATAATCTTAGTACCACCTGGCAATTTCCAATCAATCATATTATTGTACTCCGCAACAGCCGCACAGATTTTACTGTCATAGCGTCCGTATATGCGGTTACAATAGGTGGTCATTTTATCCCCTTCTGTAATATCGTAGTAGTGCGTTAAATCTGGTGATTTACCAAGAGGACGTGCATCAGGTTCAATCTTAGAAGTAATGGTCAAATTAATTTCTGCTTTCACGGGCTCTCCTGATAAAGAGAATAAATTGAGCTCAATACTACAATCCTTTAAAATGCCTTTAAATACGGCTGGGTTCGATTCCCCTGTCATATTAGAAGTATCGGGAAAAATCTCTCCCCAAACTAGTTTCAGATATGGATGGCCGTGAATTTCTGGTTCATAGCCATATACCACACTTTGTAGTTTATTGAGGTGGTTACGAATACTCGGCTTCTCACCCTTCATAAACTCTGCCTTTCTATCAGGATGTATAGGAAGAATACCCGTCGCATCTGCATAGAATTTAAAGTTCATCTCCATTTTATTGTAAGCCTTAAAACCATCTACAGGAGCAGAACCACCAGGAGTATTCATAGACGATGCAGTCCCTCCTTCCTCTTCACCAACAGGAGTCATTCCAAAACTGTATTTGAGTTTCTCTGGGTTTACTTGTACGACAAAAGTACGTTTTTTGTCGTCCTTAGGCACGGCATCCGAACAATCCCCCATATGGTGCGAAGTAATAGTAAGACGGGACATTTCTGAGTCACTGCCGCCAAAAAAAGATCCTAGTTTCATAGTTGTTATTTCCTGATAATATAGACAATTGTAAATGCTACCACTAAAAATAGAAAAACCCTTTGGAATTTCCAAAAGGTTTTACTTTATAATTTTATTCGTTTGTGTCCTACAAAGGGGAACTTGGTAGATTAAAACGACTAAGGGCTGGTTGTGTACCTTCTTTACCATTACCATAGTAGAATTTCGAACGCCCTGTCTCTGTATCCCATATCAAAACATACCACATAGTTTTTCCATTTTCTACAATTGTAGATAGACTCATTCCATACTTCCCAGTAGCATAACTAGTTTGTGGGGCGTCCGCCTGTGCAGGAGCGGTAGAAAATAAAATAGCGGCGGTACCAAAAAGTACGACCCCTAGAATCAAAGCAAAGCGTGTTAGGACGTGGCCAATCCCTTGGCATTTGTCCATAAAAGAAATAGTTTCCATTAATTTGTGTTTTTAAAGTTTAAATAGATTAATTAATTTCCAAGGATAGAGCCAATTAGTCCTTCTGTTATAGAATCCCTACTTTTTAGAAAACCAACAGGTAATAATTTCATTAGATTATATTCTACAAAGGAGAATAAGGCAACTGGTATTTACTGTCAGCTGCTAGAGTTCCATTTTTAATGGTTCCATAATACATTTTTGAACGTCCCGTTTCTGAGTCCATAACTAAAATATACCAAGTAGGTAAACCATCACTACTGTTTTTATGAAGAGCCATTACTGACACGATACTTCCCAGTAGCATAACTAGTTTGTGGGGCGTCCGCCTGTGCAGGAGCGGTAGAAAACAAAATAGCGGCGGTACCAAAAAGTACAACACCCAAAATTAAGGCAATGCCTTTACATTTCTCGAAAAAGGTGGTATTAGTCATGATTACTGGTTTTAATCCCGAGTGATATCGGAATAGATTTTTGAATTATAAATTACTAGTGTTCTTTTCAAAGCTAGTGCCAAGATAAAAAAAGTACTACGTTTATCTGACTTTTTAGCTATTCTTTTTTTGTAGTGTATTGGGTAATAAGGATCAATCCTTCTGATTTGAGCTTTTTTTATTGCTTTACTAAAATAGATTCGATCAAAACAGTTGATCGTCCACTAATACCGCTTGGGCGTACCGTACCGCTGCCCAAAAAGCTTCTGCCGCTTCTATCAACTCCGCATCTACTAAAGCCTCGGCTTTGGGTGTGTTTTCTAATTGATTGGCCAGTTGACTAATTTGGGCATATTGCTTTTGATGGGTGGCCTGTTCTTCGGGACTTTCAAGGCCATAGGCGGCTAACCATTCTTCGCAGCACCTCAGCAATTGAGCAGTATCTTTTTTTTTCATCGCTTAATGATATAGCCTATTTAAGAAATATTTTTTGGTAAAATGGTGCTTACTATTAAAATAAACCCCCAAATCTAAGTTATTTTATAACATTCTTACGATCGTTCTATCATCTATCTACTAAGCCAAAAAATGCTGCAATTGAGTAGAGAGCTGTTCGAAATCCTCTTGAATATGTTGCAAGCTGTTACACTCCCCTATATAATATTCCCGATAAGCTTTTTCTTCATAATGCTTTGACAAGAGCCTGACTAAACTATACTTAGCAATAAGCACACGTATCATTACTTTTAAATCCTCTAACTTTTTCATGTCGCTCACCCTAGACATCAAAATATTATAAAATACCGTTCCAATAGGTGTTTTTAGTTCAAGGTTATTAAATACTTTTAAAAAGCGCTTTTTGGCAATTCTTCTATCAGCTCTTGCTTCTAAGAGTACTAAAATGTCAGATTGGTGCAGCCGTATTAGTTGTGCCATAACCGCCTCAATAAAAGCCTTTTTGTGCGCTATAGCAGCTTCTTCGGGCACCCCATTGGGCAGTAAATTAGTAGCAGCTCACTTGGTATCTTCTCAGCAATACGATTCCCTCTTGTGTAATTTCTTTTTGCGCCGCTCCAAGCAGAACCTGCAAATTAGCGTCTTTTTCTTCTACCAAAGCTTTAAATTCTTGCCATTTTTTTTGAAGAATCAGAATAGCAGTGGCTTGTTTTTGTGATAGAGGCATATTATTAGGATTAAAAAAGCGTTAGGGAACAGGTTGCTTTTGAAATTAAAATAGGTATAGGGAGGAGATAGCATGTCTTAAACTATTACTTCAACATAAAAAATAGAACAGTTATTAAAAAATAAATTTCTATGAAGTGTGTTTTGGCAAGTAAATATCCAACCCTATCTTTCCTTCTACAAATAAAAAGCTGAAACAATACCGTGGTACTGTTTCAGCTTTATTTCGATCGATAAAAATATATCGTCGAGTAGTATTTTCCTAATTGATCATTACCGTTGGTTCACCTTTGACAATTGTTCCTCCATGTGCCGTACTATCGCCCATACGGGCAGCGGGCATTCCGCCGATCATCACAGTAGCGGAGCCAGCGGCAACAGTATCTGGAGGGCCTACGCACACACACATATCTCCTATACGGGCGGCGGGCAATTTACCAATTAAAACGGTCATACAACCCAATGCAACAGGGCCGCCAACGTGTGGAACCGTTCCTGTAACCATTGGACAAACGTGCATATCTGAAATTCTTGCTGCTGGAGGTGCCATATTCTTTCTTATTTTAGTTGCTTCTTTATATTAATTAATAGAGACTATTCCTCCTTTGAGAGTCAACATTCCACCGCCATCAACGGTTCCTGTACCAGATCCTTTAATACTAAACATTGTTCCTTGAGCATCGAAATTAGTTTGGGCTTTAAGCTTGATGTTCATACCCTCCCCTTTGATGTCTTGGGTCGCTTTCATAGCGATGTTTTTCTTACCTGTAATCTTGATTTCTCCTTTGATGTCAATCGTCAGGTCTTGATCGGCAGTCATAGTAATCCCTTTAGAATCGAAGATCATCTTATTTTTATTAACAGGATCGTCAATGGTGATCGAGTCATCGCCATCGTTTATTTCCAGCATCATTTTATCTTCGGTAAAAATCTTCACGATGTTCTTACCTGGATCATCTTGAAACTCCATCCGCATCTTTCCTTTATTGAAAGACAACGCCTTAAAGATATTTTTCTCTGCAGGCTCGTGGGTTTCTTCCGAGGTAATTGTTTTTTCATTACTATATAATGAGCCTAGAATTACAGGAAATGTAGGGTCATTATCAAAGAAACCTAGCACTACCTCATCTCCTATTTCGGGAAAGAAAATAAAGCCGCAATCCTTGGTAGCATAAGTATTAGACAACCGCGCCCAAACGCCTTCTCCCTCTAAATTATCAATAATGGGAATGTTGACTAAAACGCGGTACTGTCCATCTGGATCACCATCAATTTTGATGACGACTCCATGCTGTAACCCACTAATAGCAGGCAAAGCCCCACCTGCCCCCAAAGGCGTAGCATTGGGATATGTTTCTAGATAAGAACGTTGAGGTAATCCAAATTCTACTTCGGTCAACCACTGTCCGTTCTTTACCGTATGGTGTACTTTACCAATGTAACCATCGCCGTTGAAGCGCTTAGCTACCTTGGTGAGCTCCACCACTTTGCCTAAAATGATCTTGGCAGAACCAACAAACTTCATACGGCCACGAATTCTAGACAAGTGCCCTCGCTGGTAGACGGCATCAGCCCACGACTGAATCACATCTTTTGTCACAGGTGCCGTGGTATGCACCAATTCTTTCTGTTTGAGCACAGAAGAGAGTTTTTGGCTATCTACATCTCCTTGGCTGTTAGTCGTTGGCTTCTTACCTGTGGTATTTTCAATAGCCTGTTTGGTATAATCCCAAAAATTAGCCTGTACTTCTTCGAATTGATAGGCTGCATCTAGTTTAAGATCCATTTCCATCAAATCCACGCCATAATTAATGGCGACATCTGTTTTTTCAGAAACAGTTGGTTTTTTGATGCTGATTTTTCCATCATCAATCACCGTCACTAAGCCGTTAGCATCTGCTCTAGCTTGGATAAAATCCCAATCGGTACAATAGTACTGGATAAGCTTTTTATGGGTTGCGGTGGTAGCTTCTACATCAACCGTTCCCTTTACCCCTGCCTCTTTAAAAATAGAGGTGATAATATCAGAGTCCTTTTGATCGTAAAAAATCTTGTTTCGGCGGCCTGCGGTTAGAGCAAGGGACTCGTCGCGACAAGTTAAGACTAGAAAGCCCAATCCATCACGGCGTAATTTAACACCGTGTTCGACCAACACCCCTTTAAAAATAGATTCCATCGTAGCCGTAGGGTCGTGCGCTAGTTTAATTTCCACCTCTTTACCAGGTTCGAAAATAGCTTGGTCACTTTGTGGAAACGTCTGCGTTCTAGAATCACCATCCGCAATTAATATCTTGGCATAGGGGATTTTATTGATTTCTTTGATGACTTCAACTTCTAAAACCATCATGGCTTCGGGTACCTTGGTGCCATCTAGGGTCACCTCAAGATTTACAATACCACTTTTGAGTTCTTTTACGGGAGATTTAGAATCAGCCATTATATATAGTCGTGTTAAAGGTTCTTCAGCATAAGTAGGCTAGCGCCCAAAACTTAGCTGCATTGAATTTATGGTAATTGATGTGGGTGGGGCTACTAGAGTCCAATACAGGGAATAGAATAAAAATTCATCTAGGGGCGTAGCCTATAATCCAAAAGCTCCTCGACACGGTTGAGTACCTCTTCAATCAACTCTTCTCGTTCGATCTTAGAGAGACCGCCGCCGCCGCCACTTTTGCCTTTGCTTTTGTCGTCACCTTTATCATCAGCGCCGCCCTCTTTATTTACTTTTGTATTAACAGTCAACTTATTAACAGATACAGGCATGGTCGTTTATTGTTTTATAGGGGTTATACTGGAGGAATAGCTAGACGCTGAATCTCGGTGTATTTAAATTTAATAGTCTCTTTGATCGGCGCATCGCCTGCCGTAGAACTCAAATCACTAACGCCCCAACTAGTTGGAAAGGCATCTTGCAGCATAAATCCAGCTACTGGAAAAGAGGAAGGACCTACAGGCAAAGGGTTTTGAATCATCGGGTGGTAAATAAAGACCATAATATCTTTTTTCTTTACTTGAGCTTCCCAAGTTTTTACGGTCTGCATCGTCTCTTGACACCATCCTGTAACAGGATCCAAAGAGAATCCCATGACTCCAATATGGCGCGGACGTAAGTAGCGCACCAATGTCAGTTCTTCGTTGTCTACCTTATCAAAGGTTGGTCTAGGGGAACTCCACCCTGCTTCATTGATCGCAGTTGTTTTATAAGAAACCGTTAACCCTTGTACATCGGAAAAGGCGGTAGCAATAGGATCTAACGCTTGCATGGCAACAGAAGCAGTCGCTGCCATCAACGCAAAAGGGTTAGCATCATCAAATTTTTCAATAAAGAGCACTTCAAAAAAGAAACTCGGAATCGGCTCGTTCATGAAGCCGGCTATATTCTTCAGTAAATCCATAGGAGATGCAGTATTTTTAGGCGGTTGAGGTAGTTAATGATAAAACAGTTAGAAAATCGCAGATCCAACTTTGGCAGCGGCTCCGACGATTCCTCCTAAGCCTGAAAGGGCTCCAAATAAACCACCTGCTTCCATAGAAAAAGACTGGTAGGTGATTTCAATTTCTTCTAAAGCTACTTCGCTTTCTGCTTCTGCATCCAACCCTGAGGGCGTAAATTTAGTCACGTAAGCACGGTCAAGCGTCCAAGTAAACATATTCACTAGATTTCCTCCTCTTAGTTCGCTTAGGCTAATAGTAACTGTGCGCATATCGCTAAATAGCGCTCCTTGCGAGACATTCTTGAACCAATCAAATAATTTTGTATCTCCTGTAAAGACACCTTTCTTTAAGGTGACAGGCTCATAGTTCGTTAAGGTAGGGCGAGACTGTTCGTAAAACATAGTTGAATTTCCATCTCTGAACTTCATAGAAGCAATGGTTGCCCCTAAGCCGTCCATACCTTGGAAAGCTACTTTTCCTCCAAAGCCGCCAATGCTTACTTCAAAAGAAAACTTAGAAAGGGGCCAATCGGCATAATCACTCGCGGGTGCTTGTCCTTCGTATATATTGAATGGTGGTTTTTCTGGCATTTCGTTTAATTTATTTGTTGGAGAAGAACAATAAACAAGCAAAAATAAAGACAGTGCTGGGGTTCAGTACAGTTCTATCGTTCCCGCTCATTTATTAGGTGCTCTTGTTCTTAGTAGTAAAGTCCCTGATTGGCTTATAGTTAAACAACTAGTTGCCCTACATCTCTGTTTTTTTTAGCTACACAACAAGGCAACTCTAAAATACAAAAGTTAACTGTATAATACAAATAAAAAATGACCTAGCGGAAATAAGCTTTCCACTAGGTCTATAATTTGACATTAAGTCAATGTAACTTGAATGGGCTATTAAGCTCCTACATCTTGTGTCCAAGATTCAACAGCTACTTCAATTTCTTGAACAGCTACTTCTGAATCTGCTTCTGCATCTAGAGCAGTAGGCGTGAACTTCACAGGGAAAGCACCTTTAACAGTCCAAGTAATCATTGTGTTGTCACCTTCATCAAGCAATTCGATGATGATTTCTCTACGCTTGGTACGGTTGTCTACTTTCTCCCACTGGTACAAGTGCATCCAGTCTCTGATGTGCGCATCGCCAATAAACTCACCTCTCTTGAAAGTGATGTTACTGTACGTTACTAGACCAGGTCTTTTTGATTTGAAAAGTACTCCAGCGTTACCATCACGGTATTCCATGATAGAAACTTCTGTTTCCAATCCTTCTACTGTTTGGAAACCCAACTCAGGTAGATCTTCGATGCTTACGCGGAATGCAAATTTTGCTAAGGGCCAATAATCGCCCCCATTTATTGGGTGTTCGCTATAATCAACAGCCATAATATGTAAGTTTTATATTTTTTTATTTGAAAAGGTTGTCTTTGTGAGTTCATCAACTCACACACAATTGATCGGTTAAACCAACTGCTCTCTACTCACCACCAGGCATTTTTTGCTGGAACGAGATGATGATAAATTCAGCAGGACGAGAGATAGCAACTTTTACTGTTACTTTCATGTAACCGTCCAATACATCTTGAGGAGTCATTGTAGTTCCTAAACCACAATCTACTAAGAAAGCTTCTGCTTCAGAAGAACCAACTAAAGCACCGTTTTGCCATTGGTTACGCAAGAAGTTAGAGATCATAGAACGAACAGACAACCAAGTGTTGGTGTCGTTTGGACGGAATACATAAGGCTCACAAGCGAACTTGATAGATTGCTCTAACATGATCATTGTACGACGAACACTAATGTAGCGCCAGTCACCGCTGTTACCATCTAGGGTACGTGCACCCCAAACCAAAGTACCTTTTCCTACGAATGGGCGAATTGCATTTACTGCTTTACCATTCAAAGGCAAGTTCAAATTTTCTTGCTCTTCAGCAGTAACATTTACTGTTGGAGCGCTAACACCTGAGATGCTTACGTTAGCAGGAGCTTTATATACACCTACAGAACTATCTACTAAAGCGTAGATACCAGCAATAGCACCAGAGGGAGGAAGAATGTTCAAAGACTCTCTTACTTGACCTAAAATGTCATTGTAAATAGGGCTAACTGCTTTCAACAAGTTGCTTACAGACTGGCTGTTTGCATCTTCATCTTGAATCTTAGCAATTTCTTCTTTGATCAAGTCACCTTTCTCAGCTTTCACATAACCAGCAGATACATTCTCATCTACTTCGTTGTTCAATACTTCGATCAAGCTTTCAGGATTGCTGATGTTTTGGTAGCTCAAATCGTCAGAGCTAACAACAGTTGCAGCTACCCATGGGTAGTAAGCAGCACCGAAATCCAAAAAGTTGTTACCGTAATGTCCACGTGCAGCAGTTACTACATCGTCATCCAACAATGTTCTGGCTTTGTAACCATTCCATACGTCAAGGATAGCAAAACGGCTACGAGTATCCGCACCACAGTGCTTAATCATTGCTTGTTGTACAGCAGCACAATCGTTTTCTTCCAATAATACAGCGTCAGGGCATACTAATAGAGTAGGCTCTTGTTCTTTCAACAAAGCAGTAATACCACCACCGTTTGACATACCGATCAATTGAGCGGCGTTTACACCTTTGCCATATGTACCAACAGATACAATGTAGCAAGAACCACCACCATTCGCGAAGAATAGTTGAAGGCTACGGAATAGGTTGTAGTTAGACGCTTCGTCAGCTGTCAAGCTGTAGTTGTCACCATCAGAATCAATAGAGAAAGTAGTTGTTGGAGCAGCTCCAAAGTAACTTACATACTCTACCATTGAGGTAATACGCATTGGCGTGTTCGTGATGTCTCTCTTACCAGCAGTTGCTTTTGCTGTATAACCTACAAATGCAGGTACGGCAGTTGCTACAGATACTACTGAGTTTGAAAAGGCACCTTTTTCTTCGATATACACACCAGGTGTTGCATATTGTTTGGCCATGATAAATTTGTTTAAATTTAGTTAATTTAATTATTTTAAGTTAGTTCTTCTAGCGCCCTTTTGAAGGGGTGTTTTCCGAACCGTTACAAATATAGTAAATATTCGGTACAAACCTCGCTTTCCCTAAAAAATTTTGATTTTTATTTTGGAGCCGCATATTTACAGGATTTTATGGTCATTTCCTGACATTTTATAGGGCATATACTGATTATTTGTCTTTATAAAGTTACTAGCAATTCCGAATAAATCTCCGTTCGGTCATCGGGATTCACTTTGAGTTCTCCTAGTGCAGAAGCAGCAGGTAAGGGAACAATCCACTCTACCCCACTCTTGCCCCTTTTAGTCTTCAGCTTGAAACGCTGGGGCTGTCGCTGCTCAAACGGGATTTTCTTATCTGTCCACACCGCAAAAACTTCTTGTCCATCAAAATCCATTGATTCCGCTAAGGTAAACGGTACGGGCAAGTAATCGTCCTTTTTGACACTGTCGTACACTTCGTGTTCTTTGTGCTGACGCTCGGTATTGTTTTCTACCAATACATATTTCCAACGGACAGAACGCACCCCAAAGTGCAAATTATAAGTGCGTTTAACCAGCTCTTCTTCCTCATTGAAGAAACTGTACTCGCTAAAGTCATCTTTATCTACAAAAATATCCAACACCCCAAAGAAAGGACGCAAGCCATTGTACAAAAAGAAGCTTTTTTCTTCTAAGCCATTAATTAATAAAGAATATTTTCCCTCTGGCTCTCCAATCAAGCGCACTTCACAATTTCTAACCCCATCCTCTAAAATTTCCGAAAACACAGTCTCCTCCAATGCATTCTGTATTTCTACTTCTGTACCATACTGTTCTTCGTCAAATTCATACATAAACATCGAAGAAGAAACATCAATTTTATCCTGCGCACCTACATAGCGTTTCTGAGACATATTATAGTAGTCCGTCGTTTCTTTATCAAAATCTCTATTGTGGAAATAAAAAACTTTCCGATCATCAAATTCAAACGGCAAATCCGTGTAATTAAGAAACTTGCTGTCCTTCATTTCCATCAGAAAAGATAACTGAACAGGTTTGGTGCTATCAGCCAAAGGCGTGTACTGCGACGTCGCTCCAAATCCCATCAAAAACCCGCTGGGTTGGGCTCGAAATTGCAAGCTATTTTGCGCCATGACCGTTCGAGTCGTCTCGGTAGGACGAATACTAAATTTGCCAATGGGAAATTCTTTGTCGTTAAAAAAATCGTGCTTCACATCAAACTGTAGCAACTCCTTGAAATGCGCCAAGAGGTTTAACTGCAATTTGGGAAACCGATTCGCTTCTTTCTTCTTTTTGATAGACATGGTAATCGATAGCTTATATACGCCGCTCCCTAAGAAGCCGCTGTATAGGTCTGATAATGCTTATATTCTTTTGATAACAGGGATGTCGGGGCGTAAAACGTCGTGCTTGACGGGTACCGTTTTTATTTTATAAATCACCGAGGGCAAATACTTAGAGCCCATCGACCCCCAAAAATTACTCAAATCCCGCATGTCCAACGAAATCATTTCCGCTTGTAGACGGTCTACAATGCCATTCATCGCAGGCGTATCTTGTGGCGTAAAAGCGCCCCCTCTGGATTGAAAAAAGGCAATCACGGAAGTAATAAATTTTAAGCCCTCCAAGTAGTTTTCAGTGGTAAAATAAGCCGAGAATAAAACCGTCATATTCATATAGACAGGTGGCTTGACCATTTTATAACTCCCTTTGGGGGTTTGCTGATAGCCCCCTACATTACTTTGTGTTTTGTCCATTTCCAAATTGGCCAAGGTCATGACAATTTTATCAGGCTCTTGTACCGCTACGCTTCCGTCCAAATTAATGACACTGGAAAGGACGACTTTTTCTTCGGTAATGTTGTGTTTGCTCTGCAAAAAGCGATTGAGTTCTCCTGCAATCGCGGCGACCGCTTCGTGGATCATATAGTTGGATATTTTTTAGTTGATGCAGTGGTTTTAGTATAAAAGGCAACCTCGCGCACCACAATTATTCTTCGTCTTCTTCGTATTCGGCTTCAGGGGCAGTGAGCGATTTGAGCGCCATACCAATAAAACGGATAATGTAGATGCCCACAAAAGAGGTGAGGCAGCCAATTAAGTACAACCAAAAAATGTAGTTTTTTCTAATCTCCGTCAAGTTAATTGTCTCGCCTGTAAAACCAAAAAACCACAGAAATACCAAGCCCAATGGAATAGCTGCAATCAGCCCCACAAAAAACCATAGAAATTCTCTGGCAATAACCTTTCCCATGTTCGTTTATATTAGATAAAATAAAGTCGTTTAAATGCTGTCTACGGCAACTCGTTGTGTCGCGTATCTACAATATTAGAAGCCACCCAAGTTAGCAAAAGCCCTAAGGCCGTACCAATGGCAAAAGTGATCATTTTGTTCTGAAACCAAGCCATCCAGTTGCCTATCAGCAGCAGCGCTACTGTAAAGACTACCAAGTAGAAAATTCTAAACGAACCACTGTAAAATAACACGTCGCGTACTTTCCAATCCAAGACCGAAAAGGCAAAACTAATGCATATAAATATAGTGATAAAAAATAGAGTCGCAAAAATCAAATTTCTATAACGGCGCAACAGGTACTGAATCGTGTAAGAGATTTTGTTCTCTTTCTCAATCGTCACTTGCGTGTATAAGCCTTTTTCTTCATTCCAGACGCGTTTGTCAACAAAACTACGCTCAATCGTCGCCCATAAATCGGTGTGCGCATAATCGCCACCCAAGGCCCAAATACCAATCCCCCCTAGTTCTTCGTCTACTGCAAAATCAAACTTGCGCCCCAAAGAGGTAGAATTATCAAAATAAATCTTGTACACGCCTCCTAGAGAATCCCGTATTGTTGCCTCCAAAGAATGGGTAGACTTGTCGTAATCAATGCTCGCGCGGCCTTGCTCTGCCAAGCGCAAAATTTCGCTATAAGGCATGTACCCTTCAAAATCTTTATCGCCTGCTCGGTCTTTGTACCAAACGGCTCCGTGGTAAGCCACCCCCAAAACCAAACTGCCGTAATGGTCGTTGCCAATTTTATCTTTATAATAATCGATTAACTGATTCAAATCCAAAGCCTGCGAATCTACTTCTGCCTGCACCGCAATGTTTCTAAACAAATCATATTCCTTGAACACCAAGGTATCTTTCTTGGGTGCAAACAAGAAAAAGTCAATCTCCTTGTTCTGCTCAGCGGCAGGAACCAGCTGCGAGAGCATACCAATGCAATTGGTACGGCGCAGCAAGCGCGCAATCGAAGGTGTTTGCCAAAGCGGCCGCCCATTGGCATCGCGGGTGATTTTTATAGTATTGAGAACATCCGTAATGTCGTAGGGCTCGTACTCCAAATTGTCATAAGTACGGTTGATGTAGTAATTCAAAGAATCGCGCAAGCGATTTTGGTAATCAATGTCGTGCAGCAACGTCACCTCTGAAATACTATAAGGCACAGCCAACAATTCTTCCAAAGTTGTATACAGCTCAAAGAGACAAACCGTCGCGCGTATGCCCGCGTCGATGTCCGTCAACGGACTCAAAGGCCCCTCGTTGAGTTGGGTAGGCTGAATGTGAAAATTGTAACTGCCAATAATAAACAAATCTACCCAAGGTTTTAGCTTTGGCAAATCATAAATATTGTCTTTGTCATAAATCGGCACCGACATGGTGACCACATAATCGTGGTCGGCTTCACGGATCGCAAAAGACAAATCGGCTACAAATTCTATAAAATTAGCTTTGTGGTGACTAGGAACATCTTCAAAATTGATGTCAATTCCATCCGCATTAGAGCGGTACAAAATACTAATCAAACTGTCAATCAAGTTCGTCTGTACATCGGGCTCGCTGGTAAAAAAGATATCGTTGTTCTCCTCTCCCCTATTGCTCACCGTCAACAACACTTTGCACGAATCCAAGTGCGCGGTATTGATCAAATCACTATCGGTAAAATCGTAAATAGCTTGAAAATTACCGTAGCCTCCTGTAAAAGGATTTACCTCATAACCAAAGTAAGCCAAGTGCGTCAACAAACGATAATTATACGTCTTATAAGCATCGCCTTCCCAGTAAGGATGCCAACCCAAAATGGTGACATTCTGCTTGGGATGGATATTGCCTGTACTGCGGTAAAACTTGCCCACCTTATCGCGCCAAGCAGAGTTTTCTAACGATGTATTGTAAGGCTCATACCGACTATTGATTGCCTTATCAATGCGGCGTTGTTCGGTATCCGTTGGGATGCCCCACCACTCATACGCCAACATCAATAGACGTTGCTCATTGATTTTCTCATCTACCCGATCCTGCATCGGAGGGGTTGCCCGTAAAGCTTGGCGGCCTTCAATGCGGCGGTTGTCCAACGAATCAAAAGCATCTATAAATAACGGAGACGACTTTTGGCTAGTCGCATCAAGCGATAGCAAAAGAAAAAACAAACAGAAAAGCAGTGAAAAGGTCTTTGTTGTATGGTTCATGTTGTTGGTAATAACAAAGGAAAGATGGCTTGTCAAGGACACACTAAAAATTAACACTAAGGAGTCAACGATTTTTTATTGCTGAAATATTTCCAGCCCATCCAGCTCATAAAGGCTCCAAAAACAACACCCACTAAAAGCGGTAGTGTCGTTCCTCTAAAGAGTCCCATATAGCCTCCTAACAAAAGGATAAGCACGGTGATAAAAACCATAAACAGCACCCTAAAACGACCTTGGTCAAAAAGCCCTTGGCGGGTCTTGACGTTGAACAGCGCGGCACAAAAGCCAATCGCCATAAAAATAGCCAAGTAGAGCAATACTGCTAATAAATAAATAGCGTTCTCTCGAAACATATTGCTCCGAGCATTCAGCTCCTTCAATTTTTCGTTGGTCGGCTCAATAACCTCCATAAATTCATCGGACAGCGCTTGCTCTAAGCGATAAAAGCCAGCATCGTTCCCCAAGAACTGCACACCAACACCCCCCAAACGACTATCCACAATGTATTGGTATTTCTTCCGCAAAGAAGTCGTATCGTCAAAATAAAGCGTCACATCCGCAGGAATATCCCCCGCAAACGTATCGACCCCATAATAATCGTAATAACTAAACGCGTGGTAGGTGCGCATACTGTCATAACGCAGTCGAGCACCTGGATAACGTTCATAATTATCCAGCTGCATCACAAAATCAAACTGGACATCGCTGTAGGTAACAGACTGCATATCTAAGACTTCCTCCGTTACTCCATCCGTCACCCAAAGGGTACCCGAATAAGGCAAGGCCAAGACAATACGCGCACTGTAGAGCGGCCCCAAGTTGGCAATATATTTATCAACCGTCGAGCGAATGTCCGCTTCCTTTGTTAAACGGCTATAATTGAGCGGCGAAGACGGTTGTTTGGCCAAGCCTTTGGGCGTCTCCTGAAAATCAAATCCTTTGACCACAAAAATATCTACAAAATTTTGCAGCATTGCAATGTCGTACACATCATCGGGGTCATAAGCGGGTACACTCATAAAAACAAAACTCGTATCCCCCCGCGCCGCTGTAATGGTAGTAGAAAGCGTTCGTACAAAACGGAAAAAGTCGTTTTTTAGCTCCACATTCACCCCTTCAAAGTTGATCTCAATCCCGTCCGCATTGGTAGAATCTAAAATGTAGACCAGCGAATCCAGCAGCCGCCGCTGTGCAATGTCGTTGTTATTCAGAAAGCGCCGCACATTTTCCTCGCCGTGGCAAGTAATTGACAACAGGGCACTACACCCTTGATCTTGTGCCGTCTGTACAAAATCACTTGCTAAAAACTCGTTGATCACTTGGGGGTTTTGTGGCCCTCCCTGATCGGGATTAATATCATAAGAATAATAAGAAACTACGTTAAACATCCCGTAATCATAGCCTTTGTACAAATTGCCCATCCAGTAAGGATGCCAGCCAAAAATCACCATAGGACGGCTATCGTCCCAAATATTGCGGGTTTGACGCAAGAGTTTACGGTCGATATTGCGCAGCGAATCTTCAAACGCTTTGATTTGGGCACGCAGCGCTAATTCAGCATCGCTTGGCATGGTAGTCCACTCTCCTAGCAGCTCTATATAACGCCCATCATTGTTATTATTGGTCAAGCTGGCGCGCTTCTCAGGGTCTTCGATCAACTCATCTAATGTTGGATCAACATTGTCCCCTGGCTCATATCGTGCTCCTTTTAGAGAAGATTTGAGGGCGCGCTTAGTGCCGACAGCACCAATACGGCCTTTACTTTTGAGGGTACTCACCTGCTCCTCGACCAAGCGGCGCGATTTGTTTTTGACACGGCTCTGTATATAGCCTGCTTTGTTTTGCGCCTGCACCGCCGTACTCAGCCAAAAACAGCAGATGACCCACAGGAACCCATATTTTAAATAATTAGCAACAGCGCTGTTCATCACGATGTGGTATGGTTTGATTTGGTAGAAAAAGACATTAACTAGTGCCTTGTGTAAAAGGGGAAGCAACTAGCAGCCATTCGAGCCAAGGGTTATCCCTCTTCCGGTTTGAGTACTTTTAGTGTTTTCTCTCTAAAGATTTCTTGCACTCGTTCCCGGATAATGTATTCGTTAAAGTAAACACGGTCTAACTTATACTTGACAAATTTTATATAAACAGGAATCCCTGTAGTCGTATTGAAATTGCGCACACTCAATAATAACTCTTTGTATTTGCTAGCGCTACTAATAGGAATGCGTCCATAAAAATCGCCCCGTTTATCCCGCCGTGTCAAGCGTGGTTTTTTATTGCTTGCGTTGTATTCCTCTGGATTCATAAATTTGAACATCACATCGCGTGAGATGGAGGAAGAACTCAAAGGCAGTAAGTTAGTGACCCCTAAACCATAAGCCATCAGCGGCTCGTTGATGCCGAGAATACGCCAGTTGGCAGGTGGGTTCGCTTTTAAGTCGTTGTAGGCTTGAATCGACTCTGTTCCCAAGCCAATCCAGTAGGCGGCATATTGGTATTCGGTATCTTCGTCTTTCAATAATTCTTCTAGGATCGTCGAATCACTCAACGCCCCATAATTCAAAGCGGGATTGAGTACAAATTCATACTCGACAATATCAGGCACGGGAATCGTGTCGTCCCGAAATTTCCTGATGGTATCGCGAAACGCTGAAAACACAACATCGTGTAGATACAAAGTATCTTTGTTTATCGTGCTGCGCTGCTTGTAGATCTTAATATCCAGTTCTTTCTTAAAAATACTAGCATTCTTAAAATGAAAAGCGTACGTCCCTGTTTTGGTCACAGGAATAATCGCACGGTCGATTTTGACAATCTTTTTGTTGACGTGCTTAAAATCTGAGTTCGGTACATCAATCGTCAGGCGACGCAGCTTGCCGCGCATAGGCGTTACCGAAATAATAAGGTCTTCCCCTGCTTCTAGATCAAACGTCTTGTTGAGGGTTCTCAAAGGGCCGATCTGTTCTAAGCTATTGAACAGCTCTACTTTTTCTTGTGCCTGCACAGCAGTTCCAAAAAATAAGGACGCTAAACAACAAAAGAGTAGATATTGTTTTAGCCTAGGCAAGGTTGGGCAAATAGTTCGAAATGTTGACATTGTATAGAAGGACAAATTTTATACCTGATGCGGCAGCGTATAAGGTTTAATTATCAAAAAATAAAACTCTATTACTATGAAAATCAAAAACTTATAGCTTTGTGTTTTTTGATCGCTTAGGATACGAGTGTTGTGGGTTAATTGCTTAGCTCTCCAATTTAATTCTTTTTTTTAAGAACATTGAATAAAGTTGCTTCTATATTGAACTTCTTAGAGATTCCCTGATATTTGCGGAACAATAGAAGCCCCTTTCTCAACACATATACTTTATACTTGCCTTATGGTCAATTTGTTGGATAGGACTCTCTTAGGTACAAAAAAAGGAATCACCTTACTGGTGATTCCTTTTTTCTATTTCTTATAAAGAATAGACTTATTGAACGGGGATCTTTAACTGCATCCCTTCTCGCAAAATATCTCTTGAAGTCAAGTTATTAAGCATCAAAATATCTCTAGCAGTTGTTCTTGGATAGCGGCGCTGAATCTCCCAAATGGTTTCGTTCTTCTCTACAGTGTGCATTTCAAAATTATTCGTGTTCAAGGGAACCGCCTTTTGGATTTGCACCTGTTGAGTAGACTCTGCTTTCTTCGCTGCTGCTAGTTGGGCTTGCTTTGCTGCTTCTGCTTTCTTAGTCGCTGCAATTTGTGCTTGCAACGTCGCTTCAGCCTTCTTCAACGCTTCCTCTTTTTGGGCAGCGGCTAATGCTGCTTGATTGGCTTCTTCGGCTTTTTTCAATGCTTCTGCTTTTTCCAGTGCTGCTATTTGTACTTGACGCGCTGCTTCAGCTTTCTTCGCTGCTGCTAATTCCGCTTGACGAGTTTCCTCTACTTGACGCGCTGCTTCGGCTTTCTTCGCTGCTGCTAATTCCGCTTGACGAGCTTCCTCTACTTGGCGCGCTGCTTCAGCTTTCTTCGCTGCTGCTAATTCCGCTTGACGAGCTTCCTCTACTTGACGCGCTGCTTCGGCTTTCTTCGCTGCTGCTAATTCCGCTTGACGAGCTTCCTCTACTTGGCGCGCTGCTTCGGCTTTCTTCGCTGCTGCTAATTCCGCTTGACGAGCTTCCTCTACTTGGCGCGCTGCTTCAGCTTTCTTCGCTGCTGCTAATTCCGCTTGACGAGCTTCCTCTACTTGGCGCGCTGCTTCGGCTTTCTTCGCTGCTGCTAATTCCGCTTGACGAGCTTCCTCTACTTGGCGCGCTGCTTCGGCTTTCTTCGCTGCTGCTAATTCCGCTTGACGAGCTTCCTCTACTTGACGCGCTGCTTCGGCTTTCTTCGCTGCTGCTAATTCCGCTGCTGTAGCTTGTTCTTTTTGACCTTCTACTTCCACTAACTTTTGACGCTGAGCGTCTAAGTAAGCTAAAGCTTGCTTTTCTTCTTTAGTTGTTGTATTGGAGACGATTGCTTTGGTCGCGGCTTGTTCCTTCTTATATAGGTTAGTACTTTGTTTAGCTGTTTCTTGTAGGGCTAGAGTTTGCTGTTGTTCCTTCTTGACCGTAGCTTGGTTAGCACTTGTTGCCGTAGGTTCAGGTACGGAAGCAATGGTCGCAGGCTGTGTGGTTGTGGTGGCAGGAGTCCGCAAACGGCGTTGACGGGTACGGTTTTCCGAAACGTTGTCTATAACATCGGGCTGGTTGGCACGTTGTGCGGTAACTGCAGTGGTCTTATTAGATAATTTATAAGGATTATCATTTTTAGTACTGGGCATATTTTTATTGGTCGCTGCCAAAGCAGGCGTATGTACATTTTTAACCGCCTTTTTATTTTTAATTGTCGTGTAAACAGGAGCCGTCACTGCTTTTTTCCGTTTGTCATCCAAGCCAATAACTTCCAAGGAAGCGATAGAAATGCTCTCGATGGTCGGTGGTACAAATTGTTTGGCCCAAGCATCTTTAGGAACGTGGTATCTTCTAATCGCTAACACATCTCCTTTTTTGATGCTGTAGTTGGAAGGCAATCCATTCCAAAATAAAACATCTTCTCTAGAAAAGCGGTGCGCTTTCATCAGCTTACGCAATTCGTATTCGTTGTTCACACGGCGAATACACTTAATAGGATTCTCTGTGCGCATATCCATAATGCGTTGGTAGGCCGCTTCGTAGTTTCTGTGTTTGGCAACAATACGGGCAGGCAAAACCAAAATATGGTTGCTTCCGCTAGCGGGCACATAATTCTTAATGTAGCCAGGATTGAGGCGTTTGAGGGTATCTTTATCAATATTATAATACTTGCTCAACTGAGCCAATGTTTGGTAACCAGGCGCTAAGTGTATGGAATCGGTCAATACAATATCTGCGTGTTGCTTTTTAGCAGTCAATTCATGCAAGTGGTGAAATTCATAGGAGTAAGCCACTGCCATAAAGTAAGGCACATACATTTGTGTTTCTCTTGGTAGAGAAGCACGAATATCCCAAAAATCTTTGTCGTTGCCTTTGACGTAGCGGTCGACACGTCCAGGGCCACAGTTGTAAGCAGCCAAGGCCAAGGGCCAATCGCCGTAGCGCTTGAACAAGTTAGACAACATGGTTGCTGCCGCATGAGAAGCTTTGTGGGTATCGCTTCGCTCATCGAGGTAAGAAGTTACGGTCAACCCATATAACTTAGCCGTACCAGGGATAAATTGCCACAAACCAACAGCCGCTGCATGAGAGCGCGCTACTCCGTTGAGATTCGATTCTACAATCGGTAAATATTTGATGTGGTGTGGAATGTCTTTTTCAGCTAAGTACTCCTCAAAAATAGGAAAGTACACTTCGCTCAAACCCAACGTCCGTTCCGTGGCAGAGCGGTAGCGCTCCGTACGATGGATGATGTGGTTCTTAATATCCGTTGTTAAGCGGTATTGAATCGCCCCTGACATCTCCAAGAAACGGGCTTTGTAATGCTCGTCAGTGAAGGTGGGATAATCAGGATTATCGGGAGAAGATTCGTTCATCAATTGCCCCATGTTTCGAACCAATAATTGTCCTAATTCATCGTCAATAGTGGGATAATCGGAAGGGTTGGCAGCGATAGAAAGGCTGCTGCCTATAATCATCAAAAGTAGGAGACATACTTTAGATGCAGGTGGAGTAAAAGTCATTGCTATGGATAATTTTTCCTAGTCTAAAGGGGGCACTTAATATGGTGTTTCTTTTTTTCTGCCACTTATGCTTTTCTAAAGGTGCAAATCAGTGGTATACAAAGGTATAAAAATCTAGCACTTTTCCAAAAAACATCAATAGAACAAGCTTTGATAGGGCAACAACAGCTTGTTGCCCTATCAATAAGTAGCTAGTATCTTCTTAATTCCCTCCTTGGCGGCTAATTTGTTATACCAACCTGTTCTTTTGTTCCAATTCTACTTGGTAGAATTTTCTTCAATTTTAATTTTTTCCTTATCCCCTTCGCGCATACCTTCTTTGAATTCTTTGGTGACCGAATCACGCGCATTATTGAATTCGCTTACCCCTTTTCCTAGGCCACGCATCAATTCAGGAATTTTTTTACCCCCAAACAATAAGAGAATGACAAAAAATACCAACAACATTTCTGGGCCTAAAAACTGCATTAAAAATACTGTGTTCATGCTATATTTTATTTTATGACGGAAGTTGCTTGAAAAACTTCTACAAAACTGATGATTTTCTAACCTAGATTTTAGCGGTTTTGTAGTGTTCATTTACCTACTACCCCTTACTAAAAGCCTCCCAAATGTACGACATTTAATTCAAATGCACTTCTAAGGGGTTAATAAATGACAAGGAGCTTACGCTTAAATACTTAGCTATTTAGCTTTGTAGTAGATAACGGAGCAGTTTTCTGCTCGAAACAGTGCAGCGCTGCGCTCCTGAATGGCAGCAGCAGTGACGGCATTATAGCGCTGTTTTTCCACATTAATCCAGTTAGCATCGCCCAAGACTTCGTAATAGCCCAAATTGATCGCTTTGTGTAAATTATTCAGCTCACTAAACTCCAAATTGTGCTCGGTACAGTGCTTAAATTTTTCTACGGTCTGCTGGCCTAAGCGCTGGTCAATCAGGCATTGTAATTCTAACCACACCGCCTTTTCCGCTTCTTCAAAAGTAATGCCTTCGGCTAATTTTCCTTCAATTACCAACAATCCATCTTCTAGGGAACTGGTAATATAGGCTTCTACATTAGAAAAATATTCTTGCTCCTTCACCAAGTGTTGGTACAACCAAGCAGCGTCGCCCTCGGATAACACATCCGTAATCAAATCATCCACATAGTAGTTTGGATCTTTGCGGGCGGCAGACCGAAACACCATATATAAAGCATCCAATGGCACATTCGCATTTACCTTTAATAAGCGGCGCTCGGTTTGCGGCGGCTCTATTGGTGCTGTTGTTTTTTGGGGATGCCCTGCCGATAAATCGCCAAACCATTTTTGCGTAAGCGCCAATACCTCTTCAGGAACAACATTGCCACAAACCGTCAAAACGGCATTGCTAGGACAATAATAGCGATCAAAAAAGGCTTGTACATCCTCTAAACTAGCGTCGGCAATGTGTTGCGGGGTTTGCCCAATCGTTGGGACACGGTAAGGGTGTTCTCGGTAAGCCAAAGGGCCTATCAAGTGCCAAATGTCGCCATAAGGCTCATTCAAACAGCTCTCCTTAAATTCTTCCAACACAACCTTGCGCTCGCGCTCCAATGCTTTTGGTGTTAGGCGCAGGGCAGCCATGCGATCGGCTTCTAACCAGAGGGCCACTTCCAAATTTTGGTAGGGCAAATACTCGTAATAGACCGTCATGTCTTGGTTGGTGAACGCGTTGTTTTCGCCCCCTGCCTGTTGAATGTAATCGTCAAAGCTAGCCGCATTTTCAGAGCCCCCAAACATGAGGTGTTCGAATAAATGGGCGTATCCCGTCTTATCGGGCGCTTCGTCTTTGGTTCCCACATTGTAAGTGACACAAACCGATGCCAATGGCGTACTTCGATCCTGATGCACCAACAATTTTAAACCATTATCCAGTTGATATCGTGTAAATTCCATTATCTTTGTTCGCTACAATTTGCAGTCCTTTTATTTGTCTACTCAACAAAAAGGATACAAAACTAGTTATTTTTGTGATAACTTTAAGTTCCTTGTTACTACACCTACGTATTTTATAGGCATTTTTTATTTTCTCGTCCCCCCACAACAACTCCTTCGTGCAACAACGCAACCGAGCTGACCGCCAAGAACATTTTTTAGAGCAAGCTGAAATCAAATCGTTTTCTTTAGATCACCGCAAACGCCTTGCTTTTAACATGGGCAAGTACCACACCAAGGTAGCCATTGGCAAAGAACAGTTTAAAGATTTGCCTAGAGCGCGAGAACTCGCCAAAAACACCAAAGCCCGCGTCATGCGGGAGCTTCCTGAATTGCTAGAAGCGTTCGAAGCTAATTTCACAGCGCGCGGTGGCAAGGTTATTTGGGCAGAAGACATCGCACAAGCGCAAGCGGCGATTACCAAAATTATCAAAGAAAAAGAAGCGAAGATCGTCGTCAAATCCAAGTCGATGATTACCGAAGAGATTGAGTTGAACCCCTTGCTGGAAGGCCAAGACGTAGAAGTCTTAGAAACAGATTTGGGCGAATTTATTGTACAGGTCAAAGGCGAAGCGCCCTACCACATTGTGACACCTGCCATGCACTTGTCTAAGGAAGATGTGGCGGATTTATTTCACGAAAAATTCAACACGGCGCCCGATGCGACGCCTGAAGAACTGACCAATTATGTTCGTGGGGTCTTGCGCGAGCGCTTTGCCCAAGCAGATGTTGGAATTTCTGGAGGCAATTTTTTGCTGGCCGATACAGGCTCTATTGTTTTGGTAGAAAATGAGGGAAACGGTCGTTTGACGACTACCTTACCCAAAACCCACATTGCTATTGTAGGCATCGAGAAAATGCTCCCGTCGATTGAGGATTTGCACTTGTTTTTGCCACTGCTCTCCACTTTTGGGACGGGACAAATGCTGACGGTTTACAATAGTATCTTGAGTGGCCCTAGACAGCCCCACGAAGTCGATGGTCCAGAGGAGATGTATGTTATTTTGTTGGACAATGGCCGTAGCGATTTATTGGGTAATCCCGATATGCGCGAAGCGCTGCACTGTATCCGTTGTGGTTCTTGCCTCAACAACTGTCCTGTTTATCAAACCATTGGTGGCCATACCTACGACAGTCCTTACAGTGGGCCTATTGGCGCGGTCATTAGTCCGCATTTGAAATTGGGCGGTTTTGAAGCCAATACCCATTTGAGCCAAGCCTCTTCCCTTTGCGGAAGCTGCACCGAAAATTGCCCTGTTAACATTAATCTGCACCATTTGCTGCTGTACAACCGCGCTTATGAAGAGGAGGCTGACCTGCGCCCCAAGAGCGAACAATGGTCGTGGCGGATGTGGCGACAAGCTATGCTCAACCGTAGTTTGATGAACGGTCCTGCTTGGAGCAAGAATTTAGTGGGGCACTATTTTATCAGCCGTTTGTGGGGCGAGCGTCGCAAATTTCCAAAATTTCCGAAGCGGACGTTTAACCAGTTGTGGCAAGCGGGTAAGCTTTAGATTATTCCTTGTTTCTCTAACAAAAAGGCTTCTATACAACCATAATAGGGTTTGCATAGAAGCCTTTTGGATGTACTATATGACCTCCTCTGCTTACTTTTTCCAACGCACCGTTTTATTGGTATCGTTCTTCTCTAAGGTGATGACTAAGCCTTTGCTATCAGGAGTTGTTATGCGTATCGTTTCTACACTCAACTGCATAGTCTCGCTATTGATTTCAGAAGCAGTCAAGGTCGCTTTGATGGTAAAGTAACTCCCTGCTCTACCCTGATGTACGGCACTGTTCCATGTTTCACTTTTAGAATTGCCTATAGCTGTAGTTATTTCTTTAGATGTTCCCACAGTAGTGGATTGACTAGTGCTTGTCGTTTCTGATTTTTCTGAGGTCCATTCTGTACTTCTCTCAAAAGTCATCTCATGATTAGTGGCTACTTCTGCTTTGAACAAGCCAAGGAAGCTGACTTTTCCCTCGGCACTTACCCCATGCGTATTAGAGGAACCTTTTGTCGTATTTTTTCCTTCGGAACGCGTATGTTCTACTCCTTGTGTTTCTCCTTTTTCTATGTATTGTCCCTGACTTACGGCTACGTTAGCATCTATACTACTACCTCCCCCCGCTTCAGAGGTGCCTCGGTCTTTATCGAAAACGATGGTGTATTCAAAATCTACCGTCACCATTTCTTCGCTTCTAACTACTGGACTTTGATCGAAAACAGGTTTTGCCGTAAATTGATAAGGACTCTCCCCGTTGGCAACATTTAATTCTACTTGTGCTGGACGAGCATAGGGTATTTTACCCACCCGCTCTATCGTTGTCCACAAGCGACTAGTCAATACCGTACCATCGTTCAAGTGTAGCACAAGATTGACGGCTTCTCCTTTGGATAAATCGACTGGTTTTGGCAAAGGACGAAGAGAATTTTTGAACATTTGTTGCAAAGTATCTACTCCTGCTTGCGCCTCTAAGAGATCATTGAGACTATCAGGACGCGTACCAATTCCTTTTATTTTATTATAATTGTCTATTATCGTACTGGAAGCAGTAATCAAACTGGCAATAGACATTTTCCATGCTTCGTTAGTTTCTTGTAAGGATAAAAAAGGCTTGTTGTGCGCTTGAATGTGTTGCTTTAGAGCAGGCAAAAATAGAGCTAGTTCTGGCGTCTTTAACGTTGCCTCTAAGTTACTGACTAATTTTTCGGCTACAAATTGCCTGCGGTTAGAAAGTTTTAAACTGTCAACAACATTTCCAACTTGGCCAAACCACTCTATGTATTCTTCTACTATATCATAATCACTATACCCCTCGTTCCCCGTTGTTAAACCAGCAACAATTCCTGACATTATTGGCAATCGTCTAGTCTTCAACCAATTTTTTGCGATGGTTTCTTCGGGGGTTGCGATGCCTGTAATGGACATCAAAAGGGCACTGACGTAATCTTTAACCTCTAAGGAATCGCTTTCCAAATAGGATAAAACCCGTTCCGTCAACTCGTCACTCAATTCAGGTTGAGCCGTTCTCCAATCTCGACTTTGATTCATGAGTATGGCGATAAACTTGGCCTTGGACATCGTATTGGTAGAATCCGTACCTCGATCTGTACTAATGGCCTTGCTCAACACTTCTTTTTGCTTGGCCAACCACATCGCATAAGCTTCTCTGAAAGCGTCGATTTCTTGTCTCTGCTCTTTTTCTTCTTGTTTTCGCTTTTCTGTATGTTCGTTCTGCTGCACTTGTGCTTGCTGGCTAGTTTGAGCCAACCAAATCTCAAAAGCCTGTGCAGACATTATCTGCTTATCTAAATCTTCTTTTTTGATAGGGGTATATTCACCCTTATTTCCAACTTCCTTGAAATGATCTGACAATTTAGGCTTATCATTCATTGTTTTACTAAAAACATCTAACCCTTCTCGTAAGGCATCTCTCAATGCCTGTGGATTGGTCGTATCACCCAATTCCTTTAGCTTTTTATTAAAGGCATCCCAGATCAGGATAGAGATTGGGAATTTAGGGTTCTGAATTTGCCCTCTCAATGAGCGACGTATATCTTTTACTAGCAGTACAATATCCTCGTCGTCTTCATTGGACAGTACTATTCTATAATCCTCAATCCAGTTTTGTACATATTCAATGAACGCCCCTTTTCCAATTTCCTGAGGTGCTTCTGTCACCCCTAAAATACCATCTATTTGAGACAGCACCTCTTGTTGCGCTTTGCTCAATACAGTGGTTGCCTCTAAATTATTTTCTACTAGTAGAGTCGTCAGCAACTGACGCTTTTGTACAAGCTGAGCTTTTATTTCTGCTTTAGTCATGTTCTGATTATTTTGCCAAGACTGCATATTGCTCCATCCTAAAAAAAATATGGGTAATAAAACAAAGTACAATCTCATAAGTCATTATTTATTAGGGTTGTTTTAAATGGTTAATTCAGCTGCCTCTTCATATTGTCCTAATAAATTGGTCAATTCGCTGAATAAAGCATCTATCTGATTTTGAGTCGCCGAGTCCGTCAAATTGCTACGGGTGGAATGATCGATGCCATCAAATTTTGCTTGTAAAGTTTGCAACAGTTGCGAGGCTTGCCCTTGCGGCTGATCCCCTCCAACTTGCTGTTTTAACTCTAGCAGAATACGTTCCAACTTCGCTCGCAAGATGGATTGTTGATAAGCATCTTCACTGGTCTTGTACTCCTCCAATGTCTGATGGAAAGCCTGTTCAAAACTGGACAAAGCACTGTTTTCGTTGATATACTGCGCCTGATCTTGCTGTATTTCTTGTTGTACTTTCTTCTTAAATGCCAGCATTACTTTACCCATTTTTTGGTAAGCAGCCTTTAGTTTTTTATCGCTTTTAGCTTTAAACTCGTCTTGTAAGTCCTTCAACCAGCCTTCGACCTGATGAAGGGTTTGCGCGTAGTACTCGCTATTTCGCGTACCATTACTATTGGCATAATCTCGATTAACAAAAGATTTGAAGGCATCATACACTTCTGATCCACTCCCCTTAGTGGAGTAGTTAACGGATCTTTCTACTAATTCGCTATCTCCTGTCAGCGTATCTTGCAATTCCTCTGCTACTGCTGCCCCTATGATAACGTTATTGACCTTACGCTTCGACCAAAACCCAGGATTGCTTTTAGAAATAGGAGCTTGTTTGAGAGCCTCTACCAGTGGTTTAGGTTTAACCTTCATACCATTTTTGTCCGCCACAAAACGCAATATGTTGTTGGCCTCTAGCTCTACTTCGCCATAGGATAAATTGACCTTTTCAGGGGTTTTACCTGCGCTTATAAACGCTTTTCTAATGTTGGGGTGATTGCCCAAAATAAGTAAACTGCCGCCACTACCTTTAGCATTTGCAAAATAATCCAAGTGCAGAAAATAAGGAACAACTGCTTTTTCGCCTTTCTTCACCGCTTCTTGCAATATTTTTAGTCCTATTTTGAGGTCTTTAGCCACACTGGCTTGAAAAACATGCAGTGCCTTGTCTTGCTCTGCGGCTATCTTGATAAGTTTTTTTTCTTCGGGTGACTGGGTAAGGTCACTCTGGGCTGTTTGATAGGCTTCCCAATCAAAGAGTTTAGTAATCTTGCTCTTTCGCATAGTATTTTTATATAAAGAATATAATTAGTTCATTCATTAGCATCTCACAAAGTATATGGCGCACAAAATACATTTTTTGCAGTAAAAAAACAAGTCTAATTTTAAATCACACCTTCAGCCCCCCCCAACATCTATTCAAACCGCAAGCTGTAGCTCTACGTTCTCACTCTTTGCCCCCTGATTGTATGACGGCTAGAGAATAAAGTTCGCTTTTAATACAATTATTAAATAAATAAAATTATTAATCATACCAAAATAACCACAAAACTAACCTTCCTGCCTACTTAAACTTCCCCCCTTAATAGAATTGCATTCTAAAGCCAATACAGTCAAATAAACCCCACATTATGAGGTAGGAAACAGATTTACCCCGCAGCACCCCCCAACTAATCAAAAAAAAGCTTAAATTTGGTACTTATACCCGTTTACGACGGGGCTTATGGAGATACTATTTCGGCAGATCCTTAGTGCATGGGAACTTATACCAATACAACATTGTTAAAACCCACACTGCCGCTAGGGAATTGTTCTACACCAGCAGTTGCTAAACGGCCACTACATTAAAATGTCATTATTACCGTGGAAAACGAGAAGGATTTTTTAGAAGGAGACTTAGAAGAACAAACATTAGAAGAGAACGAAGAAGCGCTAGACAACGACGACGCACTAGACAGTGACGAAGCGTTAGAAGAGGAAGAGAAACCAAGCGCGACGCCTGAACAATTGGCGGTTTTCGACAATGAGTTGATGCCTCAAATAGATGCGTTGTACAACTTCGCCTTTCACTTGTGTTACAATGAAGAAGACGCCAATGACTTGGTGCAGGAGACTTATCTAAAGGCATTTCGATTCATTGATAAGTACATTCAAGGAACTAATGCCAAGGCTTGGTTGTTCAAGATATTGAAAAACGCTTTCATCAACCAGTATCGCCGCAAGAGTAAGCGCCCAACGCAGGTTGATTACGAAGAGATTGCCACGTACCACGATAGCGAAGATGCTAGTTACGTTGATTTCTTTGATTTGAGAGAGGAGATTTTTCAAGGAATGATGGGCGACGAAGTAACAAACGCCATCAATGCCTTACCGATTGATTTTAGAACCGTGATTTTGCTCTGCGATATTGAGGGCTTTACTTACGAAGAAATTTCTAAAATTATTGACATTCCAATTGGCACCGTTCGCTCGCGTTTGCACCGTTCTAGAAACATGCTCAAAGAGCAGTTGCGCACCTATGCACAAAGCAAAGGTTATCAAGATAAACGCGGAAAGAACAAGTAGTGCTTAGTCGCCAGTATTGACATAAATAAAATAGTGTTTAGCGGGCAGTTTGGCACAGTAATAGAATTGTTACTACCCAAACAAACTATTTACTATTTCCTACATATAATTTATACGCAGCTGTATACGATTACTGACAAGAACCTTATACATACCCAAAGCTGTTATTCTCAACAATCTATTTAGTTCTATTTATAAAATACGTTATTATGAAAAATCATGACAGCAGTCCAAAGGACTTTCAAAGAAGATTGGTCATGTTCCTAGATGGGGCCTTATCCAATCAAGAGTCACGTGCATTCTTGACCGATGTTAAAGAATCACCAGAGCAGCTCGCAAAGTTGCAAAAAGAAAAATCCTTCCGCGAATTCCTTCGCAAAAAAGTTAACCGCCGCAGCGTCTCCCCTGCCTTGATTAATAGCATCAAATCCAAGATTAACTCCACTCTTTAATACTTAATACCTCTCTTTTCCAATTCTTTGCTGTTGACAACCTTTAATCCTATCCCTCTCAACAGCTCCCTACGTTATGAAATAAATAGATGTTGCCGTTGTTGCCATTCGCTCTCCCTAAGCCCATTATAGAGCCGATCGTTACAGCCGCAGCCACCTTACTAAATAAGATATGCGTCGCCTTGTTGTAGTGTACTACTTTTATAGGCCGACAAACTTAGTTCCGAATAACCTGCTTGGTTATTCGGAATTTTTTTTTGGAATTCCTCAAAGGGAAGCCACACAAAAAAACTGCTGCCCCTATTTCTAGAAGCAGCAGTTAAACTATAGCAGCTATGATGCGTAGTCTTATCTTATTCTTATCCTTTCAACGCTTTAACCATAGTGGCTCCAATATCAGCAGGAGAATCCACCACATGGATACCGTTTTCTCTTAAAATGCGTTTTTTGGCGGCAGCCGTATCGTCATCGCCTCCAACAATCGCACCCGCGTGTCCCATCGTACGGCCAGCAGGAGCAGTTTCTCCAGCGATAAAACCAACAACAGGCTTTCTGTTACCATCTGCTTTAATCCAACGAGCAGCGTCAGCTTCTAAATTACCGCCGATCTCTCCGATCATGACAATGCCTTCTGTTTCTGGATCATTCATCAACAATTCTACCGCTTCTTTGGTCGTTGTTCCAATAATTGGATCACCTCCAATACCGATAGCCGTCGTAACGCCCAAACCAGCTTTCACGATTTGGTCAGCGGCTTCGTAGGTCAACGTTCCTGATTTAGAAACGATGCCAATTTTTCCTTTTTTGAAGATAAAGCCAGGCATGATACCTACTTTGGCTTCGTCTGCTGTCATTACACCAGGACAGTTACGGACCAATTAGACGTACATCTTCTTTCTCGTCGATGATGGCTTTTACTTTGATCATATCCTGTACAGGAATACCCTCCGTAATACAAATAATTACTTTGATACCAGCAGCTGCCGCTTCCAAAACAGCATCGGCTGCAAAACGGGGGGGTACAAAAATAATGGTGGTGTCTGCACCTGTTTTGGTTACCGCATCGGCTACCGTCGCAAAAACAGGACGGTCTAAGTGGGTTTGTCCCCCTTTGCCTGGTGTAACGCCTCCAACCACATTGGTTCCGTATTCGATCATTTGGCTGGCGTGAAAAGTTCCTTCTTTTCCAGTGAAGCCCTGTACAATAATTTTAGAATCTTTATTGACTAGTACAGACATTGTATTGGTTATTTTTTAATTGTGAATGTAATGTTAGGCTGTAAAAGCCGTGTGTTGTTCAAATTTACAAATTCCGTAAAGGAGCGCCAAATAATTACTTGGTTTTCGACAAAAGCAAATCTATTCGAGCGCCTTACTGTTCTTCGATAATGAACAGCTCTTCGTCCGCTTTTTTCATATAATAATGCTCGCGGGCAAACTTTTCTCTTGATTTATCGTCTGTTAGCAACTCGCGGTTGTCTTTTTCGCTCTTGCTGATCTCTCCTTTGTGGTATTCCAATTTCTCTTCTAACTCCTGTCGGGTACTCTGCAATTTGTATTGAGAAATAACACTGTTGTCGTCAAAGAAAAACATCCATATTACAAATAGGCCCGTCACCAAAATAAATTTGTTGCGCAAAGGCGGTGGGACATCTTGTAGCAGCAGTTCTAGCTTACTCGGTTTTCTTGCCATAATAATCGTTTTTTGAATTGTTCGTCTTACTTGGGGCGCTTGCTCCAACTAAGCCACTATTTCATGCCCAATGTCTTGGCGGAATTAGTACGCAATAAGGTCAAAAAATCACGTACAGCAGTGAAGGAAACCAATCTATCTTTGAAGTGAGACAAGACAACTAGCGCCTCTTTCTCTGTCGCTTCTAAGTGGTTGAGAATATTTACCAAGTGCATTTTCATGTGGCCTTGTTGGATACCTGTTGTCACCAAAGAGCGCACGGCTGCAAAATTTTGCACCAAGCCTGCCGCCGCAATGACCATCATCAACTCTTCTGCAGAAGGGTTACCCAACATTTCTAAAGAACGCTTGGCTAAAGGATGCAAGGCTGTTAAGCCGCCTACGGTTCCTACTGCCATCGGAATATCCAACCAAAATTTGAAAACGCCGTCTTCGATGGTTACATTGGACAAACTCTTGTATTTGCCATCGCGTGCGGCGTACGTGTGTCCACAGGATTCAATCGCACGAAAATCATTGCCTGTTGCCAAAGCCACAGCATCAATCCCATTAAAAATACCCTTATTGTGGGTCGTAGCACGATGCACATCAATGTGCGCAATTTTTAAGGCTTTATCAAATTTGTACGCAAATGTTTCTGCGTCCATGTTGCCATTCTCAAAAGTACCCAATTCCGACACGGGACATTCTACCCACGCCCGCACCAAACACTCAGGCGTATAGTTGGACAAAATGGCCATGATGACGTTCACTTCTCTAGCAGCGTTCGGCCAGCTTTCTTGTTCGCTAATAAAAGCCCGCAAGGAGCGCCCTGTCTCTTCTAACGTAGAGTTAATAAAGTTGGCACCCATCGAGTCACAGGTCTCAAAAGTCATTTTGAGTTGGTAATAATTTGGCTCCAAGTGGGTCATATCAATCAACTCAATATTACCAATTCCACCGCCACGACGACGCATGTTATTAGTAATATGAGCCGTATCTTCATAAATACGGTTTTGTAAGAGCGAAAACACGCGCTGCAACTCGATAGATTCTCCTTTCCAGTCAAAGTGTACTTGACCTATTTTTTGAGTGGCTATGATTTCGGCTTTGATACCACCGCGTTTGAGCCAATATTTGGCAGCGCTAGACGCCGCCGCCACAACTGACGATTCTTCGATCACCATTGGTACACAGTACAACTGGTCGTTGATCTGCAAATTCGGCACAACCCCATAGGGCAAATAGAAGTTACTGATGGTATTTTCGCTAAAATCATCAAAGATTTTTTGCTTTTGGGGATCCCCATACCAGAAGCTCTTCAGCTCGCGGGCTACTTCTTCAGAATTCGTAAAGAAATTCTCTACCAACCAACGAATTTTTCCCCGTTTAGATAGTTTTGAAAATCCAGATACGATTGTTGGCTTCTTCATAATTCGTTAATTTTACAGAGAGGTTGTTGAAGAATCATCATAAGAAAGCAGTTGTACTGGGGTATTTTATTGAAAACTCTTATGACTAGTTCTAGTCGTTTACTCTTTTACGGTCAAGAAGTTGCGGGCTACCTTTAGGCCGTCCACTTGGGCGGCGACATAAGCGCGCAACGGTTCGTATGCTCCACGAGCATGTTTTAAGAACGCCGATGCCTGCCCATATATCGCGGGCACCGTCAATTTATTAATACAATAGTAGCCATCCAAGAAATCTTGAATGCCCCCAGAAACGATAATTTGTTGGCAGATCGCGCGGGTGTCTAGGGTAGCGACTAATTCATTGGTCAAGTCCACCATCTCGGTGGCACTGTGTCCAATATTGGCGAGTTTAGCATAAATGGCGCGGTAAGCAGGATCAGAACGGTGTAGCTCTAACTTCGCAAAATTTGTTCCACCATTAGCAGCAAAATCAATCGCGGCCAACGGCAACTGCAGCAAGGTCTTTAAACTTTGATACCCCATGCCCTGTCCTACTTCCTTCACAATAAACGACGTATCAGGAAATTTATCCAATAAGCGCTGAATCGTCTCCACTGGTGGATGTTGGAAGCGGTCACCCTCTGGCTGTAGCCATTCCTGAAAAGGATTGACGTGAATAATCAAACCGTCGACACTTAATTTATCCAGCAAAGCCGTAATCAAGTCGGTTTTATTTTCTGCTATCAACTGTTCCAACTGGGCAATTCCCAAGTTGGCATACAACGGTAAATCGTCTCCGATAACCGAACGCACATCAAAATCAGGTAAATACTCGTCGCTAGTCAATAAACTGCGGCAAGACCCCAAGCCCATTCCAAAACCAAATTCTTTGGCCGCTCTTGCCAAATTGTGGTTGATGCTGTTGGCATACTCCGTGCCCCCTGTCATGCTCGATACCCACAAGGGCACCCGCATGGTTTTGCCCAGAAACTCAAATGGTGCTTCGTCTCCTGCTTGGGGATGGCCTGCCAATAGTGGCTCGTAATAAAAGCGGTCATCAATGACGCTTTTACTCACTTGCGACTGAAACGCCAGTTCAATGTGGTCTTGTTTGCGCGAAACAGCTGTTTCGTCGTTGTCGATGTAGGTCTTTTGGGGAGGTTGATGTTCCATAACTTGGTTGGTATTACAATACTACAGGCCAAAAGTACAGCATAAAATAGAGAATTCTGTTAGTTCTAAGCTGTTTTTTTGCCAATTAGTTTCACAAGTTTCAATAAAAACTGAAAATCATTATTATTCTGAAGGGTTTGTTGAGGATTGAGCAGCATTTTTTTTGCTGATTGTTTAGCTAAAACAGGGCTTTTTATCTTTTGTTTAATACCATTTAAAGATGCCTTATAAAATGGATGGCTAGGGGTAGTTGTGTTGGAACATTTATAAGAATAACGTTCTTTTTTGGGTATAAATTGTTGACAATTACTGCGGATGGCAACTTTTTTGCTAAAAGAATAGTTGTAGAAAAACAGCCTACTTTGTGATTTTTTCTCTAACTTAGACCTAAAATCGACTAGAACTATGCTAATTACTTTCAGTATTGAGAATTTTTTGTCATTTAAAGAGCGGCACACCTTCTCTATGGTAGCAGGTATGGGCGGTCGCAACAAAGCTCATCACTTAATCAAAAAAACTTCTAAGAAAGATGTTAATTTGGTCAAAACTGCCGTGCTCTATGGTGCCAATGCTTCAGGCAAATCCAACTTAGTAAAAGCCATTCACTTCGGGCAACAACTGCTGCTCAAAGGGACGGCCCCTAACCACTTGCTTGACTTTCAGCCTTTCAAACTAAACAAAAATAGTTTGGAGCAACCCAGCCGTATGGAGTTTGAAATCAAACACCAAGGGCGTTGTTATGCCTATGGCTTTCTATTTAGCAAGCGTAGAATTGAAGGAGAATGGCTGTATCAAATTGATAACAAACGCAGCAAGGTTATTTTTGAGCGCGACCACAACGACTTTGATTTGACGGCCTTACAAACCCGTCCTACCAAAAGCAAGCAAGCACAGTTCCTAGAATTCATCGCAATGGGCACCCCAGAGAATCAACTGTTCTTAACAGAAATAAAAAACCGCAATGTCCAAGAGCACGTCGATACCATTGACGATTTGCTCCGCGTGCTAGACTGGTTTCAAAATACGTTGACCATTTGGTATCCGCATTCTAAAACGCCCAGCTTAGAGTTTGAATTACAACAAAGCGAACGGCTAACTACCCTGTACCGAGAATTTTTGTCCTATTTTGATACGGGCATCGATGGTATCACACTAGAGGAAATTGACATGGATCAAACGGAATTGCCCGAGCGGGTCAAAGAGGAAGTCAAGAGCAGCTTACTCAACCGCACTTCTGACAAAACCACCGCTATCATTGACAATCCTGTCAAAAATATCCGTTATTTCTTTTCTAAGAATGAGCAGGATGAAATTTCGGTTTGCAAACTAATGACAAAGCACCGCATTGAGGGTTCTGACAACGAAATGAGTTATTTTGATGTGCACGAAGAGTCCGATGGTACGCAACGGATTATGGATTTTATTCCGATGTTGATTGATTTGTTTGCAGGGGACAATGTATTTATTGTCGATGAGATGGAGCGGAGTTTGCACCCCAATTTGATTTACGAATTGCTAGATTTATTTTTAGAACATTCGACGGGTATTGATAGCCAACTGATTTTAGCCAGCCACGCCACTACCCTGCTCACCCAAGATTTGTTGCGCAAGGACGAAATTTGGTTTGTCAAAAAAGACAAGACTGGCGCTTCGTCCATTTACTCTTTAGAGGAATACAACATTCGTTTTGATAAAAAAATCCGCAAGGATTACTTATTGGGGCGCTATCAAGCAATTCCAAAGTTTGGCAATCCCTACAAACTCTCGGCAGTAGTGGCCTCCAATAAATCTGATGCTCCAAAGCCAATGGCACATGAAGTTTAGAGATCGCAACAGTGGCATTGGACGGCGTACCCGCGTTAGCAAAAGCCCCGAAAAGTTATACATTTTGGCCTACGAGGGCAATGAAACAGAGCCACAATATTATCAAGCGCTGAAGGAGCAGTTGCGCTACAGCGATACCGTCATTAAGATTTTGTCCCTCAAACGCGCGCGCCTCGACACCATGAGCGCTCCCAAACACGTTTTTCAGCAACTCAAAACCTATAAAAACAGCTACCGTACGAAGCCTACCGACGAATTTTGGATGATTATCGACCGCGATCGCTGGAAGTTGGAAGAGTGGCTAGAAAAGTGCCAAGCGGAAAAGAATTTTTATGTGGCTTTGACCAATCCTTGCTTTGAATTTTGGCTCTTTCTACATCATTTTGATGTGGCCGACTTCAAGGAAGAGGAGTTATTGACCAATAGAAAACTCAATAAGAAGAAGCGGTTTTTAGATCAGTATTTGAATAGAAATTTGGAAGGGGGGTATCTCAAAAATGCGATTCGGCCAGAGCGGTTTTTGCCCTATGTGCAACGCGCTATTTCGCAAGCTAGGCAGTTGGCCAACAACGACTTGTTGACACAATTGGGCTCAGACAATTACAAGTTGTTAGAGAAATTATTGGGCTAGACCCAAAGAATAGGTGCGTTATTCATACCGCAACGCCTCAATTGGATCCAAGCGCGAAGCTTTGATCGCAGGGTACAACCCCGATAGCACGCCCACGGCAAAACAGAGCGAAAAGCCCAGTGCAATCCATGCCCACGGCACTACAAAAGCCCCACCAAAAAAGTATGTTACGCCATTGCCCGCCAAGATGCCTAGCATAATTCCAACAAAGCCGCCCAATTGACAAATCACAATAGCTTCTACCAAAAATTGGACAAGAATAATGCGTCGTGTAGCACCCAACGATTTGCTAATTCCAATTTCTCGGGTACGTTCTGTTACGGAGACCAACATGATGTTCATTAGGCCAATAGCCGCCCCCAATAGGGTAATCAAGCCAATAAAAATAGCCGCCAGTTGTAGCGTAGCCGTGTTTTCTACAATAAGAGAAATTAAGCCATCGCTTTTTTGTAATTCAAAATCTGACTCCTCGCCTAGTCCTGTACGGCGAATTTGACGCAGCAAACCTTCGGCGGCAGCCATAGCAGGATCAATATTAAGGGCATCGGTCACCATAACCGAAAGGTTGTAAGAATCTGTTTGTGAACCAAAATACTTGCGCAAGGTCTGTAAGGGAATAATTACCAACTGGTCACCATTAAAGGCAAAACTAGAGCCCTTTTCTTCTAATAATCCAATGATGGTAAACTGTATGTTGCGAATAGAAATGCGTTGTCCTAAGATGTTAGTGGGTGGCCAATTGGCAAAGAGTTGCTTGCGAATATCCGACCCGACAATAATCAAGTTGCGGCCTTCCTCGGCTTCTATAGCGGTTAAATTACGACCTGCCAATAATTGATATCCTGCTACGTTGAGATAGGTTTCGTCAGCCCCATAAACGGTAGTCGTGGGGTTCGTTTCTGTCGTTTCATATTTGGCGACCGCCGACATACTACCCAACGCCGACAGCGATACTTGTGCGGGATAATCATAGCGTTTTTTGAAGGTACTGGCTTGCTCAAAGGTGATTTTATCCCCTATCGTACGGCGGCGGCCACGTCTCCCCCCTCCAATTCCTGTCCCCTTCCGAACGACATTAAAGGTATTGGTTCCCATACTCGCCAAGTTGTTGGTGAGGGAGCTTTCAATGGCATCAATAGAAGTGAGAATGCCCACCAAGGCCATAATCCCAAAAGCGATAATGAGCAACGTGAGCACCGCGCGCAAGAGATTGGCGCGAATGGCAATTAAGGCGAGACTGATATTTTCCGTAAGGGTCATAGTACAAGCTAAACGATGGTTTAAAATAGACTTTGTTGCCAATAAGCGTATAAAATCTATTCCCAAGCTACTATTTTTACCGCACAAGTCCCTCTACTATTCGACCAAGCGCCTTATTTCGTAGGCTATTTACAAGCGGGTGGCAGGATTTTTTTGCAAGGCATCGACCAAACTACGGTATTCAAATTGTAAGCCTACTGTTTTGTTTGCTAAGGAAACAGCGTTTCCGCCAATGGGTTGCAGGGCTAGCCAAAATTCACCGTCTTGCTCCAATACTGCCAAGAGTTGGCCTCCTTGTAAGGGGTCAATTCCCGCAAAAGTCAAGCGCCCATTCTCTTGGGGTTGTCCTTCGATAATCTGCCCATCTTTTTGATGGTAGAACGCGGTGATTTTATACGGCGAAGCGCTGCTTTCGGCAAAAAACTGAGCCGTGCCTTTGGCACTTTTATTATCAGCAAGACCAAGGGCCAACCAACCAAGCTGGTCACTTTTGATCCAGTAGCCCAAATCGCGGGCTCCCGTAGTAGCGGGCAGTTGCGCTAGACGCTGTTGAATGGCCTGATACTGTGCCGAATCATACTCCGCTTGCAACAAGCGTTGGTAATGTTGTAAGGCCAAGCAACGGTCTTCGGCCATAATGGTATTGGGCGCGGCATTCTCATAGTTTTTTTGACGGGCGCGCTGTTCTAGTGCTTGGACGTAGTTGGTTTGTAGCTCGTGCCGCGTTTGGTTGTATTGGCCCAGCGCCCGATAATAGGCCTCTTCCAAGGCTATATTTTGATTTTGTGCCTCGCGGCGGATTTTCTCGCGGGTGACGAGCAGGCGGGATTTTTGGTTGTTGAGTTGGTAGGCGCGTTGTTTTTGCTGGGGTGTCCAGATTTCTTTTTTACCCTTTTTGTCGTAACGCAAGGCTTCCAAAGGTTGTAAGCGCTCGTTGAGGGAAGCGATGGCGGCGTCTTGTAGAGCGGTGGCTTGTTGGAGCTGGATGTAGGCAGGACGAGTGGGAGCAGCACCATAGTTGGGCGCATAAATATCCGTCGATTGGTTGTTCGCGCAAGCGTTGGGTTGATCTTGGTAATAATCGCCTAAAAATAACGCACTGCTACTGTGCTGGCTAGGGATTTTCCAGTGTTGCTCTTGCTGTTGCCATAACGTCCATTGCTGGGGTTGGGGATACTGATTGGGCAGTACAATTGTGGCGGGATAACGCAAGGTAGAGGGAAGCAGTGCGCCCTCTTGGCTCGCCTGTAAGTAAACCGTTTTGTATGCCTTTAAGGAGCCGTCGTCTAGGTGATTGGATAGGCCGTGGTACCAATTGTCTACGCTGTTTTCTAGTACCCGCAGCTTGAGTTTTACGGGACTCTTGTAAGAAGTAATTAGCGTATTGGCAGGCAAGTGTATCAACACGCCCCCTTTGCTCACCACATAATTATCCTGACTCGGATCAATCCAAAAACTTTCGCTTAGGGCCTCGGATTGGCGATACAGGAATTCGCGGTTGCGTTGGCTGTAGCTGTTGCGCGGCAGGCTGCCGTCGCTGTGCTCTAGGGAAAGGTTGGCACAAGCCGTGCAGACTTCTACGGTCGCATCGCAAACGATGTTCTGAATGTGCAAACGGGAAAGTGGCACCCCTTCCCGCTCCAAGCATTGCTGAATTAAATAGGCACGACGACGCGACAACTGTTCGTTGGTGTCGCCTGCCTTGGCATCATGGGCGTAGGCCAATACCCGAATATTGGAGCGGCCGCTGCTCTTAGAGCGGCGCACCAAGGCTTTGATGCTATCGAGTTGTGCTAGGGAAATAGCCGTTTGTCCCGTATCAAATTCTACTTGATACTGGGGCGTTTGTGCTTGGCTTTGCCCATAAAGGCCGAGAAGGAGAAGGAAAACAAAAATCGTCTGCTGCATGTGCTTATTGGTTGCGTTTGGGGCGGCTTATAGTATAGTAGAATTCATTACCAATTCAGACAAAGATACAGCTATTTTTAGAGGGCATAGTGGTCACAGAAGGTATTTACGTTCTTTTAACAACGTTGCATTTGTATTTTTTTATAAAAAAACACAATTTAATACTTTAAATAGTGTAATCCCTTTTAAGAAAGGATAACTTTTTTTACCTTCGTATCAGTATAGATTTTGTAGTAAAATCATTACAAAGTTTTTACATATCCATTCATTTAATCCAATACAAAGTTTCTATCCCCTAGTTTCTTCATAAGAAAATAAACCTTAGTATCTTTGTGTTAAAAAAACTTAATCATGAAATATTTATTTGCTCTCGCTATTAGCGCATTCGTTACTTTCGGTCTATCTTCTTGTGCAAAAGAAACTTGCTACGAGTGTGAGTTTGCTGCTGGTACAGCTAGTTGTACAGCTGATATTTGTGACCAAAAAGCTACTAACTCTGGTAACTGTGGAGGTAGCGTTGCTACATCAGGTCTTGATAATGAAGAGCTTAAAGATGCTTATGAAGCAGCTGGTTACACTTGTACTGCCAAGTAAGCCGTCTTGTTACAAGTAATCTTTACGAAGCCCCCCAAACAGTATTGTTTGGGGGGCTTTCCTTTTGTAGTGGATTCATGGAAACATAAGCGGCATCTAACCAAGTGTAAACAATTTCTTCTACTTATTTTGACGCTCTCCTTAAGATAACTGTACGAAACGCCAGCTGCAAGCTATTTGTCTACTAAAAATCATGGTCTTTTGCTGTTGATTTTCTATTTTCCTAAGCTACTTTTAATTAAAAATCGTACTTTAAAGGTTCTTTCTTTTTACGTTTTTTAAACTCCTTCGTATGGATTCCAACTATACTTTATTGTTTTTATTTTTGTGTGCCAATTGGGGGCTACTCCAAGCACAAAACTGCCCTGCCAACGTAGCGGGTCAACTTTCTCCTATCCAGTCTACAATAGTAGCTAGCGATACCACCCCTTTGCCTATTTATACAGTGGTTCCTACGGGATTGCCGAATACAGAGTTTTTGATCGTGCGCCAAGATACCTTGGCCGCAGATGGCTTTGGCCCTCCTATTTTGGTTTCTAGCCTTGATGGGCGCGTGGTGCCTGCGGATCTGGGCTTGAGTACTTGCCAAGAATTGTGTGTCGTGCCTTTTTCTTATAATCTAGTACAAATACAACTAGTAGTCGATTCCTTGTTGAATGGCTTGTACATTGGGGGCGCAACTTGCTGTACAGCAGCAGGTACCTTCTTTCCTGGTTGGTGTGATTCGCTCAATGCGCAAGGTATTTTTAACGGCTCGGATATTCAAGACTTAAACGATGTCATTAGTTTTACGGATGCCTTTGCAGGTACGGGCGGTGCGGGAACCTCTATTCCAAACTTGGTTTCGACCATTAGCCAACTCAACAGCTTTATTGGATTGTTTGGCAACTGTGCGGCAAATGTACCTGAAATTTGCTACGCCGTTAATGTAGCGGACTCGGCTCATGCTTGTTACCAAGTAGTACTCCTCAATGCGGCCACGCTTATTTTGGCTAGCCCTGACACAACTGTGTTAGCAATGACCTCTAGCACTTATCAATTGATGGGTTCTTACTTACCAAATTCTTCTACAGAAAATACTGTTTGGAGTATAGGAATGCCTGATTTGGGCTGTACCATTGATGCCACGGGTGTATTAACGACCTCCACCACGACGGGTACCATTCGAGTGTACTTGACGGGAACACGCGGTTGTCAACAAGATAGTGTCTTGGTAACTATCGGAGCCGCGATTGCTGTCCGTACGTTAAATGATGCTTCCTTTGCACTTACGGCTTCCCCCATGCCGTTTGATCAACAATTGTCCTTGGATTTGGACGTAGCAGCGGGTTGGTATCGCTTGCAGTTGTTAGATGTATTGGGCCGTGTGGTTCGCACCGAAACGCGTACCTTGGCGGAAGGACAACAGCGGTGGTTGTTGCCAACTGAGGATTTGCCTGTTGGAACCTATGTCCTAAATGTGCAGGGTACTGCGGGGAATAGCAGCGTTTTGGTGGTTAAGCGATAGTTTTTTACCTAAAAAAGGCCCCTATTGCTATTAAAAAAGGCGTTCCGACAATGAGTCGGAACGCCTTTTTTGCTGTAGTAGAAGGGGAGCTTACACTTCTTCCGAAGCTTTTAATTTCTCCATGTTGTAGGTCACTTGAATCGCTTCAATAAATTCATCAATTTGGCCGTCCATTACTTCCGTGAGGTTGTATTTGGTAAAATTGATACGGTGATCGGTGACCCGATTTTGAGAATAGTTGTACGTGCGAATTTTGGAAGAGCGGTCGCCTGAGACGATCAAGGTATTTCGCAAAGCAGAGATGCTGTCCTCGTGTTCTTGTTGTTGCAATTCATACAAACGAGCGTAGAGTTTAGTCAGGGCAATTTCGCGGTTTTTGAGTTGCGAACGGCCATCTTGACATTCTACGACCACCCCTGAAGGCTTGTGCGTTACCCGCACGGCAGATTCCGTCTTGTTAACGTGCTGTCCCCCTGCCCCACTGGCTCTAAAGGTATCCCAAGACAAATCAGCTTTGTTGATTTCTACGTCTTCCATTTCAAAAATAGGCATAACGGCAACCGTAATAGCCGAAGTATGAACACGGCCTTGTGATTCGGTTTTGGGAATACGCTGTACGCGGTGGGTACCCGATTCGTATTTGAGCATCCCATACACATTATCCCCTGTAACTTCCAAAATCACTTTGCTGTAGCCACCCGATTCACTTTCGTTGGCGGCGATGTATTCGCGTTTCCAACCTTGGCGGTCGATGTAGCGCTCATAGACGCGCAGCATATCGCCCGCAAAAATGGCCGCCTCGTCGCCACCTGCTCCAGAACGAATTTCTACAGTGACGTTTTTCTCGTCTTCGGGATCTTTGGGAATGAGCATAAAGCGAAGTTCCTCTTCGAAGGGAGCGATTCTGCCTTCTAGTTCTTTGAGGTCATCTTTGGCCATATCCACAAAATCTGCATCTTTACTAGTGCTGATAATCTCGCGACACTCGGCCATGTTGTCCAACATTTGCTGGTACTCGTCGTGGGCTTTAACAAAAGGTTCCAAGTCTTTGTATTCCTTGCTAATCTTGGTAAAGCGTTTCATATCGCTCATCAACTCAGGATCCGACAACTGTTCTTCTAGTTGCTGGTGTTTATCTCTGAGCGCGCGTAATTTATCTATCATAATATTTGGTATCGTTTGGAGGTGGCAAAATCGTAGCCTACAGAAAAAAGGAACAAATTTTTGGGCAAAACCGTTCAGCACACCTTAGTCGGAACGCAAAAATACAACTATTATCAAGGATTACCAAACCTTAATCCGCTGCATCAAGATGCTTGCTCATCAAAGGCAATAAATCGAGGACAATCGTTTCTAGTTTGGCAGCCGCTACTTCTACTACCGCTAAGACTTCTTCCAAGGTGGTTTCGGTCAGTTCCTCAATGGGATAACAGCGATTGGAGACCACAGAGACGACCAAGACAGGCAAGTCCATGTGCTTGGCGACCAATACTTCGGGCACCGTAGACATCCCTACAACATCGCCGCCAATGATGTTAAAAAAGTTGTACTCCGCAGGTGTCTCTAAATTAGGGCCTTGTGTGCCGACATAAACCCCTTCAAAAGCGCGGATGTTTTTGTCTTTTGCCAAGTCTAAGGCAACTTGGTTGAGCGGTCGGTCATAGGCGCGCAACATATCTGGAAAACGTAGACCTAGACGCTCGTCATTGCTGCCACGCAAGGGGTTTTGCGCGTGTAGGTTGATGTGGTCTTTGATAAAAACTAAATCGCCTGCTTGCAAGTGCGGTTGCACACTCCCCGCTGCATTGGAAATTAATAGCCGCTCAATTCCCAAAAACTTAAGCACTCGAATGGGAAAAGTAACGGCACTCATTTCATAGCCTTCATAATAATGAAAGCGCCCTGCTAGCGCCGCAACAGCCACTCCATTGAGATAACCCAAAATAAGTTTTCCCGCATGACCTTCAACGGTAGACTGTGCAAAGTGTGGCAAGGTCTCATACGGTAATACCGCAACCGTTTCAATGCCTGCGGCTAGGCCATTGAGTCCTGTGCCTAGTACCAAGCCAATCTGTGGCTGGAAGTTGTCGCTGTGTTGTCGAATATAAGCGACCGTAGTTTGTATTTGATCGTATAGCATTTGGAGCAGGTTTCTATTATAAAATACAAGGGTAAAGGTAGCTAAAAATTGAAGCCTTATCTTGTTATTTTTGGCGATAATACCGACAAAACCCGAATATTCCTTCCTCTTATTGTTGATGGTTCAGAGAATGGGTCAAGGAACTTGCTAGACTGGCTTTTTAAAATTGGCTGCTTTATAAGAAGCGCTGCTACACAGAAGAAGCTTAACGCTCTATTTTTTAACTGTCTAGGGAACTTTTTTTGATGAAAAAATGTATAGTAATAGTACTAAGGCTAATGATAAAAGCAAAAAAAATGTACCAACATCTTTTGCAAAGTTTTCCAACCTTTCTACTTTTCGTTTGTCTTAGTGGTGTTAAGGGTTCTCAAACTATTTTCTGAGTATCCTTAACCATCTTTGTCATTGATTTTTTTATTAAAATGCTATATGGCAAGCACTTAGTCTTTTTTTTTAGAAAATCTTGTAATACTAAAATAAAGGTGTATATTTGACAAGCAGCGGTTTTGCTTCTAAAGTGTTCCGTAGAATGAGTTCTATTTAACTTTTCAGAAAATAAAGCGTTGTTTTATGCAGTATTAAATCAAAACGTGCTGTTTTAAACTTTTTTTTAATTTTAACAAAAAACTAATTAGCTATGAAAGTTTTAATGTTAGCTCTAGCAATGGTAGTGGCCTTAGGTTCTGCTTTTGCAAACGCACCAGCCAACGAAGAGAAGATGGTTGCTGTTGTATTGATGATGGATGATGGTGACGATCAACAAATCGTTGCTACTATTTACACAACTTTGATGGCTGCTGAGAAAGTAGCCAAAGTTCTAGACATCGAAATGATTGCTGAAGACGAAGTGAATGACGATGTATTCGTATTCTCTTTGAAGTCTGAAGAGCAAAAGCAATTGACTATGAAAATGTTTGATGAGGAAGGCTATGAAACTGCCGCTCACAACACTCTTCAAGTTGAAGATGGTAACAACTACAACGCCTTGAACGTAAAATCTTTGGAAGATGGTACTTACAAATTCCAATTGACTGATGAGAATGGTGCTGTAAAAAGCAAAACCATCACGATCAACCGTAACAAGTAAGCATTATACAATGCTATATCTTTAAAACTGTTTCGACCTTAGGGTCGAAACAGTTTTTTTATGCCCTGCCCACTCCTTCCGTAGCCCTACTACTGGGTTAGTTGCTCCAACAACCATTGCCGCTCTGGCAAGTGCAGTTCCTCCTCCATCGCTTTGACCAACGCCTCGCGTGCCCCCGTCTCATAAAAATTGTGCTGCTGTAATTTTCGGAAGTAGCGGATTAAGGTTGTGTAACTTGTCTTTAAATAACCGCTCAGCTCCTTGTTGCGCTTGATGTACACGTAAAAACTTTCCATTAAAGCCTCTAAGGCATCGTACTCGTCCAACTCGTAGTAAATTTTCATTAAGGTAACTTTTGAATCAATAATCAGCTCGCGGTCGCTGGGCTCTAGGGTTTTCAAACAAAGCATTACCTGTTGGTAGCGTTGCATTTGATAATACAGCTTAGCTTGATTGTATTGCAGATAGGTTGCTTGATGCGTCTTTGGCAAGTACCGATTGTAGGCCTCTATAAAATGAGCCACCCAATCATAAGCCACGCACAATAGCCCAATGGCTACAATATTTTTGTAGGTGAAGCGCGACAAATAGCCTTGCTGAATGAACACCCCGCGCTCCAAGCCCGACTGGTACAGTTCAAATAACTCCACGGCAATGGACTTATCCCCACGATTGAGCTGCTTGATAAAAAAATTGATCGTAATCAAATACAAGTCCTTTAATTCCTCGGTTTCAAATAAATCCCAGTGGTTCAAAAAGGTTGTTTTGAGTTGTTGGCAGGCGTGGATATTGTTGGCATCGGCGAGCGCTTGGTAGCTGTAGTAATAAACCGCAATGGTAGGAATTTGTAACCAGTGCCCTGTTTCTACTTGGCGCAGGATGTCCTGAATATGGTAGAGGTCATAAGAAGTACTAAAGACGTTTTGATGAGTTAAAGCGACGGCACTATACTTCAATTTATTCGCTAAATAATAAGTATCTAAACTGTCTACTACTTCTTGGAGGTTCTTGTGCTCTAAGCGTTTTTGTTCCTGTGCTAAGCGGTATTGCTCTTCTTGTAGACGGTATTCGGCGTAGTAATAATTGATGTTGCGATGGGCATCCTTTTCTAGACTTTGTTGGCTTTTTTTAACCGTAGCTTGAAAGCCTTTGTAGGCACCCCGCTCTCGATAAATTGATAAAAGTCTAGTCTGTTTCCATTGGGGGTCCCGCTCTAAGGCTTCATAGAGCAAAAAATCTTCTAAGAGTTGCTGTAGGTACGACAGGCTATTGCGCAGTCGTTGAAGGCTTATTTTTTTGTTGGGAAATGTAGCCCGATGAGCAGCCTCTAGGGTCGGCTCTTTTGCCGTTTCTACGTATTTCAGAAGTTTTTTGAGGCTGTCTTGCTGGTTGTGGTAAGGCGAATCGACCCACTTTTTGAAGCGATTGCGCTCCACTTTAGAGAGTGTAGCGAATATTTCTATGAATTTACTTTTTTGCATTTTTAGCCTATACTTATTTTCCTTAACAATTGATTTCCAAATTTCTAGCAACTCTAATTTACTAAAAACAGTCTATAAAAGACTATAAATGTCTTTGTTATTGCGAAAGCAGTACCGCATATTTGTATCATCGAAAAAAGTCAATCGCCTGTATAGATCGTCCTACTCCTTCATCTTCATTCTAAAACTATTAAATTATGAAAAATATACGCTATCTACTCTGTTGTTTTGTTTTGTTACTTTTAGGCAGCTTTCAGGCACAGGCTACGCATGTCAGCGCTATGAACCTGACCTATACTTGCCTAGGGAACAATCAATATGAAATCACCTTAGACCTCTATCAAAATTGCAGTGGAGTCAGTACGCCTAGTGGAATGGGAATCCAGATACAAGGATTAGGTTCCTGTAGTACCATCTCTTTCAACACGACTACTTATTTAGTTTCTAGTATTGTCATTCCATCCGCCTGTATGCCAGCAGGCTCCACAGACCCCTGTACAAGTAATCCTAACACTACGTTTGAACGCTCTACTTATAAGACGACGATTACCCTACCCACCGCCCTTCAGAGCTGTGGTTGGCGTATCTCTACCAGTCTTTGTTGCCGTAATACGGCGGTCACCAATATTGTCAACCCTGGTGGTCAGTCGCTCTATACGGAGGTGATTTTAGTGGATTCGAATAGCCAGTGTAATAACTCCCCATTTATACATAATATTCCGACTTTTTATGTCTGTCCCAATAACCCCACCTATATTTCTAATATGATGACTGACCCCGATGGGGATTCGCTTGTCTATCGCTTTGCAGATCCACTCTCTGCAGCAGGAACGGCTGTTCCTATTGCATCGGGTATGTCCACGAGCAATCCCTTTTTGACACTTAATGGGATTACCTTAGATCCAGCTCTAGGAACGCTCACTTTTCAAGGAGTTGGCGGTCAAGTAGCTCAATTTGACATGATTATAGATGAGTATCGCAATGGGGTATTGATTGGTATTAATCGTACTTCTTTCCAACTTAGTATATTGTCCAGTTGTTCGGTCGCAGCGCCCAGCTTAGATTCTGTGGAGCGTTTAGTCAATGGAAATTGGATCTCTCAGGGACAAAGTACCGTTTTTGAGGTCTGTCCTGGCGAGCCGTTATCGTTCCAAATGCATTTTACAGATGTTGATCTAGGCGATTCTATTAGCATTAGAAATGCAGCCAACACCATCTTGGCAGCCTATCCCAATGCGCTTATTCAACAATCTTATACGGGATCAGGTAATGCACAAATGACCTTACGAATCGACCTGCCCTATGCTACGTTGGACAACCTCAATATCGTTGTTACGGATAACGCCTGTCCATTTTTCTCCATACAAAACTATGGTATTAGTTTACAACCGCGCCAAACGTGTGGACGAGTTTGGGGCTATGCTATTTCAGATACGAGTAACAACTGTGCCCTTGACCCTGGAGAAGATAGTTTAGCCAATTACATTGTTACCTTTACAAGAGGTGCTTTTACATTGTCCATTAGTACCGATCATCAAGGTTATTACAATGTGCCTCTTGACACAGGCACCTATACGATTGCCTTATCTGCGGTACACCCTTATCGGGTCTTGTGTGCCACTGCCCAGACGGTCACTAGCCCTCCAGGTGCGACCAGTATTCGCCACGATTTGCCTATTGAAACCACAACCCTCTGTACATATATGGAGGTAGATATTGCAGCGGTTAGTTTGATTCGTTGCTTAGCTAACCAATATGTCGTTCATTATTGCAATTCGGGTACCATTAGCGCCCCAATGGCTTCTGTAGAAGTGACCTTAGATTCGCTCTTTGTTGTAGACAGCACTACCTTACCTATTATCAGCCAAACAGGCTTTACCTATACTTTTGATTTGGGGAACGTCATTCCTGATTCTTGTGGTAGTTTCTTCATTTATGGACGCTTAGATACCGCTTGCACTTCACTATTGGGACGCACGTTTTGCGCAAAAGCTTATATCCATCCCGATACCACTTGTGGCATTTGGGGCGGCTCTATGCTAGAGGTAGACAGTCGCTGCCAGAACGATTCTGTTAGTTTCCGTATCCGTAATGCAGGCCAACTCCCGATGACTGTTCCGACCAATTACTTGGTCATCGAAGACAATATTATCATGCACACCGGCCCCAACATCAACTTGGCAGCAGGTGCTAGCACGGGTTGGATTCATTACCCCGCTACAGGAGCCAACTACCGCTTAGAAATAGAGCAGGATTTGAGCTATCCTTGGGGAGCTGTTGCTTCGGCTACCGTAGAAGGTTGTTTGAGCAGTACCCTTCCTGGTAATACCTTAATCACTGGCTTAGTCAATACTTTTTCTTTGGACGATGGCGCGCCTTATGTGGCTATTGATTGCCAGCCCAGTATTGGGTCGTATGACCCGAATGACAAACAAGCGTTCCCCATCGGTTATGGTAGCGTGAACAACATCGAGCCCAACAAGGACTTGGTGTACCGTATTCGCTTCCAAAATACGGGTACCGCCCCTGCACGAGATGTCGTGGTGCTTGATACCTTGTCCGATTATCTAGACATTACTACCCTTCAAGTGACCGTCGCAAGTCACCCGTATACTTGGCGCTTGAAAGAAGGCCGTATTTTAGAGGTTACCTTTGCTAACATCCTGTTGCCTGATAGTGGCAGCGCGCCTTTGGCTTCTCAGGGATTCTTCGACTTCGACATCAAACAGGTCGCCAACAATCCTTTAGGAACCGTTATTAATAACCAGGCAGCCATTTACTTTGATCGGAACGCGCCCATTATTACCAATCAAGTGTTCCACACCATTGATGAGAACTTCATCCAATTTACGGACTTGCCGAGTATAGCGCAAGGCGATGCCTTAACCATCACCGCCTTCCCGAATCCTTTCCAAGAGTTTACGACTTTGCGTCTAACCGATGGAGCGACATACGACATCTTGACTTTGAATGTCTACAATGCCTTAGGACAATTGGTTGCACGGGTCAACAACCAAGGTGGTGCCCAAGAAATTAGATTACAACGTCAAAACCTCCAAAACGGCATCTATTTCTACCGTTTAGAAGGCGATGGTAACTTTTTGCACGCAGGACAATTGATTGCACAATAGCAATACAGCATTTTTTTTAAGTTTTGAAAGGAGGCTATTGGGAAACCAATGGTCTCTTTTTGTTACTAGAAGAGTGGGGATAAACAGCCTACTTAAAAAAACTAAACTGCTTCTTTTTCATGACGTAAGCGAATCAATTTTAGTGATTTATAACAATTATTAACAAAAAGGGCTTCCCCAATTCAGTTTTCTGATCATTTTCTATGTCTCGCTCTGCAAGCATTCTTAAGTCTGTCACTAAATCCTTAACTTTAAATAGCTTCTTCTTAAGTAGGCACATAAAAGAAACCGTAGAATAAAAAATAGAGTATTTTTTACTAGTTCGAGGCGAAAAACGGAGCTTTAGCGGGCTAAAGCGAGTATTTTCAACGCAGAAATAGGGAAAAATAGCTGTTTTTTACTGCGAGAACTTTTGAGGGACTACTTAAAAGCCCCCTTTAACAGCGGTATCCGTATAGGGAAATTTGGGTGTAGGAAGAGCGTATTAATTAAGCCAAGCTTAACTCCCTTGGCCTTTCCTCCCATCTTTTTTAATCATTTTATTATGAAAAATCTATTTTTCTTGAGCTGCTGCTTGTGGTTTCCGCTGCTGTCTTTTCGGGCACAGGCGACTCACGAACATGCAATGAGTATTAGCTACCAATGTTTGGGCAACCAGCAATACGAAATAACCTTGTACATGCCCATCTATTGCACGGATATTCCCCCTGTTACTACCAATGTGTATTTGAGTGGAATGGGGGCTTGTGTAGGCCCCGCCCAATCTATTAACCTGCCCTTATATCAGCACAATGTGGTACCTTTTTTTTGTTACGATTTGCCTCCCATTACCGATTGTAGTACCCTTTCTTCTATTGACAAGATGAAGTACTACAATGAGTATATTTACAGAGACACCGTGACGGTTCCTGTAGCCATGCAGGGTTGTCCGTTGCGCATCTATTACAAGACTTGTTGTCGTAGTCATATATTTACTAATGTAGTTAATTCATCCTTAACCGCCGTTTACACGGAAGCTATTATTGTTGATCCATCCGTTTGCAATCGATCTGCGTACTCCATAGACCTGCCTGTCGATTATCTGGAAGCGGGTAAGCCTTACCATGTGGCGAATATGATGTTTGATCCTGATGGAGATTCTTTGGTCTACTCCTTAGCGCCTTGCTTGCTGGATAGCAATGTATCCGACGTTTTTGCCGCAGGACTTTCTACGAGCCAACCTTTTTATACGACCCCTGCCAACAGCATTGGATTTGACCCTGTTACGGGTAACTTGTCCTTTACGCCTCGTATTAATATGGTACAGTATTCTCTATTTGATATTGTCGTTGAGGAATATCGCAATGGGCAATTAATAGGCATCAACCGCAGAACCTACTATCCTATAGTCACTAATATAGTAACAGGCCAAATCAACAGCATTCCCCAGCTGGTCGACGTGACGCGCTTTAACGGTACAGCTTGGCACTCCCAAGGCACGGACACTAACTTCGAGGTCTGCCCAGGGGAGAATGTGACGTTCCGCTTAGAATTCTTAGATGACGATGTGACCGATACAGTATCCTTGGATAATTTATACAATTCCTTAGCAATGGTTTATCCATCGGCTACCATAACAAGTACACAGCCCACTAGCAACCGATTAATCTTGGAAATACAGATTCCTGCCGTGCGTTACGAAGGCTTTCAATTTTCCATTAGTGACAGCAAATGTCTCCCTGGAGGCATACAGAGCTATGGCATTGGCTTTACGCCGCGTGCGGCCTGTGGCCGTATTTGGGGCTATGTTTTTAATGATGGTAATAACAATTGTCTATTAGATGGAAGTGAAACCCGCCTCAATGAAGCCCTTGTTACCTTGACCAAAGGAGGTCTTACCCAATCCACAACGACGCTAGCTAGTGGTTTTTATAATTTTATGGTAGCCGATACGGGCACTTATACGATAACGGTGCAACAAGGCGCGCCTTATCGAACGCTTTGCACCAGCGCCCAAACTGTGTTGCATCCCAACCCTACCACCATTGCACAACATAATTTGCCCACTGAGGTCACCACTTTGTGCCCCCTTTTAAACGTCAACATTGGCAGCGCGCAGCTTGTGGCTTGTGCCAATAACCAATACACCATTAATTATTGTAATCGCGGAACCCTTGCCGCCGCCCAAGCGTCGATTACCGTTACCTTAAATAGTCTGTTTGTCGTGGACAGCAGTTCTATTCCTTGGACGAGCCAAAATAGTTCTACCTATACCTTCAACCTCGATACGCTTGCTGCGGCTTCTTGTGGGAATTTTGTGATATATGGACGCTTAGACACGGCCTGTACTACCCTATTGGGACAAAGCTTTTGCGCCCAAGCCCACATTTATCCCGACACGCTTTGTAATGCTTGGACAGCGGCGCGCTTAGTTGTTGAAGGGCGTTGCCATAATGATTCCGTCGCCTTTCGGATTATCAATATAGGCCAACAAGCCCTAACTACTGCCCGCCCTTACCGCGTCCTAGAAAACAACAGCCTTATCTTCAACAGCTCGCCGCTTAGTTTGGCAGCAGGCGCCACCACTCCTTGGATGAATTACCCCGCCATAGGCGCGACTTACCGCTTAGAAATCGATCAAGAAGCGGGCTATCCTTGGGGACTCCAAGCTTCTGCCACCCTAGAAGGTTGCCAAGACAGCGCCCACGCTACCACTGCTTTGCAGACTGGCTTTGTCAATATCTTTTCGCTAGACGACGGTGCCCCCTATCAGGCCATCGACTGCCAAGCCAGCAGTACAGGATTCCATTCCAATGATAAACAAGCGTTTCCTATCGGCTACAGCAATGCGCATTATATCCAACCCAATGAAGACTTGACCTACCGTATCCGCTTTCAAAATACGGGAACCACTCCTGTACAAAACCTACTGGTCATAGATACCTTATCTCCTTTTTTAGATGCCATGACGGTTTTACCCAATGCCGCTAGCCATGCTTATACGTGGCGCGTGCGCGAGAGTCGTATTCTAGAAATCACCTTCCCCAACATTGCTTTGCCGAGCAATGCTAGTGGGTTTGTTGATTTTGCGGTACAGCAACAACCCAACAATCCCTTGGGATCGGTTATTAATAACGAGGCGACGATTTATTGGGACGGGCAAGCCGCGCTCACCACCAACAGCACCTTTCATACCATCGACGAGAATTTCTTAATCTTTACGCCCTTGACTGATTTGACGGTTGATAAGGAATGGAGGGTGACGGTTGCCCCGAATCCTTTCGAGCAGTCCACTACCTTGCACATCCACAGGGAGCTGCCTTATGAAACTTTACAGTTAATGGTTTACAATAGCTTGGGGCAATTGGTGCAGCAAGTTCGCAACCAAGACGGCACGGCTACCCTGACCGTGCAGCGTCAAGGTCTACCCGCTGGCATTTACTTTTACCGCTTAACAGGAGATGGTATTTTCTTACAAACGGGACAATTAATTGCGCGTTAAGTAGTTACCGCTATACTTTTGAAAAGCCTCTCCATTTGTGGGGAGGCTTTTTTTATTGTGATTACTGTCCAAAATAAACTTCCGACAAGAAGGTGACATTTAGACAAAGCCGCGCGTTCTATTAGTAGAAGTAGCTATTTACCAGTTGTTTGTTTACTTATTTATCCACACTTCAATTCCCAATACTTATGAAATACTTTTCCCTTCTTTTTTTCTGCTTAGCGTTTTTGCTCGGCAGCTCCTCTGTCAAAGCTAGCCACATCGCGGCGCTGGATATTAGTTACGAACATTTAGGCAACAACGAGTATGAATTTACCGTACGGTTATACCGTGATTGCAGTGGTATCAATGCCTTCAGTTCCATCTTCATCGATATTGATCCGATTGGTGCCTGTGCCTCAAGTTCAATGAACTTAACAGCCAACTTAGTCAGCCAAAGAGAGATTCCACTTCTATGTTCCGACTCCGCAGGACAAAATAGCTGTTCCAACCCTGCCAGCAATGGTATAGGATATGAAGAACACATTTACAAAGGCCGCATTAATTTGAGTCAATTTCAAGGCTGTAAATGGAGAGCCTCTTATGAGAGTTGTTGTCGCAATAATGCGATTACAACGATTATTAACCCAGCTGGCGCTAGCATTTACGTCTTCACATCTTTGTTGGATTCTACTATTGGACACAACAGCGCCCCCTATTTTAATAGCACCCCTGTTTTTGTTGTTTGTGACAACAGCTTACAAAATGTATCGAACACGATGATCGACCCTGATGGGGATTCTTTGGCCTATAGCTTAGTGCCTTCCTTGCAATCTGCCAATCAACCAGTAATGTATATGGCATCGACTAGTGGCACCCAACCCCTATTAACGACAGGGGGATTTCCTATCAATCCCAGTAGTGGTCAATTCATGTTTACACCAGCGGGTCAACAAGTCGGCATTGCCGATATTCTAGTACAAGAATACCGCAACGGGCAGCTCATTGGCGAAAGCCAGCGCACCTTACAAATAGCTGTTGTACCTTGTAATAATAACAATGCGGTCGCCTTGAATCAAGTCTCCAGATGGGTCAATGGTACTTGGCAGCCACAAGGTACCAACACTACATTCGACGTTTGTCCTGGAGAGTCCTTGACCTTTAAACTGGATTTGTTGGATATAGATTTGGGCGATTCTATTTTGATAAGTGAGATCTATTCTTCCTTGTTGAGAACCTATCCCAATGCGGTTATCCAAGCGACTGCTGGTGCTACCGCCAATCAACTAAGCGTAGAAATAACCCTTCCTGTAGCTCAAATTGGCAGTTTCACGCTAGGATTTAGCGACGATGCTTGCCCTGTAGTCAATTTGCAAACCTTTGGAATAGACTTAGTAGCTCGTGCGAATTGCGCGCAGTTTAGCGGACGTTTATTTATAGATGATAACAGCAATTGCTTGGCGGATGCTTCCGAAAATACGCCTGCTGGTGGCCAGTTGTACATCAGCAAAGGCAATGCCATTTTGAGCGTTCCTGTAGATGGACAAGGCAACTTTTCGATGGTTATTGATACAGGTACTTATAACCTATCCTATGTTCCGACTTCTAGTTTAAATCAACTCTGTCCAACTTTGCAATCGTTTACCATTACCGCTAGCAACCCAACGGTTTACTTAGAAGTTCCAGTACAAGTAACCGCTTGGTGCCCTTTGTTGCAAGTCAATATTGGTGCGGCAGCCCTTGTCCATTGCCAACAATCTACTTATGTCGTCGGCTATTGTAACAATGGCAATGTCACGGCCAACAATGCCTCTGTCACCGTAACCTTGGATTCGCTGTTTGTGGTTGACAGCACTACCCTGCCTATTCTTAGCCAAAGCGGCAATGTATATACCTTTGATTTGGATAGTCTTCCTGTTGGATTTTGTGGCAGCTTCCAAATTGTAGGCGTACTAGATACCGCTTGCGATTTCTCAATCCGAGGCTTCAACCACTGTGCCACAGCGCATATTTATCCCGATATCCTGTGCAACGCATGGCCTGGTGCCCGCTTAGAAATCGAAGGACGCTGCTTCAACGATTCAGTTGCTTTCCGCGTACACAATGTAGGCCAACAAGCTATGTCCACGGTACGCCCTGTCCGCCTTATTATTGACAATACAACCTTCTTGACAGGCGATTGGGTCAACTTAGCCGCAGGTGCTAGCTCGCCGTGGGTCAGCTATGCCGCCACGGGACAAACCTACCGCGCAGAAATAGAGCAAGAACTCTATTATCCGTGGGGAGCGACGACGGCTACCGTCGTAGAAGCTTGTCTAGACAGTGCCAATTTCGGCGGTTCTGTCAGCACGGGTATGGTGAACATTTTTTCTTTGAATGAAGGTTTACCCTACTTGGCCACCGATTGCCAGCCCAACGTAGGCAGCTATGACCCCAATGACAAACAAGCCTTTCCGATTGGCTACAGTACTGCGCACTACATCAAGGCCAATGAAGATTTGAAATACCGCATCCGCTTTCAAAACACGGGTACCTTCTTCGCGCAAGATGTCGTCGTGATCGACACCCTATCTTGGGATTTAAATCCGACCACCATTGTGTCTTCGGTAGCCAGCCACGCGTATTACTGGCGCTTGAAAGAAGGCCGCATTTTAGAGTTCTATTTTAACAACATTCAATTGCCTGCTGCACAAGATGATTCCTTAGCCTCACAGGGTTTTGTGGATTTCAAAATCAAACAAAAAACCGACAACCCAATAGGAACGGTCATCCACAACACCGCAGCAATTTACTTTGATCGAAATCCGCCGATTATTACCAATACCACCTTCCATACCATTGGCGAAAACTTTATTGTATTTACCGACTTGCCCAAGCTAGAGCAAGGCGATGCCGTCACCATTACGGCCTTTCCCAATCCGTTTGACCAAGCCACCACGCTACGCGTCAAAGGCGATCGTTCTTATGAGAACCTGACTTTGCAAGTGTACAATACCTTGGGGCAGTTGGTCGAGCAAGTGCAAACGAGCACTAACGCCCAAGAAATTGTTCTACAGCGCAAGCGTTTGCAAGCGGGCGTTTATTTTTATCGCTTGGAGGGCGATGGGCATTTCTTACATGCGGGGCGTTTGATCGCGCAGTAAGTGGGTTGGTTTTAGTTGCTTTATTAGAAACCCAGGTTACCTAGGTCTAAGACTTAGGTAACCTTTTTTATTGTTCTTTTATTTTATTCTAAAAAGCAGCATTTTACTCTAAACTACCGTTATAAAAAAAGCACAAGAACAATTTACTATACTTTCACCATTAAGAACTTTACCCTTTATGAAACAATTATTTTTACTTAGCTTACTTTTATTACAAGCCTACTGGACTAATGCTAACCATGCACTCGGGGCACAGTTGGATTATGTTTGTCTTGGCAACAATCAATACGAAATCACCGTTCGATCTTATACAGACTGTGGCAACCTTCCTCTTGGATCCATCATTAGTGTAAGAGGTATTCCTAATAATTGTACTACTCCTACTAATACATTTCTAGGTGCCAACCTACCATTGATAAATAGGTATAGTATTGGTATTGACTGTAATAATGTCACACCGAATTGTTTTTCTCTTTCAGATCGGGAAGTAAGTGTTTATAGAGGGATCCTAACATTTCCTCCTATTCAATGTGGTTGGGAATTCAGAGCAAGTGCTCCTAGTGATATCTACTACCTTGATAATGTGAGAAGTAACAGGTCTGCCTATGCGTGGGCCAAATCGGGGTTCTTTATCCTAGATACTGCTATCTGTGTCAATAATTCTCCTGTAATGGATTATCACCCTACCTATACTTTTTATTCCAATAGCCTACAACATATTTCCTGTGGTATGAGAGACCCTGATGGAGATTCATTGGTTTATCGAGTCACCGATCCAACTACTTCAAATAATAGTACTTCAGTGTATGGCCCCACTTATTCTAATGCCTCCCCCTTTTCCACGGCACAGAACACCTTTCACATCAATTCTCGTACAGGAGAGGTTTCATTCATTAGTACTCAGGCACACACTTCTATATTATGTATTGCGGTAGATGAATACCGACAGGGACAACTCATTGGTTCAACTACCTTTAGCACAGTAATTCAGGTAGTCAATGCCAACAATCCGTCTACTCAAATAGACAGTACCTTTGATTTTGTTAATGGTGCTTGGCAAGCGCAAGGCAACAATAGAACCTTTGTAGCCAATAGCAATGGGGCAACTATTTTGCGTCTTGAACTGAGTGATGCGAGTCCGCTAGATTCTATCTGGTTAGATACCAATGCTTCCAATATTTTGCAGGTTTATTCCAATGCGACCATTCAAACGACGGCTACAAGTCCTACGCAACTGACTGTCGAAATCAACTTAGGCATCGTTAGCCAATACCGTAATTTCACCCTGACATTTAACGATAATCACTGCCCTGTAGTTGGCTTACAATCCTTTACTATTACCATTGTTCCACCAGGTAGCGTCCATCTGTTAGGGCGACTGTACCAAGACACTAGTGGAAACTGCGAGTGGGACATCGGCGAGCCGTTGTTTGCCAATCAGGTCATCGTCCTTCGACAGGGCACCCAATCTTGGGTCACGAGAACTAGCGCGGCGGGCGAATATTATTTCTTGGTGGACTCCAGCAGTGGCTATACTGTTGAACCTTATCACAATTATTTTGCATTGGATAGTTGTTACACCGATAGTCTATTCATCTCTAGTAGTATAGTACTACTCCAAAAAAACATTCCAGTAAATCTATCAGCTTCTTGTCCTTATTTATCCGTTGATATAGGGGCGCAAACTCTGCGGCATTGTACTAACAATACCTATCACGTGCATTATTGTAATCAAGGGATTGTTGCCGTAGATTCGGTTTATATAGAAGTAATCCTTGATCCTTTGTTTAGCGCGGCTACCGCTTCGATTCCAATCGTACAGCATCGCCAAGATACCTACCGTTTCTTTGTGGGCAACCTTGCCCCTAATACGTGTAGTACCTTTACTATTACTGCCCTGTTGGACTCACTCTGCCACTTAGATAATAGAGGTTTTACTCATTGTACTACCGCTAACATTTATCCAACACCTGACCTAGATTGCCTTAGCTGGACAGGGGCACGGCTGGTCGTAGAAGGCAGATGTCAGAATGATTCAGTGTCTTTTCGAGTGCGCAATCTGGGGCATCAAGCCTTAACTGTACCGCGAAATTATCGGATATTTGGCAATAATACCACTTACTTTAGAACGACGGTTAATAACTTGTCCGTAGGTGCTTCAACCCCTTGGCGCTACTACCCCGCTACGGGAAACTTCTACCGCGCAGAGGTAGACCATCCTGTGGGTTACCCTTGGGGCTTAACGGCTTCGGCTTCAGTAGAAGGCTGTTTGGATACCGCCCTCAACAACACCGTAATTACGGGACTGGTTAATGTCTTTTCTATGGATGAAGGAAGCCCCTTTACAGGAATGGATTGCCAACGAAATGTAGGAGCGTATGACCCCAATGACAAGCAGGGCTTTCCGATTGGCTACGATAGCTTGCACTATATCCGCGTCAACGAAGCCTTAAAATACCGCATCCGCTTTCAAAACACAGGGACTTCCTATGCCGAAGACGTAGTCTTGCTAGACACGTTATCGCCTCTGTTAGATCCTCTAACGGTAGTGCCTACGGTTTCTAGTCATGCTTATACGTGGGAATTAATCCATCCAAATGTCCTAAAAGTAACGTACGACAATATTCGATTACCTGATAGCAGTAGTAACATGGCCGCTTCTCAAGGCTTTATTGATTTCAAAATCAAACAACAACCTAACAATCCCCTCGGAACCGTCATTCACAACACCGCAGCAATTTACTTTGATCGAAATCCGCCGATTATTACCAATACCACCTTCCATACCATTGGCGAAAACTTTATTGTATTTACCGATTTGCCCAAGCTAGAACAAGGCGATGCCATAACCGTTACGGCTTTTCCCAATCCGTTTGACCAAGCCACCACGCTACGCGTCGAAGGCGACCGTTCTTACGAAACCTTGACTTTGCAGGTGTACAATGCCTTGGGGCAACTCGTCGAGCAAGTGCAGACCAGCAACAGCGCACAAGAAATTGTTTTGCAGCGCAAGCGCTTGCAAGCGGGCGTTTATTTTTATCGCTTGGAGGGCGATGGGCATTTCTTACATGCGGGACGGTTGATCGCGCAGTAAGTGGGTGGGGTTTTAATTTTAATACTGCCCGTTTTGATTTGATGTCGAAACGGGCATTTTATATTCGCAAAACAGTGTTATTTTTGTCAAAAAAGATAAAAATATCCTTTATTCACTCTAAAGGCGTAACTAAATCACTCCTTTGCGTTCTAACAACTAGACATAATGCCTTTCACCTACGTTTACTTATATAGAGGGGCTTTTAGTATGCCTTTGAATCAGCGACCATTGATTCCATCCACCATCACTAAACTATCTGCTTATGAACCACTTTATAACTTCCTGCGGCCTCTGGATAGGGGTTCTATTTTTCTGTAGCCAGCCACTTTTGCAGGCTCAAGAAAAATGCGGCACAAACACCGAAACAACAACTGTCGTCACCACATCCGAGCCCTCGGAGGAGAGAGATATGTCCCAACCACCCAAAAAATACGCGCCCCTAATTTCGGAGCAAACCAGCGGCTATACCAAAAGAAGCAAACTCTACAAAAAACGTATTGACCGCTTCAAGCGCCGTCATCGCAATCGCAAAAAGGGCTGCCCTGCAACACGCTTTTAAGTAGGTGAATAAAAGGCAGTTCCCTTCTAACAATACAGTAACCCATTAGCCGAAAGGTATCGTTTTTTCTACGGGAGAAAAGGTATTTTTTGGCTTTTTTTTGGTAGCAATAGTTGGGCGCAATTGCAATTGCACCCAACTATTGCTACCAAACTATTGCTACCAACTATTGCGCCTAACTTAGGAACTACCAAAAATCAACCACAGCAACCATGCCACTGCGCTCCTTTCTAAAAGCTAGACTACACAGTTTCAAATGGGCCTTTTTAGGGGTCAAAGATTTATTTTGGAACCATCCCAACGCCCAAGTTCACGCCTTAGCAACGGCAATAGTTATTCCTTTAGGTGTTTATTTACAAATCTCTCGATTAGAATGGGCACTATTGGTACTCTGTATCGCCTTTGTGTTGTCTACGGAAGCACTCAACTCGGCCGTGGAGTATTTGGCAGATAAAGTGTCGCCCGAACAGGATCCGCTCATTGGCAAAGCCAAAGATATTGCAGCGGCGGCGGTGTTGCTCTCGTCGATTGGAGCGGCCTTAGTAGGTTTCTTGATTCTGGGGCCACCCTTATATGCACAGCTGTTTTAGTTGGAGGAAGGGGGCGCGAGCGAGACGCTGGCTGTCAACACTACATTGATGCCTTGGGCATCCGCAAAATAGCGCTGGCGATTGAGGTAGTCGCGGTAGCGAGTATTGAGTAAATTGTCGACCCGCAAAACTAAGCGGGTTTGCAATTGCTTTGTTTGAATAGTAGCCGCAGCCGATAGTTGTAGTAAATGGTAAGCAGGGGGCGGGGGCAAAAAATCTTGCACTTCCGATAAATACCGCTGCTCTGACACATAATGGTGCTGCAACCGTACTTCTAACTGCTGCAATTGGCTACAACCCATCTTCCAATTGGGGGCAATATGGTAGGCCAAATAACTCTGCCAATTACTAGGCGGCATGTTAATTAAGGCGCGCTCTTGCGTCAAATCGGCACCACGAAGATAACTGTAACTGCTCCCCAACCTCCAACATTCATTCATATTCCAAGTGAAGCCAATATCCGCGCCGTAGATATGCGCACGCGTTTGCTCATAGCGAAAGACAGGAAACGCGCCGCGAATCGTCAAGCGCGTTTCAGCCTGTGGCTGCAAGTAAATGTAATTATCAAAATACTGATAATACAACAACCCTTGTACGGTCAAACCCTTTAATAAACGTCCTTTCAAACCCATCCTAGCTTGCGCCAAACGCTCCAAATCCAAATCGGTCGCCCCTTCTTCAATGCCGCTAACCCCTTGGTGCAAACCATTGCTGTACAACTCGTTGATCGCAGGGTTTCTAGTAGAATACCCCCCATCAAGCGTCATGTCTACCATCGAAGCCACCGCATAACTCCAACCAAACGCCGCATTAATGGTATGAAAAGTAGGCGCATAGCGCTCAATCTGTCGGGGCAAGCTACTACTAATCGTCGCAACTTGTTGTTGGTGTACATCATACCGAACACCCGCTTCCAATCGAGAGCGCCGCCACAACTTATGCGCCGTTACAAAAGCACCCACACGGGCATGGGTATAATCTGGAATAAGAGGTAAAATATCTGTTTCAGGGCGGTTCGTATTGTCAATATAATTAAATTGTAAACCTGCAGACAACTGGGTACTGCTTGTCCATTGATGCTCATAACGCCCTTCCAAAAAATACGACCACTGCTCCAAACTCAAAGCAGGTTTTTCGGAGCGATTGCCGCGCCGTACATCAAATTCTTGGCGGTCATTGAGCTGGGCAGCAGCCGTATACGTCAGTTGTTGTTGCTTGTTTAATTGATGGGCCGTTGTTAGTTTGACCAAATAATGCTGAACGCCCTGCTTAGGGGCATTGATCGCATAGCTAAAATCGGGACGTGTAAAAAAGGGCTCGTCGCGCTGAAAGGCACTGCGTAAATCTGTTAAATTACCAACATGGCTCCCTCTCAAAACGCCCAATTCTGCTCTGTAAAGACTGGCATAAAGCGTTGTCAAAACCTTGGGCGACCAGTTGCGTTCCAACTGCAACGACGCACTGCCCGACTGTTGTCCTGTATTGGTCAACCAATAATTGGGCGCGCGCAAATCGCCGCCTTTTTGTAGGGTGCCATTGACGCGCCAAGATAAAAAGGGCGTTGCGCCTTGCGCGGCCAAGTGTAGCCCATTGGTCCAGCCATTAGATTCTAAAAAATAGCGGCCTCTAAAACGCCAAGTTTCGGCTTTTCCAATAGCGCTGGGCGAAAGCAGGATCACCGTACCCGAATTGGCACCCATATACTGCAAACTGTGTACGCCTTGCAATACCCGAATTTCGTTGGAGGCCAAGGGATCAATCTCAGGGCTGTGATCATTTCCCCATTGCTGCCCGCTTTGGGCAACGCCATTGTTGAGCAACGTTAGGCGGTTGCCGTACAACCCATGTACGATTGGCTTGGCGATATTGCTTCCATTTTTGAGGACACTCACCCCTGCCAATGTCCCCAACAGATTCCCTAAATTACTAGAGGCGCGGTCGCCAATGGCTTGGCTGTCTAAGCCATTCGATTGATAACTTTGATTGGGAGCTTGTAAAGCGGTCACCATTACATTTTCTAGAGTAATAATACTGGGGTGTAATTCCAAAATCAGCATACTATCCATTGGCAAAGAAACCTGCATTGCTTGGCTGGTATAACCAACATAACTAAATTCTAATTGCTGCAAGCCCTCACATTCTACCAATACCTCAAAATACCCTAGGCTGTCGCTCAAGGCAACTTGCCCTGTTTGCGAGACCACCACCGTCACAAAAGCCAACGGCTTTTGGCTGTTGGCTTCTATGATGTAGCCCCCTAAAACGGTGGTACAGGCAGTTGCTGGAGTAGCCAAGCTACTCCAGAGTATGGTCAGAAAGAGTACTTTACTGAATACCCACATTGAATTGTACTTCTATATCGGTTTCGCCACCTGCTGGCGCGGCATTGTCAATCGCTACACCAGTAGCTGTCTTATCGGGATTGTGTTTCAAAATAATAGTTAAAGTTCCTTGCTCGGCACCTCTCGTCTCCAATTCTGTCATCAAACCAAGCGCATTACCATCCGTATCTTGATCGGTATATCTGATAGTCGCATTGGTCAAGGTATTTTCAAAAAACACTTGGTGCTCTAATCCTTCTGCCAATACCTCTGTATGGACACTTTCTGTGGGTTTAGCTGTCTCGTTGAACAAGGTTAATTCCCCTGTATAAAGCATATTGGCTTGCAACGTACCATTCGTTAGTACAGGAGCATCACCACCATCTCCATCGGGATCCGAGAAGCTAAATATAACTGGTAAGCCGCCGTTATTAGGCGTTAGGGTATATACTAGTGTTGTAATGACCTCTTCTTCGTTTGGAATAATAGGATCCTTTTTTTCACAAGAACCTAAAGTCAAGGCAAACAAGGATAACAAAAAAGCGGCGGGAAGGAAAAGGGTACGCATGATTGATAATTTTGTAGCAAAAAAATAGGAAGTCGCGGCAACCCGCTCTTCACAATGTTTAGTAGTGTCACAAATATACAACCCTTACTGCAACATTGTTGCAATAAGGGGATTTTTTTTCAGTTTTTGTACCGTCTTAAAGAAATGGTTGTTATTAGAATAACATTATTAAGTAGTCGATTGTTCTAGCAATATTTCCAGACTTTGCCAGAGTTTTTGGGCAGTTTGCTCCCAAGAAAATAACTGGCGTTGTACGCGGCCTTTTTCTATTAATGATTGACGTAGAGCAGGTTGATCCCATAGCCGTTGCATTTGGATCGCGATAGAATCAATGGAAGTAGGATCGACCAGCAACCCTGCTTCTCCCACTACTTCGGGCATAGAAGAAGTGTTGGAAGTAATGCTAGGCACGTCGCAGTACAACGCCTCTAATAAAGGAATTCCGAAGCCCTCAAAGAGCGAAACATAAGTTAGTGCGTAAGCTGCACCAACCACTTGTGGCAAGACATCCGTGGATAAGTAGCCTAAAAATAGAATGTCTTGGGCGTATTCTAAGGTTGGTAAAAGTTGTTCAATGGGGCTGCCTTTACCCATTCTGCGCCCAACAATTAGCAATTTGAGGGGCGACTGGGTAGCTTTTTTGAATTGGTTGAAGGCTTGGAGTAAGCGCTCTACATTTTTGCGGGGGTGGATCGAGCCAACATATAAAAAGTAGGGTTTTCCTTCGCTGTACTGTATGCGAATGGCTGTTTTTTCGGCACTGTTCAATACACGATAACGCTCGTGGCTACCATTGTAGACCACATCAATTTTTTGTGGATCAGCCCCAAAACTCTCCACCATATCTTGTTTAGAATATTCGGAAACAGTGGCTATACGTCCTGCCGATTCGACAAATTTAGGCACATAATGGTTGTAGTATTGGAAGGTGCTGAAATTAACGTGCCCTTCAAAGTGCTTCCAAGCAATGTCATGCAACACCATCAGCGTCGGTACTTTTGTACGCAGCGACAAAAAACCATCGGGCGAGACAAATACATCTGCTTTGTGCTGGCGCAAAATACGCGGAATACTCCATTCGTACCAGCAATAAAACAGTAAAGGATGACGAGCAGGCGGAAAAGCGACCACCCCTGTTACATTCTTCCCAAAAATAAATTGCGAAGAAAAAGGACGGTCAAAAATAAAAATAAACTCGTGTTCGGGATGCTCTTCTACCCAGCGTTTCATGGTTTCATGCGTAAACCAGCCCAAGCCTTCCAGCTTGCCCTCCATCAAAAACCGCGTATTGACCGCTATTCTCATCAACTATCGTTTTAAGGCTTCTATAGCGTCGTGTACATCGTGTGTTGGCAAACCACAGGCAAAATTCTCGCAAATAACCAGTTGCAAATCCGCGTCAGCATTAGCGGCTTTTAGAGAGGCTTCATCAACACTTAAATAAACATTTAGCAATGGCTGTTGTAGTAAAATTCGGCGCGCCCCTACTGCCTCTTTTCCCAAAACAGCTACCGTACGAATAGGATATACTTCCGTCAATAAGGCTCCTGCCCAGTTTCCAAAAGAAGACGGATACTTTAGAATATTGTCCTCTAACAAAGCAAGCATAGTGCCCGCCTGTTCGCGGTAAGCGGGTTTGTTTAGTAAAATTCCTAAGCGCTGTAGATTGTGTACCATCACACTATTGCCCGCAGGCGTAGCGCCGTCATAAATGGCTTTTCTATGCAACAAAACATCTTGTTGGGTCGCCGCTGTGAAGTAGTACAACTGCTGCTTGACATCCCAAAATTCGTTGTTGACCCATTTGGTATATTCTGCCGCCAAGTCTTTGTAGCGCTCGGTTTGGGTACATTGATACAACTCCAGCAAGGCCGCAATCAGCAAGGCATAATCATCTAAAAAAGCAGGATTCTTAGTTTTGCCACTGTGGTAACTGTGGTACAACGCCAACTCATCTGGTTCTATGCGGAAATTGTGGAGCAAGAAATCCATTGCCGTTTTGGCCGTTTCCAAATAGGCGGGAATTCCCAACGCGCGATAGGCTTTGGTATAAGCCGTGACCATCAAAGCATTCCAGTCGAGCAAGACTTTGTCATCCAAGCCAGGACGGATACGGTCGGCTCTGGCGGCCAATAGTTGTGCGCGGCAATCGCGCAAAAACTGCTCCAATTGAGCGGCCTGCTCTTGTTTTTCTCCCAAGCGCTGCAAAACCTCCTCTAAGGACGCGGGCAAATTCAAAATATTCTTTTCTTCCCAATTGCCTTCGGCACTTACATCATACACCCGACAAAACAAATCGGCATTCTCGCCTAGCACTTTCTCTATTTCGGCCTTTGACCAAACATAAAATTTGCCTTCTACCCCTTCCGAATCTGCATCTAGTGCCGAGTAAAAACCACCTGCTGGCGCTTTCATTTCTCGTTCTACCCAAGCCAAAGTATCTACGATATGCTGGCGGTACAACGGTTTGTGACTCAATTGATAGCCCTCTGCCAAGAGGCTTACCAATAGGGCATTGTCGTACAACATTTTCTCAAAATGCGGAACCAACCAGCGTTCATCGACGGTATAGCGCGAAAAGCCGCCACCTAAGTGGTCGTAAATTCCTCCACGGCACATTTTGTCTAGGGACAATAACAGATGCTTGCGCGCGGCTACGTTGCCCGTCGCCAAATGATAGCGCCAACAATATTCTAAGGCCATGGTACCTGGAAACTTAGGCGCACCGCCAAAACCGCCATTCTCTTCGTCAAAATTTTGCTGCAATTGCTCAAAAATTGTGTCCAATTGTTGGCGATCAACAGCAGGCGCTACGGCCTCTTTGCTGGGTGCTTGAAACTGCTCCTGTGCTTTGTTCAAGTAGCTCATCAACTTACCCGCCTGGGCTTCCACATCGCTGCGGCGTTCGCGAAAAGCGGTACTGATGTTTTCTAAGACCTGCGGCCAAGAGGCGCGTTGATAAGCAGGAGTAGGCGGAAAATAAGTGCCTCCAAAAAAGGGTTGCTTATTGGGCAATAAAAAACAATTGAGCGGCCAACCGCCCTGCCCATTTTGAATCAACTGTACGGCATCCATGTAGATCGCATCTAAATCGGGACGCTCCTCTCGGTCTATTTTTATATTGATAAAATGTGCGTTCATGTAGGTGGCAATCTCTTCATTTTCAAAGGATTCTCGCTCCATTACGTGACACCAATGGCAGGTAGAATAGCCAATGCTTACCAAGATGGGTTTATCCTCTTTTTGGGCGCGTTGCAAGGCTTCTTCTCCCCACGGATACCAATCGACAGGATTATAGGCGTGTTGCTGGAGATAAGGGCTCGTTTCTTCGAGGAGGTGGTTGGGGGGATGTTGTTGGTGTTTACTCATAGTTATAATAGACCGCTAACGGGCGTTTTTGCGCAAGCGTGGAAAAATTAATAAAAGATTGAGCACAACCTGTAAGCCGACCACCATACTCAAAGCCATTTCTTTGCTCCAATAAATTTGATACATTCCCAAGGCCACGGCAAACCCCAAGAGATTGAGGGAAATAAATCGCCCCAATTTAAAACGGTATTTTCGGCGAAAGAAAATTAGTTTCAGTAGGTTGAGCACGATCAAATAAACACCGACTTGAAAAAACAGCAACGCGCTGTTATCAATGGTGTGTGGCTCGGAGCGCTTGACATATTGTTGGTAAAGCTGTTCTTGGCGCTGCTCTTCAGAAGATAGTTCCTCCAGTAGCTTTTTAGAATTACCTATAGGCGAATAAAATTCAATGTGCCAACTAGGGCGGTGTTTGACAATCACCATCCGATTGTCTTTGCTAGGATGATTCTTGACACCAATGAACGATAAAAGGAGCAACCCGATGGCAATCCAAAGTATAGGGAGAATTTGTTTCATATCAAATGTACTAACACAAGGGCACCGCTGTCGGCGGTGGCTAGGCCACGACTTTCGCGCGCCATAAGGCTGTTGTATTTCTATTAAGGGAAGTTGATTGAGCCACTTTATACTGCTGCAACATACTATTTTTTTTCTACTTTTTGTGGCTTACCGCCCTTCGTCTTTCTCTCAATTACTGGACGCTGGCTCTATTCACTTAACAGTTGGAAGGGCTTTGAGTTGTGGGATCGCTGCCAAAAAGTAGAGTGCGCTTAGTTCTACCCGCTATAAAAAATAGGGGGAGACTGCTATATTATAAGCCATTGTTGTTCTAAGCGCTTTTTTTTTGATATTTTAGAGGGTCAAAGGCGTTACGGAGACAGCACATTGCTAGACCGTAAGTCAGCCCGTCCATTTTCCCCTGTTCTAAACGTTGTTTTCCAGCTCATCTGGAACACCTCATTTAGCGACTATTTCCAAATTACTGACAAAAAACGTTTGCTACCATGAGAATTCTTTTCATCGCCTTGTATTGCTTGTGCCATGTCCTTATTAGTCAAGCGCAAGTCTTGGAGGCCAAAGAATTAGAGGTTGCCCTCAACAGAAAATACGTCTTCACCTCTCTCCGCTTGGCACTCGAAAAGCCCGACGAAGTCTATAAGCTCAAATTGCGAGGTATGGGCGACCGTTTGCTGAGTATTGACGACCAGCTTTCGCGCTTACAAGATACCATCAATCAAGTACGTAGTGGCAGTGGCCGTATTAGCAACCGCGAAAAAAAGGTCGCAGCTTACCGCACCAAAGTCGACCAACTGGAGAGAAGCAAGTCGTATTATACCTTAGACAGCCTCCGTTATTTGCCAAAATTGGTGCATCTAGATTTGTCCCACAATGATCTACAGACACTTCCCGATGTTTTTGACCGTTTGCCCAACTTGCGGGTCTTGGTATTGAGCCACAATCAACTCACCGAGCTTCCCAAAAGTCTAAAGAACTTGGTCTATTTGGAAGAATTGAGAATTGAGAATAACCAGATCAAAGTACTGGATGATAATTTAGGTGCCCTCAAAGGGTTGCAGATGCTGACCTTACAAAACAACAAGATTAAAACCCTACCCAACGAAATGGGTAACTGGAAAGGTTTGGAAATTTTGAGAGCCGATAGCAATGATATTCGCGCTTTGCCACCGAGTTTTGAGCAATTAACTGCTTTGCGAATGATTATTCTAAGTGCTAATAAAATAGAAGACATTCCCGAAGGCATCGTCAATTTTAGCAACCTGAAAGAATTGTATATTGATAAGAATAGAATCAATCTCCTACCCGAAAAAATCGGTCAATTACGCGCGCTCAAAGTGCTCCATGCAGGCAGCAACCAGTTGTCGCAAATTCCAGAAAGCATTGGCTCCAACCGCGCCCTGACTACCCTTAATCTCGCCAACAACAACTTGCGCTCGGTGCCCAAACCCGTCATTCAATTGGTCAACTTAAAGCATTTGTACTTGGGTCAGAATGTCATTAGCAATATTCCCGAAAGCATGGGTTTACTCAATCAATTGGAGGAACTCCACTTGTCAGAAAACAATTTAACCACCTTGCCCTCTTCGATTGGCTTACTCAAAATGCTGCGGATTTTGGACTTGGACAACAACCAACTAACGGAAGTGCCCAATACCATCAGCCAATTGAAACTGTTGACCGAATGCTATTTGCAGCACAACCAACTCAAAGCTTTTCCGAGTTGCTTGGCGCGTATGAAAAAACTAGAAGTCCTTTTCTTACAAGAAAACCTCATTACCAGCATTCCCGATTCTTGCATTATTGGCTTGAGCAATTTGCAAACCTTAGCAGCCAATAATAACTTCATCGACGATTTGCCCGATAGTTTAAATTACCTCAAAAATCTCAAGCGTCTTTACCTCTCGCATAACAACATCACCAAAATTCCACGTACCATTGGTAGTTTGGATCAACTCATTATATTGAGTTTGGACCACAACAACTTGCGTAAATTGCCTGATGAATTGTGTGAATTAGAAAACTTGGCTTATTTGTTTTTGAAGGATAACGAGCTGCAAAAATTGCCCGATTGTTTTTATAAAGAAAAAGGAATGCCGCATCCGCTTTTCTCGTTGCGACAGCTAGAGCTTACCCGCAACCCGCTGGGAGACAATAAAAGTAACCGCATGAAAATACGACGCTTAGGGCCTGATTACGCCACCATCTATGTCTCCGAAGCAGATTGGATGTTGCGGGCTGTAGCCGAAGCCAAACGCGCCCAAACCAAAGCGGAAAAAGCAGAAATTACAGCAGAACAGGCCAATGAGCGCGCCAAGTATTCTGCAGTGGTCGCTGCCGAAGCCCGCGCTAGAGCCAAGGAAGCCGAAGCCCGTGCCAAGGAGTTGGCCGCTATTGCCAAAGAAGCAGAGCTCGCTTCTATCGAAGCCGAAATAAAAGCCAATGAGGCCGCTCAAGCAGCCATCCAGGCCAAAGGAACCCCAGAAGAGAAACAAGCCGAAGCCCGCGCCAGAGAGGCCGAAGCCCGCAAAAAAGAATTGGAAGCCAAGGCCAAAGAAACTAGCGCCAGCGCCGAAGAAGCCGAGGCAATCGCCAAAATAATCGTTGCCGACGCTCTTTCTAAAGAACTCTCTGCCATTGCTCGTGCCGAGGATGCCCAGCGTCTGGCCAAAGAAGCTAGAGCCAGAGCCGAAGAAGCACAGCGCTTAGCCGATGCCGCTAAAGCCCGCTCTAAAGGTAAAAAAGTACCCATCGAAGAAGAAGTCGATCCAGAAGAAACAGAAGCGGAACGCCTCGCTCGCCTGTTGGCCGAAGCCGCTGCTAAAGAATTAGCGGATGCTCGCGCTAGAGCCGCTACTGCGCTCAAAATAAAATTGGCCGAAGAGCGTATCCGCATCGCGGAAGCACGAATCGAATTGGCCGAGGAGCGCATTAACCGCGCTAAAGTGGCAGGAAAGAAAGCCGATAAGCGCGCTGAGGAGATCAAAGCCGCTCCTTAATATACAACACAGTAGGGAGGCAGCATATACCTCCCTACTGTGTTATGCTTTCTGTCGGACTTGGACAATGCGCTGATAAAAAATTATCAAAATCGCCATGCCCACAAAAATAAACAAGCTCAACACTAAAAAGGCGTAGATTACCTGCCCTGACTCGTGGAAAAAAGCCAAACTAAAGAGGCTGAGAAAGAAAATACGGGCAATAACATTGGTCAGAAAAAAGATGCTATTAGCGCGCCCCATTACTTGGTTGGGCAACACCTCAAACAAATAAGACACGCGAATAACACGAATCCCAGCGTTGGTCAATCCCAACAAAAGCGAAATACCATAGAATACCCAAACGGAACGCATCGTAATCAAGCCCACCATTTCTAAAATAGTAATCCCCATTAGAATGATAATGGCCTTAACAAAGGTCATTGCCCCAAAAATCTTGTGAATAGCGACACCAGCCGTAATGGCTCCCAAGGCATAAAAGACTTCTGAGAGGGCAAATACTTGCGAGGGTGCTTCTAAAACTTGTGCGACATACAAAGGGGCTAAATTAAAGACGTGCAAAAGCGTAACTACAAAAACTGCATGGGTCACAATCCCAAATAGAAAGATATAAGGGCGGTCGCTCAAATACTGGTACCCCACTTGTAACCGTTTAAAAACAGAGCCTACTTCTTCATTCCGCTCAGAGATTGGTACAAAGCGAATGCTAAAAATAATCGCCAACGCTACAAAGTAAGTCATCGCATCCAAGGCAAATATCTGCGCCAAACTCCACGGCTCTAGCTCTACACTAAACCATTGGGTCTGGAGACCACCACCAATCAACAGTGCGGCGGCGGCACCTGACAAGGCCGTTGCCAACTGGCTTTGTACCTCAATGTAAGAGGCAATTTTACTGTAATGCTCCCGCTCGCTAATTTCTTGCATAAAGGCATAAAAACAAGGATAATGCAGGTTATAATTCAAAAAGGTCAGTGCAAACACACTCGCAGCTAATAGATTAGTAGCAACGATGCCGTGGTATTCCAAATAAGCAATGGTTCCAATAGCGATCCCATTAAAAATATTCAGCGCCAAAAAAATGTTCTTTCGGTTATATTTATCAATCAGGGTGCCGCCGTAGAGTGACCAAAACAAACTCCCTACCGTGATAATTACATAAGCAATATTGAACCACTTAGACTGTCCACTTTGTGCAAAATAAGCAGGAATAGAAATCATGCTGATCCCTTGGGCAATACCCGAAATAAAGTTAGCGAGTAACAAGAGACGAATGGCAACAATATTTTTCATGATAATAATTCTACGAGAACGTGGAAAAAGTAGGATGGTAAGAACGGTACACTAGGAAAATACGGTGAAGATAAGTCGTGGCAGTTTATTTTGTCAATTTCTAGAGTTTTGTTTACATTTGAACAGACCGCTCTACACCATCACTTCCATCTATTCAAGAACCACTCTCCCCTGTGTTGTCTTGTAAACTCCTTTTGAGGGGAATAGTTTTATCTTTTTCTAAGTGGTATGCCTTACACACCCTCTGACATTGGACAACTCAAAACGTTGGCCTATCATCCCGATTTGAGCAATGTAGCCTTGGCGTTAGAATTGCTGAAGGGCAATGGCTGGGACGAGCGGTTGTCTACCATTTTGTATTGGATGACCTTTCGGTTTGAGTGGGAACAAGCCGTGCAGGCAGAGCGAGAAACTAGAGCGCTTTTGCGTCGGTACGCGCCTGCTGTTCTTAGATTGCCCCCCTTATTGGAGTGGATACCATTGCCAATTGCTACTATTTTTAAAGATCATCTCCCTGCTTTACAGCAATGCCACATTTCCTGCGAGGAGTTGGCACAAGCCATTCATTCCTTCTTTTTGCCTCAGGATACCTACCAAGAGCTAATGCCATTTTTATTTCGTTTTGGCACCGAAGCCGCGCAACGGCTTGCCTTACCTTACCTTATTCGAAAGCAATATACACGCGTTGATTTATTGGATTTGAGTGGGTATCAATTCGGGGAATTACCCGCTGGTTTGGTCGCCCCTGATGAGGTGCGGGAGCTCAATTTGGATGGCAATCAATTGCAGCAGTTACCCGACAATTGGGAAACTTGGCAAGCCTTAGAAGTCTTGCACTTGACGAATAATCAGTTGACCGTACTGCCGCCAAGTTTTGGCCAAATTCACCAATTGAAACGACTCTATATTCAGAATAACCCTTGGGAACCCACCGCCTTAACCCAAATTCTACAACAACTCCCTCTATTGGAATATTTGAGCGTCGCCGCTTCTACGAATGACCCTTTGTATCCTTTAGAAGCCTTGGTGCAGGAGGGGTTGTTGCAAGCTTCCAAGCCAGAACAACAGCAATTTTTAGCCTTTGAATTACAGGACGCGGCGGCCTTTGCCGAATTGAGTTTGTTGCAATTGTTTGCGGGGTTACAGCAAGAAGAAGCGGTCGTACGGGAGTTGGCGAGGCAGCAATTGTTGGCCTCCCAAGTGGCTCAAGCCAAGGAAAACTGCCCTACAGGGCGCTCTATTGCTATCTTGGGGTTGGTGTCTTTTGCAGCGCGCAAGCAGTTGGAGCAGCTGGCGCAAAGAGGATGGCAAGTAACCAATGAGATTGGTAAAGCAACTACCCATATTGTATTGGGCGATCATCCTGAGCAGTACGAAGCCGTTGCCGAGCGGGCATTCATTTTCCTTTCTGAACAAGATGTTTGGACTTTATAGGAGTCTCCAATAAGATAGAGCAGCTGGCTCCTCCCTTCTATAACGGAAAAGTCAGCTGCTCTTGTACAATAATTCTTCTTAGAAAATAACTCCTAAACGAAGACCAATGTTATGTTGTGTATTTCTTGGGTTACGCTCTTGTGTTTCATTAATGGGCGAGTTGGTATTTTCGGGAGAGGAAAATACCGTCTTACCTGTAAAGCCACTAGTCATATCGATAATACCGTGGTGGTAGTAAACGCCTGCATAAATACGCAAGCCGCCATCCGAATTGGGGGAAATTTCGACCCCTGCTCCTGCCCCTAAACTTACTTGTATGGGAGTAACGTCGCCCCAAGCTTTGCGCTCTGTCACCGATTCTGTTTCTTGAGAAATGGCGTAGCGGTCATTGGTATTGTCATCCAAATAGCCATCGGCACTTGCATCAGGAGCAAAAATTTTGGCGCCAGCCGAAACAGGAATCATAAATTTGACTACTGGAATATGGAAAAAAGCACGCATATAGCTGTCACCTAGCTCGTTGGTTCTCAATTTCAATCCGATGGGTACTTCTACATAATTTACTCGGTGGTTAATTTTTGTATAGGCTTGCAAAGGAATGCCTGAAGCAGAACTGGGAATATCTCCACTGTTGTTGGTAAACGCACTACGGTTGTCAAACTCTGTGTTGGGCAAAATATTACCGCCGTATTTGTACAATAAGGTTCCCCCATTGTTCAGGCTAAAAGCAGCCCCAAAAGTCAAAGCATAGTTGCCTGTCCCGTCAAATTCATACGCGGCCTCTACCCCAAGGGCTACCCCAAAGTTAGCGCCATCACCGTCTACATTTGCATAGTCGCTGGTCAAAAAATAGAGGGAAGGATCGACGTGAACGCCAAATTTGAGACCTTGCGCCTTAGCAGATACTACACTTGCTAGGATTATCGTTATAAGAGTGATTGTTCTTAACATTAGAATTCTTTTTGTAAGGAAATGAGCGCCTTGGTTACCCTGGAGCCATTTCACAATGATTAAATAAGGTGAACTTACTTGCTTTGCGGTAAGTTTACGGTAAAAATTTGCAAAAGTCTAGGTAGACGGAATAAAAACAGTCTATTGGGCATCTTGTTGTCAAAGCTTTTATATTATTTATAAGAAAGAAGCGATTAGTAGGTTGGTCAACGCAACTACAAGCAAAAAAAGAAACGATCCTTTACTGCAAAAACAGTTGCTGCGCCTTAATCGTTGTTGTACGACTCGTTGTTTCACCGTATTCAACAACGCCTATCCTTCAAAAAATTGCTTCTAACAAATTTTGTAAAACAAAATCATAAACAATATGCAGACACCCAAAATAATGAATGCTTTTTTTCTCTTAAGCTTTCTTTCTGGGCTTTTTTCTTCTTGTGAATCCACTATTGTGGACAAACAATACCTCCCCAACACCGAAGGCATCAACGCCTCGATCGACTTGGTTCGCTTTGATCGAGCCTTTTTTGAGCTGGACACCTCACAATTAGCGGCTAGCTTAGAACAGTTGCGGGCAGCAGCATCCCGAATTTACTACGGGTTATTTACAAGCTTTTTTGCAGGCCTCTGCAAGCCCAAGAGGCTTGCAACGCGTACAAGGCTTTTTGCAGCATCCCGATACCCGTTATACTTATGACACCATACAACAGGTATTCGACAGCCTGCCCGAAGTCAAAACACAATTGCAGGAGTTGGCTACCCATTACCAATATTATTTTCCAGAGCAACCGCCCCTTACTAAAGCCTATGCTTATTTGTCCGATTACCACGGCGATCGCTTTGCCCTACTAGAATCGGGTTTTGTAGGCTTGCCGTTAGATATGGCTTTGGGGCAGGGTTATCCCCCTTACAACGCCCTCAAACTCCCCCAATACGACCAAAGGACTTGTACGCGGGAGCATTTGGTGCCTAAAGCGGCCGATGCCGTCGCCCAAAATTTGATGATGCTCTACGGAGAATCGGGCGGTACCCACCTCATTGATTTGATGTTGTACAATGGAAAAACCTTTTATCTCTCCGATATTCTATTGCCCACAGTTGCCGACAGCCTCAAATTTGGTTTTTCTAGTTTTCAGATGGAATATATGCGGCGTGGAGAATTGACCTTGTATGAATATTTGAGCAAGGAGGAATTGATGTACAAGAGTGAAACTAAGCGCATTAGTAAATATATTACGAAAGGCTCCTTTTAAGCCCCAATTAGATTTGCCAGGTAACAGTGGTTCTTGGTTAGGTTTCAAAATGGTTAGTGCTTATGTGGAGCACTGGCGGCGCGAATTTAAAAAAGTGGAACCGACTGCCGACGCGCGCAGTATTGACCTGAAAACCTTACAAAAAATGCTCAAAGAAACCGATCCACAACAGTTCTTGATCTACTACAAGCCTCCTAAGCGCTAAATAGGGTGACGCGGGTTGTACCCGCTTATTTGTCGCAATAATCCTTGGGAGCAAAAAATAAAAGGTATATTTGTGGCCTTTTAAGGAATAGCTTTTGCAAACATCTTTGCTAGCTTGTTGTTTTGTGTGGAACGATAGGTTGCTGCAAAGCCTCCTGTCTACATTTATTTGGCGACACTGCCGTTTATCATTCAATCGATCTTATGTTGCGTTTCCATAAAGAAGGCACACCTTCTATTTTGCTAGTAGGGCTCCTTGCCTTAATTTTAATTCTGTCTGCTATTTTACTAGTTCCCAGCACCTTACTGGTCATACAGGTCCTAATGATTACGTTGGCCGTTGTATTAATGGTCTTTATTTTGCAGTTTTTTCGCAATCCCGAGCGTCCTATTGCGGCTCAAAATGATGCCGTGATTTATGCGCCCGCTGATGGGAAGATTGTAGTAATCGAACAAACGCAAGAGAATGAGTTCTTGAACGAAGCGTGTATTCAAGTATCGATTTTCATGTCGCCCCTCAATGTACACGTCAACCGCAATCCTATCAACGGCAAAATTGCCTACAGCAAATACCATCCTGGCAAGTTCTTAATGGCGTGGAACCCCAAAGCCTCTACAGAGAATGAGCGTACTACAGTGGCCTACGATTTGCCCAACGGGCAACGGTTGGTCATGCGCCAAATTGCGGGTTTCTTAGCACGGCGCATTGTCAATTACCTCAAAGCAGGCGATCAAGTTCGCCAAGGCGAGGACATGGGCTTTATCAAACTAGGCTCGCGTGTCGATCTATTTTTGCCCTTAGATGCCGATATTAAGGTAGAATTGGGACAGATGGTTTATGGCAACACCGACACCATTGCCCACCTAAAATAACCAGTTATCGCACCTAAAAGCAGCGTTTGCCGTTAACGTGCGTTAATTTTATACGAAGATCAGGGTGCTGTCTTATTGTTATGTTAACAGCGCTCCAAATTTGCATAATTATTGAAATTGTAGTAATTTGTGATAACCACGCCTACTACATCTTTCTATTACAAACGTTTAATTCAACAAACTATGAAAAACTTATTTTTGCTTTTCGCCTTTTTCGCTTTTGCTTCTTTAGGTACTGCTTCTGCTCAAGGTTGCCCACATGCTGCTGCTAAAGCGGCGGCTGCCAACACTACAAAAACTTGCACGAAGTCTAAAACAGCTACCGCTACTTCTGTTAGCACTGCTACTACTACTAAGTCTTGCTGCAAGTCTAAAGCCGCAGATGGCAAAGCTTGCTCAAAAAGCACTGCTACTGCTGGTAAGGCGTGTTCTAAATCAACCACTGCTGCTACAGCAACAGCGGTAAGCGGAAACGCAACCACTACTACTAAATCTTGTTGTAAGTCTAAGGCAGGTGCAACTTCAACTTGTACCAAAGCTAAAGCTGCTACAGAAGAGAAAACAAGCGCTTCTGTAGAAACTACAAAAGCTAAAGCAACATTAGTAGCAGAGAAGTAATCACCACTTTCCTACTAAAAGAATTTAAAAAATGCCTTTCTATATAGAAAGGCATTTTTTATTTTTGGGGATGCTTCTCCAAATCATTCTAATAAAAATCGCACATGAAATTTAACTTGCAGTCTCCTTTTAAGCCAACGGGTGATCAACCACAGGCGATTAGCAAACTCGTAAAAGGTATTAATGCTAATGAAAAAGCCCAATGCTTACTTGGGGTAACGGGTTCGGGAAAGACGTTTACGATGGCGAATGTGATTGCGCAAACACAACGCCCAACCATTATTTTATCGCACAATAAGACCTTGACCGCACAGCTTTATGGCGAATTCAAGCAATTTTTTCCTGACAACGCGGTAGAATACTTCGTCTCCTATTACGACTATTACCAACCAGAGGCTTACGTTGTCGCTACCAACACTTACATTGAGAAAGATCTGGCGATCAACGAGGAAATTGACAAGCTGCGCTTGCGCACCTCTTCGCAACTGCTCTCAGGACGACGCGATATTATTGTCGTCGCCTCGGTCTCCTGCATTTATGGTTTGGGTAATCCAGACGACTATAAAAACAGCGTCATTCGCTTGAAAACTTGGCAAGTATTGAGTCGCAACAAGCTGTTGTATATGCTTGTTGATAGTTTGTATTCTAGAACAGAAATTGAATTTAGTAGAGGGACGTTCCGCGTGCGGGGGGACTCTGTCGATATTAACTTACCCTACACAGAGGATGGGTATCGGATTACGTTTTGGGGTGATGAGATTGAAGAGATTGAGCGCATTGAAATTTCCTCTGGAAAGAGCATTGAAAAACTAGATGCCATTGCAATTTTTCCTGCCAATTTGTATGTGGCGCAGAAGGATAAGATGCAAAGCATTATTCGCAATATTGAGGATGAGCTGCACGAGCAGATTGAGTTCTTTAACGACGAGCACAAATACGAGGAGGGACAACGCATACAGGAGCGCGTCACCTTGGATTTAGAAATGATGCGCCAGTTGGGTTATTGCTCAGGAATTGAGAACTATTCACGCTTTTTTGACGGCCGCCAACCAGGTGCCCGCCCCTTCTGTTTATTGGATTACTTTCCCGATGATTTTTTGATTATTATTGATGAAAGCCATGTTACCTTGCCTCAATTTAGAGCCATGTACGGAGGTGACCGCGCCCGAACAACCACCTTGGTGGAGCACGGCTTCCGCTTGCCCTCGGCCTATGATAACCGACCGCTCAATTTCAACGAATTTGAAAGCGTCACCAACCAAGTGGTCTATGTGAGCGCCACACCTGCGGACTACGAATTGCAGCAAACAGAGGGAGCTATTGTGGAGCAAATTATTCGCCCTACAGGGTTGATTGATCCTATGATTAGTGTGCGCCCTAGCATTAATCAAATTGACGATTTACTAGAAGAAATTGACAATTGTGTCAAAAATGACGAACGGGTGTTAATTACAACCATCACCAAACGCAGCTCGGAAGAATTATCCAAATACCTCTCGCGACTCAACATCAAATGCCAATACATTCACTCTGATATTGATACCTTAGAGCGGGTAGAAATTCTACGGGACTTGCGCTTAGGTGTGTATGACGTGTTGATTGGAATTAACCTTTTGCGGGAAGGGCTAGATTTACCAGAAGTGGCGTTAGTGGCTATCTTAGACGCTGATAAAGAGGGATTTTTGAGAAACGAGCGGTCACTTACACAGACAGCAGGGCGCGCCGCAAGAAATGTGAATGGCCGTGTTATTATGTATGCCGACAAAATCACCCGCTCCATGCAAGCCACTATTGACGAGACCATGCGCCGTCGGAAAATTCAGGTAGCGTACAACGAAAAACACGGCATTACACCCATGACCATTAAAAAATCCAAAGAGGAAATTATGGGGCAAACAGTGGTGATCGGTTCCAAGAACTACCTACAATCTGATGCGGTAGCGAACAACCTAGCCGCAGATCCTGTTGTACAGTATATGAACCAAGAACAGTTGGGAAAAGCGATTGATCAATCTAAGAAGAAAATGCAAAGCGCTTCTAAAGATATGGATTTCTTGACCGCTGCCGAGCATCGAGATGAAATGCTGGCGTTAAAAGCTTTGTACGAGGAAAAATTCGGTTAGGCGTAAATGAACAATTTGAGGGTTATTTTGTTTTAAAAATAGAATCGTTTTATGGGTATAAAGTCTATAAAACTAGCTTTTTCTAATCTTTATGATAGATTTTTGAAGGTTACCATTCTAGCACATCACTACAAAGCACCATTTATGTCCAAAATAATTATACTTTTTACTTTCCTACTTTTTAGCGGACTTGCTCTTGCACAAAATGGCAAGTATGCCGTTGAAGTAGCAGCTTTTGCAGAACCTGTAAAGGACGGCCATTTCAAAGAAATTGCCAATGTCTATGAAACACTAGACGTCAATTATATTTACCGCTATTACTTGGATGCAGATAGCCGTGAGGATGCAGAAGCAAAACGCAGTATCGTAATAAAAGTCGGTTTTGTCAATGCACGTGTTGTTGATTTTGATGCCTTACAAGCGCAGTGCAACATGACTTGCCAGTACATTGCTCCCAAGGCAACAGGCAATACCATCAAGCCCTACATTGCCAAAGCAGTAGAAATTGTAACTATTCCTAGTTTGCGTTGTATTTTCTTTGACTTTGATAAGCATTACTTGCGTCCTGATGCTAAGTTTGAGCTCAATCGTCTAGCGCGTTTGATGAAGCAAAAACCCAGTTATTCGGTAGAAGTAGATGGCCATACGGATGCCCGAGGAAGCCTCAATTATAACGAAGAACTATCGGACAAAAGAGCAAGTGCTGCTATTCAGTATTTAGTTAATCGAGGAATTTCAGCAGACAGAATTACAGAAAAAGTATATGGCGAAAGTAATCCTATTGCCATTAATGAATACCCCAATGGCAAAGATGCCGCACGGGGAAGACAATATAATCGTCGGGTAGAGTTTACGATACGCGACGGGCGAGGAGAGGTATTAGGAATTGTGAACAAAATTCGCGTTCCAAAATCCTTGCAGAAAGATTAACATTAGTGTGTTTCTTTGCTCTCAATAAGCAGATCCTCCTCTCGGTGAAAACCTTGAGGGGGATTTTTTTTACTTATAGCGTCGTCTTGGTTAGCGCAAGCCAATCACGCGGAAGTCCGTACGGCGGTTCTCAGCGTGTTCACTACTGGAGCAACGCACGCCATCTTTGCATTTATTGAGCAATTTAGATTCGCCGTAGCCTTTGTATTTTAAACGGTGCTTATTGATGCCGTTTTTCACGAGGTAGTCATAAACGGCCTTGGCGCGTTTCTCAGAAAGTTCGGTATTGTAAGTAGAAGAACCTCTAGCATCAGTGTGGGAACGAATTTCTACACTGATTTCGTTGTCTTTGAGCAATTCGATAATTTCAGTCAGGCCGCGCGAATTCGCCATGTCTAATTTGGCTTTATCCAGTTCATAGTTGATGTTGTCGACTTTGATAATATCGCCTACTTTAAACCCTTTTTGCCCAATGACTTTAAATTCGGTGCGGCGGTTGAGCGCGTTTTCTTCTTTGGAACACTTAACACCGTCTTTACAACCGTTGAGCAGCTGCGACTCCCCATAACCGCGAGCGACTAAGCGCGTGGAGGGAATACCTTTTTTCTCTAAGTAATTTTTGACCGCAATAGCGCGTTTTTCAGACAACTCTCGGTTGTATTTGGCAGAACCACTGGCATCGGTGTGGGCACCAATTTCAATAACGACGTGTTGATGCTGTTGGAGGATCTCTAACAATTCTTTTAAACCTGGTGATTTTTTGTGGTCAATACTAGATTTCCCATGCTCATAAAACACACTAGCCACTTCTATTTTATCACCAATAGCATAATGCGATTTGCGCTCTGGCTTCTTATAACTACTATTGCTACTAGAAGAGGACGACGACGAGGTACGAGATACTACTTTTTTGCTCGCTACTGCCATTGCAACAGCCTCTTCTACAATTTTATCCGCATTAGGAGCGGGAGCAGCATCATAAGTAATGTTGATAACATTGTTAATAAAATTTCCCACAACAACAACTTCTAATCGGCGATTCTCGGCGCGCTCTTCAGGAGTACAGCGGTTGTTATCGCCACAATCATTCACCAAAAAGCTCTCGCCATAGCCCGCAATCTTGATGCGGTTGCTGTTGATGCCCCGCTCTACAAAAAAGCTCGCTAAAGCCGATGCCCGTTCTTTGGACAAGGCCAAATTGCTGCTAGCGGAACCAACTGCATCTGTATAGCCGTTAATTTGGATGACACTTGTTGGATTGTCAATTAAGCGCTGCAAGATATCGTACAATTGTGGATCGCTGCTATTGTGCAAACCACCATCGGCAGGCTTAAAATAGCGATCATCCAAAATAAACTTAGTTCCTACGTTTAAGCTCGCTACTTGTCGTTGCGGCAAAGCGCGCTGCTGCCGTACTTGATAAATATCTTCGTGTCCACGACCACCGTCTCGATTAGACGTAAAATAGCCCACTTTATTAGACACATCAAAAATAAAATACAAATCGTCTTTTTCTGAATTAACGGCACGTCCTAGGTTTTGCACCTCTCCCCAGCCATAAGAAACCCGCGCCGCCATAAACACGTCCATGCCCCCATAACCTGGATGCCAATCAGAGGCAAAATACAAGCGTCCATCACCGTCTATAAAAGGCGACATTTCGTTGCCTGCCGTATTGATTGGATGCCCCAAATTTTGGGGAACACTCCAACCTGTAGCCGTGCGGCGACTCTTATAAATATCATAGCCCCCATAACCACCAGGGCGGTTAGAGCAAAAATATAAGGTCATCCCTTTATCGGCAAAACAAGGGTGTCCTGTAGAATAGGGGCGTTTGGTTTCTACATTGGCATTAAAAGGAAAGAATTTTTGACTTTTGACATCCCATTCTTTGATCGACTTCATTTTGTATAAATACAAATCCATCATCAAGCCACTGCCATCAATGTGGCGAATGCCATCCATAAAATTATTAGAAGTAATAGCGACCATATCTTCGGTAGGCGCATAACTCATTGGCGCATCGTTGATGTCGTTGCCCACATAAGAGCGCAAAACTTGTGCAGTAGCTACTTCTTTTTGGTTGTTTGCTTCCGCTAAATAATGCTGGTTAAAAGCATCGTTCGTCCAAGCAACTTCTCCATTCTTTGTGACAGCAATGGAGCGCGACGAGGAAAACACCAGTTGATCGTAATGAAAGGTAGGGGCAAAATCGGCACTTTTAGAATTGATTCCTGGTAGAGCGGTTACGGTATAAACCTCATCCAAGGCATTGGGTTGTAACGCAAAATCGCAGGAATTCGCATAATGCGTCCCCCGCATAGAGTTGTTGCGCATCGACTCTCGGAACCAGCGTTTAGCCTCGCTGTACTGCCCTGTCATTTTGAGCACCAAGCCGTAATCAAAAGCGTATTGCTTATAGCCGTCGTAGCGCAAAATACGCGCATACCAAAGCGCCGCTTCCTTCGGTTTATTGGTGTAATAATAACACTTCGCCAGATTAACCATTGCATCCCCAAGGTAGGGATCTTTTTCCAGCGCATTTTCATACAGTGGGATCGCCTCTTTAAACAGCGAGGACTTGAAGTAGGTATCGGCTTGCGCTACTTCTGCGTGTTGTGCTTGTACTGCGGTAAAAATTCCTAAAAATAGAGCAATGGAGGAGAGAAATCTTGTCATAATAAAAGCACCTTTAGGGCTTGGTTGAGAGTAAATATAGGCTACTCGGGCGAATGCAAAAGTCATCCCGAAGCAAGTTCGGGATGACTGCGTTGTCTATGTGTTATAAACGGTATTTTTTAACTTAGAATGTTCCTGCCGCTCTAGGCATACGAACATCTTTTTTGAACGTCTGGGACAAACGCATCCCTGTCGTTGAAAAAGTCTGGGTATGGGTAAAAAAGCCATCGCGCTCAATCTTGAGCACATACGAACAATCCTTAGACAAAGGAACAGTGTAGGTACCATCAAAAGAAATAGGTACGTTGATTTTTTCCTCGCCACAGCCACTAATCAAACTAATGGTCGCGTCGATCAAGGGGTCGCCAGAAAGCGCATCCAGTACACGGCCTTTGGCCTCAAAGGTTGCTTCTTTCAGCTGTAAGGGAATATTAATAAACAACTCCGATCCAGGTACATAACCCGATGTAGAGACTTCTTTTTCGGTATCAGAAAACTGCTCCGCCGTCAACATCAATTTACAGTTGCGCTCCAATGGTAAGGGAACAAAAATACGTCCGTCGATGTTAGTGACCCATTCTTTGTTCTTAGGCAAACACTCACTCTCCACTTTTACCCCTTCAATACCTCGTCCTGTAGATTTGTCAAAAACTAAAATTTGAGATTCTAAAGCAACGCGCTTGAAATAATAAATATCCATGTTGCGCTTAGGCACACGATTCGAAGACAAGTAGCCATACGTTCCTGAAGAATCTGCCATATAGGCGACATCATCTTTGCTAGAATTGATGGGCGCACCCATGTTAGTCACTGGCATCCAACGGCCAGCAGTAGAGCTAGAATAGTAAATATCAAAGCCACCAATTCCTGCTTGTCCATCAGAGGAGAAATATAAATTCTCATCTTCTCCATAGAAAGGAAATACTTCGTCGCCTTCTGTGTTGATTTCTGGTCCTAAGTTGACAGGTTTTGACCATTCCCCACTTTCGTTGTAGCTCACGTAGATATCGAAGCCACCAAAACCACCTGCAATATCCGAAGCGAAAAACAGTTTGTCGCCGTCAGGAGTCACCGTAGGATGAATGACCGAGTATTCTGCGCTGTTGATGCGCAATTTGGTATTGGGCTTTGTCCATTGCTCCCCTACGCGTTTGCTACTAGCAATACGCATGTTGAGGCTGCTGGCGCGGCGGTTTGATTTTTTATCGTTGGTACCAAAAACCGTATAATAAGCGGTTTGATCATTACCATCAAAACGTACTGGCCCATCGTGGTAGTTCATGTTTAGGTTGTCTCCAAATAAAGTAGGCATCCCATATTCAAACTGCTTGGTTGCCTTATCCTTCATGTTAGCGGTCATGAAATAAGACTGTACATAAGGTTTGTACAACCAAGATCCTCGGTGCGAAGAAATTTTAGTAGTATCTCTATCCGAACTAAAAATAACGCCATCGTCATAAAATACCGCTCCAATGTCATCATAAGCCGTATTCATTTGCTTAACGGGCTCTACGTCGTAGAGGGCTCCTGCATTCAAGAAGTCTTGGTGAACGGTTGGTTGCACCGCAATCATCATGTTGTGGCCGCGCAACTGCGCCGTTTCCATTTCTCTGAATTTTCTAAACTGTGCTTCAGCTTCTTCAAATTTATCGTTGGCAATCAACGATAGACCGTAGTAATAAAAGACGTCGGCCGTTGCTTCGGGATGCTGGGCAGCTTTGGCGTACCATTGCTCTGCCTTAAAATGGTTGCCCACTTTGCGGTAGAGGTCGGGCAAAGCAAATAGAGCGGCTGGTTTGAGTTCTTTTTTGAGCGCTTGTTCGTATAACGAAATCGCTTCTTGGAATTCAAGGTCTTTGGCTTTCTTGTTCGCTTTGTTAATCAACGCATCTGCAGACTGAGCGGAGGCCATAACGGAACAACCGAACAACAACAGGGTGATTAGGTATAAATGTAATTTCATCGATAGGTAACTTTGTTGTTAAACGAAGTGATTTTGATAATTCTATGCTTGTGTTCGCCTGTAAAGCCTTTTGGTAAGCATGGACTCAGTTCTTGGCGCAACAAGTTTCAAGAAAAACGATACAAAAGTAACTAGCTGTGAACAAGTATTATACCTCAATTGGTAGGCGATTGCGCTTGCTGACAAAGATAACGTGTTTTGAGGGGAAATAACAATCTAGCTCAAACAAAATTATGACCCACTTTTTTTTGAGATAGCAGCAGCGCTTCTTTTTATAGAGACTAGCTCTAAGCCTTTCATTTTTAGCTTTTTGTAAAATAGCCCCTATTGGTGTTTCTTCTAGCAGTTCTTTTCTAGGAACAAATAAATACGGCTTCTAGTTGAGAACTAGCCCACTTGTTTTTTTAACCTATTTTTAAGTTTTATCTCAGCGGCTCTTCCCCCTACTCCACTGACTGCCCTTTTTATTAGGGATAAAGCGAAGTCATGCCCAACAAGAAAAGGCGACGCGGAAGGTACATAAAAAAAGCTTCCTTCCGATAATTCAGAAAGAAGCTTTAGTAGTGATCCCGCTGGGATTCGAACCCAGGACCCTTTGATTAAAAGTCAAATGCTCTACCAACTGAGCTACGGAATCTACCGTGATTTGAGTGGTTTAAGTCGTCTTATTTATTGGCGCTGAACTAGTTGTCCAACTGTATTCTAAAAGAGTGATCCCGCTGGGATTCGAACCCAGGACCCTTTGATTAAAAGTCAAATGCTCTACCAACTGAGCTACGGAATCTACCGACGGCTTAAACGTTAATCGCTCAAAGCGGTTGCAAATATAATTCTATTTTTAGAACCTGCAAACTCTTTGCACTTTTTTTTGATTATTTTTCGGATTTTGCCGCCTATCAAGATTTTACTTGATAACGGCACCATCAGCTACTAAGGTATAGCTAGACAATGGCTCTGTAATGGCTTCAATTTCTTCTGCTGTTTTCTCAGCTTCTTTGGCCTCGTTACGCAGCTCTTCTACACTCTGTACTGACTTATACGCATTACCACTAATTACTACTGTTTTGCCAGCAATATCTTTGGGAAATAGAAATTTGTGTTTGGTATCGACAAATAACTCCGTTCCATCACTGGTTTTTACCGTCAACCAGCATCCTTGAGCTTGGCAGACTTCTGCAACCGTTCCTTCTACTTTAGTGGGTACCGCTTGAATCATTTGCCCTTCTCCTAGATCGTATTCTACCGTTCCGTCTCCACTTTCTATCTTAGCGACTACTTGATCGGTGCTCATAGCTCCTTGGGGGTTAACTTTGTCACCAAGTCCAGCAGCAGTCGTTTCCGTACCGTGGTCGTGTCCCTCGTGATCGCCGTGGTCATGCCCTTCATGGTCGCCGTGGTCGTGGCTATGTCCTGCATGATCGTGGTCGTGGTTGTGTTCTGTAGAGGCATCTCCACAAGCGCTAACCGCATATACTACGGCCAAAATATATAGTAAACGTAACATAGTTTTCCTTTTTTAGATTTTGATAATGGTTGTTCAGTGCTTTCTTTTTGTCTAAAAGACAGGATATTCCAAAGAAACTCCAAAAGCCTCTCACAAAGATAAAAAGAAACTTATAAAAATGAACCTCCAAAAAGTCAAAGTGCAAGTAGCCCCTCAAATGAGTGCCACCAACGGCGATGCCTTGGATGAATAGCTTAACTGTTTTGTGGTAAAGTTGGTTCCCTGAACAGGGAATTTATTATCTGGAAGGAAAAAAGGAAGGAGCGTGAACGTAGAACGTGCTTAACTCTCTGCATTGGGTTTGCAATAGACAATTTCAATCATCATAACCCCGTCAATCATGGATAATTCTTTGGCTGTATCGTTAGCAGATTCTAATAAAGTAGTGGGCTGTAGCGTGAATCCCTTGCTTTCTTCGCTGGTTTCAAAAGTATTGAGAACCTGAAGTTCGTAAACATCCATGAACGTACGCAAGTAGCTGTTGGGGTCTTCGAGATCTTTGGCAGCATCACCTGTATAATAGACTACAAAACGGGTAGCTTTGGCTACTGTTTGAGCAGTAGAAACAGGTATTTCTACGCCTTCTCCCGCTGTTTGCGCTTGTAATGTAGCGCTGCCAGTGAGCGATAAAACCGTTAAGAAAATGGAAAATAAAATGGAGCGGATCATAGCGTCGTTCTGTATACCTTGCTGCCTAAAAATGTTTCTTGTCACTGCTATAGTGACAAACATCACTCCAAGGTTAAAAACCACTGTAATACAACACTTTATACAGGATAAACTTTTAAAATTGATTCAATTTGGAACATCTTTCCCGTTATGCGTTTCTTAAGGAATCTCGCTTGAACTGTTAATTACCGTCGGGCACGGTCGCGGACAGCAGCATCGCGGAGGCGTTGTAAGAAAGGAGAAGCAAAGATAAAATCTTGTAACAGTTCGTTATCACTTTGCATGACTTCCTTGCGGTTGCCGACCCAAGCCAACTCGCCCAAGTGCAGCAAGTTAATGTTATCCCCTATTTCCATCACCGAACTCATATCGTGGGTGTTGATAACGGTAGTCATTTGGTTTTCCTTCGTAATATTGCGCAACAACTCATCAATTTTCATAGAAGTTGTTGGATCCAATCCCGAGTTGGGCTCATCACAAAATAAGTATTTGGGATCTAAGATAATCGCACGGGCAATACCTACCCGTTTTTGCATCCCCCCACTGACCTCCGAAGGATATTTGTCGTTACTTCCTACTAGTTCTACGCGCTCTAAGGTTTGGTTCACCTTGATGTGTTTTTCCTTTTTGGTCATCTTGGTAAACATATCCAACGGGAAACGCACGTTTTCTTCTACCGTCATCGAATCGAACAAAGCAGACCCTTGAAACAACATCCCCATTTCTGTCCGAATGGCTTTGCGTTTTTTGGTACTCAAGGCACTAAAATTAACGTCTCCATACCAAACTGCTCCTGAAGAGGGTTGTATCAATCCTACTAGAATTTTGAGCATAACGGTTTTTCCTGCCCCTGACTTACCAATAATCAAGTTGGTTTTCCCTTGCTCAAAAACAGAGGTTATACCTTTTAAGACTTCTTGTTCTCCGAATTGTTTCTTTACGTTTTCTATGCGAATCATAGCGAGGGATTATACAGTTTTTCAAATAAAAGGACAGTACTACGGTTTCTTAAAACAAGCACTTAGGTTAATAACAGGGCTAAAACGTAATCGGCCAATAAAATCAAAATGTTACTGATTACAACCGCACTGGTACTAGCCCGCCCCAATTCGATACTTCCACCTGTCACAAAAAATCCTTGATAACAAGAAACGGAGGTCAATAAAAACGCAAATACAAAGGCTTTTATTTCCATCATCCAAATATTGTAGGGATCAAAAAATGCCCGTAGACCTTGCATAAACTCGGCTTCTGATACTAAGTTACCCAAGGTACAAGCCAAATACCCGCCTGCCATTCCCAAAAAAGCAGAAATAACCACCAACATAGGGATAACAAACAAAGCGGCAATAATTTTGGGCAAGACCAAGTAAGCGGTCGTATCCACGCCCATTACTTGTAGGGCATCAATTTGCTCTTTTTGGCGCATTCCCCCCAATTCAGCGGCAATATTCGATCCTACTTTTCCCGCCAAGGCCAAACAAGTAAAAGTGGGCGCAAGCTCAATGATCATAATATCTCGAACAATGTATCCAATGTAGTATTTGGGAATAGAGGAAGACCCCAATTGATAAGCAAATTGTACAGCCGTTACCGCGCCAATAAAAATAGACACGAGTCCTACAATTACTAAAGAGCCAATTCCGATGTCAATCATTTGGCGGGTCGTCTCTTTCCAGTACATGGAGAGCTTCTCTGGACGGGAGAACATGTTTTTAATAAACAAAATATAGCGCCCAAGATGGAAGAAGAAATTCAATGTTCTAATGTTTTGTATAGAAGTTGCGAAGAAAACGTGTGCTGTTTTTTTTCGAGGTAACTTCTTGGAATAAAAGGAATCCTTGTAGTAACTATTGTATTGGGATAAAAGTGGCATTTTTCTAAGACAAACACTTACTTTTTGAAGCAAAATAGTAGTTCGCTGGTTGCTTTTTATGCTAGACTATACTCTGTTAACTTCTAGAAATGGCATTTTCTGAGTTGGTAATAGCAAGCCTATACCGCTCCTGCTCTATGCTTATATCCCCTTTTGAACCTTATTTTTTGTGCTTTTTTTTAACAAAGCAAAAACCAATAAGCTCTAAACACCTAAAAGCGCGTTTATGTTGGTTAACCTATCAAATTATCTGTTTTAGTTGCCCGCCATTTGGCTTTATTTGCCCAATAATTGCTAAAAGCTGTGGCAGCAAGGCTTTTAAAGCAACAGAAAATCGTCCACATCTCGCTCGATCACTTCCAACACGCCCCGTGCCATAATCCCATGACAAAAAAGACAATAAACAGGTTCTAATACAGCCGCCCCAATCCGATCGCCATATCCGAGTAGCCCGAGAAATCAAAGTAAATTTGAAAAGCATAGGCAACAATAACCAACCAAAGAAAAGGAGTAGAAACCGTCGCCACTTCTAGGGCAAAGTAGGAAAGTAGTTGGCAAATAAGGGCGCTCTGTCTGACTCTATGCCCAAAGAATGCCTTAAAAACGTAGAAAACTCCTTAACTTGGGTCTAAATCTATTGTAACTATTAGCGCAAGCCTATCCAATTTATGACTGTACAGGAAGAATTAGAACAACTCTTGGCCTTATTAAAGCAAGAGAAAGAGGAAGAGAGTAAACAATACGAACGTTTGATTAAAGAATTGAGCATTCAACAACGGGTTCAAAAAGGCGCTTGTTGGTTCCCTGTGCAATTGGAGCAAAATGGCTGGAGCTTGGGCGAACACCCGTTTATCGTGGTCGAACGCACCAAAGCCTTGGAACAAGCACATAAATTTAGAGCAGGACAAGTCGTTAGTATTTTTTCTGAGAAAGTTGCAGGACAAGTGCCTGAAGAAAAAGGCGTGGTTTATTTTGTGAAGAAAAACCGCATGAAAATTATCTTGTACGGCACGCAATTGCCGCGCTGGATTATGGGTGGCAAAATTGGCATTCAACTCGATTTTGACGAGCGCAGTTATATCGAAATGGAGCGCGCCGTGCGTACCGTACAAGGAGCCAAAAATGACCGCCTCGCCGAATTACGCGATGTCCTGCTAGGCAAAAAGCCCGCCCGCTTTGACAAAGAACGCCATGCCTACGAATTGCCGCAGCTCAACCGCTCGCAAAACGAGGCCGTCCAGCAAATTCTAGCAGCCGAAGATGTCGCCGTTATTCACGGTCATCCAGGTACTGGCAAAACCACTACGTTAGTGGCAGCTATTCAACAACTCGTCAAACACGAATCGCCGATTCTAGTCTGTGCGCCTTCTAACTCTGCCACGGATTTACTTACCGAAAAACTAGCCGCTCAAGGCTTAAATGTTGTACGTATTGGCAATGTATCACGGGTTGATGAAGACTTGTTGCAGCATACCATCGAAGGCATTTTACAAACCTTACCCGAGATTCAGGAAGTCAAGAAAATGAAAATTGAAGCGGCCAAATTGCGCCGCGATGCTGAAAAATTTAAACGTAAGTTTGGCGCTGAAGAGCGCAGTAACCGCCGCAACAGCTACCACGAAGCCAAGGAATTGATGCAGCAGGCTAGGATGTTAGAAGATTATATTGTAGATAAAACATTGCGCGAAGCGGACGTAATTTGCAGTACGCTGGTTGGTGCTGTCGGGCGTTATATTGAGAAGATGCAATTTCATACCATTATCATTGACGAAGCCGCCCAAGCCTTGGAACCCGCCACTTGGATTCCCATTATGAAGGCACAAAAAGTTGTTTTTGCTGGTGACCCATTTCAATTGCCCCCCACCGTCAAGAGCCGCCAAGCAGCGCGCAATGGCTTTAGCATTACCCTACTCGAAAAAGCCGTAGAGCGGCTGTCGGAGGTGAGTTTATTGGACACCCAATATCGGATGCACAAAACCATCATGGGCTTTTCTAATGCCCAGTTTTACAACAATAAATTGAAGGCCGCAGAAGCGGTCGCGGATTGGCAATTGCATCTATCGGATGGGCAACCTAGCCCGCCCTTGGAGTTTATCGACACGGCGGGTTGTGGGTACGATGAGCAAATTAACCCCGAGTCGCAGAGTTTTTATAATTTGGAAGAATATTATGTGCTCCGCCAACACTTGGATCACTTGTTAGTGGTCTTGGGCGAGCAAGATATTTCTATTGGCATCATTTCCCCTTATCGGGAACAAGTGCTAAAAATCAAGGAGGCCATTGCCCACGATTTTGATCATTTTCCTGATGCGAATATTGAAGTCAATACCATTGATGCCTTTCAGGGGCAAGAGCGCGACGTTATTTATATTTCGATGGTGCGTTCTAATGGACAAGGCGAAATTGGTTTTTTGAAGGATACACGGCGGATGAATGTCGCTATGACGCGCGCCAAGAAAAAACTCATTGTTATTGGCGACAGTGCTACCTTAGCCAGCGCGCCGTTTTATCGGGATTTCTTAGATTATGTGGATGCCAATGGGGTGTATGGCTCGGCTTGGGATTGGCAGTAACCGCGCTTACCTCTGTTTCTTTTTTACTCCTTTCAGTAATGTTTCTGCTATTTTATTATAACTCGGTGCCATGTTTAACAAAGAAGAAAGTAAACAACTGCGGCAAAAGTTTTGGATTGTCTTTGGACGAATTCACCCACGCAAATGGTTGTTGTACAACACCAAAATCAAGGAGCTGTCTTTGAAATTCACAGTGACTACGAGCATGGCACAAGTGTCGATGGACATCGAAAGCAAAGATCCTTTTTACCGCGAGTATTATTACGATAAGTTGTGGAGTTTGGAAAATATCCTAAAAACGGAGTTTTTGCCGAATGCTATTTTGGACCCTGATTACGAAATTACGCCTGGTCGGGTGGTGAGTCGGGTTTATGTACAGTTGGATGGGGTTTCTATTCTTGATGATCGGTCTTGGTCACGCATTTTTGAGTTTCTATCGGAGAATATGACGCAGTTGGAGTTATTCTTTTATGAGTATGCGCATTTTATTAAGGATTGAATTCGGAGAATTATATCACCCGCTTTGCGGGTTTTGCCTTTATTGGGGTGCAAAAGGTAGAAAGGTATCCCCCGTTGGGGTTTGCTTGCTTTTGGAGGCTTTTAGGAGGGGTGGTGGTAGTATCAAAACAATACAGGGGGGTAGTTAGGGCACTTGCCCCAACTACCCCCTAATACATAACTCATTTACAGTCAATATCCTTATGGCTTAAAATTGATAGGAAAAACCAATCGAAACCGTGTAAAAATGCAACCAGTTTCTGCTGTAACCGTCCGACACTTCATCGGTATCGTCAGAGGTTCCGACAGAACCTCCACCAATATAACGCAAGTTCAAGAACGTACCCACGTTCTTGGTCAAGCGCAAATGCTGTCTCAAACTAAGGTCTAATAAAGCGCCAACTACTTCGTTGTCACTGCCGTTGATGTAACTAACGGGAGCATACAAGCCATCGGCTTCTAGTTCTAATACGAAGTTTTTGCTTTGGCGGTAGCTGGTTCGCAGCTTTAGAAGTGGCACAATTCCTACATCTCTACTCGCTTGTCGCAAACTTCCGTCGCCCGATTCAAATTCGATGGTCGCATTTCTGATTTGGATAGAGGCACCCAAAGCTAATTTGAAGCGATCGCCTTTGAATTGGACGTGTCGCATATAACTGAATCGGTAGTAAGGAAAATTGTAGGTGGTGTTGAGGCTGGTTCCCTTTAAAAATGTTAATTCATCGAGCTGGATATCCTCGCGCAAAACCACCTGTGTGGTTAAACTCAACGGCTGGTACAATAGGGTAAATGTATTGTTTCTTTTTTTACCAAAGTCCAACTCTAAAGACAATCGAGTAGCCGCAAATAAGGTACTTTGTCCACCTTGTTTGACATAATCAAAATAGGTCGTGTTCTGTCCAAACTGTATTTTATGATCAAAAACCCCTAAAAACCCCAGTTCGGCAATTGCTTTGAGGTCGTAAGTTTTTTCATCGGTTTGTTTGGGAGCCTTGGCTTTTGCCTTATCCGTTTGTCCAAAACAGAGGCTAATAGGCAATAGAAGAAGTAGTAGTGTGTTCTTAAATGTACTCATTTTACAATTGAATTTTAATAAAAAAGGAAGCGGGTACGGAATCATAAACCTATGTTCCCTCTAACCATTTCCCAAAGAATGTATAAATAACCTTTTTATAAGGATTTAGTTGACAGTAATGATGTTAGCGGTGCCAATACGTTCCCAAATTCGATAAAAAAACATAATTCACACCAGCAAAAAAGACGATAACCCATTGTTTATAAGTTCGTTGTACAAAACTGGACACTGATAGGTGCACCGTATTTATTTTAGCATTTTTTATACCATTCTTACTATAAGTAAAGGGATAGCTAGAGGCATCGCCCCCAACTATCCCTCTTTTTTATACTATCCTGCCTACTCAAAAGGCCGCAGAAGCACCTAGAATTGAAAAGCAAATCCAACTGAAACGGTATAGAAATGCAACCAATTTTTGTTGTACCCGTCAGAAACATCCTCTGTATCATCAGAAGTACCTTCTGCCCCCCCTCCCAAATAGCGAAGATTCAAGAAAGTACTAGCGTTCTTGGTCAAGCGCATGTGCTGTCTCAAACTAAGATCCAACAGAGCGCCAACAACTTCGTTATCACTACCATTGAGGTAACTAATGGGAGCATAAATACCATCGGCTTCTAGTTCTAATAGGAAATTTTTGCTTTGCTGGTAGCTCGTCCGCAATTTTAGAAGTGGAACAATACCTACATTTCTACTGGCTTGTCGAAGACTACCGTCACCCGACTCAAAAACAATGGTAGCATTTCTAATTTGGATAGAAGCCCCTAGCGCTAACTTAAAGCGATCACCGCTGAATTGGACGTGTCGCATATAACTCAAGCGGTAAAATGGAAAATCGTAGGTTGTATTGAGGCTACTGCCCTTCAAAAAAGTCACGTCGTCTATTTGAATATCTTCTCGCAAAACAACTTGTGTTTTCAAACTCAACGGCTGGTACAATAAGGTAAACGTATTGTTGCTTTTTTTACCAAAATTAAGTTCTAAAGACAATCGAGTCACCGCAAATAGAGTGCTTTGTCCGCCTTGCTCGTCATAATCGAAGTAGGTTGTGTTTTCTCCAAATTGTATCTTATGATCAAAAACTCCTAGAAAGCCCAGTTCGGCAATTGCTTTGAAGTGGTAAGTTTTTTCGTTGGGCTCCTTGTTGGCACTATCGATGTTTTTAGTTCGTTGTCCAAAACAGACACTAATGGGTAGGAGCAGAAGAATTAATGCGCTTGTAAATTTATTCATCGTACAATCAAATTTTAATAAAACGGAAATTTAGTATAAAACAAGAGTAGATTGCCTATTCTCCACCTCTACTAAAGAATAGTAGCATAACCATTTCATCAACATTTAGTTTAAAGATCCCGCGCTATGCGAAAACCCGCGTGTTGGTAAAAGTGGCGGCGAAACCATAAACGGTAATAGCGGGAAGCCCCCGTGCCTGTACTCGCCCAAGATCCGCCCGCCATCATACTGTGCTGGTCATCGAAGTAAGGCGCAGAAAAATCATCGTACAAAGGATGCACTCGAAAACCTGGTAGGGCGTAAAAATCGTCGCGGAGCCACTCCCAAACATTGCCCAACAAGTCATTGAATTCTAGCGCTTGTGGAGACTTGGGTAAGCTGCCTACAGGATTGGGTGAACCAAATTTCATATTCAAATTGTACTCCTCCTCAAAAGCACAATCACGCTCTTGCAACTCGCGTTGGACAAGCAGTTGGAATTCGGCTTCCTGCAATAAACGGGTGCCTTCTCCTACCCAAGTACAATAGGCCAACGCTTCGTGGCAATTGACCTCGGCGGGATAGTCCAGGGGCATCAACTGCTCGTCAAACATCGCGCGGTACAAAAAGCCATTATTGGTAGGCACCCAAAATTTGGGATGCTGAGTGTTCGTGCGCTGCTTCCAATCCCATCCTTCTTCTGTCCAGTACTCCGAAGTTTGATAAGCACCACTATTATAAAAAAGCAAGTAATCTTGGTTGCTAATCAGGTTTTGGCTGGCTTCAAAGGAAGCTACTTTTTGAGTCAACTGGCCGTACTCGTTGTCCCAGCCATACATTTCCGCATCCCGTTTTCGACCAATAGTGACAGAACCCCCTGTTACCGTTAAGAATTTATTATCGGGGGGCAAGCTCTTGCTAGGTGCGTAGTTCCATCCTTGGGGGGCTTGTAGTACCTCCGCAGGGGCTTGGCGCAACAATACCGACGATGTTTCAAAGTGAATTCGGTCGTGCTCAATCCCCATCAAAATCACCCACAAAGGATGCTGGTCATCAATTTTTGCAGGGTAGTCTTGTTCTTGAATACAACGTTCCACTACCTGCTTGACGGCCTGCCTATATGCATCAACCTTTTCCAAGCTCGGCCATAAGATCCCGCACTTCTAAATTTTCAGGTAAATCAGGGTCAACTCCCCTTGCAAATAGTATTTCGTACTCCGCATTTAACCCTTCGTCTAACATCCCTGCTGCCACCAATTTATTGATATAAAAAGCAGCCGTATGTCCCCAATAGAAAATAAGGGGGTTACGTAGGGGATCAGGGGCAGTGTAATAGGTTTCGGGTGCTTTGATCGATGAAAATAACCACTCATAAAGTGCCCAAGTCTGTTGAAAATAATCCAACAAATCCGCTGCTTTTAGATTCGTCAAACGGACAGGTTGTTGTTGGGTAAGAATTGGTAAAGTCGTCAACATAGACATTGATTTTGGTAGATGTGGCAACGCTGTCAAAAACGTTGGTGCACATATCAGAATAAAATAAGAGCGTCGTTAGGAGGTGTTTCTAATGAGGTGGGGATATAATATATCTATAAGGAATAAGGCTCCTTTTTGTTTGATTGCGACTCGTTTTTTTTTGTGCGTATAGGCATACAACCTAAAAGCCTTTGCTGCTTTGCAAAGATAGTCATTAAATAGCTTTTCTTTTTTTGATCGTTTAGAACATCGGCACTCGCTTTATAAAACCACCGTTACTCCGAGGGGCGAGTAGGCCTCTTGGTAAGCAAATAAAGGGAATTTATTTTTTGCAAAAATAGATTCCTACTATAAAAAAACACCCCACAAAGCCACTCCTTAGGGGTATTCTCGATTTTTGTTTTGCCAATTGCAGATTTTAATATAGGTTTGCCCCGACAAGGCAAACTATATTGACTGATTTAGTTTATATTGAGCGATAACTGCAATTAGTAGAACAGGTGACGGTGCTGTCTATCCGTTAAATCTTCTTCTTATTACATTACTAAAAAAATGAACTGACTTATGGATTACTCTAAAGAATCCTTGCACTTACACCGTTATCTAAAAGGGAAAATTGGCATCCGCAACAAAATGGATGTGCGTACCCAAGAACACTTGTCCTTGGTTTACTCTCCAGGTGTAGCTGCCCCCTGCTTAGAAATACACAAAAACCCCGAATTGGTTTGGGAGTATACCATGAAAGGTAACTGTGTAGCCATTGTAACGGATGGCTCTGCGGTATTGGGCTTGGGCAATTTGGGAGCAGAAGCCTCCTTGCCTGTCATGGAAGGTAAAGCTATGTTATTCCGTCGTTTTGGACAAATCAATGCTTTCCCAATCTGTTTGAATACGCAAAATGTCGATGAAATTGTAGAAACAGTGCGTCGTATTGCTCCTGTTTTTGGAGGCATCAACTTAGAAGACATTGCAGCTCCTAGAAGTTTTGAAGTGGAAGAGCGCTTACAAGATTTAGGGATTCCTGTTTTTCACGATGACCAACACGGTACAGCCATCGTAGTATTGGGAGCACTCATTAACGCTGCCAAATTGGTTGGCAAACAATTGAGACACTTGACCGTTGTCATCAACGGTGCAGGCGCAGCAGGCATTGCGATTGCCAAATTGTTGCGTTGTGTAGAACACGGAGAAGACAACAGTGCTTGTATCCCTGTGCAAGATTTGATTATGTGCGACAGCAAAGGTATTCTTCATAGCGAACGAACTGACCTCAACAGCCACAAACAACAGTCGTTGACCTACTCTAACAGAGAGAATAGAAAAGGAACCTTGCAAGATGCCATTGTAGGGGCTGATGTATTTATTGGAGTAAGTATGCCCGATCTATTGACCAGAAAAGACATTCAGACGATGGCTAAAGATTCCATCATTTTTGCTTTGGCGAACCCTATTCCTGAGATCATGCCCGAAGAAGCCTATGCAGGTGGGGCAGCCATTGTTGGGACAGGTCGCAGTGACTTACCCAACCAAGTCAATAACGTTTTGGGATTTCCAGGCATCTTTCGGGGAGCACTCGACGCTCGCGCCAAGCAGATTACCCCTAATATGAAATTAGCCGCCGCTTATGCCATCGCCGATAGTATTTCTCATCCTACCAAGGACATGATTATTCCTCCTGCCTTGGATGAAGTAGTGGCTTACAAAGTTGCTAAAGCGGTAAAAGCGGCCGCCTTAAAAGATATGGGCATCGAAGAATAATTATTTGGCTTTTTTGACGTTAGGCAAAATATTTCAAAAGTTTTTGACGTTGTAGGGTTACAATAACCAAGTTCGTCCCGTTATAAGGACAGTCTCGGTTACCAAACCACCCCTAACCAGGGCTATGATAAACCATCTATTGAAATTCTTACCAAACTATTCTGACATGAAAAATCTATTTGTATTGCTAATCGCCGTTTTTGTTTTAGGTTCTATGACTTCTTGCGCGACCACCTACAAAAAACGCAAAGGCTGCAAAGGAAATGGCAGTTGGTATGGCAACCGCAACTTAAGCGCCACCAACCCGCAAAATGCAAAACAACAATTATACGTGTTGGCTCCTACCACGGAAGTAGAAGCTAATTTTTAATACGGCCCGCTCTTAATTTTTAAGCGCCTAGATCCAGCCAAAAGCCCCGTGCTTTTTGCTGGATTTTTTTTGTCATTTAATACTTGACCAATCAGTCAAATAATTTGGGGAAATAGCTGTCAATATTTGACTAACCAGTACAAAAGTCTTAAGTTGGTCTCCTAATTAATAATAACAATGGCAGGAAGACCTAAAATATTTGACGAAGAAGAAGCGGTACAGCAAGCGACCGCCCTCTTTTGGCAACAAGGGTACGAAGCGACGAGCTTACAAGACTTATTGCAGGTAATGGGTATCCAAAAAGGAAGTTTTTACCATGCTTTTTCTAGCAAGAAAGCCTTGTTTCTACGCTGTATGCAGGCGCATGACACCCACTCGTTTAGCGAGTTCATGGTGATGCTGGCGGGAACGGATGATCCTATTGGACTGATTAAAGGGTTATTCTTACAATTTGCGACGGACACGACGGCCAATCATGGCAAAGGTTGCTTTGCAGGGAACATTGTTGCGGAACTGAGCGGTACTGATGCTCCTCTGGCAGCTGGCGCTAAAGCATATTTACTGACCTTAGAGCGTATTTTCTTTGAGCAAATCACTTGGGCGCAACTCAATGGCCAGCTCCAAAATCCAACAGATGCCAAAGTACTCGCGCGTTATTTGCTCAATCTTTGGAATGGCATTAATATTACCCGTCGCCTTTATCCCAAGGAAACAGAACTCCGTCCTGTATTGGAATTTCAACTTTCTATACTCACTTAAATTTGAATTGACACGGGAATTCTACGACAACTGTCAATTCACCGGAGAAGCCGTGATTCGCGATTTTACAAGGAGGGCGAGGATAAAGTTATTTTTTGGAAGCAGTTGTAGGAAACCATTTTTAAGAAAAATTTAAAAAGGTGTTTGCAACTTTTTGCCTCGTCCTGCGTAGGAATGAGAATAGGTGTTTCCTAATAAAAGCTCTAATAACTATGATTAAGGAAGACTTGCTAGAACTGACATTGGTTTACTTAGAGGCATTAGAGTACTTAAATAAGTACTTAGAGTACAAAATCCCTGAAAGTCCCCCCCTTTCCTATAAAGAACAACACCTAGATATCTCCTCTGAGGCCTTATCAACTTTTAGTGATAGAAGGTTTTCTTTTTACTTGACGGGTATCGATAATTATCTACAAGAAGAATTTGTTGCTACTAGGCTCAATAAACCTATTCTCTTAGAATCATCGGAGCAGGTGTATAGAAAACTTTGTGAAATAAGTAAGTCACTTATGAAAATGAGTAGGCGTTTAAAAGGCCAAACTCTTTTAGTGAAGGAGTCTGACAAGACGTTTAGGTTGATCATGAAAATAGACCATAAACTAGCGCTCATAGGTAAACAAGACAACGACTTCTATAAAAACATGGAAACTTTTGTCTCTTTGTTCTCTCCGTTGCTAAAAGATTTAGAGATGTATCCAATTAAAAAAACGCCACAATCCCACTTCGGAAATGCCAAAGGCATTGTATGGAGTGCTGACTTTGACGAACCTTTAGATGATTTTTCAGAATACATGTAACCTATGCCCAATTACTTAGTAGATACGCATACCCTTTTGTGGTATGCAGAAGGAAGTGATAACTTAAGTAAAAAAGTTAAGCACCTCATTGACAACCCCAAGAAAGAGAATCGACTTTTCTTAAGTACGGTTTCTTTGTGGGAACTGTCTATAAAAATAAGCCTTGGTAAACTTCAATTGCCTACCCCATTTGATACTTTTATAGAACAACAAACTAAGCTAATTGGCTATGAGTTGCTTTCTATAAGGCTAACTCATTTAGCGACTAGTATGCGGCTCCCCTTTCATCATCGAGATCCCTTTGATCGACTACTAATAGGTCAAGCTATTACAGAAAGTCTCATTTTTTTGAGTAGAGACACAAAAATGAACGCGTATAAAGAGGAACGTTTATCGCTGGTTTGGTAGATAATTATGATATTCTTGTTACTGCCTTACCCTCCCCCATCCCTCAAAAAAGACGCAAAACGGCCTTTTCTTCTACCTGCCTTTAATTCCTTCCCCTACTTTTGAAACATTTTCTATCTTCCCTGCGTTTAATACCTTACATCCATCCCGATTATTATTAACTAATTTTATTCCTTATAAAAATGGTTAACACACAGTATATTCTAACCGACGCTCTTTCCCAATTCAAAGCGTTCTTGAAAGTTTTTCACCAACAGACCATTGAAGGTGGCCCTCGTCCCTCTTCTAAAACCGCACTGTCTAACTCTTTTCTAAGCTACAAGTACCAACAACTGGAACAATTGGTAGACTGGATCGAGACCCATTTGTTGGGTGGCCAATCAGCGGATCATTTGGCGGAAGCGACCAGCGACCAGCCAGCCCATTTACAAATTCCACAAACATTGCGGGAGCTCAAAAAAACAGTTCGCCAATATGTTCACTATTGGGACCAGCAAGACCATGTGCGGGCATCTAGTGTGGATGAACGATTCAAACGGCGCTTGAGTAAGCTGGAATACACTGCGCATTTGTTTATCAACAACTATACTCAACCATCTAGCGATGCGACCTTAGAACAGCAATTAGCGCAACTGTTGATACGCTTTAATAGTGCCTTGCGTCGACTATTACATCAACTACAACAAAAAAGTGCTGCTACACAGCAATAAGTAGTTCTGAAGGTCAGCTAGAACTCGATTTAGGACAATTACCAGCAGGTTGCTACTGGGCACGTTAGAGGTTATTACGAATGGGGTTGTATAGAGATAAAAAGAGATTTTTTTTTCACAACCGAGCTTGCGAGTTCACAAAGTAATCAAGGCAAAAATTTAGCTCATCCCGATTTTATCGGGATGGGATCAATTTTTAACACTCGCGAAGCGATCTAGTTAGTTTGTACAGTGTACAGAGTTACTAGCTTAAGTGGGGGAAAAAGATACTTTTTTCGCTGCAAAGCTATTCGTAATAACCTCTGTTATATCCTGCTCCTATTTCCATCATCAAACAATAACCAACCGACCTGTTTTATTGATAGATCAGAGGCTTCCTTCTTGCGAGGGGAGCCTTTTTTTCTTGTATTTTCTTGTAAAAAGTATTTTTTAAGAGCGAATCGAACTTTTGTGGTATTTTTCCTTGTTGAAAAAACAGCTGTCCCAAAAGGCACCTTATCTTTCTATTACCCCACTACTTTTAAACCCGACCGCGACTTCCCAACAAGCGAGTTAAACCCAATGCCGCCATGTTTCATCGACCGATATTGTTCCGATCGCTGCTCTGCTGCTCTGCTGCCAGTTTACCGCTGGCGATACAAGCACAAGCGCCATACATTCCCGATCCTTTTGCTTATGGGATCCTATCTATTTTTGCCCTGCCGCTGGCTGTTCTTATTTTTTTCATGGTTCTGTTTGTACTCAAGGGACTGAATAGATGGAACAAAAAAGCCTTATGGCCAACGGTTGTTGGTAGTATTTTTTTGGGCTATATTATTGCGTTTACGGTCGTCGTACCTTAATATATATTATTTTCACTGTTTTTAATGATTTACTACTATGAATTTCTTCTCTTTTAATAAAATGATTACGCCACGAATCATTCCAATCCTTTATTTCCTTCTAGTACTCAGCATTATTTATCTAGGTTTTCAGATTACGTTTACTTTCGGCTTTAGTTTGCCTAATCTTGGTTCTGGGCTATTCTATATTATTTTTGGAGTACTAGGGGCTAGAATCTTCTGCGAATTAGTCCTTATTATTTTCAAGATTTACGACTATCTTCAACAAATCGCCGAAAAACAGGATCCCACTTTGTAGCGTTTATTTTTGATAGAAGCTATCCAAGCGTTTATTTTTTTCTACTCTTTTTTTAGAAGGGCTATTCTTGCCCCTTTTCAAGAATAGAGTTCTTTTTTTTGATAAAATAATTGCAAAAATCCTATCATAAAAACATTGATCCCGTCAATTACTGTTTCTACAATAACAGATCAAAGTCCCTTTTTTTATACTTTTGAGCACTTTCCTGTATCTTTTTTATTTAAGGATAAACTAATCGTTGAACTATACAATAATCACTATTAGACACTTACGAATTATCTACTTTTAGCTGATTTTAAGTGCTAATCTATAAAGCACTACCTAACAAGGCATCACATAAATTTGTTTTTCTCCTTGGTTTTTATTATATTGGTAGGACACTACTAATAACACCAAATTAAAATCAATTAACTTCCCCTGTGCTAGTGCCCCAAACCTAAGCACAGTATTCCAGTGGCTTTTTTGGCCAATCTCTTATACTTTATTGCCGTAAGATGAGCGAATAGCCAAGAGCTATTCACGAAGCATTTTTTTTTGCTTAGAGTTAACCCTGGTTGGTTAACTCTCCTCTTACTTATTGTCAATTCTGAACGTCAAAAAATTATTACCTATCATAAATTAGGTAGGGCACCGCCTTGCGCTGTTCCTACCATACTCCTAATTAATTCCTTCATTTAACCTCCTTACACAATATGAAATTTTTACTGAGTTTATTAGTTTGCTGTTGTATAGCAGCATTTGCGCAAGCACAACAGCTGCGCTGTTCCAACAGTATCTTTATTAATGGTGATTTAGAAATCGGTACACCAACAGCAGGCGACCAAGATATTGGCAATGCCCTCGGCTTTAGTCGGGCATGGGCTCCCAATAGTTGGGCTGATTACTATACGGGTACAACAGGGCCATTCACGCCACCGAGTCCCAATACAGGCAATTATGCGGCTTGTTGGATTGCCAATCAAGCGAGTGGAGGAACCACTTATCGAGAAGGTTTTCAAGCAGAACTTGGTTTTACACTACCCAAAAATTCAGGTACTTATAACCTAACGTTTGATGCGGCCTGTTTAAGTGGCTGGGGCAATTCAGAAATTGCTATTTATGCCTTACACAACCCTAGTGGTGGCGATGCTCCCAATCCCCCGACTGGTGCCTTTACACCTAGTAATATTGCGTTATTTGGAGGGGTCAACATAGATATCATTGGTACGATTCCCGTTTCTGGAACATCCTGTAGTAATACAAAGACCAATTACTTATTCACCATCAATACCAATGCGATTAATTTCCCTATAGGGGGAATGACGCACGTCTTTATTACACACAGTGATAATGCCGCTATTAATGGCGCATTGTTTATGGCCTTTGATAATTTTTGTATTCCAACGTATCCCAACAACGATTTCTGCCCTGCTAGTTGGGTGGTAAATGGTGATATAGAAAATGGAACACCAACTCTAAGTGACCAAGATATACATTTGGCTACAGGGTTTGACCGCATTTGGAATGGTTCAGGCTTAAGCTATGCCGATTACTATCCTTTTAACTATGCACCTGCTGGTTTTCCAACGCCTAGCCCTGCTTCTGGCGACTACGCCGCTTCTTGGATTTCTAACCACCCCGATGGTGGCAGCACAACTTACCGCGAAGGATTCCGTACGGAATTAGTTTCTCCGATTCCAGCCAATACAGGCAACTACGAACTTAATTTTGACATGGCTTGCTTACATGGATTTGGAATAGCGGAAGTAGCCGTTTATGGGATCAATAACCCCACAGGAAACTACAGCCTCAATCCTACAGGGCCTTTTACTCCTAGCAACATTGATTTATTTGGCGCTAGCAATACTGTTTTATTAGGAACAATCAGCGTCACCAACTCTACTTGTACAAGTACTAAGACCAATCAAAGCATTATTTTCAACTCTGCAGGAGCTGGTTTTCCTACTCAGATGACCCATTTCTTTGTCACACACAGTGATAACATGGGGGTTAGTGGTTCTCACTTTATGGCTTTTGATGATTTTTGTTTACGCTCTACTCAGGTTGAGCCGCCAACACCTTGCCCCTCTATCACAGGTTCTTCGGCTAGTTGTGCCAATCAAGCAGGTTATAACTACACCATCAATACCTCAAACGTATCAGGGTCAGTAGTTTTGTCTAGCAGTTGTGGTACCTTCTCGCCTAGCGTGATTACGCTAACAGGCGCTACCTCTTATACCGTTACATTTACACCAAATGGCTCTTGTGGCAATAACATTACGGTGAGCTACTTATTGGGTGATGCTGATGGAGCAGATTGTGGTCAAGGTACTTTAAATACAATATTGCCAGACTGTAACCCACCTTGCTCTTGTGATGAAGACTTCTACCAAAGTGTGGAGCTCCTCTTTGATTATTACGAAGAATGCCCTAATGATTATCTTATCCCACGTGATCTATCTGATGATTGTGACCGCGTAGAGTGGACGTTTGATGGTAATGTTGTTGGGTATACTTCTGGCAACGATCCGTTCATCTTCCCCCACTTAAATCAACCTGTCGAGGTTTGTATGACCGTCATACGCACAACACCTAGTGGCGAAACTTGCGAGCACCGTGTTTGTCGCTTCATCGAGCCTGAGCTATACTGTGAGCCCGATCAAGACTTTACTTTTGGACGTCTTCAGGTAAGCCCAAATCCTGCCACTACGCAAGTTATGGTTTCTTGGGAAGGTCGCGACTTGCCTGATAACCTTTCGATCCGTGTGTTCAACAGTAGTGGTGTAGCCGTTAAGCTGGTCAATAACATCAACAGTTTTGATAGCAATACCCGATTGGACATCGCTGACTTACCCATTGGCCTGTACTACATTCAAGTACAAGGCGAAGGTTATAACCCTGCTCCGCTTAAGTTTATCAAAAAGTAAGCTCTAGTTTTTAGGTAATAAAATTTTAGTTTTTTGGACACGCTCTTCGGAGGGTGTCCATTTTTTACGTTTAAATCTACGCCTTAGAGGCGTATTCGTGTTCTTAAGTAGTCACTCAAATGTTTTCACAATAAAAACGTCTATTTTATCCTACTCAACTGCGCTGAGCCTTTGTTGCTTACGAGAGCCAATAAGCTGGGTTAGCGAGTGCCTCGAATTAGTAAGAAGGCTGACTGTATGGTATACTGTACCATGTAGGCCAGATCGCTTTGCGAGTATTTTTTATCAAGCGATTACTTTTATTCGCCTACCTATAATAAGAAAATTGTGCTAAACCTGTAGCAGGAAATAGCCCTGCACTTATCTATCCAAATCCAGCCCTCCACAGCGCTACCATTACTTGGGCGACTGATGACGTTCCTCCTACTTTATCAGTTTCTATTTATGGTGGGTAAGGCCAATTATTGCAACCAATAAGCCGCACCTGTTTACCTATTTAACCAATAAAAAAAGCGTTCCGACCTCGATGGTCGGAACGCTTTAATTTTTCTATTTCGGACAACTAATAGCTAGTTGTGGTATATCTATTCTCCGATAGTAACTTCTTCCTCCGCAGCAGCTTCTTCGGCACGACGTTTCGCTTCAATCGCTTCCATTTTCTCCATATCAGCGACGATAAGGTCTTCGTAATGTCTCAAACCAGTTCCCGCAGGAATTTTCTTACCAACGATAACGTTTTCTTTCAAGCCGCGCAAGTGATCGGCAGCAGCAGAAATAGACGCTGTACTCAATACTTTAGTCGTTTCTTGGAAAGAGGCGGCAGAAATCCAGCTCTTAGTTCCCAAAGAAGACTTCGTAATACCTTGCAAGAGCGGTTTAGCTGTTGCAGGAATTGCCGTACGTGCTTGTAGTACTTTGCGGTCGTTGCGTTTCAAGTAGGCTTTTTCCTCTTGGAATTGGCGCTCGGTAATTAACATACCTGCCAAAATTTTGGTAGAGCCTCCTGCATCTTCTACGATCAACTTGTCGTAGATGTCTTCGTTCTCCTGCATGAAGTCGCTTTTCAAGACGGCTTCTTTTTCTAAGAAACGCGTATCTCCAGCATCCAAGATTTGAACTTTACGCATCATTTGACGCACGATTACTTCAATGTGCTTATCATTAATGGTAATTCCCTGGGCGCGGTAAACTTCTTGTACACCGTTCACCAAGTATTGCTGTACAGCGAATGAACCTTCAATTGATAGGATATCATGCGGCGCAATGTTACCATTTGATAAGGGCATACCTGCGCGTACAAAGTCACCTTCTTGTACCAAAATGTGGCGAGAAAGCCCAATCAAGTACTTGCGTTTTTGACCATCTCTGGCTTGTACAATACACTCGCGGTTACCACGCTTGATACGACCAAAGCTTACTACCCCGTCAATTTCCGTTGCAACGGCAGGTGTAGAAGGCTTACGTGCTTCAAACAATTCAGTTACCCGTGGCAAACCACCCGTAATATCCTGAATTTTACCCATCACACGAGGAATCTTCACAATCGATTGTCCTTTGACAACTTTTTGCTCATCCTTGATGTCGATAAAGGCACCTACAGGTACGTTGTAAGAACGCAATGTATCTCCGCTAGCATCAATAATTTTGATAGCAGGTACTTGCTTTTTGTTCTTCGCCTCAATAACTACATATTGCTCACGACCAGTTTGCTCATCACGGTCAATACGGTACGTTTTCCCTTCTACAACATTTTCAAATTCGATGTACCCATCAAATTCAGTAATGATCGAAGCATTATAAGGATCCCATTCACAAATCTTGTCTCCTTTCTTAATCATACTGCCATCCTCTACGAATAGAGCTGCTCCATACATGATGTAGTTAGAAGATAAAACGCGACTAGTTTTTGTATCAATAATACGCACTTCCCCGGAACGAGAAATAACGATGGGGTAAGCTTCCTTTTTGTCTTCATCGACATAATCCACCGTACGTACACCATCAAATTCAATCCGTCCTTCAAATTTAGATATTAAGCTAGACTCCTCAACGGTATAAGAAGCCGTACCACCTACGTGGAAGGTTCTCAACGTCAACTGTGTACCAGGCTCACCAATAGATTGGGCAGCAATGATACCGACAGCATCTCCGCGTTCTGCTAAACGACCTGTTGCCAAGTTCTTACCATAACATTTGAGACAGACCCCACGCTTGGCTTCACAAGTCAAGACCGAGCGAACAATTATAGACTCTACATCCGCTTCTTCGATAACTTTGGCCACTTCGCTAGAAATAGCTTCTTCGGTTCCACAGATCACTTCGCCTGTTTCAGGATGTAAAACATCATTCAAGGCATAGCGTCCTTCGATACGATCACTAAACGATTGTACTACTTTATCATTCTCTACTAGAGCAGTCCGCTCAATTCCGCGCAAGGTACTACAATCGTGAATGTTGATAACTACATCTTGTGATACATCTACCAAACGACGCGTCAAGTAACCAGCATCTGCCGTTTTCAAGGCCGTATCCGCCAAACCTTTCCGCGCACCGTGCGTAGAGATAAAGTACTCTAGTACCGACAATCCCTGTACAAAGTTCGCCAATACGGGGTTTTCGATAATCGCTCCACCTGTATCACCAGATTTTCTTGGTTTGGCCATCAATCCACGCAATCCACACAACTGCTTAATTTGTTGTTTAGATCCACGAGCACCAGAATCCAACATCATGTATACCGAGTTAAAGCCTTGCTTGTGGGCTGCCATCTCGTCCATTAAGACGTTGGTGATTTTTGTATCTGCTTGTGTCCACTCATCAATGATTTGGTTGTACCGCTCATTGTTAGTGATCAAACCCATGTTGTAATTATCCCAAATAATTTGTACCTCTTCATGCGCTGTTTCTAAGCGAGATTGGCGAATTGATGGGGTAATCAAATCGGGTAAGTTGAAGGACAACCCACCACGGTAAGCCCAATAAAAACCCATATCTTTAATATCGTCCAAGAAAATGGCCGTCGTACTAGTATTGGTACGCTTCAAGATGTTGGAGATAACTTTTTTCAAGTTTCTCTTCGACAGTTCTTGATTGATATAAGGTACGGTCTCTGGTACTTTCTCGTTAAAGATAACCCGTCCTACGGTTGTTTCAATACGTTTGTCATAGACCAAGTTGCCAAACTCATCTTCTGTTCTTGCACGAACGTTGATGATAGCGTGTAGGTCAATGTTTCCTTCATTGTAAGCAATAATGACCTCTTCCGCCGAGTAGAAAGAGCGGCCTTGGCCTTTTACTATTTCTTCGTCGGTGCTGCGCTTCTCTTTGGTGAGGTAATACAATCCCAAAACCATATCCTGTGAAGGTAGAGTAATCGGAGTACCGTTCTGCGGGTTTAACATGTTGTGTGCAGAAAGCATCAACATCTGCGCTTCTAAGATGGCTTGGTTTCCAAGGGGTACGTGTACCGCCATTTGGTCACCATCAAAATCCGCGTTAAAAGCAGAACAAACCAAGGGGTGCAACTGAATCGCCTTACCCTCAATCAAGGTAGGCTGGAAAGCTTGGATAGACAAACGGTGCAAAGTAGGTGCGCGGTTGAGCATCACAGGATGCCCTTTCAGTACATTCTCCAAAATATCCCAAATGACGGGATCTTTGCGATCCACTAATTTCTTAGCTGATTTTACCGTTTTTACGATACCACGCTCAATCAATTTGCGAATAACAAAAGGTTTGAACAACTCTGCCGCCATTCCTTTAGGAATACCACATTCGTGTAGCTTGAGCGTTGGCCCTACTACAATGACCGAACGACCAGAGTAATCCACCCGTTTACCCAACAAGTTTTGACGGAAACGTCCTTGCTTACCTTTTAATACATCGGAAAGTGACTTGAGGGCGCGACCACCTTCTGCTTTTACCGCATTAGATTTACGCGAGTTATCAAACAAAGAATCGACGGCCTCTTGCAACATGCGCTTCTCATTACGCAAAATTACTTCGGGTGCTTTGATCTCTAACAAACGCTTCAAACGGTTGTTACGGATAATTACACGGCGATACAAATCGTTCATATCAGAACTTGCAAAACGACCGCCATCCAACGGTACCAAAGGACGCAATTCTGGTGGAATAACAGGCAAGTATTCAATAACCATCCACTCAGGACGGTTTTCCATACGTTTTTGACCATCTCTAAAAGCCTCTACTACGCGCAAGCGTTTTAGTGCTTCCGATTTACGCTGTTGCGAATTCTCTGTCGCCGCTTTGTGGCGCAGTTCATAAGCAATCGTATCCAATTGCATACGGCTCAACAAAGCGCGTACAGCATCGGCTCCCATCTTAGCGATAAACTTGCTGGGATCTTCATCAGGCAAGAGGTGGTTGTCTTTTGGCAAAGACTCCATGATGTCGAGGTATTCTTCCTCCGTAATCAAGTCTTTTTCCAAACTACCGTTGATCTCGCGATCAGCAATAACGCCAGGTTGGATGACCACATAGCGTTCATAGTAGATTATCGTTTCCAATTTCTTGGACGAGTAACCTAATAGGTATCCGATTTTATTAGGCAAGGACTTAAAGTACCAAATGTGTACTACTGGTACGACCAATTTGATGTGTCCCATACGTTCGCGACGCACTTTCTTCTCTGTTACCTCTACTCCACAGCGATCACATACGATACCTTTATAACGAATACGCTTGTATTTACCACAGTAACATTCATAGTCCTTTACAGGACCAAAAATGCGCTCGCAGAACAACCCATCGCGTTCTGGCTTATAAGAGCGGTAGTTAATGGTTTCAGGTTTTAACACCTCCCCATAGGAACGCTCTAAAATAGAATCTGGAGAAGCCAAACTCAAGACGATAGAATCAAATTGTGGTTTTGACTTCGTATTATAATTCTTCTTAAAAGGCATATATCTATTTGTTTTATAATCTGCTAGTACCGTTCGAAGAGCACTCGAAAATTTAATGGCTAAAACCTTTCAGGGATTTAGCCATGAAAGGTTTTTATTTAGATAAAGCAATCAAAGTTGACTTTATTGCTGACTAGAAAGGTTTGATTACTCAAACTTGATTTCTAAAGCCAACCCACGCAACTCATGAACCAATACATTGAATGATTCGGGAATGCTAGATTGTGGTAAGTTGTCTCCTTTTACAATTGCTTCATAGGCTTTTGCACGACCAATGATGTCATCCGACTTAATCGTTAACAATTCCTGTAATATGCTGGCAGCACCAAATGCTTCTAGTGCCCATACCTCCATTTCACCAAAACGCTGGCCTCCAAATTGCGCTTTACCACCCAAAGGTTGCTGCGTAATCAAGGAGTAGGGGCCGATAGAACGCGCGTGCATTTTATCATCAACCATGTGCGCTAGTTTCAACATGTAAATTACCCCAACCGTAGCTTCTTGGTGGAAACGGTCACCCGTTTCACCATCGTACAAGTACGTTTGTCCAAAGTAAGGCAAGCCCGCTTCTTTAACAAAGCCATCAATAACATCTGACTTGGCACCATCAAAAATCGGGGTAGCAAATTTCATGTTCAACTTCTCACCAGCCCAACCAAGTACCGTTTCGAAAATTTGACCAAGGTTCATACGAGAGGGTACCCCTAATGGATTCAAAATAATGTCCATTGGTGTGCCATCTGGCAAGTAAGGCATATCTTCATCGCGTACAATTCTAGCAACAATACCTTTGTTACCGTGGCGACCCGCCAATTTGTCTCCTACTTTCAGCTTACGCTTTTTGGCTAGATAAACTTTGGCTAGTTTTAGAACACCTGCTGGTAGCTCATCTCCAATTGTAATAGCAAATTTATCGCGCTTGTAATCGCTAATAATTTGGTTGATCTTGATGCTGTAGTTGTGGAGCAGCTGACGAACCATCGTGTTGGTTTGCTCGTCATCCGTCCAGTTAGAGTAGTCTACTGCGTTGTAGTCGATATCCGACAAACCACGCTCTGTAAACTGTGCATCTTTAACAATCAACTGCTCGTTGTAGATAGACTTGATCCCGTTAGAGGTTTTGCCTTTTAGGAGCAACATTAACTTTTCTACCAATTGGTTTTTCAACTTTCCTACTTGACTGTCAAAAGAACTGTCTAAGTCGGATAAGAGCTTTTTGTCCATTGCTTTTTGGACTTTGTCCTTTTTAGCACGTTTGAACAAACGCTTGTCGATAATTACCCCTTTGGTAGAAGGAGAAGCTTTCAAAGAAGCATCTTTTACATCACCTGCTTTGTCTCCAAAGATGGCGCGTAATAGTTTTTCTTCAGGTGTTGGATCCGACTCTCCTTTTGGAGTGATCTTACCAACAATAATATCGCGTTCTTTAATCCAAGCACCAATACGAATCAGACCATTTTCATCCAAGTTTTTGGTGGCATCTTCGCTAACGTTTGGAATATCGTTTGTAAATTCTTCTTCGCCCAACTTCGTATCACGGACATCTACCTCAAATGCTTCGATGTGTAAAGACGTAAAGATGTCTTCGCGAACAACGCGTTCTGATAAAACAATCGCATCCTCAAAGTTATACCCTTTCCAAGGCATAAAGGCTACTTTTAAGTTCTGACCCAGTGCCAATTCTCCATTTTGTGTGGCATATCCTTGACACAATACTTTGCCCAAGTGTACGCGCTCTCCTTTGGCCACAATAGGCTTCAAGTTGATACAAGAGTTTTGGTTGGTTCTTCTAAACTTAACTAGGCTATAGGTCGTATAATCATCGTCAAAAGACACGGCGCGTTCCTCTTCAGTGCGATCGTACTTAATAACAATTTTTGTAGCATCTACATAATCTACAACTCCATCGCCTTCAGCGTTGATGAGCATTCTAGAGTCACGAGCAACCTTACCTTCCAATCCTGTACCTACAATCGGAGATTGTGGTTTCAACAAAGGAACAGCTTGACGCTGCATATTCGAGCCCATCAAGGCACGGTTAGCATCATCATGCGATAAGAAAGGAATCAACGAAGCCGATACCCCTACAATTTGGTTGGGAGAAATATCAATAAACTCAATTTCCTCTGGTGCCAAAACGGGGAAGTCTCCATGCTGTCGACACTTGATACGGTCGGTAGCAAATTCACCTTTCGCATTCAACTTCGCATTCGCTTGTGCAATGATCTTGTAATCCTCTTGCTCCGCAGATAGATATTGTGGGCTGTTGTCAAAATCAACTTTAGTGCCTTCCACAATCGGACGGTAAGGGGTTTCGATGAAACCCATTTTGTTGATCTTAGCGTGTACACACAACGTAGAAATTAACCCAATATTTGGCCCCTCGGGTGTCTCAATCGTACACAAGCGGCCATAGTGAGAATAGTGTACATCGCGTACCTCAAATCCTGCGCGCTCTCTTGACAAACCACCTGGTCCTAGGGCAGAAATACGACGCTTATGCGTAATTTCTGATAAAGGGTTTGTTTGATCTAAGAATTGTGACAATTGGCTCGTTCCGAAGAAGGAGTTAATAACAGAAGACAAAGTTCTGGCATTGATCAAGTCAACAGGCGTAAAGACCTCATTATCGCGGACGTTCATACGCTCGCGAATTGTTCTCGCCATACGCGCCAAACCAACACCAAATTGAGAGTACAACTGCTCGCCTACCGTACGCACACGGCGGTTACTCAAGTGGTCGATATCGTCAATTTCTGCCTTTTGGTTAATTAAACGAACCAAGTAGATAACGATTTCGATAATGTCTTCTTTCGTCAACACACTCACATCGCGGCTGGTATTCAGCTCTAATTTGCGGTTGATCTTGTAGCGGCCTACATCACCCAAGTTGTAACGCTTGTCAGAGAAGAAGAGCTTCTCGATGATACCACGGGCAGTTTCCTCATCCGGTGGATCAGAACCGCGCAATTGACGGTAGATGTGTTGTACCGCTTCGATTTCCGAATTGGAAGTATCTTTTTGTAAAGTATTGTAGATCACAGAGTAATCTTCTGCGATGTCTTCTTTCTGTAGAATAACACTCTCTACACCAACATCCAAGACGTCTTCAATGTTATTCGCATCCAAGATAACGTCGCGTTCTAAGATCACCTCGATACGCTCAATGGAAACAACTTCTCCTGTATCCTCGTCTACAAAATCTTCTGTCCAGTTGCGCAATACACGCGCCGCTAGTTTACGCCCTAAATTTTTCTCCAAAGCTTTGCGCTCTGCAGGAATCTCGTCGGCTAGACCAAATAGGTTCAATATATCTTTATCACTGTCATAACCAATTGCACGAAGCAAAGTAGTAACAGGGAATTTTTTCTTGCGATCAATGTAAGCATACATGACCGAGTTGATATCGGTAGCAAATTCCATCCAAGCGCCTTTAAAAGGAATCACACGGGCAGAGTAAATTTTTGTACCGTTGGGGTGGCGACTTTGGCCAAAGAAAACCCCTGGAGAACGGTGCAATTGAGAAACGATTACCCGCTCGGCACCGTTTACAACAAAAGTACCTTTGGGGGTCATGTAAGGGATATTCCCTAAGAAAACGTCTTGAACAGTTTGCTCAAAATCAACGTGCTCTTCGTCATTACAAGAAAGGCGCAACTTGGCCTTCAAGGGAACACTATAAGTCAATCCACGTTCCATGCATTCGTCAATCGAATAGCGAGGGGGATCGATAAAATAGTTCAAAAATTCTAAAACAAAGATATTGCGGGCATCAGTGATTGGAAAATTTTCCTGAAACACTTGATACAGTCCTTCGTTAACACGACTCTCGGGAGTCGTCTCCAACTGGAAGAACTCCTGAAACGATTTGACTTGGATTTCCAGAAAGTCAGGATATTGATCCTCATGCTGGATTTTTCCGAAGTTATGTCGTGTATTCTCAGGGGCACCGCGATGGCTTGTATTGCTAAGAGATGACATGAAGCTAATTTTATAAAGTTACAACGCAGGATAGAATGTTTTTTGGTGGCTTTATAGTATTTCCAATGATTAATTACTTGGAAACAAGCCAACTATTATGCCCAGAACATTCATAAACAGTAAACTGGGAAAATCCGACTAAATGTCAGATCAATAATAGCGGAATAGGCTTAGCCACAATTCATGACTAAGCCTACACTTATCGCTAAAAGCAAAGGTGTATGCAGGATAGCACCAAGCTTTTTATTATTTCAACTCAATTTCAGCACCTACAGCTTCCAAAGCAGCTTTCAAGCTTTCTGCTTCTTCTTTGTTAGCGCCTTCTTTTACGTTACAAGGAGCTTCGTCTACTAGAGCTTTAGCTTCTTTCAAACCAATACCCAATAGAGTTTTGATTTCTTTAACGACTTTCAATTTACCAGCACCGGCAGATTTCAACACAACGTCAAACTCTGTTTGCTCAGCAGCAGCAGCTTCTGCGCCACCACCACCGCCGCCAGCTTGCACAACTGCAGCAGCAGCAGGCTCAATACCGTAAGTGTCTTTCAAAATATCTGCTAGTTCTTTAACATCTTTTACTGTTAAGTTTACTAGTTCTTCTGCTAATTGATTTAGATCAGCCATTTTTGTTGTTATTTTTAGTTTTCCTTTATGGAAATAAGTTTCTAAATAAAATATTTACGATGGGTTCTACCGTGGAAGCGGTGCCTTCCCATCTATAAAAAGCTGCTCGTAACCAACAGCTTTATTCAGAGCAAATTTATGCGCCTCTTTCTTCCAATGCTTTTAGCAAACCACCGATAGTGTTGCTTCCAGATTGTAGAGAACCCACCAAGTTTTTGATAGGCGATTGTAGCAACAACATCACATCTCCGATCAATTCTTCTTTAGATTTGATGTTAATTAGAGAGTCGATTTGGTTGTCTCCTACATAGATTTCAGATTCTACGAAAGCTGCTTTTAAAAGAGGCTTGTCGTTTTCTTCTCTGAATTTTTTGATCAACTTCGCAGGAGCATTTCCTGTTTCAGTAAACATCAACGCAGAAGAACCTTTCAAGATGTTATATACATCATCGTAATTCTCTTCATTTTTGTCTGCTGCTCTTTCTAGAGCTTTTCTGATCAAAGTATTCTTAACGACTTTAAGTTGAATGTCTTCCTTAAAGCAAGCTCTTCTTAAGTCGTTTATTGTTTCAACGTTGAGTTCCGAACAATCAGTAATGTAGAAATATTTGCTGTCCACAAATTTTTCCGCCAACTCTTCGATAACCGACGTTTTTTCTGCTTTTGTCATTTTAATTAATTTTTAAAGCTTGGTCAAAAGAGTGGTTTATTTCAACTTAGCGATGGATACTCCAGGGCTACAAGTTGTGGCAGTAGTGATGCTCTTCATGTAGGCACCTTTAGCGGAAGAAGGCTTCATTTTGGTCAACGTATTTAATACTTCTGTGGCATTCGCTACCAATTTGTCCGCTGAAAAAGAAACGCGTCCAATAGGAGTGTGAATGATACCGTATTTGTCTACACGGAAAGAAGTTTTTCCTTTTTTGATAGAGCTAATGGCATCGCCTATGCTCTGTCCACCTGCTACTACTGTTCCCGATTTTGGGTTAGGCATTAAGCCACGGGGTCCCAATACTCTACCTAGACGACCAAGCTTTGGCATTACATTCGCCATTGCGACGATTACATCAATATCCAACCAACCATTCTGCATTTTCTCTAGATATTCATCTAGGCCAACATAGTCGGCGCCTGCAGCTTTGGCCTCTTCCTCTTTGTCTGGGGTACAAAGTGCAAGCACTTTTTTGTCTTTACCTGTACCGTGAGGCAAGGTAATAGTACCACGGAGGTTTTGGTCAGCTTTACGAGGATCAACGCCCAAACGAACGTGTAGATCAACGGATGCATCGTATTTCGCAATATTGACTTCTTTTACCAGAGCCATTGCTTCCTCTAGGGAATAGAGCTTACCCGCTTCAATCTTCTTTTCGGCTTCTGCTCTTTTTTTGCTAATTTTTCCCATTTCAATAATTAGATTTTCTAAGTAGCACCTGAGGTTCTGATGGACTACTTTTTAATAGAATTGTTACGCAGCTGTTGTTGCTGCAACGCTTAGTTAGTTACTAGTTCTCCCAAGGAGCATCTCCTTTGATAGTGATTCCCATACTTCGTGCTGTTCCTGCCACCATCTTCATTCCTGATTCGACGGTGAAGCAGTTCAAGTCAGCCATTTTACCTTCAGCGATTTCCTTTACTTGATCCCAAGTAACTGAACCCACTTTATTACGGTTTGACTGATCAGAACCTCCTTTTAAACCCGCCGCACTCAACAACTGAATAGCCGCTGGAGGAGTTTTGATAACGAAGGAAAAAGACTTGTCTTTGAATACAGTAATGATGACAGGCAACACTTGACCCATTTTATCCTGTGTATCTGCGTTAAAACGCTTACAGAATTCCATGATGTTTACACCTTTGGCACCTAATGCGGGGCCTACTGGTGGTGCTGGATTTGCTTGCCCTCCTTTTACTTGTAACTTGATAAACGTTTCGACTTCTTTTGCCATTACTTACAAATATTTAAGAGTTTTTTTCAACTTGCATAAAGTTCAATTCAACTTCAGTTTCTCTACCAAATACTTTGGTAATGATCGTGAGTTTTTTCTTCTCCTCATTGACGATTTTAACCACTCCTGGAAAATCCTTGAAAGGACCATCAGTGACTTTTACATCTTCGCCAACTAAGAACGGATCGGCCATAGATTCGCCGGTTTCCGAGGATTGGTCTACCTTACTTAAAATTCTGGTAATTTCGTGATCGCGCATTGGAATGGGATTTTTCTTTCCCAAAAAGTGGATCACGTCTTTGATAGAGGTCATCGCTTGAATAACGTTACCGTTGAGCGATGATTTCATACCCGTAGGAGTATTTCTAACGACAGCTTCTACTAAAATATACCCTGGTGTCAAGGTACGCTCCTGAATAACTTTCTTGCCGTTGCGAATTTTGTATACTTTTTCAGTAGGGACAATAATATTGGGTACGAGGTCTCTCCAACCGCTGCGATCTATTTCCAAATCTAAGCGTTCTTTGATCTTACGCTCTTTGTTAGATACTACCCGTAAGCAGTACCATTTGGTTTCTACGTCACCCATTTTCGCCTATTTATTACTTGTTCTAATTGTATAAAACGCCTAATACATTAACCCAGACCATGTCCATTAATGCGACTAGGCAAGCTAAGAATACAGAACCTGCAATAACGACAACGGTTGTTTTTTGCAGTTCACCCCAAGTTGGCCAAGTGACCTCCTCAGTTAATTCCTTCATGCTTCTTTTAAGATAATCCATTGTTACTAGTATGAATTCAGATAAAAATTGCACGGGTGGAGGGACTCGAACCCCCAGCCCTCGGTTTTGGAGACCGATGCTCTACCAATTGAGCTACACCCGTAGATAAAGGGTTGAGCAAGTAATTACTCAACCCTTTTATATAGTCTTAAGACCTAAGGTCTTTCTTAATCGTTAATCTCAGTAACCTGACCAGCTCCTACTGTACGACCACCTTCACGGATAGCAAAACGCAATCCTTTCTCCATGGCGATAGGGGCGATCAACTCAACAGTGATTGTCAAGTTATCACCAGGCATTACCATTTCTACATTTTCAGGTAGAGTGATAGCACCAGTTACATCCGTTGTACGGAAGTAGAACTGAGGGCGGTAACCGTTGAAGAAAGGCTTGTGACGGCCACCTTCATCTTTACCTAGTACGTATACCTCACAAGTGAACTTTGTGTGTGGTTTTACAGAACCTGGCTTACAAATAACCATTCCTCTTTTTAGAGCCTCTTTCTCAATTCCACGTAGTAACAAACCAGCGTTATCACCAGCTTCACCACGATCTAGAATTTTACGGAACATCTCTACTCCTGTTACAGTAGAAGTTAATGGTTTCTCATCCAAATCTTGGAATCCAATAATATCAACAGCGTCACCTGTGTTAATAACACCACGCTCGATACGACCAGTTGCAACTGTACCACGACCTGTGATAGAGAATACATCCTCAATAGGCATCAAGAAAGGCTTATCTACATCACGGGGAGGCAATGGAATATCATTATCAACAGCTTCCATCAACGCATTGATTTGAGCTATTGCATCGGCATCTCCTTCTAATGCTTTCAAAGCAGAACCTTGGATTACAGTACAATCTTCAAAGCCGTAAGACTCTAGGATTTCTGTAGCTTCCATTTCTACCAATTCTAACATTTCTGGATCATCAACCAAGTCAACCTTGTTCATAAAAACAACGATCTTGGGTACACCTACTTGGCGAGCCAATAAGATGTGCTCACGAGTTTGAGGCATAGGACCATCTGTAGCCGCAACTACAAGAATAGCACCATCCATCTGGGCAGCACCCGTTACCATGTTTTTCACATAATCGGCGTGACCAGGGCAATCAACGTGTGCGTAGTGACGGTTAACCGTTGAGTACTCGACGTGAGCCGTGTTAATAGTAATACCACGTTCTTTCTCCTCAGGAGCAGAATCAATAGTAGAGTAATCTTTTTTCTCAGCAAGACCAGCATCTGCTAAAACATTAGTTATTGCAGCAGTAAGAGTGGTCTTACCATGATCCACGTGTCCAATTGTACCAATATTTACGTGGGGCTTCGAGCGATCAAACGTTTCTTTAGCCATGGTTAGTCTAGAAAATTAAAAAGTTTGTAAAATGTTTTTCTTGGAAAAATTAGAAGTACTACTTTTCTGTCAAGTTCATTAGAGCCAACGAGCAGAATTGAACTGCCGACCCCCACCTTACCAAGGTGGTGCTCTACCCCTGAGCTACGTTGGCAAAATTGTCAAAAAGTTAATATTTCTTTACTAAACAAGTAAAGGGAATGAACCATTCCCTTTATGTCGTTTAAATATTGAGCGGGAGACGAGACTCGAACCCGCGACCGTTAGCTTGGAAGGCTAATGCTCTACCAACTGAGCTACTCCCGCATTAAGCGAACTAGTGGGGGTGGTAGGACTCGAACCTACTCAGTCGTAGACACCAGATTTACAGTCTGGCCCGGCTCTCCAACTCCGGCGCACCCCCGATTCAGCAATGCTAATGCATTACTGATTTGTATATTATTACCTTTTGTTTCTTCTCTTAAAATTAGAGCCGATGGAGGGACTCGAACCCACGACCTGCTGATTACAAATCAGCTGCTCTAGCCAGCTGAGCTACATCGGCGCAAAAAGGTAATACACTGTTTTTTCAAATTGCTTACAAGTTGTTTGTTCCATCTAAGCGAATGCAAATATACCACCTTTTTTTTCTTCTCCAAACTTTTTAGAAAAAAAAACGCTTTTTTTTTGGATTATTTTTTCTGCTCCTTGTACTTGATGAGCTGGCGGCGCAAGGAAGAGGCTCCCAAATCGACAGATTCTTCGAACGATTTACTAGTTTCTTTTACGACCAAGGTAGATCCTGGCACGTGTACTTTGATCTCTGCTACCTTATCTTGCACCTGCCCTGTTTTCTCCAACTTTAGAAAAACATCTGTGCTGACAATCTTGTCATAAAAGGTCGTTAGTTTCTCGAGTTTTCTATCAATGAAATCAAGTAATTTAACATCAGCATCAAAATTAACAGCTTGCTTGCGAATTTCCATAGGCTACTTTTTGTGTGTGAATAATTGGTGGAGAACTATCTTAAATTACCAAACCGCCTAATTTATGCTTTTTTTGCTTTTGGTAAAAAAGCACAGCTAGATAATATGGGGTGGTGTGTGGATAGTTTATCACCTTATAGTGAAAGATGATGTCTCTAACAACAAGGTGGCAAAACGTTTGGTTCATCCCCAAAAACCTAACAAGAGGATATTATTTCGTTTTGTACACTCGACGTACTTCCCAACCCTCTTGGTTGTTACAACGTCATCTATTAGTTCTTTATAAACTTAATGTTAAATGCCTGTATTTCCAAATTTGCTTCCGTTATTTGTAGACCTATTTTTTGCTTCGTAAACTAATCCTAGAAGTTGTCTGGATTACGTTGTCCCCATAAATACAATAAAACTATGCGCTGGTATTCTCTCTTTTTTATTTGCGGCTGCCTATTTAGCCTTCTACTAGCCTGCGATGCCAATGAACTGAAAGGGCTGCAAGACATACAGTTGCAGGATGAAGTAGGGATAGAGCGCGCCGAAGGCGTCGAATTACTCTACAGTGATTCGGCAACAGTGCGAGTGGTCATTCAGGCTCCCACCCTCTTGCGGTACATCGCCCGCGATACTCCCAAACAAGTTTTTCCCGATGGTATTGAGGCCGATTTTTATAACGTGCGGCAGCAGCAAACTAGCAAAATGGTTGCTAATTATGCCGAGCAATTTCAGAAAGAAGAGAAAGTCTATTTGCGCGATGAGGTCAAAATTTGGAACGACAAAGACGAATTGTTAGAAACAGAAGAATTGGTTTGGAACAAATTAGAAAAAACAATTCATTCTACGCAAAAGGTAAAAATCACAACTCCTACACAAATTATCAACGGTGTAGGCTTTAAATCTAATTTAGAATTTACCGATTGGGAAATGTACAAGATGACAGGTACCATAGAACAGAAAAACATGGTGGAAACCCCATTTTAACATTCGTTGGCGCTGCTGTTAGCAACTTAGCACTAACACTAATAATCCTTAGCCAAACCCTCCTCCAACCAATCTGCAATCGCTTGGCGATTACTAGCGTACAAAATTCGCTTTTGGTCATTAGGGTTTTGGATGTTTCCTATTTCTATAAAAACAGGGACCGGTTTAACTTCTCGCAACATGTGCAAATCTCTAGGGGTCACTACCCCGTGGTAATCCCCCGATTTGCGGTTGACAGCATATTTCTTTTTCATGGTTTGGTGCAACTTGGTTGCCAATGCTTTTCCCCCAGGGCTAGTAGGATGATGGTAGAAAAATAAGTCAATGCGCTTGGATTTGACTCTGGAGTCTACGTGAATTTCAATCATCCGTTGGTAAGTAATGCCGCGCTGTTTGTTTGTTTCATACAATTCATTGATCATGTCGGAACGTTGAAATAAGCGGGGCTTTTGCGAAACAGGAATGACAGCATTGGGCCAACAACGTTCGTCCATATCCGCTTTTAGATACTCCCCATCGCGAATCCCGTCGTTTTTGTCCCGTACAATCAAGTAGACAATTGCGCCATGCTCTATAAGATTTCGCGCCAAGCGCAAGGACACATCATAAGCATACTCATCTTCGCACAAATACTTGCCGTTGTATTTAGCCATCGCGCCAGGATCTGGGCCACCATGACCAGAGACAATGTAGTATACCGCGCCTGCTAAGGTTTTGTCTTTGAGGGGTACATTGGCATATTGCTTTCCGAAAATTGGAAAATTGCGGTTCGTAGGGACAAAACGCGACAAATCTTTGGGGCAATATTTCAAGTCGTGCGGCACCCATAATTCACAAGTACCGCGTCTAAAATCGCTACTTTTTAAGCCCGCCTCTACCATCATGTCATTATAGCGCTCGATTTGTTTGGCAGTCTGCCAATCGCTAATATTGGCGCTGGAGCGAATGGACTTTTGGTTGTATTTATACTTTCGAATGGGTAATTGGTAAGTTTTGCCCAATTGAATAACAGCGTCTGTTTTGAGGCCATTAATTTTATAAAATTCCGCTAAGGCGCAAGAATTTCGATCAATCCGATACCTATCCAACAGTACATATACTCCGTCTCCTTTTTGAGCGATCGTTTTGATATAAATAGGTTTGCTCTGAGCAGTGAGGGGACTCATCCACAGAAGAGAAAATATAAAAAAGGCCAATTGCCCAATTTGTAAACGTAAATTATTGTCGTTTGTCATAAGTAAAATAAACCCTTCAAGGGCCGTTCAGGAGGACATTTTTAAGAAAACGGATGGAAAATGTGGTCCGTACAGATTAGTCTAAGGCTTGAAAATAAGGCAATTCTTAGACCTATGCTAGCTTGGTGGGCTACAAAATTGTTCTAAGCAAAAAAATTAGCGGCCTTATTAGGCCAACAAAGGGCGGTTCGCTACCTTTACTAAGTATGCCCTCTGTGAGAATTATTTCTTTTTCTTTCTAAGAAGAAAGGTTCTACAACAACTTCTTTTTTTACAGCTTGTTCAAATCATTTTTATGCCCAACCAATCAACGCCTCTTGACCACTCCGAGGAACTAGATACGTTCCAATACCCTGCCCCTACGCCCCTATTTTATTTCTTGACGTTTTTGAAAGGCATGGCGATGGGTGCGGCCGATGTGGTACCTGGCGTATCGGGCGGTACGATTGCCTTCATCACGGGTATTTACGCTCGTTTGTTGAGCGGTATAAAGTCTGTAAACGTTACGGCCGTCCGCTTGTTGTTTAATAAGGGCTTAAAAGCAGCTTGGGCGCACGTCGATGGCAATTTTTTATTGGCGCTTTTTGTGGGTATTGTCATCAGTTTGTTCAGCTTGGCGCGGGGTATTGAGTGGTGTTTTACCAACTACCCGCAACTGCTGTGGGCCTTCTTTTTTGGGCTGATTATCGCTTCTAGCATTTATATTATTCGTCAAGTAGACCATTGGAATTTACCTGCCGCCTCGGGCTTGCTTATTGGTGGGGCTGTGGCCTACACCATTACCATTTTAGCCCCTGGTGAAGCCCCCAACGAATACTGGATGATTTTTTTGGCGGGTTCCATTGCAATTTCAGCGATGATCTTACCGGGTATTTCGGGGAGTTTTATTTTGCTTTTGATGGGGATGTATCGCCACGTATTGGCGGCAGCGAATGATTTAAACATTCCGTTCTTGCTCATCTTTATGGCGGGTTGCGTCATTGGTTTGCTCCTCTTCTCGCACGTGCTCTCTTGGACGTTTAAAAACTACGAAAACTTGACACTCGCGGTACTCTCGGGTTTTATGATTGGCTCCATCAAAAAAGTATGGCCGTGGCAAAATGTAACCGCAACACGTACCAATTCTCACGGGGAGACGGTGCCGTATTTGTATGAGAATGTTTTGCCGAGTAACTACGTGGAAGGGCCGCCCTACTTGGTGATTTGTATTGGGTTGCTGGCATTTGGTTTTGTAGTGGTGTTCTTGTTGGAGCGCTTGGGTAAGAGTGTAGATGACCAAATAGAAGTGGCGGAGGATGTTTTGTTGAAGGATTAAAAAATTGATCGTATGTATTTAAGTAAAGTTCGCCTAAAAAATATTCGCTCCTTCGAGGATACGACCGTGGAATTTGAACCCCAAGCGGGTTGGAATGTGATTCTGGGGGATAATGGGAGTGGAAAGAGTACGTTGATTCGGAGTGTGGCGCTGGGGTTGATCGGGGAGGATGATATTAAAGCTTTGGGGCTTGAAGAAGACTGGGATGATTGGTTACGGTACAAAGAGACAAAAGGTACCATAGAGTTAGATGACCAACAAAATAATAAACTAAGCAAGATACTTCTAGAAGAAGAAAGACACGTTTTTAGTAAAATTCGCAGATTCGTAAATATCTCTGCCAAAATAAATAATGTAGAAAATACTTTTTCGGCTTCTTATGGTGCTCTAAGACGGGCTAAAGGTGGAAATAAAGACTATGATAATGTGTGGAAAAATAACCCAAAACTAGCTGCACATTTGAGCATTTTTTTTGAGGACGTTGCTCTAGATCAAATTGACAATTGGCTTGAGGATATGGAAAGAATCGCTGACTTTGGCCCTTATGATTTTGAAGAATGGAGAAAAGAGTTTCCAGCTGAACAGGCAGAGAATGATATAAAAAGTGTACACAATACAGTTCATATATTAGAGAAAACCTTTCGGTTTGTAAATGATTCGGCTATGTTCGATACCTCATACAAATTTGAGAGGACGGGATTAAGTGTAAGTGGCCCCTTCTTCTCATTGGGAGGTATACCAGTCAGTATCCATAATCTTAGCGATGGTTACAAATCTATTTTAACCTTAGTTCTAGAATTACTACGACAACTTTTCAGAATTCATAATGACAACCTTGATAAAATCTTTTCAGAGACAGACAACCAACTAAAAGTAATAGCCCCAGGCATCGTCCTAATAGACGAAGTAGCCGCGCACCTGCACCCCTCTTGGCAAGCCCGCATTGGCGAATGGTTTACTGAATATTTCCCAAACATCCAATTCATCGTTTCTACCCACAGCCCAATTATTTGCCGCAGCGCTAAAAATGGTAGTATTCAGAAGATAATTCATGAGGAGAATAAGACCATCATAGAACAAATAGAAGGGAAAGAAAAAAATAAACTAGTGTATGGCAATATTCTGGACGCTTATGAGACGGATCTATTTGGAGAAGATATTAGTAGAAGCAAAGAATCCTTACAGAAGCTCCAACGATTTCAACGTTAGAAGTACTCAAACAATTTGGACAAGAACTATCGTCCAGAAGAAGAAAAAGAGTTAAAAGAACTTTCTAAACTTTTCGCCGAGCATGATACCAATCCATTCCCTTCTCTGTACATCGGCTACGGACAACCACTTAAGTAGCAGACGCAAGCCCTAATCAGACAAACAAGCTACTTACAAGCCAAAGTAGTAGAAGCAGATTGTCTCTGGACAATAAAAGAATCTACCCTTACAAAGCAGTGTTTCGATGAAATTGAGAGCGCTTACGGAAATGTCTGTAGGGAAATGTTACTGTTGCTATTGTGAGCACGAGAATTCTCGACATAGAACACTTTTTCCAAAGTCACTATTTCCTGAACTCGCTTTGTCTGGGAAAATTACCTCTATATCTGGGCAAAGAGTGTAACTTTAAGAACTGCACAACTTCCAAATATTTGACCCAATAGGTAGCCTAAACGTCGTGACCATCACTCGCTACAGAAATGGTGCTTATAATATTCCACCGACCAGAGATAATGTAATTATCAACCCAAGAGCAGAAAATCCAATGGATTTACTAATCTTAGATTTAGGGACAGGCACCTTTGAACTGAAGCCTCAAATTAGTCTACGAGATAAAGTAAGAGCAGAGTACACTAGAAAACTGCTCCAATTAAATAATCGGGAAGGGTTGGTAATTGCTCGAAAAAATGCTTGTAAGTTCTTTTGGACGGAGCTAAGTGCTTATCTAGCTGTCATACAAGCCACGTCTTTAGCGCAGTTACAACTAGTCATTAATAAGTTTAGGTTTGCTCCTCCTTATGTATGTGTAAACTTGCAAAGAGATCAGGCCAAAATATGCCTCAACATTCAAGAAAATATTCTTACTAATAACCATCAAACAGTTTGGAAAGAAATGCAACGACAGCATAACAAACCAGAATACAGACTACTTGCTGACCTCTTCACCCAAGTCCCCGAAGCCCTAACTTGGTAAACTCCAAACCCATGCAACAATACGGCCTCATCGGCAAACCCCTTACCCATTCCTTTTCCCCCCGCTATTTCGCCCAAAAATTTGAGCGCGAGAACATTGGCAATGCCCAGTACGACCTCTTTCCCCTGCCACAAATAGAGCATTTTCCAGCATTAGTCGCGCAGCGTCCCGACTTAGCAGGCTTGAATGTGACCATTCCCTATAAGGAAGCGGTCATGCCGTATTTGGACGCGTTGTCGGAGGAAGCGCAGGCAGTCGGAGCCGTCAACACCATTACCTTCGAGGAGGGGCGTTTGGTGGGTTACAATACCGATGTCGTCGGCTTTCGGGAATCGTTGTTGAGTTTGTTACCCTCCAAATATGCAGGGATCAAAGCATTGATCTTGGGAACAGGGGGCGCGGCCAAAGCCGTAGCTTATGTCTTGGACGATCTGAACCTTTCTTATACTTATGTGTCTAGGAAAGAAGGCCACAATCGTTTATTATATCAGCAATTGACGACGGAAGTAGTTGCCGAACATCAACTGCTTATTAATACCAGCCCTGTGGGGCAATACCCTAAGGTAGAGGAAGCTCCTAATTTACCTTATTTAGGTATCGGGGCAACGCATTTTTTGCTAGATTTGATTTATAATCCTGTTGAAACCTTATTTTTGGAGCGAGGCCGTATGCGCGGCGCGCGGGTACTCAATGGGCTGCCCATGTTGGAAGCGCAGGCAGAAGCCGCTTGGCGCATTTGGAACCGCCACTAGTTTTATTTGTATTACCGTACTAATTGAAGGACTTTACTATGATAGATTTTACCAATACCGCCGTCGCTTTTCAACATAAATCGGACAGGGAATTACGCGGCACTGCGATGTTGTTCAAATTAATGAGCAGCAATTTGTTGGTGGACGTGGGGAGCAACGCGACTTTGTTGGCGCTCAAAATGCGTTTGCCCATTAAAGGCATCATTAAAAAAACTGTATTTCAGCAGTTTTGTGGCGGGGCGACACTAGAGGAATGCCGTAAGACCATTTATGAACTGGAGCAGTTCGGTGTCGATACGGTGTTAGATTATGGCGCAGAAGGAAAACACGACGACCAGTCCTTTGATACCACCGTTAAAGAGTTGACGGAGTCTATCAAATTTGCCAGCAACCAAGATAGTGTTCCTGTCGTAACAGGCAAAGTAACAGGCTTAATGAGCTTTGATTTGTTGGCTAAAATTGCCAGCGGCCAACCCCTCACTCAACAAGAGAAAAATGCCCAACACCGCGCCATACAGCGCTTGGATGGCTTGTGCCAAATTGCCCACAAAAACAAAGTGGCCTTGTTCATTGATGGCGAAGAATCTTGGATTCAAGCCCCCATTGATGAAATGACGTTAACAATGATGGAACGATATAACAAAGAGTATATCACCGTCTACAATACCTACCAATTGTACCGCCATGACCGCTTGGCTTTTTTAAAGGAATGCTACCAACGCGCCCAAGAAAAGGGATTTATTTTAGGAGCGAAATTGGTGCGGGGTGCCTATATGGAAAAAGAGCGTGAGCGCGCCAAAAAGATGGGTTACTCCTCTCCGATTCAGCCTAGTAAAGAAGCGACTGATGTAGATTACAATGGGGCGGTAGAATTCTGTGTACAAAACTACGAGCGGATTGCCTCTTGTGTTGGTTCACACAACGAATACAGCACGCGTTACCAAATCAAGTTGATGGAAAAGGCTGGGATTGCCAAAGACCACCCACATTTGACTTTTTCGCAACTGTATGGAATGAGCGATCACTTGACCTTTAATTTAGCGAAAGCGGGCTACAATGTCTCTAAATATGTGCCTTATGGCCCTGTGGGTGATGTGGTGCCTTATCTTATTCGTAGAGCGCAGGAAAATTCATCGGTCAACGGCGAAGTCACCCGTGAGTTGAGCTTATTGCAACAAGAAATAAAGCGTCGTCGCTCTAGCTAGTCGTTCTAATCAAAAGGCAACGATTCGTAAAAAGAGCGCTGTTCTTCTGCGAGTTGTTCGGAGGACAATTGCATTTCGGCTAGAATATTGAGCAAACTATTCACGCGCATGTCTGTCTTATAAAATTTATTCATTACAATCATTTTGCGCTCGTTGACGAGGCAATAGCCTGATTGGAAGGTTCCCTTTTCGTAGATGATTTTATACCCCATACTTTCTAGCAATTGCTCTAACTTCTTCAAGTTCCCTGCTGTTGGGCGAAGGTTCTTTTTGGACATATCGTCTGTTTTTTAATTCACGGAATAATACTCTTATTTATGAAATACTTACTGATTTTAATGGGCCTTTTAGGGACTAGCACGTTTCTTTTTGCTCAAAACGACGACGATAACCGATTTACCGCTACCATTATCGCAGGAGTTGCGTTTACACAAATTGACGGCGACGAAGATGGCTCTTATAGTAAAGTAGGATTTATTGGGGGAGCACGTGGAGGTGTCAAATTTGGGCCTCGTATGGAATTGGCGACCGAAATTCTATTCTCTCAAAAAGGCAGTTACATTAGAAACATCGACAAAACTTATCATTTGGATTATGTCGAAGTACCTGTAATGTTTTATTACAAAGATTGGGAAGCCACCGATAGAAATGATAACAAATTTATGCGCGTGGCCATTGGGGCAGGGCTTTCCTACAGTCGTCTACTCAACGTTCGGGTCAAGGAATTTGGCAATATGACCGACAAAGATCCTTTCCGAAAGGACGATTTTATGGTGGTAGTGGATGGCAATGTCTTTATTACCCGCAATTGGGGCATCGGCATTCGTTGGGCGCGTTCTTTGATAACCATTGTAGACCAACCCTTGCGACAGAATATTTCTTACGCCATTAACCGCTCTATTTCCATTCGTGCCCTCTTCCGCTTCTAAAAAGAAAACATTGGACAATAAAAAACCGCTAGCCGAGTCAATTCGAGGCCAGCGGTTTTTTTATTATGTCGTGCCTAAGCCTCTTCTTGGCCTTGTGCAAAATCTTCTCTACGCATTTGAGGAAAGAACAACACTTCTTGAATCGAGTGGTTATCCGTCATCATCATTACCAAGCGATCAATACCAATACCCAACCCAGAAGTAGGCGGCATTCCGTATTCCAACGCGCGCAAAAAGTCTTCGTCAATAACCATTGCTTCGTCGTCTCCCCGCTCGGCCAACGCCAACTGGTCTTCAAAACGGCTACGCTGGTCAATAGGATCATTCAACTCCGAATAGGCATTCGCAATTTCTTTGCCCATAATGAACAATTCAAAACGCTCCACCAAGCCTTCTTTGCTGCGGTGCTTTTTCGCTAGTGGTGTCATTTCAATAGGATAATCGGTGATGTAAGTCGGCTGTATCAAGTTGGCCTCTACTTTCTCTCCAAAAATCTCGTCGATTAATTTGCCTTTGCCCATAGAATCATCTACGTTGATGTGCAAATCTTTACACACTTGGCGCAAGCCCGCTTCATCTAGCATCGATACGTCAATGTCCGTGTATTTTTGAATAGATTCAAACATGGTCAAGCGCTCGTAAGGGCCAGCAAAGTCAATTTCCTGCCCTTCTACCGTTACCGTAGTTTTGCCGTGAATCGCTTGCGTAATGCCTTCTAGCAATTCCTCCACCATGCGCATCATCCAGTCATAATCCTTGTACGCTACATACAGCTCCATGCTGGTAAACTCAGGGTTGTGCGTGCGATCCATACCCTCGTTACGGAACATTTTTCCGATCTCGTAAACCCCATCAAACCCCCCTACAATTAAGCGTTTGAGGTACAACTCGTTGGCAATGCGCAAATAAAGCGACATATCCAAGCTGTTGTGGTGGGTCTCAAAAGGACGCGCGGCGGCACCCCCGTGAACGGGCTGCAACACAGGCGTTTCTACTTCCAACCAACCTTTCTCATCAAAATATTGGCGCATAGCCCGCACCAACTGAGCGCGCTTGACAAAAATATCGCGAAACTGTGGGTTGACGGTCAAATCAACATAGCGTTGGCGGTAACGCAATTCTGGATCGTCGTATTCATCGTATACATTTCCTTCGTCGTCTGTTTTGACAACAGGTAAGGGACGCAACGATTTGCTGAGCAAGGTAAATTCGGTAACGCGTACGGTCACTTCTCCTTTACCTGTTCTAAACATGTATCCTTTTATGCCAATATAATCACCAATATCTAGTAATTTTTTGACCCCTTTGTTGTACAAATCTTTGTCTTCACCAGGGCAAATTTCATCGCGCTTGACGTAAAACTGTATACGGCCTGTCGTGTCTTGCAATTCGGCAAACAACGCCGCTCCTTTGCCGCGCTTAATCATTAAGCGACCCGCCAAGACGACATTATTAAAATCCTCAGCTGTTTCGTCGGTATATTCCTTTAGCAGATCCTTGGCATAGTGGGTTACCTTAAACTCCTCAGCGGGATAGGGATTGACCTTCAAATCCAACCAGCCTTTTAAGTTTTCCATTCGGGTTTGCTCTTGGTCGTCCAATTCGCGTTCCCCTAATTTGCCCGTAGCGGTAATTTGTTCTACACGCTGTCGCATGTCCGCTAATTCTGTTTCACTAAATGCCATTTTAAAACGGTATAAATTGTTTATTAATAAAGAAGTCCTCAGGTCATAAGGTTTATCATAACAACCCCACCCGTTGAGAAAGTTCAAAAATACAGAAAGGAATTTACAATCGCGTCTATCCAAGGGGCATTATCACAGAGGAGTTCTTTATCGACTGCTCCAACCGCTTAGTCTAAAAGACGACTACAAAGTACTGCTACTCCCCCAATTTAACGTTACTATTAAGTAGTCGTACAACAAAGGGCAGTTCTTGCCTGTGTGATCAACAAAGTTTTGTCAACAACTTTAAGAACTCAAAATCGTTTTAGAATGCTATTGACCAGCCGTCATTATTTTTGTACATTTAGCAGTGTTTTGACACTGTTACTTTTTATAGGGGCTTGTTCCCCAGAAATATCCGAGGATTCGACTATGAACAACACCGCCGCCACGCTTATTCCACTAGAAGACTTTTTCAAAAATCCTGAAAAATCGGCTTATTCTCTTTCTCCTGATGGACAATATTTAGCCTATTTAGCGCCTTATAAGAATAGAAAAAATATTTTTGTACAACAAGTGGGTAGCGACCAAAGCCAACGCGTCACCAACGTGACCGACCGCGATTTGTCGGGCTTTTTTTGGGCGAACAATGAGCGCTTGATGTACATTCGAGATTTTGGGGGCGATGAAAACTTTCACTTATTCTCTGTCACGCGCGAAGGCGAAGACGAAAAAGATTTGACACCATTTGAAGGGGTTCGAGTAGAAATCATCGACGATTTGCCTGAGGATGACTTGCACCTAATTATCAGTACCAATCAGCGCAATGCACAAGTGTACGATCCTTATCGTCTAAACATCAATACAGGTGAATTGACCCAGTTGGCCGAAAACCCTGGCAACATTTCCGCTTGGATTACCGATCATCAAGGCCGTTTGCGCATCGCCACCGCGACCGATGGGGTAAACACCTCCATCTTATACCGCCCTACCGAAAAGGATGCCTTTGAAACAGTGCTTTCTACGAGCTTCAAAGAAACAGTCTACCCGCTTTACTTCGATTTTGACGACAGTGAAACCGTTTATGCCTTATCCAACTTGGGGCGCGACAAAGTAGCCATTGTTAAAATGAATATCCGCACAGGCGAAGAAACAGAATTGATTTATGAACATCCCGATGTCGATGTGACTTACCTTTCTTATTCGCGCAAGCGCAAAGTACCGACGACCATTACCTATACCACTTGGAAGCGCCAACATCGATTCTTAGATAAAACAGTGGAAGCTCTATACCAGCGCCTGCACAGGGATTTGGGGAACTATGAAGTGGCCATTACTAGTACGAATGAAGCCGAAGATAAATTTATTGTACGGACGTATAGCGACCGTTCTATGGGCGCTTATTATTTCTATGAATTGGAAAGCGATCAGTTAACGCACATCACCGATGTCAGTGCATGGCTCGAAGAAGAAGAGCTGGCCGTTATGAAACCCATTTCCTACCAATCCCGAGACGGCTTGACCATCCACGGATACTTAACCTTACCAAAGCGCGGCACAGGCAAAAACCTACCTGTTATAGTCAATCCACATGGAGGGCCTTGGGCAAGAGATGTTTGGGCCTTTAATCCAGAGATTCAGTTTCTAGCCAATCGAGGTTATGCCGTCTTGCAAATGAATTTTAGAGGCAGTACAGGCTATGGTCGCAAATTTTTAGAGGCTTCTTACAAGCAGTGGGGCTTGTCGATGCAAGATGACATTACAGACGGTGTCAATTGGTTAATAGAACAAGGAATTGCAGACCCTGCCCGTGTAGCGATTTATGGCGGCAGTTATGGCGGTTATGCTACGTTGTCAGGCATTACCAAAACGCCTGATTTATACGCCTGTGCGATTGACTATGTAGGCGTTTCCAATCTGTTTACCTTTATGCAAACGATTCCACCTTATTGGGAATTGTACCGCGAAATGCTGTACGAAATGGTCGGTAATCCCGACGATGAAACCGACAGCCTACAAATGCGGGCTACTTCGCCTGTTTTTCACGTAGACAAAATCAAAGTTCCGTTGCTGATTGCCCAAGGTGCCAAAGATCCCCGCGTGAATCAAGATGAATCGGATCAGATGGTAGAAGCCCTAAAAAAACGAGGGGTTACTGTAGAATATCTTCTTAAAGAAAACGAGGGCCACGGCTTCAGAAATGAAGAAAATCGCTTTGAGTTTTATAAAGTAATGGAGCGTTTTTTAGGCCAACACCTTGAGAAAAATAAAACAAATTAGGGGGTGCTTGCCCCAAGATCGTTTCAAAGCGTTTTGTTCGAAACGGACAAAGCGTTTTTTTTATAGCCCACCCAATTATCTTTTGTAGAACCGTTAGTTTTGTGTATTTTTTGATAGAAACAGCCAACTAAAGTGTACAAATTTTCGTTTAATTTAGTAATTTGAGGAACGAAGAATGAATCCCATACCATTAGCCTATTTCTAAAAGACCTCCACTATTGTTTGACCGACTTCTTTTTTTTTGAGCGATGAGCATTAAATACTCCGAACAATCCAGAATTTTTAGGGATTTTAGATCCATTCCCTATTCTGATTATTATTACCTGATTCGTTTTTACGAACAGAATAATAAGGACATTGATTTTTTACCGTTGGATGAGGGCATGATCATGTCCTATTATTACGCTAATGCCCTGTTCGAAACACAAGAATACAAGTTGCACATCCAAGTGGCCAATGAGTTGTTGGAACAATCCATCGTTCACAACATTCGCTACATCGACGGCGAAGACGTTTACCTTACCGTTTTATACAAAAAAACAAGTGCCCATTTAAAATTGGGTCAAGTAGAAATGGCCGAGCGACTAGCTACTCAGTTATTGCGCTTGGAGCCACAACAATTTCACTACCAAGCCCTATTGCGGCAATGTTTTTTATTGCGTCGACCCAACTGGTTGCGCCCTACCTTAACGGTCAGTGCTATTGCAACACTCATGGGAGCCTTTACGACCATCGTGTTGTTTTCTTTTCGCAATTCTTTGGAAGCTTCTAACAAAATGTTGGTTGTTCCTTACAGCCTATTGGCCTTTGCCACCCTTGGCCTAATCGCTACGGCACTTGGTTATTACAAACACATCATTTCGCCCAGTCGGGACATTCTACAAAAAGCAAAAACCTACAAACAAGAGGCCTTGTATGAGGTAGAAGCATAACGCTATTCGGGCAACCGTATGCTTTATTTTTCTGCTAGGGCACAACAAGCCTTGCACCCTAGCAGAAAAAGCCTATTGCTCTGGCTTAAAGTTTTTCATCAAGTCTACTAAGTACTGCACACTGTCCAGCGGCATAGCATTATAAATAGAAGCTCTAAAACCACCTGCTGAACGGTGGCCTTTCAATCCAGAAATTCCATTGGCATCACAGTATGCCAAGAATGGCGCTTCGTAAGCACTATCTGTCGCGATGAACGTCGCGTTCATGATCGAGCGGTCTTCTTTGGCCGCCACCCCTTGAAAATAAGGATTGCGGTCGATTTCTGCATACAGCAAATCCGCTTTTTCTCGGTTGCGTTTTTCCATAGCGCGTACGCCCCCATTGGCTTGTAACCAACGCAAGGTCAACAAACAAACATAGATGGGATAAACAGGGGGTGTATTGAAAGAGGAAGCTTTTTTGATGTGGGTGCGGTAATCCAGCATCGTGGGAATTTGGCGCTCTACCGTACCTAAAATATCTTTGCGTACAATCACCAACGTGGTGCCTGCTGGGCCTAAATTCTTCTGCGCCCCTGCATAAATCAATCCGAACTTGGTCGCGTCAAACTCACGACTGAAAATATCTGAGGACATATCGCACACCAAGGTCGAATCTACTGTGGGAAAGGTCGCATAGCGCGTGCCGTATATCGTGTTGTTACTGGTAATGTGTACATATTTGGCATCCGCAGGAGCTGTCCAGCCCTTGGGGATATAGCTATAGTTTCTATCCTCCGAAGAACCGACTACGGCTACCTTTCCAAAATGCGGCACTTCTTTGATTGCCTTGGCAGACCAAGTGCCTGTATCGACATAAGCCGCTGTTTCTTGGTTGTTGAGCAAGTTCATGGGCACCATAAAAAACTGCGTGCTTGCCCCCCCTGTTAGGTACAGTACTTCGTACTCCTCTCCTAGTCCCAATAAGTCTTTGACCAGTTGGCGCGCTTCGTTGAGCATAGCAACTAAGGACTTACTGCGGTGGGACATTTCTAAAATAGAAAGGCCTTCATTTTCATAATTCTCGACAGCACGGGCTGCTTCTTCTAAGACACTAGCGGGCAAGATCCCTGGCCCTGCACTAAAGTTGTGAATTTTCATTGTTGTGGATTGATGGATAATTGATTTATGGTGAAGTTAAGTAATCATTCAAAATAAGTTACCACCAATTTATGAATTCTTTTTGGATTACGGTTGCTCAAAAAAAATCGTGTTAGCCTATAAGCAAAACACCCCTAGAAGTTAACGGAAGCTAAGCCCTCCGTTTCCTACTTCTGTTGACAATTAAATTATTAGCGACAGCTCATTTTACGTACTTACTTAATTTAAAGAAGGCCATTTTTCGAAAAAATGGCCTTCTTATAACTTGTTGCACTCTACTGATAGTAATCGTATTGATACATGACGTGTTCTACCAGTTCCTTGCCCTCTTTTTGGTACACTAGGCAGTGTATATTAGAGCCGTTGTATTCGTAATCTTCTCTAGCCTGCATGGATGCATCCGATTTCAAGAACTGAATTGATGTCAAGCGCCCTTGCGAATTGCGCTCATAGCGAATGCTTCGAAGTGGTTCCCCTGAGCTAGCGTATTGGCTGTACAACTTAGGCAATTGATTTTCGTCCAATTCTGTAGCACCAATATGGCGCATTTGATCGGTGTAGTTGGTATAGCTTTCGCGAATGCTGGAACTGTAGTGGGCGTAGCTGATCGCATAAACTCGTTGCAAGTCTTCGCCTTTAGTGGTATGGTATTCTTCTTTTACTTTTCTGCCTTTTTGGTCATAGGCAATCGTCGTTCTATCCTGAATACTCCCGTCAGTAGTATAGCGGGTGTGTTCGATCACTTGACCTTCACTGTCGTATTTTTCTGTGTTAGTAATCAATTTGCTACCGTCTTTCAATAGTTGGTAGGTTTCGCATTGACTGGGCATATAGGCGTATAGATATTCTTTTGTAATTTGTCCTGTTTCGTCATAAAGACTCATTTTTGACTTGCGTCCATCGCGGTTATATTGGGTGCGAGCAGAGCAATACGCGTCTTTGGCAGCAATGCCCTGTACAATGGGGTATGTCCAACAGGTTTCGGTGCGGACAGTTTTACTGTGGCTTGTTGGTGCTGGCTGTGCTACAGTTTGACCAAGAAGGCCGAAGCTGAACAAGCTGGCTATTAAAAGGGAATATGGAAGTGATTGGTACATAAAATAATAATTTAGATTCAGAAATTGCCACCAGGCAGCAAGCTCCTAAAACCAAGGTCGCTACCAGTAGGGTAGGCCTCGTTTGGGACAGTAGTTATTAACTATAAGGTGTTAAAATAATAAGGTGTTATAAAGTCTATTTACTAGAGGATGATAATTCTTTTTCTTTTAAGTGGGCGTAGCGCAAAAAAACGGCCCAACTGGATACCGCACAAAAAACTAAACCCGCTTGTCCATCCAAAAAACCGCGTTTCAGGATGTATTGTGTCAAAAAGCGCCCAATTGGCTTGACTAATAAATGAAAATATCCCACTCGGGCAACCCGTTTTTCATAATCTTGTGCCGACCAAAGGGCGTAACGTTCATTTTTTTGTACAAAATGCTGCAAATTTTTGTACGTATAATGCAACAGCTTGTGTTGTAATTGTCCTACTTTTTCTGTCGTACGAATCGACTCGTGTACTTGCTTGTGATCATAAGCGCAGCGATCCCGCTGTATCAAACGAATCACCTTATCGCGTTGCAAGCCCCCATACGAAAGGGGCTGCCCCATAAAATAATTCTGTCGATAAACGGTATGCCCCACATAAGAACGATCATCTGTTTCCACTATTGTTTTGATCTCTTCTATCAGTGGCGGCGTGAGACGCTCATCCGCGTCCAAAACCAGTACCCACGGGTGTTTCGCTTGCTGGATAGCCCAGTTTTTTTGCTTACCCAACGTATCACAAGGCCGTTGCAATAAAGTCGCCCCTTGTTCTCGAACCAAAGCAGGCGTGGCATCCGTACTAAAGGAGTCCACCACCAAAACCTCGGCGACCCAAGTGAGTTGCTGCAATAAAGCAGGAATATTTTCGGCCTCATTATAGGTGGGAATGACCACCGATAGAGCAACAACTGTTGTCAAGTTCATGCGTGAAATACTTCTTTATCAAAAGAATAGTAGTACAAAGATAAAAAAAAAATCGAGCTACCAAGCGCACTTTCTTTCTCCCTTTCGGCAAATCAATGTTCTTCCGATACAGCACAAAACTATATTTATTGCTACCTTGTTCTATAATCTAAATTTTTTAGCACGTCGCCAAACAATCGTTGAACGCCTCTTATGTGGTTACTTGATCTTAGTGTCTTAATTATTTTTTTGGTTTCCTCTGGTTTTTTTTCAGGTATCGAAATTGCGTTTATTTCTGCTGACCGTCTACGAGTAGAGGTAGAACGTCAAAAGGGAAACAAACGCAGCTATATTTTAGCTGATTTTCTAGAACATCCTTCGGAGTTTTTAGGAACGACCTTGGTAGGAAACAATATCGTATTGGTCATCCTCAGTATCTTGGCGGGACAGTTCTTAATGACCTATTTTGGCATTAACAGTGATACCCTTGTAGGAACCATCCAAGCCACCCTTATTACAACGATAATCGTATTGATTTTTGGAGAATTCTTACCCAAAGTTTCCTTTCAAATCAACCCTACGGGCATTTTATTCTTTTTTGCCTATCCCTTACGTGTCATCAGTATTCTATTAAAGCCTTTTGTCATCATTATGATAAAAAGCTCTAATGCTATTATAGAAGTGGTATTTAGAATATCGACGGAATCGACCGAACAGGTATTTACCCGCAATGATTTGGATCACTTTATCACCAGCATCAATTCTGAAGATGAAGAAATAGATACTACTTTATTCCAAAATGCCCTGTATATGCACACCGTTAAGGTGCGCGATTGTATGATCCCCCGCAACGAAATCAAAGGCATCGAAATTGATCAGAGCCTGGATGAGCTACGAGATATGTTCAACGAAACACGCTTGTCGCGTCTATTGGTTTATAAAGATGGTATTGATTATATCGAAGGATATGTTCACCACCAAAGCCTCTTTGAAAAGGCAGGTTCTATCCGCGAAATGTTGTGGGATATTCCAATGGTTCACGAATTTATGCCCGCACAAGATGTGATGAATCGCTTGATTAAAGAAAAGTTAAACATTGCTTGGGTGGTTGATGAACGGGGTGGCACCGCTGGAATCATCGCTCTAGAAGATATTTTAGAAGAAATTTTTGGAGAAATTGCCGATGAGCATGATACGGAAGAAGGAGACCTACAAATCAACGATCATGAATACCTCTTTTCGGGGCGTAGCGAAATTGATGTCATCAATGACGAATATGACTTAGACATTCCCACCAACGACAACTACCACACCTTGTCAGGCTTGATTGTCTTCACCAAAGAATACATCCCCGAAAAAGACGAAGTGGTTGTCATCAATCATTATAAATTTATCGTAGAGGAAGTGAGTAGTACGCGCGTAGAGAAAGTGCGGATCATTCGACAAATGGAAGAAAACGAATAAAACAGAGACACTTAATATGAGCTATTTTGAACACGTACGCACGTTATTACTAGCCTTAGGCTGTGACATTACCTTAGAGGAACCCAAGGGAGCTATTTTTATCATTTCGGACGAGTCGAGAGGTATTCACAACATGATCTTGGATTGTGAAGGCGATATTCTAATTATGGAACAGATTATTGTGCCCATTCGAAAAGAAAAACCCGAACACTTCAAACGCTTGCTACAAATTAACCGCTCTTTGGTACACGGTGCCTTTGTCCTCAATAGCTCGCAAGAAGAATACGACATTGTCGCTTTTCGCGATACCCTGCAATTACCCAACTTAGATCTCAACGAATTAGAGGGATCACTGAATGCCTTGACATTGGGTTTAATGGAAAACTTGGATGAATTGTTAGTGATTGCGGGAGAAGAAGGCGGCCTCTCTGTTGGACATCAACGCCCCGTAGACTAAATCCGTTTGCTCTATTCACCGCTCAGCAAGCGCTGGCGTTTGCTCTCGTATAAAATTATCCCTGCCGCCACCGATACATTAAAAGAATCGGTGCTGCCCGACATGGGAATATAAAAAGCCGTAGACTTACGCAAAATATGTGGACGAATCCCCTCGTCTTCTGCTCCCATAACAATGGCCGTGGGCAGGGTCAAATCCAACTCGTGCAAGGCTTGTTCCCCTTTTAAATCTGCCGCGACCACCTGTACCCCATTCATCAATAGATAATCGACCGCATTGCCCAAACTCGCCGTTCTACAAACAGGCAGCGAAGTTAGCGCCCCCGCCGAGGTTTTTAGCGCTTCGGCATTGATTTGCGCCGTTTTCTTTTGAGGAACAATCAAGGCATGCGCACCCATTGCTTCCGCAGAGCGAGCAATAGCGCCCATATTCCGTACATCGGTCACCCCATCTAAGACCACCAACAACGGTACTTCACCTTTGTCATAAATCATCGGAAAAACATCTTCGATTTCCTGATAATGAACATACGACAACATCCCCACCACGCCTTGATGATTCTTGCGTGTCACGGAATCAATGCGATCTTTGGGCACAATGTGCAAGGGAACATTATGCTCCTTGCAGAGTTGCCGCATGGCCTTCTCGTAGGGGCCTTTAACCGACTGTGCCAGCATGATTTTATCAATTGACAAGCCATTTTCTAGCGCATCTTGCACTGGATGACGCCCATAAATCAACTTGTCGGTATCTATGCGTGGTTTCTTTTCTTTATGATTCATACAATCGGTTGTTATTCTTCTTGGCGAGTAACGCTGTTAGAGGTCGTCCAGCGAATGGTATTAATAATGTGTTCCAAATCCTCTTGTACAAAAGCCGTAATCGGCTCCAAGGAATCTGCATTGGGTAAGCTGTTGAAATACAAAGAAGCCCACACAGCGTGCTCTAGGCTATCCGTCACTACAAAATGATAGGGAGAGGCAACATCCCCTTCTACCTTATAAGTAATTCCAAACAAACCCCGTTCTACGTCTGTAAACGGCGTTTCCGTACGGCCTGTTGCTTTGATATTGTGCTTTTCGGTCAGGGTATAAGAATCCTGAATGATTTTGAGCAGGTTGTCTTCTTTATTGGTGCCGCCAATATCGGTATACGTAAAGTGAATACTGCCATTGAGGCGGGGCACTTGTAGAATAAACCAACAAGGGTGTTTGGCGCGCTGGTTGCTCAATAAACTATCGCGCTCGAATTCCATATAATCGGGATATTCAAACGTAAAGGCACAGTAGTCTTTGTCAAGGGAAATGTAGTTTCTGGCAGGATAATCTACTTTGGGATAGGTTCTTGGTTTGGGAATGGGCAAGCGTTCATTATCGCAACTAGCTAGGCTGCCCAACACCACCAATAGCCCCATTGTCCATTTTAATATTGACATAAGCCTCTTTATTTTTAGGATAACCATTCAGAAAATCAAGCCTTAAGCACTTTCAGTTGGTTCCGAAAGTGGTGTTTCATCAATCTTGGGAAGAATCACCCGTACCTTCTCAATACGGCGTTTAGAGGCCGCCAAAGTAATCAACTCACAATCTTTGCATTCTACTCGGGCATTGACCTTGGGCAGGGTTCCGTGCAACAATAAGATCAACCCTGCAATCGTCTCAGCTCCTGCACGAACATCGTCAAAATAATCGGTTCGCAAAGCCAAGATTCTACAAATCTCGCTGATAGGGGCACTCCCATTAAAATCATAGGTATAGTCGTCGATCTGCTTATAGATTTCCTCTTCGGCATTGTCAAACTCATCCATGATCTCCCCGACGATCTCCTCTAGGATATCCTCCATCGTCACAATCCCTTTGGTGCCACCGTATTCGTCTACGACAATAGCCATGTGGGTGCGCTTTTCTTGGAAGTCGCTAAACAGGACATCAATTTTCTTATTCTCAGGAGCCACTAAAGGCGGGCGCATCAGCTCTTGCCACTCTTTGAACTCTGTTTTGTCCAAGTGTTCTAATAAATCTTTGGCATGTATAATTCCTTTGATTTGATCCAAATCTTCTTCGTAGATCGGAATGCGAGAATAGGGTTTTTCTCGAAAGGCTTGTAGAATTTCTTGAAAACTAGATTTGATATCCAATGCCACCACTTTCATACGCGGCTTCATAATCTCCGCCACTGAGGTATTGCCAAAGCGAATGATTCCCTTCAGCATACCTACGTCTTGTTCAGCGTATTTATTGTCTCGTACGGTCAACTCTATAGCACTAGCAATATCTTCTTGGGTCACTGAATTTTGACTCATGCGGTCGCGTAAGCGCGTTTCTACCGACTCCGTGCTATTGACTAGCAGCCAGCTAATAATTTTGAAAGCACTTCTAAAAAACAGCAAAGGGCCGCTCATCATTCGCGCAATGCGCATATTGTTTTGGTTGGCGTACACCTTAGGGGCAACCTCTCCAAATAAGACTAACAAGAAAGTCACTACAACAATCGTTACGAAAAAGTTGAGCACCACATGCAGGTCGCTGGGTAGCAACACTTGTAGGAAAGAATTGGACACCAAAATGATGGCAATATTAACCACATTATTGGCAATCAGAATGGTAGAGAGTAGGTAGCGCGGCTTTTCTAGCAGTTTCAAAATGCGGTTCGCGGCAACGCTTTGCTCCTCTATTAAGATACCCTTATCGCGATGGTTCAACGAAAAGAAGGCCACTTCGGAACCCGATAGTAAGCCTGAACAAATTAAAAGCAGAAGAATGGCAAAAGCGTTAAGCGCTAGGACAGAGGCAGAGCCACTGAGCAGTAAAGGAGCGTATTGATACCAATCAAGTATATGACTAGGCTCGGTTTCCAAAGGAGTGTATGTTAGTTAAAAAAGACCAAGCGCCCCAAACTATGGTTGGAGCACTTGGCAGTTGTTTTTTGTTAAATTAAAAAGGCAAATCATCTCCCGTTTCTGCCGTTGCTGCTGGAGCAGAGCTAGTCGCTGGAGTTGTATTTTCTGCGTTGCGATTGCCATTTAGTTCTTTTTGCAAGAGACGGAAATAATTGGCGCGAATTTCCGTGATGTAGTTGGTGTTTCCTTTGTCATCTTGCCAAGAACGGCTAGTAAGTTTTCCTTCTACGTAGACCAAAAATCCTTTTTTGAGTGTTTGCTCGGCGCGTTCTGCCAAGCCTCTCCAAAGAATAATAGTGTGCCACTCTGTCTGTGTCTGCCATTCTCCATTCTTGTCCTTATAAGATTCATCTGTTGCCAATGACAATTTAGCGATGTTTGTCCCGCTGTCTAATGTGCGAATTTCTGGATCTTTTCCCAATCGACCGATTAAAGTAACCTTGTTTACCATGTAATGTAATGCTGTTAAGTAAGTGATGAACGTGTTTAAATATACTAAAAGCCAAGCAGCTCACCAATCTGTTGTCACAAAAACTTCAAGAATTCATTGCTGCCTGCTGTTCTTCCTTCAACGGACTACTGATTTTTTTTGTTGCCTTTTTGGAGAAAAAAATAAGCGACGCTTCTTCCAATTTCTACCTATTAGATTACATCTAATAAAAAACAGGATTTTTTTTGCAGTTTTTAGCGCAGCATTCCAAAAGGGCTCAAAATTGATCATTGCTGGTCAAGGTAACGGCCGATTAATTTAGGAAAAGCAAAGTTCTTAATTTTTTTCCGTTCTATTGCTACAAAGTCAGGGTTTTCCATAAAAAAACCAAGCCCCGCACGCATTTCTATAAATAAGGCGTGAATGTATTGATGACTCAATACCTGCTTATAGGTAGTCGAAACACCTTGTACCTGAATTGCTTGGTGCGCAAAATTAGCTTCCCAAAAAGGCGTAGACGTTAATTGATCAGTCAAAAACAACCCCTCGTGCAAGGCAGCCAACTCAATTAAGGGAAAATCATACAGCCCCGCCCAAACATCACCTTCGGGTCGTTTGCGCACATAGACCTTACCGTCGTGGTTGATTACTAGGTAATAAAAGTAGCGAGAGCGTTTTTTGATTTTTTTGGCCTTGACAGGCAATTCGCCAATCGTTTTGGTATACCAAGCGTGACAGCGAGCTTGCTGTGGACAAATATTACACAAGGGGTTTTTGGGCGTACAAACGGTCGCACCAAAATCCATGATCGCTTGGTTGTAAAGTGCAGGCTGCTCCTGAGAAAGCAAGGCATCCGCTAAAAGGCGAAATTCCTTTTTGCCTGCCGTACTGTCGATTGGCGTAGCAATACCAAAAAAGCGCGACAAAACGCGGTAAACATTCCCATCTACTACGGCATACGGCATCCCATAAGCAAAAGAAGCAATAGCAGCAGCCGTATACTCCCCCACTCCTTTGAGCGCTCTAATTGTTTCGTAAGTACTCGGAAACACCCCTTGATGCGCTTCGACCACGTGTTTGGCGGCGGCGTGTAGGTTGCGTGCCCGCGAATAATAGCCCAAGCCTTCCCACAGCTTAAAAACGTCGTCCTCTGGCGCATTGGCCAAATCGACGACGGTCGGGTATTGTTGTACAAATTTGAGGTAATAAGGCAAGCCCTGTTCTACACGCGTTTGCTGTAGAATAATCTCTGATAACCAAATGTAATAAGGATTTTTGATGGCCTTCCAAGGCAAAGGGCGATCACTCGGTTGGTACCAAGCCAAAAGCTGGCGAGTAAAAAACAATTGTTCCGCCGTTGGAATTTCTTTCATAAACCGATCCTTTTTGGAAACTCGCGGGCCTCGTTTAGTGGATTCGTACCATTCGGTGAATCTCTTCGCCCGTAGAGCGGTTGCCAATCATTTTGCGGGTTTCAATGGTAAGCGTATCCGCCGTCACGCTTTTCACGGTTAAGTTAGACATGATTACTTTTCCACCAGAAGTAATTTCTAAAGTATTGCCCATCGCGTCGCGCCATTCTACTTTTCGGGCGCCGCCGTCCATGCGAATTTCGGCACTGCCGTCTTCGTTGAGCGTCATGCCCATGCGCTCCCCTTGCCAATTGCCGTAGAGTTGCTCTGTTTCATAGTTACTTGTACAACCAATAATACCAATACACAAACCAACAATCAATAGAGCAATACGCATAAGAGAGAATCTTTAAAGTGGAATAATGAATAAACTAGTTGCTACCCTTCTGTAAAGTTAGGGGCAGCAACTAGTCTACAAAATACGAGATTTTACTAGAATATGTTGGAAAGAAGGCATGAATTTGAGACCGTTGGAGGTCTAATTAAGCTTCGGCTAAATTTTTCAATAAAAAGCCAAAGTTGGCGATGCGATTTTCGGTTCGAAGGGCAGAGAATTTCAGGCTAGTAATTCTTCCATTGGTATAACAAAGACGCAACATGATACTGCTGTAGTCGATCACGTCTTCCGTTGTATTCAAACGGTACCGTTCCACACTTTCGTGGCGATCTCTGTATTCGGTTTCTTCTATAACAGCGACCTCTTGCTCGTAGCCTAATTCCTCTTCAAGTACCTGAACAAGGTATTCGAATAGAAAACGCATATCGTCTTGCGACCAGCGACAATCCTCTTCGTGTATAGTAAATCCGTGAATGGTGGGTACCGTCAAAAAAGTGACGCAGGGATCACGGCGCTTGACAGGTTTCTTTAGATTGGTGTGAGCCCTGTAAATGTTCTCTAGAATAGTTTGATACTTATTCGTCATCAACCAATCAATATATTCCATATTATACTCCTCGGTGCGCTCAATGGGCAGTTCCGATAGGCGTCTTCCTTCATCTCTAGCATAATCAGAGGAGAAAACGTCTTTCATGTAATTGATAAATTCCATAGTTCGTTTTTTACGCAATAGAGCAAAGACGTGCTTCTATCACTAGACAAGTGGGGCTACACCTCTTCTAATTGCATAAATTACTAAATTCATAACTAAGGAACAAGTTAGACTTGGGTAACAAAGTAGACTTCTTAGAACAAAAAGAAAACTCTACTACCACCATTTAGTAGGACAATTTTAGGACAGTATAGCAGGAACAGCTAGTAGGGCGCAAAATAGAGCAAGGGATTACTACTCCTGTTGGACTTTGCTCGTAAAGACCATGGCAATCAATTCAAGGTCTGGGGATCACTTTACTACGAAACAATTCTTTTTTTGTTTAGCCGTTTTCCTATCATGAAGACAATTTATTCTGTATTTTTGTTGTGGTTTTCAACAGAAACCTTCTATTTTTTTCTACAAAATGTTCTTCCAACAAGGTGATCTTACTATGAGCTACTTAGACGAACTAAATGATACTCAACGAAAAGCAGTCGTCCACAAAACAGGGCCTGCCCTCATTATTGCAGGGCCTGGCTCTGGCAAAACGCGGGTGCTAACCTACCGTATTGCCCACCTTCTGAACACCAATATTCCCCCTTGGCAAATTCTCACCTTGACCTTTACCAACAAGGCGGCCAAGGAAATGAAAGAACGTATTTCTAAAGTTGCCAGTGGAAGTAGTAGCCAAATATGGGCGGGCACGTTTCACTCCGTCTTTGCCCGTATCCTACGCGCCGAAGCTTCTAAGATTGGCTATCCCTCCGATTTCTCGATTTATGATAGCCAAGATGCCAAAAGTGCGATCACAGAAATTATCAAAAAAAATGGCTTAGATCCTAAAGTATATTCCGCAGGAGCCGTTTACAGCCGTATTTCTCTAGCTAAGAACAACTTAGTCTCGCCTGCCGATTACGTAAAAGATCCCGAGCGCATGAAGGAAGATAAGCAGCGCAAAATGCCTTATCTCTATAAAGTATACGAACTTTACGTCCGTAAATGTATGCGCTCTGGCGCGATGGATTTTGATGATTTGTTGTACCAAATGCACCGCTTGTTGGATGAGAACCCAGAAGGAGTTTTACAAAAATACCGCGATCGCTTTAAGTACATTTTGGTCGATGAGTTTCAGGATACCAACCAACTACAATATGCGATTATTCACAAATTAGTGGTCTACTCAGGGAGTGAGCGCAACATTTGTGTAGTTGGCGATGATGCCCAAAGTATTTACGCTTTTCGCGGGGCGACCATTCAAAATATTCTCGATTTTGAGAAGGCGTTTCCCGACATTGCCGTCTTCAAGCTAGAACAAAATTACCGCTCAACTAACTTCATCGTTCAAGCGGCCAATGATATCATTGCGAAGAATAGCAAACAGATCAAAAAAACTATTTTTACCGACAAAGGCATCGGCGAACGTATTCGGGTACTCCGTGCCGCTACTGATACAGACGAGGCCAAACAAGTCGTGGATGTAATGATGGAGCAACGAAACCGTTTCCACTTGGGCAACGACGATTTTGCCATTCTCTACCGTACCAATGCGCAGTCAAGAGTCTTTGAGGAAGCCCTCAAAGGACAGCGCATTCCCTACAAAATTTACGGTGGCACCTCTTTCTACGATCGAAAAGAGGTCAAAGATGTGTTGGGCTACTTGCGCGTCATTGCCAACCCCAAAGACGAAGAGGGTCTAAAACGCATCATCAATTATCCCACGCGGGGAATTGGGGGAACGTCCATGCTCAAATTAACCACCATCGCAGAGCGCGAGAATCTATCCCTTTGGACCATTCTAACCAATGTCCAACACGCCGAACTACCCAAACGTACCGAAAATTCTATCAAGCAATTTGTAGGCATGATCGAAATGTTTCAGGCACGCCTAGAGCAAAGTACCGCTTACGATTTGGCTAAATATGTCGTCAAGATGACGGGTATCGTACAAGATTTGCGCAAGGAAAAAACCATCGAAGCCCAAAACCGTATTGAGAACGTCACGGAATTGCTCGATGGAATCAAGGCCTTTGTAGAGGACGATGAAATTGATGAATTCAATACCAATATCGAAGACAAGACGCTTTCCAGCTATTTACAAAATGTCGTGTTGTTGACCGATATTGATAAAGACGACGAAGAAGTGAAGCGCGTTAAGCTCATGTCTGTACATGCTTCTAAGGGTTTGGAATTCAAATCAGTCTTTATTGTGGGCTTAGAAGAAAATCTCTTTCCCTCTATGATGGCACTTAAATCCAAGAACGTGCGCGCGGCGGTAGATGAGGAACGCCGTTTATTTTATGTGGCCGTCACCCGCGCTGAGCAGTTGCTCTCCCTCTCCTACGCCTCCAGTCGTTATCGCTTTGGCAACATGGTTTACAACAACTCCAGCCGCTTCTTAGAAGAGATTTCTCCCGAGTATCTGGATTTGTCCACGGCTACCAAGCGCGCCAAAGTATCGGCGTTTCCACAGCGCAAAGGAGCCAACCGTTTTCAGCCCATGTCCAAGGTCAATAACAAACAAGCGCAGCGCATGGCAAATTTCAAAGCCAGTCCTGTTTCAGAAATTGTTCCAGGGGTCAAGATTTTGCACGAACGTTTTGGAACAGGCCAAGTCAAAGGTATTGATGGCGGGACTAAAACCCGCATCGCGACTATTCTCTTCGAAGATGGCATTGGCGAAAAGCGTATTATGCTCAAATTTGCTAGCATTCAGGTCTTAGACCAATAAAGTCAAACGGCTTACTCGTATCTACTAGATATAGTTAGGGCAGGATACCCACCATCGTGCCCCCTGCCTCAAATTATAATGGTTCATTACAATTGCTTACGCGGTTGTGGTATTTTTTTGGTTAATCACGGAATAGAACAAGCCCTACAGTAAGCATCACTTGACTATTGGTTACGTTGTTTTCTACTCGCTGAAAATTCACGCTAGTCGCATAGGGACTAAATTCAAATTCCCGCAAGGTATGTTGGTAGGCAGCATCCACATAAAAATGTTTCCAACGAAAGCCAAAGCCTGCACTAATATCGTGGCGAAAATCAGAAATACCATCCACAGCCACCTCATAGGGAGAGCTTTGAAATTGATACCCCGCTCGTAAGCGTGCAATACCCAACGTCACTTCGCCTCCAATTCGCGCTCTAAAGACGCCTTGATAACTATCTTCAACGGCATTGTTGACACCGTTAATAAATTGGTTATTGGCAGAAGTACGCTCGTCTTCTAAGAGAGAAAAAGAAGCGGTTCCAAAATCCAAATACTCCACGTCTAAACCAATAAATCCGCGCTTTCCAAGAATCGCGCCACCACTGAGCATAAAAACCCAAGGGGTCGCCATGTTGTGCTGCAATACATTAGGCACTTGATCCTGCATCGAAAAGAAAGTTTCGCGCAATGTATCGTTATAAATAATAGCGGCATCAAGACCCGTATTATAACTGTCTGTTAAACGGTAAGCCGTAGGCGTATGTACGGTTGCTCCCACTCTAAACATTTTATTAATGCGATAAATAACCCCTAATTTGAGGTTCACGCCCGTCCCTTCAATGCTCCTACTCTCCTCCAAATCCATAGAAATGTAGTTTAAGTCAGGCGTAAATTCGGAGTATAAACGTTCATCGCGGTAATTCAAAAAGTTGACACCCAAGCTTGCCGCGAGGTAAAGTTTATTGTTATAATTACCCCCAATAGTTAAACCCAACTCATTGATACCGCCTGAGCGGCTAACCGTTTGGCTCTTATCTACTAACGCATCAGGATCGGCAGAGCCACCATTACCAATATAATTACCATTCCCTAAAGCATCAATCAAATAAGCTTGATAAGCAGGCCCTGCGAGATAAGGATCAGAATCGGGATCGGACAAACCTTGTGCGCCCTCTGCGATGGCCTGTACACGAGAACCAGTGGTCGTTCCTTGGTAAGAAAGCCCCCCATCGAAGTTGGCCAAGCGATTGAAGGTCAACCCAAAATTAATCATTTTCCATTCGCTGTTGCGATCGCGTATACGGGTAGGGATGACCAAACCTGCATTGCCAAAAGCTAGGCGATTCTGGCGAAAGCGTTCAGCGTTGCCAAAAAAATCGGTTTTGGTGGCATGTCCATAACTGCCCAAAGAAAAGGAAAATTCTGCTCTTCTGTAAATCGCCAAGCCTGCGGGATTTAAGCTAGCAGTAGACAAATCCCCCCCTAAAGCTCCTAGTGCATTGCCTACACCCATAGCACGGGCGGTAATGGATGGGTGGGTTTCACTAAATAACAGCGCGTCCGAGACATCTTGCGCTTGCAAACAGGCGATTGTTCCAAAAAAAACAAGTGGAAGAAAAAATACTTTCATGAAGGTAGATTTTAATGGTGTTGGAAAAGTAGCCCTCTCTATCGTATAGACTCCGATACACTATATCCTAGAAAAAAGCATTCCAACTGTCTATTTTAGGGCTTCTTCTTGGGCTTTTCTATTTTATTTATGTTGTTTTTCTAACAACTTTTATCATTACTGAATAAACAAAAAAACCGTAGAACAGTTGCCTGTTCCACGGTTGTAGTCTTTTGAGATTGTCAAAACAACAAGGAAAACGTCTGTTTATCTACGTCCGCCACTACGGCTGCTTTTGGAGCTGCTGCTTCTAGAACTAGAGTTTCCAGAGCTGCTACGAGTGCTACTGCTGTTAGAACTAGAACTTCTAGATGGCGTGTAAGAACCACTGTTTGAGCGCGGACTAGTCGTGCGAGTGCTAGGCGTATAGCTACCGCTGTTTGAGCGTGGAGTAGTCGTACGCGTATTGTTGTTGTACGTCCCATTACTACTGTTCGTGCGCGTATTGGGTGTATAGCTACCGCTGTTCGTACGAGTATTATTTTGTCGATTGTACGAAGGATTATTCGTACTGTTATTAGAGCGTCCCGTATTGCTACTGTTGTAACGATCTCTTGTAATTGTAGTGCGGTTACCATCCGTTGTTACGCGGTTGTTGCCGTTGTAGCTATTGCGGGTAGTGGTAGTGCTTCTACCACGAGTGCTATTATCAATCGAATTGCTGCTCGTGCGCGCTCTTGGCTCACTGGCTACATGTTGTCCGTTGACGCGAACTGTACTTGCTGTACGGGTTCCTCGGATGCTATTGGTAAAATTACTCGCGTTGGGAGTAGAAGAGGCATAGTTGAAGCCGTTGTTCCAACCATTGTTGTACCCGTTGTTCCAGCCATTGCCGCCAAAATTATTTCTCCAACCAAAGTTGTTGTTCCAACCATTATTCCAGCCGTTGTAAGGGCAGTAAGGATTGTTCCAAGCCCAAGGGTCGTTCCAACCAAAGCCACTGTTCCAACGATTCCAGTTATTCCATCGGCTACAGCGGTTCCAGCCAATAGAAGGGCCGATGTAGATACTTGTCCCATAAAAGTTAGGAGCAAAAGGATCGTACCAATAGTTATCTACATAATAATTGCTGTAATAAGAAAAACCAGGAGCAGGGTTGTGAAAACGACGGATGCGAGACGCGTACTGATAATCGTACGGATCGGCAAACCCTTGCTGTTGAGCATAATCTTGGTAACCTCGTGTATTTTGTTGAATGGATTCTGTCGTCATCATCTCATCGTCATACCGCTCATCCTGTGTGGTGGTGGTAACCGTATTGGCTACAGGAGCTTGGTTATTGACTTGAGGCGCTCTATTGTTAGATTGCGAGTAAACAGGCGCTTCTTCCACGCCATCAAAGTACAAATCGTCGTACTGTGCGTTGCTAGTCTGTGCAATAACCATCTGCGCCATCAAACAGGCGACAGCAGTACAGCACAAGGAAAAAAATTGCTTAGTCATATTTATTGGATTTTATCGTTAACAAAAGTTGTCATCGGGGGAACTCTTTAGGTTCTGAGCGCATTATCTAGGCGCTAATTCATTCGTTTAAAACAAGAAGCGAGAGAAAAGCTTTATATTTTGCTTTGACTAATCGTCGCTATATTGGTGTAAAATTCTAAATTTACAAGGGAATGTTGGTACCCGACTTACTAAATATACGCTTTTAGCGGCTAGTATGTTCCCAAAAACACCACTATTTCAATACTTTAACACCTTTACACGACGGCTCTAGTGCGCAGCAATGCCCATTTTAAAGTGTCCGTCTTCCTTCTTAAATTCAACAAAAAATATACCACAATAATGGCAAAGGAAATCACAGCACAAGAAACCGATTATTCGCAGTGGTACCTAGACATTGTCAACAAAGCAGGGTTGGCAAGTAATTCTAAGGTACGCGGTTGTATGGTCATTAAGCCCTACGGTTTTGCTATCTGGGAAAAAATTAAAAGCGACTTAGACCGCCGTTTCAAAGAAACAGGGCATGTCAATGCTTATTTTCCTTTGCTCATCCCGAAAAGCTTCCTCAGCCGCGAGGCACAGCACGTCGAAGGCTTTGCCAAAGAATGTGCAGTAGTGACACACCACCGCCTCATGAACAGCCCCGATGGCAATGGTGTCGTAGTCGATCCCGATGCTAAACTAGAAGAGGAGTTAATCATTCGCCCAACGTCAGAAACCATTATTTGGGACACCTACAAAGATTGGATTCACTCCTACCGCGATTTGCCTTTGCTCATCAACCAATGGGCGAATGTGGTGCGTTGGGAATTGCGCACGCGTCCGTTTTTGCGTACCACAGAGTTTTTGTGGCAAGAAGGCCACACTGCCCACGCTACCGAAGTAGAGGCCGTACAAGAGTCCCTTCAAATGTTGGAAGTCTACCGCTCTTTTGTGCAAGACATTATGGCCATTCCGTTGTACACGGGTGCCAAAACGCCGCATGAGCGCTTTGCAGGGGCAGAAGATACGTATACGATTGAGGCCATGATGCAGGACGGAAAAGCACTGCAAGCAGGTACCTCGCACTTTTTGGGACAGAATTTTGCAAAAGCCTTTGACGTTAAATTCTTGGATGAGAACAACCAATCAAAATATGTTTGGGCAACCTCTTGGGGTGTCTCGACACGTTTGATGGGAGCCTTAATTATGGTTCACTCCGACGATGAAGGCTTGGTCTTACCTCCCCGCCTAGCGCCTACTCAAGTAGTCATTGTACCTGTGCCTAAGCCCAATGAAGAAATTGATGCTAAAGCTGCGGAGATTATGGCTGCCTTGCGCGCCAAAGGAATTACCGTTAAATACGATACGGATAAGAAAAAGCGTCCTGGATTTAAATTTGCCCAATACGAAATGGAAGGGGTGCCCGTGCGCTTAGCCTTGGGCAAACGCGATTTGCAAAACAATGTGGTGGAAGTCGCTCGCCGCGATAACAAAACCAAAGAAAGCATTTCGCTAGACGGTATCGCCGAACACGTAGAGCAGTTGTTGGAAGACATTCAGAACAACTTGTTTGAGCGCGCCAAAAAACGCCGCGATGACAGTACAAGCGTGGTCAATACTTGGGAAGAATTTGAAGTAGCCATTGAAAAAGGTGGTTTTGTCTACGCGCACTGGGACGGCACAACTGAAACAGAGCTCAAAATCAAAGAATTGACCAAAGCAACCACTCGCTGTATTCCTTTAGAGCCACTAGCTGGTGCCGATGGCGAAGGTCAATGTATTCTGACAGGCAAGCCTTCTAAGCAACGTATTTTATTTGCGAAAGCATACTAGAAAGGAGTAATTAGACACTACTTATTCTAGCTTATTGATACAACAAAACGCCTCTACCTGCGCGATGCAAGTAGAGGCGTTGTTATTTCTAGTAAGAACGTTCTTAGAACAACTTACATTTTTTTAGCCGTTTTTATGCTACAACCAAAAGCTTTGGTGTAGGGATCTTCGGGTGTTTTGCCAGCTACTAAAGCATCCAAGGCATTCGCCAAGTAGTTCTTAGTCACTTTGTCTGCTTCTTTATTGTCGTCAATAGCTCCTACATACGCAATACGGTTGCCCGTTTCTGTTTTGTTGACCACATATACGTGGGGTGTTTTAGTAGCGCCATACTGAGGATAAACGTTCTGTCCTTCGTCAAATAAATAAGGAAAGCTAAAATTTTTCTCTTCGGCACGTACAATCATTTTTTCGTAGCTGTCATCAGGCGCGACTTTTGGGTCGTTGGGATTGATGGCAATGACAGGGTAACCCATCTCTTTGTATTTTTTGTCCAATTCGATCAAGCGATCTTCGTAGGCGATAGAATAAGGGCAGTGGTTACAAGTAAAAACAACTACATAACCTTTGGCATCGGGATAATCGCCCATCGCTACCATCTTACCATCTACACCTTTGAGGCTAAAATCGCTAGTGACTTCGTCGCCTACTTGGTAGCCTAGGGCATTCTCCAATTCATTTTTAGCAACGCCTGGCGCTACCATCGTGGGGTGCTCTTCGTCGACACGGGCACTTTGATTGACCACTTCTGGCGTCTCATCGCTGCCATCGCAAGCAATTAGAAAAGAGAATAGGAACAAACAAAATCCCAATTTTATAATACTCATTTTTTTGTAATTTAGGTAAAGAAGTGGTTCCACCACTTCCGTTAAAAAGGTCTTTTCAAGATACGTTTTTCTATAGCGCCTGTGCTTTTACAGCACTTAGTTTAAGAAAACTTTCACAAGTTAGTACAACCTAAAAAGAGTAAGGGAGTTCATTATTTTTAGTCATTTACAGGGGTCTTTTTATCCTTTTTTGTTGAGAGAGATTGTTCAGCGCCTTTTATTATTCCAAGCCATACTCCTTTTTTACAAAGTGTTTATACGCTTGCAAAAAGTGTTGTTTTTCCCCTGTTGTGGTATCCATCATTGCCCGAAGTTCGGTCTGAAAAGCTAGATAAATTAGGCTATCGTTACCTCCTAATAGATCCAAAGCCGCCATCTTTTGAGCAGTAAAAGGGTGGTAGTTGGTTTCCAACGCTTTCCAATCGGGAAGGTACTTTTTTGCTGCCGCGTTCCAGTTGTAGTGTAGGTGTCCTTCTTGGGATAACTCGTTCGCCTCCTCGTTTATAGAAAAAGGTACGGCCATTGGATTAGGCGTCAAATGGTAGCGGTAAGCCACCTCTATTCCATCCCGATCGGGCCAATCAAATAAGGCAAATGTATTCTCGTAAGATTGATCCCAATAGCCCCCCCAGCCACTAATGTGGCTCTCTTGCACTACTCTAAGACACTCGACTACGGCACCATCGATCAACTTATAAAAGTAAAGCACTTCGGAATACAATTCGGTTCCTGAAGCCTCCATTGTCGCGAAATAGAACAATTTATTTGGATTATAATTGTTGACCACATAGAGCGGCTTATCTTCGTATTTTTGCCAGATTTCTTTAATAAAAATACAGCGCCATACCCCTTTTTGCTGTTGTAAAACCAAGATATATTTGTCTTCTAAGTCTCCAATTTCTAGAATAATTTCTGACAAAAAATCTCCGTCTAAATCTATAAAAAGTGGTTTAAACGGTGTAACAGTAGCAATCTCTATAGTAGTATCTTTTATGCCTAAGGCCAATTGTTCCACGATGTGGTAGGCCGCCAAATCATCCCCTACTTGATAATTCTTAATGCTATCAATCCAAGCATTGCTCACCAAGAAATTAGTGGAGGCCGTAGCGGAAGACATCTCTGTAGGTTGGCAGCTCGTCCAAGTAATGAACAGGAAGATTGTCATCCAACCAATAAAAAACCAACGGCGCATCTTATTTCAGATTCATAAAGCGGCGCAATTTGTTTTCCAACTCATCGTACTCAAAACTCTGGGCATAAAACTGCTGCTTGAAGCCTTTGTAAATCAACGTTGCAGGCAAAGAGCCTTCCCAGTCGCGGTTGATTTTTCCAATCCAATCGTTCATCCCTGTTTGATCCAACAACAAAATCTCTCCTGCCAAGGGATTCTTTTTCAAAAAAGGATAGAATTTAGTTTCCAACTGACGTTCAAAATCTAAGCTGACCAAAATCAAGTGCACTTTTTGATCCTTATAGGTTTCGTATAACTTCTGAAAATGCGGGAGTTCTTTGACACAGGGCGCACACCATGTTGCCCAAAAATTGACCACATAAGTCGTGTCGTTTTCGCCTTCTAGTAGTTTTTTGAATTGGTCATAAGTATAATAGCCAATGGATTCGCCGTTGGCGGATAACCATTCTTTCGGTTGGCGCTCCAAAGCGGGAGAAGTATTGGGGGTGTTGGTCGCGCTGCCATCGCAGGCCACCAAAGCGAGTAGAAAACTTAGACTTGTTAAGAGGATAAAGGCTCTCATAATTGGTATTTTTTGTGTGTATTAATGCCAGACCTTACAGCCTTCCGTGCAGTTGGTGCAGATGTCAATTTGATCGCGTCCTTGTAAGAGCTGTTTGCGAAAAGCACGGTAGGCCTCGTTGTGCCAAATACTAGCAAAGCTCTCGTGTTGCAAACTGCCCAAACGGTACTCGGCATCTTTGTCAAAACAACAAGGGACCACCCAACCGTCCCAAGTAATGACGCAGGAATGCCACAACTTCCAACAGTGGTTAAGTAATTCGTTTTTGATGCGGTACGTGCCATCGGCTTGTTGAGCATAGCGCGCGTATTTTTCTATAGTAGGAATAAGCGGGTTGCCTTCCTTATAATCGTAAATTTGTGCCGTTTTTAGCTTCACTTCATCCACGCCAATTTCCTTAGCCAACAAGTGGAGTTCATCAATTTGATGCTCGTTAGGACGCACTACTAGAAATTGGAAAATAATATGCGGCGTAGGAGACTTCAGTTCTTTTTTCCAGCGTACGACATTCCGCGCGCCTTCTAGTACTTTTTCTAAGTTTCCCTCTTTGCGGTAGGCTTCGTAGACTTCTTGAGTGGTTCCATCCACCGAAATAATTAAGCGATCCAAGCCTGATTCAATCGTTGCTTTCGCATTTTTATCGTTCAAAAAATGGGCATTGGTAGAGGTCGCGGTATAAATTCCTCGCTTATTGGCAAAGCGTACCATCTCCAAAAAAGCAGGGTTAATATACGGTTCTCCTTGAAAATAGAAGGTCAAATAAAACAACTGCTCGCCTAGCTCGTCTATAATTTTTCTAAAAAAGTCGGCCTTCAAATTTCCTGTATTTCTAGAAAAAGCCCGCAGCCCACTCGGACATTCAGGGCAACGCAAATTGCAAGCAGTAGTCGGTTCTACCGAAATAGAAAACGGCAGCCCCCACTGTATAGGACGCTGCAACCACTTGGTCAAATAAAAAGAGCTGTATACTTTGGCCGCGTTCCACAAGCGACGCAGCGTCATTTTTGACCAAAAGCTTTTGACATCCTTCCAATAAATCGCCATTAAGCTTGCTTCGCTAAAAAGGCATCTAATAGAACAGGCGCTTCCTCCAAATAACGGCTTTGCAGCACATAAAGATGGTGCAATTCGTGCCCTGCAATAAGGCTCGCAATAGACCGTACAGAATTAGGAAAAATTTTGCTCCCGCCCTGTGCTTCTTGCTCTGCGTCATACACAGAAAACTGATGAATGGTCACTGCGCGCTGCGCGTGAAAATGGGCAACTAAGTGCTCCCAATTAATATTTTCGGCGCGGGCATTCAGCGCGTATTCATCTTGGTCGAATGGCAAGGCACTGGTAAAGTCATTGCGGGCAAAGCGCAAAGCGCGATAAGCCATAATTTGTTCGGTGTCAATGAGGTGTAGCAACAACCCTTTGATCGTCCACTTGTCTTTGGCGTAAGCATAGGCATGTTTATTGGCAGGGACTTGTTCTAATACATAAGCCCCATAGGCTTCTGTTTCTCGGAGAAGTTGTATGGGGTCGCGCTTAGGTAAATGAGCGATATACGTCCCAAAATAAGGGTGATACTCTGCTTTAGTTGGAAATTGCATGGTCAAAACAGTTGAATGCGGTGATTAATAAACTTTATTTCCCTTGTCTAACCAGCGGCCCCAATCCTTGTTGTAGGCGTGAACGGAAGTAGTGGGTTGCTCTTTTTCGTTTAATAAAGGATAAGCGCGGTTAGTCCATTCAAAGATACCGCCGTATAAATTATAGACCTTGGAATAGCCCAATTCCTTCAGTTGCTCTGCAATTTTCTCACTTCTATACCCTACCGAACAATACACGACTACAATGGCATCTTTCGACACGTCGGCCACATATTTTTTATCAAAGGTGTTGTACCCCACCCAAACGGCATCTTCTAAATGAGAAGTCTGGTATTCTTCCAATTCTCTAGCATCCAGCAGGACTAAATTGGGGGTATTCATTTTCCCCTTTAAGCGCTCACACGTAATCGTTGGAACACTATGCTGGATCAGATTTTCTATTTTTTGTTCAAACTTAGGATTGAGCGTTGATTGTGCCCAAGTGCTAAGCGCCAAGCTAAACAGGAGTACTATAAAAAATAATTTTGACATCAGTACAAATTTTGGCAGAGGTAAGAGCGGAACCTTTCCTCCACGTTAGAAAATAGCGGGGGGCTGCTACTTAGGTTTGAATTAGACGGTGCCCGTCTCATTGTGTACGCGCCAATAGGACTTTAGCATCCGAAAAGGCGTTATAATTACAGTAATAATCGCGGCAATGGCAAAGAAGGTATAAACTTTAGAAAGGTATTCTAAGGTACCATAGCGCGCCTGAAAACCAAGGTCTTCCTTAAAGTAAATCTGTGCTTCTTCCAACCCACTATTCTGCCGCTCCAAGAAGTCTTGAAACTCAAAAAACTCCTGTACTAAATAGAAAATTAGCGGTAAGCTTATAAAAATGAGTAGGAACTTCATTTTCTGAAAATAGGCCAAAAAAGTGTATTTCAAAAAGAAAACATAGCGCGAGAACGTAATAAAAATGATAATGTAAAGAATCAGTTCGTAGATAAAATCGTAGCGCTGAAATTCGTCCCATAAGGGTTGTACCACTAAAAAGGCGGCGAGGGCAGTTATTAACCACCAAACCCCTTCCATTATTAATTTTCCAAGGCGCTGTTTCTGTAAGTTTTCCATCGTTTCTAATGCTAGCTGTTTCCTCAAAGGTAAGTATTAACCAACACTTATTTCTTTGCTTTGGGATGCGCTTTTTCGTAGACTTGTTTTAAATGTTCGATTGAGTTGTGGGTATAAATCTGTGTGGCAGCCAAACTACTGTGTCCTAACAACTCTTTTATAGCGTTTAAATCTGCGCCGTTATTGGCCAAGTGAGTGGCAAAAGAATGTCGTAGTACATGCGGACTGCGCTTTTTTAGTGTTGTCACGAAGGACAAGTAGTGCTTCACTTTATTGTAAACAAATTTTGCATAAAGCGGTTTACCTTTGTCTGTCAACATAACGTGATTAGAAAGGGAATCTCCAAAGGTCTCTTGTAGTAACTGTTGGTAGGTTTTCAATTCTTCCATCAACACTTTATTGAGGGGCAACAATCGCGCCTTGCCTCCCTTTCCTACGACTAAAATTTGTTGGGCAGACCAATTAATATGTTGCCAAGAGAGCGCCATCAATTCGCTGCGGCGCATTCCTGTACAATACAGCAATTCTAGTAACAAGTAATCGCGGACACCAGCAAAGCCTTCTGGAAAAGTTATTTTTTCTGTCCAATCCTTCAACGCACTTGCTTCGACAAAGGTGGGCAGGCGTTCTTGTTTCTTGGGTAACCTAATGCTTGGAAAGGGATTTTCTTCTATGGCCTTGGTACGACATAGAAAATGGTGATAAGTTTTGAGAGCAGAAATTTTTCGGTGGATGGAAGAGGGCGCAATAGATCCTTGCATGAGTGCTACGATCCAAGAGCGCAAAGGGGCAGCAGAGAGTTGAGCCCAGTCGTCTGTCGCATACGTGTTCCACCAATAGCGTAAAAAAGCCTTCAAGTCACGCTCGTAAGCGGCTATGGTATGCTTGGAATAGCGTTTTTCATAGGTCAAATAGCTAATGAAGGCAGTGATGTCCATGGGTTAAGTAGTCACTAAAAGTCCGTATGATAAGGTATCTAAGAGGCTTTCTTTTGTTGGTCAAAGAAGTATAACAATTCGGTTAAGTCTTCTAAAACAATCACGTTATCTGGTGTATTGGCGGCTTTGGTGGGGCTGTGTCGGAATCCAGAAACTAAGAGCTGAGGATCTTGAATTTGATTGCTCATCTCTTGTACATACTGCTCAGAGACATAGCGCTTATGCCGCTCAGAAATAATAGTGTAGACGTAATCGGGTTCATGAACAGAGATGGCTAATTTTAAATCTTCCAATTCTATTTTACTACCCAAGTAGACGACTTCAATATTACGTTTCTTAAGCATATATTCTACAAATAGCAGATAGAGTTCTTGCTGATCGCCTTCAGGCAAATACAACAATACTTTTTTCTGTTTGCTTCGACTTTTTGTTTTGAGTTGGCCAGTTACGGTGAGAATTTCTCGGCGAATGACACAGCTAGCAAATTGCTCATGCATGGCACTGATAGAACCAGTTAGCCAGAGCAAACTCGCTTTCTCTAGAAAGGGAACTAAGACGTTTAGGATAGCGTCTTCGATGCCGTTCTTATCAAAACACCGCACGACTAATTCAGAAATGCGGGGGGCATCCAAGTCCATCATAGCCATAGCTAGTGCTTGAAAATTATCGGTATGTTCGGCTTCCGTTTTGGAAAGCTTTCCGACTTCACTCTTAATTTCGCCTTTTGTCATTTTGGCGATTTTAGAGATACGAATTCCCTTACGGTTCAGAAAAGCGATGTTCATAAGGAACTTCAAATCTGAATCGGTATAGAAACGAATGTTAGAAGCCGTGCGTTTCGGCTCTATGATGCTGTAGCGCTGTTCCCATATTCGGATGGTGTGCGCCTTGATACCCGACAGTTTTGCTAGGTCACGAATTGAATAGTTTGCCAAGAGATCTGAATTTGAACTACTTCGTATAATTGACCTATCCTTTATAACAAGTCAATAGATCCCATAAATATGCATTTTATTTGGTCATGTGTAGGACATACTCTCTATCATTCTGTTCAATCGCTAGTTGGGTAGTTTGCTTTATAGCAAGGATAAGCGTTGAATTTCAGTAGAATAAACTAGAGGGGGGAAACCACGAAGTATTTTTGTCTTTATAAAATGTAATTGCTCTTCTAACAAAAGTAGAGCTAATAAGTTTAGAAGCGCAGTACTTTACAAACTGTTTTCAAGGAGATAAAAGCGTTTACATACAAGATGCTCAAAATAAATTATATAATTCTTGTATCTTTATATGGATTTTATCCCCTTCTATCCATTGTTTATGGCTCTTTGTAACTACTTTATAGTGTTTTTGTTCTTTTTAGTTCTTACTAAAAGCAAACTTTTTTTATTTTCCCTTTATGAATAAAAAAAGCAGCTTCCACTTATGGATAGAAATAACTCTATTCGTAAGTGGAAACTGCTCTTGTCTTTTATCGCTAATTAACCGTTTATTTTTTCTCAAAAACAAGCGCTCCATCAGCATCTGTAGTTACAAGGATAGTATCTCCTGGTGCAAACTTGCCTGCTAATAAATGTTTAGATAATTCATTATCTACGCGACGTTGTAAGACGCGTTTCATTGGCCGCGCTCCATATTGAGGATCGTACCCTTCTTTTGCTAATAAATCAATGGCATCTTCGGACAACTCAATGTCATAGCCTTGACGCTGTACGCGTTTTCGGGTAGCCTTGAACATCAACAACATGATCTGTTTAATTTCCTCGCGGTTGAGGGGCGTAAACATGACTTGCTCGTCAATTCTGTTTAAGAACTCTGGACGCATGTGGTCTTTCAAAGCCTCCACTACTTTATCTTGAGTGGAGTCAATAACCGCTTGACGTTTTTCAGGAGTCATCTCATCAATTCCAGCAAAGTTGTCATAGATGATATCCGAGCCCATGTTTGTAGTCATAATAATGATCGTATTCTTGAAACTAGCTACACGGCCTTTATTATCCGTTAAGCGGCCATCATCAAGCACCTGCAACAAGATATTAAAGGTATCGGGGTGGGCTTTCTCAATCTCATCCAATAACACGATAGAATAAGGTTTCTCCCGCACGGCATTGGTCAACTGTCCCCCTTCTTCATAGCCAACATATCCTGGAGGCGGCCCCACTAAACGGGCAACGGCATGTTTCTCCATATATTCGCTCATGTCGATGCGGGTAATTGCATTTTCATCGTTGAACAAATACTCCGCTAGTGCTTTTGCCAATTCTGTTTTACCAACCCCTGTTGTTCCCATAAAAATAAAGGAACCGATAGGGCGCTTTGCATCCTGTAAACCTGAACGACTTCGGCGTACCGCATCGGATACTGCTTCTACAGCAGCTTTCTGACCGATAAGACGCTCCCCAATTTTTTGTTCCATACGCAACAACTTCTCGCGCTCGCTCTCCATCATTTTACTCACTGGAATTCCTGTCCAACGAGAAACTACATCAGCGACATCGTTTTCGTCCACTTCTCCATCCGTCATCCGCTTTTCTGGTCCCAACTTATCTAGGTCAGCTTGAGCGCCTTGCAGGTGCATTTCTTGTTCTTTTATCTTGCCGTATTCCAATTCCGCGACCTTGGCATAATCGCCGTTTCTGCGGGCTTCTTCGGCCTCTACTTTGTACCCATCCATCTTCGCCTTGCAAGTCTGAATGATGTTGATAAGTTCTTTCTCTGATTCCCAAGCGGCTTGTAGAATCACTAATTCTTCGGTCAGTTCCCCTAGTTCTTTTTGAATAACATCCAACTTTCCTTCGTTCCCATCGCGTTTTACGACTTCTTTTTCGATTTCTAATTGGCGTTTTCTACGTTGTAGTGCATCTAAATTTTCGGGAACCGAGTTGAGTTCGAGCCGCAATTTTGCAGCGGCTTCGTCAATCAGATCAATGGCTTTATCGGGCAACGCACGATCGCTGACATAGCGATTAGACATTTCGGCAGCAGCAATTAAGGCACCATCTAAGATGCGTACTTTATGGTGCATTTCATAGCGGTCGCGCAACCCTCTCAAGATGGCTATTGTCTCAGCGACGCTGGGTTCTTCTACTTTTACCTTTTGGAAACGACGCTCTAAGGCTTTATCTTTTTCGATGTATTGACGATACTCGTCCAGAGTTGTCGCTCCAATAGTGCGGAGTTCTCCTCTTGCCAAAGCAGGTTTTAAGATGTTAGCCGCATCCATGCCACCACCACCACCGCCAGCACCAACCAACGTGTGTATTTCGTCAATAAATAAGATTACGTCTTCAGAGGTAGTGACTTCTTTGATCACTCCTTTCAAACGCTCTTCAAATTCTCCTTTGTATTTGGCTCCTGCCACAATAGCGGCCATATCCAAAGAGTAGATTTTTTTATTTTGTAGGGTTTCGGGGATATCATTATCTACAATACGCCAAGCCAAGCCTTCTACGATAGCAGTTTTACCAACACCTGCTTCACCGATGATGATCGGGTTGTTCTTTTTGCGTCGAGATAGAATGTGCAGAATTCGACGAATTTCTTCATCGCGGCCAATAATGCGGTCTAATTTGCCACTCCGCGCACGTTCGTTGAGGTTAACGGCGTATTTGTTGAGGGCATCAAACCCGTCTTCGCCTGTTGGGCTACTAACGGTTTTACCTTTCCGTAGTTCTTTTATAGCTGCTCCTACTTCTTTTTCATTGGCTCCCATTGTTTTGAGCAACTTCGCGGTTTTATCTGTAGTAACCGTCAAAATTCCTGCAAAAATCATATCTAAAGCCACATATTCATCCCCTAAGTCTTGTGCTAAGCTTTGCGCTGCTTGAGTGGCTTTGCTTGCATTTTTGGATAAGTGGCTACCGTGGTTGTTGCCACCGTATACTTTTGGATAAGTATCCATAATGAGAGACAGGCGGTTATTTAATTCTGCTATGTCTACATTCGTCTTTTTTAAAAGAGAAATGACGATGCTGTCTTCAATATCCATCATCCCTTTTAGTAAGTGGGCGATTTGAACGTCTTGCTGTTCTTTACTACGAACGTATTCTTGTGCTTTTAATATAGATTGTCGAGCTTTCTCGGTTAATTTTTCGAACATTATATCGCTATTATTTTATGGAGTGTATTAGTGCTTTTTCGCGCCTTCGAAGGGCTGTAGGTGTTATCCATTCTTTTAATGCAAAAGCCCCTTTAAAAGTTCCTTGTGGAAAATAGCAAAAAAGCTTAAGATTCTTAACTAAACACTGTTCTAGTTAAACTTTCGTCTGTTAAAAAACTTTCTCTTTTGGTAATTTAGTAGAGTTAGTCAGTAAACTACTTGCTACTATTATACCAGCTCTATCATTATGCCATACTGTCATATTTTTCAGAGAGATAGCTGACTTTTTGACTTTTACAGGGTCTGAAAAATCCTAAAAAGAGAGGTTCTTCAAATACTTTTCCATGTTGTAGTTTGGAGTTTTTTTGCAGCCTTCTTTTTGAGCAGTAAAGTGTTTGTCTATGCATTTCACTTTAGCGAGTGCCTTGAATACTCAAACGCCAAAGGTCTCACGTAGTAAAAATCTTCCTTTTTTATACTGCGCCTACTTAATAGCCCATAAAGCTACTTTCTTCGGCAGAACTTGGTAAATAATTTTTTGTAAAGTAGAGTCAGGATAGCCCCACAAAAAAAGCGCGTCATTACCGATGTGGTAATAACGCGCTTCTATAGATCTTTAAGAGCCTACTTCTACTTCTTAGTAAAAATTAGTAAAAGAAAAAAGAGGGCGGTGACCTACTCTCCCACCTATTGGCAGTACCATCGGCGCTGAAGGACTTTACTTCTTTGTTCGGAATGGTTAAAGGTGTTACCCCTTCGCTATTGCCGCCCACTATTCTTTCGTCTCTTATCCCCTAGCTTTTCGCTAGAGCTATTTCTTTGAACTTCTTAGTTAACATAGTTGGAGAATAAACAGCTGCTTATAGCTTTGATTATCGTACTTGATTTTCTAGTCCGTAGACTAGAAGTCTGTTTGTTGTTCTTCTTATCCTACCCCATTGCTGAAGTAAAATAAAATAGAAAGCTTTCGGGTCATTAGTATTGCTCGGCTCCCTAACACATCACTGCGCTTCCACCTGCAACCTATCTACGTCATCATCTTTAACGTCCCTTCATGGAATACTCATCTCGAAGTTGGCTTCGCGCTTAGATGCTTTCAGCGCTTATCCATTCCGAACATAGCTACTCTGCAATGCCCACGGCTGGACAACAGATACACTAGAGGTTCGTTCAACTCGGTCCTCTCGTACTAGAGTCAAAGCTTCTCAATATTCCTACGCCCACAACAGATAGAGACCGAACTGTCTTGCGACGTTCTGAACCCAGCTCGCGTGCCACTTTAATGGGCGAACAGCCCAACCCTTGGGACCTTCTTCAGCCCCAGGATGTGACGAGCCGACATCGAGGTGCCAAACCTCCCCGTCGATGTGAGCTCTTGGGGGAGATCAGCCTGTTATCCCCGGAGTACCTTTTATCCTTTGAGCGATGTCCCTTCCATTCAGAAACACCGGATCACTTAACCCTACTTTCGTACCTGTTCGACTTGTTTGTCTCGCAGTCAAGCTCCCTTGTACTTATACGCTCTTTGCACGATTACCAACCGTGCTGAGGGAACCTTTGGGAGCCTCCGTTACTTTTTAGGAGGCGACCACCCCAGTCAAACTACCCACCTAACAATGTCCCCCATAGGGTTAGTCTCTAAGCAATTGAAGGGTGGTATTTCAACAACGACTCCAACACAACTAGCGTTGCACCTTCGCAGTCTCCCACCTATCCTACACATCAACTACTCAAAGACAATGTTAAGCTATAGTAAAGGTTCACGGGGTCTTTTCGTCCCGTTGCGGGTAATCGGCATCTTCACCGATACTTCAATTTCACCGAGCTCATGGCTGAGACAGTGCCCAGATCGTTACACCATTCGTGCAGGTCGGAACTTACCCGACAAGGAATTTCGCTACCTTAGGACCGTTATAGTTACGGCCGCCGTTTACTGGGGCTTCAGTCAAGAGCTTCGCCGAAGCTAACCCCCTTCCTTAACCTTCCAGCACCGGGCAGGTGTCAGACCCTATACTTTGCCTTTCAGCTTCGCAGAGTCCTGTGTTTTTGCTAAACAGTCGCCTGGGCCTCTTCACTGCGGCTAGTTCTTACACTAGCGACGCTTCTCCCGAAGTTACGCGCCCATTTTGCCTAGTTCCTTAGCCATGATTCTCTCGTGCACCTTAGGATACTCTCCTCAACTACCTGTGTCGGTTTACGGTACGGGTTGCTATAATCTATAGTTTAGCAGCTTTTCTTGGAAGTCTGACTAATGGCATTATCTATCTACTCCATAGAGCTTCTAGTACTATCGAGATTCCTGCACCGTGCGTACTTCACTACACAGCCTACGTCCTCTCTTTAACGAGCTATTCCATCAGCTCGCAGCCAACCGCCTTCTCCGTCCCTGCTTCACAACTATAGCAAGTACTGGAATATTAACCAGTTTGCCATCGATGCCCCCTCTCGGGTTTACCTTAGGTCCCGACTAACCCAACTCTGTTTTGCATAGAATTGGAATCCTTAGTCTTTCGGTGAACAGGACTTTCACCTGTTTTATCGTTACTCATGCCTACATTTTCTTTTCTAAGCGCTCCAGCATGCCTCACAGCACACCTTCTCCGCCCTTAGAATGCTCCCCTACCATCTCTCGATCCACAGCTTCGGTAGTGTATTTGATGCCCGCGTATTTTCCGCGCAGAGTCACTCGACTAGTGAGCTGTTACGCACTCTTTAAATGAATGGCTGCTTCCAAGCCAACATCCTAGCTGTCATAGCAACTCCACCTCGTTCATTCAACTTAATACACATTTGGGGGCACTTAGCTGGTGGTCTGGGTTGTTTCCCTCTTGGCTATGGACCTTAGCACCCATAGCCTCACTGCTGGTTCTTTGTACTGGCATTCGGAGTTCGTCAGGGGTTGGTAGGATTTGACTCCCCCTAGCCCTATCGGTAGCTCTACCTCCAGCACAAATTAACTCCAACGCTGCACCTAAATGCATTTCGGGGAGTACGAGCTATCTCCAGGTTTGATTGGCCTTTCACCCCTACCCACAAGTCATCCAAACACTTTTCAACGTATATTGGTGCGGTCCTCCATTGTATGTTACTACAACTTCAACCTGCTCATGGGTAGATCACCTGGTTTCGCGTCTACCTCCACTAACTATCTCGCCCTATTCAGACTCGGTTTCCCTGCGGCTGCGGTACTCTATACCTTAACCTCGCTAGTGAAGTGTAACTCGTAGGCTCATTATGCAAAAGGCACGCCGTCATTCCGCCAAAGCGAAACTCCGACCGCTTGTAAGCGTATGGTTTCAGGTTCTTTTCACTCTGCTCCTAGCAGTTCTTTTCACCTTTCCCTCACGGTACTTGTGCGCTATCGGTCTCTCAGGAGTATTTAGCCTTACCAGATGGTACTGGCAGATTCACACAAAATTCCTCTGGTTTCGTGCTACTCAGGATACTATCACTATTGAATCGATACAATTACGGGGCTATCACCCTCTTTGGCCTGGCTTCCCATCCAGTTCTTTTTCCCTATCAATTAGCTTATATAGTCCTTCAACCCCCTATCAATTACTCAATAGGGTTTGGGCTCTTCCGCGTTCGCTCGCCACTACTTACGGAATCATTTTCTTATTTTCTCCTCCTCCAGGTACTTAGATGTTTCAGTTCCCTGGGTTTTATCTCTTTCGAGTATCTAGACTTCATCTAGATGAGTTGCCTCATTCGGACATCTACGACTATAACGGTTATTTGCACCTCATCGTAGCTTTTCGCAGCTTATCACGTCCTTCGTCTTCTCTGAGAGCCTAGGCATTCCCCATACGCTCTTATTCGCTTTCTTACATAATAAAGCTTCAATCAAATCTCCTCCTAAAAGAAGACCTAACCAAATTATTCTACCTTGTTTATTCCTAAACAAAGTCTGCTTTCTCTCCACCACCCGATATGGTAGTGAAAAGCGCACTCTAATCTTTATCTATTTGCTTTTGTTTATTCTCCAGTATGTCAATTAACTTGTTCTTTGTAGTCCTCTTATGAACTACTCTTGGTATCTATTTAACGACTTGAACGTCTTTCCGTCTGCCTCTATACAGTATAGATTACTTCTTCTTTGTTGCTCTCCTTCTATAACACATCATAAAAGAAAAAAGCAGGATAATTAGATAGATAAACAACAAGCCTAGTTGAGTCGTGTCACACGATTCGGTCTAGCGCTCTTTAAAGGAGGTATTCCAGCCGCACCTTCCGGTACGGCTACCTTGTTACGACTTAGCCCTAGTTACCAGTTTTACCCTAGATAGCTCCTTATAAGGTCACCATCTTCAGGCACCCCCGACTCCCATGGCTTGACGGGCGGTGTGTACAAGGTCCGGGAACGTATTCACCGCGCCATGGCTGATGCGCGATTACTAGCGATTCCAACTTCATGAAGTCGAGTTGCAGACTTCAATCCGAACTGGGACAGGCTTTCTGAGATTCGCTCCACGTCACCGTATCGCTCCCCTCTGTACCTGCCATTGTAGCACGTGTGTAGCCCTGGGCATAAAGGCCATGATGATTTGACGTCGTCCCTTCCTTCCTCACTCCTTACGGAGGCAGTCTCCCTAGAGTCCCCGCCATTACGCGTTGGCAACTAAGGATAGGGGTTGCGCTCGTTGCGGGACTTAACCCAACACCTCACGGCACGAGCTGACGACAACCATGCAGCACCTCACTATCTGCTCCGAAGAGAAAAACCCTTTCAAGTCCTGTCAAATAGCGTTCGAGCCCAGGTAAGGTTCCTCGCGTATCATCGAATTAAACCACATGCTCCACCGCTTGTGCGGCCCCCGTCAATTCCTTTGAGTTTCATTCTTGCGAACGTACTCCCCAGGTGGCTAACTTAATGGTTTCCCTCAGTTACTTGCCGCAGTTGGCAAATAACCAGTTAGCATCGTTTAGGGCGTGGACTACCAGGGTATCTAATCCTGTTCGCTACCCACGCTTTCGTACCTCAGCGTCAATACTGCCCTAGTGCACTGCCTTCGCAATTGGTGTTCTACTTCATATCTATGCATTTCACCGCTACATGAAGCATTCCATGCACCTCGAACAGATTCAAGCCTTACAGTTTCAAATGCTTACCAGGGTTTAGCCCTAGTCTTTAACATCTGACTTATAAAGCCGCCTACGTACCCTTTAAACCCAGTGATTCCGGATAACGCTTGCACCCTCCGTATTACCGCGGCTGCTGGCACGGAGTTAGCCGGTGCTTATTCTTCTGGTACCGTCTCTCTCAGGATAAATCCCAATCATTCTTCCCAGATAAAAGTGCTTTACAACCCGAAGGGCCTTCATCACACACGCGGCATGGCTGGATCAGACTTCCGTCCATTGTCCAATATTCCTTACTGCTGCCTCCCGTAGGAGTCGGGTCCGTGTCTCAGTACCCGTGTGGGGGTTCACGCTCTCACGCCCCCTACCCATCGTCGCCATGGTAAGCCGTTACCTTACCATCTAGCTAATGGGACGCACAATCATCTTCTACCGGATCGCTCCTTTTACTCCTGTGCCATGCGACACTGTAGTCTTATGCGGGATTATTCGCCGTTTCCAGCGACTTTCCCCCAGTTGAAGGTAGATTTTGTACGCGTTACTCACCCGTGCGCCACTCGCCATCTCACCGAAGTGAATGCTGCCGTTCGACTTGCATGTATTAAGCCTGCCGCTAGCGTTCATCCTGAGCCAGGATCAAACTCTCCATACTATTGTACTTATTTTGGTAGATCTAACTACCTATTGACGGTTGATTTGGTCTTGCAACCAAATAACTCGCTCTTTGTCGCTCTCACATCCTCGTGTTCCTCTTCTCTTCTACGCTTGCTGTTTTCTACTAGATCTTACTCTAGTAGCTTACCTATTCTAATTATCCTGCCGTTTCAAATATCTTTCTCTTGGTCTCTCTCTCAAAACCATCTAGTCAACTTCATGATCTAGATTTGCGCTTCCTTAAAAGCTTATCTCTTACCGCCTAAACACAACATCTTTCGATTACTGTGCGGCTAAGCGGTTGCAAATATCTAACTTAATTTTTAAAGCACCAAACATTTTTTAAACTTTCTTTAAAAAACTTTTTTTGTCAGTGTCTCAATATGCCTCCCTGTTTACCAGCGAAGCGGTTGCAAATATCTAACTTAATTTTTAAACTGCCAAACTTTATGGAACTTTATTTTATCTTTTATTAAAGACTTTTTAACCTCCACTTTATCTAGCCGTCTAATTCTTTAAACTTAGACCTTTTTGCAGCTCCTGCTTTTTCTGCAAACCCCTCAAATGAGTTGTTCTTTATAGAAGCGATTGCAAAGGTAAAACAACTTTTTGAATCTTGCAAACTTTAATCGAAAATTGTTGAACTTTTTTTCAATCTTTTGTCTGCCCTCTTTTGTCGTTTATTACCCATCGCCTCTCTGCCGAAGCGGTTGCAAATGTACAACGTCTTTTCTACTCCCACAAGTTTCTGGCAAAAAAAAACCATCTTTTTTAGAAGATAGTTTTCACTGTTTTTCGCAATCTATTGATTGCTATATTTTTAGCCTTTACAGGCTATGGCATGTCGCTCGGCTTTGCTTCTGTATTCTTGAATAAAATCGCATCGGGATAAAGATCGACGACTTTGCTCAGCAACGAGGCCGCCTCTAGCTTGGTATAGAAACCACCTGCATAAACTCTATAATAAGGCGCTTCGTAGAACCAATCTATTTCCGAACGGAGGTATTTGGTGCGTTGTTTTATCTCGTTTACCTTTTGGGTCGCTAAATATTTGTCTCTTGTTAGGAACAGTTGAACACTCCACACCTTAATGTGGCGGTCTCTTTGAAAATTGAGTGCTTTTCGATGGTCTAACAATTGACGAATACTTGACTCCTCGGTTACTCGTACGATTCCATCGGAAGGTTGTGCCTGTGCTTGGCTTACTGTATATAATAGTACTAGGGTGAAAAAGTATTTCATAGCCATCTTATTTTATTAGTTGTAGCGCATTGGTGGTACTGATGCGTTGCGCGCCTGCTTCTAACAGTTCTATTGCGAAGCTGCGGTTGTGCAGTGCCCCTGCCGCAACAATGGGTGTTCCATCACTACTATCTTGCAGCATCTTTAGCGTTTCTAAAGTAATGGTTGTCCCTACTTGGTCAGTGGTGTTTTTAATGCCATCTACTTGTACCTCTTTGCAGATTTCACAGAGTTTGCTTAATTCTTGCTTGCTGAGTAATTCGGTTTCTACGATTACGCGCACCTTTTTACTCTTGAGATGCGCAGCAGTAGTTACACTATTAATGTCATTCTTGACATGCGACCAATTGTTGTCTTTGATCGCCGCTACATTGACAACGACATCTACTTCATCTACCCCTTCATCTATGGCGCGCTTGATTTCCTCTACCTTGACAGGAATTGCATGGTAGCCCATTGGATAACCAACAACTGTTACTGTTTTGATTGGATGTTCTTTCAAGGCTGTTGAAGCAGTGCGCACATAAAAGGGTGGCACGCAAACGGCACCAAATCCAAATTCTATCGCTTCTTGACAGAGTCGTTCTACATCTGTCTTGTTGGTATCGGGTTTAAGTAGGGTATGCTCTATATGTTTATTAATATCCATTAGCTGTTTTAATGGTGTTTGAAACGATTAAAAAAATATCTTAACTGGATCTACACTTTATTAGCAATAAAAACGCTCCTGCAAGATACACATATTGAAGTTGTTTAAAGAAGAACAATCGGGTTAAATGAAAGCTCTTTTTACTTGGCTTTGGTGGAGCTGTTCTGCCTTGCCTCTCCGTTTGTTTTTGGGCGTTGTTCTTAAATTCGCTGTTCTAGGGTCTTACTCAAAGTTTTATATTGGACCGTTTCCAATTCTTCCTATAATGCCATTAGATACCTCAATTTATAGAAAATTTCTGTATTGTCCATTATTCCTGTAAAAGAGGCGGCGCCTGGCCCATAAGCAAAGATGGGAACCATCGTTGCGGTATGATAATCGGTTGTAAATTCCCCTTCTACTTCTCCTTTCTTTTCATTGCCTCCATTAATACTATAACCACCTGTCTCGTGATCTGCTGTTACGACGATCAATGTTTCCCCGTCTCTCTTGGCAAACTCTAAAGCTTGTTCTATTGCTCTGTCAAAATCCAATATTTCTTCAATAATATAATCTGATTTTTTTTGGTGGCCTCCCCAATCAATCTGCGCGCCTTCTACCATCAAAAAAAACTTTTGATCGTCATAACTCAATACCTCAATGGCTTTACTAGTGGCCAAAGGCAGAAAATTGCCGCGCTCTTCCAAGCGTGGTGGTAGGGCAGACGAAATAAGACAAATCATTCTATCGGGGCGATATGCTCCTACTGATTCGATACTATCCGTCACAAAGTAGCCCAGCTCTTGTGCTTCCGAAATAAGATCGCGTCCATCGGGACCTTTCTTGAAGTAATTCCAACCACCGCCCATCAACACTTCAATATTCTTGGTCAAAAATTCGGCGGCTAGAGCTTGGTTGACTCGACTACGAGTTGGCTGATGACCGTAAAAACAGGCAGGCGTAGCATGGGTAACGGTTGCAGTAGTGACAATTCCTGTTCTCCAATCGGCTTTTTCGGCTTTTTCTAGAATAGTCGGAAGCTTTTCTTGCTGTGGATTCATCGCAATGGCTCCATTGTAGGTTTTGCTTCCTGTTGCCATTGCCGTCGCCCCTGCTGCACTATCGGTAATCAATTTGGTGGAATATGTTTTGACGAGGCCAATAAAGTGAAACTGCTCCAACACTAACGGCGTTTTTTTGGCAATACTGCCTGCGGTTATTTGGGTTAACCCCATCCCATCTCCTATAAATAGAATTACCTTTCTCGGTTTGACACGCGTCACTCTAGTCAAGCCCTTGTGCATGGGAATTTCTAGTACCGTTGTATCCACATAAACAATGGGGCGTTCTTTGGGGACTACTTCTTTCTCGTTGCAGGCACTTGTTCCCAAAAGGAAAAATGCTACCATACTATATAGTGTAATTTGTTGAAGGGCGGCCAATAGAATGCGTTGTTTTTTTCTCAATGGTTGGTGTTTTATAGGATAATCGCCGATGGGTGTTCGTTTGGTGGAACGTCTCAATGGTTTTGTCAAAAGAAGAAAGTTTTTCTACGAAAAAAAGTTTCCCTAGCGATTATAAGCTAAGGAAACTTTCTTCTTTATTTTTGAGCTATAGGCACTAAACGTCTAAATAACGCATGAGCCCCTCGTAGCGATCTTGCAAGGTATCAATAATTTCCGATTCGTAAAACGCCGATTTAATGTCATAACCAAAGCGCTCCAATGTAGCAATGACATGTTTGAGATCTTCTTTGTTCAGTTTTAACGTCAACTCCAACTGGTCATTACCATAAGGAGACGAAATAAAACTACTAAGAATGGTCGTGTTTTCGGCTTCAATTAAGCGAGAGATTTCCGATAGCGAATAGTCTCTAGGAGCCATCGACAAAATCAGCACGCCACCAGGGTGAGTAATCGACCCCGTGTCCGCCAATTTTCTAATCAAATCTTCGACTGTAATCAAGCCTACATACTCTTCGTTTTCATCCAATACTGGAATAACGGTCAAGTTGTGGTTGACGACCAAGCGCATGATGTCGTACAAATGTCGATTGGCTGACACGTACTTCTCCAACAACACCGAAGCACTTTCTTCAATCGTTTTGTCTGGGTCTACAAAATTGAGCACTTCATCTTCCGATAAGATACCCAATAATTTGCCTTCTTCAACCACGGGCAAGTGCCGCACGTGGAAATCATTCATCCACATCAAGGCTTTGACACCTGTATCACGGAGTTTCAGCGGAGGAACGGAATAAGATATTAATGTTGATGCGTACATAGTTTCTGTATTACAGCGGTTCGGGACAAAAAACGAATAGGGGGAATGGGTTATCCATTTTTTGCTCTTGTAGGTATTTCAGCAGGGGTTGAAGATATAGAAGTTGTGCCAATGACACAACTAGCTCCCTTCAATAAACCTTACTGACTAACTTTTCAGTACAAAAATCGAGCGCTTATTCTATTTTTAACAAAATTTAAGCTCGTTTTAATAGTTCTTCTTCTTAGAAGGCAGCATTCGCAACCAATTCTGGAGCATTATCAACCCTTCTTTTGTCAAGATGGACTCGGGATGAAATTGCAGCCCTGTCAAAGGATAGCGACGATGTTGCAACGCCATAATTTCTCCTGTTGTCGTCCAAGCAGTCGCTTCTAAAGCAGTGGGCAATTGTTCCAAAATCAAGGAGTGGTAACGCATCACCTTAGTCGGCTGTTGTATTAACTCAAACAATCCCTTTTCAAGATGGTTCACCTCTGAAACTTTGCCGTGCATGGGTAGGACGGCACGCGTGAGGACGGCTCCGAAATACACGCCAATCGCCTGCATACCTAGACAAATTCCCAACAAAGGTACCTTTTGATGCAACGCCGCGACAACTGCCATCAACAAACCTGCATCAGCAGGGCGCTTAGGGCCTGGCGATAAGACCACCCCATCATATTGTTCAAAAGAGGCAATCTCGCTGGTGGAAAATTCGTCGTTGCGCAACACGGTGCAATCTGCTCCCAATTGCTTCAAATAATCGTACAAATTGTACGTAAACGAATCGTAATTGTCTATCAATAACAGTTGCGGCCTATCCTTCATACTCTACCGAATCGTCTTGAACATTTTCTAATGCTGGCAAATCCAGTTGTTTTTGAGGGGGCAGGGTTACAGGCGTTTGTGTGGTATCAATTGAAAAGCCAAGTGTATCCAATTCTTGCGGCTCAAATTCTGGCGGTTCTTCTTCGATGGCGGGTTGAATACGGGGTCGATTGTTATCTTCCGAATTGGTATTGATAATCGTTTCTTTTAAGGGTTGGTCATTTTGTAAGCGATCGACTGCTACGCCCATGTATTCAGAAAAATCATCAATGAAGGGGCGAAAACCTTTGATGAGCTGGGTGCCGCGTTTTGGAATTTGCTCAATGTAAGGGTAGAATCTAGAAGTAGGGCTTCGAGCGGAGAGGTTCTCATCTGAACAATCAAAAATCAACTGGTTATTTTCCACGTGCAACTGAAAACTGCTGTCGCAAAAGCAAATCACCTTATTGTCTCTGGTCAGAATTAATTGGCGCGTGCCCCAAATCATCACCGTATCCGTAGGCAAAATATCCCAACTGTTTCCGCTCTGGCTAATGTACGCATCGTAATTGTCTTCTCCAACAGGAACAAAGCCAAAGCTTAAACTTACGGATCCTTTCCCGGCCAACTTACTGTTGATAAATGGGTAAATATTCTGCTCGGCGTGGTACTTCATATATAAGGTATCGGTGCCACCCACAGGCAGATCGCTCTTCTCAATACCCAGTTGTACCGCTCCCGCCGCAGGTTCAATAATCGCTTGCTCATTAAACACCAACTCCAACACCCCTGCTCGACCAAAAAAGATTACCAAAACACTGTACAATAAGCTAAACCAAATCACCATCAACAAACCACCTACAATTCGACTTAGAATATCAAAGCGTTCACTCGTCAGGGTTTCTTCTAGGAGTTTGGTTACAATGCGCGCCAGCATCAAGACAATCAGCAGCGTTACAAAAAAGGCAATAAAGGGCAGAAAGACCGAATCGACCGCAAAGGTCTCCATGATAATATTCGTGGTCATCGGGGTAAACGCCATCGCGGCCAGCGTAGCAAACAGAAAAGAAAACAGCACCAAAGCCAGCTTAAGTAGGCCAAAGGTAAAGCCGAAGTAAAAACCAAAGGTGGCCATTACTATAAATAGTACATCAATTACATCTACGCTAATATCTTGCATACGCTTTATCTATCCTTACAAAGTGGAGAACAGCTCAAAATTACAAAAACGGATCTACCCAACAGGGCAAATCCGTTTTATATTATTTAGAAAGCCTTGGTTATCGGCTGGCTCTTGCTTAGGATAACAAGTCTTTGACCAGCATAGAAATGGTTTTACCATCGGCTTTTCCTGCAAATTTCTTGTTGGCTGTGCCCATTACTTTGCCCATATCGCGCATAGAACTCGCGCCTGTTTGCTCGATAATGGCTTTGATTTCCGTAGTCAATTCTTCCTTGCTCATCTGTTTGGGCAAGAATTCCTTTAAAATATCCATTTCTTCTTGCTCGGGCTGCGCCAAATCTTCTCTACCTTGTTCTTTATAAATTTCGTAGGAATCTTGGCGTTCTTTGACCATTTTCTGAATTAACTTGATTTCGTGGGCGGCCGTAATTTCTTCGACTTCTCCACTTGTCTGTAGCAACAATAATTGTGCTTTCACAGCGCGCAAGGTTCGCTTGCGGGCATCATCTTTTGCCTTCATTGCATCTTTGATTCCTGTATTGATGCGATCGGTCAAACTCATACTACTAGTTTTTGATGAAGTTATTCAACGGAGACCACTCCTTCTCAAGGAAAGGTCTTTTTTAAACAGCTTCTATGTTAAAATGATCTTCGGGTTCGTTATCACAAAAATAACAATTCCTATGACACAATTGTCCGAGCGGCTAAAAAGTTCAATTCCTTGGTTCTAATTCTCTACTTCCTTGAAATTAATTGGTTCTGGGCTGTGAACCTTTTATGAAGTCCTTGTTTTTAATAGGCAATCTATTGTTATTCACACTTCCCTTATTATGACAAAGAACTACATTTTTGATTTTTTGCGCGACTTACGCGACAACAATTCCAAAGCTTGGATGGACGAGAACAGAGCGCGTTACCACAAAGCAAAAGACGTTTGGATCGACAAAATCGAGCAATTGCTAAAGCGCTTGCAAACCCACGACAGCCGCCTAGAGCATTTGCCGCCTAAAAGTACGTTGTCTAGAATCAACAACAACCGCCGTTTTCATCCCGAAAAACCTGTTTATAAAGACTTTTTTACCTTTAGCGCGCCGCAAGAGAAAAATGTCCCTGCTTTACATATTTCTGTGAGTCCCAAAGGCTCGTTTATTGGCGGAGGCTTTTACCGCCCTGACAAAGATTTATTAGAAAAAATCCGCTCTGCTATTGATTACGATGGCCAACAACTAGCGGATATCATACAGGAGAAAAAGTTGGTCGATTTTTATGGCGGCTGGGCAGAAGACGATCAAAAATTGAAAACCTCGCCCCAAAACTACAGCCAAGAACACCCCCAAATCGACCTCTTACGCCGTAAAAACTTCGTGGTGATGCGCGATTTGACGCAAGAGGAGATCAAAAGTGATGATTTTGTAGACTTGGTAGAAGAAGGTTTTTTAGCCTTGCAACCTTTGTTGGGTTATTTGGAACAAGCTGCTTCTTATCAGCCAGAATAACCATTGGTGTGTGCGTAGGTTATTTCTTTTAAATTTGATGAAAGAGGGCTAACTTCTTTTGATGTAGAGCGGTGGACCTCGTTCTGCTGTTAAGTTTTTTATAAAAAAAGTCCCCCACCACGCTTTTCGGGACTTTCTTCGTATTCTTTGTGGGGAGTATAGCACAGCTTTTGCAACGTTTTGTAGAAAGGGGCTTTTCCTTTTTATCCACAACCACTAATTATACCGATTATGAGAATGATATTTTCCTTCGCTCTATCGCTTTTGCTCCTCCCCTCGATTTGGGCGGCAGATGGCGGCATCGAATTTTTTGAAGGCACTTTGGCGGAAGCCCAAGAGAAAGCCACCAAAGAACGCAAGCTGATTTTCATGGATGCTTATACCGCTTGGTGTGGCCCGTGCAAACAAATGTCGCGCAATGTATTTACCGCGCCCGAAGTGGGTGATTTTTTTAATAAACACTTTGTCAACATCAAAGTAGACATGGAAAAAGGCGAAGGCCCTCGTTTGGCGGGTCGCTACCGTGTCAATTCTTACCCAACCTTGTTGTTTTTGGATGACAAAGGCGAAGTGGTACACGCGGCCAAAGGTAGCCGCCCTGCCGATCAATTTTTGGGGTTGGGAAAAATGGCTTTGAGCAAAAATGACAAATCGGACGAATATGCCAAAGCTTATGAAGAAGGCGACCGCTCTACCGAATTGCTGCGCTCCTATGCCTACGCCCTCTTAAATGGTGGAAAACCCGCCACCAAAATTGCCAACGAATACTTGCGGGAGCAAAAAGAGATAAACAACGAAGCAGGGTTGGAATTTCTATTCGACTTTGCAAACGACGCTGATTCCAAGGTTTTTGATTTATTTTTAGAACACAAAGACGCTATTCTAAAGGCACAGGGAAAAGAGGCGTATTATAATAAGGTGCAAGATGCTTGCGATGCCGTCATCCAAAAAGCCATCGAGTTTGATACAGAAGCGTTGGTTGGTACCGCTAAAAGCAAAATGAAAGCGGCTTACCCAAGTTTTTATAAAGAGTACAGCCTCTTGGCTGACATCAATTATGCTGCAGGCAAAGAAGATATACCTGCTTACACGGCAGCGGCTGATAAGTATTTAAAAAAATACGCCAAGAAAAAAGGCGACGTCCTGCACCAATATGCCCAAGCTGTTGGCAAACGCACAGACGATGAACGCTTGTTGGAAAAAGCATTGAACTGGATAGAGGAAGCCTTAGAACAGGATCAAAAAGCCGTGTATTGGCAAACGAAAGGAGGGATTTTGCAAAAACTCCAACAAGAAGAAAAAGCTAAGGAAGCATTTGAGCAGGCTCGTAAATTGGGCGGATTAGCCCCTAGTTTTGGGCACTAATGACTACGTTCCGCTGTTCGCTGTATTTCTGTAATTCTAGGCGCAGTCCTATTTGATGATACTTAACAAAGGCAAAGCCATTCCGAACAGATCGGAATGGCTTTGTTTTTTTTTAACAGGCTGCCCTGTGGTAGGTAACAAAGGGAAAGGTTACTTTTTACCAGTCGCGCATTTTTTCGCTAATGTTCCAGCGCAACCCTAAGGAGAAGAGCCAAGTACTGTTGTCAAAAATATCAACATCAGCCTCTTCGCGGCGATACATTACTTGTGCATCTAGTGATAAATTGTGGCGGACTTGGTATTGCCAGAGTAATTGGGCAATTAATAGATGGGTACTGACCCCTTGTCCTATTGTATTGTCTAAATCTTGTACGCGGGATAGATACCCAATATTGGGATTGCTGCCCCAGTTGATGCCCGAGCTATCTTTGCCAACATAGGCATAATTGAGTTGTCCTCGTAAGAACATTCCGGGTGCGAGTTGGTAGTTGGCAATACCTATTACTTCATGAAAATTAGCCCCCAATGGATGCGCTAAGGCTTGGTTATAATGGGTATAACTAGCTGAGCTATCGCGGAAGCTGTAGGTATAGGGCCGCGAGACGTTGTATTCTACTTGTAAATCTAGTTGGTCAATTTTAAAGGCGTTGATGTATTTGAGTCCTGCTTGAAAAGCAAACTTATTGCCCCACCAGCTACCACCCAGACGCACCAAATCCCCTACGGACAATTCATCCAATAAGAATTGCCCATAAAAAGAAAAGCGCTGTAGGAAATTCCATTTCCAGCTCATTCCCAAGACAATGTTATCGGGACTGCCGACCGCTTGTTCGACAGAGCGGTAAAGAATCAAGGGGTTGAGGTATTGCAAATCAAAGCGCCCGCCTCGGCTAAAGACCACACTTTCAAACAACCCGATGTTGAGGTTTTTGAGGAGGTTGATGCTGAGGTAATGCGCGGCCATGTATTTTTTGGGCAAAGCCAAGTCAAAAGCGCGTTGTCTTTCGCCATAGTTCTGTATCAACTCTGCAAAAATATTCTGATAGTGAATTTTCCAGATGCGCGTATTAACTTTTAGATAAAGGTAATTGGTGGCGTTGTCTGATAAGAATAGAGAACGGTGCCCGTCGCCAATAAAATTTTGACCATGTCCAAACTGTACGCCGATGTGGTCTTTTAGCAAATCTACTGCAATGTATCCTTCCGCTATTAAATAATCCACTCCTGAAGTATCTTCTTCTGGGTTTAGACTGCTGTCAAATTGCTTAAAAAAGCCTGCTCCTGGCACTGCATAATCGCGCTCCGAACGCTGTTTTACATAGGTAGGTAAATCTGCCTGTGTATCAATAATATCGGTGTAGAAAAACACTCGATTCATGATGTTACCTCGAATACTAGCCCCACGCCGATTGAGAAACGTTAGCTGCGTTTGGCCGTTGTATTGCTCGACGCTTCCTTTGAGATGGACAATAGGATTGACGTTGACATAAAATTTGGGGGTACGTGCTTCTAAAAAGTGCGCAGGTGTTCTATAAAAATGGCGCAGAAAAGAGCGGTCACCTTTGGGATATAAGAATTTGGCGAAGGAACGTTGGCTTTTTATGGTGCTGTCTACATCGTTGTAATCGTAATGCACATAATTGTAGTTCCACTGTCGGCGCTTGTTGACCGTCCAATAATCGGCGGGAACGGCTTCATTTTGGTACCGCAAAACATCTCCCCGAAGTAAGGGTTTGATGGCGTTGTGGATACCGTCAAAATCGCCCTGAATAATGGTAGCGCGTTGGTGCAAGTGGTGATTGATGTCATTAAGAGGCACCAATAGAGACGATTGAGCAGTAATTAAGCCACTACACCCGAGCAACAGTAAAAGTAGATTTTTTTTCATGACAACTGGTTTCTGGTACGATGCAATTGAAGCATTGGATTATGTTGTATGGCAAGGAAATTATTACACTAAACGCTTCACAGTCGTTGCTGGTCCAAAATTTCCTCGGTCATTGAGGTTGGCTACTAAATTTAACCCACAAGATTTTCCTACTTGAATACTTCCTAAGGTTTCCTCCATGCCAAGGGCTTTTGCCCCATTGAGTGTTGCCCATTCCAGTAGTGTTTCGAAAGGCACATAAGATTGGTATTTGGCAATGGTTTTAAGTTCTTCTAAGATAGATAATTGCCAATTAGAAGTTAAGCTATCAGTACCAACGGTCATACGGGCGTTGTTGTCTAGGAAAAATTGGTAATTCGGTAAGCGGTTTTCGATGTATAAGTTTGCGTTGGGGCAAGTTGCCCAATAGACATGGTTACTCCATTGCTGGGCGGCCTGAATATCCTCGGCAGTGGTGAGGGTATTGTGTACAAACAACGTGCGGTGAGCAGGATCTAGGTGCGCCAACGCATAATGAATGGCCGTTTTCTTGGTCGCTGTTACGTGCTCCAGTGATAAACCAAACCCTTCGTAAAATGGCAAAAAAGCGCCTTTCTTTTCTAAGAAGAGCTCATTCTCTGGTATGGTTTCTTGGTTGTGAATACTGACCGTACGCTGTGGGCCTTCGTTCGCGCTGTTGATTTTTTGAAACAAACTCGGCGAGACCGAATAGGGAGCATGAGGGACGCAGCTTTTTTTGTCGCCCACCGTTGTTTCTAGCACATCGTAGACGGCTTTGTATTTGTTAAACTCTGCCTCGGTGGTTTGCTCTTGCAAAAAGTCAAACATTTCTACAAAGGTATAATAGCGCAACGGGCTTTTAGATTTTTGGGCAAACGTATCAGGCACGTTGGAAATGTCCCCTACCGCTACAATTCCGCCCTCGTACATTTCTTGATCTCCTGCTTCAATGGCGGCTTGGATCGTCTCCTCATCAGCTCCGCGTTGTTGTACCACATTGGTAATAAAAGGAATGAGCGTAGTGCCTGTATCTACTTTTCCTTTCATGTGCGAGAGTTCTAAGTGGCAGTGGGTATTGATAAAGCCAGGAATGAGGATACCTTGGTGGTATTCTAAGGCTTCTCCTGCATGGTCGGCGGCAGTCCCTAAGGCAATAATTTTTCCGTGGTCATCAATGGTCACTACCCCATTTTGAATAGGAGCCTGCTCAATGGGGTATACCCAATCCGCTGTTATTTTGCGCATTTTTAAGTTGATTATTCGTCTGTTAATTCTGATTTGAAGTCGTAAGGTAGGGTTTTTCAAAAACAAACTTGAGTAGATAGAATCGGTTTGCTGGTTCTCTTTCGTTTTTTACTGCTCCCCTGTCCAAAATTCTATCAAATAGGGGATTAACGGTCTTTCATCGCTTGTTTCAAAGTAACTCATTACATTAATTTGATAGTGTCGATTGGGTTCTAAACTAACTGGCGTACTCCACGAAGTCCCATCATCGCTCCATATCGTCGGCTGACCCATTGAGGGTAAGAAATCTTTCCCTAACGGACCAAAGCCAATTCCTTCACGACTACTAAGGGGCTCCGAAAACTGTAGGGTAATTGTTTTGATACTTGGGCTGACCATCTTGCTCCCATTTTCAAACTCTAGGATGTCTGTGACGGTAGGCGCGGAGGCAAAATGCTCTTGACGTAACGTGTCTATCGGTTTAGAAAAGAAGTTGGCTTTGTCTACAAAGGCGTCTAGTTGGGCGATGTTGCTAACATCCAGTTCAATCATTTCTTTGATCGCGGCTTTTTTGTCATCGGCTTGTTCATAATAATTCTCACAAAGCTGATAGCCTATATAATAGCCTAAATCACGGGTATCGAAGTCGTTTTCTGCATCGCTCCACAGCCATTTTTTTACGTTGTTATCATAGAACGCTTCGCGCTCAAAGGTTTGTCGTACTTGATCGTTACTTTTTCCGTAAGCAATGGCGGGTACCACCGATCCCTTCTTCGTTGCTTTGACCGATACGAACTCTGCTACGCCCTCGTACACACAATACGCCAATAAATTATGGGCGATTGGTGGTTGTTGTGTATGCACATACTCGTGAATATTAAGCAGCACTAGGTTTCTGATAGGATTACTGTCGAAGTATTCGCGACGGCCTGCTCGGTAATGGCTTGGAAATTCACTCGCGTCGGTCGTCTCATCGGCCATTGCCAACTCGCTGCCAATTAGTACGCTGCTATCTTTTGTTGTGCCGTTGGTGCCCAATGCACCAATAGTGAAGTATATTTTAGCGGGTTTTAGGTCAGGGTATAAATTTCGTAGTTGTTCTATTCCATGATCTAGGGCAGCTCTGAATTCGTTGGCGCGGAGTGTATTGGCTCGAATAGAGGTCCAGAATTTAGGATAATCATTAATCGCAGCCAAGTATTTTTCAGGTGAATAACGTTTAGTAGTAATAATAGCGTCGAGACCTTTGCTACCCAATTCAAGGTAGAGCTCTTGTAGATATTGCAACTGTTGCGCGGTGTCTTTGGTAGCGGTTATTTTATCGTAGGCTCGCCAAAAATTGTCGATGTCAGTGGTGACAATATTTGTCGACGTAGGGGTGTCTTTTTCTTGGCAGTGGGTTAGACTTAGTAGGAGTACAAAAGCCATTAATAATCTTTTCATAGGAATATAAATTTGGAGGAATAAGGAGCAGCTGCTTTACTGCTTGCTTACAAGGACGGAAAAACAGATTGTATAAACAAATTTCCTTTCTTGTTTGTATTGTGCCGCTGTTGAAGGGCGGTCTTTTGCCCAACGCGCGCCGTCTTTAATCAAGGATAGGATACCTATAGACAAAAAAATAGACGCCAACAGCTTCCCAACTGTTGGCATCTTAATCACCCCAATTAAAACCCAAATTTATTATCATTATCTGGTTTTCACTTTTGAAGTTGGACTGGAGCAGCTTCCCAACTGCTCCATGTCCTTAATCACCCCAATTAAAACCCAAATTTATTATCATTATCTGGTTTTCACTTTTGAAGTTGGACTGGAGCAGCTTCCCAACTGCTCCATGTCCTTAATCACCCCAATTAAAACCCAAATTTATTATCGTTATCTGGTTTTCACTTTTGAAGTTGGACTGGAGCAGCTTCCCAACTGCTCCATGTCCTTAATCACCCCAATTAAAACCCAAATTTATTATCGTTATCTGGTTTTACCTTAATCACCCCAACCGCGCTTGCGCGCTCACGAAGTAATTAAAACCCAAATTTATTATCGTTATCTAGTCTTTCCTTTGTTATCAATAAGAAGCAAAGCTAAATCAGTTTTTCGATGTCGTTATCGTCACTTGCTGACTTACTTTCTAATAAGCCAATATGATACCAAAAGTTGGCACGCAATGGCTATCAATCACTTATATATTATTACTAGGGGCTTTTATTTTCAAAATGAAAAACGTTATCAAAATTGATTTCGAAAGATAAACAGGTGCCTTAGCTGCACTTACCCAACACTCGCCATCCTCCATCAACGACAGGACAAAAAAAATGGACGCCAACAGCTTCCCAACTGTTGGCGTCCTTAATCACCCCAACTGCGTAAGCGAACCTACACAGTTATTAAAACCCAAATTTATTATCGTTATCTGGTTTTCACTTTGTAATGGATAAAATGGCTTCCCAACCATTGAACCCTAAGTAACCCAAATGTATTATTGGTATTTGGTTCTTCTTTTAAAGTGGACTAAACGGCTTCCCAACCCTTTAAATCCAGAATAAGCCAAATGTATTATCTTGTTTTATTATCGTCACTTGTTGACTTGCCTTCTTATAGACCAATACGGTGCCAAGAACTATTTAGCACTGTAAAACAACTGTTTAGATATTTAAATTAAATTTAAACATTTTCAAAACGAAACATTAAGTGTCTATTTGGTTTAAAACAGGAAATTGTACTTAACAGAGAGTGACTGCAAGAAAGAAACGCGGCGGCCTCTCCTTCATAACCATTAACCCCTGTACTGACATCGTTGTCTTCGTCCACTTGTACTAATACATCATAATCCCAAAATACATTCGTCATTAACGAAATCGACAAGCCTTTAAATAATTGTAAGTCTACGTTAGTAATCCACTCTACATCAACATGCTGGGGAAGGCGTAAGTAGTTGCTGTACAAATTAACGCTGGTACGCAATAACAAACGGTGTTTAGTCACCTCTTTCTTTTTCTCTGTCACTTTGTAAGCAAAAAATTTATTGCTGTATGCCGCTTTTAGAGACGCTCCAAACTGAATGTAGTTTCGGGCATAAAATCCCCCGCTCTCTAACTCTCCCGTAGGTTCTACGTGCCAATCGTCTACAAACTCTTCTCGTGTTACGTCTTTTGAACGAGGATTGCCATGCAAGCCTGTACGCGCGATTTCATCGTTTTCCACTATGATCATTTTGAGTGCGGCAGGCGATAATAGCGCACTAAATTCTCCAAAATCTGTTTGTTTTTTATAGGCTATGCCTGGAGAGACAGTGAGGGTTGCAGGCGAAAAAAACTGAGCCAATGGATTTTCTATTGTATCCGATAAGGGAGATAAAAAGTTCCCGTTGTAGGTCGGTGTAATTTGGCTTAGGAATAAGACGCCCAAGGAGTAGCCGAAAGGGCTTTTGGCAGTAATACCATACGCTACATTAGACGCGATGCGCAGTTCATCTACTGATTTCTGAAAAGGGACCTCTTTGCGGAAGCTCCCTAAGCGCTGTACGCCAAAGTTGAGGTTGGCAATGTTATCCCAACTCAAGCGGCCTTTTTTGTATTTAGCAAAGGTGTTGATGTTTCCACCAATTCCGATACGATCTTCTCCCGCTCCAAATTTAGGATTGATAAATAACATTTGACCTAAGTCTAAGCCAACTGCGCCACCAAAAGTCCAATATTTTTCTTCTTCTTTCTCCTTTTCTTGTGCTTGGAGAATTCCTTGAGCCATTAATAGTAGGATAACCGTTGCCAGTACAATTCTTTTCATGTTATGTAAATTTAAAGTGAAAATTATATCTTTTTGAGAACAAGTTATTGTCGTTTTTGGACGGTGACAATAACGAACCACTAATGTGGTAAAAGTCTACAGAGTAGCACACAAAACAGGACGTTTTTTTGCCAGTTTTATACAGCATCTTGCCATTTTCTATTTTTCTTGCAGTATCCTTAAGGAAAAGGATGCTAGTCTTTTTTTTTTCTAAAAAGCGATTCCAGCACCAACCGAAAAGTATTCTGCCGTGATTTTATGGGCTTTTATGGTTGCTGTTAAGAACGGGGTGGGAGTATTTTGATAGGGGTCTAATAAATAATAGCGGACAGCTAGACGAAAGGAAAGTGGAAAGAGTTGATCGCGGTTCTGGGTTAAATAGACCCCCGCTTGCAGGTTGATGCTAAATCGACCAATAAAGATCTCATCCGCCAAAAAGAGGGTGATTCTACTAGCTTGCCAGTGGGCATCCTCATTAGATTCGCCTCCGCTGTGGGTATTGAAGGCGTAGAAAGCGGCAATGTAATCGTACTCTAACCCTATTTTTAGGCGGTTATTGGTACTTAGAAACAAACCTACATCCATACTGCCATGCCATACAGGATACTTAGGGCCGTTGCTGGTAGACAACTCTCGTAGCCCTACTGTTGCCAGTACTGAAAATTGAATCCGCTTGCTTCGTATTGGTCGCTCAGTAGCAAAGATATAATCTTCTTTAGTGACAGGTCGCGGACGGTAACACAAGCCCAATTGAAGACTAGGTATGTTAATTCCTAAATTAGGTAAGGTAGAAGCGGCGTTAGAGTAGTGGGTAAAGGTCGCCGAAGGGCGCAACTCCCATTGTGGGTGCAAGTCGATGGCCATACCTACGCGCAAGGAAGTATTGTTGTTAAGATAAGAACCCACCATATTGTTGAGCGGGTTACTAATGCGGTTATAAGGTTGGGTGATTATACCTAAGCCTACCCCTAGCCGCCCAAAAAGGCGCCAATGCGCACGCCGAATAAAGTCAAAGGTAACATTGGGTAAAATAGCGATGCCATGCCCCATTTGTGGAGCATTGCCCGTGTAATGGTAGGCCAATGCCACCCCCCAACGGGGAAACCCACAGCGTTCGTGCCAAGGCTTGGTCCCGTAAGTTTGTCGCTCCAAGTTGAGCTCTGCCCCATAACTAAAATCAGGAAAATCCATCGTGATTTTAGTACTATGCTTGAAGGCACGCCCGAAGTGTAGGCTGCCTTCTGCGTACCATCCTTTTTGTGCTTGTGCCGTTGCCAAGCACAAAAGTCCCACTCCTATGATTAAGAATAGCCGCATTCCTTGATTTTATAGGTTTTGCTGTTGCCCCCTACCAAAAACGTGTTTTGTAAGGGTAGCGTTGGGCATACAACTTATCAATTAGTTCTTTGAGCTTGATACGCAATTCCTCCATGCCTTCTTTTTTCAGGGCAGAGACAAAGACAGCATTGTCTTGTGTTTCTCCTTTCCACTGCCCTTTTACTTCTTCCAACAAGACGGCTTTTTCATCTTCGTGTAAGAACTCGTCAAAAGCCTCCTCTAAGTACAAATCCATTTTATTAAAAACATAGAGCATTGGAATTTTCTCTGCCCCTAATTCTTTGAGTGTACTGTTGACGACTTTGATTTGGTCGCGGTGTTGTGGGTGAGAAATGTCGACTACTTGTATCAACAAATCACTCTCCCGAACTTCATCTAAGGTAGATTTAAAACTTTCTACTAGATGGTGGGGCAATTTGCGAATAAACCCAACGGTATCCGAGAGTAAAAAAGGCATTCTATCAATGACAACTTTACGTACGGTTGTATCTAAGGTAGCAAAGAGTTTGTTCTCTGCCAAAACTTCTGCTTTTCCTAACGTATTCATCAAGGTAGATTTTCCCACGTTGGTATATCCTACAAAAGAAACGCGGATCATCTCCCCACGATTTTTGCGCTGGGTTTGGGCTTGTAGGTCAATGCGTTCTAAGCGTTTTTTGAGCAGGGAGATTTTATCGCGAACAATCCGTCTATCCGTTTCAATCTCTTGCTCTCCAGGTCCACGCATACCGATCCCCCCTCGTTGGCGTTCCAAGTGTTCCCACATTCCTCGTAGTCGGGGTAGTAAGTATTGCATTTGAGCCAATTCTACTTGTACCTTGGCTTGTGCGGTTTGGGCACGACTCGCAAAGATGTCTAGAATTAACGTACTGCGGTCTAATATTTTTCGGCCAGTGAGTTCTTCTAAAATTCCCGCTTGCTTAGCGCTCAAATCATCATCAAAGATAATGAGATCAATGTCGTTGTCTTTGACATAGTCCGTGACCTCTTCTGCTTTTCCTTTTCCTACAAAGGTACGGTTATCAGGGTGTTTGAGTTTTTGTATAAAGCTTTTTTTGACAACAGCTCCTGCTGTCTCGGCTAGAAATTCCAATTCATCCAAGTATTCTATCGCCTGTTCCATTGTTTGCCCATCGGTCACTAAGGCGACTAGTACTGCGCTTTCTATTTCTTTTACGAGGCCACTTTTCTCTGTGCCTATGTTCCATTCGTTTGCCATTGGTGTGTTTTATATGTTAGTAGACTTTATTGCGAATTTCTATTCTCAATAAAGTACAATGTTGTTGTAAGTATTCCTCTTGCTTATCTTCTAGGTTATAATCAACTACCTATTCAACTTAATAAGCAAAGGAGTTGTTTTTATAGAGCTTACAAAAAGTTAGAAAAATTAATTCAATTCACAAATTTACCACTATGAAATATCTTTTATTCCTACTCAGTTGGTGTATCTTATCTCCTTTAGCGCAAGCGCAAACCCTCCTTTCATCAGCACCTAACAGTTTCCGTCTTCTTCTTAAAAAGCAGTATAGTCTTCCTATAACGCCTAAAAACACCACAGAGGAAACTTCTCCAATCCGTAGTCATTCCAAGCTCAGTGCCAACTACTCCCCTTACAGTGCCCCTATTCAACCGTTGGATGAAATCAATGCCACGCGTTTTCGGCACACCAAGAATGGCTCAATTGCACTGACAAGCTGGGCAGGAGCAAATATTATTGCGGGTACTGTTGGTTATTTTACCGCGCCTGCAGGCGAATGGAAGCATTTTCATGAAATGAATGTCTATTTCAATATTGTCAACATAGGTCTTGGTATTCCTGGATTATTTGCCAAACGCTCCAAGCAAATGGGGTTAAGTTTTGAACAAACTGTCAAGGCACAGCAGCAAATCGAAACGGTTTATTTAGTCAATGGTGTTTTAGATTTGACGTACATCACCGCTGGTTTTTTGATGCGTGAAACCGCTAAGAATCAAAGCTCTGATGCGGATCGTGACCGCTGGAATGGCTTTGGCACTAGTATGATTGCACAAGGTGGTTTTCTACTAATTTTTGATTTTATCAAATATGGCATTCACAAACACAACGGCAAACAACTTGATGGACATTGGCAAAAGCTATCGTTTAGTCCTACAGGTGCTTTCGGTTTAGGCTTAGATATTCGGTACAATGTCTGTCAAGACAGTCGCCCAACCACACCAACCGTATCCTTTTTTTAGGGTTATTGGTTGGCCAATAGATAAACAATATAGACAATTACTAGAACAAATAAGATCGCCGCTTGCCAGCGATCTATGGTATAGGTAGGCAAGATACCTTCTTTGGCGCGCGTTTTAGTTCCTATAAAGAGGAAAAACGTCAACAGAAAAGTAGTTCCTAACAAGAAGTAAATATCAAAATTGGCGGCAGCATCATAACTAATGGGCGTAGGTGCAATAATAGCACTGACACCCAAAACCAACAGGATGTTGAAAATATTAGACCCTACTACATTTCCTACGGCAATGTCACTGTTTTTCTTTAGAGCTGCGACAACAGAAGTAGCTAATTCTGGCAACGAGGTTCCAATCGCAATAACGGTCAATCCAATAACTCGCTCTGTCATTCCAAAGTAATTCGCAAAAATAACAGCATTCTCCAAAACGAGATTGCCGCCCAAGATCAGTCCAACCATTCCTCCTACGACAAACAGTACACTCTTACCAATGGGCATGGGTTCAATAGCATCTACCTCCTCCTCAATACCTGCCATATCTTTGTTTTTGGAGCTTTTGTAGATGTAGAACAAGAAGCCCACAAACAAACTTAAAAAGATGGCTCCATCAAAGCGAGAAATTTGATTGTCTGTTCCTGTCGTAAGTAGGTCGTTGGCCAATACAAACATCAGTCCTACAATAAGAATAGAAAACGGTAACTCTTTACGCACCGTAGCATGCTGTACAGCCAAGGGATAAATCATCCCTGCTACTCCAATTATCAAACAAGTATTGAAGATATTAGATCCCAAGACGTTTCCGATAATCATTTCATTCTTGCCCTCCCAGGCGGCGGCAATGTTAACAACTAGTTCGGGAGCAGAAGTACCAAAAGAAACAATGGTCAAACCAATGATAATGTCTGAAATGTTGAATTTCTTAGCCACAGCGGAAGCACCATCCACTAAAAAATCAGCCCCTTTGATAAGGACAAAAAAACCAACAATAAGTAAAAGAAGCGCAATAAATAATTCCATGATGTAATGCTGTACGTTGTCTGTAAATTAGGTAAAGAAAGTTGTCTTGCTCTTGAAGAAAGCCGCAACCCGTCGGGTTTACGATGCAAAGGTACGGTATTTTAATGAAGATTGCCGTTAACTTTTCTTCTTAGTACGTCGCCCTATTATCGTAGGCATAATTCCACTTTTATAATAAGTCAATCCAATGAGCAATAGTTCAAACAACAGCAACCCCAGCAAAGTTGACCAAGCAGCACCAATGCCTGCATAACGCGGAATGAGAAAACTGTGTAAAATCACGGTAACAAATACACTAAGCAGCAACACATAGGTCGCTTCTTTTTCCAAATCAATCATCATAACCAAATAATTTGCAGGCCCCACAAACACATGCACGAGTTTTACACCGCACAAGAGGAGCAAAATAGGATAACCTTCTACAAAGCTATTTCCGAATAAAGCCAAGAACCAAGGCCCACCTACAACCAGCACCAATAAAATAGCCGTAATGACCATAAAGGATAAGCGAGTCGTTTTGGTATAAAATTCCTGTAATTCCTCTAGACGGCGAGCGGCATAAAGCTTAGAAAACATGGGAGCAGTCACCGTGTACAAGACAGCAAAAGGGATCAGCGCCATATCTGAAAGTTTGAGCGCCGCATTGTAATAAGCGATCTCCGCTTCAGAAACCTTATAAAAACTCAACAAGACAATGTCAATCCGTGTATTGACAACATATAAAAGCGAAGTAAAGGCAAAATAACGGCTGCTGCTCCACCAAGAACGGTTTTCCTGCTGCGGAGTAGTTTGTCGATAAGGCCGCCACACTTGCCACAATAAATACAAGGCCACCAAGGCGGTTATTCCAAAGGAACAAACACGAGCGATTACAGCTTGCTTATCACTCAAGGCGGCGCCATAGAACGCCCAAAACAACAACAACGCTATAAAAAAGGAAAGAGGTTGTACGACTTTTTCTGCAATTTGCCCGCGCCCCAGCCAACCCTAAGGCACGCAAACTAGCTTGGTTAACGTGCATCAAGACAAACAAAGGAATGACCCATACAGCCCATTGGTAATACTCCCGATAATTGCTCAAGCCATTGATATTCGTGGTATAGGCGACTAAGAGCAGTAAGAGCGCCGCTGCCACTCCCGTCAGGAAGCCCCAATAGTTCGGACCAGCGCAGCAACCCATGAATGAGGGCAGGCTGTTGGTTCTCTTGATAGACAGGCAGCTGTTTCAAGGCCAAGTCATCTAAGCCTAGGGTAGCCGCTACACTCACAATTGCCACCCAAGTAAAAACGGTGGTATAAACTCCAAAGCCCTCCTCCCCTGTCACCCGTGCAATAAATAGCGCGGTACCGAAGGTCAATAAGGCAATTGCCCCTTGCATTAGAATCGACTTATAGGCTCCTGACAGGAAATACTGTTTGAGCTTGTCGTCTAAATCAGCGCCGAGGCGCTGTCGCAACCAGTCGTGTAAAGAGGAGAGGAAATGGCGCATGAGCAAAAGCGATGAGAGCAGGAAAGAAAAAAGTCATCCTGAAACGTGTTCAGGATGACTTTTGAAAGGGAATAAACACGGGGTTTATTCTTCTTCTTCGTTAGAGGCGTTGTCTACAACAGCGTCTTCGCCGTCTGTAGCTACTGCCGTTGTCGTATCGTTATCAGATTTTTTTCTTCTGCTACGACGCGTACGTTTTTTCTTAACGGTTTGAGTCTCTAATGCGTCAGTGTTGTAATCAACCAATTCGATGATACACATATCTGCAGCATCATTTTGGCGGAAACCAGTACGCAAGATACGGACATAACCACCTGGGCGGTCACCTACTTTCATAGCGATCTCTCCAAACAATGTTTTAACCGATTCTTTGTCTTGCAAGTGGCTAAAAACGATACGTCTGTGGTGTGTCGCTTCCCCGATAGTTTCTGATTTGTTCACCCGAACAGCTCTAGTAACTAAAGGCTCAAAGTATTTACGCAATGCTTTGGCTTTGGCGACAGTCGTACGAATACGTTTGTGCTCAATCAAAGCGATAGACATATTTTTCAATAAGGCTTTGCGGTGGCCTTTCTTTCTGCTTAAGTGGTTAAACTTTTTACCGTGTCTCATGACTAACAATTTTTACTTCGCAGCACATACTAGGTTTCTATCAAAGATCCGTTCCGTTTCTGCAATTTTTATAATAAGGAAATACCCAAAAGGATATTTTATTCTTCGTCTAGTTTGTATTTAGACAGATCCATACCGAATGATAAGTTTTTCTCTACTAAGAGTTCTTCGATTTCTACCAAAGATTTCTTACCAAAGTTACGGAACTTCAACAACTCGTGTGTTTCGTAGTGTACTAAGTCGGCCAAAGAGTTGATCTTGGCAGCTTTTAGACAGTTGTACGCTCTCACCGACAAGTCCAAGTCTTCCAAAGAAGTTTTGAGGAGCTTGCGCATGTGTAGAATGTGCTCATCTACTATGTTGTCTTCTTTTCTAGCCTCGTCATCAAACGTAATGTTCTCATCAGAGATCAACATCAAGTGTTGGATCAAAATTTTAGAAGCTTCTTTGATGGCGTATTCTGGGTGGATTGTACCATCCGTCTTCAAATCAATAGTCAACTTCTCGTAATCCGTATGTTGTCCTACACGGCTACTAGAAACCGCGTATTTTACATTTTTGATAGGCGTATAGATCGCATCAATTGGAATGTATCCAATGGGCGCATCTTTGGGCAAATTTTCTTCAGCAGAAACATAGCCTCTACCTTTAGTAATGTTCAATTCGATTTCTAAAGTAATCGAAGGTTCCATGTTACAAATGACCAATTCGGGATTGGTGACATCAAATGCCGTAGCGTCAGCTGTCAAATCACCCGCAGTCAATACACTTTTGCCACTGATTGTAGCATAGATGGTTTCCGAACCATCAATTTCTCCATCTAACAAGTACTTTAGGCGAACTTGTTTAAGATTTAGAATGATGTCTACTACGTCTTCTACTACTCCTTTAATAGAAGAAAATTCGTGATCGACACCTCGAATGCGTACCGCAGAAATCGCGTAGCCTTCTAAAGAAGACAACAAGACGCGGCGCAAGGAGTTGCCAATAGTTTGGCCGAATCCAGGCTCTAATGGTCGGAATTCAAATTGCCCTTCAAAATCGTCTGCTTTTTTAAGCAAAATTTTGTCTGGCTTCTGAAAGTTTAATAAACTCATAAGATTAATCGTATCTGATGGTTGAGAATTTCTTGATCAAGGGGCATTTGCCCTAAACGATTTTAGGACTCCGTAACCGAAGTCCTAAAATCATAGCTGCCGTATAAGAAGCTTAGAGCTAATTATTTAGAGTACAACTCAACGATGAGCTGCTCGTTAATTTTCTCTGGAATTTCTTCTCTGCTTGGTGTTTGGATAAAGACACCTTCCATCTTATCGCCGTTCCATTCTAACCAAGAGAATTTACGGACATTTGAAGCATTGGATGCTAAGGAATCTAGAATAACTTCTTTGCCTTGAGACTTACCGCGAACTTGTACAACGTCGCCTGGTTTCAAAATAGCAGAAGCAATATTGGTAACAACGCCATTTACAGCGATGTGCTTGTGGGATACTAACTGACGGGCAGCTCTACGAGTGGGAGCAATACCCAAGCGGAATACAACATTATCTAGGCGTGCTTCCAGTAGTTTGAATAGGTTTTCCCCTGTTTTGCCAGCTTGACGGCTCGCTTGTTCAAACATTTTTCGGAATTGACGCTCTAGTACACCGTAGGTGTATTTAGCTTTTTGCTTTTCCATCAACTGGATAGCATAATCCGACTTTTGTCGGCGTCTCTTAGACGGTCCGTGTTGTCCGGGGCCGTATTTTTTCTTTTCAAAAACTTTATCGTAACCAAAAATTGCCTCGCCAAGTGCTCTGGCTTTCTTCGATCTAGGTCCTGTGTACCTTGCCATTATTTGTTAAACTTTGTGTTACAACTACCAATCCCATCAATAGAAGGGCATTTGCAACTGATTATTATTCTTATTACAACTACCAATCCCGTTGATGGAAGGGCATTTATAACTTTTTTTAAAGAACGTAGTTTTGTACTACGAATAGTTGGAAGTATTTACACTCAACTTTAGTTGGCTATAAATATAGCATCAACGTTGGTTGAAGGTATAAATTAAACTCTACGTTTTTTGGGAGGGCGACAACCATTGTGTGGCAATGGGGTAACATCCAAAATAGTGATTACTTTGATGCCAGCAGCATCAATAGCGCGAATAGCAGCTTCCCGTCCAGAACCTGGCCCCTTAACGTATACGGTTACGCTTCTCAACCCACAATCGTATGCTTCTTTCGCTGCGTCAGTAGCGGCGATTTGAGCGGCATAAGGAGTATTTTTCTTAGAACCTCTAAAACCAGCTTTACCAGCAGAAGCCCAAGAAATTGCTTGGCCTGCGTTGTTGGTTAGGGTAATGATGATGTTGTTGAAGGAAGCGCGGATGTGAGCCTGTCCTTGTGGCTCCACTTTTACGTTCTTCTTTTTAACTTTTTTATTAGACTTTGCCATAACTATATTAGTCGTTGTTACTTATTATTTACCTGCTTTCTTCTTGTTCGCAACAGTCTTACGCTTACCCTTACGAGTACGAGCATTAGTCTGTGTACGCTGTCCGCGCAAAGGTAAACCTTTTCTGTGGCGCAATCCTCTATAACAAGCAATGTCCATAAGACGCTTGATATTCAATTGGATTTCTGTGCGCAATTGTCCTTCTACGGTATAAGTATCTGCCAAAATTTGACGGATGCTTTTAATATTGGTATCGTTCCAATCTTTTACCTTAATGCTTGGATCAATGTCCGCTTTTGCCAAAATTTCTTTTGACGATGTTAGCCCTATACCATAAATGTAGGTTAGGCCAATGACACCTCTCTTGTTCTTGGGCAAATCTACCCCTGCAATACGAGCCATATCTAACGATTAAAAATTTGTGCTGCTATTAATTATCCTTGACGTTGCTTGAACTTAGGATTTTTCTTGTTGATGATGTAAACTTTGCCATGTCTGCGTACGATTTTACAATCGGCTGAACGCTTCTTTACTGATGGTCTTACTTTCATGATGCTTTTCTTTTACTTTACTTGTAACGATATATGATACGTCCTCTAGTCAAATCATAAGGAGACATTTCCACCGCTACTTTATCTCCAGGGAGGATACGAATGTAGTTCATACGCATCTTTCCAGAGATCGTTGCAACGATAATATGGTCGTTCTCCAACTTAACTCTAAACATGGCATTTGACAATGCCTCTTCAATAGTTCCGTCTTGACGGATTAATTCCTGCTTGGCCATTCGATTTTCTTTTCGGACTGCAAATATCTGACTTTTAAATGAAATTACCTAATTTTCAAGGTGTTATTTAATAGCACCCATAATCATCAGGGATTATTACTTGTTTAACAGCTAAGATTCTTGCGAATAGCTATCCACATCAATATTGTCAGCTGTTCTTGTTCTTCCTTTAATTTTTCTAACATCGTATCCGTGCATCGACAAGTGACCATCGATTTGTTGCAAGGTATCCAATACTACTGCTACCAAAATCAATAGAGATGTGCCTCCATAGAAAATAGCAAAGTTGGCGTTAGAAGTAATGCTTGCTGCCATGGCTAAACCAGGGATGATCGAAATCAAACCCAAAGCAATAGAGCCAGGTAGAGTAATCAAAGTAGTTACTTCGTCAATGTACTCTGCTGTATCATTTCCCTGTTTTACTCCAGGAATGAAAGCATTCTGGCGCTTCAAGTGATCAGCGTATTGTTGCGGATTCACAATCAAAGCAGTGTAAACATAAGTAAAGATAACAACGAGTAAGAAGAAGACTACGTTATAGATAACAGAAGTAAAATCTGCTAAGTCTCTCCAGATCTGCGCATCGCTTTGTACAGCGGCGGCAATAGCACCTGGAGCAAACATCAATGCTTGTGCAAAGATGATTGGCATTACACCTGCGGCATTCAATTTGATCGGTAAATAGTCACGCTCTGTTCCCAATTCACTGAGATTACTGCGGCCAATCATGTGCTTGGCAAACTGAATTTTGATCTTTCTTACCGCTTGTACCAAAGCAACACTAGCCATTACAACTCCTACAAACAAGGCCATTTCGATGATGAAAACGATCAATTGACCGCTGCCCAACTTCAATTGGAACTCGCTCATAAAGGCACCAGGAAGGGCTGCAATGATCCCTGCTGTAATTAATAGAGAAATACCATTTCCGACACCTTTGTCAGTGATACGCTCTCCTAACCACATACAGAAGATCGTACCTGCTGTTAGAATGATAATATTAGCCAACCAAAATACGGTAGGTGGAATGCCAGGTACGATAACTCCAGCGCCCAAACCATTGATGTATCCTAAGTAGGCAGAACCTTGAACTATGGTAATAGCAATGGTGATAACTCTGGTAATCTGGTTCAGCTTGCGTTGTCCGTTCTCTCCATCCTTTTGTAATTTCTGGAAATAAGGCACGGCAAAACCCAATAACTGCACGATAATCGAAGCAGAGATGTAGGGCATGATTCCCAAAGCAAACACTGCTGCCTTAAAGAAAGAACCACCTGTAAAGGAGTTTAGTAAATCGATAAGACCACCACCACTACCAAAGGCATTTTTTAAACCTTCAGAGTCGATACCTGGTAAAATGACAAAACTCCCGAAGCGATAGACTGCAAGAAATCCGATGGTAATAAGGATGCGGTTACGCAAGTCCTCGATCGACCAAATGTCTTGGATTTTTTTGATTAGACCGTTCATTGTCTCAATATATTATTAGGAACGCTTTGCGCTACTACGGCGGAACATCCAGTTCGTAAAAACTAGGCATTCGTACGGGTTTCGCAAAGCAGGAATTATACGAAGGAAAAGAAAAAAATTGGAAAAGTAAACCTACTTTTCCAATTCTATCGATCTATACCAATTCAACAGTACCGCCTAAGGCTTCTACTTGTTGTCTGGCTTCTTCAGAAATTTTGTTGACTTTCAAAGTTAGCTTTGTAGAAATAGTGCCTTCTGCTACAATGTGTACCATATCGTCTTCGCCGATGTGGTCAAAGTGCTTACGCATTAATTCTAGGTCGATGACATCGGTTCCTGCAACATGTGCAATACCTTGTAGGGTATTCAACTTGTACAACAAGAAAGCTTTGCCACCAGCATCTTGAATTGCTTTTTTGGCGCTAGAAGAAAAACGGTGTGCCGTTACTTCTAAGCCTTTTGTCAATTCACCAGTGTTCAATACTTTGTAAGAAACATCTTTACCAACTACACCTAAGTCGTGAAATACAGCAGGTGTAATTTCAGTAGTGTTTGCTTTTTCCGCAAAGTAAGCCAATTGGGTTAAGCTGATTACTACATGCTCCGCTGGACGACCAGATTGGTAGCGACGGTGCGTATTTTTGAAACCGCGTTTGGGAACCAATTTCTGTAGAGGCATCTGACCTCCTTGAGAGTGGCGTGGGTTAGAATAACCAGAACGAGACTTCGCTCCTTTATGTCCTCTTGTCGCAGTACGACCAGAACCAGCTCCTACCCCACGTGCAATGCGCTTTCTATTTTTAACAGAACCTTTTGCAGGTTTTAAATTATTAAGTTTCATTTTTTTGGAATTATCTTACTGGTCACGACCAATAATTATAATTATAAATAACACGACAACAAGCGTGGGAATTAATTTTCCTCTACGGTTACTAGGTGCTTAACTTTGTCTACCATACCCAAGATTTGAGGCGTACCTTCGTGCTCTACAGTCTGGTTCATTTTGCGTAAACCCAAAGCATTCATTGTTGCTTTTTGACGTTTAGAGCGGTCGATAACGCTTTTCACTTGAGTGATTTTAATTTTAGCCATTTTTAATTTTATTTAAAGATTAGCCCTCAAAAACTTTGTTCAAGGAAATGCCTCTTTTCTTGGCAACTTCTAGCGGAGAGCTCAATTTGCTCAAAGCGTCGATTGTTGCTTTAATTACATTGTGAGGATTAGAACTACCTAGTGATTTTGCCAATACATTGTGTACTCCAGCAACCTCCAAGACAGCGCGCATAGCACCACCGGCGATAACTCCTGTACCATCTGCAGCAGGCTTAATCAAGACTTTACCAGCTCCGTAACGCCCGTGTTGAGCGTGTGGGATAGTACCTTTATAAACGGGTACTTTGATGGTGCTTTTTTTAGCATCGTCAGCAGCTTTAGTGATTGCACTAGCTACTTCTCTTGCTTTACCTAGGCCGTGGCCTACGGTACCGTTTCCGTCACCTACTACAACAATTGCTGCAAAACTAAATGTACGTCCACCTTTGGTCACCTTAGCAACACGGTTTAGCGTTACCAACTTTTCCTTTAAATCGGATTCGTTGGTTTTTACTCTATTATTTTTCTTCTTTGCCATTTCGTTTTAATTTAGAATTGTAACAATTCGTTGGTTCCATCTTCTTTTTGCTCACCGCGAGCACCTTCTGCAAGGGCTTTGATACGGCCGTGGTAGATGTAACCGCTACGGTCAAATACAGCAGTTGTAATACCAGCTTCTACTGCGCGAGTGGCCAGCAAACGACCTGTTGCTTTTGCTTGATCTGTTTTGTTCGCTTTCTCAATTGATTTGTCTCTTGAAGAGGCAGCAATCAATGTAGTAGCCGTAGTATCATCGATCAACTGTGCATAAATAGCACCGTTACTTCTATATACAGACAGACGAGGTCTCTGAGCCGTACCAGTAATGGTCTTTCTGATACGTTTGTGAACTTTCTGACGTCTGGTTAGTGTCTTAGACTTAGAAATCATGATTATTTTATATTTAAGAGCGTGTTATCTAACTAAATTATTTAGCAGCTGTCTTACCAGCTTTTCTACGGACCTCTTCCCCTTTGAAGTGAACACCTTTTCCTTTGTAAGGCTCTACTTTACGGAAAGCGCGGATCTTAGCCGCGATCTGTCCTACTAGTTGCTTATCAATACCTGTTAAAGTAATGGCAGGAACTTTACCTTTTTCAGATAAGGTCTCTACTTTCACCTCGTCGGGAATAGCAAATATAATAGGGTGAGAATAACCCAATGCTAATTCTAATAGTTGGCCTGTATTCTTGGCACGGTAACCAATACCGTGTAATTCCAATTCAATTTTAAAGCCGTTAGAAACACCTTCCACCATGTTGGAAATCAATTGACGGTATAAACCGTGCATCGCTTTGTGGCGTTTTTGCTCTGTTGATCTTGTAACAACAATTTGTCCGTCTTCCATAGAAGCGTCGATACCATCAGACTGAATGTCTTGTGTTAAAGTTCCTTTTGGACCCTTTACGGTAACTACATTGTTGTCAATGCTAAATTCTACTCCAGATGGTACGTCGATTGGAGCTTTTCCTATTCTTGACATTTGAATTTATTTTAAATATTACGGTCTTGTTTGTACTAACTCAAAACTCTACTTACTAGTAGATGTAGAACAGAACTTCACCACCAACGTTTTCCTTTCTTGCTTTTTTCTCTGTCAAGATACCTTTAGAGGTAGAAACGACAGCTGTTCCCAAACCGTTAATTACACTAGGAAGCTCGGTAGCTTTAACGTAGTGTCTCAAACCAGGACGAGAAACTCTTTTTAGTTTCTTGATAATTGGTTTTTTGGTTTCTTGGTCATATTTCAAGGCGATCAAGATTTGGCCTTGGTTGTTGGCAGTATCTTCGAATTTGTATTTAAGGATATACCCTTGGTCGTACAAAATCTCGGTAATGCTTTTTTTCAAGTTAGATGCAGGAATAGTAACAATACGATGTCCAGCCATCTGGGCATTGCGAATACGGGTTAGATAATCCGCAATGGGATCAGTAAGTGCCATACTTTCTGTTTTAATCGCAATCATTATCCTGGAGAAGGATGTAATTACTGATTGATAAATTATTTGTTATAATTCCCGACAAAAGTCGGGAAAAGATATTGGTTGTAACGATTGACTACCAGCTTGCTTTAGTGATGCCGGGGATCAATCCTTTCAATGCCATTTCTCTAAACGTTACACGAGAGATACCGAATTGACGCATGTATCCTTTAGGACGACCCGTCAAACGACAGCGGTTATGTAAGCGTACTTTAGAAGAATTTTTGGGTAGTTTGTCTAGGGCTTCATAGTCCCCAGCTTCCTTTAACTCTTCGCGTAAAGCAGCGTATTTTTTTACTAAACGCTCTCTTTTTCTTTCGCGTGCGATTACTGATTTTCTAGCCATTTCTTAGTCTTGATTTTGATTTTTGAACGGTAGGCCCAAGAGTTTCAACAATTCTAAGGCTTCTTCGTCATTCTGAGCGGTCGTTACAAAAGTAATGTCCATTCCAGTGATGTTTGGAATTTTATCCAAGTCGATTTCAGGGAAGATAATTTGTTCCGTGACACCCAAGGTGTAATTACCACGTCCGTCAAAGCTCTTGTCATTGATGCCTCTAAAGTCACGTACACGAGGTAGTGCGACATTAATCAATTTGTTTAAGAACTCATACATTTCGTTGTTGCGCAAAGTTACTCTAGCGCCGATGGGCATTCCTTCTCTCAACTTAAAGTTAGAAACGGATTTTTTGGCCATCGTCTTTACTGCTTGTTGACCAGCGATCAATGTCATTTCATTGATAGCATTGTCGACTAGCTTTTTGTCAGAAGTAGCTTTACCAACACCTTGAGATAGACAGATTTTAGTTAACTTAGGTACCTGCATGATCGATTTGTACTGAAACTTCTCTTTCAATTGGGGAACCAGTTCTTCTCTGTACTTTGTCTTTAAAGTAGGTTGATATTCCATTAGTTAATGATCTATTGTTTTTTCGTAGTGATATTCTGTTGTGTTTTTTTGGAAACACGAACCAATTTGCCATTTTCATCGCGATCTCTTCTGATACGGCTAGCTTGACCTTCGTCATCGAGCAACATCAAATTAGAAATGTGGATAGAGGCTTCTTTTTCGATAATTCCACCAGGCTGTTCCGCAGAAGGGCGTACGTGGCGCTTAACCATGTTTACTCCTGTTACGATAGCGCGGTAGTCTTCAGCCAACACCTGTTCTACAACACCAGTGTCACCTTTGCTATCACCAGAAAGCACCTTAACGGAGTCTCCTTTTCTGATGTGGCTTTTGATTTTTTTGTTTGATTTCTTCATTACTTGTTATAGTACTTCAGGTGCCAAGGAAACGATTCTCATATAGTCACGCTCACGCAATTCACGGGCAACAGGCCCAAAAATACGTGTTCCGCGGGGTTCCTCACTAGCCGACAATAAAACGACAGCGTTGTCGTCAAAGCGGATGTAAGAACCATCTTTACGACGAATCTCTTTTTTCGTTCTCACGATGACTGCTTTAGAAACAGTACCTTTTTTTAGACCTCCAGGAGCAGCGTCTTTTACAGTAACAACGATGATGTCACCGATAGAAGCATAGCGTCTTTTAGAACCACCTAATACTTTGATGCAAAGAACTTCTTTGGCACCAGTATTATCGGCTACTCGCAGTCTACTTTCTTGTTGTATCATGACTTAATTATTCTATTTGGCGCGTTCTAAAATAGTTTCTAGTCTCCAGCGCTTGTTCTTACTCATGGGACGAGTCTCCATGATGCGAACAGTGTCACCGATTGAGCAGCTGTTATCTTCGTCGTGTGCCAAGTACTTCTTGGACATTTTCACAGTCTTACTGTAAATTGGGTGCTTCACACGGCGTTCTACCGTCACAGAAATGGTTTTATCCATTTTGTTGCTAACGACGACCCCTACACGCAATTTGCGTAAGTTTCTCTTATTTTCTTCCATTTCGGAATCGATTTAAATTACTTTTTAATCTTTTTTGCTAATCTACGTCTAGTTTGGATTTTGTCTCTTTTTTGAGTGGATCCTTCTAGCTCTTGGCTTCTGAGTGCGGTCTTGATGCGGGCGATATTACGACGCACATTTTTAATTTCAGCAGTGTTCTCCAAAGTAGAGACTGCGTTATTAAATTTTAGCGAGTAATAATGCTTTTGAGAAGTTTCTAATTCTTCTTTCAAGTCTTCTACACTGCGGCCTTTCAAATCTAACTTAGCCATTTCCTATCTTAAATTTAAGCGGTTATTATTCTGAGTAGTCGTTACGCACGACAAATTTGGTGGGAACAGGTAGCTTTTGAGCAGCTAAGCGCAAGGCTTCTTCTGCTACTTTTCTTGGCACACCGTCCAACTCAAACATGATTCTTCCTGGTCGGATAACAGCTACATAATGAGACAACGCCCCTTTACCCTTACCCATCCGTACCTCGGCTGGCTTCTTGGTGATTGGTTTGTCTGGGAAAATGCGGATCCACACTTTACCCTCTCTTTTCATGTAGCGCGTCATAGCGATACGCGCAGCTTCAATCTGACGGCTGGTAATCCAAGTGTCTTCTGTTGCTTTTAGTCCAAATGAACCAAAGGCAATTTTAGAACCTCGGTGAGCTAGTCCGCGATTGCGACCTTTCTGCTGCTTGCGGTATTTTGTTCTTTTTGGTTGTAACATTGCTGTACAATTAAATTAGATTCCTTGAATAGTCTCGCTATGTGTCTTAAGGGCCTGACAAGCAGCCCCCCAAAGCGAGTGCAAAAATATAAAAAACTTTCTGAAATTTTAAATATTGTTCGCCTTATTTTCTTCTACGGTTGCGGTCGCCAGATTTTCTGCGGTCGCTTCTTCCTCCTTGGCTACGTCCCTCCGACTTGCGGTCGCGTTTGACGGGAGTTGGGAAGAGGTCCACTTTGTCGAAAATCTCACCACGACACAACCATACTTTGATACCGATTTTACCGTATACGGTCAACGCTTCTACGATAGCGTAATCAATGTCAGCACGAAAAGTATGCAAAGGACTTCTTCCTTCTTTGTACTCTTCTGAACGAGCCATCTCTGCCCCATTCAAACGACCTGACAAACGAACTTTGATACCTTCGGCACCAGCGCGCATAGTAGCTTGGATCGCCATTTTAGTTGCTTTACGATAGTTGATACGTGCCTCTACTTGTTTGGCGATTGTTTCTCCTACGATTTGAGCATCCAGTTCTGGCTTGCGAATCTCTACGATATTGATTTGTACATCAGTCTGAGTCAATTTTCTCAACTCTTCGCGAATGCTATCTACTTCTTGTCCACCTTTACCAATAATGATACCAGGGCGAGAAGTATGGATAGTTACCGTGATGCGCTTTAGCGTACGCTCGATTACAATACGAGCAATACCGCCTTTGTCAACACGAATTTTGAGGTAACGGCGAATTTTTTCATCTCCGACTACATTGTCAGCGAATGATTTTCCGCCAAACCAATTGGAATCCCAACCTCTGATGATTCCTAAACGATTACCTATAGGATTAGTCTTTTGTCCCATACTATTTTTTAGTGTTAATCTGCTGTTAAGAATTAGTTGCTTCAACTTCCTCGTAATCCAACTCTTCGGTTACTTCTGTTCTAGGCTCTAAAGCCGTTTTGTTAGTTACTTGAATAGTAACGTGGCAGAAGTGCTTGCGGATACGGTGCGCACGTCCGTGCGGAGCAGGACGAAAACGCTTTAGTTGAGTGCTTTGATCTACCCAAATAGCAGAAACTACCAAGTTGTGATCATCTGCCTCCTCTCCTGTCAATACACCCCAATTGGCGATGGCAGAAGTTAAGGATTTGTCCAACCAACGGGCTGCTTCCTTCTTGGTGAATTTGAGTGTCCCTAGGGCTTTCTCTACTTCTTTTCCACGGATGATGTCAGCAACCAAACGCATCTTTCGAGCGGACATTTGGCAGTTTTTTATTTTCGCAACAGCCGTTACAAACTCTTTATTTTGTTCCATGACTTTTATTTGAACTTTGCTATTGTGTTAAATTATTTCTTTTTGTTTCCACCATGTCCTCTATACGTACGTGTTGGAGAAAACTCACCGAGCTTATGCCCTACCATGTTTTCTGTTACAAATACAGGAACGAAGGTTTTACCATTATGAACAGCAATAGTCTCTCCTACCATAAATGGAATGATCATAGAGGAGCGCGACCAAGTTTTGATTACTGTCTTCTTTCTAGATTCTTTGGCCTTAGCTACCTTATTCAATAGCTTGTGGTAAATGTAAGGCCCCTTTTTTAATGAGCGTGCCATCTATTTCTTGATTTTTCTTCTTGTAACGATAAACTTATTAGAATACTTCTTGGCTCTTCTGGTTTTCTGACCTTTAGCCATGATCCCCGTACGCGAGCGGGGGTGTCCTCCTGATGAACGACCTTCACCACCACCCATGGGGTGATCGACAGGGTTCATAGCGACACCACGTACACGTGGACGGCGTCCTAACCAACGGCTACGACCTGCCTTCCCAATTACTTCTAGACCATGATCTTTGTTAGAAACCTCTCCTATGGTTGCTTTACAAGTAGCTAATACAAGACGGGTCTCGCTAGAAGGCAGTTTGATCAAGACGTACTTGCCGTCTTTACCTGCCAATTCAGCACTGGCTCCAGCACTTCTTACCAAAACAGCTCCTTTTGTTGGACGTGTTTCTATAGCGTGGATTTTAGTACCTACGGGCATTTCACCTAATGGCATACAGTTACCCAAATCAGGAGCAATTCCACTACCAGAATTGATAACATCACCTACCTGTAATTTATTAGGGGCAATGATGTAACGCTTTTCTCCATCGGCATATACCAATAGAGCAATAAAAGCAGTACGGTTTGGATCGTACTCGATGCTTTTAACAGTGGCTGGAATCCCATCCTTATTGCGTTTGAAATCAATTACACGATAACGGCGCTTGTGTCCTCCACCTCGGTTACGGACAGTTCTGTGGCCTTCGTTGTTTCTACCTCCTGATTTTTTTAACTTACCCAACAAGCTCTTCTCAGGCTTGTCAGTAGTTAACTCTACGAAGCTATTCGCTACGCGAGTTCTCGTACCAGGAGTAATCGGATTAAACTTTTTAACTGGCATTGTTATTTACGAATTTATCAGTTTCGCGACTATAGTTAATGAATTATAATTCTCGGTTGTTGCTACCGCTTAGGCATTAGCCTCTTGCGTGTCGTCTTCTAGCAACTCGATGTCTTCTTCGTAATCTTCTGCACCAAAGAAACCTTCAATGAATTCTCCTTCTGCTACTGTTACGATAGCTTTTTTCATAGAAGAAGTACGGCCTTTAGTTTGGCGACCTTTTACCACGCGTGATTTGGATTTACCTGGGCGAATAGAAGTATTTACAGCTTCTACCGTTACACCAAACTGCGCTTCAACAGCCTTTTTGATTTCGATTTTGTTGGCTTTCTTGTACACCTCAAATGTGTATTGGTTCAAGAGAGGGTTTTCAGCCAAGTTGTTCGACTTCTCAGAGAGTATTGGTCGTATGATTATATTTTTCATAGCTTGTTTTGTCTATTTAGATCGTTCTACGAAAGCCGTTAGGAAAGCATATCGTTTAGTCTGTTTACAGCAGACTCCGATAGCACCAAACAATTGGCATTCAAAATTTGATAAACATTTAAGAGCTTGGCATCTGCTACTTCAGCTTTAGGCAAGTTGCGGCTAGACAAAACGATGTTATCGTATTGCTTTTCTGCTTTTTCCAATTCGCTGTTGATCGTAGAGTTGTACTCTGCGGTGGCAGTTTTATAAGCTTTCAAATCACTAGAGTAGGTTTTGATAGCCTCGGCATAAGCCGCTCTTTTCTTGGCTCCTCTAGGCTTGGCAGGCAACTTAGGTTTGTTAGGAGCTGCAGGTGTTTCCATTGCATCTACTACTAACAAGCTTTTTGTATCGCTCAAGTTGTTTTCTCCCATTTTCAAGCTGCTCAAGAAGTTGGCAAAGTCTTTTGTTTTGGCGTTTTCGAAAACGAAATCTTCCACTACAATAATAGCTCCTTCTTTTGCTTTAGCAGTTAGGGCAGATTTACGAGCCAACTGCTTCACCTTTTTGTTCAACTGGATACCGTAATTTCTAGGCTGAGGCCCAAAAACACGTCCACCACTACGGAACAAAGGGTTTTTCAAACTACCAGCACGAGCTGTACCTGTTCCCTTTTGACGTTTGATCTTTCTAGTAGAACCTTGGATCTCCGAACGGTTCTTAGCTTTGTGTGTACCTTGACGCTGGGCAGCTAAGTATTGCTTAACAGCCAAGTAGACAACGTGGTCGTGCTTTTCGTTCAACTCCAAGCCAAAGACGCCGTCTGGCAATTCTACCTCTCTACCGAGGTTTTCACCTTTTATGTTATAAACTTCTAATTTCATGACTATTTCTTCACAATTACGAAGGAACCCTTGTGACCAGGAATCGCTCCTTTAATTAGCAATAGATTTTTTTCAGCGAATACTTTCACTACGCGTAGACCAGTTGTGGTAATTCTGTCACCACCTGTACGTCCAGCCATTTTCATACCTTTGAAAACTTTTGCTGGATAAGAAGCCGCACCAATTGATCCAGGTGCACGTCCACGGTTGTGTTGACCGTGTGTAGCTTGCCCAACACCACCAAATCCGTGACGTTTAACAACCCCTTGGAAACCTTTTCCTTTAGAGGTACCTACTACTTGTACGATATCGCCTTCTGCAAATACATCGCTAACTTCTACAGAATCGCCCAAAGACGCTTCTAAAGTGCTGTTGCGAAATTCTACAACTTTTGATTTTGGAGTTGTATTGGCTTTAGCAAAGTGCCCTTTCAGAGGCTGTGTGCTATTTTTAGCTTTATGCTCGCCGTACGCCAATTGTACAGCTTCGTAACCGTCTGTTTCCGTTGTTTTCACTTGTGTAATCACACAAGGACCAACTTCTATTACGGTACAGGCCATGTTGTCACCTTCTTCATTGAAGATGCTGGTCATGCCTATTTTTTTTCCTATTAAACCTTCCACTTTTCTTGTTTTAAGAATTGTAGTAAAATCTACAAATGAACAAATTACATTAATTTCACTTGGATATCTACACCACTAGGTAGTTCCAATTTTTCCAAAGCACTAACCGTCTTCGCTGTTGAGCTATAGATCTCGATTAGGCGTTTGTGTGTACGAAGTTGAAACTGCTCACGAGATTTCTTATTTACGTGTGGAGAACGCAAAACTGTAAAGATTTTTCTATGAGTGGGCAGCGGAATCGGTCCAGTCACGACTGCACCGGTGTTACGTACTGTCTTAACGATCTTTGCTGTAGATTTGTCTACTAGATTATGATCGTAAGAACGAAGTTTAATTCTAATTTTCTGATTCATGCCTCGATGAATGATTTATTATGAATGTTAGAAAGATAAGACCCGAACCGAAGTTCGGGCCTCAGTATTATTTATTATTAATTAGACAGAAGCTTTAGATTCTTCAATTACTTTTTCTGCCACTGAACTAGGTGCAGGAGCAAAGTGAGAGAAAACCATGCTAGAAGAAGCACGTCCAGAAGTCAGCGTACGCAAGTCGGTGATGTAACCAAACATCTCTGACAACGGAACGTCTGCTTTGATGACGATACCAATACCTTTAGGCTCTTGAGATTTCATGATACCACGACGACGGTTTAAGTCCCCAATGATAGAACCCATGTAATCCTCAGGAGATACTACTTCAAGGGCCATAATGGGCTCCAACAAAACAGGTTTACACCCTCTTGCTGCAGCTTTAAAGCCTTCTTTAGCGCACAATTCAAAAGCGATCGGCTTAGAATCCACTGCGTGCATACCTCCATCATAAACACGTACTTTCATACTGTCAATGTTGTAGCCTGCTAGGATACCATTATCCATCATAGAATCAAATCCTTTCTGGATAGGGTTAACATAAGCTTTATCAATAGATCCCCCTTTAATGTCCCATTCGAACTCTAGGCGGGTCTTGTTATTTTTGAAGTCGTCACTTTCCAAGAATTCTTCTGAAGCAGGCCCCAATTCGAATTCCATGTCAGCAAACAAACCAGAACCACCAGATTGTTTTTTCAAACGCTCGCGGTGTGTCACTGATTTGGTCAACGCCTCTTTATAGTTTACTTGTGGTTCTCCTTCGTTTACCTCTACCTTAAACTCACGTCTAAGACGGTCAACGATAATTTCCAAGTGCAACTCTCCCATACCAGAGATAATAGTCTGGGCTGTGGTGTCGTCAAATTTTGCAGTAAACGTTGGATCTTCCTCTGACAATTTTGCCAAAGCCATACCCAATTTGTCTACGTCTTTTTGAGTCTTAGGCTCAATAGCAATAGAAATTACGGGAGCAGGGAAATCCATGCTTTCCAATACGATGGGATGATCCAAGTCACACAAGGTATCCCCTGTTTTGATGTCCTTAAAACCAACACCAGCTGCAATATCACCTGCATAAACCGCATCAATTGGTTTTTGCTCAGCAGCGTGCATCTGGTAGATACGAGAGATACGCTCTTTCTTACCTGAACGCGTATTCAAAATGTAAGAACCTGCGTCTAATTTTCCAGAGTAGCAACGGAAAAAGCACAAACGACCTACATAAGGGTCAGTGGCAATTTTGAAAGCCAATGCAGCGAAAGGCTCATCAAAGCTAGGCGCACGTGTTTCTTCTTCTTCTGTATCAGGATTGATTCCAACTACAGGAGGTACATCCATTGGAGAAGGCAAGAAAGCACATACAGCATCTAATACAGCTTGTACTCCTTTATTTTTAAAAGCAGACCCACACATAACAGGGATGATGCTCATATCACAAACGGCAGCACGTACAGCAGCACGAATCTCGTCGTGAGAAATTGATTCAGGATCCTCGAAGTATTTCTCCATCAAGGTCTCATCGTAATCAGCCACTGCTTCTAACAAAGTTTCGCGAGCTTCATCAGCTATATCCTTCAAATCAGCAGGCATAGGAATTACTTCAAAAGTCATCCCTTGATCCTCTTCATTCCAAACGATGGCGTTACCTGTAATCAAGTCAACAACTCCTTTGAAATTATCTTCTACTCCAATTGGTACCTGCAATGGAATTGCATTGGCACCCAACATATCACGCATTTGTTGTACCGTACCGAAAAAGTCAGCTCCTTGACGATCCATTTTGTTAACAAAGGCAATACGGGGCACTTTATAACCATCTGCCAAACGCCAGTTGGTTTCTGATTGCGGCTCTACACCACCAGAAGCACAGAACAAAAAGACAAGACCATCTAATACTCGTAGTGAACGGTTAACCTCAACCGTAAAATCAACGTGACCGGGAGTATCGATAATGTTTACTGCATAGGTTTTATCCTTCCAAGGCCATTCTGTTTTGGTAGCAGCAGAGGTAATGGTGATACCACGCTCTTGCTCTTGCTCCATCCAGTCCATTGTAGCAGCACCATCATGTACTTCACCAATTTTGTGACTAATCCCCGTGTAATACAGAACGCGTTCTGTAGTAGTGGTTTTCCCGGCATCAATGTGCGCAGCAATTCCAATGTTTCTCGTATAGGTTAAATCTGTCTTTGCCATGACTTAATAGTGGCTTAAAATTATGTGAAAATTGATTAATTATATTCTTATCTGTTGGGGTTTCAACAGGTACTTATAGTGTAAGTAATAGAACTAAGGGTCTAATTATTTAGACTTTGTTCTACGACGTCCAAAGTGCGCAAATGCTCTGTTGGACTCGGCCATTCTGTGTGTATCTTCTTTCTTTTTGAAGGCAGCGCCTTCTCCTTTTGCTGCGGCCATTAACTCGGCAGATAGTTTGGTAGCGATACCTTTACCACTGCGTTGGCGAGCGTATTTGATCATCCATTTCATCGCGACGGAGAGTCGGCGTTCGGGACGGATTTCGGTAGGAATTTGGAACGTTGCACCACCGATACGGCGAGAGCGTACTTCTAGGGCAGGCATAACGTTCTTGATTGCTTTGAGGAAAGTTTCGTGAGCAGATTCTCCCGTCTTTTCTTCAATAATATCCATGGCATCGTAAAAAGCTCTAAAAGCAGTGCTTTTTTTACCATCTAGCATCAACATATTGACAAAGCGGGTGACTTGCTTGTCTGCATAACGAGGATCTGGTGCGACTTGGCGCACTTTCGGTTTTCTCTTTCTCATTGTCTTGTTTAATCTTTTAGCTGTTGTTTGTACCTAAAGGCTTTATAAACCACTCTATGCACAATCTTCAGTTCCAACTTCTTCAGAACTTAATCAACGTATGATCGTTATCTCTTAATTCTTGTGTAAAACAAGTTTGTTTTTTAACTTTTTTTAACTTTTGGACGTTTGGCTCCATAACGAGAACGTGCTTGACGTCTATCAGCAACTCCTGCTGTATCCAAGGCTCCACGTACGATAGTATAACGTACACCAGGCAAATCTTTTACACGACCACCACGTACTAATACGATAGAGTGTTCTTGCAAGTTGTGCCCTTCTCCAGGAATATAAGCAATGACCTCGATTCCGTTGGTCAAACGTACTTTGGCAACCTTACGCAAGGCTGAATTCGGTTTCTTTGGCGTCGTGGTGTACACACGCGTACAAACACCACGCTTCTGAGGACAAGCATCCAAGGCTCTAGCTTTAGAGGCCTCCACGATCTTTTTACGTCCTTTTCTGACTAGTTGATTTATTGTAGGCATTTATTGACTAATTACTACTTTTCTTCAAATTCCCCCTGTAAAGGGGTTTACTTAAGCGATTGCAAAAGTAAGAAATATTTTCGAAAGAACGAAATAATAGTACTTTTTCTTTAGAATCAATTGACTACAAGTCTCCTTTACTTCTTTTTTACTAAAAAAAACTGACTCAGTAAGGCTTATAAGACATAATTTCCTTGATAGTAAGAATAAAAACGCTTCTTCCTATTACATGGAGCGGAAGAAGCGTTTTTATTGAAGTACTTCTACTTTTTTCTCAATTTACTGAAAGGCAGCATGGTCTTGCACCGTCGTGACGGTAGGTCTAATCACAGCTCTTTCTTCGAGCAAAGGACAAGTACTTGTGTCTACGCTACTGCTCTCCACATCAATGGTGGCACTCAACTGCTCATTAGATAGAGTGGAAACCACTTGCATACGGAACGTGAACACATAACTGCCTGGCATATGGCTTGTACTTACCGTTCCACCTGCAACCCCAACCCCTGCTGCTACTGCTTTTGAAAGGGCGATATCGCTAATATCTATCACTGCTTCTATGGTGTGGATAGCTGTCGTTCCCCTAAATTCTGTCTTCCCTACTTTTGCTATAGACGTTCTGCTGATACCGTAGGGGCTTACTTTTCTAAACTTGATGTTTCCATCCGTAAAATTACCGATATCAAGAAAGACCACCTCTTTCCCATCGTTATACTGTTTGTTAATTTTTAATGGTATAGAAAAATTAATCACATCTGCAGGAACAGGCGTTCGCAAGGTGGCACTAACCATTCCAGACACCTTAGTGTCTATTATATCAATAGCTGAATTACTCCAATCTGGTAAGAGCGAGCTTATGGTACTCGTTACTTTGTCTTTTACCACTTCCACTAAGTGTTTAGCGGAAGCCGCGACAGGCACCTCTCCCACAACACCATCATCTACTGCAATTTCTAGTAGCGTAGCTCGGTTCTTCCAATTTAAGGTATAACTTGCTACTAATGTGTCAGGATTAGCACCATTGAGTGCACGGACAGGTGCTTTTTCTTTTCTAATCGCACAATTGGACAATACACTTTCTACATCAATACTACTTGGATAAATAAACTTCATAGAGTCTATAAAGTGCTCTACTGCCGCCGGAGTATAAGTAGTGATGAGTTGTTGATGGTATTGTTTATCTAAGACTTGATTAACTTGTGCTTTTTCTAAGGCACCTTTCCAATATTCATGAATCTCCGTTAGTTTAATCGTGTCTTTGCCATACCCTTCCAATTCAGGTTGTAAATAATCCTTGTAGATAAAGGCAATTCCTTCGATTCCCTCTACATCTTTATTGAACAAAAAGGCCAGTTCTTTAATTAGCAATGCCGTCTTGTAATTAGCTCCTTTTAAACCTCGATTACTATCCCCAATTTTTTTAACGATATCCATAGAAGCCGTAGCCCAGCTATCCAACTCTTCCGAGTATTCCGTGTAACTCGCCTCCGCTCTAGAATCCTTAAGGACTTCTTTCAGGTTATTGGGATAATTCAATGGAAAAGCAACCTGCTTGTTTGCCCAAGCCTCATAAACTGTTTGCTCTGGTTGTGCCGCCACCTTATTGATTTTGGAAGCCATTTCAGCAATAAATTCTTTTAACAACATTCCTTTTTGATACGTCCCTACCAATTCATAAAGATGATTGGTCAAATCCATTGCGATCTCATTTCCTTCGTGCAGCGCCGCCATTCCTGAACGAATCTTACTTGCGTGAAATAAGGTGTCGACCTCTGCTATGCTGTTGATTTCATTAATAATGGTCGTTGTCCACTTGGTGTATGCTTGACTGAAAGCGACATAGTCTGAGTCTCATTTCTAAAGTTCTTTTCACTTGCCTTTTCAATAGCGTCAGTGAATACAAAATCTTGTGGAAGAGCATTACCAACCATATTATTAAAATTATTAGAATCGTAATCCTTGTACCGTATCATAATTAAAGTATCCTTCAATAATCGATTTACTCAATCTTTAGAATTCCCTACTAATTACTAATTCAGCTACTTCTGTTCCTGTCAATTCTTTACTAGAGTTAGGAAGATTACCATTATTAATGAGCTGTTGGAAGATATTCTCGAACAAAAACGTCATATTTGTTCATCAGAGAAAGAAGCATTGAAATGCACACTAAATTTCTTACAACATCAATCAAGTCTAAATTTCTGTAGTCTCCTAAAGAGTCTCCTACCAGTAGATAACCACGCGTGGACTTCTTCCCCATACTTGTTTTTCAGTGACTTGTGAGTCGGATGATTGGCATTTGTGGTATCCTCAACTGTATTGTTCTTGAAATTAGCTATAAAAGACGCTCTGTCTGGCAATACATTATATAAGGATTTATACTTAGCCAGCTCTTTTCTCATGCTTTTATTATCCTTCCCTTTATACTGTTGCTCTATGTAACCTCTATCAAAGACATCTAGCGCATTATTTATCTTTTCAGCTACTTCTTTTCTTGTAAGGGTTCCACTGGACAAGGCACTAGCGATGATTAAGTATATTCTCTCATTAAGTTCAAATTTGCCGATTCCAAAGGTAATTTTTAGCTTCGAAAGAAGCGCTGCTGTAGCTATGGGGGCTTCCAAGTCCTCCAGATTTATTAAGTCTGTTCGATATTGTCCTAGAATCGTAATACAGTCCTGCACAAAATCCGCTTTCCCAATAAAAGCAACCGTATCCAGCCCCAGCACGCCATAAGCCTCTTTCAAAATAATCTGCTGCTGGCGGGCTAAAGCCGTCATCGTTAAATTATTAGCCGTCAAAAGCACGTCCAACTCTTGTTGTTTCTCACGCAACTGCGCTTGTATATCTTCTCTTGTCATTGTTGTGGTTGTTTGCCAAGACCATAAATTGCTTTGTCCGAATAAGAGTAAGGGCAGTAAAACAAGGTATAATCTCATTTTTTTTAGGTTAAAGGGTGGAATTAAGCGATAGGTGCTTGTTGATGCTGTGCCAGTAATTCGGCAATGTCTGTCACCAGCGCATCAATTTGCTCTTGCACTGCTGGATCTATAGGAAGCTCGCCCATAGGCAAATCCGCCAAAGCTGCTTTAAAACGCTGCTGCAAGGACAGGGCTTCCGTTTGGCTTTCATCGCCATTGATCTTCTGCTCTAACTCTAGCAAGGTACGTTCCAGTTTTCCTTTTAAGATGGACTGCTGGTAAGGATCTTCGCTGGCTTGGTAGGCTTTGATGGTACGGTCAAATACTTGGGCAATCCTTGACAAGTTACTCTCTTCGTTGATATTCTGTGTTTGTCCTGTATTCATTTCCTGCTGCACCTTCTTCTTAAAGGCCAACATCATCTTGCCCATTTTTTGATACGCGGCTTTGAGCTGTTTGTCGCCTTTTGCTTTGAATTCTTCTTGCAGCTGCGCGATCCAGCCGTCTACTTGTTGTAGCGTCTGGGCATAGTATTCGGCATTGCGGGTGCCGTCGCTGTTGAGATAATCGCGGTTGACGAAAGACTTGAAGGCATCGTACACTTCCGATCCTTTACCTTTCTCCGTATAAGTGACCGCTTCGTCTACTAGATCACTATCGCCTGTTAACGCCTCGTCAGCGGATTCCTCTGCCGCTCCAATAATGACATTATTGACCTTACGCTTTGACCAGAACCCTGGATTGCTTTTCGCAATAGGAGCTTGTTTGAGCGCATCCACCAAAGGTTTTGGTTTTACTTTCATACCATTCTTTTCAGGAATGAAACGCAGTATATTATTGGCATCTAACTCTGCTAGTCCAAAAGATAAGTTGACCTTTTCGGGGGTTTTACCTGCTGCCACAAAGGCTTTGCGAATCGCGGGCTGGGTGCCTAGAATGAGCAAACTTCCCGTGCCTTCTACTGCTTGGGTAAAATAGTCCAATTGTAAAAAGTAGGGCACCTCGGCTACCTCTCCCTTTTTCACGGCTTCTTGTAAGTATTTCAAGCCCAGTTTGATGTCTTTGGTCACACTGGACTGAAAGGCATGCAGCGCCTTATCTTGTTCACTGGCTTTTTTGAGGGCAGATTTATCATCAGGGGACTGAGTTAAGGCCGTTTGAGCCGTTTGGTAGGAAGCCCAGTCAAAGAGCTTGGCAATCTTGCTTTTTCGCATTGTTGAGTTGTGGTTGAGTTAGATGGCACGAAAGCACCACCGTCAATAGAAGTGCCTAATATAGGCTTTTTCCTTCAAAAAAGCAAGCCCTATTTTGTATCGATTCCTTTGGATCCCCCCTTCAAGAATCCTCTTTTTTTAAAACTACTTACTACCAGTTCACAATACTAGTTTCCTTTATTGTATTCTTATTTTTTAGTTTTAAAAAGGAGATACCATCGTCCCAAACAACAAAAAAGCACCTATCCCGAAGGACAAGTGCTTGTATATTATTCGTTTTCAGCTTTCTTATAAGGACAGTGCCGACAACCATTCCCACAACAATGTCCCCTTTTGAGGTGGTATGCTGCTGTAAAAATGTAAAAGCCGTTCTCGATATAAAAATCTTGGCCTTCTACCAAAGGAGCAGGTTGGTTAGAAGGACGGTCATCCTCTTTATTCGTGGTTCTTTGTTGAGCCTTATTCTTCTTTAGAAAACTGAACATAGTGTTGTTTCTGCTAAAGACACCTAACGAGGCACCTCTACTTTGGCAATAATATCTTTGATTACGTCTTGTACATCCAATCCTTCCATCTCCCGCTCAGGCGTTAAAATAATACGGTGGTTCAAAACAGGAAAAGCCACATATTGGATGTCATCGGGCGTTACAAAATCACGGCCATTGATGGCGGCAACGGCTTTGGACGCTTGCATAATGGCTAAAGAAGCCCGTGGAGAAGCTCCTAAAAACAAATCTCCATTGTTGCGTGTATTGTTGATCAAATTGGCAATGTAATCCAACAACTCATCTTTGATGTGAATCTTTTCTACCAACTCTTGACAACGCTTAATTTCTACTGCATTGAGTACCGCGCGTACTTTTTCGATTTGACGTTTGCTAAAGTCATCACGGAAACGGCGCAAGATTAACTTTTCTTCTTCTAAGCTAGGGTAGCTGAGTTGTATACGAAATAAGAAACGGTCTAACTGGGCTTCAGGAAGTTTATAGGTTCCCTCTTGCTCAATCGGGTTTTGAGTGGCAATAACCATAAAAGGAAAAGCCATTTTATGCGTTTTTCCATCTACCGTCACTTGTTTTTCTTCCATAACCTCAAACAACGACGCTTGGGTTTTGGCAGGAGCACGGTTGATCTCATCGATCAATACCATATTAGAAAAAATCGGCCCTTTGTTGAAGTTAAATTCGGCCATTTTCATATTATAAACACTCGTGCCCGTAACATCCGACGGCATCAAGTCAGGCGTAAACTGTATCCGTGAAAAATCCACGCTCAACGTCTGGGCTAATAATTTAGAGGCCAATGTCTTAGCGACTCCTGGCACCCCTTCCAATAAGACGTGACCGCCTGCAAAAATAGAAACCATCATCAATTCAATGAGGTCATCTTGCCCAATAATGATTTTTTGCACCTCGTTGCGTACACGATCAACGGTTTCCTGTATGTTGGCTACGGAAGCATTGTCATCTCCCCAAGCATAATTTTCACTCATGTTTACGATCTTCTTTTATAGTCCGATGGTTAATCGGGTTTATTCGTTCTAAATAGGTTTTCTAATTCAAAAAAGCACACCTTAAGCGTTCGCTAATTCTGCGGCCTTGTATTCATTTGCAGCCGTATGAAAGCGTTCTATCAACAGATAAAAATTGTTCAGCATTTGCGCGGTGACCTCTGCATTGGGTTGTTGCATCAATTGGCGCAAGCGAAAATATTCTACAAAAATATCATTGACTATTTTTCGGTCTACTTTGGCGCGCACAGCAATGCGCTCAATCAAACGGTCATCCATTTCGCGGGTAACTAAATGGTAACGCTGGCGCATGTGAGCCAAGAACAAGTCCATTTGTTTCTTGATAATACTGCGGTGGTCCTGCTGCTGAAAATACAGCCCCCCAATGGTCTCAATAAATTCCAAAGACGTATTGCGGTTCTTTTCGATTATAGGAATAATGCGTTGGCGGCGCTTGGCTCCAAACAGCACATAAATGAAGCCCAATGCCAACGCCATGTACCAGCTCCAGCGCAAAGCTGGTTGGGAGAAAATATACTCCAGTGGCGATTGAGCAGCGATTTTAGGCAATGCACGGCGCGTCTCTGCTCTACTACTTGGAAAAATGACACTTTGTCGATCCCAGTGTAAAGTTTTATCTGCCATGTGTGCAAAGACGTAGTTGCTGTATTCAAAGCCATTACTGTCTACCAAAAACATATTGGTAAACATAATAGGATTAGTATGGAAATAAAAATACCCTTTCCCTACTTTCATGCGCACAAAGTTGGCAAACTCTTGTTCGGCTTGATTCTCCTCATTCTTACCAGTAGTTTTGAAAGAACCAAGTTTGGCCAAGGCATATTCCCGTACTTTTTTATCTTCTGAATAACCGTATTCGTCTTCTCCGCGCACATTACAAAAAGCAGCTTCTGGAATATAATTCCAGTGTCTGTTTTCGGTGTAATTGAGGGTCGTGTACTGAAAACTATAGTAGTTTTCAGACAATTTAGGATGTGCCAAGGTCGATAGAACGCCTGCTCTGTAAAACCCTGGGTTAGTTCCTTTCCAAGTAGTCTCACTACCGCAATCCTCTGGATAGAGCAGCAACTCGGCCAAACTATCGGGAATATCGGGCGCAATGATAAACACCTCGCCGCCTGCCCGAACATAATCGCGCAAGTGCCAAGCTTCATCCTCTGTATAACGAGGTTTTGTATTGCTCAAATAGAGATAACTACTGTTTGAAGCCGTCTCATCATCCAGTGATAGGGTTTTGTCCAAACGATCCTCCAATACTTTTAGATCAAAGCGATTTTCTAATAATTCGTATAGAATACGCGCATCATAGGGCTTATTACCCGTTACATCGTATTCCTCCGTCCAGTATTGTGGGTCGGCTTGATTCTGAGCAAAATAGGCAATCAATCCCAACAGCACTAGAGCACCAACGATAAGGGGAGCAAATTTATTCATGCTGTTTATTTTATGGATTGTAATAAGTTGTTAAAATCAATGCGCACCTCTTCAAATTGGCCGCCATCAAACGCCATGTTGCTGTACCAAACGTATTCAAATACTCGGGTAACGCCTTTGAAAGCACTTACTTGAGGGTATTTTTTCTTACGCAATTCTCGCAAATATTGTCCATTGGTTTTATCGCGTTTCCACTCAATCAAACCTTTGGCCGACAGCTCTTTTATAATCGCTAAATAATACAAGCGAATGGCCAAACGGTAATCCTTGTCGCGAAGCGCCTGCGCCAAGAAGCTTTCTACATCGGCCTCTTGTAAGTTCGTTTCGATATCCTTTAGAGCGATGGGTTGACGTCGTTCGATGGGCTTGTTAATTAAAATAGCATTACCTGCCACCGCGCGATAAATTACAAAAACCAACAACACCATTGCCAATAGTAAGAGCAAGGTACGCGCGCTAAAAACGGTCGTTTGATCTACTTCATTGTTGACAGGCATAGGGGTACTATCAACCCGTTTAGGTACTTTTTTGACCTTAGTTTTGGTAGAAAACTTCATATCTTTGGATGTATTCTTCCAAATAGAAGCATCAAAAGTTTGTGCGCTAATCGGCTGTTCTTGATAGAGTGCCGTCGCATCGTTTTCTTGAGCCCAAAGCGCTTGGCTGAGCAAGAACAACAGTCCAAGACAACAGAGTAGCGTTTGATAATTTATTCTCATAATAACAATAGATTAAATAGTGCTTAGTTTTCTTTTTCCATACCGTAAGAAATCTTACGCTTACCAATCAAGGGAATTTCTTCTAACAAGCTGTCCGCCTGCTTAATTTCTTTAAAACTGTGAAAAGCCATGTGCATGACCACGGCAATTAGCGGCAGCAAAAAGGACAATAAAAAGGTATAAACAAAGATGTAAAACCCTTGCTTGACTGTCAAAATATCCTCTACAGGAAATAAATTCGTCATTACTCCCAAGTAAAAACCAGCTAGTGGTGCTGTTGCCATGAAAATAAAAATTGTACACATTCCAATAATAATGAAATAGGCGCCCATCATCACCAACCAATTGCCTCCCAAAACTTTGAAACTGCGTCCCAAAGCACTCAACGGATTTACATTTTCATTAAACGCCGTGACCAACCACATTAAAATCAAGGGAGTCAGCAGCACCAACAAAAGTACCCCAAATTCCTCTCCTGTAGCCAAGACCGCCCCACCGAGCAAGCCCATTCCCAAAAGGGTAGCTAGAATAGTATTTACAAAAAAGGACAGTTTATAAGCAACAGGTTCTTTGCCCTTTTTCTTTACTGACTGCTGCGCCAAAAAGAGCGCCATGTACACGCAAGCCGTGAAGCCCACAAAAAACAAGATGGCAAACAAATCATTGCGACTCGAAAACAACTGGTAGAGGTTGTCTACGGTATATTCAATTAATAGAAAAGGTATTTGGAAAAGATTGTCGACCTGCTCCATGCTCTTAAAACGGTACACATCACTGCCCATCAACAAAATCCCCGTCATCAAACTCGCAATAATGCCTGCCGCCAAACCAATTGGCTTGATAAAGTTTCGGTAGGCAATAAACGCATCGCTAAAAATCTGTGGCGTGGTTTTGATTTGGTTGTATTGAATGTCTAATTGTTGGGCAGGTGGTAGCTTTACCTCCCCAATAAAAGAGATAAATCCCTTCTTCGCCTTCATGTAAGGATAAATGACGTAGTAACTGATAATAAAGGCAAAAGAGCCAAAGATCACAATTCCTCGTAGAATAAAAGAAGCCTCTGTATAGCGCGTAATAAAGCCTTCGATAAAGGCCGCTAACACAATTAAAGGCAAAACGGTTAACAAAATAAGCAAGCCGCGCCGCGCGGATAGTTGCAGACTTTGCAACCGCGATAAGGTCTTAGGAAACACCAAACCACTACCCAAGGTCAAACCAGCAGCACCTGCGATGATGATACAAGAAATTTCGATCGCCCCGTGCATCCAAATCGTAAAGAAAGAATCCAAGTAAATCCCTTCTCGAATGAATAAATACTGAAAAGCACCCAGCATGATGCCGTTTTGTATCAATACAAACAGCGAACCCACCCCAAACAACAAGCCTAGAGCAAAGCACCAAACCGATACTTTGAGGTTGTTGAACGCAATCGTCAGAAACATTTCTTGCTGGTCGGCCTTTTGATAAACGGCCATGGGGGTGCCATTCTCAATATTCGCCATTGTCATATCAATGTACTCATCGCCCAAAATGACGCGCGGAAATTCGCTGTCCATTTGGGTAGAAAATACCCCGATGATCGTTGCGCCGACAAAAACGGCTAAGGCCAACAAAAAAGAACGACGCGATTCATAGATAATCTGTGGCACCGTTTCTTTCCAGAAATGGAGGACACGCGACAGGCGCCCCCGTCGGTTTTTGTAGACATTGTAAAAAACCTTCTGAGCAATGTTGTTCAGGTATACCCGCACGGAACGGTTGGGGTAAAAGGTTCTAGAGTAGGATAAATCGTCAGTTATTTCTACAAATTGATCACTCAATTCATCGGGATTGACGTAGCCGCCCCCCAAATTACGTTCAAATTTTGCCCATTTTTCTTTATTCTGCTCAATGAAATGAGTTTCGCGCATAGCCGGTCCAATTCTTAAGCCACCAATGAGAATCAGTGGGTTTGATAGTAAGGTTTAATCGAAAGAAAAGCCACCAATGGAGTGGTTCTGCTTAAACAACTGGATTTAGCGCTAGAAAATTCACTTTTTTAAAAAATGTTTTTCGGCGAGTCCATCGTGTCCCCTTTTTGTTGGGACAAAGCTTTACATTATCGACCAAACAATATAGTTAAGTTTCCTTTTTTTTTGTAATAGATCACTGGCTTTTATGCTAGAACAAGTCTTTTGACCAGACATTTAAGCTGCTATTACCTTTATTCCTATCTTTTTTGGATAGCCTAGCTAGAATGGAATTCTTCCCTCTTGGAGAACCAAGTGGTGCTTTATAAAAGAAGTGGAAGAAAACGCCGCTATATTTGGAACGATTTTGATAAAAATTCGGTACTTTTAGCAGCCTTTACCTAAGAAAGGTGTCTACTTAACCTGTATTACCAAGGACTCTTTTGCCGTATGAAAACCATCGAAATTAACACCGCCCAAAAAGTAACCATCCAATACGAACTCGCTAGTTTGGGCAATCGTTTTTTGGCTTATCTTATTGATGCTGTGATTGTTGGTATTCTTCTAGCTTTTTTGTCGGTACTGGGCGAAGCAGCAACCGAAACGCGTTCAGGAATGAACCTGTTTTCTTATTTGATACTGGCACCTTGCTTCATTTTTTACACCTTGGCCTCTGAAATTTTCATGCACGGCCAAACCATTGGCAAGCGTACGATGGGCTTAAAAGTGGTCAAACTCAACGGCGATGCCCCTACCACGCACGATTATGTTATGCGTTGGATGTTTCGCTTGGTTGATTATTGGTTGTCCTTGGGTTCGGTGGGTGCCTTGCTCATCAACGCCTCTCCCAAAAGCCAGCGTCTAGGCGGGTTGCTATCAGGTACAACGGTTATCCGAACGACTGCCCAGCGCAATTTCTCTTTGAACGACATTCTAAAAATCTCTACCCTAGACACTTACGAGCCGAGTTATACCGCCATTCGCCAATTTAGTGAAAAAGATATGTTGTTTATTAAACGTGTCTTGGAGCGCGAGCGCCGTCACCCTAATTCAGCCCACCAAAAAGCAGTTAAGCAGTTGGCCGAACACGTCGCCGAGCAATTGGACATCACTCGCCCCCCCAGCGACCACAATAAGTTTTTGCGCACGCTCATCAACGATTATATTGTTTTGACGCGCTAAACTAATGGTATTTCCATTTAAACACTATAACAATAAGAACCGCTTTCCAACAAAAATGTCCAGCTGAAAATAGATTCAACTGGACATGTATCTGTTTCTAAAAAGGATACGTTTACCAATGTACGGCAATCTTGCCAATGGATTTACGCCCTTGTAAGAATTCGTGCGCTTCCGCTAATTTCTCTACAGGATATTTTCCTCCTACCGTGGGTTTCAAAATACCATCTTTGGTCATCTGAACAACGGCCTGAATACAGTGCTTCAAGGCTTCGGGACGCTCATCGGCTACGCGCAACATATTGACACCAATAACTCCTTGCGACTTCAAAATCAATTCTACCGAAGGCAAAATGCCAAAACCAAAGGCTAGTTTCAAGTCATTGAGAAAGAAACGGCTCGACCCCGAACGACTTGCGGCACCAAAACAAATAATACGCCCTGTTCCGTTGGTGAGCAGTTTACGAGCCTTTTTGACCGCGCTGCCACCCAAACTATCAAAGACCACATCCAAACCCGTATCGCCTAGTTCTTTCTTGATGTAGGTATCAAAATCTATTTTGTTATAATTAATAGGATGATCGACTCCCATACTGCGTAAGTACTCTAATTTTTCATCGGAACCAGCTGTTCCATAAACAATACAGCCTTTGTGTTTGGCCATTTGTACGAGGGCAGTACCTACGCCACCAGCGGCGGCCTGAATCAACACGTGTTCCCCTTTGTGCAATTGGGTTACATAAGCGGAGCAAAAATAAGCGGTACCATATTGGGTAGCCAACGCAGTCGCTTCCGCGTAATCCATATCTTCGGGAATCACAGCAGCAGCACGGGCATCGGCCACGGCATATTCGGCATACGCCCCAAAACGCGTCAAAGAAACCACGCGCTGCCCTACTTCAAAGCCTTGTACGTCGCTGCCTACTTCGTGAATACGTCCGACGACTTCGTAGCCCAACACCGTTGGCAAAGGCGGACAATCTTGGTAAATTCCTTGACGCGCCATGACATCAGCGAAGTTGAGCCCAAAGGCCTCTACTTTAACGCAAATTTCGTGGGCCTGCGCTTTGGGCATTTCTTTTTCTTGAATTTCGAAGGCCTCCTGAGGAGTGCCATTTTTTATAAGGACGACTGCACGCATAGTGTTGTTGTTGTTGTTGTTTGATGATGATTGAAGCGCATTTTTCGCAGTGGGTTGAGCACAGGCAAACCCCAACTGTAAGAAACAGGCTTTACAAAAGTAAAAAAAGCCCTACTGGAAAGGCAGGACTTTGAGCAGTTTATTTTTTTTGATAGAGGGTATAGTGGTTACACTCTCGGCAGCGCAATTCCATCCAGAGCAAGGTACTCTCCTCCTCTTCGCTACTTTCGGCAAACTGTATTTTCGTTTGTTCGCTGCCACAAGCGGCACAGGGATAACCCCAAGCGGGCAAATTAGCGCCTTTGCCCTCTGAAAAAGGCTTGGCAGCAACGGTAATGTTCCACGCCTCGCCCATACGGGTTTGAATTGCAGGTATAATTTTGGGAGCTTTGCTCATTGGTTGATATTTTTAGGTGAACCCTAGTTCTTTTATTTTTTCTGATTAAGTAGGCAAACAAAAGTAATCGTGGTATAAAAAATGGAATAGTTTTTCTTAGTTCGAGGCGAAAAACGGAGCTTTAGCGGGCTAAAGCGAGTATTTTTAACGAAGAAGTAAGGAAAAGTAACCGTTTTTTGGTGCGAAAAATTTTGTGTGACTACTTAATGCTTGTTCTACGATGAAAACAGGCAGCTGATTTAGCTTTCTTTATTTTTGCTATTGTCTTTATTGGAAGTCTCTACCTTGAAACTAGGTGTCTGATACTCTTTTTGCAAATAGGAAGTGGGTACCGCCATTGTGTTGCCATCGCGCAGCGCCATGTAATGGGAAGACATGATTTCTAATCCTGCTTCGTTGAATACATCTTGAATGTGGGCGTGTAGTTCGGAGTAAATTTTGGGCAATTGGCGAATGAGCTTGGTATGGGCATTCAATTCGTACTCGACATACCAATCTTGTAACGACTTTTGCAGAACAAATGGAACAGGCTCTGCTTCTACGTCTTTGGTACGAGTGGCCGCTTCGATTAGCAGTTCATGCACTTGCGCCCAAGGCACATCGTAACCAATGGTAATACTGGTATGTATAATCAGACCTTGGGCTTGTCCAATAGCCGTATAATTAACAATGCCACCACTCAAAAGGATAGAATTGGGAATGGTAATTTCTTCGTTTTTATTGGTACGAATCTTCGTGACTAACAAGTTGCGGCTCATCACGCTACCCGTAGTAGAATTAATATTGACGTAGTCGCCCAACTTAAATGGCCGCATATAAATCAAAATAACCCCCGAAATGACATTGCTAATAATGCCTGCCGAGCCCAAAGACAAAAGCAAGCCAATAAAGACCGACACCCCTTGAAAAGCATCCGTCCCTGCCCCTGGCAAGTAAGGAAATAACACCACCAATGTAAAGGCAATAATTAAAACTCGAAATAAATTAAACGTAGGCGTTGCCCAATCTGGAAAAAAGCCCTGAATCGCTATTTTTTCCTCGCGAACTTGCCGAGCTATGTGTTTAAGTCCCCGTAGCAAGTAACTGACCGCCACAATGATGATGATAATAAACAACAAATTGGGTAGAAAACTAATCACACTACTCAGCAAAAACTGCAATGGCTGAAAAATGTACCCCAACAAGGTTTCGCCAAAGCCTCTTGTAAACGATAATTGGCTAAATAAAAAAGGGAGATAAAAGTAAAAAAACACCAACAGAGCCGTGTACCGAAGCATGCGCAATGAAAAGAGCAAAATACCCATTTCCGTCTCTGGCGTAATCAACTTAAATAAGACGGCTAACTTGTTCTTTCGAAAAAAAGCCGTGTCTTGCAAGGATTTAAGGTTGCGGCGCAGGAAATTGAACACGCGATTGACCACACTAAACACCAGCGTAAACACCAACAAGGCCAACAGAAAAAAGCCAATATCTTTGGCTAAGGTTCCAAATGAGAAATCGCTATAATCCTTAATCAAGGCCGCGCGAATCACCTGCAAATGTTCTTGAGCAACAGCTTCCAGACTTTGGCCTGTGCCTATTGTATCGGCAATGGATACTGTCGTAATGACTTTGTCGCGGTACAAGACATCGGCATTGTTACTACTAACTTCTACGGTCAAGCTATCAAATTGAGCTAAGGGTAACTTGGCCAATTGCTTGATGTTGGTCTGTACCAAATCGGCACGCTGCTTGGCAGAAAACGCACCAATTCTATTTTCGATGAGAAAGAGGGTATCGCCCTCGAAGATGACAGGGGCGGGGGAGTTGGGCTGGGCGTGTAGGAGGTTGGTGTAGAGTAGAAAAAGTAGTAATAGGTGGTAGCGGTTGAGGTACAAAGTCGTTGTTTTCATTTACAGTATTACATTTCTAAATTCCCTTTTACTACCGTTGTAGTTCTACCCTACTCGGATTAAGCTGTTAAGATAGAAAAAGTAGAAGTCAAAAACAACAGGAGCCCCCTCAATTGAAAAGACTCCTGCTTATTACTGTAGAATAGACCTTAAAAAATTACTATTTCACGACTAACTTTTGCGAAAGCATTTCTTCGCCTGTGTTGATTCTTACTAAGTAGATCCCTGCTGGAAATTCAGAAACATCCACAGCAAGACGATTAGGACTAGCAATCACGCGCCCATTCAAATCTAGCACGTCTACTTGTAGTCCTTTAACATCTATAATAGTTCCTTGACTGTTAAAAAGACTAAGTCGCACTCTGTCAGTAGCTGGATTGGGCTGTAAGTTGAATTCTTTGATTGCTTCAGCAGTTGTTAACTTAGAATTCTGTAAGCTTTTTGGATCGGGTATTCCTCCTCCACTTCCTGTAACATTAATTCCCCATCCTCCTGTTGTTCCAACACCACAAACATTACTAGGAGTTACATATACATTAGCATTCCCTACATTAATAGCTTCCACTACACAGGTTCGCCAGTTATTGTGAAATAAAGATACAACATTATTGGGCGTTGCCGACCAATCATATACTGTTACTTCTTGATGATCAGTAGGATTAATAATATCCAGGGATCTAAATCCTTGATGTGTCATTTGTATTACAGGGTATCCAGCAGGATTGACATCTGGCATAGCTGGAGTACCTATCCAAATGTCTTTCCAACCTACAACCCCACCACAAGTGGAATAAGCCCCTACATAAATAATATCTGGCTCTTGATGGTCGGCTACAGCTTGTAGTTGAATGCTATTCGTATTTTGTCCTGAAATTAAATCTACTTTAGAACTATTATAGAACCACTCCATATAAACTCCATTCCCGAATGCTGGAACACTTAGCTGAGTAGGCGCTCCTGTTTCGCAGACAGTCCTTCGGTCAATCGTCACATTTACTGGCTCAGTCGTTACGGTAAATGAGTTTGATTTGGATCTTACTCCATCACAATCTTGTATAAGGACTAAATTAATAGTACTAACAATATTACCAAAAGTAGGGCGTACTTGAATCGTGTTAGTTGTTAAACTAGCTGTGCCAGAAAGTAAAATAGAGCTAGGACTTACCTCCCAACGATAGCGGTCAACGCCCTCTACTACTCCTGCGTTTAAGGTATAATCTTGACAGCCTTGCAAACCATCAACCTCAAAATTACTACTAGAGACTCCATTGATAAGAATAGAGGTAGGAGCAGTCAAAAAATCTCCTAATGGGAAAATAAATGGATCACTACTTCGAGGACTGGTATAATCGATTTCCGTAACTGGGGTACCATAGCCGCCGTTTCCGTCAGGCTGTGCTCTAGTACGCTTATATCTTATATCAGCAAAGACAACAAAGGATAAATCTGTCTCTTGCCAATCTTCGAAATATCTAACAGTGATACTACCAGAACTCTCTGAGCCCAATGGCTGTATGTTTAGATCAATATTACCCACACCACTCCTTATAGAGAATCGTTGATTGTTATCGGCGATGCGTATCTCTTCTAGTACATATGTTTCTACAACTCTAGTACCATCAGCAGTACTTGATGTATTAGCGGGTATATTAACATTATATTGGAGATTGTAGTCTTGATCAGGATTATGGCAATTATTGTTTCCATGAGTGCTATTCAATGTGAATGCAAGATTACTCCAATTCTGAGCATATATCGCTGGAGTACCCCAGCCTAGACACAGAGCCAATAAAGAAATAGTTAATACTAATTTAAAATTAAGTCTCATTTTAAAGGTGTTTGTTTATAATTAAGATAAAAGATTGCTTCAATTCACTAGTAGAGCAAACTTTGAAGTCATCTATTTTTTGAGTAGTTTATCACGAGAACAAAGTTCTACATAGATCGCATCCATCGATAATACCTTTATCCAACATGTTGCTACCAAATTTATACTTGGCAGCGAGTTGCAAACGGAAGATACAATAGGACATTAAGCATTAGACTTTATTACGAATAGCCTTGCAGCGAAAAAAGGATCTTTTTACTTAGCTGCGCTGCTACTTCGTGGTCGTGAGGCCTGCGGCGTTCCCTCACTCGGCGTTAAAAATTAACGCCCATCCCGATAAAATCGGGATGAACTGAAGCTGATTATTCGATACACAGTATCAAATAGATCAGATCGCTTCGCGAGTCTTGATTACTTTGTGAACTCGCAAGCTCAGTTGATGAAAAAAACTCTCTTTTTGATCTCTATACAATCCCATTCGTAATAAAGTCTATTAAGTACCAATGGTTATTTTCCATAAATTAGGGCATCTGGGAATTAACTAATAGGTCAAAGATACCACAGCAAATAGGAGAAAGTAAGCCAAAAACTATGAGCAGTGCAGCTGAACCGATGAACAACGACTATGGGTAAACGAAGGTTATCTACCTTAGCCTTTTATTACAGAAAAAGCCTTCCCATTCCCATAAGAGGGAACAAGAAGGCTTTTGCACTATACTTAATACTTATTTGTAGAAAACAGTAGTTTGACTCTCCGTACGCGGTCTAAATCATCCCCCGAGCCTTCAACTCCAAATACTTATTCACACTATCCACCGACAACTCCTCTGGCCGAGTCAGAATGACTTGGATGCCGTACTGGCGGAGTTTTTGGACGATGCGGAATTTTTCTTCGACGAATTTAGACGCGATTGTTTTATAATAAATTTCTTCGGTGGTGTGGGCTTCTTGCTGGGCGTAGTCGCCAATTTCGGTATTTTCAAAGAAAACGACGACCAATAAGTGCATGCGGTTGATGCGGCGCAAGAGCGGCAGCACCCGTACCATCGCGGAGTAACTCTCGAAATTGGTGTAGAGAAACAGCAGGCTGCGGCGCTTGATAAACTGCTTGGTGGCCGTGTAGAGCAGCTCGTAGTTGGCCTCGAAGTTGCGCGGTTGTTCTTTGTACAGCGTCTCGATGATGAGGTTGAGCTGTTTGGGGCCGTCGTCGGCCTTTACGGTAGCGCCGATCTTGTCCGAGAAGGTCAAGGCCTGCGCGATCGTGCTTTTGGAGTGAGATGCTGGAAATAACCAAGGCGGTATTGACGGCGTAATCCAACAAGCTCATGCCGTGAAAAGGCATTTGCATGGAGCGGCCTTTGTCGATGACCGAGAAAATTTGTTGCGAACGCTCGTCTTCAAATTGATTAATCATCAGCTCGTTGCGGCGGCTCGTCGCTTTCCAGTTGATGCTGCGATAATCGTCGCCCTTGACGTAATTACGAATTTGAGCAAACTCATAACTTGCGCCCAAGCGGCGTACTTTTTTTACCCCACGCATAGTAGATATTCTAGCAATGGCCATTAACGAAAAACGGTTCATTTGCTGAATGGAAGGGTAGACCAAGATTTTTTGCTCGGCTTTTTTCTGAATGCGGCGCTCGACCAACCCGAGTGGGCTATGGACAAACACATTGATGTCGTTAAAGGTATATTCGCCGCGTAAGGTGGGGCGAAGGTTGTATTGGTAAGCTTTTTCTACATTGGGGGGCAAGGTGTCTACAATTCCAAAATCGCGGCGCTGAAATTCTACGGGCACTTCGTCTACAATGGTAATGCCCAATTTGAGGCCGTAGTCGTTGTGAATTTTTAGCCGCACTTCATTATCGTCGCCCAAGGACAACTGTCGAGGCAACTCGCGTTGGGCTTCGATCTGTAGTCCTTTATTGAACAGCAAAATTAAATCAACCACGACCAACGCTGCTGCCGCGACCAATACCGCTTTGGCAACAGGAAATAGAAAGGAGAAATTGAAACTCAGAATGAACAGCACGGTAATGCCTGCAAAGAGCGCAAAGAAACGAGGGCGCAAAAACACCGCGCGTAGGGTAAGAATGTGCAAGATTTTTTTTAGCATAGTAGACAACGTCGATCAAGGTTTGTAATGGGTCTGGTAGAACTTGTGGTCACAAGTTCTACGCGGCTTATTTCTTAGTCGGCTAAAAGTTAGCCTTTTTTTAGAACATAAAAAACTATACAGGCGGTAGACCTTTGCAAAAGGTAGCCTAGTTTTGTTCTTTTTTGCCAAACGTTGGAGATTTTTTTTTAGTTCAATTCAGGCGAAAAGCCCGAAAAAAGACCTTTTTTGAAGATAATTAATTTTTTTAAGTAAATTTTAAGGTTTCGGAAGCAGCGTTTTGGTGGTTTGCTGCGTCTTAGTAGTAATAAAAGGCAATTTTTCATTACGTACCCAATCGTTTTAGAGCTTGTTTTCTGTGTTTGAAGGCATTGCTCGGAGTATTTTAGTAAAAGGCACTGGCAGGAGTTTTACTCTTGTCCCAAGGCATTCCATTCCGAATTAATTTCGGAGGCGGAATGCCTTTTTTGTGGTGCCTACCAACAACTTTGCGAGGGAACAGCCGCTTTTAGCTTGAATTGGCTTACTTTTGGCCTACTTGAGAAGGTGGAGCAGGAACGGAGGAAGCCCTCCAAACGCTGCTGCAAGCGATTACTGGCTGTACGGATGAACTTTGTAAGGCGGTATCGTGTCTCTCTTTTTTATAACTATCATCCAATAAGAGCCGTTTGGCGGCTTTTAGTAAGCATAATAATATGACTAGTACTTGGCATTACGGGGGGTTGCTGCTGTTTGTTTTGGGGTCGCCCGCTCTATTCGCGCAAGCCGTTGTAAAAGAAAAGAGCAGCCTAATTTATACGGTTACGGGGGTAGACAGTCTTGTTCGCGCTCAAAAAAACAGTACGTTTGATGCGCAGGGGCGGTTGTTGACCACCAAGAATTATTATTATAACCTCTCCTCTCCTGGTATATTGACCAAGGAAGAGACCACTAATTTTAATTCTAATAATCAAATTTTGACCGAAACTATTACCCGTTATCCCACAGGAATGGAACCTCAAACGGAACGGTTAGAAACAAAATACCTCGATTACCAACCGCGAGAGGAAGACAGCAAACGCATTTGGCGCCGCCACTACGACCAGTTTGGCGAATTGACAAAAGAAGATACGTTGACGTACAATCCAGCGGGTTTGCTGCTCAACAGTTGTCAGTACAACTACATGGGTTCGACCTCTTTGTTATGCGACGAGTATTCTTATAAAGATACCTTGCGGAAACGCTGGGTTACTTATTCTAAATGGAATACCATCAACGGCAAAAGCGATGTGGTAGAGAAGCAAACTAAGCGCCGCGATTACCGCTATTGCTACAATAAACAAGGAAATCTCAAACGCTTACGCGCCAAGGATTACAGTAGTAAAATTCGTCGAACACTTTGCTACGACAAACAAGGGCAGCTGGAAGAAGACCACTTGGTAGTTCGCCGAAAAATCACCAAAACGATCCGCGACGAAGAAGGCAACAAAACCAAGAAGAAAAAAACGTATGTTCGCAAAACGGAAAATATTCTACAGTATGAAGAAGGAGTGCTAGTAGAGGAACGGCAGGTAATTGATGATAAAGAAACCCAAAAGGAAACGTTTGTATACGAAAAAGGGCGCTTGCAAGTAGAAAAAACCTTCATCGCGGAGGTTTTGACCGAGGAAGTGCTCTACACCTACAACGATACGGTGCTGGCAAAAAAAGCTATTCTAAAGTACGACCCCAAAGGAAATTTGCGTTATACTACTCAAACTACTTACAATGAGTTGGGACAAGCGGAGCGCCGCGAACAAATTGCCCGCAATAGTATTTTGTCCATCACCGATTGGACATACAACGAGCAGGGTGATGTTTTGAGCCAGACCGCTTACCATCCTACACCAACCAAGTCTAAGAAGGTCATGAACCCAATTAACCGCCCTAAAGAAAAAATTGTGTATATTTATACTTATCACTAAAACCAAAATGGCTTCTGTAGTCAATGATTATAAATTCAAGGAATATGAAGAAACATACCCTAGTGAAGTGCAGTCTGCTATTTTTTGCATTGACTTCCTCTGGACTATTATTGGCACAAGAAATCAAGGTCAAATCCCTTGAATACAAAATTTTTGAACGCTTGCCTGAATCCGAAGAAGGCATGGATTTAGAATTGACAAAAAAGGAACTCAAGCAATACGATCAACAAGGCCGCATTACGAGGGATGAAATTCACTTGACCAACCCCATCGGCAAGCTAGTTCGCAACACTATTACTATTCGGGAGTGGCTAGAAGACCAACGGACAGAAAAGATCATCAAGTTTGATGAAATGGGTGATTCCTTGACAGCGGTGAAGTCTTACATTGACAAAGAAGGCAAACTCAAAATTAAAGAAGAAATTGTGGATCATCTAAACTCGCCACAAAAGATGCTTATCAAGGAGTTTGAATATAATGAGATTGGTAAGCCGCTCAAAGTGACCTTTACCAACAAAGAAGGAGAAATCGTTGGCGAAGAAACCTACAAATACAATAGCGACGACGAGGAAATTTTGTACAAAAAGTGGGAAGCCCTGCCTGATGGTAACAAAGCGACGGAGAGCAAAAAGACGGTCTATACCAAGGATGGTTATTTAGAATCCTCAGAGAAAATCGTTAAAGATGGTCAAGATACCTACCGCGATCTCATCATATTTGAAGGGACTAAAATTAAGGAACAGACCAAGTTTAAGAATGGAGAGGAGATCAGCAACTTTGGCGGTGCTTCTGCTGCTGGAGGTGGTACTGGGCAACCCCGTGTCATGATGGAATTTGGCAATGGCGACGATGAGGGGGGGTTTGGCAGTTTTGGCGGCGGTTTTGGAGGAATGTTGCCCGAAGTAGAAGACGAATTTGACGACAAAGGCAATAAAATCAAAACTACCGAAACGGAAGGAATTGAGCTGGTAAAGATGATTACTTATAAGTACGACGACAATTCTAAGCTGTTGGAAATGAACGAAATAAAATACGAAGACGGGGAAGAAGGCAGTATTAAAAAAGAAGCCTACGCGTACGATGACGAGGCCAATATGACCAAGAAAGCAGTATTTAAAGACGGCGATAAGATCAAAGAAGAACTGTTTCGTTATTTGTACTATGGCAAAAAAACAGAAGACGCACCTAGCGAGGATAAGAAAAAAGACACTGTAAAAGCCGAAGACAAAACACCGAGCAAAGAAGGGGCAAAAGCTGCTACTAAAACTTCCGACAAAGAAGTAGAAAAAGTAGCCCCTGTGGACAAAACAAAAGCAGGAGACAGCTCAGAAGCGAAAGACAAAACACCAGCAACTGACAAGTCTCAGATAAAAATTGTAGATAAAAAATAGCCGTCTTGTCCTTTTGGATAAAACGATCCGCTATTTCATTTAAACATTGAAGTCGTTGCAACGACTTCATTAAAAAGTAACTATGTACGCATCGTTTACCAAGCTTTCGGGTTGGCTCTTGCTCTCCTTTCTCTTGATAGGAGGAGTAGCAGACGCTCAAAAGCTTCAAATAAAATCTATTGAACACGAGCGCCACCTTCCTGTAAATGGGAAGTTGACCTTAGCAGCGAAAACCAAAAAAGAATACAACCTATTCAATAAGTTGTCGCTACAAGAAGAATATACCGCCACTAAAAGCAATGGCTTAGAGTTGAGCAAGCAAATTCGCTTGAACTACGATCCCAAAGGACGGCACCAAAATACATTGGAGTACAATCAAGACGGCATTTTGTTATCGGAGATGAAACTCTATTGGGATGCTTACAATAACAAGAGCAAAGTAGAGCGCATCAATTACGATGATGGTCAACAAAAATCGGTCGCGGTTACTTATTTATTAGAATACAATGAAGACGGAGAGAAAGAAGAAGAGAAGTATTTTGATGACAACAGCAAGCAGGTCAAAGGCCGCACTTGGTTCTACAACAAGCAAAAAGAAGTAGAGAAAACCTACGTGTGGGAAGAGCCTTACAAAGCCCCTCGCAAAGAGACGTATACCACCTACAAGCGCAATAAAGAAGGCGACTTGACCCAATCCATCTCTACAGAAAAAATCAACGGAAAAGAATTTAGAAAAGATGTCCGTTATTTTAGTAACAATTACGTGACTGAATGGCTGACTTATATTGATGGCAAATTAGAGAGCCACTTCTTTAATGAATACCGTGATAGTGTAATCATTCGAACGACCCGCCGCAACAAGCGGGAAGTCTTGACCCTAGAGGAAGCAGCCAAAGAAGAAGAACGGTTAGAGCGTCGCCGCAACAACCGCAGTGCGCGCAGTAAAAAAAATACCGACGAAGACATTTTTGTTACCAATACAGAATACGATGCCTATGGCAATATCTTGGTCACAACACAAAGTATTAACGATAAGGTAATGACCGTCACGCAGTATACGTATGATGATTATGGCAACCAAACAAAAGTACTCAAAGTGGATAAAGAGAACGATACCAAAGAGGAGGAGCTCTTGGAATACGATGAGTGGGGAAACATTTCTAAAAAGGTAATCAAGAAGAACGATAAAGTGGTTTCCGAAGATCGGTATACCTATGTCTACTTTCAAGAATAAAATAGTCGTCTACTAATCCCCTACCCCTTATTTGAACTATCTGTCCATCGCTTTTTAGTGGACAGATAGTTTTATTTTAGCTCCTCTCTATACTCTAATGATTTTCGCTAAGGCGGAATAACCGATAAAATGAACGTGTATGAACTTCCTTTTGCCCCTTTTAATCTGCGTAATAAGCAGTATCGCCCTTCCTTCTTTCGCACAAGTGGACAGCACGGTCATGGACAGTGTGGCTCTCCCGCCGTTGACGATTAAACAAAGTACCCATTACAGTTATCGCTACTTGAAAGGAGTACGCAAAACCAATTATATTCAGGTTTCGCAGCGCGATACCAGTGGCATTGTCGTACGCCAAGAGCGCGACTACTATATCTCTGTCGACACAGGAGAAGCCATCAACCGTCATTATTTATTAGAATACAACCCCAATACCCTACAAGGCTTTTACCAGACGGAACAACTAGCAATTAAGGACAAGCCTTATAGCATTAAAAAGACAACTTTTAAGAATTACGATAGAAGGTCTAATAAGCGCTATTGGGTCAAAACGCAGCAGCCTAATAGCCAGCAATTGTTTCATCAAGTACGCTACGAATATGATAACAATGGCTACTTGATTGGTAAAGAGACCACCCGCTATGGCACTACCCCAACTAGTACCAGCACCGAAAAAGTAACCCGCAATGCCGCAGGTAATATGTTGACGTGGGTTTCTTTTGACGATGATGGCGATACCAAAACGCAAGCGCGTTCCTTCAAAGCCAGTTACCTCCACGACACGCTATTGTTGCGCTCCGACGATCAATTGTATTACAACCACTCTACTGTCATCAATCAATATGACAAGAACGGACAGCTCAAAAAGACAGAAAAAAAGGTGGGCAATGCCAGCACCAATGGAACAGTAAAATACAACAACGAAACCTTGCTTCTCTACAAAGAAGGACGGCCTTACAAACTCACGGAAAAAAACTTTAAGAAGAAGGTAAAGACCATCACTTATGAATACGATGGCGCGACAGAAATCCAACAGGTTGTCACGCCCGACAAAAGCTACACCGATCGCATTATCGTTACTTACCACGAGCAATTCCCTGAATTGATCACCAAACGTACCGAAACGAAGGAAGGAGAAGCCTTTTTGACAGAAGAATGGCGCTACGAAGACAGCACACAACAGCTTTTACAACACACTATAACCGAACTGCGGGACAATGGCAAGCATTGGCGAACAGAGGAGCAATACAATGAACAAGGGGATGTTCTTGTCAAACGCTTTTTTGTAGGCGGTGTCTTAACTACTGAAGATCGATACACGTATATCTATCAGTAGTACCTCCCCTACTTTGTAAAAGAAGCCTGAATTTCCGACTATAGAAATTCAGGCTTTTCTGTTGGTGCTTTAGTACTTTTGGCCAATTAGTCGTTTGTAATTTTTATTCTCTAGTTTATTAATTTGACAACTACTTTCAATCTATAAATGTATAGGTTGTCACCACATTCTCTATAAAAAATGAAAAAAAATAGCTAGTTCTCTTAAAATTAACTTATTACACAACGGGAATACTAGACTTATTTTTTAAATTACAAGGCAAATAAGTATTTTTCACTTTTAGCATACTATTTTCTAACTCTTTGCTCTTTTTTTTCTTACAAGGAAGCAGGGCAAGCAACTTAAAATTTTATGAGAACACTATTCAGCGTATTAATTCTTGTTAGCGTTGTGCTATCTTGCAAGAAGGAGACCGAACCGCCTATTACTCCTGTAGTGCCGCCCAGCCTTTCCACCCCACCAGAAATCCTGTTAGGAGATGCGTATGTAGGCAACCGCATAAAAACCTTGATGGTAGGGTTATTAGACTTATCGCACGACAATGATTTTGTCGGCATTGTAAACCAGCGAGGTAGCCCTACAATTTGACGAGGATGACAACGTGCTTTTCAAAAGGTTGATGGACGCTTGTTCGAGTGCCAATATCAACCTAGCTACGGCAATGAACAACAGCATTGTGTCCCATAAAAATGCGCTTACTCCCATTGGACACGATTACGACAACTACGAAGCGTTCACAGGAGTACCTACGCTTGTAGACGTTATGGATGGTTTTGTATGGGAAGACCAACATTACTTCTTACAACTCTACATCCCCTTTGTGGAGGACGTAGATTTAACCGAGATACCTGTGATCTGCTTCGGTCATCAGGAAGTAGAATCTACCATTGGTTTTAAATTGAATGCTCAAAATCAAGTCCAAGTTATAGCGGTTGACGAAGCCTATGCCAAGCAGCATTTGGTATGGATTGTTTCTATTAATGAAGTAGTGGAAGCAGAACGGCGAGCTGGCCGTTACTCCTCCAACAAGGAATGGGGGTGCCCCTAGGACGTTGGGGCGTAGCGCAGAAGTAAGCCAGATTTTTGTCAATGACAAAAAAGAGTCTTGGATAAAAGGGAAAGGAGAAATCCATATGGTAGCGGGAGTTTTACACTCCTGGTGTGGTTATCGTAGAAACTTGCCCTCGGGCTGTATGATAAAGATTGCAAAAAAGGACGAAGGGCGATGGAAGAGTATAAACCCGCGTAACAATAATGTTGCTATTTTTGCTACTGGATGGCCTAATGACCCTCTTTTGGACTCTGAGCGTATTTGTTTTGAGCTGTATGAGAAGGATGTACATGGACCACGTTCTTATACTGTTTGTTCAGGTGCTGATCCTTTGTTCTATCGATCTAGGAACTCTCCATATGGAAGCTGGGTACAAGCGGGAGGAGGGCTCCCTAATACCAGTTCTTTAACCAACGTTCACATTACAACAGGTTGGACCAATGCAGGAGTACGAATCCGAACTAGGACTTGGAACTAACCTATAAAAATATCCTATCGTAACATTAGGGGATGGTCTTATGGGCCATCTCTATTTTATTTAAAAAACAGCTACCAGTTATGAAATTCATTTCAATAGCAATTGCACTAACAACCTGCCTGCACTTAAATGCCCAAAGTCGTTTCTCCTTGACCTTAAACAATAGTGTTGGATTGATTCAATTGCAAGAGCGGGAACTGTATAGATTTGCAGACCGAAATAAATATACGCCGCGTTACGGATTAGGCTTATCTGCTTCCTTGAAACTGTTCAACACCGACTTAGAAATTGGAGTAGGCGTGTTGTACAGTTGGTCAACTATGCCAATCTTTGTAGGGGGACTCCCTATTTTCCCAAAACATCGGGAAGGGTTCCCTATTATTCATATTATAAACAACCATTGGGAAGGACGTTTTTTTGTGCAACATCCTTTTGTTAAAAAGGAAAGCATACAAATTGGGGGTCTAGTAGGTGTCGATATCGGCTGGCCTGATTTTCTAGATCAAGCAGGTAATTTCCATGAAGGAACCGTTTACACTACTAATAGTGGCTCTGGATCTGACATGCGTTTAGACTACAAGGTCTACCTATCCAACATACGAAATAGTGTCGCTATTCGCTCTGGAATTTATCTAAATCTAGCGCTATCGGAATATGTTTCTTTGGATGCGGTACTTAGCTACAGATGGGGGCTTGTTCAGTCGGTTGATTATGCTTATGTAGGGGAAATTTATTTTAATGACAATATCTTTCCTTTAGAAGACGGCTTTGAAAAATTCTTCTCTAACAGTGGAGCCTTTTTGGACATTGGCTTGAAATGGACGTTAGTAGCAGGCAAATCTTTACGGAAATAAAAAAGCACCTCAATCATGAAATTCATCTTAGCAATAATTATAACAATAGGGACATTTAGTCTCCAAGCCCAAAGTCGTTTCTCCTTGACGCTGAATAACAGTGTTGGATTAATCCAATTGCAGGAGCGGGAATTGTATAGAATTGCTGACCGCAACAAGTATACGCCGCGCTACGGCTTAGGCTTATCTGCTTCGTTAAAATTATTCAACACCGATTTGGAAATTGGAGCGGGTGTGTTGTACAGCTGGTCAACTATGCCAATTTTCGTAGGGGGACTACCACTTTTTGCAGGACATCGCGAGGGTTTTCCCATCATTCATATTACTAACAATCATTGGGAGGGACGCTTTTTTATCCAGCATCCTTTCATCAAAAAAGAGAAAGTACAGATTGGAGGCCTTTTTGGTGTTGATATTGGCTGGCCAGATTTCTTAGACAAAGCAGGCAATATTCATGAAGGGTTTCGCTATACAGAGAATGACGGATTTGATATGCGCTTAGAGTACGAGGTCTCGCTGTCTAACATACGCAATAGTGTCGCTATTCGTTCGGGGATATATTTGGGCTGTAGCGCTGTCAGAAAATGTATCCTTAAATTTTGTACTTAGTTATCGGTGGGGATTGATTCAATCTGTAGATTATTCCTACGAAGGAAAAATTTATTTCGATGATTCTCCTAATGCCCCTAGAAGACGGCTTTGAAAAATTCTTCTCCAACAGTGGTGCCTTTTTGGACATTGGTTTGAAATGGACGTTGGTAGCAGGCAAATCTTTACGGAAATAAAAAAGCACCTCAATCATGAAATTCATCTTAGTAATAATTATAACAATAGGGACATTTAGCCTCCAAGCCCAAAGTCGTTTCTCCTTGACGCTGAATAACAGTGTTGGATTAATTCAATTGCAGGAGCGGGCAGTGTATAGAATTGGCGATTGTAATAAGTATACGCCGCGTTACGGTTTAGGCTTATCTGCTTCCGTGAAGTTGTTCAACACTGACTTGGAAATAGGGGCGGGCATTTTGTACAGTTGGTCTAGCTTTCCAATTTTTGTGGGAGGATTCCCACTTTTTGCAGGACACAGAGTAGGGTTTCCTATTATTCACCTAAATAACAACCACTGGGAAGGACGTTTTGAAGTACGCCACCCATTCATAAAATGGGAAAGAATAAAAATTGGAGGCTTACTGGGCGTTGATGTTGGTTGGCCTGACTTTTTGAGAGAAACAGGTAATTTTGTCGAAGGTTTCAAATATTTCTCGGATGAGGAATCTGATATGCGCTTAGAGTATGAGGTCTCGCTGTCTAATATACGCAATAGTGTTGCTATCCGTTCTGGAGTTTATTTAGAGGCTGCCTTGTCTGAATACGTCGCTCTAAATTTTACACTTAGCTACAGATGGGGACTCATTCAGTCGGTTGATTACACCTATGAAGGAAAAATTTACTTCAATGATTCTCCTAATGCCTTAGAAGACGGCTTTGAAAAATTCTTCTCCAACAGTGGAGCCTTTTTGGACATTGGCTTGAAATGGACGTTGGTGGCGGGGAAGTCTTTACGGAAGTAATCAATGTGTATCTAACGAACGCAGTGCAAAAGAGCCGAACAACTCTCTTATGTAAAAATCCCGTTTCCCCTGTATGGAGGAAACGGGATTTTTATTACTAGAAGCGCAAATAGCCCCTCCAAAAAAGAGGCCTGAATTTCCGTAATCGGAAAAACAGGCCATCAGGTGTGTATGCTATAGATAGTGTGTATGTGTGTCTTATAGGGTGCTACTTATCGGGTAGCAGGTTGTACTCTTGTAAAGTATACTTGTAGACCTACAGAGAAGTCAAAAGCGTGTGTGATAGAGGTACTAGTAGTAGTAGTAGTACTGCCTGGATCAAGCGGGTCGGGAGAAGTAATGCTGCTTGAACCGCTACCAAATTTGTATTTAGCCAACGCTTCGATACCAATAGCATCGTTAGAGAAAATAGTAAAACCAGGACCGATTCCACCTGCAAATATTTGTGTTAAGGATTGAGTTGCATTGTCGCCTGTCCCTGAACGGTCAGCCGTGTTACCATATCCAAAGTCAGCTTCGAAGAACAACGCTTTGTCATCTCCAAAAGGAATGTAGTAACGAACGAATGGGCCGAATAATAAATCACTGTCCAATCGATCTTCCGAAGTGTTCAACGTATAATCAATCCCTACACCAATAGCCAAGTTGTTGACAAAGAAGTAACCAATAGAAGGCGCAATGTTGAACTGTGTAGCACTACTCGTCTCACTATCACCATTTGCAGTAAAAGTAGAACTAGAACTAGATAAGCCTAACTCTCCACCAATCATAAACGTACCACGTCCAGTGATCTGTGCGCTTGCGCTAGTTGCGAAAATCAATGTTAATGATACTACTAGTGCAGTCAAAAAGTTTTTGTTAATTGTAAACATAGTGTGTGTTTAATTTTGTTTAAAAATCTGTATTTAAGATCAAATGATTTAAAATAATCATTTGATAGCTTCGCACATAACCTTTCTAGGCTGTTGATTGTAAAAACAACTGCTAAAACCTTGAATAATCAATGTATAAGAAGATAACTAAGAGTGGATTATGCTGTTCTCAATAAATAAAATGTCCGTTTGTATTATGTTATCGACGTAGCGGTATGTTGTGCGTCACTCTCAAAATATACAACATCTCGGGTCTTTGAATTGTTTGAAAAAAAGCTTCTATTTCTAGAAAAACTTCTGCTACTGCGCTAAAAACGGCTCTCAAAAGCCAAAAACAAAACTCTCAAATAGCTAAAAATCAGTGATTTAGCATAAAAAAAACACCTCCGCGCCAATTTCATAAGATTCCTCTATTTTTTTGCTGCTTTTTATTTTTTTGAGGGTAAGCATTTATAACACAAGACAATTTTAGTTACAGAAAACTGGCTTATTAGTAAGCATAAAAAAGAAGAGCAAGGATTCTTCCTGCTCTTCTGACTACTACTAATTGATGGTAGCATATATTACCCGTTCTATTCAATGCTTGGCGGCGGTATAGGTGGTTCTTCCGCTGCGGCATCGTTAGTTGTTGAAGGCGGAATGGCCTCCTTTTTTTGTATTTTCTTCTTAGGAGTAGAATTTTTAGGCTTCTTTTCTTGCAAGACATTAGTGTTAGCACTATTCATGCTCCGCTCTAATCCCGCTGTTGCAAATTGTAGTACCGTCTTGGCGGCATGTTCGATAATTTTATCCAGATGCGGCGTTTCTTCGTCGTTCCACTTGCCCAATACAAAATCAACTTGCCGCCCCTTGCTAAACCGATCTCCAATACCTAGCTTGAGGCGGGGATAATCGCTAGTTTGCAACACTTGCTCTATATTTTTGAGGCCGTTGTGCCCGCCAGCACTTCCCTTACCTTTGAGGCGTATTTGTCCGAACTTGAGGTTCAAGTCGTCTAAGATGACTAAGGAATGCTCCCGTTTTATTTTTTCCTTTTGCATCCAGTAGCGCACCGCTTGTCCACTCAAATTCATATAAGTAGTGGGTTTGACCAAAACGAACTGTCGCCCTTTATGTCGAAACGTTCCAACATAAGCATGGCGGTCACTTTTGTACGACACCTCAAACTTAGCAGCTAAGTAGTCGATTACATCAAAACCTATATTGTGGCGAGTGCCGTTGTAGTCGGTGCCAGGGTTGCCGAGCCCTGTAATAAGATATTTCACTGTATCGTCGTTTTTTTGCAGCTCCTCGTTATCCGAAGCACGCTTCCATAATTTACTCCACCATCTAAACATGTCTATCAATTGAGTGGTTTACATCCGTTAATCAAAACACACTGCTAGTCAGTTCACATAGAAATACGACAAAAGACGTACTGGAAAAAGTGCTCCAATACGTCTTATTATAAGTTGTCGTCTATTGTTGGTTAGAACAAAGCAGCCCCTTGCTCTTGGAGCAATAAAGGGAATCTACTGTGCCTCTTCAGCAGCACTACGTGCTTCAGAAGAACGCAAAGCACGTGGCACCTCTACAGAAGCCAATGGAATTCCACCAGCATTCATGATTTCGATACCGTCTTCTACTTTGATTTCACGGACACGGATAGATTTACCCAAGGCCAAGTGCGCTACATCTACATTGATGAAAGAAGATAGTTTGTCAGGTGTAGTTTGTACTTTGACTTTGCGAATTTTCTGCATCAAAACACCCCCTACTTTTACCCCTTTAGCTTTAGCACCACCAACCAAACGAATTGGAATTTCTGCTTTCACTTGCTTACCGTCTACCAATTCCAACAAATCAACGTGCATGATTTTGTCTGTAACGGGGTGGAATTGTACCGTTTTGACGATTGCTCTGCGCATTTCACCATCTATAGTAACTTCTGTTACTCTAAATTCGTCGGTATAAATCAAATCTCTCAACGCCATAGGAGCAACGCTAAAGTGAAGGTTGTTCTCACCACCATATAGAACGCAAGGTACCAAGTTGGCATTGCGTATAGCTTTTGTACTTTTTTTGCCTAGTTCAGTTCTTGAAGTACCTGTTAATGCGATCGTTTTCATTATGAATCGTTATAGTTTATTCTAAGTAAATACTTTTCTTTTTGGACGTGCAAAGATAAGAAAACTTAGGGCTTTGGCAAATAATTGGCTAAAATAGTTCCCTTATAAGCTGTTTTTTATGCCTTTATAGTCCTCCATCTAGCGTAACAGCTGTTTTAAGCGCCTCATACTGCGTTTATTTTCTTCTAAAGTAATGGCATTTAAGATGTCATTTTTCTCGCGTTGTGTCAAGTGCAAACTCAACGAAGCGCGCTCCTCCAACAAGGTTGGTTCGTATATAAAATTAACTACCTCTACCTTGTCGTAACCAATTTTTGATTTCAGATAAGACACGTAGTTATCATGGTGGTAATTTTGTAGCGCATCAATCGCAAACATTGGCCCCAAGGGATTGAAAAACAATTCAGACAAAGATTTCGAAGTGGTCTCCGCAATTTCATCCGCTTGTGCATACGAGCGCACCGAAACAATAACCACCCCACTGGTATTCTCCCGAATCCACCTTCTAAAAATAGCTGCAAAGCGCGTCGCCATTTCCAACCCGAAATTATCCCGAAACCCCGCATCTACCAAATTAATCGTCGGATCACTAGGCATTTGCACACTTGGAAAAATAAAAGGAAAGGTCGCATTCATCCGCAAGGCGGTTACAAAGCGCAAACGCATCGGATCATGCGCACGAAACAACGCGCCATAATCAACCGCGTCAATCTTACTGGAGCGCGTCGGCCCTTGGTAACTAAATGGAGCCCGCATCATAAAACTAACGGGTTGTGGAGAAATAATCAGCATTCGACTATCATTGGCAATCAGAGGTGTCAAAAACAACAGCGGAATAAGCGCTTGCTCTTCCGCCTTTTTATAATAGGCCAAATCATGCGCCAGCAAGCCGTCGGTATTCTCAATAAACTGTTGCTCAAAACTATACCCTCGATCTTGTCGGTAAACATGCCCGTTCACCTCACGGTTGACCCACGGAATAAAAATATCATTCACCAAAAAGGTAAACGCCAAAGAATTCATCAAATCCTTCGCACTGTTATTGATATACTGTTGATCGTATAAGTCGATGGGCTCCCCTAACTGTTTTTGGTGGTACAGCTCGCGGTAAAGCCCTGCGCCCCACATTCCTCCCGAAGCGCCTGTAATCAAGGCCGTGTGCTTCATCAGGCCACCTTGGGTCATCTTGTCTGCCTCGCGCATAACATGGTGCGACCACAAACTCGCTCGAATACCGCCCCCACTCACACAGAGCAGCACCAATTTTGGCCGCTGTTGCGTTTCGTTATCTTCAAATTTTGCCCGCCAACGCTCCAGTATTTGCAGCATGTTCTTGCTGTCTTGTCGGTATTGTTGCTTGGAGCAAATAGAATCTAAGGCAGCCAAAGTATAAGGGGTTCGCTCTACCTCATAATTAAGCCCATAAGCGCTATTTTGATAAGAAAACAAGCCCCAAGCCATCATTTGGTTAATCAATAAAAAGGCCAGTAAAAGCGATAGCACCCGCCATTCTTCTAACCAATACGTCAACGCGCCGATCACAGTGGTAGAAATAGAAAACAGCAGCAATAAACTAGCCGCCGCAGGAATCCGAAATGCTTCGTACTCCACCAAAGCCGCCATCAAAATCAACAGCGTAATACTAACACTTTGAATAACAAAGGCATTGGCGTGATTTTGTCGAAAGACCTGCTCCAGTAATTTAAAATTATAATGCCCTACCTGCCGTACAATTCGCCATTGTAAGCGCTCATTAAGAAAAAAATCAACCCGCCAAGCATTTTTATACACGCCATCCTCTTGTAAATTGACGCTACGCTCTTTGCGCTGCACAACAATCGCCTTGAGGACTTTAGAAAGTTTTAGCCGATTGCGTTTGCGATAACTTTGCACATCGGTATTGGTATAATGGAAATAAATCATCGCCAACAAGATCATAATAAACGCTCCTGTGACGACTCCAAAGCAGTACAACAGACTATATTGCCCAGTATACTCGTTATACCACTGAAAGGCGATAATTTGGTAACAATAAAAGAACAAAAACAGGACAGGAATTAAGCAGTTGTTGAAGCTGAACTTAGAGAAAGGCCGATAGAGCGAGGCCAAAAAGGGAAAACGATAGCTATTGAGAATGTAAATACTGGTGTTCCAAGCAATAAAAAAGCTTCCATAAGCCATTCCAATAATAAAAAAGCTCCAAAAGCCTACCACGCCCTTGTATTCGGGATCCAAAAATAGCTTGTGCAACCCCATTGACGCTCCAACTTGACCGCTTGTCATAGCAAACAGCACCGCCCACAAACTCAAAAGCAATACATTGTGTTTGAGTTGTAAACGAATCAACTGTATAGGAAAGGTATAATATAAATTGCGCAAACGCGCTTTGAGTTGGGTCATGCTGATAGATTGATCGCCAATATAATGGAAATGGCATAAGCCTTGCCTTATTACAACGGTAGGGCGGTTGTACGGGTTGCAATATATTTTTTAACGATCAATTTTTGTACTAGTTTTAAAAAATTCAGTGGCACTAGTTGTGCCTTCTAAAATTAAACAACTTCCCAATACTGAGAATTGTGGGTAGAAATTTTTATTTTTGTTGAGGCTACAATCTAGTCTAACTCTGCCAATAATCCCCCAAAAAATCCCAGGTTTATCAATTGACTATTAAGAGTCGCCGTTTTATTGTTCTAGTAATAACGCGAGTTGCTTTTATCCCTTATTGTTTCTAGTAATAAGAGTCCCCCCTCTTATTCAAAGATAAAGTACCGAAAAATGTAGTATTATGGCACGTTACCTTTTTATATTTGCAGTTAGTTTTTGGGCGCTGCACGCTAATGCCCAAGAACCAGCGTCCACCGAAACGCAACTTCCTACCCGTTATTCTTGGGTAGAAGATCAGACCTTTGCCACTTCTGCCGATTTTTATGGCTATACCTTTGTTCCTGCAGAAGGAAAGATGAGCATTGCCCACTATCCCAATAGTTTTGACCCAGGGGTGGTGTCTTTTCAAATCTCTCGCTCCGATATCCTAATTGTAGAGCGCGCCAACTATACCCCCGCAGGAATTGTAGATCCCCCAACCAACGCCGCTCCTTATCACTTACGCGTCTCTAGGATTGTCGATAAGGAAGACTTTGGAATGGAGTTCTATCTAGTAGACAACAAAAACCGAGAATTCGAGGGCTATTTAAAGTTTTACCGCGATGGAATTGGGCAGGTAGAAATGATTAAATACCGCCCTAGTATGGCCGATCCTGAACACGTTTATTGGATGCCGCACATCACCCCAGAACAAGCACTCGCTGATGGCAAGTACTTTACCCATCAAGAAGATTTTGATAGTAGAACCCTCGACGAATTGTGGGGCAAAGTTTTATACCCCTTCTTATCCTACGACAATCAATCCGATCTCAACCTACGCACCATTTCACGCATTTATCCTGAAGATGCTATTGACGTTCGTTTTGAAGAAGAAACCGTTAACAAAGGAAAAAAGGAGAAGTTGATGCAATACATCATCTTCAACACCAAGGACGGTGAACGCAAAAAACTGTTGGTTAAGAAAATGAAAGAAGTCGAAGGCTATCAGGATAGAGAAGAAATACAACCTCGAACCATTTTAGAAGTCGAAGTAAAAGACGAATTGACCCAAGAAAACTTCTTTGTCTTGTTTCACCGAGGCTTGCACAAAGGCAAACGACGCTTATTGCGTGCCATTGAATTACAAGACGAAAAAACCCGCCGCAGTTTGTTGTATTACGAAATGAGACGCGGCGAGGGGATTATCGTCGAAGAACCACCACAAAGCCCCGCTAATGAAGCAACTACTTCTCCTGTGGATTAGTTTCCTCCTATTCCTTCCTAGTAGTCAAGCGCAACTGGATAGCCTTTCCGACCACTCGGAACGGCTATCTTTCTTTGCCCCTGCCCCAAGTTTTAATAAGGGGCGGTTTTGGGGAATGACGGCCACCATTGCTGGCAGTTATACGGCCGCAACTATTGGCCTCAACCAAGCGTGGTATGCCGATTATCCGCGCAGTAAATTTCACTCTTTCAACGATTGGCCTGGCTGGCGACAAATGGATAAGTTTGGGCATGCGATGACGGGCTATTTTGAGAGCAAATGGGTGGGTGATTTGTATTATTGGATGGGAGTCCCTAAAAAAGAAGCCCGCTGGGTGGGGTTTGGAGCGGGCTTGCTGTTTCAGACAACCCTAGAGGTGATGGATGGCTTTTCGGAGCAGTGGGGGTTTTCTTGGGGCGACATGGGGTTTAATGTATTGGGCTCGGGCACCTACTTGGCGCAAGAGCTGCTATGGAACGAGCAGCGTATTCGCTGGAAAATGTCGGCGCATCGCCCCCGCTATTCTAGAGCGCCCATACAAGCCCTTAACAGCAGTGCGAGCAGTAGTTTGCAGCAGCGCGCCGCCCACCTCTACGGCACCAGCCCCCCCGAACTTTTATTCAAAGAATACAATGGCCAAACTATCTGGCTTTCTACCAATATTGCCTCTTTTTTGCCTACTACGACTTCCAAAACACCGTTCCAATGGGTGAATGTAGCCGTTGGGTATGGCATTGAACACGTGTATGGTGCGGAGCAAAACCGCTGGGAGGATGCCCAAGGGAATGTTTTTATGGCACCGCCCAATTTGGAGCGACAGAGCCAATTTTTTCTGTCCCTAGATATTGATTTTGAACGCATTCCTACTCGCCACCAATGGCTAAAAACGGTATTCGGCATTCTCAATATTTTCAAAATTCCTTTTCCTGCCTTAGAAGTCAACACGACGGGCGGCGTGCGCTTTCATCCTTTCTACTTTTAATTTTTCACCATTCCCTTATCACCTATGAGCCCCGAAGAAAAAGAAGCCATTATTGAGAAAATTGCGACCATTTCTAAAGAGATTCCGACCTCTATTAACCTCATCAAGAAAGGCAGCCAAGCACAAGAACACCGACGCTTTATTTGCCTCGCTCGTTACTTGGTCAACAAAGCCCTCAAAAAAGACGCTTTACTCGTAAGCAAGGACGGTAACGGAGTAGCTATTATCTTTAGAACCAGCAAACAAGAGACCTCCTTTTGGAAAGACATCTGGGGCGAATTAGGTCTTGTATTTCGAGTTACTGGTCTCAGAAAAGCATGGAGCTTACTAAAGAATCAACGTTACATCAAAAGCCAACGCCCCGACCAAGGCGAATACCTCTACTGCTGGTTTTGGGGAATTGACAAAGATGCTCGCGGCAGTGACACCAGCACGGCCAAAGAAATGAAGGACGAGTTTTTTAAATTGGCGAAGGAAACGCAACTGCCCTTGTTTGCGGAAACGCAGATGCGCCGCAACTGTATCGTCTACCAGCGCTATGGCTTTGAGGTGTTTCATACTTGGAAACGCCCTGATGGAGAAACAACCTATTTCTTGCGCTACACGCCCCCCAAATAAAAAACGCACCCGCTCGTTTCCGAAGGGGTGCGCCTATAAGCTATCTAATTCCCTGTTACCAAGTTCCGTACAGCTTCGATAAATTGTCGTCTTGTTCCCAGTTCGTAATGTCGGTAATAAACGCGCCAATGTGGTCGTAAGTATTGACTTTAGCAAAAGCCTCTACCCGCTCCAAAATGGTTTTGAGCTCTGCGCCTTTCAACCGTTCAATGGCATCGACGGCATCTTGATACGTTTCCGAAGATTTATCATCGCGCAAAATTTGCACTTTCTCAATGGCATCGTTGACATCTTGTCCGCGTAACGTCTTAAGTGCACTTTCAATGCTCTAGTAATCTTTGTCCACTTTAATATAAGCATCATCGCGTAATCTTTTAACGGAATTAGCCGCAGCATAACGTCCCCACTTGCTCGTGGCGGGATTCATTGCCATCCCTTTGAGCATTTGCGCTTTTTCCTTAACTAAATTCTCGTCTTTGGTATTGGTCAATAAGTTGGCGTAGTGCGTCATAAATGTAAACAACGCGTAGTTATCGGTTTTTTCCCAATTATTCTCAAAGAAGGACAAGTACTGTTCGATCGCCTGTTTTGGCGTAAATCTGTGCAATGCTCAACAGAATAGAGACATTGTCCACCTTTTTCAAGCGTTCGGCATACTGAATGCCCAAAGCGGGATTGTTATCATAAATACTCTGCAAGGCCGCAGCCATCACAATGTACGATTGGTCTTTGTCAATGCGTTCTTGCGCTACCGCCATGTAAGGATTGCCCTCTACATTTCCCAAACGTTGTACAGCGGCGCGGCGCACCTGTGAACGGGGGTCAGTTTTCGCCAATTGTACGATTTTATTGAGTACACTGGTATTGCTAGGATCAAGTTGAATGCCATCAATCGCACGGACGCGAATGGCCCAGAAAGGATCGTTGAGCGCCTGCTCAAATACTTGCTGTGCCGCTACATTACCCTCTTGCTCATAGCGCAAGCCCGAAAGCGCCTCGGCGCGGTCTTGGTACAATTTGCTGATTTTATATTGTTGAATCAACTCTTCTTTTTCCAACTTGTACGTGCGTTTAGCCAACAACATACGCTCCGCATCCACACTCACCCAAATGGGTTCTCTATTGACAGGAATACTAAAGGTCTCTTTAGGTTGGGTCATCCGCACATTAGTGCGTACGGCTTTGCCGCTGGTGCTAGTGTAGACATCAATGGCAAAAGGCAAAATAAATACCGTACTCTCGCGCGCACTTTGCGTTTGCTGAACCGTTACGTTGAGCATTTTCTTGGCGGCATCGTATTCTTTTGTAATCACTAAATCGGGGTGCCCTTTGGTAAAAAACCACTGATCGAAGAACCAATTCAAATCTTGTCCAGTAACCGATTCAAAAGCTAGGCGCAAGTGCGCGGCTTCAGTAGCTTGGTATTTGTTGTCTTGTAAGTATTTTTTGAGGGCGGCAAAAAACGCGCGGTCACCCACATAGTGGCGCAACATGTGCAAAATCGCTCCCCCTTTGTTGTAACTGTGGGAATCGAACATGTCCTCCTTATCCTTATAACGATAGTAAATCAACGGATGCTGATCGCCACCTGCTACCGCTTGGTTCATGTAGCCGTCTATTTCGCGTTTACGCAAATGATCGGCAGCATCGCGGCCATACTGGTGCTCAAACCACAAGTATTCGCTGTAGTTAGCAAACGATTCATTCAAGGGTAAATTGGCCCAACTTTCACAAGTAACCAAATCACCAAACCAGTGGTGCGCCATTTCGTGGGCAACAATGCCTTCGTTCAGGTCACTGTTATCCAATAAGCTCTGGCGGGTTTTCTGTACAAAATCACCAAAAATAACGGCAGAGGTATTTTCCATAGCGCCCGACACATAGTCGCGGACAATCGCTTGAGAATACTTAGGCCAAGGATACGTCACCCCAAATCGCTCCGAAAAGAAGGTCAACATCTGTGGCGTATTCTTATAAATTTCCTTCGCGTCAGGACGGTATTTTTCTTCGACAAAGTATTGCAACAATTTACCGTCCCATTCTTCTTCGACAACGGCAAATTCACCCACTACCATTGCAAACAAATAAGGCGCGTGGGGCAAGTCCATTTTCCAATAATCCGTACGCGTCCCATCGGTATTGTTGACCGAGTTGACCAACAAACCATTGGACAAGGTTTTGAAACGCTTTTGTACCGTCATGTAAATCTCTTGGGTACAACGCTCATTGGGGCGGTCGATCGTCGGAAACCAGCAAGAACTGGATTCGGTTTCGCCTTGTGTCCAAATCTGCTGTGGCTTTCCTTGCTCCTCTCCTAGAGGATTGATGAAGTACAAGCCTTTATCGGCAGTGATCGCCGCGCTACCGCCCAAAGGTAATTCATTCGGCTTGGCTGTATAGGTAATGTACAAGCGGAACAATTCACCAACGTTGTATTCACGATCTAGCGTAATGTACAAATCTTTGTTGTTGTCATAACGGTAAGGCAAAGGCGTTTGCCCTGTAATGCTCATCATCGCAACTTTATGAATATCAAAGCCCTTGGCATCCAAGCGCACTTCCTTGCTCGGTAGATAGAGGGGTTTTAATTCCAGTACAGCTTTTCCATTCAAGTATTGGCGCTGCCAATCAAAGGAAACATCTAATTTGGTGTGAATCAGGTCGTGGGTGCGGGTAGCACTCGGGTTGTAAATGGGGCGGGTAAAGCTAGAAGTTCTAGAAGCCGTGACAGAAACAGTATCTAACTGGCGGTTTTCTACGGTATAATCTAGGGTTACAATTCTGCTCTTGGGCGTACAAGCCGTCCAAAGTAAAGCAGTAGCCAATAAAGCGGTTAAGTGCTTGGCGGTCATTGATTGTTCGTTTTTTTTAAATAAAAAAGCAGTGCAAGTATATTCTTGTAACTATCGTATAGCCTAATCCCTTGCACAGCAGACTATAGGAACTACAAAATTAAGAAAAAATGGGAGATTCGGGAAACTAGTTCCTTTTTCTGCCACAGCAGATAATATCCCATAAAAAAAGCAGCTCCGAATTGAATTCGAAGCTGCACAGTTCTAAGGACTTATTTTTTTATTCTCCGCTAGAGCGAATGGTAGTCGTTTCATTGATCCAACAACCGACGGTATAGCTTTGTCCTTCTTTGTAGCCGCGTTGGAAAATATCTCCTTTACTCGGCAAGTATTTTTTGTATTTGGCAATTTTGCCGTTTGCTTTGCCAGCTACGCTGCCATCGACACTTTTGGCTTTTGCCCACATATCCATCGCTGCCCAAGTCACTACTTGCGCATCCCAACCTGTTCCTACGCCATCCGAACAAGCTTTTCCACTAGAGGCATACATGTCGCCAATCAACAGATAAGGTTGTCCCCAGCCAGATTTGAAGCCCGCTGCTTTGTTGGCATAAACTCTAGCACTACTATAGTCGCCACTGCGGTATTCTTCGTAAGCAATACGGTAAGCCAATTCGCCTTTGTCTTCGCTTGTTGTTTCACAATCGGCAGTACTCGCATCGTTCAACGATTTTTTGTACCATTCGAACGCTTCTCTTTTCAATTCGTCAGCCTTGCCCTCGTCTCCTTCTTTGTCCGCTTTTCTAGATTGTAATTCACGGAATTTACCTTTTTCCAAATTACAAAGCGTTTCAAAAATTCTTTCTTTTTCTGCTAAGTCCACAGAATCTTTCCAAGGACCGTACAAGGAATCAATAGTTAAATACAAAGGATTCTCGGTACCACATTTTTCTTTTAGGATGGCCAAGAACTCAGCGTTCTGTTCCATGTTGAGTCTATCTTGCTCAAACTTGGGGGTTAAGTCTCCTACATAGTAATCACAACCCCAGATTTCGCCGCCGATTTTATCGTATTCTTTGACAACTTTCTCCCATTTCTTAGCATACTTAGCACCTTCGGCTTTGTTGTTGGTTACATTGAAGTCTTTTACTTCCTCCAATTGCTCATACAAATTACGCATGTATTCTGCAGTGAACTTCGGGTGTTTTTGCAGGAATAGATAAACGGTTAACTGTGTAATTGGAACCAACACCATCTCGTCAGTTTCCTTCTTTCCCAATTCTAAGGCACGTTCAAAGTACTCAATGGCTGTTTCGCTACTTCCTCTGGCCGAGTAGATATAGTAGCCTTCAAAAGCACGGTCTTGAGACTCCTCTCCTAAACAAATAGCCATTTGATCGTACAAGTCGATCATTGCATCCAAGTACTCTTGTTTCTTCTTATCGTCTTTTTCTGCTTTCGCGAATTCTTTATACATGGTAATCCCATCTCTAAAGTGGGTTGTTTTGGCAGGCAATGGAATTTTCACGCTTGCAAACAACTCTTCCCAAAGCGGAAAAGCATCTTTGTACTTTTTAGACTTGAATAAATCACGGTACATCACGTGTTTTTCTTTCGCTGGTTGCACCCCTGCTGGGTAAGCTTCCCAAGACTCACATTGAGCAGCTGCCTGCCCCACAAGTAGAAACAACATCGCTGCTCCTACGCTCCATTTCAAAAAAGATGTCCATTTTACTACTAACATAATAATTGGTGTTTTTTATTTTATTTGATGATTATGTTCTACCTATTGATCGGTTTTCTTTGGGGGTTTAGTTGCGAACTTACCTTGTAATTTTCCAAAAGCGTGCCACAATTTTAAAAGTTACCGCCAAGCCTCGCGTTTAACGCGTTGCAAAAATAGTATTTTTTGCCAAAAATTAAACCGCTATTTGTGGTTTTAGCCCAACCATTATTTAAATAGATGCTCGCCAACAGAATTTTGGCGGGTCGGCCCCAAAACAAAAACCCCCTCGGTACTGCTACATTTTAGTACAGCTTTACCGAGGGGGTTCGTCAAGTAAGTAGAAGGGTATTTATCTAAACTTAGCGCGGTCAAACCAACCACTGGCATTGAGCGCAAAACCTAAATTTACCTTCACATAAAAATCGCTAATCAATTCAGGATGTCCAAGATAACCCACGTCTACCCCCAAATTGATAAAGCCTAAAATACTTTTAGATTTGGGAGGGCGCATCGGAAAGCCCGCCCCCAAAGAAACACCATAATCTCTCAACTGGTAACGGTTGCCATCTGCCGCCACGATGGTGCGGGCATCCAAGCCGTAGTGCGCACCAAAACGGTACCGCACTCGATTCAAAAAATTATTATAGTCTACAAAATCAGGTACAATCTGAATGCCGACAGCTACACGGTGGGCATCGGCCAAGTTAGCACTGCTTTGACCATCGCGTTGAAAAGTAGACCACAATTCTGATTCGTACGACACCCCAATCAAGGTTCCTAGCTCGCGGCCAAAACCAATACCGCCCCCAAATTTGAGGGGCATACGCAATTGTCCTTCCACATTAACCGTATTCTGAATAGAATCGACAGGGCGGAAAGCCGCTCGACGGACATATTGCACATCCGATTGCGTTTTAATGTCCGATACGCCACCAGCATAGGCACCAATAATAATTTTCTTATCAAAAGAAAAATTGCCATCTCCCGCTACATTGCGTTTTTCGCTTTTGAGCAAATACTCATACTGCGCCCCAATATCCCAAGCAAAGCCAACGCCACTTTCTTCTCTAGAAAGTTCATTGTTGTAATCGTATACATAAGCAGGGTCATTGAACCGCACCACCTCGCGGTTGGTTATTTTTCCAAAGAGTAAACCCAAATTAGCCCCTACCGAAAAACCTTTGTAGGTAATTCCATTCGACCAGTTGACGCGGTATTTATTCCCTTCGCCTGTGTATTGAAATTCTACATCATTGATACCGCCCACATTACGGGTAACGGCTACATCGTAACCAACATTACTATAAGGTACGAGACTAAACCCCATTCCCCATTGAATAGGAATTTCTCGGCGCAAGGTATCGCGCATAATTTCCCAACTCTTAGTAATCGGAAAAGACAAGGATAAATAAGATAAGTTGCCGTTGTCGGCCTGTGCGGTCAACCCTGTACTTTTTTCGCTGAGTTCGCTGTGCTGGTAATCTAAGCCCACCTGAAAAGAGGCGTAACGCAGTTTTCCAAAAGAAGCAGGATTGGTCAAGTTGACATCCCAATAGCTTCGGTAGATCGCGGCTTGTCCGCCTGACATCGCCGAATTGGGCGCAAAATTGCTACCGCGCAAATCTCCCAGACCATAGCGGGAGTAAGGCGAGTTACCTCTAGAATATTGAGCGTTGGCAGCGTCTATACTTACTTGTAGCAAGGCCAACGTAAAAAATAAAGTCAAAGAATGCTTAAAAAGCTGTTGCATGAACGGTTATTATTTAAGGAAGTTCTCTATTGAACTTCAAAATGAAGCGTTGCCAATGGCGGACGCGGGTGGCTTTTCTTGATCAGAGCCGTTATTCGGTTCGGTAGAAGGCCATTTATAGAGTAGTCGATTGGTAGTGCAAAATCGCATTCAATCCATCGAGTACCAAGTTGGGCTGCGCAAATATCTTACTTTTAAGTTGAGTTTCAAAATGCGGAAGGCTACCTCCTGTCACCAAGACCACAATTGATCCAAATTGTTGGCGGTATTGGGCTGCAAAGCCTTCTAATTCGTGCAAAACGCCGTACAAAACCCCCGTTTGTAAAGAAGTTTGTGTACTATCGCCTATAAAAGAAGCCAGCGGCGCGCGGTTTGTCAAAGGCAATTTGGCGGTAAACTCATGCATGGCCCAAACCGCATATCAATCCCTGGTAAAATACTGCCCCCCAAATAGTGGCCTTCGGCGGTAACAAAATCGTAGGTAATGCAAGTCCCCGCGTCCACGACCAAAGCCGCCTGTTTGGGGTATAAGGTCGCCGCCGCTACTGCTACCGCCAACCGATCATTGCCCAACGTATTGGGCGTGGCATAATCTAGGACAATCGGCAAGGGCAATTGGCTCGACAAGTGATAAACCATCTCCAAGCGCGCTTCTAAAAAATCAGTCAAACCTCTATCGGTTTGTCTGACCGAAGCAATAATGGCGCGGCGTACGTTCCACTTTTCTAGCCCCTGTTGCAAGGAAGCAGCTTCCCAAGCTGCCGCTACTACCACTTCTTGGAGTTGCCCAGTAGCGCTATAATAGCCCATTTTATACTGGCTGTTGCCAATGTCCAAGCATAAATTCATAGTCAATTGGTTTTGTTGTTACAAACGAATGTTCCGCTAGAAAAGACAGGGTAAAAACGAAATTGGTGGTAGTTTTTTAGCGTGCTGCAAACAAAAAAAACAGTCTTGTTTCCCCACGATAGCAATTATAGCTCCTGTATTCCATTCTTTTAACACTCTACTACTACTTTGTCAAGTTTTTAAAATCGGTCAATAATTTTTAGCACAATCATCAACCAAAAAAAAATCCTACTGTTAGTATATATCCTGAGGTACTTAGAATGTTTCTATTCCAATACTTCCTTCCTTTCCTCCAATATCTTCCGTCTTAATTTATTGACCCCGTTTGTCCTATACCAGTATAGGACAGCAACCAAGTTGCTTAAACAAGACCAATAGCTTACTCGTTATACTTCGGAGCGCTTCGCTTTTGGTGACTCGCTTTCCTTTTTCCAAGCAATCGGAACGGGCTGAAGTACCGCATAAATGAAAAGTCTTTTTCTAATCATTTTTAAACAAACACCATGTCTAAGACAAACCATACGAAACAATGGGTGAGTTGGAACAACAATGTTCAGCACCCTTACGAGCAGTTGCACCAAGTTCGCAGCGAAGAAGAACTCGCACAAGCCATCAAAAATGCTCCTGAAAAGGTGCGCGTTTTTGGCTCTAAACAATCGTCTGCCGATATTGCCGCTGGTACAGCTACCTTAATTGACAACACCACTTACAACCAAATACTCTCTTACGATCTAGAAAAACGACACATTACCGTGCAGTCGGGGATTAGTCTAAAAACGCTTATCAATGCTATTCAAGAAAAAGGCTGGAGCATTCCCTGTTTACCTGATATTGATACGGTAACACTAGGTGGTGCGTTGGCGACAGGCACCCACGGCACTGGTCGCGATGGCCATTTGTTGTCTTCGTACATGATCCACTGCCGTTTTATTTTGGCCGATGGCTCTATTCGAAGCGTCAGCGAAGGCGACCCCCTAATGGATGCCATCCGCGTTTCTTTGGGCGTTTTGGGCATTTTTTCAGAAATCACATTGGCCTGCGAGCCCGTTTATACCCTGCACTTGCGAGAAAAACCCATGAAAGATAAAGATTGGGTCAGTAATTATCCACGTTTGTTGGCCGAACATGATTTTACGCGCGTGCTATGGATGCCACATACTAATCACGGTTATGTGATTTTGGGCGACCGCATTGATGCGAATAAGCCAGTGCAAGAAAACACTGGCCCCAATTATTTAAAACATCGCCGTAAAGTCTCTAAATGGCTCTATAAATATACCACGCGTTTTCCTAAGTTGACTCCTTTTGCCAACCGCATGATTCAGGGATTATTTTTCTCTACCGAGAAGGAAAGCAAAGGAACATTGTACGATGCCACCGTCACCAAATCACGCAGTGGAACATTAGAATTGGCCGAATCCGACCATCGCCATATCGCGCTTTCCAGCCGTCTTCAAGGAATTGAAAAAAGCCTTGGATAGTTGGGACAATCCCGCGTTTGTACACATTCCTATGGATGTGCGCTTTGTGCGCCAAGACGATGCTTGGTTGAGTTATGCCTATGGGGAGGATTGTGTGACCGTGGGTTGTGTAACACGCGATGCGGATAATGCCGATACTTACGCAGCCTTTGATGTTGTGGAAGAAATATTCTTGAAGCATGGTGGCCGTCCACATTGGGGCAAACGTTTCAAAGCCAAAGACCAAGCGTTGAGCGAACTTTATCCCAAATGGGAAGCCTTTAAAGCAAAACGGGCAGAACTTGACCCGACCGGTAAATTCTTAAATCACTACTTAGCCGAACTATTTAATGTTACAATCAACACTACCACTGCCCCTCTCGAAACTGCCCACCCCGAAAGCCCTATTGTTTGATTTTGATGGGGTGATTGCGGAAAGCAAACAAGCGCATGGACGCGCTTGGCAGTCTGCTGCACATGCCTTGTGGAACAATGGCGTTGGGCCTTTCCGCCTCATTTGCGGGGACGCTCGCCCAAAGACATCGCCCAGTATTTTAGTGCTACTTATGGCAATGCCGAACAAGCAGAAGCCTATATGGACTTAAAACTGGAACATTTGTTAGCGCAAGCGGAGATTCCACCTTTTTTGACGGGCGCAAAAGCCTTATTGCAGCAACTCTCAATAGGTACGTTGCCTTTTGGAATTGCCAGCAATGCGCCCCGCCCATTCGTTCGGCAAACCTTGGAGCGCCACGGCTTGACCATTGCGACCGTGTTGGGCTTGGAAGATTACATTCATCCAAAGCCCGCTCCTGAGCCTTATTTGAGCTTGGCCGAGCGGCTTGGGACTCACTGAAGAAGATTTTCCTTCGGTCTGGATTTTTGAGGACAGTGTAACGGGTATGGAAGCCGCGCGCGATAGTGGCATGTGTCCTATTGGTGTGGTGAGTAGTTATTCTGCGGAAGAGTTGACGCAAGCAGGTGCTAGAGCGGTTGTCCAGCATTTGGGCGAGGTGGATTTAGCTGCTATTTTTGCTTGATAAAAAACAGGCGGTAAGAAGTAAGGCGCAATTGCAATTGCGCCTTACTTCTTACCGCCTACTTTCCTTTTATTCTTCCCCTTTCATGAGGCGGATGTGAAGCCAAGAGTCTTTGAACGCATGGCCTTCTAGCTGTAAGAAATTGGCAAAGCGAGGCAAGAGTACGCTTTTTTTGCGGCCACCAATGCCGATCACCAATTCATCGCCAAATTTGTTGAGGGTATAATCCGATTCGCCGATAAAAGGCAAATACATCGACACCTTATAATAGGCATCAAACTCCTCTACTTTGAAAGGATTTTCATTGTGGTAAATCTCGGCAGGATTGCGCTCGCCGTAGATCGCGTTGCCAATCTTATCCAATAATTCTAAGCCAAAAACCTCTTGGCCTTGGTGCTGTACTTTGAAAATTGGCAACGGTTGAAAACTCTCTTCAATGTCTTGTAGGTAATGTCCTTGTGATTTGACATATTGTTCAAAAACACTGCCTGCTACTCCTGCTAATTCAGGCAAGATTCTATTGACAATAACCGCATCCACATTGTAGCCATACAAATTGAGATAAGTATATGCGCGCTTGGCTTCTTGAATGACCATGCGTTCTGGATTGGCGACAATTCGAATCGAACATACCTCAGGATTGAGCATGATTTTTTGTACATCTTCCAGCTTGTCGAATAGATTTTTCAATTCCTCTACCCCTTCTTCCAAAGGAATACCTTTGGTCGTTTTTAGGATTTTTCCTACTGCTTTGATAATCAACTTCTGCCCTGGAAAAGCCTTGGTCAACCAAGACTGCATGACTTGAGGCAGTGTCAGGAGCGTCAACGTCTCGCCTGTTGGTGCGCTGTCAATAATGAGCACATCGTAGAATCCCTCGCGGTAATATTGCTCAATCCACAAAAATGCGGAAGCTTCTTCCATGCCTGGTAAGACCGATAATTCTTCGGCAACAACGTTGTCTACCCCCCGCCATTTGAACACGGCAGTCATGAGGTGGCGCATATTGTCCCAATTTTTTTTCATCGAATAATAGACATCAAATTCTTGTCCCCATAAATTGTCGGTTACGACGGTAGGTTCAGGTTTTAATTCTACATTAAGGGCATCGGATAAACTGTGCGCGGGATCGGTAGAAACGACTAATGTTTTTAAGCCTTCTTTGGCACATTGCAGAGCCGTGGCGGCCGCTGTGGTAGTTTTCCCAACGCCTCCTTTTCCCGTGAAGAGTATAATTCTCATTCTAGTGTATTAATTGTTTGATTTGATGGTTGAAATGGATAGGAACCTACCAAGAAGAGCCGCCCTATACGCCTAGTATTTTCTTAAAAAATCCTAGAAAAGCACCCGCTTTGCGTAAGCCTTTGGAGACATCGCCCCAGAATGCCCGTGGGGGATTCATTTTTTCAGGGAGTTGTTCCAGTGCTTTGCGCAAGCGCAAGTTGTCGAGCGGAGTGCCTAGTGTCAGGCGAATACCTTCTTGCAAGTCCTCCATAGATGGAACACGATAAACCAAAATTCGTTCTGAATCGCGCAAAAAGTTTGTCACGGCATCCGCATCTGTTACTTCTATTAGCAGCGTGTTGGTAGAACTCGGGTAGACTTTTTGGACAAAAGGCAAGGTTTCTAGTGCCGTTTTGAGTTGCTGTCGCTCTTTTTCTAAGTTGGCCAAAACCAAGGCCATTTCTTTTGTATTGGTGGGTAACGCCAGTATTGCTGTAGCTTGTTGCAGCTGTGCCAAGGGCAAAGCAGGGCGACAGCGTTCTAGCACTTCGACCATCTCAGGATGGGCAAAAAAAACGGCGAGGCCACCAACAGTACGCTGTAAGACGAGCGCATTATCACAGGTATTCACAATGCTGTGGACACTCTCTTGTGGTGTTGTACCAATAGCCGATTCATCAATTAATACCCAACTTTCAAATGCCGTCACGACATCGACCAAGTCAAATCGTTGCAAAAGCGCCCCCGTTACTGCATTGGGATGTTCCAACACCAATAATTTGGTCTGAAAATCTACGTGCTCTTTGATGTCATAAATGGGCAATTCTGCCAAATGGTACAAGGGCAGTAGGGTTTGTTTGATTTGGTGCAACTCTAAAAGCTGCTGTGTTTGTGGGCGCTGTGGCGAAAAACCAATACAGTTATCGCGCTTGCCCTCGGCAATAATCTGTAACAACAAACCGCGTAAGCTCTGCGGGCTGCTGCCCAAACACAGTTGCGTAGGCTCTACTCCTAGCTGCTCCGCCAAGCGCACTTTTAATTGCTGTTCTTGGTGGTTTTGTTGCAACGTCAAACTCCCCACTTGGAAGCAATCAATTTCCTCTTGAGCGTTCAAATAGCCTTCTAGGGGCTTTTGGGATGCCTTTTTTTTGAGCCAGTTTTTGATATGCTTGGGCAAACGGTGTTGAGGAGAGCTATCCATAGAGTTATTTTTTATAACAAATCATTTTAAAAGAGGCAATTCGCTGTCATCCAATATAATTAAATAGTAGCGCTAAACCAAATGCGCGTTCGGGTTGCCCTGCTTCCAGTGCTTTTCTAGCAAGCTCGTGCAAGCCTTTCAAGAGCTCATCGCCTGGTTCTTCTACCGAAATTAAGACCTTGGTCACTTCCTCACTCTGCATCAATTCCTCAATCAACGCTTCCGTTGGAAAATCATATAAGCCTGCTATCTGTGCCAGTTCGTTGCCTGTCAAGACGGCGCTGTTGCGCAAATGTTCGGGCAGTTGGTCAAATCCTAAAGCGGGTTTCACCACCGATTGATACACATCAAAGATACTTTCGCCACTGGCACGGACGTAGTGCGCACGGCCTAAGCGACCAACCAAATCAATTTTGTGGGGGTCAATGCGTTCGCCGTCTAATATTGCTTCGTTGAGGTGCAATTTCACGACATTACAAATAATCAAATGCCCTGCACCACCGTGTTCTCCCAAGGTAATAATCTCACTGACTTTACACTCAAATTGTACAGGTGATTCTTTAATCCGAAAAGGTTTGACCAGCTCGGAGGCAATTGGCGTTAAGCCCGATTTATCAAATTCACTAATTGTTGAAGGATAGGCAATACTGGCTAAGGACATTTGGCGCACCATACTATAATTAACAACATTTACAACCACCTCTTGGTTGAGTTCTACATTGTGTAACGTATCCTTTGTTTCGTTGTTATCCACACGGCGGTTAGACGAAAATACCAACACAGGTGGATTAGAACTGAAAGCGTTAAAGAAACTGTAGGGGGCAATATTGGCCACGCCATTTTCGTCTATTGTAGAGACAAAAGCGATGGGACGCGGAGCGATAGCGCCTACAATAAATTGGTGTAAATCTTTGGTGGCAATCTCGCCTGGAGTAATACTGCGCATCTTCATAACCAAATGGTAAAACTAGAGTGAATAGATGCCCAAAGTTACCTTTTTTTGTGGCTAAATACCGCACCTTGAGCGGGAAACCCCAAAAAATGAATCCGCTCCAACACTTTTTATCTATCTTGGAGCAACCAACACAACGATTTGCACATGACTTGGAAGCGTTTTTTATTGGTTTTGATCATTTTTAGTACCGTGTTTGCCCTCGGTGTCCTTACCCATTTGTACTTGGACTATCGGCCAGAGCCGCCCTTATCTGTCCCCCCTCCTGCCCCGCCTAGTGATGCGTTGGTGCCTGCTGCTGCTAGCGCTTATGTTGGTAATTTTTTACAACCCGATAGCAGTTACTATAGCATTCACGTACTCAACAGCACCTTTTTACACTTGCCTTCTCGCAATTATTACGGCGACAGTGCGCCCAGCCACTTACAAACTATTTGGAAGCTTTTTTTAGGAAAAGGCACCACCAAAGTCGGAGCAGAAACCAAAACTTGGAAAGGAGCAGGCTGGACAGGGCAGCCGCTTTTGTTCGTAGAAAACGGTAGAAAATACCTCTTGCAAGGCGCTTATGATTATCACTTAAAAAAAATAGAGGCGGCTACAGGAAAGTTGGTTTGGCAATACGCGTTCGACGATGTAATCAAAGGAACAGGGAAGTATTTGGCTGAATAAACACAGCCGATTCTCTCCAAGATGTTGCCCTTGTTTTGCAGGGGAGCCGCGCGGGCAAGAGCCTGTACTCGACGACGGTGCCGAGCTTCCGCGCTATTTCTATTGCCACAGGCCAAGACCGCTGGCAGCTGAGCAGTGGGCAAACCCACAGTTATAGCCGCGATGTAGATGCTTCGGCCTTGATTCTGAACGATACGGCCTATTTGGGTTTGGAGAACAGCATTTTTACCATTTTTGATCCCAATCCCCAAAAAGCCAGCCTACGCCAAAAGTTGCTACAACCTTACATTTATCGCCAAAGCGACACCCTCTACCGCCCCGCCGACCGCCTAACACACGGCCGTAATTTGGTTACAGAGGCTTCGCCTACGCTCCTAGGAAAACGGATTTACCTTTCTTCGGGGGCAGGCCGTGTGTGGGGGTATAATTTAGAAAAAGACAGCTTGGACTGGCTATATTTTACAGGCGCGGACATGGATGGCACCCCTGTGGTAACGGCGGATAGCTGCCTCTTGATTCCCATTGAGAAACAATACATTCAAGGGCAGGGCGGTATTTTGAAGTTAGATCCTAGCTTGCCGCCTGCACAAGCCGCCCAGTGGTATTTTCCAACGCCTGACTTTGAATTTGCCACGTGGAAAGGCGGCGTAGTGGGTTCGGTGGCCGTCAATGTGCATTATAAAAACAAAGACGAGCCCAATATGGCGGCGTTTGTGGGTATTGATGGCTTTTTGTATGTACTCAATACGGATGTGCTAGAGGCGGCCGCGCCGCGTCCAAGCTTTGATACCAGTATCTATTTGCCACAGCCACAATTGGTCTTTAAGTACCAAGTTGGCCCTTCTATCTCGACACCAATTTGGGTGGGCAAGCAATTGATTGCAGCAACCAGCCAAGGCATTTCTCGGTTTGAGTGGGATGCCGAGCAGCGGAGTTTCTCTTTTAGGGAGCAAGTCAAAATTCGCTGTGAATCCACGCCTGTGGTCGATCAGGGGCGCTTGTATGTCGCTTCTCGCAATGGTTATTTGTATTGTTTGGGGCAGGTGGATAGCAGTCAGTTGGTAGTGCCGCCCCGTTAATTAGTTCTCTTGTACGTGTTTGACGGTATCTTCTAATCTACCCATTAGGGGGCACAAATAACAGCGTTCTCTACGCTACCTTTGTAAGGCACTCTACAGGAAGCGACGCTTACTTTTTTGGCTTCCTGTTGCGCGCTTACCTCATTTATTTTCATCGATTGGTAGTTTTTAGTTCTAATGAGCCTTCATTAGACAGGCAAGCTAATGGCTATGCCGAAGCTACCCATCCCAAAACTTTTCCACCATGTCTGATTTATTTATTAAGTCTCGCACTCATAAAATGGGAGAATTTAGCTTGACCATTCCTGATACTACCTTAGAACTAGACGGCAAGGAATTAGGAGATTTTTACCCTGTTAATTTTTTGATTGATAACGTGCCCTACGATTTGGAGGGGAATCCCCCGCTTGTTCCTGCTATGTTGGCAAAACGGAAGAAAGAGGTCTTGAATAACATGGATCTAGGCGAGGTTATTAATAACCTAAACCTATGTGCTGATTTGCTTTACTTGGCGTTTAATGGTGTGGCAGGAGAAGTAGGGTTACAAAAAGACATTTCCAACTTACAATCCGACTTAGAAAAGTTGTGTAGCGATACGACCTTGACTATGGTGCTGTTTAAAAACGAATGTGACCTTTGCATGACCAATATGGTAACGGTCTACCAAGCAATCTTCAATTGCCAAGAAGGAATGGCCATTACCATGCTAAAAGAAATAGGGGCTTCTGCCAAAAAAATGGCCGATAGATCGGACGAACTAGCGACTAGTTTCGAAAAAATGGCCGACAAGGCACAAGAAATTCATGGCGATACGATTGAGCGCCGCAATGTCAACAACAAGGAGGCTCAAGCCAAAGCTGCCGCAAGAAGAGAAACGGTGGCCAATTTAAAAGCAGCAGCCGAGCGGTTGGAGAGCTTGACGGAGGACATCAAAGAAGCCGAAGAGGAATTGGGAGAAGCTAAGGCTGATGCAAAAGAAGCGCAAATCATGGATATGGTGATGGGAATGACCTCTGTTATTGCCAATGGTGTAGGAGCCATAGCCTCTACCGTGGTTGCGGGGATGACGATGAAACAAACCCTGATGATGAACGCCGTAGCAGCTGTGACAACGACTAAATCCAACATCGAAGATAAAAAAACCGTGGAGGAAAAGCCCGTAAAAGAAGCCAAAGAAAAGGCGGACAAAGCCGAAGAGGAGCTCGAAGAAAAAAAGGGAGAAATTAAAGTCTCCGAGGCGGTGAAAAAAGAATTGGAGAAAAAAGCCGAAGAGGAAGAAGATAAAAAGAAAAAAGAAGCATTAAAAGAGAAAATTGAGGCGGCCGAAGCAGCTTTAGTTCAAAAGAAAGCCGAGCAAGAACAAGCCAAAGCCAAACGCGATAAGGCCGTCGCTGGTTACAAGGCTGCCGAAGAACAATTCAACAAGAGTATGGCAGCCTTGACGGAGCAACTCAACAAACAACAAGAATTTGCGGCAACGGCTGCTGCTGCTGCTAAAAAAGAAGTCGCCGAACTGAGACAACAACGCAATAAACTTCGAGAAGAAAAGCGCGGCATCTTGGGCAACATCAGACAGTTCTCTGAATCGATTAAAAATGCCAAATCGGACGAAGATATTTTGAGAATTACGGTAGAATCCCTCAATCAAGCTATTATGGCACTCTCCAAAGTAGTGGTCACCCTCAAAACCGCTACCCATTTCTGGAAGGGCTTGGCACAATACTGCGAGGGCTTGGCCAATCCCAAGTTTATCAACAAACTGGAGATGTACCAAAAGATGGATCTCAAAGTCAAGCTTAGACAATATTACAATCCTGTCTTTTTGCTACCTGCTATTGATTATGCCTGTCGCTGGAAGGCACTCCAAGAAATTTGTGCGCTCTACAGCGAAAAGGCCAATGAAGCGCGTGTAAAAGTACTGAGCAATATTGAAATTAGTAGCATCAAAAATGCATCTATTGATGGTGCGCGCCGCTTAGCCCCCTCCTTGGCCAAAACACTATTGGGTTACATCAACGATGAAAAAGACCGCTATTCTGATGCAGAAGCCAAACAAAATAAGGAAGACGAAGAATTGGTAAAAGAGATGGAAGAAATCATTAAGAATCGTGGAACACAGACCAGCTAATCTCTTTTTTTCTGTACTAAGTAATGGTTTACTCGCGCACTAAATTTCCGATAAGGGGACCATTGCTTAGCTCTTTTTTTACAATCTAATCTTATTAGTCCTATGAGTTATTTACCCTTAGTCAAACAACACGTTCAGCAAATCAATCAACTGCTAGCCTTGCGCTATCAAGAATTGTCTGAAGCACAAATTCTGTCGTTCCAAACAGCAGTAGTAGAACTTTCTGACACTATTACGACCCACGTGACCTTGACGGAACAAACCGAAACGCAGCTTCAACAAAAAAATGCGGCAGCGTACGAAACCCGTAACATCCTTTATGCAGACCAAAAACAGGTCAAAGCAGAAGAGCAAAACTTGCGGGAAGTACTGACGGGTATAAAAGGTAAGCTACAGGAGTTAGAACAGCAGATAGACGCTCAATACCAGGCTCGTATTGTGATGAATGCACAACGCCAACGCAAGTTATCGGAGAAAGCCGACATGGAGAAAAAGATGGAAGTTACCAAATACTTTGGTCTAATCGGCTTGGTGGCACATCTGACGGGGCTTACCAAAAGTATCAGTAATTTGGTCAGCGAAATCGCGGGTATTAATGGGGACATCAGACAGTTGCAGGATGATATTCAGCACGGGCTAAAAGAACAAAGCCTCTACTTAGCAGAACGCTCCAATTTAGACCAACAAGTCCACCAGCACGAACAACAGCTTCACGATTTGGAGATTCAAATTGAAGAAATGGGGAACCAGATTACTCAGTTTTCTATTCAACTTCAAGTGCTCTCCAAAGAGTTGGTTTTGACCAAAGCACTGGCGCATGGATTGAAGGCACTGCTACTGGAGTTGAACGCCGCCAATGACAAAGCGGGCATTGCCAAAATCCTTTTCGAGGCCTTTAATCGCCAAAACAGCAAGCCCCTCCAACTCGAAAACAAAATCATCTCCACCCTAAAAGAAGCCTTTGAATTGCTAGAACGCGCACTAGAGCAGCTTCCTCCACAGCAAGAACAAACAACAACACGAGGTCTACAACAAGCAGTGGTCTTCGAATCGTTTTTGCTTCGGACCTTTAACAATAGTATAAAATTTATACTTTTTAATCTATTTTTTAACAAGAATTAGCTGGACGGGAACCTCCTGTCTACTGCAATTCACCAATCATTTATTATGCCTGATAGCTATTTTCCCGATGGGAATAAAGATCCGCACATTCACCAACACAAAAACGGTATTACTTTCACTGGAAAAAACCACGCCCATACCGATTTGGTGGACAATGGCACGATTCGTCAAGCGGCTGTTGATAAAGTATTACAGGATCTAGAGGAGGGCCGCCATGGGTACTACGGCAACGACTCCCCTTGTTTTAAAATTGCGGCTTGGATTCGCGAGAATGTTTAACCAACGCCAATAGATTCCTTTACAAAAAGTATACGCTGCCAAACAACGGGCAAGGGTATACTTTTTTGTTTTTATCGGTACCGAACTGTTCTAGACTACTGTTTATATTTTTTTATTTGAATACTAAAAGCAATTTAGTCCAATAATTTTGGTAGTTTTTGGTTGTTATTTCAAAATTAGTAAAGTGTTAATTATTAAGTAAATTAAATAAAATTTGGCCATAATTACTTCTAAAATCGCCTCCTACCTAGCTATTTTTCTTATATTGATACCTCCCCCATTGCTATTTTTGTAAGTGCTAAAAAGTTATGTCAGCATAACCTTTTACTAGATGAATTATGTAACTACTATTTAATTTCAACTAAAACATCTTATTTATGAAAACAAAGTTAGGGAGTGTGAAAAAGCTGGAAGGCTTATCCTACAATAACTATGAAGGGTTACTCAAAAAAACCTTACCGTCACTCGACGGAGAAACAGAGCCTCTTGACTATATTCTCATAGCAGGAGAACAACTCGACTGGAAAGAACAACCGAAATCTGAGGAACAGCCGCTTTTTTATGTAGGCAATACCAAAGACTGGGTAAAATGGATCAAAGGCAGCAAGACGATTACCCTAAAAGATTACTGTTATGGAACCTGCCAAATCACTTTGGAGGGCGACAAAGCCAACGTGCAACTTTTGCCAGAAAAGGGACAATTGGCAAAGCCACAAACGTTAAAACCGTTGGCAAAGGTCTTTAAACGTATGAAACCCAAAGTATTTTTTGAAGTGGTGGAAGGCTGGCCAGAGGCGACTAGTCAGGTAACTGCTGAGGCAGGTAGTGAAGACGCTTCTACTGCCGCTGCCTTGGAATTGGCCAAAACCTTCTTGACGCAGCACAAACAGTTTACGGCCTTGCAACAGCAATTTGAAAAAAGCGAAGCAGCTGGCGAAGGGGCACAAGTCATTCGCCTAGCGGCTGACCGAAGAGGCTTACTGAGCTCCCTTAGACAAACAACGGGGCAATGGAAGACGGACGTTATGGATGCGGATTTGGAGTACTCGTCCAACCCTGCCTTGCAGCAAGGGCAAAAACTCTACGACCACTGGGATGCCAAACTCAACAAACGTCCCGCTTCTAAAAAAGCCGCCCCCCAATCATCGACCGACCCCTTAGCAGAAAAAAGAAAGGCCTTTGAAGCGGAAGAGTTGAACTATTATGAGAATGTCCTTAGAAACTTCGAACAATACATCAATGATTTTGATGGGGACCAGACTCCTGATGACATTAATCAAAACCTCCTAAAATATGCCGCCAACATCAATACTTGGCGCGCCGCTAGTAGAAAAGCGGGCTTACCTCCCTCAGAAACTCTTACTAATGTTACGGAGGAGTATAGAAAAGCACTCGATGCTTGGAAAGGTATGCAGCCATTTTATACCGATTGGTGGGATAAAAAAACGGCGCTGGAACAAACGTACACCAAAGAAGGTTATGCGGCATTAATTGCGGCTAATGAAAAAATTCAAGAATACGCTAAAACATTATAATCATGAGTGAGAAAAAAGAAGAAGGAATGTTTGGCGGTTTGTTTTCAAGCCTAGCATCTGTTGCAAACGGGATAACAGAAAGTCTTGGACTCAGTGAAAGTTCTTCCAACGAAGTTGATCCAAAAGAACTAGACTTAGAAAAGGGAGAAGGGAATTATTCCCCCTCCTCAGAAATTGAACCCAGTGAAGTTAATATTGAGATAGAAGACGAGCGCTCAAAAGACAAAAAGGACGAAGAGGTAGTTGATTCGAAAGATGAAAAGGACGAAGAGGTGGTTGATTCCAGTGAAGTCGTTGTTGAGATGGAAAAGCTACCAAAAGACAAAAAGGACGAAGAGGTAGTTGATTCGAAAGGTAAAGAAGAGGACGATTCAAAAGACGAAGAGAAGGACTTGGTAGTTGATCCAAAAGACAAAAAAGAGGATTTAGAGAAAAGTGTAGAGACAGAACTTTCTCTTTTACACAATGCTAGTGTAGCACAATTAGGTTTTTCAGACACCGATGCGCTGATAAAAGCCTTAGAAACGGCTATAGAACGGGAAATTGAAACGGGGGCAGAAAAATACCACATCAACCTAGAATTCAGAAAAGAGGAGCTGGTCAAACTACTTGTTTATAAAATCGTACACAAGGATATTAATACAAAAAAAGAGAAGCTGTCAAAGGAGGATTTTTTCGAAAATACGGTACCCGAACGGGTCAATGCTTTTATGAAGACCTACGCCAAATCTGATTTGGAGGATACTAAAAAGCAAATTGGGGATAAGTTAACGAGTGAGGATCCGATTACCCAACAGCGCAATAAGTTTTTGCACCTCTGTAATACTTTACACAAGAACTACGTTGGTGTTTTGAAAATGACTAGAGATAAGTTTGGCAAAGTACTCTTGGAGCAGGATCAATACAGTGTAACGATTTCTGTTGCACAGAAAGAAAAAGCCATCATGGGCATTAGGGAGCAGCTGCAAGATGAAAAATCTAACATCATTTATATTTTTGACAGCTTGGAAGATGCCGCTCGCACCTTTCAGAGTGACATCTCTAAAAAAGCGCAGAAATATCAAGATAGCGCGGCTTCCAGAACTTTCTGGTCTAATGTCGTCAAATCTACGGTTACTGGTATAGGTGGATTGATTGGCGTAGGCGGCATCGCCGTTACTGTTTTGGAACATTTGGGGGTAGAATTGCCTGATGTAGGAGCCTCCAAAGATCCCAGCAAAGCGCATACGATTAGCGGCACCTTAACCGATTCTAATAAACGGGAAAGCACTTTTGTGGCCGATGTTGGTTCGATTGCTTCGAGCATCGCCACGACCACGCTTGGTATATCAAGTGCAGGTGTTTGTATCAATCTAATTACTTCTTTTATTGGCAGTGTGTCTGATACCTGCATCGCCCGCGCCAATCAAAACGAGCCCGTAGTTGCCTTGCAAGGAGCCGCGCGTTTATTGATCGAACTGATCGCAGGCACTAGAGCTAGTGTTGAGAAGAACTTGGAAGAGGCATACAAGCATTTTGAGAAAGACACCAAACTTTGGATAGTTACCCTCATGGATAACGCTAGTGAGTATCAAAAAAAGCTGCGCCATCAAGAAACTATGCAGGTGCAAAATAAGCTCTTGTTAGAAAAAGAAAGAAAGCACTTATCAGAGATTAATAAAGAGATTAGACAACTGGAAAAAGAGGCGGATGAGAGTGAAGAGGCGGTAGAAGGATTGGGAGGTAAAGTTGGTGGAGAAGGAGAACATAAAGACAAAGAACGAGGAGATGCGCTCCTAGATGTGTTAGAAACCGATAAGGACCTCTGGAAATTGGAGGGGGAAAAAGCTATTTTGAGGGCGCTTCTTGACAAACTAGGTATTGAAAAATTAAATAGCCGAGGGGAAATACGAGTTATGTTAAGACATCTCCGAACGAAACTCGAAATCAAGGAGCTAACGGTTCAACAAAAAGCCTACAAAAAGGATATTTCGACGCTAGAAGAAAAGGCTTCTAGTTCCAAATTAGAACTGGAACAACTTGTTAGTAATGCTAATAAGCCTGTGGAGGAAAAGGCAGTGACGGTTAACTCCGTTAGTGTCTCTAAAGCGCAGGCTAGTTACTTGGAAAAAGAAGGGTTGCAAGTTATTTCTGTAAAAGGAGATGGCAGGTGTACCTTTGGCTCTATTGCGTATGGTCTTGGCAAAAAAACCGATGCCGTTAAAGAACGTGTGCTAAACGCTATATTGGATTATAGCGACCAAAGCAAAGACATACAAAACGCTATTGCGGAATTAATAGACTTTGGAGAAGAGGGCGCGACCGAAGATAATCTAACGAAGTTTGCTAATGATCTATTAAACGACGATTGGCAAGCGGATACTTATGACAAAGTTCCCAAACTAGTAGCCATCGTAGAAAAATTGCATCTTACGATTATCAAAGAAGATGGTAAGACGGAGGAATACAACGAAGACTCTACTGCGGTCACCATTCTTTTATACAAAGGCCATTATAGTGGCATCGAAAAAGAGGCGAAAGAAGATTAACTCCTCGCTCTTATAACGACTCCCCGCTGCTCCCAAGCAGCGGGGATTTTTATTATCTAAAATTATCCCTTACGCTCTAGTTCTGACAAAATTATAGCTTACTTTTCCTATTTTTTGCGTAATTTCGTATTCCCTCTCCACAAAAGCAGCACACTCCATTGCGTTTAAGTACCGTTAATTCAATGTTAACGGTCTAATAATGTCCTAGTACCCCCAATCCAATACTTATCTTAACTCCATTCTCACTATCAACTTTTTATGACCATGACAGGAATCCGTTATTTATTAATTTGTATCTTTTGCTGCGGGGCTAGTGCTACTCTTTGGGCACAACCGTGGGCAGATATGATGCAAGATCGTTCAGTGAATTTTTATGAGGTTCAAAATGCCTTTAACGAAGCCTGGGGAGATCGCCCGTATAAACGCGGTTACGGCTACAAGCAGTACAAACGCTGGGAAGCCTTTTGGGAACCAAGAGTCTATCCACATGGCATTCGCCCTCCACAAAACCATGCTTGGCGCGAACACCTCGCCTTTCAAAGAAAATATGTTCAAGGCGTTCAAAAATCGGGGAGCCGCTCCAACCAATGGACACCAATGGGGCCTAATAACTGGACGTCTTCTTCTTACAACCCTGGTAATGGCCGTGTCAATGCAGTAACAGAAGATCCGAATGATCCCAATACCATTTATATTGGTGCACCTTCTGGAGGCTGTTGGAAATCTACCGATGCAGGGCAGACTTGGACGGTACTCACCGATCAATTGCAAGCATTAGGGGTTTCGGCCATCGCGGTGGACTATAGTAACAGCAATGTTATTTATTTAGGGACAGGAGATGATGATGGAGGAGATACCTATAGTATTGGTGTCCTCAAATCCATTGATGGGGGGCAAAACTGGAATGCCTTGTCTTTGGGTAATGCCAGCTTATTTGGTACTAGAATCTACCGTATTATTATTCACCCTACCAATCCAAGTATTGTATTTGTTGCCAGCTCGGCGGGTTTTTATAGAAGTTCGGACGCAGGACAAACTTGGTCGCTGTTGCGCTCAGGTCGTTGCCGCGATTTAGAATTGAAGCCTGGTGATCCACAAACGATTTACTTGGCAGATGACGATTTTTCCGTTTCTACGAATGGCGGTTCTTTGTGGACAACGATCTCGACAGGCTTGCCCAATCCTGGTGACATTAATCGCGCAGAAATTGCGGTTTCGGAGGCCGATCCTAACATTGTTTATTTCCTATGTGGTGAAGCGACCAACTCTAGCTTTTACGGCTTGTATCGCTCTATCAATGCTGGAATGTCGTTTACCTTACAGTCTAATTCGCCTAATGTTTTTGCCTATGATGCCGCTGGGGCAGACCTTACTTCTGGACAAAGTTGGTACGATATGGCCCTGTGTGTGTCTCCTACCAATGCCGATGAGGTGTATGTTGGGGGTATCAATGTCTGGAACTCTCTAGATGGTGGGGTAACCTTGAACATCAAGTCGCACTGGTATTACCCTCCAGGAATTGCTTATACCCACGCCGATATTCATGTCTTAGAGATGTTTGGCAACAACCTTTACTGTGGTAGTGATGGAGGAATTTTCAAATCCGTTAATAATGGTGTTACCTTCGCCGACCTATCAGATGGGTTAAGTATTACACAGTTTTACCGCATTGCAGGCTCAGAATTAGTACCAGGCAAAATCATGGGTGGAACGCAGGATAATGGTTGTAATTTAATTAGTGACAACTCTGCCCTACACACTAATGGTGGCGATGGGATGGAGGTTTTGATGTCGCCCTCCGATTCTAACTTAATCATTAGCAGTTCTCAATACGGAAATTTTAACCTCTCTACGGATGGTGGTTATACCTTTAATCCTATTTTTAATGGCCCTAGAGGGACGGGGGATTGGGTAACGCCCATGATAATGCACCCCAGTGACCACGGCTTTTTATTGGCGGGATACGATCAAGTGTATTTGAGTTTTGATGGTGGAATCAGTGAACAGCCGATTTCTACGTTTAGCGGCAATAATAACATTCGCAACTTGGCGCTGGCACCTTCTACTCCTTATACCCACTTCTACGCCAGCACCCGAACCGATATTTACCGCACGATTAATTCAGGAGCCAACTGGGTTTCAATTTCTTCGGGCTTGCCCAACAATATGATTACCTCCATTACGGTTCATCCTACTAATCCCTTGAAAATTTGGGTGACCTTTTCGGGAACATCTCCTGCCAATAAGGTGTATACCTCAGAAGATGGCGGTACTACTTGGGTGAACATGACGCGTAACTTACCCAACTTGCCTGTCAACTGTTTGGTTTACCAAAAAAATTCTGACAACGCGCTCTATATTGGAACCGATGTCGGCATTTATTACACCGATAGTTTATTGGTCAATTGGCAGCCCTTCATGGACGGTCTACCCAATGTAATCGTTCGCGATTTTGAAATTAACTACAGCATTGGAAAAATTCGCGCGGGTACTTATGGTCGTGGAATTTGGGAAGCGCCATTGAAAGCACCTTTAACCACTGCCCCTGTCGCCAACTTTGCGTACCAAGCAGATGCCGTTTGCTTGGGCGATTCTATAGCGTTTGAAGATCGTTCTGTGGACAATGCCCCAGGTTGGATTTGGCATTTCCCAGGAGGCTCTCCGAGTACTTCTACGTTGGCAAATCCCAAGGTCTTGTACCCCGCAGCGGGCTTGTACAGCGCTACTTTAGTCGTTCAAAACCGAAACGGTGTGGATAGCATCCAGAAAGTAGTGGCCGTAGATTACGAACCGAATGTAGTCACGTTGAGCCTTCAGTTAGACAATATGCCTTCTGATGTCTCTTGGATCTTGAGAACCACGTCGGGAACAACCGTCGCTTCTATTCCTTTGTTTGCCTTGAGCAACAACAGCGGAGACTTTATCCAGCGTTCTATTTGTTTGGATACGGGTTGTTACGAATTTATCATCCGAGATTTGGGAGGGAATGGCTTGTGTTGTACCAATGGAACAGGCTATTATCTATTAACCAACGCCAACGGCGATACCCTTGCTTGGAACGATGCGTATGGTTCTTCTGACACCACGACTTTTTGTATGAATCAAACGCGCTCCTTGACCTTGGGGGCATTTGGTACCACTTTGAAATGTGGAGAAACAAACGCAAGTGTTAGTGTGGGTAGTATTGGTGGTACAGGAGGTACAGAATACCGTCTAGATGGCGGCGCTTACCAAACGTCTACTGTTTTTAATAACCTTAGTGTAGGAACCTATACCGTAGAAGCCCGTGATAATTCTGGGCAAGTGACGAGTACCACGGTTACGGTTACTCCTGGCCCTGTGCCTACTGCTGTGGCGACTACTTCTGCGACTACCATTTACCTCAACCAAGGAGGCGGTGTAAATTTCTTTGGTACTAACTCTGTCAATGCCGATTCGTATTTATGGACTTTTGCCGATGGAACGACCTCTTCGCAGCGTGATCCTGTATATACGTTTATCAATGGTGGCACCGAGAATGTATTGCTTACCGTTACTAAAGATAATTGTACCGATACGGACACGATTGCAATGACGGTTATTGACAACATCAATGTTAATAAAATAGACCAGCGCGATCAGTTGACCATCAACCCTAACCCTGTTCAAGACAAATTAGTCGTGAACTTGGACTTGGCGCGTCAGCAAGAAAACCTCACCTTGGTTATTCACAATGCCTTGGGACAACAAGTTTACTGGCAGGAATTTTCGCAAGTACAACAACGCAGCATCAATATCCACTTGGGCAATCAGCCCAATGGAATCTATGTCGTGACCGTACTCGGAGAGAATTTGGCGGTTTCTAAGAAACTGATCAAACAGTAATAACGGCTATTAGAAAGCATAGTTTATAGTAGAAGGGGCTTATCGCGCAAGTGGTAAGCCCCTTCTACTTGCTCTAAAACCAAAATTTAATTAGGGCAAACACATCAAAATTGGTTGATGCCATTTCAAGCTATTAGAAGCACTTTTTTAATTTAGTCTTTGCTAATTATTTTTTCCAAATCGTTGTTTAAAGCTGCTGAAATATGATTTAGAATTTTGGTGCGTTTACCCTAAAATTTAATTAACAGCTAGGAAATTTCTATTTTTTTTTGTAGTTTAGTATAAAACCAGCGCAAATACATGTCTTTCCAATTCTTAGAAGATTTTCCAAATCTCTCTGTTTCCTGTCCTCCTTCTACCTATACCGCTCAAAAAATAGAGGCGTTTAGATGGGTACATACTGACATGAATAACTTCAAAAATTTTACTCCAAGATATTACTTAGCTCCTAAAAGAGATCTTGAAAGGATTGCTAAAATAGAGAACAAAAAGGAGCAGAATAAACAACTTTGTAATATGTTGGCTTTATCCATGTTTGAGACAGAGAAAAAGGCAAAAGAAAGATTTGACGCTTTGAAACAAATTATGGGGAAAAATATTTTCAAGCATTTAGGAACACATATTGCTAAGGGTTGTTTAGAAATAGAGGACGGTGTAAATAGTCCTTTCGATACAAATGGACATTTTGAACATCATCCAATTTCCATTGAAAAATATTACAATAAATTCAATAAAGTATCAAGACTATAACCTTTATGAAATCATTAAGCGCCATTACTATCAATAAACTTGACGTAGAGTTGACTTATGGAGGAGATTTGATTTTCTATGAGGCCCCCTTCTAACACATTATAGTAACCCTCGTGATCCTAATGAGCATTTTTTCTATAAGTGGGTAGATAGTGATGATATACATCACCGTTGGATGATTTTCAAAATTACTGTAGACGACTTACTGCTATTTTTTGATGGAAATTGGACGTTATTGGATCTCATAAGAATAAATCCCTTTTGCTATTTCGTAGACATCGCTGATAACTTGAAAATAGAACGCCGTTTTATTTGTTCTACAGAAGCGATCCCCGAAGATTACTTGCCTTCCGCCACTTCTATATTTGATGCTAATCATTATGAAGCATACGCTGGCGAATTAAAGGAAATGTTAACCCAACGAAAGAAAAATACAGATTTGTCCAACTTTATCGCAGATATAAAGAACGATATAGGATTAAAAAATTTCTTGGAGAGATTAATAAGAACAGCTGTAACACCTTCTTTTAAGGAAGAATTGACTAAGCAGAGTTTTTCAGATTCTTACCACAGCGAAGATTCAGTCTATTCTTCTAAAGCTATTTTAAATACAATGTCTACCTATGGAACCCAACAGAACACTGGAAGAGCTACTTCAATCTAAAGAAGGACAGGAAAAACTAGTAGAGTTAGCAACTTTATATGCGTTATTTCAGCAGGAACAAAAAAAGCAACTTGTTTTAGATTTACCTGCTCATATTGAGCAACTAAAACAGTTGGCAGCTGATCTAGCTCAAAAAACTATATTTAAGGTAGGAGATCTTGTTGTTTGGAAAAAAGGGCATATAAATAGATCGGTTCCTTCTGCCCAAGAACCAGCTATTGTTTTAGAAGTTTTTGAAACTCCTATTATTAATGATCAAGTGGATTTTGCTAGCACTTATTATAGAGAAAAATATGATCTATTATTAGGTGTTTTGAGAGAAGGAAGTTTAGTCTCTTTTCATTACCCTAGCGTTAGGTTTCAACCTTTCAATTTATAATTTTATAATGACGTTCTTAGAAACTGTTCTGGAATTATTTCAGAACAGTTTTTTTTATACCAACTACATCCCAATTCCCCCTTCCGTTCGACAAGCAAAAATGGCACTTGGTCGGTATTTGGCAACGATTTTGAACGCTTTGGTTGAATTAGGGCTTATACCTATTACAATAGGAGCGCGTCCTACACTTATTATCAACCAAGCGGCACCGTCTTTTGTCGGTCGCCTACGCAATAAAAAATCAATTGTATGTCAGTATTTAGAATCCTATCCGCTGTTTTTTCCGTCGCCTTTTGTTGGGCGATGACCTTGGCCCCTGCTCAGGCACAGAAAGCTGCCAAAGTGGCTCCCTCCACTGATAAATTAGAAAGTAGCCTCTTGTGGAAAGTCACAGGAAAGGGGATTAAACCCTCTTACTTATTTGGTACCATCCACATTATCGGTGCTAGCGACTACCTCTGGACACCTACCATGGAGCAGGCGCTCAAAAAAACTAAAAAGCTCGTCACAGAAATTGACATGAGTCAGCAAATGGCAATGGCCCTTGAAATGATGGCCTTGGCTCCAATGAACGATGGCGAAGAGTTAAAAAACTTGTTGTCGCCAGAAGATTATCAACTAGTCAAAACCTACTTTATGGAGGAGTCAAAATCGCCAGAAGCAAAAATGACCTTTGGACTAGCGCAAACTTGGCAGCCCATGTTATTAATGTCTCTACTCTATCCTGAGATGATCGACGGCCCTGTCAAAATGTACGAAATGGAATTGACAAAAATGGCCAAAGCCGAAGAAATGGAATTTGGTGGTCTAGAAACCGTCAAAGATCAAATGGCTGTTTTTCATACGATTCCTTACAAGCAACAAGCGGAGACATTGGTAGAATCGGTGAAGGATTTGCAGTCAGGAGAAGGCAAAATGTTGGCCGATTTGAATAAAATGATCGAGCGCTATAAAGAACAAGATGTCGATGGATTGTTGGAAGCAATGGGCGAAGAGTTAGAGGAAATGGACAATCAAGAGGCCATGTTAGACGGCCGTAATGAGAAGTGGATTCCCAAAATCATTGCCACCTCTAAAAAGACACCTACCTTTTACGCTGTTGGCGCAGGCCACTTGGGAGGCGAAAAAGGTGTCATTCGGTTATTGCGCGCGGCGGGTTACAAAGTAACTCCTGTTAAGTAATTTACTCTCTTTTTTTTGAAAACAGGCTTGTTCCAATTGTTGGAACAAGCCTGTTTTTTTTGTTTTTATGACCGATATTGCTGCCGTAACCAACGTCGAAAGACCCCTTTTTTGTAAAAATCACGGAACTCCTCCCGCACCCAAACTTCGAGGTCGTAAGTAGAATAATACCCCCTATCTACCAACTTGTCTAGCACTTGAACCGCCTTGCGGTAATCTTTGTGTTCGACCAACGTAGCAATTAAATAAGCGATATAATCGGCCGATGCAGGGTCGTTGAACAACGCCTCTTCCATTAATTCTACACTCTTTTGATAATCGTCTTGTAAGTAGTACAAAAGACCTTTGTAGAATTGTAAATGGTTGTCTCCCCCGATGGCCGAGTCAATGTGGTTGATGGCTTCCTGTGCTAAGTCGTAGTCTTCCGTTAAAATATAGTAATCTGTAAATAGCAGCGGCAGATTTTTCTCTTGTTTGAAACGCTGGCGGTATTCTTCGACACTCCGCAACAGCTTGGCCTCTTCCTCGACTTTGACGGCTAGAAAAATCTTGTAGACTTGGTATTCGTGCAGCCGTTCCTCCAAGGGAATTCCTGACAACTTGATGTAAGCCCGCTCGGCCTCTCCTTCTCGGAACAAATGCTTGGCTTCGCGGTAGATGTTGGAATTGGCTAAAATAGTAGCGGCATTATCCCGTCCTAACGCTTCGAATACAGTGGGATAGTACCATGTATTTTGGATCATCGTGCTCAAATAATTATCATAGACCATAAAATAAATGTCTACCACTTTCCACTCTTGCTGCAAATAATCGAGCTTAAAGATCAGGTAACTAAACTCTAACTCATTAATTCGTTGGCGTACAATCAAGGTAGAATCTGCACGGCTACGCAAGAATTTATACGCCACATTGATATTCTGACTAATAAAAATAGAACTGAATTTAAAATTAGACGCGTCTTCTAGCAGCTCTTCGTTTAGACGGCGGATTTCGGGTTGACGTGTATTGCCAATGATGGCGCGTTCCCAAAATAGGACAGGGTCAAAGTAATAATCCATATCCTCGTTTTGCTCATTGAACAGCTCCGCCAAGGTATATCCTAGACTGTCCCACTCCGCAAGAGTAGAAGCTTGAGTTTGTGCTTGAATTAACTGTAAGGGCGAGCAAAGTAGTAACCATAAAAAAAAGCGCATAAGAGATAAAGCGTAAAGTGGAGGAATAAAATAACCGCTGGCGGGCTATCAGCATTTGTTAATAACAGTTTAAGCCAAATACAGTTGGGTGCAAGAAGGCTATTTTATCCTATTAAATATGGTAAAACTACTGATTTTCCACAGTAAAATTCGCCAAATGACATCCTTTCTTGCCTTTAATTGTTTCTTAGAAAAGAGCCTTTTTTGAGCGCTATCTATTTTTCACCTTATTTATCTATCGTTTTCTAATTTTATTTTTTCGAGATATACATCCTGATAAACAAGCACTTAGTATACATCCGCTTATCTTAGAAAAATGGCGGTCTTATTTTTTTGTAATAAAAAGGAAGAAAAGATTTTGTGCTTAATTCTATAATTCATATATTGGGTTCATCAAACAAATACAGAATAAAAAAACATTGTAAATACGAACAACAGAACAATAAACTAAAAAAAGAATAAACTCCCTTACTTCTAGCTTTCTAGGCAAAATTTTCCTTACAATTTTGATTCGCTAAAAAGCAACAGTGACCGTTTCTGTTTTATACATTTGTAAACAAATAAACTATTTTTACGCAAATTTATAACTTGACAAAAAACATCTTTTAACAAGAGATTGTCCCTCCTTACTTTTGTCAAACTTTAGCCAATAGGCGCGCCTTTTATAGATCATCCAGGGATCTTTAGGCAACAACAACTTAACTAATTTATCGTACAACTTATAGCCTTGGGTTATGCCGTTGTCACTATTTATCAATACACGTCCCTTTTACTCCGTTAACGCGGAGTCCCCCTTCTAGTATTGCTATTCTTACGCTGTTCTATACAACAGGGTCTGGAAAACGATGCTAGTACGTTATTATTATCTTATTATTTTATTTATATCAACCAAACACCAAATTACAATGAAAGGGATCACAACAGTGAAGAGTTTAGTAGCTCTTACCGCCTTATCGTTTATGTTATCTTCTTGTAGTAATACAGAAGAAATTCAACAAACTCAAGACACTGCCAAAGAAGTAGTTGGCCCTGCAAGCGTTGAAGGGAATATCATTCCAAATCAATACATTGTTATCATGAAAGAAAGTGCCATCGCTCCTGCCCTTTCTTATCTTAGTGGTCCTATCAACGATAGAGCACAAAAGAGCCAATTCATGAATGAAAAAGGAGAGACGATCAAAGCAGAGTTGAACCAATTCTTGATCAAGCAGAACATCAATACCAAGAACGTGATTAGCTATTACACGGCTGCTACTGCTGGTGTTGCCATCACCTTGACAGACAATGAGTTTGAAGTACTCTCTAAGAATGACAAAATTGATTTACTAGAGCATGACCGCATTGAGAAGCTACCTGATTTTGTAGTAGAAAGTGTTGGTAGTGGTGCTGCTAGAGCACAAAGCACGCCTTGTGGTATTAGTAATGCAGGCGGAACTGCTTCTGCCAACACCAGCAGATGGGTATGGGTGGTAGATTCAGGAATCGATTTGGATCACCCAGATTTGAATGTTAATACACAATACTCTGCCTCTTTTGTAGGGGGTAGTGCGAATGATTGTAATGGACACGGAACACACGTAGCAGGTACAATCGGTGCTAAAAACAATTCTATTGGTGTTGTTGGAGTGGCTAACAATGCGACTACAGTATCCGTTAGAGTATTCGGTTGTTCTGGTGGATCAGCTACTAGTACTATCTTGAATGGTTTGAACCACGTTGCCACAAACGATTTGGCAGGTGATGTAGTAAATATGTCTTTGGGTGGTTACTACGGTAACAACTGTGCAAACAATACTCCTTACCGTTCTTCTTTAGTTAACTTGAGCAATGCAGGTACTTATGTAGCCATCGCTTCTGGAAACGATAACGCCAATGCTGCTTTATACGCTCCTGGTTGTGTTAGTGCTTCAAGAGTAGTAACCGTTGCTTCTATGACTTGCTCTAGAGGTTGGTCTTCTTTCTCTAACTACGGTAGAGGCCCTTGCGATTACATCGCTACAGGAAGCAGCGTTTACTCTACTTACTTGAACGGTGGCTATGCTACTTTGAGTGGTACGTCTATGGCTACGCCACACGTTGCAGGTATCATGCAATTGCGCAACGGTCTTCCTAGAACTTCTGGTTCTGTAAGCAACCGTGGAACAAGCTACCCCATCGCTGTACGCTAAGCACACCAAATACAGTTAAAAATATTACTTCAACTAGTTGTCTCCTTTTGGGGGCAACTAGTTTTTTATTGCCCAACTACGACGTTCCTATTACCACTCAAACAGTCGAAGAGGAATCGCTCTTCAACACCTTCTTTGCTTACATAAAAAAGAGGCTTCCCTTGCGGAAAACCTCTAACAGCGCCATTCGGATAGCGCTTCCCTTTATTACAGTTATAACCTCGTGAAAGGTCTCTAAAAGTCAAACTTAATTCCTTGTGCCAAGGGCAATTCTTCGGTGTAATTGATCGTATTGGTTTGGCGGCGCATGTACGCTTTCCAAGAATCAGAACCCGACTCACGGCCTCCCCCTGTATCTTTTTCTCCACCAAAGGCACCTCCAATTTCAGCACCAGAAGTACCGATGTTGACGTTGGCAATTCCACAATCGGAACCTGCTGTACTGAGGAATTTTTCAGCTTCGCGCAAGTTGGTCGTCATAATTGCCGACGATAACCCTTGTGGGACATCGTTTTGTAGGGCAATCGCCTCGTCCAAGTTGCTGTATTTCATTATATACAAAATCGGAGCAAAGGTCTCGTGCTTCACGATGTCGTACTGCTCGTCTACCTCAATAACGCAAGGTTTCACGTAACAACCGCTGGTGTAAGCGTCTCCTTCTAAGACACCGCCTTCTACTAGGACATTTCCGCCCGCGTCTTTGGCTTCCTGAATAGATTTATTATAAGCATTGACAGCATCTTTGTCGATCAATGGCCCTACGTGGTTGTTCTGATCCAAGGGGTCACCGATGCGCAACTGTCCGTAAGCATTGGCCAATTTGGCGACAAAATCATCATACACACTTTCGTGGATGATCAAGCGGCGTGTACTGGTACAGCGTTGGCCACAAGTTCCAACAGCTCCAAAGACAGCCCCCACTAGCGTTACTTCTAAATCTGCCTGTGGCGTAATAATAATGGCGTTGTTACCGCCCAACTCTAGCAAATAACGCCCCAAGCGGCCCGCTACTTTCTGCGCTACGATTTTACCCATGCGAGTAGATCCTGTGGCAGAAACCAATGGAATACGCGTATCCGTACTCAACCATTCGCCTACTTCGTAGTTTCCTGTGACAATAGAAGAAATGCCTTCGGGCAACTCATTATCTTTTAATACTTTGGCCAAGATGTTTTGGCAAGCTAGGCTACACAAAGGCGTCTTTTCTGATCCTTTCCATATACTGACATCACCACAAACCAAGGCGATCATGGAGTTCCAAGACCAAACGGCTACGGGAAAGTTGAACGCAGAGATAATCCCTACAATTCCCATGGGGTGCCATTGCTCGTACATACGGTGTCCTGGACGCTCTGAGTGCATGCTCAAGCCATACAACTGGCGAGACAAACCCACGGCAAAGTCACAAATATCAATCATTTCCTGTACTTCGCCCCATCCCTCTTGTAGGCTTTTGCCCATTTCGTAAGAAACCAAGCGGCCTAAATCATCTTTGTGTTCTCTCAACGCCTCGCCGTATTGGCGAACAATCTCCCCCCGTTGTGGAGCAGGCATCAAACGCCAAGTTTTAAAGGCTTCTTGGGCTTTAGCCATCACTTTCTCGTATTCTTCTTTGGTAGTCGTGCTTACTTTTCCGATCAAAGCGCCATCCACTGGCGAATAAGAGGCAATTAAATTTTTGCTGGTATCGCCAAAAAATTCAACGCCTGTGCTGGTTCCAAAATTAACGGCTTCTAGACCGAGTGCTTTTAGTACTTCTTGCATAGTTTGTGCTCTGTTGTGATTACAAAATCAGGAAAAGTGCTCACCGCAACCTCCCCGTTTCAGTGCGCAAAGATACCAATCTATTGACAGAATAACGAGCCGACTCTATAAATTATCATTTTCATAAGATACTAACAGTGCTTGATGTACCCGATACACCCAATACAAATTACCGTATAAAATCGCCAGTGCCAGCGCATCTACCCAAGCATGGGAACCGCCGTAGGCATTGAGTGTCCCCATTATTAGTGGAAACAGCAACAAGAGCAACAACAAACCCGCCACTGCTTTCAGGAGCCACAAGCGATAGCGCTTGGATCGAAATAAAACAATTAAGCAGGTATTTAGAATTGCTAATAAGGTAACGACAGCTGTACTGCTGTAGAGGAGGTAACTTTCCCAAACCGCGCTGGTATAGGGCAGCGTGAGCCAGCGGTGCATGGCGTAGGGCAGCCATGTGAGTGTTAGGAGAAGGAGGAGGAAGATTAGGCGTTTCACTATTGAGAAGCTGGTGGAGGGTGGAAGGAAAAATTTAATCTTCTAAGTAGCTCAAAACAATCACAATAATCTAGATTAAAATCTTCACAAATATTGGGTATAGGCACTTTTCTTCTAACGGTGTTGTTATACACTTCAAAGGTTACTATGCAGATATCATTTCCTACATTCTGCTCCGCTAAACAGTACGCGAGCAACCAAGTATCCGCATTAGCAGCCTCCATAAATTCGTCTTTAGCTCTTTGGCTGTATCTAGTACTAGTATTAACACGATTTACCAAAGTTTGATAAGCCTGTAAAACTTCTTCTGTTTGTGTATCTATACAATATGTTCGAAAATTATCGTCAAACCATGCAGAGAGTTCATCTCCTCCTCTCAATATTTCGTCTCCTACTTTATCAATACTTGATACATCATTTGCCATTGCCCTTTCCAATAGGAAATCCCAGTAGTATTTAGCAAAATCGAAAGGGTAGTAACTTCTGTAAGGAGTTATAAGTACGTTGGCATCCAGTAAGTAAGTAGTCATTAGCGCTTCATTTTCTCAAGGAGTACATCATAGGTACTTGCTTTTAATCCTGTTAAGTGAAAAGCGTCCGTTGGCTGTATTTTATTTTGTTTTAAAGAATTATCTATCAAGCGTAAAAAACTACTACTCACGCGATAAGGCGCCATATTATAGAAATTACCTGAGCTAGCTTGCGCAACAGCAGGTACCTGCTGTTGGTAATCATTATAGAAGCTGAAAAATTGTCGCCGCTCTATTATTCCTGTGTCTAATAAGCGCCTTGCAATAACGAGTTGACTTACTTTGAATTGTCTAGCTAAAGCATTGTAAATATTTTCTGTATTAGAGGCATGATAAGAAGCTGCCAATAAGTCAGTAGGCACTAAAAAATCAGCGGCTACTTGATTGCAGAAATTTTCTATTGCATTAGTTGTATTCTCTCCAAAACTAAAATCAAAAGAACCACTTTCTCCGATCAAGACATGTACAATCTCGTGTACTAATGTAAATATCTTGCCCGCAACAGCATCCTTTCCATTGACAAAAACAAAGGGGGCAATATTATCGTACAAGACGAATCCCCTAAACTCTTCTACTTGTAAGGGCCTACGTGTATTATTACCAACAATACCATTCACAACAACAAAAATCCCTGCTTTTTCCGTCTGTTCTACTAGAAACTTGAAAGCAGCTTGCCAAGTAGTAATTCCATGTGCCCAATTTCTATTACTTATTTGTAAGAGGTTATAAATGGCTGCTATTACCTGATCCTTTGCACTGGCAGTGCTAAATTGATTAGCAAAAGGAAGAGGTTCCGCTCCCATATCTAATAGGAGGTCTCTAGCCCACATTTGCCGTTCTTTTAATAATTTGATTACTGCTGTTAAATTCTTGGATGGCTCTACCCTCTGATCAGTAGTTGTTCTATAATGTGGAATTTGAGTTCCCTGGTCGGGTGCAGGCAGCTCTTCTAAGAAAAAATAACCAAAAGGAATATCAACAGCCTTTGCATAAGTTACGATTTGCTTGAATGTGGGCATGATCGTTCCATCCAACCACTGTGCTAGCTTTGGAAATTTGGCAAAAATAGCCTGATCCAAGGTCTCAGTTGTTTGTCTGAGGATTTCTTTATTGATGTTAGATACTCTCATGGAAATAGAAGCAAGACTTTTCCTTTTTATAAGAAGGAATAGAAAAACAAAGTTGTACTAAAATACCAAAAAAATCTCAGAATAGCAAGGAAAAATTCTACTCACCTTTCCACCAACAACCTCCTACCCCTTAGGCCGCTTCCGCGAATTCGAGCGCTTATTCTTATGATACTCCTTCTTAAACGACTTGCTACGGCGCTGTTGCTGCGTCGCTTGCGGGTTCTTCTTCTTGGCTCCTTGGGGAGCAGCATCCGTCAAGAGTTGGTTGACCAAATCCTCGCGGTTCGCTTTTTTGAGAACGCTTTTGATCCAGCGGTGGTTTTCGCGCTTGTACCAGAAGAAAAAGCGGTGTTGATCGCGCTTTTCATCCTCGGCTTTGGGCGTGAAGGTTGGTTGGAGCGTATAGGGATGATAGCCCGAGTAGTAAATGACGGTCGCGACCGTCATGGGTGTTGGGGTAAAATCCTGCACTTGTTCTAGCTGAAAGCCCATGTCTTTGGTTTCGGCGGCCAAGTTGGCCATGTCTTCCAATTCGCAAGCAGGGTGGCTAGAGATGAAGTAAGGGATGAGTTGTTGTTTGAGACCGTGTTTGTCATTGATGCGCTCAAACATTTTTTTGAAGGAATGGAAGTGCTTGAACGAGGGCTTGCGCATGACTTTTAGCACGTTGTCCGAGGTGTGCTCGGGTGCCACTTTCAGACGGCCCGATACATGGCGCGTGATGAGCTGCTCGGAGTATTCTTCCAAGTCGGCCACATCGGCTTTTTTGTTGAATTCGGGTACCAACATATCATAGCGAATCCCAGAACCGACAAACGCTTTTTTGACTTTCGGATTCGCATCAACGGCTTTATAAATCTCGGTCATCGGCGCGTGTGAGGTATCCAAGTTGCTACAGATCGTCGGCGAAATACAAGACGGGCTAATGCACTTATCGCAAATCGACTGCACCTTGCCTTTCATACGATACATATTGCCCGAAGGGCCACCCAAATCACTAATGTAGCCTTTGAAATCTTCGTCTTCGGTAATCTGCTCGACTTCTTTGAGAATCGATTCTTTGGAACGGCTGGCAATGAATTTACCTTGATGCGCCGAAATGGTGCAGAAACTACAACCGCCAAAACAACCTCGGTGCATATTAACCGAAAATTTAATCATTTCGTACGCAGGGATTGGCCCTCGTTTGTTGTATTTGGGATGCGGCTTGCGCGTATAAGGCATATCAAAAGAACCATCAATTTCCTTCTCCGTCATGGTCTGGTAAGGCGGATTGATGACTAAGGTTTTGTCGCCTATATCTTGTAGTAGCCGATCGGCTTTTAGCTTATTCGACTCTTGCTCGATGTATTTGAAATTACTAGCAAATGCCTTCTTATCTTGTAAACAGACTTCGTGTGAATTCAACACTTTGTCGTTCCAGTTCTTATTCTTAGGTAAATCTCCTTGGTCGACCAAAAACGCCGTTTGCGCAATAGTTTTCAAAGAAGAAAAGGGAACCCCTTTATCCAGTAAAGTAACCAAGTCCCGCAGCGGTTGTTCCCCCATTCCATACACCAAAATATCAGCTTTAGAGCTCTCCAAAATGGTGGGCAGCAACTCGTCTTTCCAGTAATCGTAGTGCGTGACTCGGCGCAACGAAGCCTCAATCCCGCCAATCATCACAGGCGTATCGGGGTAGAGGTCTTTCAGAATTTTACTGTAAACGGTCGCCGCGTAATCAGGGCGAAAACCTGCCTTGCCGTCAGGGCTGTACGCGTCAGTAGAGCGGCGGCGGCGGTTGGCCGTGTAGTGATTGACCATCGAATCCATGCACCCCGAGGTCACGCCAAAAAACAAGCGCGGCTCTCCTAGTTTCTTAAAATCGCGCAAATCATCCTGCCAGTTTGGCTGTGGCACAATAGCCACTTTAAAGCCCATACTTTCGATAATGCGCCCAATAACGGCTCCGCCAAAAGCGGGGTGGTCACATAGGCATCGCCACTGAACAAAATAACGTCCAGCTGATCCCAACCGCGTTTTTCCACTTCTTTTTTCGTTGTGGGCAACCAATCTGTAATATCGTGTGGCATAGGTTCTACGCTTTAAAAAACAACAATAATGCTCGTCAAAAAGATTCGAGTAATCAAAGATACAATACAAAAACCGTACTCAGAAGTCCAGTTATTCCCGTTTCTAGAAACAAGGCACAACTAATTGAAAATTAGACTCTTTGTAGATGTTAAGAATCCGTTATCTTGTTCTTTTTACCTTACCTTGACAGTGGCAGCCGCTTTATTCGCGACAAGGAGTACTTTCTTGCCGTCTGCTCTTCAGATGAATGGTTCCACAAGTCCCCTGTTCATCTACATAATAGACATAACCTTGTTGAGCAGGATGCAATACTATTTGAGGATACTCCAAAGGAACAACCGTTCTAAAATATTGATCCCAAACCCCTTGTTTCCCGTCTTGTTCTACCAATAAAAAGACAGGTTTGTTGGGCGCACTCAATAGCGTTACCTTATCCAGCTTGTAGTGTTTTTCCAAACGCCCATTTTGTGGATCAAATAAGCACCACTTGCCTTTTTTATCTTGTAGCGCAAGTACATCTTCGTGCCAAGCAATTTTTGTACACTTAACAGGTAGCAGGACGTTGCCATTGGTAGCGACCAAGCCCCACTTGTTATTTTTCTTTACTAGAATAACATCACCCATCAGGCGTGGCATAATAGCGTCCGCTTTATAACGAAGTCCCCCATTCTTATGCAATAAATGCCAGCGTTGGTTCTGTTTCGACTTCGCCAAGAGGTAGTCACTTTTGTAGCGACTCACTTTGTACGTCTCTGCATCAAATGCCGTACTATTCAAATAAAATAAGGTATCGTATAAGGGAGGTACGATCCATTCATTGTTGGCATCTACCACGCCCCAAGCACCTTGGGCATCCATGAATAAATGCTCTACAGGAGCCTGTTGGGCCAATGCGGGAGTTGTCAAACAAAGGCAAAATGCCAGTGCAAAATATAAAAAATTCATTATTTATAACTTGTTTAGGTATAGCAGGAGATAGACGTATAGATAGGGTATAGTACTTCTGATGCTCGTCAGAAGTAACAGCAAATACGTCCCGTAAAAAGCAAAGGTATTCTTTGTCTCTCTGTGAACAAAATTTTATGAATAAAATTTTTTGTTTTTTGTTTATTGTAACTTGACCGATGTTGAAAAAGGCCACCAATAGCAACAAAAAATGGTTCTGCTGAACTTTTATCTCGCATACTTAGTTTAAAAAGTAAACAAAGTCATTTTCTTTTCGTAGCTTTGATTATTCCTTTACTGCAAATGCTCTTTTTATGTACTTAAACTTAGATCCTACTTTCGCTCCTTATGGTACGGCTCACGCCTTGTCGTTTGAACACTTTACCTTTTCTGGTGGAGAGCCACAGTTCAAATTATTGGCCGACGTTTCCGCTGTAGAACAGGTTCAAATCACCCACCGTGTTCGCTCTTTCAATGATATGGGCTTACTTTTATTGGCGGTAGATGCTTTGCGCAGAGCGGGTGTCCAACAGTTGTCGTTGCTCCTTCCTTACTTTCCAGCCGCGCGCCAAGACCGCGTTATGGTGGCAGGGGAAGCCCTGAGTGTAAAAATCTATGCTGACTTGATTAATTCCCTACAATTGAAACAAGTTACTATTTTTGATCCCCACTCGGAGGTATGCATTGCTTTGCTGAACAACTGCCAAGTCTTGAGCAATCATAGTTTTATTAAACAAATCACCAATGAGCTAGGGACGGTACAATTAATTGCCCCTGATGGCGGTGCCCTCAAAAAAATCTATAAATTAGCCGCCTATTTAGACGGTACCTATCCTGTTGTCGAATGCTCCAAGAGCCGCGATGTGCGCACAGGGCAACTCTCTGGTTTCAAGGTTTTTGCGGAGGATTTACAGGGTGCTGACTGCATAATCGTAGATGATATTTGCGATGGAGGAGGTACTTTTATGGGGTTGGCGACAGCTTTGAAGGAAAAAAATGCAGGGCGCTTGTATTTAGCCGTTAGTCATGGTATTTTTAGCAAAGGTCTAGACAGCTTGGCGCAATATTTTGAGCAAATTTATACCACAGATGCTTTTCAAACCATGCCTGCACACCCCGCGCTGACTACGCTTCCTTTATCCAATTTTTTGTAGTCTTTTATAAAAAAAAGTATTCACTAGCCATCTCGTTGCTAGTTCACCTAATAAATACGTTCAACCATGAATCCACTACTCTATACCGACGGTTACAAAGTAGACCACCGCCGCCAATACCCCGAACAAACTACCCTAGTTTATTCTAACTGGACCCCTCGCAAAAGCCGCATTGAAGGCATTGAGGACGTCGTCTTTTTTGGCTTGCAATTCTTTATCAAAAAATACATTTTAGAAGACTTCGAACAAAATTTCTTTGCCCAGCCCAAAGAAAAAATGGTTCAGCGCTACGCGCGCCGCATCAACAACTACCTCGGCCCCAACCAAGTGGGAACAGAACATATTGCTGCCCTGCACGATTTGGGGTACTTACCCATGGTGATTAAAGCCTTGCCTGAAGGGGCTAGTGTGCCCATTCGAGTACCCATGTTTACCATGTACAACACCTTGCCCGAATTCTTTTGGTTGACCAATTATTTTGAAACCTTGTTGTCCACTACCGTCTGGATGCCTTGCAACTCGGCCACCTTAGCCAAACAATACCGCTCTATTTTGGATCGCTATGCTGCTAAAACCTCCTCTGTCCCTGAATTTGTAGACTGGCAAGGACACGATTTTTCTATGCGGGGTATGGCGGGCTTAGAGGCCGCAACGATGTCTTCAGCAGGACATTTATTGAGCTTTGCAGGTACGGATACCATTCCTACCATTGACTTTTTGGAGGAGTATTACAACGCTGATTCGGATAAAGAATTGGTAGGCGGTACCGTCGCGGCAACAGAACACTCGGTGATGTGCATGGGTACCAATTCAGGAGAGCTGGAAACCTTCAAACGCCTAGTCACCGACGTTTATCCCAATGGGATTGTCTCTATTGTATCCGATACGTGGGACTTGTGGAAAGTCCTGACCGAGTACCTGCCTGCTCTAAAAAGCGACATTTTAGCCCGCGATGGCAAAGTGGTGATTCGCCCCGATAGTGGCGATCCTGTAGACATTATCTGCGGCAATCCAAATGGCAAGACAGCCATTGAACGCAAGGGCGTGATCGAAAGCCTGTGGGAAACCTTCGGCGGTCACACCAATGACAAAGGCTACAAGGAGCTGGACAGCCATATTGGCGCTATTTATGGCGATAGTATTACCCTGGATCGCGCCGAGCAGATTTGTAGCCGCTTAGTCAAAAAAGGGTTTGCTTCTACGAACGTAGTCTTGGGCATTGGCTCCTTTACTTACCAATACAATACCCGCGATACCTTCGGCTTTGCAATGAAAGCCACCTACGGCGAAGTGGACGGCCAAGGCCGCGAGATCTTCAAAGATCCCATCACGGACGATGGCACCAAAAAATCGGCCAAGGGGTTAATTAAAATTACCAAAGAAAACGGCACGTATGTGTTGCACGATCAAGTGAGCTGGGAAGAGGAGCAGCAGGGCGAATTAAAAGAGGTCTTACGCGACGGAAAACTATTGGTGGATTGGACGCTAGCAGAGATTCGCGCCGAGATTCGAAAATAGCTTTTTAGTACTTTATACTAGGGCAAAAGTCTCTTTGGAGCTTTTGCCCTTTTTTACATTTTTTTTGAAGAATGATAAAAGATTGTCTATTTTTATTCCTTTATTTTAAATACCAAATCATTTTGCCATGAAATTATTATTAACCCTTTGCGCCGTCTTGTGGCTCGCTGTCAGTAGCCAAGCACAAACCATCGACGAAGTACCTGTAGGTAAAATTACGTCTATGTATGTAAAAATCCTCGCTCAACGTACCAATTCAGCGGGTCGTTATACCATTTTTATATCTTTTGGACAAGAGGAATTCATGCGCGACCGCAAAGGCACTCCTGTTAAAGATGCCGCAGGCAATGACATAGTCGTTAATACGCCCGTCAAGGCACTCAATATAATGAATGAGCTAGGTTATGAACTAGTCAAAGCTTACATGCAGGAGACAGAGAATGTAGAGCATTATGTACTTAAAAGAAGGAATTAATCAAATTATAAAACCAATAAAAAACTATCATGAAGTATTTATTAGCCCTTGTCTTATTGGGTGCCTTAGCCTTTTCCAGCCAAGCCCAAAGTATCAATGGGATTCCAGTAGCAGAGCTTGATATGGAGTATATACAAGTAATCGCTAGACCTTACAGTGTTAAAGGAGAGTATTTTATTATTGTCAATTTAGGTCAGAAAGAGCCTTTAAAGCTTACTAAAGAAAAACGTTTTGGAACGCTCTTTATTGATGAAAAAGGAGAAAAATTTGATGTTATAAATACGGTAGAGGCTCTTAATTTAATGTATGAATATGGTTATGAAGTATTTAGTACTTATTACTGTCAAACGGGAGGAATGGAAGGAGAATATTTTATGTTAAGAAAAATCAAAAAAAAGGATTAGCAAGAGAAACTTCAGTAGCAAGTATTCCTGTAAGCTTTTCCACCTATCCATCACACAAAAGCCCCTAAAGTAAAATACTTTAGGGGCTTGTTTATTAGGCCTTTAATTAAAGTGGTAACACTACCATAAGTAGCCAAAGGATCGCAATAGTGAACGTTTCTTTTGAAGTTGGGCGCAATTGCAATTGTTGGGCGCAATTGCAATTGCGCCCAACAAACCACAAACCACGCCCAACTTCAAACCACGCCCAACTTCAAACCACGCCCAACCTAAAAAGTGAAAGCATACGACTTTCCCGCTTTTGCGCTCAACAAAAGCCCCTAAAGTAAAGTACTTTAGGGGCTTCGCTATTAAGGGCAAGTAATAGAGAACCAATTAGATGGTCATAATGTCCTCTTCTTTTAGCTTGAGCAACCGATCAATTTCGTTGCTGTATTTGTCGGTCAAGGTCTGTACAATAGCTTCCTTGCCTTTACCTTGGTCTTCGGAATAGCCGTCTTTGACCGCCTGCTTAATTTCGTTCATGGCATCTCGGCGGGCATTTCTAATGCTTACTTTGGCTTTTTCTACCAAAACATTGACTTGTTTTGTCAAGTCGCGGCGGCGCTCTTCAGTGAGCATCGGTAATACAATGCGAATAATTTCGCCGTCATTTTGAGGAGTTACTCCCATATTGGCCTGAAAGATGGCTTGTTCAATCGGAGCCAACATAGATTTTTCCCAAGGAGCGAGGATCAAGGTACGGCCGTCTTGTGCTTTGATGTTGGCAACTTGGCTCAACGGTGTTTGAGAGCCGTAGTAGTCCACTTTGATGCCATCAAACATAGCAGGGGTGGCTTTTCCTGAACGAATGCGCTGGGATTCTTTCTTAAAATGATCAATAGAGTTAAGCATGCTCTCTTCGGCAGCTTCCAAGTATAAGGCTATATCGTCTTCCATGATGGTAATAGTATTAAAAAATCTACGAGTAGTTAATTAGGAAAGTAGTTTAGGGTTTTATTATTAAAACAACAAACAATCTCCCTAGAATCTACTTATTTTTCAAATAGTGCCCCTACTCTACGCGCGTTCCAATAGATTCTCCTTGGATAATGCGCGCCAAGTTTTTGGGCTCCTCTACATTAAACACAATAATCGGCATATCGTTTTCATAACACATAGTAAAGGCAGTCATGTCCATGATATCCAATTGTGATTGAATGACTTCTTTGAACGATACATTTTCGTACTTCGTTGCCAGTGGATTTTTCTCAGGGTCGGAGGTGTAGATACCATCCACACGGGTTCCTTTTAGAATAACATCAGCGTTGATTTCGCTGGCACGTAGGGCAGCAGCCGAATCGGTTGTAAAGTACGGGTTGCCTGTACCAGCAGAGAAAATGACTACACGGCCTTTTTCCAGATGGGCAATCGCACGGCGGCGGATGTAGCGTTCGGCAATTTGATCCATGGCAATGGCCGTCATCAAACGGGTAAAAATCCCGTTGCGCTCCAAAGCACTCTGCAAAGCCAGTCCATTGATAACCGTTGCTAGCATGCCCATGTAATCCCCTTGTACCCGATCGATATTAGATTTGGTGGCTTGTAAACCTCGGAAGATATTTCCTCCTCCGATGACCACGGCCAATTCAACCCCTTGCTTCACAATCGACGCAATTTCTTCGGCGTAGTGGGTCAACATATCAGGATTAATCCCGTACTGGTCTTTCCCCATTAGGGATTCTCCACTCAATTTTAATAAAACTCTTTTATAACGAACAGCCATAGATAGTTTATGATATAGTAACGCCTGCAACCCTTGAGCTGCGGCATAGAATTTCTAAAATTAAGATTCAAAAAAAAGCGCTCCGAGAATCGGAACGCTTTTTATATGCTTTATTGATTAACCTAGAGTAACGTGTTTGAAGTCCGTTACGGTCAAGTCTTTGTCGATAGACTGAATGTATTGTTTTACATTCTCTTTCTTTTCGGCTTTTACATACTCTTGGTTGAGCAATGTGTTCTCTTTGTAGAATTTGCCCAATTTACCTTGTGCAATTTTTTCTAGCATCGCTTCGGGCTTCCCTTCTTGGCGGGCCTGATCCATTCCGATTTCGATTTCTTTCTGGATGGTAGTGGCATCAACACCGTCTTTATCAACAGCAATAGGCTTCATAGCAGCAATTTGCATCGCTACGTTTCTACCAGCTTCTTCTAGGCCGTCGTTCTGGTGGTTAAACCCAACAATTACCCCTGCTTTGTGGCCCATGTGGATATAAGGTACGACTTGAGCAGCTTCTAGACGCTCGTAAGCCGCCAATTCGATTTTTTCACCGATAACACCTGTACGCTCCACCAATTTGTCGCTTAATTTTTGACCATCCATTTCGATGTCCAACAGCGCTTCTTTGCTTTCTGGGAAGTTTTTCAACGTCAATTCAGCAACAGACTTTGCAAAGTTTACAAAATCGTCGTTTTTAGCTACGAAATCCGTTTCGCAACCGATACGCACCACGATCCCTTTGGTATTGTCGTCAGAAGTCAAGGCAACTACTACCCCTTCTTTAGCATCGCGGTCAGCGCGCTTTTCTGTCATTTTTTGACCTTTCTTACGAAGGTACTCAATCGCTCCATTGATATCGCCATTGGCTTCAACAAGAGCTTTTTTACAATCCATCATACCCGCACCAGTTTGGTCGCGTAGGGCTTTAACATCTTTGGCAGAAATTTTCATAGTAGCCGTGATCTAGTTAAATTAGTTATTCGTTTATAATAACTGCTATAGCTATAAGAACATAAAGCAGCACCATTCCGATAGTAGTTCGAAACAGCGCTGCTAATATTAGTTGTTCCTAAGTTATTAGGCAGATGTTTCTTCTTTTTGTTGCTCGTCTTTTTGCTGGCTGCGTTCTGCCAAACCTTCTTTGATTGCCGCGACTAGGTAGTCGGTAATAACCTTGATAGATTTAGAAGCATCGTCATTCGCAGGAATGGCAAAGTCTACTTGCGTAGGATCAGAGTTGGTATCTACGATACCAATGGTCTTAACGCCCAAACGAGTGGCCTCAGCTACAGCCAAGTGTTCGTGGTGGATGTCTAAGATCAATAAAGCATTCGGTAGACGGTTCAATTGAGCCATACCACCAAACACGCGCTCCAATTTAGTGTGCGCACGCGTCATCGTCAAACGCTCCTTTTTCGTGATGTTTTCCAAAGAACCATCGTTCAACATGGTTTGGATTTTTTGCATCTTGCGAATTGACTTGCGAATCGTGGGAAAGTTGGTCATCATACCTCCCAACCAACGGTCAGTAACGTAGGGCATACCTACTTCGCGAGCGGCTTCAGCGATAATTTCGCGGCCTTGCTTTTTGGTACCAACAAACATGATTTTTTTACCTGACTTGGCCATTTGGCGCAAGGCTTTGCCTGCTTTTTCCATGCCTTCGATGGTACGGTTCAGGTCGATCACGTGGATGCCTTTGCGTTCCATGAAAATATAGGGACTCATTTTAGGATTCCACTTTCTCTTCATGTGTCCGAAGTGGCATCCTGCATCCAACAGTTCTTTATGAGATGGAGTTTGCATAATATTCTCTTCAATTTAAGTGGGTTTTGTATAAGCAAAACCCAAGATTAAGGTTAACGGCTGTCCTTCTAGCGCTACTGAACAAGGTTCAACAGGCGCGAGGATAGTGTCTAGTTTCCACGATCAAGCGGAAAGGCGACGCAGCCAAATAAAGTAAACAGCAATTAACGCTTGCTAAACTGAAAGCTTTTACGAGCCTTTGGACGACCGTATTTTTTACGCTCCACAGAACGGGGGTCACGAGAAAGCAATTTAGCTGCTTTCAAGGGCTCGCGGAATTCTTCGTTAATTTTGCACAACGCTCTAGCGATGCCCAAACGAACAGCTTCTGCTTGACCTTTGACACCGCCACCATTGACGTTGACTTTCAAGTCATAAATTGTTGCTACTTCAACCACGTTCAAAGGCTCCATAATTTTTCCTTGAATGTGGTCCACTGGGAAGTACTCTTTGTAGTCCTTACCGTTGACCATTACGTTACCAGAGCCTTGCTTTAGGTAAACGCGAGCGACGGCGGCCTTTCTTCTTCCTAGTCCATTTATCATTTCCATATTCTACTGTCGTTTATTTTAGCTCTAATGTAGAAGGCTTTTGAGCTTGGTGTGGGTGCTCCGTTCCTTCGTATACAAATAGTTTTTTGATCATCGCATTGCCCAATTTAGTTTTTGGCAACATTCCTTTTACCGCGATCTCGATCAAACGGTGAGGGTATTTGGCCAAAATCTGCTCAGGCGTTCTTCTGCTTTTGTCCACCAGGGTAGCCAGAGTGCGTGTAGTGTATTTTTTGAGTCATCTTGTTGCCCGTCAATTTGACTTTCTCGGCATTCAAAACGATGATGTTGTCTCCACAGTCAACGTGGGGAGTGTAACTAGCTTTGTGTTTTCCACGCAAGATAGTTGCTAACTTTGATGCCAGACGGCCCAATGGCTGTCCTTCTGCATCCACGACCAACCAATTATGAGATACTGTCTCCTTCTTGGCAGATTGCGTTCTGTAGCTTAATGTATCCACAAGTATATCTTTTTAATAGTAAAAAATTTTCTTAAAGTGCTCTTCGGTCTTGTTGGCCTGTTCCCTTTATCTTCGAAACGAGTACTTACACAGTTCCCTCAAAGCGAATGCAAAAGTAAACCAAGCTTTCTAGAAAAAGAAGCTTTTTTAGACTTTTTTTAAAAGGTTGTTTTATAAGTCGTTGAAAAACAGTAAAAAAATCGCTTTGCTTTTTTTGAGGATCCTTTTTTTAACTGATTTTTAGGCCATTGTGGGAGTGTCCTTTTACTCGGCTCAACAGACTTCTATCTTTTGGCTAATAGAGGCGCTGTTTTGGGGGAATGGAGCGAGAGAAAGTTAGAGCGGCGGAGAAGGAGAAAATCAGGCTTGCTAAGGGATTTAGAAAGGAAGGTGTTGCAGTTGCAGTTATTGTTAAAATTACGGGCTTGTCGGTGAAGGAGATTGAGGGGTTGTAGGAATTAGCCCTCGTCTTGACTTCGTTTGATGGGCTTTTATAGGAGGTCTAGCACTTTCATTTTTTTATAAGGTTGGCCTATTCTCAATAGGTAGCAGAGCAGAAGCACTCCTAAAACCACACAAACTCCACCCCACAAAAAAGGCCGCCCCGACAATGTCGGAACAGCCCCTAAGGTTAACATTAAATCGTTAACGCAAGCAAAACTACTACCGCACAATAACCTTCCCAGTAGCCTTCAGCACCCCGCCTTCCACCACGCGGAAAACATATACGCCTGCCTCTAAACGGCCGCGTTGGAGTACAAATTGATGGCTGTTACTTTGCAGGTTGGTGACCTCCTGCCCCATCATATTGTAGACTTGTAAGTCCAAGGGTTGGGTGGGGGTCAAACCATCTACCTGAATAATCGCTTGATCGCGGAAAGGATTTGGAATCACTTGTACGGCGATGGGTTGCTCTTCCAATTCGTCTACACTAATGACGACCACTTGAATGAAGTTCTCTCCGATAGTGTGCAAAGTGGTATTCGTAAAAATGGGCGCATTAAAATCAAAGTAAATGGCCGCTTCGTTGTTGATGATCGTTCCTAGTGAATTGTTGGCTTTTTGGTCAATTGTAAACTGAATGAAGCCATGGGACAAGGGTTCGTTGGTATTACTATCGACTAGTAGAATGTTGTTAAACGTAAACGCTATAATTTGATCATTTTCGCCGTAAACGTCCATCGTGTAGTTGTGAGAACTCGCGCCCATTTGTAGGGTTAGAATGTCCAACGCTGGACTAATGGTATCAATAATCACTACTGTGAAGGCTGTGTCGGTGCCTGTATTTTGAAAACGGACGTGGTAATCTAATTTGTTTTCTTTGGTAATGTAGTTGGGTGTGCCAACACCTGCGGGGAAACCGCGCTTGTCATTGGGATCGTAAGCTCCAATATTTTCGCGACAATCAATGTCAATAAAAGGCGAGCCATCGTAGTTGGGCAAAGAAGTCACCAAGCCAAGCGTACCAACGCCGTTACAACGCTCAATAACCCGCGCTACAATCGAATCGCCCAACAAAATGGGAAAGCCTGTAGGTTGTTGCGCCTCGATGCGGTAAGTGTTACCTGTCGATTCAAAGCGGAAGTTCTGTGATTGGCCTGCATTGAGCAAAAAGCTTTGGGTACGCAACATAATGTTATCTTCATAGACCAAGTAGTTGAGGGGCGTATTCATACTGCCGCCCACATTGCGCAAGACTACATTAATGCTATCTCCTAAACAAGTGGCATCCAGTTGAATGTTGGCGCCCAACCACGGGGGAACAACACAGCTGGTATCGGGTGTGATGCTTACTTGTGAACAGTGGGTTTGTCCCAATACGGTAGAATCGCAATCAACATAGACCAAAAACTGAAAAGAGTTGCAAGTCCCTACGCCAATCGAATCAACGGTAAATAAGAACGTATTGTTGGGTAAAATAACCGTAGACGCAGGCAGGCCAAAGGTATCAATTGTCAAATAGGAATCTAAGACCACTTCCATTTCTGTATTAATCGCGTCTTGTGTTCCGTAGTTGCAATAAGATACCGTGTAGGTATTCCAGAAACAGCGGCGCAAGCGCGGTGTTCCCATATTGACCTCTATCAGCGAGCAGTCGGTTGTCGCTACTTGTGGAAAATCGACGGTTCTATTGTTGCCAGAATACCAAATATTAGTAAGAATGGTATCGGCAACACAGCCGTGGTTGTCGTAATAGGCATGGGTATAGTTTTGGAATAATCGCACTCTGTAGCGGCCTGTATCGATACGAATGTTGTAATTTCCTGCCGAATCGGTCGAGCCATAAAACACCGTATTGCTGTCTTTGTACGCATAAACCAATCTATTTGCCAAGGGCAAATCGTTTCCATTGTACGCGCAGCTGCTGTCTCTATCATAATAAACTTGTCCTGACAAAACACTGCCGTACAACTCGCCGTCATCGTTTACTTTGATTGCGTAGAGAAAGTCCCACGTATTGAAATTGGGCGTGGTAGGTGGTGTTGTGTAGCCACAAACAACATAGCTACTATCAGGCAACGCCAAGATACAGCGACCTCTAGTTTGATTGCCCCATTGTCCATATTCTTTTTGCCAAACGGTGTTGCCACTGCCATCTACTTTTACCAAGGAGAGTTTGGCCGTAGAGCCTGCATTGGCATAGCCTGTTGCTAATAAACCTCCATCTAAGGTATTGATAATGTCATGCCCAAAATCAGCATTGGGCGAGCGGCCATAAAATTGTTGCCAGACAATCGTTCCGTCTGTGGTATCTAATTTGGCAATCCACAGATCTCTATTGCTTAGCATCGTGGGTCGATAACTGCCCCCTATTCCAAAATGTCCATCGGCTGTAATTACTAAAGCTCCATTCAAACCAAAATCACCCGCTTGTTCCGCGAGATAAGTTCGAGTCCAAAGCGTATCGCCTTGCATATCTAAGCGGTATAGTAAGTAACTTTTAGTGCCTCCGCTTGGAGAAACACCTGCTAATAGGGCATAACCGCTTTGGTTGGGCATCACTTCTATATCGAGTCCTGTGGTCGAAAAATTCGTGTACACCTTCCTCCATTCCGTTGTTCCTACCGAATCCTTTTTATAAACGATGCATTCTCCATCATAATACCCTGTTAAGATAAAGCCATTGTCAGGGGTCACGTCGACATCATAGGTGGCAATTAACCCGTTCGGTAGGCTATCAAACTCTGATTCCCATTCTAAATTACCCGCGTTATCAAATTTTACTAAGTAACTTTCATAAGCATAAGTACCGTTGTCGCGACTTCTTCCCGCAGCAATATATCCCCCATCGGGAGTAGGCTCCATATCTATAAGAGTACTGTGAGAATGGGTGGTATTTTGATCAATTCGACGCCATTGCTCTTCGCCGCGTTGGTTGAGTTTTACCAACACCCACCTTGGGTGGGCAAGGATACTGTCCGAGGAGGAACCTACCATTAAATAACCGCCATCAGGGGTGGTACAGACCGCGTAGGCTTTTTCGGTAGCACCTGTTTTTTCGTAAGTTTTTTCCCAGCCCTGTGCTTGTAGGACGCCAATTTGGAGGAGCGCTAGTAGGAGAAATATCAATATTAGTAATAATCTACTTTTCATAATAAAAGTATGTTTAGTGGTTTGTAGTAGTGTACCCTAAGGGAAGGGTTTTGTGTAGTTACCTCTGTCTTGCTGAGGATCAACACTACAAAAATGAACAACAAACCCTAGGATTACAATAACAAATAAAGTAAATTGTCCTTATTTTATAGAAAACAACCTCCTATGCTCCACAGCAAAGCGCTACAACTTTTCCAAGTACTAGACACCGCTTCCAAAAAGCAATTATCACAGCTTATTCAAGCGCCCTCTATTTGTCCAAATACTACTATAAGCGCTTTTTGGAGCTATTTTCTCAATAAAAAATACCTTTCAGCACAAAATACCCACAAGCAAAAAGTATTTGCCCACTGCTATCCAGCACAGCCGTACGACGATGCCAGATTGCGGCGACTCACGTCCAAAGCATTGGATTTTTTAGAAAAAAATGTCCCCTATTTTGAGAAAAAAAATGATTCGATTGATCAACAAATTAAGAAAATAGCGTTCTACCGAGCGCAGGATTTGGGTGTTTTTGCACAAGCACTCTTCAGAAATGTCCAAGAAGACCTTGAAGCGCTTCCCTACCGAGACGAGCAGTATTATCTCCAAAAACACTTGTTGGCGGTAGAAAAATTTGAATGGGATGGACAGGAGAAGCGCCTGGAGAGCAACAATTTGCAGCAGCTGACCCAAGACCTCCACTACTTTTATACCATTGCTACCTTAAAATATGCCTGTGTCAGTCTCACGCACCAGAATTTGCGGCAAGCCACCTATAAAATCCCCTTGCTCCAAAGCATTCTCACCCAAATAGAAAGCGAGGAAATGCCCTTGGCTGTCCTGATTTACTACCATGCGTTTTTGGCCTTACAGCAAGAAAGCGACACGAGCCATTTCCAAACGCTCAAAAAAATACTCTTAGAGCAGCCTATCAAAACCATTTTGCAAGACCCAAGAGAAGTGTTGTTGTTTGCCATCAACCACTGCATTAAGCGCCTCAATTCTGACGCGACCGATTACTATTTGCGAGAAACCTTTGAGCTCTATTTGTTTGGGTTAGAAGAGCATATTTTAGTGCAACCAGATGCCTTTTTGAGTCGGCACACCTTTAAGAATATTATCGCGTTGGCCTTGCGCCTAGAAGAATTTGACTGGGCCAAAAACTTCATCCAAGAAGCCCCAAAGTGGCTGGACAAGCAGTACTTAGCCGCCCAAGTGGATTACAACACGGCCAAATTGCACTTCACCCTGCAACAGTTCGAGCCCGCTATGCGTTTGCTCCAGCAAGTCGATTTTGACGATATTTTCATGAATATGGATGCCAAAGTTATGCTGCTAAAAATGTACTATTCTACACAAAAGATGGAGGCATTAGACGCGCTACTCAACAGCTTTGATGTGTTCTTACACCGCAAAAAAATACTGAGCTACCACCGCGACAATTACCGAAACATTGTTCGCTTATTGCGCAAGCTGGTCAATACGCCCGTCTTTGATGACAGTGGGCAGCAGCAATTGCGGGAGCTGATTATAACGACACAGCCCTTGACAGAAAAAGCGTGGTTGTTGGCGCAGTTGGAGTAAGATGGGTATTTTCTGTTACTCTTCTTTTTTGAAAAACTACCCCATCATTTTTTTTCCACCCTTTACTCTCGCCTGTCACAGAACTATAAAAACAAATGCTTGTTTCCCATTGATGCCTAGCCCTTAACAAATGCTTATTACAAATAATCCGCTAGCTCTTTTTTCTAGCACAGTTCTTGAATTATGTAGTAGGAACACCATAAAAACATAGCCTTGTTGGAAGGCCGTTCGATCACCCGAATTGCCTTGAAACAGCCGCTCTAAAAACAACAGACAATGAGACCATTAAGCACGATTCTTTTTTTTGCATTTAGCATTTTTATAGCACAACAGATACAAGCACAACAACCCCGAGAGGAGGCTCCTAAGTACTTGGAGGAAGCCATTGCCGTAGCACCTGGCGAAGTCTATGGTACCACGACCATTGATGGCAATATCGTACGGATTTTAGTCATTGATGGCGATACCATTCCTGTAGCCGATTTGGGAAGCATTCAAATTACGCAGCAGCGCAATTTTGCTACCCGCGAAGATCGCCGCCGCTACAAGCAATGGCGACGATACGCTGCCAAAGTTTACCCGTATGCCGCAGAAGCCATCCGCCTTTATCGCCAAATTGAGGACGATACCAAGGCCATGAAGAAAAATAAGAAAAAGAAGTACAGCCGCGATATGGAGAAGGAGTTGAAGCCACAATACACTGAGGAGCTAAAAAAGTTAACCAAATCACAAGGCTATATCTTAATTAAAATGATTGAACGCGAGTTGGATCGCCCATTTTATGAGGTGGTCGTCCAATTGGAAGGGCGCTGGAAGGCCATGCAATGGCAGACCTTGGGGCGCTGGTATGGCTACAACCTCAAAGACGGCTACAGTGCCGAGGATGACCAATTGTTAGAATCTATTCTAGACGATTTGAACATTACTTATGGCACCGCAACAGAGGGGGGACAGTAAAAATTATCCGATATCTTATACTATTCTAGTGTTCTAATTCATAGACCACATAGCAGGTGCTAGCAGTTTTAATATGGCTAGCACCTTTCTTTATTTACCCAACCACTAGGGCAATTTGCAGCGTTTTATTAACTTTAGTAGTTAGTATTATAGAAAGGGCCGCCCAAGTTGGTTTATTAATTGTGGGTGAAGTCCTTGATGAGCATCCCCCACCATGCGCTACTTTATCTGGCTTTCTCATACTGTTTTATCATGCAAACAATTGCCCAAGCTTTATTGGTCCTCCTATTATGTTGCTGTAGCCTTTCGGCAAAGGCACAACAAAGTAGCGCCGAACCCAGAGATTTTCTCTTGCAGTTGACCCCTCAGGGTTCTATCAAAACCCTACTTGCCGAATTGCAGCACTACGATGCTAGACTTCGTTGGCAAGCCCCCAAACGCTTGATTCCAGACCGCGACCTTTGGCAACTAAAATACCAAGGCAACGCTGCGGATGCAGATGTTTTGCGCTTTTTGCGCCAATCCAAATCCGTACAAGTTGCCCAACACAACCACCGCCTTACCTTGCGCAAGCCCCAAGCCACCATCCCCAATGACAACTTATTTGTTAACCAATGGCAGCACATCAACAATGGCCTCAACGGAGGTGTCGCCAATGCCGACATGGACTCTGATTTGGCTTGGGACATCACCACAGGCGGACTCACCGCGCAAAACGATACCATTGTTGTCGCTGTCATTGACGACGGCATTAATGCCAACCACCCTGATTTAATTAACAACATTTGGGTCAACCACGCCGAAATTCCCAACAACGGCATCGACGACGATAACAATGGCTATGTAGACGACTACCGAGGGTGGAATTCTAATAGTAACAATGACAATATACAAGGGGGCAACCACGGTACACCCGTAGCGGGAATTATAGGCGCACAGGGCGACAATACCACGGGCGTAGCAGGAGTCAACTGGACAGTTAAGTTGATGATTATCAATAATAACTTTAATACGGACGAAGCCAATGTCTTAATTGCTTATGGCTATCCACTTACCCAGCGTATTTTATACAATAGCACCAATGGTGCCGAAGGTGCTTTTGTCGTGGTGACCAATGCTTCTTGGGGATTAGATTACGGCAAACCAGCTGATGCCCCTCTGTGGTGTTCTTTTTACGATACCTTAGGCAAGCACGGCATTTTAAATGTGGCTGCAACAGCTAATATAGATATTGATGTCGATATACGCGGGGATTTGCCCACTACTTGTACTAGCGATTATATGTTGGGAGTGACTAACATTAACCGCAGAGGCACCAAAGAAACTGCTGCTGGCTATGGCCGTACAAGCATTGATTTGGGAGCCTTTGGAACCGATGCCTATACCACCAGTGTTGGTAGCTACAGTAACTTTGGAGGCACCTCAGGCGCTTCGCCGCACGTAGCGGGTGCCGTCGCCTTGCTGTATGCGGGTGCTTGTAGTAATTTTATTCAATATGCAAAGGTGCGCCCTGAACAAGCAGCACTAGATATGCGCCGCTATATTTTAAATGGGGTCAAACAAGTCCCTAGTTTAGCCAATATTACGACCAGTGGTGGCTACCTTAACTTGCACAACAGTTTGTTGCTTTGTGTAGCAGATTGCCCCAGCAATACTTGTTTTGAGCCTTACCAAATTAGCTCCAGCAAACGCACCGATCAGCAAATACAAATCAATTGGCGTACGACGGCCACAACGACACAAGTACAATACCGAGTGCGGGCGCAAGGAGGCGTTTGGCCAAGCTTTACCAGCCTACCCAATGGGCAAGACAGTGTTTTAATGACCAATTTGCTGGCTTGTGCCGATTATGAAATACAACTGTTGGGCGATTGCAATGCTCTACAAAGTGATACCAGTTTTTCTACCTTTAGAACAGATGGCTGTTGTGAAGCCCCTGCTTATTTGCTAGAGCGCGATTTGGCTGTAGACAGTAGTCGTTTGAGTTGGGGCAAGGTCTTGGCCGTTAATACTTACCTGCTCTCTTACCGAAGGATCAGTGCCCCAACTTGGCAAACCATTGCCACAGCCGATACGACTATTTGGTTGACAGGATTGGACAGTTGTTCGCTTTACGAAGCGTATGTACAAGGTATTTGCAGCAATGGCGATACAACGGCAGTCACGCCAACGCTGTCTTTTACCACCTTAGGATGTAGCAATTGTACCTTTACGAATTATTGTACGTCACAAGGCAACAATTCTTCAGATGATTGGATTGATAGTTTTCAGATAGATGGCTATATCAATCCTTCTGGTAATGATGGTGGTTATGCGCTGTTTAGTAATGTTGAAATCTATTTGCGCCGAGGAACGACGCACCAATTATACATTCGTCAAGGCAGCACGTTTCCACAGGGCTTACGCGTTTGGTTGGACATTAACCAAGATGGCGATTTTGATGATGCAGGAGAAGAGCTTTGGGAAGGAGAAATTTTAATCAACAACTCTAGCGTGCAGGATACTTTCTACATTCCTAGCAATGCTTTATTAGGGGTCACCCGTTTGCGGGTAGCAACAAGATGGCGCAGTGCTCCGTCTCCATGTGGCAATTTCTCCTACGGCGAGGTCGAAGATTATTGCGTAGAAATTGAGCCGACCACCTCTATCAATCGCTTGCCGAGTGATTTAGAAGAAGTGTTGATTGCGCCCAATCCCTTTGGGCATTCCTTTCAAATTTCTCTACAGCTCAAGGTTCCCAATAGTGTTCAAGGAACGCTGTACAATGTAACGGGTCAAGCCGTAGCGTTTAAAACATGGGAAGACCTAGGAGCGGGCAATCAGCAATTGTTGTGGCAACCAGAGCTTCCACAAGGCATTTATCTCTTGCATTTGATCACAGAAAACGGCCAAATTACGAAGCGCGTGGTGAAGTACTAAAAGTATAAAGTAGGGCGGCGCCACCCCGTGCCGTCCTACAAAAAATCAAAGCGCAATTGCCGCCCTAATCCCGATTCTAAGGCTTGTTTTTGCAAGTTGGAAGCGGCTAATCCAATGAGCCGAATGGATTCAAATTCGCCCATGTTTTCCTCCAAAAGCTGGTAGGCCAGTTCTTTTATTTCTGCCTGTTGGCAAATGAAGTATTCTTTAGAGACACTGCGCGTTAGCACTTGGAAATCGCTGGTTTTCAATTTTAAGGTGAGGGTACGCCCAAAATTATCATTATTGACCAAGCGCTCCCAAAACGTCCCTAGAATAGGCTCCAAAACGGCACTAATTTGGTCATAACTGCTCAAGTCGTCGCGCAACGTGCGTTCCACGCCAATAGATTTCCGAATGCGCTTGTTGTTGACAGGGCGGTTGTCAATGCCGCGCACAATGTGGTAATAAAAGCGCCCTGCTTTTCCGAAATGCTGCGCCAATTCCAGTTGACTGCATTGTTTGAGGTCTCCCCCTGTTTTCCAGCCTTGGCTTTTCATGCGATCGGCAGTGACTTTGCCCACGCCATGAAATTTTTCGACAGGCAGTTGTTCCAAAAACGCTTCGGCCCTTCTTGGGGTGATGGTCGTCATCCCATTGGGCTTTTTGAGGTCGGAGGCGATTTTTGCTAAGAATTTGCAATAAGAGACCCCTGACGAGCAAGTCAGTTGGGTTTCTTTATAAACGGCATCCATAATTTGTTGTGCCACCACCGTCGCCAACGGCTCCCCCATTTTGTTGTCCGTAACATCCAAATAAGCTTCATCCAGTGACAAGGGCTCAATCAGCTCTGTAAAGCGTTCAAAGATAGCGCGCATTTGCTGCGAAACAGCACGGTACACCTCAAAGCGCGTCGGCACAAAAATCAACTGCGGGCACAGTTGCCGCGCCCGAAAGCCCGACATGGCCGAATGCACGCCATATTTACGCGCCTCATAACTGGCCGTAGTCACGACACCGCGCGAGCCGCCACCGCCAACGGCAATGGGTTTGCCCCGCAAAGAAGGGTCGTCGCGCTGCTCAATGGAGGCGTAAAACGCGTCCATATCAATGTGAATTATTTTTCGGCTAAAGTCTGCTTGCATAAGGCAAAGATAACCAAATTCGTGGAGTTTGTGCGGTAGAAGAAGGTGGGGAAACAAATTGAGTTAAAGGGGGCTGAGCAAGAATGTATGTAGATTCGTTTTAACTACTTTTACCGCTCGCATAATTTTCAAGCGCCCTCCATTTGATTCTTAGAACTATTAGTTACTCCATAGATTCTCTAAATAACAAAATGGATTAGGCAAATTGAATACTTTTGCCTAATCCATTTAAGATTTTTAGAAAGGTAGATAATTGGACATCTACTTTACCATTTTCAACTCTGGAAATAAACGTTTTTTTCAATCCCGTCTTTTCCGCTAAGGCTTGTTGGGTTAAACTCATTTCCTTACGTAACTCTCTAAGTTTCTCTGCCCAAATGATTGCTTGTACTTTAGCATCAAACTCATCTCGCAACGATGTCCCCACCTGTCCATATCTCAAGTTAAGTAATTGGTCAAACGACGTAATACCTTTAAGATTATCTTTGGTTAGCCTAATTGGTTAATTTTCTTTTTCTAAAATATTATCTTTCATAATTAATTTCTAATTTCTAATTCTAAACGATTAATCTTTGTTGTCTAAGTCGTTTATTTCTGTAGCTCTTTTGTCATTCAAATTATAGGTTTCTTGTTGTTCTTTAAAATTCTTGCCATTCAGAAATTCATTTCTAAGTATCAAAGCTAGTGCTTTATGTTTTTGAATAGTTTTGTCATCCTTCTTGTGAAATCCATTCAATAGGACTAGTTCGTCTCCATAATTTTCGTTTGGAAACAAACAGAAAACCCTAACATTTCCTGTCCCAAAGATGCCCTTATTTCAAACAATCCTTTCCAATCACCTCCTTTGAGAGGTTTTAGAAACTTAATAGAAGGATTTTTTTTCTTTTTCTACTATTCCGATAGAACGAAATATTTTTTCTACGTACTTGTCTCCATTTTTGTACTCTTGTGTTTTAGATAAGAATTCGTTGAACTCTTCTGTAACAGTAATTTTTCGCATTATTTTTTGTAATTTTTACGTGCCATTCAAGGCAATTGTTTTTTGAATTTACCATTTCTTACAATATTTTATCAAGATGATTTAAGGGGAGTAGCTATTCTTTTTAGATTATGCTTACCCCTTATTTCTTGATTTCTGTGAAAATTAAGTTTCTGTGCAAATAGCATGTAGACTAATTGAGTCTATGATCATACTCTATTGCTTTACTCATTAACTAGCCTTGCTCACAAAGGTTAATCAATCAGTTAACATGAATTTATAATATTTTTCCTGAAAAAGCAAAATATTTTTTTTGCATCTTCGGAATCATACTAAATTCGAAGATCAGGAGAGGAATACTCTTTTTCCGTATAAACAAAAAAAAACTCGCCATCCTGACGAGCAGAACAGCGAGCTTTAAGCTATGAATTCCTAAACAATCAGTTCTTAGTAAACCAATTCTCCTTTTTCAATAATCGGCTTCGCAATAGCTTTACGGGCTTCTTTTACATTGACGTTTTTGTATTTCGCGTAGCGTTTTACACCCATCAACATCATGCGCAAAGGATCATCCTGTGCAAACGAGCAAAGGGCATCTTTTGCATTTTTAGCCAAGCGATCCATCGCATCGTAAAGATACACTTCCAAAATGTGGGTTTGGTTGGTCACATCTCCTCCTTTGGCGGCCAATTTTTGAACGCGGAGCAAGAGCGATTCACAAACAAAGACATCTATCATTACATCGGCGATGTTCATGGTAATTTGCTGCTCGTTTTTGAGATTCAACTCGCCGTCCATTTGTGCTTTGGCGGCGGCACCTGCTACGATCAACAAGATTTTTTTCATATTTTTGACGGCATCCACCTCGGCACCAAATGAGCCACTTGCTTTTTCTAAGCTAGGCATAGATGTCAATTCTTTCTGTACTTCCCAAGCGGCACTAGTCAAGTCAATGTGGCCTTTCATCGCGCGCTTCAACGTCATAGAAACCGACAAGAGGCGGTTGATCTCGTTGGTGCCTTCAAAGATACGGTTGATACGCGCATCGCGGTAGTGGCGGGCAGCTTCGTATTCTTCTGAAAAGCCGTTTCCACCAAAAATTTGTACCGTTTCATCAACGACGTAATCCAACATCTCCGAACCCACTACTTTTAAGATGGCGCATTCTGTGGCGTATTCCTCTGCGGCGACTAGTTTCGCATCAGCGTAACCCATACCATTGTCATACAACGCTTGTGCTTTTTGTTGCAACAACATAGACGTACGGTACAAAGCAGACTCGGCAGCAAAAATCTCGATGGCTTGTTGCGCCAACTTGTATTGGATGGCACCAAAGTTAGAGATGGGCTGCTTGAACTGGTGGCGTTCGTTCGCGTAAGTAACAGCAATGCGGTAGTTGCGTTTAGCCGCTCCTAAAGCCATAACACCCAATTTGAAACGACCAACGTTCAATACGTTGAAGGCAATTAAGTGGCCTTTTCCGATCTCTCCTAAAACAGCATCTTTAGAAACTTTTACGTTCTCAAAGAATACTTGGCGCGTAGAAGAACCTTTGATCCCTAGTTTGTCTTCCTCTGCCCCCAAGCTAACGCCTTCCGCCGTTGCTTCGATTAGGAAACCTGTAAATTTATCGCCGTCTACTTGTGCGAAAACGATAAAAATATCAGCAAAACCCGAGTTGGTGATCCACATTTTTTGACCCGTCACTAGGTAGTGTTCTCCGTCTTCTGTAGGCATAGCTTTGGTCTTTGCTGCTAAAGCATCCGACCCAGAGCCTGGCTCTGTCAAACAATAAGAGGCCACTAACTGTCCTGAGCATAGACCTGGTAAGTATTGTTTCTTTTGCGCTTCGGTACCGTAGTAGAAAATGGGCAACATACCAATTCCTGTGTGTGCAGAAACGGCCACGGAGAAAGAACCTGCGTAACCAATTTCTTCTGCAATAATCGTGTTGGTATTGGTATTCATGGGCATACCGCCGTACTCTTCGGGGATGTGTGGTCCCAATAAACCCAATTCACCTGCGACTAATAATTTCTTTTTAGCAATGTTGCCTTCTTGCTTTTCAATCGCTTTGTAGTTGGGTTCGATTTCATTGTTTACAAACTCCTTTACCATCGCGCGGATCATATCTTGTTCCTCGTTGGTATCTTCTGGAGTAAAGGTATCTTCTGGGCGAGAATCCTTAATGATGAACTCACTGCCTTTTAGTACTTCTTGTGTCGCGTTATCAATAACGTCTGCCATAAGTTATAACTCGTTGTATATTGTTAGGAGGCTCCTTAGCGGCTCGGTTATCCACACAATATTATTTTATTAAATTTGTTGTACCTAATGGCTATCAAGCAGAGCTGAGCCATTATTATCAAAAACGCAAACTAAAAACCGCTAATTAGTTTACTGCTTGTTCTTAAATGCAAAGAAAGAGACTACGCTCGTATCGGCGCAACCTCTTTCTTCTGATAAGGAGACAGTTTTCTGTTCCTTTTGTTTGGCAAATATACGACAAAACGAATAAAAATGCAAGGGGTAATTCGTCAAAAGAATGTTATTTTGTGAGAATAAGTAGTCTGCTCTTCTAAAAAATTCCTGTAGCGCTACTGCAACTTGATCGCAGAACTTCTTAGCAGTTAGTACCTCTTAGAGCTTTGTTTTTACCTACTGTTTTAAAAAATGGTCGCCTAAATAGGTGGGCTTTTATAATAATTTCTTATCATTAGACGTGTTGTTGGCTATTCACGCGAAATAATTGGCTGTTCCCTCGCAGCTTTATTCCTCATTCAACACCATTGTCCACATGAATTCAACGCCCTTGACCGTCCACGGTCAGCAATTACGCCAGTTATTAGAAAAAACCTTCTCCGGTTCTATTACAGAAGCGGAAACCATCCAACTTATTGCCTCTTACTTGGCCTTAGATGGGAAGTCCCTGAACAACCGTTTACAGAAAAAAAATGACGGTGCCATCGCCTTTAAAGCCATTGCCCGTGAACTCCTGAAAGACCTGCACTCAGACGACAAAACGCTCAGCGACTACTTTGCTAAGCTGATACAAGCCTATTTAGAAAACGACGAACAATCGCTAGCGCGCTACTTGAACGAAACGGGCCCTGGCTCGGATCGCTTTAAGCAATATGCAGAGCGGGTACAGCAAGAAAATATTTTAGTACTGGGCATTCCTGGCAGTATTCCCCACACCCAACACCGCGAAAAACAAGCAAAAGAACGGCTAGAATTGGGAAAAAAATACGATTGGTCCCTTTATACTTGCCAGTCCATTCACCTTCGCGACCGCCCCGAAAAGAAAAACCACGACGGGATTATTAACTGGGTGCGCGTGACCTTACCCGAAAAAGATGCCCATTGGTTGCAGCCGCATGAAAATGACATCAATACCCCCATTGGCTGGGTACGCGCCCACGACCATATTGTGTTTTCCAACGACGCGCTACGCAACTACCAATTCAACGTCAGCTATCCCGATGGCATCGACCATTTGCCTGCCCACACCGAACTCCCCGCTTTCAAACGGGTAGATTTGGTAACCCCTGCCCGTTATGACGGTATCCGTTTTGCGCCCTTGGCAATTTATATTGCCTATGAAGATGACGAAGCTACGAAGCCTTTATTTTATGTCATGGAAGGGGGCAATGCACTGGGGCAAGCCAAGGTTTTATACCCATCTACGACCAATTTGGCCAACCCTGTTTTGATGAAAACGGGCTACCTGCCTACTCCTTTTTCTAACGCAGATAACTACTATCTCAGTCATACAGAATTCGACGGTCTTGATCCCGTGTATGTTTCGATCAAGGTTTATACCGAAGCAGAATTGCAGAAAGGCTATGATAATTTCCATTTTCAGATTCAACTGGCACTACAACGCAGCAGCTTGGAAGCAGTAGCGAGTTTGGATAATTTTTTACTGCCTGCCAAGCAGTTGCTGGATGCGTTTCTGCGCATTATGGAGCTGTCAGCGCTAGGAATGCCGAACACAGCGCCTACCCCTAAAATGGTCATCCAAGAAGGCATCCATACCCTAGAGGTAGATGGCCAAAAAGTCGGCGAAGCAGTGGAACACTTTGTTGCCCATCCTGAACAAGCCATTCGCGATTTATTTCATCGCATGGAGCAGGGGATTTTTGACGCAGCAGACCTCCAAGAGTTGCAAAACCACGGCCAACTGCATGAGGGATTGATCAAAAAAATTCTTGGGGAGCTCAAAGCGTTGCGCCAAATCAAACACGCAGGCACCCATAAGGAGTGGCAAAACCAACTCGCCAACCAAGTGGTTCAACCACTGCACTATTACAAACCTGTCAGCCTCAACCATCCTAGAGATAAGGATTCTATTGTTAATATCTTGAAAAAGGCGCTGGAAACAGGCAACACGGTCAAAGCGGCGGGCTCTGGGCATTCGTATTCGGATATTGCTACAACCCCCGATTTTTTCATAGATACCCACAGCCTCAATGCCATTTCAGATCTGACGCGCCCTATTACAGGGCAATTGTCCCAAGAAATGTTGCAATCAAAGTTACAATTGGGGCTTCAACCCATCGCTTGGCCGAACTACGATCCTGATAATCACCACGCCTTATTTGAAACCGAAGCGGGTATTACTATTAAGGATTTGAACGACGCTTTGTGTGCGCGTAATTTGGGTTTGATGAACATGGGGGGATATGATGGTCAAACAATTATGGGAGCTATTTCCACCTCTACACACGGTTCAGGTATTAGTTTGCAGCCCTTTCCCGATATGTTAGAATCGTTGGTGTTGGCCACTACAGGGCGTTGGAATGGGCATTGTATAGATACGACTAGTGGCAAGAGCGAGGTCTATTTGTACCGCATTGAGCGTACCAATGGTATTACGGATCCCGCAAAATACAACGATCCCACTATTATTCTCATTCAGGATGACAATTGCTTCAACAGTGTCATTTGTAGCATGGGCTGTATGGGAGTGGTTTATTCTATTGTCATGAAAGTCATGCAAATGTATTGGCTGAGCGAAACGCGCTATGAAACGACCTTGGACAAAGTTATGGAGCTCTTAGCACCCAACAGCAGCAACGCAGGCAGTATTCCCGACAAATTGAAGGACGTACGAAATTTGGAAGTACTGGTACACCCTTATCCAATGGATGGTCTCAAAGTCTTAGAAATGAATCCTAATACCGCTCCCGAGACCTATTATCCCTACTTTAAATGCTTGATTACCGAGCGCCAAATTGTAGCCGACCCAGGGGGAATTCTCGAACGCAAGGGCCACCGCAATTTCTTTACGCAACTAGCGGGAATGTTTAAGCTGTCGTTTGAAATCATTGTCGGCATTATGAACCACATTCCTGAAATCATTCCCATCATTGTCAATACGGCTTTGAAAGGCTTGGTCGATACAAATTACATCAATAAATACTGGCACATCTACGGCTTAGGGCTCAACCAAGACGCAGGGTTTGCCACCGAAATCGGCTTTTCTTTAGAAAAAGAAGACGGCAGTTATACCCAAGAGCACTTTCAAGCAGCGGTGGATAAAATTCACGCCATTGCCCAAAATGCCCGCGTCAATGGCCTACAATACCAAAGTTCGCCCTTCTCCTTGCGCTTCGTCAAAGCTTCTGATGCCCATTTATCCATGATGCACGGCGTTAATACCTGCATGATTGAAATGGATATGACGACAGGCACCTACGGGGGGCCAGAAATTATGATGCGCTACCAAAACGGCATGTATGCCCTCGGCGGCCGTCCCCACTGGGGCTTAGAATTTGACCATCTCACGGGCAGCAATGATTTACTACAACAGCTTTATCCCAACTTAGAAAATTGGATGAACGTGTATAATCAATTCAATTCCGAAGGCACGTTTAATAATAAGTCTACGGATCGGTTGGGCTTTACCAAGATTAACTTTCAGCGCTAAGCGTAGAGGGGGATGTTATTTTTTGAATGGGGCACTCCTTTTGGGGTGCCCTGTTTTTTTTAGTTTTGAGTAGGCCAGTAATACCAACTTATCCGTCTCTGATAAAGGACTAAAAACCAAAACAACCGTAACCCTCTCAACAAAAAAATGCCCCAACCGTAACGACACGGCGGGACATTTAAAATTCTTTGATTTTTCTGCGGTAGCTTTTTAAACGGGGTAACGACTCCACCAAAGCGGCGCTAGAAAAACGAGGTCTTGTAGCTTATTGTAAGCTAATTTGGTGCTCGCCAATCATCTTGCGGATGTTGATGAGGGCGTAGCGCATACGGCCCAAGGCCGTGTTGATGCTGACATTGGTCAGCTCGGCAATTTCTTTGAAGCTTAGCTCGGCGTAGTGGCGCAGTACGATGACTTCGCGTTGCTCTTCGGGGAGCGCGTCGACGAGTTGTTTGACTTTGCTGTGGGTCTGGTCTTTGATGAGTTTGCGCTCTTGGTTGTCCTCGGGGCAATCGAGGAGGTTGAAGAGGTCAAAATCTTCGGTAGGCGTGACGATCTTTCGGCGTTTGTTCTTGCGGAAGCAATCCACGCAGAGGTTGTAGGAGATGCGCAAGGCCCATTGTAGGAACTTGCCTTCTTCATTGTACTTTCCAGAGCGGAAGGTATCAATGATTTTGATGAACGTCTCCTGAAAGATGTCGTTGGCTACATCGTTGTCTTTTACGAAGAGGTAAATGGACGTGTAGATTTTTGTTTTGTGGCGGTTGAGTAACAACTCAAATGCGCGCTCATCTCCGCTGATATACGTGCGGATGAGGTCTTTGTCGGTACAAGACTTACTACTTTGCATAATACTTAAAATTTACTTACAACTCAATAAATGCTAGGGAGTAAAATTTGGAGAATAGGCGCTGGTTCTTTTTTGTTAAGGAGAATGGTGTTCTTTTTCTTTTAGAAAGCATTCGTACGGTACCTATTTTTTTTTGGCATCGTCGTTTTTTTAGCATTCTGCTGTGGGTTTAGCCGTTTAAAGTTTGGCAAAAACTTACACTGACCGATAAAGTTAATCTTTTTGCTAGATTTTGCGTTATCTTTGTCTTGTTTTTTGTGTTTTCTAAACAGCTTATTTTTTAGGAAGGTTTAGAAAACCTTATTTTTTTCTTTTGTTAAGGCGCTGTCGCAACAGTAGTCTTTCTCAAATTTACTGTATTTTACAGCAAGTATTTTTGATAGGTAGAAAATGTTGGCAGCTTCTTTTTGCTGTTTTATCATAAAACAATTTCTGTGCCTGTTTTAAGATTTTCTTAAGAAAGTCTTACTTTTATTAAAACTATCTACGAGGATTTAGTTTACAAGGTTTCATTAATGAAGAAAAAAAAATCAATCCAGATATTAGGCGCTCGTGCCAATAACCTGCAAAATATTGATATCGAAATTCCTTACAACCAGCTCATCGTCGTCACGGGCGTTTCTGGCTCTGGAAAATCATCTCTCACCATAGATACGTTGTATGCCGAAGGCCAGCGCCGCTATGTAGAAAGCTTGTCGTCCTATGCGCGACAATTTCTAATGCGGATGAAAAAGCCCGACGTTGATAACATCAAAGGCCTCTGCCCTGCTATTGCCATTGAGCAAAAAGTGGGTACTAAAAACGCCCGCTCTACCGTGGGTACCTTGACCGAGATTTACGACTACTTGCGCATCTTGTATGCACGAATTGGAAAGACGTACTCGCCTGTATCTAAGCAAGAAGTCAAAAAGCATACCGTTTCAGATGTCGTGGACTATGTTTTGTCCTTACCTGAGAAAACACGGGTTATGCTGCTCATCCCTTTTGTCCACCGCGAAGGGCAAGATTTGGCAAAAACGCTAGGTTTCTTAGTGCAGAAAGGGTATACGAGGGTGTTGTACAAAGACGAACCACAAAAAATAGAAATCCTGCTCGAACAGGTGGACGAATTGGAAGACCCCAACAAGCATCTTCGCATTATCATTGACCGTTTTGTCTCTAGCCAAGACGAAGAAAACGCCAAACGAATCGCCGATTCTTCTCAAATTGCCCTACAAGAGGGCCACGGCATTTGCTACATTCGGGACACCGAAGGCAAGGAGGAATTGTTTAACAATAAGTTTGAACTAGACGGAATTTTATTTGAAGAACCCTCACCACAACTGTTCAATTTTAACAGCTCCTTTGGGGCTTGTCCTTCTTGCGAGGGCTATGGCCGCGTGATGGGCATTGACGAAGACAAAGTCATTCCCGACAAAACCAAGTCCATTTTTGAAGAGGCCATCGTTTGCTGGCGCGGAGAAAAAGTAGGGCGCTGGCGCCAAAACTTGCTCAATGTAGCGCACAAAATGGATTTTCCTGTGCACACGCCTTACCGCGAACTAACGCCCGAACAACAGCGTGTCCTTTGGACAGGCAATGAGTTGTTTAAAGGTATTGATGAGTTTTTTGCAGAGTTGGAAGCAAAAACCTATAAAATTCAAAACCGCGTCATGCTGGCGCGCTATCGCGGCAAAACCAAATGCCCTACTTGTAAGGGTGCCCGTTTGCGCAAAGAAGCCTTGTATGTGTTGGTGGATGGCCGTTCAATTGACGAACTAATTGACATTTCCATTCAAGATTTTTATGGATTCTTTGAGAACATTCAACTCTCGGATACCGACTACGAAGTGGCGCGCCGCTTGATTATTGAAATTACGACGCGCTTGCAATTTATGTTGGATGTGGGTTTGAATTACTTAACCATTGACCGTGTTTCTTCGACATTATCGGGTGGAGAAATTCAGCGCATTCACTTGACGCGCTCTTTGGGCTCTAACTTAACCAGTTCGCTGTACATCTTGGATGAGCCTAGTATTGGCCTGCACCCTAGAGATACCACCCGCTTGGTCAAAGTCCTTAAAGCCTTGCGCGATTTGGGCAACACCGTCGTCGTTGTAGAGCACGAAGAAGACATCATTGCCAACTCCGATTACTTGGTAGACATTGGTCCGCTAGCAGGGATTCACGGAGGAAAAGTAGTCTTTGCAGGCCCTTACAAGGACATTTATAAAGAGGCCAACGACTGTTTGACCGCTAAATATATGAGTGGCCGAATGCAAATTCCACTCCCTGAGCATCGCCGCAAGTGGACGCAATCCATCAGCATTGAAGGCGCTACGCAGCACAACCTCAAAGACATTGACGTGTTGTTTCCGCTCAATGTATTCATCGCTGTTTCGGGCGTGAGTGGTAGTGGAAAAACGACGCTTATCAAGCAGATTTTATATCCTGCCATGATGCACAGCTTGGGCGAGGGCACTGAAAAACCAGGCGCCCACCGCGCTATTACAGGCGACATAAAAGCCATTACCCGCGTGGAAATGGTCAACCAGCAACCTATTGGCAAATCCTCGCGCTCCAACCCAGTGACCTATGTCAAGGCGTACGATTCTATTCGTAAATTGTTCTCCTTGCAGCAAGCGGCCAAGATTAAAGGCTTCAAGCCCAAACACTTCTCTTTTAATGTAGAAGGCGGGCGTTGCGAAACGTGTAAAGGAGCAGGCGAAATTATTGTCAGTATGCAGTTCTTGGCCGATGTGCGCTTGACCTGTGACGATTGCAATGGCTACCGTTTTCAAAAGGACGTTTTGAGTGTCAAATACAAGGAGAAAAACATCTTTGAGATTCTAGAGATGACGGTCGAAGAAGCCTTGGATTTTTTCTCAGACAACGACGATATTATTGCTAAGATTCGCCCTCTATTCGATGTTGGTTTGGGCTATATTGGCCTTGGGCAACCCTCTAGTACGCTAAGTGGTGGCGAGGCGCAACGCGTTAAGTTGGCCTCTTTCTTAGCCAAAGAAAATAGCCGCGAAAAAATCTTGTTCATCTTTGATGAGCCGACCACGGGCTTGCACTTCCACGACATTCAAAAACTCTTGGACGCGCTCAATGCCTTGGTAGAAATTGGGCATTCGGTCTTAGTAGTCGAGCACAACTTGGATGTGATCAAATCAGCCGATTATGTGATTGATTTGGGACGGGATGGCGGAGATGCGGGAGGACAATTGCTCTTTCAAGGAACACCTGAGGAGTTGACGAAAGTGGAAAATTCCTACACGGGGCAATATTTAAAAGAAAAAATACCAGCGACTTCGTAGCCGCTATTCGGCAAACCGATCTTTTGGTTGTTATAAAACTGTCTATCCTGCTATGGGGTAGGCAGTTTTTGCATTTTTGTGGCAAAAACTTGTAGGATTGTGGCAATCCTTATCTTTTGAAGAAGTCGTGCTGTTGGAACAAGCATTAGTCAACCAATTAACACTTCCATTATGTCTTACAAAAAATTTGCAGGAATGCTCTTGGCCTCCTTTTTCATTATGTACGGGGTCATGTTTCTAAATACTGATCAACTGAGCCATATATACACCAGCAACACAAGGTTGTATATGACCTTGTTGATGATTGCCCCAATGGCTTTGCTTAAGCTCTTGTTTATGGGGAGTATGTATGAGAATAAGAAACTTAATGTAGGTATTGCAATAGCCAGTGTAGTGATCTTTTTCGGTAGTTATACGCTGTTGCGCAACCAAACCTTTGTAGGCGACAAACAGTATATGCAGGCGATGATTCCGCACCACTCTTCTGCTATTATGACTAGCCAAGCCGCGCATTTTAGTAATCCCGAAGTGCAGCAGTTAGCCAAGGATATTATTGAGGCGCAAAAGAGAGAAATTGCGCTTATGAAGCGCTTGTTGCAAGAGGTCGATTAGACCTGTGCTATTCTCTTAGTTTTTAATTTCTCACGACTACCCTAGGTAGTCATTTTTTTCTTCTGCCTTGCGCAACTACAATTCTACACTGATGAAATTATTGTTCTGGTTCTTTGTTTTATGCCCTCTTTTGTTGGCTGCTCAATACGATGTTACTACAGACAAGGAGGTAACAACTGGTCAGGTCGTCGAATACCATTTGTATGTTAAGGATACGATACTCAACAACCGAGGGAAAAAGCGGCGTGCCTTAGCGATCAATGGTAGTATTCCTGCGCCTACGCTTTTCTTTACGGAAGGAGACACAGCGATCATTCATGTACACAATCTACTCCGCCATTCTACTTCTACCCACTGGCACGGCTTGCTCCTCCCCAATGAACAAGATGGGGTGCCTTACCTAACCACCGCGCCCATCAAAGGAGGAACCACGCATACCTTTCGCTTTCCTATTACACACTCAGGCACCTATTGGTACCACTCCCACACGGCGCTGCAGGAACAAGCAGGCTTGTATGGTTCTATCGTTATTCAACCGCGCAACTACCAACCTTCTATGCGGGAGGAAGTAGTCTTACTAAGTGACTGGACCAACGAGCGCCCTAGTGAAGTCATGCGTTCGCTCAAGCGAGAAACAGATTGGTACGCCATAAAAAAAGGGTCGGTACAGAGTTGGGGAGAAGCTACGCTCAAGGGGTATTTTGTGGATAAATTAAAACAAGAGTGGCGTCGAATGCCACCAATGGATATTGCCGATGTTTATTACCATCATTTTTTTGCGAATGGTAAGGATACGCTTTCGTTTCCTCAATTAAAAGCTGGCGAACAAATCAAACTGAGAGTTATTAACGGCTCGGCCTCTTCTTATTTTTACCTTCATTATTCAGGAGGTGACATACAAGTAGTCGCTGCTGATGGCATTGATGTCGTACCAGTTAGCACCAAGCGACTTTTGATTGCCACTGCTGAAACCTATGATATTATCGTAACGGTTCCTGACAACCACCAATACGAACTACAAGCAACCGTGCAAGATATATCGGGTTCGGCTTCGGTCTGGTTGGGTAGTGGTCTAAAAATGCCTGCCGATAATTTACCCCCAATACAGTACTTTGAGATGATGCGTAACATGAACCGTATGAGACATGGAAAGATGAAAAATATGGATCATGGAGAGATGAATCATGAAGATAAAATGCACAACGATCCTGCTAAAATGTCCAAAGACAGTAGCAGGATGGTAATGCCCAAGCAAGACCACAGCGCGATGGCAAAGGGGGAATCCCATCAAGCGATGGAAATGGGGACAATGGCTTCTAAAATGGAGGCAACTTGGAGTTATGACCAATTGAGAGCCCTCACTAATACGACCTTTCCTCAAGATCGCCCCGTTCGAGAAATTAAGTTGACGGCGACAGGAAACATGAACAGGTATGTTTGGACGTTTAACAACAAGCCCTTATTTAGAGAAACTAAGATAACCATCAAGAAAGGAGAAAATGTACGCTTTGTCATTAATAACCAAACTATGATGAGCCATCCGTTGCACTTGCACGGGCACTTTTTTCGCTTACTCAATCAACACGGAACCCACTCGCCCCTCAAACACACCTTCAACCTCCAACCGATGGAGACCCAAACCATAGAATTTGAGGCCGATGAAGAAAAAGATTGGTTTTTCCATTGCCATGTTCTTTACCACATGTCTACAGGAATGGCGCGCGTCGTGAGTTACGCTGATTCGCCTGTTAATACGCAAGTTCCCGATAGGACGTTTGCCCTTAGGCAACTAAAAAAGAAGAATTGGCGCTGGTATTTTATGGGTTCGACGGCGCTGCACTCTCAAGCAAATTATGGAGAAGTAGCCTTGTCTAATATTTATAATGCCTTTGATTTTGAATGGCGCATCAATTGGAATTTAGATTACGAAACAGAATTTCACTACAGCCGTTTTTTGGACAACAAGCAATTTTTGAGATTGGTGCTGGGGGCCGACATTCGCTTACGAGAAGGCGGGGAAGCCAATACCAAAGACAACCGACAAGTTGCCCATATTGGCTTGCAGTACACGTTGCCGTTGTTTATAGAAGCGGAATTGAGGCTGGATCACACTGGGCGCGTTCGGTTTCAGTTGAGTCGCGAGGACATTGCTTTGGGCGATCGCCTGCGGTTCAATTGGATGGTCAATACCGACTGGGAGTATTTGTTGGGCTTACAATTTATTATCAGCAAAAACGTCGCTATTTCTACCAACTACGACAGTGATTTTGGCTGGGGAGCGGGGGTAACCTTTACTTATTAATGGAAGAATAAGGGCACTAAACAACATTTTTAGGCTTGATTTGTCTATGTTGCAGACGACCAATTCAATGACTTTAATAAAAGAAACCATGCCTTCTATTCTCAATAAATATGCGCACTTATTAGTCAATTACTGCGTCAGCCTCCAAAAAGGCGAGCGCGTTTTCATACAATCGACGACCTTGGCCGAGCCCTTGGTGCGCGAGGTATACCGCGAGGTGTTGCGGGCAGGGGGCTTGCCCCATGTCAACTTAGATTTTCGGGACAAAGATACCATTCATAGGAATGAAAGTTCGGACGAGCAGTTGAGCTATGTTGATCCGCTGTATGCCCAAGCGATGGACGAATTTGATGCTTACATCTACATCCGCGCGCCATTCTATAGCCGCGCCACCCAGCAGAGCACTCGCCCCGAGGCCGCACAAGTGTTGCGCGAGGCCATGCGCCCGCACAGCAAGCGCTATTCGGAGCGCACAGCTACCTTAGAACTAAAACGCACCTTGTGCGAATATCCAACAGCAGCCCATGCCCAAAATGCAGGGTTGTCCCTAGAGGAATATGCCGATTTTATTTACAATGCTTGTTTCTTATACGAAGACGATCCAAAAGCTTGTTGGGAAAAGGTGAGCCGCGACCAGCAGCATATTGTAGATCATTTGAACAGCTGTACGGAGATGCACTACTTAGGAGAAAACATCGACCTTCGCTTCTCGACCAAAGGGCGCACGTGGATCAACTCGGATGGACAAACCAACATGCCATCGGGCGAGGTGTATACGGCTCCTGTGGACGATTCGGTCAACGGCACCATTCATTTTTCTTACCCGTCTATGTTTCAGGGTGAGGAGGTCGAAGGCATTACCTTGTGGGTCAAAGACGGCTGGGTCGAGCGCTGGACCGCCGAGAAAGGCCAAGAATTACTGGATCGAATTTTTGAAATTGACGAAGGGGCACGTCGCTTTGGAGAAGCCGCCATTGGAACCAACTACCGCATTCACACGCCTGTGAAGAATATTTTATTTGATGAAAAAATTGGCGGTTCCGTACACATGGCGGTGGGCAAAGCATATATCCAAAATGGTGGAGTCAACCAATCTAGCATTCACTGGGATATGATTGCCGATATGCAGAATGGCGGGCAGATTTTTGCGGATGGACAACTGATCTATGAGAATGGTCAGTTTTTAATTTAAGTACGGGCGTAACAACCTACCCTGTAAGCATTGAGCTGCTTTTGTGTTGGTAATAACAACAAAAAGAGGTACCCTTTTCAGGGTACCTCCTCGCAACTCATGGGCTCATTATACGGTACTTATTTTTTAACAAACTTGCTGGTGCCCGCCAATCCTCGGCTATCCATCAAGACAATTTGGTAGACTCCTGTTGTTAACTCTTGTACAGCAATTGTTTTTTGGAGGGGGCTGTCGCTAAATTCTACTGTTTTCACGACTTGTCCTTGTGCGTTATAAATGGTCAATACTTTTGCGCCTTTCAGTACTTCCTCAAAGTTGATGGTTAATTCATCACTAGTCGGGTTGGGGAAGATGTACAAGTCTGTAGTCTTACTGTTGGCATCTCTTACTAATGCTTGAGAAGTGTATTGGCCGACTACTGGGAAGGGCAAACCAGAGGGCGTTGTTGTGGCGCTGGAAGTTCCTCCAGTAACGTTAGCCAGTTCTGCTGGTGTCAACGCCTCTCCTAAAATATCCTCGTCGTTGCAATCCACAAACTCCAAGCTACTTTCTGGTCCTGCATCTTGTCCCGCACAGGTAGCAGAGGAAGGTTCTACTTCTGTAGAGCGAATATTCACTTTTGTCCATGCTATTTGTGTCGTTCCATAGTCATTGGCATGCACATCAAACGTAGTTGCTCCTGCAGCTACCAACGTAAGCGTTCGTCCAATATCAATCGCTCCATTGGCTTTGTTGTTACTAAAGAAGGTATTTCTACGAATAAACTCTCCATTGCCTGCTGCATGCTCAAAGTCATGGACATCTAAGCCTACTCGATGAAAGTTTTGCATAAAATTGTTCTCTACGCGCAAACTAGGGGGCAGATTTGTGCCCATCACTAAGTTGGAACTATTGACCAATTGGATGGCCATATCCGTATTACTGACACAGTTATCAGAAATAAATCCAAAAGAGGGGTTCCTGTAACCAGCACCTCTTGTCCCATTGGGCGCAGGCACGTCAATTTGATAGCAAATACCCACGCTGTTGATGCTTTCTTCATCTTGCGTTTGCTTCATGTCAATCTCATTACAAGTAATGACCGTGTGGGTAACGGCGGAAAATCCTTTTCTGTAAATCCCATAAACAAAGGATTCAATTTTGTTATTGGAGATCCGAATGGGCTGTGTGGCTGCTCCTTTGGCGGAGCCATCCGCGAAGATACCGACTTCAAAACCTCGGATGTAGTTGTCTACAATATGCGCGCTGTTGTTGGAGTAAATCGCGCCTGTGCCAATCAACCCGTTGTTAAAAAATCCAACGGTAGGAGTCAATAAGGTCGCATCTACGACAGCTGAATTGACAATGGTATTGCCGCTGATGTAAGCCACCACACTAAAAATAGGGTCAGCTCTAGTAATTTCTATTTGGTATTGTAGGTCTCTGTTAGAACGTCTAGTTACTTCAATGAAGTTATTTTCAAAACGAATTGTTGGGTTGCCTTCTTCACTTCCTGCAACGACTTTGAACGCATAGTTCAGGTTGGTGAATTGATTGTTAGACGCATTGAGATCGGCATCTCCTGCCTGTACTAAAATTCCACCTACTGTATGCCCGTTTATGGTACTACTATAGTCGGTGTTGTTGACAAAGCTATTCTGTGTGATAGGGTAGAAATTATTAGCAAAGTTCTCTCCTGTATTTGTCCATTCAATTCCTACAAAAGCTATGTTGTTAGGAAGGATAAGGTAATTAATATGGTCCCAATCTCCCCACTCAAAGGTATTGCCACTTACTTGGATGTTAGGCTCTGCCACTACATAATCTACTTGCAAGCCCACATAACAATTGGTAAATAAGTTATTTTTGAGCTCTACCTCTGCCAAGGTAGCGTTGTTCGGTTGGTCAATACGGATCGCGGCTTCTGCGTTAAGGAAGGTACATTCTTTAATAGAACCTTCCATTCCTGCATTACCACTGGTAAATAGAATACCTCTCCAAGTTTCCGCATCATCACAAGGACGAAAAACGGAATTGTAGGCTTGTAATTGAGCGTCTTCGCGCACCTCAATGCCTGCACCAATTCCAAAAACAACATCAGCATTGGTAATGTCTAAAATAGCGCCATCTTCTACAATGACAGTGACGCCATCTGGAATGAAGACTTTGTCTGGCCAAATTTCATGGAACCCTGCAATCGTAACGGTTGTTTCGCCTTGTGCAGGTTCGATTTTAGTATAATCTGGGCTGGCTGCTGCAAAACAACAACTGGGGTGGTCAACCACGATCAGGTTGTTGGTATAGTTACACTCGGCGATGTTACTGGCATAAGGGCGGTTAGGATTATAGGGGAAGCTATCAGGAGTAGCTGCATTAAATCCATTATCATTCAATAGAATGAAGTACTGTGCGGCATAATCTGCTGCGGCCACCTGAAACGTAACAGTTGCTGTCCCACCTGTAGCTATCTGTATCCCTAAGTCTAAGGGCGTTGGTATCGTCGTTACCAAGAGTGCTGGGTTGGTAGAGCTGGCGGTAAATGGATTACTTCGATAAACGCTAATAGGCATCGTCTGTCCTAAAAAACGATCTCCTAGATTAGAAACATCTAATGTAATGGTAATGGACTCTGTGTTTAAGTTACAAAATGCTTCGTCCAATTCTCCTGTTGCATCGGGTACTCTGAATAAGGTGTCGGAGTACTGATTAAGGTAATTATTCAACGAGGGAATGACGTAATGATTCTGTTGGATAACGGGAACAGATAAATCATCATTTATATTTGTGTACGAATAATTCATTTGATTCCACACATTTCTCGAAGGTGCCCAAGGGGTATTCGCTGGGTTGAAGGCCTTCAACTGCCCCTCAAATGTAAAAGGGTCATTATCTATATCACATATCGTTAATACTTCTGTCGTTCCATCACCATTCACATCGCCTACAGTGGGATACTCTAATCCTGTCGAAGATAGACAATCAACGATTTGTATATCGTCCCCTGTTAAGCCACTGATAATTCTCAGTTTATCTTGGTCGCGGTATACGACCTCTAATTGACCATCGGCATTAAAGTCAAACATAGAGGTGCCTGTTGCACCTGATCCATCTGCTGTAATTATAAAAGGAGTAGCAGGGAATCCCCACATAGGAGTATAGTTGTTATCAATGGCTACCAAGGCAGAATTTTCACAATATACTGCTTCTAGACGACCATCCCCATCCATGTCTCCAACATTAGCACGTCCCACAGAACGAAGACCTGAAGATCCAACAGGGTAAGCCACATTTACCCCCCCCATAACAGCTGTCGTTTGTAGATCCCAAACGTACAATTCGCTATTATCATTACTAGCATTTATTGTAGTAATAATGGCATCTACATCCCCATCATTGTCCCAATCAGCAATGGAAGTAAATCCATCACGCATAATTGCTCCTTGTGCATCAGTCGCATTATTAATAGCCGTTAAGGTTGCTGTTGGATTACCTACGGAGGGTCTATTTATAGCTACTGCATATACCGTGTAACCTGCTACTAATTCTAATCCATCGCAAGCACCACCACAGGCTGTTCCGCTTGGATCGGTAGTAGAGGCATCAAGCGCTTCTACCGCAGCCGTGTAAGAGGCTCTATACACCTGACTAACTGTGCGTACAACTCCCAAACCTTCTAAATTATTTACAGCTTGTGTATTCATAACCACTCCAGTAGCAGGATCAATAAGTAAGAAGCCACAATAAATTTCAGGGATGCCATCTTGGTCAAAATCTGCTATATTGGGAGTCATTGCTCCTTCTACCGAGTTTGTAGCGGGAATATTACTAGGTGACGTAAGATTGAGCAACACATTTTCCACTCTACGATGCAAAACATATCGTCCTGTGTTTCCAGATAAAGTTCCCGTTGGTGTCAAAATCAGTACTTCATCCCCTCCAATAGAGATAATAATTTCAGCTCTACCATCGGTTCCACCAATAACATTATTATTACCATCCAACCTCAAAACATCTCCTAGGGCTAAAGCTCCAAAGCGGTTGTCGCCGTTTGTGCTAACAGGGATAATTTCCTCTATGGTATTAGCATTTCCATCAATAATATGGATAGCATTGCTAATCTCCTCTTGCTTGAAAACTACAATTTCAACAACACCGTCTCCATCTATATCCCCAAACATAGGCGTACAAAGAGGGGAATAGTCCTCTTCCGTCGATTCAAACAACAATTCTAAGTCAATGACAGTTAAGTCGCCTCGAAAACTACAGTCGGTCGACGAACAAGGGTCATAAAAATCATCTAGGTTGGGGTGGTCGCAACAATCAGGATCATATTCATCGATGAGACCGTCGGTGTCGTCATCTATTCCGTTGCCACAAATTTCTACTTGAGCATAAAGTATCGAACTGCTCAGGAAGAAAAGTAAAAAGCCAAGCAGTAACTGCCAGTAGTTCTTTTTCATAATTGGAGTATCTAATGGAGTAAAATAATACTTCAAAAATACAGCTGCAATTAGGAAGAAACAAGCCAAAACCCACGAGCGGGGTAGTTGAACCAACGAACAGGGCATCTGAGCTAACGAGCGTTTTCTCCCCCTATTCTGATGGGTTTAGTTTTCTGAATCGGCCTTCTAATTGGTAATAAAACAGATAGCCAATCGGCAATGCTTACAAGACAAGGTACTAATAAATAATGTAGTTGTCCTAATTTTATTACCACATAAAAGTGCTACCTTAGATTACTATGAGCACTTATTACTATCTATTGATCCTATCCTGCTTCTACCTCACTACCAGTGCGCAGGCTCCCTATCATTGGACACTTACTGAGGACGATGGCCTGCCCGATATGGAGATCTATGACCTGTACCAAGACAGCAAGGGGTATATGTGGATCGCTACAGATGGGGGCTTGTGCCGCTATGATGGGAAAAACATCGTTCCTTATTCTTCTCCCCTTCAAAAAAGAACCTCTACGGCCTCTATTCAAGAAGATGCCAAAGGAACTATTTGGTATAAGAACTTTTCGGGACAACTATTTTTCATTGATTCCAGCCATCAAGTACAGTTGTTTCCCTTACCTGATTCCATACAATTAAATGCCTATTTTGAATACTCGTTTACTCCCAATCAATTAAACATTACCTCCTTTTGCTATTTTTATCACTACCAGTTCGACTGTCAACAGTGGATTATGGATACTATTGCCCACAACAAGCAATGTCTTGTCAAGTCTCTTCCCTATCATTATCTCAACAATAGTTCCTTGCTTTACATTAGTGATAAGAATGAATTGTGGCTGCAACGTAATGGGCAATTCTTTTCAAAAGGTTTCTTTTCTCGTTACATTGTAAAAAAATATAATACTTTAATGCAATTGGGAGAAGATACCGTTTTACTGAGAACTAGTAACAGCCTTTATGTTGCCCCTATTGATCGACTTCCTCAACTGCGAGAAGAAGACTTATTATTAGAGCAGCCAGAAATTTTAAAAATTTACACTAAAAAAGATAATCTATTAATTGCTACACGACAAGGGCTTCTTGTTTTTCAAAAAAATAAAAGTACTGCTTCTTGGGAGCGAAAAGACCTCTTCTTAAAAGACAAACAAATAAGCGCCGTCTATATTGATCGGGACGAAAATTTATGGCTTGGTACGTTGGGAGAGGGTGTTTTTATTATTCCTTCCTTAAAAATGATTTATTTTGATGCACAGAATTCAGCACTACCCAACTCTACGATAAGCGCATTGACTAAAATGAATGAGACCAATCTATTGGTGGGCATGAAAGGGCGGATTTCCAAATTTGATACAGAATCATTAGCCCTTAAACACTACCCTCCTATTGATAATTATCCAGTACTCAATATGTTGGTAGATAAAAAACGCAATCAGCTCTTATTCAATACCAATAAGGCCTACCTTCTATCTTTGTCCAATAAAAAGAAAAACAGCAGTACTACTCTTTCCTATATTTATCGAGCGCATCATTATGCCCTCTTCAAAGAAGATCAACTAATTATTGGAAAGTTATTGGGCTTGTCGACAGGGAGTATGCTAAAAAGACCTGGTTCTACTCTACCTTCTACATCAACCTTCCAGGAGCGCTTAGAGTATAAAAGTTATATAGACTCTTCTCAGTCTTCTCTTATTCTTCATAATATCGCTGTTATAGCCCGCAAAAGAATTAGTGCCTTGTGGTCAGACCTAACGGACAGTACCCGCTTTTGGGCAGGTGCCAACGATAGTCTTTTTTATTGGCAAGAGGCCATTCCCCATCCCGTATTCTCCAAAAAAGGCCAAGCAATAGCCCCTGTCGACATCCAACAAACAAAAGATGGTATTATTTGGGTCGCGACTACCAATCAAGGACTTTACGGTATAAAAGAGGGGCAAGAAATCTACCATTTCACCATAGCCGATGGGTTACCCACCAATGTGTGCAAAAAAATTGCCGTAGATGGCCTCGATGTATGGATTGCAACGGACAAGGGTATTGTCAAAATACACCCCCCGACCAAAAAAATAGACCTCTACGATCAATTAGATGGTTTAGCGAGTAACCAGATCACGGATATAACTATTGTCAACAAAAAAGTATGGGCCGCCACGAGCAAGGGCTTGATTTGTTTTGATGTCAACACCCCCTCGACCAATCCAACGCCTCCCTTAATAAGCCTGACCGATTGGGCCGTCAATGATACTAGTTATGCCTTAAATGCGCCGCATGTATTTCCCTACGATCAAAACAACATCAAGTTCACCTTTCAAGCCTTAGCCCTAAAAAGTAGAAACACCTACACCTATGAATATCGCTTGGTCGGCATCAATAGTACTTGGATTTCGCAAGCGAGCAGTACCAATTTTGTTCGTTTCCCCAGCCTAAATCCAGGTCACTATACCTTCGAAGTGCGCGCTAGAAACGAGGATGGAGTGCTCAGTGAGCAAGCGGCACAACTCTCTTTTCGTATTCTCCCTCCTTATTGGGCAACGTGGTGGTTTAGAAGTCTTATTGGCTTGGCTGTTTTAGCGGTCGTTGTGTTTGTGATCAGGCTTCGCTATCGTTTCTTACAGAAGAAACAAGTCACCCAAAACCTAATTACACAGCTCCGTACACAGGCCTTACAGGCTCAAATGAATCCGCATTTTATTTTTAATGCCATGAGTACCATTCAAAGTTTTTGGATGCATAAGGACACAAAAACGGCACTCATTTACCACGCTAAATTTGCCAAGTTAATGCGCCTTGATTTTTAGCTACTCTAGTGAGCAAAGTATTCCTGTAAAAGAAGAAATTAATTTTCTAAAACTATACATTGACCTAGAAACCATTCGCTTAAAGCATACCGTACAAACTACCTTTACCATTGATCCTATTCTCGAAGAGGAGGAGTTTCAACTTGCCCCCCTTACTCCTACAGCCCGTCGTAGAAAACAGTTTCAAGCATGGTTTCTTTCATCAAGAAAAAGAGGGACACCTGTGGGTTACTTTACAGAAAGAAAATCATTATATTAAGTGCACAATAGAGGATGATGGCATTGGCCGAGCGGCTGCAGCGGCCTACGCTAATTGGAAAGACAAGGAGGGGCACAAAAAAAGTAGCAGTGTGATTACTAGAGATCATTTAGCCATGCTAAACCGTACAAAAGGGGTCTCTCCAAAAAAAACGACCTATAAAATCACCGACTTAAAAGATGCACAAGGTATCCCACTAGGAACTAGAACAGAATTGTGGATTCCTATCATTTAGTACCTTTTTATTTTATATCAATTGGCAAATAAATTACTATTGGAAACAATAACTTGTGTCATTATCGAAGACGAAGTCGATACTAGAAAACTACTCAAAACACTATTAGAAGATTATTGTGAGAATGTGCAGGTCTTAGCGGAAGCAGGAAACGTGCAAGAAGGCGTTGCCATGATAAACAAACACCAACCTCAGTTGGTCTTCTTAGATATTGCGATGCCCAAAGAAAGCGGTTTTGCCCTTTATAAATATTTTGACGAAGTCAACTTCGAGGTTATTTTCACGACGGCATTTAGCCAGTACGCCATACAAGCCCTCAAATTAGCGGCCTTAGATTATTTGATGAAGCCCATTAATCTAGAAGAATTAATGGAGAGTTTGGAGCGCTTTCGAAAGCAACCCAAAAAGCTAGTGACCAAAGAAAATTACAGCCTACTCGAAAAAAATGCGCAAACCCCCAATCATCAAAAAATTGCCCTCGCTTGCTCTGATGGGTACATTTTTGTCCCTATAAAAGACATCATTCGTTGCCAATCAGAAAAAAGTTATACGCTCTTCATTATCAAAGACCAAGAGTCTATTTGGACTTCTCGTAATTTGGGCGAATATGCCCCGCTTTTAAAAGACTATGGGTTCAAAAGGGTACATCGCTCCCACATCATCAACCCTACTTACGTCAAGAAATTTGTTCGAGGCAAAAGCCCCACCTTAATCATGGATGACGATACTCAAATTACGGTTTCTGCCTCCAAACGGGACAGTTTGTTGGATCATTTTTTTATCCCTTAATAGTAGTGGGTTTGCCCCTTGGGGAGCGCTGGGTTTTTAAACTAGAAAATCGGCAGAAAAAGATTTTTCTGCCGATTAGTGTATTGCTTTCTCCTAGTTCATCCGCTTATTTCTATTTCAAAGGGGACTACTGCTTAGGATCAGGTACTATTTTTATTCTTTTGGATGCGTGATCTGCCGTTGCTTGTTTACCAAGATGATGGTCATAATCAACCCAATAACCATAAAGAAGATAGAAATGTACTGCGCTTGCGACAATTCTAAACCTGCAATACTGTGGTCGTCGTTGACGCGAATCATTTCCAAGGCGAAACGCTGTACCCCTGTCAACATCAAATAAACAGAGAACACGATGCCGTGTACCACTACTTTCGAGCGCATACTCCAAAGCACGGCAAAAATTAGTAGGCAGATAATCAATTCAAAAATAGGCGTAGGGAATACGCCTTGTGGCAAGACCGTACAATAGTCTCCAAAGCTCTCAGGATAACCACAGTTTTCCAAAGCATCTCCACGCCCCATTACGTTGTTGGGGTAATCATACGCCCACAACCAATCGGGAATCCAAGAGGCAGGCTTGGCATAAGGATTGGGATCGCCCCAATCGCCATCACCAGAAAAGTGGCAGCCCAAACGGCCTAAGCCTGTTCCTAAAATCATTGCAGGGGCACACGCGTCAATCATTTGCAAGAGCGGCATATTCTTACTTCTGACATAATACGTCACTACAAAAAAGGCCAAAATAAAGCCACCATATACGGATAAACCACTGCCGCTGAAGAAGTCGCCAATCATTTGATCCAAGGATTCATATTTAACCTCCGTCATGTAGAGCAGCTTCGCGCCAATAATTCCACTGATGGCCGCCAAAATAATAATATCGCTGACGCGCTCGTGGGGCATCACAATCTTACTCACTTTTTCGGGGACGGGGTATTCCACGCGCTCCTTTTGGTTATCGCGGTATTTAAAAAAGACAAACAGCCCTGCCAAAACCAATCCACCAATCCAAGTCCCGTGTTCCATCGAGAGCAAGTAATCCTTAGCATTAGGCCCCGTAAATAAATCGGGATGCAACGCGGCGTAGAGCCCTTTAAAACCCAAAATAAAGCCCAAAAGTGCATTGGTAATTAAGTCTAAAGCAGAGAGCGGTTGCCCCATCAACTTAATTTCTTCCTTGCCATGTAGAATGCCTGCCTGCTCTCGGCGCTTGAGGTCAGCCGTCAGTGCCCAGCCACAGGCCAAGAAAGTTAGGGCCAAGAAAAAACCGTAGGTTTGAATTAGGGCTAAAGCAGGAAAATCAATACCAGTAAGGTCGTAAAATGCGTACCGTAAATTAGGATACATAATTGTTGTTAGTTTAGTGTGTTTGTTGCGCCGCACCGCCAAAATGACACAATTGACCAAGACGCGTATACTAGGGCATAAAATTAGTAATAAAAAACGACATCCGCTTTTTTAAGCGCATCGGTCTTGTTGGTGGCTCCTTCTTAGTAGAATTTACGTTGATTGAATAAAATCCTACTTTCATAGAAAATGACGGATTGGTTGATTTTTTTATGCGGATAAGTTGTATTATTAACCTACTGTTAAAGCCTTTACAGCGTGTTATACAGTATGGCTCCCTATCTTTTTGTTGCGATTTGCCCTTTCGGTAAGCTTTTTTTCCTCTTCGGCTTAGTTCCACGACCGCATCGTTGTATCGGCATTGGTCTGGCCTTCAATTCGTATTCAGATGCGCTATCATGTATTATTTTTTCTATTTTTAATAAGTATTGTTGGTGTCACAGCGCAAGATATGATGCGCTTCCCCTCTGCTACGGTCAAACCCGATGCCCCCCTTCCGCAATGTTTGCGCAAAGCATCGATGCTATTTGAGTCGGCACCAACCATTAAGGAGGCTCCTATGCTACGCCAACATGCCCGACAATTGTTGGAGCTCGGACAGCGCGATTATGCCAAAGATATTTTTGAGCGCTTAGTCGTACTCAACCAAGAGGCTTATGGTAAAAAGGACGAGCGCTATATTCGTGCCTTAGTTGATTTGGCCAGTGCCTATGTGTTGCTCATTCGCTATCAAGAAGCCGCTGGTTTATTTGAAGAAGCCTTGCCTGCGGCCAAAGCTGCTAAAGGGGGCAATTCTGCTTTTTACTTAGAAGTATTGAGCGAAGCGGGCTTCTGCCACTCGCGCTTACAAAACTGGAGCAAGGCCTTCGGCTATTACGGCGATGCCATTATGATTCTCGAAAAACAACAACTATTCAATAGCCCACAACATATCGTGGTACTCAACAATATTGCCGCTTGCTATCAGAATTTGCAAAAGCCTAAAAAAGCGGTTACCTATTATCAAAACGCACTCCATTTAGCGAAAGCACAACCCAAACTCGCCATAAACATCGCGCCCAACTTGGCCGACCTGTACCTCACCTTGGGACAGACCGACAAAGTAGCGCCCTTGGTTAACCGCTACCAACCACAGATTAAGCGCTACTGCTTGTCCCCCTCTATGGGCACGGCGCGTATTTGGACGCAATACGCCTTGGTACACCTCAAAATGGGACAACTGGACGAAGCAGAAACCTGTTTACAAAATGGCTTTGTTGCCAATAGTTTGACGCTGGATGCCGTAACCAATCTGCCTGCGCAAGCCGAAGAATTGATGCACAACAACCAGTTTCTTGCGGTGTGTGCTCAATCGGGCTTGATGCTTTACAGCATTGAGCTCTACAAAGTAAAATACGAAATGACCAAGGACTTAACCGCCTTAGAGGATGGGTACAAATTGGTCGAATCAATGACCCGCTTTGGCGAAAAATTGATGGGAAGCTATTTATCAGAGGCCAATAAATTGATCCTATTTCGCTTAGGAGCAGCGATTTTATTCGACCGTAGCATTTACTATGCCTTTCATTTGCACCAGCAAACCAAGGACAAAAAATACTTGGAAGATGCGTTCTTTTATTCTGAACGCAGCAAATCGACCTTATTGACCCACGCTCTACGTGCCAAAGACCAGCAAGCCCTCCTAGCACTGCCTGAAGAAATTGTACAAACTAATAAAGCGTACATCAAGCAGTTCAAAAATTTGCAAAAAGCAAAAATTGAAGCGCCAACCTTAGCAGAGCGCAATAAAGTACAACAAGAAATCAATGAACTCAATGTAAAAATTGAGCGCTTCAAATCCTCCCTTAAAAATAACTATCCCGACTACTACAAGCACCGCTACGACCAGTCTTTGACAGACTTGAGCCAGGTACAAAGTTTTTTGCGCCAAGGCGATAAAGCAATGCTTGAATACGCCCTTGGGGTGCAATACAATTATGCATTTTTGGTAACGGCAGAGTCTATTCGGATGATTGAATTAAAATTTGATCCCCAAGAATTTGCTGAGCAGACCAAACAACTTCGCCGATCGTTGACCGATTATAACTTTGTCGTCAAAGAGACCGAATTATCTAGACCTAGTTTTGAAACTGCTGCACGTTATTTCTACCAAACGTTTGCTCAAGAGTTGGTCAATTTTACCAAAAAGGATCAATCGCTCATTATCGTACCCGATCAACAATTGGCGCATCTACCTTTTGAAACATTTCTGACCGCAGCCCCTGCTTCTAAGGGCGATTTGGCAGACTTGCCCTACTTGCTCCGCCGTAATCCCATTAGCTACAGCTACTCCGCGACCATCTTGCTCAACCAATCCGAGCGCAAAGAAAAACGCCTGACGGCAGAGAAAGGAGTATTGGCATTTGCAGCGAGTTATCCTGAGGTAGCACCCAATTCGTTTAGCCACCAACGTGGGGGAGATTTGGGAATTTTGCGCGAAGGCTTAGAGCCCTTACCTGGAGCAGCGCAAGAAGTACAGTTGATGCAAGAGCATTTGTGGGGAGCATTTTATAATGGTTCTACGGCAAGTGAGACTAATTTTAAGGCCGAGGCAGGCAAATACAGCATTATTCACCTTGCCATGCACGGTATTCTCAATCCCACTTATCCCATTCTATCCAGTTTGGTTTTTACGGAAGATAGTTCGATGGTAGAGGATAACTTTTTGCGGGCCTATGAAATTGCGCAAATGGATTTGAATGCGGATTTGGTGGTCTTGTCGGCTTGTGAGACAGGCTATGGCAAGTTTCAACAGGGAGAAGGGGTGATGTCTTTGGCGCATTCCTTTGCCTACGCAGGTGCCTCTTCTGTACTGATGAGTTTGTGGCAAGTCAATGATTTATCGACAACGGCCATTATGAAGGATTATTACCTGCATTTGGCTCATGCAGAACCCAAGGAAGTAGCGTTGCGAAACGCTAAGTTAGGGTATATGGAAGAGCAGGAAGGCAGTATTTTATCGCACCCTGCTTTTTGGGCGGCCTTTGTGCAAACAGGAGATACCGCTCCAATGGAATTAGTCGCTAAAACAGGCAAAACCTTTCGGGAGATGCAGTATATTTTTATGGGGCTGGCGTTGTTGATAACGCTGGGTGTAGGATATGGGTTGTACCGTCGCTTTGCTAAGAAAAAAGCTTAAGTAGGGCCTTCTGGCCACTGCGCACGGCCAGTGATGAGTTGTCCCTCTTGATAGACGGGCAATAAAACCTTTCGGCAAATATGCGCTTCGCGGGGATAGCCAAAAGCATTGTTCAGAAACCATGTGCCTTCGCGAGCCGTACTTCGGTTGAGGTGGCTGTGTCCATAAATATGCAGGGTGCTGCCCAACTGTGCTACTTGTTCGCCCAAGCGTTCACTCCCAAATACAGGCAGCAGCGCGCGGACAACACGGGGCAAATCAGGCGGCATTAAATCTAGGCGGGGTACAAAATGCGAGAACGAAAGTACGGGCGTGCGGGGCTTTTCGGGCAACATATTGAGCGCCAAAAAGTGTTCCGTTAGGGCATCCACTTCCATTGGCCATTGGCAATTTTTAAAATCCATCCAAGCGCGCTGTATCGTCTTGGAGGGTTTTCCAAAGGTATAATCGTACCAACCAAAGAGGGGCATGACTAGCAAGTCGGGCTGTTGCCAAGGGGTCATCTGTACGCCCATCGCTTGCAACCGCGTCAATAACCATTCAAATTTATCGAGGGAATTTCCTCGCTCTTGTGCCCCCATCCACAAATCATGGTTGCCTGGCACAAAAAACACCTTCTTGAATTTGGGAAGCAGGCTCTCAAAAAAACGAAAAAGTTGTGCCGTATTGTGGGTAATATCGCCTGCTAAGATTAAGCCATCGGCTCGGTAATCCTTGGCAGAGAGTTGTTGCCACCATTCCCAATTTTCTCGGTAATCTAAGTGAAGGTCAGAACTGGCCCAGATATTCATGCGTACAGCGTTTAGTGGAAAAGAGGTATTAAGTTAGCCATACTTTTCTAGATAGCGTTCCTTTTGGGCGAGGTATTCGGGATGGGTCTTGGCTTCGTCCCACTTGGCTTTAAAGATGCGGGCAGATTCGGCTTTGACGGGATCTTCTTGGCGTTCGTGTTGAGGACGACCGTGGGCACCGCTTTGACCTTTTTTATCATCGGGCACAGGCCCTACATATTTTTTTCCGCCTTTGTAATTGGCATAACGGCGGGAGCGGGTATAGCCCATTTGAATAAATTTGCGTGCCATATCCGCGCCGACAAAGTCTTCTTTTGCTAGATAATCTAAGAACAATTCGTAGATTTTTTCTGAAGATTCGCGCGCAATTTCAGGATTTTTGAAGCGCCAATAGGGTAGAATTTCCGATTTATAAGGTTCTACCAATAAGACACCTTGTTCTCCCTTACCGATGGCGTACAATTCGGGATGGGCTCTCAAATCTAGTTCTTTATAGTTTCTAGTATAATCAAATGCTCTCATTAGACGCTGTTTTTATTCTTGTAACAAGGTAAGCAGAGTGCTTGTTCTGAGAAAGCTTTATCTCCCCCAAAGAAGCGTGTTTTCTGTTAGCAACGTAGCAGATCATTTTGACAACCAAATACAAGGACAGGCTGTTATAAAATAGAACACACTATTACACTAATATCTACAAAGAATCTCTATTTATCATGTTAGAAAAACTCAAAACGTTCTTTAAATTAATCAAATTGGCAGGCAAAGACTGGATGAACGACGGGGCGATGACTTTAGCATCGTCGTTGGCTTATTACACGGTCTTTTCTATGGCTCCTCTTTTAGTAATTGCCATTGCTATTGCGGGCTTCATCTTTGGAGAAGAAGCGGCGCGGGGTGAAATCGTAGAACAGTTGCAGGGCTTGGTGGGTACAGAAGGTGCTCAGGTGATACAAACAGCGATTGAGAATGCCGATAAGCCTGAAATTAGTGGCTGGGCTTCGTTGATTAGTATAATAATTTTATTAGTAGGTGCGTCAGGGGTATTTATTCAATTGCAAAATGCGTTAAATATCATTTGGGATGTCAAAGTAAAACCAGATGCTGGAGTTATGAATTTTATTCGCAAGCGCCTACTTTCTTTTTCGGCGGTGTTGGGGATTGGATTTCTGTTGTTGGTTTCCCTCTTGGCAAGTGCCTTATTGTCGGGAATGAATAAGTATATGAGTAGTGTGTTACCAGGTGGGGATTGGGTTTGGCAGGTTATTAATACCGTGGTTTCTTTCGGCTTTATTACACTTCTATTTGCCTTGATGTTCCGCTATTTACCTGATGTCAATATTCAGTGGAGCGATGTTTGGATAGGTGCTTTGATTACGACTACTTTGTTTGTTCTAGGCAAGTTCTTACTGGGTTGGTACTTGGGACAAGGGAGCTTTAGCTCTACTTATGGTGCCGCAGGTTCCTTGGTTATTTTGTTGGCGTGGGTCTACTATTCTGCTCAAATTCTATTTTTTGGAGCTGAATTCACACAAGCCTATGCCCGTGAGTATGGGCACAATATTGTTCCCAATGAACATGCCGTCCGCCTAAAAGATTCTAAAATATCGCAGGTATAACTTGTTTCCTTCTTCTCAGGAATTCTTATACATGAATAGAAAGGCACGCTTTCCACTAGATCAAATGCTGGGGGCGCGCTTTTTTTATGCATAAGGGCAGCACTTTAACGGCTATTGGTCGTGTTGTTTTTTTAACACGTTCTATCTTCCTGTTAGTTTTTATCGACTTTTTTGACACGATAAATGCTCGTGTTAAAAAATTCCCCTTTATCTAACCTATCATTTTCTCCTGTTAGTTCTCAAAAAGAAGCTCTAATCAATTTACCTACTGCTTGAATTATTGTTATGAACAAGCCATATACCATAAAGACATTACCACTATCTATCTCTATAGAAACCACTGCTGTCATGAAGCAATCTATTAAATCTAGTAGCGCTTTAGTACAGCGTACACACCATTAAGAAGTTTAAGGATTCTACCGATTTATTTTCTAGTACGAACACGCAATTTTTGTACTTCTTCCAATGGTAGTTTGGTCAAGTAAGCAATTCGAGTTTCCTCCATTCCATCGCGCTTGAGTTCTTTCGCAATCATAACTTTGGCGTGGTAATCCGCGTTTTTTATCTTTTCGTGCATCTCGGCTTTTGCTTCTAACAGCGACTGTTGGGCACGTTGCTCGGCCTCTTTACGAATGCGCGCCACTAGTTCGTAATTGGGGACATATTTGGTACTGTGACTGAGTTTTTTCATAAGCCCTCGGTCTTTGAACGAGAAGTAACTGCGCTCGGAAATAATCAAGTGCTCGATTACGGGCAAATTGACGATTCGCCCTACCTGTATGAGTCGATCCGTGATGTCCTTGTCATAACTAGAGGCTTCTAAATTACCACTGGGATGGTTGTGGCACAAAATAATACTGACGGCTCGTCGCTGTAAGGCTAAGCTAAATACCTCCATCGGTTCGGCAATCGTTCGCTTCACCGATCCCAAACTAATCAACTCCACAAACAAAATTCGATAGTTGCTCTCTAAGCCAATGACCCAAAGGTGTTCGCGGTTTCGATCAATTTTATTTTCTCGCAATAAAATGCGTTGCATCAAGGGATAAAGATCATCCGATTGATGCACTTTAATTTTGTCGGCTTCTGATAAGTTGATGTCCATACACAAGGAAGATTGGTGGGACTGAATAGAAATGGTTTTAGCTAATGTACTTATTTTTTGGGAAATTCAAGGACTTGTGGATTGGCTTAAACAACGTTGAAACAGCGAAAAACTCTTTTAAATATTATTTTATTATGCATTTTTTAAATAGCTTTGTATGGATATAATAACTCTATTGACAGTCCCTTACCCTCTATTATGAAATCTTCTTTCTGCGCCTTGTTATTTTACTTAAGTCTTGTCACCCTTGCTACCGCTCAATCTTACCAACCGTTTATACAAGAAAACGTGACTTGGCAAAACATGTACATCGATGCAGGCAGTATTCACATCTATTCTGGGGGGCTGCATTATTACATTGGTGATACGGTCTCCGTCAGCGGCGTGACTTACCACGAGCTAAACACCTATGCTCTTGTTCCCGCTACCCCTTATCGATATGATTTTTATATTGACACCACTTCAAAGGGCAGTTTTGGCCTTATCCGCGAAGACATTGCTGCTCGAAAAGTCTACCATATGGATGTAAACGGTGGTCCCGAATCTATTTTATTTGATTTTTCGTTGGCAGTAGGCGATACCCTACTCCCCTGCTACATCAATGTCTACCAGCCCTTGATAGTGACTTCCATTCAGTGGGAAACGTTTCTGGATGGGTCTACCCGAAGGCAATGGGTCTTCGACAATGGGTTTAATTATACGGAAAGTTTAGGCAGCTCGCAAGGCTATTTTGTACCGATGCAGATGGGTTTGGGGTTTTATTATACCCAAGGTTGTCACACGGTGGATAGCCTTCCTTTGTACCCCACAGTGCTCAACTCTCCTATTACTGATCGTTGCTATACTTATTTACACCAGCAAATACTCCCCGCTGCGCCTGCCATTCGGGTCTATCCCAACCCTGCCCAGAAGTACTTGACCATTGAACGACCACAAGAAACGCGCGCCCCCTTAGTGTTGTATAATGCTATTGGACAGGTTGTTTTATCCACGGTTTTGGAAGCGCGGCAAGAGACGGTTGCGCTGGGGACGTTGCCTGCGGGCTGGTATACTTATCGTATTGGGGAGCGGGTTGTGGGAATGTTGGTGGTGGAGTGAGAAACACTTAACCTAACTCCTCTAATTTATTGAGGAGTTGCTGTATCCATTGGTCGAAACGTGGACATTTTGCTCTGATGATATCAACCTCTAATTCATCGAGTATAAACGCCGCATCAACGGACTTTTTGTAATGAAAAATCTTTTCTAAGCGTTTAGAAGGGGCAGTTTCTGGCCCACCATTAATATCCTCTGGATTCGGATATTCCTGTACGATCTCTTGTAATTCTCGCAACTGCGCTTCGGTATCTACCGATAATTCAAACGCTTTTAAGTCAGAGAAAAAGAGTGTTTCCATTTCGTATTGCTGAATGTAGGGAATAAAGTAGGGTGAGTTAATATCTTGATACATACCCTCCTCTATAGCCGCAATCTGGGCGGCATTGGTACTGTAATTAGGAAAGTTGGTAGGCAAGCGAAAAAAATCAAATAATGTTGTTACTAAAACATTCCCTTGACTAAACACACGTTCAAGGTCATTCTTCAAGTATTCATAATTGATAACACCTCCTTTTTTATTTTTTTTTCGATTAGTAAGGATGGTTTGTGCAGTCATAGGAATCAAGTACCCTAAACTCAAAAAATAGGGGATTAACAACGTATGAACAAAGGCAACTTCTGTATCTCCTTCTACAATAAAAACTAACCGTTTGCTCATCGTGCTAGGAATTGAAAGGTTGTCCACCAATAATATTTTTCTGCCAAATTTCCCCCATCGTATAATCTTCTAACCAAGCTTCTAGCTCCCCTTTTTCTACTCTATTAAACACCGTTGCTTGATCTACTCTATTGGTTACCAAGATATCCGTGGCTTCAAATTCATTCAGTAAATCAACAGATTGCGTAGAAACAATTAACTGTGTTTTGGAAGAAATTTTAGTCATTAAGCCTGCTAATGTTTTTATGGCAAGCGGGTGCAATCCCAATTCGGGTTCGTCTATAATAATGGTTTGGGGAGGGTGAGGTTGTAATAACAAAGTCGCTAAACAGATAAACCGCAGTGTACCATCTGATAAACTATAAGCATCAAAATATTTGTCATAATTACCTTTTTCCTTCCATGCTAGCTTCACTGTAGGACTATTGCCCTCTGTAGGATTAAAGGTAAACTCTTGAAAGAATGGCGCGATCGTCTGTATCGTTTTTTGAATGCGGTAATAATGCTTACGATGTTCGCCTTTTAAATACAGCAAAAACGCAGCAATATTAGACCCATCTTTTCGCAAACCATTGTAATCATCCACCGCACTAGGACTTTTAATGGGAGAACTATCTCCTGTATCATGGAAGTGGTACACTTGAAATTCTTTTAACCGATCATTGACCCAGTAGGCTTGTCCAGAATAGAGGTATCTGAAATTAGATTCTCTTTTATTTTCCTCGTGTAATTGCTTGTGCCATGATCCATGACTATTAAAATCTGTCTCTACTTTTTGAATGTATAATTCATCTCGTGCTACCCCCAACAATAATCTGAATCTGTTAACAGGAATAATAACCTGGTCTTCTTTATGTCCAAACTCAATAATAATTTCTATGTTTTGCGTTTCTTTTTTTCCATAGAAGAGCAAATTATCAGCTCCACCCTTTTTTAAGACATAGCCATTCAAATCCCCTTCATAAACGGCCCGTATGAAGGAAAAAATAGAGATAAAATTACTCTTGCCAACACCATTTCCACCAATTAACAAATTGATCTCATCAAGATTAACTATCTGTTTATTGATAGATTTATACCCCTTTATGTGCAGTGCTGTGATCATAAAATTTTATTAGTAGTTAAGTGGTTCTATAACTCAAAAAGACTAACGCATATTACTAAAATAGTCGCATCTAATACCAACATCTACGCAAAGAGTTGGTAAATAGTTGCCCTTTTCCCTAAAAAAAATAATTCCCCTCTCCCTCCAATATTAACCTTCCCTAACATTCATTTAAACAAAACAAACCACAACCCACCTAGATTTTCCGCCAAATCCTTTGTACATTACCAGCCAATTTATAGAAATTGTGAACGCAATACAACAGATACCGTAGAGATGAAAACAAAAGCAGACATTGTTGAGAATTGGTTGCCCCGCTATACGGGCACCGCGCTGGAGGACTTTGGACAATATATTTTGATGGTCAATTTTAGTGGCTATGTCGTGGAATTTGCCGACATGCATAACGTAGAAGTTAAAGGCCAAGACAAAGCCATGCAAACCGCTACCGCTGAAGGAATCACCATTATTAACTTTGGAATGGGTAGCCCCAATGCTGCTACGATCATGGATTTGTTGACCGCCGTCAAACCCAAAGCCTGTTTGTTTTTGGGAAAATGCGGAGGATTGCGCAGCGATAAAAATAAAGTGGGCGATTTGATTTTGCCTATTGCTGCTATTCGTGGAGAGGGAACCTCCGACGATTACTTTCCATCAGAAGTGCCCGCCCTCCCTGCTTTTGCCTTACAAAAGGCCATCTCTACCACCATTCGCGATTATGAATTGGATTACTGGACGGGTACTGTATATACGACCAACCGCCGTGTGTGGGAACACGACCAAGAGTTTAAGGACTACTTGCGCGCCATTCGTTGTTTAGCCATTGATATGGAAACGGCCACCTTATTCATTACCGCTTTTCGCAATAAAATTTCTGCGGGCGCGCTCCTATTGGTCTCGGATATGCCCATGACCCCCGAAGGTGTCAAAACCTCGCAAAGTGATAATGTGGTCACCCAAAAATTTGTCAACAAACACTTAGAAATAGGCATCGCTTCGTTGAAGCAGCTGATCAACAATGGTAAAACGGTCAGACATTTGCATTTTTAATCCCTCGCTACAGCAACTTCTTTTTCTTCTTCTTGTTGGTTCTTTACTATGTATCCTCTATCTCTATTAGTCGCGTACTACGGAGTGGAGCAACTTCCTTGCACTATGAAATTTCACATTGAAACGGTTGTCGATATTCCTTTTTCTAAACTGATAGAATTATTCGAAAATCCCGACAACCTGCATCGCTGGCAACCAAGCGTTATTAGTTTTAAGTTGCTCAAAGGCCAAATCGGACAAGAGGGCGCTGTTTCTGAATTGTACTATGACATGATTGTCAAGAAGATTACCATGAAGGAGACCATTCTCAAACGCGATTTGCCCGACTTGTTTATTTTGCGGTATGACGCCGATGGCGTGAGCAATACAGTGACCAATAATTTCAAGGAAATTAGCGCCAATCAGACGCGTTGGATCATGGAAAACGATTTCAAATTTGCGGGCATCATGAAGTATGCAGCCATGCCGCTTAAAGGTGTTTTCAAGAAACAAACCGAACTCACAATGGAGCGTTTCAAGAAATTTGCAGAGCAAATCGCCAAAGAAGAGCAGGTTTAAACTTGACCACTTCACTGCCCTATTTTATCATGTAGTAAGGCGCTAAAAACACATTTTTAGCGCCTTACTAGGGATAGTCTCTTGCTGTCCTCTTCTGAAGTAGACCAGTCTATGCGCATTTTTATTCTCTTAGTTTTTTTAAGCTTGTTGCTCCTACCTTGGATGAGTCAAGCGCAAGCTCCTATCAGCATTGATACCAACAACATCAACATTGTACGTGATGCTTGGGGGGTTCCTCATATTTTCACCAAAACAGATGCAGAAGCGGCTTATGGCCTCGCTTGGGCACATTCTGAGGATAATTTTGAGCAAGTGCAGCAGCCAATGCTCGTCGCACGGGGTTTATTGGGTACCAACCAAGGCAAAATGGGCGCGTTGTTTGATGCCGTCGCCTACCTAATTGATGCTCGAACCATTACGGAAGAAAACTATGAAACAACCTTTTCTCCTGCGTTTAAACGTATTTTGGAGGCTTATGCAGCAGGATTGAACCGTTTTGCAGCGCTGCACCCCGATGAGATTCTACACCGAGAATTATTTCCTGTCACTCCCATTGACATTACAACTGCCTATCTTGTCTCTACTGCTGTAATTTCCAATATTCAGTATGATTTGGGGCGTTTGTTTGGCACTAACCTCGGTCCTATGACCAACCCCAATAAACAATCATTGACGGAAGGCTCTAATGGCATTGCCTTTTCTCCCAATAAAACCAAAGACGGGAGAACCTATTTACTATCGAATTCTCATCAACCACTTCGCTCCTATTTATCTTGGTACGAAGTACACATTCATACCGAAGAGGGCTGGAATTTTATCGGTGCTACATTTTGTGGCGGGGTGACACCTTTTGTAGGAACCAATGAACATTTGGGGTGGACACATTGTGTCAACTATAACAACTACCACGATGTTTACAAATTGGTTATGCATCCGAATAAACAACAATTGGAGTACCGTTTGGACGGAAAATGGCATGCGTTGGAAGAACGGGTTTGGAAGGGCAAGGTTGACTTGGGCTGGTTGACACTACCTGTTAAGCGCAAATTTTACCGCAGCAAATTTGGCCCCGTAGTTAAAAATAAAGAGGGATTCTTTGCACTTCGCATTCCTGCCACCTCTGTAGTAGGTGCCGCCGAGCAATGGTACCACATGAATAAAGCCACGTCTTTGGAGGAGTTCAAGATGGCTTTGCGCCAACAGCAACATCCAAGTTTGAGTACCACCTACGCCGATAAAGAAGGCAATATCTACTTCTTAGACAATGGTTTATTTCCCGATAGAAACCCTGCTTACAACTGGAAGTATATCCTACCTGGCGATACCTCTGCTACCTTATGGGCCGAAGAATACGCCCCATTAGAAGACTTATTACAAGTCCAAAATCCTCCCTCAGGTTATGTTTTTCATATGAACGGCCCTGGCTTGTACAGTACTGCCCCTGAAGACAATCCACCGCTAGAGAACATTCCTGTTATTGGCTATTTAGAAATGCAAACCGCACGCAGTTTACATTTTCAGGATTTAATCAAAGACTATGATAAGGTCAGCTATGCTGATTTTAAGACCATAAAATACGATACCCGTTTGCGCTTTCCCCTATATACCCGTACCATGCAGAATTGGGACATGATTCGCCATTTATCCCCCGAATTGTATCCTGACTTAGCCGATATTATTGCCGTCTTTGCCAAATGGGATGGCCATGCAGCCGTCGACAATAAACAAGCAGCCATTTTTGCGTTGACTACCAAATATTTGCAAGAAAAAAAACGGGCAGATGGTACGCCTGATATCAATGGAACAGTACCAATTTCTTACTTCCCCAAAGCCATGCGCTACGCCAAACGCTATCTAAAACGTCACTTCAACAGCTTGGAAGTAGAGTTAGGGGAATTACAGAACCACGTGCGCGGAGATAAGGTCTACCCTGTGGGTGGAGTACCTGAATCTATTGCAGCCATGTATCTGACCAAATGGAAAGGGAAAAAACTTCAGACGGAATTGGGCGATTCTTATATTATGTTTATGGTCTATGGTAAGAATGGCGTAGAGAAAATAGAAACCATCAACTGTTATGGCGCTTCTAATCGTCCTGATAGTCCTCACTACAACGACCAAATGGACTTGTATGTTAAGCAGCAAACAAAAGTGATGACATTGGACAAAGAAAGTATTCTAAAAAATGCAAAAAAACAATACCATCCAAGATAGGACTACCGTTTAGCCGCTTTTTCTAAATTTATAGCGCAGGGACAACAACACATAGCGGCCAAGGCTTTGGGTGCGCTGTTCTGTCAAAAAGATACCTTGCTGGTTGCGCTGCCAGCTCACGGTTTCATTGAGTAAATTTTCGCCGCTCAATTCAACTTCCAATTGCTCATTTTTCAAAAAACGGCGTTTAAGGCTAACCCCAAAAAGCAAAACGGTCGGGTCATCGGTTCCAACAGGACGGCTATAAAAACTTAGACCAAGGGTAGTTTGCAGCTCCCAGCGCTTCAAGAAATCTAAGCAAACGTGCCCCCCGTAGTATTGGTTAAGGTATTGGTTGGGCACACGGACTTCGTTCTCATAGCTGACTAGCCCCCCATCTAAAAGGGCTTGTACGCCCCAGTCAATTACTTTTTTCTTCTTGTTGGATAATTTGAAAGCAAAATGGTAACTGTAATTATATTGTTGTTGTTCTTCGTCATTGAGTAAGAACGGCTGTTGCCCCCTATTTCCCCCCGCGCTAACATCGAGCACTAGATCTAGCACTTGAAAAAAACGGTTGTAACCAATATCTACACTTATATTCTGACTTAACCCCGCATTCACTGGTTGATAAATAAATCGCAAGGTACTGTCCAACGTTTGTTGTTGCAAGATGGTATTGGTGGTCAAAAGAGCCACTGTTCGCAAGTAGAAATTGGTAAAATTGCTTTGCTCAAACCAATCCAAGCGCCCTGTAAAACGGTGATTCATGGCAGGCCGTAAATTGGTATTGCCCAAGCGAATCGCCAAGGGGTCGTCGTTATTCACAAAAGGTTGTAGCTGCGACAAGGTCATTTCAACCAAATAGAGGTTGTAATTAAAAGATACTTTTTTCCCTTTGGCAATGGTATAACGCCATTGCAACTGTCCCGTAGGCAGGTAGAGTTCTTGCCGAATTTGGATGCCCGCCGATTCCCCACGCAGCTGACTACGCCGTAGCCCCCCCGTTACTTCCAAGCGATGCACCTTGGCCTTGTGGCGCCAACTGGCGACCAACATTTGGTAGTTATAAAACCGTTGGAAACGGTTCGACAACTCGGCATTTAGCAGCCGCGTAGCGGCTTCCAAATCGAAGGCCAATTGGGCGGTTCTGTCCCCTTCAATCCCCATCTGTAGTGTCAAATGCAGTTGATCTTTTTTGCTCAATGGCTCTTTCCAAAGGACACTCCCTGAATAATTTTGCTGTCTATTACGCTGCTCCTGCTCTTGGAGCAAGCTATCAGTTCGCTCAAACAACCCATTCTCCGTATACAAATTAGTGAAGGCCAGATTACTAGAAGAACTAGGGCTATTGCTCCAGTTGCTAGTAGCATTGACGATAAGCTGGCGGTCTTTCTTAGCAAATCGTTTTTCAAAAGTCAGGTTAGGAACTAAATTGTACATCAACTGACGGCGCTCATAATCTTGGCGCAAACTATTTTGCAAGCGGTCTTCCTCGCGGGTTTCTTCCAAGCGCTCAGCACTGTTGCGGCCATCGCTATAATGCGCCCTCAACCGAACCCGCAATAGGTATTTTTTTTCAAACTTATGGGTAAAGGTACTATTGACGTGGTGACTAGCAGGCGAAGTGACTTGTTCTTGCTCTTGGAGGCGTTCAAAGGCTTGGTCAGGTAGAATCGAGACTTCGCGGCCACTTCGTTGAAGGGTAGTACGGGCTTGAGAATAACGGTAGCTGCTGTTCCACGTTGTTTTGGTAGTAGGTACCCAATTGAAAGTTGCCCCAACATCATTTTTGCGGGTAATGCCAGGGGCAATCGTCCGTGTCATCGTGACAGGATTGGTCAAGACCACATTGCCACTCCGTACATAAGCAGCGGAGCGAATATCAGGGGTAAAGTAGGTCATACTGCCATCCAAGCGGTAGCGGTGGTCTCCAAAATTTTCTAGGGTTGGAGTACTATTAGTAGGAGGAACATTGTACCCATACCCCGCATTCACACTGCCTGCAAGTCCTGTTTTAGCTTTCTTTTTGAGGAGCAAATTGATAGTCTTTTGATCCTCTTCGGGCTCTACTCCATTAGCACTAACGTTGGTATCCGTAATGTCTATTTTTTTGATGGCATCCGCAGAAAGTGTACGCAACGTTGCTTGGGCATCCTCATCAAAAAACACTTTTCCATCGACCAATACCTCCGTTACTTTTTGCCCATTAAATAGGATGGTGCCATCCTCCTGTACAGTTAAGCCAGGTAGCTGGCGCAACAGCGCACCCGCGTCGTCGTGGCTACGCACTTTGAAGGCCGCCGAGTTAAACGACAAGGTATCGCCCCGCATCTGTACAGGGAGATGTTCTGCAGTCACTTCGACAAGAGCGAGCGTATCGCTTAAGACGGCCAGTAAAATAGGGGGCAGCAGCGTATCTGCTGGTACGGGTAAAATGGTCGAATACTTTTGATAACCCAAGTAACTTACTTGCAGGGCATACCGACCTTTTTTGGTGCGCAAGGAATAGCCGCCGTTAGCATCGGTCAAGCTGTATACGGCCACGACCGAATCGGGGAGTGCCAATAAAACTACCGTCGCCGCTTCTAGTGCCAAGCCAGCACTATCCTGCACAATCCCTTGAACGGTAGGCAGGCCTTGTGCGTGAGCAGTCCCCAGCGCCATCCAACAAACCAATCCAATCCAAAGCAACTGCCCGTTCATATTTCTACCCTTTCTATACCAAAATAAGCTAATTCACTTAAATATAAGGTTTTTTAATAGCGTTTGGTACTTTTTGAGAAAAGTCGAGGGGCTATTCTTAAAAAAATGGCTTATTTGACTGGTAAAGCAGTTTAGTTAGCCTATAAATAATCTTTAAATGCCCTACCCTTCAGGCGTTTCCTCCACTGGCTGCGTTGCCAATGGAACATTGGAGCGATGGTCTAATCGCCACCAAATAATCAAAAAGAACAAGGCCCACACCCAAGTAGCTCCAAAAGCGATGCTCCAATTTGTCCAATCCATTTCGCCCCGTAGGTTGCGTTGCCCCAAGCGAAATACATTCACAATCGGCAACAACAACAGCATCATACTAACTGTTTTGGCATTGACAAAGGAGCCTATCGCGATCACGTGTAATAAAATAACCATCCAAAAAGTTCGTCCGTGTGCGCCGACACGGGTAGCACTAGCCGTAGTAATTGTTCCTAGCAAGCCCAAAATAAAAAGCCACGTAGGAATCCATAACAACAAAATGGGATACAATTGATCGACTACAATGAGTTGCTGTACACTGCGAATGACACTGCGAATCATGCCTTCCTGCTCTACATCCAAGCCCACTTGTAAGCCCCAAAAAACTAGCACCATTCCTAAGGCTGTCCCAAACACAATAAGAATCAGATTCCGTACAAAATGATTAGGAGCATAAATAGCCGTGCGCAAAACCAATTGACGGGCTAGCCAAAGCACTAGTAGAATAAGTAAAAAATTGAAGGCATTGCTAATTCCCCCCTTAGCGCTTTTCATCACTTGTCCCAAAAGCAGAAACCGATCAAAGGTGTCTCGCTTTTTAACAATGATAGGGTTGACCAGTCGGCTATCAATAGCCACTTCCTTTAAATTGAGCGCGACCAATTGTTCCTCATAGCTATCGACCATGTCCAAGACTTCGCGTATGGCACCAGCATGCCGCATACTGTTGTAATAGACTAAAATAGCCCCTTTATAAGATAGCCCTGCGGTCGATTCCTCAAACAACAACCCAATATCCAAGCTATCTTTTTCGACGCGCGCCATTAAGTTCGCCTCTGTATTGAGGACACTTAAAGTAGTGCGGGCACGCAGGGTTGTCAACAATTCCATCGGAACATCGTCTTGGTTGACAATTCCGACGCGAGGGGGAGCGAGTTGTCCCAAGGATTCGTTGATAGAATCAGCTGCGATGGTGGTTATGATAGAAAACAAGAAGTAAGGAACCAAAAAAGCCGCTAACAAGCGCCATAAGATGTGCCAACTTAAAAAGATACCAGTGATGGAACGAACCATTGTTTGCGCGTTTTGTGTGCTCCTATAGCATCTACACAACAATAAAGCCTTAGAAGGTATGTATAGAAAATATTCTTCTAGTGTTTGGCTAACATTCGCTGTGCAATATGCTATAGATTTAGCATAGTTTTTATAATTTTGGTGTGGCTGTCCCGAACCTGTTCAGGAAGCATCTGTACCAACAGCATGAAGTTACAAAAGTTTCTGAAGCTCTGGCAGATTAATCTCAAAACCACCGTACCTCTTTTACGAGCAAGCATGTTGAACTTAGACAACTATTACAAAACGGTCGAAAAGGCCATTGAAAAAATTGGCTTAGACCCTTCTAAATTTAGGGGGGAACAAGCGGGCGAATGGCACCTTGCACCGAGGTGATTATAGCATCTGGGTAGATGTTTGGTACGACAGCAACGAGCGGGTAGCTTATTTGCAAGTAGTAGCGCCTGTGATGGAAATTCCAGAAGAATCGCAATCTGTCTTGTTCAAAGAGCTGTTGCAAATCAACTTGCAGCTGTGCGGGGTAGCCTTTTCTGTACACGGAGAAAATGTGGTACTCAAAGGGACGCGCGTGGCAGAAGGGCTCGATATGGAGGAAGCCTATGCTATGATTATGCTGGTGAGCAAATACGTGGGTAATTTCTCACCTATGCTCGTCAAGCGCTATTTTAACAACGGCCAACCTGGCATCCCCCCCAAATAACGACGGCCTATGTCCATCCTGCTAGCGCATTTTTTTTTGGAAACGCCAATTGGTTCTTGCTTGGTCGAAGGGCAAGGTAATTGGGTGACCCGTATTCAGTTTGGAGAGCAACTTGCTCCTACGGCTGCTACCAATGCCCAGGTAAAACGGGTAGGTCAAGCACTGGAAGCGTATTTTGAAGGAAAACGGGAAACCTTTGAAGCCAATTGGTTTAATTTTAAAGGAACGCCTTTTCAGCAGCAGGTTTGGCAAGCTTTGTGGAACATTCCTTATGGAAAAACTAGAAGCTACAAGGAAATTGGAATTCTTATTGACAATGAAAAAGCGGTACGCGCTATTGGGCGCTGTGTGGGGAACAACCCGCTGCCCATTGTGGTTCCTTGTCATCGAGTGATTGGTAGCGATGGTACGCTAACGGGTTTTGCCTATGGGCTAGAGAGCAAACGCTGGCTACTAGAATTAGAACAGTCCAAACATTATGGCAAGCAACAGAGTTTATTCCTATAGAAACGTTGTTGCAAACGGTTATTTTCTTTCGTGGATAAGACTTAGTTATGAGTAATAAAGCAATATACAAGAAGCAGTTTATAGTCGTTCTATTTTTGGGAATAGCAGGTACGCTGTTAGCACAAACAGAGCATTCTGTACTCCTGGAGGGTAATCGAGCCTATCAAGATGGTAATTTTAGTACGGCCATTGATTATTTCCAAAAGGCATTGGATAAGAATGAAACGTCGCTCAAAGGGCATTACAACTTGGGCAATGCCCTTTATAAAGACAAACAGTACGCCGCTGCCAGCAGCCATTACCAACAAGCAGCTACCCAAGCGCCCGACAAGACCAGCAAGGCCAATGCCCTTTACAACCTCGGCAATAGCTATTTGGCGCAAGCACAAGCCGCCGAAGTGCCTGGTAAAGAAAGTCAAGAGCAATTAAAATCAGCCATTGACGCGTATAAAGATGCCTTGCGCAATAATCCTCAAGATTTTGAAGCGAAGAATAATTTAGCCTCGGCTTACAAATTGCTACGCCAACAACAGCCGCCGAAGAACCAGCAGGATCAACAAAATAAAGAACAACAAGACCAGCAAGATCAATCCGATCAAAACGATCAGCAAGACCAAGATTCGGAACAGGGAGATCAACAAAAAGACAAACAAGAAGGAGAAGAAGAAAAACAGCCCCCTTCTCAAGATCCTAACGAAGAGCAACCAATTGACAATACCAATGAAGACGAGCCTAGACCCGCTACGCCTGAAGAAATCAGTCGAGCAGAAGCGAAGCGCTTACTACAAGTCATTGAAGAAGCTGACAAAGAGGTACAAGAGCGCTTGATGCAACGCCAGCAGCGACGGCCTCAAAAGGGAGAAAAGACTTGGTAACTCCTTTTGACTCATGGGCGTTAAAAGCTTGTTAAGCGCCCCCCTTTTCGTTCTTTTTGCTTATTTTTTTGTTTAAAATTGAGGGCACAGCTATTGATTAGTTATCCTTTGGGTTGGTGTTGCCCGCTAACCTGTATTCTATTTTTTTATAAATCCAGATCATTATGAACCACTACTTTTTCTTCCTATTGTACTTTTTGGGCGGGATAAGTGCTGCCTGCGCGCAACCGTCGGAAGAGGTTTCTTTTGAGCTTCAAGTCGCTTACGATACCGTTGGTTTAGAAGAAACTATTACGCTTAATTACATTATTAATAATACAAAGCTCTTAGAGGAATTCACCCCGCCGTCCTTTAATCAAGCGCAGTTGGTCGCAGGGCCTTCTATTACACAAAGCATGTCGTTTATTAATGGCGTTCAGACGAGTAGTTCTACTTATACCTATTTGATAAAACCACAGCAATTGGGCTTGTTGTTTTTACCAGCGATGACCGTCGAAACGCGGGCGGGTTGGTTAGAGTTGGCGGAGCGGACAGTAGTGGTGGTTGCCGAAACCCCGAAACGCCCTTCGCAGGTGCCCGATCCAATGGTACAACGCTCGCCATTTGATCATCCATTTTTTCAACAGCAAGGCATTACCCCGCATCAAGATCTAGAACGGTTACAAGAACTCTTGGAGCTGCCGAACGAGTCGATAAAGCCTACTCCCAAGCCAAAAAAAGAACGAAAAACATACCGCATCTAACTTGCTCGTCATTATTGGAGTTACCAAAGTAATTCCCTTGCTTTTTTTTGAAAAATATTGATCTCTTGAAACAGTGTTCCCGCTTTCAACTCGCCTATTTAATTTGTTGCTGTTGCTTTTGGAGCAGCCTAGCACTGGGACAGCGTGTAGTTTTTGAGGCTTCTGCCTCCACTAGAGAAACCATTACGGGTCAACCATTTGAAGTCTCTTTTCAGTTGGTCAATGCCCGCGCTAGAAAATTTGATGCCCCTGTTTTTAATGGCTTAGAGGCACAAGGACCAAGCAACAGTTCTTCCTATGCCAGTGTCAATGGCATTACCATGATTAGCGAAGTCTATTCTTATTATGTCGTTGCTAAAAAACCTGGCACGTACCGCATTGGTACCGCTACCGTGATTACCACAAAAGGTAAAAGTCTACGCAGCCAGCCTATTACCATTACCGTAAAACAAGCCAAGCAGAATACCAATTCTCTGAATGGGCGCGCCTTTGTACGAGCCGAAGTGAATAAAACTAAAGCCGTTGTAGGTGAGCAAATCACCCTTGATTATCGAATTTACACGCAAGTGCGGATCGAACAGACCCAATTGCTCAATTACCCCAGTTTTGACAAAGCTTATATCTACGACTTGAACGATTATGCCGAAGAAGGCAGTATTGTAGAGCTGGACGGAGAACGATATTTCTCGCGGAGTATTCGCCGCACGGCAATTTTTCCAAACGAAGCGGGCAAACTCCTAATTGAGCCCATTGGGTTGGCAATTGGTGTGCCCACAGAACGAGCAGGCCCTTTTGGCCCTATCGTTTGCGACAACACAAACTATACAGCGACTCAGTGGTTCTCGACATCCAGCAACTCGATGGTGCCCCATCGGGGTACAACGGCGCGATTGGACAATATACCTTGCAAGCCCATGTAGATAGAACGACGATTAGTTCTGATGAAGTAGTTGCTTTGACGGTACGCGTTCAAGGTATTGGTAACATTAAGAATGTGCTTCCCCCTTCCTTACAATTTAACAAACGCTATTTTGATTCCTTTGCGCCAACAACGGAGGAGCAAATGCGCGTCGTAGATCGCAAGCAAGGCGGAATCAAGACCTTTGATTATATCCTGACGCCCAAAGCGCTGGGGGAATTTCAGTTGCAACCCCGTTTGGTATTTTTTGATGGCGAGCTGCGGCGTTTTGTAACGCTGGACACGACCTTTACAATAGTGGTCAAAGCGGGAAAAACGCCCCTTCCAACCAAAGCGGAACGGGATACGGCAAAAAGTGCCGCCGCCATTGTAGCCGCCGAAGCTGCTGCGGAGACCTTACAATATCGCCCGCCTGCTCCTTTAACGGTGTTGTACACAACACCGTTAAAGGCATTTTGGGGAACGTGGAGCTTCTGGCTTCTTCTATTCCTCCCCGTCGGTCTCCTTGCCGCCTTTGTCTATTACCAACAACAGCAACAGCGACAAGCCCGCCAACCGCTTGCCGAGCGCCGCCGACAAGCGGCAGGCAGTACGGCTAGTCACCGTTTACAACAAGCCAAAAAAGCGCTAGAACAAAACCAACCTACAGCTTTTTACAAAGAAATTTCCAAGGCACTACTTGGGTTTGTCCGCGACCGCTACCAATTATCAACCGTAGAGTTGACCAAACAAAACGTGCGCGAGCAGCTAGAGCAGCAGCAAGTAGGCGCGCCACAAATTCAGCAATTGCTCTACTTATTGGAAACCAGCGAACGGGCTATTTTTGCGGGCTTGGCCGATACGACCTCGATGGAGAAAATTCAGCGCGAAAGCCAAGCATTGATTGAGCAATTACAACAATAAAGAAACTATGCCAAAACGACTGCGTTGGATCAACGGGCTCCTCAGCCTTCTTTTGTGGTGGAATACGAGCACGTTCCTCTATGCGATGCCGATAGACAGTGCCTTACAGCAAGGGCAACAAGCACTGGCGCAGCAAGAGAATGGACAATTGGACGCGGCCATTGCTTCTTATGAGCAAGTCATTGCCCAAGGCTACGGCTCGGCAACCCTCTACAATAATTTAGGACTAGCGTATGCCAAACAGGGAACATTGGGAAAAGCCATTGTACAATGGGAGCGCGCCTTGCGCCAACGGCCACACGACCAAGATGCCCAACATAATCTAAAAGTTGCCCAACAATACATCAAGCGCCCGATTGTAGCGACTAAACCAATTGCATTGGTACGCGCTTGGCAGGGCTTACGCCAACAGGGAACAGCCTTATTTTGGGGTGGTTTATTTTTGTGTTTATGGAGCCTAGCGATTGTGAGCGGCGGATATGCTTGGTACAAAACACCGAGCAATTGGAAAACACACCAAGCCAGTAAACTAGCCCTGTTATTACTTTTGTGCAGCTTACTGCCAATGAGTTTAGGCCTTTCGCAACAAGCCCAAGAGCAAACGAAGGACATCGCGGTCGTTATTGCTGCCGAGGCAGGTTTACGGCCTTATCCCGAATTGTCGAGTGAAGAGATGGAAGTTTTATCCGAAGGAGTGCGGATGCAGGTGGTAGCAGAAGAGGGCGAATGGGTGCAGGTAGAATTACCGAATTATTTGATAGGATGGGTGCCCAAGAGTTTGCTAGAACGCGTGTAGGCGGTACGATTACAAGGAGCCTTAAACTAAAAAAGACAATTCACTCCGAGGAGTGAATTGTCTTAGACTTAATATCTTAATAAAGGTAAGGTCAAATTAGATAACCTGTACATCCACTGCATTCAAGCCTTTTCTGCCTTCTTCTACTTCGTAAGAAACGTTATCGCCTTCGCGAATGTCGTCAATTAGTCCGTTTGCGTGAACGAAGATATCTTTTGCGCCATCTTCAGGGACGATAAAACCAAATCCTTTAGATTCGTTGAAGAACTTTACTTTTCCAGTAGCCATTGTAACAAAAATTTAAAATAAAATAAAGCGCAATCTACCGTACTGTCGGTAGGCTTGCAAATATGCTCTAACAAGCTTCGCTCGTCTGAGCTAGTATTAGAACAACACAAAAGTAGACGTTTAAGTTTACAATGCCTCTTAAAAAGAGTTTTTTAACGAAACATTTTTTAAAAGGCAGCTCTCCAAAAGTAGCAAAAAACCTTAAATCTCTGTCTATTAATTACTTGTAAAACATTTCAGAGAATCCCAATTTGCGCTTGACGCACTAAAAAACCGTTTTTTGAATTATCAAAGTGCCGATGCCTTAGCCAGTAGTGCTCTATGAATCCCACCATTATACCTCTTTCTCTATTGCTAACAAGTAGCTATAAAATATACTTACTAGAAAAGAAGCGGCTTGGCAAAACGCTGCTTTTTAGGTTTTCTTACAAGAGTAAGCCAGCAGCAACCTCCCTTTCTCCCAAAAGAATTTCCTAGTAAGCTACTAAAGAACAGTTCTTTTTTTAGATATTAGCTATTTATTCTAACCAAGCCAATCAATGACAAAAGGGATTATTGCAGCGGGACATGAGCAAACTGCGGAAGCAGCAGCACTTATTTTGAGGGATGGAGGCAATGCCTTTGATGCGGCGATTGCTGCTTTTTTTGCGTCGTTTATCAACGAACCTTGTATGAGTTCGGCAGGCGGTGGTGCTTTTGCGAATGTCTTGACAGCGCAAGGCCAATCGGTCTTGGTAGATTGTTTTTGCCAGACCCCACAGCGCAAACAATTGGAGCGCCCTGTTGACTTTGAGCCCATGGTGGTAAATTTTGGTTCTACCACAGAGACTTTTCATTTGGGAATGGGGGCTATTGCTGTGCCTGGGATCATTGCGGGGATCTATTATTTGCACGAGCATTTTGCAACGCGCCCTATGCATGTCTTGGTACAGCCTGCCCTGGACCTAGCCAGAAAAGGGGTCGTCATCAATGGTTTTCAGCACTTTGACATTCGAGTATTAGAAGCCATTATGACCAAAGAGGAAGAATCGCGACAGCTTTTTTATCCTGATGGCAAGCCTTTACCTGTCGGCAGTACCTTACAGATGCCTGCGATGGGCGATTATTTAGAATTTCTAGTCAAAGAAGGACAACGAGAATTTTACGAAGGGGAATTTGCCCAGCGCTTAGTGGCCGACTGCAAAGAGCGGGGTGGTTTTTTGACACGAGAAGATATGGCAGATTACAGCGTTAATGTTCGTCAACCCTTGCGCTTTCCGTACCGCAACAAAACCGTGTTGACCAATCCCCTACCCAGTGTTGGCGGAACCTTACTCGGCTTTATTTTGCGAAAGCTAGAACAATACCCGCAAGGGACGTACAAGCCCTTCTCCACCGATCACGTTCAACGATTACAACAAGCTTTAGACGAAGTCTATCGCATTGATCGCAGTGTCACCAACTTACAGCGAAAATGGGGCAGTACTTCTCATTTTAATATTGTAGACAAAGCAGGCAATGCTATTAATATTACGATGTCCAATGGCGAGGGTTGTGGTTATATGGTGCCTGGCACCAATGTTATGCTCAACAATATGCTTGGCGAGACCTCCCTTTTGCCCAATGGGTTCCACTCTTGGACACCCGACACCCGCTTGGCTTCGATGATGTCACCCACCTTGGTGCTCGATGAACAAGGTCGTATCGAAACGGCATTGGGGACAGGCGGCTCCAGCCGAATTCCTGCTGCCATTGCCCAAGTATTGCACTACCTAATTGATTTTAATTTTCCAGTGCAAGAAGCTGTCGAAGCGGCCCGTTTGCACAATGAGCATTTAGAATTAAATTTAGAGCCTGCCTTTGTGGGCAAACACCGCGCGCAACCTGATTTACAAGTGGTCAATTGGGAAAATCCCGCCATGTTTTTTGGAGGGGTGCACACGATTCACCGCTACGGAGAACAGTGGCATGCCATTGGCGACGACCGTCGGGAAGGGTTTGCCTTAGAAGTTTAGGCCGTGCAAGCAGTAATGTGCTATTTTTTTTCTATTTTTGTAAGAATTGTCACAATCGCTACAAGGCGATTTTTGCCACATTGGGCGCTTTCGTCAGCGCCCCGTCACAAAGTGATCGGATGGCCTTTTTGATTACAGCATTAAACGCTGTACTAGTAGTTTGCCCTAGTTTTGTTGGTGCTTATTAGCCAATGGAACACAGCAAGCTCCTCATTATTAATCCAGCAAGCGGGCGTTTCTTATCGCTTTTCTTGTAAGAATATAAATATATTATGGGATGTTCGAGTTGTTCCAGTGGAACAGACGGTGCGCCCAAGGGTTGTGGAAGTAAAGGCAATTGCTCAACGGGCGGTTGCAATAAACTCAATACCTTTGATTGGCTATCACACATAGATTTACCCGATTATGGCAACTACGATTTGGTAGAAGTCAGCTTCAAAAAAGGAGCGCGCAAAGAAATTTTCAAGAAACCTGATTTTGTTTACCTGTCCACAGGTGATCATGTGGCGGTAGAAAGTACCGCTAGTGGCTACGATATTGGCCGTGTTTCGCTCATGGGCGAATTGGTTAATTTACAGCTCAAAAAATACCGCATCAAGGACAATGCCGTGTTGCCCAATATTTTGCGCGTGGCTAATGAGCGCGATATGGAGCGCCTAGAAGATGCCCGCGACTCAGAGCGCGAAGCGATGATCCGCGCGCGGGTTATTGTCCGCGATTTAAAATTGGATATGAAGATTGGTGATGTCGAATACCAAGGCGACAAACGTAAAATCACTTTTTATTATACGGCTGATGGACGGGTGGATTTTCGCGAATTGATTCGCGTTTTTGCCCGCGAATACCGCGTTAAGATTGAGATGCGTCAAATTGGGGCACGACAAGAATCAGCCCGTATTGGTGGCATTGGCTCCTGTGGCCGTGAACTCTGCTGCTCGACTTGGCTCACTAATTTCAAATCGGTTTCTACGGTAGCCGCCCGTTATCAAAACTTAGCCATCAACCAGTCTAAGTTGTCAGGGCAGTGTGGCCGCTTGAAATGTTGCCTCAACTACGAGCTCAACACCTATTTAGAGGTCTTGAAGGAATTTCCTAAAAACATCAACTACCTCAAAACCAAAAAGGGAAATGCCACGCTCATCAAAACCGATATTTTTAAGCGCTTGATGTTCTTTGCTTACCGCACTGAATTTGGCATTGCAGACATTCAAGCCCTGTCGATTGAGCAAGTAAAAGAGCTACATGAGCGTGCCAAGAAAGGGGAGTTGCCCGAAAGTTTAAAAGATGTAACGCCTTCTTTTAATGTTGAACAGGAGGAAGAAGAAATTGGATTTGTAGACGGGGCAGGCAGCTTAGAATTGAGACAACTCGATAAGAAAAAACGCAGCCGCAACCGCCGCAACAAAAACACGAAAAAGAAGGGCGATAACCGTTCAACGGACAAAACACCCAGCAATTCTGCCCCTCCGTCTAAAGGAACCGCTGATAAAACGACTACCGACTCGGAGGGCAAGCCGACTACCAAGCGCAAATCCTCTAGAAATAACCGCAAACGTGGCAGTAGTAAGCCAAAAGATGGTTCGCCAAATACTACTAGCAAGGGCGATGGTGTTACTAAGACACGTTCTAGAAACAGCCGCTCCAATAACAAATCTAGCAGTAATAAGCCTAAGGAAACTACCAATGACAAAGAAAACGGCGCTGACAACAATGCAAAACCTAAAAAACGTTCGCGTAACAGGAACCGCAACCGCCGCAAAAATACGGAACCAAAGCCCCCACAAGACAACAAGGCGAATGACAGTACAAAAGATTAATATATTCCTCCTGCTCGGGCTGCTTTTAGGCGGCTTGAGCAGTTGTTCTACCATCTACGACGAAACCAAAACACTGGACAACAGCACTTGGAAACAGGGGCAAGTACTATCGTTTGAATTTGAAATCGAGGATACCGAGCAATTGTACGACTTGTTCTTAGAGATCGAACACGGCACGACCTACCCTTTTCAAAACCTCTATTGCCTTATTCGGACGACTATGCCCGACGGAAATACGAGAGAAGAACAGGCTTCGTTGGAACTGGCAAATGCCAAAGGCTATTGGTTGGGGGATTGTAAGGAGGAAAGTTGTACCCGCAACATTCCTTTTATCATCAAAACACAATTTCCCATAAAAGGCAAGTACCAACTAGAACTGCAACAACACAGCCGCCCCGAAACCTTGGGACCAATTGAACACATTCGCCTACACATTGATAAAACCACCCGATCTTAATTTCTTGGATTGCCAAAACTATATGACACATGTTTGCCGCTTTTTCTCCTCGCCTATTTGTTATTTTATGCTTCGCCTTACTTGGTTTTAGTAGCTGTTTTAGTGGTTGTGGTAACCCAGAACCTCCTGTCGTTCCCCCACCTCCTGTAGAGGTAAAAACGCCTGCCTTTGACCGCGAAAAAGCCTACGATTATGTCGCTAAGCAAGTAAGTTTTGGCCCACGGGTACCAGAAACGCCTGCCCACGATAGTTGCGCCGAATGGATCAAAAGCACCTTTGAGGCCGCAGGCTGGACTACCCAATTTCAAATCGCGACAGTTGTTGGTTTTGATGGCGAACTTATGGATATTAAAAATATCATTGCCAGTCTAAATCCAACATTGAAAAACCGTGTTTTGTTATGTGCGCATTGGGATACGCGCCGCGTGGCCGATCAAGATACGAGCCGTAAAGACGAACCTATTTTGGGGGCGGATGATGGAGGTAGTGGTGTTGGTGTTTTATTAGCCTTGGCAGAAGCGATACAACAACAATCTATTGACTTGGGGATTGATATTGTTTTATTTGATGCCGAAGACCAAGGCGAATCTAGTACAGCAACTACTCCTTTTCGCCGCGAAACTTGGTGTATTGGCTCTCAGCACTGGAGCAGAAATATGCACGAAATGGCTCAAAAACCATACATGGGCATTCTACTAGATATGGTTGGTTCCAAAGGCGCTCGTTTTCCGAGAGAAGGCGTTTCGATGCGCCACGCGGCAGGCGTTGTCAACCAAGTTTGGGGACAGGCGCTCCAATTGGGCTACAGCGATTTGTTTGTTAACGAAGAATTTGGGGACTTGGTGGACGATCACCTCTTTATCAATGACATTGCTCGTATTCCAACGATTGATATTATCAACTTGCCCACCAATCCAGGGGCGAACAGCTCTTTTGGTCACTATTGGCATACCCACAAGGATAATATGTCCGTGATAGACAAACATACCTTGGGTGCTGTTGGAGATGTATTGGTGCACGTCTTGTATAAGAATGCGGCAGGAGTGTTGTAGGACGTTATTACCAATCGGTTATTTGCCGTACTTCAACCCTTTCTTCGCCAAACCAACCTATCAAGGTAGCCTTTAAAAACAGCAGTAAATCTTTCGCACTATAAATGTGTAGAAGCTGCTGTAACTGCCCCAATTCTTGTGGAAAATCATACCATGGATTTCCCACCAGCGAGAGCGTTTCTAATTGTTTCAATGCCCCTCCACTGGATAAACGAAGGAGCGCATTGTACGATACATCTAAATGCCGCAGCTCTTGTAGAGCGGTCATATCTTTGGGTAGAGCAGCCAGTTTATTGTATGATAGATTTAAGTGGCGGCAAGACTGCAAGCGCCTTATAAAAAAAGGAAGATTTTTGAGAATTCAAGACAAAAAAAAAGCTATCAAGCGTTGCGGTAACACTTGATCTTCTAGAAAAGTGTCTCTGCGACTAGCAACGTAGTTATATTGGTATTTTTGTGGCATGGTGAGGTACTCCCAACAACCCGAGAGGTCGTGTCGCCTAGACGCATCAATAATGCTTCTCAGTGCAAAATAGTCTATACTTTCCGATATAGGCGCAGGTAGTTGATTGTTCGTAGCAGCAGTATTAATTGCGAAAAATGGTTTAACCGCTCTGCTAATAAGGGAATCTTCATGGTTTTTAAGGGTTGATTTTGACAATAGGATTACGGATAAAGGTCGGCTAAATAAGCAGCAAATCCAAATGCCTTTTTCTATTGCCTTACTCTTGTCAGCTACTTTACTGTACATAACAAGCCAAAAAATATTTTTACCAAGTTGTGTACTATCCCAACTATTGTTAACTTAAAGGAAACAAGCACCTCGCTTGTCGGTAATTCCTATTTGTTCATTCGTTAACGCTCACACAGTATGAAGATTCCTAGTTTGATTCTCAAACAACTCTACAACTTTAATAGCCTTGAAAACACCGCCCAAGGCACTCAATTCACCGTTAAAAATCGCTTGAGCGATACCTCCTTTACAGGCCTCAAAGCAGTGCAGATTAATGGCCAAAGCATTCCTTTAGACAAAATAACACTCCGCTTGGCAGATGGGCAGACCTTAGCCTCAAAAGCGGTATCTGCTTCCAATCCCATTAAGTTTAACTTACGGGATACGATTGATATGCTCTGCGACATTAAGCCGTTAGACAATGGTAAACATAAACTAGAGATCACCTTCACCGCCGATCCGTTTGGCGATTTGACACTTGAAGTGGAAGACGGGGTTTCTAAAAAAGACGATAACCGCATCTCCATTCCCCGAGAAAAAGAAGATGATTACTCAGAAAGTGCCATTGCACAGCGCCAAAAATTTGTCAAAGATTATACGGGAGCAACGCTCAACCACGTCGGCAAATATTCCTTCGATCCACATGCCTTATCAGGCAACTGCGAGCACTTCACAGGCGTGGCACAAATTCCAGTAGGTATTGCTGGCCCCATTAAAATCAATGGCGAACATGCCACGGAAGAATACATTGTGCCAATGGCAACGACAGAAGGAACCTTGGTTGCGTCTTACAACCGAGGGATCAAAGTCATGAACTTGTGTGGTGGGGTAAAATGTACGGTTGTTCGCGATGCCATGCAACGCGCACCTGTTTTTGTATTTGAAGATGCCCGTGCTGCCCGCGACTTTGTAGATTGGACAAAAGAAAACTTTGCGAAGATTGCCGAGGAAGCAGAAGCCACTTCTAGTATTGCCCGTTTGCAATACATCGACCCTTACTTGTCAAATAAGTTTGCCTTTTTGCGTTTTAACTATTCTACTGGCGATGCGGCTGGTCAGAATATGGTTGGTCGGGCTACCTTTGCTGCTTGTAGCTGGATCATCGAAGTGTACAAAGATTATCCCATTCAGCATTTCTACTTAGAATCTAACTTTGCCACTGATAAAAAGGCTTCTCAAGTAAACATTATGCGTACCCGTGGAAAGCGTGTTACCGCAGAGATTGTTCTCAAAAGAGATGTGTTGATTCAACACATGCGAGTAGAGCCCGAGCAATTGGCTTACCACTCTAGCGTCTCTAATATTGGTTCGATCATGTCAGGAGCCAACAATAACGGCGCGCACTCGGCCAATGCCATTACCGCGATTTTTATTGCGACAGGACAAGACGTGGCGAATGTCTCTGAATCTTCAGCAGCTATTACTTATGCCGAGGTCACCAAAGAGGGTGATTTGTATTTGTCAATTACCATTCCTTCTTTAATCATTGCTACTTATGGTGGCGGAACGGGTTTAGCGACTCAAAAAGAATGCTTGGAAATGTTGGGCTGTGTCGGCCGCAATAAAGTCAACAAACTAGCCGAGATTATTGCAGGGGTTGTCTTAGCAGGGGAAATTTCCTTGGGCTCAGCAATTTCTTCTTCGGATTGGGTGTCTAGCCACGAAAAGTACGGCCGTAACCGTTAAGGTGCTCCCACTCTATTCAGCCTATAAAAAATGGTAGCCCTGTCTTACGGAGCTACCATTTTTTTATAAATAAATTTTTCGGTTGGCATTAATTGCCTTTGCAGTATTCAGAACTCACGTAAGAAAAAGCAACGTCGAAGACTAAATTGCTGTTGATCGACTGATTCGCCGTTTTGGGGGCATCATAAAAACCACAAGTAGGCGAGTAAGTAACCTCGGTATTCAAACAGGTCAAACGCGGATCGCCCCACATATAAAGAACCCCATTTTGGCTGCCTGCGTGTTCTATTCGGACGTGCTCAAAGCGGTTATCTTGTGGAGTAAATCTAAATTCAAACCCCCGCCAAGTACCGTAGCCCTTCTGTACACCTGTAAATAAAATAAGCTCGCTGCTTGTTCCAACAGCGGACAACTGTGCCTGATCGCGCAAACTAAAGCCTGTTTCTGAGCTCATTTCCACAGTACATCCAGGATCGACGGTTAAACTTCCAAATCCAACGATGCTTTGTATCGCACTACTAGGATTGTTATCCAAAGCCATCATTCGATAAGGCACATTGAGCCTTGGCCAATTATAAGCAGTCGCCATAGGACTTTGTATACTAAACTCAATGTAGTCGTTGGTATTACCCTGTAAGTTGCTGCTGGGTGACAAGCTGTTGGCTTGGGTGGTATGCAAGCGTAGAGGAATCATGTTTTTGGTTAGAATATTCTCATTAAACTCGCTCAAATCGGCCATAGAGCTGGCGACATTAATGCCATAAGAAGCACTGCCTTCTATTTTAGTAGAATTTACCGCGAGGTGTCCTTCTCCTAAGAGCACCAACGCACCACGAGCCGTTTCTCCTGCTATAGAAGCCCCACCCGCTTGTTGGATTCTCACGTGTTGCAATTTATTATTGGACGCACTAGAACGAACAAAAATACCGCGCCAATGCCCCGTACTTCTAAAATCTCCGCGAATAATAATAGGTTCTTCTGGTGTACCTAATGCTTGTAACGTACCTGTAGTATCAATTAGCAAAGAGGCACTGTCCTCTAATTCGATTAACGTGCCTGATTCAATAATTAAGTTGGCACTAACGACATAGGTTTGATTACCTGTTAGCACATAATCAATGCCTTGTGTTTTGAGGCATCCATTTCGAAGTGTTCGCTCTACGGCAAAGTAATTGGGATCAGTAATTATTTCTTGGACACATTCAGCAGTTGGATCTTTTTCGCAAGCGCTAAACAAGAGGACAGTAGCCAAAAAAAATAGGGCTACAAGGGGATGGAAACTGTTCATGGTATAATAGTTAAATAGTAAAGGTGGGTGGCACCAATAGGGCATATTGAGAGACAACTGAACTTAATCCTGATTAATGGAAAAGGTGCGACAATACAAAAGTACGTCGCTTGACAGGCGGCGAGTCAGTTATTCTGTTTACAAAGTACAAAGATGTTTTAATTTTTGCAAGATACTCTTGATTTGCTCGACTTGTCGCACAATAATTGCAGTATAGTCTTTGATCTAGTGTACTTAATTGACCATTGCAACACTTATTTTATCACCTGTTTGTCTATTAAAGCCTCCCCCACCAATTAACGGCTCCCTCTTGCTCCTCTTGATTATCCATTTGGAGAAGAAGTCTTTAGGGCTCTGATTAACATCTAATAATGTCTTTTTTTAACGTGAAAACGCTTGAATTATTGACGCTACTCAGCTCAAAGGAAAGGAGACAGTTTGAAAGTACTGTCATTAAACCGCATAAGCGAGAGAGTTTGATTAAACTTTACCGCTATCTCAAAAAACACCAAGAACTGGATAAGAAAGAGCTCTTTGTCAAAGTTTTTGGTTACAAATACGATTCCAAAGAAGATAATTTGCTGCGCAATGAATTGCGTTTGCTCAATAAAGAACTTGAACAGTTTTTTACGGACATCCAATGGCAACAACAACAACAGGAAGATCCTGATCGAGCCCAATTGCTCTTATTACAGCTCTACCTGGATAGGCAGCAGGCACATTTGTTTGAGCAACAATGGCGCAAACTTTTCAAAAAAGCACAAGAAGAACAACGCTACGAGTTGAAAATAACCCTTATCAATAGCTTTTTTGATTATCACACTCAATATTCTAATACGGAAGTTGATTTATACCAACAACTCGAAACCCTATTAGAGGAAGGTCTAAAGTCGTGTACGGCTCAGTTACAAGAACAGTACAAGCTTTTTGGACTGCGCTATGGATTTTTGCAACGCAATTTATGGGCGCTCAACAGTGGCGAATACACCATAAAAGAAGTGCCTGTTCACTACCAATTATTAACCCCTACTGAAAATGAGGCATTGGTTACCTTTTATGACTTGGCTACTCAAGGCTGTTATTATACCACAGGTAAGGAAAAAATAGAGCGCTTACAGCAAGCCTTGCAACAAGCAGCCACCTTACAGCAATCTCCCCGCTACGACGAATTAAAAGAGCGCATTCAGAACATCCGTGCTACCTTGGGGCTAGAATATTATATTCTCAAACGCTACCAAGAGGCGGATGCCATCTATCGACGACTTCTTGAACAGCCCTTGCTCGGAACGATTCGCAGCAGAATCGGGATTACCTTTAATTATTTTACTAATTTGCTCGGCCTAGAGGCACACGAACGAGCAATTGATTGGTATCAACAGCAAGAAACCTTGTGGGAAAACATACCGCCTGTATACTACAAAGCGCAATACATGGTTTGTTGGGCATACCACGAACAAGAGCGATACGAAGAAGCTTTAGCCTTGTTGTTGAGTCACAACATACACCAGCGCTCTGAGGCAGAATTTGCTTATGCCCGTATTATGCTCAGTATTACCTATTCAGCGCTGGAGGAACACGAATTGGCCGAACGCGAAGTCTATAACCTGTTGCAAAATATCCGTTACAAAACCTTCAAAGAACACATTTCTATTGCTTATTGTAAGTTCATTCACCAATATTACCTAGCGCTGCACAGCTTAGACCCTGATAAACGCAATACCAAGCTTCAACAAATACGAACTGATCTGGAGGCGATGTACCGCGCTAACTTGTCTTTTTCTTCTACTTTTTTATACCGCTGGTTGGTACAGCATCTAGAAGCGGCGACCTTGTAAATCAATCCACTACTCTTAAATTTTCATTTTTCATGATGCCACTTAAATCTTTATCCCGTCTTGGTTTGGCCGTGCTTTGCAGCAGTTGGCTGTTGTTGACCGCCTGTGAAACAGACCCTTGCGAAGGGCTCAATTGTGATAAAGGGGTTTGCGATGCTATTTCTGGCGAATGCCTTTGCACCAGCGGTTACCGCACTGACGACCAAGGCATTTGTACCCTCACTTGGACCGATCAATACGCCGCTACTTATAGTGTTTACGACAGTTGTAAAGGCCCCAATGCAGGGGTGCAAACCTACAACAGTACCTTAACTGCTACCGCCCCCGACGAACTACGCTGGGAAAATTACGGCAACACAGGACGCAGTTTAACGCTCTTGCACCCCACCTCTACTACTGTAGCCATTGACCGCCAAAGTAATGACACGCTCTTTATAGGAACAGGTAATTGGCAAGCTAGCGACAGCAGTTTGATTTTGCAATACAACATCAACGATACCACCAACCAGCGTATTGATACTTGCTTTGCGACCTTTACCCGCTTATAAGCTTCTTAGTTGCTCTAAGTATAAAAAGCCCGTTCCGAAATTTCGGAACGGGCTTTCATTTTTATAGGACAGGACACGGTCTTTTTTTATTGTGACAACGAGAATCGAATGTTCAATCCCCCCTTCAAACTCGTAATAGGGAAGGAAGTAGAAACCGCTGGAATCGTTTGCGTATAATCAAAAAACAAACGGAAAGTCAATCGGTTATTTGGAATCCACTCAATCGCGGGCGAAATACGCAAGGTTTGCATCCCACGCGTCGCCACCGATTGGTCTTGATCCAAAATGTGGTTCACTGTTTTATCATCGCGGAACGACACGTCACAATTGATATTCAACTCATCCTTAGCTACGGTTTTACCAAAATCAAAATTGAAATCCATATCCCCCAATTTCGTTTTGCCATTTTTGCTGCGGTTATCCTCTTTCTTGTTTTTTGATTGGAATAACTCCCCAAATTTAAAGTCTTTGAATTTCCAACCAAAGCCTACCGTAACATCCGTCGTATTCTGTTCACTCAATTGATAATCAATAAAACTCATCGATAAGTTACGACTGGTTTTGTAGTTGAATTTCAAGGCCAAATCGTTTTTAAAGCGCATGTCTATACCAATCAACGGGTTGAAGGCTTCGGCAATAATCAAGTTTGGAATCTCAAAACTCGAATAATAATTTAAGCTGTTGATATCTTTGCCATCAGTCCCATTGGGAGCCAACGTGTTGGCATAATCCAAATCCGTTACAAACTGGCTAACCGTTAACGTTGATTGGTACCCATGTGTTAAGCTGAAACTGGCAAAAATCTTGTCGAAGCCTGGTAATTTAGACAAGCCATTGTAGCTGACTTTCCAGTTGGGCATTGGCAAGGCTTCGCGAACATCGCCCAAGCCAACATTGCCCGCGTCTTGTCCTGTATAAGCTGCCAAGAACGCGGGAATTAGGACATCTTGTTGATAACGTCCATAGCCTTCTGTAAAGCCAGGGTTGGTCTCTTGATCGTCGTGCTCGCCAATACCTCGCCGCTGCGAAATCGTTTGGCGGTTATTCTCAAAGTCCTCAAAAGTAATGGAAGAGTTGAGTCCCTTGCTGCCCTCTCCTGCAAAGAAGGTAGAGATGGGCAAATAAGTCAACCGCACACTTCCGCTCTGCATCCCATTCAAGTGCGAAAACTCATCGTTGCTCAATTCGTTTTCTACCTTAAACAGCTCTTGGTAATTCTCCGTCAAGTTCTTATTGATGTCTATATCAATCTTGAAACCGCGTAGCGGCTCTACCGTCACGTTGGCCGAATACGTTTGCGTACGCGTCTGAATAACGGGTTGATTCTGATAAATACTTGTACTCACCCAGCCACTCTGTCCCGCACGATCCAACCAAGCACGGTCGGGTTGCCAGCCCGCAATAAAGTCCCACCCTGGCCGTGGCCCTGGATTGGTCGCCGTCCCTGTATAATCTTGTCCGACATACTTCGAGGTGCCCATAAACCCTGGTAATACAGTCGTAAAGTCTTCGTTATAGGTAAATCGCGCACGGCGCAACAACATCAACGGACGAATCAAAGCCCGTTCTCCAGCACTCGGCTGTCTTTTGGCTTTTGCCCGTGCTACCTCTTCGCGCCATTCCTTACGCTCCATTTTGCGTTTGGCTTTTTCTGTTTTGCGCTCTTCTAAATCTTCGATCTCGCGCAAGGGGGGGTATTTTTTCTTCTCAGGTAATTCTACCTTTTCAGGTTTTTTACCTTTTTGGTTTTCTCGAGCAGGCGTATTGATTTTTTTGAGGTACTTCCATTTGTCGTACAATTTCTCAAATTGGAAATCCCCCGTCACTTGGCGGCGCTGTGAATTCTGAATCACATTACCCAAACTATCTAGGCCCAACGTGGCAACTGTCCAGCTGTAGGTACCATTGTACTGCGCTTTTACATTGACCCAATCCAAGGCGGGAATGTATTTGAGCGGTACCGTATAAGTAGCACCAATGTTGTGCTGGTAATTTTTGGTTCGCCCAAAACGCTTGATATTATCCCATACTTCGTCGCGTTTTGGATCGTTGTCCAAGCGCCCTAAGGGTTCATCAATCAACGCATTATTGGTCGCTGTATAATTCAAGCGCAGCGATTTGAAAATATTCCACTGCACGGTATACGCTCTGTCCCAAACAAATTTTTTGTCGTAATAAGTACTAGAAGCGTCGCTAGTAAAACGATAGGTCGTCTCACCAAAATTACGCCGCAACTCATTTCTAAAACCAATAGTAGAGGGCAGTGGATTGAAGTTAAGCTCACTCACTAGCCCCAGCCATTTGACGGCATTTTTGTTCTTGATTTTACCAATCACCTTCTTAAAGGGATACAGTGGTTTTAAGCCTGGTGAATACGTGTAATCAACGACCCCGCGATGCTCTGTTCGTTCTTCTCGCTCAATAATTGGAGAGCGGAATACATCGCTCGATTGCGCATAAGTGAAGGAGAAATTGGAAATATCGGTCGGTAAAGGGAAAATCTTAGAGGTACGTCCCTTGCGAACGTTGGTAAAGTTAAAACTAGAAATGGTCCGTACTGTTTGAGCCGCCGTTCGTATTTGCTCGCGCTCTTCCAAATCTTCAATGGTGTTGAGGCGGTCACGCAACGGTACATCCAATTCGTAAGGATCAAATTCAGGGGTACTAATTTCTTGCGAATATTGCGCGTAGAACGGAATGTTCAATTTCCACTCTTCAGGGAAAAATTTATCCAATTTCAACGAACCTGAAACATCGTACTGAATCACTTCCTCGCGGCTACGCTCGCCCACACTCTGGTCAATACTTCCAAAACCAATGGATTGAAAACTTCCCGAAGCCGTTACTTGTCCAAAATCGGCCATTTGTACATCCAAACGCGCGAGACCTGCAAAGCCTCCACGTTCATCAAACCCTGTCAAGCGCAATTCGTTGACCCACACCTCAGCGCAGCGCGCCAAGCCATCGTCTTTGCGGTTACGCACGCCAATCATCACGCCTTTGACCTGTCCCAACGTAGGATTTCCTTTGATACGGATGATGTTGTCCCCGTCTGGCATTTCGTATAGACTACTAATGTCTAGGCCTTTGCCTGCACGGTCGAGTTTTATTTTTTGTAATAATTCTAAGGGTAAATCCATTTCGTTATCCGACAGCCAAATATTATCAGGATCACTAGTTCCCGCTACTTCATTGGACATCGTCAATGGAATTTCATACTCGTAATAGTTGCTTTCAAAATCACTTCCCAAACGCAAGAACAAGGTCATATCGCCTTCTTCATTGGTAACACCATCGCCAAAATCCTCGGCGTGGACATACATTTTGAGGCGCTTATACACCCGCATATCCAAGTTGACAATTTTGAAAATAGACCGCGCGTCGCCTTCTTCTAGGTTACACACCCGCAGCGCTTGCGATTGCTCATTTTGTTGGGCATTGGCCACCGAGCCAATCACCTGCTCCCGAACAACGCCTGGAGGCAAGGTATAATTGAAGGGCGATCTAGAGCCGTTTTCTTCGATGTTAACGGCAAATACGTCAAAGCTAGTATTGTTGGGGTCATCTGGTGGAATGGCGATGCCTGGTTGCACCAAGGGACGGCTATAGCGTCTCCACTGGTTGCGAATCAAGTCCAACCGCGCTAGGCGCAACGTGGTCTCTTCCTCAAATCCCGTCATGTACATCCGCATAAAGCGAATCGCACGGAAATCAGCGATCCCACCCACTCGGTTGGTAAATTGATCGACTGGAATTTTTAATTGGTACCAATAAACCGATTCTGATTGGCCGCCTTCTAGCCGATAATCCATTCTAACAGAATCCACCGTGTAACGGGTAAACGCCATTTGGTCACCCGTTTCTGGACGGATTGGAATGCGGTATCTAAAGTACGCTTCTTGTTCGTTAAGCGTATTATCTTGGTTGATGTCTTCGGTTTCGGGCAAGTTTGTCGAGACCGACAATGCTTGGTTGTTGTCGTCGTCATCTCTCGATGAGTTACCCTGCGGGTTATTGTATTTAGAATAACTGTACAAGATGCGGTTTCTACCTGCTGGAATATTATCTCCATCATCGTAAAAAGGATCCCGATAAAAGCGGAAGTTATCACTAGAAGGATCTTCGTCTAGCAAATCGTAGGCCGCTTGCGAAAGATTACCACTGACTACCAATGCTTGCATATCCAGCAAAAAATCGGCGTACTTGTCGCGCTCTCCGTCATCGTCATACCCGTCATAACCAATATCTTGCTGGGCGCGAATGGTAGGATCGGTTCCTACATCAAATGCCCGTGTTACCGCCTGAATTCTAGGAATACGTGACCAGACGGTTTCATCGGTCGTAGTATTCGTGCTGCCGTCTACGGGAATACCATTCTCGAAATACAAGCGGGAATCCTTCAAAATATCCTCCGACACATCTCCTAATTCAATATATAAATCTCCTCCATTTCCTGCCCGACCTTCTTTAAAAGGACTCATCACCCACACTTCTACAAATTCAATGTTCGAGGCTTCAAAATCCGTATTGGTCAACGAGCGCATGATTCCTCCCCAGCGGTCAGCAGGGTTGGTAAACTCTCCATCATTATTTAAGTTATCCGTATCAAAGTTGTAAGGACCGCGCTCGGTAGGACTGTAAGTCATATCAAAAGTACGCAACTGGGTATTGGTTAATCCTGTATTTTGAACATTTTGAAAAACATCCTGCTGCTGAATCACTTTGGTATAAATACTTTCATTGTTATCCGCCAAGGAAGGTTCTGGATTGTACCAAGCGATTTTCGCCCGATTTTTATTGTATTCTAAGTCATTGGATAACTGTGCCTCAGGAAACAAAGGATTGGGCAAATCACTTTTTGGCGTACTCGCCAACACCCAATTCAAACTTGGAATCGAGAGGTTAAAGTTGCTCGTAGAGCCTTCAAAATCATCAATAAAGACAACTCCACCTTGATCATCGCCTTGGTTGATAATGTTGGGCGAACCAGGAATTAGCTGGGCAAACTCAGCAGAGAAAGAAATGTTAGAAGGAGCTTTGGTACTAATCAACGGAATTTTGTCAATGACGCGCGTCAACCAAGGGGCGGCTTTGTTGTATTGAATGTCAAAACCGTAGATGCTGTTCGAGATAGGATCATCGCCGTAGTTAACCTTTTGTGTAAACGGACGCTCATTGAGGTGCAAAAAGGTACCCCCAATGTTAATGCTCTCATTCACAAAATAATCTAAGCGCGCTCCAAAGAACCCCTGTTGGTTAAATCCAAAAGTGGCGTTGTCCTCAAACGCGACGCGAACAGGCTGTCCTGAATTAAGGTAAGCCTCATTCAAAATCTTGATTCGGCCTAAGTTATAATCAATGCTATAATCCGTGCCTTCTACCAGCGTCCGTCCACCAGCCGTAACGACTACCGATCCCTGTGGGATATTAAATCCACCCAAGGAAATCTCAGAAGAAATACTCGACTTGTAGCGCCCGCGAATAATATAGCGGTTAAACTCAGGATATTCCCGTGCACGGGTAATCGTCGAGTCATAGAGCTGGTTGTACAAGTATTTTTGTGATAAGGGACTAATACTATTCGGCTCCCCAGGCACCAAATAAAATTCATCGGCCAAAGAGCTACCAAATGGCTCTAATACAGGAAAAATAATCCGTCCATTACGTGGCAAAATCGTTATTCCTGGCACATAATCAAACTGTCCATCAGGAATCGGATCCCGTGCACGGTTTAAGTTATCCAAATTGAGCATGGTAATCAACGGCTTGGAAGCAGGTGGGCCTTCTGGAATAAAGCGCTTCTCCCCTCCTCCTGGATCTTGGTAAAAAACATCCAGCATGAAATCCTCTTGGTTGATTTGGTAAGCCCCCAAGGAGTAAATATTTTTCATCATCAAGTCCCAAATCGGTAAATCGACACGGGTACGCATTCCCTTGAGCAGTTTCAAGTGCATAACATTGAGCGTGTCCGAATCCAACGGTAAATCTTGGGCGAACTCCCCTACTTGATAAATTTTTCCGTTATAACTGTATTGGTAGGCCACAGCGACTACATCGGTGGGCTTGATGGCAACGTTAACCGAAATAAATCCCAATTTAGGATCAAAGGTATATTCCGAAGGCGCTAGCTTGCGCGCTCTAATTTTAGCAAAATCCTCTGCATCGTTCATGTTAAAGGGTGCGCCCTGCAAGGCAGAAACCGAACTTTGTAAGCTTCGGGCATTTCTGGTGGGGCTACTGTTTTCACTCGCTAGCAGCTGTGCATACAAAACATTTGCATCGTTGTCGGGCAAACGGTTGTTTCGCAAATCGACTCCCTGTTCGGGTGCGGTAGCAGGGTTATACGCGTTGCCACTTACCATTTTGGCAGGATTAGTTTCCCCCAAATCCGCATAGCCGACAATATCCCGTACGCCTTCGGTAACATTTCGATCATTGGTTACCCAAACTTCAATTTTAGTAATATCAAACAGCGTATTAATCTGAGGGAGATTGGTCAAGTTGCTTTCGTAAGTCTCGCGGTTGTAGTGCGAGAGAAAGAAGTGGCGATTTTCATCGTAATTATCGGCGGTGACTTCAAAATCTTGTAGTTGCGAGCCTCCTTGAATTTGAATTTCTTTTCGTTTGGTCTGGCTTTGGGAAGCGACCAAGGACATTTTGAGGCGGCCAAATTGCAAGTCGGTTCTAAACCCAAACAAGTTTTGGCGGCCTTGAATCAACGACGAGCGCAGCGGAAAACTAACGTTACCCGCTTCTATTTTCTTAATAATATCATCTTCCGAACATTCTGTATCGCTCAAATATTCGACTTTGATCTGGCGATCAAAATCAAACGTCGCTTGTGTGTTGTAATTGAAAGATAATTTTAATTTTTCTCCAATTTTACCCACCACACTCAACTGAATATTCATATCAAAATCAAACCCACCTTGTTGTTGTTGTTGCTCTGTCAAGATAGGGTTGGCGATGCGCTGGTAGTCAAACCCGAAAGTTAAACCAATATTACCCTGTGGACGTACATCGATGGTAGAGCCACAAAATAGTCGCTCTGTCAAACTCGTTTTGATACGTTCTTTGTAGGGTTCGATAGGATCCCCGCCCTCGATTTCACCAACACGGTTCATCTTAGAAAGCTCCTTGAAGTAGTTACTGTCCTCCTGTTTGGCGCGCCAAGTAAAATATTCGTCGGGGGTCATGTACATAGGGGGACGGTAATAAGAACCATTAATGGTTTCTCGAATCACATACAGATTGCTCTGTGCATCGTACTCCACCGTCCGCTCAATGGCTTTGGGGTCCTTTAAATCAAAGGGATTTTTTTGGCTGGACATATCTACCTGCGTACGATCTTGCAAGGGAGGCAAGGTATCGGGGCTATGCGTAGTGGGAGCAATCCAAAAATTTTCATTTAAGTAGTCCAAAGGCTGATTATCGGCACTTTGAGCAGCTTGTAAAAAGGCGCCATAAGCGACAAAACACAGGGCTAATGTCTTAAAATTCATAAAACAGCTTGGTTATTAAGGGGACTGCCCAAACAGACAGTCTCGTCCACATTGGCGCACAGGTGGTGTGTTTTGGGTGTCCACTGCGCAACCATTCTTCAAAATAGCTTCAAAAACGTCTAATCTTCACAACAATGTCAATAGTTCTCTTTTTTGCAACAAAAAGCTGCGGCTAACCGTCCTTATTGGTAGAAGGATAAATAGACGGAAGCGAAAGAGAAAAACGCAAGGGTAAAAATTAAAAATAAAGGTAGAGGTTGAAGCTTATAGATTGTATTTTTTGTAAGCAGTAGATGTTGTAAATTCCAATGGAGTGTTGGTAGTGTGCTATTTTTTAGCGGGCAACGGAGCGGTTGTTTTTTTTCTTTTGACCTTCGATTAGGAGGAAAGCTGTCCGAGCGCTTGTTTGATTAATACCCCTGAATCGTTGATGTCAGGTGTTGTCTTTAAAATTCGGTTGAGGGCTTTTGCACCAGCGTCTTATTAAACCCTAACGCAACCAAGGCGGAAAGCGCTTCTTCGCGTACACTGTTATCAACTGTTAAAGTTGACGATAAAGCGGCGCTTTGATCTCCACTTCCCTTCAGAACTTTATCTTTCAACTCTAATATGAGGCGCTTCGCTGCTTTGGGGCCAATGCCCTTGGCGCTTTTCAGCACCTCGATATTTTCGCCGACAATCGCTTGGCGCACTTCAGCAGGCGACAACGTAGACAGCAAAATACGCGCCGTACTAGGGCCAACTCCTGAAACACTGATTAATAGTTCAAAGATACTGCGCTCGTCTTGTTCTGCAAAACCATATAAGGTTTGGCTGTCTTCTTTGACAAGAAAATGCGTCAACAAGGTCAATTCCGTTTGTTGGGCGATTTTATTGTACGTGTTCAGAGAAATAAAAACTTGGTAGCCTAAGCCCGCCGCCGTTTCGATTAGTACTTCCGTCGGCGTTTTTTGAATTATTTTTCCCTTAATATATGCAATCATTACGATACAGAGTTGATGGTCGATGGATAAGGTTCTACTACAGTAGGTCTTATACCTCTATTAGAAACAACGAACAAAGTTATAAAAAAGCTAGTACAATAGTCGATTCTTTCGCAACAGTTGCTGTTTTTTTGTTACCATTGCTCCATTTTGTTGGCTTACTTCCTCTTTTATTCCTCTAATAAAACTAGTTTTCCTTCTTATGAAGTACCTTTTATTCAGCCTTATGGTGTTGTTTCTGATGGCCTGCAACACGCCTAGCCCTTCGGAAACACCTCCTATTCAACGCCCGCAAACAGCCGTAGAGCTAGATGTGGCCCTCAATATGATCCAACCCAAGTACGCCCTAGGAATGCCTGTCACATTGCGGTTTGTTTTGCACAATAACCAAACAGATTCTGTCCAATTCTGCTACCTCAATTCCCCTGCCCACGAAATGGTCTGGAGCAACTACTTTGCCGTCACGAATGAAGCAGGGCAGCTCCAGCCTTACATCGGTAGTCGGGCACTTTATCGGGGGACACCCCCTCCTCAATCCTACCTTACTCTTGCTCCAAATGAACTAAAAATGTATACGGTAGACTTGAAACCACTTTATCAACTGGACAAAGCGGGGCGCTACAGCGTCCGTTTTATTGGTGACAAAATCAACTTATTGCCCAATTCTACGCCTGCGCGTTTTGTGTTGGAATAAAAAACTTCAAAAAAACTAACTTTTTTTTCGCGCCCACGCACCAAAACCAAAAAAGCCCGCATCTATTAGGGCAGAGTAGAATTTTATAGTCCTTTGGCGTTGCTTGATCACAACGGATAGAGGTAGAGAAACAAAGAACCTGTTGCCCACAGGTTCTTTTCTTTTTTTTAAGGGAAGCTGTTTTTTCTTAGCGCATTTTCTTCCTACCTCTTTCGACACTCTCCCCAAAACAAAATTACGGTCTTTTATTTATCCCTAGGAAAATGTATCTTTGTTGCGCCAACTCCACTAGGGGGGCGACAACATTTGGCCGCCGTGTGTGGCCTGATACTAAATTCAAAAGAGACATGTTCTTACAAGTATTTAAATCAAAAATACACTGTGCGACAGTAACTGAGGCCAACCTCAACTATGTCGGGAGCATTACCATTGATGAAGATTTGATGGATGCCTCCAAACTCATTGCAGGCGAGCGCGTGCAGATTGTTAACAACAACAACGGGGAGCGTATAGAAACTTACGTGATTAAGGGAGAACGCGGCTCGGGAATCATTTGCTTGAACGGTGCTGCCGCGCGCCGCTGCCAAGTCGGTGATATTGTTATCATTATTGGCTATGCCTATGTGACACCCGAGGAAGCCCAAGAATTGGAACCGACTATTATTTTTCCAACCGTTAACAACAAACTGCCTTAAGTTCCGCCTTTATTCTCATAGCATTCCGAGGGTCTATTCACCAGTCTTATCTAGTGAATAGACCTTTTTTTAATGGTCTTCTTTATTAACGGACTCCTGTTGGTACTGTGGCCAACTCACGCTTACAAAAAAAGCATATAGCAAAACGCCAATCGTAGAGAGCAAGGTATTCTCCGTCAGAAACGATAAAAACAACGTACTGTGGATCAAGACAAATAACCAATCGAGCTGAGCGCGGTAGTAGAATAACGGAAAGAAGAACCCCGCCAAAAAACACAACAAGCCCACTATCCCCGCTCCTGCCAGCAGTGTCAGAAATAAATTATGCGGGTACATCGTTGGCTGCTCGGGATAATCGCGCTGGTAAATCGCGGCTTGTTCTTGTTGCAAATCGGCTAGCCCGACTCCAAAGTAAGGGTCTTCTTGTGCCACTTGCCAACCAATTTTATACGACAACAACCGACGGGTATCGGAATATTCGCCAATTTTTCCCGCTCGGTATAATTGCCAATTGTAGCGCGTGAGGTTGAATTTGGTCTGGATGCTCGGTACCAAGCGGTAAGCCAAATAAGGGAGCGGCATAAATAAGATCAAAAATAACAAGAGGGTTTTGAAACGGCGGCGTTGTAACAGGAGGATTAACAATAACAGCAAGCTGTTGATATAAAAAATCACCAACCCAATGCGTACACTCAATAGGTGCAAGGCCACGACGAGCAGCAACACCGCAAAGCCCATTAAGCCCTGTTCTAGTTTTTTGTGATAATAATAGTAGCCTTTTTCTAATAAATAAATGCCGCCAAAAAGCGCCAAGTTACTCATCAAACTAAAGCGAATGTGGTCTCTATTTGGGGTAGGAATGGCTTGGCTACGGCGCAACATATCCAGCATTTCGGTACGGTGTAAGGCATAATTGACTAAGACACCCAAACAAGCAAGGGTCATCGCGTACAAAAAAATGGCCCACAACCCTCGATACTGCTGCTTGGAGAAGGGGGGCAGCAGCCCAAAGGCTATTGGCAAAGCCAACATCGGCAAGGCAATCCTAATCCGTACCCACGTTTCACTTTGGTTGTCCGACAGCAAGGAGCTGATCGTAAAAAGCGCAAAAATCGCCACCATTGCCCAAGGTGTTTTTTGGCGCCACAAGCCTCTCCAATCTTGCTTGGGGTGCGCCGACAGCACTCCTAAGACCAAGAGCAGGATGGTGGAAATACTCAACAAAAATTTGGAAAAAATAAGCCCGCCAAACAAGAAGACACAGGCTACAAAGGCCAGTTGTCGGCGGGTAGTATCTTGAATAGCAAGGTGCAGTGCCATGATAACGTGCTTAGACAGAAAAGCGTAAATACTTAATCTTGCGGCCTTTCTCTAGGTGCATTTCTTCGTAGAACGTTTTGATCTCCAATTCAGGAAAATCCAATGGTTCGGCATAGATGTCATCTTTTTGATAGATGGGTTCGATCTTTTCTTCTTCCAATACTTCTAGGGTAAAAGCGTACAGTTCAGGCGAATCGGTTTTGAGGTGTACCAGATTTTGCTCGCCCATAATCGCGCGGTAGACCTTTAGGAAGCGGGGGCAAGTTGTCCGTTTTTTGGGTTTGCCCAATTGTGGATCGGGAAAAGTAATCCAAATCTCGCTCACTTCGCCTTTGGCAAAATAAAACTCGATAAACTCAATCCGTGCCCGCAAAAAAGCCACATTATCTTGGCCTTGCTCCAACGCGCCTTGTGCGCCTGTAAACAAGCGGTTGCCCTTCAATTCTACTCCAATATAGTTCTTATCGGGATTGCGCTCCCCTAAGCCACGGGCGTAATGCCCTTTGCCACAAGCTACTTCTAAAATAATCGGATTATCGTTTCCAAAATGTGCCGCCCATTTCCCTTTCATATCAATAGCCTCCCCTTCATGGTTGATGAGTAGGTTACTGTCAAAAGCTTCAGAAGAATAGACATTGGGAAAGCTGCGAATGGCTGCAAATTTTTGCAGTTTAGAAAGTTTGCTCATGCGGATAAAATGGCGCTAAAAGTAAGCCTAAAGTGCGGGGCACCTTAGAAAAAATAAATAAAGTGGCAAACCCGTTAGGTTTACGGAGCAAAGGTAGCAAAAAAGTAGGAATGTTAAACCCGCTCTAGCGCCTGCAAATCTAGAATTCTGATATAACGCTCGTCGTAGTCAATTTGTCCATCCCGTTTTAGGCGATTGAGAACGCTGTTGACGGTTTGCCTAGACGTAAAAGTCAACTTTGCAATGTCTTTGTGGGTCAAAAAATTCTTGACGACCAATTGACCATCTTTTTCTCGGCCAAAATCCCGCGCCAACTCGCGCATAAAATCAATAATTCGGGTAGAAGAATCTTTGAATACAATAGCCGATAGACGGCTTTCTATTTTGCGTAAGCGTAGCCCAATTAGTTTGTACATCGCCACATTAAAGGCTTTATTGCGCTGCATAATGTCCTCCAACACCTCAATATCCAAGGAACAAATTAACAAGTCATCTGCGGCTGTCGCAAAATCATTAGCGTTGCCATCGGACAAGGCCATTTCGCCAAAAACCGTCCCATCAGGCAAGACGTACTTTAGGTTTTCTTCCCCATTCTCGGTGTAATTTCCCACTTTAACAATACCATCTTTGAGCAGGTAAACTTTTTTTTGGGAATTGAAGGGAAACATGATGGGATCTCCTTTCTTATAATGGCGATGAATAGCCCGCTCGGCTACTTCGTCCATTTCTCGCTTAGATAAGGTCTTGAAGATATTGAATTGCTCCAAGTACCATAATTTCGCAGCTTTTTGCATAAGCTTGTATTACAAATGACTAATAAATTTGGATAAGGGTAGTAGCTAAGGGGGGACTAGCTACTGGCAATAGTGGCAACCATAAAAGGCTTCTTTATACTTCTTGTGTCCTTTATGTTCTGTTCTTAACAAGAAGCGCACTTGCCGTTCTTCTCACAAAAATTACTCCTAATATATGAATCATCCTTTATTAAGTAAGCAGTAGCAAGGAGTTTTGGTGTTTTTTTTACAAAATATAGGCAGATAGAAGTTTTTTCTAGAAAGGGTACTTTTTTTCATCCATTTTCCCGTCCTCATTCGTCCAAACAGCAAAACTCGCCCTTGTAGATCACCTTATTAGGATGAATTTTATAACGACTTGGGGTAATTCTATGGGACTATAACCTCTTGGCAATGGAAGAACCCTCTATTAAAAAACAGGAGCTATACAGCGATTCTGCTGCTAGCTCCTGTTCTATCTTGTAACCTAATAATCAATAACTTTTAGAGTGTTTAATTTACCTTATTTGCTAAGGCCTTACATCAACGTCGTCTCAATAAATGGCTGCTTCTCGGGATAATCGGTTGTGTAATGTAAGCCTCGGCTCTCCTTGCGCGTGGCGGCAGAACGCGTAATCATGTAGGCGACGGTAATTAAATTGCGCAACTCGCAGAGCTGTGGCGAAATAGTAGTAGTGCTGTACAGTTGCTCGGTTTCTTCATAGAGAATGTGCAAGCGATCAAAAGCACGTTTGAGGCGGACGCTAGAGCGGACAATACCCACGTAGCTGCTCATAATTTCTTTCAACTCTCTTACCGATTGGGTAATCAAGACCAGTTCTTTGGGGTCGGTGGTGCCTGTAGCATCCCAATCGGGGATTTCTTCTTGAAAGTGAATGTCGTCAATGCAAGCGGTAATGTCGTCCACCACGCGCTCCGCGTAAACCAAGCCTTCTAGTAAAGAATTAGATGCCAATCGGTTGGCTCCGTGCAGACCTGTACAAGTACATTCTCCTGCCGCGTACAAATGTTTGATGGAAGTTTTTCCTTCTTTATCGGTTTTGATACCGCCACAAATATAATGTGCCGCAGGCACCACAGGAATTAAATCTTCCATGGGGTCGATGCCTACGCTCTTGCATTTATCATAAATCGTTGGAAAATGGCCTACGAAAGCCTTCAAATCAATGTGTCGACAATCGAGCATCATGTGATCTTGCCCGCGCATTTTCATTTCATTATCAATCGCTCGCGCTACAATATCCCTTGGTGCCAAGGACTTGCGCGGATCATATTTTTGCATAAACTCTTCCCCTTCAGGCGTTCTCAAAATAGCGCCAAAACCACGGACGGCTTCCGAGACTAAAAACGCAGGGTTTTCAGGCAGTGGACGGTAGAGAGAAGTCGGGTGAAACTGTACAAATTCCATGTTTTCCATTCGTCCTTTGGCGCGGTAGAACATCGCCATGCCATCGCCTGTGGCGATGCTAGGGTTGGTGGTGGTTTTGTAGACTTGTCCTGCGCCGCCTGTTGCCACTACAGTCACTTTTGCCAAAAAGGTTTCAATCTCCTGATTGTCCATATTGAGCACATAAGCGCCGTAACATTCGGTATCGGGCGTGAGTCGGGTGACTTGTCGTCCCAAGTGGTGTTGGGTAATTAGATCAATGGCAAAATAGTGATCGTAATATTCCAAATTGGAATACGATTTTGCTTTGGTATTGAGTGCGCGCTGTATTTCCCAACCCGTGAGGTCTTTGAAATGGAGAATTCTATTTTCGGAGTGTCCCCCTTCCCGACCGAGGTCGTATTCTTGCGCATTTTTGTCAAACCGGGTACCCCATTCGATTAATTCCTTGACGCGCGTTGGCCCTTCTTCTACGACAATTTCGACCACTTCCCGATCGCACAACCCGTCGCCTGCATCCAAGGTATCTTCGATGTGTTTTTCAAAAGAATCATCCTCAAAATCCCAAACGGCGGCGACCCCACCTTGCGCATATCGGGTGTTGCTCTCTTCTTTGTTGGTCTTTGTCAGGACACAAATTTTTTTGTCAGGGTGGCGCTCGGCCAATTTAATCGCCATAGTAAGGCCTGCGACACCTGATCCTATGATTAGAATATCTATTTTTTTCATTGTGTTGGTCTGATTTTAAGAAACAAATACTTGAAAACAACACCGCAATGCTCCTTGTGTTGAGTCAAAGTTCTTTAAACACCTTTTCTTTGTAGAAAGATAATTTTTTGAAGCATTTCAATATAAAAAAAGCAGCTTACTCAAGAGAGTAAGCTGCCATAAATTTCTTTAATTTTTGCTCTAGGGAAAACCTTATTTCACTTTAAATACATAAAGGATAATAGAGGTCAACGTACTGAGGGCAAAAGATAGTAATAACTTTTTCATAATGGATGATTGTTTCAATAGTGGAATGATCGCTGCTTTTATTCCCACCAGGGATGTATTGAATTAGTCAGCTTATTTAAAGGGAAAACCAGTATTCTTACAGGTGTTTGATAATATAACACTATAGTATTAAAATTGTTGCTAAAACAATAATTTACTGCCGTCTTTTTTACTGATACGGTCTACTTTTTCCTCCTATCGAGAGTAGTTATTTTAGGCACATTACTAAAGCCAATTCATCTTAACTGCTGACTTCTAGATAGATACATTCACGTTGGAGTTCTTTCCTATCTCTTTCGATCTTTTTTAAACATTGGTTATTTATAAGCTTCTGTGTAGTGCTATAGTCCTTTCATATGTTATAAATAGCAAAGTTACACCTTATAATTACCTAAATAAATTGGAGACAATCTGGCACCAGATCATTTATTTTTGCTGGCAAGACCGCGCCTAATGAAGATACATTGTTCTCTAAAAATAGTGCTGTATTAGCATCAAAAAATAGCCTTAAAACAATAAGTAGCCTAACCCCAGCCGTGGAGCTGGAACCACCCTGCGCGTTCGATGACATTTTTGGAGTAATCGCGACCAGTGGTGTAGTAGTCTACGCCATAACCCATGCGGTAGCCATCCCATGCACGTCGAGGGCCACAGTTATAACCCGCTACACCTGCCTTAATGAGGTTAAAACTCATCTCCCAGCCAGCTTTTTTCTCAAAATAAGCCATGCAGTTTTTCAAGACAGCACCACCATAGATGATATTTTCGCGCGCATCTGCCCAACGGCCTGATTGTATAAAAGGTACATGCCAGCGGTCATCAACTTGCATCAAGCCACGGCCGTGTCCGTGATCGCCCGTTCCGCCTGGGCCAGGAGGGGTCAATGCCAACCCCCAGTGGGATTCTCTAGAGCCTAAGCCTGCGATAATAGAAGGAGGAATATTGTATTTTTGGGCAACGGCTTTGACCGTGTATTCGTACTTTTTCAATTCCTCTAGCTGCTGCAATAAGGTGCGATCCCATTTGGAATAAGAGGTTTGAAAAGTACTCACCTTATTCGTTGGAGCGGGTTTCTTTAGGAGAATAGACCACGTGTAAGGGCCTACGACACCATCGGCGCTCAAACCTTTGGAGGCTTGAAACAAACGCACTACATTTTCCGTATAAGCACCAAATTCACCATCGGGGCGAATGCGGTAGCCCAAGCCTTTAAGTACAGTTTGCAATTCGCGAACATCTTCTTTAAGATGTGGTGAAGTATGGCTGAAGCCGTCGTATAAACGTAGCGTTGGTCGTCCCATTGTATTGCGTCTAGTTTTCTGTTGGTTGTTCTTAATTAAGAATATTCTCGTTGTTGTTGTTACAACAAGTATATTAAGGCTTAGTTGTTGTTAATAGTTACCTTAATAAATTAAATGCGGCTACTACTCTTTTTCTACTAAGAACCTATTGGTTCCGCTCTCTTCAAAGTTAGGGTTTATTTCCTGCTTTTTGAAAAAGTTGTAAAGATCGCTATTTGTTCTAAAAACAAGCAATTATGGTAGGAGGAAGCGCCTTCCTTACAGCTCCTACTCGTTTTCTTGCTTGTCAGTAGCTATTTAGTAGATTGTTGTTGTTCTAAAAATAGAAATAAAAAGTTGGTACTGTTAATTTTTGGACTAAAAAAACAGGCTTTTTTACTAGTTTTGCGCCCTATTTGATTTTTTCTTCGTTCTTAACTTTACTTATTTTCTTGTTTATCCCTGTCCATGAAGCACTTAGTCCCTCTATATCTCGTTTTATTTCTGTGGAGCAATGGGCACATAGCGACGGCGCAATCCCCCCTGCAACAGACCTTACAACGGGCACAGAAGCATATCAACGATGCGGAGCAGTACTACGCGGAGATGAATTATACCAAAGCTAAAGAATCTTACCAATTTGCGGCGCGGCTGTACCGCAATAACAATTTGCCTGCTTATTACGCTATTTGTTACAATGGTATTGGAAATATCTACATTGATCTTACTCGTTACGAAGATGCCAAGAGCAAGGGATTTGACAAAGCCTTGCAACAATTGCAAGAAATCAAGAGTATTCAACCTGACTTTGAGGTAGATAGTGCGTTGGTAGCTGACGCGTATGAAGGATTAGGCCGTTATTACAGCAGCGTAGCGACCGCTGTTGAAAACGATACTAGCCACGTTCTAAAAATTAATTACCAAAAAGCCTTGGCCTACCACCAAGCAGCACTAAAAATTCGCCAATGCCTACACAAAACAGACCATGAGACCATTGCGTTGTCGTATTATTATATAGGGCAATGTTATCGCGGCTTTTCCAACAACAGCAGCACTACTCTTTCGGAGGTCAATCCCATTCAGGAAGAATTGCGCTTTTTGCAGCGCGCACTCAATATGCAACTCAAAACGGTCGGCGGCCTACACTATCAAACCGCGAACACCTACCAAGCACTCGGCAATTATTTTTACGAAACGCAACAGGATTATCACCAAGGCTATGCCTACCACAAAGAGGCCTTTGATATTCGGCAGCAATTATTTGAGAACAACCATCCCCAAATCGCGGCTTCTTACATCAACTTAGCGACCTATTACCGCGTCATGAACATTTATGACCGAGAGCTGAACTATTTGGAAAAGGCGCTGCAAATCCAGTTGGGTATTTTGGGAACGGAACACGCGGAAATTGCCAAAAGCTATTACTTGCTCGCCAACCGTTATCGCAGTAATGGAGCCATTGAGAAGGCGCTTTCTTACTACAGCCACGTCTTATATATTTTGAAGAATTGGGACAGCCTGTCAATGCAGAAGTAGCCAATACACATTTGGCGATGGCGGCTTGTTACAGCCAACTCAACCGCAGGAACCGCGTTTGGGAAGAATTGCAACAGAGTCATAAATTATTTAATCGGGTTTATGGTGTGGAGCACTTTCAGTTGAGCAAGGTTTTATTGGCAAAAGGAGATTACTACCTCGCCAATAGCCAATTTGACTCTAGTGGGTATTTTTATACCAAGGCATTACAACTCAATAAAGAACAACTAGGCGCACAACACTATGCCGTGGCAGAGGTTTACGATAAGTTGGCGCAGCTCTATGAATTGATGGATCAACCAGCAGCAGAACGCAAGTACCTCTTATTAGCACTGGCCATTCGCAAAGTAGAAGCGTACCTTCTACGGACACATAAAACTAATCCGCACGCCTCTTATTTGGCAACAGAGGAACAAGATCTGCGCAACAGTTCTCTACGGCAACAACTTCACAACAGTTACCGCGATTTGGCAGGCTTTCACGAACGACAAACCGATTATACAACGGCGCTGCAATATATTCAATTGGCGCTGGCGGCGGTTTGCGAAAGTTTGGAGCCCCACAAAGACGACTGGCAGTACAATCCCACGACAGAAGAACTCGCGCGCAATGCCGAGTGGATTGCTACCTTATCGAGCAAGGCCAATTTGCTGCTGGCCTTGTATGCCACCGAAAAAAAAGCGCCGCTGTTGGAGCTTGCGCATCAAACTTACCAGCAAGGCATTGAGGTTATTAATGGCCTGCGTACGACCTTTCAATCAACCAAGGCGCGCCAACAACTTCGCGCTTACTCGGTACCTATGTTTGAGGGGGCAATTCGCTGCTCTTATGCTTATTATGAACAGCAGCCCAATCAGGCGTCGATGGCGCAAGCGTTTGAAGTAGCAGAATTGAGTAAGAATTTTGTCCTCCGACAAGGCTTACAAAACAATATGGCGCGGGGTAATAGCAACATTCCCAACAGCTTGTTAGAAGAAGAGCACCGCTTGCGCGAACAGTTGTCTTATTATTCTAATTACAGCAATAGGGGTGCCCGCAACAACCAACAATACGACCAAGCCTATCTACGCACAAAGCAACAATATGACTCCCTAATCCAGCAATTGGAGCAGCATTACCCTCAGTATTACAATCTGAAATACCAAACGGCAGTTACGGAGCTCCAACAAGTACAGCAAAATCTAAGCAGGGGCAAGCAAGTATTGTTAGAGTATTTTGTAGGCGAGCGTTTTTTGTTTGTGTTTAGAATTACGGGCGATAGTTGCCACTTGTTTCAGATGGTAGTGCCCAATAATTACGAAAAACTAGTGTATAATTTACGCAGTGCGTTGACCAATTACGATATGATTTCGGAGCATCCCAAGTGGGCATACCAAGCCTTTGTTGTCGCCTCCTATCGTTTTCATTCTTATTTTGTCGCTCCTTTTTTGCCCAAACAGTATACCGCCGATCAGTTAATTATTATTGCCGATGGCATGTTGCATTACATTCCCTTTGAGGCCGTGTTGTGGGAAGTACCAGAGAACGATGTACTGGAGCAATCTAACTATAAGGATTTAGCCTTTTTGATAAAAAGGTTTCCAATTTCTTACAACTATTCGGCAACGCTTTGGACGATGAATTTGCAACGCAAGGCTCTCCGAAATAATGGCCAATGCCTAGGTTTTGCCCCCTCCATTCAGTTTTCTGAAAAACACGACAGTTTGCCTTGGACCCAGAAGGAGTTGGAGGCTATTGCGCGTATTTATCTGGGAGATTATTATTATGGACAACAGGCTAGTAAAGCCACGTTTCAAGCAACGGCGAGCCAATACAATATTATTCATTTGGCCACCCACGGTATTGTTGACATGGAAAACCCGATGCGCTCCATGTTGTCGTTTGGAGAGGGAGATGCGCAACAATCTTCCTTGTATGCTTACGAAATTCACAACCTTTCTCTACAGGCCAACTTAGTGGTATTGAGTGCTTGTGAAACGGGTTTTGGGCGTACGGTACAAGGCGAAGGGGTGAGCAGTTTGGCGCGGGCATTTTTGTTTGCGGGAACACCGAGTGTTGTCACAACATTGTGGGAAGTGAATGATTTCACTAGTGCGGCATTGATTGAATTGTTCTACAGTAATCTAGCAAAAGGCATGAACAAAGCACAAGCCTTACAAGCCGCCAAGCTGACCTTTTTATCCAAGACTGACGAAATCTCTGGACACCCAACCTATTGGGCAAGTTTTATCACCTTGGGAGACGCTAGTCCACTTCCAAGTGCGCAACAAGAATGGTGGTGGTTTCTTGTAGGGGGTAGTGTATTGCTTTTCTTGGGCGGGGGGCTTTGGTATCGACACAAAAAAAAGACAATACTACCGTGAGGTAATATTGTCTGGGTGTAAGTACTGTATTTAACCTGATATTCTGTCATCGGTCTAGGGCATACTTTCCTTACTTGACGACGCGATCTTTGGACTGCTTTTTCCAATTGTAACGCTGATAGCGTGCGCCAAAACTTCGGATTTTAAGATCCATAGCTTCTAACTCCTCTTTGGAGAGTGCTGCTAACTGTCGAAAGCTAACAATCCCTTCGTTATTTAATTTCTCGGACATTTTCTCACCCAACCCTACTAGGGTGGTCAAGTCATCCTTGCCTGCGTCTTTTCTCGCTTGCTTGGCTTGGTGTTCGATATCGTCTAAAGGTACATCATAACTGTGTACAATGCCTTCCCCTTCTTCTTGGTGAGCATCATGGTCAGAAAAGGCTTCTTGGAGACGTTCGGCTTGTTTTTTCAAGTCTTTTTCTGCTTTTTTGGAAGCTTTTTTATCTAAAGTTTCTGCGGCAGCTTTTACTTTCTTCTTGGTTTTGGCGGCGGTCTCTTTAGCTTCGGCTACGGTCTTTTTGACCTTTTTCTTAGCTTTTTTACCCGTTTCTTCGATGTAGTCTTCGGTATCTTCTACGGCATCTTTCACCTTTTTGCTTTGTTTGCCGACCAAACGCTTGGCATCTTCTACCACTGCTTTAGCCTTGTCGGCTACCGTGTGGACAACGCTTTCCGCTGTTTCTTTCACTTCTTCTACCAAGTTTCTAGCTTTTTTCTTAGCCTTCTTCTTATTCTTCTTAAGCTGTTTTTCCAAGTATTCCTTGGCTTCTTCGGCTTTGTCCTCTACCTCTTCTTTTGCTTCTTTTGTCTTGCGTAACTTATTAGTCACGGTACCTACGATGGTTTCTTGGGCTTTTTTAGCTTTTTTAGAAAGCTTATCGACGCGTTCGTTGACACTATCTTTAACCTCATTGATATCCGCTTCTAAAGCTTCTTTAACCTCATCGACACTTTCAGAAAACATGGTTCCATCGTCGTGGGAATCATTTTCGTCAATTTTGTCTTCGTTGCGCTCAATACGCTGGCGCATTTCTTCCTTGATCAAGTCGCTCAATTCTTCGAATTTCGCTTCTAAAGTAGAGATACGGGTTTCTATAGTAGAGAAAATACGATTTTCCAAGCCTAAATAATTGCTTTCCATTTTTTCGTATCCTCTAGTAAACTCCTTACTTAGTGTTTTTCTTAGTTTTTCTAACATAATGTAATGTTGTTGATTTTTGGTGATCTCAATAAGGGGAATTGTTGGTGATAATTTCCCAAGTAGTAAGTGAATGGTTGGCCGTTCCTTCTCTTAGAGAATTAGACAATTTTAGTGTGTTCTACTTACTTTTTCTATACTGTTAACAGCCTCAACGCTTTTTTTGTTTAAAAAATAACGCATTCATAACACCTTTTTATACGCGCTTCTAATTGCCGAAAGCGGAATAAAATCCAGTGCTTTTCTATAGATTCACGCGGCTATTTTTGCTTAAACACTCCACAAAGGACATAAGTTCAACAATAAAAAAATGTTTGCCTTGCCTACACAAAACAAACATTTTTAATAGCTGCGTGAAAGTTGGTTAGAACTGTAGTCCTACAAAAATCTGCACACCAATGTTTCCATCTTTGTCATTTCGTTCGATGTAGTCGCCCTGCTCCGTCAAATTCACGGTAGAATAATCGTATTTATTAGTGGTTACATCCAATAAGCTATAGCCAAACCGAGCCCCCAAACGCAAACCAGGTGTAAAATAGTAGGATAAGCCTGCTTGAAGCGTAAAATCTACTGTCTTGAATAGGTTTTGTCCATCCTTTTCCTCTAAGTCCGTAAAGTAGTACGCCCCAGGACTACGAGGGTAGTAACGGGTGGTTCCATCAATCTTAGCCGTGTTAGCCGTCGTGCCAGAAAGATCACCAATCTCATCGCGCAAGGTCTTGTAATCTAGATCCATCTCTATAAATTGCGCAGGATCAGGATTGGCAGCCTCTAAAACACTCTCCTCTCCAAATTTGATAGTTCCCAAACCTTTGGAATCGACCAAAAAACCAACCGCCACTCCTAAATCCAATTGAAGGCGGTTATCCCATAATTCGTAATAGACCATGATCGGAATTTCGACATAAGCATTGATGATATTCAAACTAGCTCGGCGTTTAAAGTTGGTGTCGGTGCGTTTCTCGTAGAGGTTGCCTGTTCGGTTATAACCGTAAATAAATGGCTGTTCATTGCCATAAGCAGGCATCTTCAAGAACGAATTTTCAGTACTAATGGCATTAAATGCCCCTTTTTGTACAAAAATCACCTCGCCAATTAAGCCAAAACGCTCGTGCAATGGAAATTTTACGGTACCTCCTGCAGAAAGGCGAACGGTAGTTTTGTAGGATTCCTCCGTACCAGCTTCTTCAGGACCAAACATACTCGTCAAACTAGCACCTGCGCGCAGACCAAATTTTGGCTTAAATAATTCTTGGGCGTTGGCCGTTGTTGTAGCCAAGCAAAATAAAGCGATGATAAGCCCATAGGGGAAGGCTAAACCCTTGAAATCCGTGGTCATTTTTCTATGATTAGTTAACGTTTTGCGTCTATTTTTCAGTATAATGGATATCGTTGTCGACTTTTTTTTGAGGCGAACAACCGATGCAGTGCCCGCGTCTTTTATGAAAAGGCAGACAAAGATAACAAAAGCCGCTTGAAAACGGTATCTGAATCGCCGCCTGTGCTTGCATCTTCTAAAACTACTCGCTTTCTAAAATGGTTGGGCTCCTCCCAGTTATCTTTCTCTTATTATTATGCTCCGACACCACACTAGCTTTCCACTTTCGCCTGCTCCTCTACAGCTTTCTTACCAAGATAGTTTTCTAACGCTTGGGTCTTGCTTTGCGCAAAATCTAGGCCAGCGACTCCAAGAACAGCTTTATGATACTTGCCTCAATCCTTTTGGAGTCGTATACAATCCCTATTCTATTGCCAATAGTTTGCGACATCTTTTGGAGACAACTCACTTTGAGGCCAAGGATTTATTAGCCCATCGTGATGCTTGGCATAGTTTGCAGCACCACAGCAGCTTTTCTGGAACGGACCAAGCCGCTATGCTGGTTCACCTCAATCAACAATTGCGACAAGCCCGCCAACACCTTCAACGGAGCCGCTGTCTATTGTTGACCTTTGGTACGGCTTGGGTTTACGAATGGAAAGCGACAGGACAGATTGTTAGTAATTGCCACCATTTTCCCGCACAAAATTTCGAACGCCGTCGCTTGAGTGTTGCGCAAATCGTTACGTTGCTTCGAGAAGTATTGGCCTCCGCACGCCAACAAATTGGCCATTTAGAAGTGGTATTTACCGTCAGCCCTGTACGGCACCTAAAAGATGGTTTGGTAGAAAACCAACGCAGTAAAGCAACCTTGATTTTGGCTGTACAAGAATTGGTGGAGCAGTTGGACTATTGCCATTATTTTCCTGCGTATGAGCTGCTGTTGGATGACTTACGGGATTACCGTTATTATGAGAAAGACTTGGTTCACCCTAGTGCGTTGGCTATTGATTATGTTTGGGAAGCCTTTGAGCAGTGCCACCTCAAAGAAAGCGAACAGCCGCTACGTCAACAAGTCCTGCACTTGCAACGCGCCGTCCAGCACCGTGCTCGACACCCCAAAAGCGAACGGCACCAACACTTCTTACAGCAGCAATTAGAACGATTAGAAAAACTAGCCCCACGACTACCTGTCTCTAGTGTGGCACACCTGAAAGCACAGTTTTTAGCACAAATTCTCTAATTTTTTTGTAGTTTGTCTTTTATTGCATCGTCCGTTTACTTTTCTTTCTTTTTACAAAAAAAGTTCCTGTTGCCAAAACAAGTGGAGCAGCAGAAACAATTGAATGTTTTTTTTGTTGAGATGGGTTATTAATTCTTGTATGCAATTCTCTCTTATTTTCCCCTCTATTTGAAGCCCTATGCAGCCTATCCTTAAGAAATTTTCGCGGTATATCGGCGTCTTAGCAACCTTGCTAATTTTTGGCTTTTTAATTTATTATTTTAGTGTCATTGTCACTTGGGTAGTCTTGGCTTGGGTCATTTCGTTATTGGGTTCTCCCTTGGTTTCGATGATGGGTAAAGTACGCTACAAAGACTGGGAAATACCTAGCAGTGTGCGGGCTATTATTGTGTTGGTGCTGTTCTATGGTATCTTTACCTTGCTGTTTTATATTTTTGTGCCTGTTATGGTCAAGCAAGGGCGGGAGCTTGCTCGCGTCGATTACTCGGCACTAGTAGGAGCCCTAGAAGAGCCCATTGACAATGTCAATGACTGGTTGGTCGAGCGAGGGTTTATAGAGGGAGAGCTAGCAAGCCAAGTAGTAGAGACGGATTCTTTTGCGATTGATAATACTAGTCCTTCCGAAACTACTGTCCATGATGTGAAAAGCAAAATGGGCCCCATGACTAGTACGACGTTTATTAGTTTGGATTCTTTTGTATTGGCCTCCGGCGACACCATGCCGCGTACCAATATCAACTTGAGTATTGCACTCAATATAGATCCGATTATATTGGAGTCCAAAGGAGATACTACTGCTGTTGTTGTGCTCACTGAACCAGCACCTGAAACGGGCATTGATCTACTTCGCTCTCGTTTTTTGGAAGATTATATTAGTCCTTCGCAGATGGTTACGCGGAGTGTAGTTTACATTATTGGATTTTTAGGTAACTTCTTGATTCTGTTAACCTCGGTTACGTTCATTGCTTTCTTTTTCTTGAAAGATGAGAAATTGTTTGGGCGAGCCATCAAAGCATTGGTTCCCAAGCGTCGACTCAATGAGATGGACACGGCGTTGACGGCCATTAAGCGCTTACTAACTCGCTATTTTAGTGGAATTTTAGTCCAAATCACACTCATTACTATTTATGTAACCGTCTTACTTTCTTTCTTTGGTATCCCAAATGCCTTCTTGATCGCCTTTTTTGCAGCAGTAGTCAATGTAATTCCTTATTTGGGGCCACTGCTTGGAGCTTTATTTGCGATGTTGGTTATTGTTAGTTCTAATGTTGATGCTAGTTTTTATGCCGTCACTTGGCCGATGCTCTTAAAAGCGTTTGGTGTATTTGCATCTATGCAAATCGTAGATGGTTTTATTTTGCAACCTTATATTTTTTCCAACAGTGTTTCTGCCCACCCGCTAGAGATTTTTATTGTAGTGGTTATGGGTGCCAAATTAGGGGGCATTACAGGAATGATTGTCGCTATTCCTGCTTACACGATCATTCGAGTGGTTGCAGCCGTCTTTTTGAGAGAATTCCGCTTGGTGCAGAAACTGACTCAAAGCATCAATTATACCGACGATGAAGGGCACCACTTGGGCGAAAATGTAGACATTGAGGTAGAGGGCTAGGCATTCTTTTAGTTATCTCGGGCATTTTTTTATTCTTTTTATTGTTACCACTAACAACAAGGCACTCTTGCCTATTCTAACATACATTCTACCAAATAACGGCACGCTTGGCAATTCAGTGTGCATAATTACACGCTCCAATGGCTTTAAAAATACGTTATAATTCTCCTGTTGTTCTCACCTTTTCCCTTCTTTGTATAGCGGTCTATGTGATCGATTTAGTTTTTTCTATTGGCAACCCGCCCAACACTATCGGCCCTATTACCCGTCAATTTTTTACCCTCTCGGGCTTCTTCGATTGGTCTAATCCAATGGATTACGTCCGCATGATTACCTATACGATGGGACACGCCAACCAAGCCCATATCATGGGAAACATGTCTATATTTCTACTCATCGCACCGATTATGGAAGAAAAATACGGCAGCCGCAAAATCTTTTTGATGATGCTCGCAACGGCCTTAGTCACGGCCTTTTTTCAAGTCTTGTTGTTCAATTCTGCTATGTTGGGTGCCAGTGGAATTGTCTTTATGTTTATCGTCTTAGTTTCTTTTGCCAATGTCCAAAAAGGCTATATTCCATTGACGTTTATTTTGGTTGTCTTGTTTTTTATTGGACAAGAGATCATCCACAGTTTGCAAGTAAACAATGTTTCTGAATACGCGCACATCCTAGGAGGTGTGATGGGGGGCATCTTTGGAGCCACTGTTCAGCGCAAACGAGTAGTGGAGGTAGCTAATCTACTAGATGACCAAAGCAGTACGCCTCCCCCTTCGGTCTAGCTCCTGCCTAATCTGACCATTCTACCCACAATTCTACGCGGCGATTAGCAGCCCGCCCCCGCACTACCATGTTGTCGGCAACGGGCTGCCGCTCGCCCCAACCATTACTGTTGAGTCGCTGGTTAGCGATCCCTGCCCGCTCCAAAAAAGAACACACGGCCTCCAAACGGCGCTCTGCTAATGCCTCGTTATAGGTTCCAGTTCCTTGCGCATCCGTATGTCCCGCCAAGGTTAGGGAGGCATTGGGATAACGCAACAGCGTATCGGCAAGAGCCTGCAACAGCGTCTTAGCACTGTCGTGCAACGCGTAACCATCGACATCAAAATAAACGGGCGACCACTGTGGTCGGTAGTGTGCGCGAATAGGAACAGGTGGTGTCACAGGCGTTGTTGTCTTTTTGTGCAAGCAAATAGGTGCCAACTCTTGCTCTGTATATTGCTGCAAATGGGTCAAGTCCACCGTAATGGTATCGCGTTCGCCACGATATTCTTCTTTGTCATAACGAGTAATAATAGTATAGCGCGCGCCCTGCGGCAACGCCAATTTAAATTGCCCTGTAACAGGGTGGGTGGTTGCTTTGTTGATAGACAAAAACTGCTCGTTTTTATAGACCTCTACAGTGGTAGCTACCCCAGTCATCGTCGCACAATTTACCACAAACCCCGTCATCAACGCCACAGGCAACGGCCGCAACGCGGGCGGCATTTCCAAGCTATAAATATCATACCCGCCGTAGCCTCCCGACTGAGACACAAAATACGCTTGTTCCCCTGAGGCGGGAATGGTCAAGCCTTCATCTGCGCCCTTCGTATTGATCGTTGGCCCCAAATTCTGTGGCTGTTGCCAAGTGCGCCAAGAATCGTCTAACCGCTGTGTCTTAAAAATATCGCGCCCGCCATAGCCAGGGTGTCCATCCGTATCAAAATACAACGTTTGTCCATCTGCGGCTAAGAAAGGACTGTGTTCATTGCCTGAAGTATTGACCGTTGGGCCTAAATTACGGGGCACTGAAAACAGCCCATTGGGCTGCAAAAAACTCACGTATAAATCCCGCCCGCCATACGAATCAGGGCGGTTCATTGCAAAAACCAAGGTTCGCCCGTCTGCTGCCAAATCAAACGACACCCAGTTACCATTCTTCTTCAATTCTTCAATTTCAAAACGGCGCTCTATTTTCCAACCATCTATGCTGCGTTTAGCCAAGGCCAAGAGTTCGTTGCGGTTGGTGCGTTGGTAAGCGTTGATAACCATTATTGTATTATTATCAGGCAAAACGGCATTGACGAAGTTGTTGGTTTTATTATTCAGTGTTTCGCCAATGTTCTGAGCTACACTCCATTCGCCGTCGCCTAGTTGTTCACTGTAATAAATATCTTGCGCGCCGTAGCCATCGGGAGCAAACTCCCGCACAAAGTAAAGTGTTTGCCCATCAGGGCTAATGGCAGGCGATTTTTCTACCAATTCAGTATTGATGGCCGCCCCTAAATTCTTGGGTATACCGCGCAACGTGGTGTCCAAGTCAGGGGCTAAGTGTATTGGCGCGCGGGCTTGATAAATAGCAAAGCGAACAAAACGCACATCGCGTGTATTACTTTTGAGCGCCACCCCACTGTACTCAAAACGGCGGTAAGTCGTCTTGTAAATCGTCTTACCATTGACCAATAACCGCAACTCTGTCCCCCGCTTTTCTACGCCCAGTACATTGCGTTCGCTGTCAATGATGCTCTTTCTATTCGTCCAAGGCTGCACGACGTTGTAGTTACTTCCACGTTGGTAGCCCAAGCGATATTTTTTGTTTTTATTAATCTCAAAATGGCGGTAATCGTAACGGTTGTGATGCCCCCAAGAAAGACCAAAAACAGCCTTTTCATTGGCTTTAGAGCAATCAAATTCCGCTTCTAGCAGAAAATCTTTATCAGGATCAACATACAGCGCATTGTGATAATGGAGCTCCCCCTTTTCACTTTCGAGTTGGTACCAACGATTGACATTGCGCTCGAAATCAGTCTCTTCAAATTGCAGCGGCAAAGCGCTTTGTGCTATCCCCGTAAAGGGAAAAAGTAGGTATAACCATCGACTCCATCTCCATAAAAATTCTTGGTACATCATTGCTCCTATTTTAGTTCTACCAGCGCTTGGGTAACAGGGAAAGACAAACAAAAGTTACACCAACCCAAGCGTCATTTTGCTGCAAGTTTCTTAAAAACCAAGGAGTTGATTATTTATTAGTCGTAGAATGCTGTATCTTTGCAGCTAATCTGGCCTACAAATTGTCTGTTGCAGAAGGTCAGTTTTTTATTAATTGTTGATAGTTTTTGAGTTATGCTGTTTCCAGAATATGATGTCATTGTAGTAGGAGGTGGACACGCGGGCTGCGAAGCCGCTACGGCTGCTGCTAATATGGGTTCAAAGGTATTGTTGGTCACCATGAATATGGAAACCATTGCCAAGATGTCTTGCAATCCTGCGATGGGTGGGGTTGCCAAAGGGCAAATTGTGCGCGAAATCGACGCGTTGGGTGGCTATTCGGGTATTGTAACCGACCACACGATGATTCAATTTAGAATGCTCAATCTATCCAAAGGCCCTGCCATGTGGAGCCCACGCGCCCAAAGCGACCGTATGCGCTTTGCCGAAAAATGGCGCTTGATGCTAGAATCCCATCCCAATATTTCTTTTTGGCAAGAAATGGTCACGGGTTTGGTGGTCAAAGAGGGGGTTGTCAAAGGTGTGCGCACCTCACTCGGCATCGAAATTCCTAGTAAAACGGTTATTCTCACCAATGGGACTTTTTTGAATGGGCTCATTCATATTGGCGAACGCAAAATCAGCGCAGGCCGAGCAGGGGAGCGCGCTTCTACAGGCATTACCGCCCAATTGGAAAGCTTAGGCTTTCAGTCGGATCGTATGAAAACGGGTACCCCTGCACGGGTAGACGGACGCACTATCAATTGGGACGTTATGGAAGTACAACCTGGGGACGAGCCTGCGGGCAAATTCTCCTATACCGACACCCCACGCCTAAAAGAACAGCGCCCCTGCCACATCACGTATACCAATAAAAAAGTACACGAGATGCTGAAAACAGGCTTTGACAAATCGCCCATGTTCAACGGACGTATCCAAGGCATTGGCCCGCGCTACTGCCCTTCTATTGAAGATAAAATCGAGCGGTTTGCAGACAAAGAGCGCCATCAATTATTTGTGGAGCCCGAAGGCTGGAATACCTGTGAAGTCTACGTCAATGGGTTTTCTAGCTCGTTGCCAGAGGACGTACAGTTCAAAGCCATGCGCTTGATTCCTGGTTTTGAGAATGCCAAAATGTTTCGCCCTGGGTATGCGATTGAATATGATTTCTTTCAGCCCACCCAATTGACGGTTTCGTTGGAAACGCGGTTGATTAAAAACCTATTTTTTGCAGGCCAAATCAACGGCACAACAGGCTACGAGGAGGCCGCAGCTCAAGGCTTAATGGCAGGCCTCAACGCCCACCTCACGATCCACGACGAAGCACCATTTGTGTTGAAGCGCTCCGAAGCGTACATTGGCGTTTTAATTGACGACTTGATCAATAAAGGCACCGATGAGCCTTACCGTATGTTTACCTCCCGCGCGGAACACCGCATTCTATTGCGCCAAGACAACGCCGATTTGCGCCTCACTCCCCTCGCCCAAAAACTGGGTTTGGATGTCGAAAAACGCATGGAGCGGGTGCAGGCTAAGGAAGAGGCGTATGAGCAAATTACTAAGTTTGTCCGCGATACGAGTATTGAACCGTCGGAAATCGACCAAATATTGGAGAAAAAAGGCTCTGCGCCACTTCGTCAGAAAATGAAACTGCACAAAGTGTTGTTACGTCCCAACATGGGCTTACAAGACTTCTGTGCGGCCATCCCTCGCGTGCAAGCGTTCTTAGGCCAGTTTGATCCCGAGTTTGTGGAAGGTGCCGAAATCAACCTCAAATATGAGGGCTACATTCGCAAGGAACAAGAGCAGGTCAATAAATTGAATCGCTCTGGAAGATGTCCGTTTGTACGATTTAGATTATGCCAGCATCAAGGGTTTGTCCTCCGAGTCGGTAGAAAAATTGAACCAGTTGAAGCCCGCGACGATTGGACAAGCGAGCCGTATTAGTGGGGTTTCGCCTGCGGATGTGTCGGTGTTGTTGGTGTATGTGGGGCGGTAATTTTTTAGGAAGGTTGCTACTCTACGTTTCTGTTATTTTTGTATCTTGCTTTTAAAGCTATTATTATGTCAGAATCCACACCCGATCTTTTGCTGCTTAGCGAAAGAGTTTCCAACACCATACAACTAGGAGAAAGCCATTTCAGAGAATTTAAAACAGCTCTACGTGGAAGACCCGGTGAGAAAATTCCGAGAATCGTTCGAGATATTTGTAAAGAGATAGGAGAAGCGCTGGTTGCTTTTGCCAACGCTGATGGAGGAGCAATCCTTATTGGTGTTGAGGACGATGGAAGTATTACAGGAGTCCCCCACTCCGATACTGACATAGAAACTATGTTGCGAGCAGTAGAAACCCATGTTTGGGCTGGGCAACGACTTCCCTTGATAAATACTAATAAGTTAACTCTTGACAATAAGACGATTCTCTACTTTGCGGTACAGAAAGGTACTACTATGATTTACCAACTGCCAGATGGTAGATGTGTCAAACGTAAAGACCAAGAAACAATTCCTGCCATTATAGAACATATTATATTCGAGCGGCAAGAAGTCAAATCTAGAGAATATGATAGTGCCTTTATCGATGGGGCAAGTGTTAGCGATTTAGATATCCAAGCATTACAAGGCATTGCTGACCTATATATAAAAGGTTTAAGTGTAGAGCGTTATCTTCAACAAGTAGGTTTAGCAGAATATGCACTTAACGGGCTGCGCTTGCGTCGAGCTGCCTTGTTACTGTTTGCCAAAAATATAAATCATTGGCACCCTCGATCTCAAGTTAGAATAATAAAGGTGCAAGGCAATGTACTGGGATCTGGTGAAAGTTATAACGTAATTAGCGATAGCATTATAACAGGCAATATCTTTGATTTAATATACAAAGCGTGGGAACAGTTGCGTTCCTTCTTAGCGTATAAAACGGAATTTGGTAGTAACGCTCAGTTTGAGCAGAAATACATCTATCCAGAAGACGCGGTGCGGGAAACTATCCTCAACGCAATAGCTCATAGAGATTATAGCATAATGAATCCTACAGAGGTATTTATTTTTGATGACAGAATGGAGATAAAAAACCCTGGAGCATTACTTTCTACACTTAGCGTCAAAAGTTTATACGAGCTAGAGGGGAGTCACGAGTCAAGAAATGCCTTGATTGCAAGAGTATTAAGAGAAAACAAATTGATGAGAGAATTGGGTGAGGGAATGAAGAGAATCTTTAACCTCATGCAAGAACAAGAATTAGAACGCCCGAAACTCTACTCTAACGGGCTTTGGTTTAGAGTAACATTGTCTAATAAAACTATTTTTAGCCCACAGCAATTACAATGGCTACAACTATTTGAGAAACAAGAATTGACCAAGGATCAAAAACAAATTGTCATTTTAGGAATGGGAAATAAATAATTTTCTACTAATGATGTTTTTAGAGCACTCAATATCAGTAATAATCAAACTGAAAAACTTACTCGGGAGATAACTCTCTTGAATAAAAAGGGAATTATAGAAAATACTAAAAATTCTAATAAAGTCAGTTCTATCGCTAGAAAACAAAGAAAAAATAGAAAAGATATTCCAAAGTTCAAAATAAAGATACCGTCTTAAGTGTAAGAAACAACTACTTTTACTTTCTTCTAACCCTTGGCTTATGTTCCTAAAAACGCTCTTCCCCTGCCTCCTCTTGTGGGCATTAAGCCCTACGCCTTCCTCCACATATCCCAGCTGTCAAGTAACCATTAGCCTTAAAGGAATCATGGACACGACTGCCTGCCACATTACGTTGGTAGACACCACGGCCGTCTATTTGATTGCTTTACCTTTGGGAGATTCCTCGGATTTGATCCTTCTTACCCATGATACTCTTTTATTAACTCCTGCTAATAATACCCGTTGGATTTCATGGGCGTATGAAGTGGTGCCTGTGCATGGTTGTGGTCGAGATACCTTGGGTTTAATGAGTGGGCGCATCATAGAATTAAGTACTACTTATACCCCTTAGGCACTTTATAAGGAAGCCAACGCTCTTGCTAATTGGATACAAGTACTAATCATCTTTTTTGCATTGCTCTAACCGAAACAAGGTCTTCATTTTCAAAGCAAAATATGGTGTTAATAAATAAAATCTACGGATTGGAGAGCACCAATCCCCCAACCCCCTATCTGTCAGCCACCTAACGCATCTACCGCAAAAACAGCCTTCGCAAGGCTTCAAGAAGTGCCTACCTTTAGAAAATAGACTAGAATTCAGTTAATCCACTTAAAATAAATTGTTTATGTAGTTTTTTTTTCGTAACTTCTGATAAGAGGTTGTGAAACTTAGAGAAGTCAGACAACAGCAACGCTATTAGTACCATAAAAAACCAAGCTTCGAAAAAGCTAATCTACCGAGTAAAGTGCTCTAACTATACAACGTTCTATCTCCTATAATTTTGGCTATTAGATGCCGACTATCCCCTCATCAACAGTATACTTAATATAACATTAATGCTTCTAGAAAATAAAAAATTGTTTTATAAAAAGGTATTCTGATTAGTTTAAAGAGTGCTTTTTTATCTATTCTTCTCCTCACTCCAAAATCGAGAAATATGATCCAAGCACTAAAAAAGTACGCGCAAAAAAAGGATGTAAATAAAGTCCTATCATTGATCCGTTCGAATCCTCAAATTCTTGACGACAGTGATTATTACGGTAGTTCTGGCCTAATGATTATTGCTTACCACCAATTGTCCGACGCTCTAAAAGATGCAGTTTGCTTAAAAAAAACGTTATCCTTTCATGAAGCGATTGTTTGTGGAGAAATAGAAACAGTAAGAAATTATTTGCAACTGTATAAATCAAGAGGGATCAATGTACTTTCAAAAGACGGGTACCCTCCTCTCTGTCTAGCTGCCCTATTTCACCAAACGACATTGCAAAGTTACTCCTTGAAGATGGAGCCGATGTCAATCTCGTTGCTAAAAATGTTTCTAGAGTAACGGCGTTGCAAGCTGCCGTTTCCAAAGAAAACTACGAACTTTGTAGACTTTTATTGAAAGCGGGAGCCAATCCCAATGTACCCCAACTTCAAAACGCAACGGCCTTACATTCTGCAGTATATAGAGGAAATTTAGAACTGACCAAATTGTTGGTAGAGAACGGTGCTTTTATTTCTACCAAAATGTACACGGGTGAAACTGCCAATAGCATTGCTAAAAATAAAGGTTATCAAGAAATCGAAGCCTATTTATTTAAAGTAAAAAAGGAAAAGCAATTGGCCTAGATCAATACATAGGGATAAAGAATAAGCCACGGACAGAGCGGGTAAGAAACAAAGTTAATACAACAGCATGACAGCACTACTGCCAGTAGTTTATTGCTGTAAAAAACTATTGGATAAAGCCAAATCTCCAAACTTTTCCGCCCTTTAGTTCTTCTTGAACTTTAGGTTTTCTACCTTTGTCGGCGTATACTTATTCTTTATCCATCGCCCAGTTGGATTGGGCCACGCACGACCATCATAACATGATTCGCTACAACAAAAAACGTCTGAGTAAGAAGAAATTAATCGACTTGTACGAGCGCTTACTAAAGCCCCGTATGATCGAAGAAAAAATGTTGGTGTTGCTTCGCCAAGGCCGTATTAGTAAATGGTTTGCAGGGATTGGCCAAGAGGCAATTGCCGTCGGTATAACGGCCGCCCTACAGCCCGAAGAATACGTGTTTACCATGCACCGTAACTTGGGCGTGTTTACGACACGTGATGTGCCTCTAGAGCGACTTTTTTGCCAATGGCAGGGAAAATTGCCTGGGTTTACCAAAGGTAGAGACCGCTCCTTTCATTTTGGAGCGCCCGATTTTAACATCGTGGGCATGATTTCCCACTTGGGGCCACAACTCTCTTTTGCGGGCGGTGTGGGCTTGGCGAGTAACTTGGCCGAAGAAGGCCGTATTGCCGTTACCTTTACAGGAGAAGGAGGAACGAGTCAAGGAGAATTTCACGAAGCACTAAATGTTGCGGCTGTTTGGAACTTGCCCGTTCTATTTGTTATTGAGAACAACGGATATGGTTTATCTACCCCTACCTCGGAGCAATATGCTTGTAAGGATTTAGTAGACCGCGCCCAAGGTTATGGCATGGAAGGGTATAAAATAGATGGCAACAACATCTTAGAAGTCTATCAAACGGTAGACAAACTCGCTAAATCCATGCGTGAAAATCCGCGTCCAATTCTATTGGAATGCGAAACCTTTAGAATGCGTGGCCACGAAGAAGCCTCTGGTACCAAATACGTTCCTCAAGAGTTAATGGACCACTGGGAAAAGCGCGATCCACTCACCAACTATGAAGCATTCTTAATCGAAGAGGGTTTATTGAGCGAAGCGGACATCAAAACATTGCGTAAGCAATATAAGAAAGACATTGAAGCAGGCTTAGAAGTAGCTTATGGCACGCCTGATGTTGTGGCGGACTTGTCGGTAGAGATGGGCGATGTCTATGCCGCGTACCACCCCGAAATCATTGCCCCTGATTTTAGCGACAGCAAAGAACTGCGCGTCGTTGATGCCATTTCGGAGGGCTTGCGCCAAGGTATGGAGCGCTATGATAACCTCGTATTGATGGGGCAAGATATTGCCGACTATGGTGGTGTGTTTAAAATTACAGACGGCTTTATGGAGCAGTTTGGCAAGGCGCGCGTACGCAACACGCCTCTTTGTGAAAGCGCTATCATTGGTATTGCGTTAGGCTTGAGCCTAAAAGGCTACAAATCTATGGTAGAAATGCAGTTTGCTGATTTTGTGACCTGTGGGTTTAATCAGATTGTCAACAACGCGGCCAAGTTGCACTACCGTTGGGGTCAAAATGTAGATACCGTTATTCGGATGCCTACGGGCGGCGGCGTTGGGGCAGGGCCGTTTCACTCTCAAAGTAACGAAGCGTGGTTCTTTCATGTGCCTGGCCTCAAAATCGTTTATCCTTCCAATCCTGTTGATGCCAAAGGGTTGTTGCTAGCGGCATTGGAAGACCCCAATCCTGTCCTTTATTTTGAACATAAAGCTCTTTATCGCTCGCTCTCGGCAGAGGTGCCTAGTGCTTATTATACCACCCCAATCGGCAAAGCAGTAGTGACCCAAGAAGGGACAGCAGCCACTATTATTGCCTATGGCAATGCTGTGCATTGGGCGACAGCCGCTGCCGAGCAGTTGGGTGCTTCGATTGAAGTGTTGGATTTGCGAACACTCTTGCCTTTGGATTACGAGGCGATAGAGGCTGCTGTTAAGAAAACCAACCGCGTTCTGTTGTTGCATGAAGATACGATAACGGGCGGTATTGGTGCTGAATTGGCAGCCTATATTGGAGAGCATCTGTTTGAGCATTTGGATGCTCCGATTAAGCGGGTAGCCAGCTTGGATACGCCATTTCCATTTGCCAAGGATTTGGAGCGCCAGTTTATGCCCCAAGAACGCTTAATGACAGCACTAGAAGAGCTATTAGCGTACTAAAATACGCAACAACTTTATTTAACGGCTGTTAATTTGGCTAGGCTAGTTCTTTATAGAGTACTAGCCTAGTTTTTTTATTTCTACAAGGCAAAGCACATGAAAAAAAGTTACGCATTCAAGAGGTATTACCAACCAATGTTTATGGCCTTCACGGTCATTGCGTTGATCGCTGCCATTTTAAATTTCCTACTGGGAAAACCGATTGCTTGGTTGATGTTGTTAGCAACGGTGTTTAACTTTCTGCAATACCGCCTGTATACGCACCCTTATATTGAGGTCGAACAGGGGGTTATCACCGCTAGGTTTACCTTCCTGAAAAAGATAACCATTAATTTAGAGGACGTTACGGCGATCAGTCCAGAGAGCAACCAATTGATCTTGTATTTGCGCGATGGCTCAAAAACCCTACTCTTTCTCTCTAGTCTTACGGAGTCCGATCAGCAAAGAATTACTAGAGAACTGCCCAATTTGATCAAAGGAGCGTTTTTAATTTTTCGTCCTAAGTAGCTAGTTTTGAATCTTTTTAAGGTCATTTAACCCTGTAAGTGAAGTTTTTTTGCCCTCTTGGGAATTATTTAGAATGCTTTGTTGTTATAGGCTTCGTACAGTTCATTGAAAATGTACTGTTTCACCAAAAATCAGTTGGTCATTGACCAATAGTAGAAAGGGAAAGTTCTCTACGGAGAGTTTTCCCTTTTATTATTATAGATACGTTCCTTGAACAACATCAATTGTCCCTTCTTCTATTCTTCCCAACTAGTCATAAAAAGAGCTAGTCTTGCCTCTTTATTTTAAAATAAGGAACGAGCGATTGCTTTTTTTCCTGTATTAGCCGTGTTTATAGGCCAAATCAAACTTTTTTTCACCTTACGGGAATTATTTGGAACGCTTTGTTGTTGTAGGGTTCATACAGCTCATCAAAAGTGGGTAATTCTAAGAAAGGCTTGGTCTTTTTTATACAAGAAGGAAAAATTCTCATTGGGGATTTTTCCTTCTTCTATTTTCCCCTCCCCTAATTTCTATCCGATTTCCATGGAAAAGAGCTACCCCTATCATTTGCTCCACCGAGTAATATCTATTCTCCCTATTATATTTTTTTAGGATTGTTTATAAACGACACATGGAAGGAGGATATTGACTTTTTTTCCTTCGTGTATTTATTGTTTGTAGTGTTTGATGCTTTTCGAGTCTTCCGACAGTTAAAGCCTTATGTACAGATTCGCAATCAAGTCTTGCATGTTCAGTTTTCTCTCTTAAAAACTACCCTTATTCCTATTCATACCATTGCAGGATTGGAGCAAAAGAAGAAGCAACTCTCTCTTTATTTGAAGAATAGTTCTGAAAAGCAAATCTTTCTCCATTATATCAAGGCTAGCGATAGCGAAGATTTAGTCATGCAATTATCTGCTGTCGTAAGGGATAATGCACTTCTTTTGGATGATTTATTACTGCACTTAATAGAGCATTAGGCTATTTCAGAGGTTTTTGAGAAAAAAAAGAGGTGATCTGGCCTTTTTGTCCCCTTTGCGGGAATTATTTCGAATGCTTTGTTGTTATGGGGTTCGTACGATTGGCCGAAAGGTTGCCGTTTCTAAGAAAAACATTCTGTCTTTCTACAAAAAAGGGAAAATTCTCCAATGAGAATTTTCCCTTTTTTATTAGGCGCAAGCCCCCTTTATTTTTACCATAAATACAATTCGCCCTCTTTTTATACCTTCGGTAAGGTCACATCATCCATTTGTACATGCACATTCCGCACGTCCAAGGCACGTTCGTTCACATCCTCGCTGCTGTTCTCTAGGCGCAATACCCCACGCGGACAAACGGCCGCACAAACGCCACAACCTACACAAGAAGCCCGTACAATGTCCTGTCCTCTTTGAGCATACGCCCGCACATCAATCCCCATTTCGCAATAAGTAGAACAGTTTCCACAAGAGATACACTGTCCGCCATTCGTCGTAATTCTAAAGCGCGATTGGAAGCGTTGTACAATCCCCAAAATCGCTGCCAAGGGACAACCATAGCGGCACCACATTCTATTGCCCATAATGGGATAAAAGCCTGTTCCAACGACTCCTGCAAACATAGATCCGATTAGAAAGCCATACCAGCGGCGCACTTGATAGATACTCAACTCGTAAGGCTCTTCTAGCAAGCCGAATAAACTAATCTTGATCGATTCTACATCGGGATAGAAGAAGTATTGATAGAGCTGTAAGGTTGTCATAATAATAACAAAAACCAACACACTGTGAATAACATAGCGCTCTACGCGCCAAGCGCGCAATGTTTTGTCGGATTGCTGGCGGAAGGGATCGCCTAGCGTTTCAGCTAAACCACCACAGCCACAAACCCAAGAACAGTACCAGCGCTTGCCGTATAAATAGGTAAAGAGCGGTACAATAACCAAGGTCAAAATAATCCCCCAAACAAAGAGCATCATCCCCACTTGCATCCCTAAGAAGGTTTTCCCTTCTTTGAAAACTGACCTCTTTTCCCTCGTGATCAAACCCCAAGTTATCTAAACGGTAATCGTAAAAGAACCCATAATCTAAAGGCCAAGGAGTGGTAATATTATAATTGGGATTGTTGAACATCGCCAACAATTCAGGAATCATAAACGCAAACGACAGCTGGAAGAACAGCACCGAGCCTGTGCGAACCATTTGGTATTTATTATGACGGTACTTGATGAACATCCGCGTCCCCATCACAAACATCACTAGAGTATACAAAAAGCCGTATAAGAACCATTTGTCAGCGCTTACACTTGGGTCCCCCCAGATAAACTGCTTGACAGGATCTACCATCCGTACCCAGTTGTAAATATATTGGTCGTGGAAGTAGAGTAAGACATAAAATACGATTAAGAAGGTTCCTAAGAGCATTCCCAACCAGCCGTTACCAATTGTTGTTGTCCCTGGTTTCCAAGGCGTACGGCCTTCTTTGGCTTCATACAAGCCTATCAGTACCAAAATAATAGCCGTAATTCCTAGCGTCATGTACAAATGAAACAAGCCATTTTCGCTAGGCCCTGCATTCCACAACACATAGCAGCTGGCTAAAACAGCACCTGCTACTGCCAACATTTGCAACACAGGCACAATCCCTTTTTGAAATTGATTGAAGAAAATATGATCGTGCTTGATTCCTGGAATTTTGCGCAAGCCTGGTAAAATGTACAGTAACGCACCAAGACTCCCCAAGACAAAAATCAAGAAGAAAAATAGCCCAGGCCGACTGGCCGTCAAACTGGTTACATTGCTGGTCATCAACTTTTGGTTGTACTCCACAACCGTACCATCGCCCATGCGGTAATCCCATTCACTGACACCTTCGGGTAAGTTGGTCGCATTCCAAATTTCTTTTTCAGGATTCACCCCACTCAAACTATCCAAGTGTTGTTGTGCCTTTTTGAGAACAGGATACATGGCCTTGCCAAAGTTGTAGTTCAGGTTGTATTCCTTCTCCCACGCTGCCCCTGCTACTTGCTTGATCGCATCGCGGCGGTATTGACTCTCAATAACGGCTAACGTTTCGTCATTGAGTCGGTGGCTACTGAACGTTATGCTCACAAAAAAGAGCACAAACGAAAAGGTAAAGAGCGCTAAACCAGTTATTTTTAAAGCTTTCATAATCGAGATGGAAAAGTCAGGAAGTGGGTAAATCTTAAGCTTGTGGCGTTAGTTTATTTTTCAAGAACCGCAGAGCAGCCGTTAGGCCGCGCTTATGTTGCAAAACTAACTTGGCATCAAATTGCTCGTTGTAGAGCGCCACCACATCGGCCTCATATTCTTTAAAAAACTCAGGATCAAAATTGGCTAAGCCCAATTGCTGCAACACCGTTTCTATAGAGGCTTTTTCTAAAATCCACTTTTCGCAAACCTCGTGGCGATAGCGAATTCCCATCAAATTAAAGCCTAAAATCTCTTTGCTGTCTTTGTCAAAAACCAAGCGAATAGCTTGGCGACCATCTTTGTGTTCCCAATACAACTGTGCTTGGTTGTCCTTCGGTTTAGCGTCAACAGTGCCATATACTTGGTATTCAATATCTAAAAACTTAGCCGAGTTGAACCACAAGCGCGGGATGTACTCTGTACGCGTTCCACAAATGGTATGCGCCACCGTTTCGCCCATCATCCGCCCCGTATACCAGATCGCCTCAATGGGGCGACGGCCTTCGCGGGGGTTCATCAACTGCACACAATCCCCCAAGGCATAAACATCGGGAGCAGTTGTTTCTAAGTAGTCATTCACCAAAATTCCACGCTGTGTATCTACATCGCAGTGTTTCGATTCCTTAATAAAATCAATATTGGGATGCACCCCAGCTGTTAGACCAACAAACTGGCAAGCAATTTCTTCTCCTTGGCTGGTTACGACGGCACGGGCTCGGCCATCCTCATCCGATAAAATTTCTTTTAATTCTGTATTGAGGCGCAAATCTAAATGGTGGTCGCGAATGTGGCGGTTGACCATTTGTGATTCCTCCTTGGGCAACACGTTATCCCAATAGCTACTCTCCCGTACCAATAGCGTTACGGGAATGTTGCGCGAATGAAACATCTCGGCCATTTCGATACCAATCAAACCGCCGCCAACAATAACCGCGTGCTTGGTATCGGTAGAATAGGCCTCCATGCTTTGCAAATCTGGACGGGAATATAAGCCTTGTACTGCGCGTAAATCTTGTCCCGGCCAACCAAAATAGTTGGGGGCAGAACCTGTCGCCAAAATCAGCTTATCGTAGGTCAGTTGACCCCGCTTGCGCAAATTCAACGTCTTGTCTTGGGTATTTACGGCCGTTACATAATCAAACACTAAGTCCAAGCGATTTTTTTCCCAAAACCAATCCTCGTAAGGTTTGATATCATCGTAGCGCATGTGACCCATATAAACGTACATCAAGGCCGTTCTCGAGAAAAAATGCTCTGTCTCTGCCGAGATAATGGTGATGCGTTTGTCGCTCAACTTTCGAATGTAGCGCGCAGCCGTCACCCCACTGATGCCATTGCCAATAATAACGACGTGTTCTTGCGTGTTGGACATACCCTTATAGCTTTAAATTTCCGTCTCATTAAACGGGTAAAATACTAACCCACGGCCTTCGTGTGCTAGTTGATCTGTTGGTCTTCTACTGTGTTTATAACCGATAGCGAAGCCCTAAATTATAGGTCATCACAGAGGTAGAACCTGGCGCAAAAATATCATAAATTCCAGGAATGGGTATAAAGTAACTATACAGCACTTGTAATTCAAATTTAGGGGTCAATAAATACTTGACACCGACTCCCCATTCTAATAAAAACATACTCGTTGCATACACACAAAGACGCGGCGTTGCAAAGTGGTTCAAAAAGCCGCGCAATAGCGGGACTTGTGGGCGAAAAGCTTCTCCAAAACGGAAACCCTGCCAGTACGTTAACGCAAAAAATAGCTGCCATTTAGGAGACAGGGGATGAATATAATAAACTTGCGTAACGCTGTAAATGTTTTGATCTACCGTGTTGTCATCAGGCATATTACGAATCGGCAACATAAAACCGTGTTCAAACGATAAATTAAGATTCTTAAAAGGAGCAAACCGCGCTTGAAAACCCATGTGCGATAAGCCAAAATCAGCAGACATATCGGACGGTCGCCCTTTGGGCTGACTAATCGAAGTGCGTTCCATCTTCAAGACGTTAAATGGCGACGAATTGAAATAATCGCGCTCTCTGGTAGAGCGAAATAATAAACACATTCCGATATCTAACTTTCCCGTTACTCCATAAAACGCCGTAAAATAGCTGGCAAAGTAACTGGTTCTAGAGCCATTGTCTCTACTGCCTGTCCCAATCGTATAAATACTGTTAAAATCAATAAACTCCGCGACCCCTTTGGGCAAAGTAATAACTTGTGCCAACCCTGCATAAGACCCTGTGGATTGCTTTTTACTTTGGCCTTCCTTCTCTAGACGTTGCTTTTTCTTTCGCAACACAGAAGGCGTAGCCTGATAACTATTCAACGTCCAATCTTCATTGGTATAGAGAATATGAGCGTCTGTTGCTACTTTCTCTACGCGATAAGTATTCAAATAATCAAGTACAGTAGGCTCAAACGAAGCAGCATAGCGATCAAACAGCATCGGTAGTTGAATTTGATGCAAATTTGGGCGGTACTGAATCCATTGCGAGTTGTTTACGGCACCAATGACCCGCTGGCGCAATTGCTCTTCTAGTTGGGCGGGCCGATAAGCAAAATTAGCAATGGGCGCACAAGCTACCGTACCGTTCGACAAGGCAAAATGTAAGCGAGGATCCTCAAACGTGGTTAAAATATACGCTTCCAATGCTTCCAAGGTGTAGTCTTTTCCTGCTACTTGGTGGGTTCTACCGTCCCAAAAATCAAGTACCTCATTGGGCGATGCAATCGGATAATGCTCCACTACTTTTGCAATCACCAGCAAATTGTAGGCATTGATGTAAAAGGCTTTCTGTTCTTGTACAGACTTGCCCGCTAATGCTGTGGTCTCCATCGTTTTAATCAACCCCTCCAAAGCTTCTGGACGCTGATACAATTCTTGATATTTCACAGCATTGTGCTGTGCATAAATGGCAAAAAAATCGTTGGCTTGGTCAAAAAAAGTAGTAGTCTGCGCTTTCAGAGTATTGGGAATAAAGAACACCCCTAAAAGCAACAGGGCAAATAATATTTTCATGATGGTTGGATTAAATAGAGACCATTCTGTTGACACAGAATAGCAATAATGGCGTAGAGCCGTTTTTATCTTTTTCAGATTTTTTTCTATAAAAAACGGCTTAGACATTACCACTTCGTTAGATAAACGGGTGTAATCTTACAATGGCAAAAAGTAAGATAGTTTATTGTTACTTAATCTCCCGATTTTTTGCCCTACATCTAGGAACAAAGGCCTATTTTTGGTACAAACACCAACTAAAAGCCATAGAAGCTTCCTTTTTCTACCTCTTTTGAAAAGCTTTATAATAGAGGTTATGACTTTGTGCGAATGGTTGTTCGGTAGCGAATTCCAAGGTTAAACGTCATCACGTTTGAGGCTCCTTCTCCTGTGTACAATTGGCTCAAGCCAGGAATGGGAATGTAGTAAGTGTAGAGGGCTTGCACCTCAAATTGAGGCGTGATCAAAAATTTAGCCCCAGCTCCCCATTCTGTAAAAGAAGTGGTGGTCGCATATACAGTAAATCGAGGGGTGGTATACCAGCTAAAAAATGCTTTCAAATAAGGGGTTTGAAAATTAAATTTCTGCTCTAATTGAAAGGGCTGCCAAAACGTCAACGCAATAAATAACCCAAACTGGTCGTCAAACTGCTTGTCGTAATAAAATTGCGTCACCCAATAAATCGACTGGTCAATGGTATTGTTGGCAGGAATACCCGAAACAGGTAAGTAAAATGCTTGCTCAAAAGATAATCCGATCCTTTTGAAGGGCGCAAAACGAATTCTAGGCCCAGCGTGGGTCAAGCCAACATCCTGTATGGCATCCATGTCCTTGCCCCCTGGCGTCTGCACACGGTCGCTGCCACGCTTGAAGGCCAACGCACGGAAAGGCGAACTACTAAAAATATCATTGGCACGAAAGGATCTAAAAATAAAATCCAAGCCAATGTCAAATCGCCCTGTCAAGCCATAAGAAAACATAAATAAGCTAGAGAAATAAGAACTGCGAATCCCAAAATCTTTGTCGCCGTAGTTGGCTGTAAATAACGTGTGAAACGTATTCAATTCAAAGGTATTCGCGGGCATCGTAGCGGCGGCAATAATAGGTGTAAAATCGGTCATCGTACTCACCGCAGCAGGTAGGGTATTGTCTGGAGCAGCAGTGTTACCAATGGCTATTTTTTGGTCATTGAGTGTCCAGTTGTAAGGATAAAAAGCAGGCTTAGCTGTCGGCAAAGCTGTTGTTCGGTATTGATTGATAAAGGTTACCACATCAGGTTGAAAGTCAATGGCGTACCATTCAAATATTTTAGAGAGGCTGACGGCTCCTGAAAAATCATCCATTTGGATGAAATTGCTGTTGTTGAGAGCAGCTTTAGTACGCGCATCCAGTTGCTCCTCCAATTGGGCGGGCATATAGGCAAAATCGGCCAAGGGCGGGCAACTTACCGCCGCACAAACCAACACAAAGTGCAAGCGTGCATCGCCATAGCGTTGTAGCAATTCCTTCTTTTCGTAATTATTTAAGGTGGTCTTTTTTCCTGCAATCGTGTACTTAATTTCATCAAAAAAACCACCAACATCCAAGGGGCTTTTGAGGGGATAGTTATCTACTACAGCTTTGACTACCATAATGTTATAACTATTGATTCCGAAGGCTTTGCGGGCGTCTTTACTAAAGGCATCCACATCGGCTTTTTCAATAAACACTATCAATTGATTGAGCGCGGCAGGGTTGTTTTTAATAGTTTGATAATCAATCCTATCGTCCGCAACATGAGTGGAGAAAAAGCTATTCGCATCTTTAAAAAACTGCTCTAGGGATTGCGCCTTGCTGGCAGGGAGCACCAGGATTAAAAAAAGAAAAATAAGGAAAGCGTATTTCATGGCGAAATGGTTGAGAAGATGAATAAACGGTAGGTAGTAGGCAGGTATTCTAAAGATAAGTTATTAGGAATAGCTAATGAGCAGGTTGCATTGATTTTCTTTTGTCTTCTTGCTTACCTCGAAGTACTAGAACAGCCCTTTCTAAATAAGAAAAAGAATAGCGGGTATGCCCCTCTATTCAATTTCTAACCAACGCATAAAAATTTATATAAAGTACTGTTTTTTTTCAAAAAAAAGCCTTTCGAGTCAGACCCCCGTCAACCCGAAAGGCAAGGACACACATGGAACAGCAGCCAAAGGCTACCATTTCCAAATCTAATAAGACTCAAACCCTTGTCTTAATCGTCGCTATAAAAAGCTTCTACTCTGTGGGTGTAGTAAAAGCATTGCTGGCTTCTTTTGTTGATACAAATATAGCCCAAGACGAAAAAATGACCTGTCGTCTAGACGACACTGGGCGTTCTTTTTTCCTTGCCTTTGATTTAAAATACTGAAAATCAATAAATTAAATCTTATAAAAATAGGGTCATTTCTTCCAATCTTCAAAAACAGTACATTTTTTTTAGAATGATCGTGGAAACCGTTCTACCTTAAGAAGGTTGTTTATCGGCGCGTTTGCTACCTCGATAAAGATCGAAGCGCATATATTGGCACTCGATGCCCCCGTTGTAAAGGGGGATTTTTTTGGAGGGGCGTAGACCGATAAAGCGGTTAAAGTTTTTGATGGAACTGATGAGCCAAGCTTGATAACCCGCTGCATCTGCTTTGAGGCGGTCGCCAATACGGCCATACAATTCTTCTACATCTTCATAATCCATGCGTTCGCCGTAAGGTGGATTGGTCACTAAGGTACCTGGCTCGCTGGGGAAATCAAATTCCCGAAAAGGGCTATCGTACAATTGTACGGCCGCGCCTACTCCTGCTGCGGCTACTTGTTTCTTGGTAAACCCTATAATTTTTTTAGAAACGTCTGCTCCGATGATGGTACCTTCAAAACGGCGCTCGGCGGCACGGGCTTCTAGCCATACCTTATCCCATAATTTGCGGTCAAAGTTTTTCCAGTTCTTAAAACTGTACTCCTCGCGCTTGATGTTGGGCGCGACATTTTTGGCGTACAATGCCGCTTCTGTTACCAATGTTCCTGTTCCACAAAAGGGATCAACAAAAGGTGTTTCGATGTCCCAGCCAGAGAGTAAAATCATCCCTGCGGCCAATACTTCGTTGAGAGGGGCACGGTGGCCCTTGTCGCGATACCCACGGCGGTGCAACGATTGACCCGAACTGTCAATAGAAATGGTACATTGGTCTTTGTACAAATAGACATCAATGAGAATATCGGGGTCTTGCTTATCTACGGAAGGGCGGTCGCCTTTGAGGCGGCGAAATTGATCGACAATAGCGTCTTTAACTTTGAGCGCAACAAACGTGCTGTTGTTAAAGTTAGGCGCTTGAATGACCTTGGCTTGCACGGCAAAGCTCTGCTCAGGCGTGAACCAACGCAACCAGTTCAGGCGGTGTGCAAAGTTGTACAATTGGTTTTGATTGGTCACTTGGCTACGCTCCAACGGATGCAAAATGCGTAGCGCTGTCCGCAATTGCAAATTAGCACGATACAACAAATCTATCTCCCCGTCAAAGGCTACCGCTCTAGACAAACGCTTGGTATTTTGCGCCCCCAATTGTATCAATTCTTGTTCTAACACCTCTTCTAAGCCTAAAAATGTCTTAGCTGTATACCGCTCCATGGTCTATTATTTAAATACTTGCGTGCGCCAGCAAGCTGGGTTCGCTTTGCTTCTGAGTAGCACGCTTTTGGTTGTATGGATATAATCGTTTCTAACAAGCACAAAGTTACAAAAATAACTGTTCTTGTCGTCCATTTGATCGAAATTAGATACCTTTGTTCAAAAGATTCAGAAAAAATTGAAAGTTCCATAAACGCTTTTCTACGGAAGTGTGTTCTACTAATAAAATCAACCGTATGAACGTAAATGACCTGTTACAACGCGCCCTGCACTTAGAGTACTTAACTGCTGAGGAAGGGGTCTTTTTGTTTGAAAATGCCAGTACAGCCGAGCTGATGTATGTAGGCAATAAGATAAAATTGCACCATGTTCCCCACAACAAAGTGACGTGGATTATTGACCGCAATTCTAATACGACTAATGTCTGTATTGCCAATTGTAAGTTTTGTAATTTCTATCGCCGTCCTAAGCATGAGGAGGCTTATGTCACAACGATTCCTGAGTACCAAGAGAAAATTGATGAACTGTTCCGTTTGGGCGGGGAACAATTGCTGCTGCAAGGCGGGCACCACCCCGATTTGGGCTTAGAGTTTTACTGCAAGTTGTTTAGCGAGCTCAAAGCGTTGTATCCGACGCTCAAACTACACGCCTTGGGCCGCCAGAGATTGCCCATATTGCAAAATTAGAAAATAAAAGCCACACCGAAGTCCTACGTGCCTTGCACGAAGCGGGCTTGGATTCGTTGCCAGGTGCAGGCGCCGAAATCTTAAATGACCGTGTTCGTCGCCGTATTTCTAGAGGCAAATGCACAGGACGCGAGTGGTTGGAGGTGATGGAAGCGGCCCATCAGTTGAACATTACTACCAGTGCCACCATGATGTTTGGGCATATCGAGACCAATTTTGAGCGCATGGAGCATTTAGTTATGCTTCGCGAGGTGCAAGACAAAAAGCCTGCTCACGCCAAAGGCTTCTTGGCCTTCATTCCGTGGCCGTTTATGGATGAAGATACCATTCTGAAAAAATTGACCAAAAAACGCGCTACTTATACAGGCGATGAGTACATCCGTATGATTGCGATGAGCCGTATTATGCTGCCCAATGTGGTGAACATTCAAGCGTCTTGGTTGACTGTAGGCAAACAAGTTGCACAAACTTGTTTGCATTCGGGGGCGAATGATTTTGGATCGATTATGATCGAAGAAAATGTGGTCTCTGCGGCGGGAGCTGCCTTCCGTTTTACAGCCGATGGCATCCAAAAAGCCATTGCAGAAGCGGGTTTTGAGCCCCAATTGCGCAACCAACAATACGAGTACCGAGAACTGCCTAAAGACATCTTGCAGCAAGAGTTAGACCACGAAACGATGATTGTAGATTAGAATTATACGGGTGCCTTTCGCCGCTCGATTTTTCTTTACACGAAGTAGCGCCTCTTTTTTTTGTTATAACAATAGCAAGGAAGAGAGGCTCTTTTTTTAGGGATTTCCCTACTTTTAGAAAACATTGATGCGCATTGCTGCACGGCCACTACTAGCCATTTACGGTACTATTTATTTTGAAAGCCAGTAGATTACTCTTTTTTATGGCAAGTTCTCCTCCTTATTATTGAACCCTCTATACTATTTCGGACATCCTACGCCATTTATTGTCCGTTTTGGATGCTTTGTCCCAAAATGGCCGATATAAGGGTCAACTCGTCCGATCTATACAAGAAGAATGGTCGTCCTTTGAATTATTGAATAGCACTTGCAAGGCTAACTTTTATGTTCAAAGGCGTCCTCCGAAAAGCCTAGTACTGAATAGAGTAGGAATCTTTAATTTATAATATCATGGCTAATAGTGTAACAATAGTAGTAACAGAAATTTGCTGTAAAAATACGTCAGAAGTAGGACACGATGAAGTGTATATTAAATATGTGGTTGATGGCGGGCGCGCCAAGCGTTTTCCTGACAAGGGGTACCATTCTCTAAAAGATGGGGAATGTTGGAACAACATTGATTTGCGCATCTCCTACAAAGACAATGTGAACATTCAATTGTACGATAGCGACAATGGAAAAGATGACTCGTTGGGTCAATATACTTATGTCGTTGCAGACGCTGAAAAAACAGAAAACACCCCCTATACCAACACTAATGGGGCTAGCTATGTGGTCACAACGACTCCAGGATAACTAATAAAAGCTTCGCTTTCCATCATTGGAGCGAAGCTTTTATGTTTTTCTTATCAGTAGCAATATTTTATAGCTTGCGAATCCGTCGGACCTGTGTAGGCGTTTGAATAATATAGACTCCCGCAGGCAATTTAGAAACATCCAACATCAACGCATTCGTACCGCTGTTTTGGTAGCCTACTTGTTGCGTGACCTCCGTCCCGCGCACATCAAAAACACGCACTTCACTGGCTTCCAAAACAGGCCCTTGCAAGACTATGTTATCCGACGTTGGATTGGGATAAATGACCAACGGTTGAGTTTGTTGGTCGCGATTGATCGCCCGAACAGGACTGTAGGTATATTGGCCATCAACATCCGTTTGCTTCAAGCGGTAGTAAGACGTTCCTTGCAAAGGAAAATCGTCTTTGCTGTTATAAGACAACGCAACTTGGCTGTTGCCCGCTCCTTGAATAGTGGCGATTGTCGCCCATTCTGCTCCTTCGGCACTTCTTTCTACGGTAAAGAAATCGTTGTTAATTTCTGCGCTGGTCATCCAGTGTAGAGCAACGGTATTGTCCGTTTGCAAACGCGCCGTAAAATCGACCAATTCGATCGGTAGAATACGATTGGTTGTAGCAAGCGTAAAGCGCGCATTGTCAGTTATAGCGCTCACTCCTGCAAATTCAATTACTCCACCACCTAAATCCGTCGCTCCTGCGATTGGGGTTTCATCAGAAAACTGCCCATCGTTATTGGTATCTATTAACAAACGCAAATCACTGGCATCTACGGTAGTGGGTAAATTACTCAAATCCCAGCGCATCGTGACACTCCCTACATCAACAGCGTTGCCTGCATTATCGACCTCACTGCTGCGCCATACTCGACCCAACCGCGCCTGTACGCCTGAAGGTAAGTCGGTGGTAGCACTCATGGTCAACGACCCGTTGTTGTGTCCCCACAACAAAAATTCATTATCGTTGAGGTTAGAGGGATTTAGAATATGCACAGCCCCTGTTCCTCGGGCATTATTATTTAAATTACTGGCATCCACGCGACCAATGCCCGCTACTTCAAAATCAAAGTTTCCATTGGCGGGATCATCTTCATTGTAAATCAAATCGTTGTTTAATGGAATGTTGTATTTCGCGGATAAGTAGTTGCGTACAATGATGTGTTCGGCACTGTTGAGGGTGCGGTTGTACTGAATGACTTCGGCATAATCAGCGCCCATGTGTGAGCGGTAGTTTTTATTCAAGGCTCCCAAAACTAAATCTTGGTTACTATTGACAATGGTGGTAGAAGTCTCGCTAGCCGTTCTAATTAATGCTCCCGCATTGTACAATTTAGACCGTTCATTGCTAGGGGCTGTTCCATCAAAAGATAGGGTAAAAATATAATTTGTGGCATTGCTAAAGCTATTTGTCGTATTGAAACGATTATTTTGGGTATTAATGTCCATATACATGCGGTTGCCCGACCAAATAAACCAAGTGTAAGCATATTCACTCGGATTGGTAAAGGTAATTCGCTTGCCTAAAATACCACGGGCTTCATTATTATCTAAATTATTGGGGCGAATAACCACGTAATAAGTCAAGCCATTGCTACCATCTAAGATATCGGTATCAACAATTTCTACCAAGTCGTCAATACCATCTAACCGCACCGCCGCTTGGTTGTTCATGGCACTGACAGGAACAAAAGTCGCACGCTTCAAGGCGTCTACTTGTTGACCATTATTGCCATTGCCCGATTGATCGGGCCAAAGTGCGACAGGATCGCCCGCTGCTAAGTTGAGATCGCCAGCGCGTAACCACAAACCATTAGTAGTACTATTCCCCACCCCTGCAGGGCCATCTTGTGCGTATAAGAAATAGGGGAGAAAAAAGAAAAGGTAAATTAATTTGAATTGCATAGGTATGATAATGATAGGAAGAACTGAACTAACCAAGAATTACTCAAGGGGACGTTAGTTACTAGTTCTTGTAGTGTATTAAAATAGTTGAATAATTTATTAATTGTACGTGGGAGTAGGAATCCTCAAGGGAAACCCTAGAGTATTTTTACTTTTATGTTTATTTGACAAGCATTGTTACCGCTAGAGCCAATTATTTTTAATTTTTAACAAAACATTAACATAGCTTTTTTGAAGGCTGTTACAGGCAATTGTTTTTTTGATAGAAAACTCTTTTCTATGTCCCTACACAGATTATTAATTCTCTAATTATCAACATTTTGATGTAGCTCTATTATTTTGCCGTTAGTCACCCTTGTGCAAATACGTTGCCCACTTTTATAAAAAATGGTTCTATTTTTGCCAAATGTTTCTTCATGGGGATGTATTCTTGCCAAAGAAAAATAGAAGAGAAATAAATATGGCACGGAAAAACTTTTTTTCTTCTTTACTAAAGTCTATATGTCTACTTTATTCTCTGAATGCATCACTGGTGGCCGAATTTTATTGGGGTTTTTAGTAAGTAATTTAACCAATAAATAATAAGGTCGGCACTTTACTTTTGAACAATTTTATTATATTGTTGTAGCTGTAGTAGTGCGTTACAAGAATCACCATCCTTCTAGAGGTACTCCTGATACGTATCAAAAGAGTCCCTTGCACTACTAGTTTTTGGAACGCGTTCTCCCTAACAACAAGCAGAATATGTTCCTTCATCATCAATCTATTCTTATTATGACAAAAATAAAAGACAGATGCGTCCTGATTACTGGCGGCGCTTCAGGCATCGGTAAACTCATCGCTAAACGCTGTTTAGAAGCGCGGGCTTATAAAGTAATTCTTTGGGACATCAATGAGGTCAACCTCCTCAAAACCAAATCGCACTTTGCTAATTTGGGCTACAATGTAGATATTGACGTAGTGGATGTATCTAATCTGGAAGACATTCAGCAAGCGGCTAAGCGTGTCAAAGATACCTATACCACTATTGATCTGTTGTTCAATAATGCAGGTATTGTCGTTGGAAAACCCTTTGTGGAGCACAGCCACCGCGAGATTAGCAAAACCATTGCCATCAATACCACGGCGTTGATGCACGTTGCTAGAGAATTCTTACCTGAAATGGTGGATCAATGCGAGGGACACTTAATCAATATTGCTTCTGCTTCTGGCCTTATTGCTAATCCCAACATGTCGGTTTATGCCGCTAGTAAATGGGCAGTTATTGGCTGGTCGGATTCCGTGCGCTTAGAAATGGAGCGCGACAATACAGGAGTAAACGTTACGACGGTATTGCCTAGTTATATCAGCACAGGTATGTTTGATGGGGTGAAAGCTCCTTTCCTTACGCCTATTTTGACACCCGACTATATTGTTGATAAAATTATGGAGGCTGTCAAAAAGAACGAAATCATTCTACAAGAGCCATTCATGGTCAAGTCTGTACCAATTTTGAAAGGTATCTTACCTACACGGATGTTTGATTTTGTGGCGGGTCGTATTTTTGGTGTCCACAATACCATGGATACGTTCAAAGGTCGTCCGAAAAAAAATGCAGTGCCTGAGAAAGACGAATTGTCGGCTTAAGTAGTCACACAAAATTTTTCGCACCAAAAAACGGTTACTTTCGTTTGCCTACTTAAACAAAGCCGTGTTTATAAAAGATTCTACTCCCTACCGTGTTAAGCGCTGTAGGGAGTTTTTTTTTGGGAGCGGCCTACCAAATTTCAATTCGAATAGCATTGCCCTTTCGGGGCTCTTTCTCATAGGAACCACGCCTTTTTATAAACTTTGCTGAAAGGCTTCCATCAACAACCGACTAGCCTGAAAAGGAGAAATTTGCCCCGCTAGTACTTGTTGTTGGAGCTGTTCGTACTGTGCTTTGATGGCCGTGTGGTTGTAAAATAATTGTTTGAGCTGACGGCCTAGGCTTTCTTCAAACCAATAGGCAGCCTGTTGTTGGCGGTGTTGCTCCCAATAGCCGTTGATGGTGGCGTGGCGCTGGTAGCGGAGAATGTGCTCCCAAATAGTCTCCAAGCCTGTTTTTTCTAGCGCCGAGCAGAGTTCAGCAGTGGCCGTCCAGCCGCTAGTTTTGGGTGGAAATAAGTGCAAGCCATTGCGGCACTGGCGCTTAGCCAATTTGGCGGCAGGGAGGTTGTCTCCATCTGCCTTGTTGATAGCAATCAAATCGGCCATTTCCATAACGCCGCGCTTAATCCCCTGCAATTCATCGCCCGAGTTAGGCAGTAACAACAACAAGAAAAAATCGACCATAGAGTGTACCGCCGTTTCCGATTGTCCAACGCCTACTGTCTCTACCAAAATGGTATCAAAGCCCGCCGCCTCGCATAGAACAATGCTTTCGCGTGTTTTTTGTGCCACGCCTCCCAAGGAACCGCCCGCTGCCGAGGGGCGGATAAATACCTGTGGGTGGTTGGATAGGGTTTCCATACGGGTTTTATCCCCCAAAATACTGCCGCGCGTTACTTGACTACTCGGATCAATAGCCAACACGGCTACTTGCCGCTTATCGGCTACTAATAACTGTCCAAAACTATCAATAAAACTACTTTTTCCAACGCCTGGTGTACCTGTGAGGCCTATTCGCAAGGATTTTCCACTGTGGGACAAACAGCCCTCAATAAGTTGTTGTGCGAGGGCTTGGTGCTTGAGTTGGGTACTTTCAACCAGTGTAATGGCTTGACTCAACGCTACACGGTCTCCTTGCAAGAGCGCGCTGATCCATTCCGAGGCGCTGCGTTGTGGTTTTTTTTTACGCTTAAACTGCGTGTTCACAGCGGGCAAGGGAGTGGTTCCCTTGGAGAGGTGCAGGGCGCTTTTTTTTTCGGGATTTGGCTTCATGCTACTACTGGCTTTGGTGACAGGCCGTTTTTGGAAGCGGCGCACTTGTAGGCGCTTCTTGGACAAACAGGCACGATTTTTCTATTGGACAAGATAAGCTTTCTTAGCGTAGTCACTTTATTTCTTGCGGCTTGGTTTTCTATGGCCGCCCCTAATTTCAAAAATTCCCTTTATTATGCGTACCAACAACTACTCTTCCTTATTGCTACAGGTATTGGTTTGGCCCCTATTATTCTTATTGTTCAGCTGCCATACCCATGTAGATGCCCCAATTGATAATCGCTATCCTTTTTTGGGCGTATATCATGGTGTAGAAACCTATTATAATCCTGCTTCAGGACATCACGAAACGGTCGAATATGACTTTGAAGTAGTAGCCGTGGGGGCACATGGTGTTGCTTTTTTGCCCTTAGAGCCGCACGGTTTTTATGGAACGCCTTGCTCTATAGAGGGCGCTGTTTTTCATGCGGGAGTGGTGGAGTTTCCCCTCAACATTTGCTCCCCCGACCCACACAATACCTACGAATTTTCGGGTGGGGGAACGCTCTCCCACGACGGGCACCATTTGCACTTGGACTTTTATATAGATTATTGTAGCCACGGCCATTGTGTTCCCGAACCTGAAATGTATGTGGATGCTTATCGGCTATAGAACTGGACTACAACCACAAAGAAGCGGCAGCCTATCGAACAATAATTTTTCCTGTCGCTAAATATTCTCCATCGCCCTCTAAGCGGTAAAAATAAAGCCCAGCGGGTAGGTTGCCCCGCGACAATTGCAGGCGATCCCCTTGTCCTATATCTTGCCTCAACAAACGCCCTGCTCCATCAAAAACTGATACTCGTAAGGTGGTATACCGTTGTCCTTCGACTGTTAAAGTGGTAGTGTGGGCGAATGGATTGGGAGAAACCAAGACCGTAACTTGGTCCTTCAGTTCTTTTATGGCGATCACTTGAGCGGTGATAAAATTCTCTCCAATTGTATGAAAAGTAGTATTGGTAAAAATGGGTGGATTGTAATCAAAATAAATAGCCGCCGTATTGTTAATCACACTGCCTAGCGGGTTGTCCAGTTTTTGCGCTATGCGGTAGCGAAAAAAGCCATTGGACAGGGGTTCGTTTACATTACTGTCGGGCAACATGATGTTGTTAAAAGCGACCCGAAGTATGTTCCCATTTTGAATGCTCCAAGTATACGCGTGGCTACTCGCGCCCATTTGCAAGGTCGTAACATCCAAGAAAGGAGATAACGTATCCAGAATCACAACATTGAACGCTGTGTCAGTGCCCGTATTTTGAAAGCGAATTTTGTAATCTATAGCCGTATTTTTTTCTAAATAATGGTATAAGGGATCGTAGCCAGTGGGCTGCGCCGCTTTGTCATTAGGGTCATAAGAACCAACATTTTGCTGGCAATCAATTACTAAAAAAGCGGCGCTGCTGCCATTGGAAAATTGGGTAATGAAACCCGTGTTGAAACTACCATCGGGTAAGGGTTTGCAGCCTTCTAAGGCGGCAGTAGCGATCGAATCGCCTAAATTCTTAGGAAAGCCCGTGCTTTGGGCAACCGATAAACGGTAGGTTTTGCCTGCATTCACAACTTGATGAACGACCTGCGACGCGCCACCACCTAATTGTACCGTACCTTGGCGCATCATGATATTATCTTCAAAGACAAAATAAGTGTTTTGCTGTACCATCGCGGCGGCTTGATTGACGATTGTAAACGCGATGCTATCGCCCAAACACACGCCTTCAACGTCTAAAATAGGCCCTGCCCAAGCAGGCCAGCAGCTCGTATCGGGATAGATGTGCGCCTCGGTACAGTGGGTTTGCCCCATAAATACACTCGTGTCCAGCTGTATATAAACGTTTATTAAGTCACAAGCACTCGCCTCTACCCTTCCCAAATCAAAGCGCAAGGTTTGTCCAATTTGACTAGTGGGAATTTGTAAAGTCGTATCCTGTGTTGCATAGAGAAAAGTCATGGCAGGATCTAGCAGGATCTCTACATAAACACTATCGGCAGCAATAGTCCCTTGGTTGCAATAATTAACGACGTAGTAACTAGGAGTTGGAGTGCGCAAGAGGGGCGATCCAATGTCCACCCACATTTCGGCACAGTCTAAGATGGCTTGGACGTGCCAATCAAGGGTATCCAAATGCGTCGTTGAATCGACAACAACTGTTCTCACGGGAATACAAGCTTGTTGATAGGCGTTGGGAGCTATAATCCGCGCGATATATGTGCCTGTATCCAAGTGCGCTTGATAACGCCCTGTTACGTCTGTTACTGCTACATACGGCGCATTACCCGCTCTTTGAAATTCTATGCGGTAATTAGCGAGCTGTCGTTCCCCTCGATCTAGAGCACAGTTGTTATTCGTATCTAAATTGACTTGCCCCTCTACTAAATTAGGATAACACCCCCAACCATAAGCACAGTCTACCACAAAGATGGGGATACTGAGCGGCGGTAGCGTGTTGGCAAAGCACAAGTATAAATCTGGAGCATTTCGCGATAGTCGCAGTTCTAGCAAGTCGCCTGTTCCCAAACGTAGTCTATTCAGGAAACTATTTTCATAAACAATGACGTATTCTATATTTTCTGAACCTATGGCATCAATAGTAGCGACCTCGGTTCCAGCAAGAATCAACACGTTTAATAGGGAAGCGTTTGTTAAATCCAGTTCTGTAAAGGGGGCTGTCGGGTTTTCAATCTTTAGATACCTCAACCAAGCAGCATCAAAGTACAGACTATCACTACTCAATGGAACAGCAATAAGAGACAACCTATAGAGCGTATCGCAAGCACTCAAATCCAAGGCCGTTATTCCGACATTGCGAAGAGCCACTTCTTCTAAAAGAGTACTGCGCGTCAAATCTATCGCACTTACAGCCATGTTCTCCAATTGAAGGCTATAGAGTTCTGTATTGCGACTTACGTCTAACGTACTTAGTAAAGTGTTGTGTAGATAAAGATAATGGAGTTGTAGATTACTGCTGACATCTAATTGGTTAATGTCACTGTCTCGGATGAGTAAGTATTCCAACAAAGGACTGGACGTAAAATCAACATTGCGGAAGTTATTTTTATCTAGTATGACTTCCTTCAATTGGCTTATAGCAATGGGCAATTGAAGACTATCTACTTGTGTTTTCTCTACCGTTAGATATTCCAAGTTAGAGAGGGCACTCAAGTCTAAAAAAGGAGTAGTGATGGTATCTATATACAAGTCTTCTAAGGCAGTATTCTGCGATAAATCTAGTGTAGAAACAGCATGTCCGCTCAAGCGTAAATACTCCAAAGCGGCAAAATCTTCAATCCCTGTGAGGTCATAAATAGTAGGAGAAGCGGGCTGGTTCGAAGAAGTCCGTTCGATGTCTAAATAGACGCGCCCTGCAATATCACTTGTTAATACTTGCCCATTTACAAGATTATCACTATCTATATTTACACGAATTAAATACGCTTCAAAAGCGGGGTCGGGAATGAGCGTATATTGAGCAGCTACGGTACCACTCCAGCACAAACAGCTCAACAGGACAATCAAGAAACGGGAAAATGGCTTGTAAATTATTTTGGTCATAAGGAGTTTGATTTTCTAACAAGAGGGGACTAGAGAAACAGAAGGGTAAGCGTAGATAACTGACTACACAAAGGTAAGTTTTGTGCAACTAGTAGACAACTACAAAAAAACTACTTTGTCGCTTTTTCATTGTAAAAACAAGCCTCTAATAGCAGTGCTAATAGCTATTACTGAGCAAAGAAATTGTTTTTAGGATGAAATACTTACTTAAAAAGGAAGGCAGCCCCTCCCCAGGTAACTGCCTTCCTAGTTGTACTTTTCGGCTTGCTGCGGCCTACCGTACAATATTGTTCTTATCGCTCTCTATACAAGGAGCGACAATTTTATTTATTGCTTTCATCTAGCTGTAGGATGCACACCTTCTACATCATTACCTTACAAAGATACCTATCCGTGCACCGATCTGCAACTACAAAAATTAACTATTGTCTGTTTTTAAGTGTAACTTTAGCCCATGCAACACTCCAAACTCCTCCGCCTCTACACCTGTTTTGATAGCCAAGAATTAGAAGCCCTGCACAAATGGGTACACTCTCCACTGCACAACAAAGACGAGAACGTACAGCAACTTATTTTGCATTTAAGCACCAAAAGGCAGCTAACGCCCACGAGTGTGAAGAAGGAACGGCTGTTCAAAGCCGTCTACCCTCATCAAAAATACGACGACCAGCAATGGCGGCGCTTGGTTTCTAAGACTGTCCAATGCTTGGAAAAATTTGTCCAATTTTGGATGACAAAACAACAAACATTTAATGGCCAACAACAATTGCTCTTATTTTTGCAACAGCGCCAGCGACCCAAACTCGCCCAGCAGCAAGCGCGTAAAGTGGAGCGGCTCTTGGAGCAAGCCAAGGTACAAACCCACGAACACTATTACCAAACCTACCAATTCCAGACGGCTAGCTTTGAGGAGAGTGCGCAACAAGCGCGTATGAAAGCCACCAATTTGCAACTGCTTATTGACAATTTTTCAATGGCCTTTATGTTGGAAACCTTGCGCTTGGCTTGCACTGCCCACAGCCATCAAAGCCTCTATAAAACAGCCTACGAATTGCCTTTTTTGCCCGCCGTCTTGCAACAAGCCCAACAAGCAGCCTTTCAGGAGGTCATTGCTTTGCAACTCTACCTCAAAGCCTACCAGAGTTTGGTCGAACAGCGTGATGCCATACATTTTGAAATTTTCAAGGCTTATTTATTAGAACAGGCCGCCGTCTTGTCTCCCAAAGAACAGCGCAGCTTGTATAACCTAGCCATCAACTACTGCATTCGCCACATCAACAGCAACGAATCCCAACATTACATGCAGCAGGTATTTGAACTTTACCAGCAAGGTATCAGTAGTCAGATTTTATTATCCAATGGGCAACTGAGTCGTTTTGCGTATAAGAATATAGCGGCTGTAGGCTTGCGTTTGGGCGCTTATGATTGGGTTAAGGAATTTATTGACACATACGCCGCCTATTTAGAAACCAGTTACCGCGATAACTACTACCATTACAATCTATGCAAGTGGTATTTTTCTATTGGGGATTACGATAAGGCGATGGAGCGCTTGGTGCAGGTAGAATACGATGATTTGTTTCTGAATTTGGATGCCAAAACTACCTTGATGAAAATCTATTACGAGACCAACAACTTCACCACGCTAGAAGCCTTTTTTAATAGTTTTGGCAGCTACTTACAACGCAAAGAAATCATGGGTTATCACCGCAAAAACTACCAACACATTTTACGCCTCACCAAAAAACTCCTCGCACTCGCCCCCTACGACAAGGCAGCCAGAGCGACCCTCGCCAAAAGCATCCAAGAAACCCAGCCCCTCACCGAACGGCCTTGGCTTCTACAGCAACTCGCCCAATTGTAAGGGAATTTATGTACTTTTAAGCAAAATTTATCGCTATGAATGTCTTGTTGGTTGCCCCTGAGTATCGTCCTAATTTATCGTCTATGATTCGCAGTGCGGAGTTTTATGGCTTGGAGCGTGTCTATATTTACGATGCCAATAACTTGCTGCTGCCGCCTACCCACAGCAAAAAAGCCCGCGCCGACATGGCGCACATGGCCAAAGTCTGGACGGCGGGTGCCATTGACCACATCGCCATTGAGAAAATAGAGGACTTGGCCGCGTTCTTAGAACGCTACGCAGGCCGCAAAGTGGCTACGCTTGTAGACGAAAAGGCCAACACCCTCAACAATTTTCAATTTGAGGCCGATGATTTGTTGCTTTTTGGGAGCGAAAAGGCGGGCTTACCCGAAGATACTTTGCACTTATTAGACCATAGCGTTTACATTCCCGCCATCGGCCATACGCCCTGTCTGAATGTCGCGGTAACCTTTGGCATTGTCTTACACCAAGCACTCCGCAGCCTCTAAATCAAACAATCGCCCCGCTCTCGCGTTCTCTCTACAGATTATTGTGTACTATTGTAAGTAGACCTTTCCTAATTCTTATCCTTTTCAGTAATGGAAAACATGATTAACATCACGGTCATTGACCGTCACAACGAGACCCACGAGTTCGAAGCGCCCACCGACATGAACATGAACATGATGGAGTTTTGCAAAGCGGCAGAGCTGCCTGTAGAAGGCACCTGTGGTGGCATGGCGCTCTGTGCGAGTTGCCATATGTATGTCGAGAGCGACCACGAGTTGAAGGAACCTTCGGAGGACGAAGAGGACATGCTGGATCAAGCCTTTTTTGTGGAGGACAACAGCCGCTTGGGCTGCCAAATTCACTTAAAAGAGGAGTTGGAAGGCTTGGTGGTCCGCCTCGCTCCTGTGAGCGAGTAGTTTTTTGTTGGGTTTAAAAAGTAAGCTATGATTACGCGAATCAAAATAGATGGGTTTAAATCGTTTAGTGACTTTGAGGTGGAGTTGGCTCCCTTTACGGTGATTGCTGGGGCGAATGGCTCGGGGAAGAGTAATTTGTTGGATGCGATGCAATTGTTGCAGCGGCTCGTAAATATGCCTGTTAACGAAGCGTTTTCAAAGCAGCGAGGGTTGCCCTTAGAGCTGTTTGCGATTAAAACAGATGGTTCTGCGGTAGATGCCATGTACTTTGAGGTAGATCTTATTATTAGACAAAGTAGAAAAATCAGATAAAGTAGAAGAAACCAACTTGCCGTCTAACAGAATAACTTATGCCTTAGAAATAAAAAAAATAACCAATGAAAATGGTATAACCGTCTTGCAAGTTGTATCAAGAATGTTTATCTCCCATTCTTAGATCGAGTAATGACTATTGGGCTAAGATATATAACTTAAGGAATGTAATTATATAGATTCTCAGAAGCACAAAGAATCCAGCTCTTTTCTTAGATATAGATAGGCAATAAGGTGCAAATCATGACCTTACTTGATGACACTCCTTGCGGGTAGCGTAGATAATCTGCATAAAGCTATAAAAAATGCAATTACCGACTGGCAATTTTTACATCTAGAACCCGTCGCACTCCGCGCGCCTAATGCGGTACTAGGCAGTCAATAAATAGGAGCTGACGGCTCTAATTTGATCGCTACTTTATTCCAGATTAAAAAAAGGCCATCCACGTGCCTACAAAAACATCACACGGCAACTAAGCCGCTTACTACCCTCTTTTAAAAGTTTAGCTATAGAAGAAGACAGCTACTCAGGCGAATATAGAATGCGCGTCATCTCCACCGAGAATCAAAAATTCAGTGTACGTTTATTATCAGAAGGCACCCTTCGTTTAATCGCGCTCTGCACATTGCGTTTTGACCCGCAACAACAAGGGGTACTTTGCTTGGAGGAACCTGAAAATGGCATTCACCCACGACGGTTGTTGCAAGTGTTGGAGCTATTGAAGGGAATGGTAACCGATTTCAAGGAAACTACGGACGAAGATACACAGCCTCCATTGAAGCAAATTATTATCAATACCCATTCCCCTGCGCTGGTCTCGGAGATTGTAGCCGCGCACGAAGATATACAATTGCTCTACGCTAGTTTGGTCACCCAAGTTAAAGACGGCACCTTGTCGAAGGTCACTAAAATGACGCCTGTTAAAAAAGATAAAGTAAAAGCATTGCACCATCAAACAGCCCCCAACGACCAAGACAAGAACGACCCGATAGATGTCATCACAGCACATGAAGTACTACAGTATCTAAAGGGTATTGACTTAGAAGAACCCGCAGGACTATGAGTGATGTAGTAACCATAGCTTATTTGGGGGAAGGGCTAACCGACCAGCGTTTTTTGGGGGTGCTTATTGAACGTACTTTTCGTGCTATTGTAGCCGAAGCTTCGGTTGATTTATTGGTAGTCGATCCTTGCTTCGCAGGAAAAAGCAGTCTAAAGCATCTAGAAAATTGTTTAGCTGACATCATAGGGTTTACCGTTATTTGTATCCATGCTGATGCGGATAAAGTCTCTAGCAATAGAGCTATGCAAGAGCGCGTACAACCATTGATCGACATTATTCTATCTAGAGATACTAATCAACCAATTGTTCCAATCATCCCTATCCGAATGACAGAAGCTTGGATGTTAGCCGATCAAGAAGCTTTCAAAAATGAATTGGTAACTGACAAGTCTTATAGTGAGTTGGGTATCAAAACAGCAGTCGAAAGCATCGCCAATCCTAAAGCAGCTATAGAAACAGCTATTCGAATTATTGACAAGGAACTGCCCGCTAAACAACGTGGACAAACAGAAATCGGAAATTTATATGAGGAACTAGCCAACACCATTAGCCTAACAGAACTCCAACGCCTTCCCTCCTACCAACAATTCCAAGGAGCAGCCCGACAAGCCTTAATACAAGCCAACTTATTACCATCATCATCATAAAAAATACCATAATGGCCATTACACTACAAGAGGGCGACAAAGCCCCCAACTTCAACGCCAACGACCAAGACGGGCAACCCGTCCAATTGAGCGATTTTGAAGGCAAGAAATTGATTCTATATTTCTATCCTAAGGACAACACGCCTGGTTGTACCAAAGAAGCCTGCAACTTGCGCGACAACTACGAGTACTGGCTCAACAAAGGCTATGCAGTGGTCGGTGTAAGCCCCGACGATGAAGCTTCGCACCAGAAATTTATTGCCAAATACGACTTGCCTTTTCCCCTATTAGCAGATACGGAAAAAGAAATCATGAGCGCCTACGGCACTTGGGGCGAGAAAAACATGTACGGCAAACTCCGAATGGGCGTGCTGCGCACCACCTTCGTCATCGACGAAGAAGGCACTATTCTAAAAATATTCAAGCGTCCCAAAAACGCGGAGCATACCGAACAAATTACTGAAGCTTTAGAAAAAACAGGACAACTGTAGTATGAAAATAGCATTTGTAGATCAATTAAAAAGCGCTAAAGGCCAACGCATAAAAAACCATCTAAAGGGCTTCGGGCAATGGCTCGATCCAACCTTAGTAGATGTGAGTGATGAGGGCGATTTGCAACTGGCCTTTGACGTGCGGGAGGATATGCTCAACCCTATGGGGGCGTTGCACGGTGGCGCGATGGCGGCCATTATTGACGAAGTATTGGGCTTTCAGATTTTCCTAAAGAGCGCCGAAGATGCCGCGTATGTGTCGATGACGATGAACGTCGATTTTTTGCGCGCGGCCTTTGTGGGCGAAACCTTGATTGGTATTCCAACCATACAACGCATTGGCAAACGCACGGCCAATGTAACCTGTGTTATCCAAAATGAAGCGGGCAAAGTTGTGGCGCAAGCCGTGTCTAATTTTATGCGGGTGATTTAAATAAAATAAAACGTCCCGTTTCAATCTAACATCGAAGCGGGACGCTGTTTTTTACACCTTGCTATTTATTAGGTATTATTGTTTTGTCCACACGCTGGTGCAGACATTCGTACTACCGTTATTAATGTCTTCTACTTGATAAGTAATGGTGATCTCTGTACGAGCCGCATTAATCGTAGCGCTTCCATTGGATTGAACAAAATCACCCCCAAGATCAGGTTGTTGGTAAACAATCTTGAAAGTGTTTTCGGACGTCATCTCCGCAAGAACTTCCTCTGTAAATACATTTCTAAAATCAACTATTACAAAGTATTTGGCATCGCCAGTCAATGCATTAATATTAACATTGTAAGTACTCATACCCGACGAAGTGCAATTATCATTAACTGTCCAGACACCAGACACTCCATTATTCCATCGCTGCGTACATTCTCCATTGCTGTCTAGCGCATAGCCTGAGTTACAGTCACAAATGCCATTGTTACACGTGCCGTTTTGACAATTAATATTAGCACAAGGATCGGCCAAGACACAACCCCCATTAACACTGGTTTGATACCCAGGATCACATTCGCAATCGCCATCATCACAATAAGAAAAATTACCACAAACCGTGTCAGCACAAGGATCGGATTCGCAAGCAGAGAAAAGAATGATGCTACTAATAAGTAGACAAAATAGAGTTAATTGTTGCATGTTTTTTTTGTTTAGTTATTTAATAAGGTACAAGATAATAAAACAGAAGACTTACAACAACCTTATAGTGTTCTATTTAGCATTTATTACAAATAACTATTCTTCCCCCAACAACAACTCCCAAGTCAAAGGGGTGCCCGCCTTCAAGTCCTGTCCTATTTTACGGTTCAAAACCAACTCCAAATACTTTGGCTCTAGGCCAAATCCTGGACGAATGACTTTTAAATTATCCAAAGTCAATACCTCGCCTGCTGCAATGTCCTTTGCAATATAAATAGAGCGCTTAAAGGGTTTACTCGTTTTCTTTTCAATGTCTTGAATGCCATATTGAATCTTTCCCAACGCCAAAAAAGCGCGTTTGGACTCGGTACACAAGGTCTTTAGTTCGTGGGGTTCCAAGGAAAATTTACTGTCTACCCCGCCGTCATTGCGGTCCAGTGTAAAGTGTTTTTCGACAATACAAGCCCCCAATCCAATGGCCGCCAAGGGAGCCCCAACGCCCATGGTATGATCCGAAAGACCAATCAAAGCATCGTAAGTATGGCGCATGTGCGGAATGGTGAGCAAATTACTCGTTTCAGGCGTTGCGGGATAAGTGCTGGTGCATTTGAGCAAAATCAACTCTTGGCAACCGTTGTCTTTCAAAACGCGAATTGCTTCGTCAATGTCGGACAAAGTCGCCACTCCTGTAGACATAATCACAGGCTTGCCCGTCTGCGCCACTTTTTTGAGGAGTGGGTGATCCGTATTCTCAAAGGAAGCAATTTTGTAAACAGGAACATCCAAGGTTTCTAAAAAATCGACCGCCGTTGCATCAAAAGGCGAGCTGAAGGCCATAATACCGCGTTCTTTAGCGCGATCAAAAATCGCTTGGTGCCACTCCCAAGGCGTGTGCGCCACTTTATACAAGTCGTGCAATTCGTAGCCCTTCCACAACCCATCGCCATCAATGGTATACGCTCCTTTCAGCGTCATGGTATCGGCCGTGTAGGTTTGTAGTTTGATGGCATCCGCGCCCGCATCCGCAGCAGCATCCACGATGCTCAATGCGCGCTCCAAGGACTGGTTGTGGTTGCCCGACATCTCGGCAATAATAAACGGCTGTTGTCCATCGCCCACCCAAACATCTCCGATTTGTATCTTTTTCATGCTGTTAATTTCTGGTCAATAATTCTAAAAAAATAGTGCGCAACCGTTCGCCTGAGCGGCCATCTAAGTGCCGTGCCTGCTGGCTTACCAATTGTTTCAAACGGCGTTCTTCCAACACAGGAAAAGCCGTTATAAAATCCATACCCAAGCCCTGTTGCACAAAATACGCATAAATCGCGGCTTGATTATCGGCAATCGGCAACAAATAAACGGGCCGTCCTACCGCCATCGCTTCGTAAGCAACCGTACTTGGCGAACAAATAATCGCATGGCTTTGCTCCATGGCCTGCCGCATTTCTGTCGCGGTCAAGCGCGATAAGCAATGTAAGTTTAAAGAACTGCTAGCCGCAAAAGCAGCTAATTCTTCGTGGTACGCATAAGCCCCGCCCAAAATAACCCGCACCTGTCCGCTTGTCTTTCGTTCTTCCAACAAATGTAATACGCGCAAGGTATCGTTGTTGGGATCTGCCCCACCCAAACAAACCAATACGCCATTTTCTATAGGCAGCTGCACGGATATTGCTGGGCAGCAGCCATAAATGTGGGCTGTAACAAGGCATACTTCAAACCCAAATAAAGCTTGGTGTAAGGAGCCCTTTCATAAGCCTTGGTCTGCGCGCTTCCTGCGTGGTTAATGACCACATCTGCCACAAATCGACAGTGGTGCAGGTCATCCAAGCACACCAAAGTCGCGCTATTGTCCTTGATAATCTGCTGATAGGCCGTTGTAAAATGATAGCCATCCAACACTACGATTTCCCTGCCCGATAAGTATCGTTGGGCAAAAATAGTTGCTTCCACCACCGCGCTAGGTAGTTCAGGCAAGACCACCAATTTCGCTTTTGCAGTGATGACTTGGCGCAAGTAAGCCGACGGCGTTCGCACAAAAAAACAAGCTTCTACCAAGCCATCTAGCAATTCTACCAAGGCCAGACAACGAAACACATGTCCTAAACCCATTTGTTGATGGCCATCTACTCGAAGGAACAAGCGCTGTTTATCTTCCAAGCCGTCCTGTTTTTTTATTAATCTTTGATAGTAGTGTGCTCATTGAGGGTGTCGATCAATTTTTGATCCGTTTTGTAGACCAACCCAATCGAGCCGTTGATGGCTGCCTTATCGGGATTTTCATCCAAATAATTGATAATATTAGTCAAGGTATAAGGTATATTTTTCTCATCAAAATGCTCGGCAATGGCGTTAAACAGGTCTAAGTCTTCTTGGTAATCCAAGGTCAAGCGGTAATCGCGCACCCATTGGTCGGGCAAGTCTACAATATTGAGGCGGAAATGCTGGGGATTGTTCATAAAATAGAAGGTCATGTACTCCGAATAATTGGCCGAAGGGAAAAATTCCTTCACGCGGCGCAAGGCGGTCGTATTAATGATCTCGGCATTGGTTCCCACTGCCGCCGTAGGGGCAGAGGTATAATCTGCTCCAGCCGCAAAGTGCGCTTTCAAGTTGTGCTGAATCACTTCGTTGGAAACATACGGACAATCCGCTGTAATACGGACAATTACATCTACATCACGCGGCTCCGCCACATCCAAATAACGCTCTATCACATCCTCAGGGTGGCCTTTATGGAAAATCACATCATCGTGGTAGGTATACTCCTCCAATACGGCATCCTGCTCTACGTCTGAGGTCGCCAAAATCACTTGGTTGACATTCTCTACCGACAAGGCATTCTTCAAGCAAACCTCTACCGATGGCAAGTCTCCAATGGGCAAAATCGCTTTTTCAGGCAAGCGCGAGGATTTCATACGACAAGCGACAATAATCGCGATGTTGGCCCGCTTAAAGTCGATGGCCTCTAGCGTATCGCCCGCTTTTTTGTCGTGGCGCAATAAGTGGAAATTCGCCAACAATTCCTGCACTTGCAAAACATTTAAGCCCGTCTTATTGCTCCGTTTGAATTCTAAATCTTGGGTAATAGACAAGCATTCGCCCGCGCGTTTGTCGGTTTTCAGAATAGGAATCTGTAAGGTTTTGTCCAAATATTGTTGCTCAGCAGCATTGATAAAGGGCTGGTCTAGCAAGCCAATATAGCGCTCCAGACGCTGCATGTATTGTTGATAATCGGCTAGCACCACACTTGAATAGTGATCGTATTCGGTGTGTAACGTGCTGTGCATAATATGTTTTTCGAGATACTCTGCCCCCAACATGGCGGCAATCACAGGCAGTTCGGTACTCGCTTGTTCCTTGCCATCTACGTGTTCTGTATAAGAAATAGCATAGTTGGGAAATGCTTCTTTTAGAATAGCAATTTTGGACAGCGCCGAATCTTCTAGCTTGGTCGGATAAGCTTGAAAACCAATTTGTAAGATCAATTCTTGGGGCTGTAGCTGCTGCTCAATACGCTGTACAATAGCGCGCATTTCTTCTAGGCCATAAGCTGAAATATTGAGGATGAGTTTTTTATTCGGACCAATCCAATTCGGCCAACGCACCCAACAAGTTGTAATTATACAAGACGGACGCTTGCATTTTTAAGCCCACAATATCCGCGTGGTTGTTGGCGACAATTTCTGCGCTATAAGTATCAAACACATCAATCCAAACGTCCTTTGTTTCCTTGGCTTTTTGAATGATGTGCTGCCACTCTTCAGGTGTGAAATACAGTTGTTGGTACACTTCATACCAAGCAAAATCCTCCGTAGCAATACGATCAAACTTAAACGGCTGAAATTTAATCCCAAAATTACCTTGAAAGCCTTGATATTCTTCTAACAAAGCTTCCACATAAGCTAGCTCACCGCCGTGGGTGTTGGCTACCTCCAAAATATTATAAATCATGCGATACGCATTAGACAGGTGTTAGCGATTTTCTAACACACTGTTGATGACAAATTCCTGTTCTTCATCCGTCAGGGTAGGATACATAGGTAAACTGATACAGCGTTCATAATACGCTTCTGCTTTGGGCAAGACCAAGGTCTCCTCGTACAACGAGCGATAATAGGGCAAGGTATGCACAGGAATGTAATGAATCTGCGCATAAATGCCTCGATCGCGCAACGCTTGGTACAAATCCGCACGGTGCGCCACTTCAATAACATACAAATGGTAAGCATGGCCGCCATCTTGTCGATGCGCCAACCGCGCCACGCCCGCTTCTTCAAACGCCGCATCATAACGAGCCGCGATTAAGCGCCGACGCGCTATATTTTCTTCTGCTCGCTGCAATTGCGACAAGCCCAAGGCGCATAAAATATCAGGAATTCGATAATTATAGCCCAACATTTGCATTTCATAATACCAAGCACCATGCGGCTCCTCCTGCATCAAATCCGCATCCTTAGTAATGCCATGCGTACGCGAAATAAGTAGCTTTTCATACAAAGCCTTATCATTGGTTGTAATCATCCCACCTTCTCCACTAGCAATGTGCTTGACTGGATGAAAAGAAAAGATGGCCAAATCAGCAAATTGCCCATTGCCACAACGTTGCTGCTGCCCTTGGCTATCCGTAAAATACCCCCCAGGGGCATGACAAGCATCTTCAATGATCCATAAATCATGTTCATCGGCAATAGCCCGCACGGCTTCTAAATCCACAGGATAGCCCGCAAAATCGACAGGAATGACACCTTGATACGTCCCTTTAGGCGCGGCTTCTACTATAGCCTTGAGCGCGTCCAAATCCATCGTAGCGGTTTCGGAATCTATATCTACAAAATCTACGGTGCCGCCACAATAGCGTACACAGTTGGCTGATGCGGCAAAGGTGATGGGCGTAGTCAAGACGCGCGATTGCTCGTTCACGCCCAACGCTAAAGTACACAAATGCAAGGCTGCCGTTCCGTTGGCAACGGCCACGGCATATTTTGCCCCTATATAATCGGCAAAAGCGGCCTCAAACTCATCAATCTTGGGACCCTGTGTCAAGTAAGGATGCTGCAAGGTCTCGACAACCGCCGCAATATCGGCCTCACTGATGTGCTGCCGCCCGTAAGGAATATTTCGTTTTTCCATGTATAAACGCCATTAGGTACGTTAGAAAAGTCAAGTCTATTTTGTTTTTATAAAAATACTATACCAAGCAACCCTTCAAAATAATTTACGTCAATTTATGCCTTCTTTTTGCTCGGCTCTCCCTCAAAAAATATTGGTTTCACTCGTGGGGCGCTTTACTTCGTCAGCCCGCTAAGGCTTCGATTTTATTCTTTACTCCCTCTCCTTAAGACCTAAGCTTAGTTGATTAAGACTAAAAATAATCAAAAGTTCACCAAGGACTTAGTTTTGCTCCCTTACGCGTCTATTTTCAATAGGTTAAGAATGAGGGTCGTTTGCCTTAAACAGAAAACGTAGCATCTACATGCTCCTTGATCAAGTCCCGAATTTCCTCTGCCGAAATCCACTCGGTATTGGTTCCCGAATTATAACGAAATCCTAAAGGCACAGGCTTGGCGTTGAATTTTTTAAGGTATTCTTCTTTGTTCCAAATAGGAACTTGTGGTAAGATGGCGTAGTATTTTCCCAAATCCACCGTCGTGTAAGAATCTGCATCGGTAATCATTTCCTCATGGATCTTCTCTCCTGGGCGAATGCCCACTACTTTTTGTTCGGCTTCTGGTGCAATGGCTGTGGCTACATCTGTAATGCGGTAAGAAGGAATTTTGGGCACAAAGATCTCCCCCCCCCAAGCATTTTCGATGGCATTGAGCACCATCTCTATCCCTTCGATCAAAGAGATGTTGAAGCGGGTCATTCGTACATCCGTAATTGGTAATACCCCTTCGTGGCGCTTTTTCATGAAGAACGGAATCACTGATCCACGGGAACCCATGACATTGCCATACCGTACCACTGAAAAACTCAAATCGCGCTTGCCACGCATATTATTCGCCGCAATAAACAGCTTGTCGGAGCAAAGCTTGGTTGCTCCGTATAAGTTGATGGGTGCCGCCGCTTTATCGGTAGACAACGCCACTACTTTTTTCACCCCACAGTCCAAGGCTCCTTGGATGACGTTATACGCCCCATTGACATTGGTTTTGATGCACTCCATCGGGTTGTATTCGGCGGTTGTTACTTGCTTAATCGCTGCCGCATGGACAATCACATCAATGCCTTCGCAAGCTCTTTTGAAGCGGTCTAAATCCCGTACATCACCAATAAAGTAACGCATGAATGGGTATTTTTGTGGCGAAAAAACTTGCGCCATTTCAAATTGCTTGAGTTCGTCTCTAGAATAGACGACTAAGCGCTGTATATCTGGATAACGTTCAATCACGGTTTCCACAAATTTTTTCCCAAAGGAACCCGTTCCTCCCGTTACCAATAAGGCTTTTCCATTCAAGTTCATAATCGTTGCGTCGCTTTATGTTGTTTTTTTGATAAAATAAGAAGTGCCCTTGTAGGGCTGCCTTTTTTGCGTTGTGTACAACGCAAAAAAGGCATGCGCAGGCGAGGCATTAGGAATTGTACCGTCCCTTTGTGGCCAAGGCCTGCTCTATATGTGCCAAATGATGGCGACAATGCCAAGCATACATTGCTATGGCTTCTGTCAATGTGATTCGTTTTCCCTGCTCGGGATGGATAAACCCACGCTCCAATTCTTGTTCTGACAAGGCGCGCAGTACCTGCACCCATTTATAATGCAACCCCATCAACAAGGCTTGGGAAGCCGTCAAATCATCGTCTTGGCTATCCACCAGTAAAGCCCATCGGTCTTCCAAATAGGGTCGAATCGTCGGCTCTTCCTCGGTCAAGCTCAACTTGAAGCGAATTAAGCTGTTCATGTGGCTGTCTGCACAATGATGCACCACTTGCTTGATTGTCCAACCATCGGGGCGGTAGCGCCAGTTTTTTTCTACGCAGGATAGATCTTTGGTCAAGGCTTCTACGGTTGCTGGAAAAGCAGCAATCGTAGCAATCCATTGTGCTAATGCAATCCCTAGAAGAATGCGCGGTAAAAACAAATTCTCCAATAGGAAATTTTAAGTGCGATAGAACGTCCTCGTTGACAATTGATGACATGTAGTTGATGACTGTGGTTCAAAGAATAGTATTCCCAAAAAAGCAATAGACAAATTTAGTTAAATGCCCAACAAATGACTAATAAAGTCCTTGAATACTTTTATTGTGCCCCATCAAGCCCACTTTGACGGGCTTGATGGGCTTCAAATTCGGCCAAGGTATACACATTGGTTAATTGGATCACCTCCGATGCTGTTTCTCCTGCCTTTTTTGTTTCTATATAAACCAAGCCTACGCCCTCTGCATATACCTCTACACTCGCGGCTTGTGGCTCCCAAAATCCACCTTCTTCCTCATCCTCTAAATCGTAGGCATCTTGACAAGAAAAGGCAATCGCAGACAATTGTTTTCCTGCATAAGGGTAAACCAGTTGCTCGCTAAAGCGCCGGTCACGCACCAAATGTACGGTGATAAAATTGGGCGGCAACTTGGTCGTACAACTAAACCGATAGACCATATCGGCATTTAACGCCGCGTGAAAAGGAAAAACGACATTCTGTTCCACTTCGTTGACATAGCGCTCCATCGTTTGACTTTCGCTATCGCGAATAAACAAGGCATAATCCATCGTAACAACACCGTCGTCGATAATCCATTCTTGGATGTATTGGTCTTGTTCAAAAAGCGGATTATAGCGCTTCCAAATTAGAAAGGTTTCTCCTGTAGCATCTTGCTCACTTTGCAATTGCCAATAATGCGCAACAAAAGCCGCACTGTCCTGCATCAAACTATACTCGTATACCTTCCCTTCTTTTAGATTTTCTATTGGAAAATAATACGGTTTAGTGTAGAACGTAGAATCGCTATTGGAGGAGTCGGATGCGGTAGAAGCTGTATCTGTTGTTTTGGGCTGGCAAGCCATCATCAACAATACTATAAAAAGAGCGGCTATTAGTTTCATAAAACAAGGAGCGGTCAAACAAGTAGGTGAGAACGAAAGCCATTAAATTACTACGAAAGTGCCAAAAAGGCAACGAAATAAAGGACTATTTGCCAATTTGGCATAAATTATAGGAATGGAATGAAATATGACTACAGCAAGCTTATCCAAGGTCATTTGTCCTTAGATGGCCGCTATGGCAAAGCTATTCTACCTTTCTTTGGCTGGCAATGCTCGGTTTTCGAACAACTTCGCTATCTTTATAGCAATAATGCAACAAAAACAAAGTCGCCAGCATAAAGTGGCCTTTGTAACGCACTAAAGCCCGTGTTCGTAGACGCGATTAAACGATTATATTTAGCTAGGGTAAGGCTTGCCCCCTCACATTACAAAATAAAAATAAGATGTTTGGTTTTCTGAAAAAACTATTCGGTGATAAATACACGCGTGATATCAAGACCATCACACCTATCGTGGAAGAAATCAAAGCGGAATATGCCCAATTGGCGACCGTTTCTAATGATAGCTTGCGCAACAAGACCATCGAATTCAGACAGCGCATTGCCGATCACTTGAATGCGATCAATGAAGAGGTTGCCCAACTACAAACGGAGATTGATGAGACAGAAAATGTCTTGGAAAAGCAACGCCTTTTTGAAGAGATTGATGCCTTGGGGAAGGAGCGCGATACAGAAATTGAAGTTATTCTCGACACGATCCTTCCTGAGGCTTTTGCCGTGATGAAGGAAACCGCGCGCCGTTTTACAGAAAACGAAATGCTAGAAGTAACGGCGACTGACCACGATAGAGAACTAGCGGCCAAGCAGGCATCTAGTACGCACCCTTTTGTAGTGATTGAAGGAGACAAAGCCATTTGGAGAAATTCTTGGATGGCAGCGGGTAACTTGGTGACTTGGAACATGATTCACTACGACGTGCAGTTGATTGGTGGAATCGTTCTCCACCAAGGTAAAATTGCCGAGATGGCAACAGGGGAAGGTAAAACCCTCGTTTCTACGCTTCCTGCTTACCTCAACGGGCTAGCGGGCGAAGGCGTTCACCTGATTACAGTGAACGATTACTTGGCAAAACGGGATGCCGAATGGATGGCTCCCCTCCACAACTTCTTGTTCTTAAAAGTCGATTGTATCGACAACTACCGCCCCCATTCTCCAGGACGGAAAGCAGCTTACCGTGCAGATATTACTTACGGTACCAATAATGAATTTGGATTTGATTACTTGCGGGACAACATGGCGCACAAGCCTGGTGAAATCGTACAACGCAAGTTTCATTATACCATGATTGATGAAGTGGATTCGGTGTTGATTGACGACGCTAGAACGCCTCTAATTATCTCTGGCCCTACAGGGCAAGACAACCGCGCCGAGTTGTTTATGCAGCTCAAACCTGCTGTAGAACAATTGGTCAACGTACAACGCAAGCTGGTGGGGGAGTTGTTGAGAGATGCCAAAAAGAAAATTGCTGAAGGCGATGCAGGACACGAAGAAGGCCAAGGTGGACTGTCGTTGTTCCGTGCTTATAGAGGTTTACCCAAGCACCGTGCCTTGAGAAAATACAAAAGTGAGCCAGGCATCAGTACCATTCTACAAAGAACAGAAAACGTCTACATGGCCGAGCAATCGAAGCACATGCACAAAGCGGATGAAGAACTGTTTTTTATCATTGAAGAAAAAAATAGAAGTGTAGAATTGACGGACAACGGTCGTCAACTCTTAGGAAATATCGCAGGCGATGAAAGCTTGTTTGTCATGGAAGATATCGGAACGGTATTAGGTGCCATTGACCAGCGTTCGGATTTGAGCCAAGAAGAAATTGTCCAAGAGAAAGACAAAGCCTTGTTGTTGTTTAGAACTAAAAATGAGCGCTTACATGCCTTGCGCCAATTGTTGAAAGCTTATACCATGTTCCACCCCGAAGAGGAATATGTGGTCATGGGGGGCGAAGTAAAAATCGTTGATGAGCAAACAGGTCGGGTAATGGATGGCCGTCGTTTCTCGGATGGCTTGCACCAAGCTTTGGAAGCAAAAGAAAACGTAGACATTCAAAAAACTACCCAGACTTACGCCACCATCACGCTGCAAAACTTCTTCCGTATGTACCACAAATTAGCGGGTATGACGGGTACGGCTGAAACAGAGGCACAGGAGCTTTGGAACATTTACAAATTGGATGTTGTCGTGATTCCTACCAATCGTCCGATCGTTAGAGATGATCGCAATGACTTGATTTATAAGACAGAGCGCGAAAAAATTAACGCCATTGTACAAGAGGTGATTCGCTTGCGTGAGAATGGACAACCTGTTTTGGTGGGTACGACTTCCGTCCAACAGTCAGAATTGTTGAGCCGTTTATTGAAATTGCAAAAAATTGAGCACAATGTCTTGAATGCAAAACAGCACGCTAGAGAGGCCGATGTTGTCGCTGAGGCAGGACAACCCGGTCAGGTGACCATTGCCACCAACATGGCTGGTCGGGGTACCGACATCAAGATTTCTGAGCAGGTGAAAGCCGCTGGTGGTTTAGCCATTATTGGTACGGAACGCCATGATTCTCGACGAGTAGATCGCCAGTTGCGCGGTCGTGCTGGTCGTCAAGGAGATGTCGGTTTGTCGCAGTTTTATGTCTCTTTGGAGGATAAATTGATGCGGTTGTTTGGCTCAGAGCGTATTGTTAAGTTAATGGACAGTATGGGCCACCAAGAGGGCGAGGCATTGCAACACAAAATGATTACCTCTGCGATTGAGCGCGCTCAAAAACGCGTAGAAGAAAATAACTTTGGAGTACGGAAACGCTTGTTGGAGTATGATGATGTTATGAACATCCAACGGGAATCCATTTACAAAAAACGGAACAATGCCCTGTATGGCGAGCGTCTAGCCATTGACCTCAACGATATGTTTGACCAAGTTGCGGTATCGTTGGTATCTGCACACAAAGTAGACAACAACTACAAAGGGTTTGTGCAAGATGTCATTCGTTACTTTGGTATGGAGCCTGATATTACCGAGCAAGATTTCAAACGCGAATCTGTTTTGGACAAGTTGATGGACAAACTCTACAACCAAGCTGCTAGAGTATACCGCGCTAAGTTTCAAGACATCAGCCAGCAATTGATGCCCGTCATCAATAGAGTGTACAATGATCCAAATACCAACTACGAGAAAATTGGTATTCCATTCACCGATGGCCAAAAAGGCTTAGAAATTGGTGCCGACCTCAAAGAGGCAATGGTGACCAACGGAAAATCCTTAGTTAGTGACATTGAAAAGTCCATTACCTTGGCGTTGATTGACAACGCTTGGAAAGAGCATTTGAGAGATTTGGATGAGTTAAAAGACCAAACACAATCGGCTTCCTTCGAGCAAAAAGATCCCTTGGTCATCTACAAAATTCAAGCGTCTAAACTGTACGAATTGTTCTTGGACAGAGTCAATAAGGAAATTACAGGCTTTCTATTCAAAGGCGGTATTCCACAGCAAAATCCACAGGATATGCACGAAGCGCGCGAAATCGAAACGGATGAGGAGTTACAAACCAATATCGAAGCGCAGAGAGAAGCAGAAGAGCAACAACGCCGTGCCGCCGCAGGAGCGAATGCCACACAGACCATTGAAAAGCCAAAAACGGTTCGCAATGATGTACCTAAGGTGAAGCGCAATGATCCTTGCCCTTGTGGAAGTGGTAAAAAGTACAAGCAATGTCACGGAAAGAACTAAGTCACTTATTTCTAACAAGCTTATCGAGTCGATAAGAACTTGTAGTAATACCTTGGTAGTAAGGTTCTTGACAATCTAGTTTATATAGTTTATATTGGGGTAGCTAAAGTGAAAGTAATACGAACTTTCATTTTAGCTACCTTTTTTTGTATTCCTAATAGTTGATGGAGCAATCCTATTCCCTGTTGCCCCCACTCATAAACCTACTCAATAAAGCACGAATGAAACAGATATTCTTTGATGAGGACAAACTCTGGCAAATTACTATTGACGGAACCTCCTTCACTACAGCCTATGGAAAAATATACAGCGACAGCCTAAGGGAAGCGACCAAATCTTTTGATTCAGCAGAAAAAACCACCAAAGAAGCGGATAAACTGATCGCTAAAAAGATTAAAAGTGGTTATCAAAAGCTACGGCTACATCTAGAGGATCCTGTCGTAAATCGGTGTAAACTACAGCGCGCACAAGACGAACAGCCTACTAGCTTTAGGATTGACGACGACTGCTCCGAAGCATTTATAGCAGAAATTTGTAAAATAGAAGCGCTCACCGAGCTAAAAATCGCGGTAAAGGATAAGCTCCCTGCTTGTATTGGGCAACTCCAAAATTTGGAAGAGCTAAAAATTAGAGGAGAACATGTCAAATATCTTCCCGATGAACTAGGGGAACTCTCTTCCTTAAAAAAATTATCGTTTGATTATACCAAATCGCTGGTAACCATTCCCAATGCGATTGGAAAACTAGACCAGTTAAAAGAATTATCCATTTCTCATACAGGCATCAGTGCACTGCCTGAGGACATTGGTCAATTGCAAGCCTTAGAAAAGCTAGAAATAGAATATAATTTCCAACTAAAGCATTATCCCCCAAGCTTTGGTCAACTCCACTCGTTAAAAAAATTGAGTATTACCAACCTCTGCGAACAGTACAACCCTACGCCAACCAATCCTTCTTCTGTGCTTCCTGAGGACATTGGTTCCCTCTCTAATTTAGAAGAGCTACACTTGGAATTTAATGAGCTAACTACACTTCCTGACAGCATTGTTCAATTGAAGCAATTGAAAGTCTTGGCACTAGATTACAATGCCTTTACAGAAATTCCTAAGGGTGTTTTTCAGTTAGAGCATCTTAAAAAATTAACGCTCCGCAATTCTACCTTGACACAAATCCCCTTACAGCTCTGCTTGCTAAAAAACTTAGATACCTTTGATTGTCACAGTTATCATGCTACTATAGAGAACGTTCCCGATGTGATTTTGGAAGGAAAGAATGCGCCCTCTATTCAGAAGCATTTGATGGAACATACCGACCTAGAAACGCTAAACGAGGCCGATCAGGCACTACTCCTTCGCCTGCGTGCTACCGCTGCCGAGAATGCTCCCCCACCCATAGAATTACCAATCCCGCCCACTAATAAAACGGCATTGGTTGCTGCCCGAAAGGAACAATTAGAAAAGTTTATTAGAACGGTAAAAAGTCGTGCGGGCGCTCTAACCTTGACTCAACTAGAGGAATTGATAGCCTACTTAAAAGGGGAAACGTCTACCATTCCTACGGCGCATCCTGGTGGAGAATATGATTTTGAAGATATTAGCTTGATTTTAGCTCCTTTGGAGGCTTGGAATTTTATTGACCAACGAATCATCACCTTTATTGGACAAAGCGCTTTTTATTATCAAAAAAAGAACTACTACAAAGGGTACCATGAGGCTTTTGCCCGTTATGTGGAACAGCAACTTCTAGAAAACCCCAGCCATCCAACCTTATATAGGGATCTAGTCCAAGCCGTGGCTCCTTATGGCTTAGACGAATGGACTTTACTGAGCGCCATTTTTGACGAATTGACCAAGTTGCCACTGCTGACAGAAGACAAGCAGCCTACTTCTCTTGGGCACTATGTCCTCGCTTACTTTGAGCAGCACCCCAAAACATTAGTAGAGCTGGTTTTAAAACACAGTCATGCCACTCAATTTGCCGCATTGATGGTCAAGTATAACGAAAGTGGCTTGCAGCCCTACTTATCCCAATTGTTGGCAGTCAAAGAATATAAAGGCTATGATGGTAATAAACACCTTCCTTTTTTGACCTTAGATGCGTTGTGTGCCGCTGATTTCAAGTACAAACCCTATGTACTGGAGGCGATTGCAGCAACAGACTGCCTATCTTGTGCGATGGAGTGTTATCGGATCTTATGTACCCATGATAAAGAGACTTATGGGGCAAGCACATTAGAAAAAATTAAAGAAACTTTAGTACACATTTCTACTAAGAAAAATGGGGGCGAACGCTATCAATTTCAATGGTCGGCCGCTGATACTCGCTGGACGGACGATACAGCCGCCTTCATTGATTGGGCTTGTGGACACTTTGGCGAAGCACTAAAACAGCCTTTGTTTGAGTATGTGGAAAATACGGAAGTCTTGGACTTGAAGGTGATTAAAGTAGCCGTAAAACAGTATGGACAAAAAGCCTTAGACATTGCCGCAGAAGCCCTTAATATGCACATAGAGGACGATTCTTTGGCCACTCATTACAAAACGACTTTCTCGATTTTAAGTAGCCTTGATTTCTCGAAGTATTACGATAAAGTTTGGGAAATTGCACAATCTACATTCACGAACGTAGCCGATACGGCTTGCATTGCCTTGAGCGGACAAGCTACTAGCCTCATTGTTCCAACAGCCACGAAGTTATTAGCTCAAAAATCCATCCCTTCTCGTAGAGCGGGAGCCTTCACGTTGGCACTAATCAACACCCCTGAAACCCAAGCCTTAATTCGGCCATTACTCGCTACCGAAAAGAACGAAGAGGTAAGAAATATAGTGGTACAAGCATTGCTACATTCGCCCACGCCTATTTCTATCGCAGAAGCGCAAGAGCGCGTAGCGAGTGCTGCTGCTAGAGGTAAATTGAGCAAACCAGTGGCAAAATGGTTGGAGGAGCGCAATTTGCCGCCCTTGGTTTGGCGCAACAAAACAGCCCTGACTTCCGAAGAAACGCGCTTTCTTTTTTATAGACAAAAAAGTAGTGATCGTATCGAAACGGATAGGGAAGCTAGAGAGGTCTTTGGGTTGATTGATCCTACGAGTGGTGCCAAATTTGCTAAGGAAGTTTGGACGTTGTTACAAAAAAATGGTGGTGCTAAAGCCAAAAATAGATTTGCAATGGGTGTCGTTGCAGCGTTGGCCGACCATCAATTGATCACCCCTCTTTACACAGAGGCGACCAGCGGCAAAAACTTAAATGCTTGTGCCATGCTGGGGGTGATGAGTAGTCTAGAAGCAGCTAGTGCCTTGGATAGAATCCAGCAATTTTTCAAAGTGAAATACCCGAATGTTCGAGGAGCGGCAGAAAGTGCTTTTGAGTCTATTGCTGATGCCTTACAGTTGAGTACGTTTGAATTATCGGATAAAATGTTACCTGATTTAGGTTTTGACAATTTAGAACGAATCGTCACCATTGGAGCAGAGGAATACACGGCCAGCATTACCAAAGATTTCAAATTTAGCTATCAAGATAATACGGGGAAGGCGCTAAAGAGTCTGCCCAAAGCAGATAAATCGGTCAACGATACTTGGAAGCTCTTGGGGCAAAACCTCAAAAGTGCCGTCGATCAATTGGTTCCTAATTTGGAATTCTATCTAGTGACCCAGCGCGCTTGGAGTTACCAAGATTGGGCTTCCTTTTTTACAACCAATCCCATCGCGTTTGCTGCCGCTCAAAATTTTGTTTGGCAAGTAGCTAGTCCAGAAGAGAAGCTCCTAGGTACCTTTATGATTACCTCTGAAAAGAACTTGATCGATCACCAAGGCCAGCCTTATACCATAGACGAGCCAGTCCTTATTCGCTTGGCACATCCCTTATTAATGGCTCCACAAACGCTTGCCGCTTGGACTGCTTATGTACAACAGCAAAAGATTGAGCCACCTTTTGCACAACTCAGCCGTGCGGTACTGCCTGTCGCAGCGAGCATGGTCGATAAAACGATGGACTACCAATTCAATGAATTCAAGATAGATGGCTACCGTTTTAAATCTAGAGCCGCTAAGAAAGGATGGAAACGAGGGGCTGTAGTCGATTCGGGAGAAATATCTTCCTATCAAAAAGTCTATCCTACACTAGGAATTCAAGCGCTCCTCAAAACCAGTAATCTCAATGTGCAATCTTATGAAGAGCAGGCGCAGTTACACGAGTTTTATTTTGTGCCTTTGGGGAGCGTAGAGCAAGGTAGTTATACCTACAATGAGCCTAGAACAGAGTTCGATAGTCGCTTAATTGCTTTTGGAAAGGTTCCTCCAATTGTCTATTCAGAAACCTTAGCAGACTTACAAATCATACTGGCGGATTAGGGTTTTTGCCTTTTTAGAATAACCAATTCGCAGTTACTTACCATAAGCTCAGAGTCATTCCAACCAAGGGATGACTCTTTTTTTAGAGGGTATTAGTATTTCTTAGCACAGCTTTTGTAGTAATTTTTGAACATCAAAACAATAAACACAAATACCTTTAAGTCAATTCACTACAAATAAAATTACACTGAATCCAAAAGAACAGGTTTCAACTTGGCACGCTTATGGAAATATAAGAGGCAAGCAAGCAATAATTTTACTTATTTTTCACCCTACTGCTTGTACTGAACGATCCATAAAAAATTACCGCTTATGAAACCGACCGAAACGAATAAAGACGAAGAGAAGAACAAAAAGAGAGGTCTATTTATCACCTTGGGTGTACACGCTGTTGTTGTGCTGTTGGCCATACTGCCGATCATGACTTCGATGCAAACTGCCGAGTTGGAACCTGAGCCCTTAACGATGATGTCGCTCAAAAATATTCAGATTCAGGATGACGTAGATTTTGTGGTTAATGCCGACAAAAAAGTGCGCAAAGGTGCCGCTAATAAACCGAGCAAAACCAAAGATAAAACACCTGATCCAAAACCAGAACCCACTCCTCCTGCCCCGCCTACGCCTACGCCACCACCTGTAGTGACCGACGATAATTTGGAAAGTCCTAAAGTGGTGACCAGTGAAGAGCCTAGCGAGGAGCCTGTTCAAGTAGACGAAGCACCTAGAGTGGAGCCAACGCCCACTCCTGTAACTACGCCTAATGCTCCAGCAGGAGAACCAGCGGATGTTAACATTTCTGGAGGGAATACCAACATGAGTGGAGACGGTGGTGATGGAGGCGACGATGATAGCCTACAAGATGGCGTATTTGGCCGTACCGTTAAATACCGCCCTAACATCAAAGGGTTGACGAAGGAGAAAGGTAGAATTGCCATCAAAGTATGTGTGAGCCAAGAAGGAACCATTATTGCCACTAAGTTTTTGGCGGAGCAATCTACCTTGAACGATAGCGAATTGATCGCTAGAGCCTTGCGCGCCGTTCGCGGCTACAAATTTGACGTTGACTACAGCGCGCCCAAAAAACAATGGGGCAAGTTGACCTTCGTCTTTGACATCTAAAAAACGACAACTAACGCTATACAATTAGTTCTATTATTGCGAACGGGTTGGTTTACCGAAAAAGGTAGGCCAACCCGCCGTAGTAGCGGCGCCCAGTAGTACCATTCCAAAAAAGCCCAGCATCAAAATTATTTCCAAACGGGTCGCCCGCATCAATCGCTCCCCTTGGCTGAATTGTATTCCAAACATTGTCAATCCCCACAAACAAGGTCAATCGCTCCAAGCGCAAAGCGCGATTGAGCCAAGCCTCGCCCCCCAAGGACAGCCGAACATCTAAACGCGTCACTGCCGCAGGACGAGTAGGATAAGCCGTCATTCCTGCCGCTGTAGTTTTGGCACTAACATCGGGGAGCCGATGCCCTGCTTGCAGGTAGCATTCACTTTGCAATTTGAACAACTGATAGCCTTTGAAGTAAAGGGGAAAATCTAAGCCCAACATTAGATTGTGGGGAGCATAGAGTGCTTCTTGTTGGTAACGGTCATTAATAGTAGTGTAGAATAAATCCACACGATAGGCAAATTTTAGATGCAGCTGCCAATTCGCAAACGCTAGCTGTCCATCTATCCCCAAACTCCATTCGTTAGCTTGATCGGTATTATAAAACGCCAATTCATAGGGATTAGTATCCAAATCGGTCACCACTTTGCTCTGAAAAACACGGTGATAAAACTGCCCCTCTACATCCAGGGCAATGCCTTGCTTGGTTCCTAACCACTGCTTGTAATTAGCTGATAACCCATAATACCAAGCCCGCTCGCCCTGTAAGGCTTCCCGCACGACAACTCTTCGGCTACTCACTAGCAATGCCGCATGCTCGTTCAACACATTAGCATACCGAATTCCTGACCCGCTGATCAATGCCACCTCTAAGTGATCGGACAAAATAATACGCAACTGTGCTTGCGGCAAAACCAACCAACGGGCCAAACTGTGATAGCCTACGTTGAGTCGTGTAGACAATTCCACGCGCTTGCTCAGGTAATTTTCATACCCAATATATCCCCCACCAAACACCTCTTGTCGCTCCAATACTAAGCTGTCTAAGCGTTCTCGGGTTGTATTAGAATTGTATTTTAAACCAAAAATAAACAAACCTGTATCTTCCTCTAAGCGGTATTTGTAGGTGGCATGGGAGCGCACTGTCCATTCTTTACCCGTATATTGGCGCAGGCCAAAATAGTCGTTTTGAGTATGGTCGCTTACGCGCAAATTGATGACCAACATATTGTCGTCGTTGGTTGTAATGTAGTTATCGGACTCCCCAACCAAGTGCGATACCGAGCGCCCTGTCCCATACGCTTGACGGCTCAAAAAGTCTCGTCGTTTTTCAAAATTAGGGCTCCCTGCTTGTGTTTCTAAGGTTAGAAATTGGACATGGTTGAGGGAGGTAAATTTTTTGAGATAAATGGCCCATTGGTTGTGCAAGACCAAGCGTTTTTTGAGGGGAATGTCCAAGAAATCATCGTTGTTGGCATCGTTGCGTTGCTGTAGCCAATGCCCATTGAGTTGAAGCTGCCCAATTACTTTTTTGAAATCCATGTTGCCGCGCAAACTCACATCCAACTCCCCCAAGGCCGATCCTTGAAATTGAATAGCGGCACTGCGATCAAGCAAGGGCTTTGGTTTTGCCTGCCAATCTCCAAACAGCCCTTGAATGCCCTCCAAAGGATAGAGGCGCTTATACTCCTCAAACCAATCTCTAGGTAGGTTATTAAATACCAACAACTTTCCCAAACTGCGCGCTCCGAAAAGCTGGCTGCGTTGGGCACCGCGCCCCAAATGGTAGTCGCCATACGGATGTTCTCCCAAGGATTGCGCCAGCAATAAGCAAGGGAATACGAGTAAGAAGGGCAAGAGGAAAGCGCGCAGCATGGTGGTATTTTTTGGAACAAAGGGGACGCAAAATACACATTTTTTAGAGAGCCGAGGCAGATCGAACGTTCCTCCTCTGTTAGAACGTCTTTTACTCCCTTACTTGCTATAAAATAGGTCTAATTCCTACGCGTGGAACTAGACCTATTCTTTCTTAAAAAATAAAAATAGCAGGAACGCTTATTTCACGTTCACCAAAGGATTGTAAATAAATCCAATACCAACGCCGATGGAATACAAATGCTCTTTGAGGGTCGTATTAGAATTGGTAGGCTTTAGGGGAATTTGTCCGTTCAACGCCAAGGCAAATTTGAAGGCGGGGCTAATGTTGTACTCTACTCCAGCCTCTAAAAGCGCTGAGAAATTCATTTCATCGTAGTTGACAAAATAGTTGCGGTCTATATTGTTCACTTCCCAGCCGTCTTCATTGCGAATGTGGGTGTTTCTATTGTATTGTCCAAAAATAGACAGCGTGGCGCCTGCCCCTACAAACACGGTAAAAGGTGCCGTTTGCAAGATATTGTACTTCACTTTTATTGGAATATCACCATAGTAATAGTGAAATGACATATAGCCCTCACTAGGGGCACCATCGGTTCCTGCGGGCCATCCTAACGACTCCTTTTTGGAGCGAAACGTACGATCGCCGTACAAAACCCCCAGTTCAAGCCGCCATTTTTCGCCAATGCGGTAGGCAAAAGTCATTCCTGCGGACTGCGAAATCCCAAACCGTTCGTTGGCATCGCGCTGCTCTTTCATAAATTGTTCGCTTTCGGAACTAGCCGACAAGGTGCGGTAAGTAAAAGAAGGATTATAATATAATCCAATGCCTACACGACCTGCTTTTTTTGTATCGGTATCCTGTGCTGCTATGGTTCAAGATAGACCAAGGCAGGCTATTATAAATAGGAACTGTTTCATTATAGGCTGTTTATATATTCTTCAATTAATGCGGCTCCTTCTTCGTCGATCACAGAAGTACCAATTTGTGGCATACTACCCTCAATCATATTACTTACAATGTCTTCCTTGTGCTTCGCAATTTTTGTCTCCTCAAAAGGTAAGGCGTAAGAATAAAACATATCCAAGTCATTGGAACTCCCTTTGGCATTGTGACAATGCGCGCAGTTGATGTCTAAATAAGCGCGTGCTCGTTCGTTGAGTGGCAAACTTGTATCGTGGTAATTTGGAACAGCCATGATGGCGGTTTCATCAAACTGGTCGATCAGCCCTCTGTTTTGTAAATCCACCAACTGGTTAATCGAGCCACCTTGATGCGCCACTTCGATGTTGAGGTTTCTAAGTTTTGGGCCGATGGGTGTCAATTGATCGTTGGCGTAGTGGCAAGAGGCACAGGCGCGGTTGCTCGGCAATTGATAGGCAATGACTTGGGGCTGCCCCTCTTTGTCTATAAAATTGACTAAGCGGTTATAACCACTCTCCACTAAACGAGCTTCCGTTTGGCTATCGTCCCACAAATAAGTCGCGACATGCCATTGGTCAGCGTCTTTAATCAAGAGGCGTGTTTCGATGACGTTCTTACCTTTCGACCAATCTCTGGCATCGTTGTAATAATAAAAGGTCTTAGCCATAATGGTTCCGTCGGGAAAATCGGGCAAGCCATCACCTGTTTTAGTCATCTGTCCTGTGGAAGGGATTTTGATTAGCCGTTGTTTCTCCGCATGGTCTGTAAAGAGGCTAGAGCCTAATTCGTAGGGATAATAATCAGCACTTGGCATCAGGTCCGCAAGCGCGCCTTGGTAAATACGGTAGTCGGAAAGCGTCGGATAGAATTCTACCCCATTATTGGCAGGGTATAAACCATCATCTTGGCAGGCAACCACCATGCTAAATAAGGTCAAAAGCAGGAGACCTTTTTGGCTAGTTCGTAAGAATAGTTGGGATAAGTTGTTTGGAATCATAATGTTGGGATGTATTGAGATGTATTTATTTGGGAAACAAAGATAAGCATTCTATCTGTCGAATACACCTATACAACATTATAAAAGACAAACAAGCAAAAAATAGCGTAAAAATTGACAAAAATTCTCTTTTTGTGACTGCATCCCAAGTACTTATAAAGGAATACTATTCCAAAATAGACGATGGTATCGCCTAAAGTCGCCCTTAGGCGAAAAGTCACTAACAGGGTACTGCTAATCCTAATAATTGCCCACTACGCCAAAGCCTGGTAACGCAGGTTATTAACGACAGTCTCCAAAAGTAATCTTTTCTATTTTTTCCCCTGAAAGGACAATTTTTCCGTTGTCATTCTTCCCAAAACAGTCCATTCCAACCCAATAAAACACTGTAATTCACCAAATTAGCCATCATTTTTCAGTCGGTATTTTATTTTATGAAAATAATGCTTAACTTAAAGGAAATTTCAACAAATCACACCAAATATGAGAACAAAGATCAAAATAGCGGATCTTCAAAAAAAACTAACCTTTCCCGCCTTTAGAAAGGAGTTTATGCGGCTGACAAAAGCCATGCAAAGCGATAAAGTTCAAGGAGGGTCAAGCCCCGAAGATGCCGTTTCTATCTTCGTCAAAGTCAATCACCAATTTGTCTGCGAAACAGAACACCCTTTGGTGATTGTAGCGGCCCACGGCCCCGCTTGGAAAAAAGCTGCCAAAGATGCATTTAAGGAAGATAAAAAGATGATGTTAGAGGGTCGTTGCTTTGTAGACGACAGCAATAATTTAAACATTATTGTAGAGAAAGGCAATCTAAAATTGACCGAGCTCAAAAAGGTCGTCAAAGCATTGCTCAAAAAAGCAGGCCTCAAAACCGTGGTCTTTAGCGATGGAAAAGGAACCATTACTGGAGAAGAAGAAGAAGCGACTACAACTACGGAAGAAAGTAGCCCAGAAGAAGCGCGGACAGATGCGGCAACCCCTGATAATAGCACTGAAGAGACAACTACCGCTACAGCAGGCGAACCCGCTGGTGAAACAGCCGAAGCATCTTCTGAAACAACGGAAACCTCTTCTGAAACGGCGACGGATGCCAGCGCCAATCCTGCTGATGCTCGAAGAGAGCAAAGAAGAGAAAAACAGAAGGAAAAAGGTAGAAAGGCCATTGAGGCCATGACCAAACAGCTAGAAAACCTAATGGGTAAACTCAGAATCTAGGCTTTCGTTTCTTCCCCCAACTCTTCTTTATCATTTTAATTTCAACATCTATATGTCTAATCAAAGAAAAATAGCCATCCTAGCAAAAAAGCTGGAAAAATTCGATGAGGTACTCGAAAAACTACGCACTCTATTTAAGGATAACGATGGTACAATCGATGAAACCGAGGGTGCTCAAATCGCCAAGATAGAGGAATATATCCACAAATGCCGAACACGTCTACGCATTCCTAGCACCGCGCCCACTGCTCAAGTGGTTCCTGCTGCTGCTGATGGCGATACTGCCGCTAGCACCCACGAAGACCTACACAATGCCAATTCAGGCACCGCCCCCCAAGAGGCCGAAACAGCCAGTGCAGAAGGAGAGGCCGAAGCCCCCGCTACACCAGGTGGCGAAGTTATGCCGCCATGGATTAGAGAAGCCTACAAACACAAAGGAGTCACGGAAACCGCACCAATGGTTCGAGACGATGCCTTTGTTAGAATGCTATTTCAAGATCAAGGTCTTTATGACAGTTGGGCCATTGACCAAACCGTCAGCGCTGCTAATTGGTGTGCGGCCTTTGTTTCTTACTGCCTACGCAAAGCGGGAGAATCTGCTTTGGAAGGGTTTAATGGTATTCGTGCCTTGGAATATGCCAGCTACGGCACCCGTGTAGACCGTATGGTTTATGGCGCTATTGCTGTGGTGCAACGCAGCGGCGGTGGGCACGTTGGTTTTGTAGTGGGCAAAGAAGGAGATAACATTATTATGTTAGGAGGAAATCAAGGCAATGCCGTTTCTGAGAAAGTAGAAACACGTCAATTAGTGGCCTATGTCGTCCCTAGTAATTGGACTATTCCAGAACAAAACTACTTGTCGTAGTGTCCTAACAGGTATTTAAAACCAACTTCTATGCTACGCTATCTATTTTTGTTGCTCTTGTTTTACAGTTTTTGGGCGTGTGATGCCCCTGCTGCTAGTTCGCCTACTGTTTTAGCGACAGCGGAAACTTCTACGTTGCGAACCATTACCCCTTCGGCAGATTTCGAAGTACCAGAGGAACACCTTTCGGAGGAAGATTCGTTGGATGTTCCTACATTTCAAGTGGTCTTGCAACCGAGTGCCAATGCAAAAAAATTACTAGCCACAGGAGAAGAGACATTCATCTTATCCGTAGTAATCTTGGGAACACCCAGGGATAGTAAATCAATGGCTTCCAAGGATTATTACAATGCTTATGACGAAGTGATTTACTTGCTGGATAAACGCTATACCATTACCGATCCTACAGAGCAACTTGTGCTTCAAGAACGCATTTCTAAAGAAGCCTTTGAGGCGTTGGAATCGGGTGATTATAAAGTAATTATTGATGGCTTTGGAGGCCGAAAATCCTCTCCCAATAACGTGTTTCACACCACGATGAAATCAGGGCCTATTTCTACTTTTCAGGGAAAAACACATGCCTTGGCGGTAAAAATGCTATAGCCATAAAACGACTACTCTGCCAGAACGCTTCTTACCAAAAGGGAGCGTTCTTTTTTTTTATCCTTCATTTTCTACTGTAATGCACCACATATTAAGTCTGTTACTACTAGTTTTGCTGGTAGCCTGTGAGGCGACGCCTACCACTTCTTATAAAAATACAACGGTTCTAGAAACCGACGTTCAGCCAGCCAAACAGGAGGCCTTTAATCAAGAAAAAGACAGTCTACCTAGCGCCATTGTCAACCAAAGTCAACAATACGCCAACCAAGAAGCCATTACTTACGTATCCGTCCCTTCTTTTATCATAAAACTACGCCTGACGGCTAAGGTCAAAAAACTACTGGCAGCTAAAAAAGAAACGCTCACCGTTAGCCTACTTTTAATGGGCGAAAAAAAGAAGGATGCTCAACGAGAGGACGAGGGTGATCTCCTGTATTTATTAAAAAAAGAATACGCCATCTCTAGCCAAGTAGAGGAACTTGTCATACAAGAACAAATTTCTAAAGAAGCACTCGCCGCTCTGCAACATCCAAACTATAATGTATTGATTACCGCTTATAATGGTTCGCAACCCTCTGCCACTCCTATTTTCTACGCCCCGCCCATTCAAGCCCGCATTGCCGACCTAAAAGGTCAAACAACTGTCCTAGCTGTTAGCTTATTGAAAAACAATACCACTCATTAGTTTTGTTCCTAGATCGCCCATTGAGGGAATTTGGTCTAAGAAAATAGCCCCTCTGCTCCTATAAAAATGTTAAAACTACTCTAAAAGCATTTTTGATAATAAAGAGCCCTTACTTTAAAGTATTATATTCGCTCATCGACCCAACTATGTCCCTTCTTTTTTCTCTTTTAACATTCAGAGTACGGCAAGGCTATCGAATGCTGAAAAGCATTGGTTTTGGGGTGCTCTTGGTCTTTATGCCGCTCGGTTTTTTGGGGCTGTTGGCGCTGTTGCAATTTTTGTGGACCCTGCCCATGCCTTGGGGGGGATTGCTGCTGTGCGCTGCTTGGACAAGTGTACATTACCAGCGCGGCGATCGCTTTTTTTTAGAACAACTTACACGGCGATCAATTGGCATTTATGGGGTCGAATACCTGTTGGGAAGCGCTCCTATCTTATTCTTCTTTGGACGTTGGGGACAATGGTGGAATGTGTTGATTGTACTAATAGGCATCTTTATTTTGGCGCTGCTCCAGCCTCCTTATCGACAGCAGCAGACTGGACAGCAATGGGCGGCGTGGTTTCCCGTCCGCTGGGTACCGCCTTTCTTGTGGGAATGGCGTAGTGGTTTGCGGCAACAAGGTTGGTGGATGGTGAGTTTGTATATGGGTGCATTTTTAGGAAGTACTTACTCAGCTGTTGCCCCTGCCTTGGTATTGATTTTGGCATTCACAGTGGGTTCTTTTTATAAATACTTGCCGCCTAAAGAAATTTTACAAGCAAACAATAAAGACCGCCATTTTTTGGTGCGAAAAATACGCCAGAGCGTCTTGCTTTTTCAAGGCTTGCTCCTTCCCCATTATGCCTTGTTTTTATTTTTTCAAGGCAGCTATCAAGCTCTTTTAGGCGCGCTTTTTCTATTCTTAATAAGCTCCAGTTGGATTAGTTTTAGTTGCTGTTTAGCCTACAGCAGTTATACTTACCGAAGGGAGAAAGTCCGCAATGTGGTACCCCTGGCTATTTTTGTGGGCGGTAGTTTTATTCCCTTTCTTTGGCCCTTGTTGCCCTTCTTTTGGATTCACTATTGGCGCAAAGCCCAACAACAACTCCACTATTATGCTTGAACTCATTGATTGGACCGTCGCCTATCAGAAAACAACCGTTTTGCAACAGCTCAACCAACGTTTTCAGGCGGGCGAAGTACACGGAATTTTAGGCCAGAATGGCGCAGGCAAAAGCACCTTGTTTAATAGCCTCTACGGGATGGTGCCCGCAGCAGCAGGGCAGTCTTTGTATCAGGGGAAAGAATTGGTGCATGATCAAATTGCCTACCTACAAACACACACCCATTTCTACCCCTTTATGACGGGTGGTGAATACCTCACTCTCATCGCACAAAACAACCCTAATTTCAAAGCCACACACTGGAACCAACTGTTCCATCTTCCACTGCATCAGCTCATTAGCCAGTACTCTACAGGTATGAAAAAGAAACTAGCTTTCTTAGGAATTCTAGCTCAAAATCGACCCATTATCATTCTAGACGAGCCTTTTAATGGTGTAGATATTGAGAGCAATGAGAAAATTATTCAGGTTTTAGAACACTGGCGAAAACAAGGGCGCACCCTCTTATTGTCGTCCCATATCTTATCAACACTGACCCAATCTTGCACCCGCATTAGCCACCTCCAAAAAGGGCAATTAACACAGACGTACACACCCGATCAATACCCTGTGTTAGAAGCACTGGTACAATCATGGGCGCAAGAAGAGGTACAGCGCGTTTTGGAGCAAGACAAAGGGCTCGACTCGCTCTAAGAACGTTAAGAATTTGTTAATGAAATTGAAGGAACTTTGTTTTAACCCGAGTTTTCGTCTATATTTGTTCTACAAGTTTTTTGTTATAGGCACTATCTTCAAAAGATAGTTGTTTTAATCTTATCAAGAAAGGTGGAGGGAATAGGCCTTTTGATACCTTGGCAACCTGCCCCCGTGGAAAGGTGCCACTTCCTGCTTCGTTTCAATTCTGACGAAGATAGATAAGTCATCAGCGTTCGCATTTCTTCCGTGCGTACAACGCTGTTAGCACTTGTCTAGAAGTTTTTTCCCTTTTCTTGCTGAGCCTCTTATTTACCATTGTAATTGAAGTTGTTTTTAAGAAAAGAAAAAGACAAGTATTATGAATAAGGATTCGGTATTGCGTTTGGGTTTGTTTGGATTTGGCTGTGTTGGCCAAGGGCTACATAATGTACTGTCCAAAACCAACGGCATCAACGCCAACATAGAACGCATTTGCATCAAGCACCCCAACAAAAGCCGCTCGCTCCCCAGCGAATATTTCACCACCAACGCCAAGGAAATTTTAGATAATCCCGACATTGATGTGGTGGTAGAATTAATTGATGATCCCATCGCCGCTTACCACATCGTCAAAACAGCCTTGAGCAAAGGTAAAGCCGTGGTGAGTGCGAACAAGAAATTAATTGCGGAACACCTCGATGAGTTTTTGGAGTTGCAACAGACCTACCAAACGCCGCTGCTCTACGAAGGCTCGGTCTGTGGAAGTATTCCTATTATTCGCAATTTAGAGGAGTATTATGACAATGATTTACTGAGTTCTATCTCAGGCATTTTCAACGGCTCCACCAACTATATTTTATCCAAAATGCGCAACGAAGGATGGAGTTTTGATAAGGCTTTGCGTGTGGCCCAGGAAAAGGGGTTTGCCGAATCTAATCCTTTTTTGGATGTGAGTGGCTTGGATGCCAAGTACAAATTGTGTATTGCCCTGATGCATGCATTCGGCGTTTGGATTCGCCCTGACGATATGCTCAACATTGGTATTGATCGCCTCAATGAACAGGATTTTGTCTACGCCCAGCAGCACGACAAAGTCATTAAATTAGTGGCTCACGGCCAGCGCCAAGACGATGCGGTCATCGGTTTTGTTATGCCGACTTTTGTCTCCTTTGACAATCCTTTGTCGACAGTACACAACGAATTTAACGGCGTTTTACTAGAATCGGCTTTTGCTAACCAACAGTTTTTTGGTGGCAAAGGAGCAGGAAGCGACCCTACGGGATCAGCGGTTTTGTCCGATATTAGTGCCCTGACTTACGGTTATCGGTATGAGTACAAAAAGCTGCATCAATCCATTCAATATAGAGAAGGCAAACGCCAATTGTTGGAAGTCTATGTTCGCTATAAGGACAAAAGTGTAGTCAATTGGGACGACTTTGAGAGCATCCACCAGCGGTTTGAGTCCCACGAATACAATTATGTGATCGGAAGTATTTTCTTGAAGCACTTGCGGGAGGAGCGCTGAACCAACAATCCGAATATTTCGGTCGTGCTGAATGCCTTGGCCAGCGCCCAAAGCGTAGGCATCACACCGCCACAATCGGCCGCTGCTGCCCCTGAAATGTAATCAAAAAACAATACCGTAAACGACGTACGTTTACGGTATTGTTATCATTATTGTTTATTGGCGGGTAACAATTTTCAAATTAAATTCCCCAGAATTATTGGATTCTACGCCTGTTACAGCCACCACAACGTGCATCGGTGAAGACCCAGCCTTCATCATAATACGCTCCAAATTGCCGATTGGTTGAGCACTAGCGGCACATCCCGACTTGCTGACATTCTCCAAATAAGGAGGGACATCAAATCGGTCATTGGTAATCATGTAGCCGTACAAACTCATGTCACTACTTGTAGTCATTTCGACCAAAACCTTGGTATTCGCAGGCACTTCAAAGGCATACAAACGATGGTGCCCATTGTAACGGGTTTTCTCCGATTCGTTAAAACAGCCTACGGAGCCGCGCATTCCAAACCGTAAATCGACAAATTGTCCCTCGGACAAATTGCCTTTTACGGAGGTCGTACCGTTAGCGTTTACATCCAATACTTTTACTTGCTTTGGAAACTGGGCGCTAGCCGTACTGCACCAAGCAAATACGAGTAGGCAAATAGCTAAAATTCCTTTCATTGTTCTTACTAATTATGGTTATAGAATAGTACTACAATAGTCGCGGGCTTCTAAAGATACTATTTTCTGAATTAAAAATAAAGTGGTTTAGATAAGGTTGTCCAATTGGACTTCCTTAAACATAAACTATTCCAAGCTGCTAGACTTCAAATCCTTGACAAAGTATTGACCCAATACCCCCTAGTAGAAAAAGGTCTCTAGGATATTTTTTTTGTTCCAATGGTTAAGGTTAAAACTAAAGGTAATGCGGCGGTAAAACGCATCGCCCGCAAAGGCATTGATCTTTTGTTGCAAGTTATCCGTTGCTAAGAGCGGCACATAAATCCCCCCTAAACCATTGCCAATGTCCAACATCAAGCCCGCGCTCGCCATGAAGGCCGTACTCAAATCGCGTACCTGTATTACAGGATCAGTAATTTGATGGTAACCAATGTCTATGAAGGGCTTTAGACGCAACCAAGATAGCCGAATGGGTAAACGAATTGGAATGTCTGCTTTAAAGTTAACAGCCATAATAAAGGTATTGCTTGCCCCTGCAAACTGAATTTCTTCGATCGCAGTTTTGAAGCCACCATCTTGTATAACCACTTGTTGCGACCAAATGTTCTCTTGTTCGCGGCGGCCTATAATATGATTATCATAATGATAATCTTTACGGTTGCCTGCAATTAAGACCAAAGGAAAGGCACCAAAATCGCGGTTGGTATGCCACAAAAAACCGCCTGCAAAAGCCCGTAGGTCGATGCCCCAATCCTTGCTGTACAAAAAGCGGGCATTCAGCTCTGCGGACAATTGTAAATATTGCTCTCGACGAAAGGGGGTTTCATAATTGGCATATTCCAATTGTGATTGAAGGCGGAAAGGGGCTAAAACCTTTTTATTCTTATACCAATGGGTTAAGCGCACGGTCGGTCGCCAAGTTGTTTCTTTGCCATCGTATATAAATCCTCCTGTACTGCTCTGTGTATTGCGACGTTCAATGCCTTTTTCTTCGATGATGAAAGCCGCCGACAATTCCACTGATTGTTCGACAGGACTACTATTATTCGGCTTAGCCAAATCGAGGCGTAAAAAGGGGGTTATTTTAGTAAAGCGTTCGCTAAAGCGGTAAGGCCGTTCTTCGGTTATTTTTTGGTGCCGCTTGTGGAAACTTTTGAAGCGTAGCCCTTGGCTAAAACGGTGGCGATTGAAGCAGGATTGGTGCTTGACCTGTCCCAAACCTGTCCAAGTGAGCGTATTGGTCGTAAAATAAGAGGACAAGGTATAATCCCAGCGGCGCTCAGGAATCGGCAAGTTATAAGCCACGGCACCAATTTGTAAGCCATCGTAAGCATTGTAGCCTAAAAAGGGTAGGAAATTGAGACGCGGTTTGGTTATATTGTTGGCATCGCCTCCCAATTTTAAGTGCAAGCGCTCGCCTTTTTTGAACAGGCCCTTACTCCGTATACTGTTGTTATTACGGTTCAGTTCGGGTAATTCCTTTTGGTAATCAATGCGGTAAGTAAGGCCGTCGCTAAGTTGTAGGATAGTATCTTGCCCTTTCGGCAAATTTTCAATCCAAACCTCTTCGACCACTTTGCCCTGTGCATCCAACGCAGCGACAGGAATAGGGGCAGCAAAATCGCCTGTATTTTTGATGGTAACATTGGCTTTTCCGTGGTTTTGGCAACACTGGTAACGCGTTGTTGCATAGTCCAAGTAAGCGTTGTCATTGATGATGTTATCAAAAAACCAAGTGATGTCCTTTGGACTATTTTCTTCAAATACCGCGCGTAAATCAGCGGGCTGTGGATGTTTAAATTTCCATTTTTCGTAGTATAATTTTAGGAGTCGATCTAACTCTTCCGTTCCCAAATAGAGTTGCAAATACCGAAAGGCCAAAGTTGGTTTGGCGTAAGCGCAGAGGTAGTAATTTTGTTCTGTTACACTGTCCGAGTGGACTTCTATGGGCATATCCTCACGTTCACTCGCTGCTAGGACATAACTTTGATGCTCTGCTTCTGTATCATAATTATAATAAGTAGACAAATGGCGCGCATCCAAATAGGTATTCATCCCCTCGTCCATCCAAGGATGGACGCGTTCATTGCTGCCTAAGATTCCGTAAAACCAGTTGTGCCCAACTTCATGTGTGATTACATTATCCAAACTGCGTACAGACCAAGCACGTCCAATGACCGTAATCGTTGGATACTCCATGTCGGCTCCTTTGTATAAGCCTTGAACCACTGATACATTATCATAAGGGTACTCACCTACAATATCCGAATAAAACCTTACTGCACGCTGGGTATATTGTTCGGCCTTTTTTTTCCACAAATGCGCTTCGGCGGTGGTGTATAGGATAAAACTCTTTACCTCACGCCCCGACGCTAACGCAAACGTATCCAATTCTACCCAATAGCGTTTGTCGGCAAACCAAGCAAAGTCGTGGACGCGTTTAGCTTGATAATGCAAGGTTTTGGTAATGGTACTAGAGGCGGGTATTTCCTGAGAGAGGTACGTTGGTTTTTCGAAAGTCTGTTTGGCCGTTTCCTTGGCGCGTTCCCGCAAAAAATCATGTTCTGTAGCGGTTTTTAGCTCGCCTGTACCGCCGACCACGTAATTACTTGGCAAGGTAATATGAACGTCGTAGTTGCCGAATTCCGAGTAAAATTCGCCATAGTCTAAATACGGCATGGTATGCCAACCTGTTTGATCATATACAGCAGGTTTAGGGTACCATTGGCACAACATATACGCTTGCTCTTTGTGCGCCAGCCTAGAAAAATCATCGGGTAATTGGACGTGAAAAGGCGTTTTAATAAGAAGGCTGTCGTTGGGTGCCAAGGGCTGGGGTAGGGCTACCCGAATAATATCCTCGTGCTGTTCATCCGCCTGCCATGTTGCTGTTTGTCCATTACAAGTAAATTGCAAGCTGTCCATAAAGCCCCGTTGCTCGTCTTTACTAAAATGAAAATCTAAGCGCCCTTGCCGAAGCAATTGTTGTGCAAAGGCCGTTTGTTGATTCTTATAACCATTCGCCCAAACATGAAAATAGAGGGCTGTCAATGTGTCAGGAGAATTATTATGGTAAGAAAGGGCAACTTGTCCCCGCAAAATGTGGGAGCGGTCATCTAAGGTTACTTGGATGTCATAATCAACTTGCTGTTGAAAATAGCGTTTTTCTTGCGCTTGTAGAGAATTGGTTATCAGCAACAAAGAATTCAACATCCCTATAAAATTGCCAAATAATTTTAAAAATTGCATAGACGAATCTGGTAGTACCCTCGAAGGGTTGGCGGAGTAAAGGAGAACGATAGAGCAAGGTACAACAATTATAAATTTGATAAAAAAAATAGAACGTGTAGTACTGGTACTACGTTTGTATAGTAAAGTATTACTTGCGCTTTATAGGCTCTATAAAGCGTTATAAAGATAAAGTAGGGGGATTAAGCGCTATTTTAGGGCATTGACTATCTCCTACTATTGTTGTATCTTTAGAGAAAGAGATGTGGAAACATCATTGGAAAACGAAACTAGTTGTCGATGGAAGCACATGATTATAGAGGAGAACATCAGCCCGACTTGAAATTGTTGGTTGAACAGTACGAAGCCATGTTGTACGAAGGGGGTATTTCTTTTTTAGAAATGGACAGTTTTTTAATGCTCGCCGATTATTACGAAGACGAAGGCATTTTAGACAAAGCTCTGGTGGTATTGGAAAATGCCATTAAACAACACCCTTATTCGGCTGCCCTGTATGTTCGACAAGCGCAATTACGCGCAGAACAGGAAGACTACGAGCGTGCCTTTGAAATCTTAGAAGCCGCTATGACCTATGAACCGTCCAATTTGGACATTTATCTCACCCAAGCAGACATCCACATGCGCTTATTCGATCAAGAAAGCGCTGTTCGAGTGATTCGCGTTGCCAAAAGCTATGCAGGTACCGACGAATTGCCCGATTTATACGTGTTGGAGTCTACGATTTACGAAACGCAACAGGATTACCACAATGCTTTAAAATACTTACAGAAAGCACTTTACAATGACCCTTCGCACGATGTGGCATTGAGTCGCTTATCAAGTCTATACGAACATTTGGACCAATACGATGAGTTAGCTTTGTTTTTAAAGAAGCTTGTTGATCGTGCTCCTTATTCATATTGGGGCTGGTATAATTTGGGTTTGGCTTATTGGTATGCCCAATCGTGGGAAAAGGCGGTGGAGGCGTTTGATTATGCGATTGTGATCGAAGAGCGGTTTGAACCCGCGTATTACTATTACGTTGATAGCCTGTACCATTTGGAGCGCTATACTGAAGCCTTACAGTACTTGGATGATTACAAGGAATTGTTTGGGGAGGATGCGGAGTTGCTCTACCGTTATGGACAATGTTATGAGGAACAAGGCGATTATGAGCAAGCGCGCAGTTATTACCAACAGGTCAACAAACACCACAATATTGGAGGTAGGGCTTATTACAGCATAGGCAATTGCTACATCGAAGAAGATGATTGGTCGGCTGCCGAACACGCATTTTTACAAGCTTACGCAATTGACAAGTACAACGCAGCATTTTGTTTGTCTTTGGCCGATACCTACGATGCTTTGGGCGACTCTGATCGCGCCCATGAATTTTACCACAAAGCATTAGCGGTTGAACCTGAGGACGTAGAAATTTGGATTCATTACTTAGAATTTTTAATCGACGAAGACAGCCATTCGATTGCCTTAGAGATTTTAGTGGAGGCGCGACGCCACTTGGATGATGTGCTGTTAGAATATGCACAAGCCGCCATTTTATTGGATGCAGGACAACGCCAAGAGGGCTTCGTTATTTTGGGAGCAGCGCTGCACAAGGACTACGAATTCAACCACTACTTGTACAAAATTGCGCCGCGTTTGCAAGGCGACTCGGAGATTGGAGCCTTTATTTTAAATCATAAGCAAGAAAAATTCTAGTACAACATTAGACTTTATTACGAATAGCCTTGCAGCGAAAAAAGGATCTTTTTCCCTCACTCGGCGTTAAAAATTAATCCCATAGCGCTGCTATGAGCTGAATTTTTGCCTTGATTGATGAAAAAAACTCTCTTTTTAATCTCTATACAATTCCATTCGTAATAAAGTCTATTAATTCTTTTAGCAGATCTTATACCATAAAAAAGTCCCGAAACAGGTGTTTCGGGACTTTTTTTATGCTCGTTACTCTTTGTCCTTATGGTAAGGTGGCTAACATAGCAGCATAAGCGCCATTGTCTCCATTATCATGGTAATAGCTGTTGGGGCCTTTGGGGCATCCCAATTCGTCGGCACGTTCGTTGATTTTAGCAACGCGGTTGTCGGGGTTGGGGTGGGTACTCAAGAAAGCAGGCGTACCACTTGTTTGACCAGAGGCGATCAATTTTTCAAAGAAACCCGCCGCGCCATTACACGCGTAGATCGTACTTTCTAAATAATCTACCGAATGTTCATCGGCATCTTTCTCATCCGCACGACTAAAACCCAATTGCGTTAAGCCTGCTGCTACTTGCCCCAATTGGGCAGCAGAAGCATTGTTGCTAGCAATAGCCACCAACAACTCTAAGCCGTATTGTTTGGTCATTTGTGAGGTAGAGTGGCGTTGGTCGGCGTGGGCAATCTCGTGCGCCAAAACACCAGCCAAGTGATCTACTTTATCCAAGTACTTCATTAGTCCTGTGTAGATATAGATGTATCCTCCAGGGGCAGCGAATGCGTTCAATGTGTTTGGGTCGTCAATGATTTTTAATTGCCATATAAATTCGTCTTTATACTTCACTTCAGGAGAAGCTAAAATTTCGTCGCGCATGGCTCTCATATAGGCATAAGCAACAGGGTATTGTGTTTCATCCAATAGAGGATAAGTTGCAGGATCGGAGGCAATTTGTTGTGATAATTGAGCGCCTAGCTCTTTGTCTTGCTTAACCGTAAATACATTAACGGGTCTTTCGCAAGCGCTTCCTAAACAGGCAACTAACAATAGAAGGTAGAAAAAATATTTTGATAAGATTGTCATAAAAATACGTTTCATTTGTGCCACAGCAGCCAGCACAAAAGTTATGAAATAAAAATTAGTGTGTAAAAGCAACAATCAACTAAGCGGTTGATAGTCATTCAACAAAAGTGCCTAGGACATTGTTTTATTTTGGGGTACACAAAGTAAGCCAACTCTAGGCTATTAGCGGCTCAACACCTTTTTAACGGCTTTTACAACATCTTTGGTATCCAAACCGTACTTCTCTAATAGATCGGGCACTTTTCCACTTTCACCAAAGGTATCGTTGACAGCGACAAACTCCATCCGCGTAGGATTATTTTGCGCCAACAAACGGGCAATACTCTCTCCCAACCCACCAATAATATTGTGCTCCTCGGCGACCACCACTGCTTTGGTTTTCGCTACCGATTTTAGGATGGCGTCCTCATCTAAGGGTTTAATGGTGTGAATGTTAATTAACTCACAACTGATGCCTTCTTTTTCTAATTCTTGGGCGGCTTCCACGGCTTTCCAGACCAAGTGGCCTGTCGCAAAAATGGTTACGTCGCTTCCTTCTGCTAAGGGCAAGGCTTTACCAATTTCAAAAGGCAATCCCTCGGTAAACATGGGCCAACTGGGTCGGCCAAAACGCAAGTAGACAGGGCCTTCGTGTTCGGCAATAGCTTCGGTCGCGGCTTTGGTTTGGTGGTAATCACAAGGATTAATCACCGTCATCCCCGGCAACATTTTCATCATGCCCAAGTCCTCCAAGGTTTGGTGCGTGGCACCATCTTCACCCAAGGTTACTCCTGCGTGTGAAGCACAAATTTTCACATTCTTATCGGAATAGGCAATGGATTGGCGAATTTGGTCGTACACCCGTGCCGTCGAAAAATTAGCAAAGGTTCCTGTAAAGGGGATTTTTCCCCCAATCGACAAGCCTGCTGCAACGCCCATCATATTGGCCTCTGAGATACCCATTTGAAAAAAGCGCTCAGGAAAAGCGTCAATAAAATCGTCCATTTTAAGCGAGCCCACCAAGTCGGCACACAAGGCCACTACTTGATCGTTTTTTTTGCCTGCGGCCAATAAGCCATCGCCAAAGCCGTCGCGCGTAGCTTTTTTTCCTGTGCTTTTAATATCGTGTATGTTCATGTTATGGTGTGTTGTTTGTTTTTTCTTGTAAGAATAGAATTCTAGCTTGGCGTAGAATTTCTTTTAGGGTGTTGGTTGGATAGTCCTCAGGTAGTGTATCAATAAAAAAGGTGTCAAAATTATTGCTCATGAAGTGTCCCAACTTAGAAAATTCTTGGCTGGGGGCATTACTAACAAACAGCTTTTCTAAGAACGAATAGAAGCCTAATTTTAATTCTCGGTCAGTCGGCTCTTCGTTTTCCATTATCGCTAAAAAATTAGTCACCTCCCTATTAAAATCATCCTGTAGATTATTAATGTAAGTTAATCGCTTTTCTACTAAAGAAGGAATACCCAAAAATTTTAAGATCATGTACTCCGCTCGATCCCGTTCCCAATTAGTCAAATTTTCCATTGGCACCACTCTTCCATCCGTTAAAAATGCAAAGAAGCGCTCTGGTTTGTCCACTTCTGGGTGGAGTATTTTGGGTTGTTCCTGTAACAACTCTTGGCAGTTAGCAGCACAACTTATTCGCTCGATCGAACCAGCTGCGTTAAGGGGTGCCGAAGCCCTATTTCTAATTCCGTATCGAAGCGGAAATAAGTCTTCTTTATTTCCATTGCATTTTTCGCAAGTGGGAAATAGATTCGTCCATTCGTTGCCCAACCACCAATAGATACTCTTGGGGCGGTAATGTTCTACTGTAAACTTCTGTGGTGTATTATTTTCTGTCAATCGCTGCTCACAAAACGCACACTTTGTGTGGTACAAAACTTTCAGGTCTTCCTTTATAGGTACGCTGTAATGCTCGGTTGCCCACTTGAAACGCTCTCGTCTTTGCAATAGTAGCTCCTCAACAGCCTCTTGCTGTTCTACAAGTGCAACAGGCGTTAGCAAAGGTTTGTCAATAGAAATCATTTTTTCTGTTCTAGTTGTTCTAGTAAACGTTTCATGTTGTCCTGCACCTTCTTATTCTCCAACAGTTTCTTGTAATCTTCTTCGGTATTTAATTCTTCTAAATCTTCATTGTACAAAGAACGTAAACTCTCCAACCCAAAAATAGGGGAGGTCAAAATCTGCTGCGGCAGCATATTCCAAAAATCTAGCTCCAATTTCTCAACCGTTATTTTTCCTTCTTCGTTGTTATCCACATGTAGTAAAATGCTGTTCTTCGGCAAGCCTAGAATAGTCATTGGGGTGTGGGTACTGACTACAAATTGTACTTTAGGAAAGGTTTTGGCAAGGAGTTGTGGAAATTTGCGTTGCCATTCGGGATGGAGGTGAACTTCGATTTCGTCGATGATAACAATACCAGTTAGGTCTTTAGCTTCCTTGACATCCAATTGGTTATCCCATAAACGGAAAAATAGATCACCAATTAAGACCAAGATTACTTTATTGCCTGCGGAGATGGTTTGAATAGACTCTATTCCATTATTAGTATGGTATTGAAAAACAACACCTACTTTGTCATCTTGTCGGTAATCTATTTTAGTAATATTTGGCATTAAGGTTTGGAGAACTTGCATTCCCTGTTGGGCTAACTCTTTGCGCCCTGCTAACAGCTTCATTTTAAGCCAGTGTTCTCCATTTCGGAGTAGTCTGTCATAACTAAAAGGACTATTTCCTTTATGCTCTTTTATAATATCATCAGAGGATTCTGAATGAATCCGTAAACGATTAGCATTATAAGCGGCAATTTTTGAAGATAGAATTCCCGTTCTCATTAATACATCTAGTGAAATGTAATTTTTAGATTCTTTTACAATATATTTGTATTTTGATTTACAATTATTGCAATTAACTGTAATTTCACCTACTCCTTTTTGTGTTGAGTTCAAGTTGTTATATCCTACAATAGCTTTGAAGATATACTCCAGCAACAACGTCTTGCCAACTCCGTTATCACCCGTTAAGACAATAAAAGGCTTAAACTCTTCTCCAAGAGTCAGTTCAAAGTCAGTGATTTTTTCAATATTTTCGCTTTGTAATCCAACAATATAATCTGGTTCAGTAGCCATAACCAACTGGTTTTATACTCTCTAATAATCCCCCAACGTCTCCTCCAACTGCCCCAAAGCACTTTCCAACTGCTCATCATTCGGCGCTTTTCCGTGCCATTTGTGCGTTCCCGCCATGAAATCCACACCGTGGCCCATGTCGGTTTTCATTAAAATAACAATCGGTTTGCCGTTGCCTGCTTTTGCTTTGGCGTTGTTCAACGTATCAACGACGGCTTGCATGTTGTTGCCTTCTAAGTGCAACACTTCCCAACCAAAGGCTTTCCATTTGGCTTCTAGATCGCCAAGGGCTAAGACATTTTTAGTCGCGCCGTCAATTTGTTGGCCGTTCCAGTCTACGGTGACGATGAGGTTGTCCACTTTATGGTGGGCGGCCGATAGGAGCGCTTCCCAAATTTGGCCTTCTTGCAGTTCGCCGTCACCAGTAAGGGCATAGACCAAGTGTTGGTCACCATCCATTTTTTTGGCGAGGGCAGTACCGATCGCGATGGATAGTCCTTGTCCCAAAGAGCCCGAAGCAACACGAATACCAGGCAGACCTTCGTGGGTGGCGGGGTGCCCTTGTAAGCGCGAGTTCAATTGGCGGAACGTCGCCAATTCTTCAATGGGAAAATAGCCCGAGCGCGCCAAGACACTGTACCAAACGGGAGAGATGTGTCCATTCGACAAAAAGAAAACATCTTCGCCTTTTCCCGACATTTGAAAGTCAGGGTTGTGGGTCATGATTTCTTGATACAAGGCAGTAAAAAAGTCGGCACAGCCCAAGGAGCCTCCAGGGTGGCCACTTTGACAAGCGTGTACCATCCGTACAATATCGCGGCGCACTTGTGTCGCCATGCGTTCCAACGTTGGAATATCAGCCATGTTATGTTGTGATTAGGTGTTTAAATGAGTCAAATTCTTGGTCTCGAAGATACGTAATTTTATATAGAGCGCCTCTATTGCTTCCCTAAGAAATCCGATAGCCCATAGCGGTGCCCTTATTCTTCTAACAACAGGAGAATAAAAACGGTTGTACACTATAATATAGTATTAGGAGGACGGGTTAAAGGGGCTTGTGTAGCTCGGGGTAGTTATTTTCTAGCGAATTGATGGCTTCAGCAATGGGATAGGCTTCTAAAGGAGCACTTTGGAAAGGAGTGAGCAATTCTAAAGCAGGTGCTAATTGGTCGCTGTGCAACCAAGTTTGGCGCTCTGTATTTCCCCCCATGATCGCAGGCATGCGCGCCGCACCAATTTCCGACAAATAAGCGTTCGCAGGGGTTGTAATAATAGAAAAAGTCGTCAATGGTTCGCCATTGGTATCCTCCCACGTGTCCCAAACCCCTGCAAAGGTCATAATATCGTTGCTGGCGAGCTGGATGCGGTAGGGTTGGTGTTCCCGACCGTCTTTTTGCCACCAATAATAACTATCGGCAAAGACCAAACAACGGCGCTGGCGAATGGGTAAGCGAAAAGATAATTTGCTCGAAATCCCCTCCACTTGTGCCGTAATTAAATTCTCCCCTACTTTTTTGTCCTTTGCCCAATGGGGAATAAGCCCCCAGCGGTACACTTGCAATTCCGCCTGCTCGCTCGTAAGCACATAGGCATTCTGAGCCGCCCCAATATTAAAGCTTTGTTGCAAGGGGGATTTATGATCCAAATTGAATTGGCGCTTCATTTTTTCTTTAGAAGCGGAGAACGAGAAACGAGTAGGCATAGTGGCAGCGGTTGAGAATAAAAGCAAGTTGGTTTATCCACAAACAAAAGTATGTACTCTTCTATTTGAGAACGACTAACCAACAAAGTTACTAGAAAAGGAATATTGCACAACGATTTGAAGGATTATTTTGTGAATAGAGCCCTATTTACCCACAATAGTTATCCACATTTTAGTGTATTATACACAGAGACAAAGTGGATAATTATGACAAAGCGAATAAATCTGTTCAACAAAACACTATTACGCGTACAAAATAACTTATCTTACGCAAAAAAAGATCAAAAAAAGATTCTCAGAAATTACCTCCGTCAGTTACTCACAAGTTATGAACAGTTTTACCCCCTGTTATACACAATGTGCATAAAGTTGTGGTAGAATTTGGTTTATGTAAATTTTTCCCTATAACCCATAGGTTATCCACATCGTGGCATCCATTTTTTTGTATTTCTAAAGTAAAACAAATTGGTAGGGGTGGTTATCCACAGCTGTTTTAGAGTAATGTGTAAGCTTTAGATTATCAAACTGTTAAAAGTTGAGTTATGCACTGTTTTTTTGTGGATTATTGTGGATAAGCCTATATTTATCCACAGTTCATCAACACTTTTATTTATCCTCTATTTAGCATTTCTATGTGTTGGCTAATTTTGGGGATAAGTCTGCTATTATACACATTTTGTCCACAGCACACTACTTTCTTTTTGTAGACTTCTTTTTTTCTAAAAGTTATACACAAAAAGACGTTTTAATGTGTATAACTTAGTTAAGTTCTTGTATTTTGGGAAAATAGTCGTGGATAACTATGGGGGATAAGTCGATTTTTAGTGTGGATTACTCTACCCTCTTTTTAAAAGACTTCTTTTTTACGAGTTATCCACTTATCCACAGCCCTAATAATGAAGGGGGTTTTAATTTTAGAAAATTTTTTTATTATAATATAATAGGCGGAGCCCCTTCTCAAAAATCCCAGAACAAAAACATTTGTGTGGGCTTCAAAGGCACGCTGCCAAAATTGCCGCGCGTTGAAAAAATGTTGAGTCCATAAAAAATAGTCAACACAGCATACCTCTCTCCCGCAAGTACCGCATTCTCCTTGCTGAACGGAAAGGCGAGTCTATTGGAACTGTTAGTAATAAGTTTAGATTTTGTCTAAATAAAAAGAACTTCGCGTTGGAGAGCGCCATATATTTTCTAAGACGTTGTATTTTTGTAACAGAAATGCTTAGGTTGGAAACCTATTTTCTTAAGCAGATTTTCCAATCTACTTTTTTAATTAAAACTATACACATGGCTCTAGCAAAGCAGCCCTATCCAAAGGCCGTAAAAGTTTGGTTGATGATGGGTGTTTTTATGGTTCTTTGCCAAGTAATTATTGGTGGAATTACCCGCCTCACCGACTCTGGGCTGTCCATTACAGAATGGGCGGTTATACAAGGTACCTTACCACCACTCGATGCAGACGCTTGGGAAACTGCTCGTCAAGAATACATGGAACACGCTATTGGTCAGGTCAATATGAAATGGTCAGGGGTATTGTATCCCAATGGGATTCCCATGGACGAATTCAAATTCATCTACTTTTGGGAGTATTTTCACCGTTTATGGGCTCGTCTGATGGGCTTTGTCTTTTTGATTCCCTTTCTTATTTTTTGGCGCAAAGGGTGGCTATCTAAGCCACTGATGAAGCGCCTAGGTATTGTGGTGCTTTTGACCATGCTCGTGGCCTTGTTTGGCTGGATTATGGTTCAATCGGGCTTGGATACCCCTGAGCTGGCTTGGGTCAATGGCTACAAGTTGACCATTCACCTCAGTTTGGCAACGCTGGTTTTTTCTTATTTAATTTGGGTAACCTTGCCCGTGGTACAACCGCAGACGAGCGATGAGCACAACAAACGCCTTCGCTCCTTCGCTTGGCGCATTACGGCAATTATAGGGCTGCAAATCGTCTTTGGTGGCCTCATGGCAGGGATCAAAGCGGGCTTGCTGTTCAACCATTTTCCACACATGGAAATTAACAGTGCTGACGACTCTTGGATTTGGATTGCTGATGTACTTAAAGACCATTCGAAGTGGACTTGGGAAAATATGCAGGCGTACAATTCTGAGGAAGGAGCAGGGTTTGCCGCAGCTTTGATTCAACTATTGCACCGAGGTACGGCTTATTTACTATGCTTTTTAATCCCTATCTTTTATTTCTACGTTCGCCGCATTCACAAATCTAAGGCCCTTGCAATCGGAACGGCTTTGTTGATGGTGCTATTGCTGGCGCAAGTAACGTTGGGTATATTGACATTGCTCAATGGCATCGGGCAAATTCCTCTATTGCTAGGGGTGTTGCATCAAGCAGGCGGACTATTACTACTCGCTGTTATGTTGTTTGTCAACTATCAATTTAGTGCAGGCGGAGACTATTTATTGCAAACGGTAGAGGCACCTACTTCTTCTGAGAAGACCATTTTGGATACGCCAGAGACTTAGCATTCAAGCTAGATAAACTCAATAAAAAAAGCTGGTAGCACCTTTGCGCTACCAGCTTTTTAGTTTTAATAAATTTGCTCGACGATTTCTTTGATTGTATCTACATCACCCATGGTATAATAATGCAAGCAGGGAACGCCTGCAGCTTTTAGTTCCTTGGATTGGGCAACGGTTCACTCAATGCCCACTTGTTGGCGGGCTTCGGCATCTTTGGCCGCGATCAAGGCATCCGAAAAGTCCTGCGGAATATTGAGGTGGAAAATACGGGGTATAGAATTGAGTTGGTATTTTTTGGTCAAGGGCTTGAGCCCTGGTACAATCGGAACGTTAATGCCTTCGGCACGACAGCGCTTTACAAAGTCAAAGTACTGCTGGTTATCAAAAAACATTTGTGTGACGATGTACTCGGCTCCCGCTTCGATCTTGTCTTTTAAGAACTTCAAATCGCTGCCGTGGTTGGGCGCTTCAAAATGCTTTTCGGGATACCCTGCAACTGCAATACAAAAATCAGAAGGTTCCGCATTGGTAATGTCGTTGTCCAAATAGATCCCATTGTTCATGTTAGACATCTGCTTCACCAAATCCAACGCGTAGTTGTGACCATTGGATTCTGGAATAAACTTGCCTTCAAACTTTCGGGCATCTCCGCGTAGTGCCAAGACATTATCAATCCCCAAAAATTTTAAATCAATCAAGGCATCTTCCGTTTCCTCTACACTAAAGCCCCCACAAATTAAGTGAGGTACCGCATCAACACTATAACGGTGCATGATCGCCGCACAAATGCCAACCGTACCTGGCCGCTTGCGCATTTCTACCTTCTCATAATACCCACTTGCCCGCTTTTTGTAAACAAACTCCTCGCGGTGGTAGGTCACATCAATAAAGGGCGGGTTAAACTCCATCAGCGGATCTAGCGTATCAAAAATACTTTGGATCTTTCCGCCTTTGAGCGGAGGTAAAATCTCAAAAGAAATCAAGGTCTCGCCATTGGCGGCTTTGAAATGGTCAGTTACTTTCATAGTGTAGAAAAGGGGCGAAGCCCTTATGCTTTTTGTTTGAAGAGTAGGAAATAGTACTTACTCAATGCTCAAAGATAGGTATTCTAAAAACTAAAAGAAAATAGTAGTGTCAGAGAACTATAACAAGGCCAGCTGCTGGGTACTTTACCATCTTTTGCAGTCTCGAAAAGCTGCCTCGTACTTTAATGCTTAATCTCTACATAGGGCAAAACCCCCTTCAAGATCCGAATATCTTCTTCTGGAATAGTTGTTCCATTGCAGCCCAAATGTAGTAAGCCGTTCAGCTTATATAGGCTCTCAGGAAATTCTGACAAGGGGTTGTAACCGATGTGTAAACGTTGCAAGCTTCTTATTTGACCAATATTGGATGGTAACGCCGCGAGTTGGTTGTAGCCGACGCGCAGCTGCCGCAATTCCTTCAATTGATCGAGGCAATCAGGCAAGGAGACCAAACTGTTGTACCCTGCCCGAATAACGCGCAAGTCTGCTAAGGTGCAAATCTCATCGGGCAAAGTGAGCAGTTTGTTGTAGCTCACCCGTAGGTGTTGCAAGCGTTTCAGTGCTCCAATAGCAGGGGAGAGTACGGTTAATTCGTTGTTAGAAAGGTCGAGTATTTTGACTTCTAGTGGGCGTTCTAATGCCTTTTCAAGGGAGTGGTATTCGCCTGTCAAGCGTTCAAAAACATTTATAGAGAGTAGGTAATAACCTACCAATCCCCAGATAATAAGGTGTACTAGCGTTTTCATAAGATCTAATTTAAAGGGCTTGTTTTTCTACAAAAATTTGTCTCCAAACTTCAAACGTCATCATCATCCAAGTTAATAAACCATGCCGTTCTAGGCCTTTTTTGTCGCTGTATTGCAATAACAATTTGACCGTTTCGGGGTTAAAAATATCGGCCTGTTGAATGGCCTTGGGATCGAATAGTTTCTTTTTATACCGTTTCATTTCGCCCTGAAACCAGAAGCGGACAGGTACGCGCATACCACTCTTGGGGCGCTGAATGATGCTGTCGGGCAAGTCTTGGGCAAATATTTCTTTGAGAATGTACTTTTCTACGCCTTGATGTAGTTTATAGTTAGAAGGCATTTCCATACTGGATTGTACCAGTGGTTGGGTGAAAAATGGTGCTACAGCAGGTAAACCCGCTGCGCCTAACATTCGTTCTACTTTGGGCAAAATTAAATGGGCGCCCTTCAACCGAATGTTGATGCTCATCAATTTATCCAAAAAATTGAGCTGTGGCTCTTTAAAAAATGGTACCAAGACGGATTCCAAGTATTCTTCTTCATCAAACCGCTCCAACAGCCTTGGCGAAAGTAAATCCTTTAGGTGTTTGTAGCCTCGGCGATAAGAGGCTAAGTAGGCTTTTTCTCGGAAGTTTTTGCCGCGCTCTAGCCCCCCATACCAATGCCCCAACAACATTGGAATATTCTTAGGACCTCCAAAACAAGGGTCAGAGCCTTCTCCATTAAAAATAACGGGAACATGCTGTGCCGCATACTTGGCCAGCTCAAAATTAGGAATCGTAATCGGATCGCCAATCGGATCATCTAAGTGCCAAATCGTTTTTCTAATAGTGGGCATAAAGTCTTTGGGCTTGATCTCTACCTCGTGATGAATGGTTTGGTAGCGGTCGGCCACACTCTTGGCAAATTCCAGCTCGTTGAGGTAGCGTTTGCCAAAATGAATGGAAAAGGTATGCACAGGAGCCGTATGTCGCTGCGCAACTTGTGCCGTTATAATACTCGAATCTAAGCCCCCCGACAGAAAAATGCCTACTTCTTTTTGATTGCGCAGCTTGTCGTCAATTTCTGCTAGAATCTCCGTTTTGATTCTTTTTTTCCAGTAGTCTAAGTCTTCTATTGGATGCTTCTCAAAGCTTTCTAATTGGAAAAAACGCTGTAAGAAACTTGTTTTTTTAGCCAAATCATACGTGAGGCAATAGCCTGCGGGCAATTCTTTAATCCCTTCTAACATCGTCTCGTGCATCGGCACAAAACTGTAGGAAAAATACTGAAAAATAGCCTTGGTATTGATAATTGGGGAAAAGCTCGGCAGCGCCTGAATTCCCTTAGACTCTACACAAAAAGCAAATTGCTGCGCTTGTTGTTGGTAATAAATAGTGCGCTGTCCTGTGGCATCTCGTACTAGATGGAGATGCTCAGGGGTCAGAATGGCCAACACAAAGGCTCCTTGGAGGCGTTGCAAGAGTTTTTCCAAGCCCTCTTGTTGATAAAGCGTGGCAATGGCCTCGGGCGTGAGCGGCTGGTAGGTTTTGTTGGTAACGGCTCCCGCCACACTAACCACTACATGCGCGGTAGCATAGCTCCCACTACTTATTTTGGTAACGAGATCACGTTGGTTGTTGGCTGTCGCTAAATAATGGCGTTGGAGAGAATGGACGGTCAAGGCATCGCGCCCTCGGTGCTGCACCGTTTGGTAGAGCTGTTTAATTTCTTCCTCGTTACCGTTGGTAATGCCTGCTAATACTGCCATGATAAAAGTCTATTGCCTATCCAAAACTTCCACTACTATTAGAACGGTTTTCATAAGTATTCAATACCTCACTCAAAAGCAGCCCTCCAACCAGGGCCAAGCCCATAGTTTGTGCCAAGCGAGCAGGTGGAATAAAGTCTAGGCGAATACCGCCTTCTTCCTGACCACGGCGCTTGAAAATATCCATCTTGCGGCTATCATCTACATTAACACCCATGTCCAATTCTTCCAAGGAAGCGGGCATTCTCAAAAACTGCCGCACCTTTTCCTTCATGTAATTAGTGCCTGTGGTCGCATCGTGGAGGTAGTAGACTTTGATGGTGGGATTGTTATCAATGATTTTTTGCACATTATCAATTAAATAATTGGGGTAACCACTTTGGGCAATGATAACCGATTTCCAATCACTCAAATAGTCGTTCAAGACAAATAAATCCACATAAATATCGCGGTCTACAATGATGATGCCCTCTACTCCATAATCGTATAAGTCAGGTTCTGAAAAGTTGCCAGGTGGCGGTTGCTGCAAACTGGGCGCTATCAATAGATTTGGAATCGGGTAGTGGTGCATCCAGCGTTCTATCAACCCATCAAAGGCTACTTTAGAGATTTTAGGTTTCTTTTTGGGAAGCCCAAACAAGCCTGTCATAGATAAGCTAAAACAAGCGATTGCTGCGCTATTTAAATACGTCGATTGAACGGGCAGCTTCTCTTGTATAAAAAAAGCGTTGATTAAGAATAAAAAAGAACCAAGCGCAAGTAAGAAGAACACAAGGGTAGAGAAACACGAAGCCTTATAGGCTTCTAAATAATAACTGTATAATTGGTTTTTGGTGAAATACACTTCTCCTGCACCGCGTATGGTAGTAGTCAACTCCTTAAATTCTTGGTCACTAAGGGTATCTTTTTTAGGGTCAAAAACAATAGTATGGCCACAGTTAAGGCAATTAGAGCCTGCCGCTACAGCCTGTTTTTTATTACAATTGGGACAACGCATAGTTAACGATTTTGGGGTTAATTGAGAATAGTTTTGTTGACCATTGGGTGGTTCTCATCGGTTGGGCCAAAATCAGAATCAGGATGATAAGCCACGATCAATAATTCATTCTCCTCCGTCTTGAAACTGTGTAGGGTATCTTCTTCAATGACAAACAACAAGCCTGCTTCCAAGGGTGTTTGGCCTTCAGGAGTAATACAGGTACCTGTTCCACGAACCACCATTCCAATTCTAAACGAAGGGTGGGTATGCTGGGATTGAAACGTGCCTGCGGGAATGTTGAGTAAGTTTAGGCAAGGGTTACCCCAAACGGGCGGTGCAATAAGTAGCGAATCGGTACAACCATCAATGTATTGCAAACGCCCTTTGTTCTCAATCGGCCCACCCAACTGAAAAAAGCCCTCAAAAGCACGCTGTTCAATCAACAAACCTCGTCCCTTCCCTTCAACCTGTACTTGTGTGGGCACACAGCAATACATTCCCGCGCCCAATTGAAAACTACCTTGCGCGGTTGTAATTGTTGCGGTACCATCGTACACAAAGCCAAAAAAGGAAGCACCCTGTTGTTGGCAATCTAAGGTACTATTATCCCACGCATACAATTGTGTAGGAAAGGTATTGTCCAACAGGGACTGTAACAATCCCATCTGTTTGTGATAGGTTCTAAAGGGGCGCTTTTGCAGTTTTTCCATGTTCTATTCCGATACTTTTTTAGGGAGATAAAATTTGGAAAGAAGATAAGCATATATTGTTGGAAACGGCTGCTCGTTACTCGTTTTCAAACACAACCCGCTCTACAACGACGGTTTTGGCACTTGGATTCCTAAAATCTTGGTTTAAGACGTAGTATTCTTGGTCGCTTACTTGGGCAACGGTGGTGCTGCTGTTGACCTCTTGGTAGTTGCTGATGCTGGCCGATTGCCAATTATCGGTGGTGGTCAACTCAATTAAGGCATCTTTTCCTTGGTTACTTTTGATGGTGCTTACACCTACCACCCTATTTTTATCGGCTAAGACAAGCCCATCAAAGCCTTGAAAACGCTCGTCCTCAATACGGACTTCTTGCCTATTCTCAGGATTGCTATAGGGAAATTTACAAAGCTGGGGATGGTCTTTGGATTGTGCAACCAGTACAAAACCATCGGGGTGGTACGCCAAGCCATTGGGCATTTTTAGGGTTTCTTCATTTCTATAAAAAATAGCAGCCTCATAGTTTTTATCAATTTTATAAAGCGCGTTGCCTTTTCTATCCGACAATATAATGGTTCCATCTGCTGTAACCGTGGCGTCGTTGGCTTGGTATTCTTCGGCTTCTAGCAGTGGGGCCAAATTGAGGTCTTGGAGCAATGCTCCCGATTCCAAATCATAAACACGCACTTGGGCAATAGCCCGCTCATACTGCTTGTCTCTATCCGAGCAGCAAGCAATTAAACGGCCATTGACCTCATCGATTTCGATGCCAATTGTCCCTAAAGGAAAGGGTTGCTCCCCTTTGTTAAAATCACTAATCTTACCTTCTTTGTCAATCATTTTGATGGGCTGACCAGCCATAGAACCGAGGTAGATGGTTTGGGTGGAAGGGCGGTATTCTATGCCTTCGGGGTAAAGGTCGGGAAGGTTGAATTCTAAGTCGGTGAGTGTGTGCTGTTTCTGTCGTGGGGGAAATTGTTTTTTTGGAGGCCACTTCATTACAAGCTACACCAAGAAAAGAGAGTAATAGAAGACAAGTAAGTTGGTACATGTTGTTCAACGTTGTATAATAGATTATGAAGAGATTATTCTACTGTTTATGACAATGTAACTAAAGAAATGTTTTTGTTAGAAGCTAAAGAAGGATTTGGTATTCTTTTTGAAGATTAAAATGTCAAGTTTTATGCACTCAAAACTTGACATTTTAGAACTAGCAACTTATGAAAGTATCAGATAAAATATTGACTATTATTTCTCAGTTAAAAGAAGATGCTGTATTTGATTACACGCAACTTAATATTGATAAGGCTGAATATAATGCTGCTGCGAAGGCATTGGAGAGATTATGCAAGAAAGAGACTATACAAAGGATCAGCAAGGGTGTTTTTTACAAGCCAAAACAAAGTGTCTTTGGCATTTTACCCCCCAAAAATTCAGATATATTAAATAGATATTTATTTAAAGGAGGGAAACGTATAGCTTATATCACTGGGACAAATTTGTACAATAAAATAGGACTGACGACTCAAATTGCTGCTATTTATAATATTGCCAGTACCAACAAGCGCATTTCAATTAATGTAGGAGGTTTACGAGCTAAGTCTGTAAAAAGTTATGTAGAAGTAACAGAAGATAATTATCAAACACTTGGGTTACTAGACGCTTTCAAAGACTTCAATAATATCCCTGATCTCAATAGAGCAGTTGCCCTTCAAGTTCTAACTAACGAATTAGACGACATGCCAACAGAAAGATTGAATAGAATGGTAAGAGATGCACTTTCTTACCCATCTAGAGTGCGTGCCCTCTTAGGAGCTATTCTAGAGCAGTTAAATAAAGAGGATGTAAGAGTACTGAAGGACTCTTTAAATCCTTTGTCTACTTATAAATATCATATCGAAAAAGGATTGTTGTCCAATCAGGAAAGCTGGAATTTAGTATGAAATTGCACCAAGACGAAGAATTATTTAGTGATGCTATTAGAGCTACTGCTGCATGGAAGGGAATCCCTGATATATATATTGAAAAAGATTACTGGGTTTGTTACGCACTCAAAAATATTTACGAGAGTAAATCAAAAGATAAGGTCGTTTTTAAAGGAGGTACCAGTCTTTCTAAATGTTTTGGTCTTATAGAGCGATTTTCGGAAGATATAGATATTGCTGTTTTAAAGAATGGAGAACTAACTCATGGGCAGTTAAGAAGAATAAAAAAGGCGGTAACAACATGCATTAAAAGTCCACTCCAAGCTACGGAGGATGCTATAACATACAAATCAAGAAGCATGCGAAAAATAGCTTACGAGTATCCTAAGGTTTTTGAAGGTGTTTTGGGACAGGTACGAGATAAGATAATCGTAGAAGTAACACTTTTAGGAGAGGCAGAACCTTATACTACTGCTTCTATAGGAACCTATATTTATAACTTTTTAATGAGTCAAGAGGAGAGTGAGCTAGTCAATGAGTACGATTTGCGTCCTTTTAATTTATTGGTATTAACAAAGGAACGTACATTCTGCGAAAAAATAATGAGTTTAATAAGATTTTCCAATACGGGTTCTCCTATTAGAGATTTAAAAGCAAAAATCAGGCACATTTATGATATTCACAAATTGTTAGAGGATCAAAGATTTAGTACTTTTTTTTACGATAGTGGTTTTGAAAAATTGTTATTACAAGTAGCTCATGGCGATGTAGGGAGTTTCAATGATAATGATTGGTTACGTCAACATCCAAAACAGGCCCTGTTGTTTATAGAGACAGAAGCAATATGGGAAGAATTAGAAACTACCTATGATAAGGAATTTTCAACTTTAGTTTACGGAACACTGCCTAGTAGAGATGACATAAAAGAAACGATTAAAACTATCGCTAAACGGTTAGGAACCGTAGATTGGTCCTCTATTACAGCTCAAATTACTTAGGTTAATTCTTCAACAATAAAGGAGCATTACCCAGTATAAAAACCCCTTACACAACGCGTGTAAGGGGTTTAATTTTATTTATAACTACTGGAAGTTGCCTTTCTTCTTATTGCTTTACAACCGCAATCCGAACGACTGTATCGTCCAATAATTCCACCTCGTGGCCCTCAAACGCCTCGTCTACAACTTCCAATTTTGTCGCCAAGACTTCCTGTCCAATGTAATCCTCAAATTGTAGGATGGCTTGGTTGATGGCAGGGTGCTGCTGGATTTTGAGATGGATGCGATCTGTAACCTCAAAATCTTGGTCTTTACGCAAGTTTTGGATGCGGTTGACCAGTTCGCGCGCCATGCCTTCGGCTTCCAATTCAGGCGTAAGCGTAACATCTAGCGCCACCGTGATTTCGGCATCGCTGGCAACCAACCACCCTTCGATATCTTCCGAGGTGATGGCCACATCCGATAGGCTCAATTCAAACGGCTCGCCGTCTAGTTGTAAGGTATAGCTGCCGTCGCGCTCCAATTGGGCGATTTCTGCTTGTCCAAAGGCATCAATAGCGGCTTTGCCCGCTTTCATATTTTTGCCTAGGCGCTTGCCCAAGACTTTGAAATTGGGCTTGATGCCTTTTTTGATAATGCCTGAGGCATCCGAGACGTATTCAATGCTCTTGATATTCAATTCCGAGAGCAACAAATCTTCGACGGCTGCTACTTGTTGTTGAAAATCGGGGCTCAAAACAGGCAGCAAGATTTTTTGCAAGGGCTGACGAACGCGGATGCCTTCTTTTTTACGCAGCGACAAGACTAAGGAAGTAATGCGCTGGGCGTAGCTCATGCGCTGCTCCAAAGCGGCATCAATAGCGGCGTGGTCGGCTTTCGGAAAGAAAGCCAAGTGCACCGATTCGTGTGCTTCTTGTTGCGTTACCCCATTGAGGTTTTGGTACAACCAATCCGAGAAAAACGGCGCGACAGGAGCCATTATTTTAGAAAGCGTGACCAAGCAGTGGTACAAGGTTTGGTACGCCGCCAACTTATCTTCGTTTAATTCTCCTTTCCAGAAACGGCGACGGCACAGGCGCACATACCAGTTGCTCAAATGACGGTCTACAAAATCGGCGATTTTGCGGCCTGCATTGGTCGGCTCATAGTTTTCAAAATCTTGCTCGACATCCCGTACTAAGGAATTCAGCAACGAGATGATCCAACGGTCAATTTCAGGACGCTTGTCCAAAGACACTTCGTTGCCATAGCGGAATCCTCTTAAGGTCAAGCCATCGTACTCATCCACATTGGCATAGGTCGCAAAGAAATTGTAGGTATTGTATAAGGTGCCAAACAACTTGCGCTTGGTTTCGTCTAGGACAGTTTCGTTAAAACGAAGGTTGTCCCAAGGCTGGGCATTGGTCAACATGTACCAGCGCGTCGCATCCGCCCCGTGCTTTTTCAAGATTTCAAATGGCTCTACGGCATTGCCTTTAGATTTTGACATTTTGAGGCCGTGTTGGTCTAAGACCAAGCCATTAGAAACGACATTTTTATAAGCAATGGTATCAAAGCACATGGTAGAAATGGCATGTAAGGTATAAAACCAACCACGCGTTTGATCAACGCCTTCAGCGATAAAATCGGCAGGAAAAGCGCGTTCGCCTGTAGGGCTGTTTTGGAGCGCATTGTCAATGAGTTCTTTGTTCTCAAAGGGATAATGCCACTGCGCGTACGGCATCGAACCACTATCAAACCAAACATCAATTAAGTCGGTTTCGCGGTACATTTTTTCGCCTGTAGAGCTCACTAAGACCACAGCGTCAATGTAAGGACGGTGCAAATCTTTGGGCACTTCCTGCGATAGATTCAAGGCGGCGTTGGCCTTTTCGATGGCTTGGCGCAATTCCTCGATGGAACCGATGCACAATTCTTCGTTCTCGCTGCGCCAGATAGGCAAGGGGATTCCCCAATAACGCGAGCGCGAGAGGTTCCAATCTTGCAAGTTGTCCAACCAACCACCGAAGCGTTTTTCGCCTGTGGAAGCAGGCTTCCAGTTGATGGTTTTGTTCAATTCGGACATGCGTTCCTTCTTGGCTGTGGCGCGCACAAACCAAGAATCCAAGGGATAGTACAACACGGGTTTGTCTGTCCGCCAACAGTGCGGATAGCTGTGCTTGTATTTCTCTACTTTGAAGGCTTTGTTTTCCGTTTTTAATTGGATCGCCAACTGAACGTCCATTGATTTTTCGGGGGCTTGGCCTTCTTTGTAATATTCGTTTTTGATGTAATGGCCTGCATATTCTCCCATTTCAGGGCGAAATTTTCCTTGCAAATCCACTAAGGGAACCAATTCTCCCTCTTCATTTTTGACCAACATCGGCGGGATCTTTGCCACTTTGGCCACCATTGCATCGTCCCCCCCAAAAGTAGGGGCAATGTGGACGATTCCTGTTCCGTCTACGGTCGTAACAAAATTGCCACCGATGACGCGGAAGGGCACCATTTCTTTATCGTCGGGCTGAGCAAAAGGCATCAACTGCTCGTAAGAAAGGCCAATCAAATCAGTTCCTTTGTATTCGGCCACGACAGTGAAGGGAATGTGCTTATCGCCTAGTTGATAGCTTTCCATTGGCAGTTGGTCGCTGCTGGCTTTGTATTTGCCACTGAATTGCTTCGCCACCAAGGCTTTCGCCAACACCACGTGCATGGGAAGGCCCGTATATTGGTTGTAGGTTTTTACCGACACGTAGTCGATTTTTGGACCGACACACAAGGCGGTATTAGAAGGCAGGGTCCAAGGGGTCGTTGTCCAAGCGAGAAAATAAGTATCTGCTGGCAGCAAATTATTAGGCTTGACCTTGAACTGCGCCACGACGGTGGTATCCGTAACGTCTTTGTAACAACCAGGCATATTGAGCTCGTGCGTACTCAGTCCTGTACCCGCCGCAGGCGAATAGGGTTGGATGGTATAGCCTTTATAGAGCATATTATCTTTGTACAACTTGTTTAAGAGCCACCACACCGATTCGATGTAATTGTTCTCATAGGTCACATAAGGCTCGCTCATATCTACCCAATAGCCCATTTTGACTGTCAATTCATCCCACATATTCTTGTAGCGCATGACCGTTTCCTTACAAGCCTTGTTGTAATCGTCAACAGAGATTTTGTGTCCAATATCTTCCTTAGTGATTTGGAGTTCTTTCTCCACGGCCAATTCGATGGGCAGTCCGTGGGTATCCCAACCTGCTTTGCGGCGGACGAGTTTGCCTTGCATGGTTTGGAAGCGACAAAAAACATCTTTGACAGAGCGCGCCAAGACGTGGTGAATGCCTGGTTTACCATTAGCAGACGGCGGGCCTTCAAAAAAAACAAAGTTCGGGCAGTCTTCCCGCTCGCTCATACTTTTTTCAAAAATCTGTCGCTCTTTCCAAAATTCGAGTAATTCCCGATCGATTTGGGGCAAATCCAGCTGTTGGTATTCTTTGTACTTGTTCACGATTAATTAATTGATACTATTAATAAGGAAGAGTTGTTTGGTAGCGGATCTCGACTTTACTCCACCCACTACAGAACAAAAATAAAAAAGCTCTAACAAATTGTATCTGTTAGAGCTTCATTGATTGCGGGCAGCGTCAATCAACACAAACAGATAATACCTGAAGCGCTAATAATAATGCTGTTAATTATATAGAGATGTTGTTCATTCATAAGATGGTCATGAAGTTGTTTAATAAAACTTCACGAATAACAAAACTACGTCATTCTAAAGAGAATTCCAAAAAAGCCCTCTAAAAAAACTAGTCTTATGGAGTTGGGAGGATTTTAGTGGATAGGAACAGCCTGCGTTTTTTGGTAGAATACTTTTGGTACACGCCACTAAGAGGATAGAAACTATAAAGCCTTGGATTACTAGTATTAAATGGTTACTTTAGCTCTATTATTGGCCTTTCCTTGAAGAAGCCTAATTTTTTTATCCCACAGACACTGCTGCATGTTCAAAAGTAAATTGAATTTTAAAGTCTTCGATAAGCGCGACCGTTCTACCACACATTTGACGACAGTTACGGTCAAAAACCGTGCGCGTGCCTGCTGTGGTCGCCTCTCCAATCGCTTGGGACAAACCACGCCGTTTCATTTAATTCTAAATTATTTTGATGACCAGCCAGGAGAGCCCAAAGGACATTTTATAGACTTTGGTATCCATACCAAGCTGCAAAAGCATTTTGAAAAGGTAGAAACTAAAGCGGGCGGACAAGAAAAGCGCTTCTCCGAAAGCCTCAAAGAAGCCGCGTCGGGCATTGCCTTTGTAGAAAAAAAAGACGGCCAAGAGCTGTTGTACTTAGTGCCACTGCGCTCCAAAATACCAGCCACAGGCTGGAGTAAATTTCTCAAAAAATCAAAGGCGCTATTTGGTAATCGACCTGGGGTTATATTGTCTGAGCAGGAATGGGCCGCGTGGCAAACAGCTGTGGAGCCAGAGGAGGAGCCTGATTTTGAAACTGCATTAGGACAACTCCAAACCACTTTAGAGACTTTTCAAAACCAAGGCGGCAGCTTATCCAAAGCGCAATTGGCCGCACCCAAAGCAACACTACAAGCACTTTTGAAGCAGTATCGCGCCGATAATAGTCTTGCGCCACGCGAAGCGGTACAAACAGTGGTAGATTTGTGGAAGGCCCTGCGGGGGCGATTGGGATAGGTGTTGTTAGAGTGCTGCAAGGTGTTGTAAGCGTTGGTAAGTGTGTTTTGCTCCTTCTTGCCCGCCAATATCGGGGCCTAGGGCGAGGATGCTAATATTGTTCTCCTTAAGCGTCCTCTATTAGTTCGTAGTTCTTATTTTTTATTAAGTCTGTTAGATAGGTCTTTGCTAACTGGTAAGATCTGGAATGTTGTAAGCGTATACTATCCACTAAGGCTAATACTTTGTGAAATTCTACCTGCTTCAAAGCTGCTTTAGGAGCGTTATTATACAAGGGAATTACTTGATAACCTTCCATTTCTCCTTCTGTAGATTCCCAAACCATGTTTCTACCGTTTGATACAATTTGCTTATCTAGTGGGGCAACATTATAACTCGTAGGAATACCTTTTACTTTTTTTCCTACGTGAGTAGGAAAAGCATAAGCGAGTCCATGTATCGTAAATTCTAATAATGCTCTTCTCCCAACAATAATTTCTTGATTCATTTCCAACAACAACCGCGCATATTTCAGTCGCTGAATAGAATTACTAACACTAGTTTTGCTAATAATATAGCTGCGCACTTAATTGGCTATAACTCCACGGTTGCTCTCGTTTTAGTAGAATGCTGTAAACAACGGCGAGGTCTTGGGATTTTAACGCATGGTTCATAATAAAATAAGTTATAGTGAGTGGATCCCCTTATAACGAATAACAAACCCACATCATTCACAAATCGTGAACGAAAAATAAAAAACTACTGAAACTAACTCACGGACGCTTTATCCACTTTGAAGGGCTGTCGGGGCTGCCATTCTTCTTTGGGGTTGAGGCTGTCAAAGACCAATTGAATAACCTTGCTAGACAAGGTGTTGCGGTGTTTAAAGAAACATAAAAGATCTTTAGAAACAGCGCCAACAGAGCTTTTAATTTCTAGTGCTGTGCGGGCAAAATCAATGTGCTCTGCGTTGGATTCGATGCCTAGATTGACCAAATCGTAGAGAATGTTGAGGTAGACTTGATGCTCGCGGTTGAAGGCTTCGTCTACTCCCAAGAAATGGGCATCCATTTCCTTACCGTTAAAAATAGCAGTATAAAACGCTACCAATTGCCCCTCGATGTAGTAGCCCGTCAAGCGGTAACGGCTGCCTAAATGCTGTTGGAGCATGGTAAAATATTGGGGGTGTAATAAGAAAGCATTAAAGCCTGCCTTGTCTGCAATTGACTTGTACAGCGCATAAATCTCTACCTCGTTTTCTTGAATTTCTTCTAAGGTCAAGATTTTTTTGGTAATGGCCGCGCCTTTTTTTCGAGCCCGCTTGGCGCGAACGCGGTACTTGGAACTCATATCCTCTAAATACTGCTCAAAGCTGCTCCAATGGGGGCGGAGGTCTAAGTACATACTAGGTTGCATCAAAAACGGATGGTAAGTTTGTTTTTGTAGATTTTCTTTTAGTTCAGCAGAGCGTTCTGTCGCGTAGTCTTTGAGCAAATGTACACTGATTTTAGTACCTTCCTTATCTAGAACTTGTTGGGTAAACTCCAAACTTCGTTGTAAAATAAGGGCTTGTTCGGCCTCCTTGATAGAGGGCACAAAATAAGAGCCATATTCCCCTGTCAACAACAAGTTGCCACAGATCAATAGATTAAACTCCGCTCGTTTCAAAAACCAACGCTTCATAGCATCCCGAAACGCCTTGATAATACAGCGCACAGGTTTTGTACTGCCCTCTTCACCCAATTTTTCGGCCTCTTTGTTTTGCTGCATACTCGCCTCCACATTCAAGTGGAAAATTTGGTTGTACAACACGGCGACTGCTTCTTGCTCTTTGTAAATAATAGCGTACTTGAACGTCATTTCCTCTGGTGGAAATTGTTCCAAGGCATTTAAATAATCATATTGCAAAAACAGATTGTCTTGGGGAGCTGCTTTTTTCCAAGCTTCCGCTAAATGGCTAATACTGCTGGCCAACTGTATTTGGTAAGCCGTGTTTGGTAACGGAACAAGAGCTTGAGAAACAATAGAAAGTGCCTTATTAGAAGTCTTAGAAGAAAACATACGTAGGAGCGCTTAGAGCAGTTTAAGGAAGGTATTACAGTGAGGTAAACAAATAGCAGGTAGAAGGTTGTCCAAAAAGTGGATTAGGAATAATAAAAAAACAAAGAAAACGAGGGGGAGCTTTAAACCTTTAGCAAAAGCTAGAGTCTATAGAATAACAACCACCTTGTTTATTGTTATAAAAAAAAGGTCCCTTGTCGAAGCATCAGGAGCACAACAAAGATACAGAAAAAAAAATCCTTTCACAGTTAAGAAAAGCTCAAAGCTTTGAACAAGGATTCAGCAGTTTGGTACAAACGTATCAAGAGCGTCTGTATTGGCACATCCGCTCTATGGTCGGGCAACACCACGAGGCAGACGAGGTTTTACAGAATACGTTTATTAAAATCTATAAAGGCATTCAAAAATTTAGAGGTGATGCCGCCCTGTATACTTGGATGCATCGTATTGCGACCAACGAGAGTTTGAGCCACCTAAAAAAGCAGCAGCGCCGCGCTATTGTGGCCTTAGACGAGCAAACAGGCAAGCATCTAGGGAGTACGGATAGCCTAGATGGCGATCAAATCACCCAACTTCTGCAACGCGCCTTAGCAACATTGCCCCAAAAACAGCAGCAAGTGTTTATATGGCGTTATTACGAGGACTTGACGTACCAAGAAATTGCTAAACGATCAGGCACTTCGGTTGGCGGCCTCAAAGCCTCTTACCACCATGCCGTTAAAAAAATAGAAGCCTTTGTGCTTCAATACATCGACTAAATAGTATGAAAGACAATCAAAACAACCAAGAATTTGAGGAGTTGGCACCCCACTTGAAAGGACTGTTAGACAAAGAGCGCCGCGAAACTGATGTTCCTAACAATTATTTTCAGAATTTTGAAGCGCGTTTGCAACAGCGTCTTGCCACCGAACAGAGTTTGGAACCCGCTGCGCCTATCCAACCACCTAGTGACTTTGGTGCGTGGTGGCAAAGGCTGTGGAAACCGCTCACCGCCTTAGCAGTGCCTGCCTTATTACTCTTGCTTTGGGTAGGAGGAACATGGACAACAACACCAGCGATAACAGCTGATTTTGCCGAACTATCTACCCAAGAAATTGATCAATACATTGAGCAAAACTTAGAAGATTTTACCGACGAGGACTTGGTGGCAATGGCCGAAACGGCTGTCTTGGAGAAGTGGCAAGAGAAAATTATCCTTGCGCCAACGCCAACGCCAATCCCTGCTAGCAGCAAAAGCAGCTTTGATAAAGCACTAGAGAGTACCCAAAGCGACGATTTATTAAAGGAATTGACAACCGATGACCTTAGTTTAGAAGAAGATTGGTTCTAATTATCCTTACAACAATACTACTACCATGACCATACGAATTCTATTATTCAGCCTCTTGTTTACTACCTTGACGATGGCCTGTTCTGCGCAGCGCTCGGATTCTAAGCGCGAGCGCATGGAAGCGCTCAAAGTGGCCTTTATTACGGAAGAACTAGCCTTGACTGCCCAACAAGCCAAAGTGTTTTGGCCACTGTACAATCAATTAGAAGAAGAGTTGAGAACACTTCGCCGACAAGGAAAAAAACGCCCTGATTTCGCTACCGCTAGCGACGACGAAATCAAGGCTTGGATCAATAAAAAATTAGAGACAGAAGCACAGCAAGCGGTTGTCAAACGCAGTTATTTAGAGCGGTTTGAGCAAGTTATTTCTTGGCAACAAATTGCCCAATTGATGCACGTCGAGCAACGTTTCAAGAAGGAGCTGTTACAACGCATCCAAGACCGCCGCTCTGAGCGTACAGGTCGTTAGGGAGGGAGGTTCCGTTTTTATCGAGCGATTGCTATGATTCGACCTACTTAAAAAAACAACGTTGCCATGCAGCGCACGACAACGTTATTCATCGGCTTATTTGGTGGCTTTTACACACAAACAATGCCAAGGGTTACTTTATTATGATAAAATTATGACAAACCATTACGGGACAACATAGATGCTAACATCTTTGCTCCAAGCACCAAAATAGCCCAAGGCTCCTTCTGAAAAATTGGTCACAGGGTTACTCGGTGCTGCGCTGCCAAAGCCCCCTGTTAGGGCATCTTCCAAGGTCTTGAAATAGAAGTGGGTTGCTTTATCCAAACTCGCCAATTCGGTAGATAGCGTATCGCCTGATACAAAAGGATTGGTGGTGGTAAAGCTGCGGGTAGAGATGCCGTTACTCAAATCATCGTCGGCGATTCTATAATCTGTGATAAATTTTCCTCCCGTATCCGTAGAGTCGAAATAAGTGGTACGCACCGCGTAATAATTCTGCTCTACTGCTGGATCAGTATAGTTGACGTAGGCCCAGTAGCGTTCAGGACCAGAACCACCACCGCCAAAAAAGCTGCTCAGGTTTTGTACGGAAAAGCTATCAATAGGAACTAGCGGCGGCATAGTAGAAGAAGCGATATAAGTGGCCCCTGCAATGGTAACGTCTAAGGTATAGGTACGGCCAATAATACCGCGAACTGTGCTGCCTCTGTAAATGCCTTCTCCTTCGTAGGTAAGCTGCTCACTGTTGCCTTGTCCATCGCTGATGGTAATAACCGCATCGCTAATAATCGGCGAATTGCTGCTACCAAAGAAATTACTAGTGTAGGTTAGTAACGCATAGCAAGCCGAATCATTCTCAATATAAGACTCTATTACAGGCAAGGGGTTGGCATCGTTGATGTTGATATCAATCACTTTCTCGCAACTGGCAGAGAGCGCGAGTAAGGCCACCAAAGAAAATAAATAACGAATAGTCATAGTTATATGTATTATAGGAACGTCCAAATAGGAGCGTGGAGATTTTTTAAAACGAGAAGTTCCAAGTTACCGTTGGAACAATTCCAAATAGACTGATCTGTACCGCTTCTGTGCGGTTGGGGTCGTCTTCACTGGGACGGAAATCAATAAAGTAAGGGTTGAAACGGTTGTACGCATTGTACACGCCTACGGTAAAGCTCGACTGGAATTTTCTGCTAGGTTTGTTGCGGAAAGTAACGGCCAAATCTAAACGGTGGGAAGCAGGAAAACGATACCCATTGCGCTCGGTAAAGTAGCTGACTGCTTGTCCATTGACTTCGTATTTGCCGCTGGGAAACGTTACCGCATTACCTGTTTGGTAAATCCAAGAAGCAGAGAAAACCCAACGTTTTTTTAACTCGTACGTTCCTACAATCGCAATATCGTGGGTACGGTCTTGGCGAGCAGGGTAGGGATTGCCTCGGTTGATTTCGTCAAATTTGTACTGTGTTCTAGAAAGCGTGTAGCTAATCCAACCATTAAAATTACCCAACTGCGTTTGAACCAATAACTCTGCCCCATACGACCAGCCCAAACCATTTAGGATTTGACTTTCGATTTTTGGGTTGAGCAAAATATCGGCTCCATTTTCGTAATCTACTTGGTTTTGTAGGTATTTATAATAGCCTTCCAAGCTAATAGATAATTTGTCCTTGAACAGGGACTGCTTAACGCCTAAACTAACTTGGTCAGCGATTTCTGGTCGAATATTCTGTGTACTGGGTACCCAAATATCGTTTGGAAAACCAGCGTTGCTATTGCTCAATAAGTGTAGGTATTGGTGAATGCGGTGGTACCCAAATTCAAAAGACGTTGTGTTATTTAATTCGTAGGTCAAGGCCAAGCGAGGCTCTATTCCAAAATACGATTGAATGTGTTCCAAGGCTCCATAACTTGTAGTATCGGTGATGTTGTTGTCTTCATCAAATGCAAAAACATCCTCTGGGCCAATTTGGTTGAACATCGACAAGCGCAACCCATAGACGGCTTTTAGCTTATCCGAAATCCGCCATTCATGTCCCAAATACACGCCACTCTCTAACCCATTCTGAGGAGCAGCAATCAAACTTCGAATTCTGTCGTTGGAAGAGCGCAATTGGCTCGGTTGAAAGCGGTGCAAGGTCACGTTAAATCCAAAGCGAAACGTACTTTTAGGATTGGCGTAAAAGCTGTAATCTTGCTTGAGCGCAAAATCGCGAATACCCGCTTCAATCGTAAAGTCTTGGCCTGCCCGACCAATGTTATACCCATAGTAATAATCGCTAAAGAAAAACGAGGTATTGGTGAATAATTTTTCTGTAAAAGTATGGTTCCAACGTGCTGTAACCGTGTAGTTACCATAGTTGAGGCCAAAGCTCCCAAACCCAAAATTGTCTCGCCCTGCATAACCAGAGATAAACAAGCGGTCTTTGGTACCAAAGCTGTAATTGGCTTTGAGGTTTAAATCCCAAAAGCCTAAGCCCAAGTCGCCAAAACGCTCTGGATCTCCCACGCGCAATAACAAATCCAAGTACGTGGCCCGTCCCGAAAGAATGAAGGAACCTTTGTCCTTAACAATCGGCCCTTCAAAGGTCAAGCGAGAGGAAATCAACCCCAATCCACCTGATAGACCAAATTTCTTCTTGTTGCCATTTTTCATGTAAATGTCCAAAACCGAAGAGGCACGCCCTCCATATTGGGCAGGAATTCCACCTTTGTAAACGGTCAAATCTTTGAGGGCATCCGAGTTGAACACGGAGAAAAAGCCTAAGAAGTGAGAAGGGTTGTAGACCGTCGCTTCATCCAATAGAATCAAGTTTTGGTCGGGTTTGCCCCCGCGTACAGTCAAGCCTGTACTGCCTTCACTCGCGGCACTAATACCAGGGAGCAGTTGTATACTTTTCAAGATGTCTTTCTCTCCAAAAAATACAGGCAGCGTTTCTAATTTCTTGACATTGATTTTGACGGTACCCACGCCTGCTTCTTCCAAAATGGAACCGTCTTCCTCTTCTGCCGTCACCTCTACGATGTCGATGTCTTTGGCTCCTGTACTCAATTCTAAATCCATAACCACATTCTCCTGTAGATCAACTGAAATGGTTTCGGGTTGGTAACCCAAGTAGTTGACCTCAAACTCATAGTTGCCCTTATCCAAGGTAATGGAATAAAAGCCGTAAATGTTGGTGGAAGCGCCCAAGGACGTTCCTTTTACGACAACCGTGGCTCCAATGAGTTCTTCACCTGAGGCAGCATCTTTAACATAACCACTCAGGGTAGCTTTGTCTTGTGCTTGTAAAGTAACCACCATCAAAGCTAACAGGATGGTTAAGCTCCAAATTTTCATAATAATTATTGATTTGAGAATAAGTAATGCATCGCAGGCGGTTTACCTGTGGAATGAATGCTTGTATGACCTAGATTTGGATTTTAGAAACGACTGCAAAAGTCTTACCCTTTACGCTTTGTTCAAAATAAAATGGACGAGCAGTAGTTTATTTCCTACCAAGCGCTCTTGTATTATTGTCAAAGGATAAAAAGAAGGCTAATGGAGCGGGAAATGGTAGAATAACCTCTTGATAATGATAAGTTGCTACAACAATTTTTTTTTGCGAAAGTTGCTTGGTCTTTCCGTAATAAAACAAAGGGATTTGACGATAATAGAACAAAAGTAAAGTATTTAATACTCACTGCTAAAAGGATAATCTTATTTGGAGAACACAGGATCGTTTTTCCGAATAATTTGTTGTCCATAGATCCTTTTAACGGCTCCATATTATTGTTAACTTAGATTCTAGTTGCGGCAATACCCGCTTATTGGAGTAGCTATAGAAATTAAGCAGTGTATCGCTAAGGGAGGATTATATCCACCAAAAGTAGATAAACCCTACTAAAATCATAAGAATGAACAACACTAAGGCATCTTTCGGACACGTCAAAAAACGTCAAGTCCCTTTCTCCACACAACTCAAAGTATTGTTTGGTGGAATTGTCCTGCAAATTGGAGCTTTCTTTTTCTGGCTAGGTCTTCCCTTAAGCGCCGTGTTTGTATGGAATTCAGAAGCGCTGAATTTATTCAAATTTGATGGGAACTGGGTAGCCACACAAGGGGTACTACAAGAGATTGAAGAAACTAATGCAAGCATTGACGACGAGCCCATTTATTACTACTACTTCACCTATAATGTTGATGGGCAGTCTTATCAAGGCCGTTCTAGCGATATTTATCGCTCTCAATACCATCAAACAGGCGTGGATGTTAGTATACCTGTAGAATACAAAGATAAAAATCGGAGTCGGGCACGCATCGTTGGAATGCGCCAAGAAATGTTTTCCGCTTGGGTTATTCTAGTACTTCTCTTTCCCCTGATTGGCATCGTTCTGTATTTGGGTTCTATACGCAAGAATGCCAAGGTTTTGCGCTTGCTGAAGCTAGGAAGACCTGCAAGGGGCAAAATATTGCGCTACAAGGACACAGGAGGCCGTATTAACGACGAACCGATCTATGCCTACGAATTTGCTTTTGAAGTGGATGGGCGCTCTCACATCGCCAAAACGGAAACCCATGTATCAGAAGCCGTAGAAGATGAAGAAACAGAGTTGATTTTATACGATCCCTCTAATCCCGATAGCAATGTTGTTTACGATGGCATTAGCGGAATTGGTAAATTAGACCTTCACAGTGATCGTGTACCAAGCGTGGGCTTTGGGGCAGTGATTAATCTATTGTCTACCATTGTTGGTTTATTGGCTTTTGGGTTGACCGTTGCAGCTTATGCTTAAGGAGATGGTTTTGAAATGATGGCTTCTCTCCTTCTTAAAGGAAATAACTTATTTTTATTTTAAAAATAAAAAGGAACGCTATATTTAGCGTTCCTTTTTTTATTGTTGTTAAACAGGTTGGTGAGTTATGACATTACTAGCGTTGACCTTGCAACAATTCAAAGCGCGTGGGCTCTGCTCTTGCAGGATAATAATTGTTGCTGCGATCTGTATCTGCTGTTTCCAAGAAAGGATCCAAAATGATCTTTGTCAATTCCTTGGTACGTGGAAAAACTTTGGTGACTTTATCAGCGCGGGCTTTCCAAATTTCTGCTGGAATGCGAACAATTTCAGAAGTGCCATCAGCATACGTCATTTCCATGATAATGGGCATAACCAAACCACCTTCGTTGGTAAACTCTATTTCATAGTATACATATCCCTGATCGGCTAAGGCGCGTTCTTTGTCCGACATATTAGCGCGTGTTTCTTCGGCGCGTTTTTTCATTTCAGGACTGACACGGTAAGCGTCACGGTCGTTGTACTTATCGCGAAGCTCTGGGTATTTTTCCATGAGCGTTTGTTTTACTGCTTTCTCATCGTTGTTACGAATTTCAGAAATACCGCGCTGAGGAACTTGACCATCTTGTTTTTTCTTCATCGCCATTTCTTTGTCCATGTCGTAACTATTGATACTGTAAGTAGCGACGTTGCTAATAGCAATATCTACGTGGTCTGTTGAATAAAACCAACCTCTCCAGAACCAATCCAAATCTACCCCTGAAGCATCTTCCATCGTGCGGAAAAAGTCGGCAGGTGAGGGGTGTTTAAATTTCCAACGGTTGGCATATTCCTTAAAGGCATAATCAAACAACTCGCGACCCATGATGGTTTCGCGTAGAATATTAAGGGCCGTAGCAGGTTTGCCGTAAGCGTTGTTTCCGAATTGTAGAATCGATTCAGAGTTAGACATAATGGGTACAATGTTGCTCTTATCGCCTTTCATATAGTTGACGATATTTTCTGCGGGACCTCTACGAGTAGGGAAGTCACGTTCCCATTCGGTCTCAGTCAAGTACTGCAAAAAAGTGTTCAACCCTTCATCCATCCAAGTCCATTGGCGTTCATCCGAGTTGACAATCATCGGGAAATAGTTGTGACCTACTTCGTGAATGATAACGCCAATCATCCCATATTTCAAGCGCTCTGAGTAACTACCATCAGGACGAGGGCGGCCAAAGTTGAAGCAAATCATAGGATATTCCATGCCTGTAAAATTGGCGTGGGTAGAAATAGCAGTAGGGTAGGGATAATCAAAAGTGTATCTAGAGTAGACGTTCAACGTATGTACAATAGCACGAGTAGAATATTGCTCCCACAGTGGGTTGCCTTCTTTAGGATAGTAAGACATGGCCATTACCGTACGGTCACCAAACTTTACGCCTTGTGCATCCCAGATAAATTTACGAGAAGAACAGAATCCAAAGTCACGGACATTTTCTGCTTCAAAGACCCATGTTTTCTTGGCGGTAGATTTAGTTTTTTCAATTTCCTCCGCTTCTGCTTGTGTGATAATCATCACTGGCTTGTCAGAAGTTTTAGAGGTTTCCCAACGCTCTAATTGTGTTTTTGTCATCAAGTCCTTGTAGTTTTTCAACACACCTGTTGCGCCCACCGTATGATCCGCAGGGGCAGTAATGGCTACTTTGAAATTACCAAAAGACAACGTGAACTCTCCACGACCTAAGAATTGCTTGTTCTGCCAGCCATCTACATCGTTGTAAGAACACATTCTTGGATAGAACTGTGCAATGTGGTACATGTAGTTATCTTCTTCAGGAAAGTGCTCGTATCCAGAACGGCCACCGTAGTTAGCGCCATCATTGATGTTGTAAGACCACTTAATGGAAAACGATAGTTTGCTGTTTGGCTTCAAGGGCTCTGCCAAGTCAATCCGCATCATCGTTTTATTGATGGTATAATTCATACCAGCTCCCTTCTTGTCCTTTACTGATTCTATCTTAAACCCGCCATCAAACTCGTGGTGGTAGGTGGCATCTAGTTCCTGAAAGCTCATTTCAGAGCGCATCTTTCCCGTTTTGATTTTATGAGAATCGGACGTTTTAGCACGGACATTTTGATCCAACTGTATCCACAAATACGTCAAAGCATCAGGGGAGTTGTTGTAATAAGTAATGGTTTCGTCGCCCATAATGCGTTGCTTCAAATCATCTATTTCGATTTTCATATCGTAGTCAGCGCGCTGCTGCCAATAGGCATAACCAGGAGCCCCTGCTGCATTGCGATACATATTGGGCGTTGGTAATTCTTCGTAAAGTTGGTGGAACTTCGTAGCGCCTTGATTAGGATCTTGGGCATTCAACAACAGTGCTGAACTCGCTATAAGAAGTAGTAGTAGAAACTGTTTAAGCATGATTGTGCTAGTTTAGCAGATAGTAGTTTAAAAAAAAGTTAGCCACCTGTAGAGAATAAAAGTGCTCCTGTTTCGACTGCAATTGGAATACTGAGGAAAAAGACGAGCAGAGATACTAAAATTGCCCAGATGCGAAAAGAAATTTTAGCAAGGTCTAAAAATACGAAATTTATTAGTAATGCCACGAATAAGATCAGGATTTGACCAAGCTCTAGACCAACGTTGAATCCCAATAGAGGAACGACGATACTTTCTCCTTCTGAAAGCAAAAAACGCAAGTAGTTGGAAAAGCCCAACCCGTGGATCAACCCAAATAAAATGACGATCATATACAGTAAACTACTCCGCTTGACCGATAGGATCTTCATAGGTTTGGTTAGCTGGTCCTCTAAAATATTATCGTTTTCTCGTTTGGCCGCCCCCGGTTCATAGTTCCGAAGAACTCGAAAGATGTTCCATAAGCAAGTACTAATGATACTAAGAGGAATCAAAAACTCAATCAATTGGGTGTTGGCTTGTACCACCCTGAAGGTAGCCAGAGCCAACGCTAAAGAGTGGCCAACTGTAAAAGCAGTGACCAAATAAACCAATGCTCGCCAATTACTCAAACTATGCAGCGCTGCCAAAGCCACAATAAACAAGATGTGATCGTAAGCATTGACATCCGAAATATGGCTTAGTCCTTGCTGAAAGAAAAAAGAAAAGTCGTTCATGGAAAATTATTTTGTCAATCGAAAATAAAACAAATTGCTCCAGAGTAAGTACCTAGAACGCTACAAAAGTACAACACAAATTGGAAGGTACCCAAGAAAAAATTACATTTACAGCTACACTTTTTAGAAATATTAGGGGAGGCTTGGGGCTTATTTTTTTATTACAAACTAGAGTTATGAAATACTTTTTTGCGGGCTATTGTTGTTTAGCAATTGCGCTACTGTCTTTTTCAGCACACCCAATTTATTTAACCACCACCGAGATGGATTACAACAAAAAAGCAAAAACACTAGAGATTGCTATCAAAATATTTAGCGATGACTTGGGGGAAGTGCTGAGTGAAGAGGAGGGGACAGTGGTAGAAATTGGGACAGATCGAGAGCATCAGGATGCTACAAGTATGATTAAGGATTACTTAGAAGAGCATTTCGTAGTAGAGGTGAATGGAAAGAAAAAGCCTTTTCGTTATATCACTAGAAAGACAACCCAAGAAGATTTTTATGCTATTTGGGTCTTGCTAGAAGTCCCCAAAGTGAATAACATTAAGACCCTGAAATTGAAGAATGATATTCTAATTGCCCATAAGAATGGTCAGCGAAACTATGTCAAGTTTAGGGAAGATAGAGACCAAGGCTACACTAGACATGTCGCTTCAGAAGGGCAGGAGGAGCTAATTTTGAAATAGCAAGAGTGGTGAATTATATGTTCCACGTGGAACATAGTCTATTTTGAAAAGAACAAGCACTAGTAGTTTTATACAAAAGAGGAGATGTTCCACGTGGAACATCTCCTCTTTCTTTTGATACAATCTGCTGTAAAATGTGTTGATGTTCCACGTGGAACACTAAGCAATCCTAGTTCCTTCATGATCTATGGCGGCTACAAAGCTATTGTGGCGCACCTTCCTTTTCTTATAAACTTGATGCATGGCTTGTTCTACTTGACTTGCTTCTAAGCTATTCTTGCAAAGAGCGAATACAGCTGTCCCCTTGCCTGCTAGGCTGCACCCCAGCGCCCGATTAGCCAATGCTGCTTCTTTCAATTCTTCAAAGTAAGGAGTCTCTCCTTTCCAGTATTCTTCTAAAGGATTGCTACTAATGGCAGAAGAAAGCAACGATAAATTAGAGGTATAAAAAGCTTGCACCAGTGCAGCTGTTTGGGCACCTTGCTGGCTAGCCAATTGAAGCGCGACTTGTGCTGGCAATTGTTGGCGACGGCTTACTTGTGTTGTCATAATACTCCGTGGATAGATCACAACCAGTTGCAAACCTCGAATTAAAGGTAAGCGGTAAAAATCAAGTTCTTCATGATCTCGCACCATAAACATTCCTCCTAGTAGAGCTGCTGCTACCGCATTCAGGCGAGAACGCTTTTCAGCTAATTGTTCTCCTTTTAGAATAAATGGCAATAACTCCCGTTTTTCTAAGTCGACTCCAAAAGCTAGATTGACAGCCATCGCTGCGGCAACAGCACTTGCCGCGCTCGACCCTAATCCCCGTCCCATTGGGATACGCTTTTTTAGTTGCAGTTCCAAGCCCCACTTAGGGTCTAAATTGTGTTCCTGTTTGAGGTGATCCAACACTCCTTGGGCGGCTATGCCCGCCGCATTTTCTTCGACTTTATAAGACAGTTCCATCTTATTGCTCGTGATTTTTGTCAGGTGGATATGGTCTTTTGGAGTAGGTTTTACCAAGACTTCATCGTACACACCCGATAAGGCAACTCCAAAAATATCCAACCCACAACCCAAGTCGGAAATAGTAGCGGGGGCAATTACTTTAAAGTTTGATTTAAATTTCATACGCGTATAAATAGAGAGCTTCTCTCCTCTTAGATTAATGAATGGCTTAAAGATATTCTACAAGACTGCTTTAATTTCGCTTCAGATATTCTACATTAAACGATAGCATTGCGTAAATTTGTTGACCTGTAGCTTTTTTGCAGGCCTAAAATTAACAGAAAAAAATGATAACACAACGGCAATTGTTTTTAAATCATGTCGCACAAACAAACGATGCGCCGCTATCTTTAGAAGTGACCCGCGCCGAGGGCGTTTATTTATACGATCAAGAAGATCGGCCGCATTTGGACCTAATTGCTGGAATTAGTGTGAGTAATTTGGGACACAACCACCCTGCTATTATTAGCGCTATAAAAGAACAAGCTGATAAGTATTTGCACACCTTGGTCTATGGCGAATTTATTCTCTCCCCACAAGTACAGCTCGCCGAGTTATTACAACGTCATTTACCCGATAACTTAAATTGCACCTACTTTGTCAACTCTGGAACAGAAGCGACTGAAGGAGCCTTAAAATTAGCGAAGCGTTATACAGGGCGTTCCAAGATTGTCGCTTGTAAGCAAGCTTACCATGGTTCTACTCACGGTGCATTGAGTTTGATGGATGATCCTTTTTTTACGGCTCCTTTTCGACCACTCCTCCCCGATGTAGCGCACATTACCTTCAATGTAGCCGAAGAATTGGCGTTGATTGATGAACGAACCGCTTGCGTGATTATGGAAACGGTTAGAGCGGAAGTTGGTGTTTTATTGCCTGAAGGGGATTACTTGCAGCAAGTGCGGACGCGTTGTACCGAAGTTGGTGCTTTATTGATTTTGGATGAAATCCAAGTAGGCTGTGGCCGAACGGGCAGTTTGTTTGCGTTTGAGCAATATGGTATTGTGCCTGATATTTTGCTCTTGGCAAAGGGATTTGGTGGAGGGATGCCTTTAGGGGCTTTTGTTTCTTCTAAGGAAATTATGCGCGTCTTAACAAATAATCCTTACTTGGGGCACATTACTACTTTTGGGGGACATCCCGTTTGTTGTGCAGCAGCCTTGGCTAGTTTTAAGATTTTGACGGAGCAATCGGAGATAATCGCCCGTGTAAAGGAGAAGGCGGATTTATTTCATCAAGAACTAAAACATCCCGCTATTCAGGCCGTTCGTTCGGCGGGCTTACTAATGGCCGTGCAGCTTCCTTCCTATGATTTTGTTTTGTTTGTTATTCACGAAGCGCTGCGTACAGGTTTGGTGAGTGATTGGTTTTTATTCAATGCTAGTGCGATTCGCATTGCGCCCCCTTTAATTATCACCACAGAAGAAATTAAAAAAGCCTGTGTCATTTTATTAGCTGCCATCGAAAAAGCCGTGCAACATGGAATCCAATAAAGCAGCATTGATCGGCTCAGAAAATCCTTTTTTGGAACTCCTCTCCTTTGTGTTTGTTTGGCTGGGTTGTGCCTTATTGGGAAGTCTTGTTTTGTCGAGTTTTATGCAAGCGAATGGCTGGACTGATTTTACTTCGATCTTGAGTGAACTCAGAACGAATAACGATGGTGACGTGGTTAACCAATTGCGCTACCTGCAAATTATTGGGCATCTGTCTAACTACTTTCTCCCTAGTTTGATTTACATGGGTTGGTGGCATCGTCGTCGTGCTTGGAAAATGCTACAGCTCGACCAAGTTCCAAAAGCTCAAAATCTATTAGCTGCTTTTGCAGCGGTTGTAGTGTTATTTCCATTTGTCTCTTGGCTGTATTATTGGAATACGCAAGTGCTGCCCGAGGAATGGATTGGACAGGATAAGCTAGAGTTGCAGGCGACTTTTATGAATATGCGCAACCGTTATGAACTATTGCTCAACATTTTACTGTTGGGAGTAATAGCGGCCTTGGGCGAAGAATTAGTTTTTCGAGGAATTATCCAGCGGATTCTACAAAATTGGAGTAAAAACGTACATTTTAGTGCGATTGCAACCGCTGCGCTTTTTTCGTTTATACATTTTCAATGGGAAGGTTTTGCCGCACGCTTTGTAATGGGCTTGTTATTCTGCTATTTGCTAGTTTATACTAGAAATTTGTGGGTGCCCATCCTTATGCACTTCTTTTTTAATACGATACAAGTGATCATCCCTTATTTTTATCCTAACTTGGTAGAAGAAATAGGTACCGTCAAAGAAGTACCTGTGTTAGTTGCCGTAGTAAGTATTTCATTATTTACTATAATTTGGAGATCATTTATTTTAAATAAAATTATAATCATTAAAACAAAATGAGTTTAAAACTAAGAACAGCTACTGGTCTAACGATGGGCATCATTATGATTGCGGCCTGTTTGTTTGATCCAATTACTTGCGCCCTCCTATTTTTATTGATTAATGTCGTTTGCTTATGGGAATTGGGTACCCATTTATTAGCGCATGATGGCACTGCATTCACCAACAGAGTGCGTCATGGTAGTTTTGTTGCCATTGGAAGCTTTTTTCCTGTCTTAGCGGCATTGGTTTGGATCGTTGACCAGCCCCAGTTAATATGGATTGCTTATTTCTTCCCGTTTATCATGGCCTTATTGTTTTTGCTAGAGCTTTTTGGCAAATCACTGAAACCGTTCCATAATATCGCTTTTACGAGCCTTGGAGTGGTCTATGTAGGTATTCCTATGAGTTTGGCAATTTGGATCTGTGGGAACCCGCTGGCGGCCTTTGGTGGCGTTGGCAATTACTTTATGATGGCGGTATTCTTTATGGTGTGGGCGAGCGATGTTTTTGCGTACTTGGTGGGTTCCAAGATTGGCAAAAATAAAATGTTCCCTCGCATATCTCCGAACAAGACATGGGAGGGAACATTTAGCGGCGTAGCGGGTGCTATCCTGACAGGCTATTTATGTTCCTTGTTGTTTCAACAGTTAGCGCTCTCGTTGCCTTTTTGGATTGGTGCGGCCTGCATTTGCACCTTGTTTGGTATTCTTGGCGACTTGGTGGAGTCTATGTTCAAACGGAGCTTAGGCATCAAAGACTCAGGAAAATTGCTCCCAGGTCATGGTGGTTTCTTAGACCGATTTGATGCTTTTATTTTTGTTGTTCCTTTTGTTTTCACCTACATACTGATCTACTTTCAAGCTTGGTAGATGGATGGTCTACGTTACGCATTAAGTAGGCATTTGTAAAGGTAACGCTTAGGAAAATAGTAAACGCTTAGTGGTTTCGTTGTTGGTTTCAGCAGCGAAACCAAAGGTTACTTTCACTACTTCATAACCCAATCCACCTACGATAAATAAAACACCCTCTTGGAAGTAAGCTCCTTGGAATAAAGCCCAAGCGAAGAACATGAAAGAGTGAATCATCCAAGCTTTTTGGTTGATCTCAGATAGACGCTCACACATGCAAATCACAGCAGTAGTACCTAGTAAGTATAGTAAAATAGGTGTACCGTCCATCAATAGATCGTAGCTCATTAATTCGTAGCCTACAATTGTACCCATGTACAAGGCAAAAACGATTTTCCAAGATTTGGTATCAATTTTACCGCCCATTAGGTTACCCATCAATACGATAAAGGTGTGCAAACGAACAAATTCATTTTCGTAGAAGCCTGCTGCAATCGCCCATACAAAGAAGGCACCAAGTGCTAAGTAGGCCCAGTTTTTCTTTTTGCTTTCTGGGAAGTCATCTTCATAAATATCAGTCAAGGCGATTAAGCCGTAGTGCACACCTTGAGCAACTAACATCCACATAGGGACGGCTGTAAATAGGCTATCGGCACAAGCGATAAAAATGAACGACAATAAAAAGAATTGTAGTAGGAAGTTCAGTGTGCGCTCTTGTAGTTTGGCGCTTTGTAGTAGTATTGCTAACATAACAGTAAGGGATAAAACAAGTGAAAAGTTGGGAAAACGATAATAAGTGTATTGGGGTGGGAAGCCCCGTTGGATACAAAGATAACATTTTCATTTTGGATTTTGTTTAGCTTTTTTTAAATAAATACCCTAAAAAGGTAGAAAAGAGCTAGTTGCACCGCTAGATTTTGCCCAAAAAAAAGAAACCTTCAAAAAGAAGGTTTCTGGGATCAAATACGAAATTTTGTTTTGTGACCGTTTTTACGAAATGACAAAAAAATGACAATCAAACGGTAACGTTTCTTGGAAATAAGACAATCGCTAGCGTTTTGGCTTAAAACCGAAGGTCAAACGATAGGTCAAATCAGGGAAGAATCCAAGCTGGTCTACCTCCTCTACGGTTTGGGTAGCAGAATTGTACAACGGCTGTAATTTGTTAACGCGTCCGAATAAATTGGTGATGTTAATAATGTCTAAGAATATTCTGTGAGAGATATTGCGTTTAGAATTATTAAACTGTGCTCCAATTCTCAAATCCGCTCTCAAGTAGTCTTTCCCTAGGCGTTCGTAAGCAAAATCCCACTGACGAACCTCAAAACCAAAGCGCTTTGATTCTTCCAAATCAATAGGCGTATAGCTTGGCCCTGTAGTATAGATGAAGTTGGCATCTATCGTAAAGAAGTTATTGCGCTTAGGCCCAATCTTGAAGGACTTACCTGCCAAGAAGTTCAATACAAACGTACGGTTGTAGGGAGTAAAGCGCCAAACTTGGTCACTTCCTTGGAATTTAGAATTCATATAACTTGCCGTGAACAAACCATAGTAATCGTTGCTAAAGAATTTCTCTAGTGTCAACTCCAAACCATAGTTGCGAGCAAAACCCTCGTTGACCAAATCCGTCAAATAGAGCAATTCTAATTCCTGCCCCATATTTACACCACTAAAGGTACTAGAGTAGGTTGTAATAGGAACATTGGTGTAATACTGAAAGTAACCCTCGAATCTAAGACGCCAGTTGTCTAAAATAGCCCAGTCGTACGCCCCAACAAAGTGGTGAGCTTGTGTAAAGCCTAAATTGCGGTTAACAGGTTGTAACACGCCGTTTGCATCTTCTGACTCGTTAAAGTACAGCATGAGCGGCTGTGTTTGGTGGTGCAATCCATAACCTAAGCTAAATTTGTGCGAACTTAGTGGCTGCCAGCTCAGCGCAAAGCGGGGGCCGATACCGAGGGAGTTGTTTAGGAGCAAATGCTGTGCATTGACCCCTACATTTATTTTTAACTTTTTACCAATCCGTACCAAGTATTGGGCATACACTTGGGAGAGCAATGTTCCCCCTTCGTAATCTCTAAATCCTTGGTTGAATAGTTGATCTTGTAACTTAGAATTGGTTTGCGTAAATGTTTCTGTTACTCCTAAGCGAAGCGTATGGTTATAATTGAATCCAAAATTGACAAAAGAAGCTAACGTGATATTAGTATTCTCTAAGTCGTTATTTAATACAGTGTTACGTTGATCATCCGCAGTAAGCGTATCTTCACTATAGTACTCGCGCTCTACCGATCCACCTAAAGTAGTCTGCCAGTACGATTTTTTCTCTGACGATAAGAAGAGGCGGTATTTCATACCCAACACGCCCAAATCTTTTTGTACTCGAATAATTCGCGCAAATTGATTGGCTACATCATTAGAATCTAAATCGTCGGGAGCCAAATCAAAAAGACCTGAACCACCCAATCCAAAGATAGAGAAGTTGCCGCGCTTAGAATTACCAAAATCAACCTTGAACGATAAATCTTGGTTGTTTGGAATCAATGCCGTTGGCAACGTCAACCCCGCAGTTTGTAACAAATCGTATATACTATAACGGTAACTAAATACAAAAGAAGAGCCATCTTTCTTGGAAATAGGCCCTTCAAAACCCGCTTCTAGACCTGTATAACCAAATTGTATGGTTCCCTCATAGATGTTTCTGTTACCAGAGCGCAAGCCTACATCAAACACGGCTCCTGTTGTATTGCCATACTGGGCAGGAAAAGCACCGTTTAAGAAGTCAGAATTGCTCATCAAGTTGGTATTAATCATCGGCCAAAGGCTACTGACCAATCCCGCCAATGAAAAGTGGTTGGGGTTGGGAATGGGCATCCCTTCCAATTGCCAGAGTACATTGAGGTGTGAATTACCCCGTACAATGATACCATTCTCAATATCATTACCAATGTGTACCCCCGCAAAATTGGCCGCCAAACGAGAGGGGTCATTTCGCGATCCTGAGTAACGGCGCACATCCTCAATGTTAAACGAGCGGATACCAAGCAACGCCATACTGTTGTTGGGTTGGTCACGCGTTGTCTTTTTAGAAGAAGTGGCGATGACCACTTCATTCATATTAATCACTAATTCTTCTAGACCAATGTCTAGCTTTACTTGTTTACCCGAAGTAACGGAGACATCGGGAACAACGACAATATCATAATTCTCGTGCGTCGCTAATAACCGATGCTTGCCAATTGGTACATCTTCCAGTTTGAACTGTCCATTTTCATCGGAGATCGCTACTTTTAACGGAACATAGTTCAGCAGCTCGATAGAGACGTTCTTAATAGGTTTGCCAGTGAGGTTGTCCGTCACTTCACCGTAAATAACTTGTGTGGCTTGTGCTTGCGTCAAAAAAGGAAGCACAACCAGCATTGAAAATAGTAGTAAGTTTTTCACAATAATTAAGGTATTATGAGAAAAGAAAAAAGGTTGTAGGTAACAGCAATAACTAGTCGGGAAAAGTTAAGCATCTTGCTTATAGTTATTATTCAGATGGATTTGCGAGGTGTAAAACACGTAAGGTACGAAGTTTTTAGTTCTACTACAGGGATATTTGTCTTGGGTGTTAGTAAAGGAGTGGGTATTCAATACTCAATTATAGTAAAATAACTACAAAAAACTGCTTTTTCATTGGAAAAAAACTTAGCTAAAATTGTTAAGAATAGGCCATCGAACTCAAAATCAAGCCTATAGGCCAACTTCCTAATTTATTATAGAAAAGACCTGTAAAGTGCTAATAATCAGATTTTTTTGAAAAATAAGTGGTAGAAAATACAAAAGGAGAAAAGCCAAAGGATGAAGTCGTTCTACTGCTAGATAGGCTAGAGTAGCTATCCCAAAGAAATAATATTTTTTGAAAATGCCGATCCATATATTTTTGTATCGCGCGAATGATTTTAGGAGCAGAGCGCACAAAGAATGACTCTAAGTTGCTACTATTTATCGTCCAATAGTTCTGTCTCCAAATTGGTAAAACTATCGGGCAGTTGATTGCGTTGGGCAAAGTTGCACCATTTGCAAGCGCGCTCGCCACATCCTTCGGCAAAGTTGTGGGCCATAATTTGGGTATACGTTTGTTGGATCATGCCTTCTACTGCCGTCACTTCTTCCGAAGCAAATTGCAACGACCGACTAGGGAAAACGCCCTCCTCTGTTGGAGTTAGGTAATCTATAGTCGCAGCGCGTACGACATAGGGCATCAAGTTGGCTTGTTCGACTAGAATTTTGTAAAACAACAATTGTCGCCAATAATTGCCCCCAAAGGGCTGGCCTTTAGTAACGCCTCGCAAGCGTTCTTCTTTGAGTTTGCCCGTTTTATAATCCACCAAATGCAGGGCTTTGCTACCGTCCATTGCCTGAAAGACTAACTTGTCAATGGTGCCTGTAATGGGCACGCCTGCTACTTCTACATTGCGGAAAGGCTTTTCTGTCCAAACGGTCGATTGTTGAAGCTGTTGCAACCAACTTTGCCGCCGTGCTTTGTAATAGGCTGGCAAATGCCGATTGCCCAACTCTAGCCGCTCGTCGTATACGCGCTTAGTCAAAAAATACCGCTGCTTGCTCATCTCAAAGCGAAACAACTCTAAAAAATGCTCTACGGGCGGCAATTCCACGCTTTCATCGCGCATGGCTGCCACAAACAAACGGTGCAGGGCATTATGAATAGCAGTACCATAAGCCGCCGCTGGACTCGAAAGCGTAGGAATCCGCAGCACATATTCATAATAAAAACTCAACGGACACTGCAAATAACTGTTGAGCGCAGAGATACTCAAGCGAAAGCCTTCTAACAAATAACTCAACGTCGCTTGGTCTAGCAAGGCAACGTGTGGTTTTTCTTCTGTTTCGGTCAACAACAACAATTGCCACTGTGCCGAATTTTCTGCTTGTCGCTCCTCCAATTCTAAACCCAAGCCCTGCCGTTGCAAGAGTTCGTCTACAAAAGCGGCACTGGTTTGTAATTTTTGTTTGCTGTTATATTGATAATAAGAAATTTGTAATTGCTTCTTCGCGCGGGTCATGGCCACATAAAAAAGACGACGAGCCGCTTCTTGGGCATCTGTTTGGTTGGACAACAGCAGCGTATCGGGAAACGTAAATTGGCGGCCTCCTTTGGCACTAGGTTCCCAGTAATCCTTTACCCCATTGATCATAAATACATACTCAAACTCCAAACCTTTGGCAGAATGCGCGGTAATAAGATGCACCCCATCATCTGCCTGTTGCACCTGAAACACCCCCATACCCAATTTATTATCTTGCATGTGGTCGAGCAAGAGCAGCAAGCCCCCCAAATCCAAACGGTGGTTCTTGGCGCTTTCGCGTTTGGTAAATTCAAATAAAGTCCCGACCACCTGTGTCAACCAAACTTTACGCTCGTGCTGTGCTATATAAGCAATTAGCCCACTTCTATTAATAATGCGTTCCAACAAGCGCGGCAAACTCAAATCTTTGTATTGGTGAATGCTCTCGTCTAGAAATTGAACAAAAGCTGTCACCCGTTCGGGGTGCTGCAAGCCTAGCTTATCTAGTAGTGGCCGATCTCGTAACGTAGCACGCCATTGCGGCACTTGGTCATACGCGCGCTGCAAAAAGGCAGCCTTAGTTTGCCGTGCCATGTAGGCGGTCAATAAAGCGGCATCGCGGGCAGGAATGCCGACAAAGTCGTAGTATAAAAATTCAAAAAACACCTCTTCGTTGCTGTAGGGCTTTTGGTATTCTTGGACAATGTAATCCAGCAGCTTCCGCAAATTGTAGAGTAGAGGGAGCTCTAGGATATTAATCTTTCGTTTGGATTGGTAGGCGATGCCTCGTTTTTCCAAAAGATCAATTAAGGTTTCGGCTTGTTTGTGCTTGGCATATAGAACAGCCATTTCGGATAAGGGAACCCCTTGGTCGCGCAAGGCTTCGAGTTGTTGCACCAAAGCAATTTCCTCTTGTAATTGATTGGGATAAGCGACTACTTGGACAGGAATATCTAAGGAAGCGTAGGCCGCATTAGCGCCAACAAGTTCTTTATCTAAGCCCAATTGTTCCAATTGATTGATAATCCGCAACTGGTTGTGCTCAATAGAATGGCGCGCGGCCTCCAAGATATTCTGCGACGAGCGGTAATTTTCTTTCAAGACCACCAAGAGTACAGTCTCTTGATAACGGGCATAAAAATCCGTCATGTTCTTCATTCGTGCCCCTTGGAATTCATAAATGGACTGGTCATCGTCGCCCACAATAAACAAGTTGGGGCGGTCGCTCCAATACGACACCAACTGTTCCACGACAGCACTTTGAGAGCCATTCGTATCTTGAAATTCATCAATTAGAATATACAAATACTGCTCTTGATAAATACGCAATAAAAATTCATCTTCCTCAAAAGCCTCTAGCACCCATAAGATCATGTCTTCATAATCGTAGCGCTGCCGCATTTCTAAACGATCTTGATAATCCGCAAACAAGCGTACCCCCGCGCGCAATTGCTCCATGCGTTTGAGCGTTTTCTGATACTGCGCCTCTTTTATTGCTCCTTTTTTGTGGCTGCCTGCATTACGCTTGTAGCGGTACTCGGGATCATCGGGCAGCAGCGCTATGTACGCCTCGATGTGTGCCTCGATGTATTCGGTTGTCCAGCGCTCGGCTTTCATGGTTTGAAAAAGGCTCGCCAAATGCTGTTCGTAATAATAAGGATCGGTTTTGCCCAAACGCAAAGGATGCTCCATATCCAGCGTATCAATAATAGCCCGAATCACCTCAATACGTTCTAAATCTGACAAGGGTTCTAAGTCGTGGCGACCAAAAACTTCTAAATTTTCCTGAATGATTTTATTACAAAAAGAATGAAAGGTATATAGGTGGACACGGTGCGCCTCTGGGCCAATAAAAGACAACAAGCGCTGGCGCATGGCATTGACTGCCGCATCGGTAAAGGTCAAGCACAGGATGTTGTGGGCTTGGGCATCCGTGTTTAATAGAATTTGCCCAATGCGAGCGGTAAGGATGTGCGTTTTGCCCGTTCCTGGGCCTGCAATCGCCATGACGGGGCCTTCTGTTTGCTCTACGGCTTGCCGTTGGGCGGGATTGAGGCCGTCGATAATGCGGTTAAATTGCTCTTGGTAGGCGATACGTTCCATAGAAATAAAGGCTAATTGGCGCTAAGTGCAACAGCTTTTTCAACGCGTTGGTTCAAATAGCAGTGCTTGCAAAACTAGTGGATTTATTCTAAAAAAGGGACAGCTAGACTTTTTTCTAGCTGTCCCTTTCCTTTATTGGGGGCTCTTTTAGAAGGAAATTGCCTTACAAGTTATAGCGCAAGCCGACTGTGAGTAACATACCCGATAGCCGTTCTTCATCAGGGCCATGTTCTAAGACGTCTACTTTGGAGAGTAAGCTAATTTGTAGCTCTAATTTTTCCGAAAGGATAAACCCTAGCCCCGCTTGTAGCCCGACTTGTAGGTTAAAGGGACGGTGTTCAAATTCGAAGTAGCCCTTGTCAATTGCATTACCCTGATCGTCCGTATAGGTTACTTGAAACCCGTTGCGCACCACATAATGCGGCATGACCAAGGCATCTGCCATAAAATAAACCTTACCCCAAGGATTACTTCGATACCCGACTTCTAAAGGAACAGAAACGGTATAGACCTCGATGGAAGAATAAGGGTACAACCTTCTTTCAGCCGCCACACCTGCCCCCAGATGTAAATGCTTCTTCAACAACAAGTCGTATTGGAGAGCCGCCATCATACCAAATGTTAAGAATTTGACACTCTGTAGCCCTTGGGCATAAACTAAGTCATCTTCTGGCACCAACAGTTTAGTGCCGCCTATACCAATATCCAACCCAATTTGGTGCGTTATTTGGCTTTGGGCAAAAGGCGATAAAAGTAGAAGAAATACAACAATTAGGAAGCTACTTTTCATAGGAAGATTAGATTTGGGAAATGGAAAAAACGGTTGCTACTTACATAAACGAAAAAAAGGGGCAAAAGGTGGGGAATCAAGGCTTAAAAGTACTTGGAAGGAGCAAGAGCCGCCTTTAGTAAGACCTTAACAAGCGACTTTTCCAAAAGCAATAAAATAATTGGTACCTTTCCGCTTAAGGCGAAAATAAGCCTCCTCTACTCTAACCTTTCTATTGACGCCCATGATGTGGTTTCGCGGCTTATCCCAACGCCTCCAGCAATTTTCTTTTTTTGATACGTTCAAACACGCTAGTACCTATTTTTCAGGAACCTTGCTGGTGCATTTGCTAGGCTTGGTCTCTATGCCGATTTATACGGCCTACCTCACGGCTGATGAATACGGCATTGTCAATGTCTTCACTTCTTACCTCTTAATGATTGCGGTATTGATTACGCTCAACTTGCACTGGGCCGTATCGCGCTACTATTTTGAAGAGGACAAAGATGATTTTGAGGATTTTTTGGGAACCATTCTAGTCGGCGTGACGGTGAGTTTTGTTGTTTTTGGAGGGTTGATGTGGCTGTTTGACAAACAAATGGCTTGGGTACTCAGTTTGCCTTTACACTTGATGGGCTGGCTCCTTTTGATGGCGTATTTGATCGTTATCATTGCCATTTTTACACAGCTCATGGTGTCTACCAAGCAGAGTAAGAAACAGAGTGTGGTACAAGTCGTTTGGCAATATGGCAAATTTGGCTTGACGGTAATTGGGTTGCTGTGGCTGTCGGGGCGTACGTATGAGCTCAGTGGGGAAACAGAAAGTTATACCTATATGGGTAAAATCATAGGCGAATGGATAGGAACGATGGTGGTGGCTGTGTATGCATTTTCGCAAATTTACCGCTATTTGTCTTTCAAAAACATGAAATGGGCGCATTTGCGTTACGCGCTGCGATTTTCTATCCCGCTCATTCCTTTTGCCCTCAGCAACTACATCCTCACTTCCTTTGACCAATGGTACATCAACGGCTCTATTGGCCACGCTGAAGCGGGGCAATATGCGTTTGCCTACAAAATTGGGATGATTTACATGGGATTAGGAGGAGCCTTAGTAGATGGAGCCAATCCGAGTTATTACCAGTATATGAATGCCAATGAACCGCAGAAGGTTTGGCAACAAGTAGACAGTATGACAAAATTACTGGTGCTTGGCGGCTGCTTTTTGATTCTATTTGCCATTGATGCAGGGACGCTGTTGTCCTCTAATCAAGTATTTTTAGACGCTTTGCCCATTGCTCCTGTTATTGTAGGGGCGTATGTGTTTCACGGCATTAGCAACTTTGCCAATCGAGGGATTTATTTCATTAAGAAAAATGGCTATTTGGCGCTCATTATCCTAATCAGTGGTATTTTTAACATCATTCTGAATGCTTGGTTGATTCCTTATTTTGATAACGATTATAAAATTGCAGCCTACACCACCTTAGCATCTTATTTCCTCATGATGGTTTTGTCGATCATCATGACCACCTATATTCTAAAATTGCCCCCGTTGCCATTAGGCCGAATCCTAAAATATATTGTACTTTTGGGAGGGGTGGTGGCCTTAAATTATGTGTTTGGAGCCCCCAATGTAGGGATGCACGTTGGTTGGATCTTTTTTAAAGGTGGTTTATTCGTACTGCTGGCGCTGGCATTGTATTATAATAAAATAGGCGTTATCTTTGGTCAGAATAACCACAACGAAGACCTATTAGACGAGCCGCCCAACCCTCCGCAATAAAAACTACTATATAAAATAGTGGAGTCTCTATGGGACTCCTCCAAAAAAACACCTGAATATGTTATCAGTAAATGATCCCGCCTTGCGCTCTTGGATTGCTGTCCCTAGCGACAGTGATTTTCCTATTCAAAATATTCCTTTTGGTATTTGCAAGCCCAAAGGAAAAGCGCCTAGAGTGGCGACCATCATCGGTGATTCGGTGATTGATTTGGCTACTTTAGCTAACGAGGGCTATTTTTCTAATATTAATATAGATCACCAAGTCTTTCAACAACGCTACCTCAACGATTTTATGGCTTTGGGCAAAGCGACTACTAGAGCCGTGCGCTTGCGCATTTCGGAGTTGTTTCGCAGCGACAACACCACCTTGGCGGGCAATTCAACGGTATTAGCCAATACATTGTACCATATAAAAGACGTTGAATTATTATTGCCTGTACAAGTTGGCGATTACACGGATTTTTATTCTAGTAAAGAACACGCCACGAATGTGGGTACCATGTTCCGTGATCCTGAGAATGCTTTGTTGCCCAACTGGTTGCATTTGCCTGTCGGTTACCATGGCCGCGCTTCTTCCATTGTTGTTTCGGGCACGGATTTTCACCGCCCCAAAGGCCAGCAAAAGCCCAAAGACGACGAACCGCCTGTATTTGGTCCTTGTAAGTTGTTGGATTTTGAATTAGAGATGGCGTTCATTATTGGACAAGAAACGAAAATGGGCGAATCTATTTCTACGGAAAAAGCGGAAGATTATATTTTTGGCTTGGCCTTGTTTAATGACTGGTCAGCACGCGATATTCAGAAATGGGAATACATTCCTTTAGGGCCATTCTTAGCCAAAAACTTTTGTTCTACGGTCTCACCTTGGATTGTGACTCTAGATGCTTTAGAACCCTTCCGCACCGAAGGCTACGAGCAAGACCCCCAAGTACTGCCTTATTTGCAATATGAGGGCAAGGACAACTACGACATCAAATTACAAGCAGCGATCCAACCCGAAGGGGGCGAGGCACACGTGGTTTGTAACTCTAACTTCAAGCACATGTATTGGACGATGAAGCAGCAGCTCGCGCACCATACGGTCAATGGGTGTAATGTCAAAGTAGGCGATATGTGTGCTTCTGGTACAATTTCGGGCCCCACTCCCGACAGTTACGGCTCTATGTTAGAATTGTCTTGGCGGGGGACCAAACCTGTTCCAATGCCTGATGGCAGCGAACGCAAGTTCATTAAGGATGGCGACACGGTTATTTTGCGCGGCTGGGGCGAGGCCAACGGTGTACGCATTGGTTTTGGTGCTTGCGAAGGAAAATTATTACCTGCGTTATAGATTAATAACGCCCTTTATAGAAACAAAGCAGCGCTGCTACGGGTGGCGCTGCTGTTTTTTGTTGAACGACCCGTATACAAATTAGCCACTCGGTGAAATCTGTTCTCAAATTTTTGATCTTCTTAGGTGTTGGTTTGACACTGCTGTACTTTGTCTATTCCAACCAAGCGGCGGCCTACGAATTAGAATGCCAGTGCAACACAGGCCAAGCCTGTTCAATAACCCTGCTCGAAAAAATCATGCAAGACTTTAAAGGCACCAATCCTTTTTGGCTCTTTGTTATTTTGATGGCCTTTATGATTAGTAATTTGAGTCGTGCCCTGCGTTGGAACCAGCTCATTGAACCATTGGGATATAAGCCCAAGACCTTCAATACCTTTTTTGCGACGATGATTGGTTACATGGTCAACTTGGCGCTGCCCCGTGCAGGCGAATTGGCCAAACCTGCCACCGTCACCCAGTACGAAAAAATTCCCCTAGAAAAATTGGTGGGGACGATTGTGGTTGATCGTACGTTCGATGTCTTGATGCTTTTGTTGGTCACAGGACTCACTTTTTTGACACAGTTTAGCTATTTGTATAACTTTTTATTTGGGGAGACCCAGCCTGAGGTAGTTTGTGCCCATCCGCTCTTAGAGAAGACGGATGCTTTGGTAATTCCTTGGTTGTTGTTGTTTCAAATAGGCATTGCCGTGGGGTTGCTAGGATTGGCGGTAATTGCTATTCGCTGGAAAGCGATCAAACAAACCGCCCTTGCCCAAAAGCTTTTTACGCTGCTCAAAAGCTTTGCAGCGGGCTTACAGACCATTTTTAAATTAAAAAGCCCTGCCTTATTTGTCTTCCATACCCTCACCATTTGGTTGATGTACTACTTAATGTTGTATCTCTGTTTCTTTGCCTATGGCCCCACAGAGAATTTGTCGCCCATGGCGGCTTTGTTGGCGTTTACCTTTGGCACCTTTGGAATGGTGATCCCCTCTCCTGGAGGAATGGGGACGTATCAAATTGCGGTGACTGCTGCCCTCGTTATTTATGGTGTAGCTGAAGCCGATGCTTTTGCTTTTTCTAATATTATGTTTTTTACCATTACCTTGTTTGGCAATCTCTCTTTTGGTTTATTAGCCTACTTAGTTTTGCCGATTTATAACAGAGGCTATGAACCGACACTTCCAACACATCACGAATAAGATCCAAACGTGGGATCAAGCACAATACACTATAGCGACTTGGAAAACAGCCAACGAGTCTACGGTTTTTACCAATGGTTGCTTTGATTTGCTACACTATGGCCATTTGCATTACTTGGCAGAGGCCGCTACATTGGGGCAACACCTCGCTATTGGGGTGAACAGCCGTAGTTCGGTACAGCGGCTCAAAGGCCCACACCGCCCCATCAAGGACGATTTGAGCCGCTTACATTTGCTGGCCAGTTTGCAATATGTGGATTTGGTTGTCCTATTTGAGGAAGACACTCCCCTGCAATTAATTACGCATTTACAGCCCGACGTTTTGGTTAAAGGGGGTGATTGGGCTACTAAAGATATCGTGGGCAGCGAGCTGGTTCTGGCGAATGGTGGGCAAGTACATAGCTTGGCGTTTATTGAGGGGTACTCTACGACTGAGCTGGAGCAGAAGATACTACAGCATCATCAAAATAAGTAAGAGACAAGACGAAACAACCTGTATAAAGGCATTCGATACAGTTCCTCTATGGTAACAAAGCAACCTTTATTACCAACTTTGGAATACTCAACAGCATTATCGGAATTCCTTCTTTATAAGGTGGGACAAGCTACCTTAACCTCATGAAGAACGAGAAGGATCTTTTGTAGCGTTCTCCTACTGTTACCTTTTATTTCTTCCTTGCTTTTATCACTTTAAAGTGGTGTATTGTTCTCTTTTTGCTCAATTAGAGAACTATAACGTTGATTATAGCGTTGAAATACCACTGGAATATGTCCACAGTAAAGGAAGTTGAGGTGTTTTTAGAGCAGTTGAGGTATAAGATTAAAACCAAACAAGGTCTTACTTATATCAATCGCCATAAGAATTCTCAAACATTGCTTATGTTGCAGATGAAAGCAAGCGATAGAACACCAATTATTTTGAGCCTAGAGGCTAATAATTATTCAGCAGGTCCTTTGCCAGATCATTACGGCGGAACAGCTGTTTGGGTGTTTGGTACGCTATTACAGTCTTTAGAAATTTATATTAAAGTGACATTGAAAGAAGAACAGAACAACTGCCTTTGTATTTCTTTCCACATAGCAGATTATCCAATGAATTATCCACTTCGTTAAATTATTAACTATGAAAAGTCCTTTCACGGGTAAAGAGATGGAATTGAAAAAACAGCGGGAAGTAATGACGTTTAGAGGAGAAGAGTTCTCTACAATAGCGCATTTTTACTACTGTGAAGATACCAAAGAAGAGGTAACTACTGATGATTTGGATGATATAACCATCAACCAAATCTACAGGGAATACAGACACAAGTACAATATTCCCTCTACAGAGGAAATAATTGGATGGAGAGAAACATACCAAGTCTCCAGCGCTGATATGGCAGAGATCCTAGGGTTTGGAGCGAACACCTATGCGCAGTATGAAAAAGGACAAGTCCCTAGTCGTTCTAACGGACGATTATTACAGTTAATTCGTAACCCTGCTAATTTTAGAGAGCTAGTAGAATCTTCCAGCAACATTAGCGAGAAAAAGCAGCAGCAAATTTTAAAGCAGTTACAAGAAGTGGAAGCTATTGCGGTCGCAACGGCAGAAAAAAAAACTCCTCCTTTGTCTTCTACCCAACCATCGTAACTCGCTCCCCTTCTAAGAAAGTCGGTTATAGACTACTTTCGCCCAAGAAACTTGCAGCGCTAATTAACTACTTTGCGCTGCAACAGCAGCCCATTACGGCTAAACTAGACAAGCTACTGTTCTATGCTGATTTTAGCTACTATCAGCAAACAGGTTGCTCTATTTCTGGTCTATCTTATCGGGCGACGAAGATAGGACCCGTTCCGATGGCTGGTGCTTCTTGGTACGAATACCTCAACTTTGAAGAACAGATTGCACTACGAACAGTCGCTGTCGAGCACGAACATATAGTTTATCAATACCGTGTAGAGCCGCACATTATGGAGACAAATGTCTTAACAGAGTTAGAACAACGCATTGCAGAAACCGTATCAAAGACCTTCCAATACACTAGTCTCCAACAAATCATCAACCTCTCCCACGAAGAACAAGCCTGGCAAGCCCACCAAGCCAACAACGAAATCATTGATTACACCCACGCCTTCTACCTCAAACACCTTTAGACAAAACACGCTCCCCTAAAAAAGGCAAAACCGAGCTACCCAAAGGGCAGACTCGGTTTTCGCGTTCTAATAGTGTAAAAGTGTGTGTCTGACAGACAGCAAGTACAGCTTAAATAATCATACCTGCGCCTACCGTTTCGTTGGTCCCTTCGTCCACAAAAATCAACGCACCAGTGATGCGGTTTTTGCGGTAAGAATCAACAAATAACGGTTTGGTAGTGCGAATAACAACGCGCGCGATGTCGTTCATACCAATATTTTTATCTTCTTCGTTGCGGTTCAAGGTATTGACATTGAGTTTGTAGCGAATGTCTTTGATGATGCAACGGACTTCTTTCGTAGTGTGCAACACGGTGTATTTGCCGCGTAATTTGAGGGGCGTGCCATTAAACCAGCAGACCATCACTTCTAAATCTTGCGTAACGCGTGCTTGGTTATTCTCCCGAACAATCATATCGCCACGGCTAATATCAATGTCGTCTTCTAACAAGAGGGTAACGGACATAGGCGCATAGGCTTTATCAATCTCTCCATCAAAGGTATCAATTTTTGCGATCTTAGAGGTAAAACCAGAAGGATGAACGGTAACTTTGTCTCCTTTTTTGAAAATACCACCTGCTACACGGCCTGCATAGCCTCTATAATCGTGGTATTCATCGGTGTGGGGACGGATCACCGTTTGTACGGGAAAGCGACAATCAATGAAATTGTGATCGCTGGCAATGTGTACATTCTCCAACGAGTACAACAAGGTAGAACCACCATACCAAGGCATGTTCTCCGATTTGTTGACCACGTTGTCTCCTAGCAAGGCAGAAATTGGAATAAAATCCACATCGTTGATGTCCAACTTCGCCGCAAATTTTTGAAAATCCTCTTTGATCTCATCATAGACATCTTCACTGAAATCCACCAAATCCATCTTGTTAATACAGACGATTAAGTGGGGAATTTGCAAGAGCGAAGCGATAAACGAGTGGCGGCGTGTTTGCTCCACTACCCCATGTCGCGCATCGATCAAAATCAAGGCGGCGTTGGCTGTAGAGGCACCCGTAACCATGTTACGCGTATATTCTACGTGGCCAGGAGTATCCGCAATAATGAACTTGCGTTTGGGCGTGGCAAAGTAGCGATAAGCGACATCAATGGTAATGCCTTGTTCGCGCTCTGCTTTGAGGCCATCGGTAAACAGCGCCAAGTTAACGCCTTCTTCGCCTCGGCGCTCACTAGTTTCCTTAATCAAGTCGTATTGATCTTGAAAAATGGATTTACTATCGTATAATAAACGGCCAATCAACGTACTCTTACCATCGTCGACACTACCTGCTGTAGTGAAGCGAAGCAATTCTGTCTTTTTACCTTTTTTATTTTTGATATCTTGTTGTGTCATAATCTGCTATCTAGTATCCGAGGTACTTTTGGTTCCTTGGACGACTTATTTTAAAATGGATGAAAAGAAGGATACTGCCGCTAGAAATAACCGTGCTTTTTGCGGTCTTCCATAGCTGTTTCTGAACGCTTGTCGTCTGAACGACCGCCACGCTCTGTCACGCGTGTAGAAGCTACTTCGGCGACTACTTTTTCCAAGCTATCCGCCTCCGAGTAAACGGCTCCTGTACAAGTCATATCTCCAATAGTACGGAAACGGATCATGCGTTTGCTGATGGATGCTTCTTCTTCGGGGCGCATATTGATGTACTCCTTATTGGCGGCTAAAACAACGCCGTTGCGCTCAAAGCACTCGCGTTCTTTGGCCAAATACAAGTCGGGTAAGTCTACCTTTTCTTTGGCTAAGTATTGCCATACATCCAATTCTGTCCAGTTACTAATAGGGAAAATACGGAAATGCTCTCCAAACTGCTTTTTGCCGTTGAAGATGTTCCACAATTCTGGACGTTGGTTTTTGGGATCCCACTGGCCAAACTCATCTCGGTGAGAGAAGAAACGTTCTTTGGCGCGGGCTTTTTCTTCATCGCGACGGGCACCTCCCATAGCCGCGTCAAACTGGCCTTTTTCTAATTCATCCAATAAAACAGCTGTTTGCAAGCCATTTCTACTGGCATTAAAGCCTTTTTCCTCCGTTACCATACCCGAATCAATGGCCTCTTGTACAGAGCCAACAATGAGTTTCACGCCTAAGCGTTCCACTAATTCATCGCGAAATTTGATGGTTTCAGGAAAATTATGTCCCGTATCTACATGAAGTAAAGAGAAGGGAATATTAGCAGGATAAAACGCCTTTTGCGCCAAGTAAGTCATCAAAATAGAATCCTTTCCACCCGAAAACATAAGAACAGGCTTCTCAAATTGAGCGGCTACCTCACGAATAACGAAAATGGATTCTGCTTCCAACTCTTTCAAGTGGCTTAAGTGGTGGTACATATAGTGAAAATTGTACGAGATAGCTGCTATCAGGCTTTTATCAATAAGCTCTAGCTAGCTCTTAGTGTTAATAGAATAGATGCCCGGAAGGCGTATACGATATATAAATGGTGGAGAAGGGAAGATCAGCAGCGATAGATTTGTCCTCTATGCTAAGCGATAGGAAACCCCTTTCTATTTTTTACTAGTAATAATTGGTAATAGATAATCAAAAATAACGGCGACAGACTCCTCTATGCTTTGATTGGCGGTCTGTACTTCCAAATCGGGTTGCTTTGGCGCTTCATACGGCGCGTCGATTCCTGTAAATTGCTTGATTTCGCCTGCTCTAGCTTTCTTGTATAAACCTTTGACATCCCGCGCTTCGCAGACTTCCAAAGGGGTGTTGATATATACTTCAATAAAGTTGTCTGCACCAATGATATTTTGGGCTACTTGACGGCTCTCTATTGTTGGGCTAATGAAAGAATTAATGGTAATCACCCCACTGTGGGTATAAAGCTTGGCAACTTCTGCAATGCGGCGAATGTTTTCCGCGCGATCTTCTGCGGCAAAACCTAAATCGCTATTGATGCCCGAGCGAATGTTGTCCCCATCCAGCACTTGTGCAAAAAAGCCTTCGTTGTACAAACGGCGCTCTAAATGCTGTGCAATGGTGCTCTTGCCAGAGCCTGACAATCCTGTCAACCACAAGGCGCGACTATGCTGTTGCAAAAAAACTTCTCGATCAGCTCGCTGTAATAAGCGGTCGTGAATGGGGTGAATATTAGAACCCATGTGTTTTAATTCTTATGGTCAATTAGGATACAATAAAATAAATTACAGTAGTTAGCCTTCGAGTAATTCAAGACTAACAACTGCAACAATACCGACCTTAAATGGTTGTTAGCTCTTTTAAAAATGCCTGCTAATACGCTGTATTAGTTAATATCTACCCCAATAATACGGTCACCAAGGTGCAAATTGTGTACAACATCCATTCCTTTAACCACTTTCGCAAAAATGGTATAATGCCCATCTAAATGCGGCGTAGGAGAATGGGTAATGAAAAACTGAGCACTCTCCGTATCCTTGCCCGCAGAGGCCATTCCCACCCAACCCTCGTCGTGGTAGTTGAGATTTTTGCTAAATTCAGAAGCGACCGTGATATTAAAACTACTCCAGCCATCGCCTCTAGAACAGCCGCCTTGCGCCACAAAATTAGGGACAACCCGATGGAAAAACTTATTATCGTAGTATTTCGCTTTTGCTAATTGGACAAATTGCGTGACCGTAGCAGGAGCGGCTTCGGGTTGTAATTCTAACACAATTGCCCCTTTATTCGTACGCATTGTAAGGGTTGGTTTATCTTTGAGTACGCGAATAAGTGGCCAGTCGATTTCTGTAAAGGCCGTCGAACGTACCGCAGGTGTTTCTTTATTGCCAGCCAAAAAGTCTATGGCGCGCTGTAAGCCTAGATATGTTTCCAAATCACTAGGTAGCGACAAGCGGTTTTGTGCTGTTTTTAAGAACTGAAAATCGGTAAATACTTCTTTGAAATTTTGCTCTTCATTGGTTAGAAAACCAGCGGCAATGGCTTGCATGGCAGGATCACCTTCTTCTATGGCGCGTTTTATTAAGGTATTAATTTCGGTGGTTATCCGCTCTCTAGACAAGCCCAGTTCTTTGTTGTAATTCTCTGCCTCCCGCAAGTTGACTAATCCAACCATCCCACTAGAGCGAATGATTTCTGGAATTTTGATAGTGTCAGCGGCGGGAAAAATCTCTCCAGCTAAGAAACGATAATTCCAAGAATAATTGCCCAGTTGAGTCAACAACACTGATTTTTCGTACAAATTGTCGGAACTGCGGTACAAGCTGATAATTTTGCTACTAAAAAAGCCTTTAGTTTTTGTTTTGAAATAAGACAAATTGCGCAACGCTGCACCCAATAAGGTCGCCCGTACTTCCCAATTAGGATGTTCCAGCCCACGCTCATAATACTTACCCGCATCGGCATCGGTACCATTAAATTGCAAATACCCCGCTGCAACGAGTTGGACATGTAAGCTGCTGTCCTGCAAGGCAGAAAAGGCCAATGTTTTGACCGAATCATAAGCAAAGTGTTGCAGCCCACGCACCAAGTTACAGCGCACTCGATAGTCTTCTTCGTTGTCGTAAAGTTGTCGTAGTTTTGCTAAGGCGCGTGGAGTTTTGCTTTTCGCTAATGCACTAACCAAGGCCATCCGCGTATTGGGATCTTCTTCCTCGGTCACATTATTAATCAAGACATTCTCATAACCAGTCAAGTCCAAATCTTTCGTTCTAGCCAAATAATGCGCCGCCATAAACCGCGCTTTAGAAGAAATTAGGGAGTTGGCCATAAAATCATTCATGATTTTAGTGGTGCCCTCTCGGTGAACCAAACCACGCAGCGCAAACCGATAAATCGCGGCGGCTTGTCCTTCTAATAAAATACTATCCTGAATGGGATAGGGCCGCGCCACCGACATATATTTCAAGTGCTCTTCTGTACCACAACGGCCAATGGCCTCCAAAATACTGGCTTGCACCATTCGAGAAGAGTCCATACCAAAAGCTTCCGCCAAAGGAGCAGCAGCGGCTTGGTTACCTGTTTGCCCCAAGGCATAAGCAGCGGCGGCGCGCACTTCCTCGTAATCATCTTTTAGCAAATTGACCAAGTTGTCAATGGCAGCAGTGTCCTGTACGGAGCCAAAGGCCATCGCCGCCAAGTAGCGGTGGGTCGGATTCTCGACTGTTAGATAAGAGAGGAGCGCTTTGCTATCGCGCTTATTTTGAAAATTAAAAATTTGTTGAATAACAGCGTCTTCTAAATCGACATTGATCGCGCTCTTGACTGTAATGGTATTTTTTTTGCAAGCAATGGTAAACAGCAAAAGCAGCGTAATAGAAAAATAAGCTCTAATAGACATTGGTGGAGAATTAATGGTCTGCCTGAATGGGGGCAGGCTTGAATGGGCACAAAATAAGACATCCCCCTTTGTTTGCCCTATTTTGTAAGATGAATTTTTAAGAGTAGGCTGCTATTGCTGGCAAGCTACCACAAAAAATGCCCATCTTCGCTTGGAAAACGGGCACCGTATTTTTTACTATAGTGTTAATTATTAGGTCTTTCTAGGTTTCTTTTTGGCCGCAGGAAACAAGACGTTATTAAGAATGAGTCGATAACCTGCCGATTGTTTGTGCAGCTCTAAATCTGTTGCTGGGTCGTGTACGTAATGGCGATAATCCTCAGGATCGTGCCCCCCGTAAAAACTCCAAAAGCCTTTTTGGAACGTGCCGTGGATATAGCGCGCTTCGTTAGCGGGTTTGTTTTCTCCTAAGATTAATACATTCGACTTGATGACCCCTTTTCTAAAAGCAGTTGTCTGCCCCATAAATCCCTTGATGGTACGGGTGTGTGATTGTGTCAACATAGAAGGAACGGGATCCCACTTAGCCGAAAAATCAAAGAGGGTAAAATAATCTACTTCATCTTTAATTCGTCTTGGTGGAGAAGTTAAGGGCGAGGCATCAATCGTAGAAAATTCATACTTGAGCGGATCGCGCACTAAGTCAAAGTCTTTAAAAGCAAAGGTATTGTCATAATTCAACTTCGACTGTGCCTGTGGGTCAGGCGCATCACCGTCGTACATATAGTCACAAATATCTACTCCGTCAGCAGCCAAGGCTAAGTCATAAGTGTCCGTAGCGGAACACATGGCAAACATAAATCCACCACCTGCTACAAATTCACGGATCTTCTTAACAACCGCTAGTTTGAGTTGAGAGACCTTCTTAAAACCGTGTTTCTCCGCTAGTATTTCCATCCCGCGCACGTGGTCTTTGTACCATTTTTGGTTGCTGTAACTAGCAAAGAATTTTCCGAATTGTCCTGTAAAATCTTCGTGGTGCAAGTGTACCCAATCATATTCGTTGAGTTTGCCGTCTAAAACCTCATCATCATAGATCAAATCGTAAGGAATTTCGGCATAAGTCAATACCAAGGTAACCGCATCATCCCACGGTTGCACTTCTTGCCCCCGCACATTTACGGTAGGGCTATACACCGCAATTTTAGGGGCTACTTCTAGCTTCATCGCCTCCATATTGACCTGTGGGTCATTGATTTCGTTGAGAATACTATTAAAAGAGGCTGTCGGAATAACTTTGTAAGTTACGCCACGACGGATACATTCCTTCTTAAAGACATCGTTGTATTGAAAAGCAAAACTACCTCCTTGATAATTGAGCAGCCAATATGCTTCTTGTTTAGCCGCCAGTACTTGATAGGTAATCCCATAAGCTTTCATGTGGTTACTTTGGTTATCGTCCATTGGTAGAACGATATACCCTTGTGCATGACTCTGGTAGAGCAGCCCCAAGCAAAGGCTTAAACATAGAAAAAAGTGTTTCATAATAATAGTTTGTGTTGGTGGGTAAACGGATAACCCTCTTTAGAAGACGCTTCTAAAAGAACAACCGATGGTTGTGCCAGGTTAGGGGCAAAATTGTTTCCAATTGAGTAGTACTGCTAACAAAATAGAACAAAAAGCAGGCAAACGGCCTGCCCTTAACCTACTTTAACAGCTCTAGAGCAATAAATGGTCGCCACAAACAAAGATCAACTATAGGAATAGTTTTAAAACTTCCAACACATTTTCATGGGTGTCAAAGCAATTTGCATGGAAATTATCATTGATAAGCTGCTCAAAAGCCTCTTTCTCCTTGACAGTAGGATTGCTCCTTAGTTGAAAATCCCCTCCTTCTAAATCCTTGTACCCCATTTGCCAACTTGGGAAAGTCCGTTTTTCGAGCGGCGAAAAATAGCACAATATAATATCAGTATGCCGAGGATCTTTTTTTATTTTATCAAATAAAGTAATAAGAGCATCAGAAAGGCCTTCCACGTACTGCATGAAATGGCGGTTGGTATGGGCTAAAACACCTGTAATTTGGGCAGACTGATTAAATGTTTTGGCAACTTTTAGAATGTCTTGAATGTCTTTTTCCCCACAATCAAGGCTTCTTATGCTAGTGTAAATTAAATAGTGTAATGTTATCATTTCTAATAGTAGAAGGCTAGAGTATTAAGCGCACTAGCAAAATTTAGGACAATAGAAAAGAACTATTGCATCATCAAAAATAAAAGTATTTGCCACAGCTCAGCAAGAAAAACGTTTTTTTTAATAAAAAAAGAACTTCTGGCTAAGGTTCAATCTTCTACAGCTATAAACAACACCCTACAAAAAAAGTAGCTAAAACTTTGGTTATGCAAGTGTAAATAATCATCTTTGCCACTACTTGTAAAGACAAATACCGCAAGGTTTTTTAATGATTATTCAAAATAAAAGAAGTTATGTCAACTATAACTGAACGTGTAACAAAAATTATTGCCGATAAACTAGTTATCGATGCTTCTGAAGTTACTCCAGAAGCTAACTTTAAGCAGGATCTAGGCGCCGATTCCATTGATTTAGTGGAATTAATTATGGAATTTGAGAGAGAATTTGAGCTTTCTATTCCTGACGAAAAAGCGGAAGAAATCCAGACTGTAGGCGATGCTATTGGCTTCTTAGAAGCAGAAGTAAACAAATAAAAAAGAGCTTATAAAGAAGCGTTGGGACAAGCTGTTTCAGCGCTTGTTCTTTTTAAGATGCAATCATAGTCTACGATTCAAAAATAGGCCATCCAGATTAAAAAGCTTTGAAAAAAGCTCTATGTTTTTTTCGATCTTGACAACAGTACGCGCTAACCCCCTTCCTGATAACTGCACTTGTTATCTTGGCATTGATACGCCCCCTTATCAACCATAGGGGAGGCGTTGGGAGGAGTATGAGAGAATTAAAGAAGCGTGTATAGTGCTGTTGGACAGACACAATCCCAACTAACTATGCAAAATAGAAGAGTAGTCGTTACTGGACTCGGAGCGTTAACGCCCATCGGTAACACTGTTGAAGAATTTTGGTCGGCCCTTATGGAAGGCAAATCAGGCGCAGATACGATTACTAATTTTGATGCTTCACAATTCAAGACTACATTTGCTTGCGAAATCAAAAACTTCAACCCTGGAGAAGTTTTGGGTGATCGCCGTTTGGAGCGCCGCACCGACAAATTTGTGCAATACGCTCTAGCTGCTAGTGATGAAGCCATCAAAGATGCTGGCTTAGATAAAGTCAGTGAAGAAGTTAAAGATGACATCGGTATTCTTTGGTCCTCAGGGATTGGAGGCTTAGAGTCCTTATACGAAGAAATTGTAAATTTCCAGAAAGGAGATGGAACCCCTCGTTTTTCGCCCTTGTTAGTACCCAAAATGATTGTGGATGCTGCAGCGGGAAATATTTCTATTCGCAATGGTTTTAAAGGCATCACGGCTGCTATCGTAACGGCTTGTGCTTCTGCTACCCACGCGGCTAGTATTGGTTTTGACCTCATTCGTATTGGCCGGGCGGATATTTTATTGGTTGGTGGTTCCGAAGCTTCCGTAACGGAAGTTGGTGTAGGAGCCTTTGGGTCTCTAAAAGCGCTGTCTAAGCGCAACGAAGCGCCCACAAAAGCTTCTCGCCCTTACGATCAAAACCGCGATGGATTTGTCTTGGGAGAAGGAGCAGGCGCTATTGTATTAGAAGAATACGAACACGCTAAAGCGCGTGGTGCAAGGATTTACGCCGAGTTAGTAGGAAGTGCCATCACCTCTGATGCTTACCACATTACGGCACCCGATCCAGAAGGGGCAGGTGCTGCTAAAGTGATGCAAAAAGCTTTGGAATGTGCAGGCTTGGGGACAGGCGATATTGATTACATCAATACGCACGGAACTTCGACCCCTTTGGGTGATTTGATGGAAATTACTGCTATTGAGAAAGTATTTGGCGAAGATGCTTACAAGTTAAATATCAGCTCGACTAAATCTATGACAGGGCATTTGTTAGGTGCCGCAGGAGCCATCGAATCCGTTATTTGTATCAAGTCGATTTGTGAAGGGATGGTTCCCGCGACTACCAACCACGAACAAACCGACGAGGGCATTAATCCCAGATTAAACTTGACACCTAACCATCCTCAAAAACGCACCGTACGCGCTGCATTGAGCAATAGTTTTGGTTTTGGTGGACACAACTCCAGTATCATTTTTAAGAAAATAGAAGATTAAGCAACACGTCGAAAGACGATCACTATAGAGGGGTGAGGGATGGAACAACCATGCCTTGTCCCTTTTTTAATCTCATTGAGTGTAGAAATGGCGCAACAATTGTTATCTTAGTGGTGGTATTCTACATGGAATACCTGTTACCGAAGGTGCTTGTTGTTTCTGTACATAGGTACCCTATAGAGCTTTATGGCAAACCGCGTTTTACTCAACGCTACGATCAATAACCTCAAAAAAAGCCGTTCTCAAATAGAAGTGTCTTTATCTATTGCCGTAAAGGTGAAGTCATAATAAATAATAGTTGTGGTCAGAAAATTTTTTAACTATACCCTTTCTAGTGACAAGGCTTTTGTAAGAGAGTTGTCGAAAATTCTTGGATTTGTTCCAAAGAATGTCCATTTCTATAAGCGTGCCTTTACCCACAAATCGCTAGCCCCCAAAGAAGAAGATGGACAAAAAAAGCACTATCCTTCCAACAACGAACGCTTGGAATTCTTAGGAGATGCTATTCTCGATTCGGTCACCGCTGAATATCTATTTCGAAAATACCCCACACAAGACGAAGGTTTTTTGACGCAGATGCGCTCTAAAATGGTCAACCGCAAGGCACTAAATCAGATTGCTGCACACATGGAATTGGATATTTTCTTGCGGCAGCTTGGAGCCACCCGCATCAGCCAAACCATGATGGGCAATACCTTCGAGGCTTTTGTAGGCGCTATTTATTTGGATGTGGGCTATAAAAATACAAAGATTTTTATTATCAATAAGATGCTGCGGCAGTACTTAGATATACACGAATTGGAGAATACCAACACCAATTATAAGAGTCAATTGTTAGAATACGGTCAAAAAAACCAGCACAGCATTGAGTACAAAGTTTTGCAGCATTACCGCACCAAGAACAACCGAGAACGCTTCAAAATTGCAGTATTTGTCAATAATAAATCAACGGCGGTTGCAGAAGACTATAGCAAGAAAAGCGCCGAGCAAAAAGCTTCCCACAAAGCCCTACTACAAATAGGGGTACTCCAAAAAGAAGAAGAAGCCTCCAGCAAAGAATAAAGAATGCGCCCAATAACAACTTGCTATTGGGCGATTTACTTTTTATAGCCGACAAAATGACCCCTCTTGTCTAACCGTAACGATCTATGAAATCCATAGTCAAAAAATGGTGGTTCTTTCCACTTCTACTAGCCCTGTTCTGGGGCGGCCTCAAAATTTATAAAACACCCGATCAAAAACAAGGCGTTCCTGCACAAAACTTTGTAGGTTATTTGCCTGATGGTGATTCTATAGAACTCGCTGATTATAAAGGCCAATTGGTCTTGTTAGATTTTTGGGGCAGTTGGTGTGGCCCCTGCCGACAGCACAACAAAAGCTTGGTAAAATTGTATAAAAAGTACCGAGGTACCGAGTTCCGAGAGGCCGAAAAATTCAGTATTATTTCTGTAGCTGCAGAGACTAATAAGAGTCGTTGGTTGAGGGCTATTGAGCAAGATGGTTTGGCTTGGTCCGCACATATTTCCGACCTCAACCGCCTCAAAGACCACGTTGCAGTCTTGTATGGCGTGCGCGAAATCCCCGCTACTTTTTTGATTGATGAAGCGGGAATGGTCGTGGCAGTGAACCCAGATGAAGCAACGATTGATAACTGGCTGGCAAAACGGCAAGTAGCCGCGTCACCATTATAGACAAAATGGAAGCTTTAGTGACAAAATGGCGCTATTTTACCGCTGGCAAACAATTTGAAGAAAGAGCAATAGCAAGTTTCCAAGTTTAAACTTGGAACAGCTTATATGGTATGTCTTTTCACCAAAAAAAAGCATTAAACAACTGACCCCAATAAGAATCGCGATAAAAACGATTTTTACTAATTGGGACTTACTAAAAAGAAAGGTAAGCATGGCAAAGAAAGAATTTCCCGTTGAGGATCCTGAAAACGAGCAAACTGTAAACGAAACTACTGAAAATACAGTAGACGAAACGCCCGAGGACACGACACAAGATACTGTTATAGAAGAAGAGGACGTGGTAGAAGAACCCCAAGTAATTGAGGAAGACGACAGCAGCAAACTCTCGGAGAAAGAACGCTTGGAAAAAGAACTAAGCGAAATGAAAGATAAATATTTGCGCACCTTCGCCGAGTTTGACAACTACCGAAAACGGACGATGAAAGAGCGTCAAGATATTATAAAGTTAGCTTCAAGAGATGCCCTATCAGCGGTATTGCCTGCCGTCAATGACTTCGACCGCGCTATTAAAATGGCACAAAAAGAAGACAACGATGAGCAAGTTCCCGAAGGCATTGTATTGATTTATAATAAATTGTACAAGTCTCTGGAGCAGCAAGGCATCAAAGAAATGGAAACAGATGGTAAGGATTTTGATCCTGAATTGCACGAAGCATTGACCAAGATTCCCGCGCCTACTGAAGAGCTAAAAGGGAAAATTATTGATACCATCGAAAAAGGGTATTATTTAAACGATAAGATTATTCGCCACGCCAAAGTGGTTGTTGGTCAATAACCCTATTATTCAATCCCAAAGCTTATTTTGCAGAGTTGTGCTAACAACAACGCAAAAAATAGAGAGATAAAATGGCAGAAAAAAAAGATTATTACGATGTACTAGGGGTCAAAAAAGGAGCCTCCAAAGATGAGCTAAAGAAAGCTTATCGAAAAGTAGCTCTAAAATACCACCCCGATAGAAACCCTGACGACCAAGCGGCAGAAACGAAGTTTAAAGAAGCAGCAGAGGCTTACGAAGTCCTGTCTGACGACGATAAACGCGCTCGATACGACCAATATGGACACGCAGGCGTTAATGGACAAGGTGGCGGCCAATATGGCGGTGGCTTTGGCAATATGGATGATATTTTCTCCCAGTTTAGCGATATTTTTGGTGGTGGCGGTCGTGGCCGACAGCAGCAGCAGCAAACCCGTGGTCAGCGCGGTTCTAACTTGCGCATCAAGGTCAGCCTAACGTTAGAGGAAATCAACGAAGGAGCCGTCAAGAAGATCAAGGTCAAAAAGTATGTGGACTGTAAAACGTGTGATGGCTCAGGTGCCAAGGACAAAAACTCAGTAAAAACCTGCCATACTTGTAATGGTTCAGGCTATGTGCGCCGTGTCCAACAAACCTTTTTAGGACAAATGCAAACAACTGCTGCTTGTCCTACTTGCCACGGTTCTGGTGAGATGATTACCAACAAGTGTACAACCTGTAAAGGGGATGGCCGCGTTTATGGAGAAGAAATGATCCAGTTGGAAATTCCAGCAGGGGTGAGCGAAGGCATGCAATTGTCTATGAGTGGCAAAGGAAATTCAGGACAAAATGGAGGCCCTTCTGGTGACTTGCTTATCAACATCAAAGAAAAAGAGCATCCTCATTTTACTAGAGATGGTAGCAATGTCCTCTATGAATTGGATGTCAATTTTGCTGATGCTGCTTTGGGAACCAGTGTAGAAGTACCGACCTTGGATGGCAAAGTAAAAATAAACTTACCACAAGGAACCCCCTCAGGCAAAATTTTTCGCTTGCGCGGCAAAGGCTTGCCCTCGATTCAAAGTTATGGCAAAGGTGACCAGTTGATTCACGTCAATATTTGGGTGCCCACGACCATCACTGCGGAAGAACGCAAAGCGTTAGAAATAATGCGCAAAAGTAAAAACTTTGCACCCAGCGAAGCTGACAAAAAAGCAAGAAAAGGTCTTTTTGACAAAATGAAAGATTTTTTTGGCGCATCGTAGGGAAGAAGGAATAGCTCAACTCTACGACCATTAACGTAAGTGGCCACTAGATTGTAAAAATGCAAAAAGAACCGTTCTGATACTATTTCAGAACGGTTCTTTTTTTTAGTGTTGGAAGGAATACAGGACTACACTAAGGCCAATTGATCGGCGTAATGCGGTCACCCAACAATTGCTCAAACCAACTAATTGGTTGCTGGTACTTATCGCCCGTCTTGGTATCGCATTTGAAAAACAGATAGTAAAGTTGTAAATCATCGCCCATACGTTCGAGAAGTCGGTTGATCAAAGTCCTCGCTTGACGCTCGTAACCTGCTTGAGTAGCACACCAAGCATAATAAGCATCATCGTGCAACTTAATAGTATTTAGAATTCCTTCGTCTACAATATACTCTTGTGCAAAGCGTTGTGCCAATACGGCATGATGTTTTTTCCAGTCCGTGCGCGGACGTTTTTTCTCTTCTAAATGTTTGAAGGTATCGTGTATGATGGTCACTAAGCGCAAACGCTGGCGCAAAATGACATCCGAACAAGCTTCGTCGACATTTTTTAAGACTTCGTGAATGTGGTAAATTACTTTGCCCTCAGGATGCCCTGGACGGGGCTCTCCCCACAAGGCTCCCTCGCGCCAGCGGCTGTCGCGAATAATATGGCGTTCGAGAATCGTTTCTGGCTGTACGCCTTTATTGATGAGCTGCGCGGCCTCTACCTCTTTGGCGGGCAAGTGTCGCAACAGACTGTCGGGAGTCCAAATTCGCTGGCTCAAATTCATAGGAAACAATTTAGTTCGAGAAGGCACAATTAACTTGAACGAATCAAGCCGTGTACAAAAAAAGAAACACTTCTCTATCAACAATAATCTTATCCAAATGGTTAAACCATTTACTTAAAAGATAATTCCAAAAGCTTCAAAAATCTTACCACTGTGAATATGGTTTCTTAAAACTTTGTGGATAGTCTTTATAAGGCCAAAAGGCTGCCAAGTTTTGCAACAGTAGCGATGAATGGCCTAGTAGAAATAAAAATTAAGGGTGCAATTGTTTGATTAGTAACAGGATAAATTGAAAATGTCGCTGTGGGGAATGCTAGGTATACTTTAGTAAGAACGAAAAATAAGTTAAAAATCAACAGGTTACTAAGAAAAATCTAAGCGAGTAAGTTGATCCAAGGTTTTTAATAGGGTAGCTAACTGCTCTAAAGACAACATATTAGGCCCATCGGACAATGCTTCGTCAGGTTTTGGATGGGTTTCTATAAAGAAGCCCCGTACTCCAATGGCTGCCGCTGCTTGCGCCAATAAGGGCGCATATTTTCGATTGCCGCCCGACTTGCCGCCCGCGCCACCTGGTTTCTGTACCGAGTGGGTAGCGTCCATGATAACGGGGTAGTTATAGGCCATCATATCCGCGATGCCCGTATAATCTACGACCAAATTATTATAGCCAAATGCAGTGCCGCGTTCTGTCAATAGCAACTGTTCATTGTTGGTGCTTTTAACTTTTTCTAGCACGTGCTGCATGTCTTTACCCGACAAAAACTGTGCTTTTTTGATGTTGATAATCTTACCTGTTTGCCCTGCGGCTAGCAATAAATCAGTTTGCCGACACAAAAAAGCGGGAATTTGAAGGATATCTACCACTTCTGCGACGCGTGCTGCTTGTTGCGGTTCATGGATATCCGTCAGAATAGGTAACCCAAATTGCTCTTTAATGCGCTGCAACTGCTGTAATCCTTTTTCTAATCCTGGTCCCCGAAAGGACGTGACCGAAGTGCGATTGGCTTTGTCAAAAGAAGCCTTAAAGATAAATTGCCACTGCGGATAGTGCTTTTGCAACTGACAAAGTTCCGTGGCGATGCTGACCAGTAATTCTTCGGATTCAATGACGCAAGGCCCTGCTATTAAAAAAGGCTGTGTTTGTAATTGATGGTATAAAGACATAAGGCGATAATTCACTAAAAAGAGCAACGATTCGTTGGTAATAACTAGACGTTTACACAAGGACTTAGGTTGTAAGGAATAGAATTTTACCCACCACAGGTTTTGACACAACGCTGCGCTAAAGCAAACTCATTGGCAGGCAAGCCAGGCGTTTCCATAACTTGATGGAGGTAGCCCATTGATTGCGCACAATTGCTTAATAAACAGTAGGCAATGCCCAAATCCAGCAAAGTAGTAGGATTGTTGGGGCGGAGGTGGTCGAGCTTTATGCGGGCATCTAACCACTGTTGCGCGTAGGCTAAATTAGTGCCATTGGTCGTCGCCAATACCCGATAAGCCGATCCAAGATATTGCAAAGCAGTGACATTGTTAGGTTCTATTTCTAGGGCTTGTCCCAAATAGCTGATAGCATTAGTTAGGTTGTTTTGCTGGAGCAAAAGCAGTGCTTGCCCAATTAACGCATTGGTGTGCTTGGGGCGCAGGGCTAATGCCTGACTGTATTGCTGGCTGGATTGCTGGACGTAGACCGCGCGTAACGAATCAGGGGTACTGGGTGCAAAGGCCGATTGGCTGTACAAATTACCTTGCAAGGTATGCCCCAACCAAGGTTCGGCAGCTTGTTGGGTCGCTTTTTGGGCACGCTCAAAGGCTAATCCCGTTTGCTGCATTTCCCAATAATAATTACCTGCAATAGCGTCTTGATTGGTATTGCTATAATCAGTTGGCGTATATAAAGGATTAAAAATTTTGCTTAACCAGTACGACCAGCCTGTACTGGGCACCACGGGCAAGGGCGAGAACAAATCAACACCACCACGCGCCTTAAAGCTATATTGTTGAATGATTGCTCGATGCTTGGGCAATTCCTTGACATACACGCAAGCCACAGGATCAGCAAAGACTAAATGATAGCGCTCGCTCTGCAACAGATGCTGGTGTAAGGCGGTAAATTGAGGTCGAAACAATACCACATAATCAAAATTAAGGGCTTGATCTTTTTGATCAAATTCATTAGGTAATGCGACCAAGCGCGCAAATTCGTTAAAAAACGTGGAAGGAAAAATATCTAAGTCCCGCAGATCAATGTAGGTTTTAAAATCGGGCTGCAAACGCCATAATAAGTACGCTGAGGTCAAGTAATCGGAAAAACAAGTACCTGAAAGACCTTCTTGTGCTACAAAGTTAGCAGCGCCAATTGGGTTGTGGCTGGTCAAGACCTGTAAGCCGTATTGGTCGCGGGTATTTATTTTCTGGTGGTAATATCCCAAGGCAATACTGGCGTATAAGGCCAATGAAAGTACTAAGGCGAGCGGAGATGCCCAACGCGTCCAACGATAGCGTTCGATTAGGCTTTGTAGGCCAACGGCTAGTAATGGCGCAGCAGCCAAGGCAAAAAATGGAATATTGCGATACGCGGTTATGCTCAAATAGAACAACATAAAAAATAACAGCCCGTTGCCGAGCCCAAAGCGTTGCACATTGGTGGGCCACCAATTTAAGGGGGCTTTAGTGGGAGTAGGTGGAGCTTTTTTCGCCGCCGATTGTTTGGCTTTTTTCTTAGTAGGGGGTGCGGCGACTACAGCAGGCGCGGGCTTCTGTAGGCGGCGTTGGATAAATGGCACTGCCACAACAAACAATAAACTACCCAGCAGAAAAACAAGATTGGCATAAGCCTGCCATTCCCAATACAAGGGATTGCTGATAGAGGCCAATTCGGTCGTGAATTGATTGTCGGACAATTGGCCAAAGATATTGAAGGGATGTGCCCACATTTGTGGCCCACGCGGATTGATAACCACGGCGAAAACAGCTCCCAGTACTGCCCCTGTCAATAGTTTGGGTATTGGACGACTCCAAGATTTATTTTTAGCATAAGCGAAATGAACCCACGATGCGCCTAAATATGCCAGCATCAAGACCACCCCAATTCCAAACGCCTCATGTAAATTTGTCCAAAGCAACTGCAACGGAATTAACCATAAGATAGCTTTGGAAGGCTGGTAATAATGCCGCCAAAACAAGTATAAATAAGTTGCCGTAAGGGCATGGCTACTCATTTCAGGGCGGCCAATAAGGCGGTAATCAATCGTAACCAGTAAAAGCAGTGCGGTAATAATCCAACCTGCAAAAATACCTGTTTTTTCTGTTTTGGGAGAGGTCGCTTGACGAATTAAGGTGGCCGATTTATACGTCATTGTCAATAAAAGCAGCGTAACCAAAGCTTGTAAAATAAAGACAAAACTCACCCCCATTACCCGTTTGCCACTGGCAATCAGGACTTCAAAGAACCACTTGACATTGATCCAATCCACCCCTGCAAAGGTATACGAAAAAGGATCTTCGTAGGTCACTTGTTGGTTGGTCAACATCCACTCGCCCGTTCGATACATCCACCACAAATCAGGCTCGCGCAGTGACTTGAAGCTGAGAGCGATACCCGCAAATAAACAAAGTCCCCAAGCTAAGCGGAGCCAAATGGAAGTAGAAGTAGAGCGGTTCATGTGGTGGAGCTTGTTTTATAGCAAGAACACCTCGATGTCCTTGCGGGAAGTTATCAATTAGAACGCTTGCTTAGAACGGTTTTTGCGGCAACAGTCCTTGTATTTTTCGCCACTGCCACAAGGGCATTCATCATTGCGGCCCACGCGGCGCCCTCGGTAATTGAGGGTAGAGCGCAAGGCATTTTGCAAGCGATTTTTAGTATTCTGATGAAAAACCCGCATGAGCAAGTTGTATAATTCGGGTTGGTCTTTTTTCAGTGCATCGGGACGTTCAAAGAAATATTCGGCAGTCACGGCAAAAAACTCTGCTGGATTAGTCGCCGCATACGGATTGATAGATGAATTTCCTGCTTTGATGCGCTCCATTTCCTCGTGCATAACCCGTAGCCAAGGATCGAGATATTGATGGTCTAAGAAATTTTCGGGTATGCCATCGTATTGCCCATCAGAGGCATCTAGCAAGTGGACAAACTCGTGAATGCCTACATTGTGCTTGTCTGTATTGATTTTAAAACCAGCCAACAGCGCGGGTTTAGACAAAATCATCGTGCCGTTCATGACCCCTCGGCCTACCATGCCCAATACATGGCGCCGCTCGCCTTGCGTCTGAAAACTTTTATTGAACGCATCTGGATAGATTAAGACCTCGCCCAAGTTGTCGTACTCCCATTCTGGGAAACCAAAAACGGGAATCATAGCGCTCGCCGCGACTAATAACCGCGTTGTATCGTCTATCTCTGTCTTGATCCCGGTGATGCCTTTCTCATGAATGAAAATCTGAATTTCTGTCTCAAAACGCGCTTTTTCCTCTTCGTTCAACGCTCTATAAAAGGTCACATAGCGATGCAGTATTTTCTTCCAAGCTTCAGGAAAAGGCGTTTGGGATAATTCCTTGCGTTCTCGGTATTTCTTAGTAAAAATGCGGTAGCAGCTATAACAAGCCATTGCACCACCTATTAAAAAAATATAGTAGAGCGTATCGGACAACTCTTCCACACTCCAAATCAGTAGAAAATAGCACAGGCCAATAATACTGGTAAATAAAAGCGCTAAGAACTGATTGAACCGCGCTTTCTTTTGAGATAATTGCATAACTAGTTTTGGTAATCAAATAAAAGGATAGATAAGCCTCAGAACAAGATAGTGAAAAATCAATAAAACCGTTGTTTTGCCCTTCCTTTGATTAAAGACGCTTATCTTAGATGCTGCTTTCCTATAAGAATTGCCCCTTCAACTATTTGGAAGACCAACAATTGAGATCAATCATGCTGTATTACCTTTTTCGCTTTTTCCTGTGGATTATGTTTGTGTGCTTTTATCGTCGAGTGTATTACTTGCACGCGGCGCACATTCCCGCCAAGGGCAGTTCCGTTATTTTTGTCTCCAACCATTCCAATGGATTTATGGATCCCATCCTAATCGCTGCTATGCAACCCCGCCCTGTTTACTTTTGGGTAGGAGCAGGCGAGATTCCAGGTAATTTCGTTGGCAAGCTGATGGCTAAATTGCACAGTATTCCGATTTACCGTGCCAAGGAGGGAAATATGCACAAAAACAAGGAGACGTTTCGCGTGACTAAAAACTACTTGTACACTGGTTGGGCAAGTATGTGGATCGCACCCGAAGGGCGTTGCAATGTGCAAAAGCGATTGGAGCCGATCAAGAAAGGTACAGCGCGCTTGGCATTTGAGATGATGGAGGAGAAAAACTGGGACTTAGATTTACAAATTTTGCCGACAGGTGTCAATTATACCAACCACGTTCAATTTCGCAGTGAAGTCTATGTCAACTTAGGGAAACCACTGCATGTTATTGCTTACAAGGCACAATATTTAGAAAATAAAGAAGCGGCAATTGCTCAATTGACCGCTGATATAGAGGCGGGAATTCGGGCGCGTATGGTTTACATAGAAGCAGAGAACGTAGAAGCGACCGAGGCATTTTTGCCGTTTTTGCGCAATAATTTTAAACGACCTTTATGGCCGCTGTATTCGCCTGATCCACATTTGTGTGTAGGAGAGCAGCGATTAGCCAGTACTATTGGCGCGGCCGAAGAATTGGAGGTGGCTACTTGGCAAGCACAATTGCGCGATTATAAAGCGGCGTTGTTGCAAAACCGCGTGACAGATTTTGGAGTCGCGAAAAAAAATAAGCGCTCTTTGTTATGGCTGTTGTTGGGATTTCCTTTTTGGTTATTGGGAACCTTGTCGGGTTGGTTGCCCCACCGTTTGGCCGCCACGTTGCGCAATAAGTTGGTTCCTTTTCCTGCCTTTTCGACGAGTTTTGCTTTTACCGCCGCCTTTTTTGTATGGATTGTATGGTCAATTATTAGTGTTAGCATTGGCGCTTTTATCGTGGGTTGGTGGGCCTTGTTGTGGCCCTTTATGATGGTGGCGTTGCAGACTTTTGCTTACCATTACAGTGATTATGCTCGCGAGTGGGTGCAGCTCTTCCGTTTTAATAACAAAAAAACAGCTGTTCAGAAAGCATTGCAAGCCCAGCGCCAAGCCCTTGCTTTAGTTGGAGTTTAATCGTTAAATAGAATTAGAACCATGTTTGGATTTTTTAAAAAACGCCCTACCATTGATTCCATTCAACTCCCCGATTTAGATTGGAGCTTAGTGCAAGCCGCAGCCGAAATGAAACAGTGGTTGGATCCCGATCAAGCACAATCGCTTACGCTCAATTTTTTTGCGTTGCCTCCTGATTTGCCTACTATAAAAGATCGAGCTGTATTGCGGCATTTTTTTAGAACACGCATCAAGGAGGCAGGGGGAGGAATCGTGGAAGTGACGGTTTTGGAAGGTCGCCAACTGCCTTATGTCAAGACTATTTTTAAATTTCCGCAGGAGCCGAATGGGATGACGTATTTGGGTTCGCTGATTTTTCCGTTTAAAGAATACAGCTATGTAGTGAAGATGCAGGCGATGGAAGTGGGAACTACAGGAGCGCGGGAGGCTGTTATTGTAGGAAAAATGATGGCTTCTGGCGCGTTGGGTGTTGGGTCAGATGATTGGTTGTGTGACCCTTACCAGCCCGAATTGAAAGAAGGCGTAGTGATGAATTTGGCAGAAGCAGAGGCATATGATGCTCAGTTTCCCAACCACCCCTTGAGTCAAGTGCGTGCTGTATTGCGCCGCCTTGAAGCCGAAATAGAACTGGATGCCGTTTTGGTGAAAGTGAAACCATTTGAAGGGACGTAAAAAAAAGGTACAAACTTAATTGCACCTTTTTTGGGGGGTTATTTACCCTTGCTTTTTGCTTTAGAAGTCGCTTTTTTTGATTTGGATTTTTTCTTAGCTTTAGACTTGGTCTTTGATTTTTTAGTCTTTGCTTTTGTTTTTCTAGACTTTTTAGATTCGCTTTTTTTCGCTTTAGCTTTTTTCTTCTTGGCTTTCGCCTTTTTCTTTTTGGCCTTTGCTTTTTTCTTATCCTCTTCGTCTTTGTTCATGGTGATTTGAATCCCTACTCTTTTCATTGATTTTGCAGAGGTTACTGCAGCGGGATCCTTTTTTTTCTTCTTCTTTGCCATAATATGGGATGTTTTTTTTTGAGATAGTAGTCATTAAAAAAAGACTTTCTTAAAACAGACAGATTTTTGGTTTTAGTCAAGGCTAATAAGAAGGGGCAAAGGTGCTACCAACTCATTCTTTAGCGATCAATAAGGACAAAAGACTGTATATCTAGCGGGAAGGTTCTTTTTTGAACAACCGTAAATGAAGTCTAATAGTTATTTCTTTTTATCTGCCTTTGCTTTTGCCTTTTTCTTGGCTTTGCGAAGGTGCTTTTCCTCCTTTTTCAAGGCTTCTTCCACGCTTTTCTTAACGCTTTTATCGTCTAAGATGGTACGGACTTTTTTACCCTCTTTGACGGTTGCTTTAGCCTTAGAAGCTTTCTTTTGCTTTTTGGCTTCTTTTTCGGCTTTGGCTTCTTTAGCCTCGGCAGCTTCTTTCGATTTTACTTTCATCGCTTGGCGATCGCCGCCATTCTTACGCTTCATGCGCTCTTCCTTTTTTTTAGACATTTTTCCTGCATTGTCTTTCTTATTTTTCTTCTTGGACATTCTTATAGTGCTTATAGTGGTGAGTAAATGTTTGTTTAGAAGTAACAAATCTTCCTGCAAAATGGATGATTGGTCGCTCTATTTCTTAGGGGGGTATACGGGATAGGGAGAATAAGTGCAACAAAGTTAACAATTGCTTTACGTTAAAATCACACTAATCTAACAAAATAAAAAGGATTTAGATTAGCGCTAAGCAAAAAAAAACATCCTACTCCGCAGAATAGCATGTTTTTGAATTACTTACAATCGTATTTTATCCAGTTTTTTATAACCCTGCTTTGGCAGAAATTTCTAACATACGATCAATACAACCACGACCATTGTCGATAATATCTTGCTCCAAGTGGATCTCGGGCAATTCGTATTTCATGCAGAGGTATAATTTTTCCATAGTATTGCGCTTCATGTGTGGGCATTCGTTGCAAGCGCAGGTATTTGTAGGTGGTGCTGGATAAAAGATTTTGTTGGGCGACTCTTTTTCCATTTGGTGAATGATGCCTGGCTCGGTAGCAACAATAAACTCCTCGTAGTCACTTTCGCGGGTGTAACGGAGCAAAGAGCTAGTCGAACCAATGTGGTCAGCAATCTCTAGCAAATGGGCTTCGCACTCAGGGTGGGCAATCAATTGCGCCTTGGGGTGCTGCACTTGCAACTTGACGATTTTCTCCTTGCTGAAAATTTCGTGAACCATACAAGAGCCATTCCACAAGAGCATGTCGCGCCCTGTTTCCTTGTTCAACCAAGCACCCAAGTTCTTATCAGGGGCAAAAATAATGGGTTGATCTTTGGGAATACTCTCAATGATGTGTTTGGCATTGGTAGAGGTACAACAAATATCCGTCATCGTTTTGAGGGCAGCGGTACAGTTGATGTAACTCACCACCACATGATCGGGATGTTTCTCTTTGTATTTCTTAAAAATAGGGGCGGGACAAGAATCAGCCAATGAACAACCCGCTTTCAAATCGGGTAGCAAAACTTTTTTACTAGGATTGAGCATCTTAGCCGTTTCGGCCATAAAATGCACCCCTGCAAATACAATAATGTCCGCGTCTGTGGAGGCCGCTTGTTGCGCTAGTCCCAGGCTATCTCCGATATAATCGGCAATGTCCTGTATATCTCCCTCTTGGTAGTAATGCGCCAAAATAATCGCATTTTTCTCTTTTTTGAGCTGGTTGATAGCTCCTACCAAGTCTAGCGTTGGGTCCACCTCTAAGTCTAAATAACCCTTGTTGTCTAGTGTTTCTTTAGCTTGTGTTAAACCTTGCATAACAGTTGTGTTTATAAAAATATAATAAAGGCAAAGCGAGACCATTCTAATAGCCACTACTTTGTTTAATTGCTAAACTAAGTTGAAAGGGATAAGGTTCCCTTATTGTAAATTATAAGCAAACTATAATTAAGTCGTTTGCTTACGCTAAATCCAAACAAAACGCGTACGCCGCCAAGCCAAGCACAGTATTTTTTTACCATTGAGCTCAAAATGTAAGATTTTTCGCTTCCAATTGGGCAGAATAATGCATTCTGGATCTTGATTATAGTAATAAAAGCCCAAACCACTGAGTTGCAAGGATGGAAAATTATGCTGAAATTTTATCAAAAAATCACTTGGCAGGACTTGTTTGGTTGCTTTTTTCCATTGCTTGCCTTGTAAATGATAGACGTTGATCCCAAAATCACTAGAACGTACGGCCTGCATATCGTGACCACTGGATACCCGAAAATCATGTCGATCGAGTCGAATTTCTAGCACCCAAGTCTGCTTCCGCTGATTCAAAAAACAATAGTGATAATGTTGTTCTTTTCGTTCGCTTTCGCCATCGTACAAACGGGTAAAAAGCAGCGAATTCTTATCCATAACCGACTGGTGATAAACAGGGCGGTTATCCATATTATTGAGATAAAGCGCGGGGTTGATTTGTTGGACTACTTGATGAATGTCCTGGGCTTGTGCGTTGCTGTTTCCTACAAGGAGCATTATCCAAAGCCAATATTTTATCATAGCGTATTAGCGTTTAGATAAGGCATAAGCAGTTCATTATGCTAAAATTTATTGTACAGGCCACAAGGTGTGTTGTTTCTTTCCGCCCCATTCCACTACAGTAAAGCCCTGTCGGTTGGCTGCTTGCAGCGGCTGTTCTGCTATAACAACAGGATGCGCCAAAGGTTGGTAAACCATAAAAACACGCAATAAGGTTTCTGGTTGAGGGGTGATGTGGAGTGCGGCTTGCGCTTGATAAGCGGCTCCAGAAAAGTGAATTAAATTGTAAGGGTTGCTTTCTAATTCGGGCAACCAATACGTGATAAAATCGGTTGCTTCTGCTCGGTTCAAGCCTAGCAGCGCTAATTTTTCGTCTAAAAAAGCAGCCGTCGAAGCACCTGCTACGACAAAGCCTGTAGAGATTCGGTATTCGTAAGTACTTTGGCCTTCCCAAAACAAATAACCATACTCTTGGCCTGTTCGCAAGTCGGTCAAATGGCCATCGGGCTGGGCTTCTACTTCCCAGCCTTCGACAGGATACTTGGGATAGCTATGAATCAATTCGCCTTGAAAATCTAGGGCTACCTTGACCATTTGTGTTTGTGTGGGGTAAATATAGATGACGGGTTTTCGTACGGCAGATTCTTTGAGCAGTAGCATATCGTTGCGCCCATAAGAATGTTGGTGTAAGCGACCCAAATTCGTCCAAACTTTGAATTCGCCTACACGAATACCATTGTAAAACCGCGCTTCGATCAAGCGTTCTCCCGTTTCGAGGTGGGTGCCAATGAGAATGCCTGAGTAAGGTCTTCCATTGAGGCGCAGGGGCGTATTAGAAGCGTACATACCCGATTTTCCTACTACAGCAAAGGGGGAAACGGCTGTATAATTCAGTGTTTTTTTATTTTCTTTCGCCAAATAATCTTCAAACCCTAGCCCTAGTTTGTGATTAATGGCTTCTAAGGTCGCTGCTCGATTTTTTTTGTTATACACAATGTTGTTGGTGGCGGGATCATAGGCCCAATCCACAAAGTAAATCGAACTGTCGTACGCAGCTACATGTTCGTCATACGCGGCGAATAATTTTGCCATTTGTGGGTCGGTGCCCTGTGAAGAATGGTTGGGGGCGGCTCTATTGAAGGGCCAAAAAATTAGCGGGGGGGCTTTCAGTTTTTTGTTGACAAGCGCCGCAAAAGAGGCTAAGACTACTTAGCAGCAGCAGCGCTGTCAAAGAATACGTAGATGGAAACATGGATTGGGTGGTTTTAGGAAATAGAAAAAAATAGTGAAGACTACTTCATGATCAAACGAAAATAGTAGAAAATCGGCACTTTATCAGCATCACCACAGGAGTAAAGAGGCGAAGGCCGCCTAACTGTTTGCTAACCGTAGAAAAGTTTTTTTGAGCAAGCGCAAAAGCTATCGTGGAGCTATAAGGACTTTTCCTATTTTTAATACAAAAAAAAGTGCTGTAAAGTAGTCAACGAAGCGCGATGTTGTATGTTAGACGAATAAAATAAGTGGTTATGTATCGGTACGCATGGATAATATTGGGAATGATTTTCTTGAGTAACCCACTTTGGGGGCACGGAGACTTGGAAGCGCGCATTGCGGCCAAGAGTCTTGCTATTGCGGCCACTCCCCAAAATGCCGAACTCTATGCCGAACGCGGTTTTCTCTACCAACAACATGAGGAATGGGATGCCGCCCTTACCGACTACTTGCAAGCCCAACAACTTGGCCTCCAAGACAAACGCTTACACTATCGCCTCGCCGAGATCTATTTGGCGGTAGACCTCTACCAAAGTGGACTGTTTTGCACTAGACAGTACTTGTTGCAAGACTCTTTAGATGTCAAAATACACCATTTGCGGGGGGAGCTGTTTTATCGCGCCCAGCAATACGAACAAGCCATTCAAGCCTTTCATTATGTCTTGAACCATGCGCAAGATCTGACACCAGAAAACTATATTACGCTCGCTGCTGTTTATTTTTCCAGCCATCCCAAAGGAATCGATAGTGTGTTGTGGGTTATTGATCAGGGCTTAGAAAAATTGGGTAGTCGAATATTTGTGTTGCAAGAGCAAAAATTATACTACTTACAACAGGCAGAACGCGTAACGGCTGTTTTGCAACAATACGATTTGATAATTAGCCAATTAAATCGAAAAGAGCGCTGGTATTATCAAAAAGCCAACTATTTGTACGAGCAGCAACAATCCCAAGAAGCAAAAGCTGCGTTGCAATTAGCTCTACACGCCTTCGAACAATTGAAGCCTCATCAACAGACAACCAAAGCCATGTTACGGCTCTTGGCGCGCATTCATCATTTATCACAACAACTAGAACGATGAGGAGAACCACTACCTGCATTCAATTAGGCTTATTGATTTTATTATCTCTGCCCTTTTTACTCTGTGGGCAAGATACGTTACTTCGGGCAGGAGCCAGTTGGCACTACTATGATTTGGGAAATACCCCCATAGGCAACTGGATGCAGCCCGACCTACAATGATGGCAGTTGGCAAACGGGCAATGCCCAACTCGGTTATGGAGATGGTGACGAGGCAACTGTGGTGAATAATAACGCTCGGACGGTTTATTTTAGAAAATCTTTTACGGTGACCAATCCTACACAATACCGTTCCTTATTGATGCGATTGATTCGCGATGATGGAGCGGTAGTCTTTTTGAATGGGACCGAAGTTTGGCGCGACAATATCTCAGCGGGTGCGGCTTTATCATACAATACTTTTGCTAATGCTTTGGTAAATGGGGCAGAGGAGAATAGTTGGATAGAGAAGCAACTTATCAATAATTTGGTGGTGGGCAATAATACTATAGCCGTCAGCGTACACCAACGAGACCATACGAGTTCTGATATTAGTTTTAATTGTCAATTTATAGTAGATACCAATAAGCAAGATAAAATAATACGAGGGCCATATCTACAGAATGCCACGAGCAACAGCATGACCGTCCGTTGGCGCACTTTTGCCCATTCTAGCTCTTCAATACGCTATGGAACGGACATTAACAACCTCAATTTATCGTTTACACGAAGTAATAAGAACTACAACCATGAGTTGATATTGAATAATCTACAACCCGCTACGCGTTATTACTATGCTGTTTACAACGAAGACCATGCCTTGGCAGAAGCAGATAGTAACCAATATTTTCAGACTAATCCTCTCCTCGGACAGGCTGTCCCCACTACTGTTTGGGTGTTGGGGGATTGTGGTACGAAGAACGCCAACCAACGAGCCGTACGCGATGCGTATTACAACTATATTGGGGAAAACCACACCGATGCGTTACTTTTTTTAGGAGACAATGCTTACGATGATGGAACGGACAACGAGTACCAGCGTGCTATTTTTGAGAATATGTACGAAGCCATACTGCGCAAAACGAATGCTTGGTCGTGTATAGGAAATCATGATGTCCACAGTGCCAACGCAACTAACCAATCAGGGCCTTATTTTGATATTTTTAATTTGCCAAAACAAGGCGAAGCGGGTGGTGTTCCCTCAGGAACGGAAGCTTATTACTCCTTTGATTATGGGAACATCCATTTTGTGGTACTAAATTCTAATAATTTGACAGGCTTGATAGTGGGCAGCCCAATGTACAACTGGTGTCGCAGCGACTTGCAAAATACCAATGCAGATTGGATTATTAGCCTGTGGCACCATCCCCCTTATACCAAAGGTTCTCATAATTCGGACATAGAACAAAATTTGGTGCAAATGCGGCAGAATTTCTTGCCCCTTTTGGAGGCGAATGGTGTCGATTTGGTACTGTGTGGGCATAGCCATTCTTACGAACGCTCTTATTTTTTGAATGGACACACGGGCTTTTCCTTTACTTTTGACAGTGCCCAACACGTCGTCGGTGCAACGGGCTACGGCAATGGGCGGGAGAACGGAGATGGTGCTTACGAAAAAGTATCGAGTGGAAGTAATGGAGGTCGAGGAGCCGTGTATATTACAGCTGGTTCTTCTGGTAAAATTTCGGGGGGAGCTTTGAATCACCCTGCCATGTACAGCTCACTAAATCTATTGGGTTCTTGCGTTTTAGAAATCAATGGACAACAGCTCAATTGTAAGTTTATTCGGGACAATGGGCAAGTTGCCGATTATTTTACCATTTTGAAAACGGCGCTCACTACCATTGACCAAACTCCTGACCCCAACCGAGCGACCTTGGATATTTTCCCCAATCCCGCTCAAAATTATGTGCGCCTGCAAACAACTGCCCAATTGCAAGGGGTGCAGATTTTTGATCAGAAAGGAGTAGAAGTAAAGAGCGTAGAAGGGCATCCGAGCATCTTGGAACTAGAGACCTTGCCAGCAGGTTGGTATATGGTGGTGGCAACAACTCAGGACGGTCAACACTTATTCCAGCAACTAGTTATTAACCAATAGACTAAGTGTTCAACAATAGCCGTCTAATCGCCTTGGTCATTTGTGAAAGTGCGGATTCTTGCGCCAAGTAAGACAGGTGTTTCTATGTTACCCTAGTATTTTTTGTTATAAAAAAAAGCGTAAAAATACAAGGGAATGTAAAAATGTTGTCTTTTTGAACACAAAAACAGTGATTTATGTAAGAAATGTTCTAAATTTAAAGACAATATCCCCCTACTTATCAAGAATTATTTAACATGGACAACTTAACTGTTGTTCTTAAACTATACATAACTACCATGGCAGGAACCCTGTATTTGATTCCTACTCCATTAGCCGAAGGCGTAATCGCCCCACTCCCTGAACAAACCCTAGAAATTATTCGCCGACTGAAAGTTTTTGTGGTAGAGCGAGGAAAAACAGCGCGGCAATTTATCAAACAAGCGGAGCCCCCCATTCCGTTTTCAGAGATGACTTTTTTTGAACTTAATAAGCGCACTGATTCGAGTGACTTGCCCAGTTTTTTGCGCCCTGCCTTAGAGGACGGCCAAGACATTGGTATTTTATCAGAAGCAGGTTGCCCAGGAGTGGCCGACCCAGGAGCAGATTTGGTCGCCTTGGCACACCAACAGGGTTTAGAAGTAGTGCCCCTTACAGGGCCTTCGTCGATCTTATTGGCGCTAATGGCTTCGGGGCTCAATGGGCAGCAATTTGCTTTCCACGGGTATTTGCCCATCAAAAATCCCGAGCGTAAAAAAGCACTCAACGACCTAGAACGCCAGTCTAAAAAAGAGCGTCAAACGCAGATTTTCATTGAAACGCCTTACCGCAACGATGGCTTGCTCTCCGATTTACTCTCGGCCTTTAATGCCCAAACACGGCTCTGTATTGCCGCCGATCTTACGGCCCCTGATGCCTACATCAAAACCAAAACAATCCTCGATTGGAAGCGACAAGCTCCACCAAGATTGCATAAACGTCCAGCTATTTTCTTAATTTTAGCGTCATAACTTTATTAGATACTATGATTATGAAACGTTTATATAGTGGTTGCCTATTGCTAATGGCTTGTTTTTGGGGACATTCTCTACAAGCTCAAACCTTAGATGAAGACGCTGAAATCAACTACATTCAAGGGTTATATAAGAATATTCTAACGGAAAGCCCTGCCTATGAATGGTTGCGGTATCTGTGCAAGGATATAGGCGGCCGTGTTGGCGGTTCGCCCGAATATGCCGCCGCAGTGGCCTACACCAGCCACATGCTGGACACGCTGGGTTGTGATACCGTTTGGACACAGCCTGTAGAGGTGCCGTATTGGCGCAGAGGCTCCATCGAAAAAGCGCGTATTGTAAATTCCAAGCAATTGGGAACCGTAGAACTGGCGATTACCGCGCTGGGCTTTTCGGGCAGTACAGATGCGTTAGGAGTTACTGCGGAAGTCATCGAAGTCTCCAATTTCGAAGAACTAGAAGCACTTGGGGCGGCCAAGGTTAAAGGCAAGATTATTTTTTATAACCGTCCAATGGAAGTCACTCGGCTCAATACTTTTTATGCGTACGGAGCTGCTGTCAACCAGCGCAGCGCGGGGCCGCGCAAGGCCGCCGAGTTGGGGGCAGTAGGGGCGATTGTTCGCTCGATGACGGTACAGCAAGACAATACACCGCATACAGGCATTACCTCTTTTAACGATCAAACGCCGATTCCAGCAGTTGGTATAGGCTTAGATGATGCCGACTTGTTGAGTTCCTTGTTAAAAAAAGAAGCGCGCTTATCCGTCAATATTCAGCTTAATTGCAAGAACATGGGCAAACGCATCGCGCACACGGTTATTGGAGAAATCCGAGGCAGTGAAAAGCCCGATGAAATTATTTTGGTTGGTGGGCACTTGGATTCTTGGGATTTAGGCGAAGGGGCACACGACGACGGCGCAGGCTGTGTACAAGCCATGGAAGTCTTGCATTTGTTTCGCCGTTTGGGGATCCAACCCAAACACACCGTACGTTGTGTCTTGTTTGCCAATGAAGAAAATGGTTTATTTGGGGCAACTGAATACGCCAAGCAAGCCCGTTTAAATGGGGAAAAGCACATCGCGGCTATTGAGTCGGATGCAGGGGGGCATGTACCCAGTGGGTTTAGAATGGATGCGGCGGAAGATATTTCCAAAGCCAGTTACGCGCAAGTGGCCAAATGGCGAAGTATTTTTGCTTCGGTGGGTGTTTGGGACATTCAAGCAGGCGGCTCGGCAGCGGATATTTCTCGCTTGAAAGATCAAGGCACCGTGTTGTTTGGCTACCGCCCCGATAGCCAGCGCTATTTCGATTTTCACCATTCCAAAAAAGATGTGTTTGAGAATGTACACCGCCGTGAATTCTTGCTCGGTGGAGGAGCGATGGGCGCGCTAGTGTATTTGTTAGACAAATATGGCGTCCGCTAATGAAAACCTCAACCACCTTTCTAAGTATAGGGATGTTGCTTTGCCTGTGGAGCAGCTGCGGGCGGGAAACCGTCGATTATCCGCTCGAGGAGCAGCAACTCTCCACGGCTTTACCCTTGACAGACATCTGTTTTGTAGATGCGCAGCAGGGGTTTGCCAGCGCTGGAACTATTTTTTCTAGGGGCGTGGTTTTTCAAACTGACAATGGCGGCCAAACTTGGAGCCTGCTCGACAGCTTTAGCCAAGGCATACACAGCCTTTCTTTTGATGGGCAACATTTATGGATGGGCGAGTCGGGGCAATTGCTGCACAAACAAGCGTTGCCCTTGACAACAAGTGTCCGCGAACAGCGCATTGTCCAAAGTGGTTGGTGGCCTTGGCACAGTCAATTGCCGTTGCCCAACGGCGATATACTATTGGTTGGCGGAGAGAATTTTGGGCGGGGATTTGTCCATCGCTACCGTGCAAGTAACAACACCTTTGTTTTGAGCGATACCTTTAGCCACGAGCTACGCGAGGTGATCCGAACACCCAATGGGACGTTGCACGCCGTCGGATACGGCCTAGTGATGCGCTCCACGGATGAAGGCGCGACGTGGGATTTTAGCCCCGTTCAAGGCGATTTTTTTCGGGGCGTGGATTTTCCAAGCGATGACGTGGGATATGTCGTAGGCGAATATGGTTCGGTTTATAAAACCACTGACGGCGGGAAAAGCTGGCGCAATTGCCGCGCAGGCAACAGCCTTTTTGCCAATCCTAAAAAATTACTCCGCGATTTGGCCTTTGTCGATGAAACGACAGGCTTTTTGGTAGGCACAGGGAGCGTGGTGTTTAGAACAACCGATGGCGGCAAAACTTGGAAAAAAGTAGCGAACCTTGATGATAAAACGGAGTATCAAAAAATCGAAATCCAAGGCGATGTTGCTTATTTGCTAGGACATTATGGGCAGTTGTTTCGATTGGAATTGTAATGGACAAGCGCCAACGTTTTCTTATAAAACGGCTACTTATTTATCCTAAAGAACACCCACGTGAAGAAGGCACAGAACAGCCAGTCGTTGATTCCATAAATAGAATAAAAGATCCCTGCCATGGTATCGACGGCAAAAACGTCCGCCAAGGAGTTGTTTAACTGCCAATGAATCCAAACCGCGCCATAGATCAATTTCTCGACGGCAAAAACGGCGACGAGCCATTTCACAGAAGCATAGCTTTTGGCTACGGAGATATACGCCAGTCCCCAAATTACAATCATCAGCACCCCAAAATCGGAGAGGACGACGGGATCAAATTGAGGAAAAGCATTATTGGTAAAAAATCTAGAAAAAATCAGGACACCTAAGTTGGCAAAGCCTGCCATTAGAAATCCTTTGCTTATCGTGGTGTTGTGGTTGCTCATAATAGAGGTTGAGGGAGGAGGAGTGTAGCCAAACGGCTGCTACTCCAACAACCCAGCCGCTCAAAAAGTTATCAATCCTCTAATTTATCTAAACCAACAGGAAGAATCATTTCTACCAAATCTGCTGCTTTTTCTGAAAAAGACTGTAGCTAATGATGCTATTGGCTAGGGAAAGTTAAGGAAATTTTAAACTTGAGACAAAAGCGGTGTTCTCCCTCCAAATCCCCCTTCAGATGTTGCCTGCATGGCACCAATCTTGTTTTTTTTTGGTAGATTTGATTAACCAAACGTATCCAATTATGAGCAAGATGTCGCGTTTTATAAGGCTAATAGGAATGGCGATCAGTAGCTTAGGGCTGTTGGTGGAGCCAATGCAAGGGCAGTTGTGGGCCTTGGACAGCTTAGAGAAAACACCGATTTGTTATTCTATAGACCGAGCGGCGCGAACGCCCGACGAGGTGCCGCGCTTGCAAGTGTTGCGGCGTGCCTATAGTTTTCCGACGGCCGTGTCGCAGCTGGCACCGTTGCAGTGGTTAACGATGAACCATACCTTGGTGGAAAGTATTCCCGACCGCATTGCCAATTTGCAAAACTTACAGGTCTTGGAATTGCGCGGCAACAAACTGCAAGAATTGCCTGCGGCGATTGGACAACTCAAAAACCTGCGGCGTTTGGATGCTTCCAAAAACTTCATTACAACTATTCCAGAACTGGATGCCTTGCCGCACTTAGAATGGTTGCTCTTGGGCAAAAACCGCCATTTGGAAAAACTACCCGAAAGTGTGTTTACGCGCTACCAATTGCAGCGCTTAGACGTGAGCCGCGTGGACTTGAAAGAACTACCCGCCAGTATTGGCCAATTACAAGCCTTGACTGAACTCGATGTTAGTGGCAACGAACTAACGGCGCTGCCTAGCACGATTGGCACGTTACAACAGTTACAGCAACTGCGCATTGGCAGCAACCCCTTAAAAGAATCTACCAACCTCAACGCTTGGCTCGCGCAATTGCCGCAGCTTCAAGAATTGGACATTGCTGGCCTAAATCTCAATACGTTGCCCGTTAGCGTAGCTGCAATGAACCAGCTCCAAATTCTAAATGCTAGCCTCAATAATTTTAAACAACTTCCTGCTGCCCTCTGGACTTTGACAAGCTTACAACAGCTAAACCTAGGGGCGAATCGCCTAGATACTGTCCCTCCAATGTTGGGACAATTGACGCAATTGCAAGAACTCAACCTAGAGCGCAACGAATTTACCAATTTGCCTGCCACGATTGGACAATTACAGCAGTTGCGCATCTTAAAACTAGGTGTTAATCGCTTGCCAAACTTGCCTTCCGAAATCGGCAATTTAGCGCAATTGGAAGAACTTTACCTATCCAATACGGGCCTTCGCCGTTTGCCGACGAGCATTAAAAAATTACAAAACTTGCGTGAGTTGCACCTTGGGTTTAATAAATATTGGCAAGTGAGCAAGGACGCGGCAGTGGTAGGGGCTATTAGTCAGTTGGAGCGCTTAGAAATGAACGAAAGTCAACACCGAAGTCTGCCTGCTGCACTCTGTAACCTGACCCAACTTAAAGACTGGAATTTGCGCGACAATGCTCTCAAAAGCTTGCCCACAGAAATGGGCCAACTAAAAGCCTTAGAAAAGTTAGATTTGCGTTACAACGAGTTGACCGCCCTGCCCGAGAGCATTGGCGAGTTGGTGAACTTAACCCACCTCAACTTGGGTTATAACAAATTAAAAAGTCTTCCTACGTCTATTCAAAACTTGACGAAGCTAAAAGAATTGAAATTAGAGCGCAATCAATTATCAGAAGAAGCGCAAGCACAAATTGCAGTCTGGTTGCCCAATACTAAAATTGTTTTCAAGCATTAGGTTAACTTTTTTATTATTATAACCTAGTATTTTGCTGTTGAATGAAAATGTTTTAGATTGAGGGGGTAAATCCTCTCGGAGGGAATCTATTTATTGCAGAGGGCTGTTAATTAGTTATTTATTAATAAACAGCTTATTCTTGATTTAATTATTTCGATACAATCCAGTCCCATTATGCCTTTAGCAGAACATGTGATCGAAGGAGCCATTACCTTAAATGGTTCCAAAAGTATTAGCAACCGTCTATTAATTATTCAAGCACTTTTGGGCGAAAGCCTAGAAATTAGCAATCTTTCTAATGCCAAAGATACACAGGTGTTGGAGTCGATGCTAGAAAAGTTGCACGAGCCGATTTTAGACGCTGGTGAAGCGGGGACGGCTTACCGATTTATGACGGCTTATTTGGCGTTGAAAGGAGACAACCATGTGCTGATGGGAACCAAACGTATGTGCGAGCGGCCTATTGGAATGTTGGCGGATGCGTTGAATGAATTGGGAGCCAATATTCAATATGTGGGCAAGGTAGGCTATCCGCCTTTGCAAATGAAAGCCCATAACGCGGACAGCTGGAAAGCACGGATCTACTTGGGCGCGCACATTAGCAGCCAATTTACCTCCGCCTTATTGCTTATCGCGCCTGCGCTTCCCAAGGGCTTGGAATTAATCTTAGAAGGAAAAATCATCTCGCGGCCTTATATACAAATGACCCTCAACTTGATGGAGGAATTTGGTATTATTAGCCTCTGGCACAAGGATGTCATCAAGGTGCCCCAACAGAACTATGTCGGCAAACCCTTTGTGGTAGAAGCCGACTGGTCGGCGGCCTCTTATTATTATGCGCTGGCGGCTTTCGCCAAAAAAGTAGACTTGCAGCTCAATGGGCTACAAGAACAGTCGGTGCAGGGAGATGCCGTGTTGGTGGAAATCATGCAGCAGTTTGGAGTCGAGAGCCGTTTTAATGAACAGGGCGTTGCATTGAGTAAAAAGACCTGTACCTTGGACGCATTTAGCTATGATTTTTCGGATTGTCCCGACTTGGCGCAAACAATGGCCGTTATTTGTGCTGGACTCAATGTCCCCGCGCATTTTACAGGCTTAGAAACCCTTACCATCAAAGAAACCGACCGCATTCACGCGCTCAAAACGGAATTAGAAAAACTAGGAGCGATTGTAGAGGCATCGGAAGATAGCTTGGAAATCAAACGCGGTATCACTAATTTTGATCAAGATGCCCACATTCTCACTTACGACGATCACCGAATGGCGATGGCATTTGCCCCGCTGGCGCTATTGCTCAACCAAGTAACGGTAGAAGATAAAACGGTTGTTCGAAAATCTTATCCTGACTTTTGGACAGATTTTGCGAGTTTGGGCTTGACGGAATTTTAACGTTGGTTACCAGTAAACGAATCGAATAATAAGCACCCCAAAAAGCACTTTTTTAGCAATGGCCTTGCTTCTTTCATAGAAGGGGGCCATTTTTTTATGGTCGCGTTCTCCAATAACTAAGACAGGACAACGGAATTTATAGCTATTTTTGTAAATTTATAGCCCGCACAGAGCGCCCAAATCCATAAAAAGGGACTAGCTTCCTTAGGGCAATAGGGGTAATTTTCTATAAACAACTTCATTATAATACTGTTAGAATGTCAGGTAACAAACAAATGATCTGGGTGGGCTTGGCCCACGTCAAGAATATGGGCGGTGTTAATCGTCCTATCGGCAATGCACAAGGCGCACAAGTTCACCTTGCCATTCGGGCAGATTCAGGGGAAGAATACAGGCACAAAGCTATTGCTATTTTTCGGAAGAACCGCTTTCAAGTAATAGACATTGAGCGCATTGAAAAGGAATTAGACGTGCCCAAGGACACCGAAGATCCTATTGCCAACGAAAAATTGGACTTATTTAAAAAAATGATGAACGGCGGCTTAGCTGTTTTCGGAAATTTTTATCCCTACGGAGAATTAGACGTATAATATGGAGATAGCGGGCATTAGAGAAATCAGAGCAACACTCAAAGAGAAAACTCCCCAAGAATTGCTGGAATTATGCCTGAAAATGGGCAAGTACAAGAAAGAAAACAAGGAGTACTTGACCTATTTGCTCTATGAAGCTAGCAACGAGACGAGTTACATCGAAAGTGTTAAACGACAAGTGGTAGAGGAGTTTGAGGACATCAACCGCTCTAGCTTTTATCAGATTAAAAAAAGCGTGCGCAAAATTCTCCGTTTGGTTATCAAGTACATTCGCTACTCCAAAAAGAAAGACACCGAAGTCCAACTGCGTCTCTTTTTCTGCCAGCAACTCATTGCCATGAAACCTTCCCTCAAGCGCAGCACCGTTCTCAAAAACATCTATTACCAACAACTCAAAGTAGCGCGCAAAGCCGTGGAGAAGCTACACGAAGATTTGCAATACGATTACGAAATAGAGATGGGAGAACTGGAGGAAGCCTACCGCAGCCGTTCTACGATTTAGAGTAAAAACTCTGTTCATTTCCGATCAACAGAGGCAGGTCGCTCCGCCGTAATCTGTTGTGTATACAAGGCATAATAATGACCTCGTTGCTGCAACAATGCCTCATGGCTGCCATCCTCGACAACTTTTCCTTGGTGGATTACCAAAATGCGGTCACAATTTTTGATGGTAGATAATCGGTGTGCGATGATGATTGCTGTGCGTGCTTCAAGCATCTTTTGAACCCCTTCTTGCAAACGCAATTCTGTTAAGGTATCCACCGACGAGGTGGCTTCGTCCATAATGAGAATGCGCGGATTGGGCAAAATTGCTCTAGCAAAAGAGAGTAATTGCTGCTCGCCCAAGGACAAATTTTCACCCTCTTCGCCGACAGGCTCTTCCAACCGCTCCAAAAACTGTTGAGCACCTGCCAATTCCAAGGCGGCTTTCAGTTCGGCATCGCTGGCAGTAGGATAGGCATAACGAAGGTTGTCCCCAATGGTACCCTCAAATAAATGGGGGGTTTGTAAGACCATTCCGAGTTGACTACGCAAGCTGTGCAGCGTTTTTTGTTGATAATCTGCCCCATCTATTAATACCCGTCCTGTAGTGGGTTCGTAAAAACGCGCCACCAAGTTGGCAATAGTTGATTTGCCCTCGCCCGTAGCACCGACCAAGGCAACCGATTGTCCTGCCGCAATTGTCAAATTAAAATTCTCCAATACCGTTTGTCCCTTCGCGTAAGCAAAACCTACGTCCTCAAATTCAATCCGTCCCTCTAGGGTTCCAAATGCCGTAGCAATAGGTGTATCTTGGATCTCAATCGGCTCATCAATCAAGGCGAAAATGCGTTCTCCTGCTGACAAAGCGCCCTGTGCCCGTGCATAAAACATCGAAATATCTACAATCGGAATAAAGATTTTTGTTGCGTAATCCAAGGCAGCAACCAAGGTGCCCACGGTAATTACTGCACCAAATCCAATGGTCATTTGTCCACCAAAATAAATAACGCTAGCCGTTGCCAAAGAACCTACCAAAATCACTAAAGGAATGTACAAGGAGGTGTAATAAGCTGCTCTAAAAGAAGCTTTCTGCATCCGTGTGGTCAGTTGCTTAAACTCTTGGCTCACGCGCAATTCCTGAGCCGTACTTTTATTGACCATCAACCCATTAATATGCTCCGAAAAAGCAGCTGTCAAGTCGCTGTTGATACGGCGTGCGGCACGGGAGTACTGCAAGACTAGTTTTCGAATATGAATAGACAAGACCAATAAAACTGGAAGGGAACAACCCACAATCAAACCTAATTTCCAGTTGTAGACCAACAATACACCCAAACAACAACAAATAGTGGAAATGCCCCAAAATGCTTCAATCAAGCCCCAAGAAATAACCTCGGCTACTCGATCGGTATCGGAGGTGAGGCGTGTCAACAACCAGCCCGATGCCGAGCGGTCATAAAAAGAAAAAGAAAGGCGCTGTAACCGCTCAAACATGGCTTGGCGCAAATCATAGATGACGTATTCTTGTACCCGTCCTGCATAGCGAATAAAGAAAAATACGCCTAAAAACTGCACCAATCCCAACCCTAAAAAGAGGCCCGTATAGTACCAGATGGGTGCCCAATTAATAACAGGAGCTAGCCCCCGTGCCCGTGCCGTGGCCATATCCGCCAGTTGTGGCGTAATCGCTTCGTCAATAGTTGCTTTGAGCAGCAGCGGAAAGAACGCCTCTACAATCGCAACGACAATAATCCAGCCCACGAGTCCCCGCACCCAATTGGGGTAGCGCCAAGCATACTTAAAGAGCCGTTTTAGAAAGGGAACGAGGGCACGGTTTTGATCGAATACTTGATCGCTTTGTTTCATGACAGGGATAACTAGAAGGTGAAGAAGGCAAACGGCCAGTGCGCCACAAGATACGATTTCTTGGTGGGTTTTGCCAAATGGAAATACGGCCTACAAGAGCTTGTTTTTTACTTGAAGAGTAAGAGGTCTGGTATTTTAAAAAATTGTTAAAAGTTACAAAAAATAGACAAAGGACTTGGTGCTTCACTTATCTTTTTGATTTCTTTTAGCTAAGAATTAGCTAAGAACACGCTGCTATGAGATTACCTCTATTCCCAAAATATGTTCGCACTGCCATTCTCTATTTTATAGCCTTAGAAGTCCTCTGTTTTTTGGGACGTGGGCTACTCGTCTATGCTTTCTCAGGGTCTTTCGCGGGGAATACTATGCTTATTCCTGTGCAAGAGAAGTTATGGTACAGCACGTTCAAGTTTGCGATAGGACTCGGGCCGTACTTTATTTGTGGAAACACTTACAACTACAATGGACTTTGAAAACTATTCAAAGACGACATTTATTGGTGTGTTTGGGCGTAGCCTTGTTATTTCTGTCGAATAATATTTTGGCATCTATCTACAGCAGCAATGCGACCGAGTCGAACCAAGAAATCTATCAGTACTTAGCGCTTTATTTGGTCATCTTTACCTTTAGTTCTACTTGGGAGGAGCTGGTGTATAGAGGCGTGATACAATCGTATATTGATGTAAAACACCCCTCTGCCGAGCCAAAATCAGGCTTTTATATTACCTACGGTAACAAGTGGGCTTCTGTAATAATGGTAGCACGCCACTTGGGCTTTTTCTTTGTTTTTGATCCTATTTTTGCCGTGACAGGGTTAATCTTGGTGGCTGTTTTTTCTGTGGCGGCGGGCTGGTTGCGCAGTGATACGGGTAGTTTGGTCTTACCAATTATATTACACTGTGTCTGTAACTATATCTATTTGAGTACGCACGCCTTTTTTGCTCTTCCCTAAAGCTTGTTCTTACCCTACATTACCCCTAATCTATCGCAGTTTGTAAAGTATACACTTGTTGATAAAAACCACCCTTTTCTTCTAACAAGGTCTTTGGGCTTCCCCATTGCAGACAGCAGCCAGCTTCCAAGACCAAGATTTTGTCGGCATATTGTACGCTGGTCAAGCGATGCGCAATAATTAAGGTGGTTTTACCTGCCGTACGGCGGGCAATCGCCTGTTGTAGCCGCTGTTCAGTGGCAGTATCTACGGCCGAAGTGGTATCATCTAGAAGGAGCAAGGCGGGATCTGTATATAAGGTACGCGCCAAGGCCACCCGCTGTTTTTGTCCACCTGATAGGCCAACGCCTTTTTCGCCCACCACTGTGGCATAGCCATCGGGCAGCTTGGGCAAAAAATCGGTTACCGCAGCGTCTTCGGCAGCAGCTTCTAAGTCCGCTCGGGATTGGTTAGAGGAGGCGCGGAGGAAGGGTTGTCCTTCTTTGTTGGGTTGCGCGTAGGCAATATTCGCCTCAATGCTGGTAGAGAATAAGAAGGGGCGTTGTAAAACAGTGCCCATTTGCTGCCGCAAATAACTTTTGTCATAACTCGCCAGTGGTTGCCCATCCAATAAAATTTGGCCTTTGTCTGGCTCGTAGAAACGCAGCAGCAACAGGAAAATGGTAGACTTGCCCGCGCCCGTGCTGCCCATAATGCCCAACTGTTCTCCCGCTTCTAGTTTAAAACTCAAATCCTCTATAGCCCAAGTAGGCGTGCTTTTTTCATCCTTGTTGGGGTAGGCCATCCAAACCTGTTGAAATTCAATGGCACCGCGTAAGTTGGGAAGTGCGGTAGGAGTAGAGGGGTACACTTCGGTTTTTGCCGCTTGCACTTGTTGGATGCGCTCCATGGCCACACCTGCCATACCCAATTGGGAGACAATCCGCCCCAAGTTACGCATGGGCCAAGTCACCATAATGGCGTAGCTAAAAAAGCTGGCGTATTCGCCAATAGAAATACTACCAGTCAAACAGAAATAAGCTCCTGCAAACATTGACAAGGCAATTTGTAGTGTCACCAAGCCATCAGATAACGGCCAAAATTTCATGTGTAAGTCCATGTGGTGAACGCCGATGCGGCGCTTGGCTTTGTTCTGAGCAGTAAAGCGAGCCGTTTCTCGTGCTTCTTGGGCAAAAGCTTGCACTACGCGGATACCTGACAGGTTTTCCTGAATAATAGCCGTCAGCTTATCTTGCTCTTCCTCATGCCGTTCCCAAACGCTTTGCTCGCGCTTAAAAAAGATGTAAGAGGTCAAAATGATGGGAATAAAAAGTGCTACAGAAATAAAAGCATAGCTCACATGCACCAAATACATCATTATAAAGGCACTCAAGGCAATAGCACCCAAACGAATTAACTCCGCGATTTGAGTGCCGATAAATTTCTGAACCGTACCAATATCGCCTGTACAGCGCTGGATCAATTCTCCTGTTGGAATACGGCTAATTTGCGATAATTCTAAGGACTGAATGTGTCGAAACAAGCGGTCGCGAAATTGCTTAATGGCTTTCTCCGTGCTGCTCGCTACCCAAACATTAGCCCCAAACCAAGTTAGCGCTTTGATCACTACAATCACCAAAAGCAATAAACCCGCACAGAACAAAAAATACCGTGCGCTACTGCTGGCCGTATCGGGCAAAAAACGTTGAAAAAAGGCGGCCAAAAGATCCAAGTCCCGTGGCGGCGTGCCCTGAGGCGTATAACGCAACACGCCATCGACTACCAATTGCAACACCTTGGGTTCGAACATACGCACCAAAGAAGAAAAGGCCAATAATAGTCCCGCTCCCAAATAGGCACCTTTCCAGCGATCTAAGACAGCGAATAGTAAAGCAAACTTTTGCATGATAATAGGAAGATTGGTAGCGCTCAATAAACGACTTTATAGACTTATTTCCCCGCATTTACCTAGAGGCGATTAGGAGAACGTTGTTCTGCAACATCTACTTTGTTGAAAAAAGTTCCAACAATTAGAAAAATGAGGACATCATTAACATAAACATTATTTCTCGAAAGCGAAGCCGAAATCAGGCTATTCCTATAGGATCAAGAAAAAAAAAGAGGAAAAAAAGACGTTCTCTAATGGAAGAAATTCAAAAAGCTAGTATTCTAATAATGAGAACCTTAGAAAGGAGGAAAGGTGAAAAGGAGAGGTAAACGGCTCCCTTCAAGACGGTGGCTAAAAAGAGCTATAGTGAAAAGCAGACGATTGGCAAAATACATAAAATGCCAATTAAAGTGTGGATAAGTCCTATTAAGGCAAAACTATTTTTGGATTAAGTAATTATTAACAAACAGATAATTTAATGAAAATTCGAGGAATCGTTCTACTTTGTCGCCCATTACACACACACACAACAACCTTACTGCAATGAAATTATTTTTACTTTCTTTTGCCCTTCTATTCGCTGTTCTTTGTACAGCGCAGGTGCCTTCTTATTATAACAATGTAGATTTGAATGCAACAGGATCGACTCTAAAGAGTCGGTTGGCTAGTAAAATTAGCAGTACCCACACGACCAACTTATCCTATACACCAGGAGTTTGGAATGCGTTGCGCGTCGCTGACCTCAATACAGGCAGCAGCTCTAAGGTCTTATTGATTTACGGCTACAGCGATAGCGACGGCGACTACCGCACCGATCGTACCAGAAGTAAATATGACAATGGAAACAACACGGGAGACTGGAACCGAGAACACGTTTATCCTAAATCTCTAGGAACGCCTAACTTGGGTACCACAGGGCCAGGGGCAGATGTTCACCACATTAGAGCTTCCGATATCAATAGAAATGCCAGTCGGGGGAGCCGAAAATTTGCTAGCGGATCAGGAAATTCTTACGCTACTTCACAAGGAAATTGGTATCCAGGAAACGAATTCAAAGGAGATGTAGCGCGCATGGTGATGTACATGTACTTGCGCTATGGCAGCCGTTGTTTGCCCAAGAATGTAGGCGTAGGGAGCACCGTCAGCAACGATCAAAATATGTTACAATTGTTCTTACAATGGAATGCAGAAGATCCCGTTTCTGCCTTTGAATTGAGCCGCAACGATGTTATTCAAGGCTACCAAGGCAATAGAAATCCCTTTATTGATAACCCTGCTTTTGCCACACAAATTTGGGGCGGCCCAGCTGCCGAGGATCGTTTTGGCAACAACAATGGTGGCGGTGGAACACCTCCTTCTGGCAGCACGACTAGTGTAACGGTACGCATTACGTTTGATAATTACGCTAGCGAAACCAGTTGGGAAATTTTGAACGGTAGCAACCAAGTGGTACACGCTGGCGGTAACTATGGGAGCCAATCCAGTGGTTCTACCCTCAACATCACCAAATCCCTAGCAGACGGTTGTTATACCTTTGTTTTCAAAGATAGCTATGGCGATGGCATTTGCTGTACTAACGGTAATGGTTCTTATGCTTTAATTAATAACAGTACCAATAACAACATTACCTCAGGTAGTACCTTTACCTACCAACGAACGAAGTCTTTTTGTATTGGTAATGCCCGTTACAGTGCTCCCGCTACAGAACTCGAAGACAGCGAAGAACAAGCACAAGGAGCGATCATACTTACCCTTTATCCCAATCCTGTACAAGGTCAATTGTACCTAAAAATGGACAATCCAAGACCCTTAGATTACACGATTACTAGCCCAATCGGTCAAGTAGTTGCGAGCGGGCGCGTCTTGCACCAGCAAATTGAGGTGTTCCAGTTGCCTAGAGGGGTTTATCAGTTGTCTTTGCAAGATGGCGAAGAGCAGGTTACGAAGACGTTTGTAAAGCAGTAAAAATATTTTTTAAGGGTAGGGCACCCAATAATTCGTGTCCTACCCTTAAAAAACTACAACAACTTCCATTCTACCGTAATAAAGTATTCATTCCAAGGCAGGCGAATAAAGTTATAGCCCCAAGGAATAGACTTGAGCAAAATGTCAAACGGTTTTTTCTGGACCTTCAACTCCCATTTAGTATCTACTTGCTTGATGGTTCCCTCCCGAATCAAAAATGACCCCCGCAAAGAATTGGGCTCCATGGTATTCATACGCGGCCAGTTTTTGATAACCCCCATGAGCAAACTCTCTGCGATTTGCAGCTCCTTCGGCTCAAACTCTACTCCAAAAGGAACGGGCTCCGTAACAGGATAGCCCAACAAGACCTTGTTTAAAATTAACTCATTCTCTGGTGCTTGTGTTTTTCCAGTGACTAAATATTGCACGATGTGAATGGCCTTATGGTGGGCTTCTTCACTCACCCATTTATTGGCTTTGCGGTAGCCCAACATACCAAAAAGCCGCCCCACATACGGCCAGAGTAGAACCATCCCTGCATTGTAAACTTGCAAGGGTTCTTGAATAGGCTTGGGTTTAGGCGGCTCTTTAAGGCGCTTTGGCTTGGGAGCTTGTTCTTTTTTAGGTTTGGGAGCGTTTCAGCATCTTCTAGTGTTAGAACAACTTGTTTCAATTCTTCTTCTAATAATTCTACTTCTGCTGTTTGCCCAGTCAACAAGGCTTTTGGATCTGTTTCTAGATCGCTCCGTAGCGCATTGGCGCGGCGAATACGCGTGTTTTGAATACGCGTAAAAATATGGTCAATGTTACGGCGAAGGCGCTGGTAATCATTGCGGGTATTTTCATCGCGTGCGACGCTGAGGAGTTCTTCGGCTTGGTTGCGTTGTTGCTCCCACAACAGCGTCACTTGTTCTTGCACTTCCTCCAACTCCTCTAAGGTCGTTGCTTGATCCAACTGGCGGCTCAGGTTTTGTTGCACTAGACGTAAATTGGCGACGTAGTTGCGGAGGTTTTGCTCCTCGCGGCGGCGAATAGCCCTGTAAATTTGCTGTTGTAATTTCTGCCGCTCGGGCGTAAATGCTTCAGGGTTGGCCTCAAAATAAGCTTCCAAGTCGTCCCAAGCTTGCCAAAGAGCCACTGGGGCTTGCTGGTTAAAATCTTTTAACAAAGCCGCTTGTTGGGTGTCCAAGGCAGGATCGCGTTGCAACTCTGCCAAAGGCGTTGTATTGGGCCGTAGTTTTTCGACAATGGCAACAATCGCACTTCGAAGGCGCTCGTCGCGTAAACTGCCTACGAGCCGCTGCACGTCTGCAAAAAACAACGCATGGCGCTGCTCTTCGTTTTTCAACGCTAATAACAACGGTTCTAACAAATCAACGGCGACAGGGTTTTGCGCGTCCAAAAACTCCAACAGCTGCACTTGACGCTCAATAAGCGACAACTCAAAATCCGTTTCTTGCTCTGTATCTTCTAAAGTTGTGCCCGTCTCTTCAATCTTGGCAATTTCCTCTTCCAAACCACTAATGGAGCGCTTCAAGCGGCGAATGCTGTTCTCTATACGGCGAACAACGGGCGGTCGACGCAATTCCAGCCATTCCAAGGTGGCTTGAAATTGCAATAACTTACGCTGTAGCGAAATCGTATCCAAGGCATCGCTTTTTCCCGCATTAATCTGACGCACCAAGGCAGCCATCTCTGTACGGTTTTTGGCAATCAACGCTTCTAATTGAGTATAGCTGTAACGTTGGTCATCCACGCTCTGAATTTCGGCCGCCTCTGCGGACAACACATCCACCAAGGCCACGGATAAATCGGTATATTCCTTGGCGGCAAAGTTGATTTGATCGGTTAAATTGGCCTTCAAATCTAAATCCTTTGCTTCTCTTTGCTCGGTTTTGAGGGCATCTACCTCCAAGAGCAAAACCGATAAGAGTAGGGAACTTCGGACAGCTGTCCCACGGGCTTTTAACTGCCGTTTCCAATCGGTTATAATCGCCAAAATTCGGCGGCCTGTCGCTTGCTGTTTGGCCAAGACCAACGCCCGAACAAAATCTATAATCTTAAAAGAACCACTAGGATTACTAATAAAAATATTGAACAGCACATCCTTTTCTAAGGCCAAATTAGAATCTTTTTCCAGTATCCTTAGGTCTTCAAAATGGCGCTTGGCGGGCAGGGTTGCCTCAGGGCGAACTAGAAAAACCAACTCCCAAAAGAACGACTCGTCCATTTTTTTGATGACAAACTGACGCGCATTCGACAAGCGCATGATGTTGAAGAGGACTTGTTGGGCTTGGGGGCGGTTTTTCTGAATTTGGTGAATTAACAGGTCTTCAAATTGGCGTTGGGTAGTCAGCTGGAAGGCTTTGGCTCGTTCCGTGATTTTGCCTGTTGATAAAAATTCCACCAACAATTCTAACTGCTGTTGGTCATTGATAAAGGTACCTTCTTCTTTGGCCTGTTGTTCTTGTTGATAACTGGCCATTTCGCGTTCCAACGCCGCCAAGCTTCTATCAGCCGCCAAATTCTTATTCCACTCCAAAAAATCCCCTAAGCGATCTTCTTGATTCTTGGCAATCGTAGTGGTTAATTCTAGCAACCTACTCGGCGACAAGTTGTGTACCCGCGCGGTTTGCAGCGTTACTTCTTTGACAAAATCTTGGGCATTAAATCCTTGTGTATTCGTCAATAAATATTCAAAAATAACCCCCCATTGGAATACCTTTGAAGGAACTGTTTTGAGGTCAAAAGCTTGGGCAAAATGTATAGTTTGCAACATTTGTGCTTGCTCAAAAATCGTTTTACTGCTAGTCGGATACAATTGCGTAATGACCGTGCGAATGGTCTTTTCTGACAATTGATTCATCACTCGTTGCCAGACGACGGGAAAGCGACCAACGCGCTGAAAGGCTTTGAGCAGCAATTGTGGTGCCTTATCGGCAAATTCCAAAAATAGCTCTTCGATGCTCTGTCGGGGCAAATCCTCCGCCCACCACGGTGTGGCACCATATTGTAACATAAAAATAAGCGCATCTAATTTGCCCGTTCCCGAACTGCTGGTTTCTTCTAAAATAACGCTGTCATCCTGTTTCAACAAGGTATTGCTATTGCGCAAGGCTTCCTCAATCAAGCGCTCTTGAGCTTCCAAGACTTCTATGGACGTATTAATGGCCAATAAATCTTGTTGCAGACGGCTGCGTTCTTGGCGCAAGCGCTGTTTTTCTTCGTTGCTAATATTGCCCCGCAAAGCGCGGTTGATATTGGTTAGAAACAACGTGACTTCGGTCTGGTCGGTTCGGAGTTGTCCCAAAACAGCCTTGACCGCGCGGTAGTATTTGTTGAGGCGGTTGGTAATGCGCTGCAAGCGCTGTTGCGCGATGTTCCCTGTTTTATTGCGAATTTTTTCCTGATCGCGTAGGGCTTTTTGAACCTCTTTTTCTAGGTTAAGACGGAGCTTTTTAAATTCTTTTTCTGTGTTTTGAAGGCGACGCGTTAGTTTTTCTTGCTCAACAGCATTGGTTTGGCGCAACTGGTTTTGCAATGCTTGGCGCTGTTGAATAACCTGTTCAATGTCCAGTGGTCGATCATTGTCCTCCAAATCCAATAGGTGCGTTTCTAGTTGTTCTGCCTGTTTGGTCAGTTGGCGCAGCTGGATTTCTTCTGCACTAGATAGGGTGCCTTTTTCTTTCTTTTCTAATAAGGGTTCCAGTTGGCGTTCCAGTGTGCGATAATCGCGTTTGGCCGCGCGCAGTTCTTGGCGTTCCTCTTGTATTTTTTGTTGTAATTTTTCATCCAATTGTTCCAACACTTGGCGAATACTGCTGCTGAAAGTACGCGTACTTGTTTTCTCTGTCGATTCCTCGGTTTCGCTGGCTCTACCACTTCGGCGACGAACACTTTTGTAGAGCTCCTTAACCAGTGTTGGATACTCGGTTTTAGAGGAGGTGGCTAAGCGTTCTACAACTGTTTTGAGAAAGGTTTTTTTGATGAATTTACTTTTCTTTTGCACAAAGAAATAGTCGAGGACCTCTGTTAAGATTAAGGTGCGTAGGGCCGTTTGCGAGACGCGTTGTTGAATGTTTTGGCGGCTAGTTGTGACAAAAGTCAAGGCCACCAAAGTATCTTCTATGAAGGCCATCGTCTCAGAAGGCAAGGGCTCCAACAACCGCAAAATTTGCTCGTCCGAAAATTGAAAAATTAGGCGTTGCCAAAAATTAGGCGTTTTTGCATGGCGCTCCAAGACACGCTGTAAGCCTGCTACGCGGCGTTCCAATAAATCATCCATCAACTCCTGTAACGAACTCTTGGAATCTACATCTGCCCAAGCGGGAATAGCACCATATTGCAAGAAGTATTCTAAAATCTGCAAATCGCTGTATTCGCCTTCAAATCCTGCTCGTATTTTGGTATTGACCGTGGTGCCACTGCGCCGTTGCTGCACGCCTTCTAAGATACGGCGGGAAAATTCGCGCTCTTTGTACTCCGTCATGCCCAGTGCCGAGCTACCTTCCAACACATAATCAATAGCAGCGCTCCAAATGGCTTTTTCGCTGGCTTTGCCCAAGCGTTTCTGTAGGATTCTTAGTTGTTTGCTGGCCAGTTTGGCAGAGCTGCCATAGAGCGCTTCAAAAATGCGCTGTAATTGTTCGGAGGTAAATTGTTGGTGCAGGCGTTCCAAGGCGCGTTTGTTGTTGCGCAAGCGAAAAATCCGTTGCGCGATGGCTTTGCTGCTTCTTTTGAGCAGGTCTTCCATAAGCTGTACCGCCGTCCCGTTGTCATTGCCCGCCCAAGACGGGTAAAACCCTTTGGTTAAGAAGTGTTCTAAGATGCTCATTTTGGAAAAGGGCTGCTTGCGCCCTGTGGCTTCACTTTTGGGCGCACCTCGGCGCATTGTCACTAATTTTCCTCTGACAACACGTTGCACTATATCTCTGATTTTGCGCTGGATTTGCTTTGCTAAATCCTGCGGCTTTTCGTATTTGAGGGTGCCAAGGTTGATTTCTAGAGCATCAATTTGTAAATCTACATCGTGGGGAACATATTCGTCAAATGCTTTTTGTAACTCCGTAACGATGTATTCCTTGTAATAATAAACAAAGTTGTCCTGTACCTCCTTGATTTCTTTATCCTCTAGATCACCAGTTATTTCTAAATTGATAACCTGCTCCTCAATGCGATGTTCGCCTTCTTTTTTTGCCAAAACAGTTCTTCTTTTTAATCCTCAATTCTTACCTAGAAGTTGTGACAACTTCCCTATCTTAGTCCTACTAATTACCATTATAAGGTAAAAAACAACGCCCTAAAAAAGCTGTTTTTACTTTGGTAAGGACTTCCATTACTAAAGTATGAAATTCTAGTACAGAAAGCTACCTATTATGCTTAATTTCTCGATCAATGTCGCGCGGTTGGAAGAAGATTTTGACCGAATTGCACAAGAATTGCTCTGTGGTTATGTGTTACAAGTAGGCTTTCCCGACACAGAAACGAGTGCGCGCCACAACATGGCTCCGCCTATGCGCTACCAATTAACGGAAGTAGAATTTTATTACAACAATAGCGCCCGTACCCTAGATAGTTTTGCACACCACCATACCCGCTATTACCCCAGTGGCACATGGCGGTTGCACGGGGCGGGTTTGGATATTGTTTTGAGCAAAGAAGGGGAATACCACGGCGGAATTTTGCTGCGCGGATTACAACCTTTGGATGCAAAAGGGCAGCCGACAGCTGACTATATAGATGGCCCTTGGAACAGCGCCACGCGTTGTATTGGCGATAAGGGAAGCGTCACAGTGCCCCTACCGTTTTACCTACACCCTTTGGCCAAACCCTTTGAGGTAGCGATCAAAAAATCGCCGAGGGTCGGCTTGTTTCTAAGAAAAGTAGAGGATTTAAAATATATTTGCCAACCGTGGCGTTATAGCAGCATGCCACTGCGGAGCCACCGTTATCGGCAGTTGCTATTTTTGCAAGCCCATGTAAATCAAGATCCGTCGGCTCAACAGCTAGGCTTGAGTGCGCGCGCTCAAACGAATTATCTACACTATTTTGAAGAGGGGCGGCAGATGGTGGCCAGCGATTTTGTAAATGGCGGAACGGGCGTGCGCCATACTTGCCGCTTATTTGGATACTGTTATCAACACGACTTAACAAGATGAAACATTACTACCATTTTTTGATTGGCTGCTGTTTGTGTGTCGCTTTTTCGATGCCGCTAAAAGCACAATATTATGACCAGACGATTGGTTTGCGCGCAGGAACCTCTCTGGAGGCGAGCTATAAGCGCTTTATTTTTTATACGCCTAAGGCGCAACAGGCTTTAGAGGTATTGCTGGGCTTTCAAATTGATGAGGGCATTGCCTTTCCTGGGATTTTGTATGACCAACCCCGAAACAATGGGTATGTATTGGAGGCGCTTTGGGTCTTTCATTTGGACATTGGATTTGATACGAATTTTTCGGCCTTTGCAGGCGGCGGCGGCTACTTGGGGGCGTATACAGAGACGGGGAGAAATGCCTTTTTGGGAGGTGGATTTACGGCCGTGCTAGGCATGGAATATACGTTCTCTCATGCGCCTGTGAGCGTAAGTGTTGATTGGAAACCCATCTTGGGTTTTCCGCGCTTTAGTTTGGCGCGGGGAGGGGTGACGCTTCGCTATATTATTCCGACTACTTGGCAATAGGAATTTTATTTGTATCTTTCTATCGTTATTTATACTAGAAAAAAACACTGCGCTACCAATTATGAAATTGACGCCTTTACAATATAATGCACAGACCCTAACCAACGAAATGAATTGGTTGAGGGATGTCATCGGAACGAGAATAAGTAGATATTTTGGAAATGCTGGTCCTTATGAGAGTGTTTATGAAGTCCCCATTCCCGATTTGAGTGGTGATCCTTCGATTTATGCCCAAGTAGTGGAAAAAGCGGGCTTTGGTTTTGAAGAGCGCATTATTTTGGCCTTGAGCCTCGCGCCGCACGTCAAGCCCGAAGTCTTGGATATTTTGTACCTCAAAAATCCTACCTATGACCGCGTTTACACGGAATTTGGCGGCTTGAAAGGGCGTTACCACAGCGGGTTTTTGCCGACAGGTGAAACGGCTATCTTTCTTATTGCGGGCAACGACATCGAAAAACGTATTGACTCGATGGATTTGTTCAAGCCTGAACATCCGTTTTATCGCAACCACATTCTAAAACTCAACCTCAACCAAGGCAGTGAGCCTGTTCTAAGTTCGGCTTTAGAGATCAGCGAGGAATATTTGACCTTTTTTACCTCTGGCGAGCCGTACAAGCCCGATTTTAACATGAGTTTTCCTGCCAAACGCCTTACTACTCGCATGGATTGGAAGGACTTGGTTTTAGATCCGTATGTGCTGGGCGAAATTGGCGAAATTGCGGCCTGGTTGGAACACCAAGATACGATTATGGACAAGTGGGGCTTGAGCAAGCAACTCAAACGCGGCTATCGCTCGCTTTTCTACGGCCCTGCCTGGAACAGGTAAAACCTTAACAGCTTGCTTACTGGGCAAGCAAATGAAGCGCGATGTCTATCGAGTAGATTTGTCGCAAGTCGTTTCCAAGTACATTGGAGAGACCGAAAAAAACATGGCGAATATCTTTGACCAAGCCGAAAACAAAGACTGGATTTTGTTCTTTGATGAGGCCGATGCTTTATTCGGAAAACGAACCGCGACATCGGATTCTAAAGACCGCCACGCCAACCAAGAGGTGGCGTATCTCTTGCAGCGGGTAGAGGATTACTCGGGGGTGGTTATTCTAGCGACCAACCTCAAAGCGAACATGGATATTGCCTTTACGCGCCGTTTTCAAACCATCATTTACTTCCCTGCCCCCAATGTGGAGCAGCGACAGCAGCTGTGGGAAAGCAGTTTCAAACTAGTCGAAAAAGAAAAAGGGGTGGACTTTTCCATTATTGCCAACGAATATAAAATCACAGGGGGTAGCATCATCAACGTCTTGCGCTACTGTTCATTGAGTGCCTTGCGCCGTGGTAGTAATGCCGTATCGATGGACGACATTGAGGAAGGGATTAAGCGAGAATTAAAGAAAGAAGGAAAAACGATGTAGGATTCTTGGAAAAAGCATAATTGTTTATCTTTACAGACTAAATTTTAAAGCTTGTAAAATAAGAAATGATGCAAAAAAGAAAACTATTACTGTGGAGCCTATGTGCTTTATTGTTGATATTCAGCGCCTGTAAAAAAGAATTGGTGGAGGATTTGGGCAACGATAATAATGTCGTTGTTGATCGCTTTTTTACCGATAGCAGAGATGGAGAAACCTACGAGACAGTAACTATTGGTACCCAAGTTTGGATGGCGGAGAATCTGCGGTATGATGTCCCTGGTTCTTTTCTCGTTAATGCTAATGATTACCGATATGGCCGTTTGTATACGTGGCCTATCCTTATGAATGGAGCCCCTGCTAGTGATCGTAATCCAAGTGGGGTAAAAGGACTTTGTCCCGATAACTGGCATATACCCAGTCATCGCGAGTGGGTCTTGATTAGAAGCTAACCTAGAAGCCTTGCCGAACGTATCGAGTATTGAATTGGCTCCTATTCTAAAATCGATTACAGGATGGATAGGTGCTAACGGTACCAACACCACAAAATTTAATGCTTTTCCTGCAGGCTTTCTCTACCGCTCTAGCTTTTACGCCTTGGGGGAAGAAGCGAACTTTTGGAGTAGCTCTACCGGGGGGTAGATGTTTGGACGTTAAAGAGCAACTAATCGATCTGATTATTTTACATCGTGGACAGTTGATCCTTTCTACTCCTTTTCTTGTCGTTGTGTACGCGATTATTAAAGCCGTTTTTTAAGTCTAGAAGTATAAAGTTCCGAACTGGTCAAGCGATCAGTTCGGAACTTTTTTTTAGGATTAGCAACGCTATTAGTGATTACCGCGCCAGCACAAATTTCTCTACCCGACACTCGCCCAGCGCCCCTTCGATTTCCATCAAATAAACGCCTGCGGGTTGGTTAGTCAAATCAAATTGAAGCTTTTGATAAGTAGTCAGTGCAACGCGTTGTTGTTGAACCACTTTTCCCAACAAATTGTAAATGGTACAGGTGTATCCTTGCTCGTAGGCACTCCCTAATTCTACCGTACAAAAGCCCGTTGTAGGATTGGGGTAGAGCGTGTACTAAGTCTGTTGAAGCAGCACTTCCTAAAATACAAAACTATTCTCAAAGTAGAGGGCTTTAGAAACTATACTGTATACTCCCCTTGAAATAAAACGGCGTGCCTGGTGTAAAGTGGATTTCCTCTACAGGAACAGGTTCTCCTTGTAAACGAGATTCTGTAGCAAACTGGGTTTCATTCCATTCGGTATTCAATAAATTTTGAATTTGAATGCCAATATCAAAGCGTTTGTAGCGAAAGCCCGCATTTAAATCGACCACTGTGTACCCTTCAGCGACAATAGAATTGTCTTCATTAGCAGGGCGGTCTTTGAGGTAACGTAAGTTGACCCCGCCATAAATCCCCGAAGAGTGACGGACTTGTAAGCCACTAACAAGCGTTAAATCAGGCGCTAGTGGAATGAAATTTTCGCCAATAGACTCCTCCACCGATCGCGCATAGGTGTAAGTAGCGTCTAGATTCCAAAACAACCAATCCACGATTTGATAGCGCGTACTCAATTCTACCCCTTGGCGCTGGGTTTGGCCACTTGGTTCTACAATACCAGCGTCGCCAACATAGACAAATTCCTGTTCTAAAAATAAATACCAATAGGCGGCATTAACTAGCAAGCGTGGTAAAGGTTTCCAAAGTACTCCTACATCGCCCCCATAAGCAGCGGGTAAAATTTGGCGACCGTTGCGGGCAACTACAACACGGGTGTCGTTGGAGTGAAAACCGCGACCCGCTTTTAGGTAGAGTTGCCAATGGCGGTTGTGGCTGTATAATAGACTTAATTTGGGGCTAACAATTGCTTTGGTAGCCGTTTGGGTTTGGTAAGTCGGTAGCAATTGATCGTTGTATTGAAAATCAAAATAATCAACGCGTACGCCTGTCCCCAAGGTTCATTTACCCAGTTCAAAAGAAGCGTTGGCAAAGGCTCCTAAATTGGTTTCTTGCACGTCCCCAAATTGTAGCTGCTCCAAGGTCTCTTTTCGGTTGCGGGTGCGCGACAATTCATTGTCAGCAACATTGTCGTGGCGCAAGTTGATGCCAACGTTGATGGTCGCTTTTACATTATTCCAATACAACGTTTGATAGTAAGTGCTTTGAAGGCCAATGATACTGCGGTCTTCTTGCTGCTTGATTTGATCACCATTGAGGGAATCTTCTAAGAAAAATGTAAAGTTAGAAAAGAGTTGAAAATCGTACTTGCTGTAATAAAGGCTGCTTTTGATATAAGCGTCGCTGGATATTATTTTGTTGTAATTCAAAAGAATGTTGCTGCGGCTGGTGTTTCCACCTTCCGTATCATCAATAGCACCAAAGCGCGAAATACTGCCGTTGTCGACTGCACGCTGGGGGATTTGTCCAGAGGCATCCCATTTGCTAGTAAAGTGCGAAAAGGTGGTGCTTATTTTGTCGGTAGGAGTGAGTTTACCCGTGTATTTGGCAAAGAGGTTGAGGCGATTAAAATTTTGAGGGCTTTCAAAAGGGCCGTCGGTACTGTTGTATTCTATGGCGGCATAGGCACTGTGCTTTTCTTGGTTCAAAATGCTGAACATCCCCAAGGTACGCAAGGTATTGAACTGGCCTACTTCCAGTTTGATTAAGCTGTTATCCAATCTATCTTTAGTTTGAAAATCGACGTAGCCTGCGGTATTAAAGTTGCCTTTATCGGCATAATAAAGCCCTTTGCCAAAATCTATTTTCTCCACGGTTTCAGGAATGAGAAAGTGCAGGTCGGCATAGCCTTGGCCGTGGGCATGAGACACCATATTCACAGGCATTCCATCGACTTGCAGCGCAATGTCCGTTCCGTGATCGATGTCAAAGCCGCGCAGAAAAATTTGCTCTGCCTTGCCGCCACCTGCGTGTTGGCCAATAAACAACCCTGGAACCTTCCGTAAAATTTCTTGGGAAGAGTTGACAGGCGTGATTCTATCGTCTACAGCAGTAATTAAATTTAAGTTATTGGCTGTAGGTAAGATGACGATTTCTTGTAGATCCAGGAGTTGGTCTTTCAAGACAACACGCAGTTTTTCTTCTTTTACCACCACATTAATCGACTGGTAAGCCATGTGATAAAATTTGAGGGTATCTCCTATTTTGCTTTGCTGAATGCTAAAGTAGCCATCCTCATCAGTGTGGGCATGAAGTCCATTAGAAAGGTTGAGTACTTGTACATCGACAATAGGATGCTGCTGAGTATTGCGAATAGTACCTGAGATAGCTTGTCCCCAAGTAAAAAAAGGAGCACATAGAAGAGCAATAAGAAAGGCGTAATTCATCACTAGCTAAGATTAAATCAAATGGCTAAAACTATACAAGAGACCCTTTTATAGGATAAGGTGTTTCTATAGAAGGATACAATCCAACTAGAGGGGAGCATTTTTTTGTATAAAGCGCATTCAAACGGTTTAAACTTCAGAGACATCTTAGGAATACGTTTTTTTAATGATCTACTAGTCGCCAATCATTCTTAAGGGGCTGAGTTGTCTTCTAATAACCTCTAATATAACGCTATAATCTCCTATTTCAAAAATAATAAAGGAGGAACAAAAGAAAAGCAGTAGTACTAGCTCTACTAGGGTATACATTAGTATTTACGGCTTGCAAAAAAAGAAAAAAGACCTATGGCGGATTGCCCTCCAATTCCTTCATTGATGAGCGCGATGGTAGTTTATATGCTGCCTTGATGGTTGGCAATCAGGTCTAGATGGCGCAAAATCTGCGTTTCAAAACCCCTAATTCTGTTTATTGGTCTGCCAATCCTGCCTTCCAGTAGGGCTGTTTGTATCCTTGGGACGAGTAGAACGCGATTTTTTTTGGAGCTTTTTGCTCTGCTTATTGCCGACTTGTCCAAGATTAGGGAATCGTTGACCGAGCTGAAATTATCACTGTTTTTTTATAAAAAAATACTTTTTGTGACGGCTATTTTGCAGGGACTGAATAAAACTACAAATGAACAAAAAGTGCTATTTTCTGTTATAATAGTATCATTTAAAAAATTTTATTACCTATTCTCATTTCGCTTTACCACTATGAAAAAAATACTCTTTTCTATCCTAAGTCTCTGCTCACTAGTGCTATTCTTGGGTAGTTGCAACAGCAATCGAGTTCCAGTAGAGCAAATAGAGACCATGACGCAGACCAACAATAATAAAGCGTCGAATAACCGTTTAGAACGGATTGCCAACGCTTGGGAGGGACATTTCTCTAATAGAAAGCAAGTAGAGAGCGGTAAATCAGAAATGACGATTGAGCAAGAATTAATTGGCCGCCGTATTTGGAAAAAATCACGCATTGGTGAACGTTGGATTTATATGGGCTGGTACTCCGCTGGTTCTTACGCCAATCCATTAACCAATAGCATCGCTGAAATTACTAAAGTTTCTCCCGATACTTCTTTCATTACTTTTTACCGTATTCCAGAAAGTAAAGAATTAGATCCTTATGAATGGGTCAAAGCTGCCCCTTATGAGCACGTGCAGCGCAGCGAATTAATTAGCAATGGTGACGATTGTGGCTGTTACATTGTACGGGGAGAAAAAGGTGGTTATCGCCTCATGGCTAAGGGCGCTTGCAACGATGATATTTCCGACCAGTTGAAGTATTACCGCATCAATGCAACGATCAAGTCGGACAAAATTACTTTTGATATTAGCCTCTTAGACGAGCACCAACAAAAGATGGTGCATTACAAAAACAACGTCTTCAATCGCATGAATAAAAAAGAACTCGAACGAAAATACGAATTACTGCCGCTTACCTCCTTGTAGGAACGGCGCACAAGTTTATCAACGAAAGCCTTCTCTGATCGCAGAGGAGGCTTTTTTTGTGGCGAAACGAAGGGATGTTTATAAAAGCGCTGCCCTTGGCGATTACTTCTTTCGCTTTGCACGCTAGTTTCCTATGTTAAATGTATCTTAGCGTAGGGTTGTAGGTTGTCAATTGTTGTTAGAATGGGTATTTTACTTCGTAAACTCTTATTGTCAGCAAGACCTTTGAACTACTTGCTTTGGCAGGAGCACACTTCTTTAACGAATAGCGATTCATGTATTTTACTACGGCTTTATTTTTACAATCTACGGTACTGTTTTCTTATCCTCAGTGGTTTTTATTGCTCTGTGTAGCGGCAGGGCTCTTGTATGCGCTGGCTTTGTATTACCGCGATCGAAGTTTTGGGGAACAATCAACACGCCTAAATCGAGGGTTGGGGCTGTTGCGCTTTACGGTCGTGACCATTATTTGCATTTTGTTGCTCTCGCCTGTTATCAAACGAACCATTACTCAGACAGAGCAGCCTATTGTTGTGTTAGCGCAGGACAACTCGGCCTCGGTCGGCAGTGAATTTACGGATGCTCAGCGCGCTCAATATCAGCAAGATATGGATGCTTTGAAGGAACAGCTCTCCGAAAAATACACCCTCAAAACCTACTCTTTTGGGGCCGATGTCCGTGAGGGGATTGACCACAGTTATACCGATCAAGCCACTAATATCGCTGCCTTTTTACAAGAAATGTACGATTTGTACAGCAATCAAAATTTGGGAACCATTATTTGGGCATCAGATGGAATATACAACCAAGGAAGTAATCCCATTTATTTGGGGAACCAGCTCAACGCGCCTGTTTTTAGTGTTGCCTTAGGCGATACCATTCCCAAAAAAGACCTTGTCCTCAAAAAAGTATACAATAATCAAATTACCTATTTGGGGGATCGTTTTAGTATTCAAATTGACGTTGCCGCGATTAACTGCGGCGCTAATACAACGAAGTTGGTGGTCTCTAAAGGTGGCCGCCGCTTGCAAGAGGAAACGATTACTATTGCCGACAACGATTTTTTTACGACCGTAGAATTGACGCTGGAAGCCCGTACCAGTGGCGTACAAAAATATACCGTTTCGCTGACTGCCGTAGAGGGCGAGGCCACAACGGCCAACAATACCAAGAACTTTTACATTGATGTTTTGGACGCACGCCAAAAGATTTTGCTTTTGGCAGAGTCTCCGCATCCCGATTTGGCCGCCATGCGCCGTACCATTAACAACAATAAAAATTACGAAGTTGATTTGCAGTATGCCGACGACTTGAAGGTGGCTATTGCCGATTACGATTTTGTAGTGTTGCACCAATTGCCTAGTGGGCGCAACAACATTGCAGAAGTGTTATCGGCGATTCGCAATAAAAAAACACCCCATCTATTTGTAGTGGGGACACAAACTAGCTTGCCCAATCTCAGCCAAAGCCAAGGCTTGTTGACAATTACAGGCCGCAGTACCCAAACCAACGATGCGCAGCCAACCTTGCGCCCTAACTTCAATGTGTTTACCCTAGAAGAAGAGGTGAAGGATTTGATCGCGCAATTGCCTCCCATTACAGTCCCTTTTGGAGATTTTAAGGCGAAACCTGATGCTGCCGTACTTTTGTCGCAACGCATAGGTTCCATCAATACAGATTATCCGCTATTGGTATTGGGAGAAGAACAGGGCATCAAAAAAGGAGTTATTGCAGGAGAGGGCATTTGGAAGTGGCGTATTTATGACTATGTGCAGCACCAATCCCATGATTTATTCGATGAGTTGTTGGGCAAGGTGATACAGTACCTCAGTACCAAAGAAGATAAGCGCCGTTTTAGAGCGTTCGCGAGCAATACCTTGTATACCGAGAATGAGAACATCACAGTGGATGCCGAGTTATACAACAGCAATTACGAGCGGGTCAACGATCCAGAAGCGACGTTGTTAATTACCAACGAGGGCGGCGAAAAATTTACTTACAATTTTAATAAAACAGAATCTAGCTATACGCTCAATGCGGGCCGTTTGCCCGAAGGCAATTACCGCTACGAAGCACGCAGTAGCTATAACGGCGAAACACTAAAATCAGGCGGGGAATTTAGCGTACAGAGCATCCAACTAGAGGTCTTCGAAACGACGGCTAATCACCAGCTACTCAACATAATTAGTGAGAAAAATGGTGGGGCTGTTGTCGGGCCAACGCAATTACTGGAGCTGCCGCAAATGATCAACGCCAAGGGGTTTGCCAAGCCCGTATTATACGATACCATCAAAACCCGCTCCTTGATTCACCTCAAATGGATTTTCTTCCTGTTGTTGACGTTGTTATCCTTGGAATGGTTCCTGAGACGTTATTTCGGAAGTTACTAACAGCCTTATTCGACAGGCGAAGGGGGAGTTTGTGGGGGGGTGGTTGGAGCGCGTTCTAGGCGTTTATTGTTCAAATCAATATGCGCCAGCAAGGCAATGTTGAAGAAAAAGAGAGAGCCGACTTTATCGGTTTCAATCATATCGTTCATCAATAGAAAAGCATAGATCACAATACTGGATAACAAGGCTGCCATAACCAAATCGCGTTGTTTGCGGTTGCTGGTCTCGTGATAAATCCGCTGTCCTTGTATAACCACTGTATAAAGCAGAAGTACAAAGATGAGCAGCCCCAAAATTCCCTGCTCTAAGGCTACCATCAAGTAGTAGTTGTGAATGCCCGATTTTTCGGGATTATCACTCACATAAGTAGAGAAACGGCTCAAGGTATATTCTTTGTAAAAGTGGTAGAAGTTGCCAGGGCCAAAACCCAACAGGGGCTTTTCGGATACCATCCGCACCCCCGCAATCCAACGGTAGTACCGCTCCATTGTCGAGACATCTTTGAGCTCCGAAGTAGACGAGATAATGCCCGATAGTTCGGTATGGGCAACGGTCTCCGAGCTAGGGACCAATTCCATAAAACGGTTTTCTATCAATAGAAAACTCAACACGCCAATAATAACAATGGAGGCAATGGCAACGGCCAAGTGCATCAACCGAAGCCGAACGATCCAAAAAGCGACCATCGCCAATAAAATAGCTACATACGCTGCTCTAGTGTAAGCCGATACAATGGCAAAAATCAAAATAACGGCCATAACTTTTGCCCAACGCTTGATCTGTGGTGTTCCTGCCCATTTATGCAAATACCACATAAACGGTAAGAAAATCGATAACATGGCGGCATAATTCACGTGGTTGCGGAAGAAGGGCGGACAAGCTGCATTGATTGCTTTGAAGCCAAAATTGAGTGTGGCATGGTGAATAATTACCTTAACCGTCGCTAAGACCAACGGAACGGCAATCAGCCATAAAATTCTGTTGGATTGCCCCTTCTTTTTGAGCATGTGCCCTGCAAAGTAAAAGAACGTCACGATGTACCACACCTTCGCTAGTAAGAATTTAGAAGAGAAAACGACCGACGAGGAATTAAAGGTGGCTACAGCCGTCCAACCTAAATGCAGCAGCAACAACATCGAAAACGGATGCTGCAAAAAGCGCATGTTGAGGTTCCTTGGATTGACTAAGATCAGGAAAAAATACAGCAACATCAAGCCCACAATAAGGGGTTCCGTTGGTAAATCGGTGGCCAAATTATCCGTTAGGAATACCTCTGTGGAGAGGGGCAAACACAGGAACAACAGCAAGTAGATTTTTTCATAGTCTACCAACAATTGAAACATAAAAACCAAGGCTAATGGCAGCAAGAGCGGCAGCGGAGTTTCAAAATAGATACCCGCAAAAATGCTCAACAACAAGCATAAGCTATAGCCTTTGAACAGTCCAAGGGAATGTTTACGAATGACTAACTGGCTTCTCATACAATACTTCTTTCCAATCAACGCGTTTATAGGCGTCTAAAATCAACACACCAATAATACCTAAAATAATGGACACCAAAACAGCCCCAATAACCATCAAAGAACGGATAGGGTAAGATTTTAGCTTGGGCACCTGCACGGGTTCTAACACAATGATTCCCGCAATATTAGAATAAGCGTGCGTCTTAAACTTAGCAAATTGCGTAATGATTAGCGATAGTTCTTCGTTGAGGTTAGCAATTTTGGTTTCCCAATAAATAACCAAATCTCGCCCTTCATTAAACGCATAAATATCAGAAGCCGTGGCGGCTTCGTTAGGACTGGTATTTCCCCCACCTCGCATGAGGTTGCGTTGGCGAGTGGCTCCCGCAATACGCGCGGTAACGTTTATAATCGAATCCTTGATGGCACCATTGTCATAAAACGACTCTAACTTGGCGCGGTCGTACTCTAGTTTTCCTTCTAATGCCGTCAACATGTGCGCTAGGGTGACACTTTGTTGCTTGACATCAAAAATGTTGAACTGCTTGCGCAAAATAGTGAGGGTATCTGCTACTTGGATGAGTTCTGCTTCTTTTTCTGCGATGGCTTTTTCATAAGTCTCTTTGATGAGCCCTTTATTGCCAGAAGTAGCCGAACGGTACAAATCTTGTATTTTGTAAAGGGCAGAGTCTACCATTCTATAAGCCGTATATTGATCGGTATCTTGTATAGAAATTTCTAGACCACTGTACTTGTTGCGTTTGATATCATATAGCTTCTTAAAATGCTTTTCAACTAAGTTGCGCCCTTTGGCTGTAGTCGTATCAATATTGTAGCGGTTTCCCAAATCGAATGTGGCAATCATGTAGTTGACAAAGGGAGCTGATTCTGCAAAAATCAATACTCGGCTAACCGCATCATCTCCACCATATAAGGTCAAGTTACCCGCAGAGTCAAAAAGCTTTTGTTCTTCATTGGTCGGAACAAAAGTGGCTGTAGCGGTATAATAGTCATCCAACAGCAAACTGACAATGATAGAGCCAATAGCCGTTGCCAAAATTAAACTCAACAGCGGCCTCCGCCAACGGTATAGTATCCCCGTGATGTCGAGTAAGGAATAGGTATTTTTTTCTTTACGCATGATGCTATTTGAATAAGAATAAAAAGATAGACAATTGTAAGGTGAAAGGGGGCTTATAGTAGAAAGGGGGTCAACGTTGTTGCAAATCAATCCTTAGAAAAAGCGATTGGCTCGGAATAATCAGGTGCAAAAATACAAAAATTAAAGGTCTTTTGTCTTAAATGTTGTTAAAATGCGGTTAGGCTGTAGAAGTTGTGTAATGAAGGCCCAACCTACCGACAATAAACCTGCGGCGATAAAACTGCCTCCCCAAAAAAAACCACTCTTGCCCAAGAGACTATTGATCGCCAGAACACCTACGACAAAAAGAAGTAATTGACCCCAAAAAGCCTTACTCCAAGCTAGCTTAAAAAAGTGGCGCGCCAACCAAAGTTCTGCTAAGGCCACAAACGACTGGGTCACTAACGTACTCAGAGCTGCCCCCCAAGCCCCATATTGTACAATCAAAAAATAGTTGCTAATTAAATTGAGTGAAATGCCCGCTACAAAGACGCTATTCATAGCCCTAAGGTTGCCACTGGCTGTTAATAAAGTTCCTACAATGTGGATAACTCCAATGGCATTAAAGCCTGACAACAGCAGAATAAGCAAGGGAACCATCTCTGGGTGGTAATCGGTATAAAGCAGTTGCATGATCGCCGTGGCATTAAAACAAACGGCTGCACTAAAGCTAACCGTAACGACCAACATCATTCGACAACTCAAACTCAACAGCGGTACGATGTCTTTTTTTTTCTGCAATGCGCGGGCAAACATGGGCAACAGCAAACCCGCAAACAAGTAACCTACCATATTGACAGCATCCAACAGACGATAAGCCGCCGCATAGCGGTTACTTTGTAACACGCCCGCCCCCGAAATAGGGTCATACAGCAAACGCTCAATCATCACTGCATCTATCCGCGTGTAAATACTCATTAACAAAACCACCAAGGAAAACGGCAGGCTTTGTTTCAGAATAGCACGGAGCAAGGGCGTTTTCCAACTCAGGCGCAAGCGCTGTCCCAAAAAACGCCGACAAGCAAAAAAGGCCATCAAACTGGTGCAGCCAAAGGCCAGCGTTTGAATATACACCAAATACTCTATCTTAAAATCGACTTTCCAAGGGCCCCAAAGCAAGGGCAAGGCCAACAGGAGCATCAACAGCTTGTCCAAGACCGACAGAAAACTGTCTAGCCGATATTGCTGCAAGCCCGACAAGTTGGAACGAAAAAAGAAGGTGAGGGTAATAAAAACTTGATTCAACAATAAAAAACTCAACAGGTAGAGCGCCTGCCCCCGATAACCCAGCACAACCGCTGCCACCAACGACAACCCCATAAACAAAATAGATAGGCCGCCTTTGAGGCTAAGCAAGTGCGGGAAATATTTTCCAAACAAATACTCGTGCTGTGCCACACGGCGATTGTTGTACTGGTAAATTCCCAAGTCGCTAAAAATCTGAAAAATGTAGGAAAAATTGAGCAGCGCAAAAAATAAACCATAATCGGCGACTTCGTTTTGCACTTTCAAATCTACCCCAAACACATAGAGCGGCTTTATCAGCAGGTTTACTGCCAATAAAAACAGGACATTAAGTAAAAATTCCTTGTTCATAAGCTGCAGGCTTTAGCTGCTTATTCTTGCTTGGTTAAACGTTGGCGCTCGGCGCGCTCTTCACGAATGGCTTCCTTATTGTCAGGAAACGAACCCTTCATAGTCGCTTCATCTTCTTCCAACACCACTGGCGCATTCTGAAAAAAGAAATCATGTCCCCAATACAACGAACGCATTACCATGTGCTGGGTCAAAAAGAAATTATCTTCGTCAATGTCTACAAAATAACGCTGAATTTTTTGGCGGTGGCCTGGATCGCCATCTCCACGGTCGGCAGTAGGATTGTAAACCGAATAGATACGGAAGACTTGTGGCTCATTGTGGTAGGTCGCTTTGTACGTCACCACGGCAAAAGGGGTAGAGGTAATCACCGTATCGCGTTGCATTTTGTCATAAATAATCTTCTCTGCTGCAATGACATCAAAATCCTCGAAGAAGGTCTCTGCATTCGCTTGATTTAAATCGCTCACAGGGCGCGCTGTGGTGCTTTCATAGACAGGGCTCACTTCGTATTTTCCTTGTCCTTTCTGATCAATCCGAAACGATTGACTCTGTTGTATAGGATCTTTGTAATCGACTTGAACAAATTCAATATCTTTGGGGTCAACCCGTAAAAAGGCTTTGTCGCGTAAGTCTTTTTCGAGGGTAATATAGCGGGTGTCTATTGTTCCCTGAAAATTGGGAATGTAGCCGACATAAGGCTGGTCGGAATCCTGCATGACCACTAAATTACCTGTGGCACCATTCGTCATCGCCCCTACATAGTAGACACGGAGTTTGTTGCCTGCTTTATCGTATAATTCCACTTTAGTAGACTTAGAGGCCAAGGATTTTACCGAATTGTCTAGCGCCGCTTTGTTGATGGGCTCCCGTACGCGAATGTCGTGAATGGTTTTTAAGAGCATAAACATCGCACTGGGATTAGCGCGGTATTGTTTGCCTGTTTTTTTATTCTCAAACGACCAATTTAGATCCCCTTTTTCTCGCTGCAATAAGATTTGCCGCCCTGCGCGATCCGCTAAAAAAATGCGGTCTATTTGAGCTACATCTTCCCACGCGAACATAGAATGCGTGTTCTCCGAATAGGTATCTTTGATACCTTTGTTGTTATTAATCGTAAAAAACGTAACCGCTGACAAGCCTCCCAATAAGAGGACTAAAGCAATAATTCTACCCATGATTTCAACAAAATTTTTGATGTCTCGCTCCTACAGCTCGTCGCAAGACAGGCCTTGACAACAAGACGAATGAGAAGCTGCAAAAATAGAGAGATTTTTGGTAGCGGCTTCTTTTTTAGATTTTTTAATGAAAGATTAGCAAAATTGGGGAACGTTGCTTTTGTGGAAATGCGCTATGCAAACCGTTTCAGGAAAGTTTTTTTATTATCAAAATTATAGACCAATAATAACCCAATCGCCGTTGGTGTACCGCAATACAAAACGGGCTTGTTGCTCAGCGGTAAACAAACGAGTATGTCCCGCTGCTCTAGGGTGTGCCCCATCAAAGAAATAATCCCCTGACTTTAGCGTAAGGTGCTTTGCCCAAGCAGGAAACTGCTTTTTGAAGGCTTTGTGGTCGTAGACTTTGGGGCGGTAGTTGCTTTCGTAAAGGGTATAACTGTTGGCAATGTCTGTTCGAATGGGACTGTCTTCGCAAAATAAACCACGCATATTGTCTTGAATAGGCAAGCTTTGTCCCCCTTCTAAACTGACAATCGTTGTGGCCAGATGGTCAAATACATAAGAACACTGGTCGTCATAAAGACTTTGGACAAGGCTGCGGCCAAAAGCTTCCGCACTTTCGGCAGAGGCTTGTGCTTGTAGACCAGAAGCTGTCAAGAGCCAACAAGCAGCGATACAACTAATCCCAAAAGGGAGGCGAGCAAAGAACGAACGGAACAACATAAGTACAAAGTCTAATTACAAAATAAGGGCATTCCTTCAAGGTACAAGTAATGCACCAAACTATAAACGAGGGCGCTACTTTTTTATTGAGTAGGTGGTGTGGCAACATTCATAATGGCTCGAACAATGGCGTCCAACTCGTCGGGATAATTGATAACGGAATTGGCCTTGCCGCTGCCATCCCAAATCGGAATGGTAATAATTTTGCGGCGCACACCCTTGGTTACAGCTAGGCGCAAGGCAATCGGGCGGGGCTTGGCTTGTAGCCGTTTTTCGCAAGCCGCCCCTTGACAACCATAAGTTTGGTCAAAGTCAAAGAAGTTTTTTTCCTCAATAAAATCGACCAATTCTTCTAGCGTTTTTCGCTCTACGGTGTGTTTGCTGACTTGTAAGCCCTGCAAGGCACTTTGGTATTCTTTGATGACTTGTCCATCTGATTTGATGAGAATAATGTTGCGGTAAACGGGATCTACGCCCCCAAAAAAGCCTCCCCCAACCAATTCTACTTGGAGCATTTCTTTGGGAGCTTCTTCGGCGAGCTTGGCGCGACCGCGTTCGGTTTTGGCGAGGCGCAAGCGGCGGCGTTCTTCTTTTTGGGCGCGGCGGGCTTGACGGCGTTCCCATCTTTTTTTGTTATAGCTAATACCACGTTCTTCCAGATAAGACAAGTAACTCTCCGTTGCCAAATCATCAGCAGGTTCGTCAAAATCGACAAAAACGTCAGGCAAGTCGTTGGGCGAGCGCTCAAAAGGCGCTTCTTGGTCACTTACGCGTACAAAATGGTAGCGGTACGATGATTTTCGATTCATCGTAAATTCTAAAATCAAGGTCTGCTCGTCAAAGGCGGCCAAGCGCCACCAATCGACTTTTCGAAAATTAAAAAAAAGTTCGTTTTGCTCCTTGTTCAAGCGCCAAAGCCCATCGGTCAAGGTTCCATTGAGGTAGTTTTGAAACCCATAGTCGTAGCGAAAAAAGATAAAGTGGTCGTATTGCTCGTCGGCTTTGTGAATCACCGTGTTGCTTTCAGCATGCGTCGTGTAGGTGTACTTCCATTTGGTATTGACAAACAAATTCTCATTGATGGCGGGATAAACACGGGCACTACTGTCTGATGCCTGTGCCTGTACCGACGACACGGGCAGGGCGAGGAGTGCCCACCAACAACAATAGCATAGAATTTGATACAAAGCCTTCATAAGCCAAGAAATTTGGTACCTTAAGGGGAACGTTAGCCTTCTTATATGGTTAGTGTATGAACGTAGTAACCCTAGGTGCGGTACTTGGCTCCAACAATTTTCAAGTCTGTGCAATACAAGGGCTTTTTATACAAAATTACTAAAAAATAGACAAATATGTTGCGTTTACTAGGAGCTCTATGCTTCCTTATCTTATTTTTAACAGCTTGTCAATCGGGAACGACTCCCTCTGATGACGACGATTTCCCAAACTTTAGCGAGCAGGATATAAACAACATGATGCAGCGCCAAAACCCTATGATGGGCAATGCGCCACAGCAGCAAAGTGTTCCCCAAATGATCGCTCAATTAGAGGCTTCGGTGGCCCAATACCCCGATGATACGACTACATGGTACCACTTAGCAAAACTGAGCTACGATCAATATAGTGCTGATAGTAGCGAGCAGTGGCTCCAAAAATCAGTCTTATATTATAGCCGTGTCTTGGACTTAGATCCTACGTATGAGGGGGGGCGACCCTATTACAACCGTATGCTAGGACAGTTGGCGCAAGGCCAATACGAGGCCGCTCTAAAAGACCTCGATCAATTTGTACGCATCAACCAAGACCGCATTCGCATCAACCACCGCGCTACTAAAGCCACTATTCTATTTCAACAGGGTAAACTTGATGCGGCTTGTGCTGTTTATCAAGAGGCCAAACGCCTTGCAGAGCGCGATAGTTTGCCAACAGGCGACGAAGAAGACTGGGCACAGCGCTGCCCTTAATAAGCGCCTTCTTACACCTACTTTTAAGGTTAAAATTTAGTTATACCCTATTAGGGAACACGATGCTGTGCTTAGAAAGCGTTAAATTGTTAAGCAGACTCCATTGGAAAGGTATAGCAAGTCGCTTTTTATCCGTCCTGTTCCCTTATAACAACTCTTTATGAAAAAGTATCTCTTTATATTAATAGCTGTTCTCTTTTGGGGGCAAGTACAAGCCCAACAATCGCCTGCGTTAGCACGTAAATATTTCTCGGATGGGGAATTTGAAAAGGCGGCTGCTATTTACCAAGATTTGCACGATCGCAACCGTGCCAATGACTATTATTTTGAACGCTATTTTGTGACCTTATTAGAATTGGAGGATTACAAAGAAGCGGAAAAAATGATGAAGAAGGCGATCAAAACATCACCTGAAAAGGTAGAGCGTTATGTGAGTTATGGGCTGCTGTTTGAACGCCAAGGCAACCGCAATAAAGCCGATGAGCAATACGAAAAAGCCATCAAACTCTTAGCCCCCAATCAAGTACAGATTGTCAAACTCGCCAATGCCTTTATCCAAGGCAAACAGTATAGCTATGCCATTGATACCTACGATAAAGGTAGCAAATTGATGAAAATCAAGAATATGTTTGCCTACGAAATGGGATCGGTTTACCGCCTCAAAGGGGACACCCCCAAGATGATTGAAAGTTACTTGGATTGTTTGGAGTACTTGCCCAAACGCATGACTAATATTCAAGCTTTCTTTCAACGCGAGTTGTCCGAAGGCGATGGGTTTGACGAGTTGAAAAAGCAATTGTATGCGCGCATCAACAAATCGCCCGAGGTGAGTATTTATTCTATTATGTTGATTTGGGTATTTGAGCAGCAAGGAGATTTTGCCAGTGCCTTGCGCCAAGCCAAAGCCTTGGATCGCCGCCAAAGTGAGAACGGTAGCCGCATTTATTTGTTGGCACAAACCGCCATTCGCGAAAAAGAATACGACGCAGGTATCGAAGCGTATCAATACATTATTGACGAAAAAGGGACGGACAGCCCTTATTACATCGACTCAAAACGCTATTTGCTCATTGCCAAACGCGACAAGTTGGTGGGTGGCTTTGACTATAGTCGAGAAGAATTATTAGAATTAGAAGGCGAATACAAGGCGTATTTAGAAGAGTTTGGCCGTAGTTTTAACACGGCGGCTATCATGCGCGAAATGGCCGAATTGCAGGCATTTTATCTCAATGATTTGGACAAGGCCATTGCCGTATTGGAAGAAGTCGTAAAAATGCCTGAACTCTCTCGCGTGGCGCGTTCCGAATCCAAAATCGACTTGGGCGATTATTACTTGATGCAAGGCGAAGTGTGGGAATCTACCCTTTTGTATTCTCAAGTAGACAAAGAAATGAAAGATGCGCCGCTCGGCGAATTGGCGCGCTACAAAAATGCAAAGCTATCGTATTACAAAGGAGATTTTGAATGGGCACAGGATCAATTGGATATTCTAAAAGGGTCTACCTCGGAGCTGATTTCCAATGATGCCATTGACTTGTCCGTCTTTATATTAGAACATTATGCCTTGGATACGACGCAGCGCCCAATGAATCTATTTGCCCGCGCAGAATTGCTCCTTTTTCAGAATAAATTTGAACCGTCGATTGTAGTGATGGACAGTATTTTGATGCAGTATAAGGGCCACGGTTTGGGCGACGACATTTTATTCCGAAAGGCCGAAATTGCTGTTAAAAAACGCGACTATACAGGGGCTATTGCCTTGCTAGAGCGGATTCCCAAGGAATTTAAGGACGGTATTTTAGTGGATAATGCCCTATTTAGAATGGCCGAAATTTTAGAGCAGCGCATGGATGAGCCTAAAAAAGCACAGGATTTATACGAGCAAATTTTATTCGATCATCCAGGGTCTTTGTATACGGTAGAGGCGCGGAAGCGTTTTAGAAGATTGCGCGGGGACGGGGTATAAAGTAGCCGATGTATACCATTAGAAAAATAGGAGCACAGCGGAACGTACCTTATCAAGCCTTTTTGAGAAAGGAGTTGGAACAGGAGGTTGCCAGTTTTAGAATGATCGTAAACGATACAGAAAATCAACTGGTTCATTTTTTATCGGGTGCTAATTAGGGCTTATGAAACACTACGACATCACCCTCATCACGGCCGCTGAATACGACCAACCCGTCCATCCAAATTGGTATGTGCAGCAGATTTTGGACGAAGACCAATTGGTGCAAACGGCCTTAGAGGCTCAAGGCTGGCGCGTCAATCGGGTAGCTTGGTCGAGTGATTTTGATTGGACGACGACGCATTTTGCTTTCTTTAGAACGCCTTGGGGCTATAGTAAGGTGTTTGAGCAGTTTAGCCAATGGTTGAACAAGGCACGGACACAAGTGCATTTTATCAATCCGCTAGCGTCCATTTATTGGAACAGCGACAAGCATTATTTGATGGATTTGGCCGAGCGCGGTATTGCCGTGCCCGAGACGCATTTTATCCAAAAAGGAAGCGAAATAACCCTGCAAGGGTTACATGAGCAATTGGGTTGGACGCATACGGTGCTAAAACCAACTGTTTCGGCAGGAGGACGACACACCTACCAATTGCGCCCCAAAGATTGGCTCACACACGAAGCGGTCTTTCAAGAGCTCTTAGCCGTAGAAGATTTGCTCTTGCAACCCTTCTTAAACAAGGTGGTCGAAAAGGGAGAATTGGCCTTGATGTTGGTCGGTGGCGATGTAACCCATGCGGTACTAAAAACAGCCAAAGCAGGCGATTTTAGAGTGCAAGACAATTACGGGGGAACGGTGCGTTCTTATACGCCTTCGGCGGAAGCCATTGCTTTGGCTAAAGCAGCAGTAGCGGCTTGTCCTATTGCCCCTTTGTATGCCCGTGCGGATTTGGTTTGGGACAACAACAACCAGTTGGCCGTCTCGGAATTAGAAATTTTTGAACCTGAAATGTGGTTCCGTTTTCACCCTGCTGCGGCAGATCAATTAGCACTTGTTCTCAGTAACTATATTCAACAACGATTATGACTCAGAAAGCAATTCGACAAGTGGTAGTATTGGTTAGTTTGGCTTTGTTTGGTATTCTGGCCATGCAAGTCTATTCCATTTGGTCGAGTTATCAGCTGAATAAGGAATTGTTTGACGGCAGTGTCCACCACTCGCTGGATCATATTGTATCGCGCTTGGAGCAGAAGGAATTGGAAAAAACGGCCGCGCTTTACGATTTGCCCCGTTTGACAGGTCTTGGACGACAGCAGCGCGAGCTCGCCAGTCTCTTGGAGGTCAACGAGATTTCCAACTATTACTATGCCGATACCAACCACCACGATCAGCAATATTCAGCAGTCGATACCCTTTCGGAAAATACCGTGGCGCATTTGGTGGAGAATTTTCAAACGACAGAGACGACGCGCAAATGGAAAAAAGGCAACGATCAGGAGGCTTATCGAGTACACTTTGAACGCTTTTTTGTCCACCACGGTATTGTGAAGGATGTGCCTGTACAGCAGCGGGTAAGCATTCGCTCCTTGGATACGTTATTACACCAAGAATTAATAGAAAAGGGAATTACAACTCCTTATGCGTTAGCAATTTATTCTAATCGGAAGAATACTTTTGTAATGCAAAATGATGTCTCTAAAAACTGTGGAAAACGCTACCAATCTCGCTCCGATTACAAATATTCTATTAGCTTATTTCCTAGTTCTAACGATCAAATTGCGCGCCTGTACATTGATTTTCCAAGTACGGGGAGTTTTTTGTGGAGTGGAATGTGGTTGCATTTATTGAGCACGATTATTTTTACAGCGATTGTTTTATTTTGTTTTTATTATACCATCAAGGTAATTATAGAACAGAAAAAGTTGTCGGAGATGAAAAACGATTTTCTCAACAACATGACGCACGAATTTAAAACGCCTATTGCGACGATTACGATTGCGGCCGATACCATCAAAAAATGGATGGATAAAGGGCAACCCGAAAAAGCCATGCGCTTTGTAAACATTATTGAAGAAGAAAATAAACGCATGAATAGCCAAGTGGGCAAGGTGTTGCAGATGGCGCGGATTGACAAACGCGAGTTTAAACTCAATATTGAAGAGGTCTACGCGGATGATGTCATCCTAAATGCGGCCGAAAAAATTGCCATGCAGGTCGAAGAAAAAGGTGGCAACGTAATTCTAGAATTAGAGGCCGAGCAATCGGTCATTGAGGCGGATGAGACGCACTTTACAAACATCGTTCACAATTTACTAGACAACGCCAATAAATACGCGCCTGAAAAACCGCTCATTACCATTCGTACCCGCAATGCAGGCAATGGCTTTCAGTTTGAAATTCAGGACAATGGCCTAGGAATTTCTAAAGAGGCGCGCAAGCATATTTTTGATAAATTTTACCGCGTACCTACAGGGAATTTACATGACATCAAGGGCTTTGGTCTGGGCTTGAGCTATGTGCAGGCGATTGTGACGGCACATGGTGGGACGATTGATGTAAAATCAGAATTGGGCAAGGGCGCGACGTTTATTGTTTCGTTGCCGTTTAAGCAAGAGCAAGCAGAAGCTTAATTGGTAAGGATCTAGCAGGGATTTTTTTGTGCTAGGTGATTTTCCCAATGGAGCTTATTGTTTCTGAGCGCATCTAACTCAATTGTAGGAATTCTATTTTGTTAAGCGCTTTGTTTATTGTTTCTTTGTACTACAAATAAGAATCAAGCTACTTAGAAAATGTCTTCTCTATTACAACATACTGCCGCGCTGGTACAGCAAGATTTCCAGTTAGAGGAACTGCCTTTTTTTGAGGGCGAGGCCGAACTATTGGCATTTTTGACACAGTTGGTCGAGCCCTTGCTAGAGGGCGATTTGGAGCGCTTATTTTGGGTCTTGTACCGCTTGGATATTGACGAGCAAAAAGCCCACGATGCCCTGTCCTTGCAAGCAAAAACACCTCCTGCGCCTACCTTGGCTGCTCTAATTTTGGCTCGCGAAAAACAAAAAGCACAATCCCGTTTACACTATATTCCCCCCGCCACAGCGGAGGACGAGGACGTTACTCCTTGGTAAATCAACCACCTCTATCTATCAGCATGAACTGGAAGAATGTAGAAATTAAAGCCCATTGCAAGGCACTGGAGCCTTTAGCCGCCTTGTTGCGGGCAGAATCAGCCGATTACAAAGGCTTAGATCATCAAATAGATACCTATTTTAATGTCCCCAATGGCCGACTCAAACTCCGTGAGGGCAACATTGAACACGCTCTAATTCATTATCATCGAAACAACCAGGCGGCCGCTAAGTTATCGGACATCCACTATTATCAACCCACTGAAAAAGGCAGCGATTTAAAAGCGACACTACAAGCGGCGCTGGGCATCAAAGTCGTAGTAGACAAGCAGCGACACATTTATTTTGTGGACAATGTCAAGTTTCATTTAGATCAAGTGCAGGGGTTGGGTACCTTCGTAGAAATTGAGGCCATTGACCATAAGGGCACTTGTTCTATCGAACAGCTACAAGCCCAATGCACCCATTATCAAGCCTTTTTGGGTATTGCCCCTGAGGACTTAATCGCCTGTTCTTACAGTGATTTGTTGCTAGAAAAAGGCTAAAGCTTTTGATTGTTTATTAGAGGAGCCAGTAAGCGTCGGGCAAATTGCAGTGGGCTACTCTTGTATCGTTCTAATCTTACTTTACAAGACGTTTTTGATCAAAAAAAAGTGGAAAATTAATCAATTGGCCAAGGCAATCGCCGCAATACTCACGCGAACGCCTTTGATTGTCAAGAGTTGTTTGGCACAAGCCTCTAAGGTTGCACCTGTAGTAATCACGTCGTCTACTAGTAAAATGTGTTTGTTTTCTAGCGCGGGGCTATTTTGCAGGGCAAACGCCGCTTCCACATTTGTCAAGCGCTCCAAACGCGTTTTCTTAGTTTGTGTTGCCGTGTAACGGGCACGGTAGAGGTAGTTTTCCCAACAGGGCTTTTGCAGGACTTCTGCTAAACCCTGAGCAAAGCAAGTGGCTTGATTATATCCTCGTTGTCGTAATTTTTTGGGATGTAAAGGGACGGGAATAATGCCATCAATATCCTTGTAAGGAGCTGTTTCTTTTAATAATTGACCACACTGTTGTCCCAATTCGATGCCTACTTGTTGTTGGTTGGCATATTTTAGTTGGTGTACCAATTGCTGCAAGGCACTCCCTTTGTTAAAAATAAATCCCGTACAGGCATGTTCTATGGGTATACGTCCTAAAAAACGTTCTAATACAGGATTGGGATGTTGTAGATGAAAGTTGGTAGGTTTGAGGTGGTATTGGCAGCGCAAACACAGAACACTGTCCGACAATTGGGGCGCTTGTTGGCAAGCCAAACAAAGATTCGGGTACAACAGGGATAACATCCGAGTAAGAGGAGTGCGCAAGGTTTGATAGAGAGTCATGGAGGAGAACAATAAAGCCGCTTTGATTGGCTGAAAGACAATAGAAATAAGTACTGCCCTTGGAACAAACTAAAGGCGCAATAACAAAATAATAGATTTGATGGAAAGTTGGTAAAAAAAACCTAGAAGATTGGTGCTTTAGGGATTTAACCTTAATTTAATAGGTTGGTAGAGACAAGTAGCCGTATGAAAAATCTATAAATAGAGGTTCTATTAAGCAGAAGTGGCACTAATTTTATGCAATAAATAAAGGGGAAGAGTACGCAATAGCTTTTCCCGCATCTATGAGGCTAGTCATGTATTAAAAACGGTTGTTTAATGCCCTCTATTTTTGAGTAGTACTAATCCCCTCTTTCAACTAAAACTGCCACCTGATTTTTTAACCATTCCGTCAAATAATAGCGGAAAAATGATTCATTATGAAAGTAGATAAAATACTATATAGTTCTTTACTAGTGTTGGCCGCCAGTGTTCTTCAAGCACAAAATGTCGGAATTGGCGAAGCCAACCCCGCCGCAAAACTTCACGTCACACAAACAGCCAATGTCGATGCGGTTTTTGTCTCTCAGGCAGGAACGGGCAATGCTATAGAAGTCCAATCGACCCAGCTGACAAACACGGGGTCACTGCTGTTTTTGAATAATGGAACAGCGGGGGTTACGATTGATGCCTTCGCGATCAATACAGCCAGTACTGCCGCCAACATTCTCTCTTTTAACAACAGTTTAGGAGCAGGGTTGAATATTCAACAGCGCAATACAGGCGCAGGCGCAACGGGCATTTTCATTGACCAAAATGGTAATGGTGCCTTTTCTAGAGGCGTAGAAATCGACGATGGCGAGTACCACTACTGCTTTTGCGCACAATATCTTCCACGATGGATTAGGAGGAGGTAATTATACAGAATTGAGAAATACCGCCAATACTATTATTGGTTCTTTTCTTATTCACCGAGGCTTAGGAACAGGGTTTCAAGCTGATTTGACGAACGTAGGGAATGGTTCTACCGTTGCCTTTTTGAGAACAGCGGGGACCGGTCGCGGCTTAGAAGTAGATATTACCAATGCTGCCAGTACTAACCTAGGTATGGGGGTTTTCCATGCGGGCGATGGCTTTGGACAGTATGTAGCGATGACAAATGCTGCGGCTACGACCAATAGTGTTGGCTTGTTTGTCCAGTACAATGGTACTGGTGGGGGCACAGGTGGCGGTGGTAATGCCGTCGAAATCCAGAATTATGGCACCAATGGTAATGCCGTGGATGTTTTTGTAGGAAATCCAGGAGTTGCCCAGGCCCAGCCAATACGACCAGCCAATATGCAGGGCTTTCGATCAGCCACATGGCAACAGGAACGTCGCCTACCCCCAACGCTACCAAAGCCGCAATTAACGCGATTAATTACAGTGAAGATCCAACCATCGTTGCTCAAAACATGACCACTACTACAGGGGCAGTCATCGAGGCTTATATGGTTCCCACAGTAGCTACGGCAGCTTTTGCAACCAGTATCTATGGTCGCTCCGATAGAACGCCTACCAATGGTTTTGGTGTTGCCGTATGGGGTGATGGTGGAAATTACGGCGTAATTGGAGGGACAAGTACCAATGCTGCTAGTAGTAATTTTGGCCTACTTTCTCTGAGTAATTCTGGCGCTTTTGGAATCAAGTCCTTTGTTGTAGACCATCCTTTTGAGCCTACTAAAAAGACCTTACGCCACTTTTCTGTCGAATCGAATGAAGTATTGAATCTTTACCGTGGTATTGTACAGTTGGATGCCAATGGACAAGGCGTAGTGGAGTTGCCCGATTATTTTGATGCCATCAACATCAATGTCACTTACCAATTGACCCCTATCGGAACAGGGGTACAACCTTATGTTGCCGAAGAAGAAGCGAACAACCAATTTGTCGTAGCGGGTGCGCCCAATACCAAAGTATCTTGGACGGTACATGCCCAGCGCAACGATCCTACATTACGTCATTTTAAAAATACAAAAGGCGCGGATTATGCCGACCCTGTCACCGAGAAGAAAGCATACGAGCAAGGTAAATACTTGGTGCCAGAAGCGTATGGTCAACCCAAAGAAGCAGGCGTATTTTACAATGCAGACCGCGAGCAACGCGCAGAAGAGGCCACGAGAGAAGGCGTGCGCCAGCAGGCATTGGAGGCTCCAATCAAAAGCACCGCTCCTGATACACCCACTCAACAACCTAGCAAAATGCCCAAGGTAAGTGATTCAGTGACGAAGCGTTAGACCCTACTTAAGTAGTCTAGTAACTACAACATAAAAGCGGCTGTCGGAAAATCCGACAGCCGCTTTTATGTTGTAGTTTTGTAGTAAAACGTAGTCTATGAAGAACTCCTCATTACCGACATCTATTCTGCTAAATACAAGGTAGTCGTTTTGCCACTTGTGGTATCCTTTAAGCGCAGTTGATCGAAGGAAACATCTACTACTTGGTAGCGCTTTTCAAACTCTTCTTCGTCCATTGGATCATTGGTTAGAAGCAACGTCTTGCGGTCACTTTTCATTTCCCACAAGCCATACAGTGCTGCTCCGTCTGCCAAGCGGCCCTCAAACGTACCGTTTACATCCAAATCTAGATAAATAGATTTGGCTTCCCAACGATGAGCCAACAGCAATACCGTGCTAGGTGCTGAATACAGCGTTGTAGGCAAGGGTAGCGCAGCGCTAGCCGCCACTGAGGCCGCGTTAGAAAGAAAGAGTAGGAAAAATAGGACACGAAAAGGAAAAGACATAAGTACGGTACTAGAGTAATAGAAATATAATAGACTACTTATAAAACAGTACAAAACGGGCAAATGTTCTTGAAAAATAGCAAAGATATCCTTTGAGAACCCTTATGCAGGTTCTCAAAGGATACGTTCAGTAAGCGGTGGAGGTTGCGCTTATTCTACCGCAACCAGTAGCCATTCTACTCCCACTTCATCCAACAAGTTGATTTTTTGGGCACTGCTGCTAACGATGGTAAAATCCTTTTTAAAGCCATCGCTTTTACCTTCAATGGATTCTGCTTTTCTCAATTGTAGCGTTTTCTGATCTTCAGAAATACTCCATTTACCGTCCATAGGTTGGCCTTCTACCTCTCCTGAAAAAGAGCCGTCTAAGCGGAAATCCATCATAAAAGAATTCGCTTCATTTTTCCATTTTCTGGCAAATACCAAGTCACTTTCGCGCCCGATTAGCTTGTCCTCTGAACTTCGGCTATTGGATTGAATAATGGCCTCTTCTGAAGAGATTTCCTCTGAAGTGGATGCAGGCGCAGAACAAGCGACCCATAATAAACTACAAACAGCGGCTAAAAATAAATTTCTTAACATAATAATTACTAAAGGGTTGGTTAGAGAAAATAACTAATGTGAGTAGGTCTTTAAACGACCAATTAGCTCACAAAAGAACAAAGTACGGTATTATTGTAAGAAAACACTTGTTTTAGGAGAGCTGTTTTATTGCGATTTATAAAGCTTGTCAACAATAGGCTTTTAAGTAGGCAAACAAAAGTAATCGTGGTATAAAAAATGGAATAGTTTTTCTTAGTTCGAGGCAAAAAACGGAGCTTTAGCGGGCTAAAGCGAGTATTTTTAACGAAGAAATAAGGAAAAGTAACCGTTTTTTGGTGCGAAAAATTTTGTGTGACTACTTAGCTACTAGAAAACAATAAACTGGAATGGTGCCAACCTATAATTTCTTCAAAAAAAATTCCCGCTCTCCTAACGAGAGCGGGAATTAGAACGAACGCTAGTTTATCTTCGATTTATGATCGAATCCAAACTAGCAAACTAACCATTTCTTAAGGTAAAAGGCATAAAAAAAGCTGCTGTCGCTTTCTGGAGAAAGACAAACAGCAGCGTTAGACAGTTTGTAATATAGCAAGTTGTACTGTGGTAAATTAAGTAAATCGTAAAAGATACGTAGTCAATGCAGAGACTAGCTGCGTATAACTTAACATGTAGAGAGAACCACGGTTAGTGTCGGTCGATGGTGAATAATCCCCACAAAAATGCACACTCTTCTAACACTAAGTGGCTCCCTCCGTATGTTATGATCTTTGTACTGTTTTTAAACGGGTTACTGCCTGTAACCGTATTGACTTTTTCTTTTTATTGGATGACAAAACGATCAGTAGTAATCATTTCTCCATCGGCATATAGACGATAAAAATAGACGCCTTTGCTCCATTGTTGAACGGGAATAACAAGGCGGTTGTCATTGCTTTCCAAATAGTGTACGCGTTGGCCTGTTGCACTGTAGACCTCCAATTGTAAGTTGGAAAACTTATATCCCGTGGCCTCAATAACCGCCTCTTGATAGGCGGGATTGGGAAACAACCGAACGGTTTTACTTTCTGAATCCGAGAAGGTGTTGTGAATAGCAGTCGCTTGATTAACAGTGTGTTCGGCCGTTTCTATGTCTGACCCAAAACCATCGTGATGGGTTAAAATCGTAGAAGCAGCGGCTTGGTATCTGCAATAAGAAGCGGTCGCATAAAGTGGCAATTCTTCTTCGATGGGAAAAACAACTACCCCAGAACTACCAGCGGAAACACTGTCATTTGGATCGAATGTATAGGTTTGCAAATCGGCAAACATGCGCATTAAACTATCCCAAGTAGGCACAAAATCCAAAAAAACATGATCTTCAAAAATAGGATCGTAATCAGTGCCTGCGGTGGTGCGGGTCATATCGACCTCTGCTTGTGTAATCGTAATTCCTGTGTTAGAACCTGTCGTGGTCGTATTGCCATTCATCCCAGTTCTATCAACATGTAAGGCGGCATTTTGAGCGGTACAAGAGACGGCCGTAGCGGCAAAGACTTGTAAGCAGTGGGCTTTAATTAGCGCCTGTGGTATTTGAAAATACATAGAACCACATTCCCCCGCTTCAATATCACCAATCAAAAAACGATAGATTTCGCCAGACTTGTACTGCAACGGCTGTGTTGCTTGGGCAATGGATAAATCGTTGTCTAACTGTATTTCTAAATAACTGTTTTCGGCTAACCCTTCTCCAATATTACAATAAGAAATAGCGTAAAAGGTATTTTGACCATTAGGGGTCTTCAGCTGTATCGCCAAATCTGAACAGGTGACAATACTAGAAGGGGGTGTCAGTGGTTGCCCGTAGCAGAGCGCAGACCACAGTAACCAAAGCGTGGTGATGGAAGTAATTTGTTTCATAACTTAGTGTGGTTTTGTACAACGGCTACGATGTTTCCTAATGACCTTATCAAAAGTAGCGCATGTTAGTATAATAAGCGACTACAAAAAAAACGTTTTGTCAGAAAAAAAGCTAAGGAGTCGGCACCGTTTATTAAGGGACTAATAGCTAAAATATCTTTTAAAGAGTAACTTGAAATATAGCAATTAGTGGATAGTAGGCTGTATGTTAACTATTTAAGCTGTAGTTTTTATTTTTGGTTAGAAAGATTGTAAAAGAGTAAGGTAGATTATAAGGCTATTTTTATCAGAAAAAAATAGAAAAAACAACTGCAAAAAGTTACCTTAAAAATAACAAAATGCTAACATTTTTCTTGAAAGTTACCTTTCAATGCACTTCTAGAGGTCATTCCTATGCACAAAAGCAAACTCATTCGTCTTTACTCTACCCTGACCAAAGCAGAACATCGACAGTTTAAGAAATGGCTACAATCGCCTCTGCACAATAAACACCAAGGTGTCAAGCAGTTATTTGCCTATCTATTTTCTAGGACAAGCCTCACGGCGGAACAGTTGCAGAGCGAACAAGTATTCGCTTTCCTTTATCCCAACAAGATTTTTAATAAAGCGCGCTTGCGCCATGTAATGTCTTTTGCGACAGCTACCTTGGAAGCGTTTCTACAATACATAGAATATACTAATGACCACAAAAACAGTGCGATAGGTTTGTTACGTGGGTTACGTGCCAGAAATTTAACAAAAGATGCCACCCGTTTGGCCGAGCAGTTGCAGAAAGAAGGCCGTCAACAACCTTTGCGTGATGAGTATTACTACCAATGGGCTTATCAATTGGAGAGTGAGTTGTTTCGTTTAGCCATTGCAGAGCAGCAGCCTGTACAGACTAATTTGCAAGCAGTCATGGACCACGCGGCGGTCGCCTTTGTGCTTACCTTGCTCCGCCATGCTTGTACCGTATTGACCCATCAAAATCTTTATAAAACCAGCTACACTATTCCATTTGTTGAGGCGATCTTGGAATATTTGGACGAAGGACACTACCAACACATTGTGGCTATTCAACTCTATGCCGCTTGTTACCGCGCTTTCATTCATCCCGATGAAGGCGAGCATTACCAGCGCCTCAAAAGCCACTTGTGGGAAGCGGCGGATACCTTGCGGCACGAAGCCTTTAAGGAAATATACAGCCTATCAATTAATTATTGCATTCGCCAGCTCAATCGCGGGCAAGAGGTCTACACCCAAGAGGCGTTTGAATTGTATATGAATGGGTTGGAGCAAGGAGTCTTATTAGAAAAGGGCTTTCTGAGTCCAATTGCCTACAAAAACATCGTCTCTATTGGCTTGCACTTAAAGCATTTTGAGACCATTGCAGAAGTCTTACCCAAAGGAGAATTCCTATTGCAGCCACCTTACCGCGCGTCGTATATTCCTTACAACCAAGCCCATTATTATTTTGCTACACAAGCATACGATCAAGCAGTAGATTTGCTGAATACCTTGGTATACTATGATTTATTTATGGAAATAGGGGGCAAGTTGCTGTTGGCAAAAATATACATGGCGCAAGAACAGACCGACTTATTAGAGGCTTTTTTGAGCAGCTTTGCGCAATTTATTCGGCGAAAGCCCAACCTAAGTGCGGCGCACAAAGAAAGCTTTTCTAACACGATTCGCATCATGCAAAAGCTGATTTATATCCACACCAAAGAGCAGCAAGAACGCTTGTTGGAAGAGATTAACAAGACCGCCCAGTTGCCCGAAAAAAGGTGGCTGCTGGAACAAGTCCAGCAAGCCGTTTAGTTATTTTTTGAGTTGGATCGGACCCCTTCCAACTTGATCTTGTAGGTAGTGGCGGTCTTCGCAGAACTCCAAAAGCTCTGCCTCGATAAAAGCCGTTACTTCTTTTTTGATACGATCAGGGTACAATAAATGCAAATTAGGCCCTGCATCTAAGCTAAAGTAAAGCGGGTGCCCTGTTTGCTCGCGCCAAGCGCGGACACGTTTGATAATGTCGATCGAACCGCCTTCCATCAAAATATAAGAAGGCTCTGAGGTCATCATCAAGGCATGCAACTGCAAGGCTTCTTGTTCAGTAATGACTCCAAACGTTTCTAAATCACCTTCGCGCAGCGCCACGAGCAAGCGTTCTAAGTTACGGTGAGCTTGTTGGTAGCGAACTTCGGCAAAAGGGTTGCCCTCCATCAAGGCATGGCCAGCAGTGCTAGAAACACTCTTCTCGCGGCGGCTCACCATCAAAATATCATCGTGAAAGCTGTGAAACACTTCGTGCACCTGCTCCCCATAAGGAATAGCAAACTCATTAGAAGAGCCCTTCGCCAAGTCCGTTTCGCCCCAAAGTGCCAAGTGAGGATAAACCGAGCGGCTAGCTGATCCCGATCCCAAACGCGCAATGTCGGACGCTTTTTTGTAAAATTGCTCTTCGTTGGGCAACGTAATGCCTACTTGGCGCTCCATGCTGCACAGGCACAGCGCCAAGGCGCTCATACTCGACGCAGAAGAGGCAATGCCTGCCGAGTGTGGAAAAGAGTTGTGCGAGGCCAGTTCCAAGTGATAAGCCGTCAAAAAGGGAAAATATTCCAAAATAGAGCCTAAAAAACGAACGATTTTATCTTCAAAAGCCTTGTTTTCTTCCTCTTCAAAAGTAAAGGCGACCGAAATTTGGCCATCGTCCTTTTTGGGCTGGTAGGCCAGCGACGTCTCGCTGTAAGCATTTTGTAGGGTAAAACTAATAGAAGCGTTGCGGGGTAATTGTCGCCCGTATTTGCCCCAGTATTTGACTAAAGCAAGGTTAGAAGGACTGCGCCAAGTAATGTTCATGTTCTTGTAAAGTAGTGTGTTTGGTGGTCTTTATCGGTTGGGCGCAATTGCGCCCAACCAAACTGTAAAGCATTATATCAGAGCCTAATAAAAGCCCTTTATTCGTATTCCTTGATTAATTCTTCATAACGCAATACCGTCTCGAACCCCTTGTCGTTAAAATAAGCCTTGGTTTCTTCTTCTGAACGATTAGAGGTGACCAAAACGAAGTCGCCTCCCCAAGCTCCCAAGGACTTGACACCGCCCCAAAAATCACTAAAGTATTGCTCTTTGGCGCGCGGTTGTTGAATAATGTCTTGTACTAAGGTTTCGTGCTCTTCCAGTAAGGCTTCAAAATCGCTTAGATTGTCCGTATATTGAGCAATGTCGTGGGTGATTTGTGTAATGCGGGGCAATGGTTTTTCGCGCTCTTCGGGAGCCGTAGTCGTATAATAAACCAAGGCTTCGCGCGAGCTTTGTTTTTTGCCTAAATGGACGAAGTACAACTGCTCTTTGAAGGCGGGATCAAAGACAGAGCGATCCCAACGGTTGTTGCCATTAAATTTTTGAAAGAGCAACGGCCCTTTAGCAGTAGCTGCGGCAATGTCGTAGCCAGAGCCTCCAAAGGTATATTCCAGCAACTGAAAAGGATCGACTTCGGCCCATTGGGCGACCATCGTAATGAGGGTAGAGCTAGAACCAAGTCCCCAATCTCTAGGAAACTCCAATTGACTCGTCACTTCTAAAGAGCCCGTACCTTCTAAAAAATCGTGGTTGAGGTGTTGGGCTTGTTCCAATACATTCTGTAGAGATTCGGCGACCGCTTCTTTGTCGGTGTCTCCTGCTTCTACGTTCACCAATTCTAGGTGTGGTAATTCGAAGGTGGCATCCAACCATACTTCTCCTTCATTGGTCAGACTACGCCAGTGCAATTGTCTAGGCGTATTTTTTGTTTTTCGTTTGGCTTTGACATCGAGAGATTGTCCTAATTTAGTAGGTAAGGCCAAGGCCACGGCACCCTCTGTGACGAAGTATTCGCCTGTCAAGAGCAGTTTTCCGTTGGTATGCGTGGAGAAGTTCTTCATAATGCGGCTTTTTTTGGTATAAAAATGAGTGCCAAACAGCAGGGATTTAATCCAACCCTAGTGTCTGCCGTAATTGCTCGTCTTTGAGTTGGTGTTTGTTCCAATAATCTAATAACAACGTTTTTTTGCGACTAGCAGTAGAAGTAAGTAACTGGCCGTTGTCCATATAGACCTCTTCCCACCCTTCGATTTGATGGGGGAAATCTTTTTGGTAATGAATACTCAAACGGCGCTCAGGAGCAGTATTGTAGGATAATTCATAGGTCATCCACTCTTCGTTGCTGCTGTGTTTTTTCTGCTGGGCTTCTGCTTCCCGCACATCCAATTTGTAGTGTTGTAAGCGGGCTATTGTCGTACTGGGAATAATTTGTATGGTACCTGTTGGTAAAGTGTTGGGATTGATACGAATACGGTTGAACAACTCATCCTCTAACAAGGCCTGTTCGATTTGGTGTTCGTGGTCGCCCTCTTCTTCAAAATAAGAATGGAGAAGCACTTTATATTTGTATGTTTGGAGATTGAGTTGGGTGTAGGTATGTCCGCACCACTCTTGTAAGCTGGTACTCACCTTGATGCTGTGGGGTTGGTTTTGTAAGTCCACAGGCGTAAAGACGGATTGTAGAATGGAGTAGTCGTAGACCCCCGTCACAAATTTTTTAATAGCATTGAGTTTTAAAACAGAGACTACATCTTCTTTGTTGCTAGGCGTAGGATTTGTTTTAACTTGGCGCGATTTGGAAAACGGCTCGGTAACAAAGACTAAAACGGCATCGCCCTTACGGAGTTGTCCATAACGGGCTTGCGAAAGGGTATAACTGCTAATTTCGGCCTTGCCTTGGTACCAATACTGGTCAAAGATGCCCCCTTTGGGTGACGGGTTTTCTTTGGCCGTTGCGTCGCGGGTTTTGCTATTTGTATCCAACGCTGGCGTATTCGAGTTACAAGAAAAGGCATACAGCGAAAGAAGCCCTACCAAAGACAGGGAAATTAGAGAATATCGTTTATATTTAGAAAGAAAATGCATGTTAGATTTGGTTTAGATTTATCCAAACAGAAGTGGACGAAGATAAAAACAAGGCGGTTGTACCCCTGTTTTTTTAGCAGTATCTTACCGCTACCTATTACTTCCTAGTCTAAGATAAGAAATTTGTTGAAGGATACCGATGATCAACGCGCTATAGCATCCAATTATTAGATAAAATAATAAAAAAACTATGAATTTAGCTCCTTTTGTTAGCCTACTATTAGCAATCTGTTTAGTTTCTTCTCGTGCCTATGGGCAACCCTTGGTAGACGACACCAAAATACTCCATGTTTTAGTATTTGAACACGTGCAGAAAGATAAGAAAAAAATGATCAGTCAAGGTGCCTCCATAAGATATAAACTACGCGCAGCCCCAAAAGTTTGGCAGAAAGGAATCTTAGAGGAAATAAAACAAGGGCAGATGGTAGTCGATGGACAAACCGTGGCTTTGAAAGACTGCTTGGTTATTACAGGACGGGTGTATGGTACCGATGGCATTATTGGTGGAGTCGCGGTAGGAGTCGGCTTGAGCAGTGTTATTTTTGGCTCTGCCTTGTTGGGCAACCCTGTGGCAGGGGTCTCGTTGTTGGTGGGTGGTGCAGGCTTATTAATTACAGGCATTATCCTAGTTACCCGCAATAAACGCTTTCATTTAGATCGAGGGTGGGAAGTGCATTACGGACAGCTGAGTTATAGCAGTGTAGAATAAAAAATTGGGCCGTCTCGTTCTCCACAAGACAGCCCGAATAAGTAGTTGCAACAAAAAATACAACGAAAAAGCCTAAGGCTCCTTAGTCGCTTCGTTCTCTGGCTTGACCGTCACAATAATGGCTTGATTCAAATCCAAGTACTGATTCGCCGCCTTTTTAATGTCGTCTTTGCTAATGTCCTCAATTAGCTGTTCATAGCCTTTGATTTCTTTCAAGTCTTTGTCTTCACTGTAATAATCCGTTAGGGTATTGAGCCAAAATCTGTTTTTCTCCAAATCGCTCTCGCGCGTACGGCGTTGCGTTTCGCGAATTTTATTGAAATTCTCTTCCGAAGGGCCATTGGTTTGCAACTCTTTGATTTCCTCTTTAACAGCGGCGACCAATTCGTCCACATCCTCGGGCGCACATTGAAAGAAAACAAAGAAATCCGATAAGCCTCGGGGCTCCGTTTGAATGCTCACACTCACACGGGGGCTATAAACGCCGCCTTTTTCTTCGCGCAGATTTTCCCGCACCATAATGTTCAACACACTGGCCATCGACTGGATGCGGTGTTGTTGGGCTTGGTTGAAGGTGCCTTCTTGCATAAATCCTACGTAGACATTGGCTTGTGGTGCCAATCCTTTCTTGAGATTCTTAACAGCTCCTTTAACGCCGTACTCAATGCCAAGGTCTTTTCCTTTTTCCTTGCGGTTAATGCTAGGCAGCGCGCCCAAGTATTGCTCCAGCGGCTTTTTCAACTCTTCGGGCTTGAAATTTCCTACCAAAACAAACGTAAAATCACTAAAATCACTAAAACGATCTTGGTAAATCTCAAAAACCCGCTCCATTTCCACCTTTTTCAATTGCTCCAAATCGGGGATGGCTTGACGGCGCACATGGTCGCCAAATTTAGCCGCTTGAATTTGAGAACCAAAATAAACCATTGGATTGGCACTTTGGTTGCGCAAGCTTTCGATGCTCTGCTCCATAATGCGCTCAAAATCGTCTTGATCTTTGCGGGGATGAGTACCATACAAATAGATCAACTGCATCATCGTTTCAAAATCTTCCGTAGACGTGTAGCCATAAAAGCCTTCGTATAACTCCTGAATGTAAGGCGTGAGGCTTAGCGTTACCCCTGTCAATTTTTTGTTGAGGGAGATGGCATCAAAGTCCCCCAAGCCCATTTCCTCTACAATGCCAGCAGCGTTACTAGCAGCCAAGAAATCGGCATCGCTGTAGAGCGAGTGTCCACCAGGGCTAAAGGCCAAGATCGAAATTTTATCGTTTTGGAAAGTGGTGGGTTTTAGAATGACCCGAACGCCATTCGACAAAGTATATTCAGTAATGTTCAAGTCATCCGTTGTCACCACATTCGTCGAAATAATTTGGCCGCCCTGCGGTATTTTCTCCAACAAAGGCATGTCCAAAAATTTATCCTTATAGGGCTCTACTACCATGCTCTTACCGCTATTCAAGGCCGCTCTTAGTTCGGCTTCGGTGGGTAATAGAACGCTTTTTTTGTCAGGGGCAGTAATAACCAAAGCGCGGTTCTCTTCTGTGATCCATTCTTTGGCCAAACCATTGATTTCCTCTAGCGTAATGGTCGGCAAAAACTCCTTGATAAGGCGCATTTCTTTCTCTGCCCCAAAGAGGGGTTCGTTGTCCAAAAAGTGGTACACCGCTGCCATTGCCAAATCAGACGAACGGGTTTTGTCGCGCTCTTTGTATTGAGCATCGGCGGCGGCTTCTACGGCTAGTTTTTGACGTTCCAACTCCGTATCGGTAAAGCCGTGCTGTAAGACGCGCTCATTTTCGCGCACTAGAATTTTTACCGACTCCAAAATACCCGATTCTTTGGCGGAAGCCGAGGCAAAATAAGTGTCTTTGCTGCGCACAAAACCCCCATAGCCTGCATTGGCGCGAATAAAGGGCGCATTTCTCTCTTGGCTAATTTCTGCAAAACGCTCGTTCATCATGCCGTTGTACAACTGGTGCATAATGGTGCGGCGGTAATCGTTCAACGTCTCTACTTTTTGTGCTTTCTGCTTGATGTATAAATTGACATCTACGCTAGTCGCTTCTTTGTCTGTGGCAATACCAATCAAGGTTTCTTTGTGATCAGGTACCTCGTACAATTCCTTTTTTCTAGGATTTTCGGGATTTTTAAGACCAGCAAATTTCTCTTTGATCTTTTTCTCCATGTCGTCCACATTCAAATCACCGACAACAATGATTGCCTGTAAATTGGGGCGGTACCAATCGCGGTAAAAGCGGCGGAAGCGGTCGTGTGGTGCTTTTTGAATGACCTCCATCAAGCCAATAGGTAAGCGGCTCGCGTAGCGGGTATTGTAGAATACTTTGGGCCACCAAGTATAGCGCATCCGCTCGTTGGCTCCCAAGCCTGTGCGCCATTCGGACTGAATAACGCCGCGTTCTTTGTCGATCTCCTCGCCATCAAAAGCAATTCCTGTTGCCCAGTCGCTCATCACGGTTAACCCCTTATCCACTAAACCTTCTTTGTCTGTTGGTAGTTGTAACATATAGACTGTTTCATCAAAGGAAGTATAGGCATTGAGGTCTGCCCCAAAGCGAACGCCTGTTTTTTCTAGAAAATTGATGAGGTCATTTTTGGCAAAATTGGTTGTCCCATTAAACGCCATGTGCTCTACAAAGTGGGCGAGGCCTCTGTTGGTCGTCGTCTTCCTGCATAGAGCCTGCATTGACCGCTAGGCGTAATTCTAGACGGTTTTCGGGTTTGCTATTTTTGCGAATATAATAGCGCATCCCATTGTCTAGGGTGCCCGTTCGATAGTTGGGAGAAAAAGGCAATTCTGCTTTCATCCCACTTTCTTGCTCTTCTGTTTTGTCTACTGTAGCTGTGCTGCCCAAGTTGCCCAATCCACTGATAGGGGAGGGGGCAACCGTATCACTGGTAGCAATAGAAGTAGATGCTTTGTCCTTTTTTTTGGAGACGCCATTGGTGTTGACACAAGCTATTTGGGCATAAAACAGTGCAACAATCAATAGAAAACCAAACAACTTAGCTGTGTTGTTCATATACGATGATAATTTTATAATGGAACGAATTCCCGTAGGTCTTGCGGTTATCACTGGTGCAAGGTGGGGGATTTATTTCCTAGTAAGAAATAGTTAAGTTGAACTAATGGACAATAAGAGGCGGGAATTGTTGCCCCAATGGATGCCTTTCTTCTTTGTAAAAAACAGGCAATAGAGAACTTGTTCTGTGATGCCTTGTTGTTCAAAAATAGTCAAAAGCTAAGGCTTTCTTCGATTTTTTCGACTAGTTTACAAGGAATGAGGATAAAAAATCCGCAGAAGCGGGCGCTATATTTTGATGGAAAAATGATACTTTTACCAACTTTCGTTTGCTTGGCAAGTACTTTCGGAGAGGGATAAAAGGACGCGTTAGGCTGCCTTATGTATGGTACTTGTGGGGGAAGTAAGAGTATTTTATACGGACGAAATAGCTCTTTGAAAAGCCGTATAAAGTAGGATAAGCTTCCTGTTTTATAACGAGAAATGCCGAAAACCCCCGAGCAAAACGCCGCAAAAAAACTTGATTTTGACGATCAATTGTTAAAATTTAAGGCGCAAACCCTTAATTTTGGTTATTTATTGATGTTTTTTAGAAAAAAATTCGCGCTAGCGGTAACAAATTGCCAATTCCAGAGATAAATGAAGGAGAAGTATAACGAACGAATCTTTGAAGCAATCAGGAATAACGACCGAAGAGGACTGCAAGATTTTTATAACGAGCATAGAACGATATTCAAAGCTTGGTGCTTTAAAAATTTTCAAACCACGGAGTCAGAGGCTATAGATATTTACCAACAAGCTTACTTGATTCTATACAATAACGTGCTGTGTGGAACCTTAAACGAGTTGAAGAGCAAACCACTTACTTACCTCTGCTCTATCGGTAGAAATCTTATTCTGCAGCGCCGCCGAATTAATGAGCGCGAAACTAGGTTGCCGATTGACCAAATTGAAGAGCAGGAAACAGCCGATTCTGTTTTGGATACTATAGAAGAAGAAGAACGACACGAAGACAATAAAGCATTAGTACGGCATTTACTCACCAAAATTGGAGATCCTTGCTCAGCTATTTTAAAAATGTTGTTTGTCAAAGGTATGCACCCCGAAGCGGTGGCAGCTGCCATGAACTACAGCGACGCGCGCGTCCTTAGAAAAAGAAAATCGCTCTGTTTAAAGCGATTAAGAGCAATGGTACAAGAGGAGGCCAATCAGAATTTCTCCCAAGACAACGAACTAGACTAACCAAAATCCATTCCGAAGACGATTTGGAAAACACACACACAACACCCAACCCGCTCTCAACAGCGGACACACCGAAAACTACTATCTTACTAAATCAAAAACCAGACAGACATGTCAAAAATCGACAAGATAAAACTCATAGAAGCCTATCACACAGGTCAGCTACGCGGTAAAGAAAAATCAGCCTTCCAACAACTCTTGCAAGTAGATCCTGGCTTTCAGACCGAAGTAGATGCTTATGAGGCCATCTTTGATGGCTTTCAAGGATTGCGCAGCGAGGCATTTGCCCCAATGCTAACCGAATTTGAAAACGAATACCAAAGCCAGCAGACCCGCAAAAAAACGCCTGTGTTGCGCTCTTTAAAACAATATTTCTATATGGCAGCTGCGGCCGCACTGCTTTTTTTAAGTGTGTTGGCGTATCAATTAACCAATAACAACCTCTTTAATCAAAATTTCGCCGCCTCCCAATCCATTGCCATTGACCTCAACAGCTTTCGCGCTGCCGAAGACTTGACCAATGCCGAGCAACTCAAACGCGCCGCGTTAATCGCCTACCGCGATCAGGATTACAAAACCTGCATCCAGTTGCTCCAAGACTACCGCCAAAACTTCACCGAACAGGCGCAATCGGATTACCAATCGCTCGTGATCTTGGGCATCGCCCAACTTGCACAAGGCAAAGCAGAAGCCGCCCTAGACGCCTTAGAAAGTGTTACCAGCAGCAGCGATTCCACCTACCGCCAAGAAGCAGAATGGATGACCGCCTTAGCCTACATCAAGCTCAACCGCAAAGAAGAAGCGCAAGCCGAGCTTGAAGCCATCAGCAAAAAGACCGCCCACCTCTATCAAGAGCGCGCCGTTGCGTTGCTAGAAGATTTGTAAACAGAAAAAAACTAACAAATAGTCAGCCCTTTTCTTGCAGACTCCACCAACAAGTTCTATCTTACGCCCCCGCGTTGGAAAAAGCGCACAAGATCGGAATGTAGCTCAGTTGGTAGAGTACGCGCCTGGGGGGCGTGAAGTCGCAGGTTCAAGTCCTGTCATTCCGACTACTTAAAATTTAAAGAGCCTTTGAAGCGTTAGCTTTGGAGGCTCTTTTTTTGTGTGGGTACATCCTTTTTAGCAATAGAGGGGGGGCGCTCTTCTAAATTCTTAGAGAAAATAGGGATTAATAGTTTGGTTTTAGTTACATTTATTAAAATCCTTTTCCCACTCCTCTAATTCATCTTCTTATCTATGAACGTCAATCTTTCCAAAGCGGATAAAATAAAGCTGCTCAATTCAGAGGATATTTATAGCATCATGCAAAAGGTACTTCTAAGAGAAGAGAAGGTGGATCAAAACAAAGAACACTTCTGGATTCTTGGTCTAGCCAACAATAATAGATTACTTTTTATAGAATTAATCAGCTTGGGTACAGTGAAGGCTACCTTGGTAGAACCAATGGAGGTATTTAGTCTAGCTCTCCAAAAACAGGCGGTAAAAATCATCCTATGCCATAACCACCCAAGTGGCGAATTAAAACCATCCGAGCAAGACAAAGACATTACTAACCGTCTAATTCAAGTGGGTATTATTGTTAACATGCCTGTCATTGACCACTTAATCATTTCTGATATTAGCTACCTATCTTTTGAATATATCGGTTTGCTGAACATTCTAAAGAAGAGTACCAAGTACGTCCCCTCCTATGACTTGATTAGAAGAATTAAGGCGGATGCTAAAGAGATTATGGAACAGAAGCTAGAAGCCGCGAAATACACTATGGCTGCACGGATGAAAGAGGAAGGCATTGCGCTTACTGCTATTGTGCGGATCACAGGATTGAGCATGGAGGAAGTGGAGGGGATAAATAACTATCCCGCTGAATAAAATAAGCAGCTAAATCAAAGCCTGCTTGCTGGTCAGCGTTGAAAGCATGGCGTTCTAACAAATCAGAAACCACTATTTTAAAGCCTACTTGGTTTAAGGTAGTGGCTTTTTTATGCCAATTGGCATAGCAACCCAAATCAGGAAACAAGAGTACCTTACGGCCTTGTAGTACCTTGAACGTGCTATTATCACACACATTTTTAAGTAGCTTAAAACAAGAGTTGTTATTTTAAATTTAAATTATTTACAGTATCTTGTAGTAAGTTATATCTAGTCGTTGAGTTTAAGTGGGAGCTTTTCATAAAGCTCTTATTCCTCGTTATAATAAGATCCTTAGGTAAACAATATGGAGAGATTCTTGTTAAAAATAAACCTGTGAGTTAACTTTATGGAGATAGTTACTATATTCGCGGAGTCTTTATACGCTGTACGTTATGAAGGAGAGATAAGTGCAGAGTACCACAGGCTGATAGAATTATGGACAGATCAATTGTACCTGCACGAATTTGCAAAGCAGGCTGCTGTTCCAGATATTGGTCTATTCAAAGAACAGGTAGTAGAGGACGCTTACGATATTGATGATTTGATATATGCTGAAGCGGAAGGAAAAGAGCGGTTAGCTAGTTTTTTTCAACCTTTACACAATCAAGAAATGGGATTTGTTAGGTTGTCTTTACAGAAAGGTAAACCTAACAGAAAGAGTTATTTAAGGATTTATGCCCTTCGAATAGATGCTAATATCTATCTCATTACAGGAGGAGGAATAAAGGTAGTCAGAGCAATGCAAGATAGTGAGGAATTGATGCAAGAGCTTACAAAGCTAAAAGAAGTAAAAAACTACCTTGTAGATAATCATGTTTTCGACAAGGATTCTTTTCAAGATTTTAAAACAGAACAAGATGAAAACTAGAAGAGAGAAATTCTTGGACTTAGTTTCCAAAGAAAAGGACGATACCGTAGAAAAAGTAAAGGAACGAATAGCGAACAGGGAAATGCTTAGAGCATCTGGAAAAATAGCTTCTAACGTATTAGAACGACTGGAGGAGTTGGGATGGAAACAGAACAAATTGGCAGAAGTGATGGGCGTGAGCGCTCCTTATATCAATAAATTAGTACGCGGAAAGGAAAACTTTACGTTATCTACCTTAGTGAAGTTGCAACAGGTCTTGGATATTCCCATTTTAGCAAGTTACCACAAACAAGAGGACAATGCATTGATGGAGTTTGAAGGGCAAGAAAAAGCTACAACAGCACAAGCATTTATTGCGGTCAGTTACAGCGTTCATGTAGCTGTTCCTATTGCGGAGACTAATCAAGAATCAAATAGTTATCTAAAAGTATGTTAATATATGGGAATAGGATTTACCTTAAAAGGAATTATCACCGAACAGTTTGCTACCTTTCCTGAATATTTAAACGGTAATCAAGAAGCCCAGGTTGGACATTCCTTTCGGTTTTCGTTAAATCCCCTCAACCAACAAGTAGGGGTTTCTGCTTCTTTTGACTTTAAACAGCAACAGACGGTTATCATGAAGATTATTGTTAGTTGTCATTTCGGGATAGAAGATGCTGTTTGGAATGAATTTATAGAAGGAAATAGCGTCCGCCTACCAGTAGATTTTGCTACTAATTTGTTTGCTGTTACTACGGGTACTGCTAGAGGAATCTTAGCTTCTAAAACAGAGCACACTCCCTTTTCACAGTTTATTCTGCCATTGCTAAATGTAAATAATATCATTACCTCAGATGTCGTGTTCGTTTACGGATAAAACTGAAAAGCTTTTACTACTTATCTAATTCATCTTCTTATCTATGAACGTCAATCTCTCCAAAGCCGATAAAATAAAGCTGCTCAATTCCAAAAGCATCTACAGCATCATGCAAAAGATACTATTGCGAGAAGAGGACATCGAGCAAAACAAAGAACACTTTTGGATTTTGGGCTTAGCCAATAACAATAGATTGTTGTTTGTAGAACTGATAAGCTTAGGGTCGGTCAATAAAACCATTGTAGAACCGATGGAAGTCTACAGCATGGCCTTGCAAAAACGCGCTGTAAAGATCATCCTTTGCCACAACCACCCCAGCGGTGAATTGAAGCCCTCTCCAGAAGATCAAGACATCACCGACCGATTGATACAAGTAGGGTTGATTGTGGATTTACCCGTTCTAGATCACTTGATTATTTCGGACATTAGCTACTTGTCTTTTGTTGACATTGGATTGATGGAGGAACTAGAGAAAAGTATTAAATACGTTCCCAGCTATGCCGTAGCGCAACGCATCCGCGCCGAAATGGAAGCCCTTATGGAAGAGCGTATCGCAGAGGCGAAAGAACTAGCAACCTTCATCGCTAAGGAGGAAGAGCGCTTAAAAATCCTCGCCATCGCTACTGCCCTCAAAAATAGCGGCATGGAGGTCAATGCTGTAGCTGAATATACAGGATTGACTGTAAAAGTGGTGAAGGCCATAAAGGGATAAGGCATGATTACCAGCTGCTTTAAACCCCCAAATACCCCATAATTTGCCGCTCTCCAAAAAAAAAGGAACGCCTGTGTATAGTTAGATGCCTAAATTACGAAAGACTAGAAAGGTTTCCTTTGTGAGTTTATAAAAAAATAGCTACTTTAGCGGGGATAAAGCAATACGCTTATATTAACCATTTTTATTAAAATACGAACCGTATATGAATCTATTGAAATCCCTAAAAATCGCCTTATTCCTTGGCTTTATGTTAACGTTTACTTCTTGTGTCACCAATACGCGCATGATGCGCCAGCCCAATGTAATGGTGGAGATGGATGCCCAAGATTTTGAGTTCTCTGCTCAAGTAACAGGCGAAGCTACCCAAGTACGAGTATTGGGTATCGACTGGAAGCGCCTTTTTGGCAAAACAGAATCTGGCAGTGTAGCCGATGACAATGCTGGAGCAGGAATCAGTGTTGCGAACATCCCTGTAATCGGCAACCTCTTGGTTGATCCCACAGCAAGCTATGCCTTGTTTGACCTTATGGAAAAAAACGCGGGTTATGATGTAGTTTTTTACCCCCAATTCAATACCCGCATCAAACGTCCTGTCCTTGGACTAGGGTTTATCTACAGCAAAACAGAAGTGACTGTAACGGCTCGTTTAGCTCGTATTAGTCCAGCAGAAAGCAACAACCAAGATTAATTGGCTTGTTTTACGATCTTCCAACCGCTGTTCCTTACACTAGTAGGGGGCAGCGGTTTTGTTATAACGAACAAGAAATACCTACCTTAGGCAGCGCAGAAATTAGGGATACTACCAAAACGACCCTGTGAGGGAATCATAGGCGCTCGAAAAAAGAACAATTGCCTAAAATTTGAAACAACAAGCCAAAAAACACACCGCAACAAGGATTTTATCCCCAAAAAGAGACAAATTAGAAAAGAATTAAGTAATTTTAAGAAAGAGCTTCTTCATTCATTAATCCACACCCATCATGAGCGTCAACATCACCGATGCCGAACATATAAAACTCCTCAACTCTGAGGACATCTATGGCATTATGCAAAAAGTGCTGTTGCGCGAAGAGAAAATCGAGCCCCAACAAGAACACTTTTGGATTTTGGGATTGGCCGAGGACAACCGCTTGTTGTTTATCGAGTTGATTGGCTGGGGCACCTTGGAAGCGACCAATGTGGAGCCGATGGAAGTATTCAGCTTGGCTCTTCAAAAGCAAGCCGCTAAGATTATTTTGTGCCACAACCAAGTCGGCGGCGAATTGGCTGTCTCCGCAAAAGACCGCGACCTCACCGATCGGCTGCTACAAGTTGGGATTATTGTCAAAACCAACGTCCTCGATCATCTGATTATTTCTGAAAAGGGCTACCTCTCCTTTGCGCATACGGGGCTCCTGCGAGAACTCCTAGAAAGCACCAAATATGTGCCGCCTTATGAACTGGTCGATCGCATCCAACGCGAAGCCGCGCTGCTAGCCGATCGCCGCGTGGAAGAAGTGAGAATACAAATGACGCTGCGCCTAAAACGCAGAGGGGTAGAGTTGGAGACCATTGCCGAAGTAACAGGTCTCTCTCTAGAAGAGATTGAGAACATCAAGGGGCCAGAAGAATATTAAGAGCGTGGCTTTTTGCTGAAAGTGGAAGACCACTTAATGTGTCTAATCCAGCAAGACCGCTTACTGTTGAATGCTTTTATACCCTGTGAAAGAAGTACGAATCTCCCTAGAAAACAAAAAAATCATGGTGTTTCGCTCAAATCAATACGGGAATAAAAACGCTTACTATAGTATTTTGCAACCCGTCCTTTTCGTTGTAAACGCCCCAAAATAAAGGCAGGATGAATTTGATGTGCTTCGGCAAAAGCAGCGATGGTATCTTCCTCTAAATCACCTATAGCCATAAATTGTTCCTCTTGAGCTTGGCTAAAGGTATAACTAATAGCAATTTCATCGGCCTCCCGCTCTTTCTCTTTATCTTCTCCCTTATAACTGATGTTTTCTAAAGAAAGATACTTAGTGCCGTGTTCTAAAATATGCCCTGCTTCGTGAAAGAAGGTAAACCAAAATACATCATTGCGCTTGTAATAGCCTGTTAACTGGATCATTGGCACCTTGTTATTCCAACGGGTTGCCCCATGAATGGGAACGCCTTGGATACTTGGACTATAGACCACAATAACCCCTGCTTGTAAACAAAGCTGCTGCAACTGTTGAAAAAAGTTGTCGGGCTGCTCCAACGCCAAGGCTTTGATCTTGATCAGCTGTTTTTTAAAGGTAGGCTTAGAATAAACGGGCGCTTCTACTTGTTGTGCTTTTAGTAAGCCGTGTCGGAGCCATGCCGCCAACCCGTGGGCATGTTTGACTTCTTGTAGAGAGGCTCTAAGAGACACTTTAAGGGTACTTCCAAAGTAGCAGTCCTCCCAAGCTTGGGGCGATGCAACGGCAAAAAATGTTAGTAATTCAGCAGCCTTTTCCTCTGCTTTTCTAGTAGGTTTTACCCAACCATTCTTTGCCATCGCAGCATAGGGGAATTTGCGTGCCCAATCAATACTGTTTGCAATAACTTGTTGATAGGCATTTCTAGCTTCACACTCATCATAAAGGCGTTGGGCTTTAAGCCAAAAATGAGCGGGAACTTGTAGCACGCGTTCAAATAGAACTGCCATTTCAGGCGTTATTTTGCTGCTTCCATTTAATAAAGCAGAGATTGTTTTTTCTGGTTTACCTGTTCTAATAGCAAACTCTTTAGGTCCCATCTGGCGCTCTTCGAGCAGTTCGGATAAGATATCTTTTGGAGGAGTGACGGTTTGAGGATGGTAGGTGTTAGACATCTTTGTTGCGTTTATGGTATTGATGAGTTGGCAGTATCGATTGTTGTGTTATAACATCATAATAATGGAGTATTTGCATCAATGATAATCAACAATTTCTATCATTATTACTGCCTTTATGGCGTCCCAACTATATTGTCCATGTTCATTGCTTGGAATAGGGGCTTCTTTTGGAGTAAGGATAAGGCGATAGCTGCCATCCAAGGAACAAGCCCATTGCCCTTTTCTATCTTCTCTAAGTTCATGAAAATTACCAGGGGCATAGCGTAGATCTTCTAAGGTAGAAGCTGCGGCTAGTTGATCTAATCGCCGTTTGTATAGCTTAAATCTAGTAGCTCCTAATCCCTGCTTTCCTTTGCTATCATTATTAGCGTACTTTTCTAGCTTCTTGTTATTAAACGTAACATCCAAAGCTTAGGTTTCATTTTATTAACATTAACTGTTAATTTTTTGGCAGAACAAAGTTAAAGGACTTTAGCTAGATAAACACGCTTTTCTTTAATTATAATAGGAGAAGCTTAATGAACAACAATAGGCACTTACACTTTTCTTATGACAAACCCATCTCATACACTGCTCGATCCAGCCTAAACTTTTCTTCAAGCACCAATACTTCTTCGTACGTGAAGCTGTAGAGCTGGTAGGTTAAACTATTTATTTTTTACTCCAAGGTGCTGATGGCTTCGACTTTTTAGTCTTTCTCACGGAATAGTAGCTTCTTGTAGAAGGCGCAATTTACAAAAGTAAACCGCAGACGACTAACTCTCACAAAATACAATAATATTCCAATGAATAAAATAAGGTAGGGATAATTAAAAGATGTTTGTAACAAGGAAAACTTGTTGTTATGGTAAAAGTGCGACGACTATTACTAATCACTCCCCCAAACGCTCCAAATATTTCCGTCGCGCCGCCACCGCAAACCCTCCAATGAGCATACTCGTCGCGACCTGAAAACTCAGGTCGCCCCATTGCTGCCACGGCACTTGCCGCCATTGGTAATCTTCGCCGCGCAGCGTCAAGAAAAAGAGTAGCGCAGACAGGAAGACCGAGGCAATGGCAAGAAAGAGCAAGACCAAGTAAAGTAGGCGGGTATTTTTTAGCTGTTGAGAATCAGTGGGTGGGTGCATGGGATAAGGTTAAAGGAAAAAATTAGCGAACGAGGGTAACCGTGCCTTTTTGCTCGATCATCGTGCCGTCGGGCGCTTGGTATTGAATCCAATAGACATAGGTGCCGAAGGGGAGGGCTTGGCCGTTGCGGGTGCCGTCCCACGCGTCGTAGAGGTCGGTGGTTTGGAAGAGTTGTTGGCCGTAGCGGTCGTAAATGAGCATTTTGTAGGCACGGATGCTTTGGCCGAAGACCACCACAGGGCGAAAGAAACGATTTTCGCCGTCGGGGGCGAGGGCATTGGGTACCTGTAGGCTGGAGCCTTGGGTGGCGCAGTCGCTGTTGGATTGGCTTTGCAAAAAGCGGCGTTGGCCGTCGGGAAAGTCTAGCGTAACATTGGCTAGAATGCGGTAACAGGCGTTGGCCTCGGTTTCATCTTGTAGGTTGAGGGCGTCGGCGTATTGGCGGTCATTGGGGCCAAGGGTGGCAATTTGAGTAACATTGCCATTGACAATTTTGTAGAGCCAATAGCTCTGTACCGTGCCGTACTCAAACTGGGCGGGTGCCCACGAAATTTGATTCACAAATTCAGGGGTGGCCTTGGCTTCTAACAGGATGGTTTTACCCAAATTGCTAGTCACCACTTGCCCACAATCGTCTACACTTTGAACCCGATAAAAATAGGGTTGCGCAGCAGCATCTACTTCGTTGTCGACAAAATTATTAATCACGGAGCCTACTCCTGGTAACAGTAAACGGCTGCTCATTGCTAGGCTGTCTGTACCACGCAAAACATCACCCGACGTATAATCAACGTCCGTATCCCACTCCCAAGTGAGTTCGATGCTGCTGTTGTCAACGACATTTAAAGCGGTTAAGTAAATATAATCCATAGGTCGATTGGCCGCTACATTGAGGGCAAAATCATTGGAAATAGCGCGGTTGACCACACTTCCTTCAATCGCTCGAATTTGGAACACCAAGAGGTTGTTGTCTTGGGCATTCTCATACACATAAGTCGTTGTACTGCCGCTTACAGTGGTAAAACGCTGAAAGCCTGTGTTGTTTTTATTAAGCCAAATTTCATAGTTCTGTACACCCGCGCGCCAATTTTCATAGGCATTCCAAGTTAGGGTAATGGTTTGCTCGCAGGGCTCTAAGAGCGCGCTTACGACCATCGAAGTGTGTGGCCCTGTGGTATTGTCGGCCGTTTGCCCCAAGCCCAAAAGGCTCTTGTTGCAGGCACTCACCGCCAAAATAGCATAACGGACTAGCAAATCGGTCGCGCTTTGGTCGGTAAAGCTAGTGGTGGTAATAATAGTGCTGTTGTTGGGATAGGGAAAGTAGTTGCCCGATCCGTAGGGGTTTTCCTTGTATACTTGATAACCAATAACTTCTGGGCTTGGACTGGGCGACCAACGCACGACGGGCACGTTATTCTGAATATCGACACTCAATAAGTCGGGGGTAATGGGTTTTTGATTGCTAACAGGAGTTGATAAGTTGGTCAAGACACCATTACACAGCAAGCCTACTTGATAGCGCCACAAGCCTTCGCTAGGATTGGGAGAAGCGGCGGCATTGCCCGAAAGGGTATCCAAGCGCACAAAAGGCCCGACGCCATTTTCTTGTCCCAATAAGACATAGCCGCCAAAGTTGGGGCAGCTGCCCGCTGTCCAAGTAATGGAGTCTTGCGCCGAGCCCAATAGCAAGCGCGCACAGACGGATGGCGTTTGGGCGCAGAGGGTTCCCCCCAACAAAATGGCCATTACAAAAGGAAGAAGAAAACTGTACAAACGCATATTGGAAGGGCTGTTGTGGTTATTAAAATGAACTACTTGAAGTAGCCAATGCCCCTAAAAGACCACCACCTCCAACAACTGTTCTTTGTTCAAGTATTGTTGGGCAAGCAGTTGGATGTCTTGAGGCGTAATATTTTTGATGGTATCAATAAATTGATAGAAATGTTGTTCCGTCAGGCCAATCATCACTAAGCTTTTGACGATACTGGCTACATTAAAAACGCCATCGAGCGCGGTTAATTGCATTCCGAGCGAATAATTGCGCACCATTTCCATTTCTTCTGGCGAAATGGCGACTTGCTGCAAGGTGTCAATTTCGCTATAAATTTCCGCTAAAGCGGCCTCCGTAATTTCTTTGTTGACATCGGTATGGATGTACCAATAGCCGCTGTGGCGAAGGGTTTCTATTGACGAATAAATGCCGTAGGTATAGCCGTTGCGTTCCCGCAAATTTTGCATGAGGCGGGAGCCGAAATAGCCACCTAAGACCATATTAAGCATAAAAAAACGGTCGCAATCGGGATGTGCGCGGGAAAAAGTGCGGCGACCGATTCGAATAGAGGCTTGCAAACTGTCCTCAGAAAGCACTTGCTGTACTTTTTTATGGCCCAACTCAGGCGGTAAGACCCAAAGTGGAGCGGTAGGAGCAGGTGCTTCGGGCAAGGCCGAAAAGTACTGGTTGAGCAAGCCCAAAATTACTTCACTGGTTTTACCTGCTACAAAAATCGTGCAACTGCCTGCGGTATAACAACGTTCGTAGTGCGCCACTATTTTTTCTCTGGTTAGGCGGTTGTAGTCGTCGGCAAAGGAATTGTAGCCGTAGGGGTGCTTGTTACTAAACAGCTCCTCCGTAAATAGGCGGTAGGCTAAGACATCGTTTTTTTGTAGTTGTAATTTCAGGTTTTGGCGACTGCGCTTGATAAATTGCGCTACTTCTTGCTCAGGATACAACGGCTCTAAGATCATTTCTTGGAGGACGGGTAAGAGTGTTGGTAGATGCTTGGTTAGACAATACAACTGGATGTTGATGGTGTTGAACCCATCGTAAATGTCCAGCTTGGCACCATAGTGTTCAAAAAAGTCCGCTAATTGCGCGGCGTTGCGTTTTTTGGTGCCTGCTTTGAGGAGCTGCGAACTGGCGCGCGCCAAAAGCTGTTCCTGCTCGTACCAGCGGCCTGCTTCAAATACCAGTTCTAATTTGATGACTTCTTGTTGTCCCAAACGAATGTCGTACACTGGAATGCCGTTGTCCAAACGGTGTTGTATGGGACGGTGCAGCAGCAGTGTTTCTACTGTTTGGATAAGGGGCGCTTGTCGGCGGTCAATCATGGTTGGTTGTTCTTAAAAGATAAAGTGACCCAAAGATAAGGCTTTTATTGGCCTTGCAAAGCTTCGTTGAGGGTGGTGGCAGCCAGTTGGCCAAATGCTTGTGCGGCTAGCGGACTAGCGGCGGTAATTAATTTTCGATCGACGTGGCAAGTGGTGTCGGGCTTGCTGTTGACGATGGTAACGCCGCGCTCTTCTAAGCGTTCGCCAAAGTGCCACGGCATTTGACCAGGGAGATAGCCGAAAATAGGGGTTTGCTTATCCGTGCGGTCTGGAAAGGCAGCCATTTTGTAGCCCTTATACATAAAATTGTTCGCATCAGCGGCAAGCAAAGCGGCAGGGCCATGACAAATAGCTAGCACATAGCGGTCGTATTGCTGTGCCCATTCCAAAAGTTGGCGGACACCTTTATTCTCAGGAAGGCCAAGCATCGCACCATGTCCGCCAGGAATAAAAATAGCGGCGTAGGGGCTTTGTGCATCGAGTCCTTGCAAGACTTGAGGGAGACTTGTGGGTGCTTCTAAATCCGCTTTGTACTCGTTGTAAATCGCCTGCACGGCCTCATCTTTATCAGGAAAAGCCCACTGTTCTATTTTGACGGATTTGCCTGTAGGCGTTACAAATTCAAAAGCGAAACCTGCTTGGTGCAAATGCAGCATTGGGACAAAAAGCTCGACGGGATGGTTGCCTGTGTCGAAACGCTTGCCGTTTTTCATGGTCATATACTGCTCTTCGGTACAGAGGATAAGTATCTTGGAAAAGGCGGTAGGTGGCAGCGGGGGATATTGTTTTGATTCGTAGTTGGTCTTGGAAACCGTAGCTAATTTTAAGGCTAACGGAGAGGGCTTATAAGCCCCTTGTTCGGTTTCTTGTGGCGCGAGGCCCAATAATTTTCTAAACATTTGGAGCAAGTATTAAACGGTGAAAAGACCCCTGACACGCTAAATTCTGCCGCGTAGGGTATAAAAATGTACGGCGCGGATGTTGCTGCGCTGTGCGCTCAACCGCTCTAAGGTGTTGACCAGATCGGTAGGCAGGCGCTCCCAAGCACCTTGGTTGTTGTCGTATAAAATCACCCAGCCATTGTCTGCATTGAAGGCGACGTAGTGAATGTCTGCTCCTTGAGCTTTTAAGCTGTTTAATTTACTTTGCATGGGTGCGGGCAAAAGGCTGCTGTAGATGTCGTTATCAGTGACCAGCACCCAGCCGCCATTGATGGCCATAGCAATGCTTTTGATGGGACGATGCTGTTGGTGTACGGCTAAGATTTGGGTGACTAAGCTCGGCGGAATGTTCTTCCAATCCACTTCTGTATCGTTGTACACAACGATCCAGCTCGATTTGCCCGACCAAGACAGCGGCGAAAAAACAACCTGTTGAATGTTGGCATTTTGCTCTTTGAGGGTTTGCAAGGTGCTCATCAAGTCGCGCGGCGCGCCGTCCCACGACAAATAGGGCAGTCCTGCCGATTCGTAGGCACAGACCCAGCCGCCATCGGGAGCCAATCCAAGGGCTTTAATTTCCACATTGCTGCGTTGAAAGAGCGTGGTTTCTTTTTCTTTGAGCGAAGGGGGAATCTCATTAGAGACCGTCGAGCGCTGGTTGAAGATCACGTTCCAACCTTCTTGGGCGGTGCAAAGCCCTGTTAGGAACAAGAAAAAAGAGAGTAGAACGAGTGTTTTTGGTTGGTTGGTTGTCATAAGAATAAAAATAAACAACGAGTCACCTTCTACACAGAACATGACTCGTTGCAGCAATGAAATTCGATAAAGTTAGGCCGTTGCCCATTGCAGCGCTTGTGGTTGATCCGCAGGATCATAAAATTTGACATCACTGTTGGTCAAGTAATTGGCTGCTTTTGCGCCCCACTCTTGCCACTTTTTTTCTCCGACGACCGCAATTTTGCCATAGTCTTGAAAGTGGAGGAGGTCAATTTTAAAATCTTCTAGCAAACCCGCTAGACTGTAGGTCGTTCCTTCTTCAATTTCGAGGTACCAATCGACTTTGTGGCCGTTATTGATCACTTGATGAATGAGCGGATGGACTTTTTCTAGGTCTGCTTTGTTGAGCGTGCCAGAGAGTCGCGCGGCAATTAAATTTTCTTTTTCGGTATTAATAATAGAAAGCATGGTGTAAATGTGTGTATAGATTAGACAATAGAAAGCGGCAGTTGGAGCCCTCCATTGGAACGTTTCCAACAGCCGCATTGTCTTTACTTAACACTTTCTAGCCGCTTTTTGATTTCGTCAACGACTTTTTTCTGCTCATCAATTTCGACTTTGGCTTTGCCTTGGCCTTCTTTGCTTTCTTTAACGTCATTTTCGGCTTCGGTGATGTTTTGCTCCATCTTTTGGATGGTGTTCTTGTAATCCTCGATGTCCTTCGTGCGTTGTTTTTCTTCTTTTTCCAACTTGCTCAAGTTGCTTTCATAGTCTTTCAACTGCTTTTCGGCCTCTTTCAACTCTTCTTCAATCATATCAGAAGAAACGCTTTTCGCAAAGTCTTTCAAGACCTTCTCGCCAGCGGGGTAACGCTCTGAGAAATCTTTAGAAGAGAGGTAAGAAACGCCTAAGTTGAACCAAACCGTGATGACGCTACCCTCTTGACCGCGTTCTTCAATTTTGGCAATAACATCTACCGTGTTATCACTCATTTCTTTGAAGGTCGCATCTTCGGTGATGTACTCATTGCTGCGGCGGTCGTACTTGGTTTTACCTTTGTATTGTTTAATGTATTTGTTCCAAGCTTTGGTCACTTCCTTGCTGCTGGTACCTGGCAATTCCATCACTAAAGCATTAAAAGAACCTTTGCTATTCGCCTTCGTTTCTTCTTTGATTAAGGAATTGATTTGTGCCCAGCTACTTGCGGAGATGCCTAACAATAAGGCGCTTAGTAATACTAGTGTTTTCATAATTTTGATGTTAGTTTAAATGATCAATTTTGAGCCGTTGCCTAATTTTTTAGTAGGGCGTATCGCGCTTTCGCGGCACGCCAACTACTTGCCAACAGCTCTAGTTACAAGGGCAACCCTTGAAAAGTATGCCAAGCTTAACGGAATTGTTGGAACAACTTCTATAAGAGCGATTCCATAGAAAGAGTTATTTAAAAGTAATAAAACTTCGCTTTGTACGCTGCAATTGGAACACAAAAAGCTAAAAAAGATATAGAAAGCCTTTCGTAAAAAAAACATAAACCCCAAACAAGCAGCTTATAACAGGCTACCTAGTTGCTCTTACTTTATTGAAAAAGAGAAACGGCACCAAGATAAGGTAGCTGAATAGCCGCGCAACAAGATCCCTGCTTCTGAAGAAAAAAACGCGCTCCGATGATGAATCGAAACGCGTTCTAATGGATTTATAAAGTACTTTAGCGTAAGCTAATTTTTTTGCTCCATTGCAATTGACCGTCGGTAGTAGTCACTTGTAAGAAATACAAGTTACTTGGTAAATCGGTCAACAAGTGCGGCAAGCTCACCACCTGTTCGCTGCTAATGGTCAGGGAGTGTTCTCGAACAACACGCCCTTGTGCATCCGTCAAGCGGATGTGTACAGGGGTGGGAGCCAAGGGTTCTAAAATTTGGAAATTCAAGGCACCTGCTGTTGGATTTGGAAAAACAGTCATGCCATCGCCACTAGGCGCTACCAAACCTGCCACCGCGCGGGTAGGGGAGTATTGGATGCTGCCATCAAGGTCAATTTGCTTGAGGCGGTAATAGGAAATACCTGTAAAGCTATTGGGATCGACGAGGTAATACGTGCTTAGATTAGTCGTTGTTCCTTTTCCATCTACATAGCCCACGTTGACAAATGCTGTTTCTCCTTCTAGTAAACGTTCCACTTCGAAGCCTTTGTTATTGCGTTCAATGGCCGTTGCCCAGCGCAATTGTACTTCTTGGCGGTTCGCCCGCTCTGCTTCAAAGCGAATCAACTCAATCGGCAAGCTGCCCACCGTACCTGTTTGTGCAATCACCAATTGACTAAAGCCAACGGTTAAAGGGGCTCCTGCAAAAGTAGCGCTGCTTGGATTGCCTCTAGTAATCGTACTTGCAGGCGCAATGGCTGTTCCCCAAGTAGGGCCAAATTGACGGCTACCGCGTTTGTACAAACCAACTTCGCTCGCCAAGGTGGCAGGAACAAAGTAAGACAATTCGTTAAAGGTCATTTCGCCAATGATGGGCAATGGGTTGTTACCATAATTCCAAACAACAAAATATTCGTTGTCCACATCGCCAGTGATGCTTTCCCAGCCATGTGGCTTTTCGGTCATCAAACGAGAAACAACAATTTCTCCATCGGGATTCGACGTAAAATCAATGGCTGTTTTGGGAACACTAAAGTTCATCAATCCTGTACTAGTAACGGTCATGCGCTCTGACACCCCGCCTGCAACGGCGACTTCAGAAGGGACATAGTTAGCCGTTGTCATGTTGACGGTTGTTCCATTATTAATACCCATCGCATCAATCACCCCATTGGAGGTGCCAACAGCTAGGTCATCGTTAAATTGGTAATAACTGATGATGTCGGCTTCCGTTCCTTTCAAGGTCAGGTGCATGTTTTCCCGAATCTCATTTTGCGTGCGTGCGCTGTTCCAAAAACGAACTTCGTCTAGACTTCCGTTGAAATCGCGGTCGTTTGCGGTACTGAACCCTCTTCCCAAAGCAATCGCGGGAAAGCTATTGGGCCAATCTGTGTGTACCTCGTCTGTTAGCAAAATTCCATTCAAATAAGCTCGAACACGGTTGTTGGTTCGGTCCCCTACAATGGTCAAGTGGTACCATTCGTTCGCGTTTAAGGTGCCTCCTAAAGGTACAATAGTGTGTGGGCGGAAAGTATTGCTCGTAGCAATAGAGAAGTACAACTGTCCATTAGGAAAATTATTACTTAACTCCACTCTAAACCCTTGATCGGCGCTGGGGAAATCGGTATGCAAAATATTCTCAAAATTATTAGAACCTGCTGATTTAAACCACAGCTCGGTCGTCCAATCTCCAGGAACGTTGATGGTATTGGGAATTTCAATATATTCATCACTACCTCCAAAATCGTACATTTCTCCGCGTACATCACTAATCAACGACTCCGAAGCTTGCACGACCATGAATTGGCCAGTTTCGTAGATGTTGCTAAATTGAATGCTATTGCTATTAACAACGCGCGCGTAGTTTTTGATAATGATCCAATCGCCGTCGGCATACATGGGTCGCCAGTACAACCGATATTTGGTGCCATCCAATTGGGTAAAAGTACCCGCAGGAAATTGGAACTCCAAGTTCATTCTAGGAGCAGGGGCATCCGTTGCTTTGTTGACCGTCCACATTGGATTTTGGAGAATGTTGGTGCCTGTTACGCCGTCGATGGTGTTGGGGGTAAAGGCTTCATAGGTTACCGTATAGTCTTCTACTGTTGTATTATCAATCAAGTCCAAGATCAAATTAGCAGCGGTAAAGGGAGTAGGATTACTTCCTGTTGCTGCTGCCATCGTTCTGCTTTGGCTGTTCGAGGCTCCAAGGATGTCGTTTCCAACATTAACGCCAGAAGGCACCCAGTCAGTCGCGGGGTCCATGTTGACTAAAGTGCCCGTATTGCCCTTTCCTGTTTTGTCAACAACCGTCGTAGCGCCTGTTCCTGCATTCATTTGATAATAAGCGAGCAAACTGCTTTCACAACCTGACAAGGTCAAGTGCATGTTCTCTCTGATCGCTGTTTCGGTTCGTGCTTGATTCCAGACGCGTACTTCATCTACTTGTCCATTGAGGTTTCTGCCTCCACAGCAATTGTCCCTACCAATGTATAAATCATCCGTATAGTTGAGGATTCCTGTCGTGTGGGTGGTTTGTCCAGCCAGTTGGCCATCAACATAGAAAAACAAGGTCGTTCCATCATAAACACCAGCATAGTGGTGCAACTCGGTAATGTCTGCAACGGTCGCTCTAACAGAAGCATTGTCGATGAAAAAGTCGACAGATGTGGTGCCTGTCACTCCTAGAATTCCTCGGACTAGGTTAGTGCCGCCTCGATGCGTAACAATGCCTGCAAAGCCATTGGTGCCCCCCCAAGTGGAATTATTGGCTCTAGCCCAACACTCCAAGGTGATGGCACCACTAGTGGGATTAAAGGCTGGTGTGTTAGGAATCGACACATAATCGTCAATGCCATCAAAATCTAACGCGTCGCCTCTTACCAAATCGCCCCCTGCATTGGTCTCCTCGACTAGCATAAATTGGCCTGTTGTAGTAATATTGGCAAAGGAAGCCGTATTAGGTGTAACACTAGCACTATTGGTTAATAAGGTCCAAGCGCCATCGCTATTCATAGGACGGTTGTACAATTGTACCGCGCAAGGGCTCGTCACGCTAAACGTATTGGCAGGAAAGGTAAACACCAAATCCATACTTTGGATAGAGGTACCTGTTTCTTTATTCACCGTCCACATGGGATCTTGAAGAATGTTACTACCAGCAACACCTGTTATGGCATTAGGAGTAAAGGCTTCATAGGTCACGGTATAATTTTCGGGTACGGAGTGGCTGTTGAACTGAATGTCCAAATTGGCGTTGGCAAAGTTTTGATTAGATGCTCCAGCAGGAACCAAAATCGTTTCGCTGTTTGAAGTACCTGCGGCATCGTTGCCTAAATTAACGGTAGAGGTGACCCAAGCCGTTATAACATTCATGCTCACCAAGGTACCATTACTACCCCCAGCCAAATCAGGCAAAATTACCGACCCAGGAGATTCATTCATTTGATAATAGGCTACCAAGTTGTTTTCGCAACCATCAAAGGTGAGGTGCATGCCTTCGCGGATTTCGTTGGCCGTCAATTTTCTATTCCACACCGTGAGTTTATCCATCTGCCCAGTAAAAAATTCTGTTCCTGCCGAGTAGTTGCCAATGACAGCAGGAGCGGTGGTATTGACCGAAGTCGTAACCGTACCTGATAGAGCCACACGAGTGCTTCGAACGCCATCTATATACAAGTCAACACCTGCAGCATTGCCCGAACCGCTATAACTCATAGCAATATGGTGCCATTCATCGTCTCGAATATCAAAACCAGTTGCAGAACGTACTTCAAAAAACTCAAAGGTATTGAAATTGGTAATTCCAAAATTAACCTCCCCAGTGCCACCTAGGTAACCGAAGGTATAGCCAACAAGGGCATTGCCATCAAATTTGGAGAGAATTTGCCCATTAGTCGTAGTACCTACTGGAATTTTTATCCAAGCTTCGAGCGTGTACGCGTCGTTAAAATCAAAGGTCAATTCTTGTACGTTGCCAATAATAATTTGATCGTTGTTGCCGTCAAACTCTAGGGCGCGGCCACGGGTCAAGGTCGGCGCATCGGCAGGATCTTCTACAAGTAGAAATTGTCCCACTGCACTGATGCCCTCAAACGTGACGGTAGTACTCGTAAAACTAGATGCCTCCAAGGCTACGGCTGTCCAAGTGTCGTCTGCATACATAGGACGGTTGTACAAGCGGAAATTACAATCTTTCCCTGCGGTATTAAACGTTGCCGTAGGCAAAGTAAAGGTGATGTTGTACGTTTGTGTGGAGGTGTTTGTAGCTTTGTTAATCGTCCACATCGGGTTTTGTGTGATGCTCGTTCCCGTAATGCCTGTAATCGCATTGGGTGTAAAGGCCTCATAAGTAACCGTCATGTCTTCAGCAATAGAATGTGCGGTGAACGCTAAGGTAGCGTTGGCATTGGCAAAGTTGAAGGTACCTGCCCCTGTGGTGATAGGCAAGGTTTGGCTGTTAGAACTAGCATTAATATCGTTGCCAACATTGACATCAGAAGTCACCCAGTCAGTGGCAGGGTCCATATTGGTTAAGGTACCATTGTTGCCTCCCGTGGCATCGGTCACGACCGTTGCGCCTGTCCCATTATTAAATTGGTAATACGCCGCTAAGTTAGTTTCACAACCCGATAGGGTCAAGTGTAGATTTTCTCGAATTTCTGTGGCACTGCGCACCTGTCTCCAAACGCGTACCTCGTCAATCGAGCCTTCAAAACCATTCGTAGTCAAACGACTACTAATGTAGAAATTATTAGAGGGGAAAGAGGCTGAAAAACTAAAATTAGTGTTGACAAAGGTGTCTATAGCTACTCCGTTGACATACAAAATCAAGGTGTTGGTCGCTCTATTTAAGGTGGCCGCTACATGGTGCCATTGGTTGATGGCTAATGAGGTAGATGAGCGTAAACGATCGCTTCGAGGCCCCGACAGGAACTCAAAAGACAAGGCTCCAAGAGCATCTAAATAAAGGGTATAGCCACTTGCTCCCGCGCCTGCGCCCTCAACTGTCATAATCACTCTATTGCTATTGTTCGTTGGCTTAATCCAGGCTTCCAAGGTTAAATCTACCGTGGTTCCAATATCAAAGTCAGCTGGATTAGCTGCTTGTACATACTCATTAGGAGCACTGAATTCCAAGGCATCCCCACGGATAATTTCTGCTAAGTTTGCGTTGCCATCAAACGGACTTCCCAAATCGCCATTGAGAGCGAAGCGTGCATTGGGGTCAGAGGTCGTGTTATTTCTTTCATACCCTAAAGTACCCGTAGCGGGGTCGTTTCCTGCCCTGTCAATGCCTGGGCTCGCCTTGCTTCCCCATACGCGGGGCGTATAGTTGTTTTCTGTATAAAATGTCGCATTTCCTGTAGAACGGTCGGAGCCATAGGCCAACGACCAAATTATATTACCATTGTTGTCTTCTAGGATAATTTCATCCGTCGTATTTCCTAGAATCATAGCTACTTGAAGAACGCGAGGGTCAGGACAAGCCAACCAATCGACCTCAAACGATACTTTGTTACGGGCTAGAATAACGTAGTCACCAGGCTGAATAAGATAGCTGCTGCTAGTAATCAAGGCGTTGTCCGTATCTTCATCGCGCAAGCGCCAATTTTGAAGGTCAACGGCAACGGTGCCATAATTGTATAGCTCTACCCATTCGTCGGTAGCATCATCTACAGACGGATCGCTGATCCATTCGGTAATGGCAATAGAGGGAAGGGCAACACCAGTGCCTTGTACGGCAAAGTCATAAACGGCTTCATTAGCATCATTATTATTAATAGTAACGGTGGCTTCTCGCAAACCAATAGTAGAAGGCGTAAAGGTGAGTGTAAAACTAGCGTTACCACCCGCTGCAATATTGAGTGGAAAAGTTACCCCAGCAACAACAAATTCTGCGGCTTGCGGGCCTGATACCGCAACAGCAGTAATTGTAAGAATACCTGAGCCTGCACTGTTGTCAATGACAAACACTTGTGGGTCGCTTGTACTAACGAGGATATTTCCAAAGTCTGACCCATCTGCCGTAGAAGGGGTAAGGTCGCCTGCTAAAATAGTTGTCCCGTTGCCCGTGATATTAATCTCAGGAGCCGTGATTCCTTGTCCTCGTACAGCAAAATCATAGGCCGCTTCGTCCGCGTCATTATTATTGATGGTCACCGTTGCGGTGCGAAATCCCGCTGCAGCAGGGGTAAAGGTGAGCGTAAAGGTAGCGCTGTTGCCTGCGGCAACGGTAGTAGGAGCACCTGAGACGACAAAGTCACCTGCTTGCGCCCCTGTAACTACGATATTGCTGATAGTAAGAGGGGCGTTTCCTACGTTATCAATGGAAAATAGTTGGGGGGTATTATTGCCTATAAGAACGGTGCCAAAATCGGTTCCGTCCGTAGGACTAGGAGTGACATCCCCATCTACAATACCTGTCGCATTTCCTAAAAGGCTAATTTCAGGAGCCGTAACTCCGTTGCCACGAACAGAAAAATCGTAAACGCTTTCATCCGTGTCATTGTTATTGATAACAACCGTGGCGTTGCGTAGGCCTACTGCCAAGGGCGAAAACGTGACGTTGAAGCTGGCATTACCTCCTGCGGCAATAGTAGTAGGGGCACCCGAGATGGCAAAATCACCTGCTTGCGCGCCTGTTATGACGATACTACTTATCGTCAATGTACCTGTACCCGCGCTGTTGTCAATGACAAAGGTGCGGACACTATTATTAATAAGATTGACATTGCCAAAATTGGTTCCGTCCGCTGCTCTAGGCGTGACATCGCCGTCTAGGATGGTATTACCGTTGCCCGTGATGTTGATCTCTGGGGCAGAAGAGCCTCCAAGGGAGCTCTGAACGTCACCCGAGAGGGTAGAAATAGGGCCACAACCAGATCCTGAAACATCTACCCAAGTTCCCAAGGTCAAATCAGGTGGATTGGGAGAAGAGGCGCTTGTGTTTCTATAAAGAACGATGGGAAAGGTTGCTCCTCCATCTTGACTAACTTGAATTTCCCAAGCCGTTCCTGTCCAAATGATGCGAAAAGTACAGGCACCACTACAACCACAGGTACCACGTCCGATCATAAATATTGCGTGTCCAACCGTACCCGTGGGTTCAATGTAAGCGGGTAGGCCAGCTACAATAGCTCCCGAACAGCCATCATACTGTATCTGCGCTTGCGAAAATGTGCCCCAGAACAATAAAAATAGAAGTAGAATTAATGTTTTCATAGAAATAGAAATTGGTGGTAGCTAAAACAGAAGGAACGGCTATATTAAAAAGCCATTCCTTCTATAATTAAATTGATTGAAATACTAGATTCTCTTTAGCTTCTGGAAGGAAAGACGCCTTGCACTGCAATAATATAATAAAGCCCCAAGAAAGGCTGTCTATTTTCGTGGCTTTGGCTACCTCCTGTAGAAGTAACAGCAGCATTGTTCATATTAGTGTTAGGGCTGTTGGTAGAATATTCATTGTCAAATGCTCCTGTGTTAGCTAAGACATGATTGGTAGGGTCATTCGTCGTTCCCACTGCTGCATCTGCTCTTAAGCTGTGCGTATGACTAGGTATTTCATTAGTCGTGAGCGTCACGTGTTCTTGTCCCCCTTTTTCGCCTAATCTATAAGACGAGAGCCCAGGGCCGTGGCCAGGACTAACGGGTACGCGACCGCGCAAATCAGGCAAGGCAAAAGTCGTGCGGCCATCTCCACCGTAGGTAGTACCGAGGATAGAAAAAAGAGCAGAATTTTGGCTTATAGGTAGTAATTGACCATCACAAAAAGCCCAACCACGGGGTACAAAATTTCCTGCGAATAATTTGATTTCTCCAATGAAAGGATCCATAATTTAGTAAGTTTAAATGTTGGTTAAATAGTTTTTATGCATAGGGAAGACATAGTACTATTGTAGTAAATACCATTCAAAGATAAACTTATTTAGTAGGGGGGAAGTTGAATAAACACACTGCTAAGGTTGAGGGAGTATTTAAGGAGATTTAGGAATTTTTACAGTATGCTCCACCAAAGTACGAAAAAGAGAGGAAATAAGTACTAGAATCAACTTTTTTTGTCCTGTTTTATTGGCTTCGTCTATCCATCCTACGGCTACCAATCTAACAAAGAGGTCTTATCGAAACAAATACCTAGAAAGGTAGGAGTTTTATGAGCTAGTTTATTTGTAATAGAAGCTTCCAAAAATTCGCGAGCCGTAGGGCTGATCGGTTGAAAGAATAGGATGCTTGCCCCTTTTTTGTTAAAAAATAGTTATACCCGCCTTACTGCGGCTCCCATTTGCCCACTTTTTGCATCTAGTAGAGTAATTTCAAGAGGGATTTTCTTGGAATACGCTATAAAAATTCTAGAATAGAAGCCTAACTAACTATACTGTTGTTAAAAGCTTTAGCCGCTCTGTTCATAAAAATAAACAAATTGGCAATATCCGCTTGAAAAAGTTGGTTGGAAATAGTCAAAAATGGCTATCTTGCGAGAAGGTATCAAACAAAACATATTATGAAAATTGTACTAATCATTTGCTCTTTCTTATTGTTGAGCAGCAGCAGCTATGCACAACGCATACAATACCTTAAACAGGGAAATGCATTCTACGAAGAGGGAGAATACATCAAAGCAATCGAACAATACGAAAAACTGTGGAGTTCTAAAGCAGGCGCTAAACTCTTGGGAGTAGACGCTAAAATGAATCTAGCCAATGCTTACCGCGTCATGGATCAGCCGTTTAAAGCCAAAGACCTCTATCAAGAAGTCATGCAATACGGCGAAGATCGACTATCTATTTACTTAGAATATGGAAAAGTATTGATGGCCTTAGGCCGTTATGACGAGGCGATTGAGCAATTTAAACTGTATGCTCAAAAAGACGAAACGTCTACCGAACCTGCCGAGCTGATCGAGCGCGCGCGCAATATCGAAACGATTCAGGCGCTGTTTCCACAGGTCACTGTAATCGAACAACCTGAGATCAACCAAGCTGAAACGCGCCAAGTAGGAATTACTTACTATGGTGATGGGGTGGTTTTTGCCTCTGATGAATTGGACGACCGTACAGGCGATTACCGCAATGTTAGCTTTCTGAACCTGCGAGTAAGTGGGGTCAACTTGGAAGGCAACCTAAAAGCTTCTGAAAAATTTTCTCCTTCTCTTAATGGTGCGGAGAGCCACGATGGGCCGGCCGCTTTTTCTAGAGATGGCTTGAATATTTATTATTCGAAAAGTACCAAGGCGAGAGATGGAAATACTGTATTGCAAATTTGGTCTTCTTCTTATAGAAATGGAAAATGGACAGAGGCGCGCCCGATGGAATTTATGAGTCAGGGCAGCAACTACACCCACCCGAGCGTATCGGCCGATGGTCGCACGTTGTATTTCTCTTCGGATATGAAAGGCAGTTTTGGCGGTTTGGATATTTGGATGTCGAACTACGAAAGTGGTAGTTGGACATACCCCATCAATTTGGGCAAGGACATCAATACCACCAAGGACGATGCTTGGCCCTTTATCCACCCTGATGGAGATTTGTATTTTTCTTCCAAAGGCCATCCTGGTTACGGCAGCTACGACGTTTTTCGGACACGCCCGCTAGGAAATGGCGTAGATTGGTTGCCTATTGAAAACTTAGGACAGCCTTTTAACTCTTCGTTCAACGATGTGTCCTTCATCATGTCGGACGACCAAACACAGGGCTTCTTTGCTTCTAACCGCGATAAGAGCTACAATATTATCCGCTACGAAATCGTAGGCGCAGAGCAGCAGAAATTGCCAGAAGGGGTACAGCCAAGAAAAAGCCCGATTGTTATTTCGGAGCGCAGCCACCCCGCTTTGCTAGATGATATTCCAGAACGTCCAAGAGGAATGTCTGATGAAAAATACATTGCTTACTTAGATTCTTTGGCAGAAAAAGGGCAAATTAAATTGCCGCAAGGCAACCCTATTTCGGATGATCCTCTCCCTGTTGTTGATCCATCCGATCCTGTTGTTACGACTGAGGTGGATCCTGATAACCCACCAATGACAACCGAGACACCAGGTATCCGCCCAACATATACTGCTGACGAAAACATAGAACTTGTGGTCGTCTTAAAAGTGATGGATGTAGCGAATTCGCGCCCCTTGTCTAATGCGACGGTAATCGTGCGCAACAAATTTACGCAAGTGGAGGAAGAGTTGTCTGTCAATGAGCGCGGTGAAGTTGAAGTGAGCCTAGAGCCCGATCAAAAATACAGCTTGATCGGTAAAAGCGAAGGCTATGCAGAGAGTAGTTTGCCTGTTTCCACGATGGAGGTGGTTAGTTCTGACCGTATTCAGGCCAATCTGCCGCTAGCGAGATTGTAAAAAAAAACAATTTTTTTTTACGTTGCCCAACCCTTTTTATAAAGGCACCGTTTTTAAGCATACAGACCGAAACAAACCGTTTTAGTGTTGAATAAAAGGCAACTACGGAATTTTAAGGCAATCCGTATTTTATCGTGACAGCGCTGAAAAACCATAACACTTCATTACGACATAAAAAAAGTTATGGTTTTTCTTCTCTGTTCACGGTAACCAATTTAAGAATTGGTATTCTACTTAACGTAAACGAATTATTGGCAACATACTTACTTAATAAGCTGCTTTGGAGCGATAGCCAACATAACGAATAGCAAGTAACGACCGCTAGTTGTACTATCCTACCAAACGTCGCTAACAACTCAACGCCTTTGTTAGGCTTGCTGTCGGAAGCAAGCAATTGACGGCAAGGGCAGATAACATAGGAGACAAGAGGACAGCTAGGGATGTCCTCTTTATTTTTACGCTGATCTGACTAATAAATTTTGCCTCCCAAGCAACGTTTTCTCATTGAGCAGCGTCTAAGAGATGAGTAAGTAGTCCACCCAACACCAACTTCCTTATAATCGCTCTCAATCCACCACTATAGCTTCTACTTTTACCTCATTTTTTATTTTATACTTTCTACAGCAAGCAGCAGGCCGCAAAAGTTCGCCCAGCCTTTTGCTTTTTTGTATCTTTGCTTCTTATAAAAAGCAGCAGGGCAATCCTTGCAGTGGGTATTAACAGTAAATGCAGTATATGATGGATTCAAAAGTAGTAGTACTAATGATACTATGGAGCCTTTTGGTAGGCAACCAGTTACAGGCACAAGACAATCCTGTTGCGCTTAGTCAATGGCGTTCTCATTTGTCATACGAAAATATACAAGCCGTCACCGAAAGTGAAGATGCCGTTTTTTTTGGGGCGGAACAGGCCATTCTCAAAGTGTATAAGGACGACCAGTCGGTAGAACACCTTAACAAGGTCAACGGATTGAGCGATATGCGCATCAAGATGCTCAGTTACAACCGCGAGAGAAACGTCTTGATTGTCGCTTATACCAATGGAAACATTGATTTGCTATACGACGATGGCTTAGTGACGAACTTATCGGCTATCTTAACCAATAGCAACATTTTGGGAGACAAGTCGATCAACCATATTTATAGCAATGCGGAGGATATTTATTTTTCTTGTTCTTTTGGGTTGACAGTGTATAATTTTGAGTTAGATGCGTTTATTCAAACGACGTTTACGCCTGTAGCCGTTACAGCGACTACACAACTCAATGATACCTTATTTATGGCTACTAAACAGGCCATTTACAAGGGGATTATGGATGGCCGTAATTTATTAGACTTTAGTCAATGGCAACGGCAAGGTGTCTTGGATGGCTTGTCGAGCACCTATGAGTCGAGTGGAATTATTCGGTTTAACGAGAACATCTATGCCGATGTATCGGGGGTGTTTTATTATTATGATTATGCGACTAAGTATTGGAGATTAGTAGAGGGCTTTGATTTTGCTGCCAATGCTAATTTTACGCGCTGGGAACCTACGGGCAACGGCGACTTTATCAAAAATTATAATTTTTCTTTGTCTTATGATAAGACCGTGCTTTTGATTGCTACCCGCAGCCAGAAGTACTATCGTTTTGGGACGGACAACGTTATGGGTACCTATTACTATCCTGATTCTTGGCGGGTACGTGATTTGGTGCTTGATCAAGAGGGAATTGTTTGGGCCGCCGATCAAGGAGGCATGCACCGCGATGGCGCTTACATTAGAACCAACTCCCCTAATCATTCTCGCGTAACAGATATGCACGTCGATGGAGAGGGGGTTTTATGGGTCGCTCATGCTACTTACAACACTATCAGAGCGGTGTTTGATCGCTCAGGTTTTTCGAGCTATAAAGAGGGCGAATGGAAAGCCTACACCGATCAAGATTACCCTGAGCTAGATACCTTTTTGGATGCCATCCGCATTACCAGTAATCCTGTCAACAACAAGATTTACGTCAGCTCTTTTATGAGTGGCTTCTTAGAACTCAACCCACTGACAGACGAAATAAAAACCTTTGATCAATACACGCCTGGCACCCCGTTGCAGCGAGTCAATGGAGACATTGAGCGTACGCGCATACAAGGCATCACCGCAGATAAAGACGGCAATGTTTGGATGACAACGACCTTAACATCTGATTATGCGTTGGTGGTTCGCCGACTTGACGGTACTTGGAAAGGCTATGCGAACAGTTATTTTAGAAACGAAACGATTCTGCAAGATGTGGTGGTAGATAAAAATGGCTACAAATGGGTCAAGCATATTACTGGAAATGTTACGGTGTTTGACAGCGGTGATCTGGATGACGATACCGACGACCGTTCCATTCAATTGACCCCAAACAACAGCGTGTTGCCCAATATCAATGTAGAATGTTTGACGGTAGATAAGCGCGGAGCGGTTTGGGTTGGAACAACGGATGGAATTGTTATTTTCAACTGTTCGGGGACGGTGTTTGATGGCGAGTGCCAAGGGAACCGTTTAATTATTAGCCAAGACGATTTTAATGGCTATTTGTTAGAAGGGGAAACCATTTTGTCTATTGCTGTCGATGGTGCCAACCGCAAATGGATTGGAACCAACAACGGCTTATTTTTATTGTCTGCCGATGGTTATGAGCAGTTGGCCTACTTCACGAAAGACAACAGCCCGCTTTTTGAAAATGAAATTTCGGATCTAGCGTATGATGGAGCCAATGGTTATCTATACATCGCAACAGGAATTGGGATTCAATCTGTACGCACCGAGGCTACCACAGGTGAGCAGCGCATGAACAAGGAGGACATTAAAGTCTTTCCACACCCTGTTGCCCCTGATTACGATGGCCCTATTGCTATCTCTAACTTGGCGGATATGGCCAATGTTCGCATCACCGACATCAGTGGTCGCTTGATGTATGAAACAACGGCTTTGGGTGGCCAAGCCATTTGGAACGGAACCGATTATAACGGTCGCCGTGCGCAATCGGGGGTGTATATGGTGTTTATTACCAATGAAGAAGGCACTCAGAAAGCCGTCGGCAAAATCTTATTTTTGAACTAAAGGATTATTGAATAATCCAAGATTTACGAGAGTGTGCTTATTAGCCACTACCTAAAAGCACCTACAAATAGCTCAAGAAGCTTTATCCAGCAAACATAGAATTACTCTTTTCCTTCTATATGAACCGCACCAAGCAACCATATTTTGCTTGGTGCGGTTATTTTTTAGCGTAGAATAACCGATATTGTGCCAGCGCTTAATCTTTAGCGTCGCTACTTATTGCCCTTGCCGTGCTGTTCAACTCTTTGCCTTTTCTTTTATTTTTTATCGTCTTTTTTGCGGTTTGGCCTTGGGCCAAGCGGCAAGATCAACGCCGTTGGTACTATTTGGTGTTGTTTTCGGCTATTTTTTATGGCTGGTGGGATTGGCGTTTTTTGTTTTTGCTAGGCTTTAGTGGTAGCGTGGATTATTGGGCAGGCTTGGCAATGGCGCGGTTTCCTGACCGCCGTAAGTTCTATTTGTATCTTTCCTTGGCAGCTAATCTGGGGAGTTTGGCTGTTTTTAAATACAGTCGATTTTTTGCTAATATAGGCGATGATCTAGCTGCTTGGGTGGGGTTAGATTGGGATTTGTATGCGCGCTTGCCTGCTTTTTCCTTGATTTTGCCTGTTGGAATAAGCTTTTATACTTTTCAGTCGATGAGTTATACGCTGGATATTTACCGCAAGGAACTGGAACCGACGCGCAACCCTTGGCACTTTTTTGCCTATTTAGCGCTCTTTCCACAATTGGTGGCATGGCCATCCTTCGTGCCAAAGACCTGCTTTACCAATTGCGCCAAGATCGCCCTGTCTCAGCTCGCAGTGTTTGGTTTGGCTGTCGCCTGATGGCCTACGGCTTTTTTCAGAAAATGGTAATTGCCGATAACTTAGCCCCTTTTGTCAACCAAGCGTTTGCCAATCCAGAACAAGCGGTGGTTTATTGGTATTGGTGGCTGGTCTTGCTGGGTTTTTCCTTTCAAATTTACTTTGATTTTGCAGGCTACAGCTCGATTGCCCGAGGCTTGGCGCGCTTGATGGGCTACCGCTTTCGGCTTAATTTTGATCATCCTTACCACGCGCGGTCGTTGCAAGAGTTTTGGCAGCGTTGGCATGTGTCGCTCTCTACTTGGTTTCGCGATTATGTATACCGCCCATTGGGTGGCAATCGTGTGGCGCGCTGGAAAGTATACCGCAATTTGTGGATTGTCTTTATCCTATCGGCGTTGTGGCACGGGCCTGCCTATCATTTTGTGTTGTGGGGTGCCGTACACGCTTTGGGGCTGAGCGTAGAACGTTGGACGCGTTGGCCGCAGCGCTTGGCGCGTTATCGTTGGGCGGCTTGGTTGGGGTGGCCACTGGTTTGGGCGCAAGTCTTGCTGGCTTGGCTCTTTTTTAGGGCGGACTCTTGGGTCGATGTGGTGGTGATCAGCCAGCAGCTGTTTGCCTTTGGGACGGATTTGGAAGCGCCGCTGTTGCGCTATTATTTTGATGGGCTAGTGGTGCTCTTGCTGGGAATCGGCGTAGAAATTTGGTATTATGCTAAGCGGCATTGGTCAGCTCTTCGGCAGTGGACACAGCAACCTGTTTACGAAAGTATCACGATGGGGCTCCTAGTGGGTGCTTGCGTTTATTTTAGAGGCCCTGCTTCGGATTTTGTTTATTTTCAATTCTAATATCTATGCCTACTTACCAACAACGATTAGGGGGCGCGGCAGTTTGTACAGTCTTGGTGCTGTTTTTGGGAGGCTGGCTGTTGCCGAAGCAACCTGCTTCTTCGATGGCGAGTGATTGGTTTTGGAGCAACAAAGCCCATGCGGCACAGCAGTTTGAAGTATTGGCACTAGGAGACTCGCGAGTGTATCGCGGTTTTAGTCCCGATGATTTTGCAGCAGCATTTAGTACAGATACTACATTGCGGGTATTTAATGTGGGTTTTTCTTCGGCGGGGTTAGATACGGGGTATTTGCGCGCGGCGGTGCGTTTGTTGGATACGACAGCTTCGCAGCCGATTATTATACTAGGAATTACAACCTCTAGCTTAGCTGATGAAAATGCAAAAAATTCTCATTTTTGGCAGGAATACCAACGCTCTGGTGTGGAGTTGTGGCAGCGCCGATTCATCAACCCTTACTTAACCTTCTTTGATCCGAGTAGCCCTAGTGCCATTCGACAGCAATTGCAAGAAGAGCGCCAAGGGTACTTTCAAACCTATTATTCTAACGGGTGGATTGCTTCTGATAAACAACCACATACGCCTTGGGAAAACGACGAGCACGTGCGCCGCACTTATCCAACTGTTGAATTTAGTCTCGGCTTGCGCCAACGGTTGGTACAGCAAATCGCCGATTGGCAGGCGCAAGGCATCCAAGTAGTCGCCTTTCGCCCCCCTGCGGCTCCCACCTTAGAAGCTTTAGAAATGCAGCCCAGTTATTACCCTGAAAAGGCGCTCAAAGCTGAAATTCAAGCACTAGGAGGTATTTGGCTTGACCTACCTAACCGCCAGCAGTACCTCACCTACGATGGTAACCACTTGGTAGAGGCTTCGGCGCGTCAACTCTCGCGTGATGTAGGGCAGTTGTTGCGCCAAGTGTTCGTACAACGCAAGGCACGGCAGGTGCTTTGGCGCGCTCAAGAAGATTTTGAAGGACAGCAGGACTTGGCGCATACCACCCAAGAATCTACGGCTCCTTTGGGCAAGACTATTCAAGCCTTGCCTGCGCGGCAATTTTCTTATACCCATTTGTATGCCTTGGATCAGTTACCTTTCGACCATTTGGAATTGACGGCTTCGGTTTGGGTGCGGTTGCCTCAGGCAACCCAGTCTGACCCTGTGACTTTAGTTGTTTCGGTAGAGCATCCTAGTGGGATGGTACAATGGGAAGGGCAAGCGGTGCAAGAAAATATGCTTGCTCCGACAACTTGGACGCGTGTACAGTTCTCGGTGCCGTATGTGCACGATCGAGCGGAGTGCCTGCTCAAAGCCTATATTTGGAACAACAGCGATCAAGTGGTTTGGCTGGATGGTTTAACCCTTGAAATTGCCACGCGATGAAAATAGGACAGAACTTTTGGAAGCGCTATGGTGAAGATGTTTTATTGCAATTCGCCTTTTTGATTTGGGCGATTTGGGCGGCGTATTTTTACCAAGAGCGCTTGTACAGCGACGCGGGCTTTTATATGGCCAAAGTGGTTCATTATGAATCTTTTTGGATAGAATTAGGGCGCTATATTTTAGTATTTTCGCAGTGGTTGCCCTTGTTGTGTGTAAAATTGGGGTGTAGTATGAAAGTGGTGTTGCTGGCTTATTCGCTGGGACATGTGCTTTTTTATTACAGTATTTATTTGTTTTGTCGCTACCGCTGGGGGCAAGGCCATGTGGGCTGGTGGCTGGTTGGAGTGCAGTGTATTGGTATTTTACACGGTTTTTGTACCCCTATTTTTGAATTGTATTACAATACGGGTTTTTTGGTGTTGTGGGTCTTGTTGTTGCGGCGCGGCGCGCACACGTGGAAAGCGCTGTTGGCAGTAGCTGTTTTGAGCTTTTTTGTCACCATCAATTACGTTTTAGCAATTATTTTCTTCGGCGCTGTTGTTGTGTTGTACACAACACAACAACAATTAAAACACTGGCCGCTTTACACCGCTACTGCCTTCGGTATTCTCCTTGGGTTTCTCCTTAAACAAACCCTCTTAGCCCACCCTTACGAAACCGCAAAAATCGACTGGTTTTGGCACAACTTTCACCACGAGACCTTCTCGTGGGATCGGTATATCCGTCCCCTATTCCACTTCTATGCCACCTACTATGTCGAACTTTTTCTGCTCATTGGCGGAGCGCTCGGGTATTATGTAAAACAAAAACAATACAGTACGGCGTTGGCTTTTATCGCCTTATTGGTAGCCACACAATACGTCATTGCGTTGACCTACCCAATCATTAAGCACAGCCGTTACCAAGAACAATGCTTCTTTCCGTTGATAATGCTAGGCTGTTTTCCTTTACTAATGGACATTTTGCCCCAGCTAAAAAATAAAGCCCGCTACGGGGTGCAACTCGCTTTATTGGCGCTGATTGCCTATCGTTTTATCGCCATTGCTGACGGCATCGAACCTTTTCGGTTGCGGGTCGAATACCTACACCGTATGATTGAGCACGGCCGAGAGCAAGGCGTGTACAAAATTATCATGGAAGAAGAAAGCTTAAACAGCAACGTCAACGGGCCGAGTTTTACCTTTGGTTTAGAATCCCTATTGTTATCAGCCTTAACCCCCGAACAGCGCGCTGTGCAGCTGATTCGAGACAGCGAATGGGTAGACGGTAACAATGCCCAGACGCTACAAGACAGTACGCTGTACTTGGCCACTTACCGCAGTTATTATGAAAAGCCCGACAGCATTTACCGCCACGCCACTGCCAATCCGCGCTATTTTAATTTTCCGCCCAGTCCTTATGTGTTGGCACGGGGGCGTTATTCCAGTTTTCAACAAGTGGAGCAGCTCAAAGACAACATGACTTTGGAGCCAAATTTGAAGGAACAGTATCCTGTGGGTACTCCAATTAACGTAGGCATTACGATAAAAAATAACAGCGACCAAGCATGGAGTAGTGCAGGGTTATTGTTATCTTATCATTGGTGGCGGGCGGATACCGTGGTGCATTGGGAGGGCGAACGCAGCGTGGTCGAGATGGATTTTTTGCCACAGAGTAGCCACGAACAATACCTAGTAGTACATCCACCAGAAGAAGCGGGAACCTACCAATTACAAATTGATCTTATCGGGCCAGACGAAATTGGCTGGTGTCATTACCAACAGTGGTACCCACTGCGAATAGAACGTACCATTTTTAAGAAAAAGTAAGACATTGTGTGTACATTTAAGGAAGCGTTGGCAGGTGCCAGTTGCTATCAAAGGCTTTAACCATTCGTTGTATGACCATTACCTACTTAATCAAAGTATTGATTGCGTTGCCCTTATTGCCCATTATGTATTTTCAAGCAAAGAAAATCAAGGCGCGTTTTCCCAGTTTGCCCGAGGCCAAAGGAGGGCAAGGTTCGGCTCCTTCTTCTGAAAAAAAGCGGTTGCGGATTCTCACGATTGGCGAAAGCTCTATTGCAGGAGTAGGAGTAGCGACCCACGAAGAAGGGTTTACGGGAACGTTAGCGCGTGAATTGTCTAAGCTGTTGCAAACAACCGTCGATTGGAAAGTGTATGCCAAGCGCGGCTTCACTGCCAAAAAGGTAGAAGAAACCATCCTTCCACAAATTACAGAGAGCGAAGAAGATGTGGATTTGTTGGTCGTTGGGATTGGTGGCAACGACACGTTTCAGCTCAACCGCCCAAAGCGTTGGAAAAAAGACATGCAAAAGCTCATCCATGCTTTACAAGAAAAATTTAAAGACGTGCCTATTGTTTTCATCGACTTGCCCCCTGTGCGCGAACTGCCTGCGTTTACCAAAATCATTAAGCTGATTTTAGGCCATTTGCGCGAGATGTTGGCCGACGAGCTGGATCGCTTGGTCTTGCATTACAAAGATACTTATTACTACCCACACAGCATTACCATGCGCGATTGGATGGAGCGCTACCAGGTGCCGAACCAAAGTGTGGCGGCCTTTTTTAGCGACGGCGTTCACCCTTCCAAATTGGCCTATCAAGTTTGGGCGACGGATGTTGCTCAGTTTATGATGGCGCATCCTCACATTCGTCAAGCCATGCGCCTGATTAGCGAAAAAATGAAACCCTAATGCTTACGCGTTCGCTCCACATAGACCGCTGGTTGTTTGGTAGTTGCTTGTTATTGGGCTTGTGTCTGCGTATTGGCGACCCGAGTACCTTTGCTTTTATCAACGACGAGTTGAGTACGTGGTCGAAGGTGAGCTATGAGAGTGTGGGCGCGGTCATTGCCAATATTAAAGCCGTGGATTCCCACCCTGTCGGGATGTATGTTTTTGTCTATTATTGGACAGGACTTTTTGGGACAAGTGAATGGGCGATCAAATTGCCGTTTATCTTGATGGCGGTGGCTTCTATGGCCTTGGTGTACCAATTGGGCAAGCTTTGGTTTTCTAGAACGACAGGTTTATTGGCTTTGGGGGCGTTTGCCACGTTGCAATTTCCGATTTGGTGGAGCCATATTGCCCGCCAATACCAGAGTGGTTCTTTTTTGACCTTATTGCTGGCTTATTGCTGGACACAATGGCTAATAAAGGGACGGGTAGAAAAACGCTACTGGTGGGGATTTGTCTTGGCTGGGGCGGCGGCTTGCTACAACCACTACTTTAGCGGCTTGTTTGCTGCATTGGTGGGTTTGACAGGCTTGTTTTGGGTGACAAGAGCGCAATTAATCCGCTATTTATTGGCGGGAGGAGTGATGGTAGGGTTGTTTTTGCCCCATCTTTCCATTACGATTTTCCAATTGCAACACGCTGATGGACACCTTTGGTACGGCGTTCCTGATCGCAGTTTTTTTAGCCAACACGCCCGTTATTTATTTCACTATTCTTGGCTTTGCTTGGGCACCACAGCATTGGTGGCCTTGTTGGGTGTGGTTTATTCTTATAAAAACAAAGACAACACAACCACCAAAATACCCTCTATAACTAAACTGCGCCTAACGGCCTTATTGTGGTTTGTGGCACTGCCCCTGTTTGGCTATTGGTATTCGGTACAGTTTTCTCCAATTTTGCGCCCCTCGCATTTGCTGTTTTCTTTTCCTTATTTATTATTGCTGCTCTTTTCTTTTTATAATGATACCTTGCAAAAGGTCTATTTAGTATTGTTGCTGTTGCTAATAACTGGGGTAAATGTGGGAACGTTGGTTTTTAATCGGCGGCATTTTGAAGTGGTACACACCCATCCTTATCACCATTTTGTACAGCAAACCAAGGAGTTCTTATCTACCCACGAGCGGGACTCGGTAACGATTGTTTTGGGAGAAAATCCCCTGTATTTATCATATTATAAAGAAGCATACAATAGTCCATTTGAGCATCACCGTAGTTTCAAACCTGATGTAACCGTTCAGCAATTGCGCGCGCTCTTTCGTAACCAACCGCGCCCTTATTTGATCGTGGGATCATTGGCCGATGTGCCCTTAACCTACGCGCTAACAGAATATCCGTACGTTTATAAGCGTTCTTATGGAATCAATTACGAGTACCACATTCTATCGAAGTATCCGAGGGATGCTCAAGCAGCAACTACTATCGTTTTTGAGACGCAACAAGATTGGACAGGCGCTTCTCCTTTTTGGAAGTATGACAAAACATTTGTTCAGCAAGATGCTATAGTAGGGCGGTATTATGAATTGGAAGGGCAGTGGGGGCCTACTTTTGAAGCGCCATTGGATAGTTTAACATCGACGAAGCATTGTTGGGTAGAAGTGGCGCTTTCTTTGCGGGGAGTAGACAGCAGTGGCTGGAAGCCTAGTGGTACCTTGGTCGCCGAGTTTTTGGATGCCAAGGACAGCACGCTGGCTTGGTACGGGGTAGAGGCAGCGAGCCAATTAGAGCGTTCTAGCGACTGGCAAACCCTGTTTTTGAGTTATCGAATGGCTCATCAAGCTATTTACAAAGAACAACGCCCGATGACACTGCGCCTCTATTTTTGGAACCGCCAAGAACAACTGATACAGCTTCGGCGTTTTCAAATCAAAATACGGTTGGACAACCCCATTTTATACAAAGATACGCAGCCTTTTTAGTTGCTTTTACTTATTCTACAAGGAGTCACCTATGTCAGTTATAGTTTCTAATTTAACGAAAATTTACGGCACGCAACACGCGGTCAATGACATCAGTTTTGAAGCGCGTAAAGGCGAAATCTTAGGCTTTTTGGGGCCGAATGGGGCGGGGAAAACCACCACCATGAAAATGATTACTTGTTTTGTGCCGCCCACCAAAGGCAGCATTCAAGTTTGTGGGTTTGATGTTGATAAAGACCCGATGGAAGTCCGCAAGCGCATTGGTTATTTGCCTGAGCACAATCCCTTATATTTGGATATGTATGTCAAGGAGTATTTGCTTTTTATGGCAGGCTTGCACCGCGTATCCAAGAAGCGCAAAGCGGTCGAAGAAATGATTCACCGCACGGGTTTGGAGCGGGAGCAACACAAATTACTGCGCTCGCTCTCCAAAGGATACCGCCAGCGGGTGGGCTTGGCGCAAGCGATGTTGCACGATCCTGAAGTGTTGATTTTGGATGAACCAACATCGGGACTAGACCCCAATCAATTGGTCGAAATTAGAAAATTGATCCGCTCGTTAGGGGAGGAGAAGACGGTTATCTTTTCTTCGCATATTATGCAAGAGGTGCAAGCCCTTTGTGACCGCGTCATTATTATTGACCAAGGCAATATGGCCGCGAATAATACCCTCGAAGGCTTACAACGAAGTGTTACGCAAGAACAGCACGTAACGGTGGCTTTCAACGAGTTACCGAATATGGATCGCTTAAAAAAACTGGCTCTCAATAGTGATGTACAAACGCTCGCGGGCGAATACCGTTATCTCATCAAAGCCAAGGGCGACGAAGATATTCGGCCCTCTGTTTTTCATTTTGCAGTGAACAATAACTTGGTTATTTTAGAAATGCAGCGCAAGGTTTCGACCATTGAGGACGTCTTTCAGCAAGTTACTCGCTCTGGCAATTAAATTTGTGGCGTATTTTTACGATTTTTGCGCTATGATCAGAACGAGTATAACTAGAATAGCTCTATTGGGAGCTTGTTGCGCGCTGCTAGGCGCCTGTGGTAGGGGAAATTCTACCAGTCCCCTCAATGAAGTTCCCTTAGCCAAAGTAGGAGACACTGAATTGTACCCCTCGGAGGTGTCGGGAATTGGAACAGGGATGAACGAAAAAGATAGCTTGTACCAATTGCAATTGCACATTGAACAATGGGTGCGCGACCAACTCATGTTGGATGTCGCCAAGCGCAACGTTGATGCCAGCGACCGCATTGAGCGCATGGTGCGCGACTACGAATCTACGCTATTGATGAATGCCTACGAAGAAGCCCTCATCAAACAGCGGCTCAACTCCGAGGTCACTCCCCAAGAAATTGCGACCTATTACAGCCAAAACAAAGAGCAATACCAAGCAGGAATGAGTTGGGTACGCTGCCATTTTGTCAAAGTCCGCCGCAGTGTTCCCGAAATCAACCAACTCAAACAATGGTTTAAATCAGACAAAGGGGTTGATTTTGAACGGGTCAAGTTATTTTGTGCCAAAAATAAGACCGTGCATATTCTCAACGAAGATTTGTGGATTGAGTACGACAAAATCGTGCAGGCCTTACCAGAGAACAGTATTCAGAACCGCCATCGCGAAAAGCAATCCATCTTGGACAAAAGTGACGACCAATACCAGTACTTGCTGGAGATTTTTGAATACCGCGACAAAGAAGATGCCGCGCCGTTAGTGCAGGTACAAGACGAAATTCGGCGTATTTTGCTCCACCAGCGCCGCAACAAGATTTTACAAACACTCCGAAAAGAGGTCTACGAGAAAGCTAAAAAAGAAGGTGGTTTTGAGATTTATTAGGGGCCTTTGGACGGCCTGGTAAGGCTCATTGTAACGAAAAACTTACGGTTCTCCTACGCGCAGATTTACAAATAGATGTGTTTTTGTGTCCATTGCGATAAGACTTTATTATAATAAAGCCCTACTTTTGTGACCTTGTTTGCGTTTATTAATAGGGCAAGCATAAAAATTGGTCTCGAACTTGCTCTATAGCAAGAGATCATTGGATAGAAATTAGATACAAAAAATAATATGAACAAAATTTGGATGGCCTTGGGATTGGTATTGTGGATAAGCAGTGCCCTATTGGCTCAACGACAACAAGTAGACCGCGTCATTGCTATTGTGGGCAACCACATTATTTTACAATCGGATTTGGAGGCACAAATCAAGCTGTTGCAAAATCAAAGTCAAGGGGCACCCATGCCTGACGATGCGCGCGGAATGGTGTTTGACCAATTGCTCGCCAATGCCTTGATGTTGGCAGAAGCCGACAAAGATAGTGTAGTAGTAGAAGACGCAGAGGTACAGGCGCAATTGGATACGCGTATTACGCAGATTTTGAGTTACATGGGCAACGATCCCAAAAAGTTCTTTGAATTCTATGGCATGCGCCCTGGCGAAATGAAGGAATTTATGCGCGACCAGATGCGCGACCAGTTGGTACAGCAGCGAATGCAGCAGCAGATTATGGCGAACATCACCATTACTCCACAGGAGGTAAAAGCCTTTTTTAACAAAATCCCCTCGGATAGCTTGCCTTACTTTAGTTCGGAAGTAGAATTGGCAGAAGTAGTTATCAAACCTAAGATTAATCCTATTGAGGACAACCGCGCCAAACAACTCGCACGTAATTTGTTGATTCAGATTGTCTCAGATACGATAGATTTTGAGTTGTTGGCTAGAAAATATTCAGACGATAAAGGATCGGCGGCCTTGGGAGGCAACCTGGGTGTACAGCCTCGGGGCAATCTCGTGCCTGAATTTGAAGCGGCGGCCTACCAGTTGAAACCCAACGAAGTATCGGATGTGGTGAAAACGGAATTTGGCTACCATATTATTCAGCTCATCAACCGTTTGGGAAATACCATTAACACGCGCCACATTCTCATTCGTCCTAAGATTACAACTGAAGATAGAGAAGTCGCTTACGCCGAATTGGACAGTATTCGCAACCTAATTGAGTCAGATTCGATTACGTTTTCGAAGGCCATTGCTGACTTTTCAGAAGAAGAGTTTAGTAAAACTAGAGCGGGACGGATTATGAATCCGATGACGGGTGAACCTTATTTTGAGTTGGGCGATTTAGATCCCAATATTTACTTTGCCATTGATGGCTTAGAAGAAGGTGATGTCACCAAAGTGATTGAATACGAAACACCTACAGGCGAGAAGCAGTTTCGCATCGTGAAATTGTTGCGCCGCAGCGAGCCCCACCAAGCCAACCTAACAGACGACTATTCTAAAATTCGAAATGCTGCCTTGGATTCTAAGAAAGGCCAATTTATTATGAATTGGATCAATAAAAAAATCCCTGATAACTACATTGAAATCAAAGTAGATAATTTGGGGGCACAAGAGACAGAGTTGCGCAACAGCCCTGCACTCAAAAAATGGGTCGATTCTAACAGTGCTCGCCCTTAAGCTTATTTTAACAGGCGCAAACGCGGCTATTGAGGGAAGTTTTTATATTTTGAAGGCGTTTCTAATAAGAAAGAGAAACGAATGGGCTAGAAATGACCATTAGCACAAAAGAATGGAGCATTGGCTAGTATTACCAATAGAAGATAGAAAAGAAGATACAGCATGAAATTCAATAGTGAAGTAGAGGCGGTTGATGCCTTAGCCGCGTCTTACGAGAAGTTACGTCGAGAGATTGCCAAAGTGATTGTAGGGCAAGAGGAGGTTGTTAAAACCGTACTTATTTCTTTGTTTTGCGATGGGCACAGCCTATTGGTCGGAGTACCGGGGTTGGCCAAAACACTTTTGGTGAATACGATTTCTAGAGCCTTGGATTTGGACTTTAAGCGGATTCAGTTTACGCCCGATTTGATGCCCTCCGATATTACGGGCTCGGAGATCATGGACGAGAGCCGTAAGTTTTCTTTTCACAAAGGGCCGTTGTTTACCAATATCCTATTGGCGGATGAGATCAACCGTACACCGCCCAAAACGCAGGCCGCTTTGTTGGAAGCCATGCAGGAACGCTCGGTTACGGTAGCGGGTTACCGCCACATTTTGCCCAAGCCTTTCTTGGTATTAGCGACGCAAAACCCGATTGAGCAGGAGGGAACCTATCCTTTGCCAGAAGCGCAATTGGACCGTTTTATGTTCAATATTTTCTTGGATTATCCTTCTTATGAGGAGGAGGTAAATATTGTAAAAGGAACAACTTCTATAAACAATCAGGTCGTTAATGGTGTTTTAAGTGCAGAGGAAATCATCTATTTTCAACAACTTGTTCGCCAGATTCCTATTACTGATAATGTCCTAAAATATGCGGTTAGTTTGGTTCACAAATCGAGACCAGGTACTGCTTTAGCGACCGATTTTGTCAATAATTACGTGTCTTGGGGCGCTGGGCCTAGAGCTTCTCAATCCTTAGTACTGGCGGCTAAATGCCACGCTGCTATTAGTGGAAAATATTCTCCTGACATCGAAGATGTTCGTGCGATTGCCAAATATGTTTTACGTCACCGAGTTGTTCGTAATTACAAGGCTGAAGCGGAGGGTATTTCGATTGAGGACGTAGTGACGAAATTGTTTTAACGCTATTGATTAGCCAAAAACATACGATGAAAAAGCTGTTTTCCTACTGGGAAAACAGCTTTTTCATTTTTCCAGCACTCCATTTGATCACCAACGATTCCCTAGAGAATCGATCTATTCAAACAATCATATCAATGAGAAACACATTCACACTACTACTTGCTCTGTTCTTGGGACTGAGCACCCTTTCCCTGTCAGCACAAGATGCTGTCAAGGATTTTAATTTTAATATGAGCGAAGAAACGCGCCAAATGTCGCGTGCTACTGCCAATGCTTTTGTATTGACTTGGCCCAAGGCCGATCCTGATATGGTCGGTAAGGCATGGAAGAAATACGCAAGAGGGTTAGGCGGTAAGCTGAATTACGACCGTCGTGCCAACGAGTATTTTGTAGACAATGCCGAAGTAAAAGGCTTGGAAAATGCGGTAGACATTACCACTAAAACTAGCAAGGTAGGCGATGGGACAGAAATGACGTTTTGGTTCAACGGTGGCGTTACCTACATCGAGGCCAATGCTAATCCAGAAGCCTTCGTTGCTGCCGAGAAATTGATGCGCGATTTTGATTCCTATGTCTATGCCGAAATCATGCGCGAGCAAATCAAAGAAGAGGAAAAAGTACTGAAGAAGATGGAACGCGATATGCGCAAAGAAAAGCGCGAGATCAACCGCGAAGAAAGAGACATCAAGAAAGCTGAACGCGATATTGACAAAGCGCAAAAAGAAATTGACGAATCCCAGCGCGAAATCGCCGATACGAAAGCTTCGATCAGCGAGCAAGAGGCCAAAGAAGCCCAACAGAAGAAAATGATTGAGATGATGCGCCAACGCATCAAGGCCGTCCGCTAAGTATAGTTTATAGCACTGCCGTAGATGGTAAATAAAGTAGCCCCGAATTTCTTAGGAAGTTTGGGGCTTTTTTGTGGGACAAAGGACAAGCATGTAATTGTGCGATAGGCCTTCCACAAAGGCGATTTTTGCTTTGCCAAAGCGTTCGATTAAACGGAGTGGTTTTTGTACCTTTGGCTTGAATCTAAAATATTGCTAGTGGTGCGTTTATTCGTTTTTTTTAGTCGATGGTTTTGGCTGTTAGCCAACAGTGGATTACTTTTGGGAATGGTAGTGGCTTGCGCCACGCCCAGCGCGCCTGAAGGCGGCCCACGCGATATGCAGCCGCCCCGCTTGAATGCCAAGCGATACTCCACCCCGAACCCCAGTACCAACTTTAACTACAACCGCGTTATCCTGACCTTCGATGAGTGGGTACGCTTACAAGCTGCTAGCTCTAATGTGGTCATGTCTCCCCCCTTAGAAAAACGCCCGACGATCAGAGTGCGGAACAAATCGGTAGTGGTAGAATGGAAGGAAGCACTGGAAGACAGCACGACTTACATCATCAACTTTGGAGATGCTATTCAAGACATCACGGAGGGCAATGTAGTGCCCAATATGAAAATGGTCTTTTCCACAGGGCCTTATGTGGATTCTTTAAAATGTACAGGCCAAGTAATAGATGCCGCCACCCGTCAACCCAGCGCTGATGTTTGGGTGATGTTGTACCGCAACCTAGCCGATAGCGTGCCCAAGACCGAACGGCCTTTCTATTTTGCCAAAACCAACAACAGCGGTAATTTTACCATTGATTACATTCGAAAAGGCCGCTATCAAATTTTTGCGTTGGACGACAACAACAACGATTATAAATACAACCTTCCTGGGGAGGCGATTGGTTTTTTGGATAGTAGCTTTGTAATTAATGACAGCATTCAGCCGTTGTTGCGCTTGCTTCTCTTTGAGCCGCGCCGAGAATTAGCCGTGGAGGAGGCCGACCTGTTGCAGTTTGGAGAAGTACGCCTAACCCTCAACGAAGCGGTGCAATCGCCCACCCAAGTACAATTGTTAGATGCGCCTGCGGATATGCGCTTGCTCGTAGAGCAAGGCGACGATAGTTTACATCTTTGGTTTGACGGGACAATTGCTGATACGGCTAAGCTGCGGTTTGTACTGACCAACGAAGTGGAGGCGTGGCAAGACACAGTGGTTGTTTCTAATAGAGAAAAAGCGAATTTACTAGAAGACAGTAGCGCCCTGCGCTGGTTTTTGCCTGAAACGGCAGGAGTCACGCCAGAAGCCGCAGGAAAAGGACAAGTAGGAAAAGGCAACCAAGGGGCGAGCTCCAACAGTTCCTCGCTGCGTCCAGCAATAGATACCACGCCTATCAATCAGCACCCCAAAGAAGCGCTAGCATTGCGTTTTACCGCGCCAATAGTGGCCATAGATAGCAGCCAGTTTATTTGGGAAAAAGACACGGTTATGGAGGTACAGGAATGGCGGTATACACCTATTATAGATAGCTTGTCGGGGGATACCTTAGCCCTTGATAGCAGCCAAGTCACTGTTGCCCGCGCCGTGTTTCTGCCGTTGCCAACCCCCACCCTTCGTCGCGACAGCAGCGCCGCTAATGTAATTTCCTTCGCCGTAGATTCTATGGCCAATCAGCGTTACCGCTTGACCATTTTACCAAAGGGCATCCGCGATTTTTGGGAACGGAGCAATTACGATACGTTGAGTCGGATTTATACCATCAATTCTACCGAGGAGTACGGGAGCATTACCACCATCATTAAAGGCGCAGACAGCACCCAGCAGTATGTAGTGGAATTGGTCAACGATAAAAATAGCGTAGTAAAACGGCGCTTGGTGCAGGATTCTTCGACGATTACGCTCTTAGATTATTATTTGCCAACAGGCCCTTATACCATTCGCGTCAGTACCGACCTCAATAGAAATAAGCGTTGGGATGTAGGTGATTATGAGAACAAACAACAACCCGAACCGCGCTATATCAGCAACACAATTCAGCTCAAAGCGGGCTGGGAAAATGCGATGGAGATAGACTTGGAGAAGAAAGCGTCTAGCAGCGGAAAAAGTGGAAAAGGCTCGTTACAGGCGCCCGAAGAAGAAGAGGACGACCGACTACAAAATGAAAACCTGCCTGACGCTCCCGAGGGGAAGCGGCAGACAGGTGGACAAGGAAAGGGTAAAATGAAGCAGTAGGGCTAATTCCCTTTGATGCGCTCCCACAACGCCGTGGCGACATCGCTTAGTTGTATGCGTTCCATGTCACGATCTTGTTCGACCTCTAATTGCCCGTCTTTTTCTACTAGAATATAGCGAAAAACATAGCGGTCGGTAATGGGGACGGTACTGTCCTCAGGAACACCCAGCAAGCCAAAGAGTAAAATATTAAAGGTAATCGTACCATCTTCGTTTTCTGTTAAGTTGTAATAATCTCTAGAAAACCATTTTAGAATGTCGATGTATTTGTGTCCTGCATATTTGTCTAACACCTCGTGGTTTTTGGGGAGTTTGACAAACTCCATATTGGGTTGGGTGTCAAACAACGAGTAGTTGCTGTAATAGTACGCGTCTTTGGATTTAATGGTTGTTTGCCATAGAATAGCATTAAAAATACTGGGATAGGTGATGTACGTCTCGTATTCTATCGCTTGTTCTTGCAAATTAGCCTCTACCACACTATTAACATGAAATTTGGCAACAACAGTCAAGCCCATGTACAAGGTAGAAACAACCAGCCCCATATAATTCCAACGGCGTCCGAGGGGGTATTGCTTAGCCAGAACCACCCCAATCAACCCTACAATCATAGGTACCGTATATAGTGGGTCGACAATAGAAATGTTGTTGAAACCGACGCGGTAATTGGAGAACGGCTCAAAGATTTGTGTCCCATAAGCCGTACAAGAATCAATGATCCAGTGCGTCATAAAGGCCAACCCATACATTAGCGTCCAGCGCCAAAAACTAGGATCGTACTCCGTTTGTTCCCGCTCCTCAATGCCTGCTTTCAACGTTTTGTACAAGGGAAGAACGCCCAGCAAGGTTAGGCCAGCGAGCCCATACAGAATAGGACTGCTTGTATAAATAGCTCCAAAGGAAATTCCTCCAATCACTGCGGCATAAAAAAGTGACCATAAGAGCGTCCAAGTGACCTGTATCGCTCCCTTTTTATGCAGGCCACTCTTGTAATACCGCAAACTCAGCCAAGCAAAAATAGGCGATGCTAATAAAGTAAAAAGAATAGAATGGCTAATGCCTCGGTGGTATACCAAACTATAAATTTGATGTTCGGCAAAGACTTGTGAAATGACATCTAAATCGGGAATCGTTCCCGCAAAGGCACCAATTACAATGGCCTTATTACCCATTTTTTTTCCTAAAATTGCATGACCAACCGCAGCACCTAAGGTCGCTTGTGTTATAGAATCCATTGTCGTGTCTATTGAAGTCGTCCAAACAACTTCTTGGTGAAAAACTAACTGTCCAAAAGCATCTAACACCTGACCCACCTAGGTCGTAGGATCTTTGAAGCTTTTAGCTAACACAATAGACGGATAAATAGATAGATAGTTGAAGAAAGCAAGGCCTTTTAAACGAAAGGCAGGATATATTCAATCAAAGCAAGCCTTACTTAGTGGCCACTCTTATTTTTAGAATCTAGTAGAATGGTGACAGGGCCGTCATTGACCAACGCAACTTGCATAGCTGCGCCAAATTCTCCCGTCGCGACAGTGCGTCCTAGCCCCGCTTCTAAGGTCTGTACAAATTGTTCATACAGTGGAATCGCTATCACAGGCGGCGCGGCATCCACGAAAGAAGGCCGCGTGCCCTTTTTCACATTCGCAAAAAGCGTAAACTGGCTAATGACCAAAATCCCACCTTCGACATCCTGCACCGAGCGGTTCATTTTGCCCGCTTCATCGCTAAAAATACGCAAACCCAACAATTTGCGACACAGCCACTGCACATCTTCTGCTCCATCTGCCGACTCTACGCCCAGCAACAGCAACAAACCTTGCTCAATAGCCCCAATCGTTTGACCATCCACGGCCACACTCGCTCTACTAACGCGTTGTAAAATCACTCTCATTACTTAATAATTATACTTATCTTTCCAGTAATATTTTAAATAATTGCGGTGCGCTTGCTCGCGTTGGTTCTTACCAGGATCGTACAACTTGGTATTAACGACGGCATCGGGAAGGTATTCTTGGGTGACAAAATTACCAGGGTAATCATGGCTGTATAAATAATCCTTGCCGTAATCCAACTGTTTCATAAGTTTGCTTGGCGCATTACGCAAGTGCAACGGAACGGGCAAATCTCCTGTTTGTCGCACCAAACGTTGTGCTTTATTGATAGCCATATACGCGGCATTGCTCTTAGGAGATGCCGCCAAATAAGTCACACATTGCCCCAAAATAATACGACTTTCAGGGAAGCCCACTGCTGAAACAGCCTGAAAGGTATTGGTAGCCATTACCAGTGCCGTTGGGTTGGCGTGTCCAATGTCTTCCGAAGCGGCAATAATCAAGCGTCGTGCAATAAATTTCACATCCTCGCCGCCCTCGATCATCCGTGCCAACCAATACACTGCGGCATTGGGATCAGAGCCCCGAATGGACTTAATCAACGCCGAACTAATGTCGTAATGCTGTTCGCCTGTTTTGTCGTAGCGCGTCATGTTTTGCTGCACTTTGGACAAAACCATCTCATTGGTCACAACAACTTCTTCCGACTCTTCCGAAAGGCAAATGAGCTCAAAAGCATTGAGCAACTTGCGGGCATCACCGCCAGAGAAGCGCAAAAGGGCATCAACTTCTTGCAATTCGACCTTTTTCTTAGCCATCAACGGGTCTTTTTCTAACGCGTTGTGGAGCAGCGCCACCAAATCTGCTTTGTCCAAGGCCTGTAGAATGTAGACTTGGCAGCGCGATAATAGGGCGGGAATAACCTCAAAGCTAGGATTTTCAGTAGTGGCTCCAATGAGCGTGACAACGCCTTTTTCAACAGCGCCCAGCAAAGCATCTTGTTGGGATTTGCTAAAGCGATGAATCTCGTCAATGAACAAAAGTGGGCGTTGTTTGGGATTGAACAAGCCCAAGTTTCCCTCCGCCTTTTTGATGACCTCGCGCACGTCTTTGACACCTGCATTGATCGCCGAAAGGCTGTAGAAGGTACGGCCAGAGGCTTTCGCCAAAATATTAGCCAAGGTGGTTTTGCCTGTGCCTGGTGGGCCCCACAAAATTAGGGAAGGAATACGACCGACCGATAGCACCTTGGTTAACGTGCCCGTTGGGCCTACCAAGTGGTGTTGACTGCGGTAATCTTCCAACGTTTGTGGGCGCATCCGCTCGGCTAGCGGCTGGTCATTTTGGGCCATGTTACTGATTTTATAAGTGACAGGATAGTAAACTAAAAGGACAAAGATACGCATCATAAAGGGAAGACACAACAGGAGCTAAATAAAATAAAACACGCTTCTATTTGGAAACTTACTACTAGGTAAGTATCTTCATCAAATGAGGAATACCAAGGAAAAAATCATAAATCTAGCAGAGCAGTTGATTCGGAACCGAGGGTATACGGCTTTTAGTTACAAAGATATTGCGATCGCCTTGGAGGTCAAAAATGCCGCTATCCACTACCATTTTCCTAGCAAAGAGGAACTTGGCCAAGCCGTCATTGAGCGCACTAGAGATCAATTTGAAGCCTTGACCAACAGTTGGGGCGAATTGTCCCATTTGGAACAGTTGCAGCGGTTTATGTACATTTACAAACAAAGCCACCAGCAACAATTAGTTTGTCTAGTGGGGGCGCTTGGGCCTGCTTATCCTATTCTGCCCCGCTCCATGCAAGCCAGTCTCACACAAATGACCTTGGATATCAAGAGCTGGACAATGCGTGTTTTGGAACGTGGAAAGGCCAGCGGCGCTTTTACCTTTATCGAAAGTACAGAAGAAAAAGCGCTGTTGCTCGTCACTGCCTTGCTCTCTTCCTTGGTGGTGAGTCGCATCATGCAACCCAATAGCACCGAGGTCGTTATACAGGGATTGCTAAAAAGCCTCTAACATTTTTTATCACAATAAACCACCCAATAAACTACCAAAATATAAAATTTTATGAAATTAAATAGAGTTGTAGTAACAGGCTTAGGTGCCTTGACACCCATTGGAAATAACGTCGCTGACTTTTGGCAACAAGCCAAAGCAGGTGCCAGTGGCGCGGCTCCAATTACTCGCTTTGATGCCAGTGCCTTTAAAACACAGTTTGCGTGTGAAATTAAGAATTTTGATCCCTTGTTTGCCTTGGATAGAAAAGAGATAAAGCGCAGTGATTTGTTTACGCAATTTGCTATCTACGCGGCCAGCGAGGCGTTGCAAGATAGTGGGTTGGATTACCAGAATATGGATGCTTTTGATATTGGTGTAATTTGGGGCGTTGGTCAAGGGGGCATGGAAACTTTCGAAGAACAGGTGAAACAATACGTCGCCGATGGCTTTCAGCCTAAGTTTAATCCGTTTTTTATTCCTAAGATGATTTCGAATATGGCCTCGGGGATGATTTCTCTCAAATTTGGCTTGCGGGGTATCAATTACACCACTGTTTCGGCTTGTGCGACGTCGAACACGGCTCTAATGGACGCTTTTAATTACATTCGACTGGGCAAAGCCAAAGTTATTGTAACAGGGGGCTCTGAAGCGCCGATTACAGAGGCTTCGATTGGCGGCTTTAGTTCGCTCAAAGCGCTCTCTCCCGATAATGAAAATCCGCAAACAGCCTGTAAACCGTTTGATGTGGCGCGCACTGGTTTTGTGATGGGCGAAGGGGCAGGCGCGTTGATCTTAGAAGATTACGAACATGCCAAGAAGCGTGGCGCGACCATCTATGCAGAAGTCGTTGGTGCGGCCATGACGGCCGATGCCTACCACATGACGGCGACTCATCCCGAAGGTTTAGGCGCTAAAAAAGCCATGCAGTTAGCCTTACAAGAGGCAGGGCTCAACCTAGAAGACGTGGATTACATCAACGCGCACGCCACGTCAACTCCTATTGGCGATTTGAGCGAAATTACGGCTATTCATCAATTATTCAACGGAAAAACGCCTCCTATCAGTGCCACCAAGTCCATGACTGGGCATTTATTGGGCGCAGCGGGCGCTATTGAGGCCATTCTATCGATTAAAGCCATTCAACATAGCCTTATTCCACCCACCATTAATACCACAGAATTAGATCCTGCTATTCCTAAAGGGACAACGGTAGTTTGTGGCGAGGCACGGGAGCAAGAAGTTAATGTGGCGATGAGCAATACGTTTGGCTTTGGTGGACACAACGCGATTGTGGTGTTTAAGAAATTATAAGATGCTAGCAACTAGAGGATGAGGGAGTTAGCGCAAGTGAAGGCACTTTCTTCTTCTTCCTAGAAGCTTGTAGGAGATATTTGATACTAGGTTAGGTGTTACACTAGAATGTTTTAGTGCTAGACTTTATCAACTTGACTTTGTAATTATTGGAAAACCGTATGGCCTCATTGGTAATAATTGTGGAAAAACTAGGATAATGAGGTGGTATACCCAAATAAGCCTCTAGTTGATACCCTTTCTCTTTGACTTCAATCGGTTTAAATATCTCAATAGTTTTTTCCAATTGATCGATTCCTTTTTCAATATTTCTATCAATACTACTTGGGCGTGTCGTGTAAGAATTGTACTTAAATTCGGCAAAACAAAAATAAATGTCGTCAAAAAAGATACCGTCACACGAGGTGCTTGTATTACCAACAATACCTTTTCCATCTACAGCTAAGATGACTATTTCCTTTTGGTTAGGGTTTTCTATTTTAAACGTCTTTTCTGGAAGTATATTTTCTAGTAAAGTGGTGTAGCTTACAATTCTATCTTGGCGTTTAGAGTCTTCTATCCATATTTCTTCTTCTGTGAATAATTCGTAATAGTCTTCTACATTACTATCAGAAAATAGATCCTGTAGGCTTTCTAAAACCTCTTCTATTTTGCTCATAAAACCCCTTATTTGTTATTGATGTCTATTAACTGGTAGAATTCATTCGCTAGTAGTTGTGATACTGCATCTAGATAATTCTGGTCTATTATACCCGTTTCTTCATTGAAGATGTCTTCGAAGTATTCTTTCTCCTTATCATAGCTATTGCCTAGTGAATAAGCACTTACATCTTCTGCTTTTAGCCAGAGTTTTCTATCTATCACAGCATTCACTTCTGCTTCTGATGTTGGATTTTTACTAGCTACTTGTTGTGCAAAGAGTAGGTTGTTAATAGAGGAGAGAATGTATGGACTGTGAGTTGTAATGATAATTTTAGAATCTCCAGCAGAATTGAGCATCAAAGCCATTAATTGTACTATTTCTTTCTGTGCAATTGGAAATAGGTTCGCTTCGGGTTCTTCAAAAACCCTCATCACAGGCCGCCCATCTGCTATAATTAAAAACAAATCTTGAAGAATTCTAATAGATTCCTGTTGACCAGAAGAAGTGTTTTTTAACAATACACGTATTTTTTTCTCTCCTTTTACTTTGAGCTGTTCTCCTACTATATTCTTAAAATATTTTCCTTTTAAAATGTTTTCCATTTTCTCTTGAGCTAATAGAAGATTTTCATTGTCTTTGTTCTTTTCTAGAATACCTTTTATGCCATTTAAATTTTCAAAATTTTCTTTCATAATATCAACATGCTTGATAAACTTCAGCATGAGGATTTCATCTGTATTTTGTTTTTTCGCAGATGGTTTTGCTCTTCTACTTTCTTCAATAGTTTTTTCTAGACTAGAGAACAAATATTTTTGGAGAACATCAGAATAGCTTACCGTAATATTTCTCCCTGCTATAGTATACAAAGAAGCGAATCTGTTTTAGTTCAAATAGTTGGTCAAGAGCTGTCTCTACTTGATCTATATGGGAAAGAGCTTGATTTATGGGAAGGGTGAGTATTTTTAAAAAATCAGAAGGAGAGTTATTTACTATGTCTTGGCAAGTTTTTAAAATACTTTCTTGGAAGTAAGGAGTTACTTTGACTTCCAAGATTTCATCATTCCCTGAAATACTAAGAGTTATGGTTCTATTTGAGCCGTAGGTGTAGCTGACTTCGAAAGGAGGCCAAGACTTTGTAGAACCAAATAGGTTGTAGAATTTATTTAGTATAAATTTATCTAATGATTCTGCATTAAAATTTATGTTATTTTTATCATAATAAAATGCATCGAAAATATCTTCCTTGATTGTCTGAAAGAAATAAATCAACTTAGCCAAAGTACTTTTACCACTGGCTTGTTCGCCTATTATTACTAATATTTTTCCGATTTTTACATCTACCTCTTTTATTCCTAAAAAGTTCTTTACAATTATTTTTTGCATTATTTGGAACGTTAAAGTATGAGTGTAATGTGTATAATATACTGTTTTTTGACGCAATAAAAAGAACACTCTAGAATTATTTCTAACCTACACCCGCTCTCCCGCAATCCAAACGCCCTGAATCCAATCGCTCCCAAACGCATACGGCATGTAGGCCAAATTATCCATTGGTTTGGTCAAGATTAAGTTGCCTAATTTGCCTTTGGTAATCGAGCCGACGTGGTCTTGCTCCTCTAAGGCATAGGCGCCGTTGAGGGTGGCGGCCATGATGGCCTCTTCGGGCAATAGGCGCAGCTTGACGCAGGCCAACGAGAGGACAAAGGGCATTTTGCCCGAGGGGGTGGAGCCAGGGTTGTAATCGCTGGCTAAGGCCAAGGCGACGTTGGCGTTGACCATGGCGCGGGCTTCGGGGTAGGCATCGTTGATGAAGAATGGCGCGGTGGGCAGCAGGGTGGCAATGGTGTTGGCTTGGCCGAGGCAGGCTAGTTCGTTGGGGGTGATGACCTCCAAGTGATCGACCGAGACCGCGTTGTGTACAACAGCGGCCTCTATACCGCCCATGCTGTTGAACTGGTTGGTGTGAATTTTTGGTTTTAAACCGTAGCGCGCGCCTGCTTCCAACAATTGCTCCGTTTCGGCCACCGAAAAGGCCACTTTCTCACAAAAAACATCGATGTAATCGGCTAAACCTTCGTCGGCAATGCGCGGCAACATCTCGTTGATAATTAAATCCAAATACCCTGTACGGTTGTCTTTGTAGGCCATTGGCAGCGCATGGGCACCCAAAAAAGTAGCCTTGATAGGCATTGAAGTATGGGCTTTGAGTTGGCGAATAACACGCAGCATTTTGAGCTCGGCTTCCACGGTAAGGCCGTAGCCACTTTTAATTTCAATGGCTCCTGTACCATAACCCTGTACTTCCTTTAAACGGCCTAGTGCGGCTTCTAGCAGCACTTCTTTGGGCGTTTGTTGGAGTAAGCGCGCCGAGTTGAGAATACCGCCCCCTTTACGGGCTATTTCCTCGTAAGAACTGCCTTTTATTTTTTCTACAAACTCCGCAGCGCGGTGCGCGGCAAAGACCAAATGCGTGTGCGAATCACACCAAGTTGGTAAAACGAATGCAACCAGCAGCATCGACGCGTTCTCCTACGGGATGACTAGGACAGTCCGTCATGGGACCCCAATCGGCGATGGTATCGCCTTCTAAAAGAACAAACGCATTGGCGAGTTGAGGTAGTGCTTGTAACGCCTCACCACGGGCTAAGGCGGGCGTTGTTGGACTGGCGAGTAAGAGACTACGAATGTTGTAGAAAAGAGTAGACATGATGTATGGTTAAACTAAAACATGAGTCACTCGCTTCAGTAGAAGGAATGACCCATGTTGAATTATTTTTTTATAAACAACACTTTTATAACATAAAGCTCAAGTCCTTCAGTAAACCGTCGATGTTGTCTTTGCGCAAATCATTTCTAAAATAAGAAGCTTCTCGTTTATTGTCAAACGCGCCTACTAACAATTTGTAAACAACATCTCCTTTGTAGCGGGCGACATGAACCATTGTTTTTTTGCTGTATTTGCTTTTGAGTTGGCTCGCTTGTTCCAAGACGCTCTCATAATTGCTATACACTCCAACTTGTATGCTAAAACCTTTAGAGTTTTGGCGACGAACAGCAATTTCATACAACCCCAAACCTTCTTCACGAGCTTCGACCATTGGACGCTCGGCAATAGGATTGTTAGAAGGAGCAACGACCGCTACGGCAGGGCGCGTTTGGCCAGGGCGTAACATCGGTTGATCGGGAGCAATGGGTTGAGGGTCTTTGCTATTGTTAGGAGCAACGACGGCTACCGCAGGTCTTGCCGCCCCATTGCGGACTTGCTGTAATTCGCGCAGTAAGTCGCTACCACTTTGATAGCCTACTAAGCGCCGCACGAGTTGTCCTTGTTCGTTGAAAATTAACATAGTAGGCAAAGCTTCTACTTCATATTGTTGAGACCACATTACCCCGTCAAAATCTTGTACATCCACGCGCTGAGCGACTACATTAGAAGAAATATAACTGGCCAAACGCTCATCCATATAAGTACTTTCGTCCATGGTGCGACAGGTCGCGCAGTAGCTGGCATCAAAGTCTACAAAATAGAGTTTGCCTTGCGTTTTAGCTTTGGCTTTAGATTGTTCCCAACTGGCCGCTTCAAATCGGACGGAGGTATTAGCAGGTTTAAAAGCTGCTAACAGCAGTAGAGAAGAGAAGAGCGACAGAAAGAGCGTTTGCTTTGTCATTATTGGCTAAGTTTTAAGAGGCTAAGAAGCACTAGGCAGGGTAGCGCCAAATGCTTTAGCAGGTGTGTTAATAGGTCCATGGATAAGGGCTATCTAGAAGCCGCATCCGCGTTGTGTGCTGTTGATCATCACCATATTTCCACAATAGTGCTAAGTATAAGGGAAATACTGGGTCAGTTTGTCTATAGTAAACACGGTTAATATAGACGATTGTTGTTGAAACATAAAAAAATACCCTAGTAAAATGTTATTCACTAAGGTATTTCTTTCGTTTTGATACATTTACTTCCTTCTTACTAAATTTTAGAAGAAGCTGCCAACCAGTTTTTTAACGGTTGCTACGTCTTGCTAGACATCGTTTTCTATGGTAGGTGTTTTCTTTCTGAAACGTGTAGGATTGGATCAATGCTGTTGTGCTATCTAGGTTGTACTTAGGCCATGCTAGGCAACGAGATGCGCATCAAATCCAAGAACGAATTGGTTCTGTCCTTGATGTCTTGCGTTGTAATTTCTTTTAGCTTGTTGGGGCCAAATTGCTCGACGCAATAAGAAGCCACCACCGAACCGTAAACCAAGGCACGTTTCATGTTCTCAAAAGAAAAATCGCCTGTTTGAGCTAAATAACCCACGTAGCCACCGGCAAAACTGTCGCCAGCTCCTGTTGGGTCAAATACTTCTTCCAAAGGCATAGCAGGCACGTAGAACATCCCTTCTTGGTGGAACAACAACGCTCCGTGTTCGCCTTTTTTGATAATCAAGTGCGTCGGCCCCATGTCTAGAATCACCTGTGCGGCTTTGACCAAGGAGTATTCGCCTGATAATTGACGCGCTTCCTCGTCGTTAATGGTTAACACATCTACCTGAGCAATAACGGACTTTAGTTCGTCCATGGCAATGTCCATCCAGAAGTTCATGGTGTCCATAACCACTAGTTTAGGACGCGTTTCTAACTGCTCTAAAACGCTTTTTTGAACGGCAGGTGCAAAGTTGCCCAACATCAAGTAATCGACGTTTTTAAGGTTGTCAGGTAAAACAGGCGCATAGTTTTCCAAAACGTTTAACTCCGTCGCTAAGGTATCGCGCGAGTTCATGTTGTTGTGGTAACGGCCTGCCCAGAAAAATGATTTCTCATTTTTACGTACTTCCAAACCATCCATTTTAACGCCACGCTCTTGCAAGGCATCTAATTCTGCTTGTGGAAAATCACCACCAATAACCGATACTAGTTGAATGTCTTTGTAGAAGTGCGAGCTTGCCCATGCTACATAGGTTCCTGCGCCACCAATAATACGTTCTGCTTTGCCGAAAGGGGTTTCAATGGTATCAAATGCTACCGTACCCAAAACCAATAAACTCATAAGATGTCAATTTTTTTTATGGAGAGGAGGGGGCTGTTGGTTTAAATGATGCGTTGTAGCAATTGCATTGCTAGCGCGAGCCCATCCCAAAAACAGCACAAAAGTAACAAACTATTATTCAACCCGAGCATTTACAGGCTATTATTACGAATATTACCAAGCTACGGGAGTCGCGAGTAGTTGTTACTATGTATCTTTGAAACTATAAAATGAATTTTAGGCTGTTTTGGGCGCTTTTTATTTTTTTAGAAAAAAAAGAAGATTTTTTTTGAGAGCGGAACTATTCTGATAATTAATAAGTTGTAAAAAGTGTGCGTCGAAAAAATGAGCTAGCCGATAAAAAAAATTCTGAAAAGTTTTGGAAAATTCAAAAGCTGCCGTATATTTGCATCGCTCTACTAGAGTACACGCCTTCATAGCTCAGTTGGTTAGAGCATCTGACTGTTAATCAGAGGGTCACTGGTTCGAGTCCAGTTGAGGGCGCAAAAAAGGGTTTATCTTCGCGATAAATCCTTTTTTAATTTTATTAGATTAGCGCTTTATGGTCAGAAAAAATGGCTTCTACGGAAGAATATTTTTAAAGCTGCCATTTATTGCTTACCTTTGTTGTCCAAAATAGACAACTCTTATAACAAGACTTCAAAAAGATAAAATTTTCACATGCTAATTATCAACGTAAAAGATGGCGAGTCCATCGACAGAGCTTTAAGAAGATACAAGAACAAGCACAAAAAAGTGCAATTGATGAAACAACTCCGCAGCAGAAAGCACTTCACGAAGCCGTCTGTAGAGCGTCGCGTTGAAGTTCTTAAAGCTAAGTACAACACGGAGAAAATGAGAGATATAGAAGGCTAGAAATTACCGCTCGGTAGTTCTGGCATTTTCTGTTTCCACATAGCTTTTAGCGCTGCTCGACAGTGCTAAAAGCAGCAGTCTTCTTTAGGAGTTTTTCCTAAAGAAGACTTTTTGTGTTGGTGACAAAGAAGTCGTTGTTCTTAGCGCTACTTTAGGTTTTAGTAAAAGCTTGTGTAGCCAATAACGCTTCTTGATGCCTTATTTGTAGCCAATAATGGCCTGCGGGTAAGTCAGTTACCGAACAACTATAGTTGCCCTTTGCCTGTGCGTTTACTTGGCCTGTATCTAACACCTGTCCTAAGGCATTAACAATATAAAGCTGTAGTTTGCCTTGAAGTGTTGGGCTTTGATAGGTCAGGTGGAGGTAGTCCTGAACGGGATTGGGGAGAATTTGCACAGTTACTGAAGTTGGTACTAGAATTTTTGGTTGATTTAGAAATATAATGCTGGGTGTAGAGCCTACTGTATCGGTGCCCTTTATATAACCAATTAGGCGCTGTTCGGTCTGGGAGTAACTAACACTAACAAAGTAAGAACTACAGCCCAAACCTGGCGTGTAGGCGTAAGACTCTCTATGTGGAGAATGGCCTCTAAAGGTGTACCAAACTAGCGTATCTATTTGATAGGTGTTCGGGGCAGTATGGATAAAAACAGAGTAATAAGGGTAGTAGTTTGGATTGGAAACAATATTACTGCGAACGGGAAAATCCATGTTATACCCGACATATTTGAGGCTTTCTGTAGAATTGAGCACATAATCATTGCACGCTAGATAGGGGATTATGGGTTGTCCGCTATGTTGGTTGAGAACATACGGACGAGAAGAAGCATGTAGTTCATGTGGATAGATATTATAACGTTCCTCACGGTCGTTCGTGTATATTAGTGTAATTGTATCGGTCTGCCGAGAGAAAGGCCCTCTCAAATAGTAATAGTCGTACATCGCATATAAATGCCGCTGCACCAAATAGCGTAGGGTATCAGGAGAACTATCATCCCGAGCCAGTACTTTTATACGGTAACGAACTTCTGCTGAAGGCCAACCACCTCGATTACCATCTTCGAATAAGTAATAGAACTGATCTCCTACTTGGTAATCGAAAATTTCTCTATATTTCAAACTGTGCCAACCTACTGCTTCAAAGTTAGTGGCGTGCTGCCGACCTAGTAAAGACCAACTATTGGTTAGTAGAGAAGTTGTTGGCGAATAATACTGTACACGATACAGACCATAATTCTTAGAAATAGCTAACCTATATAATAATTGATTACTAGGGGCAGGTGGATAAACCTCTATATACATAGCGGAGTCAAGCGTAACACTATCTCTATAAGTAATAACCGTATCAATTAAAAATTGCACCACGTTAAGTTGATACGCTTGTGTAGGAGTACTTGGACTAGTCTGAGACGGATCTGCTGCTAAGAGAAACGTATCAGTATAAATAATTAATTGGTATTGCCCATTTGCCAATTGTGCCATTGAAGGATACAAACCATCAAAAGGCTTCTCTTTGTAATGAAGAGTAGGAGTATAACAGGTATCACAACGGGCAAGGAAGGGACGCACTTTAAAATCCAAATGCCCGTTAGAGTCTACCTGTCCATCTATCTCTAACGATTGAATGCCTTTCGGAGCAAAGGCATAGAGCGTATTTTGATATAACGATGCTGCCAAGTACCCTATAGGTGCATGATCTAAACCTAGCTGAACAATACCAAACAGACTGTAACTAGTATCGCTGCCATAATACACATAACCCGCTTGCACAGGTGCCCAGTTTTGCCCCCGCAACAACATCGCGGCACTCAAAAAACATAGAAGTAAAAGAATTTTCATAGTAAGAATGCTTTAGCAAACAACCATTGAAGGAGCTAAGGCATTTTTGTGGAGTAGGTGCTATTAAACATACAAAAAAAACCGAACAACACCAAGCTGTTCGGTTTCTAGTTGCTTTAGCAACAAGATATATTTAGGAGCCTTAAAACTCCGAAGTAAAGTGAAAGGCTAATTCTGGGTAGTCCGTCTGTGCTGTTTGCAACATCCAGCGCGATTCGGCCAAGTAAACGTGGCGGCCTTCTTTATCCTTGGCCATATAGTTGGCCTTCTTACGAATAAACTCAGCTAGCTTCTCTTGATTTTTACTGGTAATCCAACACGCTTTGTACAGCATCAACGGCTCGTAGCGGCAGCTGGCACCGTATTCGTGCTGGAGGCGGTATTGCAAGACTTCAAACTGCAATTGCCCGACGGTACCGATGATTTTTCGATTGTTGCTGTTTTTGATAAAGAGCTGGGCAACCCCTTCGTCCATAAGCTGACGAACTCCCTTGGCGAATTGCTTCGACTTCATCGGATCAGCATTCTCAATGTATTTAAATTGCTCGGGCGAGAAGCTCGGAATTCCTTTAAAGTGCAGTTGTTCGCCTTCAGTGAGGGTATCTCCAATTTTGAAGTTCCCCGAATCGTACAAGCCCACAATGTCACCAGGGTAAGCATGATCGACAACCTCTTTCTTCGATGCCATAAAGGTCGTAGGGTTAGAGAACTTCATTTTTTTATCCTTGCGCACGTGCAAGTAGTTGGTATTGCGCTGAAAGGTACCTGAACAAACACGCAAAAAGGCGATGCGGTCGCGGTGGCGCGGATCCATGTTGGCATGAATCTTAAAAACAAAGCCTGAAAAATTGGGCTCGTAAGGATCAATGGCGCGCTCCTCGGCATTAAACCTCATTGGCGTGGGCGCAATCTCTATAAAACAGTCCAGTAATTCTTTGACACCAAAGTTATTAACTGCCGAGCCAAAAAACACAGGAGAGAGCTTTCCTGCTAGGTACTTTTCTCGATCAAATTTAGGGTAGACCTCCGTAATAATCTCCGCCTCCTCGCGCAATTCTTCCGCCGCATCTGTACCAATGTGGTCGTTTAATGCAGGGTCGCTGATGTCTTTGATGGCCAAAATATTACCATACTTGGTATTGGCCGAAAATAGATTTAGTTCCTTTTTGTACAAATTGTAAACACCCTGAAAATCCTGTCCCATACCAATTGGCCAGCTCAATGGACACGTCTTCAATTGTAAGTCTTCTTCGATTTCATCCAACAAATCAAAGCCCTCTTTTCCCTCGCGGTCCATTTTATTGATGAACACAATCACAGGCGTTGCGCGCATACGGCAAACTTCGACCAGTTTCTTAGTTTGTTCCTCCACGCCTTTGGCAACGTCAATCACCACAATAACACTATCCACCGCCGTTAGGGTACGATAAGTATCTTCGGCAAAATCTTTGTGCCCAGGAGTATCTAGAATGTTGACGTTGCAGTCGCGGTAATTAAATCCCATCACCGAAGTAGCTACCGAAATTCCCCGCTGTTTCTCAATTTCCATGAAATCCGAGGTGGTCGATTTTTTTATTTTATTGGATTTAACCGCGCCCGCTGTTTGGATCGCTCCTCCAAAAAGGAGTAACTTCTCTGTCAGCGTAGTCTTTCCTGCATCAGGGTGTGCGATGACGGCAAAGGTTCGGCGTTTCTGAATTTCGTCCGCTAATTTAGCCATGATTTGTTTGTTATATGGAACGCTGTTGCTTAGCGCTAATAGGTAGATTGTCAATTAAAGTGGTCAAACAAAAGAAAACGCCTGCTTAGAAGGGCAAAAAAGGTTTCCATGCAATGTTGTCAATTGTACTAGCACTCAAAAGCCCACAAAGGTACGCAAATTCTATTATTTAGCCGAATATTCGCTGGTAGCAATTCTTTCTGACAAACTGTCATTGTTGCTATTGATTAAAATTTTTTCTAGAAAAGGGATGCTACGGCTATAAGTTGTATTTTGTAGAAGTCCTTTCGAAGGGAAATTTCCAATCAAAACCATTTGTGCGCTCTTTTTGTCTTGTCTAAAATTACTATTATGAAAACTGTTTTTTTACTTGCCACGCTCTTCTATTTAAGTTTATCCCCACTCCAAGCGCAATGGTTGGCTCTATCTTTTGGCGACAGCCTAATCGGGGAAAAGGGAATTGCTAGCCACGTAATGCCCGATGGGAGTTTGTGGATGCTGGGAAGTGCCGCAGGCAATGTGGCATTGGTGAAAATTGATACCGCAGGGACTATTTCTAACTTGGGGCAATGGTATGGTAGTGCTGCAACAGAATATCCCAATAATATGGTGGTGCAGAACGGGCAACTTATTATTGCAGGCGAAGTCCACCAAGCAACAGGGGTGGATGCCTTGATTATTATCGTTGATACCGCAGGCAACCAAATCTCTAGAACGCAATATGGCTTGCCCAACCAATCCGAGCAATATTATGACATCAAAGCAACCCGCGATGGTGGATTTATTGTAACAGGTTTTTTGGCAGCGCCCAACGGCAACAGCAATGATATTTTAGTGAGTAAGTTTGATGCGCTTTATCTGCAAGAATGGTCAAAATCCTACGATTATGGGCTCAACGAGGTGGGGGTAGCAGTGGTAGAACGGCCCAATGGGGGATATCTCATCGCCGCCGATCAAGCCCAACCCAGCAGCGGCAACTACAATGTGCAAATCGTAGCGATAGACGGACGCGGCACAGAAGAGTGGAATACAACGATTTCAAATCCTAACAACGGTGGTTGCAAACAAATGAAATTGTACCAAGATCAAATTCTCATCGTAGGCGAAATGTCTACCAGCAGCAGTATGGCCTTTGACCCTTACCTCGTTCGCCTGAATCTAGCAGGGCAAATTCAATGGGAAGGCACTTTACCAAAATCCAACAGGGGCGACGCTCTTTTTGATCTGGCTATACAGAACAACAACCGCTACTACCTCACTGGCTATAGTTACAACACCGCCACGGCCAATACCGATATGATTTTACTGGTTGTTGACTCCCTTGGGCAAACAGTTGAAGAACGCTATTATGGCGGCAACTCTTTTGATATGGCTTATGATATACAATTATTACCAGGAGCCGAAGTTGTTTTAACGGGGTTTAAGTCCGAACCCAGTGGCAATCAATTTTTTGTGGTGCGCGAGCGCTTTCCCAATTTAGTGGCAACCACTACTCTTCCCGCCCCGTTGCCACTGGCACTTGCTCCCAATCCAACTACCGCCACGCTGCAACTCTTAGCCTTGCCCCAAGGCAAGACCTACACGGCTACACTGTACGACCCACTAGGGCGTTTGGTCTGGCAAGGGAACTTACCAGCTAACCACGAATTAAATCTCGCTCCCTTTTCAGCGGGTATTTATTACCTGCAATTGGCTGATGGGGAAGTCATTTGGGGGGCTACCGTACAAAAGAATTAAGAACAGGTCTTTTATTATCCTCTAATAACATTCTGTTTATGAGACAGCTGTATTTGATCCACCTCATTGCGTTAATTACCTTGTTCTGTGCAGGGCTTTACTGGATTGGAGAAATTGAACAAGTGACACGAACACTTGATTTTGATTTTGGAGGCGAGGAGAGCGCTCTTAATAATCGGGTGCGACTGACGCGGTTGGCCGCTTTTGCGGGAATGGTTGTCTTTGCCTTTTCGGCAATGGTGGGTTGGCGAACCCACTACCATCAAAAAATAGTAGGACGAATTTGGACACTCGCAGGGATAGGCGGTGTAGTTTGGATGGCTTTGATGTGGAAAAGTCCGACGCACATTAGTTTGCTCGAAGTGTTTCCTTTTTGGATCTTCTACGTTATACTAGGGATTGCCGCTAGCGCCTACTCTATAGCCGTGTGGAAGGAGCGGCCTCGGTATTATCCGAGCGATTATGAGGAGGATGTATTGGATAATTAAACCCCAACCAAATGCGCTTACTATTGAGTATACAATTAGTGGCTTTGATCGTGTTGTTGTTCTTGACCTATTTTTATGGGTATATTTTTAGGATCAACGTACAAAATATAGAAATTCAAGGTTTTGATTTTGAGACGTATGCCGCACCGACACAGGGCTTTGCTTGGCGGAGTTTGGTTGTTTGCGCTTGGACGGTATTCATAGGTATTAAAATCCGACAGTCGTTGGAACTGTTGAGTAGTTTGATGATGGGTTTGGGAGGACTCTTTGCCTTGTTGAGCTTGGGGATGTTATTTTTTTCGCGGCAACTGACCATTGCTGATGTCTTGTACTATTGGTATTTTTATGGCGCTGCGACTATTTTTCTAACCGTATTGGCTTTTTTATTTTATGACAAGGACAAACAAGCTGCCGATGTTGGAGAGTATGATGATGTGCTGGATCACGTGAAGCAGAAAAATCCCCCTTCTTTGCCGTAATCCTTGCAGAACCTCTTTTTGGCTGTCTTGTTAAATTAGGTAGGTCTTAGCGAGAATCGACAAGAAGGCAATCTTTCTACTCTATTCTTAAAGATAAAGAGACGGAAGGGCTTAGGGCTCGCCTTAGCAATCCAACGTTGTGCACGACCACGCCACCCCTGAAACGGTATAAACAGCGAGAAAAAGCGGGGTGTACCACTATCGAGGTGGTATTTATAGGCAGTCAATAGCACCAAGTTATTTTTTTTGATTATCATGCAGCATTCCTTATTCCTCTTGAAATACTAGAGCAAACACCCACTTCTGAAACAAGAGTGCTGGCTCTTTTAGTTGTTACTTTATGAAACAAACGCTACAAAAGGCGACCGTCTTATACGATACTACTTTTCCTGAAGGTACGCTGTTGGATTACGAGGCGTTGAATGAAATGGGGATCGTCTGTGCGATTACCATTCCCGCCCCTCAAAAAATACTAGATCGGTCAGCGTCGGCTCATCAATTAGCCATTCGAGGGATTGAATTTCCTGCTCAGACTACTTTCTTTTACAAGCAACGCTATGAACAGGCACTGTATGCCTCGCAACGCGTGCCCAGCAGCTTGCTGTTAACCAAAGACTTGACGGTATTGGGCTTGCGCTTTCCCGCTTCCACCGAATGGACGTTTCTAACCAGTATTCAGGACGAAAAGGAAAACGATCCAACGATACCTGACAATGTATCTAATTCTTTTAGAACAACCTTGTTGGGCATTCTACAAGAGCCACTTACCATCCAAAACTTAGAACTGCGCTCCAAAACCCGCTTGTTGTTCACTGAAGCAGAATTGAGCTGGATTTATCAACAAAGCAACGCGCAAGAAGGGAGCATTGACACCAAAGGAACCGTTATCAAATACCGCCCTTTTGTAGAACAGGCCTTGGATGAGGGGACATTGGATGCGGTCCATTACGATGCCTTGCACTTTTTGGCAACAGACTATTTTAAGGAAACTGTAGAGTGGGCGAGTACTTTATTAGGCCATTATTATAAAGAAAAAGGAGAAAAGGAAAGCGCCGCCAATTATTACAGCCAAGCCTACCGTTTGGCGTTGACGAGCCATTCGCGGGATGATGTGGAAGTGCAACAACTGGATTTTTGGTTGTCCAAATTGCGAATGGGGGCATCTACGATTGAGAAAAAACACATTTTGCGGCGCTTTTATATGGCCAATATTTTTCTACTAGTAGTGCTGTTTTATACCGCCGTTCACTTGCGAGAGGAAGAAACGGCTTTCCTAGAAGGCTTACGCCCCAAAATTACAGAACACGATTGGGCGGGAATGCTCTACGCCGCAAGCGTGCTGTTGGGTAGTCTGTTTATGTTGTATACGGGATGGCGGACGTTTGCTACGTTGCGCCGTATTGGGGCGTTGTTGTTGGGACTAGCAACGGTAGGCACTTTGTTTTCGCTCTACATTTTTGCTACCCCTGCCCAAGAATTGATGGATGAAGTATTATTGGTTTATGGCCCTTACTTAGTCTTTTCGCTTTGGCTCAATTCCTATGCCCTAATGTTGCGCGACAAAGAAATCGTAGAAGAAGAAGAGCAGTAAAGAAAAAACAAGCAAGGTAAGAACCTGTAGTCATACGTTGCGTCCTTTCTCGCGGCGACGTTGCCCCTTATCACCATAAAAAAAACAAATGGAAAAAGACAAAACACAGTTCGCCAAAGATGTCTATGCCCTTGTCTCCCTCCTTCCCAAAGGCCGCGCCACCAGTTATGGCGCAATTGCAAACGCCATTGGGCAGCCCAAGCAAGCGCGCCAAGTGGGCTATGCTTTGCACCGTTGCCCTGAGGGAATCCCTGCCCATCGCGTCGTCAATCGAAATGGTGTATTAACAGGACGAGAATTTTTTGGGGGAGATCGTATGGCAATGCTTTTGCGCGAAGACGGCATTGATGTCAAAGACAATAAAATAGTTGATTTTCAAGCTGTCTTTTGGGATCCATTGAAAGAATTGTAAGCATAATTGAGAAAAAAAGGTAGGTTTTTAGCTGATTTTTGCCTACTTTATACTAGTAATTTAAGTCACTTCAAAAAAAACTAGCCATGGGATTATTTGATTTTTTATTCGGCAAAAATAAAAAGGAGAACGTCAACGTACAACACTCCGAGGAAGATCCAAACCACGTACAAGTTTATGCTAAAGTATCAGACGGCACCGCAGAAGGAATGCCCGTAGAAGAGGCGGTAGGGTTGATGGAAGAAATGAAGAAGGTCTTGGAGAGCAATGACTTGGGCAAATTAAGTGCTTATAATATGCAGTTGATGAATGCCCAGCAGTACGACCAAATGATTGCCTTCAACCAGCAAATAATTACGCAATATCCTGAGACTAATGCGGTCGGAAATAGCCACAACTTTATAGGAGTTGCCCATTTTTTCAAAAAAGAATACGCCAAAGCCATTGAACACTACCGTTTGTCAGCAGCACATGGCATAGATATAAACATGGTGGACGATAATGTCTGGGAGGCCACCGAAAAACTTTACAAAGAGACAGGTGATCCAAGCTATTTAGAGGATTATAAAGAAAAATCACCCGAGGGGTCTTATATAAAGAAAGCTAACAAATTATTGAAATAAGTACGTGCTTAATGCCCTACTTCTTAATCGGCTTTTCATTAAGAATACTCCACACCAACGCACTTTCAAACCCTTTCTCAAAAGCATATTTTGCCAGTTTTTGGCGGCGTGTATAGGGATTGGCCTCGTGGAGGAGCCGATCTTTTTTTTCTAGTACCTCACGTAAGGTTTGTTCATATTCGTCATCGGGAAGTTCGCTTGCAATCGCTTTTTTGATAGAATAAGCAGAGACGCGGCTAAATTTGAGGGCCTGTACAATGCGGATCTTACCCCATTTCTTGACGCGGAATTTGCCGCCTGCAAAGGCCATGGCGTAGCGCAACTCATTCAAGAAGTTATCTTCGATCAGTTCGGCAATAATTTCATCCACCTCATCGCCCCAAATGCCTAAGTCCCGCAGCTTCTGGCGAACTTCTTTGTGGCATCGTTCTTGATAAGCACAGTAGGACTGCAATTTACTCAACGCCTCGTCATACGAGTGGTACTTTTTTTTCATAGTAAAGAAGAAAGAGAACAAAGAAAGTCCTCAAAATCAAAAAAATCCACTAAAGTAAGCCCTTTTTTTTTCGATAAGGGCGTAAAAAAGCGCATTCTTATTAAAAGTAGAGCAGCAAGCTTTTGATTTGCTGCATTATATTTGTATATTTGCGCTAGAATTAAAGGTGCCTAGAAAAGAGGGAACAACAATTGTTCCCTCTTTTTAATACCTAGACTTGGGTGATAGACCTATAGAGATAGAATAACAAGAGCATGATTTCATTGACAGATAGATTGAAGGAATTAGTAGAAGAAAAATTCCAAGAAGAAGCATTTAGTCATTTATTTCTGGTAGAAATTAAGCAATTGACAGGAGATGTAATCCAGTTGTATTTGGATAGTGATGAAGCGGTCACTTACGAACACTGTGTAAAGATTAGCCGCTACTTGGAGGCACAAATCGAAGAGCACGGTTGGTTGGGCGAGAAATATACCTTAGATGTTTCCTCCGCAGGAGTAGGTGAGCCGTTAGTCCTCAAACGCCAATACTATAAAAATATTGGCCGAAATGTCACTGTTGATGTCCTAGATGACCACAAACACATCAAAGGAGAATTGACTGAAGTAACGGAGACCCACATTACCGTGGTCTATGAAGAAAAAGTTCGCATAGAAGGGCGCAAGAAAAAAGAGTTGCGTACCATCAAACGAGAAATACCGTTTGAAAATATTAAAAAAACGGTCGTTACCGTATCTTTTAAGTAGCAGCGGAACAGCAATGCTTAGTTTGATAAGTTATCAAACATAACAAAGCCGCCTCAGTACCTGTTGTATATTTAGATAAATATAAAATATTATGGAAGCATGAGCATCAATTTAATAGATTCTTTTCAGGAATTTAAGCATATAAAAAGTATTGATCTTCCGACGATGATTCGGGTGCTAGAAGATGTTTTTCGCACCTTGATTCGTAAAAAATACAGCACCGATGAAAATTTTGACATCATCGTCAATGCCGATGAAGGAGATTTAGAGATTTGGAGAAAACGCGAAATTGTACCAGACGGCGAAGTAGAAGACGATCGCTTTCAAATTACGATAACAGAAGCATTAGGAATCGATTCGGATTACGAAGTAGGAGAGGAGTGTTACCAACGGGTGTATATTCTTGATTTTGGTCGCCGCGCTATTATGGCCGCTCGCCAAACGCTTATTTCTAGAATCTTAGAATTAGAAAAAGATAAGATTTTCCAAATGTATGTAGATCGCGTAGGCGAAATCATACGGGGAGAAGTACACCAAATCTTAAAACGAGAATTGGTAGTGGTAGATGATGAAACAGGGGTAGAATTGTTATTGCCAAAAAGTGAAATGGTGCGCGGAGATTTTTTCCGCAAGGGCGATACGCTCAAAGCTATCATTCGCAAAGTAGACATGCGCAACAGCAACCCTGTTATTGTTTTGTCTAGAACTGACAATGCCTTTTTGGAGAAGTTGCTGGAGCAAGAGGTTCCAGAGATTGAAGACGGGTTGATCACCGTGAAAAAGATTGTACGTGTGCCTGGCGAACGCGCCAAAGTAGCTGTAGAATCATACGACGAACGCATTGACCCTGTAGGGGCTTGTGTGGGAATGCGCGGATCGCGGATTCATGGGATTGTTCGCGAATTGCGCAACGAAAATATCGACATCATTAACTATACGTCTAATGAGTCCTTGTTAATCCGTCGCGCTTTGACGCCTGCCAAACCATCGTCTGTAGAGTTAGATGTAGAACGCCGCCGTGCATCGGTTTACTTACAACCAGAGGAGATTTCTAAAGCCATTGGCAAAAAGGGAATCAACATCAAGTTGGCGAGTAAATTGACCAATTATACCATTGATGTATACCGCGAAGGCTTTGAAGAGTCTGATTACGATGTAGAACTCGATGAGTTTAAGGATGAAATAGAGGAATGGATCATTGATGAGTTAAAATCCATCGGATGTGATACTGCCCGCAGTGTGTTGAAGTTGAATGTAGACGAGCTCATTCGACGCACAGACTTAGAGGCAGAAACGATTGCTGAGGTAGTCGCCATTCTAAATACAGAGTTAGAAGAAGATGCTTCTGCTGATGAAGAAGAGTAATTATTGCACTAAAAAACAATAGATATGACGTCATAATCGAATAGAACGGTTGTCAAGCGCTTTTGCGGAATCTATTTAGCCGAGTCAACCGTGTTCTCGTCCCTTGCAATGGGTATTTCTTTTGAACAGAGACATTGAATCCTAACGTAATTAAAAAACGCCATTTCACTTTTTTCTAAAATTTGCAGTGAAATGTTCACTAATAAACGAAGTAGTATAGTATAGTTCGCTCTATAGCAAATTGTTATCTCGTCAACAGCATGCGGGCTATGTATTTTCAAGTTACCTAAAAATATAGGATGTCAAAACGTTTAGTTAAAGTAGCTAAAGAACTCAATGTTGGAACAAAAACTATTGTCGAGTTTTTGAACGGCAATGGTTTCTCTGTTAGCAACAAACCCACTGCAAAGATTTCGGACGAGATGTATGATGCACTCGCTAAAAACTTTCAGAAATCTATTGCCATTCGCGAGAAAGCCGATAAAATCACTATAGGCACCCGCAAGACAAAAGAGGAACAACAGAAGGAAAAAGAACTCCTAGAAGCCAAAGAGCGGAAGGAACAGCAAGAGCGCGAAACGATTGAGCGCAACTTGCAAGAGGCAAAGAATGCCCCTAAGAATCAACCCAAGGTGGAAGAAGAAACAACCACTGTTCCTCCAACCGAGGAAAAAAAGGTCGAACCTGTTGCCGAAAGCAAACAGGAAACGCCTGTTGACGAGTCTAAACCAGTGGTAGAAGAGGTCGCCTCTAAAACTACTGTGGAGGCTGACAACAAAAATGTGTTGTCGGGGCCCAAAATCTTAGGTAAAATCAACTTGGATGAAGCCAACAAGCGCGGCAAAAGCTCGCGCCGAGATAAATCCAAGTCTTCTAAAGACAAGAACACGTCTAAAAAAGAAGCTCCAAAAACCAAAGAGACCTCTCCAAAAACCACGGCTACTCCCAAAGAGGAGCTGCCAAAGGTGAAAGAAGAGCAGCCCGTTGCTAAAGCACAAGACAAGCCCCTAAAAGGAGCAGTCACTGAAAAAGAAAAAGCGCCCAAAGCACAAGAGCAGCCCGTCAAAGATGCAGGGCCTCAGAAAGAAGACGACAAAGATAGAGACAAGCCCAAAACAGCCGAACACGAGTTGGACATCGTAGTAGATGCCCCACAGCTCAAAGGCTTGAAAATCTTGGGTAAAATCGATATCAGCTCGCCCAAAAAGCGCAAGCGCAAGAAGAAGGACGACGATAAGTCTAGTGATTCTAGCCGCCGCCGCCGTACCCGTGTCAAAACGGGCGGTAAAGGAACTACTAGTACTACCGACGATGCCAAAAAAGACGTTAAGAAAGACGATAAAACGGCGCCTGGTGATAAGGACGATCGTAAACGTAACTTCACAAAACCCGACAAACCAGCTGCTGGCGTAGGCAAGCGTGGTAAGAAAAAGGGCAAGCGTCGTGAAGTCAATGAGAAAGAAGTCGGCGACAAGCTAAAAGCAACCATGAACCTCATGGGTGGTCGAGGCAAGTCGAGAAAACGTTACGGAGCCTCTCGTAAAGAGCGCGATGATATTCGTGCCGAGCGTATCAAGGAAATGGAAGTCAACAATGAGGAGGCTCCTACGGTTCAAGTAACCGAATTTATTTCGGTACAAGAATTGGCAGGTTTGATGGATATTTCGGCAACGGATATCATCATGGCTTGTATGAATGAGAAGCGCATGGTATCGATCAACCAACGGATGGACCGCGAGCTCATCGAATTGATGGGAATCGAGTTTGGTTTTGAAATCGAATTTGTTTCGGCGGAAGACCAAATGGAGAAAGATTACCAAATCGAAGACGACGAGTTGGAAGATACTGACCACCGTTCTCCTATCGTTACCGTTATGGGACACGTGGATCACGGTAAAACATCGCTCTTGGATAGTATCCGTAAAGCGAATGTAGCAGGCGCCGAGGCAGGGGGAATTACCCAGCACATTGGAGCCTACGAGGTAAAAGTAGGGGAAAAAGGAACGGTTACGTTCTTGGATACACCCGGTCACGAAGCCTTTACCGCTATGCGGGCAAGGGGAGCGAAAGTAACGGATGTAGCGGTAATTATTATCTCTGCGGATGACAGCATCATGCCCCAAACTAAGGAGGCGATTAGCCACGCACAAGCTGCGGAAGTGCCGATCATCTTCGCCATTAACAAAATTGATAAAGAAGGTGCCAATCCAGAACGCATCAAGCAAGAGTTGGCCTCTATGGACCTCTTGGTAGAAGACTGGGGGGGTAAATATCAAAGTCAAGACATCTCTGCCAAACAAGGTCTCAACATTGATTTGTTGTTAGAAAAAATCTTGTTGGAATCGGAAATGCTAGAACTCAAAGCCAATCCAGAAAAACGCGCCGTAGGAACTGTCCTAGAGGCATCATTAGAGAAAGGCCGAGGTTACGTCGCCAAAATATTGGTGCGCAATGGTACCCTCCAAGTAGGAGATGCCATGGTAGCAGGCCCGCACTACGGTCGTGTCAAAGCCATGTTCAACGAGCGCGGTAAACGCGTCAAAGTAGCTGGTCCCGCCACTCCTGTATTGGTTTTAGGCTTGCAAGGTGCCCCACAAGCAGGGGAAACTATAAATGTCTTGACCTCCGAGAAAGAAGCAAAAGATTTAGCCGCACAACGTGCCAACTTGGTGCGCCAGCAGCAAATCCGTGCGACACGTCGGGTTACCTTGGATGACATTACCAACCGTATCAAAATTGGTAACTTCCAAGAGTTGAATTTAATCGTGAAAGGTGACTTTGATGGTTCTGTAGAGGCCCTATCGGATTCTTTGCTCAAACTATCAACCGATCAAGTACAAACCAACATCATTTACAGTGCTGTTGGTCCGATTACAGAGTCGGATGTTAACTTGGCCGCCGCATCTAATGCGATCATTGTCGGTTTCCAAGTTCGTCCAAACCCGATGGCACGCCGCTTAGCAGAAAACGAAGGCGTAGAAATCAATACTTACTCCATCATCTACGATGCGATTGATGAAATCAAATCGGCCTTGGAGGGACTCTTGGAGCCCAAACAAGTGGAAGAAGTTTTGGGTAGAGTAGATGTTCAACAAGTCTTCAAAATTTCCAAAGTCGGTACCGTCGCAGGATGTTTTGTACAAGAAGGAAAAATCACGCGTAACAGCTTTATTCGCGTCATTCGCGGAGGCATCGTAGAATACCCCAAGAAAGAGGGCGTTCACGGCGAACTCTCCAGCTTACGCCGCTTTAAAGACAGCGTACAAGAAGTCAAAAATGGCTTTGAGTGTGGTTTGACGATTAAGAATTACAATGACCTTAAAGAGGGTGACCAATTAGAGGTTTATGAAATCAAAGAAGTGAAACAAACCTTGGCTTAGGAAAAGGGGCTTTCGATATATAAACCGCTCTTGCCTTTATGGTAGGGGCGGTTTTTTTGTGGGTATTGTCCTTAATTTTGACAGGCTTACCCCTTCACAAACACCTCACTCCCCACTAACACTCCATCCTGCCGCACCTCCAAGACATACCAGCCCGCTAACAAGTCCCATACAGGAAACACATAGGTCTGATTGGACACGTCACTCACCTTATATGTTTGCAAGACGCGCCCTTGCCCATCCAATATTCGGAAGGTTAATTTTTCACCCACTTGCTGGTTTCGATACAACACATTGAGGTAATCCACCACTGGATTGGGGTAGAGTTTTAGTTCTGCTTGGGGCTGTGCGGATCTTGGCAGAATGGCAACGACCGTTGTGTCTATATGACAGCCTGGTACTAGGCAGCCGTGCTGGTCGAGTTTGAGAAGCCAGCCTTGTTGATAAGGACCTTGACCTGTACCTACAGCATGTCCACAAGCTAGGAAACCCTTATCAGGTGTCTGTACCACATCAAAAATCTTATGTTCTGCATTGCTCTGCACAAAATACTGGTATTGTCGCTCCCAAATACTATCGCCGTTGGGAGATAATTTTGTAATCAAGGCATTGTATTGGCTGAATACTATATTGTTGTTTGCAATGGTATCCAAACTCATACTAAAACAGACCAAACTACTGTCTTCTATTTCTATAATTCGACTAGTTTCATTCTCATAATGCGACCCGTAATTCCCAAGGGATCTTCCCCACAGCCAATTGCGGGCACTATCTAGTTTAAAAACATATCCTATATGGATAATAAAAGTGATTCCAAAAGTGGTATCCAGAACTTCTTTCCCATAAGCACTTGCCACGAGCAGGCCCTTATCCGCTGTGGAGATAATCTGCTTAGCGCCCTCCAGATAAAGACTACTGTCGCTCTGCCAGGACCATAAAACATTGCCACTATAATCCATTTTCTTTAATTTACAAAAGGAAAGCAATCGTGGTGGCGAATTTGAGGTAAAATTATTATATTCGTAGCCTACTATAAATCCATCGCTTAGAGGGGAGAGCGTCTGCTTGATACAGTTACCTTCTGGACAGCGAAATGCTCGCTCCCAGCGCCTACTTCCATCGCGCTCCACTTGCAAGGCCACAAAGTAAGAACTGTCTACCTGATAAACTGTACCCACCAAAAGGTACGAACTATCCGCCGTTACTGCCAGATCAAAAAAACGAAAATGGGTGCTCAAAGGTACTGTCGAGGCATTGTATTCCCTCGTCCATGTCGTATCACCTTCAGTATTGTACTTGATCAGTAATCCTTTTATCAAATTATTATACTCTACGAATCCCGCCAATACTAAACTTCCATCTACGTCCTTTTGTAAACTAGAGTTGTAAGTAGAGAATCGAAGGCCTCGTGTATGAATTTTATGGCTAATTTCATCTCCAAAGGAATCTATTTTATAGAACAAATTCCCCAGTATACAATTGTTACTGTCCCGAGCGATCCCCGTTAGGTAGTAACAGGAGTCGGTCAGCTCTAGGCCATAGAAAGCCGTATTGATACAGCCTACTTGGACACGTTTGTTAAACGTGATCTGTGCTTGGCTTGCCGTAATTATTGAGAGTAAAAATAAAAGTAAAATATAGCGCATGAGTAAAAGATTAGTCCTTAATAAACAACTCACTCCCGATCACCCGCCCATCCTGCCGCACCTCCAACACATACCAGCCCGCTAACAAGTCCCAAACAGGAAAAACAAAAGTCTGATCGGACACATCCCGCGCTTTATACGTTTGCAAGACGCGCCCCTGCCCATCCAAGATTCGGAAGGTTAATTTTTCGCCTACTTGCTGGTTTCGGTACAATACATTGAGATAATCGACCGCTGGATTGGGGTAAAGTTTCAGTTCTGCTTGGGGCTGGGCGGATCTTGGCAAAATGGCAACGACCGTTGTGTCTATATGGCACCCTGGTACCAAGCAGCCGTGCTGGTCGAGTTTGAGCAGCCAGCCTTGTTGATAGGGGCCTGAACCACTTAGTTTAGCCTGCCCTGCTATTAAATAGCCGCCATCATGCGTTTGTTCTACGTCGAAGATTTCGTGTGTTGCCCATGCTTGATCTATATAGGAATATCGGTGTGACCAAAGACTATCCCCTTCAGGAGACAATTTAGCGACCATAGCGTGCCATTGGGCAATAAGGGTATCATTTATTCTAAAGGTATCGGTCGTAATACCAAAAGTCATGAGGCTGCTGTCTGGTTGCTCTATGACTTTCATTACTTTGGCATGGACACTATAGGAATAGGCTCTTAGTTGGGTGCCCCAAAGCCAGTTGCGCGCACTGTCTAATTTAAAAATGTAGTTGTCGCGTGCTAGTATAGAACTTGTACCTCCTGTCCTCAGAAATTCTTTTCCTATAGCTGTTCCAACGACCCAGCCTTTATCTTTGGTTTGGATAATATCATCAGCTCCCAGTAATTGTATGCTGGTATCATTCTGCCACTCCCATAACAAATTTCCATTATAATCATTTTTTTTTATAGTACAAAAAACATCATAATTTATAGGAATTTGATTGGTATTAGTATTTAAATACCCCATTATAAAACCATCAGGTAGAGCTATCATACTAGGTATGACACAAAAATTTCTACCATGTCCCACTGTTTTACTCCATCTAATCCTTCCATCTCGTTCTATATTCAAGACTTGAAAGCTGTTGTTATGGCTATTATTTGTTTGCCCTACCAATAGGTAAGAACTATCTGGTGCTATTATTATATTATCTGATCTCAAAAAGCCCTGTAAATCGGCTTGATCCTTATAGCGTCTAGTCCATAGTGTATCCCCTTGGGGCGTGTACTTAATCAATACAGAGGAAATTATATTGCTGTCAAAAGCTTCTCCTGCTACTATTAAATTTCCATCTACATCTGTCTGCAGACACCCATGCCATTGTTCTAACCTATGCTGTGGTGTGGTGTAAAGCTTGGTGAATACTACATTTCCTAACGTGTCCATTTTCATGAAAAAGCTCCCAAATACACAATTAGTTGTATCTCTAGCTCCACCTGTAATGTAATAACAAGAATCAGTAACCTCTAAACCCGTCATAGTAGTGTTACTACATCCAAACTGTAAACGCTTATTGAAGGTAATTTGCCCATAACTTTCAGTAGCTATAATAGCTAACAGAAAAATTAATAAATATTTCATGACTTCTAAATTAGAATAGGATGCCACAAAATGCGGCATCCTATAAGTTACTAAAACTTTCTTACTTTCTGATAATCAACTGGGATTGCTCTACGGCCTCCTCTTCTGTGTATAACACGACAAAGTAAGTCCCTGCCAACCATTGGCTAGTATTTAGAGTTAATACGCCTTGTTGTTGTTGAATAGGAAGGGTAACTATTTGCTGCCCTGCTGTGGAAGTCACAACTAATCGCCCTTCTTCTATATCTTCTGGCAACTTGTACTGCACATCTGCCCAATCTGTGGTGGGATTCGGGTAAATGGCTAAATTTCCTTTGTCTATCTTGGTCAGCGGCCATTGTGAACGCTTCTCTTCTCCTCCTTCTGGCAGAGTTGGATGATAACGATAAGTATCACTATAGAAAAAGTCTACAATATTAGCCGCCTTTGTAGCTGCAAAGCCATAGTTATTATCCGTCAGTTCATTCAAGACGATAACCTCGTCTTTTGTTAGGGTTGCTTCTGTTCGTCCATCTTGGTAGGCTGTATTCAATAAGTCTAATAAAATTAAGTAATCTTGATGATTGTCTAGCACTACATCTGTTAACGTATAGTTAGTGGTTATAGTAGATAGATGATCTAAAGCATCTGCGTAGCGCTCACCACTCCAGTAGTGTTCTACCAATTCGTACGCTGCTGATACCCCTACCTTATGTTGAATCCACACAGCTACACTATCCCAATTATTAGCAGTCGTGTCATTTCTGTAATAGAAAATAACTTCATTGGCTTTATTGGTTAACAGCTGTCCTTTTCCTCCTATTTCACTAGGTAAAGTAGTACTGGTAGCATCATTACTATAGTCTTGTAATAGCTGTTGGTAATCATTCCAGTATTGGTGATAGTCCGTTTTTAAGGTAGATAAAGTAACCACTTCTCCATTATTCCCTAAAGGCTTGAAAAATCCTAAGTTAGTGTATTTCAAATCGCAAAAATTTGGTACGCCAGCATTTATAGCAACATTATTAGTTACATTGATAATGTCAGTAGGTACCTCTACAGTAGGAGCATTAGGGGCTACCCAGTAGTCAATGTTACCTAAAAGAGAAGCATCATTACTAAAATGCCAATCTATGCCAAAACTCCCATCTAATGGATAAGAAAAACTATTGTAAGCAGGTTGTCCAAAACCTCCTTGATCAGTTCCAATAGCGGCTCCTGTAGGCGCTTGGTACGCCTGCATGACCGTAATATCTAACGCATTCCCTGTTTGTCCATTACAAAGATATTGCAATCCTCCAAACTGATTAAAAGGATCGCGTCCACTATTCCCATGCGCTAGATTAGCCAAAGACAAGTTGGTAAACGTATTACTCCGAATCTCATTAAACCCACTCCCCAAATCATCCACCCAAAAACCCAAGGTAGGACGATTGGTAGCCGCATTAACAGAAGGAGCAAAATCATTCTGCTGCGCCTCAAAATCTCCTTGACGCAAAATACTCACCCCATAACTATCATTATTGCTCGGATGATTTCCAACAGCAAAAGTATTTCTTATAATTTTCAAGCCACCACTCGCGCGTACAATCACCCCACGGTTGTTGTCCACAAAATCCGTCTGGTCCACCACATTGGAGTACTGTGTCGGTGTTCCACCTAGTACGACCCCTCTAGACAAGCCCTCAAAGCTGTTGCGCTGAAAGTTGCCGCTGTTCTGCCAAGCCGTGAGCTGTACACTCGCCGAAAGCGTAAAAATCCCATAAGGATCATCGTTTCTTTGACTGCGGGTATCGCGGAAGGTGCAGCCCTGCACTTGCAAGCGCCCAATGCTCCACGCCGATAAATGCCCTAAGAAGTCTTGACGCAAGTCGTCGTTCACCTCAAAGGTGCAATCGACAAACTGACTCAAATAAGGACTCGCGCCACTTGCTCGGTACTTCATAAACTCCGCGCTGCGCCAGTTGTTTAGAAATTGGGTATTGCCTGCGATGACAATGCCGCCTGTGCCACCACTCGTGCCGCTCGCATTGGGGTAGTCGCCCACTTTCCAGAGCCGTACGGCTTCTTTGGCGTGTTCTATGGTAGAATGAGTCGTCAATAACACCCCTTGGTTGTTGGGCGCTTGGCTGTTTTGGGTGGTTCCCCAGACTTCGATGCCCTGCCACACTTGGCCGCAGAGGTTGGTAATCGTGCTGCTGTCTACCGTGAGTTGTCCTCCTGGCTCTACGACAATCAACCCATCCTTGGGCATGTTGAGCGTCATGTTTTTGAGCGTCAGCGTTACGCCTGCTTTGACCCGAATATCTCTGGACAAGTGTTTATCGGCGTTCCATGTTTCGCTTTGATCTACCGCTTCTAAAGCTCCGAAAAGTGATGTCGTCTTCCGCGGGAAGAGGTCGGCCTCCCACATCCCTCTTCCGAAGGTGGCCGCGCGTAGTTTGCCCACACAGTAATTGATTTTCAGTTCCGTCACCCGCACATTGGGAAAGTCCTCCCCATAACGGAGCCAATTGCCTGTGCCCTTCGCGGACATAAATGCCTGCATCCGTCGCAATGTAGAGGCGGTCGTTGGTGCCGCGTTGGTAGACAATCCCGTTGATCGGCAAATTCAAGGCTCGCTAAAGAACCGGTTGCAGTCGTCGTAGCTGGTCCAAGTATCGCCTGCATCATCGGAGTAGAAGACCTTTAAACTATCGCTGCCGTAACCTGTCATACGTAACCCACACTCGATTACCGTCTAAGCGGATCAACCGTAATCCCTGTTACAGGGTTCGGGTCTTGTGTGCTTGATTGGGATCGACAGTTACATCGTACGGAAGATTGGCGGTCTTGCTTTACAAAGCAAGTATCACAGCCCATTGCATTCCGCATCGTTGACGTAGAAATCACAGCGTGCGGTTGATCGTTGTCGCCTCGTGTGGCCAAGTAAGTGTAGTTGGTGCTGTCGTCTTCTGAAAAACCAATCTCCAAAACCCGACGATGACCCAAAAGCTGGGTTGGTGTTTTTTTAAATCAGATTTGATAGGCATTGCATAATTTATAATTTCTCCTAAGGGCACCATTCTACAAAGGGTATCTCGACGATAACGACGGCCAGAAGATAAGGCTGGTGTACCCAAGGAAGAATTCCAACTACAGTGCCTCCCATATCTACACAACTTCTTCCAGTAGTACCTATTGATGTTCCAACAGGATTAGAATTACCCGTGCTGTCAGGATATAAACGCTTAGCTTTCAAGACAGAATCTATTGTTGGTAAAAGGTCAGTGCCATCATAGTCATACGTTTCTTTATCTCTGTAGTATAATTCCGAAAATCCTAAATACGCTTTTTCGTTTTTAGGGTGATTAATCAGGGGAAAGGTATTGGGAATAAAGGCACTATTACCGAAGGTGCCGTTATCTAGAGGTATCAATATATTAATATTACCATTAAGAGTTCTGACCTCAGGATTAACTACATTCAACCGTGCATTTGCTCTTCTGTATAAGCCATTATAATGCGTGTATTTAGTATATAATGTCCCTGTATGGTCATCCATTCTAACCCCATAACCATCTTCCCTTTTACTGCTTCCTATCCAAGATTCAGCATTATCATTGGTATGAAAAATTCCATTATCTTGTAAGGCCATCACTATTACACTATCATCTCCCTCCCAATCATCAAACGACCAAATAGTTGCGACTCCTAAGCCTGTATACAATCTTGTATTGGTATTATTATAACGATTGTTTCGTTCTACGCCTCCGTGGTTTCCTATCAAAAAGGTACTATCAGCATGAGGAGGGTATTCTATCGCATGTACATCGTCATGATCGGAGAATCCTTGCGCAGCATTCGCCCCTAAATTAGGATAGGTGCCCCCTAGCAAAGTGACGGCGCCTATATGTACAACCGTCGCATCCGACGGAGCAACTGCAATGGCATTGTAACAAGCTGACGTGCTCTCTATATATTGAAGGAACGTCCAGCTGCCATTTTCTTGTAAATATAACCCTGTCTCTGTCTCCTGATCCGATACCGAATAGGCATAGAGCTTACTCGTGTCAGCCGCCGATAGCGCAATATTAATGCGTTTGATAAAATTGCCCGCCACAGGGGTAATATTCCTACTCGTCCAGTTGGTCCCGCCATCTCTAGAATAATAGACCTCTCGTCCACTAGCATAGATAATAGAAGGATCTAACGGGTTAAATTCTAAGCCGCGCCATTCCGTGTCTAAATCCCACGTACCTACTCCAGTTGATGGCCCTACCAAGACTTGTTGCCAAGTCACGCCTCGATTAGTGGTTCTAAAAATCCCTTGGCTGGTGGCTAAGAATAAGATATTATCGTCACTAGGATGTACTAGAATATTGCGCATCGTGCCCCCATTTTCAAAGACCTCTAACAAATCCCCTTTGGTGCTTCCGTCAATCATCAAAACACTACTGCCATTCATATCTTGCCAAGTAGTCGTGCTGGGTACATTGTAGTAGACTCCTTGGGTATGAATAGGGTTGTAATTATTTAATCGAGAAGAGAGGGGTTCATAAAGAGCTGACAACCCATAGCTTCCATAACCATAATCTCCATTTCCTGTACAAATAAAAACGTAATTGCTAGAAACAGCAACGCCTCCTATAGAACTAATCGGCAAACCTCGATCCGTGTGGTAATTGTACCAAGTAGTTCCACCATCATCCGAGCCGGTATAAGCCCCCATAATGAGACCCTGCATAGACCGTTTGGTTAGCTCCCCCCATTGTACTGTGGATGAAAAGCAATACGATGAATTTGCCCCATGCCTTCATGACGAATTTCCACCAGGTAAACTCACAGGCCCCAACTCCTGCCAAGGCACGGCAGGCGCATACAAAGCAGGTAAAGTAGCCCCTGTAGAGCACTCGCCACCCCACCGACATTTTTATACGCTCGGCTATAGGCGGTCAGGGCTTGGGTGGCACGGCTCATCTTTCCGTGAGGAGCTAAGCGCGTTCCCCAAGTCATCACATCGCGCCGTACGCGGTTGTAGATACCGCCCTCGGTGCTATCGTCTTGATGGTAGGTGTAAAAGGAATCTAAAAAGGAATAAAAAGAAGAATCTGGGTGCACCTCAAATTGTGCGTGCGCAGAGTTGGGGAAGCTCCCAACTAAGCCTAAGAGTAGGAGGCATAGCGTCCCTTGCAGTAATTTTAACATAAATTACGGGTATTAAAAGTGTGAAATAATCAACTTGATTAGTTTCACCTTCTTACCGTGGGGTGTAAGTTGGGGAACACCAGATTGAAGGGCAGCAGTTACGTATGCCTATAATTGCTCGCTATAGACTTTTACTGCTTGATTCCAATGTGGTTATTGGTGTGGGTAGTACGAAGATAGAATTATAATCTGTTATTGTGAAATAAAATAACTAGTTATTTATAAAGGATAGGTAAATAATGGGAGGTTCAATAGGTTATTTGTGAGTAAATTGTAAACAAAATACCCACCCCTCCCAAAACAACAAAAAAAGGCAACCACTCCCAAAAGAGCAGTTGCCAATAAAAGCATAAGCGCTAGAACCTTAGCGTTGCACCTTCCCCAAGTGCATCAATTCCCACAAAGAAATAGGATTGGTATATTCCTCCTCCAATTGCCCGTCCTTGAAGACGCGGAAGGTGGCGGTTCCTAGAAATCGGAAGTAAGCGCCTTCATCGAGGTCGGTGAAGAGGGCGTAGAGGAAGCGGAGAAAGGGATCAGGAATGGCGACGGTAATGAGGTCGCCCGCAAAGATCGTGGCTTGTTTTTTCATAAGGTACTCGTAGCGGTAACCTGTGCTCGGATCGTCGTAGACAAAGAACAGCTCGTCGCTGATGTCTTTGCCGTAGTCGGGATCGAGCTGGCCGTAGGTGCGGTAGAGGGTAACGACGTCGCCGTTATCGGCGGTCAGCTTGGCCATTTTTGGCGATGTGAACCACGTTGATCGGCTCCTTGTCGTATTCCTTAGCGGCAATCATTTCGGAGGCGATAACCGTATAAGGGCCGAAGGTAGCGCGTGCCCAGTACCAGTGGTTGAAGAGCTTTTGAAGGCGCGTGTTGCCCCAATTGTGGTCGTGGTAGCCCAAGCCCGCTAGGTTTTCCACAGTACCGTCAGTAACAATTTCGGCTTGTACAAAACCGCTTGGTACCGCAACCATCCAGCCCATGTAATATTCTTGGGTGTCCCCAAATACCATGTGCCCTGTTTTGGGTCGCCAGCTGTTGTTGCTGCTGCGCGTAAGGTTGGCCGTAAAGGAAAAGCCAGGTTCTTCAAAGTGGAGGACGTAGTTTTGGAGGTTGCCCCGAAAGTAATTTGGCCCCATCTGAACGTTGCAAGAATCCGTCGCAAAGGTCGCCTCGCTAGTTGGAAACGAGACCCGTCGTCCCACAGCAGTGCCATCAGGGCGGCTGAGGTTAAACGCAATGGTGGGATTCGCTTGACCATTGGCCAAGGCAAAATCCTTGGTGTAGAACACAACGACAATAGCGGAGCCATCTTGCAAAAAGCCATCAAAGTACCACCATTCAAAGGTGCCCCGTTCGCCTGTTGTTCTAGCGCCGTCCTCCCATTTTTCGGGGATATTGCCTGGCTGTAGGCCAAAGCGTTGGTAATTCTCGCTCACAAAAGCAGGAGCATCATTAGTTTCGGGCTGTGCCAATAAAACACAGGGGAGCAAACTTAGTAACAAAACACTAAGTCGCCATGAATTTTTTAAGACATTCATAATAGAATAGATTTGTGTGCCTAACGACTGGCAGGGTAGGGTTTAGTCGTAAGACAAAGGTTGAAATATAAAATTTAAGAACTAGGGGATTTTCAAGGGCACCAGTCAAAAGGAGACAAAAGAAACATTACTTGCCTCCTTTAGCATACGTTCTATGTATAGAACGTATAAGCATCGTGCCAAATTGCTTATAAATGTAGGCGCTATCTATATTATTAACGGATTAAGCGGATAATCGAGGACTGGAAATAGCATTCTAAAAGACGCGTCTTTTAAACAACTACTTAATTGCCTTACCGCTGGACTTTGCCCAAGTACATCAATTCCCAAATCGAGGAGTTGGTCACTTGTTCCTCCACTAACTCGCCATCTTTCAACACGCGTAGTTTGGTAGGTCCCGCAAAGCGGAAATAAGAGCCATCAAAGCCTGACAACAGTCGCGCAAAGAAGCGCAAAAATCCACTAGGAACGACCACTGCCAACATATCGACTTCCAATAGACTCTTTTCTCGAAAGAGATAATATTCATACCGATAACCATCGTCAGGGTTATCATAGACCCATAAAAGGTCGTCGCTGACATCTTTTTTGAGTTGGGGGTGGATGTTGCCGTAGCTGCGGTACACGTCTACGACTTGTTCCTCATCGGCGACTGTTTTGCCATCTTTGGAGATGTTGAATAGGACAATTGGAGCGTTGCCGTATTCCTTTTCAGTAATCATATCAAAGGCAATAACGTCGTAGGAGCCAACTTTAGCGCGCGACCAGTACCAGTGGTTAAAGAGTTCCATAATGCTTACGTCACCCCAGTTGTGGTCGTGGTAGCCGTTACCTTCTAGTTGTTTTTGCTCGTCGCCTAGGCGGTATTCAAATTGCACATCGCCCTGTGGCACAGGGACTACCCAAGCAAAGTAATGTTCTTCTTTGCCGTTAAATTCTACATGACCCGTTTTAGGTCGCCAACTGTTGGTGTTGCGTTGTAAGGTGGCATCAATAGTGAGGCCTTCGCCCTCAAAGTGAATTTCGTATTCCTTCAAGTTGCCTTTGAAGTAGCTCTTACCAATTTGAACATGGCAAGAATCTTTTAGGAACGTGGCTTCGCTGGCCTTGTACTCGATGCGGCGGGCAATTTTGGTGCCGTCGGGACGGTCAATGTTGAGGCTGATGGTAGGCGTCATGTTTCGATTGGCCTGTACAAAGTCCTTGGTGTAAAAGACGATGACTGCGGAGGAACCATCTTCGAGGTGCGTATCAAAATACCACCACTCGTAAGAACCTTTGCCTCCTGTGGTGCGCATACCGTCTTCCCATTTTTCGGGAATGTTACCTGTTTGAAGGCCGTATTTTTCATAATCGCTACTGAGAAAAGCTTTTGCAGAGGCTGGTTCTTGAGCAGCTAAAGTTGCGCTGGATAAGCTCCAAAGAGACAACGCGCAGAGTACTGGGAAGAGAAATTTTAGCATAGTCATTAACTGTTTTTCTGGGGATCCCGTGGTATTAAACCCCACGGTTAAAGAAAATTTGGTGACTGGAAGTTAGGGTTTTTTCTCTGTTATTCTATAATTTATTTATTTTGCAATGTTATCACTTGCAAATGTAGAATGTTTTATATCAATAAGTGACAGTTAGAAGACCCTTAGGCTTTGTTTTTTAACCATAAATCGACTAATTCCGCTAAGGTATCTATTGTCATTAACAGCAAGTCACCTGCTTGTTCTTGGGCAGTTTTATTGAGTGCTTGGTGATAAACTTGGTTGATATTCTCGACGAGGCCGATGATCAAGGGCTGTTCGGAGAGGGTGATGCCCTGCTCTTGTAAGGCTGTGGCGTGCTGTTGGCAGTACTGCAATTGCGCTTTGAGCGCTAGCGCATAATTAGAGAGGTTGGGCTTATTTTTTTTGCCCTGAGAGGCCTGTCTAGAAAAGAAGCCTGCGTCTAATTGCAGCAAGTCGTATTGGCCGTTTTCTTTTTCTAAGAAACAATCAACCGTGCCCTGTGGACTGCCCGTTAGCGCGATGTTGGTTTTGGCGGTTTTGTAGCCCAAGACTTGAGCGAGTAAATGACCTTGTGCTTGCAAAAAATCAGCACTAGAAGCTGTTTTATCTTTTTGTAATTGAAGGACGGGATTGAGATAGGTTTCATCGTCGTAAATCCCAATGAATTGATCGCGCTTTGGAAAGGTTTCGTTGAGGCGGGCAATAAGGAAATGAACCAAGCGAATGGGATCTGTCGCCTTATTGAGTACCAACAGCATAGAAATCGGCTGAAAGAAAAGCCTGGGAGCTTCTAAACGCAGTACCGCCGCATTGGCAACAAACAAGCCTCCTACTTCGCCTTGAATTTCTACAGGAATTGACGCCGCGCCCTGCAAGCCCTGTTGCAGTTTGGCAGGGCGTAGGCATTTTTCGCGGCTGTCGTAACCATCGTGCGACGCCACATACAAATTTGGCCAGACCTCAGCCTCGGACATAATGCGCACTTGAGGGTTGTAAATGGCTGTTTTTCCAATGGACGTCCCACCATTGATTAGGTGGTTGATGTTACTCAATTTCTTAACCTTTTTGCTGAACGATATGGTTTTGAATTGGCTCAGCTCTATACCACCTGTCAATTCTAACGCAAAATACTCTTCTGTTTCATACACGTTGAGCTGGTCTTGACAATAAATAGTATTGGGCGACGATAAACTACCTGTTTCTTGGTGCTTCTTTAAGTTATTATACCAATTGTCAAAAATAGGACGTACGGCATTGGAAAGTTCGCTAGCGGTCATGAGGGAAAAAACTTTTGGTCAATTCTTATAATCAAAAGTTGTATAAAAAGGATCTTTTATTTAACAGAACCCGAAGGCTCTGCGAGCAATTTGCCTTTTTTAAACAACTTCTCAGTAAAAACAAAACGTCAATGTAACTAAAAAAAATGATTTTGAAGGCGCAAATTCCACTAGAATCGCTACACCTTCAAAATCATTTCTAAGAAAACAAACGGGAAACAGCAAGCGCTATTTGCCCAATTCCATGCTCTCCGTCTTAATTGCTTGAATCTCCAAATTATCAAACTTAGCGACGGGCACAAACTCCGTTCGAGCATCGTCATACGCGACCATCACTGAATCCGAAGGCACCGTAATAGGAAACTCAGCGGAAACAATGGACTCGCTCTTAAATACCTTATACGGATAGCTATCTAGCGTAAAATAGTAAACGGTTTTGCCATCAATAAGGCTCGACTCAATGCGCTGAATGCGGCCGTAGGCTTGGAAGTTGCCTTCTTTTTTATCGTTGTTGCGGCCACCGCGATAAGAGCGCAAGGCTTCTTCTAGTGTTTCTCCAACGCCCACAATAGAGTGATCCCGAACGGAGACCATGGCTACCATTTTGATCAAGCCTGCCTGATCTTTGAGCGATAGCACATAGGTGGGAACATTTCTAATGTTGTAGAGAATAGGAAAGGAGCCAATGTATTTTTTCTCTTGTACTTTTCCCATAGCGGAGCGGCGGGCTGCTTCTTCGGTCGCCCCAACTTGTTTGTAGCGGGTCACTTCCTTGGTACGGGTATTGACCAATACAAAACCGATGGTTCCCTGTTCTTGTCCAACAGAGGTCAAGCCAGTGTACCAATACGATTGGTCATCTTTACCATAGACCAAGGACATGCCTTTCGTGGTTGTTTTTTTATCGAGGTTAGAAAAATTCCAATAGCCGTGAATGTACTCTCCCCAGTAATCCAACTGTTCTTCGACCATTTCCATAGGTTGAATACGGTCAATCCAAGCGGGGGCATTTTCAGGGGTGTATTTTTGAATCTCTCCTGTTGCCGCATTAACCACCGCGACTCCATAGGCGTTCATGCCACTAAATCCGACCTCATGCGTATAAAGAGTCACCACCCAAAAAGGATTGCCTTCGTCGTCAATTTCAAAGGTGTAATCGGTCAACCCAGTATTGAGGTAACCATTCAAATACAAGTGGCGGTGTAAGTTGTGGTTGAGATAAGCTTCGGGTTGGTATTTTATTTTAACATTGTTGACCAGTTCTACTTGGGGGTCGGAGGTTGCTGATACTTTGATGTAGGCAGGCGTGCCTTCGCGGTTATTCATCCACTTAAAAAACCCAGAGTGCAGTAAGGGCGCGACCCAATACAACTTGCCTCCCACGTTCTGAATTCTAAAATCGCCCACATAAGCTTGGCTACCCAAGGTGCGTTCCTGTCCAGGCAATTCCTCGCCCAACACTTTATCGCCCAAACGGTGCGCTACTTCTTGGTCAATGATTCGGATTTTGTCCAAATCAACAGGCGGCACTTCCTTGGCAAAATTATCACTCAATTTTACTTCGCCAATTAAGCTCTGGTATTTCTTGGCGCGAAAGCCTTCCCAGCTTGCCAGACTGACTACCATAATGTAAATAATAGTTGCCAAGGCGGTCAGCGAAGCCAGTTTAAAAAGGATGGTCTTGCGCTTATTGATAACGCGCAATTCTAAGCCAACAATGACCAAAGAAATGAAGAAGATGCCTATCGGCAAGCCAATAAACCAAGGATTGAGCACGGGCAAACTGATGTACAAATAGAGCGGCGCCACCACAATCAAAAAGACAACATAAATAAATTGCACGAAGCGATTGACAAGACGCATAAACGGCGGAACCGTATCATTGGGAGTAGTAGTACTCATAAATTGGTAGGTTAATTGGTCGAATGAAAATTCTTATTGCGGTTAGGGTAACAATTAGCACAACAAGATAACGATTTAATAGGTTTCCTCGAACGAAAAATAGTCTAGCGAGGAATTTTTTTAGTGTCGATTTAGTAGTTTTCTGAGGTAAATAAGGGTTGATTTTTTCTTTTTGCGAAATATTTTCAAAAAAAATAAAAAGTTGTAATCGATTGTAATAGAATTAATTAGGCGAGGTGGTTCTTAAAAGAAAAGCTAAAAAAAGAATAAGGCTGTAATAAATTGGCTGGATGCGTAACTAAAGGAGTACTACTTAAATTTTAAAAATTATACCAGATGACTCCTAATAAAAATTTGCTCCAAGATTTTTTCTCTTTTGCGAGAAACCCCATTAGCAACCCAGAAAAAATAAACCCAAAAACGAATTTTGTACGACTGTGGTCGCTTATGTTTTTGAGTTCGATAATGTGTGCGCTCGTTACAGTAACCGTCATTTTCATAGTAGGGAATGACAGTCATCAAATGAGTGGTTTTGTAAATAACCTGCCCGCTTGGAAAGTGATAGTTTATGCGGTTCTAATTGGGCCTTTAGTGGAAGAGTTAGTATTTCGGTTGCCCCTGAAAATAAGCAAGGGTTCCTTGGCTTATGGTTTAGCGTTCTTGGGCATCTTTCTGTTTAACATATTTTTCCTAGCCAATTATGATCTTCCTGTCTGGCTGTTCGACTATGCCGATTGGCGTGGAATCCTCTCTTATGGCCTCGTTGCTAGTGCAATAGCCTTGGTATTTTTAGCCTTTTTTCAAATAAAAGGGGTATTTCAATCGGTTCAAACACTGCTCAATAAGTACTATCGAGTGTGGTTCTACCTTTTCTTAGTCGCTTTCGGGTTGGTTCATATTCTTAACTTCTCTGAGCTATCAACTATTTGGTTTATTGCGCCCCTATTGGTCTTGCCACAATTGAGCACCTCTCTTTTCTTGGGGTTTATCCGATTAAAAATGGGCTTCCAGTGGTCTTATATAGCACATTTGGTTAATAACGGCTTTGCGATTGGCTTAATCTTGGTCACCAAAGAAATCTCCCCAGTATTGGTAGAGGTCATGTCAAGTTTTGATTTCTCTGTCTTACAAAGCCTTAGTGTTGTTGATCTTGTCTTATTCAGCTTAGTGAATGTAGTGTTCATGGGCTTCTTACTACTGGTCTTTTATTATGCCCTAACGGTTATTGTTCAATATTTACAGCATAAGAATTATGAGCGGACAACACAACTAAAAATTGCCCGTAGGTTGAGTATGTTATTACCTGGTCTAGGGCAAGATTATTTAGAACAATCTATAGCAGCCAAGAAATACTACCGATACGTTATTTTGACTATGTTCGCAACCATTTTACCGATTGCAATACCCTTCACCTATACATCGATAAACAGTGCCCTAGGTATGTTTGCCTTACCTATTATAGCTTATTTTGTATTGACTTATTTATCAGTAGCCAACCTCAAAAAAACAGCTCCAGACTACAATATTCTCAATGAAAATTTAGCGTAATAAAGTCTATTGGTCTTGTAATGAAAAAGACAAGCCATCATAGCCGACCTGAATATGGGGCGGGAGCAGCGCCTGCGTGTCGGCATGGGTGCCCATACTGTGGCTCAAATGCGTCAGGTAGGCCTGCGGAACGCCCAATTGTTCTACCAAAGCAACCGCTTCATCGAGCGTAGCGTGAGAATGGTGCGGGAGTTGCTGCAAAGCGCTAACAACCAAGACATCCAAACCTTCTAATTTGGCATACTCACTGGGAGGCAACGTTTTATAATCGGTCAAATAGGCCAAATTGCCAATGCGGAAGCCCAAAATAGGCAACTGTCCGTGGTTAACTTGAATGGGCGTAACCGCAATACCTGCCGCTTCAAAGCTTCGATGGGGGTCAATAATATACTGCTCTATCCGTGGCAAGCCTGGATACGTCGCTGTGAAAATATAGGCGTGTCTTTGCCGTAAGCGCGCATGCACCCGCTCCAAGGCATAAATGGGCATGTCCATTTCGTACTTAAAATTGAAGGGGCGAACATCGTCCAAGCCCGCTACATGGTCGCTGTGTTCATGGCTAATCAAAATTGCATCGACGCGCCGTGTGCCCGCCCGCAACATCTGTTGCCGAAAATCGGGACCAATGTCGATCACCAAAGTTTTACCTTGAATTTCGATCTGAAAAGAGGTGCGTAGGCGTTTATCGCGAAGGTCTTGGGAGCAACAAGTAGTACAGGTACAACCGATAACGGGAACGCCCTGCGAGGTGCCTGTTCCTAAGAAAGTTGCTTTCATACGGAGCAAAAGATTAGTGGGAGCAATGATTAAATAAAGGCGTGAAGGTACGGCGATCAAAAAAACTATGAAAGCCCAGTAACGATAATTCCCCGCGTTGATAATGCAAGGGCAAGTAATCTTGTTCAAACGTCGCCAGAAATAAATCGCGCAACAGCTCTACGCAATACAAGGCACTGCTGTCGCGGTCATCAAAGCTGTAATCAAACGGCGCTGCCGCAGCCTGATAGGTTTGGGCAAGGGCCAACAACTGTTGGCGTTGAGCAGGGCTGGACTTGGGGCGACAAGCCACCAAACTGCCTGCTTGACTGTGTCGTACATAGTCCGCCAACGATTCTACCAACACCCCATCGTGTTCTTGATCTGAAGCCGTGTGCAAAACGCCCAATTGACCTTGGTAAGGAACCAATAGCCCACAATGGGTAATGGCATAGGGCTCTTTGAGCGTGGCAAGAATGTAATTACTCACCAAGCCGTACCCGCGCCGTAGCAATACATCCCCTGCTTGTAGTTGGGCAATTTCAGAGGCGGTCAAGGAGTCGGGGGGACGGTCGGGCAGGGTTGGTTGCTGAAAAAAAGTCAGTGGATCGGGCAAGGGCGTTCCTTGCAATAGAGGGGTAGACGGCGGCGGGGAGGTAGGTTGACAGGCCACCCAACAGCAAAGGACTCCTGTTACCAGCAACCCTTTGGCCAACGTTATGACCATTGTTCTAGTCAAACTTAAAATCGCTATCTTTTTTCATTTCTACCAACCATTCGCCTTCTATTTTAACCAAACTGAGTTGGGTACAATCGTCGGGTTTGTTGTTGTCTTCGCAACAGTTACAGTTGGCTGTTTCTCCTTTTTCTTCACAGGTGCAATCCATTTGAAGATCGCTCCCTACCGCTTGCTTCGTAACATCGCCCAAGGAGGCTGCGGCTTCTAACAATTGTATTAATCGGTGCGTCTTTTTAGTGGAGATTTTTTTGGCTTCTTCATAGTTTCCCTGCGCCAAATGCTCGATAAATTGATTGGCTTTTGTTTCAGAGGCTTGGGTACAGCTGCTGCACAACAGGAGCAACACCGCGAGGCAAGTAATAAGTAGTTTCATAAGAATGCTTAGTTGTCTTGGTTCTTTGGTAAATCAACGATCCATGCTCCGTCTTCTTTATTTAAGATTAATTGGATAGAAGGGAGATCCTCTTTGTCTAGGCGGCAAGTACATTTGGCAATATCTTTTACTTGCTCGCAAGTACAATCGAGGTGAACATCAGCTCTAGCCGTTTTGTCGATTTCGTCTTGGTAGATTTGATCGGCATCTTTGCCCAGCCCTTTTAGGGCGTTAGTAGTGTGTAATAAATCTAGTAGGGTCTGTGTACGGAAGTTGGCTAGTTTCTTAGCGGCCTCAAAATCGTCTTGGGCTAACGCATTAACAAATTCTTCGGCAGTGCTTTCTGGACCACTTTGACAGCTGCTGAAGGCCAACAAAAAAACGCTCATCAAGAGCGCGTAAGACAATAGTTTCATAGGAGGTAAGCGGGTTAAATTAAAAGGTTTTTAGGAGGGGCTGGCTTCTTATTGTGCTCTTGCGCCCTCCTAAAAAAATTATTCGGCAACGGTTTCTTTGGGTTGGTGAATAACCCATTGGCCATTTTCTTTAATGAGCTTAAAGGACAACGAAACGTCTTTGTTCGCTTTGCTCGTGCATTGGCAAGTCGCTTTGTCGCCGTCCACACTGCCTGTATAGGTAAATTGGTCTTCATCTTGGACTTCTGCCAAGGCTTTGAAATTATTACCAGGTTGGTTCATTTCCTTAAAAATACCCATCCCTTGCTTCAGAAAATCCAAGTATTGATCGGTGACTCCTGAGGTGTATTTTTTGGCGGCATCAAATTCCTTATCGGCGAGTTTGTCTACAAACTCTTCGCAGGTTTCTTCGGGCGTGCGTATGCCTTCGCCGCTTTCGCAACTGCTCCAAAAAAGTACGCCTAAAACCGCTAACAATAGATATTTCATAGTGTAAAGGTATTTCGTTTAAAAATCAAAATTCATTTGTACAAACCATTTTTGATCCTGTTGTACCAAGTTCAAATTCCCTTCGCCTTCGGGGCTGTACGTCAAGTTACAACGTGTTTCGCCCTGTTGTTCGAGGCAATCAATCGTTTCTACAGGCACTTTATACGCTTCCAATAAGGTTTTCTTTTCGGCTTCGTTGATCATATTGAGGTTCGTCCGAAAATCTTGCAGGGACTCCCGACTAGATTCGCTCACATAACGTGCTGCTAAATCAAAGTTTTCTGCATTCATCGCGTCTAGAAACCCTCTTGCGGCTGCTTTGGGCGTGTCTTGCTCAATAGGAGTCTCAGCGGACTCGCAAGCCAATATAAAAAATAAGATAAACAAGGTAGTGGCAATTAAGAAACGCATAAGCAGGTAGTTTTTATGGTGTTTGGGTTATAGGATACAACACAACCCCTCCAAAAAGAATTCGATAGAAAGGCTTAAAAATTAGCCGTGCCGCTAAATTGCTTCAAGAAACGGACATCGTTCTCAAACAACAAGCGAATGTCATCAATTTGATATTTGAGCATGGCAATACGCTCGACGCCCATTCCAAATGCAAAACCCGAGTACTTATCGGGATCAATGCCGCAGTTGATCAAGACCGCAGGATCTACCATACCACAACCCAAAATTTCTAACCAACCTGTCCCTTTAGTAATGCGCTTATCGGCTTCGGTCTCGCAACCCCACCATACGTCCACTTCTGCACTAGGCTCGGTAAACGGAAAAAACGAAGGGCGCATACGGATTTTGGTCGCCCCAAACATCTCCTTGGCAAAGTAATAAATCGTTTGACGTAAGTCGGCAAAACTCACCTTCTCTGCAATGTACAAGCCTTCCACTTGGTGGAATTGGCAATGTGCTCTAGACGAAATCGTCTCGTTGCGGTAGACGCGTCCTGGCGCAATAATACGAATCGGCGGTTGTTGGTTCATCATCACATGCGACTGTACAGAAGAGGTATGCGTTCGCAACAGGCGCGAAGGGTCATTGAGGATATAATACGTGTCCTGCATATCGCGGGCAGGGTGGTCTTCGGGCGTGTTGAGCGCCGTAAAGTTGTGCCAATCGTCTTCAATTTCGCTGTCCTCGGCCACGGTAAAGCCCAAGCGATCAAAAATCTCAATCATTTGGTTGAGTACCAACGACACTGGGTGTCGAGAACCCAAGGGCAGTGGCTCGGCAGGTGCCGTGAGGTCGATGTCTTCGACTTCATTGGCGGCTTGTGCGGTTAAGGTTGTTTGGGCAGTGTTAAATTTAGCTTCGGCGGCCTGTTTGACCACGTTGAGCAATTGCCCGTATTCTTTTTTGCGCTCGTTGGGGATGTTGCGAATCTCGCCAAACAAGGGCTTTATTTTGTTCTTGGTGCCTAGGTATTCAATTCGGAAGGCTTCCAATTGATCTTTATCAGTAATAACAGCGGCATCAATGGCCTGCTGCATCGTGTTTACGCGTTCAAATACTTCTAAATCCATCGTTGTAAATAGAATCCTAATGATCTAATATAAAAAGTAGCGCGGCTACCTTTTGTTTAAGTAACAAAAATAGGTTTTCTTTATGGAGTATCCAAGAAACGCCCACGGATAGCCGCCCCCAATCGGAGGAGACAAGGGCAATACTTCTATAATCCCGTCTATAACCCTATAATTCTATGAAAACTCTTCTTCTTTCAACCGTCTTAGGAATGAGCTTATTGGGAACGGCCAAGGTGTGCGCCCAAGTACAAGGCAATGCCACTCGTTTTAAGCAAGTGCAACAGCAAAGTGAGCGCAAACAAGAGCTAAGTGAGCGTGCCTATACCGATTACCTAGATGATGTGACTATATCCAACAATGGCGGCAGCCTTGTCCCCGCTAATATTTTACCGCCCGCCCCAATAGTCATCAACAATGGCTTAGAATTGACGGTTCGCGTGTTGAGCAACCAAACGGCTGACCGCTACGTGGCTATTTTTAACCTCACGCAAATTGCCGAGACCGCCGACAAAACCAACCAACTCATGAAAGAACGCGTAGAGGGTTTTCAGAGCGCCCTGAAGGGAATGGGCATAGTGGATAACAATATCTATATTGATGTCGTGACTTTTATTCCGCTCTACGAATACGAAAAGGATAAGAAGATTTTTTCTAATCGAAACAACGAAGTGCCCAAGGGCTACGAATTGCAACAAAATATCCACATTGGGTACACCAACGCCGACCAACTCCGCGCGATCATGACCACGGCGGCTAAGTTTGAGGTGTTTGATTTGATTACGGTAGAATATCAAGTGGACAACTACGAAACGGTCTATGGAGAAATGCGCCAGCGCGCTATGGGAAACATTGCTCAACAATTGGAGGGCTACGAAAAACAATTGGGCATCGACTTGACCAAAGCGAATCGCTCCCTTGCCGAAAATAAACGCGTCGCTTATCCGTCTAGCCGCTATTCAAGTTACAAAGCTTTTGCTAATGTGTCGATGGGCAACATCAATGAGCGTAGCAAAACGCAAGATATGTACAAGCCAACTACTTATTATTACGACCAGTTGCGCGCTGAAAATTTTGACATTGTTATTCAACCGCAAGTCCTGGAACCTGCCGTACAATTTGTCTATGAATTGAGATTACGCATACAAATGCAGCCACAAGGCTCCGAAAAGCCTAAAAATAACTACTTTTGGCTGACACCAACTGGCCAACAAGTACGCGTAGACCCCAGCGCCACCGAATAAGGGAGAAGTAGCACCAGCAATGATAAGAGAAGCCACCACCAATATTATTATAAAAGCCCCTATCGAAAAGGTCTGGACGGCAATGACGAGCGTTAAACACTACTCGGAATGGAATCCCTATATCTATTCTATCGAAACCGATCAGGTAATTCCCCAAGTAGGCTCTACCTTGACGTTTCAGGTGCAATTGGAAAATGGGCGAGAGGCGATAACAAAGCACGTAGTAACCGAATTTGTGCCGCCCAATACCGCCGAGCTGCCATCGGCCAAATGGGTGTACCGCTTTGAAAATTTTATCAAAACCATTGGAATGGTCAGTGCAACCCGCACCCAAGAATTAAAAACCTTACCGAATGGGAACACTGCCTATTCTACCACAGAAGTATTCAGCGGGTGGGGCAGTCGCTTGGTGCCACTAGAACGGGTGCAACGCGGCTTTGTGCAACAAGCTAAAGCGCTGAAACGCCATTGCGAAGCCAATCTTTTATAACCTTCTTTACTCGACTACATCTTAACTATTATGGCTACTGCGCCGCCACTCGATAAAATTAGAAGCCTCTTTTTTTCGACAGAAAGAAGCAACCGCGACTTGGCCTTTGAGCTGGCCAAGGGAGCCGCTTGTTACGAACAGGTGGTCACAGAGTTGTATGAGGCGTTAAAAGAGTTGCCGCCTTTTATTGCCGATAAAAAGTACTGGATTCAAATTGCCGAAGAAATTTACGAAGAGGAAGGGCAAGCCTTGCCCCAAACGGTTTTGGCTTTGCAACGGGCACAAATCGACGGCTTTTGTTGGAGCTATTTCCATCCCACTTTCTCGCTCAAAGGCACCATGACAGTACAGAAAAATGCGCAAGTGATAAAGACGTTCCCGAAGGAGTATCAAGAGTGCAAATCTATGGCTGGGAATGGCTCAAAGAAATGTCCCAACTCCAAGAATTCACCTTCAAACACATCGAACCTTACTGTTTTACAGAGGTAGAGCGCGCAGAATTGGCGGCGGCATTACCCCATTGTACCTTTGTGTTGGAGGACTAGCTAACAGCTTTACCAATATCGATTTTATAAATCATTTTTTAGTGAAACTTTTTCATGGCTGTTCTTTCTATTTCTAATTTTTTCGAAGACGCTCCCCCAGACGGCGTGACATTACAAGAACAACAAGGCCGCTTTTTGTTTACGATTCCTAACCACCACCCAGAAGAGCGCTTCAAATATGTGCTCGCTCTTTTTTTCTATAGTCTAATGGCGGTGATAGCGACGTATATTTTCCTATGCTTAGAAACGCCCACGCCTTTTCTTACAGCGATAATGGGGGCATTTCTACTATCTTCTTATGGGCTAGGTGTCGTGTTGCTGACGTATTTGATAAGTTCTACCCGTCTCCTAGTAGATTCCAAGAACGATCAATTACTGCTTTCGACAGGGTGGTGGTGGCTGAGAATACGGCAGGATATGGCACTATCCAACATTATTTATTTAACAGTGGCTGACAACGATGTTGTTGCTATTAACAAGCGGCAGCTTCTTTTTAAACAGGAGCAGCAGTTAGTGTTGACCTTGCGGGATAAAGCGGCGGCGCGCGTCATTTTTGGTCGCTATTGGTCGCCGCCTAGACGCGCTTATATAAAAGCTGCCTTGCAACAATTACTCCCCGATCTTCAAGTGCCCGAATCTTCTACCGAAAGCCTAGAACCACCGCCAGATTTTTCCCAACATTTGGTAGAGTAGACTAATTCTTGTGCTCTAGATAGAACTTGTTTAAAATAACTACCCCTACCGCCCTTTTTATTTTGTAAAATACTATTTTTGCACTTCCTGATACGGGCTTTGTTGGTGTTAAAGACGAAGCCTTCCTATTTTTTATGACCATTACGAACTTCAATATAGCAACACTATGGCTGAGCAATCGACCCCTGTCACGTTTCCAGAAATCGTTTCTTACTGCAAAAAGAACGGCTTTGTATACCAATCTAGCGATATCTACGGTGGCTTGAGTGCCGTTTATGATTACGGCCCCTATGGTATTTTGCTCAAAAATAACCTCAAAAATTACTGGTGGCGTTCTATGGTGCAGCTACACGAGGACATTGTTGGAATTGATTCGGCCATTTTCATGGACCCCAAGGTTTGGAAAGCCTCTGGACACGTCGATGCCTTTAGCGATCCGTTGATTGACAACAAAGATTCTAAAAAACGCTACCGCGCGGATACGTTGATCGAAGATTATATCGAAAGTAAGATCAACAAAAAGATTACAAAGGATGTGGACAAAGCCCGCAAACGCTTTGGGGATTCCTTTGACGAGGCGCAATTCAGAGCAACGGATAAACGTACGCTTGACCGCCAAGCCAACGCCGATGAAATTTTAAACCGTATGAACAGGGCCTTAAATAGCAACCAATTGCAGGATGTCAAAGCCTTGATTGAGGAATTGGGTATTGGTTGTCCTGACTCAGGCTCTAAAAACTGGACGGAGGTTCGCCAGTTCAACTTGATGTTTTCGACACAAGGCGGCGGCGCGACCAGCGACGACAAATTGTACTTGCGCCCAGAAACGGCTCAAGGTATTTTTGTCAATTTCTTAAACGTAGTCAATAGTGCCCGTCAGAAAGTGCCGTTCGGCATCGCCCAAATTGGTAAAGCGTTTCGCAACGAGATTGTCGCACGCCAGTTTATTTTTAGAATGCGGGAGTTTGAGCAAATGGAGATGCAGTTTTTTGTGCGTCCTGGTACCCAAACAGAATTCTACCAAACATGGAAAGAAAAACGCATGAAATGGCACGAAATCCTTGGTACAACGCCTAGCAAATTGCGCTTCCACGACCACGATAAATTAGCCCACTACGCCGATTCGGCAGCGGATATTGAGTTTGAATTTCCCTTCGGTTTCAAAGAATTAGAAGGCATCCACTCGCGTACGGATTTTGACTTGAAGGCCCACGAGGAACATTCTGGTAAAAATATTACTTATTTTGATCCTGAAATTGAAGAGAGCTACACGCCTTATGTCGTAGAAACATCTATTGGTTGCGACCGCTTGTTTTTGGCGGTGTTGAGTGATGCTTACGAGGTAGAACAAGTGCCCGATGCCAAAGGCAATCTGAAAGACCGCACGGTGTTGCGTTTTCACCCTGCGATTGCGCCAATTAAGTGTGCGATTCTACCCTTGGTAAAGAACGACGCTCAATTAACGGAAAAAGCCCGCGCGATTTACGATGAGTTGAAGTACTCGTTTGAGTGCCAATACGATGAAAAAGACAGTCCCGGACGTCGCTATCGCCGTCAGGATGAATTGGGGACACCGTTTTGTGTGACGATTGACGGCCAGACCTTGGAAGATGGTACCGTCACGATTCGCGAGCGCGATAGCATGCAGCAAGAACGCATTGCTATAGAGGCGTTGGAAGCACACATTGGTGCGCGCGTGGATATGCGCGTGTTGTTGCGCCAGTTGTAGGGAATTGCATTCCCTAGCCGCGCGCTGCGCCTTGCTCGCGCGCGGCTAGGGATATTTTTTTGCGGAACAGGAACAATTGCCTAAGTGCTAACGTTGGCAAGGTATTACGGGCTAAAAGTTTGTTTTGTAGCTTTTTGTAACCGATAATTCGTTTAAAATGTTATTTTTGTAGTTGCTCGCTTGGCAAGCCTTTTTGTCGCCGCTTCCAATCGCAGTTCTAACGCACCATTATAATTCATAAATAGAACCATGAAAGTACCGTTCCTGTTTTTTTATGCACTGGCATTTTCGCTCTTGTTGAGCTGTGGCTCCACCAAAGGCACTAGCAAAAACGACGATAATACTGTGGCAAGCAATAACCGAAAAGCGCCCGACGATGATTACGACGGCGTTCCTAACGATGTGGATCAATGTCCTTACATCTTTGGAACAGCGCGTACCTTTGGTTGCCCTGATGCCGATTTGGATGGCATTCAAGACGCTGAAGACCGCTGCCCCGACGATAAAGGCTATGCCAACTTGATGGGTTGCTTGGATAGAGATTATGACGGCATCATTGATCCAGAGGACGAATGCCCCGATGCTTATGGCGAACGTGCCACAGGCTGCCCCGATATTGATCCCTCGGATTTGGATGGTGATGGCGTGAAGAACGAACAAGATGAATGCCCTGAGCAGCGCGGTTTGTTTACGGCCAATGGTTGCCCCGACAAAGATGGTGATAGCATCAAAGATGAATTGGATGCTTGCCCCGAATTGTTCGGAGTTGCCGAATTTGACGGTTGCCCCTTGGCCATTGGCGATATGATGGCAATCGTTGCCCAATATGGGCACCCTGCCAAAGTAAGTGGTCTAGCCGAGCGCGGGTATTACAAAAGTTACGACGGCAAATTATACGATAGAAATGATCGGATTGTCACCATCGTAGCAGGCGATATTGTGGATGATTGTGGGACATTTATTACCAGTACCCAAGATTATATTTATGGTAGAGACGGTTATATCCGCAACGTAGAAGGGCTGATGGTGCGGATTGACGATGAGGGCTACGCTTTTAGCAGCAATGGCCTTATTAGTAAAAAGCAAATCAACAACTGTGCAGGAGATCCTAATAAACCAGGGATTAAAATTGGAGAAGGGAATACACCTGATCGCCCAGGTGGCGGCGGCGTGGTGCGTAGAAATGATGATGTCTACAACCCCAGAAAAAATCCGAATGCCATCAACTATACTGGCCAGCCCAACAACGACAACATTTATATCAACCCTGTCAACGAAGTACCATTGACCCCTGCCGAGGCAGCCGATTGTAACCGCATTAATTTGCAAACGCTCACAGCAGCCATTTACTTTGATTACGATGCTGCCAGCGCGGATCAATCGTCGTTGCGCCAACTGAACCGCGTAGTAGATGCGATGCAAAAGTGCGCCCGTTTAGAATTACAAGTAGGGGGCCATGCCGACAGTGATGGAAGCGCCAATTACAACCGCCAATTGTCGGAGCGTCGCGCCAAAGCCGTACTTAAATACATCATGGGCAAGGGCATTAGCGACCGCCGTTTGAAATACAACGCCTATGGCGAGCAATATCCAATGGATGACAATACGACGGAAGAGGGCAAACAACGCAATCGCCGTGCAGAAATTAAGGTAACGCGCTAAATAGCGTATATACTATACTACTCTTATAGGGAGATGTCGGTCAATACAATAGACCGACATCTCTTTTTTTGTGGACAAAGGGGGCAAAACTGTCTTTTGGGATCAAAAAAAGCGTTGAAACGGCTTCTTTACAATTGTTCCCTGCTTTTTTAAACAACTTCTTGTACTTTTGAAGGGTTATCCTCAAAGAACGCCTTGTTTACGACTAGTGATCTCCCGTACCATTCCCAATAGTACGTCCGCAGATGGCTAGTATCACCAATGAAGTTATTTCAATAACGCGCGCGACGATGTACGATATTATACCTGCTTTTCTAACAGCTTTTCTAATTACCTACTTTGCCATTCCCTCTATTATCAAAATAGCGGAGGTCAAGAATTTGGTAGATGAGCCAGGAGAGCGGCGCTCCCACTCCAAGAGTGTGCCTACTCTGGGCGGTTTGGGGATCTTTGCAGGGCTCATTTTTTCGACTACGTTCTGGGTACCCTTTCACGATCAACCGTCCCATTTGCAGTATATTCTTTGTGCGTTCATTGTGATTTTTCTCATTGGAGCCAAGGACGATATTATACCACTTACCCCCTCCAAGAAATTTGCGGGGCAGCTTTTTGCAGCCTTCATACTCGTCTACTTTGCTAAGATTCAGCTCTCTAGTTTATACGGGATTTTTGGCATTTACGCCATTCCCGACTTGATTGGCATTCCTTTGACGGTTTTTACTATGGTCGTAGTAATCAATGCTTTTAATCTGATTGATGGGATCAATGCCCTGTCGGGAACGATTGGCTGTATTATTTGTGGCACGTTTGGCTACTGGTTTTACAGTGTGGGGCGACCTGATTTAGCTATTTTATCGGGAGCCTTGGCGGGCTCTTTGGTGGCTTTTTTGCGCTACAACTTGGCGGCGGAGATTTTCATGGGGGATACAGGCTCGCTTTTGATTGGGCTTACAGCCTCTATCTTGGCGGTATCTTTTATTCAAGAGCAGGGAAACCCCCTTATTCCGTATGAGTATACCGTGCAGTCCGTGCCTGCTGTAGCCGTGGGTATTCTAGTGATTCCATTATTTGACACGTTACGGGTGTTTACTTTGCGTATTCTCAAAGGGCGCTCTCCGTTCGATCCTGACCGCACCCACATTCATCATTTGTTGTTGGATTTGGGCTGTAGCCACTTGCAAGCGACAGGGATTCTCGGAGTTGTCAATTTAGTATTTATAGCAGTCGTATTTTTCTTTCAAGAGATTGGTACGTTGCCCTTACTGGGTATCATTGCCTTAATGGGCATTTTATTGACAGCAGTCGTTGAGTGGTTTTTGTATCGTAAACAAATACGTCAACGTCATGCTTAATTTACTTGCAGTTTTTGTGGGTGGGGGCTTGGGGAGCCTATGTCGTTATGGATTGAGCTACTATATAGATAGTACTACTTTTCCTTGGGCTACTTTGGTTGCGAATGGATTCGCCTGTTTAAGTTTAGGGTTGGTGACAGGCTACAGCAGCCGTTATGGTTGGGCAGGGCCTTGGAAATTGCTAGCTGCAACAGGATTCTGTGGTGGCTTTAGCACTTTTAGTACTTTTTCGGGCGAGGCGTTTGCTTTAGCAGAAGAAGGCTTAAGATGGAGTGCTTTGGCCTATATGTTGGCAAGTCTGTGTATTGGCATAACCGCCTTGTATATAGGACTTTTTTTGAGTAGCAACAGCAGTAGTTGAACAAGTTAAAAAGGCACAGGAATCTTTTGTTATTCAGCGCTAAAGCCTATCTTTGCCCTTCCTCATGCCATTCCTACCCCCTTACCAACAGCACGTTGGAGAACTATCGTATTATCATTCTAATAGAAAGACAATTACATGAATAAGAATTGGGATTTAGTCATACAACCACACCGAGGTTTACTAGAAATTGACTTGAAAGAACTGTGGGACTATCGTGATTTGCTGTTAATGTTTGTCAAACGCGATATTGTGACGGTCTACAAGCAGACGGTTTTAGGCCCGCTTTGGTTCGTTATCCAACCCATGATGACGATGTTTATGTTTTTGGTAGTTTTTGGCACCATTGCCAAAATTGAAGTGGGTACCGTACCTCCTGCCTTGTTCTACTTGGGGGGAATTATCATTTGGACGTATTTTTCGGATTGTTTCATAAAGACGTCTGATATTTTTACCCAGAATGCAAACATCTTTGGCAAGGTTTATTTCCCTCGATTAATCATTCCGCTTTCTCAGGTTGTTTCAGGGTTGATTAAGTTTTTTATACAACTCGTGTTGTTTCTAATCGTGTACACGTACTTCTTTTTTGCAGGGAGTGCCATTCGGTTTGTTTGGGAGTATAGTTGGTTATTGCCCTTGCTCGTTTTATTAATGGCGGGTTTAGGTCTAGGTATGGGATTGATTTTCAGCGCTATGACTACTAAGTATAGAGACTTGAAATTTTTGCTACAATTTGGGGTGCAGTTGTTGATGTACGCTACTCCTGTAATTTATCCAATGAGCACCTTGCCCGATGGAACCTTGAAACAACTCCTCTTTTACAACCCCCTTTCACACGTTATTGAGGCTTTCAAATATGTTTTTTTAGGAGAAGGGTTACTCAGTGCGGGTGGCTTGCTGTACGCAGGTGGATTTATGGTAATAGTCGTAATCTTGGGGGTTTTGATATTTAATAAAACAGAGCGGAGTTTTATTGATACCGTATAGCTTGCCGTTATTATTATCACGATGAATCATGGAAGAACATTGTTACAACCAACATTCTACCTCCTATAACAAAAGAACAAAGGCATGTCAGATATAGTACTCCATATAGAGCAGTTGTCCAAGCAGTATCGACTCGGAGAAATCGGAACAGGAAGTTTGACACAAGATCTCAACCGCTTCTGGGCAAAAGTTAGAGGAAAAGAAGATCCTTACAGCATTGTAGGACAGGTTAATGACCGCACCAAAAAAGCCGAATCAGACTTTGTTTGGGCGCTCCGCGATATTAACATGCAAATTGAACGCGGCGAAGTGGTTGGCATCATTGGAAAAAATGGCGCAGGTAAATCTACCTTACTCAAACTCATTTCTAGAATCACCTCGCCCACTATAGGATCTGTCAAAGCCAAAGGCCGTATTGCTTCCTTATTAGAAGTCGGTACAGGAATGCACCCCGAAATGACTGCCCGAGAAAACATTTACTTGAATGGAGCCATTTTGGGGATGTCGCACCGAGAGATCAGTAAGAAATTTGATGAAATTGTAGATTTTGCAGGTTGTGCGCTCTACATTGATACGCCCGTCAAACGCTATTCCTCTGGCATGCGTGTGCGCTTAGGTTTTGCCGTAGCGGCCTTTTTGGAACCTGAGATTATGATCGTAGACGAAGTATTGGCGGTCGGTGATGCCGAATTTCAGAAAAAAGCCATTGGTAAAATGAAAGAAGTGAGCCAAGGGGGCGGCCGTACTGTGTTGTTTGTAAGCCACAATATGGCCAGTATTCGCAACTTGTGTACCCGTGGTATTGTCTTAGAAAATGGGCAAGTTGACTTTAAAGGAACGACCGAAGAGAGCGTTGCGCACTACTTGACGAAAGGTGGCGACGTGGAAGGATTGACCATTGCCGAACGAACCGACCGCACAGGAAGCGGAAAATTACGCATTACAGACATAGAATACCTTGGGTAAAAACGACGAGCCGCTGCCCATTATTGCCGCAGGCGATTACGTCAAAATGCGCTTCCATTACCTCCAAACACAGCCCATTGGGCATCCTTTAGTAGGGATCACCATTTGGGATAAGAACGAACATTTAATTGCCGCTCATAGCAGCCAAGAGTCAGGGGCGACGATTCCTCTACAGATGGGTAAAGGCTATTTTGAGATAGAATATCCCAGCCTGAAATTAACAGGCGGCAGCTATTATGTCCGCTTCTTGATATCGGATAGAGGAACCCAAGCAGAAGACTTGGTCGATGTCATGGATAAAGCAAAATCATTAGAAGTAGAAGCGGCTGATTATTACAATTCAGGGGTGATTAACCGCCGCCGCAACTGTGCCATTATTGATGCGCGCTTTGTGTACTAGGAAGTACAATCGCTTCTCGTTTAATTTTATAATCTTAGCATAGCAATGGCAACAATTATACACATCGGCTATCACAGAACGGGTACCACCTTTTTGCAAAAAGATATTTTTCCGCAATGCCAACAGCACCGTTTTCATGGGCACCGAGAAATGGTGCAATACAAGCTCTTGGATGTAGCTTGGCGCGCTGATCGCTCTATTGATTACAACGCTTTGCAGGAAGTATATGCCGAAGAAGACCACTATATTTCTTTCGAAAGCTTCATCGGACCTTTAGGGGAAGGGGCTACATTGATTGATGTGATTCCCGCTCGCTTAAAAAAAGTATTTGGTGACCGCCCTGTCAAAATATTAATGACCATCCGTAAGCAAGATGAGTTTTTGAAATCGCTGTATGCGCAATGGGTAGCCTCGGGCGGTACCAATAAAGTGCAGATGTTTCTAGATCAAACCGTCTTGGAAAAGCCGAGAATTGATTTGAATACGTTTGACTATTTAGCGACCTATAACAGCTATGCAGCTGTTTTTGGCGCAGAGAATATTTTGGTATTGCCGCATGAGCTGCTAAAAGCAGACCAGCCGAAATTTTTGGCGTTGCTGAACGAATTTTCCGACGAAAATTTTCAAGCCATAGAAAAGAAAAAAGTAGCGATCAACCGCTCTTTGAGTGGTTATCAAATTACTTGGATGCGGATGATTAATAAATTTTGTCAAACGCAAGTGTCTGTTGATTATATTATTCCGAAGCGCTGGTTTGACACAACCCGTCACCGCCTTAAATTGCAGCATTCCAATTTTTTGCGTTTCGGCAAGACCTTTACCGAAAAAGAAGAAGACTATCTAAAGGAGCTACTGAAGAACTATCAGGATACCAATGCGGCCTTAGATCAATTATACCAACAATACGACTTGAAGCAGTACGGTTATTACGAATAGCATAAAACTGCTTCAATACACTTTAAACAACGTTAAAAAATAGAAACAATGAAAAAGATACTAGTCACGGGTGGCGCAGGTTACATCGGCAGCGTATTAGTGCGCATTCTTTTGAGAAAAGGCTACGAAGTGCGGGTGCTCGACAACTTGATGTTTGGCGCGGAATCTCTGCTAGAGTTGTTTAACTATGCCGAGTTTGAATTTCAAAAGGGCGATGTGCGCAACGAGGACGATGTCCGCAAGGCCTTAGACGGTGTTTGGGGCGTAGCCAACTTGGCCGCTATTGTTGGCGATCCTGCTTGTTCCCAACAACCCGATTTGGCTAGAGCCACCAACCTCGAAGCGACGAAATTGTTGTACAACATCGCCAACGAATTGGGCGTAAAACGCTTTGTTTTTGCCTCTACTTGTAGCAACTACGGCAAAATGGAAGGCGATGATTTTGTATCAGAAACATCTAAATTAGCGCCTGTTTCTCTATACGCTGAAACTAAAGTAGCCTCGGAAGAATTTCTATTGAACCAACCCCAAGACAATACCTGCAAGCCTACTTCTTTGCGTTTCTCTACCGTCTACGGCTTATCGGGTCGTCCACGATTTGACTTAACCGTCAACGAATTTACTAAAGAATTGGCAATGGGTAGAGAATTGGTGATTTTTGGAGAGCAATTCTGGCGGCCTTATTGCCATGTCTACGACTTGGCGCGCTCTGTGGTATTGGTCTTAGAATCGGACGTTGAAAAGGTAGCCTACGAAGTGTTTAATGTTGGGGATACCTCAGAGAATTATACCAAAAAAATGATCGTAGAAGAGATCGTCAAGCAAATTCCTGATGCCAAGATCAAGTATGTTCAGAAGAACGAAGATCCCCGCGACTATCGGGTCAATTTTGATAAAATAAAGAACGAATTAGGCTTTGCCGTTACCATCAAAGTGCCCAAAGGCATCACCCAACTAAAACAAGTGGTTCAAGAAGGCTTTTTTGACAATGTAGACGACGGTAAGTACAAAAATATCTAAACTCGCTTTTGGGGTGGGAAGAAAAGAAATGCTCTTCCCACCCAAAAAGCTACCTCCCGCCTTTCTTCCAACAACTTCAATACTATAAATTATCATGAAAGCACTTGTAGATTTTGTCAGAGAACAATTTGCAGAACCCACCGCTTTTATTCCCTTGCATGCGCCTGTTTTTATTGGCAATGAAAAAGCTTACCTGAGCGAATGTATTGATTCTACCTTCGTTTCTTCGGTCGGAAAATTTGTCGATCAGTTTGAAGAAAAAATGTGTGCGATTACAGGCGCTAACCACGCCACGGCAGTAGTCAATGGGACAAGTGGGTTGCACATTGCCCTCCACGTCTTGGAAGTCGGACGCGGTGATTTGGTCATTACCCAACCCTTAACCTTTGTCGCTACTTGCAACGCCATCGCTTACACAGGGGCGGAACCTGTCTTCGTCGATGTAGAGGCCGATACGATGGGCTTGTCTCCTGATGCGCTAAAAAGCTTCTTGGAAGAGGAGTGTCAATTGGTCAATGGCGAATGTCAACACCAAGCTACTGGCAAAACGATCAAAGCTTGTGTTCCGATGCACACCTTCGGATTTCCTTGTCGAATAGAGGAGTTAGTCGCCCTTTGCCAAGCTTGGAACATTCCAGTGGTAGAGGATGCCGCAGAATCTTTGGGCAGCTACATCGGCGAGCAACACACAGGGACATTTGGTACCTTGGGGGTGTTTAGTTTTAATGGCAATAAAGTAGCCACTGCAGGCGGCGGCGGCTGTGTCATCACCAATGACGAAGCCCTGGGCAAACGCATCAAGCACTTGACCACAACTGCCAAAATGCCTCACCGTTGGGCGTATCGCCACGAAGAAGTGGGCTTTAATTATAGAATGCCAAATGTGAACGCTGCTTTGGCTTTGGCACAACTGGAAACCCTGCCTCAGTTTTTAGAAAACAAACGAGAATTGGCCAGCAGCTACCGTGCTTTTTTTGAAGGGCAGGAACCAACTTTTATTTGGGAACGCGAAGGCACGACCGCTAATTTTTGGCTCCAAACAGTGCTGCTAAAGGACAACGCCGCCAAGGAAGCTTTTTTGGAGGCGACCAATAGCGCGGCTATTATGACGCGGCCCATCTGGGACCTGATGAACAGCTTACCGCAATACGAAAATAGTATTCGTGGCCCATTGCCTGTTTCTACGCATTTAGCGGCGCGAGTAGTTAATATTCCTAGTAGCGTGCGTTTACGTGCCTAATAGTTACTTTTTATTACCTATTTTAAACTAATTATATGATGAGTAGAGTTCAATTGAGAGCCTTAACCAAATCTGATATCGATACAACATTGGCTTGGCACAATCAACCCATAATCAAACAACTATATTCGAGTCATCCCTTTCCTATCAATCGAGAGATGGAAGAGCGCTGGTACGACAACATTTTATATAGTAATTTTCCAACTACCGTACTGGGTGTGGAGCACGTAGAAGATGGTGTATTGATTGGTATTGTGGTACTTAAAGATATCCACCGTATTCACCGCCATTGTGAGTATGCCATTTATTTTGGAGAGGAAGCTTACAAAGGTAAGGGCCTGTCTAAGGAAGCGATTAGGTTGGTATTAAACTTTGCCTTCAATCACTTGGGATTGCAGCGAGTATTTGCGAAAATTTTGGAACATAACGAACTTACTCTAAAGCTACACGAACGCCTAAGCTTTAAAAAAGAAGGTACCACGCGTCAAAGTGTTTTCAAGGAAGGGCAGTTTCACAACGAAGTGATTATGGCCATTTTAAAAGAAGAGTTTAATGTATGAAGTAATTAAAGATAAAGCAGTGTGGCAGCGTCTTTTGGAGCAGTTTCCAATTGCCCAACAAGATATCTACTTTACCCCCGCTTACTACGCGCTGTACGAAGCGCTGGGAGAAGGGCAGGCCGTCGGCTTTTATCTGGAGTCGCCAGCGGGCAAAGGGTTTTATCCTTTTTTGTTACAAAAAGTAGCCTATGGCAATGCTGCTTATTATGATGTAGAAGGGTGTTATGGGTATAATGGGTCTTTGTTTGCGGTAAAGGAGGCTTCTTTTTATAAGGAATTTTATACGGCTTTTGCCGATTATTGTGCCAAGCAACCTATTTTGGCCGAGTTTACGCGCTTTCCATCCTTTGTTGAAAAACGAAACGGCTGCCCAAGATTATATGACCGTTATTTATGATCGACCAACGGTTTTTGTAGACTTGGAACAACCATTGGAAACGCTGTGGAAACAGGAATTTTCAGGGACGAACCGCAATATGATTCGGAAAGCCGAGCGGGCGGGGGTTGTGGTAGAACAAGCCCAAACAAAAGAGGCGTTTGAACAGTTTCATGGTCTGTATGAACAAACGATGAACGATTTGAGTGCGGCTGATTTCTACTTTTTTCCCTTGTCTTACTTTCTGCAAATTCAAGCGAGCTTACCAGAGGCGTATGTTTACCAAGCCTTGTTAGAAGGGGAATTGGTAGGGGCTATTTTAGTCTTAGAATATGGAGACTATGCCCATTATCATTTATCGGCTAGAAATCGCGCCCATGCCAAGCTCGCGGCTAATAATTTGCTCTTATATACCGCTATGCAAGCAGCGCAAGAACGCGGCCGCAAGGGCTTCCATTTAGGTGGCGGCAGCACCAACGACCCCAAAAATTCCCTATTAAAGTTCAAAATGAATTTCAGCAGCCAACGCGGCGCTTTTCATATTGGTAAGAAAGTCCACCACCCTGCCGCCTATCAAGCGGTATTGGAACAATGGCGCGAAGAGAAAAACATCGACCCCGCCCAAGAGTCCAAAAATGTATTGCGCTACAAAGCGAACGCTTAAATTAGAACACTATGCTATCTAAAGAAATAGACGATTTATGCATCCACGTAGAAGCCACGATTTTAGATGCGTTGCTACAAATGGATGTCGTCAACCACAAGTTGCTGATTGTCACCGAAAACGACAAATACAAGTCCTTGTTGAGCATTGGAGACATCCAACGCGGCATTATCAAAGGGAAGGAGATGAACGTGCCGATTGCCCATATTCTAAGGGATAAAGCACGGGTCAACGTGTCGTCTACGGCGGCTAGCGAAGAGGAAATCCGCGCGCGAATGTTGGCCCTGCGCTGCGAGTTCATGCCCGTTATCAACGACGACAACGAGTTGGTCAAGATTTACTTTTGGGATGATTTGCTGGAGGAAGAACAGGGCAGTAATCGTTCTTTAGAAGTGCCTGTGGTGATTATGGCAGGGGGAAAAGGCACGCGTTTGCGCCCCATTACCAACATCATTCCCAAACCCTTGGTACCCATTGGCAATAAGGCCATTATGGAACACATTGTCAATAGCTTTAATAAAATTGGTTGCTTACAATTCTATTGCTCCGTCAATTATAAGGCAGCAATGATTAAGCAGTACTTTGAGGAATTAGATACCAATTATACGATTGATTACTTTGAAGAGGACTTCCCCAGAGGCACTGCAGGGAGTTTATCCATGCTCAAAGGCAAAATTGACAAGACCTTTTTTGTGAGCAATTGCGACATTTTGGTCGATCAAGATTACTTGGAAATTTACGACTTTCACAAGGAGCACGACTATGATTTAACGATCGTAGCGGCCTTAAAAAACTATAAAATTCCCTACGGGATTTTGGAAGTGAGTGACAACGGAAAATTGGAGGCCGTACAAGAAAAGCCCGATTTGACCTTTTTTGTAAATACGGGGATGTATTTATTAGAGCCTAGGTTGTTGGATCAGATTCCAGCAGACCGCTTTTTTGACATTACCGATTTATTTGAGCAAATTCGTGCAAACGGCGGTAGTATTGGGGTTTTTCCCATTAGCGAAGGGGCTTGGATGGACATTGGCAACTGGGACGAGTACAACAAAACACAAGTCGCCTTCAAAAAACGCTTCCAATGAACGTCTTATTAGCAGGACATATTAGTTATAATTTGATGGCACCATTTGCCGCCAATTTAAAGCACACTTTTCCGCATTATAAAATTGGGGTACTGGGGTTAAATCGCCCAGGGGTTACCTTGACGGAAGAAGAACGCGCACGCTTTGAAGTTATTCATGAGACCCCTACTTGGGCACTTCGGGAATTGTATGCGGTGCTGCCCTCCTTGACGTTTATTCGGTATTGGTGGCAACATCGCCAAACACAAACAACAAAGAGTTCTCTTAAGCAGTCGGTTATTAATGCAGCAAGAGGGTTGCTAAGGGATCGCTATTACCAAGCTTTGTTTGCTAGCTACGAGATGATTCAATTCAATTATATTGATACACCCTCAACCCGCTATACCAAGTTTTTATTGCCGACACACAAGGTGATGTTGACATTTTGGGGCAGTGATTTGTTGCAAACCGCAGGCGTAAAGGTTTACCAAGAGCAATTGGAGTTGTTGCAAAAGGCCAGTATGATTACCATACAGAGCTTAGATTTAAGAGAAATCTTATTGGCTAAGTATGGCCGTGCGTTAAAAGATAAGGTGAGAATTAGTTTTTATGGTATTGCGGATGAACGTTTTAATAACTTAGACCAAGGTAGAAAAACACCTGCTTTGCAAGAAAAAATGCGTCAAACGTGGCAAATACCCACCCATAAATTAGTATTGGTTATTGGGTATTGCGGAGCGAAGGGAATGCAGCATTTGGAAGTATTGGAAGCCTTAGAGACCTTGCCCAAAGCTATCCAAGAAAAGCTTCATTTGGTCTTTCCGATGACCTATGGAAATAATGATGTGGCCTATTTGGAACAAGTGAAAGCAGGGTTGCACCAAACGCCTTATAGTTATACCCAGTTGACGGAATATTTGAGTGATGAGGATATTGCGACCTTTTATAACTTGGCCGATATTTTTGTTAATGTTCGAGAAACGGATGCTTGTAATGCGAGTATGCTGGAATTGATGTACTTGGATAAAGCGGTGATTGTGGGCAGTTGGTTGCCTTATGGGTTGGTGAGACGTGCAGGAGCAAGGTATTTAGAAATCGATCAGGTAGAGGAATTGCCGACTACGTTGACCAATTTAATCGCACAAGCGGACTGGCAGCAACAATTTAAGAACCGCGCTATTATTCGGACTACCTTTGGACATGGGGTGGCTATTCCTCGATGGGAAAATTTATTTAGAGAGTTAGAACAGCTTTAAGTAATTTAAGACGTTAGAAGAATACAGTGCTTATTTCCTGAATTGTTGAGCGATAATATTATCAATAACTTAACTAAGGAAAAAAGAAGGCCAAGGAAACGAAGAAATTGTAGCATTACAAACCTGAATGGATAAGGGTTTGTCAAATTGGATAAAAAAAGTACTAGTAAGTAGTAGTTATAGGACAAAGAATAGGTTGCTTATATCGCATAAGTTGGCGACACCTAAAAAGAAGGTTGTTGGCCACCTAGTTTATTAAAAAGACACTTGAATAGCTCTAATGAAAAGTTTAAAATTTGGGATTATTGGCTGTGGCCGAATCGCCCAACGCCACGCCAAACACATCAACAATACAGACGGGATAGAATTAACCGCTGTTTGTGACATTGTTCCCGAACGGGCGGAACTACTGGGAGATGCCTACCAAGCGCAGGCCTTTGACAGCATCGAAGCCCTCTTAGCGGGCAGTGAGGTCGATGTCATCTCCATTTGTAGCCCCAATGGTTGGCACGCGCGCCACAGTATTGCAGGACTCAAAGCAGGTAAACACGTGTTGTGCGAAAAACCAATGGCAATCTCTGTTTACGACTGTGGCGAGATGATCAAGGCAGCAGAAAAAGCCAATAGGCGCTTGTTTGTCATCAAACAAAACCGCTACAACCCACCTGTCGAGGCTATTAAGGAAGCCATTGATCAAGGACAGTTAGGGCGCATCAATAGCGTGCAGTTGTCTTGTTTTTGGAATAGAAACGAGGATTATTATAAGAATAGTTGGAAGGGGAGCCGTAATTTAGATGGGGGAACCTTGTACACACAATTCAGTCATTTTGTAGATTTGCTCTACTATTTGGTAGGTGATGTGAAAGAGGTCAAGGCTTTTGGAGACAACTATTGCCACCAAGGGGTGACCGAATTTGAAGATACAGGCGTGGTGATTTTGCGCTTTTACAATAATGCCGTAGGAACAATCAATTACACCGTTAACAGTTATGGAGGCAATATGGAAGGCTCCTTGACTATTTTTGGGGACAAAGGAACCGTGAAAATTGGGGGACAATACCTCAACGAATTAGAATACCAAAACATTGAAGGGGTGCGGATCGAAAATTTGCCCGAAGGCAATACCGCCAACAACTACGGACAATACAAGGGCTCTATGTCCAACCACGATAGAGTCTATGAAAATGTAGCAGATGTCTTGTTGAAGGGCGGCGAAATCACAACGAATATGTTTGAGGGCTTAAAGACGGTAGAAATTATTGACAAAATATATCAAGAAATAGAGAAAGACGGTGGACGATAATAACCTCTAATAAACCGAAGTACTATACTTGTCAGATATACGCGCTTATTGAGAATGTTATAAGCGTGTTTATCTAGATCAAATTTGTAAATAAAACAGCTTATGCCACGTCAAGTTATTTTTTTAGGGTCAAAACCCATCGGATATTTTTGTTTGGAACATCTATTGCAACAACAGAAAGCCTATGACATAGAAATAATAGGTATTTTGACCAATAATACCAACCGCTTAGGCAAGGCGGATTTAGGAGATTTGGCGCGGGAACACGGGGTTGCGGTATTGGAGAACTTGCAGGCTTTGGAGCATGCCTCTTGTGATTATTTGATTTCTGTACAATACCATCAAATTCTAAAAAAAAGCCATTTGGCTATAGCTAGCAAGCAAGCGATTAACTTGCACATGGCTCCTTTGCCTGAGTACAGGGGCTGTAACCAATTTACTTTTGCCCTGATTGATGGAAAAAAAGAATTTGGAACGACATTGCACCTTATGGATGAGGGGATTGATTCGGGAGCTATTTTGGCAGAGCGGCGCTTTTCTATTCCCGAAGACTGCTTTGTCGATCAATTATACGACTTGACCTTAGCTGCCTCGCGTACCTTGTTTGCCGATAAAATTGGCCCTGTGTTGAACGGGGAAATGCGCCCTATTCCCCAAGAAGAATATTTGGATAAAAGAACCACCTCTACCCATTATCGGAAAGAGATTGCCAGTGCTAAAGAAATTGATCTAAATTGGAATGCCGATAAAATATGGCGGCATGTCCGAGCGACTTCCATGCCTGGTTTTGAACCACCATATGCCTTAATTAATGGCAATAAATTAACTATTAATATAGAACGATGATACCATTTGTAGATTTAACCGCTCAATACCAAAGCATCAAAGAAGAATTAGATGCGGCGATGCAATCTGTCATTGATACTACTGCCTTTATTGGAGGCGATTACGCCGCCAAGTTTGAGCGCGAATTTGCCGCTTACTTGGGCGTAGAACATTGTGTGGCTTGCGCTAATGGCACTGATTCCTTAGAAATTCTATTGCAAGTGTTGGGGGTAGGCCCTGGCGATGAGGTCTTAGTGCCCGCTATTTCTTGGATATCGACTTCAGAAGCCGTGTCAACCTTAGGGGGGACGCCTGTTTTTGTGGATGTTGATCCTGTGTATTATACCATTGATCTAGACCAAGTAGAAGCTGCGATTACAGCGCGAACTAAGGTTATTATTCCTGTGCATTTATACGGCCAGCCCGTTGATATGCCGCGTTTGATGAAAATCGCCAATGAGCACGGAATCAAAGTCTTAGAAGATTGTGCCCAAGCGCATGGCGCGACTATTCAGGGGCAAAAAATTGGTACTTTTGGACATTGCGCGTCTTTCTCTTTTTATCCTGGTAAGAACCTCGGTGCTTATGGTGATGCAGGTGGAATGGTGACCAATGATGCTACCATCGCACTGATTGCGCGCCAAATTAGCAACCACGGTCAAGAGGGCAAGCACAACCACTTGATCGAAGGCCGCAACAGTCGATTGGATGGCTTACAAGCGGCGGTGTTATCGGTCAAGTTGCCCCATTTGGAGCAATGGACAGAAGCCCGTATTGCCAATGCAAAACGCTACGATGCTTTATTAGCCGATAGTGGCTTGACGTTACCAAAGGTGTTGGAGGATGGCCGCCATGTTTTTCATTTGTATGTGATTCGTAGCCAAGCGCGCGATGCGTTAATGCAGCAGTTGCAAGACCATAACATTGGAACTGCAATTCACTACCCAACGGCCTTGCCGTTCTTGGCCTGTTATGCGGAGCGCGGCTATCAAGCGAGTGATTTTCCTGTGGCACATCAGGTGACCCAAGAAATTTTGTCGTTGCCAATGTTTGCAGAACTGACAGCCGAGCAGCAAGCGACCGTCGCAGATTGCCTCAACGCGTTGAAACCCGCTTAACAAGGCCTACAGGCCTCCCACTAAATTGTAGACATTATGTCGATTAAAAAAGCTAGTGAGCCACAGTTGGTTCATTTTGATAAGATTGGAACACCTAACTTAGGGTATATTAGCGTAGCCGAACTCTCTAAGAATGTTCCTTTTGACATACAGCGGGTGTATTGGACGTATTTTACGCCCAACCACGTAGAGCGCGGTAACCACGCCCACCAAGCACTCGAACAAATTATTGTGAGTGTATCGGGGATTATTAAATTTGAATTTGAGGACAAGGCGGGTAAATTATTTGAATTCACCCTTGATGAACCCAGTAAGGGGATTTATGTGCCTCCTGGGTATTGGCGACGAATACAATTTTCGCACAATGCCGTGCTGCTTTGCTTGGCGTCGTTGCCTTACGAGGAAGCGGATTATATCCGTGATTACGCTACCTTTCAAGAGTACCAGCCTTAACTAGTTTCTACCTATAATTTCCAAAACGTACCTTATGAGAATTTTTCAATTTGTAAAGCAAGTGGCACCAAATACGCAGCAATTTGAGCAAAAATATGCCGCTGTATTGGAGGGGCTTTCTTATCGAGAATTGAAAGAACTGTATCTAACGGATGGTTTTTATTCGACTCATATATTAAAGCCGATTCTGGATTTTGATTGGGATAACATAGGGTATACGGTTTGGGATTACGAGCGCTTACAAAAAAAATGGGCGGCTGAAAATGGATTGGTCTACAAAGAGTTGAAAGAAATCTTGTGGGCACAAATAGCGGCGTTCAAGCCTGATGTGATTTACAATTTGCAGCCCTTTGCTTTTACGACCGAAGAGATTAAGAACATTCCAAACCAACCTAAAAAGATATGTTGGTTTGCCGCGCCCATTAATGACGAGATGGATTTTTCAGCCTATTCGATTCGGTTGACAAATCTACCCGCTGACTTAGAGCCTAGTCCTCAGGACCAGCATAAGAATGTTTATTTTAATCCTGCGGTCACCACACAAATGGAAGAGGTGGCCACCAATAAAAAACGGCCTATTGATGTGTTGTTTTATGGGCAATACATGGGGGAATATTTCAAGACGAGAAACACTTTGATGGATCAATTGATGCAATACAAAGTAGATGCTGACTACAACGTCAAGATTCATTTGCTGTGTAAGGTAAAGACAAAACCCTACATCGATTTGCCGTTAATAGGAAGAATTAGAAAGTTGGTCTTTCCCCCGCGCATCATCCATGACCATCGAGACCCGCCACTTTTTGGGGCATCGCTCTATGAAACCATTGCTAAAAGTAAAATCGTGGTCAATGCGGCAGTGGACTTTTCAGGGCAATACAAAGTTAACATGCGTAATTTTGAGGCAACGGGCTGTGGGGCTCTCCTGCTATCCGATGAGGGGATCTATCCCGAGGGGTTTGTAGAAGGCGAGACGTTTGCAACGTATACCAATTACGAAAACTTGATTCAAAAAATTGATTATTATCTAAAAGCAGAAACGGAGCGGGAGCAGTTGGCTACGAACGGCCATGCTATGATAAAGCAACTTTATTCCAAAGAAAAGCAGTGGGAGCAATTTCAGGATATTTGTGCTTCCATTCTTTAACTATTTCTCAGACTACCTTATATGATTGATTTATCCGTTCATCTTCCAGAGTTCATTATAGTAGGCGCAGCCAAGTCAGGTACCTCCTCGCTGCATCGTTATCTACAGGAACATCCCCGTATTTATATGCCTTCCTTAAAGGAGCTCAATTACTTACATACGCATGGAGTAGAGAAAGACTTAGCCATCTTAAAGCGGGTGCCTGAGATGCCCACCAATGAAACGGCTTATGCCAGTCATTTTTATGAGGCGGAAGAGGGACAAATAAAAGGGGAGGCTTCTCCGTCTTACTTGATTTATCACGAGCGGACGATTGCTAACATTAAGCAATTTTATAAAAATAGGTCGCAGCCAAAAATTATTATTATTCTCAGAGAGCCCATTGATAAAATTTGGTCGCATTATAAATTTAATAAAAAATACCAACTCGATCCCGACGGGTTGTCCATACGAAAAGCCATCGCCGCCGAGCCAGACCGCTTAGCGGATACTTCCTATTTACCAGACGTACACTATTGGCACAACACCCAGTATTATACACAAGTAAAAGCGTATTTAGACCACTTTGAGGATGTAAAAGTAGTTTTGTTTGACGAGTTGCATCAAGATGCTGAACAGCTGATCTTTGAGTTGCACGATTTTTTAGGTGTAGAAAGAATATTGCCAGAAGGCCTAAAAATTAAGCACAATCAATCCGACGCAGCAATTGTGCCTACCAATAAATATGTTGCTTGGGCCATGAAAATGCGGCTAACCAGTATCCCCGTGCCCTTTAAATCTTATTTGAAAAGCAAACTCCTGAAAAAAGAGCAAATGGATTCGGCCACTAGAAATCAACTCGTTGGGCTATTCAAACCAGAGGTAGAACGCTTACAAACTTTACTAGATAAAGATTTGTCGAGCTGGCTAGCGGGTTACAAAGACTAGTTGTCAAGAGGAACAGCCCCAATAACTTCTAAAAAAATAGGCATAAAATACCACCAATAATGATACATGAGACCGCTTTAGTACAAAGCCAACACATAGGTACGGGAACCCGCATTTGGCAATTTGTTGTCATCTTACCCGCCGCAGTAATTGGAGAGCATTGCAACATTTGCAGCCATTGTTTTATCGAAAACGAGGTACGCGTCGGTAATCAAGTAACCATCAAAAGCGGGGTGCAGTTGTGGGACGGAGTAACGCTAGAAGACCGTGTATTTGTAGGGCCGAACGTTACGTTTACCAATGATCTCTATCCACGCTCTCAACAGTACGCCGAGGAGTGGAGCAAAACACTGGTACAACAAGGCGCTTCGATTGGAGCGAATACCACGCTAATTTCAGGCATTACCATAGGCCGCTTTGCCATGATTGGCGCAGGGAGTGTAGTGACTAAAGATATTCCTGCGTATACGTTGTGGTATGGAAATCCCGCCCAGCACCGTGGCTATGTAACAGAAGAAGGCACTATTTTAAATTTATCGTTACAAGCAGCTGATTCTACCGCCCAGTACGAGCTACTTGATGGAAAACCTGTCTTAAAAAGCGATTAAATAAGAACGTAGCAACATGATTAAGTTTTTAGATTTACAAAAAATAAATGCTCAATACGAACCCGAACTAAGTGCCGCCATTCAAGGCGTGGTGCAATCGGGCTGGTATATTTTGGGCGAAGCGGTAGAGCGCTTCGAGCAAGAATTTGCCGCCTATTGCGGTGCCAAACACTGCATTGGAGTGGCCAATGGCTTGGATGCCCTTATTCTGGTGCTGAATGGCTACCTCGAATTGGGACGCTTGCAGAAAGGCGACGAAGTACTGGTGCCTGCCAACACCTTTGTAGCGACGGTATTAGCCGTGAGCGAACGGGGCTTGGTGCCTGTTTTTGTGGAGCCTGATCCTGTGACCTTCAATCTAGATCCTGCGCGCCTAGAAGCAGCGATAACCGAACGTACCAAAGCCATTATGCCTGTGCATTTGTATGGACAAGCAGTAGACATGGCCGCGATTCAGGCTTTCGCCAACGCACAGGGTTTATTAGTGGTAGAAGATGCGGCGCAAGCCCACGGAGCCTATTCGGGCGACAAGCGCGTCGGCAGTTGGGGCGATGCCGCGGGCTTTTCTTTTTATCCTGGTAAGAATTTGGGCGCTTTGGGCGACGGTGGTGCCGTTACGACCAATGATGACGACTTGGCGCAAGTGGTGCGTACCTTACGCAACTATGGGTCGGAGAAAAAATACCACAATAAATACATCGGGATCAATAGCCGCTTAGACGAAATTCAGGCCGCTGCCTTATCGGTCAAGTTGCGCCACTTGGATGCCGATACCCAAAAGCGCCGCGCCATTGCTTTGCGCTACGACCAAGAGATTAAGAACCCGTTGATCACGCTACCTGTCTGGGCAACGGACAAGGAAGAACACGTGTTCCACTTGTATGTCATTCGGACAACTGAACGCGCCCGCCTAGAGGCATATTTACAAGAAAAAGAGATTCAAACAGTAGTGCATTATCCCATTGCACCACACCAACAAGAAGCGTACAAAGCTTATAAAGCGTTGTCTTTGCCACTGACAGAGCAGTTGCACCAAGAGGTATTGAGCTTACCCATCAGTCCTGTATTAACTACCGCAGAAGTGGACGAGATCATTCAACAACTCAATGCCTTCGAAGGCGCTAAACAATAATCCTTAGTAATGGCAAAAGTACTAGTAACAGGGGCTTGTGGTTATATTGGCAGCCATACCTTAATTGATCTATTGGAGCACGGCTTTGAAGTGGTGGCCTTAGATAACAATGTACGGTCAGATGTACGGATATTAGATGTCGTAGAAAAGATTACAGGCAAAACGGTACTTCGCGAACTGGTAGATTTGTGTGATGCAACGGCTGTACAGGCTGTATTTGAACGCCACGAGCTATCGGGGATTATCCATTTTGCGGCATTCAAAAGTGTACCTGAATCGGTAGCACAGCCCTTGATGTATTATAAAAACAACCTAACGGGGCTGCTAACTATATTGGAAGCGATGGTCAACCATCAAGTTAATCACCTGATCTTTTCTTCCTCTTGCTCGATTTATGGCAATACGACTGCCTTACCTGTGGTAGAAGATACTCCGATGGAGACGGCACAAAGTCCTTACGCCCGCACCAAACAAATGTGTGAGCACATCATCCAAGATTTTGCAGTAGCGCACCCAACCGTATCTAGTCTTTTGTTGCGCTATTTTAATCCTGGTGGAGCGCATCCCAGCAGTCAATTGGGCGAAATTCCGCAGGCGGGGGCTTACAATGTCATTCCGATTTTGATGGAGGCATTAGAGGGCAAACGGCCTGAATTTGTAGTGACGGGCAACGATCATCCTACGCCCGACGGCAGTTGTGTACGGGATTATATCCATGTAATGGATGTGGCCCATGCGCATACCAAGGCGTTGCAATATCTGTTACAAGGGCAAGCTCAAAGTAATTGCGAAGCGTTCAACATTGGGCTGGGCAAAGGCGTTTCGGTCTTGGAGTTAATTCAAGCCTTTGACCGCGCGACAGGGCAGCAACTGCCTTATCGGACGGGCGCGCGCCGTGCAGGCGATGTATCGGCTATTTATGCCGATGCTGCCAAAGCTAACCATTTGCTACAGTGGCATCCACAATACAGCATGGACGATATTTTAGACAGCAGTTGGCGATGGCATCAAAATCGACCACTTTGGGCGAAGGAACTGGCCTAAAAAAAGGGCAAACCCTTATTGAGCATAGACAACAATAATTGGAGTATTTTATGAAGGAGTGGGAGATAGATATAGCGTTACACGAACTAATTGTCGGTCAAGCAGAGCGTTTGTACGAAGCAAAAGCGTATGAAAAGGTAGTAGAATTGATCGAGCAAGTAGCGTATTTACAATCCAATGATTATATTGGTTACCTCTCTTCTATTCGATTAGAAACCATATTGGTGAAAACTGCGGCGCACTTATTTCCTACTTCGAATTATAAAAAGAAGACAAGCACCCCTAGAAAGGTCTTGCACATCGGGACGCAATTCTACAATGTTGGAGGACATACCGAGGTGGCCTTGAGCTGGATGAAAAACGACCAACAAAGCGAATCTTCTTTGCTGCTGCTCGATCAAAAACAAGAATTAGAGGTGGCTGTCAATGGCCCTGTCTATCAACTTACAGAAACGGGTACATTAGCGAAAGCCAAGGCATTGCGGGCATTTTTAGAAGAACATTATTTTGATGTCATTGTCCTGCACCAACACATGGATGATGCCGTGCCGACGTTGGCACTATGGGACATGAAGACCGCAGGAGAATCGTTGGTCTTGTTCTACAACCATGCTAATTTTAGATTTTCCTTGGGGAACATTGTTGCTCACAAACGGGTAAATATCTGTGAAGGGGATGTGGTGATTTCCGAAAAATACCGCTATCCTATGGACGATCAGGTACTTTATTTCATTCTAGGAGAAACCTTACCCGAACCCTTATCTATGTTAGAAAAGGCAACCTTTCAGGAGGAATTGGGCATCCCAGTAGGGAAAAAGGTTTTCTTTACGATGGGAGCGGCCTATAAGTATACCCCTTTTGAAAAGCTCAATTTCTTCCAAGAGTGGAACACGTTTTTAGTAGCACAACCCGACTGTATCTTAATGGTTGTGGGGTGTACATTAAAGGATTTTGAAGTTTTTTGTCCCAATACCAAGAAAGCACCCAATCTATTGCTTATTGGCTATGTCAATGATCCCACCATTTATTATCAAGTCGCGGATTACATGGTCGATATTTATCCCCTACAAACAGGATTGGGGACACTCAACGGCTTGTATTATGGCTTACCGCCCATTTTGCCTTACGAAGAAACGGCGATGGTATTGGGTAAAGAAATGAATAAATTATACCCTGCTGCCCTAGAAGAACGGCTCTCATACACTTCCAAGGAGGGCTATTTTGACTTCATAAAAGAAGAACTGTCAACAGGTGCGTATAAAACGTGGGCAGCGCCTATTGTCGAAGCGCATATTCGGTCTAAGTTTTTACTAGAACCTTGGAAAGAACAGTTGGAGCAGCTGTATCGTACTCCTGTAGCCCCTTCAATAACAGTTGATTCTACTAAAGATGTATTAAATAGGTCGTCCGCCTCCAAAAAATGGTATAACTTTACCGCGTCTTCTTCGCGAAGCATTAAGCTGCTAGCGTTAGCATTTCAGTACAATGTGCCCCTTAGTTTTTCTATTTTACGGCTTTACACCCGCTTGATTGTACAACAGAAAACACTGAAAGGCGTTGGACTCCATACCTTTAGTAACTATTTATTAGGAAAGTATAAATAAGCAACCGCTGTATCCCTGTATCTATGAGTCAAGTTGATCTTTCCATCGTTATTGTGAATTTTAATACCTTTGAGCTTACTTGTGCTTGTATAGATTCTATTCGTTTGTCACAGACCAAGTATGGGTATGAAATCATCTTAGTAGATAATGCTTCTACGGAGTGCAAAGCAACGGCTTTTTTGGACAATTATCCCGATCTTATTTTAATAGAAAATGAGCAGAACGAGGGATTTGGACGCGCGAACAATCGGGGGATGAAGCGGGCAAACGGTGCCTATTTTTTGTTGCTTAATTCGGATACGGAAGTGGGCGAACAGGTCTTAGAAAAGGCCATGAACGGCCTCTTGGAGCACCAAGCCGATTTGTATTCTTGTGCGCAAGAATTAGCCAATGGAAGTCCCTTGTTTTATCGACAAAAGTCGTTTGATTGGGGGCATTCGCTAAAAGCGGTTTGGTACGGTTTGCCGTTGTTTGATCGGGCGTATTTTCGCCAACGCTATATTGACCAATCCGAGGTGACGGCGGTCATTGAAGCGAAGACCATTTCGGGGGCGTTTATGCTGCTGCGTCGCCAAGTTTTTGAAACGACCAAAGGGTTTGATCCTGATTTTTTTCTGTATTCAGAAGAAACAGAATGGTGTTACAATCGGATTCAACCCTTCTTCAAAATCATCTATGACCCTTTCAACTCATTTGTACACAAGCAAGGAGCCAGTAGTAACCAAGATATGAGTTTACAACAGTATGTCAGCAGTAGTTTGGGCTATTATAAACGCGGGTATGGTGTATATGTGGTCTACCTATTGTTACAATATCTTATCGCGTTGCCTATGAATGGGGTGTTTTATTGCCTCACCAAAAAGGCGTATAAAAAAGCATATGCGGACAAAGCAAACGTATTGCTCCAAGGCTGTTGGTATTTACTGTTTGATATTCCTCGGTTTTCCAATAAATTTGGAGCAAGAAAAAAATTCTTAGTAATTCGCCAAATCAATGTTTAGTTATTATGACTGTTTCTGTAATCATACCGACCTACAACCGCTCCCACTCTATCTTGAATATATTGGAGGCATTGGAACAACAGACGTTTAAAGAGTTTGATGTTATTATATCTAATGATGGTTCTACGGACGACACGACCCAAGTAATTAGGGACAATATCAACCGATATAGTTTTGACATTACGTTGCTAGACAAGGAGAATGGTGGTCGAGCCATTGCCCGCAATGTAGGCGTACGCGCGGCAACAGGCGACTTGTTGGTTTTCTTTGACGACGATGTTCGTCCAAGTCCGCGTTGTTTAGAATTGCACGTTGCCTTTCATACAACACACCCCGAAGCGTTACTAGATGGCCCCGCTTTGTACGATTTAGAAATTGTCAAGACCAAGGGCGATTTTCAGTGGTACCGCTCCAATCTAGAAATGAGTTGGTACACCAAGAACGATCATCCTGTTAAGAAAGAACGGGCGGGCTTGGTCGGTGCCAACAAATCAATGCCTAGAGCCTTGTTTTGGAAAGTGGGGGGCTTAGACGAACAATTGACGGATTCGGAGGACTTTGAATTTGCCTTTAGAGCCATGCACGAGCACCATTACGACATTTACTTTGATTACCGCGCGTGGGTGTACCACGATGATTATAAAGATTTTTCACAGTATCTACAGCGAAGACGAGAGGCCAACGGCTCCTCTAAACGATTGGTACGGCTGTTTCCAGCGATTTTGGAACAGTATTCGGCGAAGTTTATCTTTACCCCCAATCCTTGGAAAAAGCCTTTATTTACTATTTTCCAAGCGCGCTTTTTTGAAAAATTACCAACAACTACCTTTTTTCTATGGCTTCCCCAAAAAATTCGGTACAAGCTGTATGACATTATAATTACCGCAAACACATTATATAACTAACTTAAGAGCATCGAATGAAAACGGTCATTTTTGCGGGAGGTTTAGGCTCTCGAATTTCGGAAGAATCGCATAGGCGGCCCAAACCTATGATTGAAATCGCGGGTAAGCCTATTTTATGGCACATTATGAAAATGTACCAAGCACATGGCTTCAATGAATTTATTATTTGCCTAGGGTACAAAGGCTACATGATAAAGGAGTATTTTATCAACTACTTCTACCACAACTCTGATATTACCGTTGATTTGTCCAGCAACCAAATCGAGGTACACAATACCAATTCAGAAAATTTTAAAGTCACACTAGTCGATACGGGCTTGCATACGATGACAGCGGGGCGCTTGCAACGGGTCGAAAAATACATCGGCGACGATGAGGAGTTTATGCTGACTTATGGCGATGGGGTATCAGATATAGATATAACGGCTTTAGTCAATTTTCACCGCGCACATGACCGTATGGGAACGGTGACAACCGTGCAGCCTGCGGGTAAGTTTGGTGTCTTAAATGCCGATGAAATGGGCAATGTAACCGAATTTGTAGAAAAGCCACGAGGGAGTGGTACTTGGATCAATGGCGGCTTTTTTGTGCTGAATCGACAGGTTTTTGAGCAGTTCAAAGGCAAGGATATGACCACAATTATGTGGGAAGAAGATCCCATGCACACGTTGGTGGCCAACAACGAATTGGTCTCCTACAAACACAAAGGGTTTTGGAAGTGTATGGATATTTTGCGCGACAAGCGCGACCTAGAGCGTCTTTGGGATTCGGGGAACCCCGCTTGGAAAAAATGGTAAACTAAACGAGTTATGACAACCGCAGCATTAACGGATTTTTATCGGGGAAAACGCATCTTGGTCACAGGGCACACGGGTTTTAAAGGGGCTTGGTTGGTGGCTTTGTTAGAACGCTTAGGAGCGGTAGTCCAAGGCTATGCCTTGGCGGCTGAAACTCCTTCACTGTATCGAGATTTAGCAGGCGACCAACTTTGTACGTCCACGGTGGGCGATTTATTGGACAAAGCCCTGCTCCGACAAACCGTAGCTGATTTTCAACCCTCTATTGTCTTTCATCTAGCGGCGCAGCCGTTGGTGATTGATGGCTACGAGCAGCCCGTGTATACCTTTGAGGTCAATGCGATAGGAACGGCTAATTTACTAGAAGCCGTTCGGGGTGTACAAGGAAAATGTACCGTGGTCAACATTACTACCGATAAAGTTTATGACAACAAGGAATGGCATTATCCCTACCGAGAAACCGATGCGTTGGGGGGCTATGATCCTTATAGCGCGAGCAAGGCTTGCGCCGAATTGGTGAGCGCGGCTTACCGCTCTAGTTTTTTTCATCCCAGTCAGTATGCCGCGCATCAAACGGCGATTGCGACCGTGCGGGCAGGCAATGTTATTGGCGGTGGCGATTGGGCAGCGAATCGCTTATTGCCCGATATTGTACGGGCAGTACAGGCAGGCGAGGAAGTAGTTTTGCGAAATCCTGACGCGGTGCGGCCTTGGCAGCATGTGTTGGAGGCTTTGTATGGCTATTTGATTTTGGCCGTGCGTTTAGAGGCAGAGCCGTCGCATTACAGCACGGCGTATAACTTTGGGCCTTTACTAGATGAGGCCGTGAGCGTAGAATACTTGGTGCAGCAAGCCATTGCGGCTTGGGGGCGCGGAACGTACCGCATAGAGCGTCCCGAAGGGGCCGTGCACGAAGCCCAGCTACTGCGCTTAGATTGCTCCAAAGCTACTCAAGAATTGCAATGGAAACCCAAGTGGAATGCTGCGGAAGCCATTGATCATACCATCGAATGGTACCGCTTGGTGTTGGATGAAGGGCAAACTGCCTTGGCCGTGACACGGGCACAGGTGGAATCGTATTGGCGCTAAAAAAGTGTTTGGTATAAAACTACTTGAAGAAAAAGTAGTTTGTTTTTCTTGGAATTAGATAAGATAGTACTATCTTAATTTCTTAGAAGTATCCTAAACGAAAGTTTTAAACAACTTATTGAGGATAATTTCCACGAACCTTGACCAGCATTCACGTCTTTGTAGTGTTTTATGAACCCAAAGACCAACACTTGACCAGCTATGAGCACGTTAGACGCTCCCACTCGACTTAAAGCGCGCAAAGTAATTAATAGTACATGGTTTAACATGACTATTTTGGCCTTAATTGTCCTTAATGGCTTTTTGATTGGTGTACAGACCTATAATGACGTACCGAGTTATGTACAAATCCTACAGCTCTGTATTTTATTTATATTTTTTATAGAAGTCTTATTGCGCTGGCATGGGCGGCGCAGTACCCGCGAGTACTTTGCCGACCGTTGGAACTGGTTCGATGTATTTATTCTAATCATTGGTATTATTCCCGAAGTCGCAGGCATTCTCTTTACAGAGATGGATGACCAGCAGAATTCGGTCTTTGCGACCTTGCGGGTTTTGCGGATTGTGCAACTGACGCGTTCTATTCGAGCGATTGAGGAGTTGCGCGTTCTGATTGGCGTTTTGCTCAAATCTATCAAATCCCTCTCTTATATTGCCGCGCTGTTTGTTTTGGTTATGTACATTTATGCTATTATGGGCGTGACTTTGTTTAGGAACAAAGACTACAAAAACTCCGAGCATTTAGAATTGACAATTAGCAACCCTGATCCTTATGGGAGTTTAGGCGAGGCCTTTTTTACCTTATTTAGAATTCTAACAGGAGAGGATTGGACGGATTTACGGTACAACTTGCTCACCAATGAGCATACGGTTCGTACCCAAAAGATGGTGGGGGGCCAAGTAGTGGCGGACAACAGGAACACGGTTCCAAAAACCTCCAATTGGGTGGTCACTGTTTACCATGTTTCTTGGATGGTAATCGCGGCTTATTTACTCGTCAACTTGGTTGTAGGAGCAATTGTCAACAACTTCCAATTGGTACTGGATGCGCGCCGCGAAGAAGAAGAGCATTTTAAGAATAAAAAAGAAAATCAGAATCCTAATATGGGAATGGAGGAAAATCCTGACGATAAGGAGGACAAAAATCCACCACCACCCAAGCGGACGACCAAGCGGCCATAGTCATAAACAATAGCCAGATGCTCAGAGATTATGCTTGTCCCTTAGGCGTGTTGAAGTTCATTGGAAAAGGAATGCTATTGGGATGGTTGTCTTGGATAACTCCGTTGGCTGCCTCGTAGCGCTTCACATTTTCCCCTAGTGCTTGTAAAAGGCGCTTAGTTTGTTGGGGCGACATGATGATTCTAGACTTTACTTTAGCTTTGGGAACATTGGGAACCATTCGGATAAAATCCAAGATAAATTCGGCATCAGAATGAGAAATGATACTCAAATTGGCATAAACGCCTTCGGCAATTTCTTCGGACAACTCAATACTTAATTCTTTGTTGTTGGCGGTTGGTTCTTGCATAATATATTGTATGATAAGAATCGTTGAAAAACGATAGTGAAAGTAATGGAATAAAAAGAGTTAACGCTAACGTTAAAATAAAGGTACGCAAAAGTTGGCATTCTCCCAGTAGCACAAGCGTACTAACAATTGCTTAACACCTCTTTGGAATACTGGAGTACTCCACTTCCCACTAGCAAGGAAACTGTTAAAGCAGCAATAAAATTACTTCAAAGGAAACTTTTTTGACCCCTAAATACCTTGTAAAGACACCATTTTTTAAGAAATCTTAAGAAAAATGGCTTTTTTTTAAAAAAAAATCTCTCTAGCGGTAACAAATCGTCCATTTAATGGATAAAGGAGTAGAAGCAATATCTCCATCAACCGTAAAAACAATTAATTATGAAAACCGTCTCACAACTTTTAGCACTTGCCCTCTTACTTACTTTTACCGTCGCTTGTGACTCTAACAGCAACGAAGAAAAAGCGACTGCCGTCGCTACTCCAGAAAAAACATTAGACCTCAAAGCTAACCGAGGTAGCGCTGTTGCCGCCCAAGCAATGGATCGCTTTTCGCTAGAAGGAGTTAATATCAACATAGAAGAATTAGATGCATTGGTGGTAAGAACCAAAGCTGCTGCTGCAGATGCAGATGCTCAAGCCGTATCAAGCATCAACGGAGCGTTTATGGCTGCAGCTAAAGAAGCACAAATCTTAGACGTGAACTTCTCTATGTCCGATGAGCCTGTAGGCAACGGTATGTTCGTTTTTTCTATCGAATCTCCTGATAACAAATCGGTTACTTTAGAAATGTTTGACGAAGAAGGCTATAACTTGGCAGCCAACAATACCTTCGGAATTAACGAAGGTAATAACTACAAAGCCTTAAATGTATCTACTCTAGACGACGGCGATTACTTGTTTCGTTTGAAAGACGATCAAGGCAAAGAACTAGCTCGTACTGTAAGTATTGAGCACAAAGACTAGCACTAGGAAACTCCTTCTTTTTCTTTACCCTATCTGATGCCCTGTTTGAAAACTAAATCGTAGCTCGTAGTAGGGTAGTAGTACAATTGGTAATGCTACCCTATTTTTTATTGTGTTAACAAGAAAACAGTGATTTATGTAAATTTTTTATGTGTTTTTGATAGCGCGGAAATGGCTTTTCTTTGAACAAAGACCTCAAAGAAAGGGTTATACTAGGTAACTGACTGCCGAAATTTTGGCAAAAGCATCATTTCCCTAACACAAACTATAAAAACAAATTTACTATGATACGCGCACTTACTTTCTTGACCACCGCCTTTACTGCTCTCTTGCTAGTCGTCGCTTGTGAAAACAACGCTCCAACTCCTGCTCCTTCTACTACCTCTATGGATAATACTCGTAGTATTACTACCAATCAGCAGGTTCAATTCAATGGAAAAGTAATCAATATCAATACCGAAGACATTGTCGCTGTTGCCAGCAAATCAACAGCTGCCAATGCCGATGAACAAGCACTACTGAATATCAACCAAGCCTTTTTAGGGGCAGAGAAAGAAGCCCAGTTACTAGAGGTAAATTTTACCATGTCAGACGAACCCGTAGATAACGGTATGTTTATCTTTGGCATCGAAAGCCCACAGCCCAATAACCTTACATTGGAAGTGTTTGACGAAGAAGGCTTTGCAATGGTTGCCAACAACGAATTTAACATTACAGAAGGTAATAACTACAAAGCGTTGAACGTAGCCTCTTTGGATAACGGAACGTATAGCTTCCGCATCAAAGACCAAACAGGAAAAGAATTGAACCGTACAATGGTGGTTCAACAATAATGGAAAAGACCATTTACCGCTTGAAATCTCCCTTTTATTAATGAAAGGGAGATTTTTTAGTTTAAATCTTCGTCGTTTACAAAAAATCTTTGGTCATTGGTAGTCCTAATTAATGTTCCCATACCAACAACTCCCCACCACTTGTAAATAAATAGTTGGTGAGCGGAGACATTCTAAAGCGTAAAAAAAGTAACCACGAATGAAGACATCACACGTATTTTTCAAAGCCGCTGTATTTTCTATGGCTCTATTTGCCTTCACCTCTTGCCAACCAGAGTGCAATTGTCCAGACATCAATAAAGGGTTAACCAGAGAATTAGAAGACACGCGTCCTTTCAGACAACGCTTAGTGAACAGCATTGGAGACCAAGTAAATCAAGTTCCTACGGTTGGGCGCTTTAAGTTTTCTATGGATATGTTACCCGAGGGCGTAGAGCCACAAGATCTAGAAATTTTTAGCAATAAAGCCATTGAGTCCAAGTCAGAGAATTTTGCCAATGTAGAGGCGACAGAGTTAGTAACCAGCATCTTCAATGCCTTGATTGCTGCCGAAAGCCCAGCGAGTCAGTTGGATGTTAAGTTCTCCGTTTCTGAAGAGCCTGTTGACAATGGCAACTTGATTTTTACCTTAGAGACACCAACGTCTCAAGAACTTACCTTGACGATGTACGACGAGGAAGATTTTGCGATGGTAGCTAATAACCGCCTGACAATCAATGAGGGGAATAACTATAAAGCACTGAATGTATCCAGCTTAGAACCAGGAGAATATATTTTAAAATTGACGGATAAGGAAGGAGGCAAAGAATTGGTGCGCCGCATTCAAATTGCCGAATAAAAGTAGCCAACAACAGCTACTGTAGGTTATAAAAATCCTGTTCTGCCACGTGGCAGAACAGGATTTTTTAGGGTTATTTTTGACTGGGTGGAGCGTACGAAAGGGGAAACATAACGCGGCCATCGTAAGTAAAGCTGCGGCTGTGTTGAAGGGGCAATTTGTTATTGCGAATAAACGACCGCAAAAAGGCTTCCCATTCTACCAAATCTATGTTGATGGAGCGATCTGATAAGGCATAGGCAATATGCTCTACGTTGCCCTCCTTGTCCCAAAAAACTTTTATCCAAACTTTGACACCCTTGATGTCAAAATCAATTTTATCAGCATACTGCTCCATTGACAGCAACAGTTTCCGCCAATTGTGCCCTGTCTCCATAAAATCTGCCTTAGAGGCCGAGAAGAGCGAACTTTGGTAGTTATTACTCAGTTCATCCAACGCAGTGCTGTTTTTCGCCACATTAATAACGGGCGGCAACGAAGTATCTTGAGCGTGGAGGGTGGTTGCGAAGGCAATGATTCCAAAACAAAGAAGAAGGATAAAACGCATAATAATTGGCATTAGAAGGAGTGAAGAGAGGGGTCTAGCTTTTGTAAAATGGAAGAGATCATAATATAATATCCCGTAAAATAGTTATTTTTGTAGGTTCTCTACACAGAGTTAAACCGAGTTATTCCTACAAGAATCAATCGTATGTTCCAACAATTTACCTCTATAAACGAAAGCCTCTTGGGCTTCTTTTTACTTTTATTACCCAGTATAGGTGTTAGTCAAACAATCGTAAGTGGTACGGTATCGGACGCTTTGTCCAAAGAACCCTTGATCGGAGTCACCGTACAGCTCAAAAGCGCGCCCAACCAAGGGGCGGTGACCGATTTAGATGGGCGTTACCAAGTCACCGTGACGGCTCCACAAGATACCTTAGTCTTTCGCTATACAGGCTATCAAAAAAGCGAACAAACCGTCGCAACAGAAGGCCCGCCGACGCTAACTCTAAACGTCGCTCTAGCACTCGCTAGTCTAACGGCCAGCACGATCATTGTCACTGATGGCAAATATGAGAAAAAGCTGGAAGAAAGTACGGTTTCTGTGGATGTCATCGGCCAACAGCAACTAGAAAACAACAACCTCACCAGTTTAGACGAAATTGTAAAAAAAGCTTCAGGGGTACAAATTACCGATGGACAAATTAGTATTCGAGGAGGAGCAGGCTACGCTTATGGGGTCGGTAGTCGCGTTATCTTTTTGGTAGATGGCCAGCCTTTGCTCTCGGCTGAATTGAGCGATGTGAAATGGAATTTTATGCCGATTGAGAATGCCCAACAAATTGAAATCATCAAAGGCTCCGCGTCGGTCTTGTATGGTTCAGGGGCGCTCAATGGCGTTATCAATTTGCGTACGGCCTATCCTACGGGCGACAGCGCGTACACGGCTTTTTCGCTTTATGCAGGTATTTACGACCAGCCGCGCGTCGATTCTATGCGTTGGTACAATCCCCAAGTGGATGGATTAGCGGCACAGCCCTTCTTCTCAGGGTTATATTTTGCACATCGGGAACGCATTCATCCGAATGTAGATTTAGTCTTAGGCGGTAATTTTCACTTGCAGAATGGTTATTTTAAAGGAGCCGACGAGCGCCGTTTTCGCTTTAATTTTAATACCCGCATTCGTCCCCCCAAAGCCAACGGCCGTATTTCTTACGGGCTCAATGGCAACCTGATGTACCACGAATTAGGCTTGTTTTTTATGGCTAAAAACATGTCGGATCAAGCTTATGAGAACTTGACGGACATCAACCGCGATCGGTATTACTCGGTGACCTTAGATCCTTATGTGACTATTTTTGATAAACAAGAAAACAAACACGATATACGCGGGCGCTGGTTTAGAATTTCTAAAGTGCAAAAAGAAGCGGATTCAGAGGCGGATATTGCCAGCTTGGAATACCAGTTTCAAAGAACTTTTGCCAACGATTGGATCGTAACCGCAGGGGCGATGGGGCAGTATTACCACGTCAATAGTATTTTATTTGCCGAAGTAGATGCGCCTTCTAATGAGCGGGATTTATTTACCGCAGGTTCCGCAGCCGTGTATGCTCAAGTAGATAAGAAGTTTTTTAAGCGCTTATCGGCGACTGTTGGATTGCGTTGGGAGGGCTTTTCCTTTGATTCTAGTGTGGTGAGTACGTTGCCGATTTTTCGCGCAGGGCTTAATTTTGAAGCGAGCCCCAACGACTTCATCCGCGCGTCTTACGGCCAAGGCTTTCGCTTGCCTTCTATGGGGGAACGCTACTTCAACGAGCGTATTCCCGGCACTTTTGTAGGCATTTATCCCAATGAGGAGTTGCAGGCAGAAACAGGCTGGACAGCAGAGGTGGCCTATCGTCGCTTATTTGGTGGTAAGCGGTTTAAGCTCTATGTTGATGTGGCTTTTTTCTTGATGGAATACGACAACATGGTAGAATTTTCCCTAGGGAGTTTTCCCCAAGGGCCAGGTTTTAGTTTTATCAACGTGAGCAAAGCGCGGATTGGTGGTTGGGAAATCTCGACGCAAGGCGAAGTTCGGATTGGGCAAGTGCCGCTGCGTTTATGGGGCGGCTATACCTATAGTTTTCCAGGAGACTTGAGTGCCGATACCAGCCGCTTACGGAATTATGGAGCGTTTGCCGAAGCCGTCTTTTCTACTTTTACCAAGCGCGTCGAGCGCGAACAATATCCCGATATTCTAAAATATCGCCGCCTACATACCTTGCGCTTCGATGCCGAAACGGAATGGAAGGGGGTTACTTTGGGAACGGCTATCAATTATAACAGCTATATGCACCACATTGATTTATTATTTGAGTTTGACATTATCAGTGCAGGTGTGGGGAATTTTAGAAGCATTCACAACCAAGGGTTTTGGGTATGGGATTGGCGTTTGGGCTATGCGTTTAATAGCAAACAGCGCTTGAATTTGGTGGTGCAAAATGTACTTAACGAGGAATATGCCACCCGCCCCGCACAAATGGGCGCGCCTAGAAGCTTTTCGGTGAAATATAGTCATGTGTTTTAAGGAGCTACTTGGACTTGGCTAAACTTGTGTTGCTGCTTGGTTGACTAAGCGTAGACTTTCTTAAACAGCCTTATTTGCTAAAACAATAGCGTCGTTTTTGCCGTTAAAAGAGAGAACTTTAATACGAAAAAAAAATGGCAAAATCACAAGAAGAAATCTACGACGAATTTTACGACTTGGTCAATTTGACCCCCAGTGAACTAGAGCGCTGGTTAGATACCGAAAAATCTAAAAGCGTAGGGCAAGACAGCGGCGATGGAGAAGCCATTGGGCACAAAAGTGGCCATAAGATTATTACTATCAAGAAAAAGAAAAAAGCGGATTTGACGGATGCTGATTATGACCACATGAATAAGGTGGTTGGTTACATCAAACGCCACAAAGCGCAAGAACCGAGTTCGGGGATCAAAGAATCCGACTGGCGCTATAGTTTGAAAAATTGGGGCCACGACCCTTGTAAAGAGATGGATTGTTAAGGCTACTAACATCACACCACCACCATATATATGCTCAAAAAAGTAGAGGGAATCATAGTAAAGGCCGTTAAATACTCAGAGACGAGCATTATTTGCGATGCGTATACCGATGAATTGGGCTTACGCACCTATATTATTAATGGGGTACGCAAGAAAAACAGCCGCATTAGTCCTGGATTATTACAGCCAATGGCGTTGGTGGAATTGGTGATCTATCACAATGAGGACAAGGACATTAACCGCATCAAGGAGATTAAGCCGAGCTATGTGTACCAGCGGATGCCCTTTGAGGTACCTAGAGGGGCAATTGGGTTGTTTATGACAGAAGTAGTGCAGAAAACATTGCGCGAGCCCGAACCACAGCCCGCCTTATTTGAGTTTTTAAAGCGCTGTTATTGTCAATTGGATCAATTATCGACCACTGTTGTCAACTATCCTATTTGGTTTTTGACACACTACGCCTATCATTTAGGCTTGAGCCCGACCATTGTTAAATTGACAGAGGAGAGTGTATTTGATTACTCGGTAGGCAGAATTTTAGCAGAGGCTCCAAGCGCACACCATTACTATTTTTCGACCCACAACACGCATTTGTTGGTAGCTTTTTTGGAGTTGGGGGCAGTAGCCAGCTCGGAATTAGAATTGTCCAATACAGAGCGGCGCGGGCTCTTAAACGATCTGTTGTTGTATTACCAATATCATTTGGATAATTTTGGGCCGCTCAATTCTATTCTAGTGTTGCAAAGTGTGTTTGCCTAGATCATTTTCATAACCGTTTTCATGAGCCAATTGGCATCGGATTCAACCAGTTTGTCCAAGGTGCGGTCGGCTTTGCCTGCAAAGAGTTGAATGTCTTCAATGACGGCCAAAAAGTTTTCGCGCTCTGGGCTAGTGCCTTCTACTTTACTGACATTTTCTAGAATTTTTAGAACGGGTTCTAGTTCCTTCTTTTTGCGGTGAATAATGATTTGGCGCACGACCGTCCACATATCGCGTTCGCTTACAAAATACTCGCGGCGCTCACCGGGTTTGAGCTGCTTAAAGACTAAGCCCCAGTCAATTAGTGCCCGAATATTCATGTTGGCGTTGCCTCTAGAGATCTTTAGGCGCTCCATGATATCGTCGGCGCATAGGGCATCCGAAGAAATCAACAACAGGGCGTGTACTTGCGCCATGGTGCGGTTGATTCCCCAGTTAGAGCCCAAGGTTCCCCAGGCTTGTATAAATTCTTGTTTTGCTTCGTCTAATTCCATGCTTCAAAGATACGCTTAATGCACTTGTTTTCAAAAGATTTTGAAAGTATAGTAAATAGAAATAGTTTTGACACTGAACCGACCACTTTTACTATGGCTTGGGAGTGTGGTAGTGGGGCTAACCACGGTTCTAATCTTGGAATAGGCGTAATGGATGATGCTACCAATCTTCTTGCACTTCTATCACAATTGCTCGATGATTGAGTTGTTGGATGAAGTAGGCAAAACTGAGATTGTATTGATAGCTTTTAAGTAAGGTTCTGTTTTTTCTATAGCCTTTAGAGGCTATCCTATAGTATTGTGGATTTTTAGCATCAATGGTAAACCCTTCTTTTTTTTGGAGGCCTTTATTGAGGGTGTTGATGCATTTTTTATCTTTTTTGCTTTCTTTGGAACTTCCGTATAAAGGCAGTAACCAGCATTCTATTTCGTTAACCGAAACGGCAAATATAATCCTTTGATGGTGTTGAATGTAAAATTCCCTTCCTATCAGTTCAATGAGTTTATTCACGACATTGGCTAATAATTGCGTAGAACTTACTTCCCCTTCTTCCGTTCTTGTTTAAACTTTATAAGGTTCGCCAACGCTGCCTGTTTTGAAAACATCTGTATCTAATTGAATGATAAGATAATAATCCTCCCCATTAGTTGTCAGTGCCTCCCGAAAATACTGCGAGCGGCAATATTCCATAACTTTATGCCAGTTGCCTGCATTTGCCATTTTGTTATTATCAGTAGCATCTCGTGTAGGTTGTAGAGCATCCACTACAATGTCGGCTGTGTTGAAATAACCACTTAGAATATTTTGTAAGACAATCTGATCGGTGATGCCTTCGCTAACTGAACCAAAACGTACCATTTTTTAAAATTTATTCAATCCACCAAAATAGCCTCGCATGAAGGCCTCAGATAATTTTACAGAAGATCCATTGTTGGTCTTCTCGGTCTTTTGAACCCGCCGTACTTTAGTGTGGCCATCTAGATTTCTATAAACAACGAACAACCGTTGCTCGTCATCATTCAAGTCTAAGCCATCTAAGATAGCGGGGTTATGGGTAGTTAAAAGAACCTGTTTAGTGTGTTTTTTTGCCAACTCGGCTAATACCTTGGTTAACTCCGCACAGAGTTTTGGATTCAACGCGTTGTCTATATTGTCTATGGCAAAGAACGGCGGCGTATAGTTGCTAATGAACAAGGTGAGATAGAAAAGAAGGTATAGAAAACCTTCATTGGCACTTCGCTGGTCAATTTCGAAAAGATCAGTAGGAATATAGCGGTCCGTAATATTGATACTTTGAGCGCCGTTGCCTTGTTGTGGAATATCAAAGTCTTCAAACCAGTCAAAGAGCTTTAAGTATTGTTTTATTTCCTCTAGCTGGTGCTTGTTATCATCTTTGTTAAGAACCGTCAGAAGGTAGAACAAGCCTTCGCCATGGATACCTAAAGGTTCTATCTGTGCTTCTGACTTGAAGTTTCTTAGGGCTAAGTTTTCTGGGGCATATAGCAGGAAATTTTCTAAGTATTCAATTGGATATTGTTCCTTTAAATCGTGACCTAGTTTCGGAAATTGAGCTTGATCTATAGGAGGCAATCGCACTTGTATCTTATTACCCCTTACTATATCATACGTCCATTTTGGGAAATCACGTCCCTGTTGCTCTATTTCTAAGTGTAGGACTTCCTTATGTTCCTCTTCACTGAAGAACAATAAATCAATAGGAGAGTCGGATGCCTCTGAATTAAACGCTGACGTCATCGTATCGGCTCTAGTGACTCGAATGCCACGATTCGCCAAAAACTCATGATCTAATTTATTAGCGGCGGCAGCGGCTCCAAAAGTTACAGCCTCTAGTATGTTACTTTTTCCACAGCCATTAGATCCAATAAACACATTGACCCGTCCCAAATCCAGTTTTAGCCTCTGTACAGACTTAAAGTTCTTAATTCTAATTTCTTTTATCATAAGGCTAGTGCTTTCTTAAAACTTTAATCTTTTTGATTAGGCATCTATTAGAGGTTATTACGAATAGATTTAGCTCGCTTTGCTCGTGAACGCTGTGCGTTGAGTTGTGGTGAAAAAAGTATCTTTTCCCCTCACTAGGCTAGCGAGTCTGTACATCGTACAAACTAACTAGATCGCTTTGCGAGTGTTAAAAATTGACCCCATCCCGATAAAATCGGGATGAACTAAAGCTGATTATTCGATACACAGTATCAAATAGATCAGATCGCTTCGCGAGTCTTGATTACTTTGTGAACTCGCAAGCTCGGTTGAGAAAAAAATCTCTCTTTTTATCTCTGTACAACCCCATTCGTAATAACCTCTATTGTTCGGTAATTTACACAGGAACAAGGAAAAAAAAGGTTTTCTAGGTCTGTTTAAGGAAAAAAAAGGTTTCTAAAAAGGAACAGAACAATCACACCAACGCCAACACTCCATAACTAGGATGCCGTTGCTGGCTCTCCAAATACACCTGTGCCGTCTCTCTCAAACAACTATCCAACGGCGTGAATTCAAATTGCAAATCGGCAATGATTTTTTCATTGTTATAATAATAGGTAGATTGTACATTGTTGAGCACCTCGCGCGTGAGCAAAGGCGTATTATTGGCCAATTTGGAGCGCAGCCAATCCAAGCGCGAAAAGGTACTGAGCATCCAGTTGGGGGCCGCCCATTGGGGAGGATTTTTATCGAGGGCTTTGGAGAGCGTGCTAAAGAAATTTTTGAACGAACGGTTGTCGCCGTTGACAATGTAGCGTTCGCCTTCAATATCACTTTCCATGAGGGCAATGGCGGCGCGCGCCACATCGCGCACATCTACAAATCCAGTGCTGCCCGATGGGTAGTAGCGCATACCGCGCGCGGCTTCTTGTATCAAGCGGCAAGATCCTTCTTTCCAATAGCCTGCACCAATGACTGTAGAGGGATTGATAATGGCTATTTTGAGACCCTCTTCCCGCGCCCGCCAAACCTCGCATTCGGCTCGAAATTTACTAATGGCGTAGTTGGAGTTTTCTTTGGAATTTTCCCATTGGATGCTTTCGTCGATGTGCGGCTGGAATTCTTTGCGCCCCAGCGCAACAATTGAACTGACATGGACGAATTTTTCCACCCCTTCGTACAACGCTGCGTTGACCACATTGGCGGTGCCTTCGACATTGATTTTCATCATGCGCGTTACTTGTTTGGGATCAAAAGAAATCATTGCTGCGGAGTGGTAGACTTGCTGAATGTCCTGCATCGCTTCTTCGATAAAAGCAAGGTCTAAAATGTCGCCTTCTACCCACTCCAATTGGTCTTGGATATCAGCGACCAAGTCCATCGAACTAGTGGCGCGCTTAGTGGCCCGCACGGCATAGCCCGCTTTTAATAAATAGCGCAACAAGTAAGCGCCTACAAAACCTGTTCCCCCTGTTACCAGTACCCGTTTGTTATTCATACGACACGACTAGTTAATTGTTATAAAATGCAGAAAAAGCACTTGAAAAAATAACGCTAAAAGTTAAGCGCTTTGCTCAAAGAATGCTTATTTTATCCAACATAAGCACAGTATAAGAAGTTTAGAATAAGGAAGCGGTAAAAGAAGGGCTATATTTTGCCCTTGCCAACGTTCCTAGCCCGCTTCCCATGCCTACCTTTTAATAGGTACGCAATCTATCCACCAATGTTTCAAAAACACGCCACACCACTATGGAAATCAGTAACTTTCAGAAAACTAAAATCCTTGCAACCATCGGCCCTGCCTCTAGTAATTACAGTACTTTACTGGGGCTGGTCAAAGCAGGGGTGGATGCCTTTCGCCTCAATTTTTCGCACGGGAGCCACGAAGATCATGTGCAAGTTTATGAATACATTCAGCATATTAACAAAAAATACAAAACCAATATTGCCGTATTAGCTGATTTGCAAGGCCCCAAACTGCGGGTAGGGCAAATGGAGAATGGCAAAATTCCCATAAAAAAAGGCGATATCCTCACCTTTGTTAATGAACCTTGTATCGGTACTGCCGATAAAGTGTACATGAGCTACAAGCAATTTGCCAAAGATGTGCAAGTAGGCGAGAAGGTGTTAATTGACGATGGCAATGTACAATTGATTGTACGGTCTACCAATGGCACCGACGAAGTGAAATTAGAAGTCTTGTATGGCGAATATCTAGCGTCGCGCAAAGGGGTCAACTTGCCACAAACCAAGATTAGCTTGCCGTCGATGACGGAAAAAGATTTGAAGGATTTGGAGTTTATTTTGCGATATGATTTTAATTGGATTGCGCTTGTCCTTTGTGCGTACCGCCAAGGATATTTATGAATTGCGCAAGATGATTCAGGCCAAAGGCTCGCGCGCCAAAATTATTGCTAAAATTGAGAAACCAGAAGCGATTGAGAACATCGACGAGATTATCGAAGCGACCGACGGCGTAATGGTAGCGCGGGGTGACTTGGGAGTAGAAGTGCCGATGCAGCGCTTGCCAATGCTTCAAAAAATGATCGTCGCCAAATGTATCCAGAAAGCCAAACCCGTGATTGTGGCTACCCAAATGATGGACAGCATGATCAAAAACCCAACACCTACTCGCGCAGAAATTATTGATGTCGCCAACGCTGTATTGGACGGAGCGGATGTGGTGATGTTAAGTGGAGAAACGGCAATGGGTATTCACCCCATTAAGGTGGTGGAAGCCATGAACGACATCATTGCCGAAGCGGAAAAAATGGACAACGTATATTACCGCTCTCTTACCCCTTCCGAAGAATCGGACTCCTTTCTGTCTGATGCGATTTGTTACAATGCCTGTAGAATTGCGCGCCAAGTAGATGCCCACTGTATTATTGGAATGACCAAATCAGGCTACACGGCCTTCATGGTTTCCAGTTATCGCCCCCGCCAACACATTTTTATCTTTTCGTCAGATGTCAATATGCTGAAGACGTTGAGTTTGGTCTGGGGGGTGCGTTGCTTCTATTATGACAAATTCACTAGTACGGATGGTACCATCCACGATGTACAAGATTTTTTGATCCAAGGCGGGTACTTAAAGTCAGGCAATATCGTTATCAATACAGGCTCTATGCCTTTGCATGAACGCAAAAAAACCAACATGCTAAAAATTTCTGTGGTAGACTAACCTTACTACTTCCATTAAATTCTACAAAATACAACAACCATGAGATTAGGCGATAAAGGTGACAACGTAAAAAATTTACAATATCGACTCCGAAAAGTACTGAACCGTAATGTCATCGTAGACGGTGATTTTGGCCCTGCGACAGAGCGGGCCGTTAAGTTATTTCAGTCGTTGTATGATCTGACCGCCGATGGTATTGCAGGCTCAAAAACCCAAGCCCGCCTTAAGCAAGTTTATGAAGCGATGTTTCAGCAAAATTCGGACATGCTCCATTTTGGGAAGCGCCGGTTTGTCGTTTTTGTCGATGCAGGTCATGGAGGAATCGATGATAGCGGTCGCTATGTAACATCGGGCAAGCGCGCTTACCATGCGGGCGTAGAATTGCATGAAAATGGTAATTATTACGAAGGGTACGAAAACCGAATCGCGGCAGAAGCTTTTATCGAAGCCTGTACCAAGGCCAATATTCTGTGTGTGCGTACCTACCACCCCTACAAAGACACGCCCTTATCTGACCGCACCGAAGAAATTCGCAGTTGGTTGCGCCGTGGCTATGTGGGCTACCTGCATTCGTTTCATTCCAATGCCATTTCTAGCAGTAACAGCGCTGCCAAGCTCGACGCGACGCGGGGTTTTATGGTCTTTAATACCCGTGGCAATAATTTTTCTGATGAAATTGCTACCGCACATTTTAACCACGCACGGGATGCCGTAGGGCGCGGCTGGAATTACCGTACCCAAACCAGTGCCGACGGCGATGTCGATTTTGAGGTCAATTTTCAGATCTTGCGAGAAACCGATTTACAAGAATTTTATTGGTTTGGGGCGATTTTAGAAGAGTGGGGCTTTCACACCTCCAAGACAGATGCTTTGTTTATAACCAACCCGCGCACCCGTCAAGCGCGTGTTACTGCTGCCCTCAAAACAGCACAATGGGTAAAGGGTAAAATAGAGACTCAGCTGAATCGTTAAGGTACTAGACTACTTTTACAAAGCTTCTATTTCTTGCTTTGTTAGTTGTGTCGTTGTTGCAATGGTTCGAATATCCAAGTGCAAGGCTTTGAGTTGGCGCGCTATATTCAAGCGTTCGGCATGCGGGCAGACTTCGATCTTTTGCTTGATGTGTCCCCCTCTACGCGCATAAATAGCCGCAATTTGTGCTTTAATGGCTTCTTGGGTACAAGAAGCTGCGCCATCAAATCGCTCTTCGATTTCGGCCAGCCAACCCGAGTACTTGAAGGTGAAATAAGTAGCTTTTGCCACAAGCAAATAGTCTACCACAGGGACGGACACCAATTGCCCGATCTGAAACAAGCGCTCTATTAAAATCTCGTCTAGTGCTGTTGGCTCCAATACTCCATTGGGTTTGTAACAACACAATACCAACGTGGCGGTCTCTTTTTGAAAAGCCAAATTAAACACCTCTACAAAGTTGATTTTTGTACTACCCAGTGCCCCCTCCGCGACACGCTCCATAAACAACAACCGATGATCCTCGCCCAGCCCAAACAACCAAAACGTAGGCGCTGCCTGTACAGAAGGATTTGATAAATTCATCATCGTTTGTAGAATTCCTGCTAAACTTTCTGAATAGAGGTATTCTAATCTTTTTTCTTCCTTTGTTAATACAGTAGCCATTGGTTGATGTTTTTATTTGCTAAAAATAAGGCTTATTGTATAAAAGTAGTAAAAATTACTTTATTTTTCTATTTTTTGTTGTAAAATTATCTTGGTTGATGTAAAAGGGCTACGATTAGAAAGGGAAAATCCCTCTACGCCGTAGGGTATAGAGGGATTTTTGAAATAAGTGAATTGTTATTTAAGGAGGCGGGAGCAACGCATTTATTAATCAAGTAAGTACTTCGCTACCTTACTCGTCTGCTGCGTGGCCAAACTGCCATCTTCCAAGCTGTACACAAAGTAGGCTTCTAACTGTGGCAAGCGCTCGGCAAGAGCCAGTGCTTTTTCCAAGCCCATCGCCATAAAAGCCGTGGCAAAGGCGTCTGCCTCTCCACAAGTCGGCGCAAAAACAGATGCACTGAGCAGTGTATTTCGTTCGGGGTAACCCGTGTGTGGATTGATGGTGTGGGCATATTTGGTGCCCGTAAGGCTATCGACGTAATAATTTTCATAATTACCAGAGGTCGCCAAGGCAATATCCGACAACTCGACAGCTACTTGCAAGGCGTTTAAGGCGCTGCCTTCTTTGGGTTTTCGGATGCCCGTCCGCCAAGGGAAACCACTGACCGTTTTACCTTTGGCGCGTACTTCACCACCGATTTCTACAAAATAATGGGCATAGCCCAAGCTGTCTAAAGCATAACAAACACGGTCTACGGCATCGCCTTTGGCGCAAGCGCTCAAATCTAGCTGTACCAGAGGTCGCCAGCGCAATAAGATACTATCGCCCCGCGTTTCCCATTGCACCGACTCGAAATCTACCAAACTTAATAAGCTGTCTACTTGGGCGCTGTCTACCTGAGTAATCATTTTTTTCTGCGTATACCCAAATCCCCAGTAATTCACCAGCGGCATCACACAAGGGTTAAACCAACCTTCGCTTTGTTGGTACACTTGCTTGGCCATGCGTAGATTTTCTATCAAATAGTTGTCTTTAGGTAATAACAGGGAGTCTACCACACCCTTGTTAAGCCGCGCAATATCTGAGGTTGGAATATAGGTAGAAACGGCGTTGTTGTACTCCAACAACAGTTCCGTCAAGGGCAGCGACAAATCCCGTTGCTCCTCATACAAATAGGACACAGAAAAAGTCGTCCCCATCGTTTCCCCAACCAATTGGTCTTTTTTAAGAGTGGATTTATCGGCTACCGATTGGGTACAGGCGCTTAGGGCGAGCACTATAAAAAGCAAGGCCGTAGCCGTCCGTAACATAGAAAAAAACATAGTATAAGGCATTTTATTACTAATAAAGAACCCCAAAACAAGGGAACGGATGGCCAACACTGGATACTAAAAGAGCGCTTGGCATCTAATAAACCGAAACCGCCAAAGGGATATTTTGCCGCAGCTTGTCAGCAATAATTGCTACAGGATCATTGCTAAACGAAACCCGAGCAAACAAAATATCATAATTCAGGCGTACCCGAATCCGTGTGGTTTCTCCATCTTTAATCCGAATATTATAAGGAAAGGTAAACGGAAAAACATCGGACAAATTAACCGTAATTCTCGCATTGTTGTTGTTGGGCTGCACGGCCACAATTTCCAAGGTCTTAAAATATTGCAAAGTGCTATCGTGCAAATAAGGCATCGCCGTCAAGGAAAGTGGATGTTGATTGATGTTGGTCAAATTGGGATTAACATTCTGAAAATCAGGATCAATGCCCAGCTGAAAACTCAAACGGTCGAACGTATCCAAGACATCCCAACCTACGGCATCGTCGCTGTAGCGCTCCAAGTCTATAGAGAAAAAATTATCTTCCGCAATAATCGTTGTCCCATTATAATTATACAACAATACAGTAGCAGGAGAGGGCGGCGGATTGTTGCTACCCACGGGGGTCAAATAAACGTTACTCCCCAACCAATTGCACTGTTCCAGGTAAAATTCCTCCCCTACAGCGTCTGTTAACCGCTCAAATTGCTGTAAGGTATCGTCAGGAACCATAGCCGAATAATGTTGCCATTGTAATTGAAGTTGATAATATTGACAAATACCCTCAGGATCGACATCGGCGGAAGGATCAAAATTGACGGCACGAGGATTTTGGCAACCTTCTTCGGGCTCTTGACAAGCACTACAAAAAAGTAGCGCCAATAAACCTATAAAAGCAAATAAACGCATCATGTTTTTTATTTCTGGTTAAACAACGTCTGATAACAAAACGGCCTGTTGTTGGCAAAACTCTAGAAAATCAACCATGATTTCCAAGGTTTCGGCAGGCGCTTCTACTTGGGCCATGTGCCCTACCTCTTCCAAAATATGGACACTTGCTGTTGAGGGCAACGATAACTGTGCCCAACTGTGTTCGGGGGCAATGGCCTTGTCCGCAGTGCCAATGACCATCAATACAGGAATAGCCAACTGGCGCAACAGTTCCGAATGATCTTGGCGATGGATCATGGCATTGGAGGCCGCTACCACGGCATCGGAATGGTGCATAGCCGTTTGGTGGATCAACTCTTCTACCAATGCTTTGTGCTCTTGTAGGAAAGCGGGCGGGAAAAGGTTGCGAACAAACTGCCCTGCAAAGGGAGCAATGCCGTGCCGTTCGATGAAGCGAATGGTCTTGAGACGGTTATTGGTTTTTTCTTCCGAATCGAGGAATGGGTGAGAATGCAGCAAGCCCAAGCCCAACAGACAGTCGGGAAACTGCCGCGCTAGTTCTAAGCCAACATAACCGCCCATCGAGTGTCCAATTAAGACGGCGCGCCCCAACCCTTCGTGCTGCCACACGGCATAGACGGCGCGAGCCATTGCAGCTATACTCGCCTCCGCCAGCAAGTCCGATTCGCCAAAACCAGACAAATCAATCGTCAGAACGCTGTACTTTTTCGACAAAAGAGGCACCAAATCCGCCCACATCGTCCTATCTTCGCAGAAGCCATGCAACAGTACTAAAACGGTACCCTGCCCAGTACACTGGTACGCAATTTTAGATTGTTGATGCCAAAGGTAACTACTCATTGTATCATTCTTTTCATGGAAAGTTAGCAGGCACTTAAACTATTGCGCTACAAAAATCCCTATTCTAGGCTGTTCAAAAGAAAGGCCAAAATGGGGTCGAATCGGCTAACAATACCGACGCTACGCCCAACGCTTGTTCTACAAAGAACGGCATTTTTATGGGAGGAAGAAAATCTATTCTCAAATTCAATCAATCCTTTGCTATGCGGTTGTTTTTTATCTTACCCTTGTTGCTCTTCGGGAGCCTTTTATGGGGACAAAATCCGATTACCTTTCCAGAAAATGGGGTGTACGATGACCGCGATGGGCATTATGCCTTTACCAATGCGACCATCTATGTAACGCCCAGCCAGAAGCTAGAAAAAGCTACGTTGATTATCAAAGAAGGTAAAATCATTGCGGTGGGAACTGCACTGGAGATTCCAAAAGACGCGGTTGTCTTAGACTTGAACGGCAAATATGTATACCCTTCCTTTATTGATTTGTGGACCAATTACGGAATGCCCAAACCTGTCCGCAAGAAAAAAGAATCACCGTTGCCACAACTGTTGTCTAGTACCCCTGGCGCTTATAGCTGGAACGAGACCATCAAACCCGAGCAACAAGGTGCTATTTTGTGGAATGCCAATGCAAAAGAAGCCAAAGAATGGCGTGAATTGGGTTTTGGAACCGTGTTGACCCACCAATGGGACGGCATGGCGCGCGGTAGTGGGGCGCTTGTCGCGCTAGGCGAAGGCAAAGCGCACGATCTTGTTTTTAATGGCGAGGCTTCGGCGCACTACTCGTTTTCCAAAGGCACGTCGCAGCAAAATTACCCCAGCTCTCGGATGGGCGCCATCGCGCTCTTGCGCCAAACGTACTACGATGGGCAATGGTACAGCGCCCACGCTACCGACCAAACGTACAACATCTCTTTAGAGCGCTGGAATGCCTTGCAGGAATTGCCACAATTTTTCGAAGCAGGCAACCGATTGGATCTTTTGCGCGCCGATAAAATTGGCGATGAATTTGGCAAGCAATACATTATTCGTGGCGGTGGCGATGAATTTTTGCGCTTAGAGGCGATCAAAGCTAGCAAAGCAGCGGTACTCATTCCGCTTATGTTTCCAAAGGCATACGATGTGAGCGATCCTTATGATGCGGAAGAAGTGAGCTTGACGCAAATGAAATATTGGGAATTGGCTCCAACCAATCCCGCTCGCCTCTCTAAAGCAGGTATTCCCTTTGCGATTACCGCCAGCTTGACCAAGGACAAAAAAGACTTTTGGAAGTTTGCCCGCAAGGCTTACCAACATGGATTATCGGAGCAGGCACTATTAGAAGCACTCACTACCGTCCCCGCCAAATTGATTAATGCTGAAACCTATTTGGGAACCTTGGAAAAAGGAAAATGGGCGAATTTTATTATTACGTCGGATAATATTCTACATGAAAAAGCCATCATCTACCACAACTGGGTAAAGGGGAAAGGCTATGCCATTGGAGATATTAATACCATAGACATTCGCGGTTCCTATCAATTGGCTATTGGTAATAAAACCTACCCGATTGATGTAAAAGGAACGGCTACAGAGCCCATTATGTACTTGCGCAATGAACAAGACACCACCAAGAATACTAAATTAAAGCATACCCTACTCAATAATACCTTGACCTTTGCGTTTACGCCAAATAAAGATACGAGCAAAAAAATCCAAGAAATCTACCGTTTATCAGGGAATGTAAGTGCCACGCGTTGGTCGGGGCAAGCCACCGATTTTGAAGGAAATTGGATCAATTGGACGGCTAGTCGCACGGGCGACATGAAAGACAACGCCTCGAAATTACCTGAATTGGTTAAACTAGAAGAGTTGGGCAACGTAGTTTACCCGTGGTCTTCCTATGGCTACACAGCCGAAGAACAGCCCCGCCAAACAACCATTCTCATCAAAAATACAACCGTTTGGACAGGCGAAGAGGCAGGAAATTTGACCAATACAGATGTGCTGATTAAAGATGGAAAGATTACTAAAATTGGCAAAGATCTAAAAACAGGCAACGCTACCGTCATTGATGGAACGAACAAACACTTGACCGCAGGCATTATTGACGAGCATTCGCACATTTGTATTAATTACGGGGTGAACGAAGGCACACAAGCCAGCTCGGCAGAAGTGCGGATTGGGGATGTGATCAACTCCGAAGATGTCAATATGTACCGCCAGCTAGCGGGCGGGGTGACGGGCGCACAACTCTTGCATGGCTCGGCCAATCCTATTGGTGGCCAATCGGCGGTCATTAAATTCCGCTGGGGCAGCTTACCCGAAGAGATTAAAAACGAGAAGGCCGATGGTTTTATTAAGTTTGCCTTGGGCGAAAACGTAAAACAGAGCAATTGGGGGCCGCACGCCCGCATTCGCTTTCCGCAAACTCGTATGGGGGTAGAACAAGTGTACGAAGATTACTTCACGCGCGCCAAAGAATACGGGGAGGCACTCGCTGCGGGCAAAACCGTGCGCCGCGATTTAGATTTAGATGCCGTCTTGGAAATTCTCAACAAAGAGCGCTTTATCTCTTGCCACTCTTACATTCAGAGCGAAATCACGATGTTGATTCGCATTGCAGAGAAATACGACTTCCGTCTAAATACCTTTACGCATATCTTGGAAGGCTACAAAGTCGCCGACAAAATGAAGGAACACGGCGCAGGCGCTTCTACGTTTTCCGATTGGTGGGCATACAAATACGAAGTGGTGGATGCCATTCCTTACAACGCTAACATTTTGAATGAAATGGGGTTGGTCGTTGCGATCAATTCGGATGATGCTGAAATGGGCCGCCGCCTCAACCAAGAAGCGGCAAAGGCTGTCAAATACGGTGGAATGTCGGAAATAGATGCGTGGAATATGGTAACGCACAACCCTGCCAAGCTCTTGCATTTAGACGAACACCAAGGCTCGATAGAAGTGGGCAAAGATGCCGATGTCGTACTTTGGTCAGCCAATCCCTTGTCGGTCTATGCTCGCGCCGAAAAAACCTTTGTAGATGGTGTCTGCCTGTTTGATCGGGAAGAAGACTTGAAAAAACGTGCGACCATCCAATTAGAGCGTAACCGCCTTATTCAGAAAATGTTATCCGCCAAAGAAGGCGGCGAAGAGACACAACCTGCCTTGTATCAGAAAGAAAAACACTACCACTGTGGCGATGCCGATTGCAACAACTATGTGAATTATAATGTCGATGTAAACGGCTTAGAAAGCGAAGAACAAAAATAGAGAACCATGCGCTATTATTTTATCCTATTAGCTTGTTGCTGTAGTACCATGCTTTGGGCACAGACCATAACAGGCAGTCTTGCCCACGGAGGAATCTTGCGGACTTACCGCTTGCATATCCCTGCCAATTACAGTCCGACACAGCCTTGCCCTGTTGTTTTTAATTTGCATGGCTACGGCTCCGATGCGCCTGAACAAATTTTATTGTCTCAAATGAATGCCATTGCCGATACGGCAGGGTTTATTGTGGCCTATCCTGAGGGGTTGCCTGACGGTGGGGGGCAACGCATTTGGAATTCGGGCTACGGTTTGGGGACGGATGATGTGGGTTTTATTAATGCCTTACTCGATAGTATTGCCGCCAATTATACCGTCAATCAACAGCGCGTTTATTCTACAGGTTTGTCCAATGGTGGGATCATGAGTAATACGCTGGCTTGTGAGTTAAATGGTCGCATTGCTGCTATTGCAAGTGTAGCAGGTACCATGAGTTGGATGCAATGGGGCAATTGTAGAACGGTGGCGGCAATGCCTGTGCTGCATATTCACGGAACAACCGATATCGTAGTGCCTTATAATGGGAATACGGCGTTGCTTTCCGTTGTCGCTTTGGTCAACCACTGGCGCGACCGGAACGGCTTGACAACGGCGAGTACGACGACCGCTTATCCTAATATTAATCCTACGGATGGCTCTAACGCTGAATTAATTGTTTACCAAACTGGCTCCGCCGTACCTGTTCACTTGATTAGGGTAAATAATGGCGGGCATAGCTGGCCCGGTTCGGGAATTATTATTAGTGGAAACACGAACATGGACATTGATGCCAGCGTAGAAATTTGGAAATTTTTCAGTCAGTTTAGAACGACTTATACCGCGCAGCGGACGTTACCTGTGGCGATGCCCCTTAGCGATTGGCGGGTACTAGGGCAGGGGCAATACTTGGAGTGGAGCCAACAGCAGGCGAGCTATTTGCGTATCAGCAATGCACTGGGGCAACTTGTTTTGGAGCAGCGCGTCGATGGAACAGGCTCTTCAATGCCAACCTTTACCGACGTTGCCCAAAGGTATTTATTGGGCAAGCTACCAGCAAGCAGGGCAGGCAGTGCAGACTTTTTCTTTTATTAAATCTTAAGTGCCATTTTGGTGTGTTTTATTATAATACTTATGAGAACGATTTTTAGTATTCTATTAGCGAATTGCTTGGTTTTGACGGCTGCTTTTGGACAAGATAACTCCCTGTTGTATACCAATGTGACGATACACGTGGGCAACGGAACAGTGATTGAGCAAGGCCAATTGGGTATTCGCGCGGGTAAAATTGATTGGGTGGGGCCAATGAGCCAAGCCTCCAATAAAAGCTATGCTAAGACCATCGACGGCAAAGGGCAGCATCTCTACCCTGGCTTGATCGCTCCCAATACGCGCTTAGGCTTAGAAGAAATTCAGGCGGTACGCTCTACGTTAGATTACAACGAAGTGGGTAACTTTAATCCTAACTTGCGCTCTATTATTGCCTACAATACCGATTCTTATGTGGTGCCAACGATTCGCTCCAACGGGGTTTTACTGGCGCAAATTGTGCCTTCTGGCGGACGCATTTCTGGACAATCCTCTCTTGTTTATTTAGAAGCGAACAACTGGGAAGATGCGGCCTTTGAACTGGATAACTGTGTGCATTTGGCTTGGCCGTCGCGCGTCATTTATACGGGCTGGTGGGCACAAAGTGGCCGCACGGAGCGCAACCAACAATATGCGGATGGGATGGAAGCCGTACGCGTCTACTTTGATGCCGCTAAGGCGTACGCCCAAAAAGAAACCGTAGAGCGTAAAAATATTAAATTTGAGACGATGAAAGCGCTTTTTTCTAAGGAAAAAAAACTCGTTGTCCATGTCGATGATGCCCGCTCCATTATGGATGCCGTAAAATTGCTCAAGCCTTATGGCGTGGAGATCGTTTTGCAGGGGGCAACAGAAGCTTGGCAAATAACCGACTTTATCAAAGAAAACAACCTGTCGGTTATCTTAGGGGATGTACAGAGTTTGCCGCGCCGCGAGGACAGCGACATTGACCAGCCCTACAAAACGCCCGCCCAACTCCACGCCAAAGGGATTCCATTTGCGTTTTCGCAAAGTCGTCAAGGCAGCTGGAATACGCGCAACTTGATGTTTCAGGCAGGACAAGCAGTAGCCTTTGGTTTGGACAAAGAAGCCGCCTTGACGGCGTTGACGTTGAATACCGCCAAGATTTTGGGAGTAGGCGACCGCGTAGGGAGTTTGGAAGTAGGCAAAGATGCCACGCTACTAGTGAGCCAAGGCGATTTGTTGGATATGCGTAGTTCTGTAGTAAATGCTGCTTACATGGCTGGCCGCCCCGTTGATTTGGGCAACAAACAAAAAGACCTCAACGAGAAATACCGCGAGCGCTACGATTTAGATAAATAAACTAATCGTTCAAACTGGCTTTGAGGACTTGCAAGAATTCCTTGATTTCAGATAACTCGGCAATGGTTTTATCACGCTGTTGGTGCAAGTTGGGCTTCGCCAATTCTTTCTTGGCACCTGCCAAGGTAAAACCACGCTCTTTGATGAGGTGGTGGATACGCAGCACGAGCGCTTTTTGTGCCTCCGAGTAGAGCTTGTTGCCTTTCTCATCCTGTAAGGGCATGATTTTGAAATTCTTGTTCCACGACAGGAGCGTTTTTTCGGTAATGCCGAGGCCGATGGCGAGTTGGTGAAGGGTAGACATAAAGCAGGAAGGTGTTAGTGGTTATAGAAGGATTTTGAAGACAACAGCGTAAAATACGGAAGTTTTGAGTAGAAATAAAACGGTCATCGGAAATCCTTTTCTGATGACCATTTTTGTGAATAGATGGGAGCAAAGCACGTGTGTTCCTACATACTCGTTCCTAAAAAAAGAGCCATTTCTTTCAAAAGAAATGGCTCCTGTAGATTAGAGATTGTTACTTAGAATGATAATCTAATTCCTTATTGTTTGATAATTTTATACGTTTGTAAGACCTTCCCTTGTTGATCGTAGAGTGTTAATAGATACATTCCACTAGCAATGTTAGGGGTCACCCGAATTTCTGCGTTTGTGCTGGGGAGAGCTCTTGTTGGTGAACCAACACTCCAACCGTTGTGTGCAATCTCAAATAGTACGTTTGCTGAGGATCTAAAGCGGTTGTATTCACCATAAACGTCTTCCCAAATGGATTCGGATACAGAGAAGTAATGCTCCCTGTCGATATCTCTGAGGAAGTGCCATTTTCGGTACGAGCGTTGACACCACTATGTTCTAGTCGGTCTCGTTCTTCCAAGGCCTGCTCGGTTAGCAATGGTTCAACTCCCTCCATGGAGGTGCGGTTACTCGAAGAAGACAATTGCTTGGCCAGTTGATGTTTGGATAAGCATCTGCGCACCAGTCAATAAATTTGTTCACCTCTGCACAATCGTTGCCCATAATTTCCTTAAAAATTGGAATGATGTACATGATTTTGTCGGCATGGTAGTGCGAGTCTACCAACTTTAGTCGTAATATTCGGATGGAGATCGCCATTGTTTTTACCGATACGCTCTAATCTAGTACTCGTTCCTCTATTATCAGAGGTTCTAGGCCAATTGTTCAGGCTATTCAAAGGTTTATCCATTTCCTTGTTGAACTGCTTTAGTAAAGCGCCTACTACCCATTTTGATAAATTGGGGTGGATGTCGTCCAATTGATCTACGATATATGTGACGATCTGGGCAGTTGATTTGGTATAATAAAAATCAAAATTTTGGTCGATCCCGACAAAGGCCCAAGGCCCTTGCTGCTTCAATTTATAGCCTTTTTCACCTCGACCAGTTTGTCCCTGTCCAAGTACGAATTTGCCATGTTTGTGCCACGGCAGAGAAATAACGCAAGGGTTCACGGATGCCAGAAGATCGGATGGCGCGACCAATGTGGGGCGCATGATAATTGAAATCCATTGGTTGCGTTCCGCCAACAAATCCATTACCTCCATTCAAAATAAATTGTACATTGTACCAATTGGTGCTTTCATAATAACCCACTTCGTCGGGCTGCCCGACAAATGACTTGCAAACTTCCAGCCGTAAAATGCGGCGGCACTTCGAAAACGGAATAGCGCCTCGCTAGGCCATTGGCGTGCTCCTGCGCATCCGCTGCATTGGTATAAAGAGAAGCTTTATCTTGTAAATTAAACTCTTGCATGAATCCAAAATTCTTCACCGCCAAAAGTCTAGCTAAGCTCGTGTTGGCAAATTCATGAGGAACGCCGCTTTTCAAATTTTGCTCTGCAAGCCCATTATCGGTACGCCAGTGGTTGTTGGTAGAAGGCGCATCTTCTTGGAATCTTCTAAAATGATCGTACATCGTTTTTAACTGATTGAGCAGTCCCACTCGGAGGGGCAAGGTTAGGATTGGAACCGTAGTGATTTTCCAGATAATTCCGCATATCATCGATTGCTTGGATTGGTTTTCTGGCACTGCTGCTGTTGAGGTAGCTGGCGTTGTAAGCATCCTTCGGGTGAATCATTGGCAACCAATGCTTCCAGTCAGGAAATTGTATCGCCAAGGGGATAACGGTCCGAGTCATACGCATCAGAATCAAACATCGTCTCTACGGCTGCCTTGGTGACACCATTGGGAAACAAATACGGCAACATATCAGCATCGTTTTCTAAAACGGCATCCAAGCCTGCACCAGCAGCCGATTTATTCATATCGGTCTCGCCAACCATCGCAGGGCCTGGCTGGTAAGGTGGATTCCACGGACGACCAACGCGCTCTACATTTACGTTGGAAGCAGATAAACTACGGATATAAGAAGCAATATTCTCGGCTTCTCGTTGACTGAGATTATGAAACTTAGACCGCTCAATGATAGATTTATTAGAGTAGCTAAAAAGTTCTAAATCTCGTCCATCTTTGGTATGACCAATCAGAACAGCTCGCTAAAATTAGTCCTCTTGCGGGCAAGTCGTAGTCGTACCAAGACGCTTGACGTCCTGCGGGCAAGTAGTGGTTCCAAAGTTGCTTACTTCCTTCCACAAGTTTTTTCCTGCTTGTATGAAGCAGCATCGGGGTGAGGAGCCAACCAAGTAGCTGGATTGTCTTCGGTAAAGGCATTGCTGCCTAGTAATTTAGTGCCGTTAGCTGTTAAAACATTCAACTTAATGACTCGGTAGCCAATAGAAATACCATCCGATTTGTCAAAACGAAAGTCGATGGTGTTGGTGCCATTTTGGAGGTCGTTGCCAGGTATGGTTAGTCTAATGGTATTAAACCCTCCATGCGCCATTCCACCTCTAGCGGCAGCTTGGGGCTGCATGGTTACGTTATTGTGATTGAGGGAGCGGTAATTGCCGTTGTTAATCCGAACCCAACCTTTATCTTCATAACTCAGGTTGTTAATTAATAATTCTAATTGATGACCCGATCCATTAAGGTTACTCAAACTAAATTGAATGGTTTCAGTGGTGCCTTCTGCACCTAATACTTCGATGGGGAGCTGGATGCTGCCATTGGAAGAGGAAAGGCTTACGCCTGTAACTACTAACTCATCAACATTAGGGCCCGCGCCGTCTGCTGTTAAACGAATAACACTGTTAGCAGAAAAACTAACATTAGTCCAAGTTTCGGTGCTCCACTGACTCCAGCTGGTAGTCGCGGAAAGTGTTTTGACACCATAGTCTTGACCGTCTACCGTTAATCTCAGTTTTCTGATACTGTTTTCGGCCGCGTAACGCATTGTCAAGTTCCCTGTATTGGGTAATCCCGACACATTGTTCCATTGGGCAAAGGTTCCATCGCCACCATAATCTAAAAACTCGTTGTTGGGGCCATTCGCTCCAGCATGGACATTGGTAATAATCACCCCACTCCAACTAGAGGCTGTTTCTGCTTGGATATTTTTATTGATAGAGGTTAGTGTAACTGATTCGGGCGCTACCGTAGAAAGATTACCCGCAGCATCTTTTGCCACAACTTTCAATTGATAGGTCGTTCCAACAGTCAACGAACTAAAGGTATAGTTTCTAGTCGTTTGGTTACTGGACAACAACGTATTATCACGGTAAATCGCGTAGCCAACAACGCCTACATTATCAGTAGAAGCAGCCCAAGTTAATTGAACACTAGAGGCTGTATGGTTAGCAATCGCTAAATTAGTTGGTTCAGAAGGAGGAAGGACATCGCCTGTAGTCATGGTTCCAATAGTCAGTTGATCCACGTTGGGGCCATTGCCATCCGCAGTTAAGCGAACAGTACTATTAGCGGCAAAATTGACATTATTCCACGTCGCTATCTTCCACTGGCTCCAACTCGTCGTTGGACTGAGTGATTGGCTAGCATAATTTACGCCATTGACGGTTAATTTAATACCTCTGATACTGTTTTCGGCAGAATAGCGCAAAGAAACCGTAGTTGATCCCGCTGTACTAGAGGTATTCCATTGGGCAAAGGTTCCGTTTCCACCAAAGTCTAAATAGCTGCCATTGGTAGCCAAGGCACCGCTATAGGTAGATCCTACAGAAACCCCACTTAGGTTCGCGACCCCAGCGTGATCAAGTTTAAAAGAAGCCCCTGCTATTGTAGCCCGTATATTGCGCACTTTATAAGTGCCGTTGGGTTCTCCACTAATATACATCCGAAGGAAATTAATCGCACTAATGTTAGGCGTGGTATTGCCTGTTGTCGTGCTAACCTGTGTAATATCAAAAGGAATGGTCAAGGTTTGCCACTGGTTGAGTTTGTTGTTATCGGTAAGATTGGCAAAAGGAGTAGAGTATTCTCCATTGTCAGGGCTACCAGAGGAGGTCAATTCAATTCTAGAAGACAGACTGTTAACAGGCGCACTTGTCCAAAATTCTAGTTGTACGGAGGTGATTCCAGTTAAATCAATAGAATTTATATTGGCAATAAGATTACAAGAAGCGGCAGAAGTTCCATTGTTAATCTCTGCGGTATAGATGGGAGTTTGTGCCTGCAAGCGCAAAAAAGTAGTTAAGTAAAATAAAAGACAACAACAGAGAATTTTGTGATTAGATAGTTGGTTCATTGGAAATTTATTTTGAGGGGAAATATAAGTTAAATTTTTTTTAGACGGTATTGTAGCTGGGACATCAAAAGTAATACCTGTGATTGTATCGTTAAATATAAGGTAAACATATTAACATTTAAAGAAAAAGCCTTTTGAATTTTAAATTTAATAATAATAATGACAAGCTATAACCTAGAAAAACTTGGAGCAACTAGGTTAAATTATATAACGGGTAAAAAATAAAGAGAAAGTAAGTTCCTGTATAACAATCTCTTATTCAGTATTTAGAAGTGTGTAGAGTAGCTGGGCGAAAATAGAGAGAACAACAAAAAAATTACAATAAAAATAAGCTAAAAAGGGAGATGGAGGCTAAGATTCCTTTAGGAGAGCCAGAAGGAGAACGGCAGGGGAAAATATATTCTGATTAGTACTAGATAAGAACTGGGCAACTACTAGAAGTAAACCTAGAATATATATGGGGGGGCGATGGTATCAAAAGCGTTTTCTAAAAGGGAATAGGACTTACACTTTATTGTTTAGAAGGACTTCAAAGGGCTAGTAAAGGGGGGAATGTTGTAAGCGGGCATCAATGCCGAACATAAGCCCTGATTTTCCTTCCAAAGACCTATTCCTTCGTACCCATTGGCAGGGATATAAGACTCGGGCAGAAAGTTGACCGATAAGATCGAAGAGGCTACCACTCCTGTTGGGATGACTACTTCTGTTTCTTTGCCACCTGTCCAATGCTTATGCTACTCTTTTTTTCTAGATAGTACACCCCTTCTAGAAACCTAAAATGGTGGCTGTTAACTTTATTTTGAAAAGATGCTTCTATTGTTCTTCCTTACCATGAGATCAGCAGAAAAAGACTACACCAGAATAAAAAACAGCCCTTCTGAAACGAGTTCAAAAGGGCTGTTGCTTTATTGTTATAGCTTATCTTATTCGATAGACATCGCTTGATTTTCTACGGTAGCAGCGTTGACAAAATCTTTGTATTCTTTTGGCGTAAAGCCATCTAAACAGAAGGGCAAGGGATTAATCTTATCGCCTTTATAAACCACTTCGTAGTGAACGTGGGGAGAAGTAGAGGTTCCTGTACTTCCTACCAAACCAATGATTTCACCGCGCTTTACTTTTTGGCCTACTTTGCACTGTACTTTAGACATGTGGCCGTAGAGGGTTTGGTAACCATAACCGTGGTCGATAACCACATTCTTACCATAACCTGTTTTCTTGTATTCTATGCGGACAATTTTGCCATTGCCAGTCGCGTAGATGGGCGTACCTTTGCGCGCACCAAAATCCATACCCGTGTGCATTTTACGCGTCTTGAAGACGGGGTGGGTACGGTAACCAAAGCCAGAGAGGTGGCCAATTTTTTTCTTTAAAGCACGCACAGGACGAATAGAAGGAATAGAAGCCAACATTTCTTCTTTGTCTTTGGCTTGCTGTATGATGTCGTCTTGAGAACTGGCGGAAACGGAAAGCTGGTGTCTTAGTTGGCTGATTTTTTTGCTAGTAGCGATAAGTAATTCGCTGTCAGAGAGGTTGCGCAAGTCGGCGTATTTATCACTGCCGCCACGTCCGCCTTCCCAAATACCTTGATCGGTAGGCTCCATTTCTAGCACTTGTCTATAAATAGCGTTGTCTCTATCGTGGAGGTTAGTCAAAGCGCTACTCATCTTATCGACTTGGTAGTTCATCGCTTCGTACTTCTGCTTCATTAAAGCTAATTCTTGTGCTTGACTAGAAGCACTATCGTTCGGAGACAAAGCAAAAATAAGCGCGGTGTACCCTGCAATACATCCTGTAGCAGCGAGGCCACGGAGCACATACTGCTTGAGCGATAAATTCGCCTTTTCGTAGCGCAGCGTATGCTTATTATAAATGTACTTTTCTTTTCCCATAAGGATGTTATCAGTTGTTTTAATTAAACGAACAATTTGCTGTTTCGAGAACTTGTCGTAAAAATTATTGAGCGAATTTAAGCAGAAAAGTCCCACATCTCCAAATTTTGAGCGGAATACTTTAGTTGATGGCCTATTGCATAAAATTGGTTGAAAGTAACCCATTATGCACTATATTGTTTCTATATTTTGTTCTTAAGAACATTGTTTTGAAAAACAAGCCCTTAGCCAAAGAACTGTTGGGGGCTGCTGTTTGCCTGCTCGGGGCTCAAACTAGTTGATTTTGAGCCATTAAAGACAATTCAAGTGCCAGTTGTGCTTAAAAAAACTTAAATAAGAGGTAGTATTTTATCAGTAGAACTTCTTTCTATTACTGCTCCTGTATGATAATAAATTCTAACGAAATAGTTACAAACTATAAGGGCATTCCCCAAAACTTGGAATAAATTCGCTGGTTCTTTCTATATTTGAACTTGTAACCTTTCGGAAAACAAGTAGCAGCTCGTTTTGTTTTATTTTCCTGGTCAAGCCTATTAATTAGAACACCTACAGCAACTACCATACAATAGTATTAAACAAATGATGACGGTTAAAGAAATTCGCCAACAATTTTTAGATTTTTTTGAGCGCAAAGACCACAAGATCGTGGCTTCTGCGCCTATTGTCAACCAAAGTGACCCTACCTTGATGTTCATGAACTCAGGGATGGCACAGTTCAAAGATGCCTTTTTGGGCAATGAAACGCCGTTGGCACCCCGTGTAGCTGATACGCAAAAGTGTTTGCGGGTATCAGGCAAACACAACGACTTGGAAGATGTTGGCCGTGATAGCTACCATCAGACGATGTTCGAAATGTTGGGCAACTGGTCTTTTGGCGATTATTTTAAGAAAGAAGCTATCGCTTGGGCTTGGGAGTTGTTGACCGAAGTCTATAAATTGGACAAGGATCGCCTTTATGTGACTATTTTTGAAGGAGATGCCGAAGACAAAACAGCGGCGGATGAAGAGGCGTACGAATTATGGCAGGAGTGGATCAGCAAAGACCGCATCCTACGCGCAGGCAAAAAAGATAATTTTTGGGAAATGGGCGCACAAGGCCCTTGTGGCCCTTGCTCCGAAATCCACATCGACATTCGCCCACAGGCCGACCGAGATCGCGTAGATGGCCGTACCTTGGTCAACGAAGATCATCCTTTGGTTATTGAGATTTGGAACTTGGTCTTCATGCAATTCAACCGCTTAGCGGATGGCACTCTAGTCCCCTTGGCTAACCAATGTATTGATACAGGCATGGGCTTGGAGCGGGTCGCAATGGCGTTGCAAGGCAAGACTTCTAATTATGATACCGATTTGTTCCGTCCACTCATTCAATTGATCGAAAACAAATCAGGCATCGCCTACACCAGTTCTTATGAATTAACAGCTAAGACCGATATTGCTATGCGGGTAATGGCTGACCATATTCGTGCCGTGGCTATGGTGATTGCGGATGGACAACGTCCTGATAATACTGGGGCAGGCTATGTCGTGCGTCGTATTTTGCGTCGTGCCGTTCGTTATGGCTATAGTTTCCTACATATACAGGAGCCTTTCATGTACACCTTAATTCCGACTTTAGCGGATTCTTTTGATACTATTTTCCCTGAAGTCAAAGCACAGCAAAAAATGTTGATGCAGACGATCAAAGGAGAAGAAGAGGCTTTTTTGAAGACGTTGGAGCGGGGCTTAAAATTATTTGAAGACCTAGAAGCAACGGACAATACGATCAGTGGGAGCGATGCCTTTACCCTGCTAGATACCTATGGTTTTCCTTTCGATTTAACCTATTTATTAGCACAAGAAAAAGGCTACAACGTAGATGAGAAAGGGTTTGAGTTGGCGTTAGCCGAACAACGAGAGCGCTCTAGAGCCGATGCTAAGAAAGAAGTAGACGACTGGATTATCTTATCTGATGAGCAAGATGTAACGTTTGTGGGGTATACCCAACACGAAACCAAAAGCCGTGTCTTGAAATACCGAAAAATCTTCGCCAAAAATAAAGAACAGTACCAAATCGTCCTAAACGAAACCCCTTTCTATGCCGAATCAGGTGGGCAAGTGGGGGACACAGGTGTTCTATGGTTTGGAGACGAGAAAGTGCCCGTCATAGACACTAAAAAGGAAAATAACTTGATCGTACATTGGGTCAAGCAATTGCCCAAAAAAATGGAGGAGAGCGTTACCGCCCAAATCAACAGTGGAAAGCGCCATTTGACCGAGAAAAACCACTCGGTGGCTCACCTAGCCCATGCAGCGTTGCGCCAAGTATTGGGAACCCACGTCCATCAAAAAGGCTCTTATGTCGCTCCCGAAAAAATGCGTTTTGATTTTTCTCACAACGGTAGAATGTCCGAAGAAGAATTGAGAGCAGTAGAGACGTTGGTCAATGCTAAAATCCGTGCAAACATTCCTCTAAAGGAAGAAAATGACGTACCACTAGAACAGGCGCGCGAATCGGGTGCTATGATGTTGTTTGGCGAAAAGTACGGCGAATCCGTGCGCATCATCACTTTTGACGATGCCTTTTCCAAAGAATTGTGTGGCGGCTGCCACGTCCGCGCAACGGGCGAAATTGGCTTGTTCAAATTGGTGAGCGAAGGCTCGGTAGCTTCAGGCATTCGCCGTATAGAGGCGTTGACGGGTCAAGCGGCACTAGAATATGTCCAAAAAGAAGCCCAGCAGTTGCAGGATTTGCGCACCGCGCTAAAAAATCCCAAGGATTTGAATAAGGCGGTCACGGACTTGGTTCAAAACAACAAGCAACTACAAAAGGACTTAGAAAAAATGGCTTTACTAGAAGCGAAGTTAGCTAAGGGAGATTTAGAGGAACAAGTACAAGGTATTGGTACGCTCAATTTCTTGGGCGCAACAACGACTATTGTTTCTAAAGACGGCCTCAAACAATTGAGCAACAGCTTGCACCAATCCATTCCCAATTTGGTCTTGGTTTTGGGCGGCGAAAGCAACGGCAAAGCACTTTTGACAGTTTCTGTAGATGCGGAAGTGGTGAAACGCTACCAATTGCACGCGGGCAACATTGTTAAAGCCATTGTACCGCACGTCAACGGCGGCGGCGGCGGCAAGCCTTTTTATGCCACGGCAGGCGGTAAAAATCCTGCTGGTTTGAGCAATGCTTTACAAGCAGCGCGCGAGTTGGTCGAAATAACGGTTAAAGGCGTAGAGTAGGTTTAGCGAAAGCAACAACGATACGCTATTATATAGTATTAAGAATGCCCTTCCGAGCTAGACTTGGAAGGGCATTTCTTATAAAAATTAACGTGGAGAGAAGCTACTGCTTCACCCATTTACTAATGCTTGTTTGCCCCGCTTGTTGTACCGAAATATAATACACTCCAGTAGGTAAGTCCGATAGACTCAGCACTAAAGTAGTTTCATTACTAAGAATAGACGGATGCGCCAAACGTCCTTGGTTGTCCAAAATAGAAACCGTTGCTTCGCCTTGCTGGCCGAGTTCTATGGTCAGTGCGCCTTGACTAGGGCTGGGGTAAAGCTGTAGTTGGGGCGTTGCTAGGGTAGCCGTAGAGGTGTTAATAGGGAGTGCCATGCTTAGAATGAAGGCGTTTTGAAAACCAATAGGACTTACGAAATTAGTTCCTGTGGTATAATCGAAGTCTATCAATGCTCTAAAGTCACCCGTAGTGTAAATCGTGTTGTTGCTTACAACAAGGGAGGTGCCTCTGTCTAAGCTTGTACTACCGAGTTGCTCAATCCATTCAAATTGACCAAAGGCACTTAGTTTCTGAATAAAGATATCTCCAGATCCTGCTGAAACCAAGTTGGCGACCGCCGTACTAGAAGGATCAAAATCTACCGTGTTTTCAAATCTGCCTGTTAAATAAAGCGCGCCCAAACTATCGACATCCATCCCGTTTACCTCGTCGTAGCCCGTAGCACCAATTTGTTCTGACCAAACGAGTTGTCCAAGGGCATTGTAACGCTGGACAAAAATGTCTGTTTGTCCTGCTGAAGTCACGTTGAACGTACTGCCAGACTCTAAATTTGCAGTGCCTTCAAACATGCCTCCTACATAGATGTTATCAATACCTTGGTCAACAGCAAGTGAAGTGAGCTGTACATCTTCGACTCCTGTTAGGTGATTAGCCCATATAAAATTACCATTATTATCCAACTTCAAGATAAAAGCATCATCGTCGTTTTGAACGGTGAAAGTAGAAGCATAGCTCGTAACGCCAGCACCTGGATCAAAATCAACTGTTCCTACAAAATTACCAACGACAATCACATTGCCACTACCATCCAAGGCAATAGCTTTAGGAGCAATGGCACTGTTGCTGGTACCAATATTAGCAAAGTGCTTAGCCCATATAAAATTGCCATTGTCGTCCAGTTTTAGTATAAAGAAATCTGCTCCGCCCCCTGCCGTAAAATTGAGCGTATTAGGCCCTGGATCTGCATCTACTGTTCCTCCAAAGTTACTTACTATATAGCTGTTGCCATTGTCATCTTGGACAAAAATGCCTCCATTTGCACCGTCTACTTGTATTGCCCAAACCAAATCACCATTGGACTGTGCTTTTTCATAGAAAAAGCTAGTTTGACCCATCGAAGCCGTGAGATTGGTCACTCCTGTACCGAGGTCTGCATCTAGGGTACCCGTAAAATACCCTGAAAAGTATAAATGGTTGTTGCTGGCTTTAATTGCATTGATGAAAGCATCGCTGTTTCCGACAAATTCTTTCACCCATTCAAAGGCGCCCGTCTCCTCTGTTTTGTAAATAAATGCACTAAGACCGTTCGCGCCGTTGCTGGTTAAACTTGTATTGCTTGCTCCAAGATCAAAGTTGACCGTTCCAGAAAAACTACCAGTACTGTACACATCGTTAGAGGCATCTACTGTCACGGGATTCAGACTGGAGGTATTGAGCGGTTTTGCCCAATTGAAAGAAGTTGTTTGTGCCGTACCCAAAGAGCAGAGGCTAAAGAAGAGGACTATTGTTAAGAAATAATTCATTGTTTGTCTATTTATAAGGTTAGAAGTAATTATTGCTTGACCCACTTAGAAATAGTGGTGCTTTCTTTAGTGGTAACCGAAATATAGTACAGGCCTGCTGGCAAATGACCCAGTTCCAACAGCGCTGAGGAATGGCGGGTAATTATTGGTGGGGTCACCAACTTGCCCTGATTGTCTAGGACAGCAATCGTATTTTCTCTGGAAGGATCTATTTCTATCGTTAAATGGCCTGTGCTAGGGTTGGGATAGAGAGTAGAGGTGCTCGTAGGCAACTTGGAGAGCGCAATAAAGTTAGGTTGTGTTAACTTTTGGACGAAAAGATCGATAGAACCGTTTGATGTCAAGGTGCTTAATGCAGAGCTTGGATCAAAATCTACTAGGCTAGAAAATTGTCCAGTAGTATAGATCGATCCCTCGTCATCTAACGTGGAGAATGGCGGGTTATCATAATTATCCAAGCCGAGTATTCCAGTTACCCATTCTAAGTTTCCATTAGCGTCTAACTTCTGAACAAAGGTACCACTGGAACTAGGAGAGTTTAACGTCACGGTACCCGCATTAGGATCAAAATCAACGACCCCATTAAAAACGCCCCCCGCTGGCGCAAGTCTTGAGCTTGCACCATTTCCAAAAATTTGCATTCTTAATAAGCGGTGACTTGTGACCGCAGCCCGTAAATCACGCAACAAGAGGAACACGGCTTTTCTCTTTATTTTTATACCTTTCTTCGCCTTCTAATGCGTGGAATATACAACGTCGTCCAAGTGACCGCTTCGCTCAACACTTGAACTAGCACCGTTGCATTTGGAACACTTGCGCTAGCGGGGAGTACAGCAACCGCCGTGCAAAAGTCGCAGCAACAAAATGGAAAATAATCGGTTATACTATAAACTTCTTCAAAACAAACACACTATGAAAAATGTACTCGTAATTGGCGCCACAGGACAAATCGGCCGCCACACTTTATCCGAAGCCCTAAACGCAGGTCACCACGTCACTGCCTTTGGTCGCTCCATCGAAAGAATCGAACAGAAGGATGAAAATCTACAAGTCTTCAAAGGAGACGTTTTGAACGATGACGACTTGGATAAAGCAATGAAAGGCCAAGACGTGGTGGTGCTCACTTTTGGCGCACCGCTTAACAAGGACACAATTTTGCACCAGCCTAGCCTCATGGAAGAAGGCACTCGGAAAGTGGTACAGGCCATGAAAAAAGCCCATACGCCGCGCTTAGTTTGTATGTCCGCGATTGGGGCAGGCGATTCGGTCGGCCACGGGCGCTTTGTTTTTCGGAACATCATCGAACCACTTTTATTGGGTCGCATCATGAAAGATCGAACCGAGCAAGAAAAGGTAGTCGTCAACTCTGCCTTACCCGAATGGACGATTATTCGCCCAACTGAATTGACCGATGAAGACGGCGCTGCCATTCGAGCCATCGAACACTTGGGACAGGAAAAAGAACCGAGTACGATTGCCCGCAAAGATGTGGGGCGTTTCTTGGCTGACTTGATCGAGAACAAAGCATACGATGCTAAGAAAATTACCATTACCAACGATTAGAAGGCTCTTGATTGGACTCACAATGGAACTCGATACGGCGCTTAAGTCAATCAAAATCCAAGGAACAAAGGCGTTGCGCGAATTTTTAATTAGGGAGATTATAAAAAATACCTATTTTCGGTATCGAATTTGATTTTAGAAACAAGAGGACAGGCTTTTGCTTAGCAAAGGGGTTGGAGAGTTGTCCTTCAAGGGATAAACTATGAAGTGCCTCAAAAATAAGGACTCCTTCTCGACCCAATTCCTTTTTTAGACGTTTATCTTTGTAGTAGCATTGCAAGGCTTGCTTATCAAGAGCCGTTTAATTTCTTGTTAAGGCATTGCTGCAATTTTATAATCCGTATAAATAAGCTTATTTTATATGGAGGACGGGAAAGCGTTGCTATCCTCAATCTGATTTTTTGATCCCATGACACCTTCTAACGGTGATTGATGGAGCCTAATAAAGAATACGCATGAACTATTTTTTTTCTACGATATGGATGAGTTGCTGTCTGCTGCTCGGGAGCGTATGGGCTACGGCTCAATCGCCCAATGCGGGGGGACACATTTTTGAAGATGGGGTGTATAAAAACCACAAGGAGTTGGCGGCCAATAAACCCAGCTATCCCTTGTACGAAATACCGCGTTTTAATTATCGCTTAGACCGCGAAGACAATTTGCTGTTCTTGTCGGAACAAACCTTGACGGGATTATCGGATTCTAAAATGGGGAGCTTGGATAATATTTGGGGGCTGTGCATCAAAGGCGTTCCTTATATGAAGGTCTATCCCTCGGATAAGGACGGCGTTGTTTATTTTGTGCGCTATCACATTATGGGGCGTATTTGTTACCTCTATTATCCCTCCATCGAAGATCGGGCGGTCGAAATGCCCATTTATAACCCCTATTCGGGAGAGCGCGTGGGTGGACGAACGGTGACCAACCGAGAGCGCCGTTTGGTCAAGCAATTGATGTTGTTTGAGACGGGAGAATTACGCCCTTATTCGGTAGATACCTTCAAGGAGTGGGCGAAGGATGATGCGCGTCTAATGAAAAGCCTAGATCGCTTATCAGAAGAAGAGGCCGAAGAAAAACTCTTCAAAACCATTAAAATATACAACGAACGCCATCCAATTTTTGACGCTTCCTAATTCCGTTATTTTGGGTAGAAAAAATCACTTTCTTTCTATCAAAATCATAAAGTCTCCCTACCGTATGCAGTTAGGGAGACTTTGTGCGTTATAAAAACAAGAAAACCGCTACCTTTAGGCTTGGTTTCCCCCATATCCATCTCTTCTACCACAACGCAGTGATAACAGCAGCATGATTAGTATTTTCAAAAAAGAAGTCAATTCCTTTCTAAGTTCCTTAATTGGTTACTTGGCCATTGCTATATTTTTGGTGGCCACGGGCTTGTTTCTGTGGGTCTTTCCCGATTATAGTGTCATTACCTACGGCTTTGCCGATTTAGGCTCCTTTTTTAGAATGGCGCCTTATATTTTTCTGTTTTTGATTCCCGCCATTACGATGCGCACCTTTGCAGAGGAGACGCAAACGGGAACGATGGAATTGTTGGCTACACGGCCAATTACCGACTGGGAAATTGTACTGGGTAAGTACTTGGCGGCGGTCTTTTTGGTGCTGTTGGCGATTTTGCCCACGTTCGTTTATTATTATTCTGTGTCCCAATTGGGAATGCCGAAAGGCAACTTGGATACAGGCGCTACTTGGGGTTCTTATATAGGGCTATTTGCGCTGGGGGCTGTTTTTGTAGCCATTGGCTTGTTCTGTTCTTCTCTAACGGATAATCAAATTATCGCGTTTATACTGGGGTTGTTTCTCTGTGGCTTCTTCTTTGAAGCCTTTGGAAGTTTGTCACGGTTGCCTATTTTTTATGGCAGTTCGGATGCCGTGGTAGAGCGCTTGGGCATTAGTTACCATTACGCGTCGATGAGTCGGGGCCTAGTGGATTCTAGGGATGTTATTTATTTTCTGAGTATCATTGTCGCTTTTTTGGCGGGGACAAAGTTTGCCTTGGAGAAACGCAAGTGGTAGGAGGGAGGCGCTTCCGCAAAAAGGATAGTTTCGCAACGATTTTAGTATTAAAAGAAATTTAGAATAAATATACTCCATGCAAGGTTCTCGTTTTATTCAATCCGTGGTGAGTTTGCTGCTTTTATTAGGCAGTTTGATTTTAATTAATGTGTTGGCTAACTTCTATTATGGCAGTATAGATTTGACGGAAGACAAACGCTTTACGCTGAATCCTGCGACCTATGAACTAGTGGACGAACTGGACGATGTCTTGACGGTAGAAGTGTTGCTAGAAGGTGATTTTCCCTCTTCTTTCAAGCGTTTGCAAGATGCTACACAGAACTTGTTGAGCGAGCTGCGTAGCCGCAACAGCAACGTGCAAGTGCGTTGGGTAGACCCCATGAGCGGCACCGAGCAAGAAAATATTGAGAATGGCGAGCGCTTGAGCAAGGACGGTATTTTTCCGCTCAATCTAACGCAAGCCGCACGCGGGGGCAATAGCCGAAAAGCGATGTTGGCGTTTCCTTACGCTATTTTGCGCTACCAGCAGCAAATGCGTGTCGTGCCTTTATTGGAAACAACAGGCGGTTATAACAAAGATTACACCCGCATGGAGGCCATTAATCCTTCGATTAATTTATTGGAATACAAAATCGCCAACGCCATTCTAAAACTAGCGTTCCAAGATCGCCCCAGAATGGTGCTTACCACAGGCCACGGCGAGTTGCAGCGCCCGTTTACCGAATCCTTAGAGGCGGCTATGTTTGAGTACTACGACATTGCGCGGTTGAACATGGACAACATTACCCACATTGACAGTTTGATTGATGTAGTGGTTATTCCCAAGCCGACAAGTCCTTTTCCAGAGAAGCATTTGTTTATGATTGACCAATACATTATGCGCGGCGGCAAAGTCTTGTGGCTGGTTGATGCGTTGAATATGGAGTCCGATAGTCTGCAACGTCGCGGGGTTTTTATGCCTACAGAACATCCATTAGACATCAATAATTTGCTGTTTAATTACGGCGTGCGCATCAACCCAAATTTGGTCTTGGATTGGGAGTCCAGTGTAATTCCAGTGAATGTGAGTCCCACCGCCGAGCGCCCACAAATTGAAGGCCGCAAATGGTTTTATCATCCCAAGGCTTATCCCTATATGACACCCTTGGATGCGCAAGAGACAGGCAATAACACCATTCAGCACCCCATTGTACAGAATTTAGATTTTGTGGATACCCGCTACCCTGCCAGTATTGACACGATTAAAACCAAAAACTACATCAAAAAAACGCCGCTGCTGCGGAGTTCTCCGTATAGTAAGGTACAATTTCCCCCTGTACGCGTGAGCATTGATTTGATGCAACAAGGCTTGCGCCAAGTCGATTTTACCAAAGGCAACCAAAATATCGCGGTCTTACTAGAGGGCGCTTTCAGCTCTTATTATACCAATCGAGTAACGCCAGAAATGGCGGCAGGCCTCCGACAATTGGGGCAGCCTTTCCAAGCCGAGGGCGTTCCTACCAAGATGATTGTCATTTCGGATGGCGACATTGCCAAGAACGCGCTAGATCCCAACAGCAAAGACCGCCGTCGTCCGACACCCCTGCCCTTGGGCGTGAATCCTTTTGATGGCTATCAATATGCGAACAAAGATTTTTTGATGAACTGCTTAGAGTATTTAATTGACAGTAAAGGAATTATTGCGGCGCGCAACAAACAAATCAAGTTGCGACCACTCGACCAAGAGCGCGCTTATAACGAAGAGCTAAAATGGCAACTGATCAATCTACTCTTGCCCCTCCTTGTGTTGTTCTTATTTGGAATTGGTTATCTAATCGTTCGCCGTCAGCGTTTTGCGAAGTAGGGTAGAAGTATTTTGTGGCCTATTTTTCTTAATAAAAGATTAACAATTTATACCTTCTAATAGGAAACCAATTTTCGACAATTTAGGTTCTTACTATTAGAAACCATATTTAGTGCGTGCTTCTAAACTCAGGACGTACTTTTTTAATGCCTCATTTTGAGGCGACAAATTTTTGATTTATGCCTACCAATACTGGAACAGTAAAGTTCTTTAACGAAGAAAAAGGCTACGGCTTTATTAGCGATGACAATGAAGGTAAAGATTACTTTGTCCATGCCAATGGACTTGTTGACGACATTACCAAAGACGATCGCGTCACTTACAACATTGAAGAAGGAAGAAAAGGACCAACTGCTGTGGATGTCACGCTTGTTTAAGCCCATTCGCAGCCTGTTGGTTGTAACCATACTGTAAAGACGAAGCCCGTTGCACTAATTAGTGTAGCGGGCTTTTTTAGATTTTTTAGGGTTGGTTTTTTTTAGAAGTGGACGTTTTTTTAGCGTTGGGCGCAATTGCAATTGCGCCCAACGCTAAAAAAAGAGAAAACGCGCCGTGCGCCCAACGCTAAAAAAAGAGAAAACGCGCCGTGCGCCCAACGCTAAAAAGAAAACGCGCCGTACGCCCAACGCTAAAAAAGAGAAAACGCGCCGTACGTCCAACGCTAAAAAAGAGAAAACGCGCCGTGCGCCCAACGCTAAAAAAAAGAGAAAACGCGCCGTACGCCCAACGCTAAAAAGAGAAAACGCGCCGTACGTCCAACGCTAAAAAAGAGAAAACGCGCCGTACGCCCAACGCTAAAAAAAAGAGAAAACGCGCCGTACGCCCAACGAGAAAAAAAAGAGAAAACGCGCCGTACGCCCAACGAGAAAAACCAAAAAAGCGGCTGTTCCGATTTAATCGGAACAGCCGCTAGTGCTAGTATGCCAAAAGGCAAGCAAGAAATCTTATACCGAAAAGCTTTCGCCACAACCACAAGTACGCGAGGCATTGGGGTTGGTGAAATGGAAGCCATTGCCATCCAAACCGCCCGAAAAATCGAGGGTAGAATCAAACAAGTACAAGAAGCTTTTGAGGTCAGTGACGATTTTCACGCCCTTGTCTTCAAAAATTTGATCTTCTGGCTGAGATTCGTTGTCGAAATCCATATTATAGGAGAGTCCAGAACAGCCGCCACTGGTCACACTGACCCGCACGAAATAATTATCGTCTAGTTTGGCGCTCTTTTCGCGAATGGTATCGATTTGCTTTTTAGCTTGATCCGTTACAAATATCATACGGTCTATAAGTTTCTAAAACGCCTGGGCTTACGCCTTTACATTTTTGCTTTGGTAATCTTTGATAGCAGACTTAATGGCATCTTCGGCCAACACAGAACAGTGAATTTTAACAGGAGGCAATTCCAATTCTTCTACAATCGCCATGTTGTCGATAGAAGAAGCCTCATCCAACGTCTTTCCTTTGAGCCATTCCGTGGCCAAAGAAGAAGAAGCGATAGCAGAACCACAACCGAAGGTTTTGAATTTGGCATCTTTGATTTTGCCAGATGTTTCGTCCACTTCGATTTGCAAGCGCATTACATCACCACATTCGGGCGCGCCTACCAATCCTGTTCCTACGTTCTTTTTATTTTTATCAAGTGTGCCTACGTTTTTAGGCTTCTTAAAGTGGTCTAATAATTTCTCTGAATAAGCCATAATAGGTGGTTTTATTATTGTTGAAAGTAATTTATCGTAACGCTTGAATAGGATGGGAAGAGCGAACAAGATCCGCTCCATCCCTCTTTATATCAAGCAATTTGATCTAGTGCTCCGACCATTGTACTGCGTCCAAATCAATCCCTTCTTGGTACATTTCCCAAATCGGAGACAACTCGCGCATGTGGTTTACGCCGTTGCGAATCGCTTCGATGGCGTAGTCTACATCCTCTTCGGTCGTGAAACGGCCCAAGCTGATGCGTAGAGAAGAGTGCGCCAAATCGTCGCCCAAGCCCAAGGCTTTGAGGACATAAGACGGCTCCAAAGAAGCAGAGGTACAAGCCGAGCCCGAAGACAAAGCGATATTTTGGTTGAAGGTCATCATTAGTCCTTCTCCCTCTACGTGCTTGAACGACAAGTTCGTGACGTGGGGCATTCTATAATCGGGGTGGCCATTGAAAACCACCTCTTCCATTTTCATCAATTCAGTTTCCAGCTTGTCGCGAAGGGCAGAAAGGCGCTCGGCCTCGCTTTCCATTTCTTGCTGGCAGAGCTCGGCTGCTTTACCAAAACCAACAATCGCAGGAACATTTAGAGTACCTGAACGCATTCCGCGCTCGTGTCCACCACCGTCCATTTGTGCCGTTACTTTGACACGAGGAGATTTGCGAGAGACATACAAAGCGCCAACACCTTTGGGGCCGTACATTTTGTGTCCTGTAAAGGCCATCAAGTGGATGCCCAATTCTTTCACATTCACAGGGATTTTGCCCACTGCTTGCGTAGCATCTGACATCAACAAGACTTCGTGTTTCACACAAATATCGCTAATGGCTTTCATCGGCTGTACCACACCAATTTCATTGTTGGCAAACATGATCGAGACCAAGATAGTCGTTGGCTTAATCGCTGCTTCTAATTCAGCTAAATCAACCAAGCCATCGCGACCCACTTTGAGGTAGGTCACTTCACAGCCTTCTTTTTCCAACTTGATGCACGTATCCAATACGGCTTTGTGCTCGGTTTCTAGCGTAATAATGTGGTTGCCCTTGCGGCGGTACATTTCTGCCACGCCTTTGATGCCCAAGTTATCCGCCTCGGTAGCGCCCGACGTAAAAATAATCTCGCGAGGATCAGCGCCAATTAAGGCAGCAATCTGCTCGCGCGCTTTGTCTACCGCGCCTTCTGCTGCCCAACCAAACGGGTGGTTACGGCTGGCTGCATTGCCAAAGTGCTGGGTAAAGTAAGGCAACATTGCCTCGACCACTCTAGGGTCAGTTGGGGTAGTTGCGTTATTATCTAGGTAAATCAATTTCTTATCCGACATAGTATAATGGTTTGTCAATTTCGTCCTTGTATTTAGATTAAATCTAATCTAGTCACACAAAGGTAACGTATTTCAATAATAATCAGTTCTTTTAAATGCCTAAATTTTGTCTATTCCCCGTCAAAAGCAGCACTTTAACAGTCTCTTAAAGATAGGGTGTTAAGTACACAACCTACGGGCGCTTTGGTTCATCTTTACTGCGCTTTTGTTTGCGCCTAATAGAAGAATAGGTTCTTAGAGGCCGCAAAAATACGGTAAAAAGATGACTTTTGTTAGGGTTTGGACGTTATTTTTGAAGGGAGGAGGGCGAGGTAGTGGTATATGCTCGTTTGAGAAATAGAAGGAATTGTATATCTTTATTGGGTAGTCGGGAGTTGGTATTTTGAGAATAAAAAACAAGGCTCCTTTCTACCACTAGTTAATCAAAACAGCCCTAATGGAACGCTACCCCTATTTATTAGAAGTCAAAGAAGACTCTTACCATAAGCGCCTCAATGTGAAAGGCTTTTTCAAGGCAATAGGAAAAATTGCCTTAACAGTAACCATTGCCGATCCTGCAAGTACTGCTGTCCTTGCAGGAAAAGAGACGATAGGGGCATTAAATTACGAGACCAGTACTAGCCATCGTGCTTTTGAACTCGTGCTGAATGGACTAGAACAAGCTTGTGTACAGTTGATTACAGAACATCAATTAACATGCACCCAAAACGAAGCACTTTTACTACAACAACGTTTATCAGAGACTACCAAGGAATTAGAGGTCAAAATCAGCGGCAGTTTCTTCAGTGCGCCCCAAGACTTAGAACTTTTATCCCCCTTGAAGGAGATTTTCCAATATTGGTTAGAAGGCTTGACACTGACTAGCGCACAAGCTAAGGCAATTAGCCAGCGTTTGCCCTGTGCTTTTGTTGTGGCCGTTATGCAAGAGTGGGGGACGAAGAGCGCCTATTATAAGTGTGTTCTAGAAGCGTTTGATAATCCTTTTCAAGCTGTGTGGGATGCAATGTATCATCGCGCGGTGTATGAGGAAGCGTTACGGCAGTTGGTGTATGCGCCTGCGTTGAAAGATGCGGAATTGAGTTTGAAGAATTTGTATGTGAAGCCTTATTTTTTGTTGAATAATAGGTCTAATGGGTATTATTATAAAGATGAATTTGTAAGACCAGATAATTACGAAGGAAATTTACATGACTATCTTTTAGCTCGATTGATCCGTAAGGTATTTCCTCTAGGATTAAATCTAAAACAACGCTTAATTTTCCTCCTAGGGCAACCTGGGCAAGGCAAAAGTTCCTTTTGTGCTTACCTCATGCACCAATTATTAAACGATACTACTTTTCAAGAAAACCTATACTTTGTACGCCTGCGCGATATAGAAGACAATGTAGCCTTGATTCAGCAACCCTTTCCAGTGCTAGAAGAACATTTTGAATCAGAATACCAACTCAAGATAAACTGGAAAGCGCCCAATTTCTTAATCCTAGATGGTTTAGACGAATTGTATATGTCCAATGGCTTGACGAATAAAGACCTTCGTCATTTTTATAAAGCGCTTGAAAGGAAGATAAAACTGAATACCTCACTTACCATTCTACTCACTTCTAGACACCATTATCTCCACATAGAACAAGACGTAGACAGTCGCCGTGCTACCCTTTTAAAACTAGCTCCTTTTAGTTTAGCCCAACAAAAAGAGTGGTTGCAAACTTACAGAAATGTCCACCCCTCTATTAACCTAACCGCGCAGAAGCTAGAAGAAATCCACGAAAAGGACTGTTTCAAACCCATCAGAGAACTGATAGAACAACCTATCTTACTACACCTCATTGCAAAAGCGAATATAGAAATAGAGGAAGAACAGCAGCTGGATCGCGCTAGAATTTACCAACACTTGTTTAATCAACTCCTTAGTCGGAGCTGGGCAGAAGAACAATTGGAGAAATACCACCAATTAGAAAGCACACAACAAGCGCAGATACTGTTTAGAGCATGGTTACAAGAAATCGCTTTTACTATTTATAATAGCAATGAGCAGTACATCAGAGTAAAGGAAATTCTGGAATTAGAGAGTACTAAAAAGCTCTTACCTTATATTGATACTGCCAAAAACATAGAAGATGCAGCCAAGGACTTATTGGTAGCTTTTTACTTTAAAAAAGCAACGGCAAAAGAAGAGGCAGTCTTGAACGAAAACCAAGCGGTAGAATTCTTACACAAGTCGTTGCAAGAGTATTTGACCGTAGAATACTATTGGCAAGAGATAATAACCAAAGTAGTTAAATCGGCAACACCCCCTAGCGATCTGGAAATTTTCGCGCTTTTCTCAAAGTTGTTTGCTAAAAAAGGCTTGAATAGAAATATGAAAGTATTGCTCTATGAAACTATAGAGCAATCCAATGAGGAAGATAAAATCATTCTGCGTCAACGGCTAAAGCAGGCGCTAACAATGTGTTTACAGCATCAGTTTTTATACCAGTATCAGGCACATGAGGAGGCAAAAGATACAACCCCACCAATAACAAGGGCAAACCAATGTTTTAGAAGTTTTTGGTTCATCCTGTCGCGGTTGGATGTAAAGCAGAATATGGACTTGCTTACTGCAGAGAATCAAGCAATCTTTATGCAGTTACTGTCTATATTTGGAAGTGAAGGGCTTTTATTAAATTATTTGAATTTGAGGGGCGCGTATTTGAGGGATGCGTATTTGAGGGGATTGCGAATTTGAGGGGCGCGGATTTGATTGGCGCGAATTTGATGGGACGCGAATTTGATGGGCGCGTATTTGAGTGGCGCGGATTTGAGGGACGCGGATTTGAGTGGCGCGAATTTGAGGGACGCGAATTTGATTGGCGCGGATTTGATTGGCGCGAATTTGAGGGACGCGTATTTGAGGGACGCGTATTTGAGGGGAGCGAAGGTGGCTAGTGTTAATTTCTTAGAAGTATTAATAGAAAATGCATATACAAGAATAGACAGCATAGAACAACACTACCAAGTAGACCCCACCCCCCAATACGAATCTTGGGATAAAGAAAACAAAGATCCCTACTACCTAATAAAAAGAAAAGACGAATGAAAATCCCCCTCCTAACCACCTGCAAAGAGAAGTGAAAAGAATCCTTAGAGGCTACCAATGAGGAACCTCACCAAATTGCAGGATGGGAGATGGGGAATTACCAAAACAGAGAAAAAGACCTACAAAACACAAGGTGACCAAACAAGCAGGCTACATTTTTGTCAATAAAATTTATTTTCATATCTTTATAGGACATAAAAATAACAAGCGGCTAAATTATGTGCCACAACGAACTGTTAGTGAAGCCATAAAACCCAATCATTAGAAGCGGTTGGCGACTAAACAAGCCCACCAAACAGCTAAATTTACCCCGACCATGTCTATACTGACTAAAGTTAGTGGGTTTGCCCTCTTGGCAGCAGGCTTGCTCTCTTTGGCATTCGCACCAAATTCCCAACAACGCTTACCCAACCAGCGCTACAGCTCCATGCTTCAAAGCTTAGTGGTGCAAAGTGAAGTCCTACAGGAAGAAAGTGAACAGCTACTATTGGCTTGGGAGCGCAGTAATAAGACAACAGAGGTACAAAATGCCGTCTTGGAATTGCGTAAAATGCAGCAAATTAACCAAACGATTTTGCAGCAATTGGATTATTTATTTATGACAGAAGATAGGCCAACTGGGGCGACTTATGCGCCAGCCAATATGGCGCTTATAAAAACACATAGCCAACAGTTCAGAAAGCACTACCTAGATTGGGCGTTAGAACAAACTGTCCATCAAGAAGATCCACGCTATCGGGCGCTAGAGGCTGGACTGGCCATTGCTCCCGTCGAGGAAGACTTTGAACAGGGAGCATTAGGGTTGTTGCAAGCGCGGGTATGGTATAGCCAAATAGAATTGGCAGAGCAAGCCGCCGTACATGTTTTTGTGCAAAACAAAGACCAGCGCGCCGTGTACTGGCCTTTTGAGGTGTTGCTCTTGGACTGGGAACAGCCCCCTACCTATGTGGGCAAAAAGGCCAAGGGGCGGTTGCTCTTGGGAAGTATGGTTCCCTCGGTGTCGCCTGCTACTGTGGCGGGGAAAGCCCTACTTGCTTGGGGCGATGGGTTTTATTACGAAACAACTCCCAACACGCTTGGACAACACTACTTCCAAGTAGATTTCAGCGTAGAAAATGCCCTCACGGGTGCCGCTCAACGCTATTCAAAAACGGTTCACTATACGGTTATCCCTCAGTAGTTTTTCTCTTATTCCCAAAATATCTTTTAATGCGTATTTTTATTTGGTGGCTGTTCGTGAGTTTATTGGCCAGTAGCTGTACTTTTTTTCAACCTACTTCTTTTGATACAGCAGAAGCCATCCAAGCCGATTTGGCTCAAGTGTTTACGCTGAACAAAGAACAGTTGTTGGCGCGCCGCACGGCTTTGTTGCAACAGATAGAATTGGTGGCGGCCGTGCGCCAAGGGAGCTATGCCTCGCTGCCTGCACAAAGCAAAACTTTACTAGAAGTGGGGCACAATACCTACCATTTTCTAGAAATGGTACAAGCCTCCTTGCTGCAAACGGCCAAGGTGCCTGTGGCTCCTGATACCACGGTGCCGCCTGCCAAGCGCCCTTATTGGCGCGTCTATGAGGCCAAACTATTGAATAAAAAGGTCGTGGAGGATTTTTTGTTTCAAGAAACGCAGTGGGCAGAAAAAATAGTAACGGACTGGCAACAGTTGCCAAAGGTCTATGAGCAGTTGATCAAGCAGTGGTCTAGCAACCCGCTGGTACATGCCGCGCGTTTTCCCTTTCAAGAGCATCCCCAAAATCAGCTTTATCGTTGGCAGGATCAAACAGAAACGCCTACAGCCCTTGCCGAACGACATTTTAAGGACTTACCCTTGGTAGTCGTACTAACCCAGCTGTTGCAATTAGAGACCGATATTTTGGCGCAAGAAGTACAATTGCTACGCTGGTTATTAAACAACAGTTCTAAAACCTACCTTCTCAACGACAAATTTACGGTAGTCGCCCAATCGACCACGCCTATTGTACCCATCGGTAAACCTTATCAAGCCAAAGTTAACTTAATGGCGTATCCTTCTATGGGCGATGTAGAGTTGCGTATCAATGGCGCAACCGTATCAACGCAAGGCGGCTTGGTCGAGTACGAGACAGTTCCTGAAACAGCAGGGGAGCAAATAGTAGCAATAGAAGTCCTGTTAACCAATCCTCTGACAGAAGAACAGGAGCGATACACCCACAATATTGTTTATGAGGTATTGCCTACCTTGTAGAAGCACATAGCTCGTTGAGAAGTTATTGTTTAATCACTTGAAACGTTTGTTGGAGGGGCTTATTTAACCTAAGCGTCCTAAAGTAATTCCTGCTGGATATTCCAAGTGGGGTGGCAACTGTTGCGTGGAAGTGTAGTGTTGCTGTATACGCTGCGCCGTTTTCTTTCCCATGATCTAGGTATAAGATCTACTAGCGTTTATCAAGAGAATAGCCCCGTTCACAAAGTCGGGGCAATTTTTTTGTCCATTCTTTAATTTCTTGGGAGACAAGAAACACAATAGAGACAGTTGACGTATCATTTTAATACATAAGGGGTTGACTAATAGTCAACCCCTGTGTAATCGTCGGAACGACTGGATTCGAACCAGTGACCCCTACCCTGTCAAGGTAATGCTCTAAACCAACTGAGCTACGCCCCGATTATTTGGTGGAAGCCAAAGATACAAATAAATTTAAATTCCACAAGATTTTCTGTCAGATTTTTTATGAAAATATTCCCTTATACTTTTCTTGTTGTTAACAGTAGTTTTGAGGAAAGTAACAAAAAGGTAAAAAAAAAACGTCCTTTTAAAAGTAGAAAAGAAAAAATAGGTCTAGATGATTTCGGACATTTCTGAAACTTGGCAAGAATAAACACTCCGCTTTAAGTTTTTTTTTATGAAAAATAGACTTGCTTTTATTTGGATTATTTATTTGATTGTCAATTAGTTGGGTTTTGTATGGCAAGAATGTGTACACTCGGAAAAGGGTTAAATTTTTCCAAAAAAAAGAAAAAAAAAGAAAAAAAATAGGAGAAGCCACCCAAATGACCTATATTTGAATTGTGTACACATAGAGCGGGTCACAACGCCCAATCAAAGTGCATATTAATACGAATAAACTTGTATTACAATAGGGGTTCATTTAGGGTAGAATGTAGGCAATGGGGAGCCTACCGCTTCTACCCGTTTTTTATTTATAGCGGCTCCTTTCCCTTTTACTTTCCCTTTTACTATTCTGCCTGATACGACGCTCGTCTTCTGTTGCCCCCTTTATTTTTTTATTATTCTCTCTTCTTGTTGCGTTTTCAAACAGCGAATGCGGCTACTGCTACGTTATGTTGATAATAAAGGTTACTTTTATAACCTTTACAATTGTCTCGTAATACCAGTAACTCATGAAAATAGTTCTCTCGATTAGTTTTCTATTGTTCTATTGCCAACTCTCCCTTGTACAGGCACAAGAAACAAAGCGTGTATTTTTTGTTGGCAACAGCTACACCCATTACAACAATATGCCCACCCTGTTGAGTAACCTTGCTCTAAGTCTGGGCGATACGGTGATTCATGCCTCCAGCACACCAGGGGGCATGCAGTTTGTACAACACGTAAGCAACAACACAACCTTAAACGGTATTCGCCAAGGAAACTGGGATGTGGTGGTGCTACAAGAGCAAAGTCAAAAACCCTCTTTTTCCGATGCCCAAGTGGCTACGGATGTTTATCCTTATGCGGCTCAATTGAGCGACAGCATCAAGAAATACAACCCTTGCGCTGAAACGGCCTTTTTCATGACTTGGGGACGCAAAAATGGCGATGCCCAAAACTGTGCTTTTTTGCCTGCTTTATGCACCTTTGACGGAATGAATGCACGCTTGCGCCGCGCTTATTTGCGCATGGCTGTAGATAACGAAGGCATTGCTGCCCCTGTTGGAGCCGTTTGGAAAGCAGTGCGTGATAGTTTTCCTACATTGGAGCTATACCGGGCAGACGAAAGCCATCCTTCTGTTGCAGGCAGCTATTTGATTGCTTGCACGTTTTATGCGTCTTTTTTTAGAAAGGCAGTGACAGGCGCTAGTTATCGGGGAAGCCTTTCTGCCTTGGATGCCCAACGCATTCAGCAACTGGTGGATATGGTCGTTTTAGATAGTTTGCCTAATTGGCACATTGGAAGTCAAGATGTGCAGGCTAGTTTTGCGGCTGTTATCAATGGCAGCAGCGTTTCTTTTAGTAATAACAGCCAACAGGCAACCCATATGCTTTGGCGTTTTGGGGATGTCAGCCCATTAGATACGACTTCCAATCCTACGCATAGCTACAATAATTCAGGAACTTATACGGTTACGCTCATTGCCTCTGACAGTTGTGGCAACAGTGATACAAGCAGCCAATCCATTACTATCGCGACGGTCATTAATACAACGCTCTTAGAAAAAGAACCCATAACGGTAAAACTCTACCCCAATCCTTCGCAAGGACAATTTACAATCCATTGCGAAACAGGCATTCGAGAACTCAGAATCATCAATATGCTGGGGCAAAACTTACTTTACTTAGAGAATTTGGGGAAAGAGGCGCACCACATCAAGCTCGATGGCGCAGATTTTCAAGGCATTCATTATGTCCTTATTCGAGACGACGAAGGACGAGAACTAATCGAGCAACTGGCTATTTATTAGCCTAGAGCTGCCCCTTGCTCGTCCCTGCTTTAATCCAGTTCAGCGGATTTTCTTTGGTTTTGTTGTGCCACAACTCAAAGTGTAGCAAATGCCCTTTGCCCTTGGGATCGCGCCCAATGGTGCCAATTTGCCCCCCTGTTTTGAGGGATTGCCCTTTTTTAACGTAAACCTTAGCAATGTTAGAATAGGTCGTGTAATAATCGCCGTGCTTAACCATAACTGCGTTGTGGTAGCCAGGAATGGTAAAAACACTCACGACAAGACCTGTATACACATTGCGCACGACGGAATTGTACTGTCCTTGTACATCAATGCCGTTATTATTCAACAACACATCTTTGAACAATGGGTGGGCGTGCTGCCCGTAGTACCCTGTGATTTTTCCTTGGTAAATAGGGGAGAGCAGTCGCCCTTTTTGCTGGGCAAAAGCGCGTGTTTCTTTACTTTCTAAAAGTGGCAAAGGTTTGGGCGTACTGCCTTGGTTGCGCTTTTTTTGCTGTTGTTGATAACGGCGAGCGGCAGCTTTGGCGGCGGCAATTTGTTCTAGAATAGCTTGTTCGATTTTTTTGCTCAACAAGCGTTTTGATTTTTTTTGTTGGTCAAGGCGTTGGCGCAGTTGCCGTTCTTGGCGTTTGAGCTGTGCCATATTGCGCGTTTTTGCTTTTTGCTCGGCGCTCATATTTTCTTGTAGTTGTTGCGCTTGCGCTAATAAGCTGTCTTTTTGGGCTTTTTGCTCGGTCAGGAAATTGGCGCGTTGGCTTAAGCTTTGGTGGGTGTGGTTGACGAGCACGATCTGGTGGCAGCGGCGGTCGAGTGCGTAACGGCTATAGTGCGTTTTTAGTAATTGCTGGGAACTATTGCGGGCTGTTGGTTGGAGTTGTTGTTGATAATAATACCGCACTAGTTTTTTGTGCCGTTGATAAAGGCCCTTTAAATCTTGCTGTAAGGCTTGGGCGACTAAGTATTGGCGGGCACGCAAGCTATCGAGTTGTCCTGCATACTGTGCCATGCTATCAATCAAGGCTGTTTTGAGGGCAATGCTATCCCGTAGGGCTTGCAGTTTTCGTAAAGCACGTTTTTTGTTGCGTTTCGTCGATTGCAGTTGTTCGTTGGTTTTACTCATCGCACGCGAGACGGATTGGCGTTTTTTTTCCAATTCCTGCCGCGACTGGCTCCACGCATTTGGCGAAAGCCCCCAACAAAACAAAATAAGCAACAACAGAAAGCGCATAAATAGAGGAGAGTTACTGCGTCAGATTCCAAAAGTAGAGACCGCAAAATACAAATAAATACACAATTCCTAGCCCGCTCAAGATTTTTAACCCAACTTTAGGTTGTTGCGTCTTAGGCAAATAGCGCGTCACTAAGACATAATTGGCAATGGCAAAGAAGGGCGCAGTAAAGAAAGAAAGCACCGTTGCTACCAGCAAAAAAGCCAACATATTGGTCAAGAAAACCTTCAAAATCAATAAAGCGCCCAGCACCAAAATAGCCAACCAAACGCGGTAAAGCATTTGGAGTTGTTCGGGATTTTGGCGGGCATTGGGTTCCCACAACACTTGTGCTTGTGCCATTGCGCGCGGCATGGCATCTAAGCAAGTGAGCGTCGTGCTAAACATGGTGATAAAAGCGGCTAGGCTCACAAAAAAGCCGAAACCACTGCCCAAAACATCGGTATATAAGGTGATAAGTTGCTGTGCAAATACCGTGCTCTTGCCAGAGAGTTCGACCCCTGAATCAAACAAGACCAAGGCTCCTAGTGCCATAAACAACAAGGCCAATAGAGTGGTGCCCCAATAGCCTACTTTAAAATCAAACAAGGCCTCTTTGACGGAAATTTTTCCAGCGCTACTTTCTTGTTTTTGCAAGGCCCAAAGCGAGTGCCAGACCGACAAATCCAAGGGGGCAGGCAACCAGCCCATAAAGGCGACCACAAAGGTTAGCCCAAGGCTATCCATCGGAAATTGCTGCTGCCAAACTAAGGGCGTACTCTGCTTGGTAAAGGCCACGACAACAGTGATTAGGGTAATTACCGTCAAAAGCGTGATAATAACTTTCATCAAACTATCCAGCAATTGATAGCGTCCCCACAACAGTAAGGCCGCGCAAAAGCCCAGCAAAATCACTGACCAAAGCAGCACACTTCCCCCGCCAAACAGATACGTTGCCAAACTGGCCGTCACTAAGGTCACGGCGGCTTGTACCGTAAACATTGTGGCCAATGCCACTACTATAAAACCTGCCAAAACCCAGCGTCCCAAACGACGATACCCATGCAACAAACTCTCGCCTGTCGCCGCCGCATAGCGTGGGCCAAATTCAAAGAATGGGTATTTAAATAAATTGGCCACCACCACGAGCCAGAGTAAGCCAAAGCCATACAAGGCACCCGCACGTGTAGAATAAACTAAATGAGAAACCCCAATGGCTGCGCCTGCGAAGAGCAAACCAGGGCCTAACCGTTGGAGGGTTGTTTTGAAAGAGGCTGTAGACATAGTTTGTAGTCAAAGTAAAATAAGAAACTACAAGATACTTTTTTGTAAGCGGTAATGGTAAGAGAAACACTACCAATGTAGGGCGCAATTGCAATTGCGCCCTACATTGGTAATTGTATTCTAGTATTTTAGCTAGCGACTCGTGCTTCCAATTGCTTCTTTAGTGCTTCTCCTACCGCAGTGGCAGAGGCAGGGTTTTGCCCTGTGATTAAACGCCCATCAACCGAGACTTTCACTTGCCAGTTGTCTGTTTTTTCAAAGTTCGCCCCGCGCTCCATCAAGACATCCTCCAATAAGAACGGAACGACGTCGGTTAAGCCTACGGCTTCTTCTTCCTCATTGGTAAACCCGCTCACAGTTTTACCGTCCACCAAGTAACTGCCATCGGTGAGTTTGATATTGACTAAGCCCGCAGGGCCGTGGCAGACAGCGCTTACAATGCCGCCTTGCTCATAAATACCACTGCCTATGGCGGCAAGACTTTTATTATCAGGGAAATCCCACATGGTACCGTGGCCGCCAACGTAGTGAATTGCGGCGTAGTCCTCGATGTTGACTTGATCGGGAGTCATGGTGTTGGCAATAGCTTGACGGCAAGCGTCATTTTCCCAGAATTCTTTGTTGACAGGATCGTCTAAATCTTTGCCATCAACGGGGGCTTCGCCGCCTTTTGGACTAACGTAATCAATGTGGTAGCCCGCTTTGCTGAGGACTTTCCAAGGGTGAGCGGCTTCTCCGAGGTAAAAGCCCGTTTTTTCGCCTGTACTGCCTTTGGTATCGTGGCTAGTCAGTACAAATAGAATTTTTTTTGAAGACATGGTGTGTTGATTAGATGTCGGGAGGCTTGCGGTGTTGGAAGCAGTGTTGTTGGTCTCTGACGATTCCGAAATACAACTACTGACCCAAAGCAAAAGCAAGCAGACTCCTGACAGATGATGAAAATTAATACGCATGGTTTTTTGTTGATTAAGAGAATACAAAGATAGGGGATACCTCACCCTTTAGTAGCAAATTGTAAGATGTGTTCCTTGCCCTTGTCATCCAAATAATACGCTTTCAAACAGCCTTTCAACACCCAATAGTCATAGCGAACGGCATCGCCTTCTTGTACGACAAACTGGTGTTTTCGGCGCTTGATAGGCCGAAAAGCTTGTTGCACGCGTTTCCAAGCTTCGGGCGAGAGTTCGGGCACAATTTCTTCGATGTGTGCTTTTAAGAGATCCATTTTCATTGACCAAAGCAGTTATTGAGGCGTAGGCAATTGTTGATGGTGTTGGTGTTTTGAGGTAGACGATTAGAGACAGAACAGCAAATTAGAGGAACAGTTTAGGAAAGGAAGTGATTAGGAATTCTAAAAAACTAAAATAGATTTAAGCATTAGAACTGTTTTTTACGAGGTTGATGACCAATCCCAAGACTAATATTCCCAATACCACTAAGACCATACTAAGAAGCCCATAGAGATAGAAAGGATCACCTAGGAGGATGTTTCGGGGATTTTTTCTGCTGTAAATTATTGCTATAGAATCGCCTACTAAGTAAGGAAAAGGGGACAACCCCGTCTCCAAACTTTTATAGATTCGGTTGTTGTTTTCTGCTTGAAAGGAGATAAAAGTACGGCTTTTTTTACTTTTTATGTGCCAGGGTGTGGTAAGGTGAGTCACCATTCCTACCGTCCGCACTCCCGTTTTGACAAACTGTCTATTTTCGTTTAAATTCCAAGTAACGAGAGTTATAAAACATAGGGCAACGAATAGCGCCACTTTGGTTTTTGCAGATTTCATAGAAGTAAGATAGGGTGTTCTTATGCAACCGATTCGCACAAAAACACCCTGTTATTTTAATTGATTACAGCGTAACCAATTCCATTTTTGTAGCAGCTTTGCGCAAGCGCTCTTCTAATACTTCCCCAAAAGCCAAGCTGGGTGTCAGAAAGCCTTTTCGGTTGGGCAAGCGCTCGGCATCTACCAAGAGCGAAAGCGCACTTTCGCAAAGAAAACAAATCGTGGCCTTGTTGCCTGCATCTCCTGGATAGCTCAAGGTCATTTGCACCCGTTTGCCGGCGGTGGTTTGTCCGATTTGGCGCACTTTGAAAAAGCCCTCTTCGATGTCTTCTTCGCTGGGGCCTTGGCCAGAATCAGGGCCCATTTTTTTGAGGAGGCTGCGGAAGGGGCCAATTTGTCCTAAGGCACCAAAGGCCATCATGCCGTAAGCTGCTGCTTTAGCAGGCAAGGCTTTTTTGCCGAGGGCATGGTGCTCGTGGTAACTGAATTCTTTGGGCTGTGGCAAGTTGTATTGTGGTGCCAAACCGATGCTGCGGTAGACGACTTTTTGGTTGATGGCCTCCATGAAAAAAGGATAAACCCATTTGCCGATTTCGTCCACGTAGTGCGCCTTCCAGCTGCTCTTTTCGCGTTTCAAAAAGCTGGTGTCGTTGACATCGCCTAGCAGTACTTTGGGATTGGCGAGGCTTTTGGCTTCGCCTTCTTCTAGAATATTGATGAGCGAGAGCAAGGTGCCGCCATTGAGGCCGCCTTTGGCCATGCTGTAATAGCTGTCTACCCGTGTTAGTTCGCCCAAGCCTTCGGTACGGGCATATTGGCGCAAGAGGTGGACCCCCAAATCAGCGGGTACGCTATCAAAACCACAGAAAGGAACAATTTTAGCGCCCGATTGGGCAGCGCTGTCGCCGTGTGCTTTTAACATATCACGCACCCAAGGAGCTTCGCCTGTAATATCCACGTAGTGGACACCGTGCTTGGCACAACTACCAATAAGGTTGCTGCCGTAAAGGGCATAAGGGCCAGCTGTGGTTAAAATAACTTTGGTTTGTTGTACTAAGTCGTCAATGGCTTGTGCATCTTGGGCATCTGCCGTGAGGGCATCCACTGATAAGTTGAGGCGTTGTTTGAGTGCTTCTAATTTCTTAGGATTGCGTGCGGCAATGGCCCAGGTGATTCCTTCTGGGGCATTTTGTTGAAAATAAGCGACGGCACGTTGGCCTGTGAAGCCTGTCGCGCCGTAGAGAATAATGTCGTATGGCATAGTATAATTGATCGTGTTGTGATGGAATAAGTATGCTAACAAATTAGGGCGCTATTCGTTCAAACTAGAAGCTTTGAAACAGGCAGGAGGTGGTCTCTAGTGGAGCATATTAATGCTATAGGGGAAATTACTGAATGGATAAATCATCTAGCAAGTCGTCATTTTCTGAGTAGGGGGGAGAGGATAGAGTAGGAGGGATATACTGTTTGCATAAGCGCAAATACCAACTAGCAATTCCAACAGGAATAAAACAGAAAATCAGTAGATAAAGTAGAAAGCCGATCCCCGTATTTGTTGGAGTGTGTACGAGAAAAGAGCTAGGAGCTAAGCATAAGAAAAGCACGTAAGCTAGGGCAGAAAAGAAATACGTTCTGTGAATGGGAGAGTGGTAGCGTACCATATAATAACCCCCGCTAATCCACTAAGAAGTTTGCGCTACCCCAAATAAAATTGGAAAGTAAATGCAAAAATAATCAGCTCATTTGAATAAGGGCATTGCAGGGAGCAAGAAAACCAACCGCCAATTAGTGAGACGATTTTAACTGTAGAAGAAAACCTCTCTTGTTCGACCGAAGAGCGAGTTGGAGAGGGGTAGGGCAATAGGCTGTGGCCCGTCTTGTTATAGTCCTATCAAATGGCCTTGTATTGGCTGGATGAACAAATACACTCTCCCACTAGAACAATAACCCGTTTCAATTCTGTTACCGTGCAAGCAGTGCTACCCCGCAAAAACTGTCACAATCAGCCCAACTATACCCCACAAGAGCATTCACTGGCTACGATTTTTTCGAAAATTGGTCGTCTAATAGATCACTATATCGTTGTTTATTCAATGGGCTTGGAGGATAGAGGGGATCATCATTTAGTTGTTTGCTCTTATAAAAAAAGCACAAGGCTAAACCGAATGGCAGCAGATAAATAAAAACGAAGTAGGCCAAGGAAGGTAAGCTCGCCCAAGTCTCTGCGACGGCAAAGTCCACAAAGAGCAGCAATACTGCCAAGAGGTAAGTACTCACGCCCAATAAGTAGTTTTTGTGAAATGCTGACCCATAGCGGTGGTAATGTTTCCAAGCAATCCCTACTTGTCCCGCACCTAGGAGCAATTGCAACAGCCCTGACAAGGGCAGCAACATAAAGATATACGAACACAGCAGCAGAAAAATACAAATCCCTTGAAAGTAGAGTTCCTTCGGCAGGGAACGGGTAGAAATAGGAACCATTTTTTACTGTGCTAGAAAGCCATCATCCAACAAATCATCCTCCCCAAAGGCGGCTTTTTTTGTTGGTGCCACATAATTTTGGTGGTAGGAATAGCTTTTCCGAAGGTACCAAATAGCAATGCAGACAGGAATAAAGCAATTAAAAATAGCGCCAACTACAAAAAAGGTAGCATCGCCACCACTGCTGCCAGCACCCCCCAGTACAATTCCTAAAAAAACTAAGTAGACAATCGCCAAACCTAAATATTGTTGATGCCATTTCGACTGTCGCGTCACACTAAAAAGCAACCCACTCATCAACTGCACCCCGCCGACGGCCAGTTGTGTCAGCAGCGCTCCAATGATAAATGCTAGATCAAAAATAGCTAAGACATAACAAATTAACATGGGGACTACAACAAGCGCTTGTAATACAATATCAATACTTAATTTAGAAGCTTCATTACGCATGGGTAGTAGTTTTGTAGTTAATGGGAAGGGGGAAGAATCACCAACTGAGTACTTGTAAGCGTATAATTAAATGGTTACTCAAAAGACGCTTTAGAAACAAGTGCTATCCAAGATAACGAAAACCAGCGGCTAAAGCAATTCTTTTTTTGGGTTCTTGAAGGATGAATCATCCAAAATATCCCTTACTGGCTCTACTGCTTTGTCGGATTTGAAAAAAGAGCGGTTGTTGTACAATATATAAAATAGGGCAGAGCAGAACGGCGCACCAACTAAAAACATAAACCAAAAAAGAGTCGTTCCAAAGTCGTTCATATAAAGCATCTGTGCCAAGTTGCAGTAGACCATCCAGATAGCAAAAAAAGCATACGAAAACGATACGAGAAAGAAGATAAGATGAAAAGCTGTCTTGCGTGCTCGAAACTCCCCATAACTATGAAGGATTTGCGTCGCTCCGAGCAGGAGTTCTGCGATAATACCTAGTAGGAATAGTATATTACTATTGAATAAAAAAAGTTGAATAAAGCCGAGGAAAAAGATGCCTAAAAGCACTAATTGAAACTTAAAAGCGGGCGTTAACGTGGTAATAGATTTCATAATGTTGGTGGTTGCAAAGGTGGTAAAAGTTACCCCTACAAGCCTATTGTAGGAAGGAAAAGTTCCTGATTACGATTACTTTAAGAATTTTTAACGTTTACAGGAAGCGTTGGAAAGACAGAACTTTACTAACAATTTTCTCACTACTATTGCTCCATTCCCTCATCCAACAATGGATCGTCCAACTCCAGCGCAGACAGCACTTGGAGAGACAAATCGGGAGGAGACTTCCAAAGTTGGTGCAAATAAATAGTGGCCATGATGTTAGGAACCAGTAAGAACAACCCTGTCCACCACCACTTGTCCTGTAAGCCATAATCAAGCAGGGGGAAACCCCAAATAGACCAAGATCCCATCACCAAAAAGAGGGTATAAGCAAGGCCTACAAAAAAATAAGTCTGTTGAAAGGGACGCTGATGGCACAACCCCCAACGCGCCGCATTAAAAAGCTGTGTACCCCCCAACAGGAACTGGAAAAAGAGTCCAACAATAGCCAACCCAACCTCCCAAAAAGTTAAATAAAAAAAACTTACCAAAACAAGAAGGATCAATTGCGGATAGAAACCACTTTTATCTAACAACGCCACTCGTCGTTCATATACTGTAGCCATACCACCAAGATTAACAAAAGCGATAACCATTTGAGCGCTTTCTTGTTACAAGAAAAGACAACACGACCATTTAAAATAGCCACCACTTATGAATCCACTGCCACTAAACTTGACAGAAGCGACGACCACCATTATTCGCGAACGCCGTTCGATTTATCCACATGCTTATTTGCCCGAGCGTATTGCCGACGAATTGATTGTAGAATTGTTGGAAAATGCGAATTACGCACCTACCCACCGCTTGACAGAGCCTTGGCGCTTCAAAGTAATTACAGGAGACAAACGGGCCGAACTAGGCGATTTGCTAGGACAATTGTACAAAGAGCGCACACCTGAGGCTGATTTTATGGAGCGGAAATACAATAAAACCAAGGAGAAGCCGCGTCAATCTTCGCACATCATTGCCATTTGTATGCAACGCGACCCTGAAGCGCGGGTGCCCGAATGGGAAGAAATTGCCGCTACGGCAATGGCCGTTCAAAACATCTGGCTGACGGCTGCCGCGCACAAAATCGGAGCGTATTGGAGTTCTCCCAGTGTCATTGAACACCCTAGTTGTCGGTTGTTCTTGAATGTCCAAGCCAGTGAACGCTGCTTGGGATTTTTGTACTTAGGGTACCATGATTTTCCTAGAGTACCGCCCAAACGAACGCCAATTGCTCAAAAGGTAGAATGGCTAAAATAATTGATTAATATCGGCGATGATTTGATTTCTTGCTTTGGTAAACAACTGGCGAAATTCTTCCAAATCATCCGAATCTGCTTCTTCCTTTGTCCATTCAATTTCTTTGGTCAAGGTATTGAGAATGTCGGTAATGACAATAGCAATAGCTTTTTTTAGACGGGGAGAATCCGTATCTTTTTGGAGTTGGCTGAGACAGTAAACCGCATTGTTGGCTAGAGCTTCTAGCAACTGGATGTCGGCTTGGAAATCGTTCAAGTCCAATATTTCTTCTCGAATTTGTTCTAATTCAGGTGTCATATCGTCCAATTAAAAGTAAGCCACCCTACCTTTATTAAGAGCATAAAAAAAGTAGTCTAAGTGCTTTACATCAAGGGGATAAATAGGGGCAAATGTGACTCATTGTCAACACAAAGTAAAACATTTGTATCTATCAAAATAACTTTGGAGCGAAAAAAACACCGTTATTCTAGCAAAAAAATAACTACTGAATGTAAATAATACTACTAATGAGTGGGTCTAAATTAGCTAGAAGCTAGGGTTGATGGGAGTTTGGGTAACCAACCCTGGCCTAATAAATACTCCGCGATTTGTACGGTATTCGTCGCCGCTCCTTTCCGTAAATTATCCGCCACAACCCACAAGTTGAGGCTTTTTTCATTAGAAAAATCACGCCGTAAGCGCCCTACAAAAACCGCATCTTTGTCCGCTGCTTGCAACGGTGTGGGATAACCGTTCTCCATCGGCTGATCCAAGACCACAATTCCCGCTGCCTGCTCCAATAACTTGCGTAGCTCTGCGAGGTCAAACTCTTCCTTAAAACTCACATTGACCGCTTCCGAGTGGCCTCCCTTTACGGGAACCCGTACTGCTGTGGCGGTAATTCGTAAGCTATCGTCGCCCATGATTTTACGGGTTTCCTGTACCAATTTTAATTCTTCACGAGTATACCCATTCTCAAAAAAAACATCGCAGTGGGGCAAGCAATTCTCAAAAATAGGATGGGGATACGCAGGAGCTTTGGCCGTTTCACCTTGTGCCTCTTCTTCGTATTGGCGCACTGCCTGAACACCCGTTCCCGTCATGGATTGATAGGTAGAAATGACTAAGCGATCAATCCCATAAGCATCGTGCAGCGGTTTCAGTGCCACTACCAATTGGATGGTCGAGCAGTTGGGATTGGCAATAATACGGTCGCTTTCGCGCAACGTGTGTAAGTTCACCTCAGGGACAATCAACGGTTTGTCCGCATCCATTCTAAAGGCAGAAGAATTGTCAATCACCCTAGTTCCTTGTGCTGCAAAACGCGGCGCAAATGTCTTGGCTGTTTCTCCCCCTGCCGAAAAAATAGCTAAATCGGGTGCTAGGGCAATGGCGGCTTCTAAGCCCATCACTACGTGTTCTTTGCCCCGAAAACTGACCAATTGCCCGACGGAACGCTCCGATGCCACGGGGATAAATTCTGTAATGGGAAAATTGCGCTCTTCCAATACGCGGCACAAAACGCGTCCAACCATTCCTGTAACACCAACAACTGCTACTTTCATTGTGTAAAATATTTTTGGGTGTACTAGACCTTATTACGAATAGGCTTATAGGGAAAAAGCTCTCTTTTTAATCCTTATACAACTCCATTCGTAATAACGGCTATTAATTAGCTCTTTTATACCCTCCAATATAGAGAGATTTTGCTGTAAAAAGGGCTTGCTTTCGAACAATACTTAGCAAGCGGGCCACTCACCGAGCAGCTGGAATAATCCAATTGGCGATAAGTCTATAAAAAATTAACTTTTAGTTCCCATTCGACCGCTTATTTTTCCGTATTTTGACACTCCAACCAACGTTGCTACTTCGCTTATCAATCCACAACTGTATGAAAGTTTTTACGCTACTGTTTTTGCTGCTCACCTTGGGGCAATTGTCTATCGCTCAAATTTTGCAAGATGATTTTTCCGATGGGGATTTTACTAATAACCCTGTTTGGTTTGGCTCTACGCCTCAATTCCTAGTGACCGCAGGGGAGTTGCAAAGCAACGATTTGGGTAATTCAGGCACCTCCTATTTGAGTACGGCTGCCGCAATCCAAGACACCGCGCATTGGGAATTTTACCTACGCTTAGATTTTGACCCCTCCACCTCCAACCAAACACAAGTGTTTTTGCAAGCTGATCAAAGTGATTTGACGGTAGTTAGCGAGGGTTATTATTTGCAAATAGGAGCTAGCGGAAGTACTGATTCGATAGAAATCTATCGCCTAGATGGCGGCAACCGCACCCTGATTTTTGGGGGAACCAATGGTGCCGTAGCCAATAGCCCTGCTGCCAGTTTTCGCATTATTCGCAGCTCCTTAGGCTTGTGGGAAGTATTTGCCGATTACAGTGGAGGCACGGCTTATACGCTAGAAGGTACGTTTACGGATGCTACCCATCCGACAGGCAGCCATTTTGGATTTTTGGCTCAATATACCACTACTAGAGGGGACAAGTTTTTTTATGATAATGTGCGTGTAGCACCACTTTTTGTTGATGTGTTGCCCCCTACGTTGAGTAATGCTACGGCGTTGAGTGGGACGCAAGTTGATTTGACCTTTGACGAGCCTGTAGCGGCCACTACTGCCAACAACGCCGCTAATTATACCATAGACAATGGCATCACCGTCAACAGCGCCCAACTAGATGCCGTTGATCCAACCTTAGTCCATCTGACGACAACGGCTTTGGTCAGCGCCCAATCCTATACGGCCACGGTCAACGGGGTAGAAGATGTCAATGGCAATGCGGCTAGCGCCACGACGGCTTCTTTTGTTTATTTTAATATCCAAGGGGCGGCCTTACAAGACATTATTATCAATGAATTATTACCTGACCCCACTCCTGTAGTAGGGTTGCCCAATGGTGAATTTGTAGAATTGCTCAATCGTTCTAACAAGTACATTGACTTGGCTAGTCTGGTCTTCAACGATGGCTCAGATAAAAGCTTACCGAGCTTTATTTTAGCGCCTGATTCCATCGTGATTTTAACCGCAAGTGGCAATGTCGCCGATTATGCGGCTTATGGCACCACCTTGGATTTGGGCTCGCTCTCGCTCTCGAATGGCGGGGAGTTATTGCGTCTCAAAACAGTAGCAGGGCAAACCATAGACAGTGTGGAGTACAATTTGTCTTGGTATCAAGATGTGGCAAAAGAAGATGGGGGCTGGTCGTTGGAATTGATTAATCCCAGCTTGGTTTGTGAAGGGGCAAGCAATTGGAGAGCGGCTATCGCTACCATTGGCGGCAGCCCTGGCCAACAGAATTCGGTCTATGACAACACCCCCGATACGCAAGCGCCTGCCTTGGTCAGTGCTACTTTTTCTAATGCTACTACTGTTATCTTAGAATTTGACCAACTACTGAACAACACGGCCAACAATCCCAGTAATTATAGCATTAACAACAACAGCGTCACCTTTGCGGCGACCATAGGAGCCAGCACGGTAAACTTGAGTTTGGGAAGTCCAATGCTCGACGGCACCCGCTATACCGTTACCGTTAACGGGCTGACCGATTGTACAGGCAATGTAACCAGCAATGCGCAAGATTCCTTTGATTTTATCAACATTCAACGCGCTAGTTACCACGAATTAATCATTACAGAAATTATGGCTGATCCCAGTCCTGTGGTGGGCTTGCCTGAGGTGGAATATGTAGAAGTGTATAATAATTCTACCAAAAACTTAGACCTCCACAATTATATTTTATACGAAAGTAGCAACCATGTTCTGCCGCGCCAAGTCTTGCGTCCCAACGAATACGCCATTATTTGCGCGGCAGCTGATGCTCCGCTCCTGAGCGGTTACGGTATTGTGGTGCCGATTAATAGTTTGAGTTTGACCAATAGCGGCGAGCTGTTGCAATTGTACAATGATAATGGCGAAACCTTGGATAGTTTGGTATACGACGAAGAATGGTACAACGACGACAGTAAAGAAGATGGTGGCTGGAGCATGGAATTGATTAATCCCAATTTGTTGTGTAAGGTCGGCGATAACTGGACGGCTTCTGTTGCGGCAGCAGGCGGCACCCCTGGCAGCGTCAACTTAGTGCTGGACAATACGCCTGATAATACGCCTTTGGGGGTTAGCAGCACGCGACAGTTCGGCACGAATCAAATTCTACTGGAGTTTGACGACATTCTCAATACGACCCTCGCCAGCCAAACCAGTAATTACAGCATCAACAATGGCGCAAATATTATTACCGTTATTCGCCTTTCGGCAAAAGAAGTGGTCTTGACCTTGAGCGCCAACATGGTTGACCAAACGACATACACCATTACGCTAAGTAATTTAGAAGATTGTGTGGGCAACCCACTTGCTAGCAACAGCGTAGATTTTACCTATTTTGAAGCAGGAGCCGCCGCCCATTACGACATTATCATCAATGAAATCATGGCCGATCCCAATCCACCTGTCGGCCTGCCCGAAACCGAGTATGTGGAGCTGTATAACCGCAGTAATAAGACGTTTAATTTAGAGGATTTTTCGTTTACCGATGCTTCTTCAGTGGTCAGTAGCTTGCCGTTTTTTGTGTTGCGTCCAGGGGAGTATGTGACCTTGTATAAAAGTGGTGATCCCACTCTAGCCACTTTTGGCAATACCTTGGCTTTGGCTACTTTTCCCGATTTGAATACCAGCGATGAGTTGTTGTTGATTGACCCGACAGGGGAGGTGATTGACGCGGTGGCGTACGAATTATTTTGGTATCAAAATGCGGACAAAGACGATGGCGGTTGGTCTTTGGAGCGGATCAATCCAGCGCGCCCTTGTGAAGGAGCCAGTAACTGGCGCGCTTGTGAAAATCTACTTGGTGGTACGCCGTCTGCCCCCAACTCGGTGCTGGATGCCTCGCCCGATCAACAATCGCCCGATGCCTTGCGTGCTTTTCCGTTAGATTCCAGTACCATTCGGGTGTATTTTTCCGAAGCCTTGGACGATACGGCAGCCATCAATCCAGATAATTATACCCTTACAGGAGGACTTAATGTAATTGGCGTTCTGATAGAATTACCGTTTTATAACAGTGTTATTTTGAGCCTAGACCAACCATTGAGAGGAGGGACTAGCTACACGGTAACGATGAAAAGTGCGCTGACCGATTGTGTGGGGAACCCTATTGCGCTCAAAAATACCGCGCGTTTTGCTTTGCCTGAACCCATTGTATCGGGGGATTTGATTTTGAATGAAATCTTATTCAATCCTGTAACGGGCGGCGAGGACTTTATAGAACTCTACAACCGCTCTAATAAAATTATTAATGCCGCTGATTTAGTGGTTTCTAATGCCGTCGTGATTGATGGTGATTTGGACAATACCACTACTTTACAAACCCGTCCTATTGATGTGGATTGGTTGATTTTTCCCAATGAATACTTGGTTATTACAGAAGAGGCCAATCAAGTTCGCAGTCAGTACAGCACGCCCAATCCTGATAATTTTATAGAAAATAGGTTGCCTACTTTTGCTGATAAGGAAGGCTCTGTATTCTTGTATGCCGCTTATGATTCGATCTATTTTGATCAATTTGGCAATCCACAAGTGGCCTATTTGGTCAAGGTATTGGATCAATTTGATTACGAGGAAGATTTTCATTCTCCCTTAATTGACGATAAAAACGGCGTTTCTTTAGAGCGCATTGACATGGATGCGCCTACCAATGACCGCAACAATTGGCACTCAGCGGCCAGCACCGTCGGTTACGCCACGCCTGCTTATCAAAATTCTGTTTTCTTAACCAATGAATTTTCAGGAAGTGATTTAATTCAATTGCCTGTGGATATGTTGTCTCCTGACGGCGATGGCTACCAAGATTTCCTATTAATTAATTATAATGTGGATGATTTAGGGTATGTCGCTAATATTGACGTTTATGATGCGACAGGCCGCCTCGTTAAAAACTTGGTCAACGGGGAATTACTAGAGCGCGAAGGCAGTTTACAATGGGATGGAACAACCGACGAAGGACAAAAAGCGCGACTGGGCATTCATTTGCTAACCATAGAGTTGTATCGTCCCGACGGCAGTATTCTCCGTTTCAAAAAGACCTGTGTAGTAGCAGGCCGTATGAATTGATAAGGTGCGCCAAATAAACCGCGCACTTGTACAAAGAAAGGAAAGAGAAAGAATGGATTTGAAGATAATATCAGCGGGCGCAGGCAGTGGTAAAACCCACACCTTGACCGAAAAAATGGCAGCTCTATTGAGTCCCAAAGACGGTCAAGCGGCAGCTGTTCGCGCATCGGGCATCATTGCTACGACCTTTACCAACAAAGCCGCTGCCGAGCTAAAAGAGCGTGTGCGCATCAAGCTGTTAGAAAAAGACCTCACCACCCAAGCGGATGAGTTGGGCAATGCTATGATTGGGACGGTACACGCCATTGGCGTGCAACTCTTGAAGCGGTTTGCCTTTGAGGCAGGCGTGTCGCCCGAAGTTGATATTGTCGCGGATACCGATCAACAAAGTATTTTTAACCGCTCCTTGGCCAATGTGATTTCGCTAGAGCGGATTCAAGAAATAGAAGTCTTGGGCGAAAAATTGGGCTTTAACAAGAGTGCCCAAAACCGCCGCGATTGGCGCCGCGACCTCAAACAACTGACCGATTTGGCGCGCTCCAACAACTTTGGTCTGGAAACGCTCGAAGAAAGCAAACGCTATTCTATCGACAGCTTTTTCGGATTGTTGCCTGCCCCTAGTGAAAAATCAGGGCAGTATTTTAACAGCGAATTACAGCGCCTACTCCAGCAAACGATTAATGACGTAGAAGAAAACGACGACAGTACCAAAGCCAAAAATACACTGCTGTCCAAATTGCGTGGAATGCACAACCACCTCAAAAGCAGGGGCGATCTCAACTGGTATGATTGGGCAAGTATTACTAAATTAAAGCCGCCCAAAAAGTGTCGCGAAGATGTCGAAGAATTACAAGCTTTTGCGGCTACGCATATCGAACATCCCGATTTTCACGCGCACATTGAAAACTATGTCACCCTGCTGTTTGATACGGCTATTGCTGTGCTCACAGAATACGAAGATTACAAAAAAGTACGTGGCCTGATTGATTACATCGACATGGAAGTGTTGATCTTAAAGTTGCTCGACAACGATTTTGTACAAGAAGTCTTGCGCAATGAAATTGACCTGTTGCTGGTTGATGAATTTCAGGATACCAATCCCATACAACTCGAAATCTTTTTGCGCCTAAGCGATATTGCCAACCAATCCATCTGGGTAGGTGATCCCAAGCAGTCTATCTATGGCTTTAGAGGGGCAGCACCTGATTTGATGAAGGCCGTAGTAAACAGCACGAAGGAGATTGAAAATTTGCCCAACTCTTGGCGTTCGCGGGAGGATTTAGTCAACTTCTCAAACGGCTTGTTTACAAAAGCTTTTGAGGGACAAATTGATCCCAACCACATCGCCTTAGAAACGGCCCCACGTTTTGTTAAAGAGAAGGAAGCCACGGCATTGGGCACGGCCAACCAACATTGGCATTTTGAATATGAAGGCAACCGTATGCCTGGTTCGCCTTGGATGGAGCAGTGCATTGCCAACCGAATTGGAGAAATTCTAGAAGAAAACTGGCAGGTGCGTATCAAAGGTTCCAATGACTTGCGCCCCTTAGAAGCAGGAGATATTGCCGTGCTATGCCGCTCCAATCACTTATGCCAAACGATGGCCACCGCCCTCAACAAAGAAGGCTTAAAGGCTTCTATTTCTAGAGAGGGGCTCTTGCAAACAGCCGAAGCAAGTCTATTAACGGCATGTCTACGCTATATTCTCAACAAGCACGATGCCTTGGCCATTGCCGAAATCTTATTGTTGACGCAAGAAAAATCCATTGAGGAAATTATTTCCAATCGCTTGGGCTACTTAGAAACCTTGGAGAAAGCTACGCGCGAAGGCAAAGAAGCATGGGGGCATGAGAACAAGGACATTCTCGAATTACAGATTCTACGCTATAAAAGCCGAGAGCTGTCTACAACGGAGATTGTCAATAGTGTTATTGAACAACTGGATTTGCGCCGAAAAATAGCGGCTTGGGGCAACGAGCAACAGCGCTTAGACAACATTGATGCGTTGCGTAAATTGGCGTTAGATTATGAAGCGGCTTGCCAACGCTTGCACACTGCCGCTACCTTGGGCGGCTTTTTATTATGGCTACAGGCGCTTGCCAAAGAGGGCTTGGATGAACAAGGAAAAGGCGCGGGAAAAGATGCCGTTAATGTCTTAACGTATCACAAGAGTAAGGGGCTAGAATGGCCCGTGGTGATTTGCCACAGCTTGACCGATAACTTGCGAGAAAATATTTGGGGCTTTAGAATTGTGCGTACTACAGACGAGCCCATCGACATTAAACGACCCCTTGCTGACCGTGTTCTTTGCTATTGGATCAATCCCTATGCCGATCAAAAACAAAAGACAATTCTAGAAGAAACTGTCAATGAGCACCCTGACCGCATCCAAGCCAAGCAAGAGGCGTTGGCCGAAGAAGCCCGATTAATGTATGTTGGCATTACCCGCGCACGGGATTATTTGATTTTTCCAACGGCTCCTAAGAAACCGACGAAGTGGCTCAATCGGGTTTTTCACAAAGGAGATGAGACTGCCGAATAACCCTAGAAACTACGGAGAACATAGTGGCTGGGATTGGAAAGATCGGCCTATCCCTATGTTCATCAAATCTTACCATTACGAAGTCAATCGTGCTACTACCTTAATGGTACCGAAAGCTATCCCTTATTTAGAGGAGCGGGCAGGTTCTGAAGACCATTTCCAAACGATTGTTATTGAGCAGGCACAAAGCCTATTTCCAAACTTAGATTTCACCTTGGGGGCATCCCGATCTTTTAGCAAATTACTGCCGCATTTGGAGGCCGAAGAACTGAGTTTTGCAGAGGTGCAGCCCGTCTTAGCGACGTTTGTACAGGCGGATCAACCGACCAGCTTTGCCGAGGAAAAACGGTTGGCAATGGCGCGCAATTTGTTGGAGCAGCACGAGCTGCAAGACTACTGGACGGCGGCACAATGGCTACAATACAGCAGCAAGTTTTACCAAAGCTTAAACGACCGTTTTCCTATTAAACAAATCGAGAAATACAAGGACTTTCGCTACGGCAATACCGATACCCAACGCTATTATTCAGGTACCGTAGATTTGTTATTACACTTAGAAAATGGGGAGCTGGTTTTGTTACAACACCTCACCCAAGACATTGAAAAACTAGGGCACAACAAAGCTAAAATCAAGGAAGAAGTGGCGGTATTGCAAGCGGCAGCCAAGTATTGGGCACAAGCCTTAAATACCTCTGTACAGTTTGGAATTGTCCAATTGTTGCGCGGACAGTGGCGTTTAATCAAATTGGTAAAGGGCAGTAGTAGCAACCAATTGACCCTAGAAATTGCCCCAATGAAGGATTAAAAAGAACATTTTTGATTTTTTGTAATTCTTTTGATTATAAAACAGTGTGAATAAAACATAGTCGATCAACAGGAAAAAGTCAGGCTTATCCACTTATAAACAGCTATCCACAAAATTAATGTGGATAACTTAGGTTTATTCACAATTTGCATACAATAAATTAGGATAAAGGGCTCTTTGAGGCTTTTTTCTAGCAAATAATTAAGAAAGTAGTATTTAATAACTCTATTGCTTAGCGCAAAATAGTTATGTTGCCTTTTTTGAGGAGTACTTCGCCCGATTGAGGGCATTCAAATTGTAGAACATAGCCAAACACATCGGGCGGCAATGCCTGTCCTTTGTAGCGTCCATCCCAACCTTGGGTAAAGTCACGCGTTTCAAAAACCAATTCGCCCCAGCGGTTATAAATTTGAAAACCTAGTAGGGTTTGTACGCTGCCTGTCTGCGCGAATAGTACATCGTTTTGTCCGTCTCCATCAGGACTAAAAGCATTGGGCACATACACCAAATCGGCCACACAATTGCTTTGAATTAACACCCGAATAGAATCCACAACTAAGCAACCTAGCCCATCTATTGCGGTAATATAAAACACCTGTGCGCTATCGGCTTTCCAGTCGGTTTGCCAACAATTAGAACAAGATAAATCCGTGGCAGGCGACCAAAAAATAGCAGAGGCATTACTGTTGGCTTGTAGGGTGATGGTCTGCCCAAGCGCGACCGTTACGACAGTATCTACTTGTAAGGTAGGAAGTGCCTGTAGGCTAATATTGGCATAAGCGGTATCGCTGTTGCAAAATCCGTAGCCAATAACTTGATATTGTTGGCTGCTGCCGATGCTAGTCCAAGGGTTGGGAATGCTGTCGTTGCTCAATCCAAAAGAGGGACTCCAAGTATAGGCCGTGGCGTTGCCTGTCGCCAATAGCTGTGCAGAATCACCTATGCAATAGGTGACATCCGAACTTTGAATAAGGGTGGCGGGGCGAAGCGCTACCCACACGCTGTCTACTGCCGCGCAATCGCCTTGCAGGAGCTGTACTTGATACCAAGTGTTCGTGGTCGGGAAAGCCCAAGGCGCTGTACTGGTCGCACTCGATAGGCTAGCCGCAGGCGACCAAATAATGGGTGCGTTGACACCTTGTACTTGTAATTGCACCGAATCGCCTAAACAAAGAGTATCTGCCGCTAAGGCTTGAAAAAAGCGCGTGTCAATGACTTGTACCTGCAAGCTGTCTTGCACAGGGCAATTATCCGCATTGGTGTACTGTACGAGATACCAAGTCGAATCGCTGGGCTGGGCAATTGGCGTGGGGCAAGTGCGGCAAGATAAATTGGGGCCTGCCAAGTAGGGGCATTGCCGCTGCTAAGTTGAAGCGGTACGGAGTCCCCTAAGCAAATAGTGGCATCAGGAAGAGGCGTAGTAGCAATAGATCGAATTTGTACACGGTGTTGTGCGGAATCTAGACAACCAAAGCTGTCCTGCACCAAAACGGTATAACTACTCGCTACTGTCGGGCGAGACCAAATTTGAGCAGCGGTGCTGTTGTTAATCGTCCAAATATAGTTGCCGCCGCCCAAAGCTTGGAGAGAGAGGCTATCACCGAGACAGATGCTACTGTCCGCGACAATAGCGGCGTTGGGCAGGGGATTTACTTGTATCAAAATCGAATCCCAAGCGACACAAGCACTGCTACTATCTACTTGTACATAATACCAACTGGATTGACTGGGGGCGACAATAGGAGTAGAACAATTGGTGCAAGATAGAAAGGCTGTGCTACGCCATTGCAAGGGGAGGCCGTTACTGTTGGCTTGGAGTGACAGGCTGTCGCCCAAACAGAGTTGTCCGCTGTCGGGCACTATCGCCAATAAATAAGGTTGTGGTTGTACTAGTAAACTATCACTTGTTTGGCAACCAAAATTGTTGGTGGCAGTTAGGTAGTAAGACTGCTGGCTATCTACACGAGTTTGGGGCGTTAGGCTATTGCTGTCGCTCAGCCAATGTGCGCTGTGCCAAACTACACTGCCATTGCTATTGGCTTGTAGTTGGAGGGTGTCGCCTATGCAAATAGGCAGGGCTGCAGTGACCGAAAGGGTGGGCGCGGGATAGAGGGTGACGCTTTTGGTAGCCGTATCGCGGCAATCGTAGCTGTCGCTAACAATCAACTGAATTTGGTAGCTACTAGCGCTGTCGTATTGTAGACTGGTATCGGCTTGTGTCGCGCTTTGTCCATTCCCAAAAGTCCATTGCCACGTTTGTATAGAATCTTGCCCAAGTATAGTAGATTGATCGGTGAATTGAAGGGTAGCAGGCGCGCAGGAATCAGCGTAAACCCAATCAAAATCCGCAAGGGGCGCTGGCTGTAGCCGAATAAAGTCACTACGCAACAACGTATCTGCACAGCCCCCATCTACGACAATCAATTGCGCTTGCGCGTTGACGGTAGAATCATAATGAACCCAAGGTTGGAACTGGGTAGAACTGCTGGGTTGTCCTTGCGGAAACGACCAAAAAATAGCATCCCAATTGCTAGAAAAGGTATCAATAATATAGTGGACCGAATCCACTCCACAAGCTAGTGGCTCGGTATAAAAACGCGCAACGGGACTCGGCAAAATTTCCAGCGTATCGCCTTCGAGCGACACTTGGCAGCCCAATCCATCGTCTAGCACTACTGTTGGCACAAAACGCCCCACATCATTGTAGGTGTAAAAAGCAGTATCAGTAGTTCCGCCCCCGTGCACCTGAAAATCCCCATTACCAAATAGCCACGTATAGCCCGCTATATTAGTGCCACTAGCGCGCAACTCCACCGAGTGCGGGGAACAATGTACGCCTGGCGGCGAAACAAATTGCCCTGTGGGGCCTGTAATCTGAATCATCTGAAACACGGTATCCACTGCTGAACAACCAGGAAACGCTTGGACGGCAAATACAACATCGTAAAAACCAGCCGTAGAATACACGTGACTGGGATTTTCTAAGGAAGAAACCGAGCCATCACCAAATGCCCAACTCCAACTGCTGTCACCAATCGAAAGATTAGTAAAATCAACCTCTAAAGGGGGACAGGAAGAGAAAAACGTATCGGCTGTAAATAGGGAAGTAGGATCGTGTACAATCACGGAATCGCAGCGCAGGGACAGACAACCAATCGTATCCAAGACCTCTAAACAGACCATATAAACACCAGCACTATCGTACAAATGACTAGTTGTTATTAGAGACGTAGTATCTCGGTGGCCATCTCCAAAATCCCAAAGGTAAGTAAACGGCCTGAAGGCATGGCGATTGGCAGGGGAGCCCACTAGTGCTGTAAAAGTACTGTTGTTGCCCAAACAAATGTCTTTGTTGGTCGTGTAATTCACAAAGATGCCGCCCACAGGAAAGCTGTCTACTAGATCGAAGGGGCAGCCCCAGCTGTTGGTCACTTGCAAAGGCATACCCTGCTCGCCAGGAAAAGCGTAGACTTGCGTTGCGGTCGGCAAACTACTCCCATTGCCCCATTGCCAGCTCACAATAGGCGACAAAATTCCTTGGGAGCTGTCTACAAAATTCACCAGAGCAGGCCGACAAGCGGGTATTGGCGCTCTCATTATATTGGTATCAATACCCGCCACATAAATGGTCTTTTGGAGGGTGTCAAAGCAGCCATTACCAGCAAAAGCGGAGAGCGTCAATTGAAAGACTCCTGCTTCTTCGTAGAGAAAGGTGGGTTCTGCATTACTGCTAATAAAAGGGATTGCTCCAATGGCCTGCCAAATAAAAGAAATTGAGTTGCTCGAATTATTGATCGGTTTTATGGTAGAGATGGTACAAATGGAATCTACAACGTCAAAGTCTGCTAGTGGTGCGCTTAGAATAACGGCATCAAGAAAAGTATCGACACAATTGAACGTATCATTGTAAACTACTAACTTGATATAATAGGTATCAATAGCAGGGTAAGTATAACTAGGATTGGGTAGGCTAGAGGTATCATTGGTCGTAGTACTGTCTCCGAAATCCCATACCCAGCGGTGCGCTCCAACGGAATTGTCTATAAAATTAACCGTTAAACTATTACAGGTATCATCTGCAAAAAAACTAGCCACTGGAGGATAAATATAATAGCTACCCAATTGCATGGTATCTGTACAGCCCCTAAAACTAGCTACTAAAATTCCTGTGATGAACCCTGTATCCCGAAAGTTATGGTTAATGCCCCTACCAAAATTAACACTATAATCACTAAACTTCCAGTCCCAAGAAGTGACAAAATTATCGCCATAGGCTACAAAATCAATATCTGTCAAACGACATACAAAGTTGGTATCCGATGTCACAGAGTCTATATTGGGGGTCAAGCCAACATTGACCAGCAAGGAACTTGTATCTTGACAGCCCAATTGATCCGTCACGATCACAGAGACTTGGTAACTCCCTGAATCAGAATAGAACGCTGTTGCGCTAGGGCCTGTAACCAAAGCCGCATTGTCCAATGTCCACTGAAAAGACACAGGGCTGGAATAGTCCGAGTAATTGCTATACGTGGCTGTATAAGAAGCAGTATCAGGGGCACAGGGTAAATTACCACGGAGAATACCCGATTGAATGAGCGAACCACGAATGTATTGGGTATCTCTAGCAATACACCCAGCGGCATTATTGGCGGTTAGAACAACAGGAATTAAACCCACTAAATAGGTCGTGCTATCGGCAGCGGCAATGCTGCTGTAGGTATGGTTGGGGTTGGGTACGCCTGCAGAAGTCAAGTCGCCAAAGTCCCAAGTATAACTATTGGCGTTGGTACTTTGATTGGTAAACTGAACGGAAAAGGGAACCGTACAGGGAGTTGCATTATCCAATGTAAACGCCGCTGTTGGGGTTTCAGAAACAGTAATGCAAGAAGGTACTGTCGCGGTAACAGAACACCAAGCATTGCTGACAGTTAGCGTAGGAGAGAAGCAGCCCGAGCGGGTATAACTATGGGTCACGCTTTGCCCTACGGTTAAGGTGCTATCGCCCAAATCCCAGTTGTAACTCAACCCCGAACGGCTGTTGCTAATACCTGTAAACGTAATGGTAGCAGGCAAGCCGCACTGTACTTGATAGGAACTCAACGCAATCGCCGCCGTAACACTAGGGTTAACAGTGACTGCATTGCTTTGCAATTGGGCATCTCGACAGCCGTTGGTATCAATGGCGACTAAAGTCACGTCAAAATTACCCACCGTTTGGTACAAATGGTTGGGCGAAGCCCGTAAGGTATCCAGCGTACCATCGCCAAAATCCCAGCGCCATTGTTGGATAGGCGCATCACCCAGTTGAGTGGTATTTGAAAAATTGACAGGTAACGGGTCGCAACCGTAAGTATTGGTTAAATTAAAAGAAACAGTGGGGCCATTAAAGGCGCGTAAATAATTGGGGCGGCAAAGGGTGTCGCGGTTGCCATTGGCATCCACAATGCGCAAACAAATAGCGTAAGTTCCTGCCGCATTGAGGTAAAGGGCAGGATTGGGCAAGGTAGAAAAAACTACGCCATTATTGAGCCATTCCCACTGTACGATAACGGCACCGCCTGTGGTAGAAGCATCCGAAAGCTGTAGTAGATTGGGCACACAAACCTCTTGCGCGCTACTGCCAAAATCGGCCTGTAATTGCGTCCATCCCTGTTGTGAAACACATAACAATAAAAAAAATAAAATACTTCGCATAGGCTTTAGGGATTTACGTTCTACTAGTAGAACGTAGGCCACCTAGCAAATGCTGTTCTTATGGAGCAAACCCAAAAAAAATACAAACTACTCCGATGGAAATGTCCTACCGTATTTTATTAATAATTCTTGTAATAATCGTCGGCCTCTGCGCCTAATTTGGCCCGCTGAGAAATGTAAAATCGTAGATCTTGAATCTGTTGATCGCTCATCCGTTGGGCGGTATAGTGTGGAATATTAGAACGGTTGGCCTTAGAATTGGGGCTGTACCGCAAGGCATCGTAAATAGAATACCTAGAGTCGGTATCTAAGTGTTTTTCTAGAAAGTTGAAAGTCTTTTGACTGCGGTCTAATTTAAACGAAGAAAAGCGCTTATTCGCATGACAATGCAAACAACTCAATCGATATACCCGCTTGCCATTTTGGTAGCTATTCAGCACAGGCGATACCTCAGCGCGCTTGGCCAAGGGAATTGGTGCAACTAGCGTAGCAGGATACACCTCAGGATAATAGCGACGCATCAAGTTGACCGCTTTAGAGCCATTGACATTACTAGCTATAGATTGTTCTACGATAGAAACGATGGTGTCGGGTACTTTGAGGTCGCCCATGTGCAACTCTAGTGTCCAAAGATACGACAAGATAGACTCCAATTCCCAGTTGTCTAAGGTGCGGCCTTTGGCGTATACTTTATTGCAGGCTTGAATTGCCAAACGAATGTTGCGATGGCCGTCTACTAAGGCTTGTTTTTGCTTGTGCTCAAAATTATTTTGATAATCATCGGTAAAAAAGGCCACTCGGTTGACCAATCCATACAAAGGCGCACCAGGCAAAAAGGGCAACCCTATGGTATCCGCGTGTTCTAGACGGCTTTGAGGATCCATGGTTCCAAATATAGGATGTTCGGGCTCTATAGTATGGCAAGCAATACAAGTGAGTTTTGGACTGGTTCGCAACGTGGTTTTCCCTTGAAAATCAACAGTAATTCCTTTGGTTACCAATTGTTCCCCCTTCAAAACATCGTGTTGTGGATTTTTGTAAAGGGCATTGACATTTACTTTGCCTAGGCCAGACATGACGCTCCATACTTTGGTCTCGTCGGTAATTGCTGCTAAGCGTATAGCCGTATGGTTGGCTTGGTGGGCCAAAGTGGTCAGTGTGATGAGTAACAATACTACTACTACCGTCGGTTTTGACATCTTATTTTTAAACATTAAAATAAAACAATAAAAGACATTGCTGACCTATTTTGCGGCTAACTCTTGCCCCAACGCTCTATTTTCTACATAAATTCTAAGGTCCTCTAATTGCTTTTTAGAGAGCTTTTCGATTGGATAAAGCGGCATGTAAGCACGGCTTCCCGCTAGGGGCCAAGTACCGTGGCGCGTGATTTCGTACAGCGATGTTTTGCCGTTGGACTTCGTCCGATTGAGCAAATTAGAAAAGGTCAACTTGCTGTCATTCATATTGTAGAAAGAATAACGCTCGGCTTCGTGACAATGTAAACAACTGCGTTCGTAAATAGTTTGGCCATTCTTATAACGGGCTACATCTGCTAATGCTGTTTTAGATAGGGGCTTATACGTTTCGGTGTCCTCCACAAAGTGGGCGGGGCTTTTATCCAAATACTTACCTTGCAGCAAATGTACCGCTTCTTGCAAGTTTTTATTGCTATTTAAGGCCGTTTCTACCAAAGTGCGCTCTTCTTTGCTCAAATTTAGGTCTTTTACCTTCAAACCCAAGGTGTTGAAGTAAGCCAAGACCGACTCTACTTCAAAATCCTCTAGCCAGCGTCCTTGGGCGCATTGAGTCGCACACAATTGGATCGCTTTACGAATATCGGTATTCGATGCTTTAATGATCGGCACATGGCCGTATTTTTTTTGATAATCGTCGTTGTAAAATGTCTTGCGATTGACCAACCCATAAAAAGAACTGCCTTGTAAAAAGGGCAAATCATGCTCCACGGCATAGGCCAAGCGATTCTCCGAACTAATGGCTGACAAATCACTAAACTCCTTTTCTACATTGTGACAAGCCGTACACTTGAAATAAGGACTTTGCTCCTTGGTGCGGCCTTTGCCGTCGGCTTTGTCGCAAGAGCCTGTGAAGATCAAATCGCGGCCCGTTCTGCAGAAACCCCCTTGATGTCTGAATTAGCCGCATTGAAGCGAATTTTACCTAATTTTTCATAAACAGTCCAAAGGCTGTCGTCATCGGACAAATAATAACGTGGTTGGTCGTTTGGGCGCAAGGTAAAACTGGCTACGATGATTCCGATTAACAAACAACCCATCAAAAGGCTTATTTTATAGTTATTGAACATGCAGTGTGCTGTTGAAGAATTAAATAAAAATAGTTCTACTAGGAGGCTATTGCAAAAGCGCTCTACCAGAAAAATTACATTCTAAAGGCTCTGGAAATTGTAAATCCAATTCTAAACTGCCCATCGCCCCAATTGCTAGTCGTATTGGGAATGTAGTCAGAAGGCTCAATGCCTCGGGCATTGGTCAAGTTGATTTGAAAGACGTGTCCACCTGTATCAAATTCAAATCCTATGCCCAACGGAATATAGTAGTCATTACCTGGCGTTAAACGCAACTCGTCAAAGGGAATCGTCGCATCTAATAAAATACCAACCACTTTATTTAATTGAATTTTGGCAGAGATCCCCGTGCTCAACAAGTAATTATTGTCCTCAGGAGCTACCAAATTGCGCCATACAAAGGTAGGAGAGATTTGTAAAGAAAACCGCTCTCCAAACTTGCGCCCTACTAATACTTGTGCCGTATACAACATACGGTGGGCAAATTTTGGAAAAGAGGCCAGAGACGTCGCGTCCGCCGAAGGGGGCGCGGTCGACAAACTCACCGTACCCGCCGTAGTTAAGGTAAACGGCATGCTGTTGTCTTTGGTCTGCGATAAGATGCGGTACTTGATCGTCCCGTGCAGCAACGAGCGCAAGGCAGTCGCTCCTTTGGTACGGTGAAAACCGACCATTAAATTGTTGGTAATGCCGTATTCTACCCCAATACCAATATCAGCCGCATTCTCCAAACCAATAAAATCAGCCCAAGCATTGTTGAATTTCCATTGGTTGAAAAAATCGCCAAAGCGGTGTGCAATTCTAAAATCTAGTAGGCCTTTCTGTAAGGTTTCTACTGAATAACTATTGATGATGCGCGTATCTTTGAATGTTTGGTAAACGTATTCTTTGGCGGGCGCATCTTGGGCCTGACTAACGGTTGCTAAACAGAGGGCAAGAGTCAAGCATAAAGCTTTGCGGAGTAAAGGTAGAGTAGACATAAGCAAGGAGAGGCGTTAAAAGTACGAATAAAATAAAGGCTAAGGATGGGCGGCAAGCGAGTACTAAAAAACTAGTTTTCTAAGTAGCCTTGTTCTGCCCAACAACTAATGGTGTCAATGTATTCTATGGCCATACCTGCTTGAGGCATATCCTTTGTTACACAGGCGCGGGTGTAAATGCGCTCTCGACGAGTTTGGTCCATACTGGCATAAGTACCAAATGGCTGCATGACATTACCATCATGACAACCTGACGTGTTGCACTGACTATTGAGGACACTTTTTACGTGATCGTTGTAGTTGATAGGAGTTAGCGAACAATCCAAAGTAACAGCTGTTGGCTCAGGAAGTTCTAGTTTATCTGCTGTACAAGAAGATAAACCATAAATAGAAACAGCGACTAAAGCACTGACAAACAATAGAGAACGTTTCATAAAAGTAAGGTTGTGATAGGCGGTTGAAACCTAGGTTAAGCTAGGTGTTTCCTTAAGCATCAAAGGGAGAAGTTGCAGACAGATGACAGAAGAGAAGCACGAGCTATGCAAAATAAGCACTATTTTTGTAGGGCTGTTGGCGCACGCCAAGAGCTATAAGATAGGTAAAGAACCTTTTTATAAGGATGGTACAATCGGTTTGAATGGTTATTGGCAAGACCAATAGCGTTATAAATTGGTTGTTGTATAAAGTGCGGGTGTGCGCAATCCTTTGGCGGATTGTTAGTACAAGGTAAAAAATAAAATTGTATTATGGAAGCTGTCGCAAAATAATGCGTAACGGATAGGCAGTTTATGACAAACGCGCAAACGCGCGAATCAATTGCTTGCAAAACAGATTTTAAAACAGCTTTTTTCAAAAAAGAGACTATTATGTATCCAGAACATCTAACACAACCCATGGAAAAGGACCTAACGGACTATGGGTTTACAGGACTTAAATCAGCAGAAGACGTAAGCACTATTCTAGACCAAAAAGACGGCACTACCTTAGTGGTAGTCAACTCGGTTTGTGGCTGTGCCGCAGGCAACTGTCGCCCTGGTGTTAAAGCCGCTGCACAGAACGAAAAACTGCCCACGAATATGGTCACCGTTTTTGCAGGGGTAGACAAGGGCGCGGTCGACAAAGCACGTCAATATATGTTGCCTTATCCTGCTTCCTCTCCTTCCATCGCTTTGTTTAAGGAAGGCAAGTTAGTCCATTTCCTAGAGCGTCACCACATCGAGGGCAATACGGCAGATGCTATTGCGGCTAACTTGAAAATGGCCTTCGATAAATTTTGCTAAAAACAACGCCTTACTTTTTTGTAAAAGCAAGTACAGCAAGGTATAAATGGCTCAACTTCCTAGAGAAGTTGGGCTTTTTTGCTAAAAAAGGAGAACTTTGCACAGTTTTCGACTACTCTGTTACCAAATCGTGTCTATAGACGCTATCTTTATAAGCTGTGTATTTATTTACCTGTTCCTCTTATTTTATGAATAATTCTTTCTTTGTGAAAAACTTCGCCTGTTTATTGTTGCTGTTGTGCCTTGGAGCCTCAGAGGCCTGGGCACTTTCTGCCCGTTATCGCTGTATGATTCGAGATGAACCCGCCACTACGATTACCATCGGTTGGGAACAAGTGACGGGTAGCAATCCCGTTGTTTATTACGGCACATCGGCTACAGGTGATAGCTATCCCTACAAAGCCTATCCCAATCGCAGCTTGCACGCCAAAGACATGTACAACCACTTTGCCCGCCTAACCAAGTTGCGCCCCAATACCGTTTATTATTTTCTGATAAAAGATACCGAAGGCAGCAGCCGCCGCTTTTCCTTCAAAACCTTGCCCGATGAGTACGATAGTCGTTTGTCGGTTATTGGAGGAGGGGATTCGCGCAACCACCGCATTGCCCGCCAGAATGCCAATAAAATGGTGGCGCGCTGTCGACCACACTTTGTGTTGTTTGCAGGAGATATGACAGGGGGCGATAGTAGCCGCGAGTGGCAAGAATGGCTTGACGATTGGCAATTAACCATCGCTGACGATGGCCGTATGACAGCAGTGCTAGCCGCCCGAGGCAACCACGAGCGTTCAGATGCCTCCATTGTAGATATGTTTGATGTGCCCCATGAAATGGTGTATTATGGAATTACCTTTGCGCGGGGATTATTGCGTATTTATACACTCAATAGTATGCAATCTTCTAGCAGCGCTCAATTGGCTTGGTTAGAGCAGGACTTGCGAGAGAGCCAAGCAATTGGTTGGCGTATGGCGCAATACCACCACCCTATGCGCCCTCACAATTCGCGCAAGCACGAACAAGAATATATGCGCATTCATTGGGGCCGCTTGTTTTTTACTTACGGGATGGACTTGGCTTTAGAATGCGATTCGCATTTGTCCAAGATTACTTGGCCCATTCGCGTCAGCAACAACCGCAGCGAAAACGGATATGATGAAGGCTTTGTTCGCGATCCTGCAGGGACGGTTTTTGTAGGCGAAGGCGGTTGGGGCGCTCCGCTCCGTGCAGCAGATGATACCAAGCGTTGGACACGTGCGAGTGGCTCGTTTAACCAAGTAAAATGGTTTTTTGTGGATTTGAGTAAAGTGGAAGTGCGCACTATTAAGACGGAGAATGTCAATGAGGTATCGGCATTGTCTGATGATACACGGTTCTATATGCCTGCTAATATAGATTTATGGCAGATTGAGGACGAGAATTTTATTACCTTATTCAATAGAAAGAAAGACGCGTTTGTGCCCGAGCAACCACAGATTTTGATGGAAATTGCCAGCAGCGAGGTGCAGTATTTGAATGGTGCCGTAGAATTGCAATGGAAAAGTATCTACGAAATTGACCGTGTGAAGTACAAGGTTCAAGTATCCACCAACAAATTGATTTGGAAAACCTTGAGTATTGTTGCGGGAGCAGGCGCTTCGGCGAGCAAACAACAAACATATACTTATACCGACAAGACGGATAAGCGTGGTGGCAAATATTATTACCGTATTGTCGCCATTGACCGCAGTGGACTGGAATTGACCCAAGAATACCTAGAAGTGCGCACACTAGGCAGCGATAAATTGGAGACCATCCAAGCGAACACCAGCATGGGACAATTACAAGTACCCATTACGATTGCTAGTCCAAGTAAGGTGGTGTTAGAGTTGTTTGATACCAAGCGTCGCCGTGTGTTTATCCGCGAATTTGACGGCAAAGCAGGCGAGCAGAATTTGCCCCTGAATATCCGTCATCTAGAGGCAGGGTATTATCTAATGGAAATCAGTTACAATGGCGAATTAATCAAAAAAAGTTTAAAAATAAGCAGCTAGTTGAGTAGGGTTTAATCTATCTGTCTATCAACCTATACACCACCAAAACAGAACACATGCAGCTTCCCACAACAATTCTTGGCCTTGCACTAGCTACTTTGCTGCTAGCTTGCGCGCCCCAATCTTCGCAAAAAGAAGCAACGCCTGACAAGGAGGCGTTATCGACTAGCGCTACCGCGCAATCCGTAGCATTACAACCCGATTCTGCGACGTTAGCATTGCTAGAGAAAGAACTCGACTTGCCCGACAGTGTCTCGCCCGAAAAACGCCAAATCATTATGGAAAAAATCAGTAAGAAATATTTGATGGGGAAATTTGACCCTGCCCAAGATGCGCGGTTTGCCAAAGTGCCCGCACCTTATACCCAAAAAGACTTGTACATGCGTCAGGAGGCTTTAGCCAGCTTCCAGAAAATGCACACGGCTGCTAAAGCCGATGGGATTAACTTATTAATTCTATCAGCGACGCGTCCATTTGATGTACAAAAATCCATTTGGGAAGCGAAATGGACGGGCAAGCGCCAAGTAGATGGCCAATTGCTCCCTAGCACCGTGAACGATCCCAAAGCCCGCGCCACCAAAATATTACGGTGGAGTTCTATGCCAAGCACCTCGCGCCACCATTGGGGGACTGACATTGACATCAACAGCCTAGAACCAAGTTATTTTGAGAAAGGACAAGGCTTAAAAGAATACGAATGGTTGGTCGCTCATGCGCCGCAATTTGGCTTTTGTCAAGTCTATTCTAAGATGGGGCCAGAGCGGCCTTATGGTTACCAAGAAGAAAAATGGCACTGGTCATACCTCCCGATCTCCAAGGACTTAACGGCCGCCTACGCCCAAAAAATTACCGACAAGGATATTGAAGGCTTTTTGGGTGCAGAATCGGCTCCTATGATTGAAGTGGTTCAAAAATATGTCTTGGGCATCAACCCTGCTTGTTTGTAGCAACAATGTCGCCCGCTATTGAGCCGCTTGTGGAGACGGTTTCTTTTCCGCAAACAGTTTGTCCAAATCCAAGACACCAAAACGGTAATCGCTAAAGTAACGGTCTTGGAAACTCAGGAACACTCGTGGATCATTTAAGCGAAAGGACAACTGGGGACACAACAACTCCTGCTGGCGCTGGTAAGTGTAAAATTTGCGTAGAGTGGTGGCGCCTGTTTGGTCGATTTTGACCGCTGCCGCGTAGCCATCTGCATACAAGCCCTGATTGTACAGCAAATACACATTGGAGCCTTCAGCACAGAGATAGTGCGACAAAAAGACCTTTAGGCGGGGCACTTCCTCGCCGTGTTTGAAGACGTGGCGCAACCAATCCAAGCTGCCCGATGCCCCAATTTTAATGACAATGACATCGTTGCTGCGAAACTGCATCCCGTTGCCCGGTTGTTGCTCCGCAGAAAATACCAACCCCCCATCATCCATTAAGCGCCAATGCACCAACTTGTACGAACGGGCTTCGGCTTGTGGGCGGATGCGTTTCTTATTGAGAATATCGGCTAGTTGTTCGGGCGTAAAATCGTAGCGTTTCTTGACTAAGACTTGGGTGCGTGCTTGGTTTATTTTTATAAAAAAAGTACCCGATTGTTGGTAATAACGCTGCTTGGAGTAGAACCCAAACCACAAAATATTTCCTTCTTTGTCAAAGGTGAAACTAGATTGATTGAAGAAAAAATCACCCATGTCGGGTTGAAACAAAGAAAAGTTGTTGCGCTCTTTTCCCACAAAAAACAAGGTAGGATCAGCGGTAATTTCCTTCATACTATAACTGCGTTGGTCGCGAAAGACATCGGTTAAAATGGCGACTTCGCCGCTGTTATTGATGCGCAATTTTTGAATGGCCACCCGTCGTTTTGCGCCCCCATCAGGAGAGAGGTTGACGGTGCGTTGCCAAAGTGGTTGCAATTGGTCATCAAACACGCGTAAGGTGATTTCATTGCTCAGCCCCCGAACGCCATCCATGTCGCCCTCTTCTTCAAAGTCGTACACCAGCACTTTGCTGCGATCAGGCGACACGGCAAAATTGACCCGATAAAGACTAGATTCCATCTTAAAGGGGGCAATCAATTCCGTGGAGTCTTGGCTGAGGGCAAAATTGTCGCGCTCCATTCCAATAGCGTACAAACTTACTTTTTCGTGGGTATTATCGCGTTTGTTCTCAATGTATCTAAAATACAGCAGCGATAGGCGACCGTGCAAATTCATCAAGCCTACATATTTGCGTTTTTGCTTGGTAACCACGTAAGTTTTTTTCACCTTAAGGGAGGTGTCGTACTGCTCCAGTTCTGCGTAAGAAAGCCCTTTGTTGATGCGCATCACGTAATAATTCGAGGAATCGTAATCCATCAAGGAATAGGTGCGGTCGGTCAAGTCCTTTTCTTGTAGCGGACTCAAGGTCAAATAATCTTGCGCGTATAGTGCGGTCAAATTGACCCCAAAAAACAGTAGACAAGTGTAAATGAAAACCCTCATAGAGGTAGATTTTTTTTGATAAAAAGTAGCGGTAATAGGCTAAAGATAAGTCTTTAAAGTAAACGTAAGGAATAATTCAATTGTCATGCCTAAAGAAAATTTAGATCCGCATTTGATAGAATCGGCTGAAGCGCTGCTCAATGATTGTCAAGCAAGGGGTGGCTTTCTTAGATAACCTAGTGATTTGGATGCCTTGGTGGAGTTTTATCTACTATTTTACCACTGTTTTTGTTATTCTAGCGTACGAATTAGTAACCTTGCGGGGTCGCTTACTTCAATCAATAGTATAAACACAAAGGACTATTTTTAAAAACAATCTAATTATGGCATTAATAAAAAGTGTACGAGGGAAAACGCCTCAATTTGGCAAGGATTGCTATTTGTCAGAAAACGCCACGGTGATTGGCGATGTAGTGATGGGAGCAGATTGCAGTGTTTGGTTTCAGGCCGTAGTGCGCGGCGATGTGAACAGCATTCGTATTGGTGATCGAGTGAACATTCAGGACGGAGCCATTATTCATTGCACGTACGAGCGGGCACCAACGACGATTGGCAACGATGTCTCGATTGGACACCGTGCGATTGTACACGGTTGCACCGTTCACGATCATGTGTTGATTGGAATGGGAGCAATGGTCATGGATCATGCCGTTTTGCCGTCTTATTGTTTGATTGCAGCGGGTGCCGTGGTGTTGGAAAATAGTGTGTTGGAGCCGTATAGTATTTATGCGGGTGTGCCTGCGCGCAAGGTCAAAGAGCTCAGTCCTGCCCAATTAGAGGACAGCATTGAGCGGATTGCCCAGAATTATAGAAAATACGCCAGTTGGTATCAAGAAGAAGAATAAGCTAGGAACGTAGAGCAGCAACTTATTTTTTTATTTAGTGCCTTGGGTGCCATCAATGGCTTCACGAGCAGTGGGTGTTGTTTGTTCAACGGTGAGAAGGCACTCGCCCAACTGCTTGCTGGAAATAAGGCTGGCGAGCAGCTTTTTTGTAAGAGGCAGGAGGGACAAGGGGCGCAGGAATTTAGGCGGATTGTCGTATCTTGTCTAGTGGAGAAGTAAACAACTTAAAAAAGAGGGTTTTGTTATAAAAAACGAAGGGATCGGCAGGGATTAAACAACTTCATAAATCACTTTCTACGCTTGTTGTTTTCTTTAAGTAGGACTTATTTTATGCTAATTGGATAACCGTTACCGCTTAGGGTATTTCTATCAACATCATAAAGAAGCACACGGGGTTATCAGAAGAAGAAATCGACACCTTATAAACGGATAGAACAAGGCAATCACAACAATAAAACACTACATACACACCACATGAAAATAGCCATTGCACAACTCAATTACCACATCGGAAATTTTGAAGGGAACCTACAGAAAATGTTAAGCGCTACGAGCCGCGCCAAAGAACAGGGCGCCGATATTATTGTTTTTGGAGAACTGGCCGTCACAGGCTATCCCCCTAGAGATTTTTTAGAATTTGATGATTTTATTCGCCGTAGCGAGGAAGTAATCGAACGCTTGGCAGAAGCTGCCCAAAACATCGCTATTGTGGTAGGGGCTCCCTGTCGTAATCCTGTCATCGAGGGCAAGGACTTGTACAACTCGGCTTACTTCTTGGCTGATGGAAAAATTCAGCAAGTGCAGCACAAAGCACTTTTGCCGACCTATGATATTTTTGATGAATACCGTTATTTTGAACCCGCTTCGGAGTTTCAAGTGGTAGAATACAAGGGCAAACGCATTGCCTTGACCGTTTGTGAAGACATTTGGAATGTGGGCAACGAAAATCCGCTCTATACCATTTGTCCCTTGGATGAATTGTCTAAACAAGCGCCTGATTTTGTGCTCAACTTATCCGCCTCGCCCTTCAATTATGGACATGCCCACAACCGCATTCATGTGCTCAAAGAAAATGTGCGCTTGTATGGCAAAGCTATGTTCTATGTCAACCACGTTGGTGCACAAACCGAAGTGATTTTTGATGGTGGCTCTATTGTGATGTCGCCTGATGGCAACGTCTATGATGAATTGCCTTATTTCCAAGAAGACTTGCGGTTGTACGATTTAGACAAGGTAGTACAAGGAGGAATCGAGCGAGTACAAGAGAAAGACAAAATACGGTTGATTCACGATGGACTGGTAACGGGGATTCGCGATTACTTTGGTAAGTTGGGGCTGAAACGCGCGATTTTAGGCTTATCGGGGGGCATTGACTCGGCTGTAGTTGCTGTATTGGCGCAGCGAGCGCTTGGCGCAGGCAATGTGCGGGTAATTTTGATGCCCTCGCAATTCTCGTCGGATCACTCGATCAACGACGCGCGGCAATTGGCACAAAACCTCAACATTCAGTACGATATTATTGCCATCGAATCCATCTACCAAGTGTACGAAAAAGAATTAAGTCCTCATTTTGCAGGCTTAGAATTTAATGTGACGGAGGAGAATATTCAAGCGCGGATTCGAGGCATGTTGCTCATGAGTTTTTCTAATAAATTTGGAAACATCCTACTTAATACGTCTAATAAAAGTGAAGCGGCCGTTGGCTACGGTACCTTGTACGGCGATATGGCAGGCGGTCTTTCGGTCATTGCCGATGTGTACAAAACGGAAGTTTACGAGCTGGCGCGCTATATGAACAAGGACGGCGAAGTGTTGCCCGAAAACATCATCACCAAACCCCCTTCCGCCGAACTGCGCCCCGATCAATTCGACTCCGACAGTTTACCCGATTACGATATTTTAGACGCGATCTTATACCAATATATTGAAAAACGCGAAGGCCCCAAAGAGATTATTGAACAGGGCTTTGAGGCGACTTTAGTCCATCGAGTATTGGGAATGGTCAACCGCAACGAATTTAAGCGCGCGCAAGTCGCGCCGATTTTACGGGTGTCACCCAAGGCCTTTGGGATGGGCAGACGGATGCCGATTGTAGGAAAGTATTTGACGTAGGTGCCCTTCTTCTTAGCAAGCGATGCAATAAGGTACAGAACTATTTTGCAAAGGGGTAGCCTATCCTTATCTTTGTTTGACTATCCACCATCAATTACCAATCAATGAAAGCACTACTTCCGCTACTCGCTTCTGGCTGTTTTTTCCTATTCGCTTGTCAATCTGATCCCGTTGCCGAACAAAGCGCCGCCGCGTTGGAAGCTTACCAGCAAAAAGACTATAAAACGGCCATCGCACTCAATGAGAAAGCCCTAGCTTTAGACAGCAACAATATCGCGACGCTGAAAAACCTAGCCGTTATCCATTTAGAACAAGGCAATAATTCAAAAGCCATCAACTACTACGAAAGGATTTTGGAGCTGTCGCCCGACGAAAAAAATGTACATCTAGAACTGGGTTTGCTGTATGAAGAAGAGCGAAATTCCAGCGCGGCCATCCCGCATTTAGAAAATGGCTTGTCTGTCTCGGAGGAGCCTGCCGTGCTCAAAGCGATTCTGAGCAGCAGCTACCTAGAACAACAAGACATGCCCACCGCCCTACGCTACGCCAATGAAGCGTTGGCCTTGGATGCCAATAATGTAAAAGCGCTCCACACCTTGGCGGCCGTCGCCGAGAGTGAAGGACTCATTGATGTGGCCATCGACTACCACGAGCAAGTCTTGGCCTTGGATTCGACCTACACCGAAACCTATCCCATCGTTTCCAACCTCTACAGCTCGGCGGGAAACACCCAAAAGGCCTTGTACTACGGCAAAAAAGCCCTCGCTACCTTTCCCGACAACGTCGATATGCTCAACAACATGGGCTTTATCTACCTCAATGCCGAGGATTACCCCAAAGCCATGGAATACTTTGAAAAAGTCATTACCGTCAATCCTGATTATGCCTACGCTTACAACAACAAGGCTTCGCTGCTCATGAAAGAAGGAGAATACGAACGAGCGTTGGAGGCCATCGAACGTTCCTTGACCCTCGATACCGACAATGCCTATGCCTACCGCAACATGGCAATTTGTTACGCGAAATTGAAGAACAAAGAAGCCGCTTGCGAGGCCTTAGATGCCGCGCAGAAAGCTAAGTTTCGCTTACGCTTGAAGGCGGAGTTGGCGACGTTGCGGGCGGAGTATTGTGGGGGAAGGTAAAGGGGTTTTTTCAAAAAAAAATAGAGTTTACTAGGTTATCCTCTTTGACGTATTCTAGGAGTGATAATAGGGTTTTTAAAGGATAGATTCCTATTGCTAATACCTGCAAAAAGATAAAATGCACCTACCCATCCTCCACCAAGACGCGCACTACGTCGCCATCAACAAGCCCCACGGGCTACTCGTTCACCGCAGCAAAATCGCCAACGACGCGACAGAATTTGCCTTGCAGCTCCTACGCGACCAGCTCGGCCAGCACGTCCACCTCGTGCATCGGCTCGACCGAAAAACAGCGGGCGTGTTGTTGTTTGGGTTGGGTGCCGAGGCTACGCGGGAGGCACAAGCGATTTGGGAGGAGCCCACGACGCAAAAGACCTATTATGCGCTGGTGCGGGGGCACTTTCCCGAGGCCGTCACGGTGACCAAGCCCTTGATTAACGAGAAAGGCAAGGCGCAAAGCGCGCGAACGGCCTTTGAACTGGTGGCGCAGTCCGAGCAGCCTTGGCCGTCGGGGAACTTTGAAAGCTCGCGCTACAGCCTGATTCGGGCGCGGCCTAAGACGGGGCGCATGCACCAAATTCGCAAGCATTGCAACCACTTGCGTCATCCTATTTTGGGCGACCGTCCGCACGGCTGCAACAAACAAAACCGCTTGCTGAAAATGCGTTTTGGCTTGACCAAAATGCTCCTGCACGCCCAAGAGCTGCGCTTTGTCCATCCGTTTACCAAAGAAGAGGTTTGCATTACAGCACCCTTTTCGACCGAATTTCAAGAAATGCGCCAGCATCTCCAGTTGTAGCGAGATTTTTTAGTAAGTTTATACAAGAACGATTTTAAAGAAATTCTTTGTAAAAGCCACAACGATGAGTACAGAAGAAACGTACCCTGTACGGGTAACGATTGGACAAGAGGGGTTTATGACCACCATTCACGCCAGTGATTATCAACTGACCGCCGATGAGCCCAAGAGTGTGGGCGGAAGCGGTTTAGGGCCGACCCCCTACGATTATTTGCTCTCTAGTTTGGGGGCTTGTACGGCCATGACGCTCCGCCTCTATGCAGGCCGCAAAAAATGGCCCCTAGAAGGGGTAGAAGTACAGCTGCGCCATTCTAACGATTATTACCAAGATTGCGTAAAATGTGAGGCGAGTACCTCCAAAGTAGACGTTATTGAGCGCCAAATTCACCTCAAAGGCGATTTGGACGAGGAACAAATCAAGCGGCTGTTAAACATCGCGGATAAATGTCCTGTACACAAAACCTTGATCTCTCAAACCGTTATCAAAACAACTTTAATAGAAGGATGAAATATGTAATTGGCCTAGTACTGTGTAGTACTTTTTGGATGGCTTGCCAGAGCAAAGAACAACTGGATAGAGAAAAATTGGCAGGCAATTGGAAAATTGATAAAGTGTCTTTTGGTGGAAAGGACATTAGCAAAAGTAGTGACCCGACCCAAGAGAATGGCTTTTGGTTTGATACGGAGAATGGCTATCGCCGCTTTGGGAATGCCGCGCACCGCGACACGGGGCGCTATGTCTTGGATGGGCAATGGCTGAGTTTTACTAGTCAGCAAGATTCTGTGCCTGTTAATGCCGCTTTCCGCTTTGTTCAAGACTCTTTGCAATTGGTGTTTCCAATGGAGGAGGACGATACGCTGAAAATGCGTTTGTATAAAATGGAAGGTTAAAGCCACTTGTTTTTACGGTAACTGATCGTAAATTCTATTAGGAGGAACAATAACGCAACCGCTACGAAGTACTGGTAATAGGTTTCATAGATGTCAAACTCTTGTTGCTCAAAACTCGACCGCTCCAGCTTAGAGAGTTGCTGGCGCAGGCGCGCCAAGACCAAATCTACTTTTTGATTGGCTTTGTAAAAGGTACCGCCGCCCTTTTGGGCAATTTCTTTGAGCAAGGGCGTATTCATTTTACTTTGTACGACGTTGCCCTGTTGGTCGCGCTGAAATTGTGCAATACGTCCTTCTTGTACAGGAATAGGCGCACCTGCCTCGGTACCAATTCCGATTACAAAGGTAGTAATGTCCTTTTCTTTGGCATTTTGGGCAGCTTGTGGCGCGGTTATTTCGTGGTTTTCGCCATCAGTAATTACAACAATTGCGCGCTGTTTTTCTTGGCCTTCCTTGGCGCTAATTTCGACCACTTGATCAATGGCCGATTCAATGGCTGTTCCTTGGCTGACATCCAGTTTTGGGCTGGCAATTTGTATAAAGGAAGTGGCGGCCGCATAGTCGGTAGTGAGTGGCATTTGCAAATAAGGGTAGCCCGCAAATACAATCAAGCCTATCCGATCTCCCCGTAATTCTTGTACTAGTTTTTGAGCAAACTGCCGCGCACGCTCCATCCGATTGGGCTTTACGTCCTGTGCCCACATACTGCGTGAAATATCCAAGGCAATGTAGACATCTACGCCTTCGCGCTCTACCGATTGGGTCGTATTGCCCATTCTAGGATTCGCCAAAGCGACCACCAACAGCGTAAAAGCCAATAGGAGCAAGGTGAATTTGAGGGGGCGTTTGTATTTAGAAATGTTGGGTGCCAAGCGTTCTAAGCCTAATAAATGGCCAAAATGTGCGCGCATTTGTTGCGTCTGCCAAAGCGCCCCTACAAACAACGCGATAGCAATCGGAAGTAGAAAAAGCAAGTAGAAATAGGCCGTTTGTTCAAAATGAAACATAATACTGCTTAGACAATGGTTTTAAAAATAGTATTGGATAGGACCAATTGTAGAAAGATAAACACTAAGGCCGCCCAAATAAAATAATGGAATTGATCGGTGTAATTGCGAATGGTGGTCGTCTCAATTTTGCTGCGTTCCAGCTTGTCAATTTCTCGATACACCGCCTTTAATTCCTCTAAATCCTTGGCTCTGAAATACTGCCCTCCTGTCTCTGTCGCAATCCGCGTTAGCAATTCTTCATCAATATTTACCCGAACCCAGCGGTACGTATAACTCCCATCGGGGCGAATACCGTCAGGCATTTGCGCTTGTCCTTTGCTGCCAACGCCAATGGTATAGACTTTGACACCAAAATCCTTGGCGAGGCGGATCGCTTGCGGCGAACGGACATAGCCTTCATTTTCTTCTCCATCCGTCAATAAAATGATGATTTTAGATTTGGTTTCGCTCTCTTCTAGGCGTTTGACGGCGGTGGCTAAGCCCATTCCAATGGCAGTACCGGGCTTGAGTAAGCCCGATTGGACATTGCTCAAAAAGGTCTTCAAAACCTCGTGATCGGTGGTCAAAGGACATTGTGTAAAGCTCTCGCCTCCAAAAACGACCAAGCCCATACGGTCATAAGGCCGCTGGCTGACAAATTCTTTTGCAACTTGCTTGGAAACTTCCAAACGATTGGGCTCAAAATCTTTGGCTAACATAGACATGGAGACATCCATAGAAATTATAATATCAATACCTTCCACCTCTACGTTTTCCTTGACCAAAACCAAGCGCGGACGTGCCATAGCGACAATCAAACACGTAATGGCCGCCAGTTGCAGCACTTGTATCACAGGCCGCCAAGTGACCCGCCAACTATCTTCGGGCAAAAAACCTGCCGTCGAAGAAAGGCGGAGCGTCGCATAGTAATTCTGTTGTTTTTTATAATAATAAATACCTAGCAACGGCAACAAAAGCAACAGTAAGAGCCAGTAGGGTTGGGCAAATTCTAGTCCTTGAACAGTCATTATCGAACAGATTTAGGAGCACGCGCGGCCAAGGCTTTTTGGGCCTCGGCTGCTGCCAAACGCGCACGTACAAGTTTCACTAAGTCGCGGATCAAGGTCGCCGCTTTTTCATTGGCAATGGGTAGGGGAGACGCTTTCGCGAATTTGATAAGATCCGCTTGCTCCAACACGGTGGTTATTTCCTCGAACAGGGTTGTCCCTTGTAGATAAGGATGCACGGCTACTTTGGGCAAGAAATAACTGTTGGGTTGTTCCAAGGCCTCCACTTTGAAGCGGTGGCGCAAATAGCTTCTTAAGATCAAGGAAATTCTAGTATGATAAGCTATAAAGTTGTGTTGGGACAAATAATCCTGTGCCTCCAATTGCTCCAATTGTTCCAAGATCCATTGCTCGGCTGTTTGCCGCTCGCGGCGCTCTTTGAGGCGATTTTTGTATTGTATCAGGCTATAGAACGCCGTAAAGGAGAGCATCAAAAACAATAAAATAGCGACCACTGGATGCGTCAGCACGCGATAAAGGTAATCCCAAAAATTGAGCGGCTCGGCAATGATGGTTTTAATATCTGCTACATAGGTGCTGTCGCCTGTCACTTGCGGCGCAGCCGCTACAAAATTAAAAGGCGGAGCCTGCAACTGGTAAACGCTGTCTCTATTTCTTTCTTTGTAACGTACGGTAAACTCGGCGAGGCTGTATTGTCCAGGCTCCCAAGCAGTGATGACAAAAGGCAATTCATAGGTGTCGTTGACCTCCCCCGAAGTGAATTTTTGCTCGCCTTGCTCTAGTAATTCCAAAACCTCTTCTTGCTCCAGTGTTTTGCTAAAGGAAGAGAACACAGGCTGTGCCCCGCGCGGTACATTGACCACGATGCGTAAGCCCAAAGGGTCCCCGATTAGCATTTCTGTGCTATCGGCCAAAATCGTGACTTGCGCTTGCGCCCCAAGTGTTGCCAGCGGGCAACTTATCCACAATAAATACCAGAAATAACGTAGTAGCATCTAGGAACGGCGTTCTTTAAAGAATTTTATTAAAGTAGTTAAATAAGCTTGTGCTGTACTAATACTTAAGACGTCCGCATTGTTGCGCAAAAAAGTCGTTTTGAAGTAATGTACGTTGTGATTATAATGCTCTTCATAGGCTTGGCGCAAAGCCTTAGACGACGTGTCTACCCAGCGAGTCTGCCCCGTTTCAGCATCCAGTACCGGCAGTAAGCCTACGTTGGGGAGGCGCTCTTCGAGTGGATCGTATAAGTGCAAGCCAATAATATCGTGGCGGTTGGCCGCCAAGCGAATGGCTTTTTCATAATCTTGGGTCATGAAATCCGATAGAATAAAGGCTGTACAACGCTTGTTAATAATATTGGTCAGGTACTTCAACGGCTCGTTGAGGTCAGTAGTTGCTTGCTTAGGCTCCAAATACAACATGTCCCGCAAAATACGCAAGATGTGCGGTTTGCCTTTTTTGGGCGGCACAAATTTTTCTACCTTATCGGAAAAAAAGATCGCGCCTACCTTATCGTTGTTAACACTGGCCGAAAAAGCCAAGGTCGCGGCAATTTCAGTGGCTACCTCTAGCTTGTATTGTTGGCTAGAGCCAAAATAGGCCGAGCCGCTAATGTCAATCAGCAGCATAAAAGTCAACTCGCGTTCTTCTTCAAAAATCTTGACGTGTGGCTCATTGGTACGGGCCGTTACATTCCAGTCGATGTTGCGCACATCGTCCCCATATTGGTAGGGGCGCACCTCGCTAAAAGACATGCCTCGGCCTTTAAAACGCGTTTTGTAGTTGCCCGAAAAAACTTGGTTGGACAAGCCCCGCGTTTTGAGCTCAATTCGGCGTACTTTTTTGAGTAGTTCTGTAATGTTCATCCTTCTTTGATCTAGTGGCTTACCAATCTCTATTGTCAATCATTTCTTCGGCGTCTGCTTCGTAGCCGTAAAACAAACTCAGCATCATCATATCCAAGGCAATGGCCTCGCGGGCAACGGTTTCTATTTCACTTTCTTGCGCCTCAAATTCCACGGCCAATTGGTTAAATTGCTCGGTCGTTGCTTGTGTCAAGGCATAGAACTCTTTTAACGTCGCTGGTTGTTGCTGCTCGATGGCCGCACAGAGTTGGACGAATAAGGCTTTGCCTTTGTCGACCAAGTTATCAGGAAAGTACGGATCTTCGTACATTTCTTTTAAGAACGCGTAATTTTTTGCTTGCTCGTTATTCAAATCGTTGGTTGACATGGTTGTTTGTTTTTAGTGATAAGGAGGGGTAATGACCTCCTTGATATCTAGATAAACTTCACTTTGGATAACCCTACTTTATTCATAGCTGTACAAGACATCAAATACAGGAATATCTCCGTTCAAATGTATACCTATTTTATACATCAACATTTCAGCAACGTGTTTAGCTCTCTTATTACCCAATTGTTGATTGTATCTTTCTGTTCCAGTACTACTAGCATATCCAGTAATTACTATTTGAGCTTTTTGCTCTTGAATTTTTGACTTTAATTCTGGTTTCAACTCCTTCCACCATTGATACAAAACTCTCAATTGATCGCTACTCGAAACCGCCTGATTCTCTTGCTCCACCCGAAGGCTGAGATACAGGTACATCTATATACTTAACTCCAAAGCAATCTTTAGTATCTGAAAAGAAGGTTTTTTTAACAATTTCAATCCACAGATCTAAATCTTTTAAGTTCAACAATTAATAATTCTCTGTTACCATAATTTTCTCTTAAAGCTAGTATTCTAGTAGAAAATATAGCAAGTGGAATGCCTTGAATAAACCCTATTTTACTGTACAAGTGATCCTCTAACGCTCTATCGTACATTAGTATATTCCTATATTTCATTTCCTCACTAAAGAGCTTGTGTTTTATGTAATAAGTTTTGAAAATAAAGAGTTTCTGAGATGAAATACTATCTCTCAAGCCATCTGGTAACTGCTTCATCCATTGGTTTATAGAATCTATAGCTTGGCAACAGTAATTATAAGTAGTATCTAAATAGAATTGGAATACTAACTTTTTTTCTGCTACAGCTTCTGTAGTCAATCTGTTGTTGTCTAGCTGTTTGCTAGGGAGGCTATCTTTTAGAACAATCTCCTCTTTATGTGGATGAGAATCGTTCATACAACCAAATAGAGCAGTTGCACACAATATTAGTAGTAGTTTCACAATTGCATTATTTCTATTTTAACGTATCTTCTATCATCGTCTGTATCTTCTCCTTCGCCAATAACTTGTATGATGGCCAATGATTCTCCCTTCGTATCTTTACCTATTTTATAAGTTAACATATCGGAAATATGTTGAGCTCTTTTGTCTGCTAATTGGGTATTATAAATTGTTGTTCCAGTTGGGCTAGTATAACCTGTAATTCTAATCTTCATCTCTCTATTTCGAATCGCCTCCTGCACCTCAGGCTTCAACTGCCGCCACCAGTCTAGGCAAACGCTCCGCTGATCGCTACTCAACACCGCCTGATTCTCTTTCTCAAAGACCAATTCCTTTTCCACAGGAGCAACAGGCCTTGAAGGAGCTTTTTCCGCTTTAGCAGCACTCAACTTCAAAGAAAAGCTTCTGATTAATACACTTCTACTAAGAATTGGCAGATTTATAATTAGTTAATTGTTAGGTGTTGGTGTGGTTTGTCTTTTTGGTCTCAATAGAGCAAGTAGTTTATTTTTATTCTAGCTCTGTTTTTTTCTTCATAAACAGCAGTTTTTAAAATTTTGAAAACAGGAACATTAGCTTTGTAACGAGTACCTATCATATCTGTTAAAGTTCTTTCAATATCCTCTAAACGTTTATTAGTTATATTAATAGGAAGTTGATTATTTACAGAACCTAGTAGATGTATGATAAGATGATTCTCTAGTTGATCCATTCCATATTGTTGTAAAATAGTATCTCCTTCAAATCTTCTCTTCCATTTAATCAATCTACCATAGTGTGGTGTAGTCAACATCCATTGCACGGTATCTATATACTCTAAATCAAGTGTGTAAGTTTCTAAATGTTGACCTAGATGTATCCTTTTATTCTCTTCCTTTATCAAACTATCCAAATAAAGAGCTGGTTCTTTCTTAGAAACAGGGTCTCCATTAGTATTATTTTCACAAGAGGTGCAACTTAGAATTAACGCTAATATTAATAGTAAATACATGATTCTTACTGTTTTGAGCGTATGACTATTTTTAGGCAACGTCTTGGGTTTTCTATCCATTCCCCTTCACTATTAGATATGATGTCAGCAATAGGCTTATTAGAAGAATCATTTCCAATCAAATCTAAGAGTATTTTTTTTGCATCTTCTGCTCTTTTCTTGCCCAATTGTTGATTGTATCTTTCTGTTCCAGTATTACTAGCATATCCAGTAATTACTACTTGAGCTTTTTGCTCTTGAATCTTTGACTTTAATTCTGGTTTCAACTCCTTCCACCATTGATATAAAACTCTCAATTGATCGCTACTCAACACCGCCTGATTCTCTTTCTCAAAGACCAATTCCTTTTCCACAGGAGCAACAGGCCTTGAAGGAGCTTTTTCCGCTTTAGCAGCACTCAACTTCAAAGAAAAGCTTCTGATTAATTCTGCTTTGCCCACCGTTTTAGTACTAAGCCATTGTTTGATGCCTTTTGGAAAGACTGCTGTAGTGTTTATCTGGGTACCTCCTGAAATAGAGAGGCGATCAGCATTGTCTAAATCTATGTCTATGCTTTTGGTTACGAAGATCAAATCCATTATAGAAGCATCTTCCTCCGTTATTTTTAAGACCGCATCTTTGTAAATATTAATAGTACCATCAGCATCTACTTCAAAAGTACAAGTGATTTTATAATTTTTTATTGAATGAGAAATACTATTGGCATAGCTATGGAAGCCAATGGACTCATTTTTTTGATGAAAGCGCCAATTAGAGTAGATAACAATAGTTCCTTTGCTGTTTTTCTTAACCTTTAGATGCTCTACTGTTTGCTCATTAATGGCAAAAGATGTACTATCAAAAGGTGTTCCCCCTTCTTCATAAGTAAGTATTCCAACCGTGTAAACAGTCAAATAGCAGTGCTCAATAATTTCTACCGTAGTAGGCAAAAAGTCAGGCCAAGTCTCCTGCAAAGCAGCAGTCAGTTCTTCCTCAGACAAAGTAGAAGCCTGCTCCAAGGTACTGGTCAAAGCAGCTGCTTGGTCACTTGTTTGTTTTTTAAGCTCTTGCTGTAATTTTGAATGGGCAGCACTTAGCCGTGCTACTTGTTGCTGCACTTGTTCACTTTGCTCTTGGAGCTTTATTTTTTTAGTTTTTGCTTGATAATGCGTAAACAACTGCTCCAGTTGAGCCAGTTTACCTAACAGTTCTTTGTTAGCCATAATAACTAGATATTAAATAAAAAAGCAAAATAAACATAGAGCGCCATCCAACTCCTCTAAAATAAAAAATAAACTACCGCCACATTCACCAAGGCTACTATCCCAAAAGGCAACAACGACGGCTCCGCCAGCTCGGAGACTTGCAAATCCAAGGACTCAAAGAAGCTGTTCATGGATTTGCGCTTGACGGCTTCTTTTTCTGCGCCCGATTGCCGCTGGGCGCGTACGATGTTGACAATATCTTTTCCTGTGAAGAACAACTGAACATAAGCGCGGAGAAAATCAGGCAGCTTTTCTAGGAGGTGCTTTTGACGGCGTTCTACCTCTTCTACAATGCGGCTTTCTTCTACAGGGGGGGCATTTTCTGGGTTTTCTACCAAGTAGAAATCTAGGCTTTTGCCAAATAATTTAGCAATAAGTGGGCGCAACAATTCGCGATACGCCTCCCAAAGCACCACACTTTTGGCATAAGAAATCGCAAAGAAAATATACAGTGCAGGAAAAATCGCGAGCATCAAAATTAAGCCCCCCAAATACTGCCACCACACCACGTCCCCAAAGCGACTGAAAGCAAAAATTAAGGCTAATATACCGTTGATTAGAAAACCTGCTCCAATCGTTATTACCAATAAAATAGAAGAAAAGGCCTTCTTTAGCAATTGTTTAGGGCTACTCAATTGCTGCAACTTATCCATTTCGGCAGATACAGCCTGTTCTAAGGGGTCGGAAGTCATTATTTTACGGTTTTATACATGTTGATGACATCTAAATAAGTCGCGTCGTCCAGTTTTATTTCTTCGATACCACGGCCTTCTTCTACAAAGCCTAAGTCGCGGTACAAATGCAGCCCATTGTAGTTATTGGCGAAAGCCGTGAGTTTTAATTTTTCAATCATCGGGTGTGCTGTGGCCCATTTTATTAAGACGGTAATCAAACGGCGGCCAATGCCTTGGTTTTGATGCGTGGGAGCGACGCCCATTCCAAATTCGCCCGTATGCTCAATGCGCTGGCGGTGCCCGTTACTAAAATCTAAGGTACCTACAATTTGTCCGTCTATTTCGGCAACCAACAAGAGGTAGCCTGTTGTTAAGTGGTAGTGTTGGATGCGCTGCAACTGGCTGTTGAGAGAATCCATTTTACTGAATTCCGCCAAGGAGGTCAATACCGTATCCGCCGTGCCATAAATATGGCGCACCAAGGCGTTCAACTCTAAGGCATCTTGTGCGGTAGCTTCTCGAACCAGCAACGTTTCGCCACTTCGCAGGACAAATAATTCTCGCATAAAAAGGAGTTAGGGAATAACAACCGTATTCAAAATTTTCTCAATGATGTTTTCGGTAGAAATATTTTCAGCTTGCGCTTCATAGGTCAGGCCAATACGATGGCGCAAGACATCCTCTGCAATGGCGCGAATGTCCTCAGGAATCACAAAAGCACGTTTGTGCAAATAGGCGTGTGCCTTGGCGGCTAGTGCCATGTTAATGCTCGCTCTAGGCGAACCACCAAAAGACAACAGCGGGGCAAGATTGGGCAGCCCATGTGCGGCAGGTTCTCTGGTGGCAAAAACAATGTCTAAAATATATTGCTCAATGCTCTCGGCCATGTGTACTTGACGAACCGTTTCCCGCGCTTGTAGAATATCAGCTATGGTCGCGACAGGTCGGACGGCGGCATAATTTTCTGCCATGTTCATGCGCATAATCGCCAATTCATCCTCCTTGTTGGGATAAGTGATGGATGCTTTGAGCATAAAACGATCCGTTTGTGCCTCTGGAAGGGGATAAGTGCCTTCTTGCTCAATGGGGTTTTGGGTTGCCAAAACCAAGAAGGGCTCTTGCAATGCATAGGTCGTTTGCCCAATCGTTACTTGGCGCTCTTGCATGGCCTCCAACAGTGCGGATTGTACTTTGGCAGGGGCGCGGTTAATCTCATCGGCCAAAATAAAATTGGCAAAAATAGGCCCTTTTCGCACCGTGAAATCGTTGGCTGCTTGGTTGTAGATCATGGTACCCACAATATCCGCAGGCAATAAATCAGGCGTAAATTGAATGCGCTGAAAATCTGCTTGAATGGCTTTTGATAAGGTGTTGATGGCTAATGTCTTGGCCAGTCCAGGCAACCCCTCTAATAGGATGTGCCCTTTTGCCAACAGGCCAATCATCAATCGCTCCAACATATATTGTTGTCCAATAATAACCTTATTGGTTTCGGCCAATAGGCGCTCTATGGTTTGACTTTCTAACGCAATTTGCTCTTGTAGAGCTTGAATGTCAGCAGAGGTTTGCATGATGCTTCGAACAATAATGGAATCCTGTAGGAGGTTTCCAGAGTAATAAAAAAATGGAAATATTGGTCGCTAAAGACCAACCGATTACTTATAAATAGCTAAGATAAAAAAAATGTGCAACAACCCTAAACGCCAAGGATGGTAGGGGCGCAAACTTTCCTTATCTTAACGGAATAAACTTGGATTAGTTTTTGATAATTTTTTAGTTAGTGAAGTTGTTTAAAAAAGGCAAATCATACTAAATGAAAGGTCTTTTTACTGCGTGAGGCCTGCGGCGTTCCCACGAAAGTCTCTTCTTAGACAACTGCATAAATTTAACCATCAAAAGAGCGTAAATAATGAGGTATAAGATACTAGGTCTACTGTTGTTAGGCACCTTACAAACAGCACTTTGGGCACAACGGGATGATATTCCCCTCTTAACTGATCGGCAGGATTTTGCATCGCGCTCCATTCAAGAACTCAAAAATGACGGTGCCATTGTCTTGCGCCTCAAAACCTATCACCGAAAGTTGAGCATCATGGAGCGCAACTTGCGAAGTGAGGAATTAACTCCTGTGCAACACCGCCGCTACCAAGCCATCTACGACGGGACAATCAAGCGCCGCGATGCTTTCAACGAAAGCCTCCGACAAGCTTTCACCAAAGCTTTTGAGTTTTGCCCTGTTTATGTCGTGTACGATACGAGTAGCAAAGCCTTGATGGATGGTATCCGAAAGGGGATTTTTGTAGGAGAGCAGGGTGCTGTTGACGAGGGGATTGAATTGGGGGAAACCCATATTTTTATTGCCAGTTTTAAAGAGCGCGGATCTGATTTTCCATACGATGTGCTGCGCTTGCAACGCTTGGAGGAAAAGCTGGACGAACCGTTTCCCTATTATGTGCCCATTCGCGAATCGTGGGTCAATGATGTCAATTCGCCCCGAGCGGCCAAATCAGTTATCCAGTTGGACAAAAAACTCGCTGTTTTCTTGGGACGCGCCTTGGATTACGAAGCTAAAAAAGAAGAAAAAGCGGCTAAAGCAGCGGCTAAGAAATCTTAATTTTTTTCACTTACTTTCAATTGCATTGAAAGACCACCCCCTGCTAATGAGCAATCCATCCTTATTGGGAAGTCCCGACCGCCTGCCCCGTATTAGTATTTTAGGAGGGGGCTGGCTCGGTGCCCCGTTGGCGACTTACTTGGAGCAAAAAGGCTACGCTACTCAAGTGTCTACCGCTTCTCAGGAGCGCTATGAAACCTTGAAAGAAAAGCACCCACGTGTTTTTCAAATGGAGGTACAAGAAGCGCGGGTAGTGGGGAATTGGCAAGCGTTCTCGCAAGCGGAGGTATTGGTGGTCAACATTCCACCCAACCGCTCCGAGTCAGAGCAGTTTTCTGCCTTGCTGCCGTTGATCGCAGCCGCTCCGATAAAACAAGTCTTGTTTGTTAGTTCTATCTCGGTTTATATCAGTGAGAACAAAGAAGTGCGGGAGGGCGATGGGGCAGTGGATACGGAGCATTTATTGTATAAAAGTGAGCAAGCTTTTCAGCAAACGGCAGGTTTTGCCACCACCGTTTTGCGTTTGGCAGGCTTGATTGGCGGCGACCGCCATCCAGGCCGCTTTTTTCAGCGCTCGGGGCTTATCAAACAAGCCGATACACCTGTTAATTTGGTCCATCGGCTAGACTGTTTGGAGGCCATTTATCAAGTTATTGCCCAAAACTATTGGGGCAAGGTCGTACACCTCTGTGCCGACACGCATCCCCTTAAAATGGACTTTTATCCTACAGCGGCGGCATCACTTGGCTTGCCCTCGCCCTTAGTAGAGCAAAAGGGGCCGTTGCCTACAAAATTATCAACAACCAACAAATAAAAAGTGAATTGGGGCTCGTTCTGCAAGTACCTGATTTGATGAAGGCATTGGAGAACTGGCAATAAGTAGCTTTGCAAGATAAGGCAAGAATAAAAAACGGCTACCTACAAGGCTTCGTAAGAAGAAGGAACCGTAAAACTCACTTTCTGAACCTGATCTAAGACAATACCTGAAAAATTCAAATCAATATCGACTACCCCAACGTCTTTGCTGTCAATATGAACGACCTTTTTGCTGGCGATTTTTTGTTGGCCAACTGTTTCATAATCACTGTAAGTGATGGATAGGCTGCTGCCTTCTATGGAGCCGCGCAATTCTTCTAATAGAAAATCACTAGCGCGCAGAAATAGCTTGAGTACTTGTTGCTGGTTGGGAGGCGTTTGAAGAGAGAGCCGCTTTTCGCTGACGCTGCTCAAGAGGGTTCTATCTTGGTATAAAATAGGATTGCCGAGCAACACTTCTTGTAATTGCGCAAAGCTGATGTCCAAACCATATTCTTCCTTGATAAAAGAAAAAGGGCGTTTGAGGTATTGTGCCTCTTGGCGATTGAGCACTTCGATGGTGCTAGGAGTAATGCGAATACGAACGCCTTCTACACTCATTTTTTGGATGCGTACCCAAATAAGACTATCCTTTTGCATACGCAGCGCCGCTGAAAAAACAGCGTCTCGTTCTTCGCTATCAATTTTAATTTTGGCGCGACAGCCAAACCATTCGTAGTTTAAGCGTTGCTTGTCTAATTGGCGCAACAAGAACTTAGCCGAGCGCTTAGAAGGGCTGTTTGTACTGTTGGGTACAACGGGTGTTTTACAGGCTACCACTAGGCAAGCTAGCAGAGCCAGAGCATAGAGAGAGAACCTATTCATACAATTTACGGGTCGCAATTTTTTGAGGAAGTTGACTATTGTTAGATCCTTGGTTCAATGCTTTTTGCCAATATTGAACAGCGGTATTTTTGTTGCCCGATTGGAATAAAATATCCCCGTAGCGTTCTAATGCTTCTGGCTGTTCTTCTATTTGATCGAGGACGTTGTCCATGACTTGTTTGGCTTTGTTGTAATCGCCTTGTTTGTAATACAACCAACTTTGAGTAGTGGTATAACGCGTATTATTAGGAGCCTTATCGAGGATGCCCTCCAATAAAGTAGCCGCTTTGGGCAATTCAGTTTGACGGCGGATTAAGCTGTAGGCATAATCGTGGATAATTTCCAAGTCTTGAGGATCCATCAAAATCGCCTCGTTGAAAGCTTTTTCTGCTGCTGGAATATCGTTTTGGGCTTCGTAGGTCTTCGCCAAATAGCGAAGGGCATTGCCTTGCAAATTCATGTTAGTGGCATCAATGAGCATTGCCTCTTTCAAGTCTTTGATCGCCTTGGGGTAATCCTTTTTTTGATAATAAGCAATGCCACTATAGTAATAACTGACGGCCTGACTAGGATACACATCCATGAATTGCTGGGCGTATTTTTGCAGTTTCTCGTCTTGGTTACTGCGGTGCAAACTCTCCAAAAGACGTTGCCAAATGTGCAAGTCGTTGATGGTGAAGCGCAATGCAGGTTCATAGGCATTGGCTGCTTTTTGGTATGCTTGATTTCTATACAAAAGATCTCCACGCAACGCATTGGCAGCGCTACTATTGGGATGCACTTTAACTAGTTTTTCACTCAACATCGTAATCGCAGGCACGTGCTGCTTGCTGATGTTTTTCTCTTCCAAGCCTCGAACCAAGCGCTTCATGGTCTCGATCTTGGTCAATAACTCCTGATTGGGATTGTCAAAGGTATTGAGTAAGGCGTTGAGGTAGCGGGTCGTGTCGCCACCTTGCAAGAAAAATTCTACCATGGCCATATTGGCAGTGGGGTTGTTGGGATCCAATGCCAACGCTTGTTGGTACAAGGCTTTGGAGCGCTCCAGCTCGCCTGTAGACGTGTAGAAATTGGCCAAGCGAATAATGTATTCAGGCTCTTTGGGATAGGCCGCAATCAACAATTCAATTTCTTGGCTGGCCTTTTTATTCTTGCCCATTTTCATGTACAAGGTATACTTGCGCATCGAAATACCTTCTTTAACGCCTGTGCGTTTTTCCAGCACATTATACACCTTAATGGCTTGATCTGCTTTTCCCGATTTGGTTAGGTAATAGGCCCATTCGTTGTATAAGTCTTCATTAGACGGATATTCGTCGCTTAGGTTAGCGTAGAGGTCAGCGGCCTTCTTATAATTGCCTTCGCGTTCTAATAATTTGGCATATAACTGATTGTAAGAAAGGTTTTTAGGCTCTAGTTCTGCTGCCCGTTCTGCTCGCAAAGCAGCTTTGCTCCAATCTTCCTGTTTTTGATAGAGGCGAGCCAATTCAAAGTTGGAGGCCGCATTGGTATTGTCCTTTTGCAGGACTTCCCAGTAGCGCTGGATCGCCTCTTCTACGTTGCCCAGTAGTTTCTCGCGATTCGCTTCGATGAATAATTTTTCTAGTAAAATGGTGCTTTCCTTAGGTCGCTTAGTGGGTTGAGCCTGAGCCGAAAAAGCCATTGTCATCCCATAGCAACAGAGCAACACCACCCATATATTAGGGAGCCTTGTGTACATATACCGTTCAATTTATAAAAACAATTACCAACTCCCCTAGCCAAATTAACCTTAGCAACAGCGATGGAAAATAAAGTGCTTTAAACAGAGTCCTTACCACAGAAGTGGATCTTTATAAGGTACAAATTCTTATCCAAAAGAAGTTCCTATTCGTTAATCTCCTGTTATTGTCTCTCTATATAAGAAGACTTCAGCACTGGATTCTGTTCACCAAAAGAAGCTTTTACTGTCTAAATTTAGAGAAATCACTTAAACTTAATTCGGATTTTTTGGCAATGTATTCGGTATGAGAACCCAACATAGAGTTTTGAGTCACTACATTGTTAACAATTGCATGGTCTTGAATGATGCTTTTAGAAATGATAGAACTCTCAATCACCGTATTTCTACCGATAGACACATAAGGGCCAATAACAGAATTTTTGATAACCACATTGGTATCAATGAAACAGGGGGGAATGATGGTAGAATTCTCGGTTCGTACATTAGAGGCGGTTGTTGCCGCATCGCTTTTGATTTCGAGTACGCGTTCTGTGGCATAAACCACAGCATTCTTGTTGCCACAATCCAACCATTCTTGAATGGCCTGTGTACGAAATTTAACCCCTTTTTTGCGCATGTTTTCCAGCGCATCGGTAATTTGGTATTCGCCTTTGTAGCGCAAATCATGATCGAGCAAATACTGCAACTCATCTCGTAATTGCTCCGCTTGTTTGAAGTAGTAAATACCAATAATGGCCAAATCAGAAACAAAGGTAGAAGGCTTTTCGACAAAACCTGTTGCATATCCTTCGTCATCCAAGGTTACTACGCCATAAGCGGAAGGATCTTCAATTTGTTGTACCCACAAAACACCATCCTCTTCCGTATCCAGTACAAAATCAGATTTGAATAAGGTATCGGCAAAAGCCACAATCACCTGTCCATTTAGATGCTCTTTGGCGCACATAATGGCGTGTGCGGTACCCAATTTTTCCTGTTGGTGGTGTATAAATCCCTTGGCGCCTAAGCTTTCTGCTAGCGTAATTAACTCCGCTTCTACTTCCGCTCCAAAATCCCCCGTGATAAAGGCAATTTCTTCAATAGAATCCCCATAGGTTGCTGCCAAGTCCTCCACCAAGCGTCGGACGATGGATTTTCCAGCAATTTCAACCAAGGGTTTAGGAACAGTGAGTGTATGGGGGCGCAAGCGCGTACCCCGACCAGCCATAGGTATAATAATCTTCATAAGTAGTGTTGACAATTAGTGAAATGGGCAACTTTAGCCGTTTTGCACAAGACAATAAGGCAGTGGTTCTTGATTTAAGTAGCCATCTATTTTAAAAAAAGGGTTGTTCTAAGCTTAGATAGAAACAACGAGTACAGCCTGTTTATTGGGGCTGCTATTCTTTTTTGTGGGGAGTGGTTCTATAAAAAATTAGGCTTTGCCTGTGCTGCCATAGCCACCCGTACCACGAGTAGAGTCGGCGAGCTCGCTAACGGGTTCCCATTCCACTATTTCGTGTTTGGCAACGACCAGTTGAGCGATGCGTTCGGCAGGTTCAATGGTAACGGGAACATTGGATAAATTGATAATAATGACGCCAATTTCGCCGCGATAGTCACTATCAATCGTACCAGGAGCATTGGGAATAGATAGGCCTTTTTTGAGGGCTAGCCCACTTCTAGGACGTACTTGCGCCTCATAGCCTTGTGGCAATTCAATAGAAAGCCCTGTAGGAATAACACGACGCTCCAAGGGTTGCAATACGACCGCTTGGTCGAGGTGAGCTCGCAAGTCCATGCCTGCACTCCCAGTGGTAGCATAGTGCGGCAGCGCGTTGTCAGAATGGTTAATGATCTTTACCTTCATGTTGTAACGGTAAACGGCGATGGTCAATTGTTAGGATAGTAAAGTGGTTGAAACAACCCCCATACCTTAATTATAAAAGCGCCGCAAGATAGTAAGAATTTTTAGAATAGCCGTATAGGCGAAGAAGCGTATTGTATTTCTACCGTGTAATTCCTTCGTTAGTTGGTCACTGTAAGAGACGGCTTCGCTTCTTGGCGAAGGATCTTTTTGACCAAAACGAGCTGACCTAAATGATAGTGGCTATGTTCGATGGTTCCCTGTAAATTTCTATAGTAAGAACCGTATTTCTCGTCATAGAAAGCCGTGGTTAAGATAGCGTCAGGCAAAGGTGCAAGTAAATTGGTTGTTGATAACATAAACAAGATAGTGTTAGGACGGGGCTTGCCAAGGAATTTCTTTGATATAGAGGTCTCGTTTTTGATGTTCTATAATACGCAAAACACGGTTGCCCACATCCAGATGCCAGTCGTCTCCTTTGGACAATTGAGCCACCTCTCTCAGCCCTTGGCCGCTTTTATGGGCCAGCCATAGATAACGGCGGTTGCTTTCTCGGTGAATCGTCAAGAGTAGTAGCGCATCGTTCAACTTATGTTGCTCCAAGTTCGCATAATTCATGGTCGTCAACTGCCGATTGAAGAAAAGCGTCTTTTTTTCCTCGTCATAATGGTGTTCATAATAGCATCCACGAATGTCGTGGGTCAAGGCGAGTGCTTCGGTCAACAGAACATGTTTCTTTTGAGTGGCCACGTCCCAGATCAAAAGATTGGAATAGTGCTCTGCCTCGTTGTTGTCTTTACGGCCTCCCCAGCTTTTTTTATCATTGGTGGGGGCATCGCGCTTGAGGAAGTACAGCCGATTGTACGTTGGATCAAAATCGAAGGCTTGGCCTGTTGCTGGTGTATAGAAATCTATTCTCTTATCCATCATACTAGTTATTGTAATAATGCCTCGCTAGCAGGGCGCTCCTCGCCGCCGCCATCAATATTGGGCGGAATTTCCGATTTGAGGTCGGTATAGGTAAATTCTACTTGTTTAGCCGTCGCATACAAATCCAAATAGCGGTTGCCAGCAATCCAGACGTAGCGCGCGCAGTCATTTTGGTTGGGCAGTTGGAAATTGTGCGGGCCATACCAGTCAGTTAATAAGGCGTGTACTTCTTTCAAAAAGGCGGGCTTGCTCAGTTTGCGAAGTTTTTGTGGTTCACAAATCAATTTGTAGACGCCACCCCCACGTTGGTGTTCAAAGTTAAAAGAGGTATTGGCATTGCCCGATGCGAGGGGCAGGCGGTACACATATTCATACACTTTTTTGGAGCCTTTATCGCGTTTCTGCACGCGCACCAAATGCTTTTTTTGCTTCATGCGCAAAAAGTGTTTCTTCACCTCGCTGTGCGACATGCCCAACTCAAAGCCCGCAATCATCGTTTGTACCCGTTTGGATTGGATGGTATTTGACACGGCTACTTGCTCGTCAATCATGCGATTGATATCGGCCTGTAAGCGCTCTTCTTCGCTACCCATAATAACTTCGTTCAACGCTTTGCCGTTGCCCAACGTTGATAAACTACTGTCAAAGCTCGTCTCCTTTGCCCGATCCCCGCAAGAAGAGCAGGAAGAAAGTAAGCAAAGGCCTAAGAAAAAATAAATCAAAAGGGAGTGTCTCATAGTCTTATACAGTTAAAAAAAACTCAAAATGTCGTTGCCTACGCCGCAAAAATGCCTTAAAAGGGACTTTTTTCTTAAAAATAACTAAAAGAGAGAAAAAGTCAGGCCAAACCATGAACTTTTCGTGATTCGCAAGATTTGTGGAGCAAGAAAAAACTTAAAAAAACTTCGGAAACTTTAGAACAAATTTAGGTTTCCTGCGTTTTTAGCTTACCTTTGCGTTATCAAAGGAATTTTTTTGTTTGTGAGGAAACTTAAGAAACTATATTTAAGATTATAGTTTCTGTGAGGGCAAAAAAATGAACGTACAATAAAACAACCAGTAAGAGATACGAGTGGATGAACTGACAAAAATATTAGAAGCGGCGGAGACGCTGTTTTACAAATACGGTATTCGGAGTGTTACGATGGCGGATATAGCGCGGGATCTGGGGATGTCGAAAAAAACGCTTTACGTTCACGTAGAAAACAAACGCGATTTAGTAGAGCAGATTATGCAACGCCATATTCAAGAAGACCGTCGAGAATGTCTGCAAATCATGAACAGTGCTAACAATGCTATTGAAGCACTTTTGCGTATTAGTATGTATGCCCAAAAACACATGAATGATATCAACCCTTCTTTACTTTTTGACCTCAAAAAATACCACCGTCCTGTTTGGGAGTCGCTCAATGTGTTTCAGCGCAAGGACGTTCTTGGCATCGTAGAGAGCAATCTAAAAAAAGGCGTGGAAGAAGGCTTGTACCGTGCTGAATTGCACGTAGAGTTGACCGCTAGGATTCATGTGAGTCTTATGCTGATGTTGACGGACTTAGATTTTTACCCTATCGAGCGTTTTCCCTCTTCCATCTTGCACAGCGAGATGACTAAATACCACATCAACGCGATTGTTTCAGAGAAAGGCCGCGTGTTGCTCCAAGAGTTGGGCGACGATTTAGACCCAGAAAAACAAATACATTAAGCTATTCTAAATAGTATTATAAATCGTTAACAGATCATCAAACGATAGCATTACAACATGAAAACAACAAGTATTTTATTAGCCGCTCTATTGTTGGCTTTTGGTGTGCAAGCGCAGCAGATCGAGGAATTTTCTCTGTCAGAAGCCATTGGGTATGCCCAAGCCAAAAGTAACAGCGTTCGTCGTGCGCAACTAGATATTGCCCGTGCGAAAGCAGATGTACAAGAGTATACGGCTATTGGCCTGCCTAAAGTTAATGGAAAAGTAGAATACAATTATTATATTGATCTGCCTACGCAGTTGATTCCTAACGATGCGTTTGCTATTCCTGGCGCCCCTGCGCCAGAGCCTGGATTTTCGGAGGTGCAGTTCGGCACCCGTCATAGTTTAACCCCTTCTATTACGGTGAGTACTTTAGTGATGGATGGTTCTTACTTCGTGGGACTGAAGGCTTCTAAAGGGTTGTTGGAGATGACCAAACGTCAAGCCGATTTGACCGAGTATGATATTAAGTATAACGTCGTACAAGCCTATCTACAAGCGTTGTTAGTAGAAGAGAACAAAGACGTTTTATTGCTCAATATTGAAAATTTGGAGAAAATTCGATTTGAAACCAATGCGTTCTATGAGAATGGCATGGTAGAGCGCTTGGATGTCGATCGCTTAGATTTGTCTTTGTCAAACTTGCAAGTGCAATTGGATGGCTTGATTCGTCAGATGCAATTGGCGAAAAACGTACTTAAGTTTCAAATGAATTATCCTATTCAGGACAGTATCGTGCTCACAGAGCGCTTAGAAGATGTATTGGCTTTAGTGGAAACAGCCGATTTGCAAGGAGACATCCAGTATGATCGCCGTATCGAGACGGATATTCTAAAAAGAACCATTGCCCTAAACGAGTTGAACATTAAGCGTTTTCACATGGGGTACTTACCCAACTTGACCGCCTTTTTTACCCACCAGCAGCAGTTGCAACGCAATGATTTATTTGACAACGATGCCCCTGGCTTTTTTCCAATAACAATTATTGGTGCAACGTTGAACGTGCCGATTTTTGACGGCTTGGACAAGGCGGCGAAGATCAAGCGCGCCCGTATTGATGTGGCAAAATTTCAATTGCAACTAAACGATTTAGAACGCGGCATTCAATTGGAAGTAGTCAACGCCCGAGGAAACTACCGCAACGCCAAAGCGCGTTTGGACAATCAAGATGAAAATTTGGCACTAGCCGAACGCATCCTAGAAACAACCCGTATCAAGTACCGCGAAGGGGTGGGGTCTAGCTTAGAAATGACACAAGCCGAGCAAGAGTTGTACCGCACGCAGGCCAATCGCCTCAATGCTTTGTATGACTTGGTACTAGCAAAATCAGCGCTTGACAAAGCCTTAGGCAAATAATAACAAACACTAGTTTTACGACCATATTATAACTAAATAATGAAAAACGTACTATACCTTTTGGGCATCGCTTCCTTCTTTTTGATGGTGGTTGCCTGTGGCGGCGAAAAGGCCGACAAAGAACCTGAAACTGTAGCGGAAGCCCGCGCAGCTCTGAAGATTAAGCGCGAAGAAATGCGCACACTAAAAACGGAAATCGAAACCTTAGAAGCGTTGGCGATCAAATTGGATCCCAATCCGCCCAAAGAGAAAATCGTTCCTGTAACTACCGCTCCTGTTACCGTAAAGGATTTTAACCACTATGTAGAGGTGCAAGCCAATGTTGTACCCGTACAAGATCCTGCTTATGCCAGTAGCGAAACAGGGGCCGCTTGACCAATTTACGGGTGAAGGAAGGCGACTATATTAGCAAAGGGGCTCTCGTGGGCAAAGTAAACTTGGAGAGTGTGCGCAAAAGCATTGCACAACTGGACGAATCGTTGAGTTTAGCAGAAGACATTTTTAAGCGCCAAGAAAACCTGTGGAAGCAGAAAATTGGCTCGGAAGTCCAGTACTTGCAAGCAAAAAGTCAAGTAGAATCCTTGAAGAAGAACAAAGAAAGCTTGCAGTATGAGTTGTCTAAATCTACCATTTACGCGCCGATCAGTGGGTATGTTGATGCCGTTATGGTGCGCGAAGGGGAAGTAGCAGGGCCAGGTGCTCCGATTATTACTATTCTCAATACCAAAGACTTAAAAGTAGTCGCGGCTATTCCTGAGATTTACTTGGGACAAGTCAAAACAGGAGAAGCGGTAACCATCAAATTTCCTGCCTTAGAAATGGAACAAGAAGGCCGTATCAAAACAATTGGTCGCACGATCAATTCTGCCAACCGTACTTTTGAAATCGAAGCGACGGTGAAAAATAACGGGGTAATAAAGCCCAATTTATTGGCGACGGTATTGGTCAACGATTATACGGCGAAGGATGCTGTGGTGGTGGCCGATCAGTTGATTATGCAAGACGTGAGCGGCTCTAGTTACGTCATGGCCTTAGAAGGAGGCAAAGCCGCTAAGAAACTCATTCAAACGGGAAGAAGTTTTAATAATGAGACGGTTGTTGCTTCAGGCTTAACCAAAGACGATGTCTTATTGATGAAAGGCGCACGCCAAGTAGCCGAAGGGGATTTAGTAAAAGTATTGCCTCAATAGTCGTCTAAAACGACGGACAACCCGTTAAAAAATCAAACAATGAGTACTAAAAACGATAAAAAATTATACAGGAATTTTAAGGCGAGCTCCCTTGCGGTAGACAATGCCACCAGTATATTTTTGTTTACCCTTATGATTTTGTTCTTTGGAGTACAATCGTACAATACGATGCCCAAGGAGCAATTTCCAGAAATCGTTATCCCTACTATTTATGTCGCTACTACTTACGCAGGTAACTCGGCGGAGGACATGGAAAGTCTAATTACGATTCCACTAGAAAAAGAATTGGCGTCTATTACGGGCATCAAGAAAATGGACGGTAATTCCATTGCCGATTTCTCGAACATCATCGTAGAATTCAATACGAATGTTACGGTTGATAAAGCCTTGCAAGAGGTCAAAGATGCAGTGGATAAAGCCAAGGGCGACAAGGATTTTCCCAAGGATTTGACGGCAGGCCCCAATGTATTTGAAATTAACTTTTCGGAATTCCCTATTATGACGGTTAACCTGTCAGGGCGTTATTCCAATGATGATTTGAGAGAATTTGGAGAGTATTTGCAGACTCAGATTGAGAAATTACCCGAAATTTCAGAAGTGAAATTGAAAGGGGTGGCAGAGAAAGAAATCCAGATTGATGTGGATTGGAAGCAAATGCAGGCCAAAAAAATCAGTTTCAACGATATTGCCAATGCCATTGCGATGGAAAATATCACCATGTCGGCAGGCGAGCGCAATTTTAATGGATTCAACCGCTCCGTACGGGTAGTGGGGGAGTTCAAAACGGTCAAAGAGATTGAGAACATCATTATCAAAAGCGAATTTCAGAACGCGGTTTTTATTAGAGACGTAGCGAAAGTGGTGGAAGGCGTGGCCAAACCCACCAGTATTGCCCGCTCGGATCGACTGCCCGTTGTCTCTTTGGATGTCATCAAGCGGGCAGGGGAAAACCTTCTATCGGCTTCTGATAAAATCAAAGAAATTGTAGAAAAAGCCCAAGCGAGCCGCTTTCCTGATGATTTGACCGTGACGCTGTTTAATGACCAGTCGATTAATACACGGGATCAGGTGAGCAACTTGCAGAACAGTATTATTTCTGGGATCATCTTAGTGGTTTTGGTGTTGCTGTTTTTCTTGGGGCTAAGAAATGCCTTATTTGTTGGGCTAGCCATTCCTTTGTCTATGCTAATGGGAATTTTGATTCTTAACTTGATGGGGATTACTCTCAATGTTATTGTCTTGTTCTCTTTGATTTTGGCTTTGGGGATGTTGGTGGATAACTCCATTGTGGTGGTGGAAAATATCTATCGCTACATGCAGGGGGGCTACTCGCCTATAGACGCGGCGAAGAAGGCTGCGGGTGAGGTGGCGATGCCAATTATTGCTTCGACCGCGACGACTTTGGCTGCCTTTGTGCCGCTGATGTTTTGGCCAGGAATCATGGGCGAATTCATGGGCTATTTGCCCTTGACGTTGATTATTGTATTGACCTCTTCCTTGTTTGTTGCGCTAGTCTTAACGCCCGTCTTTACGTCGGTTTTAATGAAAGTAGAGAAAGAAGAACTGGTGCGTCCCGATGAGAAACGCCACTTGCGCAATAATATGATTGGTGTCGCTTCGATGACTGTAGCGGCAGTGTTTGCCCATTTTGCGGGGACTATGTGGTTGCGAAATGCCTTGTTTTTTACGGTAATTCTGACTTTAGTCAACTACTTTATCTTTCGTCCAGGCACCTATTTGTTCCAAACCAAAGTACTCCCTGCTTTAGAGAGCGGTTATGATGCGTTTATCCGTTTTATTCTCAAAGGCTTTATTCCAGTATTGACGTTTATAGGAGTTATTTTCTTGCTCTTTGGCTCTATTGGACTGTTCGGAAGCAGTGCGCCCAACGTGATTTTCTTTCCCAAGACAGATCCATTGTACATCAATGCGTTTGTAGAATTGCCGATTGGTAGTGACATTCAAAGTACGAATAAGATCATGAAGGAATTGGAGGGAAAAGTGGAGGCATCAATCAAAACCTTTAAAGAGGCGGATATTGTAGAGGCTGTTTTATCTCAAATTGGAGAAAATACGTCTGATCCTTCACAGCCACCAGAGCCTGGCGCAACCCCCAACAAGGCGCGGATTACGGTCGCCTTTGTCTCTTCTGATAAACGAAAAGGCTTGTCGACGTACGCCGCGATGGATTCTATTCGGAATGCCCTCAAAGGCTATGCAGGCGTTTCTTTAGTCGTCGATAGAAACCAAGATGGCCCTCCCACAGGAAAGCCAATTAACTTGGAGATTTCTGGAGATGATAAAACTATGCGGGAGTTGACGATTGTTGCAGAAGGGGCATTGGAGTACCTGAAAAACTTACAAGTGCCTGGTGTAGAGGAGTTGAATATGAATATTTCCTCGAAGGTACAACAGGATATTGTGAAAGTAGACCGGGAAGCCTCTAGACGCTATGGTTTGTCCACGTTAGACATTGCGCAAGCCCTCAATACGGCCTTGTATGGCCGCGAAGTGAGTAAGTTCAAAGATGGCGAGGATGAATACCCGATTATATTGCGGTACAACGATGAATACAGAAACGACAACGAGGCACTGATGAACCAGTTGGTTACTTTTAGAAATATGGATGCAGGTGGACAAATTGTCCAAGTGCCGATTTCAGCAGTAGCCACCAAAAGCCCTAGTTCTACTTATAGCGCGGTGAAGCGTAAGAATGAGAAACGAACCATTACTGTTTACTCTAATGTCTTAGAGGGGTACAATGCGAATGAAGTGGTGGAGCAGTTACAAGCAGGCATGCAAGAATACGCCGATTTGAATTTTGAAGAAGGCTATAATTATGTCTTTACAGGAGAGCAACAAGAAATGGCCGAAAATATGGCCTTCTTGTCACAAGCCTTGTTGATTGCGGTATTTGCGATTTTCTTGATTCTAGTGACACAGTTCAACTCTTTAGTGATGCCCTTTATCATCATCTTGTCCATCTTATTCAGTACCATTGGAGTATTTTTAGGCTACTGGATAACAGGAATGGATTTGGTCGTCGTGATGACAGGAATTGGTATTATCTCCTTGGCGGGAATTGTGGTGAACAACGCGATTGTCTTGATTGATTACATCAATTTTATGCAGGATCGAGAAAAAGAGGAAAAAGGCCTCGTTTATTTACCCGAAGATTCGGTCAGAAATGCCATCATCGAAGGCGGGAAAACGCGTTTGCGCCCTGTATTGCTAACAGCCGTAACGACTGTTTTGGGTTTAATTCCTTTAGCGATTGGGTTTAACTTCAACTTTTCGACCTTCTTGACCGATTTGGATCCACAAATCTTTATTGGTGGAGACAATGCGATTTTCTGGGGTGCAATGTCTTGGACGATTGTCTATGGATTGATTTTCGCGACCTTCTTAACCTTGGTGGTGGTGCCCGTCATGTATTGGTTGGCTTATAAAGCGACCAAAAGTGTGAAAGGATTGCTAGGCAAACCGCACTAAACGAATGGATGTCTCGAAGGGACAAAACAACTTCTTGACGTAGTATATAGATGGCTGCTCCTCTTTTGGAGTAGCCATTTTTTTTGGAGGATTGTAGAGGATTGGTAATTGGTAGGCTTTTATATCCTGTGGAGTAACGGACATTGGAAATTCAAAAGCGAAACGTTTTTCGCAGTCTTTTGGGCCGCAGGCTTGCAGGAGGATTAGAACAGAGGATTGGTAGGTAGTAGGCCTTCATAAGTATGTTTTTTCTCTAGCGCACGACAAAGGCGTAAGACCTCCATTCGCGGATTTTTCATAAGACTTGCATACAAAAAGTATCGCTAGAAAACGCAGCTGGGTTTACATACACCATCTACTAAATAGTAATTAATATCTCCATCGATTTAATCTTTACTCCTGAATGTCTCTACCATAAATTGGTCACAAGGAGAATCCGTTAAACGGAAGCGCTCAGGATCTTGTGGAGCTAAGCATGTTCTTTTTCGTAAAACTCTATAGGAAATTCAACTCCTTCTGAAAATTTCCCAGACACCGTAGGAACCAAACCAAATCGAAGATGTTTATTTGTAAGGCTTTCAAATTCTAAATACGTAAAAGCAAATACGTTAACTGTTTGGGTTACGGTACCTATATCTTGTACAATATCAAAGTTTAAAATCCCTTCTACGTACTCGATTACTATCCCATCTACTCATGTAGTTTCAAAATACAAGTTGAAGTCCTTTATATCAATGTATTCTCCACTATTTTTATCCAATATTTTTCAGGCAACTGCATCTCATGCCAAATCGTGTCGCCAATATCAAACGTGTCTTGTGCAGTAACCGACATGGGAAATTCAAAAGCGAAACGTTTCTCGCAGTCTTTTGGGCCGCAGGACTGGAGAAGGATTAAACAAAGGATTGGTAAGTAATAGGCTTTCATAAGTATGTTGTTTTCTAGCGCACGACAAAGGCGTAGAGACCATGAGAAGCCGCAAATTCATAGGATACTGCACAAGAAATATCTCCATTGAGATAAAACGGCTGACACAACCCTTCTATTAGATAGTGGTTAATCGCACCACTATTTATGTAAACGCCCGATTTTCTGCTGATAAACTGCTTGCAGTGAGACTCGATTACTTTTAAGCCGTTTGGATCTTTATCGCCTAAGCTTTCTTGTTCATAATCCATATTCATAGGTAAAGCCATGCCAGCATATTGACCCCTACTTTTTCTAGGCACCAACCCAAAACGCAAATCTTTCTCGTTATGCTTTTGAAGTGGGCATAAATAGCAGTAAAACAGTCCCCCTTGTTTCTCCGTATAGTGACCTACGCTTCTACTACTTCAAAATCAGCTGTCGCATCATGTACATCATATCGTATTCCAGTTATCAATACTAAATCCAAAATACAAATCAAATCCGCTCAAATCTACTTGGTTCCCCGTCTGATGATCTGTCAATCTGATTAGGTAGATCATCTCATACCAAATCGTATCGCCAATATCAAAACGTATCGCCTGTCGTTACCGTTGCAGGGAAATTGAAAGCGAAACTGTGTGTGCAGCACGATCTTTTACACGTATAGATAAATAAAGAAACTTATAAAAACAAACAATTCTAACAATATAATTATTTAATTCATTCTGTTATTTATTTTAATATCCATATTCTAAGTACAAGCTATCTATATAAATAGCTTTATTAGGATAGTTAGCTTTGATAGCATCCCGCACCGTAAGGACATCTGTTGGAGCATTCTGCGTAATTGCTGTGAACATATCTGCGTTAGTAATGCCGTCTACATTATCTATTACAGGGTCAATGATGTCATAAGCGACATTGTGTGTACTGTCGTCTAATAAGTCCCAGTATACTCCATCGGGCATCCACGCATCTGGACTCGTAGAATTAGGATTAAAGCGCTCTAATCCTTCTATAAATAAACCTTCGTACTTGCTTTCGGCATCTAGTTGATAGAGCACTAGCCGAAAAACTATTCTTCACTCCATACTGTTTATCCGCAAAAAGAGATCCAATATGACTTGCCCACGACTCCATTATTGCGGTTCGGCCAGCTCCTGTGGTGTTTGCACTTCCATAGGGAGGATTATCGCCAAGTTGGTCATTGCTTACTATTCGGAGAATATTAGCCCACCAATAGTTGTCACGGTCGGCAGCGGGTAGGCCTCGATAATGAGATACATGCGCCAACTCATGGTAACAAAGTTCCTTCAGTCCATCAGAGCGCAATCCAGAGATGCCATAATTATAAAGTACATCAGGTAGGTTGGCCGCAATAGTAGGCGCAATATAGCCCCCCAAGGGCAAGAACAAACTTCCTATAAGATTAATGGACGTACCGACTACATTTCCCAAGGAGGTGTTTGTTTGCAAGTGCTTTAACATAGGGGCAGCAGCTGAACCAGCATCGCCGTTGAGCAACCAAAAACTCAAGGCATTTGCCCCATGAGCAGTACCAATGCCTTCTGCATTCGCATAGCCATTAAATTCGTAAAACGCATTCATACTGGTAGAGGCTACCCAAAATGTACGTCGGATACTGCTGTTGTCTGCAAAAGAAATATGCTGAACCTGAAAATCATTATAAATGCCCCCTCCGTGGGTGCCGCAGTTTTGTTTGAGGTGGTGCCCCAATTGGGTATAATCAAAGCCGCGCATGGCTCGAAAACTAATATTGCTGTTGTACCAATCTATCCAAGGATGAATGCCCCCAAAATACCGATGGTCAATCAACCAGCACCCCTCGTGGTTCGTCCACGTTTCGCGCCCAAAGAAATAAAGGTCTTTCACGTAGACTTTCAGACGGCGTACTCCCTGATAATCTAACCCCACTGGGAATTGGGTGTCCCTTACTTGAATACAGCCACTCGGCTTATTTTGCTCGTCATTCATATAACAACCACAAGAATTAGTCGTTCCTCCTCCTACTGGATTGAGTGGCGTAGGAATAAAAATCTGACTACAGTGGTGCCAAGTGGTGTTGGGCGCGCAGGGAACGGCTAAAGGCTCTACTCCACCACTGTTGCAATCAACAGTAGGGTCAAAACACTGCGGATAATTGGGACAAGTGGGCGTGCAAGTGGTCATCAGCGCGCCTTGCACATCGTAATAGGGAGCCCCACACGGCGAAAAGCTTCTGCCATGATATAGGTATTGTACGGTACATGAACCAATTCGGCGAGGGTGATGGCAGTGACACCAGCGGGTACCTGAAAGTCAGGTTTAACAACCGCGTAATGGTAGCTCGGTTGATCTGCGGCGATAGCGGGATCGTGGTGGTAAATGCCTTGCTGCACCACTTCATAATGAATCGGGTAATTAAACAAGTAAGGATCATTTTCCTCAATGGGATTGTTTTCCCCTTCAAAGGCATCAATAGCGGCTTGCAGGGCGTTGAGGGCTTCCCAACTGTCGGGCAGAAACTGCACATACAAATCCGTTACCGTCAAACTGCTGCGCTGCTGGTTGGGATAAATAGTGTTGAAGGCCGCCAACACATTATCGTGGGCGTAGGGGTTGGGCAACATTGCCCCCAGCACGATGTCGTCGGGATTGCTGGATTTTTGTTGCTGTTCTGACCCATCTATAAGTATGGTGCGGCCTTTTGAACTAGAAGGCAAAGAAGTCGCTTGCTCCTTTGAAAGGGGGGCTTTTTGACAGGTAACCAATAGACTGGCTAGGATAGTAAGCCGTAGAACTAGAGAATGATTTTTCATAAAGGAAGCTTTAACTGTTGGGAGTAATCCAATTATATACCTCAGCAAACAAAAAATAGTTGTTTTATATTGGAGTATAGTTGAATGTAGGTTTTTATTTATGAAACATCAATAAAGTGAATTGTTTTTTTGAAACTTAAATAATCCCACACCTTAACGATTCTATTATCTGGCTACTAGTGAAGTATGCCCTTATTTTTCTTTTCAACATTAACTAAGCTTTTATGGTGTGCACTATTCTTTAGCTGCAAAGTGCTTTTAAAAAGTAATTTCTCTCCAAAAAAAAGCTGCCCTTTCATTTGCGGATGAAAGGGCAGCGTAATGTTCTCGAACTTAGCAAATTTAATTCAGTCTAACTTATAGGCAGGCTTATTTTGAAGGGTGAACGAATGGATGTTGTCTTGCCACGCGATAAAACGCAACAATTTAGTGTGGGCCAGAAGGCCTAAAAATATAGTGTCAATCTTAAATTTGTGCATGGAAGGCGAGTGGTAAGGAGCAAGGCAAACAAAAGTGTTTATTAACTTCCCTGAAAACCTAGCCTTATAAGGTGTGTTGATTTGTTCCTGTTGAGAACTTTTGCAACGTCGTACTTTTAGTGACGTGTGCTTAGGCACTTGCAGAGAGCGTTCGTTCTATCCGAAGTAAGCTGCGTACGCTAGTAATTGGAATACGACAGGCGGCTGCGGCGGGTTCATTATCTGCTGACAAATTGAGCTGTACAATCTGGCTGTTGCCATTGCGGCCAATTTGGCGCAAGCGTTTAACCAATACCGCACCTGAGGTGGTCACCACGGCGTACAATTCATTTTCTTCTATGGAATCGTAGGACAGGACTTCACTACAGATAATCATGTCGCTGTCGTAGAGGGTAGGGGACATAGAATTCCCTTGGATATAAAACGCTAGGTTTTGCATATCGTATAATTGTAAACGCGGTGATGAAATAAAGAAACGTAAAGTAACCTATAAGCCTACATCAGTTAATTTGCGCTCGACTTTGAGCAATTTGCGTACTTCATGAATGGCTAAGGTGAAGGGATCGTGCTCCAAGTAATTGTCAGAAATACACTTGATGCCTTTGAGTTGTCTATTTTTATCGAGAATCTTTTGTACCCGTTTGACCATGACATTGCCTGTACTAGTCACAATGGCGTAGATTTCATTTTCTACAATGCGCTCATTGGTGTCAATAGAACGGCAAATAACCATGTCGCCGTCAGCGATGGTTGGGCTCATAGATGCTCCTTTAATATAAAAGGCAATGTGCTCGCCTTGCATACCAGGAATGTAGAAGCGCTCAGAATCTTCTTGTATGCCTACATCTACGGTGCTACTGGCAAAGGCAGAAAGACTGGAATAAATAACATTGGCCTTATGAGTGATTGGGTAGGTTGGTTCTCTCAAGGGAGCGTCTGCTACGGTATCGGACTTTGGAGAGCCGTTGGTCGGGAGTTGCTCGGTTTCTTGATACGCGAAGATGGCTCCTTGTCCTTCAAAAAGGTACAAGGGATTGACTTGGTAGTGCTTGACCAACAAATGGGCTTGTTGGTAAGTGATACAACGCTCATCGTTGAGACAAGCGCGGATGATATGACCGTAGGCTTTCTTACCTGTGATTTTTTCGGCAAAATTAGAAATGCCTTTTCTACGAGAGCTTTTGACTACATCTCCTTTCTCTTCTAAGGCTTCAAAAACCACCTTGAACCGTTCATTCAACAATTTTCTTTCTACCATAATTGTTCTTTTGAATCCCCTTGCCAAAATGAATTCGAGTGTGGGGAGGTTGTGTTCGCTTAATTGGGAAACGTTTTTATCCGTCAATCATAAAACGTCCCTTTCTATATAGCTTCTACGTCAAAGTAAAACAATAAGTTTCAAACAAAGCAATTTTTCTGTTTCTTTTTTGGGTAGAAAGACAAAAAAAGACAAAAAAGAGCCCTAAAGTGCTTATTTGTGCGTGGGAAAAAGACAAAAAACAAAAAGAAGGAAACAAAAAAGAACTACTACGAAGCCGCTAGTTGCAAGAAAATGCCCTTTTTTTGAAGCAGAAAGGCCATTTGTTGAATAGAACCTTCATAAAAATCTTCCTCGTCTAGTAAATCAAACAATTCGTGTTGCGGCGTATTGTCGTCGTGTTCGTCTACACTAGGCGGATCTTGTTGGTGCAACCAATCGCAGCGGTATTTTTTCCAACGGCCTGTTTGATCTTGGAGAGCCAACCATTGACGTTTGTCGTGGCGATTTGCCAATTTGACAGCGGCTTGCTGAATTTGATGATAAGAATAAGAAATGGGGGCACCAAATGCTCCAAAGCCTGTCTTGATGGCCAAGCTGGTGGAATGAAGGATAAACTGGTGGTTATTTCGCCGCGCTGCCCAGAGTAAGACAGCCAGCAAGACGATGGCGACAACTACCGCCGCTGTTACTGTTGTAAAATAGAACACTACCGCTACCAAAGGAGCCGTGCGAACCAATAGATAAACTAAAAACAAGCCGATCTCGCTTTGAAAAACCTTAGCAGCATTATTTCTTGCGCTCTGTGACATAATTTACCAAATCTTCTAAAGATTCCCGCGCTGTAGAGGAGGGGAGTTCGTGCAAAATTTCAAAGGCTTCTTTGCGATATTGATACATCATCTCACGGGCATAATCAATACCAGGGCTATCGAGGACAAATTGGGTGACCTCTCTAATTTTTTTAGGATTGGTATTTTCGTTTTTAACGATGTTAATGATGTAATTCCGTGTTTCTTTGTCCGTCTTATTCAGAGCATGAATGAGCGGCAGCGTCATTTTCTTTTCCTGAATATCGTTGCCCTGTGGTTTGCCCGCATCGCCATCGCCAAAATCAAACAAATCATCGCGAATCTGGAAGGCGATACCAATCTTTTCGCCAAAGTCGTGCATCTTCTTAATCACCGCTTCGTCATTGGTCGTAGAAGCCGCGCCACAAGCACAAGCCGAGGCAATCAACGACGCCGTTTTTTTTCTGATAATATCAAAATAGACCGATTCTTTAATGTCCAAACGACGCGCTTTTTCTATCTGCAAGAGCTCTCCCTCGCTCATTTCGCGTACGGCAGTCGAGACAATTTGTAAGAGGTTGATGGCCTTGTGTTCGATGGACAGCAGCAGCCCTTTCGATAACAAATAATCCCCTACTAAAACGGAGATTTTGTTGCCCCAAAGTGCATTGAGCGAGAAGAATCCACGGCGTTGCATAGAGTCATCCACCACATCGTCGTGGATGAGCGAAGCAGTGTGCAATAGCTCTACCAAATTGGCCGCATGGTAAGTTTTATCGTTGACTTCCCCACAGATTTTGGCACTCAAAAAGATAAACATTGGCCGCATTTGCTTGCCCTTGCGGCGTACTACAAAATTAGTCACCGTGCGAAGTAGAGGCACTTCGCTTTTCATAGATTGTTTGAATCGACGGTGAAATTCTTTAATTTCCGCATCAATAGGCGCTTGTATATTAGACAGTGTTTTTATCATGAAAGGACCATCAGGTAAAGCTTGTTACTAGTGGTAGTTGGTTGAACTACAGAAAGATAGAGCAAGCTGTTGAGACACAAAATATATCGTTAAAGGCAAGTTTACAACGGCAAAGCCTTTACTACAAATCTAAGCTATTTTTTTTGAATTTTCAATTTTTACTGAAAATATAAAATGTTATGAATTTAGCCATAAAAATAGCGCACCAAATGCACTTACACCACCTACAGCTATTTTCGACCACTTAATAAGGCGATTGATTATAGCGGGGGCAAAAAAGCTTCCCACCACACTTATTTTGCTATATTTGATACCGATCAATCACCGCATCTAACTCGCAGCATGAAGAAAAGCAGCCAAGTCTATTTTACCCCTCTCCATCAACGTCCTATTGCCGTAGATTTTTACTGGAAAGAAGATTCAAAAACCAAGCCTATTGTACTTTTTTTGCACGGCTTCAAAGGTTTTAAAGATTGGGGACATTGGTCGGCTATAGCGCGGGTGTTTGCAGAGGCGGGGTATTGTTTTGTCGCGATGAATTTTTCGCACAATGGCACTACCTTAGAGCAGCCCTTAGATTTTGCCGACTTAGAAGCCTTTGGTCAGAATAACTACAGCAAAGAACTAGCGGATGTTCAAACCGTGATCCGTAAATTGACGGCTAGCGCGCATTCTGCTGATTTGCCCGCCTTAGAAATAGATAATATTACCGTGATCGGACATTCCAGAGGTGGACCAATCGCCTTGATTACAGCCTTAGAACAACCAGCCGTGAAGCGGGTGGCAACTTGGGCGGCTGTGCAAGAATTGGATTACCGCTGGGCAGAGGATACCGCACATGTAGAAGAGTGGAAAAAAACAGGAGTGGTGTATGTTTTTAATGGGCGCACCCATCAACAAATGCCCCTGGATTACCAATTGTACGAAGATTACGAAGCCAACAAAGCGCGTTTATCGGTTCAATCGACTTTGAAAGCGCTGGAAAAACCGTATCTAATCGTACATGGAAGCAGTGATCCAGCCGTGCCAGACAGCGCGGCCGATTACTTGGAACAATACGCCTTACACCCACAGAAAGTCATTATAAAGAATGCAGATCACGTTTTTGGAGGAATGCATCCTTTTCAAGCGCAAATACTGCCTACAGCCAGCCAGCAGCTAGTTCAAAAAACATTGAATTTCATAGCGCAAAACAGTTGATTCCCTTTGTTTTAGCTTTTTGTTGAAACAAATGTTGGATAGAAACAAAATCTAGTAGATTATTTTTTGTGGAAGCTTACTTTAATTGGTAAATTTGTCGCTAACGTTATCAAAAAGCGATGATTACCAACCTAACTTAGCCTCAACCCCTTAAACGAAACGATTAATTTTAAAGTACGGCCTCCTTTTTCCCCCGTTATTCTTAACGCCTCTGCGAATGGAGCTCGTGCCGCAAACACTCAAGATACTATATAAGAATGAAAAACTTCTTTAACTTTTTTAAACAGGAAATAGCCATCGATCTGGGCACGGCCAACACCCTGATTACCTGTGATGATAAAGTCATTGTCGATGAGCCCTCTATTGTAGCGGTCAATCGCAATACCAACGATGTCATCGCCGTAGGACGAAAGGCCATGATGATGCACGAAAAAACGCACCAAATGATCCGTACCATTCGCCCGCTCAAAGATGGGGTAATTGCGGATTTTGAAGCGGCAGAGCGCATGATCCAAGGTATGATTGATATGATTCCAGACCGTCGCAAGTTGTTTCGCAATATGTGTATGGTTATTTGTATTCCCTCAGGCATTACTGAAGTGGAAAAACGCGCCGTGTTTGACTCAGCAGAACACGTGGGCTCTCGCGAGACGTACTTGATTCACGAGCCAATGGCAGCTGCTTTAGGAATTGGTCTGGATGTAACCGAGCCTATCGGAAACATGATTATTGATATTGGAGGGGGAACCACAGAAATTGCGGTTATTGCCTTAGCGGGAATCGTTTGTGACCAATCTATTCGTACAGCAGGGGATGAGTTCACGGCTGATATTATGAACTACATGCGTCGCCAGCACAATTTGTTGATTGGGGAACGTACGGCCGAGCAAATCAAAATTAACGTAGGAGCAGCCTTGCACGAATTGGAAGTGCCACCAGAAGATTACGCCGTTAATGGCCGAGATTTGATGACGGGTATTCCAAAGCAAATTATGGTCTCGTATAACGAAATTAGCCACTGCTTGGACAAATCCATCTCTAAAATTGAAGATGCGATCCTAAAAGCGCTAGAAAACACGCCCCCAGAGTTGGCGGCCGATATTTACCAAACAGGGTTGTACCTCACAGGAGGCGGAGCTTTGTTGCGCGGCTTGGATAAGCGAATTGCTCAAAAAACAAAATTGCCCGTTCATGTAGCCGAAGATCCGCTACGCGCCGTTGTTCGCGGAACAGGAATTGCCTTAAAAAATCGTGTCAAGTACTCGTTTTTGATTACCCACAAAAATATGTAGCCTTGGCGGCAGTTGCTCTCGAAGTACTGCAATAACGCCTTGTTTGCCCTTGCCGAATTTATTGCACTAGTGGTAATAAGTTCGGCAATTTTTTAACCGCTTAGAAGAGTTTGCCCCTTGGGGTGCCCTCGTCCTGAAGTTTTAGCCTTCCTTATGCAGCGAATTGCGTTATTCCTAGTCAAATACAATGGCGTTTTTGCTTTTTTTATTCTACAGGTGATTGCTTTATCGCTGTATTTTACAAGAAACAGCAATACCGAAAAAAAAGCATTCCTCAGCTCTGCTAATGGCCTAATTGGCAATCTGTATGAGACGAGTAGCAATGCCACGCGCTATTGGAACCTCTCCGCAGTCAACGATAGTTTGGCGCGGGAAAATGCCGAGCTGAAAATGAAGTTGCCCAGTTCCAAGTTTACCTCTTTGGTACAAGTCAACACGGTTAAAGACACCACTTTGCAACAGCAATACCAATATTTTGAAGCACAAGTAATCAACAACACCATTCACCGCCGCCACAATTTTATAACCATCAATAGAGGCCGCCGTCAGGGTGTCAGCGCTAATTCAGGGGTTTTGAATGGGAATGGAACAGGAGTAGTAGGTGTGGTGCAGAAGGTGAGTAATAATTTTGGGGTCGTGATGTCCCTACTCAATGTGGATACGCGTATTAGCGCCAAGATTTTGCGCAATAACAACTTTGGGATGTTAGTTTGGGATGGCGAAGATGCCCAACATTTGCGCCTAGAATCGGTACCCAAACACGCCGAGGTACAAAAAGGAGATACCATTGTTACCAGTGGGTATTCGACTATTTTTCCCGAGGGAATTTTGATTGGGCGTGTCGATAGCGTTGCCCGTCCGCCAGGCCTCAACTTTTACGACATTCGAGTGGCTTTATTTAACGATATGAACAACATCCAATACGTGTATGTGGTATCGGATTTATTCAAAGAAGAACGCCTCAACCTAGAAGAAGGAACCACCAATGACTAGTACTACCCTGCGCGCCAATGCTTTGCGTTTTGTCTTTTTGTTATTCCTACAATTCATCCTCAAAGGGGTGGATTATGTGGCGATTGATATTTACGTCTATCCCTTGTTTGTACTCTTGTTGCCTGTCGGAATGGTTCATGGAGCGGCCATGTTGTTGGCCTTTATTTTTGGCTTGTTGGTCGATGCCATTTACAATACGCCTGGCCAATTTGCTTCGGCAGCGGTTGCCGTTGCGGCGTTGCGGCCTTTAATTTTGGTGATATTAGAACCCCGTGGGGGCTACGAACCAGGCAAAGCACCCAGTAAGCACAATTTGGGGATTCGTTGGTTTTTGCAATACAGCAGCGCGTTGTTTTTATTGCACACCGTTTGGGTGGTTACTTTAGAACAGCTGCACCTGTTTTCTTGGTTGTGGTTGTTAAGTTTGATAATGGTTTTTTCGCTTTCAATGCTAATCGTTATCCTATACCAATACATCTTTAATCCAAAAGAGTAGTTCGTATTTTCCTGAGCTAGTTTCGATTTCGCTCAACTAGCTCAGGAAAAGGATATTCAAAATAAACTAGTGGTTATGCAAGATTTGTATCAAGATAGACAGCGCGTATTGCAAGTAGTATTTGGACTAGCCGCCGTAGCCCTTATTATACAATGCTTCAAAATTCAGGTGTTGGATAAGTCTTACCAGCAGCAGCACAGCTACCGGGAGGCCGTAACCTTATACCCCTCTAGAGGCGCACTCAAAGATCGCCACGGCGAATTATTAGTGTATAATTTGGCCATGTACGACCTCAAAGCGACTTACAATCAAGTGCGCAAAGCCAATATTGACACCGCGAGTTTTTGCACGCTGCTTGGTATTAGCGACAGCACCTTTAAGGCCAACCTCAACAAAGATTTTAGAGACAGCCGCTTTTCACGGCGCAAGCCCTTTGATTTTTTGACCCAGATTCCAGGAGATAAATTTGCCGCCATAGAAGAGCGTTTGTATGAATTTCCAGGGTTTGAGCGGCAGCGCAAGAGCGTACGGGGTTATCCTGCCAAAGTAGGCGCGCACATGCTCGGTTATATCAGTGAGGTCAGCCCTAATCAAATCAAGAAGTCAGAAGGCTTGTACCAGCGCGGAGAGTACATTGGTACGAGTGGCCTCGAATTGTCCTATGAAGCGCAATTGCGCGGTATTCGCGGCGTAGAACACGTGCTTAAAGACAAATGGGGCAAACGAAAAGGACAATATAAGAACGGCAGTTTGGACGAACCAGCGGTGTCGGGCTATGATTTGATTACCTCGATTGACTTAGAATTGCAGGCGTACGGCGAAGAATTAATGAAAAACAAGGTCGGTGCTATCGTTGCCATCGAACCTGAAACGGGGGAAATTTTAGCGATGATTAGCAGCCCCAGTTACGATCCTTCCGTCTTGGCCGTCAACCGCAATCGTCAAGAAGCCTTTCGCAATTTGCAGAAAGATTCCTTGATTCCTTTATTCAACCGTGCATTGATGGCGCAATACCCTCCAGGTTCTATTTTTAAACCTGTCTTGTCGGCCATTGGCCTAGAAGAGGGCATTTTGACCCCAGGACGTGGTATGGCCTGTGGAGGCGGCTTTTTGTACGGTTCCTTGCGTGTGGGATGCCACGGACACGGCGCGATCAATGATGTCGGCAATGCGATTCAGTATTCTTGTAACAAATACTATTGCCAAACCTTTCGCGAGTTGGTCAATGTCTATGGTTATTTTTATCCTGAAAAAGGCATGAACAAGCTGGCCGATCACTTGCACGCTTGGGGATTAGGTGCCAAACTTGGCGTAGATATTCCAAACGAAGCTTCGGGACACGTGCCTACGGCTGCTTATTATGATAGAAAACACGGCAAGGGATTATGGAAATTTTCTACCGCCGTTTCGGTGGGGATTGGGCAGGGCGAACTGTTAATCACGCCGCTACAAATGGCAAACATGGCAGCTATTATTGCCAATCGCGGCTATTTTTACACCCCTCACTTTGCTAGGGAATTCCAAGGCGATGCCACGGGGATTTTAGACCGCTTTCAGCAACGTCATTATACCAAAGTCCACCCGCAACATTTTGATCCTGTCGTAGACGGCATGGCTCGCGTAATGACCGCAGGAACAGGCCGCCGCTCGATGATTCCAGATATTGTAATGTGTGGGAAAACAGGAACGGTAGAAAATAGCAAGGGAAAAGACCACTCGACGTTCATTGCTTTTGCACCTCGCGACAATCCCAAAATAGCGATTGCTGTATATGTAGAAAACGGTGGTTATGGCTCGACCTATGCTGGCCCCATTTCTAGTTTAATGATCGAAAAATACCTCAAAGGGAGTATTGACAGCAAAGCCCGTCAATCCTTAGAAAAGCAAATGTTGGAAGCAGATTTAATCAAGCGCGTTTCCAACAGTTACACACAGCAAGTGCCCTAGTGGTGTGTAGTATTTTATTATAAGAAGAAAGTAATAGCCATGCGTCAAAGTAGAGATTCAGACATTGGGGGATACGATTGGATTACCATTTTGCTTTGGGCAACGTTGGTGATTAGCGGCTGGGCCATGATTTTTGCAGCGGGTTACTTGGACGAGGCTTCGTTTACGAGTTTATACGATTTGAGTAAGAATTATGGCAAGCAATTGCTGTGGATTACGGTCGCTGTCGTAATGGTTGGCTTAATTCAGTTGATCGAAGCGCGCTTTTATGAGACCTTTGCGCCCGTATTTTATGGGATTACGATGCTCTTGCTGGTGGGTGTCTTGTTTACCGCAGCGATTAAGGGAGCGACTTCTTGGTATAATATCGGCGGGTTCCGCTTTCAGCCTTCGGAGTTTGGAAAAGTGGCGACTTGCCTTATGTTGGCTGCTTTTCTGAGTATGCCGAATATGCGCATGCAAGAATTGCGCGTTAAAATTATTGCCTTTTCGATTATTTTGTTTCCTGTGGCCTTGGTGTTATTGCAAGGGGATGCGGGGTCTACGCTCGTCTATTTTTCCTTTTTTATTCTGTTGTTTCGAGCTGGGATGGATGTCTGGCTCTATATTTTGGGCATTGCTGTCGCTGCTCTTGCCATCGCGGCCTTGTTGTACGATGATACTTGGTGGTTAATCAATGTTATCATTGTCGTTGGTTGTGCCGTCTTGCTTCGAGGCTTACGCAAGGAAAATGTTTGGATGTTGGCGATTGCGTTGCAGGCGGTAGCGAGCTATTTTCTATTGAGAGAAGTAGGGCCTATTATAACAACAGGGCTCAATACCGCTGTTTTATTGGCCTTGGCAACAGGCAATATTTTGAATAAGAACTGGGAAGGCAGCTTTTTTACAGGCATCTTAGTCTCGATGGCGATTGGTTTTTCAACTTCCGTGAATTACATTGTCAATAACTTAATTGGAAGCCACCGTCAAGAGCGTATTTGGGTTTGGCTTCGCCCTGAGAAATGCCACCCGTTAGGGCCTTTGTACAACGTTGAGCAATCAAAATTTGCGATTGGATCAGGTGGCTGGGCTGGCAAGGGGTTTTTGCAAGGCGAGCGGACAAAGCTCGATTATGTACCCGAACAATCCACTGATTTTATCTTTTGTACGGTCGGAGAGGAGTGGGGCTTTATGGGCACCACCTTTATCATTCTGATCTTTTTTGCGTTGATTTTGCGCATTCTTTTTCTAGCACAACGCCAGCGCTCGCTCTTTACCAAATACTACGCTTTGGGCGTTGCTTCTATTCTCTTTTTTCACGTGTTTATCAACGTCGGTATGACGGTAGGGCTGGTTCCGGTAATCGGCATTCCGTTGCCCTTTATCAGTTACGGAGGCTCTTCTCTGCTCTCCTTTTGCATTCTCATGGGCATTCTCATCAAGCTCGATAGCAACCGCCTATTTGCCTTTAGTTAGCGGCGGCATAGGTTGGCGGGTGGCCCCTTCGCTACCCGCCAACCCGTCTCTTTACACAAAAATAATAATCTCTTTGGAACTTATACGCGTTGCGTGTAGTTAGGTGATAGTATGTCGGCATCAAAATGCACAGACAATCAATAACTAATGCCTTGTGCGCTCCTAAAAATTAGGGAATAATAATTGTATAAGCTATAGTAGAAATCAAGATTGTTCGTTCGTTGGCCGTCCCCATTAGAAACGAAAACAACCCTCAAAAGAGGGCGTTTTCTATTTATAACCTCTAAATTGAGCAAGCATGAGCTGGCGTAGACTAAATGGGAGCAGAATTTTATTGCCCATTAAAGAAGCAGTAGAGAAGACCATTCAAAAAGAATTGGCAGAAGGACATCCCCTGAAAATTTGCATTGGAACGGATTCACAAGTGCGCGGCAAAAACATTGGCTTTGCTACCGTGATTGTGTTTTTGAGAGAGGGCAAAGGGGGGTTCATGTTCATCAACAGCGAGATCGTCGTCCAAAAAATGTCGATTCGCGAACGCATGATCAACGAGGTAAGCCGCTCGGTAACACTGGCTTATGAGTTGTCCAATATTTGGGACAACTACGACATTGCACTAGAAATTCACGCCGACATCAATACCGACGCGAGTTTTAAATCCAATGTCGCCCTAAAAGAAGCGATGGGCTACATCAAAGGCATGGGCTACGAGTTCAAAGCCAAACCCAACGCTTTTGCGAGTTCTAGTTGCGCTGATAAAGTGTGCTAGAATTCCTTTTCTATGAAAAAACTTACTGACACTATAGGTTTAAGCGCGCTGAACTTGGTTTGGGGCGCTTTTTTATTGGTCGGAATATTGATCGAGGACTTGTTGGATTAGTTTCATAAGATTGTCTAATTGGCTTTTGTCCGTTATTGTAATCTCATAATCACCGTTACCTAAATGACCGACTTGGGAGACATCTCGGGTAATGTTGTTAACATCCTCTAGGGTTCCCTTACCAGCATTTAGCCAAACTTTCAAGCTCTTCTGTTGCAATTGTATATCGATTACATTAGAGTCCTCTTTGCGAAAAGAAATGTAGTACTTGTTGTACTTTACTTCTAGATTTAATGACAGCAATATAGATTCTAGTTTTTTATAGATCGCTATAATTGCCTTGTTTTTAATGTTCTCCGTATGATCTTCTTCCTTGTATGGGATGTATTTGATTAGCTGTTTAAGTATTTGATTCAGTATGTCTTTAACATCAGCGTTCCAACGATTTATTATCAAATCCTTTTTTACGGCAATGTTTTCTATGATGTCAAACGTGTCTTCTACATACAGTCTATTAATGATAGCATTTTGAGTGGCAGTAGAAAGATAGATCGCTTCTATGACTTCACGAATATCCTTAGGCGAACCACCATCTGAACTCAAATGAATCTCATGCACTTTCCGCAATGCTTTTTCTAGTTCATCTACCTTATCTATGAATTCTATGATCTCTTTTTGCCCTTCACTGATCACTTCCTGAACGACCTCATCAATCTGGTCTGCTGGTACAATGACCTCATCTAACTCATCAACAGCTGCCTCTAAGTATTGCCCTATTTCGCCAACAATGCTATTGACTTCTTCTAAATCTTTGAGGCCAAAAGTCTTGTTGTGAGCAACTGAATTTCTAAGCTGGTATAACTTCTCCCAACGCGATTTAATAAAATCTCCATCACAATTAATAATAGAACCGAAGTATTTTGTCCAGTTGCTACGAGGCAGTAGCGACCTAATTTCTTCCAAGTCAATATCAGAACTATCCTTTGCCGCGTCAAGCTTCTTGAATACATCTTCCTTGTGCTTCGGATAATTCTTACTAAACAGAAAATCACTTAGTTTTATAAAATCAACATTATTGAAGTGGTTGAAGTCCTTGTTATCCTTATGAATAGACGTAGAAACATCATTGGGCATCCGCTGTTTGTCCCAGTTCATACCGAGGTTTACCAACATGAATTTTGTCAGTAATTTACGCATAAGATTCTCGATATAATTAATCTTGCTGTACGCTTTTTGACTGTAGAAGCGAGATATATCATCCCAAATGACAAACTGTTTTTGATTGAGAATACTCAATCGGCCACGAACACTTCTCAGAGCCAGTCCAAATGCTGGAATGTCCTCTTCTCGTTCACAGGTAAAGGATAAATTGAAATATAATCCTTTGTTGTCACTAGCGGCTACTTTACCTTTAGAAATATTGTAAGGGCCATTAAAGTTACCAACCTTCAAGCGTCCTTTTTGTAGTTTAATGTCATCATCTGATTTGAGTAGGTTTTCTAGAGCTTGCACGCTTTTAGTGGTTTCTTTATCCGCAATCACCAAATATTCAATCTTATACATGAAACGTTTCTTATAAAGGTTCAGAAGTAAAAAACAAGATAGGAATTTATAAAATAAAATAACAATCTTGTCTTCTCTAAAACTTGTGTATACAAGCAAGAAAACAACTTATCGAATAAAAAAAGAAGCCACCCAATGGGCAGCTTCTCTATTTTCAATTCCTAGAAGGGGGAACTTATTTCCGAAAAGTCTGCGTGACCTCAATTTTTCCTACAATATGCGCATTAAAGTCCTCTAAGTCCTCCGCAGGCACCCACAACTCATTATGCCGCGCGGCACCTACATTTTCTACCCGAAAACGCTTCAAGTACTCCGTATCCACCGCAAAACGCGTCACATAACCTACGCCATAGGCGGGCACATTCCATTTTTCGCAAATTTCGGCAGCATAGGCTTCGTTCATGACAGGATAAAAAATAGGTTGCTCGGGCAAGCGCGGCGGAAAGCCCTGCCAGTCGTTTTGTGCAATAAGGTCTAACTCCGCCTGATTTACAGGGCGGTATAGCCAAGTAGTGGTGGACATGTTAAAAAGGATTAGTCAATAAAAAGATTAAAATATGCTCTTCTAACCTCCATAAACTACTTAATCGTTCCCTGCGCCGAGGATTATTTTTTGAAGGGAATGATTCCCGTTTTATACAAATTCAAAGCCGCTTGCAAAATGGTGGTCAGTTGCTCCATCGGCAAATCTTCTTCAGCATTAATTTGGAAGATTTTCATGCGCACCCGCTTTCCCTGTTCCAATTCTGGAAAGTCTAGCAGGAGACCTTCTGTGAATAACACATACGGCTGCTGTGTCTTGGGCGGTACGTTTAGACAGCAAAATAAACGGTTGTAGTAGTAAAAGCAGGGAATACCCCATTTTTTCTTTTCACTAATATGGTCATCCTGTTGCAAAATAATTTGTCGCAAGGCCAATAAGCAACCTCGGTTGGGTTCGGGGTGCTTGGCGTAATAATGGTCTAATTCTCGGACGAGGGACATACAGTAGGCAGTAAGAAAATGAAAAATAGTGAATGATGAGGACTTTAGGCTTTCAATTTATAATTCTTATAAGAGAATAACCGCCGCCCAAACTGCTTTTCTACCGCATACAACAAACGGTCTTTCAAGGACATGGTAGAGCGGCTGGGGTCGTAGGTAAAGTCCCAATCTTTTTGGGCAATGCGGGCGTGCATGTAGCGCGGGTGTGTGCCCTCGAAGGGCTCCAAGCGATCTACTTCGTTGTAATCAAAAGGGCGTTCGACGGTATTTTGATCGAGCCAAGTATTGGGGTGCCAAAAGCGGTGAAAGTAGTTGGATTTGGCGCGCATGATGCTGGGGGGACGCGTATAAGAATAGTGATAAATAGGGACTTGCACTTTTAGAACGGTTAATTTATCGCCGATGTCGTCGTTGGCGCTGGGATAGCGGCGAAAGCCTTGAGAGTCCTTATAAGACCGCACATCGCGCAGGTTTTTGAAGGCGCGAATTTCCCAATCGTGGGTACGGCGCGTGGCACGCTGGTGTTGGTAATCGCCCCAAAAGTGATAAAAGGGAAATAAGAGCCCATCTACATCGGCCTGCTGGTCGGCTATTTGCAAGGCTTGGCGTAAGGTGGCTTGGTCATTCTCATGCAACACCTCATCGGCCTGCAAATGCAGCAGCCAATCGCCTTTGGCTTCCAACAATCCCAAATTGGCTTGGTCTTTAAAAATCTCGCCATTTTGCCGTTTCTCCTCCGACCAAATGCTGTCCACAATCCTAATTTTAGTTGCTTGTAGGGCGACAATCGCCTCGCGAGTACCGTCGTCAGAATCACCTACTACCACAATTAATTCATCTACCAAAGGCAATAGAGATTGAATGGATTCCAAAAAAGGATAGCTCATTTTGAGGCCATTTCTAACGTAAGTAAAACCGCTGACGAACATAAGAAGGAAGTATAAAGGATGATGAATACAGCACCAAGTTAGCCAATTGCACTTGAAATTCTTTACGGAAGGCGTTGTTTCTTCTGACAAAACAGCGGACAACAAGGCGTAAAAAAGAGGGCGCTACTCTAATGATTTATTGATGCGTCCAAGCATCAAATAAGAAGGGTGTTGCTTGGAATAATGGCAGAGGTAGATGTAGTGATCCGAAGCCACATAGACAATTTCAAAATCCATCCTAAAATCGTCCTCGGCTTCTAAGGCGCTGAGGCGGTAGGTACAAGGGCTGAGCCAAGTAACGCGGCGTTTCTTAGCATCCTCCCAAGATTCTTGTTGGGTCGAATCGGTGCGGTGAATGTAAGCGACCTCTTGGTGATCGTTTGTCAAATAAAAATAAAAATGCCCTTTACGGACATCGTTGCACGTGTTGCCCGCTTCATTGTCGGGCACCCAATCGTTGTCTAAGGCCAATTGAATACAATCGGTATCCGCTTGACGGATCGCTTCTTCAAGGGATACATTTGCCAAGTGGTCAAGAATGGGATTTCGCAGACAGGTAGAGTCAAGGGTTCCCGCCAAGGTTAGGCAATAGTGCGCTTGTTGTTTATTGGCTTCTGATAAGGTAGTTTGTTGTCGATACCACTGCCGAAATTGGCGTTGCTTGCGCTTGGTGAGTTGGTGGAAGGTGGGATGATGGGTTAAAAATAGCGCTCGCGCTTTATCAACAGCAATAAAAAATTGTAGGGACTGAATACTCTGCTCGATGGCATCTTCCACGGCTCCTTCTAGGAGGGTGTCGGCCAATTCCAAAAGAGTAGTATCCAGCAATGCCACTGACTTAGAAGTGGTTTTGCAAGCGACTCCACAAAAAAGAAAAGCAAGAAGATAAAGGCGTTTAAGCATAAGAGGAAGTTAGAGAAGGCTAAAGTACTATAGGTCAACACCATTAACTGAGTTATTTTTTAGGTTCTTTGACCGCTGATTCCTTGGGCAGGTCAGCGGTGTCCAAAAGTATAGCGGGAAAGGGGGCAGTAGGTTTAGCTACTTGCTCAATCAAAGGCCGCGTATCTTCAGGAATAACTAAGATTTCAACAGGCTTTTTTCTAAAAAATAACACCGAACGCACCAAGACCCAAACCGCAGGCAACGCCAACGCAATTCCAAAATACGGCCAAAACAAAGGCCCGCCTCTGGAAAATAAAAATCCAGCGCAAAGTAAAGCAGGTAAGCAAATCCCCCAAAAACCATCCACCACACCAATACCAATAGCCCATTCAAGACTCCTTTGCCAAACCGCCACCAAAAATGCTGACTTTTTTTCTGCGCTACCTCGCGCTGCAAAATCTGCCCCTCTAACAGGGTGCTAGCGCCTAAAAAAAAGGGCATGGGAAAATGCAAAAACACATAGGAAACAAAAAAGTAATAGCCCAAGGCGCCCCCACAACCCAACAATAAAACTTTGCACAGTGCAATAATGGTCATCTGGTATATAAATTAAGTAGCAGTTAGCAGTAAGCAACAAAATACAATAAAAGTACAGTAATTGTATAACAAAGACAAAGGAAGAAAAGCACAGCCTCCCTACAAAAAATCCCTTTGCCTCTAAAAAGGGGCAAAGGGATGCTAAAAAAATAGCTATTTTCAAAAACCGTGTACGGTTTTATTTCGTCATCGAATGTAAAAACTCGTCGTTACTGCTGGTACCTTTGATGCGCTGCAACAAGAAATCCATCGCTTCCTCGGTCTTCATATCGGCCAAGTAGCGACGCAAGATAATCATCTTGTTCACTACATCATCGTGGTGCAATAAATCGTCGCGGCGAGTACTAGATTTGGTCAAGTCGATGGCAGGATACACGCGGCGGTTAGCCAACTTACGATCCAACTGCAACTCTAGGTTACCTGTACCTTTGAACTCTTCAAAAATTACTTCGTCCATTTTCGATCCTGTGTCAATCAACGCCGTGGCTAAGATGGTCAAAGAACCACCGTCCTCGATGTTACGCGCTGCGCCAAAGAATTTTTTAGGCTTGAGCAAAGCGCTTGCTTCCACACCACCCGACAAGACTTTACCGCTAGAAGGCGATACAGAGTTGTGAGCACGTGCCAAGCGGGTAATTGAATCCAATAGAATAACCACATCGTGGCCACATTCTACCATACGTTTCGCTTTTTCCAAGACGATGTTGGCAACACGAACGTGGTTTTCGGGATGGTCATCAAAGGTAGAACCAATCACTTCTGCGCGTACGCTGCGCTGCATATCCGTCACCTCCTCAGGGCGCTCATCAATCAACAAGATGATGAGGTAACACTCGGGGTGGTTTTCGGCGATGGCGTTGGCGACGTCCTTCAATAAGAAGGTTTTACCTGTTTTGGGTTGAGACACGATCAAGCCCCGTTGTCCTTTACCAATAGGCGTAAACAAATCCATGATGCGAGTAGAGTACAACTTGGGCTTGCTCTTTTGTATAATATTTAATTTTTGTTCGGGGAACAAGGGCGTGAGGTGGTCAAAGTGAACACGGTCACGAATTTCGTCAGGGCTCCAACCATTGATTTTGCTTACTTTTAGTAGCGCAAAGTATTTTTCGCCTTCCTTAGGAGGACGGATCGCTCCTTCGATGGAATCGCCTGTTCTAAGCCCAAACAGCTTGATTTGAGAAGGAGAAACGTAAATGTCGTCAGGAGAGGTCAAGTAGTTGTAATCAGAAGAACGCAAGAAGCCATAGCCTTCGGCCATCATTTCCAAGACCCCTTCTCCAGCTACAACACCATCTAAATCAATATTGAATTTTGGCTTAGCAGGTTCTTTTTGGGGCGTGTTACGAGGACGTTTGTTAGCATGATCCTTGTTGTCTTTTTGGATGGGTTGTTCGCGTTTTCTAGGCGTTCTGCTGGTCGTTTCTTTCGTTTCCTCTGTTTTAGAAGACGTATGTTCACGGCGGCGGGTGGTACGCACTTCGGTTTTTCCATCGGTTTGATCCTTTTTGTCCCAGCGACGTTTGGGCCGTTCTTCTACCGCCTCTTTTTTCTCGTCAGGAACAGGAGTTTCCTCTTTTTCTAACACAGCTACTTTTTCAGTAACGGGGGGAGACGGGGTGTCTTGCTTTCTTGTATTGGCAGTTTCTTCGACAGTAGCTTTGGTGTCTACATCGCCTTTGATGGCTTGAAAGTCCAATATCTTGTAAATCAGTTCTTTTTTGGTGAGTCTCTTGTAGCCTTTCACATCTAGCTTTTCCGCTATTTCTCTAAGCTCTGGAACAAGCATCTGATTTAATTGAAGTATGTCGTACATACAAAGATAGGTTGAATAATATTAAGTGAATGAAATAAGGTTGTTGCAGTGGTAACACTACTTTAGTATAAAGTATTGCTGTTATGAACAACAATGTTTTTTATTGTTGGATGGGAATAGTCGGGTTATTCGCGAAGTTTATAAGAACCTGTATTGGTAATCTATTTTGAATTGTATCTCTTGTAAAACAAGAAATATCGGTGGGGGAGTTTAGCTATCAAGCCATCAAAAACAGTCAATTAGAAAAGAGCCGATTACCCGATAGAGGGAATGCTAAACAATGGGCTTACAAAGAGTTCAAGGGTTACTTTCCCTCTCCAATAAGGCCATTCTTGCCTTTTCTGAGCGGCCGAAATGCTTTGGTATTCGTTGACGAGCGTAATCCGTTGCCCCTAAAAAAAATACTAACACACCGCTACCTAGTTGAGTAGGTGAGGGATTGAATTAATCGTTAGAATGAAGTGAGGGTAGTGTCGGAAAGAATGGTATGATTGGTCAAACAAATAAGCAGTATTGGATTGCTTAGCGAGATTCGTATTCTCTGAATTGATAGTACAAAACTACGCTTTAATTTTTGAATTCGAATAGTAACTTTGTAAAAATATACCCAAAGTAGCTAAATTACTCCTTCAAAGGGCTGAACAAAGGTTTATTTACCTAATAATTTTTCTTTTGCTAGGTGATCCTTAGTGGTAAAACACTGATCCATTGAAAAGGTTCGGCGGTTGTAAGAATAGTTTTTGATCGATGGAATATTTGGCAGAGTGCTTGAATAGAGCAGATTTTGGAGCGTAGTGATCGTCACCTTGGTAACAATAGAGTAGAGGCTTCCTAAAGATTGCCTTCGAATAAGCACCATTTGTACAAAATATCTTTTAACTTCGTCGTTAGGGAACTTCCCAAGAGACAGGTTGTTTACCTTACTTCAGCTAGTGGGTTTTTGGCACTAGTCAACCATATTATTACTATCTAACCAACAGAAGCGACCATTTTAAAAGGGTATCTTCTAATTTACCGCATTTCACCATGCTACCAGTCAGTTTTATCAAAGACAATCAAGAGCGCGTTTTAAAGAGCTTACGTGTTCGTAACAACAAAGATGAACAGCTCATTACTCAGATTTTGCAGACCGATACCCGTCGCAAAGAGTTGGAACAAAAACTACAAGCCCACCAGTCGGAAAGCAATGAGATTGCAGGCGCTATCAAAGAATTATACAAGACAGGAAAAGGTGCTGAAGCGGCCTCTAAAAAGGAGCGTGGTAGTGAATTGAAAACTATTATTTCGGCCATCAAAAATGAGCTGAATGCCACCAAGGATGATTTGCAAGATTTCTTATTGCAACTGCCCAACTGTGCCAATGCCCTTGTACCTGAAGGTAAATCGGACGAGGACAACGTGGTCTACCAAGCTTGGGAAAAAGAATTGCCTACGATGGGAGCCGATGCCTTGCCCCATTGGGAATTGGCTCAAAAATACAACCTCATCGACTTCGAGATGGGCGCTAAAATTACAGGAGCAGGCTTCCCCGTTTATGTAGGTAAAGGTGCCCGTTTACAGCGCGCTCTAATCAGCTTTTTCTTAGACGAAGCGGAAGCGGCAGGCTATAAAGAATACCAGTTGCCGTATATGGTCAACGAAGATAGTGCAAGAGGCACGGGGCAATTGCCTGACAAAGAAGGGCAAATGTACCACGTTGAGAAAGATGACCTCTACGTTATTCCTACGGCAGAAGTGCCGTTGACGAATATTTATAGAGATGTTATTGTGAAGGAAGAAGATTTTCCGATCAAGCTCACTGGCCATACGCCTTGTTTCCGTCGCGAGGCGGGTTCTTATGGCGCTCACGTGCGCGGCCTCAACCGTTTGCACCAATTTGATAAAGTAGAAATTGTACAAATCCAACATCCCGACCATTCTTACGATACCTTAAAAGATATGTGCGGACACGTGGAACAGTTGCTACAAAAATTGGACTTGCCTTACCAATTATTGTTGCTTTGCGGTGGTGATTTGGGTTTTGCAGCGGCCATTACTTATGATTTTGAAACCTACTCTGCCGCGCAACAACGCTGGTTAGAAGTTAGTTCGGTGTCTAACTTTGAAGTGTTTCAAGCCAATCGCTTGAAATTGCGCTACAAAGACAGCAAAACAGGTAAAAATCAATTGGCGCACACGCTCAATGGCTCTGCGTTGGCCTTGCCCCGTATTCTAGCGACGATTTTAGAAAACAACCAAACCGCCGACGGTATTCGCGTACCTGATGTGTTACAAAAATACACGGGTTTTGAGTGGATTCGCTAAGCGAATAGCTCCTTACTTGTATCCTATAAAGTTGTTTAAAAAAGACAAATTGCTTCACAGAGCCTTTGTTGCTTACGCGAGCCAGCAAGCTGGGTTCGGGGTTTGACTTGATTGGAACCAAAAGCTTACTCATTCTCCACAAAAGCCCCTTTTTAAACAACTTCTATGTAATAACAGCAGAAAATGCCTTTCGGGGCATTTTCTTTTTTTATGACAATGCTTTCGCTTATGTTAACCAAAGACGAGCAATACATGCAACGGGCGATTCAACTCGCACACTTAGCCAATGGCGACAATGCTCCAAATCCTAGAGTGGGGGCGGTGTTGGTGTACCAAGATCGAATTTTGGGTGAGGGGTACCACCAGCAATATGGCCAAGCACATGCCGAGGTCAACGCCGTGGCAGCAGTGGCGCCCAACGATAGAAACTTGCTGCCCAAGGCAACCTTGTACGTGACCTTGGAACCTTGCTTCCATCAGGGAAAAACGCCGCCTTGCGTACAGTTGATATTAAAAGAAAAGATGGCACGGGTGGTTATTGCTTGTAAAGATCCATTTGAGAAAGTGGCTGGACAAAGTATTGCCCTCTTGCAGGCGCGCGGTGTGGAGGTGGTTGTCGGCGTTTTGGAAGCGAAGGCTCGGCAGTTGGTACGGCGATTTTTTACAACCGTACAGCAGCAACGCCCTTATATAGTACTCAAATATGCCCAAAGCCTTGATGGGTTTATGGGCGATCCCACCCGCCGTGTGGTGATTTCCAACGCTTTTAGTCAGCGGGTGGTTCACCAGTGGCGGCGCGAGGAAACGGCTATTTTGGTCGGCACCAATACGGCTTTGTTGGATAACCCTAGTTTGAACAACCGCTTTTGGGCAGGGCGGCAGCCCTTGCGCCTAGTATTGGATCGGCAATTGCGCCTGCCGCGTACGTTGAAGCTGTTTGATGGGAGTTTACCGACTTGGGTGTTTACCACCCAAAAAACTACTCTCAACTGGGACAATGTTCGCTTTGTTCGATTAAATGAGTTCGTAGATTTTTTACCACAAGTGGTGGCTTATTTGCACCAAGCGCGTATTCAATCGGTTTTGGTGGAGGGCGGGAGCCAAGTACTGCAATCTTTTTTGGACGCTAATTTATGGGACGAAGCGCGCGTGCTGCAAAGTGCGGCTATCTTAGGGCAGGGCGTGGCAGCGCCGACTATTTCTGCGGCCTTGTGCCGCCAAACGCAACGTATTTTGGACAATCGTTTGTCTTGTTATTATAATTTACCTACCTACTAGAGAACTCTGGTTCTTACCTTAACTACTATTGTTGTGCTGTACATTCTACTTGCTATTCTTTGCTCGGTTGCTATTGGTGTTATTTTTAAATTTTTTGATAAATACAACATCAATCATTTTCAAGCCATTGTGTTTAATTATTTGGTTTGTGTAACGACAGGTTGTATTGCCTTGGGCGAAATGCCTTTGGAAGCCTCTATGTTACAAGCAGATTGGTTGCCTATTATGTTGCTCTTAGGGACGCTTTTTGTCAGTGGATTCAACTTTATTAGTCGGACGGTACAGTATTATGGGATCGCCATTACCTCTGTGGCACAGCGTATGTCTCTGGGCTTATCGGTGCCGTTTTCAATTTGGTTTTATAATGATCCTTATAGCACGATGACTTTGGTGGGGATTCTATTGGCGATTGGCTCGGTGGTGCTTATCAATATTCCTGCAAGAGCAGTCGCGCCTGTCGATCCTACGGCTGCGCCACTGTTAGATGCGCCTATTCCTCCTGAGAAGGAAATTCCAAAGTGGGTGTTTGTTTTTCCTTTAGCCACCTTTTTGGCCTCTGTTTTTATTGAAATTATTTTGCAATACTTACACGCCGTACATGAAATGAAACCTGCCGTAGAATCTATTGTCTTGTTCGCTACAGCGGGAAGTTTTGGAATAATAGGGCTGATTTTTCTACGACAACCTTTGGCTTGGCGCAATCTTATTGCGGGCATCACTTTAGGAATTCCGAATTATTTTTCGATTTATTTCCTCTTGCGCGCTCTGGATGATTGGAGTGGTTCGGTGGTGTATTCGGTAAATAACATTACAGTGGTTGCCCTTTCGGCCTTATTAGGCTACTTCTTTTTCAAGGAACGCTTGACTCCACTTAACATCTTAGGCATTGTGTTGGCGCTAATTGCGAGCTACTTGTTGGTGAAGTAAGGTGCAATAGTTCTAATTTTGTATCTTTGACTTCTATCATCCACCCCAAGACGATTGTTATGCTAGTTCGTACCCTATTTACCAGCTTATTGCTTTTTGTGTTTTCCACAGCCTTTGGGCAATATTATATTTTTGGTGGCTATAATTTTGCTGCTATTAACTTAAGTGGAAGCAATTCGATTATCAATACCTTCAATGCAGGGGAAAACCACGATGTGGGCGACTTGCGCAACAACTGGCACGGCTATCGAGTAGGGGCAGGGCGTTATACGCGGCATGTGGTGATTGAGTTGGCCTATGGCAATGTAGTGGCGCAGCAGATTAGTATCAATCCTGACCAGCTCAAAGAACGCGCAGAAGTAGTGGTCAATTATTCTTCAGGGAGTGCTAGAGTAGGGTATAAACCTTTTGCACGACAGCATTTTACTATTGGCGCGGCCTTGCATTTGGGCAATACTCGTTATCGTTATTCTTTTGGAGGCAACTACGAAACCCCCATTAGCCGTTATACCATTGTGCCTGAACTCTACTTGGATTATGCGATTCGCTTGCGCTTTCTGCTAAAAAAAGCCCAGCGGGAGGATTATTTTTACCTCTTGCGCATTCGCCCGTCGTATCAATTTCATGCGACAGAACAAGTGGGAGCGTTTGCGCAAAGCCTTAACCAAACAGCGCCCGATCAAGCGCGTGCGTTAGAAGACAACTTTAGCCATTTTGGGTTAACGGTTTCCTTAGTGATTCCTTTTATGAATGACGATGAACGCGGTTATTTGTTGAAAAACAAACAGAAACGGCTAAAGAAAAATGAAAAAACACCCAAGGGACGGCTCTAGGCACAGCCCTTGTATTACTAAAAACTATATCGCTTAAAAATGGCGTTATTTTTATACATTAAGCAGACTTTCCAAGAGAAAGTTGACCATTAAAATAAAGAGAAACAATATGTTGGGAAAACTAATCACGTTGGTCTTTTTCTTTGTCATTGGTTGGGTGGTATACACGCAATTTTTTGGCAGCCAGCAAGAGCAACAAATGGGGCGCGAAGTTATTGGAAGCGCCAAGCAAACCGTTCAAGGAATATTTAGCATTTTCAAGCACGAGGGCAACAAAATCAAGGAAGGAACCTACGATGATAGTATTGATCAGTTGGGCTCATTGTTAGATAAATTGCGCGCGCAAACTGATGATAGCTCAGAGCAGCAGGAATTAATAAAGCTATCAGAAGAAACAGAACGGATCAAAGAGCAGGTCAAAAAGTCAAAAGAGGGTTTGGAAAGTGTCAACGATGAGGAGACAAAAGAAGACCTTCGCCGTTTAACCGAACAAGTACAGAAAGTCGTGGAGCGACTAGAAAAGTAAGGACGAAGGATGTTCTTAAACGATAAAAAAGCTACTATACTCTTAGAGTATAGTAGCTTTTTTGTAGAGGATTGCTTCACGCAAGTATTGGGAATGGATAAGGGGGATGAGGATAAAAGACGGAGCATGCTTAGTTCACTTCTGTCTCCAAGGCAGAGCGCTTGCTATAATTGAGTACTTGGCGCAAAACAAAGTCAGGTGGCTGCAACGCCGCATCATCTAATAATTCTTTGGCGGCTTGTAGATCCGCCTTTTCTTTTCTTAAGTCGCTATCATTGCGTTCGGCAGACCGAATGGCCATGCGTTGCAAAAAACCAGTTTCTCCGTATAGGTCACTTACTAAATCGTTTTTTGTAATGTTATACTTCATTGTGAGTCGTTTTACTTATAATACTAATAGTACGCTATAAAATAAAATTTGCTACTGTAACCAAAACGACACCTTTCTAATAAATGTTGCCTTGGTCTATTTTTTTACTCGAAATTTTATTTTGTATCACGAGTGCTAACATTTCTAAAAACGAGCGTACTTCTAGAATGGTTGGTTGGAAAACAAGAATAATCATAAAAAAAGTTCTATGCTCGGCTATTTCAGCGAACATAGAACGGTTAACTACCGTCTATTTGATAGTTAAAAGCTTTATAATTAGAGGATTAAGCGCGTTTTATCATCTTTGTAAGTTTAGGCATGTGCTGCTGCATAATCGAAATATTTATTAGCATATTTCGCTCTACGGCCTTTTCGGAGAAGCCTCTATTCTCAAAATCAATGTATGTTTTGAAGTGTAAATCACCTGTTTGTGGATCCAGTTCAAAATTCCCAAAGATACGGTCGTTGTTTAAGCACATTAGAAAAAGCGCCATGTGGTTGCGCAAGAGGCGGGGTACCTTTGTTGGTAGAGTAGAATAAAAGCCTGCGCCACTGCCCATGTCTTTGCTTTTGCTCACCAAAATCAAGCATTGCCAAGTTCCTTGTGGGGTCTCCACATCAAAAGAAAGGGCTTGCCGTTCGGTGTCTGTCTGGTGGTCTACTCCGATGCGTCGGAAGTAACTACTAATTTGTTCAATCATGGTCATTGAGATAAGTGGCACCGCCTCCAAAAAGACACTGGTACCGAGTCCTAAAAATGAAGCCCTGGTTAGCGATCAAAACGATCTAGATGCAAGGCTTTGATAATAGCGATTAGCTTAGAGGCATATTTTTTATCGGTGGCGTAGCCAGCTGCTTGCAGCCCATTGGCCCAATTTACATAGTCGGTGCGGGGCAATTGCGACAAGTGCTTATAGCGTTTGTTGCTCAATAATTTGCTGTGTTCGCGGAAGCTCTCCCAAGCCGAATCAAAAATGCGAAACATATCGTATTTGCTATCGTCGGTATAGTTGGCACAGCGGCAACCGATGCACTTTTTGCGGCACTTGATGCCAAAGTGGTTGTTCTCCTTTGCGGCCAAAGAACTCGCGCCCACATTGCTTTCCAATAAGCCCTGCGCCAACGTAATACTGGCGGGAATATTAAACAGTGCTGCTTCTTCTTTTGCGGTGTTGCTGTAGCGAGCGATGTAGTCGAAACACAATTTGTTTTTAGCGGCTACAATAGCGGGGTCTACTTCGTGTTTTTCAGCAAAGCCAGGGTTCAACACAAAGCCCAAATTGGAATATTGGAGAGCCTTTTTTTGTTGCTCAGGGGTGAGGGCGGCTCCTACGGCTGTCGCGGCATTGGCGAGGTTGAGTTGGTTGCGAATGTCTGTCTTTTCCTCCTGAATGGTTTCCCACCATCTCTTACTGTTTTTAGGGGGATTATGGTGGGCAACAGTGGTGGCGTAGGCTTTGTTGGATTTTGGAGCAGGTGCTTCTACTAGACTGGCTGCCTGTTGGTTAGGGTTGCCAATAGTGAATTGAATACTAAACTCTTTTTGGGTAAGCAGTAAAAGTGCCAACGCAAAAAAGGCAATGCGTACCCAGATTTGTTTGATAAAACGCTTGAAATTTTGAAGGCTGTTGTCTACCGCGCGCTTAACGACCACAGGTACATTTTTGTTTACAATCATCATATCTAATACTTTTTCGGTTGTCTGTAATGTCTGTCTATCACAAACATAAAACAAAATGTTTTAGCTTCAAAATTTAGTAGCAAACAAAATGTTTTAAAAATAGAAAAAAGGCTAAAATAGCTCTATTTAGGCTGTGAAGTAAAATGATTGCAGTGCTTTTGAAACAAAAACGTTTGATTTTTCGTAGAGAGATCTTTGATTAGGAAAATTTTTACAACAGGAATAATTATAACAGTGGATAACTACCAAAATAAATACCGCATTGCCTCCGCACGGTTGGAGGGCTATGATTATGGGCGCAATGGAGCCTATTTTATTACGATTTGTACCAAGGATAGAAGGCACTTTTTTGGGGAAATCGTTAATGGGGAGATGCAGTTGAGCGCAGTTGGAGAATTGGCGAAGATTTTTTGGTTGGAAATTCCCCAGCATTTTCCGTTTGTTCGATTGGCGAATTTTGTGGTGATGCCCAATCATACGCATGGGATATTGATTGTGGATAAAACGGATGATGATTTGGATTCGGTATTGGATGATTCGGTAGAGACGTTGCAGTGCAACGTCTCTACCGAATCATCCAATACCGAATCATCCAATACCGAATCATCCGAAATAATCCAAATCATCCAAAAACAAACAAATGTCAAAAATATCCCCCAAATCAGGTTCCATTTCCACCATTATCCGATCCTATAAATCGGTGACGTCCAAAAATGCTCGATTTATTCAACCCAATTTTGCATGGCAGCCACGGTTCCACGACCACATCATTCGAAATCCTAGGGCGTTCGAAAACATTCAGCGCTATATTACCAACAACCCTCAAAATTGGGAAAGGGATAAAGAGCATTTCTAGATAAGTTGGAGAGGCATTAGCAAAGTAAAGAAGCAGCGGACAAAACAGGTTCCTTACGGAGCTATTTTATGCTTTTCTTGATCCGTAGTTTTTGTGTTAGAGTTTAAGTAGTTTTTTGTATTTTGGCTACCAGCAATAAACATTTAGTAAGTACAGTTAGAAGCAATTTATGGCAAGGTTAAAAGTTAAACACGTCGGGCCAATCAAAGAAGGGCTGAAAAGCGGAGACGGATTCATTGAATTCACAGGAGTAACCTTGTTTATTGGCGATCAAGGTTCGGGTAAAAGCACGTTGGCGAAGTTGTACTCGACCTTGTCTTGGATAGAGAAGGCGTTGATGCGGGGGGATTTTTCTATAGATTTATTTAATACGCGGAATGGATTTAAGAAGCAATTAGAGTATCAAGGAATTGATGCCTATTTGTCAGGACGTTCAGAAGTAGAATATATAGGAGAGGCGTATCACCTTACTTATAATGGAAATACCAATAAAACCACTGCTGTCTTACAAGAGGAAAATGACTATGCGTATCCTCAAATCATGTATGTTCCCGCAGAGCGAAATTTTGTGAGCGCGGTTGACAAAGCAGATGCGATTACCAACCTCCCTGCCCCGTTGTTTACTTTTCTAGAAGAATATACCGCTGCCAAAAGAGCCCTTAAACAAACAATTGACCTTCCTATAAGCGAGATCAAATTTCGATACAATGCTAACTCTGATAGTTCCTATATTGTTGGTCAAGACTACGAAATCGATTTGTTAAAGGCATCTAGCGGTTTTCAATCCATGACACCACTATTTTTAGTGACGAATTACCTGTCCAACACTATTGATAAACAACTTAGTATAGCCAACAAACGACTTAGTTTAAAACAGAAGAAACAATTAGAAAAAATAGAAGAACAGGAGTCCTTCTTGGAAAGGAGCATGGGCAACCGCTAGATTAACCGACCAACTACAGCATAGTAGTTTTATCAATGTGGTAGAAGAGTTAGAACAAAACCTCTACCCCAGTTCGCAAAAAAAACTCTTATTTTCTCTGATAAACTATAAGAATAAACGTGCTGCTAATCGGTTGGTATTGACAACGCATAGTTTGTATTTGTTAGGCTATTTAGGACTTTGTCTAAAAGCAGAAACAATAAAAGCTTTGATAAAAAACTTACCAGAAGATAAAATTGAAGCAGCCTTCCAGCGCTTAGATAAACTTGTTCCTAGAACAGCTGCTTTAGATCCTACTGTGCTCTCGCTCTATCAATTAAACAGTGACGGGACAATTGAAAATATAAAAAATAAAAGAGGTTTGCCAGCTGAAGATAATGATCTTAATGAGGCGATGATGGAGGCTAACGATTTATTTGCAGACCTATTAGAATTACAGAGAGAATGGCAATAGATTTTTTTTTGGCGGCGTGTAGAGAGAGTTCTAATGCGAGTGTTTTTGGAATTTGTGATGACCCGCTTCCAGCTAGTAACCCTGCTTACCTCTTGGAAGATCATGAGGAAGAGTGGATCGCAGAAGTTGAAAACGAAAATAGTAGCGGAGGTCACATTTTTATGCTATTGATCATTGTGTGTCTATTTCTAAACCCAATGAGCCTAATAGAGAAGAAAGTCGCTGTGATGGTTTATTAGTAGTAGATGGTTCTTACTTGTTTGTTGAATTGAAAGACCGAAAAATGAGTAGAAGTGGGTGGCGCACAGATGGTAAAAGGCAATTGCGAAATTACTATAAATATCTTTCTAGAAGAAAACCCAACAATTGACAAAAAGAATATTACAGCCTACCTGTGTAACAAGCGACAGCGTAGTAATAGCCTATATCAAGATTCACAAGATGTTTTCTTCGACAGTACAAGAGTGGTACTCGCTATTAAGCGACACATTGAGCTATAAAAATTAATCCACCATAAACAAAAAAGCGCGCAACACCCCAAGGGTATTGCGCGCTTACTTTTTGGGAAAATACCCAAAAAGAGGTAGGAGAGCAGGCCTACAAATTTTCCAACACAAAGTTGGTCATCTTATTATACAAATGCGCTCGGGTAGCGCCGCCATAAATACCGTGGTTTTTATTGGCATAAAAAGCCTCCTCAAAAGGGATATTGGCCTCGACCAGCGCGCGCGACATCTCGGCGGCATTTTGGAAGTGTACATTGTCATCGGCCATGCCGTGTACCAACAAGTAGCTCCCTTTAATGTCGCCTGCAAAATTGATGGGCGAGTTATTTTCGTAGCCTTCGTTGTTCTCTTTGGGGGTGCGCATAAACCGCTCCGTATAAATGGTGTCGTACCATTTCCAATTGATGACAGGTGCTACCGCAATAGCCATTTTAAATACATCGGCTCCTTTGGCCAAGCAAGACGTAGACAAATAGCCGCCAAAGCTCCAGCCAAAAATGCCGATGCGCTCACCGTCTACATAGGGTTGCTGGGCAAAATAGCGCGCCGCCTCAATTTGGTCTTGTGTCTCTAAACCACCCAAGTTTTTGTAAGTGGACTTGCGAAAGGCTTCTCCACGGGCATCGGTACCTCGGTTGTCTACCGAAACAACGAGGTAGCCTTTTTGTGCCAACATCTGAAACCAAAGGTAGTTTTGTCCTCCCCATTGATCCATTACGGTTTGGGCACCAGGGCCACCGTAGGTATACATGAAAACAGGATATTTTTTGGCAGGATCAAAATTCGGAGGCTTAATCATCCAGCCATGCAGCACCACCGAATCCGAATTGACAAAATCAAAAAACGAATGCTCGCCCATGTCGTATTCTACCAAGCGTGTTTTGAGGCTCTCATTGTCCTGAATAGTACGCACCAAGCTCAAATCTTTGGTCGCGTAGACCTTATAGGTAGGGGGGGTAGTGGCGTTAGAATAGGTATTGACAAAATAATCAAATGTACTACTAAATTGTGCATTATTAACCCCCTCTTCTTGGTGCAAGGTTCTCAGCACACCACCTTTTAGGGGGACACTGTAGACTCCGCGATGTTTGGCACTCGTTACGGCTGCTTGGAAATAGAGCTGTTGGTTCTTTTTGTCCAAGCCATAAAATTGAATGACATCGTATTTTCCTGTGGTCAATTGACGCACCATTTTCCCTTTCTTGTCGTACAAATACAAGTGGTTATAACCATCGTTATCGCTGCTCCAGATAAAAGACTCATCGTCTAAAAAGGTTAGATTGTTATGGACATCAATGAAGTAGTTGTTCTGTTCTTCTAGTAATACCTTGGTGCTGCCATTTTTAGGATTGGCTAAGAGTAGGGTTAAGTTATTTTGGTAGCGGTTGAGGCGTGTGATGCAGAGCTGGTCGTCGTTCACCCACTTGATGCGGGGAATGTATTGATCCTCTTGCCCTTTGACTGCTACTTGGGTGATTTTCTTAGTGGCCAAGTCGTAGATGTGTACCGTTACAATCGCGTTGTCTTCCCCTGCTTTGGGATATTTAAACGTGTTGTAGATAGGGTAAAGATCGTTATTGTAAGTCGTATAAGTAAATTCCTTTACCCGACTTTCGTCAAAGCGCAAGAAGGCAATTTTAGTACCTTTAGGAGACCACTGAAAAGCCTTTGCAATACTGAATTCCTCTTCATAGACCCAATCTGTAGCGCCGTTGATGATGGCATTTTCAGCGCCGTCTTTGGTAATTTGTATCTCTTTGTCGCTATTTAATTTTTTGTAGAACAAGTTGTTGTCGCGTACAAATGCCACGCGCTCGCCAGAGGCATCTAAGCTAGCATAGCGCTGTTTGCCTGTTTTAGAAACGGTCACTAAACTTTCTTTTTCACGGTTCCAAACGTAGAAATTAGCACGAGAAGAGCGGCGATAAATTTGTTCGCGTTCGGTTTCTAGTATAATCTGCTCCTCGTTGTCACTAAAGCGATAACTAGAGAGTGCCAAGTTATCAGGGGTGTACAGCACGGCTGTTTGTTCGCCCGAAGTCAAATCATATTGTACAATTTGGTTGCTTTGCAAGACCGAATAGTGCTTGCCATCGTTCATAAAGTTGAAGCCAGGCACTGTTTGCGGAAAGAATTTGTACGCTTGCCAAATGTCAGGAATGGTAATGTCTTTGAGTTGAGCGGACAATTGCGCACTCATACTCCACAACACAAGCGATAAAAGCAGCATTTTTTTCATGGAAAGAAGTATATCTTAATATAAATAAATGGAAACGCCTCTCAGAGAGCCGTTGTATCGTACGATGTTCTAAAAATAAAGAAAAATCAGCGTACCATAAGTACCTGCAATAAATTTGCCCTTTTTATAAAGACGGAACCTTCTATTTATTCTACGAAAAGTAACGGGCCTCCTTCAACTTTGCTAACTGCGGCGAAAAGTCGTCTTAGTGCGGTCGATTTTGGGCTTTGGTTTACCGAGCATTAAGGTCATGTGCAACCGCAAGATTCGCCCCATAGAACTCATGCGGGTAAACTTATCGGTTTGGTGATAAATGTTGAGGTCTTTGATAAGAGAGCGGCGCTTTTCCTTGGTGGACAAGGTATCTTTGACCATACTGTTCATCAACCGTTTGAGGCGTTTTTGAGCCATGTAGTAACGACGCTTCATGAGCGTACGCTCCTCATATTGGTATTGCGTGACCGTGGTGGGATGCAGTAATTCCATACAAAACTTAACAATTGGAAAATTCTCCTTGTAAAACTGCGGCAAATAATGATTCTTGCGTCCTTCGTAACAAATCTGATCAAAATCAATGGCGCGTACACGGTACTGCTCTGTATCAAAATCAGGGGTGACATCCACTACATAATTGTAGGCGCGCATATCGCCCAACAGCATGACAAAGCAACGTTCGTTAAATTTGACAAATTCCTTAGCCGCAAAGCTCTTTGCAAAGTTGGGTGTTTTGGTATAATAATCTAAAAAGACATCACCAGGAATACCGGGAATGTGTCCTTCAATTAGGGTATCTCGATCCACAATAAAATCCAAGCGGTTGGGGCTCAAAATATGCTCCAATTCTAAGCCATAAATACGAGAGGCATCGGCGCGTTTGACATAGAAGTAATCGTGGTTGTCGTTTAGGGTATTGACCAAACGAACACGGAATGGTTTGGAGTTGCCAAATAGACAATAATCAATACGGCTTACCCGCAAGTGCTCAATTACCTCCATGTTACCATCCGTTTTGAGCGTCGCATAAATAAACGTCAAGGCAACCTCGATCTCTTCCTGAAAAGTAGGGTGGTAGATGACCGATTCCCACAAGGTATCGTTTCCCTTACTGTCATATATTGCTGCCGACTCGAACCAGTTGGTCAAATCGTCGTAGCTCAAGGGCAAAGTTACTGAACGCTCATAATCTAATAAATAACGCTCTAGCATTTCAGAAATAGGAAAGCTAGGTTTTTTTTTGGACATGTTCATAGCAACAGAGACTAAAGCGAGAAAAGTAAAGATCGTTGTAAAAGGAAAAATGTTGTGGGAATGTGGTAGAATCAACTAACTAGGCCGAGTTTGCAACAGCGCAAACTCGGCTCAGTGGAAAGAAGAAATTAGCGCTCCCTAAAGGCTGGCTAATGCTGCTTCGTAGTTGGGCTCTTGTGCAATCTCAGGAACCAATTCGGTATAGGTAACCTTGCCTTGCTCATCTAAAATAACTACCGCCCGAGCAGACAAGTGAGAAAATAAACCATCGGTCATTAGCACTCCGTAGTCCTTACTAAAAGTACCTGTTTGATAATCTGACACACTGATGACATCTTCAATGCCTTCGGCTCCACAAAAACGGTGGTGGGCAAAGGGCAAATCGCGCGAAATACAAACTACTTTAGTATTATCCAACTTAGCTGCTTCTTTGTTAAAGCGCTTGACAGATAAGGCACAAATTCCAGTATCAATACTAGGAAATATATTGAGAATAACGCGGTGTCCTTTCAGTTGTTCTAAAGTAAGTGGTTGAAAATGAACGCCTACTAGTTTGAAATCAGGTGCTTGTTGGCCGACTTTTGGTAAGTCGCCTGATGTGTGTACAGGTTTGCCCTGAAACGTAATGGTAGCCATAATGGTGTGTTTTACAATTGAATAAAGTAATGGGACGGTAAACCCGTCTTTATGCTCTTATATAAGGTGCCCAATGGGGGCTAGAAATGAAGAGGCAACATCCCTATTTCTTTAGACAAGTTTTCTATTGAAATGTTCTTTTTCTGACATTTAAAGCTAGGGATTATTCAACACATTAGAGCATAACCTACTGCAAAATCTAAACAGAGAAAATTAAGATTGAACAATTGTTGAAAAAATCAACAATTGACTGGAACAAAGACCTCCTTTTTTTTGTTCAGGGGATAATGTTTCCATTATAACCTAATCATCATCCATATGCTTTTTTTTATCAAAAAGTCCAAGGGGAAGAAAGAGCCCCAAGTGGAGGAAGAAAAATACACCAAATCCAATGTATTGGCGGCCATGGGGCGGCTAATAGATTGGCAGTTTGGCCAGAAAGGTACCGAGCTACGCGATCAATACGACGCTGATCTTGAAGCCATTCGAAGGGAAGAAGGTGGAAGAAAACGACTGCCGTCCTAGCAGTGGTAAACAAGAAGCGCCTACACTTCTTTAGAAGCGATCCCCCATCGCTTGAATTATATGTTTATCTGTTTCTTCTAATACTATCTTGATTTTAGTTCACTAGGTCTTATTGCACCTGCAATTTTGGCCATTTTTGCTTGGGGTAGGGCAAGGGATAACGATTCCTTTTAAAAGAGCATTCGCTTATAGCGGCTACTTCAAAAAAGGCCTTACTAAAAGACAAACTTGATCGAACTTCGTTGTGTTTATTTTTTTAACCGCACCCGCAAGGCTTCTATTTCTACTATGGAAATACCCGTTACCTCGGCGATCACTGCATTGTCAGTACCAATGCGTTTCAATTTTTTAGCAATTTCGATCGCTTTATGACGCTTAGCAATTTTGGCCGCCTCTCGTTTGGCATTCTCAATCACCATATACGTTGGAACGTGTTTAGAGCTTTTTCGCAGCTCTTTCATGTAGCCGTTGTCCTCTAAGCTCAAAAAACTCTTCTCACTAATAATCAAGTGGTCTAAGACAGGCGTATCAACAATCAAACCGACCTGAATCAAGCGATCCGTTAAATCCAAATCTTCGGGGGAAGGTCGTAGCTCTCCGTTGGGATGGTTGTGGCAGAGAATGATTTTCACCGCGCGTTTTTGCAGCGCCAAACTGAAAACTTCCATGGGTTCCACCAACGTTTGATTGACAGAGCCTAGACTAATCAATTCTATAAACAACACTCGTTGGTTGTTCTCTAAACCAATAACCCAAAAGTGTTCTCGATTTTGATCAATCTTATTTTCGCGCAGTAGAATTTTCTGCATGATGGTATAAAGATCGTCGGAGTTGAGGATCTTTATACGTTCTTCGTCTGTTAAATCTATGTCCATAGTAGCGCTATTCTTGAATTGCGGTACAGCTCTAGTGGGAGCTGTATTATAGGAGATAACCCTTAGCAAGGCTCTATTGTTTACTTCAGGAATGGCTAATGTACGGTTTTTTATGGGGGAAGATTAGCTGTACTAGGCTTTTGTGAAGTATTGGGGCTAGAAACCCGACAAGTGTATCATTCTATAAAGGAGGAGTAAAGCAGTTCTGCAAAAGAACGAATATTAGAGTAAGTAGACGATCAAAAGTAAGTGCAGTATAGAAATAGCCATTTTTATTTTGGAAACATGTGGTGAGACTACTTAAAAAAGACCTTTACCGCTTTCGATTTTTCTCGAATGGCGATAAAAGCCTCTTTGTGCCTACTTCAATGCCTTATGATTGGGAGCATTTAATTTTGAATAACCAAGCGTACGGTCTTTGTGCCTGCCTTATTAGTCATGTTAACGAGGTATAAGCCATTCTCTAAGTTAGATACGTCAAACGTTCTGACTAGTTCGTTGCTCTCTTCTTGCAAGACCAAACGACCTTGTAGGTCAACTACACGAACCATAACAGGGTCGTCGGTATTGTTGAGCAAAATTTTAAACTGCCTGTTGGCGGGGTTAGGAAAGAGGCGGAAGTTATCCACCTTATTGCCTACATTTAAAACACTAGCTTGATTAGTGGTACCACTTGGCATTGTCCTATTGGAAGTGGGTGTACGGTATACCAAACGAATGTCATCAATTCTAGACGTAACTTCACCTGTCTTGACGCGGTATAAGCGGAACCAATTGAGTCGGCTTATGTCGGGGGCACCGCCTGTAGTGCCCGCTTCGGAGAACGGCAATTCTATTTCGACCCAGCCGTCTTCTTGAATGATTCCTCTAGAAATAGTCCAGTTGTACTCTTCCGTATCAGCTTGACCACCACTTCCAAGCTCTACTTGATCGCTAGAGGACATATTCTGTCTGTTATCAACATAGTACCAAAATTTCAACGTGTTGTTGGCATTAGCATTTATAGGGCCAAATACTCTACGGAAATCGTCTGTTTGGCTACCGCGCGAACGCACACTAGCATTACCCACTTTTCGGATGCTACTGTTGTTAATGATGGCATTGCTAGAAGTCCAACCTGAATCACTGGCATTTTCACAATCATCTATAAGTACAGAATTGGTTGGTGATGGGGGCATTGTAGCACCAGGGCGCAGTGTAAAGGCAAGAATAGCATCATCTCCTGCACCAGGACTTAAGCAATTGCCACTGCGGTTGCGTAGGTAACGGGTGCTAGTCGCACTGCCATTGGTACTTTCAAAAGCGACAAAAAGCGCATCGTCTCCATTGGGAGTTCTTGTCCGCACATTCATGACCTCATTGTTATAATCACGAGAAGAGTAGGTCTGTCCTGTGATTGGATCATCAAACATACAGGCTACAAAATGCATCCCTTGATTAGAAGAGCTAATCGACGAGGTTCTTGCTCTCCCGACCGTTCCGCCATTAGGGCAAGCGCCACCGTTGCCATTGTCAGTAAACTGCTTTCCCCATTCGTCTCTAAATGGGGCATTGTTATCTACGCCTCTTAGCGTTATCAAGTAAGCAAAGTTATTTCTGGTACCACGTACCCGAATGCGTTGCTGGTCCCCATTCTGATAGATTTTATAATAGATATCTATGTTGACATCCCGTTCGTCAGAATAATCCATATCGACACCTAGTCTGGTCCATCCGACATCGTCTTTGATAGCTAAATCAGTGGCATCACTTTGGCCTAAACAAATTAAGGTAATATCCCCTGGCTCTATATTACTAGGGAGATCAAGGTATCGACTGCTGGAGCTCGTCGTTTTAGTAATACTCTCTTGTCCGACTCTTTGAATGGTTGTCCCAGCGTAAGAGCTAAGCTGTGCGTAGGCAGTTGTTTGATAGAAACCTAAGACCAAGAGCAAAATAATGCCTTGGAGGTTGCATTGATGATTTTTTGTCATTGTTATGTTTTCTAGGAAAATGATTAATGTAAAGCGGTTATTTAGTAGGACTTGTTATTAACATATGAATATAACGTAGAATTATACCTATAGTTTAATGCTAGTCAGTAAAATAAGTATTAAATAAAAAAATAACAACGTTTGTGGGAAAAATGGCTTATTGTAAATATTGTTTAATTTATTAGTTTTAAGGAATTTATGTGAGTTTTTTTTGCAAAAAATAAGTATGTGACAAAGAGAATCAGGGAATCCTTTTTCTTACAAATTATTTTTTCTAGTAGCCTTTTGTTAGAGGAGAAAATGGGGGGAGGAGTTTGTCATTGGGTAACAACCGTCCTCGGTTAAACTGGCCTAGATCATTAGACTTTATTACGAATAGCCTTGCAGCGAAAAAAGGATCTTTTTCCCTCACTCGGCGTTAAAAATTAATCCCATAGCGCTGCTATGAGCTGAATTTTTGCCTTGATTGATGAAAAAAACTCTCTTTTTGATCTCTATACAATCCCATTCGTAATAAAGTCTATTGTTGTACAAAAAAACGTCCCCTCCAAATTAGTTGGAGAGGACGACTATTTCTTTATTTATGTATAAATAGTTAACGGATGCGCTCTCGACGTTCGCGACGATCATCGCGGCGTTCTTGCCCGTCTTCGCTACGCTCGCGAATATCTTCTCCCAATTCTATCTTCGTCATTCTAATCTCGTGTTGCATCGTACGGATGAATTGCTCAGCTAGTGCCGCTGTTGGAGTCGCGAGATAGTTGGCTAATAGCTTCTTTTGTTCCGCCAACAAATCTTGGCGACGTTGATAGTCGCTAATATCATCGCGGCGGTCACGTCGGTCATCTCGCTTGTCGCGGCGGTCGGCACGCAAATTGCGCGCATCTCGGGCATTATCTATAGGTGTCTGGCGAAGTTGAGCACGACCATCTCTAAGTTCCCGACGATCCGAGCGGACTTCTTGGCTGCTTTGGCGAATCTCGCGGCTAGCTTGCTGTGCTTTGAGGGTATTTTGTTGAATTTCTTGTTGAAACAACGCTTCTAAGCTATTGGGGGCATTGGCTAATGCGGCTTGTGCTTGTTGCAATTCTTGTACATCGCGATCCAGTTGGGCTCTGCCTGCGTTAATCTGTTGTTGATTCTGAACCGCTTCTTTCGCATTCTGAGCGAAAGTAAGGCAAGGAGCTGCTAGGAACACTATTAAGACGCTGCTGCGGATAGAAGATATAATGGACATAAGAAGTTAGTTTTGATAGTTAAATACAAAAATAGGAGCAACTACTGCTCCACTGACAATCCTTAGACCGATACATGGTACAAGGGTTTAAAAGCCCACTAAAAAAAATGCGTAATGCTCAAGGGATAAGACAGGAAAAGCCCTCTAACTCCTGCTTTTGAGTGCATAAATTTTTTAGAAAAAAAGGTTACCTCCTACATCAGCTTCCATCTAATAAGCAGACGATCGTTCTGTTCCTTTGCGCAAGTAGAGGAAATAATACTTAGTAAGTACTTACAGCCTTATAACCACTGCTTGACTTCCTTCCCCAATAGTATAAAACGGGAGTGAAGACAATATCCTTAACCTTTTATTTATTATCAAAAACTGTATTATGAAACAATACTTCATAGGAATCCTTATGCTCTTATGCAGCCTTCCTACTGCCTTTATTTGGGGACAAAACCCTTGTCTTCTGGACACGATTGCGCCCGTTGTTACCTGTCGAACAACTACCCTTTACTTAAATGGTTTGGGACAAGCTGTACTCACTCCACAACAAATCGACGCTAATAGTACTGACAATTGCGGGATCGCGAATTACACTGTTGATAGCCTAACCCAAATAGTATATAGTTGTATCGATGTGGGGTTAAACAGCGTGGTGCTAATGGTTACGGATAGTGCGGGCAACAGCGCTACTTGTGTAGCTACCGTTACGATTGGAGACAACATAGCGCCCATTGCTACTTGTCGAGCAAATGCGGTCGTTTATTTAAATGGAAGTGGTCAAGTTACTCTTCTGCCGCAAGCTATTGATGCAGGTAGCACCGATAACTGTGGCATTGTCGATTATAGAATTGATGGAGTCGCGCAGAAAATCTATTCTTGTGTAGAATTGGGAACCAATGTTACCATTTTAACCGTTAGCGATAGTTCTGGGAATACGAGTTCTTGTGCCGCCACAGTAACGGTTATGGATACGATAACTCCAACGATTGTTTGTGCGCCTGTTGTCTATTGTTATCTGGATTCCATTGGTCAGACGACGGTAGCCGCCGATAGTGTTGCTACTAGTGGTACCGATAACTGTGGTTTTGTTAGCTATACCCTCAACGGCGTATCCGTAGATACCTTTACTATCGCTGATTTAGGCATTCGAACGATTACTGTTACCATAACAGACGGTGCTGGAAATACCGACACTTGTCAAACCACTTTGATAGTAGGAGACACCATTCCACCCACGGTAGTTTGCTTAGATACGGTCATCTATTTAGATAGCAACGGATTAGCAGTGCTTACGCCTAGTTGGGTGCATGGCGGAAGTTTTGATATAACAGGCCATGTTGGCTTACAGGTAAATGGACAAAGTTCTATTTTACTCAACCCTACGGACGTTGGAACGGTAGTCGTCCTTTTGACGGCGCTAGATTTAATGGGTAACCCTGCAACTTGCTTAGCCAACGTGACGGTTATTGATACCTTTTCCAACAATACCGCCTTTACTTTACGTGCTTCCTTACAACAGAACGTAACAGTTTTTCCGAACCCTGCCAAAGAACAATTCACAGTAAGCACCTCAAAAGGGCTACTCCGAAACGTGTATTTGAGTAACAGTGTGGGACAAACGGTTTGGGAGCTGCGCGACATAGAACGAACCCAATTGCAAATTCCTACACAGCAATTACCCCAAGGCCTCTATTTGCTAAACATCACCACTGACCAAGGGCAGTTGACAAAAAAAGTCCTAATTAAATAAAAGACAAAGCTTGTCCACTCCATTGGTTGTCATAACCAAGATTTCCCAATATGCCTCTCTGCCTCGTGTAGGGAGGCATATTTTTGTAAGGGGAGGGACAAAAAAAACCTTTCATTCTAGTGATAGAACAAAAGGCTTAATTGATGTGGTCCCACCTGGACTCGAACCAGGGACCAGCGGGTTATGAGTCCGCTGCTCTAACCAACTGAGCTATAAGACCATAATTTGAAACTTCTAGGAGGAAGAAAGCAAAAAGATGCTTTGAAGAAGTTGCAGCGACAAAAATACAATAATGCTACTAATAAAGCAACCTTTCTAAAAAATAATTTCAGGTAGAGAATTAAAATAATAATTCTCACTCGGCTAGAATGGAAGCAGAAATATAGTTGTAAATTTAGAACGCTAACAACTAAAGGATTTTATTCAAAAAATAGTTCCAATGAGAGGGATAAAAAATATTGTGTTTGATTTAGGAGGGGTATTGATTCAGTTAGAACCCGCCCAAACCGATGCTAGTTTTTGTGCATTAGCAGGTAGCCGCGCGAATTACGACCGCGCCATGCAACATTTGCATACTACAGGAGTCTTTAATGATTTTGAAATTGGAGCCCTCTCCGAAACGGAATTTATAACGGCGCTCCAAGCACAATTTCCCGATGGCGCTAGCCGCGACCAAGTAGAAATGGCTTGGAATGTCATGCTCAAAGAAATTCCTGCGAGTGGTTTACAATTGGTCGAAGACTTACAATTGCACGGCTACGGGGTGTATTTGATGAGCAATACCAACAGCATTCACCTCCGCGATTTCCGCGCCATCGCCAAACGTGAAAATGGCGTATCGGATTTTGACAGCTTGTTTGACGGTGCTTATTATTCGCACCTCATTGGCTCCCGAAAGCCCCACGCCACGCCATTCGAGTACTTGGTCAAGGATGCCCAAATTGACCCGAGTGAAACCTTGTTTATTGACGACAATGCCCCCAACCTAGTCGGCGCGCGCCAAGCGGGGCTGCACACCCTTTGGCATCCTACCAACACCCCTATAGATGTTCACCTAAAACAATACCTGCAACTGGATTTTTAGAGAAGAAGGGTGGGACGAATAGCACAATGGTTTTATTATTAAAACGACAAGCGCGCATAAATAGGATAATGGTCCGACACCCGATAGGGCAAGACCTCGAAACGCTCGACGGAAGCTTTAGGACTGACAAAAATGTAATCAATCCGCAACAGCGGTAAGCTGCCTGCATACGTGCTGCCAAAGCCAACCCCTCTCTCCTGAAAAGCATCCTGTAAGTTGACCGATAATTGGCCATAGGCATAAGAACTTGGGGTGTCGTTCATATCGCCGCAAACAATGACAGGATGTGGGCTCTCGGCAATGTGCTGGGCAATGAACGTCACTTGTTTTTCGCGCTGCAAAAAAGCATCTTTAAGTTTGTTGTTGATGCGCTGGTAGGTTTTTTGGGTAGTGGCTTCGCCCAAAGTGGAGAGGTTGTCGCGGTTGAGCAATTCGTGCTCGTCGCTGCCCAAACCAATGGATTGCAAATGAAAACAGTACACCCGTACAGTGCCCTGCGGTGTTTGTAAATCGGCATAAATAGCGCCATTGTAGCTATTGGGAAAATCTATTGTCCCTTGTTTGAGAAGGGGATATTTGGAGAAAATAGCCAAACTGCTGCCGCCGCCTTTGCTGTGGAAGGGGAGGAGCTTTTTCATCCGTTGCTCAATTTGTTGGTTGTTGTCTTCTGTTTTACTCGAAAACTCTTGCCCACAAAAGACATCAATAGTTTGCTCTTCTATGTTGGACAACATCTTGGCCTGATCTGCCATCGCGTCCGTACTACCCACATTAAAATAATGTACATTATAACTCATTACCCGCAAGGCATCGGGCTGAATCGTTGTAGCCGATAAGCCTTTATAGGCAAAAAAATGAAGCAAGTGCGACCAACCCAGACCAAGCAATAGCAAGGAAAGATAGACGTAGCGCTTGCGTTTGTAGATCCAAAAAAAGACAAACAACAGGTTGGCAAAAAATAGAAAGGGATAGCCAATGGCCAAGACAGATGGCCAATAAAAGCTAGACGGGGGTATCCAAGCTGCTAAGTAAGCGCCTAGTAGTAGTATACCCATTATAATATTGGCTCCAAAGAGCAATTGGTAAGCGGTTTTTTTTAACCAAGCAATCATGAATACAGACGGGTAGAAATAGGGTAGCGCGTGGGGAACTGCCTTCGAATTTTATCGAAAAACTACCGTATAAGAAATAAGCAATTAGTTATGGCGATAGCGATCCAAAAAGACTTTTTCGTCTTTGCTGAGGCTGTCGTAGCCCGAGCGTTTAATCTTGTCTAAAATACTGTCCAGACATTCTTCGCGGGACATTTCTTTGTATTTTTGTAAGAACGAACGGCTGTATTCGTTGCCGTAATAATCCGACTTTTGCTGGCCTTTATAAACCTTCATCCTCGATTGAAAGTTGCCTCCTGTCGCCTGTTGAGCTTTGGCTTTGGGACGCGTCTGCTTGCTCGGAATCTTTTTGCGGTTGCCCGTAATGGTATCCAATACCTTATTGATAGGCTTCGACAAATCGCGACCGCGTCTAGATTGATCCACATAGAACCAGCCCATGAAAGCACCTCCCAAATGCGCCAATGCGCCACCCGGATTACCGCCAGGAATGACAATCAAGTTGTATAAGACCCAAAATAGCGCAATATATTGTAATTGAACAGGACCAATCAACGGAAACATAAATACTCCTTTGGGATTAAAGGTCGCTGTCGCTAAGACCACTGCCATGACACTGGCCGAAGCCCCCACCAAGTTGCCTGTTACATTGGCAAACGGAGGAAAAATATTAAATCCAATCAAAAAGAAAATCGCACCGCCGATGCCTCCCCAAATATAAATAGGCCAAACGTGCCGATCCGACACCCAATCGTTGAGACGAGTTCCAAAAAAGTACAAGACCAACAGGTTCATCGCAATGTGCCAAATGCCTGCATGTAAGAACATGTAGGTGACCATGGTCCAAATGCGCAGCGGAAACTTGAGTATCTCTGAGGGGAAATAGAGCCATTCGCGAATGAACAACCAGTATTCTTCGTTGTAGCCTGTTGCTAGAAATACAAATACCCCAATCAAAGCCAGTGTAATGTGTACGGCAATATTGATCATAATCAAGCGAATGATCGCATTCCCTTGATGGTATTTCGTTTTTATGTCTTCCCAAATATTTGCCGCCATGGTCTAGTCGTTGAACTCCTGTATCACTAGTCCTAAAGACAAGCGACAAAAGAGGTGAGGATTATTGCTAACAATCTATGTATAATTACGCCAAAAATCATGCTAGTTCACAAAAGTAAAACGTAGCGCTCCTAAGCACTATTTTTACTAAAAACTAGCGCCGCGCTTGCGCCACCATACGATGAGGGCAATCGCAATCACCGCTCCTGCTAGGTGGACAAAGTGCCCAATGCCTGTTTCTGCCTGTCCAACTTCTTGCATAAACTGCATGGTTGCCAAAAACAAGACTAAATACTTCGCTTTGACAGGAATAGGCGGGATAATCAAACGAATTTCACGCTCGGGAAACAAGGCCGCAAACGCAAACATCACTCCGTAAGTCGCCCCCGAAGCGCCTAAGCCCCTATAATTCCATAGCCGAAGCGCCTTAACCGCTGTTCCCGTCATGTCATCCCAATTGATAGGAATCGCTCCAGTAACATAGCCGACTTGGCGAGGGGTTATTTCGCCCATCAATTGGTGGACTTGCAAGTGGGTGAAAACCACATTGAGCACATTGGCTCCAAAGCCCGCCGCCAAATATAAAAACAAAAATCGCTTCGGCCCTAAGGTTTCTTCTACCGCTCCCCCCAAGAATACCAACACCAACATGTTAAACAAGAGGTGAAAGAACTCTTCCTGCATGAAAAAGGAGGTCACCAACTGAACGGGCAAGAAGTTGGAGTTCTCCCAATGGTGGAGCATGCCCATACTAAAAAAACGCTCGTCAATCACTTGCGCTAGGAGAAAGACCAAAACGTTGATGATGAGTAAATTCTTGACCACATCGGTCAGTCTACCTAAACCTTGCATAATTGGATCGCTAAGTGATAACAGTTATTACTTCCTTGAAAAATTTCCACTGTGCTTTAATAAACAACTCCCCTTGTATTACCCAACAAGCACCAAGCGGCGAAAGTTCTCTTGGAGAACGCCACGGATTACCTGCACAGGACAAAACAAGAGGAGTAGCATAAAACGGGGATTAACCCATAATCGCTTCTACCGATTTTACTTCGGGAACCATGCGTTTCAACATCCCTTCGATGCCTACTTTGAGTGTTCCTGAAGAGGAGGGACAGCCGCTGCAAGAACCTTGCAAAATCACGTTGACCACGCCTTTGTCAAATGAATGGAACTTGATGTTGCCGCCATCCATTTCTACCGCAGGGCGGACATATTTGTCCAACAATTGCTTGATCTTGGTGACTAGTTCCGCATCGTCTCCTGTATATTGTTCTTCTTCCTCGGCTTCCAGTTTTTCTTTGACTTCTTCGAAGCCTTCTTTCATTACCTCTTTGCCCTCTTCTACGTATTGCTTGATGAAGGTTTTGAGATCCATCATAATCCCTGCCCATTCTAATTCAGGCGCTTTGGTGACGGTTACAAAGTTGTTGCAAATATAGACCCCTTTCACGTATTCAAACTCAAACAAGGCACTCGCCAAAGGCGACCACTCTTGCGCCAGCTCCTTGGCATCCACTGGAAAGTCGGCCATTTTGCGGGGGTAGAGCATTTGATTGGTTACAAATTTTAGCGTCTCGGGATTGGGGGTTTGCTCCGTGTAGAGCATTACGGGAGCCTTGGTTATTTTTTTATCAGTATCGGACATTTCTTTCTAATTTTAAAAGCGCTAGAAAAGCAGTGCTTGTACTGCTTGTTTTTTCTTACTTCGAAGGCGGGCGGTGCACGGCTTCTATCTCTTGCTAGGACTAGAGCCCCAGCTAGACAAGCGCAAAAATAACAAAAAAAGAACAGCTTTGTTGGGGGGGATTTAGTTTTAGCATTTCTATAAGAACATAATCGTGTCAAAAGGTAGTTGCTCGTCGCCTTTTTTTTCTTGGTTGCAATTGCATTGCAGTCCGTGCGTGGCGCGTACGGAAGCAAAAAGTTATAACTTTAATCCCAGCCATACCTTTTATTTATGGGCAGAAAAGTGTAGCTTTGTCGGTAGTAAACAGACTATTCTCATTACAATAATAACCAACGCAGCACATGCAATTTTCCATCTCTTCTGCCGATCTAAAAGAGCAGTTACAAGTTATTAATGGCGCAATTAGTAGCAATCCAATTTTGCCGATTCTAGAGGATTTTTTATTTAGAATTGAAGGCGATACGTTGACGATTGCCGCAACTGATAACCAAACTTTTATGACGGCTGCGTTACATGTAGAAGCCGATCAAGATGGTCTGATTGCTATTCCTGCCCGTATTTTGTTGGATACCCTCAAGCAATTGCCGACCCAACCTTTGAAGTTTTTGATCGACCTCGATACTTTTTCGGTAACGATTACTTCTCAGTTTGGACAATATAAATTAGCAGGGGAGGATGGTAACGATTTTCCAAAATTACCCCAACCACAGGATGTCAACAGTGTAGATGTTCCTGCCACCGTCTTATTAGAAGGCATCAACAAAACACTCTTTGCGACCAGTACCAACGAGTCACAACCCGCGATGATGGGGGTGTTTGTACAAATCAATAGCGAGGCACTTACCTTTGTTGCAACGGATGCCCACCGCTTGGTAAAATATGCCTTTACCGATCTGGCGACTGATTTAGACGGAACCTTCATTTTACCTAAAAAAGCGTTAGGTTTATTGAAAAATGCCTTGGCAAACAGCAACCAAAGCATAGAAATTACCTATAATGATACCCACGCGATTTTTTATTTTGGAAATCAAATCTTATCTTGTCGTCTAATCGATGAGAATTATCCCAACTACGGGGCGGTTATTCCTGTTGGCAATCCCAATACCATGAGCATTACGCGTACGGATTTCTTGAATTCCCTAAAACGTATTGCCAATTATGCCAACAAAACAACCAACCAAGTAAAGTTGGAAATTTCGGACAGCAGCTTAACCATCGAGGCAGAGGATTTGGATTTCTCCAACCGTGCCACCGAGCAGTTGCCTTGTTTTTATGATGGGGAACCGTTAACAATTGGCTTCAATGCGAAGTTTTTGATTGAAATGTTAAACGTTATTGGCGGAGATAATGTTAGAATAGAACTATCTGACCCCAATCACGCAGGTATCCTAAAAACAGAAGAACAAGCGCCCAATGAGGACTTGATGATGTTGGTGATGCCTGTCATGCTAAATGTATAAGACTTGCTCTTATAGCGAGAGAATCATAGAAAGAGGCTGTTCCATAACTGGAGCAGCCTTTTCGTTTTTGACTGGTTAGTAGTTGCCCATCAAGAACACCGAGCTGTATACCTATTTCGCTAAGTTTTTAATTTGGCGACCTTTACAAAAGAAAATTAACGTAGAACTCAAACAGTTGGCGCAGTATTTAATCGGAAAGACAATATCGTTCTGTGCGCCCTATTTTCTACATCAACCGTTATACGTCCTCAAGCATTCGTTTATGAAAATTTTATCTCTACTACTCTTCCTCGGAAGCTTTTTACCCTTCCAAGCACATAGTCAAACCGCCCAAAGCCACGTTCAGCAGGGCAATACTTGGTTGAAAGAAAAAAAATACAAAGAAGCCTTAGGCCAGTATGAGGCGGCGATCCTCTTAGATAGTACTTATGTAGCCGCCTACACCAACAAAGGCCGCGCTCTATACGAACAAGGGGTATTTTCCAAAGCCCAAGCTGCGTTTGGCAAAGCCATTCAACTCAAACCCACCCAAGCCAGTGCCTACCTCAACCGCGCCCGTGCTTACGCTGCCGATGCCTATTATGAGAATGCGATTTTGGACTATACATCCGCAATTGACCTCAATGCCGAATACATGGAAGCGTTTTACGAACGCGCCAAAGTGTACCAGCAACTTGGTCGTAATTTGGCCGCCATTGAAGATTTGACGAAGCTAATAGACTGGAAAACGGCCAATCCCAGCACCGAATTATACGTTGATGTCTACACCCTACGCGGAATGTCGTACCGTATGAGCAACCAGTTCTCTAACGCTTCTACTGATCTCAATCAAGCCATTGCCTTGCGCGTTGATGATGCCGCTGCCTATTACCACCGAGGTGTTATCAAAGCGGCGAGCGATGAGGTAGAGGCAGGGTTGTTGGATTTAACAAAAGCGATTCAGCTCGATCCGACTTTTGTCAATGCCTACTACCAGCGCGGGTTGGTTTACCACGATCAGCGTAGTTATAAAAATGCCCTCAAAGATTTTACGAAAGTGCTGCAAATCGAACCTGCGGCCAACAAAGCTTATGTGGCGCGGGGGTATACTTACGCCAATATGGGCAAGTCCAAAGATGCCCTTAAAGATTACGATCAAGCATTGGTTAGAAATAACAAAGATGCCGCTACCCATATTCGGCGCGGTTATGCCAATGTTACCCTCAAAAACTACGAAGCGGCGTTAAAAGATTTTACTACTGTCATCGAATTGAATAGCTTATACTCTGGCTACGGGTACAACAACCGAGGCAATGTCAAACGCCTACTAAAAGATTACGAGGGCGCTCTAGCAGATATCCAAACGGCAATGGCGATGGATTCGCTCAATGCCTTTGCCTACAGCAATCGCGCCCAAGTGGCAGCAGATCAAGGTCGCCCAGATGCTGCCCTAGCGGACTGGAACCGTGCTTTAGCACTAAACAATCAAGTAGCAGAGTTTTACTATTATCGAGGACGTTTTTATTTAGAACAAAAAAAATACGACAAGGCGGTGACCGATTTGAGCAAAAGCTTAGAAGTCGCCCCTTACTACGAAACCAAAGCGGTCAAAGCCGCCCTAAAAACTGCCAAGAAGAAGTTTTTGACGGAACAGTAGTATCCCACTAAAATAAAAGTTGAGGGCAATACTTATGGCGTTCAACGCTAAAAAATATACTCCAACAAAGTCGTTCCGTAAACTACAGCACCCGAGCAGGTCGCCGCAAAATATGATGCGTCTGAATCGACAAATCCAAAAATAAAATCCGAGGATTGCCGTTGCGTTCTACGTGAAAGGCTGCTTCGTCCAATAACGCAATGATTTCTTGCAATTGCGGCCAACCCAAAACAGTAAGCATTTTTTGCGCCATATCCAATTCGTTGGCCTGTAGGCGAACGGGCAATTGTCCTTTACCCAGTTGCAGTGTCAAAAATTCTTTAAAAAAGTGTAAGGCATAGTGCAGAAACGCCACCTGTTCATTGCGACCCATTTTGACAAAAAAGTCTTTTTGGGGGTGCTTGCCGCTAACAATACCTTCTGTCCATTGTACCAAACCTTGTGGATGGCCTTTGTAACAAACCCGCAACCAGTACAAAAAGAGATTGGCCCAGTGTTCTTCGGGCTCTTCAACTAAACTCAAAGCATGGTTGTAATCGCCGTCGGCGAGTTGGGCGAGGCGCTGTGCCTTCTCCGCAGGGAGTTGCTGTTGGGTTTCCAGCGCGGCTTGAATTTGATGATCCTCCAAGCGGGGAAGATGCACGAGTTGGCAGCGGGAGAGAATGGTATTGAGGATTTTTTCGGGCTGCTCCGAGACGAGTAGAAATACCGTATTCGGGCGGGGCTCTTCGATGGGCTTGAGCAAGCGGTTGCCCTCTTTGCCCAAAAATTCGGGCAGCCATAAAATCATGATTTTGAAGCGGCCCTCTAGCGCTTTGTAGCTGAGGCGTTGTACAATGGACACGCATTCGTCCTTGGTAATGTTTCCTTGTTTGTTTTCAGCATCCAAATGTTGCAACCATTGGGTGATACTGAGGTAAGGATTCTCGGCCAAGGCGGCGCGCCATTCTTTAATAAATAGCGCGCTGGTGGCTTTGGAGCCAATCGTAGGATAAGAAAAATGCAAATCGGGGTGTACCCAACGACTGGCTTTGCGGCAAGCGCTACAGACACCACAAGAATCATTGCCCTGTTGGTCTTCGCATAGCAAAAATTGTGCATACGCTAGCGCTAATGGTAATGCTCCATTCCCTGGCTTGGCCATAAAAATTTGGGCATGGGCCGTGCGTCCCGCATAATAAGTTTCAGCCAATTGTCGCTTGACCGTTTCATGTCCAATGACCTCTTGAAAGCGCATAAATTCTACTTGATATAAACAATAGGGTAAAAGAAAACAAAGCCTGCCTAACCTACAGCAAGGCTTTTTGACGACGAGACCAAGAAAAAGGAGTCCCTCAAATGATCGGCGTTTACTAAGCTACGGCACTTCTTGACATTTGATTTTTAATTGCATGCCTGCTTGAAGAAACAGTTCTAGCAAAAAAAACGCTTCTTATAAGTTGATCCCAAGGGCATCCAATAGTTGGCCGTCTGTTGGCTCTACCGTGGGTTCAAAAACCTGTTCTAATCGGCCTTCTGCATCAAACAAATACTTTTGGAAGTTCCATTGGACTTCAGAATCCTGTACGCCGTTTTTGGCTTTTTGAGTTACAAATTGATACAGTGGATGTTGGTTGTTGCCTTTGACAGAAATTTTAGTGGTCATCGGAAAATCAACCCCATAGGTAACGCTACAAAATTCTTCGATCTCGGCGTTGGTGCCGGGCTCTTGCCCGCCAAAGTTGTTGGCAGGACAGCCAACGATAACCAAACTGTCTGCCGCGACTTTGGACAGGGTCTGCAATTGGCGGTATTGGCCCGTCAAGCCACACTTGGAAGCTACATTGACTAGGAGTATTTTTTTTCCTTTGTAATCAGAAAAATCAAGAGGCTCACCTTGTAAGTTCTCTATCGTAAAATCGTGGATGCTTGAAGACATTAGTTGTTGTTTTTGTCGTTATAGGAGGCTTGTTGAGGGGCGGTTGCAATAGTGCCCTACAAAACCTGTCTTTGAGGCAACATAATCCCGCCCCGTTGGTTAACTTGTACAGCACAATTTACAAAAAAATAGGATGCCTTTCCGCTTACGGTTCTTTTGTCCGTAAAAAAGGAAAGCTGTAGCCACTTATCCATTGACAACTATGTATATTTCAGTCGTGCGTAAAGCACATTTTAATGCCGCTCACCGTTTGCACAATCCCCATTGGTCAGACGAGAAAAACGCCACAGTGTTTGGTTTGTGTAACAACCCCCATTACCACGGACACAACTACGCCCTAGAAGTGAAAGTAGGTGGCGAGTTAGACCCCGAGACAGGCTACTTGATTGATCTCAAAATTCTATCGGATATTATTAAGGAACACATCGAAAAGGAGTTGGATCACAAAAACCTCAACTTGCAAGTAGAAGCGTTCAAAAACCTGAATCCTACTGCCGAAAACATTGCTTGGGTTATCTGGAACATCTTGCGCCGAGAGCTGGATGATCGCTATGATATTATGGTTCGTTTATACGAGACTCCACGGAATTATGTCGAGTATGAAGGAAAATAGATGGGAGAACTATTAAAAAATTCCTATATTTGTTAGGCTATCAACGCCCATTGCACCAAAAAAAGCAAAAAATGGTTGTTATTCCAATAAGAATAAGTGACTATATGGAGGGTTTCTTTTGGTTGCTGTAGATCGCCCAAGCTGTCTTCCTTATAACCATATAGTAGATGAACACAGGGTCTAAGTGTCTGATTACGGCATATTTAATATTGTCTAGCCAGCTCACCATACTTATTGCACAACCTTCCTTTACACTAAACGGATCCACCATTGTAGTGTCAGAGAATTGTTATCGTCTAACATCTCACCAATCGGCCAATGATGTAGGAAGCCTCTGGTGTGAATTTCCATTGGAGCTAGAAAATTCTGTGGATTTTCGCTTTGCGATTAACCTCGGCTGCTCTAAGTACGCAGGCGAAGGGATGGCTTTTGTTATGCATGCCGATGCTGCAAAATACGACGCACTCGGTTGCAATGGACCAGTCATGGGCTTTGGAAAAAGCAGTAGCTGTAGGGGGATCAGTCCCTCCTTGGCCGTAGAAATCGACACTCGTTACAACCGCCACCACAAAGATTTATACCAGCCCCACTTAGCGCTCGTCAAGGACGGCAACCTCAGTGCGCCACTCTTGGAACCTGTCAAAGCAAAAGCGTACGGCAACGATGTCCGCGATTGCGAATACCATGACGTTCGCATTACTTGGCGCCCCTCCAAACAAGAGTTGTGCATTTATTTTGACGACGAATTGCGCATTCAATACAACAAAGACTTGGTGCATGAAATCTTTGGGGGAGCCAACAGCATTTACTTTGGTTTTACAGGCAGTACAAGCAGCCGCGCCAATATGCAAATGGTCTGTATCCAATCCCTCGTAATCGAAGTGGACGAAGAATTTGAACGCGCCCGCGACTTTAAAGAATCCATTGGCATTTATCCCAACCCACTCCGAGAGAAAATAACAGTGGATTTAGATTTAGAAGAAGAACAAGAAGTACAACTGCAACTCTACGACAGTTCGGGCAAGTTGGTTTATGAGATTCCCAAGCACCTCACCCAAGACAAGAAATACTTTTTTAATCTGCCAGGCTTACCCTCAGGCGTGTATTATGTAACGGTTACCAATGGCAGCGAACGCGTCAGTAAAAAGGTCGTACATATTGCCAGTATTCGAGCCTAAGGGAAACCATATTTTTTGGTAGGGTACAAGGAGTCTTGTACCCTACCGAAAAAAATACGCTATTCTATTCTACAATCAACTGCTTGGACGTACGCACCTCACCTTGCGTGATGTACAACACATAAATTCCCGCAGGGAAATTATTAACGTTGATTTGATCGTTGTAAACGCCTTCAAAGCTAGGTACTTTTTGATCATACACGCTTTTGCCATCCAAGGTAGTAATACTTACCACCAAAGAACCTTTTTGTCCTTCATAGACTACATTAACATAGTCGCTACTTGGATTGGGGAAAAGCGTCAAATTAACAGCATCCGCAACGCTATTGACAGAAGGTTTGGTGGTCGCCTTAGGGGTTTCTACCTCCTCGGTGGTGGCAACTTGCTGGTCACAAACTTCCTCTAAAGCAGTCGCTTCTGCACGTTTAGAAGGTTGGCTGCGAAGCGAACCCATCACAGCAGCAACTTCTACCAATTGATCTCCGCGCAAGACTTGTAATTGAACGGGATCGTTAGGAGTCGTACTCAAAATCATTTTGCTAGCCTCTGAGTGGCTGCCAATGGCAACCCCATCAAAGCGAACGATTAAATCCCCCCCTCTTAGGGCACTTTCAGCTGCTTGCGTGCCTTCAATAACCGAGGTAATTAATGCTCCTTTCTTTGCGGCATCCTGCACATCTGTCATATAAATACCCAAGAAAGGTTGGCCTTCTAACTCTTGTAGGGCGCTACAAGCACTAGCTGGATTGTTGAACGTGGCACAGGCGGTTTCGTTTTGGATCAAGCGCTCGCGCATATCGTTGCGGTCACCCCAGCTGCCTACAATTGCCGTCAACGTCACCCGTTGGTTGTCACGTAAAACCTCTACTTGCATGGGCTCCGTCGGCTTTTTCTTTCCTTGAATATGCTGGTGGACTTCTTTGCTGTTGCGAATTGCTTCGCCGTCCAAGCCAATAATGCGATCTTCGGCCTGTAGGGTAGAAGCGGCAGCCCCTGTGTTTTTAATAATAGAGGTAATGCGCGCGCCTTCGTTGCTGTTCGAACTTCTATCCAAATAAACACCCAAGAAAGGACGGCTCAAAATTTTCTCTACTTTTGCACAAGGCGATTCGTAAGAATCATACACGCGGTAGTCGCTGTTTGTTCGTTGATCTAAAGTGACGTTAGTTTGTAGAATTTGGCCGTCGCGCTGGTAATCTACGCGTACCGTCTCGCCTCCGTCCTTGTGGCGAATCATGGCAGTGAGTTGACGGGAGCTCCAAACTTTTACTTGGTCAAAGGCAAGGAGGCGATCACCTGCTTGTAAGCCTGCGGCGGCAGCGGCAGAGTTAGCAGATACCTTTTTGATAAGGATACTAGTTTCGTCTTTTTCGAGGTAAACTCCTAACTTTGCGTAGCGCTCCTTGTTATAACGGTAGTTGCTGTGTTGATAATTGCTTCTATATTCGTAGTTGTAGTCCTTGTAATTGTAATAATCTTTATGGTCGTAATGGTTCACGATAACCACTTTATTATGGTCATCTTGTGCGGTGAGTAAGAGACTGCCCCAACAGAGCAGCAGCGGAATCAAAGTAGCTTTTAAAGTTACAGTCATTGTATGGTTGGTTTAGGAGCAAACCATAGGTGTGCTCATTAGAAAATACAGAGTAGGAAAGGACATGTTATCGTTAAGTAGAGCAGACGCACCAAGCAATAGAATGAACTATTTAGACGAGTATAAGAAAGGGAAAGTAATAGTATTGTAAAAGTAACTGAATAGCGTCTTAGTTGTTCTTAACAGAATGTTAATGAGGTGTTAATTATGTAAAACAAAATAAAATAAGGATAAACATGCAAGATTTGAAATTTATGCTGTTGTTGATTGGAGCGCTTGGCCTATGGAGCTGTACGCCCAAAGTCGCTAAAACAATGGAGACAAAACCAAGCGCCGATGGTTCGGAAATCGTAGAAGCCATGATAAAGCTCCCCCATCCACCAGTGTCAATTGATGGAGGAATTCAGATGAATTATCTCTATGCGGGAATGCCCAATGATATTACCATAAATGTGCAAGGGGGCAGCTCAGCGCACTTGGTCGTAGAAGCGACCAACGGAACCTTGAGGCCCGCTGATGTCACGAAGGGGAGGTACTCTTTTTATTACAAATACCCTGGCATCGTCGTGGAGATTTATGCCAAAGATACCATTAACAACGTTACTGTAGCCGAGGCTTATGAGGTGGTGCCCATGCCTGCCCCCAGTGCTTTTGTATGGACGGCGCGTACACCCTTGCCCAAAGAGGACCCGATGGATATGGACGCAATTACCTTCCGCGCCCAAAATTCTGTCATCTTGCGCCACAATTTTCGGGTACCTGTCCGCTGTGCCCCTAATAGTTTTCAGATTACCCGCATAACCAGCAAAGGCCAGCGCAGCACCCACCTCAATGAAGATGGCCTAGGCAAATTTGATGAGCAAGCCATGGCAATGGTACAAGCGGCACAATCAGGCGACATTTATGTCATTGAGAATATAAAATCGCCCTGTTCTCCAAAATTGATCAAAAATATTGTCTACACTATAAAATAGGGCCACAAGGCGCTAATTTTTTGAATGTCAGAGGATTATGTCCTTTTTTGGATAAGCGGAATAAAAAGCCCAATAATTTTTTTTATAAAAAAGGAAAAAAAAATCGGGCAAATGTTCACAAAAAAGGTTTTAAAAACATTAAGTTAGTGTAAGACAAGTAGGAAATGTGGCCCAAGTGCCTGCCTAAACGGTTTAACTTCCCGCTTTTTGAGGAAGTTTTAATAACGACCAAAGATGTGTGTTTTTATAGATTAGATAGTATGTTTTAACCTAGCTCAGAAATTCTGAGTTAGGTTTATCTATTTTTAGGAGGGAGCAAGAGCTTAAATGTCGCCCAATTGTGGCCGCAAAATAATTTCCTCGACGACGGTTTGTTGGCTGAGTTTATAAATATCCCACAGCGATTGCGCAATGTCTTCTGCTTTCATAAAGCGTTCCTGCGGCAAATCCGTGCCTTCCCAAGAGGCGGTATACGTTGCTCCTGGCATAATTGCCGTTACCCGCACGCCCTTGTCCTTCACTTCTTCGCGCAAGACTCTAGAAAAGCCCAGCATTGCGTGCTTAGAAACCGCGTATGCGCCATAAGGCATGATACTAGCAATGGAACACATATTAAAAATATGCCCCCGCTGTTGTGCCAACATCAATGGCAAAATCCCCTGCGTCAGATAATAAGTACTGTACAGGTTCAAATTCATCATGGTTTCAAAAGCCTCCTCGGTGTCGTCCTCGGTGAGGGGGCAGGGGATAAATACGCCTGCATTGTTTACCAAAATATCGACACTTGACCATGCTGCTTTGATGGCTTGGGCAAATTGCTTGACGGCTTTTTTGTCGCTCATATCGACGGCTTTTGCCAAAAAGGAACCTTGGTATTTTCCTTCTAATTCTTGTTTAAAAGCGTCTACATCGGCGGTAGTACGCGCACAAAAAGCGACGTTAAAGCCCTCTTGGGCTAAGCGTTCTACGATAGCGCGGCCAATTCCTTTGGTGGCTCCAGTGACAATAGCATTCATAAAAGATGGTGTTTTTATAGTGGATAGAAAAATTATTGCCCGTTGTTGGGATTGTAAGTCGGATCAAGCGCCGTCCAACGTTGTTTGTATTCTGCGGCCTTAACAGGATCTTGCAAAATGCGGTAAGCAATTTCGATATTGAATAACAGCGGTACCGAATTCGGATTCAAGGCCAAGCCTTTCTCGAAGGTCTGTAAAGCCTTTTGATGCAAGGCCAAAGCCTCTTCTAAGCGGCTCTGCTGCTGTAATTGGCTGGCTTTTACCCCATAGGCAACGCCCAATAGGCGCAACACTTCGACATCGTCGGGGCGGTATTCTAACGACTTATTGAGGGAGGCGATAGAGGGATCAAATTGACCCATGTATTGTCCTAGTAATTTCCCTCGATCGCGGTAAACGACCGAAAAGTTACGTTGTACATCGGGGTGGTTGGGGCGCAAGCGCAACACCTCGTTGTAAGACTTGATCGCCTCGTCATAGGCTGCCAAAGCTAGCGGAAAGACGGAACTACCCATGTTGGGCGCATTCACCCCTTTATCTTGATAAATATTACCAAGCATGACATTCGCGTTGCCCCGCAACAACCAAGCATTATTATAAGTAGGGTGTAACTTTACAGCAGTAATAGAATGTTGCAAGGCGCGTTGTACTTGTTCCTCTCGTACCAAGACATTGGTTTCTCGATTGGCGGCCTCCTGCAATACACCAGAAACGGCATTGTTGAGTTTGGCGCTATAAGGCGAGTGAACAATATCGGTGGTAAATAAGGTATAATCATCGTACCAAGCAGGATTGCGCGAAATGGTTTTGATGGCATACAGCGTGCTTACGACGACCAAAATAATGATTGGAACCCGCAAGGCATCTGCCCAAGTCTTGCCCTGCCACTTGGCGCGCTCGATAAGTTTGTACAAGCCAATCGCACAGAGCCCACTAAACCCTACAGAGGGCAAAAACATAAAACGTTCTGCCATATTGGTTCCAATCGGAAAGAGTAGATTGGATACGACTGAAAAGGTGGCAAAATAGAACAAAATAAAGAAAGCATAGGCTTGCTTACGCATCAAGCCGACCAACAGCAAAAAGCCCAGCAGTAAGTGAAATAAGACGGAAAGGATGGTTTGTGGGGTAGAAAAATCGGGAATAATATCTTTATCCGTACGGATGTGTTTGGGGTAATAATCATTGGTTAAGGGATGCGGATAAACCAATAACTTGATGTACTCTGCCCAAGTGTACAACACCGTCCCGTACCGCTCTTCTTTGGAGAAGGGCACATAGCGATTGCCTTCAACTTTCAAAAAGGGATCATTCATCAACTCGGCCACAGGGGCATTGTTGGTGGTGGCGGCCAATACACTCCCTGCATCGCCCAAGACTTGGCTGCGGATACCAAACCAAAAAATAACGGTAATCGCCAAAAAGATAGTGGTTTGTCCAAGGATGTAAGGAATATCTTTTTTGGTAAACAAATAGAGCGCCGCAGGGATAATTGCCAAGAATGTTACCGCACTTTCCTTAGAAAAAATAGCCATAACAAAGGCTAACGCTGCCCCTACCATATACAAAATAGGATTGATGGTATCTTTCGCTGCCGCTTTCAAAATCCAGTACGTGCTCAACAAACCTCCCAAGGCGACCAAAATTTCATCGCGGCCCTTGATGTTGGCTACCGCCTCTGTATGAATGGGGTGGGTGGCATACAACAAGGCTCCTGCCAACGCAATAAAATAGCCCTTGAATTGGCGCTCATCGCGGGTCGGGTTAAATAGTTGCAACAGCATCAAATACAGCACCATACACAACAGGCCATACAGCAGCATATTAAAAAAGTGGCTGACAAAAGGCCGCCCCTCATACACTTGATCCCCGTCCGCATCCACAATAAGGTTGCCTGCTTGGTCTTTGGCTTTTTTGCCAAAAAACTGTAACTCCAAAGCAAAGGTTGCTACAGAGAAAGGACGATAACGCCCCCCGGCAACCAAGTTTCGCTTGCCTCCAAAAAAGCCTGTAAACGTATCTTCCTCCCAAATTCCCCGCATTCCTGCCAGTCCTTTTTTGGTGTATTCGTTGCGCAGAATAACAATGCTGTCATCCACCGCGTACTGTAGCGGCAAGGTATTGACATACAAACCACAACTCACTAAGAAGACGAGGACTAAGTGCAGGCGGGTATTGAACCAAAAAGTACTATTGGGAAGTACCTCTTCAGGGACTTTAGGCCCATAGATGATCTGTTTAGCAGGGGCTTTAGTCGTTGGAGGCGTTTTTTTAGAAGATCCGCCTTTAGCAGTTGATTTCTTTTTTTTACTCATAAGGCAAGGAATTGTAAGACATAAAAAGAAAAGCCTATTTAGGCTTATAGCGTTTCGTTGGGAGCATCGCGCAAAATCGTGATCGTCATGCGAATATCTTCTAAAGGACGATCGGGCAATTGGCTGTCTACAGAGCGGTGGGTCGGCACCTGAACAATTTGTTCCAAGATGTCTAAACCGTCCGTAACTTGTCCAAAAACCGTGTATTTGCCATCGTATTTGGGCAAGCCGCCGTATTGTTCATAAGTGAGAATTTGCTCAGGGGTATAGCTGCGCTTTTGCTCTAGGCCAATGGCTTGTAATTGATAGGCTCGAACAGGTTGCCCATGAATAAGCATGAATTGTGATCCATTAGACGATTTATCAGGATGGGCACCGATGCCGCTGTGGTAGCCACAAAGAGCACCTTGGCGCATCAAAAATTGAGGATTGATTTCCGCAGGAATACGGTACTCCATTTGGTGCATCCCCAAAAACGTCTCGGGGGACACCTCGCCTCTAGAATCAGGGTCGCCTCCTTGCGCCATAAAGTTGGGTTGCACGCGATGAATGAGCAAGTCTGTCGTAAAAGCCTGCCTTGACCAATTTTAGAAAATTATCGCGGTGCTGCGGCGTTTCGTTAAACAGCTCCACTTTTAGGTCGCCGTATTGGGTTTGGATGTTGACTTGGGCCCGTGGCAGGGCGGCAATGGCCGCCGCACGTTGTTGCTCCTCGTTAGAGTCGGGGGTATTGATACCCGGATTGTCACTAGAATCGCAGCTTAGGAGGCCGAGAATCAAGCAGCCCAACACTAGAATTAAGTTATTCACTGTTTTTAACATGTTCAATATATTCACTAATTTTGCGTTTGAGTAAGCGCTCTTGGTTGGCACGGCCTGCGGGGGGCATCGCCACTTGTTTCCAGTGCGGCCAATCGTCCTCGTCGTACCCTTCCAATTCGTAAAAACCGTCGTAACTGAGTAAGCGACACACGGCAATGTGCATTAAGTCTTGGCGTTCTTCTTTAGAAAAATCGGAGCGCAATTGTCCCAACTCTTGTAAGCCAATGGCGAATAGAATGCCCTGCAAATCGGGCAAATTCTCTAAACCGAGCAACTGTTTCATCTCAAAACGCGCTGCCAACCAAGCGGCATCCCCTTCGGGGGTATCTTCGTATAAATCGTCCTCTACGGGATCAAAGCCATCAAAAGCTGCCATCAACTTCTCCTTATTCTAGGTAAAAAAATAACCTTACTTCCCTTTATAACGGTAAGCAAGGCTAAATATAACGGTAAGTGTAGAGTTTTTTGCGTTTTTGAGGGGTTAATGTGTGGAGGGCTCTTGGTTCTTAGAAGCACGGCGCGAGAACTTTTAGGTCGCTTTACTCCTTAGCGCTTTGCTTTTCGTTCACAGACGACTTAGCTATCTCGTAAAAGGTAGAATTGGATGCGCTATATTTTGAGTGCCTCTTAACGTCCTTACTTAATCTGTATAGAGTTCAAATCAATTAAGCCTTCTTTGATGGCATAGACAATTAGACCTGCTGTGTTTTTAATGCCCAACTTGGAGAGCAGGTTGTTTTTGTGGCCTTCGACCGTGCGTTTGGTAATAAAGAGCTGTTCAGCGATTTCTTGCGCGGTCTTTTGTTGACAAATCAAATTGAGAATTTCTTGCTCGCGGGCAGTGAGTTGCACCACTTGGCTGAATTGGGGTTGCGGCGCTTTGGGGGTAATTTGGTCCCGCATGACTTCTACTTGTTCTGGCAAAAAATAGTAGCCTTTTTCATGGACAGTTTGAATGATGCTCAACAATTCGCGTGGTAAAATACCCTTGGGTAAGAAAGCACTAACGCCTGTTTTGAGCAAATAACCAATAAAAGAAGCTTTGTAATACGAGGAAATAATAATGATGTTAATAGCAGGATTGATCTCTCGCAACTGTTGGGCGATGTCCGCGCCGTTTTCCTCTTGCAACCGCAAATCGAGTAATAAGACCTCAATTTTAGGCGGGTTCGCTTGGACAAATTCTAACAAGTCCTTCCCTGTAAAGGCTGTAAAAACAACCTCTGTTTCTGCTGTTCTACTAAAAAAATCTTCCAACAAGCGGACAATTAATTGCTCGTCGTCTACAATGGCTAAGTGAATTGGATTATACATGATTTGAACGATTGAGAACGATTAAAAAAGAACTGCCTTGCTCGGGCTGGCTGGCTACTTTGAAATGGCCTTGGAGAAGGTCGCTGCGCAAATTGATATTTTTGAAGCCCAAGCCGCGTTGCATTTGCTCGACGAGAAAACCACGGCCATTATCCTGTACGGATAAGCCAATCCACTGGCTCCCAAAGTGTAAATGAATGGTGAGGGCACTGGCCTCGGCGTGTTTCAAGGCATTGTTCACCAGCTCCTGAAAAATGCGAAACAGCTGCAACTTGACATCGCTATCCAAGGGCTGGGTGCTGCTGTTGGCGTAGGAAAAATGAATGGGCACCTGTGCGCGTACAGGATGAATAAACGCTTCCATTAAGTCGTGTAAGCTGCTGTCTTCTAACAAGGGAGGGCTCAAATTATGCGAAATTTGCCGCGCCAATACCATGCTATCCTGAAGCATTGTACTGGTGTATTCCAAGGGCTGTTCGGTATGCAGACTAATCAGCGCAATATTAATTTTAGCAATCAAATTATCATGCAAATCCATCGCAATCCGCCCTCGTTCGCGCTCCTGCACTTTAATGCTGTCCTCCAACAACTGCTGTTGGTACGCTACGCGCGTATCCTGTACTTTTTGTTGCTCTTTGAGCAGCCGCAAAAAATACAAGCGTGTAAAAAAAAGAAAAAAGCCCACTAAGAAAATTACAAAGCCTAGGACTAGCGCTAGCCAGAGCGCAAAATTTTCGGGATTTTGCCATGCTGCCATGATTGGTTGTTTTTGGGTAATGGGGGAAGGGGCGCTGGTGGTCAACTCTGAGAAAAGCAATAAGCGCAGAAGGCTTTCTTTAAATAACTTCTAAGTATAAATATAACTAATTTATTTAAGGAGACAAACTAATCTACTGTTGATCCGTTTTCTAAAAGCGGAAGTAGCAGCCATTACGACTCGGTAGAACGCCGTTTACCTTGCCTTCCATTTTGCCATATTTTATAACTCAAAAAAGAGTAAAGAAACGAAGCACTAAAGGCATTGAGCATCCAAAACGGAGCCACTACCTTTAGCGATTCGTTAATTAGGAAATTAATAGAAAAAAACAGCAAACTACTGATTGAAAAATAGATCAAAAAGGCACTGTTCAAACTCCAAACATCTCTGTTCAGCGGAGCTTCTTCTCTCAAACTTTTCCAAAAATAATACAAGCAAAAGAGCACAATACACAAGTCCGTAGCCACTGTGCCCAATGCAAAAAAGTGTCTAACAGATAGGCCATTGTAAGAAAAATAAATATCGAACAAGACAATAACTGCTGCACTGGCAATCGCAATTAGTAAGAAGAGTGGCCGTTCTTTTAAAAGCTCCTCCAAATAAACTCTCGAAAAGATCAAAAGTGTGGCTAAGCTCAACGCTGGCAAAATGGATAAGTTGGTATAGACATGGCTAGTGTGCAAACTCGCTACATTTGCTGCCGCTGTCACCCACAAAAATAGAGACAAGAGTTTATAAGCAGGGGCTAATTTGATAAACCAATAAGCACTGACCACTACCGCAATAAATAGGGTAATCCAAGCTGGTAATAAGCTGTATTGAATTTCCACTTTTTTTTATTATACAGAATACACCAATAAATTATAAGCAATACTAGGTGCTACAGAATAAGGTGGCTTTGGCTGAATCAAATCCTGTGGATACTTGCCAACAATCCCTCCAGTGTCACTGTGTCCCCAAATAATCATATCCATTTGAAAGGTTCCACTCGTCGGGCCGTCAGTAAGGGCGGGTTGGCAAATAACAGCATCAACAGCTGGGTTATCAAACAATACAGTAAGGTCTTTGAACGGAATTACCAAAATCTGCGTCATATTGGTTTGCTGGAGCAACCACGTTTCTTTGTGAAACGTCCATAAGGTAGACCGCTGTAGCGCCTCTAAGGGATCAAGGGTGTTGATCGACAGCAAATTCATGTTAAAGATCGGATTGGACAAAGTGGCTGCGTGAAAAGAAGCGTGTTTTAGGTTGAGCAAATACTCGTTTTCGTTGCCCTCTACCGATAATTTATCCGTTCGACTATCAACACAAAATAAGCACAAGGAAAAAGTAGCGGCGTAGTTGTGGTTCTCTAGAGCGAGATAGGCATGGATGTTAAAATTACTTGGACGATTGAGTCCCTCCCATTTACTTTTCCAAGTCGCATAGTCACTTTTACTGATAGAGAAGTAGGCACCATTGTTAAAATAATTGTTAGCCGCTACGGTGTTGTTGCGCACCTCATTCCAAGTAGCTATCCCGTTGCTGGCAGCTTGTAAGATTGTTGACATCTGGTTAGTTTTTTTATAGTGAAATAAAGTAAAGTAGGCTATAAAGTTGTAGAGATAGCCAACAACTAAGGTGTTGTAAAATACACTTGTGGGGGAAGTGAAGAGGTAAATTTATCTTGTCTCTAAAGTAGACAAAAACAAGCATTCCTAAAAACAGAATCCTTAAAAACTATAAAATACCGTTAAACAAGAACAAGGGCACTGGGATAAAAATTGACCAAAAGCCTTGTATTCTTACAACCATTAGCCTTTTAAACCATTTAAATTCTTGAAGCAGAATGCTTACCTTTGTGACGCGCTACTAAGAGGGAAAAACAGCCCTTGTTAGAGCGTTCTATTCTAGTCTTATTGACGACAACAAACAGGCCGTACCAAGATGAACTTACAGCAGCTCTTACAACAGTATACTACCGATTCCCGTACCCAAACTATCGTCAGCACATTAGCGCAATTTGAGCGCCCTGCTATTCAGCTCAAAGGATTGATTGGCTCCCAATTGGGCTTTGTTGTCGCTGCTACCCGTCACGCTGTCAATCCCCCTTTTCTAATCATCGCCAGCGACAAAGAGGAAGCGGCCTATTGGCAAAACGATATTACAGCGCTGCTAGAAAAAAATCGAGAAGCGCTCTTCTTTCCCGATTCCTACCGCCGCCCAATGGGCTTTGATAAACTCGACCGTACCAATGTGTTGCAACGCACCGAAACCGTTAGTAAATTGGTCGAACATCCCAATGCGCCTGCTATTGTAGTCACTTATCCTGAGGCTTTGTTTGAGAAAGTAGTTGCGCCCAGTAACTTGCGCGCTGCGGCCATTGAAATCAAGGTAGGAACCGAACTAGATGTTCCTTTTTTGAATGAAATCTTGGTAGAATACGGCTTTAAGCGGGTCGATTTTGTCTATGAACCAGGACAGTTTTCAATACGCGGCGGCATTATTGACATCTATTCTTATGGGAATGAACATCCTTATCGGGTGGAATTATTTGATGTAGAAGTGGAAACCATTCGGACGTTTGACCCGACTACCCAACTCTCTACCCGCAACATTGCCTTTGTGACGATTGTGCCCAATGTCAATACCGAATTTAACGCCGACGAAAAGGTGGCCTTGCTAGAAGTGTTGCCGCCTGAGACCATTATTTGGCTCTCGGATGCGACGATGTTGTTGGATAAATTACAGCTCTGTTTTGAAAAATCTAAGGAAGATACGGTAAATATAGAGACGATTGTTCACAAGGCCAGACACGAAGAAAGTCAACTGTTGGAAGACGCTGCCTTTTTGTTTCCTAGAGAGATTATAGGCGCGCTAGGTAATTTTTCAGTGATTGAATTGAGCAACGAGCCTTCCCGCGTACCCAGCCAAACCGTGGTGTACCAAACCACCCCACAACCCAATTTTAATAAGAATTTTAAGTTGCTCCTAGAGAATTTAGAAGACAATACCCAGAAGGGCATCAAGAATTATATTTTTGCCGAAAACCCCAAGCAATTGGAGCGCTTTTACAGCATTTTTGAAGACATGCAAGTGGAAGTGCAGTGGGTGGCTATTCCAACAGCACTGTTTCAGGGGTTCTTGGATCACGAATTGAAAGCAGCAGTTTTTACCGATCACCAGATTTTTGAGCGCTACCACCGCTCACACTTGCGCAAAGGCTTTGACAAAAACAGCGCCTTGAAAATAAAAGCGCTAAGCGAACTCAAACCAGGTGACTATGTGACCCACATTGACCACGGGGTTGGACGTTATGGTGGGCTCGAAAAAATAGAGCTCAAAGGAAAAGCACAAGAAGCGGTCAAGTTGGTGTATAAAGACAATGATATTTTATACGTCGGGATTCAATCCCTACACAAGATTTCTAAGTTCACAGGCAAAGACGGCAATGTGCCCAGCGTTCACAAATTAGGCTCCAATGCGTGGGCAACTACCAAGCGCAAAACTAAAACTAAAATTAAGGCGCTTGCCTTTGATTTAATTAAGTTGTATGCCAAGCGCAAATCTACACAGGGGATTGAATTTCCGCCTGATAGCTATTTGCAAAATGAGTTGGAAGCCTCTTTTATTTACGAAGATACGCCCGATCAAGCCAAGGCAACCCAAGATGTCAAAGAAGACATGATGAAGCCCTATCCGATGGATCGCTTGATTTGTGGGGATGTGGGATTTGGCAAAACCGAAATTGCTGTACGCGGAGCTTTTAAGGCTTTAGTAGCAGGCAAACAGGTGGCTATTTTAGTGCCCACCACGATTTTGGCGCTGCAACATGCCCAAACCTTTCGCGAGCGCCTCAAAAAGTTTGATGTTAAGGTAGATTATATCAATCGCTTTAGAACGGCGAAGGAGAAAACAGCCATTTACAAGAAATTGGAAGCAGGCGAGATTGATATTCTAATTGGGACGCACGCCATTCTCAATAAGCGCGTTAAGTTCAAAGACTTGGGTTTGCTCATTGTTGATGAAGAACAAAAATTTGGAGTTGGTGCCAAAGAAAAACTACGCAATATGCGCGTCAATGTAGACACGCTCACGCTCACGGCCACCCCTATTCCTAGAACCCTCCAATTCTCTCTGATGGCTGCGCGCGATTTGTCCGTTATCAATACTGCTCCGCCAAACCGCCAACCCATTGATACCGAAGTTCGTACCTTTAACGGTGATGTAATTAAAGAGGCGATTGACCGAGAAACGGAGCGTGGTGGCCAAGTGTTTTTTGTACACAATCGGGTAAAAAGCCTACAAGATATGGCGACCATGATTCGCCAGCTTTGCCCCAATGCCGATATTGCCGTTGCCCACGGGCAAATGGATGCCACGGCCTTGGAACAAACCCTCATGGATTTTATTAAGGGCTATTACGACGTGTTGATCTGTACCAATATTATCGAAACAGGCTTGGATATTTCCAATGCCAACACCATTATTATCAATAATGCCCATCATTTTGGACTAAGTGATTTGCACCAGTTGCGCGGTCGGGTCGGGCGTTCTAACAAAAAAGCCTATTGTTATTTGTTGGCACCGCCGCTATCGGCCATGACCAGCGATGCCCGCAAACGCTTGCAGACGATTGAGCAATTTTCGGAGTTGGGCAGTGGGTTTAATATTGCCATGCGCGATTTGGATATTCGAGGTGCAGGAAATCTACTGGGAGGAGAACAAAGTGGGTTTGTGATGAATATGGGCTATGAGACCTATCAGAAAATTCTCAACGAGGCGATTCAGGAACTCAAAGAAACCGATTATAAGGATTTATTTAAGGAAGAATTGGAGCAGAAGCGCGAATTTGTGCAGGATGTGAACATCGAGTCGGATTTGGATCTAATGATTCCCGATGAGTATGTGACATCCATTCAAGAGCGTCTAACGCTATACCAAGAACTGAATAGATTAGACGACGAGGCGGACATTAAGAAGTTCTCGGAGATGTTGCAGGATCGCTTTGGTAAAATTCCATCTGCGGTCAACAACTTGTTTGAGGCGATTCGTATCCGCTGGAAGGCCAAGGGATTGGGTTTTGAGCGCATTCTACTCAAAAACAGAAAACTACGCTGTTATTTTATCAACGATCAAGCATCACCCTTCTTTGACAGTGACTTCTTTGGTCATTTGTTAAGCCATATTCAACAAAACAGCGACCATCGTTTTTTTCTCAAACAGTCTACCCGTTATTTAATGCTGGTCTGTGAATCGGTTAGCACCTTTAAGCAGACTTACCGCATTTTGGACGATTTGGAAAAGGCTGTCTTGCAGCGCGTGGAGGTAGCGGAGCAGAAATTACAAGACTAGAAAGTAAGAGTACTACAATAAAATAGTGTTTTGATCTTGTTTGGATGTTTTCCTTCTTTATTTAGACAACTTCGTTGTACTTTTAATAGACCTAACTAGGTTATACCTTCCCCACATAACCTAAATAAGAATTGATCGTGTTCCATCAACAGCTATAAGAACGCCTATCAATTCCTATTGATCCATTTTTCAACAAGAATGTTTACTGGTTTATTTATTATGAACAATAGAACCCTGCTTGCCTTGTGCTTGCTATGGCCATTTTGGCTGTGGGCACAAGGGAACCCCCATTCCCCCCTTTCTTATACCGAAATTGATAGTATAATTGCTGTAGAAGAACCCACGGTTTCCAAAGTGGCTACATTGGTCTATGCCCAGCAGAAAGCTGCAGAGGAATACGGCACTTCCGACAGTGTTTATTTGGCGTACAGCCTTGTACTCATGGAAGAAGCCCAGCGCAGCAATCAATACGATTTGATGGAGGAAGTGATGGAAACATTGCGTGGTGTTAAAGAGGAGCTTTCGGAAGCGGATTTGGAGAATTATTACATGGCCAGTTTGAGAATTATTGTGGCGGTCTATCACCATACTGGGCGAGCGCGGGAGGCGATGAAAGCCCAAGAGGAATTCACTGATTTGATGCAGTCTATCTACGGAGCGCATTCTATAGAACACCATGAAGCATTGATTTTGACCGTGCAGCTCAACACGGATTTGAGGCAGTATGAAAAGGCGGAGCGCCTATTGCAATCTATTTTGAGTAAGCAAGTCGAAACCGTAGGTAAGGAAAGTTTAGAATATGCTTATACGCTGTTTACGCTGGCCAACCTTTACGCCCATACCCATGAGCCCCAAAAAGCCCTGGATATTCAACAGCAAATTTTGCCTCTTATAGCTGCTACCGCAGGCAAAGATTCTTACCCATACCAAGTAACCTTGGCTAATATTGCAACGAGCTACTACGAGTTAAAGCAGTTTGAAGAGGCAGAGCGCTTATCCTTACAGCTCTTGAAACAAACCCCTGAGCCGTCGGCTATTTCGATCAATAATTTGGGAATTTTGTACCTTAGTAGGAAGCGCTTAGACGAGGCAGAGAAGCAGTTTAAGCGGGTGTTATCCATGACAGAAGGCGTGAACCAAGGCACTAAAAAAACAAAGACCATTGCTTACATTAACTTAGCCGATGTTTACCAGCATCAAAATCGGTTGGAAGAAGCCCACCGCGCGATTCGACAAGCACTATGGACAAACGGCGTAGATTTTTCTAAAGAAGAAGCACAGGCGTTACCCATCCATGAACTAGTGTTGAATAAGCGGTACAGCGATATTTACCTAGTCAGTACCGCCATTTCTATGTTGGATAAGGTATATGAGTCCCAGTACAAGACCACCAATGAGTTAGATATTCTGAAGAAGCGCCATGAGAATCTATTGTTGTACGCTAAATACGTGGAACAAATGACAACGAGTTTTCAAACAGCAGGGGACAAGTTGTGGCAGCTCTATATTGCCAATGACGAGTACCGCCGTGGAATTGATGTGGCGAATTTGCTTGCCCAGCGTACAGGTGCCCAAAAATGGCTCGAAGAAGCCCTTTATTACCTAGAAAGTAGTAAAGCAATGCTGTTGGGCAATGCGATGAAAAACAATACAGCTTATGTTTTTGGCAACGTTCCCGAAGCGTATTTGAACCAAGAAAAAGCACTGCGAAAAGAAGCCAGTAATTGGCAAAAGAAATTAGAAGAGGCGCTGTTGCTTGACGATACAAAGCAAGTTGGCCGAGCGCGCCAAGGCATTGTGCAAAACGACCGTGCTATACAAGCGTTGATTACTTATTTAGAGACCAATTACCCTGCTTATTACCACTATAAATATGGTTCCTCCATTATTTCCATCGAAGAGGCACGAGCCGTCTTGCCGAATGAACAAACCGCCATTTTGGAATATTATTTCTGGGAGGATAGTGCCTATGTCATGGCAATTACCAAACAAGACGTTCATTTATTGGGGGTTGATTTATCGGATAAAACGCTGCGGGTGCTCGTCAAATCACTGCGCTACCAGTTGAGCCGTTTCAACAACAAAGACCAAAAGACCCCCTACAGTAGTGCCGCTTACAATAAGTTGGCGCACCAAGCCTACCAAGTGCTTGTAGCGCCTGCCTTATCCAAGCTCTCTAATATTAAACAACTTATTGTTGTGCCCGATAATGTACTGGCGCAAATTCCTTTTGAGGCTTTTCTGACCGACTCGGTAGAAACCACCACTCCTTATACGGATTTGCCTTATTTGCTGCGGGAGTACAGCATTAGTTATTCTTATTCGTTGGGATTACTGACACAGAATAACCGCCCGATGGCACAACCTACCCGCTCTGGGATTTTGGGCTTTGCTCCCTTTTACGCGTCCACGCTACCTGTCTCTACAGAACGGAGTATGCGGCACCGCAACTTGCGCAAAAAAATCCGCGATTTGCCTGCTGCACAAGCAGAACTTGAAGCTTTGGAACAGCAATTCGAAGGGCGTTTTTTATACAAGGAACAAGCTTCTGAAGCCGCTTTCAAAGAAATGGCCAAGCAGTACTCTATTTTGCATTTGGCGATGCACGGCAGCGTAAACGAACATGTGCCGCTCTTGTCGTCCTTGATTTTTACAGAAGTAGAGGGCGAAGAAGAAGATAATTTTTTGGAGGCACACGAGATTTCTCATTTAGAACTCAATGCTGAGCTGGTGGTCTTATCGGCTTGTGAAACGGGGTATGGACAATTTAAGACAGGGGAGGGACTCTTTTCTTTAGCCCGCTCTTTTATGTATGCTGGCGCGCCCTCCATGGTGGTCTCCCTGTGGACGGTGAACGACTATTCGACGGCGGTTGTAATGGAGCAATTTTACCAGCAACTCGCGGCAGGTGTCAACAAGGCAGAAGCTTTGCGACAAGCAAAATTATATTATCTAGAGCACAACAGTGGTATTTTGGCGCATCCCAATTTTTGGTCGCCGTTTATCCAGTTGGGCAACCCACGGCCCATTCTACTACAAGAGCGCGGCCTACCGTGGTGGTGGATTGGTGGCGGCCTGTTATTGGTGGCGGTTATTTTAGGCGGCTTTTGGACGCGTCGTTCTGTGCGGATGCTGGAATAGCGAGTGCTCACCCTTGCTTGACGAGCGGTGTTTTGGGGCACAAAAAAAGCGTTCTGAAATAAATCAGAACGCTTAAGTGGCCTCTGGCAGACTCGAACTGCCGACACACGGATTTTCAGTCCGATGCTCTACCAACTGAGCTAAGAAGCCAGTCACCTTCTATTGAAAGCGACACAAATATACGACAAAGCCGTGCGGACTTCCAAATTTTTTACCTAAAAAAGCTAAACTATTTTTTTTGAACGCGAATGATTTCTATTTTAGTAGGATATTTTGCATATAAACGGTCTTGTGCTAGACAGAGTTGTTCTAGATTTCCTTCTAAGACAGGTAAATCAATATTTTTATACTGAAAGGATAGTAAATGATAAGCTTGTAGTTTTTTGTCTTGGGTATAAAAAATTTGCCCTTCGTAACACTGGAAATAATCCAAGCCCAGTAGGGGGATAGTTTTGATATAATTACCAAAAAGGTCAAATACCAGCAAACCTAAGTTGGGAGAGTTGAGGTAAACGCGGTTGTTGGATTCTAATAAGCGGACAGGATTGAGGGGCTCACTAAGTAGCAAGTTTAAATCTAGGCTTTCGACTAAGACCTCATTTTTTTGATCGAGTTTTTTTAACGTATAACTGTTGTTGTCAAATAACCATAGATTATTATCCGAAGCAGTTCCTAGAGCTTCTACTTGAGGCAAATCCAAGGCGGATAAATCGTGGCGCTGTATCTCACTCAGTGTTCTATCTAGAAAAATAACGGTGGTATAATCGTCGTAATACACTAAGATCCGAAAAGGGTTGGAAACATCTATGTAGGTAATTGGGCCTAAGCTATTTTCGTTGAAACGATAGAGCAATTCTCCTTGGACATCGTATTTTTGCAAATTGTGATCCCCCACCAATAGGTATAATTGTTGCATTTTGTCCACCTCCATCCAGCGCGCCTTTTGGGCAATACTAGCAATTAGCTGATAGTTGTAAGGGCTCTGGCTGTGGCTTAACAACGCTCCCTGTAATAAGAATAGTAAGAAACAATAGCGCACGATCATAAGGTGGAAGTCTTGGCAGTAGAATAAACAAAGGGTTTAAATAGAGGATTTTCAAAAGCCTTTAAGGTCAATTGCTCCCCGTCATAGACTGCATAAGTACAAGAGTCGAACCATTCTCCCAGATTTACATAACGCGCGTGTCCATTCTCCAATAAAATATCCAACGGTAAATGCCGATGTCCGAAAATAAAGAAGTCCAAATCGGGATATTGTTTCAATTTGAAATTGGAATACTGTAATAACCATTCCTTATCGGCTCCCAAAAAGTACTCTGGTTCTTTTTGGGCACTGCGGCTAGTTTGAGAAGAATAGCGCGCTAGGCGCATGCCCAAGTCGGGGTGTAACCAACGAAATAGCCATTGACAAAATGGATGGACAAAAATTCTTTTGAGGCGTTTGTAGCCGTAATCAGCAGGGCCGAGCCCGTCGCCGTGGGCAATAAAAAAGCGCTGCTCTCCCAGAGTGAGTTGCAGGGGCTTATGATGTACAGTGACACCCAATTCTTGGGGCAAATAATCCGCCATCCACAAATCGTGGTTGCCTACAAAACAGTGAATGTCAATGCCTGCATCACTCATCTGAGCTAGCTTTCCGAGCAAACGAACCGCCCCTTTTGGGACGACTGTTCGGTATTCAAACCAAAAATCAAAAATATCTCCTACTAAATATATAGCGGTCGCATCTTGTTCGATGTGACAGAGCCAACGCAAGACTTTCTGCTCTCGTAAGCGACTGCTCTGGGCATCGGGAGCCCCTAAATGGAAGTCAGAGGCGAAATATACTTTTTCTTGGGTAGAGGCCTTCATAATGAACTTTTTAGCCGTACAGATGTTTTGCGGTTAATTAGATTTAGTTACCTTTGCAGGGCTTTTGGAAAAAGAATAAGGAGCTGTTGGCAAGACATATTTTCTTGAAATAAACTTGAATAATAGTATGCTTTATTTTGCAAGTTTAAGTTGACGGCTCAGCTAACAAACCCCTCGAAACAATGCTTCGTTAAAATGTGTTAACATCTTGGAACGATATTTGGCTAGAGGCAAGACAGTTCGCAAATAGGGGTATCGCCTTTGGTAACAATAAATAGACCTTACGAGGCGTTAGAAGTTTAAAGATAGTTTTTTTAGGAAAAATATCCTTCTTTCTATTGGTTCTAAACATTTGCTAGCTGCTAACAAGAATATGGGTTACTAAGAGTAGCGACTACCACTGTTAACGACTATACTATAATACAAGAAATCTTATGGTGTCTATTAGTACTATAAGCTCTTGGCTATCGCCGAAATTTTGACCACTGCACGGATTTACGAGTTAACGTACAACGTACAGTTTTTTAATAATAAGATGCTTTTCCTATCGTCCCAACTTTTAATAGAAAGAGCTATCTTCGCATTAACCAACACTAATAGAACCGTATCTTATCAGATTATGACCTTCAACAAAATTAGTTCCACGCCTTACTTTAATGTAGCTGGTATAGTAGTGGTGGGCGGCCTCACGTTAGGCACCATCGTTCCCACCAACACTTGGGTAAATGAACTTCTAAACAACCATGCCCTATTGGTAATGTTGTTTTTCTTAGCTTCTGGATTTATTGGTTTTGTCTTGCGCAACAATGCCATTATTTTATTTAATTTTATGGCTTGTATCGTTCTTTGTTCGTTTCTAAAAGAACAACAACCAAGCGATCGACACGCCTTATTAGAAATGCCCGTTGTAGAAGAAGCGACCGTGCGCATTGCCAATTTGACCTTGGACAAGAACAGTGACTTGATGGTGTTGCAACAGCACTTAGAGCAAGCCAATATTGATTTTTTGTCGCTGCAAATTGCTCCAACCGTCGATTTGCCTACGGCAACCCTCGATCAACTAAAAGCACGCTTGCCTTATTACCGAATCATTGATACGGAGAATGACGCACGAACTCTCGTGTTTTCCAGTTACGAAATGGAATCGCTTGATACCTTTCACTACCGAGGTAACCAAAGCATTAGCTTTGTCGGTACCTTGTCTATGAATCAAGAAAAAGCTGTTCCCTTTATTAGCACCAATATACCCGCTGCAGATTATAAGCGCCCAGAAGCACAACAACATTGGGTGCAACTCAGTCAATTCATGACTCGCCGTTACGAAGAGCCGTCTACAACGACCTCCAAAAATGTTCACTTGACGGCTTGGCAGCCTGCGGTTAACGCCTTGTGTTACGCCAAAGGTTTTTCTGCTCTTTCTGAATATAGTCCGAAGTTTCCACAAGCTGAGCGCCTTTTTTACGCCGAAAACTTAGTTTGTAAAGAAGTAGAGGATTTATTAGGAGGTTGTGGAGCGGTAGCAACTTATCAAATTATAGACAAAACCAACCCTAACTATATTGGCCGTGTACGTGGTGCTTCCTTGTAGACTTCAAAAAAAAATAATAAGCGTTTAATCGCTTCTTACGCTCCGATGAATCATCGGAGCGTTTTTTTTGCCCGAAAGCAAGGAAACCATAAAAATGTAGTAACATTGCGGGCAATTGTTCCTACCTTTTTCTAACACGCGGCCTACCATCATGATCTTAGACGAACAAACTACTCCAAAATCTACTTCCAAGTACCTTCCTATCGCGTTGCTGCTTATTCTTTCTCTCATTTGGGGCAGCTCTTTTATTTTGATAAAGCGCGGGTTAGAGGCTTATTCTCCAGGCCAAGTTGGAGCGCTGCGAGTGGTCTTTTCCTTCTTAGTGTTGTTGCCTTGGGCACTGCCTTCTTTGGCCAAAATTCCGAGGGATAAGTTGGGTTACGTGGCGCTGACGGGCTTTATGGGCAATTTGATTCCTGCCTTTTTGTTTGCGAAAGCGGAAACGGAGTTGGCGAGTTCTGTGGCAGGCGTACTCAATGGGTTGACACCATTGTTTGCGTTCATTATTGGATTGTTGTTTTTTAAGACGGCTTGGAAGAAGGAACAATTGCTGGGGCTTATTATTGGTTTTATAGGCACCTTGGGCTTGAGTTTTGTACAGGGCGAGGGGCAATTAGGGGGCATGAATTCCTATGCTATTTTAGTAGTTATTGCTACGATTTGTTACGCTACGAATGCCAATTTACTAAAAGAAAAATTAGGGATGTTGGAGCCCTTGCCGCTGACAGCTGTGGCCATGTTATTTATTGGCCCAGTGGGCATCGGCTATTTGTTGACCACCGATTTTTTGAGTGTGGTGGGGACAACGCCCCAATCTTGGTACTCTTTGGGCTACTTGGCTATTCTGGGTATTGTAGGGACGGCCATTGCCTTAGTGTTGTTTAATGTGCTCATTCAAATGACTTCTACAGTTTTTGCTACGGCGGTGACTTATATCATTCCTGTGATTGCCGTCTTGTGGGGATTGTTGGATGGAGAGCAGCTCTTTCCCTTGCATTATGTCGGCATGGGACTTATCTTGGTCGGTGTGTATATCGTGAACAAGTGGAAATAACTTTTTTAGAAAAATAGGAAGCAGCAACTATAATAGAGACGTTTTGAGAGGTTTGTGGTTACTTGGAACGATAAGCTTTATTTGTCACAAGAAAACATTGTTGGCCCAGCCGCTAAGATTTAGCAGAAGCGGAATCCCTTTAGACAGCCTTACCGACTCTCAGAAAAAAGCTGTACTATTGTAGATTATTTAGACCAATCCTTTCAGACATGCAAGTCGTATCGTCCCCTTGGACCCTGACGTTGAAACTGTTGCTCCCCATGTTTTGGTTCACCTTTTTTGGTGGCTTAACCATCGTCCTACTTTTTAGTGATTTGAGCACCCTCAAAGAACCCTTGACACCCATGATGGCGCGGGGCATTGTTTTTTCCTTTGTCGTCTCTACGGCAGGGTTATATTATCTGTTGTTTGCGCGTATCAAGTGGGTGGCAATGGATGAAGACTACCTCTATGTTTCCAATTTTTTCAAATCATTGCAATACACCTACGACAGCATTGCTAAAGTAGAAGAAACCAAAGTACTGTTTTGGCAAAAAGTGACGTTACACTTCCACGCCTCTACTAAGTTTGGCCCCTCCATTGTATTTATCAACAGCTACTATTGGTATTATTACCTAAAACAGCATCCCGAAATTTTAACCAAATTGGCAGGCGCTACCTTAGAAACGGAAAAAAAGAGCAACAAGCAATAACTTATCATAGCCACTTAAAAATAACACACCAGTGAAAGCATTACAAACTGCTATCGAAGCTGCTTGGGACGACCGCGCTTTATTAAAAGAAGCCGCCACCCAAGAACACATCCGCACGGTCATTGATTTACTAGATGCAGGAACGCTCCGCGTTGCCGAGCCCGATGGAGACGATTGGAAAGTTAACGAATGGGTTAAAAAGGCCGTCGTTTTGTATTTTCCGATCCAAAAAATGGAAACGATTGAAGTTCCTCCATTTGAGTTTCACGACAAAATTCCTTTGAAGAAAAATTACGCTAAGCTAGGCGTTCGGGTTGTCCCTCATGCCATTGCACGCCACGGCGCTTTTGTAGCCCCAGGGACGATTTTGATGCCCAGTTACATCAACATTGGCGCTTATGTAGACAGCGGAACGATGGTGGATACTTGGGCAACGGTCGGGTCTTGCGCCCAAATAGGAAAGAATGTACACCTCAGTGGAGGCGTTGGGATTGGAGGGGTATTAGAACCCTTGCAAGCAGCTCCTGTCGTGATTGAGGACAACTGTTTTATTGGCTCGCGCTGTATTGTTGTGGAAGGCGTACGCGTAGAGCGCGAAGCGGTGTTGGGAGCGAATGTGACCATTACTCAGTCCACTAAAATCATTGATGTTTCAGGCGAGGAGCCAGTAATCTATCAGGGGCGGGTGCCTGCGCGCTCGGTGGTTATTCCGGGTAGTTATACCAAAGAATTTGCTGCTGGTTCTTACCAAGTTTCTTGCGCGCTCATTATTGGCAAACGCAAAGAAAGTACCGATAAAAAGACCTCGCTCAATAGCGCTTTGCGCGAATACGATGTAGCGGTGTAAGACACTTTAGCGGTAAGGGCTTTATTGCAATAAAGCCCTTCGCCATGAAGAAATTATAAATCAGGATCGGTAGGTTGCTCCACGATTGGAATACGAGTAAATTTAAGGACATTGTCCTGAAAATAAGTATTCAACTGGTTTTCCTGTTTGATGTAATCCAAGCCCGCCTCATCAAAAGGCCGAGCCGAAAGCGTGACCTTCAACGTTTTTCTGTCCAATTCCTCAATGCGCATTAAGGTGTAGATATTGGGATTCTCGTTCTTACTTTTTCCAACAAAACCCGTGCGTTCTTGGCGGCGGTAATACAAAATATCATCCGTAATCCACTGGTAATAATAGCCTGCATTGGGTTTGATGGCGGTAGGCGCGGCGGCATCTTTTGCTTCTACTTTAGAAAAACCAAAAATTCCCTTCTCCACATAAAACTGTAGCGAGACCGAATCGCTGGAATTACGGTCTTCCCAAAGACCCAACAGCCGCGCGCGATTGCGTTGCTTCTCTAAGTTGAGGCGGCGGTAGCGCACTTTGCGATTGCTAAACAAACGGCGGTAATTCACGGCCACATCTACCTGTAAAATAGAATCTAAATCCTTACTCAACCAACTGTCATCCGACAGGGTCACGTACAATAAATCTTTGACGATAGAATCCACGCGCAACAAGGAGTGTTTGGGTGGATTTTGCTTGGCGCGCAACGGATTTTGATCGGGCAATTTGGCATAGCGCACATGGCGCGCATCCACCCAAGTATAAGTATTGAGGGTTTTGCGCGGCATCGGCAACGGCTCTAAAATCTTAGCTTGTGGTACCTTTACAAACGCCAAGTAATCGTCGTCCATCACAAACTGGTAAGAATTACCGCTCGTAGAAGCATCGTCTTCCCAACGCCCCGAAAGGGCTTCTTTAGGGCTCTGTGCCCAAGTACTGCTGCTGATCATCCAGCAAAGCCATCCAATAATAACATATCTCATGATGTAGGTAGTAAAATTAAAAAGTGAAAGGAGGGGAGGAAATTATAAGGGTTCAAAAGTAGGGGATAGGTCAACTATTTTAGCAGGGCAGGAGCCACCAGTAAACAGCTACAGCCGCTAACAGCACCGTTGTTTATTATCACCAAACTTAACGAATAATTCTTAAAAAGTTGTTTAAAACGGCGCTAAAGCCTTTATAAATGACAAATAAAGAACAAGTAAGCGATGGGCATTGTTTGCTATCGCTTTTTGTTCCTCAAGCCTTCCACTTTACGCTCGGATTTTGAAATAACACAAGGGTTCAAGACGACAAAAAAAGAAGCGCTCTAATCCTGCGTGGAGTTAGAACGCTCTTTGTCGTGTATTACATTCAAAAGTCAAAAAAAATTATTTTTTCCAACGAACCGTCTTATTTTGCTCTGGAGTTGATTTTTTGATAGCAAAACCTTTCATGTTTGGAGATTCAATAGAGAGCAATTCAATAGAGAGCTGCATTGTTCCTCCGTTGGTATCTATTTGCGACGACACTAGACTTCCTTTTATGGTAAAATGTCCACTATCTTGCCCGTGGTTAACGGTAGCATTCCAGTTGGAATTACTATTTACGTTCATAGAGGTCGTAGTACCTACGGTAGTCGTATTACTTTTACCCGTTGTTGTGGATGTCTCCTCTGTCCAATCTTTATGCCCCCCTATAGTAATCTCTTCGCTCACTTCTGCCCCTGCTTCAAATAAGCCAAATAGACTAAAGTCTGTTTTACCAGTAATCCCCGTCGTACTAGAAGCATTGCCACCTACTACAGTACCTTTTGTATCTGTAAGGTCAGTACTGTTTGTTTCGCTGTCTTCTACACTAGTAGTAATTCCAGTGTCAATACCAATTCCACCCCCTATTTCGGAAGAACCTCTGTCTTTAGAGAACTGGATAGAATACTCAAAATCCACGCTCACTTGCTGCTTGCTGATGACAATAGGGCTTTGACTCAGTAGGGCTGTTTCTTTGAAATTGTAAGCACTTTTTCCTTTCGTTACCAATAATTCCAACCCACTTGCCAAGGCAAAAGGAATCTGTTTTTCTCGGCTCACTTTAGTTTGTATGTTACTGGTCAAAACAGTTCCATCATTGAGGGTTAAGACCAACGCTATGGCCTCCCCATTAGCTAAAGCAGCCAGTTTAGGGAGGGGTCTTAATGCTGCTTTGAACATGGCTTGCAAGGTATCTATGCCCGCTTGACCGAGCAATACTTGATCTAAACTATCTGGACGGCTCCCAGCCTTCTTCAACCTATTGTAATTCGCGACCAAAGAATCTGAATTTCTAATTAACGCTCCAACAGCCGTTTTCCATAATTGAGCCGTTTCCTCTATCGAAAGAAACTTCTTGTTATAACTCAAAACTTGCTCTTTCAATTCGGGCAGAAAAACTTGTAATTCTGGAGTACCTAATGTACTGGAAAACCCTTTTCCCAATTTTTCGGCTACAAATTGTCTATTGCTAGGGAGCTTTAAGCTATCTACAACACCTCCAACCTGTGCGAACCACTGAATGTACTCTTCTACAATATCGTAATCACTACTCCCCTCATTTTCTGTTGTTAATACTGTTTTTACACCCGCTAAAATTGGAAACTGTCGGTTTTTATACCAGTTTGCAGCAATAATTGGCATGGGTGTAGAGAGTTCATTCAATGCTTTATTCATTGCATTGACATAGTCCTTTATACTCAAGGAATCCCCTTTCAAATTATTAAGAATTTGTTGGCTTAATTCTTTCCCTAATTCTGGCTGCGCTGTTTCCCATTTTTTATTTTCATTTAATAAAACTGCAACAAACTTTGCTTTAGACATGCTATTGGTAGAGTCTGTACCTCTGTCCTCACTTACTATATTACTCAACAGCATCTTCTGCTCATTGAACCATGTGCTGTACGCTAGGTCAAATTCTTTTGCTTCTTGAGCTAGTTCTTTCGCTTTCGTTTTATTCTCCACGTCTGCCTTATTACTAAAGCCCAACAGCCACCCTTCAAATTGTCGTGCAGATAGGATCTGTTCGTTCAAATCATCCTTAGAAATAGCTTTATATTCCTTTTTGTTGCCTTTCTCTTTAAAATGGTCAGACAACTTTGATTTGTTGTTCATTGTAGCACTAAAGCTACTTAACCCCTTGCGTAAAGCATGACGCAATGCCTGAGGATTTGTTTGTTTGCCCAAGGATTTTAGTTCCTTATCAAAAGCGTTCCAAATGAGCTTGGATATTGGAAAATCAGTATTCTGAATTTCTCCTCTTAAAGAACGGCGAATGTCTTTTACCACCAGTACGATCGTACTGTCATCATCATTGGCTAATACTATTTCAAAATCCTCTATCCAATCCTGCACATACGCTATAAATGTCTTTTTGCCAATAAACGTCAAGCCCAATACGCCATAGGCCTCTTTCAAAATAGTTTGCTGTTGGGGGGCTAAAGCAGTAACCGTTAAATTATTAGCCGTCAAAAGTGCGTCCAGCTCCTGTTGTTTGTTAAGCAATTGTGCTTTTATATCTTCTCTTGTCATTGTTGTTGTCGTTGTTTGCCAAGACCATAAATTGCTTTGTCCGAATAAGAGTAAGGGTAACAAAAAAAGATATAGCTTCATGTTCTTTGTTAATTATACTAGGAGTCTATCGACCAAAAAAGGCGCTAAGCGATCTGAAAGCAGCGAAGGTGCTTCCAACAAAATGGAGCCATTTCAAGTTTTTGAAATGGCTCCAGCTCCTCCAATTATTTGGCGAGAGTTATTTCATGGCCCTTCTTCTACTGAAAGGCATTGTAATTTTGTACTGTGGTTACTGCTGGTACAATAGTTTCATTGGCCTCTAACAAAGGACAGTCGCTAGTAGTGACGTTACTATTATCTACATTGATAGTAGCACTCAATTGATCGTTATTTAATGTAGACACAACTTGTAGGGTAAACGTGAACACATAACTGCCTGGCATATGGCTTGTACTTACCGTTCCACCTGCAACCCCAACCCCTGCTGCTACTGCTTTTGAAAGGGCGATATCGCTAATATCTATCACTGCTTCTATGGTGTGGATAGCTGTCGTTCCCCTAAATTCTGTCTTCCCTACTTTTGCTATAGACGTTCTGCTGATACCGTAGGGGCTTACTTTTCTAAACTTGATGTTTCCATCCGTAAAATTACCGATATCAAGAAAGACCACCTCTTTCCCATCGTTATACTGTTTGTTAATTTTTAATGGTATAGAAAAATTAATCACATCTGCAGGAACAGGCGTTCGCAAGGTGGCACTAACCATTCCAGACACCTTAGTGTCTATTATATCAATAGCTGAATTACTCCAATCTGGTAAGAGCGAGCTTATGGTACTCGTTACTTTGTCTTTTACCACTTCCACTAAGTGTTTAGCGGAAGCCGCGACAGGCACCTCTCCCACAACACCATCATCTACTGCAATTTCTAGTAGCGTAGCTCGGTTCTTCCAATTTAAGGTATAACTTGCTACTAATGTGTCAGGATTAGCACCATTGAGTGCACGGACAGGTGCTTTTTCTTTTCTAATAACACAATTGGACAATACACTTTCTACATCAATACTACTTGGATAAATAAACTTCATAGAGTCTATAAAGTGCTCTACTGCCGCCGGAGTATAAGTAGTGATGAGTTGTTGATGGTATTGTTTATCTAAGACTTGATTAACTTGTGCTTTTTCTAAGGCACCTTTCCAATATTCATGAATCTCCGTTAGTTTAATCGTGTCTTTGCCATACCCTTCCAATTCAGGTTGTAAATAATCCTTGTAGATAAAGGCAATTCCTTCGATTCCCTCTACATCTTTATTGAACAAAAAGGCCAGTTCTTTAACTAGCAATGCCGTCTTGTAATTAGCTCCTTTTAAACCTCGATTACTATCCCCAATTTTTTTAACGATATCCATAGAAGCTGTAGCCCAGCTATCCAACTCTTCCGAGTATTCCGTGTAACTCGCCTCCGCTCTAGAATCCTTAAGGACTTCTTTCAGGTTATTGGGATAATTCAATGGAAAAGCAGCCTGCTTGTTTGCCCAAGCCTCATAAACTGTTTGCTCTGGTTGTGCCGCCACCTTATTGATTTTTGAGGCGACCTGAGCAATGAACTCTTTCAATAGCATTCCTTTTCGATGCGTTCCCACCAATTCATAAAGGCGATTGGACAAATCCATTGCTATTTCATTTCCTTGGTCCAGTGCAGCTATTCCCAAACGAATTTTACTCGCATGAAATAAGGTATCTGCCTCTGTTATGCTGTTAATTTCATTGATAATCGTTACTGCCCACTTATTGTAAGCTTCATTGAAAGCGGCGTAGTCTGATTCGTTTCTGAAGCTTTTTTTACTTGCCTTTTCAATAGCCTCAATGAAAAGATGATCTAAAGGTAGAACATTTCCAATCATATTATTAAAATTATTGCTATCATATCTCTTGTAATAATCGTGGTTAAAATACATAACAATGTCTACTTGACTAATCTTTCTGAGTTCGCTACTAATTACTGTAGCTATCTCTTTTTGGGAAAGCTCTTTCTTCTTAATATTATCCAGAAGGGTATCAATATACTTTCCAAGACCTTTCCTAACAAACGCGTCGTAGTTGTCGCTAGAAAAAACAGATGCTAGTTCCTTTTTTAATAAAAGCAAGTCAACGCTACTACCTTTCGTGTAACTGTAGCTGTTTAAAGAGTCGCCTACCGTAGATAACCACACCATGATTTCCTCTGAATACGTTTCTGACCTTTCTTCTTTCTCCTCAACTAACTGATTCAACCAGCTGTTAAAATCATCAGCGTCCATAATACTTTCATCAAAATAACTTTCGTCAATTTTCTTATAGTAATTTTTATTCTTCTTGTAATGCTTAGACAACATAAATTTCTTCGTAATATCCTCCTTAAATGCTAAAAAGCCATTGTGCAGTGCAGAACGAATTGCTTCTGGGGTATCTTCTTTTTCCAAATTACTCAGCTCCTCTTTTAATTTTTCCCATAGCAATTTAGAGAGTGGAAGTTTAGGGCGACTTATCTTACCTTCTAAACTAGCTGTTACTAATTTTGTGTTCAACCATACATCCTGTCTTTTAGACTCGCTTGAGATATTTATAAAAGCATCAATCCAAGTGGTCACGTAATTAATGAATGTTTTTTTACCAATAAAAGTCAGCCCCAGCACGCCATAAGCCTCTTTCAAAATAGTCTGCTGCTGGGGGGCTAAAGCCGTCACCGATAAATTATTAGCCGTCAAAAGCACGTCCAACTCTTGTTGTTTCTCACGCAACTGCGCTTGTATATCTTCTCTTGTCATTGTTGTGGTTGTTTGCCAAGACCATAAATTGCTTTGTCCGAATAAGAGTAAGGGCAGTAAAACAAGGTATAATCTCATATTTTTTAGGTTAAAGGGTGAAATTAAGCCATAGGGGCTTGTTGATGCTGTGCCAGTAAGTCGGCGATGTCTGTCACCAGCGCATCAATCTGCTTTTGCACCGCTGGATCTATAGGACGCTCGCCCATAGGCAAATCCGCCAAAGCTGCTGTAAAACGCTGCTGCAAAGACAGGGCTTCCGTTTGGCTTTCATCGCCATTGATCTTCTGCTCTAACTCTAGCAAGGTACGTTCCAGTTTTCCTTTTAAGATGGACTGCTGGTAAGGATCTTCGCTGGCTTGGTAGGCTTTGATGGTACGGTCAAATACTTGGGCAATCCTTGACAAGTTACTCTCTTCGTTGATATTCTGTGTTTGTCCTGTATTCATTTCCTGCTGCACCTTCTTCTTAAAGGCCAACATCATCTTGCCCATTTTTTGATACGCGGCTTTGAGCTGTTTGTCGCCTTTTGCTTTGAATTCTTCTTGCAGCTGCGCGATCCAGCCGTCTACTTGTTGTAGCGTCTGGGCATAGTATTCGGCATTGCGGGTGCCGTCGCTGTTGAGATAATCGCGGTTGACGAAAGACTTGAAAGCATCGTACACTTCCGATCCTTGACCTTTCTCCGTATAAGTGACCGCTTCGTCTACTAAATCACTATCGCCTGTTAACGCCTCGTCAGCGGATTCCTCTGCCGCTCCAATAATGACATTATTGACCTTGCGCTTTGACCAAAACCCTGGATTGCTCTTCGCAATAGGAGCTTGTTTGAGCGCATCCACCAAAGGTTTTGGTTTTACTTTCATACCGTTCTTTTCAGGAATGAAACGCAGTATATTATTGGCATCCAACTCTGCTAGTCCAAAAGATAAGTTGACCTTTTCGGGGGTTTTACCTGCTGCCACAAAGGCTTTTCGAATGGCAGGCTGGGTGCCTAGAATGAGCAAACTTCCCGTGCCTTCTACCGCTTGGGTAAAATAGTCTAATTGTAAAAAGTAAGGTACTGAGGCAACCTCCCCTTTTTCACAGCTTCTTGCAAGGCTTTTAAGCCTAATTTGATGTCTTTGGTAACACTGGACTGAAAGGCGCGCAGTGCTTTATCTTGTTCACTGGCTTTTTTGAGGGTAGATTTATCATCGGGAGACTGAGTTAAGGCCGTTTGAGCCGTTTGGTAGGAAGCCCAGTCAAAGAGTTTGGCAATCTTGCTTTTTCGCATCGTTGGAGTTATAGTTTAGTTAAAGGACACCATCGTCAATAGAAGTGCCTAATATAACCCTTTTCAGTCGAAAAAGCAAGCTCTGTTCCTATCAACTCCTTTAAGGGACTTAGTTATTGCTCGCCTATCTTTTTAGAATTATCATTATCAATTAAAAATAAATAATTTTATACATTTTTTTTCAAAAGACCTATCCCGACGATAAGAGGAAAAAGATAGACGACTTACCAAAATCTAGGGGCTAGATAGCCTGCGGCCTCTTCCTCAAAGGCAATAGGAAAACGGTAATGACGTAGAAGGTCTTTAGCAAGGAGTTCCCCAATAGAAGTCGTCCAAGGAATAATATCGTCGCCATACATGGACAAAATCATTGTGGTTGGATGATCGGTCAACAAAAAGCGATGTCCATAAATAGGAAAAATTCTAGAAGCGCCTTGATCGAGGAGCTGCTGTACGGTCGTATTATTGGCTTTATAAATCCAATTTATTTTTTCTTGAACAAGCGCTATATCCTCAGGATAATGATACAGACTGTTGTGATAAGCGGGCGGACTGCCACTGTTTCCATAAATATTAACCGCAGGTAAACTAAGCCCATTCATTACACGGTAATAGTTTTTCAAGGGCGTGGGAAAAGATAAACCCAGTACTTGTTCAAACGCTTCGATTTCTTCTTTGGTCAAGCCTTGGTTCCAACGACTTTTGGGTTGAATTTGAAACCCATAGGTATCTGGTTGCAAGTCGGCTGTTTGCCAATAGGCTTCACTGGCAATTTTGAATGCTTCAAAAAAGGAGATACTGTCGTCGGGATAGGGCAATTGGATGGGAGTAGGCATAAAAAGCAATTTGAATAAGGGAGCCGTTTGAATAAAACAGTAGGTATAAGAAGACAAGTAGGGCGGGAGGCAACCATTCCTTAGCCAGCTTGTTCTTAGAAAGATACACAATAATAGCTTATTTTTAGAGGGCAAAAGCCTATCTTGTTAGCTCAAAAATCAAAAACTAGGTATGAAACGACCCGATTTTTCTAGCATACAGCCCAACGAGTTGGCTAACAGTAGTAATACGACGAACCAAACTTGGGAAACCTCCGAAAATATAGACATACACACAACCTATACGGCGGAAGATATTGCCGAACTGCGCCACCACGAATTTACAGCAGGGCTAGCTCCTTTTTTGGGTGGCCCCTATGGTGGAATGTACGCCATTCGCCCTTGGACGATCCGTCAATATGCGGGGTTCTCAACAGCAGAAGAGAGCAATGCTTTTTACCGCCGCAACTTGGCCGCAGGACAAAAAGGGCTGTCCGTGGCCTTTGATTTGGCGACGCATCGTGGCTATGATTCTGACCACGAACGTGTAACAGGCGATGTAGGAAAAGCAGGTGTAGCTATTGACAGTGTAGAGGATATGAAGATCTTGTTCGATCAAATTCCATTGGATAAGATGTCGGTTTCGATGACCATGAACGGCGCTGTATTGCCCATTATGGCTTTTTATATTGTAGCTGCGCAAGAACAGGGCGTTGATCAAGCCACCTTGGCGGGTACCATTCAAAATGATATTCTCAAAGAATTCATGGTGCGCAATACGTACATCTATCCGCCTGCTTCGTCCATGCAGATTATTGCGGATATTTTTGAATACACGGCCGCGCACATGCCTAAATTCAATTCTATTTCGATCAGCGGCTACCACATGCACGAAGCGGGCGCTCCTGCGGATTTAGAGTTGGCCTACACCCTAGCCGATGGCTTGGAATACATCAAAACAGGCATTCAAGCAGGGTTAGATATTGATGCGTTTGCACCGCGCTTGTCTTTTTTCTGGGGGATTGGAATGAACCATTTTATGGAAATTGCTAAAATGCGGGCAGGGCGGTTGCTTTGGTCAAAATTAGTGAACGAATTTCAACCCAAAAGTGTAAAATCCTTGATGTTGCGGACACACTGCCAAACCTCTGGCTGGAGTCTAACTGAGCAAGATCCATTTAACAATGTGGCGCGTACCTGTATCGAAGGGATGGCGGCTGTTTTTGGCGGCACCCAATCGTTGCACACCAATTCCTTTGACGAGGCGATTGCTCTACCAACGGATTTTTCCGCAGGTATTGCCCGCGATACGCAATTGTACATCCAAAAAGACACCAATATTACCAAGGCCATTGATCCTTGGGCGGGCTCTTATTATGTAGAATATTTGACCAACGAACTAGTCGAAAAAGCTTGGGCGCATCTCCAAGAAGTAGAAGAACTCGGCGGTATGGCCAAAGCCATCGAAACAGGGGTTCCAAAAATGCGTATCGAAGAAGCCGCCGCCCGCAAACAAGCCCGCATTGATAGCGGCAAAGATCAAATTATTGGTGTCAATGTTTTCCGTTTAGAAGAAGAAGATCCTTTGGATATTTTGGAAGTAGACAACGCCGCTGTGCGCGAATCTCAAATCAAACGCTTAAACCAACTCCGTGCCAACCGCGATGAATCTGCTGTACAAAAAAGCCTCGCCGCACTTACCCAAGCGGCCAAGATAAACAAGGCAACCTCTTGTCCTTGGCCATCGACGCGGCTCGCCTACGCGCTACCCTCGGCGAAATTTCCGATGCTTTAGAAGCTGTCTACGGTCGTTATAAAGCCAATACCCGCGCTATTTCAGGCGTGTATTCTAAAGAAATTGCTAAAAACGAAGACTTCAAACAGGCACTAGATTTAGCGGATCGCTTTGCTGCATTAGAAGGGCGGCGCCCTCGGATCATGGTGGCCAAGCTCGGCCAAGATGGCCACGATCGAGGAGCGAAAGTTATCGCGACCAGCTTTGCGGATTTAGGGTTTGATGTAGACATCGGGCAGTTGTTTTCAAACTCCCAAAGAAGCCGCCAAGCAAGCCGTTGAGAACGATGTACATATTTTAGGGGTCTCGTCGTTAGCAGGGGGGCACAAAACCTTGGTACCTGCCATCATCGCTGCGCTCGAAGCTATGGGACGTCCCGATATTTTGGTGGTCGCTGGCGGGGTCATTCCTGCCCAAGATTATGCTTACTTGTACGAAGCAGGTGTAGCGGGCGTATTTGGCCCAGGAACAGTGATTGCTACCGCAGCGAGTGCCATTTTAGAGATTTTAATTGCCTCGGTGGAAGAGGAGTAACGATTCCATGTGACCATCACCTTTCAACCAATGATTATGAACTTTTATAAACGCCTGAAACAAGGCATCCCCTCGACGATAACCCTTCCGCTCGCCCTAAAAAAATTGTGTGCGTGGGTCGATAAAAATGGGCAGCCCATCAGTGGCTATTTTAACTTGAGTGCCGATGATGGCGACACTATGAAATATTGGCTGGATACCGATGCTTTATCGGATCGCTTTGGGATTTTCGGAACGGCACCCGATGGGTCGTTGTATGCTTTTTGGTTGGATGATAACCAACGACAACGCATTGTACACCTAGGATCAGAAGGAGACGATTTGTATATATTGGCTGATAATTTTGTGGATTTTATACGCCTTTTGGCGATTGGGTACGATGAAATTGGCTCTGCTGATTTAGACTTGTCAGTCAAGGAATGGAATCTAGAAATTGGAGAGCCCGAAGACGAAGGGGTTAATCCTAAGTTTCGGGCGTGGGTCATTAAAGAGTTTGGCGTGACCATTCCAGAGCGCGGCAACGAAATTGTGGATGTAGACGACACGACGTTTAGTGATTGGCTAGAGGAAAAGATGGATTTGTATACAGGAGGGTGAATCGAAGTCTGATAATTAGAGACACTATGCTGTTATTTTTTGTTTGTATTACCATCCGAACGCATTTATTGATGACTCTTTTATTATAATACTATAGAGCTTGTTTTTTCTTTTTGTGCTGAGTAAAACATTATAAAATGAAAGTAAAAAAACTATCATATCATTACCCAGATTGGGAATTAGAGAACCTGATATTAGACCTTATTCTAAAACCATTGCTCATATTGTAACACCTTGATTTACAAGGGTTATTTTTTAATAGAAAGATCTTTAGAATAACCTCTTCTGAATGATGCTTTTATTATGAAAAAGAACAATTTCTGTATTCCAAGAATTTTTTAACCACATTTCAACATTTTCTAAATCAAGATTTCGTGCGACAGTAAGTTGATTAGTGAAATAGTCTAAATTAATTAATTCGTTTTCAATGTCAGCACTATTTAACTTGTGAGCCAAGGCTTTAAATTGCCTATGAGTCATTTCAGTTCTGAACCATAATTCTCTTTCGCTTTTCTTCTTCAGATGATTTTACCGTAAAGTCAAACATTGTTTTTTATTTTTCGTTTTTTTGATGAAAGCTAACGTCGGTATATACGCCTGTGCAGAATACATGAATAAAAAATGTTGCACCTGCAAATAGCAGAATCGCAGAATTTGCTTGTAATTTTTTCATCAGTACAAGCAAAATCTGCGATTTTGCGGTGTAAGCCATGCCACGAGCTTTAAGCACCAACCCAAAATCCTGCATGGACGTATATATTTTGTTGGCAATTGTTTTGTTTTTATAATTGGAGGATATAGCCATCTAAATTGTCTGTAATTTCATAAGAGTCAGGTATACTACAGTAGCTACAAATGATTGAGAATTCATCAATACCTACAATGAGTTTATCTTCATAAAATGCTTCGATTAATATTTCAACAGTTTGAGTCGTTTTTATTTCAATATTTACATTCGTATCTCTCCCAAACATCCAAATGTCATCTTCTTTATCATATGAACCACACGAGTAATCTTCATATCCTATGTCTGCTGAAAAGGTTATGTCAACATCCATTTGGAATACAGTTTCACCTTTGGTGGGATCGTCTTGAACAATAGCAGCTTCAGATAATCGAATTCTAGATATTTTAAGATTTTCTAGACTTATATCATACCAAATATTATCTAACACATTTTCTTTAAATTTTTCTTTGATTTTTTCCTCAATGATTATTTCAGAATTGGTGTAAATAGAATTAATCCAGTCAGTACGATCACTTTTATATTGCCTATTGATCTTATTGAGCATTTCCCGTAAATTAGGGATAGGGATTAGTTTCCTAGATTTATATTCTAGCATATCTTTATCTCCACTTATAATATAGATACTACTATTTTCCTTTTTACACCATTCTTCTAAAGCAGAGAGTACAATTGCATCAGGAAATTCATACTTTTTATCACCTTTTCCAAAAGGTTTTTCACCATTAAAATATTTGGAAATGATATTTGTAATATTTGCTAATTCAAAAGGAATAATGTCAACCTTTCCAATTTTTATAAAAGTTTGTAGTTCATCATTTATTTTTTCATAATCAACTTTTAAATCTAATTTGGGTAAATTAATATATTCTTTATATTCAGTAATATTTTTCAAAATACGTCCTTTATTACCAATTATTTTTTTGAATCTATTAATCTCATCTTGGGATTTTTGAGAGTTCTCCTCTAATGTTAGATTGTATTTCTTTGATAGTGATTTCAGTCAAATATATTTGTACAATTTGGAGTTCTCCAAAATCAGCAAGCCTGCGTAAATTCTTTGTTAAAGAAAAGTTGTTAGAAAAAAAAGTTTGTGTATCTATGAATATATTTTTTGTTTTAAGCACGATGATTTTTTTTGTGAAATATTATTTTTAGAATCAATATATCTCAATAACTTAAAAGCTTGAAAAAACGTTCTAGATAACATTCATTTTTAGATTTTTTATTTTGAATTGTTGCCAACGGAGTCGGGGATATCCTCTGTTATTTTGTTGTGTGTGCTTTAGCGCACTAAGATAAAATAATGGGGGATATTCCTAGTTCTGGGCGTGCTCCTGTAGGGAGCTCGCGCAGGACTAGGGCTTGTCCCAACCCGTTCGAGTCGATCCGATCGGGGGAGGATGGACTCAGAACTACTGTATAAACCCAAGTATACAAAAAATAAGAGTTATTTTTAGAAAATGTTTTGATATCCAACTATATTAGTAGATATTAAGAATAGGTGTAGATAACCAGCCATTTTTTAGTTATTACTTTTACCCTAAGTACAGGACAAAAGAGGAATTAGGTAGTTAAAGGGGATAAAATTAAGCAAGAGTTCTTGCAAATGATCAAACCCAACTCGGAAGATACTATAGAGTTTAGCCTTTCTGTTCTTGAGTCGTTTGATGGGAATGGTATATCCATTATTCAAGAGCCATTCCCCTGTTTTAATGGCCCAAATAAAAGCGAGAGCAATTAGAAAAACGAGCTTATAAATGCGCTCTAATTTAACTACGTGAGGATCTTCAAAATTAAATCCTCGTGTTTTACAAGCTGCAAAGAAAACCTCAATTCCCCAACGTTCTCCGTAAAACTTTTTTCCGTTTGATAGGGGTTGATCACTAATTAAAATAAGCCACTCTTTATCCTTGATCTGTTGCCTTGCAAGGTAGAGTTGGTGTCCCAAAAGCACCCGCTTTTTACGCAAGACTTTAAAGTTTGGAGTCCTAAATAAATCTCTAGCAAAGCGTTCTTTGTATTTGCCTGTTTTGCGTACTAGGGTATTAGATTTAATTCGAATGACAAAGGTGAAGGTCTGTTTTTTTAAGTAGCTAATCCATTCTTTACCAATAAACTCTCTATCTGCTAGCAGGCATCTGATTTGTTTTTTTTGAACAGGTGTGAGCCGTTTTAATAGCCCTTCAATTAATGCCTCCCGCTCTGATGTATGGGAATTACCCTGCTTATCTAATATCTTCCAGGCTAGTGGTATCGCTGTGCCTTTGTAACTAATTCCTACTAACAAGATGTTGATGTTAGGAGTGCCAAACTTCCAGTTGGTTCAATCTATACTTAGAGCAACCCAATTATTCTTTCCCACAAACAAGCGCCATACTAACTGAATATACGCCCGCTCACAAAAATTAAAATGACGAACAAAACGTTGAATTCGTTTAAAATTAGAGGCTCGTTTTACACTCGTATTGATCACTTTGCTCAGTTTGGAGTAACTCACCGTGCCTAACTTCAACAGCCCTAATATTAGCTTTACTAATAACCTTAATCGTCTTAAATCCCCTGCAAAATGACTACTTAATGCTTCTTGTAATTCCTTTTCACTATCTTTCATCTGGAGTAGTTTGTACCCGTTAATTATTGATTTCACACCAACAATTTAACGCTTTTCAAATTACTCCACTTTTTTGTTCTGTACTTATAAAAAATTGTTTGAAAGTAATAAATGCCCCACCTTCAATGATTATTGTGAGGCGTTGGAAGTCATAGAACTATTCGATAATAAGTAAGTGATTCTTACGAGCAATAAAAGACTTGAACAAGTACAACTTGTAACAAAAACTAGGAACCGCGTTTGGTAGGTATTCTTAATCATCCCAAAAATGCCTTACTATGAATGTCGCTTGTTATACCGTCCTCTTTTTGTCCTTATTACTATCCTACGCTTCCAGCAGCTTGGCGCAAACGCTCTTATCGCTAGAAGTCGGCTTAAGTTATCCCAAACAACACCTTTTGGCAGGAATATACAACACCATTGACCTGCGAACAAGTCAGGGGGAAGTGGTAGAACTAGAACAATTGATCGTTACCCTTGAATACGCAGATTCCAACGGTAATTTCTTGCAAGAAGCGGTAAACGTAACAGGGCGCGCAGGGCATTTTGACCTTCACCCTAGTAAAGTGGGCTGGGTGGTTTTGAAGGTGGTTCTTGGGGAAGATACGATAACAACCAAAAGTATACCCGTACGAGCGATGCGCGCCACCGCTCATTTGGGACGTTATTCTTCCAATAGTAGTCAAATGGGGGCACAAGAACTGAAAGCTCAACGAGGGGTTGCAGCAGTACTTCTCAATTACGACATCAATGCGCGGTGTAAAACGTTAGGCTTTGAAGTCATTCGCACCAGCAGCACGGTGCCCATGCAGCGTATTCGCAATGAAGGAGCAACATTTGAGCCCAGCGCGCGGGCTTTGTTGGAGCAAGCGAGAGCAGGTGATTTGTATATTTTTCGCAATATTACCTGCCGCTGTCCCAACGACCAATCTCCACAGCACTTAGAGGCCATTCTAATAGAAGTTAAGTAAGCGCTTCCCCAAAGGCAAATAAAAAACGCAATTAAACCCCACCCCATAAACTATAATTCCTAAAACGCGGTTGTTCTAAATACTACTCACGCCACTGCGCGCCCTGCGCTAACGGCTCATCAAGTACCCTTTTTGTTATGAACGTACCACAGAGAGACCTCCCTAGAATTATTGTCATTGGTTGCGGGTTTGCGGGCCTTAAATTTGTTAAGAACATCAACACTGATTTTTATCAAGTCGTGTTGTTTGATAAGAACAATTACCACACTTTTCAACCGCTCCTATATCAAGTGGCGACCTCAGGATTGGAGCCTGATTCGATTGTTTATCCGATTCGAAAAGTCTTTAAGCATAAGGAGAATTTTTATTATAGAATGGCAGTGGTCAACGAAGTGGATACCGCCAAGAAGATGGTGTATACCTCCATTGGAGAATTGGACTACGATTATCTGATTATGGCAACGGGAGCCGTGACGAGCTTTTTTGGGCTGAAAAATGTGGAAAAATATTCCATGCCCATGAAAACGCTGGTAGAAGCATTGAATCTGCGCTCGGTTGTCTTGCAAAATTTTGAGCGGGCAATCAATGCCGATGATATGCAGGAACGCGATGCGCTGATGAACTTTGTCATTGTGGGCGGTGGCCCTACGGGCGTAGAGTTAGCAGGGGCGTTGGCCGAGCTCAAACGCTACATTTTGCCCAAAGATTATCCCGATTTGGATATTCGACGGATGCAAATTCACATTATTCAGGCGGGCGACCGTATTTTGCCTGGTATGAGTGATAAATCTTCGGCAGATGCGGAGCGGTTTTTGCGCAAGCTCGATGTCAATGTTTGGCTCAATGTCCGCGCCAAAGATTACGATGGTAATTTTGTTTACACGGACAAAGAAACCTACCACACCAAAACCCTCATTTGGACGGCAGGGGTGCAAGGCGCACCTAGCTTAGGGCTCAATGCCGAAAAAGCAGGCGGTAACCGTATTATTACCAACGATAAATTTCAAATAACAGGTTTTGAAGAGCTCTTTGCCTTAGGCGATGTGGCGGCCGTAGTTTCTGATGAAAAACCCGAAGGGTATCCCATGCTGGCTTCTGTAGCCGTGCAGCAAGGGGTACATTTGGCAAAAAACCTCAACCGCCTTGCCCGTAAAAAAGAGATGCGTCCCTTTGTCTACACCGATCGAGGAACGATGGCAACCGTAGGCCGTAACTTAGCCGTAGTTGATACTAAGAAATTCAAATTTAGTGGCCTCTTTGCTTGGCTGGCATGGATGTTTGTCCACTTAATGCTACTCGTTGATTTCCGTTCTAAGTTGATTGTTTTTGTCAATTGGGCTTGGTCGTATTTCTTTTATGACAAAGGAACCCGCTTAATTGTCCGCAAAGTGGAAGGCAAGGAAGAGCATGGGCCTGTCGGCCAAGACGTGATTATGGAACAACCCCAATAATTTTTCAGGTAGGAGGGGATTGCCTATCACCCTACCTGAAAACCACTACCCCAAAAAACGATCCTATGTCCGCCTCACTCTGGAACTTGCTCAAAGGCTGGCACCGCCTCAACCTCCGATATTATCTCTACCCTATCTATTTGGTGCTGTTCTTTTTAGTGGGCTTGTTGTTTCGCCATGATGCCTATCAATATACGGTACAAGGAGTAGACGTGTCGCGCTACCAACGCACGATTGATTGGACAGTTTTAAAACAAGAGGGCAACGTACAATTTGCTTTTATCAAAGCCACCGAGGGCAGCAGTTATCAAGACCCTTATTTTGAATCCAATTGGGAAGCGGCTCGCGAAGCGGCCGTACTGCGAGGAGCTTATCATTTTTATTCGCCCCACAAAAGTGCGCTTTGGCAAGCGCGCCATTTTATCAAGACTGTCCGCTTGCGACAAGGCGATTTGCCGCCTGTACTCGATGTCGAAGACGTTGATGACGTAGAAAAAGAAGCGTTAATAGCGGCGGTGGGAGAGTGGTTGACTACCGTAGAGAAACATTACGGCATCCGTCCCATTATTTACGCCTCCTTGGATTTGTACCGCCGCCATCTCAAAAAAGCTTTCCCCGAGCACTTCGTTTGGATCGCGCGCTACAGCCGCCGCCAACCTTCGGGCAGTTTGGGCTGGCGCTTTTGGCAATACAGCGACCGACAGTATTTGCCAGGCATCAACGGCCCTGTTGATGGCAATGTCTTTTCAGGAAATTATTGGCAGTTAAAACTGCTTTGTTTGTAAGTTTGCTAGAATAAAAAAAGTGACTCCCTAAGAATAAGGAGCCACTAAAAACTGTTGTTGGTCAGTAAAGTACAATCTGGTTATGAATTGTTGCGCGTTATTTTTATTTTTGTTTGGCGGCCTTTTTTAGTGCTTTGGCGGCCTTTTTTAGGCGCTTGGCTTCGGCTTCCATCGTGGCTGCTTCTAGTTCTAATTCCAAAGCGCTTCTTTCTTCTAGTTTTTCTTTCCCCTTGCGCTCTAGTAGCATTTCTATTTCTCGCTCTAATCCCCGTTCCCTTCCTTGTTCTTTTTGAAGGCGTTTTTGGAGGTCTTTCTCTATGTCTAGACGAATGTTCTCAATTTGAAAACGCAATTCAGAAGATTGGTCTTGTAGGCTATTGCGCAATAATAAGCTGTCCATCTTAAACCAATCACTGTTGGTAATACGTTCCAAGACCTCCAGTTCTGTGTTTAGTTTATCAAAGTAAATCTCTAAATTGTATACAGAGTCTGACAGCATAGGATGCTGGCGAAGCACTTGCGCTGGAAAATTCGCTTCGAACTGTTGCTGGGTCATAAAATGGATGCTATCGGCTTTGAGGCGCAAGATATTGGCTCTAGAGCGAGCGGCTCCTTCTTGGGCCAAATGCATGAGTCGCTGGGCATTTTCGGCCTCTCGTTGAGCGAAGAATAGTTGACGCTCGGCTAGGCGGGCGGCGCGTTCTGCTTGCATACTGCTGGTGAGCACTTTGTCGTCGTAGCACTCAATCGTTTGCTCAAAATCATCTGACTGAATTTTTAGGTATTTCAACTCTTTTTCATTGGCTACCCGAAAGGTAAATTGCATACTTTTGAACGACCCTTGAATATCAAATTCATGCTCATTCATTTGCGTACTGCAAAACAAACTGTCGGTCTCAAAACGCCCTTTAAAACGTTTAATAGTCTGATCGGGATTGTAGTTTAATTGTTGGATGGTTAAGGTGATCCCGTAGCGTTGTAGCTCTTTCTGCAAGGCTTGTAGTTCTTGTTCCGAATTATCTTTTCGAATTTCCAAGACATACTCTGTAAAGGTCTTTTTAGGGCCTAGAGAATCTAAACGCGGTGCTGCTGGCGGACTAGGCGGCGCGACAGGCGGCTCAAAGTTTGGAGAAGCAGGCGGCTGCGGTGCGACAGGCAGCTCAAAGTTTGGTGCAACAGGTGGCATCGAATCGTTAAATAATAGAGGAATCTCCTTGGGAGAAAACTCTATTGGACTAAAAGAAGGAGCCGCAAATAGAGGCACTTCGTTGCTGGAAGCGAGGTACGACGCCTCTACAGAAGGCGTGTTGGCAGGTGCGGTTAATAAGATGGCAATGACAATTCCTAAGATACTCATACTACTAATGATCGTTTTCCAATACGCACTCCAACCCGAGGTAGGAGTGGTCGCCCCCGAGCGTTGCAATAGGGTTTTTACGTTTTCTAAAGGGAGGTTGGCCTGCTGAGCGGCGCGTGCCTGCTCAAATAGATCGTCCAAAGACTTATTCATACGCTAAAAGGCTGTTGGGTGATAAAATTTTGCTGAGGCGTTGTCGCCCACGAGTAACCCGTGCTTTGACCGCCGAAAGACTACAGCCCTGAATGTGGGCAGTTTCTTTCAACGAATAACCTGATAATTCAAATAAAATCAAGGCTTCTTTTTGAGCGGCGGGCAAGCGGTCGAGTGCTTGATACAGCAATTGAATGTCTTCATTAACAGGGATTGCCGTTGGAGCAGGCAGCTGTTGCGCTTGCTCGGCATTAAACAACCCCCAAAACTTTTTACGCCGCTGCAGACGGCGAATTAAATTGCGCGCAATTCCAAATAAAAAATAAACAAACGAGGCTTCTTTTTTTAAGTTATCCAACTGCTCATAAGCCAACAAAACAGTATCACTCACCACATCCTGCGCTTCCACAGGATCGCGTAAAATCGATTCGCAATAGCGAAGCAACTTAGGGTGGTTCGGCTCGTAGAGCGTCATAAAATACTGTTGTTTTTTCTCGGCAGTCATGTCGTCTATTAAAACAAGAATAGCGCAATAAACAAAAATAAAAGTAGCGCCTATAATAGTAAGTGCCTTGAGCCCCTCCAAAAGTTACAACCGAGAAAAAGTTTTTTTCTACGCTTCAACAAGAATGCATTCCATCCAATAAGATGCAAGGGCCTTTTGATGCAATTTCCACCTCTTACAACCACAAAAAAAGCCCTTCCGAAAAACGGAAGGGCCTTTTAAAATATGACATTAAAAAATACAACGTCTAATCAACCTAGCAAGATTAAGCTAAGTCAAAACGATCTAGATTCATTACTTTATCCCAAGCGGCTACAAAATCGCGGACAAATTTTTCTTTAGAATCCGAACAAGCGTACACCTCTGCCAAGGCGCGCAATTCAGAATTAGAACCAAAGATCAAATCAGCGCGTGTACCCGTCCATTTTAGAGCGCCCGTTTTGCGGTTGCGCCCTTCAAATAAAACATCGTCTTTTGAAGTCGCTTTCCAAGTTGTGCTCAAATCCAGCAAGTTGACAAAGAAATCGTTGGTTAAGGTACCAGGGGCATTGGTAAAAACACCATGCTTAGAACCGTCGTAGTTAATGTTAATAGAACGTAAACCACCGAGCAAAACCGTCATTTCAGGAGCCGTTAAGTTCATCAAATGGGCACGGTCGATCAACAATTCTTCCGCAGAAACATTATGGTCAGGCTTGAAGTAGTTACGGAAACCATCAGCAGCAGGACGCAAGGCTTGGAAAGACTCTACGTCTGTCTGTTCCATAGAGGCATCTGTACGACCAGGCGTAAAGGGAACTGTAATCGTGATGTCCAGCGTCTTTCGCGGCTTTCTCTATTCCTGCACAACCTGCCAAGACAATCAAATCGGCCATAGAAACGGCTTTATTACCCGCTTGTTCCTTGTTGAAGGCACTTTGTACCTCGGCTAATTTGTCTAAGACAATACGCAATTGCTTCGGATTGTTCACTTCCCAATCTTTCTGGGGAGCCAAACGAAGGCGGCCACCATTGGCACCACCGCGTTTGTCTGATCCACGGAAAGTAGAAGCCGCTGCCCAAGCAGTGCTAACCAACTGAGAAACAGATAAGCCTTTATTCAACAATTGTTTTTTCAAGTGGGCGACATCTTCCGCGCTAGGTACCTCGTGGGTAGCTGCTGGAATAGGATCTTGCCAAATCATTTCTTCTTTGGGCGCTTCTGGTCCTAAATAAAGAGAAGCAGGACCCATATCGCGGTGGGTCAATTTGAACCAAGCGCGAGCAAACGCCTCTTCAAAGGCTTTGTGGTCTTTGTGGAAACGCTTAGAGATTTCTAAGTACTTAGGATCGGTTTTCAACGCAATATCCGCTGTACTCATCATCAACGTTTGCTTCTGAGAGGCATCGCCAGCCGTAGGCGCTTTTTTAGCGTTAGAAGCTGCTGTAGGTTGCCATTGGTGGGCACCAGCAGGGCTTTTTGTCAATTCCCATTCGTAGTTGAGTAGGACATCAAAGTAATCGTGGTCCCATTTGGTTGGGTTGGGTGTCCAAGCACCTTCTAAACCAGAGGTAATCGCATCATTTAAAACACCTGTGTTGAAGGAGTTTTCCCAGCCCATACTTTGAGCGGCAATATTCGCACCAGCAGGTTCGACACCGACGTATTGTTCTGGATCAGCCGCACCGTGCGCTTTTCCGAAAGTGTGTCCACCAGCAACTAAGGCGACGGTTTCTTCGTCATTCATAGCCATACGGCCAAATGTTTCTCTAATATCGTGGGCAGAACCCATTGGATCGGGTTGGCCTTTGGGGCCTTCTGGATTGACATAAATCAAGCCCATGTGTGCCGCTGCTAACGGTGCTTCGAGTTCGTTGTTTTCTGAATAACGCTCTTTCCAGCCCATCCATTCATTTTCAGAACCCCAGTAAACATCTTCTTCGGGCTCCCAAACATCTTTGCGACCACCTGCAAAACCAAAGGTTTCAAAACCCATTGATTCCAAGGCAACGTTTCCGGCTAGGATCATCAAATCCGCCCAAGAAATTTTCTTGCCGTATTTTTGTTTGAGGGGCCAAAGCAATAAACGGGCTTTGTCCAAGTTGCCGTTGTCGGGCCAGCTGTTGAGGGGGGCAAAACGCTGTTGACCAGCGCCAGAGCCACCACGACCATCGCCAATACGGTAAGTACCCGCACTGTGCCAAGCCATTCTAATGAAGAAAGGAACCATAATGGCCATAATCGGCAGGCCACCAATCTTGAGAATCTGTCATCAAGGTTTCTAAATCCTTCTTGAGTGCTTTGAGGTTCAAGCTATTGAACTCCTTGGCGTAATCAAAATCTTGCTCCATTGGATCAGAGAGCTCAGAGTTTTGGCGTAAGATGCTTACTTTTAAACGATTAGGCCACCAGTCACGGTTTCTAGTACCATCACTCTGCGGTTTTTTTCATGGCACCTCCCGAGAACGGGCATTGGGCAGCTTCGCTTTCGTTAATGTTCCAGACTTTATTCTTGTTGTCCATAATGATTTTCGTATTTTATAAATTAACTATGTTTTTATAGAAGTGTTATTCGTCAACCACTTATTTTTCGCTTTTCGCTAACTTTAAGAAACGCGTTTACCAATGTCTGCAAGATAAGGTTTATTTTTGATTGATAAAAACGATAGTTTCAACACTGATATTGATACCATAGATGAATCTACAACAGATAAAATACGCGATTGCCGTGGCCGAGGAGCAGAGTTTTGGCAAGGCTGCCCAAAAATGCTTCATCACTCAATCTACGCTAAGTACCATGATTGCTAAGCTAGAGGGTGAACTAGGGGTACAACTCTTCAATCGAAGAAGAAAGCCCATTACAACAACCAAAGAAGGGGGCGCTATTTTGCAGCAGCTAAGAATTATTAGCAAAGAACTCGACACCTTGGAAGAGGTCGTTAGTGATTTGAAAGGAGAATCTAACGGTGAACTACAAATCGGGGTTATTCCAACCGTTGCCCCTTATTTGCTGCCTCTTTTTCTAAATGACTTTGTTGTTCAACATCCTAGCATTCGATTTATTATCAGTGAGTTGACGACTAGCAACATCATAAGAGGATTAGAGGATCGAACCTTAGATATTGGAATTTTGTCCACCCCTTTGCAACATGATATGCTAGAGGAATTACCGCTGTATAGCGAGCCATTTTTGTTATTTGACAAAGCACAACCGCCCACTAAAAAGAGCATTCAAGTCAAAGACATTGACCAAAATCGCTTGTGGTTGCTCAACGAAGGGCATTGTCTCCGTACTCAAGTAGAAACCATTTGCAATTGGGATGCCCAGCGTGATAACCACTGGAATTTGGAATACAAGTCAGGTACCATTGATACGTTGATGAAGTTTGTACGAAAGAACCACGCCATTACCTTATTGCCCTATTTAGCTACGTTAGATTTACCCAAGGCCGATTTACCTTATCTACACCCTTTTGCCGACCCGCAACCTGCCCGCGAAATTAGCCTAGTTGTACACCAGCATTTTGTTAAAAAACGAATACTCACCGCCATCCAACAATCTGTTCAACAAGTCGTAGTTCCTCTGTTAGGCGAGCAAAGTTGGAAGAAATGGTTAATCGCTCCTGTATAAGGTACAACCAAACCCGTTCTAAAAGCGTCTATGCTGGGAACTGTTATCAGAAAAATAAACCTTAACCACTTGATTAGTTGGTAGAAAATAAGGTATGTTAGCCAGAAATGTGCTATTTTGTAGTAGAAGACCTCGGAAAAAATAAATGCTGCCCCTAAAACAGCAGATATGGTTCGAGCGTCGTTGATTTTATAGTCGTCCCAATATCGTGTTAGCCTCCTACTAGCTCGGTATCTTTAAAATGTCATTAAGTAATATGAAAACTGTTGTTTTAGCAGAATTATCCGAAAGGGAATTAGTAGAAGGTTGCGTGGAAAAGAAACGCCGTTATCAAGAACAACTCTACTATCGCTATGGTACAGAAATGTATCAAGTATGCTTAATGTATGCTAAGAATGAAGCCGATGCTTCTGACATTTTACAGGAGAGTTTTATCAAGGTGTTTAAACACATCCATACGTTTAAATTCACAGGTGCCCTTGGTGCTTGGATTCGTCGCACCGTCGTTTTTACGGCCATCAATGCTTACAAAAAGAAGCAGCGCGAAACCAAACTAGTCGTCGCGATGCCTGAAAACGGTTACGCTGACTTTTCAGTCAATGAATTAGCGGAGGAATTAGATCCCAACGAAATTGTACAATTGGTCAACCAGTTGCCCAAAAAGGCACAGCAAGTGTTGAAATTGTATGCGATTGAGGGGTACAAACACCAAGAAATTGCCGATATGCTGGATATTTCTGTTGGGACATCTAAGTCCCAGTTGAATCGAGCTAAGAAATTATTGCAAAAAGCCGTAAAAGCAATTCATGGATAACAATAATCAACACGACGACTTGGATGGATTGCACCCCCCGCCGCCTCCAAACGATCTGCCCCCCTTATGGGAGGATATAGCAGGTGCCCTGGATGCCGCCAACACTGTCGATGCGCAACCCGAGGAAGAGATGGCGGATACGAATGCTCCACACGAGCAAGCCGTTGCTGATTTTTCAGTAATTAAGGCAGGCTTTGTGGTTACTTTTGGCCAGCAAGAACCTCCCAAATTTTTGTGGGATACCATAGAACAAGATTTAGAAGCGCAAGTAACCACGGATGCACCAACCGAATTTAGTAGCATAAAAGATAGCTTTTTGGCGGCCTTTGGGGAGCAGCAACCACCCCAATCCTTTTGGCAGGAGCTGTCGGAGCGGGTGGATCAACCAATAGAGGAACTTCCAAAGGAAGAAACGGCTAGTTACAGCCAAATCAAACATAGTTTTGAGCGCAAATACAGTGCTATTGTCGTTCCCTTGTTTTCTTGGGACGACTTGGTAGCACGTATGGAAACGGAAACCATTGCGGCAGATACGCCCGACCGTTTTAGCTGCATCAAGGAAAGTTTTGAAACCGTATATGCCCGGCAAGAGCCTAGCGCGGCTACAACCGCTGGTTTATGGCGCCGCCTTTATCCTTTGGCGACAGGTGCCCAGCGCTTTGGGCGTTCTGAGTGGAGCAAACGTGTTGGCGTGGCGGTCTTGTTACTGTTGGGGTGGAGTATTTGGTCGAATCAGCCTCTTGATACCACCGCTTTAACAGAGGAGCCAGTGGCCGACAATGCTTGGACAAAAAGCACTTCTCGTATCACCGATAGTTTTGATAAAACTAGAGTAGGGCAAAACGAAGAATTCCTTTTCCTAACAGAAGAAGAGCGTGCGAATCGCGACGCTTCTGCCGAAGCGGCGTTGGCGACGAACAACCCTTATACGGAACGACTGACGGTTGACCTTTGGAGCTCCAGTCTAGAAGCGAGATTACTATTGTTGCCGCCAGCACCCCTAGAAAAAACAACTACAAACGCCCTTCCAGCAATGGAATCGGCTGCCTCAACACAAGCCTCTCCAAACCGTTATTCTACTAGCACCAAAACAACCTCATTAGCATCTGTAGAGACAACGGCAACGTCCACGGATCTTTCAAAAACAGGGATAAAAAAGGCTAAAAAGGAGAGAGAAAATACTAGACTGTATTCCAAAACGAGTCAAGGAACGGGCAATGGAGGGGACGGAACCAACAACGGTAGTGCAACTCCTGTAACTGCTCCCAAAGAATCGCCTAACGCTAAAAAAGAAGGAACAATAAAGGCGCTTGATTCCAAGCAACGGAGCCTTGCCTTGTCCCTCGCTCCGCTGTTCGAGCCTTTATCCGAGCAATGGAGTGTTGATTTTTCGACGAGTACGACGACGGCTTATGGGCCGAACTTTATTCCTGACCCTGCTGTAATCGCGCTGCAAAATCCCGAATTTCCAGAAGTGCGCCGCACGGTTAAAGGCAAAAAAATGCACTTTGAATTAGGGGTAGAAGGCCGTTTAGGAACATCGGTCATGCTAGCGCGAAACGACAACGAAGCTGTTGCTAGAGAGGTGATGTTGTGTCCAACAGGAGCCGTAGGAATTAATTTTCAGTACTATTTTGGAAGCAACGATGCCTTAGTAGTTGCCGCACAACCCTATTCCTCGACCATTCAGTGTTGGGGAGAAGAAGCGGGTACTGCTGGCGGATATCAGGAGACGGCTATGCGTCTATCTTTTATGGATTTTTCCGTTGGTTATCAGCGTATTCTACTACGGTATAATGGTTACTCGGAAGCACCTGCTAGTATTTATGCACGCCTTAGTTTAGGTGTAGGCGTACTGACAAATTCTGAGACACACATCAACCAACAGCAAATTTCTACCAGTAACCTATATCGCGATCTCAATTGGAATGCAGGATTATCTATCGGAAATTTGCATCAAATGCAACGTTTTGTCCTTGACTATGGTCTTATGGGTAACATTGGGTTGAACAACTTCATCACAGAAGCCCAACCCAATGTCTTACAACCTGCCCGCATTGTTAATGTCGGCGCTTATGTAGGCTTGCGCTACCTGTTCATGCCTAGAAATGCGCCCACCAAAAAACAGCGCCAATTTGATTGGTCGGCTCCTTTCTTTATTGAGGAACCTAAATTTTAGGCGGTAGGTATTTTCAAAGATTATAGAGACAACAAACGAGCACTATGAGTAGAACTATACCCACTGTATTTTTACTGTTGGTCATCCTCTTATTGGGGACAAGTTGCGGCAAAGACGACCTACTAAAAGAACCCAGTCCCGTGCAAATTCGCTTTGCTCTTAACAGTACTGGTGCAGGCGGCTCCGATCGCTTAGCGCTCACTTCTGCCTATATTGTTTTATCAGAAATTGAAGTAGAAGGCGTGCGTCAAGAAGGCGAGGATTTTAGCTTTCGCCGAGATTTTCCTACAGGTTTGCGCTTAGATTTTGGTGCGACAGGACTAGTCGAGGATTTATTGTTTGATTTACCACAAGGCGATTACGAGTACTTAAGCATACGGTTCAAAACATGGGAAAATGGACAAGATCCGAGCTGGATGGTACAGGGCGATTATCGTTACCAACAGCCTGGCCAAGGCAATGCCCTCGTAGATATTGTCTGGAAAAACAGCAAAACTTTTGAACGAAATATTACCAATACACAAGGCCAACAACAGTTTACATTAGGAACCGAGGCCGAAACCGTGACGTTTTCCATTCAACCCAAGTTGTGGTTCAAAGATATTTCTGAGGTCAAATTAGAACAAGCATTGTGTACGAATCAACCGCGAGGACTCGTTATGTTAATTGACCAAACCAACAACGATAATATGTTTCAAGTCTTGGATTTGGAACTTGGAACTACTTTAAAGGCTAGTTTATAGGCAGTACGTTTGTATTTTATGGAGATAGCTAATAATTTATCAGAACGAGAACTAATAGAGCGCTGCATGGCAGATGAGCGTCCCTATCAGGAATTGCTATACCGTAAATTTGCCGCTGACATGTACAAAGTGGCGTTGATGTACTCTAGTAATAATGCCGATGCCGCCGATATTCTCCAAGAGAGTTTTATCAAAGTATTTAAGAACATTCACAAATTTCGCTTCGAAGGCTCCTTGCGGGGCTGGATTCGCCGCACGGTAGTACATACCGCCATCAATGCGTACAACAAGCGCCAACGGGACCATCAAGTAGTGGTACCCATGGCTGAAAATGGCGAAGTTGATGCTTCTATTGACAGTATTGTAGGACAATTGGAAGCCAATGACATTATTAAATTAGTGAATGGGCTTCCGCAAAAAGCGCAGCAAGTACTCAAACTCTACGCGATAGAAGGGTACAAACACAAAGAAATTGCCGAATTATTGGGCATTACCGAAGGGACTTCTAAATCCCAGTTTAGCCGCGCCAAAAAAATGTTACAAACCGCTATAAACACGCTTCATGGATAAATCTCAACACGCTCGATTAAAACAAGTTTTTGAGCAAGCTGCCGAGCAAGATGCGCAAGCGCATCCCCTGCCCGAACAGCAATGGGAATCCATTGCCCAAAAATTAGCAGCGACCGCTCCCAGCGAGTCCGCGCAACAAATCCAACAAGCATTTGAAAATCAAGCATCGCCCGAGTTGCCTCCCGTAAACTTGTGGGGAAACATCGCCGAACAATTGGATCAAAATAAAATAAAAGAAAGCTTTGAAGAGCAGCCCGCTCCACTCGCCCCCGTGGCCGTTTGGAACGACATAGAGCAACAGCTAGAAATAGAGAGCATCTGGAAACGTGTACACAAGGCCTTAGAAAAACGCACCCGTTGGATGTATTGGCGCGAAAAAGCCGTACAAGCGAGCCTAGTGCTCTTAGTGCTGTTATGGCTAAGAGGCTGTGACTTGGGCGGCGAGCCCATCCCGCCTATTGCAACGACTACTCCTATTGCTATGACGACCGATCGCCCCGCTAGTTCAGTGATTCTACCGTCTACGACTGCTAATAGCACCAAAAATACGACGACAGAAAAGGAAACGAAGTCTGGAACGGAAGTAACAACGACTGCCCAAGCAAGCATCTATAAGACAGCAACTGCGTCCACTATTTCTGACAATAAAAATATCCCTCAATCAACAACAGACGATGCGCCCAAAGGAACAACGGCCAAGGTAACTTCGGCCGCCTCCGAACCGTCTACTGTAGGGAATAAGAACAACAGTGCCTCCACTGAATTACTGGGAACGGCTCCCTTAGTGCCAGCCAAAACGTCTTTGGAACGCAACACGCAACAGGCAAAAGTATCTAGAGCGAATAGAGCCACATGGATAAGCCCTATTTTAGCGCCAACTAAAAAGCCAACTGTAACAGCGCAAGCACCTATCTATAATAACGAGCCAACTGATACTATTCCAACGGATATTACTACTACTACTGTTGCTCAAACAGGGACTCCGTTGCCAAATGAGACGACTACTGCCCTCCGTAATTCAGGGGCAATTGCTCCTATCGCACTTAATAATACGGTACTAGAGATACAAGCCGTTCCGACGTTACCCACGCCCACCCACTTAACCAATCCTTCTATTCTTGCATTAGAACAAATTGATTTGCAGCGGGTACAGCAAGCGCGCCGCCAACAACAACGCCATATAGAATTAGGAATGCGGGCGCGCGTCAAAGGAACCGTTCTATTGGGAAAAGCGACCAGCGAAGCGATGGAAAGCAGCAGTATGGTCAAAACACGGGTGTTGCCCACGGCAGGAATTGGGGCTGATTTTGCTTGGTATTTCACAAGAAACGATGCCTTGATTGTGTCGATACACCCAATGGCGAATAGCCGCCAGTACTTTGGGGGCTACACCAAAGAAGGACGTTATTACCACAAGGAAATTCGCTTGTCGTATTTTGATGCCGAGCTGTCGTACCAACGCACCTTGTTTCGCTATGCTGAATTTGGGGTTTTGCCCTCCAGCTTTTATGCGCGAGTGAGTTATGGATTAGGCTATTTAAATAAAGGCGAGACAATTGTCAATGGTTTGACCAGTGATGAAACGACCGTCTACAACGCCACCAATCATAGTGTGGGCATTGCCTTAGGAAACACCCATCGCATCAATCGCTTTGTTGTGGACTATGGGATTTATAGCCAGTTAGGGTTATCTACCATCCACCGCCAACAGCCCACCGATTACCGCCATTTATTAGGTATTGGGGCTTATGGTGGACTGCGTTACTTTTTTTAAGGGAGGAATTATTGCCGCCCCAGTTGTTTGCGTGCTGTAATATAAGCCAAGACAATTAGAATAAAAATAGCCGTGGTCACGCCCCCAATCTTCACATAATCTAGAAAACGATTCCAACGCTGTGCTTCTTGTTGTTGCACATAATCGGGATTGACGGAGGCAGGACTTCCGCTGCGTTCTGAAGGTTTCCAGTTGCTCATCAATGTGTTATCCACTTCAAAGTTGCCTAATACAATAGTTTTAGCTTGTGTCATTTCAGGATCGATGGTATAGAATACACTATCTACAGGGTTACCTTCTTCGTCATAAATCAAGACAATGTCGCTCTTAGAACTCAAATTAAACGGCAGTCCTCCCATAAAATAATCACAAGTGGGAAAAGCGCGCGCAAACCGTTCTACATCTCTACAGACCACCAAATATTGGCGCGGCTCCAAAAGCACTCTAGGAAAAACAAAACTGCTTTTTCCATCGCTTTTAAGCATCCAACCCGTCAAATCTAATGCCTCGTCACTGGCATTGTAAAACTCCAACCAATCGCCTGCACTTGTATCGCCAAAACTGATTTCATTAAGAATAAATTGCTGTACCGCAGGATGCTCGCCCCGTACAAACACCGCCTGAACACGGTGTTCCTTGCCCGTAAAACTCAACGTCAACTGCTTGCCATCTTGGCGCTCGCTGTCTACTTCCCAGTGGGAGAATAGAAACCCAAAGTTGGGTTGCGCTTCCAGCTGAACAGGGAGATTTTTGAAATAAACGCCCTTAAAGGCGCTAGCAATAGGAATCACTTGATTGAGCAACACTTGTCCGCCGCTATCAACCTGTACCTCTAGGGCGACTTCAGCACCCACGTAAGGAAATTTTGCTTGCAAAAACTCGCGCATAAAAGGAGGGCGTAAGCGCACAAAACTACGGATGCGCTCTACCTCTTTTTGCCAACGAGAAGCTTTTAGATCCCAGCGCGCCCAATGGCGGGGCAATTCGGGGCGAATAACTGCAATCATGCTGTCCATTCGTGGGAGAATATAGGTTGAATCAAAGGTATAATTGAGACGATCCAAAAAACGGTTGACAAACTGTTTTTGAAAGGCTTTATTCTGTAGTAATGACCGTAGGTTGAGCGTGCTCCAAGGTGGATTTGGCCAAGCGGGGCCATTGGGCTTGGTATGGAATTCTAAACTGTTGTTTTTGTAGCCATCACGCCCATAATGTCCCAGTCCAAAATCGGTGTCAAATAAGATCCAGCGCCACTTGCCACCTTCGACTTGTGGCTGCCAAAATTTGATATTTCCACCTGCATCTTGGTTGTCGATATAAATCTGCAAAATCTCGTATTCCATGAAATTTTCCACGTCCATGATGCTGGAAACGTGGTCGAAATTTTCTTGGCTAGCGAGGCTGTTTTTTCCCATAAAAATACGCATAGCATCGTAGCTTTTTCGTGTCCCTGCATTGACATCTTTGCGGTGTTCAATTAGGTTGATGCTGTCTTTGTCATAGCCAAAATTCTCGGCGATGTAATGACGGGTCAGTTTTTCCCGCATATTGTAAATACCCCAATAATCGCCATTGATAAAAACAATAGAAGGGCGATAAGCCTGCACTTCTAAACCAATATCTTTGCCCAAGCTCGTAATCAGAGCATCTCTAAAGTGGGTCTCTCCAAAATCGCTCCCCGAGTTGCGTAAAATCAAGCGTTTGTATTTCTTTTGTTCCTTCTCGGGAAATAACTGGTGGCGGATGTATTTGCTGCCATAGCGCGAACTGCTGGCATAGAGGGAAAATGATTTTTGTGGAAAAATACGGCTCATTCCACCAAAGATTTTGAAGCCTAAGTTGCTGTGAAAAACACGTTGGCGGTCGGTCTCAAAAAACTCTGCATAGCAAGGAAATTCTTTCCTAGAATAATAATTAGCGCCCTTAAAGGGAAATTTTGTCCCCGCACTAGGCCCCCGCTTAAAGACTCCTTTTACAGGGTCAAATAGGTAAAATGGTTGAATGCTAATCGACACGACAGGAAGCGTAATCGAATCCTCTTTGATGAGGTAAGTATGGGTAGCCACCGCACTTTTTTTGCCATTGAGATAAGCCGTGGCGCGGATGACCTGTGATGTATCCAATAGAATAGCGTCATTGTAGCGCCTCGAAGAAGGACTGGGCAGACTGCCATCCAAGGTATAATAAATACTCGCTTGGGAGCGGTTACAACTTAATTCTACACCGACCCCTGAGGTATAAAAACCCGCTTGTGGTTGAGCATCGACTAGTAAGGTATCTTGTGCTTGGAGAGGGAGGGCGAGTAGCAGGGCAAATAGGAGGCCGAGGAATGCGGTCATTTTTTTTGATTAATAATTTTGAAGGAATAGAGTCTAAAGACTCTAGCAGGGGGCGATCGGAACAATCTAGTTTTTGGGATGTAACTTTTTTAGCACAAGTACCGTAGAAGTAAAGGCATCCACGAAAAGCCGCCCAAAAATAACAAGATTTCTTCAAAGGACTCAACCCTGCTGCCGATTGTGGTCAACAAAATGAGAATTGGGTTGCTTTGCTGCGCAACTGCGGCCATTTTTCTTCCTTTTTTAACTGTAATGAATACGCCCGAATGAAATATCCCGACCAACGTAATGCCTCTATCAAATCTTGGGCAATGGAAGACCGCCCCCGCGAAAAACTACTCGCCAAGGGCAGCAAACAGCTCTCCAATGCCGAACTCTTGGCCATTATCATCGGTTCGGGGTCTATCACGGAATCCGCTGTTTCGCTCTCCCAGCGTATTCTACAACACAAAAATAACAACCTGCAAGACTTGGGTATGATGGGCTTGACCGAGTTGCAGCAGTTCAAAGGCATCGGCCCTGCTAAGGCCATCAGTATTTCGGCGGCTTTGGAATTAGGAATGCGCCGCGAGGCTACACCACTGAGCGAGAAGCCATTGATTACTTGTAGCCGCGATGCTTACCGCGTCTTGATTCCCTTTCTGAATGGCTTGGCTCATGAGGAGTTTTATGTGTTACTGCTCAACCGTGCCAATCAGGTCATTGATTGCGTGTCCATTAGTGCAGGGGGCTTGTCGGGAACATTTGTAGACGTTAAACGAATTTACCGCTTGGTTTTGGCCAATCCCTTGGTCAATAGTATTGTGCTGGCACACAACCACCCTTCTGGCAACCTAACCCCCAGCCAATCGGATATTGAGCTGACTCGAAAAATAAAACGGGCAGGTGGTTATTTAGACATTACGGTGTTTGATCATATTATAATTGGCGGTAACCGCTTTGTTAGCATGGCCGATCAGGGTTTGTTATAGTTGATTCCAAGTAAAATGTTGTACCTTTGTGGTATTATCAGTGAGAAAAATATTTTGGAGATCGGTCAGTGCTATGAATAAAAAAGACATCAGAACCCTAAGTTTGGAGCAGTTGCAAGCCTATTTTGTGGAGCTAGGCGCTCCCAAGTTTAGAGCCAAGCAAGTCTATGAATGGTTATGGAAGAAAAGCGTATACACGTTTGAGGAAATGACCAATTTGTCCAAGGAGTTGCGCGAGCAATTGAAGGAGCAGTTTGTCATTCTCCCAATTGTAGAAGACTTGTCGCAACACAGCAACGACGGCACGATCAAAACCCGTTTTCGCTTACACGATGGGCACCTAGTCGAATCGGTATTAATTCCTGTGCCTAGCCAAGACCGTTATACGGTTTGTATTTCTTCGCAAGTAGGCTGTAGTTTGAGTTGTAAGTTTTGTGCTACGGGCGAAATGGATCGCTTGCGCAACCTCACCGCTGCTGAGATTTATGACCAAGTGGTTAAAGTAAACACCATGTGTCAAGCTACCTTTCAGCACGATTTAACCAACGTAGTGTACATGGGAATGGGAGAGCCGTTGTTGGCGTACAAACCCGTGCAGCGCAGCATCGAATTGCTCACTAGTAAAGAAGGCTTAAACATGTCGCCGCGCCGCCTCACCGTCAGTACGGCAGGCATTGCCAAAATGATCAAACGCCTCGCCGACGACGGCACCCGCGTTAACCTCGCCCTCTCCCTACACGCGGCAGATGATGAGAAACGCAATTCGATTATGGCGATTAACGAAAGTAACAATTTGGCGACACTAGTCGAAGCCTTGCGTTATTTCTACGATAAAACGAAAGACAGTAAGATTACGTTTGAGTACATTGCTTTTGATGGTTTCAACGATAGCCTAGAAGATGCCAAAAACTTACTCCACCTCTGTCGACAAGTGCCCACCGCTAAAGTCAATGTCATTGAGTACAACCCTGTGAGCGGAGTAGACTTTGTCAAATCCCAAGGGGATCAACTCGACCGCTTTGCCCAGTACTTGCGCCAGAATGGCGTTGCGATTACCTTGCGTCGTTCACGCGGCAAAGACATCGATGCGGCTTGTGGTCAATTGGCCAATAAAGAATAAGAAAACCCCCTTTGTGTTATGTTACACCTCCTCGTCTTAGAATGGAAAAAATTGGCGCCAAGCCGTCTATTTAAAATTTCAGTGCTCTTGTATCTGCTGTTGATGCCCTTGCTGTATTTTACGGTGCGGGCGGCCATGCGCCCTGATAAATCGGTGACGAACAACGAAGGGTTGGCGCAAGATATGCTGTTTCGCCCTTTTTATACCTTTCCAGAAATCTGGTACACCACCACCTATTGGGCAAGCTGGCTCACCTATTTTGTGTTGAGTTACTTAGCTGTCTGGATGATTAGTACGGAGTATGATAATCGTACGATGCGCCAAAACATCATCACAGGCGTATCGCGCAGATCATTATTTTTGAGCAAAGTGGGCATGATGGTTATGTTATCGCTGGCGGCGACGCTGTATGTGCTGTTGGTCACGCTGGCAGTTGGCTGGTGGGAAGGTGGCTACGGGTATTGGTTTGGGGAGGAGAGTTTGGTCTTAGGCCGCTTTTTTGTGCAAACGCTCTTTTACATGAGTTTGGCAACATTTTTGGCTATTTTGACCCGTAAGAGTGGCCTTACTATGCTCATTTTCTTTGCCTATCTGCTTATTGTAGAACGGGTAATTCGTTACTTAGTGTTTGGACAACTCTTAGACAACTTGTTTTGGGGAAGTTACTGGCCTGGTAATGCGGCGAGCGATACGCTACCCTTGTATGTGGTTAAACGCTTTCCTGATTTTATGGACAGTGGGATGCTCGACATTTATTTGTCTGTAGAAGTGGCAACGGCTTGCACGATTGGTTACACGCTGTTGTTTTTTGGTTTGGCTTACCGCATTTTTATGAAACGCGATTTATAAGCGCTTCTATTTGTGGTGGAAACTCTGTACCCATGTATCAACTTCTTTCCTTCATTTTGTTAGTGGCGCTAAGCTTTAGCTGTAAAGATCCCCACCCCAATCCTCCGCTTCCTCCTAGCCCTGCTCCTGTAGAGGTTAGCAGCGAGGGGACGATGAGCCCTGTGAATGGGGAGTATTCCTTGGAGCCTCTTTTAGAAACTTCCGTTGGTTTTGCGCGTCCTTCTAGTGTGACCTTGTTGGGGCAAATAGATTACCAATACGACATAGAAGCGACCTTAGTTAAAGGAGAAAAGAAAGATGGCATAACGCAATTGGAGGGGAGTTATCATTATAAAAATTCGGATAAAATCATTCCACTAACGGGGCGTTTTTTCAACCGAGAAAATAAAATTATTTTAGAACATTTGGAGCACGGAGTGGTCGAGGAGTGTTTTCAGGGCTTGTGTACGAGCAGTCTGAAAAAATCAGGGGGTACTTGGACAAAAGAAAAGGGCGAACCCTTGCGTTTTGAATTCCAGAATATTGAATTTACGCCTGCTTATAAATTGTTTATAGCGGCTTTGGATCATCTCTTGACAAGCTATCCAAAAGCTGCTTTAGCCAGATCAGTGGGGGTGGACATTGACGGGGTATATATTGAGGACTTAGAAGGCTTAGACTTGGACTATAAATTTTCTCCTACTTCTTTTGAAAGCATTACCTATCACCATGCCGCTGACAAAAAAAGTTCCTATAAAAGCTTTGCCTATTTGCATAAACTAGCGAAAGGTAACCGCTATGTCGCCGTTGGAAAATACGCCTATCAAGGCAAGCCTAGCTCTACTGGAACAGGTGAGGAGAAAACAACCGAATACCAAGTTTGGGCGCGTATCAATGACCAAATTGTCAACATTTATGTTCCTCGGCCCGCTGCCGCCAAGTATTCTTTATACGCTTATCGCAAAGGCGGCCAATTGTTGCTTGTCGATACAAAAAACAGCCAACAAGAAATCCTGCGCTACTAGTTCTTAAACTCGATATAACGCTCGGGATTAATCGCCTGCCCATTAAACCACAATTCAAAATGCAAGTGCGGCCCTTTCGGTCATTTCGCCCGTGTTGCCAATAATGGCAATGCCTTCGCCTGCTTGTACCATGTCTCCTGTCTTTTTCAGGAGCGACGCGTTGTGCTTGTAGAAGGAGACTACGTTGTTATCGTGCTGAATCGCGAGCATGTGCCCTGTGTCAGCCGACCAAGTAGCAACGATTACGGTACCTTTTTGAGTGGCTTTGATGAGAGAACCTTTGGGTGCCACGATGTCTGTGCCGTAGTGGGCGCGGGTGGGGGCAAACGTATCCGAAACCATGCCTTTGATGGGCGTTATAAAAATCATCGTACTAATGTTGTCATCGCCTGTGAGCGTATTCTCAATCAAGTTACCCAACTCGGCTTCTGAATCGACGCTTTCCATGAGCTCGCGCAACTCGTCTGACTTTTCAGGAACCTCCGCACTGATGGGTGTGCGTTTGCTGTTCTCGTTTTCTAGGTCTTCTTCATACTCAAATTTTTCATAGACCAAGTCTTTGACCTTCAAAATAAAGGCATCACGGGCAGTAACCGCCTTTTCTAAAGAATCCACGTGTAGGTACATGGTGGTAATTTGAGAGCGAATGTTTTGATTGGTTTTTTCAGGGACAATACGGCCTAAAGGGGTGCTGACCATCAGGAGCACCACTATACTGCTGATTACCGTCACAATGACTAGGGTGAGTAGGGCGACGCTGGACGGGTGCAAGCGAAAAGAGCGTTCCTCTTGAAACGTCTGGTCATTCATTAGCACCAAGCGGTACTTATCATTGATCCATTTAAGCATAAGCATTGTTTATTTTTAACAAGTCTCCATCAATTTTAAAAATATACGTTCCCCGCTCCACAGGTAGTGGAGGGCTCCGAAAAGTACAAAAAGATTAGGCGGAACTTAGCTATTATTCTCTTACACTTTCGTTAAAAATAAGCAGGAACGCCACATAAATGAGAGAAAGAACGTACTTTTATAGACTTTTGGAGCGCTGTTATCGTTACTTATAAGGAACGCCCGTTATTTTAGGTGACGCTTCAATCCGCCGCTCATCCGCTTCGGATGGCCTAATTAGTGAAGTTTTTTTGATAAACTCACTGCCTCAAATATTGCTGTGCATGAAAAATATATGGTTCTTTCTCGGTGCGATTAGTACCCTTTTGATTTTAGCTGTTGGTTGCGCCAAGCAGACCAAAGCAACCAAGCCCTACCATGATTTGACAGGG
>CAWIMY010000001.1:0-165260 GCA_963837355.1 uncultured Saprospiraceae bacterium | reverse complement strand
ACAGGTTCGATTTGACAGGAACGAAGGACGTCGAAGTGCCGATGGAATACGATGACATTTGGATTGACGAAGAGAATTTTAAACTCAAAGTGCGCCAAGGCCGTAAGTGGGGACTACTTTTTTCGTCGATTAAAATGCTTGTTTGATATGGCGTACAACGATGTCCAATATTACGAAGACATCAACCGCGTTATGGTTAAATTGAAAACAAATGGGAATGGTAACGCCCAGTCTATTTCCCCTTGCTTATAGCAAAATTCACGTGCTAAAGACCAACCAATTTATGGTGCAGAAAAGGCAAGTGGGGCTTGCTCAATGGCCAAGGCAAAAGAGCTGATTCCCGTTTTGTAATGACGAATTTGATTACCGCCCCAAGAAGGATATTTTCTTTGTTAATAAAGGGGAAAACGGACTTCTTGTTTCTATTAAAAAAGGGGCGCCTGTTGCCCCCTAAATACGAAGACCTCTACACCTTGCCCGATCGCAATTACTTGGTCAAACAAAAAGGACTGTGGGGCGTTGCCGCCGCTGGTGTCGGGTGCTTGTTCCTTTAGGTATAGTAGTTATGATTATAAATACAAAGCGAAAGAAATTTATCTGAAACATGCCGATGGGTGGTTAAAGTGTACTCCTTTGCGCTAAGGAAGTGGTCGAATCTCTTACAATCATCTGTGTCTAGCGTAATAAAAAAGTTAGCGTGGAGCTCAAGACAACCTAATACGATGAAAACAACAATCAATAAGTTTAAAGCTTCTATTGTAACTCTTGACTTAGAGAGCCAAGAGTTCTATTATTCCAATATATTGACAAAAGAGTACTCAAAAAACGAAATACGGTCGAAGAAGGTAGAAGTTTGCACCTACTCTTATATTGTATTAGAAGGCTGTATTCGGAAATATTATCTAAAAAAAGGGATTGAAATTACCAGTGAATTTATATTCCCTGGTGTATGGCCGTGTCGTTTGGTAGTTTCCTGAAAAAAAGACAGCCTGCTAAAGAATTTATTCAAACGCTTGAAAAGACCAAAAACATGATGCTTATTCCCTTTAGTGTATTTGAGTATATGCAACGGGAGCATACTTCTATTTTACAAACAAATTTCGACGTGTTGGTGGACTATTCTGAATGGCTTGAACAAGGCTTGTTTTCATCTCCAATTGTACAGCGAAGAACGTCGAACGCTCAGCCAGAATTGATTTTAAAAATACCGTTGATGTATATCGCTTCCTATCTAGGGATCACTTTAACAAACCTAGTGTATTCGCTCTCAATTTGTTTGACATATGTCAAATGAAAGCCGTTTTAATTGCTACCTTTGTACCATAATAATAAACTTAAACACATAATATTACGACAAAAAAGACCTTTTAACTAGCGGCAACTGCCTGTTGGCTTATCAGCGGCTTCGTTTTTAGACAAGTATGCGAACGTAAAAATCATTGAGAAATTAGTACAACCAAGTCCATTTTCAAGGGCTTTGACGCTCGAATGTCGTTCAACGCAACAGGAGCAACGGAATTTCTTAAAAATGGAGAAACGCTAGAAGCCATTAATATCTACAAGAATGGAAAACTGCTGGTAAAAAAACGAAATCATCGTGTCAGACAAATTTCCATTCATGCTCGTCCAATCACCGAGCAGACAGCGAAGAGATTATGAGTACGCTATTGTACAACAGAGGGGTAGCCATACAACGAGGCGTGGAGCTAAATTCCATCAACATCAACGAGGAGAAGATAAATGGTAGAAGTTAAGTCGAAGCAGGAAGCACGGGTTCCATTATCGGGTCATCTAGCGCGGACAAAATAGTAGGCCTTAGGAAGCATTTTTCCCTTTCTTTTGAGGCCACTGACCCATAAATGGTTGGTCTATGATCTGAAATTGAAACCTCGTTTAATAAGGAAGAGGCTCATATCTTTATGTACGACTTAGGGGCATTATTCATGGTGCGTATAAAAGATAAGGTCTGCAGAATAATAAGAAACATCGAGAAATATTCTTAATAAACTACCATTAACACTACTACAGGAGCCATCCAATGGACTTCTGAATTTAAGATCAGTCATAGTAATTATCGGTCATTGATAAAGACAACATTTATTTTGCGGGGAATGCTCATATACTTGCACTTGGCGCAAGAGGGATGAACTTAGGAATAGGCGGTGCCTAATGTCTTTTCTAAACTTTTCAAAGAGAATAAACTTTCTAGTTACGAAGTTAAAAGAAGACCTGTGGTAATGGATACTCTAAACACCATTGAGAACTTGACAAAATTATGCAGGGTAAATATGTTGAAAAAAAGCAAAAGGATTTGGAATTCTGACCAGCTTTGATGCTGTTTTTATTTCCACTTGTGCGCAATAAAGTATTAAACTTTGTGTTGGGGGTAGACCATGTAGTGTAACGACATAAAGAAAAACAGGACAAAGAGTTAAGTGCACTGTAACACAAGTTATTATCAGTTGTATAAAAAGAATCACTACACTAGACGTTATTACGAATGGGGTTGTATAGTAATAAAAAGAGAGCTTTTCTAGATCAACCGAGCTTGCGAGTTCACAAGCAATCAAGACTCGCGAAGTGATTCTGATCTATTTGACAACTGCGTATTCATAATTCAGCTTCAGCTCATCCCGATTTTATCGGGATGGGATTAATTTTTAACGCCGAGTGAGGAAAAAAGATCCTTTTTCGCTGCAAGGCTATTCGTAATAACGTCTAATAGCTAACAGAAAAATTAATAAATATTTCATGATATTAGAATAGGACACTCCAAATTGGAATGTCCTATAAGTTACTTAAAAATTCTTACTTCCTGATAATCAATTGTGTTTGTTCTATCGTTTTATCTTCTGCATATAGTGGTGACAAATAGGTTCCTGTTAGCCATTGGTTAGTATTTAAGGTTAATCCGCGACAATTCCAACATCAATACTTGCTGTCCTAGTAGAGGTAACTACTAATTGTCCCTTCTTCTACATCCTTTGGTGTGTTAAATTCGCACCACATCTGCCCAATCTGTAGTAGGATTGGGATAGATCGTTAAAATTACCCTGCTCTATTTTAGTTAACCAACTCTTCTCTTGCTGACTCTCTGGTAGAGTAGGAATAATATTTATAAGCTTCCCTGAATACAAAATTTATGATATTAGCTGCTTTCATAGCCACAAAACCATAGTTATTCTCCACTAATTCATTTAAGAGAATCACCTCGTCTTTGGTCAATGTTGCTTCCGTTCGATTGTCCTGATAAACACCTTTTCACAAATAACTCACTCCTACTCAATCGCCCATTCTGCCGCACCTCCAATACATACCACCCGCTCAACAAGTCCCACACAGGAAACACATAGGTCATATCGGACACATCACTAGTACTATGCGTCTGTAAACAGCCTGCCTGGTCCATCGAATATTCTAAGGTTAGTTTCTCTGCTGTTTCGATACAATACATTGAGATAATCCACGCCTGGGTTGGGGTACAATTTTGAGTTCGGCTTGGGTCGGAGCTACTGGTAGAATCCCAATAGCAGAGCTGTCTACATGACAGCCTGGACTAGGTAGCGGCTGCTGGTCTAGTTTGAGTAGCCAGCCTTGTTGGTAGGTGGCCCATGCCACTAAATAAAGAGGCCACCATCATGGTTTGCTTACATCAAAGATTTCGTGTTTCTGCCCCCCATGCGATAGAATATTGGTGTGACCACAAACTATCCCCGTCAAATTGGCCACCATTGCATGCCATTGTACAATGGTGGCTCCGTATCATTTAAGGGGAAGGTATCGGTCGTGATGCGAAAGTCATGAGGCTGCTGTCAGGTTGCTCTATGACTTTCATTACTTTGGCGCGTTGACTAAAAGAGTAAGCTCTGAGTGGAGTACCCAAAGCCAGTTGGCGGATGTCTGTAGCTTGAAAATATACTGTCACGGGTGAGCAGTACAATGTATTTTTCCCGCGTAAAAATTCTTTCCCTATGGCTGTTCCGACCACCCTTCCAATAAGATCATTCGCTCCTAGTAGTTGTATGTGATCATTTTGCCATTCCCATAAGGAACCTAATCCATCTTTTTAATCTGGCAGAGTACCGTATAATCTATAGGTCTATGATTGTTATTAGTGTTGGAATAACCCATGGCAAACCATCATCCAAAAGGGAACAATATCATGACGAATACAAACATTCCAATCATAGTCAAAATTCCATCTCGCTCTATCTGCATGACTACAAAACTGTTAGTATCCACTGTATTTGTTTGACCAGCAAAAATATAAGAACTATCAGAGTGCAAAACGAGTTCATCACTTCGATTAGAAAACCCAATAGGATTGCTGGGTCAAGGGTATCTTTGTGTCCAAAGGGTGTCTCCTGCTGGGGTATATTTAATTAAATAGCTGACATTTGATTTGAATCGAAAACGGTTCTGTGACTAGTAAGTTCCCATCAATATCTGTTTGCAGGCAGTTTGCCCATGTTTCTATTTTACCTCTAGAGTTGGTATGATTTTGTATTTCTATATCTCCTAACGTGTCTAATTTTAGAAACAAAGCACTTGTTCTACAATCTGACGTATCTCTTGCTATTCCTGTTACATAGAGCAGTATCTGTGACTTCTATACTTGTTAAGATAGTAGTGCTATATTAAAAAGTAACTTGACCATTGCTATCAATTATTAAAAATAGTAATAATACTAGTAGTGTATATACTTCATGATTCGAAAATTAAAGTAGAGGTATTCCAATTTGGAATACCTCTATAAGTTACTAAAACATTCTTGTCATAAATCACAAAGTAAATACCTGATAACCATTGGTTAGTATTTAAGGTTAATACTCCTTGTTGTTGTGACAATTCCAACATCAATGCTGTCCTGAGGTAGAGGTAACTACTAATTGTCCCTTCTTTACATCCTTTGGTAATTTGTACTGCACATCTGCCCAATCTGTAGTAGGATTGGGATAGATGGTTAAGTTTCCTTTAGCCACTTTAGTTAAGGGTCGTTGCAAACTTTTTTCTTCTGCTCCTTCTGGTAGTGTAGATGATAACGATAGGTATCACTATACAAAAAATCTACGATGCTTGCCTTCATTGCTGCGAAGTGGATAGTCTTATTATCCGTCAGTTCATTTAAGACAATCACCTCTATCTTTTGTCAAAGTAGCTTCTATTCTGTTGGCCTGATAAGCTACCCTTTCACAAACAACTGCCCATCCTGCCGTGCACTTCCAACACATACCAGCCCGCTAACAAGTCCCAAACAGGAAAAAGCAGTCTTCTCCGCGCTTTATAAATTTGCAATACCCGCCCCTGCCCATCCAATATTTGGAAGGTTAATTTTTCACCCACTCGCCGGGTTTCCATATAGTACATTGAGATAATCCACCGCTGGGTTGGGGTTTTGAGTTCGGCTTCTTGGGGTCGGTATGGGTAGAATCCCAGTATGACAGCCTGGGCACGGGGCAGGCAGCCGTGCTGGTCTAGTTTGAGGAGCCAGCCTTGTTGGTAAACGCCTTGGCCATTGAGCTTGGCTTGTCCTGCTATTAAGTAACCACCATCATGAGTTGTTCTACGTTCGATTTCGTGTACTGCTCCCCATTGTTGGGCGTAGTAATATTGATGCGACCACAAGCTATCTCCATCATCGCGTGCCATTGGACAATGGTGGCTCCTGTATCGTTTAAGGGAAAGGGACGCACAATCAAAGGTCATGAGGCTACTATCTGGTTGCTCTATTACTTTCACTACTTTGGCGTGGACACTATAAGAGTAAGCTCTTAATGGTGTTCCCCAGAGCCAATTGCGAGCGCTGTCTAGTTTGAAAATATAGCTGTCATGGGCAAATATAGAACTTGTACCTCCTGTCCTCAGAAATTCTTTTCCTATAGCTGTTCCTATGACCCAGCCTCCATCTTTGGTTCGAATTAAGTCATTTGCGCCTTCTAACTGTATACTACTATCATTCTGCCACTCCCAGAGTACGTTACCGTTATAATCCATCTTTTTTAGCTGGCATAATACTGTGTAGTCGATGGGAGTATGGTTAAGGTCAGTATTAGCATAGCCCATCACAAAACCGTCTTCTAAAGGGACGATAGTATGGTTTATACAAACGTTTGACGTGTAGTTGAAATTCTTGTACCATTTCAGATTCCCATCTCGCTCTATTTGCATCACCACAAAACTATTGCTGTCTAATATATTAGTTTGTCCTGCCAATATATAAGAGCTATCAGGGGCAATTATTAATTCGTCTGTACCATTATATGCTCCTGTTGGGTTTCTGGATATCTTCTTCGTCCATAGGGTATCTCCTTGAGGGGTATACTTGAGCATTACAGCAGAAATTTGGCTCGTATCAAAGAACTCTCCACTAACTATCAAATTACCATCTATATCTGTTCGTAAACAGTTTGCCCACGTTTCTATCTTTCCTCTAGGATTGGTATACCATTTTTGGATTTCTATATTGCCTAACGTGTCTAATTTTAGAAATAAAGCGCTTGTTCTACAGTCTAATGTATCTCTAGCAATTCCCGTTATATAATAACAAGAGTCGGTGGCTTCTACACTCGTCAGAATAGTATTAGCACACGCTACTTTGAAGCGCTTATTGAACGTGATCTAGCACGACTGTAGTAACAACAGTCAATAAAATAGGGATATAATATACCGCATTGCCAATTATTTAAATGGGCATGCCGCCAACTGCGGCATCCCTATAAGATACAAAAATTTAGACTCTTATCGGATAATGAGCTCGTGCTTGCCCACCGCTTCTTCCTGTGTATATAACACCACAAAATAACGAGCCAATTGCTTGTATTTAATGTCAATATTCCTTGTTGCCCTTGGGCTGTAAGGGTGATCATCTGCTGCCCTGCTGTAGAAGTCACAATCAATTGCCCTTTCTCTATTCCTTCAGGAAGTTTGTAGCGCACACTGCCAATCGGTAGTTGGGTTCGGGTAAATAAGCTAAATTTCCTTTGGCTATTTTTGTTAAGGGCCATTCCTTCTGCGCCTCATGATAACGATAGGTATCACTATAGAAGAAATCTATAATATTACCGTCATAAAACCATAGTTGTTTTCCACTAATTCATTCAAGACAATCACCTCATCTTTGGTCAACGTTGCTTCTGTTCGCTCGTCTATAAGCTACCTGTAACAGGTTCAATAGTATTAAATAATCTTGACGATTATAGAATACTACACCTGTCAAGGTATAGTCATCTGTTATAGTTGAAAGATGATCAATAGCATTAGTATACCGCCGACAGCTCAGTGACTATTCCTACCAATTCATACTCTGTGGACAGAGCTACTTTGTGCCCAATCCAAATCGCTATGCTATCACAGTTTGTATCAGTCGATCATTTCTATAATAAAAAATCACCTCATTGGCTTTAGCCGCCGAATCCTGCCCTTTTCCTCCAGAGGGTAAAGTGGTGCTAGTACAATTTATTTTGATAATCCTGTAAGAGCTGTTGATATTCTCCCCAATATTGATAATACGCTGTCTTTAGGCTGAAGGTTGCTATTCTCCTAAAGGTTTAAAAAAACCTAAATTAGTATAGGCTAAAGGCAGAGTTTGGAGTAATAGCTTTGAGTAGATTATATTAACTGCAGGTACCCCTGTAGGGTTAGGGTAGCCAATAATTGATTTTATTCAAAATAGAAGCATCATTACTCATATGCCAATCTATTGCAAAACTCCCATTCAGAGGATAAGAGTAAGCAGGTTGTTGAAATCTCCTTGATCAGTCCCAGTAGCTGCTCCTATAGGTGATTGATAACTTGGATGACGGTAATATCCAACGCATTCCCTGTTTGCCCATTGCAAAGATATTGCAATCCTCCAAACTGATTGCTCAAATCAAAGCCACTATTACCATGTCTGAAATTTGCTGAAGATAGTTCGTAAAGGTATTGCTTCTGATCACATCAACCCACTCCCCAAATCATCTACCCAAAACTCAGCCACCAGCAGCCATATCAACAGAAGGCGCAAAATCATCTCTGTCTGCCTCAATCCTTGGCGCAAAATACTCACTCCATAGCTATCAGTGCTAGGATGGCCACCAACTTCAAAACTGTTCCGTAGTAGTTTCAAGCCACCACTCGCGCGCACAACCACCCCACGGTTGTTGTCCAAAATCCGTCTGATCCACTACGTTGGAGTATACTGTGTCGGCGTACCGCCCAGTACGACCCCTCCTAGCAGAAGCCTCAACCAAGTTGCCGCTATTCCGCCGAAGCCGTGAGCTGTACACTCGCCGATAAGGTAAAAATCCGTAAGGATGACGTCGTCTCGTTGACTACGGGTATCGCGGAAGGTGCAGCTGAATCTAAACGGCCAATGCTCCACGCCGAGCAAATGCCCTAAGAAGTTTTGACGCAAGTTGTCGTTTACTTCAAAGGTGCAATCTATAAACTGACTCAAATAAGGACTGGCACCACTCGCTTGGTATTTCATAACTCTGCGCTGCGCCAGTTGTTTAGAAATTGGGTATTGCCCCGCATGACAATGCCGCCTGTGCCACCACTCGTGCCCGCTCGCATTGGGGGTAGTTGTTATTTTCCACAGTCGCACGGCTTCTTTGCATGTATACTTTTGCAATTAGAATTGAGTCGTCAATAACACCCCTTGGTTGTTGGGCGCTTGGCTGTTTTGGGTAGTTCCCCACACTTCGATGCCCTGCTCACTTGGCCGCAGAGGTTAAGACGGATGCTGTCTACGGTGAAACGTCTGCAACTTAATGACAATCAACCCATCTTTGGGCATGTTCAGCGTCATGTTGCGCAGCGTCAGTGTGGCGCCTGCTTTGACCCTAATATCTCTGGACATGTTTTTATCGGTCGTCCATGTTTCGTTTTGATCTACGCAAAAGCGATGTTGTCCTCGGCGGAGCATGTCGGCCTCCACATCCCTCTTCCGAAGTGCGTGTAGCTTGCCCACACAGTAGATCGATTTTAATCTCGGTGACCCGTACGTTAGGAAAGTCTTCGCCGTAACGCAACCAATTGCCTGTTCCTTCGCTGGAGCACCAAATGCCTGCATCGGGTCCGGAGGCGGTCGTTGGTACCGCGTTGATAGAGAATCCCATTGATGGCAAATTCAAGGCCGCTAAGAGCGCTTCGCAGCTCCGTTGTAGCCGATCCCCAACTATCGCCTGCATCATTCGAGTAGAACACTTGTCATACTAATCCACACACGCTCGCCGTTGAGCGGATCTGCACGCAACGCCTGCTGATGGGGTTGGGTCTCCTATAAAACTAGCGGCAGTAGGATCTATAGGAATGTTAGCGGTTTTGATGTCAAAACAAGTATTGCAGCCCATTGTATTCGGCGTCGTTGACATAGAAGTCACAGCGTCTATTTTTTTTAGCGTCTCCTAACGTAGCTAAATAGGTATAGTCTGGTACTATCGTCTTCTGAAAAGGCAATTTCTAAAATACGGCGGTCGACTGGTTGATGTAGTTTGAGGTCTATTAAGCAGGAAGTACAAAGTCAATAACGGTCTTTGGACACATTAATACATCTGTCTATTACCAGGGACTATAGGATGTGGTGTGAAATTAGGAAGTGATCCCATTATCATTTCACCTATCTCGGCACAGGTAGACCCAGTAATGTTATTACTGTAATTAATTCCGTTGCATCATGAAGCCCCTAATTCCTCTCAGCATTGAATCAATACTCGGTAAGTTATAAGAGCATCAAACGAATAACAAGTTCGCTGATACAATTCTGAAAACCCTAAATAAGCATCTTCATTTTTGGGGTGATTAACCATGGGGAAGGATTGAGGAACATTGTTCCAAATGGTCCAATGCAGTAAGACATTCTCAGGATCTGTTCCAAATTCCAGCGCTCCTGTGCAGAGAGTCTGCGTACCTTGATAGGTATTGAATTTCAGATAAAAAGTTCCTGTGTGATCATCTATTTTAGCTCCGTAACTGTTGTTCCTTATATTGCTTCCTTTCCAATACATGCATTAATGGATGAAAAATGCCATTATCTTGTAGCGTCACGATGACACTATCGTCTCCTTCCCAGTCATCAAACGACCAAATAGTAGCTACTCCCAAACCGTTGTAGCATTGTTTGTTTTCATTGGTACACCCATTCCAAAGGCTCTAATATCTTCACCATAATCCAACAAAATACTATCGGCATGAGGAGGATACTCTAAAGCGTGCACGTCATCATGCCACATGGTTGTAAGGGTGAGTTGCAGCCTGCTTCTGACGGCAGAGGCTTATAGGCCGTTATTCCCACTGCTCCTACATGAACAATACTATCTCTAGAAGTACTGACCGATATAGCTGCCCAATCGGGACTCACCGTCTCAAAAGTCTCAACAGAGTCCAACTGCCTGTATACAAATAAATTCCACTATAAGAAGCCGTATCGGCAATCACCATAGCATATATTCTACTTGGGTCAGCTGGAGGAACCGTTATGTTTATCCGTTCGCATGGGCGAGTCGATGGGTAGGAGCAAGACTCAAACAAGACCACGTGAAAAATCCCCATCAGTAGAACCTATAGCATGCATCTGGATTGGTAGGGCTGAAATTTAAGCCCCCGCCATTCTGTATCTAAAAAACAGCCCCTACCTGGTTTGCACTGACCAAGACCTTGCCTAGGCCCACGCCTCTGTTACTCGTTCTAAAAACACCTTGACTTGTCGCAATGCAAATGTTGTCATCTGTAGGATCAGGATTGCGCATTGTTCCCCCTTCTCGAAAAACGGCTAGAAAGTATCACTTTGTGTACTTCCGTCTATCATCGTGATACCTACTCCCATTTCTATATCCTGCCAAGAGTAGTACCATCTATATTGTAGTAAACTCCTCTTGGGTGCAGCAAGGTGAAAATCATTAATACTCCCTCTCAAAGGGTCGTAATAGCCTTGTAAACCATAGTTAGAATAACCAAAATTCCACTTTTCCCTGTACAGTACAAATAGTCGATTGGCTAGAAACAGAACCCCTCCTATAGAGAATCGGCAAACCTCTCATAATGTACCAAGTAGTTCCACACCATCATCCGAGCGGTATAAGCCCCCATAATGAGACCCTGCATAGACCGTTTGGTTGCTCCCCCCATAACGCGGTGGATGAAAAGCAATACGGTGAATTTGCCATGCCTCATGACGAATATGCACAGGTCTACCACAGACCCCCAACTCCTGCCAAGGCACGGCAGGCGCATACAAAGCAGGTAAAGTAGTCCCTGTAACGCGACCCCACGAGCATTTTATACGCTCGGCTATAGGTGGTCAGGGCTTGGGCGGCACGGCTGGACCATGAGGAGTCAAGCGCGTTCCCCGAAGTCATCACATCGCGCCGTAAGCGGTTAATACACACTGCTCTTGGGTGCTATCGTCTTGATGGTAGGTGTAAAAGGAATCTAAAAAGGAATAAAAAGAAGACTTGGTGCACCTCAAATTGTGCGGTGTGCGAGTTGGGAAGCTCCAAACTAACGTAGTCAAGTAGGCATAGCGTCCCTTGCAGTAATTTTAAATATAAATTACGGGTATTAAAAGTGTGAAATAATCAACTCGAATATCCAGCTTTCACCTTCTTACCGTGGGGTGTAAGTTGGGAACACCAGATTGAAGGGCAGCAGTTAAGTATGCCTATAATTGCTCGCTATAGACTTTTACTGCTTGATCCAATGTGGTTATTGGTGTGGGTAGTACTCGAATAATTCTAGGACATAAAAACGTTTTTTTATCTAAAAGGATCAAAATGAGTACTTTCGTTTATAGCTTTGAAATACTTAGAGATTCAAAAGCAAACCCAATATAGTAAAATAGCGAAGTAAAGGACTTGGTGTTGCACTAGAATTGGTGGCCTTACAACTTAAAAAATAAAAAAGCGAATAGAAACCACAATGGCCTTCTACTCGCTTACGAATCAAAAAAAACTATTGCCTTATTCAATCACTACTCGATGGTAAAGCCTGTATTATGCAGCTGAATAGACCCCCGAGGGCAATTGTTGGCGGTTGATGTGCTGAATGTTGGCTGTGCGTTGCGTATACAGACATGCCAAGGTGTTCCACAACTCAATAGACGCGTCCTGTTGGGAGAGCTCGCCAAAGTCGATGAAACGCCCCTTGGTTGGGGTTAGGGTAGACTTGAATAACTGATTGGCTCCTGTTGGCAAAAACCGTCGTTGAAATAACATCCACACCTACCCAACCATCTTGACAACCATTTTTAGTCAAGATGACCGCATATAAGCCACTGCCAGATGAGAGATATGTTGCGTTGGTTTTGCCCACAATGGGCAACCCCTGTTGCCAACTGCAACGACACCCAAACCGATCGGTCGTTTGCAATTGCGACTAAGCCCAACCCGCCAAGGTCAGACCAGTCCATGGTCACCGTAACACGTTTTTCTGGGCGTTGTCCGTGCAACCTGTTTGGTTGTCGGTAACCGTGACGAGATAGTTGCCGCCCATTCCCACCACAAGGCTTTGATCGCTCGATCCTGTGTTCCATAGTAGCTGTAGGTACCCACGTCGGCAGTCAAGGTCAGGCTGTCGCCAAAATATATTAACCGTGACTCCTGTGCGGCTGAATCGCAGCAACAGGCGCAGGCGCAATAGCAATCGCTTTGACAAACGTATTGCCACAGCCAAAACTGTTACAGGCTTGCAAGCGCACTTCGTGTGTGGTTGCCGCCGCGTTCCAGTCGGCAAATTATTGGCACCTGGCGTTATTACCCTTATATTAACCACAACTGTCAGTTATAGGTTGCATTGGGTTGTGTGGTCACGCTGTAGCTAATATTGGTTAAGTTATTCGTAGAACAAAAACGAGTCGCCAGCGATGGCACTAATGACAGGAAATAAGCTGGTATCAATTTCTACCACGACTCCAAAAGCAGGGCTCCAGTGCGTCGTGCCCTTGTAATCGCGGGTATATAAAGCATGTGCTCAACCTGGCCTTAAAGGTGGCCAGGGCTATCGCCAATCGTTTTGCAGGGTCGTTCCATCCAAGGCCAGCAGCGGACTGCCGTTGCCTGCTCCAGGGAATTAGTATCCCAGAAGGATCCGCCGCCATCACATTAATGGTGTGTCGATAGTCGCCGAAAGGCCGTAGCGGCCACATTCATAACTTGGGTAAAAACAGGATCCCACGCCCCATCTTGTCCTACAACACGAATAGAAAAACGGTGTAGGCCATTGGCGGGCAGACTCGCGGGTACGGCGTTGAGAAAATGCCGTTTTCTATCGCTTGGTCAAAGTTGCCATCGAACGCCAATAAAGGTGTTCCGTTGCTCTGCCCAGGATCGGTATCCCAAAAGTATTCCGCTGCTGTCAAATTAATAGTGTGTCCCGTCGCCAAAGGCGTAGCGGCCACATTCATAACTTGTGCAAACACAGGACTCCACGCCCCATCCTGTCCTACGACACCAATAAGAAACCGGCCGTGGCCATTGGCGGGCAGACTCGCGGGTATGGGCGTTTGCCGCAACGAACGGCTTGGTCAAAGTTGCCATCGAATGCCTAAATGCCTATAATTGAGATTGCAAAAAGATTCCGCAGCGGTCAAATTAATCGCATGTCCAGTTGCCAAAAACACGTAGCGGCGATGTTCATAACTTGTGCAAACACAGGACTCCATGTCCCATCGTCCTACGACACGAATGGATAAGCGGTGTAAGCTGTTGGTAGGTAAACTCGTTGGTACGGCAAAACGCCGTTTCTAATGCTTGGTCAAAATTACCGTCAAATGCTATTAAAGCAGTTCCGTTGCCTTGTCCGGGATCGGTGTCCCAGACATTCGGTGGTCAAATGACCTGTAGAGAGGGGAGTCGCTTGTACGTCGGACGGCTTGCGCAAAATGTTCGGACTCCACAAAACTGGCGTTGGGCGTGGGTAGTGGTGGCTATTGTTGCCATCAGCGGCGGTAACCGCCGTTCCGTTGCCTTGCTGGGTCAGTATCCCAAAAATATTCGCCTTTATTTAAACCGCGTTTTGTCCCATAACTGAAGTAGCGCAAAACACCAAGAAGCTAATCAAGAACAGTAATGGGGTCGGCTGCTTGTACCCTTGAAAAGAAAGAGGTATCTTTCAAGGGTACAACTTGGACGTAAAAGCGCTTGGTTTTGATCGCTAGAGTCCTTCCATTACTGTTCTTGATTAGCTTCTTGGTGTTTTGCGCTACTTCGGTATCGGGACAAAACACGGTTATAGAAGGCGAATATTTTTGGGATACTGACCCTGGACAGGGCAATGGTACGGCAGTAGCTGCCGCTGATGGCAACTTTGACGAAGCACTCGAAGAAGTACTGATCGCCACCACTACCACGCCCAACGCAGGTTTACACACCCTTCATATTCGTATCAAAGGACAAGACGGCACTTGGAGTCCGACGTTTGCGCAAGCCGTCAACGTACAAGCGACTCCCCTCTCTACAGGTCATTTAATTAACCTCACCGCCGCCGAATATTTCTGGGACACCGATCCCGGACAAGGCAACGGAACTGCTTTAATAGCATTTGACGGTAATTTTGACCAAGCATTAGAAACGGCGTTTAACAATGCCGTACCAACGAGTTTACCTACCAACGGCTTACACCGCTTATCCATTCGTATCGTAGGACAAGATGGGACATGGAGTCCTGTTTTTGCCCAAGTTATGAACATCGCCGCTACGCCTTTGGCAACTGGACATGCGATTAATTTGACCGCTGCGGAATACTTTTGGGATACCGATCCTGGGCAGGGCAACGGAACACCTTTGTTGGCGTTCGATGGCAACTTTGACCAAGCCTTAGAAATTGCGTTCGCAAACGCCGTACCCGCGAGTCTGCCCGCCAATGGCCCACACCGTTTTTCTATTCGTGTCGTAGGACAGGATGGGGCGTGGAGTCCTGTGTTTGCACAAGTTATGAATGTGGCCGCTACGCCTTTGGCGACGGGACACACTATTAATTTGACAGCAGCGGAATACTTTTGGGATACCGATCCTGGGCAGGGCAACGGAACACCTTTATTGGCGTTCGATGGCAACTTTGACCAAGCGATAGAAACGGCATTTTCCAATGCCGTACCCGCGAGTTTACCCGCCAACGGCCTACACCGTTTTTCTATTCGTGTCGTAGGACAAGATGGGGCGTGGAGTCCTGTTTTTACCCAAGTTATGAATGTGGCCGCTACGCCTTTGGCGACTGGACACACCATTAATGTGATGGCAGCAGAATACTTCTGGGATACTGATCCTGGAGCAGGCAACGGCAGTCCGCTGCTGGCCTTAGACGGGAATTTTGACCAAGCCTTAGAAACGATTGGCGATAGCCTCGCCACCTTTAACCTGGCCCTTGGCCCCATGCTTTATACACCCGCGTACAAGGTCGCGACGGCACCTGGAGCCCTGCTTTTGGAGTCGTGGTAGAAATTGATACCAGCTTATTTCCTGTCATTAGTGCCATCGCTGGCGACTCGGTTTTTTGTTCTACGAATAACTTAACCAATATTAGCTACAGCGTGACCACACAACCCAATGCCACCTATAACTGGACGGTTGTTGGGGGGACGATTGTGACGGGTAATAACACCAGTGCGATAACCGTCAACTGGAACGCGGCGGCAACCACACACGAAGTGCGCTTGCAAGCCTGTAACAGTTTTGGCTGTGGCAATACGTTTGTCAAAGCGATTGCTATTGCGCCTGCGCCTGTTGCTGCGATTACGACCAGCACAGGAGTAGACAGTTTCTGTTTTGGCGACAGCCTGACCTTGACTGCCAACAGTGGTACTTACAGCTACTTATGGAACACAGGATCGAGCGATCAAAGCCTTGTGGTGGGAATGGGCGGCAACTATGTCGTCACGGTTACCGACAACCAAACAGGTTGCACGGACAACACCCAGAAAAACGTATTCCAAACGGTCATTGACACTAGTCTAAGCCTAGCGGGCTTTACCTTGTCGGCGAATCCGAACAACGATGCGTTTCAGTGGTTCGATTGCGCAACGGGGTTGCCCATTGTGGGCGAAACCAACGCGACGTATACGTTCTCTGGCAGTGGCTTATATGCGGTCATCTTGACTAAAAATGGTTGTCAAGATACGTCTAATTGCCACGATGTGGATGTGATTTCAACGACGGTTTTGCCAACAGGAGCCGATCGTATTCAAGTCTACCCTAACCCCAACCAAGGGGCGTTTACCATCGACTTTGGCGACTACTCCCAACAGGACGCGTCTATTGAGTTGTGGAACACCTTGGGGCAGCGCGTCTATTACACGCAACGCACCACCAACATTCAGCACATCAACCGCCAACAATTGCCCTCGGGGGTCTATTGGCTGCGGATTGATCGACAGTTTGCCCGTCGAGTAGTGATTGAATAAGGCAATAGTTTTTTTTGATTCGTAAGCGAGTAGAAGGCCCTGTGCGTTCTATTCGCTTTTTTATTTTTTAAGCTGTAAGGCCACCAATTCTAGTGCAACCCAGAATTGCCTTACTTCGCTATTTTACTATATTGGGTTTGCTTTTGAATCTCTAAGTATTTCAAAGCTTATAGAACGAAAGTACTCATTTTGATCCTTTTAGATAAAAAAACGTTTTTTATGTCCTAAAAATATTGCAAGAATAAAATCTTATTTTATCTTTGTACTACCCACACCAATAACCACATTGGATCAAGCAGTAAAAGTCTATAGCGAGCAATTATAGGCATACGTAACTGCTGCCCTTCAATCTGGTGTTCCCCAACTTACACCCCACGGTAAGAAGGTGAAACCAATCAAGTCGATTATTTCACACTTTTAATACCCGTAATTTATGTCAAAATTACTGCAAGGGACGCTATGCCTCCTACTCTTAGGCTTAGTTGGGAGCTTCCCCAACTCTGCGCACGCACAATTTGAGGTGCACCCAGATTCTTCTTTTTATTCCTTTTTAGATTCCTTTTATACCTACCACCAAGACGATAGCACCGAGGGCGGTATCTATAACCGCGTACGGCGCGATGTGATGACTTGGGGAACGCGCTTAGCTCCTCATGGAAAGATGAGCCGTGCCACCCAAGCCCTGACCGCCTATAGCCGAGCGTATAAAAATGTCGGTGGGGTGGCGAGTGCTACAGGGACTACTTTACCTGCCTTGTATGCGCCTGCCGTGCCTTGGCGGGAGTTGGGGCCTGTGGTTAGACCCTTAGATAATGTCCACGATGGAATGGGGCAAATTCACCGCATTGCTTTTCATCCGCAATACAATGGGGGGAGCAATCAAACGCTTTATGCAGGTTCTCATTTTGGCGGTTTATATCGCTCGGACGATGGTGGAGATACTTGGTACAATTACCACACGGATCGAGGCTTGCCGATTACCTCTATAGGAGGGGTAGCGGTTTCTAGCAATCGAGTATTTGTCTGTACAGGAAACGGAGATTTTGGTTATTCTAACTATGGTTTACAAGCCTATTACGACCCTTTGAGAGGGAGTATTAATGATTTTAGCTTGCTGCACACCCAAGGAGTTTACTACAATATAGATGGTACTACTGCTTGGCAGGATATGAATGGAAGTAGTATCACGATGATAGACGGAAGTACACAAAGTGATCTTCTAGCCGTTTTTCAAGAAGGGGGAACGATGCGCAATATTATGGTTCATCCTACAGATGACAACATTCTGTTTATTGCGACAAGTCAAGGTGTTTTTAGAACGAGTAACCGAGGCGTGAGCTGGCAACAGGTCTTGGTAGGAGCTGTGAACCCAGTAGGGGGCTATTTTTTAGATACAGAATGGCGGGGACTTAAATTTCACCCTACCAATCCAGATACGGTCTATGCTAGTGGACGGGACGTCTATCGTTCTACTGATGGGGGAACAACGTGGTCTTCTTTGAGTCTTGCTCCTACCATCAACTGTCCCATCAAACGGATAAACATAACGGTTACTCCAGCTGACCCAAGTAGAATATATGCTATGGTGATTGCTGATACGGCTTCTTATAGTGGAATTTATTTGTATACAGGCAGTTGGACTCTATTTAAGACTTTTGAGACGGTGAGTCCCGATTGGGCAGCTATATCCGTCAGTACTTCTAGAGATAGTATTGTTCATGTAGGAGCAGTGGGAATAACGGCCTATAAGCCTCTGCCGTCAGGAGCAGGGCTGCAACTCACCCTTACAACCATGCGGCATGATGACGTGCACGCTTTAGAGTATCCTCCTCATGCCGATAGTATTTTGTTCATTGGTAATCATGGAGGCGTAGAGACTTGGAATCGGTATACCAATGAAAACAAACAATGCTACAACGGTTTGGGAGTAGCTACTATTTGGTCGTTTGATGACTGGGAAGGAGACGATAGTGTCATCGTAACGGCTCTACAAGATAATGGCATTTTTCATACCATTAATGCGGGTACTTCTTGGAAAGGAAGTAATATAAGGAACGACGGTTACGGAGCTAAAATAGATGATCACACAGGAACTTTTTATCTGAAATTCAATACCTATCAAGGTCTTTTTGAGGGGCGTGATTCTCTGCGCAGAGCGCTGGAATTTGGAACAGATCCTGAGAATGTCTTACTCGCGTTGGACACCATTTGGAACAATGTTCCTGCAAGGGTTCCCAATACCTTCCCCATGGTTAATCACCCCAAAAATGAAGATGCTTATTTAGGGTTTTCAGAATTGTATCAGCGAAGCTTGGAATATTATTCGTTTGATGCTTCTTATAACTTACCGAGTATTGATTCAATGCTGAGAGGAATTAGGGCCTTTAGTGATCCCAACGGAATTAATTACAGTAATAACATTACTGGGTCTACCTGTGCCGAGATAGGTGGAATGATAGTAGGAATAGCTCCTAATTTCACACCACATCCTATAGTACCTGGTAAATGGACCAGAGATACCTTATGTAGATTAGTGTCTAGAAAGACCGTTATTGACTTTGTACTTCCTGTTAAATCTGACCTCAAACTACATCAACCCAGTAATTGGGACCGCCGTATTTTAGAAATTGCCTTTTCAGAAGACGATAGTACCAACTATACCTATTTAGCTACGTTAGGAGACACTAAAAAAAATAGACGCTGTGACTTCTATGTCAACGACGCGAATAGTATGGGCTGTGATACTTGTTTTGACATCAAAACCGCTAACATTCCTATAGATCCTACTGTCGCTAGTTTTATAGGAGACCCCAACCCCATCACAGGCATTGCCGTAGATCCGCTCAACGGCGAGCGTGTGTGGATTAGTATGACAGGCTATGGCAGCGGGTATAAAGTCTTCTACTCGAATGATGCAGGCGATAGTTGAACCAGCTACGACGATGCAAACGGCTCTCTAGCGGCCTTGAATTTACCCATCAATGGGATTCGTCTATCAACGCGGTACCAACGACCGCCTCTATATTGCGACCGATGCAGGCATTTATGTCCGCGAAGGAACAGGCAATTGGTTGCGTTACGGCGAAGACTTTCCTAACGTACGGGTCACCGAAATCAAAATCAACTACTGTGTGGGCAAACTACGCGCGGCTACCTTCGGAAGAGGGATGTGGGAGGCCGACATACTCCCCGCCGAGGACAACATCGCTTTTCGGAGCTTTAGAAGCGTAGATCAAAACGAAACGTGGACGACCGATAAAAACATGTCCAGAGATATTCGGGTCAAAGCAGGCGTAACGCTGACGCTCAAAAACATGACGCTCAACATGCCCAAGGATGGGTTGATTGTCGTAGAGCCAGGGGGACAACTCACCGTAGACAGCAGTACCATTACCAACCTCTGCGGCCAAGTATGGCAGGGCATCGAAGTATGGGGAACCACCCAAAACAGCCAAGCGCCCAACAACCAAGGGGTGTTATTGACGACTCATTCTACCATAGAACACGCCAAAGAAGCCGTGCGGCTCTGGAAAGTGGGCGACTACCCCAATGCGAGCGGCACGAGTGGCGGCACAGGCGGCATTGTCATCGCAGGCAATACCCAATTTCTAAACAACTGGCGCAGCGCGGAGTTTATGAAGTACCGCTCTAGTGGCGCGAGTCCTTATTTAAGTCAGTTTGTCGATTGTACCTTTGAAGTAAACGACGAGTTGCGTCAAGACTTCTTAGGCCACTTATCGGCTTGGAACATTGGCCGTTTGCAGATTCAAGGCTGTACCTTCCGCGATACCCGCAGTCAACGAGACGACGACGATCCTTACGGGATTTTTACCTTATCGGCGAGTGTACAGCTCACGGCTTGGCAGAATAGCGGCAACTTTCAACGCAACAGTTTTGAGGGCTTGTCTAGAGGGGTCGTACTGGGCGGTACGCCGACACAGTACTCCAACGTAGTGGATCAGACGGATTTTGTGGACAACAACCGTGGGGTCATTGTGCGCGCGAGTGGTGGCTTGAAACTACTACGGAACAGTTTTGAAGTTGGTGGCCATCCTAGCACTGATGATAGCTATGGAGTGAGTATTTTGCGGCAAGGAGATTTTGTGGCGGAGCAGAATGATTTTGCGCCTTCTGTTAATGCGGCTGCTGGTCGTCCTACCTTGGGTTTTTGGGTAGATGATTTGGGGAGTGGGTTTAATGAGATCAGGAACAATACCTTTACGAACTTGTCCTTGGCTAATTTGGCGCATGGGAATAGTGGCTTTGATTTGAGCAATCAGTTTGGAGGATTGCAATATCTTTGCAATGGGCAAACAGGCAATGCGTTAGACATTACGGTTATGCAAGCTTATCAAGCGCCTATAGGAGCGGCTATTGGAACTGATCAAGGAGATTTTGGACAACCTGCTTACAATAGTTTTTCTTATCCATTGAATGGCAGTTTTGGCATAGATTGGCATATGAGTAATGATGCTTCTATTTTGAATAAGGTCAATTATTGGTTACCTCCTAACCCTACCCAAGTACAGGAACCTACGGATACTATTAATGTAGATAACTCAAGTAGCATTATTTGGAGGTGACTTCCAATTTTTGTGATTTGGCCTACACCAATTTAGGCTTTTTTAAGCCTTTAGGGAGCAATGGAGATATAGCAACCTTGGCCGATCTAAAGACAGCGTATTATCAATATTGGGGAGAATATCAACAGCTCTTACAGGATTATCAAAATAATCCTACCAGCACCACTTTACCCTCAGAAATTGGAGGAAAAGGACAGCATTTGACCAGTAAAGCCAATGAGGTGATTTTCTATTATAGAAATGATACGACTGATACAAACTGGGATAGCATAGCGATTTGGATTGGGCACAAAGTAGGCTTGTCCACAGAGTATGAATTGGTAGAACATCACTGGAGCTGTCAGCAGTATACTGATGCTATTGATCATCTTTCAACTATAACAGATGACTATACCTTAACAGGTGTAGTATTGGATAATCACCAAGATTATTTAATACTATTGAACCTATTACAGGTAGCTTATCAAGACGATCGAACAGAAGCAACGTTGACCAAAGACGAGGTGATTGTCTTGAATGAATTAGTGGAGAACAACTATGGTTTTGTGGCTATGAAAGCGGCTAATATTATAGATTTTTTCTATAGTGATACCTATCGTTATCATCCTACACTACCAGAAGGAGCAGAAGAAAAAAGTTTGCAATGGCCATTAACAAAAATAGCCAAAGGAAATTTAGCCATTTACCCGAATCCTACTACCGATTGGGCAGATGTGCGCTACAAACTTCCTGAAGGAATAGAGAAAGGGCAATTGATTGTGACTTCTACAGCAGGGCAGCAGATGATCACCCTTACAGTCCAAGGGCAACAAGGTATATTGACATTAAATACAAGCAATTGGCTCACAGGAACGTATTTTGTGGTGTTATATACAGAGAAAGAAGCGGTAGAGCAAACACAGCTCATTATCCGATAAGAGAGTAATTTTTCGTATCTTATAGGGATGCCGCAGTTGGCGGCATCCCATTTTAAATAATTGGTAATGAGATATATTATATTCTTATTTTTATTCACTATAGTTACTCTAAGTCAGGCTCAAATCACCTTCAATAAGCGCTTCAAGGTAGCGTGTGCCAATACGATTCTTGACAGTGACTAGAAGCCACCGATTCTTGTTATTATATAACAGGAATTGCTAGAGATACATTAGACTGTAGAACGAGTGCTTTATTTCTAAAATTAGATACGTTAGGCAATATAGAAATACAAAAATCGTATACCAATCCTAGAGGATAAGATGGAAACTTGGCAACATTGTTTACGAACAGATATAGATGGGAATTTGATAGTTAGTGGAGAAGTTTTGATACGAACCAAATTTCTGCTTTGATGCTAAAATATACGCCCAAGGAGATACGCTATGGACACGAAGATATGTAGATCCAGGAAATCCAACAGGAGTATATAATCGGACAGATGAATTGATAATTGCTCCTGATAGTTCTTATATTTTAGCAGGACAAACCAATATAGTTGATACGCAATAGTTTTGTAGTGATGCAAATAGAGCGAGATGGAAGTATCTAGATGGTATAGAAATTTTGGCTACGATTGGAATTATTGTATTTGTCATAGCTATCGTTCCTTTAGAAGATGGTTTTGTAATGGGCTATGCTAATACTGACCATAATCATACTCCGATCAACTACACGTACTCTCTGCCAGATGAAAAAGATGGATTACAATGGTAATGTATTGTGGGAGTGGCAAAATGATAGTAGTATACAATTGATAGGGGCAAATGACTTGATTCAAACGAAAGATAAAGGTTGGGTCATAGGAACAGCTATAGGAAAAGAATTTTTAAGTGACGGTGGTCACACGTTCTATATTTGCCCATGACAGTTATATTTTCAAACTAGACAGCGCCCGCAACTGGCTCTGGGGCACCCCACTAAGAGCTTACTCTTATAGTGTCCACGCCAAAGTAATGAAAGTCATAGAGCAACCCGACAGTAGCCTCATGACCTTTGGTATTACGACTGATACCTTTCCCTTAAACGATACAGGAGCCACCATTGTCCAATGGCACGCGATGGTCGCCAAATTATCCCCTGATGGGGATAGCTTGTGGTCGCATCAATATTACTATGCCCAACAATGGGGAGCAGTACACGAAATTTTCGACGTAGAACAAACTCATGATGGTGGTTACTTAATAGCAGGACAAGCCAAGCTCAATGGCCAAGGCCCTTATCAACAAGGCTGGCTCCTCAAACTAGACCAGCACGGCTGCTTAGTACCAGGCTGTCATATAGATAGCTCTGCCATTGGTATTCTACCCATAGCCTCCCGACCCCAAGCCGAACTAAAACTCTACCCCAATCCAGCAGTGGATTACCTCAATGTATTGTATCGAAACCAGCAGGTTGGAGAGAAACTAACCTTCAGAATATTAGATCAGCAGGGGCGGGTATTGCAGACGCATAATACTAGTGATGTGTCCGATATGACCTATGTGTTTCCTGTTTGGGACTTGTTGAGCGGGTGGTATGTGTTGGAGGTGCGGCAAGATGGGCGTGTGATCGGGAGTGAGGTGTTTGTGAAAGGGTAGCTTATCAGGCCAACAGAATAGAAGCTACTTTGACAAAAGATGAGGTGATTGTCTTAAATGAACTGACGGATAATAACTATGGCTTCGCAGCAATGAAGGCAGCAAACATCGTAGATTTTTTCTATAGTGATACCTATCGTTATCATCCTACACTACCAGAAGGAGCAGAAGAAAAAAGTTTGCAACGACCCTTAACTAAAGTGGCTAAAGGAAACTTAACCATCTATCCCAATCCTACTACAGATTGGGCAGATGTGCAGTACAAATTACCAAAGGATGTAAAGAAGGGACAATTAGTAGTTACCTCTACCTCAGGACAGCAAGTATTGATGTTGGAATTGTCACAACAACAAGGAGTATTAACCTTAAATACTAACCAATGGTTATCAGGTATTTACTTTGTGATTTTATACACAGAAGATAAAGCTGTAGAGCAAACCCAATTGATTATTAGGAAGTAAGAATGTTTTAGTAACTTATAGAGGTATTCCAAATTGGAATACCTCTACTTTAATTTTCAAATCATGAAGTATATTACACTACTAGTATTATTACTATTTTTAATAATTGATAGCAATGGTCAAGTTACTTTTAATAAGCGCTTTAAAGTGGCCTGTAGCACTACTATCTTAACAAGTATAGAAGTCACAGATTCCTGCTACTATGTAACAGGAATAGCAAGAGATACGTCAGATTGTAGAACAAGTGCTTTGTTTCTAAAATTAGACACGTTAGGAGATATAGAAATACAAAAATGGTATACCAACTCTAGAGGTAAAATAGAAACATGGGCAAACTGCCTGCAAACAGATATTGATGGGAACTTACTAGTAGCAGGAACCGTTTTCGATTCAAATCAAATGTCGGCTATTTTAATTAAATATACGCCAGCAGGAGACACCCTTTGGACACGAAGATACCCTGACCCCAGCAATCCTATTGGGTTTTCTAATCGAAGTGATGAACTCGTTTTGGCTCCTGATAGTTCTTATATTTTTGCTGGTCAAACAAATACAGTGGATACTAACAGTTTTGTAGTCATGCAGATAGAGCGAGATGGAAGCATACGTTGGTACAGGAATTTTGACTATGATTGGAATGTTTGTATTCGTCATGATATTGTTCCTTTGGATGATGGTTTTGTCATGGGTTATTCCAACACTAATAACAATCATAGACCTATAGATTATACGGTACTCTGCCAGATTAAAAAGATGGATTATAATGGTAACGTATTATGGGAATGGCAAAATGATAGCAGCATACAACTACTAGGAGCGAATGATCTTATTCAAACAAAAGATGGAGGCTGGGTCATAGGAACAGCCATAGGGAAAGAATTTTTACGTACAGGAGGTACAAGTTCTATACTAGCCCGTGACAATTATATTTTCAAGCTAGACAGTGCCCGCAACTGGCTTTGGGGTACTCCACTCAGAGCTTACTCTTTTAGTCAACGCGCCAAAGTAATGAAAGTCATAGAGCAACCTGACAGCAGCCTCATGACTTTCGGCATCACGACCGATACCTTCCCCTTAAATGATACGGGAGCCACCATTGTACAATGGCACGCAATGGTGGCCAAATTATCTCCTGACGGGGATAGTTTGTGGTCACACCAATATTACTATGCCCAACAATGGGGGGCAGAACACGAAATCTTTGATGTAGAACAAACCCATGATGGTGGCTACCTCATAGCAGGCCAAGCTTTATTTAGTGGCATGGGTCCTTACCAACAAGGCTGGCTCCTCAAACTAGACCAGCACGGCTGTCTCGTGCCAGGCTGTCATATAGATAGCTCTGCCATTGGTATTCTCCCCATAGCCTCCCGACCCCAAGCCGAACTCAAACTCTACCCCAATCCAGCGGTGGATTACCTCAATGTATTGTATCGAAACCAGCAGACAGGGGAGAAACTAACCTTTAGAATATTGGATCAACAGGGGCGGGTATTACAGACGCATAGTACTAGTGATGTGTCCGATATGACCTATGTGTTTCCTGTGTGGGACTTGTTGAGCGGGTGGTATGTATTGGAGGTGCGGCAAGATGGGCGATTGGTGGGGAGTGAGTTATTTGTGAAAGGGTAGCTTATCAGGACAATCGAACGGAAGCAACGTTGACCAAAGACGAGGTGATTCTCTTAAATGAATTAGTGGAGAATAACTATGGTTTTGTGGCTATGAAAGCAGCTAATATCATAGATTTTTTCTATACAGACACTTATAGATACCATTCCTACTCTACCAGAGAGTCAGCAAGAGAAGAGTTGGCAAGCTCCTTTAACTAAAATAGAGCAGGGTAACTTAACGATCTATCCCAATCCTACTACAGATTGGGCAGATGTGCAGTACAAATTACCAAAGGATGTAAAGAAGGGACAATTAGTAGTTACCTCTACCTCAGGACAGCAAGTATTGATGTTGGAATTGTCACAACAACAAGGAGTATTAACCTTAAATACTAACCAATGGCTAACAGGAACCTATTTTGTAGTTCTATATGCAGAAGATAAAACGATAGAACAAACACAATTGATTATCAGGAAGTAAGAATTTTTAGTAACTTATAGGACATTCCAATTTGGAGTGTCCTATTCTAATTCATTACTCATGAAATATTTATTGATCACCCTGTTAACTATTAGACGTTATTACGAATAGCCTTGCAGCGAAAAAAGGATCTTTTTCCCTCACTCGGCGTTAAAAATTAATCCCATCCCGATAAAATCGGGATGAGCTGAAGCTGATTATTCGATACACAGTATCAAATAGATCAGATCGCTTCGCGAGTCTTGATTACTTTGTGAACTCGCAAGCTCGGTTGATCTAAAAAGCTCTCTTTTTATTACTATACAACCCCATTCGTAATAACGTCTAGTGTAGTGATTCTTTTTATACAACTGATAATAACTTGTGTTACAGTGCACTTAACTCTTTGTCCTGTTTTTCTTTACAACTCCAGTTGTCGTTACACTACATGGTCTACCCCCAACACAAAGTTTAATACTTTATTGCGCACAAGTGGAAATAAAACAGGCATCAAAGCTGGTGCTAAAAATCTAAATCCTTTTGCTTTCTTTGATTTACCCTGCATAATTTCTGTCAAGTTCTCAATGGTGTTTAGAGTATCCATTACCACAGGTCTTCTTTTAACTTCGTAACTAGAAAGTTTATTCTCTTTGAAAAGTTTAGAAAAGACATAGGCGTCTTCTATTCCTAAGTTCATCCCTCTTGCGCCGAGTCCAGAATGTATATGGGCTGCATCCCCCGCAAAATAAATGTTGTCTTTATCGAATGAGCCAATAATTCTATGACTGATCTTAAATTCAGAAGTCCATTGGATGGCTCCTGTAGTAGTGTTAATGGGTAGTTTATTAAGAATATTTTCGATGTTACTTATTATTCTCCAGACCTTATCTTTTATACGCACCATGAATAATGCCCCTAAGTCGTACATAAAGATATGAGCCTCTTCCTTATTAAACGAGGTTTCAATTTCAAGATCATAGACCAACCATTTATCGGTGAGTGTATCGCCCTCAAAAGAAAGGGAAAAATGCTTCCTAACAGTACTGTTTGCTCCATCGGCTGCCAGCAAAATGTCCGAAGTAATGGAACCCCGTGCTTCCTGCTTCGACTTAACTTCTACAATTATCTTCTCCTCGTTGATGTTGATGGAATTTAGCTCCACGCCTCGTTGTATGGCTACCCCTCTGTTGTACAATAGCGTACTCATAATCTCTTCGCTGTCTGCTTGCGATTGGACGAGCATGAATGGAAATTTGTGCTTGACACGATTGAGTTCGTTTTTTACCAGCAGTTTTCCATTCTTGTAGATATTAATGGCTTCTAGCGTTCTACCATTTTTAAGAAATAATTCCGTTGCTCCTGTTGGTTCCAACAATTCGAGCGTCCTTGGACTAACACCAAAAGCCTTTGAAAATGGACTTGGTTGTACTAATTTCTCAATGATTTTTACGTTCGCATACTTGTCTAAAAACAAAGCCGCTGATAAGCCAACAGGGCCTGCCCCCACTATTAAAAGGTCTTTTTTGTCCATAATATTATGTGTTTAAGTTTATTATTATGGTACAAAGGTAGCGGATCTAAAACGGCTTTCATTTGACATATGTCAAACAAATTGAGAGCGAATACGGCTTAGGGTTTCTAAAGTGATCCCTAGATAGGAAGCGATATACATCAACGGTATTTTTAAAATCAATTCTGGCTGAGCGTTCAACAAGATTTGGTACCGTTCTTTCGCTGTACGAAATTGGAGATGAAACAAGCGTTGTTCGAGCCATTCAGAATAGTCCACCAACACGTCGAAATTTGTTTGTAAAATAGAAGTATGCTCCCGTTGCATATACTCAAATACACTAAAGGGAATAAGCATGACTTTGGTCTTTTCAAGCGTTTGAATAAATTCTTTAGCAGGCTGTCTTTTCAGGAAACTACCAAACGACACCGCCATATCGCCAGGGAATATAAATTCACTGGTAATTTCAATCCCTTTTTTTAGATAATATTTCCGAATACAGCCTTCTAATACAATATAAGAGTAGGTGCAAACTCTACCTTCTTCAACCAGTATTTCGTTTTTTGAGTACTCTTTTGTCAATATATTGGAATAATAGAACTCTTGGCTCTCTAAGTCAAGGTTAGCAATAGAAGCTTTAAACTTATTGATTGTTGTTTTCATCGTATTAGGTTGTCTTGAGCTCCACGCTAACTTTTTTATTACGCTAGACACAGATGATTGTAAGAGATTTCAACCACTTCCTTAGCGCAAAGAATACTTCTTCACCCGCCCATCGGCATGTTTCAGATAAATTTCTTTCGCTTTGTATTTATAATCATAACTACTATACTCTAAAGGAACAAGCACCCGGCCACCAGCGGCGACAATACCCCACAAGCCTTTTTGTTTGACTAGGTAATTGCGGTTGGGCAAGGTGTAGAGATCTTCGTATTTTGGGGGCAATAAAATGCCTTTTTTAATAGAAACAATGCCCCATTTTCCCCCTTTATTAACAAAGAAAATATCCTTCTTGGGGCGGTAATCAAATTCATCGTACAAAACGGGAATCAGCTCTTTGCCTTGGCCATTGAGCAAGCCCCACTTGCCTTTTTTCTGCACCATAAATTGGTTGGTCTTCAGCACGTGAATTTTGCTATAAGCAAGGGGAATCAACTCCTCCCCTTCGGGCGTTACCATTCCCCATTTGCCTTTCAATTTAACCATAACGCGGTTGATGTCTTCGTAATATTGGACATCGTTGTACGCCATATCAAACAACGGTTGATCGACAAAAAAGTAGTCCACTTTATCGCCTTGGCGCACTTTGAGTTTAAAATTCTCTTCGTCAATCCAAATGTCATCGTATTCCATCGGCACTTCAACGTGCTTCGTTCCTGTCGAATCAATACGGAACAGCCCTACTTTTTTATTTTTTCCAACAATTACCGTATTGAGGTATTTTAGAAAAAACGGTGCCATATAATCGTATTCAATCGGCAGTACTACTTTGGCATTAATATCCAACAGGCCAAATTTACTTCCTTCGCGCACCACAAAATAATCGGCAAAATAATCAATGTCGTCGTAGCCAATTGTCATCGCGCAAGCATCGTCCTTGATCCAATTGTAGACGGCCCATTTTCCATCCAATTTTACCCGCATTTGATTAACGTACGCGTGGTTTTCGATGCCGCCAAAACAGGTTGGAATAAGTTCCTTCCCCTTGTTGTCGTGCAAGCCCCATTTGTCGTTTTTCTTGACTTTATAACGATAGCCATCAAATAAAATATCGTCATATTGAGCAGGTAAAATGGTTTCGCCTTTTGGGTTGAGTACGCCATACTGATTCCCAAGCTGAATGCTGATGTACGGTTCATACCGTTTAGAAATGTAGTTGAGTTGGTCATATTGTACGGGCACCCAAATTTCGCGGTTCGGCCAACAAGCCCCATTGACCATTTTCCTTGATTCTATAAAAGCCTCTTTTCTCCGCATTCAAATACCGATAAGTAATGGTATCGTACTTTGGCTTAGTGAGTTTTTCCTTGGTTGTTTCATCGTAAAATCCCCAATAGTAGCGCTGCCCATCCCAAACACGGTACATGCCATCCACCAACAGATCCTCCTGTCCTGCTTCCAAATCCTTGGTAGGATCGGCTGGAACAAAGGCGTACTTAATCGTGTAAGTGGTGTCTTTTTGGGCGACCAAAAGGCCAGCCGTCGCAACCAACAATAAGATCAACAAGGAACGCAACATAGAATTTGTTTGATGGTGTAATGAATGGTTACTTACCCTAACGGGCTATAATTAGGTAACGCCTCAGTGGGGAGAACTAGTATTTGCAAGGTGTACAATTGCCTAAAGTTAGAAGTTATTTAGCTTCTTGCTAACACTTTTTTTCCTTCTTATAATTTCTTTCCTTTCATCGCATCCGCAATATTGACATCCAAGGCGCGGTGGGCTAAGGGGGTTGTATATTCGTTAAGCGTTTCCATTTCTTGTAAAATCAAGTCTTTATCTTCTCCTTTTGTCGCCGTTTCTAGGGCATTGACCAAGATAATGGTTTGACTGACTTCTTCTTTGGTGAGAATGGCTGCGTTTTGGGTTAAAAATTTGCGGGCAGCTAGGACGACATTTTGTGCCTCGGTACGGGCTTCGATGAGTGCGCGTACCGTCATGTCTTGCTTGGCGTTTTGGATAGATTCCAACAACATCCGTCCCATTTCCTCTTCGGAGATGCCATAAGGCGAGCGCATTTCTACCATTTGTTCTACGCCTGAACGCAATTCCTTGGCGCGCACTTTCAAAATCCCATCGGCATTGAGCAAGAAGTGGATTTCTATTTTGGGTAAGCCCGCTGCCATTGGCGGAATACCACGCAATACAAACTCACCGAGTTGGCGATTGTCCGCTACCAAATCTCGTTCTCCTTGAAAAACCGATACTTTGAGGTTGGTTTGGCCATCAATAGAAGTCGTGTATTGGCGACCCGCTTTAATTGGCACTTTGGTATTTCTAGCAATAATGGTATCCATCAAGCCGCCGACCGTTTCGATGCCCAACGACAAAGGCGTTACATCAATCAACAAAATATCTTTGTTGTTGCCTGCCAAAATATCGGCTTGCACGGCCGCCCCCATCGCCACGACTTCGTCGGGATTAAGCTCGTTGTGCAGTGCTTTTCCAAAAAAGGCGGTAACATTCTCTTGCAATAAAGCCAAGCGCGTAGAACCACCCACCATGATAATTTCGTCCAAGTCTATTGTCGTTAACTCCGCATCATTCAAGGCATTCTGACAAGCCCGCAAGGTTCTATCAATCAGCGGTTGCACCAAGGTGTTGAAGGTCGCTTGATCCAGCTCGTACAGCGCTCCATTTACCATCGTTTTGAAGGTCGCTTGGGTAGAAAGCGCTTTTTTGGCTTTTTCGGCCTCTAGGCGCAAGGCTTGCAAATAGGCTTTGTCCGTAGAGGGTTGCGACTGCTTGGCAAGCCAGTGCTGTTGAATAGCGCGGTCAATGTCATCGCCACCCAAAAAGGTATCGCCATTCGTAGACAAAACTTCAAAAATACCGTGTTCTATTTTTAGAATAGAAATATCAAACGTTCCACCTCCCAAATCGTAGACCGCTACTGTTTTCGTGCTATCGGGATCGAGCCCAATACCATACGCCAAACTGGCCGCAGTGGGTTCGTTGACAATGCGTAAGACATCTAAGCCCGCTAATTTTCCTGCATCGCGGGTCGCTTGGCGTTGGGCATCGTTGAAATAAGCAGGCACCGTAATGACGGCGCGGCTGACCGCTGCCCCTAGAGTTTTCTCGACGCGGCGTTTGAGTTGTTCCAGAATTTTGGCAGATAATTCAATGGGCGTATAGAATTTATCCTTGATTCTGATTTTTACTAAGCTGTTATCGTCTTCATTATCAATAATCTGATAAGAAAAGAAATCTTGGTAATTTTCTACATCCTGATAAGATTTTCCCATGAGGCGTTTGATCGAGAAAATAGTATTAGCAGGATCTTCTACCAGCTTAGGCAATGCATCGCGCCCAACAATAACCGAATTGGGGCGCTCAAAGTGAATAATAGAAGGCACTAATGCATTGGTTCCAGTGTGATCGGTGACCACTATAGGTTCTCCATCTTTCATATAGGCCACCAAACTATTGGTGGTTCCTAAGTCAATGCCAACAATAATATTTTCTTGCGGGGTTTCTACTTGTTTGAGAGCCCCTTTATTTAGATCGATTGGAATTCTTCCCATGTTCTACTATATATAAGGTACGTGAAATTCACTAGTGTGTTATAAAATTAAATGGCTTGAAGCAAGATCGTAGCACTACAAAGCGCCTCGGAAGCACAAAAGTACTAAAGAAGGCGGTATAAAAACAGGAATCCAGCACAAAAACCAGCTTTTGAAAGGCGAGCACCTCTTCCTCATCACAAAAAGAGCCTACTTGAAAATAAATTTAATCCGAAAATGCCCTTTTCTAGGGGCAAAACACTTGGTTTGGCGATAGTTTTACAGAGAAAACAAAAAAGGGTTTGTTTTTTTGGTTTTCTTTTCTTAAATTTACCTGTATTCTAAAATGTGCGTGTACTCTACACGTATAAAGTTATTATCTTATTTGGTGCATTTTGCATCTAACCCTTTTAACTAGCTAATTGTGGCGTTCAAATTACCTCCCAAGTTCAAAGCAGAAGACATCAAAAGCAAGAGCCTAGATATGGTTGTGGTCGATAAATACTACAAAGCCGTACAACAGCCCTTGCTTAGAAAAACGTCTCTAGAGGAGCCTGTTGACTTCTTTTTCTGTCAAGACTTTGGCACAGGAGAGCCCTTGCTACTATTTGGCACCCCTACTCCCGCACACAAAAAAGTTTTTCGGGAAGCGGGTAAAGGCAAAAATGACTTTGATAAGAGCCAAATTGCTATCGGCACTTGCTTTGTATTAAAGGAAGACAACGATCGGATTTTATGCCTACAGCCTGAGACCTCCTTGGGGAAAGCCAAGCAAGCGCCAAGTATGAAAATACTTAACAAGCTGCGCCGCGCCTCAATGAAAAAGTTTGCTGAAATTCGCTGGCTAACGGCTCCTATGACAGAGACCGCAACAGACGAAGAAGGCACAGCTGCGGAGACCACAGGTACTGAAACAGCTGATAATCTCTCTAACGAACAATCTACAGAGAACAATACCCAAGAAACGGCTACTAATAACGGGGAAACCGCAACGGGTCGCACCACAACAGGAGCCGCAACGGCCAATACAGGGGGTTCCTCCACAGGAGGTACTGATGATGCTCCAATGGTTCCTAGAGAAGACGTTGTCAAAAGAGCACAAGAGCTACAAAAAGGCATTGACAAATTAAAAGATGACTTGATGCCCCGCTACAAAGAGCAACAAACCACTCCTAGAGATGGCGCTTTTGTAAAGGCATTGACTAAAGCCGCTTTGATTTTCTTGACTAAGTTGACACAAACTGACGCAGCAACAAAAGAAGAATTTTCTACCAATAAAGAATACCTAGACGTTGCCCTTCCCCAGTGGAAAGAGCTAGAACGTCGGTTGAGCACTAGAAAAGCCAACGAAGAAACGCGCGATGGACTCAAAGCAGCCATTGAAGAAGCGGTTCAAAAAATGAACGAAATGCGCAAAGAAGTAAAAACCTTACTCAAACGCGTTGATCTTAAAACAAACTCTAAAGCATCTGCTTAGCCAACAGCGAGCCGATCACCCTTACTATAAAACATCTTTCTAATCATAACTTTTTACGCTAAAAAATACCATTGATTATGGACATCTCCACATTGACTCCAGCAGATATTACTGCTATTGCCAAATTAGCCAAAATAGAACCCAAGCAGGTAGAAGGCCTGATTACAATGGCTACTACTAGAAAAATGCCGAAGGCTGAAACGGTGTTTAAAGCCAGCGTTACCAAACTAGACAAAAAAACTAAACGCCAATTTACATTCGTAGAAGAAGACAAAGGTAGTTTCTTCTTCGTCGATTTGTTGTTCCCTCTTCTAAAAAAAGATCTACAACCTAAAGTAAAAGAGGTTGAAAAACAACTAGCAAATGCTAAAGACAAGGACAAAGCAGGCTTGGAAGCTTACTTGGCGTTCTTAAACGGCCTACTAGACCGCGTTTTGAAGAAAAAAATGTCTGGAACATACGGACACATGAAATTTGCTACCTCTGAGGAAGGCAAATGCTACATGAATGTTGTTGGAAAAGTACAAGGTGCTAGAAAAGCCAGCTTACACGAAGTAGTGAACCTCTTAGATTTGAAAGCAAAATCAGGCGATGCGCTTTGCTTTGTTGATCCCAAAGAAACTCCTCCTGAAGACGATACAGAAGAAACAGCAGAAGACACAGATGCTGCTCAAGATACCGCTGGTGACGACACTACTGCTCAAGATACCGCTGGTGACGATACTACTGCTCAAGATACCGCTGGTGACGATACTGCACAAGGTGCCGATAGCGCTTCTGATGCATCAGGAGAAACTTCTCGTGGCTACCAAAAGTTAGAAAAAGCCTTTGGAAAAATCACTACAGCGCTAGGAGCTTTTCAGTCAGAAACAGACTCTAAGAAGAAAATTAGACAAGTAAAGCCCCTACTCAACCACGTCGAGAAATTGAGTACTGCCGTTGGAGAGTTCTTAGGAAAAACACCCAATGAGGCCGATACGCAAGCAGCGACTACGCTACAAACCAAATTAGACGGCTACAAAGATACGCTCTCTAAAATGAATGACAACATCGGTCAAAAACAAAGTGAAGCAACTGTTAAAGGCATGACCGACATTTTTGATCAAATCAAAGCAGAAGCCAACAAAATCAAAGGCGACTACGGTGATGAAATCGCCAATGGAGAAAGTAATTTATCCAGTATCTTAGACGAATTATTAGCCTAAGCAACCATAAATAATTAGCTTGCTCCTGTCCATAGCAAGAGCGAGCGCCTTATATTAGGGCTCTTTTCGAAAGAAAAGAGCCTTTTTTTTGAGGTCGGAAACTTTTTGAGCTGTTTTTAGAGTTAGGATAGAAAAATAACTTCATGAATCTAAAGAAAATAAGTAAGCACCTCAGTTACGTGCTTCGACATAATCCCTCTGCTATTGGCCTAACGCTCGATGCCCAAGGCTGGGTGTCCATTGACACCCTCTTGGCACAGCTCGAAAAACACCAGCGTCCCCTCACTAAAGAAGAACTCTTACAGGTCGTACAAGAAAATAACAAGCAACGTTTCAAAATAGATGAAACCAGTGGGCGCATCCGTGCTAGTCAAGGACATTCTATTCCTATTGATTTGGCCTTAGAGCCCACTTCCCCGCCTACAACCCTATATCACGGCACCGCCAAAAAATATAAAGCCTCTATTTTGGAACAAGGCCTCCTTAAACGCAATCGCCATCAAGTACATTTGTCTAGCAATCGCGATACGGCCCTCCAAGTAGGAAGCCGACATGGGAGTCCCTTGCTCTTTATAGTCGATAGTGCTGCCATGCAAGCCGCTGGACACGTCTTTTATTTATCGGAGAATGGGGTATGGCTCACTGATGCCGTGCCAAGTCAGTACTTAAAAGAAGCCGCCAATCCTCCCGCTTAATGGTGCTTATTTTGCTAACTTTGTAGGAGTGCCTAACTTATCAGAGGGCTTTTCAAACACAAAAATAAAAGCATGAGCGACCATTATTTTGCAGAGCAGCAGTTTAAGCAGTTGGAAAGCGACCATTTGCAACGAGGAGAATACGAAGCCTGCACGTTTGAACACTGTGATTTCTCAGATGCGGATCTCTCTAAGATTCGATTTGTCGAATGTACCTTTGACAACTGTAATTTTAGCAACGCCAATATTGCCACAACCGCTTTTCAAGAAGCGAACTTCCTGCACTGCAAACTAATCGGCTTACAATTTGAGCATTGCCGCAGCTTTGGTTTTGCGGTTGGCTTTGAATCTTGCCAATTGCAACACGCCAGTTTTTACCAGATGAATTTGCAAGGTACCGTCTTTCAGGAATGTAACCTGCAAGGGGTAGAATTTGCAGAAGCGAATTTAAAAAGCGCCCAGTTCTCTAATTGCGATTGCCTAAATGCTAATTTTGAACGCAGCAACTTAGAAAACGCAGACTTACGCGCTTCCTACCATTATTCCATTGATCCAGAAAATAACCACCTCAAAAACGCCCATTTTTCGTTGCAAGGCGTAGCGGGGCTGTTGGATAAATACCACCTCCATATTCATGGATAAAAAGGCCGCAGTTCCGATAATAACAGACTTGCCTGCAACTTGGTTGTGGGTAAACGCTGTACAACTTCCTTTGCAGAAAACACCGTTCAAGCCTTGTGGCGCAGTTTTATGCCGAAACGACCAGCAATTCAACAAATTATAGACACCACACTTTATGCCGTCGATCAATATCCCTCTCCTAACTTTTTTGAAGCGTTCGATCCGCACCGCTCGTTTGAGCGCTGGGCAGCTGTACCCGTTCATACAGTAGTAGACCTGCCCGAAGGCCTAGAATCCTTGTTACTTCCCGCAGGGCAATACGCCGTTTTCACTTATAAAGGTGTAGAAAGTCAAGCCCAAGCCTTTTTTCAATACATTTATACGGTTTGGCTGCCCACGGCTGCCTATCAATTGGCCGATCGCCCGCACTTTGCCAAAATGGATGCCCGTTATAAGGGCGAAGATCCCGATTCCGAAGAAGAATTTTGGATTCCTATAGAACCCCGTTGAGGATAATGTCTAATAAAAGCCTATTTTGGCAGCGCATTTATTTTCTAATTCTTTCTCCCTTGCGCACATGCTACTACAAGCCAATTACGTTGACATTCCCAATCGCCGCATTTATCCAGCGGAAATTCATATTGAAGAGCAAAAAATAAAGCAACTAACACGTCTACCCGATAGCGTCTCACTGCCCCATTATCTCATTCCCGGTTTTGTCGATGCCCACGTTCATATCGAAAGCTCCATGTTGGTTCCTACTGAATTTGCCCGATTGGCCGTGCGCCACGGCACTGTCGGAACGGTTTCTGACCCGCATGAAATTGCGAATGTCTTGGGGATTGAAGGGGTAGAATATATGCTAGAGAATGCCGCACAAGTGCCGTTCAAATTCAACTTTGGAGCCCCTTCTTGTGTCCCTGCTACTAGTTTTGAGAGTGCAGGAGCCGTTATTGACCCAGCGGGAGTCGCCCAATTATTGGCACGTCCCGACATCAAGTACTTAGCGGAAGTAATGAATTATCCGGGTGTTATTCACAAAGACCCCGATATGTTGGCTAAGATTGCCGCAGCCAAAGCCGTCCAAAAACCTGTTGATGGGCATGCGCCAGGGCTACGCGGCGAAGCGATAGAAAAGTACATCGCCGCAGGCATTAGTACCGATCACGAATGTTTCACCTTAGAAGAAGCCTTGGAAAAGCGCCGTTTGGGGATGAAAATTCTTATTCGCGAAGGCTCTGCTGCCAAAAACTTTGAAGCCTTAATTCCACTTTTGCCCGAGCATCAAGCAAACGTCATGTTCTGTTCGGATGATAAACACCCCGATGATTTAGTTTTGGGGCACATTAATCAATTGGCCGCGCGAGCAGTTGCCAAAGGGGTTCCTGTTTTTGATGTCTTGCAAGTGGCCTGCTGCAACCCTGTAGAACATTACCACTTAGATATTGGCCTATTGCAAGAAGGAGATTGGGCAGATTTTGCCTTGGTCAATGATTTAGTGGATTTTGAAGTCTATGCGACCTATATCAACGGCGAGCTCGTCGCCCAAGAGGGAAAGGATTTCTTAGAACGCGTAGAGCCAAAATTGGTCAATAATTTTAACGCCCAACCAAAGCAAGTAAGCGACTTTGCTTTAGCCGCCAAAAGTGAACACATCCAAGTCATTCAAGCCATTGATGGAGAGCTAATTACTAAAAAAATAACGTATCCTGCTCTTATCGAAGATGGTTGGGCAGTGTCTAACGTAGCCGAAGACATTCTCAAAATGGCAGTCGTCAACCGCTACCAAGATGCGCCACCTGCCTTGGCCTTCATTCAAGGGTTTCAGTTAAAAAAAGGAGCTTTAGCCTCTTGTGTCGGCCATGATTCTCACAACATTATTGTGGTGGGAACAGACGACGAAGCGATTTGTAAAGCAGTCAATAGTTTGATTGCGCATCAGGGAGGGATTGCGATTGTCAGTGATCAGGAAGAACAAGTGTTGCCGTTACCCATAGCGGGTATTTTATCGGCTCAATCAGGAGAAGAAGTAGCCGCCGCGTATAGCAAATTGGATGCTTTTTCTAAAGAAGAATTAGGTTGTCGCTTGCGCGCGCCGTTCATGACGCTGTCCTTTATGGCGCTGTTGGTGATCCCCGATCTAAAACTGAGCGATCAAGGCTTATTTGACGGCAGTCGTTTCGAATTTACTTCCCTTTTTGTCTAAACTTTTTGCCCTTTTTTTGTTGTAGTACTTGAATTGATTGGATCGAAAAAAAACAACAAAAAATCCCTTTTCTCCACGTTTTTTGTAGAGGAATATAAGAGCAAAGTAAATGAAACGAGTATTTATATTGGGCGCAAGCCAAGGCATTGGTTTAGGATTAGTAAAGCGCTATTTACAAGCAGGTTACGAAGTCGTCGCCAGTAGTCGCAACGGTCAAATTGAAGCTTTTTCTAGTGTAAACTTAGAAGTCGTGGCATTGGATGTGACCAATACGGATAGTGTCGCAGACTTGGTAGTGTATTTCCACAAAGAAGAGCAGCAGTTTGATTTGATGATTAACAATGCAGGGATTGGGCCAGATTTGAATACCAAATTACCTGACCATGCTACTTTTAAAGAAACAATGGCTGTTAATTTGGAGGGGATTGTCTTTGCTACCGAGCAACTGCTCCCCTTTCTATCGCCTTTCGGCAAATTGATTAACGTGTCGTCCAAGATGGGCTCACTCGACAATTGCCTTTCTGATGGCTCCGTTGCCTACCGCATTTCGAAAGCAGGCCTCAATATGTACAGCAAAATTTTGAGCAACCGCTTGCCGAGCGAACAAAAAGTCGCGGTTATCCATCCCGGTTTTGTGCGCACCAATATTTCTAGCCTCAACGACCATGCGCCCCTCTCTCCCGATGAGGCCGCTGTACGCATTTACGATTTTATCCAAAGTGATTTTGAATCGGGCACTTATTGGGATTGTCAGGAGAACGAAGCCATTGCCTGGTAAATCGGCTCCCAATCTACTTTTTATAAGCTCTTAAAATAAAACAGGACAAGCCCTATTAATGGACTTGTCCTATTTTAGAGCACAGCACAACTACTTTTAACAGAAAAACAACACTTATGATTAGAGAAGGAACCGAAGTTAAATGGAAATGGGGGCAAGGTTACGCCACAGGAAAAGTACAATCTACGCATGAAGAGAAGATAACCCGCACGAGCAAAGGAGAAGAAGTCACCCGCAATGGCTCGGCAGACGACAAAGCCTTGGTCATTGAGCAAGAAGACGGTACGACCGTTCTCAAATTACAAAGTGAAGTGGAACGCAATGATTAGTAGTGCTTTCCCTTCTTTGTAAGAACATTCTTATAGAAATAATTAGTTGGGCGGCCTTTTGGTAGAGCAGCAGTCAAAAAACACACGACCAAAAGGCGCTGTTTTATTTCCAGATACGCCCCAATGGCTCGCCTGATTCATAACGACCTCGAACAGCATCGTCCTCTTTGATGGCATAAATCGCGGCCTTTCCCTCCTCTTGGCGCAGTCCGAACAATTCCGACAACTGCAAGGCACTCACCAAATCAGGCGAATGGGTGGTGACAAAAAGCTGCCCGCCACGGGCGGCATAGCCGCGTAATTCTTCGACCAAAGTCGCTAATAAGTCCGAGTGCAAATACTGTTCGGGCGTTTCTATGGCTAAAGTAGGATGGGGATGGGGATTGTGCAGCAAGACTAAATACACCAGCACACGCAAAGTTCCTTCGGACAGGGCACCAACCAAAAAGGGATTTTTGGGATACCCCTCCTTAAATTTTAACAACAAGCGATCATCCTCGGTTTCTAGGGCTTCCACTTTTCCGATGTGGGGCAACAGATGGGTGAGTTTCTCTAGAATTTGCTCGAAAACAGCAGGGTGGTACTTATGAATATCTTTGGTCAATTGCGCCAACGGATTGTCTACTCGAGCAAGCGCTTGCCCAAACTGTTGCTCATTAAATAAATAGCCTTCACTAAGCAGCTGGCGTAGCCGATTAATAGCGGGGTATCCTTGCACCTGCCCCACAATTCCAATACACAATTGGTCGCGTTGTTCTAGCTCAAACAAAATCGTCTCAATTTGCCCATTCTTCTTATTCGCAACATTGCCGTAGCCATCCTTGACCTCTAATAAAATGCGGTCATCTGCCATCAGTGTCGAATAACGCTTTAGCAACTCGCGTTGCACAACAATTTCCTCCCCATCTTTTATGATTTCGATGGCATAAATAAGCTGGTCGTAAGCACGGGTAGTTGTTTGGGGCAGACTTAGGTAAACGTCTATCGCAATGGCTTCTCCTGTTTTTTGTTGGTGTACCAACTGATCGAAGCCCCCTCGTCTATTCACTGCCGTAGTTACATTATTTTTTAAGGCATCTCGCAAAAAGTCCAAGACATCCAACAAGGTGCTTTTACCACTTCCGTTGGCTCCAATAAAGACATTAAAACCTCTCAAACCTTGTACCGTGGCATCTTCAAATACTTTGTAGTTTTTTATTTTAAGTTGCTCGATTATCATATTCTAAGTAGTTGCTGTAGTCAATAGTAAAAGGAAGGGATTATTTCTGTGGAATATAAGAATTTCTTAGGCAACATCCACAGAAGTTTTGGACTTATTCTTTAGGCTTTTTACGCCTTTTGGCAACCCGCCATGCTCTAGACGCATTACCAACCAAGCTCCCCAAAGGGCTGGCAAAATCACATTGAGCAGCCACAGGCTAAAAGTAGCTGCTAAAATACTGCTGCTCAAAGCACTATCCTGTAAGCTTCCAAAGATAAACAAGGCAATATTGCCTCTGGCTAATAAGCCTGTAGAGGGAGGCAAGGGAATACCTGTTTGTAATAAATAAACAATTAAAACGCCTGTCAGCATAACGAAAAGACTGCTTTCATAACCAAAGAAATAAAGCAAGCCCACATATTGTATAGAATACGTTAAAGAGCGCAACAAGGCATAACCGAGGGCTTTCCAAAGCAAGGAGGCAGCGTAATAAGAAAAGGGCGTATTTTTCAAGGGTGCCGTCCAACGAACCGCCCATTTCCACGTTGCCACCCAACGCAATAAGTGTTGTAAATTAAAATAAGCCAACAACAACACGGCAGAACCTATACTTCCCAACAACAACAAGCCCCAAAATAAGATGCTCGGCAGGGGCAACCACTTCTGATAAAACGCCAATAGCAACGCCCACCAACCCAATAAGATCAATACGATCCATTGGCTACAAGCTCCTAACAAGGTAGCGTATACGGCTTGATACCGCTTCTTAGGTTCTAATAATAACAACCGCCCGCCATACTCCCCGATTCGATTGGGTGTAAACAAAGAACCTGTCAATCCAATCAGCACCACACGCAGTGCCTCAAACACCCGCAACTGCTGAATAGGGCGCAAAAGCTCTACCCATTTTTTAGTTTCAATCAACCAATTTAGCGGCATTAGGGCAACGATAGCCATTAGAATAGGTAGACGCTCCTCCGACAACCGCCCCAAAAACAAAGCATACAATTCGCTCAAGGTGACCTCGCGTTGTTCAAACAATTGATAATACAAAACCCCTAGCAGGGCCAGTACCAAAATCACGCGCGCCAAGCCGATAAAAAATCGACGTCGATGAAGTTGCTTTGCTAAAAAGCGGCTATCTTTGATAGGTATTGGTGAACTTGTATTCGTTGACATGGTGCAAATTTATAAGAAATCGGCAGAATTTTAGTTGAATAGGCCAGTTTGCTGCTGGTATTACTGCCAATTCTAGCAAAGCCCGCTGTTTGAACAACTTCGTTAGCGCTGTTTTGTTGCTTTCTTACTGCTTTTAGTTTCCTTCAACTCCTACCCTCTTTTCATGAAATCTACTCCCAAGATTATTTTAGGCATCGACCCTGGTAGCAATGTATTGGGCTACGCTTTTATACAGGTTATTGGTAAGAATATGCCGCGCTTAATTACGATGGGAGTCTTAGATATGCGCAAAAAAGAAAGCCAAGGCGAAAAGCTAGCCTTTATCTTTACCGAATTGCAAAAACTTATCCAATTGTACGAGCCCACGGACGCGAGTATTGAAGCGCCCTTTTATGGTAAAAATGTGCAATCCATGCTCAAATTGGGCCGTGCCCAAGGTGTGGCGATGGTCGCGGTTTCCGAAAAAGGCTTGACCATTGAAGAATACTCGCCCCGCAGCATCAAAAAGGCCGTTACGGGAAAAGGCAACGCCAGCAAAGAACAAGTTGCCCGAATGCTGCCCCACGTTATCCAAGGCGATATTCAGGGATCCCCCCTTGATGCTACGGATGCCTTAGGGGTCGCCTTTTGCCACCACATTCAAACCCAAGGACTAGGACTGGGACAAAAAAAATACAGCGGCTGGGACAGTTTTCTAAAAGACAATCCCAATAAGCGCGCAAAGTTATAAGCGCCCTGCAAAGCAAGTGTTTTCTAAGGGCATCTTGGAGGGATTTTTCAGCCGCTTAGTTGCCTATTATGATAACCATCACAAACACCACTCCTAACTATTTGATTATCAGGAGTAAAAAACACCTAAAAAAGGACTGCCGTCTACATTACTTTTATCTTTAACAAATGCTTTGTGGCGCAGGCTTTGGATAGAGGTAAAATAAAGCGTATTTTTGTAGGCCAACTGTAGTACTTTTATCCCCCCTACTGGGTGCCATTTTTTTACTAGTTTGAACTACCGCAATCTTCATGGAAGACAAAAAAAAATCCTTCAAAAAAAACACCCGCCAAGTCAATCCTTTTGTTCAGGCTGGTAAATTACCTCCCCAAGCGCTCAATCTAGAAGAAGCAGTTTTGGGAGCGTTGATGTTGGATAAAGATGCTGTAGCCTTGATTATTGACATTTTGCGGCCTTCCTCTTTTTATAAAGAGGCACACGAGCATATTTACAAAGCTATTTGTAACCTGTTTGAGAAAAGTCATCCCATTGACCTCTTAACCGTTACGGAAGAACTAAAAACAATGGGCAAGCTCAACATTGTGGGCGGCCCTTATCAATTGGTAGAACTCACCAACCGCGTCGCCTCATCGGCCAATATTGAATTTCATGCGCGGATTATTGCCCAAAAATTTATTCAGCGCGAGCTGATTCGCACCTCTACAGAGGTCATCAACAGCGCTTTTGAAGATACGGTTGATGTCTTTGACTTGCTCGACAGCGCCGAGCAAAACCTCTTTAACATTACCGAACAGAATTTGAGTCGTGGCTCTTTGGGGATGAGTACCTTGGTCAATATGGCCGTGAAACAACTCGAAGAAATGGCGGGAAAAGAAGAAGGGCTGACGGGAGTGCCAACAGGCTTTGTCAACTTAGACAAGTTAACCTCGGGTTGGCAACCATCGGATTTAATCATTATTGCCGCGCGTCCTGGTATGGGAAAATGCTTGGCCAAAGGTACCAAAGTACTCTTGTACGATGGCCGCTTGCGCGAAGTAGAACGCATCCAACAGGGCGACCAGTTGATGGGCGATGATTCTACGCCCCGCGAGGTCTTGTCTATCGCACGCGGACAGGAGCAAATGTATTGGATCCACCAAGAGCAAGCCATCAGCTACCGCGTCAATGCCAGTCACATTTTGTCGCTGCGCTGTGTCAAAGCGGTTGCAACTTATCAGAAAGAAACCGTGCTGAATATATCCGTCAAGGAATGGCTACAGCAGCCTACTGACTTTCAAGCTTGTTTTCAGGGGTATAAGGTAGCCGTTGATTTTACTGCCGAGCCTGTTTTGTTGCCAACCTATTGGGTGGGCTTGCATTTGGCGCCGCTCCTCTCCGAGTGGCAAACGGTGCCTGAGGTGGCCAACAGCGGACGTGTTCCTTTAGAGCCACGGGTTGATTTTTCTAAGGAACACCAGCTGTCCCAATTGAGAACGTATTGCTTGCAACAAAAACGGCTTCCTAAAGCGTATTTGTGGGGTAGTCGCGAAGAGCGGTTGGAACTTTTGGCAGGTTGGGTTGATGTGTTAGGAGAACATTGGGCAAGTGAACAGCGATTGGCCTTGTATATCAACAATGCGCCCCTAGCAAAACAATTAAAATTTGTAGCCGATAGCCTAGGTTTTTGGACGAGTATAAAAAAAGAAGCGCAATTATTTTGCTTGACCATAGGAGGCGAGCTTTGGAAAATCCCTAGCCGCCGCCACGATGTAGACACGCCTTCCTTCCGTACTATACGCCACAGTTGCAGTGCTATTCAGGTAGAAAAAGATCAAGTAGACGATTATTACGGGTTTACCCTAAATGCCAATAATTTGTTCTTATTAGAGGACATGACCGTCACGCACAATACGTCGTTTACGATGGCGGTGGCGCGTAATGCAGCCATTGATTTCAACAAGGGGGTGGCCTTTTTCTCCTTGGAGATGTCGTCCTTGCAGTTGGTCAATCGTTTGATTTCTATGGAAACTGAAATTCCTTCCGAGAAATTACGGAAAGGACAATTAGAAGATTATGAATGGCAACAATTGCACAATCAAGTCGATAAGCTCTCCAATGTGCCCCTGTTTATTGATGATACCCCCGGTATTAGTATTTTTGAATTGCGCGCCAAATGTCGCCGTTTAAAAATGCAGCACGACATTCAGATGGTCGTAGTCGATTATTTGCAGTTGATGACGGGTGGTGGAGACAACAACGGCAACCGCGAGCAAGAGATTTCTATGATCTCTCGTGGTTTGAAGGGGTTGGCAAAAGAACTGAGCGTTCCTGTTATTGCGTTATCGCAACTCTCGCGGGCTGTAGAGACGCGGGGCGGGTCAAAACGTCCACAGCTATCGGATCTTCGTGAATCGGGGGCGATCGAGCAAGATGCGGATATTGTGTCTTTTATATATAGACCAGAATATTATCAAATACTAGAAGACGAAGAGGGCAACTCGCTCAAAGGTATTGGAGAAATCATTGTTGCCAAACACCGTAACGGAGCCTTAGATTCTGTTAAACTCAAGTGGGATGCACAATACGCTAAATTTTCTAACTTGGACGACGATGCCTTTACGGGATTAGACGATGCCAGCTTCTTTGACCAAGCGCCCAACAATCTTGGTGGAGAAACTTTTTCTTCTAAAATGAACGAAGCCAATGAAAATAAAGGCATTGATGATGTGCCCTTCTAATATATTCTTATCTTTAGAAAATCAATCCCCTTACAATAGAGGTTATTACGAATAGCTTTGCAGCGAAAAAAGTATCTTTTTCCCCCACTTAAGCTAGTAACTCTGTACACTGTACAAACTAACTAGATCGCTTCGCGAGTGTTAAAAATTGACTCCATCCCGATAAAATCGGGATGAGCTAAATTTTTGCCTTGATTACTTTGTGAACTCGCAAGCTCGGTTGTGAAAAAAAGCTCTCTTTTTATCTCTATACAACCCCATTCGTAATAACCTCTAATGTCACAGTTCTACTATTTTGGTGCATAAGGGGATTTTTTTACGCCTTGATTTTAAGGGAATATAGGCTAGCGTACGCTTTTTATAAAATAATGCTTAAAAAGCTCAACAAAGTCTTGTTTCTTTATGTTATTACGTTTAAGTAGCAATAGGTCGTTGCTCTTCTTTATTTATCGTTTACCTTTTAAGGAAGAGAGACACCCGTTAAATCACTTTATTCGTCTATTCTAACACCACATCATCTAATCCATTAAGTTACGCTCTGTATCTTTATTCTACGGGATAACGAACAGAATTCTAGTTCTGATTGATTCTTTGCTTCGGCAATAAAGGGTCAATAGAAGACGCACTTTCAATGAGTGTATTTATAGCAATTTCCTCGTCTACAACTAACTCAAAATAATGATCCCACTATGGCAAATAATATTGTTAAAAGCTTTTGGAATGAACGTTGGGCCAAAGTAAAAACGAAAGTACGCACCAAACATAAAGAATACTTTTTTTCGGACTATGGCCGTGTAAAAAGTAAGGACAAATTCAACGAAAATGAGCAATTGCTCAAAGGCTCCAAAACGGTACAAGGTTTTATGTTGCTCAACCTGCGTTTGGATGGTAACAAAACACAAGGCTCCTATATTCACAAATTAGTAGCGCAAGAATTTTGTCCTAAAGAAAACGAAAATCAAAAATTTGTTGTTCACTTGGATCAGGACAACCTAAACAACCATTATAATAATTTGAAGTGGATGTCTCAACGGGAGATGACTGATTTTCAGATTGCTAATGGCGTTTACGATCCTCAAAATAGAAAACCCTCTCCGCTCAACAAGATGAACCCCACTCGGGTGCGCTTGCTCAAACAGCGGTTAAAAGAAGGCAAAACTAAGAAGCAGATTCTAGCGAAAAATTTCAATATTACAATGGCGCAATTGCGCAAAATCGAGAAAGGTATTGATTGGGGCTATGTCACCTTAGAAGATGACGACCAAGAACGCAACGAGCAATCGTAAGGTCTCGGTTTTATTTTCCTTTTGTTAGTTGTTCTCTACAGGGACATCCTTTTTATAATAATATCCTCCATACCTGTCCTAGGTAGGCGTTATTGATAAGCATAGTGTAGGTTTGTCTTATGATTTATAAATCGCTTTTATTCGTCGAATTTTTATCGCCAGAATCACAGGATAATCGCGCTCGGATAGACATCACCTGCTCTATTTCCTTACAAGGGCTTATGGAGTAATTTCAACAATAACGTTTGTAAAGCTGTTTCAACTCCGAATCTTATCGGAATGGAACAGCTTTGCTTTTTTTAGACCCATCGAACCATTCTTTATTAAGTCTCAAAGGGGATAGCAGTAGAATGCGCGATATTTTGGGTTGGAAACCAACTTATACCTTTGAGAGCAGGATTGGTTGGCCTATTATAGAAAACAACAACATTAGAACATGGCAAAGCGATTGGTAACAGGCGGTACAGGTATGGTGGGCAGTGCCATCCATGCCGACCTTAAAATTGGACGGCGCGATTGCGACTTGGGTAACTGGGGAGAGGTCAATGCTTTTTTTGAGCAACACCAACCCGAAGAGGTCATCCATTGCGCCGCCAAAGTAGGCGGTATTTGGAGCAATATGCAGTACAAAGGGGATTTCTTTCGGGAGAATATTCTGATGAATACCCACGTAATCGAAGCGGCACGCCTGCACGGGGTCAAACGCTTAGTCGCGTTTCTGTCTACTTGTGTCTTTCCTGATAACGTCACCTATCCCCTTTCGGAAGAAAAAATCCACTTAGGGCCGCCGCACACCTCTAATGATGCGTACGCTTACGCAAAACGCATGACAGATGTGCAAATTCGCGCGTATCGCGAACAATACGGCCTACAATACGTCTCGGTTATTCCTACCAACATCTATGGCCCCAACGACCTCTTTGATTTAGAAAATGGGCACGTTGTGCCTTCTTTAATTCACCGTTGCTACTTGGCCCGTGAGCGGGGCGAGGATTTAGAAGTTTGGGGATCAGGAACCCCCTTGCGGGAATTTATTTATGCCGAGGACGTGGCCAAGCTATCAGAATGGGCATTGGAACACTACAATGAATCGGAACCCATTATTTTTTCTACATCAGAAGAAACAAGCATTAAGGACTTGGTAGAAATGGTAGCCGAATTGCTGCGCTTCAAAGGCAAATTGATTTGGCGGACGGATAAACCCGATGGGCAATTTCGCAAGCCAAGTGATCATTCTAAATTGCGAGGTTACTTACCTGATTTTCAATATACGCCCTTGTACGAAGGCTTAGAGAAAACTGTCGCTTGGTTTGAGGAACAATATCCCGCTATCCGTAGCTAATGGATCAAGGTTAGATTTCTAATAAGATCGTTTTAAAATCATCTCCTACCAGAAAAATGGTTAATTCCGCAGGCACTACTGGCGCTAAGCTGGTCGCCAAGGCGCGGTAGCGCTGCACGGTTCCCTCTCTGCTAGGATCAGCGCTTTCATCTTGGATATAAAAACAATAGCGCCCCTCTTCTATCTCTAAATAAATATCTTTTTTAGGACTCCCTCCAAAGAAGTTAATGGCTATTAAGCGCTCGGCGATCTCCTCCACTACTACACCTGAAATTTGTCCTGTCTGGTAGGCAATGGTGTGGTCATTAAGACCAAAACTTCTTGTTCGGATGCGTTCTTCGGATATTGGTACTTCTACTAATGGTTGCTCAACGACTTGGATAGGAATAGCTGCTGGTTTTAAATAGACTAACGTTATCGTTGTTCCCAAGACCACTAAAAAAGATACCACTACTGCCCGCGCAACGCCCCAATTACTCTGTACCTCGCCACCATCGATCAAAAACTGCTCTACTTCCTTTTGTTGGGCAGTTCTAAAGACCCCCCAAACCAAGCCCAAACTGCTAAAGCTGTAAAAGCTATGGGGAACATTCCACTCGTCAGGAAAAAATACCTTCAAACTCACTAGAAGGAGCGTCGCCCCAATACTCCAGCCCAACGTTCCCACTACTTTCTGAGACTTATCGAGCATCCTATAATTTTCTATCATCAAATACCCTCCTGCTAAAGGGCCACTTAAAAAAGCACCGAGCAGCACCATTTTTTTGTTGTAAAGGCGCTTTGCATCTTCGCGTTCATCTAATATTTCTAAGTTTTTCATAGGGCAAAAAGGATACGTTCAAGGAAGGTGCCTTGAATGGGTTAAAATGCTTTGTAATTCTCAATCATTAGATAACCTGCTACTAGCGAGCCACCAAAAAAAAGCAGTCCATAGGATAATACGCCTATTGCAGACAGTACTTGTTGCTATTGTTTCGTCCAGTATAATAGAGGTTTTCATGCAATGCTAATTAAAAAAAGGAGAGAAAAGCAGCCTTAAAAAGTGGCAATAATTTCTTCTGAGGTTTCATCAAGTAAAGCTACTTCTATACTATCATCAGGGTAGAGCGTTTCTAGTTTACTCTAAAAGCTTAGTACTCCTGCTGGGTTTCAGGCGCGGCAGGGTCAGCATTTGGATCATCTACCAATAACAAAAAGCCGTCTTCCTCTGTTCTATCCAAAATCTGCCCAAGAATTTTCCAGATTAGAATAGAGTACGGCTATACTCCCAACCGTCGCTATTACCGCTCCAACCCAAGCAGGGCGCAACAAGTGACCTTGTCCCAAAACCTTGCAGTTCTCTGTAAATAAATAGCCGCCTACTAAAGGGCTCCCAAAAAAAGTAGCCAATGCTAGCATAGTTCCACTATAGACCTTGGGTTTGTCTTGTTCGTCTAGTAGTTCTAATTCGTTCATGTTTGAGCGGTATTTTTTTAAGGTTTACACTAGTATTTGCCTGTCGCCTCGGCCATGCCTTTGTTCATCGCATCGTAGATACCTTTGGCTCGCTGATAACGCAGCTCATGTGTTCGCGGGAACGCTCCATAATGTATAGGGTGTTGTCCGTCGATTTTCCGTCGATGATAAGGTATTCCATGTGGGGATAATCTTGGGCAGCAACACTTTGCAATTTTTTTTCAGTCGTAGTAGCAGCATTGTCGCAAATGGTAATAATAGAAATGACAGGCGACTTGGCGGACATAGCGAGCAGTTATAAACGAAGAATAAAACAGCAAAATACAACAATTAAAATACTGCACCAAGACCTACGTTTGATTTGTAAAAAGCTATCTTTATACTTTGTTTGTTTATCGAACAAGTGTCTTCCTTTTTTATTCACTTTTGCCCGTTGCCTTTATGAGTCTATTTAGCCGCTTATTCTCCCCCTCCGATGATGATTTGCCTGAGTTTGCCAATCTTGCAGAAGGCATAGGCTTCTTGATGCGCTATTTGCGGCCGTATAGCGAGAATTTGTCCGACTATGAATTCTACCTAAAACGGCGCTGGATGGAAGTAAGGGACGATATTGAATTTCAAGAAGCGGTACTGCACGTCTTTAAAGAAGGTGGAGAGTACCTCCATATTATAGACGGCGATGTGTCGGGCGGAACATGGGAACACGAACTGCGGGGCATTATTTTGCAATTTGCAGGACAACACGAGCTGTTTGAATTGGTTTTTCTAAACGAAAACTTCTTTATTCTCAAAAAACACGGCAACCACGATTCCAAAGGATACAAAAGTCCTTATCTATTTTTGGCCTCTGAGAGCTTGGCTAGAGGCGCGGAATGGCCTGAACTCTTGGCCATTATGTATGATTATTACAAGGACAATAGCAACTATAAGGCGATTGTTTTTGGGGTTTTAGTCTCTGGTTATTGTCATCGCTTTGTTGTCTATCTTATAGCTTTTAGCGCAAATAATCAATAGGCTTTTTGCCGTATTGTGCCAAATATAACTTAGAAAAATAGTGTACGTTAGAGAAACCTACTTTGTGAGCGACCTCTGCCACGGTTTGATAACGGCGCGTTTCTAAGAAATCACGGGCAACATCCAACTTGATGCAGCGAAAGTATTGATTGGGTGTCAGCCCTGTTTTAGCTTTGATTTTTCGGCGCAACTGTCGTTCGCTTAAATTAAGATCATAGGCTAACTGCGCCATATTGAATTGTGTGTTACCTACTTCCCGCTTAGCAACTTCCTCTAGATTTTCAGTCCAAGGATCAGTGACTATTTCTATGGCTTCTTTTTCGGTGGCAGTACCTGTTTGACCAGCCGTAGATTCTGCCATACCTTGCTGCTCTTCCATCCATTGTTGGCGCTGTTGATAGTGCTCCAATAAATTATTGACCCGCGCCAGTAATTCTCTATTAGAAAAAGGTTTTTGTAGATAATCATCTACCCCAATACGCAAGGCTTTGAGCTTATCGCGCTCTGCGGTGCGTGCGGTCAGCATAATGACGGGCACTTGGAGGTGTTGGGGTTTTTCTTTGATTTTTCCGAGCAGTTCAAAGCCATCCATTACAGGCATCATTACATCGGAAATAACCAAGTCAATTCCGTGGTTTTCTTGCTCTAGAATATCGAGTGCTAATTGACCATTGGCCGCCGTTTTAATGGTATAAAATTGGCTCAATAACTCGCCCAGAAACAAGCGCATATCCAATAAATCTTCTACAATTAAAAGACTAGCCGCTTTGTTAGAAGAAGGCAGGGGCAAACTAAAATCCTCTAAGGCATCTTCGTATTCTAAGGCTTCTTCATTGATTATTTTAAACGGAATGGTCAGCATAAACGTACTGCCCGTCCCCATAATACTCGCTACTTGAATGTCGCCGCCCATTAGTTGAGCCAACTCCGATGCTAGCGCCAAACCAATTCCTGTACCGCCAATCGTTTTGCCTTGTTGTGTTTGGTAAAAACGTTTAAAAATGTGCGGCACGTCTTCTGCGGGAATTCCTTTTCCCGTGTCATTGACATTGAGATAGAGGCATCTGGTCGCTAGATCCCAGCGCGTACTCATGCCTACCCGCTCCCCTTTTGGAGTGTGCTTGAGGGCATTGCTCAATAAATTATTGATGATTTTTTCCAGTTTATCGGCATCCATCCACACCTGCAGGGTGGTAGAAATTTCTTGATCTAAAATCCATTCGACACCTTGTAATTCGGCCTGTGCTTCAAAATTTGACCACAAACTTCGGAGCACCCCCGCCAAGTTTTGTGGTCGCTCTTCTAGTGCCAATTGGTTGGCTTCTAGTTTAGACAAACTCAAAATTTGTTCTATGAGCTGTTTTAGTTTTAAGCCGTGGCGGCGAATCAAATGCAAGAGCGGCTGAATATTTTCGCTACTGCTACTCCCGCCTTCTAGTTGCGCCTGATTTTGATTGAGGGCAGCTTCTACTGGCCCTAAAATTAGCGTTAGAGGCGTGCGCAATTCGTGAGAAATATTGGCAAAAAAGCGCGTTTTCATTTCGTCTAGTTCTCGCAGTTCTGCGGCTTGCTCTTCAATGGTTTTGGTGCGTTCGCTAACCCGTTTTTCAAGCAGCAAATTGGCTTGGTACAAGTTGCGTTCGCGCCAACGCGTATATAAAAAGAAGGACAATAAAAGTAGTAAAACCAAAATGACTATAAAGGGCCATTGAAAGTAGAACGGCGCTCGTACCAGTATGGGCAATTCTAACAAAATAGGCGACCAACTGCTTGAACTCAATTCAGCTTTGACACGCAAGGTATATTGGCCTGGTCGAAGGCCATCAACGCGTATGTTAGGGTCTTTAGTAAAAATCCAATCCTCCTGTAGCCCCTCAATTTGGTAGGCGTAGGTTTTGTGAGCATTGACATTAAAATCCAACAACGCCAATTCTACAATAAAAAAGCGGTCATTGTAATTCAAATCAATCCTGCGTTGTGCCGTCAGGGCATCTGTAGCATCTAACAATTTACTTTGATCGCCATCAAAATACTGATAGCGCGTAATATGAAATGGTGGTACAGTGACCATCGTATCCAAAAAATCACTTGGATTAAAGCCCACAATGCCACTCAAGCCTCCAAAGTATAAGTGTCCATTAGGATGTTTATAAGAGGATTTTCGGTTAAATTCTTCATGGGATAATCCATCTTCAGGCAAGTAGGTATTGATTAGATAGGTGGCCGAATCCATCCGCATTAGCCCTTTATTACTACTCATCCAAATATAACCATGCTTCCCCTCTAAGGTAGCATAAACCACATCGTGCGACAAACCCTCCCGTTTCGTCCATTGGCGACAGGCTCCCGTTGTAGGATTGAGGCGCAATACTCCTCCTCCACGCGTAGCCAACCACAAAAAGCCTCGGCTATCCTCATTGATATCAAACAAGTAATCGTAGGGCAACTGATAAGGCGGTTCTTGTTGGCGGCTATAATGCTGCCATTGGTTATCCGCTGCACGCTTTACATACAATCCAGTGGAGGCGGCGACCCAAAGCCCTACTTTATTTTCATGAAAATCGTAGATTACACTTGTATTTAAAGCTTCGTGTGGGGCGGGTGTTTGGTACATTTCTAAGGAGTCGGCAGCAGGGTCTAAATACCCTAATCCATTGTCCATGCCCAACCAAACCCGTCCATTAGTATCTTCGTGTAAGGCCCAAACACTTTTGATGTCTACGCCCGATTGTGTGACTCGTTCTTTATACGCTTCTTTTTTGTACTCATAAGCTTGGAGCTGTTTCAGCGAAATGTGTCCTGTTCTGCGAAGGGTGGGGCTTTGGACGACCCAAAGGTGTTTTCCGAAAGCAGACGTTAAAATAGCATTGTCCGTTAAGGTATCTATGTAGCGCTCTTTTTTACTAATTGTATTGATGACGTACCGCCCTGAATAACTCCCAACAATCAGTTCATTTGGGTTTTCTCTTGCTATAATTGCCCGCGTAGAAATCCCCTCCAAATAAACATCAAAGCGCTTTTTAGGAGTGCTCACTTTGATGAGTCCTTTTGTAGAAACGCCTAACCAGATATTCTCCTGCCGATCAATATAGACTACCCGCAATCGCTTTCCTACCTTCTCATAATCTTGGTTATACAGCAGTTGCCCATCAGGGTCATACAAGTTAAAATCTAAGCGGCTATAAAAAAGCTGAAAGCCCGTTTGGTCATTTTTATTCAATTGAACATCTATATTCAACGCTTTATTTTGTCCAAAAAGGGCTAAGGTGTCTTTTCTAACCAGTTGACGCTCAGCGGCATGCCATTCCCACATTTGCTGCACATTAAATCCATCATTGATAGACAACAACAACGTCGTGCTGTCTAACTGCGCAAAAAAGTCTCCTTGCCAATAAGAAGGAATAGTGAGTAAGTACTCGTAAATTACCTCCTTCTCCTTATTAATTGCTAATATTTTATTGCTACTGCAAATCCAAGTATATTTTTTTCCAAACCATAGATCTTGAATTCTTACTGGTTGTTGTTGGTCATAGAACAATTCAAACTTGCCTTGTCCTTTGTACAAAAAAACCTGCCCCCGTGTGGTTGCCAAATAAAGATCCTTACTCCCTGTGCGATTGTAGATTCGATAAATATCTTTTATAGGAACAGGAAGTGATTTCCCCAAATAATCCTGTAAAGATTGTACAGCAAAGGTATTAATATTGAGAATGTCTATCGTCTCAAAGGAATTATTCAACTCGTTATTCAACCCATGCCCCAACCACAAATTACTATCGGCATCTTCCCAAATCTCTTCAATATAATCACTCTGTAAGGCAGAATTCTTAGCGCTGAATACTTTAAAATTATACCCATCGTAGCGATTGAGCCCTATCTTAGTTCCCACCCACATAAAGCCTTTGGAATCCTGTAGAATACTGCGTACAAAACGATTGGACAAGCCCTCTTCTGTTGAAATCTGCTCCACGAGCACACGGCGTTGCTGCGCCTGACTAGACGACAGACCCAAAAGCAACGCCAGACATGTCAACAGTAAAAAACGGTGCATAAGTAGGTATAAAAATTAGCTAAGAATTAGAATCCTCTATCAATAAGCTAGTTATAGAAAATGATGTATTATTTCCAACCAACTTCGAATGGGTAATTAAAAACTAAACAGCCCATTCTTACAAAAAGAATGAGCTGTTTACTATAAGTGATGGTGCTTAAGTCTTAAGCTTCTTTAGGTTTTTTTTCAGATAAATCCATAGAATCAATGAATTTAGTAGTAAAGTTTCCCGAGATAAATTTTTCTTCATCCATCAACATCCGATGAAAAGGTACAGTTGTTTTGATACCTTCTACAATGAACTCATCCAAAGCACGACGCATTTTAGCGATGCACTCCTCTCTCGTACGGGCTCTACAAATCAGCTTAGCAATCATAGAATCGTAATAAGGAGAAATGGTATAGCCAGCATAAACATGGGTATCAACACGGATACCGTGCCCTTTGGAGCTGTGGAAAGAAGAAATATTGCCAGGGCAAGGGCGGAAATCATTAAAGGGATCTTCAGCGTTGATACGGCACTCAATCGCATGCATGGTAGGATAGTAATTTTCCCCTGAGATTTTCTCTCCTGCAGCAATCTTGATCTGCTCGCGAATCAAATCGTAATCAATCACCTCTTCCGTCACGGTATGCTCTACCTGAATTCTGGTATTCATTTCCATGAAATAGAACTTATAGTGCTTGTCCACCAAGAACTCTACCGTTCCAACTCCCTCATAACCAATAGCTTTACCAGCAGCAATAGCCGCCTGTCCCATTGCTTCCCGCAATTCGTCGTTTAGGTAAGGAGAGGGAGATTCTTCTACTAATTTTTGGTGGCGGCGCTGAATCGAACATTCACGTTCCGAGAGGTGACAAACTGTACCGTATTGATCGCCTGCAATTTGAATTTCAATGTGGCGAGGCTCTTCGACAAATTTCTCGATGTACATGCCATCGTTGCCAAAAGAAGAACGGGCTTCGTTTTGAGCAGAATTTAAGCTAGATTCTAACTCACTCTCCTTCCAAACCAAACGCATTCCTTTTCCACCACCACCAGCGGTGGCTTTGAGCATGATGGGGTAGCCTACTTCTTCGGCAATTTCTCGCGCATCATCAATAGTTTTGATTAAGCCTTCGGAGCCTGGAATAACAGGTACGCCTGCTGCAATCATGGTTTCCTTGGCCGTGATTTTGTCCCCCATTTTGCGAATGTGCTCTGGAGAAGGGCCAATAAACTTGACACCTGTCTGCAAGCAAATTTCGGCAAATTCGGCATTTTCTGCCAAGAAGCCATAGCCAGGATGGACTGCATCTGCGTTGGTAATTTCTACCGCCGCCATGATGTTGGGAATATTTAAATAAGATAAACTACTGGCAGGTGGGCCAACACATACGGCTTCATCAGCAAAGCGCACGTGTAAACTATCCGCATCCGCAGTCGAATAAATCGCTACGGTTTTGATGCCCATTTCTTTGCATGTTCTAATCACACGCAAAGCAATTTCGCCTCTATTGGCGATTAATATCTTTTTGAACATGGTATCGTTTTTTACAGTCAGATGCCGTTGGGGTTATCGCCTTTTGGCAATCTGTGGGTGATCAAACTACATCTCTAGACAGTGCTCAACAACTCTATTTAGACGGGTTCTACCAAGAATAAAACTTGTCCGTACTCTACAGGACTAGCGTCTTCTACCATTACTTTAACAATACGGCCTTCTACTTCCGCTTTCACTTCATTAAACAACTTCATCGCTTCGATCAAGCAAACCTTACTATCAGCGTCGATACTATCTCCTACTTTCACCAATGGTGGTTTTTCAGGAGAAGCCGAGCGGTAGAACGTTCCAACCATAGGCGATTTGATTTCTATGTAGTTGTTAGCGGCTTCTTTAGGAGTTTCTGCGGAGGCCCCTTCTTGACTAGCGGCAGGGGCGGCAGGGGCGGCCACTGGTGCGGGAGCTGGTGCTGGTTGCATAGCAGGCATTTGCATACTAGGCATCATAGAAGACTGCACCACTACTTCGCGTTGCGCGTTGTAGCTTTTTGTGCGGATGCTAATTTTGGATAACTCATCTTCGTATTTAAACTCGCTGATTTTCGATTTCTGAATCAACTTAATGAGCTCTTTGATTTTATCAAACTCCATAATAAGTTCGTTTTTTATTAGGTCTATAATAACGTTTCTTTATAGTCTGGGTTTATGCGGGATCTACTTATTGTTTCATGCGCTCCATATAGGCGCCTGTTTCTGAATCTATACGAATTTGGTCGCCTTCCTTAATAAAAAGCGGAACGCGTACTTCTGCCCCTGTCTCTACCGTAGCAGGTGTCAAGGTGTTGGTAGCGGTGTTTCCTTTGGCACCTGGTTCTACTTCCGTCACTGTCAATACAATGTACTGGGGTAAGGTACAAGCCAATGGAATGCCTTGGTCGGCATGAAACAACACATCGATTTCCATTCCTTCTTTTAGGAATTGAACATTGTCCACCATCTCTTTCCCCATATCCAACTGTGCAAACGTCTCGTTATTCATGAAGTATAGACGCTCGGCATCATCATACAAGTATTGGTACTTTCGACGCTCTACCCGAACATCATCAATTTTGTGTCCTGCAGGGAAGGTATTGTCCACTACTTTACCCGTACTCAAATTCTTCAATTTGGTGCGTACAAAAGCATTTCCTTTACCAGGCTTTACGTGCTGGAATTCTACAATAATATAGGTCTGGCCATTGTGTTCTAAACACATGCCTTTACGAATGTCAGATGTTGTCGCCACTGTTTTGTTGATTTATATAAAAAGTGTAATTTCAATGCGCGGCGTTCTTTCTTAGGACAACCAAACGTTGCCTTCGATAAAAAGACGCAAACAAATATAAGGCTTCTATAACAAAAAGCTAGCATTTGCCTTGCATATCTCTAGACCATTTGCAGGAGAGACTTACCCTCCCTTCGTTTCAATTTTGATAATCAACACCTTTACACGTTCAAAATGCCTTATCATGAACCGTATTTTAATTTACAGTCCACACGATACCCCTAGGCTTCGCTACGTGTTAGACCTATTCTTCCAACAAATACTAGGTAACGTCACTTGGAAATTAACCGCCCAACTCGATCTCTTTCTCGCCGCTGCCGATGTCGCCAAGTTCAATTACAGCGCAACTGTCTTGCCTGACATTCCTCAACTCCTACCCCACGGCTTGCTCTCTGAAAAGGGGATTCACCCGCTGGACGTGCAGCCCCAAAACTACCAAGGGCGCATGGCCGCTTTTTTTGTTTGCCCCAATGATTTTTGCAAAGAAATTTGCTACCCTTTTGACCTCTTCTCTTGGTGTTTTTACTTAGTGAGTCGCTATGAAGAATACTTGGCTTTTGAGGCGGATGCTTGGGGGCGCTTTCCAGCTACCCAAAGCATCGCTTTCCAGCAAGACTTTTTGCAGCGGCCCATCGTCAACGAATGGGTATGGGATTGGGCAACACAGTTGCAAGTGTTTTATCCCGCGTTGACCTTTAAACCCCGCCCCTACGGTTTTACCCCAAGTTATGATATTGACCATGCTTTTGCCTTTGCCTACAAGCCTTTGTGGCGACAAATTGGCGCTTGGGGGCGCAACCGTTGGCAAGGCGATCAAGAGAGCTTGCAACTCCGCCGCGCCACTCGCCGCAATCCTGAGGCCGACCCCTATAATGTTTATGCTTATCTACAACAATTGGCACAGCACTATCAAGACGAACCGCTTTTTTTTTGGCTGTTGGGCGATTATGGCCCACATGATAAAAATTTGCCGTACGATCTCCCCGAAATGCACGAACTCGTTCGTAGTCAAACGCGCTACGGCAACGCGGGTTTACATCCCTCTTTTGCCTCTAATGCGTCCTTAACCCAATTGCGGTTAGAGGCCAAGCGCTTGCGCAAAATTTTACATCATCCCGCCGAGCGCAGCCGTCAGCATTACCTCAAATTGCATTGGCCAACTACTTACCAGCGCTTGCTTCAAATCGGTATTCGCCATGATTACTCCATGGGCTATGCCCGCGCATTGGGCTTTCGGGCGAGTATCGCCACGCCCTTTATATGGTATGATTTGACGCAAGAAACCGCTACTCCCTTGTTGATTCATCCTTTTGCCGTGATGGATGTGACCTTAAATACTTATTTACAATTGAGTCCTGCGGCGGCCATCGAAGCGGTGCTGCCCTTGATTGCGCATAGCAAAGCTGTTCATGGGCAGTTCATTCCTGTCTGGCACAACAGTTCGTTGTGTGAGGCTTGGCAATGGAAGGGCTGGCGCGCGGTTTATGAGCGGGTCTTGGAAGCAGGGCACTGAGGCTCTTTTTGGATGTTGGGAGACGTAGCGGTGCTTGGGGAGACGTAGCGGTGCTGCGCTGGGGAGACGTAGCGGGGCTACGTCTGTACGAGGGAAGTCTAGCCTTTGGTATAGGCAGCGGCCATATCCGTCAGAGCTTGTTGGCGGGTGCTGGTCAAGCCAAACTGCGCGGCTAGGTAGTCTAATTTTTCTTGCTCTTCGGCTTGAATGCTGTGATCGGCTAGCGCGGCGGCAGCCACCACTAAAAAAACAGTGGCGCGTCCTTCGACACTCACCTTGGCCAAGTCTTGTTCTGTTAAGGTTGGTGCTTGCAAGAGCTGGCTCAAACGCCCTGTCTCTTCGTTCAAAAAGTGCTTGAAGAACAGGCGTTCTTCTTTGGTAATGCGGCCATCTGCGCGCGTCATTTCGACCAACATTTGCGCCATTATTTTCTTGTCATAGCGTTCCCGCAAAGGGTTTTGCCGCAAAAAGACTTCAAAGTCGGAAAATTGAGTGGCGAGGTGCCATTTTTCGGTGGTCTCCATAAAGACCAATTGATCGGTAATTTGCTCAAAAGCCACAACGGCGGCTTGTTCCAACTCCGCTACCGTATGGGTCGTGTGAGGCGCCTCTTTTTGAGCGTCCAAAATTTTGTTTTTGCCTAGATTACGGCGCAACAAGCGCCCGAGCATAAACCGCACCTTGGAGGGGCTAACCACTAATTTTGCCAATTCAGTGGGTTCGCTAACAGCTACAATTGCAGCACTGCTCTCGAATCGCTCTTCTTCAATTTCAAAAGTGCAGTATAGGTGGTCGTTGTCGATGCATTGGGCGACTAGGTAAGGCTGTATAGAACGGTAGGTCAGCATAGGCATAACGTTGGTTTCAAAGAGCGAAATTAAATTTTGGGGCGCTTAATATGGCGGCGCTGTGGTTCCCCTGAATCATCGTCATTTCGAGGGTCTTCCTCCTCGCCTGCTTCTTTACGAGCGGCTTTAAGTTCGCCCTCTCGTTGGGCATCGAGTACCAACTGGAAGTTATTAACAATCGCTCCAATAACTAAGTTAATTAACAAATAAGCGGCGATGACCATCCAAGAAACGTGATAAATGGTCACTACTGTGCCAGAGGCTTTGGGAGAAGTACCATTGATGTGTTCACTGGTCAACAAATTGTACCGTAAATCCGTCCAATCTTCTCCTGTCAAAATTCTAAACAAGGTAAAAAAAGCCTCGCCTAAATCTCCGTATGGGTCAGGGTTGCTCACTGTTAATCTTAAATGCTCCGATTTTTCGTAATCGGGGTTTCTAAATAACGTTACCCCAATAATAGCATAGATGTACATGATGAGTAAAAACAGGACGGCAATGTAAGAGAGCGAGCGAATGGACTTGATTAATACCCCAATAAGCAATTGTAGTTCTCCGATTGCCCGAATGGAGCGTGTGAGCTGTACGACCCTCAAAATACGCAGTGTAGAAAGAATATTAGCCTCGCCATCATCATTTTGCAGCACCATATCCGCCACTTCGGGAATAATCCCAATGACCAAGATAAAAATATCGAACCAGTTCCACCAATCATCCACGTACTCTTTAGTCGTGCGGCGGCCAGTCCAACGCAAGATAATTTCTAGAAAAAATATAAATAGGATGGAAAGTTGAATGACACGGATAAAATCAGGGGCATTGTCGTAAGTCTGTACTCCAATCAGTAATCCATTGAGGATAATGAGGAACATGATCCCTACAGTAAACCACTTGTTATCTACAATTCTCCTTGCCAGCAATCGATACTTGGATCTGTTTCGTGTCATGCCTACGCGTCGTCGAGTTTTAGGTAGTTATTTAGTGTCAATCGAGTGGTTTCTATTGTAATCAAGCCTTATCAAAAGATGTCCACAATGATAGGGATAATATAGGGGTTTAACAAGTTTGTTGGTTGGAAATTGGACGAGAGCGAAAGCATTTTTGCGAATGCCTTTGTGGAACGTTTCTAGGGTTGTTGGAGGAATGCAGTACTTGTCCATCCAGCGCCGTTGAGCATTAAAAAACAGAATACTTAGCTCTTCGTTTGGAGGTGCTAGTAATCATTACTATAGCAAAGGTTCTACGTCCACTCCCCTTTGGTACGCTCCATAACCTATTTACTAATAGATTTCTAACAATAAAAAATGCCTTTGCGAAATAGATTCACAAAGGCATTCTAATAAGAGGTCGGAAGCAGATTCGAACTGCTGTAGGAGCTTTTGCAGAGCCCAGCCTAGCCACTCGGCCACCCGACCTGATTACGTTACTAGACTGCAAATATAGGCCATTGATAAAGGCGATGCAAGTTTTTTAGTGCTTTTTTTTAGTATAAAAATCCTTTTTTTGATAACTAGTTGATCTATTGGGCTTGCCACGGCAAAGTTTCTGTCAATTCGTCAAAGAGTTGCTCATAAGCGATGAGAGCGGGCGGGGCTTCGTTGCGGTTGTAAATCGTTTTGAGAACGCCATCTTGGCGAACGCTACTAATACAAACAGGAAAATCAATGATGCCTAAGCCTTTGATAGGGTATTTGGGTGCTAGATCGAGGTAGTTAATGGCTTTGGCTTTCGCCAATAAGCGCTCTACCAAACTTGGTGGCACGGTAGCCGTATAGTTGCCCAATAAGCTAACGTTTTGCTTACCCTCATAGACCGCGCGTCCATCGGCATATATTTGTATACTATAATAAGGACAATGCCCATAGCAAGTAGTGCGCTCCAAGGAGAGCAGCAACGGAGCCGTCGTAGTCGTTTCTTGTGCCCAAAGGCCACTACTCCCCGCAAGGAGTAGTAGGCTGAGCCAGAGCAAAAATTTCATCTATACGTTTAAGTCTGGATTATTAGGATCAAAATCAGGATTATCACCCTCTATATCGCCAGGCATGGGAAAATCTGGATTGTCCAAATCATCTGGAAAGTCTGGGATGTCAATTTCGTCCACATCGTGAATAATAATGGGCTCGCCTTGGTCATTCAAAATAGGCTCGTTAAAATGATCGACGGTACCCGGTTGGTAGTTATCGACAATAGGCGGGGTGTTATGGCTATGCGGTTGTGTCGGATTATAGACATGTGGATCATTGGGATCGGGCTGGTGCGTGTGGGTCGTATTTTGAACTTGATGCGGGGCATTGAAGTTGATGTTGGTCTTGCTCACAGGCTGCATATACTCCCCCATCAACTGGTTGAGGCGAAAAGCAATGTCTTGCTGGCTCGCCATTCCTCCATTGATTTCTTCTTTCAGCTGCATCAACTTCACGGTAGCGTCCATACGCTGTGCCGTAGCCGCTTGGGCATTGGTACGCTTGATCGCGTCAATTTGTTGTTGCATTTTTACCTTGGCCGCTTCTTCTCTAGCCACCAACATATCGCGGGCGGAACCACTGATGAAGGTTTCGATGGCCTCGACCATAGAGTTCAAAATCTTATGAACAACACGGGCAGAGAAACCACCCAAAAACGCTAGCAAAGGTTTGTATGTCATAAAACCGCCCAATTCTCTAGAACTGGCCATACTCCGCTCCACTTCGTCTACCCCTCGGCCCAAAATTTCGGGAGAAACAAAGATAAACTGTGCTAAGATTACCCCTGATACAATGCCTAAAACAAAGCGAATCCAATAAATCGAATCGTACTGAGGATCGTAGGACTGCTTGGGAATGTATTTATACACTTCAAACAACGCATAAAAAGAAGCACCCAAAGCGGCCAAACAAACAATTACCAATTCATTGTACACAAAGGCCATCCCCTTATAGGATAAAATATCTCCGTTGACGGTGTAAGAGTCAACATCAGTGGCAAAAAACAACCCCAAGAAGGCCACCAAACAAAGCAACGTAATCACATTGAGGCGGCGCACTAAAGGCACTGGCCCTAAAATACCAAACAAGCCTTGACGCTTGTTTTGTTCCATCAGCAGCACCGTAGAAGGCATCGCAGGAGCAATGACAACCGCCATTTCGCGGTGTAGCTCGCCGATGAGCGCCATGTTGAGGGAGCGCGGATCTAAGTGTTCGATATTGCCTGCACGAATGCGGTCGTTTAGCTCGTGGGCAATGGCGTTTAGCTCCGACATTTGTTTGAGGACATGCGTTGGTACTTTTTTGCCTTGTGCTTGGGCGTACCGTACCATTGTCTCGCATTCCTGCAAGGTTTTAATTTGATTTCTAAACGAAACCATATCATACAATTCTCTAACTTGTGCTAATTTCGCCATGTGCGTTGTCTTGAATGTTTGTAGTGTGTAAATGGGTTGTATAGAGTCGCGTCCCGCCCTTGCTTATTTATACAACAGCGTCTTCGGGTAAATATATCACAAAATCGGTACATTTTTTAAAGGGAATCTTGTTTTTGTCAAAAAATGCCGTACTTTTGCAGGGCTAAAATATGATTTAGAATATCTTGATTAGTAATCAATACAAACAACAATTTAGAAATGGGAATTTACCTAACTAAAGAAATAACTGCTGAGATTTTTGCAAAACACGGCGGTTCTGAGAAAAACACAGGTTCAACTGAAGGGCAAATCGCTTTGTTGACCTACCGTATCCAAAAGTTATCGGAGCATTTGAAAGCTAACCACAAAGACCACTCTACAAGACGCTCTTTGTTGAAAATGGTTGGTCACCGTCGCTCTTTGTTGAGCTACCTTGCAGGTAAAGACGTTGTCAAATACCGTAACTTGATCAAATCTCTAGAAATTAGAGATGTCTTGGGTAAGAACAAATAAAGCTACCACGATACCTTATTAAAAAGTGCTTCCTTGTGAAGCACTTTCTTTTTTTTGCTACTAGTGAGTTTTTACTAGCGGCAATAGAACAACTCTTTGGAGTTGCGAGTTGGTCGCTGATTCAGGAGATCAACTTTTTGGATGACGTGCTATGCAAACGGTATAGCATGATGGATTATATTATTAATATTTTAAAAAATTACCAACATGGGTAAGCAAATTCCAACAACGGTAACTAAAACTATTGCCAACCAAGAAATTACGCTAGAAAGCGGAAAATTAGCGGCTTTAGCAGACGGTTCTATCGTTTTACGCCACGGAGACATGTGGCTCCTCTCCACGGCAGTATCGGCTACCGAAGCCAAGCCTGGCCAAAGCTTTTTTCCACTGACGGTTGAATTTAGAGAAAAATTCGCTTCGGCTGGACGTATTCCTGGCAATTTTTTCAAACGCGAAGCACGCTTGTCAGACAGCGAAGTCTTAGTTTGTCGTTTGATTGACCGCGTTATTCGTCCGATGTTCCCTGATGGGTACATGAATGAAACGCAAATTTTTGTTTCTCTAATCTCTGGAGACAAAGAAATTATGGCCGACTGTTATGCCGCCTTTGCCGCTTCTGCTGCTTTGATGGCCTCTGAAATTGCTTTCGAGCATCCTATTTCAGAAGTACGTGTTGCCCGTATCAATGGCGAATTCGTCATCAATCCTACTCGCTCTGATTTAGAAGGAGCAGACATGAGCTTTATTGTTGGGGGAACCCTCGATAACATCTCTATGGTAGAAGGAGAAGCTAGACAATGTTCGGAAGCAGACTTGATCGAAGCGATCAAAGTAGGCCACGAGGCGATCAAGGAACAATGCCAAATGCAAATTGAATTGCGTCAGGCTTTGAACATCACCCAAAACCGTGCGACAGAAGAAGTAGAAGCTAACCCCGAATTGCAAGCAGAAATTAACGAGGCGACGCGTGATCAAATTCATGCAATCGCTAGCGGTGGTTTAAGCAAGCAAGAACGCAAAGATGGTTTTTCTGCGATCAAAGAGCAGCTAAAAGAGGATTTGTTAGCAAAGCACGGAGAGGAATACATGGAGGAGAATGGCAAATTTGTCAGCGAATACTTCTACCAAAATATGAAACATACCATCCGCGAGATGGTTATGTCAGAAAAAGTACGTTTAGATGGTCGCAAGCCTGACGAAATTCGCCCTATTTGGTGCGAAGTCAATTCCTTGCCTTCGCCCCACGGTTCGTCTATCTTCAATCGTGGAGAAACACAAGCTTTAGCTACCGTTACCTTGGGATCTAAGTTGGATCAACCTATGATCGACACGGCTATGGACCAGCGTTATGATAAGTTTTTCTTACACTATACCTTCCCTCCTTTCTGTACGAATGAAGTGAAACGCGTAGGTGGTGTGTCTCGTCGCGAAATTGGACACGGTAACCTAGCCCGTCGCTCGCTAGAGATGGTTTTCCCAAAAGACTACCCTTACACGGTAAGAGTAACGGCTGATGTATTAGAATCGAATGGTTCTTCTTCTATGGCATCTGTTTGTTCTGGTTCTATGGCTTTGATGGATGCGGGCGTGCCTTTGATGGCTCCTGTTTCTGGTATTGCTATGGGTTTGATCTCTGATGGAACGCGCGCGGTTGTCTTGTCAGACATTTTAGGCGACGAAGACCACTTGGGTGATATGGACTTTAAAGTAACAGGTACTGCCGACGGTATTTGTGCTTGTCAAATGGACATCAAAATTGATGGATTGGATTACGCGTTGTTGGCAGAAGCATTGGCTCAAGCCCGCGAAGGTCGTTTGCACATCCTCAACTTGATGAACGAAACGATTCCAACACACAACGAAGAGTTAAAACCACACGCGCCCCGTATTGTTCGCTATGAAATTCCTGGTGACAAAATTGGAGCAGTTATCGGACCTGGTGGTAAAATCATCCAAGGTATCCAAGCGGATACAGGAGCGACGATTACCATCGAAGAAGAAAATAAAAGAGGTATTGTCTTTATCTCTGGTGTAGGAAAAGAAACCGTGGAAGCGGCCTTGAACATCATCAAAGGTATTGCTGCCGAAGCAGAAGTAGGCGAAGAATACGACGCTAAAGTAGTGAGCATTATGCCTTACGGTGCGTTTGTAGAGTTCATGCCTGGTAAAGAAGGTCTACTGCACGTATCAGAAATTTCTTGGTCTAGAATCGAGAATGTAGAAGATGCCGTATCTGTAGGCGATGTCTTGAAAGTAAAATTACTAGCCATTGATGAGCGTACTGGCAAATACAAATTGTCTCGCAAAGTCTTGATGGACAAACCAGAAGGCTATGTAGAGCGCGAACGCAAACCTCGGGGTGATCGCAATGATCGCAATGATCGCAATGATCGCGAACGCAGACCGCGCAACAATGATCGCAATAGAAGAGACTAATTAGTAGAGACTTAGACTTCTAACTAATAAAAGCGCCATCTTGATTTCGTATCAAGATGGCGCTCTCTATTTTTATAGCTTACTAGTTTGTAGTGAATTACAGCTCAGTGGTATGCATTGTATCGGGCGTTTTAGATCGGAGATACCAAGCAATTAAGCCCAAAGCCAAATTACCCACAACCCAAATAATTCCAATGTACAACATCCCGACATCCGCACCAAACGCGGGCTCTTCAGGAATGCTTTTTACTCCTCCTTCCTCGGCGTTTCCTACGAGATAGGCAACAGCCACCCAAGCGATCATTAATACATTAAATACAATAAAACCATATTTTTTAATTTTGTTCAAAAGATTGTAATCTTCTTTAACCATATCGTGCGTAGACATAATTGGTGTGTTTTATGCTGTTCTAAAATAAGAACTATTCCAGCCATTTGTGTGTGTTTCTGTGACTGCCTCGTTCTACTATATAAATAAAAAAAACAGTGCTTTTGTTCATCAAAAGTGCTTTTTTTTACTTTTCACTAAAGATAAATCACTTATAAGGAAGCATATACCATTAATCACCATCCTTATAAACCGTTAATTAATAAATTAAAATAATATTCACTAATAATGATTCAATTGCTCCATCTCCTTATCGCTAGTCAACAGCTGGGAAGACTTTCAAGAGCAAAGAAAATAGTGGGCATAGGAAGTTGCTGGAGCAGTAAGCTGTTTCACGGCGAGCCGCTATTTTTAGCCTTTTGCTAAAAATAAAACCTTCTTTGTTTGAGCGAGCTTGATCCCTATTTATCGGGAAGGCGAGTTAGCTCCCTACGGTCGTGAGCGGGCAGCCCTGTTGGTGCAAGGCACCAAACCGCTCGTTCCCTTCGGTCATGCTTAAGTTTGTTTCTTTTTTCGGCACCACGAACTACAAGCGAAGCGCTCGTATCTTAGCAAAAGGATGAAAAGAAAAGACAAGTTACGGACACCACCACTAAATAATCTTCTGTTACACGGTATTTAGTGGTTTGCCCAAAAAGGTAATGCCTAGGCATAAAAAAAGTCAAAGAGGCTAATTGCCTCTTTGACCCGAATGCAAAAGTAATACAGGACTTTCACATTCTACAAACGGAACGATCAGGTTTGATCGGCCTATACTTTCATTTTGTTACTTTAACTCTTTTGTAGTTTTTCTTACTTAACGACCAATTGCTGTACAGCCCAGCCGTTGTCTGTTTTGACGCGCACAACATACACCCCAGAACCAAAATCCATATTGATTCGCTTTCTAGGTTGGTGAATTTGACGTACTAATGTACCGTAACGATCAAAAATTTCGATGTGTTCTAACCCTCTAGCATTGACGATTTTTATCGTCTGGTATTCGCGTACAGGATTGGGTATTAATACAATCGGAGTTTGCTCTATGCTAGAAATAATGCTAACATTCATAGAATAAGAGTAACTACCATCAAAATTCACCTGTTTTAAGCGGTAGTGGTGGCGCCCCTGTCTAGGATTAATATCAATAAAACGATAATACTGTGGCTCTTGTGAAAACCCTTGTCCAGAAATAACGGCTACCGTCTCCCAGTAAACGCCATCTTTGGCATGTTGTATTTCAAAATAATCGTTGTTAATTTCAGCAGCTGTCGCCCAAGTCAACTCCACTTGATTGTTGCTCATTACCTCTGCTTCTACCCCTGTAAAATCCAGTGGCAAAATTAGGTTATTATGATCTGAAAAATCATTTTCTTCGGTAGCTGGAACCACCTCGCCCCAAGTGGAGCGGCCATCCCAATCATCATTCTGTGGAGCATCATACTGCGCCAAAAGCACAGCTGGTAACGATAACAAAAACAATAGTAAAGGTGTGTATATATTTTTCATTGGTTTCTATTTACAAAGTTGAGTAATAATTTTAATGCAAAAGCAGTGCATTAACAACTTCATTGACCAATAAAAAGGGGTGTTAGAGATAGAACAATAAATTACTGATCTAGTGGATCAAGACTCTAAATAAAATAACGTGATTGGCTTTAAAAGTTGATTGTTATAATAATAGAACATCTGTGACAGGGATTTTGTTTAAGAAATCTATGTTTTTATAATTAAAAAAGCATAAAAACTAGGAAAATGTACCAATTGCTCGGCCAAATGGCTACTAAGCAATTATTCTATAGGTAGTAATTCTTGAAAGTAAAAACCTGTATCATAGGGAACATCTTCCTCCCCTTCCGTTTGATAATTCTTATAAACGACTTCGCCTATAGTAAACAAAACAGGTTGCTGAAAGTTAGGCCCATCAAATACAAACGTGTGAAATTCTCCATTTTCTCCACAAACATCAACCTCCGCAGGCAAGTCCCGAATAAAATCAGCATCCAACACTCGCCCCACAAAATCTTGCGACAAATAACGGGCGTTGACACAAACTACCACTGCCTTAAATCCCAAGGCTATAAATTCTTGCATAATGGTCTCCACGCGCTGCTGCCAGAGCGGAAATACTCCTTCTAAACCAATTTTTGCTAGTTGTTGTTCACGGTAAGCCTTGAGGTCGGCCAAATGAAGGTCGCCAAAGATGGAAGCGGTAACCCCTGCTGCCAAGAATTTGTTCATGGCAGTTTGCATGAGGTCATTATACAAAGCCATGTTGGTCGATTCGGGCAGGGCAAGAACCTCTAAAGGCAAGCCTAGGGCGGCGGCCTGTTGTTCTAATAAGCGTTCGCGAACGCCGTGCATCGTAATGCGGCGCAGCTCCGCGCTAATGGTCGTGAAGAGGCATTCAATGTGGTAAGCCTTGGTTTGCTGTATTTTATAGAGGGACAACATCGCGTCCTTTCCCCCACTCCAATTCAGGATAGCCTTTTTCATACCAAAAGGGCGCTTAGATCCCTGTAGATTTAAGCCGTTTGGCGATGTCCGACACTTCAGTTTTGAAACGCGTATCGTTCTCTAACAGCGTTTCGATGGAGCGGCAAGCGTGAATGACGGTGCTGTGGTCACGGCCTCCAAAGGCATTGCCAATGTGCTTGAGTGACTTGTTGCTCAACTGTTTGGCCAGATACATCGAGAGTTGGCGCGCACGCACAACAAAGCGTTTTCTAGTTTTTTCTTTTAGTTTCTCTACAGGCAAATCATAGTGTTGCGCCACAATTTTCTGAATCAACTCGACGGTGATTTCATTAGAAATATTGTCTACAAACTGGCTGATGACTTCTTTGGCAAGGTCAATATCAATTTCGCGCTGGTTGAGGGCGGCTTGAGCGATGATCGAAATCAAAACGCCTTCCATTTCCCGCACATTCGTACGCACATTGTAAGAGATAAATTCCAAGACATTGGGCGGCAAATCTACGCCGTCATTGTCCATTTTCATTTGGATAATCGCCATACGCGTTTCCAAAGAAGGAATTTGCAAATCGGCAGACAAGCCCCATTTAAAGCGAGAGATCAACCGCTCTTCAATTCCCGCCATTTCCTTGGGCGGGCGGTCAGAAGTGAGAATCAACTGCTTGCCTCCTTGGTGTAAATGGTTAAAAATAGAAAAGAAAATATCTTGGGTCTTCTGCTTGTTCTCCAAAAACTGAATGTCGTCCACGATCAGCAAATCCACCATCTGGTAGAATTTCACAAAATCGCTAATGGCGTTGTTTCTCAACGCTTCAATAAATTGGTTGGTAAAGCGCTCTGAAGAGACATAAAGCACTACTTTTTCTGGAAAAGTGGTTGCTACTTCGTTACCAATAGCTTGTGCCAAGTGGGTTTTCCCTAAGCCTACATCCCCAAAGATCATCAAGGGATTAAAGGCCGTTTTCCCTGGTCGTTTAGCAATCGCCATCCCTGCCGAGCGCGCCAAGCGGTTACAATCACCTTCGATAAAATGCTCAAAGGTATAATTGAGATTAAGCTGAGAATCTATTTTTAGTTTCTGAATCCCTGGAATAACAAAGGGATTTTTGATTTTACCGCCTTTGAGTGCATTTTTGCCTGCTCCCGCATTATTCCCTTCTCTTGTAAAAGAGGGCACTTGGGGCAATACTGTTTTTTTAGGAATAAGGTATTCCAATTGTGCATCACTCCCTATTTCTACCTGAATGGCATTTTTGAGGATAACCACGTAGTGTTCCTCCAGCCATTCGTAAAAAAACTTGTTGGGTACTTGTATGGTCAACACGGCCCCCTCCAAACGCAGGGGTCGAATTGGTTCAAACCAAGTGGAAAAGCTCTGGGGATTGACGTGCTCCTTGATTCTTGCCAGACATTGTTGCCAAATTTGTACGTGGTCTACACTCATAGGGGCTGCTTGTACCTGAAGGGATTAAAAAAAGTTAGCGGCTTGAGCCTAAAGTGGAAGTCGTCTATAGCAAAGCACTTGTGCTCAAGCCAAGAAACAAACCTCCAAAAACAACCTTACAAAACTGTCGGTTGACTCCTACTAAAAGCAGTTGTAATAGGGGTGAACGATGACTTTTATTCGCCTCTAAAGGACAAACAAAGTACCGTACCATAAGTCAACTAAACGCAGGACTCTTACGAGTGTAGCGAGCTAATGTTGTTGGCTATAGAAGTTTGGCTAAGGTCGTTAAAAAAAGTCGAAAATTAAAAAAAACAAGGCGTTCTCCCCTACAAAATTTAATTATTTGGAAAGCATAATAAAATTCAGAAACAGCGCCTTTGACCCTGCAAAAGGCCGTCTAGCCTAAGTGGTGGCCTTTTTATAGGAAAGATTAACCGATCGTTTGATTATTACACTGCATAGCGCGGTCGTTAAAGTTGCGTTCAAAATAGACATCGAGTCTGCCCAAGGTCATCCCTGCCCAACCGACTTGCGTCACCCAAACTTCTTCGCTGTCTTGGTTTTTGATCAAAGTCGGTTGATCAAGGTAGGTATGAGTGTGTCCACCAATAATTAAATTGATATTTTTGCTGCGCTCCGCCAAGACCAGATCCGAAACTTTATCTGCCTTGTATTGATAGCCCAAATGTGATAGACAAATCACATAGTGACAGCCTTCGTCGTGTTTGAGCAACGCCGCATATTGGTTGGCTTGTACAATGGGGTCTAAGTAACGCGTTTCTTTGTACAACTCTTTGCCGACTAAACCTTCTAAGGCAACGCCTACCCCAATAACGCCTACTTTGATGGCTCCCTTTTGGAAAATTTGATAGGGCTGCACTTGCTGGTGTAGTACAGTATCAGAGAAATCGTAATTGCAGTTGATTAGTGGAAAATTAGCATGTGCTTTAGTTTGCTGTTGCAAATTAGCAATGCCTGCGTCAAAGTCATGGTTGCCAATTGTAGCGGCATCATAGCCCATTTGGCTCATCAGTTTAACTTCTACTTCTCCATTGAAGTAATTAAAATAGGGCGTTCCCTGAAACATATCGCCTGCATCCAAGAGCAAGACTTGCTCTTGTTCTTGACGGATCTTTTTAATTAGGGCGGCTCGTTTGGCAATACCTCCACGCCCCTCGTTGCGCCCTCCATCCATTGGAAACGGCTCAATGCGGCTGTGTACATCATTGGTATGCAAAATAGTCAACTGGTGCAGGCGACCTTCCTCTGTGGCAAAGGATTCGGCTGATAAATAGCTGGGCACTAGAGTGGTGCCTCCCGCTACAAGGGCATATTGCCCCAATCTTCCCAAAAAAGCGCGACGGTTGTACATTCGTAGTCAGTTTTGATGGTTCGCTTACTTAAACAAGGAAAAGGTTAACCAATAAGCGTATTGATTAACCTTCTTATAGTAGACATAAAGCAAGCGCAAGAGGCTTAACTTATGCTTCTTCTTCTTGTTGCTTAGCCGTGTATTTGTCAAATTTAGCAAATTTCTTGTTAAATTTGTCAATACGCCCAGCAGTATCCACGAACTGCATTTTACCCGTGTAAAAAGGGTGTGAAGCAGAACTAATCTCTACTTTTACTAGAGGATACTCCGTGCCATCCAACTCGATATTTTCGCTAGAGGGGGCAGAAGATTTCATCAAAAAAGTAGTATCGGTAGAAATATCTCTAAAACAAACCAAACGGCTGCTTGCTGGATGAAGGTCTTTTTTCATGACTGTATTTTTAAAGTGTCGGTTATTAATAATCTAGGAGGCCAATAGCTGGCACAATTGCAGCTGCAAAGATAATAGAAAAATAGAATTTCGAAGCCTTCCGATAGATTTTTTACGGAAAATTTTGATTTTAAGCCCTTGTCCTTTTCTCCTGCGGCTTTCTTTCCTGCGCCATCTGTCCCCCTTGGGAGCGCAAGACAACACGGTTTTGAACAGCAGGTTACACAACAGTTAGACGCAAAAAATCACTAAGTAATAGCCCTTTACTTCTCACACCAACCTGCAATGCTCACTCCAACAGGCAAGCTCATTCCACGGCGAATTAGAAAGTTATCAAAGCGCAAGAGGTTATAAAACATCGAATCCACCACACCCGAAAATTTGGGATGATCGACACGGGGTTCTTTATTTTTATTCTTGATTCTAGAGGCAGCAATCAAGGGATAAAGCAAGGAATTCCAAGAGTACATTTTTACTTCTTTAAACTCCTGAAACAGCTGTTTAACCATCTTTTTGTTATAACGGCGGTGGTGTTCTAAGGCAACATCATGGCTGCTAAAGAGACCAGGCCCAGCGGGCACCGAATAGACCAAAGAACCTCCTTTTTTGAGGACACGGTACACTTCTTTCACTGCTTTAGTATCATCCTCAATGTGTTCAAACACATCAAAAGAAACTACAATATCGAAGAACCCTTCGTCGTACGGCAAATTCGTGGCATCCGCCAAGCGCTTTTCAAAACAATCCTCTTCAGGAATGACGGCCAGCGCTTCGGGCAAAATATCCGTCACGTAGTTGTTTCCAAATTGCTTTAGAATTTTGAGATCGTCCCCTGTTCCTGTACCAATACTCAAAATTTTGAGGGGCTCGGTACGATCCTTTAGTGCTTTTTTCTCCATCAACAATTCAATCAAGCCATACTTCGCTCTAAACCAAAAATTGTCGGCGGTTTGCCCTGCTTCATAATCTTTATAATCCATCTGTTAATTACTTTAGTAGTGGTTCAATAGTGGTTATTTCCCCTATTTTATTTGGCCTGCTTTGCGCAAACGAGCTTCGCGTACGGTTCTACGGGTCTGGTCAGCCAAGGCTTTATTGTAGTCTGCTTGTAATTTTAGGGCGGGGGCATAGTCAGGCAAAATGGCCAATGACCGCTGTACTTCTGGCAAGGCAGCATTCCAATTCCCTTCTAACGATAACTTCTTGGCTTTGAAATAGCTAGCAGCGGCATTATTCCCCAAACTATTGGCCACTTGTACGGCCAAATCGTAACCTTGACGCGGTTGTCCGCCATAGCGATCAAAAAGCTCTAGTTGTGCCAAGGCTTCTTGCATTTTATTCTGACTGGCATAAATGCGCGCTAAGTGGAAATGCCCAAACACATACTTGATATTGGATTCCGTAGCGCGTTGCATATACGTCATCGCCTCGTCAGGATTGTTGCTTTGCAAATAATACATTCCTTTCATCCCCAAGCTATTAGAATAGCTAGGAGAATAAGCTTCTAAGGTATCCAAAGCCGCTTTGGCGGCAGGCATATTACCCAATTGTAGGTAATATTGAGCCAATAACAACCAAGCACTTTCGTCTTTTGGATTCTCCTGAACAGCAGCTTCGAGCAACCGCACAGCGCGGTCATTATCTTGAGCTTTAAACGCCTCGTCGGCTTGATTCGCTGCTTTGTTGGTGGCAGAGCGCTTAGTAATCGCCCAAATCATTACCCCATCAATCTCTCGGCTGGCAATCAACGCCTCCCCAGGAGGAAATAAGCCACTTTCGATAAAGTCGCGGTTCACAAAGCGGGTGATGTACAACCCATAGTCCCAATCTTCTTTGATACGGTCGTGGTAACGGGTATAAATCGCTTGCACATTCTCATACGGCGCAAAATAATGACGCACAGGTTTGTGGGCCTGGGTCGCTATTTTAACAGGCTCCCCTGCTTTTATTTCGGGCAAATTCTCAATCGCCCAATTGGCCGCTTCTTTGGTCGAATTCATCCAGTAATCCGTTTCATTGTAGTTGTAAGCATTGGCAATCCCTCCAAAAAACTCATTGAAGTACATGTACTGGTTGGGGTGACTAACAATCATCCAACGAATCGGCGAATACAACCCTAGCAACAAAACTGCAGAAGTCCCCAAAGTGAGTAATTTATTATTGGCTTGTGCAATGGTATATTGCAATCCATAGGCTGCCATAATAACCAAGATAGGATAGACAAACAAGAAGTGGCGCATTCCATCATACAACGCAGAATCCTTATAAATGGCATAAGCAACAGGAAAAAGCCCTGCAAAAATCACCATTAGCAGCAACCAACGGTTTTTCTCATCTTTTAGAATAGGAACCACTACCAACACGCTACCGATCAAAATCAAGGCAGGCGTTGCAATCCCAAACCATTTAATAATGTAGTTCCAAGGTAAGAAGTCCGACCAATAATGTTGCCCGTCCCAAACCATACGAATGCCTGTTGTAAAGTTAGACATTTCGGCCAACGCCAAACGCGGCCCACCAATCGGATCCTCTTGGGCAAAAGGCCAATAAAGCGAGCCTCCTAAATACCCCAAAATCGTCATTACACCCAACAAGATGCCCAGTTTGAGCAATTTACTAGTCTGCTTTAATTGCGGACGTAGGCGCTTCTCTACGACAAACGCGCCCCCTGTAAACAAGAAGAGATAGGGAATTAATAAAATCCCCCCTACCCGAATATTGATACTCAACGCTACGCCTGCAATAATCCCTGCAACCGCTTGTACGGAAGGACGAGGCAATTGCCGCACAAAATTCATCAAAAAGTACAAGGTAAATACATAACTAAACGCAAAAGGAATATCCTTTGGATTGTTCATAGAATGGCCAAAAATACGCGGCGACAACACAATAAACACCAGTGTCCAAAAAGCTACCTGCCAGCGCTGCGAAACAGCTTTGGCCAACAACCCTGTAAACAGCATCAAGAACGCTCCCAACAAGGCATTAAACATATGGCGCATTTCGTAAATATCCCAAGAGGGGAAAATATACTTGTGCAGCCAAGCCATGTTGTAATCAAACCACCCTCCATAGAGGTATAAATTTTGAAAAGTCAATGCCGTTCCATCTACCCCATCCGACTCAAAATAATTCAACACGTGCTCTCCGTATAGCCGTTGCACTTCCTCATCCGCTGTTATGCCATAATCAAAACTCAAATAAGGCATTAAAAACAACAGCACTATCGACAACAAGCCAAACAAAAACCGATAAATCGGCGCTTCGCCATTGGGCATCAATCGCAAATTGCGGGCTTGCTCCTTAAAGGGCAGGACAAAGAAAAAACGTACCATATTGGCCAAGACCAAGAAAAAAGCACTAATGCCCATCTTGATCCCGTCCGACCAAACCGATACTTTGGAATCGTTGACCTCCTCCCATTCTACGGGCATTTCAACGACAGGTACTTGGTATAAACGGGCATTGTGTAGCAATTCTACGTCGTGTGCCCAACCCTTGACAGCCATTTGCTCAAATAGCCACTGTCCCAATTCTTTGGGATATAATTTAAAGCCACATTGGGTATCACGGCTGTTGCTACCCGTTAAGAATTGCACCCAGCCGTTGAACAAACGCCCCAAGGTGCGGCGCTGGCCTTCGGCTTTTATCTCTGAATCGGGGTGCTCGCGCGAGCCAATGTAAATCGTATTGGAGTCAAATGTTTGCGCGGGCAACGCTTGCAACCAGTTGAACAACGTCGTTGGGCTACAAGCCATATCGGCATCCAAGGTCAAGAGGTGGTCGCCTTCTGCCTCTGCCATACCGCGTTTGAGGGCATGTCCCTTGCCTTGGTTCTTTTTTTGATCGAGAATGCGGTACGTAGCAACGCCTTCTGTAGCAGTGTGCTCCCCAAATTCCTTTCCCAATGCGGCCAGCGTATCGTCTGTACTCCCATCGTTGACCAATAGGACTTCGTAAGGCGTGGTCCACTCTGTCTCAAACTTACGGAGTGTTTTGATCATTCGCGGCAAGCGATCCACTTCATTGTACAGCGGAATAATCAGCGAAAGTTTTCCTTGGTAGTGGTGGGATTGGCGGACACTGGCTTTTTTGGGAGCACTTGATCTCTTATTAGGGTTCTTTTTTTTGTTGGACATGCGGCGATATTTGTAGGGGATCAACTGCGGACAAAAGATCCCCGCCCTATGGTATATTTTTAAGTAGAGGTTGGCTAACCCTTAAAATTATCGTTTTTTTCTGAATCTTCTAAATGCTAGTATCAAAATTGGTATATCGGACAAGGCTTGACGAACAATTGCCCAAGAAGCGCCCTTGCTCGTTCCTGCCTGTCGCGGCCAGTATTTGGACTTGACTTCCAAGGCACGGTGTCCCGAATAAAGCAATTTACTGCAAATTTCTGATTCTACTAAAGAGCTCTGTACTTCTAACGTCAGTGCTTGTACGGCGGCTGTCTTATACGCCTTTACCCAGTTTACATCTTTTAGGGTCAAGCCCAAAAAAAAGCGGTTGAGCCAGCTGTTAAACAGCGACAAAATATTGCGCGTTAAGGTATAAGTCATGTTTTCTACCCGATAGAATGCCAGAATGGTTTGGGGAGCTAAGTTTTTATGTGGTAACAATTCTTGCAAATCAAATTGCCCATCGCCAGGAATCATCACCACATTTTCGGCACGCGCTTGGGCATACCCGTGGTGTAGTGCAAGGCCAATTCCTAAATTGGAAGGATGATGCAAATAATTCACAGGAGCGTCGGGATGCGCAGCGATAAACTCTAAAATAGCGTCGTGGCTTCCATCACTACTGCCATCATTCACTACAATTAATTCTCCGCCCTCCACCGAAAGTTCGGGAAACAAGGCATAAGTACGGCGTAAAACGCGGCCAATATTTCCCGCTTCGTTGTAACACAGAATGATAATGGACCAGCTTTGGACGGCAGAATGGGACAATGGAGTAGAATTTGGTGGCAAATGCGGCATAAAAACCAAAGATAGTATTTTTGAAAGGCAGGGCGCTACTCTAGCTGGACAAAAACTGTTTTTATTGTGCAGAAAACATCGTTATACAATGATTTCCTTCCCGCCATTTTTGATAGATTCCTGTGAAGCCTCCAACAATTGCACCACTTGCCGCCCCGACCAAGCACTAGACAACGGAGCGCGCTGCTCCAGAATAGCGCCTAAAAAATCCGCTGCTACGCCCGCCAAGGCTTCTTTCAATGGCACTTTAGGAATGTGAATGTCCCCAACGCGATAATCGACTAAGACACGGCGTTTGTCTTCGTCACTGCGCCGCTCCGTATAGTGGTAGCGCGTGTCATAGATACGAATTTTCTCCGTCGGTTCGGTATCGTCAAAGACGATCATTTTTTCGTCGCCACCAATCAAAAACTTACGGATTTTGACAGGCGATGTCCAAGAGCAATTAAAATGCGCAATGCGGTTGCTCTCGTAGTTCACGGTGAGGTAAGCGATGTTTTCGATACCGTTGTTGGTATGCGAAATACCCGTCGCTTGCACGCTGTAGGGCGCTTCGGGAATGAGGTGATTGAGAATAGAAATATCGTGCGGGGCTAAGTCCCACAACACGTTGACATCGGGCTGAAACAAGCCCAAATTAATCCGCGTAGAATCAATGTATTGCAAATTGCCAATTTTTCCTTGATCGACGTATTCTTTGATAATTTCGACGGCACCTGTATATAAATAAGTATGGTCCACCATCAAGGTCAAGCCTTTTTGCGTAGCTAACTCTATTAGTATATCGGCCTCTTTGACGGTCGTCACCATTGGTTTTTCTAGAAGGACGTGCTTGCCTGCCTCTAAAGCAGCTTTCGCCAATTCAAAATGCGTAAACACGGGAGTAGCAATGACGACAGCATCCACCGAAGAATGGTTGATTGTGGCAAGCGCATCTGTGCTAGCGCTGATGTGCGGATAGGTTTGTTGCAACTGTTGCAGGCGTTCGGAACGCGTATCGACAACAGCCGTCACTTGGGCATGGGGTTGGGCTTCAAAATTGCGGACTAAATTCGGGCCCCAATAACCAAATCCAATAACCGCTATTCGCAAGGGATGATGCATGATCGTCATTATTACAATAGAAAATAAAAAAACAGCTAGGCGCTGCAAAATAGCACCTTATTTTTAGCTCTGGTGGTTTAATCTCCTTTTTACGGGATCTTTTTGCAGCTGCTTGCCTCTATCTGCCCTGCTTTGTCAAAAAAGTGGTTGGATAGGAACCTAATTCCCCTTATTTTTGTACTTTTTAACAAGCCTATAAGAAAACCTTGCTTTCTTTTTGAAGCAACTTTTCAGCTATAAAAGGATTTTTGTCCAAAAAAAGGGCTAAAAATTGACGAGAGCGAAAAAAAAACGGTTGAAATGTTCACAAAAGTACCATTTGCAACATTAAGGTAATAGAAGCGCGTATTATCCCGCTTCTAATCACTTGACTCTCCATTTTATTTTATCAACACTTTTAGAAATCCCCACAAGGATTTTATCGTAAAAAACACAACAATGATTAAGAATTTTGCACTAGCCTTATTGGCCTTGTTATGGACGTCTACGGCTTTTGCCCAGCAGTCTACGATGCAGCGTTTTATTGACCAAGAACAAGTTGTTTTTGTGGTTAATATGCACCCTGGCATGACCTACAACAAGCTCAACAAAGAAACCAAAGATAAATACAAAATCAATGAGCTCATCGCACCTATGTTGATTCAATTTGCGGGTGGAGAAGCGACGGAAGAACGCGTCAAAAAAGTAGCCGAGCAATTGTCTGATCCTACCAAAGCAGGCATCAATGTCCGCGAAGATGTTTACATGTGGGGACAGCGCCCAACCAGTAACAGTGAAGAGTTGTACAAGCCTTCGGATATGAACGCTATGATGATTAACGTAATCATGCCGATTACCGACAGCAAAAAGTTCAAAATTTTCTTGGATGGGATGATGTCTGACCAACGCCAAAAGGAAATTATCATTGCGGGCCTAACTCTACGGTACTCAGCAACGAAATGGTCGTTACTTGGAATAGCCAGCGTGTTATTTTATCAGGAACAACCTTATCTTACAATTTCTTTGAAGACCGCGAGGAGTTCAACGCCCGCCGCAACAAAGCCTTGCTCCAGCACGCTATGGATTTGACGAAAGTAGATCCTAAGAAATCCTTAGAAGGCAACAAAAATTTCCAACTTTCTTTGGATAAAACGGCCGATATGAGTTTTTGGATGGACTACAGCAAGTTCATGATTAATTCGGACATGATCCCAAAAGAAATGCGCAGCTTGTACGATGCGTTGGCCGAATTGACCGATGAAATGATTTTGTCTGGTCAAGGCTATTTCAGAGCGGGCGAAGCAGAAATAAAAACATCGTTCTCCCTCAACGAAAACATGCAGCGCGTGATGAGTGCGGGCTACAACAAAAAAGGTCTTAACAAAAAATTCTTTAAATACATTGACAAAACCAACTTGATGGGCTTGTACAGTGGCTCCGTAGATTTGAAAGGATTTATGATGGCTTATGGTACAGAAATTCACCGTGTCCTCAAAAAACAAGATACCAAGGAGACGCGCATTGCCATCAATATGATGGACATTGTAGATATTTTCTTGGATGAAGAAGAAATCTACAGCCTATTTACAGGCGACTTTGCCTTTGCCTTGACCGATATGCGCGTAGTGAATCGCGAAGTAGCCGATTTCAAATACAACGAAGAATCCAACAGCTGGGAAGAAGAAACAGAAACCGTGGAAGAGGTAATGCCCATCATGACTATGATGATGACCTACGGCAACAAAACTAACCTCCAGCATTTTATTGATTTGGGTGTTAATATGGGTGGCCTAATTAAAACACAAGAAGGGGTTTGGACGGTTCCAGAATTTAAAAAAGACTTGGGCATGGATCTTTACATTGTACTCAAAGATGGGTTGATGATGATGACCAACGACGACCAAATTGCTAAGAATATCGACGGATTACCTGCTACTAAGCAATTGCCTTTGGCTAGTATGACTGAAATGTCTAACTACATCCAATATGGTATGTTGGACGCCAGACAAATTAGCCGTGTGGCTCAAAAAGTCTACGCCGATAAAGAAGACAACATGCCCAACGAAATCATGGAGCTAGAAAAAGTCTTTAGTAGAGTAGAATTTAAAAGTGACAACTACAGCGGCAAGGATGTCAAAACCAACTTGTACTTCCGTATGCGCGATCAAGATGCCAATGCCCTACAGTTCTTGTTGGACAACATAGAAAACTTGATGAGTGGTGTTAACAAGTCTAGTGGTTCAGCCCCTATGGAAGAATACGAAGAAATAGACGACAGTGAAGACGAAGAAGGTGTAAAACGCCTATAATTTCTCTTATGCCCTCTCCTGGAAGGCTACTGCAAGAGCATTACAGCGAATTGTCCCAAGGGCAATTCGCTTTTTTTGTTGCCCTACGAGGCTTTAACACAACCACAACTAAACAAATCCACAAATCGTTGTATATTCCATGCTACACCTTAACGGAAGATGGTGTACAAAAGTCGAGCGGTCATTTCCTGCTCTGCCAATTTATGGGCATCTTAGCCCCAGTTTTTAGAGCATTTCACAAAGAAAGCAGTAGGTAGTATGAATATTTTGAAGGAGTATGATGTACGCGAAACAGGTAATTTAGAATTGTTGGCGAAGCAAGTCGTCGAAGGCTTTATTATTGGCTTGCACAAGAGTCCCTTTCATGGTTTTTCGGTAGAATTTGCAGAACATCGGATTTATAACCCAGGGGATTCTATTAAGAATATTGACTGGAAAGTCTATGCTAGAACCGATCGTTTGTACATCAAGCAATACGAAGAGGAAACCAATTTACGTTGTCAAATTGTCATGGACACTTCTTCTTCGATGTATTTTCCTGAGGCACCCACTACGCGCAACACGCCACATGTCAACAAGTTGTTGTTTAGCACGCTAGCCGCTGCCACGCTCATGAATTTGCTCAAAAAACAGCGCGATGCGTTTGGCCTCAGCACTTTTGCCGCCGACTTGGACAAGCACACGCCCGCCAAATCCAGTACGCGCCATTACAACTTAATTATGGCGCACCTAGAGCAGCTGATCGCCAATCCTACCCGCGACCGCACGACCTCCATTGCTCCCTCCTTGCACAAAATTGCCGAAGCTACCCACAAGCGTTCTCTAGTAGTTATTTTTAGTGATATGTTTGAGAACGGGCAAAAAAGCGAAGAACTTTTTTCGGCCTTACAACATTTAAAGTACAACAAACACGAAGTTATTTTATTCCATGTAGTAGACGAGCGCTACGAACTCAATTTCGAGTTTGAAAACCGTCCTTATGTTTTTGTAGACATCGAATCGGGCGAAAAGGTACGTGTACAATCCAACCAAGTGAAGGAATTTTACGTGGAACAAGTCCAGAAATATAAAAAGGAGCTACAAATGAAGTGTTTGCAATACAAAATAGATTTTGTAGAAGCCGATATTAATAAGGGCTTTCGCCAAATTTTATTGCCTTATTTGGTTAAGCGCAGTAAGATGGGGTAATTTTTGATGGTTGTTTTGCACCACCTTATCCAATTAATGATGCCGTTGTGCGCGCGGCAGACCACAGCTTACGAAATACAACGCTCCCTATGAAAGGACTTTTTGTTATACTAACGGCTCTGTTTTTATTACAATTAACAGCTTGCACCTATACCGAACGCATTCGCGATGGCAAAACAGCCTTTGCACGCAAACAATTTAGCGTCGCCATTCCTATGCTCGAAAAGGAATTTGCGAAAGCCGACGACAGCAACCAAAAAGGCTCTATTGCCTACATGCTCGGCGAGTCCTACCGCCGCACCCAGCAGCCTCAATCTGCCTCCGATTGGTACAAACGTGCGCAAACACAACGCTACGGAAAAGATACCGACCTCAAATATGCCCGCATGTTGCAGCAATTAGAGGACTACGACGGTGCCAAGCAAGCGTACCGTAGTGCTGGCCGCTATGCTGGTGATCCGCGTCTTTATCAAGAACAAATGATTGCCTGCGATATGGCCAAGCGCTGGAAAGAAAACGCCGCCAAAAATCCTTATACTGTCGGAGCGGTAGCCTTGAACAATGGCGCGAATGATTTCAGCCCTGTTTATTATGACAACAACAGTATTTTGGTCAGTTCTGACCGCGCCAGTAGCGAAGGTACCGAGAAGTACAAATGGACAGGACAACCGTTCTTTGATTTATATTTATGGGATTTTGTAGCAGAAACCGTCAAGCCATTTAAAGCACCTTTTAATAATAAATTCCACCAAGGCACTCCTACTTTTAATACTGATAGAACCATCGCCTTTTTTACAGAATGCGGTTCGGATGAAAAAATACGCGTTGATTATTGCCGCATTATGGTGAGCCAAAAACAAGGCGAGAACTGGACACCCGCCAAAGTCATTGACTTGGGGCCAGACGACAACAACTACCTCCACCCAACGCTATCGCCTGACGGGCGGCGTTTGTACTTTGCCTGCAACAAAGCGGGTGGTTTTGGCGGCTATGATTTATACGTGTCAAGCCGTGTTGGCGAAGGCGCGGACGCCACTTGGTCGAAGCCCATCAACCTCGGTAATAAAATCAATACACAAGGCAACGAGGTATTTCCCTTTTTAGAAACGGAAGATACGCTGTATTTTGCCTCTGATGGGCATCAAGGCATGGGCGGATTGGATATTTTCCGTGCGGTTGAGTATGGCGAGCGCTGGCAGCAGCCCGAAAACCTAGAAGCGCCGCTCAATTCGGGCAGTGATGATTTTGGAATGATTATCCGCCCCACCATGAACGGCGGCAAAACGGGCTTTTTCACGTCTAGACGCCTCGCCAAGGAGAAAGGCGACAACATTTTCACTTTCACTTACCTCCCCCCTGTCGAGGACACCACAACCCTCCCCGACACGCCCCTGTTGGTCTTGCGCATCAACTTAGAAGGCATAGTCAAAGAAAAAATCTTTAACGACGAAGACGACCCCAACAGCGGCATTGCCAGTTACAATCCCCTCATGGGCGCTTCGGTACAAATCAGCACGCTAGACACGGCCTTCACGCTAGGCTCCGACATCGACGGCACCTTCTACGCCACCTTAGACACCAACACGGTCTATTATTTCAAAGCCAGCAAACCCGGCTATTTCATCACGCTAGACACGCTGTCCACAGTCGGCATCGTCCTCAACGCCCAGCACCCCGATACCACGCTCTCCAAAGAGCTGATGCTAGAAAAAATCTTCACCGATCAAGAAATTGTCCTGCCTAACATCTACTACGATTTAGACAAGGCGTTCATTCGCGAAGATGCCAAACCAACGCTCAATACGCTGGTAGACTTGCTCAAACGCAACCCCAGCATCAACATCCAGCTCTCCTCCCACACGGATTGCCAAGGTGCCACGGCTTACAACGAGAAGCTCTCGCAGCGCCGCGCCGAATCGGCCGTGCAGTACCTCATTCAGAATGGCATCGACCCTGCCCGCTTGACGGCCCGTGGTTACGGAGAGAGTTTGTTGGCCAATTTGTGTAAGTGTTCGGAGTGTACGGATGCGGAGCATCAGGAGAATCGACGGACTACGTTTTTGGTTTTGGGGGAATGATATTCTTAGAAGTATTATTTTAGAGGTGAAACATTCTTAAAAGGAAGTGTTGGCCTTTTTTAATGAACACAGTATTATGAGAATTAGTTTTTCTTGATAATAATAGGTTTTTATACTTTGAATGTGCCTTTTTTTTTCTAGTTTTATTAGACAAAACAACTATAAGACTAGAATAAACACTCCCAAACATGTTACAAATTGATAAGGCGTTTAATCCTGAAACGCTGAATGTCCACGGTTTCTACCAGAAGCCTGGAGTAGGTTTATATATTCCCTTATATCAGCGCGAGTATAGCTGGGATAAAGACAACATTGAGCAGTTGCTAGACGATGTTTCCCAAGGCATTATGTCTATAACAGAGAACAAAGATGAGATACGATTTTTAGGTACAGTCATTTCTGTAAAAGTGAATGATAGTAGATCTATTTACCCTATAGATCCAGCAGGATTACCTTCCTTAATTGTCAATATTATAGATGGTCAACAAAGACTATCAACTATTGCCTTATTCTCTACACTTCTTTACCATCATATCAAAGAATTACAGAAAACAATTAATGCATCCGATAATCAAGCGGTTAAAGATGCAGTAAGGGAGGCCTGTGATGACTGGTACGAAAAAATAATAGATGTTTTCTCTTTAAACTTGCGGGGAAAGCCGAAACGTAAACCCAAAATTATCAGGGGAGACAAAGACCAATGGACCAAAGATGGAGAACTTCATGCTAGCTACAAATCTGATGTTGCGAACTACTTAGCTCAATTCATAGAGTATATAGATGATTCTTGTAAAGCAGATACATTGCCTGTATTTGGTAAAACAAGTAGAACTGGACGCAATCTTAAGCGCATTAATGAATGGATAAAAAAGACAGTTTTACAGGCACATATCAAAGAAGACGATGAGTTCATTACTGCGGTTGATATTCTAAACGGTATCAATCAAGACAATATTTGGCAGTATGAGAGAAAGGATTTAGAAGATGTTGTACGCACAAAGGACTATAGTTCTAGTAAAACAATGAGCTATCAACTTTCTTCCTTAGTGCAGCTGTTTGCTGTAGCTCATTACTTGTTAGAACGCTGTTGCTTCACCATTATCCAACCCATGAATGAAGATTGGGCCTTCGATATGTTTCAGTCGTTAAATGCTACTGGCACCCCGCTCACAGCAATTGAAACATTCAAACCAAACGTTGTTAATTATGTGGCCAAACACTCGGAACGGGGCTATAAAGGCTCGAAAGCAGAAGAGAGCATAGAAAAGGTAGATGCCTTATTTGAAGATACTAAAAGTGCTAATCGTAAGAGTAGCCTAACAAAAGAATTCTTAACCTCTTTTGCACTGACTGTTGAGGGTAAAAAACTAAACAGCCATTTTAGCCAACAACGAAAGTGGTTGACCGAAACTTATAACAATGTTTGCCAAACGGATGAAGAGAAACAAGCGTTCATAAATTTCTTTGGAGACTATGCCTCTTTTTATAAGAACGTTTGGCTAGATTATAAAGGAGATGATGGCAGCGTTATTCCAATGCTAAAAGGCCATCCAGAAGCAGAACTAGCGTCCTTACTTCTCCGTTATTTGAAGGAGTCCAACCACAAAATGTCTATCATTATTCTGGGGCGGTTGTATGCTGATATTTTGAGAGACCGTCCACAAGCTGTAGATAAATTTGTAACAGCCACCAAATTAGTGGCTCGCTTTTACACACAATGGCGCTCTTCCCACTCTAATGCAGGGCTGGATGTACAATACAGAACGTTTATAAAGCGACCAGAAGGAAAGGATGGTAAAACCGAACTAGCCAACTCTTGGCGGGATCATCCTGTACTAAATGTAGATTTGCTGGCAGATTATTTCCAAGAGGTTTTGCTGGAAAAAGATATTGTCAATAAAACTTCTTGGAAAGAACGGGCGCTCTTACGCTTGCGTTATGACAAAGCGCGCTCCGTCTGTAAGTTGGCGTTATTTATTAGTGCCCATGATACTATTACTGACCTTGACCACATTGGTTTAATGAAAGCAGGAAAGGTAGGTGTATCCCCTTACTTAACAGCCAAACAGTGGGACTCTGAAGACTTAAAGTCCATCGAGCATGTTGCTCCTAGAAATGGGACGAGAGAGTGGGACGAATCACTCTATACTAAAGATGAATGGTATCAATCTATTGGTAACCTAACCCTCTTACCAACGGAAATAAATAGCTCCGTAAGCAACAAAGGCTGGAAATCTAAGTATTTTTATTACAAATACCTTAGTGAAAGCGACTTGGATGATCAAACAGCACTCAAAACTACTGCCGAACACCACGGGGTGGAGCTTAGTCCTAAAACTTTGGAGTTGTTACAATCTTCTAGTTACAAACGTCATATTGAGCCGTTGGTGCAGTTGGGGGTTGATGGGACTTGGGATCAGGCTTTTGTGGAGAAAAGGGCTGGGCGGATTTTGGATTTGGTTTGGGAGTGGTTAGGAGATGAATAATATTAACCAGTAAAATTAGAACAGTGGACGATAAAACAAAAAATTTATCATTTTCAGTAGACGCTGGAATTATCAACAGGCTAGGAATAGAACTAGTAGGTAGATCAGAAACTGCTGTTTCGGAACTAATCAAAAACTCCTACGACGCTGATGCGAATAATGTTGATGTATTATTTGTAGAAGCTGGCACCACAGGAGGTACATTGATAATTGATGATGATGGTGAAGGAATGGATTTGGAGCGATTAGAGAATGGATTCATGAGACTTTCATCAACGAATAAGATTCATAATCCTATTTCAGATAAATACAATAGAAAGAAAGCTGGAAAAAAGGGTATTGGCCGATTTTCCACACAAAGGCTAGGCACTGTTTTAGTCATTGTTACTAAAATGAAGCAGATGTCTAGGGCTTTGAAGCTAACTATTAATTGGGATGATTATAACATAGATACCGATTTACAATCTATTGTTAATAAAGTAGAATATGTAAATCCTATTAAAGAAGCTGGTACTAAACTAATTATAAGAAATTTAAGAGAAGCATGGGGAGCTGTAGAAATCCGTAGAGTTTATCGCTACGTATCAGATTTACTTCAACCTAATTTTCTATCTGAAAGAACAAATTCTCTAAATTTAGCCAAGAATAAATCCGATAATTACTTTCATGTTTCATTCAAAGAGCAACTATCCCTCAACGGTGAGATTCAAACTATAGCAGAACCTCAAAGAATGATTTTTGATAAAGCTGTAGCTATTATTGAAGGTTTTGTAGATAATGAAGGAGATGGTTACTGTAGTGTCTATAGTGAGAAATTTGAGCTAGACGAATACGCAATAAGGATAAGTGCGAACGATAAAGAAGATTCTCAAGAACGATTTAGAGAGCTACGTAATGTTCATTTCAAGTGCTACTATTTTATATACAATAGAGCAGACTATTATGACTTTGATAGCAACTTTACTAGGCTAGAATATAATGGCATCAAAAAAATGGCAGCAGAGTCTAGTGGTATTAAGCTATATAGAAATGGCTTCAGAGTCCTGCCGTATGGAGAGAAAGGTAATGACTGGCTAGATATTGACAGTCGATTGTTCGAAAACTAGAAATGATACTGCTATAAATATTCCGTATAATAACAACAATCTCTTTGGATTTGTAGAAATCATGGACCAAGAGAGTGGAAAAGAAATATTCGATGAAACAGCTAGTAGAGAGGGGTTAATAGAGAACAAGGCTTTTAAAGAATTAAAGGTATTCACCTATAAAGTATTGTACAAAGCGATGTTTCAACTAGCCTCCGCTGAGGCGTTTATGGAAGCTAAAAGAAGAAGAGATGAAAAGCTAGCCAGAGAAAAATCCATAATAGAGAGGTACTATAATTTGCAAGAGGAGATTAGAAGAGTACAAGAGAAAAACCAATCTAACGATCCAGATAAAGATAAAACCAATGACTTATTTCTCAAATCATTGCCTCAAAAATTAGATCAGGTAAAGAAGGAAATAGAAGAAAATCAAAAAGAGGAGCTAAAAGAAAAAATAAAAGAAGTAGCTATGCTACAAGTCTTGGCAGGAACTGGACTAGTTATAGGTGAATTCGTACATGAAATAGAGCAGTTCGATACAGATTTCGAACTAGATGTGAACAATATCGAAGGCATAGTGCAAAAGAGTCAGTGCCCTCACAAATCTCAGCTTCTTGCCGATATAAGCTCCTTAAGAACTGCGTTTAAAAATTATAAGTTTTATTCCGCTTATTTCAGAGCTTCTATTTCTGCTAATACAAAGAGGGAATTAGAGCCTATAAATGTAAAGCAGGTGATAAATGAGTTTGTAAAAAGAATAAAACCCAGTAGTATAAAGTCTGGTATTTACTTAGAAAAGAAATACGATGTTATGATTACAAAGACTTGCCCTATGCACCCTTCTGAGTGGCTATCTATACTTTTCAATTTGTATACTAACTCCAAAAAAGCAATAATAAGGGCAGCACCTAAAGATAAATGTATAGGTATATCCGCTTACTCTGACGAGAAGAACGTCTTTATAAAGTTTCAAGATAATGGAGATGGGATTGCTCCCGAAAACGAGAATAAGATATTCCGCTCATTCTTTACTACGGCTAATCCTATTGGTACAACAAAAAAAGATTTAGAAGAAAACACTGGGACAGGCCTAGGGTTATATATAATTAAAAACATAATAGTTGGATATAATGGTACCATTAAACTAGTTGATCCTACTCCTCCATATACTACCTGCTTTATGATTACACTACCAAATGAAAAATACGGAAAATAATGGTTACATTCATATACTTTGATGACACGGCACATACAGCCATAAGAGTGAAGAGAACATTAGAACGTACTGAGGGGTTATCTATTCAATATAGAGAAGATCACCCTTGGAGAGATACTAAAAGAATCCTTCTTGATGAGCAACCAGATGGCTTAATATTAGATTGGTGTTTAGATGGTGAAAATAATTCACGAGTAGACTTTTCGTCTGAAGCATTAGCAGAACAATGTCGACGTTTAGTTAGTCAACCCTTAAATAAAGAGAAATTTAATCATGATTTTCCTATAATACTTTGCTCCTCACAACCCAATTTTAGTTTACTGCATACAAATGATACGACTAGTAAAGATTTATTCGATCTTATTTGTACTAAGGAAGAACTAGCTATGAAAGGAGAACTCTTGAAAGTACTTGTAGAAGAGTACAGAAAACTCAACGTACAAAGAAGTAGTGGAACTAGATCTGTACGCAACATTTTGGGATTATCTAACTCGAACAAAGATAAGGTCAACTATGACTTAATCAAAAAGGTTTCTGATATACGAGAAAGAGACACGCATGAAATAATATACTTTTTAACTGAAGAGTTAATTATGCCAAAAGGAGCATTGATAAATGAGAACGTATTAGCAGCTCGATTTGGAATAGACAAACAATCAGAAGGATGGAGTGATATTTTGGATATGGTAAGTCAGTATAAATACTCTGGAATCATGGATTACCATTCCCGCTGGTGGTCAGAATTAATAGACGATTGGTGGGAGACTACTTTTGAAGGTAGCACTTTAAAGTATCTCATGGCAAGTGAACGAATTAGCTTGCTACAAAACAAGTACCCTGTATTATCTGAAAGGTTGATAAAAATAGAATTAGCAAATGGAGGATCTAGCGAAGATTATTGGACTGTCTGCTACGGTGACAAAGAAACTCCGATTTCTGAATTGGATGGTTTTGTCATCGATAAGCACTTACATTATTCGTGGCAGGAAAATGAATATATCTGTCTTGATGAAGCCATCAGTGAAGAAAATAGAGGGATATGGAAAGATTTAGTTCCTTATGAACTAGAAAGACTAAAAAAATACAATTCATAGTAATTTATGCAAATCAGCGAAATTGTTAAAGATATAGACTTACTACTAACAATGCTTGAAGGGGTGTTTAAGGGTAAAGAACCAGGAATAATTAGAGCGCAGATCGAACGGTTACGCTCTAAATTAAAGAAGATTTCATCAAATAATACCCCTCTAGAGTTAGACTGTGATCTCACCTTCAATTATTCCAATAAGGAAGTACTTAAAATTCCACCTACGATCCTTGAAAAGATAGAGAATGTCGTAGTAATATTACGAGTAAAGATTAATGAAAAGGCTTTAGAACCAATAGATATATCTGACTGTATCTTACAGGATAAGAAGCGTAAATATGGAGTACAGATCATAGCCTCTTCTAAAATAAAAGATGAGAATTCCCGTTACAAAATCTCATGGCATTTAGATAAGCACATTCGTAATGAAGACGATAGCGATGGAGAAGGGAAAGGCTTAGTTCATCCTGAATATCATTTCAACATGGGTGGATTTGGTTTAACAAAGGATTCAGAAACAAACTATGGGAATGTACTTGTTTTAGACGCGCCTAGACTCATGCATCCTCCATTAGACATCGTTTTAACGATCGATTTTGTTCTAAGAAACTTCTATGGTACTAGACTAATGAATTTATTGAAATCTAAGCAGTATCTAAACATAGTGAATAGAGCAAAAAGAAGACTATGGAGACCTTATTTTCTTGCATTGGCAGACTCATTTGAACCTACCTACTTTACTGACAAGGGGTTAACTATACAATCCGATTATGCAGCGAAGCTGTTCGGGGATATATAGATAAATTAATACATCTATATAAAACAAGCAGCACACCCCTCTCCCTCCGCATCATCCAACAAATCGCTCAACAAGTCTGACTTAGAGCGATTTTTGTTACGTTTCATTCGAAGATAATGTTCTCTTTTGATAGCAACAATACGCTCAGGCTGGGCGAGTTCAGTTAAGGTTTCACTATCCATCCAAGAGTAGCCTTCCTTCTCGTACTCCATTGCTTGCTTGTAGAGCTCTGTGTGAGTTTCGTAGAGCCAAACCCATTCTATTTTTTGCTGAAAGAAGCAGAAGAAACACCCCGAACGACTACGAGAGTAGTACCCTGTTTGGACGACGCCATCTATTTCTACGTAGTACTCTTTGAGTTCATAATAAGCTGGGATGCCTACGGTCTCTCTCAAAATTTGAAAAATGTCTTCTCTAACTAAGATATCTTCATTATCTACTAAGGGAAAATGATCTGCCTGTCCAATAGGGTAATCGGTAGTTTTTAAGAAAGCAAAGACGACACGATTGAATTCCTTAATTCCTAATTCTAAAAGGGTGTTTAACTTTTGTTCTACTTTGAAATGGGCAGACAACGGCTGCTTGACAATTTCTAAAGTTCTTTCTAATCTAGCTGAGTGGCCGTACTCCTTGTACAAGCCCTCTATAAATTTGATCTTGTTATTTGCTAAGACCTTTTGAATCACATCAATGCTCCAAATGTTTTTTCTAAATGGAAATATAGATTGGATGTTAGATTTTTTAGAAATGTAGCCATCTCTGTCTTCGTCTCCACGAATACCCACATAAGAAATGGTAGGCGTCTCTCCTGCCATGTATTTTTCGAATGGATCAAGCTTCATTTTCTTTGTGCACCATCGAGCCGTAGAAGAAGGCAAATAGCCGCCGTATACCCTCAAAAAGTGATCAAAGGGTGTACGCTCAGGGGTATCTAGAGCAGCTAGTAGTTTCGTGATAGGCTTCCCCAGGTAACTCTCCAAACTATCTACTAAATCATAAGTCTCTGTCAGTTCATTGCCCGTATCACAAGTATAATACTCCACCTCCAATTCAGGATAGTTATCGCGCATATAGATGGCCAAGGCGGCGCTATCCTTTCCTCCAGAAATTCCCAATACGTGTTTGACAGTGGTACTCATATTATAGATATTTTTTGAGAACTTTTAGAAGAGCAGCTTGGTTGATCTTTTTATTTTTGGATAAAATACCCTCGATGGCTGCTTCTAGTTCGGTGACTTTGGGTTGTTGTTTGGCACTAATGACAATGTTCTTGCTCTTGCCCTTATCTTGTGTCCCTGATATTTTGACGCGTAGTATTTCTTCTCCTGCTTTGACTTCTGTTTTACCTAATTCTATCAAGTCATCTAACTCTTGAAAAGCTACTTGTAGTTTATCGGCAATTTGGGCTTCTTCTACATCGGTGATTTGCTCCAATTTCTTGCCAATGACAGCGTGGGCAACATTTTTAATCCAATTTTCTTTGTCTTCTATTTGTGATAGTAAACGGTTATAAAAAACTTTCTGTTTGGGTAACAAGAGGTGTTTCTTCAGGGGTTCATAACGTTTTCTAATTACTTCGCTATACACTTCTAGTGCTGTCCCCTCTTGCAGACCTAAGATGTCCAGTATGCCGTGTTCGATACGCTCTACCAAGGCATTCAGAGCTTCTCTTAGAACTTTTATGCTGTGCGTAATTTGATGGGCAAATTTCTCAATAGCCCCTTCTGACTCATGGAGTGTTTTGAGCGTAAATCCAAAAGCGGCTGGTAAATCCTCAAAAAAAGTTTTCTCTAGCTCTTTGGCTTTACTAATGACACTTCTAAACGTTAAGGTATCTTCATCTAATCGAGCAGTGTGCTTCGTATAATCGGGTAGTTGCTTATAGAACACCAAGAACGGAGCAGCGGTTTCTTTGAAGGAACTAGTTGTTATGCTGCCTGCTGCTTTTGCTTGAACTAAACTTCTGTAGGTATTAAATAGACCTAGGCGTATACCGTCCAAGTTAAAGGTCTTGACTTGGTACTTATGGGCATCTTTAAATAACAGTTCTAATACTTCTGAAGAGAACTTAGGAATGTACCCTTCTCCAAATAAAGCAAAATCTTCTCGATGAATAAACAGAAAAGTACCTATCCAGAATTCGATAAATCCATCCTTTAGACCAAAAGGTTGTGCCCGTAATGTATCTACAAATTCGGAGACAAACCGCTTGCCTAATTTGGCACTTTTCAGGAAATCACAGCTGGCTTCCCACAAGGGTAAAAAGCTCTCTTCCGTGGGAGTGCTAAAATAGGCGTAGATCCCCTGCTCATTTTCTTGATGAATGCCTGTATGATTCAACAGTGTGTAGTAAATCGTTTTTTCAGCAGGATGTTTGGCTTTCGGGAAACCGAGCCCAGGAAGACTGTAATTGTCTAACAGTTGCTCAAAATATCGTTTTCTAGAAGAATTAATAACACTTGAAGGCTTCTGTTTATTCATCAATTCATTGCGGAAAACAGGAGTATCCGTAAACAAGACCTCACAAATAGCTGACAGCTGCTTATTGAATTCTCTATAGCTGTTAATTACTACTTGTTTACCATCAAAGTACCAATCTATTTTTTCACTACTGCTAAAGATATCCTCATCAATCGCTTGGTTTAGTATATCAATGTGATAATTTTTTCGTTCAACTAATTCTTGCTTAGCAACACGATCTATTTGAGCTTCTGTTAAAGCAGCCTCTGTTGCTTTTATATCTTGTAATAATAGCTTTAACTGTGCTGTTGTCTTGTAAACTCCATACAAAATAGGTTCTGCTTTAGTATCCTCTATTTCTGCAATAGCAAAGTCTTCCTGAAAAATCACATTGATAATTCCATCTAAAGCGCGATCTTTTGCCTGAAAACTTAGAATAGGCGTGTTACTGATGTTGAGTTCGAAGAAACGAGGCGTTCCTATTCTGTAAGTAATGGCTTTAGCAGGTACTATCTTTTCCTTAATCTTTCCTCTCAACTCTGCTACTATATCAACAATAGGTTTTACTATTCGCCTTTTGTCTTCTATGAGTTGATCGATATCAATATCCGTCCCCTCAAATAACTTGTACCGATCATTGTATTTTTGGTAGCGAATAATTTTCTTCTTTAATAGCAATTTTAATATTCCTGCGGTATCTTTTAACCCTAAAGCTATTTCCCCATAGACCAATAACAACGCATCATCTATTTTAGCAGCAGACGTTCCCAGAATATTCAGTAGGCCTATAGCTTTAACCAGTTTTTGAGCTGCTTCTATTTTTGTTGCCAACTCTAATTGCACTCTATCTAGAGAATTCCTAAGCAAACTCCACTTAAAATAAGCAGGATTATGTCTAGAAGATAAAACACTATAATAATTATATTGAAGGTAATCATAAACACAGCTGAGGTTGTAATAAGGGTTGTTTTCCTTATCGTAATCATATAGGCCATACTTTTCCTCCGCACTCAGAAAATGAAACAAAGAGCGCTCATTCTGTCCATAGGTTTGTAGAGCTTTTGTTAGAGCAATCGCAGATAACAAATCAAAAGGATAGAGACCTGTCGCTAGACTTTCGTCAATAGTACGCAACAAATTAAAGGCTCCAGCTTCTTGGATACACTGTGTCAACTCCTCGTTGTTCTTGATCGCTCTATTTCCAAACTTCTCTTCTAAGAACAACGTTACTAGTTGCAATAATTGCTCTACGGGCTCATTGAAAGTTAATTCTTTCAAGCGCCCTTTAACCTTCTCCCATTCCGTCTGCTGGCTACGAGAAAGCCCCATGGCATAGGCATCAAAATTTTGATGTAAGGTAGAAATAAACAGTATATTACTGTCTACATCGTTAGCGAGTTCCGCTAACTGCTGAATAAAGTATAACTCCTCATCGGGATTATTTTCTACTGCATATTCCAAGAACTTACCCAACTCATCAATACTAATAACTTGACAAGTATTCTTTTCATCTCCCCGTTTATCGGTTAAGCTTTTCAAGATAACAGTAGGATAAGGTTCTACCTCTAGTGCCGTTGCAAATGCTTCAATAAGAGAACCGTAACTTCCTACTATATTGAGAAAGTCAAATTGCTTACAACCATTAAACTGACCATTTATAGGCCCGAAGTAATTCTTTTCTGAACGTAAATGTTTGCTGAGTGCCAATAGAAAAGCAGACTTCCCAGTCCCATAACTTCCTACAATGTTGAAAGAATGAATACCTGTGTTAAACTGCTTAGCAATTTGCTCATAAGTTGCCTTTGAGTTAGAAGTAGGGACATAATAGAAATCGGTGTCAACGTCTCGTATTATATTAATGGAGGGAGAAAAATTAGTTCTCATAGTAGTCTTTTAGAACTTGCCAGGCATCTAAGTTGCCTTTAATTTGAAGTACTTTTACTCCTGCATCTTCTGTAAAAAGGAGTTTTTCTGGATACAATTCTGTTAGTTGATTGAGCTTATCGTGTAAAGCGTTAGGACTCATACAAAACACACGACCAATGCTGTGGTCTTTATTCGTCAAATCGTTAAAACTAAAGATTCTACGTTCAGAGTCGTTAAAAATCATACAGAACAACAAAATAGAAGGATGCAAAGAAGATTGTTCTCCGTTCTCTATTTTAAACCATCCCCCTGATCTCTTTATTTTATTTACCAACTGCAACTCGTACAGTAATCCGTTAAAAGTGGCCTCTATGCCTTTCTTATTCTCTGGTAACGTATAATTACTAATAAACACATTGATATCGTGTTGTAGAGAACTGCTATTGACGTTAATTTTCCGCTTCTCGCAATAATCACTTATATATTTTAATAAAGCCTCCTTAGTAAATTCTATTCTCTGTCTTAAAAAGTCGTTGAATATAATAGAGTATATAGATGCTTTTTCTGTAACCACTAGGTTGTAGTGTAATAACCATAAGGTTCCTATATCCTCAATGTAAGGATCTAAACCTCCTTCCGACAACAACGCTTTTCCAAAGAGAGTGGGTACATTCTCCTCCACTACACCAAAGGCATTGATCCAATAACGAACTGCGGTAACCATATTTCGACCAACCCCTAAGTCAATCACTGCATCTGCATTGAAGGATTTATCTTGCTCTACGTGAGTCAATCCTTTCTTGAGCCAGAATTGTCGACAAGCAAACTTATCATGTCCTGAAAACGATAGCTTTTTTTTCATTCTTAAAGATAAGGTTAATTGATGCACTTATAAAATTAGAAGACACGATTGTACACTTAAAGCCAACAAAGGTAACACAAATTACCGTGAAAAGACAGTTGTGCATACTTCTACTTTTCTTGTGTATTAAATCTTCTAAGTTCTTCTATCCCCCTGAAAAGTTAATATTGGGTAGAAATTTCGTCCTGCGTAGTAATCACTACGCAATTTAAAACAAATTGTTCTAAAGAAGCAAACATAAACACAAGTAAACGATGAATTAAGTTTCAACACCGCAGGTAACTATACTCCCCTCCCCCAAACATTTCCCCTCAAAATTCAAATATATCCCTCCTAGATTTCTTCAACTAACAATTAGTTTTTAGCTTTAAAAGGCCATGACTAGGGGAACGCCTGTTTTTAGCCTTTTTTTGGCCGTATTATTACAATGAACCACCTACAAAAAAAATCACCAAATGGGAGAAGAACGGGTCAAATTAGCCGCTTCGCAGGGAGCGGAGGAAATGCGCCATTTTGTGCGCCAACTGCTTAATGATGTAGAGGCGTTTGAATACATGCTGGAAAATGACTGGTTTGAGGACGATGTGAAATGCATTGGCGCGGAGCAGGAATTGTGCCTCATCAACAAGCACTACAAACCCGCCTATAAGGCGATGGATATTTTAAAAGATTTTCACCCCGAGTGGCTCACGACGGAGTTGGCGCAGTTTAATTTAGAATTGAACTTGAACCCGCAGGTGTTTGAGGGCAGTGCCTTGATGCGGATGGAAACGGAATTGCGGGAAAACTTGGGCTTGCTCAACCAAGCGGCAGCGAAGCACGATACGCGCATTTTGTTGACAGGGATTCTACCCTCGTTGCGCAAGTTTGATTTGAGTATGGAGCAGCTCACCCCTAAACCGCGCTACCATGCCTTGATGACTGCCCTGAAGAGCCTACGGGGTTCAGATTACGAATTGCGCCTAGATGGTATTGATGAGCTGAATTTACTGCATGATTCGCCGCTGCTAGAAGCTTGTAACACAAGTTTTCAAGTGCATTTGCAGGTCGCGCCAAAGAATTTTGTAAAGATGTACAACATCGCGCAGGCGATTACAGGCCCGACATTGGCCATGTGTACGAACTCGCCTGTTTTGTTTGGCAAACGCCTTTGGCATGAAACGCGCATTGCCTTGTTTGCGCAGTCCATTGACAACCGCCTATCCAAAGATCATTTGCGCCACAAAAGCGCGCGGGTTAATTTTGGAAACAACTGGTTGGACAAATCCATTTTAGAAATTTATAAAGAGGATATTTTGCGCTACCGCATTTTGTTGGGCAGCGATATTGAGCAAAATTCCTTGGAAGCTATCGAAGCGGGCAAAGCCCCCAAATTACAAGCCTTACAAGTACACAATGGAACGGTCTATCGCTGGAACCGCCCCTGCTATGGCATTAGTCCTAATGGAAAGCCGCACTTGCGGATCGAAAATCGCGTATTGGGCGCTGGCCCTACTGTACTGGATGAAATGGCCAACACGGCATTTTGGTTAGGAACAATGGAAGGCATGGCGGAGAATTTTGACGACATTCGCCAGCAGATGAGCTTTGACGATGCGCGGGATAATTTCATGAAAGGCGCTCGCTCGGGTATGGATTGTAAGTTCACTTGGATGAACAACCAAAAGATTTCGGCGCGAGATTTGACCCAAGAAATTTTGTTGCCCATTGCCCGACAGGGATTGGAAAAATACAACATTGATACAGGCGATATTGACCGCTATTTGGGGATTATTGAGGAACGTGCCAAACGCCACATGAACGGCTCGCGCTGGATTTTACAGGCTTATACCAAGTTTCGCAAAGAAACGCATATTGACGAGGGCTTAACCTCGCTCACGGCAGCTATTTATCACAATCAAATTCAAAGTAAACCTGCCCACGAGTGGCCCTTGCCCAAGCTGGACGAATTTCACCAATACGACCACTCTCAGTTGCTGGTAGAGGAATTTATGACGACTGATATTTTCACCTTGCAAGAAGAAGATTCGTTGGAATTTGCCTCGGCATTGATGGATTGGGGCGATATTTCTTCTATGCCTGTAGAAGATGGACAGGGAAATTTGAAGGGATTGATTACCTCGAAGCTAATTTTAAAGCATTTTGCACAAGCTTCGAAACGCTCTGAAGATACGACTATAGGGGAGATTATGAAGCGAAATCCCAAAACGGTGACGCAGCAGATGCGCATGGTAGAAGTGATTAAACTGATGAAAGACGAAAATTTACACATTTTGCCTGTTGTCAAAGGAGAAGAGCTAATCGGCTTGATCTCTGAGCGCAATTTTGTCAATATGTCGAAACGCTTAATTCAGGGCATGCACCCTTAGGCAGATAACCATCAAGTAAACATAAAAATGTTGTACAAGGCTTAGGCTCTGTACAACATTTTCTTTTTATCGGGATAAGAGGACGCTTATTTTCCAAAAAAGCCGCCGATCATACCGCCAATATCGTCCATGTATCCGCCATCGCCGTCGCGATCTAGTAGACTCAACAGGCCATCCAATTGTCCTGGTGCTTGCTTCGCAGCTTGTTGCTGTCCTAACAAAGCCATCAATCCGCTAGCGTCAAATCCTTCGTTTTTCTTGGCTTTGCCCAGTACTCCCATCACTAGAGGCGCTACGGTCGCTAGTAAGTTTTGCGTTGCTTCAGGGCTCATGTTGTTCACTTGACTCAAGCCTTGTACCACGCCTTGTTCTTTATTTCCGAGCAAGTGGGCAAGAATACCACTGCCATTGGTAGCGCGTGGGGCAACATTTTGAGTAGGGCCTGCACCCAAAAAGCTAGAAATATTATCCAAGATGCTGCCATCGTGGTCTTGCTCTAAGGCCTTATTTAATTGTTCGGCTCCTTGTGGAGTGGCGGCATTTTTGCCCATCGCTCCTAGTAAGGTAGCAAAGGCGTTTTGTGCAGCGCTCTGCGTTTGTGCTTGGCTACCAAGGCCGATTTTTTCTGTTAATTGGTTGACAACCGTATTGGTCATCTGCTGCTTAAACATATCCATTAAATCCATGTGGCATTCTATTTTTAGTAGTGAGGTATCAAAATCTATCCAACATAGGTGTTGTAGTTTTCTTAGATATTTTTCAAAATAAAAAGATTTTTTTAGGAAACGGGTAGAAAATAGCGCTTATTTTGGGTAAAGGGGGACGGCTTTTTGTTGCTCCCTAGAACAGTTGCTATACTCCTTCTGTTTATTTATAGTAAGAATAGCGCGCTACTACGCTGCAAATGCGTATAATTGACCGTTGAGAACTAGTAGTGGTAGCCTTCCGCTTATTATCTAACCATCCACTTTTATTATGAATTTTAAAATTTCAATGCTCGTTATAATATTTTTCACAGCGTTATCTTCTGCTTTCGCCCAATCGGGAGATTTTGTTGTCTTTACCACTGATGGAGCCGCCTTAAATGTTGCCTTGGATAGTAAATTCCAAAACAGCAAAGCAACGTCTAACCTCAAAGTCACCAATATTCCTGAAGGGGATTATTGGGTAACCTTGTTATTTGATGACAAGAGAAAGGCCGTCAAATCGAATGTGCGCGTTTTGGCAGGCAAAGAAAACTCTTTTGTGGTAGACAAAGACGGCGATTCTTGGAAGCTAAAAACGTACAGTACCGTTCCACAAAGCCAAGTGGCCTTGTCTAGCAGTAGCCAAATTCGCGTTAATTATAACAAAGAAGGGGTGACCGTAGAAGGCATGAACAGCGCCAAAGAATTAGCGAAAAGCGAAGTCGAACAAAACCCTCAATATGTACGCGTTCACGGTACCTTGGACGAACTCAAAACAGAAGCAGAGCAAAAACGCCGTGGTCAATTTAGTGGTGGAGTGGCGACCAACGAAGAAGAAACAGCGACAGCAGCCCCCGAATTACAAGAGGGAACGACCATTACCAGACGCTATGTCAAAGGCGAGGGCAGTACCAATTCTATTGTAGAAGAAATTACTACGACCACTCGACAAATTGTTGACCGCAATGGACAAAAACAAATGCGTACCAAACGCAGCATGACCGTTATACCAACAGATTATATTTGTATGCCCATGCCTAGTGCTGATTTTGAAGCCATGCGTGCCCGTGTGAGTACGTTAGCGGCCGATCAACAGTTGACCGCTGTCCAAAAAGAAATTAAAGGCGCTTGTTTAACGACCGAACAACTCAAAAGCTTAGGCAGCCTGTTTAATAAAGCAGACTTAGAATTGTTTGCAATGGCTGCTCAACCTACTGCCGCCGATCCCAACAACTATCCTTATGAGAATGCGATTATTGCGATGGAAGACCAACCTGTAGAAGTCGTAGAGCCTATTCGCGTAGAACCAACCGTTGCTGGTGGAACAACCAATGTGGTGACAGAATTAAGCGTGGACCGCGAAGAAAAATTAATAACGGTCGATACGAAGACCAAAGCCGAACTTCGCGCAGAACTTAAGGCCGCCAAAAAGAAGGAAAAAGCCGAGCGCAAAGCAGCCAAAGCGAAAGCCAAAGCCGAGCGCAAAGCCGCCAAAGCGAAAGCTAAGGCCGAACGAGGATAGCGTCAATAGCTCTATTAGAGTTTCTTAAAGGGAGAAAGTCAGGAAAATGGTCTTTTTTTAGTGAAAACACCTTGTTTTTGACAGCTATTACCAATGATTATTATGAACACAATTTCCCTACTGATATCCAGCAGCCTTCTAGTTTTACTAGGGGGCTGTTCTTTTGCCCCTGCTCCTACAGAAGCCCCCTTACCTGCAAGTCTAGAGGCGCTGGTAAGCCGTGGGCAAGTGACCAAGCAGGATGAACAACTGGAAATCTTTTTGCGTGCCTTCAAGCAAGAGCAAGTATTAGAAATTTGGGGGCGCTTGGCGCAACAGGATTTTCGGCGGCTCGCGGTGTACCCTTTTTGTACCACGTCAGGCGGACTGGGCTCGAAACGGCAAGAAGGCGATGGGCAGATTCCTGAGGGCTGTTATTTTATTGATCGGTTTAATCCAAACAGCCGTTTTTATTTGTCGTTAGGAATTAATTACCCCAATGCCTCGGATCTAAAGCGCGGGCACCTACAACGTCCTGGTAGTGATATTTTCATTCATGGCGGCTGTGCTAGTGTGGGCTGTATTTCGATTACCGATACTTACATTGAGCCCGTCTACGAATTGGCGAGCCGAGCGCAGCGCTTGGGACAGCTACAAATTCCCGTGCATATTTTTCCGAGTAAAAACTGGAAAGTGTTGCTCCAGCGAAGTAGTCCTCATTTAAAATTTTGGAAGGAGTTGCAGGCGATTTATAGCTATTTTGAGCAAAAAAAGCAACTGCCCAAGGTGCGCATTAATGCGCGGGGGGAGTATTATTTGCCTTAGCATAGTGCGGCTGTCTATTTCGTTTGCTCTTTGAGCCTTATGGATTCTTTTTTAGGCCAACGCCTTGCCCTATTACTACAACAGCTATCCTATTCCACCAAAAGGTGGACTAAGATAGCTGTTCTTTTTTAGGCACGCTGTCGAGTAGTTGGAGACGACTTATTTAGAAATCTTCCTCGCCATAGTACTCTGCCCAAATATTACGGGTTTCATAGAGCTTGACACAATGCAGGCGACAATTGTCATCCAAGTGGTCGGCTAGTTCTTGCCAAATGTAATAGACTAGATTTTCGGTCGTCGGAGGAGTTCCTTCGGGTAAAAAATTCTCATCCAAATTCATATTGCTATGATCTAGCACATCGCAAACTTTAGCTTTAATCAGCTTGCTCAATTTTTTGGCATCCATGATAAAGCCTGTGACGGGGTCGGGTTTGCCCTTGACGGTTATCATTAAATCATAGTTGTGCCCATGAAAGTTTTTATTGGCGCATTTGCCAAATACTTCAAAATTCTTTTCCTCTGACCACTCGTTCACCCACAATTGGTGGGCAGCATTAAAATGCTCTCTTCTCGTTAAATAAATAATCATGTTTGTCCATAACTTTAATGCCCCAAATTTCGATTTTGATTTAACTGGGGAAATAGCCCAGCTAGAGCATAGTAATATAGTTTGCTAGTATTTTAACAACATCCGTCCTGCTAATCGTTCAGCACTCAGAATTTTCTTAGGCAAAAAATACACCTACTTATTTCTGTTGTTGGAGCGCGGGCTCTAAGCATAGTAGAGGGCTCCCCAACAAGCGTTGTCAAAAGCTGCTTTTTTATTGTTTTATAAGCCTGATAAAAAGGCCATTGTATCTACTCCATCGGCATAGTCGTCTAACCGAGGTAGTTGGCTTTCGCCGAAAGGCACTACCTTTACCCCTTCTATAGGGGTTTGGCTGACCACACATTGAATTTCGTCGGCGCGCTCGCTTAGTTCTTGCTGCAACGCCGTTTGGTTCTTGTAATGGCTATAATGCAGCGAAGAGATGCGCGACAACAAACTGTCGTCCTCCAATAACATTAAACAATCATTGAGCAAATGTGATTGGTCATTGATGTAATAAATTGAACGGTTGTAATCATAATTGTTGCGGTATTTGTTGTGCTCGTGTAGATTTTTATAATGATCTAAGGTGCGTAACAAGGGAATAAAGTCATACCCTTCTGGTACATACAGCTTAGAAACTGAACGACAGCCCAAGCCAAAATAGGTAAAAATATCTTCGCCTAGTTTCAAGAACTCCGTTTCTTTTTCCGCACCTGTTAATACTGCCACTGCATTTCTGTTCCGCCGAATGATGTGCGGGTATTTACTAAAATACTGTGTAAAATACAGTGCTGAGTTATTACTCCCTGTCGCAATGACTGCGTCAAAGTTTTTTAAGGTGAGCACGGGCTCAAAATAAGCCGCCGCACGCTCGTCTAGCTGCATTAAGCCCTCCAATAGATAAGGAATCAAAAACTTGTCTTTGTCGGATAACTTTAGAAGCGCTTTATGCCCGGCCACAAAACAACACAACACGTCGTGAAATCCTACTGCTGGAATGTTCCCTGCCAAGACCAACCCCACGCGTTTGTTGACTGTTGTTTGCTCTTTTATCGGATAGTTTGCCGCCCATGCGGCTAACGCCTGTCGCTGCAAAAAAGCTTGGGCAATGCGCTCCAGCGCCAATAAGCTGTTCTCGGGGGTTAACCATTTGTTATGTTGATAGGTTTGCCGCAAGGCTTGTTCCCGTTCAGGGGTATCCTGCTGGATGTAGTGGCCTAAAGCCACCAAGGCGGTTAAGCGTTCTGCTAAAGTCATGCTCATGGTACTGCTTTTTTGTGCGGCAAATTTCCGAAAAAAAATTGACTAATTCATGAAATTGGTTGTTCAGTAGGGTGTGTTGTTAACAACACACCCTACTGAACAAAAAACTGCCTTTCACACCCAAGGCGCAAAAAGCAGTTTCTAAACTCAGCGGCGCGCGCTCCTACTGTTAACCACCAGGCTGCTGTTGGGGCACATACGGTTGCAACTGCTGCTGCAACGCCGTTTTGTAGTCCTCATCCTTCAGCATGGTACTAAACTGCAACAACTGTTGCGCCATACCCATCGCTTCGCGCGTCTCTAAGCCAAAGGCCTGTTGATCCATCGGGTCGGTCAAGCCGACATAGTAATCTAGACGATCCTGTAAGGCATCAGCCATCGTTTGCATCTGTACTTTAGCTTGTTCTTCGGCACCAAGTTGCAGATAAAAACCCATCGCTTGCAAAGCCATACGGCTCTGTGGGAAAGGAAAATTCATGTGTGGGAAGGCCTCGAAAAACTTATCGACGGTTTTAATCGCGCGCTCGTTTTCGCCACGGCGACGCAATTCATCCGTCAAGCGAATAAAAGCATACTGTAAACTGTGTACCGAGGGCATGTAGCTCTCGTTAATGAAGACCTCTTTCTTATCAAAGTTCCCCCATTTGAAATCAGCAGGTTCCTCTTCTGTGCCCACCATGTTTTGGTACATCAAATCCGCATCTAAGCCCCCCATCAAAATAGCCGTTTGGCTCTGACTAGGCGTTTTGTAAGGCACAATGCGCAAGGCCATTCCTTCGAGCATCAAGTAATCTTTGAGGCCCATGATTTTTTCGGGGCGACAAGTGACCGCGAAATAGATGGGGCGTTTCCAGCCGTTGACTGCGTTGGTTGAAATAATATCCAACAAAGCAATTTCATCTTTCATCATGAACTGTCCTTCTTTCAAGCGGAATTTGACCGCAGGCAAGATAAGAGAGTCAGGAATACTTTTGTTGATAGCGCCATTGGCGATGGCTTGTTCTTTGTCAACAGGTAAGAAAACGTTGCGGGCAGGAATATAACTCGCATATTGTTGCAAGGCTTGTGGATTCATGTCTTTTGGCGTAGAGCCAATGAATTTGACCACATCGTTTAAGTTGACAAACCGATCCCCTTGTGTTTCTCTAAAGGGCAAATAGTTACGGAGTTTACCGCGATAAGCCTCTGTAGGAATGCTCATTTCGATTTTGTCCGATTCGTTAATTTTTCTACGCAATTGGTCGATGTACCAATCTACCGCCAACAAACTAAAGTTGACGACGCGTACATCAGGACGGATATTTTCCACCTCTTGGGCATACCATAATGGATAGGTATCGTTGTCCCCGTAGGTGAAGATAATCGCATTGGGCGCACAAGACTCCAAGAAATTGATGGCATAATCTCTAGCACCATATTGATCGGCTCTAGAATGATCGTCCCAGTTTTCGGCACCCATTAGAATAGGAGGCACCAACCCAATAACTAAGGCCAAGCCAGCCGCAGCAGAACTAGAAATTTTGCCTTTGAGGCGCATATAGATATACGGCACGGACATCCCCATCCACATACAGAAGGTAAAGATAGAACCAACAATAACGTAATCCCGTTCACGAGGTTCGCGGGGTGGCTGGTTGGTAAAGACAATAATGGCTACGCCTGTCATTAGGAATAAAACACCCAAAGCAGCCGCTTCTCTAGGTCTTCTGGAGGCGTGGAACGCCAACCCAATTAGCCCCAAAATAAAGGGTAAGAAATAGTAGGTATTTCTAGATTTTTCTTCTCGAATGTATTCTGGCAGACCACTTTGGTCATGCACGTGCAATTCGTCAATGGGAGCGATTCCTGAAATCCAGTTACCGCGAATGCTGTTGCCATCCGTTCCTTGGTTGGCATTCTGACGGCCAATAAAATTCCAAGCAAAATAGCGCCAGTACATATACCCCAACTGGTATTCAAAGAAGAAACCGAGGTTATCGCCCATCGTGGGCTTGCCTGAAGGACCCAATTCAAACCATTTTTTGTATTCTCCAGCGCGATCAAAGTGCCCCAAACGAGGGAACAACATCATATCTTGGCTCTTATAACCAACATCTACTTTTTGATCTACAATGCCATAAACTAACTTACCGTCCTTCTCTACAGGGCGGTAAACGTCTTTGTCTTTGGGATAAGTATTGTTGCGCTCAGCGGCAAAATGCGGGCCGTAAATCAACGGACGCGTTCCATATTGCTCGCGATTGAGGTAAGACAACATGCTGTAGGGATCACTAGGATTGTTCATATTGATTGCTGCTTGTGCATTCGCACGAACAACCACCATCCCATAAGAAGAGAACCCGATCAAAATCATAGCAACCATCATTACTCCTAAATGCAAGTAATAATTAGTCGTTTTATGGGCATAAACCAACGCGCCAATAATACCAGCAAACAAGAGTAAAATGAAAAACAACACTCCTGTTCCGATATTCATACCAAGGCCATTGACAAACATAAAGTCAACCGCCGCTGCCATTTGCGGCAAACGCGGAATAATAAAATATTGGACAAGTACCAAGGCACCAAAGCCCCCTAAAAAGCCTTTGAGCGTAGATAGCCAACTAAATTTGACCATATCCGCCTCCGTTTCTGCTTTCTTGTAATAAAATAGAACCCCCAAGAAAGGGAAAGCCAATAAGCTCAACAAGTGAACACCAATGGAAAGCCCCATCATATAAGCAATAAAAATCAACCAACGGTCGGCTTTGGGATGATCAGAGGTATACCATTTAACAGAAGCCCACATTACTAAGCCCGTAAAACCCGAGGACATCGCATACACCTCTCCTTCTACCGCAGAAAACCAAACCGAGGTGGCAAATGTAGTTGCTAAAGCAGCAACAACCCCCGATCCTAAAATAGAAATAGTTTCTCCCCCTGGCTGAGGCGTGGCATTGCGTCCAACAACGGCCAATTTGGTGAGCATAATAGTGGACCAGCAAATAAACAGCACTAAAAAGGCCGTACTAAGTCCCGACATGACATTAATAGCATAAGCGACATTACTAGGATCATTAGACACTAGTTCTGCTACATAGGCAAACATTCGCCCAAGCATGAGAAATAAAGGCGCTCCAGGAGGGTGAACAACCTCCAATTTGTCGGCGGCAGAAATAAACTCTCCACAATCCCACAAACTAGCCGTGGGTTCGGCAGAAAGGATATACACGACTGCGGCTACAGTAAACATCAACCATCCTGTGAGGGTACTGAGCTTGTTAAATGATTTCATTTGAATAATTAAATTATAAGGGTAGAAATAGGCTATTAGAATAACATTCGGCTCTTAGTAGTCTCCTAACTAAAAACATAGCGCTCAGGAGCAACGTGACTTAAAAGTTTTCCTTCTAAAAAATATTCCATTTTTCATGGTGTAATTACTTTTAATCGTCTACTTTTTTATAAGAAACAAACTGCATTATAGATAAAATGCAAGCCATTTTTGAGCGACATACAAAGGTAGAAAAACTAAAGGCTTCTACAAAAGATAGCCTTTGTTTTGTCTTTATTAACAAAGTAACACTTTTGTGACGGTCTAAAAAACAAAGTTTCTTATTAACACAGAACTTTAACGCCGCTTTATAAATTGGAGCCGCCTTTTAACGACTTCTTATTAACGCGCCACCTTGCTTATACCTCTAACAAGGCATCTACAAAGTATGCTTTGCTGTCGAGCAAGTATTCGCGTACTTGATAGCCTGCGGCACTCGCTAACGCTTCAATATCTTGGCGGTTATGTTTCGTTGAAATCTCGGTATGAATGGCCTCCCACTGCTCAAAATGCACCTCTATGCCTAGGCTTTCAATCCGTACGGTCTGTTCCTTCTGCGCTACCAAATGGCTACTTAGCACCCCTGTTTGAGGATTATAAGAAGGATAAAAACGAAAATAATTAGGCTTAAAACAGCCCCCTAATTCACGGTTGATACGGTGTAATAAATTGAGGTTGAACGCGGCCGTAATGCCTTTGGTATCCAAATAAGCATTGTAAATAATCTCTGGGCGTTTTTTCAAATCAAATCCAACCAATACCAAATCGCCTTTATTGAGGTAACTTTTGAGCTTGGTTAGAAAGTTGATGCTCTCTTGTGGGGAAAAATTACCAATGTTCGCTCCCAAAAAGAGGACGACTTTACGAGTATTATCACTAGAAGCAACTTTTAGTTGCTCCATCGCCTCCCAATAATCTGCGTTCATGGCTTTATAACGCAACTGTTCGTCGTACACAGCATCCAAACTCTCTGACAGCGCCGATAAAATAGACGTAGACAAATCAACAGGCGTGTAAGAAAAATCAACTTCCTTTTGGACAAAAGCCCGCAAGAGTGTTTTGGTTTTGGTGGCATCGCCTGCCCCCAAATCAATGAGGTTAAAAGAGCGCTTGTTCGCCTGAAAGGCTTGAAGCAAATCGTCGCTGCGGCGTTCTAAAATATCGGTTTCGCAAGCAGTGAGGTAATATTCGGGCAGTTGCATGATCTGCTGAAACAGCCAAGACCCACGTTCGTCATAAAAGTATTGACAGGGAATGTATTTCTGCGCCGCGCTTAATCCTTGGGCAATATCTTGAGCAAATTGTTTGTTCATTGTTGTTGATCGTTGTTGAGATTCAAGCACAAAAGTAGCGAAATCTACTGCAAAAGTCAGCGCCCTTCCCTTTTATTGTTCTCTAGCTCGTTCTAGGCAATATTTTTGTAGCTATTGCCTGCGTCAAAAACGGGTTGTTTTCGTCTTTTTTATTACATTTATATCCCTCACCCATCTTCCCTTTGCAATTTGGAACAATTATTAGAATTATAAAAGAGCATCCTCCTACAAGACACTTTAGTGTTGTTGGGAACAACCTCTTTTTTTTGCCGTTCAGAAAACGCGACTATATGCGCCCTTTATACGCTTTATTATTATTATTCAGTTTTTCACCCCCTGCTGTGTCTGCTCAGTACTTGCTAAGTGCCGAGGAGCTGGCGCAAACGCGAACCTATAACAATTTGGACGAGGCGCTGGCCAATCCCGACTTTGTCTACATCTTAGATCTGCGCGCACAAGGTCTAACAGAGCTGAAAGATATTCAGAAATTAGAAAAACTTCAGTTGCTCTATTTAGATGGCAACGAACTCAGCGAGCTACCCGAAGGCTTGGGCAAATGCACCAATCTGCAAATTTTGCGCGCCAATAAAAATCAACTCAACAGCTTGCCGCGTAGCTTCAACAAACTCAAAAATTTAGAAGAGCTTTATTTACGATATAATAATATTACAGCCTTGCCAAGAGGAATGGAGCGCTTGGTCAACCTCAAGTTGCTAGAATTGAGTGACAATAAAATTAGTGCCTTGCCTGAGGTCTTGACGACCTTACCCGAATTGCAAATTTTAGAGGCGGCGTACAATGGCATTAGACAACTGCCCGAAAATTTGGGTGCTCTACCTGCCCTTTGGAAACTGAACGTAGCGGGCAATCCCATCAGCGAGTTACCTCCAAGCGTAGAACAATTAGTTACGCTAGAAGAATTATACTTAGGTGATACGCGCTTACAACCCGCCGCACTATTGCCCTGGCTTATACCGTTGCCCCGCTTATTCGTCTTGGATTGGAGCGGTTTGTCTATAGACAATTTACCCAGTAGCTTCACGCAATTGGTCGCCTTGCGCCGCCTCGACTTGAGCCGCGCCAAAATGACGGCCTTACCAACAGCCATCACCCAACACCAAGGTTTGCAAGAATTGTTTTTGCACCAAACTAGCCTTAGCACGTTGCCTGAAAGCTTTGGGCAAATGAGCGGCCTCAAACAACTGTATTGCAAAGGTGGCCAACTCAGCCGTTTGCCCGAAAGCATAGGACAACTACAACAGCTAGAGCTTTTAAAAATAGAAGACAACCAACTCACTGCCCTGCCCGAAAGCATTGGCCAGCTCTCTCGCCTGCAAGCCTTGCACTTACAAAACAACAACATCACAAGCTTGCCCGAAAGTATAGGGCAATTGAAAGCGTTGCGCCTATTGGAAATCCCTTCTAATAAGTTGTCCACACTGCCTGACAGCCTGCAAGCCCTGCAACAATTAGTGGGCTTATACCTGTCTAAGAATCCACTCTCCAAAGAACAAATCCTTGCCCTGCGGACATTATTGCCGAATACGGAAGTACAATTTTAGAAGGGCTTTTTGTACTTTGTGGCGAGGGCTAATTATTCATTTATAAGTGCCCTATTCCCTACCGCAAATCATTGAGACATGCTATCCGAATTCATCACGTTTATACAAAACGAATCCCTATTGCGTCTTTCCCGCGACCGCTTATTGCTAGCAGTGAGCGGAGGCTTAGATTCGATGACCTTATTACAGCTCTGCCAACGCGCGCGCATCAAGGTAGGCATCGCGCATTGTAACTTTCAGTTGCGCGGAGAAGAATCCGACAACGATGCGGCTTTTGTCCAAGCGACAGCAGAAGCGTTGGATTTGCCGTTTTATAGTGTACGGTTCGAGACCGAACGCCTTGCCGAAGAAAAAGGACAGAGCATACAAATGGCGGCGCGGGTGCTGCGTTACCAGTGGCTAGAAGAGATTCGCGCGCAAGAAGGTTATGCGGCTATCGGGGTGGCGCACCACCAAAATGACGCTATCGAAACGGTTTTGCTAAACTTGACAATGGGCTGTGGAATTCGCGGCTTGCACGGTATTTATCCTAGAAACGGAAAGGTCATTCGACCCTTGTTGTTTGCGACGCGGACAGGGTTGGAAACCTATGCCGAAGAACAAGCCATTGTCTACCGCGAGGACAGCTCCAATGCCAGTACAACATATGCACGCAATGCCTTACGCCATCAAGTGCTCCCCGCCCTGCACCAACTCAATCCAACCTTAGAAGCGACCTTCGCTCAAAATATCCAGCATTTTAGGGAAACCGAAAAGCTCTACTTGTATGCCATTAAGCAGCTCAAAAAAGAAATTACCCAAGAAAAAGAAGGGCGCTTTTGGATCAATATTGAGGGCGTTGTCCATTCGCCTTCCCCCGATAGTTTACTCTACGAGTTGCTCTTGCCCTATAATTTTAAACCACAAAAGATCAACTACATTTACCGCTCTCGCTCCCAAGAATCGGGCGAACTGTACCACAGCAAAACCCATGTCTTGCTCAAAAATCGCGACCATTGGATCGTACAAGCCCTGCCCGACCCTAGCACCCCAACACAGTTTACGTTAGAACGCCATGCGGAAGCAGGGCAGCTTTCTATGGGCAAGGGAATATTGAGTTGGCAAGTGCTGCCCGCTACAGCGCCTATTTTGGAGCGACAACCACAATTCGCTTACCTCGATGTGGACAACGTCCCCACTACCCTCTACTTATCACATTGGAAAGGAGGAGAATTTTTCTATCCTGCGGGCATGAACGGTAAGAAGAAAAAACTGAGCAAGTTTTATAAGGATTTAAAATTAAATGTCTTTGAAAAAGACGAAACTTGGTTGCTCACCACGGCCCAAAATGAGATGGTTTGGGTAGTGGGACAGCGGGCGGATGAGCGCTACAGAGCGACCCCAGATAGCCGCGCCATCCTGCGCTTGGAATGGGCAAAAATACCTTAATTCTTCTTAATTTGACCCCCCTTTTTGCTTAAAAAAGCAGGAAATAGGTTGACTATGTCGCGTTCCTGCTATCAATAAAACCAGCGTTTATTACTCTATGGATTACGAAGCAACACTAGCGTATTTATTTCAGCAATTGCCCATGTTTCAGCGGATTGGCAACCAAGCGTTCAAAAAAGATTTGACCAATATTAAAGCGCTCTGCGCCGCCTTGGGCAACCCTGAACGCGGTTTTAACAGTGTACATATTGCTGGAACCAATGGTAAAGGGTCTACTACTCATATTTTAGCGGCCATTTTGCAACAAGCGGGCTATCGCGTAGGGGTTTACAGCTCGCCCCACTACAAAGATTTTAGAGAACGGGTCAAAATCAACGGCGTGTACATCGAGCAGCAAGAGGTGGTCGATTTTGTGGCGCAACACAAAACGCTGTTTGACCAAGTGCAGCCTTCTTTTTTTGAAATGACGGTGGCGTTGGCTTTTGACCATTTCAACCGCCACCAAGTTGATGTGGCCTTAATTGAAACGGGCTTGGGTGGGCGACTCGATTCTACCAATGTTATTACTCCTCTACTTTCCGTTATTACTAATATTGGTTACGACCATGAGGCACAGCTCGGCGCTACTCTTGACCTCATTGCTGCTGAAAAGGCAGGCATTATCAAGAAAAACATCCCCGTTGTTATTGGCGAAAGCCACCCCGAAACGATCCCTGTTTTCTTAAAAAAAGCGACACAGGAACAAGCGCCTATTCTTTTCGCCGATCAAGTGGTAACGGTAGAGTTGAAAGCCACCAAAGCGACACAACACCTTTATCGCGTGTTTAGCGCGGCTCATCACTTGGACTTCCCTACTCTTGCCCTTGATTTACAAGGCAGTTATCAACAACACAATCTAAAAACTGCCCTTTTATCAATCTCGTTATTGCGCGATTTAGGTTATCCTATTACCGATCAAGTTATTGTTACCGCTTGCGCTAACGTACAAAAAATCAGTGGCCTTATGGGACGCTGGCAAATCTTGGGACAACGGCCGCTGACGATCTGTGATTCGGCGCACAATGTAGATGGACTCCGTTATGTGGTGGATGCCCTGCACCAACTTGCCGCCCCGCGCTTGCACGTCGTTTTTGGGACGGTAAACGATAAAGATTGGTCTAAACTGTGGCCTATTTTGCCCTCGGAGGCGACGTATTATTTCTGTAAAGCGGCGATTCCTCGGGGCTTAGAGGCAAAACTTTTGCAGCAGCAAGCGGCTGCGCACGGCTTACAGGGAGAAGCGTATGCTTCCGTAGCGGAGGCCTTTGCAGCGGCACAAGCGGCGGCAGATGCGGCAGATGTGGTGTTTGTTGGAGGGAGTATTTTTGTGGTAGCAGAAGTGTTGTAGGCTTTTTAGGGGGCGGTAAGCCTGAAAACTAAAAGCAGGTATTTGCTGTATTTTATTTGTATCTTCTCGATTGATAGCTTTCTAAGCGTCCACTCACTATAAATTTTGTTTCATGAGAAACCTTTTGCTCTTGTTTTTGCTGCTGCTAACTACGCCTAGTTTTGCAGCTTTTTTGCGCGGCACCTTATTGGATGCTCAAGGCCAACCCTTGGCGTTTGCCAGCGTTTATTTGCGGGGAACAACGATAGGTACCACGACGAATATGGACGGCGCGTATGCCCTTTCGTTGGAAGCGGGAGAACATGAATTGGTGTTTCAGTACATTGGGTACCAATCGCAAAGAAAAACCGTGACTATGGGCGCGGAGGATCAAACGTTGGATGTGGTCTTGGAATTGGTGGCGGAATCCATTCAGGAAATTGTCGTAACGGCAGGCGAAGATCCTGCTTACCGCATTATCCGAAAGGCCATTCGCAAACGCAATTTCTACAAAAACCAAGCCCCTGAATTTCAATGCAAAAGCTATATGAAAGGAAGGCAGTCTGTCAAGAATTTACCTGAATCCTTCATGGGTATTTCTCTAGAGGGACTCTCCCAAGGCTTGGACTCTACGGGTTCGGGTATTGTTTATTTGTCCGAATCGGTCTCGGATATTTATTATCAAAAGGGAGAAATTAAAGAAGTGATGTCTTCGTCCAAAGTGAGCGGCGATGACAATGGTTTTAGTTTTAATTCAGGGGCGGTGATGCTGCGCTTGTCTTTTTATGAAAATGTTCTAGAATTGGGCGGCAAGCCTATTTTATCCCCTATTGCTAACAGCGCGTTAGGCACCTATCGCTATCGGCTAGAGACTTCGTTTTATGATGACCGAGGACACTTGGTTTACAAAATTGAGGTCTTGCCTAAGAACAAATTGGCGGGTGCCGTAAGTGGCTATATTTATATTGTAGATCAAGAATGGGCGATTCACAGCACCGATTTATTAACCACAGGAGCCGCTATCAATGTCTCTGTTTTGGATACCGTGATCTTTAGACAAACCCATTTACAATTGGAAGATGGCACATGGCGGCTTTTTTCGCAGGATATTGATTTTAGCCTCAAAATTATGGCGATCAAAACCCAAGGTAATTTTGTTGGTGTTTTTAGTGCTTATAATGTCTACCCTAATTTTCCACGGGGCTTTTTTGATGCGGAGATTTTCAAAGTAGAAGATTCGGCCAACGAAAAACTAGAAGCATTTTGGGATTCTATTCGCCCTGTTCCCCTTTCTACCCAAGAAACCCGCGAGTACAATGTCAAAGACAGTTTGCAAAAAATATGGTCGAGCAGAAGCTATCAAGATTCGATAGACCGCGTTTCAAATCGCCCTAAATTAACCAACTTTCTTAGCGGTTATACCCACCAAAATAGCTATCGCGGCTACCGCTGGACGATCAAATCACCTATTTCTACCTTGTTTTTTAATACGGTACAAGGGCAAATTATTGGCTTGGGAGCCGAATTCACGAAGGATGCCAATAGGAAAAAGCGGTTTTGGTACCACTTTGGAGCCGACGGCGAGTATTCCTTGGCCGATAAACAACTACGGGGCACGGGCTATTTTGAAATGCGCTTCAACGAAATCAATGATGCTTTTATTCGCGTAGAAGGAGGTCGAAGAACACGCCAATTTAACAGCCGCGAACCCATTTCTAGTTTGCTCAATACCTATTACAGTTTGTTAGGCAAGCGCAACTACATGAAGTTGTACGATGACGTATATGGACGAATTTTTTATCGCCAACGTCTGACAACGGGTTTGCTGTTTGTAGCGGGCACCCGCTACGGGCAACGCCGTGCTTTGATTAACAATACAGATGCGTCTTGGGTGCCTAAGAATTCCCGCGAGTATTTTACCAATCATCCACTCGATCGCGGGCAAGGGGGTTTTAGAAACGACCCCGAATTGCCCAGCTTTCCTAGCCATCGCTATTGGATTGCCGAGGTTGGTTTGCGCATTCGCTTGGGCGAAAAGTACGTCACTTATCCCCACCAGCGTTTTCATACGGGATCCAAATATCCCGATTTATGGTTGCGTTACCGCAAGGGCCTCGATTTATTGGGCAGTCAAACAGATTACGATTATTTAGAAGCGACCTTGGAAAAGCGTGGGCTCCAACTTGGTCAAACAGGAGATTTTAGTTTCAAAATCACGGGCGGTTGGTTTGTCAATAACCGCTCAGTTTATTTTATGGACTATCAGCATTTTGATGGCAATCAAACCTTTATCGCCAAAAATGGTGCTTATTTATCGACGTTTCAGCTCCTCCCTTATTATCAATACAGTACGCAAGAAGCCTTTGTCATTGGTGCCATAGAGCACGATTTTAATGGCTTTCTATGGAATAAAATTCCTGGACTCAAAGTTCTAGGTTTTGAATTTGTGGCGGGTTACCGCAATTTGTATTTGCCTCAAGAGGAATTTTTCTATCAAGAATTTAACATCGGTTTGGACCAGCATCGGCTGGGGTGTGTTTCGCTTTTTGCGCGTTGATTTCTTAGCGGGTTACTCGGAGGATCGACAGTGGCAGTTTGGCGGGTTGATCGGTGTCGATATTTCGTTGTAAATTTATTTTTCTCCTCCCTTATTCCTTTACCCCTACATTATTATTGCTATGATAACCCCATCCCCACTAGATGCGCCTACCAAAAAAGGCCTAAGTTTTCCAAGCTCCCACACGGTACTGCTAATTATTGCGGCTTTTGTCGCCATTTTGACTTGGTTGATTCCTGCGGGCAAGTATGAGCAGTTGGAATACCGCGCGGCTTCGGGCGACCAACCTGCTGTTTTTATCCACCACCGCCAAGAGGGCGATCAAGAATTTCCCGCTACCCAAGCGACCTTGGAACAGCTGGGCATGAAAATTAGCTTAGAAAAATTCACCAATGGCGATATTTGGAAACCTGTTGGCATTCCTGGCAGTTACCATACCTTACCCAACCAACCGCAAGGGTTTTGGGCTTTTATTCAATCGCCCCTCAAAGGGGTTACGCAGGCTATTGATGTCATTTTATTTGTCTTGATTATTGGTGGTTTTATTGGCATTGTCAACCATACGGGTGCTTTTGATGCGGGTGTGGCGCGCTTGGCCAAACGCCTGCGGGGACGAGAAACGTGGCTAATTGTTATCATTGCTTGTTCGATTGCGGCAGGCGGAACAACTTTTGGTTTGGCGGAAGAGACGATTGCTTTTTACCCGATCTTAGTGCCTGTTTTTTTGGCGGCGCGCTATGATGCGATGGTGGCACTGGCGACGATTTACATCGGCTCGGCGATGGGGACGATGGCCTCTACGGTCAATCCGTTTAGTGCGATTATTGGCTCCAATGCGGCGGGCATCAACTGGACGAGTGGCTTGTATGGGCGCTTGCTGATGCTGGCTTTGGGCTTGATTATTTGCTTGTGGTACATCATTCGCTATGCCGAACGGGTGCGCCGTGATCCTTCCAGCTCCCTCATTTTTGCTCAAAAAGAAGCCATCGAAGCGGAATTTAGTACGTTGGATGCCAGCAAAGCACCGCCTTTTACGACTCGTATTAAATTGGTGTTGTTTCTGTTTGTCGCCTGTTTTGGGGTGATGATTGCAGGGGTCTCGGGCTTTGGTTGGTGGTTTTTGGAAATGACTACGGTCTTTTTTGTCGGTGCTATTTTGATTGGTGTGGTTGCGGGCATTCGCGAAAAGGTCTTTGTCTCTGAATTTGTAAAGGGGGCTAGTGATTTGCTCAATGTGGCCTTGATTATTGGTATTGCGCGCGGGGTTACGGTGCTGATGGACGAGGGGTTGATTAGTGATACGTTGCTGTATTATGCGTCTAATTTGGTCGAGGGGATGCCCAAGGCTCTGTTCGCCAATGTCATGCTGTTCTTATACGCGGGTTTGTCCTTTTTTATTCCTTCTTCTTCGGGTATGGCGGTGCTATCGATGCCTGTGATGGCGCCTTTGGCGGATGTGGTGGGTGCCCCACGCGAAATCGTGGTGGATGCGTACCAATACGGGATGGGCTTGATGGCTTTTGTGACGCCTACGGGGTTGATTTTAGCATCGCTCACGATGGTGAATGTGACTTATGATAAGTGGTTGAAGTTTGTGGGGCCTTTGTTGCTGGGTTTGACGTTGTTTACGATGTTTTATTTGACGGTTTCGGTTTATTTGTATTGATTTTTCTTTGGTTTTGGGGCTGTTGAGACGCATTTAAATGCGTCTTTGCCTTGGGTATCTTTTTTCTGTTGTTGAGACGCATTTTAATGCGTCTTTACCTTGGGTATCTTTTTTCTGTTGTTGAGACGCATTTTAATGCGTCTTTACCTTGGGTCTTTTTTCTGTTGTTGAGACGCATTTTAATGCGTCTTTACCTTGGGTATCTTTTTTCTGTTGTTGAGACGCATTTTAATGCGTCTTTACCTTGGGTATCTTTTTTCTGTTGTTGAGACGCATTTTAATGCGTCTTTGCCTTGGGTATCTTTTTTCTGTTGTTGAGACGCATTTTAATGCGTCTTTACCTTGGGTATCTTTTTTCTGTTGTTGAGACGCATTTTAATGCGTCTTTGCCTTGGGTATCTTTTTTCTGTTGTTGAGACGCATTTTAATGCGTCTTTACCTCGGGTATCTTTTTTCTGTTGTTGAGACGCATTTTAATGCGTCTTTGCGTTTTTCTCCTTGTTTTTTTTCCTTGGTTTGGGGGAGACGCATTGAAATGCGTCTCTACAGGACGGAACGGGGGATGGGGATTTTTTTTTGGATTGTAAATTTTTCTTTTGATGGTGGTTAGGAAATTGGCTATTTTTGATATTGATGGGACGTTGACGCATACGAATCCCTTGGATCATACGTGCTTTATTGCAGCGGTACAGCGCTTTATTAGTACGGACTTTGTGGAATTTATTCCCAATTGGTTCACTCATTTTACAGACAGCTGCATTATTAAGGAATTGTATGAACGCTATTTGGAACGGCGACCTACTTCTCAGGAGGAACAGGCTTTTAAAACATATTATGTAACGCAACTGACGGCAACCTTGGAAGCACAGCCTGCCTATTTTAAGCCCTTGCAGGGCGCACGGGCAATTGTAGAGGCGTTTCCACCAGAATGGGCAGTAGCCTTTGCGACGGGTTGTTGGAGAGAGTCGGCGCAAGTCAAGCTTCGAGGGGGTGGTATTGCTGTGGGGGATCGTCCCTTGGCTACGGCTAGCGATGCCTTGACGCGGCAGGAGGTGATGCAAACGGCTATTGATCGCGCGCAGGTACAGCATCAAGTGCCTCAATTTGAACACGTGGTCTACATTGGGGACGGGCTTTGGGATCGGCATAGCTGTGCGGATATGGGTTTGCCTTTTGTTGGCATTGAGCACGACAACCACGCTTACCAAACAGGCAAATTGGGAGATTTTCATTTACTGGGCGATTATACCAACCACCAGCGCTTTTTTAACTTGCTGGATACCGCGCGGGTACCGACTTAATCTTCCTATTTTTCTAAAATAAATTGTCGCTAAGGAACAAAATGCCCCTGCAAGGAAGTTGTAGAAACAGCACTCGCCTAAAACGGTACTTGGTTCTTTTGGAACATACTTTTTTCGATGGAAAAATTGTACAAGTTCTTTTTTATCCCTATCTTATATAAACCTTTTATTAATACCCTACTAATTCTATTACCCATGCCGAACAACTTACTCGACGATTTTTCCGCCTTGAATGGGCACCAAGATGATACGGCTTTTGAGGCGCTGCGGGAATACAGCAACAACGGCAACGATTTGATTTGGACGGGCCGCCCCGAACAGGGGTTTCGTTTGCGGAAAGCGGATCTGGTATTGATTCCCTTCAGTTTGTTATGGGGAGGTTTTGCCATTTTTTGGGAGCTCGGCGTTATTTATATGGATGCAGGGCTGTTGTTCCAACTCTGGGGACTCCCTTTTGTAGCTGTTGGGCTATATATGATCATTGGCCGTTTTTTTCATGACCGCTGGTATCGTGCTCGTACCTTTTACGGCCTCACGGACAAGGAATTAATCATTAAACGCCCGAAAAAAGTGCAACACGTAGCCTTACAGGACGTACGCAGCATTGATCTACAAGAGGGTAACAATTATCGAGGTAGTGTATCTTTTGAAATGGGGACGATTGGTAGCAAAAAAAAGCAATTGCCAATGGTGCCTGCTAGTACGAATGTGTTGGATGCTGTCAAAGATGCTGATGAGGCCTACCGCCTTATTCGTCAATACAAAAAAGCCCAACGCAATATCTCTATTGATATGGGACGCTAAGCCGCCTTTCTCTCTTTTCCTGTTAGAACGATATCTTCGCCCTGAAAAAGGCGTTGTTTGGTTGCTTATTTCTATTGCGGAGGTATAACCATTATCCTAATTGATACTATCCCTATTAACCCAACCATCTTCACTTATGAATGATTTAATTTTAGATGATTTTTATGGGTTGAAAGAAATTCAGCCCTCTATTGCCAAAGAACGCTTGCAGTACCTCTTGCAAGGGGATGATGAATTGTTGTGGGCAAGTCGCCCCGAACAAGGGCTAGTGCGAGAAGATCTCCATTGGTCGGCAATGGTAACAGGATCGATCATGTTTTTCTATGGCCTCTACTCTTTAGTTACGCTTGTTCAAAAAACATGGGTGGATGTTTCCAATCCTATGCCAGTAAATACCACCTTTATGGTTTCTATTTTCGTCGGTCTAATTTTTTGGGGCTATTATATGGCCATTGGGGCACAGCTCTCCAAAAGGTGGTACCGCAGCCGTAGCTATATCGGCGTAAGCACCAAGAGTTTTTTATTTCAAAATCCTGAAACAACGCTGGCGATTCCTCTAAAGGATTTACAGCAAATAGAGTTGGAGAAAAAAGGCGAGCATCGAGGCCACTTGCATCTGACTTACCTCTTAAAACTACCCCGCAGCACCAAAGAATACAACATGACTCTAGAATGGGTTCCCGATGCCCCGCAAATTCATACCTTAATTCAGCGCACCCGAGCCGCTAATTTGGAGACTTTATGAGCCAATTGATCTTAGACGACTTTGAAGCGGTACGGGAAATTAATCCTGTTAGTACTCAAACAGCCTTGTCGCCCCTGTTGGAACAAGGGGAAGCGCTCTTGTGGGCAAGTCAGCCAAAACAGGGGATTTTTCGACAGATGTGGAGTGGCGAAATGCTGCTCATGGGATTTGTCCTTATGTTGCTTCCTATTTCTGTGTTGTGGTCTTGGTTGTCCCTTATTTTGATGGGTGGCAGCGTATCGCTGGATTTCTGGATTACTGTTCCGCTATCTTTACTGTTCCTAGGGCTAGGTTTATACACGGCTGTAGGACAGTATCTAATGCAAGCCTATCAACGTAAGAAAACCTATATTGGCGTAACGGCTACGGCCTTATTGATCCAGCGCCCTGATCTAAGCCAGCGCATTCCCCTGCATCAAGTGTTACAAGCGCGTGTAGAATTGCAGAAGGACGACGTTGGGCATTTAAATTTCAAATATCCCCTGCACCAACTTCCAGGCACTCAACAAACGTTTTCAAAAGGTATTACCTTAGAATGGGTTCCTGGTGCCGAGCGGTTGTTGAGTATTTTAGCGGAAGCGCAAAAAGAACAAATAGGCTAAGCCGCTATGAATCTATTAGACGATTTCTCCTAACTAGAAGAGCAGTATACCCGAATGATCTGACTAGAATTTCTTATTTTAGCTGTTCCTCTTTCTATTCGCCAACTACGCCTACTGCCCTTATGGAAATGCCTCTAGACGATTACCGCTTTGAACCTGACTTTCAGGAAAAGAAAGTACGACGGGACTTTTTGAGCTTGCTGCCCGAAGAGGAGGAGCTGTTGTGGACGGGTAAGATGCAGCGCGGCTTGTCTTATTGGTGGTCTAAAGGGGTATTGGCAGCCGTAGCGAGTGTCGTTTGTCTTGTTATCACTAGTTTTTTGTGGCGACAAGCCTATGTGGGCTATTTTGAAGGAGAATATGCGGGCAAATATGCGCGTGTCCTAATTGCTTTTGGCGCTTCGCTCCTACCCTGGTTGGCGAGTTATTTGTTGCTTTTTAGTCGCTTAATCTACGATGCACGAACGCGTTATGGCATCACCGCCAATTATTTATTGGTGTACAACCCTGCCCGCCGCAAGCAGCCCTACAAAGGCTACGCCCTCACTCAATTGGCTCACTTAAAACAAAAAACACACAGCGATGCCACCGTCAGCATTACCCACAGTATAGAAGTGCCCGATGAGGGCTCGGGCGAAACCCAATTGATTGATTTACCGCTTTTGGAGTTCATCGAAAAGGGAAAAGCCATCTACGAGCAACTGAGTGATTTGCAAGCGGAGGCGTGGAAAGCGGAAGAAGCTGCTCAAACAGCCGAGCAGCAAGCCCAGTTTCGAGCAACGGATACCACAGAAGACTTAGGCGACGTTGGTGCGCGGTAGGTTCTTATCTTATAAAAAATAACCTTTGCCATGAATACACCCTTGGATGATGCTCCCCGTACCCCACTTTTATCGGATGCGATTGCTACCCAGTTTTATCGCGAACACCTCCCTTCCTCTCTCCCTATTTTATGGGCAGGCAGGCCAGCGTTGGGGCGAGTTTATTATGCTAGAATGGGGGTGTTGGTACTATTGGCGGTATTGGTCATTAGTGGAAGTCTTTACGGCTTGGCGGTAGGCATTGGCAGTGGGTTTTTACGAATTTTAATTACTGTGGGAAGTGTGGGGCTTATCCTCTGGATGCTCTTGATGATTTTAGGCGTTATTGCCTTGACTAAGAGCAACCGAAGCAGCTACTATGCCTTTGATGCCCAGTCCTTGTATTTGTATAGTGAATTTAGAAATCAAATGCGGATGTATCCTTTGGCAGCGTTGCCTGATTTTATTAGAGACAACAGCAGCGAGCCAATGACGTTGCGGTGTAGCTTTCGCAAAAGCAAAACAGAAAAAGGGCAAGTGTATAAAACACCTGTTTTATACCAAGTGCCCAATGGCTTGGCCGTCTTAGAATTGCTTCGACAAGTACAAAATGAGGCTAAAAAACAAGCACTGGTCGACGTGGTTACTCCCTCATGGCTTCCACGGGACTGATTTTTGCGGCTTTTAAAGCAGGAATTAAGCCTGCCACTGCGCCCGCTATTACTACCACTATCGTTGCGGTAAGTACCATTCCCACATCCACTTGTGGGTCTCTAAAAAAGCCCCCATCTACTTCGTAACTTTTCATAAACACATTAATGCCGTGGATCAAGGCAATCCCAATGGCCATTCCCAAATAACCCGCTACCGAAGTAATTAGGACAGCTTCTTGGATAATCATCGACACCACAGAGGCCGGCGACGCGCCCAAGGCTTTGCGAATACCGATTTCTTTTGTGCGGTCTTTGACCACAATCAACATAATGTTGCTTACGCCGATCACCCCTGCAATGATCGACCCCACACCTACTATCCAAATGAACAAACTAATCATGTTGAAGAGGTTCATAATAGATTGAAAATGCTCTACACGGTTGCGCACACGGATGGCCTGTTTGTCCTCGGGATTAAAGCGGTGTCGCTCCGCCAACTTCCGAACGACGGTTTTTTCCAAGGCCATCACTTCTTCTAGGCTGGCATCGCCTGTTGTCAACATGATTTGGTTGATGCTGGGACGGGTGGAAAAACTGCGTTGTGCGGTCGTAATCGGCAAGTAAATCATACGCATTTCGTCTTCGCCTCCTGTATCGCTAAACACCCCTACAATCTGAAAACTAATGCCGCCAATTTGGATGTACTTACCAATGGGATTCGCATTGGGAAATACTTCTTCTTTAACTAGTTCTCCAATAACGGCTACTTTTCGATAACGCTCTATATCGCGCTGATTGATGTAACGCCCCTCCTCTATGTTGGTATTTTCTAGTACTTGGTGGTCGGGGTGGACGCTGCGCACGCTAAAGTTGTACCGCTTATTGTCATACACCATTTTTTCTAAATCGGGCAACATATAGAATCGTCCTGTGATGTACTCGGTGCCGTCTAATTGCTTTAGCAACTCGTAATCGACATTTTCGAATTTCACTTCTCTATTTTTGGACAAGCCCAAATGCGCCATGGAGGTACGGCGGGGGTAAATCCAAAGGCTGTTGGTCGCATCGTCTCTAAACTCATACTCTGCGCCATTTTGCAGGCCATTTCCTGCGCCTAAGAGCAGCACCAACATAAATATTCCCCAGAACACGCCAAAAGCGGTTAAGCTGGTTCGCAATTTGTGCTTGCTCAAAGAAAGGATAATTTCTTGCCATTTGTCTAAATCAAACATGTGCGCCGAAAGAATTGGTGAAGGAAATTAGTAGAGAGGCGTTTCGGAAGTTGTATAAAAAACTTCCTTATTGTACCTTGCCCCCTCCAAAAGTAGACCACAAAAGTACATTTTTTTACCTACTCGCTTTGTTTAAGTAAACTTTAGTTTTTTCGAGAATTCTCTTGTTATGAACAAAACCCTTCTGGCTACCCAACGCTTAACCCTTCTGGTAGGCATTTTACTCTTGGTGGTAAAATTCTTTGCTTACTACGTCACCCAGTCCAATGCCATTCTAACGGATGCCTTGGAAAGTATTGTTAATGTAGTGGCAGGGGTTTTTGGATTGGTGAGTTTGTCGGTTGCGGCGCGGCCTAAGGATGAGAACCATCCCTATGGCCATGGTAAGATTGAGTTTATTTCCGCTGCCGTGGAGGGGAGTTTAATTGCGGTTGCAGGGGTGGTTATTCTAGTAAAATCCTTGCATAGTTTTTTTACGCCCGTTACCGTCACTGCCTTGGATTTGGGTATTTTATTAACGGCAGTCGCAGGCGCTATTAATTATGGCTTGGGATGGTATGTGGCCAACAGGGGGGCCGAAACGGGTTCTATGGTGCTCAAAGCCAGTGGGGCACACCTTAAATCGGATGGTTATTCTACTGTGGGGTTACTTTTGGGCTTGGGTTTGTTGTGGTTGACGGATTGGTGGTGGTTGGACCCTGCGTTGGCGTTGATCTTTGGGTTAATAATCGTACGCGCGGGTATTGAAGTCCTTCGAGATTCTCTAGCGGGTATTATGGATGAGGTGGATTATCCCTTGGTCGAGCAAATTGTAGCGGTTCTAAAATCGTACCGCCGCCCTTCTTGTATTGATATTCACAATCTCCGCGTTATCAAATATGGCACCGCGCTACATGTCGATTGTCACATGACTATTCCTTGGTATTACGATACGCGCCAAGCCCACGATGAGGTGGATGCCTTGGAGGAGCTTTTGGCGAGCCATACGGAAAAGCCGATTGAGTTTTTTGTTCATGTAGATCCTTGTGTGCCTGCTTCTTGTGCAATTTGTAGTATGGTGGATTGTCCTGTTCGGCAGCAGCCTTGGCAGCAGGAGGTGGACTGGACGGTGGAGAATGTGTTGTTGAATCAGAAGCATTTTTTGGAGGCGCAGGATTTGGAGTGATGTGGCTTCTTTGTTCGCAGAGTTAATAGCCTTGCTTACTTTTGAAGTTCTAACAGTTCAATGGCTTTTTGTAATTCTTCTTGGAGTGCGTCGTAGCCTATAACGCGTCCGATGCTCGTTAATTCTAGGAAGTGCATTCTCAAATTTTGATATAACGTCTCTTTGATCTGATTTTTCAGTTGGATAATTTCTTTTGTTTGCTCCATGTCTTCCATCTGCTGGTAGAGCTTGATCGTTTCTGTATTTATCATGTTTTTAGTTATTACTTGAGTTATTAAGTAGTTAATGAAGGCGGAACAGGTGACGGGCATTAATCTAACTTCATCCATGTCTGTTCTAATGACAACTTCAGGTACCTATGCTTCCTTTTTTGTAATACGTCTATTTGTTTAAATAAAGATGAACGTAAGATACAAAATAAGTTGAAGGTAAGATACAAAAAATGTCCCTTACACCACAAGGAAGCACTAGACTGTTTCTTATAGTGTATCTACTTTAAACTAGAAGTCTTATTCTCTATAACAGCCCAGCGAGTTATTGACAGCGGCTCCTTTACGATCTCTATTCCTCTATCTATATAGTACACTGTTAAAAAAAGTACAAGAAAAGCTTTCCTATTCTTATTTGTCCTGCAAATAGCTTACCTTTGCCCTAGTTTTCAAGGCGAAGCGATTGGTTTTAAGATCGTAAAGGCCAGTTATAGCGCCTTCTAAGCGCTGATTTTAATTCAATAAAAAGACGTAATATCTCATGGAGACGACGAACAAAGTGCAGTACAAAGTTAAAGACATTGCCCTAGCTGCTTGGGGACGCAAAGAAATCGAATTGGCCGAGGCGGAAATGCCTGCTTAATGTCCTTGCGCGAAAAATATGGTGCAGAAAAACCTTTAGCAGGCGCTCGCATTGCTGGTTGTTTGCACATGACCATCCAAACAGCAGTTTTGATTGAAACCCTAGTGGATTTAGGTGCTGATGTAACTTGGTCTTCTTGCAACATTTTCTCTACGCAAGACCACGCTGCTGCTGCTATCGCTGAAGCTGGTGTTCCCGTTTTTGCTTGGAAAGGCATGAACGACGAAGAATTTGACTGGTGTATCGAGCAAACTATCTTTGCTTTTAAAGATGGTAAGCCATTGAATATGATTTTGGATGACGGTGGTGATTTGACCAACATGGTTATTGACAACTATCCTGAAATCGCGAAAGGCGTTTTTGGTCTTTCTGAAGAAACTACGACAGGCGTACACCGTTTGTATGAGCGTATGAAAAACGGCACGTTAAACATGCCCGCTATCAACGTAAATGACTCCGTCACTAAGTCTAAATTTGACAACAAGTACGGTTGTAAAGAATCTCTAGTAGATGCAATTCGTCGTGCTACAGATACTATGATGGCTGGTAAAGTAGCTGTTGTTGCTGGTTATGGTGATGTTGGTAAAGGTTCTGCGGCTTCTTTGAAAGGTGCTGGCGCTCGCGTTATTGTTACTGAAATTGATCCTATCTGTGCGCTACAAGCGGCTATGGACGGTTTTGAAGTGCAGCCAATGAGCAAAGCTGTTTCTAGAGCGCAAATCGTAGTGACGGCTACTGGTAACAAAGACATCATTACTGCGGAGCACTTCAAATTAATGAAGGATAAAACAATCGTTTGTAACATCGGTCACTTCGATAACGAAATCGATATGAGCTGGTTGAATGGCGAGCACGGTGCTTCTAAAATAGAAATCAAGCCTCAAGTAGACTTGTACAACATTGACGGCAACGACATTATCGTTTTGGCAGAAGGTCGTTTGGTTAACTTGGGTTGTGCTACTGGTCACCCTTCTTTTGTAATGTCTAACTCTTTTACGAACCAAACGTTGGCTCAATTGGAGATCTGGCAGAACCGCGACAATGACAAGTACGAAAACAAAGTGTACATGTTGCCTAAGCACTTGGATGAAGAAGTTGCCCGTTTGCACTTAGCAAAAATCGGCGTTGAACTAGAGACCTTGTCTAAAGATCAAGCGGATTACATTGGTGTAACACCACAAGGTCCTTACAAGCCAGAGCACTACCGCTACTAGGCACTAGGATTTGATATAATTTGTAACAGGGCTTCTCCAACAATGTTGGAAGCCCTGTTTTTTTAGTGGGCTATGGTGGCTTTGGTTTTAGAATTCTGGTGAATTCCAAGCCCAAACCTGCCCCTGTTCGTTAAACGTAACAACACAGGTAAAACACTCGTACGTGTATTCTAAATTTCCTGACCAGCGGCGCTTGGCAGTTGGCTCCCCCAAAAGATCAATTACCTGTTGTACCTCCATGCCGCGTTTGATGGCAGCCCATTGGTCGGCGCGCGTCAAAGCAGCTGTTTCCGTTGGTTCAGGTGCCCTCTGCCCTTTCGTACTACTTGAATCCCTGCTTTTTGAATCAAGATCTTTCAGCTCTTTGGTCAATTGTTCCAAGAATTGAACGGCCTCGTCGCCATGTTCTTCCCAACCTTGACGCAGCATTTCTTCTTGCAAGCGGAGAAAGCCTTCTAGGTTCTCCCCTACATTTTTCTCCAAAAAGCGCTGTAATTCTAAAGCAGACCCTTCGGCGTGTCGGCGGAGCTGTTCGCGTAACGCCCGGCCTTCTTCTCCTCTAAATCGTTCAATGCCTTCAAACAACTCCTCCCAAGTCGCTTCTAAATTTTCAGAAAGGTTAGGAGCGCTCGCATTGGGCGCGGTAGAGAAGATGGAAGAAGACAAGCCTTTTAGGATACTGGTGGGTAGGTCGCTAGGTGCTTCGCCAATGTGTAACAAGTCGGCCTCTTCTTCAAATCCCTTCACGGGTGGATTCCAGGCCATCAAACCACTGTTTTTCCCTACTTTTGTCAAACATAAGGCACAGTCGTATTGATCGAGTCGGATATTACCGCGCTGTACGGTATGGACGGGTGCGCCTAATAAGTGGTGTACTTCCTCGGCTGTTTGCCCTTCTTCTAAATATCCCCATCGTTCTTCCAAACTCATTTCGGATAAGGCTTCTTCACTGGGCAGGGAATCACAAGAAAAAAGAAGTAGGAAGAGGAGCACTACACTGCTGTAATAACAAGCGTTGTTCATTTTTTTATTGGCATAAATAGGTGGAGAAATAGGGACTTCCAGCACTCCGTATTGCAATAAGTTAGGAGTGCGTGCTTATAAGTAGTCTTAGGGTGTCCTCAAAAAACGAACATCAATGAAAGGGGGATTGGTTCCCATGCCAAGTCGTTTATTTGGCGAAAGCCAGCATAAAAAAAGCGCTTCGATACGAGATCGAAACGCTTATTAGTTTTTCTAGGTCATCGTTTTGGCCAACCAATACGACAACGGTATGGAGTAGCTTAAGCTACAGAGATGTGCTTATCCAATTTGGACTGCAACGCATTTTTGGTGATCGCTCCAACATGCTTCTCTACTACTTCCCCATTTTTTAGAATAAGAATAGTAGGAATAGAGCGTATGCTGTACTGCATCGCTAATTCTTGGTTGCTATCGACATCTACTTTGCCCACTTGCGCAGTACCAGCATATTCGTCGGCTAACTCTTCGATGATGGGAGCGATAGCGCGGCAAGGGCCACACCACTGCGCCCAGAAATCGACGACAGTAACTTGTGCAGAGTTAAGTACTTTTGATTCGAAATTGTTATCTGTGAATTCTAGTGCCATTATTGATCTTTTTTTGGTTTAAAGCAGTTAGTGAGCAGAATATTTTAAGGAAGACAAACTGCCTTGCTTCGATATATTAACTAATCTTCATAACAGCGAATGTACCTACAAAGTTGCATTCTTCCAAACGATTCTACCAACTTTCTGCGCTACAACAAGGCTATTGCTATTTAGATGTCATAAAGTAGTCACAAAGTAATTATTTTGTATCATAGCACAGCAATTCTCGGTTTGTAAAAAATGAGATCTATTTTCAAGCATTTTTCTATACTTTTAGCGGCTTTCAACTTGAAAACAGCATCTTTACTCAAGTTACGCAGGCACTATATTCTGGATCTTGAGTAGTTGGAGTTGCTTAAAAGCAGCTTTATTAGCCGCGAGGTGGATTTTAGATTTTATGGCAAAGTGATTCAACTGTTGGGTAAACTTTAGTTTTTCCAACTTCACGTAGGCAAGAATAGCTGCAAATAGATGGTTGCTCTGTGTTTCTATCCTTCTAGAAGGTGATTTAGCAATGGCCGCATTTTGCTTCAAGCTTTTGTGATATTCCTCTACACTCCATCGTTTTTTATAGATTGTAGTGAAATCCTCATCAGACAAGTTAAAATCGTTAGAAACCAGAAATCGTACGCTTATAGATTGATCCTTGTTTGTAAAGACCTGTTTGTTGATGAGGTAGAAGCAGCGTCTATGTTGCTAAAAGGAAAGCAAAGCGGTATTCCTTCCCGCAGAGGCGGAACTGGCTCTCGGAAGCCAGCCGACTAGTAGCGCCAGTCTTGGAAAACGGAAAATATGTCGCTAATTACTGCATTATTTTCCGATAAAAGGTATATTTTTATTGTCAGAGTAGCTTCTGTTATTATTAAACAATAGACTTCCATTATTGTCTAATGGATTAAATTTTTATAATTAAAAAAAAATTAACAATTAAAACTAGAATGACTTTTTTCCTAATTTCTTTATGCTTCTTACTATCTATCAGCTTTAGTTATGGACAAAAATGCGAAGTGCAAGCTGACCCTTTCACAGGAGAAAGAACTATCAAATTTATGAATCAATACAAAACGCTAAGGTATGAAAATACAGGAGGAGAGTTCACAGATTTTTACACTACTTTTTCTTACGGAGGTGAGCAAAATGTTTCTGTTCTAAAAGGTAGTGAGATCATGTTCAAGTTGAACAATGGCGATATAGTTAAACTTAAGTCCATTGACGATGCCAATCCACAGAGTAGATTAATTGAAACAACAATCATAAGTATGTATACATACCACTTTAAACTAACTAAAGAACAGGTTGATCAACTGGCCAGTGATAAAATAGCGCTAATGCGGTACCCATCTTTAGACGGTGGTAGTTTAGATTGGAAAGTAAAAGGACTAGGCAAAATATATGCCTCTAAAATTACGAAAGGTGCGCAATGTGTATCCGAAAGTTTACAAGCTGAGATTACAAAGTAAAAAAGGGGTAAAGCGGGGTGCAGCGTATAATCATAATCATGGGGATAATTTAAACGCAAACTTCCTTGTTTGTGCATTTTTTTAGCGATTTTTGCGCTATTAAAAGCCGCTCTACTAATGGTGTGGCAGAGACTTAGTCGTTTGTTCTTATGAGAATTGCAGTTATTGGAGGTGGGGCAGCAGGTTTTTTTTCGGCACTAGCGGCCAAAGAAAATCACCCTTCGGCAGAGGTGGTGTTGTTGGAAAAATCCAAAAAAGTATTGTCGAAAGTCAAAATATCAGGTGGGGGACGTTGCAATGTGACCAACGGCTGCACGGTCATTCGCGAACTGGTCAAAGCTTATCCACGCGGCGAAAAGGTGCTAAAGAAGGCTTTTCGGCATTTTCATACCCAACACACGATGAATTGGTTTGAGGAGCGCGGCGTGGCGCTCACCACTCAAGAAGACAACTGTGTCTTTCCCGTAGCGCAGGACTCGCAAGTAGTGATTGATTGCTTTTTGCAAGAGGCAGGACGCTTGGGCGTACGGGTGCAGCTACAGCGCGGGGTGCAACGTTTGGAAGCCGTTGGCGCTGCTTGGCGCGTGCATTATCAAAAAGAGGCCGCTCCTGCTGAACTATTTGATAAGATCATCATCGCCACAGGCGGCAGCCCCAGCCTCAAAGGCCTACAATGGTTGGCCGATTTAGGCCACCAAATAAAAACGCCTGTTCCCTCTCTTTTCACCTTCAATATGCCCCAAGAAACAGCCGTGCGCGAACTCATGGGTATTGTCGTGGAAAATGTTCGCTGTAGCATTCAGGGCAGCAAGCTCAAATCAGACGGCCCGTTGCTAATTACGCATTGGGGCATGAGTGGTCCTGCGATTCTAAAGCTCTCTGCTTTTGGTGCGCGCTGGCTACAAGAACGCGCTTACCAAGCCGTCTTGCAAGTCAATTGGGTCGATGAGCCCAACCAGCAATTGGTCAACGATGCCCTAGACGAAATTGTGCAAACCCATCCTCAAAAACAACTCTCCAACTACCGCCCTTATGCCCTACCCGATCGCCTTTGGCAATACTTATTGCACAAAAGCCAACTACCCTTGGACAAACGCTGGTCGGAATTGGGTAAAAAGGGGTTAAATAAAATCAGTACGTTGCTCACGAATGATACCTATCAGGTGTCGGGTAAGACAACGTTCAAAGAAGAGTTTGTCACTTGTGGTGGCGTGGCGCTCTCGGACATTAACGCGATTACTTTTGAGAGCAAGGTGTGCCCTGGGCTCTATTTTGCAGGAGAAGTACTCGATATTGACGGTATTACAGGCGGTTACAACTTTCAGGCAGCTTGGACAACGGCCTTTTTGGCGGGCCGCTTGCAGTAGTTTTCTAATCCAACGTTAACTTTTTTGTGGTTGAGCCAACAACTAGTTAATGTTCAATTAACAATTAAGTAAAATAGCTAGTCGCCTAAAATCCTCGAATTAGGTTTATTTTCGCTCTCCGAAACATGGGGCAGTGGCTATTGTTTGCGCGCCCTTCTACGATCTCCGTAATACATAGATATTAATAGCAAAAAATGGACGCTTCTTTTTTAATTATGTGGGGTGGATTTATCTTGGCCGCGTATTCTGTTGTGGGCAATGATGTGATTCAAACCTTAGGTACTTTTTTGAGTTCAAATGAAAAGCGTCCTTGGTGGGTGTTGTGGATTTTTGCCGCGAGTATTTTGACCGCTACCTTGTTGTACAGTTGGTATACCTTTGATGGAGATGTCTCCTACCAACGCTTGATTGGTGATGCGCCAGATTTCTCCATGAGTAATCCCAAATATCCTTTACCTGATCCCTTCAGTTGGTTTTATATTCTGCCCCCCTTGGTGTTGGTATTTATTACCCGTTTGGGAATTCCTGTGAGTACCTCCTTTCTAATTTTAACCTTTTTCAAGCCCAAGGGCTTGGATTCGATGCTTACCAAATCGGTCAGTGGGTATTTATTGGCCTTTGTGGTCGCTTTTGTGGTCTATCTTATTGTCTCTAAACCATTGGAACAGCGCTTTAAGCAAAATCCTATCAAGGAGAAAGAGCTACAAATCTGGACAGTATTGCAGTGGTTTTCGACGGGTTTTCTCTGGACGCAGTGGTTGGCGCAGGATTTTGCCAATATCTTTGTGTACCTCCCTCGCCAATTGGACGGTGTTTCGATGGTTATTTCCCTACTGATTTTGATCGGTCCTATTGGGCTATATTTTTTGGCAGCGTGGAGGGAGCCATTCAAAACATTGTCCTTTCCAAAACCAACACCACGGACATTCGTTCAGCAACCATCATTGACTTTATTTATGGCATCATCCTCTACTATTTCAAGGAATTGAACAGCATACCCATGAGTACCACTTGGGTGTTTATCGGCCTATTGGGCGGGCGTGAAATTGCGATTCGCTGGATGACGGGAGACCGTTTTAACGGCTCTCTTACTAAGGATTTGTTAGTGATTTGGGTAAAGTATTCTTGGGGTTGCTCATTAGTTTAATCTTAGTGTTCTTTATTCAATGGGTGCAAGGGCAAGACGTGTTAAAAACGATGTCTGACCTCTTTTGCAACCTTACTGGCACGTGCTAAATTCTTGCTTGTATGAACTCCACTATCATCAATTGGGCCTCTTTGGGAACCGTTATTCAAATTTTGGGTGCTTTGGCGTTTTTTATCTACGGGATGAAAACGATGAGCGACGGCATACAACGTGCGGCAGGGTCGCAGTTGCGAGCCATTTTGCGCAAGCTGACCCAAAACCCTTTATTGGGCATTTTTAACGGTTTTATAATTACGGCACTCATCCAATCCTCTTCAGCAACGACCGTGATGACGGTTAGTTTTGTTAATGCGGGTCTGCTCTCCTTGACGGAATCGGCGGGGGTGATGATTGGAGCCAATGTAGGGACAACAGTGACGACTTGGTTGGTATCGGGGTTGGGGTTTGAGATCAATTTATCGACCTATTGTATTCCTTTTTTTGCAGTAGGGGTGCCGATGATTTGGGTAGGACGAGGACGTATCAAGTTTTGGGGGCAGTTTGTGGTAGGTTTTGCGTTGCTGTTTTTGGGGTTGGATGCCCTGCGTGAGGCGATTCCGATCATCGACGAGAATTCCCCCATTCTACAGACCTTACAGGAGTTTACCGAAAGGGGGCTTATTTCTAGAATTTTCTTTGTATTTGTCGGTACAATGCTCACGATTGTGGTGCAGTCTTCTAGTGCTTCTACCACCATTACCTTGGCCATGTGTTACAATGGTTGGTTGCCTTTTGAAGTGGCGGCAGCGATGGTTTTAGGAGAAAATATTGGAACAACGGTTACGGCCGAATTGGCGGCTTTGGTCGGCAACACTTCGGCGCGTCGCGCGGCGCGTATTCACTCGCTGTTTAATATCTTTGGAGTCACTTGGATGGTCATTGCCTTGCCTTGGTTTTTGCCTTTGCTAACGGGGTTAGCCGAACCGCTCTTGGCTTTCTTTGGCCGACCGTATACAGAAACTATGGCTATTTTATTGGCTTTAGCGGCTTTTCATACAAGTTTCAATGTTTTAAATGTACTCATCGTAGCGCCGTTTATTCCTTGGCTGGTCAAAGCGGCTACCTATACCGTACCCGAAAAAGTAGGGCAGCACAATAGCAATGTTAAACTACAATTTATTAGCAATTCTGCGCTCACCGCTGAACTGAATACCGATGCTGTGCAGAAAGAAACGGCGCACTTTGGGAATGTCACTAGCCGTATGAATAAGTTTCTGTATACGGCGCTCAATTCTATCGAACGTAAAGAAAAGATGGAAGCCATTCAGCGCATGACGAAGTACGAACAAATTTCGGATATGATGGAAGTCGAAATTACGGAGTACATCACGCGCCTAGCGGATGCGGAAATTACTCCACAGACTTCTACAAAGCTGCGTAGTTACATGAACATTGCCAATGATTTGGAGCGCATCGGGGATATTTATTTTCAAATTTCGCGCTCTTTGGAGCAAAAAATAGAAGAGCGGTTGTATTTCCTGCCAGAGCAGCGCAACAGTATTAATTCGATGATTGAATTGATTGATGCCGCTTTTGTGGAAATGAACCGTAATCTCTCTGCCCCTGATTATAGCGCCGTCAAGAAGGATCGGGCTATTTTGCTGGAGCAAGAAATTAACGCCCTGCGCAACAAACTCCGCTCGGAGAATTTGGATCGCTTGGGTCGAGAGGGTTATAAGGTGAAGAATGCTATGGTTTATAACAATTTATTTTCTTCGCTGGAGCGGGTGGGGGATCATATTATTAATGTGACAGAATCGGTTGTGGGGGAGATTTAGGTTTTTTGATTTTTTTTTGGGTGTGTTGTTTTTTTTGGGGGGTGTGTTTTTTTTTTTGGGGGGTGTGTTAAAATACGTCCCTACGGTTTTTGTTGTTTTTTTGGGGGGACGTATTAAAATACGTCCCTACGGTTTTTGTTGTTTTTTGGGGGGTGTGTTAAAATACGTCCCTACGGTTTGTTGTTTTTTGGGGGGTGTGTTAAAATACGTCCCTACGGTTTGTTGTTTTTTGGGGGGACGTATTAAAATACGTCCCTACGGTTTGTTGTTCTGGTCTGTTATTTGAACTAGGTTAATCTCCACTTTTATTTCTCCATTTATGTTGTTCTTTTTGGAATAACGTTCTCTATTTTCCCATGCTAATTTTATCTATTTTCCTTCTATTTACGTTTTATCATTTGGGCAGCGATTTGTGGGCCTATGGCCTACGCGTGAGCCGCAACCCTAGATTTTGGTTGCAAGTACTCACTATTGTGTTGGTGGTTTATACGGCTTCCGTGGTCGCTTGATTGGGGTACAACTGGCGCAAAATTAGGTAGAATAAGAAACCGATTGGTCCATACATTAAGGTAAAGATTAAACAAGGTGCTAGGAAATAATGCGGAATACCCCGCTCCTGCCCTGCTTTTAATTCCCACATCCCCACAAATAAATCAAAGGCTAAGTAGTGAATCCAACCAATGAGCATGACCTCGTCGCGTCCAAAAGCGGCTTTGATGGATTGAAAGGACATGAAATCAATGCTGCTGTCCGTAGCGGAAAATAAGTCGATTAGCAATAAGCTCAAATAGGCGACTGCCAATACCAATACGGGCCATTTGGTGCGCAGCATGTGTTGGGTAACGCTCCATTTGGGTGCCAACAACAGCAACAACCAAGGCAGTAAAATACTCGTATTAAAGATCGTAAACAGTGTTTCGGTATTCATCATAATGGCTTATTTTTTCTTTAAACTCAAATCTAGGCTTTTGAAGGAATGGGTAAGTGCACCTACAGAAATAAAATCTACTCCTGTCTCGGCATAACGGCGCACTGTCTCTAACGTAATGCCGCCCGAAGCTTCCGATTCAAAACGCTTACCGATCTGCTCCACTGCTTGACGCAAAACAGGCGGGTCAAAATTATCCAACATAATACGGTTGATTTGTCCAACAGCCAAGGCTTCTTCTAGCTCTTCTAGGTTGCGGACTTCTAAGGTGATTTCTAATGCCAGTTGTTTTTCCTTCAAATAGGCTTGGGTTTGCTCTACGGCTTGGGTAATGCTGCCACAAAAATCAATGTGGTTGTCTTTGATCATAATGCGGTCGTACAGACCTGTTCGGTAGTTGGTCGCCCCGCCAATGCGCACGGCCCATTTTTCTAAAAACCGCAACAAGGGCGTTGTTTTTCGGGTATCTAGGATTTGTACATCCAAGCCTTCTACGGCCTCTACAAACTGTCTAGACAGGGTGGCAATCCCACTCATGCGCTGCATGGCATTGAGGACTAAGCGCTCGGCTTTTAGGATGGCGCGGCTCTTGCCGCGTACTTCAAAGGCAACATCGCCTACTTTGACCGCGCTGCCGTCTTCAATAAAAACATCCAATTCAAATTTGGGATCTACAAAGTGGAAGATGCGTTGCGCTAAGTCTACTCCTGCTAAGATTCCGTCGTCTTTGACCAATAATTTGGCGCTGCCTTTGGCATTTTCGGGCACACAGGCCAAGGAGGTGTGGTCGCCATCGCGGACATCTTCGTAAAAGGCATTGCTCATGAATTGGTATAACTCGCGGTCTTCTATTGGTTGCATTCGTTTACTTTTTTTTGGTTTTCTTATACTGAAATGTACATAAATTATACCCTATTGTCTAATGATTGGGGGCTTACTTTTGTGTAACTATTTTTGGAGGGGATTGTTTTTTTTAGAAGGTATTGGTTGGAGCGGCACGTATTTTCATACGGCCCTACGGGTGGTTGGGATGGCTTGTTTTGGGGTATTGGTTGGGGGGATCGTATTTTCATACGGCCCTTACGGGTGGTTGGGATGGCTTGTTTTGGGGTATTGGTTGGGGGATCGTATTTTCATACGGCCCTACGGGTGGTTGGGATGGCTTGTTTTGGGGTATTGGTTGGGGGAACCGTATTTTCATACGGCCCTACGGGTGGTTGGGATTTCCTATTTCTATAATCCTAATGGAATATTACCCTCCAAAATTTATTCTCTTACGGCATCAAGACAATAAATACCCCCTATCGTTTTTAAATAAGCTCTTATTTCTTGATACAGCTGCTCTAATATAGCGACGCACGCAGAACTGCTGCTCGGTGCACAAATAGAAAGCGAATAAACATCCTGACCAATTATGTCATACGCTAATTCTTGCAACTTTTCTACAAGCAAGTTTATGTCTTCTTTTAATTAGTCTCCTAACTAAAAGCAAAGTGCTCGCGCTAAAAAACAGCTATTTTGTCCTACTTAGGGGGATGAAAGCAAGTTCTAGGTATTCCATAGTTTGTAATATAGAATAAACCACTCCCTAAAAAGCCCTTTCCCTAAATTCGGGAAGGGGCTTTTATTTTAGTTCATTTCTGCCAACCTATCCTAGGACGACTCAGTTTGGACATTCTTACAAAGGAATACTATTTGGTTATGCTTTAGAAACTCCCCCTAGATGGCCTGTATTTTCATGAACTTGATCATTGATCCAATTGTAGGTAGTTCTAAGGCCATCAATCAATTTTTTTTCGGGTTTCCAGTTGAGTTTTTCATAAATTAGACTGTTGTCTGAATTTCTTCCCCTTACACCTAAAGGGCCACTAATGTGTGTTAAACTCAAGTCTTTCTTAGATAGCTCAATGATGGTATTCGCAAGCTCGTTAATAGTCACCATCTCATCAGACCCTATGTTGACAGGGCCGTGAAAATCATCAGATTCCATTAATTTGAAGATTCCCTCAATACACTCACTTACGTGCAAAAAAGAACGAGTTTGAAGACCATCTCCCCATATTTCGATGGCATCGCCATCCTTAGCTTCTGCCACTTTTCGGCAAATTGCGGCTGGAGCCTTTTCCCGTCCTCCCTGAAAAGTACCTTCTTCTCCAAAGATATTATGGAAACGAGCTACCTTTACATTGACGTCAAAGTTTCTTTTAAAAGCGAAATAAAGTCGTTCACTAAACAGTTTCTCCCATCCATATTCACTGTCGGGCTGAGCAGGGTAAGCGGAGTCTTCTGTACAAACAGGATTATTGGGGTCTAACTGATTAAATTCTGGGTAAATACAAGCAGAGGAAGAGTAAAACATTTTTTTGATCCCTGCTTTTCTACCATAATAGAGGGTATTGAGATTAATGGTAGCAGAGTTGTGCATCACGTCAGCATCATTTTCTCCAGTAAAAATAAACCCTGCACCTCCCATATCTGCGGCAAGTTGATAAACTTCGTCATAAGGCGTATCCAGCATCTTTTGAACGAAAACTGGATCTCTCAAGTCTCCTCTTACAAACTCATCAGCATTTGTTTCTGAGAAATCGGGGTATTTTAAGTCCACTCCCTTTACCCACTTATTTTGTTTTTTTAAAGCAGTTACTAAATGACTGCCGATAAAACCACCAGCCCCAAATACGATAACTTTTTTCATGAAATGTTTTTTATAAATTACGAAAGTGTTCCTCTTCTAATCAACTGAAAAGAAATTTTTACTTGTTCTAAAATAGCGGGCATCCAACCAAAATGTAGAGCGGCAATATCAAATCTTTCTTTCACCGCTTTAAACCTATTAGTAGCAGAGATTCCTCCTTCTAAATAAAGACAAAAAACATCATCCCAAAAATGAGTTGTTTTTACATTTTTCATCACTCGAATAGCCCATTCGATATCATTGGATACTTTCCAAGGTTCTAATTTATAGGGTGGTGTGAGTGTTCTTTTGACGATCATACAATGGTGGCAAATCACCATTCCATTTAAAAAGCTTCGGGCATTAAGTTGAGAGGGAAGCGGTGTTTTTTTGTGCCATGGTCTTCTTTGGCCTTCTTCCGTGATGTACTCTGCTCTACTGTAAATCAAATCGGCTCCCTTAGAATTTTTCATCGCCGCTGCAAGGGAGTTCTCTTGGTGAATGATATCGCCAGCATTCATGAACAGTACATAGTCTCCTGTAGCTTTTGCCAACCCTTTATTCATCGCATCAAAATGACTTTCATCGGGCTCGCTTATCCAATAATTAACATGCTCTTCATATTGTTTTATTATACCTACAGTACCATCTTTAGAATTCCCATCAATAATAATGTATTCAATATTAGGATAAGATTGTGCCAGAATACTTTTTATGGTTCGCTCGATAAACTCTTCCGCCGCATAAGAGATGGTAATAATCGAAATTTTGGGCTTATCTGTCATTTGAGTTAGTTTTTGACGGAGCGAAGCAAAAATTGTTACGTCTACTTAATTGCGTAGGGAACTCTAAATTAGTAAAAGAAAATGAACCAACGCATAAGTTAAGTAAAAAACAGCTAACAATAGAGGTTGTTACGAATAGAGTTTGAGAAAAAGGGAAGAGGTCTGTGAGCCCAAAAACGCTATTTAATAGGCTGTCACGTATTTTTAAAGAAACAAGACGTTAATAACAACAAACTCGAAGCCAATCTATTAACCAGTCTAACGGGATAAGAATAGGAGTTTATTTTAAAAGCTTTTGACAAGCAGATAAACACAAAGGTAAGTAGCTATACTCCTCAAAGTTGTAAACACCAGTAGGTGCAAGAAGCTAAAAACTTTGCTTTTATAGTTGCAGTAACAGAGAAATCCATACAGGTTTGAAAAATTTCATAAAATGCGGCAGTCAACTATGTCTTTATGGGTCAACTATTTAGTCTTAGCTAGGCGTTTAAAATATAAGACACTTTTGGTACCTTCGGCATAACTATCCTCGCGTTTTACAGGGTCAGACCACTTAGTGAGTTCTTGCATAATGTGTTGAGGGGCATATTGATAATATTCATCAAACCATACTGTTTCGTCTTTTCGGTTGTCTATACAAGCTTTTACAGAAGCCCAAAAATCAACTTGTCCTCTTTTCTTAACATATCTAGTACAACTGTGGGGTCTCAAATTTGACGTATCTACAGGGCGTTTCTCGTATCTGTGAATACCATTGAGTTGCTTTTTATCTTCGATTTTATATTTCCAAAGAATCAAACTATCGGGAGCGATCTGCTCTATTTTGTACACATATTGTGCCATGGGCTCGGTAGGAAGATGGGTCATAACGATTTCCTGATACACCCAGTACCCATCTTTGGCGGGTTCTCCCAAACTACAGCCATACAGTACCATACTGTCTTGACCATCGTTGACACGCCACAGTCCTTTTTTATTGACACTGTGACAAGAAAAACTGCCCGACATCAACGCCGTCAGACGCGCCTCCCCTCCTCTGATGGCTAAATAATAGGCCTCTGTCAGGGGATCATTATTTGGAGTGAGCGTTAGCTTCTTAACCGCTTCTGTAGAAGAGCAGGCTAGACCTCCCCACAGCAAAATAACTCCTACTACCCAAAGGGTAATTTTTTCTTTTATCATTTGATAATCTGCTTACTACGATTTAAGGTTTGTGAAAAGTAGCGAAAAGTTTATGAGAAAACAAACATTCCTGTGCATTTCAAGGGCAAACGCATCAAAAATAAAAGTATAATTTTAGCGAGATGGAAGATACAAAGAAGAAGATAGAGTCGATTTTTTCGGGGATAGAGGACCCTCGTGTAGTAGGAAGGTGTTTGCATAAGTTATCAGATATTCTATTCATAAGTTTTTGTACCTTGTTATCGAATGGGGAAGATTTTGAGGACATGGAAGAGTTTGGTTATCAACGAGAAGCTGTTTAAAAAGGTTTTAGAGTTACCGAATGGGATACCTTCACATGATACTTTTAATCGTGTATTTCAAGCCATAGATCCATCCTCTCTCAAGCAATTACTGGATCGAGATGGCCGTCAATTATTAGGTTGTTTGGAAAATAAGCAGCTCGTTTTAGACGGGAAAAAGTTGAAAGGAGTCTCCCCAAAAAGTAAAGGGAATAGTGGTTTGTGGATATTATATTACGAATTAAAACAGTGGAGTTTTCTAAAGGAGACTCTAAGATTATGAAGGGCGAAAGCAATTCTAACAATCGTGTTTCTTTTCTGATAACTTCTAATTCTAATTTTTTGTTGAATAATTTTGAGCCGTTTTACACCAGCAAAAGCGTGTTCAATGACGACTCTGAGTTTAGACATTGCTCTATTGAGCTGTTTTTTGACCTTTCCTAACTCTTGTTTGGGAGGCTTTTTGAAGGGAATTAGAATCGTATTTTCCTCTGATTCCGCCCCTAAAAATCCTAAGTCCATTAGTAAACAGTTTCCATTGCTCTGTATGCATAAATCATCCCAGAGTGTTTTATCATGGGTACTGCCTGTGTAAGAAGCACTTAAAAAATGAATGTATCCATGCTCATCACATAAGGCTAAATTTTTCTCTGTATGTTGATGTTGTTTGCCGCTATAGTCCTCTTTTTGAGCCGCATAGCATACTTTTCTAGGAATAGCTCGTTCCGTCACATCCGCCGCTAAATAGCAGGACTGTTCATTGGAATGGCTATAATACTCTTGATAACAGGGCATCATGCCTAATTGCTCCAAGCTCTCTTCTAAGACGGGCAGCAAATAACTGATCCATTGAGATACTTTAGGTTGGCTCATGCTATAAAAGTGTCCAAGCGTGTACTGGTTCATCTGTTCTTTCAAGTACAACAGCAAAAAGGTTAACTTCTTTGCGCTGCCTAGCAAACTACTATTTTTCGACTCTTGTGCCTGTACTCGCTTCCGAATATGACCTTGTAGCGTATATCTACGCCACTTGGAATAGAACTTCCTGTCAAAAACTTCTAAAATAGTCGCGTATTCTTGCTCTGTTAAACTGGTTAATTGATTAACTTGGAGCTTGCTGGTATGGATGTCTTGTTTGTTCACAAATTCAAGGTAGCATCTTTATCAGCATTTTTTTTGCCCCTACCCCATTTCTTTTTCCAAAATCCCTATTCGTAATACCCTTTATTAGAGGTTATTACGAATGGGGTTGTATAGAGATAAAAAGAGAGAACCCGCAGGCTCAGCGCAGCTATTTTTTTTCACAATCAAGGCAAAAATTTAGTTCATCCCGATTTTATCGGGATGGAGTCAATTTTTAACACTCGCGAAGCGATCTAGTTAGTTTGTACAGTGTACAGAGTTACTAGCTTAAGTGGGAGAAAAAGATCCTTTTTTCGCTGCAAAGCTATTCGTAATAACCTCTATTGAGCGGCCAAGATTCCCCGCTTTTCTATCCACAGCCGTATTCTAGAGCTCCGCAATTGAGAAAAGTTTCTAAACTTAATCGGCTTTGCTGGTGTAGGTGTCTTTTAAGCTGCCCTTTCAGCTGGTTGTATTGATTCCCCGCCTTGCCCACGCTCAACCTTGGAAACAGCTTGGCAAACGGCTTTTTGTCCTGCGTATATTCTAGTAACAGTAACATTTGACTAGCTTCTAATTTGAGTTCTCTACCTGCTAAATTGCTCGCTGGAACGTTGATAACGCCCCGCTTCAAGTCCATGTTGTTGACCCGCAAGTGCGGCAATTCCTCCGTGGCCAAGCCTTGGTAAACTAACAAGCCTAATAGAACTTTTCCCAGTTACGCTAACACATAACCACTGCTCGAACTGCTCCAGCTCTTCCCCACTTAAATAATGGATTTGCTGGGGCGGCTCATAGCCTTTTAATTGAAAGTGCGCTAACGGATTAGGGACGTTTAGATAATTGTAATACCGCTTGATTCTTGCCAAAATATGCACCAGTGTACTTCTTGTTAATCCTTTGGACTGTTTATCCTGAAAGTAAACTAACAGCTCATTATAAGACAAGTCTTTCAACTCCTGACCCTCAAAATAGTGTTTAAACTCCCGCTCCCAAACTACATACCGTTTGACCGTTTTGGAGGTGAATCCTTCGGGAAAATAGGTACTTTTCAAAGCTCATAAATTCCTTATTTTAGATAATGCAAATAATGACTCGTTGATACGATATTCTGATGTCCTAAAAAGCGGCTTACTTGCTCTATGCTCATGCCCCGCTCTACTAAATTTGTAGCAATCGTATGCCGCAGCACATGCCAACACAACGCCCCGCCTAAGCCTGTTCCCTGCTGCCACAACTGCAATTGCATACCCAGCAAAGATTGAGCGTTTCCGCCTGTTCTGCCTAAGATTAAAGCCTGCTCAAAGCTCAGTTTAGCCGCTGGCCGCTCTTGCTGTAGGTAATTACTTATGGCCGTCGTTTGACGCGTTGAGAGCGGCAAAACTCTAACCTTGCCCGTCTTCGAGGTCGGCACCTCCAGCAGCAGCAGCCGCCTATCCAAACCCTTTAATTCTAAGTCTAACACTTCCTTTCTCCGCAGCCCTGCCCCGTAAAACAAGCACCACAAACTTTGCTTCAACCAATAGTCTTCTTGCTCTTGACTCAGCCACGCTTCTATTTGTTCTATCGCTGCCGCTGGTAAGGCTGTACGCCGTCGCCTCTCCTTCGAGAGCTTGGACAAGCTTAGTTGTATTTGCTTGCCTTTTACTTTATTTAAATACTGACAATAGGTGGCTAGTGCCCACTGAATTTGCCCAATATATACCCCGCTATAGCCTTGCCATTGGCAATGGCGCAAGAAGCTTTGTAAGCCGCTCTTGTTTGGCTGTATGCCTGTTCTAATTAAATACTGCTCGGCCTTTTGTTGAATACTTATCAGCCGTTTTAGGCTCGTTGGTTGGTAGTTTTGTAGCACTAACCACGCTCTATATTCTACTGTTTTTTTCATACCCCTTATATAAATTCTCGGAACGTAGAACGCCAAGACAAGAATAGTTGATTGTCAATCACTTATCCATATCTTGGCGTTCCTCGGGCGTTCCCTAGTGTTCCATTTCCTTATTTTATAACTCCTTCCATTGTGCTGTTAAGTATTCTTGGGTAGATTGTCTAAACGCTTTATTATCATCCCAGTACACTATCTGATACTTATACCCTCTGTTCATGTGACCGCTCACTTGTTGAATGTACTCCAACTCCAACAGCTGCGATAAATAACGGTGCTGCCGCGTCTTGCTCATGTTGAACGCCTGCCGTATCTCCCGACGACCAAAACAATACTGCTCTTCCTCCTCCTGTTTTTACATATTCTTTTAACTGTTCGTAAAACTGCCGCAAACTTCCGTCCAACTCATCTACTTTTAAGAGGATTGTTTCAAATAATAATTGTATCGCGTTACTCAAATCTTCCTTCGTGGTGATTAAACGACCTAACTTATCCCGCTCCCGCTGCTCCTGATGCAGCCATGTTACTTGTTTGATAAAGTATTGGAACAACTGATTTAACCGACGTATCTTGTGTACCCGCCTCGGCAGCTCCAAGCGCCCCGCATAGGGATTGACCACCTCCAACGGCTTTAGTAGATACACTAGGTTTTGTAGCTTCTTGGTCGCCTCCTGCTCCAGTTGCTTGTTGATCTCCCCTCGATCCTTTTTGTATTGGTACTCTAAAATGCGCTCCGTCTGCGCCGCGCTCTCATCTACCGCCACCAATAAACAACGGCTCATATTGTCCTCATACACCGCTCCACGTGTCGTACACATCAAACTAGAAATTGGCCCTTCTGCCAAGATCTCCGCGTTGTCCATCTTCCCGTTATCCCCCTTCAAGGTAATCGTAGACGTTAACCGCTTGCCCGATTGCATTTCTCGAACCACATATTGTACTTCTTCGCTCAACCCGTCCCAGTCCTCCATTGCTATACTAGAATGCTTAAACTTCGTCCCTGCGTGGTACAAACTCTTATCGCTTATCCGCGTCCATATATGGCGGTCTGGTTCGGGAATGCCTTGCATCACCTTGCGCATTAACAGCGTCTTTCCTGTTCCGCTGCTCCCCTGAATGAGCGCATGTAACGGGTCTTCACATTTATACGAACTGGCCACAATAAATAGCAGCAAGCGCGTTTGCTCTTCGCCTACTATTCCCGTCTTGCCAATCAGGTTATTTAAGCGATTCAATAAGTTTTCTCCCTTCAAAAACTGCCTGGCCTGCTTCCGTGCTGCCGCGCTAATCTCAAAGTGCTTGAGTACGTTGTTAGAACTCTGCTCCAACCCCTCAAAACGCATTCGATACCCTTCTAATTCATCCGTCAATAGATTAATATCCACCTCTAACAACTCTTCCTTGATCTCTAGCTTGCGACCTGCTGCGCGGCAATACTTTTGCACCGCCGTGTCCTCGTACAAATCCACTTTGCCCCGTGATTTATTCGCCCCTACCTCCGTTACCAGCGTTACTTTTAGACTGTCCAAATCCTTCGATCGAAAACCCTTGACGTAGTACTTCGCGCTTTGTCCCTCGTACACTAAGTTGTTCGCATGCTTCGTATTAAACCTACTCGCTGGCTCTTTGATAAGCTGCTCTGGCTCGACTAGTGGCAGCAGCTCTTTGACCGCCAACAGCTCCACAAACATTCCCTCATTTAAGTGGTTCGCCCACAACTCGTTCACATCTGTTCCCCCTGACAACTCTATGCTTCTAATCTTGGCTAGCGGCAAGAGCTTCCTTAGCTGCTGCAAATACTTCTCGCTTGCCGCTCGCCCCGCCTCGTCGCCGTCTAACATCAAAACAACTTCCTCCAACTCCTCACACGCCAACAACGCCCGCTCATGCTCCCCTGTAAATCCATTTGTTCCAAATAAGGCCAACACCTCGTAATCTTTCAGCGCCTCCACTTCCAATAAACTCGCCGCGTCGATAATCGACTCTGTTAGAATAATTCGCTTGCGCGCTCTTGACTCGGATAATTGGGAAACAATCCACAACGCCCACTTTGGTAATAATGCCCCTTCAACAAGCTACGCCCGTAAAAACTCACCAGCTGACCAGTTGCATTCCTAAGCGGAAAAATAACGCAGTTCTTCGCCCAGCTCTTCCCACTCTCGCCAATTAAACCCACTTGCTTGACTTCCTCCAGTAACTTACTTTTCGCTAGCTGCCCGCTATGATAACCCACTTCTTTCGCGCTCAAACCCCGCTCCTTCAAGTATGCTTTGGCTTTCGCATTTTTGTTCAAACTGCGCTGCAATACTTCCCACACCTGCATCTACTGCCCTGCAACTCTCCTTCCGCTTCTACCTCAATGCCCAATCAGCGCTTTTACAAAACAAAATAGCTTCCCGCTTACTGCATTGTTCTTTGCGCTGCACAAACTCAATCACGTCTAAACTGTGGCCGTGAGTTGAACAATTTCCACTAAAGCAATATACCGTGTTCGTTTCTTCGTAAACCCTCATGCTTGGCGTTTTGTCCTCATGAAACGGACAATGGATGTGCTTATTCTTCACCTCTAATCCATAATGTGCCAATACTCGCCCAATCGTTAGGCGCTCTTTGATTTCTTCTATCTCCATGCTCCTAGCTGTTTTTAAAGTGATCTAAATCTAAATTTCTTTCCTCACTCGTCATCTCCCGCACAAACTCCACGATATTCGACCGCTCGCGGCTCACGTACTTCAATAAATCAAGGCACAGTTTAAACGCTTCCTGCTCGCTCACCTTTTCTATCATCATGATGTGGTTGATAATATCTAACTGCCCCACCGCTTGCAACTCCGCGTACTGCCGCAGCCTGTAAAATATCCACAACTCGTACGGGATATACTCGTTGATCAACTTTCGGTTGAATTCCTGCTTGTTTTTTGACTTTTTTTCTTCCTTCATTTTAAACTTTTTTTTCGTGACTTAATTTGGATCATAAGTATTTTTAAAGCCTTTTTAAGGCTTTTTTTTTACTAAAAAATACCTATCATCCACAATTGTAGTCTTTTCTTACTTTACAAACAAGTTTTATCGAATGTAATAAGTCTTACAAAACTGCTATTTTGCTCCTTCATCTGAATTATCAGACTTAAAAGAACTTTTATGGTAGGTAAAAAAATAAGAGAAGTAAGAAAAAACAGAAAGTTATCACAAGCAGAATTAGGGACACTTCTCAATACTTCCGGTGATGTGATTGGGAGATATGAAGAGGAGATATGTCACCATCAATAGATACTGTAGTAAGAATTGCGAAGGCGTTGAATGTGTCTGTTGATTATTTAATAGGTGCAATACTTATTGAGCTAGATAATGAAATGCTAGAAAGGTTAAAGAAAATTGCAGAACTCACAAGTAGAGAAAGAGAAATTGTATATAACGTGATAGACTCTTTACTTAAAGAATATCATAGTTTAAAAACCAAAGATTAATTTACCTTATTTTATTGTTATTTGCTCAAGAGCGGAGCGAGTGAGGAAGTGATAATAAAAAAGGTTCCTTTTTATGCAGCGACAGCGGAATAAAAAGGACTACCCCTATTGAGAAAACCACGGAGCAACCAGCGAAGTGTAAAAAGAGAGACCAAAACGCCCTTGCGGCTGGCGTTCCCGATAGCGTAAGGAGCGACTAGTACAGCGCAGGAAAAGCCCGATCTACGGGATGATGCGCTGACACCTGAAAGCCCCAACCCGATTTATTCGGATTGGGGCTTTTTGGCAAATAGCTACCATTTGTTTTTTTCAATTGAAAATAAAAGCTATGCAGCTAGGCGGCTCCCAGCAGGGACGCACACTAGGGCGGTGGAGTGCTTGTAACGCAGGCTACGCCGAGGCTACAAGGACGGGAACCGCCGTGACAACGAACATGTAGCCCCCAGAGCTGTGACAGAACGCAGCGACTAGCGTAGTGCTTTCCTTGTTTCAGAACTGGCGCAGCTCTGGACGGTCTACTTCTGAGGAGGAACACCGCTTTTACCCTTTTATTATTATCGGTTTTTCTTTTGTGGGTCTATCTGGTCTCATCGGGGGTAATGGCGGAGAATATACATAAGAGCCATAGTGGTTATTAAAATCAATGTTTATTCTATTGTCATAATTTGCACTAACATAAGCTATACCAGCTTGTTTTTTTATAAAAAGTATCCACTGATCATTAATGATACTATCATTGACAATAATGGTAGTCTTTTTTATTCCACCATATGTTTTCGATTGAACTAAATTTAGTACTTCGTTCTTTCTGAAAATAGTATCCACTACAATTTCATCACCTATTTTCATGAAAAAGTGTAATGTTTTTTCTGTAGTGTTTTCTATAGTAATATTATAACGAAACTCAAGTAAAGGGGTACAAAAAAAATATAATAACATAGTACACAGGACTAACTTTATAAATTTTCTAATATTTTCTTTCATTGTGATTTATTTCTTACTCTGTTGCTTTATTTCATGATTTATCATCTCTTTGATATCAAACCCTAAATCTCGAATTGAGCCTCGACGGTACTTATTATTATTATTAAGGTAATCATAAGAGATGTTAGGCACAATGTAAGTTTTAGTCCATCCTGGAGGTCTATGTAGGCTAGAATGAGAGCCTGAGCCAAATTTAGGATCGCTTATATTGACTAATATTTCTTCTGCTTCTTTTACAGTAACCTTATTAGAATAATTATATACTCCTCCTCCTTTATTAACTCTATTTATTCCCGCGTCTTCTGCATGCCCCAATCCCATAAAATGAGATATTATCTCATGAGCTGCAATAGCCTCTCCATAACCTAATAGAAAATCTTTAGGTCCAGTAAATGAATATATGTTCATAAATGCTATTTTTCTGCTCGTACCAGTAGCTGCTTCAACAACTGTACCTTCTTCGAGACTTTTATTTCTATCTTTTGTTAGTTTAGAAGGTGTGGGTAATAAGGCTATAATATGATCATCTGGAGAAGCTTCTATTATACTTTCTGCTGCTTCAAAGTCAAATTTAAATTTGACTTTAGCTGTATTAAACTGCCTCTTCTCTCCGTTAATATCAAATACAAATTTTGAAACATCTATTGATGAATCAGACAGACCAAAAAATCCTTCTTCTCCAACAAAGAGTTCATTGTTACCAAAATCATTAATTCTTCTAGCTATTGCTTCTGCCGCAGTTTCACCCCATAACAAAGATTTCCCTTGTTCTGTATAGTCTATAACTTTTCCAGTAACTTTTATAGTAATAGTAAGTTTACCATTTTCATCTACACTAAGTTCTGGTACAATTCTATCCTCTTTATAAGAACTAGAATTGTTATCAGGAATTGATATATTTCCTTCTTCTACTGGCTCTTTCTTCTTCGCTGGTGGCGGAGCATCATTTATCACCTCCGTACTATACCCCTCCCGATCAACCCCATTCACAGGATTATTCCTTGTGTATCTGTAAAGATTCACCCCATCCACAAAGCCCCCAGGGTCACCACTCGGTCCAGCGCCCTAACCAACTTGCGTAATAACGCACCCCAAAGTAATCCAAGCCCGTTTCCTCGTCCCGCTCCTTGCCCGTAAACCGATACCGCTTCAAACTCAAATCAACACCCGATGCAGCCGCACTATAAGCCGTAGAACCGTAAGGATAATACTCCTCATAACTAATCACTTGGCCTTGTTCATTCGCCTCTATTGTGGATGAACCCAGCCGATCCCTATATTGATAATAACGTGCACAGTTTTTAAAATGCGCTCTGCACACCTGAAAGATGGCCTCTGTACAACCTTTTGCTATACCACATAAAAAAACATGAGTCATCCCGAATTTTAGCAAAAGCTAAGATTTGGGATTTTTTTTGATAAAAGGCAGGGGGATAATTAGTATAAAACAAAAGAACCTCTTATAATTTGGGTATCTAACCACACCAAAAGATAAGAGGCTTATGTTTAGAAACATCGTACAAAATAAGACAAGAATAGAGAAAGACCAAAATACAGGGTACTTTATTTTGAAGCAGTTAGAGCGCTATTTGGGTAACTTACTGAAGAACTTAGATGCCCAAATAGACAGTCGATTAGTAGGGACCTTCTACAATTTATGTGTAGTAATGATCCTGTTCAGGAATAGGGCTATGGGTCTAGTATTGAGTGAATTAGGCGGGTATTTATTAGGTTTTGACAAGGCAGCAGCTGGGACAAAAAGAATAAGTAATCTACTTAGAAGTAAGAAATGGAAGGCTAGTATAATAGACCAACATTTCTTTGAACAAACTAAAGCAAGAATAGCTGATTTGAAGAGTCAAGGAAAACGCGCCTTGATGCTTTGGGATGATAGTAGAATAGAAAAAGCGGAGAGCTGGTTTAGTGAGGGCTTGTGTAGTGTGTGGAGTAGCAAAGCCAGCCGCTTAACTCGTATAAAACCTGGTTTTTACAGTCCACCAAGTACCCGTATTCATGTGCCTGGTTACCAATGGACAGGTGTTTTTTTATCCTGTTTGGGAGGAGTGCCCAGTGTCTGTCAGATGAGTTGGTGGACAACCAAAGGGAAATTTAGGGAAGATCCTGATAACCTCATTTATACGCTACTCAAAAAAGTGCATCAACAACTCGGTAGGGGGGTCGTACATGTCTTTGATAGAGGTTATGCCAATGTCAAAATGTTGGACTATCTTTTTCATTGGAAACAGGATTTTATTATTCGTTGGAAGAAAAATCAATTGCTCGCGCATTCTATAAAAGGAGTTAAAAAAACACACCTGCTCTCTCGTTCCTTCAAAGCTAGAGGATTTAAAATTCTTAGAGATAAACAGCGAAAAAACACTAAAAAAGTTACTATTGCTTGGGCGGCTGTTCAACATACAGAATACCCTCAACAGCCTCTCTATCTGATTATTGTACGAGATAAAACCAATTATAATGGCCCAATGTATCTGCTCACGTCTCTGCCTATTGAGACTACTCAACAAGCTTGGGAGTGTTTATTTAGTTACATGCATAGATGGGAAATTGAACAGGGATTTAGATTCCTAAAATCTGAAATGGCTATTGAATCGCCTAGACTTTGGTTTTGGGATAACCGAATGAAAATGATGGCTATGGTTACTCTTGTCTATGATTTTATGTTACAAATGGTGCGCAATTGGAACGCCATCATTCAACCCATCCTCAAACGCTGGTGTCATAGAACTGGAGAGCGATATCGACTCGCATCAATACCGCTCTACAGATTTAGATCTGCCCTCTCCAATTGTTTGTTGAGCCTTTTTTTCTATCAACTACAAAATTCGGGATGACTCATGTTTTTTGGCAAATAGCTACCATTTGTTTTTCAATTGAAAATAAAAGCTATGCAGCTAGGCGGCTCCCAGCAGGGACGCACACTAGGGCGGTGCAGTGCTTGTAACGTAGGCTTTCGCCGAGGCTACAAGGACGGGAACCGCCGTGACAACGAGCATGTGACACCCAGAGCTATGACAGAACGCAGCGACTAGCGTAGTGCTTTCCGCTTTTTCGGAACTGGCGAAGCTCTGGACGGCTCACTCCCGAGGAGGAACACCACTTTACTAACTTTCAAGGAGGAACAACATTTTCTATTGCTTACTTATATTTACACTAAGAATTCTATTTTCTATACAAAAGAAAGCAGAAACATTTATCTGAGAGACTAAAGGTTTTTTTTCTTTACTTTTATATTTGAACCCTTCACTACATCCATAATAGGAGTCGTTTACCTCAAATATCCATCCATCGTTTTTTATCAAGTTCTCAAAATCAGTAGAATACTGATTATCAACGACAAAAGAATAATTTGATATTTCGTCACCCAGAAAATCATCCTTGTAAACTACATTCTTATTTTTTAGCTCAATTCGTCCAACATCTACACCTTTTATAGATAACATATATATAATTTCATTTACCTCACTATCTTGACAAGACAGAAGTGAAAAGATAAAAAAAATCAGAACTAAACCAGTACGAATTACCACCATGATTTTCCTTTTGTTAATTCTTTTCCGAAATCAGAACGCCCATTATCACGTCTATTCAAGAGTCTATTATTTTGTCGAAACCAATCTACTACATTATCTGAACTGTTTTGTATTACATCAACAGTTCCTCTTATTGGAAAACCTTTTCCAGTCAGATACTTTCTAGCAAGTGAGACATCTCTTTCTGCACTATTTCCCCTTATAGATTGATCATTACCCTCATGAGAATCAAAATCCCAGGTGTCAGTGTAAGTCATTGTTCCAGAGAAAGACCAGTCATTTTCACTAGTTTTTGTTATTCTCCCTTTAAACTGTATTGTAAACTGTCCTAGAGTACCTGACGCTCTTGATAGTGCTTGAACCAGTGAAGTATACTCCCCACTTTCCCCTATCTTTAGAGTATTGAGTAAAGTCTCTAATTCAGTTGCATTACCTATAGCTTGTGCTCTAACATCTTCTCCCATAATATCAAAAAATTGATCGTCAGCAATTCGGAGGATCGAACTTCCCATAGCATTAGCAAATTCCATTTCTTCTTCTGTAAGGTTATAAACACTACCCAATCCCATTTCATAATGAACTAATAATCTATTGGCTAATTCATTTTCAAAAAATTCACTCGCTCCTCCAAGGTTTAAGACATTGTTATAAGTTCTCTTATTAGGCTGATTGGTAGTCAGTGTTATAACAGATGAACCTACATTGCCATAATGATAAAGATATCTATTACTTTCATCTCCATCTACTCGTGTTATTCTTATTAGCTCTTGTAAAGAGTAACGCGCTTCAATACTATCACCTCTTCCAAGGCCAATTCCACTAACTCCATTCCAACTATAGTTAGCTCCATTCACATTCCATTTACTACCATCATACTCGTAAATTTGTCCATCTTCAGATTCATGCGTATGACCTATCTCAGCTGAACTAGGGCAATCAGGACAATCATTTGGCGGTGGATCCGTCTGATACCCCTCCGCGTCAATTCCATTCACAGGATTGTTCCTCACGTAGCGATACAAATTCAACCCATCCACAAAACCGCCAGGGTCACTACTCGTCCAACGCCCCAACCACGACGCATAATAACGAACCCCAAAGTAATCCAACCCCGTTTCCTCGTCCCGCTCCTTACCCGTAAATCGATACCGCTTCAAACTCAAATCTACACCAGAAGCGGCCGCACTATAAGCCGTAGCCCCATATGGATAATACTCCTCATAACTAATCACTTGACCACTGCTCATTCGCCTCTATTACGGAAGAACCAAGCCGATCCCTATATTGATAATAACGTGCACAATTTTTAAAATGCGCTCTGCATACTCTAAAAATAGCCTCTGTACAACCTTTTGCTATACACACATAAAAATAGCCTTATTTTCTCAACTGAAAAATTTTCAACTGAACAAATAAGGCTTAAGACTTAAAATTGAGTTACTTAGAACATCGGATGGATGTCTTCAAAGATGGCGCGCAACGCCGCGCTTTCCTCCTTCTGGTAATACTGTGTACTTATCAAACTACGATGCCCAGCCAAATACTGCGCGGCCAAAATTCCCCGCTTTTCTATCCACAGAAGTATTCTAGAGCTGCGCAATTGAGATAAGTTCTTGAACGCAATAGAGTGATTAGAACGCCTCAACTGCTCTTTAATCTGCGCTTTTCAGCTGGTTGTATTGGTTCCCTACCTCTGCCTACGCTCAAACGCGGCAATAGCTTTGCATAGGGCTTTTTGTTTTGCGTATACTCCAACAACAGCAGCATTTGACACGCTTCTAATTTGAGTTCTCTAGCTACTAAATTGCTAACTGGAACGCTCAAAACTCCACGTGGTAAGTCTACATTGCTTAAGGCGCAAGTGCGGCAGCTCCTCGGTCGCTAAACCTTGATAAATGAGTAACCCTAACATAATCTTGCGCCAGGCTTGGAGCGCTCGCTACAAACTGCTGCTCGATCTGCTCCAACTCTTCCCCGCTCAAATAATAGATTTGCTGCGGTGGCTCGTAGCCCTTTCAATTGAAAATTTTCTAATGGATTAGCAACTTCTAAATAACTGTAGTACCGTTTGATTCTAGCCAAAACATGTACTAAACGTACTCCTTGTCAACTGTTTTGATTGTTTATTCTTAAAGTAAGATAACAAGTCATTGTAAGACAAGCTTTCTATCTCCTGACCCTCAAAATAACCCCTAAACTCTCGCTCCCAAACCAAATACCGCTTGACCGTTTTTGAGGTGAATTTCAAGGAACATAAGTACTTTTCAAAGCTCATTCTTCGTTGGTTTTAAGTAATGTAAATAATGACTCGTCGATACAATGTTTTGATGTCCTAAAAAGCGGCTCACTTGCTCAATGCTCATGCCGCGCTCTACTAAGTTTGTAGCAATCGTATGACGCAACACATGCCAACACAACGCCCCAACCAAGCCCGTGCCTTCCTGCCACAACTGCAATTGCATTCCTACCAAAGATTGGGCATTGCCGCCCGTTCGGCCTAAAATAAGCGCCTGTTTAAAACCGAGTTCCTTGGCGCTGGCCGCTCCTGCTGAACGTAGTTGCTCAATGCCGTCGTTTGACGCGTCGAGAGCGGCAATACTCTTACTTTCCCCGTCTTCGAAGTCGGCACCTCCAACAACTGCCGCCGTCTATCAAAGTCCTTTAATTCTAAGTCTAACACTTCCTTTCTCCGCAGCCCTGCCCCATAAAACAAGCACCACAAACTTTGCTTTAACCAATAGTCTTCCTGTTCCAAGCTCAACCATGCTTCTAGCTGCTCGATGGCTGCCGCTGGTAGCGCTGTTCTTCTCCGCCTGTCCTTGGAGAGCTTGCGTAAGCTTAGTTGTATGCTTCGCCCTCTCACTTTGTTCAAGTACTGGCCGTACGTCACCACCGCCCATTGTATTTGCCCGATATACGCCCCGCTATAGCCTTGAACTTGGCAATGTGCTAAGAAGCTTTGCAAGCCCGTTTGATTCGTGCTTAAATCGCTCCTAATCAAATATTGCTCGGCTTTTTGTTGGATACTCAACAGCCTTTTGATACTTGTTTGCTGATAATTTTGTAGCGTCAGCCACTGTCTATAATTCACTGTTTTTGTCATACCCCTTGTTCATTTTAAGAAAAAGTGGAACACTTCTTTAGTACTAGCTGTCTTTCAACGCTTTGTCTCTAAAAAAGTGTTCCAAAAGTGGTCCATATCTGTTCCAAAACGTTCCAGAGTGTTCCACCTCAATTTATTCCTCCAATTCCTTAAGCTGACTACTTAACTGCTTCTGTATCACTCCACGAAGCTTCTTGTTATCATCCCAGTAAAGCACCTGATAACGGTACCGTCTATTGCCCCGACCTGCTACTTGGTTCAGGTATTCCAATTCTAACAAGCTGATTCAAATAGCGGTGTTGCTGCGTTTTGCGAACTCCTAATGCCTCCCGTATTTCTCGACGACCAAAACAATATTTTTCTTTATCGTCTTGCTTTAAAACATACTCTTTTAGTTCCTCATAGAACTGTCTAAGGCTGCCGTCCAACTCATCTATTTTTAGAATGATGGTTTCAAATAGTAATTTGATGGCTAGTTGTACATCTTCTTTCGTCGTTATTATTCGCCCCATCTTGTCCGCCTTGCGCTGGTATTGATGCAACCACGTGATTTGCTTCACAAAGCATTGAAACAAGTGGTTTAGTCTCCTAATCTTATGCACTTTCTTAGGTAACTGCACCTTGCCCGCAAATGGATTAACGACTTCCTTAGGCGCTAATACATGCACTAGGTTTTGAAGTTTTATGATCCCGTCTTCTTCCGCTTGCTTGTTAATCTCGCCTCGGTCTTTTCTATACTGGTAGTCCAAAATACGCTCCGTCTGCTCCTCGCTCTCGTCTACTGCCACCAATAAACAACGGCTCATGTTGTCTTCATATACTGCTCCTCTGGTCGTACACATTAGTGTTGATATCGGCCCTTCTGCTAGTATTTCCACATTCTCCATCTTCCCGTTCGCCATCTTCTGCGTAATCGTCGAACTTAACCGTTTGCCTGACTGCATTTCTCGCACCACATATTGCACTTCTTCGCTCAACCCGTCCCAATCTTCCACCGCGATACTAGAATGCTTAAACTTGGTGCCCGCATGGTACAAACTCTTGTCGCTTATCCGCGTCCATATATGGCGGTCTGGCTCGGGGATCATCTCCATCACTTTGCGCATCAACAACGTTTTGCCTGTTCCGCTACTCCCTTGTATCAACGCGTGCAACGGATCTTTGCACTTGTACGAGCTGGCCACAATAAACAGATAAACCGCGTTTGCTCCTCCCCTACAATGCCCGTCTTGCCAATGAGCTTACTCAAACGGCTAAACAAGTTCTCCCCACTCAAAAACTTCTTGGCCTGCTTTCTCGCTGCTGGGCTAATCTCAAAGTGCTTGAGTGGCTTATGGCTCCCTTGCTCCAACTCCTCAAAGCGCATTCTATACGCCTCTAGCTCGTCCGTCAATAGATTGACATCCACTTCCAACAGCTCCCCACTAACACCCAATTTCTCCCCTGCCTGTCGGCAATACTTATGCACGGCGCTATCTTCATACAAATCCACCTTTCCCCGTGCTTTGCTGGCTCCTGCTTCGATCACTAGCATCACTTTTAGACTATCCAAGCTCTTCGATTGAAAGCCTTTGACGTAATACTTGGCGTGAAAACCTTTGTAAACTAAGTTGTTCGGATTCTTCAGTATCAAACTTACTCGCTGGCTCCTCGGCTGCTGTCGATGCTTTGGGCAGTGGCTCCGCCTTGCAATAGCTCCACAAATAAATCTTCGTTCAAATGATCTGCCCACAACTCGTTTACATCCGTGCCCTCTGGCAATTCTACCACTCGAACCCGAACTAATGGTAATAATTTTGTAAGCTGCTGCAAATACTTCTCGCTCGCCGCGCGCCCTGCCTCGTCCCCATCCAACATCAAAACTACTTCCTCCAACTCCTCACACCCTAACAACGCCCGCTCATGCTCCCCTGTAAATCCATTCGTTCCAAATAAGGCCAATACCTCGTATTCTTTCAGCGCCTTTACTTCTAGAAGACTTGCCGCGTCAATAATCGACTCCGTTAAAATTAGTTTCTTACAAACTCTGCTTGGATAATTGGGAAACAAACCACAACGCCCACTTTGGTAATAATGCCCCTTCAACAAACTACGCCCGTAAAAACTTACCAGCTGACCAGTGGCATTCCGAAGCGGAAAAATAACGCAGTTCTTCGCCCAGCTCTTGCCCTGCTCATTAATCAATCCTACTTGCTTGACTTCCTCCAGTAATTTACTTTTCGCGAGCTGGCCGCTATGGTAGCCCACTTCTTTCGCGCTCAAACCCCGCTCCTTCAAATAGGCTTTGGCTTTCGCATTTTTGTTCAAACTCCGCTGCAATACTTCCCATACTTGATCTATCGCCCGCAGCTCTGCTTCGGCTTCTACCTCAATGCCTAACAACCTCTTACAAAATAATATCGCCTCTCGCTTCGTACATTCTCTTTGCGCTGTACAAACTCAATTACATCCAAGGCTTTTGCCATGTGTAGCACAATTACCACTGAAACAATACACCGTGTTCGTCTCTTCGTACACGCACATACTCGGAGTTTTATCGGCGTGAAATGGACAATGCACGTGCTTGTTCTTCACTTCCAATCCATAATGTGCCAATACCCGCCCAATCGTTAGGCGCTCTTTGATTTCTTGAATCTCCATGCTCCTAGCCGTTTTTAAAGTGATCTAAATCTAAATTTCTATCCTCACTCGTCATCTCCCGCACAAACTCCACAATATTTGCACGCTCTCGGCTCACGAACTTCAATAAACCAAGGCACAATTTAAACGCTTCCTGCTCGCTCACCTTTTCCATCGACATGATGTGGTGAATAATATCTAATTGCCCCACCGCTTGCAACTCGGCATACTGTCGCAGCCTGTAAAATGTCCACAACTCGTACGGTACGTACTCGTTTATCAACTTTCGGTTGAATTCCTGCTTGTTTTCTAACTTTTTTTCGTTCATGTTCTCAACTGTTTTTTCCATTAACTAGTTTTACAAATTCTAGTGTAAATATACATAAACTAGTACATAGACATAACTTTTAGTAGCTTTTAAAGTGGCTTTATTTGATTATTTGGGTATTATACACTGTAGTAGTATAAAATTGCGAAACAATGGTTATAAAAGAGCGTATAGCGCAATTAAGAAAAGTCAAACAAATGTCTAGAGAGGATCTAGCGGAAGCCGCTGGAGTACACATAAATATTATAGGTAGATATGAAGTGACGAGAAGGGAAGCCGTCTTTAGAAGTTTTAATTAAACTAGCTACAGTATTTTGTGGATCTATAGACTATCTTGTGGGTATGGTTGATGAAGAAGTTAATAAGGACATTCTAAAGACAAATAATAGTAATCGCAAAATCTGCCAGAGAAAAGAACAAGAGTATATAATGTTCACTTTAGGAGCGATGATAAGAGACGCGAAGTCTCGGGAGAACTATTCCGAATAATATTTTTGCCTTGGAGGTGCGGCAGGCGCGGCGGCTGCCTCTGCGGGATGCAGCGCCTGCCGTAGCTCCAAGGTTTGTTTTTATGAAGCGACAGCGAAATAAAAACAACTACCCCTATTAGCCCATCAGACGCGTCCTGCGGCTGTAAAAGAGAGGACAAAACGGGGCTTTGTCCCCAGCGTCCCGATAGCGTAAGGAGCGACTAGTACAGCGCAGGAAAAGCATCTCGTTTGCTGATGCGCTGACACCTGAAAGCCCCAACCCGATTTATTCGAGTTGGGGCTTTTTGGCAAATAGCTACCATTTGTTTTTTCAATTGAAAATAAAAGCTATGCAGCTAGGCGGCTCCCAGCAGGGACGCACACTAGGGCGGTGCAGTGCTTGTAACGCAGGCTACGACGAGGCTACAAGGACGGGAACCGCCGTGACGACGAGCATGACAGCCCCAGAAGCGTGACAGAACGCAGCGACTAGCGTAGTGCTTTCTGTTTCCAGAACTGGCGCGCTACTGGTCGTCTGACTTCCGAGGAGGAACACCACTTTCCTTTTATTTCATGAATGTTTCATAATCACTCCTAAAATCATCGCCATCATATAAATAGAATGTGTTAGTATAATCTAAGTCTAACAACAACCAATTCTCACTTGATTTTATTTTTCTAGTTCCTCCTTATGTATGTCCACAAGATCAAACATACTTATCGTTCTCCATCCCTCTGGTATATTATCAAAAATTTTATGATACTCCTGAGTAACTTTTAATAATTTTACCATTCCAATATAACTATGATTACTTCCGCTAACTCTATATACTTTCAGGAACTCTCCAAGCTCTATATCTTAGGGCTGAAGTCAGTAAATAACCATATATTACGTTTACTATTGTACCCCTCGATAAAAATATCTTTTGTATCACTAGTTCTATAGTTCTCAATGATATCCTCACCTAATTTATTTGTTATTGCTATTAGAGCTTTATCTGTTTTTCATACAGTTCTTTTGCTTTTTTATAAAAAGTGCTATTTCCTCCTCACTCATAAAACCTCGTTTGACATGCTCGTGTAATGCATCGCTCAATCCTCGTTTACCATTTATTCTTAGAGGAAGATTCATACCCCATACTTTTCAATATTTCCCTTGCCTGATTAACTTTTATTGAGATAGGGCTAAGTTTCTGAAAATCTAAAGGTTTTACTTCTACTGCTATATTCTTTTCTATGTGCTTTAGGTGGTCTCCCTCGCTTACTTTCGCTCCCTTTTTTGTAACTCTTCTACGGTATTAATGTATAAAACACCTTCTTTTCCACTAGTATTCTGAGCTTCTAATCCAAAAGCCGTAGCTTGGTGAGGATCTGTACTTACAGGAGTTATCTCCGCTTTTGCAACAATTTATTTCCTGTATCCTTCTGTAGTTCCTCTGAAGACAGGTGTTTCAGTTTTAGGTTTAGGGGCATCTACATCTTCCATGTCTCCCTCTATTTTATGTTGCTGAGGTTGTGTAGATTTTGTTGGTGAAGTAGAAGGTGTATTGACTGAACCATTTACACTTGCTCCTTCTAGTTGTGGCTGTCTTTTGTTGCTGCTCAAAAGCTCCTTAGCATTTTCTATGGCTGGGCGAATGTCTTGATCAAGTATTTGTCTAGTTCCTTGAGGGATGCTTCCTAAGAAGTCTTTACCCTTATCCATAGCTTCTTTCCTACTTTTAATAGTTCGCCTCCTGGTAAGAAATTCAGAGCTGCCATAGCAATCTCGGCCGTATCTCCGCTAGCAATAGCTTTTCCCAAATCTATTACGTCTAGAATTACACCCGCAGGTGTAAAACCTATTGCGACCTCTGCTATTGTTTTTCCCCAATCCCACCATGAAGAGCCACTACTAGATTCTATCCTGTCCGCCGTAACAACAGGTATATTTTCTTCTGATACAGAGGATTGTATAGTAGTACCATTTGCAAGCGTAATCAAAGGATTAGTATTTAAAGGATCACCCACATCCTCCGTACTATACCCCTTCTTATCTATCCCATTTACAGGATTATTCCGAGTGTACCTATAAAGATTCAACCCATCCACAAAGCCCCCAGGGTCGCCACTCGTCCAGCGCCCCAACCAAGACGCATAATACCGCACCCCAAAGTAATCCAACCCCGTTTCATTGTCTCGCTCCTTACCCGTAAAGCGATAACGCTTTAAAGACAGGTCGGCCGAAGAACTAGACGCACTATAAGCTGTAGCCCCATAAGGATAATACTCCTCATAACTAATCACTTGGCCCTGCTCATTGCACTCTAAAGTACTTGAACCCAGCCGATCCCTATATTGATAACACCCCGTAACGGTAAATTTCGGCGCTCTGCACACCCTCAAAAACGCCTCTGCACAACCTTTTGCTATACCACAATAAAAATAGCCTTATTTTCTCAACTGAAAAAATTTCAAGTGAAAAAATAAGGCTTGTTATCCTTTTCTACTGTCTTAATAGACTACTAACTCTATTGGTTATTCTACTGTAAATAGGTACTTACTTAAACACCCCCTTGTTCATTTTTAGAAATTTTGGAATGCTTTTGCATTAAATGCTAGCTATCAATAACTTAGGCTTAATAATGTGTTCCAAAAGTGTTCCAAGGCCGTTCCATTGTGTTCCAAAGTGTTCCACAACCATTCCAATACTGTTTTAATTACTGTACCTTAAAAATACCCCCTTATGTAAATTCTCGGAACGTAGAACGCCAGCTCCTTAGCTTCTGAATAGTAGACACTTATAACTATCCTAGTGTTCCTGGGGTGTTCCCTAGTGTTCCAAGGTTGAGTTTACCTTCTTTTGCTGGTGTCCACTTTTTACGATCAAAACTACTGTAAATTAGTGCTTTTTTTATCACCCCTCGTTCATTTTTCGTGGATAATGGACGCTAGAGTTTAAAAGACTACTTATCAATAACTTAACTACTTTCTGGTGTCCACCTAGTGTCCACGGGGTGTCCATTTCATGGGCTAGCGTCCACTCATTTACTGTTTTCTCCTTCCGTCTCCTCCCAATCCTTTTCATCATATTTTGGGTATAGAGGTTCTACTCCTGTAGCGCGGTAAGCTTCCAATTCTTCTATTAACAAATCTTCGGCCAACGCTTTCAAATTTGCCCGACTCCCTGCCGCTACTGCGCTTAACAAATCAACAGAAGTAAATACCTTGCGGTAATGTACGCATTTTGGATTTAAACACGCCACTGCGTTCAATTCGGGATAGTGTTTGAGATGTTTTATTTTGCCTTTGTGAAACGGACATCTTGCCCGCCCGTCTGCTTCCACTTCAATAAGTGAATGGCGCAACGCTTCATGTACCGTGAAGCTCTCTTCTAACTTTCTTTTTCGCATTTGTTTTAGCTTTTTATTTCGATAATAGATTTAATTACTAAATAATTTCCTTTTAGTTGGCTATAAAGCTAGTTTAAAATATCTAAAATCGCAAGTAAGAAGTAATATTTTTCTTCTCCTTGTCTATAATTTCCCTTTTGTGTATTTTGAGCTATCATAACACACAATACATGAGAATAGCGGAGAATATTAAGCAGTTAAGACAACAGGCGGGATTATTACAAAAGGAAGTAGCTAAAGCACTAGAAATAGGCTATTCAAACTATAATAAGCTGGAAAAAGGGGATAGAGGAATTTCTTTGGAGGAGTTAGTCAAGATTTCCAAGTTCTATAAATTGACAATAGACGAAGTCGTATTTTTGAATAGAGGGAAAGAACTAGAAGTTCAAATAGAACAAAAGCCCAAAGATGAACAGTGGGAATTACTAGATGAACTTAACCTAGAAGACAGAGAGATAATTTACAAGCTGGTAAATACTATGCTCACTAAAAAGAGGATGAAAGATTTATTAGATGGAGGTACTAAGTGATTCTTTGCCTTGGAGCTGCGGCAGGCGCGGCGGCTGCTCACTGCAGGGTGCAGCGCCTGCCGTAGCTCCAAGGTTTGTTTTTATGCAGCGACAGCGAAATAAAAACAACTACCCTTATTAAACCATCAGACGCGTCCAGCGGCTGTAAAAGAGAGGACAACGGGGCTTTGTCCCCAGCGACCCGATAGCGTAAGGAGCGACTAGTACAGCGCAGGAAAAGCCGTAGGATGATGCGCTGACACCTGAAAGCCCCAACCCGATTTATTCGAGTTGGGGCTTTTTTGGCAAATAGCTACCATTTGTTTTTTCAACTGAAAATAAAAGCTATGCCGCTAGGCGGCTCCCAGCAGGGACGCACACTAGGGCGGTGGAGTGCTTGTAACGCAGGCTACGACGAGGCTACAAGGACGGGAACCGCCGTGACAACGAGCATGGCAGCCCTAGAAGCGTGACAGAACGCAGCGACTAGCGTAGTGCTTTCTCTTTTCAGAACTGGCGCGCTACTGGTCGTCTGGCTCCCGAGGAGGAACACCGCTTTACTATTTGTTTTTCTGTTATCCAAATAAATCAGTTACCAATGCGATAACCCATAATATATTTATCAATAGAGGTAGCGACCATAATGCTAGTTCTTTATCATTTTTCGCTTCAGACCACGCGTAAACAGTCCCTATAAAACATATAAATAACCCTATATATGCTAAATACACGGTAAAGCTAGAAATGAAACCTATAAATATCAATATTTTTGATTTAATACTCATTGTTCATATTATTTTTTCTATTTATTACATTCCACATTCACCAGTGTCACAATCAAGAGCTGGTGGTTTTTTACTATGAATTTTATTCCATTCTTCTACTGTATATTTTTTCCACCCAAATTCTCCAGGCTTAGACTCACCCTTAGAATTAAGGCAGTTTATACACTCCCAACTCCATATTTCATCTGTAAAATTACCTTGGTCATCTATACCTATGTCCAGTAAGAATTTTTCATCGTGGTCATAAGTATTGACAATTAACTCTGAAGCTAAGTCTAATCTTCCACCATCTACGGCCTTTGTATAAAGAAATAGTTTCTTACCTTTAGCATCTTCTATGAAAGATTCATATGCTGGAAAATTCTTACCTCTGACTCGACCTTCAACTTGTAGGAATGGCTCGCCCTTTACTTCTATTACAGAGAATGAAAGTTTCTGTGTCCAATCTATATCAGGCGCTACTATCGGAAAACCAATCAAAGGATCACTTCCTTCTATTCTCATTTCTAGAACATTGTTTTGGAATGTTGCGACTTGCTCATAATCAAGATCACCATTTCCTTTATACTTTGCCTCCTTTCTAGATGGGGCACAATCAATAGAATTTTTGGCTCCAGCAAAATTATAATGACCTATTGTTTGACTCGAAGTTTGTCCATAATCATCATTGATAAAGCCATCATTTCCCAAGGATATATTTGCCCAGCCATGTAATCTTGAAGAAGCTAGATCAAAATCTCTGGCTGGTGTATAATTGCTATGCTTATTTAAAGAAAAACCTCTATTATCGCCCCAAAATCTTTTTTGAGATATACGGAATAAATCACCAAATTCTTCCCAAGGAGCAAAAGATCTATGAGTCACTTTATAGTCAAACCCCTTATTGTTTACACTACTCAATATTAAAGGTGGTGGATCAATTGGTCCTCCGTACTATACCCTTTCGCATCAATCCCATTCACAGGATTATTCCGAGTATACCGATACAAATTCAACCCATCCACAAAGCCCCCAGGATCGCCACTCGTCCAGCGCCCCAACCAAGAAGCATAATACCGCACCCCAAAATAATCCAAGCCCGTTTCACTATCCCGTTCCTTCCCCGTAAACCGATACCGCTTCAAACTCAAATCTGCCGAGGAAGAAGACGCACTATAAGCCGTAGCCCCATATGGATAATACTCCTCATAACTAATCACTTGGCCCACTTCATTCGCTTCTATTACGGATGAACCAAGCCGATCCCTATATTGATAATAACCTGTACACTTATTTCAAATTCCTCTGCACACCCTCAAAAACGCCTCTGTACAATCTTTTGCTATACCACAATAAAAATAGCCTTATTTTCTCAACTGAAAAAATTTCAAGTGAAAAAATAAGGCTCTATATCCTTTTCTATTGTTTTTTCAACTACTAGTAACTACTGTCCTTATTACTGTAAATACTAGTATTTTAGAACTACCCCTTGTTCATTTTTAGAAATTTTGGAATACTTTTGCATTAAATACTAGCTATCAATAACTTAGGCTTAATAATGTGTTCCAAAAGTGTTCCAAGGCCGTTCCATTGTGTTCCAAAGTGTTCCACAACCGTTTCTGTACCTTAAAACACCCCCTTATATAAATTCTCGGAACGTAGAACGCCAGCTCCTTAACTTCTGAATAGTAGACACTTAGAACTATCCTAGTGTTCCTGTGGTGTTCCCTAGTGTTCCAAGGTTGAGTTTACCTTCTTTTGCTGGTGTCCACTTTTTACGATCAAAACTACTGTAAATTAGTGCTTTTTTTATCACCCCTCGTTCATTTTTGGTGGATAATGAACGCTAGAGTTTAAAAGACTACTTATCAATAACTTAACTACTTTCTGGTGTCCACCTAGTGTCCACGGGGTGTCCATTTCGTGGGCTGGTGTCCACTCCTTTACTGGTTTCTTCTTCCGTCTCCTCCCAATCTTTTTCATCGTATTTTGGGTATAGAGGTTGTACGCCCGTAGCGCGGTAAGCTTCCAATTCTTCTATTAACAAATCTTCGGCCAACGCTTTCAAGTCAGCCCGACTACCTGCCGCTACTGCGCTTAACAAATCAACCGAAGTAAACACCTTGCGGTAATGTACGCATTTTGGATTTAAACACGCCACTGCGTTCAATTCGGGATAGTGTTTGAGATGTTTTATTTTGCCTTTGTGGAACGGACATCTTGCCCGTCCGTCTTCTTCCACCTCAATAAGCGAATGGCGCAACGCCTCATGCACCGTGAAACTCTCTTCTAACTTTCTTTTTCGCATTTGTCTTAGTTTTTAAATTTAAATAGTCCCAATATGGAACAATCAACCAAGCAAACATACTAAATAAGTTCCAAATAGGCAACAAGTAAAACACTAATCACCCCTTTTTATAGTCTCAAAACCATATTTTCCGTTAATTTCGTACAAAATAAGTGACGATATGAAGTATTTAGTGAAGAACTTGAAGAAGCTTAGAAAGGAAAGGAAGCTAACACAGCAGCAAATTGCTACGACCTTGAACATGCATCGTTCTAATTATTCTAAAGTTGAAAACGGGGAAAGAGAACTATCTATTGAAGCAATAATAAGTCTGGCTGATTTCTTTGGTATGACTGTAGATGAACTAGTACGAGACCCTAAAACTTTCCAATCAAACGAGGAGTATACAAACGATCTAATAAACGGCCAATTGAAGAAATTGGATAAGTTAGAACTAGAGGATAAACAAGCTCTCTACAGAGTTATAAAAGCTATGCTTAAACAAGATTAATTTTTGCCTTGGAGCTGCGGCAGGCGCGGCGGCTGCTTCTGCGGGGTGCAGCGCCTGCCGTAGCTCCAAGGTTTGTTTTTATGCAGCGACAGCGAAATAAAAACAACTCCCCCTATTAAGCCATCAGCCGCGCCCAGCGGCTGTAAAAGAGAGGACAACGGGTCTTTGACCACAGCGACCCGATAGCGTAAGGAGCGACTAGTACAGCGCAGGAAAAGCAACCTGTTTGCTGATGCGCTGACACCTGAAAGCCCCAACCCGATTTATTCGAATTGGGGCTTTTTTGGCAAATAGCTACCATTTGTTTTTTCAATTGAAAATAAAAGCTATGCCGCTAGGCGGCTCCCAGCAGGGACGCACACTAGGGCGGTGCAGTGCTTGTAACGCAGGCTACGACGAGGCTACAAGGACGGGAACCGCCGTGACAACGAGCATGGCAGCCCCAGAAGCGTGACAGAACGCAGCGACTAGCGTAGTGCTTTCTGTTTTTCAGAACTGGCGCGCTACTGGTCGGCTGACTTCCGAGGAGGAACACCGCTTTGCCTGTTTTACCTTGTTTTGTTTTTTAATCTTAGTCCCAAAGATTATAATAGTATATTGAAAATAATTCCAAACCTTTTTTTTTGCGTTCTTCAATATACTTTGGATCTAAGTATGAATATTTACTCTGATTAATTTCGTAATCAAAGGGGAAGAGAATATGACTCAAAATAACTTTCCATTCTTTTATTATGCTGTCTTCCTCGTAACCAGAAATATCTACCGTTTCTTCTATCCATTTTGGTAAACTAACTATCTCATCATTTTCCACTTTCTCTATATATATTTTCAATCTTGGCACAATAAACTCTGCTATGGCCTTCTTCATGTTCCAAACATGATAATCTGGGAATTCAGTTTCCATTGTCATTAATTTTCTATTATCTTTTTGTAATCATGGCCTTTTACAAATCCTTTTATTTCTATTCCTCCATCTACTTCTCTGAATATAATTCTTCCTCCTCCTCTTCCTTTCCCAGTGTTAGGGATATCTATTGCACTCCACCCTTTTAAATCTCCTCTTAAAGCATGAATGTTCTTTCCGCTTGCTCCAGTAGCTAATTGTGCTTGAATGTCTCTTTTATAAGTTTCAACAGCTCCTTTTCCAAATTTTTTCTCTAGTGCTTTTTGAAAGTAGCGAGGTTCGGTAATAGTTTTCCACTTTTGATGTTCTGGAGAAGGAATATCGGGAGTTCTATTAGTATTCCAGTCAAATTCAGGCTCTACAGGTACCTCTTCTGGAAGGTTGGATTCTGGTAAATCTCCGTCATTTACATTGTCCTCCATCTTCATTCTTGTATCCTCTCCTCCAAACAAGTTTTCGGCTGCTCTGTTAGCTGTAAAGTAACCGTGTCCAGCCATTGCCACTCCTGCAACTGCAACAGTTGCTGAGCCAGCCAAAGCAAGTGTGCCACCAGACCCTATAGTGGCAATAGTTCCACCTGTTGCCATCATTATTCCTTGTCCCATCTCGTAAACGCCCTGTACAAAGGCCACTAAGTGTCCTAACTTCTGACCATAGTAAAAAGCATCTCCAGGCGTCCCCCCATAAGGAACATGAGACAGATCTGTTCCAATAGTATCGGATAAGTAAGCATTAGAAAACCCTTGCGCAAAAGCTAAAACATTACGCCCAACATCTTTTAATTTATCCAGCCAAGTTTTTTCTGCGGTCACTTCTACGGTATCCATTACCTGCAAAGGCATCCAACCGTCTTGCTCTCCTCCGTAAATATATGTCCAGTTCGTTCCTTGTTCTGCTCCAGGTGTATAGGTATCGCCTTTTTTGGCATTCTCTGGAAATGTAATTGGTGGCGGGTCTTCTGTATTGTACCCTAAAGCATCCACCCCATTAACAGGATTATTCCGAGTATACCGATACAAATTCAACCCATCCACAAAACCCCCAGGGTCGCCCGATGTCCAGCGACCCAACCAAGAAGCATAATACCGAACTCCAAAATAATCTAAGCCCGTTTCCTCGTCCCGTTCCTTACCCGTAAACCGATAACGCTTCAAGGACAGATCAGCCGAGGAACTCGACGCACTA